>OZ242315.1:0-4800000 GCA_965207975.1 Candidatus Poribacteria bacterium | reverse complement strand
TTGGACAACAGCGGAAACTTCAGCTGCTCCGAGGACCGAGTGATATTTGCTCTCATATTCGATTAGTTTTTCGACTTCCCGCTCATAGATTTCACCCAACTCGTTCTCAAGTGTGGAGGGCATCTGTTCAATTTGACTCCTTGAGGTTTCCCGTTAGCACGTCCTTCATGAACCAGTGGACTAATGATCCCATCATCCATCCATCACGTTTCACGCATCACGCATCACATTACGTTAGGCTTGGGGATAGGCGTGTAATTTTCACACATTAATCTGATCCAAGATCTCCGCAATCTGAATAGCGTTTAATGCAGCACCCTTGCGGAGGTTGTCTGCGACGACCCACAGGTTCAACCCATTTTCGATCGAATCGTCCTCACGGATACGTCCGACGTATACATCGTCTTGTCCTGCAGCGTTGATAGCCAGCGGATAATCTCGACTTTTCGGATCATCAATAACAGTAACACCGCGGGCTAAAGAAAGAATCCGACGCGCTTCATCAGCGGTAAGTTTGCTGTCCGTTTGAATGTTAATTGATTCAGAGTGGGCAAAGAACACCGGCACCCGAACGGTTGTCGCTGAGACACCAATGCTATCGTCTTCAAGGATTTTTTGTGTCTCCTTAACCATCTTCATCTCTTCTTCGCTGTAACCGTTATCGGCGAAGGGCCAATCGAAGGCGACGTTAAACGCCATCTGATGTGGAAATTGATCGCATGTGATTGGACGCCCTTCCAACGCAGCCGTTGTCTGATCAATCAGTTCAAGGACAGCCGATCCGCTTTTTCCCGAAACACTCTGATAGGTCGAAACGACGATACGTTTAAGCCCCGCTTCGTCGTAGAGTGGCTTGAGTGCCACAAGCATCTGAATGGTTGAACAATTTGGGTTGGCGATCAAGCCTTGATGCCGCATTGCTGCGTGCATGTTTACTTCAGGAATCACTAACGGCGTATCTGCGTCCATCCGAAATGCACTGGTGTTGTCAATAACAAGACACCCCTTTTCTATCGCAGTCGGTATAAACTCACGGCTGACAGACGCACCCGCTGACGAAAATACCAAATCGACATCATCGAATGAATCATGCGTTAACTCTTCGACAACGATAGGTTGATCTTTGAACGTTAAAATCTCACCGGCAGAACGATGGGAGGCGAGCAACTTCAGCGAAGTGACGGAGAATGCGCGTTCTTCCAGAATCTGCCGCATTGTCGTGCCAACCGCTCCTGTTGCCCCAACGATGGCGACACGGTAGCTCCTATCCATCTTATAATCCTCTTGAAAAATTAGATTGTGCAGGTCTTATTGTAGCTGAATTTCTAAGGGATATTCTACCACACTTGTAGATGGATACGCAAGCGATTTGCAAAGGGAATCAATATCACCGCGATGGAGCCGGTTTTGTATCAGAGCAGAAAATCTTTGTCCTCATTTAGGTATGACTTATTTTCAAATTGTGGATCGACGATTCTCGCAAGATATAGTAAACTAAAAATGGATGTATCGGTTGCCTCGAAAATTGACACTGACCGGGAAGGAGATCTTGGTGGGCTATGCAAAATATCGAAAACCAACTGGATAGATTAGAGCAGGACGGTTTTATACTGATAGCGGGAGCACTATCCCCGGAGGAGACGGAACATATTCGGCAGCGCATCAACCATGCCCGCGAGATGGGCTGGGAGGAAGGGCTTAACGCGGTAGGCAATATGTGGTTTGACACCTTGCTTGACCGGGAGCCAGAAACGTATGCCCCATTGGTAGGGCATCCAAGTATCCGCCCTTACCTCGAAGGCATGATGGGGAAGCAGTGCCAACTACGGAGTCTGCGTGCACATATCAATCCGGGCCCGTACCTTCAAGAGTGGCACCTCGATTTCTACGGCTACTGGCAGGAGAAACGAGAGGCGGACAAGTACCGCTTTGCAGTATCTCCCATTAGCGTCAACGCGACCTACTATTTTCAGGACAACGCCCCCGGTTCAGGACACCTGAAGTATGTCAAGGGCGGACATCTTGTCGAACCACCCCATCTATATCCCTTGGATCGTCCCAAGTTTGAGGCGTGGTGCGAGGCACAAGAGCACGTTATCCTCTATCCAAAAGCTGGCGATTGCGTAGTGTTCATCAACCACATTCCCCACCAAGGCGCGAAAGAGCGGGACGATATGGAGCGGAGCAACGTGGTCTGCCACTATCAGGTAACTCCAATGTATGACGGGATATGGCATGTCTCACGCCCACGCGGATATGATGGGACATTCCCATTTGCAAATTAGCCCACGATTTTCTTCTTGATCAGCACAACCTGTGCGTAATCACCTAAAAAGCGGAAGAAGATTGGAAGTTCAAACAGCTTCTGTCATCTCTCTTTCCCTTCCACCCCTCCACTCACTTCTGATATTAATATGCTCACCAAAGAAATGGTTGTTAATCTCCCGTCACTGCCGGGTGTCTATTTTTTTCTCAGCAGATCTGGAGAAATCCTCTATATCGGCAAGGCAAAATCTCTCAACAAACGGGTTCGATCATACCTATATAATTCCAAGCAAAATCGTTGGGGCAAAATCAAAAGGTTGGTGCAACACGCCACACAAGTTGAGTACCAAGTCTGCGCGTCGGAGTTAGAGGCACTATTGCTGGAATCCCGCCTAATTAAACACCATCAACCGCCGTATAATACCAGCTTAAAATCTGTCCGCAGATCTCCGTTCATTAAGATCTCTACCAACGAGGATTTCCCGAAGGTAACAATCGTTTTCAAGGAAGAAGCCGATAAGGCACGATATTTTGGTCCGTATTCAAGCCTGAGATGGACAAGGGAGGTTATTGAGGTCCTACATCGGATTTTTCCGATTCGGACCTGCGACGGAACAATCACCCCACTGCCAGATTTTAAGCCCTGCTTCAGTTATCACTTAAAACGGTGTCAAGCACCTTGTGCAGCGAAAGTCAACCGCAAAGCCTATCGTGCGATGATTAGAGATGTGATTCGGATACTGGAAGGGAAGTATAAAGCAGTCATTAAAAAATTGACGATAGAGCGAAACCAAGAGGCAATCGCGCTACGCTTTGAGCGCGCAGCAGCTTTACAGAAGCGTATTGAACAGATCGAGCGGGTGTTTGTTTATCTCGATGTACATCGCCGGTAAGGTAGCTGCAGTATTTGCTTGCCTATAATCTCAAATTTTGTCAATTCAGAAATCGTTTTATAGCTCTCCGGTCCGCAGTTTCTGAATATAGTTTTCGTTGATATTGTTTGATGGATGGCGGAGGGTGCGGTGAGGTTCAGGAAAGTCTCTGAGTAGCTTCTGATATTCCCCTATCGCCTCGTCTATCCTGTCCGCTTTTTCATAGATAAAGCCGATCCAATATTGCGCCTGCCGCCGCGTATCATAATCATAGGTCGGATTATCGGATACTTTGCGATACGCATTAATTGCACCGTCAGTATCTTCCTTTGCATAGTAAATCTGTCCAACATAGAACTGCATATTGGAGGTGTTCTCATTATGGGGATATTTCTCTATCGCGCTCTCCAGTTGGATAATTGCTTCATCATACTTTTTTAGCTTTTCATACGCCCAACCGATATTAAAGTGTGCATCCTGCGCCATTTTGGCATCCGGGTATTGGTCAATCACCCCTTGATAACTCTCAATTGCCTCATCATATTTTGCTTCAGCAAAATAGGTTTGACCGATGCCAAACTGCGCGAGCGGAGCAAGTTCCTCGTGTCCCGAATCGACGACGTTCTGAAATTCGACCCGCGCATCATCGTAGGCTTGTCTCTCGGTAAAAATCATCCCTGTGTAATACACAATACTATGGAGGAGTTCGCTGCCTATAAAGTCTTCCCGCAACGCATCAAACGCTTCAAGCGCAGCTGTCCAAGTCCCTTTTCCGTAGAGACACATCGCTCTGTTGAATCGGGATTCGTCTGCGAGCGCACTACCCGGATAGTCTCGGATCAGCTGATCAAACATCGCCGATGCCCGATCGTAGTAGGCATCCGCGCTCTCAACGCTCTCTGACTGTTTTATATTCTCCGCCAGTCGATAGTAAGCGATGGCGATGGTATAGAGTGAATCATCTGTCCACTCGCTGTCAGGATAGGTGTTAATCAGCCGTCGAAATAGGGCGAAGGCTTCCTCGTCTGTCCGTCCAAGCCGCGACGCCAACTGATACATAGCATCATCTGCCCAACGGTTATCAGGGTACTTCTCAAATACTTGTCGGTATAAAGCTCTGACCTCGCTTACACGTTTCTGATCCTCATCCTCAAGAGTTACAGGAGGGGTATCTGCCTTCTGAGCTTTTTCCCACGCAGCATCCGCGTTTGTGTAGTAGGCTTCTATACCCACTGAATTTGATGCCCGACCAATAAAAAAGCCGATTACCAAGGCGGCGACAACAATAATCTCTACAATAATGAACCTTTTCATTTTTGGACTCCTGTCGGTATATTTCAGTCTTGTTGATATATTTTTTCTTACGAAAGCGCAAGCGCATTTTATCATCTTTGCTTGAAGGTGTCAAGTACCGATTGATATTGAACACTCAAATCCGTGGGATTGTGCGCTTTTGCTCAGTTGGACGAAACAACTGTCCTAAGTGATTAATCGATTTGCCTACATCGTCACAGATCGGAAAATTAAATTGATGTGCCGCCTACGATTGTGATAGGATGCTTAAAAGTTTACACACAAAGGAAAGAGACAGGTTCCAATTTTACGGGAGCCATTGCCAACTTGGCTAGATCCTTCGTGCAAGTAATGCGGACAAGTTTGTACTTGATTTTTTAGAGTCAATGATGCTAAAGTGATGCCTGATGGTAATGGGGAATCCATTGAGAATTCCAAGCCTTCAGAATTGGGAGGACATCAAAACTTCGGAGGACAAAATATGCAATCACCACATGGGATAAAATTTTCGGGATTTCGACCCTCTGCGATGGGTAGAAACGGCATGGTGACATCGGGACACATGCTCGCATCACAAGCTGGGATTCAGGCAATCTCGGCAGGCGGGAATGCCGTTGATGCCGCGGTCGCAACAGCAACGGCGTTGGGCGTGGTTGAGCCGGCGGGATCGGGCATCGGCGGTGATGGGTTTATCCTGATCTATTGGGCGGAAACGGGCACAGTAACGGGTGTGAATGCTACGGGGCCAGCACCTTACGCAGCGACTCGTGAACTGTACCTGAAGGATGGCGGGATTCCGATGAAGGGTATCCGCAGCGTCTCGGTGCCGGGGATTGCCGATGGCTGGCTTAAAGCACACGAGCGTTACGGCGCACTTAAACTGGAGCAGGCGTTTGAACCAGCAATTTCGCTCTGTGAGAACGGTTTCCCCATTAGCCATAACCTTGCTGGTGGTCTCAGAGGCGAGAATCCGCGTTTCGCCCAAGACCCATACACGCGTCCAATATTTACCAATGACGGTGCCCCACCGAAATCGGGGGAAATTATCTACAATAAGAATTTGGGGGAAACTTTGCGGAAAATCGCCGCAGAAGGGCGCGGCACCCTTTATGAAGGTGAAATCGCCAGAGCAATCGTCGAATTCAGCGAAAAGTATGATGGTCTGTTGACTGAAAAAGATCTCCTAGACTACCATGCCCGTTGGAGTGAACCCATTCACACAAACTATCGGGGGTATGAGGTCTATGAGATGCCGCCCAATTCGAGTGGTCATATCTTATTGCAGGAATTGAACATCGTTGAGCAGTTCGATCTACAATCAATGGGCTGCAACACGGCTGAAAGCGTGCACCTGATGGTCGAAGCGAAAAAACTCTCGTTTGCAGATCGGGAGAAATATATGGCAGATCCAGATTGGGTCGATGTCCCCATCAAAGGTATGTTGTCCAAAGATTACGCTAAAAATCAGGCGAAACGCATCGATCCCAATCGAGCGGCGACGGATGTGCCCTCCGGAGGTCCCGAACAGTTTGAAGACACCACCTGCTTCTGCACAGCGGATGGCGCAGGCAATGCTGTCTGTGTGTTGCAAAGCATACAATCGGGATTTGGTTCAAGCCTCGTCGCTGGAGACACCGGCATCTTGCTCAACAACCGGATGACATACTGGCATCTTGAGGCAGACCATCCGAATTGTCTCATGCCCGGCAAGCGCGTGCGGCACACCATGAACCCCGTGATTGTGACAAAGGATGGCAAACCCTTCCTCATCTGCGGAACACCGGGGGCAGATACTCAAGTGCAAACCAACCTTCAACTAATCACCCACGTCGTTGATTTCGGAATGACACCGCAGGAAGCGGTCGAAGCGCCGCGTTGGCGCAACCTCCAGAACCCGATGGAATCGACCATACCGCACACCTGTGAGGATGCACTTCAGTTGGAAGGACGGTTCTCGGAAGATGTCCGCGATGGACTCGCCCAACGTGGGCATGATCTCCGGATTTTGGGAGATTGGGATGGCCCCGGCAGCGCGCAGGCGATTCAGATTATCCCCGACTCAAACGCACTCATCGGCGGCTCAGATCCACGACGGGATGGTTATGCGGTAGGTTGGTAGGACACGTAATGTGCAAAACGTGAAGGGAAACCGAGTTTTTTCTTGAAAACTCGGTTTCTTTCTTCTGTCCGGGTTTTCTGTTGCACTCATTCTTTACATAACCGATTATGAAAACCGGAGTCACAACATGAAGATTTTTGTGCCAGGCCGCATCTGTCTCTTCGGTGAACATACCGATTGGGCGGGCGGCTACCGTCGCACCAACGCGGACTTAGAAAAGGGTTATGCGATCATCGCTAGTACCAATCAAGGACTTCACGCCGAAGTGAATCCCCACCCAACCAAGCTGATTCTACGCACAACGCTAAATGATGGCACACGCATGGACCCGTTTGAAGTGCCCATGGAAAGCGAGGCACTGCTCGCCGAAGCACAGAAGGGCAGCTTTTTCAGCTATGCTGCTGGGGTCGCCTACCAAATTCTGACGCATTATCAGGTGCATGGGCTGGAGATTGACAACTACCTGACGGATCTGCCCGCAAAGAAGGGGCTTTCATCCAGTGCTGCAACCTGTGTCCTTATCGCTCGTGCATTCAATCGAATCTATGATTTGAAGATGACCGTCCGCGGTGAAATGGAATACGCTTACATCGGCGAGATCACCACACCTTCCCGATGCGGTCGGATGGATCAGGGCTGCGCTTACGGCAATCGCCCCATTATGATGACCTTTGACGGCGACCAAATTGATGTCAAAGAGATCAACGTGTCGAG
This sequence comes from Candidatus Poribacteria bacterium, assembly GCA_965207975.1. GTDB lineage: Bacteria > Poribacteria > WGA-4E > WGA-4E > PCPOR2b > PCPOR2b. The sequence goes on along the minus strand of OZ242315.1, from coordinate 4,792,737 downwards.
AGATCTATACTTCGTCATTGTCGATCTGGAAGCGGGCAAGGATACGAGACTGATACTCAACAGGCTCAACCACTGTTATCCCTTTGCCGAAGACGAAATGCAAAGGAACGTCCAAAAATACCTCGGACCAATCAGCACGGGAATAACACATGAAGCGCACGAGGCATTACATCAGGGCGATGCAGTGAGGATTGGGAAACTGATGAAAAAGGCGCAGGCAGAATTCGACAAGTACGTTCAACCTGCCTGTCCGGAGCAACTAACGGCTCCTATGCTGCATAAAGTTCTCAATTACGCTCCTATTCAGCCATACATCCTCGGTGGAAAAGGTGTCGGCTCTCAAGGAGACGGCACCGCACAATTTATCGTTAAAGATCAGCAAAGCCAGCAGAAGGCGATCGAAATCATCGAACGGGATCTGAAGATGCCCTGTTTGAAACTGGTTATCCAAGCAGGGCGGCGGGTGCGAAAAGCGGTGATTCCCGCTGCGGGTTTTGGGACCCGTCTATTTCCAGCATCAAAGGCGATAAAAAAGGAACTTTTCCCCATCATTGATCAATCCGGCAAACCGAAGCCGGTCATCATGGCAATTGTCGAAGAAGCGATCCATGCCGGCATCGAAGAGGTTTGCCTTGTTGTGCAAGGCAGAGACCGAGAACTCTTTGAACGGTTTTTCAAGACCCCTCCGCTGATTGAGAATTTCAACAAGCTATCGCAGGAGGATCAGGAGTATTCGCAGTACCTGATGGACTTGGGGCAGCGCGTCACGTTTGTGACGCAAGATGTTCAGGAAGGATTTGGACACGCTGTCTTTTGTGCACGAGAATGGGTCAACGGTGAACCGTTTCTGCTGATGCTGGGAGATTATGTTTATGCATCTGATAATGAGGTTTCGTGTGCACGGCAGATTTTGGATGTTTATGATCGGGTGGAACATAGTGTCGTTGGGTTAAAAGCGACCCCCGCAGACCAACTCCACAAGCTTGGTTGCGTGACTGGTACATGGCAGGAACCAGACACACTTCTTTCAATAACAGAATTCTACGAAAAACCCACTGTCGAGTATGCCCGACAGCGTCTTCATATAGAGGGGATGGAGGAAGATAACTTCTTAACGGTGTTCGGTATGTATGTATTGGTGCCAGAAATTTTCGATTACCTCGAAGAAAATATCAATCATCGCCTTCGCGAGCGAGGCGAATTTCAACTGACCTCTTGTCTAGACAAACTGCGGAAAGAGGATAACTTTTCTGGCTATGTGGTCAAAGGCAGATGTTTTGATATTGGCGTACCAGAAGCGTATCGGCAGGCAATGATCGATTACCGAAATGCGTGATTGGGATATTGCATCTTACATCTTTTCCCAGAAAGGAAAAACTGATGTTGTCACTTGAACAGATCGATGACGGATTGGGCTTAACTTGGAACGGGCAAACGCTGCTCAACTACCATTTCCAAACGGGTGGACAGCGAACTTATTGGCAGCCGCTTCGATTGCCAGATTCGCCACCGCTGACAATGAACCAGCCTGAAGATCATGTCCATCATCAAGGGATGTGGATTGCATGGAAACAGGTCAACGGCGTGAACTTCTGGGAACAACCGAAGCCGGGCGAAGATCCCACAGGGTTCGGCAGAATTGTCCACCAACGGTGCGTGGAGCAATTCGTAGATGCAGAGCAAGCCCAATTCACAGTCGAGAATGCGTGGATTGATTGGCAGGACGTGACCCATCTCACGGAGATTCGTCGGACAACCGTGTTTCCACCGAAAGTCGATTATTTGGTGATTGATGTGGGATTCCAATTTCAGCCGCATGGACGCGAGGTCGCGTTAGACCTCTATCGCGGAGAACCAGGACGCGGCGGATTGTTCTACAGCGGCTTAACGATTCGATTCGACAACGCACTCACACCGGGGCAGCTGTTAGATGCGGAAGGACGCACGGAACCGATGGATATCTTTGGGAAACAGAGCCGGTGGTGCGGTCTCGCTGGAGTCCATGCAGCGGATGGCGGTGTTTACGGGGCAACAATTATCGATCACCCGTCTAATCCGCGCCATCCGACGACGTGGTGGGTGCGGAATCGAGAGAACTACGGCATACTCCACCCGTCCCCGGCTTACTATGAGCCATTTCAACTTGCAGCAGATGAGAAACTTGAGTTCCAGTATCGCGTCGTCCTCCACAAAGGTTCTGTCAACCCAGATTTCATTAGTACATTAGTCCACTAGTTCATTAATGAACAAATGGTTTTCACGCATCACGAGGGGGTTCACATGAAAATTGGTGTTTTTTCAGACAGTCATGACAACGTTCCGATGGTCAAGAAAGCGGTCGAACTGTTCAACAGCGAAGGCGTTGAACTAGTAATACACGCCGGCGATTTCATCGCCCCATTTGTGGTGGCAGCGATGGGCGATCTGAAGTGTCGAGCCGTCGGTGTATTTGGTAACAACGACGGAGAACGCATCGGGCTCGCTGCACGGTTCGAGGAAGTTGGAGAGGTCCACCCCAACCTCGCAAGCGTGGAGGTCGGAGGACGTAAGATTGCCGCGATGCACTACCCGGAGCTTGCCGAGCCAATTGCGAAAAGCGGTGAGTACGACGTTGTTATCTACGGGCATACCCATGAGATTGATGTTCGTAAGAAAGGGACACTCATCGTGAACCCCGGCGAGACCGGCGGTTGGACAACCGGCAGATCGACGGTCGCCATCGTAGATCTGGATTCGTTGGACGCTGAGATTCGAGATCTGTGAGGACGAGATTCAATAAGCAGAGGTATAGAAAGGGCATTTATAGTGAATTCTAAAAATAAGTGAACATTACAAGTAGATTGTTTTTTGTACCACGATCTGTTAGATTGTGATCCCAAGCCGCAAACTAACAGATCGCGCTACTTATGGCAGATTGCCCTTTACATCGGAGACATGCACTGTGTGCCGTACCTCTGCCAACAAGCTTCTGACGGGCTCGTTCACAGTGTCTCATTAATTCTGAAATCTACTATAAATAGTCCTAGCCGCACAATAGGGAGCAAACTATGCCGCAACAAGATCCGTGGATTCCTATCGAACCGGATTGGGAGACCATTTTGGAAAAATACCCCAATCCAATCCAAGCACTCGCGGAGATGCTTACCCCAGCACCGGTCATCCGTCAGGCGTATAATCCCGCTCACTGCGAAGGGCTCACCCAACAGTTTATCGAAAAAGATCTGATGTATGATCAGGATACGCACTATAATAATCCTTCGGTTGTTCCGACAGAGCGGATAGACATCGGCACCAGTCTAGGCAATCGAGGCAACTCGCCGGATGACTTCTTTTCGCACGCCGAAGAAACCCACGCCCTCTTTGAAACGCTGTTCGACGGATTCGATAATCCGGTTTCGACCCTCTATGAAAATCTTGCCCGGCTGGCACCCGGCAAGCGTATCGTGACCGCTTATGAGCCTGATGGTCGGCGTTATGGACCTGCGATTTTCCGCATCCACTATGGAGGCATCTCCTACAGTCCCCACTTCGATTCAGTCAGATGGCGGGAGAATCGCGTCAACTATGAGGTTTATCGCTTCGAGCATCAGTTGGCTGGAATACTCTGCTTTCAGAACTCCGAGATTGAGGGCGAAACCGCACAATCCATCCTCCACCGTTGCCTTTGGCAGCCAGAAATCGCTCACCACATCACAGAAAACACCTTCCATCAGTATGCAGCAGAAAACAACATCGAAAATATTCAGGTCGACCTGGAGGTCGGTGATCTCTACTTTTTCAACACCCGATGTATCCACGAAGTCCCCGGTATCAAAGGCAAATCTCCACGCACCGTCCTCGCTATCTTCATCGGATATTCTCCAGACGATGATGAGGTGTTCGTTTGGGCGTAAGGGGAGTTCATGCCAACAACGTTTGATTCGCAAGGGTCTTACATCGATCGGAAATAAAATAGTGGGAGCCGAAATGGTGAGACGTAAACCATATACAAAGGTCGATCAACGGAGGCTAATACAAAACAAGATACTGATGAGAAGTAACCGCTCCCTTGTCACGGATGCCGTGAGATTCACAATGGACGACGCTTTCATCAAAAAGATCTGCTGAACGAAACCACTGTTTACCAAGTTTCTGTAAATGATCAGCCATATCGCACTTGACACTTTTACCTAGATGCAGCACAAGCACACCATCCGATTTAAGCCGTTCTCTCGCTTGGCGAAGAATCGGAATATAGACATCAAAGCTGCTTTTCTGTTGCTCATCGACAAAAACTGATGGACGGGCTTCAAAATCACGGGCAGACCACCCCGAAAACCAGAGCCGCAACCAATTTGCAAGATAAAATCGGGTACTATCAAAGAAAGGGGGAGATGTAATAACGGCATCCAACTGATCGACCTCTCGAGGCCACCAGCTTGTTGCGTCCTGGAAGAAGATCTTGCCGGGGCGAAAATTCACAGGCAAACCTTCGTCCAGTCCTCGCCCAACTTTCGCGTGTAACCGATCAATCAGCGGCCGATACTCATAAGGACCTGTTGGTTTGTAGGGTGTCAATGGATGAGAGCGACGACTGAGAGCGTAGGGACGATTGCCGTGTAAAATATGTAACAGTGAGGCAAATACAAATTGCTCTTCAGGAGTCTCCGGCGGATGAACTTGAAAAAAACGGCGCGCCAAGATGATTTCGCTCAAGGTTTGGGGTTCGTAATATTCGGCTATTTTGCCGTTGAAACCTAAGTGATTCACTTCAGCAAGCTCCGCATCCGTCGTTGAGTGAGAGTCAATGAAATCCTCTACCGTTCTAATAACTGTCGTACAACCTAAGGCAGTGGGGCGGTGAACCTTCGCACTAGCAATAGCAAAAGCAGCTGGACTTATCTCAAAACCGTAAGCATGTTTGCCAGCTAGTGAAGCCTCAAATGGAATTGTACCAACGCCTGCAAAAGTATCTAGAACCCGTCCACCTTCTGGAACAAATGTCTTTACTAAATGGTGTGCAATAGCCGGTTTGAGTTTACCGGGATAAGAACATAAAGAGTGCCAAGTATGCCCCCAGTTCCGTTTTGTAAATGGTATCTCCTGGTGAGGTAGATTCTGCTTGAAGCCCTCCCATTCGGTGCGCCAGTCTAGAATCCGTTTTGGTGGACTGCATTTTTGCTTTCTGGAAGCATGCCTGAAAACAAGCAATGATTGTTTGAGTAACATCCCACCTCTGGACTTGCGTTTTCGTAGTGTTACAGAATCTTCTTGGACAAAACCAAGTTCACCCAAACAGGTTGACAACAATTTATCCACCGGAACATGGATCCCCGCATAGCAAGAGTCGCCGATATCAATTGCGACTGTCGCACCAGGAGTTAAGTGAAATTGAATTGCTCGGAATATATCCGTTATCTCGCTAAAATAACTGGCAATCATGCGAGGAATGCGCGAATCGTAGGCATTTTGTTCAAGTTTAGACACAATTTTTTGAACATCTGGCTGAGATAGTAAAAGCGTTTTGGAAACAGTAACATCGTTGATGCCAGCGGTTAAGGCTGCCTCACGAAATGTTCTCAAATCCCTCTTTTCTTTTAAGCAATTCAAGAACCATAACTCTATCTTCGTGTTGCGAAAATAGTTTGTCCCATTGACATAGGGAGGGCTTGTTATTACAGTATCAATGCCGAGAGGAGATATGCTGTCTAACGAACGGGCATTTTCACATATTAGCAGCGGTTCAGTTATCAGACCTTCGACATCATCTCGGATATCATGAACTATCTGATCTATATTTTGGCGGATGCCTTCAACAAGTGGCACTGTTTGCCGCTCAAGTTCTGTAGCTGTTTTATATCTCAAATCACCGGCTCGCTTCATTCGGGAGGCAGGTACAAGTGCTGATAAGGTTGCAACCGTAATTAGGTCTGCCAACATTGGATTTTCAAGAGCCACCTCATCAATCCACGATTTGACTCGCAAAACTTGGTCATAAACAGGCGCATCGAAAAATACGCTATCACCAAAGGTTTGTATGTAGGTTTGGTGTAATATATAATTTCGCGGAAATTTTTCCAGTAGGGAACGCAGATCTGCGTTCCCTAACACTTGAGTGAGCCCTCGAGCTAATGCCGATCGTTGGGACCACTTTAAGCGTCTGACCCGTATTTTTGTTAAACTCATAAACTGCAAGACGGGATTTATCTCGCAGAAATAGGCAATTTTGTTGAGTTGTGATGCGGTGAAGGCGGTGGTGCCTGTTCCAGCAAATGGATCTAGTATGGTCTGTGCATTTGGGACGTACTTTTCCAAGATCGATTCCACAAACTGAGTGGAATATCCCTCTAAGTAGGGATACCATCGCGCAAAGGGTTCTTTTTTGCCCCCCTTGAAGGTCACAGTTACCGGATCAAATAATTCTGTTTTTGCATCAACGCCTGGTAGTTGAAGCTGAATAGCACGCTCCCGAATAAGGTTCACGGCACCCTTTAATTGACGAAGACAATAGGTGTTTAATGGCAAATCGTCGGCTTCAGCGTTCACCACAAGGGTTTGATAGTCATCTCCTAGCAACTGACGGAGTTCAGCACTAGAAAGATCCTTAACATCCTTGTATAATTCATCTGATTTCTTGCCAAATGCCAAGGTCAACGATTTTTTTTGAGATCTGTCTGCCGGATGTTCAGGAAAGTAAACGGCTTTATATTTTTGAGTCACGGTTTTACCCCCGGATATAGTATGTATAGACTATCATATTATGGTAGTTTTGTCAAGGTCTTAATCAATCTGAATTGTCACTTATAAAAAATATAGGATAAATATGTTTGTCTCAAAAACGAGGCAAGGTATTTTTCATCACAAAACATGGAGGACAACAATGGTCAGAATTGGAATTATCGGCATCGGTTTCATGGGAATGATTCACTACTACGGCGCGAAGAAAGTCTCCGGCGGGGAGGTAGTCGCTATCTGTACACGCGATCAGAAAAAGCTGGACGGCGATTGGACAAGTATTCAGGGCAATTTCGGTCCGCGCGGTGGGATCGAAGATCTCTCGCACCTTCGGAAGTACAATCAGATTGAGGCACTCCTCGCAGATCCCGATATCGACATGGTGAACATCTGTCTCCCGACGTTTATGCACAAGTCGGTTAGCATCGCTGCGCTTCAAGCGGGGAAACATGTCCTCGTCGAAAAGCCGATTGAGATTCGACTCGACGCTGCAAACGAGGTGGTGCAGGTCGGTGTGGACAGCGGGGTGCACTTCATGGTGGCGCATGTCCTACCATTTTTCGCGGAATTCGCCTATGCAAAGGGGGTAGTCGAAAGCGGGGAATACGGGCAGTTACTCGGTGGGCATTTCAAGCGAGTGATCTCTCAACCGACATGGACCCGCGATTTCGCAGATATAGAGAAGAGCGGAGGACCGGGGATTGATCTACATATCCACGACACGCACTTTATCCAGCTGCTCTGCGGTGTTCCCGATGCGGTGTTTTCGCAAGGCAAACTCGCCGCCGGTAACTTTGTCGAATACCTCACGACGCAGTATATCTACAAGGACAAAGATCTCTCGATCAGTTGCTCGTCGGGGGCGGTGTCTCAGCAGGGGCGGGCATTTTCGCACGGCTTCGAGCTCTATCTGGAAAAAGCCACACTGTTGTATGATTTTGCAACACTTGGCGGTGAACCTATCACCTCCACCCCGTTGACGTTACTGACCGACGATGGAGAAGTTCACGAAGTCGATCTGGGTGAGGTAGATCCTGTTGACGCTTTTACGGGTGAGATCCAGCACGCTGTTGATGCCATCAACAGCGGGGGTGAACCAACCATGTTATCAGGCGTTGGCGCGAGGGATGCATTGCTGCTCTGCTATAAAGAAGCGGAGTCAGTCAGAACAGGCGAAATCGTGCCAATCTAACGAACCAATAAACCTACCCACAACTTCTTACGCATTACGTATCACGTTTCACGATTCAGACAAGCAGAGGAATCTCTGTTTCAAAAACTTATTTTATAAAAGCAGCCTTTTGTAGCACGATCTGTTAGATTGTGATCCGAGCACGCAAACTAATCCCGACACGTCGGGACGCTACATGTATCAGATTGCCTGCCGATTACAGCATGTGCTAAATCAGCAAATCGCCTCACCTGTATCCCCGTCGAATATGTGAATCCGCTCAGGCACACAGGTCATCCACAACGCACCCCCAATACGAACGTCAAACGTCATCCCCACTCTGGACTTCAAGATAATATCGTCACCCGCTTCGTTCTTGCCAAGTACCACATCAACAATCGTTTCCGCACCGAGGGGTTCAAAGCTATAGACCTCCACAGGGATATTTTCTGGGGAACCTTCAGCACTGATGAGTAGATCTTCCGGATGCACGCCGAGCACCAGATTCCGAGCTCTCCCGGAGGTGGTTAAGGTATGGGCAATCCTTTCGTCCTTGACCGGCATCCGATGCCCCCCAACCAGTTCCAGATAGCCCCTCTCTCCAGAAGTAGCGAATTGACAGGGGATTAGGTTCATGCTCGGATTGCCGATGAAGCCGGCGACGAACAGATTCGCTGGGTGATCATATATCTCCGTCGGTGTGCCAACCTGTTGAACCCGCCCTGCTTCCAAAACAGCAACGCGATCCGCCATCGACATCGCTTCGATCTGATCATGGGTAACGTATAAGGTTGTGGTTTCCAGTTGACGTTGCCGCCACTTAATCTCTGCCCGCATCTCCGTGCGGAGTTTAGCGTCTAGATTCGAGATCGGTTCGTCCATCAGGAAGAGTTGGGGTCGTCGCACCATCGCCCGACCGAGTCCAACCCGCTGTGTTTCGCCACCACTGAGTTGATTCGGTTTGCGTTGCAGCAGGTGCTCGATGTGCAGCATCGACGCAATCTCCGTGACGCGACTACCAATTTCGTCCTCCGATAGTCCACGCGGATGTAGCGGAAATGCCATATTTTCGTAGACGGTTAGGTGGGGGTACAGGATATGTGCCTGAAACACAAAGGCAACATCCCGTTCGGCGGGTGTGAGGTGGTTTATCTGTTGATTATCTAGGTAGATTGCGCCGGTTTCGGGTAGGTCCAATCCGGCGATACAGCGCAAGGTGGTCGTTTTGCCCGCTCCGGTCTGACCGAGCAGGACGAAAAATTCCTGATCGCGGATAGCGAGATTGACCCCATCAAGCGCGATAATGTCATCGAAACGCTTGGTGAGATTTTCAAGTTTAACGGTTGGCATAGGTGTTGACGCACTCCCACACGCTAAAGCGAGAGGTTTCACAATTCACCCCTCGCGTGCTAGCGTATGAGATTCTTGTATCAACAAGATTCAGCCAAAATACCCAGTGTTCACTCATTGATCCAAATATAGTATTAGACATTGATTGGTATTTGGCTTTTCAGGTTCAGGGTCTGTGCTACTGACCGTCGTCATCGTCGTCGTCATCGCCCATGCCACCCATGCCGCCATCGTCGTCGTCGTCGTCATTAGCCATGCCACCCATGCCGCCGTCGTCGTCGTCGTCGTCATTAGCCATGCCACCCATGCCGCCGTCGTCGTCGTCGTCGTCATTAGCCATGCCACCCATGCCGCCGTCGTCGTCGTCGTCGTCATTAGCCATGCCACCCATGCCGCCGTCGTCGTCGTCATCGTCATTAGCCATGCCACCCATGCCGCCGTCGTCGTCGTCGTCGTCATTAGCCATGCCACCCATGCCGCCGTCGTCGTCGTCGTCGTCATTAGCCATGCCACCCATGCCGCCGTCGTCGTCGTCATCGTCATTAGCCATGCCACCCATGCCAGTGTCACCCATGCCGGGATCCGGTGTTGGTGTCAGCATATCTTGACAGCTGTCCATCCCCAGGAAGGCGACACAAGCGATTAAAAGAGCGATTAAGCCCACTTGATATTTCGACATTGTTAATACTCCTTATTTTTAGGTGTGTTTCGTAGCAAACTTTGGAAATTTGTAAGCCACGCCAAAAGGTAATGACAAGATGCCAATCTATTGATGTACAGGCACAGTAGGATGCACCTTCCAGCAAGATAGGCACCTGTCAAATTGATATTCTACATAACTTCTCTATGAATATATCATACCTCGCATTAATTTTCAACGATTTTTTTCGCAAGCGAGTTGATATTTTGCCCGTGCAAATTCGGGAAACGCTAAAATCGTGAATCTAAAGGCTTTTCAACCCTTCAGGTTCAGGCTCCATGTTACTGACCCTCACCCTCCTCAGCTATAGGGAATGCGAAAACGCTATCCATGGCAGCTCCAAGGTGGCAGCCATGACACCCTTGTTGACCGTCAAGTCCATCGCTTCCGACTTCAACTGACTCGGCGTTGATATCGACATACTTATATATCCACCCGTTATGGTCGGCATACGTCAAATCGTCTGTTTTCACCATTATCGCACGGGATTGGATAGCGGTGTTGGCATCATCCATGATATCCTTGACAATCACAGTCCCGGCGGGATAAGCGGTCACACTCGTATCTTGCAATGCCATAGCTCCGACATCGTTGATATAAACCGTACGTGCGTTCTGACCGTGTGCTCCACCGGAGAGTATAGGCCCGGGCAGGGGATTACTCATCCACGAAGTGTACCCTGCTAGGTCCACCGTCACAGGCAACGTGCCATCTGTCGGCATCGTGTCGTCCGGCATAGTCATACCGTCGTCAGGCGTTGTACCATTATCAGGCATTGTATCGTCATCAGGCATCGTGCCATCATCGGGCATTGCGCCATCGGTAGGCTCGGTCGCCTCGCTATCCACTGAGAAATCAACGAAGACACTGTCTGTGTCAGCTTTAGCGTGGCAGCCATGACACCCTACGGCTGCATCTTCGAGTCCATCCCCCCTGACCTGCATGTAGTCAGCGTTTTCATCAGGGCGAGCATATTTCTTGTATGTCCACCCGTTATGGCGCGCATCGTCCGTCTTCTTCATTGTCGCGACTTTCTGGACAAACGTGTTCGCGTCATCCATGATTGCCTTGACAATTATAGTCCCAGCAGGGTAAGCGGTTATGCTTTCAGCCTCCAACGCCATAGCCCCAACGCCATTAATGTAAACGGTACGGGTGCCCGCGCCGTGTACTTCACCGGTTTCCGCTGGAGATGCCGCGTCAGCTAGGGGGCCCGGGGCTGGAAGTTCTTTACTCATCCACGAGGTGTACATTGAAATGTACATTGGCAGACCCATCATATTCACGATGCTGTCAGCGGTTGTATCCTCCTCCGGTGGTGCCGGTGTTAATAGTCCCGCTAGCTGGTCACAGGAAATGAAGGCGACGCAACCGATTAAAAGGGCGATTAAACCCATCTGAAATTTTAACATTATTAACACTCCTTACCTTTGAATGTGTTTCGTAGCAAGCTCTGGAAAGCTACGCTAAAAGACTAATCTATTTAAGAGTTACGCACTTCAGTAGGGACGTTGTTCCCTACTGACCCCTGATGGAGCCTCTGCTGTAGTTGCCCGATTTATCGAGCGTTGGGAACGGTGTCCAGTTGCCTTGAATCCCGATTTATCGGGGCAGCGATAAATCCCCGAACTACAAGACGTTGAGCGTTCAACTGCGTAAGTCCTAAGACATTAAAATTAGATAGTCTTTTGTACCACAATCTGTTAGATTGTGATCCCATTCCGCAAACTAACAGTTCGCGCTACTTATGGCAGATTACGTCCCGATGAATCGGGAGCGTTCAACTGCGTAAGTCCTACTATTAATATAACGCAAGTTGCTAGTGTTGAGAATCCATCGGTTTGTCGTTAAGATTGAGGAATTCTATCTTTCGCTCCAGAGGAGCGATATGTCTATAGAATCGCGATGAGGTCAACTCCTGCGCTCCAGAGGAGCGCGATGTGCATGGCAGGGCGAGTCTCTGCTCATCACGAGTTGTAGGGAATGACGATTATTGTTTCTTGCTCTTATGTAGATTGGGACTCGTTTTTTGGCTTTCGTGCTTCCGTTCAATTGGAAAAGGGGCTTCGTAGGGAACGCAGATCTGCGTTCCCTACACAAATTGACGTTTACCAACCCCAACGGACAACTAGCAACTTAGGTTAATATATAAGCACAATCAATTGCGAACCCACAGCAAAAGATAGACATTCATCAGATTTATATTCTACATAACTTTGTAGTCAATATACCATATTCCGATTTAATCTTCAACATTTTTTTGCAAGCTGGTTGATATTTCAATGTAACAATTCGGGAAAAGCTGTAATCATGGGACAATTCACTAAAAGCAGGTCTAGATTCATATCTCGACTCGTCCCTCCAATGTCGATTTTGGAAAATCGACCTACAGTGGGGCAACCACATCGAATCAGAAAACTACCTCCGAAGTGCGAACGTATTTCTACTTTTTCACCGCGCCAAATGTGACACCCCGCAACAGGTGCCCCCGCATCAGGAAGGTAAAAATCGCAACGGGTAAGAGGAACACAAAGGTCGCAGCGGCGATCTTTCCCCAATCGATGCCGCTAGATCCGATCGCACTGGTGATTGAAGGGGGCGCAGTCACCGCCCTGCCACCAACTTCGGTTAATACAAGCGCGAAGGCAAACTCGTTCCACGCGGTAATAAGGCAGAAAACGGCAGTCGCAGCGATCCCCGTCACAGATTGAGGCAGAACAACTTTGACAAAGGTTTGGAAGCGGGTATACCCATCAACAAGAGCAGCATCTTCGTACTCTTTTGGGATCTCGTCGATGAAGCCTTTCATCAACCAGACAGCAAAGGAGACGTTGAAGGTGGTGTAGAGCAAGATGAGTCCAAAATGGGTATCGCGCAATCCGAGTGCGCTGTACATCAGATAAATTGGGATGACAACGACGACGGGGGGAAGCATCCGTGTGCTGAGGATAAAGAAGAGCAGATCCTCCTTGCCTGCGACCTTGAAGCGCGAGAACGCATAGGCGGACAGTGTACCAAATCCAACAGCGAGCAGGGTGCTGCCGAACCCGATGATGATACTATTCAGCAGTTGATGAAAGTATTTCGACCCACCGTGTGCAAGCAGTGTGCAGATAGCAACAATTGCCAACACACCGGCACCGATGAGGGACAGGCGAATCCGTCGCGCATCGGTCGCCCGTTGGGGAGAAATCAGCAGGAAAACGACGATCGTATAAATCGCCAACATCAGGAAATTGTAGTTGATGGTGGTCGCAAGCACGTAAAGACAGGTTACAATCAACACACCGTTCCACAGAAGTGCGAAACGACGTGCAAAGACCATATTTCGGAAGGGCAAAAGGCAGGCGAGCATACCAATCAACGTGTGTGCAATGAAGACGTATGTCAGTCCGGGAACCTCATCGGGCATCAACTTCTGATAATGCTCAAAGGTGACTCGAAACAGGAATTGGGGAACCCGCGCAATAATATCACTCGGCGATTTCAGGGAGGTTGCGACAATCCAGTAGATTGGGGTGAGGTAGACCAGCACTGCCACCACAATTACAACGAGTGCCAAGTAGTGTCCAAACCGACTGCGTTCTATCTGTGCCATCTCACGCCTCGCCACGAACCTTATTCAGCTGTTTCACGTAAATGTTGCTCAACGCGACAATGATAATTAGGAGTAGGTAAGCCATCGCACACGCCTTGCCGGTGTTATAATTCCGAAACGCCAGCCTGTATAGGTTCATTGAAACGGTTTCCGTCGCTATCCCTGGTCCCCCTTCGCGGGTCAGCACGTAGACAATATCAAACATCTTGAACGCATCCATCGTGCGGAACAGGAGTGCGATGAGTAACAGAGGGGAAACTAACGGCAGGGTGATCCAACGGAACTTGAACCATCGGGAGGCGCGGTCTACATCTGCGGCTTCATAGAGATACTTGGGGATAGCGGACAAACCAGCCAAAGAGATTAGCATCATGAACGGCGACCACATCCACGTATCGACAATCACGACGGCGAGCATGGCAATCTTTGGGTCGGTTGTCCAGCCGATCGCCCCTCCGAACAGCGGACTCAGCAGGTAGTTGACCAACCCTGACGCATCGGACGCAAAGATGAAACGCCAGAAGAGACCGACGACAACCGGCGAGAGCATCATCGGTAACAGAATCAGCGTTGTCACAAGTCCCTTATATCGAAAGTCACGATTGAGGAGCAACGCCAATCCGAAACCGATGATGAATTGGGTGATCACGGCGAGTACGACAAAGTAAGCGGTCGTTTGAAAATAGCCCCAGATCTCCGGATCGGACAGTAGCCGTGCGTAGTTCTGGAGACCGATAAACTTTGCCGGACGGTTCGGCATGGAAGCCTTATAACGATGAAAGCTTAAGTACAATGACCATAGCAGCGGGAAAATATTCATCAAGATGAGCAAGATCATGGTCGGCATGATGAACGCCATCTTGATCTGGTAGTCACTGAACCCGCGAGAAAAACGTGCGGATCGCATTGCCTCCCCTGTACGAATGATGCGTAAACAACAAATCTAATACCAATTCTGACAAAGGATAACGCATTGTTGAAACGTGAGGCGAGGAGGCGGGGGAGCGTGGTGGCGAGTCAAACACTCACTCGCTCCCTCAAACACCCGCTCCCACAAACCCTCGTTCCCACAAAACTTGATGCGACACAATTATTCAGAAACGGTATAAGTTCCCAGTAGCACTATTAGTCGTAGTAACCCGCATCCTCGAAAATGGCTTCATGCTTCCGCGCAATCTCATCCAACGCTTCTTTGGCAGATTTGGATCCGATAACAACTTGATTCCATCCCGTCTGGCACGCTTCCAAAAGCTCCGCATATTCGGGAACCGCCCAGAAGTCGCGCAGGTATGGAAAACTGGCGGCAAAGGCTCTGTTGAACGGCGTTGCGTTGAGGAACACTTCGGATTGTAGCACCTCTTCATGCGGCGTGAACCCACCGAGTTGTGCCCATTTTTCCTGTACCGGTTTCTGCATAAACCATTTCAGATACTGCTTGGCAATCTCTTGGTTTTTGGAGTAGGCAGAGATCGACATACCTTGACCGCCGATGCTGATCGCGTGTCCCTTCGGACCTGCAGGTGAGACAAAGAAGCCGGTTTTATCGTAGTAATTGGGATTCTGATTTGAATCAACCACCCCCGGGAAGAAAGCGAAATAGTCCATCGCCATCGCAACTTTTCCCGCCTTAAACGCATCAAGCGTTTCTGCCCAGTAGTAGTTCGGCGAATCGGGCGGCGAAAACGCCTTGAGCGACTTGTAATACTCCAAAGCTTTGAGGACATCGTCGCTGTTGATATGGCCATCGACCTTATAGGTTTCGGGGTCACCGTAGGAACCACCAAACGACCACATCACCTGTTGAAAGCCCATGGTGATTCCGTCGTACTCTTTGCTGTACCACGGCGCGACACCGTAGAGGTCTGGGGGGCGCGTGAAAAACTCGGCAATATCACGGAGTTCTGCATAGGTCTTGGGCGGTGCAAGTTCATAGCCATATTTCTCTTTGAAAGCCGCTTTTTCGTTTTCAGCCTCAAAGAGATCCGTGCGATAGAGAAAACCGTTGGCATCCACCTCCGCAGGAAGCGCCCAATATTTTCCGCTCCCTTTCGGATACTCAGCGAACGCCTCCATAGCGGTTGCATAGATGGAATCGACATCGATGTTTTCGTTGATCCAGTCTGTCAAATCGACATAGTGTCCACCGACGGAGTTCCTGCCCAACCACTGGCTATCGCCGATAACGATATCGTATCGGTCACTCTTCCCGACAAATGCGGTGAAAACCTGATCTTGGAAATGGGACCAAGAGATCTGAACCAGATCAACCTCAATCCCCGTTTCTGCCGTAAAATCTTTAGACAACTCATCAAGATAATTCGCAGGATCCCATTGCGCCCAAGCAATCGTTAATTTTTCCTGAGCATCTGTTGACGGTATTGCGATGATTAGTAGAGCAAGCGTGAGCATCACAAAATAGCATGTAAGTTTTTTCATAGTCTTTTCCTTTCTCAACTGTTTTTCAAAGCCTGATTAGACTGATAATTTGAAAGATTTAGGGAGGGATTATAGCAGAATGGGGAAAAATTCACAAGCAATAAATGAAAAGGCTCATGTTGTAGGGGCAACTCTTATGGCTGCTCTTCTTACTGTAGTTACCCAATTCATCGGGCAGCTTGTGTTGTAAGTGAAAAATCGCCGAACTACAGATTCCGGCCCCCCTCAATATAGACAGATGCAATCCCCCTAATAAAAAAATTGACAAAAAAATGGGATTGTAGTGTAATAGGAGTTACGCGCTCCAGATTATAGTTGCCCGATTTATCGGGTGTTGGTAACGGTGGACTGCGGCGATGAATCGCCGAACTACAGGGCTTTGACCGTTCAACTGCGTAAGTCCTATATAATTTGTAACAGGGCATTAGTATGATTGATTTGCACCTAATCCCTACTTCTACCGTAACAAATCCTTCAGGAAATAACACAAGTGCAAAACGGACAGGTTGATCAATTTGTGTTTTCTCTATGCTGATAAAGGTCTTGGGTATCTGCGGCGAATTAAAGGGGATCACCAACCTAGGTTTACGGTTTTCTCGTATTCATAAGGAAGGAGTCTATTAAGATTACGGTGAAACCCGAATCACTGCGTTAGACCGAAGTGAACGGAGACTTCTTCGCATTGTCTATACACGGTGGTGCAATAATGAGAGGTAGTGTATGAAAAACATAAAGATTCGATGGTTGGCAACACCGTTGATAATCGGTGCAGGTATTTTTGTTGCGACGACGGGGCTTTTGATGTTCTTTGTTACGGCAGACCCGTTCAGGTTCGCTCATGAAATCGTTGGTGTTGGATTTGCTGCTGGCATTGTGCTGCATATCCTGAGTAATTGGCGACCGTTTACCAGATATTTCTCGCAAAAAAGTTTAGGGATTATCGCACTGGGATGGGTGGTCGGTATCAGCTTGGTTGCGGCAACGGCGATGCGCGGTGCAGAAGATGCTGAGGAACGGGTTGTGGAGCAGATTGAGCAGACCCCGATCCAGCTGCTCGCACCGGTTGTTGGTATGGAGGTCAGTGTGCTTGTTGATCGACTCAAGGCGGACGGTTTGGCTGTCGATAATCCTGAGATGTCTATCGAGCAGCTCGCTGATAAACACGGGAGGGACACCGAAGAGATATTACTCTTGGTATTTCGATGATAACCGAATGGGCGAAGCAGACTTTTTTCTGTCGAGTTTCGGCTTTTATGATGTTGAGTAGACCGATTAGGAGCGGTTATCTCAACCACAATTATCAGGGATTAGGGTGGTTTGAAACAGTCCTCCCTAATATAGAGGAACCGTGCTGTGATGACTCCTATTTACGAGTTAGGTTCATGAGAAGGGTGCCTTCGGGTGCCCTGCCTCTCCAAAGCAATAGAAAGGAGATATTGATGAGTATCACAACGTTTAAGCGATTCATAGCTATCATAGCAATAATCGTGCTGATTGCGGGTTTTTCCGCTTGTGACCGGATTCAGCAACTGCTTGTCCCCGCACCACCGCTGTATGAGGTCACTATGGAAGAAATCGCTATCGGTGTCGTCCTGCCACAGACGGGAGTTCTAGGACCCGGTGAATTTGGTCCAGGTGCCTTAGTAATGGAAAATGGCTTTAACATGGCACTTGAAGAGATCAACAATTCACAACTCAACGATGTCAGACTGAAGTTCATCGTCGAGGACGACCAAAGCACCGTTGAAGGTGCGGTTGCGGCTTTCAATAAACTGATCCATGAAGATCAAGTCCCCGTCATCCTCGGTGTCTGGACATCACACGTTGCGCGATCAGTTTTTCCGATTGCACAAGAAAATGGGGTTGTGGCTTTTAGCCCGGTCGTCATCGCCTCTAACTTGACAGAGATTGGCGATTTTATCTTTAGGGCAAGTCATACCACAGAGGTACTGATTCCTGATGGGGTCAAGGTGACTCAGGAGAAACTCGGCTACCAGCAAGTAGCGACGATAGCAGATAGGGTTGATCTCTTTTCTCAGGACAGTGACGCGCTGTTCAAAGAGACATTTGCCGATAGGGGCATAAAGGTAGTGGCTTCGGAAACGTTCGAGACGGGTGATACCGATTTTTCTGCACAATTAACCCGTATCAAGGCATCGAATCCGGATGTGATCTTTGTATCTGCCCAACAGATAGAGGTGATTGAGATTTTGACTCAAGGGCGGCAGCTTGGGATTCCTTCTGAGATTCCGTTTATTAGTATTGTTTTGTCTGTGGACGAGATACAAAAGGCGGGTGATGCTGCTGAAGGGGCGATTACTTTTACGAGTTGGGTCAGCACCGCTGACACACCGGGCAATGGTGCCTTCGTTCAGAATTATACCACGAGATACGGTATGGAACCGAGCGTCTGGGCGGCGCAGCCGTATGCCGCTGTCCATGTCTTGGCGAAAGCGATTTCGGATTTGCCTAAGACCCGTACCCAATCTACCGATAGCGATTCAACGGCGATTCGGGACGCGCTTGGGAACATCACAGATTTCGATACTATCCTAGGCAAGTTTTCTTTTAACGCTGTCGGGGACGCGGTTTATGATCCAGTTGTGCTAATTGTTGAGGATGGCGAACTTCAGGTCTTTGAGTAGCGGAGTCTATTTCTACTAACTCCGAGCGGGGGATTATTCTGCGACACAGAAGCTGGTGATTCTAAAGTCAGGAGGGGCTGATATGAAAATACAGACCGACACAAGAGATGGTGTCGTTATCATAAAACCAATCGGAAAAATCATTGGACCGGCAAGCAGTCAGTTCAAACACGCAATTATCAACGAAATAGCCGGCATCACTGACTCACCTAACTTCCTATTTGACTTTGCCGATGTCTCCCGGATAGATAGTGTTGGCATCGGCGCGTTGGTAGGATCACATATATCAATCGCCCAAAGAGGTGGGCAGGTCGGTATAATCAACGTTAGTAACCACATCAAAAACACCTTTGTCATAACAAAACTGATTACGACGTTCAAGCATTTTAACACTGAAGACGAAGCGATCGTCAATCTGCGAGTTGGCGAAGGGGATAAATAAGGAGAGCAGATATGGGGAGTTGCAACCTAGGCAACTTGCTCGGCTTGGTATGTCCTTTCTTGAGGGAGCGATTTTAGGGGTGTTGTTTGAAACGACAAAGAAAGGGGAGGAAATGGACCTGTCAGAAATGAGTAAGAAGTTGGATATACCTCCAATACGAGTCAACTATGTTAACCGTAATTATATATTTCTCGCTGTTTTGGATAGACTCAAAAGCGAAGGACGTGTTGAGCCCTGTTCTGACGATAACAAGAAATAGCAACTCACGGCGCAAGAGTTTAAGGATTGGCAATAATCCCATTGGTTTGTTGCTATGAAAAATCTTGTTTATGAATCCGATGGTGGAGGCTTTTATCATGTTTAATCGTTACGATTTCGAGCCGCTCAGCTTCAGTGGGTGTTTGTTGAACATCGTCAAATTGGTCATAATTTTCATCATAAGGAGGTGATAACCAGTCTAGCCTGACAAGAGAGCAAATCAGCAGCGCCCATGTGCATTTCAATGACTTATGGCAGTGAGCCCCGACTGGTAAAAACTGGACCAGAATCTGAACCCATTCGTGGGCTTCGGGGCGAACTGCCGCCAATCATCACACATAACTTATAGCGGTTTTTCCGTCTACATAACTTCCTCATGATGATGGTTGCTGACTCCTCCCATGATGATGAGTCCCAAAAATCGGAAAGACCGCTACCAATTGTCGAAAACGGCGAGTTTCGGGTCTTTGAGTAATCCCTTTGCGCCGTATGGCAACTAACCCATCACACGCTTGACATACTCCCACACCCTAAAGGGATGGGGATTCTTACCCTCGCTTGCAGGCAATGCCCCATCCCTTTAGGCTTCTTAGTCCCGATCTATCGGGGGGAAGAGTTTTTGCCCCACGTGCTGTCAAATGTCAACATGCCCTAGCAACTTGCGTTACAACAGATCCAAATAGAGATCCTCCGTCAACCGTGCGTTCTGCGTCGCACAAAACAGCTGTTCCGCCCGCAAACGACACGCCTCTCCCATCTGTTTCCGCCGCTCATTATCCTCAACAAGCTGCGTAATTGCCGCAGCAAAAGCGTTTGCATCCTCAGCAGGGACAAGGATCCCCGTCTCTGGTGTCACCAGTTCTTTGCTCCCGCCAAGAGGTGTGGCAATCACTGGCACGCCGGCTCCCATCGCTTCGATGATGGTGCGGGGGCAGGCTTCAGGGATGGTCGAAGCGAGCAGCACAACGTCAAGGAGGGATAGAATCGCACCCGTGTCTTCCAGAAAGCCGGTGAAGATAACGCGATCTGCGATCCCCAATTTCCGCGCTTGTACCTTCAGGGAATCGATATACTCCGCATCTTTGGGGAAGTAGGGTCCGCCCACAACAAGCAACTGAACAGGGGGCGATGCTTTGAGTTTGGCGGTTGCCTCAATTAAGGTATGAATCCCCTTCTCTGGCGTGATGCGCGTTACAATGCCAACAAGCAGCGCGTCAGGGTCGAGGTTGAGATCCGCACGGAGCGTTTCCATCCCGATTGGATCCCCAATTTCATCGGGACAGGCGGGATTTCGCTGACGCTCAACTTGCGATGATGGCTGAAGCGAGGAAAGCTCGACACCGTTATAAATCAACGCCTGCTTCAAGTCTGGGGCGAAACTCCATCGTGTTGCCTCCGAAACCAGAATCACACGATCCAGCAGTGCCTCACAGAGTCGATCCAAAACACCATACGCGGTGGCGTACCGCTTGTGCATCACAATCGGAACACCGTAAAGCTTGGCGGCAACCCCACCGATTAACCCCGCAGCCAGCGAATTCGCATGGATGAGATCGATCTGCTTTTCTTCCAGCAGCCACAGGAGTTGAATGATGCCTTTGAGCTGCCGCAAATCACGCGCAATATCGTCGAATGTAAAACGGCGGACCTTATCCCCCTTATCGTGCTGTTTCGGCAGATCGAGTGGGATGACTGTATGTCCTGCCTTCCGCGCCGCCGCTGCTAACATACTACCACCCAAACAACCCACGAATGAGCGAAATCGCGTCGTGTCCAGATGCTTTAGCAATAATAGTAAGCTGCGCTGACCGCCACCAATGCCGGATCCGCTATCGAGGTACAAGATATTGTATCGCTTGGATTGCACGGCTCTAACCTTCACCCATTCTTTGGACGGGGTATGCAAGGTGCTAAGAATGTTTAACGCAAAGTCGCAATGGTGCAAAGACGCAAAGAAACGATAAAAAAATCCTCGCGTCTCTATCTGAGACTGATAGGGGTCACTTCAATTGCGCGGGTGAACTCGTCCTCTCCGGTGATCTTGACCTGAATGTGGTTTTCGGGCAGCAATTCAGCCATCCGATCTGCCCATTCGATAACGCAGATACCAGTCCCCTCCAAATATTCCTCTAGCCCAAGATCCACAATATCTTCCAACCGCTCAAGCCGATAGAGATCAATGTGGTAGATCGGGATTTTTCCCTCATACTCGTTGATGAGGATGTAGGAAGGACTATTGACGGTCTCGTCTTGACAGACACCAGCACCGCGGGCGATGCCCTGCGTCAGACAGGTTTTCCCCACGCCCAAGTCACCGATGAGTGCGACAACATCGCCGGGGTTAAGCTGGCACCCAATTCGCACGCCGATCTCTTGCGTTTCCTCGGGGCTATGCGTCTTAAAGGCAGATTTCCCCCCCCTTATCGAAAGATCTGTGGAGCAATTTGCCGCTACAGTTTGCGTCATGATTAATAGTCTTTGTAGCCAACCTCATCTAACCGTGCGGCTTTCTCTGCCACACCGTCGCTGAGTTTGACCTTGTAGGCATCAAGTTTCTCACTGAGTTCGGTAAATTTGAGTGCGAGTATCTGGACGGCAAAAAGCCCCGCGTTACGCGCGCCACCGGATCCAATCGCCATTGTCCCAACAGGGATACCGGGCGGCATCTGTACAGTGGCATAAAGTGCGTCCACACCGTTGAGCGGTCCACCATCAATCGGAACACCGATAACGGGTAGCGTGGTATGTGCGGCGATGACACCGGCGAGGTGGGCTGCCCGTCCCGCACCGGCGATGATGACATGCACCCCCCGATCACCGGCACCGTGTGCGTATTCCATCGTCCGCTCCGGCGAGCGGTGAGCGGAGGAAATCGTGATTTCAAAAGGGATATCAAATTCTTCTAAAACTTCGGCAGCTTCGCTCATCTTTCCCAGATCAGAATCACTGCCCATAACAATACTAACCAAAGGTTTATCTGAAGAAATACTGGTCATATTCATTTGTTCCTTGTCTTTAATGAAAGTTGTGCTCACGTTAAGAAATCGTGTAAAGAAACCAATTAAGTTCACTAGTTCATTAATGCCTTTCACGTTTCACGTTTTTTGCGCTTTGCACCTGCCTTTGACATGAGCCAAAAGTTTAACTGGTTATTAATTATCAAACCCATCAATCACCGTTTTCAGTTTCTGATAGGTCTCCTTATCGAAGTTAGATTTTATATGAAAAGCGAGTTTCCCTTCCGGGTCAATGATGTAGAGATTCGGCTTTTCTTTCTCTGTACGATACGCCTGATGCACTTTGCCTTTCCAATCGAGCAGTAGCGTTACTGGCGGTTTATCTTTCTTGAGCTGCCTTTTAATGAACCCTTTAGGCACGAATGCCGGCACACTCCGCATATCAGCGACAATGTATGCGACGACCTGATCGTTCTCCCGATAATCTTGCTGAAAGGCGTGCCCCCATTTATCATCTTCCTCCCGAATTTTCCGATGCCCCATTATTAGAAAGACAACCTTGCCCCGCATCTTCTTGAGTGCGTGTTCCCGATCCTCGGCATCTTGTAAGGTAAAATCGGGCGCGTCCTCGCCAATTTGCAGCGGTTCCTCTGCCTGCTCCTGATTTGAAGCAAACAAGGGGCAAGCGAGTAATCCAATTATCAAGAAGTACGAGATATATTGCATCCCTATCACCTACTTTTTGTCCTCAAAGAGATTGGGCCACATCCGTCCAACCACCGAATAGTTGGCGGGTGTAATGAGCCGGATTGCACCGAATTTCGTTTTCGTTAAAGCTCTACCGTTGGACAATTCAACATCGAAGGCGAAAGGACGATTGTTCAGCGCATCTGACACCGCTTTTAACACCGCTTGCCCCCGCTGATAGGGTATCGTATCCACTTCGGCATCGTGCTGCTTGAACATAATCTGACGACACGCTTCCTCATCCGCCCCTACCCCAACTGTGATGATCTGGTCGGTCAGTTCGTGCAACTGCACACCGCGTACCGCGCCGACCGCTAGCGTACTATCCACAGCGATAATCGCTTGAATATTTCCCGCGTAATTTTTCAGAATACGATCCGTCAGATCTAACGCAGCTTCCGGATTAAGTCGAGAGGCGCGAGAATGTACCCGAATTTGATCCGCATACTGATCCAAGGCACGATAAATCCCCAATGAGATATTCCGAAAGGATTCAGTTCCCGTTGACTCCTCCAAAACAAGCACATTGCCTTTGTAACTGATCTCTTCGAGCGCATATGCGGCAGCCGCTTCCCCTAAGCCGGTTTCATCGACAGTAATATGTCCTCGCACGTTTATGCTGACCAACAACCGATCAAGCGTGATAACGGGTACGTCCCTGCGTTCTGCCTCTTTCAGAATGGAGTAGGCGTTTTTCCCACCAACAGGCTTGAAAATCAGGACCCGAATCCCCTCGTCAAGCATCCTACGGATCTGTTGTGTCTCTAATGTCGCTAGATTCTGTTTGACCCCCGCATCTCGGACTCCATTCCACAGAATTTTGACTCCGTAATCTTTTTCGCCGTCAATCATCGCCTGCTTGATGAGGGTATAAACAGGAGCGGTTGTCTCTGGAATGCTGACCCCAATTTTAACCGTCGAGGTATCATCACCACACCCTGCGAGCATCACCGCGACCGGGATAGTTAGGAAAATCCAGGGTAGCCGAGTCATTTTTTTGTTCCAATGTGGATAGCGACAATGCCAAGCGTTTTCCGGTAAAACCGAACGTCTGTGAGGCCACACTCCTCCATAATTGCCTTGAGTTGTTCACAATCTGGAAACTGCATGACAGAATCCGGCAAATAACCGTAGGCATTATCCCTGTTCCTTGAGATTAGATTTCCGACACACGGCAGAAGTCCCTTGAAATAGAAGTAGTATATGTGGCGAAACAGAGGCGTTGTCGGTTGCGTAAACTCAAGGATAGCGACACGACCGCCCGCCGCAGCAACGCGACACATTTCACGGATACCGAGCCGGAGATCAGCAACATTGCGGATACCAAAGCCAACCGATACGATATCAAAGGTGTTGTCCGCAAATGGAAGTTCAAGCGTATCCGCTTCGATCGGGATAAAAGCGTTAGGCCGTCCCTGCTTGGCAACCTTATCCTTGCCAACAGCGAGCATATCATAAACGAAGTCTGTGCCAATCACAGCGGTGTTGTCGGTTTTATCGGCATAGGCAAGCGCGAGTTCACCCGTACCTGTACAGACATCGAGGACTCGGCTCCCCTGCGTCACTCCACTCACCCGCACTGTGAACTTCCGCCACGCTCGGTCACGGCGTAAACTTAACAAGGAATTGAGGAAGTCATACCGTTTCGCAATTGATGAGAAGATTTTACGAACATAAATTTCCTTGTTCATGAGAACGGACGACTTCTTTCGGGAGGAACTATGGGGGAATTTAACGCTTTTTCAAACCTCGACAACATGCGTCTGTGCTTCCGGCATAACACCGTGCTGCTCCGCCCATTCGACGAGGGGCCACTGGATGCCGTTGGGTGCAGATCTGCCATCGGTCCCCTCTCCCGCATCGAGCAGCTGTCTGCCAACATCATCTAATTTTTCCAACAGTGCTGCGTCTGGCTGCAATCTGCCGTTATAGTGTCGGAGATAGTAGTCTGGCTTGACCCAAGAATAGTGGTAGCCGTAGATCGCAACCTTGGCAACCTGATCGGTAAAGTTGAGGGCAGCGGCATGGTAGATGCGACTCTCGAATAGGTATGCGTCTCCGGCACGGAGGATGGGCTCGTCGTACTCCAGTGGATCAACTTTGCCCTTGGGGATAGGCAGCGGTTCACTGAAGTTGTTGCTTTTGCGGACAAACATGGTCGCACCAGAATTGGGCCCGGTGAAGTCTGTCAGACAGTAGCCGATCTTCAACCCAACACGCGGCAATTTCTGATGCCCAAGGTCGAGGTGCACTCCGACATCGCGGTGCCAGTTGCGGTTGGCAGGTATTTCGGGAGCTTGTGGGTGCTTATAAATCAGCGCGGTATTGGTGATATGGATATTCGGACCGAGCAGTTGAACGATGAGCGGCACCGTGCTTGAGTTCGTAACGAGTGATGCGTAGGCATCTTCCTCTTGGATAAGGCCGGGCCGTTGATGGGCGTAGTAATCTTCGTACTCGAACGATTCCATCAATCGGTCACCGGCTTCGATGAGGCGATCGACCGTCGCCCTATCAAGAGCTTGAGGCACAATCAGATAGCCGTTTTCGTTGAAGTCTCGACGTTGTGTTTCAGTAAGTTGAACGAAATCCATAACAGTTGTGTCCTCTAACTCAATTTCTTAGACTACGATGCCTGTTGACCAAACACCTTTGCAAAATCGACCTGAATCTCCTCATTCTCAACAATTCCATCGTGGAACAACTTTTCTTCTGACGGTGTCGTTACGAATACACTTCTGCTATGCGGCTCTATTGTCCAGACGACCTTCACTCCTGCTTGAATCAATTGTGATGCTTTTTCCAGCAGTTCCTCAATAGTCTGACTTGAAGCAATAACTTCAATTGCTAAGACCGGCATCTGTTGAAATTTAGGAACATCACGAAAAAAATTCGGGTGTATTTGCGCTTTGGGGAAAATTGAAATATCCGGCGTGAGCTCATTTGCAATATCCAAAGTGAGTTCCGGGAGCGGCTCAACCCTCTCATTCTGAAGCAGCTGACGGAGAATCTGAAGACAGATATAACTATGATTTAATGAAGGCATTTCCTCATCCTGTCCCTACTTTTACGCTAGAAAGTCGAGATGAGCGAAAATCGGTGGGCGGCACCGAGTTTGCCGAAGGAGACAAAGGCGTAGTCAAGTTGGAAGCCCTCAATGCTAAATCCGATCCCGCTGGTAACACCAGATGCCGTGCCCAAATCGTTACCGCCGAGTTTATATTTATAACCCGCGCGCAGGTGGATGAGTTCGTAGGCTGTGAACGCCGCCCCCACCCCAATGGTGGGGTCATTGTCGCTAGGGCGGTTTAGATCGGCAGTGAAAGTAAACGCCTCATCCAGCAGTCGATAGGCCGCACCGACTTTGATGTTAAGAGGCAGGCTAAAGGACTCTTCGACGAATTTGACTTTGGCACCGAGATGTTGGACGTTGAATCCAAAAGAGAGTGAATTGTCGAGGATAGCGCACAGTCCACCTATATCAAACGCAACGACTTGGGCACTTTCCGTGTCAATCTTTTCTCGAACCCATTTGGCGTTGGCACCTAAAGAAAGCACACCCCCGAATCGCCGAGCATAAGAGCCAATCAGGGCAAGATCATAAGGATGGAAGTTCTCTGTCTTAACGGGCTCACCACTCTCATTAATGTCGTATCCCTCAAGCTCACCGTAAGAGAGGTAGATGAGACTCCCACCGAGTGTCCCTGCACTCCCCAGGGGCTGTGCAAAACCGATGAATTGGTGGTTAATCCCTTCAAACCATTCATTGTGCATGAAGCCCAGTTGTGGACGTTGGAGCTGGGCAAGTCCCGCTGGATTCCAATATGTGGCGTACAGATCATCTGCATCAGCGACTTGAGACTCTCCCATACTGATGGCTTTCGCACCAACGCCGATCTTCAGGAATGTCATCGCCCGTGTGCCGACGTTTTCATGGATGTCCGCGCCATCGGCTGTCGCCCATGGATATAGTACAATTCCGCAGAGTATAAAAAGGCTTAAATGTCTATTAAATCTTGGCAAACGATCCTCCAGATTGAGACATACGAGATAAGCGGTTACACCGAGAAAAGACTGAGGCATTATAGCGAATCAAAGTGAGTTTGTCAACCCAAATCTTGAACCCTCAATGGGCATCTTTTCTCCGTGTAATCCGTTAATCCGTGTTTATCCGCGATTCAGACAATATCCACATCACCGTTTTCGAGGGCATCTTCAGGTAGGTTCGCAAGGTAGTCTTCAATCACTATCTTCGCATTTTGCACCTGATCGGAAAGGACGAGAATCTCACCCCATTCAGATTCGAGCCGAATCCCACCGAGCGCGGAAATCTCGTGCGGACGGATCACTGCGTCAATCCCTTCGCCCTCCAACACCCCTTTGATCAGATTTCCCACAAATTCGTTGGGAATCTCCTGAACAACCTCCCAATCAACGTATTCTGCGGTGTCCTCCGATGGGCGTTCCGGCACTAATTCAGCTTGACAATCAGCACAGATCGAAACATCTGAAGTATATTCAGCACTGCATTCTGGGCAAAATAGCATGGTAGATGCCTCCTTCCGCTTAATAACCAATAGTGCTAGTTTGGACCTGCTGATACGTGTCTCAGTCAAAGATCAAAAGTGAAACATGAAAATTGGAAAACGGAATTGTCTCGTTTGCTTGTCGTAGCACCATGAACCCTTGCAAACCAATCCTATTCGCCAAAGTTCCAAAGCTGGAGTGCGGTTTTGCCCAATACCCATTCCCGATCTTCGGGCGCGAAGAAGTCCATCTCGTCTCGCACGACGGATAGGGTTTGGGCGTAGGTCGCGTTGGGCAAGCAGACGGGCCAATCCGTTCCCCACATGATGCGCTTCCCGCCAAATGCCTGATAGACTTTCTTGACCAAGTCGTGGGAATCCGCCCACGGATATGTGCTATCCGAAGACGACCATGTGTGACTAATTTTGACGTAAACCCGTGGGAATCGCGCCATATCTAGCAGTAACTGCTGTTTGTCGGGGTCATCCAGTGGCGCACTTGCCATGTGATCGATAGAAACATCAAGGTCGCTGTGCCGTTCCAAGATTGCCGCGAGGTCGGGCATTCGATCGATGCCGGTCAAAATTAGCATCGGAACGCCTAGTGCTTCTGCACGACTGAAGATTGGATCCATCAGCGGCCCTGTGAACCAATCGTCGCTGGCACTGCCAGACGGACTGAGGCGGACACCGTGGAAGCCGTGCTCCTCCGTCCAATGACTCAGATGGTCTGGTGCGTCGGGATCCTCCGGGTTAATCCGGCAGACCGCCATGAATTTATCGGGATAGTCTTTTATCGCTTTAGCGGCGTAACTGTTGTCCCAGCGATAATGAATAACTTGCACCAACACCGTTTTCTCAACGCCGTTGGCGTTCATTAGGTCCAACAACATCTCCGGCGTGGCATCGTCGGTCGGAGGAGAAGTTGTTTCGGATGCCCACGGGAATTGTGGGTCATTTTTCCAGACATGAACATGTGGGTCAATAATTCTCAATGTGTTTTCCTTTCAGTATCAGGATTCTTCGCACAGTTTCGGTTTAATAGTTCGGATAGATCTTACTTAATTTTGCACTTCACCTCGATTTTATCGAAATTCAAGGCAACTTGTCAAGGGGAAACTCGACCCGAAAATGGGGAAGGGCTTAAACACCAAACTCCCCCTTAACTTCGGCAAACATCCTGACAGCGAAATCGAGATCTTCGATCGAATGAGCAGCGGAGATCTGCGTTCGGATTCGCGCCGTGCCTTCAGGGACAACCGGATAGAAGAACCCAATCACGTACACCCCCTTTTCGAGGAGCCGTGCGGCCATCTCCTGCGCCAACTGTGCATCCCCAAGCATAATCGGCACGATGGGATGGGAACCGGACGGCATGTCAAACCCCACCTCCGCCATTTTTGCTCGGAAGTAGCGGGTATTTTCCTCTAACTTATCCCGCAGAGCGGTGGACGCTGTTATCATCTCAAGTGCTTTCAGCGACGCGCTGACGATACTCGGAGCGACGGTGTTGGAAAACAGGTAGGGACGTGAGCGTTGGCGAAGCAGATCAATAATTTCACCCCTGCCGCTTGTGAATCCGCCACTGGCACCGCCAAGTGCCTTTCCAAGCGTACTGGTGATAACGTCGATTCTGCCCATAACGTCGCGGTATTCGTGCGTGCCTTTCCCCGATTTCCCCATGAACCCGGTCGCGTGGGAATCGTCGATCATGACCAACGCATCGTATCTGTCCGCAAGGTCACAGAGATCCCGTAGGTTGGCGATGGTGCCGTCCATAGAGAACACGCCATCCGTCGCAACCAAACGAAAACGTGAATCCTGAGCGTCCTTGAGTTTGGTTTCCAGATCCGCCATGTCACTATTCTTGAAACGCAGACGTTTCGCTTTGCACAGCCGAATCCCGTCGATGATGCTGGCGTGGTTCAATTCATCGCTGAGGACCGCATCCGCCTCGGTCAGCAACGTCTCAAACAGCCCCCCATTTGCGTCAAAGCAGGAGGTATAAAGGATGGTGTCCTCCGTGCCGAGGAACTCGGAGATTTTCTCCTCTAGTGTCCTGTGGATGGACTGCGTTCCGCAGATAAAGCGCACGGACGAAAGCCCATGTCCCCATTGATCTATGCCGTTCTTTGCTGCTTCAATGATTTCAGGGTGATTCGACAATCCAAGATAGTTATTTGCACACATATTGAGGACAGTTTCGCCGGTCTGAACATTGATGCGTGCCTGCTGCGGGCTGGTGATGATTTGTTCCCTTTTATATAACCCACTCTCCTCGATTGTTTTGAGTTGTTCCCTTAAATGAGACTTCATATTACCAATCATTCTGTATCCCCTCCATTTTGATAGACAGTTCAGTCCCCTACATCATTAAATCACCACCGTTGATATCGATCGATGCCCCTGTGATATACGCCGCATCCGTTGCTAGAAAGATTATGAGTTGTGCCACTTCATCAGGTGTCCCCAATCTGGGAATCGGAAAACTCTCCTCATAAGCGCGTAACTGTTCAGGGCTGCAATTTTCTCGCGCCATCTCGGTGTCGATTAATCCGGGGCAGATTGCATTGACGGTAATACCGAAGGGGGCGACCTCCTTTGCCATCCCGCGTGTCAAGCCGAGAACACCCGCTTTGGCGGCGGTGTAGTGAACGCCTCCGAGCGTGCTGACACTTCTCCCCGCAGATGAAGACATATTGACGATGCGACCAAATTTGTTCGCCTTCATAATCGGCAGCACCGCCTTTGAACAGAGAAAGCTACCGTTCAGGTTTACATCAAGGACCTCATCCCACTCGGCTTTGGTAACGTGGTCAATTCGGGTTGGATAGAGGATCCCTGCATTGTTGACCAGAATACCAACGGTCCCATACTGTTCGATAGCCACTCCGACCATCTCCGCAACCTCGTCCTCTTTTGTGACATCTGTCTTCATCGCCAACGCGCTATCCTCAGCGACGGCGTTTATTCTCTCAGCGACCCCCGCAACCTTTTCCGCATTGATATCGCTCAAGACAACCTTCGCACCTTCGGCTGCCAGACGACCGGCAATCGCTGCGCCCATCCCTTGTGCGGCACCGGTAACAATCGCCACCTGATTGTGAAGTTTCCCTTCGGATTGTTCCATCGTGTATCTCCTCGTATTCTCTCACGCGATTTTCATCAGCTTATCGGTCGCCTTCAAACCTGAACCCGTTAAGATGGAAACGGTGACATCCCCCGCACAGATAACCCCCGATTCCACAAACTTATCAAAGGCTTTGACGATAACGGCAGAGGTGGGTTCAACGTAGATGCCCTTTGAGGCGAGGGCTTTAATTCCGACCTCTATTTCCGCTTCATCAACGATTGTGATTGCACCGTTGGTCTCGCGGAGTGCCTGCATAATTGTGTCTCCACGGATCGGTAACTCCGATGTGATGCCCTCTGCGAGTGTCCCATAAGTTTGGGGCGACCTTTCGACCTGCGACCTATTTTCGGCATACGCTTTGTAAACGGGGCAGCACGCTGCGGACTGAACGCCAAGTAAACGGGGGATTTTGGTAATAATCCCCTGTGCTTGCAGTTCCCGAAACCCGATATGCAAACCCATATAGACGCTTCCAAACCCGATTGGACAGATGACATGGTCTGGTGCCTGCCAACCGAGCTGCTCCGCGATCTCAAAGGCGATGGTTTTTGTGCCTTCCAGAAAGAACGGATTCCAGTTGTGCGAGGCGTAATAGGTGGTGTCCGCCGCTTCAAGGACCGCCTGCGTCGTTGCAGCCCGATTCCCTTCGATCAGCTTTAGTTTCGCACCGTACATCGATATCTGCGCTAGCTTCCCTTTTGAGGTGGACGACGGGCAGTAGATTGTGCAGTCGATTCCCGCTTTCGCGCTATACGCTGCGATCGCTGCCCCCGCATTCCCTGATGAATCCTCGACAACCGCTTGGACACCGAGTTCCTTGACTTTGGACAACAGGAGGGCAGCCCCCCTGTCCTTATATGAACCGGTCGGGCAAACAAAATCCAACTTCAGTCGATGATCGTATGTGGGATTATCAAAGGATACAAGCGGTGTCATCCCCTCGCCAAGCGAGATGATTGACCCTTCATCGGCAATTGGAAGGACTTGGCGATAACGCCAGAGTGTGCTGTCCTCCTTGGAAACCCGTTCAATTGAAAATACACTCTCTGTTTCTGTCAGTTGAAGCGGTTGACCACAATCGCATTTGTACCGGAGCGAGTCGATAAGGTACGTTGTATCGCATTGGTCGCAGATATATTCGATCATTTTCCTCTTCCGTACTGTTTACGCTTTCTTTTTAAGTGAGCCTTCCTTTGTAGCGCGAACTGTTAGTTTGCGGCTTAGGATCATCCCGATTTATCGGGATGGTACAAAAAACTATCTACTTTGAATGTCTACTTATTTTTAGAATTCACTATAATCTTGGTTAATCTTCTTTAACACTATCATCAACAAGCCAATATTTGAGAATGACGTAAATCGCAGCAACTCCATCTTTCCACTTGATCTTTTTGCCTTCGGCGTAGGTGCGGGCTTGGTAACTGATGGGGACTTCGCGGATGCGTAATTTCCGCTTGGCAATTTTCGCCGTAATTTCTGGTTCAATCCCAAAACGGTTCGACCGTAACGGAATTGTTTTCAGCGATTGTAAGTGAAACGCCTTATAGCAGGTTTCCATGTCGGTCAGATTGAGTTTTGTAAACCTGTTACTCAAAAATGTAAGAAACCTGTTTCCTAAAGCATGTCTGGAATATAGGTCACGCCTACTTTCTTTTGCCAAAAAACGTGACCCATAAACCACGTCCGCATCACCCTGTAGAATGGGAGTCAATACTGCCCGAAAATCATTCGGATCGTATTCGAGATCCGCATCTTGGATAATGGCTACATCCCCAGAAGCGACTTCAATCGCCTCGCGGATCGCAGCACCTTTCCCCCGGTTCTTTTTTTGAAAAATCGGTTTAATCTGCTGATGAGTTCCCGCCAATTCTTCAATAATCTCAGTCGAGCCATCGGTTGACGCATCATCCACGATCACAAGTTCAAGGGAATTGATGCCGTTGATTCTCTGTTTAAGCACACGCGAAACGATCTCTACAAGCGTTTTTCTCTCATTGTAAACTGGCATCAAAACACTTAGCTTCATCAAATCTTTGCAGTGGAGACCCCGTTCTTTAGACCGGGGAGGAAACTGCGCCTCTTTTTTCTTGTTTCTGTAATCTGCCCTACCCTTTTGAGGTAAATGTATGATAGAATATATGCCGTAACTCGACGACTTAGGAAAAACGCTCGTTTTTCACTGCCCTCTCGCTTCGATGCGGAAGGTAAAATTGCTAGCGTGTTAAAGCCATAGGGCTAAAAATCAGATAGCAAGCAGTTTGTCTGAGGTTTCACCCGGAAGGATTAACCATGGTAGCACCGCTACATGGTTAATCCTTCCAGACGGTTGCTGCGACCGTGCGGTGGCGGGTGTGTAAAGTTACGAGCCAGAACCGCGAATCCCAATAAGTCCCAAGTGACGGACGCTTCAAACAAGCCCCGTCCCTTTAGGGCGGGGTAGCTGACATCTTCCACCCCTACCACCAACTATACACAGAAGAAGTAAGGATAAGACTCAAGATGGGCCAGAAGCAGCCCATCACCGCTTCGCCGAGAACCAATCCGACGAAAAAGGGAATTGCGGCACGATACGCTTTGATACCACCATGCTTGATTAACAGCCACTTGGTAACCATTGCGATCGCTACAGGGAACCAGATCATATCCGTTGTACCGGGTGCCAGACCGATGACGTAGCCTGCCGGGTGCAGTGGGCACCAAACGAAGCGCGTACGAAAAAACATTATACCGAGGTTCACGAAAAAAGCAAATCCGAGAACGCTCATTGATAACCAATTCGTTGGCTTGGGATTGACCAACCACCCGGAGAGATAGTTGTAAGTGCCCGAACCACCAGCATGAATCTGTTCAGACCCCGCTGCAACCCCTGTCTTGTAAATCGTATACGGGTACAGGATGAGACTGGATTCGATGCCGACAATGCTGGCGATGATCAGCACAATGAACATCGTCCGATTTCTGATGCGAGTTCGCTCCGCAAGTTTGAAGGACTCCAGTTGATCGGGGATCGGGTGAGTCCGAAATCCGGCACCGCTCATCCAGTTCATCAACGAGAGTATCGTTAAATTTCCCGGTTTTAGGCGGCGTGTCCCGAACATGGCAACCATCAGGTATTGTGGGTTTATGTAGCCGATGGAGTGAATCGGAGGACCCAACTCCGCCCGCATACGCGCCAATCCGACAACAATCGCGAAGTAAATGCCGATAAAAACGGCGTACCCCCAGAACGACATCCCACCCTTTATGCAGAAAACCATCAGCACCATAAGACAGATAAACAGTATAACGACAGCGGTTCGGTAGGAAATTGGCTCATTTGCTTCATCATTGGGATCTGGACGGATAACGCGAGAGAGAACTTGTGCAAAATGCTTTCTGCCGGTCCAGCAGGTTACGGCGAGTAAAGCGAACAGGGCACCCGTGCCCTGTTCTCCCAAGAATGGGTAGCCGGGAATACTCCTGACACCTGCCATGCTGCCAAAGACAAGTTGCGCCTTCCGCATAAGGTAGAAAAATGTGCATGAGAAGGAGAGATCCAAGGGAAGGACAAAAGAGAGCCCAATCAAGTAAGGGTGAAAATAAAAAGAGGTACTGCCCATCGCATTCCACGGTTTCTGCGAAAAGCTGAAGACGTTTCTGGTGCGGTCATTAATGGGCAGAGAGGGTATGATGGGGAAAAAAAATGCAATTCCATTCAGCAGGTCAATTCCGAAGGCGATGCCAAAGCCGATCCACAGGACACGATTTCTAAAGATGCCCCCGGACTCGGCTGTGATTTCGAGAGGAATTTGGATAATCGGGTACGCCAATTTCTCACGATCGACCCACTGCCTTCTGATGAGCGAGGTCAGACAGAGGAAAATGAGCATCAATGAGAAGATGACAATCGACCACGATAGGATAGGTGTCACCCAATACCGCACATAACCATCTGTAAAGAAATTGACATTCCCTTCGTAAAAATCGTTGACGGTCTTCGGGTCGGAAATGACCAACCAATCCGGCAAGTGGTGGAACAGCAACGCCGCCCAGTCGTTTTCAGGGGTCGCAAAGCGGAAAGCGTAGGGCATCAGTCCCATCAAGCGAGGCATAGCGTCGTGTCCGGAAAAGCAACTTCCCACCGCAAGCATCGCATAGATAACCAGTAGGTCCTGTTGATTAAGAGCAGATTTTGGCGAAAACTGACGGACAATGATGTTTAGCCACGTTATCATCAGGACAGCAAACATGACGTTGACCGACAGCGAAACGGTTGTCAGATGTGCCGTGTGCCATATCATTTCGACATAGGCGATCCAATAACTGTTAGCGATGATTAGCAGCGCGCCGATAAGCACTGCACGCTTTTTGATTGAGATTATTGCGTTTGTGTCCTTCATGACAGAAAATAAGCGAGGATTCGGGGGACAGTTAGAAAGAAGAAAGCCCCACACCAAAAGGCGGGGGCTTACGATACATACTTTGAATATAAGCGATTGAATGCGAAAAGAACAAATTTATCAACGGGTTTTCAGCAACCCCCAGGAGGTTGTTAGTTTACCACCCGGCTCAACAGATCGTCCCTTGAGACCGGTTACAAAGACATTGTCAAATACAGCAGTAGTGCCCTCTGTGCCTACACCGACCCGACCTCCTTTACTACCGTTTATATCTTTTCCCTCAAAGATTAATTCATCATCAAGAAACAGTTGGAGAAAGAGCCCTTGATTCAAAATTTTGATATGCAGATCATCTCTCCCTAGTTTGTGTTTTGTCTCGGTCCCTTTTTTAATGTCCGTAATGCCCCTCACATCTCGAATAACAAACGACTCGTTGTTCTTCCAACCGATCTCCCACCAAAACTTGATACGGGATTTTTCGTCAGCAAGCCGTCCCTTAACAGGGCCACCAAGCGTAAACGACCGGGCGTCATCTCTACCGGGACCGGGCTGCAAATCATCTTTAATCCGCCAAAAGATGCGAACTCCATTACTGCCCCTTAATTTTTTCGCGGTCAATTCAAAAATATATTCGTTCCATGTATCATCCCAGAAATCATCCGAGATGACAGCGATAGTGCGTCCATCCGCCTGACCTTGTTGGAGCGCACCTCCCTGAACTTCCCACGCGCCTTGTAAAAACGCCCACTGTTCCGCAGTACGGTTCGGCTTTGAAAAATTATCCTCAAACAGGATCTGCGCTGTAGCAGGAGAAGTAAGTACGATGAGCGCAACAAAGCAAGCCCCTACAAAATTACATGGAATTGATAATGCCTTCTTCATATCCCTCCCTTCTAGGGTAAACGACTGAATGCAACCAAATAGATTTATCAACGGGTTTTCAACGAACCCCAAGTGGTTGTTATTTTTCCACCGGGTTCAACGCCCTGTCCCTTGAGGTCGGTGACAACAAAGTCAGAAAATTCAACCGCTGATGCATGAGTGCCAAGAGCAATCCTGCCGCCCGTAGTGGCACCTTGGATGACTTTGCCTTCCCAGACCAGATCATCATCGAGAAACAACTTAACAAACTTTTCATCATTTTCAATTCTGACCTGAACCTCTTTGTTTTTCGAGAGTTTGTGTTTTGATTCTGAGGCTGCGAAGTCCCTGGCAATTCCGTTAATGTCTCTCACCAAAACCGATTTCTCTGCCCCGCGACCGAGATCCCACCAGAGTTTAATGCGCCCTTTGCCTATATCTTCAAGGCGTCCCCCTGCACCGGCGTCGCCTAAACAGAACGAACTGTTAAAACCGTCGCCACACTCTCTACCGACCTGCACCTTCATATCATCCCTGATACGCCAGAAGACTAGGGCACCATTGTCGCCCCTGAGTTTCTTTACGGTCACCTCAACAATATACTGCGTCAGCGCGGTCCCCTTGGTATCATATTCTTCTGGCCAAGCTTTATCTGACATGAAAGCCATTGAGCGACCTTGCACCGCACCTTGCGTCAGCTTACCGCCCTGAACTTTCCAATCGCCGACGGCAAACTCCCAGTTGTTTTTCGATTTCTCTGCGTTCTTGAAGTTATCCTCAAAAAGGATTTTCGCCGTAGCGGTAGCGGACAAAAGGAGACCCATCATGACGCTGACGAATACGAGGGTGAATAGTGATAATAGATTTCTTTTCATCTCAACTCCCTCCTTATCTCTTTAAAACATAACTTTAGTGAATCATAAAAATAAATAGACACTTTCGCTCCCCGTGTTTGGTAGGCGCTGTTTCCAACTGCGCCAATTAGCAGTGTCTAATTAATTCTAAAATCTACCATTGTTCCAATTTTTTGCTGTTAAATCACCTAAGTTTGAACTATCGGAAGAAACGTCGAGGTATTATTTTTCCACGTCCTTCAAGGCTTAAACCGTTGTTATTGGGATTTTGTTATATTTCGGAGTGAAAAGTACAAGCTAAAGCCCGTAAGTCGAAAAAAAAAATAAAAATAAAGCGTGATACGCTGAATTAACAGCACATCACGCTTCATATTTGGACTACGCGATTACAGTCCTCGTTTTGCGTTCAGCTTAATATTGCCCCACGTTTGCGGGAGCTTATCTTTGGGAGTGACAGAACGCACACCGACCATCTGGAGGTCACCGTAGATGCAGACACAGTTGTCATTCTCAAAGGACGATGCCCAAGAGATAGAGCCTTCTCGACTCGCGCCCGCTTCTTCGTGATCATTCATCGTGGAGTCAAATCCCACTCTGACACCATCAGTGAATTCCTGAGCCTTGATAGTCGAAGTAGTCATTCCCTCTTTATAATTGAGGTGAACTTCGATGATAAAACCATCACCGGTCTGGGTCGCCGCTGAATTTGCAGTACAATCCGGATCGAAGACGTGCACATCACCGAGCACAGCGTTCTGTCCATGGTTCCACCAGCATGCAGGTTCGGAGGTGCCGGCACCGGTCCACGGTTTAATCCGCCACCAGTGATCGCCGGGCTGCGGTTTGCAGCAGTCTACTTGCGCGAGATCCCGATCATCATTCCCTTTGGGCTGCCTACAAGCATTATGTTCCCAGTCGAACTCAAGCCACAGTTCATCGGTATTCGGTGCGGTGGGTCCACCTTTGGCTTTTGCCTCACCACTATTGATATTAGTGGGCAAATCCGCATCCTTGACCACGCCGACATAGTAGAGCCGGTCCTCGTCAAAGAGAAATCCAAAATTGTTACTCAGATCTTCGGCGTCATCAATAGTGCCTCGACTGACTCGGTTTGGTGAGGTTTCCTCAAAAAGGAACCAATCTGGAACGCGCTCGACATCCATGTGCATATCGGCAGCCTGATACTCGTCCCAATGCTTTTCAAACTCTTCATCAACCTTGCCATCGAGTTCAGGCGGCTTTTGTGCGAAGAAAGCTTTCGCTACACCCCCCGAATGGGCAAAAACAAGTGATGCAGAAAATAGCATTATTAACGCCATCGTGCATAGAATAGCGTACCTAAACATGGTGTTATCTCCTCCAATTTTAGAGTAAATTGATAAAACGATGGTTAAGACCCATCTGAATTTGCGCGATTTATCGCGCGGTTAAACAACTCGTTTTTAATTTTTCAGACGCGATACAACCGAATTGATACTGTATCTCATCTGTCGACGCACTATCAAAGAGCTATGCCTAGCGCGCTCACACTTTTCAAATCTGTGACAGTCGAGTTAGCGGCACCCTCTATAGGATACCGTGGTCTACTGCCCAGCTTTCAGTTCACCCCAAACCGTTGCCAATTTACCTTTTGATTCAACGGAAAAGGGATTACCTTCGGGTGTTGTAACAAACACATCATCTACTATAATTTTGCCATTAACGGTACCAAAACCGATACGTCCCTCACCCCCGATATTCAAATCCTTTTTGCCTAAGGCTTCGAGGTCAACGATAGGTTCGCCAAAATTCCCTGCAAGTACCCCTCCTATATTCTCGGTCAGGTACAACTTATAAAACTTTGCCGAATTTTCGACTTTGACATAATAGTCTACCCCGGCACCCATCCTTGTTTTGGTTTCGGTGATTTCAAATGGCTTGATAATAGTCCGGACATCACGTTGGACGACTGCACCGCCCTGGTTGAACCACCAATAGATCACATGACGGCGCCCACTCTCTTGCATCTGTTTGGGCAGACTTCCGGCGGGAGAAAAGTTACCACCCTGTGAACCGTCGCTATGAAACCGCCAGAAGATGGCTGGCTCAGAACCGGCCGAAATGCGGATTTTTGCGTACAGCCAATAATCAACCCATTCCGGATCCCAATGTTTATCAGTTACTATGACTAGGCTTTTATCAGCCGATGTGTTCCTTAACTCCCCGCCTTGAATGGTCCATTTACCGAGGGCGACATGCCATTTTCCTGAACCGTCTAATTTGCCGCCCTTGAAATTATCCTCAAACAGAATCTCTATGGCTTGAACGAAACTCGGCACGATAAGCGAGCAACTTATCAGCACTGCAATTGCCACAAACAGCGATAGTTTGGGCAACCTATTAGTTTTATACACGGCTAACCCTCCTTTCCAGTTTCGGTTATGAGAAAAACGTCAACTACGACACAAAGGTTATGATATTTTATTACACATCTAGTTGTCTGTCAATAAAAAAAATCCCTTCCCCTTAAAAAAGGAGAGAAAGACAGACTATAGACCATTGCTAACTATTTCTTCTCACTGTTTTTTCTAAATTCTTCGACCGCTTTTATCGCTTCTGGCGCGTCTATTTTTAGTAGTGCCTCAAGCGCGTGGTAACGAACACCCTTATGCTCATCGTCCAATGCCCCTATCAACACAGAGACGATACCTTCAGCAGAATTCGCCACACCACCCAGCGCCGTAACCGCTTCCTCACGAATATGCCAGTCTTTTGTCTGCAATGCGTCTATCAACATCGAGATAGCATCCTCAACAGGTTCACCGATTCGCGCCAGCGCAATGGCAGCGGAGAGCGCAGTCTTCTCATCTTCAGCCTTTAGTGCCTGCGTCAATGCCGGCACCGCTTCGTGGGCTGGCTTACCAATCTGCCCCAATGCTGCGGCAGCGTAGCGGCGCACTCCCTTATCCTCGTCCTGCAACGCCGCTATCAATGCTGGGACCGCTTCTTGTCCCGATTCACCAATTCTTCCGAGGGCTTCGGCGGTCCGACGGCGGACCCCCTTATCCTCGTCTTGCAACGCCGCTATCAACGCAGAAACCGCTTCTTGTCCCGATTCGCCAAGCTTACCCAATGCCTCCGCAACTTTGGAACGGACCCATGGATCCTTATCCTTGAGGGCATCCACTAGCACCGGAACGACATCTTGCGCGTGATTCTTACCGAGTTTCCCTAATAATTGGGCGACCTTGGAACGAACCGTTACATCCTCTTCATCTTTCAGCGATTCTATTAGCGCAGGAACGGCATCTACAGCAGGTTTACCCATCGTGTCTAACGCCATCGCTGTATAGCGACGCACATGTTTGTCTTCGTCCTTTAACCCTTTTATTAAGAGCGGCAGTGCATCTTCTGCATGGGTTTTGCTCACCCGAACCAAATTTTCGGCAGCATCCCGTCGGACAATAGGGTTTTTGTCGTTCATCTGTATCCGATATATTTCCACGCTGTGGCCGCTAGATTCAAATGGTATTACCATCAACGTGAAAAAGAGCAAACAACCGATCAAGAATAATAACCTTGATTTCATCTTCTTCGATTTCCTCCTAAATATATTTATTGTAAACTTCTACGCAAGACAGATATTATATACCTTACGCTTTCCAAAACACCGGGACACCGAGTTCATCAGCCAAATCCGCCAATCCTTGCAAATGATCCCGATGTAACGGGAGCCCGTTCT
This sequence comes from Candidatus Poribacteria bacterium, assembly GCA_965207975.1. Taxonomy (GTDB): domain Bacteria; phylum Poribacteria; class WGA-4E; order WGA-4E; family PCPOR2b; genus PCPOR2b. Next base: position 4,752,245 of record OZ242315.1, on the reverse strand, counting down.
GGCTCCACTGTGCGTACTTCATCGCCTCCAACTCACCGGGGAAATAGACCTGATCAAAGCCCTCAGCAGGGGGACTTGACCGAAGAACACGAATCTCCCGATCAATCTCCTCTGTGAACTCATCGAGCGGCACAAAGCTATCGATGTTGATTGCGTAGTAGAACAGCCCTGATCCCTGTTTGTCAAGCGGAATGTCGCCCGTCTGATTGACGGTTGAAATCATCCCTGCCAAGGGACCCGCCAGTGCGTCCACCGCCAATGCAAGGGCGTACCCTTTCGCGCCACCCATCGGCAATAGGACATGCGCTTTGTTGGGATCATCGGTCTCTTTGCCTTCCTCATCTAATACCCAGCCGGAGGTCAATCTTTCTCCATATAACCGCCGCGTACCAACCCTGCCCCATGCTGAAACACCACACGCCATATCGAGGAGAATGGGAGGCTCCGTTTTTGCGGGAATGGCGTAGGAAAAAGGATTGTTCCCAACAACTCGCGTCCTGCCACCAAACGGCGCAACCCCCGGACCGCTGGTCGATGTGCTGAACCCAATCATGCCGTGTTTAAGCGCGAGCATCGCAGTGGCACTCGCAGCGCCAAAGTGATTGGTGGCATACGCACCCACGGCACCGATACCGGCGACCTTCGCCTTTTCGATTGCCAACTCCATTGAGAACTTGCCGGCCACATGTCCCAAACAACGATCGCCGTTGACGCGCGCAAACGCGGGACCTTCACGGGTAATCGTGAGATTTGGGGTCGGATTGATTCTTCCCCCCAAAATGCCCCGGACATAGCCCGCTAGCGCACGAGTTCCATGGGAATGAATGCCGTGCAGATCCGTTTCGACCTGCAAATGTGCAACATCATCGGCATCCGCTTCCGGCACACCTGCTGTTTGATACAATTGACTAGCAAACCCTCTTAACTCATCAGCATTAACGACAATATCTTGATCGGTCGGTTCAAAATTCATTTTAGCACCTCGCAGGATTGTGTGAAATGTGGTGCATAATAACCAATCGCGCTAGTTTGCAGCTGTTGATAACGTGAAACGTGATGTCCCGTTCCGAGGATCCCGATGAATCGGGACGTGAAACGTAAAAATCATTGGTACAGCAGTTCATTGTCTTCCTACCCTACTCTCCAAACTTCCACACCTGCAGCGCCGCTTTACTGAATAACCACTCCTTATCTGAATCCGTAAGAAAGTCCAGATGCGTTCTGAACATCTCTAGCGCGGGCAGATACCCAACCCCTTTGAGTACGCCCGGAAAGTTTGTCCCCCACATCAGCCGTTCCGGCCCGAAGGCATCATATAGGCGGCGAAACGTCGGGAACGTATCTTCGTGCGGATATGGCAGCTTCGACTTATGGGCTTGGGGCGTGAATTTCACATAGACCTGTGGATAGCGCGCTAGGTTCAGCACATTGCTGAGAATCGGATACGGTGGGTCTTCGTCCGTCGGTGCACCGCCGATATGATCCAGCACAACGGGAACATTTGGAAAACGGGCAATAATAGGCTCGACAGGGGGCAAACGGGTCGCTGGTCCGTACACAATAAAGCAGACCCCCAGATCTTCAGCGCGCTGCCATATCGGATCCTGGTCGGGTGCAGCCCACTCTGTGGGGTCGTCAACCCGCCCTAGATGTATCCGCAGCCCCCCGAAGCCCTCCTCCCGGACCAAACGTTCAAGCTGATCCGGCGCATCAGGTGCTTGACGATCCACCAACCCGATTGCTGCAAATTTCCCCGGAAAGCGTCGAAGGCATTCCGCTGTATATCGGTTGTCATAACGGTAATAGATTGGCTGAACAATAACCGCTTTATCTACCCCTGCCTCCGCCATCGTCTCGTTCAACAACTCAACAGGCGCGCCTTCAGCCGCTTGGCTCCCATCGGCAAATGGATAACGCGAGAAATCATCACTCCAAACGTGCAAATGTGTATCAATAATCATCTGTTTCTCCCTAAAATAGAATACTTCTGACCGATTAACGGCTAGTAGTCAGCGAGTAATTCGCGCAGATGTTTGGTCGCCAACCTGAGACATTCATCCGTTTTGTACCACGATCTGTTAGATTGTGATCCCCGCCCGCAAACTAACAGTTCGCGCTACTTATGGCAGATTGCCCGATGGTGACGGTGTTTGCCAAATTAGCAATATCAACACGACCTAGTAATCAGCGAGTAATTCACGTAGATGTTCGGTCGCCAGCCTAAGACATTCGTCCGTATCATATCTATTGCGGTCACCGCCTTCAAATACGATAGACATATTGCCGTTAAAACCCACCGCCTTCAGGATTTTTAGAATTCGTCCATAATCGAGCCACTCTTCTCTGCCGTTGTCGATTTTGTAAATCTTAGCACGGACATAGGTTGCGTATGGAGCGGTCGTCTCCAAATAGTCTTTGTAGAGGTCTACGCTCGGATCAAACTCCCCGCGAGGATGCGACCCAATGGCATTCAGCCATTGACCGGTATCCATAATAAAGGTAAAGTTCTCGCGGTCAGTCTCTCGAAGGATGCGTAAAACCTGATCTGTCGTCATCGCAAAGCTGCCGTTATTATGGTTCTGCAGCCCCAAGAAGATGCCCTTCTCTGCCGCATAATCAGAGAGTTCTTGGAAACGAGCAATCATCGGACCCCACAAGGCTTCCTGCTCCTCAACGGTATCCGGCCATTTGTGCCTTGCAAATACACGAATCATCTGTGCCGAGAGAAAAGCTGCCAAGTCGATATCTGCCTTGCCCCGCGCAACTGCATCCCGCATTTCCTCCTCCGGCCCCACAAAACTACCGGATCCTAGATAGCCGATAGGCAAACCGTGCTTCATGCACAAGATCTTTATACGGCGCAAGAAATCGGGATCTCTGGGTAACCCTGACAGATGGAAATCAATGACATCCAATCCCAATTCATGTGCGAATTGGACATGGCTTTGAAACACCGCCTCATCCGTAGCACGCGCCATCATTCCGAGTTTAATCATTTCGTTCACCATCCCTTCCAACTGCCATCGGCATGTCGATACTGTCGATAGGGCAGCGGTTCATACGGCAAATCATCAAGCTCTGATTCCTTCACCGAAACCCCTAACCCCGGTGCGTCTGATAGGTTGACGTATCCATCCTTTATCGTCCAATCGTGTTCAACACAGCAATCGAATAGTGAGAGTCGGCTGCTGCTCTCCTGAATGAGAAAGTTGTTCATGACCGCATTGGCGTGGAGTGTCGCAGCATAACAGAGAGGACCACCGGCGTTGTGCGGTGCCATGAGCATCTGTTCCGCCGCCGCCAATTTAGCAATATCGACCAGAGTGGTAATACCAAAACAGTGCGTGACATCCGGCTGCAAGACAGCACACGCTCGATTGTCGATCAACGGCTTAAAACCGTCAATGGTAAACAGTTTTTCGCCGGTCGCAATTGGCACCGGGCTTTTCCGCGTGACCTCCATTAACGCTTCCAGTGAACCCACCTTGACCGGTTCCTCCAAAAACAGCGGTTTGAACGGAGCAACACGCCGGGCGAACTCAACACTCAGCTCCGGTGTTGGACTGCCGTGTGCATCTAACAAGATGTCAAAATCTGCTCCCACCGCCTCACGAGCCGCAGCGACACACGCTGTTGAGTGGGCAACAGCTTCCTCGTCCATGGGCCAAGTGCGACTTTCCAACGGGTTACTCTTGACCCCGGCGTATCCTTGTGCCTTGACCTCTCGCGCTGCGTCCATTGCTTCCTCTGGCGTAGAGAACAGATTCCCGCCGCAGTAGACGCGAATCCGGTCCCGCCGTTTGCCACCAAGGATGGTGTGTACCGGTACACCCCACGCTTTACCCGCAATGTCGTATAGGGCAGCATTAATCGCCGCGATCGCTGTGCCGAATACGGGCCCACCCTTCCACGGCAAGCGATTCGCAATATCCTCAGTCAACGCCACGACCAACAGCGGATCCTGATTCATCAGAAGACTTGACCACTCATGCAGGGTCGCTTCGACCGATGGTGTCAACCATTCGCCGCTGCCCTCGCCCCAACCGTCGATCCCAGCATCTGTCTCAATCTTCAGGAATAGCCACGGTTTGGAAAGGCTGCCCAACAGTTCACCGGTATGTGGGTCACGAACTGGTTTGCCCATAGGCACATTGAATTTGTAGGTTTTGATACCTCTAATCTTCATACTTTTTTGTCCCTGCCCAACGAGGAAAATTTGCGACCCAACCGTTGCAACCCAATGCGAAAAGTCAAAAGAAACCTGCTTACCATCTGCCCACAACTTCGGCACATTTTAGCAGAAAGTCGAGATGCGGTCAAGGTCAAAGTCCGAAAATCTGTAGGAAAGTCCGTACATCTCGCAACTTTAGATTCAAAAATAGACCTAAGATAGGGTATAATAATTGCATATAGGTTCTGTTGGCATTTGACAGCCCGTAGGTTGGGTTGAACGGTTAAACGTGGATCTCTCTCAAGTACACTAGAGGTTCGGTCGTTCAACAACACCTGATTATAGATAGAATAGAGTGAAACCCAACTTAGTTTTTCGCCGGGAAGTCTCCTTTTCAAAAAACTATTTCATAAAAGGAATCTATTGTACCACGATCTGTTAGATTGTGATCCCAACCCGCAAACTAATCCCGACAGGTCGGGACACTACTTATGTCAGATTGCCCGATGACTACAGCGTTTGCTGAATTAGGAGCCTCAAAATGTCAAAATGCCCTAACGAGTATAGGAGGCAGATATGCGGATTTGTTCTTACGCGCAGTTGGATGAGCGGGACGATTACCTGCATTTCTTAAAACAGTATGGTGTTGATGACGTGGTGCTTAGTTCCACTTCCCATCCTGATGCTGCACAACGATTTTCAATAGAGAATGCCGATAAGCCCGGCGCACATTGGGATTTCCTGGATCTTGTATTGGTCCGAAAGCGTTGTGAGGACGCTGGATTAAGGGTCATTGGAATCGAGAATCCGTTACCGTCGTGCTGTTATGACCGAGTAATGCTAGGGCTGCCGGGACGCGATCAGCAAATTGAGAATGTGATTATCACCATCCGCAATATGGGCAAAGCGGGTATTCCGGTCTATGGCTACCACTGGATGGTCAACCAACCGGGCGTGACGCGGAACTCTTGGCGCACCTCAATGACAACCCCTGGACGCGGCGGTTCACAGGTCAGCAGTTTTGACATGGAAATCGCGAAGCATTCACCCCTTTTCCGCGACCGGGAGTACACTGATGATGAGATATGGGAGAACTACGAGTATTTCATCAATGCAATCCTCCCGGAGGCGGAAGCAGCAGATGTACGCCTAGCACTCCATCCCGATGATCCACCGTTAGAGAAACTGGGGGGTATCCCACGGCTATTTCACGATTTCGATGGATTCCATCGCGCAATGGACATAGCCAATAACAGTCGGGCGAGTGGTCTCAACTTCTGTCTTGGAAACTGGACAGCGATGGGGACTGACATCCTCGCAGCGATCCGCCATTTTGGAGAACGTGGCCAAATCGTCTACGGACACGCTCAAGGCGTTCAAGGAACAGTACCGAAATTCCAAGAATGCTTCTTAGATGAAGCCGATTGCGACTTTCTCGCTGTACTGCAAGCCTTCAAAGCGGTCGGGTTTGATAGTGTCTTGCTTCCCGGTCACTGTCCGCACACACTTTACGAAAATGAGATTGGTGGACAGGGTTTTGTATACTCAGTTGGCTATCTGAAGGGACTGCTGAAGGCAGTTGGATTTTAGGAGGGACAATGCAGTACCGACGATTTGGTAAAACCGATTGGCAGGTCAGTGAGATTGGCTTGGGAGGTTCGTGGTTTTACGGACGCCCGGAGTTCGGGCTAAAACCGTTTTCCTACGGTGCCCGCATTGTCGAGCGCGCCTTAGAACTTGGGATTAACTACTTTGATACAGCACCCCTCTACGGTCAGGGTCGCAGCGAAGAGGTGCTAGGTGCCGCCCTCAAAGGTGTGACTGAGCCCTACTACCTAGCGACCAAAGTAGGCTACTATCCGGAGCCGTTTGACTACACGCGAGACACAGTGTGGCGCGGATTTGAGGCAAGCCTAAAGCGTCTGCAACGGGACAAGGTTGATCTGCTGCAGATCCACGAAGCAGAGCAGGCGGGATGGGAAGGTATCTTTGGGGCAGGTAGGACATTGGAAACCCTCTTGGAAATCCAAGAACAGGGATTGACCAAGTACATCGGCTTGACCGGTTCAAATCTGGCGTTGATGCGAGATGTGCTGAAAGAGTCGGAGGTCTTTGTTTCCGTAATCACCTTTTTGAAGTATGACCTGCTCACCCAAGAAGCCCAGGAAATTTTGGTGCCCGCCGCAGCGGAGCGCGATGTCGCTGTAATCACCGCCTCACCGCTCCATGCCGGACTTTTGGGATCAAAGCGGGAATTGTGGATGCAGAACAGCCGCTTTGCTGACCTCTACGATAAGCTGGATCAGGTTGAAGCACTTTTGGCTGATCAACCGGAAGATATTACCCGTATCGCCCTGCGTTACCTCCTATCGGATTCGCGAGTATCTATTCTGCTATCGGGAGTAGCGTCCATTGAGGAACTAGAAACATCGGTTTCGGTGGCTGACGGACGCTATCTGCCATCGGAACTCATTGCAAAAATTGAAGCAATCTGATGAGAATTTCATTCATGCTTCACATTATTTTAACACTTTCTTAACAATTGTATGTTATGATAGGTTTAAGGAAATCACAGATGCTGTCCATTATGGTATGCCTTGCGTTGAAAAACTGTCGCGACAAAATTGAAGGGGGATATGGATGAAGATAAAATTTATCGGCATTTTCCTATTAGCCCTACTGTTAATGCTGGGATTGCTTCAGATTGAAGCAATCGGCAACTTAAATCCGATCTTCCATTCTATCGCTGTATCAGTCCGTCAAATGGTGGATTGGGTATTGGCTGCATATTCGCCAAACACTATTATCTTGAGAGGCGAACCGGAGCTACTCAATGTTGATACTGTACAAGATTACTTCCCAAACTATGTGAAAAAATCGCCCCCGTCACAATACGATAAAGAAGGGGCGCAATCGGAGCAGCACGCGAATGTAAAGGCTTCAATGTGGCATTTTTCAGGAGAAGATTTCGGTAATACCCCGCAAAATTCTCCGACAGAGGAATCGTCGTCAAGAAGACTGCAACTTTTGCAGGAAATCACAGAACCAGAAGACCCCGTGACCGATCTTTTTCCCGAAACCGAATGGTATGATGCAGTTGATATAGATGCTTACGATTTCACAGAACTCCTGACAACGGAAGAGCCAGACGCGGAAATTCAACCGGCTGAGACATTAGACTCAACTGTTGTCCAACCCCTGCTAGATGAGATAAAATCGCAGATAGACCAGAAATTAGAGTCAGAAGATCTGAGGTGACATAGGAAGCCTGCAAATAGTTCAGGTATATCAAGCCATACAAACTTTGTTATCATAAATTCCTTTAGGGGTAAACCCCAAGGTTTACCTTTGGGATACACCCATGCTTTAGCGCATTTTTTGTTTGATGTTCCTGAACAAATATAGTATACTTTCTACAGTTACCGGCACCGGGAAGCAGGATATAGACGCTGGCATAGGGGCAGGGCGTTGTCCCTTGCGAGAGACGCATTAAGACACCCGACGGGGTGCAGCGTTGTTGACCGCACAATTAGAAAGCGTCCCGATAAGATCGGGACAAATGCTTCAGCTTTTGGAGTACGTCAACAGATTATTCTTGACTTTTCCTTGCGGATCGACTATTCTCTTTAGGCAGGGAGGAGACATCTTGATCGGTTTTTTTACCAATTTAGAAAAACAGTGGCAGCTTTACAAGCGAAATCCTCTTTATACTCTAAAGAGGATTTTCTATTTGTATTTACGCTTCGGCTTGCTATTGCTGTGGATTGTTGGCTGTAATTTCCCCGGCGGTCAAAATCGTGACATCCCACAGATTCAACTGACCATACAGAACACCCTACCCGTCAAGCGCGCCAATGTGCCGATTGTGCTGTCGCTCGCTGAACTAAGGGAGGTCGCTCCCGACTTTTCATTTGATGCCTACCTAATCGTTACAGGACACCCACCCGCTGAAATCGAAATCCCAAGCCAAGCTGATGACACAAACTACGATGGTCAAAAGGACGAACTGGTCTTTCTGGTAGACCTCGAACCTCAGGAGACAAAGGGGGTTACAATCCGCTACGCTCCCGATAACCAAGTATCGATCACGCTTGGATTCACCCGGCGGACACGAGCGGGGGTATTCCCGGAGTTGAAGGGATTTGCCGCATTGGAATCAGAGTGGGTTGCCTACCTTCTTCATCCCAACGGATCAATCAACATCTACGGAAAGAAAACAAAGGGCTTATTCCTTGACCAATTTGTTCGCCAGCTTACAACTCCATCAGATTCTGAGGAAGAGATTCTAACACCACTTTTCACAACAGAAGAGATAGGCGGTGGCAGAAATGGATTTGGGCTTTGGGATACGGAGGCGCAGACGTTAATTTATCCCGAAAATCAGAGAGATTATGTACGCATTATCGCTGATGGACCCATAAGATCCACCGTACAACGAGTTATACCCAACTGGGTTTTGTCGTCGGACCAAGAGGTTTCTTTCATTTCAACGTTTTCAATCTATGCAGGACACCAGTGGGGAGAACATCGTATCAAAGTTCAAGGATTAGGAGACGAATACCGCATTGCAATCCGCCTGCCAAATCGTAGGATCACCTCAGTCAACAATGAGAAAGATGGCTGGATATGGAGCTGGGAAACAGAAGCCAACCATGAAATGGGTTTTGGTGTGACCTATCCAGTAGACAGATTCGACACCTTTTTAGATTCAGAGGCGAGAAATACATTATTATTGATGAGACCGGACCGATACGATGAAGTGTTCTACCGATTCGCTTCTACTTTGGGAGGAGAAGAAGTTAAAATAACGACACAGGAGGCGGAAGAAGTTGAAAGGGTAACGCAAGACGCAGAAAAAGCTGAAATAGTGACGCAAGAGACGTTTGAACAATACGTTCAGGCGACCGCGACAGAAATCCGAACGCCACCAGTTATCCGGTTGACAGCACAAGAATCAAAAGAACAGAAAGAACCACCAGAATCAGACTGAAAGGAGTAGAATTATGTTTAATAAAGAGGAATGCCTGCAAATCATTGCGAAGCACCGCACAGACGAGGTTGTCATTGCAACGATGGGGGTCACCGTACCGTGGGGACAGATTTCAGACCATCCGCTCGATTATGCCTCTGTCGGCAGCGCAATGGGACACGCAGCGGATTTCGGGTTAGGAATTGCGCTGGCAAGACCAGACAAAAAGGTGCTTGTCCTCAACGGAGATGGTAGTATGTTGATGTGTTTGGGAACACTCGCAACCGTGACCGCTTTGAATAAACCGGCACAGAACTTCCATCTCTTTGTGTGCGAAAACGGCTCGTATGAGGTAACGGGAAATCAACCGATTCCGGGCGGGCAGAATTTCAGTTTCACAACCATTGCACGCGGTGCTGGATTCGAGAAGATCTATGAATTCGAGGATTCCGATTCACTCGATGCCGCACTACCGTCAATTTTAGCGGAAGCAGGACCCACGCTTATCAACCTCAAGATTGCCCTTGCCAATGAACCGCCGCCGAGTCGAAGTGCGGAACACGCTGTGAGCTTCTTGCGTCCGACACTCGCGGGATCCACACACGAATTGCGACAGGCGTTAAAGGCGTAATATGCAAAGAGAAACCGAGTTTTTTCTTCAAAACTCGGTTTCTTTGCACGATTTCTTAATAGCCGCCGGCAGGCAATGGCGATTGGCACAAAGCTATCTATTGCTTCAATTGACCGCTCCCAAAGTTGAAACATTGGGATTCTTATGAGTCATCACTTTGTATCTCCTTTGAGAGTTTTTAACGGACTTATGGGCGTACCCAAAAGGACACCCCTACCGTATACTTGCTTCGACGAAACTTGCCTCGCGTTGATGGTGAGGTCTTACTGTCCCTCCACAAGCGTTTTTACGTCTTGGCGTGTCCCGCCACGACGTTACAAATTTTTGGACTTGGTTTTCGTCCATCTGTGGCTTGGTTGGCCACTCGTCCAATCTCTCCATCTCACTGAAGGGAACGGGAGACTCTACAAGGTGTAGAGGTGAGATTCTCCCGCTTTTGGACGTAGCAAAATCATACCATGTTTTGCCAAGAAAATCAATCAAAATTACGCCGTTTGACCCAATGCTAAAGCATTGGGATTGTTTCCAGTGTTTTCAATTCATCCGTATTCTCACGAAGCTTGCGAAACGCCTCCAAGATGCACTCCATATCGTCCACACCGCCTAAAAAGAGCGCGTGGGAGAAACTACAAACCTCTTCTGCATAAACCCTTTCCGCATTGGGACAATACACCTTGCTGTAATCAATTTCCCCTTCATAGAGCGAACCCTGTCGGGCGCATCCAAGCTGGTCAAAGAACTCTATGTCGGCAAAGGGACCTTCCCGGTAGATGGGCTGACCATGAGCACCCACGCCACACGGTACACCCTCCGCGCCCAGTCCCTCCAAAAATCGGCTCCTTAGCACGCCATCGAATTCGTCCGGGATGTACCGAAAATCCCAATAGTAGAAGCACCACCGCGTGACACGGTCATCTCGCGGAATTGGATCAATCCCCTTGATTGCTTTCATTCCCGCAACGAGGTGAGCGGTGTTTCGCTCCCGCGTCTCGACTTGTGCATCGAACCGCTCTAGCTGGCATAGCAGCAGCGCGGCTTGAAGATTCGTCATACGCATGTTGAGATTCGCGAAACGAGCGGCGTTTTCCGCAAGGGTTTCGTCGTTTGTGAGAACCATACCGCCCTCCCCACAGGTGAGCGTCTTCCCAATTTGAAAGCTAAACGTACCCAGCTGACCGATGGAGCCAACCCCCTTGCCTCGCCACTGTGAGCCGTGCGCGTGTGCACAATCCTCAATGACCCACAGGTTATGTTTGTTCGCAATCTCCATAATTGCATCCATATCAGCTGGATACCCGCCGTTGTGGACAGGAATGATGGCTCGCGTCCTAGGCGTTATGGCGGCTTCAATCGCTTCGGGACTGATATTATAAGTGAGTGGGTCAATATCGACCATGACCGGCACCGCGTTGACCAGCACCACCGACGTAGCGGTTGCGACAAAAGTCAACGCCGGAACGATAACCTCATCTCCCGCGTTCACGCCCGCCGCTTTTAAGGCACACTGTAGCGCGACCGTGCCATTTGCCAAAGGAACCCCATACTTGGCATCTTGGTAAGCTGCGAACGCTTCGCCTACCTCGTCCACCTTATCGCGGCGATTCCATTCCCCGCTGCACAAGACCTCTAGCAGTGCCTTTTCTTCATTCTCACCAAAGATTGGCCACCGCTTCCCCAGCGTACCCTTAACGACCGGTTCTCCTCCGTTCAACACTAGTTTTCCCATATAGATCGCCTCCGATTTCGCGAGTATTATCTTCTTTGAATTTCTCCATCCAAGTTTCTTTCGATCTGATTGCCCTCCAGTTTCACCCGCTTTGCTTTCGATCCAATCACGACGCCAAAGCGTTGCGTTGAATCCCCGACCTCTGACTGATTGCCGATCTCATTGCCGACAATCACTGTGTCGTTGGTCTCACCATCAATGTAGATGCCGCTGCCCTCTCCGTTCGTGCCGTTGTTGTAGATTCTGTTCCCCTCCAACCGATTTCGATGTCCACCCGTGTACTCCGGCTCGTTGCGAAAGTAGACACCGTGATTCGCATTGCCAATCACCGTATTCCCCCGTAGGAGATTATCTGAATCCTTATGACCGATCGAAATGCCATATCGGCCGTTGCACCGAAGCTCATTTCCCTCAAAGATCCCATGACGCACCCGCCAGCATAGGAAGAGACCATCTTCTTTATTTTGGGAAGCTGCGTTGTTCCGTATCGTCGGCCGCTGTGAGCCGCTGCCGGGGTGAAATCCCAAGCCCGCGTTATGATGTGAGATGCAGTTTTCGATCGAGATAGCGTTGCTTTGTTGAAAACTGAAGCCATCGCCGTTATAGTCGTGGACAGTACAATCGTGGATTTGTGAATTGTTGACGCGATAGAAGAAAATGCCTGCGCCTCGACAACCGTTCAGGTGTGCGTTGTCCGCCCGGTTTCCGTCAATCGTCACACCTTCAATCCGTATGTTTTCCGCGTAATATCCACTGATGATCGGGAACGTGTTTTTGGCGATTGCGTTATTGAGCACCATGCAATCGGCTTGAAGTGGACTGTTGATGATAAAGGTGTGCTCATCCACGCGAGCGATAATCGTTCCCACTGTGGTATGAAAGCCGCCGGAACGATCATCACCCACAGCTACGCCCATCCCGACTCTAAACCCTGACCCATCCACAACTGTGATCTGTTCTTCACCGTAATCACCATCCGTAACCAACGGAGAGATATGTCCGCTCCCTTTGCGCAAAACTGTGTCTTTCCCCGCACCAATCACCGTGACATTGCTGCGCAGGTGCAGCGAATCTTCCATCTCGTAAACCCCGGCACCGATACATACAGTGCCTCCACCCAATCCGGAGACATAGTCTACCGCCGCCTGCAAGGCATAATTATCTGAGCCGACAATCGCTGCGTTTTCCATGCCAACAGTAATTGTTACACCTTTTTTCATGCTCATTCCTCAGGTGGTTAGAAATTCACTGACACAAATGCACTTTGATTGCGCCGGAGCGTTTGTCGGCGGACACCCTGAACGCTTCAACAACGTCGTCCAATGGATATCGGTGTGTCACCAGCTTGGTCGCATCAACCTTACCGGACGAGATGAGTTCAATCGCTGCATCGAAATCGGTGTCCATGCCGGTAAAGCCGTAACAGTTGGAGCCGGTGACAATCGCCTCGGACCAGACAATACGGCTCAGATCCACTTCTAACGGCTCAAAATACCCTGCCACGAGCACAACCGTCCCGTGTCGCCGGACGATGCCCATCGCAGCATCAAAGTTCTGTCCACCCCCAACGGTTTCGATCACAGCGTCCATTCCCAAGCCGCTCGTCAAATCATTGACATATTCCTTGAGATCTGTTTCACCAATGTTGATCACATGATCAGCACCTAACTCTTTTGCTAGCTGGGCTTGCTGATCGTATTTGACGGTAATTAACGTCTCCTTGACACCCGCCGCTACCGCCGCTGCGAGGGCGAACTGTCCGATGGTTCCACCGCCGATGATTGCAACACGGTCCTGATAGCTCGCGTTAGCTTGACCCACGGCGCGGTAGGAAACGGCAAGCGGCTCAACCAAAGCCCCTTCCTCAAAACTCATGCTATCTGGCAGCTTAAAGAGTCCTGAAATATGGGCATTTGTGTATTCCGCAAACCCGCCGTGTGCATTGTGTGAAACCCATTTGCGTGCCGAACAGTGGTTGTAATAGCCCTTTCGGCAGTAGAGGCAGCGTCCACAGTGTGAGAAAAATTCGATCGCGACCTTATCACCCGGTTGAAGCTCCGTGACACCTTCACCCAGCTCGATAACAGTGCCGCAGGTTTCGTGACCGGCGGCGTGGGTATGCGATTGATCCCAGTGCCCAAAATAGCTGTGAAGGTCACTCCCGCAGATTCCGGTCTGCTTGGTGTCGATCCCCACATACCCCGGCGCAGGAGGCGCGTATTCCACCTCTTGAATGCTAATCTGTTCGATGCCCGTGTAAATCGCGGCTTTCATTTTGCTCATCAACATTTCTCCTTTTACGTTTCACGTATCACGCTCTCAACGTTTGATATCATACTGCCGCATCTTGCGATGTAAATTTGTGCGTTCAATGCCGAGCTGCCTAGCAGTTTCGGTGATATTCCAGTCGTTCGTCTCAAGGCGATTTCGGATAAAATGATGCTCAAATTCGCTTTTTGCTTCTCTAAGAGGTGTCTCTGTACCGATCTGAGATGGGTCAACCCGACGATTGAGTTCCACAGGTAAGTCGTCAGCCTCAATAGTTTCGTGAGGACACAAGATGACAAGTCGTTCTATCATATTGCGAAGTTCTCGGACATTGCCGGGCCAATGGTATTCGCTCAGAACCTCCAGCGCGTTTTCGTGTATCGTCATGTTCGATTTCCCGTTTTCTCGGCAAAATCGAAACAAAAAGTAATCGATAAGTAAAGGTAGGTCTGTAACCCGCTCGCGCAAAGGTAAGATATGGAGAGGTACAACATTTAATCGGTAGTAGAGATCTTCACGGAAATTGTCGTCCTGAATCTCTGCCTGTAAGTCTTTGTTCGTTGCAGAGATGACACGGACATCGACCTGAACAGTTTGTCCGCCACCGACCCGTTCAAATTCCTGCTCCTCAAGGACACGAAGCACCTTCGCCTGCGTTGATTGGCTCATATCAGCAATTTCGTCAAGAAAGATTGTACCACCATTAGCCTGCTCAAATTTCCCAATGCGCCGACTCGATGCCCCGGTAAATGCTCCACGTTCATGCCCGAAAAGCTCGGATTCAATAAGATCCTTGGGGATAGCGGCACAATTCACTTTGACAAAAGCGGCTTTATCCCGTGGACTAAGGTTGTGAATCGCGTAGGCAACCAATTCTTTCCCGGTCCCACTTTCGCCGGTGATAAGGACACGCCCATTCGTCGGAGCAACCTGCCGAATTTTTGCCAAGATTTCTTGTATGGGTCGGCTAGTGCCAATAATTGGATGTTCAAAATCGCCGCTTCCCTCAGTTGTCTGTGTATGTCGGAGTTTAATTTTCCGGACAACCTCTTCCACTTTACCCAGTATAATGTCCAACGAAAGGGGCTTTCCCAAGAAGTCAAGTGCCCCCATGCTCCCAGCCTCCAATGCAAGTTCAAATGTACCGTGACCGGTGATCATGATGACCTCTGCATCAGAAGATATCTGCTTAATTCGTCGTAGTGTCTCAAGTCCGTCAAAACCGCCGGGCATCAAAATGTCCAGAAACACTAAGTCGATCTGCTCGCTTGCAACACAACGAATCCCCGTCTCACCATCATAAGCGGTTACGACGTTGTATCCCTCGTCCTCTAAAATGCCTTGTAGCGATTCGCAGATGCTAGCTTCGTCGTCTATGATTAATATGTTCGGTTTGAATTGTTGTTTCACGATATTAACCTAACGCTCCTGTTTGCGGGTGGCAATCCCCTCTTGACACAGGAATTACTGCACGATATACTAAAAAACATAAATTTACGAAAATTAGGACAGATTTTATCGGTTTACTTGGAAACCGAATCGTGATTGAACCCGTTGGTTTAATCGAAAGGTATATTGTCGCTTTATTGGTCGAAACGCGGGGATCCACTTACCAGTGTACCTCCCGCACCTGAACATCGTCGGCGGTCTACCAATTTTCCAATTCCTTCCACAGGAAAACGTTGAAGTGCTGCCACGGTTGCGACGAGAAAGTTGTGTTTGTTGTAAAAGGTATGTTTGCTGCCTGTCTGGATTTTATATTGGTCAAAAAATTATCGTTTTTACGTCACACTGTCCCTCTCATCGGTTAAACCTTTGAGGGCATGGCACGTCTTTAGACTATCATAGCATAATTGGACGTGCAGATCCAACAGAATTACAGCAAATATCCCCACCGTTTCGGTCAAGGTGAGATGAAGGGAACATCACCTCACCTTTATCACCAACCAATCCTCTTTTGGGCGAGATCAATCGTATAATCGAGGCACCCCGGTGACGTTTCAAACTATTTTCGGATATAGCATAGCCAAAAATGGCGAGCCTGTCAACGAAATGGTGAAACGTTAATATATTATCCGCGTTAGCTTTTTATTTATTTATGACGAGAATATACACACATTTATTCATTTGTAGTTTAATCAGTTTCCTATTACCCGTGTCTGTTTCATTCGCAGCGAGAACTTATGATGTGAGTTATTTCTGGGGGACCAAGCAGCAGTACGCTAACACCTATGCTAGCAAAGTTAAGCAGGCACTAGGTCCGAAGGTCGCAAAGCAGATCAAAGTGGTACGGAACCAGAAGGGGCTATACGGTGTCATCTATGATCGGGATGGCAATTATGAGACGGCACATCGGATGGCAAGGAGTCACGCCAAGTTGCTTCGTCAAGCAGGCGTAACGAAAGCGAAGGGGTATGACGCTGCCTTCCCAATTCCGGATCAGCGATACCCGTCTGCACCAAGTCATAAGCCGTCAAGCGAGCAAAAACCTAAACCGTCTCCACCAAGCAGGGCAAAGCCTCAACCGTTGCAATTCGACATCACTGTGGATTCCAATCTTGAGGCGGACATCGATCGATACATCAAGGGACTGCGGTTCAAGGGTGTCTTAGCAAGCACAGACCGTACCAGCTTCGTTGTCTATGATGTGACTCAGCAGAAAAAAGTGGTTTCAATTAACGAAGACCAAACAATGATGGCGGCATCGCTAATTAAGAACTTCGTTATGCTGGCCTACTTTCATGAAGTGAAACACAAACGACTTGAGCATACCACTAAGAATCGCCAGCAGCTCCGTCAGATGATTCAAAGAAGCGCGAACACATCGACCAACTATTTCATCAAACTGCTCGGTGGGCCGCGCGGCGTGGAACGGATCTTAAAATGGAACTATCCTTACTTCAATCGGACTCGCGTTGTTGAATATATTCCCGCCAACGGCAGAACTTACCGAAACACAACTTCGGCACGTGATTTGAATAAGTTCTACAACCAGTTGTGGCTTGGAAACCTGCCGTATTCAAACAAGATGAAATATTATTTCGGACTTCCGAACGGGGATCGGATGCACGATAAAACCTGTATTCCGTCAAATGTCCGTGTGTATCACAAGACTGGAACTGTATATGGGTTGGTCGGCGACAGCGGTATCTTGGCAATCATTGATTCGCAGGGAAAACAGCGGGCTTACATCTTTACTGGCATGATCGAAGACCGGACCAAAACCAGCAATCGCAACCGCTCCGAAGCGTTTTGGTCATGGGTGGGACGCCGATCCGATACATTACGGCGTGTGTCGGAAGCCGTTTATGAGTACATCTACGAAGTTCATTATGGTGGACAGTTTGATTGTCGCCGTCACGCAGGACAACACTTGAAGCGTTGATTGCAGATGCGTTTCCATGTTGGCGAGGCAATATTCCTACCTCTACGACCGCTTGAAAACCTCTAAACCGGCGCGGGCTGCTTGTAAAAGCAGGTAATAATCCGGCCCATAACCCAAAACAGTGAAACCTTGTGCTTGCCGGCTCTGCAATCCCTCCGGCGTACTCTCTCCAAATCCGATAGCGACATCGCCCTTGCGACCTACCTCTAAGGCGCGTTCGATTACAGCGTCAGTCTCTGGATGTGGCATGTGCAGCGGGTTCAATCCCATTGACAAACACAGATCCCACATACCGATATATAACACATCGACCCCGGGAACAGCCCCGATTGCCTCCAAGTTTTCAACAGCCTCTTTGGTCTCAATAAGCAAGAAGACAAGTATATTGTCATTCGCTCGGTTGAAATAGTCTTCATTATCAACCGTGTATTGCGAGGCACGTAACGGCCCCCAGCCGCGTTTGCCCTGCGGCGGGTAGCGCGTGGCATCGACGATAGCTTGTGCCTCATCGGCTGTCTTTGTCATCGGCACCAGAATCCCCATGCCGCCTATGTCCAACGCCCGTTGGATGAACACCGGATTGGCAGAAGGAATGCGGACAATGGGAATGGTGTTGGTCCCATTTATTGCCATGAGCATGTGCTCAATCTGTGCAGTATCAAGTGCGTTGTGTTCCGTTTCGATAACCAACCAATCATACCCAGCATGTGCCAAAAGTTCAGCGAGGTTTGGACTGCCCAACCCCATGAAACAACCGATGGTCGGTTGACCGGTGAGGATTTTTTCTCGAACCCAATTCGTTCTCATCTCAATAATTCTCCGTTTTAGATATCCGGGTAATTCAATGGCATTCCCGTCTTTCCCAAGTCGTAGTGCGTGATGTGCCAACGTCCCAAGTTCGCGCTGAGGAAGAGATCAAGATTTTGACCGCAGAAAGCGATATTCGTCGGGGCAGCAATCACTGTGCCTTCGTAATCTTCTGCTAGCACGTCGAGCTGTCCACTCGGTGTCAGTCGGTAGATCCGATCTGGACGGTAGCAGGAGATGTACAGATTTCCTTCGGTGTCAAACGCCAATCCGTCCGGCACGGTCTCCGGCAAGTGGACTAATGTCTCAACCTCCCCAGCACTGCCATCCGCTTTGATTGTAGCGCGATCAACACGCGGCGGATTGAGACTCATCGCAACATAGAGGTATCCGCCCTCAGCGTCCAACGCCACGCCGTTAGGAAATTGCGCCAGACTACGACACCACACCTCGCCCTTCCCGCCCGGAGCAACCCGAAAGATGCAACCGTTATCCTCCTTCCATCCACCGGAATGGGACACATAAAGATTGCCGTGGCGATCGAATACGGGATAATTGGCTCCTTCAAACGATTGCTCATCCGTACCATCACAGTAGACGCTCACCGTTCCATCTTGTTCAACCCGTTTAACACCGCCGCTACAGACATAAAGGCGGCGCTTCGCGTCCTGGGCGATGCCTCCCACGAATCCGCCGGTATTGGCAAACTCTTCATATTTCTTCTGCTCCACGTTGATCCGGTATATCTGTCCCAGTTCACCGCCGGCATACGCAAACCCATCGCAGCCCCAACTGATACATTCGGGGTGATCCAACCCACCGGTAAATCCGCCAATCAAAACAGAAATCTGTGTTTCCGTATCAAGAAGTGCCATAGTGTATTACCTCCGTAGATAAATTCATATAGATATATGTCCATTGGAATCTGCTTGACATTATATCGGCTCGTCAGGAAATGTCAACGAAAAACATTTGACCGTAGCGCTTCAGAAAAATCAGTATATATAGCCTCAACGAATACCTGTATTCGGGCACGTGCTCGTCTGTATATCTCTACCCGATATACGCTTGACTTTACGCGCAACAGATGGCACAATAGATAACGTGTACTAAATCCATTTGTAATTTAATGAGAAATGAGAGAGGGAAACAGCGATGTCACGAAAGAAGATACTTATTACAGGCGCGGCGGGCAAAATCGGGCGGGTGTTGCGCGATGGACTGAAAGATGATTACGATTTGCGGCTCCTCTATCACAGGACGGTTCTGCCGGCAGCACCGGGAGAAGAGATCCATATAGCGAGCGTCAAAGATCTTGACAAAATGGTAGAGGTAGTCGGCGGCGTGGATTCGGTCGTTCACATGGCAGGCGATCCCGAAGTCGGTGCATCGTTTCAATCGGTCTACGAGAACAATATCTTAGGCACCTACTGCATCTACGAAGCAGCCCGTCGAACCGGCGTGCCCCAAGTGATTTTTGCTAGCACCAACCATGTGACCGGATTCTATGAAATAGACGGTATCTATACAAAACCTGAAATGCCGGTGCGTCCCGATAGCCACTACGGTGCCAGCAAAGCCTACGGCGAAGCACTGGGTAGATACTATGTCGATGAATTCGGGCTGCGGGTAATCTGCCTGCGGATTGGCACATTTCAACCGGTGGAGTCAGTGCAGAATCGGACAAGCGATCGGATTTTGTCCACTTGGTTAAGCCACCGAGATATGGTGCACATGACCAAACAGAGTATTGAGGCAGAGTCGGTGAAGTTCGGCATCTACTACGGCATCTCGAATAATACACGCGCCTACTGGGACACCGAGAATGCCCGAAAAGAGATAGGCTACGACCCCGAAGACAACGCCGAAGATTATGCTTGAGTGCTGTTCGCGGACAAAATTGTCGCCATGACGCTTTGGGTATCGCTCAGATCATCAAAAAGGGTATCCGGCTTATATGGAGCTAATTCTTCACGAGAATATGTGCCGGTAGCCACGGCGATAGCATAGGCACCGGCGTGGTGAGCGCACTCAATATCGCGGGGTGTATCCCCAATAATCACAATGTCTTTGTCGGCGAACCTTTCACCCGTTTGCTCAAAAGCACGACATGCAGCGATGGCAGGCAGCGCATTACGGGAACGTGCGTCATCCCCAAATGCACCGAATTGGAAAAAGGGGTTCAAATTAAAAACATCCAACTTCGCAGCCGCACCGCCCTTATTATTACCAGTCAAAAGCCCGGGCAAACACGCCTCGTGGTTCGTCACCGCTAAAATTAATTCCCGCACACCGTCCAACAATCTGACATTCGCGCCTTCCGCTTTGCAGCCTTCTCTCAAGAGTTTAGCGATGCGATCAAAAATATCCGGAAGCAGTTGTTGGACAGTGCTTTCGGGAAGCACCCCCTCCAAGATATCGTATACAATCTGCGTGTCCATCCCTCCCGACATCCGTACCCGTCCAAGTTCAGGGGTTGGATTGTCACCGAACATCCGCTTTTCATGGCAAACTTCCTCGATCGCTTGGTAGAGCGCCCTGCCTCCAATCCCGCCTGTACTCAGTATCGTGCCATCAATATCAAATAAAACCAGTTTCCTCATCTATTGTAGTTGCCCTCAAATCGTTTGATTATCTGTTACACATTTCAAAATTTAGTATCATTCCCTTTATAAATCCGCTCTCCACGCACCAAAACCCGCTTCGGATTTTCAAGAGAAAGTTCATCAAGGGTATGATATCCCAGTGTCATACTCATGCGGGTGCCATCTGTCTTATTCGTGCCAGCGGAGTGAATCATCATGCTGTCGATGGCGAGCAATCCACCGGCGGTCATAGGAACGGGAACCACTTGGCCCAAAGCAATTTGATGCACGAGTTCACCGTCATTCAGATTCACGAAGTCCGGCAATATGTGAGATCCCGGCACCACATGGGTGCAACCGTTCTCCAGATTGGTATCCTCAAGGTAGGCTAATACCGTTACAATGGTGCGTGACCAGTGTCTCACATCACGATGGAGTTCTAACGAAGCGGTTGAATCGCGGTCGCGCAGATATACGTGGTTGTGTCGATTCCGCACGAATTCGATATTGGGACCCAATAACGACTCCAACGGGTTGAGAATTTCGTCGCACACGATTGTCTCGCGAAAGACCCCACCACGCCCCCACAGGTCGGAGATGCGAGTCACGCTTCCATCTTTATTACGCGCAACCGGTTCGACCTCCTCCCGAATGTCTTTTAGCGCGGTTGCTTTCAGTGCCTCTACAAGGTCATCGTTCAACCGTGTCGGTAATTTGACGAAGCCGTTATGTCGAAAAAGTTGTACCTCTTGAGGTGTGAGTACCATGATGGCTCTCCCTGTTTTTGTTTTATACTTGTCTCCATCCCCAAATCCTATTAACCATAGCCCGGCTATACAGGCTTAAAATCGCTGCCCGGACCAGATGAACCCCTCTCTCGGTTCGTCATAAACTCAAGTAACACCGGAAGCCCTTCTTCCTCAGTGACACGTCGAGCACGCTGGAACGCCGGAACAATTTCCGCGGGGTTTTCAATCCGCTCACCATGACCGCCCATCGCACGCGCAAGGTCTGCGTACTCGCTGCCGAGATTACTGATCTGATACTCCGCTTCAGCAACGCCCCGCGCTTCGCCTGCCATGCCACCGTTGTTAAACAGCGTTACAATAATAGGAATCCTTTCCCGCACGGCGGTTTCAAAGTCCAATCCTACCATGCCAAACGCCGTATCACCTGTAACATAGGTACAGACCTTTTCCGGCTTCGCCAACTTGGCACCGATGATGAGCCCCAAGCCGGTGCCGAGCGCGTGGGATCTGCCCCAACCGATAAAACTACGCGGTCCGGCAGACCGATAGAAGCTAATCATCCGTTCACGGGGGCTGCCCGCGTCATGGGTCACAATCGCATCTTCAGGAGGGATCGCCCGCATCAGGTCCCAAATCACACGAAAGGGAGTGATAGGTATCTCATCGCTGGTGAGTTTGGGCATCCAATCGTTGAGCCACTCTCCGTTGATGGATGCAATTTTAGAAGCCACATCGTCTGTCGATCGAGCCTGATTCCCGGTAATATCCTTGCACGCATCCAACAGTTGGCGAAGGACCAACTTGGCATCTCCAACGATGGGGTAGTCCACGTCAAGATCTTTCTGAACGTCAACGGGATCGTTTGTAGCGTGGATAATCGTCCTGCCCTCCGGCAGTCGCATCGCCATGACATGGTCGGTGAAGCTGCAGCCGATTCCACATATCAGATCAGAGGAGTGCAAGAAATGGTGAAGCACCTTGGGCATTGAACCCGTCGCACACCCCAATGCAAGCGGATGCGATTCAGGAAACGCGCTTTTTCCCATCAATGTCGTCAGCACGGGTACAGCCAAGTATTCGGAAAGTTCCCGCAGTGCTTCCGTCGCTTCCGCGTACAGAACACCCTGTCCAGCGATAATGACAGGACATCGGGCACCGCATAGTGCTTTGGCAGCATCCTCAATATCCCTCGGATCCCCTTGGGATTTGACGGGTTTCACATGGGAGGCATCTCCATTGAAATCACCCACCTCCTGCATCGCTACGTCCGCCGGAATTTCGACCATCACAGGTCCCGGTCTACCTTGTCGCAACGCTGCCAGAGAACGACGCATCACACCGCCCACACGCCCTGTCGAGGTCACCACTTCGACCTGTTTGGTGATGGCAGCGTAGCTTACCTCTGACCGAAACAGCGGCGAAACTCCCTGCCGATCCACTGGGTGTCCAAGCGGCAACAAAAGCATTGGAACTGAGTCAGAATAAGCAGTGGCGACCCCCGTGAAACTGTTTTCGGTCCCCGGCCCGTATTGCATAGCGAAGACCCCGGGGGTGGTTCCGTTTGTGACCCTTGAATATCCGTCTGCAATATGCACCCCGACCCGTTCCTGCCGGCAGATAATTGGGCGGATACCTGCTTGGGCTGCGGCTTCAATCATTGATGTTGTAGGAAAACAACTCAAGTATTCGATCCCTTGCGCTTTCAACGTTCTCGCAATTGCATCTATCGTCTTCATGCCAACCCCTTCCGTTAGACCAAGCTGTTAATATTTATGGGTGTACAAGCCCTGAACACGTCCGTCCTATCCTGACATAGTTATAGCACATCGTCAAGTAGAAAAGCGGTCTATACTACACTACCCCCGCTGGAGACTCCACGGCATCGCCATGATTTGTTCCATGCCCTCCTCATCCAACGAAATCCCTAACCCCGGACCGTCCGGCACCGGCACACAGCCTTCATCGTCGAGCACAAACGGCTCTTTGAAGTACCCTTTACCGATTAAGGTGCGAGAACCATCGCGCGTGTCATTCACTTCGTTGTGTTCCTGTACCAAGAAATTAGGTGTACAGGCATCGAGTTGAATTGAGGCTGCCAGTGCGAGCGGACTGAGCGGACAGTGTAATGCCAATTTGGCATAAGCAGCTTCGCCCATCGCCGCAATTTTGCGGCATTCCGTGATACCACCTGCGTGGCAGATGTCTGGCTGTAACACAGACAACGCACCGCGTGACAGTGCATCGAAGAAGATCCATTTGCCCATCCAGCGTTCACCGGCAGCAATGGGGACGGTAGCGTTTTGTGCAATTTGGGCGAGAACGTCCACCCGTTCAACAGGCATCGGCTCCTCAACAAAGAGCGGTCGGTGCGGCGTAAGCACCTCAATGAGTTGTTTGGCGATTGCCGGGTGCGGGTTATGGATGTCCACAGCCACATCAGTGTCTGGCCCTGCTCCCTCGCACACAGCACCAAATTTTTCACCAAACTCCTCAACCTGTGAAGTAATCGGCAAGTCAGTCCCTGGCCCGAAATGGACTTTTAGGCATCGGAAGCCCCATTCTTCGGTCAGCACCCGCGCTGCTTCCCTATAGGCCTCCGGCGAGTCGGGTATCAGTGAGTTTTCCGGTGGTCTTCCAGCGCGGTACGGTTGTCCCGGCTCCACACACCAAGGAAGTCCTCCACCCGTCGCATGATACATACGAATTCGATCATGGTACGCACCGCCGAGCATCTTGTGGATGGGCAGCCCCGCCGCTTTGCCCGCCAAGTCCCACAGCGCAATGTCAATCCCACTGATCGCGCTCATCTTGATAGGTCCGCCCACATAGCCTTCCCCGTACATCAGATGCCACAGTTCTTCAACGCGGCACGGATCTTTTCCAATCAGCAGTGGCTCAAGCCGTTTGACTTCAGCGATAACGGTCTCTGAATGATTCTCAAGGTGGGGTTCACCTAGCCCAGTCAGTTCGGTGTCGGTATGTATCCGCAACCAAACCCAACTCGGTGGGACTCGCAGAATTTCGAGTTCAGTGATTTTCATAGCTCTCCTTCATGTTGTAACTATCTCAATGAGCCACAGAGCCATCGGCATGGAAGCTGCCGGTAATCTGTCTCGATTGGTAAGGGTATTTCCCAAGTTTGGCTTCGTTAATCTCCAGTCCGATACCCGGTCGATTCGGTACGATAACGTATCCGCCGTCGCGCTCAAGGGGATGATCGACAATCTCGTTGAAGGCATCAGCCCCGGTGTGGCACTCATGCGCGAAAAAGTTGGGGATGGCTGCATCGAGTTGAACAAATGCAGCAAGGTTGACCGGACTCCCCATCAGATGCGGGAAAATGCCCACAAAGGAGGCTTCGGCAAGTGCCGCAATTTTTTTGCAGTGCGTGATGCCACCCGCCAACGAAACATCGGGACGGATGAGACTGACCGTTTTTTTGTCGATGAGCTCTTTGAACTGCTGAATGTTATAAAAACGCTCACCGGTCGCTATCGGAATGTGAACGTGCTGTGCAACATATTCCAACGCCTCAATGCTCTGCGGTGCGATTGGATCTTCATAGTAGAGAACGTGGAACGGCGCAAGTTCACCGGCGAGGATGATTGCTTCATCCGGTGTCAGGTTTCGGTGAATCTCAAGCCCCAGATCAATATCGTTACCGACCGCTTCACGGATGGTTCGGACAATCTCCACCGCCGTTGTAATCGCTTGGGTTGAAGTGCCCTTCTCCCAATTCGAGAAAAATGGGGTTGTTCGGAGCGAGATGTATCCCGCCTCGACGTTTTGAATCGCGCTCTCCGCCCGTTCAGCCAATGTGTCTCCGCCAACATTGTTAAAGACCTTGACCTTGTCCCGACACTTCCCACCGAGCAACTGATACACCGGCAGGTTGACCGATTTCCCCAAGATGTCCCACAGCGCAACATCAATAGCACTCATCGCCGCACTGATAGCAGCCCCCATGAAGTGGGAGTTTCTCGAAACCACCTGAAAATGATGATCGATACGACGAGGATCTTTGCCAACGTAGTATTCGCTCAGTTCAAGTATGGTTTCATACACTGTTTTGTGATGTGCCCACAATCCGGCTTCGCCGTTGCCAACAATCCCTTCATCGGTGTAGACTCGAACTAGCAAAAAGCCATCTACCAGAAACGGCGTTATCTTCTCAATTTTCATTTCACAACCTTCCTCTCACTCCATCTTGACTGATGTTAAGAAACCGTGTAGCAGAAACCAATTGAGTTCATTAATGAACCAATGAACAAACAATGTTTCACGAATCACGCTTCACGAATCACGCATCAATCCCTCTACAATTTCATTGGTGGCATTTCGGGCATCGGTATAACCGTTGATAAGGGCAGTCACATCGTGACAACAGTTAAGCCAGCGGGTCCCTTTCTCAACAACAACGCGCATGGGTTCACCCGGATCCACCGCTGTGCCCATTGCCTTCCCATGCGCTCGACACGCCTCACCCACCCTGTCGAAAGCCTCAAGCACGACCTGCTGCGTAATCGGGTGCCCCGCTTCGCGTTCCACGCCGTAGCTGTGTGCGAGATCACCGGGACCCACAAACAACAGATCGATCCCTTCAACTGCGGCGATGGCTTCAACGTCATCCACCCCCTCTTTGTCCTCAATCATCACACCGAGTAGCGTATTTTCGTTGGCTTGATCCAAGAACTCCGTGCGTTCAATCTGTCCAAATAGCGAGTCCCTACCACCACCCATACCACGCAAACCGAGGGGTCGAAACTTTGCCATGCGGACAAACTGACGCGCCTCATCAGCACTTTTGCAGTGGGGCCAAATCAAACCACCGGCTCCCAGTTCCAATGTTTTCATGACCTGATTGTAGGGACCGTGAGGAATGCGAACAATGACATCAAGATCAACCGTTCGCGCAGCCAAAATCATATTGGAAAGACCATCTAGATTGAGATGGCTATGTTCCATGTCTATCCACACGCAGCTATATCCCGCTAACGCAAGTACCTCTACAACGATCGGGTTGGATACCCGATTAATCTCTGGAACGGTGATGGTTTCACCCCTGAGAAGCGCAGCTTTTGTATGATTAACTCTGTATTGATTTATCATCTAAATTTCCTATTTTCGTGAGTGTCAATTCAATTCAAGAGGCAGCGGCAACCGCAGCCGGAAATTTTGGCAAAACCTCTACCCCGAACTTTTCTATATCTTGCCGGATTGCGCTAGGCGGGATTGCCAAAGCACCGGCACCTATCGTAACGCGCTCTAGTCCGGGCAATCTCTCCTGAATCGCTGAAATCTTTTCAAAAACATGCGCCGGCGGGCCGCATATCCAGCCACCACCACTCACCAAATCGTGAACGGTCGGAAGGCCAGCCAACGGTGCCTTTTCCGGATCGAAAGTCGCTTGAATCTGCTCCTCAGTGAGCGTAGGCATCCGTCCCAACGGTGCCAACACCTTGAGCTGTTCTTCAAACCAGACAGTCGCCTCCTGAATCGCTTGCTCTTCGGTGTCAGCAATATGTACTTGTAGCACAAGTGCCAAGCCCTCACCGAGCTCCGTGTTGTGTCCAGCGCGTGAGTGTGCTTCACCCCACTTCGCAGCAATCTCATCAACTCGCGGTCCTCCGGGGACGACACCCTTGATACCGTGCTTGACCATAAAGTCGATACCCCGCGGGCTCGCACTGAAGATGGGTTGCCAACACTCCACAGGTAGATTGGAGGGACGAGGTACAAGCGTTATCTCCTCCAACTCCTGTCCTCGGTTAAGAATCCTCGCCGGTAAGTCGTAGTGTCCCCCACGATGGGAGAAAGATTGCTCGTTCCAAGCCTTGAAAATAATCTCGACCTGCTCCTCAAACAATTCGCGGTTTGCGGTATCATCCTCTAGTGGTGATCCCAGCGTTTCTACCTCTCGCGGGATGTAACCCCGACCAATGCCGAATCTGACACGCCCCTTTGTAAGAATGTCCGCCATGGCAAAATCTTCAGCCAATCGAAGCGGGTGCCATGCGGGGATGGTATTAAAAAAGCCGCCGAACTTGAGCCGCTCAGTATTCTGTGCGAGATAGAGACTGAGCATCGGTATGTTCGGAATCCCGCCGTATCCCTCGCGTTGAAAGTGGTGCTCAGCGAGCCACAGGGTATCAAAATTCAATCTGTCCATTAACTGAGCAATCGTCTGCGCTTCGTCGAACACAGAGGCGAGGTGCTCGTCCGATTCTATCCTATTGTCAACACGGAGGCCCTGGAAACCCATGTTATCCATTTCCACATGCCCTCCGTAAAAATAGTCAAATTTAGTTATCATCTATCTCTCCAACGCTATCATTTCACGTTCAGATCACCCCGTGGTCCTTCCAAGCACCTGTACCACCGGGTCACAATAATTCAACCTGATTGTCACTGTTGACTTAATTTATCAGCCATTTTACTCCTTCCTCATTCTTCCGTCAATAACAATTTCTATTGATCTGTTCTAGGGCTGTAAGAAGTAAAACTAGGGATTGAAAACCTAACCGGCGGTGGTGTATAATAACCCAAGTTGCAATTTATTAGAAAAGCCAAGGTTTTTGCCTATTTTTTCTACAGGACGATACTGTAGCTCACTAACACATTCACAAATGTCCAAAATTGATACACTCCTCAAACTCATTGCCTATCAAAAGCAACACCCCCAAGCCAGCGATGCAGAAATCGCCGAAGGGATTGGACTTTCACTGCGGCATGTAAGACGCTGCAAAAAAGAGGTTAACCTTCTCAAACACCAGTTGACGGAACCTGCCTTGCAATCGGGAGAAATCCAATTTCTATTATCATTGCTGAATCAACAGGAGCCCAATCAGAAAAAGATTGCCCGACACCTTCAAGAGCAGATCGGCGCATCTTATACCGGAAGTCTTCGTATCAAACACCCCGATGAGCAGGCATCTCTAACTTGGCTTGAAATCGGCGAATTAACAGATATCAAAATGGAATCTTTAGACCGTCCAAACCCGCTGATGAATTTCTGGCTTCAGTACCTATGCTATGAACCTCTGCTGATGTGCTACCAAAACGGGGAGATCGAAGAACGGCTTGCAATCAGTTGCGAGGCGGTGCAAGGACATTCAGAGTGGCAGCTGACCTTGAGAAAGGACCTTCGTTGGAGCGATGGAAAGCCAATTACCCTCGAAGAGGTCATTGAGGCGTTTTCCGCAAGCCGTACCGCTCCAATTATCACAGAGATTAGACCTGATAGCAAAACACAACTCCGCATTCAACTGTCTCAAGCAGAACCGCTATTTCCACTCCAGTTGATGCGCTGCTCTCTCAACTTGACCAAACAACAAACACGGCAGCAAGAAAGAGGATTGGGAGACAGACACTATCCCTCTTACAGGAAGATTTTGCAGTGATTCTGCTGGCACCTTGCCTTCAGTATACAATCTCGCCATTAGAAATCCAGTTCGACGATAACCTTACCTGTATGACTGATTTGGATCAAAATATGAGCCAAGTCACTGTTGAACGCCACCGGACCGGTTAAGCAATCACGCCATTGAACTAGTATTTGAACAATTACGACGGTCCTCTGTAAGCGTGTTCTTCACCTTCCATTGGAGTATCAACATACCCCTCAATCAACCAAGTAGATAATGTCTGTTGAACTCACTTCTGCTTGACTCCGTTTACGGAGTGCGGAGTTGATTTAAACCCAGTCAAAGAAGGGCTTTAGACTATCAATTCAAAGTTGACAAATCACTCTCAGCCGATTTATCGCCCGTTTTTGAGGGGTAAGGACATATCATGTCCTTACCTATTAAAAGTGACTGGACTTTTTGTGTAGTTGACTGATATTCTTATAATCACAGTGAAGGTAGATATGAATCTGTGTTGAAAATCTATCCCGACCGCGTCCGAGTGCTTGTGAGGCTTGCCGCCCCACCTGTTTTCAATGCACTTGCAGCTTCGATGGTATCGGTGAAAACATTTGCTATGGAGGAAGACAATGACTAAGACTTTAACTCTCATCACGCTAACATGGCTAGGCTTAATCATGTTTGTATCTAGTTGTGGGGAAGATGAACTAGGATCCCCAACTCAGAATCAAATCCCGATCGAGCCTCAGTTTGTCGTTTTTACATCAGATATCGAAATTTTAGTAGACGCGCATGTCAAAGGTGATGCCAGCCAATTCCAACGAGCCTCGGACGATATTTCCGTCAAATGGGACTGGGGAGATGGGCAGCAGACACCCTACAGTCATAACCTCGTTGCGGAACATACCTACAGAGCCGAAGGTGAATATCTCATCACTTTGACTGTCCGAGATAATGCTTCTACATCTGTCATTGCCACGCAGCAAAAAACCGTCACTGTCGCAATTAAGACGGAGATTGTTTCGGAAACGGATGGGGCAACCATGCGCCTAATCCCCGCTGGAGAATTTCAGATGGGCAATGCTTTCTTTGACGAAGATCTCTTCAAAAGAGAACGTATCCTTAGCGAGGGCTTACCCCACGAAGCACCTATCCATACTGTTGTAGTGGATGCGTTTTATATGGATGTAACCGAGGTGACCAACGCTATGTATCGGCAATTTGTTGAAGAAACGGGGCATAGGGAGCCTCGTCGTCACGGCCTCCACAAGCCCAGCAGCCATCCGGTCTTCGGGGTTTCTTGGCACGATGTGATGGCTTATGCACAATGGGCGGGGAAACGACTGCCTACTGAAGCCGAATGGGAGTATGCAGCACGCGGTGGGTTGGTCGGGGGGCGGTATCCGTGGGGCAATAAAATTACCCATAATGACGCCAATTATGCGGGGATAGGAGATAGAGATCGGTGGGGAACCACGGCTCCCGTTGGAAGTTTTCCGCCCAATGGTTACGGTTTGTACGATATGGCGGGCAATGTCTGGGAATGGTGCCTTGATGCGTATGATGCGGAGTTCTATGCCAATAGTCCAAGAATCAATCCCATCTCAGGAGGACCCATCGAACAAATTGTCGAGAATTTCCGGGAGGATATAACCCCTCGCGTATCACGAGGCGGATCATTTCAAGTCGGCAAGAGTTTCCTGCGGGTCTCCCATCGGAACCTCAGAAATAAAGCGGGTTTTTTGTGGTTTGACAGAGGCTTTCGCTGCGTAACGCCTTTGGCACTTGAATTACAAAAACTACAAAAATAGTTATCGGGTTGTGTTCTATCGCTAGGTTCTGTTGACATTTAACGGTCCGTAGGTTGGGTTGAACGGTTAAACGGCAATCCCTATCAACCACAATAGAGGCTTGGTCGTCCAACAACACCCGCTTATGGACAGATAGAGTGAAACCCAACTCCGCTTGTCAAGTGAAAGTTAAACGACTCAAAAAAAACAGATCGTCTTAATTTTTCGATGAAGTTTTTCGGAATATTGGGGTTATATTAGAATTGTTAATGATAACTTCTGAAACCCAGGAACTGATTGCACTATAATTCTTTTCCAATTTTTTTTCTCAACCTATTAACCAATCAACCTAAAAGGAGGTTATAAGAGATGTTTTACCATACAGGACAGAAACGCACACCAACGTTGAATCCGATGACAGAGAGAGCGACCGAGGCAACACCGGGAAACTCCCTCACATCCGCCGCGCGAGACACCGCGCGCCCTCATACAGGCACCGGATCTGAGGAACAGACCGAGACACCGCATAATCCCGCAGGTCGCAGGGCTATCCCTGATCTATCAAAGGGATTTAGTTTGGCTCAACTCTCAGTCACTCAGGGAAACACAGATTTGGTGGTCAGGAAGGTGCCCCTAATGTTTTTATCGCCAAAGGAGACGACAAGTGACAGGTATTTCAACATCCGATTTTGGACCAGAGAACAATTACGAGAAAGGCATAGGCTACGACAAGATTCCGGCTGAATTGGCAGGTGACTCCGAAGCGGAGGATTCTGATTGTATTGGCTCAATCAGATCGGACGCTTCGCTGGGTTTAACCTGCCGTGCAACGAGGAGAAATCCGAAGGAGACGAGCGTGAGACGATCCGATGAAGATCTAATGTTGTCCGTCAAAGAAGGAAATAGCGCAGCATTTGAAACATTAACCAAACGTCACTACACAAACACATTGAACTTTATTTATCGTTTCGTAAACAATCGTATGCTCGCGGAGGATTTGTGTCAAGAAACGTTTTTGCGCCTTTGGCGTAGCGCACCGACCTATCAACCGCTTGCGAAGTTCACCACTTTCCTTTATCACATTGCAAAGAATGTCTGTTTGAAACAGATTGCTAAAGATCAACGAACCCCTTACACATCCTCGCTGGAGGCTCCCGTCCCTAATGATAGCGGCGGTGATTACAACCTATCAGAAGAGATTGCGGATAACCGATATTTGCCGGAGGAGACAACCATTGCTAGGGAGGCTGATGAAGCCATTCGGTCAGCAATTGGTGATTTGTCCGCCGAGCATCGGTTAGTTTTTGTTTTAACAGAGTTGCAAGGGTTATCATATCAAGAGGTTGCTGAGATCGCCCGATGCCCTGTTGGTACTGTTGCTTCTCGGAAAAATGCAGCAGTCCGACAGCTCCAAAGGAGATTACATAAGCACTTAAACTCATAGCTAGAAACAGCCAAAATTCCCCAAGATGGATATTTACCTCTCAACTCTGATAGAAAATGAGGGGAGGTCATGCCCATCGTGAAGACTGGCTCCAGCCCCTATATCAATTCAAGCCGAATTGGTATAGGGGCATTTTTATTGTTCAAAAGCATAAGCGGTAAAAATTTCAGTTCAATTTTTCCGAACAAACGCTATTGCTGTTTGCCTAATACCAGTAAACGTGCATATAATGAAGACTTACATTGCAAACATCCAGCGAGGAAAAATCAATGAATCCCAACCACATTATTACCAACCTTTTCGGAGTACTGCTTGCCCTTTTGGTTCTAGTCGCCGTAAATGCTTCGGCAGAAAATACGCTCTCGCAAGAAGAAAAGCGATTTGACCTCAACAGCAACGGTCAGTTGAGCGAAGACGAAAAAGAGATAATGATTGATACAATCGCTATCGAAGCCTTCACAGGAGTACAATTCACCGCACAGGAAATCCGGACAGAACACGGGGGCAGCGAGCGAGGCCGTCGCGGAGGTAGGCGTGGACCGCGCCGAGCGGAGAAGATCCTCAGCCGCTTTGACACAGACAAAGATGGCAGGTTAAGCGATGTGGAGCGAGAAGCCGCTCGCAAATATATCCACGAGAGCCGAGGTGAACGAGGTGCATCGCGTCCATCTGGAAGCATTTCGCCTAATACAACACACGAAGATGATTTGAAAGCAAGCCTCATTGCCCAGCCTAACGGCGATCCTGACCTCTACGATGCAAAGACACTCCGTACCCTTTATCTCCGATTCCACGACGCAGACTGGTACGAACAGCTCGGCGACTTCTATCGAACTGATGTCGATGTGCCGGCAGATTTAATCGTTGATGGGAAGGTCTATCAATCTGTCGGTATCAGGTTCCGCGGTAGTTCCTCCTATTTTACAGTTCAGAACGAGAAAAAGTCATTCAATATCGCTGTTGACTACGGAGACGACAGGCAACGGCTCTACGGCTACAAAACGCTGAATCTGTTGAACGGTCATTCCGATCCCTCCTTCCTCCGCGAAATCCTCTATTCAAGAATTGCTCGCAACTATATCCCCGCCCCAAAGGCGAACTTCGTCAAACTGGTCATCAACGGGGAAAGCTGGGGGATTTACGTCAATAGCCAACAATTCAACAAAGATTTCCTCGACGAATGGTTCGGGACCAAAGGCGGTGTGCGCTGGAAAGTCCCGCCCGGACGCGATAGCGGACTGGTTTATAATGGGGATCAACCCGCTGCCTATCAACAATCCTACCAACTCAAAACGAGGGTAGAGGAGGCACCAAACGCTTGGCAAGATCTTATTGAGTTATGCGAGGTTCTTGAAAGCACACCCGATGACCAACTTGAATCTAAACTATCCACGATTCTTAACATTGATCGGGCACTCTGGTTCCTTGCGCTGGACAACGTGTTCATAGATAACGACGGCTATTTCAGTCGCGCAAGCGATTACGCGCTCTATCAAGACCCAAAAGGTCGTTTCCACCTGCTGCCACACGATAGTAACGAGACGTTCCGATTTGCCGGTGGCGGTGGTCCGAACTCGTGGCAGACCGATGGACAGATGCTATCTCCTGTTTCTCAGGAAAACGATATGATGCGCCCCGTCATCAGTCGCCTGTTCGCCATTCCGCACCTACGCGCACGGTATCTCGCTCACATTCGCACCATTGCAGACAAATGGCTCGATTGGGATATGCTCCAGCCGATTATTGCGGAATACCAATCGCTCGTTGACGCCGAAGTGAAGGCGGACGATAAAAAACTCTACGCTTATGAGGCATTTGCCACAAGTCAGATGAAAGATTACGGCGGCGGGGGAGGTGGTGGACGCGGTGGCGGAGGACGGAGAGCGACACCAAGCTTCAAGCGTTTTATCGAGGAACGGGCGGAATACCTGCTCAATCACCCCGAAATCAACAAGCCGACACTAACCATCACTTCTGTCTCCAAGCCCGAAACACCGATGGCGAACCAACCCGTACAGATCACCGCTGAGATTGATAGAACTGTTAATGTCAGCGCAGTTAGCTTGTATTACGCGGACGGTCGATTGGCAGCCTTCCAAAGTGTGCCGATGTCAAAAGATGGCGCGGTCTATGTGGGCGAGATTCCCGCTTTTCCCGCTGGAGAGAAGATCCGTTACTATGTCGAAGCTCGATCCACTAAATCACACAGCACGACAACGTTTTTCCCAACCCAAACCGAATTCGCACCGTTGACCTACCGTGTCACCGCATCTATTGCTGATAGCTCCCCTGTGATTATTAATGAATTGATGGCAAGCAATACGAAAACTCTCGCCGATCCCCAAGGCGACAACGATGACTGGATCGAACTGCACAACGTGAGCGATTATGCGGTCAATCTTTCAGGGATGTATCTGACTGATAACCAGAACAACCCGCGTAAGTGGCAGTTTCCCAATGCTACGCAGATTTCCCCCGGCGGTTACCTGATTGTTTGGGCGGACGAAGATGGCAACGCTGAACAGGGCCTCCATGCCAACTTCAAACTCTCTAGGAATGGAGAAACGATCATGCTCATTGACACAGATCAGCGGGGAAATCAGGTACTTGACGTTATCAAATTTGAGACACAGAAAAAAGACATCGCACTTGGTCGAATGCCCAACGGCACTGGAAAATTTAAGCCGTTAGGGGGAACACCAGGGACGCAGAATCAGTGAGATGGGCAAACAAGCAAATGCGAATTTCTACTTCCATTTCGCATTACTGTCTTGCAAGCTAAGGGTGAATCGGGTTGATAGCCTACAAGGAACATAACTGTGAATAAAATCAACAGACGCGAAGCACTGAAGGTCACCGCCGGTGCACTCCTTGCGGGAACTGGAATCTCTGCGAGCCCTCCATTGGCAGCGAAATATACCGATGGCTCAACTTCAACCAAAGCGATGCACAAGCCAACTAAACCACCCAAATTGGTCCCCCAAGACACCGTAGGCATTGTATCACCGGCGATGTCATTTTTCACAATTCATGAGTCTGCCTTACAACGGGGAGTTGCATATCTAGAGGAGGTAGGATTGCGGGTTCAACTTGCACCACACACGCTTGACCAACGGAAACACTTGAACCCCCCGGCTCAACACCGAGCCGAAGATGTGAATCAGATGTTCACCGATCCAAGGATAAAAGCCATTTTCTGCCTATCCGGTGGTTCGGGTGTCAATGCAGTTCTACCGTTTCTGGATTGGGAACAGATTGAGCGGTCCCCCAAAATTGTAATGGGTTACAGCGCGATAACTGCCCTATTGGTTGGTCTATACGCAAAGGTAGGTCTAGTCACATTTCACGGTCCCATGATCCTCAACGGTTTCAGCGAATATCCGCAGCCCTTCCCCTATACATGGCAGAGCCTCGAACAGATGTTGTTCAAAACGGAACCGGTCGGCACACTAAAACCGCCCGCACAATGGACGGACGCCTATACGAGTGAGGACCAGTCACGCGCAATGAAACCGAATCCGGGCTGGCACTGGTTGAGAGAGGGAAAAGCGAGCGGACCATTAATTGGCGGGAATTTAAGCGTTATGTTGACGTTGGTCGGTACGCCATATTGGATTCCGTTGCGAGGCGCTATCTTGTGCGTTGAGGAGGTCAACTTCGGCAGCGGACTACTACGCAAAGTTGATGAATCGCTCGCCCAATGCCAACAGATAGGACTGTTCGATCAGATTGCAGGCTTAGTTATCGGTAAGGTTAATGAACTCTCTGAGGAAGAAGGAAAGCTCTTTGAATCGTTAATCCTCGAATACACAGCAGGGTCCCAATTCCCCATCTTGACGGGGGTAGATTTCGGTCATACAGCACCTCAACTGACGCTTCCCATCGGTATTCAAGCCTCCCTCGACTCACAACAAGACCAATTCAGCATAGATGAAGCCGCTGTGTCATAACACCGAACCAAGATTTCACGCCAACTTCAAACTCTCTAGCGAAGCCTCATGAAGTCCCCCTGATAAGGGGGATTTAGGGGGTTGAAGGTGTACAAGTAATTCTAAAATCCATCATCAATGGAATTAGCTACACGATGACAAAAGCAGCTGTATTATGGACAGGCGGAAAAGATTCCGCCCTCGCGCTTCACGTCTCCCTAAATCTCTACGATATAAGCGGTCTGATCTGCTTTGTCCCGGCAGACAACCGGCCATTCTACGCACATCCACAGCAGCTCATGGCACTACAGGCACAGAAGATCGGTATCCCAATTGAATTTATGCCGATTTCCGAACCTTACAAACAGAGCTACCGGCAACAGATTGAGACGATTAGAGATGCGGGAATTGAGATGCTAATTACGGGCGATATTTCTACTGTCGGTGGAATGCCCAATTGGATTGATGAGGTTGCCGCAGGTTTGGTGGGTGTCGAGAAGCCGTTGTGGGAATTAGATCGGGGCGCAATATTGGATACCCTCGCCTCCAACCAATTTGAAGTGGTCTGCTCCCTTTCTTACAAAAAGCACTTTCAGACGACTATCACTGGAAGGTATTTGGATCTGGAACTGATTTCGCAACTGAAGCAGCTGCCAATTGACTCCTGCGGTGAGCAGGGCGAATATCACACATGGGTACTGGACGCGCCATTTTTCAAGGCACCTGTGCAGTTAGAAGGCACACGTATCGTTGACGCTGCGGAATATTGCTACCTTACCTACGAAAGTGCGATTTAGGACGCTCAGTTTAAGCACCGCTACTATCCAGAGTTTTCCACCTGATTAGAAATAAAAAAAGGATCCTCGCAAAGGTTTTGACACCCCTACAAGGATCCTTTTCTTAAACCATCGGTCGAATTTAGGATGCAAATCTCTAACCTGCCAGCACCTCTTTCAAACGATTAGCCACAATCAACTCCTCACCTTCACGGAGGGTATAGGCACTAATAACAACAGTATCGTCGCTAGCGTTTGCCCTGATGCGAGGTGTGCCAGCTTCTAGCGCATCATTCACCTGCTCCGCACTCTGACCGACAGTCGCCTCGTCAACGGTGACGTGGAGACTGGACAGTGTATGACTTTTCTCGGCGTAGACGATTTCCGTTGATACGCCGGCGATGCCCTCAAGCACCTGTGAAATCGCGTTGTATCGAGCATCCTGATCTTTTGAGCGCTGCTCATGGTCGGTTGAGAACCAATTCTCAATCGCCGTCAAAAGCCCAACAATCTCCTGCCGGTCTACCTTCATCCCTCGACCAAGCGGACGCGGCGCGATAAAACCGTGGGCTGTCACCTCTTCGATTAAATCCTGCCTACCACACACGAATCCGGTGGAGTGCGGTGCGTTGAAGTATTTACCACCGAAGCAGACCAGATCCGCGCAATTGGCATTCCGTTTGAAATAATCAAGCGGATAGATTTGTGCCGCGCTATCAGCAATAGCCAAGACATTGTTTCGGTGCGCGATCTCGACCGCTTCCTCAAGCGAGACACCGCCCTCCTTTTCAGCCTGAACGAGGTAGATAATTGCAGCTGTGTTAGGACCGATAGCGTTCTCAAACTCCTCCGCTGTACACCCTTCCTCATCTCCTACAAGGACTAGCTTGCTTCCGGGGACGCTGTAAGCCCTATCATAACCGTACCGCTGGTACTTCTGGAATACCAGTTCGTCCTTCAACCCCGTGGTATCCGGGAGCTGATCCCGTTTCTCTGGATGCTGATAGGTCATGGCAGCTGCGGAACTCAGCACCATCGCAGCATAGCAACCCGCTGTGACGTAAGCCGCTTCGACATCTAGAAATGAAGCGATAAAATCCCCGGACTTCCTGAGAAACGTCTCCATGTCCACGAAATTCACATCCGCGCCATCTATTGCTGCCTTTACCGCTGCGGAAGGCGTAGAGCCACCGCGCACAGTTTGGTTACCCACAGCATTGATCAACGGACGGACACCGAACCTTGTATAAATATTATCTGTCGCTGTTGCCATTATAACCTCCATATAATTGTGCATCGTAGATTCTTTGCTACGGCTGAACCCTCACCCTTCGATCTGAATAGGCACAGCCGGAGGTTCACCGAACGATTGAACACTTGAATAAACACATTCTATCACGGATGCGAATTCGTGTCAATTCCTAAATGCTTTGTCAATGCGAGCCTTGCGAATTGCTCACACACGGTAAATTTCTATGATTTGATTAGAAACAAAATTGACAAGCCCCCTCAGCTTTGCTATAATGCAGTCAGACTAGTTTGATTCGGGTTATTAGTGGCACAGATTTGTCGATTTTTCTGGAGGGGATAATGAACAGCGTGCGCTATGGGGTCATCGGCATTAAAGGTGTCGGCAGCAAGCATGTAAGCATGGCGCAGGAACATGAAAATGTAGAGCTGACCGCACTGGTGGACCTCGACGAAGCAGCCGTTAAGACGCAATCCCAAGAACTGGGTGCGCGTGCATTCACCGATTATCGTGAGCTGCTAGATGCAGGGATTATTGATGCGGTATCGATTGCAACGCCACACCATCTACACGCTATCATCGGTTTAGAGTACCTAAAAGCAGGAGTGCACGTTTTCACCGAAAAACCCCTTGCCAACCGTGTGTCGGATGCGGACGCGATGATCGAGACAGCAAAAGCACAGGACTTGAAACTCTGTGTCGGGCACCAATACCGAACCTATCGCACCCCTCAGACGATGAAACATCTGATCGATACCGGAGCGATTGGAAATATCATGCGCCTGCTCTGGACATGGATCGAGTTTCGCCCAGAGAGTTACTATGCGCGTGACATCTGGCGGCAGACGTGGCGACATGCCGGCGGCGGTGTGCTGATGAATCAAACGAGCCATGATCTGGATCTGATCTGTTGGTTGGTCGGCGAACCGGTCCAAGTCTCTGCAATGATTGGCAACCAATCCCATCAGATGGAGGTGGAAGATGTGGTCTCTGCAAATGTGCTCTTTGCAAACGGTGCCTTCGGTTCAATTCAACTCACAATTAACCAACCGAGAGGTTACAGCCTCCGTCAGATTGCTGGCGACAAAGGGACAATAGCGATTCCGAATGTGCAGAGCCTGACGAATAATCAGGACGATCACATCCTGCTCGGTACTTACGAGGATTCGTTGAGGGACCTCGTGGGGCGGACGAGCGGTATTGCT
This sequence comes from Candidatus Poribacteria bacterium, assembly GCA_965207975.1. Lineage (GTDB taxonomy): Bacteria > Poribacteria > WGA-4E > WGA-4E > PCPOR2b > PCPOR2b. Next base: position 4,713,197 of record OZ242315.1, on the reverse strand, counting down.
GGACAACCGGAGATTTCATGGCAGCCCGTCGAGTTACGGGATGAACCCGGTGGACACGATGTGCTGATGGATAGCTTTATCAATGCCATTCTCAACGGTGGTGAACCGCTGGTCAACGGCGTAAGCGCGCTTTCCGCTGTCGAGTTAATCAACGCCATCGTGCTTTCGGCGATGCGGAGGAAGACGGTTGATGTGCCGGTAGATCGAGGAGAATATGACGAACTGTTTGAAGCGTTAAGCAACGGCAGCCTCCAGATCCCTAGATTTTAGCCGGTAGAGAACGCAGATCTGCGTTCCTTATGAATAGTGCTACGCATGATAGGAACTACGAGAATTATATTCTGCGGGAAGGAGTTTATGTATGGCTTTGCCATCAGATCGTATTGACCTGATTCACAATTTTGTGAAGGAAGGGATTGATTTACAGCGTGGACGTATTGAGGCAGAATCGGATCCATTTTGGAAAGCGTTAGGTCTATCTGGCTCAGAACTTTGGCTGGATACCGGCGATATTGAAGCCGCCACAGCACTATGGACTGAAGAGTTTACTGCTCTGACGACCAATAACACATTGCTCAACGCCGAAGTGCAAAAAGGAATTTACGACGACCTAATCCAGAAAGCGGTCGGCGTGCTCACCGGGTTGGACATTCAAACGCAGATTATTGAAATCGCATTTATCCTAAACGCCCGTCATGGACTTCGTTTGGTACAACGTTTTGGCGGCAAGGTGAGTGTAGAGCTTCACACCATTCTAGCACACGATATTGAGCGCAGCGTCTCCTACGGTCAACGCTATTATGAGATCTGTCCTGAACACTTTATTATTAAAGTGCCTTTGACACCCTCCGGCTTGATTGCTATGCGCCGCTTGCGGGAAGATGGGATACCGGTCAATTTCACACTAGGATTCAGTGCGCGTCATAACTTCGTCGCAACCGCTTTTGGTGCCCCTTCCTATGTCAATGTGTTTCTGGGACGGCTCAATTCCTACATCGCTGATCAGCAGTTGGGCGACGGTAAACTGGTCGGCGAAAAAGCAGTCCTTGCGAGCCAGCGCGTGGTGAAGAATCTCTCTCAAGGAAACCAAGAGCGGACGCTCCAGATCGCCGCGAGTTTAAGGACAGCAGCGCAGCTACCGTATTTGGCTGGGATTGATGTCTTTACCATGCCTGTGAATGTTGCAGCCGATGCCAAGGGTGAACTTTCGGGAGAATGGGAATCTAGCATCGAAAATGAATATACGGTTCACCTCAACGCCGGTGTCAGTGATTCGGATCTTCGGATAAACACACTCTGGGAGATTTCGGAGTCCGATAGACAACTGACCGATAGCTTAACAGCAGACATCCCCCAGACAGCGGACGAAATTGTAGACCGGGCGCATGATCTGGGTGCCGGCGATCTGTTCCCCAAACTTTCCGACGAAGAACTTGCACAAATCACAGATGACGGCAAAATACCTAAGCATGAAATCTGGGGGCACAGGATCAAATCCGGTGAACTCGCCATCGACACACTTTTGAATCTTGCCGGACTCGCATCGTTTGAAAGCGATCAGAAGGAACTGGACGACCGGATCGAAAAGCTAATTGCGCGGTGAACGATCTTCCATACCCATCATGCTCTTTAGGCATATCTGCAAGGAAAACCCGTTTTGCCCCTTATCTACTTTTGAATCGGAGATAGCGTGAAAATCACAAAAATTGAAATGATTTACCCGCAGGAGGGTACCCTCACCATTGACGGGGAAAATATTCCGTGTATCTGGGTACGCATTCATACCGATGAAGGCATCACAGGTCTCGGCGAAACCTATCCACTCGGCGAAGCAGAATGCGGTGTCATTCGTGGCAGGTTTGCGTCGATGCTGATAGGGCAAAATCCATTGGAGATTGAACGTCTGTGGCAGGATATGTTTCGGGTAATCGGCTTTCACGGTTGGGCGGGCGCGGAGTTGCGAGCAATCAGTGCCATTGATATTGCACTCTGGGACATCTACGGGAAAGCCGCCGGGCAACCGATCTATCAACTACTCGGCGGAAAATCCCGCGATAGCGTCCGCACCTACAACACCTGCTATGACCACCGCTACGACTTCAACAACGTCGAAAACAACGAAGCGGGGAAACTGGCGAAGGAACTCCTCGACAGCGGTATCCAAGCGATGAAGGTGTGGCCCTTTGATGGAGTGGGTTACAAAAACCGTGGACAGTTTATTACAAAGGCAGATATAGAAATCGGGTTGCGACCTGTCCAACAAATTCGCGATGCGGTCGGCGACGACATTGAGATCGCACTGGAGTTTCACGGCTTGTGGAATGTTCCATCGGCGATCAAGATTGCCCACGCGCTTGAGCCGTATAACGTGATGTGGCTAGAAGAGATGATGCCGCAAGACAACATGAAAGCCTATGCCACAGTTGCCGATCACGTCTCCCAACCGCTCTGCATCAGTGAACGCTTGATGACGCGCTATCAATTCCGAGAGCTAATCGAACTTGGCATTGCACAGTTCATTATGCCCGACATCTGTTGGTGCGGTGGTATAACAGAGGCTCACAAAATCGCGGTGCTTGCCGATACCTATTATCTCCCAATCGCACCACACAATTGCGGAGGGCCCGTTCTGCATGCTGCCTCGATCCATCTGACGCTCCATCTCACGAACCTGTTTATACTCGAAAGTGTCCGTCGCCACTATCTCGTTCAATACGATAACCTTGTGACAGGATTGGTGCCGGTTGAGGAGGGTCATCTGACCGCGCCGGAAACGCCTGGGCTTGGCATCGATCTCAAACCGGAACTGCTCAATGCCCCCGGAATTGAGATTGAGACAATTGGCGGGTAAGTAACATAACGCAAGTTGTAGCCGCTTCCCATTACCTACCAAAGAAGGGAGTGATACCATATCCGTAACCTATTCTTAAATCTCAAGCCGTATATTATTCGCTACAAGGTCGCTGTTATCGTGAGTTTTTTCTTCGTACTAACAACGAACGCAGTGATTGTAGTGCAGCCAAAGTTGTTAAAGTGGGTTTTTGATGGTCTGGAAACAGGGATTGTGGTGCTACCAGAGCCGTTGAAGTGGATCCTTGGTGGTCTGGAAGGAGAGATTACTTATTGGAAGGTCTCTTTTTTCGCGGCACTCATTCTGGGCGTTGCCTTGGTTGGAGGCGCGCTTCGATTCGGTCAGCGTCAGGTTATCCAAAGTGCGGCGAGGCGGATGGAATATCAGCTTCGGAACGACTTCTTTACGCATCTCCAACAGCTGCCTGCATCCTACTATAACGATGTCCGCACGGGAGATTTAATGGCACGAGCCACCAGCGATATGAACTCTGTCCGGATGGTTCTCAGTATGGGGGTCTCATACATCGCGGACGCGCTCATCTTCTTTGGACTGGCACTCGTAATTATGCTGGATATTGACCTACAGTTGACGCTTGTGGCACTTCTGCCGTACCCGATCCTCGCTATCTTGATAAAGGAACTGGGAAAGCGGGTCTACAGATATCACACGCGAATCCAAGAAGGCTTCGCTACGATGAACACGAAAGTGCAGGAGAATCTGTCCGGTGTGCGTGTTGTCAAAGCGTATACGCTCGAAGCGAGCGAGATTGAGGAATTTGAAGTATATAACCGAGACTTCGTACAACGTAATCGCGATCGAATTCGAGTGACAACCTTCTTCTTTCCGTTGTTCCGATTCTTACCCGGACTCGGTATCGCTGCGCTCCTTTGGCTTGGTGGTATTCGTGTAGTCGAGGGAACAATCACGTTTGGTGATTTTGTAGCTTTCAGCGCCTATCTAATGATGTTCATTCGTCCAATGATTACGTTTGGTTTTATCGTCAATACCTTTCAACAAGGTGCAGCGTCAATGGAACGAATCCGCAGGATTCTTGATGTGAAGCCTGAAATCGCCGATGGAGAAACGACGCGCCAAGATATCGAAACAATTCACGGCGAAATCGAATTTAGAAACCTCAACTTCGCCTATCCTCGCGGGGAACCCGTACTGAAAAATATCAACCTCAAGATTGCACGCGGATCAACGGTGGCAATTGTCGGTACGACCGGCAGCGGTAAGACCACCTTGATTAATCTCATCCCCCGCATCCGTCAAGCCGAGCGGGGCACGGTCTTCATTGATGGTGTCGATATTCAAGATATCCCACTACAACTCCTCAGATCAAACATTGGTGTCGTTGAACAGGAACCTTTCCTCTTCTCTGACCTCTTGCGGAATAACATCACCTACGGTGTCAGTGATGCGAACGAAGTCGAGATCAAGGAGGTAGCACGCAGTGCCGATCTCCTCGAACAGATTGAGGAGTTTCCGGAGGGATTAGATACGTTTTTGGGTGAACGCGGTCAAACCATCTCAGGCGGACAGAAACAACGAACCGCGCTCGCACGTGCAATCATGATCGAGCCGAAAATCTTGATCTTGGACGATGCGTTTGCCAGTGTGGATACGAATACCGAGGATACCATCCTCACACGACTGAACGAGATTATGGAAGGTTGCACGACGGTCCTCATCTCGCACCGCATTTCGACTGTCAAAGCGGCAGATTTAATCATCGTCTTGGAAGACGGGGAGATTGTCGAACGCGGTACGCATGAGGAGTTACTAGCACATAACGGTATTTATGCCGGTATCCATGAAAAGCAGCTGCTGCAAGAAGAGCTAGAAGCACTTTAGACATCATAGGACTTACACAGCCAACTGTAGGCGGGGCATCTTGCCCCGCACTGGAATGCGTACCCTCTAACATGCACCTGCTTTACGCCGGACCGATTTTCTTGGGCAGAGTTAGAGAGTCTGGAAGCGTTCCCACGCCTCACCGGATGCCGCCGCTTGGCGTTCCAATTCACCACGCCAACCGATGACCTCTCCAGCCTTGACGCGCTTGATGTCAAACGGGGTGTATCGGTCTTCAAGCGAATCGCCAAGTTTCTGGGTTTCCGCCCAACGATCCCATGCGATCTTCATCCACTCATGAGGTAAAGCTTCGCGCACAGCGGGATCCAGTTGCCATGCGTGCCGCACGTCCGCCACCGGTGCCTCCCCGGTGAAATCGCCTGACCATTTTGACCAACCGATTGACAATGTGTTCCGCTCGCGTTGGGGGACAGTGTGCCCTGTGTGGATCGTTACGCCGTTACGGATGAGGGCTTCTCCCGCCTTGAGTCGGATTGCAACTTGCCCCGGCAATGCGTCCACGCCGTTCCAACTCGGTGTGTGTGGGACTCCTTGATCCTTCATCCCTCTCGGCAGAAGCACGTCATGCTCCAACGGTGTACGCCACCGATTGTGGCTGCCCGGTACGAGCTCGTGGCATTCGTCGTCCGTCAGTGCCAAGAACATACTCACGCCGTTTCGTTCCGTGATAGACTTGGCGTTACTCTCAACGATTTCCTTCCAGCGGATTCTTTCCGTCTCCTCAGAATACGCATCAGGTCCTTCGCCTCGGTTCTCTTCCTGTGCAAAGTATCTCTTCCCGGTGCCCCACCATGTTGTGTCTCGGTGCCAACCCAACTTATTCTCGTGCGTCCGGGGATTAGCCCACAGCAGCAGGCCGCCGAGTACCATATCCTCCGGTTGGAGTCCATCACACCAAGAAGACACAAAATCGAGGAAATCTGAAGAGCCGTGGAACTCAGCAAAACTAGGCTCGTTAAACGCCGGATGGACAAGCCCCCGAATCGCCCACGGTTGATCCTCTCCTGTGCGGTGCACATAGCCCTTTGAGCAGTCGATCTTGTTATAGACATGCTCCGGCGCACACGATTCGGTGACACGGCGACCCGCTTCACACAGTTTCGGGATCCAGGGGTTGTTGACAAAATCGTTGATGATGACAAAACCGTGCTCCCTGAGGTGTTCTAACCGCTCTGGCGTAGCTCCGGGAGCCGAAAGTTCGGGTTTCATATCAGCAAAGGCAGGGGCGCGGTAAGGTTCCGCCGCCGGTGATTGATCGCTATTCATTTTTGATTCCTTTCGACCCATCTCAAACCTTTAGGGGTCAATCTTGAAATGGTATCTGATCGATTGAGGGCTGATCAAGTCCTTTGAAGATACGAGCGGGACGGCACCCCACTCGCGGATCAGCTCATCTCCTATAGCACGCAGATTATGGCATGAACCCGCAAGTTTGTCAAGGGGATTTGCTACTATCAGATTTCTTGACAACTTTCATCGAATTGCCTATAATGTTTTCGTTCATGTTAAGATTTAGTGCAAAGAAACCGAGTTTTTTCTTGAAAACTCGGTTTCTCTTCGTGCTTTGCACTTTCTTTTTACATGAGCCAATGTTTTATTATACAAGTGGGAAGCAGCTAAATTGTTGCAGAACTTTGGTTCAAATGTTTCTTTAGGTAACCGTGTGGCATTTTTGCAACGACGGTGTAGCACAGTTTCGACATCTTCCTTGTAGGCACGACACTCCCTTTGAACTTACAACTCACCTTAAAAGCAAAGGTAACGTTGCCCGGAGCGTGCGTTTTCCTAAAAACTCGGTTCTTTGATAATATCCTCAGGTAATCCAAAATAATTGTGGCATCTAAATTGCTTGTGGTCAATATGCCAAGTGAATTTCGTTTGGCAATGATTCACGTTAGATCTTATCTGGCTCCGTTGAAATGCCAACAATGCCTAGTTCGCGTACGATTAAAGGAGAAAAACGATGAAAGTCTCATTGCTGAAACAGAAGCTACAGATAGGCTATCTTTGCAGCGGGCTTTTGTCTCTCGCTGTAAACATATTCTTGGCATCGACAAGTTTGGCGCAAAACGCTGACACAAGCATTGCCTTTATGTCTACTCGCAGCGGGGATGGCGAAATTTACCTGATGAACCCCAATGGGAAACGAGTTCGTCGCCTCACCAAAAATCCTGAACATGACAGCGTACCCGCCTGGTCCCCTGATGGACAGAAAATTACCTTTGCGTCATTTCGAGATTTGAACCGAATTCAGAATCCAGGACCTATTCTCAGTGAGATTTATGTGATGAATGCCGATGGCACCAATCCCATCAATCTGACCCAATCGGTAGAAAGGCCGGATGGTACTTCCTCTTGGTCTCCAGACGGGAAACAGATTGCTTTTACATCAGATGAACTCTTCGTTTGGGACGATGGCTTCCACTCAGATATCTGGGTGATGGATGCGGATGGGGGGAATCCTCGTAACCTAACCAACCATCACGCCCAAGACGAGGCTCCAGATTGGTCACCCGATGGGATGCAGATTGCATTCTCCTCTAACCGCAACAGAGACTGGGAATTTGAAAACAATGTTATAGGAAATTGGGAAGTTTTTGTGATGAACGCTGAGGGAACTAACCCTACCAACCTGACTAATCACCTAGCTACAGACGGTAGTCCCGATTGGTCTCCGGACGGAAAACAGATTGCATTCTCCTCTAATCGTGACGGAAATTCAGAAATCTATGTGATGAGTGCTGACGGTGCCAATCCCATAAACCTGACCAATCATCCCGCGCGGGATGTTGGGGCCACTTGGTCTCCGGACGGAAAACAGATTGCATTCTCCTCTAACCGTGACGGAGATTGGGAAATCTATGTGATGAGTGCTGACGGTGCCAATCCCATAAACCTCACCCAACACCCCGCATGGGATAGTGCCCCCTCATGGGGATCCACTCGTCCCTTAGACGTTTCTTCAAACGGGAGATTGGTTGCCTTATGGGGAAACATCAAGCGCGTCAATACCCACGGGGTAAGGTAGAATTTGTGAGGAACTCGGTAGATAAATAAAGGAGGAAAACGATGAAACGCGCATGGCTCAAACGGAGGATACAAACCCACTACCTTCATGGAGGCATTCTCGCTCTCGCTGTAAACCTTCTCTTGACATCAATAAGTTTGGCACAACTCGACGACACCAGGATTGCCTTTATGTCCACTCGGAGCGCGGATGCGGATTGGGATGTCGAAATTTTCGTGATGAATCCTGACGGCGAACAAATTCACCAACTCACCGACCAACCGAAATATGATGGCGAGCCTGCTTGGTCACCTGATGGGAAGCGGATCACCTTTGTGTCATATCGGGATCTGAAACAAATTCCTGAACGCGGAGTTATTCGCGGTGAAATCTATGTGATGAATGCCGATGGCACCAATCCCATCAACCTGACTCGATCGGTAGAAAGAGCAGATAGAGTTTCCACTTGGTCTCCAGATGGAAAGCAGATTGCATTTACATCGGCTGAATTATTCAATAGACATACGCTCGTCAACTCGGATATTTTTGTGATGGATGTAGATGGAGGAGATCCCATTAACCTCACCAATCATGACGCTCTAGACCAGACTCCGGATTGGTCTCCAGACGGGAATCGGATTGCATTTTCTTCTCTCCGTGATGCCAACTGGGAAATCTACATGATGAACGCTGATGGGACTAACCCCATTAACCTCACCAATCACCCAGCGAAAGATGGCAGGCCCGATTGGTCGCCGGATGGACAGCAGATTGCCTTCACTTCTGACCGCGACGGTAACTTAGAAATCTATGTGATGAACGCTGATGGGACTAACCCCATTAACCTCACCAATCACCCGGCAAAAGATGATCATTCTTCTTGGTCGCCGGATGGAACGCGGCTTGCTTTCGACTCTAACCGGGACGACCCTTTCGGGGACATCTATGTGATGAATGCTGATGGAACGAATCTCATTAATCTCACCCAAGACCCTGATAATTTTGACCTTTATCCCTCATGGGGACCTGCCCCTACCTTAAGCGTTGCCTCAAACGGCAAATTGGCAACCGTATGGGGCAAGGTCAAGCGTAGCAACGCCTACAGAGTAAGATAAAATTTACGAGGAATTCGGCAGATAGATAAAGGGAGAAAACAATGAAACTCGCATGGCTGAAACAGAAGCTACAGATAGGGCTTTTGGCTCTCGCTATGTGCCTTCTCATGGCATCGCCAAGCCCTGCACAAAACGCTGACACAAGCATCGTCTTTATGTCCCAGCGCAGTGGGAGTGCTGAAATTTACAGGAGGAACCCCGATGGAACACAAATCCGTCAACTCACCGAAGACCCTCAAGACGCTAATCATCCTGCCTGGTCCCCTGATGGACAGCAGATTGCCATGTCCCTACAGGATCCGTTCGGGAAAAGTGAAATTTATGTGATGAATGCCGATGGCACCAACCCCACCAACCTGACTAAATCACTAGACAGACCGGATAGTGAACCCTCTTGGTCTCCAGATGGAAAGCAGATTGTCTTTGCATCCGCTCCCATTTTCGAGTGGCATATTTGGGTGATGCCTGCAGAAGGCGGCAGACATCGTAGGTTGACCAGGGATCTGGACCAAAACGTGACTCCGGATTGGTCGCCGGACGGTAAACAGATTGTATTCTCTTCTGACCGTGACGGTAACTTCGACATCTATGTGATGGAGGCCGATGGCACCAATCCCGTCAATCTTACCAATCACCCGGCGATGGACATGGATCCGGATTGGTCGCCCGATGGGAAACAGATCGCATTCGATTCTAACCGCGACGACAAAAACGTAGATATCTATGTGATGGATGCTGATGGAGCTAACCCCATTCGCCTCACCAATGCCGCAGCCAAAGACAGCCGACCTTCTTGGTCCCCAGACGGAACACAGATTGCATTCACCTCTCTCCGTGATGGTAATGGGGAAATCTACGTGATGAATGCCGATGGCACCAACCCCGTTAATCTCACCCAACACCGTGAGTGGGATACCAATCCATCGTGGGGATCTGTCCCCACCCTAAGTGTTTCCCCAAATAAGAAATTGGCAATCTTATGGGGCAAGGTCAAACGTAGCAATACCTACAGAGTAAGATAAAATTTGGGGCTCATGTTAAGAAAGAGTGCAAAGAAACCGAGTTTTTTCTTCAAAACTCGGTTTCTCTTCGCATTTTGCACTTTCTTTTGATATGAACCAAATTTGGGAGGAACTCGCCAGATAGATAAAGGAAGAAAACAATGAAACTCATATCGCCGAAACTGCGGAGCCGGATATGCTACTTTCATATTGGGTTTTTGGCTCTTGCTATGTGTCTTCTCATGACATCGGCAAGTCTAGCACAAACCGCTGACACAAGCATTGTCTTTATCTCCCTCCGCAGCGACGGGAGGAACAGCGAAATTTACCGGATGAATCCCGATGGGAAACGACTCCGCCGACTCACTGAGCAGCCTGGATATGACGGTGCACCCACATGGTCCCCTGACGGGCAAAAGATTACTTTTACGTCATTTCGAGATCTGCACCGCATTGAGGCAGAGGGAATTATCCTCGGTGAGATTTATGCGATGAACCCCGATGGCACCAATCCTATCAACTTGACTCAGTCGGTAGAAAGACCGGATGGTCATTCCTCTTGGTCTCCAGATGGAAAACAGATTGTCTTTGAATCATCAGGGATTTCTAAGTGGGACGATGGATTCCAATGGGATATTTGGGTGATGGCTGCGGATGGGGGCAATCCTCGTAACCTAACCAACCATCACACCCAGGATGAGGCTCCGGATTGGTCGCCAAATGGAAATCAGATTGCGTTTTCCTCCGATCGCAATAGAGACTGGGAGTTCGAGATTAGTGCACGGAATTGGGAGATCTATGTGATGGACACCGATGGGGCAAACCCCATTAACCTGACCAACCATCTCTCTACAGATGGTAGTCCCGATTGGTCGCCGGACGGGGAGCGGATTGCATTTACTTCTGACCGGGACGGGAACTCGGAAGTTTACATGATGAATGCCGATGGTACTAATCCTATCAACCTCACAAATCACCCTGCTACAGATGGTAGTCCCAATTGGGCACCAAACGGGAATCAGATTGCATTCCAATCCAATCGTGATGGCAATTGGGAAATCTATATTATGGATGCCGACGGTGCTAACCCCATTAACCTGACCAACCACCCCGCATGGGATAGCAGTCCCTCGTGGGAATCTATCCACCCTTTAGGTGTTTCCTCAAAGGGAAAATTGGCAACTTTATGGGGGAAATTCAAGCATACCCGGTAACACGGTTAGAAGACAAGTGAAACGTCTAGTAAGCAAGAAATAAATCTCATAATATATCAATTGTACATAACTCAATACTTAACGAAAGGAAGATAGATCATGGCAAAAGGAGGATTCATTTATGTTTGGCAGCGGTGGTAGTAGCAGTCAACTCCATGAGTATAGCGAAGAAGAAGACGATCTCGGTAAAGTATATGACCGGGAGTTGATGAGGCGGCTAACCGCCTATATGAAACCGTATTGGCGTGAAGTCGTGCTTATCGCGTTTTTGATGGTTGGCTACACGCTATGTGAAGTGTCGATGCCAATACTGATGAAGCATGGGATTGATAACCATATTGAACCGAGAACTCTAGAGGGACTGGAAATGATTGTACTCTATTATGTCCTCGTTCTAGTGGCAAGGTTCATATTTACCTATTTTGAAGAATACGGAATGCAGATGGTCGGACAGAAAGTGATGTATGACATGCGCATGTCGCTCTTTTCACATCTGCAGCGGTTGGATGTCCGTTACTTCGATCGCAATCCAGTGGGCAGGCTAATGACCCGTGTCATGGGCGATGTTGAAATACTAAAGGAGCTATTCACCTCTGGAGTCATTACGGTCTTTGGAAACCTACTCAGCATTCTCGGTTACATGATAGCGATGCTGCTCTTGAATTGGAAGCTAGCGTTGATAACCTTTGCTGTATTACCAATCATCTTTGCGACAACGACCGTTTATCAGGTCTACTCGCGCCGCGCCTTCCGTGATCAGCGTAGGTATCTCGCCCGGATCAACGCTTTCCTGAACGAAAACATCGTCGGCATGACAACGATGCAGCTATTCGCACGGGAGCCGCGCAGCTTACTACAGTTCGACGAGAGGAATCAGCAATATCTCGGTGCAAACCTACGTAGCATCTTTTACTTCTCGCTCTTCTCGCCAATGATTGAAGTATGCGGTTCACTTGCACTGACCGTAATCATCTGGCATGGCGGCGGACAAATTCTACAAGATACACTGACTTTCGGTGTATTGTTCGCTTTCCTCCAATACAGCCAGCGATTGTTCTGGCCCATTCGTGAACTGAGTGAGAAGTATACGATCTTCCAAAACGCAATGGCATCTTCTGAACGGATCTTTGACCTGATGGATACGCAGCCAACAATTGTGAACCCAACGCCAGCCAAAGAGGTCGGTGCATTGAACGGCGAAATCGAGTTTCGCAATGTCTGGTTCGCTTATAACGCAGAGGATTATGTGCTGCGCGATGTCTCCTTCAAGGTAAAGGCGGGCGAAAAGGTCGCGCTTGTAGGGCACACAGGATCGGGCAAAACATCAATTATCAACCTACTGTGTCGATTTTATGATGTGAATGAGGGACAGGTTCTGATTGATGGTATAGATCTCCGGGAGATGGAGTTGGGGGATCTCCGTCGTGCTATCAATATTGTGCAGCAGAATATCTTCCTGTTTTCAGGAACAATCGAGAAGAACATCAATCTCGACAAACCGGAGATCTCAAAGGAAGAGACGATTGCTGCTGCAAAAGAGGTTCATCTGGATAGCTACGTTCAGAAAATGCCGGACGGCTATGAAACTGAAGTCAGAGAGGGTGGGGCAGGCTTATCGGTTGGGCAGAAGCAGCTCGTCGCCTTCGCACGTGCGCTGGCTTCCGATCCCAACATCCTTATTCTTGACGAGGCAACCTCCAGTGTGGACACCGAAACCGAACTCATCATTCAGGATGCCTTGAACCGCTTGATGGCAAATCGGACATCAATCGTGATTGCACACCGGCTTTCAACGATTCAGAACGCCGATAAGATTATTGTCATGCACCGCGGCGAAATTCAGGAGATGGGAACGCACAACGAGTTGCTCCAGAAACGGGGCATCTACTACCGGCTGTATCAGCTTCAGTACAAAGGGCAAGAGGTTGGGTAGTCACAGAAAATGATGGGGCGTACTGGATTTGAACCAGTGACTTCTACCGTGTGAAGGTAGCGCTCGTACCCCTGAGCTAACGCCCCATAAATTGGATTGGCTGGAAGGGAAAACTGAGATGGGAAAAGTGGTGGGCCCACTAGGATTCGAACCTAGGACCGGCCGGTTATGAGCCGGCTGCTCTAACCCCTGAGCTACAGGCCCCCCTCAAGTTGCATAGGTATTATAAAAGTTTGCCGTGGATTTGTCAACCGAAATCGCTCAACCATCAAGAAAGCCACGCAGCTGCTGACTCCGGGTCGGGTGACGCAACTTTCGCAGCGCCTTCGCTTCTATCTGACGTATCCGCTCACGGGTGACCTGAAATTCCGTACCAACCTCCTCTAGTGTCCGGGGATATCCATCTCCAATTCCAAATCTCAAGCGGATGACCTTTGCCTCGCGCTCTGTCAATGTACGGAGAACCTCTTCGATACGTTCTTTGAGCATGGTGAACGTCGCTTCGGCGACAGGAGACTTTGAAGTTTTGTCTTCAATAAAATCTCGGAGTTGGCTGTCCTCATCCTCCCCAACCGAGGTTTCTAACGAAATGGGTTCCTGTGCAATCCGAAACACCTGTCGCACCTTATCAATGGATATGTCCATCTCACCAGCGATCTCCTCCGGCAGCGGTTCCCTACCTTTTTCCTGAACAAGATAACGGGAAGTGCGGATCAGCTTATTGATAGTCTCGATCATGTGCACAGGGATGCGAATCGTGCGCGCCTGATCAGCGATTGCCCGAGTAATTCCTTGACGAATCCACCACGTCGCATAAGTGCTGAATTTATAACCCCGCTTATACTCGAATTTGTCGACAGCTTTCATCAAGCCGATGTTCCCCTCCTGAATGAGGTCAAGAAACGTCAGCCCCGGCGTTCGATTCCTGTATTTTTTGGCAATGCTGACAACGAGCCGCAAGTTAGCCTCGACAATTGTCATTTTTGCTTCTTGCGCCGTCGATTCTCCCACGTGGATTCGCTGGGTCGCAGAGTCAAGTTGCTCACGTGACGCGCCAATTTCACGCTCTAACCTTTTGACGGTCCGCCTCGCCTTGACGATCTTCCGGTTATATTCCCTAAGTTCGTCCATATTGTCAGAGGCAGTAGGTTGTGCCTTGCCCAGCGTGTAATCCTGCACCCGCTGACAGATTTCAGCCGCAGATAGGGCGCACTTCTCCTCAATTTTTGTCACCTGCTTCTCCAAATTCGCCATGCGGGTCGCAATGTCTTTAATTTTACCCGCAATTTTACTAATCTCTTCGCGATCAATCCTGAGCTCCTTGAGAATGTTCACCAACTCTAAACGATAGGATTCCAGCGTTCTGCGAAGGGCTTTCTTCTCCTTAGGGGACAATTTTTCATAGTGTAACTTGCGCTCTCGGAGACGCATTTCTAAATCTCGGTCCTTCAAATCCGCCATCAATTCCTGTGCTTTTTTCAGATATTTATCTTCCTTATCAGTAGCAGAGGTGCTTGATACCTCCATCGAAAGCACATCAGAAGCCTTTTTCTTACCAATCAAAATCTGATTGAGCAGCTTCCGAACCTCTGCAATTGCAATTGGTGTTTCAAATATTGCCTCCTCTACCTTACGATGCCCTTCTTCAATCTGCCTTGACAAAGAGACCTCCTGCTGCTTAGTCAGCAAAGCGATACTCCCCATCTCTCGTAGATACACCTTCACCGGATCATCAACCTTATCGAGTTTCCCTGGATCCAATGCTAGCTCATCATCAGTATCGTCGTAATCTTCATCTTCGGAGTAATCAGGCGTATCAAAATCGGCTGTTTGATTGATAACTTTTAAATTCATTGTTAAATCTCCCTCATCAAGATCGGCTGGATTTTCTGAAAGGTTAATTTCTTCTAAATCAATTTGAAGTAGGTCATCAAGATCGTCCGGTGGTGAAGGATTCGGCTGCTCATCATATTCAAGAAAGTGTTTCTCTTTACCTATATTGATTAAGCGATCATCTGCTTTATTTACGGAAGCCATTGTGGTTTATTCTCCTAGTACCCCTCCCGAAGCAATAACAGGGATTAACGGGCTAACTGCCTTCTTCGGTTTGAGAGTTCAACGAGTTCTGCAAGAATGCTTTTACTGTTATTCCCTTGGGCAAGGGCTTCAGAACGTCTCATACGTTCAACATCCCACAACAGAAAATTTTTGAGTTTCTTCAGACAGCCCTCCACTCGTGTCGTTAAATTTGGAGGGATTGTCCTTCTTAGAAGAGCCTTGGAGATTATGCCTGTAATCTTTTCATTAGCACAAGCATTTATGAGATTCTGCATATCAATGATAGCCTCATTATCACTCGCTTCCCAGAGCATCCTGCCAATGGTTGCAAAGTCAGGATGGGTAAAATCTTGGTAGTGAAAATTCGCTTTGGCAAGCGGGATGAGGTCGGGACCTTGTAGCAGTGCTTCAATCAGTTGCCACTCAATTGATTCACGCGGGCTCATCCTTGCGGTTGGCGCAGCGTGAGTGTGTCGCGGTGGGGAAACTGGGCGAGACATCTTGACGCCCAAACGTTGCAACTCCCTCAAAAGCACTGACCGTTCAATGTCGAGCTCTTGCGCTGCGTATTTCGCGTATTCGCTAAGTTCAACCTGATTTTTGAGGTTCGACAAGGTCAGAGCAATTTCTTTAATAGCCTGTGTTTTTACATCAATGCGATGAATTGCATGCTGTTGCGTCGCCCGTTGGATCTGGAACTCAATTAGGTTCATCGCGGAATCGACCCGTTGATTGAACGCATCAAGACCTTCTGTGCGGACAAATTGATCTGGATCTGTGTCGGGCGGTAGACTCGCCACCCGCACACGCAACCCTGCCGCCAGAAGGATGTGTAAGCCTCGCAACGCCGCCTGAAAGCCCGCCGGATCACCATCGTAGAGGAGAATAGTTTCTTCGGCAAACCGCTTTAATAAATCGGCGTGTGAACTACTAAACGAAGTCCCTAGCGATGCAACAACATTTTGGGCACCCGCTTGATACGGCATGAGAGCATCAAAGTAACCCTCAACGAGAATCACCTTCTCCTCTTTTTGGATTGCCTGACGTGCCTCGTATAAGTTATAAAGCGTTTTGCTCTTATCGTAAAGGGCGGTGGTAGGAGAATTAAGATATTTGGGAAGTTGGTCCTCGGATATTGCACGCCCACCAAATCCAACGGGATTGCCGCGTTCATCGCGGATTGGAAAGATAACGCGCCCGCGGAATCGATCTGTGGTGCCTTGTTCATCGCTCCTGATGAGACCAACATCAATGAGTTGTTGGATTGAAAAACCGGCTTGTGTGGCAACCTTAACGATGTCTTGGCGTCCCGGGGTCGTATATCCGAGTTGGAACTCTCTAATCGTTTGATCTTTGATGCCTCGGTTTTTCAGGTAAGCCAAGGCATAGCCGCCAATTTTGGGATCCAGGAGTTGATGGTGAAAATGCTCCATCGCAAAACGATTCAGGTCTTGCAGTTCCAGACGTTTTTGGCTAATTTGGCGTGCTCTGCCATCTTGGGCGGGTAGCGGAATACCTGCGCGCTCTGACAACCATTCCATCGCTTCCATAAAAGACTTGCCATCATATTTTCTGAGGAAGCTAATGACATTGCCACCGGCATTACACCCAAAACAGTAAAACGCCTGCTTTTCGGGGGAAACGTTAAAGGACGGAGTTTTTTCGTCGTGGAAGGGACAGAGCCCTTTATAGGCTTTGCCGACAGGCTTCAACAGAACTCCACACTCCGATATCACTTCGACAATATCGTTCTGTGTGCAAATATTATCAAGTATCTCGCGTGGAATGTAGTTAGAAGCTTGTCTCATCACAACTCACCTTCGTCTGATACAGGTTTAGGTTTGCTGTTTCCATACCGAAATATTAGTCCAAACCTCTTCTTCACTATTCCTTCAATGTGACAATCGTTGCACCTGCGCCACCTTCATTGAGCGCTGCCAATTGAAAACTATCCACTTGCGCGTGGTCTTCCAAAAGGTCGTGAATTGCAGTCCGCAAGGCACCAGTGCCTTTGCCATGAATAATCCGCACTCTCGGTAATCCCGCAAGAAACGCATCATCTATATATTTATCAGTTTCCGCCCACGCCTCGTGGACCGTTTTTCCTTGCAGGTTCAACTCTGTTTTAACGTTCCCTGTTTTGCTATACTGAACATTCAAAATTGAGGTTGAAAGTTCACGCTTATTGTCTGCTGGATGTACAGGTTCAATTTCTCCGTATGACACGCGCATCTGCATGTTGCCAACCTTGACGAGCAAAGGGGCTTTCCCGTTTGAAACCGAGAGGACTTCGCCAAATTGGTTCAGGCTTTTCACACGGACTTTATCACCGACTCGCACATCAATTGCATCGGGGGACGGTTGTGCTGCCTGTTTTTGCTGTTGGTGTCTCTCATTCAGTTTCTGCTGTGCCCTTTCAATACGAGTAAAAGCGGTGCTAACACTATCTTTTGAGGCATTCTTTCGCCGCACTTCTGCTATTGTCTGTTCAACAAGTTTACGCGCCTCCTTGAGGATTGTAGCAGCTTCCTGCTCGGCTTGATAGCGAAATTCTTCCCGTTCCGCCTCAATCTGGTTGACTAGCCCTTTGTACTTTCTAGATTCGGTATCCGCCACTCGGAGTTTGTCCTGCACCATCTCACGTTCAACGTCAAGCTCGTTTTGGGCTGCCTGCATACTGACGATGAGATCTTCCACAGCAACGGTCTGGCTGCCTGTGTACGCTTTAGCGGCATCCGTAATTGCATCAGGCATACCTAACCTCTGTGCAATTTTGAAGGCGTTACTGCTCCCGGGTACGCCAATCTGAAGACGATAGGTGGGTTGCAACGTCTGCCAATCAAATTCCATTGAGGCGTTCTCCATGTCTTCCTGTGCATGGGCGTATGCTTTCAGTGCACCGTAGTGGGTTGTCGCAACAGTGCGAACCTTACGCGCCGCCAACCAGTCCAAGATTGACATACCAAGTGCTGCCCCTTCCGTCGGGTCTGTGCCTGCCCCAATTTCATCCAACAACACCAGTGAATTTTCATCCGCTTCTTTCAAGATGGAGATAATCTTGGTGATATGGGACGAAAAAGTGCTGAGATTCTGCTCGATGCTCTGTTCGTCACCGATGTCGGCGAACATTTGGCAGAAGACCCCAACCTCACTCCCCAGCTTTGCAGGGATGTGTAACCCAGACTGTGCCATGAGTGTGAGTAAGCCAACCGTTTTGAGAACAACAGTTTTCCCGCCTGTATTCGGGCCGGTGATAACCATGGTGTGAAATGTGTCGCCTAGTGTTGCATCAGTAGGTACAATTCGCTCTGGTAGGTTCGGACCGCGTTCCTCTGCCTTCAATTTTGCACTGTCTCGAAGATTCATTTCAAGGAGCGGATGTCTCGCTTCTATCAACTTGATCGCCCCCCGCACGTTAAGCACAGGTTCGACCCCGTTGAGTTCTATGCTTAATCGTGCTTTTGCTCCTAGAAAGTCCAGTCTTCCCAAGATATCCAAGGCAAGTTCCAACGATGCCAGAACCTCACGAACCAAGTCGCTGAGTTCGAGTAGAATACGTCGTATCTCTCGGCGCTCCTCATCTGCGAGTTGATGCAGCTCGTTGTTGAGATCTACAATACCAAACGGCTCAATGAACGCAGTCGCTCCGCTCGAAGATTGCCCTTGAACAACGCCGGGAAAATTGTGCTTTGAATCTTGTTTAATGGGAATGACATAGCGATCGTTGCGGGAGGTAATAACATGTTCTTGGATAGACCGCTGATGATGGGGAGATTGGAGGATTCCCTCTAACCTCGATTGAATGTTTGTTCGTGTGTGCGCCAACTTCCGGCGAATGGATCGTAGCGTCGGACTAGCGTGATCAAGGACATCACCATCAGGACTGAGACATCTGTCAATAGATTGCGTGAGTTCGGGGAAGGTCGGAAGATTACGAACGATCGAAGAGAGCTTTGGGAAATCCTTCGGATTTCGCCTTTTTACGACTCGCTGAACATTTTGGGAGGCTGCTGCCACACGAGCGACACCAAGCAACTCGTCCACTTCCAGAATGGCACCGGGCTTGGACACTTTATGGAGTGTCGGGGAAATATCCTTCAAACCTTGCAGCGGGAAACCGTTGGAGGTCTGGTAGAAGGCTTTCGCTTCGCTGCACAACCGCTGCTGATAACGAACCGTATCAAGCTGCTCGAAGGGTTTCAACTGTGCTGCCCGTGATGCCCCTAGTTGGGAGTGCACATGCTGCTTAAGCAAGGCCTTCAGCTTATCATATTCTAAGACTTTTTCAGTGTGAGGTGATAGCATTAGATTGACCTCATTCGCTGAACTGACCAAGTTTCCACACGATGGGCAAATCAGCCTGCCCTAACAACTTCACTGCTGCACACGTTGAAGGTTATCACGACGGAAAAGTGCTTTTTCATAGAGCGAACGGTGCGGCGCAAATCCAAAAACTTTTTCATAGAAACTACGCCCACCGAGACCGACCGCTTGCACATAGTATTCCAAAGGATCCCGCCCTGCCGACTCAGCGCGCCGAGCATCACGCAGATTTATGAGAAAGTCGTTTGCAGTTTTTTCAAAGCGATTGATAGCTTTGCGACGTTCGTCGGTGAGTCCACCATGAATATCTTTACCAACTTTGTAATCATGAATCGCTTTGGCATAAGCAGCAAAAGCATCATGATAGTTGCCTTCATTTTCCAATCCTTCAGCGGTTATTACATCCGGAGGCTGCGGAAGGCTTGCAATCAATGTTTTTGCTCCGGGAATTAAGTCACGGCTTTTTTGCTGAATCGCTTTTTCCAGATTAGCCTTAAAGAGATCTATAATATCTTTATAAATTGCGAGTGCATTATCAAAATCACCGAGTTTTTCATAGCAACGCGCTTGGCTCAACCGAAAATCCGAAAATGCGTAATCACGCATGGCAATCTGAGGCAGTTTATCCGCTGCGGGGGTATATGCCTCAAGTGCTTTTTGGTATTCGCCTTTCTGCTCATAGCAGTTGCCAATCGCTTTTTGAGCGTATAAAGCGAGAATCTGGTTTTCCGGTTGGTGCTCATTCACGACCATTTGAAAATGGGAGATTGCACCGTCATAATCCCCTTCATAATAGCGCGCTTTTGCATAATTGTATCGCGCTTTATCCGCGACAGAAGTCTCAGGATATTTTTGGAAGATGGCTTGAAGCTGGGTCGCAGCAGTTTCAAACGGCTTCTCCGTACCGTCCGCATCAAACCAATCACTCTCGGCTTCCTGATATTTCTCAATGGCTTCAGTATATTTCAAAAAGGCTTCTGCACGTGCGGTCTGCTGCTGGTGCTGATAAAAGGCAAAACCACCGACTACCAAGATAACTATCGTTGCACCAATAATAATCGACTTTAGGTTCGTCTTGAGGAATTCATAGACCTGCAGCGTGCTATCAACAAACTGGTCGCTTTTTACCTCTTCCTTTGTCAAACGTCTTCCTTGATCCATCTACTTCCTCTTGAACCTCTCAGGCGCACGGTTTAGGTGTGTGGTGGCCACAAGTCCCACACATCGGCATATCAGTTGTTGGTGTGCCGGTATCTAATGTCCCAACCCCGAAGACAGAAAACAGTTGCGTGGTATCGCTGCTTTCACATTCAGGGCAGGAGGGGGATGATTTCTGTTGGCTCGAAGCGAAAAGTTTCTCAAATATCCTATCACACTGCTTGCACCGAAATTCGTAAATTGGCATTTCGCGCCCCTCATAAAAACAAATCACCAATGTGCGTAGTTCAGGCACCCAGAACAGATAAGCGGGTGACGGGACTTGAACCCGCGGCCCTCAGCTTGGGAAGCTGATGCTCTACCACTGAGCTACACCCGCCGAGAAAATCGCTAAATTATACTGATCGACTTATCACATTGTCAAGGGATTTTGAACCAAGCAAGGGCAATCGCATATAAATATTGTGTCAGACTGACGCGCTGTTGAAGCCGGTGATTAACATTGTTCTCACTTCTTCACTGAGGAAAGCTCTTCTTTCAACTGCAAGAGTTGTGCTTCTGGAAGGTTGGTGATTTCGGAGATAAGTGTCATCTCTATTCCCTTGGCAAGCATTGCCTTTGCAGTTTCAATCTTCTCTTCAATTCGTCCTTCCTGCTTACCCTCACGCAAACCTTCCTGCTTGCCCTCACGCAAACCGTTTTGAAAAAACCGCTCCCTCTCCTTCTCTAATGCTGTGACTAACATTGTCTTCACCTCCTCTTCGGTCCGATAAATATACTCCAACGACTCATAATCGTCAGATTCAATCCGTCCGTGAAAAGCTAACTGCCTAAACCAGTTTAAGAACAGACTGACCGCCTGTCTGTCACCCTCCGACGAAAACACATTCACCAGCTCCGCCTCTAACACATCTAAATCATAATGGGACTCCGCCAAAAATAACGTCGATACAATGTTTCGGATTTTTAACAACGCCTCCTGACTGTATTGGTTTTCAGCAATCAGGAAATACTCAAAATCTAACGCGAACCTGCCGAGCGGTGGCATCTGCTCAATCAATGCCGAAAGGTTGACCGATGCTGTCCACGGTGTGCTTCCGTTGTACAGCACAATTGGAAAGACCGCCGGCAGTTTGTTGACACCGCTGTTATTGACGAGAAAATCCATGTAAAAGTTGGTGATATAGTTCAGCACCCGCAACGCCATGAACGGGTCTACAGTGGATTGAAACTCAATCAGGATGTAAATATAGACTTCGCGGTCCTGAAACTGGATTTTGTAGATTAAGTCACTCTCGGTCTCTTTGTAGTGTTCGGAGATAAAGGATTTATCAAGAGGTTCACAGGTGTCGAAATCGAGAGAATGGACCCACTCTTGGTTGACGAAGGTCTCAATCAGTTGTCGAAAGATGGTACGATTTGAGAATAGTTTCTTATAGCCGCTGTCGTGAATGTTCATCACTCACACCTGTTGAGCCAACGGGGGGCTGCTGCTTGCCGGTGTTGAATAAAATGCACCAAGTTCGTGTATAACGCAAAGGTTCAGGCTAACAATTCGGGCAACAGAAACCGTAGGGGACACAGATCTGCGTTCCCTACGGAAATGCGTAAGTCCTAAACTAAGAGATCTGCACCTTCTCCCCGGTCTCCGCGCTCAAATAGATCGCGTCCAACAATTTCATAAACGTCAGCGCATCGGCAGGTGACACATCGGGCGGGTTTGTACCACGAATCGCGCCAGCGAAATCGTGGATCTCTCCGTCGAAATCGCCGTCACTGTGCGCCACATATTCGTCAATGACATCGTCGCCTTCAGTATAGATCCCACCAAGTAGCCGGCGTGTTCCTGAACGCTTCACACCCGAAGGTTGGGACGTGGATTCCTGTTCGATTGTGCCAGCCGTGCCTAAAATTCGTATGCGGAGATCCCACGCACGGTCTGTCCACGTCGGAATGACGGAGGAGGTATCCATCTGGATCGTGATACCGTTGGCACATCCAACCAGAAAACTGAGGTAATCCTCAGAATGATGATCTACCGCTAGTGTCGTTGGAAATGCACTATGACTGACAGCAAATGCCCATTCGGGTTGTGGACAACCCATCAGAAACCACGCCTGATCGAGGTAGTGTGAGCCGTGCTGCCCTAACGCACCGCCCTTTAACCCCCACTGATACAGCCAATCTCTGCCCGGTCCCGGTTCATAGTTGACCCCACGTTCCCGGTAATGATAGTGCACCCGCGCATGGTATACCTGCCCGATCTCACCCGCTGCAATGATTTGACGGGTCTTTCTGTTTTCTGCCTCATGCCGCATGAAGTAGGAATATACAAGGGTTTTCCCGGTAGATGCCGCCACGGCGTTGATCTCCTCCACATCGGCGGCACTACGACCGTGTGGCTTCTGCACCAACACATGCTTGCCCGCATTCAACGCATCAATTACCATCGGTTTCCGCACATCAGGGGCTGTGGCAACCCCAACCGCTTCCACGTCGTCGTCCGCGAGCAATTCCCGATAGTCGCCATACACTTTGGAAACATCGTTATCGGCGGCGACCTGTTGAGCAAGCTCCTGATTCAGATCTGCCACCGCCCAAGCGGTAGTATCTTCGCCCGCTTTCGCACCCGCTACCCACGCTCGACCAACTCTGCAGCCGATTACCCCAATTTTGATTTTGTCTGCCATGCTGATATACCCCCTTCACATTTTACGCATCATCGGTTAGCAACTGAGGAAGATGCGTTTTCATCAGGTTATCTTGCGGTTGATAACCGAGAATCTCAACGGCACCACTGATATCCAGATAGCTCTGCTGGTAGGCGGTCGAATTGGCAGACCTGCCATACGTGATGAGAAATTTCACAGGTCCTTCATAGTCAACTGCGCGTCCAAAAAGTTGGGCGCAGTCACGCGGCGTTAGGAGTGTGCTACAAGTGCGTAAATGCTCCGCTTCATACCCTCCCGTGAAAGTACCAATACGGATGCTGATAAAGCGCATGTCAAACTCATTGACGAGGTAGCGTCCGGCGACCTCTGCCATCCCTTTCATCGCCCCGTACCAACCATCGGGATTGATCTGTTCCGCTGTGGAGAATCGCGGCGGTGAACTTATCCGTTCATTCCAACCGGTGACGTGGTTTGTGGACGCAAACACAATTTTTTGGACACCCTCCTCGCGGGCAGCTTCAAATAGCAGCATCGCCGCCCCGATATCGGTCACTTCGCCCGCCACTTTGCCAAATTGGTCTGAAGACACAAGCGCGAGGTGGACGACGACATCCTGATCTTTGCAAAGTTCCCGCATTCGCTGGTAGTCTCGAACATCCCCCAACTCAACGCGGGACTTTGTGCTAGCAGCCTCCTTGATATCTACTAATGTCAAGGTGTATTTATCTTCCTTTTCCCACGCACCCCACAGTGTACTGCCGACTTTGCCTGCACCACCGGTAATGAGCACCCGTTTTTTTTCAGCCATATCTATCTTGTTCCTTTCTGAATGTGGGATAACCGTGGTTATCCCCTATTAACATTGAAACCTAAGTTGCTAGTCATTGAAAGTCCATTGCTTTTTATCAGGGCGAGGTCTCCCCGACCATCTGGTAGGTCCTTTGTCTTTCGCTCCAGTTTTGAATCCCGCCTGTTCCGTTCCTGCCTGCCCCGATGTATCGGGGAGAATCCCGACGAGTCGGGACCTGCTCTCGGCTTGTCCCGATACATCGGGATTCATCGGGGATTTATCGGGGAGGAGCGCAATGTGTATAGTATTTTGTCGAGATATGAATCTCGACCTACTGGCTATCTACCGGTATTGGCCTAGACGGGTCGGGTTAGGAAGCCAGACCTACAGGAATCAGAAAGCGGTGAATGCTCAAGGTTCCTTTACATACCGCTCCGCTGGAGCGAAAGAAAGCACAAAGCGAAACCTGTAAATCCAGATTCAGGCAGGCAGAGGATTGACAGATAGCAACTTGCCTTACTTATAGTTTGTATCAAATGACCCCATGAGTTAAACGAAAGGTTCACATTAAAGAAAGTGCAGAGTTGCTTAGACTTATTGCCAAAACAAAGGGGTCCAAGCCTAGTGATTGGCTTCTAGGGGCATTTAGTTTTTGGTTTTTTGACTGATTTTGGAACGACCCGAACCCGTAGGCGGGGCATCTTGCCCCGCCTACGGGTTCACCAAGACATCGAGCTACGGAAGAATTAAATGACCCTAGATTGGCTTCCGTGTTTGGGTGCGGTAAAGACCGTTTTCTGATATGATGAGCAGGAAACTGGGCACTGTCTCACGACCAAAAGCAACGGTGAAAGTGGTGATTAATACTGTTTTCAATTTTTTATGGAGGAAAGTTCATCTCTCAACGCCAAAAGTTGTGCTTCTGGAAGATTGGTGATTTCAGAAATGAGTGTCATCTCCATTCCCTTAGCAAGCATTGCCTTTGCGGTTTCAATCCTCCCTTCAATTCTGCCCTTCTGCTCACCCTCAAGCAGCCCTTCCTGCTTGCCTTTCTGCTCACCCTCAAGCAGCCCTTCCTGCTTGCCCTCACGCAAACCGTTTTGAAAAAACCGCTCCCTCTCCTTCTCTAATGCTGTGACTAACATCGTCTTCACCTCCTCCTCGGTCCGATAAATGGACTCCAATGACTCATAATCGTCAGATTCAAGCCGGCCATGAAAAGCCAACTGCCTAAACCAGTTTAAGAACAGACTCACCGCCTGTCTGTCCCGCTCAGTCGAAAATAGATTCAGCAGCTCCACCTCCAGCACATCTAAATCGTAATGCGATTCTGCCAAAAACAATGTCGATACGATGTTTCGGATGTTTAACAACGCCTCCTGACTGTATTCGTTTTCAGCAATCAGGAAATACTCAAAATCTAATGCAAATGTATCCAACGAAGGCATCTGCTCGATTAACGCCGAAAGGTTGACCGGTGCCGTCCAAGGTGCCGCTCCATTGTAAAGCACGATTGGAAAGACCGCCGGCAGTTTGTTGACACCCCTATTATTGACGAGAAAATCCATGTAAAAGTTGGTGATATAGTTCAGCACCCGCAACGCCATGAACGGGTCTACAGTGGATTGAAACTCAATCAGGATGTAAATATAGACTTCGCGGTCCTGAAACTGGATTTTGTAGATTAAATCACTCTCGGTCTCTTTGTAGTGTTCGGAGATAAAGGATTTATCCAAAGGTTCACAGGTGTCGAAATCGAGAGAATGGACCCACTCTTGGTTGACGAAGGTCTCAATCAGTTGTCGAAAGATGGTACGATTTGAGAATAGTTTCTTATAGCCGCTGTCGTGAATGTTCATCACTAACACCTTATCAAATCATGCTCAGTTATGGACAACGGATCTGGATGGCTATGCCAATTGATGAATATCCGCAAAAAGGAAAGTCTATCGTCACAACTTGGATGAAGCCGGTTATTCTGACTTACTTCGCTTCTGAGGATAAGGATAGGCTCGCTCAACCCACCCAAACCGCTCATGTCTGATAACTGCAAGGCAATAAACATCACCATTCCAACCATCATCGGGTCATTTGATACTATTTCAGTATCAGCATCCGACGGGTTGCAGTGAACTCACCCGCTGTGAGCGTGTAAAAATAGAGACCACTAGCGACAAACTCACCCAACTGACTCCGTCCGTCCCAATAGGCTGCACGGCTGCGACTCCGATACATACCCGCCGCCTGATGTCCCACCGCTAAACGTCGAATCAACTGCCCGTTTACATCATAAATCGTCAGTGTCACCTCTGCTGATTCCGCTAACTGATACGGGATCCATGTTTCCGGGTTGAACGGATTCGGATAGTTCGCCAATAGAGCAGTCTCCTCAGGAATCAGTGATGCTAGCAGTTTTTCAAGATTTTCTATACCCTCTTTGAAAGCAAGTGAACCGTCATCTTCCAACCGTGCCTGTGCTATCCACGCTTCTATCATCGCAGCATCTACTCTGCCCTCTCCCCCTGCTTGCGGGGGGATTAAGGGGGGCGCAGCGGGTGATTCAGCAATCCCCTGTGCTACACGGATGAGGTCGAGAATGCTGACAACACCATCGCCATTGACATCTACCGACGAGCCGGCAGATACCCTTCTCCCCAACTGCTGTGCGACGAGAATCAGATCCAGAATGCTGACAACACCATCTCGGTTCACATCCCCCGTGGTAAGGTGTCCCTCCACAGTGATTCGGAATTGGTATGATCCTGCAGCAATAGTATCACCGGCAACGGAGCCAAACTGAAGTTTCTGCAATACCACCTTTGTTTCACCGGCAGATTTTGCCTTGAACCTCACCTGAAGCAAAGTGCCGGTGCCGGTCACACCTTGATCGGACAACCGCGCCGCACTGAGTCCTATAATTTTACCCGCTACGTTATCAATGTTCCCACTCCGGAAGAAGGTGGTGCTACCCATCTTCAGGAAACTACCTTCGGTCACGTCAACGGCTTCAAGGGCAGCAGGGTCGAATGCAATATCAAACTGCCAACCCGCTAAGTCGGTGACATTTTCTGCGCGGACTTCAAGGGTAAGGGTATCACCGAGGTGGATTGGGGGCTTGGAAAGGGTATAGCCGACACCAGTTGACACCGTATATTCCGTGCCAGGCTTAAAACCAAATTTGCCGTTATGAATCCTACCGCCTATCCCAACAGCGACTAGTAGGATATTTTTCCCCACCCTAAGTGTGACTGGGGCAAAATCAGTGTAATCACCAGACCCCCAAATGTTGAAGTTCTCATAAACTACAACTCCATTGAGCCAAACCTTGACCTCATTATCGGCACCGACATGCAACGTTGTTTCCTGTTCCCGTGGAGCATAGACGGATACAATGCCGTAGATACTTCCGTCGGGCGGGTCGTGCCCTAGCATCTCACCGATATTATTTTGTGGCTCAGAGGGAAGTCTGTGAGATGTCCAGACCTCATTGCCGACAGGGGTTCCCGCCGTTGCTCCATCGATGGCAACCGCCAATTCTGTCACCGTACCCCCACTCGCTTCTGATAGTAAATCCGCACCACCGCTTTCCAGTTCTGCGCCCGGTAACAGCACCCATAGCCACGGTCCCTCTATCTTCGGCCCTCCTTTTGGAATCCCTGGATTTTCAGCCCAAAAGACTGTTATCCTCTTGCGTAACTCCTCCAAAGGTGCCAGGTCAGAAATGTTGTTGCGACTGACCGATACCCATGTTAAGTTGGTTAAGCTCAAAAGCGACGATACGTTCGATATCTCATTCTTTTCAAGATTTAGCCATTTCAAGTTAGTTAACCCCGCAAGCGGTGATATATCCGATATCTTGTTGTCAAGAAGCCCCAAACGCTCTAACACGGTAAACCCTGCAAGCGACGATAGATCTGATATGTTACTGTAATTGAGATACAGTTCTTTCAAGCGGGTTAAGCCTGCCAAAGGTGAAAGGTCAGAAATATTGTTGTCACCGATCGATAGCCATGTTAAGTTGGCTAAGTTCAAAATCGGCGATACGTTCGATATCTGGTTCCTTTCAAGATTTAGCCATTTCAAGTTAGTTAACCCCACAATCGGCGATATATTCGATATGTCGTTACCAGCAAGTCCCAAACGCTCCAACGCGGTAAACCTTGCAAGCGGCGATATATCCGATATGTTGCCGTCATGAAGATACAGTTCATTCAAGAGGGTTAAGCCTGCCAAGGGTGACAGGTCTGATATCAGTCCGGTGCCCGGAAGATATATATGCTCCAGTTTTGTTAACCGTGCCAGGGGAGATAAATCGGATATAGAATGCCCTCCCGCGTGAATGATTCTCAGGTTAATTAATCCGGCAAGTGGTGACAGGTCGGATACTTTTGCCCCCCCGGCATTAAACCATAAATTATCCAAATTGATTAATCCGGCGAGTGGTGACAGGTCGGATACGCTGGATCGAGGAAAACTTAAAGTCCTTAGATTGATTAATCCGGCGAGTGGTGATAGGTCGGAAAATTGATTGTGTCCAACCTCTAACCATTCCAAGTTGGTTGCGAACTGAAGCCCTGTCAAATCACGGATGTCCCTATTCACTGCGTCGAGTCCTTCCAATTTTTCCATATCCTCCACAGTAATTGGGGCATTGGGACTTTTACCAAGTTCCTCCGCAATCGCTGCGCGCAGGTTTGTGTCAGGGATATGAACAACCCCACCCGGTAGCAGATCCGGCTGCGATGGACTGTCAACTTGAGACTCAGGGAAATCCAGCGCAAATATCACATCATCAAAACCTTCAGTCCACGCATCCCGTTTCATACTTCCATTTGGGCTGTCTAACACCAACAAACCAATATTCTGTAAACCCACATTCTCACGAATCTTCTCTTGGAAGACTTCGGTTGCTAAGCCAACGACAGCAGCGGCATACGCAGCGTCCACAGTTCCCTGAAACACCTCATGGAAACGGGATATAGGCTCAATGTCGTCAACCGCACCGCCTGTCTCTGCCAATGCTTCCTTGTATGTATCCATATCCCTCTGCAAGAGCGCGTCCATCTCTGACTGTTCGACGTATAGTCTCAGGGCGTGCGCCTTATTATACGCTGGGGTCGCATTACTTTCTATCACCGAACGCACCTCATCCTCAAACGTCTTCATTCCCTCCGTATGACAACCGAAACAGGAGAGCCCGTTACGCACCTTCGGGTTACTCGCCGCGGGATTGGAAACAATGTCTGTCGGTGCTGCGTCCAGACGGAAGCCGGACGCATTGGTAATATAGTAGCCCTGTAACCCGTTGGGCAGATTAAAGATCACTTCACCGCCATCAGGCGTGAAAGAGAGCGGATGGGTGAGGATGTTCTGTGTCCCAACACTACCAGCGAAGTCATAACTTTTCCAATATGCCCCATAACGAGAGGTATGGCGTTCTATCACCCGATTATTAGTCGAAACACCTGAATGGTTGGTCCCCGCCCGCCAGACATCAACTCCCGGCGCATTGGTGATATTGCGTACCACATCAACCTCCAATCGGGTCTCTAACTCCCTATCTGTCAACGGCAAATCGAGTAGGTCATGGTACAGTGGAGGTAAAGATGCTTGTGCGACAAACCAATCGACATGAATAGCTGGTATATCTGTCTTCATCCCCCCTTGTAACCGCCCCAGTTGTGCCTTCAGTACGGTCTGTGCCGGTGCATCAAACCCGATATGATAGGGATACGCCGCTTCTATCTGCGTCCAAGCGTTATTGACATCCCATTCATAGTGTCTGAGGTCGATATAGAAGATAGTCTCTTGTAGGTCGATGGGTTGTGGGTTGGTAATTTCACGCTTCCATGAGAGACTGTTGACCAGTTTGGAGAGTCCTTTGCGGTATCCTTGGAGTCTATCCGCTGACTCCCCGGCGTTATAGAGGTGGGTCATCGTGAAGTAACGGGCAAAGCCGCGGTCAAAGGGGGTAAGCGACATCAGATGGCTCTCAATGGTAGTGAGGATTTCACCCTGAGAGATGAAATCGCCATCGGAGACAGAAGTTACCGCCCAATCGGGAGCACCGGCTAATATCCAGTTTTTCACCGTTTCAATCTGTGAATCGGGTAAAGGGGGACCGCCCAGCGGCATGAGTTGGCCCCCTTCTCCAAGAAGCCGCTTATACAGCCTAGAAGCTTCTAAGTTTCCCGGAACAACGGGACCGTTTTCTGTAATGAGTGCGTTGTGTTCCATTAAGAGGGTCTCTTTATAAGCACCGTCAGGACCGTGACAGTTGAAGCAGCTCCGTTCAAAGATAGCGTAGGTGTCTAGGGCAATCTGTTGTTGGGCAGATATAGTTTGATAACTCAAGATACACATCAATAGACCGATGCAGACGCTGAGACGCTGTTTCTGACAGAAACCAATCAAAGAAGATATTACATGACGCTTAAACATAAAGAGGATCTCCTCATGAAACTAATGGTGCGTATTTGCAACGCCTGATCTGTTTTTGCTCTAGGCAGCAACTTGACATATTGGATGCAAAAGCATAGCACGCTTAAATACGGTTTGCAAGCGGAATTTTGAAGGGAGCAAATACATCAATCACACTTAATACATTCATTTCATAATTGACAAAAAAAAAGGAAACGGTTATAATCATGAAGCACTCATAAGTCACCCCCACAGTATGGGAGAGGCTGCTCCCGACGTTTCTCCCGATGGAATCTGGAATAACGTCGGCACTAGTCTTGATACGTATCAGGACATTTGGGTGTCAAGGATAGAAACTCGAACGACAGGCAACTCAATAAACAAATGGTTCAGGGCTTATGCACTTCAGCGTTTTGACCTGTCAGGGACCTGACAAATCCCTGACATTTGGCTTGGTTATGGTGCCGTTTCAGTGAAAAACGGTTCATAAACAGGGCGTATATGTCAGGTCAAAAAACCATCTATACGCACCTTCTGTTGCGTGCTAAAAATCTACGAACGCGCTGAAGCTAGGCCCCATCGGGGTTCAGAGAGACATCCACCAATGATGACCCCCCGATGTGAGGTTAAATTTTTTTTTTGGACCTGACAGGGCCCTGACAAAACGTTAAATCGTGCCGTTATGCAATGTACATAGCCATACCGATTCGCTCCATTTGTGTTTTCAACGTCCTCTGTTTAATCCGCGATTCGGGCGATAATAATGAGCACCTTTCGGCTCTAGGAGATGTGAATGCTGTACAAGGGGTTACAATTAGATCCGTTTCAGGAGGAGGCAATCCATGCAATAGATCGGAATCACTCCGTGCTCGTCACCGCACCGACAGGGGCAGGCAAAACCGTGCTTGCCGAATATGCCATCGAAAAATGTATGGAGATGGATCGTCGCGTGATTTACACGGCACCGATTAAAGCCCTGAGCAACCAGAAATATCGAGATTTTTATGGGGTTTATGGCGATCGCGTCGGGATTGTCACAGGCGATGTGGTACTAAACCAATCGGCTCAAGTGCTGTTGATGACAACGGAGATTTTCCGCAATACAATCTTTGATGATATTACCCGCTTGGACAATGTAGAATACGTCATTTTCGACGAAATCCATTATATCAACGATATTGAACGTGGGACAGTTTGGGAAGAGAGCATCATTTTTGCACCTCAGAATATCAAATTTGTCTGTCTAAGTGCGACAATCCCGAACATCAACCAATTCGCCGAATGGATGCGGACGGTCCGAGAGGTTGAGATTAACGTTATTGAAGAACTAGAACGCCCCGTTCCTTTGCAACATCACCTCTACCTAGAAGGATACGGCATCGGTGATGTTAAGGCTCTACAGCAGATCCAAGAATCTATCATCTACGACACCCCTCAGGACTATGATGATTTCTACGAAACCGACAAGGATCGCCACGAACCTGATGCGGATGAAACCCCTGAAGATGCGTCGCACAACCTTATTTATGTAGACCTTATCTCTTACATCCAGAATCAGAACAAACTCCCTTGTCTCTATTTCTGTTTCAGTCGCAAGGTTTGCGAGCAAAACGCAGCGCATTACGCCAGACAGAATTTCCTGACCCCCGAACAACGGAAAGAAATTCTGCATCTGTTCGATCTATTATGCACGCAATACAATATCCGAAACGAGCGTAATATCCAAGCTTTTCGGCGCCTTGTTTCTAAAGGCATTGCATACCATCACGCGGGTATGCTGCCGACCTTGAAAGAGGTAGTCGAGCGGCTCTTCACCTCTGGACTGATTCAACTACTTTTCACAACGGAGACCTTTGCGGTTGGCATCAATATGCCGGCGTGCACGGTCGTTTTTGAGAGTTTAGAGAAATACGACGGTGCTAATTTCCGCTACCTGAAAGCGCGCGAGTATCATCAGATGTCAGGAAGAGCTGGACGGCGTGGCATTGATCCAATTGGTTATGTTTACGCACGCGTTTTCCCAAAATTTGCACATTTTGAGAGTGTTAAACGGATCCTCTCAGGTAAAATTGAGCCGATCGAAAGCCAGTTCAACCTCTCCTATTCAAGTATCCTGAATCTTTATGAGAAATATGGAGATGACATTTTTGACGTATGCACCCAAAGCCTGAGTAACTTCCAAAATCATGAGCGGGTGCAGAAGACAGAGGCACAGATTCAACATACCTCCGCAACGCTGAAAAAACTCCCTGAACCGACCTGTATTCATAACGGTGTTGATGGGTTTGATCAGATTGGCAGCTATAATCATCTCCGAAACCAAATCATCGAACAACGCAAACTCCTGAAAGTGGAACGTCGTGCATTCAAGCGAAAAGGGGGGAAGCGGAAACAGAAGAGAGATTTACGCCAGAAGTTTATCCGAACCGAACGTCAGCTGCGGCACATTGAATCCACGAAAAATAAAAATCTCTGCCATAACTGTAAACAATTCAAAACCTGCGATCAAAGTTACCGCAAAATCAAAAAGGCTGAAAACCGGATTGAGAAATTTCAAAATAGGAAAGCCCTTCTTGAAAGTTATCAGCGCAAGCAGATCGCGTCACGTTTGAAAATTCTCGAAAAACTTGGATATATTGATACCTCCGGATTACTCAGTCGGGGACAGATCGCATCGCAAATTTACGGCTACGAAGTACAGGTAACTCAACTCCTTTTCAGAGGCTTTTTTGAAAAATTGAATGAAGACGAACTCAACGTCCTAGCGATGGCAATCGTTTGCGAAGATAGAAAGGATTGGGGATACTATAGAAAACTGGAAGATAAAAAAATCAACAGGTTGCTGCGGACAGTAGACAAAGAGATTGAGGCAATCCGGATATTGGAGGAACAGTATCAGGTTGATCCAGTGACACCGAAGCTAGTAACAAAGCTAAGTACAGCAATGCTTGCGTGGAGTCAAGGTTGTGAGTTTGAGACGCTGCCCCAATATGTAAACTTAGCTGACGGTGACTTTGTGCGAGCGTTTCGACTCGTGATAGACCTGTTGCGGCAGGTGCGCCGGTCAGCGGTTGGACACGATGCACTACTGGATAAGGTCGATCGGTGTCTTAACAAAATCAATCGTGACGTAGTAGACGCTGAACGTCAGTTACGCGCCGGGCAGGACACGCTATGAGCATCGTCAGCGGATTTTTCTCTTGTCCTCAAATTTATATTATGTTACAATAGTTAATATACACTTATTATTGCGTGAACACAACGACACACCCTTAACCAATGGAGAAAGAACATGGCAAATCAAGAATTTGAACTCACTACAACATTACGAATTCGACCCGCCGCAGCAAACGATGCGAAAGCTTTAGAGCAGTACTGCTTTACCGGCAAAACTACAGAAGAAATTGACCAAGAATTACAGGAGGACCTCTCACGGACGCAGAAGGGAGAGGTCTATCGAATTGTCGCTGAAGCCAGCGGACATGCGATCGGAAACATTCGGCTTGAGCGGCATCCCCTCAACCCTGAAATTGGCGATGTCAGCCAACTAGCGGTCTCCGCACCCTTCCGGCAGTTTGCCGTCGCAGATAGACTAATCGACTCCGCTGAACAGGTTGCACAAGAAAATGGTATCACAACGCTTCAGATTGAGCTATCCCGGTCCGAGGAAGCAATCATAAACGCTTACAAAGGATGGGGATTCGATGAACGTCCCGTTATTACATTGCAAAAACCTGTCGGCTCTTCTGATACGACGAGCACCCCCGATCAAGAAGCGTCCACAGACGAGCCCCCTTCACTAGAAGAAGATCCTCAACTAGAAGACACTGAAGATTCCTCTGAAAACTTGGAGGATTCCGATGGTGAAGAACAACAGCAAAAACTATTGTAAATACGCGTAAAACGTGAAAAACCTTGTGTTTTACGTGCTACATATCGTGCCACACCGATTGGAGTAAATATGAAGAAATATTTCAAGTTACCTATCGTTGCAATTAGCATCGCCGCTTTTCTCATCAGTTGCGGCAGCCAAAATCCTTACCTTTCCAAAGGTAAAGAATTAATTAAATCTGACAAACGACGGAAAGAGGAACGCGCCACCCAACAGTTCAAACTGGCAATTCAACATGAGCAAGATAATGCAGAAGCACACTACCTTCTCGGATACTACGATTCTGAGCTGTTTTACGCAGAGGGCACCCCGGAAAAGGCGAGTGCTTCGATCGAAGAACGGGGTAAGCACATGTTTCAAGCTTACCAAAACGACAAGCGAAAATACCTCGAAATCCTTGTCTTTGAGACGTTAAGAAATCGTGAACCTGACGTTCAGAACGCAGCGTTAGATGCACTCAAGCGCATCTACCAACAAGCGGACCGAAAAAAGTTACTCAATTCCTTGAAAAAAGCAATCAAGTCCAAGGATAACCGCGACAGACATGATGCACAGTGGGTGTTAGCAGCCCTCGGCAAAGATCACCCCGAGGAAATTGTGCCGATTCTTATAGACTTGCTAGACCATAAACGCAGAGAAACCCGTTTGAACGTTATCAAGGCACTTGGTGCAATCGGGGATGAAAGCGCAATTCCGGTATTAGTCGAGGTCGTCAACTCTGGTGCAGCCAAACGAGAAAAAGATAGGGAAGGCCCCGAAATACGTGGTCTCGCTGTCGAAGCACTGGGCAAAATCGGGGGGACTGCCGTAGAAAAATTAGTCGAGATTGTCGAGAACAAGGGATCCTCAATGCGTGTTGATGCGATTCAGGCGTTAGAACAACTCGGTGATGAACGGGCAGTTAAACCATTGCTAGAAGTGTTAAGCGAACAGGGCAACCGAGAGGTCGTTGTCAACTTCTGAACCGAAAATTAAAATTCTCTCTAACCGATTTTTAACGTGTTGAGAATCTGTACTCGAAAATCTGTATGAAAGGGATCTCATGACTTGGAAGATACAACTTAGCGTGCTTTTAATATTCACAATTCTATGCGTCGCTGGATGCAGTGACAATCGGTATTACGATGATCAATTGCAAATGGAACTTCAGCAGTTAGACAGCGATCTCAACGATCGTTGGTCAACAACCGGGGTGGTTGTAATTGGCGTAAATGCAAACGGGCCCGCCAGCCGAGCCAATCTTGAGAAAGGCGAACTAATCTCCTATGTAATTGGCGAGCGAACAATTCGCAGCACAGGAGACTATAAACAAGCGGTCAAGAACGCAATGAAAGAGGACAACAACTTTATCCTCAAACTGACAGATGGTCGAGAAATCCGGTTGGCTGTCCGAAGAAGAGGCGATCAAGTTGGCTTGGAAGTTGATGGGACACGCGTTAGCAAAGTGACTTCAGGAAGTCCCGCTGACACAGGCAACATCAAAGTAGGTGACACGCTCCAAAGCATAATTGATGAGCGAAACGTCCAAACCATTAAAGACTATAAGAAAGCACTCGACGAATTTGCGAAGCATGATTCTAAGGTTACATTCCGCACAATTGAATTAGTTGGCATTAAGATCGGCACCGTCAACGCGCTCGGTAACTTGGGAGATGTACGTGCGGTCCAACCGTTGACCGTGCTTCTAGAGAGCGAAGGCAGTACCTTGCGTCAACCGGCTGCCCTAGCCTTAGAACGTCTCGTTGCTTTGAGCCAATTGAATACTCTCTTCCAGCAATTCCAGCAAGCCAGCGTTGACGAGTTACCCGCCGATCAGTTGAATCCACGGCAGCGTGAATCCGCCGAAATCTTGGGGCTGCTCACGAGCGATCTTGAGAACAACCGCGTTACCCTCAACGATCCATTCGGCACACAATTTCGGCATCGTTCCAAAGCCTTATACCAGAAGATAACTGATGGACAGATGATAGAATTGGGACAGAAATATATCAAACGTGAGGTTGAACCGAATCAGGAGATTCGACGGGCTTGTATCTCCATTTTGGGACATCTCAAACCAACCTCCGCTATTGAAGGTCTGATTGATGTGATGGAAGACAGCATGGAGGTTCCCGGCATCCGCTTCAAGGCAGGGCTTGCGCTAAGTCAGATTGGCGAGGACTCTGTTGATGCACTCATTGCTGCCTTTGATCGTGGCGATGCGAGCGTTAAAGATATCGCTGCATCGGCACTCGGCAACATCGGTGGAAACAAGGCACGGAACATGCTAATCAACGCTCTCAAAACGACAGACAATCCAACGATTAAATTGACTGTCGCCGATGCCGTTGCCAAGGTCGGCCGCTCCCCTTCAATTGAGGCACTTCGTCTTCAGAGGGAGGCACTTCCAGAAGGAAGCGGTTTAAGGACATTCCTCGACGAGCTGCAGGTATTGCTATTTAATGTTGAGTTAAAGTATCAAACGCATCTGAACAGTGAAAATCTCTCAGCAGAGTTACGACAAGAGTTTAAAGATAACAAAATCCCACTTTCTCAAAATGCCATCCTTTCGATTCAAAAGAAAGATAGCGAGTGGTGGATAGATGATAAGGATAATCAACGAATGTACATTGTCCGTAAAGAAGCCCGCAAAGAAGAGGGTAGACTCAACATCTATGAACCACTTGATGTACAGTCAGTGTCGTATTCGGTCACAAACTGATAGACTGAAGAAGGAGATAAATACCAGTCCCGCGAAGCGAGGATCCCGATCCAATCGGGACCTACAAGCTAACTTCCAACCAGATGAAAATTGGCGTTACCTCCGATCTGCATACCGATGTCACCCCGCTGAATAAACAGATTCTTCCGCATATCGTCAAAGCGGCAGAGAAAGCAGGCTTGGACATCTTCATCCTCGCCGGCGATCTATCGCCCAACCTGCTCGAACTTGCCAACATCCTGATTGCATTCACAGAATCCGACTTGAATTGCCCCAAATTATTCGTTCCCGGAAACCACGATATTTGGGTTAGCGAACATCCCGATATTACGAGTGAGCAGAAATACGATGCCATCGCGGTAGTCTGTCGTGAGTACGATTTCCATCTACTAGATACCGCGCCCTTTGTTAAGAACGACATCGGATTCTGTGGTACAATCGGGTGGTATGATTACTCATTTCGATGCAAGGAACACAATTTTTCAGAGGAGGCATACGCGTCGAAACAGTTATCGGGATCCGTTTGGAATGACTCAAATTATGCGAAATGGGATGGAACAGACCCGGAAATTGCCCACCGATTTGAGAATAATTTGCGAGACCAGATCGGTTCAATCAGACATTCCGTCTCGCAAATCGTTGTGACAACCCACCACGTCCCCTTCCAAGAGTGCGTCCACCGTCGCGGAACATTGCCGGGGGATTTCTTCAGTGCATATATGGGAAGTCAAGGACTCGGCAAGACCTGCCTCGAGGAACAACTCGTCACACACTCTCTCTTTGGACATACGCACACTCCAATCCAGCAGCAAATCGGGGATGTTACTGCAATCTGTTCTCCGATCGGTTACCTACATCAGCCTCCCGCGTGTGATTTATCTGTCTATGCACAGAAACGGCTTACCTGCTTCGAGCTTTGATTTTCAATAGCTGACAAATAGTTTGTGAGCTAAGTTACGGAATCGTGGAATGGGGATTTGTACCATTCAAACGACCTGAAGAATCAAACCTTAACAATCTACTAATATGATGATGTATAGCACACAATTCATCACAACAATCCGCAGCCGTAACAAGGAGGCAACACCCGCATGAACCGTCTGAGCCAACATATCAGTGATTCCACGATGCTGAATCGATGGGGTTCTTACGTTTTTCGCTTCACGCTTTACGCGCTATGTTGCTTCCATCTGTTTGACACTTGGACCTTAGACGCTAGCGCAAATACAAACGCTATAACCGATCGGAACGGAATTACTGTCGAGTTTAATCTTCCAAAACTGGAGGTCTCGACGGTTAAACAGAATGGTATTCGATATCAGGCAGTCAGCTTTGAAGGAAGTGGGTTTACCAATGAAGGGGGAAATCCACAACTCCCCGTGTCGCGCGTAACACTCGGTGTGCCGCCAAACGTTAAGTTTCGAGTCGAAATCCTTCATACGACTACTGAGACACGGTCCGGTTATCGCATCCCGCCTGTACCACACCGTGTTCCTAAACCTCGCAGTGAAAGCTCTTCTTCCTTTTCCAATCCTGAAAATTTCCAAACACTTGAAGAAGAATGGCGTGAAGATGGTCCCGCTTACAGGTCCAATAACAATTATCCAAAAACCGCTGCACAGGTTGTTTATAACGGTTATATCCGCTCCCAACGGCTGCTGTATCTAGAACTCCGTCCAGTCCAGTATCAACCAAAATCAAGAATGTTGCGGATTCATTCTCGTATGACCGTCCGCGTGCGTTTTATACATCAAGGTTCAGATAACAGATTTCAGAGTGCCAGTACCTCATCTTCTCAATTTACGATCGCAGAGCCGGCTTCATTTGAACGGATGTATCAAAACTTCCTGTTAAACTACGATGCGGCTAAACAGTGGCGCGTTCCAACGACGGGAACGGCTGCTGCGCCGGTCGCCTTGGATTCCAACCGCAGTATCGGGGCGGGACCCGCAGTACAGGAACAAACGAATGGAGAACGGTATAAGATTCTCGTCGATAAAACCGGCATTTATCGCCTCACGAGCGATGACTTGCGTCAAAAATGGGGGATTGATTTAAGCGGGATTGATCCGCGGTACTTGCATCTGAGAACAAACGGCAGGGAGGTTCCAGTATACATTTATGGTGAAGAGGATGGGCGTTTTGACCGTGGCGATTTCATCGATTTTCTCGGTATAGATGCAAAGAGCCGGTATACAAGGTGGAATGTCTATTGGCTAGGTGCTGAACGTACACGAGGGGCGCGTGTTGCCGAAATCCACGCCAGTCCTGATGATCCAACAGCAAAACTGGTTCCTAGCTTCCGATCGAAACTGTACTTTGAAGAGGACCATTTCCACAATAACTTGCGACACGCTGAACCTCAAGATGTGTCGCCAGATGACAAGCACGGCTGGTTTGAGGCACTTGACTTCTGGTACTGGACCGGTGTCAAAAACTTGGCTGATGCAAATGAAGTGGATCTCGAATTTCCGCTTTACGATCTCACGCAGAGCTTCGATCCACCGAGTATCCACGTCACTTTGCAAGGCGGAACACCCACCAACCACGAAGCTCTAGTTTCGATTAACAATATTCGGATTGATGAAGTGAAATGGCCAGACCAAGATGTTGTCACAGTTGATAAAAAACTACGGGTCTGGAACAACTTGCGGGATGCAACCCAAGGCGAAAAGAATGTGATTACCCTCGCTCGAATTGATACCACAGAAGAAGAAAACACCCTAGCCTTCCCTCATCACATTTATATTAATTCTTTCGAGGTCGAGTATACGCGCCTGTTAAAAGCAGTCAACGATTCTCTTGAATTCACCACACCCGCCACCACCGATCCATACAATGCCCGAAGACAGCGGCGGTTGGAATACACTGTTCAGACCTTCCTTTCGCCAGATGTGGCAATCTTTGAACATGACGGTGAGGTATTGGTCTCAAAGTTCCAAAATCTCAAGATTGAGCGTGTAGATTTGGGCAGAGTTGAACGCAACCGTCTCCGTGAAATCTACCGCATTAATGTTGCTTTGAATCCCGATCTTATCGGGACCGATGGCACCAGTCAACCTTCACTACAGAACATCCCGCGGGTCGCCTACAACGCAACGTTCCAAGTACGCGATGCCCACGATGGGAAGTATATTGCGGCCTCTTCAGCGGGTGTGCGCCAGCCAGTTCGCGTTGAGACCGCTATGCCAAGCGATCTGCTCTCCTCTAGCAATGGTGCGGATTACCTAATCATCAGTCATCCGGTATTCCTTGAACCATCGAAAAGGTTGGCACGATGGCGATCAACGCCAAAAGGCGGGGGCTATCGAACGAAGGTCGTTGACGTTACACAGATTTATGACATCTTCAGTAATGGCATGGTTAATCCGCAAGCTATCAAGGACTTCCTGACCTATGCCTACAAAAATTGGCAACCCCCTGCGCTCTCTTACGTCACAATTATGGGAGATGGAACGTACGATCACCGTGGAATTGATAAGGAAATCTATCCAGAACCTCCAGAATTGACAGGATATATCCCAACCCATTACATCTGGACCATCTCCTTCGGAAAGACCTCAGTTGATCACTGGTATACAACAGTAAACGGAATTGATGAACTGCCCGATTTCTACATCGGAAGATTGAGTGTGGAAACACTTGAGCAAGCCGAAACCGTTGTCGAGAAACTCATTAACTATGAAGATAAACGCCCAAACGGAGACTGGCGTCGCCGGATCATCTCCGTAGCAGATGACGAAATTAATAACTCCGGCGATGAGATTTTCAAAAAGAGTTTGACAGCACTTTCAAAAAAACAGACGTTACTCGGTTACGAAAATGTACCCATCTATCTC
This sequence comes from Candidatus Poribacteria bacterium, assembly GCA_965207975.1. GTDB lineage: Bacteria > Poribacteria > WGA-4E > WGA-4E > PCPOR2b > PCPOR2b. The sequence continues at coordinate 4,672,342 of OZ242315.1, read as the reverse complement.
GAAGATGTGAAGAACATGGTTGAAGCGAATAAGGCAGCTTACCCTGAACTGCCACAACGGGTGGCAAAGGACATGATTATTGACGCAATGAGTGATGGTGCGGTTATCGCACAATATGCAGGGCACGGCGGTCGCATTGTATGGGCACATGAGGCAATCTTTGACAATCGGGCAATTGGTCAAGTGAGTGAGACAGATCACCTCCCATTCATGCTAGTGTTAAGCTGTTACAACGGCTATTTTGATGCGCCCGGCGAACCGAGCATGGCAGAGACACTACTCCGAAAAGAGAAAAGCGGAATTATCGCTATGTTGAGTGCCACACGCCTTACCTACGGCAGCGGTAACGATACCCTCAATAATATCATTTTCGATATGATTTTCCAGCGAAACATACGGCAACTCGGACCAATCAGCTTCGACTCAAAGATCGAACAGTTAATAGAGGACGGCCGCGGACAACTCAATGTCATGCTTGAGTATACGCTCTTCGGTGATCCGGCGATGAACCTCGCTATGGCGGATTATGAGGTTGAGACGGATATTGAAACGCAAACCGTTACAGCCGGACAATTTCTCAAAATCTCTCCGGGGCAGATTGGCGAAGTTACCTACGACTCTGCAATTAAGGGGAAAAGGTTCACGCCAATTTCAAACTTCAATGGGCGAATCTATGCAAAAGCAGTTTTTCCCGGCACCTATTCAAACGTTGAGGGAGAAGAAGAACTCTTGAGGGTATACTCAGGTGGTGTTCCTGTTACTCAAGAGACGACTGTCGTAAACGGCAAATTCCCCGGACTTTCCATCCCTGTACCCAAAGGAATTAGTGCAGGCGAGGGCCATGTTGAATTTTATGCTGAAAGTCCGACCCATATTGCTGCCAGTGGCCGTTCATTTACCGTGCTTGTACCGAAAATTCTCGATATACAACCGGAACTCGTCGCCGGTAGTCCGGGGGTTGAGCCTTCTCAATTCCGTATATCTACACAGGTTTCCGATGAATTGAACGAACAAGGCATCAAATCAGTTATCCTAGAGTGGCAAGACCCGGTGAAGCGGGAATCGTTTGAAGAAATAATGATACGGGATACATCACGTGGCAACGGTTGGTATACAACCCCCAAGCCATTACCGCTACCAGCCAACCGAGCCAGCATCCGATATGAGATTATAGTTGTTGACATTGACAGCCGACATGTCACTTCCGGACGGCGGACATACCGACCGTTTGTATTCCCTGACGTGCGAGTCACACCCGGACTAGGATTTTCAGATCCGTTAATCTACTACGGCTATTCTCGCAAAGATGGTGCTTGGACGATTAACGCAGATATTGAACAGATTGAAGATATCGAACTAAAAGAGAATCTAGAGGTCGCTTTTTTTGAAGGCCATCCCGATCGCGATAGGGATGGCGTTGTTGATGCGAGTGCAAAGCTGCTCGGCAGAACGCAGATCTCCCCCAGCGCATGGCAGCGCAGAGATCCGGTAGAACCTCACAAAAATTTACTCAAAACCGAGGGTGAAACCGATAGTCTGCTCCGTCCCCGTGCTTTCAGGGATAGACCGCTTAACACCAACTGGATTGCAACAGCAACCCTTAAACATGAATTGTCGATCGGCAATCACGAGGTTTTCGTTTTTGTTGATCCCGCCTTCAATTCCACCGAAATGCCTTATGGAAAACTGCGCGAAGGTGATGAGAAAGACAATATTACATCGCGCCTCATTCCCGTTCAGAGCCTCCTCATCGGTCAAAGAGACCAACATATTTTTAGTCAAGATGCAATAATCGATTTCCACATACCCGCTCATGCTGTTCCGCAACTCGCTGTTTTGACAATCACACCACTGAATAGCCAACAGCAGCCTAAACCGGTGAATCCATCGAGGATTATTCCGGTCACGCTGCCAAACGGGGAAGACACAGTAGCTTACACCGCAGTGCTAGACATAACGTCTCTGAATCAAAAGCTGCTGCAACAGCCAATAACAGCGGAACTACGATTCGATCGGCTGGCACTGCAAGAAAAAATTAAGGACGAGTTAGGACTAGAAGAAATCTCAGATCCGGCTCCCGACCAGATCGTAACGATTGATGAAGGTGTAGAGGCAGTCGCACAGGAAATTGGCATGTATCTGTGGATAGACGCGCTAAAAAACTGGGTTCAGCTGGATTCAGAATTAGTGACATCGTCTGACGGATTGATGCAAACCCAATCCACGCTCGCAAACATCAGTGCATCGAATCGCAGTGATGGTGAAATCCACACAGTTAGAATTGAGCCAGCCGGCGCACGGGTGGGCAAGTGGGTGTTGCTGTTTACATCGTCCCACACCTACCGTCTGCTAATCAGCGAAGAGGAAAAACCACTTGAACTTATTGACCCAAATCGGTTTGTGGATCCATCTGCCCAAGATCCAAGTATATTCAGCGACAGCGTTGCCATCGGAATAGAGTTAGGCGAGAATGAGTTCCAGTTTGGAGATGTCCTCACTTTTCAAATATTTGGCAGCGGGTCCAGCGATTCCGACGATACAACATTCTTTGCCTCATCCTTCCGCGAGGAAAATATTGGGAGGGGCAGAATCCAATATGTTCATCTTGAGGAAAATTCGTCAATACCACTAGATCAGTGGGTTATTCTGTTCACTGATTCGGAACACTTCCAGATTGAAGGCAAAAAGAATGGTCTCCTATCACGGAACGGTCAACCCATACGCGGTAAAGTTGGTAGTGAATTGGTTTATCCTGAATTCGGTCTACGCCTTAAAATATCAGCCGGTGAGCGAGAATTTGAAGCAGGTGATAGCTTCCGCTTTAATACAAAAGAGACTGGACGCATCCGCGCTGAAGTCCCGATGCTTGGCACGTTGACCCTAATGCAAAGTAACGATACCATTCCCCCCGATCTCCAACTGACAGTTGGCAAACAGAATTTTATTGATGGCGATCCTGTTTCCTCAGAACCGTTCATCCAAGCGACACTTACGGACGACAACGGCATTGATTACATTACCCGGCCCGTCCATCTTGAAATCAGCCGGGATAATCAGCAATTCACGTCAATCTCAGAGGCGGAATATCGACTGAGCAACATTTCAGGGTCTAATCAGGTCAGCTTGAATTATCAATCGACTGAGCTCGAACCGGGAACGTATCGAGTCCGCCTGAGCGCGAGTGATCTTGAGGGAAACAAATCTGAGGAAGAGATTGAATTCCGGATCCACAAAATCCTCCAGTTGCTCAAAGCGATGAACTACCCCAACCCATTCGGCGATGAAACCGTAATCACCTGTGAGTTGACTGGAGCCGCCGATGAAATGACGGTTAAAATTTACAGCCTGTCGGGGCGGTTAGTCCGTGAGTTTACCGAACCAGCACGGGCGGGATTCACGATGATACCTTGGGATGGACAGGATAGAGATGGTGATGAAGTAGCGAACGGCGTGTACTACTGCAAGATTCGGGTTAAAATGGCGGGAGAGAAGGATTTAACCGAATACATCAAGATGATGAAGTTAAAGTAAAGCAGGACTCCATGATTATTAGGAAAATACGGAACATCCAACGATTCAGTTCAATTTTTATCCTTATTGCGCTCTGCTGCCACACCGTCGCCCACGGTGCGGAAAAGTATGCGGGCGATTTCTTAACACTCGGTGTTGGAGCACGACCATTGGGGATGGGAGGCAGTTTTGCAGCTATCGCCGATGATTCTACCGCGGCTTATTGGAATCCAGCTGGACTTGGGCGTTTGCGCCATTCCGAAGCAGCTTTTATGCACTCAAGTCTCGGCGAATTGGATAGTTACGATTTCGTCAACTACGTTCATCCAATCGGCGGGGCTGCATCGCTTGGGTTGAGTTGGCTACGGGTGGGGATTGACGATATCCCAATCACGACCCTACCACGTCCTGGGAATCCGGTCAGTCCAGCCAATCGTCCTAGACAGGTCGACACGTTTAACAGCACTGACAATGCCTTCTTCCTATCCTACGGCAGGCAGGTCAAGTTTAATATAGGATCAAAGCGGTTAAACATGTTCCTTGGTGGTAACGCTAAATTAATCTACATCACTGCGCTGGGCAACACAAACGCGCTTGGTGTCGGTGGGGATCTGGGCTGGCTCTGGACAACGCCGACTGAACGATCTCGCCAACTGTCGGTCGGTATCGTCGCGCAGGATTTTTTCAGGACGAAATTATACTGGAATACGCCACCCGAAAATCCGGGTGAAGCGTCCAATACAGACACGATTGAGCCCAACCTGAAAATCGGTCTCTCTTACAGACAATCGATCAAACCGTTGAAAAGCCATCTGTTATTGACATTTGATACTGATAGCTTATACTCTTTTGAAATGCACTACGGTGCGGAGTACGTTTTCGCAGAACTCTTGTCGTTACGGATTGGTATCCAAGAGCGGAAAGGCATCAATACAATCCGTTTAATGACAGCTGGGGCAGGGCTACGACTTTCGTTTTTAACCGGTGCTGCTTTCTCCGTAGATTACGCTTTCTTGAACAACAGCGAACTAGGAAATAGCAATCGAATTTCTTTGATGACACGGTTCTGATTTATTATATCGCGCTCCCACGCTTCTATCAACCAATGGACTAATGAACCCATGAACCAACAATGTTCCCTCAATTTTTTCTTACTTTGCACCCTTATTCTCAGTATAGCGATATCTTTGCCAAGCCACTCCAATGAGAATGATGATACCGATCTTTTCACCTTTGTGAGGTTAAGGTACACAGGAAACAGCTGGTACGGCAACGGTTGGGATGTCGATTTGCCTGCCTCTGATCGAAATTTTATACGGAAACTCGCCCAAGCAACAGACATTCCCGTTGTCCAGCACGAAAAGATTATCTCTGTCGGGTCCCCAGAACTTTTCAACTACCCCTTTGCTTACATCTTGGAAGTTGGTACGCTTAACCTGACCAATGCAGAAGCGGCAAACCTCCGTGAGTATCTACTGCGCGGCGGCTTTATCATGGTTGATGACTTTCACGGCGGAGCGGAATGGCACCATTTTTACCGCCAACTCAAGAAAATTTTCCCAGAACGCGAACCCGAAGACATCCCCATCACCCACCGTATATTCCACTGTTTTTTCGATATCAACACCCTTGTTCAGATTCCTGGGATCAGATCTCTATACAACGGACGCACTTACGAGCGGCGCGACGGCTATCCCGCTTATTGTCGCGGTGTTTATGATGACCACGGTCGTCTAATGATGATGATTAATTTCAATACTGATCTGGGGGATGCATGGGAACATGCAGCGGAGGGTTTTTATCCACGCAAGTACTCGGATTGGGCGTACCGTCTGGGAATCAACGCTGTGGTCTATGCACTGACGCATTAACGTAAAATCCCGCCACTCATGTTAAGAATTAGTGCAACAGCACCGATTGGCATCAAAAAAAACGTAGGCGAGGCATCCCCGGTCCCGGGATCGGACTTGCCCGCCTTCAACGCCTTCACCATAATTGCACTCCGTTGTTACATGAGCCAATTTGGTTATTTCTGATAGGTGTCGGGTATGAAAACTATACATCTATAGCGAATTCTAAAAATAAATAGACATTAAAAGTGGAGAGCCTTTTGTACCACGATCTGTTAGATTGTGATCCCACCCCGCAAACTAACAGTTTGCGCTACTTATCGCAGATTACCTCGCTCAGAGAATTATAGTGAATTCAGTGTATATTTAATTCTGAAATCTACTATAAACAACTCCACAAATAACTGCATACCTGTCGCTCTGCTCGGCAGCTAGACCGTGGTGATTCGTTCTTGCTATGCACAAAAGACTTTGAATGTTCAACTGCGTAAATCCTACCACGTTAAAATGTTATCCTTTGGTTTGCGTCGGAATCTTAGGAAATTCTTGATTAAAAATAGAAATTGATTAAGATACCAAAGCACCTCCCGGAAATGCTCGGTGATATGTTTACTGATAAAGACCAAATTTCTTGGGTACGTTCACCACTCAAATCCCAAATTTGTTGAAAGTCCACGTGAAAACACCTTCTTTTCTTTGTAATGAAATTATCGGACATATTTTTTGCGTATTGAGACTGGCGGACTCCGCGCTATACTTGGATCTCTATTTTGAGATTTTCTCTAAAATGGGATGTCGTAAAATGAGCCCCGATGAACATAATCACTTATTTCTGACAGGATAATGTCTATCGGCTCTATTCTTGCATAGTATTCATCGAAGTAACGAATCTCTTTGCCGCTTCCAACGTGCCGTACTCTTAGTGGACAGTATCTTTTTTCAATAAAGTTGACATCGTCACCTGTTGTCCATTCTAAATCCCCAGTCCCCGTAAGCGAAGGGTGCTTTCTTCCAATAAAAGATTTAGATATATCGTCCGCCTTTTCTGTTGCTTCGATAATTGTATCTGCCTCAAAAATTGTATCTGCCTCAAATGTTCTACCTCTTAACTTGTCGCGATTGCGACCAGTGATTCTTGTTATTTCAAGTCTCCAATTTATTGACATTGTTCGTTCTCCTTTCCCCATCTTTGAAGTTTCGCCACAAGGGAGGCGTGGGGACACCCCTTCCTGCAGCGAATTACAAAAATCGCCCCTGTCGATCCTCAACGGGCCGCTCCGATTTGTTACGCGATTCAATCCTCCACGGTAGGTGAAGGATTTGATTCACAACGTCCGGGTTCTCAAAATACGCATCGTCAATCTGCCAAAATTGCAAGCGGTTATAGGTTTTTCCGTTATGCTCAAATGTCCCTTCATCCGCTTGGATCTGTCGCATCCTCTGACTTATAGGCTCAATCGTAATAAAGATTCCAACCTCGGCTTGAACCGCTTTCTTCCAGAAATCGTAGGACAGGACACCATCTTCATCGGGCAACTCAAGGCTGAAGTCAATGTAGCCCATGCGTTCACCAACATCGAGGTAATCCTGTAACTCTTTCACGTCCCCACGTTCAGGATCAAGCGACCAAAGAATCAAATCCGCATCTGTTTTCTGGATAAGCATCCGACCGATACTTGTCCGAAAATAGTTGTGGGGGACTTTCAGCTCATCTGAAATGATGATAAGCCTCTCATCATTCAACGGACGTAGCCCACTCAACATCTCAGACAAATGGGAAATCTGACAGCCTAACTTACCCGCCATCCTTTTAAGAGTATACTTCCGCTCTTTCATGTGATGACGGATTAGTGGGAAATTTACCGGCGAAATCGTTACAGGGCGTGCCATCGCAAACTCCTATTTCAAGTGAAAGGAGAGGCGCACAGCACAGGCAGTGGGCAGTCCGCCGGTGCCATACGCCTTAAAATGTTAGACACGCCAATTATAACTTAATAAACAACGAGTATCACTATTAGTTTATGGTGCTTTACTATTAGTTTTTCGATGGCATTATAGGTGTCAATGTAAGCGTAAAATCTGGATTCATTTGAACAATAAAATCTGTCTGCCTTTCAGCAGTAAATTGATAGTATCGAAGCGCATTGCAAATATACTTCGACACCGACATATCTCTATCAAACGCCTGTTGTTGGATGTGCTTCCACTGCGACGGCTGAACAGAAAACGTATGAACAACCGTCAATTCTTTGCCTTGCTTATTCGTTGCCATAAAACCACTCCTTTCATCTAACATAAATATCGAGAACGATCAATTCCCTAATTTCAGGTGCACCGATGTCCCCGACGAAAGAGCCGAAAAGACTTGCTCCAAACTCGGGTGCGTGCCAGAACTTACGGGCACGGATCTTGGGGTTCAATATATCGGGTTCTGTGGGAGTCGTGTCAAAGCTAGCGACGAACCCTGATTGCGTTCTGTCGCCGTGTTGATACCAATGCCTAAACCAGACAGCTTGGGGATCAACGAAATGGAATGCTTGATTGTGGATTATCAAAGCGTTGGCGTTAAGTAACCCTGGGCTTTCAAGATAGTATCGGGCGATGTTTACGAGTCCTCCTGCACGATCGGAGCTCCCAAGTCCAATTGGGCTTTCATAGAGAATGGCAGGCTCATAGATAATGAACAAGAAATCTTTCTGATCAACATAGGCTTGGGTTATAGGGTCAATCAACTCCGCAGGCACACGGAACGCAGGAAGATTAAAGTTGTTGCGTTCAAGCCTTGCCAACAGCGCCCAATCACCGCGATCTTCTATCGGACAAGGATATAACACAGGGGCATCCGTTTCTATGACCTCCCCCTCCGTTTCTGGGGCTTCCTCCGCATTTCCTCCTACTTCCTCCGCATTTTTTATAGATTCCGTATCTATCACTATCTTCTGTCCAGCCGAAAGTAGCAAAACGTCCATGCAGTCTTTATCGAGAACTATTCCGTAACGGTCATCTACAGCAACAGTCCCCTCGTAACAGTCTGCCACATCACTCACATCGTCTTTAGCAACGTCATTAAAGCCCAAGCAACCCATGAACACAACTGATAGCAATACAACAAAAAGCCTTAACATCTTGAGCCTCCTGTAAAAATATTCGCCTTTCTAATAAGGCGGAATTAAATCCTGTCTACGCAACGACTCCTCAACCTTCTTATCAAATTCATGTTCCTGCCCCATCTCATCTAGTACCTGCCTCCTATGCTCTTCAAAACGAATCTCCGCTATTACCTCCGCTTCTGTCGTCCCCGGTTTGCATCTTGGACACGGATCATATTTCCCTTTGACATCTGAAAACGCAACAGCCGTTTTAGTTCCAGGGCTATTATAAGCTGAATAAAGGCAGCGATCTTTGTGATAATATCCGTCACTCGGATAATCCCAGTCACTTACATCTAAAACATAAACAATCGGCAATGTCTTTTCGGGCGGTTTTAATGGGGCGGGTTGGAAACGAACTCGCTTTTTCAAATCCGAAATTTCATTCGCCTGCCAGACATTAAAAACCACAAGCACACCAACTGCCAATAAAACTGCCACAAACCTTTTCTTATCCACAATAACAACCTCCATATCCAAACTTAGAGAATGTCCGATAAATGCTCTTATCGGATAAATACGAAGTGCCGATGCCCAACTTGTCCGCCACATCAGTCATCATCACGCTTTGTGCGTTCATGGTGTAGCGAATTAGTGCGTAGATCACAGGGGCTATAGTTACGGGGCGCGCCATCGGCCCTCCCATTTCAAGTGAAAGGAGAGGCACACAGCACGGGCAGTGGGCAGTTTCGCTGGTGCCATGCGCCTTTAATTGTAAGGGCTAAAATCTTCTCCGATTGGCTTTAAGCCTTCACCATCAGGAAGTCGCTGTTTCCTGTTCGGATCATCGCGTAATTCGCGGACCCGCATGTATGTGCCTGGGAGACGCCTATCTTCAATCCACCGGAAAAAAAGGTGGCCATCAGAAAGGCAAAGGATTGCCAATGGTGCAGACACGGCTCCATCGTCCTTCGACAACATGGTACTTCCAAAGTTTCTTGTCAGAATTATCATAAAAATTGACTTCAATACCATTAGCAACATCCCGCCATTTACCTCTATTTCGGAATTCTGTAAATGAGAATCTTGCTGCCGGATATTCAGTAATGTACCAGACTTCACGTAGAGGCTCCCAACGATAACCCTCGGCACGGAGATCGCCCCTGATTGCCAAAGTCCCCCTTCTAATACTTCCCTCCCGATCGCCCACTCTGATGGTTACAACCGGGGGAGGATACGCTGACCATTCCAACTCATCAATCACCCCGTTGGTGTTCCCCCAGACAGTTTTTTTCTTAATTAAATTCTCAAGAAATGGTGAGCGGTTGTTTTTCTCGGTCAAGACAAATACCCCCTCCTCAGCGCGGGTCAGTGCAACATAAAAGAGCCGGCGTTCTTCAGCGATGAGACCCTCAATGGTACTTCCAAAAATGCGCGTAAAAATTGAATTGGGGTGCATCACCGGGTAACACGTAGAGACGGCATCAAGCACGATAACAACATTTCTCTGAAGCCCTTTGGACTTGTGAGTTGTTAATATATTGACTTTCTTTCTTAGGTCTTTGGGCAGGTAAGAACGCAATAATTCAAGAAAACGCTCAAGTTTATTGTCCTTTAGCTTCCAAGGCAGTCTATTCGTTCGACTGAGCAAGAGAACTTCTTGGTCGTTGTTGATAGCCTTATTCACCAAGCGTAGTACAGCAGGTGTTAGCTTATCATCGGAATGTTCTTTTTTCTCGTGGCAGGTTATATTGAGAGTGTCGATATAACCAACTTGGACTCTGCCTATTGTCTCTTTATGAGAGCGTGCAGGCGTGCCTCTTCCCTGCATCAATGCGTTACCTACATCGACAATCAACGGTGCCGAGCGATAATTTTTAGCCATAGTCAGTGTGTGAGTATCCTCGAGAAGCTGCTCAAAATTTTGGAAGAAGCGCAGATCGGAACCAGCAAAGCCGTTAATTGCTTGCCAGTCATCACCGACACAGAAGAAACGCACAAGTGGGTTTTGTTTGCGAACTGCCTCCATCAGCCGATAAAAGAGTTCTGAGAAATCTTGATATTCATCAATCATCACAAACCGAATCTGTTTTAGGTCGCCATTGCCAGACTTACGCTTAAAGTCTGTCTTGCCAGCAGCAACGCGTTCTACCGCTTTCAGCAGCAGCCCATCAAAATCCTCCGCTTCCGCTTCTGATGATTGGAGCTGTTTTAGATAACCCGTATAAAGCGGCTGTGCAAGGCTCAAGAACTGCTCCTCGATCTCACTGACGCATTCGTGATTGCTGATTTGTTCCGAGAGTTCGTCTGGTGTCAAGGCGAGTTTTCGGCAGTGCTGTATAAAGTCCGTAACAACTGTGGTCAGGCGATCTATGGACCGGGGTTTGATTTTAGCCCATATCTGTTCTTCGCTGAGTCGATTACACTGAATCCCGTGGTCTTGAAGTGTTTCTTTCAATAAATCACGGAAACGTTCCTCTCCGTTACGTCCCAGATCGGAAGCACAAAAATCAATCAATTTCCAATTTTTTTTCTTACGCCAATATTCCCGCTTTTGCGCTGACATTTTATCGTAATCGGGATCTCCTGCCATTCCGAAGTATTCAATAACAATACCACCTCGGTGCCCTTTGAAAATCGTGAAGTCAGGGTGATAATTACGACCATCCCACCGAAATCGCCATTCGTACTTGTATTCAATATCATGTTCAAATAGGAAGTTGGCGATAACTTTCTCACCAAACGATTTCACATATTTTCCATCAAGCGTTTCCCTAGTTAATGATCAACGATAGCCAAGGATTTCTTCGGCTTTGGGACCGTGGCGTTCCGAAACGATCCGCTTCCACTCCTCGTGCTGTTCCCAGTCGTCACGGAAGTGTTTCATCATAAGGTCACGGATCTGATCAGTGTAATCAGAATCATCTAGATATAGATCTACCACCTTTTGCAGAGTTTTTTTCAGGACTGGTGCTTCAGGCTCGTCAAGAAGTATCTTCTCAGGTTGAACTAGTGCGTAAGCCAATGCGTGAAACGTCATAACGTGGGGAAGCGTGCCTATGCGCGCTTTCATCTCCTCCGCTGCCTCTTTATTGAATGCTAAAAGCAACAGTTCTTCCGCATCGACCCCACAGTGCTGTTGTAAGAACACCGCTCGATTGACCAAAGTAGCCGTTTTGCCACTACCTGCCCGAGCGACAACTTTCACGTTGCCTTCAACGGCACCTATCGCTGCTGCCTGTTCGGGGTCCGGGGTGAGTTCTAACACCCCTTCTGCCCAAGATCGCACATAATTGATTTTTTCAGATTCATATTCGTCGAGTGATATGTGATTAGCACACTGAGATTTATAGAAATCGTAAGCCCTGAGGAAATCTTGTTCAAAAAAATGTTCCCTCAGACTCTTGAGTAATACTCGCTTTTCTGCTTCATATCGAGCCCTTTTCCGTGATTCTTCTCGACGTACAGCGTTGATTTTTTCAATGTTATACTCTTCAGGCGATATATGATCAGTACACCGAGTTTGATAGAAGTTCTCAGCCGTGAGAAAGTCTTGTTCAAGATATTCCCGCAATTCCTTAAGTAGAACCTTCTTTTCCCTGCACAAATATTCTCCTAAGAGAACAGCACCCCGTCTCCGTCTGCGTCTCATAATCTTCTCCTTTTTATCCCCAAGACAGTGATCGATCGACTGAGCGATGCAGTCGAATCGGTGTTAATGTTGTGTAAAGCGATTTCCGATGACTTGCTGACCGGTGCTGCAGAATCTTATGAGTTTGAAAAGTCCAATCTTCCCAAAAGTGTAGCGGATCTCGAAAAGTAGTTGACCCCAGAGCTGCCTACCGCCGTGCCTATTTTTTCCCTTTTGTCAAGTATTAGAACTTGCCAAAAACGCGCACAAAGGTTTCCATGAAGTTATCGTCGTTCACATCCGCGTTGGCGCGTTGATCGATGTATTGGGCACCGATGTGGAGAAACAACTCTTTTTCGTAGGCGACAAAACTCTTTTCCATCTCCGCGAGGAGGGCTTGGCGAATAAAATCGTTCCCATCATCAAGCATATCGTTGAAGAATAGGACCTGCCCACCTCCGGTGATCTTGATTGTCTTGGTGAACTGATAAACAACCTTGAGAATCAATGCAGCCGCCGCGTCACGCACATCCGCCGCTTCAATTACGCGCAGTCGGATATTGCGTAAAGCCTCCTCACCATTAATCTCCCCAACCAATGAGAGATGTTCCAGACGGTCTTCTGCCATCTGAAAGCCGTTACGAATCGTGTACTTAAACATCGGCGTAATTTCGATCGATTTGGAGGGACGGATGCGGTAGTTTGTTTTCAGGATGCCAACTTCGTAATGTTTGTTAGCCCGGTCAAAATCGAGATTATATCGCAGTTTGAAACGTCCCGTTGTGACCATCTGCTTAATTCCCGAATACTCCCAGGTGAGTTTAGCGGTGTTGATGAGATCATTCTGCATCAACAATGGATCTTTGCGCCGCTTCTCGACCTCAACCCCCCCATCTATAGGAAAAAACGTTACATCCCCTCTCGCTTCCATTCTTTGTACATCAGGTTGAGCCCGGTAAAGTTGTCCTTCCTCCCGGCTTAAAAAACCGGCAAAGTACCAAGTCTCATCGGGAATGCGGTCTTTTACCCACTTCAATTCGTTCTCAACAATCAGGGCAGCCTCCTGAGAGAGATCCTTGTTGTAAACTAGGTTGGTGAACCCTTTTGTTGATGTCGAAGAATAGCGAAACGCTGTATCTCTGAGGTCCTTTTCAAACTGCAAGCCAACATCAAGGTCTGTGGAACTTCCACTACGATTCGTCTTCCGTTTCATCAGCAGCCGCAGCCCTCGCAAGCCAGCATCAAATTCATAGTTGGGATCTTTATCGTTCTCTTCCTCGTCCCGGAGGCCATTGTTATTCTGATCTCTTTCATCAAGGAAATCCTCATCGACATCAAAGAGCAGAATATCATCCTCATAATCGAAAGTACCGTTGTTGTTCTTATCAAGGTCACCGGGAATAATCAGAGAAGGCGGATCTAGCCACGTGTTATCAGTGTACCGATCCTGATCATCGTTATCTCCAACAGAGCGGGAGGCATCGAAACGGGGACCGACGCGGAAGGCTTCCCCCTGAAAGATGGTGTCCCCAACAGTTCGGAATGCCTTAAACACTGTCGTTGTTGCCTCAAAACGCGAACTGAGATCCTTTCTCAATGCACTTTTTGGCGTTGTAGCAAACTCCGCTTTCAGACCGTAGTTGGCAAAGTTAGTTTCCATGTCTATAGCCCATACCGGTGTATCCCGGAAGTACCAAGAAGCACCCAACTTGGATTTTCCAAATTTTGTCACTTCACGTATGCCAATTCCAGATCCCTCGACATCTTCTTGACCGATTACCGGGTTGAGTAGACCGGGAACCATTAAGATCATCCAATCAGTGCGCTCGGAACGCACATCCCAGCGTACACCTGAAAGGTCAATCTGATCGAAGGTAAACTTCGTAAAGGTGGTAGGAACCTCTCCCAAGCTCAAGATATTTTTGACATTGCCGGCGGTTTCCTCAATAATCATGACACTGTGGAAGCCGCGCCGAAACACGCGGTCAAAATCAAACTCGTTCTGCCGGACTGAATCCTCCTCTGTATCTGCAAGAAAGTCACGTTTATTGGTGAAATCATATTCCACCCGCCCTGATAGAAAAAGCTTACCGAATAGACTATAGACATCCTCAGCCTCTACCGGAAAGATTATAAGACTGAAGAGAAAAAAACACACAAAGCCGAAAATCGAAAACTTCGCCTTTGCTTGCCATTTATTCATATATTGAAATCCCTTTTATGTTTTGCATGTTGTATTCTACTCCTTATCGAAAAAACCTTTAGGTCTAAAACCCCAACATTTATGTTTGGGATACAGATTGCTTTAGCCCTTTCTCTTGATACTTTGTGCAAAATATGGTATAATTGTATTGTCTTTCGGTAGGGGATTTCTACCGCCAACCTCCTTGTTGGCGTCCCCTACACCTCGTAGAAAAGGCATGAAAGACCGAAAGGACCCTTCCGATGTATACCACCAAGAAACTCAAATACGATAAGACCCCTGAATTGGATATGCTTGCCAGTGAATCAGGCCGCGTCTACTCCAAAGTGGTCTCACTGATTCGCAAAGTCAAGCGCAAGAAAGGCTTTTGGCTATCAGAGAGTTCAGTCAAAAAATACATGAAACTGCGTGGGTACAATCCCGATTTATCGGGACGATTCAATCGATAATTGAGAGCTACTTCGATTCTCTCAAGTCCTATTTCCGGGTTGTTCAGTCGAACCCTGAAGCAAAGCCTCCTAAGCGTACCCCACGCTTTTTCAAGGTGCGTTGGAAGTCGAGTGCGATTTCACTCAGAGACGGTGTATTGAGATTATCCAACGGCAAAGGCAACCCGGCTATCACGCTTCAATCCACAGTCGAACCGGTCTATGTGGAGATGTATTTCCAACGAGGCAGCTACTATTTTTCACTGGTCTACAAAGTCCACACACCTCCCAAACGTGAAACAGGTAAAACTGTTGCAATAGATATGGGCGAGATTCACCCGATAGTGTCGCATGATGGCGAACATACGATAATCTACAACGGTCGTGCCTTGCGAGCTATCAAACAATATATCAACAAGTTCAAGGCATATATCCAATCCAAAATGGATAGGTGTATCAAACGAAGTAATCGCTGGTATCGTCTCAAACGAATCAAGAATAAGATACTTGCGAAGTTGAATGCTCAACTCAAGGATGCCGAACATAAAATCACGAGTCGATTTATATCTGACTGCATCAAGGCGAAGGCAGATACGATAGTGATAGGAGACCTAAAAGGCATTCGTAAGCGAGCGAAGTTTAGTAAGAAGTCTAACCAGAAGGTTCATCAGTGGGTGTTTGCCCGTCTCCAATTCATGATATGCTACAAAGCAGAACTCGCAGGACTCAAAGTCAAGTTTGTATCCGAGGCATACACCTCACAGACCTGCCCACGGTGTGGCAACCGAAAGAAACCGGCTAACCGTAACTATCACTGCAATCATTGTGGCTTTGAATATCACCGAGACGGCGTTGGTGCTATCAACCTCTGGAACAAAGTATCGGGATTTAGTTTTCGTCCCGTAGTTGGGGCGATGGCGTCCCCGATAGGTGTCAGATTTGATTGGCACTTATGTAAATCCGGCTAACATAGCGGATAAGAATCCCAATGCTTTAGCTTTGGGAGTACGTCAAATACCGTCATGATCGAACCGCTCAGTATAAACCGTCCATGTGCCCGTCAGCGAATCATATCGGGTCAATCCGCCATGCGTACCGAACCAGAGGTAATCGCCATCAATCGCAATTGATAGGATACCATTATGGGGAAGTCCATCAGCTTTAGTGAAAGTCGTAAACTGCCCGGTGGTTTTGTCCAACATGGTAACCCCCTTGTCGAATGTACCGAACCAGACCCGATCCCCACGGATTGCCATCGATGTAATCAGATTTGAACCCAAGCCATCTGCTTCCGTAAGTATCTTCCACGTTTCATTCACGGTGTCGTAAACTGTTACACCACGCCCACTTCCGAACCAGACCTGCCCATTGGCGATGGTAATACAACTGACCTCATCGCTGGCTAACCCCTCCTTTTGGGTAAAGGTGGTCCATGTCCCCTGTCTGAGTGTATAGAGCGAAACCCCTGTTTTTGTCCCTGCCCAAACGTGGCTGTCATTGACCGCTAAACATCGAACATCGTCATTTTTCAGACTTTTAGCGTATTTTCCTTCCACCGTTGGCAAAATCTCAATAGCGGCGTTATATGTTTCCCAAGCATTGCGATCCTCGGAAAGAATACTGTGCTTGCTAATACCGTTTTTCGTGCCAATCCACACATCGCTTCGATTCTCGACAATCGCTCGAATATCAACGCTTGGTAGTTGATTCTCTTTGGTGTACGATTCAAACCGATCCGCGATTTTATCGTACCGACCAACACCACCCTCAGTAGCAATCCAAATATACCGCCTATCGACCGATAAATCAATGACATTGTTATCAACAAGTTCATTTTTCTGCTCTTTTTCCCCCTCCTCTTCGTCGTCCTCCTCTGCGTCTCCATTGTCTTCCTCGTCTCGCTCTTCCTCCGATTTCTGAAAATGCTTCCATCTATCGTACCGCTTATCGTATCGGCTCATGCCGCGGTGTGTACCGACCCAAACATATCGGGAATCGGTAGCGACAGCTACCGCTCGCCGATCTGCCAAAGTTGTCGGTTTCGTAAAGGAGGTCCATGTCCCTCTTTCCTTATCGTAGCAGCTCAAGCCCCGCGATGTACCCACCCATACGTACTTTGAATCGGCTTTAAGTTGGTATCTCCAAACACTATCATGAACGAGTCCGTCCTCGACTGTAAAAGCGGTCCATGCCCCGGATGCTTGGGCGTATTTTAGCACACCTTTACTACCTGTGCCGACCCAAAAGCCATCGCTATCCTCCGAAATAGCTTCAACTGATGATTCGGGGAGTCCATCACTGTGTGTGAAGGAGGTCCACGACTTACCAGCTTTATCGTATCTGTTGATGCCCTCCCTCCCGAAGCACCAAACGTAATCCTCGCTGACCTGTCCATACCTAGTCCAATTAACCCGCAGCCCTTTGCGTCTATCATAAATTGTCCAAGTACCGTCGGTGGGTTGATAGTAACTCACACCGCTCGTTCCCCGGTCACTGACCCACGAGTAAGAACTTCCGCCGCTGGTCCACACACCGTCTCCGTCTGCGGCAATCCACTGACCGGCGCGCGATGCCATACCTTGCGCCTCTGTGTATGACCGCCAAGTTTTCGTCGCCCGCTCATACCGTTTGACCCCAACACCATTTGTGGAAAACCAGACATAATCTTTCGTACAGGCAATGTCCTCAATGTACGTCCCGGGACCCGCTTCCGTCACTTGCATTGATTCCCATTTCTCGGTCCGCATATCATAGTGCGCCGCCGCGCCACCGAGGAAAGCGACCCAAACGCCATGTGGTTCATCCAGCTCAATCAGCGTGGCATGGTGTCCCGGCAAACCCGATGATTTTGTGAAGTGCGTCCATGTATCTGATACTTTGTTGTATCGTAGTACACCGCCATCCCCTGTAGCGCACCAGACATCTTCTTTCCCCACTGCCAATCGACGGACTGCGGTGATAAACGGGACTTCGGAGGAGAGTGGTAGCGTGTCCTTCGTGTACTCTACCCACGTATCGGTACGGCGATCAAATTTCAAAATTGCACCATTTGGGGAAGCCGCCCAGTTGAGCACCCACAGGTGGGGCCCATCTAACTCCATCCAACGTGCCTCATCTTCTCTTAAAATTTCTGTGTCCTGATATGGTGTATGCTTCTCCCATTGATTCTCCTCCATCCCATAGACAGCAAGTCCAGCAACCGTACCGAAAAAAACCTGCTTATCTACAACGGCGATACTCTGAACATTATCGTGCAGCAAACCCTCCAGCTGCATCGTGACAACCTGTTGTACTCGATTTCCATCGGAGCGTGCAACCCCACCTGGTGTTCCCATCCAGATGGTTTCTCTGTCTACCGCAACAGCCCGGACATTCAGGTTCGGCAAACCCTCGGTGATGTGGGTTATCCCCCCGTTAGCGGGGGGATAAAAGGGGGGTCGAACAACCCACAATCCATTTCGTGTGCCGACGAGCAAACGTCCATCCGGACTATAGTAGACGCAAGAAATAACGGGACAATAGTTTAGAAGTATGTTATCCTGTTTGCATTATGGCACATTCATCAGATTTACGCACACGCGTCCTTCAATTCATAGAAAATGGTGGCAGTAAAACAGAAGCGGCAAAACGGTTCAAAGTCGGTCGAACTGCGATTTACCGATGGCTCAATGACCCAGACCCACTCACACCGGGCAAACCGGGTCCCCGAAAACCGAGACTACTTGACCCAACGGCACTGGCTGAACATGTCAAGGCACACCCTGACCAAACCCTTAAAGAACGCGCCACACACTTTGGGGTTTCACCCGCCTGTGTCGGCTATGGACTCAAAAGACTCGGCTACACGCGTAAAAAAAAACGGTTGGATATAAGGAGCAATGTCCAGAAAAACGACAAGCCTATCAGGAGCAACTCGCAACGGCGAAAGCATCAGGCAAAACGCTGATTTACCTCGACGAGACCGGTTTTACAGATGAAACGTTTAGAAGTCATGGCTATGCCCCCCGGGGACAATGTGTCCAGGGGTTGATACCCAGCCAAAAGACCCGCACCACCACTTTGATAGTGGCACAACTGAATAATAAGTTGATTGCCCCAAAGTTAATATCGGGCAGTTGTAATGCACAACGGTTTAATACATGGCTTGATGAAGCGTTATCGCCACATTTAGATGCCAACAGTCTCGTGATAATGGATAATGCACGCATTCACAAGACCACCGAGACCCAAGCATTGATACAAGCCTGTGGTGCTAAGGTGTTATACTTGCCCCCGTATTCGCCGGATTATAATCCCGTTGAACAAAAGTTTGCCAATATAAAGAGAGTCCGGTCATACAATGCGGATAAGCCCATTGAGGAGATTATCAATATGTATCGTTAATTGTTAAATCTACTATAAATGCAAGTGTGTTGATATAATCTGTCACTGTCGAAAAGGGTTCAAATTTATCCGTCGTACTGTTTTTCCGATATAATCCTTCAGTTGTCCCCGCCCAGACCTCCTCACCAATTGCCAACACCGCCGTCACCCATTTGCCAGTGAGATAGGGTTGGCGTGAAACCTGAAACGTGAAACGTGATGGATTGGGCACCTGCGATGTCCCTATTAAGACATTCAATCCACCTTTTGTCCCGACCCAAATTTGATTGGAGAGGCTAATGCAGGTAACAAAATTGTTTACCAGTCCATTTTGCTCGGTATAGAAACGCCAGCGTTCCTTCTCTAGTTTTCCCAACCCCAAGGACGTCCCAACCCATAGTGTTCCATCGTTGGCATCACCCGCCAAAGCGGTCATATAGTTTGTCGTTAAACCATCTGCTTTGGTGTAGTTCCTCCACGTTTTTTCGAGAAGCGCGTAGCGGCTCAAACCTTTATTTGTACCAACCCAGAGCGCATCTCCAGTTGCAACCAGTGTCTTAATCTGATTCGACACCAGCATATCCCGTTTGGAATACCATGTCCACCCATCTGTCACTTTATCGTATCGACCCAAACCGTGCTCGTAAGTGCCAATCCAAATAGTCCTACCATCAATAACCAACGAAGTAATGTGATCGCTGACCAACCCCCGCGCTGTGGTGTATTTGAACCAAGTGTCCACTGTTGTGATGTACCGACGAATTCCACGATCTGCCGAACCGAACCAGACATTGTCCCCATCAACCGCAATCGCCCTGATGAAATCGCTCTCTATCCGATCCGTCCGGGTATGGCTCTCGGTGAAGGTCTGATTGATTGTACTGTATTTGCTTACGCCCGATTTCTCTGTACCCACCCAAACAGCATCAGGGCTCAAAGCGATGCAGCGAATATGGTTTTCTACCACCCCTTCCTCTGTTGTGTAAGTGTTCCATGCGTCCTTGGGCTTATCGTAGCGCCGGAGCCCGTCCTCTGTGCCAAACCAAACATATTCGGATTCGACAGCAATTTCGGTGATTGCGTTAAACAGATCTTTATCTTTCTCCTGTTGCAACGCCCACGCCTTGGTTGTCTTATCATAACGCGAAATGCCTGCTTCGGTCCCAACCCAGATATAATTTCCGTCCACGGCAATGGCGGTAACTTTGTTGCTCGCCAAGCCGTCGCGCCGCTGGAACTTTTTCCAACGTTTATTTTCTAATTCATAGAGACTAATCCCAAGCGTCGTACCTATCCAGACCGATTTTCCATCGGCGGCGATTGCAGTGACATCATCAGAGAGTAGCCCATCTCCCCGGTCTAATTTCGTCCAACGCTTATCTACTTTATGATAGACACTGACACCTCGATCTGTCCCTACCCAGACGTGGTACACTGAAGTTGAAACACAACGGACATTATCGCTCACCAACGCTTGTTCCGCCGCTGTTTGGGTAATCGCTGCTTCTTCCAGAGCCGCCGATTTTTTCTCCGATGGATCAATTTGAGTGAGACCACACCCAAGGTGAAATAGCAGGAGAAAAACGGGAAAACGAGATAACAGGAAAGCGAGAAAACGGGTGTGTGAGGGAGCGAGTTTTTGAGGGAGCGGGTGTTTTTCTCGCCCCTTCGCTTCCACACTTCCACACGTACTCAAAAAAGGAGTGAACTTTCTCGTTTTCACGTTCTCTCGTCTTCTCGTCCTCTTGTCTTTGTTAATCTTCCGCATAACTTGTCCATGTCTCTGTTTTCTGATTGTATCGACACAAGCCCCGCTCCGTGCCGAACCAGAGTTGGTCACCGTCCAGCGCGATTGCTTCTACCCGATTATGGGACAAGCCGTCGTCTATATTAAAGACGCGCCAGTCGCCCGTGGTTCTATCCAGTTGTGTGACTCCTGCATCTGCCGAACCGAACCAAATCTCCTCACCGTTCAAGGCAATGCAGGTGACAACATCGCTTGCCAAACCGTCCGATCGCGTGTAGGTAACGAAATCCCCGGATTCGACGTTATACTTTGTCGCACCCTTATCCGTACCGAACCAGATATCTGCCTCATCAATAACGATGACGCTAGTATCTGTCAGGCTGTTTTGATTTCCAATCTTATCAAGATCTGTGGTCAGGGCTTCCCATGTTTTTTGCTCTCTATCATATCGGCAAGTCCCTTTGTCCGTGCCAAACCACACCAACTTCTCGCCGACCGCAACGCAACGGACATCATCGCTCAAAAGTGTTTGTGCGTATTTCTTATCATCACCCATGCCTTCGACTTCCAGTGCCTGTGTGTGCGACTCCCACGCATTAGGGTCATCAGAGAGACGATTGAAAGTTGCAACGCCGCGATCTGTCGAAATCCATAAGTCGTAGCCCCTTACGTCCAAATCTCGGATAGTATTGGAAGGCAAACCATTTTCAACGGTATATCTTTCCCACCGATTTCCGGCTTTATCGTAGCGCAGGACACCGTTGTTCGTGCCGAGCCAGGCATATTTTTCGTCAATCGTCAGGCATGTGATACTTGAGGTGTCATCCTCCTCATCGTCAACCTCCTCCAGGCGAGGAGCAAACCAGCGATCTGTTTGTTTGTCATAGCGATGTAAACCGTTGGTTGTCCCCAACCACACATAACGCCCTTCTGCAGCAATTGCGTACACTTTCGACTCGCGGAGCGTCCGCGTTAGAGGCGACCGAGTGAAAGTGGTCCATACCTCTTTCTTTAGGTCATATCGGCTCAAGCCTCCAGCGGTCGCCACCCAAACGTAATCATCGTCTACCACCAAGGAATGTTCGATGATCTTACTGCTTGGTAGACCGTTCTTCTCACCGAAGAATGCCCAATCCTTTGCGGCTTTGTTATATCGAGCCAACCCCTGACGATCTACTGCAAACCAAACAGTATCAGAAGTCTCCACAACCTGTTTTGTGCGACCGAAATCAAACCCCTCAGTCTGTGGTAGGTTCAATGTTGTCCACGAATCGGTTTCATTGTTATACTTTGACGCGAGAGCACCGCTCCACCCTGAGTATGTGAGCCAAACGCCATCCTGCCCCTTATCGAGCCCGAAATTCACGTCTGAGAGCACTCGCTGGCTTGAGAATATCTCCCATTCTTCGGTCCATCGATTATAACGGCTAGCATCTCCCCATCCCGTGACCCAGACATAATCGCCATCAATGAGCAGGTCATTGGTTTCATTGTTTCCCAAGCCGTGCGCTTCCGTGATAGCTGTCCAAGTATCTGTTGATTTATCGTATCGCTTAAGTCCCTCCCAAACCGTCGTCACCCAGACATATTGCGGATCGACAGCAATGACTCCAATATTGCTCCATTCTACACTTGGCACGATTTCATACGTTTTCCATGTATCCAACTCAAGCGAATAACGGCTCACCACGCCGCCAATATGCGCCGTCCAGAGATATGGAGCATCGAGAACAACAGCCCAGACCTCGTTATTTGGCAGACCGTCCGCCATTGTATAATGATGCCACGTATCCGTCGTTTTGTCGTAGCGTAACAACCCGCTATTGGTGCCGACCCACACCTCATTTTCACCCACGGTCAGACCGTGTATGCGTGTGATTGGTCTCTCAATGGATTTTAACGGAAGGTCTTCTTTGCTGAAGAAGCGGAACGTGTCTGTTTGTCTATTATACCTTACAATCGCGCCTTCTGTGGAATCCTTCCAGTTACCGAACCAGAGCCCATCCCCATCTTCCATCAGCTTGCTGACCCAATTCGAGTGCAGCACTTCTGTCGTCGTCGCTGTAAGGTGTTTCGACCACTTGCCCGTCTTTTCGTCCAAGCAACTGACACCGGCAGTTGTGCCAATCCAAACCTTGCCACTGTCTCTCAAAATGACTTTAACATTATTGGAAGCGAGTCCCTCGTTGGTGTTCTCACGGGTGTAGTGCGTCCATAGATCTGCTGCAGTATCGTACTTTGCCAATCCCAGCGGTGTGCCGACCCAGACAGTATCGTCATCAACGACAATCGCTCTAACATTGGCGTGAAGCGTGAAAAGTGAAACGTGAGACGTGAGGAACGACCTATCTAAGCGCGCTAAACCCGACTGTGTGCCTATCCAGATAGAGCTACCTTCTATTTCAAGGGTGTTAACTATCTTTGAAGGCAACCCATCTGTTTCGGTTAGTTTGCCTGATACATCAGCGGTCCCATCATAGTAAACAAGCCCATCAGCGGTAGCAATCCAAACAAAACTGCCATCTAGTTTGATGTCATTAATACGACCAGAGATCTGCAGCGCAGAGGGATGTGTATTCCATCTTCGGGTTTGAGGTTCATAAGTTGAAAGTCCTGCCTTCGTTCCAACCCATAGACGTGAAACGTGATGTGTGAAACGTGATGCGTGATGCGACTGACTTACGTATGGTGTATTGTTGTTCTTCCCTCCCTTCCGTTCTTCCGTTCCTTCCCCTTGTCCCTGTCCCTCGGTGACTCTATTCGCTGGCTCCCATGCAACGCAGGTGACAAAGTCGTGCGCTAACCCATCTTTCGTTGTAAAAAACGTCCACCTGTCCTCGTTTTCAGGTCGAGAGGCAAATTCCGCTACCTTGTTCTTTTTTAATTGTAGCGGAATTTGCCTCTTTCCTAAGCCGCGCGGTGTGCCGACCCAGAGATCCTCCCCCACTTCCGCAACAGTGGTAATGTAGTTATCCGCCAAACCTTCTGCCTTACTCAACGTCCTCCAATTAAGTTCCAACGAAAATTCTGTATCTGCGAGATAGGCTGCTTGGTTCAATCCGGATCGCGTCGCCACCCAAATCGACTCATCCGTCGCTAAAATATCCTTCACATCATTGTCACTCAACGCCTTAATTTCGCCGTAAAGCCTCCACGTTTCACCGCGCAGGTCATACCGTGCTAGCCCATGCTCATAAGTACCAAGCCAGACCACATTCCCATCTGCGGCAATTGCTGTGATATGATTGGAGGGCAATCCCGCTTCTGCTGTGTACTCCCGCCATGTATTAACAGATAAGATGTAGCGCTGTGCGCCGCTGTCAGCAGTTCCTAACCATAGCGACGTTCCATCTACTGCCAGTGCGCTTATCTGATCGCTCGTCAGCCGATCCCTTTTGGTATACGCCCTGACGAACTCTGAGTTCCGTTGGTCGTAGCGACTGAGTCCCTTATTCTCTGTGCCGAACCAGACGGAGTCCTCATCAGCGGCAATCGCAGTCACGCTGTTATCAATAAGTCCGCTGTCCTTGTCATAGTTGTTCCATGAATCGGTGAGTTTGTCATATCTCGAAACCCCGTTCTCCGTACCGACCCAAATATAATCATCATCAATCACGATCTGCGTAACAAAATCACCCGCGAGCCCATCCTCCTCGCGCTTCCGCGCCCAACTATTCGTCTCTTTGTCGTAGCGAGAGAGGCCGTTGGGTGTACCAAACCAGATAAATCTCGAATCGACAGCAACGGAAGAAACCTCTCGCCCCGCCAAGCCATCACGCGGCATGTAGCGCGTCCACGTACTTGTAGGGATCTCATAACGACTCACACCGTCGCGTGTGCCAATCCAGACCTGAAGATTGTCCAAAGCGATGGATAAAACGTGGTTGTGAGCCAAACCGTCTTTCACCGTGAAATTATCCCAGTGACCTTGCGCTTTATCATACCGACTTAACCCCCGGTCGGTTCCGACCCACAAATAACGCGAATCGACAGCTAGAGATAGAATACGGTCACTGAGGAGTTGGCTGGTTGCGTCCCCTTCCGCATCAAGGAAAAAATCAGGGGGCATCTGCTGTGGATCATGTGTGGAACAACTCGCCAAAGACATGAATATTATGAATCCCAAAATTATACGATTTTGACGCATTCTTGTGCCTTTCTTTAGGGAAAGAGTAAAAGCAGAAAGTAAGATTGGTTTTGCTCATGCCGATTTCATCGAGCATCCCGAGAATCGGGACTTTCTCCCCTTCCCATTTTCTCGTCTTCTCGTTTTCTTTTTTTAACGTCACCTGCGATCTTCTTCCTCATCGAAATGCGTGGTAAAGATTGTCCACGTATCTGTCAATGTATCATACCGACTCAACCCACGTTCCGTTCCTACCCAAAGGAAATCACCATCTACGGCAAGTACAAAGACCCGATTATGACTGAGCCCATCTGTTTGCGTGAAGTGTTTCCACTCCGTTGTTACCTTATTGTAGCGCGACACCCCAGCATCGAAACTGCCAAACCAAACGAAATCATCTTCTGCAACAATACTAGTAATCTGATCACTGGCTAAACCGTCAAACGATCTGAAGACACGCCATTCTTCCGTCTTCGTGTCCAACCTGCTGACACCACCTTCCGTGCCAAACCACACCCAATCGCCATCAATGCAGATACTACTCACTTTGTTGTGGTGCAATCCCTCCTGCTTCGCGTAAGTCACCCAGACCTCCTTCTTCATGTCATAGCGACTGATACCTCTCTCTGTCCCCACCCAGACGTAGCGATCTCCCACCGCTATACTGGTCACTCGATTATCTATCAGGCTATTGGCGTATTCTTGGGATAACAGCATTGTGTCCACATCGTCTGCGCGCCTAAAGGTCTCCCAAGCATTAGGATCATCCGAGAGAGTATTGTATCTGCTCACCCCTTTATCCGTACCGACCCATAAGGTGCGTCCTTCCACATCGGCAACCTTAACAAATGTATCAGCCAAACCGTTTTCCGCTTCGTGCAGATCTGTCCAATGCGCCGATTTGTCAAACCGAGTAACGCCTTGGGCGGTTGCTATCCACAAGTATTTGTCATCGGTAGCAAGCGCATTCACAGGCTCTTCTACGATACGTTTCTCCAACCATAAGTCATTCTGTTTATCGTACCGTCTTGCACCCCGATCTGTTCCACAATAAACATAACGCGAATCAACGGCGATTGCATGTACTACATCAGCGGGTACAGAGCGCGTTCCGGTGTACACCGTCCAACTATCTTTACGTATGTCATAGCGACTGATACCATCGGAACCGCCCAGCCAAAGGAAGTTGCCATCGGCTTTCAAAGTAGGATAGTTTATGCGATTATTCAGCAGCCCATCCTCTTCCGTAAATACCGTCCAAGATGAGGCAGCCTTATCATATCGACTGACACCGTGCTCCCGGCTTCCGAACCACACGAATTCAGCCGTTTCTTGCACATCTCTGAAATTGTTGCCGACACTCTCTGGATGACCTCGGAAGACCTGCCAAGTCTGATTGGCTCTGTGGAATCCACTTGCGGGGACGCTGTCGTCTCCTTCCCACCAACTTTGGTTATACAACACCCACATATAGTCCACTCCAGAGATAACTTCCCGTATCCGGTCGGCAACTAACCCCTTGCTGGAATCAATGATGATCCAGCTATCCGTGTTCTCGTCATACTTGCTCAAGCCTTCACCCCAGCCGCCGTAAGCCCACACATCATTGTTATCTACGATAACAAAACCAATCATCGTATCCAATAGACCATCTGCTGAAGTGTAACGTTTCCATGTTTCGTTCTGCTTGTCGTAACGCGCTACCCCCTCCATTTGTGCTGGAACCCAGACATAACGTCTGTCTGCCGCAAGCCGGGTACGGTATGATTCCATATCAGGAGAAATTTCCTTAAAGACCACTTGATGGGTCTCCCATTTATCCGTATCCCGCCGATAGCGACAGATACGATTATCTCTCAAAACGACCCATACATCATTTCCATCAACCATCAATGTCGTTGTTTTACTCGCTGCCAGCCCATCTTTGACAGTGTAGTGCCGCCACGTGTCCGAATTTTTATAATAAGCAAGCACCCCTCCATCCGTGGCAAACCATACACTGTCATCGGTCACCTCCATCCAATCAATTTGAGTAATGAGAGGCAAGTTCCGCCAATCATTCCTCTTTTGATTATAGCGGACTTTGCCTCTTGGCATCTCATCATTCGGGGTGAGTGCCTGTAAGGTCTCCTCACCAACTTGCTGCGAATCAGCGCGGGCATGTGAGGGCATGTTTTTTTTCCGTTCCCTCGCCTCCTCGCCTCCTCGCCTCCTCGCTTCCTCGTTCTCTCGTTTCCTCCCTTTCAGCAAATCCATCTGGTGGATTTCCGTTACATCCTCCTTCATATAATGCGTCCAGGTTCCTGTGCATTTGTCATACCGAATGATTTCTCCGTTGGAGGTGTTCCACCATGCCAAAAACCACACCCAATCGCCATCTAGCTCCGTGCGTTGTATACCGCTGTGGCGCAGGACAACCGTCCGTTCCTTTGCGCGAATTGCTCGCCAAGAGTTATCCTCAGGAGAGTAAACACCCAATCCGCCGATTGTTCCCAACCAAATTTTACCCTTTACCACGCAAATATCCCGGACGTTTTCGTGTCCCATCTCTATCCCTGGTTGAGTTAGGTCAAATTGTCGCCATCTAGCCGATCCTGCCACTGAGGAGACCCATTCGTTGCGAGAAAGTACGCCTAACCCACCCGGTGTACCGACCCAAAGCGCATCTTGGGTGATTGCAAGTGTCCTCACGTTGTCATTCGGCAGCCCATCCTCCGTTGTGAAATTATCCCATCTTTCCTCCCGTTTATCGAACATGGAAAGGCCACTCCGTGTGCCGATCCAGAGTATATCCTTCTCGATTGCGATGGCGTTGACGTAATGCGTGAGACGTGATGTCCCGTTCCGCCTGTTCCGTTCCTGCATGCCCCGATGTATCGGGGAGAATCCCGACGAGTCGGGACCTGCTCTCGGCTTGTCGGAGTCCCGATGGAATCGGGGAGGATCCCGATCTGTCGGGACGTGAAACGTGAGACGTTGATTGATCAGTTGGGCTAGCCCTCGATCGGTTCCGAGCCATAGAGAGTCATCGTCAACAACGATGGCATTTATCCATGTTCCTTTCAGCTCTTCAAAAATATGCCATTTATCGGTCTTTTGATTGTATCGGCAAAGCCCGTTGCGTGTACCAACCCAGACCGTTTGATCGACCACCACCACATCAAGGACAAAATCGCTGGGAAGTCCGTGTTGATGTCGCCAGAATTTCCACTGATCGTTCTGGTATCGTCCCACCCCCTTTGACGTTCCCACCCAGATTGCATCATCACCAGTCACAACACGGGTGATATAATTGGTCGTTAATCCCTGTGCTTTGGTGTAGGTTTTCCACTCCTCAGATTGCAAGTCAAACCGACTGAGTCCCATCGCTGTGCCAATCCAAAGGGCACCGTCCTGCTCGGCAATCGATTTGATATTATCGCTCACCAAGCCTTCCGCCTTTTTGACGATACTCCAAAGCCCGCGAATCTTATCGAATCGTGCTAGCCCATCCTCGTAAGTACCGAACCAGACATACTTACCATCAACTGCCATCGCTGTGATGTTTGACGATGGAAGCCCATCTTCTATCTTGTAGTGAACCCATGTATCAACCGGTTTAATGTATCTTTGAACACCCTCATTCGCCGTGCCGATCCAGACATACAGACCATCAACCAAGATGTAATTGATCTTATCCGTTTCAAGCAGATCGGTACGTGTGTAAGTTTTTACAAACGTTTGCTCTGTGTTACTGTATAAACTCACGCCAGCATTTTCTGTGCCGAACCAGATGAAGTCTTCATCAATAGCGATAGTTGTGACATTGTCGTCCGCCAACCCCTCGCTTTTGGTCAACTGTGTCCATGAATCGATCTTCTTATCGTATCTGGATACCCCCTTGTCAGTCGCAAACCAGACATATTCGTCCTCGACAGCAATAGCGGAAATCTCATTGCTAGTCAGACCGCCATCGTCGGTGGTGCGAAGTGCCCAAACGTCAATTGCTTTATTATATCGGCTCAAGCCTTTATCTGTGCCAAACCAGATGTAGTTCCCATCTACACCGATAGCCACAACACGGTTGCTTGGCAGACCGTCATCGCGGGTGTAGGTTGTCCATTTATCAATTTTAGGTTGATATTTTGAAACGCCAGCCTCTGTGCCAAACCAGACAGCCTCCCCATCTACCGCCACGCTAGAGACCCTGTTATTTGCCACCCCATCTTCCACAGTGTAGCTTGTCCACAAATTTTCACGTTTGTTGAAACAATTGATCCCTTTGTCGGTTGCAACCCAGATGTGTTTGGCATCTGCTGCGATAGCGTTGACCTGATCGCTTAAAAGCGCAGTTGTCTTCCAAGGTGCGGCTGGATCCGTCACTTCCGGGGTCTTGTCAGGTGAGATAAAAGTGCAGCCGATAAGAAATAACAAAATAACAACAATAAACCATCGGCAGTGTAATGTCATTTTTTGCATATCAAGCACCTGAAGTTTCCAAATCTGTGCACGTTTTTCTTGCTTCAGCGCGGATCTTTTCAGCAACGTTTTTCTTGAAGTCATGATAGAATAATCTAATGCTTATTGAAGTTGGAATTATACCACAGGCAGATAAAGCCTTCAAGCAGAGTAAAGTCACCTTTGTGAATTTCTAGTAATGACTCTCCGGATGAAACTCCGAGGTGACCCGCTTTCTTCAGCATATTTTGGTAAGCTGCAGATAATCATCACACCAACTTTCATTCATAATCGACAAAATCGTAAACATCTAACCCAACACGCTCACGCCAGAGGAAAATTCACAATGATTAGAGTAGGATTTGGTCAACGTGCAATCACACCAGAAATCGGTGCAGAAATGCCCGGAAGTATCAGTAAGCACTTTTCCCAAAGTGTGCATGATGACCTCCTTGTAAACGCAATGGTACTGGACGATGGCAATACACAACTTGTCCTAGCGGGGCTTGATGCACTATCAATCAAACGCTCAACAACACTGAATGCACGGGGACAAATTGCAAATGCGACCGGCATTCTCGCTGATAATGTACTAATCGCGGCAAGCCACACACACAACGGCGGTCCTATTGCAGATGTCTTCATGAGCGAATCGGATGCGGTTTACTGCGACTTCGTTGCTGCACAGATAGCACAAGCAGCAATTGAGGGATACGAGAAACGGGAACCCGCCACGTTGGTCATTGGTGCAGGACACGAAGGAAGCGTTGCCTTCAACCGACGTTTTCGCATGAAAGACGGTTCGGAGCGCACGCATCCAGGGGTGGGCAACCCCAATATCGTTCAAGTCGCAGGACCTATTGATCCAATGGTCGGGGTCATCGGCGCGATAAATCAATCGTGTAAATTTCTTGGCTGCTGGGTCAGCTACTGTTGCCATGCCACACTGGGGGTCGGCGGAGGTGGGTTTTCTGCCGACTACATTTATTATCTGAGAAAAACCGTCCAGCAGGCGATGAAAGCTGACCATACGATTATCGTCTTCGGAAACGGGGCATCAGGCGATGTCACGCAAGTGGATAATCTCAGGGATCGAGGGAAGCAGTCCGGTGAATGCTGGGGCTGGCATGTCGGCACAACAGTTGGTGCAGAAGTCATCAAGGTGTTAGCGCGAATGGATTATACGGATGAGGTTACATTGGCGTGCACAACTGACACACTTGAACTTCCGTTACGCGACCTCGGCGATGCGTCGCTCAACCAAGCACAGTCTTGGGGCGATCAAGCAGTCTGGGCAAGGGAACTGGAATTGCTCAAAGAGATCAAGAAAATCGAACCGAGCCTTACAGCAGAGGTACAAATGATGCAGATTGGAGCAGCGGGACTGATTGCTGTGCCCGCGGAATACTTCTGTCAGTATGGGTTGGATATTCAGGAGTGTTCCCCCTTCAATCCGACGTTTGTTGTCTCCCTTGCTAACGGTTGTGTGGGGTACGTTCCAACACCACAAGCATTTATCGGTGGGGGTTATGAACCTCGAACTGCACGGTCTAGTAAACTGTGTCCAGATGCCGGGGATCGAATTGCAGCGACGGCGATTCGACTACTTCAGGGTGCACATGGATAAGTAGGTAAGATATCTTTCTCAAGAAAAACACCCAGACCGCGGTTTGTGCTTCGCTAATCACTGTGGCTAGCAAGACTCTCCTCATAGGGAGGGTGAGCGACACCTCTTTCTGTGATGATTGCTGTAATGAGGTGGGCGGGGGTAACATCAAAGGCGGGACTATAGACTTTGACCCCTTCGGGCGCTGTCCTGCTACCGAAACCTTCCGTCACTTCCTCGGCAGCGCGCTCTTCAATCGGAATCAGATCACCGGTTCCGAGAGAGAGGTCAAGCGTTGACGTTGGCGCAGCAACATAGAAAGGGATGTCGTGTGCCTTTGCCAATATCGCAACGTTATAGGTTCCAATTTTGTTGGCGGTATCGCCGTTTGCGGCAATCCGATCTGCCCCAACAATGACACACTGGATCTTTCCTTCCTTCATAACCTGTGCAGCCATGTTGTCACAAATCAACGTCACATCAATCCCCGCCTGCATAAGTTCCCACGCTGTCAACCGTGCGCCTTGCAACAACGGGCGAGTCTCATCAGCGTAAACACTGATGTTCTTTCCTGACTCGTGTGCAGAGAACATAACGGCTAGTGCTGTGCCGTAATCAGAGGTTGCGAGTCCCCCTGCATTGCAATGTGTCAAAATGGTGTCGCCATTATGGAGGAGGTCTAGTCCGTGTTGACCAATAGCGCGACATTTTGCTCTGTCCTCTTCAATAATGCTTTGCGCTTCATCAAGGAGAACACCTTTGAGCTGCTCAATCTCAAGGTCTTTGTGCTTTTTCGCTGTTTGCTCAATGCGTTCCAGAGCCCAAAATAGGTTCACCGCCGTCGGGCGTGAGGTAGCCAGATAATCTGTTACCTCTTTAAGCTCGGCCGCAAAGTCGGGGTAGTTAGTCGCCTCTGACTTCCAGATCCCAAGCACTGCTCCCAACGCGCCCGCAATTCCTATCGCGGGCGCGCCACGAACCCGAAGTGATTTAATCGCCTCCCAAACGCTTTCTACATCATCACAATAAATCTGGTTAAATTCATTTGGCAGCAGAGTCTGATCGATCAAGTGGATTCTACCATCAACCCATTCAATTGTCGGAATCGGCATCTTCCACCTCTCCTTGGTCGTCATGGTCTACCCGTTCAGTGTCCCTTTCTGCTGCGCGAGTTTCTTCAAGATCTTCATTGATACCTTCAGCGTCCTCGTCATCTTCAGGATCTTTGTCTATTCGGGCTTCGGGGCTACGGGGTTTAGGACCCGCAATGTATGCTTCGTGTGCTTCCTTAATCACCTCAACCGTCTCGGCACGATTTAGCCAACCGGATAATTCAAAATAGGGTTCAAAAAACTGCACAATTTTTTTAAGTAACTTAACGTCTAGGTCAGAAATATCCTTGACCGAAGTGTAACGTTCATCACCTAACATCACACAGATAACATGATGGTCTCTGTCCTTACGTTTTAGTACGCCAATGGGGCGCGCCTCACAGACATAGCCGGGGTGGCTTGCGTTGGCAGCAATCACCATAGCATTCAGAAAATGTCCATCTTCAGCAACTGTTTCTGGAATCCAACCGTACTCTGTTGGTACTGGCATACTAAATTCATATGCTAATCGAAATTTTCTGCTTTTTGCATGGTAGCGATATTTTTTCCGGCTCCCCTTCGGTGCTTCGATAACAACATTGATGATTGACGGTGCATGGCGTCCCAGAGAAATATCTCGCAAGTTCATTCTTCTTCCCTGCCTTTGAGGGTGTCCCCATGCAAGTGGGGAAAGGTTAACGGCGTCCGATAACCTTAAAGACCAAAAATTCAAAGGAGGTAATGCAGCCCCTCCATGACTGATGAGGAAGGGAATGAACTAGCCCATTCCTCAACTCTTGTTGAACAGGACAACCTAAATAATTCATCAATTCAACCCTGAAAATCCAGTAAACTGTAATCCAAAAGTTTCAAGTAATACCGTTTTGACTGACCAATAGTTTGCCCATTATAGCACACCTCACATAACCTTGCAACGGAAAAAATGGTCAATTATCATTT
Organism: Candidatus Poribacteria bacterium; assembly: GCA_965207975.1. GTDB lineage: Bacteria > Poribacteria > WGA-4E > WGA-4E > PCPOR2b > PCPOR2b. Next base: position 4,639,302 of record OZ242315.1, on the reverse strand, counting down.
CTCATTTAATCAACATTCACAGGGCCAAAGGTTTGTTTTCAAACCTGTGTTGGTGTATAATATCTTATCCGCTTAAAGTTACCTGAAGTTTTATACCGTTTCTATTTCCGAGATGATCTAGACGAAATGTCTGTACTCTACACATCCCTATTGATTTTCACCCTTAGTTCACACGGTGCTTTGAATCCCGATGTAATCGGGATAACAGTGGATATACCTGATGCAAATCTGGAAAGTGTGCTTCGGTCACAGTTAGGCATCCCTTCCGATCCGCTCACCGACAGCGATCTGGCAAGGGTCACACACCTTTCGGTGATACACACAGAGATCGCTAATCTAGCGGGATTAGAGTATTGCAGGAACTTAGTGCATCTTAGCCTGATTGGCGCAAAAGTCAAAGATATTGGTCCAATCGCCAAGTTAAAAAACCTGCGGTGGCTTGATCTGGGCAATAATCAGGTCAGCGATATTTATCCAATCGCAGAACTAGAGAATCTTCGGTGGCTCGACTTGAACAGCAATCAGATTCGTGATATCCAACCACTCGCTGGACTCATAAATCTGGAACGACTTGACTTAAATAATAATCAGATTCGTGATATTCAACCACTCACTGAACTGATAAATCTGGAACGACTTTACCTAAATAATAACCAGATCTGCGATATACGCCCGCTGACGGAACTGATATACTTGGAGAGTCTAGACCTACCCAAGAATCAGATCCGTGATATTCAGGCACTAGGAGAGTTGGAAAATCTGAAATGGCTTTATCTCGGTGAAAATCAAATCCGTGACATTCGTCCAATCGCAAAACTAAGAAACTTAGAGAGACTCTACCTCGAAGCAAATCAAATTCACGATGTAAGTCCCCTCGCCGGACTGAAAAAGTTGTTTCGGCTTAATCTGAATGAAAATCAGATTGACGACGTTCAGCCGCTTGCAGAATCAGAGAGCCTTGAACGGCTTGAGTTGACGAACAATCAAATCTGCGATGTGAGCCACCTTGCTCGGTTAAAAAATCTGAAGTGGCTTTATCTGGCAAAAAATCGGATCTGCGATGTGAGTGCCCTTGCAGAATTGGTAAACTTGTATGAACTCGACCTAAAAGGGAATCAAATCCACGATATTTATCCATTGGTCAACAATCCCGGAATCGGACAAGGTGATGTCATCTCTGTGAAATCCAATCCCTTGAATGAAGCCTCTATCAAACATCATATTCATGGATTGACAACGCGAGGTGTACATCTTTCTATGGATTAACCTAACGGAATATTAAACTGTTCAAAACAGCTTGGAGGTTACAACATGACTTACGATCTGCTAATCAAAGGCGGAACACTGATTGATCCCGCACAAAATATTCACGCAAACAAAGATGTCGCATTTTCAAACGGCGTTGTCGCCGCAGTAAATGACAATTTATCAAATGTAAACGCGCTTGAGGTATTGGACGCTAGTGGCTGCCTTGTCACGCCGGGCATGATTGATCTGCATGTCCACGTGTTCTACGGTGTCAGTCATTTTGGCATTGAACCAGACCCAACCTGTTTGGCAAAGGGTGCGACGACGGTGGTTGACGCAGGTTCGGCGGGTGCTGATATTTTCCCCGGCTTCCGCAAGTATGTGATCGATGTGAGTGAAACACGCATCCTAGCGCAAATCAATATTTCGTCACAGGGGATGCTGACACAAGAAATTGGCGAGTTTGAAATCCCTGAATACGCCGATGTGGATAAAGCTTGTGCGATGATTGAAAAGCACCGTGATATAATTTTGGGAGTGAAGGTGCGATTGACAAAGCACAGTATCGTCAGTGAGCGATCGGGGATGATTCCGCTACACCATGCGCGTGAAGCCGCGGACGCAGCGGGTCTACCCATTATGGTGCATCCGCAAGATGCTTGGTGCGATTCGATAGATGACATCTTGGCGGTTATGGGTGAGCGGGACATCGTGACGCACTGCTTCCATGGGAGTAGATGTGGTATCTTGGACGATGACAAGAAGGTTCGTAAGTCAGTACACGAGGCGATGGGGCGCGGTGTTGTCTTTGATGTGGGGCACGGTGCGGGATCTTTCTCCTGGGATACTGTCGAAACCGCAATGAGCCAAGGTGTCGCACCACAAACCATCTCATCAGACCTGCATATTTACAATGTCAACGGTCCCGTCTATGATTTGGCAAATGTTGTGACAAAATTCCTCCATCTCGGTATGCCGCTCGACGACGCTATCGCAAAGGTTACCTCAGTGCCGGCAGCGGTGATTCTGATGTCGGACAAAATTGGCACATTGGCACCCGGTGCGTGGGGAGATGCGATTATCTCTGAACTGCGCGAAGGCGAATTTCAACTAATGGATTCGCGTGGTGAGGCCCGTATCAGCAGACAGAATTTTGTGCCGATTACCGTTGTCAAGGGCGGACGGGTATACCGTCAAGGTCGTAAGGGATAACGGGCTTTCTTCCCTATCCTAACGTTCATTTGGTGAGGAGAAAAATGGCATATTCCAGTCTGAGAGATTTTGTAAAAGCGTTAGAACAAGCCGGCGAATTAAAGCGAATCAAAGCCGAAGTCTCCCCAGACCTTGAGATCACACAGATCACAGATCGGGTGAGTAAGGAGGAAGGTCCGGCACTGCTGTTTGAAAAAGTTGAAGGCAGCGACATGCCGCTGCTGATCAATGCGTTTGGCTCCTATAAGCGGATGGCAATGGCACTCGGCGTTGAAGATATGAACGAAATCGCCGATGAAATTGAAGGCATGATCAAACTCGGCCCCCCAGAATCGCTGCTCGACAAGGTAAAACTCCTCGGCATTCTGAGCAAACTGACGAAATTCCCTCCGAAAACGGTCAAACGTGGTGCATGTCAGGAGGTAGTTTGGACCGGCGACGAAATTTCATTAGATCGCATCCCACTCATCAAATGTTGGCCCCTTGATGCGGACAAATATATTACCCTGCCGCAGGTCTTTACGCACAGTCTGAAAACGGGTCAGCGCAACGTCGGCACGTACCGATTGCAGAAACTCGATGAACGCACGCTGGCAATGCACTGGCAGATCCACCACGATGGTGCCGGGCATCACCGCGAATACCGCGAGGCGGGTGAACGGATGCCGGTTGCTATCGCTATTGGTGGCGATCCAGTTATGTCCTATATCGGTACTGCACCGCTTCCAAGTGGGATTGATGAACTCCTGTTTGCGGGATTTCTCCGCGAAGCCAATGTGCCAATGGTTCCGTGCAAAACCATTGACATGCTAGTTCCCGCAGATGCAGACATCGTGATTGAAGGATATATCGAACCGGACGAAACCTGCATTGAAGGTCCATTCGGCGATCACACCGGCTACTACTCCCTTGCGGACGAATATCCCGTTTTTCACATCACCGCTATCACGCACCGCAAACGCCCCATCTACCAGACAATCATCGTCGGCAAACCGCCGATGGAAGATTGCTATATGGGTAAGGCAACAGAGCGAATCTTCATGCCGCTGATCCGAACCCAACTGCCGGAGTTAGTCGATATGAACCTGCCGCTGTTCGGTGTATTTCACAACTTCGCTTTAATCTCCATCGACAAACGCTACCCCTACCATGCAAAGAAGATTATGCACAGCCTGTGGGGACTTGGTCAACTGATGTTTAGCAAGATTATCATCGTCGTTGACAAAGATGTTGATGTGCAGAATGTGGAGGAAGTGCTTTTCCGCGTTGGCAGCAACGTAGATCCCAAGCGAGATGTAACCATCGTTGAGGGCCCCGTTGATGTGCTTGATCACGCTGCGCCCCTGATGGGAGCAGGATCAAAGATGGGAATTGATGCGACGACCAAATGGCATGAGGAGGGGTATCAACGGGAGTGGCCCGACGAAATCAAGATGTCTCAGGAAGTCATCGATCTAGTGGAGCATCGGTGGAAGGAATATAGGATTGAGTGAACCACCAAACGTGATGGTTTTCGTGAACGCTCGCAAGACCGAATTTTCAGCAGGTTTGTTGTGAGAAAATATATCTTACACTATAGAATGGAGGTACAAGTATGAAAACTTACCGCGCCGCTGTTATCGGCTGTAGCCGGATGGGGGCATTTATTGACAATGAAATACCGGATTATCAGGCAATTCCGTTACCGTATTCGCACGCGGCGGGTTTCTATGCCGAAGAACGAACAGATCTCGTCGCTTGTTCAGATCTGCGTCCAGATGTCATGGAGGTTTTCGGGGAACGATACGATGTGCCCAAAGAACGCCAGTACACTGACTACAGGGAACTCATCGACAAAGAGAACTTGGACATCGTGAGTGTGGCAACGCAGCCGGAACACCGCGCCGAAGTTGTCATCCACGCTGTGGAACATGGGGTCAAGGCAATCTACGCGGAAAAGGCGATGGCGGCTTCTATGGACGAGGCGGACGCAATGGTGGAAGCGGTGGAACGTAACGGTGCTTTCTTTAACTTGGGTACAAACCGCCGTTGGCACACCGGCTTCGACAAAATGAAGGAGGTTATCGACAGTGGTGAGTTGGGTGCACTCAAAACGCTAATCATCTACGGTAATCACTCGCTTTTTAACGGTTCCAGCCATCAGTTCGATCTGATCCTGCGTCTGAATAGCGACCACCGCGCTTTGTGGGCATCTGCCCATATCACCGATGATGACAGCATTTTCGACGGTGATACTGTTCGGGAAGATCCGAATGGTCAGGGGATGATTCAATTTGAGAACAATGTTACGGCACATGCCCTCCTCTCTCCACGTGGTAGCGAGTGGGAAGCAATCTGTGACAGAGGAATAGTGACATGCTGGAATAACGGTTGGCAGTGGCACATTCGACGCGAAGCCGACGTTCCGGGATGACGAAATTGCTTTGTGCCGGAGCCTTTCCCTGAATTTGATCACAACAGCAGCACAGCGAATCTCATTAAAGATCTGGTTCATTCACTCGATACCGGCGAGCCGTCACGTTGCGGTGTCCGCGTGGCACATGCCAGCACGGAATTAATCTTCGCATTTATGGAATCACACTTGCAGAACGGGGCGCGAGTTCAGCTACCGTTGAAGGGATCGAAGCTGCGACTGGAGAGAGAACGTGCTCCAAGGCAACCGAGGTTTCAGTAGAGTAGATTTTAGGATTTAGCACCAGAGGTGCGACATGTTTATAGTACCCGATATGCCCAAATAGCCAAAGCCCCAGAGAGGCGACATCTGGTCGCGTTTGTCTGAATCGCAGATTAAACGGATTCTGCGGAAAACACAGATTACTGTCTGAATCAGGATTTTCGGGATTCAAGGATTAACAGGATAACTATCAACCCCTGAACCGACGGGCTAAAGCATGGGGGCATGATTGGTGTGTTTCATAGCTTGGGTTCGCTCTACGGGCTTGGTCTATCGTAGGGACTTCGTTTCCAAGCCTGACAGGTTGGGAGACTCAACCCCTACTCTGCAATACAGATCGCTGTGGATTGAAAAATCCACTGAACCCTAGAATCGGTTCTTCCTTATTAAAACAGATTCTTCGCGAAACACATTTTTGCGGTGCAGCTTCGGTGCAGCTTCGGTGCAATTTTCAATCGAGCGTGGCGGCTCCATAATCCACTGTTCAATAATTCTAAAATCTACTGTAAATACCCCTAGTCAATTGGATAATGTGCTTGAGTTTGTCCCTATGCAATGCTATAATGACAAGGAATTTCAACACTAGTGGAAACATATACCAATCGAATCATTCAAGGCGATTGTCTCGAGTTGTTTCGTCAAATTCCCGATAATAGCGTTGATATAACCTTCGCTGATCCACCCTTTAATCTAAAGAAGAAATATCACACCACAAGAGATAGCCTTGAGTTAGAGGAATATCTACACTGGTGTGAAAAATGGATTTCAGAGATGGTACGTGTTACAAAGGAAACGGGGTCAATTTTTGTACATAATATCCCCAAATGGCTGACGTACTATGCGGGCTTTTTGAACAAACTCGCTGATTTTAGGCACTGGATTTCGTGGGATGCCCCCACGGCACCGATGGGGAAAACACTTCAACCTGCACATTACGGCATCCTATTTTATGCCAAAGATGTAAAGGAAAATAAATTTTACGAAATTCGTTATCCGCACAAACGTTGTCGTAAATGCAACTATTTGCATAAGGACTATGGCGGGAAAAAGGGATTGTTGCATCCTTTTGGACCGCTTGTCCCAGATACGTGGACAGATATTCATCGGATAAAGCACAACAAATATCGCGATCCGCATCCGTGTCAACTACCGATTCACCTGTTAGAACGCATTATCTTAATGTCTACAGATGTAGGTGATACAGTGCTTGACCCGTTTCTGGGGACAGGTACAACGGCAATCGCTGCAAAGCGGCTTGGTCGACACTACATTGGTTTTGAGCTCGATCAAACTTACGCAACGATAGCACATGACAAAGTGAAACAACAGGTATTGGATTCCCGGGTTGGAGATGTATGGGTCAGCCTCCATTTAGACGAAATTATCACAATTCGCGACCAAGATTGGGAGGCATTACAGCCAGAATTTTACAGTCCTAAGTCCCCCAAAGCAATTGATCATACCAAGATATTGTTAAAAAGCAAAATACCGCTCATACCAACGGTTAATCAACAGGAAACACATCAAGAAGCACAATCGCGATTTCTAGAGAGTCGCGAAAAAAATCAATAGGGAGGGTTTTTATGCCTACAGTCAATCATGATGTTTTACGAAAATTTGTTTATGATATGTATATCGGTGCCGGCGGGGTTGAGGAAGATGCTCGTATTGTCAGCAATCATGTCGTAGATTCCAATCTGATGGGGCACGATTCACACGGCGTAATCAATGCGCCCAACTACGCAGGCGGGATGAGTGGCGGTCCCTCAACGGATAAGATGGAAATTGTTCGTGAGACCCCTGCAACAGCGGTGATAAACGCCAACGGTGGGCTCGGCATGGTCATCGCTCAGAAAGCGATGGAGATGGCGGTTGAAAAAGCGAAAACACACACATTCGGCGGGATTGGACTCCACCGTTGCGGACACGCCGGACGGATGGGAACGTATCCCACAATCGCCGCAAAAGAGGGGATGATCGGGCTCGTTTTCCTAAATGGCGGTGGACGATTTATGCACCCCTTCGGCGGCACCTCCCGAAGGCTCCCACCCAACCCAATTGCGATCGCAGTCCCCCGCAAAAACGGCGAACCATTGATGCTTGATGCGACGATGAGTGTTGTTGCAGGCGGGAAGATACTGGTCCAGCGTGCACGTGATGAAGAGATGCCAGAAGGTTGGATGATTGACTCAGAAGGAAACACAGTTACCGATCCGAACGCTTTCATAGACCGTCATGATGATACAGCAGTAATGCCGGTGGGTGGCTTTCAGTTCGGGCACAAGGGCTTCGGCTTAGGATTTATGATTGATGCCATTGCCGGTGGGCTTTCGTGGGCAGGTTGTAGTCGCCAAGAACCCACACGCGGCGCAAGCGGGATTGTGATGATCGCTATCAAGATTCAGGATTTCATCGATCTTGATGTCTACCAGCAGGAGACCGAGTATCTCACAGAATGGATAAAGTCCTCCGAAAAACTGCCCGGTGTTGATGAAGTATTCGCTCCCGGCGAGTTTGAAGAACGGAGCCGTGAACAACGTATGAGAGATGGCATCCCAATCGAACAGAAAACGTGGGATCGGCTGGTCGAAGCGGCTGCGTCCTATGGCGTTTCAGCCCCAGAAGTATAGATGCAAAAAGAAAGTGCAAGGTGCCAACAAAAACCGTAGCAGTTAAAAGCGAGGATTTGGCTGGAAAGTGAGAAGGTAGGAAGGTAGCGCACTCCCGTAACGGAGATGGGGTTGTGCCCTTCCAATCTGGTACTGATGCGTCATAATATCTACGCTACGATTAGCTCAACAAGTGTTAGGGATGAACATTCACGACAGCGGTTATAAGAAACTATTCTCAAATCGTACCATATTTCGACAGCTGATTGAGACCTTCGTCAACCAAGAGTGGGTACATTCTCTCGATTTCGACACCTGTGAACCCCTTGATAAATCCTTTATCTCCGAACACTACAAAGAGACCGAGAGTGATTTAATCTACAAAATCCAGTTTCAGGACCGCGAAGTCTATATTTACATCCTCATTGAGTTTCAATCCACTGTAGATCCATTCATGGCGTTGCGGGTGCTGAACTACATCACCAACTTTTACATGGATTTTCTCGTCAACAATAGGGGTGTCAACAAACTGCCTGCGGTTTTTCCAATCGTGCTGTACAATGGAGCCGCACCGTGGACGGCACCGGTCAACCTTTCGGCGTTGATTGAGCAGAACCCGCCGCTCGGCAGGTTCGCGTTAGATTTTGAGTATTTCCTGATTGCTGAGAACCGATACAGTCAGGAGGCGTTGTTAAACATCCGAAACATCGTATCGACGTTGTTTCTGGCAGAATCGCATTACGATTTAGATGTATTAGAGGCGGAGCTGCTGAATGTGTTTTCGTCGGAGGTGGATAAAGAGGCAGTCAGTCTGTTCTTAAACTGGTTTAGGCAGTTGGCTTTCCACGGACGGATTGAACCTGAAGATTATGAGTCATTGGAGTCCATTTATCGGACTGAAGAGGAGGTGAAAACGATGTTAGTCACAGCATTAGAGAAGGAGAGGGAGCGATTTTTTCAAAACGGTTTGCGTGAGGGCAAGCAGGAAGGGCTGCTGGAGGGTGAACAGAAAGGCAAGCAGGAAGGGCTGCTGGAGGGTGAACAGAAAGGGAGGATTGAAACCGCAAAGGTAATGCTTGCTAAGGGAATGGAGATGACACTCATTTCTGAAATCACAAAGCTTCCAGAAGCACAACTTTTGGAGTTGAGAGATGGCCTTTCCTCAGTGAAGGAGTGAGAACAATGTCTTAGGAAAGTTTAGAGATTTCCCAAGACTCACGGCTGAAATCAAGATAAGCCGATCTAAGGAAAAAAATGATTACAAAGTTTGGCTCACTATTCGCAGGACATGTTGACCTAAAAGATGTAGGACTCGACGGTCCCCCTGTCAATGAACGTTGGCTCTCCGACGAGCATATAGCAACCGTATTCGACAAGACCCAAGCCATTGCCCAACTGATGGATCGCAACGGCTACGAAACCCTTTGGCTGGCTGAACACCACTTTCAGCGAGAGGGGTATGAGTGCATCCCCAACATTCTGATGCTCGGTGTTCATCTCGCTCACCTAACACAGAGACTCAAGATCGGGTGTGCTTTCAACGTTACACCGATGTGGCACCCACTACGACTGGCAGAAGATTATGCGACCGCAGACCTCCTCACGGGTGGACGTATCGTCTTTGGCGTGGGGCGAGGCTATCATACACGCGAGGTTGAAGTTTTTGGCGCACCGCTACTCGATGGAGATGCCAATCGCGAGATGTTTGAGGAACAACTTGACATCATCTTCAAGTCATTCAATGAGTCGTCCTTCTCCCATCACGGCAAGTACTACGACATCCCGCCGAAGGTTCCGTATCGTGGGTATGAATTGGAGGAAATCACACTGGTGCCCCGTCCGCTTAAGCGACCTGTTGAGTGCTGGCAGCCTATCGTCAGTGCTAGTGAGCGCGGACTCAACCTTATGGCGAAACACGGTATTAAGGGTATGATCGGCGGCGGTGCTGCTGCGGGCGGTGCCGCAGAGAAAGTGATACAGGCTTGGCAGCAGGTACAGGCGAATCACGGCAGGGAAATGGAACTGGGTGGTGACCTTATTATCGGCTTCTCCTACCACATTGCCGATACGGAGGAACAGGCGATCGAGGAGGCGAGTAGCTACTTTGAAGAGCACATGAAGATGTTCGCGCCTCTGGGGTTCGTGCGTGGATTGACAGATAAACAGATTGAAGCGATAGCAGATCCGCAGCAAGCGCGCACCGCTAGTTTACCAACGCTGCGCGAGGCTGTGGAGGCAGGTTCCTGGCTATGTGGACCACCGGAATTAATCATTGAAAAACTGATGGACGTTCAAAAACGCTATCCTGGACTTGATCAAGTTACCGTCAACAACGCCGTAGGCACACCGGAGAGTGTAATATTGGAGCAACTCGATCGGTTCGCCAAAGAGATCATGCCTGCATTCAAAAACTAGTGTATCAACCTACCCTACTTTTCTAGAATCATCCCTTCCCGCTCGATTCGCTCAAGCATCTCCCTAAACGTCGGCGTACCATCGTCGTCCCAATACTCGGTCTCAATAGGCGCGCCATAACTCATCGGGACTAACCCGCCACGCCAATCTGGTCTCACCATGAAATGACGAGTATTAGCAGGATCATAGCAATTATACATCATTGAACCGTTAGCAAAACGTGACTTGATAATCCACGGTGCCTGCGCCGGCAAATCCAAATTTTCTAGCCGTTCTAGCGCATCGCGATCCAGTGTGAGACCTAGACCGGGGCCCTGTGGCACCCGCACAAACCCGTTGACTGGATCCAACCTTTCTTTCACGACATCGCTCTGATAAATCTCCGTGGTAGTAACAAAATGGAAGGTAGCTGTAGGAAAGACCGACATCATGTGCGCGGTCATCGCTCGTGTGATAGTGCCACCGACGTTCTGCAGCATGAAGGGAATATTGCCCGCGGCGAAAAGACCGGCACAACGTATAGCTGCGCCTATCTTCTGGTGCCCCCGCATATACACATCCCCAGCCCCCATCAGCACCTCATAGGTGGCCTCCAACGGTGCTTGATGTCGCACGATGGGCAGCGGCACCCGCCGACGCAGATCGATAGAAGCGAGCGTATCCCCGGCATCAATGCAATCCTCAAAGCAACCCGCGATGGGAGATTGTGCTAATTTGCCCAGCAATTCTGGCATGTAGTCGTCTGTCCCGCCGCCGGTGAAATCGTAGTGAATCCTGAAGCCTTTGGGTGCCACTGCCTCCATAGCCTCGGTCTGGTCAAAGACGTTTTCAAAAGGCGAAAGGTGAAACTTCATCCAAGTGTAGCCTTGCGCTGCATACCGCTCCACAGCCTCCGCCATACGTTGTGGATGTGTCGAAACCGTCCAACTGCTCACGGGCACCCATGAGCGAGTCTTCTGACCGAAGAGTTGGTAGACCGGCACACCGGCGGCTTGTCCCATTAAATCGTACATGGCGGTCCCCAAAGCCAGCGAGGTTTCGTCTCCAACCCATTTGAAGGGATTGGTGCCGATATACTGATCGACGACCTCCTGCGGTTCAGGTCGGCCACCCTCCCCAAGTCCTATCCGTCCGTCGTCTGTATGCACGATGTATATTGTGCGGCTAGCAGGACCTGAGTAGTGGTTCATCTGATAGGCAATCCAATCCTCGTATTCGGGAGTAATTCGATGGACTTCGATTTCAGTGACTTTCATATCGTCCTCCTTTCAGGACAGCACCAATGGAGCTTCGGTAACGGATTTTGAATCGTCGCATCAAGTTGCAGCAATTGGAAGGTCATTTTCACAGTCGCCACAGCATAGCACTTCACAGCCGTTGTGTCACTAGAAAGTTGACAATAGACCATTCTTCTCTTGACGTTCAGATGAATTTTTGCGACAATAGTATGAAAAATAATATAGTAAATGTCAAAAAGATGGTTTCGGAGTGCCAACTTCAGTCACTCCTCATTTATGATCTCTAACATAATGCTCGAAAATTCGTATCAGAAAGATTGAGGTAATTCACCATGAACTACGATGCGACGAATCAAACCTTTGACTGCAAACCTACCCTCACCGACACACAGGTTCTGCAATTTTGCCGAGATGGTTTCCTGACATTGGAAGGCGTGGTCCCCGACGAAATCAACCAACGCGCCTGCGATTACTTGAGCGGAAAAATACCGGCTAACCCCTGTTTCATTCCTGAAGGACTTACCCAAGCAGATTTAGAACGAATCCGTAATTCTCATGAACCAAGCACAATCCTGCTTGAGGATTGGTTTATTGAACACGTACTTCTCAATGAACAGCTCGCCGGTGCCCTGCGATCACTGCTCGGTAAGAATGTGGGACTTCCAGTACTAGTAAGCGATCACAGCATTGAATGTCCCGCACCGTCCCAAGGATGGCATCAGGATGCCGATCACATCTTCGGACCGGAGGTTAATTTTATTGAGGCTTTTTATTTTCCGCAAGATACACCGTTGGAGATGGGACCCACTGAGATTGTACCAGGAACGCATTTCGGTCCCGCCCAACGTGACGCAGAACATGAAGGGGTCCCAACTAGTGGACCCGCTGGCACGTTTGCCCTTCACTCTCAAAGCATTTTACATCGAAGAGGTGAATCAACTGGAAAAGGGCTGCGCCACATGTTGAAATACAATTACTGGCGGACAGTGCCACCAGAGAGAGATTGGATTGTTGAACCGGACTTTGATTTCCATCGCGCATACTACGGCGGCCATCGCGTCGCTAGATACGTCGCTCACATGTTTTATTGGTTATGCGGAAAGGGCGACGAATTTCGGGTAATCGGGGGACAGGGCTGGCCCTGGCGAACCGAAAACCAAATTGGACCATCTTATGGATTTGGAGCGATGGGCGGATACCTGCCAGATTGGCGCCAGAATAATCATGATGGTTACGCAAATTAGAATAATTTATCAAAAATTCCTTTAGGGGTGTATCCCAAAGGTTTACCTTTGGGATACACCCCTGCTTTAGCACATTTTTTGTTTGATGTTCCTGAACAAATATAGTATAATTTTGGTAGTTGCCGGCACCGGGAAGCAGGGAAAGACACCGGTATAGGGGCAGGGCGTTGTCCCTTGCAAGAGCGGTATAAAACGGGGGCCACCTCGCAGCCGTGTTGACTGCACAATTAGAAAGTGGATTCCTAACAAGAATCCAAATGCTTCAGCTTTTGGAGTACGTCAACCATGCAAGGAGGACAACACATGTACGTCATAGTCGCACCCATTCAGATTAAGGAAGGACATAGGGAGGCGTTCATCGAAGCCATGCTCGACGATGCCAAAGGCTCAGTGAAGGATGAGCCCGGCTGTCTAAGATTTGATGTCATTCAGGACGGTAGCGATCCCAACCGGATCTGGCTCTACGAGATTTATGTAGACGAGGCAGCTTTCCAAGCCCATCTGCAAGCCCCTCACTTCATAAAGTGGCGGGATACGGTAAAGGACTGGTTCGCTGAAGGCCCCAAAGGAGCAGGAGGGGGAAGTTACAATATCTGGCCCCCCGATGATGAGTGGAAGTAGTGTAGTCTTCACAGGCTTGACGTACTTCTAAGCATCCACGCTTAGAAGTGCGTCAAGTTTTTGATTACAAAGGTAACCGCAGTAGAATTATTACCCACAAGATCTTTCAAAGTTCCCGCCTCAGTTCCTCAATCCCATCTCGCAAAGTCGCCGCTTTTTCAAACTCCAGATTCGCCGCTGCCTCCTGCATCTGCTTCGTGAGATCAGCAATCAAGGTATGAATCTCTTCCTCAGATGTCGCCTCCGAAATTTCAACCGCTAGCGGATCTGCCTGTTCCTCATCATTGTCAACAAGTGCACTAATGAGATCGCGAATTTCCTTGTCGATTGACGCTGGCGTGATGCCATGTGCTTCATTATACGCCATCTGAATTTCGCGGCGGCGCTCCGTTTCGTTGATAGCACTGCGGATCGCATCGGTGATTTCATCGGCATACAAGATGACCTCGCCGTCAAGATTTCGAGCAGCGCGACCCGCAGTCTGGATTAACGACGTTTCGGATCGGAGGAAGCCCGCCCGGTCCGCATCAAGAATAGCGACTAACGACACCTCTGGCAGATCCAGACCCTCGCGAAGGAGGTTAATCCCCACAAGAACATCAAAACTTCCCTGCCGGAGTTCTTTTAAGATTCGTGCTCGATCTAAGGTATCAACGTCTGAATGGAGATACTCGGCTTTGACACCGGCTTCGGTGAGATAATCGGTCAAATCTTCAGCCATCCGCTTGGTGAGGGTTGTAACAAGGACACGCTGCCTTTGAGCAACCCGTTCATTGATAACCCCAATGAGATGATCAATTTGTCCGTCAACCGGATAGACGGAAATCTTTGGATCAATTAACCCTGTGGGACGAATAATCTGTTCGACCACTTGCGTACTCTGTTCAAGCTCATAAGGTCCCGGTGTTGCTGAAACAAACACCGCTCGATGGAGATACGATTCAAACTCCTCAAACTTTAGAGGACGGTTATCCAAAGCAGAGGGTAGGCGGAAGCCGTAGTCAACCAATGTCAACTTGCGGGCGCGGTCGCCCCGATACATCCCACGAATTTGGGGCAAGGTTACGTGAGATTCATCAATGACCATAAGATAATCATCAGAAAAGTAGTTGAGTAAACAGTAAGGTGGTTCGCCGGGGGCTAACCCTGAGAAATGGCGCGAATAATTCTCAATGCCCTGACAGTAGCCCACTTCCCGCATCATTTCAAGATCAAACCGGGTTCGCTGCTCAATCCGTTGGGCTTCCAACAGTTTATTGTTAGCAATAAAGTAGTCAATCTGATCTTGCAGTTCGGTTTCAATATCTAACAACGCCTGTTCAAACTGTTCAGCATCCGTCATGAAATGTCTAGCAGGGAAGAGTGTGATTGATTCATGTTCTGCCAAAATCTCGCCTGTCAGTGTATCAATTTCGGTCAGTCGCTCGACCTCGTCCCCGAAAAGTTCGATCCGGTAGGCGGTATCCGCATATGCGGGAAAAACCTCAATCACATCGCCGCGCGCACGGAAACTCCCACGCGAAAAATCAATGTCATTCCGCTCATATCGAATATCCACAAACGCACGTAGGAGCTTATTCCTTTTGATGATGTCCCCGCAGCTCACCTCAACTCGCTGGACATCGTACTCCTTGGGGGATCCAATACCGTAGATGCAGGAAACACTCGCAACGATGATAACGTCACGGCGTGTGAGCAGCGAGGCGGTTGAGGCGAGACGCAATCGATCAATCTCTTCGTTAATCTGTATATCTTTTTCTATGTAGGTATCTGTGACCGGCAGATATGCTTCAGGCTGGTAGTAATCGTAGTAACTGACAAAGTAGTGAACAGCGTTGTGTGGGAAGAATTCTCGAAACTCGCTATATAACTGTGCGGCAAGGGTTTTGTTGTGCGAGATGACTAACGTAGGACGTTGCAAATTTGCGACGACGTGCGCCATCGTGAAGGTTTTTCCGGAACCCGTAACGCCCAACAACGTTTGAAGGTCGTTCTCTTTTCGCAGAAAATTTTCCGTAAGCATCTGGATTGCTTGCGGCTGATCCCCTTGTGGTGTATAGTCCGAAACCAACTCAAATTTTTCCATATTTTTCACTTTCTTCACGTTTGACATTTCACACATCACTGATGAGCATTACACAACATCTTCGGTTCATATCCAACGATAAAGGCTTCTTTTATTATATCTTCCTCCGGACATTTCCCTTCATATTTCAGCATTCCTGTGTTTTTATCAACAGATCGCAAAACAACGTTGGGCGGTTTATCAAAATCCCTGACCGGTCCGCGTGCCCCCTCAATCATAAATCGAGCCCAAATGGGTAAAGCACCTACGGCTCCCGGAAACGTTGTCTTCTGCTTGTGGTCGTTAAATCCAATCCAAACCCCAGTAGCGAGATTCTGAATATAACCGACAAACCACGCATCTGTATAATTGTCCGTCGTGCCGGTTTTGCCGGCTGCGGGACGTTCTAACCCCATAACACGTGCCCGCCTCCCGGTGCCATTATTAATCACACCCTTCATTAGATGTGTCATGAGATAGGCGACCCCTGGGTCAAGCACCTGTTCCGCCGGTGGTTGATTTTCAATCAGGAGATTCCCATACTGATCTTCGACATAGTGAATGGCTATTGGCTTCCGGCGTATCCCACCGTTGGCAAAAACAGAATAAGCACCAGTCATTTGGATCACCGGTAATCCACCCGCGCCCAGCGCGACTGACGGATATGCGGGTAAATCGACTGTGATGCCTAGACGCTTGGCAATCGCAAGGGTTCTATTAAGACCGGCGGGTTTCTCATTTTCCTCTATCGGTGTCTCCCACATCATTCTTGCTGTCGCAATATTGATCGATTTCTCCAATACCCTTCGCGCTGTAATATCTCCGTAGTAGCGATGTCCATAATTCCGCGGTCGCCACCTCCGCCGTGTTCCAACATCAATAGACCACGCTTCATCGCGAACAATCGTTGCCGGTGTTATTAAAGGGGGCAGATCGAGCAGCGCTGCAAAGACTATTGGTTTGAAAGATGAACCGGGTTGGCGGTGGGCATTGACGGATCGATTGAAAAAGTTAATCTCCTGCCGCGTGATATAAAAATCGCGGCCCCCAACCATTGCCTTGATGTGTCCTGTTTGCGGCTCCAATGCAATTAGCCCAGCTTGCAAATAATTGGTAATTGGGTTAATGCCATTAGGATTATTTTTATTCTCGTCGTAGTCGGGCAGGTTTCTGTATCTACGATACCCCACCCTCAACTTCTGATCCAATTCTCGCAAGTGGTCAGCAACAGCTCTTTCCGCAATCTCTTGCATCGAGGGATCTATCGTCGTGTATACCCTTAGTCCCTGGTTGTACAGATGCCCCTCTAATTCAGGTATCTCGATTAGCTGTTCATGAACATATTCCAAAAAATGGGAGCCGCCTGTGCCCTGCGCGCTTTTGGGCACCTCAATAACAACAGGTTTCTGGACATATGTATCGTGTTCCTCTGGGCTAATGAAACCTGCCTTTAGCATCAACCCAAGCACCAGATTGCGCCGTTCCTTTGAGCGATCTGGATGACGTATCGGCGAATAGCGTGTTGGTGACTTCGGAATGCCCGCTAGTGTGGCACACTCATGGAGTTCTAACTCCCATACATTCTTTCCAAAATAGTTTTGGGCTGCCTCTTGGACACCGAGTACTTCCTGCGAACCGTATCGCCCCAAGTTAATCAGGTTAAGATATCTTTCGAGAATTTCGTGCTTGGAAAATTGACGCTCAATACGGACAGCAAGCAGCGCCTCCTTCACCTTTCGCAAAAGATGTCTCTCACGGGTCAGGTAGATATTTCGTGTGAGCTGCTGAGTGACAGTACTCGCGCCTTGCAGAGTTCCTTGCACTTGCCCTAGATATAACTGAGTATTGTGAATCGTTGCACGGAGAATTCCTAGAAAATCTACACCCCAGTGATTATAGAATCGCTGATCTTCGACCGCGAGAAATGCCTGCAGCAAGGTGTCTGGCATCTGTACCAATTGCACAATCTCTCGTGCCTCGGCTTCACCTTTTCTGTCATAAAGCGCGTTGAGCAACTCCGGCCTAAGGTCGAAACTGTCTATTTTTTCACCGTCATCATTTTGGATTGTCTCAATTTTTCCAGAAACCACAGAAAGCTCGACCTGATATGGTTCCCGATCTTCACGGGGGAAATGGAAACCTTGAAGATAAATCCATAGCCGCTCAGGTTGCCCCTGTTCATCACGCCCGACTGAATATTGTCCAACGACACTTGGCTTAATGAACTCTTCGCTTTCTTGATACTCCAGTCGCTTCAATTTATCCAGCAGAAAATCAACAGAATCTCCCGGTTGGACTGTACAAAGCGAGGAATAAACTTCAAGGTGTTGTTTCCACGTCTCAACCTCACGGTATTCCAGTTGCCCCAAGTCAATATGATCGATGGAATCCCATGATTTGATGACAACACCTCCGACGAATCCAACGCCAACAAAGACCAACATCATCACACAAATAGCAGCAATGAGTAACAATGTAAGTACACCCCGAAGAAATTTTTTAATCATCCAATTTTCCTTATCCTATATCTTGATTTTATCGATTTCCCTGAAAAATTCAGAGATTAGTATTTACGGCGTGCGGGCCCGACTCGGTTTTTTCCTAACACGTTTGATAGTGCAGCCAAACGCCTTTGTTTTCTTGCGGTCTTCAGGAATTTCTTTTTCGGCAACCACAAGGTCAAGCCTTTCGCGTAGATAGTGTATTTCAGGATTCTTCTGGCTATTATCAATAGCACCGTGATACCTAAGTACCCGTTTTTCGTCCAATAAGTAGACTTCAGGTGTACGCCTTGCTCCAAATTTATCCGCAATCTTATTCCCCAAATCTTTTAGGACGACGAAATCAAACCTGTTCGTTTTGTTATGTTCCGCTATCTCTTCGACCGATTCATTCCTGTTGGAGTTGATCCCAATGAACTGCACGCCTTGATCTTTGTAGTCATTATGTAGTGCGACGAGCCTCTCGTTGTAATCGTTAAAAACAGGACATTGGGTCGAAATGAACATCACAACGGTCGCCTTTTTGTCGTGCCCCAAATCTTTGAGCGAATGCGCTTTGTCCATCGCATCTTTGAGCGTGAAGTTGGATACTTCCTTATCCATTTTAACGCTGTCTGCGCCAGCATTCATGCTAAAAACAACAATAAAAATAAAGATCGCGGTGAGGATTCGAGTTAATGATTTCATTGATACCTCCTACGGTGGCAATTAATCTGCCAACCCTTTTGAATCCACATAATATTGTATCAAGTATTAAGACGTTTGATGCGCCATTCTGTTTAAGTCAGACTGCTTTTATAGGCTTGAAAAATTCACATTTGTATCGCTTAGATTGCACACATTTGATAATCACAGTCTTTAATATCCAAACGCTCAAATTGAAACGAAGGTAACAATTACTAGATAAAAATATACCAGGCCGTTTGTTTACCTCCTTCTCGCTTTTGAGATAGTTGAGGGGTGCTCATAAATCAGTTTATCGAAATAGAGTGATGAAATGTGTGACATTTCTCAAAGGAAGTTCCCAAATAGAATTGACCAACATTGCGACCTGAAGTAATACGACACCAAGCATCAAGAAAGTTCGCACATTCGGTTTGCCCGTGACCGGTAGCTGTTTGTGGTTGTTATGTGTCGATAGCAGTTGGTTAAGCAATTCAAATATCGGTTCAATGGCGACCTTGCGTTTTTGTTGATAGGTACGCAACAGTTGTGATTGGTTAATAGCTTCGACATACCCTTGGGCTTGAGGTCGTTTGGCACCTATCACTGGAGTGATAAGCAACAATCCTTTGTTTGCTAGTTTCTCGGTTCGCTTGAGGTCAGTGTATCCGGCATCGGCGACGATATATCGGACATTTTGTGCAAGCATTTTCTCAATCTGTTGGTCAAGTATTGCTCTCTCGCTGACACAAGCGGTGTCAGCCGCACTCATCAAAGGCAATCCCTCTACAGAAACGGTTAGATGCAGTCCATAGCCATAAACCCAACCATGGTACTTGCTAAAAGACCAACTTGCGTCTGTATCAACGGCACGCAGTCCCTTTGGGATGCGATTGGCGTTTTTGTCTTTCTGATGCCACACATTCCCTTTTGCCTTAAACAGGCTTTTGTCTGGGTAAACGACTTCCAAAGACGCATCGGCAATCAAAGTCATGCCCAAGTCACCTAAAAACTCAATGAACGCCTCAAGCCGACAAGCGACTTGTTTGTACCGGCGTGACAGCGTCGCACGAGAGGGGACGGTCGGGAGATTGAACCATGGCATCTTCGGCAAGTGGATCTTTAGCCATCTGTGTTGTGCCTTAAATGAATAGATACCTTTGAGTGTCAAGATTGCAAAAAGCACAATCAGCGACTCGTCTGCATACGACTTAGGGCGACCGAGAGCGGGGCTCGACTCAGACTCGACGGAGGTGTTGAAAGTTTCTAGTTGTTCAAACAAAAACGTGATATAATAATCACTGTCAGGATAACTCATGTTATAATCCTCTCTTTCTGGTAGGTTAGATTAGATTATAACCGTTATCCTGACTCAATAGCAATTATGAGCACCCCTCAGATAGTTGGTAATGACGACCTGAGGAGTAGTTTTATTGCACAATACTCATCCGTCGCGTTCTCTGATAATCCCCCGCCTCCAGCGTGTAGAAATACACCCCACTACTGACCACCTCTCCCATATCATTCCGTCCATCCCAATACGCCGCACGCTGATGAGAGAGGTAGTCCCCTGCCCGTTGTTCGCCGAGATCTAATTCCCGCACCAATTGTCCCAAGACATCATAAATACGAATCTGCACATGGGCAGCCTCTGCTAGTTGATAGGGAATCCACGTTTCGGGGTTGAAGGGGTTGGGGAAATTCGGTAAGAGCGCGTTGCCTCGTATTCGTCCCCATAAAGTCGGTTGCTTTCCCTGATGATTTACTACACTCCAAGACTCAATAGCCTGCGTTAGGTCAAGGGCAATAAAACGTCCACCATTGACACCTGTGACGAAATCTTCAGGGTTTGTACCGTTAAGATTAGCACGGTGGATTCTGCCCGGATTTAGGTCCGTCCAGTATATCTTTCCCCTGTACGGATCGACTGCAATACCTGATGGCCCACTTAATCTTGTCTTTTCAAGCTGTATATTTGCTGGTTTTAACACAGTTTGAGGTTCTGTACCATCAAGGTTCAAACGAAGAATTATTCCCGCACCCGTATTGAAGTGTGCCTCCGTCAGGTAGATTTTGCCCTCATTGACATCCAAAGCGATACCTTTCGGTACTTTGGGCAACTCAATGAGGTCCTCAACGTCTGTCCCATCAAGGTTTGCTCGTTGGATTTTGCGTACTTTATGATTCGTCCAGTATATCTTACCGTTATTTACAGCCACAGCAACATCGTTCGGATA
The DNA here is from genome assembly GCA_965207975.1 of Candidatus Poribacteria bacterium. GTDB lineage: Bacteria > Poribacteria > WGA-4E > WGA-4E > PCPOR2b > PCPOR2b. Next base: position 4,618,575 of record OZ242315.1, on the reverse strand, counting down.
GGCGATTTCCTTTGCGACAAGCATTTCGACATCTGTACCATCTAGATTAGATCGGTGGATGCCTGTACACCCATCTGTCCAGTATATCTTGCTTCCATTCGTATCCAAGTCAAGACCGTATGGCGCACATAATCCATCAATGGGGATATCCTCAGTATTGGTGCCATCAAAGTTTGACCGCTGAATCTTGCTTGCTTCAGGGTTCGTCCAGTATATTTTTTGTTTGCTCGTATCCAGAGCGATGCCCTTTGGGCTCAATTCTGTTGTGATGAGCACTTCGATATCTGTCCCATCAGGGTTTGAACGCTGAATCTTGGGTGGGAAATTCGGAACTGTCCAGTATAGCTTGCGTCCGTCCGCATCTACGGTAATGCCCAATATCCGTTTCGACCCCGTTGTGAAGACCTCTGCGACGTTTGTGCCATCAAGATCTGACCGGTGGATTTTTTCTGACTTCCACTCTGTCCAGTATAGCTTTCTAGCCACCGAATCGACAGTTATGGCTGCTAAAGAAGGCAAATCCGAAAGTGGTTCTTCTACATTTTTCCCATCAAGGTCTGCTCGAAAGATTGTTCCTCTATCGGTCCAGTAGATTTTTCCTGCAATTAGATCTACTGCAACGTTTGTCGGATTCTGCAATCCTTCTGTGACGAGATCCTCAATATCTGTGCCATCAAGGTTTGAACGCTGAATCTTTCGTGTATCAGAATCCGCCCAGTAAATTTTCTTGCCGTTTGAATCTACAGCAATACCTTCAGGCCACGACACTCCATTTGCCCAAGTGACAAGTTCTTCAACTTTCGTACCGTCAAGGTTTGAACGCTGAATTATCCGCGTGTCTGTCCAGTATAGCTTGCCTCCCCTTGTATCTACGGCAACGTAGTAAGGATGACCTAATTTTGCTGTGATAATATCCTCTATGTTTGTCCCATCAAAATTTGCTCGCTGAATCTTCTTTGTGTTAAAGTCCGCCCAGTAAATTTTTTCGCCTTTTTCGTCGACAGCAATCCCTATGGGAGAAACCAACGGAACCGGAACAGGGGTTTCCATGTTTCCACCGTCAAGATCTACGCGGTGAATCCCTTTGATGTCTATCCAATATAGCTTGTCAGTCGCTATGGCTACATGACCGAACAACAGTACCAGTGTGATTACAAGACCGAACCACTGAAGATAAGCATACCAATGTGTTTGTACCCTTTCTCGCTTCATTGTCTCATTCCTTTCACGCGATCTTGTGCCGTAACACAATCCAATAAATTCTACTTTTGGATAACCATCTTCCGTATCCCCCTAAAACTACCGGTGTCAAGTTCGTACCAGTAAATGCCGCTGGAAACCTTTTCCCCACCATCATTCCGTCCATCCCAATACGCCGCGCGCTGCTGAGAAAGATAGTTCCCTGCCGGCTGTTCGCCCAGATCTAACGTCCGCACCAGATGCCCGGCGACATCGTGAATGTGAATTTGCACATGAGCAGCTTCTGCCAGTTGGTAGGGAAACCACGTTTCGGGGTTAAAGGGGTTGGGATAGTTGGGAAGCAACCTCGTCTCCGTAACCGATGGCTTCATGTGGGATAGCCATGCTTTGAGCAAGTCCCGTGCGATGTGTGCCCCATGCGAGGGAGTTTCCAGCGATTCTAATGCTGTGAGGGCTTGGAATCGACGCTTGACGGCTGATGAATGATAACTGACAACCGGGTTTGAATCGTCAATGGACAATGCAGGTGCTGCAGCATTTTCGCCCAAACGTGAGCCGATGTGTCCTAAATCAGACACATCCACTCTTCCGTCCCGGTTAACATCTCCGGTGAGATCCGCGCCAATCTGTCCGAACTGAGAAGCAGCCTCTACCAAATCCAAGATATTCACAACTTCATCGTGATTGATGTCATAAGACACAGCCGGCTCTGGGGGGAGTAGAAACTTGCCATCCCATATCAGTATTTGCCCCGTTTTATCATCCCAAGTGAGGAGTACTGAACCATCTCGACTGAGGGCAAGATATTCGGGAAAAGGAGGGTGTTGTATCCGTTTTTGTGCACGCCAATCCCAAATCTGCAGCCCATCTTCACTGTCAGCGAAGAGGTATCGCCCATCGTCACTAAAGTGGACGGACCATATTGTATCTAGCTCAAGTATTAGCAGACATCGTGGCTGTTCTCGGAGCTCCCATACTGCCATTCGCTTAGAATTGACGACAGCAAAAATAGGGGCACCATCAAGTGAGGGTATGAATGTCGGCACACCCTCCACCGGTGAATGTAACACATAGCGATAGACGTATTTGCCATCCTGTTGTTCCCACAGATGGATAAGGTTATTTCTGCTATCCCTAGCGGCTAAATAAATATCCCTAGCACTAAAAGCAACGAAAGAATACCAAGTAGCGCAAGAAGCTCCTTGCCTCTCTATCACCTCTCGATTTTCAGAATCATTAATGTCAAGAAGGAAACGCTCAGTAGCAATGCGCTGTCCAGTTTGACTGAAAGCAATAGCGGTATGTCCAGAGTGACGAAATTGTGCGGTGACCTCACCGGTGTAAATGTCTCGCAGTTCAATCCATGGATCTTGTCCCACTGCAATAGTTTGGCTATCCGGGGAAATGTCAAACTCACGAAACGTTTCGTTGTGCGGGATGAGCACTTTTCGGAGGGAACGGGAGGGGACATCCCAAATCTTCATCATCGCACCATTTACCATTACCAAGGAACGCCCGTCTGGACTCAATTTCCAATGATGTCCCGAAAGATAGTTCGCCCAAAATGCCAAACGGCGGTTATGTTTGATATCCCAGAGCACAACTTCGCTAATATAGTACCGGAAAAGAGCGACTTTTTCATCAGGTGACAGAGAGAAATCCTGTAAAATGAAGAGTTCATCTCCAAATTCGTTGAGTTGCACGCCTGTGTGCACATCAAAAACACGAACACGGTCATTTCGTTTGTTAGGATCTACCGCCCAATTCCGTGTCTGTGTTGCAACATATAACTGTTGACTGTCTGAGCTAAAAAGCAGTTTCTGGATTTCGCCTTCATCGCCATTTCTCCAATTCCGGATCAATTGTCGCGTTTGGGCGTCCCACAAATAGACCCAACTAGATTCCGGTCTCGCCGTTGCGATATAGCGGCCATCAGGACTATAGGAGATGTGAATAACCCAATCGACGTGTCCTTCAAGATGCCCGACCAGTCTGCGTGTGGATACGTCCCAGATCTCTGCATCCGGACGATGAGATCCGACAATAAGAAACTGACCATCCGGACTGAAAGCAAGCGATCGAATCCTCGCAGGATAGGTACAGTGCTGTCCGGAATTGCCCCAACTATAACAATTCTTTGCTGGTCGGCGTTCCCCCTTCATCTCACCAAGATAATCGTTGTCCTTCCAATTCCACAGATGGATTTGATCATGAGAAGTTACAGCAAGCAAAGGCGCGGCACTGCTGAATACTACCAGACTTACCCTATCGAATCTTGGCTCTAATCGGCGAATCAGTTTGTGCGTCACTATCTCCCATATTTCAATTGAAGGTTTCCTTGTACCGTCCAGATAAGTAGTGATTGCCAGCCATGCCCCATCTGGACTTAAGGTCACCTCTGTCGCCCAATTTAACCCTTCTGCAAACGTATCAATGACTTCATTCGTGTCCGTATTGACAATTTCGATGCGGTCTGCCATCACCCGGAGAACAGTGCCATCTGGCAAGAAGTGGGCTTGCCGAAGAATTCCTTCTCCAAGCGAACCGATTGGCTCGACAGCACCGACTATGGTGGGAGTGAACAATACGAGGCATAGGTAAAGTATCAACCGTTTTTTCATGATAGACCTCCGTATTGACAGATTTTATCCCAGAACGGTCATCTACCCTGTCTCCTGATAATCTCCCGCCTCCAGTGTGTAGAAATACACTCCGCTGCTGACCGCGCATCTATCCCAAGAAGAAGGCAAATCGGGGAAAACTGGAGCAGCCTTGACAGGCATATAGCGATGTTTCTAGCATCAATGGAAAGTTTTATCTGTCTTTAATGAATACTCTTAATTTTTATGGATCCCGTACCATTTGCCGCCGGTTTGGTCGGCTAACTGAATTTGTATCCTTTCGCTAATGCCAATGACATTGATCCGCATCTCATCTAGCTCACACCAATCCAAGATTTTATTGACGACCTCATTTTTTTCGCGTCCGGCACTCCAGCTCGTTTTCAACACCGAGTTCGTTACAACGACGAAGTGTTTTTCGGCATCCCAGCGGAAACTGAGCTCTGTAAGGCCCTTCATAATCGCGTCGAGCCCATATCCGGCAATCGGACCCATAAATTTTGCCATCGAAGGTCTACGAAAATTTTCTTGAATCGGAAGAAGCCCTCTCTGCAGCGGTTTGACTGTGATTTGTGGACTACCGCTGAAATTTTGATACCAAATAAGCGCAAACTGATAATCAATCGCTGATTCTTCAAAGACTCTTGCCATATCAGCAATCCGTTCTTCAACCTTTTTGCCTAGATCCTTCATGGTCAAACTTCCATCAATAACAAATACCAAATCGACTGCCTGATTTATGCTATCACGACTTGCACGCTCTGCAATTTCGACAAGGCTTTTACCGACATCAACGACTTCTTTGCCCTTTTTACGGCGGAGCGACTGTACTTCTGATGTTGTAACAGTTGCCATGCCATCAAGACAACCCCAACTTACCAATATCGTCAACGCAATTAGGATTTTCCAAACCTGCGGTTTCGGCGATTTCATGACTGTCCTCCTATGTGGTATAGAACTCCAATATAGATCGGAACTGCGAAGGCTCACGATTGCTAATTCTACGCAGTTATTGCAGGATCTCAGAGGAGGATGCACATAGTATGCCAAACTCGATAGAGGTTAGATTTGGCGTCTGTAGGCATATTTTTCACCATTTATGGCGAAATGGGAACCATATATTGTTCACATTTTGAACACTCCTGTTCATAAAGCTGATAATCTCTGTTCCTTTCGGGGCAAACTTTGTTCTTCCACTTCAAACTTCAATGCGTTTCGTCACTGAGTGGGTTGGACCGCCCCATCTCGGAATCGCAACCGTCCATTGACCCGCAGGTCCCCCAGCGACGATGCTAATAACATTTTCGGGAGGTCGCTGTGTCTGGTCGTGAATATACGCCTGTATATCGCTCCTGCTAAAACCATCTCTGGCGATTGTCTTCATGTGCTCAAGAGTAAACACAAGGACAATCTCAGAGGATGGGGGTCCCAGTGACGAGATGCCGTCACAAATTGCGTCCAGGATGCTTTCCGCTGTATTTCCACTGGAACCGATGTGATATGGAGAGGAACCCGCATGGACTGTCACCGTGCTGTCAGATGCCTCGAATCCGCGTTCAACGTGCAGAGGCTCCCACAGACTCGCCTCCTCCCGCTCGGCGATGCAGAAGGTGTATTTGCCAGCATGACCCAAAGTGGAGCGGTCTAATTCGCCGGGTAAAGCACCACCGATATTCGTACCGACGAGGCGGATTGTCCGTCCAATTGTTGCATTCGCTCTCCAACCCTGTCCAAAAACGTTAAAACTATCATTGATATCCAACCGCTTTCGGATGGGACCATTGATAATTAGCAACGGTGTCGAATCAGCGGTTGTTACCTGAACACCGTGCAGATTAAATGCTTCCTCGGTGATTGCCTCAACTGCTGCAATGACGACCGGCATATATTCCGGCTTGCAACCAGCCATCACCGCGTTAATAGCGATTCGTTCAATTGTTGCGTGTCCCCATTTTGGCGGGATAGCTGCGAGTAATTCATCCGGCTGCCGGTTCGTGCCAGCTAACATCTTTTCTACTCGATCCGGGGTTGGTGGAACAACTGGCAAACCATCAGTCCAACCGTTTTGGTAACAGAGTTCTATGAGATCTGCGTCCTCAGCCGCTTCAATCTGATCTGACTGCCATTGGAGCTGTGTCATCACAATTTTCCTTTCAATTTCTGATTTTTTGTGCTATCATGCGTGAAATATATAAGAAGGAGTCATTTTACGTAGTATGCTATACGAACGGAGATATATTTATGCGTATCGCAACGGGTTGCATCGGTCACGAGACAAACACATTTTCATCAGTGCCGACTTCAATTGACGACTTTAAGCGAAGTTACCACATCAGCGATGACATTATCTCGACTTTCAGACAGACGAGTACAATCACCGGCGGGTTTATCGAGAATTCGGAGAAGTTAGGGATTCAGATTATCCCGCTCCTATGGACGTTCGCAATGCCCTCTGGCGCAGTCGAGCAGCGAGCGTACGACACGCTTAAAGGAGAGTTCCTCGACCTCTTGCGAAATGCTAGGCAGATTGACGGAGTTTTCCTAGATCTGCACGGAGCAATGGCAACGGAGGAAATCGAAGATGCCGAGGGCGATCTAATCCGATCGGTGCGCGAAATTATCGGCTCCCTCCCAATTGTTGTGACGCTAGATCTCCACGCGAATATCACCGCTGAGATGGCGGAATATAGTGATACAATTATCGGTTTTGACACCTATCCGCATGTCGATTGCTATGATCGCGGTGTTGAGGCAGCACAGGTGATATTTGATATAGTTCGGGGAAGTATTCGCCCGACAATGGCGTACCGCCAACTGCCGCTGCTAACCTCACCGCCGGCGCAATGTACGATGAAACCTCTGATGATCAGGGTGGTCAAGCAACTTCATGCCCTCGAAACGGAACCGGATGTGGTAACAGCAACTCTATCAATGGGATTTCCTTTTGCAGATATACGCGATGCCGGGGTATCGGTGTTGGTGACAACCAACGGCGACCAACAACTCGCTGAACAACATGCAGATAACTTTGCGAAGTACATCTGGGACATGCGAGAGGAATTTAACCCAAATCTCGTTTCCGTTGAGGAAGCAATTGAGATTGCAAATCGGTCAGAAGGGCATCCCATCGTTCTTGCAGAAGGGGCGGATAACCCCGGTGGTGGCGGCCCCTGCGATGGAACAATGATTCTTCGGAAATTCATCGAAGCCGATGTTCAAGATGCGGTTATTGCCATAATCGCTGACCCGGAGTCTGTAGCACTCGCGATTGAAGCAGGTGTCGGCAATACGGTAGCCCTCAATGTCGGCGGAAAAACGATTCCGCTGCACGGCGATCCGGTTGAGTTGACGGGCTATGTGAAAACAATCTCTGACGGAAAATATGTGAATAAAGGACCGATGGCACGTGGAGTCAGAAACAGTTTGGGACAAACAGCTGTCGTCAAGGTCGGCGGGGTCGAAATCATCCTGACGGAACATCGTGTTCAACCTATAGACGCTGAAGTGCTTCGTAGTGTTGGAATTGAGCCGAGGGAGCGGAAACTCATTGCACTCAAATCGGCTGTTCACTTCCGTGCAGACTATACGCCAATCGCCCATGAGATTTTGGAGGTAGACACCCCCGGCATCCATAGCCCTGATCTCTTCTCCTACGATTATCAGAAAGTTCGCCGACCCATTTATCCACTGGAAACAGACGTTGAATTTCGATAAGCGTGATCTAGGGAAACTCCTCCTTTTACAGTAGACCTATTTCAAACTCTGGAGACATCACCATGAAAACAATTCCACACATTGCACCCATCTGGAGTACCGTTCTTCTCCTTCTGCTCGTTTTGGGAGTTGGTGCAGCGCACACCTCACCCGTTGCAATACTCGGCGCATTTGATGAAGAAGTCGCAATCCTTGAGGGACAACTTGTAAATCCAAAGGCACATACGATTCAGGGAATACAATTCTTGACAGGGACCTTCAACGAGCAAAACGTAGTTATCGCAAGAACAGGGGTTGGCAAAGTCAATGCAGCAATGACAGCCACATTGGTCATTGAGCATTTTCACCCCAATCAAGTTATCTTCACAGGGGTTGCTGGTGGACTCAATCCAGACTTGCAGATCGGGGATATTGTCATCGCCGAAAAGACAGCGCAACACGATTTGGGTAGACTCGAATCAACCGAGATCGAAAACTTTGGTGTCAGGAATCCTATCAATGGAAAACGAAATCCTGTTTTCTTTTCCGCTGATCCCGGACTTTTGCAGATAACAGCAACCGTCCTAGCGGACATAAAACTCAGCCCATTACAAACCCCTCAAGGTCAACGACATCCACGAATCATCACGGGAACAGTTGTAACTGGCGATGTGTTTGTGGCTTCTGATGCTAAAAAGACAGACTTACACAAAAATCTTGGTGCAGATGCGGTAGAGATGGAAGGGGCAGCGGTTGCCCAAATCTGCTGGCAACATAATGTCCCCTGCTTGGTCATACGCAGCCTTAGCGATAATGCCGGTGCAAACGCTTCGGAAGATTTTAGGAAGTACTACAAAATCGCCGCGCGCAATTCCGCAGCACTCGTTACTCGTATCATCAGCCGCCTTCATTCCGAGCAATCGCTGCAGCCGGGGGCAAAAATCGACCGTGAGCAAATCCAAGAACCCCTTGCATCATCACAGCAAAACGCGCTTAGTCCCAATGAACAGCGATTTCAAGAGACGCTTTCAGGCGTTACGCTCACTGGTCACTTCACAATCACAGGGGAAGCAAATTCGGGCACCCTGAGAGAAGAGAAGTATACCATCACAAAAGTCACCAAGTTGAGCGACGATTACTGGCTCTTCTTCACACGCATCCAGTATGGTGGAAGGGATGTAACCATGCCCTTAAAACTTGAGGTCAAATGGGCGGAGGATACCCCTATCATCACATTGACTGATCTGGAACTACCAAACTTGGGAACCTTCACCGCAAGGGTGATAATTTATCGTGGACAATATGCTGGTACTTGGAGCAGCGACACACACGGAGGACATTTGTTTGGAATAATAAACAAGAATACGCCCGAATCAGATGATATTGACTCCCAACAGGACTAGTAGCAAATACAGGTCTATTATGATAGCACGTGTGCTCTATTTAAGCGATACTTGATTTAACCTGATAATATGAGGAAATTCGACAGTGCAAATTAAAGGCGACTACACAATTTCTGCTCCGCGTGAAAGGGTCTGGGAATATTTCACCACTCCTGAACTTTTGCAACAATGTATCCCCGGATGCGAAGAGTTGAAACCGCTCGGCGATGATAGTTTCGAGGCAACAATCAAAGTAGGTGTTGCGATGATCAAGGGAGTCTATAAAGGCTCGGTCAAAATCGAAAATAAACAACCACCCTCAGCCTATCGCCTAGGCGTTCAGGGCAAAAGCAAGATTGGATTTGTCAACGGAGCGTGTGATTTTACGCTGGCAGAAGTAGCGGAAAATCAAACAGCGGTTAGCTTGACTGGAGAATTAACAGTTGGTGGAAGACTCGCTCGTGTGGGGCAGCGGGTTATGGGTAGCGCATCTAAGATGATGATCGGCAAATTCTTCAACGAAGTTGAGCAGTTGGCAAAATCTGAAGCAGACATCTAAGGGATTTGATGGATGTATATGTCAGCGTCTTTGCCTCGGTAATCACTCCAAACAATAAAGGCACCGCCCCTGCCGTTGGCGATTGCACGTGGCGCAATCTGGTCCCCATCAGCCGTACATACCGGTGCCCCGTTGAATGTCCAGATAGATTTACCACTCCCATCAATCCGTTGAGCATAGATCGCATCTGCAGTAACGTTCCCGTAATCCTCACGAAAATCTTTCCAGTAGATAATTGCGCCTTGCGATCCATCGGAAACGAGGTGCGGTTCACGTTGTACGCCTGCTGCCACACAGATGGGAATCCCGTTATCCTGCCATATTGGCGTTCCGTCTGCGTCGATTCGCTGTGCATAAATATCGGCGAAAATATCACGGTCATCCCACCAAGTCACAATTAACCCACCCTTACTATCGCTGATTCCATCGGGCTGCTGTTGATTTGACGGGTCATTACAGAAATTGATGCCATCCTTTTCCCAGAGTGCCTTTCCATCTGCATCAATTCGTTGGGCGTAAAGATCTGCGCTGCTGAAAATATTCGGATCGTTGCGATAATCGGACCAGACAACAAAAGCTCCTCCCGAACCATCAGCGACAACAAACGGACCTCCCTGATTGCCGGGGGCTACGCATACCGGAACCCCGCCATCTTCCCAAACCTGCTCACCTGTAGCCCCTATCCGTTGTGCGTAGACATTCCAATCCGGCGTACTAATGTCCCACCATGCGATGATTGTACCCCCAGCAGTATCCGTCGTCAAGAACGGATCGTATTGATCGCCCTCGCCTTTATAGACAGGCACACCGTTGAGTTCCCAGACAGATTTTCCATCACCATCAATCCGCTGGGCATAGATATCCAAATTGCCGTGCCGGGAATCTTCCCACACAACTATCGCTCCGCCTTTACCGTCCGAAATGGTTTTGACATCTTCTTTTAGGAAGGGTACGATGCTCACAGGAACTCCATCTTCACCCCAGAGCAACTTGCCGTTTGCATCAATTCGTTGGGCGTAGATATCCCGGTTCCGGTGGCGAGAATCCCCAAAAACAAGGATTGCGCCTTCTCCTTCGTCAGGAACGAGGAGAGGCCAACTTTGTGCATTGGGTTGTACGCAGATCGGAATACCATCGTTTTCCCACAGCATTTCGCCGCTTGCGCTGATTCGGTGTGCGAACACGTCCCGATTGCCATTCCTTACATCACGCCACGCAACAATCACACCGCCGTGGTTATCAGAAATTATGTCGGGGAAATGCTGATCCTCCGCTGCGGTGCAGATTGGCAGATTTTGACTAGTATCCGTTATCCATTCGGCGGGGAGAGACTGAAGGCACACCACCACAAGGAGAAAAGAGAAAATGAGAAGACGGTGCTTCCATCTCCCTTCCCATTCTTTCATTCTTTCTTTCCTTCCCACTATGAAGAGAGTGTGTGAATCCAACGGTTTCCCTTCAGTATTTACACATAATGATTGACGGTTACAAACCGCTATGAGTATCGGGGCTAGTGTCGAAGTTCGGAGAGGTAGGAACAAGGGGAGTGAAAGGCAGTTCTTCCCCTCATCTTTGCTATCATGGCTGGGTACTTAGAGGTCGTACACGCTTAGTTTATAGGATCATCAAGGATAATATAATGTTTGGGATTCTGCCACTTGCCGTTAGCGCGGACACCGTAGTGCAAATGGGTACCGGTGCTTCTGCCGCTATTCCCCACATAACCGATAATGTCATAGCGCTTGACCTGTTGTCCAACTTGGAGACCGTCAGCGTGATTTTTTAGGTGTCCATATAAAGTTTTCATTTGTGAGGCTTTATGCTCAATCTGAACCATATTACCAAAAAATGGATCTTTCGCAATTTGCTCTATAACACCGTTGGCAGTAGCAATCACGGGTGTCCCCCCGGACGTTGCAATATCCAATCCGTTATGAAATTGAAGTTTCCCTGTCAACGGATGTGGGCGGCATCCGAAGTCAGAAGAGAACCAATAGCCTGGACCGTCGTCCTCAGCTGGCACCAGAACTGGTAGAATCCAAGGTGTTTCATAGTGTTGGTCAGCGTCCTCTACTACGCGATCATAGATCGGTATAAGTTCCCTTTTTAATTGCACAATTTGATCGACTAGAGCACCTTTTGTGAACTCTGTATGGGTGGATGTTGGAGCAGGCTGCAGTTCTAGAATCGGGTTCGTTAATTCATCATCGTTCACTTCTTCGGCACTGGAACCACCGCCCCCTCGACCAAGAACACCGGTGTCCGAATCAATACCTAAATACCTACGTATCGTTTTGTTCATTTTACGGACATCTTGAATCTCTTCCTGAATCGCTTGGTGTTCTTGTTTATAATCTCTAACTGCGTTTTCAAGCTCCTCTCTACTTGCAACTTCACCCTGTAACTCAGCCCTGTAACGGATACCGTGTTTTATCCCTGAAACAGCAAAATTGATCGTCAAAGAAAACACCAGCAAGAAAAGAAGTCCTAGGGATAACGCAAGCCAGCGGTTAATCGAGAATTGCCGTACTGAATCTTGACTAGATGACATGAGTAGGATCGTATACGCGTTTTTCAATGAACCCTCCCTTTATATTACATGGAATCTGAAGTATAATTGCATTATTATGTATGAATGATGATAGTATAGCACAGATATCAAAGTAACGCAAGCGTATTGTTTATGTTTCTGCACCCTATTTTTTTTAACATAGTGCTTCGGATTTTATTATAACCTTGCATCGGGATAAAATAATCTGGGCTCATAAATGTGACCGGAAGTTACTATCGCAGAAATGTATCAACGAAACTTATACAAAAAGCGTTCCATAATTTTCACCCTAATTATACAATATCAATAGCTGAAATCATTTTGCCTTCGTTTTCAATTCAATTTTTATTGACGTAGCGTTCTGAGTTGCCCGCGAATATCTACCTGTACCTTCCAATCTTCCCAATGTGGTAGCATCCATGAACTGAGTTGCGGCTGCCGGACACCTCCCGCCCACTTCAGCGTGACTCGCTGTTCTTGAGGCTCATATTGAACTCCAAATTTCGCACCATTCATTGAGAATGTTTGCGGATAACTTTCACTGATTTTCGCAAACGTCCCCTCGTCAATTAGCGTAAATACAAAATCATCGGGCGATAACAGCAGCCAATCCTGTGCAGCTTCAACACCCAAGTCGGTGAGGCGTGAGAATAACCACCCATGAGGTTTGACTCTAGCAGCGTCTCCTTTCATTGCTAGGTGAAGATTGTAAGCGTTGATGCGCTCAATCAGATATTCTCCTACCCCTGTAAATAAACGTCCTGAAAGGAGAAAAGTTGCAATTGCCTCTCTGAGCAGTGTGCCGGTCAGTAGTTGACGCTCCCTGCCAATCTCTCGACCAGCGTATATAAAACGCACCCGCCCGATGATTTCATTTTCAACTAAAGTTGGTGACTCCAAGTGCGAGCTCCCTAACCCGGCCTCCTGCAAATCTGCAAAGGTGCAAGGGAGAGCGGTGCGCCCCAAGAGTTGGACGCGAGTGCCTTTCGCAAGTCCTTCCTTTTCGAGAATAAGTGCCGCGTCGGTCTCTGGACGAATCAGTGAATCGGAATCTAAGAGCACTTCATCTTGACCATTTCCCCACGCCTCTCCTTTGCGCCTCCTCACATAGGCATAGTCTGGCGATTCTTGCAAAAGGTAACGCATGAGTCCAAGTCGATCCGGTTGAATAGGTGCCCGATCTGCCTCCAAGGATGGCACATCAAAAAGCGAACGAAGTTGGGAGGCAATTCGGCGGCATTCCACGATAGCTGCGCTATGAAGATGGTGACGTTTCGGGTTGCCCTGCCGTAAAGTCAGAATCAGCACTGTGGCATCACAATGATTACGCATCAAATCTTTGCGCCGCGCTTCGGAGATAACATGAATATCTTCAGGTGAAAGTCGGTCCAATTTCCGCCACAACGGCGCAGGACGTTCTAGCGTCGCAATCAAGTCAATCAGGTCTCGACGGAGAGCAGCAGGGACCTTAATCAGTAACCGCGCATAAGAAACATCAACAGGAAGCACGGATAGTTTTCGCCCAAAATCGGTCAGTGTTCCCCCCTGAGAGAGAATACCCCATTCCGCCAGCTGTTCTTGAGCACGTTCAACGGCAAAAGCCGGTGGTGCATCAAGAAAGTCCAAGTCCTGTGGGCGAAATCCAGTTGCGGAAACTGCGAGCACAAATTGCGCTAGGTCTTCTCGTACAATTTCGGGTGGTGTTTCTCTTTCAAGTTGCCCCTGTTCTTTCCACAACCGGTAGCACACACCCGGCATGAGTCTCCCTGCCCGTCCGCGTCGCTGTTCGGCTGAAGCCTGCGATATAGGACACAGTGCTAGAACAACCCGCTGCGCTTGATGAATGCGCTGACGCACCAATCCTGTGTCTACAACCGTTGTTACGCCCGGCAATGTGATGGAGGTTTCAGCAACATTTGTTGACAGGATCACACGGCGACGGGTCGTCTCCTCAAAAACTTTGTCCTGTTCCGCTGTCGGCAGATCGCCGTGTAGCACCAAAATCTCGACATTTTTGAGATGACGCAAGTCATCAAGACATGCAGAAATTTCTCCTTTTCCCGGTAGGAAAACCAGTATGTTCCCATCTGTCTCCCTCAACGCTCGACGAACTCCCCGCTCCACACGATCCTCCAACCGCCACGCTGTCGGAACAGTGACATCACCGAGGTAGCGCAAATCAACTGGATAGGCTTTTCCCGCCGCGGACAACGATCTTCCACCGACAAATCGAGCAAACTTCTGGGCATCTATCGTCGCGGACATCAGGACGAGCCGGGCATTGGGGTGTTTTTTCTGGCAAATCGCTAGAAAGAGACCCGATTCCAGGCCACGCTCATGGAATTCATCAAGTATGATTGTCCCATACTTATCAAGTTCTCCCTCCACTGCATAGCGCAAGGCAACACCCGGTGTGACAAATCGGATCTGTGTTATCTCAGAACCTACATCCTCAAACCGCACCGTGTAACCCACTGAAGTTCCTAACGGTTCTCCCCGGAGTTTCGACAGCCAGCGGGCGAGTGAGCGGCACGCAACCCGCCGCGGTTCCAAGACTAAGACTGGGCGATTCGACAACTCTGCACACCAGAGTGGGACCATTGTGGACTTCCCACTACCGGTAGGTGCTGTAATAATGAGCGGTTGAGTTGCAAAGGTGCTTTGAAACGCTGGACGCAATGACGCAATCGGCAGTTCTGGGTCGTCCAATAGTCTTATATGTTGTGTATTATCTGACACACAATCCATCAATTTATCGACTCACTTTTTTAAAGACAAGGTTATTATCGTACAATCACAGTTTGCCTATCAAAGACACACGATTCCCACAATCAATAATTGACATCTCCGCCTATTTGTTGTATCATTAGCCTATTGTCACTAGGTTTTATATCTTATCTTTTTGTCCGACAGACTGCTCGGAGTCGTGCTAAGCCGTGACCGCTTCCAAAACAGATACTTCCCAGGCGACCAACCAAACAAAATCAGGGATGCAATTCTGCCCAAAATGTGCAAGTGCCCTTGAAGAGCGAATCCTTGAAGGAAAGGTCCGTCAGGCATGCACAACCTGTGATTTCGTTTTCTATCGCGATCCAAAGCCTGTCGCCGGTGTCCTCGCATTCAAGGACGAAAAACTATTGCTGATACAGCGCGGGAATGAACCGAAATTGGGGCTATGGAGTTTCCCAACAGGGTATGTCGATATTGGCGATACGCCGGCAGAGACAGCTGTGCGAGAAGCGAAAGAGGAAGCAGATGTTGATGTCGAATTGGATAGGCTGCTAGGGGTTTACTCCAACGATAACCGGACGGTTGTTCTTATTATTTATGTTGGACGAGTCATCACAGGAATGCCGGTGGGCCGTGCAGAAGCGTTAGATGCACGCCTCTTTGCCCTCGATGCGCTGCCCGAATTGGCATTTAGTCACGACTATCATATTTTAGAAGATCTTCATTGTTCAAATACAGATTGACAAAAGACAGGCCTCCCTATCAACAAAAGAGTATAGGGATCCTCGCCCTCTACTTAGCACAAGGAGAAAAACGATGTCAACCAATACAATCCTAGAAAAATACCAGAAAACTTTTTCAAAAAATAGAGAATTCGCTCAACAAGCGGACCATATTTTCCCCGACGGTGTGACGCACGATAACCGGCATACTGAACCATTTCCAATTTATATTAAGAGCGCACAAGGATCAAAAAAGTGGAGTATCGACGAAATTGAATTAATTGATTACTGGTCGGGACACGGAGCGTTGCTACTCGGTCACAGCCCACCTGAAATTGTTGAAGCCGTTACGCAGCAGATGCCCCTCGGAACGCACTATGGTGCCTGCCATGCACTTGAGGTAGAGTGGGGTAGTCTTGTGAAGGAATTGATCCCCTCAGCGGAACGGATACGATTCGTCAATTCCGGCACAGAAGCGACCCTAATGGCAATTCGACTGTCACGGATGTATACGGGCAAAAACAAATTCCTGAAATTTGCGGGACACTTTC
Source organism: Candidatus Poribacteria bacterium (assembly GCA_965207975.1). Taxonomy (GTDB): domain Bacteria; phylum Poribacteria; class WGA-4E; order WGA-4E; family PCPOR2b; genus PCPOR2b. Next base: position 4,602,566 of record OZ242315.1, on the reverse strand, counting down.
ACGGCTGGCACGATTCCGTTATTTTAGGCGTGAATCCGCCGTTTGAGACACCTGTGCCCGGTATTCCAGAAAGCATCATTGACACAACGGTTATCTGTCCACCTAACGATATTGATGTGGTTGAAAAGCAGCTAAAATCCGATCCGGACATCGCTTGTGTTATTTTAGAACCGACAGGCGGGGCCTTCGGCACCATCCCGACAAATGGTGAGTTCCTCCAACAGTTACGACAGCTTACGCAGGATTACGGCGTTATTCTAATCTTCGACGAAGTGATCTCCGGTTTTCGTGTCTCTCCGGGCGGTGCCCAAGGCTATTATAACATCACGCCTGACATGACAACGCTCGCTAAAATCTTGGCAGGGGGTCTGCCGGGTGGAGCAGTTGCTGGCAAAGAGGAGCTACTGGATCTCATTTCGATCAAAGCTTCAAAATCAAATTCACGCGGGCAAAGGATGCCACATCCCGGAACCTTTAACGCCAATCCGCTGTCCGCTGCCGCTGGAATTGCAATGCTGAAACAGGTCAGGACAGGGATTCCACATGAAAAGGTCAACCGTAGTGCGAAAATGTTGCGGGAAGGACTGGTTGATGTGATTGATCAACACCAACTCGATTGGGCGGTCTACGGCGAGTTTTCTGGAGTGAAGTTTCTCATCGGGCACGGCGTTGATGGACTGCGTGCCGTCGATTTTGACCCTTACAATTGGGAACCTCGCCAACTGAAAGGTGGTAGCAACCCGCAACTCACAATGAACCTGCGCTGTGGAATGTTGCTGAACGGAATCGACATCGCTGGAAATGGCGGGATGACGACAGCAGCACATAGCGACGAAGATATACAGCGGACAATTGTGGCGTTTGACCAGACAATTGGATGGATGAAAGCGGACGGGCTTTTGGACTGAAGCAGTTAGGGCGTGTTGACACTTTGCTGTTCCCAATTCGGCAAACGCTAGAACGGGCTACCGCTGTAGGGAACAACGATCGTTGTTCCCTACGAAAGTCCGCCTCGGAAGATAGCAGCGAGCGTAATCTGTAGGAAACGCAGATCTGCTCCACTCTCTTTCAACCTCTACCAGAACGTTTATCCACAATCTGAGCACCCTTCTTCAAGGTAGCCAGCCAATTTCTGTAAATATCAGTTTGTTTGGTCTGCAGCAACGTTCTACGAATCTTGGCACGCTCTGCTGAATCATTCTCGAACTTTTCCATATCCGGTGCTTCGCGCTCAACCAACTGGATGATATAAGCACCGTTTTCCCCTTGGAGCGCACCTGACACCTCGTTTAGCTCCATCCTAAAAGCGGCAAACATGGCATCCCGGCACGTCCCTAGCCCTGAAATGAACCCACTGTTCGGTAAGAGGGCAAACACGTTACTCTCCTTAACTTCCCGTTCTTTATTGGTAACCTCTTCGGGTGCCTCATACCTTTTCACCAAATCTTCCAGCGATTCATCAGAAGTACGAAGTGCTATCAGTTTCTGGGCATCCTCTAGAGCAAGCTGCTTTGCCTTCTCCCCTTTGATATCATCAATTACCTGTGCTTTGACTGTTTCAAATTCGGGGATTGTGGCGTGCTTCTTTTCAAGGACTTTCACCACAAAATAAGCATCAATATCCCCATTTTGTTTCCTATTTGCACTGACCGCACTGATATTCACCTCCATGTCGAAAGCCTGATCAATTACATCTTGATACGTCCACTTCCATCCAATTTCGGGGATGTTATTATCAGCCGCTGTAAAGAATCCTGTGTCCTGAACTGCAAGCGATAGATCTTTGTATCGGTCCAGTTGGATTGCTTCCTGATAATCAAGAATCTCCACATCAAACAGGAGATTTTCCGCAACGGCCTTCGCCTGTTCGGCACCTACAATCTGAATCAGCTTATCACTGATTTTGCTTCTTGCCTCAGCAAAAGGCTTAATTTCTTCCGGTCGCTTCTCTTCCAATTTGATGATGTGATAGCCAAATCTGGATTCGACGAGATCGCTGACCTCACTGGGGGCTAACTCGTCAAATGCAGCCTTCTCAAAGGGTTGCACCATGTCGCCACGCGCAAAATAGTCTCCCTCTGGCAGGTCTGGATTTCTCCCGCGCAATGCGCCTCCCTGTGGAGCCGAACCGACATCCTCAGAATGTGTCTTTGCAAGTTCAGCAAAATCCTCGCCCTCGGCAATCGCAGCTTTGATCGTTTCCAGCAATTTCTCCGCTTCTACTTTAACCTCCGCCTTTTGCTCATCAGTTGCATTATCTGGAAACTTTTTCAAGATATGGCGCGCTTTTACCGCTTCCGGTGTCTTAAACTCCTGCGGATTCTCATTATAATAGGCTTGCAGGTCCTCGTCCGAAATGAAGTTTTCCGGATCAAGTTTGATGAATCTTAGATTGACTGCCTCCCCTTTTTCATATTTCTCCTTGTGCGCTTCAAAATAGGCTTGTGCCTCGGCATCATCGACTTTAGCGGCACCACTGTATCCGAAATGCTGGAATTGAATGTACTTGAGTTTGGCTTTGGTGTTCTGGCGGCGATATTCACTTTCCACTTCTGAATCCGTGACCAGTTCTAGTCCTTGAATCTGATTCAGCAAAACCTGATTAATCAGGAGTGAACGAACATATTCACGGAAATCATCTCCACTGCCACTCTGCTGAATTGCATTATAGTTAGATAGTAGGTTGTCATCATTACGAATATACTGTTCGACCTCCGCATTACTAATCTGGACGCTGCCAAGCAGTACCTGACGACTAATGAGCAGATCAAGAATCTGTTGTTCAATCTCCTCACGTTCAATCTGAGAGCGGTTTTGGCTCTGTTGCTGTTGCCGGGCCATTTCACCGGAAACAAGGTTTTCAAATTCGCGTTGTTGTATTTTGACACCATTGATCTCAAAAGCGACCGGGTTGTCTCTACCTCCGCCCAGCGCACCGTCCCCACCAACAATATCAAAGAGCAGAAACGAACCGATAATAAAAACAATGCCAACAACGATTAAGAAAAGTTGTGCGATAAACTTCTCCCGCAGAAAAACAATCATGAAAATCTCTCCTGTGTATTATATAATAGTCAATTCAACGTAGCGGTTAGTATGATACTCGATCAATCTCAGTTTTGCAACTTGATTTTTTCTGAAACTTACATCGTCTGTTTAACCTGAAAAGAAAAAAGGGGTGGAAATGGCTATAGCACCATCCCTACCCCTCCATCCTCTCCAAATTTGTAATGCCCCCGACTGGACTCGAACCAGCATGCCAGTTAAGGCACAGGCCCTCAACCTGCTGTGTATACCAAATTCCACCACAGGGGCAGCTAGATGCCTCAATTATACCCACCGAGAAAGGAAGTTGTCAAGCGAAATTTCTGTCTCGAATTATCGCTTGGAAAACACGGTAGCCCACGATATCGTGGAGCCCGTGTGCAATCATCGGGATCAGTAAAGATCCTGTAGCAACCATCAGAAGTCCGAACCAGATTCCTTCTAAAATCGCCCAAAACCAAAACAACAAAAACTCCCGTCGTAACCAATGGCAAGCGGCAAATAACAGCGCAGTAATCATAACTCCAAGGATACCGCGGTCTATAGCCATTAACAGTGCCCCTCGAAAGAGCGGCTCCTCAGCAAGGGCTGCCATCAATCCCCCGGTGATGTACTCGGGCCAACGCATCCTGCCCAAGACCACGCGACCATGATGATTGAATGCTTCTAGATATGTCTGTCCCAGCGTTCGCTTGAAGATTTCATGCAGCGCGCCGTCGCATACCAACGACAAAATTCCAGCCACCAAACCAATTCCAATCTGAGCACCCAGTGACCATCGACTCGTCGTCAGATGCGCGAAAGCACCGAATTGCCAGCTGAACAGCCCACCCATACCCGTTGCTAGCAGTGCAATTTGCCACCGATGTTTTAGGTAAAAGAACATGAGTATGTGCCATCAATGTCTTAGGCAAAATGTCTAATCGTATCGAATATCGTTGATTTACAAACGCTATCACTTCGGCAAAAACGTTTGACTGAATCGCGCAGCTTTTTCAACACGCTCCAAGACCGGTTGATACCCTGTCCCAGCTGACTGCGACGGCGTAAATGTGCAGTCATCGTTCAAAACCAACTCCGTCTCCGTCAAATCTTGGCGATAGAAGAAATTACTCGGAAAAAGATCGCCCGGATAGGTGAAGTTGTCTAGTGTCGCTAACTCCACCAAGACACCGGCACCGATGCCGCTCTCTAACATGCTCCCCACCCAGCACGGGAGGCCGGCATCACGCGCCATGTTGTGTAGTCTAACCGCGACGGAGAGCCCGCCGACACGTCCCGTTTTGAGGTTGAGAATCTGACAAGATTTCAGTTTCAACGCCCATTCAAAGGTGTGCACCGATACTATTGACTCGTCCAGACAGACCGGCGTCTCAATTTGCCGCTGTAACTCCGCATGTTCTAATAGATCATAGTGGTACAAGGGCTGCTCGATCATCGCCAACCCTAGTTCATCAACCCGCTTGAAGAAATCGAGGTCGTTTAACGTATATCCTGAATTGCAATCAATGTGGAATGTTTGATGTGGAAAAGCTGCACGGACCGCTCGCAACATCTCAAGATCCCAACCCGGTCGTACCTTGAGCTTGACCCGCTTGAAACCGTCATCAACCGCACCCTGAATCTTCTCCAATAACATATCAATGGAATCCTGTACACCAAAATCGGCCCCGGCATCCACCTTCCTAAAGCTGCCGCCTAACAATTGATGCAGCGGCACGCCTTCCATATTTGCCTTGAGGACCCACCAAGCGACCTCTGGACCTGCTTTGGCAAACGGGTTCCCTTTAATCCACCTATACGCAGCGAGCAATTCATCAGCCGTATCAAACGCTTGCCCAACCAGCAGCGGTGCAATAAACTCGGTTATCGTGTGGTATGCTGACATCGTGGATTCGGGCGAGTAGGCAGGTGCTTTCAGCGGGGTGGTCTCGCCCCAACCTTCATATCCCTCTGATTCCATTCGGACAAGGACCGAATCGACAGCGTAATCCTCGCCGTAAGCCGTGCGCCAAGGGTAAATCAGGGGCAAACTGACATAGTAAACGTCAATGCGATCGATCTGCATGGGTAATTCCTCTCTATTGGGTACGTAGATTTTGTTGTTGACGTCGATGAGAAAATGTCTATAATAGCAGCAAGCCTCAAAGTCAACTAGTTAGGTTCATTTCTAGCTCATCAGAATTGGGACACATTAAACATTAAACCTCATTTTACCATATCAGAGGAAATCGAAGGTATAAAGAAATAAAGATAGGGCTTCACCAAAGACACGAATGACCTCGCCATTTTTAGTTACTTGAAAGGACAATTGATGAAAGTTATAGATGTAGAACGTATAATCGTTGATGTGCCATTTACCCCACGGCAGCAAAAGATTACAGCACGGGAGGTATACAACTGGGCAGTCCTAGAACTGTGCAAGGTGACTACGGACACCGGACATGTGGGTTGGGGCGAAACTGTGATTCACTACACTTGGGCACGGGTAACGGACGATGCCGTCGAACGGGTGAAGGGACAGAGTCCCGCAAAATTGATGAATGATGATTCACTCGGAGCGGGCTTACAGATGGCACTATTCGATGTGGTCGGTAAGGTGTTAGAGGTGCCCGCTTACGAGTTGATGGGCACACAGGTGCGCGACTGGGTGCCTATCTCTTGGTGGTGTATCGACGCTTCTCCTGAAGATTGGGCAGCTGAGGCTGCGGACGCTGTGGCAAAGGGTTACACCAGTATCAAACTCAAACCCCGCCCTTGGTGGGATATCGTTGCACAGGTCGATGCCATCGCTCAAGTTGTGCCTCCGCACTTTAAGCTGGATCTCGATGCCAACGGTACTTGGCAGAATGCGGCTGCCGCAATTCCCATCATCAAAAAATTGGAAAAATACACCAATGTGGCAATGTTTGAAACACCCATCCCGCAGGGCGACGTGCTTGGGAATATGCAGATCCGTCAGGCGATTAATCGACCGATCGCGATGCACTTCGGATCACCTCCCTACATTACGAATATCCGCGAAGGGGTCTGTGATGGATACGTTATCTGCACCGGAAAGTCTGGCGTCATGCAACAAGGGATTCTAAGCGCTGAAGCGCAGATGCCTTTCTGGCTGCAGTTGGTGGGCAATGGACTGACCACGACTTGGGCTGCCCATCTGGGATCAGTTTTAACCCATGCCACTTGGCCCGCGATCACCTGCATCAACCTCTATAGCCACCAGTTATTGAAAAAGGAGATCGAGGTTGTGGGTGGTTATCACAAGGTGCCGGATGGTCCGGGGTTAGGCGTTGAGGTTGACGAAGAAGCAGTTGAGAAGTATCGGGTCCCCGAAGATACAATCAAAGAACTGAAGCAAAGGGACGAAACCTATGATCGCCCGAAACCACGTATCATCAACACCATCGTATACCCGGATGGCAGCTGTATTCACATGGGTTTCAGCAGTCAGGGATACGGCTACTTCAATGAGGGACATGGGCCCGCGTATGTAGAAGGCGTGCGTCTGGAAGCGCAGCCGGACGATGGATCCGAAGCGTGGCGGGATCTGTTTGAACGAGCGCAGCAGCACCCGGTACGAGGTCGCTGGGAGGAGGCATCAAAATGAGTTATGAAGTCGTTGAATCCAAGTTTGTCGCAACTGAGGAGCAGGGTGAGGTGTCATCGTTACTGACTCGTCCTGATAATGCACAATGGCTGCTAGTGCTAGGGCATGGTGCGAGCACAAATATGCGGCACGCAACCCTTCAGACCATTGCGGAACGATTAGCGGACGTTGGCATCGCTACATTCCGGTACAACTTCCCTTATTCAGAACGGGGCGGCGGTCGAAATTCAAACGCTGTTTGTCAGGAGACCGTCAGATCGGCGGTCACAGCGGCGCACACAGTCGCTAGCGACCTATCGATTCTCGTCGGTGGACACTCGTTCAGCGGACGAATGTCATCAATGGCGGCGGCAGAGGCACCTCTGGAGGGTGTGCGCGGTCTAGTGTTCTTCGCTTTTCCTTTGCACCCGTCAGGGAAACCTTCGACGGAACGCGCAGCGCACCTCAGCGATGTCACGATACCGATGCTCTTCCTGTCTGGTACACGCGACAAATTAGGGGAACTTGACCTGCTGCAACCCACCTGTGATCAGATCGACAAAGCGACGCTGCATCTTTTGGATACCGCTGACCACGGATTTAAGATCCTCAAACGCTCTCGCAACACCGATGAAGATGTATTCGTGGAGATGGCGCGGGCTATCAACGAATGGGTATCAGGGTTGAATTAAACGCAGCTGCGTTTACCGTCCATGAACTGCTCGCAAATCCAACCGTTGCTCAACATTGTCTGAAACTGCGTTAGTCCACTCCACATCGTCGAGGCTTTGCAGACTCATCAGCGCGACATCAACGAGTGGATTGGAGAGGACATAATTCAGCAGAAAGCTGTCCAGATCAACCCCTTCCATCTGCGTCGGAAAACACCGCTGCATCAGATTTTGGAAGGCGTTACTCGTCGTCGAGCGCATCAACACAACCCCCATGTCTTGGGCAACCGCCTCCGGTATCGTCCCACGGTTGCCAAAGATGTCGCAGGTGCTCTGATACATGAGGTTGTAGTGAACCTGAATCATGTCAAATTCACCGGACGCGATCATTCGCTCAACGCCCCCTGAAGGACCATCTGCCGAGAATCCGATGAAACGGATTTTCCCTTCATCTCGCAATTTCTGATAAGTTTCCAACCCACCTTGCTCTAAGATCTGGTTGGCATCCTCCCCCTGATGCCAACCACCGTGAAACTGTAAGACATCAATCACGTCTGTTTGCAATCGTGTCAGGCTTCCCTCTACATCGGCGAGGATGCCTTGCGGATCAAAGGCTTCTGTTTTAGTTGCGAGAATAAGCCCATCCTTGCGCCCCTGAATCGCTTTCCCTATAACAGTTTCGCTCAAACCGCTCCCGTAGGTCGGTGCTGTGTCGATGTAGTTAAGCCCCATGTCGAAAGCATGGTGGAGCATATGGATGAGGGTTTGTTCGTCCTGATCGGCACGCACGCGCCCACCCCCGTATCCGATCTCTGAAACGCGCAGTTGGGTGCGACCTAATGTTCGATACTGCATGGTGAAATCCTTTCGCCCTTAGATACAGTTATGGTAGTCCGACTAAAAGTCAAACTCAATTTCCACCAATCGGTTCTCACGCGCGGCGGTCTCACACCCCTCGATACACTGGATAGTCCCCTTCGCCCACTCCGCCGTAATCAGTAGAGGTTGCCCGGAAAGTAGATGGTCTGAGACATTTTTGTAATACGTTTGCCAACCTCGGTTGGTCACCGTTGGATAATCGGAAACCATTTTGCGTCCATCCTCCATAATAGAGGTCACGGTGGTTTCGCCTTGGAAGTTCCCCACCACGATGGAGCCGTGTGTACCGATTACGGTCCAAAGCGGTTTCTCAGCGGCGTGCAGATTCGACTGGATGAGTTGTGCTTCCAAGCCGCTGTCAAACCGCACATACGCCCGACAGAAATCTTCAACCGAATTGGCTTGCCAATGCCGTTTGAGGAAATTACCGTACAGCGTCGCACGTTTATTGATACGGTTTCCATTTCGGTCGTGTTGAGGGATTAATTGCAAAATCTTCTCAAATTGATGTGCTCCCATATCGTACAACAATCCGCCCGAAATCTCCTTATGGTCTCGCCACATCTGTCCGGGGGCACCGTAGCCGACCATGTTACACTCAATTGAGTAGACTTCGCCGATTATACCCGATTCAAGGACATCACAGAGGGTGAGGATATCCGGATCCCAGTGCCGGTTGTGATAAACCGAGAGCATAACACCTTTTTCGCGTGCGAGCGCGATCAGTTCGTCCGCTTCGGAAACATGAACAACAAACGGTTTTTCAGTGATGGTATGCAGTCCCGCTTCCAACATGATCTTCGCAACCGGGGCGTGATAGACATGCGGCACAATCACAATGCCCAGATCGATTTGACCACTCTCTGCCATCTCGCGTGCATCGGTGAACGTAGTAATTCCCTCACCTTGCTCCTCCTTCGCAGCACGGAGGCGTTCGGGATCCCTATCGCAGACAGCCGCTAACTCAAATCCGTGGGTCTGTGCAATCATACCGGCGTGATGGCTGCCCATATTAAACAAGGGACCGTAGCCCACCAGACCGATGCGGATCGGTGGGTTATCCTTCAGATTGGTCACATAGCGGAGTCCCTTGACCAGTTGATCCTGAAAGTCCGTATTGCCGAAGGCGCGGTTGTCATGTCCAAGCGCGGTATAAAATACCTTTCCCTCACCGTAGTCGCGCACATAGCCGAGCGGATATTTCTGGAGTCGCCACGCACCGTGTTGAAAATAACGCAACGGCGCGTCCGTGCGAACCTTCATCTGATAACACTCGTCTACGATGCGGAACTGCTTGTTGAGGCGTGGCAGAATATCGTCAATCCCATCTTCGACTGTTACTTCAAAAGGTGCTAACGGGTCGTGTTCGATGAACTCTGTGCCGATCAGCTCGATGTAGTCATCATACTGCCCAAGCCCGGCGTTGGCACCGTGCACCGCGAGCAAGCCGCCGCCACCTCTGACGTACCCGGTCAACCCACGCTCAACTTCAGGTGTAATTTCTCCGCCACCGATGTATAGCGCGACTGCATCGAACGCAGAGGGATCCGTCAATCGGTTGCGGTCGTCGCTAACCTCCACTTCAAACTGGCCGGCATCTTCAACCAACGGCTTGAACATCTCCGCAAACTCGCTAAATGGGGGATGCGGACCGTTAATGATCAATAAGACTTTCTTCAATTTGCCCTCCAAAAAGGCTACGGTCGCCAAGATAGGAGAAACCGAGTTTTTTCGGCAAAACTTGGTTTCTTTGCACAATTTCTTAACATAAACAATCCTGCTAATAGCTCCAAGCGTCCTCTGTAAGTTCACCTGAATAGATGATTCGGGCATCCCCTTCCAGATACACATTTTCCGGCTCACCGTTCACTAAGTCAAAATGGATGGTCAGTACCGAACCGCTAGCGGTCTTTACGGCGACGGGAGACTGAACCTTCCCTAGTGCGGCGGAGACAACCGCGGCGGCAATAGATCCTGTGCCACAGGCAAGGGTTTCATCTTCGACACCGCGTTCATAGGTACGGATGTCAATCGCTTGAGAATCTTTGACCCGAACAAAATTGGCGTTGGTCCCCGCAGGTTTGAAGTCGTCGTGGTAGCGCGTCTGTCTGCCAAGCCCGAACACATCCGTTCCTTCCAAATCTTCGGCGTAAAAGAGGACATGGGGAACGCCACTGTTCGCGAAAGAGATATTGTGGACACCATCTTCCAACTGCAGCGGAAAGTTCAATCGGAGGTCTGTTGGATCACTCATCCGGACCTTGACATCGGTGCCGACAATTTCGGATTCATAGATCCCGGCTTGCGTCTCAAAGGACATCTGATCCGAAACGATGCCGTTGATATAAGCGAACCTTGAGATACAACGTGCGCCGTTTCCGCAAGTCTCCGCTTCGCTGCCGTCCGCGTTGAAGTAGCGCATCCGGAAATCTGCTTTTTCCGTATCTTCGACGAGCAGCACCCCGTCCGCACCGGCAGACATTCGGCGTTGGCACACCTTTTCAACAAAATCGGTATTTTCGTATTGGACAACGCTTTCGCGGTTATCGATGATAACGAAATCGTTGCCTGCACCGCTTAGTTTCATGAAGGATATTTTTTGAGTCATGTCGATTCTCCTTTTCTTAATGTCGAGTTATTGTATCATATTTGCTATCTATTCACCACACAATGGTTCTATTTATTTGACAACAGCCATACTACGGATTCCATTGTAGTCGTCACATCAAATAAAAAGCCATTCATGCAATTTTTTGGATCTGGTAATGATTTGCCACTAATTTAGCAGCGAATTGGATACAGGCATAAACGTCCTCTCTCTTGAGAGAAGGATACACTTCAAGTACCTCATCTATGGAATCACTAGCACCCAAAAACTCCATGATAGTTTGAACGGGGAGGCGAGTCCCGGCAATCACAGGTCGTCCATTGCAAATGTCAAGGTGAATATCTATTCGGTCTGCCATAATAGTTTTCCTTTTTCACATTTTAAGCGTCCATTATATCAGATTTCAGGGATGAAAAGGTAAAAAAGGGTTATTTTATTGACTGAACTGCTGGGCGACAAACACCAAATCTAAGATATTGACTACGCCATCGCCATTGGGGTCTGGAGCAGATTTACCGAAGCCGTTGGCAACTTGAACTAAATCCAAGATATTGACCTTCCCATCGCCGTTGACATCGGCGAAACTGTTGGTCGTGAGATAGATTTCACCGTCAAGGTCAGGGAGAATGTGGGTTTGCGACACAGAGTTGTCTTCCCTATCGGAGCCCGGAGTCGCAGGTGCAGGCAGCATGATTGTTTGGGCTTTCCCACTCCGGTTATAGACTGCCCAGCCGTTGGTGAACTCGCGGATAAACAAGCCCTCAACGCCCCCATACAGTTGAGCTTTGGGACCGACAGGGTAGCCAAGATCCGCATCCCAGAAGTCGTACCAGTAGTGGTCATGGTCATGCCCCGGAGTACTCACACCAGTATTGTAAACAACATATCCATTAGAATGTGTGAGACTCATCGTTGTAAACACCCGCATCCATCTGCGGTTAGTAAGACTATCCGGGGATTGGGTAGGAACTCCCCACCCTTCTAAGCAATTTATCTGTGGTGCTTGAAGATGTTTCTCCGCCCAAAGCAGCGTACTTTCAATTCCCTGAAGCCCGCTGTATGTATAGCCACCGTCATGATCCCGAAGCGTCTCCATAAAGAGACCATTGATGTAGGGGGCAGCCTGCAACGGTTTGCGTCGATTGGAATTGACTATTATCAGAAAGTCATCACCAACCCTATCTCGTATACGCTGGAGAATTGAGTTTCTTGCACGAAGTTCAATTTCCAAGGTTCGGTATATCTCCCCAGTCTGCGGATTCCGAAGCGAGGGATTATTCTCGCTCCACCAGTCAATGAAAATTCCATCGTATAACCCACATTTTGAGGCGGCAAGTGCATGTTGAATAATCCACTCTTGTGCATTAGGAAGCGTAAAATCTATTAAGAACGACTTCCATCTCTCATCTGGCACCCGATTCCCCGCAGCATCTCTTAGCCAATATGGCCACTCTTCGGGAAAGGCTTCTTGCCCCGCATCTCTCATAGGAATTCCACGAATAAAAATAATATTAGGGTTTGATGCAAGCAATACATCGCGCTGCTGAAGTGCCCTGTTAAGATATCCTGCTAGCTGAATCCCTTGGTCTGTTTCTAACCAATGTAGTCCAAACCCGGGACTCCAATGCAAATCATGCTGCGCGACTCGGGCCTCATACGATAGCGTCGGCCGATTTATGATACTGTGCCATGCTTGAAAAAAAGAAGGAAATCTCCGATTTTGCAGCCGTTCTCGAATTGGAATCTTTGGTAATTCACAGATTTCATCGAAAAAAAAACGACTTATGGACAGCGCACTGAGTGGGCTGTGATCTGTAATCCGATTGTTGTCGATCCTCAGTTCTTCCAACAAGGTTAAATTTGCAAGTGGGCTAACCTCCACAATCCTATTGCTCTGCAACCACAAATCTGCAAGTTGTGTCAGTTTCGCCAGCGGTGTAATGTCTTTAATCTGATTATGATGAAGATGTAACCATTCCAACTGCGTCAAGTTGGCAAGTGGATCAATGTCCGAAATCTGACAGGCTCCCAAGTCAAGCCCTCTTAATCGGGTTAGGTTCACCAGTGGAGAAAGATCCGATATTGGATTACCCCAGAGTGATAAACTTTCTAAGTAACTCAACCCGGCTAACGAAGTGAGATTATTAATCTCATTTTGACTGAGACTGAGTCTGGTTAAATTGGTAGCGTATTCCAACCCCATTAGGTTTTTTATTTCGCTATTACCGGCGTCCAACCCTGTTAATTGTTTTATCGCCAGCTGCGTAAGGGGTGCCTCATCAGGCAAGGCAAGTTTTTCTCGAATAGCTCGCTCTAAATTGGGGTCGGGTATCTCCACCTCTGCGGAAGCAAGTTCCTGTAACATGTGAATATTCATATCAACGTTCTCCAGGTTGAGTTCAAGAAGTGGACTAAAGTCTCTGATCAAATTGCCGGCGATTTTCAAATCTATCAGATTTTTTAGGTTCGCAAGTGGGCTAACATCTGTAATCACGTTGTTATCAATTTCTAATTTCTCCAACATTGCTAAATTAGCAAGTGGACTTAGATCCATAATTCGATTAGCAGTCAACCGCAATGAAACAAGTTGTGTCAGATTTGCCAACGGACTGATGTCTTGGATAAAATCGTTCCAACCAACGTTTAACGTTTTTAACTGCGTCAAGTTAGCAAGTGGACTTAGATCTCTTACTTGACAGCCGGCGAGATCAAGATATTTGAGTTCGATGAGGTGCCCCAATGGAGAAATATCAGAAATGGGATTCCCCCAAACAGATAAGACCGTCAAATTAGTAGCATGTTCCAATCCAGTGAGGTCTGTTATCTGTCTCTTAGATGCAGCCAATCTAGTTAATCGTAGCATCTCCTGCGGGGTAATGGGGGGGTGATCGGGAAGTTCTAGGGCTTCTCGAATGGCACTCTCAAGGTTGGGATCGGGGATGTCTACCACTTGGGCGGGGCCAGTACTGCACCAATGAATGAGTATGATAAAACTGCACACACAGCAGCGTACTATGCTCATCATTTACCCTCCAACTTACCGATAAATCCCCGCCGCCATATAGCCAACAACCTGATCCCGCCCCCCGATGGGGACATCGCCGGAGTTTGCCGCTTTCAGCACCTCAATCCGATGTCCACCCAACGCTTTCGCCGCTCGCATTGTTGTATAAACTGCGCCGGTGCTGCACATCATGCAGTGAAAATTTTGGGTAGGGTGGATCTGCATATATTCAGCCATTTGCTCGCTCAAGTAATCGGGATCAAAGTGCCCAATAGCCTCAATGACAACCTGATCGGATTTTTCTGCTTCTTCGTAGGTAGGATAGTGGCAGAGATCGGTGCTCCCAATCAATAGGGGGGAGCGATCGGTCATCGCTGCTGCAACTGCCTGACTCAAAGGAATGACATTTTCTGGGGAGTCATCCTGCAACAAGATAGGAACGATACGGAAGTCGGAGAGAATGTGCTGTAGAAAGGGGAGCTGTACTTCGAGACTATGCTCATTTGCGTGAGCGGGTGACAGGTCAACGATGTCGCTGTTCAGACGCATAATCTCAGCGGCAAGGTCTTCATCAATTTGGATATCCCCAAGCGGCGTACGGAACGCGCCACGTGCATAAATCGCTGCACCATCAATTCGGTAGCGATGGCTTAACCCGAGGAGCACCACCGTGTCGAAAGACTGCCCCATCAACTGTTTGTAGGCGTATCCCGCGACATGACCAGAGTAGACGTAGCCGGCATGGGGCGCGATAAGCCCCATAAGTTCGCTATCGGTTTCTTTCAACTCTGCATCATCAATGAATTTCTCCACCTGCGCAGATAGGACTTGCGGTGAGTCCGGATAGAAACTGCCAGCGACAGCAGGGGAGCGAACGGTTTCAGTCTGTGTGGCTTTCCTTTTCCAACTGATCGCCATTCTCCCCCTCCTCCTATTCACTTTCCGGCTTCGTCTCTTCTGATGGTGCTTCGCTCCCCGATTCTGAGGTTTCCGGCATCGGGGGAGGTGGAGGATTGTTCGCTATCCGTATGTAAGTCATCCGGAGGTTGTACAGGGTATTATCCAACAGATTGCTTTCGGGCGCAGTTAAGTTGCCCTTTGTCTTCTCTTTGAGGAGATCAATCGTGTCGATTGTCCGCTTTGCCATTTCGAGATCGACGAAAACCTCTTTTGTCTCCGGATTTTGAAGCCCGCCGAGGTAAGCAAATGCAGTCGTCCCAAGTTCTGCAATGAATGCAGAAAAATCGACGGGCGGCAATTTAGGTTTTTCTTGTTCGGTGGATTGGGTGCTGTCTGAGGTCGGTTCCTTTGATTCTTCTGCCATCTGCACACCTCCTTATCACAACTCTTCAGTCGTGGTAGTAGTCACAGTGCACCGCGAATATAGTGATAATAAATATTGCTTATTCGTCGAAGATAATGATTTGTGCAGGCAGCGATCCGGCTTGATTGTTGTGTTCCGGATTTTCATTCATTGCGAGAAAGATTACGCCCTCAGCCGGTGCAGCGTTGTCGTACCGTGACCCAACAGCAAACACCATATCATCAATTTTTGCGATTAATGCGCCGACGTTGGCACCGGGCATCAGGAAACCTTCTTCAGCGGGAAGATTGGCGATGCCGTCAGCACCGCACCAGCAGATGCGATTCTGTGTGTCAGGTGACCATGCGCCTTGTGCATCAATGACCATGCGTTGCCCTTTGTTAACGCGAACATATGTCTCTTGCCAGACCGGACTCGGACGGGCTGTATGGATAATGGTTAATGCCATAAAAAATCCTTTCTTTTAATCAACATCGGTTTCAAGAAGAAACGAGCAAATCTGTAAAAATGCAAATGAGCAAAAAAGACATTCGATCTTCTGTCCTGATTGCTCATTTGCACTATCGCCTATTTTTAGCCTTTTTCACGAATTTTGATGGTCATGATCTCATCGCCTACTGCAATGCTGTCGATTACCTCTAACCCTTTCGTAACCCGCCCAAACAGGGTATAGTCGCTGTCTAATATAATCGTGTCAAGGCAGATGAAGAATTGAGTGGCATCTGCAACAGTTGCCCCTTCCGCTTTTGCCATAGCGAGGATCCCTCTCACTGGTTGGTGATCGCTCGTCTCAATCGCTATCGTATCTTCGGTAGGAAAACGCGATCCGGCTTGAATCAGTTGTCCGGGTTCGACACGATGGAATGTCGCATGATTATAATATTCCAATCGTGCATTCTTTAGAAAGTTTTCCACGGTGTTGGGCGCAACATCCGCAAAGAACTCGACCTCAATTGCCCCCTTATCTGTCTCAATGACAGCCATAGCTTTGTGGATGTCAATTTTTGTTTTGGCTGCTTGCATCGTGTCAGCCGATACTGTCGGGCGCGCCTTCGGCTTGGGTGGACCCTTCTGTTCCTGCGAACAGCTTACAAGGTATACGGTAAACAATGCTGCGAGGAGCATCACAGTAAAACGTTCAATGTAGCTTCGTCGGTTTTTATTCTGAAGTAACATATTTTGACTTCGCCTCCAATCGAACTTTTTTCATTACGTCGCCGACCTTCAACAGATCTACGACCTCCATACCCTGAATAACTTGACCAAACGTTGTGTACCGGCCATCTAAATGCGGTTGCGCCTTTAGACATATATAAAATTGACTTCCTGCCGAGTTGGGGTTGCCTGTGTTTGCCATGGCAATTGTCCCTCGTTGATGAGGAACTTGGTTCGGGTTGCTATGTTCATCAATGATGGTATATCCAGGACCACCCGTCCCATCCCCGTTCGGATCGCCTCCCTGAATAATATTCAGGCCCGGTTTATCCACTCTACGATGGAATGTTAGCCAGTCGTAGAACTTTTTCTTGGTGAGTTTCTTAAAGTTATCAACTGTAGCAGGTGCTGCGTCCGGATACAATTCAATTACAATTTTCCCTTTATCCGTTGTTATCACAACCACCTGCTCCTCTTCCTCCATTATTTGACCACCTCCACTTGAAGCAGCACAGCCAAGCCAAGTGGATAACGGTAGCAGTATGGCAAATACGGAAGCGGTAAGCAGAATACGTTTTCGCATCACTACCCCTTTCCTCGTTGTTAGGGATACGGATTCTATCTCAGCGTTCGCCGGAGCAAACCCTGATTGCATATAGATGTAAGGCAGACGTTGGTCTGCACGGTCTCAGAAGCAACTTTATACGAATTAAAACATATTGGACACTAGCATAGCAAAGATTAACAGAAAAGTCAAGATTTTCGTGAGACCAATTAGGGCTATTTAGTTTTCCACTTTTTGACCGATTTCGAGATGACCCTAATCCGTAGGCGGGGCATCTTGCCCCGCCGTAGCCTTGACCGGGGGATCGAGCTATGGGAGAATTAAACGTCTCTAGGACACCCCTCAAATTCGCTTGACACAGCTAAAGTATACTGTTAACATTGGAAACATTCTATCCGTGAGTGAGGCACAGCATTCGGGGTGAATACCATGATTAGAGGAGGCTTATAACTTAAATGGATTTTTTTCGACTGACTGAAGCGCAACGCCGGGACTTTGATGCGGACGGTTTTCTCGTTATTCCACAAGCCATTGATGCCGAGACCGTTACCCGTATGACTGAAGCGGGGGACCGATTGATGAAATCATTCATGGACGATCCGAAAAGCGTCTATTCGCAACGCCGCGACAGCATCGTGCAAGAAAAGGCATTCGACCCGCTCATCTCTAACTCAACGACCATTTCGCGGGTCGTTCAGTTGCTCAGTCCCAATATTCACCTCCACACAGCTTCACTAATCTACAAGAAGCCCCAACCTCCTGACGCAACGCCTCCCGATCGTGGCTGGCATCGCGACGCCGGTATCACAGAGGACCTTGGACACGGAGGCTTGCCGCTAGTCGGAATAAAGGTCTGCTACTGCCTAACAGACTTTCTTGAGCCTAACTCCGGTATGACGTTGATGGCACGCGGGAGCCATCAGAGTGGCGAACCGCTGACCATTCGCAAGGGCGAACCCGATCCACCGACAGTGGTCGATCCGCGTTTACGCGCCGGCGATGCCATCTTTTTTGAAAATCGGATCTTCCATACCGCAGCACCCAACCTGAGCAATTCCATCTCAAAGGTGATAATCTACGGCTACACCTATCGGTGGATGAAGGTCGATGTCAATCTGGATCCGCCGGATGAGCGGGTAATAGAACGAGTGGAGGACGATATTGACAAACAGCTTTTGGGCGCATATCAAGACGTTGACACACCGCCCCAAGCCTTGACAGATTGGGCAGAACATCACGGCGTCAATCCAGCACAAATAACTTGGGTCGTCAAGGTGTAAATAAAATGTTATGTATCGTGAACTACTCACACATAAGGAGCCTGAGCGCGCGCTTTATTTGGCAATTTCCATTGAAACTTACAAGGGGATTTTTAGCGAACCTTTGGGTGAATTAATGGTTGAGACCCAACAGCTCAAACTAATTGTTTTCGATGAGATTCAAGAGGTGATTCAACAATGGAAAAACTAGCGACGTACCAAGACATTATCAAACGCGTTCTCCGCGAGTACGCACAATGGAAACCGACTTACGGCGACATCGAAGTCGAAACGATTTTTGACGATGTACAAGGACATTACGAAATGCTTTACATGGGTTGGGAAGACCGTCGTCGAGTGCATGGTACGGTTATCCATGTAGACATTCGGAATGAAAAAGTCTGGATCCAATTCGACGGAACGGAAAATGGCATAACGGAAGAACTTGTCGCATCGGGTATTCCCCGCGAGCACATCGTGCTGGGGTTTCATAGTCCCTACAAACGCAGATTCACACCCTATGCCGTTCAGTAGCCGTCTCGGGTTCTTTGAAGACAGCGAAAAATCACGCCTCGATACCTGCTTGAGTCTCGTAGGTTTCGGGGCGTGATGCGCTATGATTTAGTATCAAACCAATCGCGCCCGCATCGATCTCAAAAATGGCTTTTCGCAATATACGCTTCCAGATGCGCTAGGGCACGTCCACTATCAATCGCTTCCTTGGTTCGCTCAACGGCTTCGTGCGGATCCGAGCAAAACCCTAACAGGTAATCGGTCATCGCTGTATTGAGCACCAACCGATCATATATCTGTCCTTCCCCACCGGATAACGCCTCCATCCCCGCCGATGCAAATGCTTCAGGACTTATCGTTTCTATGCGTGGGTTTTTCTCGTAGTCGAATCCGAACTCCGACGGATCTATATCCAACGAAAAATCCTCACGTTGCCCAGCGACCCGCCGAAACCCTTGGGAATAATTTATCGCCTGTCGCTCTGCCGTTGAGGGATTCCCCAAGCGCAGAGCGTAGTGGCTCGTCCCTTCCTCACCTTTGACCACAAGTCCCGCACGAAAACCACGCTCCCAAATCAATTGCAGCAACGGCGTTTCGTAGCCGGGGTGGTAATAGCCAATCACCATATAGTTCGCATCGGAAGCGGTGAACAGTTGCTGCGCTTTTTCCGTCGCCGCCCAAGGAGGACGCTTTTTGATATGCACGCGTAACTCTCGGACATCGTACGCACCGGGTGCATATTCGCGCTGACTCACGTAAGCAAACCCAACCTCTGAATCCTCGATTAAACGTGCTGCTTCACCAAGAGAAAGATCTGTGCGAGCACCAAGCACATTCAGAACCTGCTCCTCCGTGATTCCGCTTTTCGGCGGCATCTCATCAACGCCGTGCAGCACTGACGGCTCACCCAACGCGGCGCGCACCGCTGCGATAAACAGCGTCGGTCTGAAGTATCGTGTCGCACCATCGAACGGTTGACCAAAATGCGTCAGCGACCCAACGGAAACCTCACGAACCCCCTCCGGACCGAAAGTCGCATCTAGATATCCGCGCACCTCGTCGTAGCTTTCAAGATTCATGCGCTGACCGATGAGGGCTGCCCCCTTCAGTGCGCCGCTCATCTCTCCATTCAGGATAGCCTCCCCCATTCGGCGCGTTTCATCGTAGCTTAAATGCCCGCCTCTCAAGATTTTTTCGAGTGCTTTGACGACAACGGCTTCATCGGAATTTGCACCGGTATGCCCTAACCCCGGCTGCATAATAAACCTAATCTCTGGAGGCATCACCCGTTCCAGATCCGGACGGTACTTGTCAAAAGCAGCGATCTCCGCTTCGCTCCACTGCGTCTTTTTTGGGAAACCCTTCCGAATCGTCATCCCGGCGAAAAACGCCCCCATCTGTGCCTCTGAGACCGCTTGATCCTCTGGCAACTCACCCTTGACCGATCTCAAAATAGTATCAAGAATCGCCGCTGGTCTGATTGGATCGTCTGCCCTTACTCCCAAGGGACGGGTCTGGTGCGGCCCGGTGCAAACTCGTGCCAAGGCTTCTTCAACCTCCACATTGGGTCCTGAATACCGTTTCTTGTACATTCTGGCTTGTCCTCCTTTCACAGAGCAGGTAAAGATAGGCTATATGGTATTATACTGAACACGAAGAATCATGTCAAATCTGGAATACGACTGACATCGACTGCACAGATTTTTGTCTGCATAGGCTTTTGGGTTGACTGAAATCTCGCCTCCCTCTACAATATAAGATATTGGAATTTGTGTTCACTTATTTAGCAGCCGGCTTGTCACGAAAGGTGAGGTATATTGAAATGACATCGCAACGGATTACCGAAATTAGTGTGACCCCAATTCCAGCCCGCTACCCCCATGAAATTGCTAGGAACGCTTACAACTGGGGCCACGGGTCAATAGGAATCGAATGGCTTACCCGTGCTCGCACGGACGGCGGAGTTGAGGGGCTAGCAATCAACAAGGGGCACCTCGGAGCAATCGGCAGAGACGGATCAGTAGCAGACGCTATGAACCAGCTCAAAGCGGTCTTTCTCGGCAAGCGATTAGATGAACTGCTGCACGTATCCGATGGCCGCGTCACAGGTCCAACAAAGGAGGCGAAACGCGCATTCCGTGGGCAGGGATGGATGAGCATCCTCGCCTACGATCTGGTTGGCAGAGCACTGGACGTTTCCTGCGTAGACCTGCTTGGTGGTAAGAAGCGTGACCGCGTAGATGCCTATGACACAACCCTTTACTTCAGCGACCTGAACTTCCCCGAAAAAGGTGCAACAATGGTAGCCGAACAGGCTAAAGAAGGGTTTGATGCGGGGTGGAGGCAATTTAAGATCAAGACCGGTCGGTGCGGTCGTTGGATGAACCCAGAGGCGGGAGCTCGGCGCGATATCGAGGTCATCCATGCCGTGCGGGAAGCCATCGGGCCGGACGCAAAGATATTGACCGACGGCAACTTCGGGTATAGGGATCGCCTAGACCTACTAGAGACTTTCATCCGAGAGACGGAGCCTGCGGACGTGTTCTGGCTTGAAGAGATGGTTACTCCAAGCGTCGAAGACTATCAAGCAATCAGGAACATCCAAGAGAAGGTCGGTTCAGACGCGCTATTGGTGTGCGGTGAAGTAGACCCCGACCCAATCAGCGATGTGTACGTGGACATGATGGAAGACGGCTTGATGGACGGTTACCAGCCGGACATCGTCAGGCACGGTTTCTCCCGTTGGAACGAAATCGAGGAACAGTTAGACAGGTACGGTGCAAGGTCGCAGCCGCACTGCTTCCACAACGGCGTATTCGGCACCCGTGCAGCACTGATCTGGGGAGCGGCTTCCGAGTCGTTCATCACCATTGAGGATGAACGCTGCGCGCCGAGCGTATACAAGCCCGATAATTTCACACTTGAGAACGGTTCCTATGCCGTTGCCGACGCACCGGGGCTTGGGTTAGAGGTCGATGAAGACATATTCCAGAGCGTGTACGCGGTGAACGAGACGAAGATAAGTGTGTAGCTGATACCAACTAACGAAACCAAACAGGAGCAAATCAGATGAAAATCACAGATGTAAAATTATCCGACCCTGTGTACGCTAGTGTCAAGCAGAGCACCGATGCTACAGTGGTGAACCCCGCGATCCGCGCCAGTTCACTCGTGCAAATATCCACCGACGAAGGTGTGACAGGATTCGCCTCGCTTGGCGAACCGCAGGTGGGGCCCGAAGGTGTCACCCTGAACAAACTGCTTATTGAGCACATGTTCAAACCGCTAGTTGTCGGTGAGGATCCTCTTGATACCGAACGGATCTGGGACAAGATGTACTGGGGCAGCGTGCGGTGGGGCAGAAGGGGTGTTGTTCTATCGGTAATTGGCGGAATAGACATCGCCCTGTGGGACCTGAAAGGAAAAATTCTTAATCAACCGGTTCACAAACTGCTCGGGGCCCACAGAGACACAGTAGCGGCGTACGGGAGCAGCGTCAGTCTCCTCGCTAGTGAGGAAGAACTCGTCGAAATCTATTCCGGGTTCGTCGAAGCTGGGTTCAAGATGGTAAAGATGAAGGTCGGCAGGAAAAATACCAACGAAGACGTGGAGCGGGTCAAGCTGGTGAGGGACACCATTGGTCCCAATGTAGACCTTGCCATAGATGTCAACTCTGGTTGGAGTCTCAATACGGCAATACGAATGTCAGATAAGTTGGAGAAGTACAACATTTACTGGCTCGAGGAGCCGCTGCCTCCCGACGAGCTAGACAATCATGGCAAACTCGCTGCGGAGATAAGCATCCCGATAGCCCTCGGTGAAACGCACGCAACGAAATGGGAGTTCAGGGAACTGATGGAACAGGGAGCCGTGCAGTTCGTCCAAGCAGACATCGTCCGGACCGGTGGTGTCACCGAGTGGGTGAAGATCGCCGCTATTGCTGATTCATACGGTCTGCCCATGTGCCCTCATGCGACCACCGAGATCGCAGCATCGCTGGTAGCGGCTATGCCAAACGGACTGTTCGTTGAATGCTTCAGGTTCGCACCGACTCCCAAAGGTTCGTCGGCTGTCATAGATCCGATTCTTCCGAAAAACGGTGAGATCGCGCCGCCGAAGAGGCCCGGCTTCGGAATCCAATACGACGAAGATGTTCTCAGCAGACTGCGGGCAGCACCGAAACCGGACCCAGAAGAACTCTGGTTTGCGACAAAAAGAGGCTGGCAGTGGCCGCCCTACCTCTAGGAGGTAAAAATGAATATCATTTGCATTGTCAATGATTCGCTACGCGCAGACCATTGCGGTTGCTATGACGGCGTGGGAGGTATCAACGCCGTCCAATATCTCACAGCCGAGGGTATGAAGCAGACTGCCACTCCTAACCTTGACCGACTCGCGGCGGAAGGTGTTCTCTTTTCGCACTGCTATGCTGAAAGTTTGCCCACGATACCGACTCGCACCACATGGTGGACGGGACGCGTCGGTTTTCCGTTCAAACCTTGGCAACCTTTTCAGGAATCCGATTATCTACTCGCTGAAGTCCTCTGGAGTCACGGATACACCAGCACCTTGGTCACCGATGTGTACCACGGACATAAGCCGGTGTATAACATAGGGCGCGGTTTCGATACAACGATTTTTGTGCGTGGACAGGAATATGACCCATGGATTGTCGACGACCGCGCCGTTGACACAAACATCTGGCACCGTCTACGCGGAGATGATACCGATGCACTGTGGGCACCTCGATTTGAGCAATACATGAAAAACCGTTCTACCTTCCAGGCCGAGGAGGACTTCTTTGCCCCGCGTGTGACTCATGAAGCGATCCGTTGGCTCGACGCTATGGTGAACCAGCAGGGCAAAAAAGATAAACTCTTCCTCTGGGTGGATTACTTCGACCCACACGAACCGTGGGATCCACCCGAACCGTTCTGGTCTATGTACAAAGCCGCCGACTACTCCGGACAGGACATCATCGATCCCGTCGCAGGCACCTGCACAAAGATCGGTAGCCCCTCGACTGGTAAACCGCAAGCCAAAAGCGAACACGACTATCTCACACCCGATGAAATCGTCCGCGTCCGCTCACTCTACGCAGGAGAAGTCACGTTTACCGATAAATGGGTAGGCGTATTGGTGGATCACGTGCGAGATTTAGGATTGCTCGACAATACATTGATTGTCTGGTTAAGTGATCACGGCGAACCATTTGGGGAGCACGGAATTATTCGTAAGGCGAGACCATGGAATTATGAAGAATTGGTGAGGATTCCGATGGTGTTTCGTCCGCCAGAGGCGATAAAATCTGCCAACTCACATCAAGGCGTGATTGACGCACTGGTTCAGCCGACCGACCTGTTTCCCACTATCTTAGACCTTCTCGGCATCGGCAAAAACCTGACCTTGGCACGCACAGGACCGCGTCCAACCGCAGAGCTTTTCCCGCAGGATATGCAACTAGGAACGGAAACAGTTACCTTGCACGGACATAGCCTAGCCCCATTAATTCGTGGTGAGATAGACCGTGTGCGCGACTACGCCTACACAGGACACCACGATCGCTCATGGTCAATTCAGGATACGGCGTGGCGGTTGCACGTCCCGCTGGAGGGGGATGCACCCAGCGAACTGTACAATCGGGGTGCAGATCCGTATGACCAGCACGATGTGGTAGCAGATCATGGGGATCTTGCGGACGATTTGGAGTTGCAATTACGCCGCTGGGCGGCGCGCCTGTGATTGATAGTGAATTCTAAGAATAAATACACATTAATAGTAGTAGGCACACTCCGTGTGCTGTAACCCCGCGAAGCTTCCCAAGTCCCCTTGAGAACCAGAGGTGGCGAGGGGGTAAAGGGACGAGTTTTTATACGCTTCCCCGCTTCCTCACATACCCGCTTCCTCGCTTCCACCTGATTAGGGGGTTAACTGTGCATTGGGAGTGTTCCATTAATTCTAAAATCTACCATAATCAAACACGATTTAGATAGGAGTATACATTGAAAGTTATTGATCTCAAAACGATGGTCGTTGAAAACGAGCCACCCTACAGTGGTGGTAGATACCTGCTGTTTCTGGAGCTCATCACCGATGAAGGCATATCCGGATTGGGCGAGCGCATCACTGGGAATACCTACTCACGTAATCTGGAGGACCTGAAGTCGCAGATCCACCTGATAGAGGAGATGGGGCGGGAGTTCATTATCGGTGAAAACCCGTTCAACATCGAGAGACTTTGGGATCGGATGTACGCTTCCCGCCACGACTTCCGACACCCAAGTCTCCATGCGACCCCAGTGATCAGCGCAATCGAGATGGCACTATGGGACATTGTAGGTAAGGCAACAAATCAACCGATCTACAATCTTCTGGGCGGTAAGTACCACGACAAACTTCGGGCTTACGCATACATGCCCGGCGGCGGGTTTCGAGATAATCCCGAACAAGCGGGCGAGGTCGCAGCACAACTGCTCGAAGCGGGCAACACCGCTTGCAAACTGGATCCATTCATGCCAGAGTACCCCATACCGAGGGACATTCCACTGTGGGAGATTGAACACGCAGCAAAGATATTTGAAAGCATCCGAAAGACCGTCGGCAACAAAATAGAAGTCGGAATTGGAACGCACGGTCAGCTAACCACCTATAGTGCGATCCGCGTCGCCGATTATCTTGAACCGTACCGCCCCTTCTGGTTCGAGGAGCCAGTCCCCCCGGAAAACGTTGATGAGATGGCAAGAGTCGCTGCTCACACAAGCATTCCAATTGCTACAGGGGAACGGTTGGTTACGAAGTATGAGTTTTCGCAACTGCTTGAAAAACGAGCCGCCCAGATTATCCAATTGGATGTCGGACAGTGCGGTGGGATTATGGAAGCGAAAAAGATCGCGATCATCGCTGAGGCACACTATGCGGTCATCGCACCCCACATGGCTTGTGGTCCCATAGCGGCCGCCTCCGCGATTCAGGTCGACACCTGCTCTCCGAATTTCCTCATCCAAGAGGCGAATCAGGGACCGCTTCACAAGACAATCTTCAAAGAACCGCTTGTGTTCGAGAATGGCTATATCATTCCACCAACAGGACCGGGGCTAGGTGTTGAGTTCGACGAAGACGTGCTGAAGGGGCACTTAATCAACTCGCTCTGAGAATGTCTGGAGCACTTATCAATTGACCTGCGTATGGAGGTGTGATAGCATACCTCTCCAATTCAACTGACTGTCGTTTTATGCAGGATCAGCTAAAAAATACCAAACAAAAGGAGCGTTTTAATGCTTGTTGACATCCACACGAATCTCGGTTGGTATCCCGATCACTATTCCGACGAATTTGTCGAATTCGCACTTGCCGCCAAGAAAGCGAAGATGCGGATTACGCCGGACGTTTACTTTGCCGGCGAGGAAGAAGAAGAAAAGAATGCCTTTGACTCCACACCTGAAACCCTACTTGAAGCAACCAAAAATTGTGATAAGGTTGTTGTGTTCGGGCTGAAAGCACCCTTCTGCGGTATCAATATCCCACAGGAAATGGTCGCTGACTTTGTCAATCAGCATTCAGACCGCTTTATTGGCTGGTGTTCGGTCGATCCAAACGATGAGGATTGTGTGGATCAACTTGTCTACAACGTCGAGGAACTTGGGCTCCGCGGCCTGAAAGTCGCGCCAATTTACCAGAACTTTGACCCACAGGATCCGAAACATCTACCGCTTTTCAAAAAAGCTGAAGCGTTGGACATCCCGACGATCTGGCATCAGGGCACCTCCTTTGTTCGCCCCGGACCGTTGAAATACTCCAACCCGGTTATGTTGGAGGACATCGCAGTCGCCTGCCCGAATCTTCGCATGATTATCGCACACATGGGGCATCCGTGGGAAACCGATTGCGTGGTACTGATTCGCAAACACCCCAATCTGTATGTCGACATCTCCGCGCTCCATTATCGTCCGTGGCGGCACTATCAAGCATTCATTACAGCCCTTGAGTACGGGGTAGAACATAAGCTGATTTTCGGTTCCGATTTTCCTTCTGCGACCCCGGAGCAGGTTATCGCCGGACAGCACAAGGTGAACGATATCGTCGAAGGAACTAACTTCCCGAAGTTTCCCGAAGAAGCGATTCACAACATGATTTACGAGAATTGGAGACAACTCAATGTAGTGTGAGACAATGATGGCTCACCTCCAGCTATAGCAACCCATTACTATAAGTCTCACTTCAACTGCGAGATTGTCTCATGAATTTTTGAACCTTCAAAACATATTTGTAGTTTTATCAAGGTCTGTGATACAATTTACACTTAAATCCTGATCTAATTGGAGGTTACAATGGTAACACCAATAATCCTTACAGTCATAGGGGTCGCTGTTTCAGTAATAACCCTATTTTTGCTTATGGTTAAGTTTGTTAAAGAACCCCTTGATAAGAGAATAGACGGGGTTGATAAGAGAATGGATAGAGTTGAAACAAATCTCTCAACCCAAATAGACGGAGTTGATAAGAGAGTAGACGGAGTTGATAAGAGAATAGATAGAGTTGAAACAAATCTCTCAACCCAAATAGACGGGGTTGATAAGAGAATGGATAGAGTTGAAGCAAATCTCTCAACCCAAATAGACGGAGTTGATAAGAGAATGGATAGAGTTGAAACAAATCTCTCAACCCAAATAGACGGAGTTGATAAGAAAGTCGACAAACTATATGAGATTCTCCTTACGCATTACATGGATAAAGATAAAGAACAATAGCCGAAAGGTCATCGTGGGAAGCAGAGGAACAAGATGAATGATTCGGATTGAATGTAGACAATTCACTCAGCTCGATTGATTCCCGACAGGACATAATTTCGCTGTGCATCTTGTCGTAGCACACACCTACCGATCTACACGCCACGTATTTAATACAACTACACCCCTACATAAATAGAGACTGCCCATGAGAATCACACAAATTGAACCGATCCCCGTCCGAGTTCCCCTGAAGGCGGGATTGACAACGAAAACTGCTCACGGTGAACATATCGACTCGCCTTATGTCATCGTTCGCCTCCACACCGATACGGATTTAGTCGGTCTAGGCGAGGCAACGGTCGCACCTCGCTGGAGCGGTGAAACCAGTCGCGGCTGTGTCGCTGCCATAGAGGAACTGATTGCCCCCGCACTGACTGGTGCTGACCCCACCCATATAAATTTGCTGCGAGCGATCATGGACAGAGAGATTAAACTCAATCCGTTTACAAAGGCAGCGGTAGAGATGGGGTTGTGGGATTTGGCTGGAAAAGCGGCAGGAGTTCCTGTCTATCAACTACTCGGCGGACAGGTCCGTGACGAAATTCCGATCAAGATGGTAGTCGGGGCATTCGCTGTTCCCCAAGCGGTCAGTCTGGCAGAACGATTCCTCAATTGGGGTGTCCGTTGTCTGAAAGTCAAAGTTGGACTCGATCCAGAAACAGATCTGCAGCGCGTTAAAGCGGTGCGGGAGGTCGCCGGTCCAACGATTCCGATAGGCATTGATGTCAATTGTGGTTGGAGTCTAGATACTGCCCGTCGTATGCTCCCCAAACTTGAACCCTACGATATACTCTTCGCAGAGCAACCCATCTCTCCCGATGATCCGACATCGCTCGCGCAGCTCAGGGAAACGACGCACATTCCAATCATGGCAGACGAGAGCCTTTTCACGCTTGCAGATGCGTGGCTGCTAGCCAATGCACGCGCTGCCGATATTTTTAGCGTGTATCCGGGTAAGCACGGCGGGTTGAGTGCCACCCTCGAAATTGTGCACCTTGCAAAGGCTGCCGGCGCAGTGGGTAGTATCGGGAGCAATTTGGAGTTGGGGATTGGGACTGCTGCGATGCTGCATATCGCAGCCGCGATGCCCACCATCGACAGCGAAACTTACCCGGCTGATATTATTGGACCGCTTTATCATGAAGCGGATCTGCTACGGATCCCACTTGCTCTTGGACCTGAAGTCGCTCGCGTTCCCGAAGGTCCTGGATTGGGGGTCGAGTTGGAGGAAGAGCAGTTAGCACATTGGAGAGATAAAAACGCATGATCCAGCGTTCATCAGGACATATAAAATAGGAGTTACACAGCCAACTGTAGGCGGGGTATCCCCGGTCACGGGATCCTCTCGGACTTGCCCCGCGCTGAAACACGTAAATCCTATAAAAGCGACCAAGCGAAAGGAAAAATCGTGAAAATTACCCAAATTGAGCAGATTCCAGTAGAGATCCCGTATATGGAGCGTGTGCGGGACCATCTTCAGAAAGGTTGGAACTTCGGCAATCGCGCAACAGATGATGAACTTCAAGCAAACAGAAGTGAGTTTGAAAGACAGTGGCGTGAATCGTCGCCGCCCACTGTGGAAACGTCGATCTATCGTGTACACACCGATGAGGGAAACATCGGGATCGGCGAAGGTGCAGGTATCCCCGAAGAAAAACTCCAGACGTATCTAGGCAGAAACCCCTTTGAATTCATCATGGACGATTCCGCTGGACCTCTGCAAATCGCTTTTTATGACCTGATGGGTCAGGCGGTCCGACTCCCGATGGCGCGGATGTTTGGTCCCAGTCAGGAAAGCATTCCAATCGCATATTGGTCACAATGTTTCCCACCGGAGGTAATGCAGCAAGAGGTAAAAATTGCGCTAGAAGGCGGCTTTCGAGTGCATAAGTTCAAACGCCGCGCCCACACCGACGTGGTCGAACAGGTGCAAGCCATTGCGGAGGTAGCACCGGAGGATTATGAACTCACAATCGACGCCAACACCACCTTCGGCACTGTGGAGCGTGCCCTTTCTTTCGGTCGGCGGTTGAAAGAATATCCCCACGTCAAGTGTTTGGAATCGCCAATCAATCAGGAGGACGTTGAGGGGTATCTGCGGATCAAGAAAGCACTCGGTCTCCCGTTAGCAATCCACTTTGGTTCACCGTCCCCAACGATTTCGCTCCCCTCGCCCGCCTACGACTATTATGTGGTGGGTGGATGGCTCGCCGGCATTCTGCGATGTGCCAATATCGCCTCCGCTGCGAACAAACCGTTCTGGCTCCAGATGGGTTTTACAGGTATCTCTGCGGTCTTTATGGTGCATCTCGCCGCCGCGCTCCCAAATGCGTCATTGAGTCATGTTTCGCTTTACATACTGCTAGAGCATTCACTTCTCGCTGAACCATTGGTCATTAAAGATGGACTGGCGAAAGTTCCGGAGGGACCGGGGCTGGGGGTGGGGCTCGATATGGATGCGGTTGAACGGTATCGGATCGGTTAGTATAATTTATTGGTTAAAGGTTGTGTTGGGTGAAGATGGGAGCATCGCGCCGTATTCATTGCTTGGGTTACATCAACAGGAGGTCAAAGATGAAAGCTTTTGCGATACTCACGCTGCTGATTTTGTTCCTATTCTCCCCTTGCTCATCAGATGCGCGCTATCTTGCGTCTCCATCATGGGATTTCAATATAGCAAATCTAGTGAAACACACCGATCTGGTTGTCCTGGGTAAAGTGAAGGACATGAAGTTGATACCGCGAGCATACTCAACATCTATCACCCTAGAAGTAGAGTCTGTGATAAAAGGTGAGAAAGCGGTCGGGGATAGCCTCCTGAGTTTTACAGTTTTTGGCGATGCTGGACAGAATGACTCATACGGCGTAGAGGCTGTCGTCTATTTTACACGAGGTGAGCGGGTCTTGCTCTTTATGTGGGAAGATGATGGCGACTATCATATCTATGACCGTAGTGCGAAAGCAGCGGTAGAGGATAATAAGGTCTATATCCCTTATACCTATAAGATTTTTATTAAATCTGATAACGAAATGGCGGAGATACGTCTTGAGCGTGAGGTCGAACTCCCGTTAGATTTAGTTGTCAAAGTCGCTAAGGCATCGATCAAGGATTATGAGGCGATAATGGAAATAGAGGCAGATGTAATTAAGGTGGTTTCCCTAACACCGCGCAATGCTCGGCCCAGTATCTCTGTAGAGCTATTGAAACGGCTTGAAGAAACAGCCGATCAGATCCTTAAAGAGAAAGATGAGTCGACTACACGAAAGCTCGAAACGGTTGAGGGCAAACGTTTGGAGCCTCTTATTACGGTTGAATTTGACCACTCAGTAGATATTCCCGATCCCAACCTCCGCGCTGCGATTGAGAGGGAACTAGGCAGAACCTCCATTGCTCCCATCATGGCTGCGGATATGGAGAGTTTGACCACGCTTGAAGCCGATAGAACTGACATCAGTGATTTGACGGGACTTGAAGCGGCAATCAACCTGACAGAACTGCGGCTTAATGCCAACAACATCTCGGACATATCAGCGTTATCAAAGTTGACCAGCCTGACACGGCTGAGCCTTTCCCACAACGAGCTAACGGATATATCAGTGTTGGCAAACTTGACCAGCCTGACAAACCTGTCGCTTCGCGACACCGGCACCTCGGATATATCAGCGTTGAGGAGGTTGACCAATCTGA
Source organism: Candidatus Poribacteria bacterium (assembly GCA_965207975.1). Taxonomy (GTDB): domain Bacteria; phylum Poribacteria; class WGA-4E; order WGA-4E; family PCPOR2b; genus PCPOR2b. The sequence goes on along the minus strand of OZ242315.1, from coordinate 4,571,477 downwards.
TACGACTGGATCTTGGTAATAACAGCATCTCTGACCTATCACCGTTGTGGGAGTTGACTAACCTGACCGAACTAGAACTTCACGACAACAGCATCTCGGATATAAGAGCGTTGTGGAGGTTGACCAATCTGGTACATCTGGAAATTTGGGACAACACCATATCGGATCTCTGGCCTCTGATTTCAAATACGGGATTGAGGCGTGGCGATCATGTAAGTATGGATGGGAACCCCCTAAGTGCCGAATCCATCAACACACATATCCCCATCCTCCTGATAAGGGGGGTTGACGTTCGGTTTGACACCCCGGTGAATATCTCCGACCCGAACCAAGGCACGCTAGCGGCGAGATGGGGAGTGATTAAGCACGCCCCGGTGAATATCCCCGACCCGAACCTCCGCGCTAAGATTGAAGCCGCGATTGAATTAGAACTCGGCAAACCAGTAGGGGCGTCCATTACACTAGACGATATGGCAATGTTGACGATGCTTGGGGCTTCTAACGCCAACATAAACGATTTGACAGGGCTTGAAGCGGCAACTTCCCTGACATGGCTGTATCTTAACGACAACGACATCTCGGACCTATCACCGTTGTCAGGATTGACCAGCCTGACAAAACTGGAACTTCAGAGCAACCGCATCTCGGATGTTTCAGCGTTATCAAGGTTGACCAAACTGACAACACTGTATCTTAACGACAACAACATCTCGGACCTATCACCGTTGGCGAGACTGACCAATCTAACACACCTAGGGCTTGACTTCAACCGTATCTCGGACCTATCACCGTTGGCGGGATTGACCAGCCTGATACACCTAGGGCTTGGCTTCAACCGTATCTCGGACCTATCACCGTTATCCGGGTTGACTAACTTGATCTTACTGGGGCTTAACTTCAACCATATCTCGGACCTATCACCGTTGGCGGGATTGACCAACCTGATAGAGCTGGGGCTTGAAACCAATCGCATCTCGGACCTATCACCGTTGGCGAGGTTGACTAACCTAACAGGACTGAGGCTTGAGGCCAACACCATATCAGATCTCTCACCGTTGGCGAGGTTGACTGACCTGACAGGGCTGGGGCTTGAAACCAATCGCATCTCGGACCTATCACCGTTGGTGGGATTGACCAACCTGACATACCTGTGGCTTGAGGCCAACATCATATCAGACATATCGGTGTTGGCGGGGTTGACTGACCTGACAGGGCTGGGGCTTGAGTCCAACAACATCTCGGATATTTCACCCCTCGTCGCAAATACGGGGCTGGGGCGCGGAGAGGAGGTTTATGTCCAGGACAACCCTTGGGACAGGGTTAAGCCCCATGCCGACTCAAAAATTGGAGAGGAGGTTTATGTCCGGAACAACCCCCTGAGTGCCGAATCCATCAACACCCACATTCCCACCCTCCAGAGCAGAGGGGTTACGGTCCATTTTGAGTAATTGTTAAAATCCACTATGAAACGGAGAAATAAATTATGAGTACGATCCCAACTGTCACATTCCAAATTCTCGGTCCAAATGAAGGAGCACCGGAGGGATCTGCCCGCGGCTTATGGTTTAAGGTAAAATCGGATCCCCTACCAACAGACGACCTTGTCGTAGGCTTGAAAGTCCGCTCGTCTAACGGAGTGGTTAAACAATCCGGTACAATCATGATTCTGAAACATGAAAGCCATTCCGCAGATTTCATTTACAAAACAGTGGAGGGTGAGCTTGATGTGTGGCTGGAAATCGAACCTTTTGATGCGCTCGCCAAATTAGAATTGCCTATTTTTACAAACGAAGGGTATGTTATAGAAGCAGGGTATGAATTTCCAGAGTACAGGGTAGGCAGCTTATCAAAAATGGTGCCTTACCAGTGTAGCGGACCCGAACGATGCTTGTGGACAGACGAGAGCCGCTGAAAAATCAGAATTGACTTAATTTTCAAATGTCAACAGAGCCCATCAACGTAGTTTAATTTATTCTCATCAAAGGAAGAAAAAAATGAATTTAATAAAAAAAACTAAACGAATTCGCTGTACCTGCCTTGTGATTATCGGGCTTATCGTTTTATTGGGTTTAGTTACTTCCAACGTTAGCGCGCAAAAACGTAAATTTCTCAGCGTGGGCACGGCACCGCCGGGTGGAGCGTTTTTCGTCGTCGGTGGTGCAATCGCGCAGGTCGTCAGTAACCATACAGGCGACATGAATTGGGAAGTTTCTGCGGAAGCGACCAAAGGCACACAGGAAAATATCCGGCGTCTTGCCAAGGGTGAGTTAGAGTTTGCCCTCGCCAACGCTGCTATCTCTTATTTCGCAGTTCGCGGAGAAGGCGCGTGGAAAGGAGAGCAACCCATTCGGCTGGTGATGACCCTTGCGCCCAATGTTGCCCTCTTTATCACACCACAATCCTCCGACGTAAAGACCCTTTCGGATTTGAAGGGAAAGCGCGCTGTGGTGGGGCCCGCAGGTGCGGGGTTCGAGTATTTTCTGGAGCCGATCTTGGCTGCACACGGCGTGAGTTATCAAGACTTTACGCCGCTCCACAACACCCAAGCGGGTGCCGTTGATATGCTCGCCGATGGTTCTGCTGCCGCTGCGTTCCTGGGTGGAGCAGTCCCGACCGCATCAATTACGCGAGCCAGTGCGTCTCAGAACATCTTTTTCATCCCGTTTGATGACGTGGCGAAACAGCGTCTGTTTGAAAACTACCCATTTTTTAACGCTGTTGTTATCCCTGCGGAGACGTATCGGGGTCAAGATGAACCCTTCCACGGTATGAACGTCGGTGCCATGCACCTGATTACCACCGCAAATTTGGACGCGGAGACAGTTTACCAATTTACCAAAGTTCTCTACGAGCAGCGCGCTGAAGTCGTGAAGATACACCCTGCGGGCAAAGCAATCAACCCCAAAAATGTTGTAAAAGATACCGGCACACCGTTTCACCCCGGTGCAATCCGCTATTACAAGGAGATCGGAATCTGGCATGATGAAGGTTCAATGCCCTCTAAATCTTCAGGGAACTAAGCGGAGGTTGTGACCTGTGCAATTTGGTATATTCTACGAACACCAGATCCCGCGTCCGTGGAACGAGGGCGACGAACTGAAATTGTTTCAAGATACCCTCGATCAGGTCGAACTTGCGGATCAACTCGGCTATGATTACGTGTGGGAGGTTGAACACCATTTCCTTGAGGAATACTCCCACTCCTCTGCGCCCGAAGTGTTCCTTGCCGCGTGCAGTCAGCGGACGAAACAGATTCGGCTCGGTCACGGCATTGTGTTGATGCCGCCCGCATACAACCACCCCGCCCGTGTCGCCGAGCGAATCGCAACGCTCGACCTCGTTTCAAACGGACGCGTCGAATGGGGCACCGGCGAATCCGCTTCACACATAGAACTCGGTGGTTTCGGAGTCGAGCCTGAACAGAAACGTGAGATGTGGGAGGAGTGCACCCGCGAAGCCGCCAAGATGATGGTGCAGACGCCTTACGCCGGTTTTGAAGGGAACTACTTTTCGATGCCGCCCCGTAACGTCTTGCCAAAGCCGGCGCAGAAACCACATCCGCCTATCTGGGTTGCCTGTCCCAGTCGCGATACTATGCGGTATGCGGCGCGGAACGGTATGGGCGCCCTTACCTTTGCTTTCGTCCATCCAGATGACGCAAAGTTTTGGGTCGAGGAGTATTATGAAATTGCCGAGAAGGAGTGTCAGCCCATCGGTCAGGCGGTGAATCTGAGTGTCGCAATGGTGAGTGGCTTCTCATGCCATGAGGATGAAGAGACAGCCATCGAGCGAGGCTTGGAGGGCTTACGATTTTTCACGCATGGGCTCTCACACTATTATGTCGCAGGATCCCATGTCCCCGGTCATACGAACGTTTGGGAGTCGTTTCAGACAACTCCAGAGCCACCCCGTGAGGCGAGAGGCGGCATCGGCACACCAGACCAACTCCGCGAGCATCTGCTAAAGTACGAGGAAATGGGCGTTGATCAGGTAGTCTTCATCCAGCAGGCAGGTCGCAACCGTCACGAGGATATCTGCGAAGCCCTTGAACTGCTCGCAGCGCGTGTTATGCCCGAATTCAAAGAACGGGACGAGTTACACCAAAAGCAAAAACTTGAAAGGCTTGCTCCCATAATTGAGGCTGCTTAGTCTCGTATCCCACCCCTCACAGAGCTTGACGAGATACCTACTGTCACCGCTTATCCTGCGTTAAAGCAACAACGTGAAGGCAAGCCGCCCGAAGAGGCGGAGATGTCGGAGGATGGGAAGGCGTTTCTTCTCGCTATCGAGGGCGGGCAGCGCGTGAAAAAGTAGGATTATAAAACATTAGTGTCGATAAATCGCTGCAACGCCGCTTTTGCTTGCTGCTGAATCGGAGTGCCGTGTGCAAAACAGATGGCATCGAAAGGATATTCCATTAGACCAACCAGCGATTTTCGCGCTTTTTGATGATCCGAAATCGCTGCAAGCTGATTGGTAAAGATACCGATCTCACCTTCAGGAACACCAATGTCCGCCCGTCCACCACATACCGCATCTCCCACGATGAGAAGTCCCTGCTCCTGCTCTACCAGAAACGCGGTCTCTTCTGTCCACCCAACATGCGGAATATGAATCACTTCAACAGTATCCCACAACCGATCGCTACCCTTAAAAGTGCCGTCTATCGTCGTTTCCGCTTCTGACAATCCGAGTGCGTTGAGATAAATTTTACAATCCCATCGCCCCCGGAAAATCTCCCCTTCTCTGAGATGCCAATTGCAGGTTAAGAGGATATGGGTTGGCGTGCCGATTTCCTCTATTTGTCGAATCTCCCCATCCGTCAAGGGCAGTGGATCAACCAACGCCAAGACGTTTGCACTATCTATACGAATTGCGCAGCTATTCCAATCGTAAGGTGTTTCAGGTTTGCCGTGGCGTTCGGTCCAGTAATAGACATCACCGTAAAGATGTTGGAACATTCCTCATACCTCCCAATTTTTGATTAGGGATATGTCATAAGTCAGTGCCTGAATGAAGCAAGGATTGGTCCTACAAATCAATCTTTGAATCTAGTATAACAGCGGTCGAATTTGTCGTGAGTCGTTCTAAAGCCTTCAGGTAACGTTGCGGAATCTTCGCTTTGACACGGATTGACTCACCCTGATAATCCGTATCGAACACCTCGCCATGCTTATACAGATAATCCAACGCCTTCCCATCTTGATAGGCGAGCGCAAGTGACACATCTACGTCCTGAGTTGAAAACCGTTCAGCGAGTAACTCTTTTAATGCTTCCAATCCCGCACCATTCTGCGCCGATATTGCAATGCCATCGGGATATTTACTTCGGAACAGTTGGATATGCCCCTCCTCCTCCAGCAGATCTATTTTGTTGAACAGCATGAGCGTTGGTCGCTCAAAGGCACCTAACTCTTTAAGCACCTCATCAACAGCATCAATCTGACTTTCCGCTTCGGGATGGGATACATCAACGACATGGAGCAGTAGATCCGCCTCCGCGACCTCCTCTAGCGTTGCCTTGAATGCAGCCACCAAATGGTGTGGCAGCTTTTTGAGAAAACCGACCGTATCACTTAATAACACGTGTTGGTTATCCGGCAAATCGAGGAGGCGGGTTGTTGGATCCAACGTCGCAAACAGCTTATCTTCAGCCAACCGTTTTTCGCTCGTCAAAGCGTTAAAGAGCGTCGATTTCCCCGCATTGGTATAACCGACAAGTGAGACATTAATCATCTCCTGACGTTGTTTTCGCTGTACACGGCGATGTTTTTCAACTTTTTGGAGCGCTTTTTTTACACGTGAAATTTGTGTGTGAATCAACCGCCGGTCAATCTGTAGTTGGGTTTCGCCCGGACCACGTACCACACCGCCAGCACGCCCCGCGCTTACCCCTGCCGTACCGCCTGCGCCCGTACCAAGCCGAGAGAGGTGTGTCCACATGCGTGTCAAACGCGGCAACGCATATTGCAGTTGGGCAAGATCCACCTGCAATTTAGCCGCTTTAGTCTGGGCGCGTTGCGCAAAGATTTGTAGAATCAGGCTTGTTCGATCGACAACAACGATATCAAGGGATTTTTCCAAGTTACGAGTCTGTGCCGGTGTGAGATCGTTATCAAAAACTACTGCCTCTACCTCAAGTTCACTGACTATCGCCTCCAACTCCTCTAACTTTCCTCGCCCAATAAAATAGGCGGGATCGGGTGCTTCTTTCGGCTGTATGATTTCGGCGAGCACTTCCATCCCCGCCGTTTCTGCAAGCCGTCTCAGTTCTTCGAGTGAGCTTTCCGCATCGCTCTGCAATTCATCTTTCAACTTTACCCCAACAAGGAACGCCCGCGCTGGGGAGTTTGTCATAGTATCCTGTGTTTCGTGCATATTGTCTCCTTTCGGCGATAATGCATATCAGTCAGTATGAACTTCGGCGCTCAAATCTAATCTCTTAAATCCAGAGGTGGGGTATTTCTTCGTAATTCTTTTGGTCAATCTCCTGAAAATTCCCAGATAATTATTCGCTTCCCTCGATTGAAATTGTGGGGCAGTGAGTTCTTGAAGATAGAGAGAAATACACAATCACGCCTCTAGCGAAGCGAGATCTTGACCTATCGGGACAGTGGAAAGGAAGTGCATTGTAGATTAGCGAAAATGTAACGTTATAAACCAACACTGGAGGAAAGACGGTTTGGGAAGGAACTAATATACCCACACACGCACAGCACTGAGCATAGTTTCATCTACGCTGTCGTGTTATGATTCTATTCTGCAAATTGAGCGGATTCGCTTAAAAAAGTCTGAAGAAGTGCGTCCGGTGTCAAATCGGAGGTATCAATCTGGATCTTGTTCGGAATCAGAGACGCGTCGAATTCTTCTTGGAAACGACCGAGAAGCATCGGAATATCCTCTGTCTTGATCAGGGAATACTCGTGAAGATCGGTCTCCATACGCTTCTGAATCACTTCTGCACTGGCAGTCAAATGCACCAAGATCGCGTTCTTTGGCATCTCCTCTTCATACTGGCGTATCTCACTCGCCACACCGCCGGGATAGTAGTAGAGGGGACCATAAATCGCCTCCTCAATATGGAAACCACCCAACAAGATATGGTCAAAGCGATGCATCAGGCGGATGTGATAAACAAGCTGCATCCGCTGAAACCGCTCTTTGAGCGCAGGAGAGAGGTTGGCCATCGTCTCCCTATCTTCAGGCGCTAGATGTTGACGGTCTGGGATGGTAAAGTGATCATCAAGGTGATGGTTGATGTCGCGCTCATGCCCCCAATCCATAAGCCCCTCAATTAAAGTTGTAACGCCGGTGTATTCACAGCCAACTACAATAACGCGCATATTTTCCTCCGATGCAGTAGAAAGGGTTTAGCTTTATTTTAACGCTTTGATACGACCTTCTATCTCAGGTATAAGTTCTTGTAGGTCAGGATTGGTACGAGCAAGGTGGAGAGCCCGCTTGTACTGGGTCATAGCTTCCCCATCGTCCCCTCGTTCAGCGTAGATAATCCCCAAATTATAATATGCCTTTGCATCACCCGGGTTGACGCTCGTTGCCCTCTCGAATGCAGCAACAGCTTCATCAAGTTTGCCCTGTGCTTTGTAAGCATTCCCTAGGTTGTTGTGGAGATTTGCCAAGCTAGGGCTAATGCGAACCGCTGCTTCAAAGTGGGTTATCGCTTCATCAAACCGCTTCTGATCATAAAGAGAGATTCCTAGATTATGATGCGATAAAGCGTCGTGTGGACTTATTGCAACAGCCTTTTGGTATGCAGCAATGGCTTGATCGAGTTTGCCCTGCGCTTTGTAGGCATTTCCAAGATAGTAGTAAGCGTATGCACTATCCGGATTGAGTTGGATCGCTTTCTCGAATGCAGCGATGGCATCCTCAAATTTATCTTGCTCCATATAGGAGCGACCCAAATGGTTATACGCTGGTGCATTATCCGGGGCAATCCTGACTGCCTCTTCGAGCTGCACTATCGCAGCCGCATTGTTCTCTTGTATACGATAGACAAGCCCCAAGCTGTTACGCGCTTCTACAAAATCTGGCTGGATACGGATCGCATTCCTATACGCTAGCGCCGCTTCATCAATCTGCCCTTGGCGATAATAGGCGTTCCCCAAGTTATAATGCGCTTCTGCAAAGTCGGAGTCTATCTCAATCGCCTTTTTGTACGCTAAAATCGCTTCATTGAATTTGCCCTCTTCCTGATAGGCATTTCCCCGATTGTAGTGTTCTGCTACCTCCTCATCATGACAGGAAATGAAAAAAGCACTTGTTCCAATCAGGAAAATTGCAAGGAGGTATTTCATTCTTAACTCATTCATATCGTACAGTCCTGAATAGATTTGTCATTAACAACAAACAGTAAAACTCACTCCATGATTACTAAACTGAAACATCTTTCCAGTCAATCCGATTTTCGTCTTGATTTTTCTCTGATTTTACGGTACAGTGTAGCACCATTAAGACGCGATGTCAATAGTGAAAGATTCCCACTCTGGTCAGATGGCAGCCCCCAAAAGGAGCAAGAAATCTGTACCAAGTCTCAAACTGATCCTTGATAGGTTGTAATAAAGAGCAGATGATGAACACCACAGAAAACTCCCTTGACCCCATTACATCAGAACTCATTAAAAACGCACTAGATGCACTGGTCGATGAGATGGCACTGACGCTGGTACGTACAGCATACTCATCCAATCTGAAAAATGCGATGGACCTGTCCGCAGCGGTGTGTGATGCGGAAGGACAACTCATTGCACAGGGTTTGACGTTGCCGCTGCATCTCGGCTCTGTGCCCGAATTTATGCGGGCGGTCATCGCTAAGTTCGGCGGGAAGATGTGTGACGGTGACATCTACATCACCAACGATCCGTATGAAGGCGGTTCTCACCTGCCTGACATGTATCTGTGCAAACCCATTTTTCTCGACAGTTCGACCCCTATCGCCTTCGTTGTCTGCATCGCGCACCACACTGACATCGGGGGCAAAACGCCGGGTGGAAATGGTTGTGACGCAACAGAACTCTATCAGGAAGGTTTGTGCATCCCACTGCTCAAACTGTATGACAAAGGTGAGGCGAATCAAACGGTTTTCGACTTCATCGCTCGCAATGTACGTATCCCACGTCAGGTCCTTGGCGATTTACGGGCGGAATTGGCGTGCCTGTACGTTGGTCAGGAGGGAGTCCGGGCGTTATTCGAGAAGTACGGTGTAGCACAACTCTCAGCCTATTTCGCGGAGCTGCTCAACTATGCTGAACGGACCGCGAGGTCAGAAATTGGTGGTCTACCCGATGGCACCTATTCATTTACTGACTACCTCGACGACGACGGTATAGACCCTGACCCGATTCCGATTGCGGTGACCATCACCATCACCGGTGATCAGATGACCGTTGACTTTACAGGCTCATCGCCACAGGTCAGAGGTGGCATCAACTGTCCACTCTCGTTTACACAATCAACAGCCTACGCTTGCGTACGCTGCTTAATGGGAGCGGATGTTCCGAACAATGGTGGCTACTTCCGTCCAATCACAGTCATTGCACCAGAAGGTACTATTCTCAATCCACTAGCACCGGGGCCAGTCGCTGCACGCGGCTTAACCGGTTTTCGCATCGCTAACGTGGTCTTTGGTGCACTCGCCCAAGCCGCGCCCGACCGGGTTCCCGCCTGTGAAATCGGAGGCGACACCGGTGTCAGCATCGGCGGTTACGAGCGCGTCGTGCAGGAGGGAAAAACGGAATTGCGAGGATTCGTATTCCTTGAATTTCTCTACGGCTCATGGGGAGGACGTTCGGATAAAGATGGGATCGATGGCGCAGCAAGCAGTGTAGTCAACTTTTCCAACAATCCCGCCGAAGTGTTAGAAGTCGAGCTACCACTCCGCATCGAGAGTTACAGCTACCTTCCCGACACCGGCGGCGCGGGGATCTACCGCGGGGGACTGAGCTTGGTGAGAGATTTTCGTTTGCTAGCTGAAGAAGCAACGCTGCAAATCCGGGCAGACAGGACAAAATATCAACCCTACGGTTTACAAGGTGGGGGTGTAGGTGCCCCGTCGCAAAATATCTTGAATCCTGATGGCGATACTAGTGAACTGCCGCCCAAACCCACACTGACCATCCAACGCGGTGATGTTTTTCGTCATATCGCTGCGGGTGCAGGCGGGTGGGGAAACCCCTTCGAGCGCGAACCGCAAGCGGTGCTGAAAGATGTTCTCGACGAAAAAGTTACGCTCGAACACGCCCGCGATGCTTACGGTGTGGTCATTAACCCACAGACATGGGAAGTAGATGAGGTTGCTACCGACCAGCTGCGAGCAACAGAGTAGTACAACAACCACGCAATTATTCCACAAAAGGAGTATACGATGGCAAAGCAATACCGTGCATGTTTAGTTGGATGTGGTCGAATGGGTGCCACAATTGATGACGAAATGGAAGGACGTCCGGAGAGTTTCCTTTGGATTCCCTACTCCCACGCAGCGGCAGCTGTCGCATGCGATAGAACGGATCTGGTAGCAGTGTCAGACGTGATCCCCGAGAAGGCAGAAACCGCACGCCAACGCTATGACGCGCAACACGCCTACACCGACTACCGCGAAATGATTGAAAAGGAACAGCCGGATATTGTATGCGTTGCTACCCGTCCGCCGCAACGTGCCGAAGTGGCAATTTTAGCCGCTGACCACGGCGTGAAAGGTATCTACGCCGAGAAACCGCTCTGCTGCTCAATGGAGGAAGCCGATGCAATGGTAGATGCCGTTGAGCGAAATGGCACCAAGTTCAACTACGGGACGCAACGGCGCTTTATGCCGTTTTATCGCAAGATGCGTGAATTAATCGATGCAGGCGAGATTGGCGACGTTCAGTGTGTCATCGCTCAATACGGTGCCACCTCTGCGCTGTGGGGTTTGACCCACGCCGCCGATATGCTGCTCTACCTCGCGGGCGATGTAGAGATTGACTTCGTTCAAGGCTCAATTATTTGCGACCCCGAAGATTGGGACGGCAACCGCCTCAATACCGACCCTGGAATCGCCGGCGGCTATGTCCGTTTCTCCAACGGAGTCCACGGCTACAACACAGCAGGCACCGGTCCTGAGTTTGAGGTGTGCGGCACAAAGGGAAAAATGCGCACCATTAATAACGGGATGACCTGTCAGTTTCGCAAAGCGTCGGATTCCTCTCGTATCCTAGAGGAGATGCCCTTTCCAGAAGTACCCCGCGAGAGCGGCACGGAGATGGGCATTAAGAACGTTGCGGAAGCGTTGGACACTGGGGCGGAGACACAGGGACCGATTCAACTCGCACGTCGCAGCCAAGAAATGCTGATGGGGATGATCGAGTCCGACCGTCTGGGCGGTATGCGCGTGTCGCTACCGATGGTCAACCGTGGACTCTATGTCGGTCGACCAGATTGGTAGGAGGGGTTCACAATGAGTTTGGATCAAGCGTTGCAACACCTGAAAATTGATGGGTGGTATGTTATGGAAGGGGTCATTCCAGAAAACGAAGTTGATACTGTGCGCGAGAGCGTCGAACAATCGACCATTGTGCATCGCAATCCCAACGCCCCCGACGGTATCGGTCATGTGCCAGGATTTATCCGCTATGACCAATCAATCGCTCCGTTCTTGGCTGACCCACTCATGCTTGCCCTTGTCGAAGCTCTGTTAGGACCCCATGTGCGGATATCCTTTACGACCGGCACGATTAACTATCCGGGAAACGAGCGAGGCGGGTGGCACGGCGATTGGCCCTTCAACCAGAACAACGCCGGTCACATCCCTGCTCCCTATCCCGACGCGACAATGCACATCACGACGTTGTGGATGCTCTCACCATTCACCTGCGAAAACGGGGGTACCCTGATTGTCCCCGGCAGCCATCGGTCAAACAACAACCCGACCGGAAACAACGGCGTTGATCCGAATGCTCCCTACCCAACCGAAATGCAGGCAACTGGTCCCGCAGGCAGTGTGCTCGTGATGGATAGCCGTATGTGGCATGCCACTGCCCCAAATCGCACTGACCGTCCGCGGACTTCGGTGGTGGTACGCTACGCACCGTGGTGGCTTAATCTGGATGTGCTGATGGACGGTTCAGATGAGCGCACCCGCATTGTAGATGAGGCTGGTGGACAGGAGAATAATGTACCACCCATCCCGCCAGACGTTTACAACGCTTTCTCTAACAACGTAAAACCGTTGTTCCGGCATTGGGTGAGAGAGGATACTGTCTCGTCCTAAAATAGGTTTACATAAAATTCCCGATTCACGGTTTTCACGTTTCACGCATCACGTTTCACCCTCTCAGTATTTTGGTAGTGACAAAAGCTTGATTTTTTGCTATAACATGATTCTATCCACATATTTCCGATTACTGATAACCTTTTGAGGAGGCGGACATGCCACAATTTCACCGTGAAAGTCGCGTCGTCGTATGGGAAGGTCATGTCGCTACCCCCGGCGTAGAGCGATTGCAGAATGGCGATATCCTCATTACTGCGCGTTATCCAGATCCCCATGCAGAACAGCCACGAACCATCTCAGGGATGAAGCGTTCCCGTGACGATGGAAAAACGTGGGAGGGCCCCATCCATCAATTTATTCCGTCGCGTCCTGATCATCCAACGTCATTTCTCGCTTATCACGGCATGGCGGAACTTAGCGACAAAACAATATTGTTACCCATTTCTGGCATAGGAGGTCCTCATCAGGGCGTATACCTGTGCCGATCTACAGACGCCGGCGAATCTTGGTCAGAACCTGAACTTGTCGGAGACGGGATTGCTAACTTTGATTGGTCCGATGTCCATACCTACGGCAAGATCCGCGAGTTGTCCGACGGTACATTGCTCATGCCGGTGTGGGGACGCCTTCGAGGTGAACGAGTTGCAGCAAGTGCTCAGCTACGATCAATTGACGGTGGTCGCACTTGGGATGAAGGAGTCGTCCTCTGCCGCGGTGTCATTGCCCAAAATGAGGTAATTGAACTGCCCGATGGCAGACTGATGGCAATTGTTGCAAGTGACGACTCCCCCGCAGGTCACGGCATGATGCCCCTCTACTGGACCTTCTCAGAAGACAAAGGACGCACATGGTCTGACTTGGAATTGACCATGTACCCCATCTACGGACACTCGCCCACACTATTTCTCACCCGTAAAGGCACACTGCTTTGCTCATACCGCTGGGTTGGCGATCTGGATCAAGGCTGGTGCGGCGTTGGATTCAGCGACTACTCCCACGAAGGCGACTGGAATGGCACATGGCGCAACTCACCCACACTGGTGTGGTCAACCCGCTCTGTCCACGAGCCAGTAACCGTCGGTCGCACAATCGGCGGCTATTCCAGCATTATCCCACTGAATGATGACCGTTTTATGATTTTCTACTTCATGTCTTGGGGAGGCGACCAAGGCTCGGAGACACGCGACATTGAAGGCGTAGTATATGCGGAGGCGTGATTCTTGACTTCGCAGTGAAATCCACGGTCGAAGGATCAACCGGGGAGGTAACCACCACAATGAACACAGTTCCATACGACGCCATTATTGTTGGTGGAGGACACAATGGGTTGGTTGCTGCATCCTATCTCGCACGAGCCGGGCTGGAAGTACTGGTCTTGGAACGGCGGCACGTGGTGGGTGGTGCCTGTACGACTGAGGAAATTTTTCCCGGCTATCACATCTCTACCTGTTCATTTATCGTTCACATTTTACAGGATAAAATCGTGCGCGATTTGGATCTATATAAGCACGGCTACCGCGTACAGGCACTTGATCCAGAGCGATTTTTCCCATTACCTGATAATCGTTATCTACTGCATTGGGGGGATACCGAGCGTACCTGCCGGGAGATAGAGAAATTTTCCGAGCGAGATGCCGTTGGCTACCGCAAATGGATCGACTTTTGGAAACGGGCGGGTGGGCTATTCAACGAATACTTCCTGACTGAGCCACCAACGGTTGCCGAGTTGTGGGAGCGCGTAAGTAGCACCGGGGATGAAGCGTTACTTGACCGCCTGCTCAACGGGACGCTTACCGAATTGCTCAACGAAATGTTTGAGACGGACGAAGTGAAGGCTTCGGTCATGCACACGCTGGACATGAAGGACATGGACGAGCCGGGTGTGCTGTTCGGCTACGCTTCGATTAAACCGAATCTACTGGTTGATCCACACAACGTTGGCTTGGTCACAGGTGGGATGGGAACACTCACCACAGCGATGGCACGAGCAGCGCAGCACTTCGGCGCAAAAATCCGTTTGGGTGCAGAAGTCAAGCGAATTCTAATCAAGAACCGTCAAGCACAAGGCGTCGAGCTAACCGATGGCCAAGTGTTACGAAGCAAGTTAGTCCTTTCCAACGCAGACCCCAAGCGTACATTCTTGGGGCTAGTTGGCACCGAACATCTAGAAACTAGTGTTGTCCAAGCGATCACCCAACTAGATACTGATTTTGGCACGTTGAAATTTCACGCAGCAGTCAGCGAACTACCTGATTTTAGTCGGCACCTCGGGTCCAATTACGACCCACGCTATGTTGCTTCAATACGCATCTGTCCGTCCACCGACTACTATCGAAAATCGGCACAGGACGCGATGGAAGGGCACCCCACGCGCTACCCAATCATTGATGTTCAGATTCCAACGGTCTATGATCGAACCGTAGCACCAGAAGGCACCCACATCGTCTCAATGTGGGTACGATATGAGCCGGTTAAGCCGAAAGAAGGAACATGGGACCAACTGCGTGAGCAAGAAGGCAACCGGCTAATTGACGTACTGACCGAATATGCACCAAATTTCCGTAAATCTATCATTGATTGGCTAGTGTACACGCCGATGGATCTGGAGCGTCGAGTATATTTGACTGACGGTAACATCCATCACACAAGTCATGTCCCTAGGCAATTACTAGGTGACCGGTTGTTCACGCGTGGTGGCTATCGCACACCGATTGAGGGAATGTATATGTGCGGTGCGGGAACGCATCCGGGTGGCGAAGTAAGTGGCGCACCCGGGCACAACGCCGCACACGCAGTACTCGCCGACCATGAAAAAAGTGGAAAGTGAGAAAGGTCGAAATCTACAAAGAGATTGCTGTTGCATCAATTTCACCTCAGCAATCTGCCATTTGAATTGTCCCAATCAACCCCGATTTCACTTCATTCAGCCTAAGGAAATTCACAAAACTCTGAAGGTTCAGATCCGTTTATTTGCTCAACCACTCATTCGTATATCCCTGCAAACTGACCGCAACTCTCTGACCTATCCAAGGTGAGGAAAAAAGCCAAAGGAAAACAATCATGAAAAAAGTACCGATCCTGTTTGTTGTAATGTTGGCGATGTATCAAGCAACCGGAATCCACGCCGAAGAAGTCAAACTGACCGCCGGTGATGCTGCGGCGGATGACAATTTCAGCACTTCTGTCGCCATCAGCGGGGACACCGCCATTGCCGGAGTACCCCAAGACAACGATAAAGGAGCTGACTCCGGCTCGGTGTTTGTCTACGTACGCGTTAAGGACAAATGGGTAGAGCAACAAAAATTTACACCCCGCGACGCGGAGGGAGGAGACATCTTTGGTTCTGCTGTCGCCATCGACGGGGACCACGCTATCATCGGAGCCCTTTGGGACGATGATAAAGGAAATCGGTCCGGTTCGGTGTATGTCTACAAGCGCGTCAGGCAGCTTTGGACACAGGAAGCGAAGCTCGTTGCCAGCGACGGGGCGAGGAACGCCGAATTTGGCTTTTCCGTTGACCTCAGTGGAAGGTACGCTATTGTCGGGGCGTATGGGCACAATAAAGGTACTGGTGCGGCGTATGTCTTTGTGCGCGACGGAGACAAATGGAAAGAAGAGGCGAAACTTACAGCCAGCGACGGGCAACCAAAGGACGACTTCGGAATTTCCGTCTCTATCAATGGAGCCTCCGGAAATATTGGTGCTCTCGTGGGATCGTACCGGCACGACGGTAAAGGAAGCAACTCCGGCGCGGTCTATTCCTTTTTGCGTAAGGGTAACGCTTGGGTTGAACGGGCGAAGCTGATTGCTAGCGACGTAGAGGCATCCGAGAGATTCGGCGTTTCCGTCTCCCTCAGTGCTAATCATGGCATCACTGGTTCCAGTTTGAAAAATGGTGGTACAGGTGCAGCTTATATCTATAATACCTTCGATTTGGTGCTTCCAGTCGAACCCTTGGGGAAGCAGGTTGTCTTGTGGGGACAGATACGCAAAAATGCCCTGTACCAAAACTTCCCAAATCCGTTCAATCCCGAGACATGGATCCCGTATCAGTTGGCAGAAGATGCCTTCGTCACTTTGACTATCTCTGATTTGACAGGTTACATTGTCCGTACATTCGACATCGGATATCAGCCCGCTGCCATGTATACGTCAAAAGAGAGAGCGATTTACTGGAATGGTCGTAACGATACAGGCGAACCTGTTTCCAGCGGCATCTATTTCTATCACCTGCAAGCAGGCGACTTTGCCACGACGAAGAAGATGATAATCATCAAATAGTCTATGCACCTCATCCTATTTGATGATATAGACGCAACTCTTTTGTGAGGCAGATTCCCAATCTGCCTCACAAACACGGGATCCCTTTTTCGGTGAAGCTATGAACCCAAGACGTTCATCAGCCACTTCTCTGCCATCAATGATTTCTACCCGCGCTGTATGGCTGGCTCTGATTTTAATCCCTATCAATGCCTATTGGCTGGTGATTTCGCGACAACCCTACCAGTATCAATCCGTTCCCACCATTATATCGCCCTTCTTTAATGTCATCTTCATTATCGGCGTGCTGCTGCTTCTAAACTTCCCCTTAAGGCGATTCGCACCCCAACTTGCTTTGAGTCAGGGGGAATTGATAACAGTCTATATTCTGCTAAGCTTGACCTCTGCGATTCAATCGTTCCAAATGATGCAAACGCTCACAACCATCATGGAGGTCCCCTTCCGGCACGCCACACCCGAAAATGAGTGGAGAGAGCTGTTTTGGCGACATATTCCGTCATGGCTTTCGGTCAGCGATAGAAATATACTAGACACGTATTTTAAGGGGGATTCAACCCTCTATATTGACAAACATATTAACAGTTGGCTGATGCCCTGTCTGTGGTGGTCGGCTTTCGTCGTAGTACTCGTTTTTGTGATGATCTGTATCAATGTGATTGTCAGAAGGGCATGGGTTGAAAATGAGAAGCTATCCTATCCGATTATCCAACTCCCCCTAGAGATGACAGATTCGACGTTCGCAATCTTCAGGAATAAGGGATTGTGGATCGGGGTTGGTATTTCGGGCGGGGTTGCACTGATTAATGGTTTGGGTTGGATTTTTCCGACCATTCCGTCCATTAAGTGGAGTCCTTACTACCATAACTTGGGCACATATTTCACAGCCAAACCGTGGAGTGCAATGGGATGGATACCAACTGGTATCATCCTTCCGATGGTTGGTTTATCTTTCTTTATGCCGCTAGAGATGTCTTTTTCTTGCTGGATTTTCTATTGGTTCTGGAAGATTCAGAAAGTCGTTGTCGTCGCTATGGGACTTCAGTTCGTTGCAGGTTCCTATGCCGTTGTTCAAATCCAGCAATCATTCGGCGCACTCCTCGGCATTGTATTGGTGGCATTGTGGTCAAACCGGAGACATCTCGTTGTGGTTGTTAAGCGTATACTAGGCGACAGTAGGTTGGACGATTCTCAGGAACCGATGCGCTATAGCACCGCGCTCCTCGGCACCATCGGAGGCATCGGCTTCCTAACACTTTTTCTCTGGCGGGCAGGGCTCGCTGTTTGGATCGGTATCACCTTCTTTATACTCTACTACCTTGTATCACTTGGCGTGACGCGGATTCGAGCCGAATTCGGTGCCCCGTTTCACGATTTTGTTTTTACGGGTCCCGATCAAATATTGCCCGATGTTTTAGGATCTCGTCGTTTCGGTGCTCGGAACTTAACAGTGTTGACAATGCTTAATTTTTTTAACTTTACCTACCGCGCTCACCCGATGCCCCATCAAATCGAAGGATTCGCTTTAGCCAATCGAACACGACGAGGTACTAGTGGGTTAGTTATTGCTATGACCTTCGCCCTGATTGTAGGAACCCTCAGCTTCTTCTGGGTCTATTTGCATATCGCATTCGAGTCCGGAGGTAGCTCCCTTGAACGATTTGCAAATGCCGGGTATGTTCGCTTACAGAACTGGATGCTGAATCCGTCTGAATTTGATTATACCGGGGCAGGGGCTATAGGTGTTGGCTTTATGTTTGTCCTCTTCTTCACCGTGATGCGAAGGTTATTTTTATGGTTTCCGTTTCACCCGGTGGGGTATGCTATTTCAAATAGTCACGACATCAATGTCTTCTGGTTCTCTGTTCTTATCGGTTTTATCGCCAAGTGGATCGTCCTCAAGTATGGTGGGCTTAAGCTCCATCGACAAGCGCGCCCGTTCTTTCTTGGATTGATTTTGGGGGGATATATGGTCGGAGGCTTCTGGACGATCGTCGGCGACATTATCCACATGCGAATCTTCTTTGGTGGCTCAAGGTAGATGATGCGGTATATCGTTATAGTATGCAATATTCCGTTTCAAGCAAAGATAACAAAAACTGATACGATCTAGGAATGGTCTGGTTGTGTCATCAATATCACTGGAGGGAAAAATTATGAAGGCTGCTGTTTTATATGGACTGAACCAATCAGTTGTCGTCGAAGATATCGAGATGGAAGCGCCCAAAGCGGGTGAAATTGTAGTTAAGATGGCAGCGACTGGCATCTGTCATAGCTGCCACCACGCAATCACCGGCCTGTTGAGTGTTCCGTTCCCTATCGTGTTGGGAGATGAAGGTGCAGGCGTGGTCGAGGAGGTCGGTTCAGGCGTTACCTTAGTGAAACCGGGCGATCGTGTGATTCTCTCATGGGTTCCGTCGTGCGGTCACTGTAGCTATTGCACGCAGGGGTATGGCAATCTCTGCATGAAGTCAAGACAGGGCGGACGCGGGAACCTGCTTGACGGCACAACGCGTTATAAAAAGAATGGGGTGCCCATCCACCATTTTGGGATGGTAGCTTCCTTTGCGGAGTACAGCGTAATTCCGCAGGAATGCGCCATCCCGCTCGATGATGACATCTCGCTGGATACAGCTGCCCTCATCGGTTGTAGCGTCACAACGGGGGTTTGTGCAGCGACCAATACCGCTCAAGTCCGTCCGGGGAGCAGTGTTGTGCTTTTCGGGGCAGGCGGCATCGGCTTAAACGTCGTTCAGGGAGCAGCCATCGCCGGTGCTGAAAGAATTATTGTAGTCGATCTGGTGGACGCAAAACTGGAAATGGCACGCCAGTTTGGTGCCACGCACACAATCAACGCCAGCGAAGTCGATCCGATTCCGGAGATTCAAGCCTTGACCGATGGATTGGGCGCAGATTATGCGTTTGAGGCGATCGGCACACGCACCACCTATGAACAAACAGTGCAGGCAATACGCAACCGAGGAAAAGCGATCTGGGTGGGTGCACCGCCTCTCGAACCGCTGTCCCTCGACGCAGCGATTGTGTTCTGGGGTGAAAAAACGATAATGGGCAGTAACTACGGTTCGGCCCGTCCCCGCTATGACATGCCACGTCTACTTGCGCTTTATCGCGCTGGTATTCTCAAGTTGGATGAACTGATTACCCGAACCTATCAATTAGAGGAGGTGAACGAAGCGTTTAGTGACATGCTGAACGGGGAAGTTGCACGCGGACTCATTCGCTTTTAATCCGGTGTATCCCCTCCCTTTTTGTGTGATAGAATCCCTATCACTTCCGCCACGCTTTGATTCGTCCCCAAGCCGTGGTTAGCTGCCCAGCCGGAGAAACGCTTAGAAGAGGACCAACCCCTAGCTTCATGTTGTCTTTTATCTCATTCACAGGCAGCGCACGATTCCAGATGCGCACCTCATCGATAATGCCGTGGAAGTTTCTGAACCCTGCGAAAGTGCCACCGATTCGCAGGTCGTTCTCCTTGTCTTCCACTGGAAATGTCAGATCTGCCGCCTTATCCTCATTTACCAACTTTCCATTGAGATAAACACGGTGCTCTGCCTTCTTCCAAGTGCCGGCGGCGTGATACCAGACATTGAAATCTACACCAGCCTCCTTTTTCTCCTTATTGATTTCCCGTGATCCCTCCTCCACACTGAGTTGGAGGTTAAACTTAGAATACTTTTGAAAGCGGAGTGTATAACCGCCGCGTCCGTGCGTGACAACCCAGTCATTAGTCACTGATTCTTTGGCAATAAGTCGAGGAAGATTTGCGTTGCCTTCTCCTTTCATCATAAACCAACACTCCAGTGTACCGTCTGATCCTTCCATCTGGAGTTCCTTAGAATCTTTCGTTTCAATGATGACAACATCATCTTCTCCATCAAACTCTAACGCCTTGCCAAACTTGCCCGGAACCCATTTTGGTGCATCTAACTTACCATGGTGACCAAATCTGGACCTATCGAAGGCTGTATCTCCTTCCCCCTCATTAAATGGAAGGTACAGGATTAAAGATTCATCATTTGCATATTTCTGACCAGGACTTAAAGACGGAGACATCAAAAAACTAGCTACCGCCAAAACGAGAAACAGTGTCTTCATAACCTTGTCCTCCTATTGATTACTTGCCAGTAATTTTAACCTTTACCTTCTATGGCTGCTCCACAAAATTAGTTTGGAGGTGCACCACAACGTCTTGATTACATCAGAGACAGACTCTGCTGCTCGCTGGCTCATTTCTCCAACGTTACGGTTTGAATGGACTATTAGCACTGCTCTATTTTAATCTTTCAAAAAAACACACACAACCCACTATGAAACGGGGAAGATATCACTCAAAACTGTCGAACAATTTCTTATCGTGCTTTTGGACTAGAACCGTCGATATTATAGCACAGATTCAAAACAGTTACAAAAAAATGGTAAAATCTCAGAAAGATATGAAAAACTGTGTTGGGATTTTGCTAACATTCGTATCTTGCAGTTACAAATGCCAGTTTATGTTCTATTTTTCCGGAATCTGTGTTATAATATCATTTGAGTTTGAACTACCTGTTTCCAATTCATGCAGCTCCATCAAGGATACTATCCACAGTGAGGTTAGAAGTTATTTGGGACTGGCAACCAAATAACTCCATCATTAACCTGCTCTGATTTCTCCTTCGCAAGAGGAAGAGTGGGGCGAAACGTATCAGTAGTTAATTCTCATTCCTGAACCGTTTTGGGGTGTCTCTCCCCTATTTTCTCGTAAAGCGTGAAAGTTAAAAATTATCTGAAGCTTAGGAATAGGAGGATACGGTTATGAGGACATTGTTGCTCACTTTCGCGATAGCCAGCCTGTTAATCCTTCCATCTTTAACCAACGCCCAGAAATATGCAAATGACGACTCTTTGATCCTGTACCTCCCATTTAATGAAGGGGAGGGCGATACAGCTTTTGATCGGACTCGACTCGGAAACCATGGTAAACTCGAAGGGGGACCACAATGGGTGGCGGGAAAGCATGGAAAGGCGATAGAATTTGATGGCGATGATGATGTTGTTATCATCGAAACAAAAAATTCTAAGGAACTCCAACTGCATGAATCCCCAGGCACAGCGGAGTGTTGGTTTCTCATGAAAGGAGAGGGAATCTCTACTGCTCCGCGACTCATCGCCAAGGAGTCAACTACTAACGATTGCGACTGCGACCCGTTGAGGGGTGGCTTTGCGCTCAAGTTTAGAAAACACGGCGGAAAATTTAACATCCAACTCAGCGTAGAAAAAGGCTCATTGAAAAACAGGGACCCGAATCCGGACGCTAATATAAATAACGATGTCTGGTATCACGCCGCTGGGACCTGGGAGGAGGGCGAGCACCGTGTTTACCTCAATGGAAAATTGATATTCGAGGATAAAGGAAACGAGGCACTCCCGTTAAAAGATGTGGACAACGATCTCCGTATCGGTGGGACTTTCGCAGGTCTCAGAAACTTTCAAGGCATCATTGATGAAGTTCGCATTTGGAATCGCGCGCTCCCCATAAATGAGATTAAAGACAACATGAAGTTAGGATTCGGCCCACTGCTGGGTGTTTCTCCCGATGGAATGTTAACCACAACTTGGGGACAAATCAAAGCCCGATTTGAGTGATTGCGTTTAATAGCATTGACTGGCAACGCGTTCCCGATTGCACTTGCTATCTCGTAATAGATTCGCAGTTAACATCCTATTAGGGTGTGTTGACATTTGACAACACGTAGGCAGGCATTTCTCAATACCGTTCTGAGCATCCCGATCTATCAGGATTTCGCCGCGCTCAACCTGTAGGTCGAGATTCATATCTCGACACCCAAATCTCAGAGGACAAAGTCATGAGGATATTGTTTCTCACTTTCGCGATAGGCAGCCTTTTAATCCTTCCATCTCTGACCAACGCCCAGAAATATGCAAATGACGACTCTTTGATCCTTTACATGCCATTTAACGAAGGCGAAGGGGATACAGCTTTTGATCGGACTCGACTCGGAAACCATGGTAAACTCGAAGGCGGTCCACAATGGGTGCCAGGAAAGCATGGAAAGGCGATAGAATTTGATGGCGATGACGATGTTGTTATCATCGAAACGAAAAATTCTAAGGAACTCCAATTGCATGAATCCCCAGGCACTGCCGAGTGTTGGTTCCTCATGAAAGGTGAGGGGATCTCTACCGCTCCTCGACTCATCGCCAAGGAATTAATTACTAATGATAGTTGCGACTGCGACCCGGGGCGGAGGGGCTTTGCACTCAAGTTTAGAAAGCATGGCGGTGTAAAACTTACCCTCCAACTCAGCGTGGAGCAAGGGTCAAGGAAAAACAATGACCCGAACCCGGAGGCTGAGGTAAATAACGATGTCTGGTATCACGCCGCTGGAACTTGGAAGGAGGGCGAGCACCGTGTTTACCTCAATGGAAAACTGGTGTTCGAGGATAAAGGAAACGAGGCGCTCCCATTGAAAGATGTAGACAACGACCTCCGAATCGGTGGGAGTTTTGCTGGCTTCAGAAACTTCCACGGCATCATCGATGAGGTGCGCATCTGGAATCGTGCACTGCCCGTCAATGAGATAAAAGACAACATGAAGTTGGGATTCGGTCCTCTTCTGGGGGTTTCTCCCAATGGTATGTTAACCACTACATGGGGACAGATCAAAGCGCGATTTGAGTAATAGCGTTGATAGTGTTGAACTTCAGTGGTATCATCTCTATTGAAGTTCCCACTCTCAAAAGCGTGATCTTAAGAAAACTTATTTAGTTCTAGAACCCAATGCTTTAGCTTGGGGAGATAGACTAACTGTAGTCCCGATTCCGTTGCGTTGCGACAACGCCTACAGAATCGTGGATTCACGGTTTGGTAGGTATCAGTGCGATGCAACCAAACCGGGGGTTTCGTAAGGGCTTAGCTGCTCCTCTCGGTCAAGAGCCGGAGATAGGGACAACCCAACGAAACCAATCCCTTGTATTTACGGGGGTTTCGTAGTTAATATGGTTTGTAATCACTAGGAATAAGAACCGGGATTACAATGTCTTCTTGCAAATGTGGGCAGAACACTGTCCATGGCACGCTTCTCAGCCCTAGCCTTGTATCGGGAAGGCGCCGTCAAACTACCTTTGAATAGCAAATATTATTGATAACAAAATCTCACTAACGAACGGATTTGGAAGAATCTGAATCCTTTAGGTTTGAGAATATGTCAAAGGAGGAACAACTGATGTTTAACTATGTCACTGCAGCATTGTTAGTCATTGTCCTTGTGTTAATACCTATCGTGGGACACACCGCGGCCGACACTGACGGTTTGGTTATCTACCTTCCAATGGATGAAGGGAAGGGGAATGTGGCAGAAGATTTGAGTCCCTTGGGAGTAAATGACGGCAAGTTAATTCAGGATGCCAAGTTTGTTGCTAACGGAAAACACGGCGGCGCAATTGAACTGGATGGTAAAGGCGGCAGCTTCGTGGATATGCCTTGGCATGACTCCATGGATGTTGGAGCTGACGACTTCTCCACAGAGATTTGGTTTAATTATGACGAGGGGGCGAATGCCGGAAGTTTAATATGGGGATTCAATGTAGGCGGCGGCGAACCGCAGTTCTGGATTAGAACGCACCCCCCAAATAATATTACATGTCTCTTCTGGGATGGTGTAGAACCTAATGGTCCCATCGTCGAAACACCAAAGGCATATAACGATGGTCAGTGGCATCACTACGCTTTTGTCCGCAGAGGTGCTACACTCGACATATATGTTGATGGCAGAAAGGTCGGTTCAGGTAAGGGAGACGAGGCTTCCGTTACCAGAAATCAGGCTTTCGGTATCCATCTCGGACAACGCGTTGATGGGAACAATCCATACGCAGGCCTCCTTGATGAATTCCGTTTCTGGACACGGCAGCTGAGTGAAGAGGAGATTAAGGCAAATATGGAGACAGGACAAGACGCATTCCTATCCGTCAATCCTGCCAACAGCCTTACCACAACATGGGGACAAATTAAAGCCTCACACTAACCACGGGATATATTCCGTGCGTGAAATCTAAGTACCTAGGTTTCGCCCAATAAGACGCGTATTTTATAGGGTTTTAAGAAGGCTTGAAATGCAGTAATGATGCGTTCAATGAGTGGATATAAAGGGTTAAGAATGATACAGACGACCTTTTTGTTTTTGAATTGTACTTTGCCAGAGATACCTAACACCTCGCGCATCAACCGTTTGATTCCCCTCGCTTGAATGGTAGCAATAGTTTGATTGATTGATGCGCTGGGTTGCGGTGGGGTCTGTTTTTCAGTCTTGCTCCCCGATGCAATGAGCGCATCAATAAGCCACCGTTTGGACCACATGAGAATGTTATGAGCCAACTGAGAGAGTAGAAGCAGCACCTGTTGGGCTTCAAATCCCGCTTTTCGACGCTTTCTCATCGACAACCCTTGATAATCTTGGCAAAAGGTGCTTTCGGGCACCCCGCTTCGTTTATCATAATGGGTGACAATTTGGGTTAACGTTGCTTTTGTATCGGTAGTCACCAAAACCGAATAGTTATAACCGCCTTTGTGGTTTGGGGTTCTGACCGCCACTTGTACCGTTTTGCGCCCATACCGATGTGGCTTTGTGACCCACCCGGCTTGTCTAGCGGTCTTATTGGCACACGATGGGACAGCCACCCACTTCTGCACAGATTTGGCTAAAGCAGTGGCTCTTTTCCACGAGTAGATTTTTACCAGAATCGAGTAATTCCGCCAGAGCGCGAAATTGATGTTCGCGTCGGTGCCAAATCCGGCATCGAGTCTCAATTGAATCTGCTGCCGTTTGGCGTTTGTATCCAGTTTTAAGGTGGTTTCCATTTTGGCAACCATTTCTTTGAACACCGCCTTAGACGAGGTGTTTCCCGTGTAAAGGGATTGGGAGACAATTTCCTGGGTGTCAGGCATCAGGACGCGTCCGACTTGACGGGTGTATTGATTTTTGCGGTGGGGGACATACCCCTTGGTGGCTCCTTCTGCGCGTTTGGAGACCGGCAGCGCCGACAGATCCATATCAATAGTTACCGGCTTTGATTCGGTCAACGATGAGAGGGGAGATGACGTCAGGTGATGTTTCTCCCAAATACCATCAACCGCTTGCTGAAGTTGAAAAACTGTTTCCGACGTGGCGGCATTTATCGTCTCCTGAATTACTGACTGATCCGCACACTTGCAATACCCAAATGCCAAAAGCAGCGCACCATGCGGACGGAGGGCGGTGTTGATGTCTGAAATCGTTGATGCTCCGGCAATTATGCCAAGCGTGGCAAACACCAATTTGTCTGTCGGGCGATAGGTAATCGTCTTCTGAGGGATTTCAACCCTTTGATGAATCTCATCAAAGAACGCTTTCTCTTTAAGCACTTCGCCCAATGCACACAACGGCGCGTGAGCGGTGGAGTGACTGACTTTCTGTTTGCGTTTTTTACGTCTTTTGGGTATCCTTTTGTTTGCCATTACTTCCCTCCATCGGTGGTCATAAGGATTATGCTATTTTTATGATAACCTTTGGAAGGGGGCAATGGCACGTTATTATTGGATGCAGACCTTTCTAAACCAGATTCAACTGTTTACTTCATTGTACGAAATCGAGGTAAGTAGCAATCTGAGAGGGTAATCTCCTTACTATTTCGGTGGCAGTCTGTCACTACACAAAGGGGATTGCCCTCTTTGTTTATCAGACCCTTTCAAAAAATGTCCCCTAGAGCACTTTGAGGAGGTAATTGATATGGCAGCCTATCGAGCAGCCGTTATCGGTTGTGGACGGATTGGGAGCACTATCGACGACGAAGACGATGTGCGACCCCATTTTTTTTATCCGATGGCGCACGCGCCCGCCTACGTCGAAGCAAAGGGAGTAGAATTGGTCGCAGGGGTAGACCTGTTGCCGAACCAGTTGGAGGATTTCAAACGCCGTTGGGGTGTCAATGCCCTCTACACCGACTACCGGCAGATGCTTGCCAACGAGAAACCCGACATTGTGAGTGTAACCACCAGACCTGCGGAACGAGCGGAGGTTGTTATTGGAACGGCAGAAGCGGGTGGGGTAAAGGCAATCTATGCAACCAAGCCGATAGCGCCCAGTCTCGCCGAAGCTGACGCGATGATCGAAGCGTGTCAGAAGCATGGTGTCCTTCTAGTGATTGCCTGTCACCAAAACTGGAGTCCTTGGTTCTTAGCCTGTCTAGAAGCCATTCGAGCGGGAGAGATTGGCAAGCTGACATCAATGCTTTGTAGCTACATGCACGGAGGACATACACTTTCTCTGTTTCGCCTGTTTGCCGATGCACCCGCCAAGTGGGTCGTTGGACACATCGACAGTGATAACAGGCGGAGCGGCATGATCCTCTACGAGAATGATGTCCGGGGGTTCATCACCACCGGTGGGTGGCATCAATTCGATTTTATCGGAAGCGACGGTTGGCTCTCCTCCCGCAACGAGCACGCCGACTTTGAGATGTGGACCCGCTACCCGGATCGTTCCATCAGTACCCAGACCGGAGAACCGGTTCGCCGGCAGTTTCCCAACCCGAAGCGATTTGTTAGTTCTCAGCAAGCCGCTATTGAGGCACTCGTCAAAGATCTCGACGAAAGCACAGAAACGTTGTGTCCCGGGGAATACGGGCGTGAAGCCCTTGAAATCGGTATTGCGATGCGGGAATCACACCTTCGGGGTGGTGAGAAACTTGAACTACCCCTAGCCGATCGAAGCCTAAACAGTGGGTAGTACACGTTGCAGTAAGGCGTTCCCCGGAACGCTTTGAGGAGGTGATTGATATGGCAGTCTATCGAGCAGCCGTTATCGGTTGTGGACGGATTGGGAGCACTATCGACGACGAAGAGGTAAATCGACCTCATTTTTTTTATCCATGGGCACATGCGCCCGCCTACGTTGAAGCAAAGGGCGTGGAATTGGTCGCAGGCGCGGACCTATTACCAGACCAGTTGGAGGATTTTAAACGCCGTTGGGGCGTCAACGCCCTCTACACTGACTACCGGCAAATGCTTGCCAATGAGAAACCCGACATTGTGAGTGTGACCACCAGACCTGCGGAACGAGCGGAGGTTGTTATCGGAATAGCAGAAGTGGGTGGGGTGAAGGCTATCTATGCGACCAAGCCTATAGCCCCGAGTCTCGCCGAAGCTGATGCAATGATCGAGGCGTGTCGGAAGCATGGCGTCCTCCTGGTGATTGCCTGTCATCAGAACTGGAGTCCCTGGTTTTTAGCTTGTTTGAAAGCCATTCGGGCGGGAGAGATTGGCAAGTTTTCATCAATGCTCTGTAGCTACACCCACGGAGGGCACACACTTTCCCTGTTTCGCCTGTTTGCCGGTGCGCCAGCCAAATGGGTCGTCGGACACATCAACAGTGACAAGGGGATAAGGCGGAGTGGCATGATTCTCTACGAGAATGGCCTCCAGGGGTTCATCACTACCGGTGGCTGGCATCAATTCGATTTCATAGGGAGCGACGGTTGGCTCTCCTCCCGCAACGAGCACGCTGACTTCGAGATGTGGAGCCGGCACCCGGTAACCGGAGAAGCCATTCGCCGACAGTTTCCCAACCCGAAGCGCTCCATAAGTTCTCAGCAAGCCGCTATTGAGGCACTTGTCAAAAATCTCGACGAAGGCACAGAAACGCTGTGTCCCGGGGAATACGGGCGTGAAGCCCTTGAAATCGGTATCGCGATGCGGGAATCGCACCTGCGGGGTGGTGAGAAACTTGAACTGCCCCTAGCCGATCGAAGCCTAAGCAGTGGGTAGGGCACATCAAACATAATCGCCAACCAATTCAGATCAGGAAGGGAAAAATCGCATGGCTCAACCTATAGGAGAAGCATTTCGAGTTATCAACGAAAGTGAACCCAAACGTATCTACCGCGGCGCCGTTGTTGGGTGTGGCAGGATGGGCAGTACCATCGACGATGAAGTAATCGGTAACCCACACTATCCTTGGCCCTTTGCTCATGCGCCGGGGATGCTTGAAGCAAGAAACGTCGATCTGATTGCTGCTGCGGATGTTGACCAATCAAAACTCGATGATTTCAAACGGCGTTGGGGGGTCGAAGCCCTTTACACCGACTATCGGGAGATGGTCGAAAAAGAGCAACCTGATATTGTTTCTGTGACAACCCGTCCCGCGGAACGGGCAGAGGTTACCATCGGCTTGGCAGAGCTGGGCGTCAAAGCAATCTATGCCACCAAGCCAATGTGCCCTAGCCTTGCCGAAGCAGATGCAATGATTGAAGCGTGTCAGAAGCACGGCACGATCCTGGCAATTGCCTGTCACCTCAACTGGTACAACTGGTATACCAACGCACGACAGGCGATCGCGGACGGAGCAATCGGTGAACTGCGATCGATGATTTGTCATAGCACCTCCAGTCTGTCAAACCTGCACAGCCATACCTTTGCCCTCCTCCGCCTCTTTGCCGGCGCACCTGCCAAGTGGGTTTTCGGTGTGATGGATAACGATGAAGCAGCCGCCGCCGAAGGAGATCTTTCCGGATCTGGATACGTCGTTTACGAAAACGGTGTACGGACATATATGAACAGCCGGACTGACACCTCAACCTTTGGGTGGACGCTGGAATTTCTCGGTGAAAAAGGACGCATCATCTCGCGCAATGCCCACGCACAGTTTGAACTCTGGAGTACGCATCCGGAGGACGGCGGACCCATTCAGTGTCAATTCCCCAATCCTTGGTATCCACGCAGTTCACTGGTGGACGCTATGGAAGGAGTTTGCAAATCTATTGAGCTTGGAGAAGAACGGATCTGTCCGGGAGAGTTTGGCAGAGAGGCTTTAGAGATTGCCATCGGTATGCGCGAATCCCATCGACGCGGCAATGTGCGAGTAGACCTGCCACTCGAAGACCGGAGTCTGCGGATAGGGTGAAGATACAGAAAACAAAGAATAACGATGTCGTCTAGTTCATAGGTTCAAGTGTTCATCAATTCAATGAACCAATGACGAACTTCTGACCGTAGGGGAATCTCCGTTTCATTCATTCTAAAGCCTGAGTTACTTTGAATCCCGATCTTATCGGGACGTGGTGACAGATATATAGCATTCAATCAACACCGGAGGGTAGTTTCTGATGAGGACCTTCACCGACACCGAAAGACTGAAGGGTATAATTTCGACATCGTTAAGCTATAAGTACGGTTTCTTAGGGTTTATACTTTGCCTGCTTGTCCTCAACGTAATTCTTCTGCTGAATCGGCGAAACTATGATTATCACGCTTATCTTGGCATCATATTAACATTGATGCTACTATTCAATCACATTGCGTACCATTTCACGAAAAAGGGTTGGCTGAGTCGCGTGATGAAAACAATCGCATGGACTTGGATCGTGTTTGTATTTGCTTATCTGTTTTGGCTAGGACTCGGGTGACCTAAGATGCTGTCGAACTTGAGGACGGAAATCTGCGCTGTTGAGCAAATTTCTGTCGTGCTCATCCAAGAATCGGGGACATAAATTTTTGTCTGCCTAGCTTCTATGGAAGAAGACATAGTGACGAAGAAATCATCGAGAAATACGCTACGTGGAATCGTCATTGGGCTGATTCTGATACCCTTAAACACCTATTGGCTTGTTCTCTCCAAACAACCCTACCAGTACCAAGCCGTTTCTACAAACATGGCACTGTTTTTCAACGTCATTTTGTTCATTTCCATCCTCGCTGCGCTGAATCTGCTGCTGAGAAAGTACCTGCCTAAAATTTCCCTCTCCCAGGGCGACTTGATCGTCGTTTACGCAATGTTGAGTATTGCATCGGCTTTAAGCGCAACCGACATGATGCAGACGCTCGCCCCTGTCATAGAACATGCCTTTGGATTTGCAACCATTGAGAACGATTGGGGGACCCTTTTTCACAAATACATCCCCGCTTGGATCGCGGTAAGTGACAAGCGGATCTTAGAACCCTACTACAAAGGTGATTCCAGTCTGTACACCCTTCGGTACATTGAAGGGTGGTTTGTACCGGCAGTGTCGTGGATCAGTTTTACCATTGTCTTGGTTTTCGTGATGCTCTGCATTAATGTAGTCGTAAGGAGACAGTGGGTTGAGGAAGAAAAACTTAGCTATCCCATCATCCAATTGCCGCTCGAAATGACAAAGGTTGGCGAAGGTTTTTTCGCTAACAAGCTGATGTGGATTGGATTTACCGTTGGTGGTGGTATCAGCCTTATCAATGGACTCAATTACCTCTATCCTGTAATACCCGACCTCGGTTTCAACCCTTATCGTCATAATATCGGTGCCTATCTAACAGAAAAGCCGTGGAATGCCGTCGGCTGGATGCCCGTAGGGCTTGTTCCCTGTATTGCGGGACTCGCCTTCTTCATGCCGTTGGATATGTCCTTTTCCTGCTGGTTTTTCTATCTGTTCTGGAAAACCCAGAAAGTTGTCGGCAGCATGATAGGTTTCCGTGGAGTCGCTGGGCTGAGTGGTTCTTTCTATCTTGCACAGTTGAACCAGCAGACCTTTGGAGGTGCCATGGGGATAGCGGTAATCGCACTCTGGCTGAGTCGAAGGCATCTAGTACGGGTTTTCAAGACAATCATCGGTAAAACAGGAATTGATGATTCTGATGAACCGATCCGGTACAGATGGGCACTCTGCGGAATCCTCGGTGGGATGGCTTTCATCACCCTATTTTGCTACAGAGCCGGGATGTCGATAGGGATCATTCTGCTTTTCTTTTTGCTATACCTTGCCTTCTCAATAGCCATCACCCGAATACGTGTGGAATTTGGGACCCCCATACACGACTTTGCCTATGGTGATCCACCAATCATGATGGTTAATGCGCTTGGTACACGAAGTATTGGAGCTGCCAATCTAACGATACTTTCCTTTTTCTTTTATTTCAACCGTACCTACAGACCACATCCAATGCCGCACCAACTTGAGTCCTTCAAACTCGCACAAGAAGCCAGACTAAATAATAGAATATTACTCGCTGCCATACTCATAGCCATGGTATTCAGCGCGTCTATATTCTTCTGGATTTATCTACACATCGGATACAAAGATGGTGGAAGTTCACTGATGCGTTTTGCTGCCGATGGT
Source organism: Candidatus Poribacteria bacterium (assembly GCA_965207975.1). Classification (GTDB taxonomy): domain Bacteria; phylum Poribacteria; class WGA-4E; order WGA-4E; family PCPOR2b; genus PCPOR2b. The sequence goes on along the minus strand of OZ242315.1, from coordinate 4,539,790 downwards.
TTTCGCCGGCTTGAACAGTGGCTCACCTTTCCCACAGAAGGTAGGACAAGTGATTTAGCTAGTATGCTCACCGGGTTTGTAAGCGTTATCTTCCTCATGGCAATGCGGATGAGATTTCTGTGGTGGGGACTCCATCCCGCAGGATACGTTATATCGGCTGGCTATGCCATAAACCCCTTCTGGTTTTCCATCTTCCTAAGTTGGTTCGCCAAATGGGTCATTCTCAAATATGGAGGACTGAAAGGACACCGCCAAGCCATATATTTCTTCCTTGGCTTAATTTTAGGAGAATTCACACTCGCCAGTTTCTGGAGTATACTGGGCGTTATCCTTGGTCGACGAATGTACGGATTTATATATTAATCTAAGTTGCTAACTTAAAAGTTAATCCCCTATATCCGTAGGTCAGGTATCCCCAGTCACGTCTGGTCTCGCCTGTTCCGATGAAATCGGGGGTACGGACGGATCTTCGCGGACTTGCTCCCCCAAAGCACCAATCAGGCAGCAGGTGTATAAAATACGTCAAATATCAACAGAGATTAGGAATTTTTGAGAATTTTGTGGTATAATGCGTCTATCAATATAGCGACTACAATAACGTGAACAGGAGATGATAGCCGATGACCGACTACCGATTCAAAATTGGGATGTTCCTTCAAATGACAGGCTTACCTTTTGACCAAGAACTTGCCCTCGCGGAGGAACTCGGCGCAAAGTACGGTTGGTTTACCGACCTCGACTGGGCAATCGGCGGCGAGGTAACCGATGCCAGCGTCGATAGGCTTGGTGAGCGAGCTGCCCGACACGGGATCGAACTGTTTATGCTTGGGACCGGTGGTGCTTTTGGGCACATCCACTTGGCAGATCTGGAATTGGAGACGTTCCAGGACCATCCTGAGTTCCGAAAAGACTTCAACCTCCTCACTCAGAGCATGCGGGCTGCCAACCGTCTCGGCTCGGATTCGGTGTTGGCTTACACGTTCGCTTGGCCCGGCGAATATTCAGCCGGCAAGCCGACATGGCCCATGCGTTGGATGACGCGGGGAGGTATCATCACCGACGTTGATATGGAAAAATTGGTCAGAATATTCTCAATCGTGGCGGATGAAGCTGAAAAATACAACATTGATGTTGTCCTCGCCAATCTGCCGTGGCACTATACTAACACCACCAGTCACTGTCGCGCGCTGGTTGAGCGGGTCGGCTCCGAGCGGATTAAAATTATGTGGCATCCGTCTGATAACCTGACCGCCGGGGAATTGGATTCGGCGACGACAGGCTTTATGAATGTGTGCCCGTATCTCCATTCACTCCATGTGAAGGATTTGCGCGTCAATGATGGCTACAAACTTGATTTTGAGTACTGCCCGTTGGGCGAAGGTGATGTCGATTACCTGACGGTACTGCGCAATCTCCGCGACCATCGTTGCGATGTCGTTTTTGCGGTCTGCACACACTACCTTCCATCGAATGGCTCTGGCGCAGACGCGATGCGAATTAACTTTGCTAACCTCAAACCACTTATTGAACAAGTCGAGGCAGGTGGGTAGAGAAGACACTACAGGATATTATAGGAGCAAATTTGTACGTTCCCCCGACCACCAAACCGAAAGGAAACACGCCGTATGAACAATGACACAGATCAACGAAAAATTAATTGGTATAGACCGCAGATTGACCGTGAAGTGTTTAGATCTCTCAACCAACGCAGTGATTGGAAAGGAATGCTCCAAACCCTCGGTCATCTCGGATTGCTCGCGTTGACAGGCACCGGCGCTTTCTACGCTGCAGCGCACCTGCCCTTGCCGGTATTACTCTTGATTTTATTCCTCCATGGAACCATGTGGGCATTCCTCTTGAATGGGTTCCATGAATTGGTTCACAACTCGGTTTTCAAGACGAGATTCCTGAATGTCTTCTTCCTGCGAATCTTTAGCTTTCTTGGTGCGTATAACCACGTTCGGTTCTGGGCGAGCCATTCCGAACATCATAAATATACCTTACACCCTCCGGACGATTATGAAGTCGTGTTCCCGGTAAAATTGACATTCACCGGCTTTCTCAAAAGTGCAGTTGTGAACCCATGGGGATTCTACGCCCGGTGGAAGTCAATTATTCGGCTCAGTTTTGGTAAGCTGGACGATCACGAAGCAAGGGTCATGTTCCCTGAATCGGATATGCAGAAACGACGAGAGTTATTCAACTGGGCTCGCACCCAACTCGTGGGACACGCCCTAATCATCGGTGTCTCACTCTATTTTGGTTTCTGGTTGGTGCCGGTCCTTATTACATTAGCTCCGGCATACGGCGGCTGGCTCCTTTTCCTCTGCAACACCACCCAACATGTAGGACTTACGGACAATGTGCCGGATTTCCGGCTCTGCTGTCGGACGATTACCCTCAATCCCTTGGTTCAGTTCCTATACTGGCACATGAATTTTCACATAGAACACCACATGTACGCCGCAGTCCCATGCTACAACCTAGGGAAACTACACAGGCTAATTAAACATGAGCTACCACACTGTCCGGCCGGTCTTTATGAAACTTGGAAGGAGATTATTACTATCCTAAAGATACAGGAGACGGATCCGGAATATCAGTACACGCCTGAATTGCCAGCACCGTCAGAGGCTTGACCCAAACTTAAAAGAGGACCTAATGAACAGCACCCTTCAAGCATGTTACAAATACTATGTAGATCTCCGTGAAGAGATGGATCAGTGGCTGAAGCAGAGCATGGCACTCGATCCACCCGGACCGAACGGTGGCGGCGAAGATGAAGCCAATTATGCGTTGGCGTGGTTTCCCCACTACCTTGTGACCGGCGATAAAACGGTTTTGAAACATTTCGGTGACCTGAAATCCGCATTGGCGGGTTGGGTTGAGCGAGAATGTCTGCACGGCTACGAGCCAGAGGCGGAAGCGCACCACGGCACGGAACCGTTTCTGCTATTCCTACCGCGATACATAGATCTTGTGCCGGACGATCAGGAAGCGCGTTCAATGCTGATGGATGCCGCCGAGCACATCGGAAATTGGGTGGAGGAGATCCCCGCTTGGTACGACTATGACCGCGATAACTTTTGCGGCTACTACATTGGCAGCCGAACAGTCCATAACGACGCAGCGACGGCTTATGAGCTCGCCGAACATTTTCGATTTATCCACATCGCCCTTGCAGCATACCGAATCACGGGAGAAGAACGTTACCTCGATTGGTCGCTGCGCTATGGTCGGAAACGAGCAGAGCGGATTATCGCTGCTGAATCGCCTATGCCACTGCTCTGGGATTTGGACGGAAATGGCGTTGGCGAAGCAGAAGTCGAAAAGAGAAATCTACACGGGATAGCCGCTCACGGCACGCATCACCTCTCAGGCGATCCGTTGGCAGGAATTGAAAATCTGCTCGCATCCGGTGCGATTTATGCGTTGGGCGATCTCTACCACCTGTCGGAGGATACAATTTTCAGAGATGCGGCAAAGCGAATTGTCGAACCACTCGTTGAATCCGTACTTGACCCTTACCACGATCCCGCTGCCGCCGCAATCAGTTATTACCGCCGGACATTTGAAGATACTGCTTTTGATCAGCCCATTCGCGCTCAACTAGGTGAGATGCCCCCTTCACCGGAACACCTTGCGCTCATCTTTCCGCAGGAGGTCCGGCGACGGGAGCACGGCGTTGGTCGCCGAGCAGATATGGCGTATTGGGGTGAATGGTCCGACGACGGTTCGGTGCAGCCAATCCGGGAACCATCGACAGCAGCGATGACCCTCGTTTACCAACTCAGCGGCAACCCGGAGTTTGCGACGCGGGCATTCCGAACCGCATCGAGGCACCTGAAGATCGCACGAAGGGTGCTTCGCGGCGGCAGGGAACACGCGGATATGGGCGGTGCCGTCTGCTCAGTCGCAGCGGGACACGGACGGAATTGGGGACACGGAGCCGTCACCTCGTGCTACGGTCCGCTGCTGCTTGGTACACGCGAAATCCAAAGCGCAGTTGTGCCGACGTTGGAAGTACGGACGGACGATGGTGAGCATTGCCTACCTCAGAATCTCCTATCACTGACACGACCGCCTGTGGAGGGTTACGGGGATGTGGTATTCTATAATGGTGGCAATTCAACGCTATCCTTCTCTTGGCGACCAAAAGTGAAAACGGATGTAGATTCCGATTGGCGTGACTTACAGATTGAATCAGGAAAAATCGAGCGGGTGAGTTTGAGCCAAACCTAGCTTGCTCTTCCAAAACCACCATTAGTAGACAGGACTTACGCACTTCGATTGTAGTTGCCCGATTCATCGGGCGTTGGGACCGGTGTCCAGCGGCGATGAATCGTCGAACTATAGGGCTTTAACCGTTTGGCTGCGTAAGTCCTAAGTAGAGTAAAAGGGGCTGGTCAAGGGGATACGTCATGGTCATCGTTATGAAAGCAGGAGCGGAACAACAATCCATTGATGCCGTCATCGCTCAAATCAAGGTGCTCAACTATACGCCCCATCCGATTCAGGGCACAGAGCGTACCGTTATCGCAGCGATTGGGGACGAACGCGGCAAGCATGAGTTGCAACAACTGGAGTCAATGCGTGGCGTCGATAAGGTTGTACCAATCCTAGAACCGTATAAGCTCTCAAGCAGCGAGATTCGCCCCGGCGAAAGAACGAAAATACAGATCGGAGATGTTGAAATTGGCGGCGACACGTTAATCTTGATGGCTGGACCTTGCTCTGTTGAAAGTCGGGAACAGATTTTGGAATCAGCCGAAATCGTCAAAGAGTCTGGCGCACAGATCCTGCGGGGTGGAGCCTTCAAACCGCGCACATCGCCCTATAGCTTTCAGGGACTTGGGGAGGAAGGATTGCAATACCTCGCCGAAGCACGGGACAAAACAGGACTCCTGATCATCACAGAATTGATGGATAGCCACGACCTCCAGCTTGTTGAGCAGTACACCGATATTATCCAAATCGGGGCGAGGAACATGCAGAACTACGGACTTCTTTCACGCCTCAGCGAAACGAAAAAGCCTGTGATGCTCAAACGGGGCATGATGTCGGAAGTCAACGAACTGCTGCTTTCGGCAGAATATATCCTCTCCGAAGGGAATTACAACGTCATCCTGTGCGAGCGGGGCATCCGTACCTTTGAAACAGCGACGCGGAACACCTTTGACCTGAACGCAATTCCGGTAATCAAGAAGATGAGCCACCTGCCTATTATCGCCGATCCGAGCCACGGCACAGGGCATTGGGAATATGTCAATCCAATGGCGAAGGCTGCGGTCGCCGCAGGAGCGGACGGCCTAATGGTTGAGGTCCATCCGGATCCTGAAAACGCATTGTCCGATGGCACACAGTCACTCCGCCCAGACAAATTCCGGCAGTTGGTTAAAGAACTCAAACCGTTCATTGAGGTGAGTGGACGGACATTTTAGTGCATGTGTGACCAGCCAGACGAATTGATTTTTGTCTTACATTTCACGCACCACGCATTTCTCTCTTGTTACTCATCCTAACCTCTGGTAACATGGTAACAGCATTTCATCAAATCTTCGCTCCTTTTTTATTGATAAAACAACATTGCTATGATATACTCGGCTTTCGTGGGAGAGATCAACGCCGTCGCTTGGTGATGTCTCCCACACTCATTGACCGGGAATCGAAAGTTGGGGCTGTTAGGTGACACCTATACAGGCGTTCAGAAAGCCAAATCCCAATGAAGAAAACATACGAATACAGAGCCTATCCGACTACGAAACAGGCACGTATCCTTGGCGTATGGCTTGAAATCCTCCGCAACCTGTATAACCAAGCCCTTGCATGGCGTAAAGACACATACAAGGCAACCGGTGAGACCGTCAAAAAATTGACACAAGAAAAGGCCCTTACGCCAAGAATCAGAGACAGTGGCGCAGGTTCATATTGACGTTTTGCAGGACGCTATTGACAGGTTAGACAAAGCCTACCAAGCCTTCTTTCGCCGTGCAAAGAAAGGGGAAGAGCCCGGCTTCCCACGGTTCAAAGGGGCAGGTCGGTATCGGTCAATGACCTTTAAGCATTTGGCGAAAAAATTGATACGCAATATCCGCAAACGGACCGCCCGAGTCGTTGTGCCAAAGATTGGATATATCAAAATCCACTACCACCGTCCATTGCCTGAAGGTAAAATTAAGACGTTAACGTTGCGCCGTAAAGCGAGGGGTTGGTATGTGTGCATCGTTGTTGAGATTCCAGATCCTGTAGAGATTCCCGTTAAAACGACAATCGGCATTGATGTCGGACTTGAATCGTTTCTAACCAATTCTGATGGTGAGACGGTAGACACCTCTCACCATTTCCGTGAATCAGAAAATAGACTCGGCAAAGCCCAACGGATGTTATCTCGTCGTGAAAAAGGAAGCAAACGCTATCAGAAACAGCGGGAGCATGTAGCTAAGATATACGAACATATTGCGAATCAAAGAAAAGATTTCCACTATAAAACGGCACGCGCACTTTTCTCTCAGTGTGAGGAAGTCGCCGTTGAGAACTTGAAAATCAAGAACATGGTCAGGAACAAGCACTTATCTAAGAGCATCTCTGATGCTGCATGGGGCAACTTTCGATTGATACTTCAGAGCAAAGCTGCAAACGCTGGCAAAAAATTGATCCAAGTTGATCCCAAGTATACCTCTCAGAGATGCTCAGGTTGCGATTTAATTGTAAAGAAATCGTTGTCGGTTCGTGTCCATGATTGTCCAGATTGTGGATTGGTTTTGAATAGAGACCACAACGCTGCAATAAACATCAAAAAGGCTGCTGTAGCCTTGCGTGGAGGTGTGTCGGTAGTGAACGACCCCGAAATACCCAGCAATGGAACAGAAGCGCGGAATTCAATAAGTCCCGTTGGACGGACAAGCCCCGTCCTTCAGGGCAGGATAACTGACAGATATGGAGGACTGAATCAATGACACTACCAAGAATGGTTCGTATAAAACAACATTTTGATACCCCCGTCGTCGCAGATTTGCCCGCAGCGGTTAAAGAGGAATTGGATCAGATCGGCACGGCGTCAATTATCGGCAAAGGAGATACCGTCGCTATCGGTGGCGGTAGCCGCGGGGTTGCAAACATTGCCGTCGTCATTAAAGCAACGGCGGAATACCTCAAGGACATCGGTGCAAAACCGTTTGTTGTGCCAGCGATGGGAAGCCACGGCGGCGCAACCGCAGAAGGGCAGCGAGCCGTGCTAGAGCATTACGGCGTCACCGAAGAGACGGTCGGTGTACCGATCAAGGCAACGATGGAGGTTGTTGAAATCGGTCAGACCGCCGACGAGTTGCCGGTATTCCTTGATACCCACGCCGCCAACGCAAATCACATCGTCCCAGTCAATCGGATCAAAGCACACACTGATTTCAGAGGCACGGTTGAGAGCGGCACCCTGAAGATGTTGACGATCGGATTTGGCAAACAGCACGGTGCGAATATGTACCATCGTGCCTTCTTCCACTACGGATTCGAGCATATCATCCGGACAGTTACCGGCTTGCTCATAGACGCTGGAAGGGTTGGTTTTGGCATTGGACTGGTCGAAAACACACACGAACAGACAGCGAAAGTCGCCGCGATGCGCGCCGACGAGATCATGCGCCGTGAACGCGAGCTCCTCGTCGAATCCAAATCGTTGATGGGGCGTCTGCCGTTCGATGCCTTCGATCTCTTAATCGTAGATTGGATGGGCAAAAACATCAGCGGGACAGGCATGGATACAAACATCATCGGTCGAATGATGCAGATCCTTGAACCAGAGCCAGAGAAGCCAGCGATTGTGCGAATCTTCGTCCGAGATCTGACCGACGATAGTGACGGCAACGCAACAGGCGTTGGATTGGCAGACTTCACCACGACACGTCTTGTGGAAAAGATGGATCGGCACGCAACCTACATGAACGGCATCACTGGAATGGGACCGCAGAAGTCGAAAACGCCCTTCTATTACGACACAGACCGCGAGGCTATTGAGATCGCATTGAGCACAGTTGGGCTAACTCCACCTGAAAAATCAAAAGTAGTGCGAATCGAAAGCACCCTCGGTCTAGCAGAGGTGGACATCTCCGAAGCCCTGCTCGAAGACGCAAAATTGCGCACCGATCTGGAAGTCATCGGCGAATTGAAGCCATTAGCATTTGACGCCGACGACAACCTACCGCCGTTCCATTAAGAGTAATACACCCTCTATCAGGAGGCTGTTATGACTACTGCTGAAAGGATTCATGAACAGGTCCAGAAATTACCTGAACCGTTACAAGCAGAAACACTGGATTTTATTGAATTTCTAATGCAGCGCCAAAGTGTGCGAAAAGAGGATTTGGATTGGTCACATCTTTCATTGGCTGCAGCGATGCGTAATACTGAAGGTGAAGATACGCTATTTTACGATGAATCCGATTTGAAAGAACGGTGGGTGTGAAAAGGGGTGGACAGATTGCCTCCTTCAATTTTCTACAAACTGATTAAAAGGCAAATCAGATTTTCATATATCACATCTTACCAAGCTGGGAGGATTGTTTGAAACGTATAATTGTCGGGATAACGGGAGCAAGTGCCGTCATCTACGGTGTGCGTCTGCTAGAGACCCTCACCCGATGTGACGACTATGAAATCCACTTGACGATCTCCGACTCCGGCGCAAGGGCGTTGTGGGAAGAATTGCAGTTCCGCGTGGATCTGGACAATTTCCGCCTTGAATCCCTCATCGGCTATCCGTCAGATCAGGTGATTTACCACCATCAATCCGACATCGGAGCGTCGATTGCCAGCGGTTCCTTCCGCACTGCGGGTATGGTCGTTGCACCGTGCAGCATGGGAACCATCGGCGCAATAGCAGCGGGCATCTCCCGAAACCTCATCCAGCGCGCCGCCGATGTCTGCATCAAAGAGCGGCGTAAACTAGTCCTTGTACCACGAGAAACACCGCTCAGTGCCATCCATCTCGAAAATATGCTCAAGCTATCCCAACTCGGTGTGGTGGTGTTGCCTGCCATGCCCGGTTTTTACCATTTCCCCAAAACGGTTGATGATATGATTAACTTCGTCATCACGAAGGTGCTAGACCAGTTTGAGGTTGATACAGATCTCATCCAACGGTGGAAGGAAGATCCCTAATTGTAGTAGGCACACTCCGTGTGCCGTAACTCCGCGAATCCCGATCTATCGGGACTCATTCACAGCGTCTAATTAATTCCAAAATCTACCATCAACGGAATCAGGAGTAGATCATGAAACTAGCTATCTGCAACGAAATGTTTGAGGATTGGGGAATCGAAGATGTTTTTCTGTGCGCTGCCAACCTCGGCTACGATGCGGTGGAGCTCGCACCTTTCACGCTCGCGGAATCGGTGGTGGACATCAGCCAAACCGAAAGGAATCGCATCCGAAAAGCGGCAGATACAGCAAAAATCGAGATCGCCGGACTTCACTGGCTGCTGGTTTCGCCAAAGGGATTGCACGTCAATCACCCCGACGGAGATATCCGCGAGAAAACACGCGACTATTTTTTTGCACTGATTTCGTGTTGCGCTGATCTAGGTGGGAAGATCATGGTCATCGGTTCACCCAATGAACGCAACGTACTAGATCCACTGACACCAGAGCAGGCGTGGGGCTACGCCCAAGAAACCTTCGCAGCGTGCGCTGAGTTTGCTCAAGAGCAGGACGTCATCCTGTCCATGGAGCCATTGGCAAGCCAACATACAAATTTCATCACTACACCCGCGGCAGCAGTAGAGATGGTCCAAGCGGTTGATAACCCGAATTTCCAGATAATCCTTGATGTAACCAGTACAGCAGCCGAAAACTTGGACATGCCCACACAGATCCGCAAATACGCCGAACACGTGGCACATTTTCACACCAACGACGATAACGGCTATCTCCCCGGTTCAGGTAATGTGGATTACCCACCAATTATCGAGGCATTGAAGGAAATCAATTACACAGGTTATCTTTCAACCGAGGTTTTTAACTTTGAGCCGGACCCAGAAACAATTGCCCGTCGAAGCATCGAGTTTTTGCAGCCGTTGGTCGGGTGAGAACACCACATCGGAATTTTCTACTACATACAATAAAGAACGAGAGTGTAGACTTGTAGATAGATTTACAGTATAATGCTACTAACAGAAAGAAGTCTGGCAAATTAGATCTAGTTGTGGCCTGTTTTGTCATACTTCTGAAGGTGTTCCCACTACCAGCAGATGGCCTTATCCATCTTTACTGAAAACTCTCAAAGATAAATTTGGAGACAATAACAGAAATGGAAAAAACGCGATTAGTGACGGGAATTCGCCCAACGGGACCGCTACATATTGGACATCTCGAAGGGATGTTGACAAACACAGTGAGTCTGCAAGACAAATACGAGTGTTATCCATTCATCGCAGATTGGCATTCACTCACTGATGTAACCGACACCTCAAACTTGCCTGAATACACATTGAACGCAGCGATTGACTGTTTGAGCGCGGGAATCGATCCGGACAAGAGCACTCTCTTCGTTCAGTCGCACGTCATGGAACATGCGGAACTCGCCACTTTACTTACGATGGTTACACCAGTAGCTTGGCTTGAACGGTGTCCAACGTATAAAGACAAAATTCAAGATAGCACGCAACGCGAGGGACCCTCTACCGGTTTACTAGAGTATCCGGTATTGATGACAGCAGATATCATTGTTTACAAAGCAGAAATGGTAACGGTCGGCGCGGATCAGGTCGCCCATCTGGAAATTTCGCGGGAAATTGTTCGCCGATTTAACCATATCTACGGCGAGGTTTTCCCAGAGCCGCGGCCGATGTTGAGCGAAGCCTCTGGATTACCGGGCCTTGATGGACGCAAGATGAGTAAGAGTTACGGTAACGCCATTCAGTTATCAGATCCCCCTGAAGCGACGCAGAAAAACCTGATACAGATGGTGACGGACCCAGGACGGGTACGTCGTAACGACCCCGGCAATCCTGAGGTCTGTCCTGTCTTCGCATACCATCAGATCTACAACGCCGACGAAGTGCCGCAAATTGATACGGATTGCCGTGCCGCCGCAATCGGATGTGTCGACTGCAAACGGAATCTCAGCGAAAAACTAATCACGAAATTGACACCGTTTTATGAAAGACGTGCGGCGTGGGCATCCAAACCGAAAACTGTCCGTGATGTCCTCGCCGAAGGAGCGAGACGGGCAAAAAAGGTCGCTCAAGAAACGATGGCAGAAGTCCGATCCGCAATGAAGCTAGCGTAAAACTTGGCATCGAAGCAAACGAACTTGGGAGGAAGATATATGGCATCTGTAAAGACTACCATTGTCCAGATTGGTGATTCTCAAGGCATTCTTATACCAAAGCACCTACTAGAACAATGCCATTTACAGGAAGAGGTCGAACTAGAACCGAGAGGAAATTACCTAATCATTAAGGCACTAACTACAAGCCGATCAATTTTCTTGACACCGAAATTGGGATTATGATATACTTTAACCCAAGTTGCTAGTTTCTGTTGACATTTTGATGTTACTAATTCGGCAAATGCTCTAATCATCGGGTAATCTGACACATGTAGCGTAAATTGTTAGTTTTTGGGAGGAGATCGCAATCTAACAAATTGTGGCACAAAAGAGCACTTTTACGAAACTGCTTTTTTGAGAAGGAGAATCCCCGATGAAAAACTTTGTTGGGGTTCATCCTATCTGTCTATAAGCAGGTTCTGTTGGACGACCAAGCCTCTATCGGACTTGATAGGGATTTCCGTTTAACCGTTCAACCCAACCTACGGACTGTTAAATGTCAACAGAACTTACCTATTATGGACTAGGTGATTGAAGTTAGAGTTGATTGATACTGCTAGCTAATGCAAACAAGACCACTTTCAATTCAAATCTTTGCACAAGGAGATTCGATATATTTTTGTCTTGCAGGCCAGTAGCTCTAACGGCTAGAGCGTCGGTCTCCAAAACCGAATGTTGAGGGTTCGAATCCCTTCTGGCCTGTCCTTTTTAACCTTTAAAATTTTGAACAATATGATGAACATCGCTTTAATTCGATGCAACCGTCGATTGAAACGACTTTTTGAGAGCATATTGGGGATATAGCCATGAGCTTGTGGAAAGTCACAAGTCACTTGGAAATTACCACCGAAAAACAACGCAGCGACGACCCCGGTGGTCATGACTTTGGCATCAATCATCTGCATTTGTGGAGATATTTTTGAGTTCAATGCTTCTAAGGGCTTGTCACAGAGATAGAAAATGGTTACAATTTGTATGTCCATGAACTAGCAACTTGGGTTATACTTTAAGTAATCTGACAAATAGGAAGTTGAAAGGTACTATGCAGTCCCTAAACCGACAACCACAATTTCAAGTCGCATCTCATCATTGGCATTGGTGGCGTTTCGTTGAGGAAAGTAGTGTGCCTTTGCTGAGATAAATCTTTGGATTCATATATAGAAATCGAAGCCGTAGGCATACGAACCCCGTTGTCTACGGCTTTTTTTATGCCTATTTTCTGCGAAGCGAGGAGAAAAAATGGAAATTCTAAAGTTTCAAGTCGCATCTCATTATTGGCATTGGTGGCGTTTTGTTGAGGAAAGTAGTGTGCCTTTGCTGAGATAAATCTTTGGATTCATATATAGAAATCGAAGCCGTAGGCATACGAACCCCGTTGTCTACGGCTTTTTTTATGCCTATTTTCTGCGAAGCGAGGAGAAAAAATGGAAATTCTAAATCAACTCAAGACCGATCAGAACGGTTTAATTCCTGCCATTATACAGGATGACGAAAACAAAGAGGTTCTCATGGTCGGCTATATGAACCGTGAGGCTGTGCGGAAGACATTAGAATCAGGGCGTGTCTGCTTCTGGAGCCGCTCCCGCCAGGAATACTGGATCAAGGGGGAGACTTCGGGGCACACGCAAACCGTGCGAACGGTCGCCTTTGATTGCGATGCCGATGCGCTACTAATCAAAGTCGAACAGAAAGGCGGGGCGTGCCACGTCGGCTATCGCTCCTGCTTCTTTCGGGAAGTCTCCCCCGATGGCAACTCTACGCGCATTGTTGGTGAAAAGGTTTTTGACCCAGATGCAGTATACTGATAGTTTTTTAAGGAGACTTCCATGTATTACCCAAGCTTAGAAGATTTTCGAGAAAAAGCGCGACACGGAAACTTAATTCCTGTTTACAAACAGATCTTGGCGGATAAGGCAACACCTGTATCCGCGTTTGACGAGATTGGAACGAATGATCACGCATTTCTGTTGGAGAGCGTTGAAGGCGGCGAACACGTCGCCCGGTATTCATTTCTCGGCAGTGACCCATCAATCCTACTGAGGGGCAAAGGCAATCTAGTTCGGATTGATGACCTTCGCACCGGAGAAGCAGTTGAACGGGAAACCGAAGATCCGCTAGAGGTGCTTGAAGAGTTGATGACTCGCTACCAACCCGTTGAGGTCGAGGGGTTGCCGCGGTTTCACGGCGGAGCGGTCGGCTACCTGAACTACGACATGGTGCGTTACGTCGAGGAACTCCCCGACACTACCGAAGATGATCGCGAACTACCCGATTGTTTCTTCATGGTCACCGATACGCTGCTTGTATTTGACCATGTGAACCATCAGATTAAGGTGGTCGCCAACGCCCACATCAACGGCGATGTTGACCAAGCCTATGAAAAAGCACTTGATCAGATCGATGAACTCATCGCTAAACTCAAGCAGCCGCTGTTGATGAATTATACCAATAAGCCGGTTGCAAGTCCAAGCGGGGTGCCTGTCACCTCAAACTTTACGAAGGAGGATTACCATCAGGTTGTCCTTCGGGCGAAAGAGTATATCGCCGCAGGGGACATCATTCAGGTTGTACCGTCGCAGCGTTTTAGCGTGCCGATATCGGTCGATACATTCGATGCGTACCGCGCTTTGCGTACCGTGAATCCCTCACCTTATATGTTCTACCTCAAGTTTGACGAACTTCAGATCGCGGGTGCCTCACCTGAGATGATGGTGCGCGTTGAAGACGGCGTTGCGGAGATGCGCCCAATCGCAGGAACCCGTCCGCGTGGAGCGACTCCAGCCGAAGATGAGGCATTGGGGATGGAACTTCTCGCCGATCCGAAGGAACGAGCGGAGCATGTCATGCTTGTTGATCTCGGACGCAACGACCTTGGGCGCGTCTGTGAATACCATACTGTGCGCGTGAGTGAGATGATGATAGTCGAACGTTATTCACATGTGATGCACATCGTTTCACACGTTATCGGAGAGTTGCGCGAAGGGCAAACCCCCTACGACGTGATTCGCGCCTGCTTGCCCGCTGGAACGCTGTCCGGTGCTCCCAAGATCCGGGCGATGGAGATTATCGATGAACTTGAACCGACGCGGCGAGGACCTTACGGCGGAGCCGTCGGCTACTTCAGTTTCTCCGGAAACGCGGATACAGCAATTACAATTCGCACGCTCGTCGTCAAAGACGGAATCGCCTACGTCCAAGCGGGCGGTGGCATCGTCGCAGACTCTGTGCCTGAAACGGAGTATGAAGAAACGGTCAACAAGGCGCAAGCGGTGTTAAGAGCCATTGAACTCGCTGAAGCGGGATTGGAGTAGATCGACGATAGGAGGCAAACCGTGAGCGTAACACTTAATAAAGTTATCCCTTGGGGAAGATCGCTGCAAGAGTACACGCAGATGTTCAATCTCTCGGCTGAGGAACTGAACTTACAGATCCTCGGCGTCGGTGACGGACCTGCCAGTTTTAATAGCGAGATGAATGCCTTGGGGCATACGGTTCTGTCAATTGATCCGATCTACTCGTTTTCAAAAGCACAGATCGAGCGGAGAATTGAAGAGAACTACGATACCCTCATCTCTCAAGTGGAGCGGAAGTCCGACAACTTCGTTTGGGATTTCTTTTCGGATCCAGTGCATTGGGGGCACTACCGTCTTGAAACCATGAGGAAGTTTTTAGAAGATTTTGAGGCGGGAAAGATGCAAGGACGTTATCTCCCTGCGTCTCTGCCCACACTCAATTTCACCGATTGCCAGTTCGATTTAGCACTCTGCTCGCATCTGTTCTTTCTGTATTCTGTGCAACTATCTTTCGATTTTCATCGGGATTCTATACAGGAACTCTGTCGCGTTTCTCAAGAGGTACGGCTTTTCCCGCTGCTGACGTTGAATTGCGAGAGATCACCCTACGTTGCACCGATTCAATCGCATTTTTCGGAAGCAGGATTTACGGTTGATATTTGTCGCGTACCTTATGAATTCCAGAAAGGCGGCAATGAGATGATGAGAATCCGCAGAAACAGTTAGGAGAAAAACCTATGATACTCATGATTGATAATTACGACTCATTCACCTATAACCTCGTGCAATATCTCGGCGAGTTGGGAGCGAATCTTGTTGTGCATCGCAACGACAAAATCACGCTCGACCAGATCGAGGATCTCGCACCTGAGAAGATCGTCATATCGCCGGGGCCCTGCACACCGCGGGAAGCAGGCATCTCCTGCGATCTGATCCGTCAGTTTGCCGGGCGTGTGCCCCTTCTCGGCGTCTGCTTGGGGCATCAGTGCATCGGCGATGTCTTTGGCGGCGATGTCGTCCGCGCCGGGCGTCTGATGCACGGCAAAACGTCCATGATCCACCACAACGGTGAGCAGATTTTCGACGACCTCAACAACCCATTTGAGGCGACACGCTACCACTCCCTCATCGTGAAAAAAGAGACGCTGCCGGACTGTCTTGAGCTCACCGCGTGGACAGCTCAAGACGAAATTATGGGATTTCGGCACAAAGATTATCCGATCTGGGGCGTACAGTTCCACCCGGAGTCGATCTTGACCAGCGAGGGGAAAAAGCTGTTGGGGAATTTCCTAGACGGGTAGCTTATAGAAACCGAGTTTTTTCTTGAAAACTCGGTTTCTTTGCACTATTTCTTAACATGAGTGAATCTGTTTACTGAGTAACTCCTTCATAAATATCCTGAAATTGTTCTAAAGCCGCCGCCAGATTCGCAGCGATATCCTCTGCCAATTCATCAGGTTCCGGCAAATTTTCGGTATCCTCAAGGTTTTCGTCTCGCAACCAGAAGATGTCGAGACTGGTCTTGTCCCGCTGCATCAGTTCATCGTAGGAGAACGACTTAAATTGATCTGTCTCTTTCCGATCATGGCGGTTGTCGGGATTGTAGCAGGCGATGAAATCGTGCAGGTCATCGTAGCGCATCTGTTTCGTTTTCAGTGTGAATCGCTGATTGGTGCGTAGGTCGTAAATCCACAGTTTTTCCGTCCATGGGGTTTCGCTGGCGGGTCTGCGATCGAAGAACAGCACATTTGCCTTGACACCTTGTGCGTAAAAGATGCCCGTCGGGAGTCGGAGCAATGTATGGACATCGCATTCGTGCAGCAGTTTCCTGCGAATGGTCTCCCCTGCGCCCCCTTCAAACAGGACGTTATCCGGCACAACAACCGCCGCCCTGCCGTTGATTTCGAGAATTGTTTTGACGTGCTGAAGGAAGTTAAGCTGCTTGTTGGAGGTGGTCGCCCAAAAATCCTCCCGTTCATAAGTAAGCGCGTTTTTTCCTGCACTCCCCTTTTCATCTAAATTGTGATGCTACTCTTCTTGCCAAAGGGCGGATTCGTCAACACCATGTCGAAACGTTGACCCGTATCCGAAATTAGGCTATCCCCCGTTTCCACAGGGCTTTTGTCTCCGCCAATACCGTGAAGGTGCAGGTTCATCACACATAGTCTCACCACACTGTCCACAAGGTCCACGCCGTGAAAGGTCCCATCTCTGAGAAACTGCTTCTGCTCTCTATCAAGTTGGTCGCTCTTGCTCGATAGATAATCGTGGGCTGCTAAGAAAAAACCGCCGGTGCCGCACGCAGGATCGCAGATGGTTTGCATCGGTTCCGGTCTCATCACCTCCACTATTGCCTTGATCAGGGAACGGGGTGTGAAGTATTGACCGGCGCCGCTTTTGATGTCTTCTGCGTTTTTCTGCAACAATCCTTCGTAGATATCCCCCTTCACATCGATATCCAACCCGATCCATGTTTCATCGTTGATCAGTTGAATGATCCGCTTGAGTTTGGCGGGGTCTTGGATCCTGTTTTGGGATTTTCTAAAGATCACACCTAGCGTACCGCTCTCCAAAGCCAACTTGTCGAGGATACCGCGGTAGTGTGTTTCAAGGGCAGCCCCCTCCTTGTCAACCAAACTGTCCCAGTCTAGCCCCGCGGGGACAACGGACTCCTTTCTAAATGGCGGTTTGGTCTGCTCGTCCGCCATTTTCAGAAACAGAAGGTAGGTCAACTGCTCCACATAGTCGCCGTAGCTAATCCCATCGTCGCGAAGGACGTTACAATAATTCCACAATTTTTGCACAATGGCTGATGAATCGTTTGGCATTTTCGGGAGGGTTCTCCTGTATTTGTATCAGTTAGATAAACAGTATACACATTGGCTGTAAACCATGCTAGCGGATAGATTCCATCTATCGTATTAACTTTCCATCTGCCAACCCAACAATCTTGTAATCCGAGTAGATCTTCCTCTTCAGCGCAGTCAAGCAGCACGGCGACTAAAAGCAGGGTGAGCGGGCTGCTGACAGTGAGGTTTTTTGATTGCATTATTTTTCGGATTTAACGCAGACTCTCAATCTCGATATTTTTAATGAGTTCGCAAAGGCTCCCTGCTTTTTGTTTCTTTTTCAAAAATTCTTGATAAATAAGGCGAGCCTCCTTAATAAGCTCCCGGTACAAAATAACTCGTATGTTCCTTTCATTAAGCGATCTTACTGATCTCAAGCGTTCATTGGGAGTCGTCCACTCTCGGAGTTCTTCACCAACGATGCAAACAATTTCAACTGATTCATTTGTGTTACCTTCCTGTTTAAGTGCTTTCAGCAGGGCGGTACGATATTTTTCTACTTGGCCCATCAAAGTAAAATCGTTTGTTTTTACCGCAGGGCGCTTTAACTCAATGATAACGTGATGTCCGTACGCCTTTTTGTATCTGATATCAATCCGCCCTCTTTTTTCGTCCTCGGATAATTGATCGTTAACCTCCTTAAAGGCAGCGGTAACCCGTTGTTCTACGTAGATTGGCTCAGACGCTCCTTCCCACGAAGGGTCCAGCAACCAGAGGTTATCAGCAAGGTAGTCTTGAATCATCTTTTCAAGAGTGTTTTCTTCTACCATTTTCTCTAAACCTTTAATCGTAGATAATCGTTGTTCAACAGTTTTGTAATAGTACGCGGCTTCAAGTTCAAGTTGGCTCGCGAAAATTCTGGCAAGTGCGCCAAGGTTTTCAGGAGACAAATTTTCAAGTTCAGAGAGACGGTCTTTGTGTACAAGATTCTCAAACGCCAGTGCGCTATATTGATAGAGTTCTTTTCTCTGGTCCTCTGTGTCCATGGGTAGTTGAGCGATCTTCCCAAATATTGCTCTGGCTTGTTTCTGCTTGTCTGGACCTATCCTATTGAACCATGTATCAATTCCGGGAATCCTTCTGGCCTCTTTTTCTGCACCCGCGTTGCGCAGATCTGTCCATTTGCTCTTGATATGCCTTAGCTCCTTATCAACCCAACTCCGAAGGGCAATATATCGTGGGTCGTCCTTGATAATCTCTTGTCGATTGCTTGTCGCAATATCCTCCAAAGCATCATCGTCTAAGAAATCGGCATGAATTTCGCCGATGATGTATTTTGTGTATACGCCACCTTCGGCAATGTCTTCAAGGATATCTTCCTGCGCCAGTTTGCCACGAACCATAATTATAATTTTGTTGAGGTTCTCATCACCGTCTTTGAGGTCGCTCGGTAAATTGGTGGTGCCAATCCAACCTGCCACCGGATAGCTAATCCCACTCTCTACTTCGACTTTTTCCTTCCTTTTTTCTCCGTGTTCGGGCTTTTCCAAATTACACATCTTGACATACTTTTCACTGTCCTTACCGTAATGCCACAAATACTGGAGTTTATGGAAGTAATCACGATCTGTAATTCTAACTAATTCTTCATTAATACGAACAGCGAAATTGTGTCCCTCCCCAATGATGCTGAACCTACGCGCTAGTCGCTTTTTCAAAGCGCTGGCCGTTGCTCTGGTAACCCGTCTCTTTAGCTTTGTGAGGGTAATTCGTGTCCCATCTTTGTCAAGCGTGATTTTGTCGTCCGGCACCGGTTCAGGATGGTAAGGGGTTTCCTCCTCTCCGCTGCCTTGCTCTTTAATTTTCTCTGCTGACATCACAAAGCCATTCTTTTCCGCCCCTTTGACACTCTGAACCTCTACAGTGTCTGCAATTGAAAAGAGTGACAGTTTGCCAATGCCTTTCCGACCCATAACACGGCGGCCATACTCGGCAGTTTGAATCATATTCTGCTTTTCATCGTCATGGCGACGCCTATACCCAACGGTAAGATACTTATTATTCATGTCGTTAAGCGTCATGCCGTGCCCGTTGTCAGTGATAGTAATTTTGCCGCGATCAACATCAATATCGATGTCAACTTCGGAGGCATCAGCATCCCAAGAGTTAGCAACCACTTCGGCCAGAACAGGGGGAACATCACTGTAAAGATTGGCTCCGAGGTGGTCAAGGATACTGAGGCTAATGCGCATTGTGTACATAGGTTCACTCATGGATGACCTCCTGCAAATGGCCTTGAATACTTTGACCGATAACCGTTGCGAGTCGGACAGGGACTGCGTTTCCGATATGGACACCCAAGCGCGTTATTGAAGCTGGAACAGACGGATCAATAAAGTCGTAATTTGAAGGAAATGTTTGCAAAAGTGCACCTTCGCGGAGTGACAGGGCACGGTCTTGCTCAGGATGCCCAAATCGACCGGTGCCGAAATTATAAAACTGTGTTGTGATTGTTGGTGATGGTTGATCCCACTCCATACGGGCGTAAACAGATTTGTACGTTTGACCTGATGGCTTTTGGTGGCATGGGGCGCGCAGCTCAGGATCCCAATCCAACCATGTTCCGCCGGGCTCGGACTGCTTCAACCGTTTTTTGTTAATCTCTGCGAGTTTTCGTGTCCAATGGAGCGGATCTGTGCGATACACTGTTCCGTCTGTGATTTCAGGAAGGTTTTCAATGGTATCCCTGACAGTCCGATAGGGTTTCAAGCCACTCTGTTCAGAACGTGTGTGTGTTTCAGATGGTAGGTTAATCTCTCCAAGCTTAGAGGCAACCAGCACAAGGCGGCGGCGCTTTTGCGGCACCCCATAATCGGGGCAATATAAAACATCATAGTCGATCTCATAGTCTAAATCATCAAGCGTACTAACAAAATCGGTAAAAACTTCTTGTGTTTTGATGGGCGGTACATTCTCTATGGAGACAATCTCCGGCTCAACATCTTCGACCAATTCCTGCATCTTAGAGAGTAACCCCCACTTTTCGTCAGATTCTCGATCTTTCTTTTTGTATGCGTGAGGCGAAAACGGTTGACATGGGGCACACCCCACGAGCAGTTTGATGTCACCTTCTGGGTATAAGGAGGAAAGATATTCACTGGTCACTAAGTCAATATCTTTGCAGACGAAGTCTGCGTCATTGTTTTCCTCGTAGGCATATTTGCACGTTTCGTCAATATCTATCCCCGCGTTTACTTTTATACCAGCTTTCTGGAGGCCGTATGTCAAGCCGCCAACTCCACAAAATAGATCTACCGCGGATATTGATTTTGATTTATTGTCCATAACGTTCATTGACCGTGAATACAGAAAATGGGTATGCTGATAAGCCCTTATTTTACATCCCACTAAGTTCTTTTCTATCTGCCTCTCTAACCAGAAAACCAAAAAGTTTTGTAATCATGCTGATGGTATACAAATCAACCCCAAGTGACAGCGGTCTCTGAGAGAAAGAAATCTCTCTAAATATCCCTCCATTTGGGGGCGTTTTTTTTACTTGACAATCATTATATCAGGTCTTTTTTATAAAATATACAAGAAAAAAAATGAAGCAAATCGGTATCGCTATTTACGGTCCACACCAGCACGATTCACAGGTTTGGCAGGGCACTGGCAGGTCCAAAAAAAAATTTCAACCTCACATCAGGGGGGCATCATTGGCCGGTATCGCTTTGAACCCTGATGGGGCCTAGCTTCAGAGCATTTGTAGATTTTTACCACCCAACAGAAGGAGCGTGCAGACAGCTTTTTGACCTGCCAAATACGCACTGTTTCTGAACCGTTTTTCGCTTAAATGTCAATAGAACCTCACCAAATGGCAGGGATTTGGCAGGGCACTGACAGGTCAAAACTCTAAAGTGCGTCAGTCCTATAAATAATAAAATTCTATTTATGCCAATATTATTACTTAATCGCACCAATTATAACACAATTTTCACCATAAGGCAATTTGTTTCTCTGCCTTGATCCGTTCAAGCAGGACGCTGGCAGGCTCATCGTTTGGGTCTTGCGGCACCAGTTTTCCAGAGAAGGCTTTTTTGAGAATGGACTGCCGCAACTGCTCGGCACGTTTCAGTTCCGCCGTAACGGTTTTCTCCACTTCATTAATAACGGAAAGTCGAGATTCAACTTCAGAGACAATGGCTTGTTGTTCGGGAAGCGGAGGAAGGGGAATCGGAACTCTTCTCATGTAATCAGTTGGCACTCTCAATAGACCCACTCCACTGGTCATTGCCCTTTTTGCTTCTTGCCTAAATTTCTGTTGCAGAAAGTAGAAGAAAAAGAATTGCTTTGAGTGTTCTTCTGATAAGCGAATCACATGAAATTCTGTCGAACCGAACCCTATTCCATTTTTCAAGTTATGGGCGATGGCGATTTTGCCATTCTCCATACATGGAGTCACTTTTGCAAAGAGGATGTCCCCATCTCGAAATGACGTGTAGCTTTTCCTTTTAAGTTCTGAAAACCGTTTCGTTTCAGATAAATCTATTTTTCCACTGAGTGCTTCAACGTTTTTCATCGGTAGAAATGTGACTTCTAAATCATCGTCAATGCTTTGCTTATCAATTCTCGGATTAAGTTCGCTTACCTCTTCCAACTTCGTCCACATCCACCCATTGGGCAGGTCGCTTGCAATGGGTGCTGCAGGTTCAATCTCGTCCTGATGGTCGGCCCGCCACGTCTCGGTTAATTTACCTTCAAAGGCGGATTTCAGGACGGATTGGCGATACCGCTTGAGTTGGGATTGTGCCTTGTGGAGTTCGTTTATGCCTGCATCAAGTTTGGTAAAGAGCTCTTCGATTTTGGCGACGATGCGGTGTTGTTCGGGAAGTGGGGGAAGGGGAATTTTGAATCGCGAGAGAGTTTGAAAGTTCACGCGGGGTAAATTTACACCACTGACGTTGTAACTCGCATAATTCACAAAATCACGGCATAGAAACCGATAGAGAAAAAACGCATTAGAAAGTAACTCATTTTTTGGAAATACGAGTAGGTCAGTCGAGCAAACACCTTCACAATCTGATATATAAACCTTGTTCAGGTAAGGTCGAAGTTTTCCGTAGAGTAGATCTCCACAGTTAAATTTTGTCTTTGAACTTCTTACGTCACTTGAACGCCCATGTCCCAATAATTTTCCCGTGTCTTTTTCAATATGTTCAAGACTGATATAGGGAATTTCCTCAATTGCCAGTGGATTGACTTTCTCTTTTGATGGCTCTATGATTTCTCCCAACGTCGTCCAGGCCCACCCATCGGGCAGCTCAGACAAACCTACATCTGTTTCGTTCATATCACATCCTGCCTTGGGTTCATTGATCTTGTTCTCTCTGTCATGATGATATTGAGTATGTCATCTGCAACAAACAGACGGTTTCGCTGTCGTCCAGTTATTTCCCTGAGCACGCCTTTCCGGATAAGGTAATTCACTCCCCGTTGAACGGTAGAAAAAGTTATTTTCCAAGATTTCGATAATGCTGAAATTGAAATAGCAGGACTTGTAAGCAGATAGTCAACCAAGCGGCTTACAATATTTGGCACTTTTGGACCGGTTGCTAGCTTTCTGTATTCACCTTGTAGGTCAAGCAATTGTTGAACCGTTAAAAGGGCATCTTCTGACTGTTGACGCACCCCGTTTAAGAAAAATGTGAGCCAAGCTTTCCAATCCCCTTTTTGGCTTACATTCAACAGCAATTCATAATACTCATCTCTATGCCGCTCGAAAAAATCGGAAAGATACAGGAGAGGCTGCGATAACAACTCTCTTTCTAATAACATCAACGTAATCAGAAGCCTACCAATCCTTCCGTTGCCATCAATAAATGGGTGGATCGCCTCAAACTGATAGTGCACCAGAGCGCACTGAATCAACGCCGGTTCCTGTGGATCAGAATGGATGTATCTTTCCAAGTCTGAAAAACACCGTTGCATCTCTGGGACCGGTGGAGGAACATAGGTTGCGTCCATCAAGGTGCACCCGGGACTACCGATCCAGTTTTGGCTTGTCCGCATAAAACCCGGGGTTGCATGCTCACCCCTCACCCCCTCCATCAGGATTCCGTGTATTTCACAGATTAGCCGAGAACTAATCGGTAACTCTCGTAACCGCTCGATTCCACGTTCCATTGCTCTAACATAGTTGTGAATCTCTCTTACATCGGACATGGGAGGCACCTCTGTTTCATCCGCTTCAAAGAGAAAGAGATCTTCTAAACCGGATTGAGTGTTTTCAATTCTCGAACTCATTACAGCTTCACGCCGAATAAAAGGGCCAATCAACAGATGCGGATTCGTAAGCAGCTGCCCTGCACCGGATAGTTTTCCAAGCGTGATGTCTGCTTTTGACAGCAGGCTAGCCAACTCCCAATCTACTCTGATTTTTGGCGGGAGTGGATTGGGCACATAAGCCCGATATGAGCTATGGCCCATCGTACGAATACATTTACCGGCAGTTGAATTTTTGAAAGCCTCTGGGTTCATTTTTTTTCCTTGGCACTAATAATGGTGGACCTTAGAATTAATGAGACACTCCAAACCGGTGCGGTTAGAAAACCGCACCTACCGGGGGCGAAAGTGTCTATTTATTTTTAGAATTAACCAAAAATGTTGTGTTATTATCATTTCCGCTAATAAGAAATTGTGTTATTAGCGTTTTGTCAATTTTTCGCTAATAACGCCATGGCATCATTGAGAAACATATTGAGTATCTGCCTTACGCCGCCAAACCCTCATTCAACGTCTTAAGAATTGTATCCAGCGCATCGCCAAACAACTGATACACCTTGATCGCCCCGCCCTTTGCCTGAAACGGTGCGTACTCAAAATCATCGATCTCAATGTGTAGCGATGTGGCGATATGGTCTTTTATCATCTCCAACCACGCCATCTGTTCTGCTGAAAATTCCTTCTCTTGACTGTTGAGCCATTCTTGGAACCGTTGATTGACGGTCTCTTTGTAAGGCTCAAGCGTTGCGGTATCGTCGATTGCAAACCGGACCAATGAGATGATGTCCGTCAACAACTTGTCTGGTCCCGCCCCCTTAACTTTCAATTGATCCAACTGCTCGTACGCTCGCCATAGCTCCGTTGTTGTCAAGTGATATGGCGGCTTTTTGATTGCTTCAGCGAGTTGGTGAACCTGTTGATATGTGAGATGCCGTTGGCCGTACGGTTTGCTGTAGAGGATCTGGATCGCTGTCAGTTCATTCCTGTTCTCTTCAATAAACTGTTTGAAACTCTCCACGCGCTGCTCTGCCCACGCCTCTGCCTCTTGATCAAATCCCGCAAAGGTGATGTTATCTTGACTCACGGTGTCTATCGTCTGCTCCTGCTGCCTTTTGAGGTCAATGAGCGTATTGCGTAAGTCCGGGTTATCGAAGGGTTTACACGCCTCAAAGATGAGCCAATCTGCTCTTTCCTGAATTTGTTCCTGCGTTAAAGATTCCGCGGGGGATTCAAGCAATAGACGAATATGCTCCGGCACTAGAGTTTCCGTAGGTGATGCGATCAACCCGATTGGCTGTTGATCTTTATCTGGATCCATCGCATCAAACAAGGTGTGGATCATACGCTGCAAGGAGAGCCCCCCTGACACTTCGGTGACTCGCTTTCGCTCATCGTCTCCAATCTCACGGTCAAGCTGTGCGAGCCTGCCCGCCAACGAGGTTAAGGTATCGGGATCTCGATTGCCGAGCATCACAGACTCAAGCAACTTATCAAACGGTACGCTCCGTTTTCGCTCAAGTGGTCGGGAATCGGTTTTGTCATTCTCACAAACGCCTACGGCATCGACAATCACGAAGTGGGTTTTGTGATGGGTGTCGGGAGTGACTCCATGCAAATCCGTTGATGAAATCGTGCGCGTGCCTCTGCCCTTCATCTGCTCAAAATAGACCCGTGATCGGATGTTTCGCATGAAGATAATGCACTCTAACGGCTTGATATCCGTGCCAGTGGCGACCATATCCACCGTTATGGCGATGCGCGGATTGTATGAATTGCGGAAGCTGGCGAGCAGGTTTTCCGCTGTATCGCCCGTCGTGCAGTAGGTAATTTTTTTACAGAAGTCGTTGCCCTTTCCGAACTCCTCATGGACGGTACGCAGTATATCCTCAGCGTGGGAATCGTCTTTGGCAAAGATGAGCGTTTTCGGGACATGCTTTCTGCCGGGAAAAATCTCTGTGAACAGGTTATCTCGGAAAGTTTGGATCACCTTGCGGATCTGGTCGGGTGCCACCACATCACGGTCAAGCTGATTCGCGCTATATTCCATCTCCTCATCTAACAGTTCCCATCGGGTCTTGCGGGTGAGCTTGTCCCTTTTGTCAACGTAAAAGCCGGGAGGGATCTCGCCGCCACCCTCTGTAATCTCTGTCTTGATGCGATACACATCATACCCCACATTCACACCGTCGGCGATCGCCCGTTCGTGGCTATACTCTGTGACCAAGTTCTGACCGAAAAATCCGAGTGTCTGTTTTGAGGGCGTGGCGGTGAGACCAACAACGAAGGCATCAAAGTATTCCAGCACAGGTCTCCATCGGTTATAAATTGAGCGGTGACACTCGTCGGTGATGATAAAATCAAAGGTGGAAATCGGAATATTGGGATTGTACTCTACCTCCGCAGCGGGTTGATTCCCCGAACCGAGGTTGAACAGTGATTCACTCTCATTCTCCTCATCAAAATCCGAATCTCCCTTTAGCATTGAATACAACCGCTGAATCGTTGTGATACAGACCTTGCTTACCCCGTCAATCCGGTTGGTGGTGAGATGTTGCACGTTGTAAAGTTCGGTGAATTTTCTGTTGTCGTCCGGTGTAGTGTATTGCTGAAATTCTTTAAGCGTCTGTCTACCGAGATTGCTGCGATCAACGAGAAAAAGTATTCTTTCGGCTTTTGCACGCTTGATTAGCCGATAGATGAAACTCACGGCGGTGTATGTTTTTCCGCTGCCGGTCGCCATCTGGATCAACGCGCGTGGGCGATCTGCAGCAAATGACTGCTCCAGATTGGTAATCGCTTCAATTTGACAGTCTCGCAAACCCTGTTTCTCTAGTAGAGGCAGTGTTTCGAGATTGTATCGCAATGTTTGCTGCTGCTTAATCCACTGTAACAAGGTCTCCGGCTTGTGGAAGGCAAAAACGCGGCGGGAGCGGGAGTCCGGATCTCGTAGATCGCGGAAGAACGTTTCAACCCCTGTGCTCTCATAGCCAAAGGGTAAAGGTTTTCGACGACATGGAAGGTCTAATGGAATCCCAGTAAGATATTTCTCGGTTTGTTCGGAGACACCGCTGAGAGTGGTTCCCTCCGGTTTCGCTTCAATCACCCCGACCGCACTTCTGTTGACAAATAGCAGGTAGTCTGTGGGGCCGGAGGACATACGAAATTCACGTACCGCCACACCCTGCGATGCACCAAGATTCATCTGTTTTCGATCTTGAATCACCCAACCTGCTTTGGTAAGCAGTTGGTCAATGTTCTGGCGTGCTTTTTTTTCGGGATCCATAGCTTCTTTATCTGCGGTGAAGGAAAATTGTCGTATAAATACCATCGTTATTCTACCTGAAATCTACCTCTAATGTCAAATATCACATCTGCCCTCTGATATCCAGTAACACGGTAATCCTGTCAACAAGATGAGTAATTATAAATTAAAATTTTAGTACAAAGAATACCGAGGATTTGAAAACAAAAAAATATCCTTCTCCGCGTTCTCCGTGTCTCTGTGGTCAATTAGGTCTGTGACAACTCACCCGTAAAATAAATTGTTGATCTACTCACCCATCTATGGTATCGTATAACAAAACCATCAGAATTTCTCAAAGCGAAGTTCAAGAGTAAGGAGACATCTGTATGAGCCAAGTCGGAGCCACACCGATTACCGCGCCGGGCTGGACTGGCAAGCCCAAAAATGGTGTCGCAATCGTTGATTGCGATGTTCACCACAACTTTCGCAACCCCGAGCAATTGCTGCCGTACCTATCAACATTCAATCAGGAGCATCTGCTAGACCAAGGATTGCATCTGGGTGGCTATCCCAACATCCCAATTCGGACCAACCGCACAGATCTGAAAGGTCGCATGAAGACCGAAGATGTTCCGGTAAAGAGAAATACCGGCGGCGATCCACGCGACTTCAATTTCACGCTGGAATTTTTGCAAGAGACACACCTGGATCCTTGGAATATCGACTACGGGCTGCTGACCGGCCCCCCGGTTTTTTACGGATATTCGGGACTACCCGATCCAGATTGGGCTGCCGCACTATGCAGGGCGTTCAACGACTGGACGATCGAACATTGGCTTGACCGCGACGAGCGTGTCGTCAACGCCATCCTCGTTTCGCCTTCAGACCCGCCCCAAGCAGTCGAAGAAATCAATCGACTGGCTGACCGCAAGGATACCGTTGCCGTGATGGTTCCGATGGGGACAAGTATGCCCTTCGGTAACCGTTTCTACCATCCCATCTGGGAGGCGTGCGAACAGCACGGGCTGCCAGTAGTTGCCCACATCGGTGGAGGCGGCGGCGCAACCAGAACCACCCCAACCCCAGTTGGCTATCCCACCTACTATATGGAATCGCGGATGAGCCGACCCACCGTCGCGAGTGCACATGCAACGTCATTGATCTGTGAGGGCGTGTTCGAGAAGTTCCCAGATTTCAAGTTTGCCCTTATCGAAGTACAGCAGCTCTGGGCGGTTTCTGTGATGTGGCATCTGGATACAGACTGGAAAGCAATCCGTGATCAGACCCCATGGCTCAAACGCCTGCCGAGCGAGTATTTCCGCGAGCACATCCGAATCGGTTCACAACCGATGCACGAGCCGGAGAAGCCGGAGCAGATGTACCAGATGTTGGATATGCTGCACGCAGATGAAACGCTGATATTCTGCTCAGACTTCCCACATTTCGACTGGAACGATCCGGTAACAACCTTCCCCAAGCTCGATGACGACCTGCACCATCGAATCTTTGCCGGCAATGCACTCGATATGCTTCGGATAGACACAGGGAATTAGTCATGGCAAGCGTTGTTATCGGCAAAGTGGCAGAAATTCCACCGGGTGAACGTAAAATCGTCGTACCGTTCCGGGGCAGAGCTGGTATTGGTGTCTTTAACGTCAACGGATCGTTTTACGCCGTACGCAACATCTGTCCGCACAAGAACGGTCCCCTCTGCACCGGCGAGCTCAGTGGTCGGGTGAGTACCAATGCCCCCGCCTCTATCCGTGGCTCCACAATCTCCGTTGACGGCTTAGGCGAGGTGCTGCGCTGTCCATGGCATCAGTGGGCGTTCGATATTGCGACCGGGCGTTGTCTGGTAGATCCAGAGATACAAGCTAAAACCTACCCAGTTAAAATTAAAGGTGATGATGTCGTTGTCGAATATGAAGACTAGGGTGATGTCAAACAGATAGGACTTACGCACTTTAGATTGTAGTTGCCCGTTTCTTAATCCCGATTTATCGGGGATTCATCGGGCGTATCGGGGCAGGGATGCCCCTCCCACACCCCCTTCAGTCCCCCGCAAGCGGGGGGAAGAGATTTGACCGTTCGGCTGCGTAAGTCCTGATAGATAAACTGTGGATCGTGTGCAAAGGAGAAAACCATGTCAGGAAGGCTAGAAGGTAAAGTTGCAGTTGTCACCGGTGGAAACAGCGGTATCGGTAAAGCGACCGCCCACCTCTTTGCCCAAGAAGGCGCGAAAGTCGCCATTATGGCGAGAAGGGTGGAGGAGGGGGCTCAAGTTCAAGAAGCCATAAATAGCGAGGGAGGCGAAGCAACATTCATCTCTTGCGATGTTTCGGACAGTAGTGCCGTTGATTCGGCGGTGGAAGAAGCTGTCTCGACATACGGCACAATCAATATCCTCTTCAATAATGCGGGTGCAGGCGCCGGAGAGAACTTCCCCAACGAAGGAGATGAGGGTTGGGATCGGGTAATTAACGTCAACTTGTCCGGCACCTTCTATATGTCACGAGCGGTCTGGCCCCACATGGTAGATGCAGGCGGCGGTGCCATAGTCAACAATTCATCTATTGCCGCCGTCATCGGATTTAGCAAGAATATGTATGATATAACCGGCAGAGCACCGTCATCCTCATACTATGTGGCAAAAGCAGGGGTCGAGGCTTTTACGCGATACACATCGAGTATGGGTGGACAGCATAATATTCGGGTCAATTGTGTGCGCCCCGGACAAATCCTCACCCCGATGGCAACGGGTGGCAGAGAACATCACTTCTTCAAGCCAATTTTCGATCTGTCGCAGATACTCGACGGTCCGGGCTATCCTGAAGATGTAGCAAATTTAGTGCTTTTCCTTGTTTCCGATGAGTCTCGGTTCATAACGGGAGAAATTATAAATATTGATGGTGGCACTCCAAGAAAACTGTAGAAAAAATCGTGTCTCATGTAAACGGAAAGTGCAAAGAACAAAGAAGAAACCGAGTTTTTTCTTGAAAACTCGGTTTCTGTTGCACGACTTCTTCACATGAACGAAAATCGTTCCTATAGGAGAAAACAGTATGCCCAAAATGACAGGAAGTAAATTCATTGCAGATACAGTCCACGGTTACGGAATTACCCACGTCTTTTTTATGCCCTACATCGCGCCGAGGGCACTGATGGAGATGGAAAAACTGGGGATAAAGCGCGTCCAAACCCACGGGGAAAAAGGTGCTGCATATATGGCAGACGCCTACGCCCGCGTCAAACGCGCCCCTAGCCTCTGTATGGCGCAGTCGGTCGGTGCGGTCAATCTCGCCGCTGGACTACAAGATGCCTACCTCGCTTGCTCTCCGGTCATCGCTATCACCGGTCGGGAGAGTCAAATCAACCAGCAACGCCACGCGTATCAGGAAGTAGATCACATCAACCCATTTTCGGCGGTGACCAAATATAGCGCGTTTGTGGCCACACCGGAACAACTCCCGATCTATCTGCGTCAAGCTTTCCGTTCCGCTACCTCCGGCACACCGGGACCCGCACATCTGGATCTCGAAGGTCTCGCCGGTCAGGCAGTCGTAGAACGCGAGGCGGATCTGGAAGTCATCATCGAAGAATCCTTTGCCCAACTGCCGCCTTTCCGACCGGAAGCGGAGATCGAGGTCGTAACAGAGGCGCTCCAACTACTCGCCAACGCGAACCGTCCCATCATCGTTGCCGGTGGAGGCGTAACCGCTTCAGGAGCGCGTACCGAACTCATTGCTCTCGCAGAGAAGCTCTCCATACCGGTTGCCACCGCTCTCAATGCTAAAGCGATGTTCCCCTACGACCATCCGTTGGCGGTCGGCGTCCCCGGTTCATACTCGCGAGATTGTGCGAACCAAGCGGTCTGTGAGGCGGATTTGGTGTTTTTCATTGGGAGCCATACCGGCGGGCAGGTGACCAACGGATACAGCATCCCGCCGCAAGGAACGCCGGTCATCCAACTCGATATCAACCCAGAGGAACTGGGCCGCAATTACTCAATTCAGTTGGGGATGCAGGGCGATATCAGAAACTCGCTGCGCCGCATGATTGATGGTGCGAAAACCGCTGAACCGCGGACCGAATGGATTAACCGAGTCCAAGAACTGGTTCGGAGCTGGAAAGAGAGCGTCAGCGACATGGCAAACTCGGAGATCGTGCCGATGCGACCAGAACGCCTCTGCAAAGAGCTGACCGACCTGCTGCCATCTGATGCAATTCTGGTCTCCGACACAGGGCATTCGGGGGTCTGGACCGGCACAATGCTCGATCTCAAACATCCCGACCAGATATTCATCCGTTGCTCTGGTTCGCTCGGCTGGGGATTGCCTGCAGCGATGGGCGCCAAATGTGCACAACCGGGTAGACCCGTGCTCTGCTTCACCGGAGACGGCGGCATCTGGTATCATCTAGGAGATTTGGAAACCGCCGTGAAATCCGAAATTAATGCTGTTATTCTGGTCAACAATAACCACTCCCTGAACCAAGAGCAAGGCGGTGTCGAATCTGTCTACGGTGGACGGACGAAAGGCTCCGATGAACTCTGGCTGTTCCCCGACGCTGATTTCGCCAAAATCGCCGAATCAATGGGCTGTCTCGGGATTACAGTCAACAAACCGACCGAACTTTCGAGCGCATTGGATCAGGCTTTCTCCGCGGAGAGGCCAGTGGTTGTCGATGTAAAAACGCACGTCGAAGGTATTGCCCCGCGGGCGTGGACACCATCATAAATGGGAGTGTTACCGCTTATCCCCTGACAAGGGTTAAGTCCTTTGTTGCCGATCACACTTAAATTTTTAGGGTAGGAGGTCCATCATGCGAAATCACCCGTATCCAAGGGCTGACGGTGTGAGAAGTATCGCCTTCGGAATCATCTTTAGCCTTCTGACCTGCGGGCTTTACTCGCTGTATTGGCAGTACAAACAGATGGAAACGCTCAACGGTTGGTTAGGGCGAACCGATTATCGTTTTTGGCTCTGGTTTTTTCTTAGTATCCTGACGTGTGGTATCTTTGCACTCTACTACGAATACAAAATGGCGGTAGGAATCAACGAAATTCAGGAGAACAGCGGCCTGCACGTGAATCATTCCTTAGCCGTGATTTGTGTCTTATTCGCGATTTTTGGTATCGGCATCGCATCGCTTGCAATCCAGCAGTGGGAAATCAACAAATTCTACAATGCACGCGAAGACGTTTAATTACATACATCTTGCACGAATTTTCCTGATTGGACTTGCCCTTGTCACTGTATACACGGCATGGTCAGGCATATTGCCCGACAAAATGAGGCTCATTCCATGTCTATTCCGCCTCATCACGGATATATCGTGTCCCGGCTGCGGCATGACTCGCGCCTGTGTCTCTCTTGCACAAGGTAAATTCGCCACAGCTTGGGGTTATCATCCATTTGTGTTTTTTGTGGTTCCGTTAGCTCTTGGTGTTTCGTGCGCCCCGATCCGGCTTCGAGATGCTTGGTTACACCTCTCCGGTCCCATCCGAAATACCCTTGCGGGAATTGGAATCGCTCTCGCTCTCGGACTCTGGATTTATCGCTTAACCTATGTCTAATACACTATAAATGAGCGTTATGTAGTATTGAACGAATCTATGAAAAGGAGAAAAACCGATGTCAATAGCAATGACACCGCAGCAGGAGAAGGACTTTGACGAGAAGGGATACATTATCCTCGAAGATTTCTTGACACAAAAGGAGCTAGACCGATTGCTATCAGCCATTGACGAAGTGAAAGTTAGAGTCCGTCAAGTCGAAGGCGGGGCTCCCAACGACCCTTTCACGATCCGCAATGCGTTAGCCCAGCACGAGGCATTCCTCGACCTGATTGATCACCCCAAGATGCTGCCGTTGGTTGTTGACGCTATCGGGTGGAACATCCAGATCCGAACCACGCATCTTGACTATCGACCCCCTTACCCAAAAGACCTGAAGCCCGGTACTGTTGGCGTCGGTGATGGAGACGATCAGAAGGCCGGCTACAATAATCTTGGTTGGCATCCGGATCTGTCCGGCAAAGAACTCTTTGAGGGACCGTCGCTGGACGGGCGGCTGCCCTTTATGGAGATCAAGGTGTTCTATGTCTTCTCTGATTTGAGTGAATCCAATTCCGGCAATCTCTGGTTGATGCCGGGGAGCCACCTGCGCCCCCTACAAGAATGGCGGGAAAAGCAAGGCAAACTCGATCTCTCCCAAGCGGTCGAGCTCAGGTTGAAACCGGGGGCTGCGGTCGTGTGGCGCACAGCGACTTGGCACTGTGTCGGACCGAATCTGTCGGACAAAACGCGCAAGATTATGCACGTCGGCTACCATTACCGGTGGCTCCGCCCGGCGGATTACATTCAGCAGTCACCGGAGTTAATCACTAAAAGCTCACCGATACGGCAGCAATTGCTCGGTGCGTTGCCGTCGGAGGACAATCCGTTAGGCACTTCTCCTGAGTTTCAGCCTCACTCTCAACACTGGATTACAAAAAATCCGGACGATGTTCCATTGAGAGCTTGGGCGGAAGCACAGGGACAATAAAAGCACTTATCTGCGATTGCAAATCGATACACAGCACAGATGAGTAAAAGTAGAAGGAAAAAACATGAGTCTCGAATCGACGGATCGTCACGCCCAAACCGCCAATGCCATCGTCCGAGAAAACCGCCTACCGGGTGATCCGCCAACCGAGTGGGACATCAACGGTTGGGGCGATCCAACCATTCAAGGCTTCGGTCATGACATCAGCATCAATCGCGGTGAGACGATCTTCTTCAAGATCAAAACCGACTCGACCGACTATCGGATAGACATCTATCGAATGGGGTACTATGGTGGGATGGGTGCGCGTCGCGTTGACACGGTCAAGCCATCGGTCAAACTGCCCCAGCATCAGCCGGAAGGTCTAAGAGACGAAGCCACCCACCTTTACGATTGTGGCAACTGGGCAGTCTCAGCATCTTGGGATGCACCTTCAGACGCAACGTCGGGAATCTATTTTGCGCGTTTGGTACGACAGGATTCGGACTCCGCAAGTCCCGACTCGTCGGGATTCTTGGAACGGAATTGGCGGGCGGACAACAGTCAAGAAGGTCCAACGGAGAAACCAACTGCCTCACCACACGCCTACGGGGCGTTGGGGCATGGCCGTCTTGCCAATGCGCTGCGTGAGCCGCGAGCAAGCCACATCTATTTCGTCGTACGGCACGACGACAGCCGCTCTGACATTCTCTTCCAAACTTCCGATACCACTTGGCAAGCCTACAACCCTTACGGTGGCTACTGCACCTATGGCAGGGTTAACCCGGGGTTCCCACGTTCAATCGGCATCCCTCCCCGTGCCTACAAAGTGAGCTACAATCGTCCGCTCAAGACGCGCGATTACCGGGCAGTCAATACGGTTTTCAACGCCGAGTATCCTTGTGTCCGCTGGCTTGAAGCCAACGGCTACGACATCACCTATTTCACCGGTGTCGATAGTGATCGACGCGGTGAGGAGATTCGCAAGCATCGACTGTTTTTGTCGGTTGGTCACGACGAATACTGGTCCCTCGACCAAAGACGGCATGTCGAGGCAGGGCGCGATGCAGGTGTTCACCTTGCCTTTTTCAGCGGTAACGAAGTATTTTGGAAAACCCGATGGGAGCCCTCCATCGACGGAGAAGGGGTGCCGCATCGCACATTGGTCACCTACAAGGAAACACACGATAACGCCAAAATTGATCCCGTCGCTGACGTTTGGACCGGGACATGGCGTGACCCACGACCATTTAATCCGGAGGGACCACAGCCGGAAAACGCCCTAACCGGCACCATCTTCACGGTGAACGCATGGCGCAATGACCCTCTCATTGTGCCAGCCAAATACGCCAACCTACGGTTCTGGCGTAACACGGAAATCGCCAAACTCAAGCCGGGGGAAAGGGCGGTTTTACCAAAGGGGCTGCTCGGTCATGAGTGGGATGAAGATATAGACAACGGCTTTCGCCCCCCCGGTCTGTTTCACCTATCGGAGACGACCATCGACAACGTTCCCTACATTCAGGATAATGGGACGGTTTATGATTCAGGCACCGCGACGCACCACTTGACGCTCTATCGTCACGAGACACCCAAACAGTCTGCGAATATAGCAGGCAACTCCGCAAGTCCCCGTGGTGCGCTAGTTTTTGGCGCAGGCACAATACAGTGGTCTTGGGGCTTAGATGCACACCATGATACCGAAACTGGAATACCGCCGGAACGCGCAAACTCTAGCTCTACCCGGGTGGGTGTAGATCTGAATGGACCTGATAAGAACATCCAACAAGCGACCGTCAATCTGTTGGCAGACATGGAAGTGCAGCCCCAGACGCTACAAGATAACCTGATACCAGCGAGCACGTCCACCGATGAGCAGCCTCCAACTTCAACGGTACACCTTCCAGCCGATGGTGCAACGCCGCCTCTGGAAACCTTGGTAATCCGCGGCACCGCTCAAGACACCGACGGTCAAGTCGCCGGAGTCGAAGTATCCGTGGATAACGGCCTCAGTTGGCATCCGGCAAATGGCTGCGAAACTTGGAGCTATGAATGGCGACCGACACAGCCGGGAGTCGTTACCATCCTGAGTCGAGCCGTCGATGACAGCGGCAACCTGGAACGCCCAGAACAAGGTGTAACGGTCACGATTCTTTCAGCCCAGTAGATGCCGAGTGCCAAAATTGGTAAAGGAGAATAACAATGCCGATGCTCAATATTGGATCAACCAAGCAGCTCTTCTTCGATGATTACCTGATCGAGAGCTTGGTCAATGCAAAACAGGGGCTGAACCCCGCGGTAAAAGTGGACAATAACCCTGTCATCCGAGCGGAACGGCCGTGGGAAGGAAACTTCATGCGGCCCAATAAGGTGATTTTTGACCCGATTGACGGGATCTTCAAGATGTGGTATTCCTCCGCAACCATCACTGTCCATTTGGAAAACGGCAAGCCGGTTCCGGGTGGTGCCGCGGGGCTTCTCTTGGACACCCACGGGAGTGTGATGTGCCTAGCAACCTCTAAGGATGGGATTCACTGGGAGCGACCATCGCTAGGACTCGTCCAATTCGATGGATCGACGGACAATAACATCCTTCCCACAAAAGAGGGGCTACCCCCAGCACCGGCGTTCCAAGACCTACGCGAGAAAGATCCTTCCAAACGGTACAAGGCGTTAATCATGATCGGCGACACACAGAAACGGGGGATGCAATACGATCTCTTCTACTCTCCGGATGGAATCAACTGGACTCCCTACGAAGGCAATCCCGTCATCGATACCGGACAGGAGTTGGGGCGTTGGGCGGGTCGTTTCCAAGGTTGGGATCCGATACGCGAGACGTACTACGTCACTATGGAAGCAAGCCACCATTGGCGAGGTCCTTACGGCAAACGGCTTATCGGCAAGGCAGAAAGCCCAGACATGATCCACTGGAGCGAGCCAGAGATTATCCTTGTGCCGGACAAAGACGACTACCCCGACACCGAGTTCTACAGCCTGCCGGTCTTTGCCTATGAGGGGATCTACGTTGGACTGCTGTGGATCTTTCGCACCACCAACGTGACTCATCATCCTGAGGTCATCTTCAGTCGGGATGGATTTCATTTTCAGCGCAACTACCGGGAACCATACATCCCGCGTGGTGGTTCACGAGCGGACTTCGACTTCAGCAGCGTCTACGCTCAAGACACCATCATTCACGGAGATAACATTTTTACCTATTACATCGGCACGAACAGCCGATCTCCTGAAATTGCTCTAGAGTTGGGTGACAAATCCGCGGAGGGGATCGGGCTAGCAATCTCACGTCTGGACGGGTTCGTCTCTCTTGATAGCGGAAAGGGCTGGGTGGTCAAAGACAGGTCTGAGGAGGAGCTGCGACACATCTATGGCGAGCGGCAAATCTTCCATGAACCTGAGTCCTTCGGTCAGATGACGACCCGACCGTTCGGATTTTCCGGATCGCGCTTGTATCTGAACACAAGCATGGCACCGATTGCTGCGGGTCCAAGTCCCGGCGAAGTAAAGGTAGAAATTTTAAGGGCAAACCATAAGAAGTTGCCCGGATTCAGCTTCAACGATGCAGATTCAATCACGGTGGGAAGCATCAGCCAAGTCGTTTCGTGGAATGGTAATTCCGACGTGAGTGCGTTGGCTGGCAAACCAATAAAGCTGCGTTTCTACTTCAAGAACGCCAAGCTCTACTCGTTTCAGTTCAAGTAATATAACGATAGCTATTTTAAATCCATCGGTTTTCTGTTAAAGCTGAAGTAACCTGTCTTTCGCTCCAGAGGAGCGATATGTCTATAGAAGAGCGATTCGTCCAATTCCCGCGCTCCAGAGGAGCGCAATGTATATAGAAGTGCTGTAGCCAGAGTTCAAAACTCCGAGAGGCTCAAGGAGCACCGTGCCATGAAATTGACAAAAGATCAGTTGCCTCATTTCGATACCGAAGGCTGGTTACTCCTGAAAAACCGGTTCAACCAAGCAGAAATCGATGTCCTCAAAAATGAACTCCCGAAGATTTTCGCCATGCGGCGCGAGGAGGTTTGGCGTGAAAAGGATGGGGAAGCGGTTCGCACCGCCTTCGCCGCACATACCTACAACGAGGCGTTTAACCGCTTGGGACGGCATCCCCGCTTAATTGAGCCGGTCATGCAGCTCCTTGATGGACCGGTGTACATGCACCAATACAAAATTAACGGGAAAGCCGCTTTCAACGGCGATGTTTGGCAGTGGCACCAAGATTACGGCACATGGTCCCGCGACGACCAGATGCCACAACCGCGGGCGATGAACATTGCCGTGTTCCTTGATGAAGTGACCGAATTCAACGGTCCTCTCTACCTAATTCCGCGTAGCCACAAGCAAGGGGTAATAGAAGCGGGGCATGATACATTGACGACCTCCTATCCACTGTGGACACTCGACAAGGACAGGATCCGCCATCTGGCGAACGAAGGCGGTATCGTTGCACCCAAGGGGGAGCCGGGCACCGTGTTGATGTTCCACTCAAATATGGTGCACGCCTCAGCGCCCAACATCAGTCCGTGGGACCGGGTAATCGTATATCTGAGCCTCTGTCATGTGGATAACCACATCCGTCAATTCAAGCGCCCAGAATGGATTGCCCACCGCGATTTCACGCCGATTGAGCCGTTGGACGATAACTGCCTGTTAGCACTCTCACAGTCCAATAGATGAATCCACGTTGCGGCGTGAGTCCCTGAGTCATTGTATCAGTATCCTTTGGTCTGGTCGAAACGACTGAGCAGATCGTCATCCCCCATAATGAATCGTTTCAGATTCTCACAGAACGTGTCCATCCACCGAGGACCTCGCATCGGCGAGTTGCCGGCCATATGAGGGGTAATAATCACATTCTCCATCCTCCACAAGGGATGATCATCCGCCACCGGTTCCACCGGCAGCACATCCAAACCGGCACCGGCGATAAGCCCCTGTTCCAGTGCCTCCATCAGTGCTGCTTCGTTGACAATCCTACCGCGACTGACATTGATTAATAACGCGTGGGACTGCATATGGCGGAACGCCTCCTGATTGAACATCTCCTCCGTCTCTGGCGTGAGCGGCGCGCAGATCACAACAACATCGGAATCCTCAAGCAGATCATGGAAGCGGTCCAAGTCCCAGCACGCTTCCACATAATCAGGAACCGTCGCAGGCATCGGATCTACAGCAAGCACCCGCATACCAAAAGCGTGTGCGCGTTTCGCTGTCTCGCGCCCGGCACCACCTAGCCCGATGATCCCCATCGTACTATCTATTAGTTCACGCGCCATCAGACGGTTGTTGCTCCAACTGGCGTTGCGGGTTACCAGTGCGACATCCCGCGTGAGACCTAAGATGAGCGCGAATGCGTGCTCTGCCAAATGTATCCCCACAAAGCCCTTTGCGGTTGTGATAATAACATCACTCTTTTCAATCTCTGAGCTCATCAGAAAGTCAATCCCTGCGGAATAGTACGCCATCCAACGTACCCGTTTCGCTTTTGGGAAATATTTTGGTCGTACATCACCAATCAGGATGTCTGCGCTGGGAAGTTCCTCCTCAAATTTCTCCTCAGATCCAGCTACTATAAGTTCAACCTGGTCGGACACAGCACGGATCCGTTCGGCGGACGTATCGTCCATGTTCATTGTCACTATTTTGGTTGCCATAACCTCAGATTAAATTCCTTCCTTATCAGACCAAGCCAGCGATCATTCGCGAAAGGGCACTACGCCGGCATGGTTCGCTTGGTATACTCTCGGCATAGTGATGCGATTTCGGGACCGCCCCCGCAGATCAAGATGTCATTGTCGATCTGCTCCTTGTAATTATCAACATTAATCGAATCACAGAAGTCGATGCCTGCCGCTTTACGGGCAGCATTCACTCGTGCTCGCGCCCCAGCCATCTCAGGGCTATACGGCGGATCATGTGCATCTGGGTTACCGAACGAATACCCCATGTCACCGGGACCCCACTCGACGTAGGTGAGTCCCGGCACTTTACAGGTCGCTTCACAATTCTCAAGAGCGCGGCGATTCTCGATTTTCAAACCCACAATTAATTCGCCCTCCGGGTTCAGGGGCCAAACGTCCGCCTTTCGCAGGTACTCCGAGTGATCCATTCCCCAGATATGGCCCGGACCGCCGCCGGCACCCCGGCGTCCCTCAGCCAACCCGTCCCCTACACCAATATCATTAAAAGGAAACCGCATGGATTCGATCAGTACCTTTACCGCACCCGGTGTCTCGGCGTGACAGAGCACGAAACCGTGAACACCGCAGTCAAGGTAGTGGGTCACCATCCAAGCGTTTGCTCGCATCACGTGTTCATCGGTGCCCTGCACGGGCAGCGTTACCAACACGGTTGGCGTCGGATGTCCGCTCCTTGTGGGTCCCGCCGCTGCCAATCCCCTCATGAATTCCCGCACGCCCAGTATGTTCAGCGCGACATGCTCTTGTTCGAGTAGAAGGAAATCGTTATCCGTATGACAGGCGTTAACGCCGCCCTCGAATGACAAATCTCCGCTGCCGCCGTAAATGAGGGTATGTCGCCCCTCAAGAAGTTCAATAGCACGATTGACTCTACCCATGAAATTTACTCCATTTCTTGTTTATTCGCGCCTCCGCTTTTTTAGCACGATAATAATGATAACGATGAGAACAATGGCAATCCACCAGTTATTTGTCACCCAACTCCAAAAGATATTGAACGCAATCCAAGCTAAAACCTCAATTCCGAGAATAATTGCCGCCTTATTCCACGGAAATTCCGCATACCGTTCACGATATTTGGTGGATAACCACCACGAAACTGCTGCCGTACCCAGCACAACGACTAAAAACAGAAGATTCACCAGTGATTGGGCTGCGCCTAAAATCGCTTCCATGTTGAATATTCCTCCTTTACCATATATGTTGAGTTTTTTTGCACATTCCAGACTTGATTATAACATTATTGCCATTCTGCGGTGGTTCATCGAATCCGGTCCGGATAACTGTAGACAGTCATGCCTTTGCCACGCATAAATCCAATCAACGTGATTTCACCCTCTTGCGCCATTTCGACGGCAAGACTTGATGCGGCAGAAACCGCTACAATCACTGGTATGCGGGCGAATAACGCCTTTTGAATAATTTCAAAACTGGCTCGCCCACTTACCATCAAAATGTGTCGATCTAATGGAAGTTCCTCAACCAAAAGTGCATGTCCAATCACCTTATCCACTGCATTGTGTCGTCCGACATCCTCGCGTACAATTTGCAGTTCACCCCGTTCATCAAATAATCCGGCGGCGTGCAATCCACCAGTTGCTTCAAAGACCGACTGTGCCGATCGGAGCTGATCGTTGAGTAAATAAAAGATGTTTGAATCTATCTTAACCTCTGACGTTATCGGTGGAATCTCCTGTTTAACCGATTCGATAGTCATTTTGCCGCACAACCCACAACTGGCATTCGCATGGAAGTTCCGTTGCCAACCCTCCTGTGCTTCGAGAGCCTGTCCATTCGTCAAATGAACGTTTATGATATTTTGCAGATCCGGCTCCTCAATATCCTCATCCTCGCAGTAGGCGATTGCCCCGATATCATCGGACGATTTTATCAACCCTTCCGTGTAAAGAAATCCTGCGGCGAGATCAAAGTCATGTCCCGGTGTACGCATCACAACTATCAGGCTCTGTCCGCCCACCCGAATTTCGAGCGGCTCCTCAACTACGAGAGAGTCCTCAACCGGGGAGGGATGGGAATTACGCCAACGTATGACCTTTTTCGTCAATATTGATTTCATAGTAGACTGGAAAGCCGAGAGGATCAGGACATCATTTTAGATAAAAAATAAAGATAATACACTCCAACACCAACTAATTCAAAAATGCTAGCCGATTTCTGACATTGTATCATAGCCCTAGTACCATGTATAGAGAAAAATACCTTGACAAAATAGTGGGAAATCAGCGAAAATTCTGTATCGTGATTGTCCACGAAAATTCTTTACAAGAGTTATACCATTTAGCCGAACAATTAATAATAGCGCGGCTTGGAGGGATAGATGATCCGGCTCGGAATTGTTGATTTTGATACATCCCATGTGGTTGAATTCACAAAACGGCTTAACCATATTGATGTAGATGAGGAGCAGTGGGTAGAGGGGGCAAAAATTGTGGTCGGTTGTCCGGGGGAATCGCTGTTGTCGCCTGAACGCATTCCCGGATTTACGAAACAGATGCAGGAGTACGGCGTGCCGTTGGTGGAAAAACCGGAGGAGATGATTGGACAGATCGATGCCGTGCTTATCGAATCGGTCGAAGGTAGTTTCCATTATAAACAGACGGCACCATTTCTAGAAGCAGGATTGCCCGCATTTGTGGATAAACCCTTTACCTGTGACTTAGCAGAAGCGCAGGCTCTGGCAGCACTCGCCCAATCAAAAAATGTCCCAATCTTCACCTCCTCATCGTTGCGTTACGGTCTAGAAGTTGTCGAAATCAAAAACAAAGCGGAAGAAACAGGAAGGATTCTCGGTGTGGAAGTTAGCTCGCCAGCACCGCTCCAGCCACGCAATCCGGGGTTATTCCATTACGGACTCCACGGTGTGGAAACGCTATACGCGTTGATGGGTCCTGGGTGTGAAGCGGTTTGGTCTGTCTCGAACGATGATGTGGATGTTGTGACCGGGCGTTGGAAAGATGGACGAGTTGGCACAATGCGCGGCATACGGAAGGGAACACAGGGGTACGGTTTCACCGCATATTGTGAAAAATCCATTGTGCGAACCTCAATAAATGCAAGTTACATTTATCGTGAGCTTCTCAAGCAGATTGTCCAGATGTTTGAAACCGGCAAGCCGCCGATTGACATCTCCGAGACCATAGAAATTGTTGCCTTCATTGAAGCGGCAGCCATATCCGCCGTAAACGATGGAGCGAAAACGGCGTTGGCGTATACTGCGGAATGAGACTCTTTAAAGAGATCGAGAGGAAAGACGTTTGAAGGTATAGGTGAGGTTGTCATGGCACAGATTAAATTGGGTTTTATCGGGTGTGGGTCGCATGCGACCCGGAATCTGCAACCGTGTGTTCGGTTGGTCCCCGAAATTGATTTTGTTGCGACCTGTGATATATCCGCTGCGAAAGCTGAGAGCAACGCCAAACGTTTTGGTGCCAAACAGTGGTATACAGATTACCGGGCGATGATTGAGACAGAAGAGCTAGATGTCATTGCAATTGTTGGACACCCCAAAACCATGCACACCGATATGGCGATTGCCTGCATGGAACTCGGGAAGCACGTCTTCATTGAAAAGCCACCTGCAATTAATGTGGAAGACGCTGAACGACTCTCCGAAACTTCGACGAGAACGGGAAAATTTGGCATGGTCGCAACGATGTGGCGCCATGCACCCGCACACCGGATGGCAAGGCGAATTATCACACAAGCAGAATTTGGAGAACCTATCCTATTTGAAGGGCGATACCTTGCACCGAGCCCCAGAGGTGCCCACGAAACACTGGAGTGGGCGTATCTGCTGGATCAGGGGGTTCACATTGTGGATTGTATGCGATATTTGATGGGGGATGTGACTAGACTTCGCGCTTTTGAACATTTCGGTGCGGGTGGCAGAATGGCGTTTGCCGTCTCCCTACAGTTTGATAACGGCGCAGTCGGTACACTGAACATGGTTGCGGGTGCACCAGCACTAGAGACATCGGTGATGGTCACTGGCGACGGTGGACATGCGGTCAATGTGCACAATATGCAACGGGTTCAGTATCTCAAGCCAGATGCGTGGCGGGGTGTCGGTGGTTATCGGGATTTCCCGACGTTGGAATGGAATCAAGGAACCCACTATCGTGGCTATGGACGCCACGGCTACCTCGAACAGATGGAGCATTTTGCCCAGTCAATCCTCGCTAACAGGCAACCCCGGGCAAGCCTTGACGATGCTTGCGAAGTGATGCGGATCTGTCAAGCGATTGCCGATAGCCACGGACAGAGTGCCTCAGTTCAAATCAGAAGAGACTGAACGGGAAGGGGGAAACAACCGTGCCGCAGATTAATGTTACAACCAAACCCAACGGTGCAGGGCGCAGTTGGCTGGAAGTGGGACATTATGAAACAGATTCGTTCGGGCGCAAACAGTGGATTAAGCGGGAGGTTCCCCATAACGATCGACGGCTGACAACGGACCGCCAATATTCGGATCGGGGTGAAACCGTTGACTGGATTATACTGGTGCCGGATAATTACCCTCTCACTATCACCAAAGTCAACTATGACCGCCTAAATCCAAGACAATTAGAGGTCATCTGGGAGCCGGAGGGCGCGATGTCGGATACCAATCGCGAGGATAAAATAAAGCGGGTATTTGAACTATCGTCAGGAAACGAAGAGCTGACCAATTTACTGAAAGAATTGTTGGTTGAAGAGGAAAAATCATGAGTTCATCAAATGCTGTCATTACCAGAGAGCAACTTTGCGAAAAAATAAATCAACTCCCACAGGTCGATTTAGGCCATTTTCCAACACCTTTAGAGGAATGTCCACGCTTATCAGAGGTATTGGGCGGGCCCCGCATCCTCATCAAACGTGAGGACTGTTCAGGGCTTGCGTTCGGCGGGAACAAGGTGCGCCAATTAACCTTTACAATCGGCGATGGAGTCAATCAGGGAGCGGACACAATCATTCAAGGTGCTGCCTCGCAATCAAACCATTGCCGGCAAGCTGCTGCCGCCTCCGCTAAGCTGGGGTTGAAATGTTACCTTCGGCTCTCTCGTGACAACAAAAGCGTGAGACAGGGGAATGTATTGCTAGACGATTTGGCTGGTGCGGACGTTGAATTCGTTGACGCATCTATGGGCACCGAACTTGACGCTGTTAAATATGCCCTCGCCGAAGAATTGAAGGAGCAAGGGCTAAAACCCCATGTCCTTGCTGCCCCCAGATCAACAGCTCTCGCCGCCGTTGCTTTTTCGTGGTGTATCGCCGAAATCCACGAACAACAAGAAGCGATGGGGATTGATGCCGATTGGATTTACGCGGCTTCGGCGGGCGGAACACAGGGCGGATTGATTCTCGGAACGAAGGCACTGGGTATGAAACTGAAACCCTTTGGAATCGCGCCAATCGGCTGGGCGGATAGAGCAGAGCGCATCCGAAACGCTGCAAACGATGCAGCAGCAATCTTAGGGCTTGACCTCGTTATCA
The DNA here is from genome assembly GCA_965207975.1 of Candidatus Poribacteria bacterium. Lineage (GTDB taxonomy): Bacteria > Poribacteria > WGA-4E > WGA-4E > PCPOR2b > PCPOR2b. Next base: position 4,495,116 of record OZ242315.1, on the reverse strand, counting down.
ACGATGACGATGTGCGTAACACCAACGATTATGTGGGAGAAGATTACGGTAGTCTCACACCTGAATGTGTCGATGCCCTGAAACTAATGGCGCAAACTGAAGGAATCTTCCTTGACCCCTCCTATACCAGCAAGGCACTCTCAGGCCTAATGGACCATATCCAAAAGGGGCAAATCTCCTCCGATGAAACGGTAATTTTCCTACATACCGGCGGCACACCGGCACTGTTCGCATATAACGAAGAATTGACTTAGCGAAGAACCTGTCCATTAATTTGGCCCGGTTCGACGGTGTGCCCGAACTGACTTAAAACCGTTGGAAACAGATCAACCGTCCGGATAAACTCTGTTTCGATGGGAAGATTGATCGCAAGCGGTACGGACATCTGTTCCGCATTGAGTGCACCGTGAGTTGCATGATGCTCAGGATATTCATAGCGGGCGCGCAAGTCGTATCCGGGGTCGGCACTAAGCACCAGATCGCCTGTTCGGTTTCCTTGAAAAATTTGCCAAAGTTGAACCAGTCCATCCGGGTACTCGGAATCGTAGGTTTGAATGAGCGCGTCCCGGAAAGACAGGTTCTGATAGGGGATTCCATATCCCAAAGGATCCACCCCCTGAAACTGATACGAAAAAGTTTCATCTTCATAGGTAATTTTCCCGCCTCCGGTCCTATCCTGTACAACGATAGCTCCCTCCTCGCTTTGCCCCGCAATGAAAGCCAACCCTTCAATTTCTAACAACGATTGGATGACCCCCATCCGGCTCAACTGTTCAAAAGAGAGACGTTCACCCCAACCTTTCTGAGGCTTGGAGGTAGATTCTCCACTCCCACTCGCTCCCTCTCTAAAATAGAGATGTGTCATCCCGTTCCCTGAAACCATGCTGGCGGATCGAGTCCGTTTTCTCCAGAGTAGTGGATAGTGGAGACAACGCCAACCCAAATTATCCAAGTGACGTGGGAGGTCAATATGCGTGTGTGTGTTGCTCATACCGTGATCACTTGTTATCATAATTAGGGTATTATCGAACTCTTTTGAAGTCTGCAAGATCCGACAAACCTCGCCAACAGTTCTGTCCACCTCTCGGTATGCCTCAATGACATTGGAAGATCGCGTATCCGACAGATGTGAAAAGGTGTCCACCGCAGGGAAGAGGCACATTATAAATTCAGCGTCTCCTCTAACGGCTTTTAACAACTTTCGGGAGGCGATAGCATTTACAAACCGCCACCGCTTAGAGAAGTGAGCATAGGTGTACACTAACGGTTTTATCCAACGGGTTGAGTTACCTGATGGTGGGCAGCCACGTGTTAATATATTATAGATGTTATTTACAGGTGAGAAGAAATCGAATAAGGTTGGACTGTCCGGTAGGCCCGCCGAAAAAGAGAGCGATTCCCGTCCCATGTAACTGGATATCCCCGGACTGCGGAATCGATACGGGTTCTGGAAATGCTTTTTGGATAGCCAACGGATACCGGGAATGTTCGCAGAACCTGGAAACTGTCCCATAAAAAATGGGATGAATGCCGGACCCGTTGTCGATGGAAATGCGGTAACGGCTTTTTTGAATACACCTCGATTTATCACATATTTCTTGATGTTGGAGAGGGTGCCATCTTGGACTAAATCGTTAAATACTTGGTAGGGTGAACCGTCAACTAAGATGAAGATGAATCGTTTCCAAGAATGCTTGGAAGCCATGAAAAACCTTTCTTGGTTCGGGTGTTCTGTCTCAACCGCCCAATCGCGTCAGTGGTATCCGAACAAAGAACACCCCCGGTCCTCCGGGCTGATCCGGATCGAGATCATAAAAGAGGGTGCCAAGCGTTTCGTCATCAATCTGGACAGTGCGGGGCCAACCACGCCCCATGATCCGTCTGCCCGGATTATGGATTTCAATTGCACCTTCAATATCCCACGTTGCCCCATCATCATGCGATACGATCAGTTCGTAGCTAAACTCCCCATCCACGCCAACACCGTAAACGATGTAGGTTAAAGCAATCCAACCGTTTGTCAACACAGTTAGGTCATATCCAGCAACCCCAAAGTGCGGAAAGGCATTTAATGCGTGCCATGTGTTACCGTCGTCTGTTGAACGAAGTCCTCTGACCATGTTCCCCGGCACCCCTACGGGCACGGGCGCAACCGTCTGCGGGGCACCGCTAATTAGCGTTCCTGTGGCGGTACGCACCATCGGCACCATACCGTGATTGCGTCCATCACCAAAAGTCTTAATCTGATCCACCCCCATATCATATAACACAGTACGGTCATAAAACGGACACACCCACGCATCGGTTGACCATTCGACCGGCGCATGGCGCATACAGGTATAGTTGGTGTGGTCGGTGATAGGATAATCCCGCGATTCAGACCACGTTTCGCCCTCATCGCTGCTAATCGAAAATTGCGGCTCTCGCCACAACCTTTCTCCCGCTTTATGATAGCAGGACCAATTGAGCAAAATCCGCCCATCGCTCAATGTTGCCAGCGATCCGGGATAGATTGAACAGTTACGGATAGCAGGAATAGGAGTTGAAGAACTCCACGTCACGCCACCATCGTTAGATCGGCTTAACAGGAGCTCCTTCCCACCGCCACCCTCTTTATTGTAGACGGCAAGTAGTGCCCCGCTCTGCGTGACACAGATCGCTGGATGAATGTGCCCACCGATCACATCGGCGATGCGCGTCGGTCTATTGTTGTTCATCAATTTTTTTCTCCTCACTACAAGGGATTGGACGGGGATTTATGGTCGCCCTCTTTCTCAATTGTATGACAGCAAACGCTACACAAAATCAGATTCTCGCAAGCGTAACGCGGATCTGTTTCACGCATTGGACTAATCTCCAAAAGGTTAAGATGAAAGCTGGATGCAATACTATCTTCTATCAGTGAGGCGCATTATCGACCGAAAACCTCCCGAATTATCTTGAGGTTCTCATCTCCCTCCGGATTCAGCGTAAACAGAGCACCATCGCATTGATAGTCGACAACAGCGGTGCAGAGTTCCCGTACCAATTGCGGATCGCCCGAAGCAGAAACCGGTGGATAGAGAGGCGTCTCGCCACTGGTCAGTGCCTTCAGCTTTGTCACCTCGCGGCGGTACATCTCTGACAGAGGCAGGACTTCCTGCTGAATCCCCGCCACTGAAAGCGGCAGTGCCAAATCGCCATACCCAAACATCTGATAAATGGTTTGGAGTGCGACCCCCTCGTTCAAACCGGGCACCATCTGACATAACGCTGGTGCCCACTCGGTTGCTAGGTTGGTCACCGTTGTCGCCCACCCAACGACTCCGCCAAACGAACTTCCGCCGGTGAGATAATCGGTCGCAGCTTCCCATTCGGCGTAGAGATGCCCGCCCAACAGCGCGATAGAGGGAGGAAATACATCACTACCAAACACCTTCTCTGATCCAGCCACACGCTGCACCGCATCTCGAAACTCTCGCATCCGCTCCGCCAAAATAACCGCACGGAATTTTAGCCACTCCAGCACCGCGTAATTGTCGCCAATGTAGGAGAGAAAATCCCAGAAATTCAGATTGACTTCCAAACCCGTGAGCAACCGCTCCTGCGTCAAATGATTCAAAGCTCGATGAAGTTGGAATAATCCCTCTTTCATCGAGTGAAAATCGTAGCCAAGTCGAAGTGCCTCCTCTTGGCACGCCTCGCACGCACACCCGAAAAGTCCGGATATATTGGCTGGCGCGGGATAGCGTGCATGGTCCACGTCAAACCCGTCTATGTCATAGCGTTTGATTACGTCAACCAGACAATCGCGAGTCCATTCGTTGATTCGCCTGCGGCTTGGGCACAGACCGATCCCCCACTGCTTGTAGCGCGTGTCGAGTGGCTTACCGAAGATATCTATCATAGCGTATTCTGGGTAGACATCACCACCGTAACTCCACAAGCCGAGATGTCCCCAAATCTCAATACCAGCCTCACGGCACGCCTCGATGACACGCAGCAACGGCGTATCATCAAAGCCACCTACTGTGCCAGCCACCGGTGGGTAGATGCCGTCTTTTGCCTTCGGCCACAACGCCTCGCGGGAACGCCAATCCTCAAACGGTCCCCGCTGGGCAATTTCGTCTGACGCACGAAAGCCTGATGTATGGCAGATGGAACTTTCGGGCATAATGGTAGTCAGCCCAATTTCATCCCTGAGTTTTTTCAATGAATCCGGATGTTGAGCAACATATTCTGTGCTACAGAACCAGATGAAACGTTGTGGATGTTCAATCATAGCAGCCCCGCTCGTTGAGTCTATTGTCAATACAATTACTATCGTTTCTTAGCCTTCCATGATGCCTGCCAGTACTCGCCCAAGTCTAGATCCCCCTGAATTTCATCTCCGTTGATGATGCCTTCAAAGTGATACCCCACCCCCTGACCTTCATAGCGAATATCTGTCTGTATCCGCACGACATCTCCTCGCACATTTCCCTGTAACGGTTCCGCCCCGTATTGAGAGCGGTAAATGCCGCTTAATGCTTCACCAGCCTGCTCGAATCGTAGACTGTGCTGCGCCTCTCCCGCAAGGAATTCAATCCGCATATCCCACTCACCATTCAAATCATACATAGTCCTGCTCCTTACTTTCGAGACGAATTGAGCACTTCACCAATCCGAGCTGCAACAATTTCGTCCTCGCCTTCTTCCATCATGTAGGGCATGATCGAAATACCGTTTTCATTGTTGTGGAGTTCAATGCGTGGTTCTCCCGCCGACAACTGATCTGCGGCCTCTGTGCCGTCCATGCCTACTGTCTCAGCATCCCAGTTAATCTCAAGCACCGGTGCGACATTCGATCTGCCCGGTTCACGGATTGAAGTTGTCACGGAATCAATATCTTTCACAGCCTCCGTTATAACCGCCAATCGCCGCTCCCACTCTTTCCACTCCACCTTATGGTCTCTTGCTACCCACTGCTCTACCGCTGCTAAGAGCCCCATAATTTCCTCTTTACCTGCCTTCATCGGACGCGCCAAGGCGTGATGGGGAGCACCGTTGAGAAAAGCTGCCTGGAGTAAGTCCTTGCGTCCTAGAACCAAACCAGAGGCTTGCGGACCTCGGAGACATTTGCCACCGCTATAAGCAACGGCATCAGCACCCTGATCAAGATACCAGTTGGGCGCATCGGGTCTCTCCGCCGCCGCGTCCACAAAGGTCGGAACGCCATGTGCGTGACCGATCTCTGCCATCTCCGTCGTCGTTATCTGTCCTCGTTCTTCGGCATCTCCGAAAATGAAGAGCATCGCAGTCCGGTCATTGAGAGCAGCTTTGAGTTCGTCTTTCGTATCAACCTCAATCATCTTAACACCGACCATACGTATGGCATGGTCGTAGACATTCCGATGACAAGTTTGGACGATAACTTCATTTTTCATTCCGGAGGTGTCAGGGAGTCGGATCATCTTCTCAGGGTCACTTCCCGCGACACAAGCCGCTGTCACTTGGCACAGTGCTGCAGCACAACCGTCAGTGACCAATCCCCATTCACAATCCATCAATTCAGCAATTCGCGCCCCAACACCTTCCATCAGTTCGTCAAGATTAACATAGCGTTGTGAAGCTAAGACCATCGCTTCGCGGACTTCGGGTAGAATGACTGAACCGCTTATAATTGTATAAGTGCCACGACAATTAATCAGTGGTCGCACACCAATTGATTCATAAGTAGGATAGTTCATAAAATTTCTCCTATTTGCGTAACTCCTGTTCTTTGATATGTGCTGCATATATGTTTAGCATCCTCCGAAAGTGCCATCAAGGAGAGACCCTTCACTCGGATATGCTCAAGTAACCCTATTTTAGCATAAGTTGCACCCAAAATCGACACTAAAACTTACCCCTATGAATACAGGACTCGACACTCTTTTTTGATAGACAAGGTTTCGGATGTATGCTAATATAGCCGACATCGTTTTTTCAAAATCCCAAAGCAGATTTCCTCTACATATATAAAAGAAGGAAGTAGGAGATTTGCCTTTGAAACGGAAGGAAGGACATGGACAATAGAGAAACAGTGCAGGAGACCGAAGAAGATATCGGCAAAGTTGAAGTGCCACCTGTCAGCGGCGTGTTTGCTCAACCGTGGTCGATGAACAAAGTGTTCGGATTGCTCGCCGTTTTTGGACCCGCCGCGATCGTGGCATCGGTCAGCATCGGTGCCGGTGAAACGATTGTCGTCGTCAGAGCAGGTGCGTGGGCACAGTATGGACTGCTATGGCTTGTGCTTTTGAGCTGCGTCGTTAAGGGAGTCTTCGTCACCTACCTGCTCGGACGCTATACAGCGGTCAGTGGAGAATATATCGGTCATCGGCTTGTGCGGCTGCCGGGACCGCGGGGTTGGCTGCTCATTGCAATCGTGTTGATGGAGATGATTGGGGCACCGCTAGCTTGGGTGCCGATTGCGAAGCCGTGCGGAGATCTGTTCCATTATTTCATCAGTGGTATGTTACCAGCGTCTCTCTCGGAGGTGACCTATGAAAACATCATCACGTGCGGCTTCATCGGTCTAGCTCTCGCGTTTGGCTTACGACTCTCATTTGAACGATTGGAGAAACAGCAGCTCATTATTTGCACCATTCTCGTTGTGGGAACTATTATCGGAACCCTGATGGTGCGTCCAGATTTAGGCAGGGCGTTCATCGGAAGCCTCAGCTTTGGAAGACTGCCGGAATTTCCCGAATGGGCACCGCAAGATGCCGTTGAAAATCCACTCCTAACAATGGCGACTGCGTTCGCTTACGTGGGCGGTTCGGTGATGGGGTATATCGTCTATGCCAACTGGGTAGGAATCCACCGTTGGGGAATGACAGGACACCAAAAAATCGAAGCGATTCAACGGCACGCTTTCACACACGATAAGATTGATTATCTGCCCGATGACCCGGAGCAGGTGTCCCGCTTGCGAAAAATTGTCGCGCCGTTGCGATGGGACGTTGGTATGGGAGCAGTCGTTCTGTTCATTGTAACAGGAGCATTCATGTTGTCCGGTGCCGCTGTTCTGTACCCACTCCAGAGTGAGTTTAAGGGATGGAGCTTGCTCACTGAACAACGCCATGTCTGGAGTAACATCCACGGCTCACTGATCTGGGTCTACTACATCTGTATTATTGCAGCACTTTGGGGGACTTTGCAGGCATTGCCCGAAATCTACGCCCGCGTGTCACAGGAATTTTTCCAAGCCATTTGGCCCAACCGGGAGTGGAATTACGATAAAATTCGACGCTGGGTGTGTGTCTATATCTTCATAACCACGTTTGTCATTGTTTGGCTCAATATTCCGTTCGATATCCTCACGCAGATAGCCGGATTTATCTTGGCGAACCTATCAATCGCCCTGATGATGCTTGGCGCGCTATACTTGAATTTCAAACTGCCCGCCGCCTATCGAACACGGTGGCCAATGTTGCTCGGCGCGATCGTATCCGCAGCAATTCTGATTGTTTTCGCAGGAATTAGCGGATGGGGATTGATTGGGAAGCTGTTTGGAGTTGGATAGTCGCGTGAAAGGGCGAAAACGAGAGAACAGGAAAACGAGAAAACCGACCACAGAGATGCATAATTCTTGAGGAAGCGTGTGAGCGGGATGGCATGTGAGTGAGAAAAATCCTCGCTCCTTCGCTCACTCACACACTCGCTCCCTCTTTTTTCTATGTGTCTCTGCGGTGAAAATACGTTTCACGTTTTACGCATCACGTTTCATTTTGAAGGTAAATGATAACCGTCTTTCATCACCTTGATCTGGTAGAGACTGTTCCCCGATGTAACATATAGGGTTTTGCTCTCATCGCCACGACCAAATGCAACGTTGGTCGGGAGTTCCGGCGTCGTTGGGATATATGCCAGTTCCTCCCCTTCAGGCGAGTAGACAACGATCCCCGGTCGAGTGGTATCGCGCACGGCGACATAAAGGTTTCCGTCCACATCAACGACCAGTCCATCAGGTCCATCTTGCGGGGCGTAGTCAACCAATACTTTCCGAAACGTGGCAGTCCCGTCCTCCGCTAAGTCGTATGCCAGCAACGCCATACGTCCTCTATGCAGCGGCGTATCGTCGGGCATCCGACCGATGCCGGTCATTCCGTTGTCATTGCTGACCACGTATAACGACTTTTGGTCGGGCGACACCGCGACACCGTTCGGCTTGCCTGCATCGGTGATAATGCGGTGAATCGAGCCATCTATATCAATCCGGTATACCGCCATGATTGGCTGATCTATCGGTTCATGTCCAAGATACCGGGGGTCGCTGAAATAGATTCGTCCCTTCTCATCAACAGTGATGTCGTTGGGTGCATTAAATGGGCGTCCCTCATACAGACCGGCGATGATCTCACTTTTACCTGTCGTCATGTCCGTCCGAGTGACACGGCGTCCACCGAAATCCGCGCCTTCGGCGACAATCATCCGCCCTTGAGCGTCAAACTTAATGCCGTTGGACATCCCGCTCGGTGAGCGATAAACAGAAGCGGTTCCGGTCTTGGGATCATATCTCCAGATGTGTCCCGCCTGCATGTCTGACCCATGCGTAAAGGTGATGTCACTGAAATAGACGCTGCCATCCGGTGCCACAGCTGCTCCCTCTGTGAAGAACGCATCGCTGAACAATACCTCCAGTTTGGCATCTGGGGGGACGATGCTCGCATCCCCGCTTGGCATTGACGAGTGTGCATCAGCCATTCCTGTTATGGGAACAGCGAGAACAGCGATCAGAACAAACGCAAAACAGAAACACCTGAGTTGAAGCGATTGGATTCTCAACATATCTCATTCCTTTCTTTGGTATCGTGTTATCGTTCTTGGTGTAATGTTATCGTTCAGGGTTGAAAGGATTTTAGCAAATCTATCTAACTAGAGCAACAGAAAAAAGGTTATATCCTTACGAGAGGGGTTCACCCCAAATGGGGAGAAGGGATTTATATGGCAACAATTAAAGATGTTCAGACAATCACAACACAACCGGCTGGCTCACGGTTGGTCATCGTCAAAATTATCACCTCGGAGCCGGGGTTGTACGGCTTAGGCTGCGCGACCTTTACACAGCGGTTCCATGCCGTCGTCACCGCGATGGAAAAACACCTAAAACCGTTCCTGATCGGACGCGATGTCTCCCGCATCGAGGAGATCTGGCAAATGGGGATGGTGCATAGCTACTGGCGTAACGGGCCCGTTTTGAGCAACGCAATCTCTGGTGCAGATCAAGCACTATGGGACATCAAAGGAAAACAGGCGGGGATGCCGGTTTATGAGCTTCTCGGTGGTAAATGCCGTGAAGCGGCTGCGGTCTACGGACATGCAGGCGGCAATTCACCCGAAGCCATCGCTGATAGCGTCCGGCAATTCATGGAAAACGGCTACCGCTACATTCGGATTCAGATGGGTGGCTACGGTGGCGAAGCGAGTCGAATTGTCAAACCGGAAGGCGCGCCTGACGGGGCATACTTTGACCCGCGGGAGTACACGCTGAATATATTGCGGATGATTGAGCATGTCCGAACTGAAGTGGGGGATGAGGTTGAACTACTGCACGATATTCATGAACGGTTACACCCCATCGACGCAGTCAAGTTTGCTAAGGATGTGGAGCCGTTCAATCTCTTTTTTCTGGAGGATCCGCTTGCCCCGGAGGATCTGGAATGGTTCGCCAACATGCGCCAACAGTGTTGTACCCCGATTGCGATGGGTGAACTGTTCAACAATCCCCGCGAGTGGCAACCGTTAATCGCCGGTCGCCTGATCGACTTTATCCGGATGCATGTCAGCCAGATGGGTGGACTGACACCCGCACGTCATGTCGCAGCGTTTGCCAACATGTACGGTGTCCGCACCGCGTGGCACGGACCCGGCGACACGTCGCCGGTGGGGCACGCCGCGAATCTGCACCTCGACCTATGGGCACCCAACTTTGGGATTCAGGAATGGTGTAACTTCCCTGAACACATGTATGAGATTTTCCCCGGCCTGCCAGAAGTGCGGAATGGATACATGTATCCCAGCGACAAACCGGGATTGGGAATCGACATCAACGAAGATCTGGCAGCGAAATATCCATGTCAGGACGAGGTTGAATGGTGGACACAGACTCGCTTGCCGGATGGCAGCCCAACACGTCCCTAAAATAGTTTTCACGTTTCACGCATCACGTTTCACTCACTAATCAAAGGAGCTCAAAATGCACGTTGGCACACAAAATCTTTCAGGAGATAACTGGGATGCCTACAAGGTGCTTCCCCAGTTAGGTGTTAATCATGTTTCAGCCAATCCACCCGGTAATTGGCTGGATTGGGATGTGGACGTTCTATCCCAGTTTAAGGAGAAATTAGCTTCCCTAGACATTTCGCTCGATATGATGATCCTGCCGCTAGCATCAGGACCTGCAAGAACCCAAGACGCGCCTCACGTTTTCCTCGGGCCCAGTCCAGAGCGAGATCGGGAGATTGATCAGATCTGTGACCTGCTCCGCAATATGTCGCGGGCGGGCATTCCAGCCGGACGGTACAACATCACAATTCTTGGTCATCTACGAACGGGAAGGCGGTTTGGACGGGGCGGTGCAAGCCTGTCGTCGTTTGAGTATCATAAACTTGATCAAACACTGGACGAGTTTGAAGACGGTCCCGCCGACGCGGACGAGATGTGGGAGCGAATCGACTATTTCCTCTCGCGGGTTGTCCCCGTGGCTGAAGAGTACAAGGTACGACTCGCTTGCCACCCACAGGATCCGAGCATCGGTGATCGGCTATATCGAGGCGTTGCCAGAGTCATGGGCACGGTTGAGGGGCTCAAGAAATTCGTCCAGATGCACGAGAGCCCTTACCATGGACTAAATTTCTGCATCGGAACGGTGTCGGAATCGCTGGAAAATCCGGGGCAAGATCTCTACGATATTCTCCGCTACTTCGGTGAGCGAAAGAAGCTGTTTAATATCCACTTCCGCAACATCAAGGGCGGTCTCCTCGATTTTGTCGAAGTCTTTCCAGACGAAGGCGATGTGAATATGCTCAAAGCGTTGCGTACGCTCAAAGAGGTTGACTACCCCTACATGGTCATGCCAGACCATGTGCCGGGAATTTCCGGTGAAAATCCCGGTGGTGTCGGTTTTGGATATTGCTTCGGTTATATTCACGCCCTGATGCAGGCAATTAACGAACCTTCGTCATAGGCATATTCACTGTAAGGGCGAGTGCACCGCCCCACAGACATCAAATTAAGAGTCGAAAAAGTTGCAAGGCAATTTCTGGATTTTTACAGATAGGAACCATTATGACAAACGAGGAGAAAGCCCAAATTAAGGACAGGGAATCTACTGCAAACATAGCACAAGCAGTTTAAAAGTACCTCGAAGCACTAGAACAAAGCCGGGCTAGTAGACACACGCGGTGGATTTGGGAACTTTTGCAGAACGCACACGACGCTCAACCAGCACCCAATAGCCTTATTGTATCTATTAAGTATCGTCCGGGGAAACTCGTCTTTTTGCATAATGGAAGCGGGTTCAAAACGGAACAGATATACCATCTCATTTTTCATGGTTCGACGAAATTTGAGGATGAGGAAACAACCGGGCAATATGGTAGTGGTTTTCTGACAACGCACCTGCTGTCGTCAGAGATAGATGTATCAGGTCAACTTGACGATGGCAAATGGTTCAATTTCTTTCTAGTGCGTAAACCTGATTCAGTAGATGCACTTCGTGAGTCAATGGACCAAGCATGGGAAGATTTCAACCCTTCTTCATCTCTTCAAGTCCGGATTCCCACCCCCTTCACCACCCGATTCGTATACCCTATTATCGGGGTGTACGCAGAGAAAGCAGTAGTGGAGGGAATCAAAACGCTAGAGCAATGTGCGCCTTACGTGGTTGCTTTCAATCGGAATTTCGCCCGCATTGAGATTGACATTGACATCAAAGCGCGTTGCGAACATCTGTGTTTTAAAGTCCGCGAACGCATTTTCTTGGATGAAGATCGAATTCAGCAAATCACAGTGGTAGAAGGAAAATCCAGGGTAAGGAAATACCTTCGGGCACAAGGTGAGCCACAAGGTAAGAAGGAAACCTCAGTCGCTGTCCCACTGGAATCAAATGGCGACAGTTTGGTATGCCTGCGAGTTGGGGAAACTCCAAGGCTATTTAAGGATATGCCTTTGGTGGGCACCGAATCCTTCAGCTTCCCTGCTGTCATTAATAGTTTCAAATTTTCGCCAACGGAAGATCGCAATGAGGTGCGCCTCGGGCAAAACCAGGCAGACCCTGCAAATATCAACAACCAAACAGTTATTGAAGAAGCCTGCGGATTGCTTGTCCATCTGCTCGGGTACGCGGCATCAGAACGCTGGCATCATGCACATCAGTGGGCAGAAATCTCTCCCATTGAGCACCCCGTGGAGGAAACTCGGTCATGGCTTAGAAAACGTATTCAAGAAAAATTCATTGAAAAAATCCGCCAAACTCCTGTGATTGTTACTGAGGCGGGCCAAGCTATAAAATCCAAAGATGCTACGCTGCCGCTGGAAAAAACTGACGAGGGCGTAGAGGAATTGTGGGACTTGCTGTATGACTTGCAGGAATATCGTGAGAAATTGCCGAGGCGAGATGAAGCAACAGGATGGTGTAACACCATCAAGAGTTGGGCGGATGTATACGAAGACGAACCGGAGTGTTTGTTTAGTGAAGTAATGGACGGCCGGAAATTAGCATCATACATTGATGACAAGACTCGTAAGGGTAGTACTTGGGGCAAAATTAAAGATCTTCAAAGCTTACTCCGAGAGGAGGTTTCCGCAGTTGAATGGCTGAATCAGTTGCATAATTTCTTTAATGAAAATGGACTGCATGACGTAGGGAGTGAATATCGTATTGTTATGGATCAAGATGGTTTCCTTGACAGGCTATCTAATCTCCACTGCGATCGAGGCATAGACGAAGAGCTGAAAGATATTGCCGAGTTGCTCGATTGGCCTATCCGACAGGAGCTTCGTGATACCCGGCTTACTTCATTAGCCAAAGAAGGGGGGAAGGGAGAGAGGGAAAACAAAGACATTCTTGGAGATCTCATCAGCGATCTCCGAGAACACGCCAAGGATCCAGATGACAACTTCAAGGAGGTAAGTGCCCGTCTCTTTGCTTGGATAGTTGATCAAGAGGACTGGGAACGTTTACGGGGTTTCCCTGTATTCGCAAAAGATGGCAATTCCATTCTTGATCTGCCGACCGCTCATGGTGGTGAGCCACCTTTAGCACCGGTCTGTGCATGGCCAGAAGGTTTGGGACAGTTCGCCGATCTTTTTCCACCGGACTGCATCTTGGCTGATGATTTCAAGGTATGCGCTCCGGGAGCATGGGAACAACTTGATAAGCACGATCTTATTAGAAAATCTATGATAATCACCCGTAATGAGACAGATCTCAAAACGTTGTCCCCAGACATAAATCAGGATGAAGGTACTCACGAAACTACTCATTGCATCACCGTGACAGATGTTGTAGAGTGGAAGGCAATCATGAGACGGGTGAGTGTTAGTCGGAGCCGTGCTTTTCTATTCTGGCGATTTCTCACAGAGTGGCTTATCAAAGAACATGGCCAAGGTCTAGAGATGCAGAAGGCACCTTGTACGTGTGAAGAAGATACTCATGAATACTATCCGGCTGCATGGTTAATACCATTGCGCGAAAACAATTGGATTCGACTAGGGAATAAACATCCCGATGTTACAGCACAGTTGCTTGCTAACCTGCTTCGAGATAATGAATGGGAACCCGGCTCCTTGAGTAAAAACCCCAATGCCATCAAACTACTAGAAGCAATTGGTGTAAACCTGTCTGACTTGAATCTACATCTCATTACGGAGAACGATGAGGAACGTAATGAGTTAGTTAATAGCATGACAGAGTTGCATCATGTGACCCAAGGTAATTTGAATCAGATCCGCGCGTTGGTGCAGCATCTGAAGAAGGACCAGGAACGAGAGCACATCGTAGATGAGAATCGACGCTTGGGACAAGAGGTGGAAGATTGGGTGCAAGCTAGCTTGGAACAGGAAGGTTTCTCAGTGCGTCGTACCGGCACCGGCTCGGATTTTGAGATTTCAGATAATACGAACGAAGATAATACCAATGAAGATAATATTGATGATATGATAACACTAGATATAGCGCGAGGTAGCAAAAATTGGCTGGTAGAGGTTAAAGCCACGCGGCGAACCCAGAGCGTCAAAATGAGTTCCAAGCAGGCCCAAACTGCCGTGGAAAAAAGGGGAGAATTCCTACTCTGCATCGTCCCAGTAGGATCTGAAAATACCGAACCAGATTTAGAGACCGTCAGGGAGAATATGCGTTTCATAAAAAATATCTATGAAAAGCTCGGATCCCGCGTAGCCACATTGTGCGAATCCATCGAAAAGCAAGAGGAAGTGCTAGCTAACACTCCTGACGATACAGCCTCTGGTGTCGATTTGAATTTCGAGGCAGGTAAAGCACCGATTAGTGTGGTCAGTTCTGTGTGGGAAAATGATGGATTTCCGCTCAAAAACCTTGCCGAGCAGCTCAAATAAGTCAAGACCACCTAGATTATTTGTGCCATATTCTCAATAGAAAGGAATCTTGCGTGAACAATACGACGGAATTCAACGTTCCGTGCGGTCAGCGGCAATTATTTCTCGACGATGTTGGGATTGAAAGCCTTGAAAATCTTACACGAACGCTGCACCAACCCTCCAAAAAAGGCGCAGTGGTTCGGAGTGCGAATCCGACCCAGACGATCCAAACGCGCACCGCACCGGCTTGGGATCCAGAGGAGGAGGTTTACAAGTTTTGGGTTATCGGGACGGACGAAAGTTACCGTGTCAGTGCGGACGGGCTGCACTGGACACCAAGATCCGAACCGAACATTGGGGGAACAATGGCGGTTCGTGATGGGACCGATCCGGATCCGAATAGGCGATACAAAGCTGCGCTCCTCAACGCAGGTTTCGCGGTCTCACCGGACGGCGTGAACTGGAACAAGCTAGATGTGCCCCCCGTGCCGAGTTCAGATGAGGGGAACTTCTCCTACAGTGAACAGGAGGGCTTATTCATCCACACTGTGAAACGTCCGGGCCCCTACGGCAGATCACTCGCAATGGCTACTAGCACAGATTTTGAGCATTGGGATGATTATGGGCTTGTTTTCCACGCCGACGCAATGGATCAGGAGATGGGCAAAGACGTTATCGAAGCGCGACTCGCCAATCCCAACCTCCGGCAGACGGAATACAATACGCCCGAACATTACAGCGTACAAATCTACAATATGGGCGTATTTCGGTACGAGGGGATATATATTGGGTTGCCGTCCATGTACCATCACACCGGCAAAGTTCCTACCGATTGGCCCGGTTTTGATCGGCTGCGTCTATCTCCGTACATCCTAGAGTGCGTCAGGCAGTACGGAGATTACACCGGCTTCTACAATATTCAGATGGTATGTAGCCGCGATTTGAGAAACTGGATACGTCTCGGCGAACGCAAACCGTTCATTGAGACCTCAACGTTGGGCGGCGGCGCTTACGACCTGCAAGGGCTACTCGGTCCCTCCAACGCTGTTGTGCACGGTGATGAGCTATGGTTCTACTACACGGGCACCAAGCAGTACGCTTTCATCACCTCCGGCGACGTGCTGGGGTATGACGACTACTATCCCGACACCGGCGCAGTCTGTCTGGCGGTCCTGCGGCGCGACGGGTTCATCTCCCTTAATGCTGGGGAGGCTGTTGGCACTATCTGCACGGAGCCCTTTGCGCTGACCGGCGATGCCCTCTTTGTCAACGTCGATGTACCTAACGGTGAGTTGGGCGTTGAACTGCTTTCCACCGATGGCGATACACTCGCCGCCTCCGCCCGACTTCACGGTGACTACCCCGCTGCGCGGATTGCATGGACTGAAGGGAATATCGCCCAATTTATGGGGCAAACTATCCGCCTCCGTTTCACCCTGCGAAATGGACGGTTTTACTCCTACTGGTTCGGTTCAGTCTCGACTTAATTGAGCTCTACGCAGCCAACTATAGGCGGGGCATCCTGCCCCGCGCTGAAAGGCATAAGTCCTATTAAATTTGAAAGGAATTGCAAAGAACAACGATCGTTGTTCTCTATTGCAAACCAACGGATTGATTGGAGTGTCAAAAATGAAAGGTATCGTCTTTTTAGGTAACCGCCAATGTGCTGTCAAAGAGGTTCCTACCCCGGAGCCGGGGAATGGAGAAGTTCGGATTCAGATGAAGGTGTCGGGGATCTGTGGCAGCGATCTCCACGTGTATCGACCCGCGGAGCCAAGAGATTGGGTACAAGGGCATGAATCGTCCGGGGTGGTTGAAAAATTGGGACCGAATGTAACCAACCTCAAAGTGGGGGATCGTGTGACTGTCCATCACCATCAAGGGTGTGGACAGTGCTACTACTGTTCATTGGGAGATTTCGTCTGGTGCCCGGACGATAAGGTAGTCAGCGGCGCATTCGGTGAGTATGTCGTTGCGAACGAACGGAATTGTGTGGTCCTCCCGGATGAGATCGACTTCATCGACGGTCCCTTTTTCGCCTGTGTCGGAACCACAGCGTACGCTGCATTGAGGCGACTCGGAGTGGAACAGTATTTCCCACAAACAATCGCCGTATACGGTTTGGGACCCGTGGGACTGAGCACCGTGCACATTGCGAAGTCAATGGGGGCACAGGTTATCGGCGTTGATGTTATGGAAGAGCGCATTGAGGTTGCCGAGCGGTGCGGTGCGGATGCTACCGTCAACGCCGCGACAGAAGATCCGGTTGAAGCGGTGGTCGCGTTCAGTGGAACGGAAGGTGTGGATTATGTTGTCGAAACCTCCGGCAGCGCCGGCGGACGAAGCAGCATCATCCCGTCGCTCCGCCGTGAGGGAAAAGCCGCACTTGTCGGTGTCGGAAGCGATGACAAGGTTATCAATCCGGGCGACATGGTTTATCGCCGAATCACCCTGATGGGATCTGTCGTATTCCCCATTGGATGGCTGAAGGATTTTGTGCGGTACTGTGCCCAAACAGGACTGACGTTCGCGCCTGCGGTGACGCACCATTTCCGCGTTGATGATGGCGTCGAGGCACTCCGTGTCGCCGACGAAGCGAGATGCGGCAAGGTGATATTTGATTGGGATTAGTGATTCTAAGAAACAGGGATGGCTTATGTTAAGAAATCGTGCAATAGAAACCGAGTTTTTTCAACCCCCCTGCGAAGGGGGGGAAAGACAATCCCGATTTATCGGGACTTGTCAGGGGGGTCAAACTCGGTTTCTGTTAGCGTTTTGTACATACTTTCTTTTTTCATAGGCAATAGGAATAAATATAATGGAAACTACAGTCAAACAGTGGCTGGACGAGAGCCGTAAAAAACTTAAAGCGGATGAATTCACAGAAGCCGACCTTCAACGACTGGAAACGCTTCTCACCGAACCAAGACAGCTGGTATTGTATCTCTATTCAAAGTCGACAAATATGCGTTCAGCGATTGCGAGTTGGGCACTGTATGACCCGACAGTACCGTATGAACCCACGCTGCCGTCGCAGGACGTACCGTACGATTCGGTTATCGAAGCGGTCAACGACGGATGGCGGATTGTTCAATTTCCGAGGGCGGAACTCTACCAATTTTCGGATATGGATAACACCTATCTGGGTTACGAATTCATCTTGGAAAAATCGACTTCAGACGTATGACAGGAGGAAAACGATGATCGATATTCAACCCACTATGGACGACAGCCAAGTAATGGATTTTATTTCGAGAGGGACCGTGGTTCTAGAGGGAGTTGTCTCCGACAAGTTCAATCGTCAGTGCGAAACTTTGCCGGGCCGCAGCATCAACGAATTCGCCTGTACACCCGGATTTCGGAGTGAAGTGCTCTTACACCCGGAGGTTGCTGGCGTTGCTCGTTCCCTGCTCGGACGGAATTTCTTCATTCCAATTACTGCACATCACCATCTGTATGAAGAAGCCCACCCCGGCCAGACATGGCACTCCGACGGCCTCTCCGAATACGGTTACGGTGTCAATCATCTGCAATGCTACTACTATCCGCAAGATGTTACGCTTGAAGATGGTCCCACAATGGTGCTTCCCGGTTCGCATCATCGGTTGGTTGACCGAGAGGCAATCGCCCATTACGGCGACATCTTGGGTCAGGTCTCCTTGACTGTCCCCGCCGGGACGGTGGTTTTAACCCACTACGGCATCTGGCACAAGGCGGGACCAAAGTTGAACGCAAAACGTCGTGGGATGATTAAATTTTCGTACTTCCGAAATTCGCCACCGAAGCGGGATTGGCTGATAGCGTCGGAAGAGATACCACCTTACGCCAACCGAGAGCGACACCTTTACGCCAACGAAGTCGAGTCCTATCGCGACATGGCACGCCGCCAACGCACATGGAACTGGTTATGTGGGATGGATACACCCCCAGAGGTCAGCCACGGTGCCAAACTCTTCATCGACGCTCGTCCGCTTAGTGAGATTGTGAACGAATAGGAGAAACCTCGCTATGAAAGCACTAATTGTTGGGGGCGCAGGACATGTCGGGACTATGACGCTGCCCTACATGAAATCGCATCACCAGTTTCGCGTTCTCGACCTCTCCCCGCCCAAAGATTCGACCGTCGAATATATCGAAGGTTCGGTGACCGCCCCGGATGTTGTCCAGCAGGCGATCAAGGGCATGGACGCGTTCATCTATATGGTCATGCAGCGTCCCACCAGTGATTCCTCATCATTAGCAAATTTTGATGATATCATCGCCAACTATCAAGTCAACGCAATGGGACTCCATATTCTGTTGCACGCCGCGAAAGAGGAAGGCATCACGCACGGCATTTACACCAGCACGTTCACCGTCCATGAACGGACACGAAATTGGTATCCATCTGAGGAGGAGGTCCCACTCGATAATCCCGGCGTGTACGGCTTGACCAAAGGATTCGGAGAGCGGATCTGTCGATACTTCTGCCGTGAACACAGTATGTCAATCATCGCCCTGCGAATCACAGGTCCCCGCACCCGTCAGCAGTGGATTGAGCAACGCGGGCAACCTAGGTCCGGTCATCGACATCTCTGGGTGACAGATGAGGAGGATCTTGCGCGGGCTTACCTCGCGGGACTTTCCGTTGAACATACCGGCTTCGATGCTGTATTCATCGCCGGCGACGAAGAACAGCAAGAGATTAATCTGTCAAAAGCCAAACGCCTACTCGGTTGGGAACCCGTGACACATACCTATGTGAAGACCGATTAATCCTATAGTAGTAGGCATATTGCCTTGAATCTCCCAATAAATTGGGATTCTCGGAACGGAACCGATTCATCGGGGCTCCGTATGCCGTAACCCTTATGCAATTACGGCACCGCACCCAATCGTAGGGGCGGGGTTCCCCCGCCCAAACTTACTGTGACAACGAACCAATAATTTTGGTTCATGTTAAGAAATTGTGCAACAGAAATCGAGTTTTTTCGGCAAAACTCGGTTTCTCTAAGCATTTTACGCTTTTTTTAATAAGTCCTGTAGGCTGGACACTAATGAACCAATCAACAAAATTGTTGTCACGTTTCACGCATCACGTTTCACGTTCTTAGTGTTTTGCACTTTCTTTTTATATGAGCCTAATTTTCATGTTTCACAGCCTGTCCCCTTGGTCTCGATTTATCGGACGATTTATCGGGACATCACGTTTCACTCTCTCCTCGTTTCACACCTTCTTTTGACATGAACCTTTTTTTATCTCTCCTACTCCATCTCATCAGCAATCCTTCCCCCGCAGCCCCACCCCAGTTTACATCAGTCACAAAGGAAGCAGGCATTCACTTCAAACACTACAATGGGGACAGTGGACAACGATACTTTATCGAACCCCTCGGTGGAGGCACAGCGTTTCTAGACTACGACAACGACGGTTTCCAAGACATCTACCTCGTCAACGGGGCAGCCCTCCCTCCCCCCTCTTTCCCCCCCGCTGGCGGGGGGGAGAAGGGGGGGGCATCGGATGAGGTTGAACTACCGCGAAACGCACTCTATCGCAATAACGGCGATGGCACATTCACCGATGTCACAGCGGCGGCAGGGGTTGCCGATACAGGCTACGGTATGGGGTGTGCGGTCGGAGATTACGACAACGACGGATTTCCTGACCTGTACGTGACAAACTTCGGGGCAAACGTCTTTTTCCGTAACAATGGGGATGGCTCGTTTTCCGATGTCACAACGCAGACAGGCACCGGAGATGCGCGTTGGGGGGCAAGCTGCGCTTTCGTAGATTACGACAACGATGGATTTTTAGACCTCTATGTGACAAACTATGTGAAGTACACAATTGAATCCGATCAGGTCTGCATGAACAAAGGGGTGCGTGTCTACTGTGACCCACGCCTCTATGAAGGGGAACTGGATATCCTCTATCACAACAACAGCGACGGGACCTTTACCGACGTGACGGAATCCGCAGGTCTTTCTAAGGCAACGGGACGCGGACTCGCCCTCGCTTGGGGGGATTACGATGACGATGGTGACATGGATGTTTATATCGCCAATGATGCCGATCAAAACTTCCTCTATCGTAACAACAGCGACAGCACCTTTACCGATGTCAGCCTGACCGCAGGCGTAGGATTCAGCGAAGATGGCGAAGCGGAGAACGGCATGGGTGCCGATTTTGGAGATTACGATAACAATGGCTACTTAGATCTCGTCGTTACCAACTTCCAAGACCAGACAAACACCCTCTACCACAACGAGAGAAACGGGCTATTTTCGGATGTGACCTATGCATCACAAATTGGGATAATGAGTTTGCCCTACTTGGCGTGGGGTGTAAGTTTTTGCGACTACGACAACGATGGCTATCAGGATCTGTTCATCGTCAACGGTCATTTAGACGAAAATGTGCAGGCATTCAACCCGACTGGATTTTATGAACAACCCAATCTCCTCTTCCGCAACAATCGAGATGGCACCTTTGATGAGGTCGGTGTTGATTCAGGATCTGGAATGCGTTTGGAGAAGGTCAGTCGCGGCTTCGCGTACTCCGACTACGACAATGACGGTGATCCTGACCTACTCGTAACAAACCTAAAGGGAGCTCCAGATCTATTGGAAAATAGGGGAGGACAAAATGCGTGGTTAATCCTTAAACTCATTGGGACGCGCAGCAATCGGGACGCGATTGGGGCAAGGGTCAAGGTAACTGTCGGAAACCTAACACAGATTCGGGAGGTTCGGAGCGGTTCAGGCTACCTATCGCAGAGCGATATACGTTTGCACTTTGGGCTAGGAAAATATCGCCAAGTCGATCGGGTAGAGATCCGTTGGCCCAGCGGTCTGGAGGAACATCTTGAAGGAATCGAAGCAAAGCAAATCCTCACGTTGGTTGAGGGGAATCAAAAATCAAACTGGTAGGGTAGGGGAGCTCAGTAGCGGTCAGTATTGCAACAGTTTGTAGAATCAGGGTGCAGATACCGCGTTGCCAAGCATACCTGCAACCGTAACGAGATCGAAAATATTGACAAGGCCATCCCCGTTAACATCAGCATCATTCTGTCCTGTCTGTCCTAAGTTTGAACCAACAATCGCCAAATCCGAGATGTCCACCGCGCCATCACGGTTGACATCTCCGAACATCAGTGGTTCCATTGTGGGGCGGATCTCCCACAGGAGCACCGTGCCGTCCGCACTTCCACTGGCAAGCGTGGTGCCATCCGGGCTAAACGCTATGCCTCTAACCATCCTCGTATATCCAGTGAAGGTTTGCTTATGTGCACCTGTCATGGCATCCCACAGGCGGATAGTTCCGTCCGCACTTCCACTTGCGAGTGTGTTGCCGTCCGGGCTAAACGCGATGCTCCTAATCAAACTCGTATGTCCGGTAAGTGTATCCTTGTGTACACCTGTCACAACATCCCACAGCCGGATGGTATCGTCACTACTCCCACTTGCGAGTATGTTCCCATCCGGACTGAACGTTAAACTGTAGACCCGACTCGTATGCCCAATAAGGGTCTGCTTGTGTTCACCCGTAATAGCATCCCACAGTCGAATGGTATTGTCATAACTCCCACTTGCGAGAGTCTGTCCATCCAGACTGAAGGCGACACTAGCAACCTGACCCGTATGCCCAGTGAGTACCTGTTTGTGTTCACCTGCCATAACATCCCACAGAATCACCGTGCTGTCCGCACTTCCACTTGCGAGCGTGTTTCCAACCGGGCTGAACGCAACGCTATAAATCACAGACCAATGCTCGCTGAGTACCTGCTTGTACTCACCCGTGACCACATCCCACAGAATGACCGTGCCGTCTGCACCCCCACTAGCAAGTGTGTTCCCATCTAGGCTAAACGCGACGCTATAGACCTCAGATGAATGCCCATTAAGTATCTGTATGTGTTCACCCGTGTGAGACCAATGCCCAGCAAGTATCTGTTTGTGTTCACCTGTGATTACATCCCACAGCCGTACCGTACTGTCCACGTTCCCACTGGCAAGCATCCCTCCATCCGGGCTAAACGCGATGTCATAGATCTCATCTACATGCCCGGTGAGTGTCTGCTTGTGTTTACCGGTGTCAGCAGCCCACAGACGAATAGTTCCGTCCGCGCCCCCGCTTGCCAGCGTGTTTCCATCAGGACTGAACGCAACGCCATTGACCCCTGCCCAATGCTCAGTAAGCGTTTGCTTGTGTTCACCCGTAACCACATCCCACAAATGGACAGTTCCCTTGGGCCAACCCCCACCGCTGGCGAGCGTCCGTCCATCCGGACTAAACGCCATGCTATAAACAAAAGATGTGTGCCCAGTAAGGGTTTGCTTATGCTCACCTGTCACGGCATTCCACAGATGGATGGGGCCAGCCGACCGACCCCCATCACTAGCGAGCGTCCGTCCATCCGGACTGAACGCGATGTTCCTGACCGGACCCGTATATTCTGTAAGTATCTGTTTGTGTTCGCCTGTGACACTGTCCCACAGACGGATAGTAGCGTCCGAACTCCCGCTTGCCAGCGTGTTTCCATCAGGACTGAACGTGACACTCCTGACCGAATCCGTATGCCCAATAAGGGTATGCTTATGTTCACCCGTGGCGACATCCCATAGACGGATGGTATCGTCCCCACTCCCACTTGCGAGTGTATTACTATCCGGGCTAAACGCTACGCTATAGACCACCCATTCATGTCCTGTGAGTGTAGCTGTCGCCTGTCCTGTAGTAACATCCCACAGATGTAGTGATGTCCTGCTCTGACTCCCTCCACCACTTGCAAGTGTGTTCCCATCTGGGCTAAACGCGACGCTATAGACCCGATCCGTATGCCCCGTGAGCACCGCAACCTCTTGATAGGCTTCCGTATCATAGAGCCAAATACCAATACCGCTAGCAACAGCGAGCAGAGCACCATCAGGAGAATACGCAATATTACCAGATAGCCCTCCTTTACCAATGCGTGCTTTGGCACCTTCGGGTAAACCCCATCGCGTGTAATCTTGAGCGAGGGCGTTTGATAAAAACAGGAATATTGCAGAGATAAAGGTGAGTATGAAAAAAAGTTTTGTTTTCATGGGAAAGTGCTCCTAATTCACATAAATTGTTGAGGGAATTGATCCACCCAGCATCTACGGTTTTCTTTGCTCCTATTTCTCTTACTATGGTGAATTCTAAAAATAAATAGGTAGTGTTTACATTGTGTAAGTTATTGACATTTTAAGTAAGTCTTTGTAAACTGTCTTGCATGAAAACTCAACAGATAGATGAACCTCAAGACTTGCCTGTGATAATTAGTGATGCAGCTTGGCAGAGCATACACCCGTTTCTCAAAACATTGCCAAACGTCTATGTCGGCAACCCTGAAGATTGTAGACGTTTCCTCTCGGCACTGATCTGGATAACAAAAGAAGGCGCGACTTGGCGGTCGCTGCCGAAAGTTTACGGATATTGGAATGCCATCTATAGACGTTTCGGCAGATGGTGCGATGCCGGGGTCTTTGAAAAACTCCATCAACATTTCCATGACGCGGGTGAACTTTCTGCGCTCCTCATGGATTCAACGATTGTGCGGGCACATGCTGCAGCGGGTGCCCCAAAAAAAAGGGAGGTCAGAAATCAGAAGCACTCGGTCGGAGTCAAGGTGGCTTTACCACGAAACTCAATGCTGCGGTGAGTGATGCGTTTGTTCCTTTGCGTTTTATCTTGACAGCGGGTGCACGTCATGACGTGACACAAGCCCCGGCGTTGATTGCCGGCTACACGTGCCGATACATTATTGCGGATGCGGCTTATGACTCTGATGCGTTGCGAGAAATCATTGTTGCTCAAGGGGCGGTTGCGGTAATCCGGCCGCGCAACAACCGCGTTGAAGATCGGCCTTATGATAAAGAGGTGTATAAACGTCGCAACGTTATAGAGCGTTTTTTCCATCGGTTGAAGCAGTATCGTAGGGTTGCCACCCGATATGATAAATATGCAGACCGATACCTCGGATTCGTCTATTTCGCAGCTTTGCTTATCACTGCTAAAAAAATGTAAACACTACCTAGACACTTTCGCCCCCCATGCTTGGTAGGCGCTGTTTCCAACTGCGCCGATTTGGAGTGTCTCGTTAATTCTAAAATCTACTATAGTTTATGCACCTACTTAACGATTATCATCCGTCTCGTGGCTGAATAATCCCCTGCCCGGAGTTGATAGACATAAACTCCGCTTGCAACTGATTCGCCGCTTTCATTGCGCCCATCCCAATATGCCGCCCTTGACCGGTCCGTGTAATTACCCATAGGTTGATACCCCATATCTAATTGACGCACCATTTCACCCTTTGTGTCATAAATCGTGATTTGAACATTGCTAGCATAGGCGAGTTGATACGGAATCCATGTCTCTGGGTTAAACGGATTTGGGTAGTTGGGTAACAGGGCATTCTCGTTCGGGATC
Organism: Candidatus Poribacteria bacterium; assembly: GCA_965207975.1. Taxonomy (GTDB): domain Bacteria; phylum Poribacteria; class WGA-4E; order WGA-4E; family PCPOR2b; genus PCPOR2b. The sequence goes on along the minus strand of OZ242315.1, from coordinate 4,470,122 downwards.
AACGCTGCAAGGAGTTGCTCAAGGAAGAAAATGCCCCTTTGAGATCTCGTATCCGTGAGATGTAAACTTTGTGCTTGAAGGAGCCAACCCTCAACCTCGGCGGCGGTGAGCGTCGCAAGTGCTTGTGGCTGCGCGGAGGGCGCGGCTGCCGTATCGTCAAGTGCACTTGCAACTGTAACGAGGTCGAAAATATTAACAACATCATCCCCGTTGACATCGGCAGCATTTTGTCCTGTTTGCCCTAAGTTTGAACCAACAATCGCCAAATCGGAGATGTCCACTACACCATCGCGGTTGACATCTCCGAACATCAGTGGTTCTATTGCAGGACTAATCTCCCACAGGAGCACCGTGCCGTCTGAACTTCCACTTGCAAGCGTGGTGCCATCTGGACTGAAAGCAACACTATAGACCCCACTCCTATGTCCTGTGAGGATACCTTTTAGATCTCCAGTCGCCGCATCCCACAGTCGGATGGTATCGTCCCAACTTCCGCTTGCAAGCGTGCTCCCATCAGGACTAAATGTAACGCTCGAAACTGTGCTCGTATGCCCGGTGAGTCTCTGCTTGTGGGCACCTGTGGCGACATCCCACAGACGGATGGTATCGTCCGACCCCCCACTGACGAGTGTGGTGCCATCTGGACTGAAGGCAACACTAGTAATCTCCTCCGTATGCCCTGTGAGTCTCTGCTTGTGGGCACCCGTTACGGCATCCCACAGACGGATTTCCCCATAACTCCCACTCGCGAGCGTGGTGCCATCTGGACTGAAAGCAACACTAGTGATATCCCCTGTATGCCCGATGAGTCTCTGCTTGAGGTTACCCGTGACGACATCCCATAGATGGAGGATCTTATCATTACTCCCACTGGCAAGCGTACGTCCATCCGGACTGAAGGCAACGCTAATGCGAATAAACTCCCCCGTATGCCTTACGAGTATCTGCTTGTGAGCACCCGTGTCAGTCTCCCACAGTCGCACTGTGCCGTCCCGACTTCCACTTGCAAGCGTGTCTCCCTCGGAACTGAAGGCAATGCTAGTAATCTTATCCGTATGTCCGACGAGTCTCTGCTTTTGGTCACCTGTGCCAGCATCCCACAAACGGATATAAGTTACGTCCGAACTCCCGGTTGCGAGTGTGGTGCCATCTGGCCTGAAAGCGATGCTAGTGATTTCCCCCATATGCCCTGTGAGTGTGTGCTTGGGTGCACCCGTGATGGCATTCCACAGCCGCACTGTATTGTCATAGCTCCCACTGGCGAGCGTATTCCCATCCGGGCTGAAATCGATACTCCTGACCTGATCTGTATGGCCTGTAAGTGTCTGTTTGGGTGTACCCGTGACAGCATCCCACAGCCGCACTGTACTGTCATAGCTCCCACTAGCGAGTGTGGTACCATCGGGACTAAAATCAATGCTATAGACAAAATACGTATGTCCTATAAGTGTCTGTTTGTGTGCACCCGTTACGGCATCCCACAGCCGCACCGTGTTGTCATAACTTCCGCTTACGAGTGTTCGTCCATCCGGACTAAACGCTACGCTACTGACCACATATGTATGCCCGGTGAGTGTCTCTTTGTGTGCACCCGTTACGGCATCCCACAGCCGCACCGTGTTGTCATAACTTCCACTTGCAAGTGTATTCCCATCTGGATTGAAGGCAACGCTCAAGACCGTGCTTGTATGCCCTATAAGTGTGTGCTTTTGGTCACCCGTCAAGATGTCCCATAGACGGATGGTCTGGTCCGTGCCTCCACTTGCGAGAGTCGTTCCATCTGGACTAAACGTAATACTAATAACCCCACCCGACGTATGCCCTGTGAGGGTCTGCTTGTATGCACCCGTTACGGCATCCCACAGACGGATTTCACCATCCCAATCCCCGCCTGCGAGGATATCCCCAGCCGGACTAAATGCGAGACTACCAATCCTATCTGTATGCTCGGTAATTAGAGTGATCTCTTGATGGGTCGTCGTATCGTAGAGCCAAATACCAATACCGCTAGCGACAGCGAGATAGGAACCGTCCGGCGAATATTGTATCTTACGCATTGTGCCTTTACCGAGACGCACTTTGGCTCCTTGCGGTAGGTGCCACTGTGGAGAATCTTGGGCGAAGGTGTTTGGTAAAAACAGGAGTGTCACAAAGATAAGTGTGAGTGTGGAAAATTGCATTGCTTTCATTAGATTTTCATTTACCCCCAGTTTTTTCTGATTTAAGAGTTGAGTGTGTTTGAGAGGTAATGTTTGTGAGAATGTTTGTGATTATGCGCCTTGCAAGGCATCTGTCTGACAAAGTGGCAGTGTGAAAAAGGGATTGAGAGTCCACCCCAGCCAAGCTTGAGCAATCACGCGCTTAATCACGTTAATCAACGAATAGATTTTTTTGTTTGTGTTGAATGCTTTGGTCCATCGGTCACCGGATTTTTGGTAGATGATAAACAGCAGTCCATAACTCAGACAAGCCAACAGCCATAACAGATTGATTCGTGCTTTTGTCGGTTTTTTGAGAATCAGCTTGCCAAATCCAAAGCCGGTCTTGATGTCTCTAAAACCGTGTTCAATCTGCATTCTTCGTTTATAACACCGGTGGATTTGACTGCCCGTCAGATGGCTTGAAATCAGATACATCGGTTCAGCAAACCGTGCATCTCTGACCACATATAGGTTCAGTCGAATTGGCTCGGTTGGGTAATAGAGAATCTGTGGATAGAACCCAGTTTTCTGCATCTGTTCCATCGTTTTGACCTGACCCCAAACGGTAATGCGAACGTTGCGACAGACGCGCATCACAAACGGTATGCCTTTTGCTTTGAGAAATTTTATCACATATCTCGCACGGGCGAACCCCCGGTCGAATATCAACACCGGTTCGCACGCTGGGGGCAGTGCTTTTCGTGCCTGACGATAGACCGTGCGGCAAAATCGTTGGATAATCTCATTATGGCTTTTATATTTCATATCCTGAATCTCAGCATCGGTATAGATGTGCCAATAGATAGGTATCGCACGCTGTCGAAACGGCACCGCAGCGACAATCGCTTTGAAAGTACCAAGCACCTGGGTTTCATCAATTAAAATTAACGGACGCACAGTGCCGGGGTGACAGACACGCCTCACCACGAAGACTAACCAACACCGCATCACCGCACCTATGGGAAATGTACGTGCCAAGAATCGAAGCAGTCGTTTCTGTTTCGTCTTTTGATGCTTGACTGACACCGGCAACCGTGAAGCGATTTCGTTGATGCCAAAGGACTGCGCCAAGGCTATAGCTATGATGGTGAGCATCAGGTTTTTTAACGCCGGTTTTTTCAAAACAGGCTTGAAAATCTCAGTGATAGTGGTTATCATGGGGGTGGGATTCACCCGTTTTTGAGAGTGTTTTCCTTTCATAATACCTCCTTGCCCTAAACAGTGAGTGTTTTCGGTAGGGAGGTATTTTATCATATCTGACCTGACTTTCTCACTCCTATCGCTCGCAAAACCAATGACAATAACCCCTCAAAAAAAACTGGGGGCAAGTGAATTCATTAGATTCTGTTGACATCTCCTTTCATTAGGTTCTGTTGATATTTCAACGGAGCTAGATAGGATCTGACATGAATCGGTGCCGAACGGAAACTCATTTGGTTTATTGGCCGTGTGCAATTTAGATGCCACAATTATCTTGAACCGTGTGAAGCGTATTGTGCAGAAAAGCAGGTACTTCGGCAAACCCGTTTTCTGGGGGACTTCGCGCCTGCTTTTGACATGAGTTGAGATTGCAAAGGGAGGGTCGTGTTCACAAAAAGGATGTTGCAACTATGCTACACCATCGTCGCAAAAATACCACGATAGTATTTGGAATCGGAGGGTCAACTTCAATTGTGTTAAATGGATTATCAATAGGTGTAGGTCAGATTACAGCTTGGGTATTATATCCCCAACGGGCGATGAATCGCCCTACTACGAACGGGCGTTTGTAGTAGCGCAATTCATTGCGCGTCTTGAAGGTGGGTAAGTACTCCTGATTCGCATAAATTGTTGAGGGTATCGACTCACTATCTATAATCAACTTTGAGATTATTTCTCCTCCGGCTTGTCGCCCTGTAATTTCGCGTTGTTTTCTCGGACCAGTTCAGCAACCGCCGGTTCAAGAGCGTGCCCCCGCACATCTGACTTACGAACCACGCCGTCGCCATCAATGAGGTACATGTGAGGAATGGCACGGATACCATAGATCTGCGCCACCTGATTCTTCCAACCATTTCCATCAAAAAACTGGGGCCAAGTAATTTCCTCTTTTTCCAAGTAACCCACCAATGTATCCCGACTTTCATCAAGGCTAATTCCAATAATCTGGAAATTCTCATCCTTATATTTCTCGTATACCTGCTTGACATTAGGCATTTCAGCGATACACGGTTTACACCAAACCGCCCAGAAGTCGAGCAAAATCACATTGCCTCGATATTTCTCAAGCGACAAATCATTGCCGTTGAGGTCTTTCCCGTTGAAGTCAATTGCCTTTTTGCCAACCAGTGCATCCGGTCGTCCTCCGTATGAAGGGCTTGTGGGGACTTCGCCGGTGCGGTTCTCCTTTTGTAGTGCCAACAACCGATTTGCGGTCTTCGCAGACGCGCGCGAACCGTACTTTGGGTGTTCAACCAATTGATGATACGCTGCATCCGCTTTGTCGTGCTGACCGAGCCGGTCATAAGCTAATCCCATCTCTAAGAGAGCAAGCGCGAAATAGGTAGCTTTCGGATAATTTTCTACAAGTTGTTGATAAGCCTTAACCGCCTCCTCGGCATTTCCAGCTTTGGTCAGCGCGTTGCCGAAAATGTAGTAGACCTGATCAATCCGTTTGTATTTCGGATGCTCCGCGATAAACGTACGCGATTTCTGAATCAACATATTGAGTCCTGCCGGCTCGCTCTCTTGGAGGGTCATTTTATGGAGCCGCTTGATCTCTTGATACTTGTAACTGGTTTTGATTGAAGACGCATCAACGGACGAGATGCAAAGTGTTGTGAGTATGCAACTGATCACGATGAGTAAGGGGTAGCGGTGGAAGTCATTGTGAAAACGCATGGTGATACCTCCCGTGTTGGTTCATTTGTTCCCTAGTTGATTGGTTTATTAATGAACAAATGAACTCTTCTTTATCCTTACCAACTAATACCAAAGGTTATTGAGTGAGTGCCCCCTGATAGGAGTAATTCAGTAGTAGCCTAATCTCCTCAACCTGTATAACTTGTAAAAACGCTTTCACCGCTTCCGGCGTTGACCCGTCTCCATCCGCAGCCTGACACCAGTCAACGAACCAAAAGGCATCCCAGTCATCTGTTTTCTTAATTGCCTCAGCATAATCTGTGAGCAGTTCCGATTCCGTTGAACCTGATTGAAGCAGCACTAACGCTCGTTCACGGAGTGCGGGAAAGGTGGGATGTACTCCAACGCGCCTAAACCAGTACTTTGCGTTGCTATAGTCTGGCTCACGGCGGTGCATAATGCCGTGCCAATAGCTGCCCGTTCCGCTTTCGATACCCTGCGAGATTGTGTGTGACGCATCAAGCGCATCGTTCCAGAGCAGCAAACCGCTCTGCATAGCGTATCCCATCGTTGAATCCTTAATGGATTGACCATCAAAGAGCCCCTCTAGGGACAGATTTTCAATTCGATGGGTGAGTTCGCTGTCCCACTCTTCGCTTGGAGCGAGCAGGGGCAGCGGATTCCGGGTTTCTAGTTTTTGTACAATACCTGCAATTGTGGACGAATATTCTAAGCTCATAACCCTCTCCTTATTGTAGCGATCTTATGACTATGCGCCCCCTTCAGCGATGGCGAGCAATTCCTCATCTGACAGTTCGAGATCGACCGGCTCCGAGAGCGGTTGTGCGACCTTGTACGGCGTTTTCGCATAGATCTCGACAACGTTGTCATCGGGATCGTAGCAGTAAATAGCAAGGGCAATACCGTGGCTGACGATACTACGGAAACGCACCCCCTCCCCCTTCAAGCGATGATAAAACTGCTTCAGGGTTGGCAAATCTTCCACGATGAAGGACACCTGTTGAATAACCTTTGCCCCCGCTGGCACATCCCTACCCGGGCAGAGCGCGACTTCATGGTGTTCCTCCTCTGGCTGTGCGCTGAGGAAGGTGATATTACCGTCAGGGTCTTCATCGGTAACTGTGAGTCCCAAGATACGGGTGTAAAAATCTTTGGAGCGTTGCAGGTCGGTACAGTAGATTCCCACGTGACCTAGTTCTTTAACGGCTAACATATTTCTCTCCTCCTGGTCTAAAAATAACGAATTAACGAGGCGGCACCCCAGTAAAATCGGGATTCTGTAGGGAACAACGATCGTTGTTCCTTTTTTTAACCGGGATTTACATCTATTCATCCCGAATGGGTAAATCCAGAATAGACCTCCCTAATTTAGCACACCCTCCCCAAATAAGTCAACCCGTATAGTTTTTGTCGAAAGATTCTCAGTTTTTCGCTGGATTAACGAGATGAAAACTGATATAATTATGGTGATAGTCTTTCAATCCAACCAATGAGGAGTTGCAAAAACAACACATGGAAATTTGGGAAATCCCGTTAATTCTCGTTACCGGTGTCTTCGCCGGCTTCCTCAACACCGTTGCCGGCGGTGGTTCACTACTCACCCTCCCGGTTCTAATTTTTCTCGGTTTACATCCGGCAACAGCAAATGGCACCAACAGGGTCGCAGTTTTCTTCCAGAATGCCAGCGGAATTATGGGATTCCGCCGCAAGGGCGTTTCTGATTTTGGCTATAGCACCCTCCTTACCCTCCCTGCGCTCGTCGGAGCATGGTTAGGCGCACAGATTGCCGTTGAAATGGATGAGGTTATCTTTAACCGCGTTCTCGCCGGCATCATGATCGGCGTGCTAATTATAACCCTTTTTAATCCAACTAAGAAGTTGCAAGATGGACCTGAAGGTTTGAGTTTACTTCGCAACATCATCGGGAGCGTTGTCTTTTTTTTCGTAGGCGCACGAGGTAACTGGTATACCTACTATGACGTAATACGCAAAATGATTGGGATGTTCGTCTTTTTCTTCGTAGGTATTTACGGTGGTTTTATTCAGGCAGGAGCAGGGTTTATTATCATTGCAGCACTAACGCTGACGAACGGTTTCGATCTGGTTCGCACCAATGCTATCAAACTGTTTGTGGTCTTTTTTTACACCATTAGTGCCTTAGTTGTTTTCATTATGAGTAAAAATGTGGATTGGTATTTTGGATTGACGCTTGCCGTCGGGAATGCCACAGGTGCTTGGATCGGCAGTCATTGGGCAGTCGAAAAAGGAGATAAGTGGATTCGGGTTGTTCTTGTTGTCGCCGTGCTAGCGTTTGCAATTCGACTCGTTTGGAAGACACTCGGATAGGAGGGGAGCCCCGGTAGGAAATGCAAATCTGCGTTCTCCACTGTAAGTCTCGAACGAACCGACAGCATCGGAGCCTACCGCTATACATTCCCACCATCTTCATCAATTTGCGCCAACAATTGCTCAACAGCAACGTCAAGTTGACTATCTATTCCCTGTGCGGCTTCGCCGAGTGGGCGGTCAACTTGGAGGTCGACCGGACGGGCAGTGCCCTCTGTATTCTCACCTTCCAAGGTCGAGACCCTTAGCCGTGGCAAACGGAAGACTGTGCCATCGAGCAAAGCCCAACCCCAAGTCCAGATGACCGCACCGGCTGTGGGCATACCGACCACCTTACCAAGTCCCAACTTTCGGAACCCCTCACTAAACATCTCCGCATTGCTCCCCGAGTGTTCATTGGTGATCAGGATAACAGGCTGCTCCAAGATCCGATTGCCTGCAAGGTTGGTGTCTGTTGTGCTGATTAAACCGCGATAATTGGATTGGGTATAGGCTCTGCGATGCAAAACATCAAGGATGAAAGGCGCGATATGTCCACCAGGGTTAAATCGGACATCGAGCACAACCCCTTCTCTGTCGTGGGTTTCGGTATCAAGATCAGCGATAAACTGGAGGTAGGCTTGGTAAGACATCTCACGGATGTGGACATACCCAAGGCGGCGACGACTCTTTTCGTGGACGTATGCTTCATTCCAACGCACCCATTCCTTGTAACGGAGGTTTCGGTGCTGACCGCTGTCGATGGGCTGAACAGTTAATTCCCGAGCACCCTCAAGTTCAGGTTTATCGTTGAGTTTCACTGTCACCCGTCTCCCCTGTTTGCGCTGGAGCTGTTCAGGTAGGTTGACCCCTCGGTCAAGGGCGACCTCATCAACCGCAACTATATACTCTCCAACCTGTCCGGGCTCTTCTGGAAGCGTTAGTGGGGATTCGGGGATGATTGCGGAAATCTTGAAGTGTCCATCCCTTTCCAATGACTCTCGATCGAAATCTACACCGAGAAAGCTATCTGGCGCGTTGTCAGTCCGCCCCCCGGCACCGAGATGGGAGGCGTTCAATTCCCCGACCATGAGATTTAATAGCTCACGGAATTCTGCCTGCGTCTGTACCCCCTCTATCATCGGACGAAATATCTGGCGTATCTGTTCCCAATCACAGCCGTGGAATTGTGGGTCGTAAAATCCATCCCGAATCAACCCCCACGCTTCATCGAAGGCTTGCAGCTTTTCGAGATGGAAGTTGACTTCAACTTCTGCCCTCGTATCTAACGCCTTCGCATCTCCCTCCTTCGCGCCATCTTCGCCCAACCCTACGGCATGAATGCGTCCCCCATCGGTATAATAAAACCTTTTCCCATTCGGTATGAAATGCACATTACCCTTCCCACTGGCAGTTCCTGTCAATTGCTTGGGAAGTTCACCGCGCTTATCCTCCTCAAGAGACAGACTCCACAGGTTTGGCTGTCCTGTCATAGCAGCGCGAAAGATGAGCGTTTTGCTGTTTGGGCGAATACTTTCAGCAGAGGCATTGAGCTTGAAATCGGTGAGGAAACGGAGCCGATATTTAATCCCCTCAAATTCAATCTCAACCGGCTCAATCTTCTTCTCGGGCTTCTTTGCTTGCTGACTCTCTCCGTCCTGTTCGTTTTCTGAGTCTTCCGAACTTTCGGCACCTGAATCGGTTTCTGCTTTTTCACTGGACTCTGCTTCGGGCGGCTGCGGCTTATCCGGCTTTTCCTCCCGAAATAGCCGATCGAAATCTTCTTCTTTGAAAACCGGTTGGATCGGCTTCAGATCTACACGCGCAATTTGTGACTCAGCGCGGTACTGACCGGTGTTAAAGATAATAAATTTCCCATTGGGAGCCCAGAGGATGTCATCGGTACTGATATTACTCAAAAAGGTCAGTTGCTTGGGGGCATCTGCTTCGATATGCTGGACGTAGAGGTTACTGAAGAAGTGGGTATCTGTCGCGATAAAGGCTAACCATTGGCTATCCGGCGACCACTCAAACTCTGTCGGCTGTGGCACACCTATAAAAACTTGATCGGTGATGAAAGACCGCTTCTCCTCCGTCTCCGTATTCATCAGCCAAATTTCACCATCGCTCCTCGTTATATCGGGATTCAAAGGGACTTGAATATAAGCAAGCCACTTTCCATCGGGTGAAAACTTTGGCGTGTATTTTTGCTCCGGTGAATCCGTCAACTGGGTTTCCACCCGTTTTTTGAAGTGGTATTGAAAGACCTCGTTGTGCCCCGTCCGATCTGAGATGTACACAACGCGATCACTTTCAGGATGCCACCGCACCTGACTCTCGCGGAAGGGGGTGTCCGTTACCTTGAACGAATCCCCTCCCTTTTTGACCTTATCCCCTTTGTCCGCCAAATCCGCAAAGACCTCGCCGTGAACAATGAAAGCGACCTTCTTGCCGTCAGGGGCGAGCTCAAATTCGTTAATACCAGAGGCGTAGCTATGATGCTGGATCGGGGTCAATTTTTCGTCGGTCTGAAGAGTAATCTTTACCGGCTCAGACATTCGGCTTTCAAGGTTCAACCGCCAAATCTGAAAGTCGCGCTCAAAAACGATCCACTGCCCATCCGCGGAAATTGAGGGACGCAGCACCCGCCCGTCAGCAAAGTGAGTAACCTGTTCAACCGCCGCATCACCTTCCCGCGTCATATACCAGATGTTTTCCTCACCGTCCCGGTCGCTCAAGTAGTAGAGTCCAGTGTCGTCAGCGTTCCACATCGGTCTCAGATTTTTGCCAAGGTATTGTGTCAATCGGCGGTGGTCGTCCGCTCCAACTGCCTCACCGACTATCCAGATGTCAGAATGCCCAGACGGATGCTGTCCATGTCGCCACCATTGGGACCCATTATTGTTAAAAGCCAACGTCTTCCCATCGGGCGAGATTGCTAAATTGTAGTGCGTTTCCCGCGGATCACCCGCAATTTGGATTGGTGTGCCCCCATCAATATGAATCTTATAACTCGCACCTCGAATCCCATCGTAATCGGAGGTAAAGTAGAGCCATTGCCCATCCGGGGACCAACAAGCCGGTGGGATGGATTCGTCGTGATAGGTTAAACGTTTCGGTGGATGGTTCGATTGGAGAGAGATAGTGTAGATATTTCCACCACCTGTACGCTGAGAGGCAAACGCCAACTGCGTTCCATCGGGAGAAAAGATTGGATCCGAATCATTGCTTGCGTGAGATGTTATACGGCTTGCCTCTCCGCCGCCTGTGGGGACAATCCAGACATCCCCCGCGTAGCAGAAAGCGATTTTGCTGCCATCCGGCGAGAGGGACGGCTGTCGCAAATACGGGGGATTTCCATTTTCAGCTTTTTCATCAGATTTCATTGATACGCTTTCTTCCGTCTAGAAGGGTCCTATGTTCAGGTGGGAATGACTGTGGAAAGAACTCATTCAAAATCTCGCTTCGTAACCAGATACTTTTTAACCGCATCGTGATTCAGAGTGTATCCCAATCCAGGGCGATCCGGCACCAGAAAACAGCCATCTTCAAATGGGAAGTCCTCATTGACCAGGGTGTTCTCCCAAGCCATAGGTCCAACCATATCGTAAGGCTGCGTCAGGTGGGGCATACAAGCAGCCATATGCAACCCCATAGCTGCCCCTGGTCCGTACGCCACTGTTTGTGACCAACCGTCCATACCCAGTTCATGGGCAAGGCGCGATTGATTAATCGCTTCAAAAGCAGTCGAGCCTCCAACAATTGCGTAATCAAGTGCTTCCGCCTGAAATCGCTGGATGAGGTCTTCGCTGTTATAAACGTGGTCCCCCACAGGTAGGTGGATGGTCTGCCGCAGCCGCCTCCACTCAGAAAAAGTGCCACCTGCTGCGCGTTTAGTGATCGGACTCTCTAGACTCTCCACCCGGTGCCCCTGCAGACGACGGGCAAGTTCTTGAGCCACCCAGACCTCCTCAAGTCGCCAGCGAATATCAGGACGCACCGCCATATCCGGCAGGACCTTGTGGATGGCTTCAATACGATCAGCAACGTAGCGGATGCGTTCCTCCGGCGTCGTCTCTCTGCTGGTGATACACTTCATCTTGTAAGCGCGAAAGCCGTGTTCCCAGCCCCACTGTGCATCCTCTGCTGTGTGCTGCGGTGTCTTGTAGCCGGTACATTGGGTAACAAAAATGCGATCTCGGAGTCTACCACCAAGCAAATCCCAGATCGGAACGCCGAGCACCTGACCGCGCAAATCGAGTATAGCCTGTTCAAAAGCACCCACCATCGGTGTCGCCAAACTAGCGAGATTGATCGCCAGAACATCCTGCCCCAGCCAGCCGTTCAGTGTTTCCTCCATAGTTTCCGTCGGAGTGCCACGCCCTATCTGGGTGAGTCCTGTCAGTCCTTCGCTCGTTTCAACTTCAGCGATGCCATGCTCAGATCGTTGGTGTGTTGGTTGACCATAAAAGTCATCAGACCACCACCATTTTCGCTCAGGCACATTGACGATATAGAGTTTGATACGGGTGATTTTCATAATTGGTGGTATCCTCCGTTATTTCAAAGACTAATTGCCAGCCCTTTTATCGGGTGATAGGCTCCAAGCCATGCTCCCAATCGCAGTCGAGGCAAAAACTTATCCCCTGTGCGAGATGCTGGATCTTGCCACCACAGGCCGGACAGACTGTGATTTCCGAAATGATAGACGGTAAGGAGGACGATTCGTCCTCCTTCCGATTACCGATTCGGAGGTGTGTACATTCGTAGACATGTCCATTACATTCGGGGCAACGGTAGAAGAAATTGGAGTGCAATCCGGTAATCTCTGGTGGAATGATGCAATCTAACTCGTAGATAACTGTGTTATCACGGACAAGTCGGGCTTTCCCTGAATTTTCAATAGCGATTGCATCCACTTCGTCAAGATTTGGCTCTAGCTGTACAATGAGTTGATCAATCCGATAAGCAGCAACAGCCCACGGCAGTTCCGTCACCCCAAAGATGATACTCGTCCGCTGCGGCGCGAGCCGTTCAAAAATATGGTTGCCAGCGAGTATCTTCACCGGGACAAAACCATCTTGAAAAGTAAAATAGGAATTTGCCGGATTCAGGTCATTCATAATTCGTACCGCTCAACTCTTGAACTTCAGTTGGCAGATCCACCTACATTGCGAAAATATGTAGCTTGACTGGTTTCTCTTCCTCAGTTGCCCCTTACGCTCTTCAATTCAGAGGGATAGCTTACGCATCAACGACACTGTTTTTCAGGACACCGATCCCTTCAAGCTCTACCTCTACTACATCCCCAGCTCTTAAAGCTGATGTTGTTCCGGGGGTTCCGGTGAAGATAACATCTCCCGGTTCAAGCGTCATCGCCTGCGAAACGAAACTGACAACCGCTTCCACAGGGAAAATCAAATCTGCGGTGGTCTGCGCCTGGACAACCTCACCGTTAATTCGTGTCTCCAATTGGAGTGCGTTGTAGTCGAGACCGGTCACAACGGCAGGACCGACGGGACCAAATGTATCGGAGGCTTTTGCACGCCACCACTGCATGTCGTTACTTTGCCATGTTCGGGCACTTACATCGTTACCACAAGTAACACCCAGGATGTTCGCGGCGGCTTCTTCGGGAGTTGCCCCTTTTGTGCAATTCTTGATGACAACGACCAATTCACCCTCTGCGTGAACGTTATCGTCACCATCCGGCAGCACAATGTTTCCCGCCGGATCGTTTAGGCAAGTAGGTGTCTTGATGAAGATCTCCGGATTCGCCGGCTCCGGCGCACCGTCGAGATGGCTTCTATAATTTAGTCCAACCGCTAGAACTTTTCCCGGCGTGACCGGCGCAAGCAGCTCTACATCCCCCAACGCAGCCGTATTTCCAGTTTCACTATATCCAGTAATTGGATCGCCATCTATCTCGTTAATAGTGTCGCCCGAAAGCGTCCCGTAACTTACATTTCCATTAGATTGGTATCGAACAAATTTCATAAAATCCTCCAGTAATTTCCCCATAAATGGTAACAGGTTTTTGAATTATAGTGAATTCTAAAAATAAGTATACATTTATCAATAACCCCGACCTTCGCGCAGCCTCAAAAGTCCCCCTGATAAGGGGGATTTAGGGGGTTAGCTGTGCATTGGGAGTGTCTAAGTAATTCTAAGATCCACTATAGTAAGGATAAAGTTCCTTGCAAACAGCGAACAATTTATCTTAATTCAGCGATATTGTCAAGGGATAATTGATAGACAGCTATGATAAAGTGTTGCTAAAGTTAAGCAAAGTGTGCTAAAGTTAGGAGCAGCAATTCTAAGGCTTATTATGCACTTTAGACACTTTAATTCCTACTTATTCATAAAGGAGAACCTATGTCATACGAACAATTGCTCCCCACTACGGTAATCGGTTCCCATGCGATGCCGGGTTGGTTTTGGACAGCAATGGAGGCAGAAAAACGCGGCGAGTATGGACCGACCGACATAAAAGAGGTTTATGATGATGCCGTCCGGCTAGCAATCTTGGACCAGAAGGAGGCTGGTATTGACACCATCACAGACGGTGAAATGCGTCGCTGGTATTTCGTACAAAACTTCTACGGACGGATGGAGGGATTAATTGAACGACCAGTCCTCCGTCAAACCGGACTGTATGCGTACGATAGCGTCCCACGCTACAATCTCGAAGATCAGGTGCGTATCCCGACAGGTTTGGGTATTGTCGAGGAATTCCAGTTCCTGAAGGCAAACGCCGGCGAAGGACAGCGAATCAAGGCGTGTTGCCCAGGTCCCCTGACGTTGACCATGCACATCCAAATCCGGGATGGCGACCCGTATAAAGACCGTATCGAACTTGGTTGGGAATTCGCTGAAGTTATCAACCGAGAATTGAAAGCCCTTGAGGAAGAAGGGTGTACTGAAGTCCAACTTGACGAGCCGAGTTTCGGTATCATTCCCGGCAAACTTGAAGATTGGGTGGCACTGCTCAATCGCGCGCTTGATGGGGTCTCGGTGCGAAAGAACCTACACATCTGCTTCGGCAATTTGGGGTCACGTCCCCGCGGAAAACGTCGGTATGACTGGATGTTCCCAGCGTTGTTAGATATGAACGTTGACTGTCTGTCAATGGAGTTTGCCAACCGTGAGATGATTGAACATGACATCTACAGTAGATTCGAGGGGCAGTTCGACTTTATGGCAGGTGTTGTGGACATCAAGAGTTTTTGGCAAGAACCGCCTGAGGAGGTCGCCGACCGTATCCGCCAAATTTTGCAGCACTGTCCACCCGAACGATTGAGTATTTCGCCTGACTGTGGTTTCTTTCAACTGCCACGCTGGATATGCTGTTTGAAACTGAAAAATCTTGTCGCCGGAACGCAGATCGTCCGCACCGAACTAGAGGGCAAATAGGAAAACTTATTCCATAAAAATAGTCTCTTGTACCACGATCTGTTAGATTGTGATCCCAACAAGCAAACTAACAGCACTACAGGTGTCAGACCGCCCGATGATTACAGCATTTGCTGAATTAGTAACATCAAAATGGAAACACGCCCTAGTTTTATTAGCGAGATCTGCGTCCCCCTTCAGACAATAGAGATATGAACTCCCGTACTCCTAAACGTATGAAATCACTCTTATCACGTTTCACGTTTCACGTTTTACTTCTCATCTACATTCCCATCGCCAACTCCCAACAGGCTGTCGATGAAATCGTCTCGGCTGCGATACGTCACCAGAATCTTGGATTAGCCTATCTCGAAGAATCTCAACCCCATCAAGCGATTGAACAGTTTCAGGGGTTGATTAACCTAGCACCCGATGAATCAATCGGTTACGGCAACCTCGCGGTTGCACACCTACGCCTCAAGCAACGTGAGGAAGCGGAAGCGTGGGTCAAACGTGGGCTCGAAGTTGAACCGATGGACAGCCGATTACATTTCATTTTGGCGGAGATCTATCAATCGCAGAGCAGGACTGCGGAAGCAGTTGCAGCGATTCAGGAGGCGGTAAAACTTGCGCCGGACGACCTTGAAACGCGGTATAAACTGACACGTCACTATCTCAGTCAGCGGAATAACCCAGAGGCAACAGACGAGGCAATTTTCCACCTGCGGGAATTACGCGAGCGAACCCCAGCGAATGTGGTGGTAATGCTCAAATTGGCAAACGCGCTTTTACGACGGGAACTGGTTGAGGACGCGAAGCTAATCTGTATGGAGTTGAATGCCCTGCTGTGGGATGCCGATGAAGAGTTTCTCAAGTATCTGAAACAGGGACTGCTTTTGATAGACCAAAACAACATCAAAGGAGCGGCCCGATATATTCAGATTTTTGAGAACGTTCAAAAGCGAAGTCCCCGCTACCAACAGGGAATTGGAGAATTGGTGACGAACATCTTGGGGCATCCCATCGAGGAATTTAGTCCCGGGTTCAAGGCACGAATCAAAGCAAAGCAGACACCACCAATCGGAGCGAACTTTGTCGATATAACTCAGGAAATCGGGCTTGGCAACCTAAAGGGGAAACGATTCAAAATCCTGCTGATTGACTACGACAACGACAGCGATCTAGACCTGTATACCACCTCCACTGTTTTAGATGCTGCCCCCAATCTCTTTCGGAATGAAGATGGAAAATTTATCCCCGCTGCCACAGTCGGACACCACGGAGACACCGCTGCCTTTGCTGATATTGATAAGGATGGCGACCCAGATCTCTATCTGTCTGGAGAAGAGGGAAGCACTTTCCTTTTCAACGATGGAGCAGGTAGTTTCACCGAGATGCCGGACTTTGTCACCCCCCAATCAGATCGCAGTCCAAAAAACCAAGTCAAAGGACCAAACCTATTCGTTGACTATGACCACGATGGCGATTTGGATCTGTTCACAACAAGCAACCGGGTGGAGATGTACCGCAACAATGGCGATGGTGTCTTCAGCGATGTTAGCGATCAGACCTTCAGCCCATCGGAACGCCCCGGTGCACGGGACACAGGACTTGGCGATTTTGACGATGATGGCGATATTGATCTACTAATCGTAAATGATGGGAAGGGCTGTACACTCTACACCAACCTGCGTCAGGGAAAGCTGCAAGCGTTGACCGATGAAATAGATGGCCCCCAAAACCACGCTTTTAGGGCGGTCGCGGCAGGTGATTACGACAACGATGGCGATACTGACCTGTTTCTAGCAACCGATGGTGACACACCCCATCGGCTCTATCGAAACCGCGGCGATGGCACTTTTGCCTCTGATAGCCGTTCTGACGAGGCAGCACTCAACGCTGCAAAGGGAGGGCGCGGTTTAGATGCCCATTTCCTCGATTACGACAACGACGGTTTCTTGGATCTATGGCTTATCGGCGCACCGAAAGAGGGGGATGGACGTGGCGTTTTCCTGTTTAGGAACGATGGAACTGGTCGCTTCACCGATGCCTCAAATCTTTTGCCTGAAGGGATTCGGAGTGGAGGTGATGGCACCGTTGGCGATTATGACAACGACGGAGACCTGGATCTGTTCCTGATCGACACCGATGGTGGAATAGTCGCGCTGCACAACGAGGGCGGTGAGCAAAACAGTTGGCTGCAGGTGAGATTAGAGGGTGTCAACGCTGGCAATAACAAGAACAACATCGACGGCATCGGTGCAAAAGTGGAACTCAAGGCTGGCGAGCTTTATCAGATGAAATACGTTACCGACCCGGTCACGCATTTCGGTTTAGGACAAGAGAAACAGGCGGATGTACTGCGGGTTGTTTGGACAAACGGCGTTCCGCAAAATGTCATCACCCCCACATCAAACCAGCGCATTCTCGAAAGGCAGGTGTTGAAGGGATCGTGTCCGTTCCTCTACGTCTATGACGGTGATGGTTATCAGTTCGTAACAGACCTTTTGTGGCGTAGCCCGCTTGGGATGGCCACACCAATGGGATTCCTCGCAGCTGCTGAAACCGCAGATTACGTCAAAATTCCCGGTGAACTGATGAAGCCGAAAGCGGGTGTCTACTCGCTCCAGATTACGGAGGAGCTCTGGGAAACCGCCTATTTCGATCTGGTCAAGCTGCTGGTTGTAGACCACCCCGCCGGCACCCAAATCTTTGTTGATGAGAAATATACCCCACCACCGTTTCCAGAGTTCAAAATCTATACGGCGAAAGAGATTCATCGTCCGCGCATAGCACTCGACCACCACGGATACGATGTTTCCGACGCACTCAAAGCGGTCGATTATCGCTATGCGATTGAACATGAACCGGGAGTATTTCAAGGTGTCGTTGATCCCCACTTCATCGTTCTCGATTTGGAGGACGTGCCTGATGATTTGGAACTGACTCTGTTCCTCACCGGCTGGATCTTCCCAACAGATACCAGTATCAATGTCTCACTCTCACAAAACCCGTCAATTAACCCGCACTTTCCCTACCTACAAGTTCGTGATGAAGATGGAAAGTGGCAAACGGTCATCGATCCCATTGGCATACCCGCAGGTAAAAATAAGACTATCTGCATCGATCTAACGGGCAAATTCCTCTCGGAAGATCGGGAGGTAAAAATTGCGTCCAATATGCAGATTTACTGGGATTCAGCGTTCTTCGCGATCGGCGGGGCGGACGTGCCAACCCGTATCACGAAACTATCTCCGAACCACACAGATCTCCATTACCGCGGTTTTTCTAAAATATATCGCCCGACTTCCCACGCGCCACATCTGTTTGATTATAACGAGGTTACAACGGCAAAGCAGTGGCGGGATCTGGCGGGGCATTATACCCGATACGGAGAGGTAACGCCCTTGTTAGAGCAGATCGACGATATGTACGTTATCTTGAATGCTGGAGACGAGATGACTGTCGAGTTTGATGCGACTAAGTTGCCGCCACTGAAAGAGGGCTGGGAACGGGATTTTATCCTCTACAGCGATGGATGGGACAAGGATGGCGATATCAATACCCTATCCTCACAGACGGTTGGACCATTGCCATTCCATGACATGTCCGCCTATCCGTATCCCAATGCGGAAAAATACCCACAGACCCCAAAACACCTTCGCTATCAACTACAATACAATACACGCCGTGTAACACATGAGCTGCCACATTTTTGAGTCAAATCAACAGAAATTGTAGGTCGAGATTCATATCTCGACGAAACACTGAAGCCATCATAGAGGTACTCGCACGAGGTATTGAAAAATGCAAGCCAAAGCACTTGTCAGTGACGAAAATCAGAACTTTAGCTACGCTGATGTAACCCTGTTAGATCCGGGACCGGAACATATTCTGATACGGGCGTTGTACAGCGGGGTTAGTATTGGAACAGAGTTTGCCCTAATCCGTAACAAGATTTCTACTTGGGGACAGTATCCAATCTGCACCGGCTATCAAGGGGTTGGTGTTATTGAGCATGTTGGCGAGAAGGTTCATACGTTTAAGGTCGGCGATAGGATCTATTACCGCGACAACCGGGAGGGGATGCAGCTATCCGATGGACAGGAAGTTTCAGCCGCAGCAGGCGTTCACTGCTCTGCCGCTGTCGTTAATCCACAAACAACGCACGGCTTGGAACTACTGCCGGAAGGCGTACCCGACGACGCTGCGAGCCTATTTGTGATGCCAGCGGTCGGCTTGAACGGTGTCGATACGGCAAACCCTCGGATGGGGGATGTCGTCGCGGTCTACGGCGCGGGATTGGTCGGATTAGGAGTTATGGCTGCTTGTAGCCATCGGGGCTGCATCGTCGTTGCCATTGACCTTGAGCAGAACAGATTGGCAGTCGCTCAAAAACTTGGCGCAGATTACCTCATCAACGGTTCCATCCAGAACGTAGTGGAGGAGCTCCAAAAGATTGCACCTGAAGGGGCCGATGTCGTTTTTGAATCCACCGGCGTGCCTGCGTGTGTTGATCCGGCAATCGAACTGTGTAAGCGGCACGGCAAGTTTGTGTATCAGGGGCATTACGGCACGGAACCGCTCTCCTATAAATTTGCACCGCCCCACGGCAAACGGTTGACGATGTTCTATCCATGCGACGATGGCTTCGAGCCTTGCCGACGCGCTGTACTCAAGAACATGGCGACAGGCGTCCTGCCGTGGCACCATACGATTACACATCGCGTCGAATCGGAGGACTCACCAGCCTTCTACGACGCTATCAACAAAGATAACGCCAAAGGTGTGGTCGGTGCGGTCATACGATGGTCGGAAGATTGATTGTTGTACCCCGTGAATAAGTTCAGAAGAAGGAGTGTAAAATGAGTGGAATACTAATCACCGGCACTAGCGGATTTATCGGACGTGCACTCGCTGAATCAATGGCAAAAGACCACGAAGTTTTTTGTATATCTAGGCAAAAGACAGAAGTAGAGGGCGTGACAGCGATTCAAGGGGATTTTACCTCGCCCGACGACCTACAAAAGTTAGATCCGAACCAAATTGATGTCGTAGTTCACCTAGCGGCCGTAACGGGCGGCGGGAGCGAAGAAGAGCAACTGCGTGTCAACGTCATGGGAACATACCAACTCGTGCGGTACTTTGTGGATGGTGGGTGCAAAAAGTTTGTGCTCGCCAGTTCAATTGCAGCAGTCGGATTTCAGTCGCCCCTATTCAGACCGTTGCAGCTGCCGATGCCCGACGGACATCCATGCCTCGATCGAATCGGATACGGCTTCTCGAAGTACTTGATGGAGGAGGTTTCGCGTTATCTGGCGCGTCAGAATGAAGATCTGGATTTCATTAACCTCCGCCTAGCGAGCATCGCCCCCGATGACCGTGAATTGATACCCAAAAAGGTGGGACCGGTAGGACAATGGGCAATGGGTTCGATTTCATACATGTATCTCAGCGATACCGTTCGCTGCTTGACGCTTGCCGCCGAAGCCGCGCATAAGCCGGGGGTTCGCATTCTGAACGCGGTGGGGGCACAAGCCTGCGCCGAGGATACCGTCCCCGAAATTATCCGTGGCTGGTACGGCGCGGATGCCGATCGGATAGACCTCTCTCACTACACGCGCCCCGGACATGAAAGAGATCCCGTATACGAAATCTACCGAATCGAAGAAGAGTTAGGCTTTGTCCCCGAACGGAGCGTACTTGGAAATGAGGAATAATACGTGATGCGTGATGCGTAACAAAAGCTGTCTTGAATCCGTAGGGGTTGGGTCCCCAACCCGTTGTGCGAGGAAACCTCGCCCCTACGCAAACAAACTCCTAATCCGTAGGGGTTGGGCTCCCCAACCCGTTGGGCAAGCTAACGTTTCCACCGATACCGCACAGCGTCCTTCCCTGCCATTAACGCAAACTCCCACCGTTCACACCACGTCTCATAATCGGTCTGCAACACATCTGGACGGAATTTGCTACGCATAAGGAAGGTCGGATAGAAGGGACGGCCCGATGGCATATAGGCATCGTGATAGCGCAGGTCAAAGCTCCAACGGATCTCGTCCGACTCGTTGGGCAGCGCGTGATGCAGCGTGTAGTTGTGGAATAGGATCAGCCCACCTGCGGGTACGGGCAGCGGCTTAGACTTGATAGGTGGACGTTCTTCATCAGGTACGTTCAATCCGGGTGTATACGCATGTTGCCGGAGACCATACTTATGGCTGCCGGGCAGCACCGCCAAACAACCGTTCTCCAACGTCGCGTCCACGACAGGCACCCAGACAGTCAGCATAAAGTAGGGATCAGTGTCGGGCCAACACACGCCGATATCCTGATGGAAATGGGTCGGAGACCCACCGGTCGCACGATGCGGCAGAACCGCCCGAATGTGCTGGATGGGGTTGCATACAATCTCCGAACCGCAGAGCGATTCCGCCACGTCCAGAATCTTCGGGTTCTTCAGAAAGTTGAAGGTCGCCTCGCCGCGTTCCTGCATAATGTCCAGATTAGTGGCGACTTCCGGCACTTCCTTCGCTAGAAGCAGCAGCCGCCGCGTAAACGATTCGTCCTTATGCAGCGAACTCACCTTTCCCTCAGCGTACAACTTCTGTGCGCGTCCGTCAATAATCCCGGAGTACTCGTCAATGACCGGCTGCAAGTCGCTGTTATCCAGCACATTTTCCAACCGCAAATAACCGTCCTCGTGGAACGAGGAAATTTGAGCCTCTGTCAAGTGCATAGTGGTTATCTCCTTGTGATTTTGTAAGCGGGTCTGATGCTTGTAAAAGCACCCCCACTTGTTCAAGACTCGTTACTAAAAAACCGTTGAGCAGAAACTACGCCTGTGAAGCAGACAACAACGCCTTTTCAACAGCGATAGGCAGTTGCATCAGGTGAAAGCGGCTCGCCGTATAGGCATAGTCTTCCCTACTTTCACCTATAACACGAATGTACCCATAAGCCACCGCGTCATCATCAGGGATCACACGATACAATTTCCCCACCTCAAGCGAAGCAGGGTATCCCTCATTATTGAGACATAGACCGAATTGCGAAAACTGGTTTTCTTTTTCGCTCATGTTAAGGTTTAGTGCAAAGAAACCGAGTTTTTTCTTCAAAACTCGGTTTCTCTGCGTGCTTTGCGCTTTCTTTTTATATGAGCCAACCGAGATTAGGAAACCTGCAACGGTTTGCTAAGTTCCTTCTGCTGATTCTCTCAGATTGATGCGGAATAGAGGAAGTTCACGGCCAGGAATACTTGTGGACCTCCTTACGCCGACCACTGAACCACCCGCTGCGCGATAGAACTGTTCAGCGTTTGGATCCCCTTGAATGATTATTTGGTTGTATCCGAGGTGCCGTGCCTTTTGTTGCGCGTGTGCCATTAGCTTTCGTCCATAGCCTTTTCCGATAAACATGGGTTCGACAAACAGGTAACCGAGCTCTGCCTCGGAAGCGGAAACATGTTCCAGCGAATAGAATCCAATGGCACTTCTCTCAACTTCAATCACAAAGGTGGAATTACTCTCAATGTAGTGCTGATCAAGGGTCAACTCCTCAACGCACGCTTGCATAAATCGATCCGAGTAACCCCAGTATGACTTGGAACGGAATGCCAGTTCACTCAAATGCTTGACTTCGCTTGGCAAAGCCTGTCGGATTCGCCACTTGGGTGTATCAGACACAGTGCATTGCTCCTTCACGCCATCAACCTAACGGTAGCTCCCACTATCAACTATAACATCGGATTAGGTATCGACTGTCTGTTCTGCGGCAGACATTGGTTGGACTTTTATCGGTTCATAGTAAAGTACCATGATCTGATCAGGACGCAAACCAACTGACTCATAAGTCCGTCCGTCACGGTCACTAAATTCCACTTCAAACGCTTTACCGCCTGCAAGAATTTCAACCACTGTGCCGACTTGTCCACGCCTGAGATTGTATTCAGGCAAATCGCCTGTAAGGGCAACACCATCAAATAATTTAATGTTCATAATCTCTCACCTGCTACATTCTATAACGGATAACAAGAAGTCAATCTCGGTATATTTGAACCGTGTTCAATAATCCAAGCACTCCGAATCATTGCCTGTTCGCCGTGCCAAACAAGCATAAAGTCAACAACGTAGCGTTGACCATAGACATCCTGGCATCCCAGTTGTGCGTCATGTGTCTTAATCGCTTCCAACAAAACGTTGCGTAATTCTTCTGCGTCATTAACAGTCATACCAAGTGCAGCTACAAATAAGCGTGCTTTGTGTTTTCCATGCTCATGCGTCGAATTGAGACAATAGTCACGCAACTTGCGTATATCCACAATTGCATGTTCAGCATTTGGTACTTTCATCAAGGCTCCGAATTTTGGAATCCGGAAATACAGCAGCAACATCCAACTCTAACTGGATCGATCGTCTCCTGCAACTTTTCCGCTTAGAACCGACCTTTCTCACCTGTAAGCTCTTCAAATCGTACTCTGGACGCAGTTCGTCGTCCATCTTGGTCTCAGTTTTCTGCATAATCTTTTCCTTTCCTGGCCTCTAACTACACTATCTACCTCGACCATAATCCTTGTGTGTCAAAGCGAAGTGCTGCTTGAATCCCCTCCCTAGTCAAACGAGGATGTGCTTCAAGAAGTTGCTCAACAGTTTCACCCGCAGCGAGTTTTTCCAGAAGTAATTCAGCCGTGATGCGCGTACCCGCAACGACAAGCTTGCCCATCATGATTGATGGATCGGACTGTATAAGTCTTGTGTCTATAATGACTTGTTATGCCTTTTGTTGATGCTGATCAATAATTTTCCCAACGCTCTCAAAGCAGAGTTCACTGATTTATAGTAGACGCAAGAAATAACGGGACAATAGTTTAGAAGTATGTTATCCTGTTTGCATTATGGCACATTCATCAGATTTACGCACACGCGTCCTTCAATTCATAGAAAATGGTGGCAGTAAAACAGAAGCGGCAAAACGGTTCAAAGTCGGTCGAACTGCGATTTACCGATGGCTCAATGACCCAGACCCACTCACACCGGGCAAACCGGGTCCCCGAAAACCGAGACTACTTGACCCAACGGCACTGGCTGAACATGTCAAGGCACACCCTGACCAAACCCTTAAAGAACGCGCCACACACTTTGGGGTTTCACCCGCCTGTGTCGGCTATGGACTCAAAAGACTCGGCTACACGCGTAAAAAAAAACGGTTGGATATAAGGAGCAATGTCCAGAAAAACGACAAGCCTATCAGGAGCAACTCGCAACGGCGAAAGCATCAGGCAAAACGCTGATTTACCTCGACGAGACCGGTTTTACAGATGAAACGTTTAGAAGTCATGGCTATGCCCCCCGGGGACAATGTGTCCAGGGGTTGATACCCAGCCAAAAGACCCGCACCACCACTTTGATAGTGGCACAACTGAATAATAAGTTGATTGCCCCAAAGTTAATATCGGGCAGTTGTAATGCACAACGGTTTAATACATGGCTTGATGAAGCGTTATCGCCACATTTAGATGCCAACAGTCTCGTGATAATGGATAATGCACGCATTCACAAGACCACCGAGACCCAAGCATTGATACAAGCCTGTGGTGCTAAGGTGTTATACTTGCCCCCGTATTCGCCGGATTATAATCCCGTTGAACAAAAGTTTGCCAATATAAAGAGAGTCCGGTCATACAATGCGGATAAGCCCATTGAGGAGATTATCAATATGTATCGTTAATTGTTAAATCTACTATAGCATCAGGAAATATTTTGGCAACATCATCATCAAGCCTAACAATATTTGTGCCTTCCCGATATCTCTGGGCATATTTGCCCCGAACCCCTTCGCTGAAGTCGTACTCATCAAGTAAATCCGGATCTTTCTGATTCACGACCGCTTTCCTCATAGCTTACCCCTTTGCAAAAACTTTCCAGTTGAAACCCCCAGAAAAACCTGATAAAATTAAAGATCAACAATCTAAATTATACAACCCTTCCAAAACACTTGTCAAACTCAAAACCGTGGTCAACGGAAAGCCCCAGCCATGCGACTCTCGACAAAACTCCTACTTCTCGGTTTTCTAGTGCTACTGATTAACAGCGCGTACCTAATCAGCTTCGGTGAGCCGACCCTATTCTACATCGGGAACGTCCTAATTCACATCGTCCTTGGTGTCACCCTAATCGTCCCGTTCATTGTCTATGTGTGCAAGTGTTTCGATGGCATGTCAATAGGCGGCAAAGGCGGAGTTGTTTCTCTGGGAATCGGGATCATTTCGGGGGTGTACCTGATGTTTGTCGGTGCCACAACCCCCAACCGCTGGCTGCTCATCCTCCACATCGTCAGCGTAACCCTCGGCGTGATCCTATTTGTCGGACATCTGCTGATTTTGGCAAGGTATGCGGAGACCGAGTTTTCACGTAGGGCGGCGCAAATCACCGGGATCGTGTTTCTCATTAGCTTACTGTTCCCCATCGCGGCAAGATTGATCCAACACTATCGCCCCAATCCGGACTACCTTGTGCAAAACCCACTCTCTCCTCCGACCAGTATGTATGAGGAAGGCGGCGGCACCGATGGACCGTTCTTCCCCGCCTCCGTCGAGACCTATACCGGCGACTTAATCCCCACCGACTTCTTTCTGACCTCCCAAACCTGTGCCGAAAGCGGCTGCCACCCTGACATCTATAAACAGTGGAACGAATCAGCGCATCACTTCGCCTCCTTCAACAATCAGTGGTATCGCAAATCGGTGATGTATATGCAGGATGTCAACGGGATCCAACCGTCCAAGTGGTGTGGTGGGTGTCACGACCCCGCTATCCTGCTCAACGGCGTGATGGATCGACCGATTCGGGAGAATCTGCACACACCCGCCGCCCAAGCCGGACTCGCCTGTACGGCGTGCCACTCAATGGAAAAGGTCAAAGATACGATGGGCAACAGCGGATATGTTATCAAATATCCACCCCTTCATGAAATGGCAGCCAGCGAAAACAGTGCAATCCGCAAACTCCACAACTACCTTATCCGCCTCGATCCCGAGCCTCACAAAAAGAGTTTCCTCAAACCCTTCCACCGTCAGAACACCGCAGAGTTCTGTTCCACCTGTCACAAGGTACACCTCGATGTGCCGGTCAACAATTTCCGATGGTTCCGCGGCTTTGACGACTACGATCAGTGGCAGATGAGCGGTGTCTCCCATCAGGGAGCATTGTCCTTCTACTACCCCGAAGAACCGAAGAAATGCGTCGACTGCCACATGCCGCTAGTTCCCTCAAAAGACGCGGGAAATATCGACGGCAAGGTGCACAGCCACCGCTTCCCCGCGGCGAATACAGCACTGCCTTTCGTGAACAAACACGACGAACAACTCAGGGCGACAATCGACTTCCTCCAGAATAATCAGGTGAGTGTCGATATCTTCGCACTAAGTCCCGCGACACCGATCCAATCTCAATCCCATGGAGGTGTCAGCACCTCCCGCCCCAACTCTCAACTCCGCGCCTTTAGTATGATGGAGGGCGGAAATCAGGGACACGCCATCGGCACAGTAACAGACATAACAAAGATTGTCGCACCCATCAACGAGTCCAATGGGACGGTTCGGCGTGGCGAGGAGGTTCGGGTCGATGTGGTCGTGCGTACAAGGGGCGTGGGGCACCGATTCCCCGCCGGCACCATTGATGCCTTCGACATCTGGTTGGAGTTGAAGGCGACGGACGAAAACGGAAAGGTCATTTTCTGGAGTGGACAGATCGAAGCGGAAGATGGAAACGGACCCGTGGATCCGGGAGCGCATTTCTATCGGGCGTATATGTTGGACGAACACGGAAACCTTATCAATAAACGCAACGCTTGGGCGGCGCGGACTGTCCTCTATGCGAACACCATTCCGCCCGGTGCTGCGGATACCGTTCACTATCGGCTCTCCATCCCACCAGATTGCGGGGACGAGATTCATCTGCACGCAAAGTTAAATTACCGAAAATTCAACTGGTGGCATACACAGTGGGCTTATGCGGGAGTGCGAGATCCAGAGGACACCGATTTTCAAGTGGATAAAGGCTATGACGATGGACGTTGGGTCTTCACGGGAGACACATCGGAGGTCGCAGGGCAGATCAAGGCAATTCCCAATCTCCCAATCGTCCCGATGGCAGAGGATACGGCAACCTTACGGGTGGTGGATCAGGAGGAATCACACAAACCAGCAATCGATCAATCAAGAGAGAATCCACAATCGAATCACCGTGAGCGTTGGAACGACTACGGTATCGGACTATTCCTTCAGGGCGATCTCAAAGGCGCAGAAGCGGTGTTCCTGAAAGTCACGGAGATCGAGCCAGACTATATGGACGGCTGGGTCAACGTCGCACGATGTCGCCTCGAGGAGGGCGATATGAGAGGGGCGGAACAAATGCTTGACAAAGCGATGGTACTCCAGAAACAGCTTCCCCCTGACAATCCACACAGAGCGAAGGTGCATTACTTCTACGCGCTGGTCCAAAAAGCGTACGGAAAATATGATGATGCGCTCGAACATCTACGGACAGCTGCTCTTCAATTCCCACGCGATCGGCGAATTCTCAACGAGATCGGCAGACTGCTCTATCTTCAACGGAAATATGAAGCAGCACTCGCAGAGTTTCAGAAAACACTATCGGTCGATCCAGAGGATCTGGATGCCCACTACAACATGATGCTATGCTATCGCGCCCTCAAAAATGAGGTGACGGCAGCGAAGGAGCAGAAACTGTACTTGCGGTTCAAGGCGGATGAATCCGTCGACGCCATCACCGGCATCACCCGTCGCGCTGACCCGTATGCAAATATCGAACGCCAGCGCATCCATGAACACACTTCTGGGTTGAGCGAGAACCGAAATGAGTGAGTAGTTTTATACTCAAGCTGCCACTTAACACAAAATTAATTTGAGCTGATGTTTTGCGCTTGGGTCAATTCAAATTGTCAAAATCTAACAAAATCTAACACTTTTTACAAAAATTCTATAAAGTAGTTTTTAGTCTTTCTTTTTTATTTGTGGAGATTCGCGTTAATTCGCGGAGGTTTTAATACTTTTATTTAACCCCAACAAAGGAGATAATCAACAATGGCTTACACACTTGAAGACGAATTCGGAGACATCATTGGCAAGGCAAGACGTGGGAACGGGCTGAGCCTCGGTGAAGTTGCTGCCGGTGCAGGACTCACGGAGGCACAACTATCCCAGATGGAAGACTACACGCTGAAACCGACAGAGGACCAAGTCCACAAAATCGCAGAATGCCTCAATCTCAACGGCGCACGATTAGCGGACATTGCGATGGAACGCTGGGGCCCCGAACCGGTCCCACCGGGCTACGACGACGCTTTGGAAGTCGTTACCATCACAGCGGATGTCGGTGGCTGGCCCGTCCATGCGTACCTGATGATATGCAAAGTAACCAACGAGGCTGCCATTATCGACACCGCAGCACATCCAGACGACGTGCTGCAGAAGGTGGAAGAGGCCGGCGTCAAGCCAACTGCAATCCTGCTGACCCACGCACACGGCGATCACGCCAATGGTCTGATGGAGATCGAACGTGCAACGGGCTGCCCGACATACATCCACGCACAGGAACCACAGCCGCGTAGCACCCAACAATTTCGCCTCCTCAACCACGGGACTGACGTGACAGTGGGTAACCTCTCCGTGAAAACACTCGACACCCCGGGACACACGCCCGGCGGTTGCAGTTTCCACACCCGTTCCACAGTGATTGTCGGGGACGCGCTATTTGCGGGCTCGGTCGGCGGTGCGAACATTTCGTACACCGATCTGCTCTCCGGTGTCAAGAATTACCTGCTTTCACTCCCCGACGATACGAAACTCTTTCCCGGACACGGTCCTGCCACAACCGTCGGCGAAGAAAAAGCGCATAACCCCTTCTTCTAATGCTGACGTTCTATAGATACTCACCGATAAAATAAACCAAGTTGCTAGGTTTTGGAAATCCATCGGTTTTCTGTTAAAATTGAAGAACTCTATTCCTCGCTCCAGCGGAGCGACATGTATATAGAACCGTGATGCGACCAATCGCCGCGCTCCAGAGGAGTGCTATGTGTATAGCAGCACATGCCTAACCCAAATTCCCTAAAGCACCAGAGGTGCGACATGTATATAGAACATAAGCATCCAAACAACCTAAAGCCCCAGCGGGGCGACATGTGTATAGAACGACTATTAACCGTTCAGTTCTTGGCTGGTGAAGGAGAGTAAACCTATACAACAAAGGTATACCCACTTCCGATACAGCAGGGTCACCATCAGAGATCCCGTAGGGAACAACGATCGTTGTTCCCTATTTTATTGCCTCTTTACCAAACCAACAATTTAGGTTATAATAACCCCCATGACACAAAAACCCGAAATAGATTCCACCGAATCCAAAAAAGGAAAAATCTACCTATGGCTCGCGATCCTGATATTCGGTGCCGCCTCGGCGGTGGTCGCCAAGCTGATAATGATCGGCGAAAACGCGCTGCTTGACGGACGGAATCCGATAGCGTTCTGCAACCTGCTATTCGCCGGAAACGTCGTCGCTGGACTGACGCTATTGATCATCTTCCACAGAGACTGGCGACCGTCTAGACTCAAAGAATTGACCCCCAAACAGTGGCTGATACAGCTTGTTTTGGCGGCGACATCGGGCGCATTGGCACCGTCGTTGATGTTCCAAGCCATTGAGCAGACCTCGGTCACAAACATTGTGCTGATCGAAACGATCGAAATCCCACTGGGTCTGTTCTTGGCGTGGCTGCTATACCGGGAGAAATCCAGTTGGAGCGCGGTCATCGGGGCACTGCTGGCTTTGGGTGGTGTCGCAACGACCCTCTGGTTAGAAACGGGTCAACCCAGTGAAATGATGCAGCAAGGTCAGATGCGCGGTGGTATTGGACGCGGCGAAATCTACGCGGCTACTGGCACGTTTCTTCTGGTACTTGGGGCGGAACTAGGGCGCAAGCAACTTCGATCGATCCCGTTGGGTGTGTTCAGCGTCTTCCGAAATTTTGTCGGCTCGATTATCTTTCTGATTATCGTCCTCATTATGCTCGGACCGGGACACTTTATGGATCTTTTCAGACCCGTCCTCTGGGGTTGGATGGCGTTGTACGGGAGCGTCATTGTGGTCGGTGGTCAACTCTGCTGGTTTTCGGGGATCAAACGAGTCACACCAGCGGATATCTCGTTAGCTTCCGCATTTTCACCGATCGCTGGGGTTATCTTCGCATTCATGATACTCGGCGAAATCCCGATGACCGCCCAAATCATAGGTGGGGCAGTTATACTCTGTGGCATCGGGGTCGGGCTTGCCGGAGACCTGAAGTTCCCACAACGGGAGGCAAAACGGACCCGATCTGTCAAATCGGCAGACAAACCCAAGGCGTTTACAGGCGTTTAGAACCAAGTTCACCGAGGAGAAAATATGCCTAACTCCAAGAATCCCAAATATCGTGTTGGCATCATCGGCTGCGGGCGAGCGGGCACAGGCCGCGCCCGTGCTTTCGATCTCCATCCGTTGTGCGGGGTCGTTGCCATTGCCGACACCGATCCCGAAAATTTAGCACTAGGTTGTAGACATTTCAATGTACCGGGCTACAACACCTTCGACGAGATGTTCAAAAATGAACAGATCGATATTGCGATGCCAGTTTTGCCGGTACGTCCCAACGCCGATGCCGTCGTCGCTTCAGCGGAGGCAGGTGTCAAGACGATCTTCTGCGAAAAGCCGCTCACCGCTAGCCTCGCCGATGCCGACCGCATGGTGGAGGCGTGCCGCTCTCGTGGGATTCATTTCGCCGCAGGGCTTGTCATCTCAAGCCATCCAGATTATCAGAAAGCCTACGAATTGGTCGCAGCGGGCGAGATAGGCGAAATCCAGCGGATTAACCTGTATAGCCCTAACAATCAGGGCGGGTGCCATGGACTTAACCTAGTCCGCAAGTTCGCGGGTAAGGCACCCGTCGATTGGGTAATCGGCTGGGTGGACGGAGATCCCTTCAGCGACCACGAAGAGCCGTATGACGAGGCTAAGACTGGATTCGGAAAGATCGGCGGCTACATCCGCTTCTCCAACGGGGTTGAGTGCTTCAGCAGCTATAAGGAGATTGGATGGAAGGGGATTGAGATAGTCGGTTCCGAGGGAGTGATATATAACTGGAACAACACCGGCTTAGGGCTACATCTCTTCAAGAACGATAACCCCCAACGAGGACCCGCCAAACTCAGAGAAATCAAGGGCTTGTTTGAGGAATACAAAGAAGTGGATCGCGGATACGATGACGAGGGATGGCTCGATCCGGGCACCCCAATGAAGGGGATTGTTCAGGCGATTGTCGATTCACTCGAAACAGGTGCTCCGCTCAAGATAACCACCGGGGACGACCTGCGTCATGCGTTAGAGATAGCCATCGGCTTAAGGGAATCTCATCGACGTGGACACACTCCTGTGAAGTTTCCCATTGAGGATCGGAGCCTTGTGATGCACCCGCAGAGGTCACGGTGGCACTATAAGAAAAATATTTTGGGCAGGGAGTGGTATATGGAACAGATGCGACAACAGAGGAGGGATTAATGAACATTGATGAAATTCAACGTTTTCTCACCGAGAAGCGAGGCAGATCTCATCGAAATTCAAAGCGTTCTCGACGCAAAGATCGGGATGCAAAGGGGCTCGACGGTTGGTTACTGTACGATTTTCGGGGGTCAAATCCAATTGCCCAAAGCGTCACCGGTATTGACGATCCCGGTATCACTCGACGTTGGTTCTGTTATATTCCATCGGAAGGAGCACCGAGATGGCTTGTCCACCGGATTGAAGTTTCCCACTTTGCCGATGTCCTTGGTGAAGTTAGGACCTACACCGATTGGGGTGAACTGTACCGTGAGATGGGAACCATCCTCGCACGCAGTCATCGGGTTGCGATGGAGTATTCTCCCTTTGCCGCTATCCCTTACGTTTCGAGGGTGGATGCCGGCACAGTTGAGCTGATCCGTTCCTTGGGGGTTGAAGTGGTCTCCTCCGCGGATCTGGTGCAACAGTCCGAGGCACGCTGGAACGCCGATCAGTTTGCTGGACATCTGAAATCGGCACATCTGATACTGGAAATCAAAGACGAAGCGTTTGCGTGGTTGGGAAAACGGTTACGCGATGGAGCACCGGTAACGGAGTATGATGTGCAAAGTTTCATCATGGAACGCTTCGATGCTGAGAATCTGATACCGGGACACCCTCCAATTGTGGCAGTCAATGCAAAAGCCAGCGATCCACACTATTATCCGACAGCAGACCAACACCAACCTATCCGACCGGGGGATTTCGTCCTGATTGATTTATGGGCGAAGCAGAAGTCGCTGGACGCCGTCTATGCGGACACGACGTGGGTTGCCTACGCCGGTACGAACGCTCCTCAACGCTGTATCGAGGTATTCGAGATTGTCCGTGATGCACGAGATCTCGCTGTTTCGTTTATACGGGAGAGCTTCGCGGCGGGTGAGATGGTTTACGGCTATGCTGTCGATGATTTGGTGCGAAGCTACATAACGCAGAGAGGGTATGGCGAGTTTTTTATCCACCGGACCGGACATAGCATCGGGACAGAGATACACGGCAATGGCGTCAATATCGACAACCTAGAAACGAGAGACGAGCGTGCGTTAATCCCCGGTGTCTGCTTCTCGATTGAGCCGGGAATCTACCTCCCTAAGTTCGGCGTTAGGACTGAGATTAATGTCTTTATAGCGGATCTCACACCTGAAGGCGTGGTTGTGACAACCCTCCCCGCCCAAGAAGAGGTATTAATGCTGTTGTAGGAACAGAGAAACCGAGTTTTTGACAAAAACTCGGTTTCTGGGGCTTTGGTAGGAAAGGCGCAATGGAATGAGAAAGGAAATTACTCCCCTCCTTCCCCACCTATCGTCACGGAAGCCCCTTCGCTATCAGATTCCGAGATAGAGGTTTCAGATTTCAGATCCGCAGACTTCTTGATCAGCTTATCCACACGCCCTTTGTTCAGTTCAAAGATCTGTGTTTTGTCCCCGCGCTTCACGTAATGCGCCCCGCTCTCCTCCATCCCAATCAGGAGTGTTCTCGCCGACCCATCCTTGAGTGTGGTAGTGATTGACATCTTTGGGGCATCAAGTCCATACTCTGAAAGCTCTTTCGGTTCTACAAAATCGTCAGTCTCCAACGAACTCATCAACTCCATGATTGCCTCGACCTCCGTTCCATCGGCAGCGGAGACGATCGGCTTAAGCATCTGCCACGCACCCGCAGCATCAATCTGAAGCTCAACCTCTTCCTCCTCCGATCTGATTGTCATGTGGGTTACATCCTCCTTAAGGAAAGAAAAAATCGTCCGATCCCGCCACGAGCGATAGCCTTTATCAAAGGTAGATTTTAGATGCCCGTTGACTATATAGACATCATTAGAATCCGCAGCGCGGACATAGCTGTAAAAGATTCCTGGAGTTGTCTTCCCGGCAAATAGGTGTGCGAGGACGTTGCCACTTGCGTCGATGAGTTTAGCCTCAACGCCAGAACTGTCGACTTCAAAGACAGCTTGCTTCTCCGGGTTTGAGGAGGCGCGTTGAACCGTTTTCATCTCGGCAACCTTATCAAGCAATTCCTTAACAGCCGTCTGATCAGCGGGATAGTTATCCATTGTCTCCACAAGCCACAGATCAGCCTGTTTGACAAGGATCGTGGTTGTCAACCCAAATGCGGAGATGATCTCGATTTTCGCGACATTCTCCTTGTTAAAGTATGGAAACAGCAGTCCAGCCTCCTCAACCTTCTTCTGCTCCTCACTTTTGCCGAACGGATTCTCGAATACCAGGACCAATAAACCTAAAACGACCAGCACACCAATCAAGACTAAAAGTTGTTTCATTTTCATGATCTCACCTGAATCGACGATGAAGCAGGATTTTATGACACTGATCCATACGCTTCAACCAAACGTTTCGCCCTCCTTCTCAAGAAAAATCGAACCAGTCCAAAGGCGATGACAAGAAGCGGCACACCAGCAATACTTATAAACTTCAGGAAGAACTTCTCACTTTCGGAAATCTCTTTTAATGGACGGTTTGTGGCACCGTGAGATCTTATATTAATCAGTTCTTCACCAAGGGTAAGCCAGTCTACCGTATTTAGAAAAAAGAGTTGACCGTCCCGTTGACCCTGTTGTAAAAATTGGGAGTTTCCAACCACAACGATCTGGGTCGCTTCACTGTCGGTCTTTGTCGTTCGCTCCTCTTCTGCCGGTTGAGCCGTCACCGCTTCGCCGGATTCACTAGATTCGGCCGGTGGGATATCTTTACCCACATAAAAACTCTTGAACGTTCCTGAAAGCGATGCCGCAACAGTACGCGCCTGCTGCATGGAAGCCGGTGGTTGGAATTGGCGGTTGGTTGGGCTAATGTTGTAAGGGCTTTGCGCCATCCAACCTCCTGTACTGGTTTTGGCAAGCGCGATTGCTTCGATGGATGCGTCCTCTTGAGGCAACAGTTCAAGCGAACTCGCCCAAGGCAACGTCAAGCTCTCTAACTGGTTCGTGATAATACTGTCCTTCGATAAGCCCTCTGAGGTTTCCCCTGTGCGGTATTGATACTGCTTTAGCACCTTGATGAAATAGGCGTAGCCTGTTGTTACTGTCATGAAACCCTGTGAATAGGTGAGTTGACCCATGGAAACATCAAGCACAAGGTTATCGTTAAGTTTGACACCGTAGTGTTCCAACAGATCGTTCAACCCTGTTTTCAGAGGACTTACATTCAGCCCCTCGTATTGGATAAGGATCGGATCGATTAGAAAAAGTGCCCGTCCACCCCGCATGATGAACTGATCAATCTCATATTTTGCACGTTCCGTCAGCTCTTTTTTCGGCCCTGCGATAATTAGTGTTGCGACATCGGGGTCAATTGCTTTGCCAGCGTCGATCGGTACTTTTCTTACATCGTACTGTTTGCTCAACTCCTGACGCAGCGGCCCAAACGCCTGATCGAAAACATCCATCTCATCATGTCCTGAAAGAAACCCGACTGTTTTTACCTCTTCGCTCGTCACCTTAAGAATAGCAGAGGTCAGATCGTACTCAAGGTTGGCGGTTGTTTGGACGACCGGGAGCACCTCTTTTTTATCCTCATAGAGGACTGCGATACCCATATAAACGTTAGCGACTTCCGCTTTGTCCTTCTCAATGACGTTCACCTGTACTTCAGGGATCCCTATAAACCGAAGTTTCTGCTTTTCGGCTTCGTCCTCCACCGCGGGATCAATAAAGTTAATCTGCAAATTTTTGGAAAAGGCACGATATTCCTCAAGCATATCGCGAACGGATTGGCGAATCTGGGCAACGCGCGAGGGCTGCCGTGAGAAATAGGCATCAATCGTCACAATGTCGTCTAGTCGATCGAGGACTTTTTTGGTCGATTGCGAAATTGTATATCGCTTCTCCGCTGTGAGGTCTGCTCGAATAAAACGACGGCTTGATAGGAAATTGACCAACGCAACAATGCCAAATACAACGAGAATAAAGGCGAGTGTATTGCCGCCATATTTTAATGTTTTTGCAGCCATAGATCTATCTCCATTTCTGAACTGTGACCATCAAGACGCTTAAATAGAGGAAAAAGCCGATAACGGAAAAGTAATAGATGAGATCCCGTGAATCAATAACGCCTCTCAGAATGCTGCTAAAATGGGCACCCAAGCCAAGATAACTGAAAATCGGAACGATCCAGTTCGGCGCATTGAAAAGCACAATGTCTTCACCAATAATAAGCAGCCCAAAGCACATCACAATCCCAAGGATGAAAGCGATAATCTGATTTTCCGTTATGGTAGAGGCGAACATCCCAATAGAGAGGTAAGCCCCTCCCATCAAGAATAGCCCGATGTAGCCGCCGAGGATGGGACCCCCATCTGGCTCCCCAAGATAGGCAACAGTAATGGGTATGGAAAGGGAAAGTAGAATGGTTACCCCAAGCAGGCAAAAACTGGCGAGATATTTCCCGATGACCGCCTCATAATCCTTAATAGGAAGGGTCATCAAAATTTCAACGGTGCCTATCTTTTTTTCCTCTGCCCAGAGCTTCATAGTGACCGCCGGAATGAACAGCAGAAATATCCACGGCACCCAACTGAAGAAACCTCTCATTACCGCTTGACCCACAAGGAAAAAACCTCGAAAGAAAAACCAAGCACTAAGTGCAAGAAAAAATGTGATAAAAATATACGCAATAGGCGAATTAAAGTAGCTTCTAAACTCTTTCTTGAAAATTGCTGCGATGTTATTCATTTCCTTATTCCAAATATTAAACGCGCAATAAATCGCGCTACTACACACAGAAAAATCCCTCACCGGGATTTAGATCTGATTAGGTCCCGTCCAGTATGAAAAGTGCACGGATTAGCTTTACGAGGTAGGTGGCTGGGTTGCAGATTCGTTGCCGGTCAGTTGCCGGAAGACATCTTCGAGACTAATTGCTTCTTGACGCAATTCTGTCAGACTCCAGTGATTCTGTACCACAAAATGGAACAGTTCCTCTGCCGTGTTCTTCCCGTTTTGGGACACAATCTGATAGCCACACACGCCATCATCGGATTTGACCCGCTTGAAGTCTGAGACTAGGTTCAATTCCTCAAGTTTTGCTTCAATTTCTTCGCGGGGACCTCGAATGGAGATGTGGACCACCTCTTCCCCTCGCGCTCGTCCCGCTAACTCGTCCGGTGTACCGTTTGCAACAATCTGTCCATCATTAATAATCAAAATTCGGCTACAGGTCGCCGAGACTTCAGACAGGATATGTGTACTGAAGATGATCATCTTCTCTTTGCCGATCTCTCTGATCAGATTCCGAATTTCGATAATTTGGTTGGGGTCAAGCCCGGAGGTTGGCTCATCAAGTACAAGGATCGGTGGATCATGAATCAAGCTTTGCGCCAAGCCTAGGCGTTGGCGGTAGCCTTTGGAGAGCTCGCCGACATCCTTTTGGATCATCTTCTCAAGCCCACAGATGTCAACAACATCTTTAATGCGCTGGGAACGCTGACTCTTCGGAATATCCCGAACTTGGGCGATAAACTTAAGATAGTCGATAACTCCCATATCTGTATAGAGGGGTGCACTCTCAGGCAAGTAGCCAATCTGTTTACGGACTTCAAAGGACTCCTCAAAAACATCATATCCAGCGACTTTCGCAGTGCCCTCGTCTGCTGAGAGGTAGCAGGTTAAGATACGCATCGTTGTGGTTTTGCCCGCACCGTTTGGACCTAGAAAGCCTAGGACCTCCCCCGCTTTCGCATCGAAGGAGACGTTATTTACCGCAACGGTTGGACCATACCGCTTCGTCAAATTTATCACTTCAATCATGCTCGACAATCACCTCTATTCCTTTGCGTTTCTAAGATTGATTATTGGCAAGACAAAGATAAATGATAGCATTTTAAGCAAAAGAGCGTCAAGCAAAAATTGGAAGTTCATTTACCCCCAGTTTTTTCTGATTTAAGAGTTGAGTGTGTTTGAGAGGTAATGTTTGTGAGAATGTTTGTGATTATGCGCCTTGCAAGGCATCTGTCTGACAAAGTGGCAGTGTGAAAAAGGGATTGAGAGTCCACCCCAGTCAAGCTTGAGCAATCACGCGCTTAATCACGTTAATCAACGAATAGATTTTTTTGTTTGTGTTGAATGCTTTGGTCCATCGGTCACCGGATTTTTGGTAGATGATAAACAGCAGTCCATAACTCAGACAAGCCAACAGCCATAACAGATTGATTCGTGCTTTTGTCGGTTTTTTGAGAATCAGCTTGCCAAATCCAAAGCCGGTCTTGATGTCTCTAAAACCGTGTTCAATCTGCATTCTTCGTTTATAACACCGGTGGATTTGACTGCCCGTCAGATGGCTTGAAATCAGATACATCGGTTCAGCAAACCGTGCATCTCTGACCACATATAGGTTCAGTCGAATTGGCTCGGTTGGGTAATAGAGAATCTGTGGATAGAACCCAGTTTTCTGCATCTGTTCCATCGTTTTGACCTGACCCCAAACGGTAATGCGAACGTTGCGACAGACGCGCATCACAAACGGTATGCCTTTTGCTTTGAGAAATTTTATCACATATCTCGCACGGGCGAACCCCCGGTCGAATATCAACACCGGTTCGCACGCTGGGGGCAGTGCTTTTCGTGCCTGACGATAGACCGTGCGGCAAAATCGTTGGATAATCTCATTATGGCTTTTATATTTCATATCCTGAATCTCAGCATCGGTATAGATGTGCCAATAGATAGGTATCGCACGCTGTCGAAACGGCACCGCAGCGACAATCGCTTTGAAAGTACCAAGCACCTGGGTTTCATCAATTAAAATTAACGGACGCACAGTGCCGGGGTGACAGACACGCCTCACCACGAAGACTAACCAACACCGCATCACCGCACCTATGGGAAATGTACGTGCCAAGAATCGAAGCAGTCGTTTCTGTTTCGTCTTTTGATGCTTGACTGACACCGGCAACCGTGAAGCGATTTCGTTGATGCCAAAGGACTGCGCCAAGGCTATAGCTATGATGGTGAGCATCAGGTTTTTTAACGCCGGTTTTTTCAAAACAGGCTTGAAAATCTCAGTGATAGTGGTTATCATGGGGGTGGGATTCACCCGTTTTTGAGAGTGTTTTCCTTTCATAATACCTCCTTGCCCTAAACAGTGAGTGTTTTCGGTAGGGAGGTATTTTATCATATCTGACCTGACTTTCTCACTCCTATCGCTCGCAAAACCAATGACAATAACCCCTCAAAAAAAACTGGGGGCAAGTGAAAAAATTGGAAGTAATTATTACCCTATGCAGGACTCTGATCCGCCAGACACAAATTGAAAGTGAAACGTGAAAACAGTTTGTTCATGGATTCACTAATGAACTAATGAATGAACTCTTGAACGATGTAGGGAAGGAGGTGCTCCGTAATTTTGGCAAGAAGGATGATGATGGGTAAGCCATGAATCGTTTTAGCGGGCAAAAATATAGGGGACAACACCCCTCAAGGAATTGCCCCCTACAATTATGCTGTTGTATGAATTGAGGTTTACGTTTAGATTGCCGCGGGACCTTTTTCGCCGGTGCGGATGCGGATCGTTTCCTCAATTGGCAGGACAAAAATCTTTCCATCACCAATTTTTCCGGTAGAAGCCGATTGTTGTACAGCATCCACGACCTGATCCACACTCTCTTCAGCAACGACGATCTCAAGTTTTAACTTAGGTACAAATTCAATGGTATACTCGCTTCCTCGATAAAGCTCCGTGTGACCTCGACTCCTCCCAAATCCACGGACTTCGGTGACGGTCATCCCACGGACACCCACATTGTTCAAAGCCTCTTTGACATCTTCAAGCTTAAAGGGACGGATAATGCACTCTAGTTTTTTCATGAGTTATCTCTCCTTTGTTCAAAGGGTGACGCTCACAACCCCTCAATTCTGTGAATATAGTAAAGCGTAGAAACGTAGGAAACCTACTTAACAGTTTACGTTTTACGCTTTACTCTCATGGTTATCTACAACTGAAAAAGAAATTCAACCAATTAAATATCATAGTAGAGATGAAATTCGTGTGGATGCGGACGGAGGTTGATTGCATCGACTTCGTTTTCACGTTTATACTCTATCCATGTATCAATCACGTCCTGCGTGATTACATCGCCTTCGAGCAGGTAGTCATGGTCATCTTCTAAGGCATCAAGTGCCTCTGCTAAGGAGCCTGGCGTTGATTCAATTTCTGCTAGTTCTTCTGGCTCCAGATCATATAGGTCTTTATCTAACGGCTCACCGGGGTGAATCTGGTTCCGGATACCATCAAGACCTGCCATCAGCATTGCGCTAAAAGCAAGATATGCGTTACAGGAAGGATCTGGTGTACGGAGTTCCAGTCGTTTCGCTCTCTCGCTCTGAGAATAGACAGGGATGCGGACGCACGCACTCCGGTTTCTTTGTGAATACGCAAGATTCACCGGTGCCTCGTAACCTGGGACCAATCGCTTGTAAGAATTGGTTGTCGGTGCAATGATAGCACACAGCGAGGGTAGATGTCTCAGGAGACCGCCGGCGTAATATAACGCGGTTTCACTTAACCCGGCATATCCCTGCGGATCATAGAAGACGTTTTTCCCGTCTTTCCATAAACTCTGATGGCAATGCATGCCTGAGCCGTTATCTTCAAAAAGCGGCTTGGGCATAAAGGTCGCTGTCATGTTGTGAGCACGGGCTGTATTCTTGATAATATACTTGTACAACGCCATCTTATCGCCCATCCGGGTCATGGTGTCAAATCGCACATCAATCTCACACTGACCTCCCGTGCCAACCTCATGGTGGTGAAGCTCTACATCAATCCCACAATCAATCATCTTGAGGATCATCTCAGATCGAATATCTTGTAGTGTATCCGATGGCGGGACGGGGAAATAGCCTTCCTTGTAGCGCGGTTTATATCCGAGGTTCGGCCCCTCATCGGCACCTGTGTTCCAACTCCCTTCAACCGAATCAACAGAATAGAAGCCTGAATGCTGATCTTGACCATAGCGAACATCATTAAACACAAAAAATTCCGCCTCAGGTCCCCAATAGCTGGTATCCGCAAGCCCAGTACTCTTGAGATAGGCTTCCGCTTTTTGAGCGATATGCCGCACGTCTCGGCTATAGCTTTCTAGCGTAATTGGATCCTTAATATTGCCAATGAGACTAAGCGTCGGAATCTTGCAAACCGGATCTACAATGGCTGTAGCTGGATCCGGGAAAAGGAGCATGTCGCTCTCGTTAATCGCTTGGAAACCGCGAATACTTGAACCGTCAAAACCGAGTCCATCTTCAAACAGATCTTCCTCTAACTCTGTTGCGGGAATCGAAAAGTGGTGCCACAGGCCAGGCAGATCCGTGAATTTAAAGTCAACAATTTTGACCTCTTTTTCTTTTGCAAACGCAACGACTTCACTTGGTGTCATGTAAACTCTCCTTAAAAATTAAAATATTGAGCCAAGCAATGACGATTAAACTAAGCAGGGGTGGCGCCGCCCAACAGGCTCGTTAAGAACGCCTATGAGAAGCCTCTCAAGGGGAGACATTTTTGCCACATTTCATGCACCCTACTCAACGAATTATTGGAAACAATAAAATTTGAAAACGGGACACCTCAAAAATATAGAGCAAGCGATATGCCAATAATCAAATCGCTGTCAAAATGAAAAGTCAGCACCGAATTTTCTCTACCTCGTTTTTTCTTATTTGTAGCAGAGAGTTGGCTCTGATAGGTAGTTTGCTCCTGATCGGCTGACTATGTGAGGTATCCTTTTAGCAAAAAATTAGTGGAGTGATATAAATGCCTTGATCCATAGATGCTGAA
The DNA here is from genome assembly GCA_965207975.1 of Candidatus Poribacteria bacterium. GTDB lineage: Bacteria > Poribacteria > WGA-4E > WGA-4E > PCPOR2b > PCPOR2b. The sequence continues at coordinate 4,428,917 of OZ242315.1, read as the reverse complement.
TTATTGGGCAGATCAATGCTAAAGTTTTTAGCAATGTCATTACCTACTGATTCAAATCTCTCACAAAACGACTGGCTTCCGGTTCAACTTGTCCTGCATACTTGTTACCCGGTTTTCGACGGTAAGGCACTTTCGCAGGAGAGGATAACTCTTCAAATGTGAATGCACAGATCCGCATACCAGGGTAGAGTTTAACGGGCATGCGTCCCAGATTTCCCAGTTCTAGTGTCGCAGTCCCAACCCAACCCGGATCAAAAAGCCCCGCCGTGCTGTGGACAATAATGCCAAGTCTGCCAAGGCTACTACGACCTTCGAGCCGTGCCATCACATCGTCGGCAAGTTCGAGGGTTTCGAGAGTTGCCGCGAGGACAAATTCGCCCGGCTGCATGGTAAATGCCTCGCCATCAGGAACTTCCACTTTGTGCATCAGCCCGTTGAGATCAATCTCTTCACGGAGATCGATATAGGGGTACTTGCTGTGCTCAAACAACCGGAAGGTATTCCCTAGCCGAAAATCAATGGAACAGGAACCGAGCTGTTTAGCGAGATCCGGGGGAGGAGTGATCTTGATCTTCCCCATTTCCTGATAACGAACAATATCCCGATCTGATAAAACCATCCGCCTTCCCTTTTCGTTACGATTCAATCCACTCTATTTCGCAGTAGTATACGGTTCATTATATACTAAAGTGACCAAAAATGTAAAGAGTTATTTCCTCGCAGCAGAATTTTAGAAAAAATGAATAGAGAATTGCTGCTGCCAACGAGAACAATTTTTTTGTATACAATAGGAGTTACGCAATTCAGTTTGTAGTAGCGCAATTCATTGTGCGTTCTTCCCTCCCCCTGCTTGTTTCTTAATCCCGATTTATCGGGGCGGGGGGATAGAGGGGGGACGGGCGATAAATCGCCCAATTACAAATTCTTGATCACAGAAAACAAGCAGCTTGGGTCACTTCGTAAATACAAGTTCTTCGGCATTTACCCCCGCATCAGAAGCGAGATCTGTCAGCACCTTGGCGACCTCTTCCGGCCTGAATAGAGTAGATTGTGCAGCAGCGACAGCAGCTTCAGGTGATTCTCCACCCCTTTCTGCAATTTCAGCAATCGCCCTGAGTTTCAAGGGTGTATTGAGGTTGCCGGGACAAACAACATGCACCCGGATACCTAATGGTTCAACTTGGTTCTTCAAGGTAAATCCTAACCCCCGCACACCACCTTTGCTAGCACCATAGGCGACAGATGCACTGGGACCCGTCACCCCTGCTCCCGATGCAATCAGCACAATTACTCCACCACCACTTTTTTCTATCAGTGGAACAGCATGTTTAGTGCACAGAAAGGTCCCCCTCATGTTGACCCTGATGACTGCATCCCACGCCTCCACATCAAACTGATCGATACGAATCGCTGCACCTAACAGAATACCGGCGCAGGTTACCAAGACATCAAGGCGACCAAAGTTTTGTTCGACCGTTTCGATCATCGCAGCAACGTCTGCCTCTTGAGAGACATCCGTCCGTATAAACTGGGCGGTGCCGCCCTCCGCTTCAATGGATTGGGCTGTTTCCCTGCCATTTGCCTCATTCAAATCAGCGATGATAACTTTTGCTCCCTCTCCGGCATACATCACGGCTGTGGCGGCACCGATGCCGGTCGATCCACCGGTGACGATAGCAATTTTATTCTGTAGTCGCATGGTCTTCCCCTTACGCAGATTTGAAATATCCGCAATTATTGAATCCTCACCGTTTTCTGCTTGCCTATCTTCCCACTATCGCAATTTGAGGGTACTCAGCGCGACGAGCATCAAGATTAGCCCAATAATCCAGAAACGGAGCACAACCTTCGGCTCAGGCCAACCGAGTTGCTCAAAATGGTGATGTAGCGGTGACATCCTGAATACCCGCTTTTTTCGCGTTTTATAAGATACAACTTGGATGATGACGGAAAGCACTTCTGCAACAAAGATTCCACCGACAATCACAAGCAAGATCTCCTCTTTGATTAAGATCGAAACCGTACCAAGGACCGCACCGAGGGCCAACGAACCTGTATCTCCCATGAATACCTGTGCCGGATGGCAATTATACCATAAAAAGCCTACACCGGCACCAATCAATGCAGCACAGAAGATAGTTGCAGCCTCTCCACTCACAGGAAGATGGGCGATGTCAAGGTAATTTGCTAGTTGTTGGTGGCTTGTTAGATAACCCAGCACACCAAATGTGGCTGCGACAAACAGCGTACAGCCAATTGCCAGACCATCAAGCCCGTCCGTAAGATTCACAGCATTGGAAGCACTGACAATGACAAACGCCGCAAATGGAATAAAGAATATGCCCAAGTCTGGACGAAGTTCCTTAAAGAAAGGAATGATAATTGATGTTCTTGCAGTCAAACCGTCTTTCGGAACAGGACCCCACTGGTAGAGGAAATAAGCAATGGCGAGCGCGCCGACTGTTTGTAAAAGGATCTTATGCCAACCTTTCAATCCGAGTGATTGTTGTTTAGTAATCTTCCGATAATCGTCCAGAAAACCGAGTCCACCAAACCACAGGAGGCTAAAGGTAAGGATAAAAATATAGGGCTGATCCAATCGCGCCCATAGAAGAATTGAAATCAGCACGGACGTGATAATCAGTACGCCACCCATCGTCGGCGTACCCTCCTTGCTGAAATGTGTTTCGGGACCATCATCCCGGACATGCTGACCGATTTTTAATCGCCTCAGATGTCGAATAACAAACGGACCTAAGATGAGCGCGATAAGTAGCGCAGTTACTGTCGCATAAATGGATCGAAAGCTGATATAACGAAAAACATTTAGCGGCGAAAAAAACTCTGTTAATTGTTCAAAAAATAGATAGTAGAGCATAGGTAATTTTCGATCTTAAAGTATATCCTTTGGGAATTGAAAGCGACGAGAAGTGAGGAAGGAAAGAAAGTAATTGCTTCCTTCCGCTTAACCGATAATTTCAAACCTAATTCTGCTCGAAAAGTTAGGCACCTGATTTTAGGGGTCAGCCATCAGTTCTTCCAAAATCTGCTCCAATTTTATCCCGCGTGACCCCTTGATAAGCACGGCATCACCGGGTTGAGCATATTGGGTCAGTTCTTGTGCCGCTTGCTTTGGTGTATCACAGGAGATGATGGATTCAACGATGCCTTCCGCCCCATCAGCAATCGCGCGGCTATGGGGACCAACGGTAATCAATAGGTTAATGTTAGTGGGGATAGCCTGCCCCGTTTTCAGGTGGAGCGTGTGAGAATGTTCACCAAGTTCAAGCATATCACCGAGGACTGCAATTCGCTTGCCAGCTATTTCGATATCGCTAAGAAATGCTAAAGCGGACTTGAGGGACTCCGGATTTGAGTTATAAGCGTCGTTGATAATCCGCAGGTTGTTGTGCACTATCGGCTGCATCCGCATGTCTGCCGGCTGAAAACGTTCTAGTCCAGTACAGATTTCTGTTGGCGTTAAACCCGCCCAGATACCAACGCCAGCAGCAGCAAGGGCGTTGTAGATATTGTGTTTTCCCAGACAAGGCAAATGCACTCTGTCGATTTCGTCCCCACCAATCTTTAGCGTGAACGAGGGTTTTCCGAAACTGTCAATCTCAATTTCGCCTGCAGAGACATCCGCATCATTTTGCCAACCAAATGTGGTGATTTGACCACACACACGGCTGGCAAGCCTCGACACCATCGGATCATCGGCGTTAAGGATGGCATGTTCGACATGCGTCAGCAACGCCCCTTTCTCCTCCGCGACCCCTTCAATTGAACCCAGCAACTCCAAGTGTGCCGGTCCAATGTTAGTGATAACACCAACAGTTGGTACTGTTATCTGCGACAATCGCTCAATCTCTCCGGGCCAACTCGTGCCAATCTCTAACACAGCAATCTCATCCGCTTCGCCAAGTTGCATCAATCGTGAAGGAATACCAATCTGGTTATTGTAACTTTTCTCGGAGTTGAAGACAGAAAACCGCTGTGCCAACACAGAGGTTGTTATGTCCTTTGTCGTGGTCTTGCCGTTGCTGCCTGTGATAGCAATGATTGGTAGATCGAACTTGCGGCGGTGACAGTTGGCAATATCTCCCAATGCAACAAGCGTGTCGTTCACCTGCATAATAATCGGCGGCACAAATTGGGAAAACTCCGCTACCGGTTTCGAGACAATCGCCCCTATCGCGCCTTGCTGGCACACGCCCTCTAGGAAGTTATGTGCATCGAATTTTTCGCCAACCAATGCGACAAAGAGGTCGCCCTTTTTAAGTGTCCGTGAGTCTGTCGAGACCTGCGTTATTACTGTGTTGGGATTACCTTGGAGGAGTTTGCCCTGCGTTGCCTGTAGGATTTCAGCAATTGTGAGATTCATGATGATGGGTGAATTGTAGGCACTTGTCTCTTGTGCCCAACTCGCTGATATGGACAATAGTAGTAGACCGTGGCTGAACAGATCAATTCGCCTCTATTCTCCGGTGTCTTCGTTATATGAGATCTTCTCGATTTTGTCTGCGATCCTTTCAAAGGGCGTGCACAGCTCGGAAAAGAAGCCATAAAAGAAGAATATTAGGCACTAGCATCATTATTGCTGGCCAAAAAGCTGCCATAAAGTCCATGTTAAAATCGCCTCCTGACGATGCAGTTGAATCAAATTATTTTATTAGCACTACTTCAACTGCTCAAGAAATTCCGATGCGACTTCCCGGTCATCGAAATCAAATCGGACACCATTAATTTCCTGATACGGCTCATGCCCCTTGCCCGCGATGGCGATAAGATCGCCCCCCTGTGCTAACTCAATTGCATGACCGATAGCAGTCCGGCGCTCCTGAATCAGGTCGTAACTTGCGCTGTCGGGTAAACCCTCCACAATGTCAGCAAGGATCGCGTCCGGCTCTTCAGTGCGTGGATTGTCAGAGGTAATCACGCTGTGATCGGCGATGGTCGCAGAAATATCGCCCATCTTCGGGCGTTTGCCACGGTCCCGATCTCCGCCGCAGCCGAAGACACAGATCAAATTGCCCTGCGTAATTTTTCGCGCAGCGGTCAACAGATTTTCCAAACCGTCAGGCGTATGTGCATAATCCACAACAACGGCGAAAGGCTGTCCTCGGTCAACCAGCTCAAATCGTCCCGGTACAACTGTGGATTCCAGTCCCGATTGAATCGCCTCAAGCGGGCAGTTATGGTGTATCCCTATCCCAATCGCGGCGAGAGCGTTATATAGGTTGTAATCCCCCAACAGACGCAGATTTGCCGGGATTTTTCCCTTCGGTGTGTTTGCAACAAATGAGAGTCGTTTGAGCGTTGATTCGACGTTGGAGACCGACAAATCCGCAGGTTGCTCAACCCCAAAGGTAACGCTTGGGGGGTTGATTTGATGACGAATTGAATCGGAGGCGGGATCGTCTGCGTTAAGGATTGCCAAGCCGTTATCAGGATTGAGCTGCTGAAACAGCATCATCTTGGCGTTTAGGTATTCTTCCATCGTTTCATGATAATCGAGGTGATCTTGTGTCAGATTGGTGAAAACCGCCGTTTCAAAAGTGAGCCCAGCCAATCGGTGTTGTGCAAGCCCCTGCGATGAGGTTTCCATGATCACATAATCTACACCCGCATCCGCAATGTCTCGAAACAGTCCGTGAAGCGTCAAAGGCTCAAGTGTCGTAATCGTTGGCTCCACAAAGACATCTGCGTAATGGGTCCCCACCGTGCCCATGAGCCCCGAATTCAGTCCCGCAGCGTTGAAGATCGAATGCGCTAAATGTGCTGTTGAGGTCTTGCCATTCGTGCCGGTGATGCCTATCAGTTTCAGGCGATCCGCCGGATTCCCATACCAGTTTGCTGCGATGAGCGAGAACGTGATGCGTCCATTTGGCGTTTGGATATAGGTGACACCCGATGGGATCGATTCCGGTTTTTCCCCAACAATCGTTGTTGCACCATTTTGGAGGGCTTGTGGAATAAAGGTGTGTCCATCAACGTTGACCCCTTCATAGCAGACAAAGGCATACCCTGGCTCCACAGCTCGACTGTCGCTTGTAATGCCAGCAATCTCTTTATCAAGTTCCCCAATTGATGAGAGAATATCTACCCCTTGGAGTAAACGATGTAGGTTCACAATCTATTCTACCTCCGACCTTCGGAAAATTCTATCACGAGCGAAGCCAGAAAAAACACAATTATTGTGTAAAAGAAAAACCGTGCTTTCGTCTTATTCGTTCCCTTCTTCTAGTCCTAATTCCTCTTTAACTTGACCAAGTTCTTTACGAGCAGTTTTGATAATAGAGGCCTCTGATCTGCCGTCCCGTGCTAATTTGCGAACCAATTTTTCTAAACTTCTAAGTCGTTCATACTGAAATCTGATTTCTGTGGGTATGTCTTCGGGGGCTTTCGGGTTTTTCACCGGATTCCTAGCATGGACGATAATCGCCATATTCATTACTTCTAGAACCCAGTCAAGAGGCAATCCAATCTCCAGTTCCTGATACTGGTCTTTATGTGACCGTCTATTACGCGACCGTCGAAACTGTGGATCTACAACCCTCCGTTTCAGTCCAAACAGATACACCATCGGGACATCGTCTTTGATCTTAATGGTATGTTTTCCATGGTCTCCCCCATAAACATCAAAAATGGTGTCAAATCCTTTTCTGCGGCCCTCTGTTGTTCGGGGGTGCGGTCGTTTCAACGACAAAAGAAGCAAATTACCTATCTCTTCTTTGCTAAACTCCGCCTCAAATCTACCATAACCGATTGGTGCGTCAGGGAGACGAAAATTGATAGTGGAACCGACCTTTATCTCCTGTTCTGTTATATGCCGAATAATTTGGACAACCTCTACGACGACCTCCGTATACTGTACCTGAATCTGCACGTCCACTTTCTTTTCCGCTGCTAACAGTTTCCCTACAACAACTAACTCTCCCCCAACGGCTAAACCTACCACGTCTGGGACAGCCCGAACGTCACTTTCAACTTGGTTGACAACGACCAGTGCCAATATTGTAATGCAAATCAGGCATCCCACATTTACTCCTTCCAGCGGCTTATCTTCCGGGGATATCGTAACCTAGACGATATAAACCAAGTAACCCCAATTAATGAAGTGCTGATTGGTTTCCCGCATAGCCTAAAGTTGATTTCTGAACAAAGAGGTTCTTTTGACTCAAATAGCGCATCGCCTCACTCGCAATCTTTCGGAAAATTGGGGCGGTGACATGACTGCTCAACGGGGCATCCGCCGGTTCGTCAACAACAACAATAATTGAGAGTAACGCATCCTCCGCCGGAAGAAACCCTGCAAAAGTAGCAACCACTTTGCCTTCGACATATCCCTTTCCTCGTTCCGCCTTCTGTGCTGTGCCGGTTTTTCCAGCAACAGTATATCCTTCGACCCGCGCCCTCAACCCACCGCCGACCTCCGTCACCCCAACAAGCATTTGTGTCATCGCCTGTGCGGTTTCTGCCGAAATGACGCGACGAATCGGCTGCGGGGATGATTGTTCTAGCAGACTTCCATCCTTATCAATAATTTGTCGAGTAATATACGGTTGCAGCAGCACACCCTTGGTAGCAATAACATTGATAGCATTCAACATCTGTATAGGTGTCACAGAAATCCCCTGCCCGAACGGAACAGAGGCAATCGTGTAGTCATCCCACTTCTGGATGCCTCTCAAGCTGCCGACGCGTTCGTAAGGCAGATCGATACCGGTTTTTTCACCGAACCCGAACCGGCGTGTATAGCCCTCCAACTGTTCTTTATCAAGATGCCTTGCAGCCTTGAGGATACCGATATTACTGGATTTTGCGATAATTTCACTGAACGTTAGCCACGCATTGGGCTTAATATCGTGAATGACATGCCCATTGGACAAACGATATTCTCCCATCTCGCAATACTCACGCGAGTCCGGAGACATCAGCTTCTCGTTGAGGAGTGCAGCAGCAGTAATAATCTTAAACACAGAACCGGGTTCGTATTGCATCCAGATGGCGCGATTTCGCTTGGCTGACTCTGCACTCCTTGAGTAGTGATTGAGATTGTAGTTCGGATAATTTGCTAATGCCAAAATCTCGCCGCTTTTGGAATGCATGACGACTGCACTCCCTGATCTTGCTTGCCACTCCTCGCAACCAGCAGTCAATTCCGTTTCTGTGATATGTTGGATGTACTCATCAAGCGTAAGGACAATGCTACGTCCATATCGCTTCCCTTGTTGATAAAGTTGCGGAGGACGAATTGGGCGCCTCTTGCCATCGGCAGTGATTCGATTACTTTTTGACTGTGATTCTAGAAGATCGCTTTTGTTGCTGGTACTTAGGTAGGTATCGTATTGGTGTTCAATCCCGTCAATGCCTCTATTTTCAAAGTTGGTATATCCAATGATATGGGACGCTAGCTCGTCTTTTGGGTAGGACCGTTTTCCATGGGTTCGATATCCGACCCCATAAATGTTTCTAGTGACTTGGCGGATATCGTTAAGACGTTCATAATCTAAGTTCCTTTTTAGCCAAACAAAACGCCGTTTCTTTTGCTGCAGGATCGACAAGAGCCTAGCTTCCGAGACATCAAGTAGCGGCGCAAGTTTACCAGCAATTTCATCAGGTTTATCTCTCAACACTTTTGGGTCGGCATAGACTGAGATTAAGTCCCGATTGATTGCAAAAACGCTTCCGTGCCGATCTAAAATCGTAGCACGCTTTGCCTGAGAGCCCACTTGCGTCCTACGCTGATTCTCAGAACGTTCGCGCAGCTCCTGACTGTGTACATACTGGATTAGAAACAAACGCCCTATCAATAATCCTAAGCAGAGTTCCAAACCAACCCATACAATTGTAATCCGGGAAAAAGGTATATTGTTCATAGGGGATCAATGCAGCCGTGTAACAGTGTGCAATATTTAGTGAGGAACCCCACAAGGATTGAATTACTTACCTGAAACATGAAGCATATCACCTATTACGTTTCACGTTCATAAACCACGCTGTAGGAGACAGCCTCCGAGGAGGAGAGTATTCCAGAATACCCCAAAGGTTAGCTGCACAATTAAACGCTTGATTCACAAATTCTAATCAGCACGCAGCACATAAGCTTGCCTAGAGGGTTGAACCATCTGAAGATCCTTAGCGATTTCGTGAATCCGTTCAATAGAAGTAAGTTTCGTTTCCTGTATTTTGAGCCTATTGATTTCGTTGTGGAGTTGATCTCTTCGCTGCTCAAAGTCCTCACGCATTTGCAGCGCAACCTTGTGCTGGCTTGACGCAAGCCATGCACTTAAAAAAAAGATACCAATATAAATGGCAAGCGCGAGGTATGCAAAGGGATGAAATTTTGACGATGAAGCTGGTTTTTGATATTTCATGATATAATACTCTCTGATTGTTCCTTTGCAAACCGCCTTGTCCGGTTTTTAAGAAACGTTTAATCTTGCGTTTTAGATTCGTCGATCTTCAGCGCAACCCGTAATTTTGCGCTTCGGGACCGAGGATTGTGTCGAATTTCATCGGGGGTTGGAACTATTGGACGTTTGGTTAGTACTTGAAGAGTAGGTGTATGCTGACACACACAGATAGGAGTCTTCGGTGGGCAGATACAGCCACGCGATAGAGTGCGAAACTGTTCTTTAACAATTCGATCTTCGAGAGAATGGAAAGAGATGATGCATAAGCGTCCACCGGGCTTCAAAGCGGAAACAGCGCAAGGTATCCCGGAATGCAAGTTTTTAAGCTCATTGTTAATAAAGATTCGTAACGCCTGAAAAACCCTTGTCGCGGGATGGATGCGCCAACCCGTTGATTTGGGGGGAATCGCATCCAGAACGATTTCAGCCAGTTGACCGGTTGTTGAGATAGGCTTGCGTTTTCGGGCGTGAACAATCCGGCGCGCAATTTTTTTCGCCCAACGCTCTTGACCGAATTCCGTAAAAAGCGTTGCGAGCGCGTCCTCTGGATGGCGATTTACGACGCGCGCCGCTGATAGAGACTGGCTAGCATCCATCCGCATATCTAAGGGACCAGAGTGGGTGAAACTAAACCCTCTCGCTGGCGTATCAAGTTGCAAAGATGACACTCCAAGGTCTAGTAAAATGCCATCAATTTGCGGAATTATTGCTTCCGTTTCCCTCGAACCCTGAGACAACTGGTGCAGCCGATCCAAGTGGGCAAAATTACCATCAACGAGTGTCACCCGTTCCTTGTATTCATGTAGTCTCTGCTTGGCAATAGCCAACGCCTCCGAGTCCAAATCAATCCCAAATAGGAATCCCTTCGGCGCAGACTTTTGTAAAATGACAGCGGCATGCCCACCTAATCCAACCGTACCATCCACATAAAATCCGTGATTTTCCGGTTGTAGGAACTGAATCACTTCATCAACTAGAACAGGTATGTGGTCCTCACCCATCTCTTTTTGAGTCCCCCCAGTTTCTGTCTACACAATCAAGCATACCCTCCCTTCCTCCACTGATTTGGGAGGGTGCTTGCTAAACAGTCTAGACCGCTTCACCCCGAATAAAAGGATTATATCACAGGCATCTCCCATGTCAAGTGTAAAATCGGGTATAGGACGCGATGCACAAAAACGGGGGCAGACGCATTCAACAATCCTTCCCGGATGAGAAGCCGTCAACAGGTATCACGCATCGTCTGTGAGGATTTGATGCAGGGGGACATCCCAAGTCTGCGGAAAGGTATCTTTCACAATTTGGGCTTTGTAAGCCAACCCAATCCAAACTGCTTGCGGACATTGCGGCAGGAATCGATCATAGAAGCCGGCACCGTATCCGATCCGGTAGCCCTTGGGGTCAAAAGCGACACCGGGAACAAAAATTAAATCGATCTGGTTCAAAGGAAAGGGAGAACAGGTTGCCCGGTTCGGCTGATACATACCGTATGGATGGAGAATAAGATCTTTTTTCGCATCCATGATACGGTGTGGTGTAAGATCTCGATGCTTCATACGCATCACAGGGGCAAGCGCAATTTTATTCTGAACCAACAGATAATCAAGCAACCCACCGGTCTCCACCTCACTTCGCATATCGAGGTAGACTAGGACTGCATTGGCTCGGTTCACCTCAATCCAATTGATTGCACGGTCAACAATCCGTCGGCTTAGTTCAACCCTCACGCTTGGTGGAATGCTGTCCCTTTTGCGGAGAACTTCCGCCCGAAGCCGCTCGCGCTCCTGTTTCTGGTTCATTTGATTTGCACACCTCCCCTTCACGCCCGCCATTCGATCTGGTCAATATACTTGGCAAGAGTATCACGGAAGGTTGAGGGTTTCATTTTGAGCAGCTTTGCGGCTTGCGTTTTGTTCCCCTGTGCTTTTTTCATTGCCCAACCGATGAGTTCACGCTCGGTCGACCGGATGATCTCTTGGAAGGATATTTCACTCAACGTTTCATCTAAGCTTATCTGTGCCGGTAGTTTCAATTCAAGCGGAATATCATCGGGAGTAATATCTGCACCGTCGCCAACCGTTACAAGCCGTTCGATCACGTTTTCTAATTCGCGGACATTGCCGGGCCATGGATATGCTGCGAGCACCTCAACAGCTTCGGGAGCAATATGGATAGGAACATTGGGCGAGAATAGATCTAAAAAATGATTAATCAAAAGGGGAATATCCTCAACCCGCTCACGCAACGGTGGCAGAAAAATCGGGACAACGTTTAGACGGTAGAAAAGATCGTCTCGAAATTCCCCATTCTGAACCTTCGCACGTAAATTCTTGGTTGTCGCAGCAATAATCCGTACATCCTCCCTTTGTGTGCTTCTGTCTAGGTTCAGCTGCTGCCCCTCTAATGCCTGTAGGAATTTCACCTGTAGTGCAACGGAAAGGGCATCAATATCTTGAAGAAAAAGTGTCCCTCTACGCCCAAACTCGTTTGCCGTTTGCTTGTCTCCAAATAGCTCTCTATCTAACGTTTCGGTAGGCACCCCTGAGCAGTTTGCGATCCTAAAGGAGTGGAGTCTACGCCCACTGTTAAAATGAATGGATTTTGCAACGAGTGTTTTTCCTGTGCCATGTTCCCCATAGATTAGCACCGTACTCTGGGTGTCGGAGATATTTTCAAGCAGGTCAAAGAGGTCTTGTATCGCTTGACTTTTCCCAATAATATGATGATATGGAGACCGTCCCTTCATAGGAACTTTTAGTTGTGAACGCTGTTTATCCCTGCCGTGCAGCATTTTCAGTTTATCCAGCATCTGAATCAGTTCTTCGCTGGAAAAAGGCTTCTTGATATAGTTATACGCCCCGAATTTCATCGCTTCCACAGCAGTTTCAACACTCGCATAAGCAGTCATGACAATTACAATAATATGGGGTTGTTCCTTCTGGACACGCTTGAGAAATTCAATGCCGTGCATCTTTGGTAGACGCAAATCGGTAACAAGAACATCAAAATGCTCGTTCTGCACAAGTTGGAGTCCAATCGCTGGAGACTCCACCGCAATAGTATCGTAGCTTGCCTCGCGCAAATCATCGCGTAACGTAATTAATTTGATTTTTTCATCATCAACAACCAGTACTTTCAATCCTTTTCCACCCCTCTTCTAATCGGTAATTTGACGGTGAACACGGACCCCTGATCAATCTTACTATCAAATTCGATGACACCTTCATGTTGTCTGATGATTCGGTTGGATACCGAGAGTCCCAGTCCTGTGCCTTTCTCAGTAATCTTCGTGGTATAAAACGGGTCAAAAATCCGATCTTGAACGGACATGGGGATGCCGATTCCTGTGTCCGTTACTTGAACGAAAATCGTTGATTTACCAAGTAGCGCATCAAAGTCGATCTCCCCAGTTTTGAAGGACAATACACCACCATCAGGCATAGCCGCAATCGCATTTAGGGCAAGGTTTAGGACAACCTGCTCTAATAGGTGTTTGTCCCCACGGATTAACTCCAACTCTTCTTGGAAATGCTTCTCAATCTGAATACTCTTCTCGCCAGCACTGTACGCAATCAGACCAACAACTTCGTTGACAACCTCATTAAGAGACACTGACGTGAGTTCCAAATCACGTTGACGTGAGAAATTGAGAAGCTGCCCGACAGTTGATTCAATCCGTCTGAGTGCTTCCTCCATGAGCCCCAAGTATTCTTTGGTCTGTCGTTCGTTCTGCGGATCACGCTTTATCCGAAGGATGCAGTTGAGTAAACCGTCAAGGGGATTATTGATCTCATGTGCAACCCCTGATGCCAACTCACCTATCGCCGCCATCTTCTCTGATTGAACCATCTGCTGCTCCATCCGCTTCCGATCGGTCACATCTCGACAAACCAAAACCGTACCTAAGTAGTTGTCATCCCTGTCACGCACGGCGGCATACGTGTTTTCAAAGAATTTATCCTTAATCTGTAGACTCTGCTGTTCAATCACCGCGTGTCCCTTCGATAAACCCTCCGCGATTTGCAGGAGCACCCCGTCAGCCTCTGGGGATTGGATCGCTTCTGTATCGAGGCCGAATTGCTCCTTTTGGATCTGCTGTCCCGCCTTATTAAAGAGTGACACATGGTTCTTGTCATCGACAAAGATAACCCCCTCCTGCATACATTCAATAATCGAGGTGAGCTTATTTCGCTCGAAAAGCACCGCCCCTCTTGTCTCTTCTAATTCAACAACTTTCTCCTCAAGATTGTCTTTCAATTCACGGGTTTCTGCCTCACGTGCCCTCGCGGTGTCCATAATCGACGTTGCAAGATAAACTGAGAAAAACAGAGTACTAGTGAATACAAACAGCACACTTGAAATGTAAATCGGATCTCGCCAGAGAGTTACAGGCAAAAAATTCTGTAGATGGTAATGGGGGAGGACGTAGTAATACTCCAAGAAAATGAGAGCACTTAAAAGGATCGTGTTGAGTGCAGCAAGGATGTAACTGACTTTTTTAGAGAGGAGTATGCTCGCGATAACGAGATGAAAGATAAAATAGAAAATAAACGGGTTCTCGACACCACCACTAAAGTGGATAAGTGCTGTCAAAGAGAACAAATCTAAGATAATATGTCTGCCCGCATGACGCTGAATTGATACGAGCGGCTTTTCTGTAAGATGTTTGGGATAGATTTGCGGTTCAAAGTTGTAAAGGGTCATCAACGCCGCGATGATATACAACGGCGTTGGATTGTCAATGATGTGGAGCCCCCAACTTGCAATGCTTACAGTCAGCAAGACACCCGTTATGGCGATCCAGCGAAGCTTAACAAGCCAGCGGATTCGCTTGATGAGTTCAATTCCAAGAGGTAAATCTGTTGAATTTGCAACCATGTTGATATGGACAACTGACGGCCCCTAAAGAAGTATATTAATCGTTACTTCTGAAACTGGATCTCCCCGTGCACCTCGATCGAATCGACAATCGCCATGATCACTGCATCAATAGGCTTGTTTTTGGTGACATCAGTTTGACGCGCTGAACTTCCTGCTGCGGTGAGCACCAACTCGCCGACACCCGCACCAACAGCATCAACAGCGACCGTATATCGACTGAGGAGCGTTCCATCTAGCTCGGTATCCTGCACAATCAGCAACTTACTACCGACCAGTTTTTCATCTTTTCGTGTGGCAACGACAGTTCCCACAACTTTTCCAACCGTCATGTGAAATTTTTTCCTGTTTATTCTTAGTCCGAGAAACGCAAATCATACAAAACATAATGTGCGATGAAAACACTATTGACAAAGTTATTCGGGTATAGGTATAGTAAACTGAAGTCGTTAAAAAGTCAAGATTTTATTCCAGACCTGTCGAAGGTTCATGAACTCTAGGGGGAACACTGTGTCAGATAAGGCTCGTTTAGCAGTCATTGGTTGTGGTGGAATCGCAAACGCACATCTGCGAGGCTATCAAGCACTCGCGGAAAAAGGGGTCAACACTTTTTCAATCGAGGCAACGTGCGATGTACGCAGGGAAGCGGCACAAGATTACGCGGAACGGATTGGGGAATTTCAAGGAACTGCGCCCCGCGTCTACGACGACGTTGAGGAAATGCTAAAAGCAGAGGATTTGAATGGGGCGGACATCTGCACGTCCCACGCCTATCACCACATCTCCGCCATCCCGTGTCTTGAATCGGGCGTTGACATTATGACGGAAAAGCCGTTTGGCGTAACAATCAAAGCAAGCCAGAAGATGATTGAAGTCGCGGAGAAACATGGACGACTTACCGCTACGGCAGAGAATTGTCGTAGGACACCCGGACAACGAACTGTCAGATGGGCACTCAACGAAGGAAATATTGTAGGAACACCCCGAATGTTCTTCGCACAATCCGCGGCTTGGAACGATCCAGCAAATATTGGGGATTGGCATTGGCGGTTGGGCAAAGAATTCAGCGGAGGCGGTATGGTGATGGACAGCGGCGCACACATGATGGACACCATCCGCTACTTCTTCGGTGATGTCGAAAAGGTTTACGCCGAAGTCCGTCAAATTGATGGACGGTTCGCCAATCACGCCGAAAAAGGGAAGGTGCCCACCTGCCATGAGGACACTTGGGTGGCGATTATCACGTTCAAGAGTGGCGTGGTCGGGACATGGAGTTGGACAGTCGCTGCACCGTGCGCTAGCCATCTGAATGTTGCTTTCTACGGTGCCGAAGGTGTCATCCGCGACAGTGGCGATGTCTTTCATCCGTTTACAGCTAAGGATCGAGGGGAGGCGGAGAAACTTGATGGAACAAGATACAACATGCAGGAACTCCGCGAGATGTACTTTGAAACGTTAAGGGATGACGAGAAAGAGCGACTTTTCCCGCATGGAATTGAAGACGGTTTCGCCTTGGAGATCCACGACTTCATCGACGCAATCCGGAATCGGCGGTCACCGGAAGTGGATGGCTGGACCGGTTTGCAAGCCAAAGCGATCTCAATTGCGATTTATGAGTCGGGATATTCTGGAGAGGTGGTGACTATCGCTGATGTGCTTGATGGAAAGGTCAATGGATACCAGCAAGAGATTGATGAGCATTGGGGGCTCTAGGCGATCTTGGATTCGTCAATGTAGGGAACGCAGATCTGCGTTCCCTACCGATAACGGATATAGGCGGAATATAACCCCATCACTACTACCTAAGAACTGCATCTAATCTGCGAAGATCACTATTTTTCAATGCGGTATCTTTCTTGTATTGATAGTAGCTTTCGAGGACTTTGCCAACATGCCGCTCCGTTTGAGGATTGAGCTTACCGTTTTTCCGCACGTTTCCCGATCCCGCATGATAAGCGGCAAGTGAGAGCCCGTAGTCCCCATCATACTTTTTAAGCATTTCGTGCAGATATCTGACTCCCGCGTCTAGGTTTTTAAGCGGGTGGAAGCGTTCATCAACGCTGGGATTTGGTGTCGGCTTTCTTACATTCTGATAGGAAGGCATTTTGAGACCGAGATCCTGTGCCGCCGCCGGCATCAGTTGCATCAGCCCAACGGCACCATTGGGCGAAATTGCTTTGGGATTGAAGGTTGACTCCCTTTTGACCAGAGCAAGGATGAGATCAACCTCAACACCATACTGCTTTGCGATCTGCTCAGTTGGAGATTTTGCATTTTTAGCAGCTTTTGTATCATTGGCGATTCGCTTCGTATTGTCAGGCACAGGTTGGGGACGACTCTCCGTTGTGGTTTTCTTGCTTCCCTTCACAGAGGTTTTCCTTTTACTCACCGCGGTCGTCGCTCTTCCCGTCACAGAAGTCCTCATTTTCGTCACAGAAGTCCCCTCTTTACTCACGGAAGCCGAGACTGCCCGGTCAGATAAATCAAAAGTCAAACCAACGGCGAGAAGATGTTTATACGCCACGTCTGGCTGGCTCAAGTAGGCGTAATGGAGATGCTTTCCGTGGACATCAACAGAAAATCCCATACTCCAGTCAGGCTCTGGTTGGAGTCCTATCAGGTCAATTGCTGTCCCCAACCGGAGCGCGAGTCCATACGCGCCGACTTCACCTCCCACTCTGAGTTGCCATAACGCTGTATCCAACACGCTGTTCAACTGAAGCGGTTGAACCGGTTTCCATGCGACTCCAACGGCAAATGTCTGATCGAACTGCTTCAGGAGCCTTCCCTCCCGATCCGGAATGGTCACTCCAGATATATCTATCAATCTTGCCCCTAGGACTAGATGGGGCGGTAGCTTAACAATCGCACCGAGGTCGTAGCTTGGCCGCCATTGACTATCGGAGTTCGGGGCACGATTGTATCCAAGATTCCCACCAAGCTGGAATCGGCTGCCAATGGATCGGGCATAAGACAGGAGAACTTGATTATAGCCTCTCTCGAATGTTCCGACCGGATTATACCGATGGTCGTGGAATAAGCGATCTTCGCCATTCAAATCTAAGGCACTGAAGCCGAGTGTTCCCACGTAGTGGATCGGATACCCGAAGGAAACTGCGCCTTGAGAAAGATCGTAAACCAAGCTGCCATGTTCAAGGCTTGCAAGGCCCGCGGGATTCCAGAGAGCCCCCGTTGAATCACTAGCACTACTGATAAACGCTCCACTCATACCAAGTGCCCTTGCACCAACTACAGGTCGAAAAGAAGCCGAGGCTATGGAGACGCACAACAACCACAACACTGCACTCCCAACCCAGGCCAGACACCAACGGCTACGGCGTTCATCTGTGCTTGGCATACTGCACCCTTTCCTCTTTCTATTAAATTTCAAAATACAGGTGGGGACCTGTCGCATTATTACTCCTCTCCAAAGAACTGATCAAACACACAGTCATTTAATATCAGTTCCAAATCAACTAAAATTTTGGCTATGACAAGGCAAGAGCACCAGTTGTCAATCTGTAACAGTGAGTAGTATGGTTTTGGTTGATGTCAAAACCTCAGTATCAGTATCAACTCCTGACGATTGCACCGAAACAACTTGGCTAATAGCCGTAACAACAAGCTGGAGCACTTCAACTTTGACTACACTGTCCGGATTTTCTGGCGCAGACCAAATCGCCTTATTTTCATCCATGGAGGTCAATGTGCCGTAACCGGTTGTGTTGATCCAACTAAAGATGATGTTTGAGCCTCGAAGTTCGTCAACAGTTGCTGTCATATTCACTGTCTCACCAGCTTGGACTGTATCTTTGCTTACCTCGACCTTGACGTTAAGCGATTGGTTCTCTAGGTCTACCTGTGTCAGTGTATTATCGGTTTCTTCTGACTCTCGAAGCGGGTTCTCAACGGAACTCCCGCCACAACCAAGCAAGCATAGGGCAATAGTGAGTAAAGCTATGGGTGACAGAACTGGTGTTATACGTATCATTTTAATCATCGTTCTTGTCCTTTAGATTGAAATTTTGGGTGTATTCAGCCGAAGATGGCTGCCAAGATTTTTCCATTAACAAAAACGTAGAGATGAATGCACGGTTTCAGGCAATCAGTGATAGCAATTTAATCCAAAATGATGATTAAAGTTCGCTCATGTTAAAAAATTGTGCAACAGAAACCATCATGAGCAACAATCATTGTTTCCTACTCCTACATGAACAAATGCTTTTTACGTTTCACACATCACGTTTCACGCGCTTTGCATTTTACATTTTATTTTGACATGAACCTTAAAGTTGCGGATACTTGGGAACGTTTTTATAATGTCTCCAATTCTCAGCGTAGATCTTCCAGACACCATCGGCGGGATCCACCATAAAAACCAACTCTTTCTTGCCAAAGTCCGAGTAAACAGCTTGATTTCCAGAGGCGCGGGTGCCGATAAATTCTTGTAAGAAATTGACATCCGCTACCGCACTATCTCCGTTGATTCGCAAATGAAAAATATTTACTTTAATTTTGCTATACCTTTCATTAAGGGATTTCATTTTCTCGCGCAACTGTTTTTTATTTAACCGAGTCGGGTATTCTCGCCCCTTGTTAATAGTGACCCTTGTAATCTCTGCGTCTTCTGCATACTTCGACATATAGATTTTAATATTCTTTCCCTGCCAAGCCTGCTGCCATTCCCCCAAAACTTGACTCAATTTAAGCTGGGTATCGAGCGGTGCCTCACTGACAATCGATGATGAGTTTTCTGGTGCAGCGGCTTGAGGCGGTGTAACAACGTTATTAGAAGGCACTGGAGCATCAACGGACTGCAACGCAGGACTTTCGGGGGTTAGATTGGCAGATCGAGCAACGATCTCTTGATCTTGAACCATATACTCCTCGGTCGTTTCGGGATATCCTAGATCATCATGAATTCTATCGTCTATCAGTTTCCAACGTTGCAAGATCCCTCGCTTTTCAACAGTTATGTCCCTATAGATCACAACTAAAACCTCGCCATCTTGGTAGAGCGTGACAGGGATGCGTTCAATCTGTCGTCGATTCGTGTCCCCGAGATCTTTTTGAGGAAGATGTTCAGTTATATCCACCTCAATCTTTTCTCTACTGAAGAGTTTCAATGCGCGTTCGTACTGATGCCGGTTTTTGGTGCGTGCGGTCGAATCCCATAGCTGCTGATATAACCTCGGTTGTTTTGATTCGACCGCTTGTTTCCACTGTTGGAGGAAAGGATCAAGTGCCCCAGTATCTTCAATAACCTGTAGCCCAAGTACCATTGCTAGAAGGATGACGGCAGCACCAACAATACCGATCACACCGAAACGGGTGTTGGGATTTTGAAATGTGGTGGAAAATTCAGTTTTGCCGGATCGCATCAATTTACCCTCCTAATTAACAGCAGCACCATACCGTGGCACCGCCTCGTAAATCCGCCAGCTTTCACGGAAAATTTTCCACTCAACCCCAATTTGACGCACCCACACCTCTCGCGTCCACAAATCGTGCAGAGCGGGCACCCCACCACTCGCTGATTCCCGCGAAAGACGACTAAACCGATAGACAGCAATAACACTATCTCCGTCTGCATCAAACTTGGAATCCGTTTCTTGCCACTCAGCGTCCACCGCCTTTTTCAAAACATCAACCATTTGCAAGCGGTTAAGATGGGTCTGCTCTTCGTTGCTAGAGCGAATAACGGTTTGATCTAGCGTCGCCTCCTGAGCATACTTGCTCAAGTGTCGGTGTATATCTTTTGCTGTCCACGCAAGTGCCCAATCGCTAATGACTGCCCTGCCTCTCGAAATTTGGTCATGGGTCAGTGAGGTGCTGTTGGTACGAACCGCTTGTTTTTTGCGCTGCTGCTGAACATAAGCCTTTGCTTCCTGTTTTTTTCGAGCTAGCGTATCTCCCCGTCGTTTTAACACATTAGATTGATCTAGTTGTTCAATGTGCTTTGAGTAGCGTTGCGCTTGCGCCGCTGCCTGCGTTCGTGCTTCCGCCGCCTCCCTGCGAACTTTCTCTACCAACGATTGAGCATCTGCCAATTCACTACGCAATTGATGAATCTGACGCTCATGTTCTTCTACTTGACCCTGTGCGTGGTAGAGTTGCGTTTGGGTCGTATCTAATTTTGACTGAAGGTCCCCGCATTCGGTTTTGGTTTTATTATAATCTTGCAATATCTCTCGGTTCGCTTGTTCAACTTCTTGAAGTTTTTGGTCCATGTCAGCTTGCAGCCGATCCTTTTGCATACCCAATTGCTGGACAATGGTTTGAGATTTTTCTAGTGCCCCACCTATTGTTTTCAAATTTGCTTCAAGCGCAACAATTCCCGCCTCCTTGCGTTTAATGATAGCATTTAGCCCATTCCCCTGCGATTTATACACCGCCTCTTGTTCGGCAAGTTGTGCTTGGGTCAAGGCGTTATGCGCTAGGTGCATCGCTCCGAGCCCGTCCTTCGCACCCACAGCTTCCTTCGCACTTGCAAGGGCGTGTTCCGCCTGCTGCAAGGTGTCTGACGCAAGGTATTGAGCGTTTGCAAGATGTGCCTGTTCGATCGCCGTTTCAGATTGTGCGATAACAGTATTGACGTTTTTCAATTGAATTTTCCCAAGGGAACCACTGCAGGCAATAACAAGCATCGGTAGAAAGCACATCCACGTATGATGAATGTAATTTTTCTTCCAAGTTATAAGCAATCCCTGTTTTCCCATGCCTCTGCCTCCAACCACTTTCATTTTTTCCAACTCCTGAACGTGATTACTGATTTAAGATTAATCTTTCCCATCCGCTAGTAATTACAACCCCTAATTCAGAGATCTCTCTCCCTTCTCGGTTTTCAGTAGTAGCCGGATAGGGATTTTGGATAATTCGCCAATAAAAACGAACAAAGCAAGTGAAAGGTTGCAAATGGAATTGAATATAGCCTAACATACAACGTGAGTGTTGCCGATTTGGTTCCTTTTTTTCGATTCACCAATATCTCAATCCAGCGTCACAAAAATACTCTTCCTTGGTTGAGCATTGACCGCCCGGCTACGATGCCCTCTGCCGGTAGTATCTTCTGCCAAAAGGATATCCCCCGGACCGAATCGCCTTGTCGTACCATCACCCACCTCAATGTCAACCCCGCCGCTTAACGTGATGACGTATTGTCTTCGGGGAACAGTATGCCAATCATAGTCGTAGTTGGGACCAGTTTCCCGAAAGATGATTCCAGTCGCATTTTGAAGTTGTGACATCTTACCGATTTCACCGCTATCTTCAACGGGAATCTCCATATCCTCAAAATGAGATTCACCATCGGAGCCAGTGTAGAGACGGGTTATTTTCATCCTTGTTTTCAAACCTCCTGCAAGTGAACTAATGGACCAATGAACAAATAGTTTTCACGTTTCACGTCTTTAGCGTTTTGCACTTTCTTTTAACATGAACTCAACCAAAAAGTGCTACAACTTTTTGGCAAATGCGGGTCTTTCCTCTATTACCCGTTTCGCCTTAAACGCCGTGCGCTCTAGGGTTCCTTGACGAACAAATTCCACCTCCGGTCGGAAACCCAACGCTTCCCGGAGCGTGTCTGCAATCCTTACCTGAAAGACTGACACCTGTTCCTGAGGCATTTTCTCCTGTTCCAACTCAACGAAAATAGTACAGATATCCCGATGCGTAGAGGTGTCATGTGTCAACCAAATACGGTATTCGGGACTCAGTTCTTCAAAGGAACGCACTACCTGCTCCACCTGCATCGGATAAAAGTTGACACCCATGAAGACGATCATGTCGTCTGCCCTGCCCAAAATGCCCTCAGGAGACCGGGCATGGGTGCGTCCACACGGACATGGAGATCGGTCAAGCCGCACGAGGTCATTTGTCCAGTACCGGATCATCGGCGTGGCACGCCGCTCAAGGTGTGTGATGACGAGAACTCCTACTTCCCCCTCCGGGACAGGTTCTTTCGTTTCAGGATTAATCACTTCAATCAAGTGTAGGTCCTCACTCCAATGTAACCCCGTTTTGTGGGCGCATTCACTCGCAAAAGTAGGACCAATTTCCGCGAGCCCGTAGTAGTCGTAGGCGTTAATGCCGAGACCGCTCTCAATGGTTCGACGTGTCGCTGGCACCTCCGTGCCCGGCTCCCCACCAAAGCAGCCAATCCGAAGATTGATATCCGAGATGTTATAATTATGTGCGCTCAGTTGTTCAGCGAGATAGATGGCATAAGACGGAGTAGCAACGAGAACGGTGCTCTTGAGACGCACCATATAATCAATCTGTCTTTCGGTCAACGCCGCGCCGATTGGAATCACGAGGCAGCCAATTTTTGCCCCGGCGTAGTGCACAGCCAGCCCCGCCACCCAAAGCCCATACGCAAAAGCATTTTGCAAAACATCTCCCGGACGAACGCCGATACTCCAGAGTGTCCTTGCGGTCACCTCCGTGATGTATCGCACATCTGTTGCACTCCAAATTGTGTTGACAGGTGTGCCCGTGGTTCCGGTACTTGGGTGGACCTCACGGAACTCTGACTGCGGTGCAACGGCAAATCTCCCCAAAAACGGGTGCTGTGCCTGTTCCTCGCGTAACTCCTCCTTGTGGACAAAAGGGAACCTGCGGATATCATCTAGGGTGTTGATATCTACCGGTGAGACACCTACTGCGTTAAAACGTTCTCGGTAAAAGTCACTTCGGTGATAACATCGATCGACCTGCCATTTGAGTCTTGTCAGTTGTAACGCATCTAAGTCGCTTCTCGACATAGTTTCGATTTTATGATCATAAAAAATCGGCATGTCGCGCCTCATCTTCTCCTCCATGACACGTCTCTCACCAAATTGTTGCGAGGATTTGCAGCCTTTTTAAGGTTCAAACCTGTAACCTCAACCGTAAAAGATTTGAGTTGTGGTTCCGAACTTTTGATTATAGCAAAGCGACAGGGAACTCTCAAGCGAAAAGACACTTGACTTTATAAGTCCTGAGTGCAATAATTGTCGCAGAATTGCCACATTTGAAAACTTATGAGAGTTCATCGGTAGCTGTCCACAACCCCTTGTGGATGTGCAACAGATTAAAGAATTCATCTAACTCGGACGCAATGCTGCGCGCCGATTTGTTCCACATGATTAGGAGTTGAAAACATGAAAATTACAGACATTGAGATTATCCCGATTTATCCACATATCGCTGCACGCAATACAGATTACAAAGCTCGATTCTCAGCTATTAACCACCGCACAATCTTCAAAGTACACACAGACAATGGATTAGTCGGCTATGGCGACTATCGTTGTTCAGCACCTGATCGGTCAACCGTCGAACCGCTCATCGGTCGTAACCCTTTCGACTTCATCAACAACAATTTGAATATAGGGTTGTGCGGTGCCCTCTACGATGTAATGGGCAAACACTTAGAGGTCCCTGCCTACAAACTGATGGGCCAGAAAGTCCGAGACGCAATTTCTGTCGCTGCGTGGACGAGACCCGCAGCACCAGAAGTCTTCCGCGACGAAATTCAGCGGGCAGTAGACCAAGGGTATATGACCTTTAAGATGCACACGTGTGAATATTACGACGTGATGGAGCAGACACGGTTAGCAGAAGAGGTGGCACCAGAAGGATTTAAGATTCACTACGACTTCAACAGCAATCGCAGCTTGGCAGCAGTGCTGCCCATCGTGCGAGAATTGGAGGATCACCCCATCGTCGGTTTCATTGAGGATCCAATTGTCCGAAACGATATAGACGGTTGGCGCCGGTTACGGGAACAGAGCCGTCTCCCAATTGTCATGCACGCTCCACAACTCGGCGGTGTCCAGGAAATCATCCACGGACTTGCAGATGCCTATATGGTTGGGGAGAGCGGTATCGGTGATAGCCTGATTCGGGGCTTTGCGTGTGGGAAGGCAAATCTTCAGGTGATTATACAGTTGACCGGTGGCACGCTTACCAAAGCGTTGGCACTGCACATGGGGGCTGTTTTGCCCACGATGACCGGTCACACAGTAAATCTCGACGACCAATATGAGGAAGATGTCACGACAGAACGGATTCCAGTCATCGAAGGGTTCTCGCCCGTCCCTGAAGGTCCCGGATTGGGGATTGATGTGGACGAAGATGCTCTAGCACGGATAGCAGCGAACCAACCGACGGAGATCCCTAAGCATGTCGGTATACTGCACATGGCGGGGGGGCATAAGATCTATACACCGTCCTTCGCTCCGGTAAGCCGACTGACGGGACGAGAAGAAGGTACTATCCGGGGTCTCAGACAGGAACTTTGGGACGACGACGGTTCCGAAGAATTTGCCCGAATCTATGACCGGGTGCAGCAAGAGGGGTCCTTTGTTGAGTAGTTCCAAAGACTCCTGTACCAGCAAGGAAGGTTCTGGAGGTCGAAGTTGTCACCTCGACCTCCAGAACCGTTATCGCTATCCACAATTTCTTTGTGGAAAGACGTAGATATAGCTAAAATCTATCTGTCATTTCCTCATTTCAGGTTAATTTTCTAACGTACCTACAACTTCAAACCGCTCTGATTCCGTAGGCTGCGACCACAATACTGATGCACCACCCATGATGGCTGCCCGTTCCGGAGAAGCACGCCAAGCGTCGTAAATCTCGTTACTTTCCCAAATCACCAACGAGGTTATTTTTGTGGGGTCGGTGGTGGAGACAAGCGTCACCCGGCTAATAAACCCGGGGGCTTTGCTCTGTGCTAGACCGTTGCGGTCCAAGAGTTCACGAGCCTCGTCAAACTGTTCCTCTTTTGCCCAATGGTGAGTTAATACGCCAATCATCATTTCCTCCATATATTTTAACTCATGTTAAGAGACCGTAGGGAACAACTCTCGGACTCTCGGTCACAGACCGGAGGATCGTTGTTCCTTACTCCTGCATCAATGAACCAACGGTTTTCGCGTCCAACAGGTCAGGATACTCGGAACGGGATTTCACAGCCTGTCCCGATTTATCGGGGCAGCACGTTTCACGCTCTTATCATCTCATCGTGAACAACCGCCAAACCGACACTACGATTAACACCAGTGAAAAGGCAAGCCCCATCGCGCTCACCGCTACGATTCCCGCTTCTGCAAACACCGCACCTGTTCCCAAACTGCCCGTTCCCGCCGCCAACGCCACCATCATCTCACTAGCACCCTGTGCCCGACCACGCTCGACAGGCAAAAGACCGCTGAAAAACAGCGTAGATCCCGCGATAAAGCAGAAATTCCAACCCAGTCCCAGTAAGAAAAGACTAAAAGCAAGCATGGAAACTTCATGGGAAATTGGCGTTAGTACGGCGGAGACACCCAGTATCAACGCACCGACGACTATTATTGGTATTGGCCCTAAACGATCTGCCAGACGGCTCGTCAGGCTCGAAAGCCCGTACATCCCCAACGTATGCGCCATTATCACCCACGAAATCGCCTGTGCTCCATGGGCGTGATGGTTCATGTGCAGCGGTGTAATCACCATAATTAGCGTCATAACGAACTGACCGATAATCATCGCCGCCACACCCAGTCTCACTGTCTTATCAATAAAAATTTGCCATAACTTTCGCCCGGTGTTCTTCTCGTCTATCTCCCTCAGGTCTCCCGACAACGTTCTTCCAACCTTCATGGGATCCGGATATAGCAAGAAAAGGGTTAGCATCAAAGCAAGGGCAGCCAGTACTACTGACACCAGATAAGGACCAGCGTGGGCATGCAAACCGAAAGCTGTCGCTATCCAAGTCGAAGGAGAGACCAGCAGCGGACCACCTACAGCACCTATAGTCCCCGCAAAAACAATAAGACCAATCACCCCCGCTCGTTTAACCGGGTGATAGACCTCAGCCGCAATAAAACGTGCTTGTTCGCTCACCCCGCGTCCCATGCCCATCAACAACACACCAGTGCAGAGCCATGGTAACGACTCCCACATGCTTATTGATAGCACGCAGAGTGCTGACCCGGCTGCAGTAAATAAATACCCCAGTGCCAGCCCCAACCGCCGCCCTATGTGGTCCATAAGCCAACCCACAGGGTAGGCAGCGACGGCACGCCCCAACATCATCATTGTGGGCGGTAATCCTGCGGCACGATCTGTCCCACTCAGTTGTGCAGAAATAATCGGCAAAAGTGTAAACGACAAAATCATCGATGCGCTGAACAAACTCTGCGAGATAAATAACGTTGCCGTTACCCGCTGCTGCACCGAACGAGGGATTGTTGATATAGACATAGACCTTTTCGTTAAGAACTAGAATGGGAGCAATTCAAATCGTGCCGCACTTTGGCATTATGTACTTAGACTTCAGCCATTGACAGCCATCTGTATCTGCGGCATCAAGTTATATCTTATCACGCCCCAAATATAGGGTCAATCGTAAATTGGTACTATAAATTCTCCTCACATAAAAGTATCAGATTGAAATGATTTATAGGTGATTTCCCGCAACGTACCAATCTCGATTGTCTTGGGACTACTTATTGAACCTGCTGCAGGTTTCTGAACGAATAGAGTCAATTCCGTTGACAACCGTCCGTGGAATAATTATAATGAAAATCGTTTACTTGTGGAACCCCAAACCAGATTTTTGCTCTGATGGTAGGAATCGGAGATCCACCGATAAATCGGGATTCATATCCGCTTATCTCAAGCAGCTTCTATTTTTGGACGGAGCACGTACACCTATGTAGAGAATTGGTGAAGAGAGGGATCGGACGTGCTTTGACACAATTCAAAAGGATTCAAAAATGCCCAGAGAACTCATTGCTATTGCACCACGAACACCTGTGCTTCGTGAATATCAGGAGCCATCACTCAATCCCGGAGAAGTGCGACTGCGAAGTATCTTTTCTGCACCCAAACATGGATCAGAACTGCGCGGTTACCGTGCCGAAACGAAAGACTATACCTCCCCCTTTGAGTGGGAACGACGGATGCACGTTGGAGAAGGGGCGGGGAAGAAATTCCCGACACGGTTAGGTAATATGACAGTCGGCGAAGTCATTGAAGTCGGCAAAGATGCCACCTGTTTTCAAATAGGGGATCGTGTTTTCGGACACCTGCCTATCCGCGAAACACACACCGTCCACGAAGAGCGTCTAGATGAAGTCCCGGATAAGATGTCCGCCGAAGCCATCGTGTATTCGGATCCGGCAGGTGTCGCACTCAGCCCGGTGCGGGATGCCAAAATCGGTCTCGGCGACCGTGTGGCGGTGTTGGGGCTTGGCGCAATCGGACAAATGGCAGTACAGATCGCACGGCTTCAAGGCGCACGGTGGATCGCTGCAACCGACCCAATTCCCGTCCGTCGCGAGCTCGCCAAACGCCACGGTGCAGATGTAGTCATCGATCCAATTGCTGAAGACGCTGGACTAGTCATCAAAGACCTAACAGACAAAGCCGGCGTCGATGTCTCTTTGGAAACAAGTGGCATTTATGGTGCGCTAAACGATGCGCTGCGCGCCACAGGTTACATGGGAACTATTGTGTCTTCAGCGTATTACACAGGGGACGCTCGCGCATTAAGCCTTGAAGGGGAATGGCACCGAAATCGGTTGACGATGATTTCGACCCGTGATGTGAGCCAACCCCTCCCCGGCCACCCCTTGTGGGACACACAGCGGCTGCATACGGAGGCATTCGCACTGTTGCAGGAAGGGCGACTTTCGGTGGAAGGCTTGGTTCAGCCGATCGTTCCATTCAATGAGTCGGCAGAAGCCTATCGGAACATTGATGAAGCACCGGAGAAGAGCATTAAGTTAGGTGTGGTTTACGAGATGTAAAAGGAGATACTAAAATGTCTGAGCGCAAAAAGATTGCAGCAATTATTACCGAGTACCGTCCGGGGTCGCACGCCGATGTCATCGTCACCAAATTCCTAAAAGGGATTCCAACAGATGACGGCCTGATCCAACCGCGTGTTGAAATTGCGTCAATGTATGTTGATCAGTTCCCCGAAAATGATCTGAGTCGCGGTTTCGCCGCAGCACATAACGTGCCAATCTATCCAAGTATCGTCAAGGCGTTGACGCTCGGTGGCAGCGAACTCGCTGTCGATGGCGTGCTCCTAATCGGGGAACACGGCGACTACGCCTGGAACGAAAAAGATCAACAACTCTATCCGCGTAAATATTTTATGGAACAGATCTGCGGTGTTTTCTCAACAAGCGGCAGAGGTGTCCCCGTTTTTAATGACAAACACCTTTCCTATAACTGGCGCGATGCCAAATGGATGTTTGACCGTGCGGCGCAGCTCGGTGCACCGTTCATGGCAGGCTCGTCGCTGCCTTTCGGTTACCGCAACCCGTGGTTGGAGCACCCGTTGGACACGCCAATCACAGAGGCTGTCTCGATCGGCTATTCGGGGTTGGACATCTACGGCTTTCATACGCTCGAAACGCTTCAGTGTATGGTCGAGCGGCGTGTTGGCGGCGAGACCGGCGTTGCCGCAGTGACCTGCTTGGAAGGTGATGCGGTATGGGAAGCGGGAAAAGCAGGAGCATGGTGGCGGGAAATAGCGGAAGCTGCCTGTGCACCGATTGAGAACAAACCTTCCGGGGCTATGGAGGATCACTGCGAAAATCCCGCACTTTTCCTTCTAGAATATCGGGACGGATTTCGCGGCGCAGCCCTGATGCTGAACGGTTATGTAACAGACCTAGCTTACGCGGGACGGGTCGGTGGTGAAATCTACGGATCAGAATTCTATCTGCACGGAGATCCACACCCACACTTCAGCTACCTCAGTCTGAATATTGAAGAGATGTTTGTCACCGGGGTGCCAACCTATCCAGTTGAACGAACACTGCTTACGTCGGGTGTGTTAGAAGCCGCTTTGGATTCACGCCATCAAGGCTATATCCGTCTCGAAACACCGCATCTGGATATTGCATACCGATCCTACGATTCAATTCCGTGGCGTCCAACGGGACCGCGCCCTGTCGGTGCATCGCTGGAACCGTTAAAATAGGGTACAGCTTTCACAATCGAAGTGCGTAAGTTCTACACAATATTTACATCTTTGAATTGCGACAATTGGTTCTGATTTCATATCGTAGCCACAGATTTCCCAATCTGTGATCGCCCGCAGCTGAGTCAACCCGTGCGCCGAGGGGGTTCCCCCAAGGTTCTAATCGTTTAGCCGCCTCATTTAACAGATACGATTTCTCCGGTTAGGTGAATTAAAGATTGCCACAGAGTGTATAAAATGCTATGATGATTCAGCGAAATCCGCAACTTCCACTATAAGAACTTATCAATGTTAGGGGAAGAAAATGAATTTATGGAATCCGGAAGTAGAGCGGGATTTTTTTCAAAAAGCAATCCACGGTTTTGCTTCACCCGAACAGCTGTTTTACATAACCGACGATAATAAATATGTTGCCTACTGGCCGAAAAATTATCAGGGACAAAAATCAACTCTACAAAGCAGAAATGCCCTTATCGGCAAATTCACTGAAACATGGACAAGGGAACTATTAGCAAATTGTGTAAAATCCGAAAAACTTTTTGCAGTTCAGGGAGCAGTATGTAAAGAGCTAGGTTTGTCCTCCGGATCCCCGGCGGATGTCGTTATTGCGAAACAGAATAGGACTGAACTTGCCCCAGAAGATATTTTAATGATTTTTGAAGTGAAGATGTCTGTAGTATGGAATTGGGAATTCCAAAATAATCAATTGAGATGCTTGGGAAACTATAAAACGCATCAAGGTCAACCGGGGCTTTTAAGATCAGATTCCATGCTAAAAGCAATTGGTAAAGCAATTAATATCAGAATATCAAGCCCCAAGGCATCTACAATTCCTATCATTGTGCTTGGTAATACTCCTATCACAAATAGCTATTTGAGTAAAGTTGACCATTTGAAAACATCGGGAATCGTTCAGGGATTTTTGTCAATCAATCCGAAACCTCTTGATGGAGAGGCGACTATAAAAACTACGACAAAGAAAGGATTTATAAGATTTGACTCCTATGAATCCTTGAAACATTCTTTAGTCGAATTACTTTCAATGGAACTCAATTTTTTCTCCAGCATGAAAAGCAAAGAGGAACTTGGTCGATTGATTGAGATTGCAGATAAAGAACCAACCTATGAACTGAAAGCAGAAACATTTCTTAAACTATTGGAGTCTGAAGAGAATGGATAAAACCAGGTCCAGCCCTCGAAAAGGCGGAACAAAGACAAGTAAATTTGGAATTTCCGGCAGGGTCAACCATGATTCTAGCGAATTTTATGATAGCAAACTCTATGCTGGTAAGAAACCCCCGGAAAAAGTCGAATTCATAGAAAATCCAATTGACGATGAAATCCTCAACCAAATTTATTGCAAATCCAGTGAGAACATGTCGGAGATACCGGATTCGAGTATCCATCTAATGGTGACTTCTCCGCCATATAATGTAAAAAAAGAATACGACCAAGACTTGTCCCTAAACGACTACAGAGACCTGCTTAGAACCGTCTTTACCCAAACTCATGAAAAATTGGTAACAGGTGGCCGAGCTTGTGTTAATATTGCAAATTTAGGACGTAAACCCTATATCGCATTGCACGGCCACATTATTGAAGATATGTTAGAAATTGGCTATTATATGCGGGGAGAAATTATCTGGAATAAAGCATCAAGTGCTAGTCCTTCGACAGCTTGGGGGAGCTGGATGTCTGCAGCGAACCCTGTTTTGAGGGATATTCATGAATATATCTTAGTCTTTTCTAAAGGGTCGTTTTCAAGAAGACGCAATCGGAAAGAGAATTCTATCAGAAAAGAAGAATTTTTAGAATGGACGAAAAGTGTCTGGACATTTCCAGCAGTATCCGCCAGAAGTATTGGGCATCCTGCTCCATTTCCTGAAGAATTGCCGTACCGATTGATTCAGCTATACACATTCAAAGATGATGTTGTTTTAGACCCGTTTTGTGGAAGCGGCACAACTTGTTTAGCTGCACTTAAATCAGGTAGGAACTATATCGGCTATGATATTGAAGATAAATATGTTGAGCTTTCAAATAATAGGATAGAACGATATACTTCTCAAAGGAGATTATTTTAGGGAATTATATACGATAGTGCCAGAATTGTGTAAAATGTTTCAAAATTAGTAGGTATTAACTCTACTAATTAATGGACTCAATCAACATCTACTGAATCCAGTGAAATATGGGTATTTCTTGACTTTGTGGTGTGTGAGTGTTGCTGGTCTCCTCTTGATTTTACTTGGCAAATCAATTAGTAAAATAGTATACTTGGCATGGTTTCATTAACCATCAATTTTATAGTATTTCAGGCAGGAGTCAGAAAATGGCATATACAGCGACGGTCACCAAGGTTATAGATGGTGATACTTTTCAGACGAATACAGAAACTATCAGATTCGCTAATGTAAATGCACCTGAGAAAGGCATAGCAGGTGCATTGGCAGCTACTAACTATCTCAGAAGTTTAATAGGAGGTAAAATAGTCACAATACAGCCACGAGCCACGGACGTATTTGGCAGAACAGTGGCTGCTGTTTGGGTGGGTAATCTACACGTAAATCAAGCCATGCGGGATGCAGGATACGGATAGATTGCTTGGCATTAAACTTCTGAAGCGTGATATGATCTTATAACACAAAAAAGGCTGACTATGAAAATAGTCAGCCTTTTTTGTTGCTTATTAACATCATAGTATATTTCTATGTTTCGATTGCTTCTGCTGCTTTCTTAAAAAATCCAGCAGCAGTTCGGTATTCCGCTTTTGCTTCTTCCTCATCTTCTAATTCATCAGCTATTGATCTGTGAATAAATCCGATTTGGGTATAAGTTTCTTCAGACTTGAATCCGAGGTCTGCTGCTTTTTCTAAGTATTTGATAGCCTTAGACGGATTACCCCCTTGACCATAAGATGTTCCACACCAATAATAATGCTCTGCTAATTTCTGCTTTTGTTCATCAGTAGACATATAGTTACCTCCATGTTTCTTGAATTGTAAGATTTTCTTGTGTTTGCAAAGTGTTATTACTTCGCTTAATTATATCACATCAATTCACAATTGCCAAGTGTTATTTCTACCCAAGAATTAACCCACCTGAAGGGGTTTTACTTAGAAGGATGTGTTATACTTTGTTTGATTGTGTACTGCCTTCAGTATGGCAAATGCCACGTCTCTATTGAAACGGCACCGGAATCGTCCCCCCATGCCACGGGAAGGCATAGCTCGGATCATTCACAAAGCGACGCATGCCGACCTCCAACCGAACAGATGTCGAAGGCGGGAGTTCGACTGCGAAATACTTCCCATTGACAGGGATTTCTTTTTCTGCGTATTCTCGATCCGACCGGAGCCATAGATAGGGATTCTGATGTAACTCCTCCTGATCCATCTCTCGGTATTTGAGTCCAGTAAACTGATGTTCTCCAAAAGCACCCGCCTGCACGATGGCGTTTCGAGTTTCAGACGTGCTAAGGTTCACCAACTGGATTCCGACAGCATCTGACCCCAATTTATCAACGAGGGCGGCAACATCTCTTGGCAAGCCGGGTCGAGCGTTGTCGCGATCATAATAGCGCACAGTCGCTCGGAGAAGTCCACCATTGTAAACCGATTGCGGCGCACCCATCGTGACCTGCGTTAAGCCTTTCGTGAAAACAGGATTCGGCGGAAAGAAGTTCGTCGTAATAATTTCCTCAACGGTGCGATCATCGAGGCGCATCTTGTCGAATGCTTCCAGTGCCCATCGGTACTCCGCACTCAATATCTTCTCGGGCCAATCGGGATTCAACCCATCGTAATATTGAAAACGGGCGAATTCGGTTTCGCCCCCGTTCTTCTCGCCGCCCCTGTCTCCAATTTCATTCCAATCGCGCTCGACCTCGCCAGCTCGTATCCGCGTGATTAGCTCATAGTCCTCACTGGACATTGAAGCATGGTATAGATGAGCAAGTTCCTGCATCCGCCACGGAATCGGACCTGTGTAGACACCTCTCTTAGGTAGAATATCATCGTTTGAAGGACCAACAGGTGGGTCATAACACCAACCATCGGGACCGTATCGCGTCGGCATAATAAGTTGCCCATCTTCCCGTGTTACCGAATTTTCTAACAGCAGCCGAATCTGTGAGCGGAGAAGCTCAAGATAACCGAAGTCCCCGGTGAGAAGCAAGGCGCATTCTGCGGCAATGGTGAGCGAGTGAAACATGATGTTGTAGCCTTGATAGTGATTCCAGCCGTACTGTCCACCCCACCACACGCCATTGCGGTGCTCTCCAATCTTTCCGGTAGGTCCCACATTGTCAGGCATAATCCCATTATTACGATGCATCCGATCCAGCCAAGCTTCCGTGTATTCCAATACCCACCGCTTATACTTCTCATCGCCTGTATACAGGTAAGCATTCGTGACGAGCGCGGTAGCACCCAAACTATTAGGAGTGTCGGACTGTAAGACCATCTTCTCAAATAGTTCGACAATCTCTTCCCTGCGCTTTGGATCTTCATACCAATTCAGTTCGAGATCTTCGACGATTGGATAAAGGCTCGCACGCACGCCGTAATAGTTGACCTCCCCACCTAGATATCTTCCGGCAAGCAGCATGGTGTTCACGAAATTCGCATCTGCATGTAATCTCGGTCCCTGACTAGAATGAAACGGAGATCGGAGAATTTTATATTCCGGGTCATAATTGGGCGCTTCCGGATCCTCTCCGATGAACATCGCAGCAAACCGCCGCGCTCGACGAACGCTCTCCGAGACAGTGGGACAGGCGACACCAAAATCATAGAATGCCATGTTACCTTCACCGAGATGATGCCACTCCATGGCTTGTGCCAGATTCCAAAACTCATTGTGCATCGACGGTCTGAACACTTTTGTGAAATCGTTATGTCGGAGACGGTGATTGAAGCTGTCATCGCTGATTCGGGTCGTCGCATTCCACCCCTGTAGCGCAAAGTCGAGTAAGCTTTCATCAGCACCGATCGCGTAGAATAGGCACCAGTTGTAGAACTGCTCATACAAGTCGTCGAAGTCCTCTGCAAAGTAGAGTGCACCCCCCGGTTCCGTGTACTTCTTGACCATTATGGGTGCCGCTTCCTCCATGAGGTCAATCAGGTTACGCTCCATTAGTGCCCACCCGGGTGGTGCAGAGATGTCAGTCGCCTTGATGGAGACCATCTCAGGCATCAAAACTCCATTTGCAGAAACGCTCGTTGTCATCGTTCACTCCTTATCGGAAAACCTGTTCCGAATTCGTAATTGATTGGCTGGAAGCCACGAGTAAGCTCCATAAAGAACTGGTACTTGTGTGCCTGCTCAGACTACATCATCGAATCATCTACCAAGCAACCCAACCGCCATCAACAGCGATGGTTTGACCTGTCACCCAGTTGGCAGCATCCGAAGCGAGGTACAACACCGCTCCGACAACCTCTTCGACCTCACCGACCCGTCCCATCGGAATGCGACGCACGACATCATCATAGAACTCCTTGCGCTTTAGGAGCTCATTCGCAAGCGGCGTTCGTGTAAACGCAGGCGCAACGGTATTCACCGTTACGTTGTGCGGTGCCCACTCGACCGCAAGTCCTTTTGTCAATGCCACAACTCCACCTTTGCTGCCAGAGTAGATTGTCCGCAAGGGGCCCCCTACCAGTGCCATCGTCGAAGTGATATTGATGATTTTTCCGCTCTCCCGTTCGATCATCGGTTTCACGAGCGTCTGCGTGAGGAAAAATAACCCCTTAAGATTCAAGTCGTAAACAGTATCCCAATCGTCCTCTGTTACTTCAAGTGCAGGCTTCGGACGATTCGTACCAGCATTGTTGACAAGGACATCAACCCGTCCCCAGACATCGACCGCCTCCTGTGCCCCGCGCTCAATTTCATCCATTTTGCTTGCATCGAAAACGACCGGTTCAGCCTTACCGCCTGCTGCCCGTATCTCTTCCGCAACCTCTTCGAGATCCGAGAGCGTCCGGCTATTTAGAATTACATCGGCACCCATCTGTGCCGCAGCGAGTGCGAGACCTCGACCGATGCCTTTACCTGCACCTGTAACCAACATCACCTTACCGTTAAGATCAAATCCGGGAAATCCCATAATAAACCTCCATTTTTGTATGATGCGTAATACGCAAGTTCAAGCGTTGAATCTATCCATCAACGGATAAACCTATTTCTCTTGTTGAACCAAAGCTAACTTCAATGTGTTTTCTAATAGCATCGCGCGTGTCATCGGACCGACACCACCGGGGACAGGTGTGATAAAGCCAGCAACCTCCTTCACACCCTCATAATCAACATCACCGACAAAGCCATTCTCAGCAATAGTAATTCCCACATCAATCACGACCGCCCCCGGTTTTATCATATCCGCTGTAATCAGCTTGGGTCTGCCCGCTGCCGCAATCAAAATGCCCGCTTGCCGGGTTTCCGATGCAAGCGCACGAGTCCTCGTATGGCAATAGGTGACCGTCGCATTGCGGTTGAGCAGCATCAACCCAACAGGTTTGCCAACCAGATTGCTACGCCCCACACAAACGGCATGACTCCCTTCAATCTCCACACCCGTTGATTCGATGAGGCGGATAATTCCTGCCGGCGTACATGGAACAGTCTGTTCACGATTAATGAGGAGATTACCTAAGTTCACAAGGGTCAACCCATCGGCATCCTTCTCAGGTGTGATCACGTTGATGATAGCATCCCCATCAATAGAGTCAGGAACTGGCATTTGAGCGATAATTCCGTGTATATCCTCCCGACTGTTCAGCGTGTGAATTTGTTCTATGACCGCTGCCTGCGGTGTCTCTGCCGGCATTCGATGCACCTCCGAATGAAAGCCAACATACCGACAGTCCTTCTCCTTGTTGCTGACGTAGACGGTTGAAGCGGGATCGTCTCCAACTTGGACCACCGCAAGTCCGGGGGTAAATTTCAGTTTTTTTACCTGGCGTCGAATTTCGCGCCGAACAGATCTAGCGAGCTCTTTCCCATCAATAATTTCCGCCCCGATTTCATCGGGATCCAAAGCGACTGGCAATCGTGAATCCTCCTCATCAAGTGATGTGATATTTGCAAAAATGCTTTTTGCACTCAAAGTTATTGCTGAATTTTGCAACGCGTTATTATATCATATCTTGTGCCGTGTATCTATCATTTCTTTAGTGTAAAGGTAGACAGATGTGTTCACCTATCGGAAACTCCTTGCAACGTAAAACATGAAGAAAGAAAAGGATCGCGTAAACAAAGAGATAACAAGACAAGTTAGACTCAAAAAACATCAACGTAATTCTTAATCCAAAGGCTCTGACTACTTCTCCGCTATCACGCCCCTTTTGGCTCCCGGTATCTGTTCATGGAGAAACTTCTCGTAACGTCGTATTTCTTACTCATTGGCATTTTCATTTCCGTGCCTTATACCGCAAAATCCGAGGGCGACTCGCTCCAATTGCCACCCCTTTCCCTTTTGCAGAAAACCGAATCTATCCGATTCAAAGATCTTCCTGACCCTTTTATTCTAAAGCATTGGCCCCCCATCCGTGACAGTGAACGCGTAACGATTAACGGGGTGCAACTCACCAAAAACTTGGATTATCTCATCGATTACAGCACGGGAACGCTCAGGTTCCTGAAGGACTACTCTCCCGAAGCCACCATTCAAATTATCTACAGGGCTTTGCCCTTCGCAATCAAAAAAGGGTATAAACGAGATCTCTTTCGACGAGATCAACCGTTGGAGCAACCGGTCAGTGAAAGCGAGCTTGAACCCCGTCCAGATCTGACCCGGCAACGTCTACCAGAGTCAGCACTGCCACAGGTGCAGGTAACAGGAACTCAGACATTCGGTGTCTCCGCAGGCAGCAAGAGATCACTGTCCCCGGAGCACGCCTTGCGGATTAATGTTGATGGAAAAGTCTCAGAAAACATCAGCGTTACAGCACTCCTTTCAGACCAAGACCTACCCATCCAGCCCGAAGGCACAACCGAAGATATCCAAGATATTGATCAGAAACTCATCCGCATCACAAGCCCAAACGTTACAGGATTGTTGGGCGATTTTGAGGGATCGCTTGGCGATACGGATATATTCTTTAACCGTGCGCTAGAAGGGGTGCAGGTCGCAGGTGATTTCAAGTGGGGAAAATTTCATCTCATACCGAGTGCTATCCCCAAGGGACAGTCTGCCAGCAAGACAATTAGGGGTGAGGAGGGACGCAGCGAATATCGCCTTGATGTCGAAGGTGAATTTGTCATTGTGAAAGCGGGCACCGAAATAGTTTGGCTGAACGGTCAACGGATGCGGCGTGGAGAAAACAATGACTACGTGATCCGTGACTACGGCGACCCGATTATTGAATTCACGAGCAAACACCTAATCACAAGCAATGATGTGATTCGGGTCGATTTTGAATATATCCCCGAAGATTTGGCGTATCAGCGAAGTCTACAAGGCATCAGCGGTTCGCTGAATCTGCCCGGCGAGCGTGTCACGGTTGGGTTCGGCTATGCTGTTGAATCAGACCTAAATGATCCTGAAAATGCGTTCATCATTATAAATGAAGGGGAGTTTGAGGAACTTCAGCGAAACGAGTTGGACGCAGACGGGGATGGAAACCTTCTCATCGCTCCACAGAGACGCACCGTGTGGGACATCAACGGACACCTCGATTTCACCGAAAGCCAAGGTTTCCTGCAACACGCCCCAACACTGGAAGGACAGATCGCTTTCGGCGCATTGGATCGGAACACCTTCTCCAACCAAGATCGAAAGAAACTAAGTAAAGCTTGGAAACTCCTCGCCAATTCAGCAACCGAAAAACTACTGCTGAATCTGGAACTCCGATCCCTCGATGCAGACTTCGTACCTGTCGGTGCATCAACTACCAACCGGACACGATTTCGATACGAAGAACAGTACACCGATGAACAGTTCGACGACCTGTATCTATTGGGTGACGTAGGCGCAGCCCAACCCCCCGATGAGAAATCTGTAGATCTTGACCTACAGGTGAAACCCGTCAATTGGCTCAAATTCGACTACGGCTTAGGACGCACAGAGGAACGTTTCAGGAAATCAATAAATCAGCAAAGTCTCAACGGTTTCGATACAGCTACCCCACTCGCCGATGTTACCCTTCGCAACAATCTCAACGGCGGATTTGATTTCAATCCACGGGAAGGACTGATGAAACGCCCATACCTCCCCCGCCTCAGAGGCGATTATCGAAGGAGCACCTCGAAAGTCAGGGGACAGGACCAATTTCGCAAAGCACGGAGGCACGGACAACTCTCCCAACGCATTCTTCTGCTTAATCTCAACGCCTCCATCGAACAGTTGGAAGCGATTGACCTCGACTTCGATGATAACGTGAACCTCAACCGAAGACGGAATATTTCAACGGCACGACTCGATCTTGTAGATTTTCGGTGGGTGTCAATTAACACGAAATACGCGATCGAAAGGGCTTTCGATAAAGAACCCCTGCTCACTGTTGATGGAAGAGTATTAGGCTTCTCGGATTGGCAGCGGGCGACGAACGCAAGGACATGGACGGTGGGTCTTTTTTCGCAGCCACGCAAGTGGACAAACATCTCAACAAATATTTCGCGACGGGTGTTCCAAGCACAGCGAGGACAGAGTTCTGATTCAAGAACGCAATTGGCAGATATCGAAACGCGCCTCACGCCATTCAACCGAGCATTGGACGGACAACTCACCTACGAACTCGACAAAAAATTGGCGACAGAACGACGCGAAATTTTTACAAACATCAATCCGTTTACAGGGCGAGAAATCAAACCGGGTGAGGGGCATTATGTCAAAATTGACGATCTGCACTACAGAGAAGATTTCGAGGAAGGCGACTATATTAAATTCATCCAGAATGTCGAAGACAAGCCCGTTTCTGCAATTGATATGAAGTTGAGCCTGCGTTTTCAGCCCCGACGCTTCACGGCGCGTCGGAGGAGTAACATAACCACGAGCTCCAAGCAAACCGAAACGCAGAGAAACTTAGTATGGTTAGCAAATGCTATTCGCGGTCAGGCTGTTGTCAATATAACGGAGGAGCAGGAGGATCCAGATCCAGCAAGTCTTTATCTGTTACGCAATCTGCGAAACGAACGCACAATTTTTGGGCGAATCAACCAGCGATATCGACTCGACTTTTCCCCTTCGCCGCTATTGAGTCTAGATCTCGGATATGATACCAATCGTCTCCTCAACAAACGGATTAATAACCGGGAACGACGGCGATACAGCCGGGATTGGCAGGTGGACTTAACGCTGAACCCGACATCGAAACTCTCATTCAAGACAAAATGGGAACAGCGGTGGGAAGATGAGCACTTTACTGAACTCGATCTAGAGGGGAACGCATCAGAAGCGATTTCCAATCTGATACAGTTTGAGCGGACAAACACGCTTGAATTTAACTACGAACTCAACCGGGTTTTACAATTCGGCGTTGCCGGCATCCACGAATTTACCGCCGATCGTGAACATCTTGACGACACGCCGGAAGCCCGAACCCGAACCTTCTCATTGGAAAATCGGCTAACCTACTCCTTTATCAGCAAGGGACGGTTTGACTTTACCTATAGACTCAGTCACGGGAATAGCGAAGGAGGCATCCCTTTTACCCGATATAACTTCTACGAAGGGGTGAGCCATGAAATCCGTACCACCGCAGATTATAAAGTTCGGAAGGTGACAGATCTCTTACTCCGATTCAATTACCGCCTGCTTTCAACGAAACAGAATAAACCGGAGCACCGGGTGGGGATGGAAGTCGTGGCGGAATTGTAAGGAAGCTTGATTATAGTGAATTCAAAAAATAAATGAACACTTTCGCTCCTCGGTTTCGATCCCCCCGATAAATCGGGGTAAACTTATTATCGGGACTTGGTAGGCACTGTTTGTAACTGCGCCGATTTAGAGTGTCTCATTAATTCTAAAATCTACTATAGATGTGAGTATTAGGCTTTCGACTGAAAGAAAACAGGATCAGGCTTGACCCATTCCTCCTCGCCGTCCGTCCAAACCTCGCGCTTCCAGATGGGCACAATCTGTTTGAGCCGATTCATCGCATAATGACACGCCTCAAACGCCTCCTTGCGGTGCGGAGAGGCGACGGCGACTGCAACGCTGACCTCACCAACCTCTAATCGTCCCACGCGATGAATCATAGCAACGCGGTCTAGCCCCCACTTTTCCTGGATCTCCTGTGCAATTTCCGCCATCTTCTTTTCTGCCATCGGTGGATAGGCTTCATATTCGAGATAGGAGACCTCTCTGCCTTCCGTGTTGTTGCGAACAACGCCTAAGAAGTGGACAATCGCTCCAGCATCTCCCGCTTCGACCGCTCGAATCACATCTCCCAATTCAATATCTTCACTGGTAATCTTAAACATCTTGACCTCCAGTCACCGGTGGAATGAAGGCGACCTCATCGCCATCTGAGAGTTCGCTATCTGGCGTAGCATACTCCCAATTCACAGAAGTTTGCATCACATCGTAGTATTCTGCGATTTCGGGCCACTCTGCCTCAAGGCGGTCTAGGATAACCCTCACGGTTGCTCCCTCTGGTAGGTCCATCTCTTCTTCGTCTCGATCCAACTCTTCGTGCAAAACTGCAAAATATTTAACTTTAACTTTCATCGCTTCTCCAACGAAAATCGTAAATGCCTAAAATATAAAATGTAATCAGAAACGTTTACTCAGAATTGTTTAATATTATACCCCAACGCAGATTTGAATACAAAAGAAATCTACCGGGGTTCAAGCGCATCGTGATTTGGAATGATGTGACTTTTCGTATTGGATATGATAAGATAGAAACAGGCACGAAATCGATCACAGAGCGGAGGGTAGTAAATCCTGATGCAGAGGCGAAGTGGCACGGATTTTCTTTCGCATAAAAACCAACGGTATGCTAAAATGCTTATAGCTTAGATCCAA
Source organism: Candidatus Poribacteria bacterium (assembly GCA_965207975.1). Taxonomy (GTDB): domain Bacteria; phylum Poribacteria; class WGA-4E; order WGA-4E; family PCPOR2b; genus PCPOR2b. Next base: position 4,387,678 of record OZ242315.1, on the reverse strand, counting down.
TAAAGAGAGACGTGCGATGGATACTTGATTAGGCACTTGCAGGAGGCAAACAGATGGAAAAACGACAATTGGGAAAAGATGGAGACCATGTATCGGTAATCGGTTTCGGGGCGTGGCCCATTGGCGGAGCGATGGGCGTAGTTGATGAAGGAGCGGCAATCTCAACAGTGCACGCAGTGCTTGACCACGGCATTACGCTTATTGATACCGCACAATCGTACCGCACATCGGAGGCAATCATCGGCAAAGCGTTGAAGGATGGTCGGCGGAATCAGGTTTTTCTCGCGACGAAAGTCAGTCGGGATTATTCGCCGGAGGCCACCCGGCGTGCAATGGAGAATAGCCTGCGTGCCCTACAAACAGACCACGTGGACCTCTACCAGATTCACGGTTGGAATCCACAGTACCCGGTTGATGAAAGCATGGAGATGATGGAAAAGCTGCGTCAGGAAGGCAAGACGCGCTACATCGGTGTCTCTAACTTCAACGTTGAACAGATGAAACTTGCCACCCAAACCGCACCTTTCCATTCACTTCAACCGCGTTACAGCCTGCTTGACCGTGAGATCGAGGCAGAGGCACTGCCCTACTGCGAAACTCATGGCATCGGCATTCTTCCATACAGCCCATTAGCCAAAGGACTGCTGACCGGCAAATACACGCCAGACCACCAGTTTCCGGAGGACGATGAACGTTCAGGGATGACTCGATTCCAAGGCGAGGAATTTCGGCGGAACTTGGCTATTGCAGCAAAACTGCAAGCCATCGCTCAAGAACGGAACCTCACGCTTATCCAACTCGCGATCGGCTGGCAGTTACGGCTTTCGGGGATTACCTGTGTCCTTGTCGGTGCAAAAACGCCCGAACAGGTCGCCGAACATGTCGGGGGACAGGGGTGGCAATTGACAGATGCAGAATTGCTGTCAATCGAAACAGTGCTGGTGGGGGAATAAAGGATGAATATTGAAGGTATTAAAAAGATCGGTGTTGTCGGTGCGGGCACAATGGGCGCGGGCGTTGCGGATATCTTCGCTGAATTTGGCTACACCGTCATTCTGTATAATAGGAGTCAGGAGGGGATGCAGCGCGCTGTGAAGCGTCTGCAATCTAAGGGCACCGTAAACCCTACCCCTATTGAAACAGAAACAGATGCTACAAGGGCAAAAATTTACACCACTCATGATTTGACGGCACTCGCAGAGGTTGATCTTATCTCGGAATCAATCGCTGAAAATCTGGAAGTAAAACAGGACATCTTTCGGAAGCTAGATGAAATCTGTGACGCAAAGGCACTCTTCACAACAAATACTTCGGGATTAAGCATTTCGCAGATTGCTACAGCCGCTTCTCACCCCGAACGATTTGCAGGGGTGCACTTCTTCAACCCGCCCGAAATCGTTCCGGCGGTGGAAGTTATCAAGGGAGCAGAGACCTCCGACGTGACCTGCGAAGTCCTAGTCAACCTACTGAAACTGATGAAAAAGCAGCCAATTCTCGTGCAGAAAGATGTCCCCGGATTTGTCGCCAGCCGCCTCCAATTCGCCGTAGTGCGCGAAGCGTTACATCTCGTGGAGGAAGGGATCGCGTCACCCGCCGACATAGATGCGGTGATGAAACACGGATTGGGATTGCGTTGGGCGTTACTGGGGCCCTTAGAGATTGCAGATCTTGGCGGACTTGATATTTTCAACACAGTTGGCAGCTACGTCGCCAAATCCATGAGCAATGCAACCGATTCTCCGAAAGTGCTTCAGGATTTAGTCGCAGCAGGAAAATTGGGTGCAAAGACCGGTTCCGGCTTCTACGACTATCCACCGGGAAAGGCGAGCGCACTCATCGCAGAACGAGATGAGAAGTTGTTGGAGATACTACGCCTTAAATCACCGGACGCTTCGTAAGTTCCTAAGCCCTTCACCATTTGTTAAATAGGATAGTAACCATGGCAATCGAGAAATTCACTATCGCACGGAACGATGACATCTACGAATGCTTCCCTTACATCTGCCGCTCCCAAACCGGCAGAATTATCCTGACCTATCGTGAAAGTAACGGTCACGTCGCCAGCGAGTTTTGCCGCTTAATCGTCCGGGTCAGCGACGATGCAGGACACACATGGTCGGAACCGCAGGTGATTCGCGACGAAGATAAATCAACCGGCATCTTGACGACATGGAACTGTCCCAAAATTCAGCAGCTCAAGGATGGACGGATTCTGTTGCTCTGTGATACCTACCTTTTTCCACCGGGCGAGTGGGGCGAAGGGGAGGCGAACTGCCGTATTGTGCTCTGGTTCAGCGATGACGATGGGGAAAGTTGGTCAGATCCGATCCCAACCCCGGTCAAAGGCATCTGTCCGGACATAGTTACGGAGATGGACGACGGCAGGTGGCTGCTTCCAAGCAACGTCACCAATCCGAATACCGGACAAAGTATCCAAAATATCACAACAAGTCACGATGAGGGGCAGACATGGGATGCTCCACTGACCATCTTCGACAATCCCGATTACGGGCTCGGCGAAGCCACCATCGTGCCTTGTCCCGATGGAGAATTGGTCGTTTACCTACGGGAGGATTTCGGACTTCCGTTACAAAAGATGATTTCTAAGGATGGCGGTTATAGGTGGGACGGTCCTTACGACACCTTAAACCCAGCCGCTCACGGGATGCCGGTCGCAGGTCTCACGCAAGACGGGTTTATGTTAATCACCGGGCGTTTTGGGTTGCAATCTTGTTGGCGTGTTGACATGACAGCAGAAACTTGGAGGGAACGATTGGCACGACGAACGATTGTTATTCCAAGAGTCCCCGCCAACGAGGCGTTCATCGCCCGGAGACAACCGGGACCCAGTGAATTGGTAACAGATGATGAGGTGATCGTCGCCGCAGGTGGTTCATCGGTGCACACCTTTGCGTTTCTGGAACCGCTGGAAAGCGCACTCAACCCGGACAAAGCAACCCAGAAAGGCTTGCTGCTCCCCCTAGACCTCGACGCTAATAACCTCGGTGCTGACAGCGGTTACGCTGCATGGGTCGAGTACGAGCGGGGAAAATTCTTAACGGTCAATTACATCAACGACAACGCACCAATGGCGCAGATTCGTGGGTATCGGTTCAGCTTGGAGGATTTCTGAGATCTGTGCAAAATTAGAACAGCGTACACATAAGGGAGGCGAAGCATGGCAACAAAACTTGGTAGCGAAGATTACATCTATGAGGAATTGGCAGATTGGGCGAAGTTGCCCGAAGGTTGGAGTTTTATGGAGGTCGCCGATGTCGTGGTGGATTCGCAAGACCGCGTCTATGTCTTCAATCGGGGTGAGCACCCCATGATAATCTTCGAGTCGGACGGCAGCTTTGTCGCCTCATGGGGCGAGGATCTGTTTAGCCGCGCCCACGGCGTTACTGTGGGGCCCGATGGAATGCTCTATTGCGTGGACGACGGCGATCACTCGATCCGGAAATGTACCCCCGATGGCGAGGTCTTGATGACTATCGGCACACCCGGCGAACCCGCGCCAATTCATAGTGGACAACCCTTTAATCGGCCGACCAAGGTAGCCTTTGACCCCAAAACTGATGAACTCTACATCTCGGACGGATACGGTAACGCCAGAGTGCACAAGTTTTCACCCGACGGGAAGCATCTTTTCTCTTGGGGAGAGTACGGAACCGATCCGGGGCAGTTCAACTTGGTGCACAGCGTCTGCACCGACAGCAACGGCAACGTATATATCGCTGACCGAGAGAGTCACCGTGTACAGATCTTTGATGAGGACGGTCACTATCTAGACCAATGGAACAATCTACACCGTCCCTGTGGATTGCACATCGAAGACGACTTGGTCTACATCGGTCAAGTGCCGACCCAACTTGAGGTGAACGCCGACTATCCCAACATCGGCGGCTGCGTTACCATCCACGACCTCAACGGTCACCGTCTGGCTCGATTGGGCGATGTGTGGCGTGGAGAGGGACCCGGACAATTTATCTCCCCCCACGGCATAGCGATTGATTCACACGGAGATATATACGTTGGGGAGGTCTCCTTTGCCGCCTACGGCCGACATCTTTCTCCGCCCAGAGAAGTTCGCAGCTTTCGTAAATTGGTCAGGGTTCATTAAAGAAGAATGTGAACCGCATTTAGAATCACCATCATCTAGACCCGGAGAAATACTATGAAGTTGACAATTGAACAGATTGAAGAATTTCAAACCTGTGGGGTCCTTATCGCTAAAAATGCGCTTACCGATGAGGACCTGCAGCCGGTAATCGACGAAATATCCGAGTTCATCGATCACCGGGCACTTGAACTGAAGACAGAGAGAAAGATCGAAGACCTGTGTGAAGATGAGCCGTTTGAAACTCGATACGGACGACTTTTCGCACAATCCAAAGAGATTGGTAGTGGTCTTGACATCATGCACTACCGTGGTAAGGCTGTCTTTGAATTTCTATACAATAAGAACCTACTTGATGTCGTCGAATCGCTTATTGGACCGGAAATCGTCTGTAACCCCATCCAACACCTGCGACCCACGCCCCCAATCCGTTACTATGAGGACAGCAACCCCGCTTCGCACATCGGTCACCTGCACCAAGATGCCGGGGTTATTATGCCGGAGGCGGAAGGTTCAGACATTATCACTTGCTGGGTGCCATTGGGTGATGCAACCACCGAGATGGGGTGTCTGGATGTTTTGCCCGGCGTGGTCAAAGGAGGATATCTACGGCATCGACCCGGGCGTGGAACAAATATTTTTCCCGAAGACGTGCCAGCGGTTGACCCAGTGTCAATGGCCTGCTATAAAGGCGATCTGGTGCTGATGAGCCGCTTTACGCCACATCGTAGGATGCCCAACCGCTCAGACAAGTGTCGTTGGTCAATGGATTTGCGCTACCACCCAATCGGTCATCACACGGGGCGCACAGGACACCCGGACTTTGTCGTACGCAGCCAACGCAATCCCGACAGTGTAATGCACGATCATGAGGAGTGGTGTCGCCTCTGGATTGACGCTTTTGAGAATCCGAAGGGCGTGGTCATGCACAGAGCGGATTGAGAGTCTATCTGTATGAACCCTGAAACCTGATTTATTACCGGTAACCCAAGTTGCTAGCTGTGTGCAGCGCGCTAAAATTGACTCCTATACCTATAGGTCGGGCCTCCCCGGTCACGCCTGGTCTCGGTACGGACGGATCCTCCCGGACTTGCCCGACCTACAAAGCACCAGTTGCTTTGAATCCCGCCTGTTCCGTTCCGAGAATCCCGACGAGTCGGGACCTGCTCTCGGCTTGTCGGAGTCCCGATTTATCGGGGATTTATCGGGGAGGGGCGACAGGTAGGGAACTCCAGTTTTTGGGAGGCACCCAATGATGACAACCCTTACGAATGGGCAGCAACGAAATGTCAACACGCCCTAAATCCGGAGGAACACGATGAAGTTGACAACTGAACAGATTAAAGAATTTAACACCCGTGGTGTCCTTATCGCCAAAAATGCGCTCACCGATGAGGACTTGCAGCCGGTAATTGATGAGATAGCCGAGTTTATCGATCGCCGGGCACACGAACTCAAGGCAGAGGGAAAGATCGAAAACCTCTGTGAAGATGAGCCGTTTGAAACCCGATACGGACGACTTTTCGCGCAATCCAGAGAGATAGGCAACGGCCTCGACATCATGAACTATCGCGGCAAGGCGGCTTTTGAATTTCTGTACAATAAGAACCTACTTGATGTCATCGAATCGCTCGTCGGACCGGAAATCATCTGCAACCCCATCCAACACCTGCGACCTACACCTCCAATCCGTTACTATGAAGACAGCAATCCTGCTTCGCACATCGGTCCCCTACATCAAGACGCTGGAGTTATCATGCCGGAGGCGGAAGGCTCAGACATCATCACCTGCTGGCTGCCGTTGGGAGATGCGACCGCCGAAATGGGGTGTCTGGAGGTTTTGCCCGGCGTAGTCAAAGCAGGGTATCTACGGCATCAACCCGAAGGTGGGACTACCATCTATCCCGAAGACATACCAGAGATTGAACCTGCGCCGATGGTCTGCTACAAGGGCGATCTGGTACTGATGAGTCGCTTCACACCACATCGTGGGATGCCCAACCGTTCGGACAAGTGCCGCTGGTCGATGGATCTGCGCTACCACCCAACCGGTCAACACACCGGTCGCACAGGACACCCGGACTTTGTCGTACGCAGCCAACGCGATCCCGACAGTGTGATGCACGATCACGCAGAGTGGTGTCGCCTCTGGATCGACGCCTTTGAGAATCCAAAAGGCGTGGTCATGCACAGAGCAGATTGAAATTGCATAGGGATTCCAATCAGATAAAGAGATATGCAAGAAATTAGAATGAGCCACCAAAGAGGGAAATCATAATGCAAGAGATTCAGGTTGGTATCATCGGCGCGGGCGGAATTGCCGGCGGCAAACATCTGCCGGGACACCGAAATGTCGAAGGCGTTTCAATCATCGCTGTCTGCGATATTGACCAGCAGCGGACGGAGAACTTTGCAAAACAACACGACATCAAACATGTCTTCACTGACTACAACGAACTCGTCGCAATGCCTGAGTTGGATGCGGTCAGTGTCTGTACCCCCAATAATTTTCACGCCGCGCCATCAATTGCAGCACTTGAGGCAGGAAAGCATGTGATCTGCGAGAAGCCGATTGCTGGGAATGCAAGCGACGGTCAGGCGATGGTCGATGCCCAAAAAGCATCGGGAAAAGTACTTCAGATTGGGTTACAATCACGATTTAGCCCACAAGCGCGAACCTTGCGCCAGCTATATGAAGAAGGGTTCTTCGGCGATATTTACTACGCTCGCGCAATGGCGATGCGACGACGGGGTGTGCCTGCTTCACCATCGTTCATTACAAAATCAATAGCAGGAGGAGGCCCCCTCATTGACATCGGGGTGCATATCCTCGATGTACTGTTGTGGATGATCGGCGCACCGAAACCGATTGAGGCATTTGGATCTATCGCTCAGAAATTTGGACATCGAGCCAATGTGATTAACGATTGGGGGACATGGATCCCCGCTCAATTCGATGTCGAAGATTTTGCGATGGGTGCTATCCGCTTTGAAGGCGGCTTAACTGTGACGCTGGAAACCGCGTGGGCATCTCATATCGAAAATACCGGGCAGACCTTCTTCATGGGAGATAGAGCCGGGGCGACATACAGTCCCACACGCATCTATATGGATAAAGAAGGTGAAATGAGCGACTATGAGCCGGAACTCCTTACCGGTTTGCTAGGGGAATTTGAGTCCTTCCACAAAGCGATCCGTGAAGGATTACCGTCGCCCGTGCCCGCAGAAGAGGTGCTACTTGTCGCGAAAATCTTCGATGCCCTCTACGAATCCGCTCGAATCGGTAGATCTGTACCGATCCAATGAGTCCACTGCAATTCCCCAGCTCTCTGTGTTAAGTTCCTATAACCAAAGCCAAGTTATAACCGAACCACCAACGGGGCAAAGGAAAACTCGTTGAGAAACCGAATTTTTGTCACCCAAACCGGCGGCTGGGTCGGGGACATGGTACTGCTCACACCAGCGTTAAGAGCACTGAAAACCGCGTATCCCCAATCCCACTTGACGTTACTTATTCGTCCACTCGTTGCGGACTTGATGGCGACCCATCCTTATGTCGATGAAGTGGTGGTTGACAACAAGGGGAGAGGGCTCAACCGTTTACCATCTTTCTACAAGTTCGTGAGCGAGGTTCGCCGGTCAGATTTCGATCTTGCAGTCGTCCTCCACCCCACCTCCTTCCGTAATGCACTGATCCCATTTCTGGCGGGCATCCCTCAACGGATTGGATCGAATGTAAGCGGGCGGGGTATCCTACTGACACGGACTTGCACGGATCGGATGGATCTTCACGAAGTCCACCGTTACCTGCGCGTGTTGGAGTTAATTGATATCCACGAACCAAGCGCAAAACTGGAGTTTTGGCACACAGACGCAGACCGTCATGCGGCGTGTCAGATATTTGCAGCGCACGGTATCTCCCCCAAAGAGTACCTAATTGGAGTAAATCTCGGCACCACATGGCGTACAAAACGTTGGTCCCTAGAGAACTTCGCAGAAGCGATAACACAGGTGCAAAAACGTCTCAATGCGCGGATACTGCTGACAGGTTCAACCGCTGAAACTTCGCTCGGCGAAGCGTTAGCGGAGATTGCAAAGGTAGAGACGATTAACCTGATTGGAAAGACAACGCTGACGCAGCTTGGTGCCCTGATCGAAAATTGTAGCCTTTACCTGACCTGCGACAGCGGTCCGATGCACATCGCAGCAGCGGTAGGGACACCGACGATCGCCCTATTTGGTCCCACGAGCCCGATCCGTCACGGTCCCTATGGCGAAAACCATGAAGTTATTGAGAAACCGGTAGAATGCCGTCCCTGTTATAAACGGAAGTGCCCGCGGAAAGATCTACCACATCTGTGTATGACAGAAATCGATCCGCATGAAGTGATTACACAGGTTCTAAAAATGGTCTAACATAACCTAAATTACTATGTGCGATTCTAAGTAACAATGTATAATGTCGGTTAGATTCCGACTCAGTGAACTTACCACTGTAAACCTCACCTTAACTGCGTTGCTGGAAACAGCAAAGTGGGAAGCAAAGGGAAAAGGCGAACAACTCGGCGTGAATGCAGACACGCTAAGACGTTGCGTCCGGTTACAATGATATGACCAAATGAAAATTGAACTGATGCAAGCCTCGTTATTAGGGAACAGGTGAATCTGCGTGAGCGTGTCCACCTATGCACGCACTATCAACAGCCTGTGGCTAAAAAGCGTATGTCGTATTGTAAGGTAACTCTAGCATTTGCCTTATGTAAGTCGTAGACATCGGGGTAAAGTCAGGGTCTAAGTTATTTTAGATGTATACATTGTGAGATTAGAATAGTCCCTAAGTCCTCCCGATTTATCGGGGAGATAAGGGAGAGGAGGACAGTTAGCCTGTCCAAGTCAGAATGCTGAAAATGAGATACAACAGATTCAGGGAAAATGAGCGCAAATCATGTTTATACATGGCGACTCGTCCCCAAAGTTCTGATATTCCATGAGTAAGTAGGGTTGAGATTATCTTTTGGGATAAATAACAGAGTCAGCCAACCTAAAACTCGTAATTCCATAAGGTGTTACTATCCTGTATGAGATAATCGGTAACTGACGGTGAAAGCCGAGTGCGGTGAAAGTCGCACGCTCGGTTTGGAAGCAGGGAAAAATCCGTGAGGATTCTACCTATGCTTACTGATGTTCAGAGATGGCTTCGGGCTTCTGTAGGTCGATTTTCCAAAATCGACACCACCTAGAACATCGCGCGAAAATTTTGGCTCAATAAACCCGGATTGTTGCACGCCACTGTGTACTGTGTCCAGATATGAATATAGACCTATGCCGTTAAGAGCAGCCCGATAAATCGGGACAATCAACTTTTGTACCACGATCTGTTAGATTGTGATCCCAGTTCGCGCTACTTATGGCAAATTGCCTGATGATTGCAGCGTTTGCTGAATAAGCAGCTTCAAAACGTCAACACGCCCTAGCAACTTGCTTTAACATATTAGAGATAAGCGCATGAAACAGATTGCTGTCATCGGTAGCATTGTCATAGATCTGGCGGTAAAAACACCACACCTTCCCACTAGAGGAGAAACGCTGCTAGCAGATAATCTTAAAATTGGTCCCGGCGGTAAAGGAGCTAACGCCGCTGTCGCTGTACAAAGGGCAGGAGGAACAGCGGTGCTGCTCGGCTGCATCGGGGACGACGACTTTGGACGTATGGAGATGGCTGCCTTGCGAGAAGAAGGTGTTGATGTGGAGGCCGTCGCAACCCACCCAGAAGCCTCAACAGGTGTGGGCATCGCGATGATCGACGCTGACGGTGAAAACACCATCTTAGGAGTCTTAGGAGCTAACGATTACTTGAGTGCTGATGATGTAACACAAGCCTTAGCGTTACATCGCGACACGCTGGACGGTATCTTGGTCAACTTTGAAGTTCCCGAACCCGCTGTAGCTGCTGCTGTACAATTAGGAATAGATTATGGTATTCCAGTGATTGTAGACGCAGGTCCCGCTCGCCCCTACACACCCGATACTTGGCGAGATTGCACAATCCTAACACCCAACGAGCAAGAAACAGAGACCTTGGTGGGCTATCCTGTCTCAGATGACGCAACAGCCGAGCGTGCTGCGCGTGAGCTGCTTGGCATGGGCCCGGGTGCTGTGGTGCTACACCGGGGGGCACATGGTGCCTTACTTGTGACACCGGACGACACAATTCACATTCCGAGTTTCTCAGTGGATGTGGTGGACACAACCGGAGCAGGAGACGCTTTCTCCGGAGCACTATCTGTCGCCGTAGCGGAAGGGCTGCCGCTTGTAGACGCTATCCGTCGTGCCAACGCCGCCGGTGCGCTGGCCGTCACCCGTTTGGGAACGCTACCCATCATGCCCACCCGTCAGGAAGTAAATACGTTTTTGGAACGTCAAAGTGAGGAGAAAGCAGGATGAATCACACCTATCAATACGCAGGCTTGCACAATGCAACACAGCAGGGATTTAGCGTCAATCAATGCGCTGCCCGAATCCATCGATTCGCCTACGCGGCAGAACGGTTGATGTTTCTGCAAGCCGCCCATATCATCAGCACACCAGAGCGAGATGTTAAGGTATTGCTAGCAAGACTTCAATATGAAGACTCACAACATGCGTCTCAGTTCAAAGCCCGATTGCCTGAGCTGCGTGTCTCTAGGCAAAAAGCGTATCAAGCCCCCGATACCCCCTTGCAAATCGTTTTCGATGAAGCGATGCACGCGGCGAGTACCGTCGAACTGCTAGCAGGATTGACAAAAGTATTCAAACCCGCGCTTTTGGAAGCATATCAAAAGTACGTCAATGAAACCAACGGTTTGGCGGACTATCCCACCGTGCGTATCCTGAAAACCGTCATCGCCGAAGCAGAAGAAGGCTTGGGTCTGCTAGAAGCCGCCTATCACGATGTCGTTGATACACCGGAAAAAGAAGCAGAAGCGGAGACTTGGAGCAGGACGCTTCACAACCTGCTTGCAGCTGCGGGGGGTATTGATGGTACTAGCGAAGTAAATCTCAATACCCTCCAACCTATTCGATCAACAACCCCATATCTGATTCCGAAGCAGCTCACCCGCGATGATACTTTTCCGCGTGTGTGGGATATTATCCATGTTGACAATGAACGGGTAGAGGAGCGATTGATGCAGATGATTGCCACCCGTCTCGGAGAAACCACGATCGCCGAAGCACTGGGATTCGTGCTGTATGAAATGAAAGGACAACCGTGGGAATTTTATGCCGATATTTCTCGTCACCTGTGGGACGAAATGCGCCATTCCGTCTTTGGTGAAGCAGCGGCAGAGGATATCTTCGATGAACGTTCCGCAATGCCAATCCGCGATTGGGAGTCTGCCTATCTCTTCAAGATGGATCCTCTGGAGTTATACGCCATGCTCTTCGGTGTCGAAGCCGGTCTCATGAAATACCCGCCCGGCAAGCGAGAGGAGTTTGAGTTTTGCCGCGATACCGCTCGCCATCTCCTGATGACAACCCTTCAGGATTTCGATTGGGCAGACGAGGTGCTGCACGTCCACATTGCCCGCCGACGACTGAAGGAATGGTTTGATGGCAGCCCAGAGGAACTGCAAGCACTCGGTCAAAAAGGGCTAGACTTCCGGGCGAGGGCACGAGCGATGCACCCACAATCCCCCTTACCCGACGCGAGCGAAAAACTCAAGGGACCCCAATAGTGTGGAGTTGCACAGTTCAGCTTGTAGTAGCGCAATTTATTGCGCGTCGAGGGACATGTTCAGACTCCAAACCCATCGTAGGCGGGGCATCTTGCCCCGCTCTCAACCCCTTCACCGTAGTTGCACTCTATTTTTACATGGGCCATTCATTTAAAAAATAAGGAGATCCTATGAAAGTTGCTGACGCTGTTGCTCACATTTTGAAGGCAGAGGGGGTGGAATACCTATTTGCCTATCCGGTCAATCCAATCATCGATGCCGCAGCCGCTGTGGGAATCCGCCCGATCATCGTCCGCCAAGAACGCATTGGTCTCCACATGGCAGATGCGTTCAGTCGTGTGTCCTCCGGCGAACGGATCGGGGTGTTCTGTATGCAAAGCGGTCCCGGATCGGAAAACGCCTTTGGCGGTGTCGCGCAGGCTTACGGCGATTCAGTACCAATCGTGGTATTGCCTATGGGCTATTCGCGTTCTTTGACCAATGTTCCGCCCAACTTCAATTCCTTCCTCAACTTCCAGAATGTTACCAAGTCCTGCGAGCAGGTCATCCTACCGCAGGCAGCACCCGATGCCCTGAGACGTGCCTTTACTCAGGTAAAGAACGGCAGACCTCGTCCGGCATTGGTGGAATTTCCCAACGATGTGTTACTGGAGGAACTCTCTGAACCTTTGAATTACCAACCCGCCCCGGTCTCGCGCCCCGCGCCAGACCCCAACGAGATTCCAAAAATCGCTGATGTCTTGCTAGAGGCAGAACGCCCTGTGCTTTACGCCGGCCAAGGTGTCCATTACGCCAAAGGGTGGGACGCTTTAAGGGAACTCGCGGAACTTCTGGAGGCACCCGTGACCACCAGTCTCGGCGGCAAGAGCACCTTTCCTGAAAACCATCCCCTGTCCCTTGGCTCCGGCGGTCGATCTATGCCAAAACCCGTGCACCACTTTCTACAAAATGCGGATGTCATTTTCGGGATTGGGTGCAGCTTCAGCATCACCAACTACGCACCAGCCATACCGAAAGGCAAGACAATTATTCATGCCACGTTGGATGCAGCGGATCTCAACAAGGATGTAGCGGTAGAACACGCTCTAGTTGGAGACGCTCGCTTGACTCTGGAGGCATTGGTCGATGAAATCCGTGGGCGTCTAAACGGCACCCCACGAGGCCGCCGTGAAAGCGTGACGCAGGAGATTCAAACAGTTAAGGGGGAATGGCTAGCACAGTGGAATCCCAAACTGAATTCCGACGAAATTCCCCTCTCTCCTTACCGGGTAATTCGGGACCTGATGGACACGGTTGATGTGGCAAACACCATCATCACCCACGACGCCGGTAGTCCACGCGATCAACTTTCACCCTTCTGGGAATCGACCACGCCGCTTTCCTATATCGGCTGGGGCAAAACTACACAACTGGGATATGGTCTTGGACTGATGATGGGTGCCAAACTAGCAGAGCCAAACAAGCTGTGCATCAACATCTGGGGTGATGCTGCCATCGGTTTCACGGGCATGGATTTTGAAACCGCCGTCAGAGCGGGTATCCCCATCCTGTCAGTGCTGTTCAACAACTTCTCCATGGCAATCGAATTGCCAATTATGCAGCTCTCCACCGAGAAATATCGCAGCACGGACATATCTGGAAACTATGCGGACATGGCAAAAGCATTCGGCGGCTACGGTGAGCGGGTGGAAACCCCAGACCAGATTATCCCTGCCATCAAACGCGGAATCCAGAAAACAGAGGAAGGGGTTCCAACCCTACTGGAATTCATCACAGCAAAGGAAATCGACTTTTCCATGTTCTAGAGTTCCGTAGGAGTTACGCACTTCAGATTGTAGTTGCCCGTTTCTTAATCCCGATGTATCGGGGATTTATCGGGCATCGAGGGACATGTTTAGGTTCCACACCCGTCGTAGGCGGAGCATCTTGCCCCGCTCTTACCACTCGACCCGACAAAAACTCGGTGCTTCTCCAATTTGCACTTTCTTTTTATATGAATTCCATAGGTCAAACATCAATGAACCAATGAACCAAATAGTTTTCACGTTTCACATTTCACGCTCTAGGAGGGAATTATGCAAATTTCTGAAGAGTTACGACAATCAGTCATTCGCTCGTTACCCGAAGTGAACGAGATCAGCGACGAAACATTGCGGAATAAGGTTATCGATGCCTGGGCTTACTCCCTCGGAAAAAGCTCATTCAAATCTATCGACGAAATTCGTGCGTCAGGCAACCCAGACACACCACCGCTCAAACGAGGGACGCAGACCCACCATATCCGCGGGGTCACGCTGCTTGCAATGCGAACCTACGACGAACTAACAGCGATGTTTCCCGAACTTGAGGTGGATCGCGATCTCCTGATTGCCTGCGCGTTATGCCACGATGTAGGCAAACCGTGGGAATTCGATCCAGAAAACCAAGCCCGCTGGCGAGAATCGCCGGGTGCTGCCGGGTTCCCATCAATTCGGCATCCGGGCTACGGTGTCCACGTCTGCCTGACCGTCGGGCTACCAGAGGCTGTCGCACACACAGCCGGTGCACATTCAGGTGAAGGCGAGTTAGTTGTCCGCAGCTTAGAAAACACAATCGTCCACCATGCAGACTACACCTTCTGGCGCGTACTAGACGCCGGCGGTCTCTTAGAAAATGATTAATTGCGAGCGTGTGAACCCATCTCCTCTAACGCAGCAATCGCGTACTCACGGATAATAGCATACTCATCGTCATACATCACCGTCGATAGCGCACGACTGGCGGCATCAATTCCTGGATCTACCCCTTTGCACGTCCTTGCCAGTGCGTTCACCGCATTGCAGCGAACCAACGGATGGTCATCCTTCAAAGCCGCTATTAACGCATCCGTCCCTTCACCGATAGTCCCCAACGCATTCACGGCATTGCGACGCACCCACTCGGACGGATCATCCAGAGCTTGAATCAACGTGGGAGCCGCTTCCGCAGCAGGTGTGCCAATGTCCCCCAAGGTATCCGCTGCGGTCGCACGCACCCACCACGCCGTATCATCGCTCAACACAGAAGTTAAAGCAGGAACAGCAGCTGCCCCAATCGCGCTCAAGGCGTATGCTGCATGAGTTAAAATAGGCTCCTCCGTAATCTCAACGGGTTCAGCGGTCTGACACAGCACCTCTATCAGTGGATCTATCGCCGGTTCCCCAACCACTCCGAGCGTATAAACGGCATTGAGGCGAGCAGGTGCAGAGGCATCGCGCAATGTGCCAATCAACTCCGAAACGGGATTCCCATTCCCACTCCCATTTTTTCCCATCGCCTCAGCATCTCCGTTTAACCAACCCCACACATGGTTCCAGACCGCTTCTTGACCGGGCGTCGGTGCCTCGTTGGTCTCTGTCGAGGTGATGCTTTTGGCGTTCCAAGAGGGCTGTTGAGGCTCCTCCGTGCGGGTGAGGAGAAACTTGATCATGTAACGATTCCTGTTACTGTGATTTGTCCCCCAACTGCTATGCCACTGATGGTAATGACCAATCGTTATCGTACCCGCCCTTCCACAAAGTAGCGCGCCAATCTCCGGATCGCTGTAGGCATTGTTGTAGTGCCGCATACTTTCTAAGTCGTAGTACTGCACCCCCGGAATAACCGCCGTTGGTCCCATATCTTCAGTAACCTCCTGCGGATAATACCACGCCCAAACAGACCGGAAGCGATGATGTCGTCTCCATTCAAAAAGCCACCCATGGTCTTTCGTTGTGAAATGTTTCGATCTGCCATCCTGATGCCAAGCACCCCCTTTCTGTCCCGGCTGCTTCATGTGTGCATGGCGATGCGGGTGCATCATGTAATTCGGTCCCAAAAGACTAGTCAGGACGCCACGGACAGTCGGATGAGCAAAAACTTGATACAGCGCAGGAACTTTTTGCAGGATATGATTCCGCGGATCTCCCTCTTTCTCAAATATCGCTGCAGTCTCCCGGTAAATTTCCTCGTGGAGGTCGGGTAAATCAGGGTGGACTGTGATATACCCATTTTTGATGAAGTTCTGTATTTGTTCGTCATTAAGCAGGTACTGCTGATCGACCATGATAACACTCCTTTCACCCATGTAATTTAACATCCTCACCAACAGTGCTGTATTCCTTCAGATTTGATTCCACCTTGCCTTCCAACATTATAGCAGGAATTAGCCAGAAAAGAGAGCCAAAAAGAAAATGATAAATAGGTCTATTCATTTGAGAGGTGCTCATAAACCCAACTACCAAAATAATGTCATCAATTTAAGCTGTCATTCAGATGGTTTTGCATCCCGATTTATCGGGGTTGTTTTTGAATCCCGATGCCTCATCGGGGCAATACAGATGCAATTCCCCTAAATGGCACAGCTATCCCCTTGACTTTCGGAAGAACATCGTGGCAAAATAGAAGTCCATAATCATGACCCCAAAATCGGTCATTTCAAACGAAGGAATCCGCTATGCAAAAACCACGCATCATGTTCTACCACGATGGACGGCATCCGCTTCTCTACATGTACGAACCTGCGATGCAGAAAGAGGAGTGCGAGGCAGCAGTTGACGAACTAGCTGGCACTCCCGTCGAGGCGCTAATGTTTTGCTTGGGGGACGGGCGGACGGTCCTACACAATACGGAGGTTGGCGAGCTGTGGGGACATAATGTCGAGAAATGGAACCACCTCATCTTCCGTCGGACCTACCAAAATGCGCTGCATCTGATCCAAGAGGGCAACGATCCCTTGCGGGTAATCTGTGACCGTGCCCATGATGTGGGATTACTGTTCTATCCCACACTGCTGATGCAGTTAGAGAGCGGCGAACGAGGGGGACCAGGATACGATATCCGCAGCTCAGATTTTCGCTTGGATAACAAACATCTAGAGATTGGGGCAAAAGGTAACATAGATCCCGATTTCCCCGGCATTCACTGCGCTGATTTCATGCACCAAGCCGTCCGTGACGAACGATTCGCACTCATCTCAGAGGTACTCTCCAATTATGAAGTCGATGGATTCGAGCTCCAATTCAATTTCTGGCCCCACTACTTCCACCCAGATGAAGTAGAGGAAGGGTGTCAAATCATGACCGAGTGGATTAAAAAAGTCTACCAAGCAGTAAAGGGGAGCGGTTCCGAGCGGGAATTGGCAATCAGTATCCCATCGAATGTCGAAACCTGTTTGTCCCGCGGGTTGAACCCACAGGAATGGATGCAGCAAGGCATCGTGGATGTCCTCACCGCCCAAGCACTTGCAAGACCTGAGTTGCGCGACCCGAACGGTACTTCCCTAACCTATGAAGCACCCCTCCTTGACGATCTCCATTTCTTGGTGGAGTCTGCCAAAGGAACACAATGCCGCATCCACGCCGCTATCGACAGCAATGTAGACTCTGACCGCGTGGGTGAAGCATCGATTGAAATGATTCGCGCCGCGGCTTGCAACTACTGGGCACAAGGTATTGACGGACTCTACATCAGCCAATGGTTCACGAACTGGCCCTATGATGCTTCGTTCTATGAAAAACTCCGAGAGTTGCCCCATCCGGATATTATGGCACCCAAGGATAAATTCTATCATATCCCCACAGTAGCCGGTCGCTTTTCGAGTCCGGAACTCACATCGCAACTGCCCGCCGACTTGGAGGTGAACGTACCCGTCCAGTTGGCACTGACAATCAGCGACGACCTTCCCCGGTGGGAACAGGTCGGTAGAGTCCACGAGGTTCTCCTACGCGTGCGAATCATGAACACCACCGAAAACGACCAGCTGCGTTTTCAACTCAACGGCGTAGAGTTACCAGCACATCTGCTGCACAAAATCAACGAGATGTACAGGATGCGTGCGCCACGTTACCGCACCGGTTCAGGTTACTGGTTCGTCTACAAGCTTGACCCAAGCCACTGGCCCCAAAAAGGGAATAACGTCCTCAAAGTCACGCTGCTAGAACGCGATCCTGATGTAACCCCTCAGTGCTACGTCCGCGATGTTGAGTTAGAAATTAAGTATCTGCCCGGCAAGCATTTCCACCGCGATTAAATTGCCTTATATCATAAACGACTCCGCTAGGAGGAACCCTAAATGGAAATTGTACTCAATTCTAAGTTCTTTACGGAATTATCTGTCGAACAACTTGGCGAGAAAACCATCGAACTCGGCTACGATGGGGTAGACATCTGCGTCCGTCCGGGACACCCTATCCATGTCGATAACGTGGTTGAAGCCCTCCCCAAAGCAATGAAGGTTTGGACTGGACAAAACCTCACCTGTCCATTGGCGACAGCAGCAACAGATATAACAGATCCGAATGCACCGGAGGTAGAAGGGCTATATGCAGCGTGTGCGGAAGCGGGCATCCCGCGCCTCAAGATCGGGTTCTGGCGGTTTAACGAAGCAGACGATTATTGGCAGGTGATTGATGCCGCGCGCAGGGAACTTGAGGGGTTTAGCGCGTTCAGTGAGAAATATGGGGTGCAAACCTGCTATCAGATTCACAGCGGTTCCTGTATTGGGTCAAACTGTGCAGGACTGATGCACCTTATCAAAGGTTTCGATCCGCAGTACATCGGTGCCTATCCCGATCCCGGACATCTCCTTCTTGATGGCGAAGATTGGGCGATGGGATTGGCGATGATCGGAGATTATCTGTCTGTTATCGGAATCAAAGATGCCCTCTACCTCTCGCAGCCCGATCAGACTCCCCCCTATGTTCCTTGCTTCGTAAAGATGGGAGACGGGGGTGTCGATTGGGGGCGTTATTTGGGGCTGCTGTGCGAAAGCGGTTTTGATGGTCCCCTAACAGTGCATACGGAGTACCGCTTTGATGAATCAATTATTCGTCAGGTAGGATATGCGGAGACCACCCCACCGAATCTGGAGCAGTGGGCAAAAGAGGATGCCGTTTATCTCCGAAATGTGCTATCCAGTTTGGGCGCGAAATAGCTTCGCCAATGCGCGGGGGTTCATCACCCATCAGCACAGAACGCAAACGCATTTTCAATGTGCTGAAGTTTGATTAGCTCAAAATTCCAAGACAGGACAATTGCAACAACGTCGAATTGGCAGGGGACATCTAAGAGCTTGTGTTTTTGTAGATAACTCAGCGCGATCTTAGAGATTTGCCTCTGTTTGGTGGGAGTAACGGCCGCTTGCGGTATGCCAAATTTGCTGCTCCGACGCGTCTTGACCTCAACAAACACAACCCGTTTTCCACGTTGAACGATGAGGTCAATCTCACCTGAACGCGTACGGTAGTTCTGTGCGCGAATCTCATACCCTCCCGCTTTGAAGTGCTCGATGGCAAGAGCTTCGCCGATTTTTCCCACCTTAATTCTGGAATCGCTCATTTCATTGAAGCTTAAAACTGCGCCGATGGATAGGGCAAGGTCCAAGTTGGGCAATTGCCTGACGATGCAGAAGCGTACCGTATCCTTTGTGGACTGGAAAACCGTAGCCCGGATAGGTTGTATCGAGTTCAATCATCAGGCGATCTCGCGTGACTTTTGCGATAATTGAGGCGGCAGCAATAGATTGGATAAGAGTATCGCCCTTTGGAATTGCTTCGGCGAGTAGAGAGATTTCAGGAAGATGTGTACCATCCACAAGGGCGTAATCTGGGGCAGGCACGATTTGTGTAATAGCTTGAGCCATCGCACCCATTGTGGCTTGGAGAATATTGATCCGATCAATCTCCTCATTATCAACACGACCCACCCCAACCGCTACAGCTGTGCGGTGGATCTCGTCGAACAATTCAGCCCGCCGTTTGGGAGTCAGCTGTTTTGAATCTGTCACACCTGAAATCTGACAGTCAATAGGAAGAACAACAGCTGCTGCGACAACAGGACCCGCTAATGCTCCGCGTCCAGCCTCGTCAATCCCTGCGATACGCTGATAGCCCTGCTGTCGTAAGGTTTGTTCAAACTGTTGTATTTCCGCTAGATAGTTCCCTCTATGCGTTATCGGTAGTTTGCCGCCTTTCACGGATTCGTATGCCTTTTCCGGTTCGATCTCGTAGGTAGTACAGTTTTGCTCGGCGGATGGCACCGTATCGAATAATTTGGATACTTTCAATATTTGGTGAATGCGCCGGAAAGGTCCTTTCACTCCCTTCGCCATAAGCAACGCGACGGACGGTAAATGTCTCACCCAACCCACCGTTAGATCGTCGAATGACCGTTCCTTCATAGGCTTGGATACGTTCTTTTGAACCCTCTCGGATACGGGTATTGACCCGCACGAGATCTCCGGGCCCAAAATCAGGAATATCGGTTTTCGTATATTCGCTCTCAACAGATTCAATAAGATTCATTTTTTAACTCCTCCTTTCATTCGGATGTTTATAATCTCGACATTGACCGTGATATAAGCAAGAGGTAGGGAATATTAAGAAAACGAGAAGACAAGAAAGCAAGATAGCTGCATGTCCCGTTTTCTGGTTTTCCCGTTTTCCGGTCTGCACCTTTTACCCATGGTCTGTTACGTCTAAATTTTTCAGAGAATCCAGATAGGCAACGTCCTCAACCGAGAGCTCAACGTTTTCGAGCAAGTCTGGACGACGTTCAACCGTCCGCTTGAGAGACTGTTCGTGTTGCCAATGCGTAATCTTTTTATGGTGCCCGCTCAACAGAATATCGGGGACCTTCATTCCCTCAAACTCAGCAGGGCGTGTATAATGTGGACAATCCAATAAGCCTTGGCTAAATGAATCCTCCTGTGCCGATTCATAGTTCCCCAATGCACGCGGCAAAACTCTACCAATCGCATCAACGAGAACCAGTGCCGGAATTTCTCCGCCGCTCAGGACATAATCGCCTATCGAAATCTCATCTGTCACCAACTTAAAACGGACCCGCTCATCAATACCCTTGTAGCGTCCGCAGATCAAGATAAGATGCGATTCAAGGGAAAAGGCTTCAGCCAACGATTGATTAAAGGGAGTTCCTTGTGGGGTCAGGTAGATAACACGCGCTGTTGACTCGGGTTGCAGTGCCCGGATCGCGGCGAAAAGCGGCTCCGGTTTCAAAATCATGCCTGCACCGCCCCCGTAAGGATAATCATCAACCGTTTGGTGGCGGTCTGTCGTAAAGTCGCGCAGGTTGTAAACGTTGACTGCCAATATGTCTCTCGCTTGTGCACGCCTCAAGATGCCAGCTTGCAATACCGGCAGGAGGACCTCTGGAAAAATGGTAATGATGTCAATTCTCATTCAATGACTTGGACGACAACTCCATCTTTGACGATAATTTCTGCCTGAGACAGTTTGGCGCGGATGTCATCCCCTACCTCAATTTTGACAGGTGCATCATACGTTCCGCTGGTAAAAAGGGTATCGATCTCCAGTTGCTTAACCTGCGCTAACTTCTGGCTGAGATTGCTTTTCACCTGCTCCTGTTTTTCGCGTTCTTGGTGAATATCTTCACGCAACTGATTAACACGACGTGGATCTCGCTTTTGAGCTTCCGCAATCAAACGTCGACTTTGGAACTCCTCTTGCTGCAGCCATGTCTCAATCTGGCGAATCGTATGCTCTAACTCCTTCGTGAGTTGCTCCTTGAAAGCAGCGGTCACAATATTTTTCAAAATAACAGGTCTTTTGACAATAACAGCCATATCTCTCCCACTCATTCGTTATAGTGAGTCGGTAGGATTCCAAATGCTTACTCTACCGCTTGACGGTGTTCGACAATCTCAAGTATTGCCTTTTTACGTGCTTTGACTCCCGCAGCAAGTAGCAGAGATCGCATTGCCTTGGCTGTGCGCCCCTGTTTCCCAATGACTTTTCCTAAATCTTCAGGGACAACGCTCAGTTCAAGAATAGTCACAGTGTTACCTTCGACTTCGTTGACACTGACCTGATCTGGGTAATCAACGAGGGATTTTGCGAGATATTCAATCAAATCCTTGAGCATAGGATCCCCCTAAAAACGCGATTTTACACTAATAAAACTCACGCAGCCAACTGTAGGTGCTTGCATCCCGCCTGTCCCGCCTGTCCCGATTCATCGGGGATTTATTGGGGCGGGGCATCTGGTTTCCCCGCATCAACTGTGTTGAAGGGCGTAAGTCTGTACGCGGGACACTAATTTGCTTCTTCCGCTGATTCTTCTGCAGAAGCGGATTCTGCTGCCTCGGAACCTTCTTCTGAAGCAGATGTTGATTCTGATTCTAAAGTTGGGGTGGGCTGACCCTCTTTTTCGTTTATGAATTGTTCCCAAACACCAACTTTTGACATGAGATCTTTGGCTGTGTCAGAAGGTTGTGCACCAGTTCTCAACCATTTTAATGCCTTTTCCGCGTCAATTACGATATTTGCCGGATCGGTCATCGGATCATAATACCCAATCCGCTCAATAAAACGTCCATCTCTTTGACTTCGAGAGTCAACGGCAACCAACCGATAAAAAGGACGTCTTTTCTTTCCATGCCGCTGAAGTCTAATTCGTACTGCCAAATGTTACCTCCTATTTCGTGGAAACTTTTTCTACCACTATATGCATCCCATAGTGCTCGTTTGCAGTTGTTGATACGCTACTAATTTGGTTCATGGGTTCACGCACACATTAATGAACTAATGAACCAATGAACTGATGAGCTTAATATCCTCACCAACTCGCACTAAACGTTAGTAAACCAGATAAACTGTATTCCAAACTTAGCGTGATTTACGTCTTTTCCTTTTTCTACGTTTCTTTGGTTTCCCTTTAATTGCAACCGAACCACCACCGCCAAGTTGCGGGACATCCACCATCGGATGTTGCTGCATCATGCGGTTCATAAATTTGAGCTGATCAACCAGTTGATTGACTTGGCGAACGGTTGTACCGCTTCCCTTGGCAATGCGCAACCGACGACTACTATCAAGGAGACGCGAATTCTGGCGCTCCATCGGTGTCATTGACTGAATCATCGCTTTGGTATATTTCAACTGTGATTCGTCAACCTGCATGTTTTTCATCGGGAGCTTATTGACACCGGGAATCATCTCGACAAGTTGGTCCAACGGTCCCATGTTCTTGATCTGTTCAAGCTGCATCAACAAATCATTGAAATCTAACCCCTTCTGCTCAAGCAGCTTACGCTCTAATTCGTCAGCTTGATCTTGGCTAAAAACAGATTCAGCCCTTTCGAGTAGGGTCGCAAAGTCACCCTCTCCAAGTATCCGAGATGCCATCCGATCCGGATGAAATTCCTCTAATGTTGTCGCATCGATCTTCTCTCCAACGCCAACAAACTTGATCGGTTTCTGCGTCACAGAACGAATAGATAGTGCTGCGCCACCACGGGCATCACCATCCAACTTGGTCAGGATAACACCATCAATGTCCAAATTATCGTTAAAATGCTGGGCAACATTGACCGCATCTTGACCGGTCATCGCATCAACAACAAGTAAAATTTCGGTCGGATTGACGGCAGATTTAACCTCCCGCAATTCATCCATCAGCATTTCGTCAACATGTAACCGGCCGGCTGTGTCAACGATCACAAAATTATTCCCACGATTCAACGACTGCTTGACAGCAGCTTGAATGATGGTCGCAGGAGAAACCTCAGTTCCCATTGAAAACACAGGCACATCGATCTGTTCGCCAAGCACTTGCAGCTGTTTAATAGCCGCTGGACGATAGATATCCGCTGCAACCAAAAGGGGATTTCGACCCTCTGATTTGAATCTCAGCGCAAGTTTGGCTGAAGCTGTGGTTTTTCCACCACCCTGTAGACCAACCATCATAATGATTGTTGGACCACTTGGTGCTATGGTGACCGGTACTGCTTCCTCCCCCATCAGTTTTGCGAGCTCATCGCCGATAATCTTCGCTATCTGAAGATCTGAAGTGAAGCTACCGAGCACCTCCTGACCGATAGATCTTGACCTGACACCGTTGATAAATTCACGGACGGTTTTGTAATCCACATCCGCCTCAAGCAACGCGAGCCGAACCTCCCGGAGGGCATCAGATATGTTTTTCTCGGTCAGCTTGCCTTGACCACGTAGCGATTTGAGAACCCCTTGCAACTTGCCCGATAAACTTTCAAACATGATATTTCCTTTGCCTGAGACATAATGGATAAAACTCAGATGAACCCCTGAGTGCGTTCCTGACCCCCATCTGCATAAGAACAGGTTTGCGAATCAACTAAGATACACCATCCACCTCCAAATTGTCAATGGAAAAATGAGATCGGGGCATTTATAATGAATTCATGAAAGTTCTTGACACCCATACTAGCGGTTGCTATAATCTAGTAGATGTTATATTGGAGGGAGCCTGTGAAAAAAGATAGAGTAAGTGCCCACAAGCAAAATGAGATCGACGCGTTGCCTTTCCCCCCATTGCCGGTACAGATAAACGCTTCTCCGCAACCCCGATCAACAAATCGAGCCGCCCTAATAATAGGGATGACTGTGGGCATCAGCCTGATCGCACTACTAATCTATGCCGTCCCTTGGAACTCAGTGTCGCAGACATTAACAGGCTCTTTCGATTCGTTGTCTGCCCAAGTCAAACAGGTCCAGTTTGCCCAAGTTAAACACCCCAAAAAAGCAGAGGCCCCGCCAGAGACTTCAACACCCGCGACATCGACAACTGAAACCACGCCGGAGCCAGAGGTTTCAGCACCAGAGGCATCGGCAGTCGAAACCCCATCTACCGCAGAAATTTCAGCACCTGTGACACCGGCAGCCGAAACTTCATCTGCGACAGAGGTTTTAACACCCACGACACCACCAACCGAAGCCGTGCCAACAATTCCGGTGCCTGAGCCGGATCCATGGCTACTTATTGGGCGGTATCCAGTGCGAAAGTATACCGATATCCAAACTGAAATCTCCCAAGGTGATACACTCTATAATTTTGTTCGGGTATATGAAAATCGGATTTTTCCAAAAAAATATCGAGATTGGCAGCAATTGGCACTATATAATGGTATACGTCCACCCCAGTACCCGTTGAAACTTGGTGCGGAATTTCGCATCCCAACATTAGCACACACTGTTCTGCCCAAGACCGGCTATGAAACCGAACTTAAGGAGATCCAATCTGAACTAGCGAACCAACCCAATAATCCAGATCTGCTGAACCAACGGGCAATTATCCATTTTAAGCGCAACGAATTAAATCAGGCGCGTTCAACGCTGCGACAGGCAATCAGATTCGCACCAAAGAACGGCAGCCTACATAACAACCTCGGTTTTATCTACCTGATTATCGAAGATGACAGGCGTGCCCAAAGCGAATTGGAACTTGCGATAACACACCTTGATAAACCTGCAATTTCACACTGCAATTTGGGCACGTTATACATGACAACGAACAAACTTAATCTAGCAATTAAGGCTTTTGAAAGCGCGCTAGAAGCAGATGCGAACCTACTTGATGCAAAGTATAACCTTGCTCTCGCGAATGAAAAGATTGGGAATGTGAACGCAGCGCGGGAACACCTTCGTGAACTCAACCAGCTTTTATCCAATGACTCTGATGTGGCATCGGCACTTGAACGCTTGACTTCGTCCCAAGTGACAGGCGAGTAAACGGAGTCCCCTATTAAAGAATGGTTCATATCAAAAGTAAAGTGCAAAATGCGAAGAGAAACCGAGTTTTTTCGGAAAAACTCGGTTTCTTTGTACTATTTCTTAACATGAGCCTAAAGAATAATGATGGAGAAAACCATGAACCGTAGAAAATTCATTCAAGTCGCCGCAGTGAGTGTAGGAGGTTTAACGCTGCCGCTCCGCTCCCTACCCGCTGACAGCGACATTCCTAAAGAGATACTCAAACCGGCATCAATGATCACACCAAACGATAAGTTTTATGTCCTTCAAATCGGACCTGTGCCGGAAATTAAGGCTGAGCACTGGCCGTTAATGATAGGAGGCTTGGTCGAAAAACCTATCGTGTTGAGGTACGGGGATATAACCAGCATGGATTCCGTAACGACAATGCGGACGCTCAAGTGCATCGGCGATCCAATTGGTGAAGAGCAGATGAGCAATGCGATGTGGACAGGTGTCCCTCTGCGAAATGTCCTTGATAAGGCAGGGGTTAAGGCGGAGGCAAAGGTTGTTGTCTTCAACTGTGCTGACGGTTATCATACGGCAATCCCGATCGACCGCGCCCTCCGTGAAGAAGTGCTCCTAGCATACAAAATGAACGGCGAACCCCTACCAGCCGACCACGGTTTCCCGGTTCGTCTGCTCAATCCCGGACACTATGGCACAAAAAATCCAAAATGGATCGTGAAAATCACATTGGCAGAATCGCACGAGGGGTATTGGGAGAAAGAGGGCTGGGACCCTGTCGCACGTGTCAAACTAGCGACGATGATCGGTACACCCAGCACTGACGAGCCTATCCAAGCCGGTGCGACATATACGATCAGCGGTGCCGCCTTTGATAGCGGTAACCATGGAGGAATTGAACGAGTTGAAATAAGCATTGATGACGGCATCACCACCAGCGTCGATGATGTCAATACTTGGGAGGCAGCGGATATTTGGGGGAGCGATTCACCACTAGTATGGTATCTCTGGAAATATAAGTGGAAAGTACCTGACAATCCGGGGGAGGTGGAGATCTCCGCCAGAGCCATCGCCAATGATGGATTGACGCAACAGGGAACCGGCTTCGATGAGGATCCCGCCGGTGCAGTTGGGTATCACTTTGTTCGTGCGGAAATCGTGAAGGGATAGTTGTGTGTTCTCTATACTTGCTCAATTTTTCTGTTGATTTTGAATATAACACTATGATAAAGTGTCAACTTGTTAGAAAGTTTTGAGATTCCGTACCCCAAACGAAGATCAAAAGGAGAATACAAATGGCGAAGAAAATTGTGCTGCTCAGTTTTTGTATCGCGATTGGCTGCATCGTTGCTGCCTCAATGTGGTCAACACCAGCCAATGCACAGGAAACAGGTGAAGCGGCGGACACGGCATTCATTGATTTCAAGCATCTCGCGCTGCTTGTCATCGAAAGCGTTGTTTTCAGCATCGTCGGGGTGATTGTTTTGATGGTCGGCTATAAAATTTTCGACCTAGTTACCCCCTTTGACCTCGATCATCAGATCGCAGAAGATAACAATACGGCAGCGGGAATCGCCGTTGCCGGTGTAATCATCGCATTGGGACTCATTGTCGCTGCGGCTGTCGGTTAAGTCATAAGTAAGATGACTATCACAGAAATGAAGCCGGCAGATGTCCCAGTTCTTTCCCTCATTACACAATAAGTGCTACGAGCTCCTCTAAATTTAACGCAGGGGACACAGAGAAGTATAGATAAGGTTTTTCTCTGTGCTCTCTGTGCCTCTGCGGTGAATTTTTATTGCAATTTTATCATGTTCTGCCCATTAATCCCAATACGGCTCGCCTTCCATTAGATTCTCGCGCAACACCTCTGGAATCAATGTAATCCCCAGCCCCGGTCCATTCGGCACCACCAACTTCCCGTCAATAACCTGAACTTTTTCCGCAGCCATCTCATCAATGAGTGCATTTTGGCTAATCCGCGTCTCCGTTATGACGAAGTTCCTGACCGACGCACCAAAATGCGCTGTCGCCATATTCTGCACCAAACTGCCGACATTATGCGTTGCTACCGGGATGTAGAACATCTCTGCAAGGTCGGCAATCTTCCGACAACCCGTCAATCCACCCGCGAAAACAAGGTCTGGGTGGATGGCGTCCAACGCCTCGTTCATCAGAAATGGTAGAAATTCACGCGGTAGCTCTAGCTTCTCCCCGGTAATAATCCGTACCGGAGATGCCTGCTTCAGTGCCTTCCAAGAGTCTGAGTACCACACCGGCAGTGCATCCTCCACCCAGAGCGGATTGCTAGATGCAACTGCCTGCGTCAACCCAATCGCAGTGGCAAGATCCCATTCGTTGTGGCAATGGACGATGAAATCGGTCTCATCTCCCAATGCCTCCCGACAGTTCTCATAGCCCCGACGAATCAGGTCTAATTCGGTTGCCCGCAACGTTTGGGACATCTGTCCGGGGCTGTACCTGCCTTCGGGCAGACCGTTACCCATCAAGCGTTCAAACCCAAATTTCAAGGTACTCCAGCCTTGCGGTGCTTCCTTCATCCGTTGCGCCCAATCTCGACACGAAACGGGATCAAACCAGTCATCGGGACCAGGGGTATTGATATAGAGCGGAATTTCGTCCCTAAACCTTCCGGAAATCAACGTTGAGATCGGTCGATTCAATAGCTTCCCCACCACATCCCACAGCGCAATATCCACGCCGCTGACCGTTGGGATATTCGATCTGTAGGGATGTTGCAGGTTTACCATGCGGGTGTACAACTTATCGATTTCAAATACATCCTGACCGATGAGCGTCGCTCGCAGATGCTGCAGATGCGCCCTCACCATCGGTCCAGAAGCCCCCGCCTCACCAATTCCGTAAACGCCGGCATCGGTTTCAACCTTCACGAGGGACTGCCCCGCTTGGTCTTTCAGCTGCATGGCTTTCACATCCGTAATCCGCACACGGTTTTTCTCGGATTTCGGAAGCACTTCCAAATTTGTCATACGAGCTCTCTCACTTCTCTCCGTAGGTGGACATAGTAATCAATGGTACTAGTCTCAATAGTATCGATCTCTATCTTCGAGAAACTTTAATGAACTAGTAAACCAATGAACCAATGAACCAATATACTCCTGCCCTCTTGAACAATGTGGAGATGACCGCTTCACTAACCAGCACTACAGGTCACTAAGATTCCACTCTATGCCGAGCGAGAACCTCCTCATTTAGCTCAGCACCTAGCCCCGGTGCCGTTGGTGGGGCAATGTAGCCATTGTCAAACACGAGAGGCTCCTGAAAGATGTCGGCGTGAAGATCTGTCCGATTAAACTCCAGTATCAGGAAATTTGGACTGCACGTCGCTACCTGAACCGCGGCTGCTGCTGCGACGGGACCACAGTACATGTGAGGCGCGATGCTTGCATAATGTGCCTCCGCCATGCTCGCAATCTTCTTAGACTCCAGAATTCCTCCGCAGTGCCCCACATCTAACTGTATAATCTGCGCCGCTTGCTTCTGAAAAACCTCAACAAACTCGTACTTGGTCAATAGACGCTCACCGGTCGCAATCGGAATACTGGTATGCGATGCCACCCGCGCCATCTCATCGACATTTTCCAGCGACACCGGTTCCTCAAACCAGAAGGGATAGTACGGCTCTAGCATCTGTGCAATCCGAATCGCACTAGAAGTCGTCAATTGTCCATGAGTGCCGAGCCCAACCTCTACCCCATAACCGACCGCATCCCGGATGCACTTGAAGATTTCTCCCACACGCGCTATATCTTTCAACTGAATATCGCGTGGTGCGGGAAAGATCGGGAATGGATCAAACTTCATTGCGGTGTTACCCTTCTCCATCAAGTCAGCGGCGATTTCGCCCGCTTTCTCAGGGTTCTCCCATATCCCCCCATGCGGCATGTAAGCATACGCTCTCAACTTTTCATGGTATTGACCACCGAGCAGATTATAGACCGGTTGGTTCAAGGCTTTACCAACAATGTCCCAACATGCCATCTCAATCGCACTCAACGCCGGTGTCAGAGCCAACCCAGGGTGCCTAAAGTCATGGTCAGTCGCATAGATTTTCTGCCACAACAACTCAATTTTGAACGGGTCAGCACCAATGACAAACTGGGTTGCCAGATCCTTGATTATCTCAATCGACGATTTTTCTCTACCAGTCTGACCGGTTGACCACTCTCCAATTCCCTCAATACCTTCATCGGTAATCAGTTTCACGAACAGCCAACGACGGCCGCCTTGATAAGGGGGAATGTTCTCAACTAGGAATGTTTCGACATCAACAATTTTCATCTGTTAGGCTCCTTCTTTTGATTCAAGAATCGCTTTTTTCATCGTGGATGATTTTTCCATTATAAGCATTATCAATTCGCTGTCAACGATAAAAGTGTAGACGCGCGGCTGCAATCGAGCCAAACTTTTGCTTGATTTAGCGGGAACTTAGTGTTACACTGAAGCGGTACGTTTGCTGCAACGCTAGACACATAAATGTAGACGAAGACCATTTTTGATGAGACGGATCAATTTGTCCCTGGGCAGCCGCAAAGTTGGGTGTGACAAGGCGGTTGACCTGTTCAAACATTTCAATTTAAGGAGAACTTCTATGGCACTGAACAATCCAATTCTTGATGCAACGCTTAACAGTATCAGTCTCGAAGAGATTAAAAAGGAAATGGGGCCGCCCCCTTGGTCCCATGCAGTTGTCCTCGCTGACCATGTGGCAGGGGTGGTAATTTATCAAAATTCAGGTCAAATCAATGATAATCATTGCCATAATTACGACGAATGGTGGATTGTACTTGAAGGAGAGATCGATTGGGTTATCGAAGGGCGAGAAGATAAACCGGTCCACGCAAAGGCAGGGGATTTCGTTTATGTACCCGCAATGACCTTCCATCACATTTTTCCCAAGGGCGGCAAACCATCCGTGCGTCTCGGTATTGCACTCCCCGGAACAGGAGGGCATCTCCACGAGAGACCGGATCGGAAAGTGAAGGTCACAGTTGAATAGCGGTGGACTAATCTAAGAATACCGTGCCTCCGTTAGATTACCCGAATTTTTACCCACTGTCTGCAATAGCGGCAATTTGGGGGTCAGCAGCCTCAATGAGGTCTTGGGTGTTAAGTTCCAGACCTGCAGCGGGGTCGCCGCTGCTGATATTGACCTTTTGGCATTGTGTGATCGCTTTATCAAAAATGACCGGCACACTATCAGGCAGTCCCAGCGGCGCAACGGCACCTTGGACGCAGCCCGTCACAGACAAAATCTCCTCCGCTGTCGCGAAACTCAAGCGTCTCCATACTTGGGGAACGTAGGCACGCACAGCCTTCGGGTTGACGCGTGCGTAACCCAGCACACACGCCATGACATAGTGTTCATCTTTGTCACGGAGCAGGATGGATTTAACCATTTCATCTTTGGACACGCCGCGTTGGGCTGCCGCTTCTTCGACGGTGAAAACAGGTTCACTATGCTGCAATAGTCGATAGGAGATTTTGTGTGCATCTAGTAGGTCAATGATTTTCGTTCTAATGGTTGTCATTTAATCTCTTGGTATGTGCAAATTTGCGGGTAAAATGGGTAAAAACAGCAAGAAAGTCATGGAGATACATGTGAACGAAAAAAGAGAGGGATGGGAACCTGCGCTATCCCTCCCTTGATACTACTTCGTTTGTCCCGCAGCAGACAACGCCTTTGCACTGACACCGAGAACGGATAAGAACCCCTCCGAATCCGCGTGGTTGAAGTCGCCGATTGCTTCCATTGAGGAGGTCTCCTCCGAATAAAGTGAGTGCATCACGCCGCCAGCAGAATGGAAGGCGATATTTCCCTTATACAGCGCAACGGTAATATCCCCAGAAGCCATGCGGGTGAAGGGCTCAATGGAGGCAAGCATCGATTGGGTAGCGGTATCGAACCAATAGCCTTGATAGATCTGTTCAGCCACATCGACTGATACCCGATCGAAAACCCGACGCGCCCGTCGATCTAAAATGAGTTGAAGCAGGAATTCATAACACCGACCGAGCAATTCCATCCCCGGCGATTCATAAACCCCTCGGCTTTTAATCCCGACGAACCGATTTTCGACGGTGTGAATTCCGATGCCAACGCCGTTTCTCCCGGCAATACGGTTGGCTTCCGCGAGGGCTTGGAAAGGAATCACCGGACTCCCGTTGACCTCTAACGGTATACCTCTATCAAAGGTGACCGTGAAGTGTTCAGCATCATCAGAGGCATCCTTCGGGTGGACACCCATACCCGGTGTAATAAAACCGGCAGGTGTTTTGAGGGATTCTAATCTGCCCGCTTCATGGGTCAAACCGAGCATGTTCGCATCGGTTGAGTACGGTTTCTCATGGGTCGCTCGGATTGGTAAATCGTGTGCATTGCAGAAATCGATCATCTCTTTTCTGCCACCAAACTGTTTAAGAAATTCTGGATCGCGCCACGGGGCATACACCTCAAAATCGGGATTCAACATATTGGTCGCAATCTGAAACCGCACCTGATCGTTGCCTCGACCGGTACAGCCGTGTCCCAATATATTGATACCACGCTTCTCCATTTCTGGTAACAGTGCCTCGACAGTGATATGCCGGGCGATACCGGTCGTATTCCAATATCCCCCTTCATATTTTGCTTGGGATTGGATGACCTTGAGTCCCGCCATCGCTAGTTCATCCTTCGCATCAACGATAACCGCCTCTTGGGCACCACATGCAAGCATCCGCTCGCAAATTTCGTCCATGTTTTTTTCATCGGGTTGCCCGAGATCAGCAGTAAAGCAGACCACATTGACCCCATTATCGACTAGCCATCGTGTGATGGTGCAGCTATCAAGTCCACCCGAAACCGCTGCTCCAACAGTTTTGCCTTTTAATTGATCAACAGTCATTTTTGTCTCCTTACGGTAAGTTTTACGTTTAATTGTACACTACGATCTAGAATAAAGTCCAATCGGATTTGACATGCGTTTCTGGAGCTTCTATAATCGGCAATTCCCAATACCTTAGGAGTTGCGCCCTTCAGATTGTAGTTGCCCGTTCTGTTTCACGAGAATCCCGATTTATCGGGACCTGTCCCGATAAGTCGGGGATTCATCGGGCATCGAGGGACATGCTCAGGCTCCATACCCATCGTAGGCGGGGCATCTTGCCCCGCATTGGTTAGGACCTACCAATGTACAATACAATGGTATAACGGATGAAGAAAAGTGCCTTAACAATTCTATTTCTGACAATGTTTCTGGTCATGCTTAGCTTAGGTGTCATCCTCCCACATCTAGCATATTATGCGGAGGAGTTGGGTGCAAGTGCTGCACAGATCGGATTCTTGATAAGCATCTATTCAGCGATGAAATTAATCTTCGCGCCAGTGTGGGGATGCCTCTCAGATCAGTATGGCCGGAGACCCGCAATCCTGATAGGGCTCGTTGGTAACGCAGGTGCGCTAGTTCTGTTTGGGGCAGTGAAGAGTTTGCCTTGGTTATTCATTGCACGCGGTTTATCCGGCGTATTTTCCGCAGCTATCCTACCAACGGTAATGGCTTATGTTGCGGATGTCACGACAGAAGAGAACCGGGGGAAAGGGATGGGGCTGATGGGTGCTGCGATGGGGTTAGGTTTTATTGCGGGGCCCGGCATCGGCGGAATTATCGGCAACCACAGCCTACCATTTTTCCTCGCCGGTGGGTTGTCCTTGGCGACTTTCTGTTTCGCGCTGACCCTTTTGCCAGAATCTCTCAAACTCACCGAACTTCCCGATACACAGGAAGCAATTATCTCCCCTTGGTCAGCAATGAATCACCCACTGACACCGCTCTTTCTCGTTGCTTTTTTCTCAGCGTTTATCTTTGCAGGATTGGAGACGATTCTTCCATTGGCTATCAAAGATCGACTGAACTACGGGTCAAAAGAGCTAGGGCTGATGTTAGTAATTATGGGAACATTCATTGCCCTGCTGCAGGGTAGTGTTTTAGGAAAACTGATTAACTTTTGTGGGGAGTTCAAACTGATTATCATCGGGTTGATGTTGAACGCTGTGGGACTAGCACTACTCCCTTGGCCAAAAACATGGGTGATGCTCACCCTTTACCTGTCAATTGCTGGAATCGGCAATCAGATTATCCGTCCAACAAATGCCTCGTGGATTTCTAAGCAAACCAAGTTCGGTCAAGGTGCCGCGATCGGCGTGATGGACGCTTTTCTCAGCCTTGGACGGGTCGTGGGACCTCCTTTTGCGGGGAAACTATACACGCCTGAAACCTTCCAAATCTCCTGTTGGATTGCCGCAGGCATCCTTGTCGCGGTATCTATCTGTCTGTTCTATCCGTTGCGACGGGTTGGTCAATGAGCAGAACTCATGAGAAGGAGTTAGAGGGAGTGCGGTGCAACGCAGCATAAGACTTTGAACGTTCAACTGCGTAAGTCCTAGGTTGGATTTATTCACGAGGTGTATCGGAAGAGGAGACAATCTTGTATACAACCTCACCGGGCTTAATATAGCTGAGTCGTCGTGCCAACCGCTCTTTCGTGAGCTCGTCCGTTTTCAGTTTTTCCACCCGAACTTTTAAGCGATCGCGCTCACGTTCAAGCTCTGCTAACTCGTCCAAGGATCGCTGTTTGATTCGGCGGGCTTCCTGCCAATTCTGAAACCCCTCCACAAATCGATATAGACTAATCAATAACATAACAACAGCGAGAATAGATAGCCCAGATTGGATCAATCGCATCGTACGGTCTTCCTCACTCTAGTAATTTAGGTTGGCATTTTCAATCCTTCGGCAGACCATATTTCTTGCCTAGCATTTCAACAACAACCGGCGGCACCATCTCTAACAATTTTTCATTACTCACTTGCATTCCTCCCATCTGCGCCACCTGCATAACCAGCGTTGAACTCAGATGGGCATACTTAGTGTTTGCCATCATAAACAACGTATCCACTTGTGGCGCGATTTGGCGATTCATCAGTGACATCTGGAACTCATTCTCAAAATCGGAGAACGCTCGCAGCCCCCGAATGATCGCAGAGGCACCGCGCTCCTGTGCGTATAGTGCCGTAAGCCCTGAATACTGATCAATAGTGACGCACGGATAGGGTTGGATGACAGCTTCCAACATCTCGATCCGTTCCGCCAATGTGAAACGCGTCTTCTTAATGGGATTAATGCCGATTAATACAGTCAACTCATCGAAAACCGCGAGCGCGGAAACTCGATCTATCAGATCTACATGACCATTGGTCAGTGGATCAAAGCTGCCAGGGTAAACGGCAATTTTTTTCGGCAAAGCTGTCTTTCCTTTCTTCCAAAAATTCCATTTAACGATGCCTAGTCAATGCCTTTGCTTTAAGGAATCTTAACACACTGCTATTGTACCCGTCAACCCCAAAATCGGTCATAGCTCACACTGAGTAAAAATGATTAGAAGAAGGATACTACCTCCTACAAATGAAGTCTAAAGTATGGTAAAATAGGAGACGATATTATCCTCAAAGGAGAAAGGAAGATAGATGGCAGGTCCATTAAAAGGAATACGGGTTTTAGATCTCACGCGTATTTTAGCGGGACCCTACGCAACGATGATCTTGCGGGACCTTGGCGCAGAGGTGATCAAGATCGAGCAACCCGGAACCGGAGATGAAGCAAGGGATTTCGGTCCCTTCAAGAATGACTTTAGTCTCTACTTTATGAGCGTCAATCGGGGGAAAAAAAGTATTACTTTAAACTTGAAGGCTCAGCGTGGCAAGGAACTCTTTCTAGAATTAGTCAAGGGATCGGATATCCTTGTTGAGAACTTTCGTCCCGGAACGATGGAAAAACTCGGCTTGGATTACGAATCGCTCAAGGAACACCACCCGTCTCTGCTCTATGCCGCCTGCTCAGGGTTTGGGCAAACAGGACCGTATGCAATGCGGGGAGCATACGATATGATTATTCAAGGGATGGGAGGAATCATCAGTATAACCGGCGAACCAGACCGGCCGCCTGTGCGTGTGGGGACCTCGATTGGCGATATAACGTCCGCGTTGTTTACCGCTATCGGGATCCTCTCCGCGCTTCGGCATCGCGATCAAACCGGCGAAGGTCAACTCATTGATGTTGGGATGCTCGATTGTCAAGTAGCAATCTTGGAAAACGCAATGGTCCGCTATTTTTCCACCGGCGACATTCCACGTCCGTTGGGCAGACGGCATCCGGCAATAACGCCGTTTGAGGTATTTGAATCCGCCGATGGCTATGTGGTTATCGCAATCGGAAACAATGAACTGTGGCGGAAGTTTTGTGAACACGTCGGTCAGCCTGAGTTGATCGACGATGAGCGGTTCAACACAAACGCGCTCCGCACAGAGAACCATAAATCCCTTTTCCCAATCCTCGCTGAGATTATGCGCCGCCGCACAACCGATGCGTGGGTTGAAGCTTTGGAAACGATCGGTGTTCCGTGCGGTCCAGTAAACACCGTTGATAAGGTGGCAAACGATCCCCAAGTATTGGCACGAGAAATGATTGCTGAAGTCGAACATGACACAACCGGCACTGTTCAGGTTCCGGGGATTCCGATTAAACTCTCAGAAACACCCGGTCAGATCGATGCCCCCGCGCCAAATCTCGGAGAGCATACATCGGAAGTTTTGACCGGCTTGTTGGGACTGGGAGCAGAGGAAGTTAATCAATTGAAGCAAGATGGGATTGTGTAAAACGTGGAGGAATTTTTCCTATGCATACTTCTACATTTGGTCTTTGGGTTTTGGCTTCAGCCTCATCAGCAGAAGCTGACACCTTACCGGGAACAGATCACCTAACGATGCAGGGTGATCTCGCTGCCCAAATGGTAACGGGTTTGGATGAGTTTGTAGCGCAAGCGGTGGCGGGCTCCGTCGAATCACGTCAACAACTGTGGAATCGGGACTATCGTTCCCACGCGGCTTATGCCGATTCGATCGCACCAAATCGTGAACGCTTTAGGGGGTATATCGGCTGCGTGGATGAGAGGGTACCGATTGATGCGCTCCACTATATTGCGACAACAGCACAAACAGCCGAAATTGGAAAAGCAGAAGGGTATACCGTGTACGCTGTGCGCTGGCCCGTATTCGACGGTGTGGACGGAGAAGGGCTCCTGCTAGAACCGGAGGGTGAGCCTGTCGCCCAAGTAATCGCACTCCCTGACGCAGACTGGACACCGGAGATGCTTGTAGGGTTAAACAACGGAATACCACAGGAGGCACAGTTTGCCCGCCGTTTGGCTGAACAGGGATGCCGGGTTGTCGTGCCTACGCTGATAGATCGAGACGATAGATGGTCAGGCAATCCAAAGATTGGGCGTATGACCAACCAACCTCATCGTGAATTTATTTATCGTATGGCGTTTGAATTGGGGCGACACATCATAGGTTACGAGGTACAGAAGATCCTCGCATTGGTGGATTGGATGAGCTGTGAGGAAAATCCTCCACCGATCGGAGTCATCGGCTATGGCGAGGGTGGACTGTTGACACTTTACAGCGCTGCGGTGGACACACGGATTGATGCAGCGGTTGTCAGTGGCTATTTTCAGTCACGTGAGGCGGTCTGGAAGGAACCGATTTATCGCAATG
Organism: Candidatus Poribacteria bacterium; assembly: GCA_965207975.1. GTDB lineage: Bacteria > Poribacteria > WGA-4E > WGA-4E > PCPOR2b > PCPOR2b. Next base: position 4,350,697 of record OZ242315.1, on the reverse strand, counting down.
TCTGGGCACTGTTGCACGAATTTGGAGATGCGGAGATAGCGAGCCTCATTGCACCACGAACGTTGATTGTCGAAGCCAGTCAGGGCATTGAGGTAGAGGGACCTCCACAGGTACGTGATGCGCGTGCTGGTGCTGCACCGGGGAAATTGGTTTCACCGCCAGTGGAATCGGTGAAGACAGAATTTGATCGAGCCCATGCGATGTATGAACAGTTGGGGGTTGGGCAAAATCTCAACCTTGTCGAATCGGATGGCGGCGTTGGTTCGCCCGGATCCGATGCTGCGTTGACGGGTTTCCTTAACGCACTCGGTCAGAATCAACCGCTTGCTCCACCGGGAGCACCGCCACAAGATAGGCGCACAGCATTTTCACCTGAAACGCGACTATACAGGCAGTTTCATCAATTGATCGCATTCACACAAGATGCCCTGCGTCAAGCCGCATCTCGACGTGAAGCACTTTGGTCAAAAGCGGATCGCTCGTCAATTGAACGCTGGCAGGAAACCTGTCAATACTACCGTGATTATCTCTGGGATGAGGTTATCGGCAGATGTCCACCGCCGAGCGTTCCAGCCAATCCTCGCACCCGCCTAATTTACGATGAACCGGGCTTTAAGGGGTATGAAGTTGTCCTTGATGTTTGGGAGGAAACATTTGCATACGGCATTCTGCTGGTCCCCAAAGGAATTAAGTCGGACGAGCGTCGTCCAGTGGTGGTTTGTCAACACGGCTTAGAAGGCAGATCTCAGGAGGTTGTCGATCCGAAAATCGAATCTCCGTACAACGCCTACGGTGCTGAATTGGCGAATCAAGGGTTCATTGTCTACGCCCCGCAAAACGCCTACATCGGTCAGGACGCTTTTCGCGTCATCCAACGCAAAGCAAACCCCGTCAAGTGGTCCCTCTTTTCGCTAATCACTCGCCAGCACGAACGGACGCTTGAATGGCTTGCAGAACAGCCCTTTGTGGACGCTGAACGGATCGGATTCTACGGACTCTCCTACGGCGGCAAGACTGCTATGCGCGTTCCCGCCCTACTCGACCGTTATACGTTGTCCATCTGTTCAGCGGATTTCAACGAGTGGATCGTCAAAAATGCGACATACGATTCTCGCTACAGCTACATGTTTACCGGCGAATATGAGATGCCAGAGTTCAATCTTGGCAACACTTTCAACTATGCGGAAATGGCGTGGTTGATTGCACCCAGACCGTTTATGGTCGAGCGCGGGCATCATGACGGCGTGGCACCGGACGAATGGGTCGCTTACGAATACGCAATTGTGCGGCACCTTTATGCCAATCTCGGCATCTCGAATCGGACAGAGATTGAGTTCTTCAACAGCGGACACGAGATTAACGGACAGGGGACGTTTCGCTTCCTACATCGCCATCTAACCACGGAAGACTCATATACGAATTAACCATATTGATTTCAAAGGAGTATAATGGATCAAATTCACGACGCTGTACGTCAACAGTTTAGTCAACACGCCAAATATTATGCCCAGAGCCAGGGTCACGCGGAGGGAGAAACACTGGGAGTGCTTGTCGATTTCGCAGAGCCAACTGGCACCGAAAGAGCCCTCGACATCGCCACCGGAACTGGCTTTACCGCCTTTGTCTTCGCACCAAAAGTCTCACACATCACAGCGACGGATTTAACCCCCGCAATGCTGGATCAGGCGAAAACACTCGCTGGTGAACGCGGACTACAAAACATCGACTTCCAAGTCGCCCCAGCGGAGGCTTTACCCTTTGAATCGAAATCTTTCGATCTGGTCACCTGCCGAATCGCCCCGCACCACTTTCAGGAGGTACCACAATTTTTATCGGAGACCTATCGAGTATTGCGTCCGGAAGGATTGTTCTGCATGGTAGATTCCGTCTGCCCAGAGTCAGAGCGACTCATCCAATGGCAAAACCGCGTAGAAAAACTACGAGATCATTCCCACGTCTGGGGGTATCCCCCTTCACAGTGGCGAGAGATGATTAAGGGAACCGGATTCACGATCGAGAACGAGGTGCATACACATAATGCGCTGCAGCCATTTTCGTGGTGGGCTGACCGCCCCGGTAACTCGCCTGAGCTAGTTCGGCAGCTTCGCGCCGCCTTTGATGAGCTAACACCGGAGGAGGAACCGATCTTTGCCATTCAGCGAGAGCCAGAGGAATTGTACTTTTCATGGCCCATGTACTGCGTCAAAGCACGAAAACCAGCTTAACCATAACCTATCAGTAATCTCTTTGCAGCTTGCACTCTCGTTCTCAATGAACTCCATAGATCCAGCTGCCTAGTCCAATTACCCTAATGAGCTAATGAACTAATTTTTTCACGTTTCACGCATCACGTTTCACGCCGTTATCGTCTCGCACTATCCTTTTGCATGTGCTCTAGCTCTTCACAGTCCCCTTGTTCGGTTCCCTCGGTATAAGTTCCAGCGGTTGAACAATCTGCCGGCGTTCGGGGGTCAAGCGTTCCAACAGTTCCGGTGAGGGTTGATAACCGTATCGGAAATTGCCCCAAGACGGTCCATAGCGATAGACGATAGTTCGGCGGATACCAGGATTCACCCGTTTTGCTGAACCGTGTGCAGCTCCATCGACGAAAAGCAGCGCGTCACCGGCTTTAATGTGGATTTCAACAGCCCCTTCGATCCCTTCGACTGTCGCTCCCACCGCCATTCTGTGTTCGTCGTAGTGTGGGTGTCTGAAATTAGATTTGTGACTGCCGGGGATAATCATCGTACCGCCGTCGCCAGGTCCAAAATCTGTCAGCGCAATGAGGATATCGATCTGTCCGCACATAAAGCGACCATTATGATACCGGAATTGGTTGCGATGGATGGGTGGATAGCCCCCAGAGTGCAATCCAATAGCCTCCCCCGGACCTCGAAAAGTAGCAAAGTTCTCATCTATAAACAAGGGACCGTGGTGGTAATCAAAGGAGCCCTCCCCTCCAACAAAGTGTTTCACCTTGTCGATCCATGAAGGGTGATCAATCAGTCGCTCGAAGGGTTCGCCCGCTTCATAGATCTGCTGTAGATTGAAACCGTCGGTCGTGCCATACCGGTGGGCGTGAACATAGCCGTACCATTCACCCGCCTCCAACGGTGGTATCGCATCAAGGCATTCGTTGAGCTCTGCGACCTCTTCGGGGGTTAAGGCATTTGGCAAAACGATGTAGCCACGTAAATCAAATAGATAGATTTCGAGATCAGTAACCATAAATTATCCTCACAATCACACAGATTTCAGTCGTGAAATCTGTTAATTCTTCTCATCTCAGATCCAGAGATTATCGGTCCTGCACAGACCCGTCAAACCCAATCGGTGTATCTAGGACCTTGTCCTGAACGGGATAACTCAAAGCCGCTTCGTTCAACTCAATTCCCAATCCGGGCCCCTCAGGCACCGTCAGATACCCCTCCTTCAACTCCAACGGTTCGACAAGCAAATCGCTCTTCGGCGGCTCAGCCTCACCGGTATACTCCTGAAGTGCAAAGTTGGGAATCGACGCATCCAGCTGCACACACGCTGCCGTGCTCACCGGGCTAAGAGGATTGTGTGGAATAACTTTAACGTGGTGTGCCTCCGCCATCCCTGCAACCTTCTTACACCCCGAAAGGCCGCCGCAGAGACATAGGTCAGGACGGATGTAAGAGGTCGCTTTGGCTTCAAGGAGTTGCTGGAACTCGAAGATACTTGCGAATCTTTCGCCTGTTGCAATTGGTAGGTTACACTGTTCCTGTACGTCCCCCATGATCGCCGGACTGTCGGGTAGCATTGGGTCTTCATAGAAATAAGGGTTGAACTGTTCCAACCGCCGACCCAGCCAGATCGACTCTGCGGGATTCATCTGTCGGTGAATTTCAACGCAGATATCAACAGAATTGCCAACAGCCTCGCGTACCGCTCCCACACGGCGTACTGCCTCATCTGCCCACTCTGCATACGATTTATGGAGATGAAAGTCTGACGGGAAGGGCGAGAAACGGAGCGCAGTAAAGCCTTGATCTGCCTTTTTCACGGCATCCGCCGCTAAGTCATCTAAGGTTGTGCCACCCACGTGCATATAACAGCGGACACGGTGGCGCGTCATACCGCCCATCAGGTCATAGATCGGCACCCCAAGTCGCTTCCCTTTGATGTCCCAAAGCGCGATGTCAATGGCTGAAAGCGCGCCTTGAACGACCGATCCCATAAAATGCGATGAGCGGTACAACCATTGATAATGATGTTCGATGAGCGACGGATCTTTGCCGACCAGATACGGCGACATAACCTCTAACATCGTCTTCGTTGGGCGCTGCCAACCGTGAACGCCGCCCTCCCCAATCCCAACGGTGCCATCTTCGCAGTGAATCTTTATCAAAAGCCAGCGATCCCAGAGAATCGTTTCTACACGTTCAATCTTTGTTTTCTGCATTATGTTATTTTTCCTTTACTGAATATCAAGAAAGTTCAAGTACCTGCCCATCATACGACAGATAGACATTTTCGGGCAGATCAATCTCCTGTTCGGCACACTGATCCGGAAAGTACCGATGGTCAAGTCGATGCATGATATGCGTAAAATAGGTCTCTTTGGGCTGCAGTGCCTCGACAACCTCTAACGCTTCCCCGACCGAGAAATGGGTTGGATGGCGCGGATTAAAACTGAGCGCGTCAATAATTAGTAAATCAATGCCTTGCAGTAACGCTCTAGAAGAATCGGGCAGTCGTTTCACATCAGGCACGTAACCGAAGTTATCGATTCGATAGCCGAAGGTTTGTACCGCAGCGTGTTCAACCGGAATTGGGATGAGCTCAAACCCATGTAACCGGAATGGTTCCTCGACGATGTTGGGTAGCAGATGTCCCACACCCCCGCCCTGAAAGGTTTCTTTGCTAAACATATAATCAAAATTGCGCTGCAAGATGCGGATGGTCTCCTCCGGACCGTAGATAGGCATATCCATCTGTTGTTTACGGCACGGCATGACAATATCATTTGTCCCGCTCACATGGTCTGCGTGGCAGTGGGTAAAGACAACAGCATCAATCCAATCAATTTTGTTTCGGTCAATCTGATCTATGAAATTGGGACCGAGATCGAATTGTAGGTGCTTATCATCCCTTTCAATATGAATTGATGGGCGCGTCCGGTAATTTTTGGACCCAAACTTTCGGGCATCTTCGCAAGTTTCACACTCGCACTTATATTCGGGAACCCCTGTCGAAGTACCTGAACCGAGAACAGTTATTTTCATACACCCTCCCCATGTCCTGTTAAGAATAGCTGCCAAAACCCCCGCGGATCATGGCGCAATCTATGATATATCAGGTGAGGGAATTATGCAACATCAAAATCCGAACTTGCTAATCCGTCCAATCTATGATAGAATCTTCCGAATCATCATAATTTCTCGATATCTGATAATTGAGAAGCAATTGATGTCTCACAAGGGATGGAATCAATGCAGCGCATTCTGTTAGACACCGATACCGGCGTGGACGATGCCTTAGCAATCATCCTCGCACTCAACTCGCCGGAGTTGAAGGTAGAAGCGATCACCTCCGTCAGCGGCAACGTCCATGTCGATTTCTGCACGCGCAATCTGCTGATGACGCTAGAAGCAATGGGGTTGAGTGAATACCCAATCTGTGCCAAGGGAGAGTCGCAGCCATTGATTAAACCGCTTGTAACGGCAGCGCATGTTCACGGCTCGGACGGTCTCGGAGATGTGACACAACTGTTAAGGGACGATGGCTCGCACCTCTACCCGGAACCCCAACCACGGTTGACAACGATTTCCGCCGTTGACCTCATCATTGATCTCGCCGGGCAGTACCCGGATGAACTTGTTCTCGTTCCAGTCGGACCGCTGACAAATATCGCCAAAGCAATGATTAAGCATCCGGCGCGGATGCGGAGGGTTCGGGAAATTGTGTTGATGGGCGGTGCCTTTGAAACTTACGGAAACGTCACAACGACCGCCGAATTCAACATCTTTGCTGATCCACACGCAGCGCAACTTGTTCTCGATTTTGGTGTGCCAATCACAATAGTACCGCTCGACGTAACGCACCAAGTGATTCTGACAGGAAAACGCTTGGAGGCAGAAATCGGTGAACGGAACGATAGATTATCGCAGTTTCTGCGAGATGTCACACGAGCCACGATGGACTATCATCAATCGCACGAAGGATTTTATGGGACGTATATTCATGACGCACTCCCCATTGGCTTGCTCACACATCCCGATTTGTTTGAAACTGTGGAGGCATTTGTGCAGGTAGAAACTTCAAGTAATCTGACGGAGGGAATGACCGTCGCTGACCTACGTCCAGAAAGACCACGCCCAAAACCCAATGCCCGTGTCTGCGTGGGGGTAAACGCTGAAACTTTCCTACAACACTTCTTTAATCGCATACTGCAATAGTAGGGAACAACGATCGTTGTTCCCTACTAAAATTAAACCAAGGCAATTACACTATGGAATGGGTACTAAATCTTTTTTCTGAATATCTCGAAAACGATTTCAAGAAACGCCTCGGCGTTCCAAAGCCAACAATCGACCAGCTATGGGATGTCTTTAAGGTATTGTTTCCCACAACCACCGCACGTCTTTTGGTCCAAGAACCGGTGGGCAACACGGTGAGATTCAAGCTGCTTGCCTTCTATCACGCCGACGAGATGGGACCGCTAATTGATGATCCGATGGGGTACATCAAGGACAATTTTGGCGGTGGAAAGTTCAAAATCAACTTCTATCAGGGAATGCAGTTCATCGCAACAATAAACTTCAAGCCGGAGGGTCCCGAAATCTGGCGCGATTTGCCAGAACTGGAGGAATCAAATATACAATGAATTCTCCGCTAGTGCTCACAGAATGCCCAAGTTGTCATAGCAAAAACGTGCAAGCAGTCGGTAAAGATGGATGGTTTTGTCTCGATTGCGATTGGGACGATCTACCCTTCGTTACAGGAGAGATGGATGCACTGATCTCCACCCTACGGCACGGCGACGCGGAGGCGCGGCGGGAGGCAGCACAAGCGTTAATCAATATCGGTGATTTTGAACGCCATCTTGCTACAAGTGACGACTTAGCTCCTCTGCTCGAAGCTCTCGACGACACAGATGACGATGTTCGCTACTTTGCAACCGTTGCGCTGGGACAACTTGGAGATAAGCGGGCCCTTCCGAGGTTAAAGCTGGTTGCACAAGAGGATGCCGCAACTCTGGCGCGAGAGGGAGCGAAAACTGCAATTGAACGACTTGAAATGGTGAGTGAACAATGATTACTTTTTCCGATCTACCTACAGTGAATGCCACCCTGAATACAATCAGCACAGTGCTTTTGACCGTCGGTTTCCTGATGATTCGACGGCGCAAAATTGCCGCTCACAGAAACTGTATGATTGCGGCGTTTGTAGTGTCGGGACTCTTCCTGACCTCCTACCTCATCTATCATTACCACGTTGGATCCACCCCCTTTGAAGGAAGCGGGTGGATCCGTTCCGTCTACTTTGCTGTTCTTATCCCGCATATTATCCTCGCCGCTTCAATCCTCCCGCTCGCCCTAATAACACTCTATTTCGCCTTGCGGAAACGATTCACCAAACACCGGCGGATCGCCCGTTGGACGCTTCCGATATGGCTGTATGTCTCCATAACCGGAATCATCGTTTATTGGATGCTCTACCACCTTTAGAGGATGACCTAGGGCTATTTATAGTGAATTCTAAAAATAAGTGGACATTTACCAATAACTCCAACCTGCGCGGAGTTTCAAAAGTCCCCCTGATAAGGGGGATTTAGGGGGTTGGCTGTGCATTGGGAGTGTCTCATTAATTCTAAGATCCACTATAGTTTTTCGTTTTTTGACCGATTTCAGAACATCCCGAATTCGTAGGCGGGGCATCTTGCCCCGCCGTAGCCTCGACAGGGAGATTGAGTTATTAGAGAATTAAAGGACCCTAGAGGTTAAGGCAATTCATATTGAAATTGGAGAGGACAGTATAGTATACTGTGAATCGAGCCTACCAGAAAAATCGAAAGTAATAAAGAGGAAAATAAATCTATGCGTTCTCAAAATTCTGCTAATCCCCAACATCGTCAGGACTCAAAGCGACCTGAGAGGGCTGCTCAACCGATCGATGCCCCGGAAATTCGTGAAATAGGCGCACCTATCAACGGCGAACCTCAATACAGTACGCGCCGCCTCTTTTTGCAACTTCAGGTTTTCACGGGCTGCTCTCAACCGCATGAGCTGATCGAACCGCTAAAAGCGAGCAATCTCGAAGTCGTTCTCTATCACGATCTGAATGATCCAAAGGGCATCGGCTTGCTTTTTATAACGGAAGATGCAGATACCCTCGTAACCGAAACGAGACGAATTCTCACAAGCAAGCCATTCAACACTCTCCACCCAAAGCCTGAGCTTACCATGGTCGGTAGAACCTATGCCTCTGGGCGGGAGCCGGACTTGGAAGATTGGCTGCTCGTTAAACCCCGCCGCAATACACTTAACCCTGAACTCTCGTGGGCAATCTGGTATCCACTCCGTCGGAAACCGGAGTTCTATCGACTCCCTAAACAGGAGCAGGGAAAGATTCTGATGGAACATGCGCTGATTGGCAGAACATACGTGGAGGCAGGATACGCGCATGACATTCGACTAGCGTGTTTTGGGTTGGATGCACGCGATAACGATTTTGTGATTGGATTAATGGGAACGACACTTCACCCGTTGTCACACCTTGTGGGTGAGATGAGAAAATCGCAACAGACCGCCCAATATCTCGAATCGCTTGGCCCATTTTTTGTAGGCAAAGTCTGCTGGCAGAGTCCTTGTGATACTATCTGAGGGAAAAAATGAAAAACATCGCTGTAATTGTTACCAAAGAATTGTATACCTACTTTGTTTCACCCATCGCCTACTTTGTGTTCTTTATTTTTACAGCGGTTTCCGGCTTCCTATTCTATGTGATTTTGGGGAGTTTCGCTGCGTATCAGTACTCGACAACCGATGTGATACAGACTCTGTTTAACAACGTCAGCGTCACCCTCCTCTTTTTCACCCCAGCTTTGACCATGAAACTTTTCGCAGAAGAAAAGAAAACAGGTACAATCGAACTGCTGATGACCTCCCCGCTCAAAGATACTGAGGTTGTCCTTGGGAAATTCTTCGCAAGTTGGATCATGTTATTCGTGATGCTACTGTTAACTCTGATTTTTCCGCTAATAACAACCCGATTCGGCAATTTAGACATCGGACCCATTATCAGTGGATATTTGGGGCTGTTACTGCTCGGATCAACCTTCCTCTCGCTCGGTGTGATGATATCTTCTATGACTAAAAACCAGATCGTTTCTGCCTTGACCAGTTTCGGTCTGCTACTTTCTCTCTGGATTATCGGTTTCTTATCGAATCGTGGCGGAAAGATTGGTGATTTCTTGGGCTATCTGTCTCTCACCGAACATTTCAGCGATTTTTCGCGGGGTACTGTATCCCTCAAGCATACCGTTTACTATCTGAGTTTCACCATCGCCTGTCTTTTCTTTACGGTTAAATCATTTGAATCATCAAAATGGAGGTAATTCCGATGCACGAAACGCCACGCCCGGAAGATACAAAATCACAAATAGGCGATAAATGGGCACCGCTGCTCGGTTTTCTTACGCTCATCCTTCTGTTTGCAACACTGTCGAGTGTCTTTCTGCGTCAACGCCTCGTCGTATGGATTTTCCTCCTGCTTGGAATCGCAGCCCTGATCGCTTTTGTGATTCTGAGCCGCCAAGCGATGTTGCGCTTCTTCGTGAGCCGTCAAGTTCGCTACGGCGCAAATGTTGGCGTTACCGCTCTGCTAGTGACCGGGATTGCCGTTATTGCCAACGTGATCGTCGTCCAAAGGTTCGATACATCCGCAGACTGGACAAGCGATAAGATATACACCCTGTCGGATCAGACAAAAAACATCCTACACGGACTAGATCGAGAGGTTCAGGTGATTGCCTTCTTCAGCCTCAATCCCACCAATAATCAAGTGGCACGCGATCGTCAACGGGCGCAAGATTTATTGGAAATGTATCAACGCGAGACTGACAAACTCTCGGTCGAATTTGTGGACCCTTATGCGGGGAAGATGAAGAGTGATGAATATGGTATTCAGTTTGATGGGACAACGGTATTTGAGAGCGGTGAGGTGCGGGAACAGATCACAACTGTCGATGAGCAGAAGTTTACCAGCGCGATTCTTAAAGTGGTTCGCGATGAATCGCTTAAAATCTATTTCTTGACAGGGCATGAAGAACAAGCGATTGACGATTTTGAACAGAAAGGCTACAGCCAAACCCAAGAAGAATTAGAAAAGCAGAATTACAGGATCGAGACATTGTCTCTAGCAACCCAGCCAGAAGTCCCCACCGATTGTGCAGCACTCATTATCCCCGGTCCCAAAGCACCACTGATGGCACACGAAGTCAACGCAATCTCCAAATACTTGGACAGAGACGGCAAGTTGTTCCTGATGCTCGATCCCTCGCTGAACTCGGCGAAAGAACCGAATCAAGGGCTGGTTGACTTGATGAACAAATGGGGAGTTACGATCGGTAATGATCTCGTTTTGGATCGCATCCGTCCTGCTTTCTTCCTAGTTAGTGGTAGTCAGCCGGAAGCACCAACACTTAGTGACTTTGAGTTCCATCAAATCACACAGGAGATGTATCGACCAGTGACGTTTCAGCTCGCCCGGTCTGTCACTCCGAAGACGAATGCAGGAAGTGATCTCAATGTCAAATCGCTCGTTAAAACCACCGATGGAATTGGCAACAGTTGGGGTGAAACTAAACGGAAGGCTGATGGCACGTTTGAACCAGATCTTTCATATATGGAAGGCGAGGATACGCCGCCGCCGGTGTCTCTCGCAGTTGCTATACAGCGCGAAGGGGCTGAATCAACCACGGGTGATACCCCATCTCCTGATACGCAGGAAGAAAGCACGACACGAATCGTTGTGATTGGGGACTCCGATTTTGCGAACAATTTCTTCTTTCACGGCACCGGCGGCGGTGATTTCTTCCTAAACGCAGTCAACTGGTTGACGCTGGAGGAGGATCTGATCGCTATCCGCCCGGTTGACCCAAGCGAGCGAAGCCTACGCATGATGACACCGAGCGAAGTCGCATTCGTGCAGATGACGGCAATCTTCCTAATCCCCCTAATCATATTTCTAATCGGTGTGGGAGTCTGGTGGCGACGACGATAGGCACAGACTCTCATCACAGCGCATCACCTATCCTTTCCTAAGCATTCCTGATAGTGCTGTGGATAGATCCGGATGCCCGCCTTAATCAGCGGAGTGAGTGCCATAATCTTCGAGAGTGAACCTGTGGGCACAATCTGACGTTTTGTGATTGCACCCATAACATTAATTTCTCCCAACCAGAAGTGATGAGCAATATCTCCGGTCATGGCAAGCTCAACGTCCGGTTTTTCATTGCACTCACCACAGTGGATGACACCCTCACCGTCATGTGCGACAAGCGTAATAGAAGCCTCCGGTTTTGTGTAAGCAAACCTTACCGTTAATTTCAGCGATGCCAATTCTCGCTGCACCTGCGTCTCCGATTTCATCCGTTCAAACAACCCACCGATACAGGTGTAGAGTTCTCCCGCAGTTTCAAAAACCGGCATAATCAAAAATCCTTCTTCCTAATCTTCACGTTTCACGCTTCACGCATCAGCTCCAAAGCCGATCGTGTGACCGTTCCTCATCCCACTCCGTTGTCGGTGCAAAGTACTCTGACTCGTCCGGGTGGAGATTCCGCTTTATGGCATCCGGATTGAGCTCAATACCGAGGCCGGTGTATCCGGCACCTCCATAAATCCATCTTGGATAATCGGATTGGGAAGCCCGGTCACCAACTCATTCCATTCCGGATCATCAACGGAATGGTTTTCTAAAACAAGGAAATTCTCCGTCGCTGCGGCGCAATGAATGCTCGCCATCGCACAGACCGGTGTCCCCGCCATGTGTAACGCCATGGCGATGCCGTGCTCTTGAGCGAGATCGCCAATCTTTTTGGTCTCCAGAATCCCGCCCGATGTCGCGATATCCGGATGACAGATAGAAATAGCTTTCGCCTCAAATAGTGTCTTAAACTCCTCCTTGCAGTAGATATCCTCACCTGTGCAGATTGGTGTCGCACACGCGTTTGAAAGTCGGACGTACTGATCCGTAAATTGCCACGGCACCATATCCTCTAACCACGCAAGGTTGTACCTCTCCAAAGCCCTACCGAGACGAATACAGTCCTCGATTCCAATATGACCAAAGTGGTCGGTCGCAAGCGGAATCTCGTAGCCGATAATTTCCCGTACAGTTTCGACATACTCACATAAAAGCGCGATACCTTTGTCTGTCAGACGGATGCCGGTGAACGGATGCATCAGGTTGTCTGTATCAAGATGTCCTGACGGTGCACAGAGAGTACCCGGAATATCTCTAACGAGTCCAATACCAACGTCCATCTTTAAGAAGGTAAACCCGCGATCCATCCGCTCTTTGAGTTTATTCCCCATCTCTTCGGGATCTTTAAGCGACGGTGTGTCGGCATAGCAACGGATTTTGTCACGGAACTTCCCACCCGCCAGTTGATAGCAGGGAACGCCGTAAGCCTTACCGGCGAGATCCATCAACGCCATCTCAATTCCGCAGACCCCGCCACCTTGACGTGCATGGTGCCCAAACTGCTTAATCTGGCGAAAGATCTTATCGACGTTGCAGGGGTTTTCCCCCAAGATCCGGCTTTTGAGCAACAGTGCATATGTTTTGCTCGCTCCGTCACGCACTTCGCCGAGTCCATAGATTCCCTGATTTGTGTCTAACTTGAGAATCGGACCACCCGTCCTTGTCTGAGTGAGGCGCATATCAGTAATTTTCAGCTGAGATGGATGAGAATTTGTGTTTACACTTGATGAAATTTCTGTAGATGTCATTAAATCTCCTATTGGTTCATTAGTACATTGGTTCATTTTGTTTTTACGCATCACGTTTCACGTCTCACATTATCAATAGTTGCGAACTCACACCATTGATTTTTTAACTCAGAATATTGAGTGCAGCATCCAACGCTGTCAAATGAGCCGATGTCCGTTGGTCAAGGTCCCAGCTTGTTGGCGTCTCACAAATTATGACGTGATCTGCATTAAAATGAAAGAGGTAGGGAGCAAGCCCTGCATTTCCCCAAGCGGGATCTACCTGAAAAACTCCATCGGCGATCGGCAGATCACTTTCCCCCACCTCTCCATCAATCGGACCAATCTTCTCGATCTGACGAATTATTTCAGGTCCAATCCATTGTTCATCGCGTTGGGCTTCGTAGAAATATACCCCCTTCGCTTCCCAATCTTCGTGGAAGTCGATGCAGAAATCGAAACGTTGCCCTTCAATCGTTTCTTTGACGAGGTCTACTTCAACAATGCCCGTTTCTTCAAATAAGCGATTCAGATCTACGCCCCGCTTGTTTTCCCTTGTGTTATGCACATAGCCATAAGGGTTGATACACGGTAGAATCAGGAACTTGAAACGTTGCAACAGATGGGTATTATCCCGTTCCAAGAAACGCAATACCGATGCCGGCCCGGCAGGCTCATCACCGTGAATGCCCCCCGTAATCAAGATGTTTTTGTGCACACCCCGACCAGCCTTCAGCAAAACCCGATGGATGGGATAGTCATCCACAACCCCTACGGTTTCTATCCGTGTGTGAGGTGAGTTTAAGGATTCCAACCGCTCTGTGAAGCAGGTATAATCTCGGTGGGCCACCTTCCGTGCCTCTCCTCTAAAGTTCCTGAGTTTTTACCCACTCCGCAAAGTCTGCGTTAATCTCGTCCGACCACGCCCCATCAATTTCGCCGGGCGTATACTTCCCTTCCTGCAAACGTTGGTGCCCAAAGCGGTCACGCATGCGGATGTCCTCAGAGCGTTCAACGACCTCCTGCGCTAGGTGCGGTGGGATGAAAATAACCCCCTCGCGCCTTCCGAGCACAATATCGCCCGGTAGCACCGTTGTTTCCCCGATGCGAGCCGGAATATTGATTCCTGCCAAGGTTACATCGGCGATGGCTGACGGATCCACCCCACGCACAAAAGTAGAGAAATCTGGGAGTGCATAAATGCCGTCAAGGTCACGGATGCCGCCGTCAATGACCATACCGGTTCTGCTGCGTGCAAAAATCGCATTGCCGAGATTGTCCCCCGCAAAAGTGCCGTTCTTCACCTTGCCAAATAGATCAACAACGATGGTGTCATTTTCGAGAAGCGTATCAATCACCCACGAGTTCTGCCCACCGATACGTTTATCTTTCTCTCCCTGTTCTGCAACAACATTTTGGAAGTCTGGACGCAGCGGAACAAACATACACGTCACCGCTCTACCAACCAAGACGCGATCCGGATGTAGGTTCATCCAATCCCCATCAAACTGAAAACGGTAGCCGTGCCCTTGGAGCACGCCCCACGCCTCCTCGATCGTCACCTTTTTCATCCGTTCAACGATGTCATCTGACACGTGAGGTCTCCCATCAGGAAACCGCTCCCCTTCCCACTCTCTCGTAATTTCGAGTATACTTTCTTTGTTAACAAGCTGCACAGTTGTTAGTTATCCTTCCATGTTAAGTGAGTCTATATCCCAAAAGCTCATTATGCCATTTAGGCCCCTCATCCTTCTCTTATTTTATTTAATGTGTGTTGTGTTTTCAAGTTTTTTCGTTAAAGGCTCATGTAAAAAGAAAGTGCAAAGCACGTTGAAAATCCCGCCAGTCCCGATGCAATCGCGGATATATCGGGGAAGAGAAACCGAGTTTTTTCGGAAAAACTCGGTTTCTTTGCACTAAATCTTAACATGAGCCTCTTTGGTATAACGATATCCTAAGTCTTGGGGTAAAAAAAGTGTTGACATATTTTTGTGTTTTGTTTAGAATAAGGAATTGTGTGGGGACTCCGAGTAGGCGCTCGAAGCCCCCCTGAAGCAAAACGAGATAGAGGCTCGAATCGCTTCGTGATTGAAATCCCGATAGGACGGGATAACAATCCTCTATAGTATAACCCTTTACGTTGTTAGTTTCAATCTGAATAAAAGGGGCTGCGCGATTCGGGATTATCCCTTAAACGCAGCCCCTTTTTTTTCGGTTGACACCGATGGCGATAAGGAAAGCAATTTTGAATTGGCGGACTGGCAAGCCGTTTCTGTATTTTCTATTCACGCTGTTGATGGAACATAGTGCGCTCATCGGAAAGGGAACGGTGGTTCCTGACAACCCTTCAGTCTCCGAACTGTATCCCCTCCTGCTGACCGCTGGTATAGCCAACCGGCTGCCGCCTCGGTTGATTGAGACGATACGAAACTGGATATCAGCCGGATCTCCCGATTGGGCAGTCCCTTCATCTCCCAGTAATTGCTTTATCCACCCTAGTGAGATACTCACTGTCATCGAGATTCCCCTGATGTGGCTTACTCCCTTTCCGTCAATTTGCCTGCTACTTTCATGCCCCACCTCTAACGCTGGCGAAAGAACTGACGTTCTGCATCCCATTCGATCCCCTCCGCAGAAGCATAACTCAAACAAGAGATTTTCGGTGGGAAGGGGGTGATTATAATTGTTAATTGAAAATAGGAGTTACGCAGTTCAGTTTGTAGTAGCGCAATTCATTGCGCGTCCCGACAGGCGCGCCCGACGACAAACCGGCAACCCTCGTGGGTGCCCGTTCCGTTTCACGAGAATCTCGACTTATCAAGATCTGTCTACCTGACATCGGTACGTTCGATAAATCGGAGATTCATCGGACGTGAGCCTTCAACTGCGTAAGTCCTACTATATTATAACCTAAGTTGCTAGGTGCGATTCTAAGTAACAATGTATAATGTCGGTTAGATTCCGACTCAGTGAACTTACCACTGTAAACCTCACCTTAACTGCGTTGCTGGAAACAGCAAAGTGGGAAGCAAAGGGAAAAGGCGAACAACTCGGCGTGAATGCAGACACGCTAAGACGTTGCGTCCGGTTACAATGATATGACCAAATGAAAATTGAACTGATGCAAGCCTCGTTATTAGGGAACAGGTGAATCTGCGTGAGCGTGTCCACCTATGCACGCACTATCAACAGCCTGTGGCTAAAAAGCGTGTGTTTAGTAAGGTAACTCTAGCATTTGCCTTATGTAAGTCGTAGACATCGGGGTAAAGTCAGGGTCTAAGTTATTTTAGATGTATACATTGTGAGATTAGAATAGTCCCTAAGTCCTCCCGATTTATCGGGGAGATAAGGGAGAGGAGGACAGTTAGCCTGTCCAAGTCAGAATGCTGAAAATGAGATACAACAGATTCAGGGAAAATGAGCGCAAATCATGTTTATACATGGCGACTCGTCCCCAAAGTTCTGATATTCCATGAGTAAGTAGGGTTGAGATTATCTTTTGGGATAAATAACAGAGTCAGCCAACCTAAAACTCGTAATTCCATAAGGTGTTACTATCCTGTATGAGATAATCGGTAACTGACGGTGAAAGCCGAGTGCGGTGAAAGTCGCACGCTCGGTTTGGAAGCAGGGAAAAATCCGTGAGGATTCTACCTATGCTTACATAACCGTAGTCAAGCCAGTCGCGATTCGGAGATCGCTCCTACAGTATGTTTTTTGTAGGAGGGAATTCCAATTCCCGACTCTTGCGCCGGTTTCTGGTGCTTAGTTTATCGACTAGCAACTTGCGTTATTATATATTATATAGGATCACACATGTAACGCTTTATTTGTTTCTGAAGCGAATTCCCTAACAGAATGCCAACACATTCCATCGGTGATGAATCCCCGAACTACACCTCCGATTCTCGTCCTGGCGAAGCGAGTCCCGACTCGTCGAGGATTCCGATAAATCGGAAGATCCTGATCTATCGGGAGAGGCCTCGGAATGGAGGCATTGAACGTTCAACTGCCTAAATCCTATTATCACCCCAATGGGTCCCCCTTTGTGAGTGCTCATTAATAGGAAAGGTGTCCTGACAATTAAGGTATCTCTGCTTCTCACACACTTCCAACCACAAAGGAGATAAATTTATGACAAAACAACCTTTTCGTTTCATTTTATTTTTTTTAATGTGCCTCTCAATTCCGTTGACAGCAACAGCGCAAACAGTAAACATCCCCGATCCCAACCTCCGCACTGCGATTGAGAACGAGCTGGACAAAGCACAGGGAGCCGCCATCACGTCAGCGGAGATGGCAGCTTTGCGCTTACTTATCCTCAACAAGGTGACCAATATTAGCGATTTAACTGGGCTAGAACATGCAACCAACCTGACAGTACTGTTGTTTCCCCTCGGCAACAACAATATCTCAGACATCTCCCCGCTTTCAGGCTTAACTAGCCTGATAGGGCTGCTTCTTGATAACAACAATATCTCGGACATCTCGCCACTGGCAGGATTAACCAACCTGTCATCGCTGACTCTTGGCAACAACAATATCTCAGACATCTCCCCGCTTTCAGGTTTAACTAGACTGCAAGTGCTGCTTCTTGACAACAACAACATCACGGACATCTCGCCACTGGCAGGGCTCACCGACCTGAGACAACTAGCTCTTGGTAACAACAATATCACGGACATCTCGCCACTGGCAGGATTAACCAATTTAGGAGATCTCACTGAAAGCGATAGGAGCGGACGGGTGGGCCCCGGCCTGTATCTTCAGAACAACTCCATCTCGGATCTCTCACCGCTTGTCACCAATACGGGATTGGGGAGTGACGACGAGCTAGATATACAAGGCAACCCCCTGAGTTACCTATCCATCCATAGATACATCCCAAACCTCCAAGACAGAGGGGTTAAGGTTGAGTTTGACAACCGGACCCCTGCAATCCCTCTGAAAATTTTAGGCGATAATCAGGAAGGTGCACCCGGTGCAATACTCGAGCAACCGTTTGCGGTTGATGTACAAGATCAGAATGGTGAAGCGTTCGCAGGGGTTCCGGTGGTGTTTACTGTCACTGAGGGTGGCGGCGCACTGAGTATCACAAACACCATGGCCGATGCCAATGGCAGGGCAGAAAGTACGCTCACGTTGGGACCGAACCCGGGAACGAACACCGTCGAGGTCAGCGTTGAAGGTATTTCCAAAACGGTAGTCTTTAGTGCGGAAGCGGCACTCCCGTCACCGGTGCCGACGACCCTATCAATCGTCTCAGGTGATAATCAGAACGGTTTGACCGGCGAACCGTTGGCTAACCCGTTTGTTGTTGAAGTCCGCGATCAGTACGATGCCCCGATGGAAGGGGTAACAGTGACCTTTGCTGTCAGTGCAGGTGGAGGGGCACCTAGTCCTGAGATGACAATCACTGACGTAAACGGACACGCAGAGAGTACGCTAACGCTTGGAAGTGCCCCCGGCACAAACACCGTCGAAGTTAGCGTTGAAGGAATCACCGAAATGTTAACCTTTAATGCCTCCGCCGAACGACTCAAATTTGACCTCTCAGTGCCAGCCCGCATTAGCTTGATTCACGTCCCGTTGAAGGTAACAGCGGTTGACGGGGTAGCCAAGACCATCACAACTATCTCCGACCTCTACGACGCGCTCGGCGGTGCATCAACCGTCATCTTCCTTATGACCTATGACCCTGCCACTGGCGATTGGCTCAGTTATTTCGGAGATTCAGACAGGGGCACCGCCCCCGATAGAGCATTGACCGATGAGATGGGGATCATCGCGAACTTAGTCGCCCGGAAAAAGGTTCTCCTCACCGGCAATGCACTTGGGACCGATGGCAGTAGCACCACAACCTTAACCCCCGGACTCAACCTAGTGGGACTGCCACTGAACGATTCAAGGATAACCCGTGTGAGCGATCTCTTTGCGCTCGACGGAATTAAGGGCAACGTCCCTGTGATTATCCTCAACGATGGTGGAGAT
Organism: Candidatus Poribacteria bacterium; assembly: GCA_965207975.1. Lineage (GTDB taxonomy): Bacteria > Poribacteria > WGA-4E > WGA-4E > PCPOR2b > PCPOR2b. The sequence continues at coordinate 4,331,741 of OZ242315.1, read as the reverse complement.
TTCAAGTCGGTCGGACGGGCAGGCGATCCGGGTGATATTCCCATTACTGGGGGCCAAGGCTTTATCCTGACCGCGCAACAGCCAGCAACAGTAACTCTCTCCGGCGACGCATGGACGAATGAACCGGCTACCGCGTCCCCGATAGCACACAAGCGTATCGAGGGGAGGGATACAACAGCCGTTTTAGCGTTGAAGGGTGTCGTTGTTGACGAGGAGACAGGCTTAAACCAGCTAGGCTTCCACGTGACTGTCAAGAATCTGTCAACCGGCAGAACGGTCGTTGGCATGACCCAAGATGAAGCGGGCTATCGGCTTGCTGTTGTTGATATAGAAACAGCGCGAGCCGTAACGATTGGGGACACCCTTGAGATCTCTGCACAGTCCCCCAACCCATTTATCGGTGTGAAGCCGTTGCGGTATACCATCACTGCCGACGATGTGAAGCAAAGCCTCATTCAGTTGCCAGAACTGGTTGCCTACGAGATACCCGCAGAGACCCAACTGTTGTCCAACTACCCCAACCCGTTTAATCCAGAGACCTGGATACCGTATCGGTTGGCAGAGGACGCTTTTGTGAAGTTGACTATCTATGACAGCATGGGGCGGGTAGTCCGCATCCTCGATGTAGGGCATCAGATCGCAGCGGTCTACGAGAATCGGTCCAAGGCAATCTACTGGGATGGGAGAAACGAGTTCGGTGAGACGGTGGCAAGCGGTGTATACTTCTACCATCTATCGGCAGGGGATTATTCCGCCACGCGGAAGATGCTAATCCTCAAGTAGGAAAAGGGTTAGTCTTCCTATCATTATCTGTTCAAACGCGGGTTGAATCGCGCGACTATGGACCTTTATTCATTGGACACTCAGGTTCGTAGTAGGGCGATTCATCGCCCGTCGGAACGCGCCATAAATGGTGCAACGACCAACCGCCGATCTATACCTTTTCCACTAAACCAAGAAACTGATGATTCACGCCAACCCTGCTTGCACCCACACGGTATCTAACGATTCAGCAGCGGTCCTCGCAGCATCCTGCGGCTCCATCGCGTTGATCTTCGCGCTGAAGGGCTCAACCGTTACGGGACCATCGTAGCCAATACCGTCAAGAATCTGCATCAATTCAGCGAGCGGAATCACACCCGTCTCGGCGGGGATGCAGCGCACATTGTCGATCTGATCGTCCGGATCAATCCCCGCAGGCGCATCGTTGATGTGGACATATACCACATCCTCTTTGGACAGTTTTCTAACATCGTCGAGGGTGGAACGGCAGGTATACCAATGCCACATATCGAACAACAGTCCGACATTGCCTGTCCCTATCCCAGCGGCGAGTCCGAGCACAGCGTCCATCGTATAGGTGAACAGATGTTTCGCTGACTGACGACTCGTTGCCGGACCGATAAACTCAAGACCAAGCGAATGTCCATAATCCTTCAGGATCTCCGCAACCGGACGCAGCCGTGTGATGTGAAAATCCCAGTTCTCTTGGAATGTGAGATCATTTGAACTCGGTGACACAACGGTCGTCGTGCGATGACAGCCGAGATCTGCGGCAAGTTTCGCTAGGTCGGGCAGCTGCGATAGGCTTTCGTCGAACTCCGCATCGCTCCCACGATAGTTGACCGCCAATCCCCAACCGCCCATCTTCAATCCCGCCTCCGCCCAAAGGTTTTTGACATAATCAACCGAGTGCTCGTTTGCCAGTGTACTCGCTTCGCTTATATTAAGGTCCAACCCCTCAAAACCTGCGGACTTCGCCAATGCCAGCCCTTCTTCAATACTCGCCTGAATGCCAATGGCACCCGGACTCAGATTTTTGAACATATTATGCCTCCACGTACAGTTCGGTATAGACATGCACTTCACTAAAAAAAGTCATTGTGACACCTGTAATTAAGATTTCTTATGGATTGCGTACAGAATGACGGTCTGATTCATCAAGCACCTCAAAAGGTAGCTGTTTGTCCCGCAATAATTTGATTTGACACCCCAAAACAATATAAATGTGATCTTTAGAAATCCGTGTTGTTCCACCCTCCTGAATCAGTAATCGCCACGCTTCTCCCCAATCTGCTTCGGGAAGTTTGATAACTGGCATTTTGTTGACCTCCATTCCGTTGTCGTTTCTACTTATCCACCCGATACTTCTCCAACGCATCTAGATCCAATTCGCAGCCCAACCCGGGCGATTGGGGCACGGGCGTATAGCCCTTCTCAAAGGTGAACCCTTCCGTAATTAGATCATCAATGCGCGTCCAACTTCCGACGAAATCACTGGCGAGGACGCAGTTTGGCGCAACAGCGGCAGCGTGTAGATAAGACCGCTCCATAATCCCAAGATCGTTCCCCGATCCGTGCCACACGGGGATGCCCGCCGCCTGTGCTATCGCAGCCGCCTTGACAAAGTTGACCATAGAACCACCGAGGTTGAGATAATCTACCGCGTCAGCACGAATCGCTTTAATCACGTCCGACGCGCCACCAAGATGGAGTGCCAACGGAAATGGCAATTCCCCGCGCATGTACCGATACTGTGCTAACACATCGTCCCGCAACCCCTTCTTCGGGATGGGATCTTCAAACACCTCGACGTTCTCAAGTTCCTTTATCTGATCGGCAAGTTCAAGAGTCTGTTCAACGGTATAAAAACGCTCATTTGGATCGACCGTCATCTTGAAGTCCGACCCGCCAACCTCCCAGACCGCTCGTATCCGCTCCGCCATCGGCTCTTGGATTCGGCACTTCGTTTTCAGTCCAGTAAACCCTCGTTCAATGGCAATTTTTGTACTACGTCCCGTATGCTCCGGTGTCTGGTGACCAATCCAAAAATCCGCCCGCACTTTGTCCCGACAAGCACCACCCAGAAGGGTATGAACAGGCACATCAAGCCGTTTGCCAATGAGGTCAAAAACTGCCATTTCAAACGCCTCATATCCAGTAGGATAGGGACCGGGGTCGATTTCCCAATCCTCTGGCGATTCGGGACTCGGCTTGAGCGGCTCCGAACGAAAGACGTTCTGCAAGCACATCTTCATCGCGTCCCTGCCCTTCAACTGTTCAGCCGCTTGAGCCACCGCTTGTGTCGATTGCCCTCTTCCTGTTTCACCGATTCCGGTGATACCCTCGTCGGTATGCATCCGAATAATCTGCTTGGGCACCCTTGCCCAATCAGGATAACCACCGTATTCCTCGCTGTGTACCGCTTCAGGGAATACCGGCACAACAACTGTCCAAACATCGATCTGCGTAATTTTCATTTGAGTCCCCTTTCTACCAATTCTGCCGTCCAACGTAAAGCCCTCGATCCACTAACGGCAACGATACCTTCGCGCCGCCATGCCGTTGCGATTCGACGAATCCAAGAATCATCTCCTGACTGCGGCAAGCAATCTGAATATTGCCCGTCGTTTCACGTCCCTCCTCAATCGCAGCAACGATATCGTCAATTGCCCCAACAGTTCCGCTCTTACGCGGCGGTTCAGGGAACGGCACCTCCTCAAGGATGTTCCACTTCTCCTGTACCTTGCGCCACTGACACGCCACGCTGTCATTGAAAGTACGAAGTTTGCCCTTTGAACCACTGACCTCAAACTCAAAACCGCCACTCGCTAGCAGATAGCCCCGGACACCGTTCTTAAACGTTACATATCCCATCGGAATCCCCGGATCGTCGTCCACACGATTCCCGACAAAATCCGCTAAATCTACGTTCACGTCACCCTGAACATACTCGATTTCAGAGTCGCTCGCCAAATAGAGCAGCATATCAGAGGTATGTGTGTGTCCCCACTGTGCTGCACCAACGCCGACATGCCCTACCACAGCCTGAATCTCACCCAACTCTCCCTGATCTATCAATTCCCGCATCTTCTGAAAGAGGGGCATATAGCGACGTTGCGTACCGTAATTGAATTTGACATCGTGCTTTTCGCACGCCTTTAACATCGCGTCCGCCTCCTCCATTGAGCAGCAGAGCGGTTTCTCGCAGTAGATACCCTTGACCCCATTTTCCGCCGCAAAAACCGTGATTTCGGCATGGGTCGCCGGACGGGTGGCAATACTCACAATATCCGGCTTTTCCTTCCGAATCATCTCACGATAGTCGGTGTAGCCTTCGGGAACGTCGTACCGCTCTTGGATGGCTTTCACCTTTTCTGACAGGACATCCGAGACTGCAATCAGATCGGTGTGTTCTGAAGCAATATGTCCGGCGGCGTGCGAGTACGGAATCCATCGAAAACTTTGGGGATGGTCTCGAACCTCGTCATCAATTGTCGCTCCCATCCGACCGCAGCCGATGAGGCAAGCACTGTATCGTTTCGCCATGTTTGGGCTCCTTGATTCGATCCTGAATATCCCTATGGAATAGTCGAGCACGTCTCCATTCGATTAGCACCCTATTCCATTACGCATACAGCATAATATCGTAGGTTGGGTTGAACGATTGAAAGCAACTCACTATCAAGGACAGTCGAGCTTCTGCCTCTCAACACGATCTCTAACCCAACACTTGAGTTATTCTATTACGCATATAGCCTTGGTGTCAAGTAGAAATCCGCAAATGCACTTGATGTTTTGGCGCGTTCTGATATAATGTATATCAAATTGGTTGATGTTAAGAAATCGTGCAACAGCGACTGCATTTTTCACAATTTTTTTTCATAAATCCCACAGGTCAGGCACCAATGAACTAATGAACCGATGAACCAATTTTTTCACGTTTCACGTCCCGATTTATCGAGATCCTCGGAACGGGACATCACGTTTCACGTTCTTATATCCACCCTCAAAAGGCGGACCTTCCAATGCAAACACCTATTAAATCAAATCGACCTCGTACCCGCGAAATTGGCATCCAAATTGGGGTTCTACCAACCGGCGAACTCAACGGACTGACCGATGTTCCCGGCATCAAAGTAGGGCACGTCACGCGCATAGTGGGCGAAGGACCGCTCTCCCCCGGCACCGGTCCAATCCGCACAGGCGTGACAGCCATCCTGCCACACGACGGCAATATTTTTTCTGAAAAAGTGACAGCAACAGCGCATATCATCAACGCCTTCGGCAAATCAATCGGTTTGCCGCAACTACTTGAACTGGGAAATATCGAAACCCCGATTCTCTTGACAGGCACACTCAACGTCTGGACTGCTGCCGACGCGCTTGTGGATTATGTCTCAGCACAGAACCCGGGCGTCTATTCATTTAATCCAATCGTCGGTGAATGCAACGACAGCTTTCTCAACGATATTCTAGGACGGCATGTCCAACGAGAACATGTCTTTGAAGCGTTGGAAACTGCGTCTCACACGAATATCGAGGAAGGCGTTGTGGGTGCCGGCGTAGGTATGAGTGGTTTTGGCTGGAAAGCTGGAATTGGAACTGCCTCACGTGTGGTTCAGGTGGACGGAACTGCGTATACAACTGGTGTTTTGGTTCTGACCAACACCGGCGCAGCGTCCGATTTGAGGATAGACGGCTTTCCGGTTGGAGAGCACTTGACACCAGAGGATATCTCAGAGGAACGACCGGGGTCAATCATGATCATCGTTGCAACGGACGCGCCGGTTTCCCACCGACAACTCACCCGTGTTGCTAGACGGGCGACGTTTGGGCTCGCACGAACCGGGGCGATTGCATCGCACGGCAGCGGTGATTTCGTCATCGCCTTTTCGACAACCAACCGTATCGGGGTTTCGTCCCCAACATTTCATGACGAGGGCGCACTAAGCCTCCTCTTTCGCGCCGTAATCGAAGCGACTGAAGAATCAATTATCAACTCGCTGCTCAAAGCACACACCGTTGTCGGTCGTGACGGCAACCTTAGACACGGCATCCCGATCCGCCGCATCCTCGAAATCCTAGAACTCCAACCGCCCGAAACATCTTCTTGGGATGAATAATACTTCGGTAGAATAGAGGGGGGCTGCGAGTCTTTAATCCCGTTTGTCATTTGCATATCTGCATATCTCTAAACCACCAATTTTCCACGTGACATCGGTATCGATTTCTGCTAAAATAGGTCAAATTCTTATCCAGTTGAACCCCTGAAAATTTAGGATAGGATTTGAAGCACTAAAAACGAAATACAAAAAGGAGCGAAAATGGAACAATCCAACACCAATGTCAGTGATTCTCCAGAGGAGAAAGTTGATGGCGGTTGTCTGCCCGATTGGGAAGTTGCCGATCTACCCGCTCCGCCGCCCTACCGATTCAGCCGTGCGTTTCGCACCGTTTTGGGACCGGGGATTATAGCACTAGGCGGCTCCATCGGCAGCGGCGAATGGCTGCTCGGTCCGGCAATCACCGCACAATACGGCGGACGGCTCCTTTGGATCGCGACAATTGCCATCCTACTCCAATCTTTCATCAACACAGAATCAATACGCTACACGATTTACACCGGGGAACCGATGTTCAGCGGCTATATGCGTTGCAAACCGGGCTCACGGTTCTGGGCATTTTTCTATTCGGGTATAGATTTCTTCGGCATCTGGCCCGGCTGGGCTGCAACCGCTGCCACAGCGATTGCAGCGGCATGGCTGGGATATATGCCGGGGGAAGCCGACCAAGGTACAGTGCGACTCTTTGCGTATCTGGCGTTCTTCCTATGTCTGGGAATCGTCCTATTTGGCAAAAAAATCTATAACGCTCTTGAAAAAGTCCAACTAGCAATGGTCATCTGGATCATCGGCTACCTGCTCCTGATTGATCTGTTTATGGTGCCCCCTAAAGTCTGGTGGACCGTGATCAAAGGATTCTTTAGTTTTGGGGCGTTGCCATCAGCAGAAAGCGGTAATGTTGATTGGCTGTTACTCGGTGCGTTTGCTGCCTATGCGGGAAGCGGTGGATTGGGCAACGTCGGTATCAGCAACTACGTCCGCGACAAGGGATGGGGTATGAGTAGCCTCGTCGGCGCAATCCCCTCTCTGATTGGTGGACAGCAGGTGACGCTAACGCATATCGGTAAAGTTTTTCGGATAACCCCTGAAAATTTGGAACGCTTCCGAGAATGGTGGAAATATAACCGTTTCGAGCAGTATTACATCTGGGTCATCGGCTGTTTCTTTGGTCTGGCACTGCCCGCCATGTTGACAATTGAATTCGTTCCTGCGGGACAAGAGATTGATCAATGGTCGGCAGCAGCGTTTCAGGCGGAAGGACTTGCCGCAAAAGGCGGACGGATCTTCTGGTATCTCACGCTGCTGTGTGGATTCTGGGTGCTTTTTTCAACCCAGTTGGGTGGTGTGGACGGAGTTCCGCGTCGCTACACAGACATCATCTGGACAGGATTTTCCAGTGCACGAAAAATGGAAGAACACAATGCGAAATGGATCTATTACCCAATCCTTGTCATCTACATCCTCTGGGGCATAATCGCGCTCTATCTAGCAAAGCCATTTTTTATGATTCTGGTTTCTGCGACAATCGGCGGGTACTTGCTCGTGATCACTGCGCTGCACACCCTTTACGTCAATCGAAAGTTCCTACCGAAAGAAATTCAACCCGCGATTTGGCGGCAGATTGGACTCGTTGCGTGTGCGGGATTTTACTCAATCTTTGGAACACTGACAATCATTCGGAACGTAATTCCTAAGTTGATTTCACTTATATCGGGATAGGAGAAAACGAAGTGGATTTAAACCTTAAAGATAAAGTTGTCATTGTCACCGGTGCCAGCCGAGGCATCGGAAAAGCAATTACGCTCGGTTTCGCAGCAGAGGGCGCGAAATTGAGTATCTGTGGTAGAACTCAGGAGACACTCAACGCAGCTGCGAACGAGGTTCAAGCACGTGGAGCAGAGGTATTTGCCCAACTCGCCGATGTTACAAATGGCGAGGATGCCGATGCGTTTGTGAAAGAAACGTTAGATCGATATGGACGGGTCGATGTGTTGATTAACAATGTCGGTGGGAGCAAGTGGACGCCAACCCCTGAGATTTCCGATGAAGAGTGGCACGAAATCATCGACCTGAACCTCGTTTCCGCCGCCCGCATGAGTCGAGGTGTTATCCCGACGATGCAGGCGCAAGGAGGCGGCGTTATCATCACCATCTCGTCCATTTACGGACGGGAGGGCGGCGGACATATCACCTACAATGCGGCGAAGGCGGCAGAGATTAGCATGTCGAAGTCACTCGCAGGTGAGCTTGCTAAGGACAACATCCGTGTCAACAGCGTTGCCCCCGGTTCGATTCTATTCCCCGGCGGCGGCTGGGAGCGGCGGCAGCAGGCGGATCCAGAAGGGATCGCTGCATTCGTCGAAAGCGATATGCCGCTGGGGCGATTTGGAAAGCCTGAAGAGGTGGCGGACGTGGTGGTGTTTCTCGCCTCCGAACGCGCAAGCCTCGTCACCGGTGCGTGCATCAACGTCGATGGCTGTCAATCAAAGTCGAATATTTAGCAGAAGTATATTCAGTCAATAGACTCCATGCAAATATGCGTGACCGAACTTCAATGGAAGTTGCTCTTTATCTCTCCCCAAGTGGTTGTGAGTTTCCCCCGGGGCTGCACTGAAAGAGCCTCGTATTGAACCTCAAAGTCATCGAAGTGGACACGGTTCCCCAATCCTGACGACAGATAGATTCCCCCTTCCGTGTAGGTATCGTCAAAAAAATCTAGCATTTTTGTGTCATCAATAAAGCATTGAAACCGATTCCTCTGTGCAATGACCTTCAACCGATACCACTTGTGCAGTTTGAAATCAAATGGCTGAAATGCGTGCAGGCTGTCCTTAAGCGTAACAACAGTCAACCCATTTCTTACGTTAGCCTCCATATTCACATGTTGAATGGTCGTTCCAAGACCTCTTCTTCTCATTCGGTGATTTATACCTAGGAAAAACTTGTAAGATTGATCGTACAGAAGCCACTGGTTCCCCAGTGCAGGATTAGATTTAATAATCGACTCAAGGAACGGAGGTGTATGAACGCGCAGTCTAATGGATGGACCACCGTCAAAATCTCCTCCAAAAAAATCGCTGATTTTTACAGATACCGCCGCCTCGTAGTCGCTTGCGATTATGCTATCAACAGCGATAATAACCTCCGCCTCACGCTCCGGTTTAGGAGAACTGAGAACCAATTCACCATTTTGAATCCCCCCATTTTCAGCACCTAACACAAACGTCCATCCCTTTAAGTCACCATCGTTAAAATCATCACGAAATATCTCTGCCCATACCGATGACACCAACAACGTAAGTATCAACATAACCATCATCTGCTTCATGAGGTATCACCTTCTTTTTCGACTGTAAGCTAACACGGATTTAAGCGCAGTGAATCGCAGATGTTTTGATACGACACAACTTTTGCCCTCTTTTCCACGGTTGGTGTCTCAAACTGTCACTGCCTCCCCAATTTCATACGCCCCCAAAGAGTGACTTGATTACTTGACACCTCCACCGACAGGGAACGGTCACGAATGACCCACGTCGGATCCGTATCCGAACCCGGATGCTTGGTGAGCTGCGCCCGATTACCCCCGTTGGCATCCATCACATAAATATCTGGATGCTGACCAACCTGAAATGCGTGAAACGCAATCCACCTCCCATTAGGAGACCACGCAGGCGCACGGTCTTCCAATGGGTGACGGGTTAGGTTGACGACATTCGAGCCATCTGGGTTCATCACATAGATATCGTCCTGACCGCCTTCCCGATTGGACTGAAACGCTATCTGTGTCCCATCGGGAGACCATGTGGGTGCAGCGTCTAGGGCAGGGTGGTTGGTCAAATTGACCTGCTTTCTACCATTTGAACCCATCACATAGATTTCCCCATTCCCAGCCCGATTGGAAAAGAACACAATTTTTGAGCCATCTGGAGACCAAGAACCGACCTCATCCTTTCCCGGCGACTGTGTTAAATTCTTTAACACGATCCCTTCGATATCCATAACGCAAACGTCAGTCATGCCATCTCGCGACCTATCAGTGCTGGTGAGAGCTAACCGCTTTCCATCGGGAGACCATTTTGGCGATAGATACGTTTGACCGCCGAACCCTCTGGTCACCTCTTTGAATTGAATTATAGGATCAGGGAATTGAAGCGTAGGAGGAGGTCCAGGCACCAAAACAGGAAGAGGAACAGGAGTTTCTAAATATATAGAAGTGACAAATGGGACGTGTAGGTCATGCATGTGGTAGGCAATATATTTCCCATCCGGCGACCAAGCAATTGGACCAAATCTGTGAAAACTAATTATCCAAGGTATTTCATTTTCACGAAGTATTTCAATTCCGAATCCATTGGCATCAATCAAATAAACTGCCAAATCAATCCGGACAAGGGGGTCTCGATCTCGATTGGATAGAAAGGCGATGGTGCCGGTCCATTCGTCGGCGGAAGCCTGTTCAGTAAGCAGGCTCGATGCAAATAACAGTATTACGGCACCAACAATCTTCTGAGGCACTGCAAGTTGCTTCAACATGTATAATCCTCCTCGAATTTGTTTGGCACTCATGCGTCGGACTTCAATGGAAGTTACTCTTTATCTCTCCCCAAGTGGTTGTGAGTTTCTTCCGGGGCTGCACTGAAAGTGCCGCATATTGAATCTCAAAGTCATCGAAGTGGACACGGCTGCCCTTTGCTGACGACAGATAAATTCTCCCTTCCGTATAGGTGTCATCAAGAAAATCTAGCATTTTTTTCCCATCAATAAAGCATTGAAACCGATTCCCCTTGGCAACAATCTTCAACCGATACCACTTGTGCAATTTGAAATTATAGTAGACGCAAGAAATAACGGGACAATAGTTTAGAAGTATGTTATCCTGTTTGCATTATGGCACATTCATCAGATTTACGCACACGCGTCCTTCAATTCATAGAAAATGGTGGCAGTAAAACAGAAGCGGCAAAACGGTTCAAAGTCGGTCGAACTGCGATTTACCGATGGCTCAATGACCCAGACCCACTCACACCGGGCAAACCGGGTCCCCGAAAACCGAGACTACTTGACCCAACGGCACTGGCTGAACATGTCAAGGCACACCCTGACCAAACCCTTAAAGAACGCGCCACACACTTTGGGGTTTCACCCGCCTGTGTCGGCTATGGACTCAAAAGACTCGGCTACACGCGTAAAAAAAAACGGTTGGATATAAGGAGCAATGTCCAGAAAAACGACAAGCCTATCAGGAGCAACTCGCAACGGCGAAAGCATCAGGCAAAACGCTGATTTACCTCGACGAGACCGGTTTTACAGATGAAACGTTTAGAAGTCATGGCTATGCCCCCCGGGGACAATGTGTCCAGGGGTTGATACCCAGCCAAAAGACCCGCACCACCACTTTGATAGTGGCACAACTGAATAATAAGTTGATTGCCCCAAAGTTAATATCGGGCAGTTGTAATGCACAACGGTTTAATACATGGCTTGATGAAGCGTTATCGCCACATTTAGATGCCAACAGTCTCGTGATAATGGATAATGCACGCATTCACAAGACCACCGAGACCCAAGCATTGATACAAGCCTGTGGTGCTAAGGTGTTATACTTGCCCCCGTATTCGCCGGATTATAATCCCGTTGAACAAAAGTTTGCCAATATAAAGAGAGTCCGGTCATACAATGCGGATAAGCCCATTGAGGAGATTATCAATATGTATCGTTAATTGTTAAATCTACTATAAATAGGCTAAATGTGTGTAGTTTCTCTATACCAGTCAAGATTGTCCATACGTTTCCTTCCACAGAAACCTTTATAAATCGAATGGTCGCTGCAAGACCCTTTCTCATACCGTGGTTAGGAGTCATATTATTACCTAGGACGAACTTGTAAGCTCGCTCGTACAGAAGTGATAGATCCTTCGACTGCTTAAGGAGCGGATCCGTATGGGCACGCAGCCCAAGGGTCGCACCACTGTTAATAGCATTCCTAGCTAGCCAGCTGATTTTTGCAGATACCGACACTTCGTAGTCACTTGAGATTATATCATCAACCGCAATGGTAACCTCCGCTTCATTCTCTGCTTTAGGAGAACCGAGAACCAATTCACGATTTTCAATACCGCCATCTTCAGCACCCTCTATAAATGTCCAGCCCTGTAAGTCCCCATCGTTAAAATTATCGAGAAATATCTCAGCCTGTGCTGATGATACCAACAACGTGAGTGTCAATATAACCATCATCTGCTTCATGAGATAGTCCCTTCCTTCTCCGCTGCAAGCCAATATATTATCGTGCAACAGAAACCGAGTTTTTTCTTCAAAACTCGGTTTCTATTCGTGCTTCACACTTTCTTTTTATCTGAGCCTTAAGATTGAATCCAGTGAACCGCCACTTACTGATCTCGGTAGAGGTTAGATCTCCCAATCCTTGAGGGAGGGAACCCCACCTCTACCATCGCAAGGCGACGCCACTCGACTATCGCCCCACGTTCCTATCTGTCTTCGGAGGCAGCGCGTCGGTATCGTTTTCAAGGGGACGACGCTGTCGGTGCTGTATCTCTTGTCGCACGGAGGGATCAACAGGCGGCTCCTCAATAGTTTCTTCAATCTGCCGCTGCGGTTTAGGGTTGAGCGGTGCCCCCTCATCCCGTTGCGGCGTTTCCTCTACAGCGGAATCTCTCAGTAGTCTCGCTAGTTCCGCCCAATCTTCATCTGAAAATTCGCTCAACAGTTTCTCAACTTCCGCCCAATCTTTATCTGAAAATTGAGCGGTGCTTTCAGACGTTTCGGAGGAGGTAACCGTGGAATCAACCGACGGGTCGGAGGGGGTTAATACAGAATGAGTGGGATCGCGCAGCTCCATCGTTATGATTATGCTTGTTTCGATCCCATGCTCACTCATGAACATGAGCTCATCCTTATTTTTGATTATCTGGGTAATTATATCCTCACCACTATCACCACGGTGTTCCAGTGTTTCTATTACCGCTTGAACAGCCTTTTGAACAACCTTTTCTACCTCTTCTACCTGCATCTCAAGTGTTTCTTCCGACAGTCTATCTTCCAAGAAGCCCCGCACAGCCTCCCGTATATCTACAATCTCAATGGTCTTTGCAGGCTTCACATCACGGTCATCTGTCGCAATTTCAAAGTGATTCGCTTCACCTGCCGTAGGGATAGATGCGCCATTCATTGAGGAATTATTATCCGACGTTATATCTGTCTGATTTACAACCTTCGTTGATGAATCTCCTATAACAGCGTTTGCTGCCGAAATTGCTTGTTCGTTTACTTCAACAGAAGTTGATTCAAATGCGTGTTGGTATAACACACTACCCCCACCAATTCCGATAACCGCCACAACCCCGACCGTTGCGAGTTTCACTTTCGCTGATAATTTCACGGCTTCTATACCTCCCAAAATAAATGTTCGCCCCGGCAATATCGCCACACCACCCAACAGTTTTTCGATTCGGTGGCGAATCTCTCGCTTTGCACGCTTGAGGCGGTTCGCAATCGCCGCATACGACAAACCGGACTCGGCCTGCAGCCGATCGTAATCCGCCCCTTCAATATAACGGGCTTCCATCAGTCTGCGATCAGTTTCCCGCAGGGTACTGATTGCCTGCCGAACAACAGTTTCGACTTCAGCTTTCAGCGCAATCTCTTCAGGAGATGGAGCGACCTCGGCAAAATCCGTGCCGTTAGTTGCCTCAAAGCGGGTCGTCGAACCGCTTCGCTGTCGGAGCCAATCCTTGCAAGTGTTGTGTGCAATCTGTAGAAGCCACGGTCGAAAGCGATCTAACTCCCGCAAGGTTGCCAACCGCTCATATGCCCTAATAAATATCCGTTGTGTCAGATCTTCGGCATCCGATGGATTTTTGATATACGAAAGAACCAACGCATAGATTGTTGTTCGGTGTAGCTTGACCAACCGATCAAACGCCGACGTATCGCCATCTAACGTCTGCCGGACAAGGTCAATTTCATTGGAAGATTCAATCTTCATCGCGAATACCCATCGTTTTAAGATTCAATAACGCAAGACGTAAGACGATGTGGCTGGGATTTTTTATCACAAAATTTCTGGTATTCAAGTGGGACGGATGATACAATTGTTTTTTGCACACTCAATTTCGTTGAAATCCGTCCTCTTTGCGAGTCTGGGGTATGCAGCGTTTATGCCGTTGGAATCGCGTCATATAACGGCGCATTGAACCCAACGAAAAATGTATCCCCGATCTGTAGCGTGGGTGCGCGTAGATTGCCGCTTCGCCCCATAATCGCTTTGAGGATGATAGCTTGTGGATCGACAGCTGGATCAAAAACATCAACCTTTTTGCCCTTAGCGACATGAATGGATTGGGCGGCTTTGATACGCTCCCAAACCTCGGTTGGATCTAATTTCTCCTTACGGGCATCCGTGCGACTGTCTACCTGAATGTTGTTTGCGTCAAGAAACTCTTGCGCTTTTCGACAAGACGTTCAGCTATTCCTAAAAAACATCCAATTTGCTTTCATCAATTTCCTCCATTTTTTGTGGTGGGTCATGTAAAGAAATGGTGCAACAAAAGCCGATTGAGTTCATCTATTAATGAACTGATGTACTAATGAACCAATGAACAGATGGCTTTCACCTATTACGCATTACGTTTCACGTTAATAGTTTGATGTGTAGCAGACTTGTCCACCAACAACCGTCAATAGGTTCTTAGAAGAGCTATCAAGGATCTGTTCAATGGCGGAACGACCATCGTTCGCAATTTTCACTGCAATGATATCCGCCTGCCAGTCTTTCTCCAATCGTCCAACCTGTGTCAAGCCAAGTGCCTTTGGTCCGTTACAGGTCACCATGTCGAATAACGTTTCAGGGCGGATACACGGTTGGGTGCGTGTGAGGAACTTCAACTCATCGAGTGGACTCAGCGACCAATTGCTCGCCAAGCTATCCGTCCCGATGGCGACATTGATTCCGCTTTCAATCAGTTGAACGACAGGGTGATCGGTATGATAGAAGTAGTGGTGGCTCCGCGGGCAGAACACCACAGATGCACCACTTTCAGCGAGGGTTGTCACGTCTGTGTCAGTAAGGTAGTTACAGTGAACCAAGAGCGAATCCTTCTGCAAAATACCCAACGTTTCCATATACTGCACAGGTGTCAGTTGCGGTGGAGCCCATTCAGCAGTTGAAATGCCGAACGCTTCTAGGTAGTCTAAAAATGCGCCTGTACCGCTGGAGAGAAACTCAAGTTCCTCTTCGGTTTCCGCTATATGGGTGCAAACTGACACACCAGATACAACACATTGACGATAAATATCAGCCGATGTAGAATAGGGGGCGTGCGGGGACAACGCAGCCGTCAACAGCGAATCGGAAGCAGGGGGAGAACCCAAATACGCCGCAAGTCGAGTGAGCCCCGTGGCAGCGTGTTCGCCGGAAAAACCGAGCACCTCAAAGAAAACCACCTTCCGAATCGGAGTATCCCGTAGAACCTGTATGGATTCCCCGGTTCCGTCGATATCCCCTACTGTTGTCGCACCACCGGCTAAACTTTGCTGCACGCCTTCACGAACAGATGGTCCTACCGTTGAGGGGGTTCGTTTTCCAATAATTTGGAATATCCAATCGGTAAATTTAGGGACCCGCCGGATTGAATCAGCACTGTTTGTCAAATCAAGGTGGGTATGCACATTCACCAAGCCGGGGGTAAGCACCGCTTCGCCGAGGTCGTGTGTCGGGGAGGTGCCGCTGCTCCGAACCGTCGGATAACGTCCAATATCGACTATCTTTGAACCTTGAACGGCAACCGCACCGTTCTCAATAACCGTGCGGCTATCTGGCATTACATACTTTGCACGTAAAATCATATAGAATCCCAACTGATTCCTGTAGGGGCATCCCTCGTGGTTGCCCATCGTATTAGACTCTCTTTGTGCTTTGCTCTCTTTTTATATGAGCCCCAACAAATAAGGAACTTCTATGAATTCCAAGATCACCGGACATGCAACATTACAAGCGACACAAGCCTTCGCCGATCGGATGAACGCACAAAATCCCTCCTTCGAGGCACATGCGTATCGCCGACTCACCGGCACGGATCTGATAACGTCCAAAATCGGTTACGGCACCTACCGCGTGCACGACCAAAATGAAACACAAGCTGAAACGCTCGAAACCGCAATCGAAGCGGGGTGTAACCTGATTGATACCTCCAGCAATTACACCGACGGCGGCAGCGAAACCCTAATCGGTAATGTCCTGCAAAAGATGATTTCTGCCGATAAAATTAAACGGGAAGAGATTATCCTTGTCTCCAAAGTCGGCTACATGCAGGGACAAAACCTCGAACAAGCACAACAACGAGAGGCATCAGGCAACCCGTGGGAGGAGGTGGTCAAATACATGGAGGGCTGTTGGCACTGCATCCACCCCGATTTTCTGACCGACCAGTGGACGCGTAGCACAGATCGACTGGGATTGGAGACTATTGATGTTTATCTGTTACACAACCCGGAATACTTCCTGTCCGATGCCAAAAACCGATCCGCTCAAGCTAGCTGGGAGGTAATTCGAGATACCTTTTATGACCGCGTCTACCGCGCATTTGTCCAAATGGAACAGTTCGTAGCTGATGGAAAGATCCGCTACTACGGTATTTCGTCAAATACCTTCCCTTCCCCACAGATCGACTTCGAGCATGTCTCCCTCACTCGCGTTTATGAAGCAGCTACCAAAGCGGCAGAAACCGTGTACGGAGACCATGCAGTGAGCCATTTCAAGGTGATTCAGCTGCCGTACAATCTGCTTGAATCCGAGGCACTGACAGAAACAAATAACGAAATCGACGGAAAACGCACGACTGTCCTTGAGGCGGCACAGTCGCTTGGACTTGGCATTCTCGTGAATCGTCCCCTGAACGCTTTCAAGGACAATCAGATGACCCGTTTGGCCCAGTATGATCATCGTCCAAACACCGATTATCCCCAAATGATGTCCCTAGCAGAAGGCGCATTAACCCAAATCGAAACAAGGCTGGAGAGCACACTGAAAGGTTGGGGGATTTTCGATTCGGTACAAAATCAGGTAAATGTCCACCTCTTTTACGATGTCGCTCAACAACTCGGTGGATTTATGCCGCGTGTCCAAGATCGCAATCACTGGGAACAGATTTTACAGCAGCACCTGATTCCACAGATTAATGCCTACTTGCGGCAAACCGGAGTCGCCTGTATGAATCAACACCAAACGGAGTGGGAAGGCTTGCTCGCCCAATATGTGCAAGCACTCAACACACTGTTTGTAGTCATAACGGAAATCTTTAACCGTGTGGAGGCAGAAAAAGTTGAACCGATCTCTCAGGCTCTGAACCTACACCTCTCCGACGATCAGGGGACGTTAAGCCTCTCCCAGCGAGCCCTAAATTTCGTGGCCTCATCGCCGGGGGTGTCTGTTGTTCTGAACGGGATGAAACGCGAAGAATACGTTGAGGACGCGATGGGGATCATGGAAATGCCTGATTTCCCACAGCCGCTTACGCTAGTCGAAAGCGTGGCGCGTGCAACGTGAGGATTTTGCTTATGCAAGGAATTAGCGGAACAACACCAACTTGCCTCAAAAGCCGTAGGTGGAGGCATCTTACCCCGCATTGGCACTGAAGCATCAAACGACAAAACCTCAACGTTCAACGGCGTAAGTCCTAGTGTTTCAGGGACTTGTGGCTGCGCTGAAGGTGCGGCTGCCGCACTATCGAACAGGCCCGCAACGAATATGAGATCCAGAACATTGACAACCCCATCTCCGTTAACATCGACCGTGAGATTGGCCCCTGCATTTCCTAGCTCGGATGCAACGACGACCAAATCCAGGATGTTCACGGTTCCGTCCTTGTTGACATCCGCTGCAATCGGTGGTGCTTCGGTATCGGAGACAGCATGGAAGGTCGCGGGTCCCTCAATTCCAGCGGCAGACACCTCGACGGTGTTTGTTCCCAGATTTGGTCCCAGTGTGAGTGTACTCTGTGCCCTACCGTTTGCATCGGTTCTTGTGTTTGTAATACTGAGTGTGCCACCGCCCATAGTGACAGCAAACGTCGCCGAAACCCCTACGAGCGCGGAACCGTTTTCATCCTGTGCTTCAATGATAAATGGCTGAGACAACGGTGCTAAGGATGCCCCTTTCTGATTATCTCCTGATATTTTCAGAAGTGCTGGATGAGCCCGGTTCTCAAACTCAACTGTAACCCCTCTGCTTTGGAGGGTGGGGATATGGGTGCGGATAGATAAGTGGCTCAAGGGATTGCTCTGCACATAAACCGTGTCTCCATTCCCCAATTCCGTGTTTGCTACGAGGGGCGAAATGTCTGATATATTGTTGTTCCAAAGCCCCAGCCCTGTCAGATTGTTCAAGCCTGTCACGGGGGTAATGTCTGATATCGAGTTGCCCCAAAACCACAGTGATGTTAGGTTGGTTAATCCCACCACAGGTGATATGTCTGTAATGGAGTTGCTTCCAAAATCCAACCTTGTTAGTTTTGTTAATCCTGTTACTGCTGATATGTCTGTGATGGAGTTGTCCTCAACCTGCAGGAATTCCAGTTGGGACAACCCTGATAAAGCGGAGATGTCCGATATATTGTTGGACCTCAGCCTCAGGTGGGTCAGGTTAGTTACCTAGGTTTCGCCCAATAAGACGCGTATTTTATAGGGTTTTAAGAAGGCTTGAAATGCAGTAATGATGCGTTCAATGAGTGGATATAAAGGGTTAAGAATGATACAGACGACCTTTTTGTTTTTGAATTGTACTTTGCCAGAGATACCTAACACTTCGCGCATCAACCGTTTGATTCCCCTCGCTTGAAT
This sequence comes from Candidatus Poribacteria bacterium, assembly GCA_965207975.1. Lineage (GTDB taxonomy): Bacteria > Poribacteria > WGA-4E > WGA-4E > PCPOR2b > PCPOR2b. The sequence goes on along the minus strand of OZ242315.1, from coordinate 4,312,980 downwards.
GGTAGCAATAGTTTGATTGATTGATGCGCTGGGTTGCGGTGGGGTCTGTTTTTCAGTCTTGCTCCCCGATGCAATGAGCGCATCAATAAGCCACCGTTTGGACCACATGAGAATGTTATGAGCCAACTGAGAGAGTAGAAGCAGCACCTGTTGGGCTTCAAATCCCGCTTTTCGACGCTTTCTCATCGACAACCCTTGATAATCTTGGCAAAAGGTGCTTTCGGGCACCCCGCTTCGTTTATCATAATGGGTGACAATTTGGGTTAACGTTGCTTTTGTATCGGTAGTCACCAAAACCGAATAGTTATAACCGCCTTTGTGGTTTGGGGTTCTGACCGCCACTTGTACCGTTTTGCGCCCATACCGATGTGGCTTTGTGACCCACCCGGCTTGTCTAGCGGTCTTATTGGCACACGATGGGACAGCCACCCACTTCTGCACAGATTTGGCTAAAGCAGTGGCTCTTTTCCACGAGTAGATTTTTACCAGAATCGAGTAATTCCGCCAGAGCGCGAAATTGATGTTCGCGTCGGTGCCAAATCCGGCATCGAGTCTCAATTGAATCTGCTGCCGTTTGGCGTTTGTATCCAGTTTTAAGGTGGTTTCCATTTTGGCAACCATTTCTTTGAACACCGCCTTAGACGAGGTGTTTCCCGTGTAAAGGGATTGGGAGACAATTTCCTGGGTGTCAGGCATCAGGACGCGTCCGACTTGACGGGTGTATTGATTTTTGCGGTGGGGGACATACCCCTTGGTGGCTCCTTCTGCGCGTTTGGAGACCGGCAGCGCCGACAGATCCATATCAATAGTTACCGGCTTTGATTCGGTCAACGATGAGAGGGGAGATGACGTCAGGTGATGTTTCTCCCAAATACCATCAACCGCTTGCTGAAGTTGAAAAACTGTTTCCGACGTGGCGGCATTTATCGTCTCCTGAATTACTGACTGATCCGCACACTTGCAATACCCAAATGCCAAAAGCAGCGCACCATGCGGACGGAGGGCGGTGTTGATGTCTGAAATCGTTGATGCTCCGGCAATTATGCCAAGCGTGGCAAACACCAATTTGTCTGTCGGGCGATAGGTAATCGTCTTCTGAGGGATTTCAACCCTTTGATGAATCTCATCAAAGAACGCTTTCTCTTTAAGCACTTCGCCCAATGCACACAACGGCGCGTGAGCGGTGGAGTGACTGACTTTCTGTTTGCGTTTTTTACGTCTTTTGGGTATCCTTTTGTTTGCCATTACTTCCCTCCATCGGTGGTCATAAGGATTATGCTATTTTTATGATAACCTTTGGAAGGGGGCAATGGCACGTTATTATTGGATGCAGACCTTTCTAAACCAGATTCAACTGTTTACTTCATTGTACGAAATCGAGGTAGTTAATCTCGCTAGGGGTGAAAGGTCAGATACCGAGTTGCTGTTGATGAGACGCCCGTCTGTCCCGCGCTTACCATCAAGATTCAAACTTGTCAGGTTGGTTGCACCTTCAAGCCCGGTCAAATCGCTAATATTGGCATCTCTGGCTTCAAGGTCGGTCAAAGTTGCCATCTCTGATGGGGCAATCGGGGTGCCTGGGTCCTTATCAAGGGCATCCTCAATCGCAGCGCGGAGATTGGCATCAGGGAGGTCCACCGGCGCAACCGCCACGGCTTTGAAGGTTACACTGACCCCTTCGGCAGACACCTCAACGGTGTTTGTTCCAAAGTTGGGCCCCAGTGTGAGCGTACTCTCTGCCCTGCCTTTATCATTGGTCGTGGTATGCGTGACACTGAGAGTTCCACCGCCTGCGATGACGGTAAACATGACCGAAATCTCGCTCCGTGGGCGTTTTGAGTTTACATCCCATACTTCAACAACACATGGGACAGGTAACGGTGTATTAGGTAAGCCTGTTTGGTTATCACCTGAGATTTTCATCAGCGACTCAAGTGCTTCAGAAAACAGTAAAAGATCTATCTGCGTCAGATTTCCACTGGTATCAACGACATCAACATGAATCGGATGCACAAACGAATTGCTATTACTATAAGAAGGGTTATGAACAAATGGAACGATGCCGTCATAATCAAAGTTAATAATCGTTTCTTTTTTACCCTTTACTAAAGTTCGTACAATTTTTAGGTGAAAAAAGGCAGAAAAGAGGTTATCCTTTCAGAAATCACCACAATTTTGAAAGGAGAATTAAATGCACCTCATTTTCTGCCTGAGTCATATTTTAACCGAGTTTGGTCCATTATTCAACCGTCAAAACTTCGCGCTGTTCTGCACGTTTATTTTGGGGCTTATCACTCACCGGCGCCAAGCGACGCTGACCGAGATTTATCAAGCCGTTCGCCCCAAGAGCGGATACGGTTCATTGGTGAAATTCCTCTCCCGTGGCAAATGGGACGCCGATGCAGTGGCTAAACGGTTGATTCAGTTACTACAAGGTGGGTTTGGCAATTGGGTCTACGTTTACGATGAGACCCATGCAAAAAAGACAGGAGACCAGCAATTTGGACTCCACTTTTTTAGAAATCATAGATACCAAAAGCGCAACAGAAATCAATCGAAGTTTCACTCGGGGCATCAGTTTGGTGCGTTGGGATTGCTTTGTCGCACTGTCACCGAGACGATTCTGTTTCCCGTTTGGGTGAAGTTGATATGTCCTCAGACAGATGAGAACAATAGCCTATCGGTTTTGCGGCGGATTTGCTCCCAAATCCCACCCGGCCTGATTCTGTTTGACCGGGGATTCAATCGGCGAAAAGTGTTTACCTGCCTGCTTGAGTTAGGGCATCATATCTTATGTCGTGCCAAGTCCAATGCGGTCTTTTACCGGCTACCAGCCGCCCCCAAGCGACCCAAACGGGGACGCCCCAAGAAATACGGCAAACGCCTACAGGTGCAACGGTTGAGGTATAAACCCTTTGACATTGACAACAAACGGTATGCTATGGCATCGGTGGTGGTTCAGACCAAAATGTGTCCCACAAAAGTACGCCTCGTGGTGATGCGAACCCGACCAAAAAAGGCAAAGGCGTTTCGATACTTCTGTGTGTTCACCACCGACCTGACTCTTGACGTTGAGCAGATAGTTCGATACTATCGCCAAAGATGGTTGATTGAGACCGCGTTTCGTGATGTCAAACAGAACTTTGGATTTGACACCTACCGCGTCAAATCCCATCAAAGTATCAATCGTTTGGTGCAACTTAGTTTCGTGGCGAGCTGCTTGACTCAATGGCTATTCTATACTCCTGATGCCAAAGATGGCGCAATAACTATTGACCAAGTGTGCCGAGCTTTAGGCATTGATTGGTATCGACCCACCAAGTTGACACGCGGGTTGATGGCTAAGTATCTCTCTGCATTGATTGAGGGACGACTATTTTCTGCAACTAGCGATGAAGATACCAAATCCAACAATATTCAACAAACTCTTGATAAAGCCGCATGAAAAACACACAGATTGTACGAACTTTAGTACCCTTTAATCCAAAACATGCTGTCACGCTCATATCATTATGTAGAGGACCCGGACCATTATATGGCGCAGTGTATAAGATCGCTTGGTGAAGTCCTGCTGCATCGCTGACTTGGAGTCGAATGGGAATGTTTTTCGCGCCTGACGGGTAGGTGCGTGGCGAAATGAGTTTTATCGTGGGAGCGGATAAATCGTTAATTGGGGTATCAAAATTGAAGTAGGGGTGTGCATCCAAAAACTCGGCATGACACACAGCTAACTGATCCCAGGGTCCTGGACCATACGACATTAAAAACGAACCATCGCGAAAATCGTGCAGCAAGCCGAAGGCGTGTCCAAGTTCATGGGCTAGCCCCTTCCACTGTGATTCAGGCTTAGTAACGAATAATGCACGTCCACCATTCCTATTTCTCCAACCCGCACCGCCCGCCCGAATATCGGTATCAATAGCAATGACGTAGATATTCGCACGGGTATTGAACATTGAGATAATTTCAGGCAACACATTCGACTCCATGTCATGATAGGGGGGTTTAGTAGCATAGTGATTATCTGGATATTGTCCCGCCACACGATGCACGATTGGCTCGCCTTTGGAGTCGGTTTCTACGCGGAAGGTTTTGTCCCCATACCCATGTGCACGCATCTGTTCTGCGAAGAAGATTTGAGACTTGCCAACATCCGCTTTCATTTGCTGGACTGCTTCTGCGCGATAGGGGCGGTTATTGGGAAGAAAGTAGATCAGTCGCACCGTGCGCGGCTCGCTGACGTTCACATCGTCAAACTCAACTGTAACCCCTCTCTGTTGGAGGGTTGGAATGTGGGTCTTGATAGATACGAAACTGAGCAAGTTGTCATTTACAAAAACCCGGTCTCCACTCCCCAACCCTGTATTGGCTAAAAGCGGTGAGAGGTCGGAGATATTGTTATAGACAAGCCACAGCCCGGTCAAGTTGGTTAAACCCGCGACCGGCGAGATGTCCGATATGGCGTTGTTTTGAAGTATCAACTCTATCAGATTGGTTAAGCCAGCCACAGGGGAGATGTCTGATATGTTGTTACTTGCAAGCCACAACTGTCTCAAGTTCATTAAGCCCGTCAAAGGCGAGATGTCCGAGATGTTGTTGTCCGAAAGATTCAGCCCTGTCAGATTGGTTGCTAACTCTAGCCCAGTCAAATCACTTATGTAAGCGTTTCGTGTGTCAAGGTGGGTTAATTTTGCCATATCCGCTGTGGTGATGGTAGCACCCGACGCTTTGCCGAGGGCTTTTTCAATCGCGGTGCGGAGGCTAGAGTCAGGAATATCGACGACTTGTGCCGTGGCAGTTAGCGAGAAAGTAAGATACATCAGCAGGTAAAAGGTGAAACGAGGAAATTGTTTGTTCATAGATTCCCTCCTTCTCGCACCAAGGATTATCATAAACTATACAACGTCCCATACTTTGACCGCAGATAGTGGATATACGGTTCGATGCGTAATGGACCTCCGGTAACGCGCTCAATGAGTTCAGGTGTGGTATATTTGCTACCGTGCTGATAGATATTTTCCTTGAGCCAATTGTGTAGGGTGCTAAATTCCCCTGCTTCAATCTCGCTTGTAATCTCAGGGTGTGCCTCCAAAGCGGCTGCAAACAACTGCGCTCCCAAGATATTGCCCAACGTATAACCTTGAAAACTACCGCCAATCGCGCCGGCATACCAGTGGACATCTTGCAGCACCCCGTCACGGTCATCCGGCGGGACGATTCCAAAATCCGCTTGAAACCGTTCACGCCACGCTTCGGGGAGATCTTTCACAGCGAGTTTCCCCTCAAGTAGATCGAGTTCAAAATCGAACCGAAGCATGACATGGAGGTTGTAAGTAACCTCGTCAGCATCTGTGCGGATAAGTGAGCGTTCGACTTTGTTAATCGCACGGTAGAAGGTGTCTATCGGCACACTCCCAAGTTGGTTTGGAAAGGTTGATTGGAGTCTCGGGTAGAAAAAGTTCCAGAAACCCCGACTCCGCCCGACGACGTTTTCCCAAAGACGTGATTGACTTTCATGAATCCCTGACGACGGTCCACCATCGAGGGGAAGTCCTTCATAGTCCGTGCAGGTCCCTTGCTCGTAGAGTGCGTGCCCCGCCTCATGTGTCATGCTGAAGAGTCCTTCGCTCAAATCATCTTCCTTCGTCCGGATAGTGATGCGGACATCGCCAATCGAGAATTTCGTCATAAACGGGTGATGGGTCATATCGCGCCGACCGCGCTCAAAGTCATAGCCGAAGCGTTTGATAACAGCATCGGCGAATTCCAGCTGTTGTGCCTCCGGGAAGGTTTGGCGCAGACAACTGTCGTCGGCAGTCGGTTGGGCGGTGATGGCACTCATAATTGGGACGAGTTGTTCGCGAAGTTCGGCAAAAAGTGGACGAACGCTTGAGGCTTCCATGCCTTCGTCGGAGAAGTCGATTAATGGGTCAGCGATGTGTTCGTAGCCGGGAAAGAAATCCGCAAGTTGTCGGCTCAAGTCAAGTGTCTTTTCAAGATAAGGTTGCACAGCAGCGAAGTCGTTTTCCGGTCGCGCTGTCGTCCAGACCTGATACGATTCGGCTGCATGGTTCTGGATCTCTGCCATGAACGAGGAAGGTACTTTTGTGGCTTTCTCGTATGCACGGCGTGCGACGCGAATCAGACTGGCATCGTCGGAATCGTAGGGCAGGCTTTCCTCGTAAGATTGTAAATCATCGAGGAGTTTGCCTATCTTTGGATCGGTAAATTTTTCGTGTGCGAGACGACTCAGCGTTGTAAGTTGACGTCCCCGTGCAGCGGCACCGCCCGGGGGCATGTAGGTGGTCTGGTCCCAGTGCAGGATCGACGCTGCTGATCCTAGGTCGTTAATCTCCATTAGATGTGTTTTGAGTTCTTGAAGTTTGGATTTCAAACGTGCCTCCTCCTATAAAGAGAAAACGGGAAAGCATGTGTGAGGCAGCGGGTGTTTGACTCGCCTCTACGCTCCCGCCCCCGCCTTCTTCCTCATTTTCTCGCTTTCTCATCTTCCCGTTGCGCAGATCTTGGCATCTTCGGGAATCTCCTTGAAAGGCAGTTACAGTCTTTCGAGAACCTCTAACTGATGGCGAGAAACGAGGTACAACTTTCCTTTTTCTTTTGACTTAAAACAGTGAACAGGTTCTTCAGTGTCAAGAAGTGCACGCCAAGATTTTTTTTCTGAAGCGGGAAGTAAACGGATAGTTGGCATAATGATCCCTCCTTTATCCCAAAATTTTTTGAGCACAAAGCTTCTGATTTATTTGGGCGTAATTCATAATTATTGTCTGAATCACGAATTAAACAGATGTCGTACGGATTCAGCACTAATTGAATCTTTGGGAAAAATCCGTGTGAATTGGCGGTTTAGATCATCACAAGAAACGACCAGCCAAATTCCAAGAACCATTCCAATTATACACTTTCTCAACTCTGTAGATCTGATTGATTGGAGTGAATTAGACGTTGAGTGTTTTGTAATTGTTGTCTAAGTTTATTATCTCTTGGAAATTTCCTGTCAACAAAAGTCTCAGACACATATCCTAACTTCATGATATCTGCTAAATCTGTTGTTGAACTCATTCCACCGGCAAAGTAACGTGCAGCTGCTTCAGCGAATGCTTCTACCAACCTGTTCGCCATTTGTTTGCCAGCTTCTGTTTCGTTGTCAATTTCGGATTTCATCGGCAGATAACTGTTCAGAGTGCCAAAATGCACATAGGATAACCTTGAGAAAGTTGTTTCTACTTTTGATCGAGCTTTATGGAAAGCATTTGCTACAGAATTATTAGGGATTTCACTGAAAAACGTAGTTGCAAAATTGTATGCGTCGTCATCATAAACTGACCACATAGTGCCAATTAAGGCACGCGTTCCTGCAAATCCTACGAGTCCTCTCATCTCAATCAGAGAACCACATGTATTCAAAAAAACAATAGGATTATTTTGACTGGCAAACGCGTGAATCGATCCTATAAAAACTCCATCATATAACGCGATTCCTTCAGTGCTCCTTGGAGTAATCCAATTTGCTTTAACAACTTCAAGTTGATGCGCTCGCTGCTGAATTAGAAACTCACCAAACATATGACCGATGCCAGCGTCTTCCAAAGCCTCTTTGTTTTCCCAATCAATACCGTCTACTTGGAGGGGATATAGTTTGGTTTCAACTGCATATTTATCTCCCCGCTTTCTTCCAAACTGAACATATTCAAAGAATCGCATTGTATGATTTTTACCATCTCTAGCCTGAAATCTGTAAATCACTTCTCTACAATCAGGGGAAGTCCCATGTCCAGTAACAAACAAGAGATCATAAGGAAAAAATTCGCTGTAAATCGAAAAATTAACTCTGCTAGCGAATTTACCATTCAAATGGAACTCCCAGTATTTATATTCAGTTAATTCATTACATATTTCTGGAATTTCAGTGGTTAGATCTTTGCTTTCCGTGTCTACAAAAAGAACCGATGGGACAAATTGGTTATCGTGTTTGTAACGGTCAAGATAATACCATTCGTCTGCAAACCTTAAATCTGACTGTAAGTGCGATAAATGAGCAACCGGTATCGACTCAATAAAAATTCCAACTGGTATCTCTGAAACGACGAATTGAACCTGTTTGTAATTTTTCTCAATCCACTCAAAATTCACATATTCCTGACAGATTTGATAAAGCTTTTGATAAATCCGCTCCCAATTTTCTTCATCACGATTTAAACTGGAAAAAAGTTCCTCTATCTCCTTCACTACGGATTCTGGAATTTGATCTAATAACAGTAAATCGTACCCTTTCGCAAAAGAGTAGTTTATTGCCGATATATCTGTGGTTCGATTAACCCTTTCCAAGACAACAACTGTATCTGATTTAGGTGTCATCGGGTTTTGCAGCGGCAAATCGGAGGAATTCACTTTAGTTATCTCTAGAATTCTCTTTTCCTCCCTAGCTTTTATAAAGCCGCTTAAATAGTTCTCATTACTGACTTTTAGCGGGCTATCAGTAAATCTATGAGAGAAATATTTATTAATATCGCGATAGCTCTCGATTGGCACTAAATCAATATTAATCCGATTTCTGAGAGGCGCAAGGGTAGCATAATCTTCAGCTTTACAGAATAAAATATCAAGATGAATGCGGTTGATTGATGTAGCTCGTTTATAGATCTCAAGTTCCCAGTCGGGTCTTGTCATCCGTGGCAGAGAAAAAACAGGGAAATATGTACGCTCTTCACTAAAACATGATGACAATACCGCAGCAAAGACCGGGGCGTCTGAAATTAATCCAGCTTTTAGGATAGTATCCATGTTCTGTCCAATCATTTGTACAAAATAACGCAAGTTGCTAGACAATCTGTAGGTCGAGTTTTGATACCCGGCACCTATCAGAAATAATCAAATGGACGATACACATGTCGCCCCGCTGGGGCTTTCGGGTATTTGTTTATCCGTGTACTATAGACATGTCGCCCCTCTGGGGCTAAATGAACCGCTGAACCAACGATTTTTACGTTTCACGTTATCAACGGCTGCCAAACTAGTGCTCTGTCAAATAAATCATGATAAGGCACTCACCGCTCGGCTTGGATAGCCATAGCCAAACCGCTTTGTGGGGGAAGTCTCTAAAGGAGGCTTTTGTACCACAATCTGTTAGATTGTGATCCGAGCCCGCAAACTAACAGTTTGCGCTACATTTATCTGACAATGTACTAGCACCATTGGTTATTATGGTGGACCTTAGAATTAATGAGACACTCCAAACCGGTGCGGTTTTTAACCGCACCTACCGGGGGCAAAAGTGTCTATTTATTTTTAGGATCCACTATGGTCGAGTGCTGTGAGGGACTTCCGCAGAAACCGGCCCGTATGAGATTCTTTTACAGCCACTACTTCCTCTGGTGTCCCCATGGCGACGACCTTCCCACCTTCAGCCCCGCCATCGGGACCTAGGTCAATAATCCAATCGGCGGATTTGATTACGTCCATGTTGTGTTCAATGATGACAATCGTGTTGCCTTTGTCCACCAAGCGGTTGAGCACCATCAGCAGCTTCTGTACATCATCAAAATGCAGACCCGTCGTCGGCTCGTCCATGATGTAGATGGTTTTGCCGGTGCTCCGCTTTGAGAGTTCACGCGCTAACTTGACCCGTTGGGATTCACCGCCAGAAAGTGTTGTCGCCGCCTGACCGAGTTCGATGTAATCCAACCCAACGTCGTATAACATCTGTAGGGGTCTATAGATGGTCGATATGCTTTGGAAATGTTCTAGCGCTTCCTGCACTGTCATCGCCAGAATATCAGCGATGTTTTTGCCCTTGTAGCGAATTTGTAACGTTTCGTGATTATAGCCGGTTCCCCCACAGGTTTCACATTTTACCCAGACATCCGCGAGAAAGTGCATTTCAACCTTATTGAAGCCGTGCCCACGACATGTTTCGCACTGTCCCGTTTTCTGATTGAAGCTAAATCGACGGGAATCGAAGCCGTGAACCTTGGCATCCGGCAAATCAGCGAAGAGATAGCGAATCTTGGTGAATAGGTCGGTGTAGGTAGCGGGGTTCGATCGTGGGGTATCCCCTATTGGCTGCTGATCGATGTTGATTACTTTGTCAAGACATTCCAATCCATAAATCGCTCGATACTTTCCCGCTCCCATCTGGGTTCGATTCAGGTTAGATACAAGCACAGGATACAGCGTCTCCTCAATCAGCGAACTCTTTCCTGAACCGGAAACACCTGTCACGCATGTCAGCGTCCCTAACGGGAGCTCGACATCAATATTTTGCAGGTTATTGGTTCGGACACCTATCATCTCAAGCCACTCCCCTTTGCCTTGTCGTCTTTGCAACGGGACTTCAATCTTGAGTTTCCCTGTGAGGTATCCACCTGTTAGTGAGTTTTCACTCTGCTGGATTTCAGTTGGGGAACCGGCGGCGACAATCTCACCGCCGAATTTTCCTGCACGAGGACCAAAATCAAGGATATGATCTGATGCCAACATGGTCTCTAGGTCATGTTCAACCACTAGGACGCTATTGCCGAGGTCTCGAAGCCCTTTCAATGCGTTCAAGAGTCGTTCCTGATCTCGCTGATGCAGCCCGATACTCGGCTCATCAAGGATGTACGTCACCCCTGTGAGACCGCTGCCAAGTTGGCTTGCCAGACGGATGCGCTGCATCTCACCGCCTGAAAGACTCGGTGCGGGTCGATCGAGCGTCAGGTAGTGCAATCCAATATCGACAAGAAATTGGAGTCGTTGTTGGATCTCTTTGAGCAGTGTTCCACCAATCTCCATCTGATGGCCTGACAGGTCAAGGTGTTCAAAGAAGGCAGCAGTCCTGCCAATCGGCATCGCTGTTGCCTCAGCGATGGTTTCACCACCCAACGTTACGCCTCTTGCCAAAGGCTGAATTCGTGTGCCCTCACATTCCTGACAAGTGTAAAATCGATGCCCGATTGTCCCAATACCTTCGCACGCCGGACATTGACCGATAGAACTGTTGAATGAGAAATGACGCGGTGTCAGTTCGGGGAAACTTAAGCCGCACGGGACACAGGCAAAGTGTTCACTGAAGACATAATGCGTAATCTCCGTTCCCTTATCTGCTTGCTTTCCTTCATTTATCACTCCCACCGCCACAATCCCCCCGCTCTGCTGTGTTGCGGTTTCGACCGCTTCGGCTAGACGACCCCGTTCATCGGGTTCAAGGGCAAGGCGATCAACGACAATTTTGACATCGTGCCGGATACTCTTTCCAATCTTCGGTGCTCGATCAATCGGGTGAACCTCCCCATCAATTTCGACACGGGCATAGCCGTCCCGCTGCAGACGCTGGAAAGCATCGGGATAATCCTCATTAGGTCGCAGCACTAAAGGGGACAAAACATAAAGCCGCGCTCCACCTGCCAATGCCACAATTTTGTCAACGATCTGCTGTACAGATTGAACACTGATTTCCGACCCACACTGTGTGCAGTGAGCAGTTCCGACTCGTGCATAAAGCACACGCAGATAGTCGTAGATTTCTGTGACTGTCCCGACCGTAGATCTCGGATTCTTGCTCGGTGCCTTCTGCTCAATCGCAATTGCCGGCGAGAGTCCCTCAATCTTTTCAACCTTTGGCTTTTCTAGTTGACCTAAGAACTGCCGTGCATACGCTGAAAGGGATTCGACGTAGCGTCGTTGCCCTTCTGCATAGATTGTGTCCAATGCCAGCGACGATTTCCCGGATCCACTCACACCGGTGAATGTCGTAAACTTCCGATGGGGAATATCTACATTGATATTCTTCAGATTGTGCTCATGCGCCCCGTGCACGGAGATATATGCCCCCTCTTCGGACAGATCATTACTCCGGGCAAGTTGATAATTCCCTTCTGATTCATGAAGTTGGTTGGCAGGTTGGAAGATTGGAAGATTGGAAGATTGAGAGATTACCTTCCCAGCCTTCCCTCCTTCCTGCCCTTCCAGCCTTCTCGGTTCCAGTGCTGGCTGCAATGCTATTCCCGTATACGATTCCTCAACCGCTGCGACCTCCTCCGGCGTTCCCGTTGCAACGACATAACCCCCTTCTTCACCTCCTTCGGGACCAAGGTCAATTAGATAATCCGCTGTCTTTACCACTTCAAGGTTATGTTCGATGACGACAACCGTATTGCCTGCATCAACCAGTTGGTGCAACACCTCTAGGAGTTTTTTCACATCGTCGAAATGTAAGCCGGTCGTCGGCTCATCGAGGATATAGAGGGTTTTGCCTGTGCTCCGCTTCGCAAGCTCCCGCGCGAGTTTAATCCGTTGTGCCTCACCACCGGAAAGCGTTGGCGCAGGTTGTCCTAGCTTAATGTAGTCCAAGCCTACGTCGTGCAGAGTTTGCAGAATCTTCGCGATTTTCGGAACGTTCGCAAAGTGCTCTAAAGCCTCTTGCACGTCCATGTTGAGCACATCAGAAATAGTTGCACCCCTATATTCAACTTGTAACGTCTCGTCATTGTACCGTTTGCCCTGACAAATATTGCACTTTACCCAGACATCAGCGATAAAGTGCATTTCGATCCGCTTTGAGCCGTTACCTTCGCAGGCTTCGCATCGACCACCCTTGACATTGAAACTGAAACGTCCCGGCTTGTAACCGCGCAGCTTAGCCTCAGTCATCTCAGCGTAAAGCGCACGAATCTGATCAAACACTTTGGTGTACGTGGCAGGATTCGATCTGGGAGTGCGACCAATTGGCGACTGATCAATATCAATCACTTTATCAATGACTTCGTCAATTGGAGATGAGGATATGCCTTGTGTCTGATTGTTTGAGGATTTTTCCTCTGTAGTGATTGCCCGTATGAGATCATATTCTCCCGGTTGTGCATGTGCCTTCATCAGATCGCGGGCAAGTGCTTCGTATAGAATATCGTTGATGAGCGAACTTTTGCCAGAACCACTGACACCGGTCACACAGGTAAAAACTCCGAGCGGGACTCGCACATCAACATCCTTGAGGTTGTTGTGACGTGCGCCACAGACCTCGATCCATTGATTGCCAGTCGGACGGCGTTCGGTAGGAATTTCGATCTGTTGTTCTCCACGGAGATATTGTGCCGTCAAGGCGGTTGAATCCTTGGCAATCTCTTGTGGTGTGCCGATTGCCGCGATCTCACCGCCCTTGATTCCCGGTCCCGGTCCGAAGTCAACAATCATATCTCCCGCCCACATTGTATCTTCGTCATGTTCGACAACGATTACGGTGTTGCCTTGGTCTCGGAGATGTTTGAGCGTCGTGAGAAGGTGCTGATTATCGCGCGGATGCAAACCAATACTCGGCTCATCGAGGACGTAAACTACCCCTCGCAAGCCCGCTCCGATTTGGCTGGCTAACCGAATCCGTTGGGACTCGCCGCCGGAAAGTGTGGGTGCGGTTCGATCTAGGGTGAGGTAGTGCAGCCCAACATTCATCAAGAACCAGAGGCGGCCCTGAATCTCTTTCAGCAAATCGGTCGCAATAAACGCCTCACGCTCTGGTAGCTGGAGTTTTTCAAAAAACTTAAAACAATCGCCAACCGCCATTTCAACAACATCAAGGATGGATTGTCCGTCGATTGTCACCGCTTTCACTTCTGGCTTGAGTCGTGCCCCGTTGCAATCTGGGCATGTACCGGAAACCATATATTTTCCGTAGTAACGTTTCACAAGTTCTGAGGTCGCTTGGAAATACTTCCGTTCTTCGGGCGGAATCACACCCTCAAATGCGGCTTGGTACCTGTAGCGGCGATTGCGGCGGGAGCGATAGACGAAAGGAATCTGCTCTTTTCCAGTCCCATAAAGGATAGCGTGTTGATGCTCCTCACTCAACTGTTCCCACGGTGTATCGAGGCTAAAGCCAAAGTGTGCTGCCAAACTCTCAGCGTGATGTCGCGTCTGTAGGGTGCCCAGCTGCCCCCAAAAGGTAATTGCCCCTCCACGAATTGATTGCGTTGGATCCGGGACAACCGTATCGGGATCCATCCTCGTTAGTGTTCCGAGTCCTTTACAGGTTGGGCACATCCCCGCAGGACTGTTGAAGGAGAAGTTTCGCGGGGCAGGGGGTTCATAGCTGATGTTGCAGTGCACGCAGGTGTAATCCACCCCGAATAAGAGATCTCCCGCTTCTATTTCTCCTTCGACAATGTTCACAATCAGGCGGCCCTCTCCCAGACGCAGCGCGGTTTCAACCGCTTCTGCAACACGGCTGCGAATATCAGGTTTGATAACGATTCGGTCAACGACGATTTCAATGTTATGTCGCTGGTTGCGGTCAAGTTGAACTTCAGCCGGTAGGCCGTAGATCTGTCCATCAATTCGGGCACGGACAAACCCCGCCTTGAGCGCGTCTTCAAGGTGTTCACGGTATTCTCCACGCCGTCCGCTGACAATTGGAGCAAGGATTAAAATGCGGGTCTGCGGTGGTAGGTTGACGATTTGGTCAATAATTGCTTCTGTGGTTTGGGCACCCACCGGCGCGCCACACTCTAGGCAATGCGGTGTGCCCACACGCGCAAACAGGACGCGCAGATAATCGTAGATCTCCGTAATCGTTGCGACCGTTGAGCGTGGGTTGTTCCCGCCCGACTTCTGATCAATCGAGATGGATGGGGAGAGACCACCGATGAAGTCAACATCGGGTTTTTCCAATTGTCCAAGGAATTGGCGGGCGTAAGCGGAGAGCGATTCGATGTAGCGGCGTTGACCTTCGGCGTAGACTGTATCGAATGCCAGCGATGATTTTCCGGAACCGCTGACACCGGTGAAAACGATGAGGTTGTCTTTGGGGAGTTTGAGATCGATGTTTCGGAGGTTATGTTCGCGTGCGCCGCGGATGTCGATAAATTCTTCCGGCATAAGTTTCCCTTTGGCTGAAGATCTTTTCGTAATTACAAACGATTCCATTCATCTAACGAGATTCTGTGTCCTAATATATTCTCAAATTGAGTGATTGATGAGTCCCATTTTACCATAGATCTCAGGTGTCAACAATACTCTTTTTTATGACAATTGGAAGGACTAATTATGGTAGTAGGCAGGCAATAAAATGAATCTGAAGACATATCTTCATAATTGCACAGGTCTTTAATATAACACATATATGTTAAGTAGTCAATAGAAAGTTGATCAATAAATAGGGCAATCGCATATAAGAATTTAGAATAGGGTAGCCAGAACGGTAGTTAAGTATTGGGTGTCCCATGCGGCTTTCAACCGTTTGGTGGCAACGCCGACCTTGGCTGTCGGTTCTCCCTTGAGCAAGTTCAGTGCAATCCGTCGGAGTATGGCAAAGTTTTGAGTGCCATTTTCTTTACGAATGCGACACCCATCTTCATTAAAGGCAACATCTAATACCCAATGACAACAGTTTTCAATAGACCAATGGGTGCGGATAGCGTTAAGCAATTGGTCTGCATCGCCGGGTAACGAGGAGATATAGTATCGGGATTTTACCGTTGTCTGGCCGTTATGTTCCCGTTGTGCCGTAACCTGGACCACTGAGTTGAGATTGACAAAGGTTTCGCTCCCTCTCAACGGTGCAATCAAAGCGGAGTCCGTAACACGGATAGCAGTTCGGGTCTCAATCCGACCATGGTCGCCATCAATGGTCTGAGCGATGTCGGTTTGCACATCGGGCAACCGATTATCGGCAATGCCATCAAACAAGAGTTTGACATCTTCGTACAGTTGTCCTTGATTCGCTTTCAATGCCAATACATAATCCGCACCAGCGTCAACAATCTGTTGAGCAATGGGCGGGTGACACCCCATCGCATCGGTGGTCACAATACACCCGGAGATGGCTAACAGTTCCAGTAATTGCGGCATGGCGGGAATCTCATTGGAATCGTCAGCGACTTTCAGCTGTCCTAATGTCACCGATTGTGATGATGCCCATGCACTGACAAGCCGTATCGCACCTTGGTCAGTCGCCGTATCATAAGAACGACGCAACTGTTTACCATCAACAGCAACCACTTGACCGGCTGTCACTTCGATAACCTGTTTTATCCAATTGATGAAACAACGCTCAAAGGCAACTGAGTCAAGTAAACCAAAGACCCGACTAAAGGTGTCGTGCGATGGGATACCGTTAGGTAACTTCAATAAGCGAGACAACCACTTAGATTTCGCATGACCAAACGATTCGACAGCCACCCAGCTATCGGCACCACAGATAACGGCACAAATGGCTATCACAACCATATCCAGCAATTGATGACGTATCCGACTCTTGTCTGTGCGGGGGTCGGGTAAATCGGAAAAATGGGAGGCAATTGAGGTAATGGGTTTATCAGACATTTCAAAAACTCCTTTGTTTTGAGGATGCCTTATACATTACCTCTATTTACAACACTGTCAACTATTATTTTTTATATGCGATTGCCCTAGATCAATAAAAAAGCCCTGTCCCAATTATGCGAGACAAGGCGTTATATTATGGTGTATCCTCGGCGATTGTGTTACGCAAATCCTTGATTCCTGAGTGAAAAAAGGAGGGCATCTCTCAAGAGACGCGAGGGATCACCACTAAGCCGGAGAATTAGTCGTTTTTCACGCTGTGGGTTTGGCATTAGAAGTAAGAGCGTCCCAGTGAGTTTCCAACCCCAAAGGAGTCGTAAGGGACACCAGCGGGCAGACTACGGAATCCCCATGTATCCGTTGTGGCATCATAGCCAACTCCAACCGAGGCAGCGGGTTCCGCAATCAAATTAATCTGAAAAGTGAAATCTTGTCGCACATTATCATAGGGGGGCTCCCGCTTAATCCCGATGCGGTTCCACCTGATTGTCATATTCCAATTATGCAAGTTTCGCCGTAGCATTATACTTTGCGAGTAGAACTGTTTTTCGATCCAGTCATAATTGACACTAAGGTTCAATTCAAGTAATTGGCTTGGACGAAATCGAAAATTGCCCGTGAGACTTCGAGAGGCGTACTGCGTCCTTTTGGTAAAGGAATTTCCGAACGATATATTCCATTTCTCGCGGCGATAACTGACGTTGGACCGGAAACCAACCTGTTTGAGTCGTTTTCCATCAAGGCGCGATTCATTTGGGTCATGTGTCGACCTGAACGTGATATTCAGGTTTCGGCTCGCTAGCGGAACTATCGTCATTCGACTTTCAATCGGTACATATCGACGTTCGCCCAACGCCTCAAATTTGGTGAAATCTGCTGCGATTCGCGTACTAAAATTAAGCACGCGGAGTGCAGATCTGCTGCCACGGGTCTTAACTTCAATACTGGTATCAAAGTTATAGGCGAGGTTTTTTCGTTCAAAGAAGTAGACACTCGGACCAAAAGGATAGAGTGCGGGTGCATCTTCTCTGTCAACAGGCGGTGAGTAATCAAATGATACCCTTGAGTTGATTTGGTGGCGCATCCGACGCGCTCCCGGAATGAAACTGATGTCATAGATCCGAAACAGCAGGTTGCTGGCAGACAACCGCGTACTGTATATACCCCGAAAAATATTTGGATTTCCCTCCCGGTCTTTGTCATGCCAGATGAGGTTTGTGTCGAAATCCGCGTCGAAGCGCAATTCTCGATTCGGCATTATTTGCAGTACCGACTGCTTACGAAGATCAAAACCGAGATCCATCGTTTGCAAGTAGACATCCTCTTCGTCTCGAAACCGTTCGCGGAAAAAATTACCGAGATTCACATCTAAGTCAAAACTGGTGCTATCAAGTGTTGGAAAAGCGAACATCGAAAGAATGGGGAGATCGGTGTGCAGTGCATCAGCAACTTTGGTTAGCCTAGAATTAATAGTTTTGAAAACAGGCAGCCGATCTAAACGCATACGTGAGAGCGAAAGTTCGAGTACAGGTAATTTTTGCAAGCTGGTTGTCCCTTCGCCGGTGAAGTCTAAAGTATGATTAACCTGTAGTCGTCCCAAGAACTCCCCGATTGTCTTGCTTGAAAATCTTAAGTTTCCCTCCTCATCTCTATCTTCCTCATCCAGTGCAGAATAGGAGGTGCCCCATGTGAGCACACCAAAAGAATTAACCATAGATTCATTGATTCCAAATCCCTCCTCTTCAAAATCTTTTGCTCGCCACGCGACACGTCCCACAAAACTCACGGGCCGTCGTTGCCTCACTCGGTTATCCCAAGGGGTATAGAAAGTGTGTCGGTGCCCCCACCGCATATTCCATCGTCTCCCAGTTTTGAACGGCTTTCGGCGATCGAAAGAAAATTCATCGTTGGTATAGAAGTAAAAGTCTCCCCTATAAGTCCGTCTTTTATCGATCTTAATTAGACGATACCCTTTACGGGTCTTGATTACTCCGGTATGCTCACCGCTATAGAGTCGCTGTGCTTGTGTGTAGATTACGGTCGGCATCTCCCAGCGCCCCCGGTAATCGTATTGTTGGTAGATCTGCACCTTCTCTGATTCTTCTGAGGGATCTACCGTTTCATCGTCCCCAATTTGATCGGGATTTGAAGGAATTTGTGCCCTATCTTCTGATGTTCCTATACCGCTCTGCTCTTCCACTCTTTCCTCGTGCCCATTTATCTCCTTATCACCCTGTCCCTCCGTTCCTTCTTCCAACTGTTCAATTTCAGTCTCTCCTGTCGGTGCAGCTTTCCCGAATCGCGCTCCCATCGCCGCCCACTCCACTTCAAATTGACGTGCAATTTCTTCAAAGGTCGGGGTCGGCTCCCTTTCAATTAACTCAAGGATATAGACACCTCGATCGGTATATATGGGCCAAGTTACCTCTCCAGGGACCTCTAGTCGGCTTACGGGGTGTTTCCACCGCCGATCCATTTCATTTAACAGAAACCCCGCGCCTTCATTGGCTTCAGACAGTTCGACTCCCTCATATTGCCCTACTAATTCTTCGAGAACCTCCCCTGCCTCTGCGCGCTCTTGGATTTCTTCAGCGGTCGCTCGGATTGCGTTACGGGTCTCCTCGCTTGGTTCAATTGCTATATCAATTCGACGGATCTGGAGTTCTCGTTCACCATATACATCAAGCACACGCTCAACCATTAAAATGTGGAAACCAGATTCCGTCCTCAGAATCGGCGTGATTTCGCCGGGTTCTAGTTGAAAAACTGCATCTTCGAGGATAGGATCCAGCCGAAGTTCATCTTCCTCATCGCGCTCTCCGCGCACCAAAAATCCCATGTCGCCACCCTGATAGCGCGTGTCCTGATCAGTCGAGTCCGCTTTTGCAATCTCTGCAAAATCTGCATCCTCCTCCTGTAGTTGGGCATGGATGTTTTCCGCCTTTTCGCGAGCAGCGGCGATATCCTCCTCAGATATCTGATATTCCAGAAACAGTTGGCGCAGCTTATACCGGTCATACTCGCCCTCCAGACGATCCGCTAACTCCTGTGCTTTTTCCTCTAGTTTCGTCCGCTCACTTGGCGTTGCATCGGGAGGGATAGGCACAATGATTTCTTGGAGCTTGGCATCGTTTACACGGTATTTGCCGTCAGCACCGAGCCCACTTCCTCGACGAGCAGAATGATCAAACAGCAAGGCACCGTCGTATCGAAAGCGGCGTGCAAGCGGCAAAATCACGCTAAGGAATACCCCCTGATAGCTACTTGTTCCGACTTTGACAATTATCTTTGCTACTTTGTCTTCTTGGCGAAGATCGCGACGATAGGCGGGAAAATAGAAAAGGGGGACACCACCAACTCTCAGAACAATATTCGTGGCAATCAACTCTCTGTTTATCCTGACGATAATTTTTGACGCGCTGAAGTAGTAATGAGGATGCTTGAGAGAACATGTTGTCAAAGCCCCACCACGGATGTAGGACTCATCATCTTCAGTCTTAAAGATTTCAGTGCCGCGGTAGTACCACGGATCACTGAAACTGAACCCTTCGCGAATGATTCCTTTTTTTGTTTCAATGTTGAAAAGGAGCTCGTTTGCATAGGTTTCTTCGTTTCCAACGAGCAGGTGCACGTTTCCCGCTGCCCGCATTATATTTTCATCAAAATCCGCCCAGATATGGTCAGCATAGAGCACAACCTCGTCATATTTGATCAGTCCGTTGCCGTGAATCTGAATCAGGTTCTCGTGAAAGGTAAGATTGTCGCCTTTCGCAAGCAGATCTCCTGCTTCAGGTAACATATTCTCTGGATCAAGTTTTCGGCTGGCTTGGGTGGGTTCTTCGGGTGTAGGTGAATCTGGCGCTGGTGGGGTTTCTGACGTTTCTTCAGGAGGTTCTGTGGGTGCCTCTCCATCGTTGGGCACTTCGGAGGCAGGTGGATCTTCATCTGGCGAAGTGCCTGATGACACCTCAGCCTGTTCGTCCGAAACCGTTTCCTCGGCAGTGGGGGTAGGGTCGGTTTGGGCGACTAATTCACCCACGCACAAAATTAAGTTAAGCGTGAAAACCGTGAGTAATAGGAGATGAAGTGTAAAACGATATACACTGGAAGCAAAACATGAAACGTAAAGTACGTCCCCCAAAAAACGATCAAGGGATCGGAAACAAGGGGGGGTGGGCAACCGGGTGGCTAACTTCTTCCCGGTGCCTACTGTTTTCTGCCATTTCCGCTTTTCCCTCCTTGCCATACTACCTTTCCTCTGCTACACTGCAAAATCGAGTCATCGAGAGCAGTAGAACTTATCCGAGAATCGCCTCCCTCTGATTCAGTCCTCACTGTCAGTCAAGCGATTCTGATAGGAAGGTACAGCTTACTCCTATTTAAGTTCTTCTTTGATTTTTATAAAGGAATTTTCCTTGAGCAGATCCGTGTAAATTTGCCATTCCTCTTGGAATTTTTGTTGACGCAGCATCATGCGGATCTGGTCTTCTTCAGCGTCGCTCAATTCAGGAGCAGTACGACTATCGATCTTGAAAATATGCACGCCATACGTCGTTTTGAGGGGCGTGCTATGTGCTCCGATGGAAAGTCCTTCGATAATTTTTCGGGTTTCGGGATTTAACTCGCTGAGTGAACGAATCCCGAGATCGCCACTATTAGCTTTCGTCTGCGAATCGTCGGAGTATTGTTGTGCAAGCGCGTTGAAATCTTCACCTTGATTTAACCGCTGCAAGAGGCTATCTGCACGTTCATAAGCAGCTTCAATCGCTTGCCCACTCGGCTTCAAACTGACAACGAGATGACGAAACGCTATAGCCTGATCATCTTTACGTTCAACTTTGAAAAGGTAAAACCCATCATTGCCTTCAACCGGTTCACTGATCCCGCCGGCGTTGAGCCCTGAAAGCGCATTGCGGAAGGTGGCTGAGAGATTGTCCATCTCTGCAATCGGCAGTTCGTTTAATGTCCCAATCCCTGCTTGTCTATACTCATCGTCAGCATAACGTTGCGCGAGTTCCTCAAAATTTTTTCCAGCCGCTAATTCCTGACGAATCATATCGATCTTCTCAAGGGCTAGCTTGCGGTCTGCCTCACTTGGCTTGAAAGCAACGAAGATGTGTCGAAGATGGACTCTGTCTGTCTTAGTTGGCAATTGCGAGCGGTTTTCTTCAAAAAACTGCTGTATGTCCGAACCTCGAATTTGGAGTCTAGGGAGGATACGTTGCATGACAAGTCGTTCCGCCATCAGGTTGCGTTTGGCTTGTTCACGGAAAGACATCAGGGTGTACCCTTCCTTTTTTAACGCTTGAGCTAGTTCCTCTTCAGTCTCAATCTTGTACTGGTCCTTGAAGTTTTGCATATACTGCTCCACTTCAGCCTCTGTGATTTCAATTTTTAGCGTTAATGCTGTTTCGACGAGAAGCATCTGGCGAATCAACTGATCGAGGAGTGCAGCCCGTTCCTGTTCCGCCTTTTCCATCGCTTCGCGCTCACTGAATCGGTAGACCTGCTGAAGTTCTAGTGCTTTTTGCTTCACAACACTGTCAAGTTCCCATTTAGTGATCACATCTTCGTTGACATAAGCGATGATCTGATCAAACCTTCGCGCAGCAACGGGATTGATTCCAAAATGAATGATCAATAGAATCAGGGCGCAAAAACGCAATATCTTCATTTCGAGGCATACCTCCTTAATTCAAGACTCGATGTTTTACGGCTCCGTTTCAGGTTCAGCAGGAGCGTCACTATCATCAGACGATTCGCTTCCCCCTTCCTCTTCGACCTCCTCCGGTGTATCAGGGATTCGGTCTGAAAAGGTCTTGACCTTCGCCTGTTCGTGGAGCCGGATCAGCCAATCGGTCATAAGTTCTTCGCGTTTCTGATTTTCTACGTGTCTTTCCACATTGCGTCGTACACTTTGTTCTTCAAGCGTTTGTTGGCGTTCCGGCTTGACTTCCTCCTTACGGAAGATTAGGTAATAGTTTTCCCCATCAAGTTCAATGTGGAGAATCTCCTCGTTCATTTGACCGACTTCTAGCTCAAACGCTGCATCGCTAAAAGATTTTGCGCGTTGTGAGTACATCGTATTATCGAAAAAGTCAGTGTCACCGGGGATTTCGTTATTTGATCCCGGACCAATTAGTTCGCCGTTTTCAGATAGTTCTGCAGCAAGCGCAGCGATGTCTTCCCCGTCTTTGATTCGTTGAAAAACTTCCTTTGATCGCTCCTCATTTGTGACGGTTATGCAGGTCAGTCGCACCTGTTCCAGCTCAATATAGTCTTCCTTATTCTCTTCATAATAAAGCTGGTAATCTTCCTCGGTCGGTTTAAGTTTCTGATCTACTTCAATTTCTGTGATCTTGTCAACGAGCAATTCGTGGTAATAGTCCTGCACTTTTTTAAGCACCCCAGGATCCTCATCAAGTTTCCGATCCTTGGCAAGACAAAGTATGAGACGGCTTTCTGCCATTAGGTTCATGTATTCCTCATACCCACCTTCTGCCTCTTGGTACTGTGGTTGTTTATACGAAGGGAGTTCACTTATCTCTTGTAGCATCTCCTCAAGCGTTATGTGGTGTGTTCCATTCCATTCAAATTCAGCGATCACGGTGCCTTCAGCTCCGGCTTTGCCGCCACAACCATTCAACGAAACACTAATAGCAACGGCACCAATTAAGATAAAACTAATAATTCCCAATAATTTCACAGTTATACCTCCTTAAATTTTGCATGATGTACAATTGTTCGACTGTTACAACCATTTCTCAGCCAATTTCTGAACGCGATGACTCTAGTCTATGTTGTGTTACACTACTGCTCCGATTTTTCGTTTTCTGGATCTTCTTCCTCTTCGGGCATCACAGGTGGAGGCAGCAGTTCTGGATATGTTTTGAGTTTGCCCTCGGCGGTAAGCATTTCCAACCATTTTAGGATACGCTTCCGCTTCATCTCACGTTTTAGGGGATACTCAAGCCTTGGCTTGACCTCTTCAAAGGTCTGTTGGCGTTCTGGCCGATGTTCTTCCTTTCGGAAAATCATATAATAGGTATCTTCCTCAACGTCTTGTTCAAAAACCTCCTCAGTCATTTCGCCGACTTCCATTGCAAAAACCGCGTCAACGAATGCTTGGGCTCGCGCAGAAACGTCTCGGGCAAAGAAGCCTGTATCACCAGGATCTCCCGGATTTGAACCAGGTCCTGTCAATACACCTTTTTCCGAAAGTTCTTTTACTGCATCAAAGATATCCTTACCGGCTTGAATCTCTTCAAGTGTTGTCTGTGCGAGCTCTTTATCGAATACCGTGATGCAGGTTGCCCGCACTTTTTCCTCATCGACATACGTATCTTTATTCTCTTCGTAATACTGCCGAAGTGTTTCCTCGGTGACCACAATTTTTTCATCGACCTCAATTTCGGTCAAGCGTTCAACCATCAACTGATGCTTATAATCGTCCGCTTTTTTAAGGAACCCCTCATCTTTGTCGAATCCTGTCTCAGCAGCTGCAAGGAGCATTAGCCTTTGGTTGATAAGGTCTTCCAGAAATATGAGTTTACCAGCTTTGGATTTATAGCCTTTCTGCTTATATTCTGATAGTGCTGCTATTTCCGCATTAAGTGTTGCAAGCGAAATTTCGTGTATGCCGTTCCATTCGTACCGTGCCACAATAATCTGGCTCTCATCCATTGGTCCCGCTACATCTTGCGATCCCGATAAAGCAAGACTACTCAAACCGATTGCCGCCATCACGACGAAAATTATCAACTTTTTTTTCATTGTGTACATCGTTCCTTTCTGATCTGATTAATAGATAAATTGCAAAGACATCGTCTTCGCAGTTAGTGGTGTATTCGTATTGTTTTGACGTACTCCCAAACCTAAAGGCTTGGGATTCTTACGAGTCCCTTGCCAATAGGAGTGGAATTGTGCTATCAACAAGGATTGCCCGACGAATCGGGACTTACGTCCTCTCCTTCATGGGTTGACACCCCAACCCGAAAAATGTTAATCGCAGCGTTGCGGTCCCGGTCATGCACTGTGCCACAATCGTTACACTGCCAAGTTCTATCTCGCAAGTTCAACGCTTCATTGACCGCACCGCAAACCGAGCAAGTTTGACTGGAGGGATACCACTTATCAAGGAATTTTTGATAAAGATAAGTATGTCTTACAAGCGCAGTATGCAATACACATCACGTTCCACGGTTCACATTAATTTCCCTAAGATACGCTTGATCTCAAACAAGAGTGCCTTTCCCTCTAATCCTTTCAAACGGATCGTCATACGTACAGGGGGAGTAATCGAGATTCGCCGATCTTGCTCAATCAGGCCAATTAGCTTGCGGGGGTCAAGGCTTGTTTTGGTTTCATCAAATGTGACCTTGATGCTTTCCTCGCCTGCAGCGATTCCATCAACCCCAAGCTGCTGACTGAGTTGTTTTAAGTCAGCTATTTCGAGGAGCATCTCAACAGGTTCGGGGATTTTTCCATACCGGTCGACCATCTCCTCTTCAAGTTCTTTCCGATCTACTACCGTTTCTAGCGCAGCGATCTTTTTATAAAGCGCAACCTTCTGCCTACCGTCGGGGACATATTCATCAGGCAGATAGGCTTCAATGGGAAGGTTAATCCGGGTTTCGACCGTTTCTTCGATCTCCTCACCCTTGAGTTTTTGTATCGCTTCCTCAAGGAGTTTGCAGTACATATCGTAACCCACAGCGATGATATGACCGTGCTGCTCTGAACCGAGAATATTGCCTGTTCCCCGAATTTCAAGGTCACGGAGAGCAATCTTAAACCCGGAGCCGAGGTCAGTGAATTCTTCAATGACGCGTAGACGTTTTTGAGCACCTTCCGTAATTGCCCATCCTTGTGGGTAGAACAGATAGCCGTAAGCCTGATACTGATCGCGACCGACTCGGCCGCGTAGCTGGTAAAGTTGGGCTAACCCAAACGCGTCTGCACGGTTGATCAGAATCGTGTTGACGGTTGGAATATCCACGCCAGACTCAATAATCATGGTGCAAACCAAAACGTCATATTTGTGGTTGATGAATTCCATCATCACTTTTTCGAGTTGACGTTCAGGCATTTGTCCGTGTGCCATACAGACTCTAGCGTGCGGCACAAGATCTTGGATTGTGGCAGCAATGCTTGCGATACTCTGGACACGGTTGTGCACAAAAAAGATCTGTCCACCCCGTTCCATCTCGCGCAAGATCGCATCTCGAACCACGTCGGGATTATACTCCATGACATAAGTTTCAATTGGCAGACGATTTTCCGGGGGCGTATTGATGACGCTGAAGTCGCGGATGCCGACGAGAGACATATGAAGTGTACGCGGAATCGGTGTTGCTGTCAAGGTTAATACGTCAACCGTCTGCTTCATCTGTTTAATCTTCTCTTTGTGCTTTACCCCAAAACGATGTTCCTCATCAACTACGAGCAAACCGAGTTCCCGGAACTTAATATTCTTTGAGAGCAAGGCGTGGGTGCCGATAACGATATCAACTGTGCCATTTGCCAACCCCTCCACAACCCTCTTTGCTTCCTTATCCGTTCGGAAGCGATTCAGCATTTCTACCTGAACCGGAAAAGGGGCAAAACGCTGTTGGAATGTATTAAAGTGTTGTAGCGTGAGAATTGTGGTTGGGGCAAGAAGCGCGACCTGTTTTCCCGCCATCACCGATTTGAACGCCGCACGGAGTGCCACTTCGGTCTTGCCGTATCCGACATCTCCGCAGATTAGCCGATCCATCGGTCGGAGGCGTTCCATGTCCTGCTTGACCTCTTCGATTGCCTTCTGCTGGTCCGGAGTTTCTTCATAAGGGAACAGCACCTCAAACTCTTTCTGCCAAGGAGTATCTGTTGGGAAGGCATAACCCTCACGGGATTCACGAATCGCATACAATTCCAGTAGCTCCTCTGCCATCTGCTCTATGGAAGCTTTGGCTTTGGCTTTGACCCGTTCCCATGATGTTCCGCCGAGTTTGTCTAGACGTACCCTTCCCTCCTCTTGTCCGCCAATATACTTCTGCACGAGATCAATCTGGTAGGTCGGCACATACAACCGACCTGCGTCTGCATAGTCTAGTGCGAGGAAGTCCTGTGGTTTACCATCAATGTCGAGGCGGCGAATCCCTGCGTAGCGACCGATTCCGTGTGAGACATGCACCACATAATCCTTTTCCTTAAGGTCAATTAAACTCAGGATAGGAGTGCCTTCGTTAAAAATGGTCTTGCGGTGCCGACGATGCTCGCGTCCAAACAACTCATCTTCAGACAGTGTGATGAACTTGAGCGTTTCGCTGATAAATCCTTCGCTGATGCTACCAATGTTCACTGCCGTTTGGGTTACAGGTAAATCCCTATCTGCTAAAATATCGTGTAGCCGATCCGCGCTCTTTGAGTTATCACAGAAGAAGTTGACGAAATAGCCCTCGTCGGTCCACCCTTTGATCTGATCCATGACCAGCCGATAATTGCTACGCGGGAGACCGAGCGGACGCATACCGAAAGCAATCTCTTCGACCGGTTCCTCTGTATTGAGTGCCGGCGGAGTCAACGACGTGCAAACAACGGGATGCGTCTGCAAAGCGGAGATTACCCGTTCAAACGACACAAACGTCTCATCGGGTGACACCATAAACTGATCAAATGCTAGTTTTCGTTCATAAAGATCCTTCGTATTTTCGATAAGTTGAATTGCCTCACGCGCCATCCAAGCTGGCTCACTCATGAGAACCACAGTCTGCGGGGATAGATAATCCATGAGGGTACTGCTATCTTCGTATAACATCGGCAGTAAGGCTTCTAGCCCCTCCGGATTTGTCTCTGTTTCGAGGCGATGCGTAATCTCGTTGACTGCGTTTCGATACTTAGGCGATTCGTTGCTTTGAATCAGTCTTTCTGCTCGAGTTTTCCACAGATTGAGGGTTTCAGGAGACAGGATGATTTCTCGAACTGGACACAGCGTAATCGCTTCGGGTTCGTCATCAACTCCATCGGGAACAGAGCGTTGTGAAGCCGGATCAAACAATCGAATAGCGTCGATTTCGTCACCGAAGAACTCAATCCGGATGGGCGCATCAGTGGTCAACGGGTAAACGTCGAGTATGTCACCACGGCGCGCCAACTCGCCCTTGACCTCTACAAGATCTACGCGCTGATAACCGTTTCGCAGCAGTTGTTCAACCACTTTGTCGGGGGCAATCTCATCACCGATGCGGAGGGTCAGGAAGGCAGATTCTACAACCGATTGGGGCAGAATCTTATGCATCAATGCATGGATCGATGTAACAATGAACGTGCGGTCCCCCTGCAACAGTTGATACAAACAGATTAGCCGCTCTGCAACAACATTTTTTGTCGGGGAAATACCGTCATAAAGGAAATTCTGCCATTGTGGAAAGAGACGTGCTTCTTCAAAACGATACGCGGGTAGATCTTGGAGGATTTTCTCAGCTTCGTGCTGCGTGGGCACGACAATGAGAAAGGATTTGTCGGAGAAATCGGCTGCCAATGTACTGAGTAGATAGGCAGTAGACACGCCATGCAGACCCCGCAACCAAGGTTTGGGGCGATCTATTTGCTGATTTAACGAGGTTTGGGCACACTCCAACCCTGAAAACTGAGCGGTCAGGGTTTCAACAAGCGATTGATAGGTATTTGACTGCTGCAGAAGATCTATCACGTTCCTTCTCTAATCCAGAAAATCAACTTTCTCCAATACGCCGACTAGTTTGCCGATGCGCGGGGTCTTGGCTTCGATTTTAACGGGAATACGGCGCTCATCGTTCGTGAGCCACATCAGATAGCCGTGCGAGGTGCGGAGCACCAATGTTTCCACACGACCCAATGCCTTGGTTTTTATCATTTCGCGACGGAGGATTTCAAGGGTCACATGCTCACACTTATCCTTGACTATCACCGGAAATGCGTAGGTGTGACCGACCTGCAACTCCTTTGAACGCAGAAAGTAAAGCATCGACAAATCATCCTGTGTGCCGATTGGGATGTCCAAAGCCTTGTTAGCTGAGTTTTTGGTGTATTCAGCCGTTCCCTCACCATGATTAAAATCAATTGCAACGCGTGCTCGATATTTCTGATCCTCTAAAGTTCTAACATATTTTAGTGGATATAGCTGATCCGTTGTGACGTAACTTTCTGTCTGGTCGTGGAAATGGTACAACTTTCCAAGAAGACTTCCGGTCTGCCTTTCCGATCTGAAACGATAAACCGACTGACCTGCCAATGTCGTTTTTTCAACAACTTTTGTAACCTGTGTTCCAGCGGGCAATCCTTTAATTTTAACGCTGTAGGTCAGTACCTCGCCAATCTGAATAGTAGACTGATCGAGATTCTTGATGTCAAGCAACGAATAGGTTGCTGAAATAGCTAGAGAGAAGGTCAGAAAGATAAAACAACTAACAAACAGAATTTGAATGACTCGCACAGTGTAGATTTCCTTGTCTAATGAAACCTTCAGGAGGTTCATTTGAGGTCTGATATGCACAACAAATGGCTGGTTTCACATCAAAAAATTATAAGTTATCAGGCGGAGGCCTCTCCGAGGGCTATCACCTGACTACTTTGATACATCCGCTAAAAGCGGCGGTTAATTGTTAAATAAGGTTCTCCATATACACTTTGTTGCGCCTGCACCGGAAATCTTCGGTCATTATATTCGTCAACTGTTTTGGCTGCATCAAAAATATTCCAAATGTAGACACCAATTCCGCTTGCCAGAAAGAGTGCCCCAAATTGGGCATGACCTCGCGCCTTGACATGCCCTTGATCCGCTGTCAGCAAACTGTCGCCATACGGGTCGTCAAATCCCGTGTTGAAACGATCCGATCGATCACTGTAAGTTATGGCACGGTCCAAATGGAATCCCCCCGCTGCGATCAATCCCATCCCGGCAGCGAGAAAGACTATCCCTCTCCCGGGACGACCGGAGTAGGCTTGTCCTAAACCGGGCAACGTCGCCGACAGAAGTATAGCTGTTCGAGCGGTTTTCTGAGGATAATATTTGGGAGCGTGTGGTCGAAAGAGGGCATAATTTGGCGAATCCGTCTGGCGATTTGGATCGCGGGGCATGACGCTTCCCCCCAGAGTCAGGGAGGTTGGTGAGTCTTCGATATCCGCGTTCATTTGTGTCTCTGCTGGAGCCGTTGGTGTCTCATCAGCAGTTGATTCAGCCAATATAGTATTCCAACCTGTCGCGAAGCTGACAAAGGCAATAAGCACTAAAAGGCACTTTTTCATTTTTCTGAAATTCCTTATCTACTTAGCTTGCTCACTTTATGGGCGGCGGGGGCAAGCTGGACGTTCCCCGGATCAATCTGGTATGCCCAATCAAAAGTGATTGCCGCATTGGAAACAGCAAGGAGGTGAATCTTGGCAAAGTGTCCGTCGGGAGTTAATAGAATATACACATGTCCCTGAATAAGTTCAACGAATTCAGTTGTGAAACCTCGCACAGGCGAGACATCAACCTCATCGAAGTATTCATGGTAGCCCATGTCTTGCATTTCTGTCAAGTTATCTGAATAGAGGTACGGAACGTTGACCACGGTATCAAATCCAAAATAGACATCGGCTGCTGGTAAATCCCAAGTAATAGCACCCTTGGCCGGCTGCGAGAAATCAAATCCGCTTCGGGCAGGAGTCAAGTTAAAGTCATTCAGGGTAATGTTATTTCCTGACGGACGTGGTGTGTCAAAGACCTGTTCTGGACTTAATTCGCTTTCGTTGTCATCGTAATCAACAGCAGATATGGCATAAGAGTAGGTGCGCCCATTAATGACCTCCTCATCTACAAAAGACGAGGAATCTGCTGAGACCTCCGCAAGCAGGTCAAATTCTTCATCACCATCGTCGTCACGCCAGATATTATACCCGGCAAGATCGGCTTCGCCATTCGGGAACCATTCAACTATCACTTGACCATCACCGGTGATGCTCTTCACACCTCTTGGTATCGCCGGTGGTTCGGTATCCGCCTGAACTGGACTTTTGTCTTCAGAACCACAACCTAAAATTAAACCGAACAGTGTGATTATACAAAAAAATGCTGTGATGGATCGGTATATTTGCGGAAACATGAACTTTCTCCTTCCAATTATCAGTTGTTGTCAAAATCGCGCAATCTAAAGAAACTGATTATAATAGGACTTAGGCAGTTGAACGGTAAAAGCTAATCCCTTCCGCGTAACAGAGATTACACCTCCGTTTCAATGGCCTACCGACACGATTCGGCAATTTGGCAGGGCATTGTCAGGTCAAAACGCTGAAGTACGTCAGTCCTATATCAGATTCTTGAAGTTAAAAACCATTACGCTAATAGTCCGCAGCAAACTTTGTGCCAACTTTAGAAAAGAGAAAGTCAGTTAATCATGGAAAGCGTAAAGCATACCTACAAAATAGCCGTAATATCGTAACGTTTCACTATCACCCGTTTTTTTTATTTCTGAACATCTAGAGCATTCAAAAAACTTCAGACGCTGTTACTCCGGTTTAGTTGAGTTATTTTTGATACCCGATTGTTGTAATTTTGCAACAACGAAATCCGGTTACTCTCGTTTCAAGGTGTCAAAACCGCAAAATAATATCACAAATGGCTGTGTTCTTCAAGGATGAATTTCACTCTGTTTCGAGGGGGACACGACGTGATAGCAGCTGCGGGTCACATAAATCGAATTCTGTATTTCGGCTTGACAAACGTTATCCCCAAAGGTATCATGTGCATACAAATCAGCAACTCCACAAAACTATTCCCTACACAAAGATGGAGCGTACAGACATGGCAACTTCAGTGGTAATCACCTGTCAAAGTTGCAGCACAGAGGTTCCTGAAGAAACATTTTTAGACGCACATAAGGTTTGTCCAAAATGCGGCTATCACTACCCGATGACTGCCTATGAGCGGCTTGACCTGTTGGTTGATGGAAACAGTTTTGCTGAACATGATGCCGGTCTGTATTCAACTAATCCTTTAGATTTCCCAGACTACGAAGAGCAGCTTGCACGAGATTACGCAAAAACGGGCCTCAAGTCGGAGATTCTTACCGGTGAAGCGAAAATCGGTGGACAGTCCGTCGCTATTACGATCAGCGATTTTGGGGTTAGAGGCGGTACGATGGGAGCGGTTGTGGGAGAAAAGGTTACTCGTAATATTGAATATGCCACCCAGAACAAATTGCCCTTAATCATCGTCTCGCGGAGCGGCGGGATGCGAATGCAAGAAGGCACACTATCGCTGATGCAGATGGCGAAAACTTCAGCCGTTTGTGTGAAACACGCAGAAGCGGGACTCCCTTATATCTCCGTGATGGCGGACCCAACCTTTGGTGGATCCACCGCGAGTTACGCCTCCTTGGCACATATCATTCTCGCAGAACCGGGTGCCCGGATTGGCTTCGCCGGGCCCCTCGCTACTGCAAGCATTAAACAGCAACTCCCTGACAATTTCCAAAAGGCAGAGTTTTTGTTGGAACACGGGATGATCGACCGGATTGTTCAACGGAGTGAGATGCGCTCCCTGTTGATTGATCTGCTAGATTTTTGCGTGAATTCTCCGCATTGACCATCATAGCAGTGAGACGTTCACTAATCCAATACAAAGGGACATAATATGACAATCCACGATGCAGAACAGATTAAAATAGCTGTCCGTGAACATTACGCAGATCTGGTAAAAAGCGGTGAATCTTGTTGTACATCTTCTAACTGCTGCGATACAGAAATCGATATTGAAGCCTCCCTCACAGGAGAATCCGCAAATCAGAACGGATATACCGACGTGCAGCTTTCTAGTATCCCTGACGATGCTGTCGAAAATTCCTTCGGTTGTGGGAATCCACTGATGTACGCTGACATCTGTGAAGGCGATGTTGTCCTAGACCTCGGCTCAGGGGCGGGCATTGATGTCTTGCTTGCGGCATCCCTCGTCGGTGAAAGCGGGAGAGCGATTGGCGTTGATATGACACCTGAGATGATCGAAAAAGCACGAAATAATGCGGAGGAAGCGGGCGCGAAAAATGTTGAGTTCCGCTTAGGCGAAATTGAGTCAATGCCGGTTGAGGAGGAAAGCGTTGATTGGATTATCTCTAACTGTGTGATTAACCTTGCGCCGGATAAGGATATAGTTTTTAGGGAAGTATATCGCGTCCTCAAGCCGGGTGGGAGGTTATTGGTGTCGGACATTGTCGCAAACCATCTGCCCAAGTGGTTGAGATCTACGATTAGCAATTGGGCAAACTGTATTTCCGGGGCACTGCCTGAAGACCAATATCTGGACTCAATTCGTCGGTCAGGGTTGGAGGAAATTCAGGTGTTTAGCAAGTCGCCTTACGCGAAAATTGGAAAGGTAGAGGTCGCGAGTATTAAGGTGGGGGCACTTAAACCCAATAGGACTTACGCACCTAGTTCATAAGTCCCCCTGAAAACTAGAGGTGGCAAGGGAGGTGAGGGGCGGAGTTTTTACACGCTTCTACCGATTCTCGGGATCCTCGGCTTTGCCGGGACCCGCTTCCTCACACACTCGCTCCCTCACATACCCGTTTCCTCGCTTCCACTTGATTAGGGGGTTAAAAATAAAAAAAAACTCGCTCCAGGTGTTAAACTCGATTTTAATGCTAGGTCCTAAATTTTGAGGAGGGCAACATGAACAACGTCTCTCGTCCATTGCGCGTCGGTGTCGTCGGCTGCGGCTCCTTCGGACGCCACGCATACTCAGACAATGTGGTCAATCACCCGGACGCCAATCTGATCGCGGTGTGCGATGTCGATGAAGAACGCGCTGAAACAGTCGCTCGCGAGCTGTATGACGCACACCCACAGCGACCACGTGCAGCAACCTACACGGACTATCAAGCGATGTTCGATCAAGAATCTCTTGATGTCGTCATGGTCGGCACAATGGCAGATGTCCGTCCAACCGTGACGATTGCCGCACTTAACAGCGGTGCCCATGTACTAGCAGCCAAGCCGATGGCACCCTCGCTCGCCGACGCAGAAGCGATGCTTCAAGCAGCGGAGCAAGCAGACCGGATGCTGATGGTCGGCTATAATTTTCGTTTCCGTAAGGATGCACAAGCGGCGCATAATTTCATCCACAGTGGCGGATTGGGAACACCCCGCTTCGCACGTACGTGGATACACGCGGAAAGCGTCCCGGTTTGGGGTCCACACTACATCAAGTCCCGATC
Organism: Candidatus Poribacteria bacterium; assembly: GCA_965207975.1. GTDB lineage: Bacteria > Poribacteria > WGA-4E > WGA-4E > PCPOR2b > PCPOR2b. Next base: position 4,279,459 of record OZ242315.1, on the reverse strand, counting down.
CGGAGGGGGTTCACTCGCCAGCACCGGCGTACATACACTGGATCTAGGGGTTTGGTTCCTCGGTTGCCCCACTCTCCTCTCCGTAGAAGGTCGGGCGAGCGCACGTTTTGGCGACCTCCCCACGCTGCCCCCCGATCTGGAAGCGGTCCGAGACACCTACGATGTTGAGGATTTGGTGAGCGGCTATGTCACCTTTGCTGATGATATTACGTTGTCGGTTGAGAGTATGTGGCTGGCACCCCCGACAGCTAGGGATAACGGTGTCGATGTGTGGGGAACGGAGGGTTTCGCTTCATTGTCGCCGTTTCGATTATTGACGTGGCGGGACAGCGATTATGTAGATGTGACTGAGGATGTAGCACCCGGCATCGCGGAGACATTCCAAGATAACCCAAGGGTACGAACCCGCACCGAAGCACTGCATTTTATCGACTGTGCACTCGGCAAAACGTCACCACTCATCACACCGAAGGAGATGTGGACAGATCAGGCTATTGTTGACGGCATATATGCCGGTGGACGCTCGTATTTATGAGCCATACCGGTTGGGAACTCGACCAGATTCTTCGCGTCAACTGATCGCAAGGCGTATCCAACGGATGTTGTAAACCTCATCCTCGTGACACCAAAACGCAACCAACACATCGCCATCAGGCAGCAGGGCAAGGTTAGGACAACCCAGCTTCAACGAACGCAGTTCCTCCGTAGCAGTTGCCTCCCCGAACATTCTCGTGAGCCTCTCACCCTGCCATAAGATCTGCGGTTCCTCGTGCCGCCATGCCTCCCCGTCCAGATGCGCGATGGTGCCACACAACCCCGGCGGGTCAATACCCCGGTAAACACAAACGACGCGCCCATCCGGCAACGCCAAGAGTTTACTAGTCTCCCCATTCAAGCCCGTCGGACGCGGTGGAGTCGAAAACGTTTTGCCATCCTGACTGACTGCATAGTTGACCGCCTTTGTCTTGCCGCTGCGTTCATCGAACCCCCAGCCAACAGCGAGCAGCCGTTCATCTGCCAACTGTACAACCGATTGCTCAAAATGGACAACCCCGTTAGCACAGTCATCAAGGATGTCAATGTACGTGGCCCAAGTCTCCCCCTGATCGGCGGAAACCAACCCAATAACCTTCAAGCCGTTGGGAGCTGCCCCGTCCCAACTCCGCAGGCATGACACCGGAGCCAACCATCGACCGTCCGCTAACTCGACAATAGTATGACAGACCTCAAAGGGTTGCCCCACCAGAGGTGGAGAGATGCGCTGCGGTTGTTCCCAAGTCCAGCCATCATCGCGACTCCGCGCTACCATCAGATCCATCTCCGCCACGCCTGTCGTGTCCGGATTCCAGATCCCCTGTTCGGGATCGTCGCGGTAAAAGCGAGCGACGAATGCGACCAGTTCACCATCTGACATCCGTCTCGGTCGCCCAATGTGAGTGGTGCGCCGCGTCGGGTGCTGGATTAGATTATCGGGGAACATCGGCACCGGTGCGTCCCAAGTCTGTCCACCGTCATGGCTGCGATTGATATAAGTGCGGTAATCCAAACTCTCAACCGCCTCACCGATGTCAAACGCAGCGACGAGTTCGTTCTGATCGATGACCACCAAGGTCGGATGCCACGCATGTCGAGCGCGAAGATGCGGCTTCGGGTTACGGTAGATGTGACCAGTTCCACGAATCTCAATCATCAATTAGCCCACTCCTATGTGTGCAATGACTTAAACCCTCAAGGGAGGATTAGAACCATCTCAGACCGATCCTTTATTTTTTAGATGCACCACCAGACTTTTCATCTCTTGAATAACTTTATTTTCCCTTGTGGACATCATTCCAAACAACACCCGAGGTGGAATATCCCGCTTCCTCGTGGTGCCCGCGGAAGTCTTAGAGATAAAATCTCCGTAACGGTCTGGAACGATTCCCAGATATTTGATTGAGAGGTAATGCTCTGAGGGTTGGCTCGTCACGGTGCCATCAAGGATATTTCCAGTTTTTCGCCTACCGTAACTGACGGTATAGCATCTGCCACTTGCCTTGTTGACAATCGTATACCCCGCCTCATCAATAGACTCATTCCAGCATTTCTCAAATCCATTTGTTGGCATCCGTTCTCTCAGGTCCCGTGCCGACCGCATAACGACCCTTTCGCGAATCGGGGTTCTTGTGATGAGAAAATCCGCCTCTTTGACCCTCTGTGGAGTGGGGCCCTGCATCAGATAGACGTTATCCAAAGTATACACCACACCACTGCTGATGCCTTTTGCGAGGTTAAGATGTCTTTCAACAATATCCTTATTGAGAGGATGCAGCTGGTATTGACCATTTGAGTTAAAAACACGGCGTAATCTTCTTCGGCATTCAATGTCTGCATACCGGTCGTTCGGAATGGACGTTTCCACTTTCAACTCGTAATCTGCAAATAGATCATTCGTTGCATTGACCCGCGTTTCTTGTGTGCTTGCTAGAAGCGATAAGCCGGTCTGACTTTTGGACAAAACTCGACCAATGAGATTATCCCGTCGTAGCGTGCGTATCTCTTGAGAAATCAGTTCAAGCGTGGGTGCGTCCATCTCCTCAATCATGATTTTATGTTCCCACCGTGTGCCTCTTTCATGGGCAAGTATCTGAAGCTGTTGCATCTGACCATCGGAGTGGATATACCCCAATACCGTCCACGGATCAAAAGTGGTACGGTATCCGCCCGCAGCTTTAGAGATATCACCTGCTAGCACACAGTCTCGTCTTTCATAGCGCGAATAGACACCAAACTGAAATTCTAAGTGATGGAAAGGTTCTAAGGCTTCCAAGAGATCCGTGGCAAACGATGAACCTTGAGGAAAGGGTTTGAAAATAGATTGAGTTTGTGCGGGCTGGTTAAGCGCATCAAGGAATTTTCCGATTGGAATCCCGTGTGTATCACCCTCCTCGCCGCCGAAGACCTTGGTCTTGGTCTTAAAAGGGGGATTCCGTAAAAACAGATCACGTTGAGAGACCAGTTGTAGTGCAGGATCATCAGACAAGTCTTTAAGGGTAGGGGCATCTCCGAAGACCTGCTCCTGAAGCGCACTATCTACAGGTTCACCCGATTCAATACCGCGCTTGACCTCAGCAAAATCAACGATGTCATTCAAGTTGTAACGGAGCGGTGCGCTCGAAGCTTGGTTATCGTAATTAAATCGACGGAATCGTATTCTCGGCTTAATCCGAAAAACAGGGATTAGACCGTAATCTTTCAATAACGCATACAGAGTGACTGTATAGGACTCAGCATGTATTTTACGGTCTAAAATCCCATTTTGCGTAGCAAACCCTCTGTCTGCACCGTCTTCTCGAATTAAGTGTTCTTGGACAGGATCACTGTCATTGCCAAAAATGATCATTCGGTGTTCTTCTCTGCTATCGTCTACCATTTATGGTGTCCTCCCCTCTTGAAGTAATCCGAGGTATACTAAAACTGAGGAAAATTATATCATGACCTAATGACAAAATGACAAGAAAATTAGTTCAAACCTATCTTTGCTGTAATTCACTAGTCGAATATCTCGACCTGCGGAGTGTAAGACATGTCTTCATCGAGTGGGTAAATCGGTCGTCGGACGACTTTGTGACCTAGCGTCTTAATATTAGGACTCGCTGCGCCCGGGACATCAATAGTCATATTTCGGACAGCCCACTCGTCATAAAACTCATAGGGTGTATGCGGCAACTTCTGGATAATGACATCAAACGTTTTTGGGTCTTGGCCAACAGCGGGATACATCCACCGATCACATAGTATACCGCCTTGGGTAGCAGCAACGATAGTAATATTGCCAGCCCTGAGAACCGCTATCGGAACATCGTCTCTTATAGCGAGGGCTTCTACTGTAACCTCCACATCTATCGGGGTAAAACGGGGGTCTTTCGTGCCACCGATCGGTACAGTGATGGTGCTGCCTAAACCTGCCTCCATCGCTTTCTCAATCGCCGGTTCATCTCGGATAGGCAAAAGAACTCGTCCTGTGTAATCGCTTTCTAAGAATCCCTTAAAAATCGCATTGCTAGTTCCCGGTGCGCCAGAACTTGTGGCATCGGCAGCATCGGAAAAGACAACCGCACCGTCTGCTTTCTTTGCGTTTTCAATCGCCTCCTCCACACTGTACAGAACACACTGCATCCGTTCACGCATGTCCCAAAAGTTCTGACCGATTCGCATCGCTTCTATTTCAGCCAATTCCCTGTTACTGTCAGTAACAATGACGATTCGCGATCCCTGCTCCGGGCAGTCTGTCGGTGGGTGCCCCAACATGATGCCCGCAGCCAAAACATCGTCCCGTTCTTCAAGCCGCTCAAGATGTCGGATGAACGTGCCGTGCACACCGGTCGCGGTCTTGAGTTCGTCACCGCGCACCATAGTAGGTGTATACACACTGCCGATAATGGGCTTCGCGCCATCGAGGATACTCAGTAGCATTGTGGCTGTCCGTTCACCTAGCTGATACCAGTCAATGTGCGGATAGGTATGCAGAATAGCAGCACCGTCGATAAGCTCCAACATACGCCGGGTAACGGTGCCGTGCATGTCCAGAGAGATAACGATGGGGACATCCGGCCCCAAGATTTTACGAGTTTCTCCAAGGATGTAACCTTCGGGGTCCTTCTCTATCTCGGCAGCCATTGCCCCATGCATGGCGAAAAACAGAGCATCCGCTCCAGCACTGTTCTTCTCAATCGCCTCCAAGCACTCTCCGGTAATTCGCTCAAAACATTCGTGGGTGATTGTACCACCCGCACCCATGCTAGCTCCGTAAGTGGGCACAACCTCCAAGTCAGACCGTTGAGAAAAAATATTCAGCGCACCGTTGATATCCTCACGACCAGCATCGAATAAATCCTGACCGAAATGGACACTAAAATCCTCATACGTAGTGGGATTAGGATGGAACGAATTAGTTTCTTGAAAGTAATTGGCAACGATAATCTTAGGCATAACACCCCTTTAATTTATTATACAGCGATTTTATTTTTCCAAAGCACAATCAACAAGGTCTATCGAATGATCCGGGCATAGTTACGGTTGGACGCTTTCCGATCAGAATCTGTAACCACCCGCACAAGTCATTAATCCCCAAAATGCCACATAAATGTCATTTGAGCCTGTGTACCATCGAGTTGTACACGATAGGTGCGGCCCGAATCCAGTTTCATGAGCGGTCGATTTCTCAGATATTTGAACTCTACGCCCAAAACAAAGCCTTTCGATATTGAGAAAGTTGTGCCAGCCAAAAGCTGATTGCCAAAGGCGTTGCCTTCGGCAAGGGAGGATCCGGGGGCCCGTTCACGGGTCCAAATATGATTAACACCGATACCGATGTACAGACTGTGAATCCGCCGTTCCGTTTCGGGTAGGTTTGATATGAGATTGATGATGTAACTGATTTCAGCAGGCACAAACGTTACACTAGATGATGGATCTGTACCGATGAAGGTGTTATCGTTGTAGGGATCGCCCTGCTTCTGTAGAACACCGATTGATGATGCTAACCCCGTGTGAGTCGAAACCGCGAGTTTATACTGCACCCCGAACTTCCGCCACCTCCGCGCCATCGGGTCACCGGCACTGTGAGGTCATTCAACTCCCTAAAGATTCGCAGATCGACGGTCTCAAGTTTCGGGACGGACGGCGTTGGAATAACGATGGCAAATTCTGACGCTTCACCAGTAAGGTTGATGCTAGGAACGAGGTCAACCCGTTGCGTTTGGGGACTATAGGCGATGAACGCACGTTGCCCGGTCCCGTTTAATTCCTCCCCCGGTGGCGTAAACACGACACAGGGCGCATAGCCGTCAGCTGGAAGGAGTAAAAACAGTACAAATAACCAAAGAAAATCAAAATACCTTGTCATTATTGCCCCTCCATAGATTGTAAAAATAATGCGGTTCATATCAAAAGAAAGTGCAAAATGCGAAGAGAAACCGAGTTTTTTCGGAAAAACTCGGTTTCTTTGCACGATTTCTTAACATGAGCCAATAATGTTCCAAAAGGATTGTTCACAGTATCCGATTCTATTGTCTCCAAACATCCTTTTCTTCAAATACGGAGGTTCAGCAACTCGCTCTGCATATTTTGTCGTCTACAACAAGGGCCACACGAAGAATGCCGCCGATGTCACCCCAAAATACACAAAGAAAACCAGTAATAGGCGACCCATAATCTCTCTAAATTCTAATTTAACGATAGCAAGCATTGCAATCGCCCAGAAGGGCTGAATCATGTCAGTCATCATGTCGCCCCAAGCGTATGCAACAACTATCTTTGACGCTTCAACACCGAGCGCGTTTCCCGCAGGTATAAGGTATGGTGCTGTAACCGCCCATTCTGATCCGCCGGAGGGAATAAAGTAATTCAAAATACCGGCATACCAATAAGCAATCAGCAAGAACGTGTTTTTGCTCCCGATAGCAATGAAGGCTTGGGTGAACGCAGTCGCAAGATTGGTAAATTTGAACAGGCCAAAGATACCAGCATAGAATGGAAACTGAATAATAACTCCCCACACAACCCTGCCTGCGTTTTCTGCTGCTTTAAGAAAACGCCACGGATACCAATGCAGGAGAATACCAACCATCAAAAAAAGGAAATTGATGGTATTGAGGGTAATAGCATTGGCTACACCTAAACGGACAACGTTGCCAAAAAGCCAAGCAAGTCCAGTCATTCCGACAATCAGGTTAAAACCGGGCCACCAATTCAGTCGTATTGATGGCGACATTGAATGTGGCTTTTCAGGTGCATCGAACAGTTGCAATTGTTCTAAAAGTTCAGGTTTGATCCGGTAACTGTTCTCCGCTGAAGGGTGCATCACTGCCATCAGTACAGTCACTACAACGATGACTAACACAAGTAAGATAATGTTAAAAAGGCTAAAAATGGTCTCAGTCGCTGGAATAGTCGTTTGGAGAACCTCACCCTGAATCAGAAAGTTGTCGGGTGTATTCACCAAAAGGGGTGCGGAAGCGGACAATCCAGCGTGCCATGTACACCCCAATCCAAGATAAGCCGCCGCGACGAGCAGCCGATAATCGACCTTTTGATTTCGGTGCACCAAGAACACAACAAACAGCGCGCTTGCAATCAGACTAAAAGCCCAACTGAGCCAAGCGGTAACCATGGAAAACAGACTCATCAGGATAATCGACTGTGCAGGCTTATCTGGATTTGGTAACGACGCTAACTTCTGAAGGATGCGTCTGATGAGTGGGGCACTAGCGACGATGTATCCCGTCATCATTGTCAAACACACCTGCATCCCAAACTCAAGCAACACCCAAAACCCATTACCCCACGCCTTTACCGCTGACACCGGCGAAGCATCTCCCCAGATGAGTGCGAAAATAAAGCAAACTGCGGTCAGTATCCAAACAATTACGAGGGCATCTGGAATCCATCTTTCAGTCCAAGTTGTCAGCACTGCCCCCCAACGCTGGAGTATATTGGTGTTTTGCTGGTGATGCTCTGTCATGGGTTAAAAATTACCAATCTGCTCATTAGATTGTATCTGAATCTCTCATCGCCTAAGTATCCCTCCGGTCAACCATAACCGAATCAAAAAGAGGTAAATCAACAAGGTTATCGTAGCATAACCAATCCCATACAGTCAAGAACCTACTCTGTTGTAGTTTTCTCAATAAAGATTTACTTGTACAATTAGGGTGAGAATGAAAGAAAGGACTATTTATCAATCTTGCTGACAAGACCCCATCCTTTAGGTTGGGAGCAATTGGGGCGAAGCCTATGTAGTCAGCCAAACTCCTAAATTCGTTAAAAAGAGATTGAAATTGTAGTCTAAATATGGTATAGTTGTTCTTAGAGGTTGGGGGTTCCCCTAACTGTTAGCAGGGGTCAAATCCGCAACAGTTAGGATATGCCGACGGGTATTGGAATCCCCGATAGCCTCGCCAAAGTTGCCCATGCCTGTTAGGCAATGCCTAACAGGCGGGGCAGTGGGCAGGGCGTTGTCCATTGGAGTAGCAGAAGTAAGACGGGGTTCGCCTCGCTTTCTGTGTTGATACCACAATTAAGCAACCTGTTGGGAAAGGACTCGTAAGAATCCCCACCCTTCAGGGTGTGGTAGTACGTCAACCATTGGTCTGGTAATAACGTGGATCACCACTCCGATCACCAATCCACTTGAAATTCAGGGCGCGAAAGTAGTCGTCGCCCTTGCTACTTTCGCGCCAATCTTTCAACACTTCCCGATGACCCAGGCGTTTCATCATCGCCCATTCAGAGATTCGGAACACCCGAGAATAAGTATCCCATAAGGTGAGACCATCACAGCCCAATTCATATAAGGTTTGCGCCGAATACAGGGAGGCGGCTGGGGGCTGACGGCGGGGATAGAGATCTGGATACAACTTTACCGGCGTGTCCTTTACCAATTCCACTATCGGTTGAATCCATTCCGCAGCGTTCATCGCAAAAGTTGGATGGGGCATCAAGTAGTCTACCAAGCCTTCTCTCACCAATGTCTCGACATCAACTCCCCACACCATATTACTTTGCATGACCTCACTGAGGTTATATTTACCAGTGCCTCCAGCAACTTCAGGTCTGGAAGCCGGATCAACCCCCGGTGCCCGAAGCCGACTTTCCATTGTCGAGGTAATATTGTAGGCGATTTCAAGTTTCCGCCCCATTTGTTTACTCATAGCATCAACAGCCACTTTGAGTTCACGGGCAAATTGGGTAACAAAGGTGGACAACACCCTACAGAAACGTGGGTCGTCGTCTGGACATTCACGCGGGTCCTCTCCATATTCCTCACGAAACCGCTGAATCACCGGTGCCTCATATAACACGAAAGGTTGGGAGCGACAAAAAATCACATGCACCCCATCAAATCCGTATTCCAACGCTTCGCAGAGGAGAGAAATCCACAGCTGCCGGACTTCAGGAAAAGCCAAACTGAGATGTGCTATCCCCCTACCGTGCTTGTCCTTGCAACGAAATTCGGGATGCCGTTCATAGAAACTCCCCGTTTCCATCTCTAACGGCACCGCTTTCGGTCCCTGTAGGCGGAGGCTTGGGAAGATGCGTATGCCAAGCGCGTGGGCAGCTTGCACAACCTCCGCCATGAAGTCAACCCCTTGTTCCTCTAACCTCTCAAGCGTAACGTCCCAACGTTCGTGAGCAGCGAAGCGATCAAAGGGATTGTCACTGTCAGTCAGTGCACGACCAATGCGGCTGCGATAGGTACAGTTTTCGCCTTTGAAGGTCGCCCACAGCATAATGTCCACATCGCTGTCCCGATACGGCTCAAATTGCGCCCAGATATCCTCTTTCGTGCGGAGGTCAGAGAAAATACCGGCATCGTTCATTGCAATAAGACGTTTGGTATCCTGCTGAGGCAGTTCCCGCTGGTATTCCTCCATCTTCACCTCAGAAAGGGGGACAAGCCGAACATAGACCAAGCTGCTATACATCTCGCCGTAACTACCACCCCGACCACCCTCGTTGAAGCGACTGATGATGAGGGCAGCCCCAGTGAGATCCGCAACCTTCCAGAAAGCCTCAGAAACTTGGTAATCTGAGAACGCCTTCGTTGTGTGGCTCCATCCCAGTTCCGGTGGAATGCCGTTGAGATCCTTTCCAGATTGTGTTTCTGCCCTCACAAGAGTATATGCCGGATCATCGGTCAAACGGAGCCGCACATGGGCATCCCCAAACTGGCCAGGGTAATGGACACCCACGTATATTGCATGGTAGCCCTCACAGTTTAAGGGCAATGTCAGCGGTTCGGAATTCATCTCAGGACCGGAATAGATCATTGTGCCAGTAAATTCCTCGGTTTCGTAGTCAATCAACCGCCAAGTGCCATGCCGATAATCTCGGTCAAGGCGGTGGGTTGGTTGACACTGGCTCAGATCTGAAATAATCACATCTTTCATTGTGGTATCCTACCTGTTGAAATAGTGGCGATTCCATATCTAGATGACAACAGATTTGACGCTTGCCCCTTCTAAAGGTTGGGTTGTAAGTTTGGCACCGCTTCCCAGATTAGAAAAGGCTTGAAAATCGAAACGGAATTGGATAAAATGCAGGGAATGTTTTCAATACCCGGTCAAAAATGAGAGAGTTCCTGATCAAACTCAAAATAGAAAACGTGCTAGATAATCCATAGTACTATAGTGAATTCTAAAAATAAATAGACACTTTCGCCCCTCACCTAATAGGTGCGGTTTGTAACCGCACCGGTTTGGAGTGTTTCATTAATTCTAAGGTCCACTATAAAACGCTGAAAAAGAGAGGTAGGAGGCATGAATAAAGCAGGGCGCGGCTGGTCCCATGCAAGTCAGATGAAACCGGCAGCGGAATATGATATTCGCTACGGTTCAGGGCTGCTGAAAAAGGAGAGTGCCGGGTGGCCACGTTACTTAATGGTATCCACACCGACAGCACACAGAACAGCACAACCCTATCTATCCAAACCGCCCGCAGGGGTAGCTCATGCAGCATGGTTGGATTCTAAACATCAAAAGGAGATAAGTGAGAGTTTGCCTGATGGTGCGGAGCTGGTTGTTGGACTCGGCGGTGGACGGGCACTAGATGTCTCAAAGTTTGTGGCGTTGGACAAAGGTCTACCGCTTATCATGGTACCGACGATTGTATCCACAGGAGCAATTATTCATGGAGTTGTGGCAAAGTGGGAAGGGCGGAAAATTGTTGGAGCACTCGACGATTGGCCATGGGTGGATTGCGACCATATTTTGGTGGATGACGACCTGATTCTCGAAGCACCCTACTATCTGAATACCGCTGGTCTCGGTGATATACTATGCGGGTATGCGGCACCCGTAGAATGGCGTTGGCGTGCCAAAAACGGTATAGGCCCCCCTTGCGACGAAGCAGTGATCGCTGATGTCCTCAGCCACCATGAAGAGATTACGCAAGGCTTTGAAGCAACCCTTGATACGGCGGGAAACCTGACAGGGAAAAGCGTGCGACACATCATGAAAAGCGTGCAGGAGCGCGATTCTCGATGGATTCAACGACCAGAGGCTGCAAGCGGAGACCACGACTTCTGGCTTGCCCTAGAAGAAAAGCATAACACCAGCTACATCCACGGAGAGATGGTCGCGTTCAGCGCAATCATCATCGCTTGGCAGTGTGACGAGAAGCCAGAAATTCTGACGAGTCGACTAGACAGATGCAAAGTGCGCCGCCGACCAAGGGAAGTAGGCATCAGCCGCGAAGAGCTTCGTGCAGGATTGGAGTTCGCACCAAGTTACATGGAGAAAAAGGATACCAATACTATCTTGCGGCATCAACCCATTACAGGGTCGCAATTTGATCGACTCTGGGAGTTTTTGGAAACCAGTTAACGAATCGCATCAAGAGGAAACCTATGATGAACGAATCGCGTGTTCACGATAATAGCCCCCCTACATCTGCGTCCCAAATTCAGGACCTACAGCCTATTCCGGATAGATTAGTCGTCCTAACCTTCGATGACGGCAACAAGTCAGACACCACCTATGTTGCACCGTTACTAAAACGTTACGGCTTCGGTGGGACCTTTTTCATCACTGAAGGACTCAACTTTCTTAACAACAAAGCGCACTATGTGACATGGGAAGAGGTTAAGGCATTGCATGAAGCCGGTTTTGAAATTGGCAACCACACCCGCCATCACAAAAACGTGAACAACCAATCGAGCGAAGAGTTGCTCGCCGATTTACAACACATCGATCTACGTTGCAAGGAATACGGTATTCCTGTACCTGAGACATTCTGTTATCCGGGTTATTCTAACGGGCCTGAAGCTGTGAAAGTCTTGACCGAGAAAGGATGCCTCTTTGCACGACGCGGCATTGCACCGGAGTTTTCTTACGATTCAGAGGGAGGCCGAGGGCCCGCATACAACCCAGCGAAACATCATCCGCTGCTCGTCCCAACGACAGGTGCTTCGGGACCGCACTGGACGTTTGATGACTTGGCCTGGGCAGTTGAGGGTGCAAGAGATGGACAGATTGCTGTCTTGACGTTCCACGGTGTACCTGCCTTGGAGCACCCCTGGGTCAACACAGATCCCGAAACATTTGAAACCTACATGGATTATCTTCACGACAGCGACTGTACTGTCATTTCCCTGCGTGACTTGGCAAAATATGTTGATCCCATCCAAGGTAGGAATCTTCCGTACTATTACTAAATCAATCGCATTCCAGTCGGAAATCTTTAACCCAACGGAGAAAAAATGATGCCAACAGGACGAGTCAAATATTATAACTCAGACAAAGGGTATGGATTCATCGCTCAAGACACCGGTGAAGGAGATGTTTTCCTGCACATATCCGCGATTCAGGATGGATATGACGAAATCCAGGTAGGGCAGGATGTCAGATACGAAGTAGCTGTTGGTGATAGAGGTCCCGTCGCCCGGAATGTAAAGGTTTTGCTTACCCCGCTTGAACAGAAACGATTGAGACAAGGTAAGGCAGTGATACCTCGCAACTATACTACACCTCAACAGCCAAATGACACCTCTAAGGAGAAGCCTTCCACTCTGTCTCGAAAGTCTGTCCCGCCCGCACCGGTTGCCTCTTCCGTCCCACAAGGATCCAAACAGAAAGCAGATTCCAGTGTCGAAATAGGCACATCTGAACCAACCGATGCTCCCTCAGATCAGAAGTCGCCTCCTCCTAATCCCCAATCAAAACCAGCGTCAACGCCTGATGAACAGCCAACCTTTGGCGATCTCTACATACAAAAGCAGATACGTCTGCAAACACCTATGTTTTTCGGATTGTATAATCATACACTGCTTCCTGCGACAGTTACTGGATTCACCAAATACGACTTCGTCTTACAAGCTAATCTGAATCTCCCAATGAATCGGGATTCTCGGAACGGGACAGATCCTATCGGGGAAGAAATAGAGAGACAAGAACTGCCCAAAACTGACATCAAATACTGTTACAAAGCGAAGGATGCTACGGATATACAGTCGATTATCTACTATAACGAGGAAATTAAGGAACAAAACCTAAAACCCATAATACAACGAAAAAAACGCTATAGTATCAATACGCGAACTATTGTTCAAGCGCGGCGGGCTCGGCACACGATCGAAGTCACGATGCTGGAAGGAGAAGTTTTTCGTGGATTGGTGGATTGGGTTAGTAGGTATGAGATTAAAATGATTTTAGAGAACGAATCAAAAATTGTTGTGTTTCGGCACGCTATCTGTGATTTTAAGGTGTTTGCATCGGAAGAACAGGTGGGCACTCAAAGTGTTGCTAGAAACGATTAGGTTCTGTTGACATTTCATCAGAGACCATTTCGGACTTTTGTACCACGATCTGTTAGATTGTGATCCCAACAATTCGCGCTACTTATGGCAGATTGCCTGATGATTACAGCGTTTGCCGAATCAGCAGCTTCAAAATGTCAACACGCCCTAGCAAACCATCTTTGACGTACTCCCAAACCTAAAGGCTTGGGATTCTTATCCCGATTTATCGGGACTCCGAGAATCGGAGCGCGCCCCTTGCCAATAGGAGTCGAATTGTGCTATCAACAAGGATTGCCCGACGAATCGGGACTTACGTCCTCTCCTTCATGGGTTGACGCCCCAACCCGGTAGATATTAATTGCAGCGTTGCGGTCTCGGTCATGCACCGTGCCACAATCGTTACACTGCCAAGTTCTATCACGCAGATTCAACGCTTCATTGACAGCACCGCAGACCGAACAAGTTTTACTCGAAGGATACCACTTGTCTATGAACACGATTTTGACCCCTTTTTTCGAGGCGATATACACCAACTTTTTGACAAAATCGGCAAACCCCAGATCACTGACCTTACGCCCCCAGAGGGCTTTCATACCCTTAAGGTTTAAGTCCTCAAGCCGTATCTCGTCGTAGGCATCTGTCAGTTGGTGTGCCAACTTCCAATGGAAATCCTCCCGTTGGCGTTCAATCTTGCGGTGTTTTCGTGCCAAGTCAAGCCTTGCGCGTTCACGGTTCTTTGATTGTTTCTTTTTCCGTGAATGCGCTCGGTTTGCACGTTTGATAGCATGGATACTGCGCTTAAAAAACTGGGGCGATTCTATATCGTGTCCGTTATGACCGGTAAGATACCGTTTCAGACCGAAATCAAACCCCGCGATTTTACCCGTCGTGAGTCGATTGGGGTCGGGTGCTACATAGTCAGTTAAGATACAGATATAGACATCACCGATAGCGTCCCGTTTGATAGTGCAACGCTTGGGGGTGCCACGCACGTCATGGGATTTGAAATACTGATAGATACGTTTACCTATTTTGATACGGTTGCCCGGTAACAGTTGCCAACCGGCTTGAAGCAATGTGAATGATTTGTATTTACAACGGGGCTTGAAGCGAGGACGACCCCATGCTTTGCCTTGCGCCCTCGCTTCAAACATTGCCCGGTAGCCTTTGTCGATTCGTGATGCCACGTCTTGAATCGCTTGGCTTGGCAACTGATTCCAATGGGTAAACCGAGGCAATCGTTTCAGCTTAGAGATGTGATTTATCAGTCTAAACTTGCTGATATATTTGCTATAGATTGCGTAGTACCGACGCTGAAGCGCAACGCAATGATTCCACACATCAGCATGACCGTCTATGGTCTTGTGCAACTCACGATTACCGTGATTACTATACAACTTGAACTTGTAGGTTTTCATGAGGGACTGTCTTTCTATCTTTCATGCCTATGCTACGGGAGTGTGGGAGACCCTATCGTGCGATAGGGGTAGCATTCTCCCACGAAAGACAAGACAACTATACCATATTTTGCACAGAGTCTCAAGAAAAACCGCTAAAGCCGTCTGTATCCCAAACATAAATGTTGGGGTTTTAGACCTAAAGGTTTTTTCGATAAAAAGTGGGAGAGGGAACCGGTTGGTCAAAGTAGTTCGTCAACCAAGCGTAGTTTCCGTCGAATCCACTTGAAGTGAGTAGAGAAATTCAAATGTATAGATACCTGTCTTGTGTCCGTCCGCCCAAATCAATCGGATCGCGTAACGACCGACACGCTGAATATCCACGAGTGTAAGGTTTTTGGATAACGGATTGGAGGGCAACAAGCGCAGCGGGTTTTTATCTGATTGCTCTGAGTGGCACCGTGCACATGGGCACTTTTGACGCAACAGTTGATGGGAATATTCGCTTTGGTGTCCATCGTTCCATTGAACACTAATCGCGTCTGGAAGGCGTTGAATCTGGGTTGGCTGAGGTGTCATTTATAAGCTATTCTGCGATATCTGTTGTGGTTAGCGTGGTGGTATACACCTAGGCGTAAGACCTTCCCACAAAAACCAAAATAAGTATATCATATTCAGACTACAATTTCAACCTTTTTTAATTCATTTATAAGGTCATTTTAGATGATCCTAGATTCACTTAACAAAAAATTAGGCACTTAGATTCGATTAAGATTCTAGCCGGCAACCAGTGACTCTAGAGGAGGTTCAAATGATGAAGCTTCTGAGCGAAAATGCTATCGCACAATATAATCGGGAAGGGTACTATTTCCCGGTCAATATACTAGATGACGAACAGGTAGCAATCAACCGAGCACGACTTGAGAAATTTGAAGCAGATCAAGGCAGCCCCATTGCGGGAGCACAGCGAAGCAAGTCTCATCTGCTCTTTACATGGGTTGATGAACTGATGCGCCATGAGAAGATTCTTGATGCGGTCGAGGATCTGATCGGTCCCGATATTCTCTGCTGGAATACGTTCTTTTGGATCAAGGAGCCACTCAGTGAGACTTTTGTCTCGTGGCATCAAGATCTGCGCTATTGGGGTCTTGATACCGACCACTTGGTCAGCGTATGGCTGGCACTTTCACCGGCGACACCTGAAACAGGTTGTATGCGAGTCCTACCGGGCAGCCATAAGGGTGATCTCCTGCCCCACACAGATGAGTATAAGCAGCACAACCTCTTGACCCGTGGACAGGAAATCGCGGTGGAGGTCAATGAAGCCAAGGCAGTGGAAATGCCGCTACATTCGGGTGAAATCTCGCTGCACAATGTACGGTTGGCGCACGCATCGGGCCCCAACCGGTCAACAGATCGACGTATTGGTCTTTCGATGCACTATATGCCCACCCGTACCCAGCAGACCATCGGCGGATGGGACAGCGCAGCGCTTGTGCGTGGCACCGATCGGTTCGGTCATTTTAAGGAGGCTCCACGTCCAACCAAGGACATGGATCCTGCTGCGGTCCAGTTTCACGAAAGGGCGACGAATGCCGTTCGTGAGATTCTATTCAGTGATGCTGAGAAGGTACGTCGGACACTCTGATCTATCTGCTGATATACTCAAGCTAGTTATTGTTGAACTTCGTTTTTGGAAGGTAGGGCATGAATCAACTCAAGGTCGGTATAATCGGCTGTGGAGCACATGGACGCGGTCACATCCGGAGCTACGCGGAGATTCCCAACGCAGAAATCATCACCATCGCAGACGTGAATATAGATAGGGCGCGAGAGGCAGCGATCGAATTTGGTGTCCCATACCATTACACCAATTACCGTGAAATGCTCAAGCGTCACCCGCTGGACATTGTTAGCCTCGCCCTGCCACCGTCAGCCAACCGTGACGCGGCGATGGCTGCTTTTGAAGCGGGCGCCAATGTGCTGGTCTCCAAACCGTTGGCGATGAATCTCGCTCAAGCGGAGGAGATGGTCGCAACGGCAAAGCGATTCGGAAAACTAATGTCAATGGGCTTACAAAATCGTTCCAATCCTGAAGTGCAGGCGTTGCGTCAATTCCTTGCTGACGGGAAACTGGGCAACGTTTACCACACGCGGCTCTGGCACGGGCATGTGATGCACATCCCCGGCACCCCCACCATGTACAAACGTCACCTAGCAGGAGGTGGCGTGCTTTTCCATACAACCGTCCATCTGCTCGACGCGACCCTCTGGGCGTTGGGTAATCCGAAGCCGGTGCGGGCTTCGGCGGCAAGCTACCAGAAAGTGCGCCGGATGAAGACGCCGCTTATTACATGGGAAGGATCGGTGACAGACTGCGATATTGAAGACTTCAATGTCGGTTTGGTACACTTTGCAGACGGTTCAACAATGGCGGTGGAAAGCAACTGGATGATGCACCCACGCTCCCGACCTAGTGGTGCCGAAATCTTGGGCGATTGGGGAGCTGCCAGCCTAAGACCTCTACGGGTTGCCCTAGAGGAAGGCGATAGCATTGTAGATGCGACACCCCGTACCGACGAGACAAGCCAGTTCGGCAGTGTCTATCAAGACTTCTGCCAGAGCGTTCTCCAAAACCGTCCGCCCATTGTTCGGTTCAGTGAAATGCTCGATGTGCAGCGGGTGATGGACGCGCTGTACGAAGCAGCCGAAAAGGGTAGGGAAATTGCAATCGCTGACTGACCTCTAGGAACAATTCAGGCAACATCACGAATAAAGCGCGAAGAGCTTTGCGTTGTTGAGGTAAACCTTGACTTTGAAGAGTCCTACCGATTGGGAAACCATCTTATCCTCAAGACCGCCGGTGCCTGCTGTCGTCGTCCGATCTTCCTTCCATCTCACCCGATGTTCCGTTTCATCGCCGGTAAAAGACACACAGTCATCTCTGGAGAAACCAGAGATCACCCGGTCGAAAGGATCTACTAATTCTACCTGCAATGAACCTCCCGTAGCATCAGCGTTTATCCACAGCGAATCCGGCCTGATGCTGAGAGATGTCGTGGTCACAAGCCCCTCTTTCTCTGCTCTTAGACAGACCAATCGATCCTTCTGAATCTTCGCTAGACTTATCCCTCGACGGGTCGGCTCACCATGGCGCGGGGGTTCGCCGTGTAGGTCGTTTGAACCACCATAATAGACCCAGATCTCCTCGCCGCGCACAAAGGGAGCATGTGGGGGATAAACACAGCCAGAGTCAAAACTGCCGCGCGGACCACAGACCAAAATCCGCTCACGCGCACCCGCGCGATGCCACGTCCGACCGTCCTTCGAGTATGTGAGTTGAACGTCCATCTGGTTCATCCATTCGGGCATCCACGGTTCAATCTGATTCTGGGCAATCCAACCCTCGTTAAGCGTGTGAAATACGGACAGGAACCCGATCCGAAAGTCGCGATACGCTAGCGAACTCATACCGTAAAACTCGTGGTCCTGCGGGGGATCTTGTGCGTCGGGTTGGACGATAATCTCTCGCGGCGTCCAGCTTTCAAAATCATCGCTCTCAGACATGCAGATGAGTCGGACGTTCGGGCGTCCGCGAAGATAGACAACGTACTTATGGAGATTTGGATCCCAATAAGCGACCAAAT
This sequence comes from Candidatus Poribacteria bacterium, assembly GCA_965207975.1. Taxonomy (GTDB): domain Bacteria; phylum Poribacteria; class WGA-4E; order WGA-4E; family PCPOR2b; genus PCPOR2b. The sequence continues at coordinate 4,261,136 of OZ242315.1, read as the reverse complement.
GTGTATCCGACCCCTCTGGGATGACCGGATTGAGCCAGTATTTGGGAACGTTCCAATGTATCCCGTCGGACGAGTAAGCAACACAGACCGGCTGCACAATCCCGGCAAATCTCATTGAATCGCTCTGGAACATAAAAAGCATTTTGTATCGCTTGGCGGGATCTAGTTCGATGGGATCCTTCATGACTCCCGTCCCCGCACCCCATCTGAACATCGGAAAGACGAGGTTATTCGCTTTGCTTCCCCCGTCCTCAACGAGGTTAAGAATGGGCTTCTCCCAATGGTAGCCGTCTTGTGAGACAGCATAGGCAAGTCCATCCGCTTCTTCGCCGCGAGCATCACTTAATCTTCGTCCCACACCATACCACATCTTGAAGATGTCCTCTTCGTCGTCATAGATGACATTGATGTAGCTGCCGATGCGCCACTCCTCTTCCCAAGACGCTGTCTTTTCAATCAGTGGCTCATCGGACACCTTCTGCGCCGGAACGACGCCCTTTGTAGCACCCTCAAGGCTTTCTATATGTGCATCATCAATAAACAGATACGCAGTTCCCTTGTCTGTCATACGATTCCTCCTTGCTTCTGATAGACCCCAATTTCATGCGAATACTCGGTCGGCTTAAGCTATGATCTCATCTATTGTTCATTAAAATGGTAGCAACTTCGATTATTGTATCATCTCACCACTATATATTCTACGCTAATCCATTAAACCGTCACGCTGCGTCCCTCAGTGATAGACTTTGCTCAAAATCGTGTCTGACAACTGAAAATCTGCTTGACATCATCCACGAATGGGTTGATTATATTGGAGCAACCGATCCAGGTTGAAGAAATAATCGTCGAATTTCCCAACGGCATCGCGCATGCCATTGTTGTACTAGTCAGATTTTTTTCATTGGCTTAACCGTACCACTTGATGGGGAATAGCTCCATGTCAAAATTACTACCATCTCTTTTTGTGCAGGTCAGAAAAGGTGCAGCTTATTTTCAGTTGCCCATTTGTATGATATTGTGTGCTCTGATCGTTGGGGTGATGGAGGCCTCCGAAATTTCATCGGATCCCACCTTGAAGGTATTCGTTGATTGTGACGAATGTGACTTTGACTTTCTCCGAAGGGAGATTCCCTTCGTCCATTACGTTCGTGATCGCCGCTTGGCACAGGTGCATGTACTCGTTACGGATCAACGGACCGGCAGCGGCGGTCAAGAATTTCGGCTACAGTTTATCGGTCAGGGAACGTTTGCAGGACAGGATGGAGAACTGAAGTATACTTCACAACACGATGACACCGAAGATGTTGAGAGACAAGGACTGGTGAAAATCCTCCAATTTGGGTTGATGCCCTATATCGCACAGACACCCCTCGCATCTCAGATTTCTATTGACTATAAAGCAGCGTCAGCACCAGAGGCCGTGAGCCAACCCGACGATCCCTGGAACAATTGGATCTTTCGCATTGGCACGGCTGGAGAGTTCGAGCGGGAATCACAGACTAGTGAGTATTCGTTGGATGTAGATCTTTCTGCCAAACGAATTACTGAGACGTGGAAAATCGAAACCGAGTTTGAACTCGATTACGACGAAGACACTTTTTCCGGTGACGACGATAGCATCGAGGCCATCACCAATGAAGCAGAATTGAGGACGCATGTCGTGCACAGTCTCAACCCTCATTGGTCGGCTGGAGCATTTGCTGCGACAGGAGCAACGACACGCGAGAATATCGACCGGCAAATTCTATTGATGCCTGCGATTGAATACAGCCTGTTCCGATATGAACACGCTGATCAGAAACAGTTGACGATTGCCTACGGTATCGGGTTGGAATCAGTCGAATACACCGAGGAAACCATCTTCGACAAACTGTCGGAACGGTTTCTATCAGAATCGCTTCTTGTAACATTGGAACTGACGCAACGATGGGGCGAAGTCGAGTTAGAGTCAGAATTCTCTCACTATTTTCACGATTTCAGCAAATATCGGATCGACCTAGGAGGCGAGGCTTCAATCCGGCTTTTTAAGGGACTGGAATTTGTAGCGGAACTGGATGTTCAGCAAATTCATGATCAACTGTATTTGCCAAAAGGGGGCGCATCGCTACAAGAAGTTATTCTGAGGCGGCGAGAGCTTGCCACAACATTCGAGCACGAAGGACGTATCGGATTGCGGTACACTTTCGGCTCAATTTACAACAATATCATCAACACAAGACTGGAAGACCTAGAAGACAATTTAGATTGAGCGATGAAAGGAATTCTCTATGAACCGCCCTAATGTTATTCTTATGATGGTAGATCAGATGCGCGGTGATTGCATAGGTGTTGACGGCAACACCTATATTGAGACACCGAACCTCGATTATCTTGCCGCCCGCGGAACCCGGTTTCGACACGCTTATACCGCCTCGCCTTCCTGCATTCCGGCGCGGGCAACGCTGATGACGGGGATGAACCAGTGGCATACCGGTATCCTCGGTATGGGGGGCGGACAGGGACCGATCCCGAATGACTTCCCACACACATTGGCAGGTGAATTGACCAGTGCAGGCTATCGGACGCACCTCATCGGGAAAGGACACTTCACTCCCCAACGTGCCAAGATGGGGTTTGAAAGTCATGAGTTGGATGAATCTGGGCGGATGTTACGTCACGGTCAGAAGGACGAATACCGCACATGGTTCGATGGGGAAAAGCGGCGCGACATCACACCCGATGACCACGGTGTCGATTGGAACTCTTGGGTTTCTCGCCCGTGGCACACCGAAGAGTACTTGCATCCAACATCATGGACGATGAGCCGTGCGACTCATTTCCTGTCTCAACGCGACCGGGAACGTCCTTTTTTCCTAAATATCTCCTTCGCTCGACCACACTCTCCCTTTGTACCTCCCGCACCCTATTTCGAGATGTATCATAACGGCACGACACCGTCCCCGTCTGTCGGCGACTGGGCTACCTGTCACGACAGACCAGAAGTCGCAGTTGACCCCAACGCATGGCGCGGAAAACACTCGGATAGACGAATCCATCGTGCACGGTCTGGCTACTATGGTGAAATCTCCTTTATCGATACCCAAATTGGTCGGTTGATGAACTGGTTTCGGCGGCACCAACCGGACACTTTTGCGGATACGTGGTTTATCTTCACTTCCGACCACGGCGAAATGCTTGGTGACCATAACCTATGGCGCAAAACCTACGCCTACGAAGGCAGCGCTCGTATCCCCTTCATCGTCACCCCACCGACTCGCGGTCCTGCAGCCTCCCGTAAAGTAGCCGATGAGGTAGTCGAACTGCGCGACATCATGCCGACTATCTTAAATGCGACTGGCATCCATATTCCGAAAACTGTCGATGGGCAGAGCGTCGTTCCACTGACACAGCAGCCTGATCCGAGTTGGCGTCCTTATCTCCACGGTGAACATTGTACCTGTTATTCTCATGAACAAGAGATGCAGTACGTCACCGATGGGAAACGGAAGCTGATTTGGTTGCCACGCATCAATGCGCTGCAGTTTTTTAACCTTGAAGAAGATCCTGGAGAGTGTCATAACCGGATTGACCACCCGGAATATCAAACTGAAGTTGCCAAGTGGAAGGGATACTTGGTTGCAGAACTGGCAGCAAGGAATTGTGGCTGGGTGGCAGATGGAGAACTAGTCTCCCTACCGCCGGAAGCCCCTCTCGTTTCGCCCTACAAAAACGTCCGCTGGCAGGGAGAGGTGTGACAATAGATTATGGTGAATTCAAAAAATAAACAGACACTTTCGCCCTCCACCTGGTAGGCGCTGTTTCCAACTGCGCCGATTTGGAGTGTCTCATTAATTCTAAGGCCACTATAATTTGATTTGCTTGAGATCACCCTCTTGTTCAAAAATAGATCCGGAACGATGAAAAAAAGAGGGTTGGATATCCGCCAAACTCCGATCTGAATTGCGTTTCATCATCTTCAGTTTTAGGGCGTTTGCCGATTCCGATGAACCCACCGGCGGAGAGATAGATATCCTGTGCGAAGTTATATTCAATCTGTAGAGAGGGAAAAACCGAAGGATCAGCGATGTTTGATAGCACGACGCCGCTCAACGAGATAAGCGGCGTGATTTGGAAAGTGAGCCCGGGGACAAAGTAGTGTCTGCCCATGAGGTAGACCGCCCCATCGGTGTACGCCGGTCGGTCTAGGTTGGCGAGATAATCCTCCGGTGCCTGTGCACCTGCGCCGCTGAAATGGTACTCAATGAATCCGTAAGACACTCCACCGAAACTGTAGTCGAGCCCTATTGACGCACGGAGATAGTTCTCCGCATGCGGGTTTTCACTATCGAATGCGTTAGCGTAAACGTAAGCCGCTTCAAGCCAGAATCCGGCACCACCGATTCCCCGCGCTATATCAAAGCCTGTCATCAAGTGTTCACGAAATCCCAACAGTGAAATTGAGAAGTCTGTTTCTACCGCATTCAGTTGGCTGCGAAGAAAGAAGGCACTCTTTTCAAAAGCCAAATTCTCGCCGAAAACATAGCCGGTATCGAACTCTCCTAACACACCAATCGGGATCTGTACTCGAATCGCATCCACACCGATTCGATCCTCCGTATCCAGTTGATTGTAGGCGTAGGGCGCAATGACGTCCGTTGGGTTCACGACCCGTGCACTTCCCCATGCAATGGCTTGGCGACCGATTGTGATGTCCCCAAAGTCCGCACCGTAGGCAATTGAAGCCCGATCAAGGTTGTGAAAGAAACCAAAACTACTATCAGGATCATTTCCGTCAGGATAGATAGCGGTATCAAAATCCACAACGCGATAGTGGAGTGAACCCGCAGCACCTGCGATTGGCGGCTTAGAAAACAGGGACGGGTCTTGAATACGGGACGCGAAATCGTAGGAGAGGTCAAACGAAAGCGTATCGGTAGGCACGTAAGCGCAATTAAGCCGCAGTCGGTTGTTCACCGCACCGATAATTGGCTCGTCCGGCGCGGGAGGTGCCAAACCGGTAGAAAAGTTTTTGTAGTATCCGCTGATTTGAAGTTCATCATCGGTCAAGGCGATGGTTGGGAGCAGAATCATCATCCACCACAGATACATCTGGCAGATGATGCCCACGCTACCCTTTAATCTCGTCACTCTCAACTTGTCCGTCCTTGAGTGTTATCAAACGTCTCGCCCTCTCCATCACCATCGGATCATGGGTTGAAAACACAAATGTCATATTTGTCTGCGTATTGAGGTGACTCATCATATCAAGCAGGTCTGCACCTGTTCTTGAATCGAGGTTCGCAGTCGGTTCATCCGCGAGGATAATCGCAGGTTCAGAGACCATCGCCCGCGCAATGGCGACACGCTGTTGCTGGCCCCCTGAGAGTTGCGGTGGGTTACGGTCAGCAAATCCCGCCAGTCCAACCTCCCCAAGCATTGCGGCAACGCGTCTATGCCGCTCCGCCTTAGACACACGCTGCAAGAGCATAATGTATTCTACATTCTCTTCCACCGTCAGCACGGGAATGAGGTTGTACGCCTGAAAGATGAAGCCGATATTATCACGACGGAAATCGGATAGCTCATTGCCGCTCATGCCTGACAGTAGCTTACCTGACAGCCAGACCTTCCCGGCCGTCGGTGCATCCAACCCGGAAATGATGTTGAGAAGCGTCGTTTTCCCCGATCCAGACGGTCCCACCAACGCCGTGAACTCTCCTGATTGAATCGTCAAATCAACTCCACGAAGGGCTTCGACGGGTACACCATTTCCTTCATATACCTTCGTAACGCTCTCTGTGACAATCACATCGGTATTCGTCAATGTTAAACTCCTCGCACAAAACGTAATCCGTGAAACAGATCCTTTTGCTCTTTCCTTTCACCGCTCTTACTGACTTAGAAGCTCCTACGCATTGCAGTTGCTGGAGCTATCTTCGCCGCGTATCGAGCCGGGTATAGTCCAGTGATAATGGTGAAGATAAACACCCAGATAGGATACAAGATGAACGGTTCAATCGTCATGATGGGATAGATGAGTTCCTGTATCGTCACGCCCATCATTTCAATGCCGGTGTAATCAATGCCGACCTTTGTGAATATCCACGTCAAGACGAAACCGAGGAAGGCACCGAGGACGATACTCACAATCGCCAACGCCCCGGCTTCAAATAAGATCAGCCGCGCCATCCCAAAAGGGCGCGTCCCCACGGCACGCAGAACACCAAACTCGAACATCCGTTCATACAGCGACATGAAAAGCGTGTTGATAATCCCGAACACAACAACACCAAAGAGGATAACCCCCATGATGTATTTACTATACTTGGACATCTCGAATACAGCTTGTAATTGAGGTAGGATTTCCGTCCAACCTAGTGCTTCGTTGTCGTGTTGAGAATACCGCTCCCAAAACGGAAGATCTTTATCCCGTCCGTATTTTGTGTCGGTAAATTTGATGGCGATCTCATGGACGCCGGAACCTATGGCGAGCATCTCTTGCGCTTTTCCCAGCCGTACAAATGCCATACCCCCGCTCATTGCGTCACCGCCAAGATGATAAATCCCTGAAATCCGAAACATCTCTTGTGACAGATCACCCGTCTCTGACTGAGCGACGGTAACGACAACCCGATTGCCAAGTGTGACCTCAAGCAGTTCCGCTAGCTTTGCACCAATCACGATATCGCGGTTGTTATCCCCTTCAAAATATACCCCTTCTGTGATTGCGTCATCAATTTGCGATAAAAACTGTTCTGTCGGTGGCTGAACCCCTACGAGGCCAATTGCACTGACATTTGCCGACGAGGTGATCATCCCGAAAGCGAAGACCCGGGGCGTGAAACGTTCAACAATCGCTTCCTGAGAAAGGGCATCAACCACTCCATCGAATTGATTAATAGTCATTTCGATAGCTCGCATCTCGCGGAAGTCCTCCCGATGAATCTGTCCGTCGCCGAGAAATAAAGCGGTGGCAGTTTTGACCATGTACTCCTCCATCCCAACCCATAGTGCATCGGCGAAGATAAGTGCAGCCAGACTGATACCAATCGCTATTGAGGCGATGATAGTGCGTCGTTTATTCCGAAAGAGATTTCTCCAAGCCAGTTTGATGAGGATTAACCACATGATTTTAAGCCGTGCAATGTAAAGTGTGATAAGATTATTGGCACATATAAAAAGAAAGTAATAAGAGAAACCGAGTTTTTGCCAAAAACTCGGTTTCTGTCTGCTGATTGCTGACTTCAATGAGCACGCATTGCCCTCGCTGGCAGAATGCGCGCTGCCTTTAGCGCGGGAAATATACTGACAATCGCTGCTGATAGCGTGACGGTAACTGCGGGAATGATGAGACTTCGTGCGTTGACTTCGGCGTACATCGTCTGAAATTTGATGCCGCCGTAAGTAAATTCCTGGGGCATGGTGATACCATATATTGATAGTAGATAGTTGCCCGCAGTACCGAGTCCAGCACCGACGACGATGCTGCCGAGGGCAATGATCAGCACCTCGCAAACTACCAACCAGAAGATCTGTCTTGGTTTCGTTCCGACCGCTTTCAACACACCGTATTCGCTCGTTCTCTCCAGTACCGACATCAGGACCGTATTTAATACACCGATAGCGACGATAAGCATGATGATAATCCGTCCGATAGCATCGCCCCGTTTGTCCACCTGCATCGCCCGATAGAAAGCCTTGGCGACCACCTGCCACGGGGCAACATCGAGTGTCAAATCATCAAGACTAGTTTCGATTGCCTTCGTGACTTTGTGGACACGATTGATGTTTGAGACAATCACAACAATTTCATGGGAGCGTCCTTCAAGCACAAGCAACTCCTGTGCATCTTTGATGTGCAGATAACACGCCATTCGGTCTGTGAGGTCGTCCCCGCTTTCTGCGACCCCAACAATCTCATACAACTCGTTGGCGATTGAACCATCGGCACCCTGCGAAACAATCACGAGTTCATCACCAACTGTCGCAGAAAGAGTTCTTGTAAGCCCCTTACCTAAAACCGCTTCACGCGCCGGTTGCGCTGAGATTACCTTCCCATCAATGATTTTCCGATCAAATCGGGTCGCTTCAACTTCACGCGCCACATCAATGCCGATGATTTGCACGGTGGTACTCTTTTCGCCGACCGAGCCGAGTCCCGCTGAGTACACCCGTGGTGTCCACGCCTCCACACCCTTTACGCTTCCGATGGTTTTCCCGATTGATTCGTAGTCATCCATCGTTTTATAGAGTGACGGTTTATCGAGATAGTCCCCCCGATGTACCTGAATATGCCCAATACGGTTCTGCGTAAACATCGCGATAATGTCGGAATACGCGCCATCGGACCAGCCGATGAACACGGACGAGAGCGCAAACCCGACAATCATTGCGAGCGCAGTTAGGATTGTGCGTCGTTTTTGACGGAAGATGTTGCGGAATGCAATTTTGAGTGTCATCATGGTATAAAAGGTAAATAAATCTATGAACTGATAGAATATCGAATCTTCACAAGTTGATTTATGTCCATGCTTCCCCACCCGCACCATCTATGTTACGTAACATCTCTAAAGAATCATTTAAACACTTACTGCTGCGATCGATTCTTTGGTCCCATGTTTCTCCGGGGCGTAATGGTAGCTTTCGTAGTAAGATTGCAAAATTTATCCCTGTTTGTAAGGATTTCATTCTGAGCATTTCTGGTATAGCCGCTATTTCTTGCGGCGACAGATCGAGACCATTTTCACACGCTTCGTGTTGATAAGTCCAGAAAAGGTGCTTGAAATCCGCAAATTTATCCATACTATCAATATTCTTTTGTGTACCTTGTAGGTCTAATGCAAAATTATTGCAGGCATCAACTACCTCAAATACTCGTGGAGCATGTTGTAGAAGATCCCAGTCGAATAGGCCACCAACCTGATTGTTCGTGAATACCATATTACAGAATCGATAATCACCGTGAATTGGCAAACGAGGTAAATCTTGATAATGGTTGCTCGTTATATACGTGTTTAATTTATCAGTCTGAACCATGATAAATTTGTAATCTTCTTCGCATTCAAAGATATTCTGATGATCAGATATGTAGCCTTGAATCCATTGAACATTGTCCGTGAACACTACAGATAAATCTGAAGGTTTGATATTCTCTCCTTCAAGGCTAAATCCCCAAACCGCGCGGTGGTATTCAACTAAGAACTTTATTGCACTTGTACGTTGTTTCGTATTTAACTGCGATAGATTGGCATAGTTTGTTCCTTCAATGAATCTGTGCATGGTATACATACTACCTTGGAATTGAAAGAAGAATCCACAGTTCCCGGTTGGAATAATGTAATCACAAGAAAGGTTATAAGACTTCAGATGATCCAAGAGAGACTTTAGAGACAGTAACTTGCTTTCACTGTTACGGTAAATGTGTTCTTTTAAGACGTATTTACCTTGGGTAGTGCACAGTACATATACATGATTTAATAATCCACCCGGAGGTGATTCGCGATATATATAATCTCCGATATCATAAGTTTCTGAAACAGCGTTTATTAACGAGTGAAATTGCGGTGATGTCTTTTGGCAGACCTCATCAAGCATATTCCTTCTCCCAAATCGAGTGTGCACACCCTTGCTCGACCTATCTCCGCTTCTGAAGGTTTCGGCGTGTGAAGACTTTTTCGTCAATACCTTTGTCAAACTCGGCGTCCACGAATCGTACAACGGTTTTGTGTCCCTCTTTGTTCTGCGGTATCATCTCCATCACTGAGGGTATCGTCTTTCCGTCAAACGATTTGATCTCTTTGAAATTCATAACTCGCGTTAGACGCTCCGTTTCGTCGTAGAAATGCTGCCAAACCGGAATCTGATCGCTCACCCGGATAGCAACGATAAGTTTGCCCCAGACGATCGGAGAATCCTCCTTCGGCAGTAGCTGAATGTAGAGATGGTCAGGTAGTGCATCTGTCGGTGTAATGAGTTCATAGGTGTAATCGTCGAGCATTGATGACTCTTTGACAAGATCGTCATTCGTAAAATCGGAGCCCATCCAAGATCCCATCATCATTGACGGCGGCACTTTCATCACCTTGTTCGTCTTGGGGAGATAGTTCCACATCTCATTCCCAATCCGCAAGGTCGCAACGCCCTTCTCTTTTTTGGGTGAGTTTATCAAGATGAAAGTTCTGTCCATCCCCTGTGTCCAGACTTCCAAAGCCAAAGTTCTCTCCCAGTGCGGCGTAACAATCTGCATCTCCATGTTCGTCTGGCTCGTTTCACTACGATAGAATTCGTCCATTCGTTTGACAATAGCTTCGACATCAATATCCGCAGCATGGCTTTCTGCAAATAGTGGAAGTTGAGCGGCAAACAAGGAAAATACAACTATCAAACCGCCTAAAACCAAAAGATTCAAGGCGAACAGCGGGGGTCGATTTCTATCCATACAAACAAAATCCCTTTCCGATGAGTATCCTCCCATCGCTTGCTAGTTCTTGGATATCTTTGCAAATACCGAAGAGATGTATTAAACCGATCGGCTTCAGTTATTCGACGCAATTGAAAGGGAAGTGTTTAAGCGTCCATCACTCGTTTCGCACTTCTTGCTTTCCCGTTGACACTGAAGGTAAATTCTGCTACGATGGTAATTATTCCAACACAAAGAATCGTCCGCTGACCGAGATGTATTCAGTCGAATCCTGTGAGAAAGGAGAGTTCCCCCATGCGAAAGAAACGGATTATCTACATGAACGACGCGCGTCACTACTACCTGTTCGTCTTTGAGCCGCCGATGACGCTAGAGGACGCTTGGGTTCCCATCGATGAAGTCGCCGGCACAGCGGTGGACACCTTCTGCTACGGTGTTGAACGGGGGGATGGGCTATTTTACCCGTCCAAAATTGGTATGCGCTTTGGGGAAGACATCCAGCCTTTCGAGATGGCTGCGTACTGGCGTACATGGCACAACATGCAGAGTTTAATCGACCGAGGCCTGGATCCATTGCGGGTGCTCACTGACCGAGCGCACGACAAGGGAATGGACTTCATCGCTAGCCTGCGTATGCCCGCTCACGGTGGCATGGATCCGGCACACCGTCTCCAGAACGGTGGTCGTGGCTTGGCGCATCAGGAGGTGCGTGACCACCAATTCGCTGTGCTAGAGGAACTGGCGACCGAGTATCCCACGGAAGGGCTGGAGTTGGATTTTGCGTTTCCGGGAGGCAGTCCTATCCTACGTGACGAGGACGCTCCTGCCATGATACCTGTCCTGACAGAATATGTCGAGCAGATTGCCGAGATGGTTAGAAGCCGCCGAGGCGATTCGTGCGATCTTGGTGTCCGCGTGCTACCCACAGAGGAGATGAATCTGGCGCAAGGTCTCGACGTGCGGACGTGGTTTGAGCGCGGTCTACTAGACTTTGCCGTTCCGATGCGCTACGCTTATATGATTCTTGATCCCGACATACCCATTGACTGGCTGATTGAGACAGCACATCAAGCGGAGGCCTCGGTCTACGGAATCCTACAACCTTATGTCCACGATGCCATGACCGGCGCACCGTTACGAGTATGGCCCACGCCGGAACAGATGCGGGCGGCGGTGGCGAACAACTGGGCACGCGACGTTGATGGTCTATACACTTGGTTCATGCGTTGGCCCCTAGGGGAGGTGGAACGCAGTATGTTGACTGAACTTGGTGACCCAGAGCTAGTGAAAGAGGGGGACAAGCACTACATGGTCGCCCGAAACCACGAAGCCAAAGATGACAAAACCCATTACCCAACACCGCTGCCGGTCGAGATTGACGCCTCAGACGTTGGAAAACGGTATCCGATTCCGTTCTACATCGCCGATGATGTTGCGGGTACTAAGGAGCGGATACGTCAGATCTGTCTCAAGATTAAAATCACCGACCTCGTATCTGCCGACCAACTCGATATCCGGCTCAATGACAAATCCCTGAAGGACGAGAGCTGCCTACGTTCCTACGGCTCAGAGATCAACGCTTACGGCGGTCAATGGTTGGAATTTCACTTGAGGAACGTTCTACCGAGACAGGGTGAGAATCTGCTAGAAATCATTCTGGAAAAAAGGGCGCAAGGGTTGGTCAGCCCGCTCAAGGTGGAGGAGGTAGAACTTATTGTGGAATACGGTCCATACCCCTCTGCGCTGCAGCATCCGTCTCCATACTAGTACACCACAGAAGAAAAAGTGAGGCTTTTAAGTCCCAGACTCCATTTCAAGGAAATGCTATGAAAGCTATTGAAGTCTCAGGCTCACCCCGCGAAATTGGCAATCTCACCGGCGAAGCGTTGCGTGAGGAAATCCGTGAACATCTGGCTCTTTTTCCACCAAACATCGACAGCACCGTTTGGGCACAGCGGTTTCCACGCTTCTTGGAGACGTTGAAAACCCATCTGCCGGCGGTTCTCGCGGAAATTGAAGGTACAGCCGCCGGTGCTGACCTTCCCCTCGACACCATCTTCCAACTGAATCTCCCGATGTACGCCAACGAATTGGTGGTCGATGAGGGATGCACAAACGTTGTATTTAACGACGGGACGGACGGACCACTTTGGGGGAAAAACAACGATGGACTTGCTAAAGATGAACGTCGTCCGCCGTGTGCACGGGTTATCCACCGAGACGACGCAATTCCTATGGTAAACTTTACCTTTTGCGGCATGGTTGCAACAACCGATGGCATGAACGCTGAAGGTGTAGCGGTAGGACACTCCTCTGTTGGAAGCGTTTTTCAACAGAGCGATGACTTCGTCCCGATACGGCTTTGGGCTTACGAATGCCTGATGCAGAGCCGGACGACATCGGAATTTGTTCGGCGACTGTCCCAACTCCCGACGCGCGGCAAAGGCTACAGTCACGTCTGTGTGGACGCGGATGGCGTGATGTGTTCCATCGAAGCACCATGCCCAATAATGCAGGTGCACAACCCAGAGCCAGACGCACGTCATATGAACTGCGTCAACTGCTATCAACTGCCAACGCTTGCAGATGCCGATCGACGCAGCGAAAGCGGTAAGCGCAACGCCAAAGCGAGGCAAGGCTTCCTTGAACAAAGTCTTTCGGAGTTGTCCGACTACAGTCTGATGGAGATGAAAGGGATTTTGCGTCACCACGGTCAACCGAGTATTTGCCGTCACGGCGGAACGGAGGACTCGCACACAGAATATTCGATGATCGGGCTGACACAAAGCCGGCGGGTGTTGTTCGTAGACGGAAATCCATGCCAAGATACCTATCAAGAAATTCAACTCTAAAAAATGCAAGGAGATTAAGGTAATGCAATTGGAAACGCTTTCCTCGTTTGAAGACCGACATCATGAACAGTTTATGGAGCAGGGTTATCTCCGTCTGGGCAAACTCCTGTCCCCCGATGAACTGGCTGCCATCCAACAACGCATAGACGATATTATGCTGGGCAAAATCCGCTATGAAAACATGCGTTTTCAACTTGACCCTCGGTATACTGGAAGCGCGATGACCCGTACCGTAGGAAACCAAGAAGCAACCCTAAACTACCGGCGCATTGACGATCTGGAACAGGATCCACTCTTTCTTGCATACATGCAGCATCCCCTCATTCGTCAAATTACTCGTCGCTACGTTGGGGAAGATGTTGCGATTTTTCGCTCCATGTTCATGAATAAACCCGCCGAGCGTGGGACAGAGTTAGTTTGGCACCAAGACATCGGAGTTGGTTGGAAAATTGATACCAATCCGACTACCACGGTGTGGACCGCTTTAGACGCGGCGACCGTCGCCAGCGGTTGTATGCAGATTGCGCCGGGTAGCAATAACCTAGGGATCCTCAACGAAAGACACTTCACCTCGGAGGAAGATCAGGCGAAATATACCCGCGATGAAGATGTAATGGACTTAGAAGCGGAGGCGGGAGAAGCCATTCTGCTACACAACTTTTTGCTGCACCGTTCGGGCACCAACACAACCACGTCACCCCGCCGAGCGTTCAGTGCGACTTACATGGATGTGGGAACTCGCTCGGTGATTACGGGCGATACATTTCCGATAGTTTTCGGGGAAGGCGCGCTTTCGCCCGATACGGTCACAGGTAAATCAGCTGAACGCATAAAGTTTTTTCATGGGTAGGTATTATCTGAAACGTGAAACGTAATGCGTGAAAAACAGTGGTTTATTAGTGAACCAATGAACTACGGTAGATTTTAGAATTAATTAGACACTGCAAATCGGCGAGGTCAGGAAACCTCGCCTACCGGGGATGGAAAAATCCGGGCTATCACACCGGTAGGTGCGGTTTCTAACCGCACTGCATCGGCGCAGTTGGAAACTCTGCTTGCGATCCCGATTTATCGGGGAGCGCCTACCAAACACGGAGAGCGAAAGTGTCAATTTATTTTTGTGATTCACTATAAACCGGTTTCTGTTGCACGATTTCTTAACATGAGCCATTAGATTCAGCCCCAAACTCCCTCCGAGGATGGTGGAATGGAAGGGCCATTTCAATTAGCGGATAGTGTCATTGACGCCATTATCAATAACACGGGTCCCGCCGTTTTCCTGCTTCGCCGAATCGAAGAGACACCAAAATACGCTCACTATCGTGCCTTTATCGGTCGCACAGATGGCAACCTTGCGGAGACGCTGAAAGGTTGGCTCGGTTCCGATTACCGTTACAATTTTGGAACTGGTTGCCATAAGCCTTTCAGTTCGCTTTTAATCGCGGAACGGAGTGCAACAACCAGATTCCACATTGGTTCGATTAAAAAAGTGCAACACATTGAACCGAACTATATCATCAAGCCTGCGTATCACTTTCAGTCCGCTTTTCATTACGGAATGGATGTAACTAACGCGTATCGTCTGAATCCTTTTCTTGAGGTGCTTTAGACTCTGTAAAACCCAACAATATCCAACGAACCAATGCAGCTAAGAGGGCACATATCGAACTCAACACGATGAAAGCTAAGACTCCATCCTCAATGGGTCTCCTTGAATTAGCCGCTATACCAACTGAAGCATATAGAGTGCCAAGGACAGCAAGAGACACAATTATCCTGAAAACCACAGTTTGCCAACGATTCATGATATAAACACCACCCTCTTATCGGACATTTTTTTTGAGAAAGCCCCAAACACCCGAGCTGCATCACCGCTGGATCAAAATTCCCGATAGATCAGGGGATTCAACCGATAAATATCCGATAACTCTCCTTATTGGACGTTTCGATTCATTTGCTCTTGGACAAGTCCTTGCAAGCTACCAATCAAGTTTATGAGTCTTTCTATCTGTTGACCTTGCGAATTGAGAACTCCAGAATGATTATTAATTTGATGTTGCAAAGCCTTTATGTCATTGCTAACTGCTTGAAATTGGCCATTCAGATATGCTGACATATCCTCTGCGTATTTTCTGAATGTAGTATCAACTGTTTTTATGTCTCGCTCAAGAGTTTTAATTTCTGTGGCAATTTCAAATTTATCTTGAGACGAAATTCTTAACATTTCATTAACTCTGTCGTTTATCTTGAAGTATATAGTCAGAATAATACCTATCCCAGCTATTGGCACTCCGACAGCAGCAACAACTAAAGCAATAACAGCTATGTCCAAAGCCATTTTCAATCTCCTTTCAAAAAGACAACCGATAAGTATCAATACCTCTAAGACAAATTATATCAAATTTCACTTGTGATTTCAACTTTTTTAACCAATTAAAGGGGGTTGGCTGACTACATCCCCAACCTAAAGGATGGGGTCTTGTCAGCGAGATTTGATAACAAGGAACATCCGGAACCAAACGGTGGACAGATTATCCATTGTCCCGTATGTTCGACCTGACGATTTTCAGTATAGTAACCTCACCTTTACAAACACACTTGAAAGCCGAATACCTAGACGCGGGCAATCAGCGCGACAATCTGTTCTGGGGCTGGATCCAAAATCGGCAGTCAGGTTGAGCTGCTCGTGTGCGGTCGAGGGGGATTTGAAATCACACCAAGTAATCAGCAACAGGAGTATGAATGCTTAAAAACGCAAAACACGATGAGCTAATCCCTCCGTCCTCAAGCCGCGACTTCCACCCTACAAACCGAACGCGATGGCGAGCCGTGCTCATCGGCACCTTGCTTCTCCCCGCTAACGCCTATTGGATCGCTTCCGGCGAAGCCACCTCAACGACCGTCTCCCTCTTTTTCAACATCATTTTTATCCTATTCATACTGCTGCTGCTGAATCTACTGTTCAAGCAGATTGCCCCCAACGCCGCGTTAAATCAAGGCGAACTACTGATCGTCTATGTGATGCTGTCGATCTCCTCTGGAATTGCGGGACTCGACATGATGCGGGTGCTAATGGCGGTCTTAGTGGGACCGTTCTGGTATGCACGCCCGGAGAATGAATGGGCGGAACTCTTCTGGCGATTTATCCCCCCTTGGCTCGCTGTCCAAGACAAAGAGATCCTAAAAGGCTTTGCTGAAGGTGAGTCCAGTTTCTATGTGCCTCAAGTTGTACAAGCATGGCTATTCCCCACCCTCATCTGGTCTGGATTCATTTTTCTACTGGTGTTTGGGATGCTCTGCATCAATGTCTTGGTACGCAGACCGTGGACAGAGGCGGAAAAGCTGAGTTATCCCATCATTCAACTTCCACTTCAGATGACCGATGGTCGTTCCTCTCTCCTCTCAAACCGCATGATGTGGATCGGGTTTGGGTTGGGCGCAGGACTCGATATTCTCAACGGGCTTCATTTCCTGTATCCAATTATCCCCGGTCTTGGCGGGCGGCTCTACGACCTACGTCCCTTTTTCACAAATAAGCCGTGGAATGCGATAGGCTGGACACCAGTCGCTATCTTTCCTTATGCAGTTGGGCTTGGATTCTTAATTCCGCTGGATCTCTCATTCGCCTGTTGGTTTTTCTACCTATTCTGGAAAGCAGAGCGGATCCTCGCAAACGTCCTCGGCTTGCATTCCATCCCAGAATTTCCCTATATCGAACAGCAGACCACAGGGGCGTACTTGGGGCTATTTCTGATTGCGCTTTGGATGACACGGCACCACCTGAAGCGAGTCGTTTCTGCCGCGATTAGAGGCGGACGTGGGGAATCAGTAGACGAACCGATGAGCTATCGTGCTGCATTAATCGGACTAATTTTTGTCTTTGGGACACTGCTCTTTTTCTGTCAGCAGGTAGGGATGGCGCTGTGGAGTAGCTTCCTCTTTTTTCTCATCTACTACGCTATCTCAACAGCGATTACACGGATGCGCGCGGAGTTAGGATCCCCAGTCCACGACCTGCATTTCTCAGGACCGGACACAACGTTGGTCAAAGTGCTAGGGACTCGTGTCCTCAACTCAAATGAACTGACCATGTACGGGCTTTTCCACTTCTTCAATCGCGCCTACCGTGGGCATGTGATGCCTCACCAACTCGAAGGATTCAAACTGATGGAGCGGTCACGATCAAGCCACCGACGGCTGCTGTGGGGGATGATTGTAGCAATTGCGCTGACAGGACCCGTTGCGTTTTGGGCTTACCTCAGCGATGGCTATAGATATTCCGGTGCTATAGGGTATGCGTGGCGACCATTCAATAAGTTACAGTCGTGGTTATATCATCCGTTGTCCCCGGACTACGGCGCAATGGGAGGACTGATCTTCGGTATGGTTACAACGCTGTTTCTGATGGTGATGCGGATGCGCTTTATCTGGTGGGTGTTCCATCCGGCGGGATTTGCGGTCTCTAGCAGTTGGTCGATGAACGTGTTCTGGGGATCGATTTTTGTGGCTTGGTTGTTGAAACTAATTCTGCTAAAACTGGGTGGCATCAAAACACATCAAAAGGCGATTCCGCTGTTTCTGGGATTGATTTTGGGTGAGTTTGTTATCGGTGGATTCTGGTCGTTACGCGGTGCTATCTGGAATATCCCAACATACCGGTTCCTGTTCTAATTGCCCGATCAGAATTCATACGCACAAGGCTCATGTTAAGAAATCGTCCAACAGAAACCGAGTTTTGAAGAAAAAACTCGGTTTCTCTTCGCGCTTTGTACCTTCTTTTTCTACGTACTTCGTAGGTCAGGCTTTCTAGTCGGATCGCATTACGTTGACCCGTCCTAAATTATGTTGACATGAACCGTGTGCAATTTATCCCAAGAAAATTAAAATAAGGAGAATATCATGAGTCACTATGACGACATACGCAATCAGATTCACCGTCAGATGGTGCCCTTACCGATTCTTTATCGCGACGACTATTCGATTGATCACGCAGGACTGGCGAAATATGTCGCTTGGCACCTGGAGAACGATACCCAAAACTTTTGTCTGACATTCACCTACAGCCAACTCGATTTCATTACAGCTGAGGAGATTGTAGAGGTAACGCGCACAGTGATGGAGGTTGTACGCGACAATGCCGTATTCATCTCCTGTACGGGCGGCGGTCCCTTGCACGAAGCGATTCGGTCAGTACAAACATTCGAGAAGATTGGGGCGCACGCAGCATTCGTCCATCTACCAGAGCATTGCTTACAAAACCCTTCCCACTGCGGCGAGCTCTATGTGGAATACATCCGTGACGTGGCAAAAGAGACTGAAATCCCTCTTTTGGCGGTGGCGCTGCCAGTCCCTTGGAGCGCTCCCTCTCAAACAATGCTGCCCGTTCAGCGTTTTGAAGAACTCTGCGAAGAGGAACAGTTCATCGGTATCAAGGACGATATTTACATACTGGACAATCGGATGGAGTTGACCCGCAAGTTTTCTGGACGGATGGGCATCACCGGGGGTGGCATGTTCACTCACTACATCTTTTTCCACCATTTTCCCAACCAAGGTGAGTTTGCCGGGATTTACAACCCCAAGCGTGGACAGCGCATGTTTGAGCTGCTCGATGAGAATAACTACTTGGAAGTGATAAAGATGATGGAGGCAGATGGGCAAAGTGGACTAGCACTACCCGACCTGCATTGGATGGCACGCAATCAGGTAGTGTTTTATGGGATGGGTTTTGCGGAGACCTATGTCATGCGTCCCCCAATAGCCACAGCCACCGAAGCACAGGCACAGGCAATCATTGAACACATGCACCAGACACCAACGCTTTTTGAGAAGGTGGGGCGATGAATGAGAAGATCTTGCATCCTTTCAGAGTATCTTCTCCACTGTGACAGGCAGCTCGATACTAAAATTCGCACGATCAACGGCCTCATCGTGTAGGATGACGACACCGGTCTCTTGATGGGGCGCATCGGCTTTCAGATGCACAGAACGCAGACCGCCGAGCCATCGACGGGCATCTGACACGTAGATGAGGTCCCCTTCCTGAATGGAGAGTTCTTCCATCAACTCAACCGGCAGGCGCACACGATCGGCGTCAACCGAATCTGTGCGAAGTTGGAGGGGAGCAGAGGTTTTAGGCTCAGACCGATTCGGTTCACCGCCCTTAAACAGCCGCATCCCTTCGGACAAGGTAGCGAGACAGAGTCCGGGGAGCTCCGACTTTGGTCGCGGTTTAGTAAAGAGCGTGATGCCCACACCGAGTACTACTGTGACCAGCGTACCGAACAGTCCACGCATATAGATATATCCCTTATCGGGAGGGACACCGTGGGCGAGCGGTTCAATTAGAAAATAGAGGGATTTGTGATGGGTGACGAGGGTGAGTAGAGATCCCAAGAGCAGTGCCCAGAATGCTGCTGCCGATGTGAAACGGGACCAGAGAACACCCATAAGCAGCACCACAATCAACGATGGCAATATCGTTGTGAAAAACTTTGAGTGCGCCGTATAGATCTGATCATCCAACTCAAAAATGGGAACCAGCACCAGCCCCAGCAGCGTTGCTCCAACAGCTGCCAAGCGAGCGGCATGGAGATAGTATTTGTCATCTTTGCCTGGCACAACAGTCTTCCAGATATCATTAACGCCCACGGCAGAGACAGCGTTAATAAGTGTATCAAGCGTGGACATCAGCGCCGCGAGCAGCGCGGCGATGACTAGACCAAACACCCCCGGCTGGGTGATGACTTGCATCACCATTACGAAGACACTCTTCGCTTTTTCAGGCGCTTCGGGCCAACCGTAGGTCTCCATCGCTTTGCCGACCCAACCCCCATTGCTGACAACGATAGCTGCAATAGGCATCAGGACAAGCACCATAACAATCATAGCTTTGCGACCATCGTGGACAGACTTGACCGACAGGAAGCGCAGAATGATGCCCTGATTAATAAAAAAGAAAGCTACGGTGCCTGAAAGCGCATCGCCCCAGAACGTGCCGATGAAATGAAAGTTTGCGGGTTCGTTGAATTGAGGGAAGGGGACTTTATGCGTCGCTGGCAGTCCGTTCCAAAATGCGTCCCAACCGCCAACGTGATTGATGCCAAGCACGAAAATTCCAATCCCAGCGACAAGCAGGATCATGCTCTGGAATAGATCAGTCATGAGCACCGACATCTGGCCCCCACTGTGCATATAGGCAAGCGAAATGATTGCCACTATCACAGCACCCACCATTATGGGCATCCCTATGACGCGGTTCAGGACGACAGCGATTGTCTGTAGGTTCATGCCGATATAACCGACAAGATACAGCACGATCAGGATGAGTACCATGAACCGCGTGCGTCGATCGAATCGGCGTTCAAAATACTCAGGGATGGTGCTTATGCGGTTGAAGTAGATAATGGGAAACCAGCCGAGCAGGAACAGCGGCATGATGAACCAGTCGTTCGTGTAGTACGTCATACTGGCAAGCCCGCTGTCGTAGCCTAGGTCAGAATAGTTGATAAAACTGTAGGAACCGACAAGAGTAGCAATACATGACGCGGCGACTAACCACCAAACGAAACGTTGACCACCAAAGAAGAAGTCCGCCGTGGATTTCGTATATCGCCCGAAGTAGATACCGCAAGCCACAATAGCTGCAAAGTAGAGAACAATGACCGTGTAATCAATTGTATGGAGTGAATCGCTCATTTGCCGGGGGGTCCCTCCACAGAAAAGATCCAGATCAGATGGATGCCTGCGAATAGGAAGAAGCCGACGACGAGCACCCAGATGATACGCCGGTCAGCACGTAGCCCCTTATAGACAATCCCGGCTCGAAGGGTCAGCCAGAGGGAAGCAAAAAAGAACAGCCCACCGAACAGGTATTGATAAAACCACGCAAACCAATTGTCCGACAGGATACTGCGAGCGAATACAACAAATTGATCTATCATAAGTAACTTCCAAAAAAATGATTCCTGTCTATAGCAGTCAGATTCTTCAAAAAGTGGTGCTGGACCTCCATCTTAATTTGTCATTATAGCATAATCCCAAAAAACCGGTCAACACCTTTTCGTCGCTGCGATCACACCGTCAAAATGTCGCTAAAACTTCCATTTGGCACTCTATAATGTCCCTGTTGATTTTTGTGTTCTCAATTTTTCAGAATTCTGTTATAATTATAGTGAGGAACAACTTGCTTTCACTGACCTGTCCTATGGGAAGCAATTGGATATAATCTACACAAAGGAAGGTAATAAGATGGCGCATCTGACCGAAGCCCAAGTGGCACAATTTAAGGAAGAGGGGTATCTGGTCGTTGAAGACGTGTTGGACCCCGAACAAGACTTAGATCCAGTTATTGAAGAGTACGCAGGCGTCTTGGATCAGCTCGCTCAAGAGCTGTATGATAAGGGTGAGATATCTTCGATGTATGAGGATCTGCCGTTTGGCGATCGACTAACGAAAATTTACACTGAATCTGGTAGAGTACATGCACAGTATTTCGATTTTTCTTTGCCCCAGCAGAATGTGCAGCCGGACACACCGATGTGGGTGGGACCTCAAGTTTTCCACCTGCTCCGTAACGAGAGACTTCTTGATGCGATTGAATCGTTAATTGGCCCCGAAATTTACTCAAACCCAGTGCAGCATGTACGTCTGAAGCCGCCGGAGCATCTCTGTCCAATCAACGAAGATACCGGACGTCCCCAGATAGGAGCGACCCCATGGCATCAGGATACTGGGGTTGTCACACCAGAAGCGGATGAAACCGATATGCTGACAGTTTGGTTCGGTTTGTGGGATGCTACGATTGAAAATGGCTGCCTCGAAGTTATTCCCAAAAGCCACCGTGAAGGATTACTACAGCACTGCATCACGAGCACCGATCTGTCAAGAGGATTTGGTCGTCACATTCCGGGCAAATATCTGCGTGAACCAGATAGCGTACCGATCCCGCTCAAACGTGGCGGCGTCCTATTTTTCCATCGTCTTAACTGCCATAGCTCGCTGCCGAATAACAGCGACAATATCCGTTGGAGCTTCGATCTACGCTATAACCCGACGGGTCAACCAACCGGGCGTAGTGCATTTCCGGGCTTCGTTGCACGTAGTCGCTCCAATCCGGAGAGTGAGTTGCACGACGCCGAGGAATGGGCAAATCTGTGGTATGAGACGCGCAGCCGGCTGTCGGGGAGTGATGACAATCCCACCTTCCACCGCTGGAAGACGGACGATCCTCGTTGTGCTTGAGCATAGGTATATGGGAGTGAGAATGCAGGGAGGCGGGGAAGCAAGGAAGTGAAGAAGCGAGGACACCATCTCGTCGTTTCATCTCTCCGCTCTCCCGATGAAGTATCGGGACTCAAAAACCTCACTCCTTTACAATTATAGTGAATTCTAAAAATAAGTAGACATGTACCAATAACTTCGACCGTCGCGAAGTTTCAAAAGTCCCCCTGATAAGGGGGATTTAGGGGGTTGGTTGTGCATTGGAAGTGTCTAAATAATTCTAAAATCTACTATAAACGCCACGATGGTCAGGGAAGATAATTGGTGAAAGTTCTTGACACCATAGCACATATTATGAAGAAGGAGGGCGTTGAGTATCTCAGCGCCTACCCTACAACCGCTCTAATCGAGTCAACTGCCGAGGTTGGCATACGACCAATCATCTGTCGTCAGGAACGGGTCGGGGTAGGCATCGCAGACGGCTACGCGCGGGTGAATAATGGAAACCCTCCGGGTGTGTTCGCCATGCAGAACGGTCCCGGTGCTGAAAACGCCTTCGCAGGCGTTGCCACCGCCTATTCAGACGCGGTGCCGATGTTACTACTCCCACTGGGTCACCCTAGAGCGCGTGATGGCGTATTCCCTCTCTTCAGCTCGGTACGCAGCTTTTCAGACATCACCAAATCTGTCGAGCAGCTCAGCACCGCTTCGCAGGTTGGCGAGACAATGCGTCGAGCATTCGCTAGACTCAAGATGGGGCGGCCGGGGCCTGTCATGGTTGAGATTCCCACCGACATCGCGGACGCAGAGGTAGACACATCAATCCTTGAGAGTTACAAGCCCGTCAAAGCTACGCTTTCAAAAGCCGATTCTCAGGATGTCCTTTCTGCAACCCGCGCGCTGCTCGACGCAAAAGCTCCCATTATCCACGCCGGACAGGGGGTGTTATACGCGGACGCCACCGAAGAATTGGTAGAACTAGCAGAACTGCTACAGGTGCCCGTCATGACCACGCTGGCGGGAAAGAGCGCCTTCCCCGAAAAGCACCCCCTGGCTCTGGGGAGCGGCTCAAGTGTCATGAACGGCTGTGTCTACCACTTCTTGGGGCGAGCCGATGTGGTATTCGGGATCGGCACATCCTTCACAAAGCACGGCATGACCACGACCATTCCTTCGGGTAAGACCTTCATCCATGCGACAAATGATCCGATAGACATTGATAAAGACTACTATACCGACTATCCCGTCATCGGAGACGCCAAGTTAGTGCTACAGCAGTTCATAGAGGCTTGCAAAGACCTCCGTCCAAGCACTAATCAAGACGATAACAAAGTTGTGGAAGAGATTGCATCTGTTCGGAAAGCGTGGTTGAAGGAGTGGACGTCCAAACTCACATCGGATGAGGTTCCCATCACTCCCTACCGCGTCATTTGGGAGTTTATGAACAACGTCGATCCAGCGGAAGCGATTGTCACTCACGACTCTGGAAGTCCCCGCGACCAACTGATGCCGTTCTATCAATCGGGAGGTCCCCGAACGTACCTAGGCTGGGGCAAGTCTCACGGACTTGGAACCGGACTTGGACTTAACATCGGGGCGAAACTTGCTGCGCCCGAAAAATTCGTGGTCAACTTCATGGGTGATGCCGCATTCGGGATGACAGGGCTAGACTTCGAGACAGCTGCCCGAAACAGTATACCGATCCTCACCGTAGTGCTGAACAACTCCAGCATGGCTATAGAGACAACGCACATGGCGAGATCCCATGAATTATACGGGACAAGAGATATTGGTGGGAACTATGCCGATATGGGGCGGGCTATGGGTGGATGGGCGGAACGGGTAGCGGATCCCGCGGATGTGGGTCCCGCAATCCTACGCGCTCGGAAAGCCACCGAGGATGGGCAAGCGGCATTGCTTGAGTTTATCACCAGCGAAGAAACCGCCTTTTCATACAGGCGTCCTTTCGGGTAATAATCCCGGATTGCGCTATCAATCAACCTTGGAAGCCTGCTCGTTTGAAACCATTGGTTGTCGCCACAGCGATGGCATCAGTAGTGCTATCACCGAAAGCAACACAATCCCTAGCACCGCGTCAATTCCGATAGCAAATGGTGTGCTGCTCATTGACGCAATAACACCAACCATAAGTGCTCCTAGTGGACCGGCACCGATGGCGAGACTAATAACGCCTAACGCTCGTCCCCGCATCTCCTCCCTAGATCGCAGCATCACAAGGGTTGACTGCATGGTCGAAAAGCCCGATGTCCCGAATCCCAGAACAAATAGCACCGGAAGGGCAATATAGTACCACCGCACCGTCGAGAAGCATAAGAGCATAACCAACCCAAGCATTGACCCACCAATGTACAACCGTCCATGGAACCGGAGAACCCCTATCGAAGCAACGCAGATTGCGCCGAAAAGTGCGCCCAACCCTTCAGCGCCTAGGAGCGTTCCCATCAGCCCAGGTCCAATCAAAAGCACATCGCGAGCGATAACCGGAATCATCTGTGCGTAGGGAAAGAGCAGCAAATTCATTAGGATGGTGACGAGTACGGTTGCCACCAGCACATTGTCGCGCCTCACATACCGGAACCCTTCCACCAAGTTGCCAAGGACGCTAGATAACCCAAGATGGCTCCGGTCAACCGGCGGCAGGCTCACTGCCGCGATTAGGGCAATCGCCACAACATATATTGCACTGACAACGATGTAGCCTCCCACCACATTAACCGTGGTTATCAACGCGCCCGCCAACGCCGGACCGATCATACGGCTCGCCTGCATACCGACAGAATCCATTGCGATAGCGTTGGTCACCCCTGCTCTGCCGACAAGATCGTGTATGGCTGAACGCCGCGATGGCATATCCAGCGCCCACCCAATGCCGGTGCACCCCATTACAATGTAAGCATGCCAGAAAAGTATCGCTTCTGTCTTGAGCAGCAGCACCATCACAAAGGCGGCGACACAGCTTATTACCTGTGTCATGATGAGGATTCGGTGCTTATTGACCCTATCAACCAACACACCGCCCACCATGCCAAGTATCAAAAGGGGCAGCATCCCGAAAAAACCGACCAAAGCTACTGAAAATGGTGAATCCGTCAACTCTAGGACAAGCCAACCGAGCAGTGTTAGCTGCATCCATCGGCAGATGTAGGCGAGGAAGTTCGCGGGCCAAAGCAACCGGTAGCTGCGGTTGCCGAATGCCTCGAAAGTGCGCAAGGAATGCCCCCTGCGCATCGTCAGTCGTGAATTATTTACCATTAACCGTTGAGGATTCCCCTATAGAGGCCCGCTCGCCATGGATTGGCAAATCCACAGCACATCGTTGAAAAATGTACTATTGCCCACCACCGAAGATTTTACCACCTAAACTCCAGATACTAACGCCTGCAAAAGCAATCTGAATCAGCGCAGATATAAATCCTCCGATCCACATCACACGGTGCGTCCGATAAGAGCTAGGGAGTTTGGAATTCAAGCGCAACGCAAGAACCATGACAAATGAAATCGCAAAGTTTCCCAAAGTGCCCGCAATCTGCGTGAGAATATCAAACTTTAGATCTGCCCAAATGACAATAAAGGTGGAGACGAAAAAATAGGCACAGATGAAACGCTGGATTTTAGAATAGGGCCATTCGCGGGAGGGCCACAGTGCCTCTAAAAATTCGTGCGATACACGGGTAAGAACTTCGGGCACCGCTTGTAGAGTTCCCCAAAGGGCGGCAATGATACAAACGTAGTAAACCCAGACCAACGAGGGATGGATGTTACTCCAGACGTGAGCCTGTTCGGTGAGTAGGCTCCACCCTTCAAATCGGCTTTCTAGTGGATACAAAACCGCAGCACCAGATATCATAAATGCTGCTGTTACAATAAACAGAACGACTGCACCCATGCCAGCATCCCACCGCAACGGTGCGACAAGTTGTCGTAATCGGCTGACCTGCTCTGGTGCGTCGGGCAGATAGTCAATCGCTTCATTCTTGAAAGCGTAATCGCGGATGGCGTCAATATTTTGATGTCCTGTCAACCCCCAGCGGTGCAGTCCAATCCAGTTGGCGTAGACGATATAGCCCATTGCACCACCACCAACGTAAGCAAACGTTGTCGCCATTGTCAGCAGCGGATTCTGACGGGCATCGTCGGGTGTCCACTCTGGAAACGCTGGCAGATGTCCTACATTTACAGATCCGATGAAGGCTTCCCAGAGATTCGGACGTACCATCAGGGTTCCGATAATCGTTCCAGTAACAAGGATCAGACAGATGATGACCTGCTGCTTTTCCAGTCTGTTATATGACATCTTTAGGCTGAGTAGCAAAGCGAGACCGATGAAGGCAGAGGTGAAGATATTTTCCCAAATCGGTTCGGGGATTGATTGCGGAACTCCGTTAAGCAAAAAATGAAATAGATCCGCACACGGTTTAGCAATCGGCACCCAAGCCATCGGACCGCCGATTAATTCAACTAACATAATCATAAGCAATAGCCAACCGCGCGGTCCGGGTAGCCTTACCAGACGATGTCCGAGATATTCACCGCTAACGGCGGTGTAACGTCCGAGCAGATAGGTAAGAAAAACACCTTTAACGATACAGCTTATGAGCACGAGCCATAGAAGGTCATAGCGTGCCCAAGCACCTGTACGGACAACGACAATCGTCTCGCCGGCACCGATACTGACCGATGCAACAATTGCGGCGGGTCCAAAGACAGCCATTAAGCCAAGCAGTTTCTGCATCGACCACGACTGACCAAACACCCCAGTAACAGGTGGAATTTCGACGGTGCCTATCTCCTCTGGATTCTCATCAATTGTTTCTTTCTCCTCCATAATTTCTCCTGTTGGTTAGGGCAGAAAAATAATCCGGAGAGTTTGCCTCCGGCATCCAGTGAAATTGACGAATCGCTTCTTATCAGGACGCAATTTGCGTTTCTTCAGCACAATCTACTATAGTTTTCCGTTTTTTGACCGATTTTGGCAGGGAGATGTCAGATTGTCCCTTCCACCGTAGGCGGGGCATCTTTCCCCGCTCAAAGAATTATGGTGAATTAAAGAAATAAGTAGACATTACCAATAACTCCGACCTGCACAAAGTTTCAAAAGTCCCCCTCAAAAGGGAGATTTAGGGGGTTGGCTGTGCATTGGAAGTGTCTAAGCAATTCTAAAATCTACCATAAATGACCCAATCGCTCAGTAAATTGGACCTGCCAACATTATAGCCACATCATACAGAGTGTCAACAAAAAACAGGAAATGAATTGGGAGAGGTCCGATTGTTCAGCGATCCGTATCCTCACCCTGGTACAATCTCCTCGACATTCACTAGATAAATCTGGCGCGAGCCTTCATGCACCGAATCAAACGTTATCATCCTGCCATCGGACGACCAGCGTGGATGCAGGTCACATCGGATATCCCCCGTAAACATCTCTTCTGAATAAAACTGACCCAACATAATTTTCCGCTCTCGTCTGATGTCATACAGCATGAGTTCCGCCAGACGTTGTGGATTTTTCGGATAGGTATCACATACAATCCAATTCCTGTCCGGAGAAAAAGTCGCATGACCGTCTTGTGGTAGAACCCCCGCTCCAAATGGCTTAAAATCTCCCCTGCCATCCGTCAATTCCAAAAACTGCATCTCTCCTGTCACGTCGCTGGAGATTAAGATGCGACTTTCGTCTCGCCAATCAAAGTGGGAAACCTTATTCCCAAATGGGATTTGACAGGCTAGATTTGAACCATCGGGATTTACCGTCCAGAGCGATGACAAGAAACCACCTCCATATCTGACACGACAGAAAAATAGAACCCGCGTTCCGTCGGCGTTAAAGAGGACATGGTTAAACCAAGCCAATCCGTCTGGTATATTCGTTTCTTGACTTTCTCGAACTAGGTCAGCGATCGATAAAATCAGATGTGAACTCCCATCTCTTAAATCCAGCAGGAATAAGCCATCGTCTCTGGGATGCCGCTGCAAACTATCTATATCCATCTCGTTCGCATATCCAACCACAGCGCGACAGTGCGCCATGCGGGCAAAGTTCAATCCGAGCGCAACTGGCTGGGCCGGTGAGAGCGCAGCAACCGCGCCGTGAATGGTTCGGGTTTCTCTTGTTTGCAGATTAATTGTCCTCGAAACCAATGCCCCATTTTCCCAATCGTTGAAGGTGAACTCGCTCCCAAAACCGACATCAATCCAGTGCATCATACTTCCCTGCTGTAAATTGAAAGCACTGGTAGGTGCGTATGGAGTAAACGCACGGGTTTCTCTGTCAATCAGGCCTACCGATGCGACATCTCCAACAATCGGTCGGTGCTCGTGAAAATCAGTTTCAAGCGACAGATGGTATCGGCGCGATGGATCCCACGGATCAATGCCGTAGTACCCGTAGAAATGGTGTTTAGGGGACGATGAAAGCCGGGTAATGGTGATCATGAATCTCTCCTTACGTCCAAAAAGAGGTTGAAGGCTAGGATAAATCATGATAACATCAAATGCAATGATAATCACCGCTTACTCAGCAATCTAACATCTCAGAAAATGATACAAATCCTCCTAACTCAGAGGAGCAACTCCACATGTCAATCCGTTTAACCCTTCTCGGAACCGGCACACCAACGCCACTCCTTCATCGTGCGGGTTCTAGTTATCTGGTCACCCTAGGAGAGGAGCTACTTCTCTTTGATTGCGGTCCCGGTTGTGTGCGGCGGCTACTGGAGAAAGGCGTTTCACCAACCCACATTACGCACCTATTCTTAACCCATCTACACTACGATCACTGCGTTGATTACGGCTATCTCGTCTTGTCGCGCTGGGATCAGGGGGTCGGAAAAATTCCAGAGTTAAGTGTGTATGGACCGCCAAAAACAGAAAGGATGACCCAGCTGCTCTTTGGCGAATCCGGTGTATTTGGGCCGGATATAGCAGGAAGAACCGAGCACCCCGGCAGCCATTTCATCTATGAAAAGCGCGGTGGTGTATTGCCACGTGAGCGACCAAACCCAACGGTAACTGAAGTCGCTGATGGCACTGTGATGGAATGTACCAATTGGCGCATCAAAGTCGCAGAGGTCGTGCACTGCCAACCCCAACTCACCTGTCTCGCCTACCGCTTAGAGGCACATGGGCATTCTATTGTCTTTAGCGGTGATACGGGACCAACAGCAAAACTCACCGAACTCGCAGCGGATGCCGATGTACTGGTGCACATGTGTCACTTTATCAATGGAGTTGTTACAGATCCCAGATTGACGGACTGTTGTTCAGGGCATCTGGACGCAGCGCGTACCGCGCGTGATGCCCAAGTCAACACGCTGGTACTAGTTCACCTAACAGAGCAGGTTGCACGCCCTGGGATACGGGAGCGGTTGTTGTTTGAGGCGGGGCAGATCTTTGACGGTCATATCATCTTCGGGGAGGATTTGCTCGATATACCGCTTGATGGGATAGAAGCGGAATTGATTCAATAGGTATTGTTACAGTACCTAAAGTAAGAGGGAAGCGGGGCTCAACCTGTAGGTCGAGATTCATATCTCGACACCTGCTTATAGACTGTGCACCTACCCGTAGGGGTTGGGTTCCCCAACCCGTTGGACGAGGAAACCTTGCCCCTACGACACATAAATGTCAACACGCCCTAGTTAATCAGTACAGTTCGAGGGCGGCCAAATTCTGGGGAAGAAGGGATCTATGCACAGGTCCCCGTGCTTCACATAGGGACCGAGTTGGGCACCAATCAAGTTGTCTCTGCCATACTTGTTATAGGTCGTTCCGCCGGGCATCATGTTAAGCGCAATCGAGAGACGCGGTGCCTCCGTCCGATTGGGACCCGAACCGTGAAAGGTCAACCCCGTATGGAAACTGACTTGACCCGCTTTGAGCACGCAAGAGGTTTCCACCCACCGCCGATCACCTTGAGCAAACCTTTTTTCCGAAGCATGTAGGTCTTTATTCGCAAAACCGGCGGCGGCTTTGATTAACCCCCATTTATGCGATCCCTCAACAAAACACATACTTCCATTGGCAAGATCGGTGTTCTGTAAGGCAATCCAAGCCGTGCAGAAAGTGGTCGAGTTGAACATAGTCCAGTGGGCGGCATCCTGATGCCAGCCAACATTGCCATCCGGCACTTCTTCCGTCGTCGCACCGATCCCCGGTTTGTAGAGGACTTGGTCGTGCACCAGACGGACCTCCTGAGTCTCCATCAGTTGGGAAGCCAAATAGCCAATCTCGTTGGAACAGATCAATTCGCGAATTTTGGCGTTCACCCACCAGCCGTTGACCACATGTGCCAATTTCGGACTTTGTGGGTCGAATTTCGGTGGTTGTCCCCAGTGCATCGAATCAAAATCTCGTTCACCGCGGATGGTGCGACAGACCGCATCGCGCAGCTGTTCTACCGCCGCGTCAGCGAATAACTGGGGACCAATCCAAAACCCCTGATCGCGGTATGCCTTCCGATCTGCTTCTTGCAGTTCAACGTCGAGCATCTGAGTTTTCATATCTCTATTTTATCTGCTTGCGCTCATGTTAAGAAATCGTACAACAGAAACCGAGTTTTTTCGGCAAAACTCGGTTTCTCTTCGTGTTCCGCGTAGCGGAATCCTCGATGAATCGGGACTTACACTTTCTTTTTACATGAACCTCCGTTTTCGGGCGAACGGTTACCCTCAAACAAATGCAAAGACACGCGTCGGGGCACCGGAGCTCCGCGCCAATTTCATCGGCGCAACCGCCACGTGAAAATTTGTCGGCAGTTCGCTCAGATTACAGAGATCTTCGACCTGCGGGATGCCAGCCCCCAGAAAAACGAGATGGGCGGGCGGTAATCCATCATGCTGCGGCGGATGTCCAGCCATCGAGTCGATGCTGCAAGCATCCGTTCCAATCGTCTTGATTCCTTTCTGGACAAGCAATCGCGCTGCATCCTCACTGAAGCCAATCCATTGACGGTTGAAACTATCTTGGTACGCATACCGGTCCATGCCGGTCCGCATAAAAACGATGCTGTCTGGGGGAATATCGCCGTTCTCGGCAATCCACTTTTCGATGTCTTCCGCTGTCACGGCATCGCCCGGCTGCTTCACTTCCGATAGATCCATCAGCACCGCAGATCCGGTTAATTTGTCCTGCGGAATTTCAGCAACGGTGAATCCCTCGGCGTACATCAGGCAAGGTGCATCAATATGTGTCGCACAATGCCCAGATAAATCCACCCGGCTTTCAAAGTAACCGTCCTTGTCGATTGTTGCTGTATCGTAGATTTTGACAGGGTCAATGGGCAGCTCGCGTGGACTGTTCTCATCAACTGTGTAAGAGAGATCTACTACTTTCTGAAAATTGATTTGCATTGCTATTTCCTTTTATATTATTCGGCGGAGCAGCCATTGAGTGTCGTCAATTTTTCCTCCGCGATCTTGTAGTTCTGTGACGATGCAAAATAAGTTGGGGTTTAGTTGTTGCAATTGGACGAAATTGAGAGCGCGAAAGTGCTGTGCGAAAATTTTTCTGAACAAAAAGATAAGGTTTAGCGTCTAAGGGTTCAGTCATAAATTTTACCTTCTTAATCTGCTAAAGTCAAATTGTCTAATTTTGAAGTTTGCGTTTGTAGTACCTCCGCACCTTACTCAATGGAAAGTTCTTTGTTGTTTACCGCATCACCCAACAACAATCACTGCAAACGCCGATTCAATCGCAAAAACGCGGTTACATGATGTACCAGAGAGGAGATTCAAATGCACCGTCTGTGCACTGTTTTATTGATGTGCTGTGTCATGAACTGGTTGTGCCTCAGTTCTCAATCCGTGTACGCGCAGGTTGAAAACTCTCGGAACGGAGTTAAAAACTCCTCCGATTCGTCGGAGTCCTTGAAACGGGATCGGAACGGAGTTGAAAAACGCGTGAATCGAAAGGAAGTTGAAGCGCGAGAAAGCGTTGGCGATTTCTATCGCGTTATCATCGAAAATAACCTGTTCCGTCCGCTGGGTTGGCAAAGACCAAACCGAGATCCGGAATACGCATTGGTCGCCACATGGATTGGCACACGAGGAACAGTTGCAAAAGCTCTCGTAATGGAACGAAAATCCAGCCAACTCTATTATGTAGCCCAAGGAGAGAAGGTTGGCGACGCAATTGTCGAAAACATCGCAGCGAATCAAGTGAGCCTCAAAGCCTCAGATGACATTGTAACGCTCAAAGCAGAATCAATGCAGTTTCTCAGCGGTTCCAGTTCCTCGCGTGAAAGGTCAGGTGAAGGCGGAGAGGAGGCGGATTCCCGAGAGGATTCGGATGATGAACGCCGGGCCCAAAGAGCCGGACGGCGTGGGGCTAATCGGGAACGAGACGCATTGCGTGAGTGGTTACGCAACGCCTCACCGGAAGAACGTCGTGAGAAACTAGAGGCAATTCGACGAGAACGTCAAGGTGGTGGACGTCGCGGTGGCAGAGCAAGAAATAGGGAAGATTCTAAAGACAAAGATGAAGTAGACTGGGACGAGATAAAAGGCAAATAGTCCCATAATCGCCGTGGGTAACCGTCTAATTCTACTGCTGAATATACCTCCGATATCGGCGTTGCTTAGTTATAGGCTTTTGACATAAAAAAAGGTTGCCATTATCCATGAAAGATGCGATAATAGCAACCATAAGAGGCAATTAAGGTTTCTTGGACGTATTTCTTATGTAAGCTAAGTATTCAGCCTCAGAACGAAATACCCTGACACCGTACTTCGTCTTAACCGTATACATAGACTTACCACGACTGCTAGTTCGTCCACCACTCGGAATTGTCCTCCAACTGCTGGTAGGCATAAGATCACCTCCTCATGCCTTACTTGTCTCCACTAGTTAGATATAACTAGCCGCGCCAACGGCTAGCTGCCCCGTAGGATTTCACACATCCCACGGGGCTTTTTTATTACTGCTTGAATCCTACCATTAATCCTAATACACCGCAACAAAAATGATCCACACATAAAAAGAAAAAAAGTGTTGACAGCATTTTGAATATAGTATAACGCAAGTTGCTAGTGTTTATTTAATGATAACGCAAGTTGCTAGTGTTTATTTAATGATAAGTGTAATCATAGTAGCAATGAGAAACAAAATAATCTTAATCTCAAACCCATCGGCAGTGACGGCATGAATAGAGCGGGGTAGCCGTTGGGTGATTAAACTGTTTGTCACCTCTATCCGCTTCCTGTGGTGATGGTGTATGTAAACTTCGTGGGCTTGATATTGCCGTTTGCTGTTCTTTTTTCGCAACGGTTTGAGCATGATACCGGCTTCAGCTAAGGCATCTTCAATCCCATAATTGCAGTAGGCTTTATCTGCATAAATGGTTGCCCCTTGAGGTAAATCAAACGGATAACACCGCAACCCCCGAACATCACTAAAACTGCCCGGTGTTAAGAAAAACTCAACCGGTATGCCAGACTCGGTGACCATCAGATGCAGTTTGAGTCCATAGAAGTATCTCCGTTTACTGGCTATCATCCCGCGCCAGACTTCCCCTTGATAAAGTTTTGCACTAGAGATGCGAATCACATCACACACTGGCACGGGATACGAGTCGATGATATAGAGTTGGTCTGGGTTTTGTGCTTTACAGTCTGTGGCAAGTGATTCAAAAAGTGTCTGAAACATCGGTGCAATTTGATGGAGTCTTCGATTGAATCGTGCCTTACTGAGCATATTGGGAATATATCCCTGCTCTTTGAGTAGACACCGTGCCATCTGTTGATTGCCACCGAACAGTTCTGCTGCCACTAAGGCAGTGGTCATTACTTCTGCGGCAGACATTTTGGCTCTTGGGTCGTCTTGATATCCGTGTTCAATTAACAGATCGTCACAAAGTGTATAAAATGCTACGATTACTAAGTCCATGGGATTCTCCTGTTTTAAGAGTTTTGTTTGAGACACAAATACTCTAACGGAAATTCCATGGATATTCAACTAGCAACTTGCGTTAATGATAAGTGTAATCATAGTAGCAATGAGAAACAAAATAATCTTAATCTCAAACCCATCGGCAGTCACGGCATGAATAGAGCGGGGTAGCCGTTGGGTGATTAAACTGTTTGTCACCTCTATCCGCTTCCTGTGGTGATGGTGTATGTAAACTTCGTGGGCTTGATATTGCCGTTTGCTGTTCTTTTTTCGCAACGGTTTGAGCATGATACCGGCTTCAGCTAAGGCATCTTCAATCCCATAATTGCAGTAGGCTTTATCTGCATAAATGGTTGCCCCTTGAGGTAAATCAAACGGATAACACCGCAACCCCCGAACATCACTAAAACTGCCCGGTGTTAAGAAAAACTCAACCGGTATGCCAGACTCGGTGACCATCAGATGCAGTTTGAGTCCATAGAAGTATCTCCGTTTACTGGCTATCATCCCGCGCCAGACTTCCCCTTGATAAAGTTTTGCACTAGAGATGCGAATCACATCACACACTGGCACGGGATACGAGTCGATGATATAGAGTTGGTCTGAGTTTTGTGCTTTACAGTCTGTGGCAAGTGATTCAAAAAGTGTCTGAAACATCGGTGCAATTTGATGGAGTCTTCGATTGAATCGTGCCTTACTGAGCATATGGGGAATATATCCCTGTTCTTTGAGGAAGCATCGTGCCATCTGTTGATTGCCACCGAACAGTTCTGCTGCCACTAAGGCAGTGGTCATTACTTCTGCGGCAGACATTTTGGCTCTTGGGTCGTCTTGATAGCCGTGTTCAATTAACAGATCGTCACAAAGTGTATAAAATGCTACGATTACTAAGTCCATGGGATTCTCCTGTTTTAAGAGTTTTGTTTTGCCTAACAAACACTCTAACGGAAATTCCATGGATATTCAACTAGCAACTTGCGTTAGTATAGTATAGGTAATTGCGTGGGCCCCGAGTTATCGGCTCGAAGCCCACTGAAGCAAAACGAGGTTGAGGCTCGAATCGCTTCATGATTGAAAGGTGAACCAACACCTAACAATCTTTCATAGTATAACCCTTTACGCCGTTAGTTTCAATCTAAATAAAAGGGGCTGCACGATTCGGGACCATCCGACCATGCAGCCCCTTTTTTTAGGTCAACTAACAGCGATAAAGAGGTGTCAAGCCCTAAAGGAGAACACCATGGACCTACGAACAAAACTACTATGCAGTATACTCGGAGCATTATTGATAATCATCGGTATGTTAATTGCACTCTTAGGATTTGCGCCAGTAACTGCACAACAATCAGAGAATCGTGAGAACTTAGGTAACGTTGCAGTAACCTCACTCGATGTTGTAGACGAAAACGGCGAACGTC
This sequence comes from Candidatus Poribacteria bacterium, assembly GCA_965207975.1. GTDB lineage: Bacteria > Poribacteria > WGA-4E > WGA-4E > PCPOR2b > PCPOR2b. Next base: position 4,225,339 of record OZ242315.1, on the reverse strand, counting down.
GCCTCTCTCTATCTGCCGACAAGTCAGGAGGCACCATGATTATTTACGGTGAGGGCTACTTCAAACCCCTTATAGTCCTACACGGCGACGCAGATAAGGGCGCAATCACAATACACGGCGACACAGGCAAACCCGCAGTCAGCATAAAAGGGACTCCAGAAGGAGGAGCAATCGGTATATCCGAGAACGAAGCACCTGCTGATACAAAAGCCATGATGATTATAAGAAACAACGAAGGCACATTCGCTGTCGCTGATAAAGACGGGAAATGGTATACCAGCAAGCAGCAGTATCAAACAAATACTAAGCCTGAATAGGAAAGCACCGACCCAAGAAACTCCCGAACAAGTCCGTGTCATTCCTATGGCTATACCGATACGTTGTCTCCGCAATATAGAGTGGGGTATACTTCCGGGTATAGTGATGGTGTATCCCATACCACGCCTGCTTTATCAGCGTCCAGAAGCCCTCAATCGTGTTCGTATGCACATCTATATCCGTTGTAAGTGGTTCAGATTCCTTGTGCTTCGCAGTGTAGTGTGGCATAACCTCACCCAATGGATTATAAGCACGAAAACCGTCACTGACCAACTTAGCATTAGACTTGTCAACAACACCCTCAATAAACTCACGAATAGCATCATACAGCTTCTTATCACGGGGCTTAGTCACACCATCCGCAATACCAACGACCACTCTACCACCATCGCGCTCGACCGTACCGAGGTAGGTCATTTTCTCAACGCCCCGCTTGGTCCGCAACTCTTTATCAGGCCAACGCTTCACCTTACCGCCTACAAAGGTCTCGTCCGCCTCAACAATACCGGACAACAATACGTCCTTTTCCTCCATAGCTCTGCGTAACCGGTGTAGCATAAACCACGCCGTCGCCTTAGTCAGCCCAAGGTCACGCGCCAACTGGTGGCTAGAGATGCTCTTCTTAGCATTCAATAACAGTACAATAGCAACAAACCACTTCCGTAGTTCAACCTTAGTCTTCTGAAAGATAGTCTTTGACAACACATTAAAACTCGATTTACAATCATAGCAGTTCCAACGACCAACTTTATTACTCTCGTTCTTTCGTCCAACATGCTCACTCCCACAGTGTGGACAACACGGGGTATCCCCCCAACGCACCTTCTCCAAATGCTTGATACAAGACTCCTGGTCCGGAAAGGAGTCAAAAACCTCCATAACCGTCATGGTTTCTCCTGATAGATTCCTACCAGAAACAGGCCATGATAGTAATAACAGGGTCTTCAGATATTATAGACAGACTCGGATGGTAGTTTCCCTATTAACGTAAGACTTTATTTGATTGTTTTGCAGGTTCGTGGTAGATTAGGAGGGAGCAATCAAATTTTTTCTTGCACAAGATATGTGCATGATGATAGAATGACTGCAGCCTCAATGATATTTACAAACCGAGTTGCACCTCGGTTGACACATTAAACAAGGGTATGTTTGTGCTGGCAACACAGATATACCCTTGTTTTTTATCTGCCAATATTATAGCAAAAAAGCGTAAAAAACTCAATAATAATAAGGGTTTGCGGGCGATTTACGGTTAGAAAAAATTACTTATTATTCGTAGGATTTTAGGTGAGATTACTACATTGGCACTAACTACTAGACGGATCTTATCAGAAAAGGTTTCACAAAAAACAACAATTATTATAACAAACTCAAAAGCCTATTAGCCGAGAGATCTGCTCTAGGAGGATAATCATGAAAAGTTACGAAATAAACTCTGAAACCATTCCGCCCGATTTAGAACCCGACGAAAATATCACACTTTGGAGATACATGAGTTTCTCCTCTTTATATGAAATCCTTATAAACGATTATATACCTCTAATCAGCGTTCGCAATTTCTCTGATAAATCAGAAGGATTGATACTCAAAGAAATTCTATCTAAGTTACCCAATGCTTACGAGGATAGCATTCAATTTGCAATGCAAAAATACTATGAAACAATATACATATCCTCATGGCATAAAGCCGACTACGAAAACGCTGCCATGTGGGACAGATATACACATGGTGGGGAAGGTGTCGCTATAAAAACAAACGCCAAATTACTATTAGACTGTATAGAATCCGTAAGGAGTAATACCATATCCAGGCACGAATTATTTTCAGAAACAAGAATAGACGAATTACCAGAAAACACTACTCTTGGACCTTATCTTACCGTTAAGCCAGTTAAATATACAAGCAACAACCCTACAGATTTTGAAATGAAAACAAAATACCTGCACAACGGATATGATAAGTTCTGCTTTTTTTATAAATTAGAAGACTTCCAAGATGAATCAGAAATACGCATTTTAGCATCAACATACCTCAATCCATATGGACTCTCCCAACTTCCCCCAGCTGAATTTTATGCGGTGAGTCGCCTAATAAACGAACAAATAATCGTCATGGACTCTCTACCATTAGAAATAAATTCCGCAAGCAAACTTGTACAGCAGATTATAGTATCACCATACGCACACAGCCAATTCATTAAAACCGTTAAACAATCCATTGAAAATATCAACTTATCCCGACAAGCTGACCCAATCAAATGTGATGTTACTAACTCCAGACGAAAAGAATGGATATGAAAAACATCGTCTAAAAGTCTCTAACTGAGCAACGCCCCGATATCAAGCCTCGCTCACTTTCCAGTCGAGACAATGCCTCTCAATTGAGAGTATTCCGTCAACTGTCAAAGTCACAGCATCTCTCTACCATCTCCTAATGCGTGCTTTCACGGTTGGTTATGGGGCACCACCGCGTCCTCATCAGAAATTGAAGTAAAACCTCCTTTGCTTCCGGCGTACCGATGCGATATAAAGCATGAACCGCATCACCGCGCACATACCGGTTTTCATCGGAAAACATCCCGCCCAACGCATCGACAGCATCAACCGCATGGGAACCAATCCGCGCCAATGCAAGGATGGCATCCCGTCGAACCCGTTCATCCTTATCCTGCAATGCTGCGCTTAATGCGGGGATGGCGGTTGACCCTTGTTGACTGACTGTTCCCAACGCTTCTGCTGCACGGGAACGAACCTCCTCCGATTCATCTTGCAACACTCCTGCTAATTCCGGAACAGCAGCTTGTGCGAAACGACCAATATCGCCCAACGCCTCCGCAGCAGTCTCACGCACCTGTGCATCTAGATGTCCCAAGTTACCAATGAGCGGATCAACCGCAGGCGCGCCGATCGCACTCAACGCATAATACGCATTTCGGCGTACCGTCTCGGATTCGTCCTCAAACGCTTCCATCAACATAGGCACCACCGGTTCCCCAAATTCGCCTAACGCATAAGCGGCACTGAGACCCCTCGACTCCGAATCATCTCCCATCCCTTCGATAAGTTTCGGTACGGATTCCATCGATTGACCGTTGCTCGGTGTATCCCCGTTCGTTTTTCCATAATGCCAGTCCCAAACGTGCTGGAACATCTTTTGATGCACATCATTGCCGATCGACTTACTCTGATCCCACTCCGCCCCTTCGTTATTCCATGAAGGCGACTCCGGCTCTGACATGCGAGCAAAGAGGAACTTCATCATGTAGCGGTTCTTGTCGGTACAATTCGGCATACCGCGATGCCACAAATCATAGTTCACAATCGCAACTGTTCCAGCTTTGCCACAGACCGGGAGCTCGTCGCTGACCGTTGCACCGTCAGGGGTATTGTAGTAATGGCTCCCCGGAACGATTCCGGTGGGACCGAGCTCTAGAGGTGTATCCTGCGGATAGTAGAAAACCAACAATCTTCGCGTGTGATGCGACCATCGCCTGCCTCCATCTTGGTGCATCCGCTGTCCTTCGCTCTGTGGTCGATTGAAATGGGGATGGCGATGGGGCTGCATGTAATAATCCTCGCCCAAAACACTGATCAACCCTCCGATAACCCACCTATCATCAAAGACTGTTTGAATCTCAGGGATTCGAGGCAACAGGTTATTTCCCGGATTGCCCTCCTTTTCAAACACCTCTTCTGTTCGCCCGTAAATGAAATCGTGAAAACTCGCTGGAAGATCTGTATTGACGATCACATAACCATTAACGATAAAGTGCCGCATCTGATCGTCAGTGAGAAGGTATTTCTTATTTACCATTTTCTGTTTTTTCCTTTCGGGTGTAAATCTGTCCGTAAAATTTATGATTTGATAGTGGGGGTATCACATCTATCCTCACAGTGAAGCAAGCTCGACCGGCTCAACCTTCAGATCTTCGCTCAAGTAGCCCGCTTTGACCCCCGGTGAATGTTCAAAAATAAGTAGCCAATTTTCCGCCTGCGCCTGTTTCAACACCCGTTCCTTGTTCTTCATGGCAGTCAAAGCGTCGAGATCAAATCCCATGACGTAATGTGTTTTTAGGTGCAAAGGTGTCGGGACTAAGTCCGCCAGAAAACACGCAGTCAATCCCCCTGATTTCACCGTAACAATCTGATGGTTTGGTGTATGTCCCGGTGCAGGCAGTATTGTCACGCCGGGGGCAACCTCTACCTCCCCGGAGATAAGTGCAACCTGTCCCCGTTTTTCAAGCGGCTCCCAAGTGTATGGGAGATAGCTGGGTTTGCTGCGCGGGTCGGGCTCCTTTGCATACGCCAGTTCACCCTGATTAATGTAGTAAATGGCGTTCGGAAATGTGGGTTTGAATTCTCCGTTCTCCTCTCGAAAGCAATTCCCGCCGGCGTGATCGAAATGCAAATGTGTTAAAATGACTTTGCTGATATCTGCTGCTTGTACCCCCGCCGCTGCGAGATTTCTCAGCAAATCCATCTCGGATTTGTCAACACCGTACAGAAAAGCGAACTTTTCATCGTAGGCAGCCCCAAGGCCGGTATCTACCAGAATGTTCTCCGTGGGCGTCCGAATCAACAGGCAGTTTAGCCCCATCAGGATTCGGTTACGATCATCCGCAGGATGGGTGCGTTCCCACAGCACCTTCGGAATTGTGCCGAACATGGCACCCCCGTCCAGTCGGAATGCGCCATCGCTTACTACAAAAAGTTCAAACTCACCAAATTCCATAAGATAATTACCTTACAGTGAATCAGAGAAATAAGTGGACATTTACCAATAACTCTGACCTACGCGAAGTTTCCAAAGTCCCCCTGAGAACCAGAGGAGGCGAGGAGGTGAGAGGGCTAAGTCTTTACACGCTTCCCCGCTTCCTCACACACTCGCTCCCCCACATACCCGCTTCCTCGCTTCCACAGTTCACGTTCAATTTTTCAACGGCTTCCCTGTCTTGAGGGTATACTCAATCCGCTGATGTGTTTTTTCCTCACCACAGAGTCCGAGAAATGCTTCGCGTTCAAGTTCAAGTAGATAGTCCTCGGATACAGATTGCGGAGTGGAAAGTTCCCCACCACAAAGGACATACGCAAGCTGATTCAGGATCTTCACATCGTGGTCGCTGAGCTGCCCGGCGCGCTGCGTGAGATCAATCTCCGATCTCAATCGGTCAAGCCCCGTTTCTCCTAACACAAACACCCCCCTCGGTTGAGGTTCCTGATACCCCTCTGCTGCCATCGCTAGCACCAACTGCTTGGCATCGTGAAGGTGATGCGCCCGATTGATTGAAACAGTATCCGCCTCACGGAGATAGCCGAGCTGCTTTGCACCCGCAGCACTCTCAGACACTTTGGCGTAGGCGATGGTTTCAAAGGCACGCTTAAAATACGGAAACAGTTCAGCATCTACCTCCAATCGCACCCCCTCTAGGCAGCGAATAGCCATCTCCTTTACGCCACCCGCAGCCGGGATAAGTCCAACACCCACCTCAACCAGACCGATGTAAGTTTCGGCGGCAGCGCAGATGCGGTCTGCCCCGAATGCTATTTCGCAGCCACCGCCCAAAGCCATACCAGCGGGGGCAGCGACCACCGGCTTGGGGGAAAGTCTGAATCTCATGTTCGCCTTTTGGTAGGCGGAGATCCTCCCTTCAAGTGCCTCCCAATCTCCGTTCCGAGCCCGCTCAAGCATCAAGGCAAGGTTCGCACCGACGGAGAAGTTGTCCGCGTGATTCCCGATGACGAGTCCCTCAAAATCGCGCTCCACCTCATCAAGTGCCTGAAACATCATCTCAATGCTTGGGTTATCAATCGTGTTCATCTTGCTGTGAAATTCGAGACATAGGACCCCATCGCCCATGTCGATGAGGCTTGCGTCCGCATTGGATTTCACAGGCTGGCTATTGGACGATGTTTTGTAAAACGAGGTACGTCCTGAATCTAGTAGATCTGCAACGAGCGGCGGAATTGTATGGCTTTCTTCTTTCATCCGTTCAACGGATTCCGGTACACCGATCGCGTCCCACGCCTCAAAAATCCCAAGCTCCCAGTTGAACCCCCACTTCATTACGCTATCAATACTTTCTACATCGTCCGCGATTTCGGGGAGGCGTGCCGCTGCGTAGCGCATCGTATGGCTGAGGCATTTCCACGCAAACCGGCCCGCACGGTCATCGCTGTCAATCAGTCGCTTCAACCGCTCCCCTGCGTCAGCAATTCGTCTGACTCCACTGATCGAATCAAACCGGACCTCTGAGCGGGGTGCGTATTCAAACTTATTATAGTCTAACGTCCAAATCTCGCTGCCGTTTCCGCCACGGCGTCTCTGATAGAAGCCACCCCCTGTTTTCTCGCCGAGCCAGCCCTTTTCAACCATCTGTAAGATAAAATCGGGAACCCGAAAAATTTCACGCATCTCATCGTTGACTGCATTCTCGTAGACATTGTTCGCCACATCCACAAGCACATCAAGCCCAATGATATCCACCAAACGAAAGGTCGCGCTTCGAGGACGCCCCATCGGGGGACCTGTAATCGCCTCCACCTCGTCAATCGTATATCCTTCTGCAAGCATCAGGTGGATGGTGTGCAGGACTGAGAAAATGCCGATCCGGTTGGCGATAAAGTTCGGCGTATCTTTACAACGGACAATCCCTTTGCCAAGCGTGTGCTCCGCAAAATCAGAGATAAATTCGACTATATCCGGGTGGGTTGTATCCGTCGGAATGAGTTCGATTAGATACATATAGCGCGGAGGATTGAAGAAATGTGTGCCGAGAAAGCATTCCCGATAATCCTCCGAGAGATCTTCAGCGATTGCACGAATCGAAATCCCGGAGGTATTGGAGCTCACAAGTGCCCCGCGCCTGCGATGCTGGTCAATCCGTCCATGCACCTGTTTTTTGACATCAAGGTTTTCGACCACTGCTTCGATAATCCAGTCCGCATCCGCCAGCCATTCGGCGTGATCGTGAAAGTTGCCAACCCGAATCAATTCCGCGGCATCCGGGACGTAAAACGGCGAGCGAGATTTCGCACTTTTCATCCGATCCAGAGCTGATTGTGCAATCCGATTCCGCACAGCGGGACTGTCGTGCGTCAAGCGATTGGCACGCTCCTCAGCGGTGAGTTCTGTGGGTGGAATATCCAGCAGATCGCACGGAATCCCAACGTTGGCAATATGGGCCGCGATCTGAGATCCCATTGTCCCTGCCCCAACCACGGCAACTCTCTTGATTTGGCGATACTGACTGTTTTGCAAGGGGCTATCCTTTTAGGAGTTACGCACTTCAGATTGTAGTTGCCCGATTCATCGGGCGTATCGGCGTGTGGTATGACCTACACCCGTCGTAGGCAGGGCATCTTGCCCCGCATTGGGGTTCAAACATTGAACGACAATCTCTCACCGTTCAACTGCGTAAGTCCTACCTTTTTTTAGTATGCGACAGAAACCGAGTTTTTCCGAAAAAACTCGGTTTATCTTCGCGCTTTGCGCTTTCCTTGGTTCATTACGTACCCGTACAATGTGGCGATTTGGCAGGGCACTGACAGGTGAAAAAAATATTTTTTCAACGCTAGGGAAATCCCTCCATTACAAGAAATCTGTCTGAACCCCGATGGACCCTATGTTTCTGACCGTTTACAGATTTGTGCCTCCCAATAAAAGGGTGGGTAACTCGCTTGTTGACCTGCCATATTGACCACGATGTATTAACAACTTTCACATAAATGTCGGCGTTGCTAAGTTCTTGACTTGTTAGAAGATGTTGCAGGCTATTTTTCCTATGAATTGGGCTGCTTTAATTATTGAATTGATTATTATTGGGGTAGCTCCTATTGCTGCTATAAGTGCTAAAATACAAGTGAGAATATTTATGGCTGGTTGTAGTCCCTCTCTTTTTATTTGCTGATTTTTTCGTTCATCTAGTTTTGCTGCGAATTTTTCGCATTCGTCTTTGTTTCCTATTTTGCCTAGGTATGTTTCATGGTATGTGCGGGGGATTTTGTAGTATATGATTAGCGTAAAGTATATTGGTTTTGGCTTGTGTGTCTTTGATAAATCTTGGATGATTTCTATTACTTTTTCTCTGGCTTGGGGTTTGAAGTTAATGTCCGGGTGCCCCATTGCTTCTGTGAATATCTTGTGTTTTTCACTGTCGATTTGTGTTCTTCGTTCTGTTATTGTTTCTTCGGAGTATTGTTTGGGGTTGTATTCTGCGTTTCTGAGGTCTTCGGTGTAGGTTCTGATGTTTGTGAATATGGTTTCTAGTGGACTAGTGTTTATTTCTCTTACTGAGGTGTGGTCTATGATTTTGACATCAATTCTGTGTCCGCATAGTGTGGGTATTGTTGAGTTTATTAGTAGTTTCATAGTAGTGTCTGTACTGCCCTCGGAAATTAGGACCACCCCTTAAACTAAGATTGTGATACAATATCACTCCAATTGAAAGGAGGTTTCTGATGGCAGTACAAGTAGTGTTGGGATTGTATTATGGGTTTTTAGGCGTATGGGGATCCTGGGTCATTGAACTTAGGTGCCTATAACCTATTTTCTGACCGAGTGTGTAATTCATATCAGATAAGAAACTCTTCAACAATCTCGTCAATTTCTTCCATGAGTCGAAGTGTTTCTGCCACTGCAACCAAGATACTCCGATATTGCCTAACCTCATCATAGCTTAACGCCAAACCCCTCTTATCCTTTAGCCACTTTTCACACACCTGATACGCACCTACTTCATATTCCCATACATCTATCGGCACAGCCGTGAAATGCTGGGTCGGATTGATCCAAACGCCACCGTCCACATAGCGAATCCGTGAGACAACTCCTTCCCCTTCGCCTTCAAATCGATGGCGTGGCAGTTCACCGCTTAGGGTAGGAGCGATTTGTGACGGCGACGCTTTCAGAAGATGCCAATCAATCAACTCACCCCCCAACGTACTGAGTTTGCGGAAGTGTTCAATATCCTGTGGCAAGGGGATGCGCGGGAACCCATGTTTCAGGAAGTCATAATACCGTTCACGATAGGTGGGACTATATAAGATCGCATAGATATAGGCGAGAATCTCCTCCGGCGAAACGCCTTGAGGGAGCCCTAACGGCGCGGTTTGTGGTAGAGCGAGCCGCTCTGAGAGTATCTTGAGAAAGTCCGGTTTGAGATTGAGTGAACGTTCTGTCAAGATCTCTAGTTCCTTTGGATTCGGATACAGATAGAGTGGGAACACACGGCCGGATTCGCTTGTTCTGTTTGAGATATAGGAATTTTCAGTGATTTTGTCAGTTACCAAGGCATGTTGCCATACGGGGCCTTTGACGAGGCGACAGACACAGAGGGCGAGATTTCCCTTTTGTAGATGGCGCATAACATCAGGGCGTGGTCTCATGTGAAATCCAGCTGACTGCCCGGTGTAGTAGGTCCAGCGTTTATCAAAGGGACGATAGTGAATCGGCGCGATGTGCTGCTCTGCATCGGGATGATTCCGGAGATCTGCCTGGGCGAGGTGAACTTTCCAATCTTGGCTATCCGTTCCCAATCCGTACTTCTCCCGTGCATCTGCTTCAGGAAGTGAAGCAAAATCGGCTACGGTCTCTTGTAATGTTTCAGGAGTTCGATGAAGCGTCAATTTATCTCTTCCCGTCATAACTGCAACCGAGCCGGTTTGAAAGATGTCTGTAATCTCCCATCCTTGTTCGTATTCGGCTATAAGTTCTGTTGTTTGCGGAACGAAAAGATAGAAAGGTGATGTCGGCTGAAGTTGCATCCACTCTGTGGTTTGGACATCAGTTTCTAGCAGCGTCCTGTATTTCTCCTCCCTGCTCCCCCACATATCCGTGTAATAGACCGCAGCAGGGGCAGAATTATCGCGTTGCTTGACGCACAGCAGGATGGAAACACCTTGCACGATGTCAAAGACATTTTCATCTCTCTGTGCTGTTGGGGCAGCCTCTTTCTTTCTGCTACTGCCGTGCAAATTGAGCAGGTAGATGGTGTTGAAACTGTCCAATAAACTCTTTCGCATCCCTCGAAAGATAGGACCATCAAGGAAACTGTTGTTGACAATATAGCCAATAATCCCCTCGCCGTTTCTATCAATTCGCCACTGTGCCCATCGAGTAAACTTCACATAATCCCCTTGCAGTGCCTTTGAGTTCCTCTCGCCGAGTGGTTGTCTATCTACCCGTTTGTAATCTTCAATCAGTCCTCCGATAAAAGTGAGCTTCCCATCGCTATTACGGCTTGGATTCATAGAGTGACGGGGGTAGGGTGGATTGCCGAGGATGACGAGGAGCGGTTCATCGCGTTTCACTGACACCGCCGCATTCGCCTCATTGGAGATAAATTCAGCAAAGGTGTACAGTTCCTTCTCTACAGGTTCCTCCAATGTATTAGTGAGATAAATACGGAGACGTTCCGCTGCGCGCCAACCCTGTGCCCGGAGAAATAGGCTCAACTTCAGATGGGCAATCGTATACGGCGCGACTAAAATCTCAAAACCGAAGAGCCGTTTTACAAGTTGGGTATCGTTAATGTACTGATGCCAGTCCCCTATGCCGTAAGTGGTTGTGATGTATTCGCCGATGTGGTTCAACGCTGCCAAGAGAAAGCCGCCGGTGCCTGTAGCGGGATCAAGGATGAGCACATCGTTCTCGGCAAGTCCATCGAGTTTGTTCAGTTTTGTTTTGAGCAGTGCATCAACAGACCGGACGATGTAGGAGATAACCTGTGGCGGTGTATAGTAAACCCCACGGTCTATGCGGCGCTGCGGATCATACTCAGCAAGGAAAGTTTCATAGAAATGGATGACCGGATCCTCAGAATGGGCTTGAAGTACAAAAGCAGTACGGAGCATTTCTATGGGAACGTTTTTCAAGAGGTTTGCAATATCCTCCAAAATATAGGTGACGTTCTCCTCAAGGTTTGGGGAAGCAATTTGGTGGAAGAGTTGGACCAAAAATGGGTTTGACGGTGGAAGTGCAGCATAAGCAGTATGCCGCGAGAAGTTTGTTCCATTGGGAAGCGTACACCGTGCTGCAAAGAGACCGTACGCGAGAGTTTGTGCATACATATCTGCGAAATCGTCGGGGGTCAGCGTAGTTAGGAGTAGTTTCTTAAATGCCAAGAACATCCGGTAGATATCGCTGCTTTCATCGGTGAGTGTCGCTGCAATTTGCGTTTGGAGTTCGCGGGTACGACGTGCGAGGTGTTTGGCAAGAACTTCTGGGCTTTCAATTTGCGTCAGCCTTGCACTCAGAAACCGATCGAGCAAATTCTCTAAGGAAACCGTACTTTCGTCCGTAACTCGTGATGTTGCGAGCCGTTGGCCCTCTGCGTACAACTGAAACTCGACAAAATTGGTGAGGATGAAGTTATCAAGGTTTTCGATAAACCGCTCGTTTTGTGTTTGGGCATGACCTGTAAGGGCATCAAGGTCCCTGTTGTATGCTTCTGCCTCAATATAACCAACTGAAAGTAAACCACTTTTCACAACGAAATCTGGACCGCCAACCTCCAATCTTCGTGGCTCGGATATAATCGTAATTTCATGTCCTAAAAATTCGACTGTTTCTTCCAAGAATGTCCTGAGATTCGGGTGCAGGGAGAGTTCATCGGTTGCATCACTCTGTGCGTGGGTGTGCTGGATGTTTTGCTGGTAGGTACGGCAAATCTGTTGGAATGTCATAAATCACTCCGGTTATGGATCGGGGCAAGTCCGAGAGAATCTCGTGACCAGGGATGCCCCGCCTACAATAGATATAGATCCCGCCTATGCCCCGATACGCCCGATGAATCGGGCAACTACAATATGAGGTGCATAAGTCTTGAATATTATACCATTTTTCACTAGCGTAAAGGAAAAAAATTGACAGGTTCAAGGTTGTCTGATATGATGAATAAAAATCCGAAGGAGGTAAATCAATGAACATTCTCATTACCGGTGCATCCAGTCAACTATCACAGGCGATAGCAACTGAACTCAAGGATGACCACACTGTTCGCCTCATAGACAGTGTACCGGTCGACGTAGCAGAAGGCTGCGATTTTATTCAGGGAAACATCTTGGATCCCGATGATTCGTGGGAAGCGGTTCGAGGAATCGATACCCTGATTCATACCGGCGAACCACCGACCAATCTGCCATCCGATGAATTAAAGCGCGAACAGATGTTGCTAGATTTGGCGACACGAGGCACACACGTCCTCTTTAGCGCAGCGGTTGAGGCGGGGATAAAGAGACTCATCTATGCGAGCACTCTATCTGTTTTCAACAACTATTCCGACGATGTGTATATCACCGAACTCTGGCAGCCCCTCCCGTCGCCGGAAATTGTGGAGATGACGAAGTATCTGGGTGAGTTGACCGCCCGCGAGTTTGCGCGGGAACACCTCGTCACGGTAACAGGGCTGCGGTTGGGAGAATTAGTGCTTGAGGAAGCAGTTCAGGGGGAAACGCCAAATCTTGCGTGGCTCGATATCCGCGATGCTGCGGGTGCGTTCCGCTGCGTCTTGAATCGCGACAGTAGCAACAGCGCGTGGTGGGCGCAACGATGGGCGGTTTATCATATCTGTGCGGATATTCCCAATCCTAAATTTCTGATCGACCAAGCACGGGGGATTGGGTATCAACCCACTCACGATTTTCAGAGCCTTTACCTGAAGACAACCGACTCATCTGCGTAGCGTAAAGGTTAAAAAAGATGACCCGTTTGGACCTTGTTGCTACGGGTGGGGAAAGGGAAGAATGGAAGCAAAGGAAGGTTGGAAGGGTCTCTACGCAATCACGTTTTACGTTTCACGTTTCACGCATAGGAGAATTTGACCATGAAGAAAGTGCTTGTGCTGGGCGCGTCTGGCAATATCGCCCCTTACGTCACGCCAGACTTGGAAAAGGACTACGATCTGTATCTCTCGGACATTGTGCCGCATCCAGACGGAAAACCGATTATCAATGTTGATATAACCTCATATCCAGATGTATTGGAGGTATGCCGTGGGATGGACGCTATCATGAACTTCGCTGTCCTCCGCGATGATCCGGTGATCAGTTTTGAGGTAAGTACAAAGGGGGCATACCATGTGATGAAAGCCGCCGCCGAACTGGGGATTAAAAAGGTGGTTCACACCGGCCCCCAATCAATCCGTCACGCATACGATCCCGAATTTGATCTTGACGATGTGCCACGGGCACCGGGCGTCGGATATTACGGAATTACCAAGTACCTCAGCATGGAGATATGCGAGATTTTCTCGCGGACATACGATATCCAAACCGTCTGTTTTCTCTTTAACGGTCTCGGCGCGAAGCCAACGGAAGCTGTCCAAGGCGATTTTCCACCCTTCACGGTGGTGTGGGAAGACCTGCAACACGCCTGCCGCTTGGCTTTAGAGATTGAATCTGTTCCCGGCAACTTCCAATCCTTCAACCTACTCAGCTATTTCGCACAGGGAAAATATCAGGTCGAGAAAGCAAAACGGATATTGGGATTCACGCCCATGGGTGGGCTTGAGGATTACTTCCGGCGGACGACAGATTGACAACTTGATGTGCTCACATTTGACTAAGTTCTGTTGACATTTCATCGCAACCAGACCATCAAGAGGGAGCGCAAACGCATAATCCTTCGTAGGGGTTGGGGCCCCCAACCCTTTGTTCGCATGTCAGAGGCCATTTCGGACCTTTGTACCACGATCTGTTAGATTGTGATCTTAGTCTGCAAACGATACTTATGGCAGATTGCCTGATGATTACAGCGTTTGCCGAATGAGCAGTATCAAAATGTCAACATGCCCTAGTATCGTTTACGGTGTACACTAACCAGACAGTACCGGTCTTCTTATACACCGTGTGCTCCTTCAACGTCAGCGCGATTCGCGGGGTCGGTTCAGCAATGAGCGGAATACCTCCGCCGAGCACGATTGGGATGATAGCGACCTCCACCGTGTCAACGAATCCCTCTTCGGCTAGGCTGCGAAACAGGGACCCTCCACCGAACAACCAGATGTCCTTTCCCTCCTCCTCACGGAGCGACTGCACTACCTGTCTCCAGTTCTCACTGACGATCGTGACATCGTCGTAGTCGCTCTGCTTTAACGTCCGCGAAAATACGAACGTTCGTGTGCCGGGTATCGCCGCCTGCCCGTGGCTGCGTGTGACCTCGAAGGTTCGTCGACCGAGCAGATAGGTGTCAAACTGATCGGACAGTCCAGCAAAGTCGATATCAGGATCCATAACAATCCAATCAAACTCGTCGCCGAGTCCAGCGATGTAGCCGTCCAAACTCATGGCGACGCTATAGCGAATTCGCCTCATATCTCAACACCCATCGAAGATAATACTCTTATCACCTCTGAAGGTCAACGCTACTGGAGAGAATGTGTTCCGCCATCGCCTGCTGTGCCTGATCCGCCGCTCCCCTTCGGAGAGCATCTAGGATTTTTCGGTGTTCCAGTAACGACAATTTCGCCCGCGTCTCCGTTTGAGTCGTTGACGGCTCAACGAGACTTCCTTTGATCCACTCTTGCAGATAACCCCGTATCATGCTCAGAAGGCTGTAGAGTATCGAGTTTTGCGTTGCCCGTGCGATGGTCAGGTGAAACTGTAAATCAAACTCCAAATATTTCTCCGGCTGCCCGATCGACGTTTCCATCCCCCGCAAGGTCTCCTCAATTGCCTCAATATTCTCAGGTGTGACCCGCTTCGCTGCCAGAAACGCTGTCTGAGATTCTAGCATAAGCCGGGTTTCGATAAGGTCTTGAACCCTTTTACGGTCCAGCAGCAACCCCCACTGTAGCGTTTTCTCCAGATACCGCTTATTACTGTTAGAAACAAAAGTGCCATCTCCAACCCGTCCGTCTATAATCCCCATGACAGCAAGCGAACGCAACGCCTCTCTCAAGGAGCTCCGCCCCACCCCCAACCGCTTACACAATTCCCGCTCAGAAGGCAACCGGTCCCCGGGTTTTAGCACATCCCGCGAAATGAGATCAACCATCTGCTCTACAATCCCATCACTCACGGAGGTGCGGGTATCGGGCTTCATCTCCTTCATCGCCAATTTTTCCTGTTCTTGCGTTCTCATAGCGTACGGTAATAAAAATTTTGCTTTACAATTCCCCAATTTTGGGTTAAACTTATGCTACAAAGGTCAGACCATTAATTATTATGCGAATAAAACGTTCCGTTGTCAAGCAAAATTAAGAGCTAAAAGCTATGGCTCATCTAAAAAGAAAGCGCAAAGCAGAAAGATAAACCGAGTTTTTTCTTCAAAACTCGGTTTCTGTTGCACGATTTCTTAACATGAGCGAAAAATAAAGTGCAAAACACAAAGCGCGTGAAATGTGAAAACAATTACAGGACTTACACATTTCAGAGTTTTGACCTGTCAGGGACCTGCCAAATCCCTGACATTTGGCGAGGTTATGGTGTCATTTGAGTGAAAAACGGTTCATAAACAGTGCGTATTTGGCAGGTCAAAAAGCCGTCTGGGCGCACTTTCTGTTGTGTGGTAAAAATCTAAAAACGCTCTGAAGCTAGGCCCCGTCAGGGTTCAGAGAGACACCGGACAATGATGAACCCCCGATGTGAGGTTGAAATTTTTTTTTTGGACCTGCCAGGGCCCTGCCAAATTGCCGAATCGTGTCGGTAGGACATTTTGCGACCTCGCGTCTTTGCGTTTATTTAACACAACCAAAATGATAACGAGGAGACAACCATGGGTCAAACAGTTGATATTGGAAAACGCATTGAATTGGTCCCGATGGACCCTCATTTCCACGATATAACAATCGCCCTATACCAACAGGGGCAGGAGGAAAGCCCCCAGTTTTTAGTGCATACCTACAGCCAGATGGAAGGGGCTCAAGGGCGTATTCAGTTTGCAGTTAATACGATGACGCACATGGGAAACTTAGTTGAAGAGAAAGATGGGCTGCTTCAGTTTCCCTGTGAGGCAGCACACCAACTGGCTTGCAAGCGAACTTTTCTGGAGTCGTGCAAGCTTGCCCCGAACGATTCAGTGGAACCGCGCCCTTTACAGATTTTGGACAAAAAATCGGGACTGACCATCACGGTCGATAGCCTCGGAAAGGGGATTTATCAAGTGAAGGCTGATGGCAAGGGCAGACGCGCCGACAGACGTATCTCCGCAATTGCTGGCGGTTTAATCAAATTGGGAGAGATGGAAGAGGTGGATGGAACGCTCGATACCGTTGCGTTTCCGTGTGGCCACTCGCACGACGCGCTAGTCGGCTTGCTGCTGGTTCGTGCCCCGAATGTACGTGCCATCGTACGGGAACAGGAGATGGCAGCCTCGCGTGGCGTCCTCGCAGCCCCAAGCCAACAGAATTAGGAGGAAAATATGGGAACTCAACAACAAACAGTCGGACCGATGACCGGCAAAGAACGGGTTTTAGCAGCGTTGAAGAGAGAACCTGTGGACAGAACACCGATCTGTAACCCAACATCTGTCGCCACAGTAGAACTGATGGACTTGGTGGACGCGCCATTCCCGGAAGCCAACCGCCAGCCTGAATTGATGGCACGTTTAGCCGCCACCGGGTATACCGAGTTAGGTTTCGACACGATTATGCCTGTTTTCACGATCATCCAAGAATCCTCCGCGCTCGGGTGCAAGATTCAGTGGGAGCAGAAAGACAATTGGCCCACGGTTAGAATGCGTGAACCGATCTGGGAGGATGTCGATGAAATCAAGATCCCATCAGACTTTTTGACGCATCAGGATACCAAATGCGTGCTCGACGCGATTAAGATTCTCAAGAAGGAATACGGGGATGATGTCGCTATCATTGGAAAGACGATGGGGCCTTGGTCTCAGGCATATCACTGTTTCGGCGTGGAGCCTTTTTTGCTGCTATCCTTGGATGATCCGGGCCAAACGAAACTCGCGCTGGATAGGCTCAAGGAAGCCACGATAGAGTTTGGGGTCGCACAGATTGAAGCGGGAGCAGACGCCCTAACCCTGCCCGACCACGCAACGGGCGATCTGGTCAGCGGCGAATACTATGAGCGTTATCTCCGCGACCTGCACACTGAGTTTGTCGATCAAATTCCTATTCCGCTGATTCTCCATATCTGCGGTCGGACGGTAGACAGAATGGAATACATTGCCCAAACAGGAATGGCAGCCTTCCACTACGATTCCAAGAACGAACCCGACGAATCTATGGAAGTGGTGAAGGAACGAATCTCTCTGGTAGGTAATATTAACAATCCTGAAACGCTCTTCTCGAAGGGGCCCGAAGACGTTAGAGGGGAAGTCTACAAGAATCTAGAATCCGGTGTGCATCTTGTTGGTCCAGAGTGTGCGATTCCGTTACAGACCGCTATTGAAAATCTCAAAGAAATCCCCAAAGCGGTGCAGGATTGGCACAAGGAACACGTGAATTAGCGGAGAAAACTATGGCAGAAATCACTGACATTCAGAATGAAATTATCGTAGACGAGATTGAGGAGTTTATTGAGCGTCCGGATGAACGGGAGCGCACTATTAACACGTTTGCCAAAACCACCCCGGACATGCAGGACATTGCTGCAGCACTCATCGACGGAGATAATGATGGTGTGGATGAGATGACCAAAGCCGCCCTAGAGTCAGGCACCGAAGCATTGGAAATCATGGACGACGGATTAATCGCAGGGATGGGGATTGTTGGGATCAAGTTTCGAGAGAACTTTATCTTCGTTCCGGAAGTCCTCGCCTGTGCACGAGCCATGAAAGCTGGGATGGCGTATATTGAACCCATTCTATCCGCCTCCGGCATCGATCCCATCGGGACAGTGATCATGGGAACAGTAAAGGGTGATCTCCACGACATCGGCAAGAACCTGTGTATCATGATGTTACGAGGCGCAGGATTCGTTGTGCATGACTTGGGGGTGGACACCTCGGACGATGAGTTCATCGAAGCAGTAGAGGAACATGAGGCACCTGTACTCGGAATGTCGGCGTTGCTGACCACCACAATGCCGAACATGGGCAAGACAATCGAAGCCTTTATTGATGAAGATCTCCGGGAAGATGTCAAGATCATGGTGGGCGGAGCCCCGGTGACCCAAGAGTTCGCCGATGATATGGGAGCGGACGGGTACGGCAAGGACGCCCTTGAATGTGTGGCGTTGGCAAAGCAATTCCTCGAAGAAGAGGACGAGGATTGGGACGATGAGTAGGATTCATCAAAAGTAGTAGGCACATGGCTCTGCATCCCGATTTATCGGGACACCGTGTGCCGTAACTCCGCGAACAAGGTTCTTGACCTCGCTCGTTCACAAGGTCTAATTAATTCTGAAATCTACCATAATGAACTAATGAACCAATGAACTAATGCACCAATAAACCAATGAGCAAAGAAGAATATCAAAAGCGTTTAGACAAAATATCAGAACTGTTCTCAAGCATGGTGAACCATGCCGACGTGCAATCTATGTATCGATGCCCGTACAAAAACCGCTTCGATCAATGTACCGCTAAATTTGGGTGTCGAAACCAGCGGAAACCGCCTAGCACCGGCTTGGCTGGCAAGCAGGCAAAGGGGCGTAGAACTCCAGAGGAGGGATTGCTCCTGTGCGGTGGGGACGATAAAATCGACTATCGGACTGCGTGGGAAACCGAAGCTGCTGAAGGTGCGTTCCTCGGCAACGAAGTAAACTATGGCAAAGGAACAGTAACGCATGACGGCAAAAAGCATCCACTCGCAGCCGGGAAGACTATTTTTGATTACGCGGATGAACTCGCAGTTCAGGTGCCGACCTCCTGCTATCGCACCGGACAGTGCCATGAATGTATTGTAGAGATCAAAGAGGGGATGGAGGCGTTGCGTCCACGAAACGAAACTGAATCGTTTTTGCGGGAAAACTATCGACTCGCCTGCCAAGCGGTGGTTAAGAACTCCGATGTCGATATCGAATTCGCGCCAATACGGCGTACCCCCAAAATTCTTACCCGCACCCACGAAAAACCGCTTCAAATTGACCCATTAGTCACACGCCGCGAAGATATGGTCTACTACGATGACGAGGCAGTTGACAAATATCGCGGTCACATCTACGGCTTGGCGATTGACCTCGGAACCACAACAGTAGTTATCGACTTGGTAGATTTGGAAACCGGTGAGAGCGTCCACGTTAGCTCCTTTGAGAACCCACAGCGATTCGGCGGCAGCGATATCATGCACCGCATCTCGTATGATGGCGAATTTAGTGGGAAGTTGCGTTGGGCGGTCATCAACGCGCTCAACCACGAAATTCAGGAGATGGCGACACTACTAGGGTTCGTCCGCCAAGAAATTTACGAAATTGTCGTGGTAGGTAACTCGACGATGCGGGACATCTTCTTTAAGTTAGATGTACAGAGCATCGGTCAAAAACCTTACCAGTCGATAATTGAACATCAATATCACGCCGGTGAGCGTGAAGCCACGTCGCTCATTGAGAAGACGCGGCGGCTCGGAATCCGAGCCAACCCCAAGGCGCGGGTGTATGGACTGCCATTGATCGGCAGCCATGTCGGTGCCGATGTCGCAGCGGATCTGGTCGCACTCGACATCGCATCCCAAAAAGAGGTTGTCATGCTAGTAGATGTCGGCACGAACACCGAAGTGGTGGTTGGGAATCCAGAGAGATTGATCGCCGCTTCCTGCCCGGCGGGTCCCGCTTTTGAGGGCGGTGGCATTAAGTACGGGATGCCGGGCTACGACGAAGCGATCGAGTCGATCCGATGGATAGATGGTCAGGTTGAATATAGTACAATCGGCGGCGTTGCACCTCAAGGGATTTGTGGCTCCGGTTTAATTGACCTACTGGCAGAACTCCGTCGCCATGAGCGGATGACTGAAATGGGTGTATTCGGAGACAGAAAAACACGCGAGATACCGATTATCCCGGAATACGGCATCACCTTTTCCCGCGAAGATGCCAGCAATCTAGCTCAGGCGAAGGCTGCCAATTACTGTGGTCAATTCATCGTTATGCGAAAGTTTGGGATTAATCCGGCGGACGTGAGTCGGCTCTATCTGGCGGGAGGCTTTGCCAATTATGTAGATGTTCGCAATGCGATTGAGATCGGGTTTTTGGCACCGGTGGACGAAGATCGCATCGTCAAGATCGGCAACGCTGCGGTACAAGGAGCAAAGGAGGTCCTCCTCTCACGCAAGAAACGTGAGGCTATCGAGCGTCTGGTCAAAGGGATTGAACATGTCGAATTGGAGACAACCTCCGACTTCTTTGAGGTATTTGTCGAAGGATGTCAGTTCAAGCCGATGCCGATGGAGTTTGTGTGATGGAGTAAACAGATGTGGGACTAGCACAACTAAAGTCGACAGTCAGAACGCAGGATATTCAGATGGCATACAGCGATTTCAAAAGTGTAGAACAGGTTATTCAAACATATCCCCTACAAATTCGTCCGGAACGATTTATACCTGACCTGCAGCTTGAACCTCCTAACTGGTTCATTGAGAATTTAGACTTCTTGTTGGACAGACAGGCGATTCAAGAAAGTGAAACGTTTTTAAGAGAAAGTTTTATTTTTCCGTTTTTGCAGCAGGCGTGGAAGCGCCATGGAACCCTGAAATTGTGGTCCCAGCGCGCTTTGAATGTTGACAACGAGTTGTATGGGGAACCAGATTACTTTGTGTCAGCATGGATTGATGGCGTGACCGATAAGCTGGTAGATCGTCCCCTTCTGGCAGTGGTAGAAGCAAAAAAGCAGGATTTTGAAGGAGGTTGGGCGCAATGCTTGGCGGAACTGATAGCGTGCCAAAAGCTGAATCAGGATGAACAGGTTACGGTGTATGGAATTGTGTCAACAGGAATCATCTGGGAGTTTGGCAAATTGGAGACAAATATTTTTGCGAAACATCCGCTTGCCTACTCGATAACCGACCCTGCCAAAGTATTCGGAATCCTTGACTTTATTTTTACGGCATGTGAAAAGCAGCTCAATGGCAGCCATAATTCTGAACCGGAAGAGAGGTCAACATGCTAACGACTCAACAGAAACAGCACTTTGAGACGTTTGGATTCCTTGTCCTGCGACAGCTATTTACATCGCAGGAGATTGACGTTATCCGTCGTGAGTCCGACACGGTTTTGCGAGAAAACCGTCAAGGCAAGCCGTTCCCCGGAGAGAAGCGTCAAGCCATGATCCCGTTCTTCGAGATGAATCCCCGGCTCCAATGGCTCATTGAGGACGACCGCATCTATTCACTGGGTGAAGATCTCCTCGGACCTGACTTCATCTTGAACGCTACCGAGGGCAACCTCCATGTCGGCGACACACAGTGGCACGGTGGGGGACTTGACCCAGAACCGGTGCCTCACATCAAGATCGCATTCTACCTTGAGCCAAACACCAAAGACACAGGGGCGCTGCGTTTCATACCGGGATCTCATAAGTTAGAATATAGGGAACGGATACAGCCGTTGACGGCCCAGAATGATGATCCAACCGTGATGCCGTTCGGGGTTGCAGGTGCGGACGTTCCCAGCGTTGTCATCGAATCGCAGCCCGGCGATGTCATAATCTTTCCAGAAACGCTATGGCACGGAGCGTTCGGCGGTCCACCGGGACGCTCCCAACACGCCATCAACTTCATGGCAAACCCCGTGACAGACGAACAAATCGCTTACATCAAAGACCTATACAAAGGCTGGAACTTTTCACTGCATCCGGCAGCAGAAATGGTCAACAGTGACCGTCCTCGACTCCGAGGAATGGTTTCAAGGTTGGTGGAATTCGGTTTCGGTCCACCGAAGCCAACACCATTGTTTGTATAAAGGGGTGTCGGTATCCACGCCTCACGTCAAAATAGATGCCGACTTGAAAATTGCAACGATTTCAACCGAAGGTTGTCAAACCTAAGCAGAGTCAAGCGAGCCCACAACCATGAACACATCCCCCACCGAAACACCCTATAACTTTGACGCTTCACAGAAGGCCTCATTTCGCCATCTGCTGCAAGAGACAGATACATTTCTCACCTATGTGGAAGTGGTAACCTCGCGTGGAACTATCACCGATCCCGATGGGGAGCGGGTATTGGAACTATCGCAAAAATTGGCAGACAATCCGCGCATACACGGCTTGAGCATCACCGACAATCCAGGCGGCAACGCCATGATCGGTCCCGATACCTTGGGGAGAGATCTTCTCTCTCGCGGTCAAGAAGTGATTATCCACCTCTCCTGCAAAGATTGGAACCGTAACGCACTTCAGAGCCGGGCGTGGCAGCTTGCCAGTGAAGGATTTGACAACATCCTAGCGTTATCGGGTGATTACCCGATCGATGGGTATCGCGGTCAAGCAAGTCCCGTCTTTGATACCGACTCAGTAGGATTGCTGAAGATGTTCACTGACATGAACGCCGGTATGACGGTAGGGGCAGGGAGACGATCGCAGGTGTTGGAACGCACCAATTTCTTTTTGGGCGCAGTGGTCAACAACCACAAACGTTATGAACGCGAGGTCATGCCGCAGTATTTCAAGCTAAAAAAGAAGATCGAGAACGGCGCAGCATTCATCATCAACCAGATCGGATACGATTCGCGCAAACAGGACGAATTGTTGAAATATATGGCGACCCACAATTTGGATGTCCCAGTGATTGGCAACGTCTACGTTCTCAGTCGCCCTGCCGCCCGTTTCTTCAATAAGGGTAACATCCCCGGCGTGACCGTAACTGATCAGCTGCTTGACCTAGTCGAAAAAGAGGGAAAATCAAAGGACAGGGGCAAAGCCTTCCTCTTGGAATTTGCCGCCAAGCAGTGCGCCATCGCCAAAGGATTGGGCTATCGCGGCGTATACCTAGGCGGGCATCTACGCTATACAGATTATGAGAAAATTCTGAAGACAGTAGACCGCTTTGGCGAGGACGATTGGAAGGATTTCGCCAAGGAAATTTGCTTCCACTATCCCGACGAATTTTACTTTTTTGAACCGGAAACGGATACCGGACTCAGTTCAACTACGGTTAATCGCGAGTACCTCTTTTCAAAGCGGACAGAGGGCTTGAAAGCTGCCAAAGGGGAAATTCCCTTGGGCTATAAGATTAATCGTGTGGTGCACGACCAAGTTTTTGAAAAGGGAAGTTGGGGATTTAATGTCGGCAAGCGAATCTCTCAGGCAATCGACGGGGCAAGCGAGCGTGTAAAGAAAGCCATGCACGGTTTGGAACAAGCGGTTAAGGTTCCCGCGTTTGATTGCCGTGACTGTGGAGACTGTTCGCTACCCGATATTGCGTATCTATGTCCCGAATCCCAATGTGTGAAAAACCAACGCAACGGACCGTGCGGTGGAACCCGTCAGGGCAAATGTGAAATTGGAGAGAAGGACTGTATCTGGGGGAGAGCTTATGATCGTCTCAAAGCCTACGGAGAAGAAGAAACGATGCTGGATGGTCCGGCGATTTTCAAGGACGGTGCCCTCAACGGCACAAGCGCTTGGGGTAACACTTTTCTGGAGCGCGACCATCACGCCCAGAAAAAATCTGATAACTGATGACGCGGCTGGTTGTGGGTGAAAATGATGCCAACCGTGTGCAGCACCAAGAGGAGTGAATATGGAAATAAACGGTCAGGATTTTATTATTATTGGTGAGAATGTCCATACCACGCGGGTGGTACGTCGCAGCGGAAAACTGGTTACGAACAATCCAGACGGAATCGAATCCGTCCGCTATTTGGGCACGAATAAAAAACGTCGCTACCTCGTCATCCCTGAATCTATTAAGAAGTCTCAAGAGTATGAGGAGGGACGGGTCAAACATGTGATTATCGCGGTTCAGGCGGCTATGTCGGGTGAAGAACCCCACGCCAGCGAAGGTGTGGAGTACATACGCAAAATCGTCCAACGACAGGTCGATTCCGGCACCGATTTCCTCGATGTCAACGTGGATGAAATTTCGTGGCGGCTTGAAGAGCAGAAGGAGGCCATGCGCTGGTTGGTACAAGCCCTTCAGCAGATGACTGATACACCCTTGTCGATTGATTCCTCCAACAGCGAAATCATTGCAGCAGGGCTTGAGGTGTATGATAGCAGTGTCGGACGGGCACTACTCAACTCCGCATCGCTGGAACGCCTTGACGCGTTGGACCTCGCCACCCAGTATAATACGAAGGTTATGGTGACAGCCGCCAGTGAGTCTGGAATGCCACAGACCCCCGAAGAGCGAGTTGCCAACGCCTCTCGCATGGTAGACGCAGCGAACGACAAAGGAATTGCGACTGAGGACATCTTCATTGACCCGTTATTCTTTCCGATTGGGGTGGACACAGAGAACGGTAACCACGCTTTTGAAGCTATCCGGCAGCTCCGTGAGAAGTATGGTCCCGCCATCCATATCAGCGGTGGATTCAGCAATGTCTCCTTCCAGATGCCCTCCCGTCGTCTCATCAATGACGTTTTTATGATTCTCGCGGTCGAAGCCGGTGCGGATAGCGGGATTATTGACCCTGTGACCAATAATCCGCAGAAAGCCCTCGCCGTTGACCGAAGGTCAAAAGCCTATCAACTGACCGAGGATATGATGCTGGGCAAAGATCGCTTCTGTAGAACATTCCTGCGTGCCTATCGCAAGGGAGAATTGGAGGAGTGAATCGTGGCAATGTATCAAATCCTATATTGGAAAGATATTCCGGCGCAGGTCAGAGTCTTTGAAGGTAGAAAACCAATCTCACAGCAAATGCCTAAACGTTTTCAGGTTGAGATTGATCGCACAGCGATGGAAACAGGTTTAGCTGGAACTGACGACTACCTCGATCAGTGGCAGTGGACGGAGAAGCGGGAACGCCCCGGCGAACCGGAGGATATTCTGAACGCACTTGTAGAAGAACTTGAGGCAGAACACAACGATAAGGTGCGGAAACAAAAAGAGTCGTAAAAACTGGCCTTCATTCGATGATAAAGCAATATATAAATCAGAACAGTAGAAAGGATTTTTTATGCCTACATTCCAACCCGACAATCTGCGGCAAATCGGCTATGACCTCTTTGAAGCCGCCGGTTGTACCGCGGAAGACACCCGATCGGTTGTTGACCATCTGATCGAATCCAACCTCTTCGGACACGATTCCCACGGTGCCATCCGTTTCTACGAATACGCCCGCGCTATACGAGATGGCAGATTCCAACCCACCGCAAAGCCTGAAATTGTAAGTGACAATCCCTGTGCTGCAGTGGTAGATGGACACAGCGCGCTTGGACAGGTCGGGGCAACCTTTGCGATGAACCTCGCAATCGAAAAAGCACGACAATACGGAACAGGTACCGTCGCACTGCGAAATACGAGTCACGTTGGACGGGCTGGCGCTTATCCTTTGATGGCAGCTCGAAACGAGATGCTGGCGGTCGCCTTCGTCAACGCCGGCAATCTCGGCTACCAGATTGCTCCCTTCGGTGGTCTTGACGGTCGCCTCAGCACAAACCCGATAGCGTTCTCCGCCCCACGTCGAAACAACGACCCAATTTTAGTTGATATGACCACTTCTGTGGTGGCTGAAGGCAAGATCCGCGTGGCTATCAATCAAGGCACACAGGTGCCGGAAGGTTGGCTCATTGATTCACAAGGCAACCCGACCACCGATCCAAACGACTTCAGAGCCGATCCACCGGGTGCCATCCTGCCGATGGGTGGTGTTGTCGCGCACAAAGGTTACGGTCTTAGCTTTGTGGTGGAACTTTTGGGGGGAACCCTCAGCGGCGAGGGGTGTGCTGCCGGTGAACGCACAATGGTCAGCAACGGTGTGCTCTTCACGGTTTATAGTATCACTCACTTCACTAGTCTCGACACCTATTACGACGAAGTGGAAGACCTAATTCGGCACGTCAAATCAAGCCGCCTTGCGCCGGGGTTCCAAGAGATTCTGAGTCCCGGTGAACCTGAGTTCCGTACCGCAGAGCGAAAGCAGGTCGAAGGTATTGAGATTGATGAGACCACCTGGGCGGCTATCTGTGAGGAGGCACGCGGTTTCGGTCTCGATCCAAAACGTTGGACGACAGGGTAAAAGTTTCCTAGACTGAATCCGTTGGATTGGGCAAGAGAGGAGCGAACCGAAGTAGGATGAAATTATTTTTGAAACGACAGAGGATTGTGGATGAAGACATTCTTGGATAGATTGAAAGATACCACCCCGATGATCTATGACGGTGGGTTTGGCTCGCAGCTATTTACTGTGGGCATCGCATTGACAAACAGCACACTCGCAAACGAACTGCACCCAGAAACGGTTATTGAGATTCACTCGGCTTACATCGAAGCGGGCGCTGACGCAATCGGAACGAACACATTTGTCGCTTCTCCCCTCCATCTCGAAATGGCGGGAAAAGATGCAGCTGAAGCCGAGAAAATCACGCGGCAGGCTGTCGCACACGCGAAGGCAGCCGTTGAGAGAAATGGAAACGACGTATATATTGCCGGTTCAGTCGGACCTTCGCCCGGCGCAATCGAAGCCGATAGCGGCGGTGTCGATTTTGGTATTGCGAATGATGCCGTCAGGGACGCACATGAACGGATAATAAACGCCCTCGCAGAGGAAGGGGTAGACTTCTTTTGCATTGAAACCATGTTCTCCGCGAAGGAGGCTGCAATCGCTGTTGACGTTGCGAGAAAAACCGGGCTTCCCATCGCCGTCAATATGACCTACAAATATACGAGAGATCGACGAACGAAAGAAGTAATATACAAAACGGATTGGGGACATTCGGCTGCATCCCTCATTGAGATCTTCGCCGAAGGGGAGTTCTCCAACGGAGACGATTTACTCGATCATGTCCAAATCTTAGGCCTCAACTGTGGAGCAGAATCGAGGCGTGAGGAGCATACGGGAATGCCCTATGCGATAAACGGCATCCAGCAGCTGCGCGAAGCGATGGAGGAGAAGGGGATTAATTCAAAGCGACTGATGGCGTATCCAAATGCAGGTATGGCACGTTTAGACGAGAACCAGCAGACATATTGGCCCCAAGCACCAGAGGAGATGTCGCCTTACCTACCAGAGTTAATCAAAGAGGGTGCTTATCTGATCGGCGGCTGCTGTGGTACAAGCCCCGCACACGTCAAGGCGTTTCGGGAGACTTTATCTCAAATAGGGTAAAATGGAGTAGTAGGGAATAAAGATCGTTGTTCCCTAAAGCACCCCGATCTTATCGGGTCAAGACGTAAATTTATTGGTACTCATTTCGTTCAAAACTGTATGGAGCAGCCAGAATGAAGATTACAAAAGTCGAACAGTTTATCACAGCAGTCCCCCACATCCCTTCGATTGAGAAACACCGTCCCGGGGACTACCTCGAACGTCCCATCCCGATCATCAAAGTACACACAGATGAGGGCATCTACGGCATAGGAGAAGGAGCCAGGGGACAGCGATTTGACGACGCAATCGAGGGTTGGATCGGTGTAAATGTAATGGAACTTAAATGGCAGAATCTTGGCGGTGCCTTCGGTTCAGCGATCTTCGATATTGTCGGCAAAGCGCTCGGCGTACCCGCTCACAAACTGATGGGCGCACAGCACTGGGAGAAGGTCCCCGTCGGTTACTGGTCGTGCCCGATGGAGCCAGAGGAATTTGCCGCGGAAGCAGAGGTTGGTGCCAAGTTGGGTTTTAAGACACACAAACTCAAGGCACGTCCGTGGAACATCGTCGAGACGGTCCGACTCATGACGGAAGCAGCGGGGGAGGATTACGGGATTATCGTCGATCCAAACTTCTCTTTTGAGACCCCAGAGCAATCGATCCGTCTCGCGCACGAGTTAGAAAAATACAACATCGAAGCGTTTGAAGATCCGTTTTCGTATCACGAATACGGTTGGGATAGCTACCACGACTTTCGCAAGCGGACCCGCACTCCCCTCGCTCCCCACATCGCAGATCCAAAGATGATTATAGCCGCCATCAAAGCGGACGCAGCGGATATGTTCAACACCGCGGGCAGTCCGATGAGTGCACAGCAAAACGCTGGTATCGCTGAAGCAGCAGGGTCGCCGGTGTGGCTACAGGTTGTCGGACTCGGTTTGGGCGTGTCGGGCGCTTTTGGTACCCATGTTCATGCGGTTATCAAGAACGCAACGATTCCAAGCGACTCCCTCCATTTCGTCCGTGAGAATGACCTCATTTACGGCGCATTGACCCCAAAGGATGGCTTCGTCGAAGTACCTACCACGCCCGGATTGGGGATTGAATTGGATATGCAGGCAGTAGCGAAGTATCAGATCGCATAATGGAAATTCCTTGCAACTTCTCTTGAATTGCGTGTATTCTATAAACGCGCATTCATCACAAAAGGCGGGGAAAACTATGCACGCGATTATTTGGAAAGCATTACGCACACTTTCCCGGTTCGGTTTGCCAATTCTTCTGATTCTCATTACAACCACACTGCATAGCGACACTGAGGATTCATGGGAGATGCTCGAAAGCGAGCATTTCCAGATCTACTATCAACCCAACGAAACCCACCCCCAAGACATCGCTGATATTGCCGAGGACTTCTATCCGCATCTCAATCGCCTGATTGATGGGATAGAGATCGGCAAGATCGAGATCTGGATGTGCAAGACACAGGAGCAGTTCCAAGCCGCCGCCCACGCCCCCATCCAAGATTGGGCGGTCGGTTGCGCCTTCCCACTCAGTCGCCGCATTGTGATTCAGAACCCACGTGTCATCATCGATCAAAAGTTCCAACTCTCCCAAGTCCTCCGCCACGAGATTGTGCACATCGCTTTTGGACAACGCACCAAATCCACAATCGGAGACATCCCCCTCTGGTTTATCGAGGGGATTGCGATCTACCTCTCCGGAGAGTGGGCACCCCACCGCCATCAGGTCATGTTTGAGCATATCCTATCGAAATCGATTATCCCGCTCGCAGACCTAACGGAACGGTTTCCAAGCCCCGAAAGGGGGGCACAGTTAGCTTACGCCGAAAGCCTGAATGCGGTTGCATGGCTGGTAAAAATTGCGGGAACAGAAAAGCTGTGGGAGGTTATCGACCTACTTGGCGCGGGACACGATCTGAATACCGCCTATCAACAGGCAATCGGTTGGGATCTCGCTACATTCGACGCGGAATGGCAAGCCTCGCTTTCCCAACGTTACTACTGGGCGGCACTATTCTCAAATTCGTACCTTTTTTGGGGCAGCCTTGGGCTGGTATTTATTCTTGTGTACCTCCGCCGTCGACAACGCATCCGACGACGACTCGTCGAACTTGAGCGACAGGAGTCACAGGTGGATCCGTTTTTTAGACAGGATAACCAAAGCTAATCCGACAGCGGGGCGAGTTTAACAGGCTTTTCGACCAGTTCAACGGGTGCCTGACAACACACACAATCCCCCGGCGCAGCGGCACGTATCGCACAAGTATCGCAGTAGTAGTAGAGGTCATGGAGGACCCCATCGTGGACAGATTGAAGTCGAATCGCTTCGAGCAGATGCGTTTTTGGAAAGGTTCTCCCTGTGACGATGAGCACCTTTTGGTGCAACCGTTCATCGACAAATAACGCCTCCGACAGATCTGTACGGAGCAATGTGTAAAACACACCGTCTGTCGTCTTGAAGCCGTATAGATGTTCATGATCGATGGGAAGATCTGCACGATACAAATCGTGCATCGCCTCCGCGAGACATACCAGACCCCCACGGATCCGAATCTCTTTCGCTGCTTCGCCACCACCCGCGCTCTGCAATTCGGCCGTTTTGGCATTTTGACCCTGCATATTGGCTGCTGCAATCGCCACAAACACCAGAATCAACCCACCTGACCAGAAAATTCTGTGCTTTTGTCCATTAAACATCGGTTATCCCTCCTTGTCCTGAATATTAACCGCGAATCCTATTTCCATCGTTTCCCCCGTTGCACGAGATCTCGTTTCACCGCGTTCATATTTTCCCATCCGTATAGGACTTTGTCCATCTATTTTTGGCTTGACTTCACCTTTTTCAGGTGATAGACTTCAGAAAACCAGAAAGTAGGTAGATGCTGCCTCTCGTTTTTTGCTCACGCTTTACATTTCAGGGTTGGGTTTCGCTATCGTTCAACCCAACCTACTTTATAGTATAAACACTATGTACAATCCACAAGAACTGATGTAGACGGATAAGAGAAAATGACTCCATCAAAGCAGGCCACAGAGACAAAAGATACCCACGGCATCACTACTGACACACCGGTGCCGATGACCCCTGAGCAGAAGTTCTTTTTCGATCTCCGCGGCTGGATCCTCCTGCCCGCCGTGCTGTCAGAAGATGAAATCGAAGAAACGAAGGAAGAGGTATATGCCGGTGCCAGACAAAGCTATGAAGGTGCCCTTCAGAAGCTACTCGATCATCCGGCAATCGTAGGCATTTTGAATGAAATCTTGTCCGAAGATCCTTTTGTGAAAGACGATTGCTACGGCTTCCGATGCGAAGGGTCCTTCATTACTGTCCGACCGCCCGGATGGAGCAAGTCAGAACGAGGCGACAATGGGCTGCCGCACGTCGTGCGTCCGCCGCAGCAAGCCAACGCCATGCGGTATCAGGTCGCAGGAGGTAAAATATTCGCTGGGCTTACACGGGTGGTATGGGAACTTGAGGAGGTAAAAGCAGGCACCGGAGGCACCTCCTTCCTCAGCGGATCGCACAAAGCGCATTTCAACTACGGAGGTCCAGATCCGTACCGTCCAAACATCAGCGATTCGCCATGGGAGGGAAGTATGCGGTCAATAATGGATGACTACAGCTGCCCACCGGGTTCAGTGGTCATCTTCACAGAAAGCCTCGTCCATGCTGCAAACGACTGGACCAATCCGGACAATCCACGCTGTGCCGTCTTTAACTGTTACAATTCGATATGGGCGCAGTGGCATCGACTCAACCTGAGCCACGAAATGATCGCAGCGATGCCGCCGAAGCGACAATCCCTCTTCCGCGGAACCTGGGCAATTGGCGGGGGTCCAGAAGGCAACCGTGAGTATTCGTTGGACAACCGAACCGTATAATAGCAAAGGAGAAACGCTAGTGCACCCCGACATGATCAATCCTAAGAAGCACCGTCAGCTTTTCCTAGACGACTTCGCGTTAGAAAGCATGAAAAGTATCACCCGTACCCTACACTCCCCAAAGAAATGGGGACCGGTCATCAACGGGGTGGGGGTTCAGAGCCGATCCTGCCCACAATGGAATTCGGAGAAGAAACTGTGGGAATGGTGGTACTTCGGTGAGCAGGCATACTACGCGGTCTCCGAAGATGGCGAACATTGGGAAAAACCTTCTCTGGGGCTACATGAATCAAACGGCTCCAAGGACAACAACATTGCCTTCGACCCGGGGTACAAGGGACCGGGACGCCCGTATCACGTGATACGCGATGAGATGGATCCAGATCCCGGACACCGCTATAAGTGCTTATTCGGTGCCCACAACCGCCACCCTGCTGTGTCGCCGGACGGGTTTAATTGGACGCTTCTTGATACACCGCCCATCCCCAGTCAAGACGAGTCCCAGTTCACACATGATCATCAATCAAACCAGTTTCTTGCCATGGTCAAGCTGAGTACAGAATGGGGACGTTCCGTGTGGCTCTCCACCAGTTCAGACTTCAACACCTTTTCCGAACCGAAGCTAATTTTCCACACCGACGAAACCGACCGGGAAAATCGCCGTCGCCGTGTCCGCAAAATCATTGAAGATCCAGCGTATATCACCCCACCCATCCTCGACGACGAAGACTACATCGCTGAGTGCTATAACATGGCAGTCCTGCCGTACCAAGGGGTCTATATCGGTTTCCCGACCATATTCAATCCTTTCGGCGCGGTTCCGCCGCCGGCGACAAACTACACCCGCATCAACCAGATCGAACTGACCGTCTCGCGAGATCTCCATCAATGGGAACGCGTCGCCGATCGTGCGTTGTTCATCGAAATTGAACCGTTCGATGGCGAAAATTACGGATGCAGCCAGCTCCTGATGGCGGGGCATCCCATCGTGCGCGAGGACGGCGAGATCTGGTGCTACTACAATGCCCTGCGTATGCCTTCAAATATCGAAAGGTATAAGGAGTTCAACCGTGCCAAGGAACTGTTCCGGCTGAATGTCAAGCCTGAACACTTTGAGGATACCGGGGCGTTGACCCTTGCCAAACTACGCCCCGACGGCTTCGTGTCGATCGACGGCGGAGAATGCGGCACAGTTGTAACAAAGCCGTTTGAACTGAAAGGCGAAGATGTCTACATCAATGCGGACGCGACTTGGGGCGAAATCTACAGTGAGATTGTCGATGCAGAGACACAGCGACCACATGAAGGGTTCTGGGTGCCGGGAGAGACACCGCCGCCGTTTACCGGTGACAGTACCAAAGCGAAGATCCAGTGGAAATATCCACACGACTTGGTATTTGAGAAGCCGGTGCGCTTAAAGTTCTATATTCACCAAGCGCGGCTCTTCTCGTTCTGGATCGAGTAATTAATGGAAGTCTCAGAAAGGTTACTTTTTAACCTGCCATGTTGTATTAATGCTTGAGAGCATCAAAAGTTAAAATATTGTTGTTTATGCCTTCAAAATGATCATGTTGGCACATTTAGACTAGGAAGGGAAGCTATGAATCAATCATCAACTCTGATTGCGAATGCGATTGATAATTTGGATGAATTTGGTGATCGTGTCCAAGTTTCAGCTTCAAATGAACTAATTCAGCTAGTCTCAGAGCAGTTGTACCAATCGCCCCTCAAAGCGATAGAGGAACTTGTTGTGAATGCTTACGATGCTGATGCGTCAGAATGTTATGTGTATGTCCCTCTGCCCAGCGATTTTGACCAGAACTATGCAATAGTCTTTGATAATGGTATTGGTATGGATTATGAGGGTCTAGTTGACCTATGGAAAATTGGGCGCAGTAATAAAAGAACGGAGGAAATCGAGTCAAAACGCAAACGCAAACAGATTGGGAAATTCGGTATCGGTAAACTTGCTGCCCACGCGATTGCAGACCGATTAACTTACATAACTCGAAATAATCAAGGTAAGATTCTCTCAGTGACAATGGATTTCAGGAATTTTTCATCTTCAGTTACTGGGGAAAGCGACCCAATCCATCTACCCGTCCGATATGTTAATGATTGGGATAAGTTTTCCAATGACTCATATATGCCAGAGATTCTACAGAGGGTTGGTATCAATCCAGAAATGCTTTCCGAAACCAAGGCGTGGACAATTGCAATTCTAGAGGATCTGAAAGGCAAAGCTCGGTCAATAAAAGAAGGAAGGCTTAGGTGGGTACTTCGCACAGCAATGCCCTTGGGAAACTCTTTCCGCCTTTATCTGAATGGGCAAGAGGTACAGAGTTCCAAAGAAGATATAGAGGAAGTCGTAACATTTGATTTGAAAGATCTGCCGAAGGCACGGCTCGAATCCTTACAGGAAAATACGGGTGAAAATTGGTTTATCCAAGGTGAAAGTCTTAAATCGGATTCGTTTGAATCGGGCATCACTGGAACAGTAAAGGTCACCAAGGAAACTATCTATGGAGGTAAAAGTGATGACCTTGTCAGAAGTCACGGTTTCTTTATACTGGTTCGGGAACGTCTTATTAATCAAGATGACCCGCTTTTCGGCGTACCCCCTATGACCTACGGAATTGTCAATCGTCTGCGAGCAGAAATTAAAGCTGACGACTTAGATGAAGAACTAAAAGCATCACGCGAAACAGTTGAAGAATCGAGTAAGAAGACGGATTTTCAAGCTTTGTTGCGGGAAATCTGCAATGAAGCTAACGCAAGATATACAAGGTGGAAGCACGACAGCACATCTTCACAAGATTTACCCAAAGAGGAAACAAGGGAAATCTTTGCTCCACGCGAAATAGAACATCCTACTGCCGATTTCCTAACTAGTCGGAGAACGGATTTACAAGGTACTGAAGCAGATGAAAACAGTTTTTACATAGAAGAAATTAACACCGATGATAATGAATTGATACAGTCGTTGTATACAACCACTTCTCGCCGGGAATTTCGCTATGAGTACCGAGGACATGGCCGCACTCAGAGGCTAGTCAAATTCGATCCACCTTCAACTTTTTGGCTGAATCAAGACCATGAGCTTGTCCTCGCATACGCACGTGACAGGCAATCAAAACGTTTACTTGAAGACTTTGCAACCGCAGAGGTTCTACTTGAAATTTATCTTAGAGAGAGCAAATTATCAGCTCACGACGTGGGTAGCGTACTGGAAAAACGGAATGGTCTATTACAGAAACTTGTTAGAGATGAAACGTACGCACTGCCAGCAATTGCTCAATTTCTGAGGGATGCTGCAGCTGATGCAAACGAGCTTGAGAACAGGATTGTTGACGCTGTACGCG
Organism: Candidatus Poribacteria bacterium; assembly: GCA_965207975.1. Taxonomy (GTDB): domain Bacteria; phylum Poribacteria; class WGA-4E; order WGA-4E; family PCPOR2b; genus PCPOR2b. Next base: position 4,190,667 of record OZ242315.1, on the reverse strand, counting down.
CTCTCGGTTTTGTCGCAAATCGTGTATCTGGTTCTGGCAAGCCAGATGGTATGGCAATGCTCGTTCAGTATCCAGACGGTGAAAAGAAGATTACACTTGAAGCAAAATCTTCTGTTGGTATTCCATCTCTGAACTCAATAGATTTTGCGGGGTTGCAAAGTCATATGATACGAGAAGGTGCTGATGGCTGTTTACTCGTCGCACCTGCTTACCAAGGCGAAAGCAAAGAGGACAATGAAGCTGCAATACGAGCACAAAGTTTAAAAATTTCATGTTGGACAGTAGAACAATTCGCAAAATTTGTTGAAGACGCAGAATCACGGCAATTCAACGCAACAGACCTTTTAGATATTGTCCTAAACTACTTTAGTCCAAATGATGTCACAGCGAGGCTGAAAGATTTGACCTCTGAATCTTTAAAAGACAAATCGTCACTTTATCGCGCAATTCTGCAATCTCTCCGAGACCTTGAGGGACGCATGTCCAACAAACCCCGCAATGTTGAAATGATAACAACTGAAGTGTCACGCCAAGATGGATTTGACGATATTAGGGGCAATGATGTTAGGGAGGCAATTAGAGATTTGGTTCCTCTTTCGCATGGTGGAATGGCGTTAAAAAGTGAAAACAATGAAGTGCATTTGACTATTACACTCGAAGAATTAGAAAACAGAGTCAGTAGTCTTACCAAATAATCTATCAAACCCAGAAAAGCTAGGAAGCATCGAAAGGAATGAATAATCCTAAACTACCATTAAACAAAGTTATCGTCGGTGATGTTCTAGAGAAACTAAAGATTTTTCCTGATGAGTCCATTGACATAATCGTCACTTCTCCTCCCTACAACAAGGGAACAAAGAAAAAAGGGTGGCTCGTTTCAAGTGAGACGTACACCAACTTCGATGATTATATGCCAGAAAAAGATTACCAAGTATGGCAGATTAAAGTGTTAAACGAACTATTTCGGGTGACGAGGCCGGGGGGGTCGCTCTTTTACAATCACAAAATTCGGTGGGACAAGGGCCAATTAATACATCCATATACATGGGTTTCGGAATCAAATTGGTATTTGCGTCAGGAGATAATATGGGATCGTATGCTAGCAGGCAATCTCCGGGGATGGAGATTCTTTCAGGTTGATGAACGAATCTATTGGTTATATAAGCCGATTGAAGATCACATAATTGGCAAGGAATTAGAATCACGACATGCCAAAATTTCCTCTATTTGGAAACTCAAACCTGCAAAGCGAATGGATTCGCATCCAGCTCCATTTCCTATTGAATTACCTGTACGTGCAATTTACTCTATGCCCGGTGCCTCGCCAAAGACTATACTCGATCCATTTTGTGGCACGGGAACAACTCTGGTTGCAGCGAAGATTCTCGGTCACCGTTTTGTAGGCATAGACATTTCACCCACCTATGTAGAATATACCAAGAAAAGACTTGAAAAATGGGAAAGAGAAAAATCACAAGTAGAGGAAGAACAAAAAAAACACGTCGTCAAAAATTCTTTCAAGGAGCGTAAAAAAAGAGGTAAAACTACGTGGCCTTTTGCACCCAACAATAATTCCTCTGAATGAAACTTGGACTATTGATGTTTACTGAAATTTGCTTTGGGTTGCTTTTCAGTTAATCAATGATCAATTCTAAATTCTGAATTTGACAATTCCCATAGTACCCTTAATTGGATAAAAAAATTGCTTTCTTGCTGAACATATATCAATCCTTGATATTGAGTATTCAACGAAAGAAGCTATCCTAAATCAATTTGCAAAACAACGCAGACATGAGTCATACATCCTCCGCTGGGCGTCGTTTACGGGATGCACTGGCGATAGAAAACCCCTTGCAAGTTGTCGGAACGATTAACGCCTACTCAGCATTGATGGCGGAGCGCGTGGGGTTCCGGTCAATCTATCTTTCGGGCGGGGGCGTGGCAAACGCTTCCTACGGGCTTCCAGATATAGGCATGACCACACTGAACGACGTGCTGGAAGATGTGCGTCGTATCGCCAACACCACAGAACTTCCACTTCTCGTTGACGCTGACACCGGCTGGGGGAATGCGTTTATGATCGCCAAAACCATCCGCCAGATGATCCGGGCGGGTGCCGCCGGCCTACATATCGAGGATCAGGTACAAGCAAAGCGTTGTGGTCATCGCCCGAACAAGGAAATAGTGAGCGCAGCAGAGATGGCAGATCGGATGAAAGCCGCTGCCGATGCCAAAACGGATTCGGACTTCGTCCTGATGGCACGGACAGATGCCGCCGCTGTTGAGGGGCTAGACAGTGCTATTGACCGCAGTTGTCGTTACGTTGAGGCGGGGGCAGACATGATCTTCGCCGAAGCCTTGACAGAACTGGATCAGTACCGAAAGTTTGCAAGTGCGGTTGACGTGCCCATCTTGGCGAATATCACCGAGTTTGGTAAAACACCACTTTACACCATAGAGGAACTCAAGGCTGTTGGGGTCAGCCTCGTGCTTTATCCGCTATCGGCATTTCGCGCCATGAGCGCGGCTGCGCTCAACGTCTATCAGACATTACGCCGTGAGGGCACACAAAAGGACGTGGTCCATACCATGCAGACGCGGGCGGAACTATATGACTTCCTCGACTACCACGAATATGAACGCAAACTCGATCAACTTTTGAATGCGGATCGGGAAAAAGATTAACGCTTCCAACAGTTCCCACTACATTGACGGAGGAGGAAACCGATGCAATCTAAAAGCACTGGGGGATTAGCCGGCGTGATCGCAGGCAACACCGCAATCGCTACGGTAGGGAAAGAGGGCGTTGGACTCACCTATCGTGGGTATTCCATTCACGATTTAGCGGAACATGCCACCTTTGAAGAGACAGCCTACCTGCTGATCCACGGCAAATTGCCCACACAAGCCGAACTTGATAGCTATAAAAAGAAACTGACGGAATTGCGCGGTCTGTCGAATGGGCTTAAAACAGTCCTTGAGCAGGTGCCGGGGGATGCCCATCCGATGGATGTGCTACGCACCGGCTGTTCAGCTTTGGGAACAATGGAAAGCGAAAACAGCACAAGTGATCCCTCTTACATTGCAGACCGGCTGACCGCTTGTTTCGGTTCAATGCTGCTCTACTGGCACCATTTCCACACAAACGGCAAACGGATCGACGTTGAAACGGACGATGAAACCGCCGCCGGACACCTTCTGCACCTGCTGCACGGTAAACAACCCGACGAACTGAAACGCAGAGCCGTTGATGTGTCGTTAATCCTTTATGCGGAACACGAATTTAACGCATCAACGTTTGCGGCGCGGGTCGCAACCTCCACCCTATCCGATTTCTACTCCGCGATTGTTGGAGCTATTGGAACCCTGCGTGGTCCCCTGCACGGCGGAGCAAACGAAGCGGCGATGGAACTGATTGAACGATTCCAGACACCGGACGAAGCTGAAACCGCTATTCTGGATATGCTTGAACAGAAGCAGTTAATCATGGGCTTTGGACACCGCGTCTACAAAATATCCGATCCACGCTCCGATATTATTAAAAGTTGGTCACAGAAACTCTCCGAATCGAGCGGAGATAGATTACCGTACGAGATCTCCGAACGGATTGAGGGGGTGATGTGGCGAGAAAAGAAATTGTTCCCGAACCTCGATTTCTACAGTGCCTCCGCCTATCATCTGTGTGGTATCCCAACGCCGATGTTCACCCCCATATTCGTGATGTCACGAATCACCGGTTGGGCTGCCCATGTTATTGAGCAAAGAGCCGATAACCGGCTGATTCGTCCACGGGCAGATTACATCGGTCCCGAACCAAAATCGTTTGTGCTGATCGAAGAACGAACGTAGAACTCCGGCAGTACAATAGGTGTACTACAATTATAACCTCACAACTACAAAATTATGGCTACTATTCTCATTGTTGATGACGAAGAAAATGCTTTGAAGATGCTCGCGCAAGCGTTAGAATCGGAAGGCTACGACACGCTGATAGCTTCGAGCGGCGAGGAAGCGCTGCAGCTGTGCGCGTCGAAAACGGTCGATCTGGTGCTGCTGGACATCCTGATGCCCGGTGGCATAGATGGCGTTGAAACCCTGACTCGGCTGCGACAGATTAAACCACAGTTGAACGTTGTGATGATGTCCGCGCAGAAAGAGATTGAAACGGCGGTCAAAACGATGGAGTTGGGGGCAAGACGTTACCTGACAAAACCCGCTGGTATTGACGAAATCGTATACGCTATTGAACCCTTTCTAGAACTTTCACGTCTGTCACAAGAAAATGAGGCACTGAAAGAGCAGATAGGGGCTCAAGACGAAATGGTTGGAGAGAGCGTTACAATGCAACACCTCCGATCGCAAGTCAGCCAAGTCGCGTCAAGCGATCTAGGTGTACTGATCACAGGAGAAAACGGCACCGGCAAAGAACTAGTTGCCAATGCGATCCATAAGCAGAGCCAACGCAGTCGAAAGCCGCTTATCCGGCTCAACTGTGCAGCATTGCCGGAGGAACTGATCGAAAGCGAACTGTTCGGACATGAACGCGGCGCCTTCACCGGTGCAACGGTACGACGACAGGGGAAATTTGAACTTGCTGACGGCAGTGCGCTGTTCCTCGATGAAATTGGCGATATGAGTTTGAAAGCACAGGCGAAAGTATTGCGTGTGCTGGAATACGGTGAACTAGAACGCCTCGGCGGAACGCAAACAATCCACGTGGATGTTCGGATTATTGCTGCAACGAATAAAAACCTTGAGCGAGAAATTGAAGAAGGGAGGTTTCGGCAGGATCTCTACTATCGACTGAGCGTGGTCCCGATTACTGTCCCTCCCCTCCGTGATCGCACGGACGATTTGCCGGTGTTGGTGAAACATTTTGTCGAACGGTTTCATAAAGATAGCGCGCGTACCCCCAAAGTCATCGACCCATCGGCGATTCAACTCCTGCAATTATACCATTGGCCCGGCAACATACGAGAGTTAAAGAATATCATTGAACGTCTGCTCATTATGGTCAATCAAGATGTTATCCTATCGACCGACGTAGAGAATGTCCTGCCAATTCCAAAGACCGTTTCCCAACCCGAGCCCATCACTGTTCCCCAAGAAAACCGATTCCAAACGGGCAAATCTCTGCTGGAAATGGTCGATGACGCTGAAGCGGATCTCATCCGCAATGCCCTTAATGTAAACAGTTGGAACATCAAGCGAACCGCCGAACAGTTGAAAATCGAGCGCAGCAATTTCTATAAAAAACTGGAAAAATTTAACATCAAACGTCCGGGTGATCAGTGAAATATGTGCATAGAGCGGGAGGCGATGCCCGCAGTTTGGCTATCGCACTCATAGAAGGAGGGCAATACCGATGATAGCGATGTCCATCCTCATCTTCACGCTCGGATTGGCGATTGGCAGTTTTTTGAATGTGTGCATCTATCGTCTCCCTCAAAGGCTCTCTATTCATTCCCCACGCCGCTCCTTCTGCCCCGAATGCCGGACCCCAATTCGCTTCTACGATAACATCCCAGTCCTAAGCTACCTCTTCCTGAAAGGACATTGTCGCCACTGCGAAACGAAAATCTCAAGGGGTTACCCACTGGTCGAACTGATGACAGGTATCCTATTCTTGCTATCGTTGTATCGGTTCGGACCGACACTCGCACTTTTACACAGTTGTCTGTTTATCAGTTTGTTGATACCCATTGCTTGGATTGATGCACGATGGTACATCATTCCGAATGCCATAATCCTCGTCGGGTTGATTACTGGCACCGCACTAATCCTGCTCATTGCATTGACCCGTCATAATCCGGGCTATCTGATTGATCACCTCATCGGAGCAGTAGCAGGCGGGGCCTCAATGGCATTAATCGCGGTTATGGGAACGTTTCTTTTTCGCAAAAAAGCGATGGGCGGCGGAGACATCAAATTGATGATCTTAATTGGGTTGTTCCTAGGAGGCTGGCCCCATCTGCTGATTGTAATCATGGCTTCCGCTTTTACAGGCTCAATCATCGGATTGTCCCTTGTCGCACTCGGAAAAAAAAGTGGGGGGGGGAGTCGAATACCTTACGGCCCTTTTCTCGTAATTGGTGCAACCCTGGATCTATTTTGGGGAAATGAAATCTGGGGCTGGTATTTAAGGCTCATCGGTTGGCAATAGATGAATGTGGCATGGTATCTACACGTTTCATTTCCCCCTTCTTTACAACGGTTACATTTGGTGGTAAAATGTACTCAGAGTCAAGGGAGATAACTCAATATCAACAATAGAGTAAGACGGTGAAACCAAAAGACAGGAGGTCGGCAATGGACGAACTGGTCAGAAAAGCAGAAATCTTAATCGAGGCGTTGCCCTACATTCAGACTTTCGCTGGAAAAACCATCGTGATTAAATACGGTGGTGCTGCAATGGAGAACGACTCACTCAAACACAGTGTGATGCAGGATGTCGTGTTAATGAAGTATATCGGTATGAATCCCGTTGTCGTACACGGTGGCGGCAACCAGATCAGCGAATGGATGCGGCGGGTTGGTAAAGAGGCAGAGTTTGTACAAGGCTTGCGGGTCACCGATGCGGAGACCGTTGAAATCGCTGAAATGGTTCTCGCGGGGGTTATCAATAAAGAAATTGTCTCACTGATTAATCTGCACGGCGGAAAAGCGGTTGGGCTTTGTGGGAAGGATGCGAACCTCATCCGTGTGCAGAAGCACTGTCCGCAGGTTGTCGATGAAAGCGGAAAGACCACCTCCGTGGACATCGGTTTTGTCGGGGAGATTGTCGGCGTTAAGCCAGATATACTTTTTGCCTTGGATCAGGAAGGTTATATCCCGGTGCTCGCACCAAACGGTGTGGGAGATGATGATTGCACGTATAACGTCAACGCAGACACAATGGCAGGCGAGATAGCTGCTGCCCTCAGCGCAGAAAAATTGATTCTGTTGACGGATCAGCGGGGCATCCTACGAGATCTGAACGATGAATCCTCGCTGATGTCAAGAATAAGAACTAGTGAAATTGAAACGTTAGTTGACGATGGGGTGATTGGTTCAGGGATGCTACCGAAAGTCGAGGCGTGCGTGACTGCACTCAAAGGCGGGGTTTGGAAAACTCACATTATTGATGGTCGAATTAACCATGCAATTTTGCTGGAGGTTTTCACGCAATCGGGCATCGGAACTGAGATTGTCGGATAGGAAGCACAAAGTCTAAGCAACTTTAATCGCTGCGCCAACGTTGTTTGCATTCGTGATAAAGCAGGTCCCACCTTCCGGCAGCGTTTGGAGGAACATCTCTGTCTTCTCTTTTAAGGCAGGGAGGTCGTCCCCAACAGTGAAGATTGCTGGTCCCCAACTGCTCACCCCCGCACCCATTGCGCCATTGTCCCGTAAAAAGTCAAGCGTCCGTTGCAGAATGCCGCCTTGGGCATCAATCTCGACCTTCTTCCAGCCAAAGGTCTGGATCTCGTTAATCGCGGATCCAAAGGCTTGACGATCCGCTTCAAAGATTGCCGGCAATAGCTTGAGGAGGATGAGGTGAGAAAGTTTTTCGGCGGTCGATCTGGACTGGGGACAGAGGGTTTTGAAGAGATGAATTTCTGTCTCGCCAGAAATGTGCGTGCAACGTGGAATGACAATGAGCAATTCCCAATCCGGGAAGGGATGACGGAGGAGAAGCGGCGGTGCAGGAACGTTACCCGCTGCGGAGGAGGGCAAAAAAGAGGATTTCTGGTCGGGGAAGCGGTGCCCACCATCAAGGATAAACCCGCCCCGTTCAAAGGCAGTAATGCCGATCCCTGATGTTCCGCCACGCCCAACGATTTCTGCTAAATCTGCTACGCTCAAATTTAGGTTGTAAAGCGTATTCACCGCTTGAGCGATGCCTAGAGCGAGTTGTGTCCCGGAGCCAAAGCCGGAATGTGGCGGGATTTCAGAGACGAGTTGAAGGTGAATGCCCGGAAAGTTGTATGTTACCCGCAGTTTTTCGAGGATGATTCGCGCTCGCTCCTCGTATTGGATAGACTCTACTTGAATCCGATCTGCCGGTTCAGCGATAATTTCAAAATGGGGATCATTGATTGCAAGACCGATGCTCCCATCAATCCTACCCAGCAAACCGTTGAGATCAATGAGAGCAAAGTGGAGTCGGGCGGGTGTTCTGATCGTGATCGAGTTGCTGCCGTTAGCGTTCATTCGTTTCCGGAAGGTATGTGCCAATTCGCCCATCACCCTATCTGTTCATCTCTCTCAATCAATCCGTCTCGAATGTGGAGGATGCGCCGGGCATGTGCAGCGATTTCAGGTTCGTGTGTGACCATGATAATCGTGTTTCCCGCCTCGTTTAGCTCATCAAAAATCGCCATGATTTCACCGCCAGAACGGGTATCCAGATTGCCCGTCGGCTCATCAGCAAAGATCATTGACGGGTTATTGACAAGTGCCCGTGCAATCGCTACGCGCTGGATTTGCCCACCCGACATTTCATTCGACTTATGGTGAACGCGATCCGCAAGTCCAACGGATTCCAACGCTTCAAACGCTCTGCGTCGCCGTTCCTTGCGACTCAATCCACTGTAGATGAGCGGCAATTCAACATTGTGCAGCGCGGTGGTTCGCTGTAAGAGGTTGAACGATTGAAAGACAAAACCGACCTTCCGATTGCGAATCTCAGCAAGACGGTTATCCGACAGTTTACCGACCTCTTCCTCTTCGAGATAATATTCCCCCTCTGTCGGCTTTGCAAGACAGCCGAGGATGTCCATCATTGTAGATTTCCCCGAACCAGAGGGCCCCACAATAGCAATAAACTCACCACTTTCGGCGGTGAATGTGACACCCCTCAACGCATGAACCTGTACATCCCCCATTTCATACACTTTTGTCAAATCACGAACATCAATTAGCATTATGACCTCTCTATTCTATTTAGCATTTGGACCTGTTTTTGTGAGCTCTTGCATAGAGGGCACAAAGACACGATCGCCCTCTACGAGGCCACTAGTCAATTCAAAATGGGTGTTATTTCGCTGCCCGACTTCGATACGAGTTCGGGTCCCTTTCTCGTCCTTTTTCTTGTCCTTTTTGCTCTCGGTATCTGTTTTTGAAGTCTCTTTATCAAGCAGAACGAAATATTTCTTTTCGCTTTCGATTTCCGCTTCCAGCCCTTCGATCTTATCCGTCTCAGAGAATAAAACGTGTACCTCAGTAGGTCCCGACCGCAAGCCTCGCGGTGAACCGTCAAGTAAGATTTCAACATTGCCACGCGCGCCGCTCGGCAAAATCTTACCAACCTTGCCGGAAAATTTCTTACCAATAAGGTTCTGTACTTCTACCTCCTGATCGGATTTGAAACGTCCTATTGAATTGGAGGGCACATTTACCTTAACGGTCAACACCTCCGAATCGATCACCGAATCGATGGGGAGTTGAAGAATATTGTCCTCCTCCATGACGATAATGTCCACATCCGCTGACATGCCCGGCAGGAGTTCAGCGGGTGATCCGACCACTTCAATCACCACCTCGAAAGTAATCGTACCATCGCCCTGTTGACCCATCCTTTGGTCAGGTGTATACGCACTCGGCGCAATTTCACTGACCCTACCTTCAAAGACCTTATCGCGGTAAGCATCAACACGGATTTCCACTCTTTGTCCTAGTGCAATCTTGGCAATATCCACCTCGTTGATTCGCGTTTTGACAACCATTCTGGAGAGATCCGCGATCGTCAGGATGGCGGCTCCCTGCGAAAATGCGGAGCGTCCGGAGGTGACAATTTCGCCCGCCTCGACATCGAGGCGTGTAACCGTTCCTGACATGGGTGCAATAACGGTTGTCCACTCAACACGTTCTTCTTGGGCTTTTAGGGTGCTTTGAGCTTCTAGGAGTGCCGCTTCTGCACTAGCCTTAGCATGAATGGTGAGCTGTTTTTCTTCATCCGTTGTCTCTAGAATCTGTCGAAGTCGAGTTTCGGCATTTTCTAACTCTGCGTCAAGTTGTCTTTTTTGCGCTGCCTGTGATTCTTTAATCGTAACCAGATTCTCTTTATCCAGCCGCAGGGTCGCCCGACGACTTTCAAGCGCCTGTTTTCTAGCATCAATAGTTTCTTGTTCAGATTCAACCGCCTTAATCTGAGATTCGACATTTTTTTTAGCGGTTTCATATTGGGAAAGCGCGTTCGCACGGGCTGCTTCCGCTTCCTCGAGTACCCGCTTGGAGACCAACTTTTTCTCAAACAGTCCCTGATTTCGTTTGAGTTCAGATTCAGCTGTTTCAAAGGCAACCTTTGCTGATTCTTCTGCTGCCTGTGTTCGCTGAAACGTGAGGTTTGCTTGCTCTCGTCCGATTTTAGACTGACGTAGCGAGATTTCGTCCTGCTGGAGTGCGTTTTGGGTTGTAGAAATTTGAGTCTCCGCCTCCGTAATCCGCTGGCGTGTGTTTGCATCAAGCGACTCAAGCACCGCCTTTGCGGCTGTGACAGCGTTTTCGGCTTGCGTGATCGCGCTATCCTGCTGCTTCTCTGTCATCCCGATACGCAGCGTCGCCTGTTCCACCTGCGCCTTCCGCGCATCTCGATTCGCCGATGCCTGCTTTTGTTGCTCGCGAACCTGTTCATCATCAATTTTGAGCAGTGCTTGCTCTTTTTCTACAGGATCGCCCTCTTTAATATAGAGGGCTTCGATCTCCCCTTCGACATTTGAGCGCACGTCAACGGAGATTAAGGGTTCGAGATTACCGGATTCCCTAACTTTGACAATGAATTCACCGCGTCGAACAACCTCTTTCTTTTCGTCCGCGTTGTCTTTGTTATCTTTTTTACCGAATATTTTGGTCGCACCGATGGCAACCACAGCGACAAGGATCAGTACACTGATAATCAGAACAATCAACCGTTTTCTATTCATTGGATAGCTCCCATTGCTCGCTGCAAAGCAACTTGCGCGATCTTATAATCATAAAAAGCTCGAACCTGATTGGTCAAGGCTTGCGCAAACTCAGTCTGGGCATTGAGCAATTCAAGCAGGATGGAAAGTTCCTGCTCGAAACGTCCTCTAATCACTTGGAGGCTTAACTCAGCATTCCGTACCTGCGTGTTAGAGATTTCCACCGCTCTTTCAGCGCGCTTCAAATTTAGGTAGGCTTCGCGGACATCTAATGCGATAGAACGTTCAAGATCGCTTGCATCTTCACGGGTCTGTTCAAGTGATAACTCTGCCTCTTGAATACGCCGCTTTGTCACGCCACCGTCAAAAATCGGAAAATTCAGCGTTGTTCTAACTTCCCAGCTGCGGAAGTCTGTGAAATTCTCGCGTTCATGCAGGTAATCATCAAGGTTGACGCTATAATTATATTCCGCATTTAGTTGAGGCCAACGGGCCAACCTTGCCAGCGTCAAGTCCCATTCCAATTGACTTATTGTGGATTGGAGTTCCTTAAATTCAGGCCGAGTTTCAAAGGCTCTCTGAATAGCTTCCTCAACGGATAGCTCTATGACTTCAATCTGTCCTTTTTGGCTGTATAATTGGTAGTCGGTGTCTTCGGCAACAGTGATGAGTGTTGCCGGATCTAGTCCCATGATCCGGGGCAAGGTCGCCATGGCAATCTCAAGGGCATTCTGATCATTTAGGAGGCTCAATTCGTCGTTCGCTTCCCGGACCTGCGCCGTTGCAACATCAGCTTCAATCTGAATCCCTGCCTCGACAAAAGCCCTCACCCGGTCAGTATTCTCGCGTGATCTTGCTAAGATTTCCAGATCGACTTTTACCAATTCTTGTGCCTTGAGGACATTATAGTATGCCTGCGTGACTTGAAAAATCAGGTTCTGCTTTGTCTGTTCGTTGCGACTCATTGTCGCGTTACGTCGCTCTTTTGCCTGCGAGAAATTTGCCTCTCTTGCTCCGTTATCCCACAGCGTGTATTGCGCACTCATACCTAAGTCATAATTTTCGCGCTCAAATCCGAAATCCAGCGCATCTGAAAAATTGTAACGACCATCGAGGAAAATATCTGGATAGTAGCGAGCACGCGCGTCCTTCACTCGTAAGCCGTCAATGGCAAGGTTAATACGGGCATTCCGCATATCGGTTGAGTTTTCAACAGCGAGTTGAATACACTGCTCCAAGGTGAGTGGCTGGGAGAGATTAATTTCCTGTTCTTCTTGAGCAATTGCTGTGAGAGAAACAAAGATTAGCGCACAAACCAAAACGAACCATATCCTCCATCGGATCATTCTAATCTCCTATCGGTTATCTATATCAATTTGTTTCGTTTAGACAGAAGTAAATTCTGTGTAATAACACTAAATAAATGATACGCAAGATTTTTGCCACTGATTTTATCGCATACGTTTGTAGGTGTGATTTGACAGTGACTTTTGACGGAATTAAAGATCGAAAGTTTAGACTGAAGATGGGACACCGTATCGGGAACTTCATTCCAACGGTATCGTTGGCAGGAAAAGCACTATTCTCAAACAAATTGAATGAGGAACGCAGTTAAGACGTTGGGGTAGTCCGAGAATTCCTATTTTTCCTTGCAACACCTTAGTAGATGCTGCTACACTTATTTTGCAACTCGATCTCCGGAGGGTGTCGCTGATGGCTCATGTCGAAAGAAAGAAGGAGTTCGAGCGGTCAATCTTTGATTTACATACGCTGACTTTGAAGCGTAAAGCAGAAAAAGAAACCGAGCTTTTCCGACGCTTGCGTTTCACTTCGCATGTCGTGAGGCATATCATGAAACAAATTTTAGGATTTGTCGTATCTTTTATTGTAACCTCACTCATCACAGTTTCGTCGTTATATGCTCAAGTTGTCGATGCAACAACTTGGTGGCTAATTGTGAGCCCTGACGCTGATACCCGCTCTCGAAGTAATCTCGATTCATTAGGCAATTTACTGAAAGAACGCGGAAAAGTGCCGTCGAACCACATCCGCCGCATCGAAGGCAGTGAGTGCACCCGCAAGGGTATCAAGCTCGTCTTAGACGATCTTGGCAGTGAAATGAGACAAGGAGATCGCCTTATTTTTTATTTTCGCGGCTTTGTCACGAAACCGAGAAGATCGACTTCAATTTTCTTTCTAACATACGGAACAACATCGGAAAATTTGGAGGAGGCACTTGAAGACCGTCAATTACGCGGTTGGTTTCGTGAACTGTCTCCAAATAAAGTAACAATCATTCTTGACGGTTACACCAGAGATGGGAATTTAATGTCTTACTACGGCAATCGTAGGATGCCTGCTGGAGGGTTTATATCGATTCAGCGTGCGGCTTTAAGTACAGAAGATCTGTTGGTACGAACACTATTGGGAGCACTAGAAACTGACGAAACGGACCTTGATAACAATCGGCAAATCTCTATTGAGGAACTTCACATCTCCCTCACCTCAAATTTGGATGAACGCACCTTTCGGCTTACCCAGGGGGTTCTGCTTTTGCTAGGCAGGGTCCAGGAAAGGATTGTTCTAAAATTAAGCCCAATGCTAAACATCGTGACGGTGCCTGATGGTGCCTCCGTTCTTCTCAATGGACAAGAGATAGGGGTAACGCCGCAAAGCCTTACTGATAACTTTCAACAGGGAACATACAACGTAGAAGTCAATAAACTGGGATACCTGATTCCACCCGCGCGTTCCGTAGAAATCGAACAGGTTCAGGGAGAATCGATTAATCTCTCATGGGATTTGGAGTCCATCTCCGTTCACGGCAGTGTCAAAGTCCCCAATGGTGTCCCCCTTGAGGGAGCAGCAGTGTGGATAGATGGAACGGCGTATGAACAAAATCCGCTATATCTCAAAGCGGATGGGCAGTATCAACTGTTTGCCAACATAGCCAACGTCGCACCCCAAGCAGGCAGATTAGATGAAAAGGTGTTAGAGTCGGGTAAGATGTATACCGTGCGTGCTGAAAGCGATGCACTCTATCATGCGGAGGCAAGTTTTACCCTCGCCCCACACGAATCGGTCGAGCGTAACTTGACCCTTAGCAAAAAGACATGGTTTGAAGTTGCTCAAATGCAGTTCAATCGAAAGGTGTACGAGGCGGCAATTGCCGCCTTCCAAAATGGTATTGAGGAAACCACCGAATTTCCACCGATGTCCCCGGAGTTTACCAAAATGCTTTTCGACTCTTTTTCAGAGGTAGTGAATAAGGTAAATGTCCAAAACATCGCTTACGTTGTCGTAACAGCAAAACTAGCAGATAGGCTCAATCTTCAAGAAGAATCCAAGGTTTATTGGGAGCAAGTAAAATTGCAGGCAGCAAAAGGTTCGGCATCTTATGAACTAGCGACAGAACGACTACGAGAACTTAATTTTGGGCGGCACCTCATTAATATCGGTGTCTTGGTCTTATTCGTTGTGATATTAATTTCTGGAGGATATGCTATCCGTAAAGCCCTTCTACGTGCCAAAACGTAGTATTGGTTAGATTCTAATAATGATGACGAGGGGATAAATTGATGTTCTTTTTTGGCTTTAAGATCTTAGGTCGCGCACAACACCAACATCTGCTTAATCAACAAAAAAATCTGCGCCGCCAGATCCAAGAGCTTGAGGAAAAACTCAACATTCTGACAACAGAGAGGGATGAACTTGAGACTCGTCATCAGGCGGAAAAATCAGCACTCAATCACCAACTGGAAACCCTCCGGCAGACAGCACAGGACCATGAAGAGCTGCAGCAGCGCATTGTGGAAGATATGGAGAGTGTGACCAAAGAACTTGGACTAAATTCAAAGCAAATTGAGGCACTCTGGGCGGATCGATTCGATCTCATTGATCTGTATATTGATAAACTGTACTCACTTGCAAAGGACTTCGCGGGCACCAACCGGGAGATGAGAAAAAATCGTGGGTTGTTCCTATTGCTAGTAGATCACCGAAATATGGATAAGGATAACTTCTCGGAATTCCACGATGGTCAAATTGAACATTTAACAGAGAAGCAATATCAGGGGATCAGTCAGATTCCACAGATTTTTTCTTCTAAAATCAACGAAATATTCAGCTATATGGGGGAAAAGGTCATCTTAAAGGACAAAAGCGGCGAAATTACCGGACATGAAGAACGGGATGGGGCAATACTGATCGATCTAAGTGGGATTGCCTTTAGATCTCGTGTAATGGTCGAAGGAGTACGAACCCATCGCGTATTCGACAAAGTAGAACGTTTGCAAAAAGGAAGTGCCAGACACAATGCTGCCATTTACGCTTCATCGCTTGATGAGGTTATGATGTCAATTGTGATTAGCGAAGAGACCGGTGAGGTCACACTTTTCCGTGATGGACGTTTTATCCAAAGCTATGATCCCTACACAGATCAGGAGACGTTGCGTGAAGAAAAAGTAGTACCGATGAAGCGTAAAGAACTTTCGGAAGAATCAATAGAAGATATAGAGGTACAACAGAAAGAAACGTAAAAACTCAACAATAAGAAACGGTGAATCAAATATCCACCAAATGATTGAACTGGCTAATCAGACGAGATGCCTCATAAAATGGCGTTACGGCATTTCTAACGACGAATGGGATGAGAGATAGTCACTTCGCGACATTAGATACCGCTGCCCCGAAATTGAATAATGGCAGAAAAACGCCCCGACATCGAGGTTTGGCATCGGGGCGTTTTGGGTTAAGCAGCGTTTTGTTTTAACGAAAGCTACCCCTCATCAATATCTTCAAATGACCATCGCAATTCCCTTCGCTAGATAGAATTCGCGATTCTGTTAACGGCTCGGCAACCCCGTCCAAAAAGGCTTGAAAACAGTGATAGGCAATGATATAATAGCCAATCGGAAGCCAGTGAAACACTGAAAGGTCAATAGTGAAATGATACGTCAAGCAGCACCCTTATTCTGCAAATTATTGATCATCATTACAACCATTACATGGATGACCTACTCCACGTTTGCAGGCGAGCGTGATGAATATGTTTTTGCCTACAAACTCTTCCAAGAGGGTGCCTACTTCATTGCTAAAGATGAGCTTAAAGCATTTATCCAAGACTACCCTCAGAGTGTAGATGCCGATGACGCGCGTTTCCTCATGGGGGAATGTGCGCTGCATCTTGAGAAATATGACGAAGCAATCCAGCACTATAAGCAACTCCAAATTGATTATCCAGCTAGTCCGTTGCGTTTAGATGCAGTTCGCGGCACGGCAACGGCTTGGTTTCGTCAAGGCAGATATGAAGAGGCAATCAAGGCTTACGAAAAAGTTGTCGATAGTTCAGACGATCCCCCCGTCATCTCCCATAGCCTTTATCTCATCGGCGAGTCTTACGACAATTTGGGGCTCTATCAGAAGTCTGGCGAATATTACGAGCAAGTCCTCACTAAATATCCCCAGTCAGAGGAAGCATCAGATGCCCTATACGCGAAGGGTTGGAGTTTATACAGACTCAAAAAATACGGGGAGGCACACGACACCCTAACGGACTTTATCGAAGAATATCCCACCCACTATGCCATTCCAGAGGCTTCCTATCGTGCAGCCGAATCCCTGTTCAACCTTGGCGATTGGATAAAGGCACAACAGGCTTACCAGCAAGTCATTGACACCTACCAGCAAAACGCAGAGCACCGGCAATTGGCGATAGATGCTCGATTCAGACTTGGCGAGTGTTATTTCCAGCAGAAATTGATGGGAGAAGCGAAGAACACTTTTGAACTTTTACTACGTGAACGCGGAGCATCGCCCATTGTCGCGGAAGCCCAATATTGGATTGCCGAAGTCTTGCTGGAGGAGGAGAAATATCCTGAAGCAATCCATGAATATCAAAAAGTTATTACCCTCTACCCACAAAGTGAAGTTGTCGATGATGCCCAATATGGGATCGCAACGGCATATTTTCTAAAAGAGGACTACCCCAAAGCAGGTAGTGAATTCAAGAAAGTTGCAGAAAACCGGCGTTCTGAACTCAGCGATGCAGCCCGTTTTCGTCTCGGCGAATGTTTCCGTCTGCAGCGAGAGTTTAATTCCGCTATTCTCCACTATAAAAAAGTGGGAACGAAGGCGGGATACACAGACGATGCGCTGTATGGAAGGGCTACCAGTGCATTTGAACTACGAGACTATTCGCAAACCATCGAGGTGTTGAACGTGCTGTTGAGTGCCCAACCATCTAGTCCGCTCAGACCCTATACCCTTTATCAACTCGGACTGGCATATTTTAACCAGCAAGCGTATCAAGAAAGTTCCCAAGCCTTTGATAGCTTCCTATCCGAAAATCGTGATACCCACTTGGAAACCGCCCCTACTGATGAGGCACTGTTCTGGAAAGCACGCGCCCGATTTGAGCTAGAAGATTATTCGGCAACCCTCCAAGCCTGTGAGGAATTGCTTCAGCGTTTTCCGAACAGTCGCCTGCGTTATAGGGCAGAATTCTTTATCGCAGAGAGTACCTATTGGCGTGAGCAAACTCCGCAAGCCTATCAATCGGCGCGTCAAAAATATCAAGATTTGCTGGAGAAACAGTCACAGATTGCTCCCGATGCCATCGGAACTGAGTGGGCTGAAAAGTGCCGCTATGGAATCGGTTGGACCCACTTCTCTGAAGCAACACTCTCAAAAGACGGTGCCGAACAGCAAAAACATTATCAAGCAGCGGTATCAGCTTGGAAGGAAGTACTTGCAAACCACCCGAACGGTGCACTTGCAGATAAAACGCAATATCATATCGGTATCGCTTATGTCAATCTCAAACAGTACGATGATGGGATTCAGGCTTTCAAGCAAATTCTTTCTAACTACCCCGGCAGCAATTGGGGGGACAACGCACGGTATCAGACGGGATGGGTGTTTTATAAGCAGGAAAGATATCCCGACGCAATCACCGCTTTCAACGAAATGCTCAAGGCACACCCCGGGTCGCAGCTTGTCCCAAGAGCCATTTTCGGTATCGCCAATGCCCACTTCAAACAAGGGAAATACGCACAAGCAATTCGCGAATACCAACGGGTGGTTGACAAGTATCCCAACCCTATTCGCGAGGCGGGTGC
The DNA here is from genome assembly GCA_965207975.1 of Candidatus Poribacteria bacterium. Lineage (GTDB taxonomy): Bacteria > Poribacteria > WGA-4E > WGA-4E > PCPOR2b > PCPOR2b. The sequence goes on along the minus strand of OZ242315.1, from coordinate 4,172,666 downwards.
CGAAAAAGCTATCGATCTCCGTCCAGAAGCGCAATACTATATTGCGGAAAGTTTTTTGAATCTTGAGAATTATCCTGAAGCAATTGCCGCTTATGAAAAGGTTCTCCAACACCATCCCAAAAGTGAGTGGGCGGACGATGCACAGTACGGGATTGCAACCGCTTACGAAAACCTAGGTCAAAAAGAGAAAGCGATACAGGCGTATCGGACGCTGACGCAGAAATACCCCAACCGTGAACTCGCTTCAGATGTTCAACTCCAAATTGGTCGTCACTACTATGATGAAAAAGACTATAAGCGGGCGGTTGCCGAATTTCAAAACGCAATTAACCAATATCCCGATACCGCAGCGGCGTGGTTAGCGCAGTACAACATAGGTAAATGCTATATTGCACTGGGATCCTACCGTCAAGCGATCGGGGCATTTGAAAGGGTTGATGCACGGAGTGATTTTGCAGCCACCGCAGCGTACGAAATCGGTTATGCTTGGTACGATCAAAATAATCCGAGTCGAAATCTTCGTAACGCTGTGAAGGCACTGCTTGCCGTACCTGAAAAATATCCCCAAAGCGTTGACGTTCCTCGCGCCTTATTGGTTGCCGGTGAATGCTATAGAGAGCTGGGTGAATTGGACCAAACCGTTGCAGTATACCATCGTCTCCTAAACGACTATCCGGATTCGGAACAAGCGCAGTGGGCGCAGTTAGCATTGGGGGATACCTATCGTGCTCTAGGGGAATATCAGCAAGCCATCGAGACTTATGATGTAATTCGTGAAAGAGGTACGGAACAATACTCCGCTGACATTGTGATTGATGGATTGCTCCGTTTAGCAGAAACATACGCAGAAATAGGGCAAAACAGAGATGCTGGCACAACCTATTTGCGTATTCGTTACCTGTATAAGGATCACGATCCATATAGGGCATTTCAAGCAACGGTTTATGCCGCAGATGCCTTTGCCAAAGCCGGTGAGACCTTAGCTCAAGCAGCATACACCCATCAGGCGAAGGATGAGTATGAAAACGCGATTGAGTTTTATGAGTTGAGTGTTCCACAAGTGCAGGAGACAGGCGAACGGAAGAAATGGGATGCACTATACGACTATGCGATGAATAAACTTCAACAACTCTTTGATTAAATTTGGGTAAGCAGAATGAGCGAAAGAAGAACGGGTAAGAGTGGAAGAGTAGCAGGATGGATAAAGCATTCTACGCAATATGCTCGACGCAGAATCCTCCCCGTTTTATGCTTTACATTTTACATCTTACTCAGTTTATCACAACAAGTCTACGCCCAAACGCAGGAATCATCGGATACACAGTTGGAATCGGATCTCCCAGACGAGGTTATCGCAGAGATTATTGATACCACCCGAATCGTGCTTGAGCCGCGCAGCCGTTTTAGCGACCCACTGATGCCCCAGCTAATTCACGCCATTGCCCTATATCCCAAAGAACGTTTCTGGAATCTACCACCCACCACCACACCCCAAAAAGCTGTTAAGCCCACCGCTCCGCCACCGAAGAACTATAAGGTTCACCTCAGTGCTTATCCTAGTTTACCAGAATCACTGGTCTATCAGGTGCTTTTCGCGGGACGCACGAAGGGGGCACACGGCTTCCTCCACCTGAACCGACAGCAACTTGGTAATGCACGAACCAAAGAGCGGGGAGATTATAACCTTGACGGGATTCGCGGCGGATTAAGTCATCAGTATCAGCAGTTGAGTGAAATCTCTCTTGACCTTGGACTAAACCTCAAAGCACTAGAGTGGTTGCCACCTACATCTAGGGAGATTGATAAGGAAGTCCCAAACCCTCAGAAGGATTTGAGGCTTTTCCGTACCGATCTGAATTGGCAGCAGCAGATTTCCGCAACAACGTGGTCAACATTCGACCTCGATACAGCACTACTCCGCGTTGACCACAATGGATCCAACCTGCGGGATGAAGCGGCAGATTTGCGTCTCAACTTCGATATGGCACTTTCGTGGCCCTTCCTGAACCCAATTCACGCCGGTGGTAATGTGGAATATTTCTCCGCGACAGCGGATCGGTTCGGTAGAGATACTTGGGGGACAATCGTTCGCCTATATGCCCGTGATGAGTTTTCACCATTTGGTCCCTTCGTCTGTGGCATAGGCGTAGAAGGAGTGAGTATTCGCAACAGCGATGGAGCCGGCGACGAAGCCAGGGCAGACGCTCCGTTAAACGGGACAGACGTACCTCAACAAAGCGGCACTGAAATTGGCGAGGAGGAGGCAGACCCACAATTAAACATAACGGACACGCCGCAACAGACTGACGCTGAAACTAGCGAAAATAAAGTGGACTTGCAGTTAAACCCGTCTCTTGTTTTGACAACCCATCTTGACAAACAGTGGTTAATCCGAATTGAAGGGGTTCGGACAATTACGCGGCACCGATTGTCGACACTTTACTTTGACACAGATTACATCAGCCTCAACTCACTCCTCCGTCCGGAAAAGGCTTGGAACGCACAAATTACACTAAAGCATCATCGAGGTGCGAAATTTGAAGTTGATCTATCCGGTTTCGCAAGACAGATAGACGATCTCGTGGTCCTTACTCCCCTGAAGGAACATCTCGAAAAGATTGGTGTGCCATCGACTGAAACCGCCAAGGCAGAGCTTTCATGGACTCCGACGAATATTGAGGCATCAATCTACGGCGGACAGCTGCTTATTTCCGCTCGCATTGTTGACCGTCTCGACCTGCGGTTTCGATACACACATGAGGTTTCAACACCAACAATGGGTGAGCAAATCCCTTATAGAGCAGCGGATCGTATCGATCTGGATGTGGTGTATCACCTTCCATCGGAGTTCCATGTCGCGCTTAAAGCCGAATTGCAGGGCCCCAGATATGTTGATACGATGACCGATGAAACATTAAACGGCTATCTCCTGTTGAAACCCAAATTAAGCAAAACAATTGGAGGCTATATTAATGCCTTTGTTGGTGGCGCGTTTGCGATTGGAGAGTACCGTCTATTAGAAATGTATGAACTGTCGCAGAGTAACTTTGATTTCGGGATTGAGTTAAAATTTTGACCGCTTTACAGCGGGATAGGAAAACAAATCTATCATGGGCAACCCGATTGAGATGATCATTTTAGGATTAGAACAGTTGAGTGAGGGCGGAATCCTTCTCATCCCCCTGATCGGTTGTTCGATCTGTGCACACGCGATTATTATGGAACGGATTTATCATCTGCGCCGTGAACGAGTCATTCCATCACAGTTTGTGACCCGCAGCATCTATCATGAACTTGTGCAGGGCAATCCTGAAATCGCAATCCAGATGTGTGAGAGGCGACCAGGGCCTTTGACAAATATTCTTCGCACTGGAATAGAACACAGAAACGCCGATGAGGAAACCCTTAAACGGGTCATCCGTTTATCCATCAATGGCGAGAAACCGAAATTGACGCGATACCTCCATACTTTGGGAATGTTGTCTGCTGTTGCGATATATATAGGCTTACTTGGCACATTTCTCGGCATGATCGCCTCATTTGGCAACCTTTATGAAGTGGAAGGACAGGTGGGACAGTCAAGCGAGATTGCTGCCGGTATCTCCCAAGCCTTAATCACAACAGCCGCTGGGTTAATGATCGCGCTACCAACATATGTTGCCTACTACTATTTCAACAGCAAGGCGCAGCTCTTTTTAATAGAACTAGAAAGACACGGTATGTCTCTGGTCCGCTTCCTTGTCGCTGAGGAACACAAGCTGTTTCAGGATGGATTTGAAGATATTCAACGTTTAATCCAAGAGGAGGCAAACTGATGAACACACGAGGGGAAGTTAAACTCAGCACTTTTTTTGGGATTGCAATCGTCGAACATCTGGCACTGATTCTGGTGTTAGCTATGGCAGCCTACACAAAACCTGTGCCAAAGGTTCATGACACAGCCATAACCGTGGACATTCTGATAAATGAGCCGGTGCAGAAGCGTATGGAAGAAGAAATTCCTATCGCTATGTCTCCGATTCGCCAGCCTGAAATGCCCACCGAATTGCCACCAATCCAATCTGCTCACAATGTTCAACGATATCTAAATCCTGGCGGCCCATCAGGCGGCTTACCCGCCCGTGCCCTAGCGCGGAGCACCGACGAAGATCCGAATCGTTTGGCGTTAGGCGCAGCCCCTGTAAAAGGACGAAATCAGACGCTACTCGACGATTTGGAGGCTACGAACGCTAGGGTTCGGGAGAAACCACGGGTTGATGAGGAGGGGTCCTACGGTGCCCCAGCGCGTCGAGGCGTTCGAGATACGGACAGGTTCAAACATAAAGGGGAACGCGGACACAGCTTGACCAAGCAGGTATCTACCGGAAACATAGCCCATACCGGGCAAAGTAACGTTACCGATGGTGTTGGCTTCGAGTTTGAAATTTCCGGTGAAGTCAGCGGACGCGGTTATAGCTTGGGAAAACCCATTCAAACACAAGGCAAACAAGGAGGCGGCGTCCAGATCGGCTTCAAGGTGAAACCCGATGGCACGGTGTACGATGTTCGAGTGAAGCCCGGTTTTCTAACAACAGTCGGCGAAGTTCGACTCAAAGAGCAAGCCAAACGATATGTCGAAAGGATTCGATTTAACGCTTTGCCCAAGACAGTGCCGCAGATCGATCAGTCGGGGGAGATTTTCATTAATTTCACAACGCAGCTGAGCCAGTGAAATTCTCTTGCGTACTGTCAGGTCAGTCCGACGATATTGATTGCTTCCTCGAAATATTCAAAATGATTGTTGACAATTTTTTGCAAAACGATTATAATGAAGCAAAACTTCAAACAGGATTCTTGAGAATCCTGCTAATTCATCAATCTAGTTAACGTTAGGAGGAATAACCATGAATCGCTGTTTTGTAAACCTTGCCCCCTACATCGCGCTTGTAATAATAGCGGCGGTGATTACTGGTTGTACGGGTCGCATGATGCCATCAAGTATAAAGGTTCAAAATGCAGACCGTAAATTTGAGCAAGCTCAAGGTATGACCATTCGTGCAGATAGCCCCGAAAATAGGAAAGCAGACCTTGCCAAACGGAAAGAACTGTATGATGCCGCACTTACAGGGTATCTCGAAATTATCGCGCAAGATCCGAACGGAAAGTATGCAACCTATTCACATTTCCAAGCAGCGGCGATCTACAAAAAACGTTTTGAATGGGATAAATCCACAGAGCATTATCAAGCGATTGTAGACATCGCCCCCACCGGCTTTTTGGGAGGTCGCGCAAAGAGTAGTATTGCTGATATCCGTAAAAATCGCGATGTGATTAAAGAAAACAGGCGTACCTATCAAAACCACGCGCCACTCAGCAAAGATTTAGCTATGCGTGCGAAGGAAGCTACCGCGCCCGAAGACATAGAACTGTACAACCAACAAGCAGAAGATAGTAGAGATAAAGCCGTACGTGCACTTTACGATGAAGCACGTGCTTACCAAACACTCGGTAATTCCGAAGAGGCAATTAAGCAGTTTGAACGAGTGGTTGCGGAGTTCCCTGAACATAGACTCGCACCCCAAGCCCAGTTCCAAGTTGGTAATATCTACTTTTACGAACTTTATGACTACATAGGGGGTTGGCCCGCCTATATCAAAGTCATTGAAAAGTTTCCAGATTCTTATGAAGCCTCTGATGCGGAAACCTTGCTCAAGGAAACAGAAACAACCCTGACAGAGATTGCTCAAGATCAGGCTGATATTAAAAAGTATACAAACCAGAAAGCACTCGACTACATAAGTGCAGGACGGGACGTACTCCCGAGTGATTTGTATGTTGCGGGATACGCAGATCGTATCGCCCAGAATTTCCAGAACATCGGATCTGGTTGGGTCAAGATGAGAAACTATCCGGCTGCAATTGCTGCGTACCGTAAATTGGCAGAAAATCTGTCATACAAAAAGTTCCATGCCGCAGACGCACTGTTTCGGATTGGCGACCTGTATCAGAAAGATGGGCAGTATCAGCGCGCAATCGCTGCCTTTGAAGATATGCTAAAGAAAGCCCCCGAATCCACTTGGCGGGATGAAGCGGTGTATCAGCTAGCCGTTTGTTATCGTGCTGTCCGCGAGTTCGAGGAAGCCTATGAAGGTTTCAAAGCTTATATGAGCTTAGACAAAGAAGGCAAATACTACCGTGAGGCAGAGCAGATTGTCCGTCAGTATGAGCTGGATCAGGATGGCGATGGCTTCAAATTCTATGTCGAACAGGAAGCCGGCACCTCCGATAAAGATCCTAACGACAATCCGGACGCTAAGAAACAGCAAGCCGAAGACGAAAAGGCACCGGCTGGTGGTATGTAGGTGGCAATATCTTGTCGCATGAATCAGCAAAAAAGCAGGGAAGACCATTCCCTGCTTTTTTTATTGCCTCATATAAAAAGAGAGTGCAAAGCATGAAGAGAAACCGAGTTTTTTCTTGAAAACTCGGTTTCTGTTGCACGATTTCTTCACATGAGCCTTTTTATTTTCGCCTTTTGATCTCAATTCCGGATCTAACGGGACTGCGGGTTGGATGACAACTGATTGGCAATGGTGTAGCTTCCTTTTTTCCGATGCCACGAAAATCTCTCATCAATTGGAACCACTTTTGGCGTGAACCCTCCGTCCTCATAGCCGTTATTCTCATCAGCGTGCTGCTCCTCCTGTTCGTGGTGTTTCCGCTGTTTCAGGTGTTCAAGACCTGTTTCATCGCGAAAGATGGTTCAACATTCACGCTCAAGTATGTCTGGGAACTGTTCGCCAAATCCTACAATCGGCAGCCGTTCTACAACAGTATCGTCTTGGGCATCTGCGTCGCGTTGCTCGGCACAACCGTCGGATTCGCCTGTGCATACGCCGTCACAAAGACGGATATGCGGTTCAAAAGACTCCTCCAAGCTAGCACACTCCTGCCGATTATCTCCCCGCCCTTCGTTATCGCGCTCTCCGCGATCCTCCTGTTTGGTCGAAACGGCATAATCACCCGGAAACTCCTCCTCGAAGGACTCGGCATAGATCTCTACGCAGCAGGTTTCGACATCTACGGTCTGACCGGGCTAGTTATTGTTGAGACACTCGCCTACTTCCCCACCGCCTATCTGGTGTTGGTCGGTGTGCTATCGTCCATTGATCCAGCATTGGAGGAAGCGGCATCAAATCTCGGTGCATCTCGGTGGAAGGTCTTCCGAACTGTTACAGTCCCGCTTTCGTTGCCGGGGATTGTAAATGCGATGCTGCTGCTGTTCATCGAGTCAATGGCAGATTTCGGCAATCCGCTTATCTTGGCGGGCCGGTTCAACGTCCTTTCCGTGCAGGCGTATCTCCAAATCACCGGCAATGACAACCTCCCCGGTGGGGCAACACTGGCGATGGCACTCCTACTGCCCTCACTTGCTGTCTATTTCTTACAGCACTATCTCCTACGCCAACGCAGCTTCGTCGCACTGACAGGACGGGCATCAGGAGCAGGGGTGCAAACGGCTGATAAACGGGTACAGTATCCGCTGATGGCTATCTGCTGGGGAACGGTAGGATGTGTCCTTCTTTTTTACGGGTTGGTGGTAGTTGGATCGTTCACTACGCTATGGGGTGTCAATTATTCGCTGACGCTGAACAACTATGTGGAAGCCTTTCGCCTAGGAGCCGATTACATCGTAGACTCCCTCCTGCTCGCAGCGATTGCCACACCGTTGACAGGGGTGCTAGGAATGGTCATTGCGTTTCTGGTCAAGCGGAAGCAGTTTGTGGGGCGCGGGTTAATGGATGTGACCTCTATGTTGAGTTTTGCCGTGCCGGGGACGGTGGTCGGCATCGGCTATATCCTCGCTTTTAACCAACCACCGCTTATGTTGAGAGGGACAGCGGCTATCATCGTGCTGCTATTTATCTTCCGCAACATGCCTGTCGGAATCCGTGCTGCCGCTGCTTCGTTAGACCAGATAGACTCCTCGCTGGAGGAGGCTTCAACCAATTTGGGCGCAGGCAGCCTGACCACATTTCGACGGATCCTGTTGCCGCTGATTGCGCCGGCGTTTTTCGCTGGACTCGCTTACAGTTTCGTCCGCTGTATGACCGCCATCAGTGCGGTGATCTTTGTTGTCTCCGGGCGGTGGAATCTGATCACTGTGGCAATCCTCGGCTTCGTTGAGAACAGCGACTTCTCGCAAGCGGCTGCGCTCTCGATTATCCTCATCGTATTTGTAATGACCGCTTTGGGACTGATTCAGCTTGTGTTGACGCTGCTTTTCAAGCGACGTATCACGGAATTTTTTGGATATGCAAACACATCTTGCAACTAATTTTAGGGAGTTATGCCGTATTACGTCATAACTCCTCCAAAATCGTAGGGGCTTGGTTCCGAAGCCCGACGGGTTGGGAAACCCAATCCTTACGCATTCAGGGCCCCAGCAGAACACGCATTAAAACCGATTGACTGATCTCACAGGAAACTACAAAGTAACTTGGAGAAACCGAGTTTTTTACATAGAAGATACACAATTTAAGGGAAAATCCAACCCATTTTCCCCAAATCAGACGATATAAGCGCGAAAAACTCGGTTTTTCTATGCTACTAGCAACCTGCGTTTTTTTAGGGGAAGCCGGGGGCTACCTTCAAATCGAAAGGTAAAAATTAATGAAAATCGAACGAATCAGAAAAGTGGTGCTTGTGGGTAGCGCGTTTTTGATAGGGATAGCCGTTTGCGTGTCGGTGTGGTTTTTTCTCCGGGAACATAAGGTCAGAGCCCTTCTGACTTATGAGAAGTCCGCTTCCTCCAACGATGGAATAACTGCCGGAAAGCAGAACCTCCCGCAACCTTCTCAAAATTTCGACGGAGATCAGGAGACAGAGCTGCTGCCTTTCGAGGAAAGGGTCGCACGGCGCGCAAAAAGTAATGCAATGGCCATATATGGTGAACCCACAACACCAGTGCAGCAAAAAATCCTTGAGGCTATGGATTCGCCAGAGTACATCGAACATTTAAAAGAATCTCGGAAAACAGGGCTCGATTACGGAAAATGGTTTGACTTTTTTGAATCGAAAGGGATTTCGTTAGATCGAACCATATGGGACCAGGTCTTCCGTAAATACTTTCCCACCGGGGAACCGGAGGATTATGAGCCCGAGATGCGTCTAAAGATAGCGAAGTTGTTTCTCTCCGCTGAACGGGTCAATCTTGAGGACCCGATAGCAGCAGCAGATCAACGTGGCAAAGTGTTCAGTGAATTCGGACTCAAAAATGATCGGAATTATGCCTGGTTCCTAGGGCAGTTCGACGAAGACTTTGCTGGTTACCGTAGACCAGAGTGGCCAGGCATGGAAAGCAACCCCGCACTTGTCTGAATGGCTGATGTGCAGCGAAACGCGGCAAGCATTGTTGTAGCAGCAGAGAAAGCGGGAGGCGATGTGCCCGAATCACAGCCTGCTGTCCCTTCGTGGGATATGTCGTCTGTCATGGAAAGCCCCTCAGCGTCTCACAGCGAAACGGAAATGCCTACTACGCTTGACACATCGGAAAGTGCTCCAATGACTAATGCAGAGATTCGGGCAGAAATCGAAAGCTCGTTGACACCTCAACCGCCTGATATACCTACTGCGCCAAGTCCTGACAAACTGGGAGAGATTCAAAGCAATCTGGAAGCTTCCCTGAAATTACAGTTTTCATCAGAGCGGTTCGAGCGGGCAATGAATACTTTGGAGCGGTACGGTCCCGAAGAAGGGCTCCGCCGTCTCAGAGAAAACGACCCAGAGGTTGCAAAGCAGATAGAACAGCACCGAAACAGATCCCGTTCCGAGGACTCCGATAAATCGGAGGAGGAGATTTCTCAATGAAAGTGTTTATGATAACGTGGGGATTATTCTGTGTTTTGGTGATTGTAGGGTTGTTCATTGCGTATGCAACAGACCAGTTGCCCGGTGTCCCTGCTCCCCAACAGGTTGAGTTGGAAACGGAGGAGGAGTGTTCACCGTGTGAAGAGAATCTGAAACGTCTAAAAGAGGCGATGGAACGGTGGGAGCGTGAGCATAAAGCCCAAGCCATTGACCGGGGAGACACGGAATGAATCAGAAACAGAAGTGTTTCTACATCGCATTAGGCGCGGTTATTATGCTGATTGGGATTGGAGTCGGTGCAACCCTTTGTCCGCCGCTGATTGCACAAAAGGGGGACGTTCTCGGTGAGATTCAATGTACCGGGCTAACGGTGGTCAATATGTCGGGAGAGCCCGCGATTGTCTTACGTACCGATGAGACTTTGGGCAATGGGATTGTTATCCACAATCCTCAGGGCACGCCGGCAGTTCTCTTAGTCGCTGATGAAATAGGAAACAACCTCGCTGTCGCTGATAAATCAGGAGAGCCTGCGGTGCTGTTACGCACGAGTGAACTAGCAAATCGTGTCATCGTCCGCAATCCGTTTGGAAAAGATGGGGTTCGTTTATCTGCGGGTAAAGTCACCAATCGCGTAACCGTCTACAACCCGGAGGCTGCCAATGCTGTGCAGTTATACGCCGATGAAGTTGCCAATCGTGTGACCGTTCACAATCAGGTGGGTATCATCAGGTGGGAAGCACCGTAGCGACAATCTCAATCGAATCAGAATAGGGGTGTATCTTTGGATTTCTAAGGATACCCCCTTTTTTTGTGTCCCGCTTGCTCTAAATCCGATGCGTGCTGTGTACCTGTGTGCCCATGCCTTGATGTTAAGCGATATTGGGGCTTGAATCACTGATATGATTCACATAAATATCAACACGCCCTAACAATTTGTGTTAAAATATCATCCTTAACTCCATTAGGAGTTGCACACTGAGTTTGTAGTAGCGCAATTCATTGCGCGTCCGAACGGGCGATAAATCGCCCTACTACAAACCTGAGACTTTACTGTAGTTGCCCGATTTATCGGGCGTATCGGGGCAGGTCCCGATTTATCGGGATCCTCGTGCCGTTCCGGGCATTCCGATGGAATCGGAACTTGCGGGAGATGCCCCTCACACACACAAGTCGGAGACTCTCAATATGGAGACTTTGAGCCTTCAACTGCGTAAGTCCTACCAATATAACCATTTCAGGAGGAATACATTTATGGCAGCATCACAATTGGCGGCACAACTGTATACGGTCCGCAATTTCACCAACACCCCAGCCGAGATTACCACAACAATGAAGAAGGTCAAGCAACTCGGTTACGACGCTGTGCAATGTTCAGCACTCGGTGAGATTGACGCACACGAATTGAAAAGGATTGTCGATGGCGAAGGCTTAACAATCTGCGCCACCCATACAGACTACGATCGTATGCGCGACGAACCGCAAGCGGTCATCGACGAGCATCACCTCTGGGGCTGCAAACATGCGGCAATCGGCGGCTTGCCCCAAGAGTATCGCAACGCCGAAGGCTACGCACGATTCGCCAAAGAGGCCTCCGAAGTTGCCAAACGACTAGCGGAGGGCGGATTGACTTTCTCCTACCACAACCACAGTTTTGAACTGGAGAGATTCAACGGGCGCACCGGATTGGAAATCTTGTACGAGGATAGCGATCCACAATATTTCAACAGCGAACTCGACACATACTGGATCCAACACGGGGGAGGCGATCCGGCGGCGTGGATCCGAAAGCTGAAAGGGCGTGCCGATATCATTCACCTAAAAGATATGGCGATGGATGATCGCACCCAACTGTTTGCAGAGGTCGGCGAAGGAAATCTGAATTGGGACGCAATCCTTGATGCCTGTAAAGAAGCCGGTGTGGAGTGGTATATCGTCGAGCAGGATACCTGCCAACGCGATCCATTTGAGAGTCTAGGAATCAGCCTGAGAAATCTCAAGGCGATGGGGATCCACTGATATAGGATTTACGCAAAATTCCTTCCTTTGCCGGGGCGATTGGAAGACGGGAAGAATGGAAAAACGGAAAGTCCCCCATCCTTCCTTTTCCTTCCGTCCAACCCGGTCTCGGAACGGACAACGCGCCGATTGAGATACTGGTGCGTAAGCCCTATGATAGCTAAAAATCGTTGAACACCTTCACCGGCTGCCCTGTTTCAATCGACTCCCACGCCGCAACACCGACAGCGACCGATTTTGCCCCATCAACCGCATTCGGGGACGGCTCCAGATCTTCTTCGATACACTCCTGAAAATGTCGCATATAACGGATGACAGTCTGACCGTGCCCGTAAACGCTCGTATCAACTTCAGCCGGGCATGTCATCTCCAACGGCTCTTTCGCTGCCAACTTGTCCAAAACTAGCTTGACCTGTCCGCCTTTGTTGTCCGTAAAATCCCCGATCATCGTGCCGCCTGTGCCGTAAATCGAAACCTGCATCATCGGCATAGGCGGATGGACGATGTCATACAACCCCATCGCTCGCGCAATCTGTCCACCGGCAAATTTCAGGTTCAGGAAGAAATTGTTCTTTATCGGATATTCGGGGGTGAGTTTTCCTTTCGCGCCGTAGGCGTGCACCTCTTCAACATCGCCCAAAAAGCTCCGTAAAATATCGACAGGATGCACCACACCGCCATACATCAGATCCTGTGGCTCGTGCAACCGCCAGGGGGTGAAATCATATACAGGGCGCATATCATGGACGTAGTAAGCGTCTGCTGCCATGATTTCCCCCAGTTCACCGTCATCAAAAAAGCGGCGCATCGTCTGGAATTGTAGATCAAAGCGCATCGTTTGACCGACCAGAAACTTGACCCCTTTTTCCCGTACCAATCCGACCAGTCGTTTCGCGTCTTCAAGATTGGTCACCATCGGTTTCGTGCAGATAACATGCTTCCCGGCTTCAATTGCAGCGGCACAATGTTCAGCATGAAGGTGATCGGGCGAATAGACCGCCACCACATCAATATCATCACGAGAAACCAACTCCTGATAGTCAGTTGTCCAAAATCCCACCCCAATCTCCGTCGCATAATTCTCTAACACATCCGCCCTTTTGGCACACATCCCCCGGAGTTCGTACTTGAGATCGGGCACATCCTTGAGCAACGTTGCAGTTGACCCCATATTGGTGGGGTTCATTCCAATAACTCCTAACCCAATTGTCATTTTATCTCTCCTTTCGCTCATGTTAAGATTTAGTGCAAAGAAACCGAGTTTTTTCTTCAAAACTCGGTTTCTCTTCATGTTCCACTCGTTCCGTAAATGGAACATCCCGATAACATCGGGGGCGGAATCCCGATGTATCGGGACGAGAACCCTCGATGAATCGGGACTTGCACTTTCTTTTTATATGAGCCTCTCCTTTTAATTATCATTTTTCACAAAGTGCTTGAAATAGTTTTCGACGGAAGTGAGGTGTCAGTTCCGATTTCATCAAGAATCCCGATAATCGAAAGATTCGGAGATCCCTCCTACAGTAGAACCAAATGCTTCTAAAGGGAGCGTTTTTTTAAGTTTACCCAAAGGTCAAAATCTGGTATATTGTAACCCATAACCGATCCAAAATAAATCTTTTTCTGGGAGCAACACATTATGGATTTCACATTGACCGCAGACCACGATGCTATCCGTGAGACCGCACGAAAGTTCTGTCAGCGTGAACTTGTGCCACACCTCCGCGACTGGGATCGTGCCGCGCAACTTCCGCGCGAGGTTATACGGAAGATGGGGGCAGCGGGTCTGCTAGGGGTTTGCATTCCCCGGCGATACAGCGGATTAGGCTTCGATTACTTGAGCCTCGGCATCGTCTCCGAAGAGCTAGAGCGTGCCGATAGCGCGTTCCGGGTGCTGATCGCTGTCCACCTTGGGCTTAACTCGCTGGCGTTGTTTCAGTGGGGAAACGAAGCGCAGAAACAGGGGTATCTTGTCCCACAGGCGTGTGGCGAGAAATTGGGCGCGTTTGGACTGACCGAGCCCGGTGCGGGTAGCGATGTCGCTGGAATTAGCACGACCGCGCGGCACGATGGCGATACTTACATCCTCAGCGGTGAGAAGATGTGGATCGGTTGCGCCGATATCGCCGACCATTTCCTTATTTTTGCCTATACAGATCATGAGGCAAAACATCGTGGCATCTCTGCATTCATCGTTGAGCGCGGCTTTGATGGCGTAACCACTTCCAGCATCCACCACAAACTAGGGGGTCGCATCGGCAACGTGGGTAGCATCACCCTGCAAAACGTGCACGTGCCCGCCGAAAATCGCGTTGGCGCGGAAGGCGATGGCTTCAAGATTGCGATGAGTGCGTTGGACAACGGACGCTACACAGTCGCGTCAGGTGCAGTTGGTCTGATAGAAGCGTGTCTTGAGGCAAGCGTGGCTTACGCCAAGAAACGTGAAACCTTCGGTCAACCCATCGGTAAACATCAGCTTGTGCAGCAAAAAATCGCCAACATGGTCGCAGGGCGCGATATCGGAAGGCTGCTCTACTATCAGGTCGGATGGATGAAGAATCAGGGAATGCGCTGCACACGCGAGGTAAGCCTCGCTAAGTGGACAAACTGTCAGAACGCCTTCCAAGCCGCGGACGATGCGATACAGATCCACGGGGCACACGGCTACAGCGACGAATACCCTGTAGAACGTTACTTCCGCAATGCACGTGGGGCGTTGATCTATGAGGGAACGCAGGAAATTCACCAGTTACTTCAAGCAGGGTACGCGCTCGGCGATCGGGTTGATAAACCTGTAACGCAACCACTCCCATCTTATCCGTTTGAATAGTATCTTGATAGTGAAGAGAAACCGAGTTTTTTCTTCAAAACTCGGTTTCTGTTGCACGATTTCTTAACACGACCACAAAAAGAAATCTGATATTATGAGGAGTGGCATATTTCCAAAGGTGAAAGAGGAACATACATAATGACCTTGAGTCCATTGGACGGTATCCATGTTCTTGACCTGTCGCGGCATTTGGCAGGGCCCTACTGTGCCATGATGTTGGGCGATTTGGGCGCAGAAGTCATCAAAGTTGAACGTCCCGGCATCGGCGATGAAACCCGTCAGTGGGGACCGCCATTCCTCGGTGGTGAGTCGGCGTATTACCTCTGCTGCAACCGCAACAAAAAAAGCCTTACACTCAACCTCAAGGACGAAGAGGGTATCGCTATTGCGCGGAAACTCGCGGCACAGAGTGATGTGTTAATTGAGAATTTCCGTATAGGTGGTTTGGACGCAGGCGGTCTAAATTACACATCGCTCAAGGAGATCAACCCGCGTCTGATTTACTGTTCCATCAGCGGGTTTGGACACACGGGACCTGACCACGAGTTGCCGGGCTACGACTTCCTGATTCAGGGACGTGGCGGCTTCATGTCCATCACCGGTGAACGTGAGGGCACACCCATGAAAGTTGGCGTAGCGATTGTGGATGTCGCTTCGGCACTCTTTGCGTGTAACGCTATCTTGGCTGCGTTACTTGCCCGCGGGCGCACCGACGAGGGACAGCACATCGACATCGCACTCCTCGACTCACAGATTGCGCTGCTAGCGAACGTTGGTAGCAACTATCTCTGCTCAGGCAACGTACCGGGACGCTGGGGTAACGCACACTCCAGTATCGTTCCGTATCAAGCGTTTCAGGCGATGGACGATTACCTTATCCTTGCCATCGGCAACGATGGACAGTGGGAACGTTTCTGTGCAGCGGCGGGGGTAAGTGCATGGGCATCGGACAAGCGGTTTGCCACCAACCCGCAACGTGTCGCTCACCGAGCGGTATTGATCCCGATGCTAGAGGATTTGTTTCGTCAACACCCCGTCGCTGAATGGCTGAGACGCTGCGCTGATGCTGATGTTCCCGCCGGACCGGTCAACTCTCTCGATAAGGTATTCGCTGACCCACAGACGCTGGCGCGAGAGATGCGGGTCGAGATGCCACATCCAACGGCGGAAACAGTACGATTGGCTGGCACACCGCTTAATTTATCAGGGACACCAACGCAGATGCGGATGCCACCGCCGCTGCTTGGAGAGCACACCGACGAGATTCTTACTAACCGACTTGGACTGAATGACAAGGCGATCGCAGACCTGCGTCAAGATGGAGTTATTTGAAAATGTGGAAGATATCAAGAGCCTGCCTCTGGTTTTGTGCCTTTCTTTGTTGCACCGTATTATATGGCTGTGGAACGTCTTCAACAATTGAAGTCCCACCGCCCGCATCACCTAAGCCATCGGAAGCCGTTCAACAATTGCAGGCAAAAATTGAAACCACCCTAAACGATCCATTCTTAGCCTCCTCAAACATCGGGATGAAAGTTGTTTCACTTAAAACGGAAGAGGTGCTTTATGAGAAAGACGCTGAAAAATTGTATCATCCAGCGTCAACAATGAAATTAATCACCGCAGCAACAGCACTAGTTAAACTCGGTCCAAATTACCGTTTCCATACCACGCTTTATACGGATCCCGTTGAAGATAATCGGGGGAATATCTACCTCAAAGGGGGCGGTGATCCTATGTTTGACAGCAAAGATCTGGAAAAGATGGTCGAAAGATTAGTAGAAATGGATATAAAAAAGCTGCAGGGCGATATTGTGGTAGATGAAACCTACTTTGACGCTATCAGGCGGGGCAAAGGTTGGATGTGGGACGATGGTCCCATCGGTGGGTACTACCCGCATCTAAGCGCACTGGCGATTAACCGTAACGGTGTACACCTTCGTATCTCCCCCGGCAGTAAAGTTGACGATCCGGTTCGCGTCCATCTTGACCCCCCCACACAGTATATGAAAATTGTTAATGATGCCACTACAGTAGGGGTATCAGAAAGAACACGACTGATAATTAAACGAGAGGAGGGATCTGTTGAAGCGAACGTCCTGACGATTGATGGAGTCATGACAATTGGTCAAGCCGAGATGAACCGACGTGTAGATGTACTTGACCCGGCACTCTACTGCGGCACCTTATTGCGAGAAATGCTTGCAGAACGGGGTGTAACCCTTTACGGAACAGTCCGTTATGGTGAAGTACCTGAAGAGGCAGTGGAAATTAGCCAGCATATATCGCCACCGCTATCCCGTATCCTCCGGGAGATGAACAAGCCGAGTGATAATCTGATTGCTGAACTCCTGTTGAAAACAATCGGTGCTGAACTGAGAGGAGCTCCGGGAACAGCGAAGAAAGGATTGGGAGCGATTAGCAATCTTTTGGGCGAAATTGGAGTGGATAGGGGATATTATACCTTTGCCGATGGTTCGGGGGTATCTCGCTATAATTTAGTAACCGCTTCTCTCCTGACAGATTTGCTGGCCTATATGTTCCGCAATTTTGCGGTGATGCCAGAATATCTGGCATCGCTGCCAGTTGGCGGGGTGGATGGAACGCTGACACGGCGGATGCGGGGTATGTCAGCAGAAGGGGTTTTACGCGCCAAAACCGGAACGTTGAGGGGGCTAACAGCACTTGCCGGCTATACCGTAACTGCGGATGGGGAAACGGTGGCGTTCTCAATTATAGTGAGCAATTATCTCGGTTCCGTGAGTCCGCGGCGCGCCCTACAAGATAAAATTGGCGATATACTCACACGGTTCAGCAGACAGGATTCTTATGAAGAATTGGAAAATGGGGAAAAGGAAAATTAAGAAAAGAAAATAAAAAAGGAGTGAATAATGACAGAAAAGTCAAACGAAGGGCACCCTTCACACCTAGTCCGTTTCGGACAGACCGATTTGCACGTCTCTCGTCTTTGTCAGGGGACAGCATTTCGGAATATGCCGCGGGCGGTGGATAATCCAATGGGGCTGCGTGTGCTGCAGCACTGTCTGGAGGTAGGCGTAAACTTTTTCGATTCATCAAACGCCTACGGCTGGGGCGGGGCAGAGGAAACCTTGGGAAAAGCTATCGCAGGACAGCGTGATCAGGTAGTCATCTGCACCAAAGTCGCGGCATCATACGCGCCAGAAAAAGAGGATAGTCCGGGGAAGCCGGCGCGTTTTACTCAAGATTTTCTTTTCCAACAGGCAGAAGGCAGCCTCACGCGCCTACAGACCGACTATATCGATCTCTATCTGCTCCATCAACCTGACAAGGCAACCCCAGCAGCAGAGGTCGTTGATTCAATGGACGCGCTGGTGCGGTCAGGGAAAATTCGATACTGGGGTGTCTCCAACCATAGTGCGTCACAGGTAAGCAGGTACGTCGAACTTGGTCAAAGCACGGGCACAGCACCTATTGCAGGCACTGAGGATTACTATAACATCGCTGGGGAATCCTTGACTGACACAGGCGATTCCCGTGTGGTTCAAATGGAGCAGGAGATGTTTCCCGTGTTGCGGAAATCAGGGCTGGGACTTCTCGCCTTTAGCCCTTTGGACACCGGACATCTTGTGCCGGGGCGTAATATTGACCCGGATACACCGCTAGCAACGCTGATAGATGTGTTGGACCAAGTGGCTCAAGATCTGCGCGTGAGCCGTGCCACAATTTGCGTCGCTTGGGTGCTGACCCACCCAGAGGTGACGAGTGTACTGGCAGGTACTGAACGTCCTGAGCATGTTGAGGACAATTTCACCGGCACAGAGATAGTATTGCCCGACGAAGCGATTGATACCTTGAACGCTGCCAGTGCAGCCTATAGAGAACAGCAGGCGCGAAAAATGCGTTAAACTCCGTTTTTCTCTGCGCCTCCGCGTCTCTGCGGTGAAGGAAATTTTCTTTGACAGAACAATTGTTTGTTAGACAAAACTCTCCATCTACCCAAAACTAACGGAGGAAAAAAATGAGACTTATCCTGATCGGCTGTGAATACAGCGGCACAACAACATTAGCCCACGCAATCAATGAATGGACTAAAGAGACAATGGACAAGGAGTTTACACTCATCCATGATCACTTCAAGCTGCCGGATACCAAGCCCCATGGACCTGAGCTGACTGAGGAAGAAATCGCTCAGTTCGATGCACTTAGTCCGCGGCTGACAGAAGTTATAATGCGGCATAACCTTTACTATCACACACCCGCCCAGTCTTCGTCGGGAGAGGACTTTCTCGGAATCGGCATCCATATAGAAGACACAATATACGGACCTTTGTACTACGGCTACGGCGGACCGGGCGAGATGGGTGACCGGCAAACGATCTCACAAAACCTTGAGCAGCGTATCCTCACGTTCGCACCTGAAACCGTGCTTATCCTAGTGAAGGCATCTCCCGAAGTTATCGCCAAGCGGATGAAAGAAAATCCCCATAAATACCCCGTTGTGCCTGAACAGGACATCCCAGATGTGTCGCAAAAATTCGAGGAGGCGCACCAAAATTCGTCGATTAAAAACAAGATAACGCTAGACACTTCCACGGCAACAGTTGATGAGACAGTCGCTGAATTTGCGGAAAAAATCCGACCACACTTAACCGAGTCTGAACTCATGAAACTTTAGCTTTCACAGGGGAAGTAGGCGAACCCATACTGAAAGGAAAAAGGCAATGGTGGACAAGGCGTATCTCCTTAACCCCAAAGAAATTCGGGACTTTATTGTCAACGGGCATATCCAAATTCAAGCTGATTTTCCGACCAACATTCATGAGGACATCTATCAGCAGATCGAAGAGGTGCTTGCGAAGGAAGGGAATCCGGGAAATAATCTGCTGCCCCGGATCCCTGATATTCAGCGAGTTTTCGAGCATCCGAAGGTTTGCGGTGCGTTGACGAGTCTGCTGGGCCCAGATTACCTGATCCATCCCCATCGCTACTGTCATCTCAACTCACCGGGGAGTGACGGACAAACTTGGCATAAGGATGACTACATCTTTGACCAAAAAGTGCGGCATCATCGCTTTCGATGGGTGATGGCTTTCTACTATCCACAAGATGTCACCGAAGACATGGGACCGACAGGGATCTTACCCGGAAAGCAGTATTACAATACGGTTTCCGACACGAACCCGACACAAAGCACTGAGCGGGCGAAAGCCCTTTGTGGCAAGGCGGGCACGGTAACACTTGTCAATTTCGATTCGTGGCATCGGGCGATGGCAAACTGTAGCAACAAAAAACGTTACATGCTGAAGTTTCAGTTCACACGGATGCAGGAACCCTCTCAATCCCTACCGGGTAACGGGCATACGCATTGGCAACCTGCGAATAACGACAAACATCACGCATTATCGAGGCATGTCTGGAAATGGCTCTTTCAAAGTGATGGTGCAGATTCGATGCCCGTCGAACCCGACGAAAATGGCTCCGTGTCACAACTGATAGCGGGGCTACGAGATACCGATGAAAGTGTTCGCCTGAAGTCGGCTTACGCGCTGGGCGAGTTGGGGGAATCTGTCATACCGGCATTAATGCAAGCGTTACAAGCAGAAGCCGAGGCTTTGGCGGAAACAAATGTCGCAAAAACTGCATCGAATCCACAAGGGGGCAATCCAGCAGATTTGTATGCCTCCCAAGCACTGACCGAGGTGGGGCAGTCCAGTGTACCGGCATTGATTTCGGCGTTAGGGGATGCGTCTTGGACCACCCGTGCGGCAGCCGCGGATACGTTGGGCAATCTGGGCTTGCTTGCGGAAGAGGCTGTGCCCGCATTGATTCAGCGACTGCGTGATGAGAGTTTGTGGGTCCGCCGTAATGCAGCGGAGGCGTTGGGAACAATTGCAACCCCTGCCGAAAACATTGTTCCAGCGTTGATGCAGGTCTCAAGCGACTCAGAGATGCTGGTTCGACTCAACGCGGTGATGGCACTCGCAAAAATTGGTCAATCGGCAGATGGTATCGTGCCAACATTGGCGGGAAGGTTAAGCGATGAGGACCGGTATGTTCGTTACTATGCGGCTGCGGTATTGCGGCAGATCGGAACGCCCGAAGCACAAAATGCTTTATGGGACGACCTGTTGACCTCCCGCTGGTGTCCTATAACAACAGCGGAGAATCCCTACTGACAATTACGCGTCGACTTCCCCTCGCCACAGTCGTTGCATCTCTTCACAGGAGGCTAGGAGGGTGTCCAGTGTACCTACCCCTTCAACTCGCCCGTTCTTCAGGACAATAATCTTATCCGCACGACGAAGTGCTGGACGACGATGGGAAACAACAAGACAGGTAGAACGTTGTGTTTCAAAGACGCGATCCCAAAGTACCCGTTCTGTCTCTACGTCGAGCGCAGAAGATAGGTCATCGAAGACATAAAGCTCGGCAGGCCGGATAAACATCCGTGTTGCAGCGGCGCGTTGTATCTGCCCTCCCGATAGCTTGACACCTCGTGGACCCACCACCGTATCTAACCCGTTTTCGAGCGTCGGGAGGTCCTCCTCCATCACACCCAACCGGATCGCCCGGTTAAGTGCCTCCGGGTCATCTGGTAATCCCATGAGAATATTGTCTTTAAGGGGTTCGCTGAAAAGGCGCGGAACTTGTGGGGTGTAGGCACAACGGGGCGGCACGAAGAACGATTTTGAATCGTCTACCATCTCGTCATTCCAGTAAATCTCCCCAGACTCCTTCGGCAGCACCCCTAGGAGGGTTCGCAGTAGGGTCGATTTGCCAGCCCCAATTCGCCCAGTGATCACAATGAATGAACCGGCGGGGATCTGTAGGTCGATGTCGTGAATCCCATTCTCTGATCCGTCGTAGCGGTAGGTCAGTCCCTTGACTGTTAATTCATGAAGTTGATCGGCATCCGTCTTGACAGGGACCGGAACAGCAGGCAGATCGCCTCGGAGGTAGACCGGACTATGTTGGGCGAGTATGCTCGGTGGTGTCCCATCAACAACCCGCTCCATTCGACCGAAGGAAATTTCTGCACGTGCATGGTGTGTCATCACCGTACCCAGTAGTGAACCGCTCCTAGCAACTTCACCCACGTAAGCCATAAAGAGGACAATATCTCCGACGGTAAATTCACCTGATTTCAGCTTCTCCGCAGCGAGTATGAGAATCACGCCTGTTGCTATGTTTCCAAGATTTTGATTAATCGAGCGCAGGAGTTGTTCAAGCAGGTTATCTATCAGGGTCGATTTTCGGCGCGCATCGTTAAGCCGGCGAAAGTGCGTGATGACATTTGACTCCATCGTTGCAACCTTGATAGCCAATACGGCTTGGAACATTTCGTTGATGAAGTTTGTTGACTGCGCTGTAGCAACCCGTTGTGCCGATCGATATTTATGGATATATTTCCTTGCTGCATCAATAATAATTACGACGAGGATAGACGGAATGACCGTAACGAGTGTAATCATCACGCTTATCCGCACCATCACAATGATGGCGAGTACGGCAAAGATGAGGTTGCCCCACAGATGAATGTACCGCTCCAAGTATCTAACAATCGTTCCCACATCATCGCGGAAACGATTGGTTACATCGCCGGAGGCACCTGAAACACGGCGCGGCGTTCGCACATTAAGCAAGGCCGCTATCAGGTTTTTGCGAAGAAGCGATTCTACTGCGTACCACCACCGGGGCCAAACGACTGCCGATCCAAACAGGACGATCACATCACCAACCTCAACAGCGATAAACAGGGCTACACAGGTCCATACGTCGAATCCCGCTTGTGCATCGCCTGTAAGGGCATCGAAGAACCCTTTCAGGACCAATCCGGTCAGGAGTGGGACAAGGTCATCTGCCCCGCGAAACAGTATTGTGAGCAGAAAGAGTCCCGGACGATAACGCAGAAGTTTTATGGCAGCGTGCCCTGTTCCCATACGGTCTCCTTGTATACTTCACGCCACAAGTCTGGAATATATCTACCAAAATCAAAATTTTTGTTCATTATGTCGTTATCTCCTGAGATGCCCACACCGGCACAGATAAGTCTTAAAGTAGCACATTTAGCGAAAAAAAGCAAAATTTTTCCCATTACGATAGGATAGCGTCATTCAGGAACCATATCCTTTGGACGATAAAGAAAGGATAGAAAGCCCGGTACGTCTGCCCACCTACGCTTCATCAACTACTGCCTTGAGGAAATAGGTTCTGAACTGGAGCTAAAATTGGGTTCTTTTAGACACCAACTATGTCGACGAATCAGGAATTGGGACCTGATATTTCCGCATAACCCCTTGAATCTGTTCCCATGTACTGTCTTCGACAAAGATCCCTTCCCGCCCCCGTCTTTCTTGTTCATCCCTGCCTCGCTCACCCGGAATGCGGATCGCCTCAACCCCGGGTAAACGTTTGGAAGACTTGATGTAGTCAATGAAGCGATTGACTTCCGCGTTGAAATCTGAAAGATCTACAAAACTGGCAATATTGATGGCTGTGATGAACACGCCATTGCCCACCCTTGAACCCTCTTGGCTGGTGCATCCCGCCCCACTCAACGCTCCAGAAAGAATATCGACAACAATACTGAGTCCAAACCCTTTTTGTGCAGCGATCCCTCCAAAAGGAAGTAGTGCACCGGGGGGTGATCCGTAAAAATCTTCGACATTGGTTGTCGGATTTCCCGCAGCATCAATAAGCCACCCCTCTGGAGCAGGTTCCTTCCGATGCCGCCTCACCCGCACCTTTCCTGCTGCAACGACGCTTGTGGACATATCCAACAAAATAGGTTCGTGCCCTTCAACCGGAATGGCACAAGCCAGCGGATTGGTCGAAAGCCGTCCCTCAATCCCTCCATAAGGCGCGACGTTTTGACCGCCGCCATGGTCGTTCACCGTCAAGATCCCGATCATATTCTCCGCCGCCGCAATCAGTACATATCCCCCTAATCTGCCGGTCTCATTAGAACGGGAGATAGTAACCGTACTCACATCGGTCGCTTTTGCCTTTTCAATTGCTAATTTCATCCCATGTGTCGCAATCACGGGTCCAAATCCCCAATTTCCATCCAGTGCTGCCATTGAAGGGGATTCGCGTTTAACTTCGATTGTCGCCCCCGGTTGAATCAAGGACTCCTCGATTTCATGAACGTATTTTGGCAAGTGGATGATACCGTGCGAATCATGGCCGACCAGATTAGCGTCAACCATGGAGCGTGTCACAACTTCAGACTCTGCATCAGAGATGCCCATGGCGCGGAAAACGTCCAGGCACGTTTGTGCCAATACCTCCGCTGTGAAGACTGGCATTATCGACCTCCTCTAATTATTATAGATTGTAGATTAATGATTTGTAGATGATTCGACATGTCTATTTCGTCAGGTAGAGGCTCATTATAAAGGTACTGAGAAAGTTTGTCAACACCATCGGCGAACGGGACGCTACTTTGGGATTGACCGTGTCTGGCAAATCTGATAAGATAGGCTTCAGAAAGGAATCATAGTATGTCGGAGCAGAAAGTTAGGATTGGATTCGTCGGTGTTGGCAACATGGGACAATGCGCTCACCTGAAGAACTATGCAAATCTGGATATTTGTCAGGTAGTTGCGATTGCCGAGATACGCGAGTCCCTGCGTCAAAAAGTCGCCGCCCGATACGGTGTCCCAAATACCTATCCTACACACGAAGAGATGTTGCAAAACGAAGCGTTGGATGGTATTGTGGCTGCCCAACCCTTTGGTCGATACGGGATACTTGTACCTGAACTTCTCAAGGCAGGGGTCCCCGTCTTTACTGAAAAACCACTTGCCGCTTCCATCGAAGCGGGCGAAAAAATTGTGGATGCTATGAGGACGAGCGGGACCTGGCACATGGTCGGCTATCACAAACGCAGCGACTTAGCAACGATGTACGCAAAGACGGAAATCGAGCGTTTCAAAGCATCGGGTGAACTTGGAAAAATGACGTATGTTCGTATCCTAATGCCTTCGGGAGATTGGGTGGCGAGTGGTTTTAATGACCTGATTCGAGATGACTCCCCTATCCCTTCACTGGAGTGGGATCCCCCCGCCGCCGGCATGAATGACGAAGTCCGCAATCAGTATAACGGTTTCGTCAACTATTATATTCATCAGATCAATCTGATGCGCTACCTGCTTGGAGAACCCTACACGGTCACTTATGCCGATCCTTCTGGCGTACTACTAGCGGGACAGAGCGAGAACGGCATCGCCTGCACCATTGAAATGTCTCCTTACAGCACAACGATTGATTGGCAGGAATCTGCGCTTGTGTGTTTTGAGCGGGGTTACGTGAAAATTGAACTGCCGGCACCGTTAGCGAGCAATCGTCCCGGTCGTGTTGAAATACTACGTGACCCCGGCGAGGGCATTTCCCCAGAGAC
Source organism: Candidatus Poribacteria bacterium (assembly GCA_965207975.1). GTDB lineage: Bacteria > Poribacteria > WGA-4E > WGA-4E > PCPOR2b > PCPOR2b. The sequence goes on along the minus strand of OZ242315.1, from coordinate 4,147,587 downwards.
CATAGTGCCACAATTCCCTTCAGTACACGCCATGCGACAGCAAGCGATTAATTTCGTAACAGCCATCAAGGGAGAGACTGAGCCGCCCTGCACCTCGGAGGAAGCGTTGGAGGATCTGAAAGTCGCTCGGACCTATATTAGATTATTTACAGGGATTTAATTCCCAACATGGGACGCATACCCGATCTAGACCGAAAGACCTATGTCTTCTTATCACGACAAAATTATTAAGCCTCCTCGCAAAATCGTATAGTTAATCAGAGTGAGGCGAGGCTTGATCAAAAATTAGTAGCAGAAAGGAGCATTAATTAATGAACAGCTTAATAGTTGTCCATCCCCGTTTTGACGGCGTTTGGCCCTTTGCAGCAGATCACTTCCACACACTGTGGCAGGCACAGGGAGATGTCGAATTCATACGCCTCGAACCCAGCGATGAGCGAAATCTTGGCGAGATTGCCTCAAACCCCGCTGAAATTAAACGGCTCGCGTGTCTTAGTGTGCCCGTGACGTTGGAATGTTTGCAGCGTTTTACGGGACTAGAGGAGGCGACCTTTCAAGGTAGCTACGGAAGTAGTGTATCAGAAGGACCGATCCAGGAACATATCCAGCAGGCAGGAATCACGGTTTATAACCATCCGACCGAGGGATTTTGGGGCCAAACTGTGTCGGAATACGCTCTTGCGTTGACGCTGTGCGGATTGCGCCGTATTCCACAACTACACCGTGCAATTCTCAGCAGTCTAGTACCTTGGGATTACGAAGCCCCCAACGGCATGGGTACTCCTGGGGGGCGTGGACATCAGTTTGGTGATGATTCAAACTTTACCAGTGGCACGATTGCGGGGAAACGGGTGCGTATTGTCGGTGCAGGAAACATCAGCAGTCGCTACGCCAGCTTTGTGCACATGCTGGGTGCAGATGTAGCGGTCTGGGACCCGTACGCGAGTGAGCCCTGTTTTCATCGGGCAGGTTCTCGGAAGGAGTGGCACCTTTCTGAATTGGTTAAAGACGCTGAAATCTTCGCACCGATGGTGCCTTTGCTAGAATCAACGCGGGGCATCGTCACCGCAGAGCATATCAACGCCCTGCCAAAAGGTTGTTTAGTAGTTCTGGCAACGCGTGCAGGGATCTGCGATATGGAGGCGGTGCGAAGGCGGGTTCTTGCCGACGAATTGAGCCTTGCTGCCGATGTCTGGGATGTCGAACCGCTTCCGTTAGATGATCCCCTTCTGGGCCGGCATAACGTCGTCCACACGCCCCATAACGCCGGACGGACCATTGACGCTAACCAGGCATGGGCAGAGAAATTAGTGGTACAATTTAAGCCATAGTAAGACAATCCAAGAGCAACACTGTATGCCAAAATACCCAATCGATAAACTCATCACCGATTTTGACGAAACGATATCGGAACGGGATACTATCAGCACACTTGTGCATACAGCGGCTGACAACCGTGTGCATGAGAAAGAAGAGTTTCTCGCAGCTTGGCAGGAGATGGTGGAATGGTTTTTGACGCGATATCATAGGGTATGCGATGCGTGGCAGAATCATCGACATTCACTTGTCGATTTCCTAAAATCCTTTGAGGAACTAGAAACAGTATCCATACAACGGGTGATAGCGAAAAGCTTTCTGGAAGGATTAACAAAGGAAGGATTAAGAACGGTTGGGCGGAATATCACCAAGAAAGCAGGGGTTGATCGAGTGTTGTCAGCTATGCGATCGGAGGGGGTTGAAGTTGAGATTTTATCAGCCAACTGGTCGAAGGCTTTGATCGAAGGAGCAACAGCGGGGCTACACGATCAGATAATCACCAACAGTTTACAGTATGACGTGGCAGGACGTTCAACCGGGAACATCCATCTGAGTGTCGTTTCGGCACGGGATAAACTGAGAAAGTTCAGAGAACGAAAAAAAAATCCCCCGAACCCCGACGAAGTCGGGGACGGGGGAGTGAAACGGACGCTGTATATTGGAGATTCGATCTCAGACTTTCTCGCTATCCTCGATGCAGATTTAGGGGTGCTGATTGGGCAGAACCCCACAGCAATGCAAACGATTGAACGGTTTCGCCTCCCAACCCAACGTCTCCAAGAGGGAACGCGATTTGATGCTTCACGGCGTTATCAAGGAACCATTCTGCTCATCGACTCATGGAAGGTATTGGACAACTTTCTCTCAACTGCCGTAAAAAAATGAAAGTGTGCAGGTGAGAATCTCTCGCTCAATCCGCTGCCGGTTCATCAACCTGAGACGCTAGAGAATCGGTAAACTCAGGTTGCTCTGAATCCGCATTGGATTCAAGTTGTGCTTCGCTTGTCGGGAAGGCGCGAATCTTCCGAAACTTAGATACGCCTGTACCCGCCGGGATAAGATGTCCCATAATGACATTTTCCTTCAGACCGACGAGCCGATCTCGTTTGCCAATAACCGAAGCTCTCGTTAGTACATTGGTCGTCTGCTGGAACGAAGCGGCAGAGATGAAGCTTTCCGTGGACAGGGATGCCTTCGTGATTCCCTGTAAGATCGGTCTTGCTGTCGCAGGTTGCCCACCGTTTTCAATAACCTGGCGATTCGATCGATTGAAAGTCGTACGTTCTATTTCCTCTTCTTCGAGAAATTCGGTATCACCCGGTTCTTCGATTTCTACCTTACTCAGCATCTGTCGCACAATGACTTCAATGTGTTTGTCGTTGATGCGCTCGCCCTGTATTCTGTACACATCTTGAACCTCATTGACCAAGTAGTTCTGTACCGCCTCCTCCCCACTTACCTCGAGGATATCGTGCGGGTTGATGGGGCCATCTGTTAACCGTTCCCCGGCAGCGACCCTATCATTATTCTGCACAATTAGGTGTTTGCCCTGTGGAATGCGATGGCTTTCCTGATCATCCCCTTCCACCACACGCAGGATGCGTACACCACGGCTGGCACTTTCCAACTCAACCACCCCTTTAATCTTAGAGATAACAGCGGTGTCCTTCGGTCGCCGCGCCTCAAAGAGCTCAGTGACCCGTGGCAACCCTGTTACAATGTCTCGACTCTGCCCTTTTTCACGCGGCAGCCGTGCCAAGACCGCTCCCTGTTCCACCTGCTCTTTAGCAGGCTCCAAAACAGTTTCATTCTCTTCCAGTTCCTTAACAGGAACCGAAAGGTATGCCCCTGTCGGCATCTGATAGCTAATCAAGACCTCCCCGGCATCGTCCTGAATCTCAATTTGTGGCTGATCTTCGCCTCTGTGTTCAATAATGACCCACTCTGCTGAGCCAGAGGTTCTTTCCTCACGCGCTGTTTTGCCTTTATCAATGTTCTTGAACACAACGTGTCCGGCATGTTCCGTCAGAATCGGTACTTGATACGGATCCCACTCAAGCAGCAGCGTTGCTTGTTCGCCATTTTGGGAGTTCCCTTTAGTTACTGCTTGCCCATCTTCGACGTACAATCGCGCACCAACATCAGCGGTATGCCGCTCCACCGTATATCCGTTGTCATCAACAATCCAAACTTGTGCATTTCGGGAAAGGACAATTTTTTCTGTTTCCTCTTGAAGTGAAATCACCATCTGACCCTTTGACGAACCCGCTTCAACAGGGCGTTCAATAAATCTGACATTATGATATTGAACCGTCCCATCATGCCGAGCCTCAATCCTCGATTGGGACCCACCACCACTGACAGTGCCGCCTGTGTGGAACGTCCGCATCGTCAGCTGCGTTCCCGGCTCCCCGATCGATTGCGCTGCGATGATACCAATCGCCTCACCAACATCTACGAGATGATTGCTTGTTAAATCGGTGCCGTAACATTTTGCACAAGCACCGTATCGGGCTTCGCATGTCAACACAGATCGCACACGGACTTTAGGGATACCAACAGCTTCGACTTGCTTTGCTGCTTGTTGGGTAATCAACTCATCCTTTGGCACTAGTACTTCGCCTGTGCTCAAGTCGATAATGTCATCGGCAGCTGTGCGTCCAAAAATCCGTTCTGAAAGTGGACTTTCCTCTTCTTCGTCTGTCGTCTTGGTAATACCTCCAAGCGTTCCGCAGTCGATAGTTGTTATCATGACATCTTGTGCAACATCAACCAACTTCCGCGTCAGGTAGCCGCTACTCGCTGTCTTAATAGCGGTATCGGCAAGTCCCTTGCGCGCACCGTGCGTCGAGATGAAATATTCAAGCACTGACAATCCTTCGTGGAAGCAAGATTCAATCGGCTGCTCGATAATCTCTCCAGAGGGCTTTGCCATCAAGCCGCGCAAGCCTGCCAACTGACGAATTGAATCCCGCTTGCTTCGGGAAATCGCGCCGGAGTCCACCATGATATGAACGGGATTGAATCCTTCAATTTCATCATCACGTCCCTGTTCCAGTCCATCAAACAGGGCGGTTTCAATTTGTTCAATCAGTTGATGCCAGACATCAATCACTTTGTTGTACCGTTCACCCTCGCTCATGCCCATGTCGCCTCTCTGGTAATCGGCCTCGATCTGCTCCACCTGCTTTCGCGCTTCCCTTATTAACTCCGCCTTCTCACGCGGGATGATCATGTCCTGCATGGCAATAGAAATCCCACCTAGCGTTGCATAATGAAAGCCGAGCCGCTTCAGGTCATCTATAAACGCGACAGTTTGGCGATTACCCAATTCCTCAAAAGCACGAGATACTAAGTCTGAAAGATCGCGAGACCCCATCTCTTGGTTGGCAAATGGCAACGTTTGCTGCGTCTTGGCATCGGTGAACAGTAGCGTATCAGGGAGAGCCTGATTAAAGATTACCCGTCCTACTGTTGTTACAATTGGCTGCGCTGCTCCCTCAAAGCAAAGCTTTACGGGATCATGCAATCCGAGTGCACCGCAATCGTGTGCAAGCATGATCTCTTCCGTATCCCGATAGGTGCGTGGGGTTGGCACTTTGCACGCTTTCTCCCAATCCTCCTCTGGAACAGCCTTCGTAAGGAAGCTAACTCCCATCGCGACATCCCGGTTCGGCACTGCAATAGCTCCACCGTGTGCAGGTTTGAGCAGGTTTCGTGTCGCCATCATCAGTAGTTTTGCCTCAACCTGTGCCTCAACACTCAATGGCACATGCACCGCCATCTGGTCGCCATCAAAATCAGCATTGAACGCCTCACACACCAGTGGATTGATGCGAATAGCTTTCCCCTCCACAAGTACAGGTTGGAACGCTTGAATTCCGAGTCGGTGGAGTGTTGGCGCACGGTTCAGAAGCACTGGATGCTCATCAATTACCTCTTCCAACACCTCCCATACCTCCTCTGTGACCTGCTCCGCCATATTTTTGGCTCGTTTAATAGTATGAGCATAGCCCTTCGCCTGCAACTTATGAATGATAAACGGCTTGAACAGTTCCAATGCCATCTTCTTCGGCAAACCACACTGATGCAACTGGAGTTCGGGTCCAACCACGATGACCGTTCGTCCCGAATAGTCCACCCGTTTGCCCAGCAGGTTTTGACGAAAACGTCCCGGCTTCCCTTTGAGCATATCGGAGAGGGATTTGAGGGGGCGATTGCCCGGGCCCCGTACCATGCGACCATGGCGACCATTGTCCAGCAGCGCATCTACCGCTTCTTGGAGCATCCGTTTTTCATTGCGGATAATCACTTCCGGTGCACGGAGTTCCATCAGGCGTTTCAGACGGTTGTTCCGATTAATAACGCGCCGATACAGATCGTTCAAATCGCTAGTAGCAAACCGGCCACCGTCGAGAGCAACCAACGGGCGCAGGTCCGGTGGTATTACCGGAATTACCGTAAGAATCATCCAATGTGGCAGATTCCCGGACTTTTTGAAGCCCATGACCAGTTTGAGCCGCTTGGACAGCTTTCGAGATTTCTGTTTACTTGCGGTCGCTTCGAGTTCTGCACGCAGGGTTTCGATTTCCTGATCTAGATCAATCTGTTCGAGCAACTCTCGAATCGCATCTGCCCCCATACCTGCACGGAAACTATTGGGAAATTTATTTTGGTATTCTGTGTACTCCTCCTCTGTCAGGAGCTGTTTTACCTCTAACTCACAGTCCGGGTCATTAATCTCTAATACAATGAACGACTCAAAATAGATGACACGTTCAATATCACGAAATGGGAGGTCTAAAAATAACCCGATCCGAGAAGGCAGTCCCTTGAAAAACCAGATGTGCGATACCGGTGCTGCTAATTCGATATACCCCATCCGTTCACGACGTACCTTCTGTTGGGTAACTTCAACACCGCATCGGTCACATATTACCCCTTTATGTTTAATCCGCTTGTACTTACCGCAGCCGCATTCCCAGTCCTTTTGCGGTCCGAAAATCGCCTCACAGAACAAGCCATCTCGTTCGGGGCGAAATGTACGATAGTTAATCGTTTCAGGTTTCCGTACTTCGCCGCATGCACAGTTACTTGTTGCACAGCCACTAGTTCGTTGATGACATGCTGTCTTTTTTGACCATTCCTTAATGTGTTCTGGCGCAGCAATCCGGATTGAAATTGCATCAAAATTGTTTAGATTTCCCGACTGTGTCGTTTGTTCTCGGATTTGATTTGACATGGCTGTTCTCCCTTAGTATTGACAGTTGGCAATCGGCAATTGAAAATTAAGCACTGATTTAGTAGTGTGATGCTTTCGCCTTGGTGTGAGCAGCTGTAAACCCCATTTACCAAGCGAATTCCAAATCCATGACGTTGGAAGTATCCCGATCCGATCGGGACAACTTCGCAATATCAGCGTAACGAAATCAGATTAAGATCCGCATTAGCTTTTAGGCATGGGGCAACTTTTTTGTAGGTTGGATATCTTAAGTCCCTGAGCGGCTGAATCAGATCTCATGTTCCGACTCCCAATCCTCAGGGGCTAGGTCAAAAGTATCTAGATCATCAGATGTTTGCTCTAAGTCCACATCCAGACATAGGCTTTGCAATTCCTTCACAAGGACGTTGAATGATTCTGGAGTGCCCGGCGCAGGGGCATTCTCCCCTTTGACAACAGCTTCGTAGATTTTGCTTCTTCCAACGACATCATCGGACTTAATTGTGAGTAATTCTTGCAGGGTGTACGCAGCACCGTACGCTTCCAATGCCCATACTTCCATTTCGCCGAGACGTTGACCACCTTGCTGCGCTTTACCACCGAGTGGCTGTTGAGTCACCAACGAATAGGGGCCCGTGCTGCGGGCGTGAATTTTATCATCCACCAAGTGATTGAGTTTGAGAATGTAAGTATATCCGACGGTAACTTCTTGAGCAAACGGTTCCCCGGTGCGACCATCATACAACTTGGCTTTCCCATGTTCTGGCAAACCAGCCTCTTTTAAGAGCTTACGGATCTCCGGCTCCTCCGCACCATCGAAGACCGGTGTGGCAATATATAAGCCAAGCTCCCTAGCCGCTCTGCCCAAATGTGTCTCCAGAATCTGTCCCGCATTCATCCGACCAGGAACTCCCAATGGATTCATGATAATCTGGATTGGTGTACCGTCTTCCAGATAGGGCATATCCTCTTGTGGAAGAATCTTTGAAACGACCCCTTTGTTGCCGTGTCTGCCGGACATTTTGTCACCGACCGAAATCTTTCGGCGGGTCGCCACATACACTTTCACCAGCTTGAGAACGCCTGGCTTCAACTCATCTCCCTTGCGAATTTTCTCAATCTGAGCGTCCCTTTCCTCCTCCAGATCTCTAAGCCGTCCTTGCGCCAACTGTTCAATGCGCTCAATGAGCTCCATTGCATCAGTATCCGTAACATGGAAGTGCTCCAGCGGAACCCCTGCATCCAGCAACTCTTCTGTGACAATTCTTCCTCTCCTAGCAATGAGGTCTGTGTCGTCAGAGACACTGCTAGCGAGTTTCTTACCGAGCAATGCGTTGCGAATTTCGGCGTTCTTGCGTTGGTTAATCAACCCACGTTTTGCTTCCCAGTCCTTCTCTACCTCTTTTTCTTTGGCAAGCTCCCGCAGTCTCGTTTGACGGTCAGGCTCTCGCTCTTTTCGTGAGAAAACCTTAACATCAACCACAACCCCTTCTGTGCCGGGTTTGACATATTTAGAAGCGTCCCGTACCTCGCCAACCTTCTCACCAAAGATGGCGCGCAGCAGTTTTTCTTCGGGTCCGAGGTCGCTTTCGCCCTTCGGTGTTACCTTGCCGACCAGAATGCTTCCGGGACGGACCAGCGAACCGATGCGAATAATACCCTCCTCATCTAATTGCGCCAAAGCTTCCTCAGAAACATTGGGAATATCACGCGTAATTTCCTCACGTCCCATCTTTGTATCACGCGCTTCTACCTCAAATTCTTCAATGTGGATGGAGGTGTAGGTATCGTCGGTGATGAGCGACTCGTTGAGGAGGATGGCATCTTCATAATTATATCCTTCCCAAGACATGAATGCTATTAGGATATTGTTTCCGAGGGCGAGTTCTCCATTTTCGGTGGAGGTTCCATCGGCAATCACTTGACCCGCTTTTATCTCTTCGCCGACGTCTACACACGGACGTTGATGGAGACTAGTACCACTATTCGATCGCTTGAAGGTCGTCAAGCGGTATACATCGTAGCCCATTTCACTGAACGACTGTTCCCCACCAGCAATCCGGAAGGCATCATCGGTACGAATAATGATTTCAGCGGCGGACACGCTTTCCACAACGCCATCCCGCTTTGCTAGCACAACCGCCCCAGAATCACGAGCGGCTTTATGTTCCATGCCCGTTCCAATCAGTGGAGCCTCCGGGCGGATGAGCGGCACAGCTTGTCGCTGCATGTTACTCCCCATCAAGGCGCGGTTCGCGTCATTGTGCTCAAGGAAAGGGATGAGTGCAGCAGAGACACCGACGATCTGCTTGGGGGAAACATCAATATAATCAATTTCTGGCGCTGACTTCCGCGGAAAATCGTCCTTGTGTCGTGTCACCATCATGTCGCCTTCCATTGTTCCTTTCTCATCAAGGACAGCATGCGCTTGCGCGATGGTGAACGTATCTTCCTTATCCGCAGCCAAGTAATCAATCTGATCTGTTGCTTTGCCTTTCGAGACCTTGCGATAGGGTGTCTCCATAAAACCGTAGGCGTTTACCCGTGCGTAGGTACTTAGGGAAACAATTAGCCCGACGGATGGACCTTCAGGTGTCTCAATTGGACAGACCCGTCCGTAGTGAGTTCGATGAACATCTCGCACCTCAAAGGTCGCACGTTCCCGATGCAGTCCACCAGGTCCCAGCGCACTCAAGCGGCGTTTATGGGTTAATTCGTCTAGCGGATTGGCTTGCTGCATAAATTGGGACAGTTGGCTCGAACCGAAGAAGTCTTTAATTGCAGCGGTCAACGGTTTAGGGTTAATCAGGTCGGCGGGGGTTACATTCTCCAAGTCTTGAACCGTCAATCGCTCTCGCGTTGCGCGAGTCACTCGCAACATTCCCATCCGTACCTGATTCTGCAACAGTTCACCGACAGCTCGAACTCGACGATTACCGAGGTGATCGATATCGTCCATCTCTCCCTCTCCGTTCTGTACTTGTATCAGGTATTGGAGCACCGCGGCGATGTCCTCTTTGCGCAGCACTCGCTCCTCATTTACTTCTTCATCTCCGTTCCGATACAGGGAGAGATTACCTAACTTTTCATTGAGTTTATACCGTCCTACTGCTGCAAGATCATAACGTACGTCATCGAAAAATAGCTTCTCAAATCGGTTGTGTGCACTATCGATCGTAGGCGGATCACCCGGTTGCATCTTACGAAATATCTCAACGACTGCAAGGTCTTGGATAGTACCGCGATAGACTTTGAGAGTATCCCCTGCTTTCTCAATGGTAAAGTTATCTCTACTAGTTTTGTTGGATATACGATATCGTCCCTCTGTCAATACTTGCACAGTTGCGGAGGAGGATAGAGCAGCACCATTATCCTTAAACTGTTGGTGCCATGCATCCGATACTAGTTCACCAGCCGTCAAATCATTTTCGAGATCCGACGAGCCCTCGTCTGACGACACTTCAAAAATTAGCGGCAGATTATAATCTGATTGGAGATCGCGCTTGAGCGTATTCCGCAGGAAACGGATCTCTTCCTCATCATCTGCATCTAAAACCTCAACTTCTTTGACTTTTGCCTCACGCAATTCATCAATTTGCTCTTGCGTCAACTCCATATTCGCTTCAAGCAAAAGCTCGTCGGTGGCAGGATGTTTGATAGGAGCAGCGGTTACTCGATCAACTAGGGAGTTGTCGAGCTTAGCCTGTTCTGTTTTAGCATACAGTTTGAGGATGGTTTCATCCGTTTCCCAACTCAGTGCCCGTAGCAGAACGGTTACGAGCATTTTTTTGCGTCGATCGAGGCGGACGTAAATCATGTCCTTGATGTCGTACTCAAACTCAATCCACGCACCACGGTACGGGATAATCCGCGCAGTGTTGAGTATCTGCCCACTGGTATGGGTATCTTCCCCAAACGTTGCACCGGGCGATCGCTGTAACTGACTGACAATCACTCGTTCAGAGCCATTGATAATGAAAGTACCGTTTTCCGTCATGAGCGGGATTTCGCCCATATAAACTTCGTTTTCTTTTATGTCAATAAGCTGATTTTCACCGGTATCCTCATCTTTTTCTCTGAGAACCAATCGGACACAAACTTTTACCGGCAGCGCATAACTGAATCCACGAGATTGGCATTCATTAATGTCATATTTCGGGACCCCTAGTGAATAATTAACGAACTGGAGCTCAGAAGTTTCGCTGAAGTCGGGAATCGGAAAGATTTCGTTGAAAACCGCTTGTAGACCCTTATCTTTCCGTTCTTCTGGTGGGGCATTTCGTTGCAGGAATTCTTCGTAGGAGGATTTTTGAACCTCAATGAGATCTGGGAGATCCATAATCTCTGGAATTTTTCCATAAGACAATCGTTCGCGTTTACCATAATATTTGACGGGTTTGTCATATTTCTTAACGGGCTGGGGCATGCTTTCACCTGACCTTGAGATTAGGGGATAAGGGCATTTCTGAATTTTGTTGTCTGAAACGGGCGTAACGCAGTATTATATAACAACTATTATTCCGTGTCAAGCAATTTTTTGGGCATCTATCATTTTTTATCGAAAAAAATCCTTTGACTTCAGAAAAAATCGCTGCTACGATAACAGTGAGCTCTTTATGAGTCCGTCCCCCATTTTACCGTAAGTGGTACTGTTTCGCCGATAGACAGCTGCCTAATCTTGCGGTCAATGCCCCATCCCTTTAGGGTGGAGGAGTACGTCAATACACACTCAACAAAAATATGAATCTGACAGAACAGATTAAGGTTCAAGCACAAAAACTTGGATTTGAATTGGTTGGTATCCTCCCCGTTGAACCGAGCCAGACGGTTGATCGTTACGAACAGTGGTTGAAAGATGGTCATGCGGGAGATATGGATTATCTAGAAAAGCATCTACCGCTGAAGCGAGATCCGCGCCAGATCCTCCCCGAAGCCCACTCAATTATCGCGTTAGCGATTAATTACTACACACTTGACCCGCCTAAATCACTTGCGGAAGACCCAGCCCGTGGACAGATCTCTCGATATGCGTGGGGAACGGATTATCACCGTCTTATCCGATCAAAATTAGATCAGTTGGCGACATTTGTCCAACAGACCGCCGAAGAAAATGTTAAAACCAGAGTTTATGTAGATACCGCTCCGGTCCTTGAGCGGGAGTACGCTGAACGGGCGGGACTCGGATGGATTGCTAAAAACACAAATATAATCCACTGGCGGGCAGGTTCTTGGTTTTTTCTCGCGGGCATCTTAGTCAGCATCGAGTTGGATACGGACGTACTATCGCTTCGTGGAAGTTGCGGCACCTGCACCCGCTGCATCGAGGCGTGCCCCACCGATGCGATCTTAGCACCCAATATTTTGGATTCCCGGCTGTGCATCTCCTACCTTACCATTGAGTTGAAAGGGAGCATCCCGCACAAGCTCCGCCCACAGATAGATAACCTAATCTTCGGTTGCGATATCTGTCAGGAAGTCTGCCCCTGGAACAGTAAGGCTGTACCAACAGAGGAGCGCGGCTTTTATCCACGCAAGGGGAATCTCGCACCCACGCTGCTATCACTTATCAACATGACACAGGAACAGTTTAGTAGACGTTTTAGGAACAGTCCAATCAAGCGAGCGAAACGACGCGGCTTTCTCCGAAATGTTGCGGTCGCGCTTGGTAATTGGAAGGATCGCGCTGCAGTGCCTGCCCTCAAGCAGGCGTTGAACGATGACGAGCCCCTAGTTCGTGGCCATGCTGCATGGGCATTGGGGCAGATTGGTGGTAAAGCGGCAAGAAAAGCACTACAGACGCGTTTAGACACGGAAGTTGAGACAGAAATTATTACAGAGATTAAAGACGCACTGAACCAAAACTTTTCCAAGGATTGAAGGAAACAGTTGATATGGGTATATTCTATCGACCTGCAACGGATTTTTCTAGCGTAACACCGAAACCTTATCGGTTAACTTACGTTAATAAAAATGTAACTTGCGAATTGTCTATCGGAGGAGGAACATCCGTTGCATATCAATCAGATTAAAATCAGTGGTTTTAAGAGTTTCGCCGAAGATGTGGAGTTAATATTGGAGCCGGGGATCACAACCATTGTCGGTCCCAACGGCTGTGGCAAGAGCAATGTGTCAGACGCAATTCGTTGGGTCCTGGGTCAACAGAGCCCTCGCGCCCTGCGTTGTGCCAATATGCAAGACCTCCTGTTCAACGGCGGATCAAACTTTAAACCAGCACAACGAGCACAGGCTTCTCTCCATTTCGCCAACGTTGAGGGAAAACTCGCGCTCGAATCTCCGGAGATTGCAGTTCGTCGTCAATTGACCCGTAGCGGTGAAAGTACCTATTTTATTAATGACACTCCATGTTTGCTACGAGATATTACTGAACTCTTCATGGATACAGGCATCGGCGTGGATGCCTATTCTGTCATGGAGCAGAGCAAAATAGATCTCATTCTCAATACTCGTCCCGAAGAGCGCCGCTTCCTGTTTGACGAGGTTGCAGGTATCACCAAATACAAGCATCGTAAAAAAACGGCACTTAAAAAGCTAGAAGCAACTGAGCAGAACCTTGTGCGGATTAATGATGTTATTCACACGGTGCAGCGTGAAACCGAATCGCTCAAACAGCAAGCTGCACAAGCCGAACGTTATCAACAACTCCATGGTCAACTGAGAAATCTCGAACTAGACCTCAGCCGTCGGGAGCACGGACGATTTGCCAAAGAGTTGACTCAGAGCCAACTCAACTTAGATGAACTGATGCTTGCTGTGACAGAAGCCAATGAGCAGATCGATGCCACCGAGCAGCAAATCGAGGATGCGACAGCACGCCGAGCCGAGTTAGAGAGCTTAATTCGCGAGGGACAAGGGGTTGTGAGCGGATTCACTAGTAAAATCGAACAAACAGAACGAGACATTGCAGTTTATAAGGAACGACAGCTAAGTATTCAGCAGCAACGTCAACGGGCACTTCAGGCAATTGAATTGCTGGAGAAACAGTCGGTGGAACTGGAGAGGCAAAAGGAGGAGCGTGATCAGGAGCACAGGCAGGTTGATGTTTGGCTTCAGTTGGAGGAAAGCAAGCTGACCGCGCGGCGGCGAGTTTTGACCGAACTCAATACGCGGGTGACGGAAGCCGAAAATTCCGTGGAGACAGCGCGGGAAAATTTGCTTGAAACCACGAATCAGGTCTCACAACTAGAAACACAACTTGCGTCGCTCAACAACAAGCTAGAATATTCAGCTGCCAATCTGGATCGAATTACAGAACGCTCAAACGCCTTAGGTGCTGAACTGGAGACAGAAAAAGAGAGTTATACAAAGTCCCAACGACGTGAACAGCAGCTTAACGCTGACCTAATTCGCCTTGAAACCGAACGACAAAAGGCTGAAGAAGAGATCCAACGCTATCAAACCGAACTCCGCAAGCTAGAGTCGGAGATGCGAGGGATGCAGGATTCACTCGGTACGAGCGCGTCGCGGTTTAAGTCATTAAAGGATTTGCAAGCCACCCATGAAGGTTACTACACAGGTGTACGGGCGATCCTGAAAGTCCGCGAAACAGAGCCAGAACGGTTCGGCGGAATTTGTGGTGTCATCGCCGAACTCATCCGAACGGAACCGGACTACGAATTAGCAATCGAAGTGGCATTGGGAAGCGCGATCCAAAACATCGTTACAGAAACCGCTGAAGATGCTCAGTCCGGCATCGAGTTCCTCAAGCGGACGAAAGCGGGTCGAGTGACATTCTTGCCCTTGGATATTCTGCGAACTCGTCCATTTAAGGGTGATGGCTTGCTAGGGGAGGCGGGTGTAATCGGTCTGGCAGCTGAACTCCTAGACTACGATTCAAAATATGAGGTTGCGGTTCAGCAACTGTTGGGAAATACAGTCGTGGTCGAAGACCTCGACACAGCGATAAAACTAACACGAAGTTTCCGTCACAACGCGCGCCTCGTCACGCTGGAGGGGGAGTTAATCAATACTTCTGGCGCGGTTACGGGTGGGTATAACACCAGTTCAACCAGCGGCCTCCTGAGCCGCTCAAGGGAGCTAGAAAACCTACAGGAACGTATTAATCAGCTGACAAGCCAACTTAACCAAAAGGATACCAGAAGCAAAAAACTCGCAGGTAAGTTAGCGGAACTCCAACAGACCCGGCAAACCCTCATCACACAAGGACAAACACATCAGATTGAGTATGCAAGTTTATCAAAAGTTTTGGAACAGGGACAACGGCAGATCACCCAACTTGAGGAGCAGTTGAACGGTGTGGCGCGGGAAGAGATAAACTTGCATCAGGAAACAGAAAAAGCGAAAGCAGCTCAGGACGCACTTCAGTCTGAATTGGAGCAAGCTGCCAAGACGCGCCGCACGCTACAACGACGCATCGAGCGATTGTCAGAACAGATTCAGAGCGAAAAGAGTAAACGAGAGGAAGTCATCGAGGCCTGTCAAGAACTTGAAATTGCCTTAGCAGGCAAACGGGAAAAATTGCAGAGTCTGAGTTCTGAAATCCTGAACCTTCAAAAAAATCAGGCACAGATTCGCGACAGGGTCGATGAACATCAAGCGGTTATCGATTCGGATGATCAAACTCGCGAAGAACTTTCTTCACAGATCGATGAAGCGCAACGCAAATTCCTCCAGATAGAGCAGGAAAAATTCGAGGCTGAGGAAAATGTTAGGCAGCTAGAGGAGGAGCATGTCGGCTTAATCGAACAGATTGCAGAAGCGCAGAAACTGATGCGCAAAGCGAGGAGAGAATTTGATAAACAGAATCGCCTGCGGCATCACCTAGAGGTCACGACAACCCAGTTACAGATGCAATTGAAGGCTATCTCCGTCCGAATTCTAGATAAGTATCAAATCACAATCGATCAGATTGAAGTCGAGGATAATCCGGTTGACGACCTTGAATTAATGGGACAGATTGACACGTTGAAGACCGAAATCGACGGAATGGGTGCTGTTAATCTTGTAGCGATCGAAGAGTATGAGGAGCATAAGCAGCGCGAAGATTTCCTTGTCACTCAACGCGAAGACCTAGAGAAGTCGCTCGAATCGGTCAATCAAGCAATTCAGAAGATTAACCGGACTTCGCGTGAGACGTTCCTCGAAGCATTTGAGCAGATACGCGCTAACTTTCAGGAGGTGTTTGAGGAACTCTTCGGAGGCGGGGAAACGGAGTTACGTTTGACAGACGAATCTGATGTATTAGAAGCGGGGATTGATATCATCGCCTGCCCACCGGGTAAGAGACCACAGAGTATCACACAACTCTCCGGCGGGGAGCGGTCACTTGTTGCCATTGCCCTGCTCTTCGCCGTGTTCAAGATTAAGCCGAGCCCGTTCTGTGTTCTGGATGAAGTTGATGCCGCGCTCGACGAAGCGAACGTGCTCCGTTTCACGAACCTTATTCGGAAATACGCCCAACAGACCCAGTTTATTATCATTACCCACAACAAGCGGACGATGGAGATCGCCGATATCATGTACGGTGTGACGATGGAGCAAGCAGGTTTGTCAAAGATTGTTTCAGCAAAGTTTGGAAATGAGATTGCAGCGTAAAACGTGATGCGTGAAACGTGAAAATCTTGTACATTTACATCTTACCTACACCTCAAAATCTACTTTATCTTCGCAGCCGCCATTTCCTTAAAACTCTCTCACAAAGCACAGAGCAAAAAAGAAACCGAGTTTTTGGTCAAAAACTCGGCTTCTGTCGCACGACTTCTGAATATGAGGCAAAAAGTATAGTACGGTTTACTCTTCCGCTTCCGATTTTGCTTCAGCAATCACCTTTTGGGCGAGTTCATCGGGCATCTCCTCGTAATATGCAAACTCCATCGTGAAGCTGCCCCGTGCACTGGTAATCGATTTAAGATCTATCGAATATCGGAACATTTCTGCCAACGGCGCAGTCGCTTGAATCACCTGACGTTTACCCGCCTGCTCGACTCCCATAATTCTTCCGCGTTTGCTATTGAGGTCGCCGATAATGTCACCCATAAACTGTTCTGGGACGGAGATTGTGACGTTCATGATCGGCTCAAGCATCACCGGATTGGATTGGTTTGCTGCTTCTCGAAATGCAAAAGAGCCAGCAATCTGGAAAGCCATATCCGAGGAATCAACGGGGTGGTGCTTACCGTCGTAGAGTTCAACTTGGGCATCAACGAAGGGATACCCAGCAATCAGACCTTGAGCCATCGACTCACGGACACCTTTCTCAACCGCGGGGATATAATTACGCGGGATCGAACCACCCACAATCTTGTTGACAAACTCAAAGCCGGTGCCGCGTTCGAGCGGAGACAGGTTTATCCAAACCTCACCAAACTGCCCGCGTCCACCAGATTGACGTTTATACCGACCTTGGACACTACTCGCCCTACCGCGAATTGTCTCCTGATAGGAGACTTTTGGCATTTCGACATCAGTTTCAATGCCAAACTTGTCTCGCATTCGGTTGCGTATGACAGTGAGATGTATCTCGCCAAGACCGGAGACCAGCAGTTGTTTCGTTGTGCTATTCCGTTCAACCTGGAATGATGGATCTTCTTCCATCATCCGGGAGAGGGTTGAGCTCAGTTTCTCATCATCCCCTTCCCGCGCAGGCACGATGGCGAACGAGATAACAGGTTTAGGGAAGTCGGCTCCGGGAAGTTGGAATGAATTGCCCACATCGCAAAATGTGTCGTTCGTTTCTGCAAGCGTTAGTTTAGAGACAACCCCGATATCGCCGGCGGAGACTTGGGGGGTGTCAATAGAGGTGTTCCCATTCATGAATGCGAGTTTGCCGATTCGTTCATTCTCACCTTTCGTCGCGTTGTAGACCTGAGAATCACCATTGAAGATGCCAGAATAAACACGGAAGAAACTGAGTCTCCCTGCGAAGGGATCTGCCAGTGTCTTAAAAACCAAAGCCGACAGCGGAGAATCCGAGGAGGTTTCATAGGTTGTTTCACCGTCAATTCCTGTAACCGGTCTGGCATCTACCGGAGATGGGCAGCAGTTCGTGATCGTGTCCATCAGCGGTTGGACACCGATATTCCGCAGAGCATCGCCACAAAGTACGGGTACGAACTGATTGGCACTTAATCCCGTACGAAGTCCAGCTCCAATCTCTTCATCGGTGAGCTCACCTTCAAAGAACTTTTCAATCAACTCATCATCGCTCTCCGCTGCAACTTCAACAAGTTGTTCCCGCATCTCTTCTGCTTGTGCTTCAAGTTCGGCAGGAGTCTCTGATTTTGGAGCAGGCTTATTGTCCTGCGGTTCTGTGAATGCTCCCATTTGGATAAGATCAACGACACCTCTAAAGTCAGCTTCTTTGCCAATTGGCACCTGCATCACAGCCGTTCGGGCTTCAAGAACCTCATCAACGCTCATAAGCGCGTTTTCAAAACTAGCGTTCTCTTTATCCATCTTGTTGATAAAGATCATCCGTGGGAGTTCATATCTATCAGCGGCTTCCCATACCTTCTCCGTACCCCCTTCGACACCGGTTGTTGCATCAATCACCACAATAACGGCATCTACCACCCGCAGTACGCTCTCAAGATCCCCATGAAAATCTTCGACACCGGGCGTATCAATAATATTTAGCTTGTACCCTTTCCACTCGGCGACACACACAGAACAGTTAATTGTCATCTTGCGCTCAATTTCATCTGGGGCATAATCTGAAACTGAACTCCCACTATCAACCTGTCCGATTCGCTCAATTGTGCCCCCATTATAGAGTATCGCCTCAATGAGCGAAGTCTTCCCTGTGCTTGAATGCCCAATAATACCGATATTCCGAATCTGTTCCGTCTGATATTCCTTCATCAAAAAAACTCCTTACGGTGCAGTTTAATCAAAAACATCGCAGAAATATGCAATCAAGCAGGTCTGTAAAGTTTTTGTTTGTATCAGCTAGATCTGATGTCATTTCTACCCGGTTCGTCTATCTTCAAACTTTTCAGAATCTCCTCGATTAAGACAAAAAGGTGCTATCTACTAAATTTCGACCTGCTTTGAAAATTTCTAAAAATCTTGGTGATTGTAGCACACCCCCATAGGAAATGCAAGCAAAAAGAATTTGATCGATTTTTCCCTTTACAATAGCACGGCTTTCCTCTATACTTGTGATGTGCGAGTATACGACGGTACACATCCCCAAGACCTCTATTGATAGCGGTCTAGAACTCTCAAGATGTTGGGGGAATCGGACGGATACGGAGGGAACTTGGGAGGGATCACAAACTTTTGCCGGGCGGTACAAGCAGATTTTGATGTTCCATCGAATTGGAGTCCTGCATGAAAGACATTCTCAACGTTCTAATCTGTTTACTCTTTCCCATAGCTTGGGGGGCACTTATTAACTGGATCTTTACCTTTCTCGAACGTCGTACCGGCCGTTCAACTCCCCACAACCCTAAAATTGATTATCACATTTGAATTTATAACGTTAGATGAACGTCGATATCAGTGGCATACCTGTTAATATCTTGGGGTTGATTGCTTTAGGGTGCATCAGCGGTTTCCTATCAGGCTTCTTCGGGATCGGTGGGGGACCGCTAATCACCCCAATCCTCAATATCCTATTCGGCATTCCCTTCCCAATTTGCATCGGAAGTACGCTTTCTCGGACAGCCGGCACCACTTTCTCTGCCGTATTGCGGTATTGGAAGTTCGGCAATATAGATGCGAAACTAGCATTGATGATTGTCGGTGGTAATTTTGTCGGTATTGAGATTGGGGTATATCTGCTCGACTGGCTGGATAAACTGGGAGCAATCAGTGTCGGGAAGCAATCAATGCCAGCACTTCAGTTTTATCTACAATGGCTCTTCTTCGGGGTGCTTATCACCGTTTCAGGATTGATTCTCATCGAATCGCTGATTCACAGAAGAAAAAGCGATCACAAACAGCCGCTCAGCTTACTTCAAGCCCTACCGATCCCGCCTTACGTTTCCTTTCCCATCAGCGATGTTCGCCGAATCTCACTCCCGGCAATTGTTTATTCAGCACTCGTCATCGGTATTTTCACAGGATTGCTTGGGATTGGCGGCGGTATCCTCTTCGTGCCGCTGCTGATCTACGGATATGGCGTTGAGACACATGCGGCGGTTGGCACGACTTCGCTTATCGTATTTTTTTCTGCTGCTTATGGGACCGCTACTCACGCAATGCGGGGCAATGTCGATTTATGGCTGGTTGTGTTTTTGCTAATTGGGTCCACAATCTGTGCACAGGTAGGGGTAATGGCTAATCAGAGGATACAAGGCGATTCGCTTCGCTTCTGTTTTGCGTTTATCGTTTTGGTTGTGGCGGGGATGATTGGCTTTAATCTACTGCGCCTAATCTATGGATAGTTGAACAACGGCAGGATTGAACGTTATTTCTCCAACTTGAGACTCGGAGGCAAAATAGGTGAAGGTGTTTGTTTGCGCCCTTGTTCTCTGACAGGTAGATGCGCTTATTGTACAATCTTCTGGGCGGCTTCGTATTTTTCCTTAATCATTTCCTTGCCTTCAGGGCATAATTTATTCCAACTGCGTTCTAATTTTGCCCTTACCCAAGCCGTTCCCTCATCAATTTCCATCTGATGTTGAACAAAAACAAGGTAAAACAAAGATGGAATTTGATCAATGTGAGCTATGGCATCGGCACTGGCAAGGCAAACTGCCTCTGCCGTTTGTTTCTCCAGATTGATACTCCCCCGATGAGAAACAATACACTGCTTGACAGCGGTTATCGTATCTTCAGGGTAGCCGAGAGATCTTAAGATTTTCTCTGCCTTTTGAGCACTATGAAGATGGTGTTCTGGAGTAAGGGATTTTTCCTTGATACTAGCATAGTCGTGTAACAAGGCGGCAATTTCGACAATCTCTGGATCGGCTTCCAACCTTTGTGCTAGCAGCTTGCCGTATTTCACAACAAGCAGGATGTGATGACTCCAAATACCATACCCATACTTGTTAGCCTCTTTTTTGCACGCTTCTTCAACGATGCTTCTAATTGTCGGATTCATCTGCCTCATACTTCAATCCTACGAGCACCCACTTGTCGCGCCGCAATTCAGACAACGATAGCACGTACCGTTTCGCACCATAATTGTCCCGCAATCATGACAGGGAGGGGCATCTGACTGCATCGCTGCGACGCGTTTTTCGCGTGCTTCTAACCTCTGGGCGTTCTCTTCCTGATTGATGTCATCTTCGTAGGGGAGCAGCTGCTGGGGTTGAGCAAGTTGATCACCGAGGCTTCCATCTCCTCCGGCAAGCGCTTCGCTTTGAGGTGCGAACTTCAGTCCCAACCAACGGAATACATAGTCGATGATTGACTTTGCTATCGGGATATCCTTATTGTTGGTAAATCCCGCAGGTTCAAATCCGACATGACTGAACTTGTTGACCAGTGACTCCAGCGGAACGCCGTATTGCAGCGAGATAGAAGTCATTGTCGCGATCGTATCCATCAATCCAGAGATAACTGAGCCTTCCTTTGACATCTTGAGAAACACCTCGCCCGGTGTGCCATCTTCGTAAAATCCGACCGTGATATAGCCCTCATGACCTGCAACGCTGAATTTATGGGTGATTGAAGCGCGTTCATTGGGTAGACGACGGCGGATGGGTCGCACTTCCGCTTCCTCTTCCTCTGTTTCTGCTCTCGTTGTGCTGAGAGGTTGGGACAACTTCGATCCATCCCGATAAAGTGCCACCGCCTTCAACCCCAGTTTCCACGCCTCAACATAAAGGTCCTCGACCTCTTCAACCGCCGTTTCGTGGGGCATGTTGATGGTTTTGGATATCGATCCACTCAGAAATGGCTGCGTCGCGGCGACCATGCGAACATGTGCCATCGGCTCAATGTAACGCTGACCATAATTCCCACATTTGTTGGCACAATCAAAGACGGGTAGGTGTTCAGCTTTCAGATGCGGTGCACCTTCAATGGTCATCATACCGCAAATTACCTTGCTTGCTTCTTCAACTTGCTGCTGTGTAAATCCCAACTCACCCAAGAGATCAAAATCTGGTGCGTTATATTGCTGAGGATCAAATCCGAGACGCGCCATCCCTTCCTCTCCAATGGTGTAGGCGTTAAACGCATGCGCCAACTCAAAGACGGAGGGTAGCGTCGCTTCAATCTGACCGATCTCCTCGTCAGTGAAACCCTTCCGTCTAAGCGAGACATTATTGATATGCGCCGAACCGATCAGTGAGGAAGTCCCTTGCACATAGGTCACAATGTCGTCAATCTCTTTGTCCGTATAACCAAGCTTTTTCAATGCGCGTGGCACGGATTGGTTGATAATCTTAAAGTAACCGCCGCCCGCCAACTTCTTGAATTTCACGAGCGCGAACTCAGGTTCAACGCCGGTCGTATCGCATTCCATCAGCAGCCCTATGGTGCCGGTAGGCGCTAGCACTGTCGCTTGTGCATTCCGATAGCCGTAGCGCTCACCCATTTCAACCGCATCATCCCACGTCTGTTGTGCTGCCTTCAAAAGGTTAGGCGGGCAGACATCTGGATTAATGCGATAGGCTGCGGAACGATGTTTACTCATCACATGCAGCATCGGTTCGCGGTTCTTCTCGAAACTGGGGAAGGGACCTTTGACCGCAGCCATCTCAGCGGATGCCCGATACGCTTCACCACAGAGGATTGCTGTGAGCGCGCCGGCGATGGCATATCCTTCTTCGCTGTCGTAGGGGATACCGTTGACCATCAGCAAAGTTCCCAGATTGGCATATCCCAATCCGAGTGGTCGATAGTCGTGGCTGTTTTGAGCGATTGGCCCGGTTGGATAGGAGGAGAAATCCACAAGGATTTCCTGACCGATGAAGAAGATTCGGCAGGCATGCTTGAACCCTTCGATATCAAAGTTTCCATCTTCATCAACGAATTTGAGTAGATTGATAGAAGCGAGATTACATGCGGAGTCGTCAAGGAACATATATTCTGAACATGGATTACTGCTATAAATTCGATCGGTATTCGCACAGGTATGCCAGTCGTTAATCGTCGTGTCAAACTGCATACCTGGATCCGCACAAGCCCAAGCAGCTTCGGAGATTTGACGCATGAGATCTTTCGCTTCAAATGTTTCACAGATTTCGCCCGTTGTACGGAACTTTGTATGCCATTTATCACCGCGTAGATAGGCATTCATGAATTCGTCCGTGATTCGGACAGAGTTATTTGAGTTTTGCCCTGAGACGGTCTTATATGCCTCTCCATTGAAGTCAGAGGGATAACCCGCAGCGACAAGTGCTGCTACCTTCTTTTCCTCATTCACCTTCCAGTTGATGAAATCAACGATTTCCGGGTGATCCATATCGAGGCATACCATCTTTGCCGCGCGTCTGGTAGTCCCTCCAGATTTGGTCGCGCCTGCCCCTCGGTCAAAAACCTCAAGAAAAGACATTAGTCCGCTACTTGTCCCGCCGCCGGAGAGTTTTTCTTGCCGTCCTCGAATCTTGAAAAAATTCGTTCCGGTCCCTGAACCGTACTTAAAGACACGCGCCTCATTTTTGACCAACTGGAAAATCGACATCAGGTCATCGTCAACAGATTGTATGAAGCACGCGCTGCATTGTGGGTGGTCATAGTTGTTTTCTGTCTGGACTACACTGTTCTTTTCAACGTCCCAATACCAGTTGCCGGTTCCGCCTATAATTCCATATTGATGATATAGTCCACAATTAAACCAGACCGGCGAATTGAACGCACCGCGCTGCATCACAAGCAGATCTGTCAGTTCCATCTCAAAGGCATCAGCATCCTCCGGTGTGGCAAAGTAGCCGCCAAAGGCTTCGCCGGCGTGGCGGATGGTATGCGCGACCCGTTGGATGAGTTGACGAACGCTTGTTTCGCTCTCCGTTTCAGGCACGCCGGCTTTACGGAAATATTTGGACACCGCAATATCCGCTGCCAACTGCGACCAGTTTGACGGCACCTCAACCTCGTTTTTCTCGAAGATTGCCTCGCCTTTTTCATTATAGATCACCGAACTTCGAGGTTCCCACTCAATGGTATCGAATGGATGCACACCGGGCAAGGTATACCGTCGATCGATTTTCAAGCCCTGTTGTTGTGCATTTTCTTCGAGAGAAGCGGCTTTGATGTCAGCAGTCTCATCCGATGGTGCAGCGACTATCGAATCCTGATTAACACCAAAATCGTTGGGTTGGGACATTTTGATTCCTTTCATATGATTGCCAGAAAAAGATTGGCAGGTTCAGTAATTCGCCTACCTATAATTAATTTCGTCACTAATTCCTTCTAGTACAACGCTCTCTCTAAACTACCGGTTTCATTAATCTAATCATCAGGTGTCAATTGACGGAGCTCATTTTCAAAATCTGCTGCATCCTTGAAATCACGGTAAACAGAAGCAAACCGAATATATGCAACACTATCCAAGTTCTTGAGAGCATCCATAACAATTTCACCGATAATATGGCTTTCAATTTCGGATTTGTGCATACCGATAATTTGTTGTTCGACATCCCCAATCAGGCGATCAATGGTTTCTTGACTAATCGAGCGTTTTTCACACGCCTTCATGATATTGCGCTTTAACTTTTGCCGGTCAAAGGCTTCGCGGCGCTGGTCCTTCTTAATAATGAAAAGATCTAACACTTCAGCCCGCTCATACGTTGTAAACCGTTTTGAGCAATGGAGACACGCTCGGCGTCTACGGATGGCAGTCCCGCCGTCAGTATCCCGTTTGTCGATGACTCTTATGCTGGAACCATTGCAGTATGGGCATTTCATAGAACACCAATATATTGTGTATAATTTCTTTTACCATACAATATGTGCGATTGGGGCTAATATGATAAACGATTATTAATGATCTGTCAATAGTTTTTTAACAGAATTTCGATAGTTTTTTCTAAAAATTAACAACCAAAATCCAGCCAGATAATTCTTGCCGAAATTTGTGAAGATGTGACACAATAAAATAACTGATAAAATTTCCGACGAATTGGCGGACCTATCGGTTTTGGGTTGCAAGTGCCAATCTAAGTTATGCGGGAGCGATCCAAAGAAAATGCAAGAAGGAGATCTTCGTGTATTCGACTCAAATCGCTAAACAAAGGGCGATTTGAATCGTCGAAAGTGCATCAACACACTGGAGAGAAAGCTATCTTATGAAGAAATCGAGGCATGATCTGACCCAAGGGAGTATTTTCAAAAACCTTATACATCTCGCTTGGCCCATTGCTCTCAGCAATATTTTGCAGGACTCTTTCAGTGTAGTCGATATGATCTTCGTCGGAAAACTGGGAGCCGAAGCGATTTCCGCCGTTGATATGAGCTCGAATCTTCAGCGGCTGATTAGCGTGCTTTCACTTGGCATCTCCATGGGAACGGTCGTTTTGGTTTCTCAATCAATCGGTGCACAGCAGAGAGAGCAAGGGGAAAACATCGCGATGCAGGCACTCATCTTAAGCATTGTATGTCCTCTTGGAATTGCGTGTATAGGCTTTCCACTCGCTGAAGTTGGATTGAGACTACTCGGAGCAGAGGAAGAGGTGGTACGGCTAGGCGTACCTTACTTGCGTATCACACTGCTCGGTGGTATCATGATGTTCGTATCAATGACGTTAGGTTCTATTTTCAGAGCGGGTGGAGATTCACTGACACCGATGGTGGTTATGATTGTTTCAACGGTCTTAAACATCGTCCTAGATCCCTTGTTGATATTTGGCATTTGGAAGTTCCCGCGTTTGGAAGTCGCAGGATCCGCTTATGCAAGCGTGATTGGCAGAAGTGCTGGGGTTGTGATTTTCCTTTACCTCTGTTTCATCGGACGCAGCGTCATCTCGCTGAAGCACGTTAAGCGCCGCGTCGATCTATCAGTAATGGGCCAAATCCTGCGCCTCGGTATTTTCAGTTCAATGCAAGGGTTTCTGAGACACGCCTCCCGGTTGGGGTTTATCCGAGTCGTGGCGATTCATGGAACGAAGGCCGTAGCTGCCTATGCCATTTGTATGCGCCTCCGTATCCTCGTGATGCACCTAGGTTTCGGATTCGCAAATGCAGTCGCGCCGATGGTGGGACAGAATATCGGAGCAGGTCAGATTGACAGAGCAGAAAAATCTGCCAATCTTGCCGGTGGATTAGCAACGATACTTATGGCTGCGCTTGGAAGCCTACTATTTATTTTTCCGCATTTGAGTATCAGAATATTTACCGGACAAGCGGAAGTTATCAGTATCGGAAGTGTTTACATCCGTTACCTATCAGCCACTTTTGCATTTATCGCAATTTCTATCGTATTTGGTCGTGCTCTCAACGGCGCCGGAGATACTGTTTCTCCGATGGTAATGACATTCATCTGTCAAGTTGGTATTGGACTGATGTTGGTGATATTGCTTTCCTATTTCGTGGGACTTAAGGGAGTCTGGATCGGCATCGCCCTATCAAACGTGGTTCAAGGTGTGTTGATGTGGCTGTGGTTCAGACGAGGAACATGGAAGACGAAAAAACTGATAAGCAAGAAATGATGTCACGATTATCGCTAGCTAGTTTACGCGCTTCAATGGACATGATCAAACGGAACTCATTAACCTTGCCAGATCTTAAATATTTGTATAACGTCGTTCGCAAGCAGCTGCTGTGCAATCATTTCAAGCTTCGATTGATCTAAGTCTCCGTGTATCCGGTATTTCTGTCCTGTCTGTGCGGTTTGGACATCTGTAACTCCCATATCGCGTAGCCCCTTGAGGACACTATCACCCACAGCATCCGTTACCCCCGGTTTCAACCTTACCTCGATGGTCCATACGGAGCCATCACTTTGTCTTGGGGTATGATTGTCGGAACGGCTATAGACATAATTCTGCGTCACCGGATCAGCAAGCAGTTCCGCGCCGATGCGTTCGATTGCATGAGAATTAATGTCTCCTTCGATCCAGTAGATTTGGACGGTGTGCACCGATTCTACACCAGTAAGTCCAAGATCTGCGATATCCTGAAGGATACCTTGTGCGATAGCGTCCGGTGTTGCGGGTTTGTAACTAACTTCAATTTTCCATTTCAATTTTCGATTTTCCTATCTTGATTTTAGCAAACTATAGTGAATTTAAAAAATAAATAGACACTTTCGCCTCCGGTAGGTGCGGTTTTCAACCGCACCGATTTGGCGTGTCTCATTAATTCTGAGATCTACTATAAAAGGACTAAAACGTGCCAACGGAAGAAGCCAGTGCCCGAACGCTGTTGATTATTGTCAGCGTCATCGGAGCTATTTTTACAGTTGTAATGATTATCCTTTTTTTTAACGCGGCTCCTGCCCGCTCCGACATTCCAGATCACCAAACTTACACAGATCCAGCCGCTTGTCTGAAGTGTCATCTTCGTGGGACCGAGCAATCACCAACTATGCCGCATCTGAATGTCGGCAGCTGTCATATATGTCATCAGTTGGCAAAGGAAAAGAAGCCTAATTAACCAAATGGCTCTGTTTTCCTATCGTCCGACTTCCCACGCCAGATGCTGCAACTCCGGTCCAATCAGTTTTTCCCACGCTAACTGTACCGCAGCCGTCGAGCCGGGTGTCGAAACAACCACTTTTCCCCGGTACACGCCAGCGGTGGCACGCGATAGCATCGCTGCTGCGCCGACTTGGTCGTAGCTAAACATCCGAAAAAGTTCACCAAAGCCGGGTAAGGTTTTCTCTAGGGCTTGATTCAGCACGTCAAAGGTTGTATCGCGTGGGGCAATGCCGGTGCCGCCGTTGAAAAGGATCATCCGCGCATCGCCTGCTGCAAATTCGTCCAGGACTGCCTTGACCTGATCCGGTTCATCCTTGATGATGCGATATCCCACGACCTCATTGCCACCAGTCGCTAGTTGTTCGCGGAGGTACGCTGCGTTCTTGTCTGTTTCCGGTGTGCGTGTATCGCTGACGGTGACAATCGCTACGCGCACGGGACCGTGTTCCGCAGCCATCTCCCGATGCTGCTCGGTACTCGCTGAAGTTTTTTCTGCCATCTCTGTTCTCCTCAGAATTGGATACTATGAAATTTATTCAAAAATCCTATGGATATAGAATATGCCAAACGCCCCATATTGTCAAGGTTAAATGGAAACTCAATCTGTTCATTTACCCCCAGTTTTTTCTGATTTAAGAGTTGAGTGTGTTTGAGAGGTAATGTTTGTGAGAATGTTTGTGATTATGCGCCTTGCAAGGCATCTGTCTGACAAAGTGGCAGTGTGAAAAAGGGATTGAGAGTCCACCCCAGCCAAGCTTGAGCAATCACGCGCTTAATCACGTTAATCAACGAATAGATTTTTTTGTTTGTGTTGAATGCTTTGGTCCATCGGTCACCGGATTTTTGGTAGATGATAAACAGCAGTCCATAACTCAGACAAGCCAACAGCCATAACAGATTGATTCGTGCTTTTGTCGGTTTTTTGAGAATCAGCTTGCCAAATCCAAAGCCGGTCTTGATGTCTCTAAAACCGTGTTCAATCTGCATTCTTCGTTTATAACACCGGTGGATTTGACTGCCCGTCAGATGGCTTGAAATCAGATACATCGGTTCAGCAAACCGTGCATCTCTGACCACATATAGGTTCAGTCGAATTGGCTCGGTTGGGTAATAGAGAATCTGTGGATAGAACCCAGTTTTCTGCATCTGTTCCATCGTTTTGACCTGACCCCAAACGGTAATGCGAACGTTGCGACAGACGCGCATCACAAACGGTATGCCTTTTGCTTTGAGAAATTTTATCACATATCTCGCACGGGCGAACCCCCGGTCGAATATCAACACCGGTTCGCACGCTGGGGGCAGTGCTTTTCGTGCCTGACGATAGACCGTGCGGCAAAATCGTTGGATAATCTCATTATGGCTTTTATATTTCATATCCTGAATCTCAGCATCGGTATAGATGTGCCAATAGATAGGTATCGCACGCTGTCGAAACGGCACCGCAGCGACAATCGCTTTGAAAGTACCAAGCACCTGGGTTTCATCAATTAAAATTAACGGACGCACAGTGCCGGGGTGACAGACACGCCTCACCACGAAGACTAACCAACACCGCATCACCGCACCTATGGGAAATGTACGTGCCAAGAATCGAAGCAGTCGTTTCTGTTTCGTCTTTTGATGCTTGACTGACACCGGCAACCGTGAAGCGATTTCGTTGATGCCAAAGGACTGCGCCAAGGCTATAGCTATGATGGTGAGCATCAGGTTTTTTAACGCCGGTTTTTTCAAAACAGGCTTGAAAATCTCAGTGATAGTGGTTATCATGGGGGTGGGATTCACCCGTTTTTGAGAGTGTTTTCCTTTCATAATACCTCCTTGCCCTAAACAGTGAGTGTTTTCGGTAGGGAGGTATTTTATCATATCTGACCTGACTTTCTCACTCCTATCGCTCGCAAAACCAATGACAATAACCCCTCAAAAAAAACTGGGGGCAAGTGAAAAACTCAATCTGGGGTTGATGCAGTCAGGACGATCATGATATAATGAGCAAAACAACTTGTGAAGTCGAAAAGAGTTGAGAACAAATTTACCAACATCAAATTAAGACTAAGGAGCATAATATGGTTCCCCTGATTAGCAACATCGGTTATGGTCTCTTAGGTGCCTGTCAACTTCCACGCTTCTGGTGGAAAGTCACCCTTAGAAGAGCGGGGTTGCTTGATGCAGAATACCCCGATTGTAGCGGAGGGCTTGATTCATCGGTCCTCGAAGTCTTAGATTTAGACAAAGAGACAACGCTCGCCTACCTGCGAGATCATATGCCGAACTATCTCGAATTTGAGGCATGGATTCTCCAGCAAAAGGGTGGAAAGATTGACCAACAAGCGGTGGCAGATTGGAACGCACAACTCCGATCTCGTGATCACCGTCCAGCGAAAATCGAAGAGACGTATCATGACATCGGGCTTCCTGATGATGCCGGCATCACGTCCGCTGTGGTTCTGAACAATTTACAGGATTGGCAGCTTTTCTATGAGCGCGACTTGGATAACGATTTCGCAGCACTCACTGGACGGGTTGTGCCACTGATCGCGAACATCGATTACGGTGCTTTGGAGGTCTGCCAGTTGCCTCGAACTTGGATTAAAATCCTACTGAAAGCAAAAGGCAAACTCCACCCGGACTATCCGGACATGACCGAAAACGGATTGGACCCGCGAGTCTTACGTGTGCTAGGAATCGAACCCGCCGATGCCGTCGCCTACATTCGTGAAAACCTGCCTAGTTACACTCAGTTTGAGGCGTGGGTGTTAGAACAGAATGGCGGTGAAATTGACAGGGAAAAAGCCGATGAATGGAATACCTTTATCCGCAACCGTATCCATAGGGATGAGAAACGGATAGAGATTCACGCAACCGTTGGACGCGAAGATGACGGCACACTCAACTCTGCGGTGCTCCTCAACCATATAGAGGATTGGCATCTTGCTCACGCGGATCTCATGAAGGCATCCGCAGCGTGATTGAACAGTTTGCATCTAACTACGATGCAGATTTTAGATTTCTAGAAGCATCTATCCTTTACGTGCCTTGATCAGTGTGCACACACGATCTCCGTCAACGGCGTTTGTTGTTACACCGTCGCGCTTGATTGAGGTGCCGACAATAACGCCATCCGCATACTGCAAAACTTCGGCGAGGTTATCGATTGTCACACCGCTGCCAGCGAAGATACTCGCTTGAGGAATGGATGCTTTCACGGTTTTTAACTGATCGAGATCGGTACTTTCGCCCGTTGCTGTACCTGTAACGATAAGCGCGTCCACAAGTCCGCGATGATAGGTATCCTCCGCGCTCGTGACGATATCGATTGGCGCAAGTGGCACGGCATGCTTCACGGCAATGTCGGCAAAAATTTTAACTTCGCTTTTGAGGAGCGATCGATAGCGCAAGGTCTCGTGCGCCTTTCCTTGAATAATACCTTGGTCGGTGAGCATTGCGCCGGTGTGCACGTTTACACGGATAAAGTTTGCGTCCGTGACCGTCGCGATTGCTATCGCCGATTTTGCGTCGTTGCGCAGGACGTTGAGTCCGATTGGTGTCTGGGGATGGCGTTCCCGGATTGCGCCTACAACGAGTGTTAGTGCCGCAGTGGTATGGGGTTCTACGCTATCCGGACAGAAAGGGGCATCGCCATAATTTTCGATGATAATCCCGTCAATTCCGTTATCAATCAGCCTCCCTGCGTCTGAAAGCGCACGGGTACGAATTTCACGGAAAGGCTGTCTGGATTGGGGGCTGCCGATCAGTGGCGGAAGATGAACCACGCCGACGATCGGTTTGGGATGATCAAAAAGCTGATCGGTTCCTTGCATATTGCTAAAATCTTTCGCTCGTAGGAGGCGATTATCACTGCAAATGGGATAACATCGCTAGCGGCGTTGTTGCAAGCAGACCCGCATCGATGGGAAGTAGCACCCCGGAAATCCAGCGGGACTCATCGCTAGCGAGGAATAGCCCTGCCCATGCGATGTCCCAAGCGGTGCCTTCCGTTCCCAACGGACCTGACCGACGGCGGAGATCGCGCAATTCATCGGAAATAGTGGTTGTCATTGGGGCGTAAATGTGACCCGGTGCGATGCAGTTGACCCGAATGTTATCCCGCCCATGATGTACCGCCATATTGCGCGTCAAGGAGACCGCCCCGCCTTTCGATACAGCATAGGGGAGGTTGCGCCAGATATTTGCCCGCAGCCCATCAATTGAAGCGATATTGATGATCGAGCCGCTCCCTGCTTCAATCATCTTGGGAATGGCGTGCTTAGATGCCAACATCATACCTTTGAGATTCACCGCCATCACGTCATCCCAGACATCTGGATCTACATCAACGACCGTCCCTGCACCACCGATGGCGGCACTATTAAATAGGATATGCAGCTCACCGTATCGCTCAACGGCTGCTTCAGCCATTGCCTGACAGTCATCGTTTTGGGAAACATCGCCGACGAAAATTGACGCCTCCCCACCTTCTTCCTCAATAACAGCAAGGGTTTTCTCCGCATTTTCGAGATTTCGGTCTACCAACAAAACCTTGGCACCCTGCCGAGTAAAGAGAATCGATGTTGCTCGTCCGACACCATCTACCGGGGTGCGACTTCCCGCTCCGGTGACAATGGCAACTTTGCCTGCTAACCGTGTTCCGCTGTTTTCCATTATTGTTTGACTTCCTTTGATGTTATTTTTGATAGGATTCTTTTTCTTAATCTAACGCAAGTTGCTAGTGTTTATTTAATGATAAGTGTAATCATAGTAGCAATGAGAAACAAAATAATCTTAATCTCAAACCCATCGGCAGTCACGGCATGAATAGAGCGGGGTAGCCGTTGGGTGATTAAACTGTTTGTCACCTCTATCCGCTTCCTGTGGTGATGGTGTATGTAAACTTCGTGGGCTTGATATTGCCGTTTGCTGTTCTTTTTTCGCAACGGTTTGAGCATGATACCGGCTTCAGCTAAGGCATCTTCAATCCCATAATTGCAGTAGGCTTTATCTGCATAAATGGTTGCCCCTTGAGGTAAATCAAACGGATAACACCGCAACCCTTGAACATCACTAAAACTGCCCGGTGTTAAGAAAAACTCAACCGGTATGCCAGACTCGGTGACCATCAGATGCAGTTTGAGTCCATAGAAGTATCTCCGTTTACTGGCTATCATCCCGCGCCAGACTTCCCCTTGATAAAATTTTGCACTAGAGATGCGAATCACATCACACACTGGCACGGGATACGAGTCGATGATATAGAGTTGGTCTGAGTTTTGTGCTTTACAGTCTGTGGCAAGTGATTCAAAAAGTGTCTGAAACATCGGTGCAATTTGATGGAGTCTTCGATTGAATCGTGCCTTACTGAGCATATGGGGAATATATCCCTGCTCCTTGAGTAGACACCGTGCCATCTGTTGATTGCCACCGAACAGTTGGGCAGCCACGAGTGCCGTCGTCATGACTTCAGCGGCGGACATTTGGGTTCGGGGGTCATCTTGGTAGTGGTGTTGAATTAACAGATCGTCACAAAGTGTATAAAATGCTACGATTACTAAGTCCATGGAATTCTCCTGTTGATGAGTTTTGTTTAGAACACAAATACTCTAACGGAAATTCCATGGATATTCAACTAGCAACTTGCGTTAATCTATTGAATTTCGTTCAACACATATAGGGAAACATCCCATGCACCATAAGGCTTCCACCTCAAGGTGTCTATAATACGGATGATTCAATGTAGCGTCAATGGAAAAATTATGCTTCTCAATGACCTCATCGGTGAACCTCTTGACAAGTCGAGGGGTTCTAAACAATAATGTGTCAGACAAAATTGAAATATGTAGGGTGTAAATAGATATTGTATCTTTTCATTGATAACTCATCACATAAACTGAAGGGGCTACAATTATGAAAATACTGTTGACAGGCGCAGCCGGCTTTGTGGGACGCGCAGCGGTCAATATCTTGAGCCAAGACCATGACGTGACTGCCTTCGACATTCGCCCGGTGGAGGGTTACGATAACACCGTTCAAGGGGATGTGCTTGACTATACAACGCTTGAAGCCGTAATGGCTGGTCATGATGCGGTTGTGAATACGATTATGGCACCTAATGGCAGTTACGGCATGGAGGGCCCGGGTTTTGATATTAACGTGCGGGGTATGTTTAATCTCCTTGAAGCTGCCCGTGTATGCGAAATCCAGCGATTCGTCCATACCTCCAGTGGGGCGGTCCATGGTGGCTATCCGGAAGACACTTTTCTCACGTACGATCTATACCCACTCAAAGCCGCTAGCTCCTATGATCTTTCTAAGCTAGTGCAAGAAGAACTCGCCCGAAATTATCATGAACAATACGGTCTTTCTATCGCGTGTATCCGACCGTGGGGCATCATCGATTCAGATCAAATGGTTACGACTGATGGTCATCCTGTCAACGGTTTCTATTAACCAATGGTGCTAGTATAATTTGTAGGTCATGAGCCGGTATCCTCACTTCTATCGTTAATCGGGGTAATCAACCAAACTCGATTAACGGGAGGAACCAAAGCTCATGACCACTATAGATTTTATCACACAATTGTTCTGTCGAGTAGATGATAAACTCACACAAGCAAATAAGAACCAGAAGCATACCAAAGCCAATCTCTATCCGTCTGAAGTGGTTACCATCGCCTTGCTATTTGCCCTCAAAGGTGTTGGCAACCGTGCATTCTATCGTTGGATAGAAAACAACTATAAGTCGCTGTTTCCCAATTTACCCGAAAGAACCCGCCTGTTCCGATTGTTCAACAGGCATCACCATCTGACGGATATGTTCATGGCAAATCCCTCATTGATAGGAGTGATTGATACTTATGGTATTGAACTGATTCATCCCCGTCGAGAAGGTCGTTCTGAACAACAAGTCGGCAAAAAAGGCATATCCAACCAACGATGGATTGTCGGGGGCAAACTGTGTGTGTTGGTCAACCACTTGGGACTGATTGTGGACTGGGATTGTGCCACTGCCAATGTTTACGATGGAAGCCATTTTCAACATATCGTTGATAATGTGAGTGACCAGATGGTGGTCTTTGCTGATGAAGGGTTTGCCAAAGGCGATTGGCACCCTTCAAACTTGCGTATATGTCCCCGTGGACAATGGAACGATAGGATGCTGATAGAGACCATCTTATCTATGTTGACGGGGGTGTGTCATTTGAAGAAAGTGACACATCGATGTTGGGCTTATTTCAAAACTCGCCTTGCTTTCACTATGGCTCTGTTTAATCTTTTGGTCCAATGGGACGGATTGCCAACTAATAACGATGGATTTGTACCTTTATCTATCGCTCAATTCACTCTCTAAAATAGCACCAAAGGTTATTATGGCTCGATTGATAGACGGGATGTTGCATCTGCCCTGAAATGCGCCCTAGAGTCACCGGATATTAGCTACGATTGCTTTTATATATTTGCCACATCGGGCGGTTATAAAAAAGGGGACGTGGCACGGACAGAAAAGCTGCTAGGTTGGGAACCGGTTTATCGATTTGATGCGGATCTTTAATCTCAACCCTGCAAGGAGTCGCTTGAATTAAAAAATGCTTGAAATTCGGTAGCGATTGTGAGAAAATCATCGGCATTCAAGAATCCCTTAACGATTTTGAAGAAAGCAGTGTAGAAGTTCAACGAATGCAAGCGATATTGAAACGTTGGAAAATCTATCTAGACAATTGTTGTTTGAGTCGTCCTTTTGATGATCAGACACAGCCTCGAATTCGTCTTGAAACTGAAGCTATCGTGCTGATTATCGAGCATTTTTACGCAGGGCAATGGGAATGGATTTCTAGTGAAGTTTCTACGTTTGAAGCCAACCAAAACCTTG
The DNA here is from genome assembly GCA_965207975.1 of Candidatus Poribacteria bacterium. Taxonomy (GTDB): domain Bacteria; phylum Poribacteria; class WGA-4E; order WGA-4E; family PCPOR2b; genus PCPOR2b. Next base: position 4,112,675 of record OZ242315.1, on the reverse strand, counting down.
ATTTGAGACAACGTCTTCAAGTCAAATTTCTATTAAATTACGTTCATCGAGTGATTTCTGTTGGCACAACGGAGACATTAAGAGGCAAACACCTTGAATCGTTGGGGTTCAAGCCGTTTGATGCTTTGCATCTCGCCTGCGCCGAAAGCGGTAATGTGGATTTGCTTTTAACAACGGATGATCAAATGCTAAGAAAAGCAAAAAGGATCAGCTCGCAACTTCACAGCCGTGTCGAAAACCCACTCACCTGGTTACAGGAGGTAACTGAGAATGAACATACGAGACCTGACAGCGAATCAGATTCATGAACTCGGTATTGAAGCACTCTTGAGTAAACTTGGGCCTGCTGGCATGATCCGTTTTCTCCATCAGTACGAGACAGGAAAAGGTAATTACTCCGTGGATCGACATCAATGGCTTACCGCACCAGATGTCGAAACGCTCGCAAATCAGATTCAGCAGGCACACGAGGAAGAATGAGAAGATTAGGACACACCCATTTATATTTGTGAGTACGCTGCTATTTTGTACTTTGAGCAATACGCCTGCACAGATTACCGATTGGCATCATTTCACTAGCAATAAATAACAGTTAGTTTGGAGGAACATTAATGGGTAATATAGCAACAAGCAACTTGGGAAATACAGGGGTTGCCTTAACCAACTTGGGTTTCGGCGGGGCACCACTCGGAGATCTCTTTGAAATTCTCAGCGAAACGCAAGCGCAGGGGACACTGCAAGCGGCATGGGATGCCGGCTTACGCTACTTTGACACAGCACCGTTCTACGGTTATGGGAAAAGCGAGCATCGTTTCGGACATTTTCTCCGCCAACAGCCGCGTAAGGACTTTGTGCTTTCTACGAAGATCGGGCGTGTGCTGCGGGCGACGCGTGACCCCGATAATTTCGACAAAGGGATGTGGGCGGGAGGACTGCCTTTCGATCTTTATTTTGACTATAGCTACGATGGGGTTATGCGCTCTTTTGAAGACAGCCTCCAGCGGCTCAGTTTGAACTCCATCGATTTGCTGCTCATCCACGATCTCGACCACATGTTTCATGTGAACGACACGCGGATCAATGCTCACATGGTGCAGCTCGGCACCAGCGGTTGGCGGGCACTTGAGGAACTTCGTTCCAGTGGACAGATAAAAGGGATAGGGGCTGGCGTGAATCAGATGGGCACGATCCCGCGCTTTTTAGAAATGGTAGACCTCGATTTCTTTATCGTTGCAATGCCGTATACGTTGTTAGATCAGGATGTCTTAGACGCTGAATTTCCACAGTGCGAGGAACGCGGTGTCGGTGTGGTGATTGGCGCGGTGTTCGCCTCTGGTATTCTAGCGACAGGTGCGACAGAGAATGCGTATTACGCCTATGCCCCGGCACCCCCTGAAGTATTGAAAAAAACGCGGCGTATTCAAGCCGTTTGTGATCGACATAATGTGCCACTACGGGCAGCTGCGTTACAATTCCCGTTAGCACATCCAATCGTTGCCGCAGCGATTCCGGGAGGACTCATGCCGGAGCACGTTCAATCGAATGTCGAAATATTTGAGCACCCCATCCCGGCGGATCTGTGGAGTGAGCTAAAGGCAGAGGGGCTGCTGCGCGAAGACGCACCTACCCCTTAAACGCCCCTCAATTATATCTTCGCTTTCCAAAAAAGTGAGTGGTAGAGCGGTTAATTGTCAATCAATTGCAACTGGTCAGTCACTCACTCTTCCCTCTGGCACAAAAGTTAGATCGAGTAGGCAGTGCTGTTGCTGCGTAAGTTCTATACTCGCTGTTCCGTTGAGAAGATCCGAAACGGTAGGTTGGAAGCTTCCCATCCTCGTAGCAACTGGTAGAGTTGAGTTGATAAGAAATAGGTGGATTCATACCCGGCTCGCAGAAATTTCTCAAGTACCTCCGGTTCGACTTCTCTACGCTGGTTTGAACCTAAAACCCTGTACAAACCAAACGACAGAATACTGACTAAATCATGCCCACAGCAGATGTCCCAAGAATTGTGTTTTGAATCTGTGAGTTCATCAATTTTATCCTGCAAACCGCTTTCGCTGAGATCGTGCCTGCGCGACTTGTTCTTAACTTCTCGAATCAGTTCACTGCTATCAATATGCAGTGTATTATGATCAATAAATCGACTGAAAATAATCCCTTCAAACGTCAGAGAAAGATTGTCTCGTTGAGAAGCCCATCTTAAGTACCCGATTGGACGAGCAGCAGCCAGTAAGGCTTGGCGGACCTCCATTTTACTGTTTGCGGTGAAGTTGGTCATTTTTTGTTCAGAACCAAATTCGTCAAGTAATTTATCTAATGAAGGAGACTCAAGAAGCATCGTTTCTAAGTCATGTGTATCAGTTATAAACAGATTTGGACTCGCCGGCTCTACTCCCTCAAGTCGCCAGAAATCAGCGTCAACGATGGCCACAACTCCATCAAAGTCAGCGTTTTCGAGAATTTGGAGTGCTGCTAGTGCTCTATCCTTGTTATGTGCTGGTATAATTTTAGTCTGCTTAGGGTCAACAAGACGCTTGTAAACTCGGAAATCAGCAGTTTGACCTTCAACAATCAAGAAACTTCCTCGGAATTGAGTGCGAGTCATCCGGATTTCGTTGGCGAGGTGATTCGCTTTGATTTCCTCCTTCATGCGATCTCTGGTCCTTTCAATTCAACTGTCAAATCCCAGCGATCATGAATAATTTGAGGTGAATGGGTAGCGATGAGCACATCAAAGGAAGCAAGTTGAGTTATTTCTTGTAGATCTTGTAGAAATTGTTGCTGCCATGCGACATGTAATGAGAGTTCAGGTTCGTCGATAAGGATGAGAGAATTAGGGCGTACTTTGAATAGCAATTGGTACAACAGAACTAATTCATGTTGTTCGCCAGAAGATAACGAGGTTACAGGAAGAGGCTTATCGCCTCTAGTCAAAAAAGAAAATCCTTCTTGTCTCGAAATCGTCATTCTATTGTATCGGAAGCGTTCATTTATGATTTGCTTGAAAAGATCAATTTTATTCGTAATTTCATCAAGCACACTTAGTTTTTCCTCTACATCTTGAACGTAAACAGATAAAACTTCCTCTGTGTTTTTACTGATTTGTTGGATTGGCAGATCCATATCTTGTTCTTTATCTAAAAGCCCGACCTCCTCGAGTCTAGAACGTTTCTCTTCCAGTTCGTCTAGTTTGTTTTTAATTTGATCTTCGGTAAGTTCAGAATGTCCCATCTGTTGTACTAACCGAGCTGGAAATGTTCTGTCCAACGATTGAGATAAAGCCGCCGATTCTGCCAGTTTTTCTTGAATTTTTTCGGCTAACTCCTTTGAATATTCTTTGACAGTTGGCACCCATGTTATCATCGGCGGTCTGCTGTGAACAAACCTATTTCTGGTCACTCTTCGACTAGAAACATTCAATAGTCGTTGCGTTTCAATGAGATGAATTTTGGTTGATTCTTTAATTTGAATCCACCAACCTGGTTCTTTAAGCCTGAATGGCAAACGAGATCCAAAACGATCTATAACTTCATCAAGATATAGAATCTCACCATCGTCGGTTATCCATTGCCTAGCTTCTATCCGTTCTAAGCCTGTTACCTCCTCTATTATTGACAAAGGAGTCACATCTTCATTGATCTGTCCTAAGATGAAGGAATCTGTTTGTCCACTGTTCTCCAAAAAGTTGATGACGATAGGTGCCTTTGGCAGATGTGCACGTTTTTCAGTCGCACTATCATCGGGATCCAGATTATCCCATAAAATCATTTGTTGAGTGCTGGACTCAGATATTTCATCAATCCATATTGCACTTCCTTCCTCAAATCGAATCTCAAATTTACGAAAAGGGATGCTACGAAATTGTGTAAATCTACTGTTAAATAAGCCGTTAAGCATCTGTAGTAAAATTGTTTTTCCAAAACCATTTGGACCGTGAATAATTGTTATACGCTCTTCAGCATTCAACGATATCGTATGGTCAAATATTCCAAACAGACCTTCAGCGACTACTTCTGTAATCCGCATTGTTATCACCTCAAGAAATGCACCACTAATGATAAAGCAATTTAGAGCAGGTTCGCGCTATGTGTCGACAAAGGACACTGCTAAGCATAGGCTTTGCTTAATCTGCGAACATACAATATGCTTATAATGATACACTTATTTTACCCGAATTTCAACCTAAGGATAATGGTGTTAATTGACAATATACGTCAATTACTTGCCCTGCTCATGTGCAGAATTTGTATATGCGGTCTGAGCGTTACAGGAGAAATCTCTGTGGCGATACGCCAATTCTTCTCCCGTTCGCTTTCCGTGAAATTTGGGCTATCAACTGAATCGAATTGAGTAGAGATCTGCGTCCTTTAACAGGAATCGCAGACGGATAGGCTGTCCTGAAAGCCGACTCACATCTGTACCGTCCTTCCATGTTACTACCCGTTCAAGATCATCACCGAAGACCTCCGGACAATCGGCTAATCCGAAGCCGGGGATGGCATCGCCAGATGCATCCTGAAGTTCGACCTGAATGCTGCCCGCCCCAGAGGTTGAGAAGTTAATGGCAAGCTGATCTCCTTTGAAGGTCAGCGGCTTTGTTACAAATTCCCCGCCACCCAACGGCCCCTGCATTGAGACAAATCCATCAATTCGGATTGTATAACGGCGGTAGCGAGAATCGTCTCCTTGATGCGAATCTTCACTCGCATAGATGGAAATCTCATCGGGCGCACCATCAATGTGCGATTTTGTCTCGACCAACCCCCAATTTTGATAGTTGTCGCCGTAGAACCAGTTACCTCTTAATCGTAAACCCGGACGGATAAACGATTCGGGCCAAACGTTGAAATGGTGTCCATCACGGCTGCTCATGAACATTCCATCCGTCACGGCTGTCCCCTCGCGCTCAGACACGTAACCTCGGAGACGGCGATACTCCAGCTCCGGCAGGGCTTTCGTCGATTCCGTCCACCCGCGATCGGTATATCGGGTTGGAAAGCCGAGGAAGATATGCGGGGCGCGGTAGTATGGGATAATCTGATTCGTGTATAGTTCGCTGACCCGGCTGGGTGAATAGTCGAGCCATTCAGGATCAGTCCAATTGAGGAAATCTTTTGATGTCCCTGTGCGGATGTCGCGTCCTTCACGGAAATCGCGATGGTATTCACGGTATTCGCCGCGCACCGTATCCCAAAAGGCGAGGTTCTGTGAGTCAAACGCACCTTTGGTGATTACAGGCTCATCGCTCATGAGCGACCAGCGAATGCCGTCGGCGGACTTGAACGCATACAAGGCGCGTTCAGCTGAACCGAGTGCCTTGTACTTCTCGTCCGGCTTGCAATCGGGATTCTCGTCCTTAAAAGGTGCGAAGTTGTGCGATCCCATCCCCTCCCAGATGATATTGTTCTGTTTCCCGCCATCAAACGCAATCAAGCCAAGTTCCGGTTTGGTCCAGTGTATCCCATCGCGGCTTTCAGCGTAGCAGACCACCTGCGGGTGGTGGTCATTGTCAAAGCCCTCAGTTGTATAAATAACGTGACTCCCCCGGTAATACATCCGGTAGAGATCACCATCCTGAAACACAGTTTTATAGCCGCAGGTGCTACCTTCCCACGGATTATCATGAACACAGGCAACGTCCTGCGGTTGCGGCTGGTGTAATCGTTGGGTTGCGCCGGATATTTCATCGATCAGATAATCGTCAACGAACAGTTCCAACCGATTGCTGATGTCAATGGGTGAAACCGCTTGTGTCATTGTATCTCTTAATAGTGTAAGCATTGCGGAAGCGACAGATATCATTGGCAAATACCCTCCTTGTTGATTTTGGATATTGTAACAGGAATGCACCGAAAAAGAAATCGAAAAGCAGAATGACTATCACCATTCAAGGAATTACACGCTTCAGATTGTAGCCGCCCGTTTCTTAACGGGTGTTGGGCAAGATGTCCTGTAGGCGGGGCATCCTGCCCCGCCTTGTCCTGTTGTGATGAATTCCCGAACTATCCCCCCGATAAGGGAACAAGGGGGTTGGCTTTGACTGTTCAACTGCATAAGCTCTATTCTTTTATCCTGCAAATCCTTTAATCTGGTAAATCCTGATAATTTTTGCCGTTGACCCACGTGTAAAAAAGGGGTAAAATGGCTGTCATATATTTCCTAAAGTAAACGAGGAAATCCAACCGCGGATTTGACAGATGGTATAAATTAACGGCACCCTTGGCAAAATCTAACAAAATCTAACACTTTTAGGATTTACGCAGCCAACCGTAGGCACTTGTATCCCGCCTGTCCCGTTCCGAGGATTCCGATAAATCGGAACCTGCTCTCGGCTTGTCCCGATACATCGGGATTCATCGGGGATTTATCAGGGCGGGGCATCCGGTTTCCCCGCGCCAACTGTGCTGAAATGCGTAAGTTCTAAGTGCCTTAATTCCCTTTACTGCCCCTAGCCTCTCTGTGAAATCCGCCAACCCGCGAGCAGATTCATAGGAGTGTGAAACATGTCTACTATCAAACGACCCACACCTGAAATTATCGAAGCGTTGTATGAGTTAGGCACTGATGCCGTGACCTCCACCATGGAAGCGTTGGGGGTGCGCCGAACCTTTATGGAAGGCCCCATCGCTCGTGTGCCCGGGAGTAAAATTGTCGGGCCCGCACTGACGCTCCGCTTCACACCGCAGCGTGAAGACCAGATGCAAGGCTATCAGATACCGGGTGCCTCCGCAGAAGAATCAGAACCGGAAGGTGAGGAAGCCGGTGAGAAAACCTCTGCCCTGTGGGAGGTGATGTTTGAAGTGCAGACTGGCGATGTGATTGTGGTTGATGGCAGAAGTGATCTCGCCACCGGATGCTTCGGAGAGATGTTGATGACCTATTTCCAAGCGCAGGGTGGGGCTGGTGTCGTCATAGACGCTGGTATTCGGGATTCCGTACCAATCTTCCAAGAGCTGAAGGTGCCGGTCTGGTCGACTGTTGTGACCACCGGCGGGGCGGGACACATGAACCTCTTTCCCGTTGATTTCAATCTCCCTATCGGCTGTGGCAAGGTATTGGTCAATCCCGGTGATATCATCATGGCGGACGATGGTGGGGCGATTGTCGTGCCGCCTCGACTGATACCGCGTATCCTCGACATCGCCGGTGAGCGCGAGGAGCATGAGGTCTTTGTTCGTATGAAGCTACGGGAGGGCGGAGATCTGCGGAAATATTATCCGTTCAACGATGAAGGCAGGAAAGAGTATGAGGAGTGGCTGGCTGCTCAGAAGTAGTGAGTTGATAGGGGGTCAAATTGAGGAGCTGTGCCTTACACCAAAGCAGGGTTAGCAGGACGGGATACGGTCATTCGGTTCAGATATGGAGAGGGATAGTGATAACAATGGCAATTCGATGGGTAAACAACTATCACAGGGGCTTTAATCGCTTGTGGTTAGTGCTTTCATGCTTGATAGCTTTTGCCTTTGTCGGCTTGAATGTCTTGGATGAGGCATATATGGTGCAATACCCAATGTATGATGGACCTGATCCTTACGACATAGATCCTCACTATCGGGACCAATATTCGCGCAAGCACCCTACGTCGACAATGACAACTGACAGCGGCAGACAGTTTAGTATACAGCCACCCGGCTATCTTCGTGATCGTGAGTCCGTCGCTAGGCGGGTAATAATAGTTCGTGTCGTGGATCTTATTTACAAGTCGGGGGATGATGGGTTGGATAAGGAAAGGATACTTGAAGATGTCCAGTCAATGAAAGAAGCGAAGTACTTTACGACTGACGACCTCAAATCACTGATCGATTATAAGGTAACAGAGAAACAGAATCGGATATCAGAGGAACAGGAGCAAGAGAAAATATATCAAAAAAGGAAGTGGATGGCATGGGGGCGAATCGTGAGAGATTCGCTTGGGACTTTCATTGTTACCTTTGCCTTCGGACATGGTGTGTTCGTGGTGGCCTACTGGATTATCAAGGGCTTCAGAAAGGACTGAAATTATGGACATTAAGAGTAGCAACCAACCCTTGAGGCACAGTTATTAGACTTTTTCTTATAAAAAACAAAAAAGTTGCAGTAGTGTAACTTGGGGTAGTGGAGGTAAATCCGATTTATCAAGTAGGAAATAACGATCGTTGTTCTCTGCGAAATCCCGATTGTAGCATCGGGGCAAACCTCTTATTGGATGTCGTAACAAGTAATAATGTGCCGGATGATTTTCGATGAAATCAAAACGTAGCAATTGACTCAAATCCTCACATTTTTGCGAGACAATTCTACATCGTCAGTGAGAAACAGATTCGCAAATTGTTTTACTTCAGCGGTCCGGTGGCATTAACAGCTACAAAAATAGTATACTTTAGCAGGAGGAACAATAATGAAATTTGATGAAAGAATACCAGGAGAAACAGCGTTAGCTTTTCAATACTTTGAGGTTTATCGTGATAGTAGCCCGTCCGACCGCTCACTGCGAAAATTAACCAAAGTGGAAATCAACGGTAAAAAGCGGAATCTCAAGACCATCAGTCGATGGTCAAGTCAATTTCAGTGGCAAAAGCGAGCCCAAGCGTTTGATGCAGAGAATACGCGGTGTGCGGCGCAACAGGTAGCTGTCCGCCAACAATCAGAAATCGAGGCGTTCATATCAAAAGACCTGGAGATTGGGTCTGCTTTCCAGAAATTTATCTCTGAACACTTGGCAGAGATTGAACAGAAACCTAACATCCAAGAGTTGTGTCAGCTCGCCTTAGCTTACAAAGAAACACGGCTTTGGATGATGGAGCTGATCGGCATACTACAGGAGACAAACAATGCAACGACCAAAAGAGTGGATTCTAGTGACGTGCGTTATTCTGTGCACCCCAAACAGTCCAAGTCTAAAGAACGTTTTAGCGCAGCTAGACAAGGTGCCACCACAGCAACCTTACCAGCAACCCCAAGCGGTGAAAGCCCGTCCACCAACAGCGAAGAATCCAGTGATGTTCTCATCAAACTTCTACATCGACAATCTTGCAGTGCTGTGTTAGAATCAGCAATAGATACACTTGTGGACATCAAAACCGGTTTTACTGCACGACAAAGAGAAAAGGAAGTTTCAAGCGGCCGCATGGGCGAAATAACCCCATCTCCATCAGAACAAGAAGCCTATGAGCACCTGCGAAAAGCGTGGATTTGGGACCTAGCGTTGCAGCAAGCGACCCGAAACCTTCCTGAACCCTACATACGCGAGAAACCCGTGTCAGAGGAAATCAAAGAACGGAACGAGAAACACCTCCGAATAGAAAACAAGATTGCAGACGGTCTGACGTTAGCCGACTTCCCACCGCGTTCCGACGATTTTTGGGACACCTCTTCCCTGTCTGCCGAGCAACGCGCTGAATATGCCGAGCAAGAGTACGAGCGGATGCACATCGCACTCTCCCTCAATCAACACACCATAGAGGAACTCACGCAGGGGGTAGCAATCGCGAAACAACTCGAAGCCGAATTACGTCAGCAGATTCCAAGAAACCATCCCGAAGTGAAAGCCGAAGTCAAACGCATCAAGGAATGGCTCAAAAAGAATCCTCCGTCTTCGCTTTACCAGCTGCGTCCAGAACCGTCCCGTCGTGGGAAAGAGTCAGACAACGCTTGAGAAAACGAGCTGTCTTCCATCTACCGCCCATGTCTATTATTTTTTTGCGTTGGCATCCCGTTGGCATGAGAAGGATAGCAGATGAAATTTGGTGAAGATTCTCAGATTACGGTGAAATGTCGACAGAATCTACAGTTTTCATCATTTTTCTTATGGTATAGGAGTTATGCACTTCAGATTGTAGTTGTCCAATCCATCGTAGGCGGGGCATCTTGCTCTGCATTGGCGATGACGCATCGAATTACAATGTCTCATCGTTCAACTGCGTAAGTCCTAATGGTAAAAGGAGAAGGAGGTTGTAGTAGAGTAATTTGGTGTAAACGACTGTAAATCCTATTTACCAAGTTGCTCTGAATCCCGATTTTATTGGGGCGGAGCGATATGTCTATAATCAATGTCCAGTTGATGAACTTTAACACTGTCCGTGCCTTGCCCCCCGGCGTGACGGTGGTCACCTTGGGGGCATGGAGAAAGATTATGAATCATAAACAGAAGTTGGGATATACAACTTTGGGCGCGGTAATTATGCTTATCGGTCTGGGGATTGGGGTTATCGTTTCACCTCCATTGATTGCACAAAGGAATGGGGTGTTTGATAAGATTCAGTGCACTAAGTTCGTAGTGGTCGATAAGGCGGGAAAAAAAGCAGTGGTCTTAGACGCTGATGAAACAAGCAATCAGTTAGTTGTCTATGATAAGGAAGGTAACGAGGCAGTGTTCTTAGGTGCGATCGAACAGGTCAATGGGGTAGCTGTCTATGATAAACGTGGGAAAGGGGCGATTGAGTTATCCGCCCTTGAAACGGGGGGCAATCAGGTTACTGTTTGGGATAAGAGCGGAACAAAAGGGGTTGTCTTAGACACTAGTGAAACAGGCAATAATCAGGTTAGCATCTGGGATAATCAAGGAAAAATGGCAGGTAGTTTAGCGGTTCATAAAGAAGTGGGCACGGCGGTAACCGTTTGGGACGAGAAGGGAAATATAGCGGGAGGCTTATTTGCCAATGAAATGATGGGCAATAAGTTATTGATCTTTGATAAGGCAGGTAATGTCAAGTGGGAAGCACCTTGAACGTCTAGGAGGATTTCAAATGAACGATGTAGTGATAAAAACTAAAGCCAATAGGTTGATAATCCGCCACGACCGGATTCGGCGAGGCGATAACCCCACCACGCAATGACTCACAACTGAAGCTGCCCGCCTCCTCATCAAACAAAGAGCAAAAACTTCCGGTGTCGAAGGCTTCCTCCCTGGGCACTCGCTGCAGGTTGGCGTTGCAGTCTCGCTTGCCAAAGTGGGGTTTCCGTCATGGATATGCAGACAGGAGGATAGTGAAAATGCCCAAAAATGCTGTCCCACTACGCCGAAGCGAAGTTAGCAGAACGAGGTGTTATGGATCGGTTCAGAGAAGCAAAGGGGGACGATAATGATTTGGTTAAACAACTATCACAGAGGGTTTAATCGCTTGTGGTTGGTGTTTTCACTCTTGCCGACTTTCCTCGCATGGATCTGGGATTTTAATCCGATTAAAACTTTCTTCATTTGTTTTGCCATTGGGCATATTGGTTTCTTGGTGGTCTATTGGATAATCAGGGGCTTCAGAAAGGGATGAAACTATGGACATTAAAGGAACAGTGGCAATTTCCTATAGCCAATATAAACACTCAGGCGATCTCTTAAATTTTAGGTTACACCGAACCAATTAAAAAAGAAAGGAAATTTTCTATGAAATCAAGATGCAAGAAATTTACCCAAATCCTCACATTCCTAATCCTTTTTCTCGTAGGCGCAACCCTCGTCGGTACATCTGTAAGTGAAGCAAAGGGCATACGAGTTAGAACAAGGGGCATAGGCACCAGAAACTTGCCTCGCCGTTCCATTGCAGACTTGAACAAAGCAATACAACGGAATCCAAGAGATGCCAATGCCTATATAAGTCGCGGTATGGCTTACCATGATAGAGACGACTATGACAAAGCCATCGCAGATTACACCAAAGCAATAGAAATCAAGCCCGATTCAGCCGAATCCTATAAATTTCGTGGTATGGTTTACTCTGATAAAGGGGAGTATGACCATGCCATCTTAGACTCCACCAAAGCCATTGAACTCGATCCTGATGATGCGGATGCCTATATGGATCGCGGAAGTGCTTACTATGCAAAAAGGGAGTATGACAAAGCCACCTATGACCTGACCAAAGCCATCGCAGATTACACCAAAGCAATACAACTTGATCCTGGTGATGCCACCACTTATAACAATCGTGGGCTCGCCTACTCTTATACAGGCGATTATGACAAAGCCATCTATGATCTAACTAAAGCGATAGAACGGAATCCAGATTATGCCGCCGCCTATTACAATCGTGGGCTTGCTTACCGTAACAAAGGCGATTATGACAAAGCCATCACGGATTACACCAAAGCAATACAACTGAGTCCTACTAAAGTCCTCATCTATAACAATCGCGGAGTGGCTTACAAAAAAAAGGGAGATTATGCTCGCGCTATCTTAGACTTGACCAAAGTAATAGAACTTAACCCAGATTATGCCGCTGCCTATTACAATCGCGGAAGTATTTATCGCGAAAAAAGGGAGTATGACAAAGCTATCTATGACCTGACCAAAGCGACAGAACTTGACCCAAATTTAGCTGAAGCCTATAACGATCGGAGTCTAGCTTACTACGGCAAAGGCGATGTCGACCGTGCTATCAATGATTTGACCAAAGCAATAGAATTGAAACCTAATTTTGCGAAAACCTATTACAATCGTGGAAGTGCTTACTATGCAAAAGGGGAAATTAACCGTGCCATCTTAGACTTTAATAAAGCGTAGGAGTTACGCAGTTGACGGCAAAATAGGTTATAATAGTGGTTATGAATCCACCAAAATGCACCGAATATGACTACATCAACTTTGTGATAGCGACCCCGAGCGTCTACAGTTGTACCGAGGCAGCGCGTGTGCACCCCCCAGACGATAATCCGCCTGCCCATGACTCATTGAATCGGTTGCTGTATCGGCTGCCTGCTGATTCAGAAGCGTTGTGGACAGAGGCAAAACCGGCAGTGAAAACAGACCAAGGGATTTTGGTCATAGACGACTCGACCCTTGATAAACCGTATGCCCAACAGATGGAACTGGTCACTCGCCACTGGTCTGGTAAACACCAACAAGTGGTTTGTGGGATTAACCTGATAACGCTGATGTGGACCGATGGTGACAGCCAGATTCCTTGTGATTACCGTCTCTATAACAAAGATGCCGATGGCTTGAGCAAAAATGACCACTTCCAAGCACTGATTGCAACCGCTCATCAAAGGGGGTTTACCCCCGAGTGCGTCGTGTTTGACAGTTGGTACAGTAGCTTAAAGAATCTCAAAACGATTCGACAGTACCAATGGCACTGGTTGACTCAGTTGAAGTCGAATCGACACGTCAATTTGGATAAACAGGGAAACCGACCGATAAGTCAGTTACCCATAAGCCAAACCGGCACCATCGTTCATCTGAAGGGGTACGGTCTGATTAAGGTGTTCAAGATAGTTTCTCCACACGGCGACATTGAATACTGGGCAACAAGCAACCTGTCTATCAACGACTTGTATCGTCTGAAGTACGCTGAGTTATCTTGGTCAATTGAAGTGTATCATCGAGGCATCAAGCAATTTGTGGGTGTCGAGCGGTGCTTCGCACGTCGGTTTCGATCCCGATTCAATCGGGGCAAGGCAATCGCACAACGGAATCATATTGGATTGGCACTGCGAGCCTTTCTCCGTTTGGAGAGATACTGCTTTTCAAACGGTATCAGTTGGTTTGAGGCGAAAACCAACATTATCAGAGACGCAGTCCGTGCCTATCTTGCTAAACCTATTTACAACTTAAATCCAACTGCGTAACTCCTAAAAGCGATAAAACTTAACCCAAATTTAGCCGAGGTTTATTACCATCGTGGTCTGGCTTACTACGGCAAAGGGGAAATTGACCGCACCATCTTAGACCTTACCAAAGCGATAGAAATCAAGTCTGATTTAACCGAAGCCTATAAGTTTCGCAGTATGGCTTACTACGATAAAGGGGAGATTGACCGCGCTATCTTAGACTCTATCAAAGCCATTGAACTTGATCCCGATGATGCTTATGTCTATAAATTTCGTGGTATGGCTTACTCTGATAGAGGCGATTATGACAAAGCCATCGCAGATTATACCAAAGCAATACAACTTGACTCTGATGATGCTGAAACCTATATAGGTCGTGGTTTTTTTTATTATGAAAAGGGCAAGCATGACAAAGCTATCTTAGACTTTACCAAAGCGATAAAACTGAGACCTAATGATGCCTATGCCTATAAGGCTCGCGGTCTAGCTTACGAGGGAAAAGGCGATTTTGTCCGTGCTAAAGCAGACCTTGCTAAAGCGAAACGCCTCGAAAACAGCGTGGAAAAGGAGAGGCAATGAGCTGATGTTGACCCAACATATCACCACAAAAGCACAGAACTGGTATAATTGTTCGCAATCAGTAGTTTTGGACTTGGCAGCCCTTTGATTTGTTGTATTATTGAGGTAATGATGACTAAAGTGATGATGGGAACGATAACACCCATTATCAAATCTGTGCCAGAAAAGCGTTGAATCATCGTGGTATCAGAAAACAAAGGCTATCCTTGTCAAACCCATTGGCAGGAATAGATGATACCTTTTATTTTGCGGACGTAACCGGTGCATCTACTTAAATTGTGGAAATTACAACTCACACGACAGAACGCTAGGTAGAAGACTGAACAGGGGCACAGACTACTAATTTAACAGCCAACCTAAACAGCAGATTAGGAAAGGAGACACCATGCTCTCAACACACAATATGGGCGGGGTATCCATTCAGCCTGATGCGCTGCAAGCGATGCAAGCGAACGACTATATCCTCCATGCCCGCGATAAAAAATTAGAGAAGGTTTCTGTGGAGAAGATTCGGCTGCCGCGCGATCCCAAAGGACATACCCAGCGGCTATGCCTAGCGCAGGCACCGAACGGCACGATTTATGCCGCCCAACACACGCTGCTGCACAGGTCCACCGACGGAGGCAAAACGTGGGAGCATCTCCAGCGCGATCCCGATGTATGTATTGGCTGGCGTGTGGCGTTCAACAACGAGGGTGCCATGCTAAACGTCAAGCCCACGGTCAACGGCACACCCCCAACCGTGTGGGAGTCGCACGATGAAGGTGAGACATGGGGACAAATCGGGCAAATTGATGTCGGTACGTCGGATGTATTGTCGTTGGGCTTCAGCATGACCCGTCTGGACGATGGCACACTGTTAGTGCCGGTGCTGGTGGGGGCGGACAGGATTGGGAATCGTGAGGCAGCTGAGATCACACCCGCCGTATGTCGCATCTACCGTTCGCAAGACGGTGGACGCACATGGTCTGACTACTCTGTGCTCGGTGCGTGGTGCTGTGAAGTCAACGTCGCCCAACTGCCTACGGGCAGACTATTGGCGGCGATTCGCTGTCAACGTCCAAGCCTGCCCGATGATCCCCCGGATCTGTTGGAGCGGACCGGTGCGCTCGCCGCCGGTCACACATTCCCGTACAAGCATGTGTTCGTCTCCCATTCGGACGACGCAGGCGATACATGGACATCGCCGCGTCAACTCGCCACGGTGCTAGGGCAGTGCTACGGATACGGTGTTGGCTTGTCGGGCAACCGTGCGGTGGTAGTGACCGATCACCGATATCCCCGCAATATGAGCAGCGGCAGGGCGGTAATCAGCCATGACAGCGGTGAGACGTGGCAGGATGAGGTGTACTACCTTAGTCACGGTTATGCGGCTGGCTACGCAGCGACAATCAGTCTGGATGGGGAAGAGATGCTGACGCTGACCGGTTCCTGCTACGGGGACGTGAGTTCTTGGAACAACTGCATCGGTAACACCGACTATGTGATTATCCGCTGGCGGCTCGTTTAGTATTTTGTCGAGATATGAATCTCGACCTATGCCGTTCTAGCCTGCCCCGATTTATCGGGGAGCATCCCGATAAATCGGGACAATCGACTTTTGTACCACGATCTGTTAGATTGTGATCCCAGCTTATGGCAGATTATCCGATGATTACAGCATTTGTCGAATCAGCAGCATCAAAATGTCAATACGCCCTAGCCATGTCCGAGAACCTAGGAGGGAAAGATGTCAAGAACTGACTGGTCAGAGACCAAGCGAGCGCGGGTTGAGGCGGCACAACGCCCTCGGCGCGTCATCTTCAACGATGACACACACGAACTAGCACTAGAGGACGCGAATACACCTGAAGGTTTTCTAGCACATCGGATCGCGCCGCTCGCCGAAACACAGGTCGGTACTATCTCTTGGTCGGTGCTGTGTGGGCAGTTTGACGCTCCGGCTTACGACAGCAAGGTGCAGCCGATCTACGGCGATGCCCAAGGGGCACCGG
Organism: Candidatus Poribacteria bacterium; assembly: GCA_965207975.1. Lineage (GTDB taxonomy): Bacteria > Poribacteria > WGA-4E > WGA-4E > PCPOR2b > PCPOR2b. Next base: position 4,096,578 of record OZ242315.1, on the reverse strand, counting down.
TCAAGTATTGGCACAGGGTCACAGAAAACGTCAAGATGCTGGCACAGAAGTATCGTTGTCCGCTGCACTTGGTTTGCGACTTTGCACACGAGCACGACATGGAGGCATTCGCATCGGTACGGATGAACGACGTACACGACAGTTTCATGGATGCCAACGCCATGACCGTCTGGAAGCGCACACACCCGGAGTTTATGGTTGATACCCGCGAGATGCTACCAGAGTTTGAATTGTACACGACAGCGCAGGACTTCTCGCACGAACCGGTGCGTCAACGCAAGCTGGAAATTATTGAGGAGATCTGCCAACGCTATGACGTGGATGGATTTGAGTTGGACTACATCCGCCACCCGGTGCTATTTAGTCGGCGGATGCGCGGCGAGCCGTGCACAATGGACGAAATTGATATCATCACATCAATGATGGGGGAGATTCGCAGCCTGACGGACGCTGCAGCACAACGACGTGGTAGACCGCTACTTATCGCTGTGCGGGTGCCGGATACCTTCACCACAGCCCTCGACAACGGCATGGAGGTGTCGGCGTGGCTCAACAACGATCTAATTGATATTCTGATTATCGGTGGTGGGTATGCACCGTGGTCTCTGCCAGTTGAGAATTGGGTTGAAGCGGCGCAACCGCACGGTGTGCCTGTCTACCCGTGTGTGAATATGGGCAAGGAATCGCTGCCGTTGGTGCGTGGATTGGCATCAAATTGGTATCGCGCCGGTGTTGATGGACTCTACTTCTGGAACCTTGGGACACCATTTGAGTTTATGACCGGTGACGAGTTGGTTGAAACTCGGCATCGCTGCTATGCCTGTGTGCCTGAAGTAGGGAAGGTAAATACGCTGGTCGGCAAAGAGAAACTATTCAGTGTCGATAGTGATACAGGTGGCATTCTGTCATACTACGCGCACCTATCCGAACCTCGTCCCCTACCGATTGAATCTAAGGGTGGTGCGCTGCGTACCGGCGTGATTGGCCGCCTACCGCTGATAGTCGGTGACGATGTGGCATCGCATCCGCCGACAAGGGCGACCTTGACTGTTGAGTTCGATGATCCTTCATGGAAGGAGGCCCTACTAATTCGGTTAAACGGTGAACTACTGACCGACAGCCGATTCATTCCCGCAGCGGAGGGTGGGACGGATCGCCAGTTTCGACCAGCCGTGAGTCCCCAACTTGTACACCATGTGCGGGTGCCGCCGCTGCGGACGGGTAGAAATGTTGTGGAATTAGCGGCTCGGAACAATGTCGCCTTGCCTGAAGGTATTGTCACGATTCTTGCACTGGATTTGACACTTGAATATGCGTGACCCAGTGGTTATGTGGATCTCCAAAATGAGAAAATAATGTGGACGAAGCGGGCAGAGAAAAAACTTGAGAACTCCTACTAAAGATTCGTGTCTATATTATACTAAAGTTCGTACAATCTGTGTGTTTTTCATGCGGCTTTATCAAGAGTTTGTTGAATATTGTTGGATTTGGTATCTTCATCGCTAGTTGCAGAAAATAGTCGTCCCTCAATCAATGCAGAGAGATACTTAGCCATCAACCCGCGTGTCAACTTGGTGGGTCGATACCAATCAATGCCTAAAGCTCGGCACACTTGGTCAATAGTTATTGCGCCATCTTTGGCATCAGGAGTATAGAATAGCCATTGAGTCAAGCAGCTCGCCACGAAACTAAGTTGCACCAAACGATTGATACTTTGATGGGATTTGACGCGATAGGCGTCAAATCCAAAGTTCTGTTTGACATCACGAAACGCGGTCTCAATCAACCATCTTTGGCGATAGTATCGAACTATCTGCTCAACGTCAAGAGTCAGGTCGGTGGTGAACACACAGAAGTATCGAAACGCCTTTGCCTTTTTTGGTCGGGTTCGCATCACCACGAGGCGTACTTTTGTGGGACACATTTTGGTCTGAACCACCACCGATGCCATAGCATACCGTTTGTTGTCAATGTCAAAGGGTTTATACCTCAACCGTTGCACCTGTAGGCGTTTGCCGTATTTCTTGGGGCGTCCCCGTTTGGGTCGCTTGGGGGCGGCTGGTAGCCGGTAAAAGACCGCATTGGACTTGGCACGACATAAGATATGATGCCCTAACTCAAGCAGGCAGGTAAACACTTTTCGCCGATTGAATCCCCGGTCAAACAGAATCAGGCCGGGTGGGATTTGGGAGCAAATCCGCCGCAAAACCGATAGGCTATTGTCCGCATCTGTCTTGGGGCATATCAACTTCACCCAAACGGGAAACAGAATCGTCTGTGTGACAGTGCTACAAAGCAAGCCCAACGCACCAAACTGATGACCGTGGTGGAACTTCGACTGATTGGTATTCCGTGTTTGGTATCTATGATTTCTAAAAAAGTGAAGCCCAAATTGTTTTTTGCCTGTCTTTGTTGCATGGGTCTCATCGTAAACGTAGACCCAATTGCCAAACCGACCTTGTAATAGCTCAATCAACCGTTTGGCTACTGCATCGGCGTCCCATTTGCCACGGGAGAGGAACTTCACCAATGAACCGTACCCGCTCTTGGGGCGAACCGCTTGATAAATCTCGGTCAGAGTCGCTTGGCGTCGGTGAGTGATAAGCCCCAAAATAAACGTGCAGAACAGCGCGAAGTTTTGACGGTTGAATAATGGACCAAACTCGGTTAAAATATGACTCAGGCAGAAAATGAGGTGCATTTAATTCTCCTTTCAAAATTGTGGTGATTTCTGAAAGGATAACCTCTTTTCTGCCTTTTTTCACCTAAAAATTGTACGAACTTTAGTATATTATACGGACGGGTAGAAATGTTCTGGACCTAGCGGCTCGAAATATTGTTGTCCTCCCTGAAGATATCGTCACGATTCTTGCACTAGACTTGACACTTGAACAGGCGTGACAAGCGATGGCACACCACGATGGAGGATTAAGATGATGCAAATAATCGTTAAACCAAAATTGCACACGAGTCGGCTCGGCGGGGTTGATGTGCCATCGGCAGAGGTGCTTAAGCAGATGCATAATAGTCAATACATCCTACACGCTGCTGACGGAAAACTCACCCGCGTTCCGGTGGAAAAGATCTTGCTACCCCATAGCGATGACATGAGCCCGCAAGGTGCACACGTGGACGTGGGACCGGACGGCGCGGTATACGTGAAGCAGTCCCAAGTCCTATGCAAATCCACAGATGGGGGACGCACATGGACATCGCGATCTTTAATAGACATGGAGGATCTGCCGGGCGGGCATTGGCGGGTCCTACGCGATGGGACGTTCATCGGTGTTGCCTGCTCGACAGGACCGGAGGTGCGTGACCCAGCGGTTGTGTGGGTTTCCCAAGATGAGGGCATAACATGGACGAAACGGGCAGAGATTCCGGTCGAGATGAATCTGCCCGACGGAAGACCCTACACCGAACGTTACACGCATCGCGGACTGAACCGCCTTCAGGACGACACGCTGCTATGGACGGTGGACATTAGAGACACACCAACCACCATGAACGGCTGTTACACCTTCCGCTCAACGGATGGAGGCAATACTTGGCAGGGTCCCATTCTGATGATTGATTGGGGCTCCGAGGGGGCAGCCGTGTTGTTGCCATCGGGTCGCGTGTTCGCAACAATGCGCTATCAACGTCTTCCCTTACCAGCAGACACCGAAGCGATGATGCGACCAATGGATGGCTCCGACGAAGGGAGAGGCTTTAAAAATGTGTTTGTGATGGAGTCAGCGGATGGCGGTCAAACGTGGAGTCCGCCGCGTATGCTTTGCACGGTGTACGGTCAAACCTTCGGCTATCCCGCGGTTCAAAGTAATGGAACTGTGGTTGTTATTCATGACACGCGCTACGGTCCCGGACCGCCTGGGTCACGAGCGATGATTAGTCGGGACGAAGGCAAAACTTGGTTGGATGAAGTCTATTATCTCGATTCGACGACCTTCACCGGCAGCTACAGTGCCAGTGTGGTATTTGCGGATGATACGATTTTATCAATCTGTGGTTCAAGCCAAGCCCCCGGATCGTGGGATGGAGTCAGAGACAACACCGATATGTACGCCATTCGCTGGCGGCCGGTGGCAGGGTAAGTCATCCCAGTTTCCTGTGAAATAATCGTCGGCTTCCGAACAACTGGGGTGCTTTACAGAGTTGCACCGCTGTGTGCAACTCTGTAAAGTGTTTGGCGTTTTATTGGCAGCTGTTCAAAATCTGAACACTACCGTCAAGCATTCGCACACCACTCAATATTTCATACTATAGTAGATTTTAGAATTATAGTGGATCTCAGTAATTCTAAAATCTACTATAAATGTCCCTACTATTGGGAGGAGTCAATCCAGGCAACTTCGCAGAAATCTGCGATATCAGGGATGGGTGTCGCAGAAATCTGCGAACCTGCCGGAACCCAGTGTACATAACGCTTTTCGGGACAATCAACCTCAATAACGAGAATTGGTGTCGCAGAAATCTGCGAAGTTACAGGACAGAAAAGCTAAAAAATGATGAAAATATAGTGACTCATGTCAAAATAAGGTGTAAAACATTAAAAAAAGAGGAAGGAAGGAAAAGACGGGAAGATTGGATGGGACTTCTACCCCCCAGTCTTCCAACCTTGCAATTTTCTTACAGCTTCTGTTGCACACATTCTTTACATGAGCGAAAAATTTTATACTGACTTTGGGACTTATTGTTTTATTTGGCATGTTAATTGCTTATTTTTGATACAACAAGTTGAGCGTAGCGAAATCCCGTTCCGCTCTACGAGAATTCCGATGTTTCAGGACGATCTCGACGTTTCATCCCGATAGATGGTGGTTTAACATCTTGCATTTTGCCAATAGGCGAATTTTGAAAGGAGGAAGTGGCCGTTTATCGGTCTCTGCTAGATAAATGGATCCACAAATTCTTATGACGACCTTAACCCGTTACTCCTATCTCGGTCTTTTTGTTTTACCGTTGTTTGTGTTTTTTATCGGTTGTGGTGATGACGAAGTTGTTGATGATATAGGTCCCCCGGTTGTGGCAACACCGGAGGGTATCATCAAAGGAAACATCAGAGGTCTGGTTACACAGCAGGGCGTTATAGGTGCCCAAGTTATATTGGTTGTAGAAAAGAAACTCCCAGGGGGCGACATTGAGCAGGAAAATGTCGCTTCAACAGCCACCAATTCTAGTGGGAGCTTCATATTTGAAGAGCTCAAAACCGGTGAATATGTCTTGAAAATCAACGTCCGTGGTTATCTGGGTCAACAAGCACCGGTGGAAGTCACTCGCAAAGAGCCTGCAATCGTTAATTTTCTTCTTGAACCCGGTGTCAGGTTTAAAGGCATCGTGATTTCTGACGATGGCAATGTCGTTGCAAATGTTCTTATCTCTTTAGGTGAACGCGCGGCAGTAACGAGTGGTGGTGGACAATATGAAATTTCCCCGATCTCCAAGGGACAATACAACTTGACTGCGGAAAAGCCGGGCTATCACACAACACACATATCGGGTATAACTGTCGGTGATAGCGACATCTCGCGAAAGATCTCTATTCGACGCAAAGCAACGGGACAGATTGTCTTCGTACGTGCCGATGTTGCCGGCAAGGATTTCTTTGGGATTTCAACGATTAACGCTAACCGTACAGGCGAAAAGCCCCTAACAGATCTTTCCGACTTACAGCCTACCTGGTCCCCTAATGGTAGAGAAATTGTTTTCAGTCGTTCAGAAAACAGGGGGCTACCACAAATTTACATTATGGATAATCGTGGCGGCGGTGCCAGATCTATCAGCGGGGACCATTTCAACGATCGACACCCGGCTTGGTCGCCTGATGGTCGCCGGATCGCCTTTGTTCACGCGCGAGCCTTGGGTCAACCAGCAATTTATACCATGAATGTGAACGGAGGGAATCGGGTTCGACTTGCTGACTGCGATGTAGGTGCTAAGCCGACATGGTCGCCTGATGGCACTCAGATCGTCTATACCTATGCGCTGCTGAAGAGAGGTAAACGGAATCTTTTTGTGGTGGACATCGAGGCATTTCTCGCCGCCAAAGACGCACCTCCTACGAAAGCAGAACCAGAACCGAAATCGGAACCGGAACCAGAGATAGTACCGGAGCCAGAGCTGGAACCGGAACCGGAGATACCCCAAAAGCCAGAGCCGGAGCCAGATCCACATCAAACCCCAGATGGTGAAGAGAAAAAAGAGGGGAAGGGCAATCCACCTCAAGCACCGATCGCCGATCTACCAGCACTCCCAGAAGGTGTTCAACGTTTGACAATTAGTGCCAATCATGATATTCACCCGGATTGGAGTCCTGATGGATCAAAATTAGTCTTTACTAAGGAAACCTCCCCGCTCGATGCCGCGGTGTATGTCCTAGATCTATTTTCGCTGAACCAAATCCGATTGACCGGTGAGGACGGTTACAACGGGTATCCGTGTTGGTCACCTGATGGGACAAAGATTGTCTTCAGCAGTAATCGTAATGGAAGTTTTGGCATTTGGTTGATGGATGCAGATGGCAGCAATACCGCTCTTGTTTTTGATGAGTTAAGTCAGGATGATATTATCAGTCAACACGCATGGCATGAGTAAAACCCAGGGCGCCATAAAAAAATCGCTCATGTTAAGATTTAGTGCAAAGAAACCGAGTTTGACCCCCTGACAAGGGGGGCAGCGAAGGGCTCCCTTGTCTTTCCCCCCTTCGCAGGGGGGTTGGAAAAACTCGGTTTCTCTTCGTGTTTTGCACTTCCTTTTTATATGAGCCAAAAAATATAAGGCGATTGACTCAATTTAGCATTTATAACGCAAGTTGCTAGTGTTTATTTACCTAGGTTTCGCCCAATAAGACGCGTATTTTATAGGGTTTTAAGAAGGCTTGAAATGCAGTAATGATGCGTTCAATGAGTGGATATAAAGGGTTAAGAATGATACAGACGACCTTTTTGTTTTTGAATTGTACTTTGCCAGAGATACCTAACACCTCGCGCATCAACCGTTTGATTCCCCTCGCTTGAATGGTAGCAATAGTTTGATTGATTGATGCGCTGGGTTGCGGTGGGGTCTGTTTTTCAGTCTTGCTCCCCGATGCAATGAGCGCATCAATAAGCCACCGTTTGGACCACATGAGAATGTTATGAGCCAACTGAGAGAGTAGAAGCAGCACCTGTTGGGCTTCAAATCCCGCTTTTCGACGCTTTCTCATCGACAACCCTTGATAATCTTGGCAAAAGGTGCTTTCGGGCACCCCGCTTCGTTTATCATAATGGGTGACAATTTGGGTTAACGTTGCTTTTGTATCGGTAGTCACCAAAACCGAATAGTTATAACCGCCTTTGTGGTTTGGGGTTCTGACCGCCACTTGTACCGTTTTGCGCCCATACCGATGTGGCTTTGTGACCCACCCGGCTTGTCTAGCGGTCTTATTGGCACACGATGGGACAGCCACCCACTTCTGCACAGATTTGGCTAAAGCAGTGGCTCTTTTCCACGAGTAGATTTTTACCAGAATCGAGTAATTCCGCCAGAGCGCGAAATTGATGTTCGCGTCGGTGCCAAATCCGGCATCGAGTCTCAATTGAATCTGCTGCCGTTTGGCGTTTGTATCCAGTTTTAAGGTGGTTTCCATTTTGGCAACCATTTCTTTGAACACCGCCTTAGACGAGGTGTTTCCCGTGTAAAGGGATTGGGAGACAATTTCCTGGGTGTCAGGCATCAGGACGCGTCCGACTTGACGGGTGTATTGATTTTTGCGGTGGGGGACATACCCCTTGGTGGCTCCTTCTGCGCGTTTGGAGACCGGCAGCGCCGACAGATCCATATCAATAGTTACCGGCTTTGATTCGGTCAACGATGAGAGGGGAGATGACGTCAGGTGATGTTTCTCCCAAATACCATCAACCGCTTGCTGAAGTTGAAAAACTGTTTCCGACGTGGCGGCATTTATCGTCTCCTGAATTACTGACTGATCCGCACACTTGCAATACCCAAATGCCAAAAGCAGCGCACCATGCGGACGGAGGGCGGTGTTGATGTCTGAAATCGTTGATGCTCCGGCAATTATGCCAAGCGTGGCAAACACCAATTTGTCTGTCGGGCGATAGGTAATCGTCTTCTGAGGGATTTCAACCCTTTGATGAATCTCATCAAAGAACGCTTTCTCTTTAAGCACTTCGCCCAATGCACACAACGGCGCGTGAGCGGTGGAGTGACTGACTTTCTGTTTGCGTTTTTTACGTCTTTTGGGTATCCTTTTGTTTGCCATTACTTCCCTCCATCGGTGGTCATAAGGATTATGCTATTTTTATGATAACCTTTGGAAGGGGGCAATGGCACGTTATTATTGGATGCAGACCTTTCTAAACCAGATTCAACTGTTTACTTCATTGTACGAAATCGAGGTATTTAATGATAAGTGTAATCATAGTAGCAATGAGAAACAAAATAATCTTAATCTCAAACCCATCGGCAGTGACGGCATGAATAGAGCGGGGTAGCCGTTGGGTGATTAAACTGTTTGTCACCTCTATCCGCTTCCTGTGGTGATGGTGTATGTAAACTTCGTGGGCTTGATATTGCCGTTTGCTGTTCTTTTTTCGCAACGGTTTGAGCATGATACCGGCTTCAGCTAAGGCATCTTCAATCCCATAATTGCAGTAGGCTTTATCTGCATAAATGGTTGCCCCTTGAGGTAAATCAAACGGATAACACCGCAACCCCCGAACATCACTAAAACTGCCCGGTGTTAAGAAAAACTCAACCGGTATGCCAGACTCGGTGACCATCAGATGCAGTTTGAGTCCATAGAAGTATCTCCGTTTACTGGCTATCATCCCGCGCCAGACTTCCCCTTGATAAAGTTTTGCACTAGAGATGCGAATCACATCACACACTGGCACGGGATACGAGTCGATGATATAGAGTTGGTCTGAGTTTTGTGCTTTACAGTCTGTGGCAAGTGATTCAAAAAGTGTCTGAAACATCGGTGCAATTTGATGGAGTCTTCGATTGAATCGTGCCTTACTGAGCATATGGGGAATATATCCCTGCTCCTTGAGTAGACACCGTGCCATCTGTTGATTGCCACCGAACAGTTCTGCTGCGACTAAGGCAGTGGTCATTACTTCTGCGGCAGACATTTTGGCTCTTGGGTCGTCTTGATATCCGTGTTCAATTAACAGATCGTCACAAAGTGTATAAAATGCTACGATTACTAAGTCCATGGGATTCTCCTGTTTTAAGAGTTTTGTTTTGCCTAACAAACACTCTAACGGAAATTCCATGGATATTCAACTAGCAACTTGCGTATTTATAGTGGACCTTAGAATTAATGAGACACTCCAAACCGGTGCGGTTAGAAACTGCACCTACCGGAGGGTAAAAGTGTCCATTTATTTTTAGAATTCACCATAATAGCCAATCACAATAATTTCCGAAAGGAGAAAGTGATGAAATTCCACCAGATGTTTCCAATCGCTGTTTTGGCGATATTCGGACTTTCCGCAATATGTGGTTGTGCAACATTGTTCTCCCCAAAGACCAAATATCCTGAAGTTCCAGAAGACTATCCATTTTCGGTGATTTGGAAGCAGCCTAAAGACAAAACAGCGCAGATACCCCTTAATACCTTGAATCAACTGGAATTGTTGAATCTAGTTATGGTTAAGAAATGGAATGAAGGAGATCGTGATTTTGTTGGTGCCGACATGGGCCAAAATGGGAAGGTCTATTTGCACTATCCAAATGTTGTTTACGTTCAATGGGAAGATGGCGAAGCACCGGATGGCACTCCTGCTAAATGTGCTGTCAGGCTTGCAGGACCAGGAGGTGATAGTGATATTGTAGATCAAGTCAGCAATGGAATCCTCCCTCCAGGAGTATTCGTATTAGACATGGAGTCTTCGGGTATAGATCCCTATGAGTTCCTAAAAAAACGATGATTATTTTCCCGGTTTCTAACATTTCCTATAAGTAGCAACTTGCGTATAGTGTAATGTTCCGGGTATTCGAGAGGATCTTGTGCACTTAACTATGTTGCCTATTAAAAGATTGTATTTCTAACAAAAACATGCTATAATGTTTTTTTAAGTAACAGTGTATGAGTGGTGGCTGACCAATCAATGAGCTGCCATCCTGCCCAATCATTAGGGTTAGGTAGAAACGACCTGTTACACAAACCTTTCATTCTGAACCGCCTAAAGCAGTATAAATATAGAAAATGGACGGAGTATTGTCCATTGAGCGAGACACCGTAAGACTACCTTGGGGCTAGTAGATGCAAATTGATGTTAGTGAATCCGCTTCGGGTAGTAAGTGTTGTTGATAACGGAATCTCACATGCGATTGGGACCTTACAAATCCCAATGTCATGCTTCTGTTGTGTTGTTTGAACACTCACAGAATCGTGGACTCACGGTTCGGTAATGCCCCTTTCGGGCAAACCGGGACTGGCACGCTCACATGTGGAATTATGTTAAAAGCCAATTATTCGCTTTAAGGAGGTTACCCCCATGAAAGCTCATCCCAAGTACCGCTTCTGGTTCGTTTCTCTATTGGTCCATCTATGCCTCGCGATGGTTTTCAGTGTTATCATCATCAACCAAACGACTTCAAACAATGTCGATGCTTTAGAAGTGAGCATTCTCAAAGTTAAACCGGTGCCGCCTGTGCAGAAAACCCCACGCATAGTGGCCCCTCCCATCGCACCTACGCCCACGCCTAATTTTCAAATCGAGCGTCTGTCAGCATCGGTACAGACCCGGGCTTTTACACCCCATCCGGTGAAATCAACTTCTGTATCTGTGCCGAAAGCCACAGCGGTGGCTGCCTCAGTATCTCAGTCGTCGGCACAATCTGTGCGTGCAGAAATTTCTGTCCAAGGGGCTTCTCAGTCTTTTCGCGCCAATGACCGTCCCGCCCACTCACTTGCGACAGCTGTTGATCTCCCTGTTCAGTCGGATGCCCCGTTATCTGCGGGCTTGAGCGGCAACAGTTCGCTTGCCGGCACAGGCAGTCTTGGGGAAGGCAGTGGTAGTGGAGTTGGTCGGGGTTCGTTCGGTTTAGGAGGCGGTGTGGGCCAAACCCCGACCAGAGGTGGCACGGGTCTAGGTTCGCTGGTCGGTGCTGAAGGCGCGTCTAACATTGACGATACACTTGCCAATGTCGCCGACAAAGTAACGCTAGGAGGGGAAGTCCCTGAACTTCCCGCTGGCAGTCCCGGTGCCATAGTTGTGGGGCGCGGTCGAGATATCATGGGTCGCTTAAACCTTGCTCGTTTTGAGGATCCGCTTCACCCAAGCGCAGATATATGAAACAGCGGAGTCGGTAATTTCCGATTTGGGGCAGGTCTGTCCTATTTAGTACAATCACTGAATCAAACAACTAAAATCAAGACCCAACTAGTCGAAGCAGTCCATCTGAAGGATGCATCCTTCTTTCAGACACCGATTCTTTTTATGGAGCCGGTATCAGGTGGCTCACGGATAAGTCCAGAACACAAGAAGCGGGTATTCAATTCCCACAGCATCCCGATCTGGAATACGAGGCGTCCGAGCGGATTGAGTAAGTACACTGACACTGAAGTCCAAAGATTGCGAGAGTATGTGATTAATCGTGGAGGATTCCTCTATCTAGCAACACATGGAAATACTGATAACGCATTGAAAGGGACAAGAAAGGTGCTGCGGGACCTCCTGCCAGAGCATCCACTCGGCTTTGTTCCGAATGATCACCCGGTTTACAACACCTATTACTCGCTAAACGGTCCTTTGCGTTTTCCCCTGCGGCATGTCGTGTACGGCGGAATAACCATCCCCCTTCACTTTGGTCCCTATTCTGAATTGCAAGGTATCACGATTGATGGGCGTCTTGCTGTCTTAGTAGATACCGAGCAGATGATGCATGTGATTGATGGCAAAGTTCAGAAACCGTTTTATGGTCACCTGTACAATCAAAATCAAGTCCTAGAGGAGTTTGCCCCCCACGCGGCGCGACACCTGATTAACATTGTGGTCTATGCCATCACACATGGGAATATTTCGGATTATAGCAACTACGTTCCCGAAACACTTAAAAACTCTGGTGACGATAGTTATCGGAAGAAAGCACCAGTTGTCATGCAGAAATTGTAAATTTCTGATTAAACAAGGGCAAGGAAAATTGGAAGAATTGCACGATTAATTTCTTTGTTTTTTAAACTGTCTTCCGCTACCATCTCATGAAGATTTAACCTTGCATTTTGTCAGCAGGCAAATTTTGAAAGGAGGATGTGGTTGTTTATCGATCCTTGCCGGATAAATATATTCCACGAATTGTTATGTTGAACTTAATCCGTTACACCTCCCTTGTTTTTTCTGTTATATTTCTGTTTTTATTTTTAGCAGGTTGTGGAGATGACGAAGATGTTGTAGATGTAGGCCCCGTGGTCGTGGCAACGCCGGAGGGTGTGGTCAAAGGAAGGATAGTAGATTTGGTAACCGATCAGGGGATTGCGGGTATCCAAGTGACATTGTCGTCGTCGAAAAAGCTACCGGGCGGTGATTTTGAACAGGAGGTAGTAGCGTCAGTGACGACGGATGCGGGTGGTAACTTCCTCTTTGGTGAGTTGAAATCGGGTGAATATATCGTACAGCTCTATGCGCCGGGTTACTTGGACCAACAAGCGTCGGTGACGGTGACGCGTAAAGAGTCAGCGACGTTAAACTTTCGTCTTGAGCCGGGTGTAAGGTTTAAGGGTACAGTGATATCGGACGCTGGTTATCCGGTATCGAATGTTCTCATCACGTTAGGTTCTCGTGCGTCGGTGACGAAGGGCGGCGGTCAATATGAGATATCTCCGGTGTCGAAGGGTGCGTATGAGCTGACGGCGGAAAAGCCGGGTTATCACCCGACGCGGATTCCGGGTTTAGTAGTAGGTGATGCTGACATATCGCAAAAGGTGACGATTCGCCGTAAAGTAGGGGGGCAGCTAGTTTTCGCCCGTGGTGATGTAGCGGGTATGGACTTTTTTGGTATTTCGTTGATCAATGCGGACGGTAGTGGTGAGAAGGCGTTGACGCATCTCTTCGATGTGAATCCGTCTTGGTCACCGCGTGGTAATGAGATAGTGTTCAGTCGCTCAGAAAACAACCGTCCACTTCAGATCTATGTGATGGACAGTCGTGGTGGCAATGCCCGCCCCATCAGTGGCGATCACTTCAATGATAGGCATCCATCGTGGTCGCCTGATGGTCGTCGTCTAGCGTTTGTTCATGCGCGTGCGTTGGGTCAACCGGCGGTTTACACGATGGATTCGTCTGGTGCGGATCGTGTGCGTCTTGCCGATTGCCATGCAGATTCCCGTCCATCGTGGTCACCGGACGGTAGTCAGCTCATCTATAACCATGCGCTTAAGGAAGGGATTCGTAATCTTTTTGTGCTGGATATTGAGACCTTTCTTGCCGCCAAAGAGGCACCCCCTACCCAAGTAATACCAGAACCGGAACCTGAACCGGAGCCTGAGCCTCCTCCGGATCCACCCCCGGAGCCGGCTCCGGATCCGCCGCAAACGCCGGATCCGGAGCCGGACCCGCATCAAACGCCGGACGATGAGGAAGATAAACAGGAAGGTGAAGGTGACCCGCCTCAAGCACCGAGTGCGGATCCGCCAGCCATAGAAGCGGGTATCCAGCGTTTGACCACGAGTACGCACCACGATATCCACCCGGATTGGAGTCCCGATGGTTCGAAACTGGTATTTACCAAGGAAAGTGCACCGCTGAATGCTGCGGTGTATGTGTTGGATCTGTTTTCGCTGGTTCAAACCCGTTTGACGGGTGAGGAGGGTTACAACGGGTATCCGTGTTGGTCTACTGATGGAACGAAGGTCATCTTCAGCAGTAACCGCAACGGTAGTTTGGGTATCTGGATGATGGATGCAGATGGTAGTAATACCGCCCTTATTTTTGATGAATTGGGACAGGATGATATTATCAGCCAGCAAGCATGGCGTGAATGATGGTGTCTGCCATCTCTGAAAACACAACATTAGATTTCAAACCGAAGCACCGCTGTTTAGCGGTGCTTTTTGGGTTTTATGGCAATCCAAAGAACTAAGGGGGATGAAAATTATGTCCACCGTTTCGCGTTCTTGGTTTATCTCTTTAGCAATCCATCTGTGTCTTGCTGCTATCATTGGAGGGTATCTGATAACACAAAGCCAACCATTCAAGGATTTGATGGGTATGGAAATCTTGCAGCCAGCGAATCTACCGCCCAAACCCCAAGTTCGGAGATCCGTCCTCAAACCCGTTCAAAAGCCAGAGGTGTCAATCAAAAATACAGTCGTCGTTGAACCAGCTACAACCCAACCGCGAACGACAAATGCAGTTACCGTTCGTACAGCCACTGTCCAACCGCAGACCGTCTCCGCATTCTCAAATCAAGCCTTGAAACTTAATGCCCCTATCAATCCCAATGTGCCAAAAGTGGTCAACCCCCATGCACCTATACCTCGGGTCCTAACACATACAGATGCCCCCGTTTCTGATGCGCCCGATGCGCTAACATTATCTTCACCCGTCGTCACAGGCACAGGTAAAAACGGTGGGCGCATGAGTCGTGGGATTGGAGGCAGTGGTCGTGGAATTTCTGGGGGGACTATGCAGGTCAGGATCATTGATGCGTTTAAGCTGCCACCGGGGCTTGCAATGGTCAAGGAGGTTGGAGCTGTTCGGGATGCCTTGGACGAGGTGGTTGATGGCATTCTGCTCGGTAATCTTGAAGTGCCACCCCTGCCCCGCGGCGAGCCGGGAGGCCGCGTTGTTGGTAGAGGTCGTGATATTCGTGGGATCTTTCGTTTTACGCGTGTTCGCCATGACCTCTCTGACTGGTGGGCAGATGCGTCTTCGTTGAACGCGTGGGCAAAGTGGCTGAACGAACGGACGAAAATTAAAACAGACATGAACGTCGAGGGCGGGGCACTAAAGTTGACTGACGCCAATGTGATGAAATCGCCGATTCTCGTCATGACTGGACATGAGCCTGCCCTCGCTAAAGCAAAAGCTATAAAGAGATTGGACACCGGGCGAATGCTTCGCGGCATTAGAGATAGTCAATTCTCTCGATTAGAAGCGGTCTCGTTGCGCCGATATCTGGTTGAAAAAGAAGGTCTCCTCATTTTTGATGACTGTGGTTTCCATGCTGCCGCTCAATCAATGACCCGTCTGTTTCTGGCGAATATGCGGCACATCATGCCGGAATATCATGTGGGACGCATCCCCAACAGCCATGAAATTTATCACAACTTCTATCAGATGGGTGGCCCACCCATTGGTTTTGACATTTACCAACACGGGGCGGTTGCCTTTTCAACGGGTGGACGCCCTTCCCTTCCACCGCGGAATTTTCTTGAAGGCATTTTTATTAACGACAAACTTTCGGTGCTGATCATTCGTCGAGACTATATGTGTGCGATGGAGTCAATCAGCCTGCCAAGCCGTCCTGTGCACTACTCACCCGGTGTCTATCGTTTTATGACCAATGTTGCCATCTATGCACTAACACACGGTAAAATTTCAGATTACTCCGGTTATGTGCCAGAAGATAAGCAAGCGCAGCAAAGAGTCCCAACCCGTGCGCCCCAAGCTGCAAAAATCGGAGCGGTTGAATAGCATCTGCTAATCAGTCCTGTACGATTGCGTTTCTATTGCTCCTCACATCTTTTAAGTTTCATCGAAAGCACATTGATTCATAATCCGATCCCGTACCCCTGAAACGAGAGTCTGCAGCGCGACCGGATTTTCGTCTAGGAATGGCACAACCAAATCTGCATACGCCTTACACGGCTCGGTGTAAACTGAGAAATTGGGAATAACATCCCGACGATACCATGCGACCGCCCCCTCAAGGTCGCCACCCCGTTGTGCGACATCTCGTAACAGACGGCGCAGCACCCGTTCATGCGGTTCAACATCAACGAAGAGTTTGACATCCATCAGGTCTCTGAGTGCTGCATCCCATAGGATAAGATGTCCTTCGACGATAATCAGATCACTCGGTTGAATTGTGGCAGGCGCATCTCCTCGTGCGAACGACCGTGTTCCTTCGGGCGGCGTTTCAATCGGTTGACGGGCAGTCAATTGACGGATATGCCCAAGTAGTACCTCCCACTGAACCGCATCCGGATGATTAGCGGTAATGACCTTCTCCCGTTCCTCCGGTGGGTATTCCGACCAATCCTTGAAGTAGTAATCTTGGTGCAAAATCACCGGCGAGAATTCTTTCAGCCCTTCCGCTAGTGTTTTTGCTAATGTTGTCTTCCCTGATGCTGAACCACCCGATAGCCCAACTGTCACCGGTTTGAAGTTTTGAGGCATGCACAACTCCTTATCACCCATTAAGCGTGGTTGTCTCGCAACTTATCACGGATTATATTCCCAATTCGCCTTTCGAGTTCCGTATTTTATTCCATTGATGACAGTCTGATGGCAGTTGAGGCAGGCGTTGTAGGATTTGACCCCATGACTTTCGTGGTCAAACTGGATCTCCGGGGTATTGTGAACATGACAGGTGAGACAGGTATAAGCCTCGTACACAGCATCTGTATGGACACTTAGACGATCGTCCGCTCTCTTGACTGTATATTCACCCTCGTTTTTTTCATCGGTTACCAGCCAGTGGTTACTCTTCTCTTTCGTCGAAATTGTTGTCTGCCGAGAGAGGGAAGTCCCATGCAGATTAAACTCCCACTGCAAGTCCTCTGAGACAACCCCTCCACTATCTAAATCGCTCTGAAAGTGCGGATCAATAGTAAATAGCAGTCTTTCCGACGTATGGCATTTCACACATGGAACATCGTGAACCTCTGTTAAAGGAAAGAATTCATCATGGTCTAATTTTTCTCTGCCATGTAGGACAATAGAAAGCAGCAAAATTGGTGCGAGGGCAAGATGGCAGCGAAGAAGGATGCGTCGTGCGCGATGTGCAGTGAGACTGACCGCAACGCCGGTGCCAAGATTGAGTAGTGCTAACGTGAACGCTAACCACGAATGCCAAACGAGCGGTTGAGCGGCTGAGTGGATGAGAACAAGCGATAATCCTAACGATGCGAGCCTTTGATGGTATTTGAGCCAGACCTGTCGACTCCCCCATCGGATTAACCGGGTCCGCAGAATGTAGCCACTTGCGATAAAGATAATGATAGCACCGATGATACTGAGGGTATGCCGTGTTTCGCCGAAACTTGATCTGAGAATAAAGAAGAGAGATATAAGAATCGCTCCAATAACACCTTGAGCAATTTGAATGAATGGATTCATAATGGGAACTTCAAATAAAACAGCCGGCTCAGGTGATGGAAATGTCGTTTCAACGGAAGCATTCCAGTTGATAGGCGAGGCGAGTGCCAGTCGGACCTCGAAACGAATGAAAAATACTCAAGGAAGCCACAATTCCCAAAACTGACCCGGCTATTATTTTTTGGAGGCAAATGTGATTACAGAAGGTGCAATCTTTGTGCCAAAACCGACAGCCCGCTAAAACCTGCAATAATTAGAACATAGTTTTATCAAGATGTCAAGTTTTGTGCAAATATTCAACAGTAGTGTTCAGGTTTTGAACAGTCTGAACCCGTTTTTACTTAACGGTGACATACCGTGCTTGCCCCTCATGTTTTACGAGTAGCAAGACTTTGTCTTCACTTATCACCTTCCCCACTACCGATTTGAACTCTGCTACGCTGTGAACAGGCTGATTCTCGACCTCAAGAATTAGGTCTCCTTTGCGGAGTCCTGCTTTAGCAGCCACACTGCCCGGCGTAACACCAGCAATTAACACCCCTTTGTCAGAAGTGTGTCCGAGCTTTTCAGCCAGATCGGCTGTTAGGTTCTGAACGGAGAGGCCTTTCCAAAGATTCACATATCCCTCAGAATCTTCGCCATGTCGAACAACCCGTGCGGAACGTTCACCAAGCGTTACAGAGATGTCTTGCGTTTGGCCATCCCGCAGAATGGAAATCGAGACAGGAGTTGTTGGCTTATACGTGGCAACTTTAGCACGGAGGTGATTCACATTTTTAATCGCTTCACCGTTAATAGCGACGATTACATCACCTTTTTGTAAGCCAAATTCCGCAGCGGGTGTACCATCAAGGATACTGGTAATTAGGACACCTATCGGTTTGTCCAACTCCAGTTTCTCAGCAAGATCTGAATTAATCTCCTGAATCAAAACGCCAAGCCAACCGCGTGTGACCTTTCCCTGTTCAATCAGCTCCGTTGCAATCTGTCTGACTGTGTTAATCGGTATGGCAAACGCACCCTTTGATGGGCTGCCGGCGGTCATGCCGATAATTTCACCTTTTGCGCTGACAATTGCACTACCACCTAAACCGGGACGCTGCTTCGTATCAATCGCGAACCAGTTTTCATAATCAACGATGTGTGGATTGCGTCCAACGCCGCTAACCATCCCCAAGGAAATCGCTGGTTCCTGATTTTCGGTATGTCCGAGAGCAACCATCAATTCACCAAGGACGACATCATCCGAGTCACCGAATTTCGCGGTCGGCAGCTCGTCAGTGTCAATTTTAAGCACAGCAATCCCTGTACCTTTGTCAGATGCAATCACCTCAGCACCAAGACGTGTGCCAGCCTGAAGTGTGATAGTAATTTCATCGCTATCATCGACCAATTCGATAATGGTGGCAATGTGCCCATTTTCATCAAGCAGGATACCAGATCCGAAATTGACTTTATATCCAATCTCATGCGGGAGCACATCTTTAGGTGTCACACTATACGCTCGCCCGCGTTTTTCCTGATATGGGTCAGGGGAAAAGAAAAAGTAATCTTCTGACTTTTCATTCCGGTCTGAGTTTGGACGAAACCAACGATGAAATTCTTCTGGATTGAACGGGAAGACATCGCGACGTTCAAAATCTTCAAAGCGAGGTTTCCAATCCTTATCTCTGTCGGATTGCTCAGTTTCAATTCCAACAACTACTTCTCCAACTTCCTGGGCGAGCACAGTAAAACTTTTGCTGAGTGCTTGCAATGTCTGCCGTTCATCTGCCGCCCATGCAACATGTTGGAGTATGCCAAAGGCGAGTACACAGATGAGAACGACGCTGCGCGTTTGAAATACATTCGCTTTCATTTTTTAACCTCCCTTACGGTTTGAACGGTAACACACTGTATATATAGATAAGTTCCATCAAAATTTACCATACCATTCAGATCATGGTGGAAACTAAGGTGATAATGGGGTATAATATTTATCAGTCTCGATGAACAGATTTCTGAAGCGTCTATTATGATGCTTTTACCTGTCTGGCTGCTAAAATGAAAGGGAGGATTCACCATGTTTCCTAAAACAAATTCTCAAAAGCAATGGATTCTCGCCGTAATGTTTATTGTAGCGGGCATCCTTATCCTACCAACTTTGGCTCAAGCACAGAAAATCTTGTTTGAAGATACTTTCGATAAAGCGAATGACAAATTGAACGGTACAGGAAAATGGCACACGGTCTCTGGGGCGTGGGCTATTAAAAAGGGCAAGTTGACACAGAACCAACAGAACGGTAAAAATCTTATCCTTGTATCTGATGGTCATTGGGATGAAGAGTGGAATGACTATTGGTTCTATTCAACGATCTATCTTGCACGCGGTCAAAGCCCACTCCTCATTTGGCGATTCCACAGTGATGAAGGTGCGGGGTTTGGCGGTAAAGAGGCTTTGCCGTCCCGGATGCAACAGAGTTTACGCCGTCACGTCATTTATTGGGAACTGAACAAGGACGGAAAAAGATCCGTTGTGATGCGGCATATACGGCATATTGTGAAGGAATTTGAAAAAACCGAAACGAAAACGAAAGTTGATAGGGGCACAGAATATTGGATCAAAATCGAAAATCACCCGAAAGGCTACCGTGTTTTCCTCACAGATAATGCTGCAGCAGCGGCCTTAGGTGATTACGGTCCAGCCCTCTTTGATGTTAAGGATTTCAATATACAGGGAGAGGGGCGGATCGGTTTTGGGACGCTAGAAGCGGCAATCGAGGTAGACAATGTATTTGTCACTGAACCTGAAAATAATCCTTTCGCCGTAGAAGCGCAGGGCAAGCTAGCAACCACTTGGGGGCTGCTGAAATCAAGTGTAATCCAATAGGGTTACGAAAGGAATACGACAAATGAAGGTTGTGGTATTTGGCGCAGCCGGCTGGTTAGGTCGCGCTGTGCTTGCCAACTTGAAAAACAAACATCAGATTCGTGCTTTTGATTGGGGAACAGAGGCATGGGAGGGTTGGAAAGATACTGATGGCGAGTGGCAGGGCGGGGAGGTCATCCACGGAGATATTGTGGACTTCTCCGCTGTTCACAACGCCATAGAGGGAATGGACGCAGTTATTCATCTCGCAGTCTCTTTCGGGGGCTACGGCGTTGATGATTCGCAGTCATTCTTGATTAATTTGAAGGGTTTGTGGAATGTGCTGGAATCTGCACGCCAGCGCGGTATTAATCGCGTGGTGCACATCGGCTCATGTCAGACGGAGCACCCCAAAGGGATATTTTTTACGGCGGATGTTAGAAGACCTGATGGGAGTCAATACGCGGTTTGTAAGCGTTTGCAGGAGGAGATGTGCCGGCAGTTTCACGATGCCCACGGGTCGCGGATCATCGTCCTGCGCCCGGATTATATTGTGGATAGTCGGTTGGGAATTAACAAGCGCCGAGAGGAACTAGGCTCTGAGGATGCACCGGTGCGGAATGGCTGCGTGTGTCGGCACGATCTGGCGGAAGCCTGCCGTCTCGGAATAGAGTCTACGACAATTGACTTCGATATCTTTCATATTGTAGGCACCCCCGAAGCCGATAAGACCTGCAATGTAGAGCGATCACGCCGTGTGTTGGGGCTGGAGTACAAGGGAGATCTGGACCAGTACCGGTGATTAATGATTGAAAAGGTGTTTAGGCAGCTTCCAGCAGGGTTTGGACAATCTGTTGGATACCTTCCTCTTCCTTATCATATTCGGCGAGTTTAATCATCTGAAGCCGCCAAAGAATCCATGGGATGTCTTCTTGTGGAAAATCTGCTGGGTCACCAACGAGGACAGGAATTAGGCGTTTGCTGTAGCGTTTTTCACCAAGGGCATACTCAATTTCACGGCGTACCCACCTTGAGCGAGTTGCTTCCGGTGTCAATAGAACAACCATTGCCTCAGATTCTTTTAACGCCTGAGCAACCTGTTCTGCCCAATTATCTCCGGGCAGAATCTCGCGTGTGTCCTCCCAAACCTCCAACCCGGCTTCCTCCAGAATCGCCACAATCTTCTGTACAAGTACTTCGTCACTGTGAGCGTAGCTAATGAAGACTTTCATGATTTCACCATCCTTTCCCGGATTCCTCCAGATCATAACTGCATTAGATGCAAAGATTAGTAAAGCAAATAATAATATATTGGGTTAGAATTTGACAGGAAAGTTGTAAGAGATGTTATCAGTTTCGGCGGTGGCTGACATTCTCTTTTTACTTGATTTGGTTTGAAGATTGGTGTAGTATCTCTGCATCATAGAAACTCCCAGCGTTATCTCATAAATTGAGATGAACTAACAGTTCAAATCAAAGTGAATCGAGGGATCCCGGTGAGTACATACAAAATCGGTTCGTTTGAAATGTTTGCGGACCGTATAACAATAGATCCTGAAATCTGTCATGGCAAACCGTGCATACGTGGATTGCGTTATCCTGTTGAGTTGATACTAGAGTTGTTGAGTGCAGAAATGACTATCGACGAAATTTTGGCAGACTATGACGACTTGGAGCGTAACGATATCTTAGCAGCTTTGGCATTTGCAGCACGCCTGACTCAGGTTCAACGAATGCAGGCTACTATGATATGAAGTTTTTAGTAGATGCCCACCTGCCGCTGCATCTTGCTTATCAATTGCGAGAAGCTGGTTATGATACCATTCACACGCGCGACTTACCACTTGAAAATCGAACGCCTGATAGTGCTATCAATCAGATTTCAGTGGAGGAAAAGCGGATAGTGATTACCAAGGATGCTGATTTCGTCAATTCATTTATGGTTGCTCAGAGACCATACAAGTTACTTCTAGTTTCAACAGGTAATATCAAAAATAGTGAGTTAGAGTCGCTGTTTTTGCGAAATATTGAGCAAATTGTAGAAGCATTTGCAACGTACGATTTTATTGAGATAGACCGAGCACTGATTATTTTTCATACTTAGCTAGTTGTTCGATAATCGATATAGTGTCATTTTGGAATCACGTTGGCTAATGCCCGACAAAGGCCGGTATTTGATAAAAGGATATTCACACTATGACCAAACGCCCCAAAATTGCGGCTATCGTCACAGAGTTCCGCCAGTATTCCCACGGTCAGCACATCGTTGACCGCTTCTTGGAGGGGTACGGTTGGAACAGTCGGCACCATCATCCGCCGATGGATCTGGTCTCACTCTACGTTGATCAGCGACCTGAAAGCGACTTGAGCCGTGACCGCGCGGAACGCTTCCCTCAGATGAAAATCTATCCGACCGTTGCC
Source organism: Candidatus Poribacteria bacterium (assembly GCA_965207975.1). Taxonomy (GTDB): domain Bacteria; phylum Poribacteria; class WGA-4E; order WGA-4E; family PCPOR2b; genus PCPOR2b. Next base: position 4,074,036 of record OZ242315.1, on the reverse strand, counting down.
GATACCCTCACCCTAGGAGGGAGCGATCTTGCCGTTGATGGGGTCCTACTGATCGGCGAGCACGGCAGCTATCCCACCAACGAAAAGGGGCAGCATCTCTACCCACGCTACGAACTCTTCATGCAGGTTGTCTCGGTCTACAGAACTACCGGCAAAACTGCTCCTATTTTCAACGACAAACATCTCTCTTGGAACTGGGATTGGGCAAAAGAGATGTACGATATCTCTCAGGAAATGGACTTTGCGTTCATGTCGGGATCGTCTCTGCCGGTGACTTGGCGCACCCCGTCAATCGACATGCCGTTGGGTGCCCGCGTCCATGAGGCACTATGTATCGCGATCGGTGGCGTTGATAGCTACGACTTCCACGCTTTGGAAACCATCCAGTGCATGGTGGAACGCCGTGAAGGCGGCGAAAAAGGTGCCAAATGGCTGCAAGCCTACCGCGGCGACAAATTCTGGGAAGCGCATCACGAGGAACTGTGGTCGCGTGAACTGTTTGAAGCCGCCCTCTGCCGTAGTCACACCCTCACCCCCTCACGACAAGGGTTCAACAACATCTTCCCAACCTTAGACGAAATGAAGCAGTTGGTTGAAGATCCAATCGCCTATCAATACGAGCATCTGGATGGTCTCAAAGCAACCATGATTCTTATGAATGGACTGGTGCAAGATTTCAACTTCGCTGCTCACCTCGAAGGTCAAGACGCTCCACTGTCCACACAGATGTACCTGCCGATGCCCCCAGCCCGCACGACCCTTGCCAACTTTTTCTCTCCGTTGGTCAACAATGTTGAAAAAATGTTCTTGAGCGGAGTGGCGACCTATCCGGTCGAGCGCACCCTGCTCACTACCGGGTTGGTTGCTGCTGGTGTAGAGAGCCTTTTCCAGGATCAGACACGACAGGAAACACCACACCTGAATATTTCTTATCAGCCGACGCAAGAATCAACTTTCTGGAGAACCTGATTCCACAGGAGAAAAACGTAAATGGCACCGAGACGTATCGCTGTACTTGCTACCATCTATCGCTACCTGTCACATGCCCAACATTTTGCTGACCGCTTTATGGTCGGCTACCCCTACGAGGGACGCTGGCATCGCCCCGATACCCAAGTGGTTTCTCTCTACGTTGATCAGAAACCCGAAGGCGACCAATCCACAGACCGCGCCCGTGAGTTCGGTTTTTCCGTGTACCCAACTATCTCTGAAGCGTTGCGCTGTGGTGGAGACAAACTCGCTGTCGATGCGGTATTACTGATTGGTGAGCATGGTGAATATCCAAGAAATGAGAAAGGTCAGGTTCTCTATCCGCGCTACGAATTTTTCAAAGAGTGTGTCAAGGTCTTTGAGGAGGACGGACGTGCTGTGCCGATCTACAATGACAAGCATCTCTCCTACAATTTTGAGAATGCACAGGAGATGGTGGATGACGGGCACCGCTTGGGCTTCCCGATTCTCGCCGGTTCTTCTCTGCCAGTAACTTGGCGTCTGCCGGATGTCGAATTGCCGCTGGATTGCGAGATTGAGAGTGCCTTGATGGTGGGAGTCGGCGGCTCCGATCCGATGGATTATCACGCCCTCGAAGCCATGCAGTGTATGGTTGAACGCCGCAAAGGTGGTGAAACCGGGGTCAAGGCGGTTCAATTAATAGAGGGGGAGGCGGTCTGGAAGGCTGGCGAGACAGGGCGTTGGTCAAAAGAACTTTTGGAATCAGCTCTCTCTCGATGCGACAGCCCCTGTGGACTGACGGAAGAAGATGGTCGAACTCAAGATCTGCTCGGTAGCGGTGAACTCCAGAGACTGGCCGAGAGTCCAGCAGCCTATTTTATCGAACGCAACGATGGGCTCCAAACCACGCTACTCATGCTCAACGGTGCGATTAGAGACTACTGCTTCGCTGCAAAGCTGAAGGGTGTACCGGACCCGGTATCCACGCAATTTTTCCTACCACCCACACCCAACGTGACCTACTCCGCCTGCCTAGTTGCCAAAATTGTAGAGATGATCATGACCGGGGTTGCGCCTTACCCGGCAGAACGCACTCTGATTGTCAGTGGGATGCTGGAAAGTTGCCTCACTTCGCGGATACAAAACCATCAGCGTCTGGAAACCCCGCATCTGCGGGTGGAGTATCGTGCGCCGGCTGAGTCGCATCACGGACGGGCTTGAATCTGATGTGCAATAGATATAGTAATTGACGGAATTTCTATTAATCAAAGTGAAAATAACTCAAAGGAGAACAGTATGACACCAGAGGTGGCACTGCAAAAGCGAGAACAGGTGATACGCGATGGCTACTGTGTGGTAGATGATGTCTTAACTGAAGATTTTTTACAGGAACTTCGAGAAGAATCAGAACGCTTGATCGCCGGGCATGAACCACCACCTGACGTGAGGTATCAAGGGCAACATGTAGGTGTGCGGGGTGTGGACAACCCAATTATCCAGAAACTGTTGGATTGGCAACCGTCACGCGTAGCACTTGAGCAGATGGGCTTTCGGGACTTCGAGAGTACCGGAGGGATTATCATCCTTACTAAGGATCCTGAGGAACCTGCGCTCTATTGGCACCAAGATTGGATGCTATGGAACGATCCGATGAGTTGTTCGCCCTGGCCGCAGACCATGTTCGTATCCTACTACTTAACCGATACAACAGTTGAAAACGGCTGTCTCAAGGTTATTCCCGGCACCCATCTCAATCGGATTCCGCTGCATGATCAACTGGTTCCAGCACACGAACAAGGAGCCCGGTTTGTTGAGGAGGACCATCCGATCATGTTCAGTGATCATCCGGATCAGGTAAATGTCTTCGCTAAAGCAGGGGCACTCGTCTTGGCGGATGCCCGCATCCTGCATTCGGCGCACCGGAACCTGACAGACGAGCGACGAACCCTGATCTTAGCGTGGCATAAGCGTCCCATGACAATTCCCGACAATTGGGAGGGTGATATTCCTGAAATCATTGCCAACCGCGATACAAATGTAGAATATACTGGCTCTCGCATCCCTAGGGAGCTGCTCAAATAGGACCTACACAGTTAATACACAGTCCCTCCGGTTTGTCGAGGAAGTTCCGTAGCTTCGGACGAACCGGCTCTGTTACACGAGAGCCCACGTCCCTCTACCGATCTGATCGTTCCTCCTCAATTCCCCTTTTTGAACCAAACCTTCAGTGCCGTGCCCCCCATGATTTTGTCTTTTTCGTCCTTACTGAGCGAAGGCAGATGCAAATCAATTAGATCCACCAGTTTTTGGTAACCCGGCTCTTCAAGGATCCACGGGGAATCTGTGCACCACATCATACGGTCCGGCCCGTAGGCTTGGTAGATCTGCTCAACCATCGGCTTCATGTCTTCGTAGGGCCACGGCTTCTTGGAGAAAGCGTACTCTCCCGAAACTTTAATGTACACATTGGGAAATCGTGCCATGTCGATAACCCGTGGGTAGGTAGCCGGCGGCAACGGTTCATTGTCAAAGCGAGGGCGACCCCAGCGGTCTACTACGCTAGGGGTACTTGGCATCACACCGAGGTGATCCAGGGAGATGTTGAGGTTAGGAAAGGCAGCCGCTAGCATCTCAACGCCGGTAATATTCGCGCTACCTGTGTAGATATTGATGTTAATGCCCAACTCGTCCGCACACTGAAACAGAGGGTAAGCCTTCAGATCCTCCGCACGTTCGGCATTCAGATTGCCCAGATCGCCGATTCGGATGCCCTCAATGCCGGTAGCTTCGACTAATTCCTTCAGGCGTGTCGCCGGATCTGGATCATCTCCATCCACCAACCCGGTAGCGGTAAAGCGGTCGGACCACCTCTGGACACAGTGGGTCACATACCTATGCTCCTCAATTCGAGTACCACCCATATCAATCAACACCGTTTTATTTATACCCGCTGCATCCATCTCCCGTAGGAGTTGCTCGGCGGTGGCTTCTTTGTCCGCCGGTGCCAAGCCACTGACACCGCGCGGATATTCGCCGCTCAACTTGGCAAATACGTGCACATGTACATCTACCTTATCCATGCTTGTTATACCTCCTGCCTTTCTTCCACTTTTCCCAGTCCTCCCACCTTCCGATTCGTCTATATTTCTCGTTCATGACAAAACCAAATACTGTTTCGCAAGATGGTTGAGTGCCTCTTTATAGACTTCAAACATAATTGACAAGCGGAAAAACACTTCACCGAGCTCATATTCCCGTGCCATCGCATGTGCTGAAGCACGTTCATAGTATTCACGCCCAAAATCGATATAAAACTGTGCACTCACCGGACGGTTTTTATAACGACGACGATATTCGATCCACTGCGGAAAGATGCCCGTAGTATAAAGTGAGTAATTGCCAATATGGGAGTAGATGAGAAACTGCCGGCGGGTATCTGCGTTTGCTGCTTCTTGAACCATGTCCGTCAGATAGTGATGGGCCTGTTTATCATTTCGATGAACGCGATACAATCGATCTGTCCTAACGAACAGACTGAGGAGATTCGCGATATAGTTGATTACCTTCTTATCCCCCAAGATTCTCTGGTCCATTAAGCTGCGGCGCAGGAGTACACTGAAGAACAGAAACGGTGAAATCTCCAATATCAGCAGACTTCGATCGCGGATCTTGTCGAACAAGGATTCACTGTTTAGCATAGATTCAAGAGTTCTCGGCAGATGATGGATCAACTGAGCAATCTCTTCATAACTCCGCCCCGGCTTGGGGAAATTCTCAATCAGGAATTGCAGATCCTTATCCACCAACAGACTGAGATCTGTCCTAGCAAAATCGGGTGTTTGCATCACGGCAACCTCCTCTTAGTCGGTCAATAAAAGATAGAAGATTATCCCAAAATGCTGTAGATTTGTCAATGCACAATGAACAATGTCCCAAGTCAGGTGCTACGAGTCGCTAGATTAGATTGCCATAAAACCCAAAAAGCGCCGCTAAACAGCGACGCTTCGGTTTGAAAGCTAATGTTGTGTTTTCAGATAGGACAGACACCATCATTCACGCCATGCTTGCTGGCTGATAATATCATCCTGTCCCAATTCATCAAAAATAAGGGCGGTATTACTACCATCTGCATCCATCATCCAGATACCCAAGCTACCGTTGCGGTTACTGCTGAAGATGACCTTCGTCCCATCAGTAGACCAGCACGGATACCCGTTATAACCGTCCTCACCCGTCAAGCGCGTTTGAACCAGCGAAAACAGATCCAACACATACACCGCAGCATTCAGCGGCGCACTTTCCTTGGTAAATACCAGTTTCGAACCATCGGGACTCCAATCCGGGTGGATATCGTGGTGCGTACTCGTGGTCAAACGCTGAATGCCCGCTTCTATGGCTGGCGGATCCGCACTCGGCGCTTGAGGCGGATCGCCCTCACCCCCCTGTTTATCTTCCTCATCATCCGGCGTTTGATGAGGATCCACCGCATCCTCCGCCTTTTGCGGCGGATCCGGCTCCGGCTCCGGGGGCGGATCCGGAGGAGGCTCAGGCTCCGGTTCTGGTTCAGGTTCTGGTATTACTTGGGTAGGGGGTGCTTCCTTGGCGGCAAGAAACGTCTCTATGTCCAAAACAAAAAGATTACGAATCCCTTCCTTAAGCGCATGGTTATAATGGATGCCTATCATTGAAGTGATCGCCACTGATGGATCGTGCATTGCCACCACGACTGTCCATCACATAGATCTGAAGTGGACGGTTGTTTTCTGAGCGACTGAACACTATCTCATTACCACGCGGTGACCAAGACGGATTCACATCGAAGAGATGCGTCAACGCCTTCTCACCACTACCGTCCGCATTGATCAACGAAATACCAAAAAAGTCCATACCCGCTATATCACCACGGGCGAAAACTAACTCACCCCCTACCTCACGACGAATCGTCACCTTTTGCGATATGTCAGCATCACCTACTACTAAACCCGGAATCCGCGTCGGGTGATAACCCGGCTTTTCCGCTGTCAGTTGGTACTGACCCTGCGACACTGGTGAAATCTCATATTGACCCCTGCCCTTCGTCACCGACGCACGAGAACCTAACGTGATGAGAACATTCGAAACAGGATTACCGGCATCGGAAATCACTGTACCCTTAAACCTTACACCAGGTTCAAGACGGAAATTCACCGTCGCTGACTCTTTCCGTGTCACCGTTGCTGTCGCTTGCTGATCTAAGTAACCCGGCGCATTTAGCTTCACTATATATTCGCCCGGTTTCAGCTCGTCAAATACGAAGTTGCCACTAATGTCCGTGCTAGTTGACGCTATTGTTTCCGGCTTAAACTCCCCGCTTGGAAGTTTTTTTGCCGTCACCAAAGCCGTGAGCAAGGTCACTTGCACTCCGGATATCCCCTGCTCCGTGACCAAATCTATAATCGTACCTTTCACAACTCCCTCCGGCGTTGACACCACCGCAGGACCTACATCAACAACCTCGTCATCATCGTCATCACCACAACCGATAAAAAAGGCGAACAGAACTATACCAAAAAAAATGAGATAAGTGTAACGGATTAAGTTCATCATAAAAATTCGTGCGTATGTTTATTCGACAGTGCTATATAAACATACCACTTCCTCCTTTCAAAATTCGCCTGTTGACAAATCATGCAATTCTTTCAATTTTTCCCTAACCTTGTTTGACGTTTGAACAGAAACTTACAATTTCTGTGTGACAACTGGTGCCTTCTTCCGATAACCATCGTCACCAGAGTTTTTAAGTGTTTCGGGAACGTAGTTGCTATAATCCGAAATATTTCCATGTGTGATGGCATAGACCACAATGTTAATCAGGTGTCGCGCCGCGTGGGGGGCAAACTCCTCTAAAATCTGATTCTGATTTTGGAACTTGCCGTAGAAGGGTCTTTGAACTTTGCCATCAATCACATGCATCATCTGCTCGGTATCAACTAAGACAGCAAGACGACCATCAATCGTGATACCTTGCAATTCGGAATAGGGACCAAAGTGAAGAGGGATGAGATGTCCGATAGTCCCAATATTGCGAAGGGGAAACCGCAAAGGACCGTTTAGCGAGTAATAGGTGTTGTAAATCGAGTGATCATTCGGAACAAGGCCAAGTGGATGCTCTGGCAGGAGGTCCCGCAGCACCTTTCTTGTCCCTTTCATTGCGTTATCCGCATTCCCATGCGTTGCTAGATAGAGGAATCCTCCACGATTGATCACATACTCTCGCAATCTTTGGACTTCAGCGTCGGTGTACTTACTCAATCCGCCCGGACGCGCAGTATTCCATATTGGATTTCTGTGGGAATTGTACACTCTCTTCCGATGTTCTGGACTTACCTTTGAGCCGCCGGGGATCGGTTCCATAAAAAGGATTGGTGTCTGAAAGAAGGATGCATCCTTCAGATGGACTGCTTCAACAAGTTGGGTCTTGATTTTAGTTTTTTGATTCAGTGATTGTACTAAATAGGACAGACCTGCCCCAAATCGGAAATTGCCGACTCCGCTGCCTCATATATCTGCGCTTGGGTGAAGCGGATCCTCAAAACGAGCAAGGTTTAAGCGACCCATGATATCTCGACCGCGCCCCACAACTATAGCACCAGGACTCCCAGACGGGAGTTCAGGCACACCACCCCCTAGTGTTACCTTTTCGGTAACGTTGGCAAGCGTGTCGTCAATGTTAGACGCGCCTTCAGCACCGACCAGCGAACCTAGACCCGCGCCACCTCTAATCGGGGTTTGGTTCACGCCACCTCCTAAACCGAACGAACCCCGACCAACTCCACTACCACTACCTTCGCCAAGACTGCCTGTGCCGGCAAGCGAACTGTTGCCGCTCGAGCCCGCAGATAACGGCGCATCTGACTGAACAGGGAGATCAACAGCTGTCGCAAGTGAATGGGCGGGACGGTCATTGACCTGAGATGCTCCTTGGACAGAAATTTCTGTATGCACAGATTGTGCCGACGACTGAGATACTGAGACAGCCGCTGCTGCAGCTTTCGGCACAGATACGGACGTAGATCTCACCTGACGGGTTGTGAACGTTCGGGTCTGTGCTGACGTTGACTGCGGTTCAATTTGAAACTTAGGCATCGGTGTCGGCGTGACAATAGGTGCCTCTATACGTGGTGTCTTCTTCACGAGCGGCACCGGCTTAACTTTGAGAATGCTCACTTCTAAAGCATCGACATTGTTCGGAGTCGTTTGGTTGATGATGATAACACTCAAGACCATCACGAGGCATAGATGGACCAATAGAGAAACGAACCAGAAGCGGTACTTGGGATGAGCTTTCATGGGGGTAACCTCCTTAAAGCAAATAGTTGGTTTTTGACATACTACCACATGCTAAAGTCCGATTTAGAATTATTTAGACACTCCCTAGGTTAAAATGACCTAGGTTACTATCTCTACATCTTTCAGGACTGTTATTCAACCGCTCTAATTGCTGCGGCTTGCGGCGCACGGGTTGGAATTCTTTGCTGCTCTCGCTTATCTGCTGGCACATAACCGGAGTAATCTGAAATATTCCCATGTGTGATGGCATAGACCACAATGTTAATCATATGCCGCGCCGCGTGGGGTGCAAACTCCTCTAAAATCTGAGTCAGACTTTGAGACTGGCCGTAGAAGGGTTTCTGAACCTTGCCATCTATCACATGCATCATCTGTTCAGTATCTACTAAAACAGCGAGCCGCCCATCAATCGTTATACCTTGTAGTTCGGAATAGGGACCAAAGTGAAGAGGCCCCAAAAGTCCAAAAGCTCTGGTCATGCGCAAGGGGAAACGCAACGGACCATTTAGCGAGTAATAACTGTTGTAAATCGGGTGATCATTCGGAACAAAGCCGAGTGGATGCTCTGGAAGGAGGGCCCGCAACACCTTTCTTGCGCCTTTCATGGCGTTCTCTGTATTTCCATGTGTCGCTATATAGACGAATCCCCCACGATTTATCACATACTCCCGCAGCCTTTGGGCTTCAGCATCTGTGTACTTGCTACGCGCAGTATTCCATATTGGATTGCGGTGAAAGTGGAACAGTCTCTTCTCGTGTTCTGGACTTATCTTTGAGCCGCCGGGCATCGGTTCCATAAAAAGAATCGGTGTCTGGAAGAGTGCCGCATCCTTGAGTTGGACTGCCTCAACCAGTTGTGTCTTGATTTTCGTTGTTTGATTAAGTGATTGCACTAAATAGGGCAGACCGACCCCAAATCGGAAATTCCCGACACCGCTGCCACATATAAATCCAAAAGGGTGAATCGGATTTTCAAAGCGGGCAAGGTTTAAGCGACCCATCATATCTCGACCACGACCCACAACGATAGCACCGGGACTTCCAGAGGGGAGTTCAGGTACACCACCCCCCAATATTACCTTCTCGGTGACATTGGAAAGCGTGTCATCAATGTTAGTTGCCCCTTCGGTGCTTACCAATGAACCTATACCAACATGACCTCTGGTACGGGCCTGATTCACACCACTTCCCAAACCGAAATCACCACGCTCAACGCCGCTACCACTTTCTGTGCCAATACTGCCCGAACCAGCAATCCCACGGCTCACGCGCTCACCGTTTTTACCTGTGCCTATGACGACGGGTGAAGATAATGTTAGCGCATCGGGTGCATTAGAAGCGGAGTCATCCGTATCTGCTACGCCCTGAGGCATAGGTGCATTGGGGTCAAGCACTTTCGGCACATTGGGGTTGAGGGGGGCATTAAGTTTCAAGGCTTGGTTTGAGAACGCGGAGATGGTCTGTGGTTGGACAGTACTTGCCCCAATCATCGCCATATTCATCATTCTTTGTTGGACTTTAACCGGTTCAACGATGACCGTGCTTTCAATTGGCACGCCTGGCTTTTGAACGGATTTGATGACGGGTTTCTGAACTTGCGGTTTGGGCGGCGCATTCACTGTTTGAGGGATTTCAACGCCTGTCAACTCCTTGAATGATTGGCTTTGTGTCACTAGATACCCTCCAATGACACTAACCAAACCGAGGTGGACTGCAAAAGAGATAGACCAAGCACGCGAAAGGGTTGACATAATTTTCGTCCCCTTTAGCATGGAGGCTCCCCAATCCTTCCAGAAAAGACCAAACGCGCTAAACGAATGCTTAACTTTCTGAGCGATCCGTTGTTTGGCGCGATGCAGTCGGCTAGCGATGGCACGATGCGACAATCCGTGTTCCTCTGAGATTTCATCATAGCTGAGGTGGTCAATGTAGAAATCGTGCGCGACTGCCCCATCCACAGCAGGCAGTGAATTAATTGCCTTTAGGATTGTCTGATTCAATTCTTTTTTCATCAGGAATTGTTCCGGTGTCGCCTCAGCAGCAGACAGCCTTAAAATTGGATCCTCGCCCATCGGGCAAGATTTTGATATTTCCTTCTGCTGGTGGATCCACGTCACGCAGACATTCTTCACAATTCGCGACAGCCAACCGGCAAACCGACTGGCATCGCGCAGTTTTGGAAGATTTTGATACGCTTTGATAAAGACCTCTTGCGTTAGATCTTCGGCATCGTGCGGATTCTGTACGATACGCCGCGCCCGGGCATAGACCACCGGCTGATATTTCTGGACCAAGGTGTCGAAAGCCCGTAGATTGCCTTTGAGCGTTTGGTGAATAAGATTTCGATCCGTTGGCATAATCAATCTCCTAGGGCGTGTTGACGAATTAAGACGTTGACCTGTATGCGACAACAAAGTTGTGATTTATATGTATCAAGGCAAATCTTGACGAGACAAGATAGCGAACACAGATATTTTTATGGACTCAAATTGCATCTGATGATAACTGAATTTGGCGTACCGGTGAGGTTTTTCTTAACACCGGACAGTTTTAGTGATAGCGGTGGTTATTTGTCGCCCTGTTTGAGCCACCCCCACACTGTAAACTTTTTGCCGGTGGGAGCAACTGCAAAAGGTGCAACTTCAACTGCAAAAGTAGGGGCAAACCATGCAGGACTAAAGTCATCCTGGCGATGTTTAGTGATTCTTCGTCGATTCCCTCCATCGGCATCCATTAGGTAGATTTCATAGTTTCCATTCCTATCAGACGCGAAGGTAATCCGTTCACCGTTAGGAGACCATGAGGGATGCATGTCATGCTCGGCATGTCTAGTGAGTCTTTGCTGATTACTCCCATCGGCATCCATCACGTAGATTTCCCCGTTCCCATCCCTACGAGACATGAAGACAATGCGTTCACCGTCAGGAGACCATGCGGGATGCATATCAGCCTGGGCATTGTCAGTGAGGTTTTGTAGATTACTCCCATCAGCATCTATCACGTAGATTCCAAAGTCGAAAAAGTTGTCATTCCTATCGGACATGAAGGCAATGCGTTTGCCATCGGGTGACCATGAGGGATACCAGTTATGATCAAGATCTTCAGTGAGTCTTTGTAGGTTACTCCCATCGGCATCCATCACGTAGATTTCGTCGGGTCCATGCGCGCGGGAACTGAAGGCAATGCGTTTACCGTCAGGAGACCATGAGGGATGCCAGTCACGCGTGGGATTTTCAGTAAGTCTTTGTTGATTACTCCCATCGGCATCCATCACGTAGATATCATACTTTCTCTCGTTCCTGCCGGAACTGAAGGCAATGCGTTCGCCGTCAGGGGACCATGCGGGATGCAAGTCCTCCCAGATATTAGTCGTAAGTCTGCGCTGATTCTTCCCATCGGTGTCCATTACGTAGATTTCAGGGGGACCATCCCTATAAGACACAAAAGCAATCTGTGCCTGTGCATCAACGACTACCATCAGTGGTGTTAGCCCCAAGGCTACAATACCAGTTAAAATCAAATGTGCTAGCGTATATCTCCGTTGCATCTGTCTGTCCTCCCCTATTCTCAAAAAAGTGGCAACTCGGTTTATTATCGCATGGAAGTTTTCGCTCCTGCATTGGTGTTTATTATCGCCCCCGTGCACTCCCACATCTCAGCAAACATCCTTTTTTCAATAATGGCAGTTATCGGTTGACCTGTTTGAACCAACCCCACATCGTGAGTTTTTTGCCTACGGGAGCAACTGCAAAAGGAGCAACTTTAACCGCAAAAGCAGGGTCAAACCATGCAGGATCCGTGTCATCACTGCCAGCTTTAGTCAGTCTGTGTACCTGGCGCACGCCATCGGCGTTCATCACGTAAATTTCATAGTTTCCATCCCTATGAGACACAAAGACAATCCGTTTACCATCGGGTAACCATGAGGGATGCCAGTCATGCGCGGGAGTTCTAGTGCGTCTTCGCTGATTCTTTCCATCAGCGTTCATCACATAGATTTCCCAGTTCTCATCTCTATGAGACGCGAAGGCTATGTGTTCACCATCGGGAGACCATGAGGGATGCCGGCCACCCTGGTCAGTGAGTCTTCGCTGATTACTCCCATCGGCACCCATCACGTAGATTTGATCACCAAATGCATTCCTACTAGAAACAAAGACAATGTGTTGACCGTCAGGTGACCATGAGGGATACCAGCCACTCTGGTCAGTGAGTCTTCGCAGATTCTTACCATCGGCCTCCATCACGTAGATTTGCCAGCCCGCAGTGTCCATAGCCCCACTAGAAGTAAAGACAATCCGTTGACCGTCAGGTGACCATGACGGCTCCCATTCAGCAAAGGGGCTGTTAGTGAGTCTTTGTTGATTTTTCCCATCGGCATCCATCACGTAGATGTGCGGGAGTTCGCCCACAACGATTGGCGGATGCCCACCCACACCGCTCCTATTCTTACCAGAAGAAGTAAAGGCAATGCGTTTACCGTCAGGTGACCATGAGGGAGACCTGTCATCGCGGAGACTATTGGTAAGTCTCCGTTGATTCTTCCCATCGGCATCCATCACGTAGATTTCATAGTTCCCATCCCTATCAGACGAGAAGGCAATCTGTGCGTGTGCGTCAACTGCTACCATCAGCGGTGTTATGCCCAAAACTGCAATGCCGGCTAAAATCAGATGTGCGAGATGGTATCTCCGGTGCATCTGTCCTACCTCCTCTAGTCTCAAATTGGTTTCTTATCCTTTGGGGCTGATACAGGTCAACTGGTGTTGGCAACTCGGATTATTATCTGAAATGCCACCTCAAAATCCCTCACAGCGGATATTTGTCCTAGGGTGAAAACATTGGCAGATCTATTTTACATGATTTGATTCAATTCGTCAACAGGCTCTAATGCAAATTACCGGAGGGTCATTTAATTCTTCGGGCTGGGCAAGATGCCTCGCCTACGGTGTAGGAGTCAATCTGCTATCTACCCGTCAAAATCGGTTAAAAAACCGAAAACTAAATGCCCCGAATACAATCACATTACTCATATTATGATATAAGCACAAGTATGGTTATAACTATAGACACAAATTCTCACTAGGAGTTCTCAAGTTTTTTCATTAAATCTGGATTAATTCTGTCATAGCTGGGGTGACGGTAGGCGAATATCAGGTTCGCGAGTAAAATCTCGCAGGATGCCGAGGCTTTAGCCGGTGTCAAGCAGCACAGGCACTAAGTGTCTACTACCGTGTGGATTACTACAAATCTAGGTAAATTCTCTAATGATCCACCGCACCCCATTTTTCTTTTGATGGACTCTGCCCTCTCCTCTATGGTAAAATATCAGATACCATCTTTCAATCCAATCTTCAATCTGGAGCAGTGAGTAGGTGGGCAGTGAGTTTACAGATTTATGGGGGTTGAACCCCCAATCGCTTTTGACACATTATTTACCACATTTCTGTCAGAGAGGAAAGCGATGGACGAAAAAAGGCAATACCGACATCAAGGGTTGACAATCTGCACACTTGGCGGAGTAGGACACGGTAAAACGATGCTGGCTGCCGGAATAATCAAGGTGGTTTCACGGATTGGCTCCACCCAGATGGATGCGGATGATTTTGAAGCACAGCAACCAACGCATCACTCAATAGGATTACAGACTTACGTCAGTTATAAAGTGGTTGATTATGAAACAAGTGGTAGACATTACACACATATTGACGGACTGAGTCATGGGGATAACGTCAAGATGTTGATCGGTGGTTCGCCGGGGATTCGTGGCGCGATTTTGGTGGTGAGTGCGGTCGAGGGTGTAACGGCAGAAGCAGAAGCCGAGATTCGGCTCGCTAGTCAAGTTCGCGTCCCCACGGTCGTCACCTTCCTGAACAAGGCAGAGAAGGTCAAGGATATAGAATTAATCGAGATCTGCGAGATGGAGATCCGTGAGATCCTCACAGATTGCGGCTATGCGGAGGAAGAGTCACCCATCATCGTTGGGGATGCGGAGAAGGCGTGTAACTATAAGGGGCAAAATCTTAATTCGGATCACTGGAAACCAATTGTTGATCTCATCTTCGTGATGAACCGTTGCATGCCACAACCGCTGAATCCACTTGAACTGCCTTTGCTGATGCCGATCCGTAAGGTTATTGACGACCCCAAAGGCACCTCGACACTGTACGGTGAGGTGGCTCAGGGCGGTCTGGCGGTCGGGCACCCGGTTGATGTCGTCGGCAAAGGAGATCGGATTAAGACCCGTTGTGTCGGTCTGCGACACGCCGACGCGACTGAGAGCGAAGAAAATGAGGTACAAGTTGATGCGGAAATGGGGTGGATTACGCCGGGGCAGGTTGTTTCACAACCAAAGAGCATCAAGTCGCACACCGAATTTGTGGCGGCAGTTTACGTGATGACCCAAGAGGAGTGCGGAACGCATATCCCCCTTGTTGGGAATGATAAGCCGGAGATCCATCTCTGGACAATTGATGTTACAGGTCATCTCCACCTTTCGTCGGAGATTGCCATTGTCAATCCGGGTGAACATGCAACCGTGCAAATTTCGCTTGATGTGCCGATGGCATTAACAGTGGGCACGCGGTTCGAGATAAAAAAGATGGACGTGAAGATTGGAATAGGGGTTGTGACAGAAATTATAGAATAGCAAAGTATCTGATTCACTATATGTAACGCTACAAAGGAAGTGATTATGGAGAAGATATATAACCACATCGAACAAGGTAAGGCACGGCTTTGCGATTCATTGAAAGAATTGGTCAGGATTCCGACTGTAAATCCGCCCGGCACAAACTATGCAGAAATCGTGCAGCTGCTTCAGGAACGGTGCGAGGCACTCGGTATGACTACCAAAATTGTGCCGGTTCCTCAAGCCGAAGCGCAGGCAATTGTACCACACGCCGACGATTATCCGCGCATGAATTTGATCGCGAGGTGGGACGTTGGGGCAGAAAAAACCGTCCATTTTAACGCCCACTACGATGTCGTGCCTGTCTCCGGCGATTGGCGTATTGATCCGTTTAAGCCGGAGATTGTCGGGGACTGGCTCTACGGTAGAGGCGCAGATGACATGAAGGACTCTATCGCTGCACTACTGTTTGCGATGGCAGCACTACAGGAGGGTGACGTTCAGCCCGCTTTCAATATCGAGTGCTCGTTCACCTGCGACGAAGAGATCGGTGGTGAGTTAGGGGCAGGGCAGGTTGTACGCAAAGGGTTGGTTCAGGCGGATTATGTCGTCAATTGCGAAGGTGGATCTGTTCTCAACGTGGGTTTGGGACATAACGGTGTACTGTGGTTGGAAGTGAAAGTTCACGGTAAAGCAGCACACGCTGCCAATCCAGACAAGGGATTGAACGCCTTTGAAAAGTCCGCTGCTCTCGTCACGGGGATCCAACCTCTGAAGCAGCAATTAAAAGCATCAGACCGTGCTTTCAAAACCTTTTCGGGCGATGACCGATACCCCACACTTAACATCGGCGGCATCTTTCACGGCACAGAGGGGGATAAGGTCAATACCGTCCCCGCACAGACAACCTTCTCCATAGATCGGAGAATCCTCCCGAACGAGCGTCTGGCAGGGGCGGAAGCGGAACTGCGTGGGGCAATTGAGAAGGTCTGTCAATCTGACGCGGAAATGAAGGTAGACGTGGTTTCGATATTGAAGATCGATCCGTGCGTTGTGGAGCCTGAACATCACTTTCCTCAAGCGTTTGCCCGAGCGGTGCGTAGCATACGTCGTCAGCCAATTAAGTTCAGTACGACAAGCGGCTTTACCGACCTGCATTTCTTCGTCGAAGAGGGTGGGCTGCCCGGTGTCGGTTATGGTCCCAATGGACAGGGGGCTCACGGTATGAATGAACGGGTCAGTATATCGGATCTGGTTAAGACCACAAAGGTGTATGCAACCTTCATGGTAAAGGGAATTTCGTAAAAACGGGAAGCAAGGAGGACGCACAATGATACTTAATATTCCACTCTTCGCATCTGGGGCAAGTGAGCTCACGGATAATGATAGGTTGCAATTAACCACCTTGCGACAAGTGCCAAAGACGACTGGGCGCAACGGTTGGCGAGTAATCGAAGAGGAGGTTATCTGGCAGCCGTCCGAAACAGCGATTATCATCGTGGATATGTGGAACAAACATTGGTCATGGGGAGCGACAGAGCGTGTGGATATTATGGCACCACGAATGAATGCTGTCATTAATACCGCCAGAGATCGAGGGATACAGATTATTCATGCCCCGTCAGATACGATGGATTTCTACGACGGACACCCCGCGAGGGCTTGGGTCTTTGATGTCCCGCATATAGCAATGCCCGATCCGATTGAACATCCAGACCCGCCCCAGCCTGTTGATTCATCGGATGGCGGTTCGGATACCGGCGAGGAAAATAGCTTCAAAGCGTGGCACCGTCAGCACCCAGTAATCGAAATTAAAGAGGGAGATGCCATCAGCGACAACGGTCAAGAGGTGTATAACCTCCTCAAGCAAAAGGGGATTAAGAATCTACTCTACATGGGTGTCCACACCAATATGTGCGTACTAGGTAGATCTTTCGCGATCAAAGCGATGGTTCAGTCAGGACAATTCAACGTTGCACTAGTTCGGGATCTCACTGACGCAATGTACAACCCATTCAAGCCTCCTTATGTCAGTCACGAAGAAGGAACACAACTGATAATCGCGTACATTGAAAAGTTCTGGTGTCCGACAATAACGAGTGATGATTTGACTGCAAATTCGCCTCAGTAGTTCGTGTATGCTGAGGCAATTCTACAAATCCTCAAGTTTATTCTCGATTTAGCTTAACACGATATAGCTTCGAGCAGAACATGAAACAGATACGTTTCTGGTTGATGTTATTCAGGGCACTCCATCTGTTCGACTCTGTGCTAGCAAGTGCTTCAGAGAACATTCCCATTGCGATTGCCCATCAAGGTCAGTTTGCACCGCGAGGGATCAGTGATGGGATTGGCGGAACGATTATCATTTGGGAGGACTTCCGTACTGGCAAGGATTGGGATGTTTATGCTCAACGGCTTAACTCCGATGGTATCCCGTTATGGGCTGAGGACAGCGTGCCAATTTGTGAGAAAAGGCGAGATCAGCGATGGCTGCGACTGGTGCGTAATGACGATCGGATAATCATTGCTTGGACGGATCAACGTGCACCGGGGAATTGGGATGTCTACGCCCAAGCGATAGATCTGTCAGGGAATAAGCTGATGCCTGACGGGGGTGTTCCCGTATGTACACATCCGGCTGACCAATCTGATATAGAAATGCTGAGTGATGGTTCAGGCGGAGCGGTTATCGTTTGGAAAGACCGGCGTCGAAACCCCGACTTACATGATCTCTATGTCCAGCGGATTGACGGAAACGGCCAACCGATGTGGCAACTCGATGGTGTACCAGTCTTCCCTTCCGAAGCACTTCAGAGCACTCCCCGGTTGGTTTCTGGCGATGCAGATAGTTTTTACGTCGTTTGGTGGGAGGTCATCGGTTACGAGCAGTGGGATATCATGGTACATCGCATAGGCATGGACGGTAAACACGTTTGGCAGGCACCAACAGTTGTTTCACCAATGGAAGGATTGCAGGGTGAACCGCGTGCTGTGAGTGATGGACGGGGTGGACTTATCGTCGTCTGGCAAATCTATGAGAACTTCATTAACGATGATTTTTTTGCACAGCGTATAG
Source organism: Candidatus Poribacteria bacterium (assembly GCA_965207975.1). Classification (GTDB taxonomy): domain Bacteria; phylum Poribacteria; class WGA-4E; order WGA-4E; family PCPOR2b; genus PCPOR2b. The sequence goes on along the minus strand of OZ242315.1, from coordinate 4,056,046 downwards.
ACCCAGCGGGAAATAAGGTTTGGGAGCTAAACGGTGTGCCGATTTGCGATGCGGAGGGTATTCAAAAAAATCGTGCAATTACGAGTGACGGGCGTGGGGGAGTGGTAGCCGTCTGGCGAGATGAGCGGGATGTCTTTTCGGATCTTTATGCCCAGCGAATTGATGCCAATGGAATCCCCCAGTGGAAACGCAACGGAATCCCGCTGTGCACCGCTGGGGGCTATCAGGATAAACCGTTCCTGACCCGGTATGGCGAAAACGAGTTTTTTGTTGCGTGGCTCGATTTTCGAGAAGATTACGGTGACGAGAGCAACGATGCCATCTACGGTCAGAAAATCAATTTAGAAGGAAAAACACTTTGGACTGAAAATGGAGTTCCTCTATGCACGGCGGACGGCGTGCAGCAACCGCCTTATGTTATCGAATCCGAATCGGGACAATTAAGCGTTGTGTGGAGCGATGCCCGCAGCGATATTGGTGATATTTATATGTATCGCTTGAAATGAATCGGTGAGTCAAGGATGAGATTTCTATCAATTCTCGATTTGCTTTAGAAATTTCTCAAGAGCAGGCCATTCCCTTATGCGTTTATGGTATATTATCTCAGATATCCATGGCAACTACCGCGCTTTTCGCAATCTACTTCTATACGCGCAGCTAATTGATGAAAGCAACCAATGGATCGGTGGAGAAGCGTGTCTGTTTTTCCTCGGAGATTACGTCACAAGCGGTCCCGATTCCAAACAGGTTATTGATCTGGTCCGATCGCTAGAACGTCAGGTTCCCGATCAGGTTATCGCGCTTCTTGGCAACCACGAACTTCTCTTACTCCGTGCCGTTCACGACAAACATCATCGCCAAGCATGGTTGGCAAACCCCGAACATTGGCAGACGATAGCGTCATGGGCGGGGTCAAACGAGGAATTGGACAGTTGGTTGCGGCACCTGCAAATTGATCCGCTCTCGACACAGGCAATCGCAAAGATTTATCAGGCGGTAGCGAAATCCGCTCCCGATTCAGATTCGCTGATTCAGTACGCAACACAGCAGTGGCGTTTTAACCAACCCGCCTTTACCTCAGATCTCTGGGATGCGTGGTCTCTATTTCTTCGTATCATTGAGTCGGATGGCACGTTAGAATGGATTGAGGAGTTGCCGGTCGCTTATCAGGAAGAGGAGTGGGGCTTTTTCCACGCAGGTCCCCCAGTTGGGTTTGATGGTAACATCAATGACCTGAACAATCAGTTTGACGCGCTCCGGCGGGCGGGCAGATTTGAACACCCGTTGTTATCATCCAATGGCTTGTTGAACAGTCCGGTTGGCACGCGCCGCTGGTGGGAGGATGCATCACAGGTGGACCTCCTATTCAATCAGTTTGAGATTGAACGGTGTGCTTTCGGGCATGATCCGAAGGCGATTGAACCTCGTGGGATACTTGGAAGTGTTTGGGACAAAGCGGTGAGCACCGATCCGTATATGCGTGGGAACATCGAAGGCATGATTCGGATTCGTAACTCTTGTGTCGATGTCATCTATACGGAGGCAGCAATTTCGGTGCTTCAGGACATCTACCCACAACGAACGTTTTTCACGGTGAACAGGCTGATCGGCTGATTATTCAATCTACCTTAAATTTAGTGGTTGGAAGGACTTCCTAATAATCTTCGGTGCGAGCAGATAATGGTCGAAGTTGAAGCAAAATTTCAGGCAAAATCACCGCAGGTGTTCAATCAGATTCGATCGCAGGAACAGGTGGCGGGTTATACACTTTCGGATCCGAGGAATATTCCACAACAGGATACCTATCTCGATACAACCACCGGACTGCTTACACGAAATGGTGCTGCCTTGCGAATCAGGAAGAAAATACTCACAGCCGGAGTCGTTGAAGAAAGGATACAACTCGTTACATTCAAAGCCCAAACCGAAGATATTTATACGTATACAGAACTCGAAATGCCGATTACTGACCAACAGGCGCAATCACTTTTAAGCGGAAACCTTGAGAAGGTTAACGTTGAGGCGGTTGAAGCAGCGGTGAAATATCTGAAGGGAGAGAAGGCATTTCCTATTCTGCATGTTGAAAATTGCCGTGAAACGTGGTGCTTAGATGCGGAGGCGGGGTGTATCGAAGTTTGTCTCGATGATGTACGATATACAAGTATGGATAAAACACAATCTGTTCAGGAGTATGGCGTTGAGTTAGAACTCAAAACTGGCGAGCCTGAGTTCCTACGACAGATTGCTGACGCTTTATCTCAACAATACAATCTGATTCCGACCTTCCAATCGAAATATGAACGAGGTTTGAGACTCCTGAATGTGTTTGGCATTGAGGCGGAGAATTAGAAAAAGGGAGGGTTAACAATATGGCGAAGGCATTGACCGTCAAAGGTATTGCGCCGGAGAAAAGCCTTGAGGAATGCGCACGAAGGATTATCACAACCCGGCTGCATGAGATGATGGCTTTCAAAGCGGGGGCGATTGATGGGAGGGATATCGAGTACGTTCATGATATGCGGGTCGCTTCCCGACGGCTCCGCGCTGCGATGCGAAACTTTGCGGATTGCTTTACCCGAAAAAAGAAGTTTCGTAGGCACCTCAAACGGGTCGAGCGGATTACAAGTAGGCTGGGAGACGTGCGCGATTTAGATGTGTTGATTGATCGCTTTCAAAAAGACCTAAAAACGATGCCAGAAGATGCACAGAGTGGTGTGCAAAACTTAATAAGACATCTCCAACGAGAACGGGAAGCACGGCGGGTGCCGATGTTTAGGATGTTTGAAGAGTTGGACAAGAGTAACTTCGATCGGAAATTCTTGAAATTTTTCAAGGTATAAATATGGCAAAAGCGTGGAAGGCAAAGGGGATTCAACCACAATCGAGCTATCGTTGGAATGCACAGGTTATCCTTGCTGTGAAGATTCAGGAAGTATACTCGTGGGGGAAATTTATCCACGACCCGGATAAAATCAAGGAACTTCATAATCTGCGAATATCAATTAAGCGGCTGCGCTATTCGATGGAGCTTTTCGCCATTAACTATGGTGAGGAGTTGAAAGATTTCCTGAAGATACTGGCTGATTTGCAGGAACAACTGGGAGATATTCACGATTGCGATGTCGTTGAAACGGTTCTGACGGATTATTTGCAAGAACTTCCAGATCGAAGGGATATAGAAACCGATGCGATTGGCATTAATGCCCTCCTGCTTCGCTACCGTGAGATGCGGAAAGTAAAGTATCAATCGTTTTTGCAGCGGTGGGAGGCACTTGAGGAAGCAGATTTCAAAGGTCAACTCCTTAGAACCGTTACAGGTGAATCGGGAACAGAAGCACCCTCTCAAGAAGTTTAGGCACTTTTGTCTCTCCATAGCCAAACTTAGGAAGCAGATTGCTCAGCTCAGAACGTAAAGGAGATGCAGAAAATGGTGGTGAATGACAATTATATTGTCGGGGTAGATATGGGAGGCACGAAGATCCTAGCTGCCGTTATTAATGCTAAGGGAGAAATTGTTCAGCAAGCCAAAACAGCGACAAAGCCAAAGAAAGGGTCCGATGAAGTGATTAAACGGATCGCGCGATGTATTCGAGAAGCGATTGACGGTGCTGAACTTCAACCTTCCCAAATTCGTGCAATTGGTATCGGATCGCCGGGTCCACTTGATCCGGAGACAGGAGTTATTATCTTCGCGCCTAACCTCGGTTGGTCAAACGTGCCGCTCAAAGCGAAGCTAGAAGCAAACCTTAGCATTCCTACCTTCGTTGATAATGATGTCAATGTGGGGACACTCGGTGAATATGCCTTCGGTGCCGGACGAGGGGTAAAAAACCTCGTTGGGATTTTCGTCGGCACAGGAATCGGCGGGGGTATTATCTTAGATGGGAAACTCTTTCACGGTGTCAACAAAACCGCGGGGGAAGTCGGTCACATGATTGTGAAAGCGAACGGTCCCCGGTGTGGTTGTGGCAATTTTGGATGTCTAGAGGCGGTTGCCAGCCGTACCGCAATTACTAGGGAACTTCAGAAAGCTATCCTGAAAAAAGGGAAGAAAAGCATACTCACCAAGCTGAATGGCGGCAAGCTCGACCTAGTTCGGAGTCAAGCCATCGCTAAGGCTGTCAAGCGCGGCGATAAGCCGACGATTAAGGTGATGCAACGCGCCGGGAAATATTTGGGTATTAGCGTCGCTTCGATTGTCCATTTCTTGAACCCTGAAATGATTGTGCTCGGTGGCGGTGTTATCGAAGCGATGGGGGATAGTTTGTTAGATCCGATCCGCCAAGCGGCAGCGAAATATGCTTTACCTACAACGATGGACGGTGTCCAGATCGTCGAGGCAACCCTTGGCGATAACGCGGGTGTGATTGGGGCATCCGTTTTAGCGCGTCAAAGATTACCCTGAAACGTAAACGGACGGAATTATCAATAGAACAAGGAGGCGTAAATGCCATATAAAATCTATCCCGCTGCTGCTGATGATGCTTCAACGGCGTTCCAGATTGAACTCGATTCACGCGTAATTGAGGCGATGGAAGAGATCGAAAACAGTGGGGCGCAGGGAGCGACACGTGAGGAAATCTTACGAAAGCATCTTAGCACAGACTATGACAAAGGCTACCGGGGAACGGCTTACGGACTTCACGGAGTTTCCGAGGGCTTGACCCCAGCGAGGCTCGCTGAAATGCTAGAAGCACATGGTGAGTCCTTCGATCCCTGTGCAGAACGAGATACATTCGATCACAGCATGATGGTCAATGTCGAATCGGAGTTGGACTCGCAGCTGGAATTTATTCCTGATCGTATTTTCGATGCCATCGTGGACACCTACAAGCAGGAACTAATCACTGGTTGAGATTGTCATCGGCTAAATATGTTACATAATGAGTAAGGCTCATGTAAAAAGAAAGTGCAGAGCACGAAGAGAAACCGAGTTTTCAAGAAAAAACTCGGTTTCTGCTGCACTAAATCTTAACATGAGCGATGAGTAAAATTATCGAACTAGGAGGGTATATCATGATCTTAGAAAATTGGGTCGTATCGGCATCAAAACTCAAAAGAGCATTTCTCGCAATCACCGACCATGTGGTGACGCGGGTGAATCTCGAACCGCTTGAAGATGATGAAGGGGCGGTAGGTGTCAAAGCTGTATGGGAGGGTGAACGTGGCGAAAGCACCTTAAACGTAGACGCGCCCTCCTTGAAAGGTAACATCAGAACAGCAGGAGATAAAGCACCAACAGTCGAATACTGGCAAAAGGAGGATAAGCGCGGCATTGCGTTGCGAAATCCGAGAAGTATCTCCTGTGAATTCGACGAGGAGACATTCAAGAAAATTGAGACAGGCAAAGCAGCCGGGATTGCGGTCGCTGCCGGTGCCGCTGTTGGACTAGTCGGCTGGTGTGCCCTAGTGCTTTTGGGTCGAGCAGCACTCGTCAAGCAGGTCGAAGACTCTCGGAACAGAGAACCAGAATCCGCTTCACCACACCAGATTGAATCGGACCCCGCTAGCGGAGATCCGGACAACGGGTAGGAAGCCCTAACACCTGATATGTGACGAGTGAATCAGAAATCGTTGCACACTTTCACAGTTTGCCCAGTCGAGAGGGATTCGTGGGCTGCCAATGCAACAGCAACAACCCGCGCACCGTCCCGGACGGAAGGGGTGGGTTCTTTGTCTTCTAGGATCCATTGTGCTATTTTGTGAAAGTAGAGCAGTAGTTCATTTGCATGTCCCTCAATGAGACGTTCCTTGTTAGCTGGCGGTTCTGCATTCAAGGTCTCACGTTCAAGCGCACCGTCCATACCGAGATCTAAACCGGTTAAGGTGCCTTTTGTGCCGTAGATCACCAATCGCTGATGTGCATTTGACGGTGAGTTGATCGCGCTGCATATCACAGAGACGCGTCCAAGCGCACCACTGACAAACTTAAGATTAAGAATCCACGTATCTTCTATGGGATAGTCTGGGATAACACCGCTGTTCAGGGCGAACGCATGCACAGTGTCGATATCTCCAGCAAACCACCGCACGCAATCTATGGCGTGAGCACCTCCACCAAAAAGAAAATCCTGCGGTGCTGTAACCCGCCACGGTGTGATTTCACAGACCCTGCGGATATCATGGACATAGCCGGTATCGATCAGCGTTATTTTCCCTAGATTGCCTTCATCAAAGGCACGACGCGCCGCCACGATCTTCGGAAGGTGGCGCCAAGTCATTGCCGTCACGAATTTAAGTCCCGTTCGATCCACCAGATTGACCAATCGCTCACAATCCGCCATGGTGGTTACCATCGGTTTGGTGCATACAACATGTTTTCCTGCCTCTAGTGACACCGCCGCATGTTCACCGTGCAAGTGGTCAGGGGTGAAAATCCCAACAACATCAACGTCAGACCGCGACAGCAACTCACCATAGTCCTCGGTGATAAATTCGATCCCATGATCCTCACGCGCCAGCTTTAGAAGTGCTGAATTTTTGTCCGCTACCGCGCACACCTTTATCGGACTATCAGATTTCTGATTCAAAAGTAGGGCACCCTTGCCGACTCCTAACCCGATGATACCCAATCCGAGCGTTGACATTCTGATTATGTCTCCTTGACTTTTTCCTTGAATTCACGGATTGACTTTTCCAGTTCATCGTTTTCGACGCTGTGGTGGACAAAAAAACTCCACATACCTCGGGTGGATTTCTCTGCATTTGGACATGATCCGGGAACATATTGCACGTAGTCGGGAAGTGGTACACCGACGGAAGTCTGTCGCATTGTTTGCATACGCTGATACTCCACTTCGATGTAGTTAATCTCACCCCTGTACCCTAGTGATTCGGGTCCCCACACCGGATATAGCCAGTAGTTGGGTTGAGTCTCTGGATAGACATACGCCAACCGCACGTTCGGCACATTACTCAACTCGGTCTCAATCTTTTTCACAAGTTCCCGTCGCCGGGCGTTGAACCGGTCAATCTTTTCCAATTGGGCAAATGCCACCGCACCCTGAAGCTCACTAAAGCGGAAATCGTGACCAAACGAGAAGTGCCCCCGCGTTGGCAAACCGTTGACAGGTTTCGCTTCAGGTCGCTCCAAGTCGTACAGATACCACGGCATCCCAGAATTTGAAAATTCTGTCGCCCGTTTATAGAGCTCCGGATCGTCCGTGGCAATCATTCCCCCTTCGCCGGACGTGATATGTTTCGATTGCTGCATTGAGAAGCAGGCAATATCACCGATGGTGCCGACCTTGCGCCCCTTGTAGTAGGCATCGTAGGACTGCGAGCAATCCTCCACAACTTTTAGATTGTGCTTCTTTGCGACAGCCATAATCTCGTTCATCATCGCCGGTTGACCGTACAGATGTACAACGACCACAGCGCGTGTCCGCGGCGTGATGCACGCTTCAATCCCCTCGGCCGAAATGATCTGTGTTCTCGGATCTATATCGGCAAACACAGGCACACAGCCGATCGCAACGACTGGAAAGGATACGAAAATCGGTGCGATAGCCGGACAGATGATTTCGTCCCCTACATCTAACCCCAGACTGGCGTAAGCCGTTGTATTAGCACTGGTGCCTGAGTTTACGGCGTGAACATATTTCCGACCAAGATGTTCTCCAAATGCCTCCTCAAATCTCGGAACAAAATTGCTTCGCCCCCACCGCCACGCATCTTGACTTTCGATGACTTCCTGTAGATAGGTTAATTCCTCTTCTCCAAAGCAGTTTCTTGGCATGTCGATCCCCCTCTTTCATGAAATTGTTATTGTAGGAGATGGTGTAATGTGCTTTTGCCTACTTTATCAGAACGTCTCCTTCTCGTCAACCCAAAATTGCTAACCTTCCTTGTTGATCTAACCTCCAAATCGTGATAGAATAGAGTCAATACTATCCATTTAGTGAGACCTGATTAAGCAAGGAGTTTATCATGGCTAAAATCGCTTTCCTCGGTGCAGGGAGTTTCGGTTTCGGTAGACGACTGATCGGGGATCTTCTTTCATTTCCAGAACTGTTAGATTCAACCATCCATCTTGTAGACCCCGATAGCGAACGATTGGAGTTGACCCATACCTATGCACAACGCATCGTGCGCGAGTTGAACCTACCCACGCAGATTGCTGCGTCAACAGAGCGCGAGCCGGCGTTGGACGGTGCCAATTATGTCATTGTTTCTATTCGGGTGGGAGCCAACATGGGACCAGAAGCGTTGGACGTGCAAATTCCACTTGAGGTCGGTGGACTTCGGCAGACTGTATCCGACACCGTCGGTATTGGTGGACTGATGAAGGGGCTGCGCACGATCCCTGCCATGCTCGATATCGCTCGCGATATGGAGAGGCTCTGTCCGGACGCTCCAATGCTCAATTATACCAATCCGATGGCGATGATTATGTGGGCGGTATTGGAGGCAACGAGCATCTCCGGCGTGGGGCTTTGCCACAGCGTACAAGGCACCAGCAAGCAGCTGGCAAACTATATGGGTGTGGACTACGATAACCTCCGCTATCTTGTTGCGGGGATTAATCACATGGCGTGGTTTTTGGAACTTTCGCAAGATGGCGAAACACTCTATCCTCGATTGAATGCTTGCCTTGAAGACCCTGAGATTGTCGCTCGTGACCCGGTGCGTTTTGAAATCCTGAAGCATTTCGGTCGGTTTGTCACCGAGTCCTCTCGCCACATGGCAGAGTATGTGCCTTACTTTATGCAAAACCCCGACGAAATGGAACGCCTGAACGTTGAAAATCGAACTGCCGAAAGCTTTGTCAATCAACATACAGATCGAGAAGAGCGAATTGTACAAGCAAAGCGTGAGGCGGCAACGGCACCGCTTGAATTGCAGCGCTCTCACGAATATGCGGCGGTCATTATTCACGCAATGGAGACGGATACCCCCGCCTACATTTACGGGAACGTGCTCAACACCGATCTCATCACCAATCTCCCTACTGGTTGTTGCGTCGAAGTGCCAACACTCGTTAATCGTGCCGGCTTGCAGCCGTGCTACGTCGGTGCGTTGCCACCTCAGTGTGCAGCGCTCTGCCAGACCAATATCAATATGCAGGGGTTGACGGTACGCGCCATTTTGGAGGAGAAGCGAGAATACGCCTATCACGCGGGATTGGTTGATCCGAATACCGCCGCACAATTAACGTTGCCGGAGATTCGCACGACGATTGATCGGTTGTTGGATGCACAGGATGAATTTATGCCGCCGCTCGCCTAGTAGGAAGTTGGGATTCGGAGATCCCTCCTACAGAAGAACTATGGTGAATTCTAACAATAAACAGACACTTTCGCCCCCGGTTTCAATCTCCCCGATAAATCGGGGTAGGTGCGGTTTTCAATCGCACCGGTTTGGAGTGTCTCATTAACTCTAAAATCCACTATAAATCACCCTCGCTGATGCCCAAGTACCGCTTTAGACTTCTAAGCAAAACATCTTTTTTCGGTGCAGCTTCGGTGCAGCTTCGGTGCAATTTTTCGGTTTCGATCCCGATTTATCGGGGCCGGTAGGTACGGTTTGGAGTGTCTCATTAATTCTAAAATCCACTATAAATGCCCTATGTAACTCCATTTCTCTATTGACCTGACAGTGGATTTCAGCAAAAATAGAACGATATAATCTCATAGGAGAGGTAGTTTATCACAATGATCAAGGAACTTTTTATCAGTTATGTCTTCACAGAACGGGATGGTTTTACCTCTGGCATTGAAGGGCCCGCCTGCGATGCAGAGGGCAATCTCTACGCCGTCAACTACGCACGGCAGCATACGATCGGGAAGGTTACCCCGGCAGGAAAATGTAGTGTATTTGTCGAGCTACCCAACGGTAGCATCGGAAACGGCATCCGTTTCGACAGCGCGGGTTCCATGCTTATCGCTGACTATACCAACCACAACATCCTCAAGGTTGATATGGAGACACGGAAGATTGGTGTCTATGCCCATGAGCCAACCATGAATCAACCCAATGACATCGCCATCGGCTCTAACGATATCGTCTATGCCAGCGATCCGAATTGGGCGGAATCGACGGGGCAGATCTGGCGCATTGATACAGATGGCACAGTCACGCTGCTTGAGGCGGATATGGGAACCACCAACGGCATTGAAGTCAGTCCTGATGAGAACACCCTTTACGTCAATGAAAGCGTTCAGCGTAACATTTGGGCGTATGACCTATCCGCAACGGGAGAGATTAGTAACAAGCGGTTACTGATTCAGTTCCCCGATTTCGGGTTTGATGGGATGCGCTGCGATGTTGAAGGCAATCTGTATGTGACGCGCCATGGCAAGGGCACGATCGCTAAAATTTCGCCACAGGGTGAGGTGCTGATAGAGGTTGAACTTGCCGGGAAAGACTGCACCAACCTCGCCTTTGGCGGTCCCGATGGGCGCATCTGCTATGTCACACTCGCCGATCGAGGCAATATCGAGTATTTCCGCACAGATTTGCCGGGGCGGAGTTGGCAGCTTTTTCAGAGGGGTTAAATGCGTAATCTATGGATAGGCGGCATCATTCTGTTGATGCTGTTGAATATCAATCAAGGGCTTATCGCGAAGGAAGGCGACGAGTTGATTGGGAAACCGGCTCCGGAATGGAGGACGCTGGAGTGGATGAATTCGCAGCCACTCCAGCTGAGCGCGTTAGCGGACAAGGTGGTTCTCATCCGTTGGTGGACGGAGACATGCCCGTTCTGTAGTCGTAGTGCACCCGCGCTGAATGAATTTCACGACACCTTCAAGGATAAGGGGTTGGTTGTGATTGGAATGTACCATCCGAAGCCGCCCGGACCGCGTCGTCAAAAGACCCTTGAGAAAGCGGTGAAGCGGCTCGGCTTTGAATTCCCGATTGCCTTGGATATGGATTGGAGAACGTTGAGACGTTATTGGCTGACTAAGGGCAAACACCGATGGACTTCGGTCAGCTTTCTCATTGATAAGCGAGGAAAGATTCGCTATATCCACCCCGGCGGTGAGTATTACAAAGGGGAGGACGAAACGCGGACGGAAGCCCAACGGGATTATAACGAATTGAAAGCGATGATTGAAAAACTGCTTGCGGAATCGTCTCAGTCCAAAGTTAAGTTGTCGGATTAGTGCGCGGCATCAGATGAAGATTGACCTTCCGCTGACGGTTTATTCCGCCAACGAAAGCCGGAATACGCCCTCCGCATGTGTGCCGACGTAGAACGTTGTGCCATCAAACGCCAGCGAGGTGACATCGCGCTGCGTCGGGGCGATTTGCTCCCATGAATCGGATCCGTGTGTCAGGCGGAAAACTCCATGAGAGCTTGTTCCATAAAGCGTTGTACCATCGACTAGCTGCATCTCAACGTAGCCACCGGGTAATCCGGCAACGATAATCGGCATCCATGTCTCGCCACCATCTGTCGAGCAGCCTCCCCCACTGCCGGCTTTTGCATAAATTGTCTCACCGATGAAAGTCAAATCATAGGTGCCGATTTCTTGGTCCCAATTTGGTAAATTTTGACTCACCTCCGTCCATGTATCGCCCTCGTCAACCGAACGGAGCAGTTTTCCATGTGTCGCACCGATGTAGACCGTTCTGCCTGACACAGCTAACGTTCCCCAACTGAGAAGATCTCGTGTCCTGAGCTGTGTCCACAGGTCTTCCCCCACTCTCCAGCGATACAGACGCGCTCCATCGCCCGTCTGTTCAACGATGTAGAACGTTTCTCCACTAACTGTTAATTGATTAACACCGTAGATCCCGTCATTGGCCGACTGCATGTTCGTCTGAATCGGCAGCCATGAATTTTCGTCGTCTGCTAAACGATAAACTCCAGAAGTTGATAGGTTTTGCGTACTGTAGTTGGTTTCGTTCGTCGCTGCATAGAGCTTCCCTCCGGAAACTGTCAGCGTTGCCCAATCGTTGGCAACCAACCCCTCATTCACCGGCACCCACGAATTCCCAGTATCTGTCGATTTGACGATACCATCATCCGTTATAGCATAGAGCCCGTTCTTGAAGAATACAAGGTCCTCAATATGCGTATTAATGATGCCGGTGTTGGTTTTCGTCCACGATTTCCCACCATCCGCTGAGCGAAACACCCCGTTTAAGGTCCCAACGTAAAGTCTATTCTCAGATAAGACTGTCATGGACAAAATTTCTTGATTGGTCAAGTTGCTGTTGTACATCGTCCATGAGTTACCGGCATCGGTTGAATGAAACACCCGACCATCACCGATATAGAAGATCGTGGTTCCCAACGCCGCCAATTCACCATCGAAATCATACATCGCTTCGTGCTTGATTGACTGCCACCAATTGCCCACATCCGTTGAGCGGAAAAGTCCCCCATCGGCTGTCGCTGCGTAGATTACTTCGCCAGATATTACGAACTTTGTAATATCTGACTCGGCGGTGTTTGTTTTCCACAGATCTTTGATGGCGAGTCTTGTCCATGAATTCTCGCCAGCTTTGAGCCGGAAAACATGGCGCCGCATTTGGGCGAAAAGTGTCGTTCCACTTGTAAACAAGCGGGGTCCCCCTCGGCCGGTCAAACCGCTATCAATTTGTGCCCACGATTTACCGTTATCGTTAGAAAAGAAAATACTCTCCTCTATATACCGCCCAATGTAAAGTGTGTCGTCAATGATTGCAACCCCGGAAATACCAAAGGCATCTTGAAAATGAGTCAACTGTTGCCATGAGTTACCGCCGTTGGTCAAAGAAAAAAGGCCGCCGTTTGTGCCGGCGTAGAGGGTATTTCCTTCCTGCGTTAGTACCAGGAGGCTAGGAAGTCTGCTGTCCGGAGGGACCTGTAAGCCTGTGCTAATGGAAACCCAGGTCTCTCCACCATCCGTTGAGCGGAAAATGCCACCTTCACTTGTTCCAGCGAAGAGTGTCCCTTCCGGCATCGCGTGAAGGGACATAATCATTCCACCGTAAGGTCCTTTGGTCTGCGTCCAACCACTATTATCCGATTCTATACCGTTCCGTGAATCTGCAGCAATTCTCTGCCCCGAATCATTCTCCCGATTTCCATCGCCCGATTCCCCGCCACTCATCCCCCCTGTTCGACTAACCGGCGAGAACGTCAATAGTGGCATTTCAATTATCGGCGCATCAACGATTTCAACCATCGTTGCGGATTCGGGCGCATCAAAACTGTAAGGCAACTGAAATGTTGCGGTTTGTCTAATCCCCAAGCCGATAAGTAATGTGACCACAGTTAGCGCGGTCGCAACAATCCATGGCGCAAGTGGTTTGCTTGTTGTTGGTGTAGGGTTCAGCGAGCCGTTGGGGATTCGACGCATAATCTCTTGTGTTAAAGTTGGTGGAAGTTGGAAGCCTCCCAAGGTTTGTTCAATCATTGTCAATTCCTCCTTTAAGTGCATTCGGGCGCGATAGAGTCGGTCTCTGATGGCACCGCATGATGTACCGATGAACCGTCCAATCTCCTCGCTGGTCATCCCTGCCATATAGTAAAGTGTTAAGACAGTTCGCTCACTTTCGGGGAGACTCTCGAGTGCATTGTGAACCTCCTCACGGAGGTGTGCATCGGTATATTTCAGCCACGATTGTGTATCCATCTCCCCCTTAACGCTATCGAGTGATTCGGTTTGCACGCGATTTTGCCGAAACCAAGAGATACAGCACCGTGCGGCAATCACATAGAGCCAACCGGGGAAACGCCCCGGATCTTTGAGCGTCGATAGTTTCTGGTACGCCTTGAGGAAGGTGTCCTGCGTGATTTCTTCGGCGGTGTGGAAATCGCCAAGCTTGCGGTACGCCAAGGTGTGGACAGATCCTTTGTACTTGTCCACCAGAAAACCGAATGCGGATTCGTCGCCCTCTAGTGTGCGTTGAATCAACTCAGCATCATGAAGTGCCATTCTCTATCTCCCAGTGCGATTATCAAGACTTAGGATTTCAACCCGTTAAAGCCTTGAACCATGTCTTTCTATTTATAATGACGCACATTTGTAGCGAATTATCAGATAGCAGATCCATTTTTTGATCTTGATCCCTATTGGACTTAGTGCTAAACTGAGAACCAAAAGACGCAGCGAGGAGGAGGTCATGAGCAAATTAGCGATTCATGGCGGCGATAAAGCCATCACCTTAGACCAAAGTGACGCTTCGGAGTGGCCCATTATTGATGATGAGGTTACCGAAGCCGTCGTCAACCAATTACAGAGTGGGGAGATCTCGTTTTCAGATACGATCTACAAATTCGAGGAGGAATTTGCCGCTTATCACGGTGTCAAGTATGCCTTAGCGCACAACAACGGAACCGCTTCGATTCATGGGGCGTTGTTCGGGATTGGGGTCGGCCCCGGCGATGAAGTTATTACGCCTGCTGCAACATTTTGGGGGACGTATATGCCCATCCTCTCCTGTCAGGCGATTCCGGTCTTTTGCGATATTGATCCGTTCACCGGTTGCGCGGATCCAGAAGATATCGAGCGGAGGATCTCGCCCTACACAAAAGCGATTATTGTTGTCCATCTCGGTGGAATGCCAGCGGAGATGGATGCCATTATGGACATTGCGAAACGTCACAACATCTTCGTGATTGAAGACTGCTCACATGCTCACGGCGCAACCTATAAAGGCAAAAAGGTCGGGACCATCGGAGATGTAGGTTGTTTCAGTATGCAGGGAGGAAAACTCTTGCCGAGCGGCGAAGGTGGGGTGATGGTCACAGATAATCTGGAATATTACGAGCGGGCAATCTGTCTCGGACACTATGAGCGCATTCGCAGTCTCCCCGAAGAGAAGTATCACAAGTATGCTCGGACCTGCTTCGGATACAAATACCGTATCGCCCCAATCTCCGCCGCTATTGCACGTGTCCAACTCCGACATCTTGATGAGCGTAACAGATGTCGTGATGACAATGTGATGTATCTGATGGACGGTATTGCAGAGTGTCCGGGACTCTATCCAATCAAGCCTTCAGCCGATAATTTCCGCGGATATTACAGCCGCCCTTATGTCCGCTACGTCCCCGAAGAACTTGGCGGATTGTCGAAAGAGAAATTCATCGAAGCGTTACGGGCAGAAGGCGCGAATGTGAGTAGCGGTGCACCGGGAGGCAGCGACCACCTATCAGCACTGTTCCAAGAGCGGGATCATCCGGCTTTCACTCGTCCTGAAAATCAACGGGAAGTGACATATCAGGACGGAGACCTACCCGTTTCTGAGAACCCGCGCGACGATTTGTTCACCATCCCGGTCTTCTCCAGACCCAACAAGGCACTGTTAGACCAGTACATCGAAGCCTTTCGGAAGGTTGCGACTCGCATTGCAGAACTGGTTTGAAAAGGGGCAATCGCCATGTAACCTTTTGATTGCCCGCAATTTGCAATTAGCAGCGCATCATCGATCGTAGAGGTGTGCAACCTGTTCGGCGTAGCCGTTGTAGAGCAGCGTCGGTCGTCTTTTCCACATGAAGGCTGGGCCTGAACCAATCATCCGTTCAGAGGCTTGCGACCACCGTGGGTGCGGTACGTCGGGCTCGACATTCGCCTCAAAACCGTATTCGTGCGGTTGAAGTTCATTCCAGAATGTCTTCGGTTGATAGTTGAGAAATTCAATTTTTACGATGGATTTGGCACCCTTGAACCCATATTTCCACGGTATGACTTGGCGGATGGGCGCACCGTGCTGCTTTGGAAGTTCGTGACCGTAAATACCGATGGCAAAAAACGCTAGGTCGTTCGCCATTTCGTCGGTGCGGAGCCCCTCTGTATAGGGCCATGGTCGAGATGTGTTACGCCCAGGTCCTTTGTTAATCTGCCGGTTGTAGTATGAGATGAAGCGAACGTATCTCGCCTCCGAAGTCGGCTCAACATCATCAATGATGTGCTTCATCGTAAAACCGAGCCATGGAACAACCATCGCCCACGCCTCAACACAACGGAAGCGATAGACCCGTTCCTCAAGAGGGAATTTCTTCTTGAGGTCGTCCAAGTCATAGGTACGGAGGTTCCGGACTAAGCCGGTGACCTCGACTTTCCAATTTTCGGTCGGCAACGCCTGCGCCGCTTCCCAGATCGATTTTGAGCCCCCGAATTCATAGAAATTGTTATACTTGGCCGCAACAGCTCTGTCGGTGATGGGGCGATCGACCTTCATAAAGGCCGGATTCCGTTCGACCGATTCAAATTTCATCAGGTTCGGGTCTATTAGTTCCGGCTTCTTTGCCTCCGCTTCGGTCGCGGAACCGAGCATAGATCCGCCGGCGATGCTCAAACCGGCACCGGCAAGCGTTCTCAAGAACCGCCGTCGATTGATGAAATCATCTTCCGGCGTAACCTCCTGCTCTGAGATTTCCCAAGTTTTTGGAATGTGGATGTTTGCCATGAGTTTATCCTTTCTTTCTGTTTTAATCTGTTCTACGCTCTCCTACGCACGTTCCCACCGACTTGGGTTCATTCCTTGCGCTTCTCTTTTCATATTTGGCGGTTTGTTGCCACCGTGATAATCCCAGTGGCGGGTGTTACGGTCACCGAATAACGGTTTGACGGAATCCGGCAATTTCGATAGATCTTCATCCTCCCAAGTTGATACTTTGTCTTGGGGGCCCGCCCAGCCCGGACGGTAAGCGATAGCCAGCATTTCACGGGGATAGTCCCCAACATTAGGATAGTTCCCATGAAACACTTTGTGGTTAATCAGTACCGCAGAACCTGCTTTTGCAGGGACCATCACCTCTTCGGGGTGCGATTCAAACCGTTGGTACGGATTCGCATCGGCGTGCATCGAGAGGTGAGATCTCGGGATGACGCGGAACGACGAAACCTCTGTCGTGAGATCGTCGAGGTAGTATAGCACCCGGACCATAAAGGGAACGCTGCCGTCGTAACCGAAAATTTGGGAGCCGTAGGGTTGTCCGTCCGTGTGTAGGCTAATCCCCGGATGCCCCGGTTCGGAACGGGCGTAGCCGTAGCTCATCATGATAATTTCGTCGCCAAAAAGTTCTCGCAAGAATGACAGCGTTGGGGTATGGGCAAGCAGCTCTGTGATAACTCCACCTCTGAATTGGAGATTCGGACATCCCCGCTGATGTACGCTGTAATCCACCGGTGTAGTTTCCAACCTCGCAGTCTCCGACTTGAGTTGAGCGACGTGGTCAGGAGATAGCAGATCAGGTAGTAAGAGATAGCCTTCAACTTCGATCTGGCGAATTTGCTCGCCAAGCGTCAAGGCTGACCAGTCACGGTCATCAATACGTGGTGTGTTCATTGTGTTTCCTCCAAATGTCGTCGGACTCTGAGATAAAAGATGGTGAGCCAATTTTTTTATTCCGATTAAGAACTTTCATGTGAAAAAATTTGGTTCATAACATTTAGATTATCCTACTTGAAAACTGATGTCAATAAGGAAATATTGAATTTTTGTTGCAGCACACCCGTATGTCTGTTAGGATAATAGGTTAAACGCACCCCTTAGAATCAGAGTTTACCGAGACCTCTAAACATCCCTTTTCTGAGGAGAAAACTCATGCCCGAATCATATCAAGGTTCATATCAGCAGTATGACGCAATTTGCCAATCCAACGTGATGATTCCGATGCGCGATGGCGTACGCTTAGCGACTGACATCTACTTTCCTGCGCTCAACGGTCAACTCGCATCAGGTAAATTTCCGGTCATCTTGGAACGCACCCCTTATGACAAAGCAGGATCGGGAAATGTGACGAACGGAACCTACTACGCCCGGCGGGGCTACGTCTGCGCGATTCAGGATGTCCGAGGCAGATTCGTCAGCGAGGGCGAATGGTATCCCTTCGCCAAAGAAGCCCCTGATGGCTACGATACGGTAGAATGGCTCGCCGCTCAAGAGTGGAGTGATGGACAGATCGGCACGATGGGCGCGTCGTATTCCGGTAGCGACCAGTCTGCGCTGGCAACGCTCAACCCACCGCATCTCTCAACGATGATTGTCGCCGTTGGCGCGTCGAATTACTATCACTGTTCCATGCGACAGAACGGTGCGCTGGAACAGCGTTTCATGATCTACGCCTTCCGAATGGCGACCACCAGTAAGGAAGCATTTGCCGACCCCAATATCAAAGCTGCGGTCGACAGGGCGTTTGCGAATGTGGGTGAGTGGGTGTCTCGTGCGCCGCTCAAGAAAGGCACATCGCCGTTGCGGATGCTGCCGAATTATGAACAGTGGGTGATCGATCTGTTCACGCACGGGGAATATGATGACTACTGGAAGCAACGCGGGTACGCTATCTCCCAATATTACGAAGAACACGCCGATGTACCGACGCTCTACCTCGGTGGGTGGTATGACTCGTATGCGCGTGCAACATGTGAGAATTATACCGCACTCAGCAAGATGAAAAAATCACGGCAGGTACTTATGATGGGACCGTGGACACACGGTGGCTGGGGGGTATCAAATGCGGGTGATGTCGATTTCGGGAATCATTCCTTTATTAACTACAACGACTTGCGACTGGCGTGGTTCGACCACTTCCTCAAAAGGATGCACACAGAGGTCTCCGACTGGTCGCCGGTCAAGATTTTCGTGATGGGCACCGGCGAAGGGATCCCTAACTATCAGGGACGCCTTCATCACAGCGGCTATTGGCGCGATGAGGGGGACTTTCCCCTGTCTGATACCCAATTCACGCCCTACTATCTTCACGCTGACGGCGATCTGTCTACCGCGCTACCAACGGCAGACAAATCGACAAGCCGTTTTAGCTTTGATCCACGAGATCCCGTCCCTACCATCGGCGGTGGAATCTCCGCCGCGGACCCGATCATGGGTGCTGGCGCGTTTGATCAGCGTGGAAACTCAAGATTCTTCGGTTGCCAAGACACCCTTCCCCTCAATGCCCGCAGCGATGTGCTGACGTTCCAGACTCCCCCGTTGGAGACCGATGTGGAAGTTACAGGACCAATTACTGTTAAACTCCACGCCTCATCATCTGCCCGTGATACCGACTTTACAGCCAAGCTGATTGACGTCTGTCCATTGAGTGATGACTTTCCCGATGGACTCGCTATCAACCTGACAGACTCCATCATCCGCGCGCGTTACCGAAACGGTTGGGACACCCCAGAGTTACTGGAGCCGGGGAAGGTCTACGAGTTTGTCTTTGAACTTTATCCAACCTCTAACATTTTCAAGAAGGGGCACCGAATTCGCTTGGACATCTCTAGCAGTAATTGGCCCCGCTTCGATGTGAATCCGAACACGGGCGGCGATTTGGGGGTTGAGCGGCGGCTTGAAATTGCAGAGCAAACAATTTATCATGAACCTGAACACCCGTCGCATGTGGTTTTACCTATTATCGAACGATAAGGGAAACATGGTGGGAGAATTTCTGAAATAGGTTGTATAACCGATGTCAACAGGAGGGAGATATTATGAAAATCAGATGGTGTGGACACGCTACGTTTTTGCTAGAAGGAAATGGGACTCGGATTGTAACCGATCCGTATACACCCGAAGTCGCTGGCTATGATCCGATCGACGAACCGGTGGATATTGTGATTATGAGCTCAGCGACTGACCGGTTTCACAGTTGTGCGGATATGGTGCCGGGCGATCCTGTCGTGATTAATGCGCTCGATATTACCGAGACCGGAGCGGAGGTCAAAGGGATTCGTTTCTCGTCTGTGCCAGCGATGGAGAGCATAGTACATAAAAGCGATCCGGATCAGAATGCAATGTATCGGTTTGGCGTTGAAGGCATCGAAATTGGGCACATGGGTGATGTGGGAAACCCTCTGAGCGAGACACAACTCGAATTTTTTAAGGGTATCGATATCCTGCTTGTGCTAACAGGCGGTCCTCCCACTATCGAACTGAATGATCTCGATGAAGTCATTGACGCGATTCAGCCGAAGATTACAATTCCGATGCACTACAGAACCGACAAGGGCACGCTCACTCGAATCCTACCGGTGGATGATTTCATCGCACGATACCCAGCGGAACTCGTCCATCATCAGGGTCAATCACAGATTGAGGTGAGTCAGTCAAATTTACCCGACACAAATCAGATCTACGTGCTAGACTATGCCAATTAGAATTCGCGGATATAGTAATTGCACCTATTGGCAATTTTTCTTCTATGGAAGGTTGAGTTGCCACGAGACACCAAAGCGATCACTTACCCAACCGAATCGTGCGCTAAACCCGTAGTTGTCTAATGGCATAAATATCTCTCCATCCTCAGCAAGTGCTGAGTACAACCGCTCAAGTTCTTCTTGTGACTCACAATCAACGAAGATTGAGATAGCGGGCGTGAAGCCAAAATCATGCTTTATCGGAGTGTCGATACAGATGAATTCCCTACCGCTAAGAGTAAAAAAGGCGTATTGAACTTTGCCTTTACTCTCGCCTTCATTGTAGTATGACACATCAGTCACTTCAGACATGGGGAATAGGCCAATGTAGAAGTCCATTGCCTCCCCAGCAGTGCCATCAAACATTAGATGGGTTCGGATCCTTGTCGCCATCAGGTGTTTTCCTCCTTTGTTGTATAACTCTTTTTTTAACCGAATATTTTCCACATAACACTATTGGCTCATGTTAAGAAAGCGTGCAACAGAAACTAAGTTTTTGGCACGGGCGGGGCAAGATGCCCCGCCTACGGTTTCTTTCGGTATTCTGCACTTTCTTTTTACATGAGTCACACTATTTTGCGGCTGTAACCGCTGACTTTTTGGTTATCCAGAACTTTTTACCCGCTTCAACTCGGTATCACAGTCGTGCAGTTCAGCGTAAAACGTGTCCGACTCGCGGGCAGTGCGAAAAAAGAAAAACAGAACAACCCAACCATGCCTTCATCTTAGGATGTTGTTGTGGCAGTTTTATCTTTTTGTTTCACGACTTTCCCACGATTGGCGTTGGTCAGCGCAATGTTCCCGCTGATGCTGTTAAGCCGCAGCTCCGCCTTTGGCGCATTAAGTATTCCACTCATCCAATTGTTCCGAACCTCCGCGTCAATCAAATCTGGATCACACTTCAGCACCCCGGTGACGCTATTTGCATTGATTGTACCAGCGACGGATTCGGCTAGCTCCATCTGGATGTCCCCGCTGGCGGTGTTGATATCGTATTCCGCGCTTTCGGCAATTTCTCCCCTGATGGTAACAATACCTGTCGCGCTGTTGATTTTAAGTCGATCGGGTTTCACATCAATTATGGTCGCCGGACCGTTCACGAAATTCAATTCAAGCGCACGTAGTCGATGCTGCGGAACGCGTAGATACTGGTTAACCGTAATCTTTTGCTGGACTTCACCTCTGGCGCGAACCATTAGGCGTTCCCCACGTTGGATGACCTCTGGACGTGCAGCTTCAATCTGTTGTTTTGCTTCTTCTCCGGTTCCCGTTTGAACTTGTAAGGTAGTTTCCAATGCAATAGTATCTTCCCTCCACCCCTCTACCAAAATTGTCCCATTCACATTAGAAAGTCGGATGTCAGTGATCTGTAGGTGATCAAAACGTTGCTGTTCACGCAATATCTTTGGATTATCGGGTTCCTCCGTCTGGCTATTGTGTTGAAAATCGGCGGTTACAGCCGGTGGTGCTTGAGGGTTTGGATCCGCAACGGGGTGCGTTGCTTCGGATTCGGATGAAGCCCCCCCAAATTGATTAAACGGAAACGTTACCTGTGGTCCCCATTGTGCTTCCTTTATCATACGTTCTGGAAAGGCATCAATGGGTCCGTAATTCATCGTCAGTTCATCGATCTTCGATGTGTACAGATCTCGAATCGTGTCCACATCGCCTTCACCAAAGTAAAACATGCTTACGAAACTCGCTCGCCGGTTTGGCGATAGCCCGACACCGTAAATCAGTGGTTGAATAACAAAGTGTGTACCGATGCGTGGGTAGTAGATCTCAAGATTGTCTATCACACCGGGAGGGAAAAGCATCCCGAATGCCATTCCGTCGTGGGTGACTGCGCCCCAACCCGCGCTGGGGGTGACAAACTTCTTGAATCCGAGCGCAGTAAATCCGCCTGACAAGAGTTGATCCTCAAGGGGCAGGTGATAGGTGTTGTTTTTTAAGGCATTGCCCAGACAGAGTTCGGGATGAATGCCAAACGTAAACTTGTTAAACTGCTGATCGAAATTAGTAAAACTGTACTCAACCCTCAAGATTGGCGCATCGGGTTGGAGAAACAGCGTTTTAGCAAGCAGCACTCGGCCAAATCGCGTCGGTGAAATGACAGATAGCGTGACATCCCCCGTTCCTTTTTCTATTCTCCACGGTGCTTTCCAAAGCCGGTTCCTCAATGGACTACCGATACACTCCTCAATCCCACCATATTCTGTGTAGGCACCGAATTGTACAGATTTTGGATAGGTTCTGTGCAGAAAAGGGAAATCGTTCATTTCGACATCAAGGATTCTGCCGCCGATTTCCGGCTGCAACAACACTGAGATATGTTTATTTTCAAGAATGAGTTGGGGGTTCCCCGCGTTAAGTTTATCCGCTTCATATATTTTGGTCATCCGCTTTGTCCTCCTTTCTTAGTTTTTGTTGTTTGGGTATGTGCTCCGCTTTCCGATTGTTCTGATGTGGACGTATTCATCCGTTTTCCTTTTGGAAGTGGTATACGGACATATTGTAGGATAATTCCGTGCCCTCAATCTGGTCTAAAAGCTCGGCGTATTTGTGTGGGTAATCCATTCGCAGGTATGCCTCAAGAACTTGGCGATTCGGTGCTCGAAAAACCGTTTGGATATCGAAATGCGAAAATCCGTGTTGTTGATAGAATGCTGTGTGCTCCGATCGATATTTATCGTGAAAAATGTGGGGGTAAACCCTCCGCGCAATCACACCAAACTGTCCCTGATCAGGATTAGTATCAATGATGAAAAAATGACCGTCTGGACTCAAGATGCGTTTGACCTCGCACAGACCGTGCAGACAGTCTTTCGTACCGAAGAAATATGCAAATCGGGCATACGCGACATCTATACTGTGGTCTAATAGCGGTATTGATTCAGCCGAAGTCGCAAGGATACTGACATTTTCCGGCGGATTGTCGCACAAACGCGCGTAAATTTGTTGAAGCATTCTAGCATCTGGTTCAACAGCAAAAATATGGTCTGCTTTCTGAGCGTAACGTACAGCGTGAAAACCGGAACCTGCGCCGATATCTAACACCTGTTTCCCTTCAATTGAGGCTTTTTCCCACATAAATGCTTCTAACCGTTGATCTGGATCTGTACAGTTGTTGAGATGTTCATAGACTGTGGGATTCGTTGCACCGACGTAAGGATAAAATCTGCCTTTCATGTTGTCCCTATTTTTTGATGTACCAGATTATGGTGGATTCCATAATTACTTATACACCTTTGATGCACAGCCAACCCCCTAAATCCCCCTTATCAGGGGGACCTTTGAGACTGTGCTAAGGAGAACTACTGGTAAACGTCTACTTATTTTTATAATTCACCATAGTTGCTGCGTTTTCTGGTAACCGTTGATAACCTAATTTTTAACACCTGAAACATGCTTCACGTTTTGCGTTTTAAGGACGGAGGCAGCTGTTGCATAGATTCATTGAATTATGTAATAGTACACAAGCTCGAACTGTCAAGTTTTAATTTGGATACCATGGCCAATCAATTTTATGCCAGATTCCTTGACTCGCAGCAGGCGTTCCTCCGTAGGCAAACCAAGTTAATCCGAGATTTGGGCACGCAACATTGGCGTAAACTGTCCAAAAATTGTCTGCTTCTCTCCGTTGTTCAACATCTTTATCAGCAAGAATACGAATTAAATCGTCGGGCAAATGTGAAGGGTATTCTCTTTCAAGAAGCGTCTCTATTCTGTCAAAGCGATGTTCTGACCTCGAAGGAGCTTTGCCGCTGATGCGTTTGTTTGTCGAACAACTGTGATTTGTTGCGACAATTCTTCCGTGAAGCGGATCCCTTCTTGCGTAGCTTGAACAAGCACATTCAAAAACAACAAATTCATTAGTTTTGCCATCGACAACGAATAAGTTCATCCCACCAATACGGTCAACAGTATTCAACAGATCCTCCACATCTGAAATCGTGCGACATGTTTCAAGTGCTTCTGGAATGAATACATAAAAGTCCAAGTACGGTTTTTCTGGAGCCGGTGCATCAGAAGTAGGGAGGGCGTTGGCATGGAGCCAGAGTTTTTCTTTGTTCACGCCTGTTGCTGTAAAAACATCCCCTTGGAGACCAAAAGTCATCGTAGGAAGGCGTCCCTCAACCTCCCGAATGATGGTATATCCCCACAGGTCCGGGAGCCAAGCATCATTGTTTCGACCCACCCATGCCTTTCCATCAATCTCGCATACAAAGGCACTGCAATTTTTCAAAAAACAACTTTCCGAAAACCACCATTGTGCAAGCCTTTCTAGAGGGATTCCAGATCCGTCTGACATTCCCTCTATCTCTTCCTGAAATCGTAATGGCAGTTTACGAAGCCATGGCAAGGCACCACACCGTAACTTTTCCACATCAATGAGGTTGAGCCTTTGTAATCCGGCCTCGACGTATAGGTGGATATACTCTTCAAAAACATCTTTCAACGCACGGCCGTGATTAAAACCAATTTCTCTCGGTGTGCCTTTTAAGCGACAAATACGATTGTTATCAACAGTCGCAATTTTCATCTTTCTCGGTCCATGTTTGTTTTAGTGTCACAACCGATCTACTCGATCCAGCCAGCCCGTTGAAAGATCCCAATCGAATAGATCATCACGATTCCCACTTTCTTTCATACGGATCCACTCGTCAACACTGGATTTTTTGAATCGTAGTTCAGCCCCCACCTCAAAGTGGGGAATTTCGTTGAGCAGCTTCCATATCACGTCTGGTTCGATTTGCAGATAAGCGGCGACCTCTTCCAATGTCATAATCTCTTTCGCCGGTGCTAACCGTCCCCCGTCCCCATCTACGCGGCTTTCCAGACGCATAATTGCTTCTCGTAAAGCGTGGATGGCAGATACGAGATCGGAATCAGGCGCATACAGACGTTCCTGTAATGTTTCCCACCAATTTTGTGCAGGCTGGAGGGTTTCTGCCTTATGCGTTGATTCGATCGTTGCTTTCAGCTTGTCGTGTTCGGCGGCGCATTCCTTACAATCCGCAAGATGCGCTTCGATTGTATGCTTGCCCATTGAAGAAAGCTCGTCGTCGATGTAGGCGACAAGTTCTTCGCGAACATTATTACATTCCATTTTTGAATCCTCCTTTTGATTTCGTAATGTTTAGTGCTAAAAATTATGCGTAAAACTCACTACTCTTTATGTTCGTTGTGTTAGCGAAAAGCCGGATAGTACGGCATCTCCTCCAAATCCATCCAGTGTTTCCGCAATTTAGTAGTCATATCACGGACGGTTGCACCGAGGGCTTTTAGATGTCCAAACTCTTCCGACACTTGCCCAAATATATCAAAACACAACAGGAGAATCTGACGCTGCGTTGAGATTCCCCATTTATGGTCTTCTTCCCATACCTTTTCTATGAAATTGAGCCTAGAGTGAATTGCCCAGTAGGCACACGCTTCAACGATGGCGCGATAGAAAACGGTATCGTCCTTGGCTTCTGGACAGCCTTCAACAAGTTCAGCACGATATGCCATTTCCATTTTTTTAACCACATCGTCTGGCACACGGTTGATATGGTACCACGTCGGGAAGCAGACACGACCATAAATTCCATCTCTGAGCGCGTGTCGAAATTCACCAAACTCAAAGTCGAAGAGTTTCCTTTCATCCCCAACAGGCAGTGCATTCATTGGAATCGGATCGCCGTGCGTATAAGCTTGGAATGGTCCTGGGGCAGCAATAAACGCCGCAACCTTTTTCATCTCTGTCTTTGCTCCACGATGAGGTTTGACACCAATCCTTCCACAGACTTCATCGAGTTTCCCCACGAGTCGCCGCCATTCATCGGTCATAGAAGGAGGTTTATCTTTGGGCCCAAGTCGGTCACGGATGCTATCGTACACCTCCTTTTTACGAATCGTCAGAGCGTGCATTTTCCCGAGTGCTCTTGCCAGTTTGATTAATTCCCCTGTTGCAGCTGTGGGAGATTTTCCGCGCAGGCTCCCATAAAAATTCCGCCCGTCTCCTAAGTCCTCAATGACCATAAGCCCCTTTTCCCAATTTCCGCCATAAAATTGTGCGGCTGGCGAATTTCCATCTGAAATTTCGCTCAAAAATTCGAGTCCCGCCCAATCGTTGAAGAATCGGGGAATCATTTCATTCGGTGAGTTCGGATGGAATTCCGTTCCATCAGTGGTCAGTGCCCTTTTGACGACAACGCTTTGCGGAACATCTGGGAGGTCTTCTACTACACAGCAGCGAAGGACTGTCGCTCGATCTGTATCAAATTCCGTTTCCATTTTGAGCCGTACATCGCCCCCGAATGCTTTACAGAGTACGTTTTCTGCAATTGCTACGGTTTCGGAATGGTCTTTTTCATCTAATTCAGGCATTTTGATGAGTTACCTTCATTGAGATTGACGGAAATCTGGGAAACTAGATTCAAAAAGATACGCGAGTTTCGTAAACACAGCTCGCTCACCCGGCAAGCTATCAACAAACACAAAGAAGAAGTGGCTCTCTGGGGTGAACTCGTAGTCGAAGATTGCGTTGAAGTTGTAGCTAATCTCATCTTGCAGCCGTTCATCGACGCGTTCAACAAAAATGAGCCAACCGATTTTTTGAGTTAATTGATAGTTACTGCGGAGCCGAAAAATCAGTGTATTTCGATACGTGCGCCAAAAGAAATTATCGAGGTCTATATCAGCGGTCAGCTTGCCGAAGAGGTTGACACCCGCAGAGAAGCTAGTAAATCGGTTGAACTCATCTCGGCGTGTGCCAAAACGATTTTCAACCGCTAAGTGCCACCACGGTGCTTCATAATTAACCTCTGAACCGATAAACTTGGTGTCAAAAAGCTGACCGACTTCACGGAGCACACCAAACCCACCGGAAGTGAAGAGGTCAAACCGACCAACGTCAATATTGAAACGGAACTCGCTCCGCCGTTCCCGTAGCAATCTTTGTGCATTGGTTTGATGAAAATGGCGCGTATCAATCTGAAATAACTGCACCAAATTCCCCTCCGGAAACTCATAGTTGTACCTTACACGGGCACGGCTCCGACGGAACGCTTCATCTTCAAGCCCCATCTCATTTGGCCGAAAACCGTCCTGGATCTCTTCAAGTCGAACGTTGGCGAGCCACCCTTGATGCAGCCATTCCATCGCGGTATAATACGCCCAGTGCGTTTCACCATCAATGAAATCAGCCGCATATTGCGATGTTGCAGTCCAGTTTCGATGAAGCCCAAATCGACCATTGAGCGATAGGAGTCCTACATCGCGGTCAGCTTGGTGTTTGTGTGTGCCCATCGCGCCGATGACAGTCCGCTCACCGATATTGTAATTTATTCGCCCAGCTAAAAGATTCGCCTGCTTTTTCTGATCCGCATCATACCGATCGATCATTTTACCATAGGTATTGACAACCGAGAAATTAGCACCGCCGACTGTGCCCGCCGTTTTGGCACCGAAATCAATTTCTTGAACGCGACGGGTATAGAATAGATTGAGTGGTAGATCAAACAATTCGGCCCCCTCCCGGAAGAATGGACGGCGTTCAGGAAGGGATAACTCCCGGTCACTTGCGATGTTAATTTGGGTTGGATCGCTTTCTAATTGTGAAAAATCGGGATTAAAAGTCACATTTGAGGTGAGGCGCGTCGAAATTGGGAGGATAAGGTCTAACCCACCATCAAGGTCATTGGGTCGATTTTCTATCGCGCGATAGCTGCCGTAGGGGAGAATACCGAGCTTCTGCTCTGTTTTGATCTTTTCCAAATTTAATCCAGTCAAATTGCCAAATTCCGATACACGTGAGAAAAAAGCGGTGCGTGCCCAAGAATAGGATTGACTGTTTATCGGGCGTACGCGCCAAAAGTTAATGCCCCACGTGGTATCATGCCGATTAAAGCGGAGTGCACGGAACGGTATCGCAAACTCTGCTGTCCAGCCATTCTGATGTTTGTTTATTTTCGCTTCCCATTGTGCATCCCAACTCATGTCGAAAACGCTCTCGTTGCTGACTCGCTCATCCGTCTGTGTGCCGAGTGTGTTGACAGCAAAAATGTAGCAGTTACGATGGTCATGATAGGTATCAAGCATCACTTCGATGCAGTCATTCTGCCAAACAGGTGAATCCCGGCGTGTTTTCGTTTCACGTAGGCTGTTCATGTCCGGCTCCTCACAATGCACGCCGATATAGAGAGTGTTCTCATCGTACAAAACTCTTGCTTCAGTGTTTAGTTGTGCAAGCTGAATGCTTCCCTCTTTCGCACGGAAGAAATTGGTTGCAATTTGGGCGTGTTGCCATACACCGTCGGTAAGTTTGCCATCAATAACCGGGGGAGTATCTACCCATGTGGCATTGATGGTGCGCGTCGAATTTTGCGTTTCTGCGTCAAGCGGTATAGCCAACAGCACAATCAGCACCCAAATTATTGTACGCGACCACCGCAGCCACTCAGTTTTCTCCACCGTCTTTGTCCTCCACCTCATTTGTGTCCAAATTTGCAATCCCCAGATTTTCCCACGAAATGGTCATTTATTAAATCTCTACATTCAGGTGTATTTTCACTTGTGCCAACATCTCCTCATCGGAAATCGGATACTCTCGACTTACAGCGTATTGCGCCTCCACCCACCGATGAATCTCCTCGATTGCTGGATGGTTTTCGTCTACGGACGTTTGACCTACCCCCTCCAGATAGGCATTCACCCACAACAACACACCATATTTGCCGGAGGTTCTGGTAATAATGATATCGACCAATTCTTCTTTGTCTTCCTTCTCTTGTGGAAGTTTGCCTTCCTTGTCCACCTCCAAACCAGATACATTGGAGATAACTGCCTTATCAATGCAGGAATGTTTGAAAGCGTAATGATGCGGACGTGGGTTATCAAATTCGGTATATTTGCCGATATTAATCTGACAACGAAAAACCACCGGTGCCTTCCCACGAGATTGTGCAAGCTGCGCCGCTCTCTTACGGGCTTCCCTTGATTTTTGGGTAAACCAGATTTTCTTGCCTGCCCTCGCCCGCGCCTTGAACCCTTCCACCATAATCGCCCTAGCTCTATCGATCGTCGTGCCGTGCCAGACGGTGATGACATTTTTAAACTCGGTATTCCAACCCACATTAATAAAACTGCGAATCCATTTAGTCTCAACACCGTGACAGATTGCAAACTCTTCCAGCGTTAGATCCGGGTCTTGTGCAGCCTGTTCCTGAAATTGTTCTGCCAACCAAGCGAGGTCTTTATCTTCAAGTCGTCGCTGATAGAGATCCTGTTGTTGCCGATTTTTTCTCTTTTTCGCCAATGTAAAACCCCTCTTCATGACAAACACCAGACATTTCCGGTGAACGGCGGGAATAGACGGTCAAGCAGAACACCCGCTTCGTCCCGTCCACCACAATCGACAAAATTGGTTTTCAATTCGTTGAACCGGAGGCGGCCACACAGGAGTTGCAAAAAGGTCAGATCTGGAAAGCGCGCATCGCCATCCTCGACCGAATCGGGCGACCAAGTGGAGATGTCCGTTATTTTTCCGCCGTTAAATTTCAGTTGAATGCCGCTGCGGTAGTAGTTCAGTTTCAATTCGCCGTTATAGCTTTCTGCGACAGTCCCTACGAGATTCTTTTCTAAAGCAGGCCGGATATGCCGTAAAAAGACGACTATATCCGGCACACGGATGTACAACCCATACGGTTCATCTACGCGGATTTTATTTCCCAGCAAGGCGTGGTAGGCGGGATGTGTGCGTCCAAGTTCCAGATTGATAGCCTTCAATTCTTTGTTTTTATCATTTCCATATGCAGGCATTGCTTGCGCGATCTTCCACAATCCTTGTAACACACTCGGCATCAGGTTAAGATAGCCTACGCCGGATTTGAGTTCGATCTGAACAATATATAGTGCGTTGTCCTCTATCCACGGGTAGTATTGTACGTAGCCCAACCGATCGCCCGCCGCTGTCTCAATTATTAGCCATTTCCAGTGTGCAAAATCGTTTTCCGAACGTCCGCCGAACTCATAATTCCATTCCGCCTCTGACCGTAGGGTCGAGAAAGGTTGACGACAACTAGCACACTCATACAACCCTTGAATGAAGGCGTGGTCATCGTCTACCACGGGACGTAGATGATATTTTTCGGAGTCACCATCTTTCAGCTTCGGCAGATCGATTCCAGCTATGGCTCTTCCGCCGTCGATCTCCATTGCCATCTCATACCCGAATTGGCGATAGTACCACGGGATGCCGGTGATGCCCTGCATCAGTTCGCCCTTCGCTGCGCTCAAAGCGTGTATTACCTCAAACTGTTTTCGTACCAAGCCGCGTCGGCGATACTCCGGTTCCGTGACGACTACTTCAGGCCGCCCAAGCTTGAACGGAATCCCACAATATGCCCACATCTGGGAGATGAGACACATTGACGAAACGATTTTATTTGTCCGTGTATCTTCCACAACGGTAAAATCGCTCGCTTTCACCGTTGGGTGATGACCTGACATCAAACCGCGTATCCCAACTCCTACTTTCTCATCCTCGAAAACGCGGGCGTTAAATTCAGCGAGGGCATCCACGTCGTTGGGACGTGCAAACCGTAAGATTAGATTATCGCCTAGGTCAATAGGCATTTGAGAGAGTATTGAATTGGTAGACATTTAAGTTTCCTTATAATTTCCTTTTTCCATTAATCCAACTCCCCTTAAGATAATCCTTTGTGCGCCCCAGACAGATCAAGCCATAGGTAAGTACAAGAACCACTCGGATGCAGCTCGTAGGTGCCTTCCCGTAAAACCTTCCGTAGGGCATCTTTAGGATGCTGATCAATGGGCTTCGGATTATGGCCGTTTAAGATGCGCTCAAACTCCAGATCTATCAGACACTCATACCGGCTCCGCATCTCCGACTCTTCGACACGACCTTCGCTAAACAATCTGATGCCCCCTATCTGGTGCCAGAAGGTTTCAGAGGCACCATCAAAGGCCCCAAGGCTAGATTGCCCATATATGGCATCTCCACAGATTAATATCTGGGCACCGCCTGGGGCGCGCCAGTGTAGCACCATCTCTCCTTTTTGATGCGCTCCTATCCACAACGCCTGCACACCGGCAGGCAGAACATTGCCATCTTCATATACCTGATCGGGCTTACCCTCAAAAGCAGATACTACTTCTTTGGGCACGTAGATTGGGATGCCATAGCTTTCTCGGAACCAGTATATATTCCGTTCATGGAGAACAGTGGTACAGATGACAGCTAGATGCTTGTGACCCGTACACTGTTTGAATATTGAAGGCGGCAATGCCAAAGTTTTATCCGGTTTAAGGGGACGGACAGGATCAACCAGGACCGCCCCTTCGGTAGAGATGAGTGCATAGGACTGTTTGAGTGTCCCACCGTCCCATGTTGTCCAACGAACGACTTCTGGGCGTTCATCTGTTCCGATTTCTGTCTGTATTCGAGTTCCCCGTTGGATGAAAGTATGCACGGTGTAGTCTCCTTGAGTGCCGGCAAGACACTAGCTTTATGGGTGTAGCAGCCCGCAGTGCCCCCGATTTGGGGGAAAGCTGTGATTCACATGTCTCCAATGTAAACTGACAGTAGAATTCGCCTTCTCAGACTGTTGTACTTCGTTCACTTATTAAACACTTCACCTCAAACTCTTGACTTCATCCGTCATATCGGGGCTTAGGTAAAATGGATCATCGCTGTTTCTTTGTAAAGCAGCAATCACCTGATCCTGAATTTGTGGTACAAGCGGGGCGTCAGGAAATTCATCCAACGGCATCCAGTGAACCGCGACTTCGTTTTTGTCCGGATTATCAGGCAGGCGTGGCTCACTTCCTTCGCAAAGGGCACAACGGAAAATGAAATCAATACAATGCGGCTTCTCATCTAGCGTAAAGCCGTAGTCGGGCGGGAAACACTCGTAGACAAACAACAGTTCCTTCACTTCAACTTCAGCAGCAGTCTCCTCACGGGCCTCCCGCCGTACCGCATCGTACAACCTTTCGCCCGGTTCAATACCGCCGCCGGGTAGATTATAATGGAAACCGTTCTCGCCATCAAACGCAACAAGCAGAATTGCGCCATCACGGACAATCGCCGCCCGGGCTACCAGCCGGATTCCCTGTCTATTGACTTTGCATTTGATATTTTCTGACAAGTCGCTCTCCACTATGAATTGAGTTTTCTTTTATTCGACTTTCTCTAAGGGAAAATCCTAACTTTTCCAAAACCTTCATCGAAGCCATATTATTTTCAGTGGTACTCGCTTGAATTGTTGACAATTCCAAATATTCAAACCCAAAATTGACAATGCGCTTGCAGGCTTCGGCCGCAAATCCCATGTTCTAGAATTCAGGGAGAATGGAGTAACCCAGTATTCCCAATTCTCCATCTTTTCTCAAGGTGACAATTCCGATAGTTCGAGAGTCATCCTTTTTCTTAATGAGCAAAGTCATAGTATTTTCGGTAGTTTCCTTCGAGACACAATGAGAAGTCGTCCGTTTCGCGTCCTCATATCCGAAAGGAAATGGCACTTTTCCTAGATGTTGTGAAACCTTCCAGTCGGAATATAGCTGATGAATGAAATCTACATCACTCACTTCAATGATCTTAAAACAGAGACGATCTGTCTCTATATTCAGCAATTGCTTGGCAATATTATAACTTCTTAAAGTTTTCATTCGGTCGCCCTTTGGTTCCTTACTTTGTTATTCTTCTATCGTTGCCGGTCTATTTCTCGCGTTTAGGTGGTGCCCTCTGTTTTACGAGCAACCGCCATAATATGTGTACTTGCGCCAATTATTGATGACTCGCTTTCAAGAGAACGGGCAATATTCAGCAGACGCTCACGGCAGTTTGGATCAGCCCACTGTTCTTCGAGATTTTGTAGCAGCCAAGCGGGCCCCTGAATGCCAAATAGACCTTCAAGATCAAATCCCACAGCTTCTATTTCTGACTTAAGTTCCTCCGGTCGGTGGAGGAACGCCGTTGTAAAGTATGCTGGATGTTCGTTTGGATTCCGGTGCTGCCCATCCCGCAGATCACGGTCTACGATTTTGATATACTCTGGATTCATGATACCATCTGTCATACCGCGTAAAGTTGAAGCGTATCGAGAAATAGCAACAGCGAATATGATTCTACCTTTCCGAAGGATTCGATACGATTCTTGTAATGCCGCGATTCGCTCGTTTCGTTCCGTTAAATGGTACAGTGGTCCTAGCATGAGAACGACATCTACAGAGTTATCTCCCCGGTCTAAATGACGGGCATCTCCAACGTAGAGTTCTGCAATCGGATGGTCGGGTTGGGTTTGTGATGCGGCGGCTGCTTGTTCCACATGAAGCGGAACAGGATCCACAAGATGAACCTCATATCCTTTCCTTGCAAGCCAACACGCATAGCTTCCGGGCCCGCCGCCCACGTCATATACTACGGCTGGCGTTGCTGGCAGATGGCGCGTAATCAGTTCCCGAATACGAGTCTCCTCAAGTTGTCCTCCACTTGATGAAAGCCGTCGAATTTCATCTCCCCGCTCATAATAAGCTACGATGCTGTTTTGCTTGCACATGTGAGGAAACCTCTTGATACTTGTAGAGTTACACCTTAAAAATGTCGGTCACTCAAAATAACTGCAATGACAGGTTGACTAAATGGAATGTGGCACAGGCACAGCATCATGGTCCGGTAAATCGTTTTCAACGCGACGAATCACCCGAAATAGGTAACCGCTCAGGCTTATTGTTACGCCCAGCACCGCAGTGCAGATAAACATGAGTGCCATCCCCGCACCTGGGCCCGTCCCGACCAGCCAACTGTACGTCCTCTCCAAACTCCCATCTACCATCATCGCCGGTTCAAACCAGCGGTCTGCCAGTGGTCCCGCTAGTAGGTAACCAAGTGGCATGGGAACAAGTTCAAGCATACCCTTTACTGAAAAAACACGTCCTTGTATCTCCGGCGCGACTTTTACCTGCCAGATTGCACGGTGGGCACTGGAGATGAACGGTATAAAGAGTGCAGCGAGAAACGCAGCAAGTGCCCAAGTCTGCACATTCCGTCCGAGCCCTAAAAGGCAATCCCCAAGCAGGAACGAGAGGGCTGTACCCGCGCAGATGCTATGTATCTTTCGTTTTGGCCCACCCCAGATGCTAACCAACAGTCCCCCAACAATGCCCCCGATACCTAGCGCAGCCTGTATGCTCGCCAGCGTCAACTCGTTCCGCCCACTTCGTGCCAGAATCATCGCCGGCAGAATCGAAAAGTAGGTCAGTGCGGCAAAGAAGTTGATACCAATAAAAAGAAATATCAACCCGAGCAAACCATGTCGATGACGGATGTAGTGGAAGCCGAAGCCGGTTTCCTTCCATATTTTGCTTTCTGTTGAATCCTTTTGCGTCGATTTCGGATGCGGAATACGCACAATCAGCAGTGTTATCATTGCAACTAGAAACGTCACAATGTCAACCAACATCACGCTGCCGATGTCTATTAGTCTTAGCATAACCCCGGCAAATACCGGAGCAAACACCTGTGACACTGAACTTGCAAGAGACCGCATCCCACTGGTTCGTAAGTATTGCGACTTCGGGACCAGCATTGTCGTGGCAGCGGTGTAAGCGGGTGCTTGAAACGCCGCAAATCCGCCCGTTAGTGCCTGCACGACATAAAGGTGCCAAATCTGCAGAGCACCCGTCATGTATAAAGTTAGCATCGTGATCGTCATCAGTCCTGCACCGAGGTCGGCAAACAACAGCACCAACCGTCTATCCCAACGATCAACCAAAACCCCCGCTATTGGACTCAGCAATACATCTAAGCCAAATGAAAAGAATCCGAGTAACGCCAGCGTCGTTGCTTGGCCGGTTTGTTCATAAGCCCAGATCAGCAAGGCGAAGCGGGTCATGGCGGTGCCCAATAATGAAACGAGTTGACCAAGCCAGATAACGGTAAAAGTGCGCATTTGTTCCTAGAAAAAATTGAAGTCAGTGCCGAACGAAATTAACCCCAACTTCTGGGCAACGCGCTGCGATGCCCTATTGTCCCAAGATGTGCTGTAGAAAGGAATGCGTCTTTTCTCTTTAACGGCCTGCGCCCAACCTGCAACTGCACGAGCAGCATAACCTTTCCCGCGGTAAGATGCCGATGTTTCAACACCCGCTTCTTCTGCCTTCGACGATTTACGTACACTACAACAGAGTGAGACGATCTTTCCTTCTTCTAATACTCCGATACAAGGTTGGATATGATCTAGTTCGTCAATCCAGTCTGAAAATCCAAATTCCAGCAGCTTTGCATTGTGTTTGTCCACGCTCACCGCCTCTGCTGTCCGATTGAGGCTATTTGGAAATCGAAATGCGGGACCTGCATACATTCTTTGGACTGGAGCATGGGTACCGAGAATCTCCTTAACTGTTTCAAGGTAGTCTGGCTGTTGAGCGATGTTGCCCGGAGGAGATTCCAACAGAATCGATTCTTCTAACTGATTGCAGATTATCGAGGGCAGATCATATCGAAAACAGTATACAGAACCAACCGCTGTGTGTCCGATGAAAAGGCGCGGTGCTGGATATTTTTCCGGTTTAATAGGCTCATTGATAAACTTCAGCTGCCCTTTTGCATTATGGATGAAGAGTGTATCGGCTTGGATAACCATCAGTTCAAAATCGGAAATCAGAGTTTCTTCTCTCGTTTTCTGGCAATAGCCCCTATACGAAATTTTAATCACGTTTTCAAAAGAGACATTTCCCTGTTCTTTTTATTTTTTATAGTGGATCTTAGAATTATTTGGGCACTCCCAATGCACAGTCAACCCCCTAAATCCCCCTTATCAGGGGGACTTTGGTAACTTCGCGCATTGGTAAATGTCCACTTATTTTTAGAATTCACCATATATAGGACTTACGCAGTAGAACGGTAAAATCCAACCCCTTCCACTACGCGGAATCGACACCGCTGTTTCAATGACCCACCGACACGATTCGGCAATTTGGCAGGTCCCTGTCAGGTCCAAAAAAAAAATTCAACCCCACATCGGGGGGGCATCATTGGTGGATGTTTGTCTGAACCCTGATGGGCCCTAGCTTCAGAGCGTTTGTAGATTTGTACTGCTCAACAGCAGGTGCGCCCAGACGGCTTTTTGACCTGCCAAATACGCACTGTTTATGAACCATTTTTCACTGAAATGGCACCATAACCTCGCCAAATGTCAGGGATTTGGCAGGGCACTGACAGGTCTAAAACCTTAAGTGCGTAAATCTTATTATAGCAGAAATTTACTTCTGAGATTCATCGGACATTTGGGGATTTTTCATTTAAACTATAGTGGCAGAACACTTTGCAGTTTTAATTTTTTAACGCACACTCCGCTATATTCTTCAATTTATTTTTAATTTGGCACAGTTTTCTACTTTCTAAGTGGGTAGATGATGAGTGAGGAATTGAGTATTCGTTGGCAGGAAAAAAGGACATTTGATATAATACTTGGCAGTTACGTTGCCTCACCTAAAGTCAAGTGAATAAAGGAGAAGAATTGATATGGCAGATGGATTTAACGCACCGGGTGTCGTGAAGCCCTTTGGGATTTTTTCGGGTGCTGCTTGGCAGCCGGAGGGGAAAGTGCTGCATATTTCTGGGCATGTCTCGCAGGACCCGGACGGCAACACAGTCGGAGTGGGTGATATTCGTGCACAGACCCGGCAGACGCTGATAAACATTCAGACCGTCCTATCGAGCGTCGGAGGAGAGATGTCGGATATCGCTAAGGTCACAGTCTTCATAACCGATATGGCTACACTCGCCGCTATCCACGCAGTACGCGCTGAGTTCTTCGATCCGCCGTATCCTGCTAGCACGTTGGTCGAAGTGAGCCGTTTGGTCAATCCTGAGTGGATGATTGAAATTGAGGCGGTGGCAGTGATCCCGCTTGACCGTGTCAAAAATCCTGCATGAGGCAAGCACCGGGGCGGTGTCTTCCAACCCCGGCGAAATCTGGTGGTTTCCCATGAGCGCATCGGAGCGATTTAATTTCCACTTGGCTCATGTAAAGAAATAGTGCAAAGAAACCGAGTTTTCAAGAAAAAACTCGGTTTCTCTTCGCATTTTGCACTTTCTTTTGATATGAACCTTCCACCTTTTATCAAGCCGCGGCACGGATATTCGCGCGTGTGCCTTCCACATCAAAACAAGCAAATTGATTGTCTCGCATCAGGTGTGTGGCAATCTGCATCGCCTGTTTTTCGGTCATATAGCCCTCTGCGATCTCCCCTTCAAGGGCGCGGCGAATCTCGTTACGCGCTTGAATCGCGTAAGCCATCGAGCTAGTGGGCCAACCTGTGTCCCCACCAAAGGCGAATATCTTATTTGATGGAACCGCGTGTATGAACCGACGCAGAAAGTCACGAGAGCTATACGGATCTATGCTCCACGCCCAACAGAGATCGACCCAGATGTTGCGATAGTGCTTCGCTAGCGCGACAAGCTCATCGTTGTAGGGGTAGGCGATGTGCATCAGGACAAATTTGGCATCCAAGTAGCGGGCAAAGAGTTCGCACATATTTCCGGCAGGGATCCGACTTACCGGCATTCGGTCATTTCCTGCGTAGTAGCCTGTGTGAATTTTGAACGGAAGGTTGTGCTCAATCGACAATTCGACCCCACGCGCCCAACACCAATCGCCCAAGCAGAGATAGGTTTCCACACTGATTTCCTCCACGGGTTGGTTTAATACTTGGGAGAGTGCAGCTGACGCCTCAACATCGTTCCTTTCGATCCAATTGAGGGTTCGGTTGTAAGCGTGCTGCGCCTTCACTGCAATCGCACATGGCCCATGCTTTGCGAAAATCCCCTCCATCCCCTGTTTCAGCGTCCGGAGATCTTTCACCTCAACACCCGTTTCGGCGTGGATCTGTTCTGTATCGATCTGCCCGTTACAAAATCCAGCCCATGAGAGGTCATAGAGGAAGAAGTCTAGCCCGGAATGATCGGGCAGACAGGGCCAACTGAAATCATCAGTCTGCACATGGTCAAGGTTCGCTACGTCGTGCAGCAGGCGATAACGTTCGCCGGGCTTGCGTAACGCTTTGATTTTCTCACCCGCTGATTCTAGGGTTTCTCCAGTAAGTTCGTCAATTCCGTAGATGTGTTCTGCAATGAGTCGCACCGCCTCACCGTATCCGGTGAACTGCGTCGCTTCCCACGCTCCCTGGATTCCCTTGAAACGTCCGGCAATATCTGGGTCTGAAGCATCCATCAGGCGTGTCATTGCGTCTGGCGATGCGCCCGCCGTGTTGAGGTCTGCAGGAACGTAATTCCCAAACAGGTCTTGTAAAATGTCGGGACCATTTTCCAACCAATCCGGTTCCTTTCGCAGATGTTCATGCGTGTCGACCAGCGGGGTCGCTTCTATGTGGTGTGCAAGGTCTGTTGGCATATTTCTTATCCTTTCTGATTTTGAATCGTGGTATAATCGTCTCGAAGTTCGGCATTAATTGTTAGTTTAACAGGGCTTAAGGTTTTACTCAAGAAATTTGTGGAAGAGGGCGCGAATATGGACAATGAAACAACGCAGCCGCGGGCTGCTATGATGGAGATTGGACTGCTTATCGGCAGCCTAGACCAATTGGAGGATGTCGCAGCGTGGGGTTATGACTACGCTGAAATCTCCCCTAGTCTCCTTGGTGTTAATGAGGACGCTGGCACAATCGAACAAAAGACACTTGAACAGATTCAGGCATCGCCGGTGTCTGTTACGGCGATGTGTGGCTTTTTGGGTCGGTCAAAAGTGGTCGGACCGGAGATTGACGACGCACAAGTGCGCGATTATGTGATACGCCTTTTTGATGCGATGCAGCAGGCTGGAGTCCCAGTCATCGGCTATGGCAGCGGTGGATCTCGCTTTGTCCCCGACGGATTTTCTCGTGACCGGGCATTGGAACAGGTGAATGACTTCCTTCAGATGTGCGCCGACTTAGGTGAACCTCGCGGGGTACAGGTCGCCGTTGAACCGTATAATTACGACGATGCAAACCTCATTAATACAGTTCCAGAAGGGGTTGAAATGGTTCAGCAGGTCAACCGCCCTGCCATCCAGTTGATGGCGGATTTCTTTCACATGCGACTGAACGGCGAGTCATTCGATACGCTTGCTGCGGCGGGACCATACCTGATCCACGCACATATTGCCGAGCCGGGACGGGGCCGTCCGCAGACAACCCCGGCAGAACACGCAGCATACCTACAAGCGTTGTGCGAGGCTGGATACTATGGACGCGTGACGCAGACCGGTGAACTACCTGCGTATGATTCACCTGTGGAGGCTGCCGCAACGCTCAAACGATTCGCTCGTGAAGGAGGGGAGAAACAGTGACAGCACCAACTTTCCATTATAGTCGCATCGTTGATCTCTCACGTCCGCTGATTTCGAGTGAGGGGCAGCATCCGTGGGTCCGGTATGAGACACAGATTGACAGCATTGTTAGCGATCCCGAAACCGCTCCGGCGTCAGGTCGCTGGTATGTAGTAACACAGATTGGGATGAGCGGTCATGCGGGCACTCACGTCGAAGCACCTTTGCATGCGGTCAAGAACGGTGCTGCAGTTGGTGAACTACCGGTCGAGCAGTTCTTCGGTGAGGCGGCTATCTTGGACCTCAGCGATGTGCCTTGGTCAAGGCCCATTGAGCGTCCACGTTTTGAGGAAGCAGCAGCGCAAGCCGGAGGAATCCAAGCGGGTGACATCGTTTTTATCTATTTTGGTTGGGATCGTCGTGCTGCGACTGAAGGCGGAGGACCACCCTATCCCACACCCGACGCGCTCCAATGGCTGGTTGATTCGGGGATAAAGCTACTCGGCATTGACAGTCCTGGGCTTGAGGTGCCGGGCAGCCGCGAATTGATTAATCACCATATTTTGTTTGACCGGGGTATTCCGTTAATCGAGAGCCTCACGCATTTGGAAGATCTCAGCGAGAGTCGTGTGTACGTTTTTGCACAACCGCTGCCTGCCCTTGGTACGGATGCCATTCCGCTGCGTGTGCTAGCATTTGAGGGAACTTCCGATTAGCAAGTAATAGTGTCCTACCGATTAACGCGATAATCAAAAAATCTGCATAATTGGCTGTCCTTCCCAATCTTCGGACATTGGCAGATCGAGAACATGAGCGAGCGTCGGGGCAGTGTCAAAGATTCGCACTAGTTCTTTGATCTCGCCAGTCTGCGTAATCTTCGGTCCGGCTGCTATCCACGGAATCGTCAAATCTTCTGGTAGGTCCGTTCCATGACTCTTTCCGTGCCCACCGTGGTCGCTCTGGACGAGGATAAAGTAATGATCTAAAAGGTTAGCTTTGTCAAGTTCTTCAAGTAGAATCCCGATTGCTTGATCTGCAATACCGATCTGTTCAATATATTCCTCAGACATCCATGCATGTCGATGTCCGACAATATCCACCACCCCCAAATAGACGAAGCAGAAATCCGGTTGTTCAGCAATTAGGTGTTCCGCTGCGATCTGCGCTATCATTAGGTCGCCGTTTGGATCGTCAAGATTCTCCCTGAAATAGGAAAAATCGAGTGAACCCGGCGCTGCCAGATCCCGGAGCTGCTCCCAATTATAGATAAACGCTGTCTTCTTTTGTATTGCATGAGCGGCCTCAACGATACTCGGCACCGGGCGCACCATCGGGACCCATGTATTGGTTGTGATACCGTGTCGTGACGGCGTTACGCCACGAAACATCGAGGTGTGGCACGGTAGTGTAGACGATGGAACAACGCTCTGCGCATTGAAAGTGTAAGCCCCGCGCGCAATTAGGGTATCAATGTTTGGTGTATTTGCCTGTTGGATGCCATCGGGACGGCAACCATCAATGACAATGAGGATTGTGCCGTAGCTTGAAGAAGTTTGCATGAAA
Organism: Candidatus Poribacteria bacterium; assembly: GCA_965207975.1. Classification (GTDB taxonomy): domain Bacteria; phylum Poribacteria; class WGA-4E; order WGA-4E; family PCPOR2b; genus PCPOR2b. The sequence continues at coordinate 4,015,062 of OZ242315.1, read as the reverse complement.
TTTCCTCTCAATCGTATGGAATGAGTTTGACAGGTACATAGGGACGTATTGGCAAATTCTGATTGACATTTTCTATGATACTCTATTGTGATGCCTTGCACAAGTAGGAATTCTTATCACCAATTCAAAGTGCTTGACACAGTACGGATTTCTGAGTATAGTTAGAGCACATTAACCCTTTGGGCAAGTGGCTATAAACCCCGATTTAACGGGGACGAAATCCTAACGAAAATTCTGGAGAGAAGCATGGCAAAGATACGAATGGCTCAGTATGGAACTAAACATGGACACGCCTCCGGCAAATTGCTGGCGATGCAGGTAAACGATGATGTCGAAATCGCAGGGGTTTTTGAACCTGATCCGCAGCAGCGCGCCTCACTTGAAGGATCCGGTGGCACTGCTTTTGAGGGTGTTCACTGGTTTGACGACAAGAGCGAGATGTTGGAAGATGAGAGCATTGTAGCGATTGCCTCCGAGGGGCTCAACGCGGAAAGTCTCGATCAGACCGAGGAGATTGTCAATGCTGGCAAGCACGTCTGGTATGATAAACCTGCCGGCGACAACTGGACGCAATGGCAGCAGGTGGTCGCGGCTGCGGAAGACAAGGGGTTGCTCATTCAGATGGGTTATATGCTGCGCTATCATTCTGCTTTCAAGCAGGTTGCTAACTGGGCGAAGTCCGGCTTTTTGGGCGATGTGTTCGCCGTGCGCGCCCACATGTCTACATATATTACTGAAGATGCCCGAACTCGGATCAGCAACACGCATCAGGGCGGCATCTTTTTTGATTTGGGCGGTCACATGCTCGACCAAGTGGTCTGGATTTTAGGCCGTCCTGTGAAGGTGACTTCGTTTTTACGTAACGATACCGGTTCAGTGTCGGCATTTCAGGATAATACTCTTGGAGTCTTTGAGTTTGAGAACGCTCTCGCATTTATTGACATCGCCGCGATGGAGACCCGCCCGATGGCGCGCCGCTTCGAAGTGTACGGCAGTCAGGGGAGCGCGATTATCGTCGAACCTTTTGAACCCGGTCTACAAATCCGCCTCTGTCTGGCTGAAGCAAAAGATGGTTACCAAGAAGGCGAGCAGATTGTGGAGATAAACGGGGAAAGCCGTCAAAGAACCTATGAACTGGAATTAGATGCCTTTATAGCAACCATCGAAGGGAAGCAGCCCCCGGATCGACCGATGTCGCATGAACTGCTTGTGCAGGAAACCCTGCTGCGCGCAACAGGGGGGATTTCGGACTAAATCGAAGGCGTTTCTCTGCCCAACGAGAGAGGGCATTATGGGCGACAACACAACAAATTTAGCCATTCGCTTCCTCACTGATGCCGATATTCCGAAGATTCCCCCTTTCTTCGAGGGCCTTTCCCAGGCGAGTCGCTCTTTTTATCATCCATACCCCTTTGATCAAGATGCGGTCGCGAAGATTTCGGGAGAGCTCCACAATCCAAGCTGCGTCCATATCGGTGCATTTAGCGACCAAAAGTTGGTCGGACATGTTTGGTACGTTGATAGAGAGGGAGATGGTTACCCGGGTTTGGGTATTGGAGTCGTCGATGCCTTCCATAACAAGGGCATCGGTCAAAGACTGATGGGCCGGATTGAAGGCATTGCCCGCGAGCGTGGGAAGCAAGGACTCGCGTTGACCTGTTATCGAGAGAATTATCGGGCGATCCGCGTTTATGCCAAGCAGGGCTATCGCTTGGTTGGAAGGACTGGGGATGATGTCCAGTTTCGGATGGTTCGCAATTTCGCTGATGATGACACGCCGTACGCAATACGGGGGGTGTACGCCTCAAGCATTCCGTGGAACATCGCACCACTGACGACGGATACGTGGAGCCTCGATGATTGGAAATGGTACATTGAACTGCTCAATGCAGCGGGCTGCAATTTGTTGAAGCTTTATATTTGGCCCACACAGTATTACCATCCGGACGAGCCGGAGTTGGCTTCCAATGCGTGGCGTTATCAGGTCTGGCACGACGCGCTGGCGTATGCCCGCGTGATGGGAATGGAAACCCATGTTGGATTTTCAAGCGGGACAGTGCCGCCTTTGGCATGGTTGCGTTACCCCCAACTGCGAGCAGAAGATGTCAATTACACCGGCATCACCCTCTGCTGGCAGCGTGGGAAAGAACGTATCATACCTTATCAGGAATATTTGATCGATACCTTCGCGGACGTAGCGGACAGCTTCGTTCTCTGGTTCGCAGATCCGGGTGCCTGCATCTGTTCGGAGTGTAGGGACTACCTGCGGGTCATGCTGAACGCCCTACACACCGTATCTAGGGTCATTGAGGGCAGAGCATCGATCACAGCTTGCCCTTGGTGGATTGAAAACATTGAAGCCGGGCGAAATGGCTTTGCGCCGCACCCAAATCTGCGCCATCGAATTGCGGCAGAACTCCCCGAAGGGAGTGCGGTGATTATCAGGAGTGTCGAATATGAAACAATTGACATCATGCGGGAACACGGATTGGTCCCTTTGCCGCTCGCATTCTTCCTTGATCCGGAGGGTGGATTTGAGTCGAATAATATCTTGCCTGAACCCAAGTTGCAACAGATTGATGCGTGGCTTGAGAAAGGACTTGAGGAAAAACATACTGCCTCGCTTGCCTATCGGTTGACACCTTATACGCAGTATCCGGGGGATTACTACTTTTTTCGCAGGCAATTGAATCCGACGCGGTCGAGAGAATCCACCCTCACAGAGCTCGGCGAGTATGTTTGCAATCCACACCAGCGAGAAGAATTTCGAGATGATGGAACCCACTTTGCATCAGCGGTGGAGTCGCTTGACCGGTGGTGGAGCGATCGGGCGGAACAAGATCTGGCTGACGCAGCGGTAGGGCTCGATGCCCTCACGGAAAGACACGACTCTGTCAGAACCCTTGCCGATGCAGCAACCCTACTGCGGCAACTGTCGTGTGGGTTAGGGGATCAATCGCTTGAAGCGTTTACCGAAGACCTACGTCTCCAGATGAGTCCTATGCCAATTTTTCGAGGCCTGACACTCGATTATCTCTGGTCCGGCCGGGCGCAGGCATTTCTTCAGCTCCGCGTTCAAAATTGGTTGAAACGACTACATCCGTGAGGGACATTGGACGAAAATGAAAAGTTTACTCATTCAATTTGCAAAGAGGACAATATGACATTACTACGATGGGGAATACTCGGTTGTGGAGATGTGGCGGAGTACAAAGGGGGTCCCCCGCTCTATACGGTTGAAGGTTCTGAACTAATTGCAGTAATGCGCCGTGACAGAGAGAAGGCAGAGGATTTTGCAGTGAGACATGGCGCGAAACGCGCTTATCACACGGTTGAAGGGCTGCTAGGGGATGACGAGATTAATGTAGTCTATATCGCAACACCGCCACACCTACATTGTGAGCAGACCATTCTTACCGCGGAGGCAGGGAAGCATGTTCTCTGTGAAAAACCGATGGGGATGAACGTCGCCGAGTGTCAGCAGATGGTTGATGCCTGCCGTGAGAGCAACGTCCCACTCACAATCGCTTATTACAGACCTTTCTTTCCGAATATCGTAAAAATGAAGGAATTGATGGAGGCGGGAGCAATCGGGGAAGTTGTGCTAGGGAGAATCAATCATACCGCTTCCTATGATCCAAGCAGCCATGAGTGGGGCGCATGGCGCACCGATCCCAAAATTAGTGGCGGGGGTGTCCTGATGGATTTGGGGAGTCACCGGATTGATCTGCTGATGTATCTATTGGGGGAGGTGACATCTGTTTCTGGGTACGCAGAAAACGTCTATTTGCCCCAGCCAGTTGATGATTCTGCCGTCTTCACTTTACGCTTTGAAAACGGGGCACATGCTGTCGCAAATATCAACTGGAATGTTGGTGTTTCGATTGATGAAGTTGAGGTCTACGGTACGGAGGGGAGTTTGCGCTGCAACCCGCTCAACAGCGGAAACCTGACGCTTGAAACGAAGGACAAAAGCGAGTCATTCCACCAACCGCCATTGCCGTATATGCACACGGGGTTAGTTGAAGCCCTCGTCAGTCAGATGCGTACAGGTGTGCCAATCCGCTGTACGGGACAGGAAGGGTTAAAGACAAATGCGATTATCGCTCAAATCTACGCGAACAGTGTGAAAGGGAACTAAGCTTAATCACTCTGGAGCACTCCACATATAAATGAGTTCTCCATTTTGGCTTTCTTCCGTGGAGATCCAAGGAAAATTGCACTGCTCCATCTTCTCAATCAAATGGTTCATCACGCGAACTGGATTGGAGATATGGCACACGTTTCTCAGCTGCGATTCGGTGACTACCCGCTGGTTGATTATGTATTCAATTGCACTCTGCTCATCCAAATTGAGGAGTATTTCCTTTCGTTGATCGTTTGCTGCTACCGGTAGACTCGAATCAACTTCTTCTATTTCCTCGACAGTTTGCTCTGAATCCGTCACTACCCGCTGTCCCAAATTCTGACAAGCTGGAACCACTGCTTCTGCAATCCTGTTTTTGATCCGGTCCAAATCGCCTTGTAGCTCCTGGATCTCCTCGTGCAACTGTGTGATGAGCTCGAGTGGATCTGTGTTGTTGATCGGCGAGTTTAATTGCCCATCGTCAGGGAGGTCGCTGGCTTCTCCCCAATCCGATCCTATCTCCTCTATAAAAGGAGGGTAGAGGTTATCTACCTAGGTTTCGCCCAATAAGACGCGTATTTTATAGGGTTTTAAGAAGGCTTGAAATGCAGTAATGATGCGTTCAATGAGTGGATATAAAGGGTTAAGAATGATACAGACGACCTTTTTGTTTTTGAATTGTACTTTGCCAGAGATACCTAACACCTCGCGCATCAACCGTTTGATTCCCCTCGCTTGAATGGTAGCAATAGTTTGATTGATTGATGCGCTGGGTTGCGGTGGGGTCTGTTTTTCAGTCTTGCTCCCCGATGCAATGAGCGCATCAATAAGCCACCGTTTGGACCACATGAGAATGTTATGAGCCAACTGAGAGAGTAGAAGCAGCACCTGTTGGGCTTCAAATCCCGCTTTTCGACGCTTTCTCATCGACAACCCTTGATAATCTTGGCAAAAGGTGCTTTCGGGCACCCCGCTTCGTTTATCATAATGGGTGACAATTTGGGTTAACGTTGCTTTTGTATCGGTAGTCACCAAAACCGAATAGTTATAACCGCCTTTGTGGTTTGGGGTTCTGACCGCCACTTGTACCGTTTTGCGCCCATACCGATGTGGCTTTGTGACCCACCCGGCTTGTCTAGCGGTCTTATTGGCACACGATGGGACAGCCACCCACTTCTGCACAGATTTGGCTAAAGCAGTGGCTCTTTTCCACGAGTAGATTTTTACCAGAATCGAGTAATTCCGCCAGAGCGCGAAATTGATGTTCGCGTCGGTGCCAAATCCGGCATCGAGTCTCAATTGAATCTGCTGCCGTTTGGCGTTTGTATCCAGTTTTAAGGTGGTTTCCATTTTGGCAACCATTTCTTTGAACACCGCCTTAGACGAGGTGTTTCCCGTGTAAAGGGATTGGGAGACAATTTCCTGGGTGTCAGGCATCAGGACGCGTCCGACTTGACGGGTGTATTGATTTTTGCGGTGGGGGACATACCCCTTGGTGGCTCCTTCTGCGCGTTTGGAGACCGGCAGCGCCGACAGATCCATATCAATAGTTACCGGCTTTGATTCGGTCAACGATGAGAGGGGAGATGACGTCAGGTGATGTTTCTCCCAAATACCATCAACCGCTTGCTGAAGTTGAAAAACTGTTTCCGACGTGGCGGCATTTATCGTCTCCTGAATTACTGACTGATCCGCACACTTGCAATACCCAAATGCCAAAAGCAGCGCACCATGCGGACGGAGGGCGGTGTTGATGTCTGAAATCGTTGATGCTCCGGCAATTATGCCAAGCGTGGCAAACACCAATTTGTCTGTCGGGCGATAGGTAATCGTCTTCTGAGGGATTTCAACCCTTTGATGAATCTCATCAAAGAACGCTTTCTCTTTAAGCACTTCGCCCAATGCACACAACGGCGCGTGAGCGGTGGAGTGACTGACTTTCTGTTTGCGTTTTTTACGTCTTTTGGGTATCCTTTTGTTTGCCATTACTTCCCTCCATCGGTGGTCATAAGGATTATGCTATTTTTATGATAACCTTTGGAAGGGGGCAATGGCACGTTATTATTGGATGCAGACCTTTCTAAACCAGATTCAACTGTTTACTTCATTGTACGAAATCGAGGTATCTACACTCGGCGCAGCAGAAGGTAGCCCCACATTTTCAGAATTTGCCGTGTCTGATCTCTGGTGCGATTCACAAGGTAGGGTATCAATAAGCTCGATGTCGTACTTGTAGGGGCTGACTCCACCTCTGCTATCAATGTATGAAACCTTGACGTAACAGCAATCGCCGACTTTCAACTGATTCATTTGTCCCTGAATCCGTCTGAGAGTGCGTGCATGATAGTCTTGAAGCATCTCCGGCATACCTTTGACTAGCTGCTTAAAATAAACCATTGGATCGCAGTCGGACTGAAAATATGGTGCTTTGGTAAGCGGTTGCGTCAAATTTGGAAACCGCACAATTTTAGACGGTACTGGGTTGCCTAACGCTTCAAGTTCAATTCCCCACTGGAGCGGTGCCTCTTTTATGCAGGTTGCGACGTAAGTATGATGTTTGGACATTTAAAAGATCTCCTTAGTAACACATCAATATAATAATACAATAGATGCCTCGGTAAGTTTCGTCATACGAAACGTGAAAGGCTGCATAAAAGTTACAAAAAATTGCGTTTTCTATAATAGTTATACAATATATAGTATTTTATTTTTAATAATCGGCTATATATGGTATACAAAACTTGTGTTAAGCAAATATTTATAGCATAAATTGCACCTAAGATTGCGTGCAATCGGTTTATGGTGGTGTGGATTGGAGGCTTACGAGCTCATGGGTACATTTCTGGCACAAAGGTTTGGTCTGTCATGGGTGGCCGCATATATCCGGTATCTTCTTGGAGTGGCGGTAATTCTAACTTTGGGTGGGCGAGTGCCTCGTAAGGAATCAGAGTCAACAGGTGGTGAATGCAGTTGAGCCGCGCACGTTTTTTGTCATGAGCATCAACCACATACCAAGGGGCTTGTTTGATATCTGTATACTTAAACATCTCATCTTTGGCTCGGGAATAATCAATCCATCTTTTGCGGGATTCCATATCTATTTCACTGAGTTTCCAACGTTTGGCCGGATTTTTGATTCGCCTTCTGAAACGGCGTTCCTGCTCATCTGCATCTACAGATAACCAATATTTGATCAGAATAACCCCGGAGTGCACCAGCATTCGCTCAAATTCGGGGCAAGAACGCAAAAACTCATGATATTCTTCCGCAGAGCAAAAGCCCATTACTCGCTCGACCCCGGCGCGATTGTACCAACTTCGATCAAAAAATACTATCTCACCGGCTGCCGGCAGATGGGAAACATATCGTTGAAAATACCATTGTGTTTTCTCACGTTCGGTTGGGGTGCCCAATGCGACCACTCGGCAGATTCGTGGATTCAGTGGTTCCGTAATTCGCTGGATGGTTCCGCCCTTGCCTGCGGAATCACGGCCTTCAAAAATCACGACCACCTTTAAGCCTTTGTTCAGGATATGTTCTTGGAGTTTAATTAACTCTATCTGAAGTCGGGCAAGCTCTTTTTCATAGAACTTACGCTTCAATTTCTTTCGTTCCTCTACAGGCTTATCCGTCGGTTGGAGCCTGATGAAATCTTTCTCAGTTTGCTGGTCTTTCTGCTTTTTAACTGTTCCATCTTTTTGTTTTTTCGACATGGTTAGCTCCCTACTGATGCGAGTTTATAGACTTTCACGCCTTCTCTCTGACAATTCCACTGTGCCTGACAATCCACCGCATTATACTTACCACGAGATCTCATGTCAATAGGAATTTAGCTCGTGAAATTGCTATTGACAAATAACGATAATTTAGTGATAATTATGTTGAGGCTTTGTTCAACGACAACTCCGTTTACACAATGAAGGAGACAGGAATGAAACATTTTGGTCTGGCAATCAATCTGAAAGATGATCCAGAGATTATCGAAAAATACAAAGAATATCATAGCAACGTTTGGCCCGAAGTCCTAGAGAGTCTACATACCATCGGCATCACGAAGATGAATATCTACCTGCTAGGTCGCAGGATGTTCATGGCGATGGAGACGGTCGATGAGTTTGACGTTGAAAAGGATTTCCCACGATATCTAGAACAGCACCCACGCTGCCGTGAGTGGGATGAACTGATGCGGACCTACCAAGAGCCGGTGCCTGAAAGAAAACCGGAGGAATGGTGGGCATTGATGGAATGCGTCTTTGAATTCTAACCGCAAGATAACCACATTGATAGGGTATGGATCGAGATTATAAGAAATTCCACTTAGAAGCTATGTCGTTTGGTACAGCGTTCAAAGGGATCGAGGGAAAGTTTGGGATGTCTCGTTTGACACTCGTCTCGCAATCAGAACTGGAGCAATAAAAGACAAACGTGAAATAACAATGAAAAAAACAATCGATCTCATTCAGGCAATGAAGCAGAATGGACAAAAAATTGCGATGCTGACGGCGTATGATTATCCAACAGCGCGTATCCTCAATGATGCTGATATCGACATCATTCTTGTCGGCGATTCGCTCGGCATGGTAGTTTTGGGCTATGAAGACACGCGATCGGTTACGATGGCGGATATGCTTCATCACACCCGAATCGTGGCACGAGCCAATACAACATGTTTACTTGTCGCGGATCTTCCGCATCAGGCTTATGAAACGCCGGAGCAGGCGGTCAAAAATGCGCGCGCCCTTTGTGATGTCGGTGCCGATACCGTCAAATTTGAGGGTAACAAACCGGAGATTGTAAAAGCCATTGTCAGTGATGGTATTCCGGTGATGGGGCATGTTGGGTTATTACCGCAGACGAGTGAGAAATTTCGGGTGCATGGACGCAAGCGGTCCGAAGCCTTGCTGATTGCCGATGACGCAAAAGCACTTGAAACTGCTGGCTGCTTTGCAATCGTCCTTGAATCTATCCCAGAGAAACTGGGGCGAAAAATCACGAAGTCGTTGCAGATTCCGACAATCGGCATCGGAGCGGGGGCGGACTGTGATGGGCAGGTGTTGGTGCTTCATGATATACTTGGACTTTTTGACCGCTCGCCGACATTCGTCAAGCAGTATGCAAACATACAGAAAGAGATCCACCGGGCTGTGACGCACTATAAGCTAGAAGTTCAGCAGGGGACCTTCCCCGATGAGGGGCATTCGTATCAATAAAAATTCATCACGCTTTGCAGGCAAGGAGAGGACAATGTTCAAAATAGGCGTTATTGGTGATGAAATTTCCCAAGATTTTCAAACGGTTGTCAATGTTGCAGAGGAGTTGAACCTTGACTCAATCGAGATTCGATCTGTGTGGGATAAGCCGCCGCAGGAATTAACGGAGAGCGATATCGATGAGATGAAACGGATCCTTGATGGAACGGGAGTTCAAATTGTCGGAATCGCCTCGCCGTTCTTCAAGTGTGACATCGACAACCCGCAGGAACGGGAGGAACATCTTGGAATTCTGAAGCGGTGCATTGAGGTGGCGAAAGCGTTTGATATCAACCTTATTCGCACTTTCGTCTTTTGGAAAACAGACAATGTTGAAGAACGATGGAGCGAGATTATCGGGGCCTATGACGAACCGGTGCGGATGGCAAGTGGTGAGGGGCTGATTTTGGGGATGGAAAACGAAGCCTCCACGTCCCTATCGACTGCCAAGTTGACAGAGCGATTTATCCGCGAAATTGATTCGCCCAATATCCGCGCTATCTGGGATCCGGCGAACGAAGCCCACTCGGAAGGCGAGACACCCTATCCCAACGCGTATGAAAGGCTCAAGCCGCTGATGGTGCATGCACACCTGAAGGATGCCGGTAAAAATCCTGAAACAGGCGAAATGGAATCGGTCCCGGTCGGTGAAGGCGTGATCGATTGGCAAGGACAACTTCAAGCCTTCGTTGACGACGGTTACGAAGGACACCTCTGCTTGGAAACGCATTGGCGTCCAACCTCAAAGATTGAGGATGACCTGCTCAACCGTCCGGGCGGGACTGCGTTCTCCGAAGCGGGGGAGGAAGCATCCCGGATCTGTTTGAAAAACCTGTTTGGGATGATCGAGAAGCTGCGCCAGTAAAATGTGATGCACAAAACGTAAAAGGCAAACAATAATGAAGATTGTAGACGTAAAAACCCAAACATTCAAATATAAGTCGAACCAAGTCAGTGACTCAGAGGGTCACGGACATCCTGGTCCTGAACACGATGCGACTCAAACGCTGCTCACGATTGTCACCGACGATGGCGTGGAGGGTTACGCCTTTGGTGGTAGCTCCGCCATCGCGGAGCAGATTTTCAAACCCGCACTGGTTGGGGAAGACCCATTCTATCGTGAAAAACTATGGCAACGGCTTAAGCACTGGCAGCGCATCCATCGAAACCTCACAGACAATGTGGTCGGTGTAGCGGACATGGCACTGTGGGATCTCGCGGGTCGCTGCTTTGATCAGCCGGTCTATAAGCTGCTGGGAGGCTATCGAGACAAAGTCCTCGCCTACGCTAGCACCATGTGCGGTGACGAAGAGCCGGGCGGGCTTAGCAGCCCAGATGACTACGGTCGGTTCGCGGAGTGGTGCATACAGCGTGGTTACAAGGCGATCAAGCTGCACACCTGGATGCCACCCATTCCGTGGGCTCCTGACCCCAAAATGGATGTCAAAGCGTGCGCCGCCGTGCGAGAGGCGGTCGGTGACGATGTTCCTCTGATGCTGGACTGCTACCATTACTACAGTCGAGAACAAGCACTCTATATCGGCAAAGAACTTGAGAAACTCAACTACTACTGGTTTGAGGAGCCGATGGATGAACACAGCACCTCTTCCTATGCGTGGCTGGCAGAACAGTTGGATATCCCAGTTGTGGGCCCCGAAACCGCTGAAGGAAAGATGTTCACCAGAGCGGAGTGGATTTTGCGCGGTGCTGCGGATATCCTACGGGGTGGTGTGGGAGATGTTGGAGGAATTACGCCGTTGATGAAAGTGGTGCATCTGGCAGAGTCGTTTGGCATGGCGATGGAGGTACACGGCGGCGGCGGTGGAAATCTCCATGTGTTAGGCGCGATGGGTATCCCCGGTGAATTCTATGAGCGGGGACTCCTCCACCCGTTTATCGACTACGATGAGGTCGAGCCGTGGCTGCATTCAAAGATTGATGCTATGGACGACGAGGGATACGTCCATTTGCCGCAGGGACCGGGGCTAGGCTACGACATTAATTTCGATTACATCAAAGAGAACATCGTCGAGACTGGAAAATAAATGAAACTCGAAAATCAAGTTGCAATTATTACCGGCGGGGGCCGTGGAATTGGTCGATCAACCGCACTCGCCTTTGCACAAGAGGGTGCAGATCTGGTGCTTGCGGCGCGAACGCTCTCAGAGGTTGAAGACGTAGCAGACAAGGTCCGTGCACTTGGTCGCCACGCCCTCGCAATACCAACCGATGTAACGCAAAAATCGCAGGTGGACGCGATGGTAAAACGGACGCTCGATAAATTTGGCAAGGTTGATATTCTTGTCAGCAACGCGGGCGTTGCGATCCACAACCCGATCCCGAAAATTCGTGAGGAGGATTGGGATCTCAATATCGCCGTTAATCTCAAAGGTGTCTTCCTCTGCACGCAGGCAGTGTTCAGCCACATGTGCGAGCGGAAGTCCGGACATATCGTCAACGTCTCGTCAGTCTCCGGCAAAGTTGGTCACCCCAACGGCGGGGCGTACTGCGCCTCCAAATTTGGCGTTGTCGGTTTTACCGAAACCACGAATAACGAAGGCCGTCCGCACGGTGTCAAAGCGAGTGTGGTGTGTCCAGGACCCGTTGACACCAAGATGCGCCGTGATAATCACCCGGCCGATGTCATCGAGCATCTAACCTTACCAGAAGAGGTCGCGGATTTAATCCTGTTTCTCGTCTCGCAGTCCCCACGCGCTCACATTCTTGAGACAGTCATCCGAACGCCACTGATGTAAATATCATGAAACGTAACAGTGACGGAAAATTCCGTGAGTCAGATTAGTAACGCCCCATTAAACTCCAAACCGCCCAATTGAATCCGAAAATTCAAGATTCCCAAAGGCCTAAAAATCAAGGAGGGCAAATGGTAATTCGTCTACTCAGTATCTGGATCATCCTAATTCTGTGTGTTTCGGCGTGGGGATCGGCTTCCGTACGGGACGAGGCTGCGGACCTCACCTTCATCCTACGTGCGAATCCGATCCAGATCTCGCATCAAAAGCAGGAAGCCATTCCGTTCAATCCCAGAGAATCAATGCCGATCCGCCTATTTTCGACGGGGCTTATTCGCATTTACCAGAAATACATCTCGACGCAAGATCTACCCGCCTGCAACTTCTCTCCGAGTTGCTCCCGATTCGGGATGGGGGCAATCCAAAAATACGGCTTCTTTCGCGGTACACTGTTGACCGCTGATCGTCTGCTGCGCGATAACGGAATGATGCCACACACACACTACCCCTTTGACGAAGCAAGCGGCAAGTACATTGATCCGGTTGAGGCTTACTCACAGGAGGCGTTGACACAATGATTTGCCGTCACGCCATTTTTCTTGCTGCGTTCTGCTGCGTCTTTCCCGCATTGAGGGCAATTGCAGACAGCCCGCCAATTGATTATTATGAGCCTGAAAACATCCGCAAGTTTGCGGATTACCTCTACGCCCAAGGCGATTATCTCCGCGCAGCGGGTGAGTATCAGCGTTACCTCTTTTCTCAGCCGACTGCTTCGGGGAACGACGTTTTACGCCGAATCGCTGAGAGTTATCGTTTGGGCGGTCAACCCGACCGTGCTGTTCAATTCCTCGAAACGCTTCTCCAAACGCAGCCCAATTCCAATTTAGCACGATATGAGCTAGGCGCGACCTACTTTCTAATGGAACAGTACGACGAATCTGTACGCTTTCTCAAAGAATCGCGGGATCTGTTTCAGAGAGGAGAATATCGTTGGAAGTCACAGATACTGATTGGCATGAACAAGCTGATGCAGAAGCGGTGGGAGAGTACGGTTCAGCACTTTGACCAGTTTGATGTGAGTGGATTGCCAGAGACCGTTGGTCATCGTGCCTCAATGTATAAGAGATACGCTGAAGATGGGAAAAACCTTCCGTCCAAAAGCCCGCTGCTAGCGGGATTTCTGTCCACTGTCCTGCCCGGCAGTGGCAGGGTCTACGTTGGACGCTCCAACGATGCGCTGCTCACTGTATTTCTGTTGGGTGTGTTGGGGTGGGCGGCTTACGACGGGTTTGCCGAAAATGGCGTTTCGTCACGCAAAGGTTGGACGTTGGGAACACTTGGAGGTATTTTCTATTTCGGCAATATTTACGGCTCTGTCGTCGCAGCACAAACGCATAATCGGCGCACGGAAGCGTCATTTTTGGCGACAATTCCGCTTGAGATTCCGTAGCCAAGTCTTGGTTGGTTCACCGCACAGACTCAAGCAACGTTGCCCCTGTGGTGCGGTTAAACAGATGCACCTTGGTTGGCTTAAAACGGATTGGCACGCTGTCGCCGCGGTCCATACGTGCGTCGGGGTGGGTTCGCGCCTTAAAAGTCACGCCCTCCAATTCCAAGGTAAGAAACAGATCACTGCCCAACGGTTCTCGTACCACAACGTTGGCTTGGGCGGTGGGTGAGTCGCTCGGCAACACCTCGATATCTTCCGGGCGTACCCCAAGCTGTACCTCTGTCGAAGCGTTCTCAATCAAGCGTTGTGTCGGTGCCGGCGTAAATTCACAGGTATATCCCTGCCCCTTTACCAACCACTGATCTCCACCGTTTTGTAACTGACCGTCGAAGAAATTCATCGGTGGGCTCCCTACAAAGCCAGCGATGAACGCATTGGCAGGCTGATTGTAGATTTCTTCAGGCGTTCCCAGCTGTTGGAGTTTGCCCTCATTGAGTACCACAATCCGATCCGACATGATGAGCGATTCCGCTTGGTCGTGCGTGACATAGACAAACGTTTTTTCCAATTCGGCGTGCAGCCGCTTGAGTTCAGTACGCATCGTTACACGCAATTTGGCATCGAGATTGGAGAGAGGTTCATCAAGTAGAAACACATGGGCATTCCGGACGATGGCACGCGCTAATGCTACCCGCTGTCGCTGTCCACCACTAAGTTCACGCGGTTTCCTCCTGAGCAGATGATCAATCTCCATCGCCTTTGCCGCCTCCTGCACAAGTCGTTCAATTTCATCAGCCGGTGTGCCGCGCATCCGCAAGCCGAAGGCGATGTTATCGTAAACCCGCATGTGTGGGTATAGTGCGTAAGTTTGGAAAACCATTGCTATATCGCGTCGTTCGGGCGGAACATTAGTTACCTCGTCGTCGTCGAAAAACACCCGTCCGCTCGTTGGATCTTCTAAGCCTGCGATGATGTTCAGCGTAGTGGTTTTGCCACAACCCGACGGTCCCAACAACGTCAAAAATTCGCGATCAACAATTTCGAGGGTCAGGTCGTCTACCGCAACGACATCTCCAAAATGTTTCGTAAGATGCTCAATAACAACTTTTGCCAAAAAATTCCTCCAGTCCCTTTGAATTCAACTGTATACCCAAAATTTGTCTGAATTACTTCAATTTTTCAGGCCTCAACTTATTGGGTTTTTCTTTTCATTTCACTCCACATTGTTGCCAGTTTTCGCCGCGGTTGTACAGCAGCAGGCGCATCGTATTTTACCTCAAAATCGTCAAAGCGAATAATGTTGCCAAATCCCGATGACAGATAGATTGTTCCTTCAGGATAACGAACGTCCTTCAAACCCAGCACCTGTTCTTCGTTGACAAAAATTCGGAACAAATCTCCCTCTGCTACGACCTTTAAGCGATACCACTCACCCAATTTGACATCAAACGGTGAAAACCTCAGCAACTCATTCTCTATAAATACGCCCCTAATAAAACCTTCTGCATTTACCGCCACTCGTTCTATATGCCAAATTGATGCCCCAACTCCCCATTTTCCCTCGGTGTTTTGTCCGATAAAAAAATAGTAACCTAAGTCACTCAGAGACCGTGGATTTTGCAACTTATCGTTGTTTACGAGCCCAAAGAACTTTTCAGTTGAATGCCCGCGGAGTCCAATTCCTGCTCCATTAGCAACAATCGGCTGAAACAAGAAAAGCTCGAGTCTTACAGACACCGTTACATCATAATCGCTAACGGGCATCCCTTTAAAGGGTAACAAAACGAGAGTGGTGCTGTCCGGTTGGGGAGGCGGGACACCCGCAATCAATTCACCATCTTCAATAGCTACCGTCTGGTGATCCTCGCTAATTACCCAACCCTCCAAATCCAAATTGTTGAAATCATGCCGAAGTACCTCTGCTGATGCCGATGATACCAGTAATGTTAACATTAACAGAACGGTTCCTCGTTTCACAGAAAATTACCTATCCTTTCTTCCGTAGGCTTTACTTCAGATCGGACTTATCACTAGCACCAACTGTCATCTTCTTTTTCTTATGCACGGCTATCCTGTCACTGCACCACCAATGCCGTGAATGATGAATCGCTGGAAGATGAATGCGAGGATAATCGGCAGCAGTACTACCAAAACCCCACCGGCGGCGATGATTGTGAAGTCAATCTGTAACTCCTGTGCAAAGTCTGATGCTACCACGGTTACAGGCTTTGAAAATATGGTAGAGGTGAACAAGAGGGCAAAGAAAAATTCGCCCCACGACGAGATGAAGGAGAAAATACCCACCGCAATCATACCGGGCGTTGTTACTGGCAGAAACACACGGAACAGTGCACCGAGGCGGGAACAACCATCGACCCGCGCCGCCCGCTCCAAATCGAGCGGCACCGTCTGGAAATAGCCCTTGAGAATCCAGATAGTGAACGGCAGCGTAAAGGTCACATGGGCGAGGATGACCGCGATATGGGTGTCTAACAACCTGTAACTACGCATGACGAGATACATCGGTATCATAATCGCCACGCCCGGCACACTGCGGGAACCGAGATAGAACAACAGCAGGGCAAGGTTACCACCAAAATTCATCCGTGCTAGGGCATACGCTGCAAGCGATCCGAAGAACAGATTGATAAACATTACTGTGCCCCCAATGATGAAGCTGTTGACGATAGCACGAGGAAACTGCCGTGCAGTTGCCGCCCCAATTTCCGCACTGTCACCGTATACACGGAAGTACATCAAGTAGTTTTCCAGCGTTGGCTCGCGTGGAATCCAATGCAGCTGCGTTGCTTCGCGCTCCTGCATGAAACTGACCAACACAACCCACAGGTACGGTATGACAATATACAACGCTGCAATCAACACAAGCACATATAAAATAGTTCGTTTGACAACGTCTCTATTCACAACATCCCTTTCTTATCCTTGGACGGTGCCTCGACGATACAGCACTCGAATATAAATGATTGCCAGTCCCATCGTGATAACTGTGATTAGATAGGAGTAGGCATTTGACCCACCGAAGTTGAGTCGTCCGAAGGCTTCCTTGTATGTCTGCCATGCGATGACATAGGTTGCATCGCCGGGACCACCTGCTGTTAGTGCGTAGATGATGTCGAAACCACCGCGGAAAGCGTTCATCGTTTCAATGATAGCGACAATCATAATCGGGTGCAGCAACCAAGGTAGCGTGATATGTTGGAAGCGACGCCAAGCACTTGCACCATCCACTTGTGCTGCCCGGTATTGCTCGCCGGGAATTGCCTGCAACGCGGCTAAAAAGATAATACATGCGAACGGCACACTCCGCCAGACGTGAGCGGCGATGGCAGCGTTGAGGGCGACAAATGGCGAAGCCATGCCCAGATACTCAATCTCAGCACCTGTCAGGCGATTGAATAGACCGACGAAATCACCTATCATCTGGTTGAATGCGCCGTGCTCACCGAACAGTCCTGCCCACATCAAGCCGTTGACGATACCCGGCACCGCCCACGGAATCAGTAGCAGCGCGCGTGCAAGTCCCCGCCCTTTGAATTGTTCGTTAAACAGCACGGCAATGCTTATCGCGACGACGATAACCAATGCCACCGACATCCCTCCAAAATAGAGGGTCACACGCAGCGAATGCCAAAAATCATAACTGGTCAATACATCGACATAGTTGCCCAGACCAACGAAGGCGTGATCTTCTGGTCGCCGCAGATTATAACGGTGTAGACTGGTCCACAATGACACGACAACCGGATACGCAATCAGCGCAAGGATGAGAATGACGCTTGGAACGTTGAGCAGATAGGCGAAAATGCGATCGCCCTGTTCTTTTGTGCTTAAGCGTGAAACGTTTCTGTCTCCTGCGCCAGTTTGGTCCTCTAAGTTGTTTTCATTCACAGTCGAATTTCCTCGTTAATTTTATGTCCACTCCTGTTTCAATTCCTGACATCGCTTCGCAATCCGCGCTAATCCATCGCGTGGAGAAACTTGGCGGATAAGAATCTTCTGGATTTCCGGCTGCGAATAGAAATTGAAATCGGGATACCACGGGGCTCTGATAATTTCACGGATGCGTGCCACCGCCGACAATGCCCTGACCATCTCGATGTCGCCCCATAGCTCGGTCAGGTCAATAATTTCAGGGTCGTCGAACAGGGACTTGAACGCGAACCCCAAGCCACACAAGCGATACCAGTGCCGTGCTGTGTAATAGTCGCCTGCCGCATCTTTGCCTCCTAGAAACTGCATTAACTGCCAAGCATCTAATAGGCACTCCTCACGACAGTGTGTCGTTAAGCAGTACATCCGCGTCCAGCCGAGCGTGCCATTTTGCCCCGGTTCGAGGGAGGGGACGTACGTCATTTTAAGGGGTTTAGCGTAGAGGGTCTCAGATTCGGGGATACCCCGCGCCCGAAGATCCGCTTCAACAACGGCACTGTTCTCTCGATTATTGACCCATTCCATATTGTGCCGGATGATCATCGCAAACGCTTGACGTCCTGCTGCGAAATTCTCCAGGATCAGTGGCGAAGTCAGGGAATTGATATCGATAATACGGTGCTTGTGGATACCGTCGACAATCCACTGAAGGATCTTCTCTGCACGTCGGCCTTGATCATCAGGAAAAATTGGGTTAAGGTCATCGTCGAACAGATCAATCTCGGAGGCGTAGTTCAATGTCCACCAATCAAAGAAGCCAGTTACGACCTGCCGAAAGCCGAGCATAATCGGATACTCGACCAAATCGCCAGCAGGACTGCGGACCTTTGCCTCTTTTATTTTTATCGCCTGTTCCGTCAATTCGTCCAGTGTCCGCGCTGCTTTGTCATATCCTGCCGCCTGCACCATCGACTCATTGTATGCCCATACCATAAAGTCGGTGTAATAGGGCAACCCGTAGCGTTCCCCTTTGTAACTCATCGCCTCTAGATTGTAGTCGAAGATGTCATCGCCGTATTCATCCGCTCCGGGCATACCTTCGTAGGGACGGATCCACCCCGCCTCAATCCATTCGACAAAGTCATCATCGCGCACGTAGCAGCAATCCATCGGTGTTTTGCCGACGAATAACGCGACCATTTTATCGTGGTAGTTGCCCGACACTGCCTCGTAGGCGACATCAATGTTTGATTGCTGTGCAAAATATTCAATGTTTTTACGGACAAGATCAGGCTCGTAGGGCCAGCCTTTGAAAATGACACCTTGGGGCGCGTTCCGCCAGCAGCCTGCCATCAAGCCGGCACCTGCCAACGCAGATGTTTTGAGAAAATGACGACGCGTTATACCTGCCACTTCTCCCTTTCCTGCTTGTGCCTTGCTAGACACAAATTGACGCTTTCTTGCCGAAACAAAGTTGCCAGCGTATTAGGTCCACTCCCGCTTGAAATCCTGACACCGTTTTGCCATCCGTCCTAGTCCATCGCGGGGAGATTGCTGACGCAGCAGGATTTTCTGGATCTCCGGCTGGTAGTAAACGTTGAAGTCAGGGAACCACGGGGCTTTGATGTTTTCTCGGATGCGGGCGACCTGTGATAGCTCCTTAACCAGTTTGATGTTCCCCCACTTCTCCGTCAGCGCGACGATTTCCGGATCGTCCATCAGGGAGATGAACGCAAACCCCAAGCCCCGGAGTTGGAACCAACGTCGTGCTGTGTAATAGTCACCAGTCGCATCCTTGCCCCCAAGGAATTGCATCAACTTCCATGCTTCCAACAGGTGATCCTCTTGGCAGTGAGATGTCAGACTATACATCCGCGTCCACCCCAGCGTGCCGTGCTGTTCGGGTTCGAGAGAAGGGAGACGCGCCATCTTAATGACCTTTGCATGGAGGGCTTCTGTTTCGGGGATGCCGCGTTGGCTCAGATAGGTTTCAGAGACAGCGGAGTTTTCGCGGTTATTTATCCATTCCACATCGTATTTGCTCATCAGGCAAAACGTCTGTCTACCCGCTGCGATGTTCTCTCGAATATCTGGCATCGTCAATGAGTTGATGTCGATAATATGATGCTTGTGGATACCATCGACAAGCCACTGAAGGATTTTCTCCGCCTGTCGCCCCTCATCGTCAGGAAAAATTGGGTTGAAATCGTCGTCAAACAGATCGACCTCACTCGCGTAATTCAGTGCCCACCAGTCACCGAAGCCGGTGACGTTCTGACGAAAGCCAAGCACAATCGGATATTCAACAACATCCCCGTCGGGCGATTTCACCCGTGCCTCTTTGATTTTGATCGCTTGCTCAGTCAACTCGTCCAGCGTTTGCGCTGGCGCGTCAAAGCCTGCCGCCTCAAGCATCTGCTCGTTATAGAGCCAAACGGTAAAGTCGGTATAGTAGGGCAGCCCGTAGCGTCTGCCCCCGTAGGTCATAGCGTCGGCATTATAATCAAAGATATCTTCCAGATATTGGTCGGTGCCGGGTAGGTCGTCACAAGGACGCAGCCATCCCGCCTCGACCCATTCCGCCAGATCATCATCGCGAACGTAGCAGCAGTCCATCGGTGTTTTGCCAACGAACAACGCGACCATCTTATCATGGTAGTTGCCCGACACTGCCTCGTAGGCGACATCGACATTAGATTGACGCTCGAAATATTCGATATTTTCGCGCACGAGGTCCGGCTCATAGGGCCAGCCTTTGAAAATGACCCCTTCGGGTTTTTTCCGGAGGCAGCCTGTCATCAAGCCGGCGCCTGCCAACGCCGATGTTTTGAGAAAATCGCGCCGTGTTATGCCTGTCACTAATCTCCTCCAATTGTTGATTTGCTTTCTAAGTGCAATTTTAGCCTATCCCCTGTTCCTTGTCAAGGATTGTCTTGCAGCTTACAAGGAGATTGGTTCAATTATTAATGTCACTTAATAGGTTATCATTTAGATTACATGAGGCAATTTATGAAGATTTTTAGTCTAGTAATGCACTATTTTATAGGATTTTTTACCCAAATGTGATGTATATCTACTTAAGATAGGAGTTACGCAGTTGGATTTAAGTTGTAAATAGGTTTAGCAAGATAGGCACGGACTGCGTCTCTGATAATGTTGGTTTTCGCCTCAAACCAACTGATACCGTTTGAAAAGCAGTATCTCTCCAAACGGAGAAAGGCTCGCAGTGCCAATCCAATATGATTCCGTTGTGCGATTGCCTTGCCCCGATTGAATCGGGATCGAAACCGACGTGCGAAGCACCGCTCGACACCCACAAATTGCTTGATGCCTCGATGATACACTTCAATTGACCAAGATAACTCAGCGTACTTCAGACGATACAAGTCGTTGATAGACAGGTTGCTTGTTGCCCAGTATTCAATGTCGCCGTGTGGAGAAACTATCTTGAACACCTTAATCAGACCGTACCCCTTCAGATGAACGATGGTGCCGGTTTGGCTTATGGGTAACTGACTTATCGGTCGGTTTCCCTGTTTATCCAAATTGACGTGTCGATTCGACTTCAACTGAGTCAACCAGTGCCATTGGTACTGTCGAATCGTTTTGAGATTCTTTAAGCTACTGTACCAACTGTCAAACACGACGCACTCGGGGGTAAACCCCCTTTGATGAGCGGTTGCAATCAGTGCTTGGAAGTGGTCATTTTTGCTCAAGCCATCGGCATCTTTGTTATAGAGACGGTAATCACAAGGAATCTGGCTGTCACCATCGGTCCACATCAGCGTTATCAGGTTAATCCCACAAACCACTTGTTGGTGTTTACCAGACCAGTGGCGAGTGACCAGTTCCATCTGTTGGGCATACGGTTTATCAAGGGTCGAGTCGTCTATGACCAAAATCCCTTGGTCTGTTTTCACTGCCGGTTTTGCCTCTGTCCACAACGCTTCTGAATCAGCAGGCAGCCGATACAGCAACCGATTCAATGAGTCATGGGCAGGCGGATTATCGTCTGGGGGGTGCACACGCGCTGCCTCGGTACAACTGTAGACGCTCGGGGTCGCTATCACAAAGTTGATGTAGTCATATTCGGTGCATTTTGGTGGATTCATAACCACTATTATAACCTATTTTGCCGTCAACTGCGTAACTCCTATTAAGATTTTAACAAAATTTGCATTTTTTCAATTGACAATTGCTTGTATTTCTGATAAATTGAATTTATAGTAGGGGTGTTGCAACTAGACAACGCCGACTCAGGAAACTGAGAATGACTAATAAATCTATCCCGAAAGTTAAATGGGGCGGTCGGCGTAACGCCTAGGCAACTCCATAGGATTCTCTGGATAGACACTTAAAAAAAATACGGAGGATAAGACAATGTTACGGATGAAAGTATCTTTAATCCTTATAACGCTCCTCGCTATTGGAGCCATTTGGGGCTTACCCTCAACCGTTGAGGCACGTGATGTCACGTTTTTAGTGTTTAATAACACACCCGAATCGTGGGGTGTTTGGGGCCCGCCTGCCCGAGATCCCGCTGCGTTCGATGGTGGAAAAATTAAAACCGCACTTCAAGGCACGTGGTACGATGCCATCTTCAAACAGTTCGGCTTTACAGAGGGCAAAGACTTTCTGGAGATCATTGGTGACGATGTCGCAAGATTTGAGAGGGAACTCTGGAGCGGCGAATGGGATGTCATCGTATTCAATTACCACATTTGGCGGGATAGCCCTGACCTGCAAGCGTGGATCGAGCAAAATGGCGACAGACTGAAGGAGTTTATGGACGAAGGTCACGGCGTTATTAGCACCGGTGGACGAGATCCCGAAGATAGACCGTTGGTTGCCCTTTGGGACGGTATGGACAAGGCACTGGCTGGATTTCCTGTGGCGGACAAATGCTGCCTTGCGTATGTCGAGGGCACACCGCTGACTAAAGATATGGTGGGCGGCATTATTGATACGTCTAAGTCCCCAGATCCGACCTTTGTGGGTGATGGAGATTTCCCCGGCTATGATAGAGGGCTATTGCCTGGGCACGCTGAGGTGGCAGCTGAGGATATCGGCGATCCCAATATCGCTGTTATCGTCTATGGAAGAGTTCAAAGAGGGGCTTATGTCCTGAGTGGTAGTGCCGAAATTACCAATCTAAACATGGGATTTGGGATAAAGGAGCTGGGGCAAGGAAATTCATGGCTTCTCTGGCGGAACATGATTGATTGGTTTGAAGATGCGAACCTTCGCTCGGTGAACCCGGAGTCACAGTTACCTATGACTTGGGCCCAGATTAAGACTGGTCGATAAACAGTAGATATCAACCCGAAATGTGGGGGCAAGTTTAATTTGCCCCCTTTCTACAATTTTCATTCAAAAAGAATAAAGGAGGATAACGAAGAATATTAGGGAGGAGTTATTATGTCTCATATCACTTTATTATTTGTATTTAGTATTTCGTTAATCTATTTGTCTCCAATAGATGCAGCTGCCAAAGTCATCGGCTACTGGACCTTTGACGACCAGAAGAACATCGGGAAGGATTTGTCACACTTCAAAAATAACGGGGAGTTGAAGGCAGGAGCGTGGACGCGGCAGGGGAAGGTCGGCGGTGCGTTGAACCTAACAGGAGGAGGAGACCAAGCACCACACTATCTTGAGGTGCCTCATGACAATAGCCTAAATGTCAAAGACCAAGTGACCTTGATGTGTTGGATCAGTTTTAGCGGTCCCGCGGAAGAACAGAGTTTAATCTATAAAAATGGTCCCTTTATACTGGAGGGCGACAAGAAAGATCGGACGTTTTGGTCATCTTATGGATTAGTTAAGTGGCGTGATCGGTGTGCATGTGGTACTTTTGGATTCGATGCAAACACAGAAGGCGGCCGATCGGCTGTGTTGCCTGGGGATCCGCTGATTCCCGAACCAAATGATTGGCACCATGTTGCGGCAGTAGCAGATGGCACCGAAATTAAAATCTACCGAGATGGTAAAGAGAGGGCAAAAGGTGCCCAACGCGGACCGTTTAGAAATTCCGAGCAGTCTTTGACAATTGGTTACGATCACCGTGTTCCGGTGGAACGTGTCGGAGGTGCGAGACGTCACCTGCGGGGCACCATAGATGAAGTGATGGTTCTCGATCAGGCACTGACCCCGGCTCAGGTTCAAGAGGCATTTAATCTCGGTGAAAGAGGGAAGTCCCTCACCGAGATGGTGGAGATTTTTTCGGTCGAAACCGAAGGTAAATTAGCCACGCAGTGGGGCGCGATTAAATCGACAAGACGGTAAGCGGCTTGCACACTGTACCAATATGATTCTAGACCCACTATCCGACCCATGTTGCGATGGATAGTGGGTTTTTTCACAAAAGGAGGGCTATCCATGTTTCGCATTGGACCAATTCTTGTGGCTCTGTGCATCTATTTTCTCAGCGCGTTTCCTAACCATGCTGATGCCAAAGCCCTCGGTTACTGGATGTTTGATGACAAAAATAATATTGGAAAGGACTCCTCGGGATTTAATAATCACGGCGAGCCGAAAAAGGCTGCTGCCTTTGACGGGAAGGGTCAAGTCGGCGGTGCTTTGAAATTGGATGGCATCTCATGGCTTGAAGTCCCGCATGATGATAGCCTCAACGCCAAAGATCAGATTACTCTGATGTGTTGGGCAAATTTTGATGCCGGTGCTTTAGGGGAATCCAGCGAGGTATCCTTGATTTACAAGAACGGTCCTTTTATATTAGAGGGGGATCAGAAAGACCGGCGATTTTGGACCTCTTATTCGCTGGCAAAGCTTCGTCCAAGAAAGAAGCTGGGAAGTTTTATATTTGAAGCGCAAATGACGGAGGGACGTGCGTTTACACTACCCGGAGATAAAGACCACCCCGAAGTAAATGAGTGGTACCATGTCGCAGCTACTGCCGATGGTACAAAGATTCGACTTTATACCAACGGGGTTGAAAAAGCATCTGCCGACCAGAAAGGTGAATTCAAGCCTTCAGAGCAGGTGTTAACACTTGGCTTTGATTTACGTATTCCACCCGAACGTGGTGGATCTAAGCCTTATCATTTTGGACTTCTTGATGAGGTGATTATTCTCGATAAGGCAATAACCCAAAACCAAGTCAAAGAAGCGATGGAGTTAGGCGAAAAGGGGAAATCGCTTGACAATTTTGACGTGCTCTTTGATGTCGCCCCTCAAGGCAAATTGACTGTCAGATGGGGGGAACTTAAAGCAGGAAGCAAGTGAAACGGACCAATAACACGAATTGATATTATCTATCTCTCTATGACAAAGACGGGTAGATAGATTGTTTCGGTGAAAGGAGTGTTATCGATGTCTCGACGAGTGATTCTTTTGGGTTGCGTCATCATCTACTGTCTGTGCTTTCCTTTGATAACCGTTGATGCCAAGCTTCTCGGCTATTGGGCTTTCAACAGTAAAAAGGATCTTGGTAAGGATTCCTCTCCGAACCGCAACGATGGAGTAGCGAAAGGCAACGGAACTGCTGAATGGATTGCAAGAGGCAAAGTAGGTGGTGGGATGAAACTGAAAGATGGTTGGCTTGAAATCCCTCACGATGATAGCCTCAACGTGAAGGACCAGATTACGCTAATGTGTTGGGCTCAATTCAGCGGTGAGGGTGATCCATTTGGTGGTACGGGTCGAGATCAATCCCTCGTTTGGAAGAATGGCCCATTTGCGACAAACAAGCGATTCTGGACCTCTTATGCCTTGCGCGTATGGCGCAGACATACCAAGTTTGGTAGTTTCGGCTTTGATTCCAACATGACAAACGGTCGAAGCGCGGCAGCAGATCCGGATTTTCCTGACCCAGGGGATGCAGACAAAACGTGGTATCACATTGCAGGTGTCGCCGATGGAGCAGAAGTCCGAATTTATACCGATGGGAAACAGAAGAAAGCCTCCCCGCAACGAGGGGAATTCCAAGCAACAGACCTCCCCTTAACGATTGGCTACGATTTACGCCCCGGCTTGCTGGCTGGGCGTGAGTATTTCTACGGGATTATTGATGAAGTTGTAATTGTTGATAAAGCGTTGACCGAGGCTGAAATCAACGCTGCAATGGAGTTAGGTAACAGCGGGAAGTCACTTGAGGGATTCAATCCTGTCTTCGCTGTTGAACCCGAAGGCAAACTAGCTACCCAATGGGGTGAGATTAAAGCGCGGAAGTAACGGTTGTCTGCGTCTTAAACCAAGGAGGCATTCACTCCCCAATCCGGCTAGAAGGTGAAAGGAGAATTTCCAATGTTTCGTATGGTTTTAAGTACTGGGATTTTGTTAATCTGCTTTTTATGTTGTTTGACAATGAATGTCGATGCGAAAGTCCTCGGTTATTGGACATTTGATGACAAAAATGATCTCGGTGAGGATTTAGGCCCACTCGGCAATGATGGAGAGATAAAGGGCGATGGAAGTGCCGAATGGACTGCCAAAGGCAAGGTAAGCGGTGGGTTGAGCCTAAATAATGCTTGGATCGAAGTGCCACACAACGATAGTCTCAACCTCAAAGATCAAGTAACCCTGATGTGTTGGGTTAAATTTGCCAACCCTGGCGATTTTGCCGCTGGTGGTGGTCGAGAGCAGTCCTTAATCTGGAAGTATGGACCCTTTGAAACAAACAAACGCTTTTGGACCTCTTACGCCTTGCGCGTGTGGCGTCCCAAATCGAACTTCGGTAGTTTTGGATTCGATGCCAATATGACGGAGGGCCGCAGTGCGGCCGTCGACAAAAAATTTCCTGCACAAGGTGATATAGAAAAAAACTGGTATCACATTGCAGCGGTAGCTGATGGGACAGAAGTTCGAGTCTATACCAACGGGAAAGAAACCGGAAAGGGCCCCCAAAGGGGCGAGTTTCAGGCTTCCGACCTGCCCCTAACGATTGGCCATGACTTGCGTCCTATATTAGCACATCACGCTTATGTGAACGGTATTATGGATGAAGTTGTAGTCGCCGACAAGGCTCTGACCGAAGCTGAAATCAAAGAAGCAATGGCATTGGGTGAAAAAGGGAAGGCGATTGAAGGGTACAATCCGATCTTCGCCGTTGAACCCGAGGACAAATTAGCCACCCAATGGGGAGCGATTAAAGCGCAGAGGTAGCAGTTGCTTGTGCTTTAAGACCAAAGATGCGTCCGCTGCCCAATCTAGTGCGTAAGATAAAGGGAGACTTTTTAATGTTGCGTACCGTTTTAGGTATTTGGGTTTTGTTGATTTGCCTTTTATGTTGTTTGACGATAGAGACTGATGCAAAAGTCCTTGGCTATTGGGCTTTCAAGGCTAAAAAAGACATTGGCAAGGATTCGTCTCCAAATCGCAATCACGGGGAACTCAAAGGCGAAGGGTCTGCGGAATGGACCGCAAAGGGCAAGGTAGGTGGCGGGATAAAATTTGACGGTAAGTCTTGGCTTGAGGTGCCTCACGATAATAGCCTCAACGTGAAGGACCAAATTACGCTGATGTGTTGGGCAAAATTTGGTAATCCTGGCGATTTTACAGGTGATGGCCGGGAACAATCCTTAATCTGGAAGTATGGACCGTTTGAAACCAATAAGCGATTTTGGGCATCTTACGCTTTGCGTATATGGCGCCCCAAATCGCAATTCGGCAGTTTCGGATTTGATGCCAATATGACGAAGGGACGCAGTGCAGTCGTTGATCCAAAATTTCCTGAAGTAGCTGACTTGGAAGAAAACTGGTATCACATTGCAGCGACCGCCGATGGCACGGAGATCCGAATCTATACTAACGGCAAAGAAACAGCAAAGGGACCTCAAAGGGGCGAGTTTCAGGCTTCTGAGTTGCCCCTAACGATTGGTCATGATCTGCGCCCCATACTAATACATTTTGCTTTTATGAACGGCATCATGGATGAGGTTGTGGTTGCTGACAAAGCACTGACCGGGGCCGAAATCAAAACGGCAATGGAATTGGGTGAAAAAGGAAAGCCAATTGAAGGGTTCAATCCCATTTTCGCTGTTGAACCAGAGGACAAATTAGCCACCCAATGGGGTGCGATTAAGGCGCGGAAATAGGAGTTGTTCAGATCGGTTGTTTGCTGGTGGGGGACGGACAGCAAACTCCGTGCATTCTCACGTGTTCGGCTACGCCTACAGATAGGAGGGTAATCAATGTTTCGTGTTCTGTTAGTTTTCGGTGTCCTGTTAATCTATCTTTTCTGTTTCCCCCTGATTAACACTGATGCCAAACTCCTCGGTTATTGGGCTTTCGAGGATCAAAATAATCTGGGAAAGGATTCCTCTCCAAATCGCAATCATGGGGAACCGAAGTCGCTCATCGGTGAAGCAAAATGGACGGACAAGGGCAAGGTAAAGGGAGCGCTGCAGCTAGAGAACGGTCAAGAAACGTGGCTTGAAGTCCCCCATCATGAAAGTTTGAATGTGAAGACAGGGCAAATTACCATGATGTGTTGGGTCAAATTTACGGATCCCGGCGCCTTTACAGGTTTTGGTGAGGATGGTTCTTTGATTTGGAAAAACGCGCCTTATGCAGAAAATAAGAGATTCTGGACTTCGTACGCCCTTCGACTGTATCGACCTGGGATTAGTCGAGGCTCGTTCTCGTTTGACGCAAATATGACTGAGGCACGAGCGGCGGCAATTGATCCAGATTTTCCGCTCGTCGTGGATGAATGGTATCACGTCGCAGGTGTCGCCGATGGTACAAAAGTAAGGGTTTATACCAACGGAAAAGAGAAAGCAGTTGGCGATCAGAGAGGCGAGTTTCAGCCTTCCGATGACCCGTTGACGATTGGGTTTGATCTGCGCGATCCGGATGAACCTGTTGCTCGACACTTTCTGGGATTTGTTCGAGGTATCATGGATGAAGTGGTGGTTTTAGACCATGCACTGACCGCGGGCCAAATCAAAGAAGCGATGGACCTAGGCGAAAAAGGGAGGTCGCTTGAGAGTTTCCAGCCCGTTTTCGGAGTGGAACCTCAAGGTAAGTTAGCGGTTAAATGGGGCGAGATCAAGATGGCAAAGTAGTTTAATCTTTTTTAGGATTTCAACACTTTAGCGGGGTTTAGTTCAACTAACAGGAGGTATGACCAATGTCTCGACGATTTATCATTTTTGGGGGAGTGCTCATCTTCCTTCTCGGTTCTTTTCTTGTAGATGTTGATGCCAAACTGCTCGGCTATTGGACGTTTGATGTCAAAGCGAATGCACACAGGGATTCTTCTCCCAATAACAACCACGGTGAATTCAAAGGGGGTGCCGGCTGGACACCACAGGGCAAGGTTGGCGGCGGCGTTGTACTAGAGGAAGGGGCGGACTCCTACTTTGAGGTCCCTCACGACAACAGCCTGAACACGAAGGATCAGGTAACGTTGATGTGCTGGGTTAAATTTACGCGACCCGATTTTGGAAGAGATCAGTCCTTAGTCTGGAAAAACGCGCCTTTTAAGGAGTCAAACAAGCGATTTTGGGCTTCTTATGCACTGCGAACGTTTCGTGAAGGGTTTAAACTAGGCGGGTTCGCATTTGATGCCAATACGGAAGGTGGACGAACAGCTGCGGTAGATCCAGATTTTCTTGTAGCGAATGACTGGTATCATGTTGCCGCGGTTGCCGACGGCAAAGAGGTCAGAGTCTATACCAATGGGAAGGAAAAAGTGGTTAAGGCACAGAGAGGGGCGTTTCAGCCAACTGAATTCCCGTTGACCATCGGCCACGATTTGCGTGACCCGGATGCCGGTAAAGTCCGTCGGGATCAGTTGGGATATGTCCAAGGCATCATGGATGAAGTGGTGGTCCTCAGTCACGTACTGACCGCTGCTCAAGTTAAAGAAGCCAAAGAACTAGGGGACCGTGGGAAGTCACTCGACAAATATGTTCCAGTCGCTGCGGTCGAACCTACCGGCAAGATAGCCGTTAAATGGGCAGAAATCAAAGCGCGAAGGTGAGTGAGCGCAATCGAGTCTAGGTTGTTGGACAGTAGAAATTCCTTGACAAGTCAACTGCGTTTAATGTAGACTGTAGCGGTTGTTAAACCGGCGACAAAAAGGTTGTGCCGGGATGTTGGAATTGGTAGACAAGCTAGATTCAGGATCTAGTGGGCCCTTTCGCCCGTAGGGGTTCAAATCCCCTTCCCGGCATTTTATCATCAAAAGCGACGCACATATCATGTAGCGTCGCTTTTTTGTATGGCCTCTCCCATTTTACCGGATCACCGCGAACTTTCCACTTACCGAATTCTTTCCCCTTTGCCCCTCTCTCAAGGCTTCAATGTGATAGACGTAGATACCGGGGGCGATCTGTTCCCCAACTTCGTTCCGTCCATCCCAACGTTGAATTGAGGCGTTGTTGCGATGCTCAATCTGTTTGATGAGATCGCCGGTACTGTTGTAAATTCGGATTGTTGCACGGTCAGGTAAATTACGGAATTCCATTGGATGCGAACCCCCGTTCAGACGATACGGATTCGGGACAAAGATCACCTTGTCTAAGTTCAATTCGGGGGATGCGCTGGCTTCTTCAGGGAGAGTAACATCCACGATTGGGGAGAGTTGACTTTCTCCACCGGCTGGATGCGTCGCAGTGATTGCGTAGAAATACCTCAAATCCGGATAGGCATCGTGGTCAACAAAAGTAGAAATTCCGGGCGGAACCGATGCAATCCGCGTCCACGGGTCGTGGCCGGTGTGGTTACGATAGATAAAATATCGGTTGATATTACCTGTGGATTTTGTCCAACCGAGGATAATCTGGTCCCTGTCGCGCGTTGCTGTTAAACCTACCGGCGCATCCGGAAAATGCTTTGGGCTGATACTGACTGCTGAGGAATCAAATTCAAGCGATTGCTCGCTGGCGTGCACAGGACGAATTTTGTAGGTGTATTCTACGCCGCCCTGAATTCCTTTGTCGTCAAAGGTAGTTCCTGGGATAATCCGCCCAACCTGTCGGAATCCGTCCTCACTCCCTGCCTGTCTCAAAACAGTATAGCCAGCCACTGGATTGATCGCTGCTTGCCATTTCAACCGAACGGTTCCTCTGACAACTTCAGCAGTTAATCGTTGCGGCGTAAAGGTAACGGTTTTTGCCGCATTGACATTCTTCTGTAGATCTGCCAAGCTTTCGCCGGCAACGAGAGCAAAAGTAACGACGATAAACTGGTTAGGCGGTATGTCATAAGGTCCCGCTGCGATGATGGATACATAATCCCAAGGTGGCAGGTTAAGTGTTTCTAGATGTTCCTTACTAGCAGTGAAAATATTCGGATTAGCCATAAACAGGGACCGACCTTCATCTAAAAACAGGTCCAGGATTTGTCGCTTCTCAAGATCGAAAAACGGGATAATCTGATGGGTATTTAACTTCCCGTCCAGCAAGGTGAGACCTGTATGTACCTGATTAAGCCCATCGGTATCATCTCCATCATAGGTAAATAGCGTTTGATGTGCTTCATCCCAATCCACCCAATCCCGGCTTAATTCCCCAGTTGCTAAATCTGTCCCATCGACATCCCAGTTTGCCATCGTTGCGACATAGATCCCCTCAAGTGTTTCAGTGCCGTTGTTTTTGACAGTCAACCTTATCACAATGAAATCGTCTGCATCGGGATGATTATTGGTGCTCCAAGAAAAACTCTGCTGACCAACTGCGATATTGAGCGGGAAACCAGCGGTTCCGGATGAATCGTATCGTGCTATAATTGCCTGTCGTTCATCTGGATCCATTTTTGCGACATTCGTTGGTGCGGCTTGCCATTCCCCAATTTCAAGGGGACCAAGGTCAGCGGGATCTAAATCCCATGCACTCGCTACATTTCCATTTGCATCACCGACCCAAATCTCCGATAGCTCGTGGAGATAGTAGGCCTCTCCAGATTTGGTAAATCTAAAGTTGTTCGTAAGTCCATTTTCCCCAATTGCAGCAAGCGAGCCCTCGCCGACTATGTGGAATTCGACATTTCCTGATGTGTGTACTTGAGTAAAACCGATAATTGGGGCAATCAAGCTGATGAGAAACCAAATCGCCCCTAGAAAGATTTTTTGAATTTTCATCTTTACCTTACTTTGATGGTATCTGTAAATGAACTCTTGAAAGCGATTAAAATAGCATAGCAGAAGCGGAAGAGGGTGTCAAGATTAGAAAACAGTTGCGGAATATTTTAGAATAAACTACAATTTAAAATATTGAAGTGAATATCCACGCTCAACTTGGAAAGAACTATGACTTCTCAAAAAAAGACAGGTTTTGTATATCACGCTGATTATCTCAACCACGATACCGGAATGCAGAATCCCGAACGGCCGGAACGGCTACAGGCGAGCATTGAGGCACTGCGAGTCTCTGATTTTTGGGAGGACTTGTACCAGATCGAAGCCACTCCTGCAACGATTGAGCAGATCTGTTATGCACACGTCCAAGAGCATATTGATCGGATCAAGTGGTACTGTGAAAATAATCTTCCCCTCGATTACGATACGCCAACCTCGTCTGCGTCTTATGACATTGCACGCCTTTCGACCGGAGGGGTGCTGAGGACAGCAGATGCTGTCATGGCAGGCAACGTGAGCAACGCCTTTGCCCTTGTCCGGCCGCCCGGACATCACGCAACTCCGAACCGTTCAATGGGTTTCTGTCTGTTCAACAACGTTGCAATCGCGGCACGATACCTACAGCGTGAACATGGGATGGAGCGTGTCGCAATTATCGATTGGGATGTCCATCATGGCAACGGAACGCAGGATATCTTTTATGATGATCCCTCCGTTTTCTTTTTCTCCGCTCATCAAGTGCCCCTCTACCCCGGCACCGGTATGGCAAACGAGACGGGTATAGGTAACGCTGTTGGCACAACTTTGAACATACCGATGCGTCCGGGTAGTGAACCCAGTGATTACATCGAAGCCTTCCAAAACACCCTTAAGCCGGCACTCCTTGACTTTTCTCCCGATTTTCTAATAATCTCGGCTGGGTTTGACGCACACCGTTTAGATCCTCTAGCGGCGATCAATATGACCGCAGACGGCTTTGCGAGTCTGACCGACATCCTTTGCGAAATTGCGGCAGAAACTTGTGAGGGACGATTGATCTCAGCACTAGAGGGGGGATATGACCTTAAAGGGCTATCCGAATCGGTTGTTGCTCATGTTGGGCGGTTGATAGCACATGCGTGAGTCAGATTTTTGACGCTCCCATTGCATTGAGACTCAAAGCGACTTACACGCTGCGACAAACTCCGATGAGGTCGAGGTATACCCGATAATATGTTCAAAATTACGCAACATGACCTTCCGCAGCCAGCCTCCCTCTGGTAAACTTGGATCGATTGTATCGGGATACTCGGCAGAATGCGTGCAATCCCGCAGCATGATGACCCGATAATTGTGCTCGACTGCACCGGCGAGGGTTTGATATAGACAAGCACGCTGGCTGAATCCAACCGCAATCAGATTCTTGATGTCGTAACATCGTAAATGGTAATCGACATGCGTCTCATAGAATCCCGACCACTCCCGCTTGGGAAAGTCCGGCTCATGTGGCAACGGCTGAATCGACGGAGAGTAATTCGGTTTATAGGGTGTCCTTGAGGCAGGTGATTGCCTTGTTTCAGCGAGGGGATCACCCCAGCGTGTACCGTGGATCTCTCGTTTGATGCTACCCGGCTCATCAACGAGGGAGAAGTCGTTATGAATAAAAACGACCCTCATTCCTGTTCTCCGTGCTGCAGCCAATGCCGGAGCGATTCCATCCTCCACATATCGATTTCCTGCCCCACAATCGCTATCCACAATCATGAAAGCGGTTCGATTCAATTCAAGTTCCAATTCGCCGTGTTGAGTTTCGTTGCTGTACCAACGCACAGGCAGCGTTAAAATAGCCATCATAAATCTCCTCTCCAATCCATTAGTAACTTGATGGTTTCGGTGTCGCGGGCGGCCAATACCCGTTGGGATCCTCATCCCAAGGGTGTCCGCATAGCCGAGAAATCACACCCCACTCCGCCGATGTGAGATGCGCGTGATTATGAAAAAGGAAACGTTTCAGACCCGCCGCCTCGGAGGCTGTGAGGATGCGATGCAGATCTCCGGCGGTCATTGGATCCCCACCGTGCGGCATCCGTCCCGTATCCACCCAAGGAACAATCTTCTCTGGCTCGCTGACTGCTGCAAGAGCCCGTTCGGTTTCCGTTGTCACAACTTGGTCGAAAAAGGTTTGGGGAAATCCCAAATCCATGTCCGATAGAGAGTTTACCTCCGGCAAATCTATACCCAGCCACGCTTTTACCACCGTAAAGCAATCCTGTTCAGTCAAGTGCGGATTCCACTCTTGGATTTGTCCTATCCACCGGGCGACGGTGCCGTACATGCCATCGAAACCGCGATGCCAGAAGTAGTGTTTGACAAGCAGCACATCCACGATCTTATCCCAAGCGTGGAAATCGAGCGCAGTCATTCCAGAGAATACCGCTGAACGGGGACCATTTCCCAATAACAACTTACGCGGGGATTTGTTCAGTTCACGGCGAAATGCCTCCCCTGTTTTAATCCCCTCCTCGCGTCGCCAGCGGAGCCAGTAAACCGCATCCTCATTGATATCAAAGAGGTTCATCTCTGACAGTACACCGTAGGGACCGTAGTAGCGGACTTCAGCGGAGGTAAGATTGCGAAAACGCTCATGGAGATGGTGCCTGCCGCGCTCTAATCTGTCTGGGTCATATCCCCTGACAGCAGCTTGAGCTTTGGTTGATTCAGGGATAGCCGCAAACACGGCGTTGCCGTGGTGCCATTCTAGTTCATAAGCGGACTCGGTCCAGCCATCCATGATGCCGCCATCGACCTGTGGAAAGCTGCCGAATGTCTCATCCCAGACCGCTGCCATAGCAACCGCGCCGTAGGGATCCTCCTCCAGTGGAAGCGGTTTCGCACCTGTTGCACCGCTGCCGGGAGCGAAGATGAAAATCTTCCAACCGCGTGCCTTGGCGTTATCGAGCATCGCATGAAGCAGTTTCTCTTTGGCGGAATCGGTTTCTGTGTCGCGGACATTTGGCTCTAACCCACGATCACGATAGGCTTGTGGGTTGGAAGGAAAAGCGGGAATGGTAAACTGACCCTCTGCATCCGCAAAGAGTGTCCGACCAAAAACAAAGCCTTTGATCCCACCAGCTTCCCACGCATCAAAGATCCGTTCATAATCGTTCATCACCGGTTCAAGGGGTTGACCGATGCGTATCCACGGTTGTAGTGCCATGTTGTGAACTCCTTAATTCACGAGATCTCTACCGTTTTTTATATCTTCATCATCTAAGAATTTGAAATCAAGGTTTGAACAGTAAATCTGTTTCGCAGCAGAAAGTATTGTCCTATCATTAACATCAGCAATCACTTTTTCGCCAACTGTGTCAACAAAAGAGGGGATCTTGAAAGAGCCAAATAGAGCCATACGACGATTGAGCGGCATAGTCAGTTCAGTATTGCTTTGGGCAAGTCCGGGACCTCCAATGTTATAAGGATGATCCGGATTCTGTGGTGGATTTCCAATCGAAATCAAGGCAACCGGGCGGTCCGAGCATACCAAATCACTTGCATCTTCTTCAGCAATCAATAAAGACCATTGCCTATGAGAAAGAAGGGATAGAATTCTATTTACGGCTTGCAGTTCATACCTCAAATGATGACCATATCCATATCGTATATCGAACTTTTCTTCTTCCACAAACTGCTTCACTTCCTCATATTTTGGTTCTCTACCTGCCTCACATTCTCGCTGGATAGAAGATTCGTAAATTTCGGGACTGGAGACGAGCACCTTCGATATCTGTTTGATCACCGTCGTTTCAAAGCCGCTGAGATTATTACGGAATTGTGGATTGTGTCCATAAAGCAAAGCAACAAAATAGAGTAGTGTGTCTATATCTGTACCTTTGGGCAATGTCGCATTATCTTCCACACACTTTAGCACTCGTGCAACCTCTCCCTCAATTTCGGAAAACAACTTTTCAACCGCATCAATCGGCATACCGGGAATACCGACTCGATTGAAGTCGCGTTTTGCACCAACATTACGGGGATTGGTAATAAAAGATTCCTTCTTGATTTTGTCAATGACACGGAGCTGCTCCTTTGGACAGTTGGGGTCTAGGAATCCCTTCAGATAGAATTGTGGGATGTAGTGATGATTTCGTGATATATTGTTCATGGTCAAATATCTCCTAAATTGAAAAAGTTAAGTTGTCCGATCTCGGACGAGCACGGTGAAGTTTACCAAATTTTTTGGAGAAAAGAACACTTTCTTGTTAATAGATTATCTTACCTCTGTCGTATTCAAAAATAGTATTACATTTAGGGCAGGTAATTCTCAATCGGCTTTTTGTCATAGGACTTCGCAACTTTTGCTGGCAATTTGCGTTAGGACAACTTATATGAAACTTTTTCTTGTCCCGTTCAATTCGACGTCTTTCATAATAAATCGTTAATGCGTGTGCTGCCTTTAAATCTAGTTGTATTCCTTTTAATTCAGTTAGTTCAAGGTTGGTTGGTATAGAATCCGCCAAGCGCACTGCTTTTAGATCTAGTTGTATTCCTTCCAACAACTCAATTGCGTTAAGTTTAGTAGAGCTATCATAACTCCAGTTATCACTCTCTACAATATAGATAAGAGGTGGAAGCATTCGACGGATTGAATTTGGATTAACTTCAAGGTGAGAAAATAGTTTGGAAACCGCATCATCTCTGATACGCTGATCCCCTGACTTTAATTTCCCGTAAAGGTTGTCAGAGAGACTCCTATCCGTTGCTTTCAGGTGCTCAGAGTAGACTTCTTTAAGTGCTTTTTTAGCTATCCCTACCGTGCATTTAAAGAATTCTCGCTTACTGCCCACACGGTATCGAGCGAGTTTGTTATGAACTTCCCTCTCAAGTATTTCATATTTATCAGAAGATAACTCAAAGACAACCCTGAATGGAGTAGGAACTCCAGTTGAATTTGACAACTCCTTCGCCCGTTCACGGCTATTACGAACTGTCTTGCCAATTTTTAGTAAGCCCGGCATTGAATCGTTTTCCAAAATATAGACATGCCCCAAGATCTCACCCCCTCAGAATGTTCTAGTTTTGGAAATCCATAATTCTTTCTATTTCGTTTTGACCTACTAAGATTGGTATACCTCGTAGTACACCGCGGCTCGGCGTGCATATGAGATAGGGATTTGACTCAAGGATTACTAGCACGAGCTCTCCATTACGCGGATCTGGTTTCCCAACCTCCACATAATAATCCTCACCATGGTGGTGATAGACAATACTAAAAATGCGTCGTTCAGAGACTTGACATCTCAGATTCTCTTCAGCAAACTTCTTGGTAGCTTCCCACACCGCCTGGGCTTGTGTATCATCTTTGGCTTTAGGAACAAAAAATCTCATTTTGCGACCCTCCTAATAAACAGACACGTGGGTTAAGAACTTTATCCTTTTGGATGGGATGATTATAAGACAATCTCTCCTCCCAAACTAACCATCAACCGCAACAGCAATTTAGGCGGATTCGTAATCCATAGTACGGGTGAGGCTATTCAAAAATTCCACGGTAATGAAAGGATTATTTGAATCAAACAGATAATGATTCAATCCCACAGAATCAGGATTCAGTCCCTCTGCGCTTTGGTTGGTGGCGTTTACGATATCCTCAATTTGCAGAGCAAGTAACCGTTTTTGTGCACCTTCTGATACTTCCTCAAGGATGCCCTCCTCGGCGAGAAAATCATCAAAGTTACTCCCGCTATACTTATTCATGTTGCCCCCTACTTTGCCATAAATTACTTCGATTTCGTGCTAAATTTAAATCTCTCCGCGGTGTTGCTTGAGATTTCTTGATGAAGCCATGCAAAAGCACCATCTCATTACCGTCAACGGTGAACAAAACCCGAGCAATACGTCCACCTCTGAGATGACTGCGAACTTCCCATAAATCTGTTTCCATTTTTCTAACGAGAGGCATACCTAAAGGCCAACGAAATTGCACCAATTTTATATCCTCACCGATTGCTTTTTTATCTGCCTTGTCAAGATTTTGAAGCCATTGCCGCACGGGTTCACGTCCGGTATCCGTGTGAAAAAAGGCAACGTTGAGAATAAATCTTTCGTTCATAAAAATAAACCGAAGTTAGCATCAGGTAGCCTGCTATAACCCTACTCTAAATGGATATTGCACATAGTATCCTTCTTTTTGAGTTTTTTGCTTCAAAAGGAAGGATATGATGAAACGCCCCAAACAGGTTCACCCTTTATCAGATTCGGAACTGACCGACATCCAACAGGTCATTAGCACACACCCTAAACCGCGTGTGAGAGTCCGTGCGATTATGATTCGCATGTCCCACGAAGGCTTATCCGCCCCTGAGATTGCCACGCTACTCGGCGTAAGCCGGCAAACAGTCCTTCATCAAATTCAACGCTACGAGGCATCGGGTATCATTGGCATTGAGGATAGACCTCGGTCCGGGGCCCCCGCCAAAGCTAACGCTGAATATATCGCTAAACTCAAACAAGCAGTAGCCAGCGACCCCCGTGAATTGGGATATCGCTTCAGTGTGTAGTCAGTCGAAAGGCTTCAGAAGCATTTGGTTGAGCAAACCGGCGTCGAACTCTCGCCCATCTATCTCCATGACCTGATGCGGCAACATGATATTGTTTATCGTAAACCTAAGCATACCCTTGAGCATAAGCAAGACCCAGAAGAAGTTTCTCAAAAGAAACAATTACTTGAGTTTCTAAAAAAAACGCAGTAGATTGTCACTATCGGTTTGAGTTGCTCTATATTGATGAATGTGAGGTGCACTTGCATCCACCCCTACGCAAAATGTGGATGTTCAAAGGGCAACAAGTAACGATTCCCGCACCGGGTGCAAATAAGAAACTGCACCTTTTTGGCGCCTTGAACTTCGCCACGAATCGTGTGGATTACCAAGTGTCTACCACCAAGACCCAATGGAGACGTTCTTGTGTAAACTGTTCACCGAAAGGTATCCGACTGATTATTTGATAGTGTCAGCTATCACCAAACTCCATTGATTGCGCGTATATTGGCAGAATACGCGCATCGTGTATTCGTGTTATAGTTGCCCAAGTATTGCCCTGAACTCTCTTTAATTGAGCGGTTTTGGGAGCATATGAAACAGGTGGTGTTTGACAATTACTATTTTGGCGATGAATCCAATTTAGAGGAGGCAGTCCATCTGTTCTTCAAAGAACACAATACCCAACCTCCCTCTGATTTAACAATTGATTTTCGATTGTCCAAAAACTTATCTGAGGATTGAAAATACCTTAAAATAAGTTTTGGGACAATCCTACTCCCAAAATACAGACTATATCTCAAGGGAACAAACACATTTGTCCAATGTCCAATTACTTACCTGAAATCACTTAGGTCGAATAAAATAGAGAGTGTTGCATCATCGTGATGCTAGTTTATAGATTTTCACATAATTATACATCAATAATTCTGAACCGGGAAGTTACTTGGCGCAATGTTTTCGCAACTACCTCTACATTTTATCCTATCCGTGAGGCATGATATAACGCCGTCGATGATAGGCAATACGGAATCCCTGTCGTTGGTATATCCGCTCGGCGTTGCTGCCTGTTGTTGTCTCCAGCGTTGTCCAGCGGTTACCCATCGCCTGAGAATCCGCAACCGCTCGTGCGATCATAGCAGAGGCGATTCCTTTGCGGCGATGTTCCGGCACTGTTGCGACATGATCAACGTAGCCCATGCCGAATTGCGAGTAGACCAACGTCGTACCCGCCGGCGCACCGTTCACACGCGCTAGATAGCGGCGCACTTCAGGCACAATCAACACATCGCGTCCGACCTCTCCCATTGTCTGGTCATGACCGAATCCACGACACATGACATCCGCCCAAAGGTCATACTCTCCATCAGGTGAGACATCAATTTCTGCGACAGTTTCAGCGGGCGGCGGTGCGGTGGGTCGATCATAAACCATTGCCGATGCCAACATACTCTCTGTGAAGCCACGCCTCTCCAACCGCTTGCCAAGATCGGCGGGGCGGTCTAGCGGCGAAAGGGTAAACATACAGTCATATTCTTTTTTTTCAAATAGGCAAACTGCATCGTTGATCAACCTGTCTACTTGGGCATCGTCCACATTCACTTGTACAATGCGGTGAAAGAAGTCCATCGCTGCGCGGTCATGACTGAACGCTAGTGCGCCGTTGAGATCGTGATTGTCACACCACGAAGCGCGAAGGGCAACCCAGAGTTTTTCAAAGGTAGTCATCAGTTCGTCAGGCATAATTACCTCCTATGACACGATTACATCAGGGTGATTCTGTCTCTACTAATTAAACAGAACGGCTAAATCGAGGCTCAACCAACCGGTAGGTCAGCAGGACACTGCAAAAAACTAAAACGGAACACGAGATAAACACCGATTCAAAAGAGAATCTATCAATCAACAGACCAACTACCGGCGATCCCAGCAACGGCACCGTCTGAAGAACACTCAGCAATCCCAAGTATTGTGGGTGCTTTTCCTGTGGAGAAATCTCAAGGGTGTAGTTTGTAAGAATACGACCCGATACCGGAGTAAATCCTAAACAAGCGTACACAAGCCAGTACCAGTGTGCTCCCATCGGCAGGCGGCTCAGACCAACCGCCAGCAGCGGCACACACGCGGCGACAAAGATTAGCACACGCATCACAATCCGATTGCCGTGCCGATCTGCAATATTCCCCATCACCAAGGCACCGAGTCCACTGACTGTATTTTGTGCAATCAACAGCGTTACAAAGTTTCTTGACACGAGTCCTAACGTTCGTTTTCCAAAAACAGTATAGTGCGGGAAAATGGGCCAACCTG
The DNA here is from genome assembly GCA_965207975.1 of Candidatus Poribacteria bacterium. Taxonomy (GTDB): domain Bacteria; phylum Poribacteria; class WGA-4E; order WGA-4E; family PCPOR2b; genus PCPOR2b. The sequence continues at coordinate 3,974,721 of OZ242315.1, read as the reverse complement.
TGTAGAATAACATCAGGACTATCGCGAATATACGAAAATTGCGGTCATATCGCAGCAGCATCAGTCCAGAACTGAGATATTTGAGAAAAGGCACGGTTCGCGCCGAATGGTCATCAGGGGGTTCACGAAAAAACAGACTGGAGCACGCAGCAAAGCCAAAGAACATCCCCGTCATCCCAAATATCCAAGCATAATTGGCAGTGTCACCGCGAACCCAACGTGGCATCACAAGCCAGACGATGATAATTGCAAGCGTACAACCGATGAGACTGGCATAAGCCAATAGCCGACCCCGTCTTCTAGGTCGGATCAGTTTTCCCTGTAGTGTGCCGTGCGCTAGGACATTGCTGCCGTAGGTCAGCCAGTGCAAGCCATACAGTGTCAGAAAAATCGTTACGATTGTGTTGTTTGACCAGCTTCCAAATTCAAGGCTCAGTGCCAGCACTAGCCAAGGAAAGGTGATACCGAAGGCAGAAAGTATAAACACCATTCGTTTTCTTGGCATTTTTGCCACGCGGTGTGCGATAAGAATCTGAGGTATACTTTGTCCAATTCGAGAGATGAGGGGCAGGAGTCCGCGGATAAACCCCGATAAAGTGTAGACATCCAGAAACCCCGGCATTACTACCGATTCAGTCTTGAAAATCCAACCGAGCCGCATAAAGATTTGGTTAGCCGCAAATACGATGAGATTGCGCTTTTCGTGCTGCTCGACCTCTTTCTCGATTGTGTCCATATAGAAAAATGACCTTTCCAAGACCGAAACAAAAAATCGTCACTTCGGCAGTGTGGTTACAACCGGAGTGACGATTTTTATGAGAACATACTCCTCAGCGTGTAACTATTACTCGTCAAGCCAACTCATCATGCTCCGTAGGTCCGCCCCTACCTTTTCGATCTCTAGCTCTGACTCTCGGCGACGGAGGGCTTGTAGCACAGGTTGGTTCGCTTGATTTTCGAGTACCCACTCCCTTGCAAATTCTCCGTTCTGCACCTCTTTAAGAATTGTCCGCATACGTTCTCTGACACCTTCATCAATGACACGAGGACCGCGGGTGAGATCACCGAATTCAGCCGTGTTGCTAACATCATTACGCATTTTGCTGAGTCCACCTGTGTAGATCAGATCTACAATCAGTTTCAACTCATGCAGGCACTCAAAAAACGCCATTTCGGGTTGGTAGCCAGCCTCAACGAGGGTATCGAAAGCAGCCTTAATCAGGGCGGTCGTCCCGCCACAAAGCACTGCTTGTTCGCCAAAGAGATCGGTTTCCGTCTCTTCACGGAAGGTGGTCTCAATGACACCAGCCCGCGTACCGCCAATCCCCCTCGCATAGGCGAGTGCAAGATCTCTGGCATGTCCCGTTACATCCTGCTGGATAGCGATGAGACACGGCACACCGCCGCCTTCCTCAAAAACCTCTCGCACAAGGAGTCCCGGTCCTTTCGGTGCAATCATCGCCACGTCAATGCCATCTGCTGGAACAATCTGACCGAAATGGATGCTGAAACCGTGCGAAACCATCACCATGTTGCCGGCTTGCAGATTCGGCTCAATCTGATCTCGATACACCGCCCCATGTTGTTCATCCGGGATAAGAATCTGGACAATATCTGCTTCAGCAGCAGCTTCGTCGATACTTTTGACGGTCAATCCTTCTGATTCTGCTGCCGGTTGGGAACGGCTGCCGGGACGCAGCCCGAGGACAACGTTTGCGCCGCTGTCCTTGAGGTTTAACGCCTGTGCACGTCCTTGGCTACCATAGCCGATGACAGCAACAGTCCGTTCTTTGAGTAAATCAAAATCTGCATCACTATCGTAATAAATTGTTGCCATGAAGACTCCTTATATGTGAAACGTGAAAATGCAATATCAGTTCATCACCTTGCGGCACCGCGCATGATTGCAATTTTACCGGTGCGGGCCAGTTCCTGAATGCCGTAGGGACGTAGCAGATCAACCGCCGCCTTCAACTTCCCTTCGTCGCCAGTCACTTCGATGATTAAAGAGTCAGGACCGACATCAACCGTGTGGGCGCGGAAGATCTCTACAATTTGGAGGATTTCCCCGCGCCGCTGCGGCTCGGCGTAGACCTTAATCAGTACAATCTCCCGCTCGACGTGGTTTTCAATGGTGAGATCTGTCACCTTGATTACATCAATTAGCTTGTTCAGGTGCTTGTAAATCTGTTCAATGATCTGCGCGTCCCCATGTGTAACGATTGTCATGTGTGAAACGTCCGGATCATCAGTTTCAGCGACATTGAGGCTATCAATGTTAAATCCACGTCCACTGAACAACCCCGCAATTCGCGCGAGGACCCCGAAGCGATTTTCAACAAGCACGGAAAAGATGTGTCGTTCTTCAGTCATTATGCTAGACCTCGTATCACATCGCCAAGTCCCGCACCCGCAGGAACCATTGGGAAGACATTTTCCTCTTCATCAACGATAAAGTCGATAACAACGGGACCGTCGTTGATGCCTTTTGCTTTCTCCAGTGCCGGACGGACATCTTCAATTCGCTCAACACGGATGCCTGTTGCCCCAAATGCCTCAGCGAGCAGTGCGAAATCGGGGTTATCGTGATAGTCAACAGCGGCGTAGCGTTTCTGGTGGAAGAGCTCCTGCCACTGTCGAACCATGCCAAGATACATGTTGTTGATAATGAAAATCTTGAGCGGGAGTTTCATCGTTATGGCGGGGACTAGCTCTTGTATCGTCATGATGTACGAGCCATCGCCATTGATGTTGACAACCGTTTTGTCGGGACAACCAAGCTGCGCGCCAATCGCTGCTGGCAAGCTGAACCCCATAGTGCCAAGTCCACCGGAATTTAACCATTGGCGTGGTTCGGTGAATTTGAAATATTGTGCCGCCCACATCTGATGCTGTCCGACATCTCCAACGACTATCGCGTCAGAGTAGAGGTCGTAGATCTGCTCGATTACATACTGCGGCATAATGTTATCGCCGTTTTGTTCATACTCAAAGGGATATTGCTCTTTCCACTCATTAATTTGGCGCATCCAAGGTTCAATGTCTACACGATGCACCAGTTTATTCATTTCCGCTAATACGCGTTTGGCATCGCCCACAATTGGCACATCAATCGGAACGTTCTTGCCGATACAGGAAGCATCAATGTCAATATGGATCTTCTTCGCGTTCGGCGCAAATTTCGTCAAGTCCCCTGTAACACGGTCATCGAATCGGGCACCGATCGCAATGACCAAATCGGAATCGGTAAACGCATAGTTCGCGCAGCAGGAACCGTGCATACCGGGCATCTCCATTGCTAACGGATGGGTTTCAGGAAATGCGCCCAAGCCCATCAGTGTTACGGTAATCGGAATACCTGTTTTAATTGCTAACTCACGCAGTTCTTCAGAGGCGTTGGAAAGTGTCACACCGCCGCCCGCGTAGAGTATCGGACGCTCGGCGTTGTGAATCAACTCAACCGCTTTTGCGATCTGGCGTGGGTGTCCCTCTACCTTCGGTTTGTAGCTGCGGATATTAACCTTCTCTGGATAACGGAATAACGATTCGTGGATCTGAGCATCTTTGGCAAAATCAACGACGACGGGACCAGGTCTGCCCGTGCTGGCGATATGAAACGCTTCTGCTATGACATCGGAGACTTCATCCCCACTTTTGATTAAGTAGCTGTGCTTGCAGACCGGGCGCGTCACGCCAATCACATCACACTCTTGGAATGCATCGTTACCCATCAGGTGAGTAAAAACTTGTCCAGTGATCGCCACCATCGGAATCGAATCCATATAGGCGGTCGCGATACCGGTCACTAGATTTGTGGCACCGGGTCCTGAAGTGGCAAGCGTGACACCGACTTTACCCGTTGCCCGTGCATAGCCATCGGCAGCATGTGACGCACCTTGTTCGTGCCGCATCATGATGAGTTTCACATCAGGGTGATCGTAGAGGGCATCAAAAATGGGCATCGCTGCGCCACCATTGACACCGAAAACATACTCCACGCCTTCCTGTTTGAGACTTTCAATCAGTATTTTTGCTCCTGATAGTTCCATAGCACTCTCCTCTTAAGTTTGACTCATGTAACGTGAAACATGAAACGCAATAAAAAACGCATTCCGTTTCACCTATTACGGATTATTCTGTTTGGTTTTTATTAAGAATACGTCCAATAAAAAAGCCCTTCCGTTCCAAACCTCAATAGTAGTTGCCCGATTGAAGATTTCAAGGGGCAACTTTCGAGGATATACTTGGAGACGAAAAGGGCTTCCTCTAACGTCCTTACCGTGGTACCACTCCAATTCCCTTAAAGAAAAACTCATTCGTTTATAAGTTCATTAATCAACTAATGAACCAATGAACCAGCAAGGGCACTCATTGGTATGCGTAACGTGCATCAAATCGGCTAACCCTACTTGGTGTGTTCAGGTTAGCAGCTCCAGGGCGACGTTCAGTCGGGGTTACTTGGGAACATCTCTCAGCCAGTGAATGTCCCGCTCTGTCAAGCCCCTGCGACTTACTCCTCCCCTTCATCGCTTTTATGTATTCAATTTTGATTAGGATTGATGATATATATTAGAAATATACGTGCCTTCAGTGAAGCGTTTGAAGGCACGCTAGCTCATTTGTAACCGTCGTCCTACCCCTTTGCAGCGGCGTAACGTCTGGCGACCTCTTCCCAATTGATAACGTTCGCCCACGCTTCGATATAAGCGGGACGTAGGTTCTGATATTTCAGATAGTACGCATGTTCCCAGACATCAAGACCCAGTATCGGTGTATGCCCCTGCATGATGGGGCTATCTTGGTTAGCCGTCGAGTAGATTTGTATACTGCCGGTTTCATCGACAACGACCCATGCCCAACCGGATCCGAAACGGGTTGTCGCGGCGGTTGTAAACTCTTCCTTGGCAGCCTCAAGCGATCCACAAGCAGATTCAATTGCAGCCGCAACTTCCGGTGTGGGTGTGCCACCACCGTTGGGTCCCATTATGGTCCAGAAGAGTGAGTGATTAGCGTGTCCACCACCATTATTGATAACAGCTTGCCGCTTGTCTTCCGGTACTTGATCGATGTTACGCAGCAAGTCTTCGATTGACATGGCTGCTAAATCATCAAGCCCTTCAAGCGCTGTATTAAGATTGGTGATGTAAGCCTGATGGTGTTTTCCGTGATGGATCTGCATCGTTTGCTCGTCAATATGCGGTTCCAGAGCGTTATGAGCATAAGGCAGGTCAGGTAATGTGTGTGCCATTAGAATTTACCTCCGCAAGAATTTCTTTAGTTTTGAAGTTGATAAGCTAATACCAGCTAAGCACATAAGTGCTAAACATATAGTCCTGAAACTGTTCTATTATAACACATAGAAAAATTAAAGCCAAGCGATTTTTTTGACGTACTCCCAAAGCTAAAACATTGGGATTCTTATCCGCTATGTTAGCCAGATTTACATAAGTGCCAATCAAATCTGACACCTATCGGGGACACCATCGCCCCAACTACGGGACGAAAACTAAATCCCAATACTTTGTTCCAGAGGTTGATTGCTCCCACACCGTCTCGGTGATATTCAAAGCCACAATGATTGCAGTGATAGTTCCGGTTAGCCGGTTTCTTTCGATTCCCACACCGTGGGCAGGTCTGTGAGGTATATGCCTCGGATACAAACTTGACTTTGAGTCCTGCCAATTCTGCCTTACGAATCAGAGAAACCACCTTCGAGTAGACGCGTCCCGATTCACTGGCAAGCATATCCAATTCAGACGTTGGAAACACTTTGATTTTCTTGGTAGTGTACATGGGAAGGGGCTTTCCGTCTTTCGTTTTCTATACCGTAGAGTGCAGGGGACACCACCTTGCAGTGGTGCGGTATTCCCCTACCGAAAGACAAATTAAGTATATCATATTTTGCCTGCAAATTCAAGGAGGAACAGGGCTAAACCATAGCTTATATCCCGTACCTAAAGGATTGGGCTTTACGGGCTAAAGCCCAATTCGGTAAATGCTTGATTGACCGCCTTAACAATCTATGATAAAATAGACTTACAACTCAATAGATTAGAAGGCTAAACACATGACACGTGAAACCATAGTTGTTTTAGATTTCGGTTCGCAGTACACACAGTTAATCGCACGGCGTGTCCGTGAACACAAGGTATATTGTGAAATCCACCCCTACAACATTCCGCTAGATCAGCTCGCAGCCATGCAACCGAAAGGTATCATTTTCTCCGGTGGCCCTGCAAGCGTCTATGCGGCAGACGCACCCCTGCTTGATCCGAAAATTTTAACGCTCGGTGTGCCGATTCTTGGTATCTGTTACGGTATGCAGCTTATCGCGCACCTCTCCACCGGCGGGAAAGTGCACCCCGCCGATGAGCGTGAATTTGGTTCAGCAGAATTGACTATAGATTTGCCGATCCCATTGTTTGCAGATCTGTCGAAGACAGTAAATGTCTGGATGAGTCACGGCGATCGAATCGATGTTTTACCCGATGGGTTTCACCCTGTAGCCCATACCCATAACTCCCCGATTGCAGCAATTGCAGATTTGGATCGGGACATCTACGGCTTGCAATTCCATCCGGAGGTTATCCACACGCAAGACGATAACCGGTTACTCGCCAATTTTGTCTATGAAGTCTGCGAATGTAGCAATGAGTGGACGATGCAATCCTTCATTGTGGAGGCGATAGAGAGGATCCATGCTGAAACAGAGGGCGCGCGTGTGTTATGCGCCGTGAGCGGAGGTGTTGATTCGACAGTGCTCGCGACGCTGCTTAAGCGTGCGGTCGGGGATGCGCTAGTCTGTGTCTTTGTAAACAACGGTTTGCTGCGAAAAAATGAAGCCGATCAGGTGTTGTCAACTTTTCGGGAACTTGGCATTGATGTCTATTACGTTGACGCTACCGAACGATTTCTCGAATATCTTTCAGGTGTTGAAAGCCCGGAGCAGAAGCGTAAGATTATTGGAAATCAGTTCATCGAGGTTTTCAAAGAAGGGTTGGCACAAGTTGGACAAATTGATTTCCTTGCACAAGGAACGCTCTATCCCGACGTAATCGAGAGTGTGTCTGTTAAGGGCCCATCAGCAACGATTAAAACACATCATAATGTCGGTGGACTTCCTGAGAATCTGCCGTTCAAACTGATTGAACCGCTTCGTGAGCTGTTCAAGGATGAAGTGCGAGCGGTCGGATCAGAACTAGGTATCCCGAAACAGGTCCTAGGACGGCATCCATTCCCCGGTCCCGGTTTAGCGGTCCGGATATTGGGATCAATCACACAAGAACGTCTCGACATGCTGCGGGAGGCAGATGAAATTTTCATCGAAGAGCTGCGGAAAGCTGGACTATATGACGAAATCTGGCAGGCGTTGACTGTGTTCCTGCCGGTTAAGAGTGTCGGCGTGATGGGCGATGAGCGCACCTATGAAAACGTTGTAGCGTTGCGCGCTGTGACGAGCACCGATGGCATGACAGCGGATTGGGCTAAGATTCCTCACAGCGTATTGGGTGTCATTTCCAACCGCATCATCAACGAAGTGCGTGGTATCAATCGTGTTGTTTACGATATTAGTTCCAAACCGCCGAGCACGATTGAGTGGGAGTAACAAAGAAGAGTTCATTCGTTCAAGAGTTCATTAGTACATTCGTCATTGTATAGAACACAGATCTGTACTCCATACTTGCGTTGATTAATGAACCAATGCCCCAACAAAAGGAAAACACACATGCCCTCCCCTCCTAAATATCAGATTATCTATAACTGGGATGGTGCTCCCCACGGCTACTCTGAGCCACCGCAGTCTGTAAATGCTTTTCTGGAAAAAGCTTACGCTCCTCTAGAAGATACACAGGTCGGTGCCCATTTCTGGTGTATCGGCGAACATGCCGCCCGCTGGCGGAGTGATGTCCTTGAACAGCTTGGTGATGTCCATGGTCGGCGTTACGAAAGTGCTCAGGCATACATCCATACCGAAAACATCCGTCAGATGGCGGAACGTGGCGAAGATCCGCAGCAAGCCATCATCGATCGTGGGCATCAACTTGGGATGCATGTCTACGCCTCAATCCGCATGAACGACAATCACTTCAGCGGAGCGCAGATCGCTGATTTGGAAACATTGCATCACACGGAACTGACACAGATGCGAATCGAACATCCGGAGTGGCTGCTCGGCGATCAAACATCGGAGTGGTTCGCCCTTTCATGGAACTTCGCTGTCCCCGAAATACGGGAACACCGCTACGAGCACATCAAGGAGATCTGCGAACGATATGACTGGGAGGGCATCGAATTGGACTGGCAACGACACGCCTTTCACCTACCCACAGATGAAGGCTATCGACTTCGATATGTCCTGACCGACCTCCAGCGATCGGTACGACAGATGACCGACGCGCTCGCGCAGAAACGCGGCAAACCGTTCTACTTAGCGGCACGTGTGTCTGGCACGTTGGAGATGTGCCGCAACATCGGATACGACATTCCGACTTGGGTAAACGAAGGGTTGGTGGACATCCTGATTCCTGCGGGTGGTGCTGCGACGGATCCTTCCCTAGATGTCGCAGCTTTTGTTGAGCTGTGCCGAGATAAGCCGATTGCGGTCTACCCCGGATTTGATGGCGGCTTACCTGACCCCTTCGTGGGCCCTGAGGATGCCGCGACCAAAGACCAGATGCGTACCCGCGCCATTGCTAGCCGATACCACAGTGTAGGCGCAGATGGCATCTATGTCTTTAACTGGCACGCAAACCGCGATTCAAGACGGGAATTGCTCTCACAGATTGGATCACCCGATACATTGCAAGGCACGGACAAAATTTATGCGGCAACCCATCGCTTCCTACAGGAGACAGGAGAATGGCGGGGTGCCTATCGAAATGACCGGCTATGGGGTGAGGTGCCGGTTGCTCTGAAACGGACGATCACCGGCGAGGGACCTACAATTATACTAAATGTGGTGGACGATTTATCAACTCATACCCCCAAACAGGTGGAGTTACGGGTGCGGCTCGATCAGTGGGTGCGTGGCGATGTGGTACGGGTCTCGTGGGATGGGACAGTCCTTGATAATCCCACAATTCGCTATTGCACCATCAATGACCCGCATCGTATTTCGGATGTGAGCGGGGCAGCGTGGTTGTGTTTTAAGATGGAGGTGCCTCTAGGGGTGGGTTCACACGAAGTCAAGGTTGTGCTTGAGGAACGTCACCCCAAGGTTGCCTCTGACATCGTGCTGACGGATGTAGAGTTGGTCGTCCGCTTTTAGAGCAGTCATCATGTGAGATGCACATTGATACCCTTGAACCAAAGAAGAACTATCAATGACGCTAGACAGTCAATATCAACCTAAAAAAACGGCAGTAGATGCGGCGGCTGAAAGTTCCGATAAATCGGAATGTCCCGATCGGATCGGGATCCTCGGTGCGGGATTCAAACGGCATAAGTTAGTAACTGTCTGCCGAGCCATCGTTTTTACACTTCTGATGCTATATGTCGTACTTGGTCCCTTTTATAAACAAGTCCTGAAGGGTAAATCAGACGCCTTCCGGGCATGGCGGATGTATCATACTCGTGGAATCGGCGTTTGTGATGTGGAATTTTTCATTCGACATCCAGACGGCCGTATCGAGTACATTGACCGTTTCCAAGTATTAGGTCGTGACAAATTGCTGGGATCACATCACTCTGCGCGGCGGATCATGTGGGTAGAAGGTGTGTTGGTGGTGGGGCAACGTCTACGGCAGAAAGTAGGGAATGTTGTTGATTTGCGGGTAAACGCCCGTATCGGCACACGCGACGGATGGAAAACCCTATATGTGGATAAACGCATCAAATAATAAAGGGTAACAGCGGAAACATAATCAGCCTTGCAAGCCATATTACGCCTCCTACAGCATTTCTATAACTGGGCATTGTGTTATCGTGATTCCACCCGTTCTGTAGGCTTAATCCGAATCGGATTGGTTCTACTCATCTGGTCTGAATGGGCAGGTGAACTGATACTCTGTCGGGATATACGACTGGGTGCCATTCTACTCAATTCTGCGTTTTTCCTCTTTAGTGGGCTTATGTGTGTTGGGCTATGGACGCGCGTGTCATCAATGGGCACAGCCATCATTGCCTCGATTTTGTTTAGCATACATGGGTCATTCAGGCATCATCACACCTTTCTTCTGATTATGGCTATCCTCTTTATTGCACTGACACCGTGTGGCCGCTCATATTCCTTAGATCGTTGGTTGACACTCCGCCGCTCGCTAAAATCAAGCTTACCACCACCACCTGAAATCGGCAATTTGTGGGGGCTACGCCTCATTGCGATTCAATTGTCGATGGTCTATTTCTGGACCGCCTATGAAAAACTTTACTGGGGGTTTTTGAGTGGTGCCCGTATGGAACTCCTCGTTTACAACTATTATGCGGGGTATGACTACGCAAGTATCCCTGGGTTTTCTGTGATCTGTTGTATTGTTGCAATTACTACTGTGATACTGGAATTTCTACTGGCTTTCGGGCTGTATATTCCCAGATTCCGCAAATACTTGATGCCTGCTGGGATGATTTTGCATATCCTTTTTTACCTCCTATTGCCTATCCGCACCTTCACCTTGGCTATGATTCTCTTGTACCTCGCTTTCATCCCAGCGACTTCCGTTCATCGTTTCATTGACGACATGCACGAGGGTTATCAACCTACTTAAAGAGGAGACAACATAACCATGAAAATCACCGATATCGAAACACACGTTATCTGCCCACCGTTTCAAGCATGGAATAGCGAGGCATTGACGCGCTATCAGGGTCCTGACTTCCGTTATCGCACCGTCTTTGTTGTTCGCACGGATAACGGGCTGGAAGGTTTCGGTGAGCATGTCGGCAAATTGTGGGATGGGATAGATGAATGGATTGAGCAGCTGCGTGGCACTAATCCGTGCGATTGGCTAGCGCACCCGTCGCTCCCTATTGCCCTCGCTCCAGCGATCTACGATCTGGTCGGCAAGTACAATGATGTCCCTGTCTACAAACTGTTCGGACCACAAGTCCGTTCACGCGTACCGATGGCGGCCTGGACAGTCTCACAAACACCTAAGAAGATGGCAGAGGAGGTTGAGCACGCAGCCGCTGCGGGTTACACATGGCTCAAGTTCCACACCTTCCACTGCCACAACGTTGTCGCACAAACCGAGGCGATGCAGGCTAAACTTGAGGAGAACGCAACGCCGGGCTTTAAGATTCATTACGATATCAACTTCGACAATACGGTGGAGCATGTCTTGGACTTGGCGCGAGAATTGGTACAGTTTCCCATTGCAGGAGCGATTGAAGACCCGTTGCGTACGCACGATTTTGAAGGCTATCGCATACTGCGAGACAAATGTCCGCTGCCGATCTACTTCCACCATCTGCCGCTGGGTGGACGGGAGGCGTTGATGGGACTTGCAGACGGTTACATGCTGGGTCACGCCTCCCCTGGAAAGGTTATTCAACGGGCAGGCCTGTTTGAAGCGGCGAATGTGCCGTTCATGATGCAGAACACGGGCGGCAACATCACGCGAGCGTTTATCGCACACATGGCGGCGGTCTTCCCGATGGCGACACTTCACCACGTCACCTGCACCCATCTGTGGGCTGAAGACATCGTGACACCAGCACTAGAGGTTGCTGGCGGGACAGCGCGGGTGCCAGAGGAACCGGGGTTGGGCGTGACGCTTGATCGTGATGCGCTTGCCCATTGGTCTAGTGTTGAACCAGAACCATTACCACGCGCTTTGATAAAGATTCAATATGCAGGGCTCGCACCGATTTACGCACGGCTGCCCGTCCGTTCTGTGGGCGATGGTCTGGGCACCGGACCAAGTTTCATAGATGGACATGGTCCCGGTTACAATCAGCCGGTTGATATGTACTTCTGGGATGACGATGATTCGGCAGCGTTTGCGGAAGCGTGGGAGCGCACGGCGGGCTGACCTGACATTGCAGTTGACTCCTCCATCCTAAGTATCGGTTCAAAAACCTACCTCTCCTTATTGTGATTATAAGAATACCCACCAATTACACAAAAAGTCCTGTCGCTTTTATTGGAAGTATGGACAGATTATGTCCATACTTCTAAAAACTGGTTGCAAATGCAGGCAAATATGCTGTAAATTTTTTGAGCCAGTGACAATATTCTGAGGACTTACGCACTTGGGTTGCGAAAATCCCGTCCGATTTCCCGTTACTCCGCCACATTCACTTGCAGTGGAAAGCGAATCAAGGCGCACGGTTCCTAAACCGTGATTCCTTACAAATCCGCATTCCGTACAACGAAAACTAAATGCTCCGAATCGTGATAAGGAGTCAATCTAGGCAACTTCGCAGATTTCTGCGAAATCAGGGATTCGCATCGCAGAAAGCTGCGAACCTGCTGGAACCCAATGTACATAAGGCTTTTTGGGGTAATCTACCCTGATAACGAGAATTGGCATCGCAGAAAGCTGCGAAGTTACAGGGTAGAAACGTAAGAAATGGTAAGCGTATGATTAGAGTCCACTTCAATTGAGAATAAACAGTAGGAGTGACCCCCTTTCAGTTTGTAATCGGGCGATAAATTGCCCTATATGACACCGTTCTAATTCCTGTACCATCTTTTTAGCAGCTTCCCGTTAAAAATTTATGCTGACTTTGGGATATTATTGCTTACTTTGGCATGGTAATTGCTCATGAATTCCACAAGTTAAGGAGAACTGAGGAATCCGAGTACAGTCCTGCTTTCGGAGTCGCTCCTGCGGGTAAGCAATTCACGATGTGGGGGTGGCTCAAACAGGTCGCGCGATAACCGTCTCTGAGAAGGAAGGAGGCACAGCAAATGCAATGGAGATACAAATCCACATATTTCGTGCTAGCGAGCGTCGTCCTCTTAGGTTTGACGATGCTGATGATAGGCATCGACGCACAGGCACAGATTGCCTTCGTGTCTGGGAAGAATAGGAAAACGGACATCTACGTGATGGACACCGACGGAGGGAATCGTCGAAGGCTTACCAACAGTCCCCGTAATGAAGGGTCTCCCGTATGGTCTCCCGACGGTGAACGCATTGCCTTCTCTTCCAACTCAGACATCTACATAATGCCTGCCAATGGCGGGAATCGTCGAAAACTCACCAACAATCGTCATGGTGGGTGGTCGCCTTCTTGGTCTCCCGATGGCAAACGCATTGTATTCGTGTCTGAAAGGGATAATAATGAAGACATCTATGTGATGGACATTGACGGCAGCAATACTCGAAACCTCACCAAGGATCACCATGACGACGCTGTCCCCTCTTGGTCTCCCGACGGCAAACGCATTGCCTTCGTGTCTTATAGGGGGGACGATTCGGGGGGCATAGATATCTATGTGATGGACGCCAATGGCGGGAATCGTCGAAATCTCACCAAAAGTTTTGACCGTAGTGCTTGGAAACCTGCATGGTCGCCAGATGGTAAACGCATTGCCTTCGTTTCTGGAGTTCGGGGGGATGAGCCGGAAATCTACGTGATGAATGTCAATGACGGAATTCCTCAAAAAATCACAGACAATCTCTGGCTTGACAATGATCCCTCATGGTCTCCCGACGGCAAGCGCATTGCCTTCTCTTCCAAGAGGGGACCCGACTGGAACACAAGAAATGGAGATTGGGACATCTACGTGATGGATACCGATGGAAGAAATATTCAAAATCTCACCAACAATCCTTTAGCGCATGAATGGTCTCCTGCGTGGTATTTTCCCGCTTTTGCAGTTGCGCCTGCGGGTAAGCAACTCACGATGTGGGGATGGCTCAAACAGATCGTCCGATAAAGATCTTTGAGAAGGAAGGAGGCACAGCAGATGCAACGAAGATACAATCCTGCATATTTCGTTCTAGCGAGTGTTGTCCTCTTAGGGTTAATGCCACTGATCGTAGGTGGCGACGCACACGCACAGATTGCCTTTGTGTCCAATAGGGCTGGGAACTGGGACATCTATGTAATGGACATTGATGGACAGAATCCTCGAAATCTAACCAAAAATCGCCATAACGACTGGCACCCCTCCTGGTCTTCAGATGGTCAAAGTATTGTTTTTGCTTCTAATCGGGATGGGAACTTGGAAATCTACGTGATGGATGCCAATGGCGGAGATCCTCGAAACCTAACCAAAAATCGCCATAACGACTGGCACCCTTCATGGTCTTCAGATGGCACACGCATTGCCTTTGTGTCCAATAGAGCTGGGAACTGGGAAATCTACGTGATGGACACCGATGGGCAGAACCTTCAAAATCTAACCAAAAGTCGCCATGATGACAGTTCTCCCTCTTGGTCTCCCGACAGCAAACGGATTGCATTCTCGTCTGATAGGGGGGATGACCCGGAGGACACAGACATTTATGTGGTAGACATCGATGGACGGAAATTTCAAAACCTCACCCAAAATTTTGACCTTCGTGGCGAGGAGCCTTCGTGGTCTCCTGATGGTAAACACATTGCCTTCGATGCTGGGTCTGATAGGGTTGGATCGGAGATTTACGTGATGGGCGCTGATGGTGGGAATCCTCGAAAACTCACAGACAATAACCGGCTTGACAGTTCTCCTTCATGGTCTCCGGATAGCAAACGCATTACATTCGCCGGGACGAGGAATCAAAATTGGGAGATTTACGTGATGGATGCTGATGGTGGGAATCCCCAAAACCTCACTGATAATCCTTTCGCACATGACCGTCAGCCTGTGTGGTATAGCCCTGCTTTTGCAGTTGCGCCTGTGGGTCAGCAATTCACGATGTGGGGATGGCTGAAACAGATCGCGCGATAACTGCTTTTGAGAAGGAAGGAGGCACAGCAGATGCAACGGAGATACAATCTCGCATATTTCGTTCTAGTAATGGTTGTCTTTTTCGGTTTGGCGGCACTGATGGTAGACGTTGACGCACAGGCACAGATTGCCTTTGTGTCTGATAGGGATGGGAACTTAGACATTTTTGTGATGGACAGTGATGGGGGGAACGCTCGAAAACTCACAGACAACCCCGCACCTGACCGGCATCCCACATGGTCCCCCGATGGTGAACGCATCGCCTTCGAGTCCGAGAGAGATGGGAACTTGGAAATCTACGTGATGGATGCTGATGGTGGGAATCCCCAAAACCTCACAAACAATCCGGCGGATGACTTTCAGCCTTCATGGTCTCCCGACGGTAAGCGCATTGCCTTCAGGTCCTCCAATAGGGATGGAAATTGGGGCATCTACGTGATGAACGCCGATGGAGTGCATCCTCGGGATCTCACCAAAAGTCATCGTCGTGCTGACTGGCAGCCCTCGTGGTCTCCTACTGGCAAACGTATTGTCTTCAGTTCTAGGTCTGGGCAAGAAGCACACGGGGACATTTACGTGATGGATGCCAATGGAAAGACCCCTCGGAACCTTACTAAAAGCCCCCACCGTGCGGATTATTACCCCTCATGGTCTCCTAGTGGCAAACGCATTGCCTTCACATCAAGGGCTACAGATTGGCACAACCTGCACTCAGATATCTATGTGATGGACGCCGATGGCAACAATCCTCGGAACCTTACCAAAAATCACCCGGGCGCTGACTTTTATCCCTCGTGGTCTACCAATGGCAAACAGATCGCCTTTACGTCTAGTAGGGATGGGAACTTGGACATTTTTGTGATGGCCGTCAATGGTGGGGCTCCTCGAAATCTCACCAAAAATTCTTTAGCAGCTGAATCTCAGCCTGCATGGTTTCGTTCTGCTTATGCAGTTGCGCCTGTGGGTAAGCAATCCACGATGTGGGGGTGGCTCAAACAGGGCACCCGATGAGTATCCCGATAGAATCAGGAAAGGAGGAACAGTAGATGGGACGAAGATACAATCTCGTATATTTCATGCGAGCGAGCATTATTCTCTTAGTTCTGATAGCACTGATTGTAGGGGTTGACGCGCAGGCACAAATTGCCTTTACGTCCGAGAGGATTCACACCGTGGACATCTACGTGATGGCGGTAGATGGCAGCAATCCTCGACAACTCACCGACGATCGTTGGGCGGACGATTTTCTCTCATGGTCGCCAGACGGTACACGCATCGCCTTCGCTTCTCAGAATAATAGAAGCTGGGACATCTATGTGATAGACGTTGATGGCGGGGATCCTCGAAATCTCACTAACAGTCCCCATGGTGAGTGGGAACCCTCATGGTCTCCCGACGGTGAACACATTGCCTTCACTTCTGATAGGAAGGGGAAAACGGACATCTACGTGATGGACATCGATGGCGGGAATCTTCAAAATCTCACAAACAGTGACTCCCATATTGATCGTTATCCCTCCTGGTCTCCCGATGGAAAGCGCATTGCCTTCACTTCCTATAAAGGTGCTAACTGGGACATCTACGTAATGGACGCCGATGGCAGCAACCTCCAAAACCTCACCGGAAGTCAACGTGATAACTGGGCTCCTTCTTGGTCTCCCAACGGTAAACGTATCGCCTTCACCTCTGCACCTAAGGGAGATGAAATGGAAATCTACGTCATGAACGCAGATGGCAGTAATCCCCAAAACCTCACCAATCATCCCGCAGTTGACAAGTTGCCCTCATGGTCTCCTAACGGCAAGCAGATCGCCTTCGTCTCTGATAGGAAAGGCAATTTGGACATTTACGTCATGGAGGTCGATGGTAGCAATCCCCAAAACCTCACAAACAGTCCTTTTCCGGATGAATCTCATCCTGCGTGGTTTCATTCCGGTTTTGCAGTTGCTCCCACGGACAAGCACTTCACGATGTGGGGAGGGCTCAAGCAGGTCGTCCAATAACTAACTTTGAGAAAGAAGGAGGAATAGCAGATGCAACGGAGATACAGTCTCGCACATTTCATTTTAGTCAGCGTTATAGCCTTGGGGCTGACATCGCTGATGGCAGGCATCAACGCACAGGCACAGATTGCCTTCGTGTCTGATAGGGATGGGAACGAGGACATCTACGTGATGGACACCGATGGAAACAATCAGCGAAAACTCACCAATCATCCCGAAGATGAGGACGATCTCTCATGGTCACCGGACGGCAAACAGATTGCCTTCGAGAGGGACTGGGACATCTACGTGATGGACACCGATGGTGGGAATCAATTAAACCTCACAAACAATCCGGCGGAGGACTTTCACACTTCATGGTCTCCTGGTGGCAAGCGCATTGCCTTCGTGTCTGATAGAGATGGGAACAGTGAAATATACGTGATGGACACCGATGGGCAGAATCCTCAAAGACTTACAGATAATCCGGCGGTTGACCATTCTCCCTCTTGGTCCCCTGACGGCAAACGCATTGCCTTCGTGTCTGATAGGGATGGGAACGAGGACATCTACGTAATGGACATTGATGGTAGTAATCGTCGAAAACTCACTCAACACCTTCGTGGTGATGGGTCACCCTCTTGGTCCCCCGATGGCAAACGCATTGCCTTCGTATCTAATAGAGGGGGTTGGGACATCTTCGTGATGGACGCTGATGGCAGCAATCCTCGCAACCTCACCAAAGATGGCGATGCCTGGGGCTACTTTGATCCCTCTTGGTCCCCCGACGGCAAACGCATTGCCTTCTCTTACGTCGGAAGGAATGAAAAGGCGGATATCTATGTGATGGATGCCGATGGACAAAATCCTCGACAACTCACCAACAACCCTTTAGCATCTGACTATGAACCTGCTTGGTATCGACCTGTTTTTGCAGTCGCGCCTGTGGGCAAACAATTCACGATGTGGGGGTGGCTGAAACAGGTCGTCCGATAAAGACCATTGAGAAGGAAGGAGGCACAACAGATGCAACGGCGATACAATCGCAGGTATTTCGTTCTAGCAATGGTTGCCTTTTTCAGTCTTACACCGCTGATGGTATGCGTTGACGCACAGGCGCAGATTGCCTTCGTGTCTGGGAAGGATGACAACTGGGACATCTACGTGATGGACGACGATGGCGGAAATCGTCGAAAACTTACCAGAGGTCCGCGTGGTAAATCGTCACCCTCATGGTCCCCAGATGGTAAACGCATTGCCTTTGTTGCCCAAAGCAATGGAAATGATGAAATTTACGTGATGGATGCCGATGGGCAGAATCATCGACAACTCACCCAAAACCGCCACGATGACTGGGGCCCCTCATGGTCTCCTGACGGCAAACGCATTGCCTTCGTTTCCAATAGAGGCAACGAGTGGTGGAACACAGACATCTATGTGATGAATGCCGATGGTAGGAAACTTCAAAACATCACCAAAGATCCTTGGTTTGATTATGACCCCTCATGGTCACCTGACGGCAAACGCATTGTCTTCGTTTCCCAGAGGGAGGACTGGGGGAAAATCTACGTGATAAACGTCAATGGTGAAAATCGTCGAAAACTCACAGACGGTCCCCGTTCAGAAGAGCATCCCTCATGGTCGCCAGATGGCAAACAGATTGCTTTTGTGTGTATGGATGAAAATGACTCGCCGGATATCTCCGTGATGGACGACGATGGAGGAAATCCTCGAAAACTCACAGACGATCGCTGGCTTGACAATTTTCCTTCATGGTCTCCTGACGGCAAACGCATTGCCTTCTCTTCCAAGAGGGGGCCCGACTGGAACAAGAGGAATGGAGACGTGGATATCTATGTGATGAACGCCAATGGAGAGAATATTCAAAACCTCACAAACAATCCTTTAGCACATGACTATCAGCCTGCGTGGTATAGTCCTGCGTTTGCAGTTGCGCCTGCGGGTAAGCAACTCGCGATGTGGGGAGGGCTTAAACAGATCGTCCAATAACTATAGTGAATTCGAAAAATAAATACACACTTTCGCTCCCCATGTTTGGTAGGCACTGTTGCCAATCCCGACAGGTTCCGATTTATCGGAATGCTCGTTTCTTAATCCCGATTTATCGGGGGAACGGCATCGGGATCCCGCCTATCCCGATTTATCGGGGAGAATCGGGACAAGCCGATTTGGAGTGTCTCATTAATTCTAAAATCTACTATAACTTTGAGAAAGAAGGAGGCACAGCAGATGAAACGGAGATATAATCCCGCACATTTCATTTTAGTCAGCGTTATAGCCTTGGGTCTAACATCGCTGGTGGTAGGCGTTGACACACAGGCGCAGATTGTTTTTACGTCTGAGAAGAATGACAACGTGGACATCTACGTGATGGATGCCGATGGGAAGAATACTCGAAGGCTTACCAATAGTCCCCGTAATGAATGGTCTCCCGCATGGTCCCCCGACGGTGAACGCATTGCCTTTGTTTCCAACTCGGACATCTACGTGATGGATGCCAATGGACAGAAGCATCGAAAACTCACCAACAATCGTGATGGTTCATCCCCCTTTTGGTCCCCCGACGGTGAACGCATTGTCTTCGTTTCGAGTAGGGATGACTGGAGGACATCAGACATCTACGTGATGAACCCCGATGGCAAAAAGCTTCAAAACCTCACTAATGATCTTTGGCGTGACAGTGTTCCCGCATGGTCCCCCGATGGCAAACACATTGCTTTCACTTCCCAGAGGGGTAACGACTGGAGGGACATAGACATCTATGTGATGGATGTCAATGGCGGGAATATTCAAAACCTCACCAAAAGTTTCCACGGTAGTGGCTGGGCACCTTCATGGTCTCCCGATGGTAAACATATTGCCTTCGTGTCTGCGGCTCAGGGAGCTACAATAGATATCTACGTGATGAACGTCAATGACAGGAATCCTCAACAACTCACAAATGATCGCCATCTTGACAATGATCCTTCCTGGTCCTCCGACGGCAAGCGCATTGTCTTCGCTTCCAAGAGGGGTGACGATTGGAACCAAAGGAATGGAGATTGGGACATCTACGTGATGGACACCGATGGCGGGAATATTCAAAATCTCACAAACAATCCTTTAGCGCACGACCGCCAGCCTGCGTGGTACAGCCTTGCTTTCGCAGTTGCGCCTGTGGGCAAACAATTCACGATGTGGGGTTGGCTTAAACAGGGTACCCGATAGACGCTTTTCGCTGCCGAGAATTAGAGTGCACTTACCGGGGAATCAACGTCGTCAACTCTCGAATACTCGATAGAATGTAATCCGGCCCCGCTGCCCTCAATTGTGCTTCTGTTTGAGATCCAGTCAACACAGCGACCGTCCATGCACCGGCGTTCTTGCCCTCCTGAACATCCACCACAGTATCCCCAATTTTGAGGACCTTGCTTCTATCGGTGATGTTGAGTCGTTCCATCGCGTCGTGGATCATCTTCGGGTTAGGACGCCCCACACCGACCTGCTCTGCGCTCCCTACATAGTCGAGCAGCTCTTCATCCAGCCAGCCTAGTTGGGAGATAATTGCCTGAACGACCTGCATCGGAAAGCCGCTTCCCACTCCAACATAGATATCCTTGGATTTGAGGTATCGGAAGAGCTCAGTTGTGCCATCAATTTCCGAAATGCTTGAGAGGTTGTTTTCCAGTTCATCAAGAAAATCACAATATACGCCATCACCGACGCGCTCGGCATCGGCGGGAGATAGGTCTGCAGCCTCTTTCAGAAGGATTTGGATAGCCTCAGATTTTTGCTTTCCCCGATGCTTATTAATTAGATCTGGAGCAAGTTCAATCCCATGCTTCGCAAAAGCACGCATCATACTGATAACCATCAGCGGGTGTCCGTCAACTTTGTCGTTGACGGTTGTTCCAGCCATGTCGAACATTGCTAACTGAATTGGTTGGGAGAACATAGTATCAGATAATCTCAAAGTATCGTTTGAGTTCCCAATCCGTTACGGCACGATGGAATTCCGTAATTTCATGCTCGCGCGTGATTATGAAATGATCCACAAACGCATCACCGAGGCAGGCGCGGACGATTTCGCTGTCTGTCAACTGATCTGTTGCTTCCGCCAACGATCTCGGCAAAAGTTCAAACCGCCCGCGAGGGGCATTATAGGCGTTGCCCTCAAACGGCTCACCGGGATCGAGTTGATTTTCAATGCCGTATAATCCAGCGGCGAGGCTCGCCGCCATAGCGATATGTGGATTGCCATCGGCACCGGCTAGCCGATATTCGGTCCGCGTGGATTTAGGGGAGGTGCCAGGAATTGCACGCAGGGCGCAAGTCCTATTTTCTATTCCCCAAGAGGCACTGGTCGGTGCCCAAGCACCGGGGACCGTCCGCTTGTAGGAGTTGATTGTCGGGCAGATGAGTGCCATCATTTCGGGCATTGCAGCGATCTGTCCCGCAATATAGTGCTTCATCGTTTGAGACATACCTGATGCATCTGATTCGTCGGCAAACAGATTTGTATCGCCCTCTAAATTCCATAAACTTTGGTGCAGGTGGCCGCTGCAGCCGGGGTAATCTAGATTCCACCTTGCCATGAAGGTTGCGACGAGTCCGTGTCTGGCTAAGATTTCTTTCACGCCTGTTTTGAACAGTGCGGCTTTATCTGCTGCGCTGCAGGCAGTGTCATAGCGAATGGCGGTTTCATACACACCGGGTCCCGTTTCCGTATGTATCCCTTCTAGTTCAATGTCATATTCCTTCATCTGATCGACAATTGCGTGAACAACCTCCGCAGCTGCAGATGCCCGTAACACACTGTAGCCGAACCAGCCGGGCGAGAGCGGTGTCATGTTCTCAAATCCTTTGTCCTCAAGGGAATGGGGAGTCTCTCGGAAGATGAAGTATTCGTATTCCGCTGACATGAACGGTTGGAATCCCATATCGTTCGCTTTACGGACGACTGTTTGGAGCAGTTGGCGCGGGGAAACCGTAAGTGGTTGATCTTCGCTCTCGTAAAAGTCAAGCAGAAACAGTGCTGTATTCGGCTCCCAAGGCATTGCGCGATATGTACTCAGGTCAATCTTGGCGAGGAGATCCGGATACCCGGTATGCCATCCCGTGACGGTCGGCTGCTCGTAGAGTTGATCAATCATATCCCAACCGAATGTCACATCACAGAAACCTAAGCCCTTGTCGATGGCAGAAAAAAATTTGTCGAGCGAAATGTATTTGCCGCGCATGACCCCATCAATATCGAAGCCAGCAAGTTTAATCTTCTGAATTTTGTCGCTGTCAAGGTGCGCCTTGATCTGATTTCTTTCCATAAAGCCCTTCTTCCACACTAAGGCAGGCGGTCTAACTTGTACCGAAACTCAATTGACAGACACAAGATATTGAGGCATTAGCCGGTGGTGTCCGATACCGGCTAACGCCGCAGCTTATTTCCCGCGCACTTCGTAGTTTCTGACATTTTAGGAGTCAGGCAAAGCCCCTTCAATCTGATCAACAAGGTGAATCGAATGAATCACATCACGAAGATCACTGATCGGGACTTTTTTGTTACGAACGCAGTCTACGAAGTGCTCGTGCATGGTCAGAACACCTTCATACCGAGGTGTATCCCGCTCGTCAACGTCATCGACCTCCCAACCGCCCATCGTATGGCTCTGGTTGTCTTCGTGAATTTCGATCTCTGCCGGAATCTTCATGTAACACCCAATTCCCACGCCGTGCAGTTCTGAGCGAAGCACCCTACCTCCTGATGCCCGATTTCCAAGCAGCACACCAGTAACATCGTTATCAAAGCGAACGAGGGCGGTGTAACAGTTTCGGCTTTCGCTGCCGAACTTGTCCCGATACGCCGTCACCTCAACAGGTTCGCCACCGGCCATATACCGCAAAAGATCAACAACGTGACACACATCGTTCCAGAGTGTCGTGGTAAACTCCTTGCCATCACCACCGAGAATCTGCTTGTTGAAGGTAGTTATTGCTGTAGAAACACGCCCTTTCTCTGCCACGCGGCGCATCGCCTCACGGGTCACTGCGGCGTAACGGCGTTGAAAACCGACCATCGCATAGACATCATTTGCGATTGCAGTGTCAAGCAGCTGCTGCGTCTCATCGCTGTTAGCACCGGGCGGCTTTTCAATAAAGATATGCTTCCCCGCGTTGAGGCAATCGAGCGCGGGTTGCAATATCCACTCCTCACGCATCACGCAGTAGATAATATCCAAGTCAACACTGTCGAGCATCTTGCGGTGATCTGTGAATGTATGCGCGAACTCATATTTCTTGGCGACCTGATTCAACCGTTCTTCATCAAGTTCGCATACTGCGACCAACTCGACATCATCTTCGAGACGGTTCACATTCGGGTAGTGCGCGCCTTGACTTCGGCCGCCCGCACCGATAAATCCTGCCTTTAACATGGTGATTCCTTTCTGATATAGGACATTTACAAAGAGATCGAGACTCCCTGATACGGGGTCTATACTCGAAGATTGGTGAAGCACCGAGGGTGCAGCGTATTTTTTCATCGTATCACGTTTTCTATTGGCAAGGCAACCAAATTCGTGTATAATTCGGTGGAGAGATAATTGGAACTTTTGCCAGTAGAACCACAACCAAGAACAAGGAAAAACTTGATGACTGAAACGCAAAAAGAAACCATAGAGGCACTAGTAGTGGAACTCCAACAGGGAACCCTGACGGAAGCCGGTCTGCGCGAGGGTATCACAGACATTGTGGGGACAGACACCCCAAAACGGCAGGACATCCTCTATCTGCAAGCGGTGACTACCTCCCCCGGAGCGGCGGTGGTCGGTATGCTGCTAGTTGAGGACGGAGAACTTCGTGAGGGACCGCCTGATCCCGAGGATTGGCCCTATCAGACAGTCATAGAAGCTGTCCGGGATGGATGGCGGATCATTTCTTTCCCGAATATGGCACTACTTGCTGTAGATGAAAAAGAGTTCTACGGCTTGGGTGCTGAATTCATTCTTGAACGTCCCGCGTAGCGAGGATCCTCGATAAATCGGGACTGGAGGTAAACGATGCGAATATCAGAACGGAAAACCTATGACTGTAAACCAACCATGACAGATACTCAGGTGCTAGAGTTCTGCAAGAACGGGTATCTGATGCTTGAGAGTGTTGTCCCTGATGACGTTAATCGCAGGGCGATGGAATACTGCGACCAACACTCCTATATGGAGCCAAGCGGCATCCTGATGGAAGACTGGTTCGTTGAAAACGTGATAGTTCATCCGGAGGCTGCTGGTGCCGTGCGTTCCCTTTTGGGGGCTAATTTTCACCTGCCAATACTGATGAGTAATCATCGTGTGCAGGGCCCCATACAGGCTGTGGGTGGGTGGCATGTGGACGGCAACTATCACTACACGCACGAACTCAACTTTTTGCAGGTTTTCTACTACCCACAGGATACGCCCATTGAAATGGGACCAACGCAGATTGTGCCGGGCACCCATCTTGTGCGAAACAAGGCGAGGTTCATGGGACATTTGGCTAGCATCAAGGGTGCTATCCCCACCACCGCGCCCGCCGGTTCTATCTTCCTGACCGTATACCATATCTGGCATCGCCGCGGCCCGTCAACCGCTTCGGGCATCCGCAACCTACTCAAATACTTCTACTGGCGCACAACCCCACCACAACGGGACTGGGTAACCGAACCAGATTTCGATTTTGCGACCGCTGAATACACTGGGCCTGGTGGGGCGTATGTGGAGCAGTTCCGTGACACAATCAAGGTGTCGGAGATGTTCCTATGGCTCTGTGGTCGCCACAAGTCGTTCCAGAATCTAGGTGGGCAAAGCTGGCCCCTGCCCGCAGATCGGAATGACCTCCCTTACGGCTTCCCCGCAGGACTTCCACAACCCCAATCTGTTGAGTTATAAGAGAAACCAATATAACGAGGTGAACAATGAGCAACGAAAAATTACGGGCAGGCGTTATCGGTTGCGGCTTGGGATCATATCATGGATATGCCTACGCCAATGCCCCTGAATTTGAACTCGTCGCAGTTTGTGACCTGAAGCCCGATGTTCTTGACAACTTCTTCGAGCGTTCAAAGATTACACGTGGTTCTGTTCACGAGTATAACGACTACCACACTATGCTCGAAAAGGAGAATTTGGATGTCGTCAGTGTGGCGACACCGGACGATTATCACACCAACCCGGTCTGTGACGCATCGGATGCCGGGGTCAAGGGGATTCTCTGCGAAAAACCGTTGACAATCAACCTCGGAGACGCGGATCGGATTATTGAAACGGTTGAGCGGAATGGAACCAAAATGTCGGTAGATCATACACGGAGTTGGTTACCGCTCTACCAAGGGGTGCGAACTGCGGTTCGGGAGGGTGAAATCGGTGGACTGACCCGTATTATCGCGCACATGGGAGGGCGGCGGTCAATGCTTTTCCGTAACGGCACGCATCTGATTGATGCGGTCTGCTACTTTGCCGATGCGGCCCCGGTCTGGCTCATCGCCGCACACGAGCAAGGCTTTGAAGACTACGGTCTTGAGTACAAGGGGGAAGGGGGGAGAGACCCCGCCCTTGATCCAGCATCGTCGATTCTGATTGAATTCTCCAACGGGGTGCGCGGTATCGTGAACAGTGCCAAGATGACGCCTGCCGGTTGCGAATTCGATCTCCAAGGTCCGAATGGTCGCTACGTTTTGAACGATAACCACTGCAAAGCGTGGAAGACAGATCAGCCCGAAGGGACAGCAACGGAAGCACCGGCCCCCGAAGGTGAAACCTATGGAGATTACTTCGGCGATAGCTTGATTCATCCTGTCCGGGAGCTTGCCCAGATGGTTTGGAACGATGTGCCGAGTAGTTCACCGCCGCGCCGCGCTCGACACACACTAGAGATTATGTTAGGGGCGTTGCAATCGCAGTCACGTGACAGTGCGAAAATTCACTTGCCATTGCCGCGTGAAATGTGATGCGTAATGCGTAAAAACCGACCATCAGAAAATTACTCGCCTCCTTCGGGGCGGGTGGACTGCGGTTTCCCCCCGCTTGCGGGGGGATTAAGGGGGGTGGATTCAGGAGGGTATGCAGGGATCCTTCACTTCTTGGTTTGCACTAAATCTTAACATGAGCCATTCTTTTGAATGGACGAATGAACCAATGTACTCATGAACACATTGCAGGAGGTGGTTCTTCATGTTTAGCAAAAAAACGCATCAACACGACGGACATCACCACCATCATGGACATGATCACGGTCACGACCACCACGACCATGAAGAACACGATCATCATGGTCACAGCCACGACCATGGGGAACATGGTCATACACACGGCATCGTTGACCCTTCTATCGTAACCACGGAGCGCGGCATCTGGGCGATAAAGTGGTCGTTCTTAGGATTGATGGTAACTGCGGTGTTACAGGTCGGCGTGGTTGTTATTTCCGGCAGTGTTGGACTGCTCGCTGACACGATTCATAATTTTGGCGACGCAGCGACTGCAATTCCGTTGTGGATTGCTTTCTCCTTCGCTCGATTAAAACCGAGCAAACGGTTTACCTACGGCTACGGGCGCGTTGAGGACTTAGCGGGCATCGCAATCGTGTTTATGATCTTGTTCAGCGCAATTATCGCAGGATACGAATCAATCAACCGCTTCTTTAACCCTAAGACTGTTGGACATCTTTGGATCGTTGCTGCCGCATCGGTGATCGGCTTTATAGGCAATGAAGGAGTTGCGATATTTCGGATTAAGGTTGGGAAAGAGATTGGAAGTGCTGCGCTCGTTGCGGACGGTTATCATGCGCGCGTCGATGGTTGGACAAGCCTCGCGGTCCTCGTAGGAGTACTCGGTATAAAGTTCGTTCATCCGATTGCAGATCCCATCGTCGGAGTGCTTATTACCATTGCGATCTTCGGAATTGTGTTGCAGTCGGGAAAAGCGGTATTTACGCGCCTGTTGGACGGTGTGGAGGCTGACGTGATTGATGAGATAAATCATGCTGCCCACCACGTTGAGGGGGTTGAGGAGGTAACAGATGTCCGCAGCCGTTGGATCGGGCACCGCCTACATGCAGAAGTCAATATCGCTGTGCCACCGCACCTCTCCGTCGCTGAAGGACACACAATAGCAAAAGAGGTTCAACATCAACTTTTCCATCATCTGACCTATCTTTCTAGGGCGGTTATCCATATTGATCCGATCGAGGAATCCGGCGAACACCATCACAGTATTATGGAGCATAGCCATGACGGTTTACCGACCCACTCGCATGTCGTGTAGCACACAGATTGGGAATCAGCCGTTATCGGTCATGAGTTTTTTTAGCAGTCCAGCTACGCACAAGTTCGGCGGTCAGCAAGGGAAATGTTGCGGTAATATAGGAGGGGATGTGATGAAATGGACAATAATTTTGTTGAGTGTGGGTTTGATGATACTTTCGGGGTGTGGAGAGGAAGAATCCACAGTACCAACTCAAGAACCTCCAACCGAACCTCGGCTTATCACGGTTATTACAAATTTCGGGGTTCTGGAAAACGGGCATGTCAGAGTCGATGCGAGTCAATTCCTCAAAACACACGATGACATCGAAGTCAAATGGGATTGGGGGGATGGAGAACAGACCGGATATACGAAGGAACTAGTTGCCGAACATACATATACCCACCCCGGGGAATATGTCATTGCGCTGACAGTACGCAATTCGCTTTCCACTACTGTTCTCAAAATACAGGAGAAGCTGATTACTGTCGGTACTGCATCGGAGGAAATCGTCACACCAATAGATGGTGCAACTATGCGCCTGATTCCTGCAGGGGAATTTGAGATGGGCAATCACTTCTTCGATGAGGAGTTATTCAACAGAGAAAAGACAATCAACGAAGGCTCCCCCTACGAACTTCCGGTTCACACCGTCCAAGTCGATGCGTTCTACATGGATATTTACGAGGCGACCAACGCTATGTATGAAAAATTTGTGAGAGAGACAGGGCATCAGCCATCAGTCTTTTGGGATCACCCGCTCTTCAACAAACCCGATCTACCCGTTGTTGGCATTTCATGGCATAGCGCGATGGCTTATGCGAAGTGGGCAGGCAAACGGCTTCCGACTGAAGCAGAGTGGGAGTATGCTGCACGCGGCGGACTCGAAGGGAAGCGATATCCATGGGGCAATAAAATTACTCATGATTTCGCCAACTATGATGGCACTGGGGGACGAGACAAATGGGGGAAATTTACGAATGCGCCTGTGGGGAGTTTTCCGCCCAACGGTTATGGTTTGTATGATATGGCAGGAAATGTTTGGGAGTGGTGTCTTGATAAATACATCAGCGATTTTTATGTCAAGAGTCCAAAAGAAAACCCTGTTGCAGGTGGATCGATTGAACTGATTCTCCAACAGGCTGGAAAATCGGGTGCAGAGCGCGTATCTCGAGGAGGTGCAGCCAATAACGATGCTCGATTCCTACGGGTCAGTAATAGAAGTCCCGGTTGGAATGTGCCAGGGGCAAATTGGTGGGATAGAGGTTTTCGCTGTGTGAAGCCACTGGGAAGTCGATAAACGGAAGAAATGCCAATCCTCGCGCACCGAGTATAGCGTTGAAGTAAAGGTAATCGGAGAGATAACATATAGTGTGGATTATGCCGTTCCGAGCATCCACGTCATTTCTATGATCTTCTCGATCATGAAATGTTGCGATCAGAATGAGCGGACTCATATCGCATGTTTGAACGTTTAAGAATACACTTCAAGGAGAGAACAGTAGATGCAGCATCTTGAACCGGTAGATATGCTAAGTCATATTCGACTGGGGTTGACTTCGCTTGTGGGCGGACTCGACCCAACGAATAAGCACATGCCGTACTGGTCCATCGGCTTCGCTGACGGACAGTTGAACCCGTTTCGTCACTCCGGCGCATGGGACTGGTGTCACGATGTCGCCAGAGCCATCCACGCTATCGGCATGGCGGAGCGTGCCACAGGGGAATGCGTTGACGAAGCGATCTGGACGGATCTCGCCGATCTTCAGATTGCGCTGTTCGATGAAGCGGACAACCTGCCCGGCACAGCGGATAATGATACCGGTGAACGTTTTGTCCATCTCCACAACATACGGGAATCTACCCACGCCCTGAACGGTCTTATCCGTCGTGGTGACGAGCGGGCACAGGAGTGGAGTCGGCGGATGATTCGGACCGTCCGCGCTGCGCTGACTGACGACGGTGCCATCCAACTTGACCGCCTTCCCTCTTACGTCTCAGAATATAACCACCAGCCATCACAAGAAGGGCGGGCAGTCGATGCGCTGGTTCGGAACTATCGCATCACAGGCGATGAAGTTGGCTTGGAGTTGGCAGGACTGATGACCTCCTACGCGCTGGAACACTGTTTCACGCCCGAAGGTGCACTCAAGGAAGCAGCGGGGACACACGGTCATTCACTCAACGCCATAGTCGCCGGAATGCTCGACCTCGCGCTCCTCACCAACGATGCAGATCTGTTGAACAGAGTCAAAGCCATCTACGATGTCGGATGCCCACGTTTCAACAGCAGTTTCGGTTGGTCGATGGAATCGCTGCATAAATTTCATCCCCGCGGTGAATCCAACAACACCGGCGACCTACTGCGTGCCGCGCTCCTTTTGGGACATGCTGGCTGGGCAAACTACTTTGAGGACGCCGAGCGTATCCTCCGTGGACATCTCCTGCCTTCTCAGGTTATTGATGTAGACGACCTGCCAAACGACCCGGATGAAACAGATGATAGTCTTCATCGTCGTGCCTCACGCCTGCGCGGTGGCT
Source organism: Candidatus Poribacteria bacterium (assembly GCA_965207975.1). Classification (GTDB taxonomy): domain Bacteria; phylum Poribacteria; class WGA-4E; order WGA-4E; family PCPOR2b; genus PCPOR2b. Next base: position 3,945,109 of record OZ242315.1, on the reverse strand, counting down.
TCAGTTTCCCAACGCCCAATGATTACCTCTTGCGTCCAGACGCCACTATCACAACGTATGATATTACATCTGGTGCCGTGGACGGGATGTGTGAAGCGTTGTCGTCCATCATTACTTCAGACGCTGCGGGTGTCCGCATCAATCTGCTATTCAGCCACGAAGCGGAAGGCGTGCACCTCGTCAGTCATCTTTCCCGAACAGGACGCCTTGAAATTGAGAATCGAAGTGGACGACCGTTGCTAGTGCGTATCCCGTCTTGGGTGGAGAAGAAAGCGGTTTGTCTGGAAGTAAATGGTGTGGAATCTCAGAAGATATTCAACCAGTCATATTTACTTATAACTGGCAATGAGATCCCTTCATCAAGTATTATCACTTTCCCCATGCACGAAGCACGGACAGGGGAGAGTATATGCTTTGAAAACTACACTATTGAGTGGCGGGGCGATCAGATTGTTGCTATGTCACCCCCCGCGAAACATCGACCGATGTTTCCACCGTGCGAATAATATTCAAGGGGTCATCATCTAAATCAGAAAGTGTGGATGCTTTCGGGACGAGGTAAATAAGGTTATGATGAAACTGCTCGAACAGATGCCGGATACAGTCAGCCAGAAAATTCAGGATGTGCTGACTCACGAAGAAGAAGAGCTAATTCGTGTGTCCACAGATCTAAATCCTGATGGCACCTTTGGCGAGCAGTGGCTCATCGCCACAGATAGGCGCGTGATTGTGGTGCCCGTGGAAGGAGTCGATGGGGTTGTTGACGTACCCATCAGAGAATTAGCGGCTGTTCAGACCGAACCCTTAGTCGGTGGCGGGCGGTTAGAAATCGATCGGAAGAAAGAGGCGACCCTTTTTGTCCCCTACTCTAGCTCGCTTGCAGAAAAATTCTCTGAGGTGGCACTCGGACTTGAGCAGCTCCGCCAGCAAGACGAATTTCTGATTAACACGGAACTTGACCAGACCCGGTGCTCCAAATGTGGTAGGCTGTTACCTGAGAAGAACGGAATATGCACAGCGTGCATTCGTCGGTTGGCAACGCTGGGACGCATTGCTAGTTATTTGATACCCTATAAGGGGCGCGCTGTCCTGTTGGCACTCATCTCACTGGTAACTATCGGCGCAGATCTTCTCCCACCGCTAGTGATGCGGCAGATTGTTGATAATGTCTTCCTGCTAAAGGGGGAAACAGTTCGCAGCATAGATCAGAGGGCAGCACTTCTGGGACAGTGGATACTTGTGTTGATTGGCCTTCGGATAATAAGTTGGAGTATGGAGCTGGCACACGGATGGATAGTTAGTTGGTTGAGTGCACGGATGACAGCGGATATCCGAAGCCACCTTTATCGACGGTTAGAGATGCTTACCATGCAATTTTACTCAGACCGTAGGGTAGGTGCTCTCATGTCTCGTGTCACCCGGGACAGCGACATGTTACGGGAATTTCTGGTTAATGGGCTGCCCTACTTGGTAATCAACATCCTAAAGATTCTCGCCATACTCGGTATTCTGTTCTGGATGCACTGGCAGCTGACTCTTTGCATGCTATTTCCCGTCCCTTTCATCATAATCTGGGGTAGGCTCTTCTGGCGACGTATGCGACGAATCTTCAACAAGCATGGCCAAAGTTGGGCACATCTGAGCGCGCGATTAAACGAGGCATTCGCCGGTATCCACGTCGTAAAGGCTTTCGCACAAGAGATGCGGGAAATAGGAGACTTTGAGAAGAAGAACACCGATTTGATGCGGATTTCTAGGAGAACCGCACGTCACTGGCTTGTGTTTTTTGCAGTGACCAGCTTTCTGACCGGATGTGGCGGAATAATCATCTGGCTGGTTGGGGGATCGGATATGCTTCGAGGCAACTTAACTCTAGGCACCCTCACAGCGTTTTCGGGTTATATGTGGCAGGTCTACGGTCCCTTAGAATGGCTGAGTCGCGTCAACAGCTGGATGACACGGGCTTTTGCCGGCGCGGAGCGTATCTTTGAAGTCATTGATGCGTCACCCGAAGCTTACGACGATCCAGAGGCAACCGCACTGGCAAAAATAAAAGGACAGGTCACCTTCAAAGATGTAACCTTTGGCTACGACAAGAGCAAACCGGTCCTTCACGAAATAGACATTGACGTTGCTCCCGGGGAAATGGTTGGGCTCGTAGGCAAATCTGGAGTAGGCAAGACAACCACTGTGAACCTAATCGCCCGGTTCTACGATGTGGACCGTGGTGCCATTGAAATCGATGGTGTGGATGTACGCAACCTGCGTCTAGAAGACCTACGCAGTCAGATTGGTATCGTGCTGCAAGAGCCGTTTCTCTTTAGCGGAACAATTGCCGAGAATATCGGATATGGCAACCCAGGTGCTACTTTCGAGGAGATCATGCGGGCAGCACAGGCGGCGAATGCACATAATTTTATTGTAGCAAAGGCAGATGGTTACGACACAAATGTCGGGGAACGGGGAAACAATCTGTCAGGTGGAGAAAAGCAGCGTGTTTCTATCGCTCGGGCTATCCTACACGACCCAAAAATCCTTATTTTAGATGAAGCGACCTCGTCGGTGGATGTGGAAACCGAGAAAGAGATTCAGGAGGCAGTTGCCCGGCTGATTCAAAATCGGACAACCTTCGCCATTGCTCATCGACTGTCGACCCTTCGGAACGCTAACCGGCTGGTCGTCCTTGATGCCGGACGCATTGTAGAGGTCGGCACCCACAGCGAATTGATGGACAAGAAGGGTGTGTTTTATGACCTTGTAGAGTTACAACAACAGACCTCTGAAATTATTGGGATCAGAGAATAACAACAGTTAGCTCAACGAGTTAGACTGAGCAACATTTTTCACTTATTAATTCAAGAAAGGAATATCAACAATGGCAGCAACACATCGATTTCAAGCAAGTCACTTGCATTCTATCACACGACGGATATTTGTCGCAGCAGGCGCGACCCGCCACATCGCTGACGATGTGGCAGAAATTCTGGTCAACGCGAACCTCGCTGGACACGACTCACACGGAGTCCTTCGCATCCCCGCATATCTGCGCAGCATTGAAGGTGGTGGAATTGTTCCCAATGTGGAGCCTGAAGTTGCTAGGGAAACCGCGAATACCATGTTTTTCGATGGGAAAAACTGCTTCGGTCATTACATCGCTCGACAGGCGATGAACCGTGCAATTGAGAAAGCAAAAGCAGCAGATATTTGTAGCGTAAGTATCGTTAATACCGGTCACATTGGTCGGCTGGGTGAGTACGCAGAAGCGGCGGCAAGCGCGGGATGTATTGGTATTATTACGACCGGTGGCGGTGGGCGAATGCAGGGAATTACAGTGCCCTTTGGCGGTGCCGGCGGTGCAACAGGCACCAACCCGATTGCAGTGGGTGTCCCAACCGGCGATGACGCGCCTTTTGTCATTGATATCGCCACAAGTATGATTGCCGAGGGCAAAATCCAAGTCGCACGGAGCAAAGGCGAAGATTTGCCTGAAAACCACATAGTGGATAAGAACGGAAATCCGAGCGTCAAGCCTGCGGACTTTTACGATGGCGGATTTCTTCTGCCGTTTGGCTTGCACAAAGGTTACTCAATCGGCTTGCTGGTTTGTTTGCTTGGGGGATTATCTGGCACTTTTGATATTGAAAAGGGCGCGATGGGCGGCTGTTTTATGCAGGTAATCAATGTCAATTCACTGACATCGTTGGACGAATATCAACAGGGCGTGCGTGCTTTCCTAGATGGCATCAAGTCGATCCCTCCTGCACCGGGCTTTAACGAGGTGCTTGTCCCTGGTGACTTTGAACATCGGAATCGCGTCCAGCGTTTGGCTGACGGTATTGAACTCCCCGATACTATCAAGCAGCAAATTTCGGAGTGTGCCGAGAAATTGGGGGTTTCAATGAGCGAAGATGCCGTTGAACCTGCCGACGCAGAACGATACGAATGAAGTGTCAAACGTGATGCGTGAAACGTGAAAACCACTGTTCATTGGTGCCGTCAGACCAGGAGGAGCAGTTTACTGGGCTTAAAAAAAACAGCGCAAAGCACTAAGAGAAACCGAGTTTTTTCAAAACCCGGTTTCGGTTGCACGATTTCTTTACATGAGCGTTTGACGCAGTTTGAATCTGAGCAGGCTAACTGATTATGCTATTTTTCATCATCTGGATTATCTGTATACCGCTGGTTATCTGGATTGTTCTGCAGATTATTTCTAGACGTAAAGGGAACGAAGGGGTCGATTCCGGCGTTCAGCTTGAGGAGTGTGCACTCTGCCATGAGGAATTTCCGATGGACGCGCTGCTAGAGAAGGAGGTCGGCGGTTATAGCAGGCTCTACTGCTTTTGTGGCAGCTGCATTGAACAACTACACCGCGAATACCAAGCAAAAATAGAACAAAGGGATGAGGAAAATAAGCAGATTAGTGAATCTGCGAACGGATAAATTGAGTTCAAGCATTCATTGAACTGATAAGTACTCGAACTCAATCTGTTCGGATACATCATACAATCTAGGGTTCAACCCGATTTCATCGGAGTGGCCCCCACGAAGGAGGTTGATATGTACGATTTAGTTACATTTGGTGAAGCGATGGTACGCCTCACTTCGCCCGATTTTAGGCGGCTTGAGCAGTCGTCAACCCTATCGATGGATGCCGGCGGAGCGGAGTTAAATGTCGCAGCCAATGGGGCTCAGTTAGGGCTACGCACTGCATGGGTCTCTCGCTTGGTTGATAATTGGTCAGGAAAATTCATCGCTAACAAGGGACGTGAGTTAGGCGTCGATACGTCCCATATTGCGTGGACACCGTTTGACGGCGTTGGGCTAGAACGGAACGGTTTCTATCATGTTGAATTAAGTGCGGGGCCCCGAGCTAGCACCGTTGCCTATGACCGCGGTTATTCAGCAATCTCAAATATCCAACCGGGCGAAATTAATTGGTCGCAGATTTTTGATGGTGTCCGTTGGTTCCATCTGAGCGGTATTACTCCGGCACTATCTGAGTCCGCAGCGGCGGTAGCGAAAGAAGCCCTTCAGGCAGCACGCGCGGCGGATGTAAAGACAAGTTACGACCTAAACTTCCGATCAAAGTTGTGGAACGCGGAACAAGCACAGGCTGCGAATCGTGAAATGATGGACCACGTCTGTGTGCTCATCGGCAACGAGGAGGATTTCGAGATGGGGCTCGGTTTCAAAGCGGAGGGCACAACCGAAAGTTTCAGCCAGCTTGACCCGGAGAGCTATAAAGAGGTCGCACAACGGGTTTGTGAGGCATTCCCCAATATCGAAATGATTGGCACCACCCTGCGCGACGCAAAAACCGGTTGGCTCAACGATTGGCGCACGCTCCTGTTTGATGGATCAGACTTCTACCTATCGCGTATCTACGAAAACCTCGAACTTGTCGATCGCGTCGGCGGCGGTGATAGTTTCTCCGCAGGGTTGATCTATAGCCTACTCAACGGTAAATCACTCCAAGAAGCAGTTGATTTCGGTGGTGGCTACTCCGCGCTTGCACATACCTTCCCCGGCGATTTCAACTGGGCAACCGCCGAAGAAGCTGAAAGCGCAATGAAAGCAGGCAGTGTCAGGATTCGGCGCTAGATTTTTGACATATCCCTGAATTGTCGGAACGGGTGAACTTCATCTCATTGCAGGTTAGCTTATCGGTCCTTCAACCTGTCCATCGGATTTGTTCACTCACGGGTTTTCGCTCATGCGTAGGCACTTCAGCCGGATAACCCATATAATAAAATCCGATGATATATTCCTGATCGGAATCAATACCAAGCAGATCGTAAGTATTCTGTTCCAGTGTGATTGCGCCGGTGCTCCACTGCATCCCGACCCCTCGTTCCCAACCAGCCAGTTGAATGTTCAGCATCGCGCAGCAGGTTGCCGCGTAGTCTTCGCGCTTGCGTTGGTCGTCTCCGTCTTGGATGCACGAGACCGCTACAATTGTGGGTTTGGAGGTGAACTTCTTGAAGCCTTGCTCTCCTACCTTGGCAAGGGTTGCTTCATCTGCAGCTGCAGCTGCCTTGGGGTTGGACGTAATTTTTTCGATCTGGATTTCGCTATATCGTTCAGCAAGGATGAGTTTCGTTTCTTCACCAATGACAGTGAATCGCCACGGCTCGGTTAGGTGATGATTGGGGCTCCAGATACCTGCCTCAAGAATTTCTTCAAGGACATCTCGGGGCACTGGATCTGGCTTAAACTGAAAAATTGTTCGGCGAGATCGGATCGCCTCTGTAACAGGAAAACTCTGATCGGTTGGAACAGAGCGTATCTCAGCGGTCAAAGTATCTTGACTCATTACTTCCTCCTCTTCTGAAATTGAGACTCATTTTCATTATAGACTTAGAAAGATTATAAACCTATGGGGAACATTTGTCAAGAGGTTTCTCACAGAAAAAATGTAGGTAACTAGAAATTTGAACGATACGTTAAAAAAATAAAAGCTAGCAATTCCGGCTCGATTTGGCACCAGTTCGGATTTCTGTGAATAGGGTTGACCTCACCAATGTCGTATGATATACTGTCCACAAAGATGAAATCAATCACAGACTGGTATAATCATCTTCAACCCAAAGGAGTTATTCAATGCAAGTTGTAGATCTTGGTAGAACAGGATTACAGGTTTCGCGGCTTTCGATTGGAACAGGTACGCACGGCTGGGGTGGAAAATCGGATCAGACGGCACTAGGATTGAAAGGATTGGTCGATCTCCTCCACTTTGCCCACGATCAAGGTGTAACGTTTTGGGATGCTGCGGACCAATACGGCAGCCACTCCTACATCAAAGAAGCCCTCAAAGAATTAGATCGGTCTTCAGTCGTTATCACATCAAAAACGACTTCTCGCACTAGGGAATCGGTTGAAAACGATGTTAAACGATTCTTGAAGGAGATCGGATCGGACTACGTCGATATCGTGTTGCTGCACTGTCTCACTAACTTCGATTGGCCCACGCGCTATCCGGACGCGATGGAAGCGTTAGCGCGGTGCAAAGAACAGGGGCTTATCCGTGCACACGGCGTTTCGTGCCACGATTATGGCGCATTCCAAACGGCTGCCATGACCAAATGGGTCGAAGTTGTGTTAGCTCGGATTAACTACACCGGAGTCCACATGGACGCATCACCTGCTGATGTTATCCGGACAATGGAACAGATGGCAGCATTTGGCAAAGGCATCTACGGCATGAAGGTGCTCGGACAGAGCAAGTTAGCCGAGGAAGACGGTCCGAGGAAAGGCATCGAATTTGTTATGGGGCTGCCTTGCGTTCACGCAATGACAATTGGCATGACCAGCCAGCGCGAAGTCGAAGAAAACGTTGCAATTGTCAATGAACTCACCGATTAGCTCAAGCTGTTATTTATCTCCAGATATTTTTCTCATTTAGGCGGGAACTGATCCTCTCGAATCTTACTGCTGCAAATAGCACTCTATAATTTCGATGGAGGATCGGTTTTGATCTTACATCGGAGTATCTAGCGAACGAGTATTAATTTTTCTGAAATCTTGGAAGTTTCATCCCTTAATTAAAGGAGTAATGTCTTGAAACTATTGAGTTTGAAGGTTTCTAGTCTCTTTGTCTGCGCTATTGCTGCGATCCTCCTTCAGTCCCCTTCACAGCTTCCGGCGCAAACTGCGAAGCAGATGGAACAGTGGCAACGCGAACATGAAAAGAAGAAGGAGGAAAAGCGCAATCTAGAAGAACAAAGGAACTCAGTTATTCAAAAGGAACAAGGCATCTTACAGAAACTACAGGAGATTGAATCCGAGCTGGCCGCCAATGAAAAAGAACTTGCCCGGTATCAGCAAGAGATTGAAAATCATACACTTGCGGCTGCGGAACTTCAGAGAGAATTAGGGAACTTGCTTTCTCAAGATAAGGAACAAAAGAAACGGGCTATAAAGCGGATTCGTGCAATTTATAAGCTAGGTTACAATAAGGAAGATGAGCACCTGTTGAAGATATTGTTTGGTGCTCAGGATATGCAAGATCTTGTGGAAAAGTATAAGTATACGGGCGTTATCGCTGAAGCAGATCAAAATATGCTAAAGGAAATCCAACTTCGACAGGTAGAAATTGAACAAAAATCCACTGAAATTGTTCACCAAATCCAATTAGCAAAGGAAGCATCAAAAGCTAAAGAAGCTGAACGTTTACTCCTGATCACCCAAGAACGGAAACGCCAAGAACTCCTGCATAAATACCGAACAGAGAAGGGAACTTATAACCAAGCGATAAGGGAGCTAAAAGCTGCTGGTGCACAATTGGAGGAGCGCCTTGGAATTGTCAGTGACGAACATCTCGAAAAACAAGCGCAGACAATTAGAAGTATTCGGCCGGCATCGTTTGGCAAACTGCCTTGGCCCGTTGTCGGAGTGATTGTGTCGAACCAAACACCCGCCGACCGCGGCACTGACCGTGGACTAACCATTCAAGCGAAGAAGGGGAAACCGGTGCGCTGCGTTGCAGATGGTATTGTCGCAAGCTCTGAATCAATTATGGGCTATGGTAACACGGTTGTTGTTATGCACGGGAATGGATATATTTCCCTTTATGCACATCTGTCAGATATATCTGTAAAACGGGGCGATACTGTTCAAGCGAAACAGGTGCTCGGAACCGTCGGCGAAACCGGATCCCTGATTGGTCCAGTGCTTTACTTTGCGCTTTGGAAGGATTATGAGCCTTTAAATACGCGAAGATGGTTGACAAGAAAGATGAGGTAATATCAATTGGGGTTTCAATCGACATCCCAATTAGGGAGAAAACATGGCATACAAATACGAAACCGTTATAGGTTTGGAGGTTCACGCTGAATTATCAACAAACAGCAAACTCTTTTGCAACTGTGAAGTTAAGTTCGGCTCCGCGGCGAATACGCAAACCTGCCCCATCTGTTTGGGGATGCCCGGTGTGCTGCCTGTGATGAATCAGCGGGCGGTCGAATTCTCAATCCGTGCGGCTTTAGGACTGAACTGCAAAATCGCGTCTTACAGCAAGTTCGATCGGAAAAACTACTTCTATCCAGATTTGCCTAAAGGTTACCAGATCTCACAGTACGACCTGCCCCTCGCCTACGATGGTTATGTCGATTATGAACTGGATGGTGAAACGAAGCGTGTTCGCATTAATCGTATTCACTTAGAGGAGGATGCCGGAAAGTTAGTCCATGCGGATGTGACAGGAAATCCAAATCAAAGCTATGTAGACTTCAACCGTTCATGTGTACCGTTGTTAGAGATTGTCAGTGAACCGGATCTCCGCACCCCCGCAGAAGCAATTGCCTACTGGCGTGCTGTTAAAGAAATCCTCGAATATGTTGAAGTTAGCGATTGTAATATGGAGGAGGGAAGTTTCCGATGTGATGCGAATATCTCTCTGCGTCCTGTCGGCAGCCAAGAACTAGGAACACGAACGGAGTTAAAAAACAAAAATTCATTTCAGCATGTGTTGACCGCCTTGGAATATGAAGAGAAACGTCAAGCACGGCTTCTCGATCAGGGCGAGGAAGTTGTCCAAGAAACTGTACTGTTTGATATCAACACCGGTAGGACAGCATCCATGCGTAGCAAAGAGGAAGCCCACGATTATCGCTACTTTCCTGAACCGGACCTTGTTCCTTTTGAGGTAGATGCAGCAGAGGTTGAACGTATCCGAGCAGCGTTGCCGGAACTACCTGCTGAACGTCGTAAGCACTTTGTCGAAGAGTACGGCATTCCTACCTACGATGCGGAATTTCTCACTGCTACACGACAGATGGCGGACTTTTTCGATGAAACAGCACGTCTCAGCAGTGATCCAAAGTCGAGCAGTAACTGGATTATGGGTGACCTATCAGGACTGTTGAACAATGCTGGGATAGAGATTCAGGATGCTAAAGTAACACCCGCTCACCTCAGCGAACTGATTCAGCTAATTGAAGATCAAACGATTAGCGGTAAAATTGCTAAATCCGTTCTACCCGATGTCTTTGAAACCGGCAAAACACCAAAACAGATCGTCAAAGAGAAAGGGCTTTCGCAGATTTCCGATGCATCTGCAATCGAATCAATCGTTGATCAGGCCATCGAAGAAAATCCGGGGCCCGCACAAGATTATCGGGATGGGAAGCAGAAGGCAATCGGTTTCCTCGTAGGTCAAGTGATGAAAGCAACTAGGGGCAAAGCCAACCCACAGATGGTCAACCAACTTTTGCGACAAAAACTCGACGAGTAAGGAACTAGCAGACCACTTGTTGAAGAATACCCAGTTCAAGGCAGTTATGACAATCCAAGACACCTTCCACCAAGGTGCTGTGACTTGTGCCACCCATTCGGAACACGCAATTGGGTCACCGGTCACAATATTAAGACCATGACAACACAACCTCCACAGACAGACAAAATCAACTTGAAGGGGTTAACGCTGCTTGAGCTAGAAAATCTAGTGACACAGTGGGGCGAACCGAAATATCGTGCGAAACAACTGATGTCATGGATATATAGCAGACGGGTGGAAACATTTGAAGCAATGACAAATCTGCCCCACAGGCTAAGGCAAAGGTTGGCGGATATAGCGGACATCAGCGGTGCACGTGTCCTCACGCGCACAACTTCCAATGCCGACATGGCAGTCAAATACCTGTTTGAACTCACCGATGGCAGTCAGGTCGAAAGTGTCCTGATGTATGATCAAGACCGCATCACCGTCTGTGTTTCGTCACAGGTGGGTTGTGCGATGGCGTGCGATTTCTGCGCGACTGCGAAGATGGGATTTTTCCGCAATTTAACAGCGGCGGAGATTTTGGACCAATTGATAACAATCGAACGTGAACTAGACAGTGAAAAAGGTGTGACCCATGTTGTGTTCATGGGGATGGGGGAGCCACTAGCAAACTACGATCAGACTGTGAAAGCAATCCGTTTGATGACGGAGGCAAACGGGTTAGGCATACCTGAAGGGAAGATCACCGTTTCCACCTCCGGTTTAGCCCGCCGTATACGACAATTTACCCTTGAACAACTCAAGTGCAATCTCGCCCTCTCGTTAAATGCCACAACGGATGAAATCCGCACACAACTGATGCCGATCAACGCCAAATATCCAATCGCTGAAGTTCTCAATGCCACACGAGAATGGGCACTTGCAACGCAACGACCCGCTACGCTTGAATATGTCTTAATCCGAGGTGTGAATGACAGCATCGCAGATGCCAGACGTCTCCGTAAACTGATGGGGAGGCTGCCGTGCAAGCTAAACCTTATCCCCTTCAACGAAATCGAAGGCACCGATTTTCAACGTCCCAAACTGGATCAGATCGAACGATTCCGTCGCATCGTCGCAGATGGTCACCATGTCGCACCGATCCGGTTCAGTAAGGGTAGAGACATCGCCGCCGCCTGCGGCCAACTCCGAACAATTTACGAAAAGCAGGGCGCGATGCTGCCGCAAGTATCATAGCGAATTCCCATCATGCTATCCAATCTTGCCAATGCTATTCGGGTATCCATCCGTCAGAACTACCACCTCACCATCGAGTCCGCAACACCAATCGGCACCGGCGCAATGAGCACAACGATGCGACTTGTGACGAATCGGGGGATATGGTTCCTGAAAATCTATAAGTCAGCGCGGAATCAGAAGCCCCCTGCACAGTCCGACCTTCAGCGAATCGCCTTCACGCACGCTGTCCAAACCTTTCTGCATCAGGAAGGTTTTCCTGTTCCTCGGTTATTGCTGAATAACAGCGGAGAAACGTTCAGCGTATTCGACCAACCCCCGAACATAGGGGAGATGTATGCCCTCTCTGAATTCATTGACGGATCTGACTACGATGTTGCGAATTCGGAGCAGCTACGTGCATCAGGGGAAATACTCGGACGTTTACACCAACAACTCCTTCAGTTTCAACCCCAAATTCAACTTACCGGCCCTCCCTTAGAAACCGAGATTTTTATACAATTGCAGAAGCGTTTATCCCGTCTCCAACCTGTTGTGGAAGGAGATCTGGTGTCATCAACCCAAATTGATTCATGGATTCAGGAGGTTGAAATTCTCAAAAACTCGGTGGGTGCACTACACGATACGCAATACGGACAGGAATGGCTCATACACGGCGATTACCGCGCCCAAAATCTCAAGTTTGATGGTGGGAATATTCGCGCAATTCTAGATCTGGATACCGCTTGTCCTGCGTCCCGTCTATATGATCTGGGTTACGCACTAGGCTTTTTCCCCGCCGTTTATCAAGACATCCCTCTGACCTCAAATCAGCAATTTGTATTTCTGCGTGCATACGAAAACATCTGCCCGCTATCTGAAGTTGAACGAGAGATGCTCCCTTCCCACCTACGACTCGCCTTTTTGCGCGGGATGACACTCTGGCTGGATTTGTGCTATTTTGCAGGGATGAGCGATCGAACACGCCCATGGATTCAAGGGTATCTGCGACATACCCAATCTCTGTTTTAACCCCAATTTCATTGAGATTCAAAAGTGACTTGAGAGAATTTCTGGGCATCAACTAGAGAATTATATTTACATCCGCTCTGCTTTTAGTCTATAATAATCGTTGTATCAGGTCGAGATATAGACTTCGACCAAGACAACATTTCATTCCTTAGGAGGATAAAATAATGGGATATACATTTCATCACGTTCATCTGCGTTGTGAAGATGTTGAAGCAGCTGTTGCTTACTACGAAAAGATGCTCAATGGTGAAGTTACAGAGCGGGTAGAAGTACGTGGTTTGCCAATCGTTCGGATGAATATTGGTGGAGAGAAAATCTTCCTTTCACCGAAATTTGGTGACATGGAAGTGGAACCGACCAGTGGCAATCCACGCTGGGGTGTTTATCAACTAGCGTTTGGGGTAGAAGACCTCGATGCCACCCTTGCAGAGATGGAAGCAAAAGGAGCCGAGATTGAGGACGCTAAACCAAATGGTTTGCCAATCGCTTTCATCAAGGGTCCAGATAACGTACAGATTGAACTGATTGAGGGGACAGTCTAGCTTTTGCGGACTGATACCCCATAAGGGTAGTACCACGCGGAAGGTAAACTTCTTCACATGAAGGATTAAAAAGTTTACCTTCCTCTATTTCCCACCTAAGATATACCAATGAGTAAACCGCCTTGAGAAATTTGCCGGAAAACGACTAACTTTCTTAAAAAAAGGAGAGTAACAGATGAGATTGGAGTTGTACACTACTGGCATCTCTCAAGCGAGTTTCTTGGATTGGAAGGCGCGACTCTTGGAAGACGCACAAGCAGCAAGGTTGGAGGTAGTACATTCCCCAATCCAAGAAACACCGGAAGTTCTTCGAGAAAAGTTGTCTGTCGTTTTGGCTGAACTCTGTTCAATTCCTGAACAGCGGATCCAATTCCATTCGGCAAATGCAGAACAGTTGTGCACCTTCGCTTATGCAAATTACCAGTCCCGTATCAATAGAGACTGGAACGCCTCCCTTTATTTCCCTTCAAAGGAGGCAATTTTCCTTCCCTTCGATGAAAAATTAGTTTCAAGACGGGTTGCACACCTCTACTATCAGGAGGGAACATCGGACAAGGTTTATCATCTCTACCTGACCCAATCGTTGACAGACGATTATTATTCTGTCATCAGCCGCTATGGTCGGCGTGACGGAGGCCTTCAACAAACAGAGAAGGTGTTCGACTCCCACCTTGAGGCAGCTGAGAAAGAGTGGAACCGACTTCACCACGCCAAGCTCCAGAAGGGCTATCAGATCGGGCACCCAACCCCGCCCCAACAGCTTACATTGGCTTTATCTATTTGATTATGAAATACAGCGAATTTTTCCATACAATTCAGGGCGAAGGCAAACTAGTTGGTGTGCCCTCCGTTTTCTTTCGGACCAGCTACTGTAATCTGAGGTGTGTGTGGTGCTCTGCGATAGGTACGCGTGTGTTAACTTCAGATCTCAGATGGATTCCCATTGAAAATCTCAGCCCCGGTGATTGGGTGGTCGGTGCATTACGTCAGGATAAAGGGGGACATCTACAACTACAACCAACTCAGGTTGTTGAAACCGCAATCCGTCGAACCCCCATGGTCCGTTTCTTAACGGAAGATGGGACACAATTCGCCTGTTCAGCAGATCACCTACTATATCAGGTAACAACTCGAACTCAGGATAGTTCTAAGATTCACGTTGGCTGGAGAAAGGCAAAAAAACTCAGTGCGGGCGGAGCGGTTCGCTGTATACTTCCACCCGAAGATCTACAAATGGACGTGGAAGCGTATGAAAGAGGCTGGCTATGTGGTATGGCGGAGGGTGATGGCTGCTTTTGGAGTTTACGAAAAGGAGATAAAAGTTATCGCCGATTTCGACTCGCTTTATCGAGCTTTTCACTATTGGAACAATTCCAGCAGTTTGCTAAACGTGCGGGTTATCGGCTGCATTTTGCCCCACATCAGCACTGTGGTTTCAAAGGCTATAGTGTAATGGAAGCGTTATGGCTTACAGAATCCCAAAGTGCCGAATCCTTTGAGCGGTGGTTGAAAGCACATCCACAAGACCAAAGTTACTGTCGTGGTTGGTTGGCAGGTTTTTTTGATGCAGAAGGGAGTTATACTGGTACAATTCGCTTTGCTCAGAAGGATGGAATATTCAAACAAAAGGCGATTGACTTTGCAGCCAAACTCGGATTTCGTCCAACGAACGAATCCCGCGGAGTTAGATTGGGTGGAACAACGCCTGAAATTTTAAGATTCTATTCGTTGTGTCAACCGCAATCTCTCAACAAGTGGAATTTTTGGGGCATCTCTAGCCAAGCGCGCCAACATATTGTCAATGTTGAACATGCTGCTGTCGAAGAAGTAATCTCGCTCAAGACTGCGTCCGGCACTTATGTTAGCGAAGGATTACTTTCTCACAATTGCGATACCCCTTTTACCTCTTGGAATCCAGAGAATAAAGACATCACCCTTACAGAAGCTGTGGATGCGATTGCTCAATATGATTGTAAGCATGTTGTCATCACAGGGGGCGAACCGTTCATCCAAGTTAAGGAGTTGACCCAGCTCTGCCAAGAACTTGAGGGACGTGGTCATCACATTACAATCGAAACGAATGCGACTATTTTTGCACCTGTGGCAGCGCACCTCATCTCCATGAGTCCCAAACTGCGAAACTCTAATCCACCCGATGATAATCGCTACTTTAGTAGACATGAGCGCGGACGCATCCGCCCCGATGTTATCCGACAATTCCTTGATCGGTACGAGTGCCAAGTCAAGTTTGTTGTAAATCACCCGGTAGATCTCGAAGAGATCCAAGTGCTACAAGCAGAAATCCCGATCCCTGCAGAAACAATTGTGTTGATGCCCCAAGGCATAACCCCCGAAGAACTAGCACCCAAACAGGAGTGGCTTGTAGACATCTGTAAGGAACACGGCTATCGCTATTCGCCGCGGGTTCACGTTGATATTTGGGGAGATAAACGAGGGGTATAGGAGAAATAGCCTAAATGAAATACGATATATTGCTCAAAGGTGGAACCGTTATTGATCCCACGCAGAAATTGCATGACCGGCGCGACGTTGCAGTTATTGATGGAAAGATCGCAGCAATTGAGACTGATATTTCTGCAAGAGAGGCAACACAAACCGTTTTCGTTGAGGGAAAGTATGTGACCCCCGGTTTGGTGGACATTCATGCCCATGTCTACGCAGGTGTCACGACATGGGGGGTTAAAGCGGATCCGGTCTGCACAACGACGGGCGTCACGACAATTGTTGATGCCGGTAGCCCAGGTTGGGCGACATTTCCCGGTTTTCGAGAGTATATTGCACAGCCGGCACAAACGCACATCTTAACCTATATCCATATCTCTGGCATCGGTCTCGTTTATGGACCCGTAGGAGAAATGCACGAACTTGAGTACGCCAACCCTGAGAAGGTCGCCGACACGCTCATGGAGAATCGGGACATCACTGTCGGCGTTAAAGTACGTCAGGGCAAATCCCAAGTCGGCGATAATGGTGTTGAACCGTTAAAGCTGGCAATTGAAGCCGCTGAAATTGCCGATACATCCGTCATGGTGCACATCGGGACGGGCGTTCCGCTTCCCGATGTTCTCAAATTGATGCGCCCCGGCGATGTCGTTACCCACTGCTTTCAAGGAAACGGTGACTGTATTGTTGATGATAAAGGACGGGTTATCCCAGATGCGTGGGCAGCCCGTGAAGATGGGGTTATCTTTGATGTTGGACATGGCGGCGGGAGTTTTAATTACGAAGTTGCTCAACGTGCGATGGAACAGGGATTCATCTCCGATGTCATTAGTACAGATCTGCACTCCGGCAACATCAACGGTCCTGTCTACGACCTCCCGACGACGTTATCAAAATTCTTAAGTCTTGGACTCTCGATTGAGGAGGTCATTGAAAAATCAACGATTGCGGCGGCAAGGGCAATCGGGCGTGAGACTGAACTCGGTCATCTCAAAATCGGTACGGTCGCTGACATCGCCGTTTTTGATGTCATCGAAGGTGAATTTGAACTTTTCGACACACACGGCACGATGGTTATTGCTAACAGGAAGTTGCAAGCAGACTTAACGATTCGTGAGGGGAAATTGTGATATATGGCGCAGAGGAAGGGCTGTTATCGGCGTGTGGCGACCACCGGGCTCGTTGTGGTGATAATCATCGCCGTGGTCGGAGCTTTGCTTTATCAAAGGGTGGGGGGACCTGAAGGGGCACAATATTGGATGGCGGAACGTGCTTTGAACGCTGTTGAAGCACACCTGTTGATGAAAGCCCCGGATGGCAACTGGCTGCGGAAACCGGACGGTGTATCCGCTGAAGAAATCCGTTCTCAGTTTGAGCGCGTCCGAAAAGCTACTGCCGAGCGTCAGACAGATCTGATACAACTGAATCAGATGCTCAAAGAATACCAATCCAATTTTCAAACCACACAACCAGCGACCCGCGAAGTCATCGAGTTTCTGAACGCTATTGAGGGAACAATCATATCCAAAGCGAGCGTGGGAGGCTAACTGGATAACCCAAGAAGGGTTTGGAACCATATTGGGTTGAGTATTGAGGGGGATATACCGTGAACGCAGAGGACAGACAACCAAAAGTGAATCGGGTTGGGTCTACCTCCCAAAGGCTCGCAGAAAAACCTTACGAAAAACGCGTGTGCCGCATAGAGTGCTATCCAAGCTGTGTGCAACCAGGGGAGTCGTATGTTGGAATGTCCGTCGAAGAATGGGTGGACTTCATCGATGAAATCGGTGTCGAGGTGCAGGTAGTCGATGGTGAGATTAACAGAGGTACTCCCCGATTTCGCTCAAAGATGATTCTGCCGTATCCCAATGTTGATAACGATCGCCTGCCGAGATTTCTGGAACTGGCGCACCAACGGGGTATCCTCATTCTCAGCTACTATCCCGTCATATACACCAAACCACTCAAACCGCTGCGTCCGGAGTGGTTAATGCAGTTTGTGGATGATGGCAGATGCCGTTCGAGTTCTGATAGATCGGAACCTGAAATCGAAAATCTAGGTTGGTTCTGTTTTAACTCACCCTATCGGGACTGGTTACCGGAATATCTCATCGAATGGTTAGACAATCTTGACCTCGACGGCTTCTATTTTGATGACACCAACTACGGATCCCACGAGGAACGCCCTTTTTATCCCTCCTGCTGTTGTGAATACTGTGAAAAACTGTTTCGGGAAGAAACGGGGTTGGAAATTCCCCGGAAGGTTGACTTTGATTCACTAGATTTCCGACACTTTGTCAACTGGCGGTACGAGAAGATGAAGGACTTTATGCACCATCTTTTCCGGCAGATTAGGGCAAAGTATCCAGATGTGATCCTCGACATGAATTCATACATTCGACCGACCGCCGATTGGTCAGACGGTCACCCCCTCAACTCATTTCATCTCGAAGACGTTAGTGGCCATTTCTTCGTGGAGACATTTCGTTCCCTACGCGAACCCAATTTTACAGCAAAGGTGCTACGGTCAACTGGCACCCCCTTCGGTCTCTTCCGAAACGTCACTCAATCCCTACAAGGATTTGGTGGTGCACCTTATCCTGACATGTTTTCTCCCGCGATCGCTGGCCTTGCCGCCATCGCTAACGGCGGTGCCCCGTGCGGCAATCCTTTCGATGGACCGACAATTCTTCATAAGGATACGGTTAAGTTTGTCTTCAGCGAATTTAAGAAACGGGTCGATTACATCAAAGGCGATACAGTGAAATATGTTGCCCTCCACTACTCACAGCAGAACCGGGACTTTCGTCCGTCGGAGATTCCCAAGAATACGGGGCAGACCTATTTCCATGAGATTGGGCAGAAGGATGCTTACGGTGCTTACGAAATATTGAATCGGTCACATCTGTTGTTCGACTTCGTTTTGGACGAGCGGCTGAACTACGAGACGCTATCCCAATATCGTTTACTTTTTCTCTCAAACAGTGCCTGCCTGTCTAACGAACAGTGTGAATCTATCAGCAAATTTGTTCATGAAGGTGGCACGCTGATCGCTACCCATGAGACTTCGCTGCTCGACGAACTTGGACGTGAGCGGGGCAAATTTGCCATCTCCGATGTATTAGGTGTGGAGTACCAAGGATCGCGTGGAGGCACAAATGACCACGGCATCATATACGTCCCGCAAGATGCAGAACTGTCGCGCCAATTCGGTCATGTCATCTGTTTTTACGGTCAAGAATCTGCGGTGTCCGTTCTACCGGATGCTGACGTTCATGTGCTTTGTACGCGCAGTTGTCTGGAAGGGGAACGGTTACTGAAGGATTTTGACCCACGGATGGACTACGATTCGCCCGAACCTGCTATCACAATGAACCGTTATGGGAAAGGCAAAGCGATTTATATCTGTGGTGATGTGGGCGGTGCGTACATGAACAACCCCTACCCGCCACTGAAAAGGCTCATCGCTGACTTAGTGAAGCGAACACCTCCACCTATTGAGTTTGAGATGCCGGAGGCTATTGAGGTGACCGCTGCCCACCGAGGTGCAAATGAGTTGATGATTCACCTGCTCAACAATCCCACTCCACTGCTGCCGTGGCGTATTACCAATCGTGAGAAACACGATGCGGAGATGACCACTTTTTTGTCGCTCCGTGAGGTGAACCCTATCCACAACATTCGGGTTCAGTTCAATGATTTTGCGGTGAAATCGGCACGATTGCCGCTACAGGAGACAAATCTAGACGTGTCAGAAAACACCGCTGCAACAGTTGTGGTGCCGGCGGTAAATCTCCACGAGGTGCTTCTTGTGGAATATCAGGATTAAAAGGAGATCTTAAATGCAATTTCCACAAAATATATACTATCCGCAACGAGGAGACGATTGGGAGCGCAGAAAGCCTGAAGATGTGGGTGTTGATCCTGACTCTCTCAACGAGGCAATTCATTATGCCCAGACGGTCGAAACCGCATGGCCCCGTAAGATGCGGTTGCACTATACCGAGATGGAAAAGGAAGAATCCCACCCTGAGGTCATCGGATCGATAAAAGACCGGGCTGCGACCAACGGACTTATCTTGCGGCACGGGTACATTATCGCCGAGTGGGGTGAGACGCAGCGCACCGATATGACGTTTATAGTAGACACAAGAAATAACGGGACAATAGTTTAGAAGTATGTTATCCTGTTGGCATTATGGCATATTCATCAGATTTACGCACACGCGTCCTACAATTCATAGAAAATGGTGGCAGTAAAACAGAAGCGGCAAAACGGTTCAAAGTCAGTCGAACTGCGATTTACCGATGGCTCAATGACAAAGACCCATTCACACCGGGCAAACCGGGTCCCCGAAAACCGAGACTGCTTGACCCCACAGCATTGTCTGAACATGTCAAAGCCCACCCTGACCAAACCCTTAAAGAACGCGCTCAACACTTTGGGGTTTCACCCGCCTGTGTTGGCTATGGACTCAAACGACTCGGCTATACGCGTAAAAAAAAACGGTTGGATATAAGGAGCAATGTCCAGAAAAACGCGCAGCCTATCAGGAGCAACTCACAGAGGCAAAAGCATCGGGCAAAACGCTGATTTACCTTGACGAGACCGGTTTTACAGATGAAACGTTTAGAAGTCATGGCTATGCCCCCCGGGGACAATGTGTCCACGGATGGATACCCAGTCAAAAGACCCGCACCACCACTTTGATAGTGGCGCAACTGAATAATAAGTTGATTGCCCCCAAGCTAATATCAGGCAGTTGTAATGCACAACGGTTTAATACATGGCTCGATGAAGCGTTATCTCCACATTTAGATGCCAACAGTCTCGTGATAATGGATAATGCACGGATTCACAAGACCCCTGAAACCCAAGCATTGATACAACGGTGTGGGGCTAAGGTGTTATACTTGCCCCCGTATTCGCCGGATTATAATCCCGTTGAACACAAGTTTGCCAATATAAAGAAACTCCGTTCATACAATGCGGATAAGCCGATTGAGGAGATTATCAATATGTATCGGTAATTGTTAAATCTACTATAGTATTACCAAAAGCTATCTGTCCACAACAGCGGGACTGGCATTAGACCGTGGGCTAATTCGAGACGTACATCAACCTGTCCGAGACTATGTAAACGATGGTGGATTCGATTCACCACACAACGCTCAAATTACTTGGCACCATCTGCTTCAACAAACAAGCGAGTGGGAGGGAACGCTTGGGGACAAACCCGACCATGCTGACAGTCAGGGAGAGCGGGGGCCTGATAATACACGTCCAGCCCCCGGCAGCGTCTTTGCTTACAATGATGTCCGTGTTAACCGGCTCGCGCTTTCTCTGCTGCGTGTTTGGCGCAAACCACTGCCGCAGGTGCTCAAAGACAACGTGATGGACCCTATCGGCACTTCCAATAGTTGGCGATGGCACGGCTACCGAAATTCGTGGCTGACAATTGATGGACGGAAGATGCAGTCGGTCAGTGGTGGTGGTCACTGGGGTGGTGGAGTCTGGATTAGCACCAGAGATCATGCGCGGTTCGGTTATCTATTTCTGCGACGTGGTCGCTGGGGTGAACAGCAGATACTTTCTGAGCGGTGGATAGATTTAGCGACCACGCCGTGTCCGGTTGAATCGGATTACGGCTATATGTGGTGGCTCAATACGGATAGGCAGCTATTCCCAAGCGCACCAGAAACGAGTTTCTGTGCTCTGGGTGCTGGACGAAACATGATTTGGATTGAACCGGAAAACGACTTGGTGGTTGTAGTGCGGTGGATAGAGTCAGATTATATTGACCAATTGATGAAGCGCGTGCTAGCAGCGATTCGCTAAGTGATCGGGGCCGGTGAGGTTATCCATTAATCTAGCCAGTCCTGATTGATTGAGAGGAGAAATACGATGCCACACGAATGGGATTCGCCCGAATATGTTCGTCAATGGGTAGAAGATGGGGACAAGACAGACCCGGAACGGGCGGAACAGATTACCGCGCTCGTGGGTTTGATTCGATGCAGCGCTGAAGAACCTATTGAGGTGTTAGATCTCGGTGCGGGATACGGAATTGTAACACGCGAGATTCTCGCTGCTTATCCAAACGCACAGGTGGTGTGCCTCGATGGGTCAGCAGAAATGCTAAAGCACGGGAAAGCACGGTTAGCAGATTGGGAGGATCAACTCTATTTTGTTGTATCGAACTTTGATTCTCCGAATTGGTTGGCAACCCTGCCTACAGATCGAGAGTTCGATGCGGTGGTCTCCTCACGAGCCATTCACCATGTGATTGATGAGCGTAAACAGGCGTTATACGCGGAGATCTTTCAGTTGCTGAAGCCGGGCGGTTGTTTTGTCAACCACGACTTGGTCCGAAAACCCGATGACCCTATACGCGATAACCACGATCCCTTTGGAACGGTTGAAGATCAGGTCGTTTGGCTTAAAAACATTGGTTTTGTTGATGTGGAATGTTTTTGGCAGACGGAGGGGCGTGCCTTGTTCGGGGGATATAAGTCAGACCTCCCGTAATGGGGCAGGATACGCTCAAGAGAGATCACATAAGTCTCTAATCGGAGGAATATTTTGGCGCAAAAAGTTGAGCTAAGCCGTTTTAAGAATTATATGCTGATGGTTCACCGCAGCGTTGGTTCAGATCTATTCCGAAACCTATACGCTTCTGTTGACGGGGAAGAGACAGATATCCTACGAGATGGAATACTTTCTTGTGCTTATTTCGTCTCATCGGTGCTTTTCCATTGTAAGCTGATAGATGACCTACACACGACCGTTAGAGGACTAGAGGCGAATCTCCAGCGGTCGGGTTGGAACAAGATAGAGGAACCGAAAGTTGGCAGTGTCCTCGTCTGGGAACCGACAGAATTTCCTGACGGCGGTATCCGTAGACACGCAGGGTTTTACATCGGTGACGCGGAAGCGATCAGCAATCGGACGGATCAACGTGTTCCCAAGGTTCACAGCATGAATTTTGAAACAGAAGGAAAGCATCGTGCAATTGAAGCCATTTATTGGCACAAGAATTTCGATGACGCGGACAGCTAACCACACAACGGAGCGAAACGATTGGAAAACTACAAGAACAAGGTGGTCATTATCACCGGCGCATGTGGTGGCATCGGAGAGGTAATCGCTGAAAAGTTTGCGGCTGCTGGGGCAACGTTAGGTCTTTGCGACATCCGTCAAGATGAGCTCTCACGGACCGCTGAAAAATGCCGAGAATCAGGTGCAACCGTTCACAGCGAAGCTATTGATGTCGCAGATGAAGCCTCGGTACGCAGTTTTTGTGAGACAGTCGCCCAAAATTTCGGGACGATTGACTGCCTGATCAATACGGTCGGCATCGTCGATTGTCCGGGAGATGTTGAAGAACTCTCGTTATCAATGTGGGATAAGACCGTCGCTGTCAATCTCACGTCCGCTTTTCTGATGGCAAAGTATGCGGTGCCACATATTAAAGGACAGGGAGGCGCTATCCTCAACATCGCTTCGGTGTCGGGCTTGGCAAATCAGGAAGATGCGATGGTCTATTCAGTGACCAAAGCCGGACTGCTATCGCTCACCCGGAGTGAAGCCATAGATTTGGCAAAATACGGCATCCGCGCCAACGCTATTTCGCCTGGATCGGTGGAGACACCACTATTGGAAGCAGCGGTTGACCAAGCGGCACAACTGTTTAGCCGTACCAAAGACGAACAGTGGGAGGTTTGGCGTTCACAATATCCAACCCAACGTTTTACATCACCGCAAGAAATTGCAGAACTAGCACTATTTTTGTGCAGCGAAAGAGCGACCAATATCACCGGCACTAACTTCGTTATTGATGGCGGATTAACAGCGCTGCTCCCGGAGCGATAGAAATTATCGCCGGGCAAGAAGGAGGCAACGCGTAAACTTTCCAGAGGAACAACTCTTACGGTTGAACGCCAAACTATCCTCAAAGGGAAAGTGCAGCCAACCTTACGAAAGTTTCAAACCTTTACACGGTTCAATCAAGAGGTTGAAGCAATGCAGAATATTGGCATAGAGTTTCCGGTACAGGGTGAAATGGCATTTTTTGATCTGGGACCGCCACCAGCCCCAGACCCAACAGAGATACGGATTCGCACCCTCTATTCAGGCGTAACCAATGGCACCGAGCGACATGCACTGATGAATGACTTTGGTGGAACAAATTATCCCACTCGTGCCGGCTATCAGCACGTCGGCGTTGTCGACGGTGTAGGGAATCGGGTCGAAGCGTTTTCGGTGGGTGATGTCATCTTTCTCGGCATCCACGGGGGCCACCGTGGATGGCATTTGGTAAACGTTGAAACCACCAACGAAAGAGCTCGACTTTGCATCAAACTTCCCGACGATGTCGAGCGTGAATTCTGCGCCCTCTTTGGTGTAGCCGGCGTAGGAATGCGACATTCCAAGCGCATCCGTGTTGGCCCCGCCCATAATGTGTGGGTGGCAGGCTTGGGGCTTATTGGCCAATCTGTGGCACAGGCCTCGCGCGCCCTCGGTGCTTATGTGACCGTAACAGATGTCAATCCTCGGCGGCTTGAGATTGCCAGAACGCTCGGCGCACACCGGGTGATAAACGTCCCAGAGCCATCTGAAGACAAGACGCTGAAGCACGGAGCTCCCTATGACCGCATCGTTGATGCTTGTGGGGCACCGACGTTATTTGAGGATATTTATAGGGAGGACCTGCTTGCCCTATATGGAGTCATCGGTGCCCTAGCTGGTCGGGGCGAGACGAAGTTCCACCAAAGCATGCTTCATTCCAAAAGGGCTTCAATTGAATCCTCATCTCACTTCACACTCGAAGACCTACAGATCCTTCTACATTTTGTCAGGTTGGGGACCATCCGAATCGCACCGCTGGTGACGCATCGGGTTTCGATAACAGAAGCACCGCGCATCTATGAGACGATGAAGAACAGGCCAGAGGCTCTGCTGGGTGTGATATTTGACTGGAAATCCTGATAGAGTGTGGGAAGAGCATACATTTTAAGCCGAAAACCACAGCCAATCAATATCGCAACCTTCCGAGAAAATATTCCCGCTAGCCAGACGTTTAACACATATTTGTTAAGATTTAGAAGTTTGCACAACAGGGCAGCGGACTTTTCGGAGAGTTCCTAGCAACTTGAAAGGAGTAGACAAACGACATGGCTCAAGAACGTATGGTATACATCAATGGAGAGATAGTTCCAGAGAGTGAGGGCAAGGTATCCTTCCGCGATCAAGGATTTGTGACTGGGGATGCGGTCTTCGATGCGACCCGTACTTTCGGCGGGGTGATATTCAAACTACAAGAACATCTGGATCGGTTGTACGATTCGCTAAAATATATACGTCTGGATCCGGGGATTCCCCAGCAACAGATGGCAGAACTGACTATGCAAGTGCTAGCAGCAAATCAGCCCCTATTAGGACCAGACGATGACTACTGGGTGATACAGCGGATTAGCAGGGGTGTGCCTGCGGGAGGCGGCAAATATAAGCCAACCGTAATTATCGAGTGTAACCCTTTACCGTTCGCTGCGAGGGCACGGTATTACCGAGACGGTTTGAGCGTCGTCATCCCTTCGATAAGGCGAACGCCGCCGGAGTGTATGAGTCCTCGGGTCAAGGTGCACAATTATATCAACCTTTTACTTGCAGATCAGGAGGCAAAGGCACAGAATCCGGACGCTTTTTCTATCTTATTGGATATCAACGGTAATATCGCCGAGGGCCTTGGAAGCAACTTCTTCATTGTCAAAGACGGGGTAGTTGTCACCCCCAAGGAGCAGTACGTCTTAGCAGGTATAAGCCGTGAGACTGTCATCGAGCTCGCCCAAGGTCTGAACATTGAGGTGCAAGAAGTAGACATTGATCTCTATGATGTCTACACAGCCGATGAGGCTTTTGTAACTTCTACTAGTTTTTGTCTCTGCTCCGTGTCCTCTGTCAACGGTTCAATCATCGGCGATGGCAGTGTACCGGGACCCGTTACCGATCGAATACAGACAGCGTATAGTGATCTTGTGGGAATAGACATCGTAAAACAGTATCTGAAGCGACTTGATTGACCAAGACTTTGCCCCAAAGTGTGTGCACTCGTATATTAAGGGAAAAATAGGTATAAAGAGATAGTGGTTGGAATATCTAAAATACTCCAGAGACTACCCAAGATATAGTCTCCTAAGGCGAGTCCTAGAAAGAATGGGATCGCGCGTCGATATGCGTTGAATCCGCTATAACGCAGGATGATAGCCTTGCACACCCAAGCGACAAAGAGACAACACCACAAGTTCGCCATCCCCCAACTCTGCGCTGTGGCATAGCCGAGTGGATGGAGGGGCCACCACAGGAAGCGCGCCCGCAAAAACATCAACAAGACAGTAAACACAAGCCCACCGCCCATAAAGGCGAGTGCTGGACGATCTGGCTCTTTGGGAGAGTTCAGCCAATTCTCAAGCTGCACATAGACATCACGCCCAAATCCCAATACGGCGGGATCAAAGTATCCAGATTCCGCGCCATGTCGATAGTAGATATCCAACAATAGCCAAAAGGTTACCGCCGATCCGATCACTGTCGCAAGCAGAATCGCAGCGGCTGTATGGCGCGGGTTAATATTCCGTCTTTCCGAGATCTTCAAGGCTTCCAGCTGTTCTGGCATTGGATTTGCCCAGTTGGCGCGATTGAAAAACATGTACAGCGAAAAGACGGTCAGCGTACTGGTACTAAGTCGCCATGTGCCAACACCGACAACAATCATGTTATGTGGACTGATGAATTTCAAACCGTGCACTAGGAACCCCAACTCTGCCCTGAGTCGCGTCACCATTACCGATAGCAAGAAGTAGATTGCGAAGAAAATTGGAATCACCCACAGCGACATGCCTGCTTTGTAGGAAAATGCCATCAGAAAAATCAGACCGAGTAGGATACCCGCGCAAGCGAGACGATATGGCATCGGCTCGCCGGAATCATCAAGTTGCGATGGGGAAGCACGAGAGCTGAACAGATGACGCACTAGTCCTTTGATATGCGATCTGCCAGTCCAGAGGACGAACCCTAGTAGCCCCATATATACACCGAATGCCTGTTCGGCAGGATAAGGGAAGCGCGGCAGACCTCGCCAACCCATAATGCTACCAATCATCAGTTCGATTTTGTAGATCCAGAAAAACGCCCAGCATGAAAACAGGAGATCCAGCGGTATAAGAAAGCCAATCCCAATCGCAAAAGGATAAAAGGCGACCTGCACACCACCCATCCCGTTCCAAGGGCGGGTGGTAAAATAGTGACTGATGCTCTGGCGTTTGACAGGGATATAGGGAATAATTGGGTTGATGGAATGGAGTAGGTTCACAATACTAATCAAGGCAGCAATGCCGAAACCGAGCCACATCAACCTGTTTCTGAAGAATCCTAACCTCGGATTGGTCATCTCTAACGGGAGTTGGGTCAAGGGATAGGTCAACCGCTCACGCTCGATCCACTGGATTCGCAACAGCGCGTTGATACACAGCATCACAACCATCCACGCGAAGATAAATGCCATCCACGCCACCGCCGGACCAAGCCACGCCTTCAAATACCTCTCAACGTAAAGACTTGTCCCCCCTTCATAAAGCGCGGTCACCGCTTTTTCGTCGTGAACGGTGAGCCACTCCGGCAGTTGTCGCCAAAACAGCTGCCGCCATTCGTTTTCAGGACTAGCAAACCGGAAAGCATGCGCCATGATCGGCACGAAAATCTCCATACAGTCGTACGAACAGAGGGTGGAGACAATACACAGCATGAAGTAGATCGTGAGGAGTTCTTGCTGAGAAAGACCGAGCTTAGGGGAAATTTTGCCGAATATCCACCCGATCAGAACGAGCCAGAAGAGCGTAAAAATAACGTGCGAGAGCGGATGAACAAGCGTCGGGAAGGTATGGCGAACCACTTCAAGCTGAATAATCCAAGCAACAGTGATCGGAACCAGTAGGAAAGCGATAACGAATGATTTAAGCGTTAAACCACTCTGGAAGGGCACAGGGGTATTTTCTACTCGGGTAAAACGGGTATTTTGAGGTTCTGTCGATATATTTTTCATATCACCAACTATATGTGTTGATATCTACAGCGAGGCAGGTCGATGTTATCTCTGTCCGCTAGGGAAAAAATTGATACAGAGTGCTGTTGGTTGCAATACTTATAATGCTCCAAAGGCTGCCGAACATATAGTCGCCTAGAGCAAGGCCTAAAAAGAAGGGGATAGCCTGTCGGTATGCCCTAAGGCCGCCGTGGTGCAGGATGATTGCTTTCGCTATCCATGCAACAAAGAGACAAGCCCACAGATTGAACATCCCCCAGCTATTTGCCATCGCATAGCCGAGTGGATGGAGGGGCCACCACAGAAAGCGCGTCCTTAGGAACATGAGTAGTGCTGCGAAACCGAGTCCGCCTCCCATGAAAGCGATAGCTGGAACATCTGTCTCTCGGGGGTAGTTCAGCCACGTTTCGAGTTGGCCATAGATGGCTCGTCCGTACCCCAGTGCCCACGGTCCATAGTACCCGGTTTCTGCGCCGTGTCGGTAGTAGTTGTCTAACAACACCCAAAAAACGCTCACTGATCCAATTAAGGTGGCAATTAGAATCGCTGCAGCTATATGACGCGGATTGATATTTCGTCTTTCAGCGATTTTAAGACCTTCCAATTGTGGTGGCATTGGGTGAGCCCGATACGCACGATTGAAAAACTGATATAACGAAAAGACGGTCAATGTGCTTGATCCAAGGCGGCGTGTGCCAAACACGGTGACGAGCGTATTGTGCGGGTCAATGTAATGTAAATCGTGTACTAAAAAACCCAATTCCGCACGGAGTCTTGCAATCATTATCGCTACTAGGAAGTAAATCGCGAAAAAGATCGGCGTAACCCACAAGGACATCCCCGCTTTGTAGGAAAATGCCATCAAGAATATCGATCCAATTACTATGCCGGCGACTGCCAAGCGATATGGCATCGGTTCACGGGAATCATCGAGTGAAGATGAACCTAGCAGATGGCGCACTAATCCTTTGAAATGGACTCTGCCGATCCACAATACAAATACGAGCAGTGCAACGTAGACACCCAATGCCTGTTCGTTGAAATAGGGAAAACGCGGCAGATTGCGCCATCCCATTATGTTGCCGATCATTAGCTCAATCTTATAGACTCCGTAAAACATCCAGCATGAAAAGAGGAGATCTAGGGGTATGAGGAAACCAATGCCGATGACAAAGGGATAGAACGAAACCCGGAAGGAGCCCATCGCATTCCAAGGGCGACCAGTGAAAAATTGATGTAGATTTTGACGCTTGACGGGAATATAGGGAACGGCGGGGTAAATCGAATTGAGCAGATTCATTATACTAATCAACGCAGCGATGCTGAAGCCAAGCCACATTAGTTTATTCTTGAAGAACCTGTTGCTGGTATCTGTCATTTCTAGTGGAAGTTGAATAATTGGGTAGGTCAACCGTTCCCGCTCCGTCCACTGAATCCGTAACAGTGTATTGATGCACAGCATCACAAACATCAGCACAAAGATAAATACAATGTAGGCCAGCGCGGGCCGGAGCCACGCATATAGGTGCCGTCTTATATAGAAGCTAGATCCCCCTTCATAATAGGAGGTTAGTGCCTTTTCATCTTGGACGGTGAGCCAAGAAGGCAGTTCCTTCCAGAACAGTTCGCGCCATTGGTTTTCCGGTGTTGCAAAACGGAAGGGATGCCCCAAAATGGTGATTAAGATTTGCATCGTGTCAGCCGAGCAGAGAGCCGATACGACACCCAACATGACATAGATTGTCAGAAGTTCTGGCGGACTAATTCCAAGCTTGGGGGAGATTTTCTTGAGGATAGCTCCAATCAGAAGTAGCCAAAATAGAATGAAAATGACATTTGATAGCGGATGGACGAGCGTGGGAAATGTATAACGAACGACTTCGAGCTGAACAACGAAGTAAATATTGATCGGAATGAGGCACAGCGTAATAAAAAAGGATTTGAGCGTCAGACCGTTTTGGAAGGTCGTTTCGGGCACTGTGTTATGCCTCCAGTGGAGGTGATATCAGATGAAAATAAACTTCATTGAGGTTTTAGTCCTCACCAAATAAACCGATACATCGGCCTCTGTACAATCACACCAATCAACGCCCATACACCACCGAGCAGAAACTCGCCGAATAGCATGCCTAGAAAGAACGGTGCTAGCCGACGAAACGTCCTTATGCCTCCAAAGCGGAGGATGCACAACTTAATCACCCAAGCAACGAGCACCGAAGACCAGAAAAAGTTGACCGCCCATGTCCCTGTGATGCCGTACCCAACGGGATAGAGGGGCCACCAAACGAAACGATGACGTAAAGCGGTAAGAGCGAAGGTGAAGAGCGTGCCGAAGAGCATTGCCAAGATTCCCAAGATGTCCACAGGCATTGGGTTGGTGAGCCAACTCTGAGTTCGTCGAAAGACACCACCGCCCCAAAACGCCACCGCACCAGATTCGTAACCGAGCTGCAATCCACCCCAGAACAGAGGTAATGGGCTAATGACCACGGTGATTAGTATCGCGAATCCGACACGACGCGTTGAGATACCCGCCCGCTCGGCGAGTTTCAGTCCTTCCAGTTGCGGCGGCATGGCATTGCCCCGATAGGCACGATTAAAAGGAAATACGAGTGCAAATAGGCTGAGGTTTCTAGGACCTAATCGACGCATGCCAAACATCTGTGGAATTAACACATCAGGTCCCATCCGGCGGAGATCATGGAGGGGAGGTCCGAGCTCGGCGCGGATGCGGGTTGTAAGGGTCACGATTGTAAAATGGATGATGAAGACTAGGATAGCAACCCAGAGCGACATCCCGGCTACCACCCAAAAACCGATTAGCAGCAGGAAACCGATAATTATTCCGAGGACCGCGGTACGATAAGAAATCGGTTCGTTAGACTCAGACGCTTTTTCGCCACGCCACGCGCCTATCAGCACATTTCGTATATGATGCCGAGCACTCCAAAGCACCAGAATCAGCACACCGACACAGACACCAAACGACTGCTCCCAGATAAAGGGAAAGTTAGGGATCTGTTGAAATCCGAGAATACTCCCCATAATCATTTCAAATTTCCAGAAGATATAGAAAAACCAAAACGTGAAGGAGAGATCGAGCGGCATAAAATATGCCATCCCAACGGCAAAGGGGAAGAGCGTGACGGGCGTCCAACCGATAGCGTTCCACGGTTTCGTGGTAAAATAGGGGCGCAGATCGAAGAAATCGCCACCGAGTCCTGGGATGGATGGATATAAGAAATGCAGCGCGTTGACAATATCCATACCGCCAGCGAGAATCGCCCCAGTCCACATCAACCGATTCCGAAAGAATCCCTTAGTTGTCATCTGCTGCGGGAGTTCAATAATTGGGTAGCTGAGCCGTTCTATTTCAATCCACTGTTTCCGCATGACAACGTTGATGCAAAACGCTGTGCAGACGAGGACGACGATAAATCCAGACCACGAAAGGACGGGCTTCCACCACAACCGAAGATGTTCGTCAAGGTAAAGGGTCGATTCACCGACAAAATAGGTCCTGAGGCTGTTTTTGTCGGTCAACGCCAGCCAATCGGGGAAATAACGATGAAATAACGTCGCCCATTCGTTCTCCTCAGTCGCCATCCAGCCTCCGACAGCGATATGTGTGATGATTACGGCGAAGAAATCCGCACCGGCGATTGCAGTGGCAACGGAGAGCATGGCGTAGAAGGTCAGTAATTCGCCCTGTGTCAATGCCAGCCGCGGCGAATATAGGGAAACTCCATAATTCAACGCAAGCAGAATCGCAAAGATAAAAATCACATTGAAGAAGAGCGACATGGTCGTCGGGAGCCCCTGTGCCCACCGCAGCATCGCGTAGACCCAGTAGTTGTTAAAGGGAATGATAGCAACTGCCAGCCAGACTACACGCCAACGGATTTCTGGCTGAGGGCGGCGGGGCGACGCGAGAAAACGATTGTCTGTTGAACTCAATGCGATTCTTTCTTGGACTAGTTACTCGGCGTAATGTGTAAGAAAAACCCTTACGCATTATTCTTTCGGGGATATTTATGCGGAGGCGATTGTCAGTTCCCTCATCTTGTCGTCGTCCAACTCAACGCCCAAGCCAGGTCCCTCTGGTGGATACAGGTGGCTCTCCTCAGCTCGGATGCGTTCTTTGGCAGGTGAGACTGTATAGAGTAGGGGACCAGCAGGGTCGGCAGGAATATCAAGGTTGGGCACCGAAACTCCTAGATGCACTGCCCCAGCTGTGCCTACGGTTGAATCCTGATCGGTTGAAAGCAAGGTCTTGAAGCCCGCAGCTTCTGCTAGCGCGAACATCCGACGCACGTAAGTCGGTCCATACCAGACCCACGCCAAGTTTAGGACGGTGCACGCCCCGCGCTCAATCGCTTCGTAACCTTCTTCTAACGTGCTGATATGGAGGCTCACTGGTACATCCATCCGTTTGACGAAGTCGGCACATACCCGCAAATTGTTTGATGGTTGTTCAAAGTTATACGGATTATGGTGGCGTAGCACGTCTGCGTAGCGTAGGGCAGTCTCCCAATCTGAGAAACGTCCGGAGAAATCGAAGGCTTTGAGTTTAATCTTCTCTCCGAAGCGATCTTTCATCTCGGTGATGAATCGGTTATCCCGATCGGCGTCCCCTGAAACATAGTAACGAAACAGATGATGCCCTAAATCCACCAACCGCTGTAGATAGTGAGCATTGCGCTCGAAGCCGTCCGCTAGGTGCACCCCGATGATTGGATAACAGAAGTACACACTGTCTCGAACTTTTCCGCCCATTAAATTGTGGGCTGGTACACCTTGTGCTTTACCGTTGAGGTCGTACAATGCGATGTCAATGGCAGCGGTTATGTGCGAGTTGAAGACTGTACTCTCAAAGTCCTGCGCCCGCATCAATTCATTAATCTCGGTAATCCGAGTCGCGTCGCGTCCAACCAGCAAATCGTTGTAGCGCTTTGTTAGCGCGCCTAGATCATCAGCCTTGCTGTCCGGTGCTTCTCCCAACCCTACAAGCCCATCAGCCACATGGAGTTTCACGATAACGTGACCTGATGGCGCTTCGCCTGTGTCAACGGGGTATTTTTGGTAATAGCGCGGGGTTTCAATCTGGAATGTTTCGATTTTCGTGATTTTCATTTATTTTTCCTTTCAGTGGCTAACAATAGCGCAAAGTGATGGTAGTATCATCACGACCAGACAAAAATTTCTTCATCGTCCGGGGACATGCCAAAGAAGGCAGCGAGCACAATGCGCGGCTTCTTACCTATTACCGGCGGCACTTCATGGATGTTTTCAGAGAAGAAGAAGTAAAGGTCGCCGGGCTCAAGCTGAATTTGAACACGGGGGATACCTTGGTCAGCGACATATTCGCTAAACGTGCCTGCGGTGATATATTCCCCCACAGCGGGGGTCCAGGGACAGTTGTAGAGAAAAGGTTCTCCACTTTCACCCTCCTTTTCGGAGTTCTGGAAGCACATCACCCCAGCAAACTGATGCTGGAACCGTGAGACCTGATAATGGAACAACTTCTGCCGCTTTGCTACGGAGTCAAAGTGCGGTCCGTGTCCTCTATCGGCATAGTAGGCACGAAAAACAGCAGGACCATAGAGGCGTCCGTCCGGTTCGCGAGCGGTCATCACCCGCTTGTCCGGTGCCAGACATGACAACATCTCGTAGAAGGTCTTTACTGGATTGTCGTACCCGTTGAACAAGGTTTTGAAAAGTTCGTGGGTGTCGGCGGCGTAGGCGAAGAGTTTGTCGGGATCGGCGTTGTACCTAACGAAAGCGGGACCAACGTATACAGGTCTATTACTTGCTTCGTTGTCTTCAATTGGGCGCGGATCGTATACTAAGCCACGTTCATAGAGTCTCTCTATGAGATCGACACAGTGATCTGGATTGAAAACTTGGCGGAGGACGATCGCCGGCACTTCACCCGATGCCAACGCATTGAGAGGCTTGGGGTATTTCTTTAATATTTCTTGTGGACTACCTTCAGCAGGTGTCCACGTATGGGGTACTGTCATTATTCAACCTTTCTTTCCAATAATGGCATGAGGGCATCACAAGGCGGATTTTTCAAAGGTTAAAATAGGACTAAGGATTAGCAGGGACTACGCAACGAAAACCAAAGTAACTGAGCGTGACCGCTGGCTCGCTGCTGTAGCGATACGCCACGCGGAGAATCTCTGGCGTGCTGTGCCACGAACCCCCGCGAAGTATACGACGTTCTCTAATACTATTGAAGTTATCAGGCATCAATAGTGTAATTCCACCTGACACTGGATTCTCTTTTGGACTGTTTTCATAAAACTCCACGTCCAATTCGTCTACACACCATTCCCATACGTTTCCAGCGATGTCGTATAGCTCATAGCCATTTGGAGGATATAGGCCCACAGGAGCGGTTGTTTGGTAGCCGTCATCAGCGTTCGGATCTGACCAAGAATAGCTTGTATTCTTATCCGCGTAGTTGCACTGACTCCCATCAGGCTCATCATCTCCCCACGGATACCGTTCTCTGACCTGTCCACCGCGGGCAGCTTTCTCCCACTCCGCTTCGGTCGGCAGGCGTTTGCCTGCCCACTGGGCATACGCCGATGCACCGTACCAACTCACTTCAACCACGGCATACTCTTCAAATCCTGCCTTCGGTCGGTATTGCCCTCCAACCAATTCAATCATCTCATCACCATCGCCGATATCCAACCAGATATGACCGGTATCCCCCACATGCTTTCCCACCGCATTGAGGAACTTAGCGTACATCGCATTGGTCACTTCGTAGACATCAATATAGAAATCGTCGACGAAGACGGTGTGGACGGGGCGCTCGTAGGTAGTACCTTCGTTGAAGGGATCGCCCATCTCAAACTCCCCAGCAGGAATCAGCACCATCTCCGCATTGTCGTTACCCACAATTTTATCGGGATGGTCTCCATTCTCTTGCTCATCATCACTTCCACAACCCAACCATAGTGAAGCAAGCAAGATGAAAAGTAATCCCATACTATACGCAGATTTTCGACGAGAATCTTCGCACATTAAACTGTCCCCCTGTGAAATTAGTTTTGACCGGCATGTTGAGGTGTGAAGCTCACCCTTCAATGAAACAAAGAGTAAGTGATTCTTAGGGGTGAGCGGAGGTTGTGATGCTAGGAAGGAATTGCACTCCCTAGCGACTATTGATAGGCACAACTTCAAGGAGCAGCAATACAGTCTGATCTCATCGGACGGGCACTGACATCGGTTTCGGTAAGTCCCGATTCTGCGAAACCGTGCCGATCTTCACGGAATGGTAACGTCACAACGGCGTAAGTTTTCAGTTTCAGAAAACCTACGCCATCGGAATTGAAACTCTGCTTGGTTAGTTGAATTGTGGGATCAAGGCATCTTCACCGAAAATAGTGGGGAGTGGCTGCCCATCGTTGGTCCTGGCAGCAGCATCTATATAAGCGACGCTGAATGCCCGCCGCGGCAACCCGGTATCATTCACTGCGGAGGTGTGAATCAGGTTGACGTGCAGCAATACCCCCTCGCCCGGTTGTAATTCAAGGGTGACGGGATCCGCCACTGCAAAGAGGGCTTCCAACTGTTCTTCTGTGGGGAAGTTTCCTTCATAGATACGGTGATGTGATTTGGGAATTACCCTGAGACAGCCACTATCAAGGGTCGCAGGATCGAGTGCCGCCCAGATGATAATGTCTGAAAATTTGTCAAGGTTCCGAAATACATCCTGATGCCAAGGAAGGTGAGTTCCGGTGTCCGCTGGTTTATTCATAAACATTGCACGCGGGGTAGCAATTGGAGTAGAGGAACCGTAGGCTCTGGCACAAATGTCCTGGAAGGCAGGTTTTTGCATATACGACAGGAAGAATGGGTCAAGCTCAAGTTCCGTGATCTTACGATAGTTTAACGTCGGACCTTTGTGTCCCTTGGTCATTGGTTCCATCTTACTGTAGTCGCTGGTCTTCCCATCAACTTGCATCATTATCTGGTCGTAGGGGAGTTTGGCTTTGCCCATCATGATGTCGTCAATGCGCTTCTGCAAAGTATCGAGTTCTTCATCGTCCATCACTCTACCGAGACGGAGATAGCCTTCCTCCTCGAATTGCTGCCACTGGCTATCATTGATTGGTTGCATAATTTGGCAATCCTCCTAATTTTAACGTTGTCAAATTTTTAGTGCATTGGTTCATTAATAAACTAGTGAACTAATGAACGAAATAGGTTGTTATCACTTATCTGACTGCTCTGGAATTCGGTCAAGGTATATTTTGAGGTTCGCTTTATTACGGAGTTGAGTGTGTAGGTTGGCCGTAAGTACGTTGCGTATTTCCGTTTGGGTGTCCGCCGTTACTACCCGCCGGACCTCTGAATCGTCAAGCGTTTTTTGGTGTGCTGGGTTATGTTCTTCTTTTCGGAAAATTGTATAGTATTCTCTGCCTTGAAAGCTGACAGTCATGATATCATCAACGATCTGTCCCACCTCCATCGCAAAAGCAGCGTCAGTAAAGGCTTGCTGCTCTTTCGGAAAGGTGTCGCGGGTCAGGTAACCGGTATCGCCGGGGTTGAGGGGATCCGCCCCGGGACCAGTCAACTCTCCGGTATCTGACAACTCCTTCGCTACTTCGACCATATCTTTGCCCGATTGAATTGACTCAAAAACCGCCTTTGCACGGTCACTGTCCCTAAGCGTGATACAGGTTAGCCGTACCTGCTCCTCTTCGGCAAACTCGCTTTTACGCGCTTCATAGTTGGCTTGTATGTCTTCCTCCGTCACTTTGACTTTCTCCTCAACTTCGACTTGCCAGAGTTTATTGGACAGCAGCGTGTGGAGATATCTCCGCGTTTTTTTCTGGATTTCCGGATCTTCTTCCAGCTTCCGCTCTTTGGCAAGACAGAGTATTAAGCGACCTTCTGCCATCAGGGTCACGTATTCTTCAAGGCGCGCTTTGTCCTTATAGCGTTCCGGTGTATACTCTGAGAGTTCACGAATGTCCTGTATCATTTCAGCAAGTGTAATCTGCTGCTTTCCGTTGCAATCAAACTCTGCAATGACAATATTTTCCGCGTCTGTCACCGGTCCCTCTTGATTTAGCACTGCTTCAGGAACCCGTCCGGGGTAGGTTTTCAGTCCACTTGTCGAGGTGACTTCTGCCACCCATTCAATGATTCGCTGCCGCTTTTTTTTACGCTTAACGGAGGGTTCAATATAGTCTCTGACCTCCTCAAAATCCGCTATGCGTTCCGGTATGTGTTCCTCCTTGCGGAAAATGAGGTAGTATGTTTCGTGATCCATCTCAAGTTCAAGGATTTCTTCCGTGATGTCGCCCACTTCCATCTCAAAAGCGGCATCAACAAAAACCTGCCAGTCTTCGGATTCGTCCTTAGTAAAGAGCCCGGTGTTCCCCGGATCTGTCTTGTTGCTCCCGGGACCAAACAATTTTTCTTGTTCTGACAGCCCTTTTGCTAGTTCGCTGATATCTACTCCAGCTTTGATTTGTGCCAATGCCTCCTGTGCAAGCGTTTTTTCCGATACACTGATGCAGGTGACTCGTGCTGCTGCCTCCTCAACGTATTCTGATTTGTGTTCCTCGTAATACTGCCGCCGATCTTCCTCCGTGGGAGAGACCTTTTCATCGACTTCAATTAGTGTTAGGCGTTCGATCAAGAGCGTGTGTTTGTATTCCCGCGCCTTCTTGACTATCTCTTCATCTTTATTCAACCCTTTATCTATCGCTGCGAGGACTTTCAACTTCTCGTCAATGAACTCTGGTAGATATTCTGTCTTTCCGGCTTTACTTGCGTAGTTTTCCTGCTGGAAGAATGATAACTCTCCAATCGCTGCCTTAAAATCCGCAAGCGAAATCTCGATTTTTTTGCCGTTCCATTGATATTCAGCCAAGATAATCTGACTTTCATCGACAAAGTCGGTAATAGCATCTGTTGGTTGGGACCAAGCAGGCTGCCAACCTGCTATGTTAATTGCTACAAGCCCAGTCAACATAATCAACGTTCTTTTCATCCGCAGATTTCTCTCCTGACAGATAAAAAATTGCGGTGAGAAATCTGCACGAATGAATTCGGCAAACTCCTCACCGCAATTTGTTGTGAAAACGAACCCAAAATTCAGTCCGCTTTCCTACTGTTTGCATATCTTCTTAAATGTAAAATTTAGCCGATGGAAAAATCTCTAACGCTGCCTCATTAATTCCTAGAAGCTTTGAGACTCCCCCAAGTGAGAGGCAGTTTCCCCTTTGATTCAACGGCTAAAAACTGTCCGTCCATCAACAGTTGGAGTTCATCGTTTGTCAAATTTCTCTTCATCAGGAAAAGTTCATCGAACTCTCCATCCCAGAAACGTTCCTCTTTAAACCGACCAATCTCCAAATTGGCAGGCGTATTAGCGGAACCGGGTGCTGAACCCGCATCATCTTTATGGTCTAGTTTGCCATCAATAAAGAGTGAAACCGTTTCTTTGTTTGTCCGCATGGAAGCGACATGATGCCATACGTCATCGGCAATCTCAGTTTTGCTAGGAATCTCTGCACCAAAGCCGACCGGTGCGGGTATGTGATAGCGGGTGTAGAGTTTTTTATCCCTTAGCTTGATATACCAGCCACCGCCATCCCACTTGATATAAACAAATCCCTGGCCCACCTCTTTGCCAGTCTTAACCCAAGCAGCGAGGGTGGTATCAGATTCGCCGAGATCCAAAGCCGGAACATCTGCCACGAACGCCGACTGCTCTTTCCCGTCTATAAATGAAAGGCAGGTTCCAAACTTTGGATCTACGGAATCCACCCATGCTGGGCCACCTTCAATCTCCCCCTCCATCTGGTGGGGACCGAGGTCTTTAATTATATCCCCTTTGCCTTCATTGAGAGGGAAATAAAATACGAGGAGCGGGTCATCCAATTGGATCTGGCTATATCCCAAGGATGGCAACAAGCCTATCAAAAAGATAAGAACCAGGGTGCTGATTGGAAATCTCTTCAACCTTTGCATTTGAATATCCTCCTGTTAGCGGTTATTACAGAAATTTGCATCGGCTGACACATTGTCCGCGCGAATGGCGATTCGTTTGCGAATCTCATTAACCAACCGAAGTTATGCTGATTGCTAGAATCGCTGCGAATCTGCTCATTTCATTGCAAATTCCTGCAGATTATTGCATCAAGAATTAATTATAATACTAAAGCAAAAATATGTCGATCCTAAAATTTACTTTTTTCTTGACATGTATTTAATGGATGTGATACGATGACTTTAATTTTTTTAGGGCGGTTAAATTGAAATGGATTGTCGGATTCTGAAAAGGAGCGATTGAGAATGAAAACGTTTATTTGGGCGAGTTTCATCACCACGTTTCTGTTTATAACGGTTCTCTCTGCACCGGCTGCGATAGATCCGAACATGCTTTTGTGGTTCTCGTTTGACGAGCAGCTTGATGGGAAACAGATAGAAGACCTGACCGGTGGGGGCAACAATGGGAAACTCAAATTGGGTGCCAAGATTACCGATGTGCCCGAGGAGATATACAAGGGGACAGGGGCGGTTAAATTCACTAACATCAGTGCTCAGGTCCGCGTCGAGCCCTTTAAGAGAATGAATGAGTATAAGGATAATACCTATACTTTCTGGATCTATATCTTAGGCAACACCGCTAAGCCTTGGAATTGGGAACATTGCGGTGGACAATGTGGAGAAGGCAGGGCAAGCATTCTGGAAAAAGGCAGAGTGCTAGAGGGCAATGTAAAAGGTTGGGCACCAGGCATCTTGCTTCAGGAAGATCCGTTAGCCCTTATCTATCAATTTGAAGATAAAGGCGGTGGCGGGCTCCAGGGGGCTATAGGTGCCAAGGAAATAGTCGGTCCCGGTGGCAAAGGCACCGCGTTTGAGTTTAAGAAGTGGTACTACATCGCGGGTGTTAAAAAGGCAAACGAGTTGATAATCTATATCAACGGCAAGGAACAAGGTAGATATGATGTCCCAAGAGATTTTGTTCAGGGCGAGGCGTTACTACGTCTTGGTGGTACGCGGGAACGCTCTGCCAATTTCGTCATGGATGAGTTTTCTCTTTACGATCGCGCCTTAACCGAAGACGAGGTAGCGTTGGACGCCAAAGGCATACTTCTATCGGTTGAGCCCGAAAGGAGAGTGACAACCACTTGGGGCAAGATCAAAGTCAGTCATTAACCGATGGGACTTCTGACAATACTACAATAGCAGCTTAAGTTGAGTGCTATTCAGCCTAAACCGGTATAAAAGGAGGAATTAAAAATGAGAACGTTTATTTGGTTCAGTTTCCTTATTACCTTTGTTGCCGTGACGGTTTGCTCTGCTCCGGCGGCTATAGATCCGAATATGATTTTGTATTTCGCATTTGATGAGCAGCTTGATGGTAGAAAGGTTGAGGACCTGACCGGCGGCGGGAACGATGGGAAACTCAAGCTAGGTGCCAAAATTACAAACGAACCCGCAGAGGTGTACAAAGGAGCGGGCGCATTAAAAATTTTTAACAACATCAGTGCTCAAGTTCTCGTTGAGTCCTTTAAGGAAATGGATAGCTATAAAGACAATACCTACACTTTTTGGCTCTATCTATATAGCGTCAGAAATGATCCGTGTTGTGCAGTAGAAAGCATCTTCAAAAAAGCTAATGTTATGGACGCTGCTGACAAGGGGAGCGCGCCGGGTGTCTTTATAACCGATCCAGGGCTATCTCTGGTATATAAATTTACCGACCAAGGGGCTATTGAGGGGGAGGCGGTCGGTCCCGGTGGTAAGGGTTTACAGTTTGAACTGAAAAAATGGTATCACATCGCGGGTGTCAAACAGGCAACAAGCCTGACAATCTATATCGATGGCAAAGAAGAAGCTAGATATAAGGTTCAACGCGATTTCGTCCAAGGCAAGGGGCATCTTCGCATCGGTGGAACGCGGCAACGGGCAGCTTCTTTCGCGATGGATGAGTTTGGGCTTTATAACCGCGCCTTAACCGAACAAGAGGTAAAGATGGATTCCAAAGGTATATTTCTGTCGGTCGAGCCTGAAACAAAATTGACTACCACCTGGGGGCAGCTCAAAACGGGGCGGTAACCGATGGAATTTGAGGAGCTATTGGGTATGTGCTAGTCCTTGCTTACGCTTATCCATATTACGTGGACAGGGAACTTCAGATTATTTCAACTACCGGGAAGATTTTGGGGGGCACTCCCGATTTATTGGGGGTGAAAAATGTTGCAATAGTTGGTTGATTATTCAGCCTAAATCAGTATAAAAGGAGGAATTGAAAATGAGAACGCCTATTACGGTAAGTTTCGTCACTATGCTTCTGTTCGTGATGGCTCTTTCTACTCCGGCGGCTATAGATCCGAACATGATTTTGTATTTCGCATTTGATGAACAGCTCGATGGAAAGATGGTCGCGGACCTGACCGGCGGCGGGAACGATGGGAAGCTCAAATTAGGTGCCAAAATTGCCAACGACCCCGCGGAGATTTACAAAGGGACGGGAGCGTTAAAAATTTTCAACAACATCAGCGCTCAGTTCCTCGTCGAGTCCTTTAAGGAAATGGACAGTTATAAAGAGAATACATACACCTTTTGGCTCTATCTTTTCGGTGTCAGAAATGAGGCGTGTTGTCCAGAGGAGATTATTTTGCAAAAAGCCAACATTTTAGTTGGTGATGCGAAAGGGAACTCGCCAGCCATCTTTGTGACCGATCCGGGACTCACACTGACATATAAATTTGGCGACCAAGGGGCTGTACCGGGTGACGGGGTTGGTCCCGGCGGCAAGGGTGAGAAGTTTGAACTGAAAAAATGGTATCACATCGCGGGGGTCAAAAAGGCATCAGACCTAATAATCTACATTGATGGCGAAGAAGCAGCTAGATATGCTGTCAAACGAGATTTCATCCAAGGTAAGGGGCATCTGCGTATTGGTGGATCGCGGATCCGAGCTGCCTCTTTTCTGATGGATGAATTTGGACTTTATAACCGCCCCTTAACTGAAAAAGAAGTAGAGTTGGATGCCAAGGGCCAATTCCTGTCAGTTGAACCCGAAACAAAATTGACTACCACCTGGGGACAGCTCAAAACGGGGCGGTAACCGATAGAACCTTCAGACTCTGATGGTATATTAAGCAGGAGGCACTCTATTTTAGCCCCGATGGATTTTATTCGTCGGGGCTATATTATTTGAGGTTGAGAATAGGCTTGATTACGGCAGGTCGCCGGTGGGTCTGCTGATGTGTGTTGTTTAACTGGCTAAAGTTCAATATCAAACAATCAAAGGAGGAATTGAAAATGAGAACGCTTATTGCGGCAAGTTTTATCACCATGTTTCTAGTCATGACGACTTTCTCTGCCCCGGCGGCTATAGATCCAAACATGATTTTGTATTTCTCGTTTGATGAGCAGCTGGATGGAAAAATGGTAGAAGATCTGACCGGCGGCGGGAACAATGGAAAACTCAAGTTAGGTGCAAAAATCACCAACGAACCCGCCGAGGTGTACAAAGGAGCGGGGGCACTAAAAATTTTCAACAACATCAGTGCCCAGTTCCGCGTAGACGAGTTTGACCGAATGAATAAGTATGGAGAGAACACCTTCACCTTTTGGCTCTATATATATGGTGTCAGAAAAGATCCATGTTGTGTACAGGGAAGTGTTGTGGAAAAGGGCAATGTTATAGGGCAAGCTGGGAAAGGTCACGCGCCAGCCATCTGGATTACCGATCCCGGTCTGTCACTGGTATATAAATTTGGCGACCAAGGGGCTATAGGTGTTGAGGCGGTCGGACCCGGCGGTAAGGGCGAGAAGTTTGAACTGAAGAAGTGGTATCATATCGCAGGTGTCAAACAGGGCAACAGCCTGATAATCTACATTGACGGGAAAGAAGAAGCCAGATATAAGGTTACCCGCGATTTCGTTCAGGGTAAGGGGCATCTGCGTATCGGCGGAACAAACATACGATCCGCTTCTTTTGCCATGGATGAGTTTGGACTTTATGATCGTCCATTAACCGAACAAGAGGTTGAGTTGGATGCCAAAGGCGTATTCCTGTCGGTTGAGCCTGAAACAAAATTGACTACTACCTGGGGAAGTCTCAAAACGAATCGTTAATCAATGGAACTTTGATGGTATGTTAGGCGGGCTGCGCCCGATTTTAGCCCCGATGGATTTTCCCATCGGGGCTATATCATTTGAGGAGGTGAGATTGCCTTGACTTTGGTAGGTCTACAGCAGATCTGTTGATGTGTGCTGTTCAATTGATGAAAGTTCAATATCAAACAACCAAAGGAGGAATTGAAAATGAGAACGCTTTTTGCGGCAAGTTTTATCACCATGTTTCTGGTCATGATGACTTTCTCTGCCCCAGCGGCTCTAGATCCGAATCTGATTTTGTATTTCACCTTTGAAGAGCAGCTTGATGGAAGAAAGGTCGAAGATATGACCGGCGGTGGTAACGACGGTAAGCTGCGGTTTGGTGCCAAAATCACCAACGAACCCGCGGAGGTCCACAAAGGGGTAGGTGCTTTAAAACTCTTCAATAACGTCAGTGCACAACTCCGCGTGGAGGAGTTTGACCGAATGGATAAGTATGGAGATAACACCTACGCCTTTTGGATCTATATATTCAATCCCATGGGTG
This sequence comes from Candidatus Poribacteria bacterium, assembly GCA_965207975.1. Lineage (GTDB taxonomy): Bacteria > Poribacteria > WGA-4E > WGA-4E > PCPOR2b > PCPOR2b. The sequence continues at coordinate 3,901,879 of OZ242315.1, read as the reverse complement.
CACGATCAAGTATTTTGAAAAAGGCCAACATTTTAGTTGGTGAGGAAAAAGGGAGCGCGCCCGGTATCTTTCTTACCCATCCCAATCTAGCACTTGAATATAAATTTGACGACCAAGGAGCTCTTGGGGTTGGACCCGTCAAGGGTAAAGGTTTTGACCTGGAGAAGTGGTATCACATCTCGGGCGTCAAAAAGGCAAGTGACCTTACCGTCTACATCAACGGCGAAGGAAAAGGCAACTTTAAGGTCAGACGAGACTTTATCCAAGGTAAGGGGCAACTTCGTATCGGCGGAACGACGAGCCGAGCTGCCTCTTTTGCGATGGACGAGTTTCAGCTTTACGATCGTCCCTTAACTGCAAAAGAAGTGGACGCGGTTTTTAAGGGGATATTCTTGTCGGTCAAGCCACAGGCCAAATTGACAAGCACTTGGGGTCATATCAAAACGGGGCGTTAAAGGAGGAGTCACAAATGAGAATGCTTACTCGGTTGAGTTTCATCACCACCTTTCTGTTCATTACGATTTTCTCTGCCCAAGCGGCTCTAGATCCCAATTTGATTCTGTATTTCTCGTTTGATGAGCAGCTGGATGGAAAGATGATTGAAGACCTGACCGGTGACGGTAACAACGGTAAACTGAGGCTAGGTGCAAAACTCACCAACGAACCCGCGGAGGTTTACAAAGGGGCCGGTGCCCTAAAAATTGCAGGGAATATCAGTGCACAATTCCGCGTCGAACCCTTTGACCGCATGAATCAGTATCAAGATCACACCGTCGCCTTTTGGATCTATTTCTTCGAGGGATTTCATCAAGGTGAGGCGCGATCGATCTTCAAGAAAAATGCTGATGAAGCGCAGGTGCTCAATGCGGGCTTTTCAAAATCGCCCTCCGTCCAGATTAGCGGCAACAGTTTTGCCCTCTTCTATGAGGTTGGTGAAGAAGGCGGAATTGACGGACTCGGTCCAGACGGTAAAGGATCGGAGTTTGAGCTGAAGAGATGGTATCACATCGTGGGCGTCAAAAAGGGGTCAGACCTGATCATTTACATAGACGGCGAGGAGGAAGGGATATTTGATGTGCCAAAAAAATTCCCTCAAGGTGACGGACGACTCCGTATCGGTGGCACGCGGACCCGAGCCGCTTATTTCGCTATGGATGAGTTTGCGCTTTTCGATCGGGTTCTGACGGCAAAAGAGGTGGAGTTGATGGAAAAAGGCGTATTTCTGTCGGTCGAACCACAAAACAAATTGACTACCACTTGGGCGCGTCTCAAAACCGGGCGTTAAGCGCTGAAACTTTGTAGGCTGGATCCGTCCGACTTTAGCCCCGAAGGATAAAATTCTTCGGGGTTTATTATTTAAGGATAGAGAATAGTCTTGGCTTTGGCAGGTTGCCGGCGGGTTTGTTGATGTGTGCTGTGCAATTGACGGCAGTTCAATATCAAAGGAATAATTGAAAATGAAAACGCTTATTGTAAGAAGTTTTGTTACCACGTTTCTGGTCATGACAGTTTTCTCTGCCCAAGCGGCTCTAGATCCCAATTTGATTCTGTATTTCACGTTTGATGAGCAGCTCGATGGAAGAAAGGTCGAAAACATGACCGGTGGCGGTAACAACGGTAAACTCCGGTTTGGTGCCACAATCACCAATGAACCCGCGGAGGTATACAAAGGGACGGGAGCGTTAAAAATTTTCAACAACATCAGCGCCCAATTCCGCGTTGACTCCTTTGACAGAATGGATAAGTATGCCGATCACACCTACGCCTTTTGGTTCTATGTCCTCGAGCCCTTGATTGCCCCGCCTCCTCGTCCACCCAACAGTGTTTTGAAAAAGGCTAACATCATAGTTGGTGATGAGAAAGGAGATTCCCCAGGTATCTCTCTTACCGATCCCGGTCTATCCCTTGTCTATAAATTTGGTAGGATTGGACCTGATGCAATAGGTCCCGACGGTGAAGGCGGCGGTTTTGATCAGAGAAAATGGTATCATATCGCGGGTGTCAAACAGTCCTCTAACTTGACGATATATATCAATGGCGAAACAGAAGGTAAGTTTAATGTTCAACGCGGTTTCGTTCAGGGGAGGGGTCACCTTCGTATCGGTGGGACGACAAGTCGAGCCGCCTTTTTTGTCATGGATGAGTTTCAGCTTTATGACCGTGCCCTAACCAAAAAGGAGGTAGAGTTGGATGCCAAGGGGCTATTCCTGTCGGTTGACCCGAAACGAAAATTAACAACCACCTGGGGGAATATCAAAACAGGTCGTTAAACGATGGGATTTCCAAGATAAATTATAAGGGGGAAGCAAACAGGAGATGATTAGTGGCCCGACGTGAAAACTACATCGTAGGATATAGTATCCTCATCATTCTGATTAGCATGGGAACCCGGCAGACATTTGGCATTTATCTGCAACCGGTTACCGATGAGCTTGGTATTGGGCGAGAACTGTTCAGTTTAGCCCTAGCCATCCAAAGCATTATTGGTGGTCTGCCGCTTGCAGGCATGCTGTCAGATCGTTACGGTTCGCGTTGGGTGGCGATAGGTGGTGGATTACTATTCGCGGTATCAATGTATCTGATGTCGATTACGACGCACTGGACCGGTTTGATGCTCGGTTTCGGTTTGTTATCTGGAGTGTCTCTGAGCAGTGTGTCGTATGTCGTTGTGTTGGGTGCGGTAGCGCAGGTGGTTCCACCTGAACGGCGTAGCAGAACATTTGGCTTTATCACAGCCGCCGGTTCGATTGGGATGTTTATTGTCGTGCCGGTCGCACAATACATCTTGAATACCTATGGTTGGCGAACCACTTTTGCAATTTTTGCGGGGTTTGTGGGCTTAATTGCATTACTGGCAATAGGATACCCAACTCGAAAGCAACAACTTGCGGGGATTGATCTCACGGAGGAGCCTTCCGATTCGCTCACTCAGGTGCTAGCGAAAGCAAGCCATCATTCGGGATATTGGCTGCTGACTATCGGCTTTTTTGTTTGCGGCTTCCACGTTTCGTATGTTGCGTCCCACTTACCCGCCTATCTCACCGATAACGGATTATCAGGTACAGCTGGAGCAACTGCACTCTCGCTAGTAGGGTTGTTTAACCTATTTGGTTCTACACTATTTGGCTACCTAGGCGATCATTATCGTAAGAAATACCTACTGAGTGGTCTTTACTTTGGTCGCTCGATCATTATCAGCCTGTTTCTCATCTTTCCGGTAACAGAAACCACGGCGATGATTTTTGGTGCTGCAATCGGTTTTTTGTGGCTGGCTACCGTGCCGCTGACAAGTGGCACAGTGGCGCAAATTTTCGGTCCCCGCTACCTAGCTACGTTGTACGGAATTGTCTTTTTCAGCCACCAAGTGGGGAGTTTTCTTGGGGTGTGGCTTGGTGGCAGAATTTATGACGCGACGGGGATATACACGCCCGTATGGATAATTGCAATTATTCTCGGTGTGCTGGCTTCTATTGTTCACCTGCCGATTACAGATCGACCTGTATACCCACTTAGGGCAACAGGCGCGGCGGTTCGTTGATATGATGTCAACTCAATTACAAGCTTCAGGGGAAATATAAGGGTAAACTTATGGAATACAAAATCCCAATGCGCATCGTTGTTGTGAGCCCTCCAGCCGGGGTCAATTTCGCTTTAGAAAACAACGGGAACTTGGTTTCGGTTACCGAATCTACGGGGGAAGATATTACGTTTGATTTTGACGCGGTCGTAAAACCGCAGCGCAACACAGGCGTTCCCAACTTTACAGGTGCATTCGCCCGGGGAACTCCCTCGAAACGGTTCTTCTACGTCAATATCGGGGAGTTAGCGGGTCAACCGGATTGTGAATGGTGCAGAAGGGCGAAGATTTGGATTTCAACGGGTTATCCCAAATCCCTCCGCCAAGAAGAGGTAACTTGGGATATGGTAAAAGAGGTCTCCGAAAATCCGAATAAGGTGCTTATGGCAAGATATATGGGAACAGATAAATATGGTGGACCTAGTTGTGCAACTACTGAACTTATAGATGGTGGGTGGATTATTACCGATAGGTAATTGCCGACAAACCAAGCTGCAAAAAATCAGGGTTTCAGATGAATCGATAGGTTGCCTGCCCCAAAATTGTCCCAATCACACCCCAGAAGCTTGCGGTTACAAACTCTCCCAAAACAAGACCGATAAAAAACGCGCTCGCCTGTCGGTACAACTTGAGCCCACCGAATCGAAGGATGATTAATTTTGCCAACCAGCTAAGGAAAATTGAAAACCATAAGAGATTGAGCGACCATGTCCCACCAATCACGTATCCTGCCGGATGAAAGGGCCACCAGATAAAAAGCCGGCGCATCATCAGAAACCCCAGCCCGATACCGAATCCGCCCCCCATAAAAACTAGCGATTTGACATCCGTTCCCCGTGGATAGCTTAACCAGTTTTGTAAACGGTTAAAGATGGGCCAACCGGGCCACGTACTCCCTTGATATTGATAGGCGGTGTGTAGATACGCCCAGCAAGCGGCGATAGATCCAACCACCGTGGCAATCAGAATGCCTGCGACTAGCAGCCCGTTGATGGAGAGATTCATCCGATCTGCAAGCCGAAATGCTTCCAATTGATGCGGCTGGGGGTTGCTACGATGGGCGTAAGTGAAAAAGTGGAGATAGGAAAATAGTGTAAGACTTGTGGGCCCAACCGCTTGTGTGCCGAATCCTGTTACGACTATGTCCTCGGGGCGGAACGCAAAATCGTGCATTGGGTAGCCTGCTTCAACGCGGATGCGTGTCACAACCGTTGAAAGTCCAAAGAAGATGAGGAAAAAGACCGCCGACACCCACACGGACATCCCCGCAACGTAGCAGAACCCGATGAGATAGCTTACGCTCACGAAAATGCTAAAAACTGCCCACCGATAACGGCGCATCTCCGCCCGATTGTCTAGAATCTCGCGTCGTTGATCGCCAGTGCTTTGGGCGGTGGTGGGCATTCTAAAAAAGCTCCGTAGAATTTCGCGTCCGGTAAATCGCAGCCCCCACAATGTCATAACTAAAATTGCTGCACAAGTGCCGATGGATTGTTCCCATGTAAAAGGGAACCCGGCTAACATGCTGCCCCCGGAGAACACTGTTCCCACCACTCTCTCTAGTCGCCAAAGCCAGTAGAAGAACCAGCACGAGAAGGAAAGGTCTAGCGGCATAAAGAATGCTAAGCCAATCGCGAACGGGTGAAACTCAATTGGAATCCAACCGAGTGCGTTCCACGGCTTCGCGGTGAAATACTGACTCAGCAGGTAACGTCCATAAAAGATACTTGGTGCGACGGGGAATAGGGTGTGAATGCCGTTGATTACGTTGAATGCCACGGACAGGGCAAACCCAATCCAGATCAGGCGTGTTTTGAACAGGCGCGGACCGTTGTTGATAATATCTAACGGTATTTGCGCGAGGGGATAGGTGAGGCGTTCATGGACTGTCCAGTGTTTGCGCACTATGAGGTTAATGCCCAGCATACAAATCAACAGCGCGATAATAACGGTACACCATGCAAGGCAGGGCACTAGCCACGCATTGAAGTATTCGGCAACGTAAAAGGTGTTGTCATAAAACGTGCCGCGATCTTTGTAATAACCGGCCAATATCGATTTGTCTGTGACAACGAGCCAACGCGGTACATAGCGATGGAAGAGTTCCTGCCACTCATTCTCAGGTGCGGCGAAATAGAATGCGTGTCCGATGAGTGGGAATAGGCGCTGGATCATATCGTGACCGGCGATGGCCGACGAGACGCACAGCATCACATAGATCAGCACCATGTCGCTCGATTGTAGCGCGAACCTCGGAACATAACGCTTGAGCCACGGATTAATCAGACTCAAAACGAAGATGAGGAAGATCGCATTCATAAACAGCGACACCCGCGTGAAGTTCACGCCGTGTCCTGTGATGCCTGTGTCAACGACCCAGAGGCTATTGAGCGGCAGAACTACGAGACCGATGAAAAGTAGTTTGCAGATCTGTGCGGTTAGATTCGGTTTGGCTGGATGGTTTGGTGTGGGGTGCACGGATGATGAGGGTGCCTCCTGTTGTCGTTGTGCTATCACTAAATATTTAGGGTATACTGTGACAGCAGCTACATCAAACGTGCCCTATGAGAGATGAGAAGTGACGCGTGACTCATTTATCACCCGTCACCCCTTCATGCTAGTTCGGATTTGTCGGGATCCTTGACGTTAATCGAACCGTTCCGATTCGTCAACGTCGGGACTGGAGATTGACCGCTCCCAAAGTTGAAACATTGGGATTCTTATGAGTCTCCTTTGAGAGTTTTTAACGGACTTACGGGCGTGTCCAAAAGGGCACCCCAGCCGTATATCTGCTTCGACAAGACGGGCCTCGTGCTGCGGGTGAGGGCTTAGCGTCTCTCCACAGACGTTTAACGTCTTGGCGTGTCCCGCCACAACGGTGTAGATTTTCGGACTTGGTTATCGTCCATGTGTGGCTCGGTTAGCCACTCGTCCAATCCCATCATCTCACTGAAGGGAACGGGAGACCTTTGAAGGCTCAAAGGGTGAGATTCTCCCGCTTTTGGACGTGTTAAAATTATACCATACTTTTGCTAAGAAAATCAAGCCCCGATAGGTCGGGATCCCGAGAATCGGGACAAAATTACGCCGTTTGACCCAACGCTAAAGCATTGGGATTGTTTCCAGTATTTTCACTTGGTTTTCTCAGCGTAGAGTGGTTTTTTTAGAATGGTCTGGGTTTCGTAGATCGACCCACCGCGCTCCGCACGGGGAAGTGCCATGCGAACCGGAGCCTCGACCATACGTACCTGATTTGTGAGTTCACCACGCAGGATATTGGCACTTAAAGCATCCCAGTCTCCGCTTAGGGGCCAAGCATCAACCGCGGTATAGGCAGCGAGCAGTAAGCGGCGTGGCGTGCTAGAGGTGTTAGGCGCAGAGCCGTGGAGAGTACGGACATGATGAACCGAAATACCTCCGGCTTTGACTGCAATGGGAACAGCACCGTCGGGGCTAAAATTGGGGTCAGTGACTGCACCTGCGAAACGCCCATCCTGGTGATGGTCATAGATTGGTCCTTTATGGGAGCCGGGAATGACCATTAGCGCGCCATTTTCCATCGACATATCGTCAATGGCAACGCCGACCGCCAACACATCATCGTTAGTATGGGGATAGAACGCCCAATCTTGATGCCATTCAACAGGGCTACCGAAATCGGGGTATTTCATATTCAGTTTGCTGCCCATGGAGCGAACACCGGGGCCCACTAATTGCTCAACGATGTCGATAATGGAGGGGTAAGTTCGCACCTGATCATAGACAATGTGTTGAGCTGCTGGATTCTTGATTCGGCGTACGCGGGGAGATTCTGCGGAATGACCGGGTTCAAGATCAAAAACGTCAGTATGATCGGTGACTTCACGGGATTTTTCGACAAATTCATCTGTCACACGACGAAGGTCGATGATATCTTGCTCCGAAAGCACATTTTCAACACCAATGTAACCATTTTCATGGTAGAAGTCGATCTGTTGCTGAGTTAGCATAATGTAACTCCTTTCGCGTAAAGCGATTGAAAAAAGTCTGCGAATCCACTCGCAAATTAAGAATCTGTCTAATCAATGCTCAATCAGGTGACCGAAAATATACACGCTTAGGGGGTAGAAGTTAATAGCTTGAGTCGTTTCAGGACGGCTCAAATCCGCTTCCATCCTAATATTGTACATCCAATTGGATTGTAAGTTCAAGTTTTTTCTGATTCGATATGTTTCGATACTAGCCAGCAGGATTGCTGTGATAAACCGTTTGATGACAAATTAGGTGCTAAGACATAGGATTTTTGATCCGGCAGACACAGATAGATTACTGTACTGTCCAGAACCACACGACATACATCGGCGTTTCTAAAATTACGCCGAGGATAGCCCAATAGCTGCCACTCACCACATCGCCCAAAACCAACCCTAGGAAGAAGGGTAACACACGTCGATAGAGACGCGCTCCACCATATTTGAGTATGACGAACTTGGCGATTGAAGAGAGGATTAACACAAGCCAGAATTGATCTAGCGTCCCACCGTTGATGCCTATCACATAGCCGACCGGGTGGAAGGGCCACCAGATAAACTTGAGCCGCATAATACCGAGAAATATCGTAAATAGAAATGATAGACCGATGACCATAGATCCGAAAACATCTGTCGGTCGTGGAAACTGTAGCCAGCCAGCCAATCGGTTGTAAACTCCCCAGCCGGGTCCCAAAATCATTCCCGCCTTGCTGCCTCCATGCGTATACAAGACATAAAGGTACATCAGAAACGCTGAGAAAACACCTATCACAATCGAAAAGAGCATGACCCACAATAGTTTACGATGATCCATGCCGGTGCGTTGCGCCAATTTAAAGCCTTCAAGTTGATGCGGCATAGGTTGGCTGCGATTTTGGCTGTTAAACCACGAAAAAAGCGAGAACATAACAAGGTTACCGCGCCCGAATGGACGGATCCCAAATACCGTTGTCAAAGCGGTCTGTGGATTGACACCAGCCATGTCGTGTGCGGGTGGTCCAAGTTCGGCACGCACACGAGTCACAGACGCTGTAATCATCATGTACAATCCGAAAAATAGCACAAATACCCACATGGACATCCCCGCCTGATTGCAGATAAGATAGAGGAGAATGAGACAGATTACAATCCCTAAAGCTGCCGATCGATAGCGCATCGGTTCCGTCGAGTCGTCGATAGATGTGGTCATGCCAAGGATCCGTTTACCAATTTCCCGAAAATGTTGCCGCCCTGCCCACATTGCTATCACAACCACCGCTAGTGCCGCGCCCATTGCTTGGTTCGGTTGAAAAGGGTAGTAAGGAATTGTATACCAGCCAGCCGCCTTTCCTCCAATGTATTGCGCTTTGCGGACCCAGTAGAAAAACGCTGTCGAAAAACTGACATCCAGCGGTAACAGAAAACACAGACCGATAAAAAACAGGCGCAGGTGAAAGAAAGTTGGCCCAATCGCATCCCACGGCTCCTCGTTAAGCCACCGCGAGATATCCGCACTCTCCTCACGAATCGGTATCATCGGAAAGGACGGATAGAGGAAATTGATTCCGTTGATAATTTCGATACCCGCTGCGATCGTGAACCCCAGCCACATGCCGCGGTTTCGGAAGAGCTCCATTCCAGGGGCAGTCATATCGAGCGGCAATTGGGTAATCGGATATGGCAGTTTTTCATGCTCGATCCATTGACGGCGGATCAGGACATTTACAAAGGCAACAAGTGCGAAAATCAGAGAGGAGATGACTGTCCAACTCACGATAGGAACGATCCAGTAGCGCAGATAGCCTTCGGTGAAGAAATTAGCCCCTCCCTCATAGAAAGGGCGGGCGATGGTTGTGTTACCCATGACGAGCCAGTTCGGAAGGTAAGGTTGGAGGATCTGTTTCCATTCGTTTTCAGGGGTAGCAAACCAGAAAGCGTGGCAGAGAGGTCCCATGAGACCGACCATATTATCGTGGGCAACCACCGCTGTGACACATGCCAGCATGACATAGATGACGAGGAGTTCAATTTGGCTCAACGCATACGCCGGAAAGAATCGTTGGACGATGTAGTTCAAGAGTGCCAGCACGAAAATGATGAAAATGACATTCATCGGGATAGAGGTTGCGGAGAAATGAAATCCGTGCCAGAGCATCTCTTCCATTCCGATCCAGTAGGCATTAATCGGCATAAGGATGCAGCCCAATATCACAGCGCGTAGGGTAATACGCGACCGAGCAGGTGCAAGTGTAGAGGGAGAGGCTGGCGTAGTTTCGTTCATAGAATCATTTCTCCAATCCGTTGAAGAATTGGCTGGAGTCAATTTTCTTCCATTTCAACTTTGCCGCGTGGTCTGTGGGGTTCCGGCTCTTGGCCAGGTTGTACTAGGGTGACTCCGTCGTCCTCAATAAGAGGCCGGTTATACATATAAGGCGGCTCAAGTGCTGCCTGCTGCGCTTCTGTCAACTCGCCAACCCATGCCGGCATGCTGGTTTGGTAGATGCCGCCGCTTGTGTGCATAGACTTTGGGCAATAGCGGTAGAGCAGGGACCGTCTTTCATGATCAGCCTTCCAAGGCAGTGCACCGTGGATGGTGGCTTCCATGAATATCACGAGATCACCCGCTTTGCTTTCTACATTATACACCACTTCTTGATTGACATCGTAAAGCATGATATCTTCGGGACAAAGGAAGTTCGCTTTATGGCTGCCCGGAATAACAGCAATCCCGCCATCTCCGGGATTGATATCAGCCAACTGGAATTGGCAAACGATGAGCCCCGCACGCATCTCGCCATTTGCATAGGTATAATACTGCGTCCCGTCGAAATGCCTACTAGTCGCCCCGTGCAATCCGTGTCCACCGGTGCCCTTCTTAGAGATTAGCAAAAAAGGCTCATGGTCCATTCTCCATCCACGACCAAAAAGGGCATTGAGGTAGGGAATGAGTTTTCGGTGGGCAATCAGATCTCGGAACGGTTGGCACCAAGGTTGTTCCCACGTCAACATCCCCATCATAGATCGGCGATGGTACTCACCATCCATGCCAAGACCGTACATTTTGCTATCCTCTGTGTATTTGTCATGGTTGGTGTCAACGGCTTCGTTGAGTGCTTGGACCTCTTGGGGAGTCAGGAAGTTTTCGACCCGGAGGTAACCCCGCAGATCGAATAGGAATTTTTCGCGTTCGTTCATATTATACTCCACGTTTTGTGTCATACTAACTGAAGTGATTGGTTCCTTCTTTGAGCGACCTAACGTTCTAGGTTCAGTTGTCCAACTATTCTCTTTCGGCTGGGGGGACAATCTCTCCGTCGATAATCTGCTTTTTGAGCACTTCAACGCGTTTCAGGATTTCTGCAGATAATACCCCCTGATTGTTGGCATCAACGATGTATTCAATGCCACCTTCCTTGAGACCGTATAGTTTTATACCACCGGTGAAATTGTTCTCAACGACAGCTTGGATTGTTTGGTAGACGGCAAGTTCGACACCTTTGATCATACTCGTCAGGACAAGTCCCGGTGCGAGATGGTTCCCGTTCGCATCCACCCAAATGAGCTGCTTCTGCTTTTCTTTGGCGGCTTCGAGTATTCCTAAGCCCGTTGCACCCGCTGCTGCGAGGATTACGTCAGCACCTTTGTTATACTGCGCCAGTGCGAGTTCTTTTCCCTTAGCGGGGTCACTGAAGGCTTTCGGGGTGACACCGGCATAGTCAATGAGGACTTCAATCGTCGGATTGATAGCCTTTGCCCCGGCGTAATAACCTGCTTCAAAAGCGTGCAAAAGTGGGACGTTCATCCCACCGATGAACCCAATCCGATTTGTCTCGGTTTTCAGCGCAGCGATTGCTCCTACCAGGTAGGTTCCCTCATGTGCTTTGAAGATGAGCGAGGCGACGTTGTCCCGTTTGGCTTCGGCATCAATAATTGCGAACTTGACGTTTGGGAATTCAGATGCCACGCGCTCTATCGGTTCTTGAAAAAGAAAACCGACCCCAATAATAAGGTCATATTTCAACCGAGCCAGCTGCCTTAACGCAAACTCAATGTCTGTACTCTGTCCGGGCGTGATTTCTTTGAGATCAAGTTTCCACTGATCGGTCGCTTTCTTGGCACCGGCGTAGGAGGCATCACAGAACGACAGATCTCCACGACCACCTGTGTCGTAGATTAACCCAATCCTTTTTGTTTTCCCAATACTTGGTATGATAAAAAGAAAGATAAGCGTGAAACTGCAAGCGACAGTTTTAATTAATCTTTTTTGCATAATATTGATTCCTAGCGAGTTAGTCGTACTTACCTTGTTACGTTGGCTCATGTAAAAACAAAGTGCAAAGCACTTAGAGAAACCGAGTTTTCAAGAAAAAACTCGGTTTCTGTTGCACGATTTGGCTACGTTACGCTCCTTGCCAAATTGACACCGCTGCAACTACCCCCAACGCAAAGCAGTAGTAAGAAAAAATAGAAAACCTCCCACGATTGAGGATTGCAAGCAGGAAGCGTAACGCGATGTAACCCACAATGAATGAAGTCAATGTTCCAGCGACGATAACGACTGGGGCAATTGTAATCTCCCCTACATCTTTGAACTTAAGGATAACAGCACCCAAGATTGCAGGAATGGAAAGTAGAAAAGAGTATTGCGCTGCAACCTGCGGAGACAGCCCCAATAACAGCGAAATAGAAATCGTTGACCCAGATCTGGAAATTCCGGGGATGATGGCAAGCCCTTGGACAATCCCAACGAGTGGTGTATGCCACGCGCGTAAGGGAGTTTCTGCTTGTCGCCGCCTTTGTCCGAGACGTGACAGTTGCAGGATTAGACCTGTGATAATTAACATACCGGCAACAACCATCGGTTTGCCAAAGACCGCCTCAAGTGAATCTTTGAACAATAGTGCGATTAGCCCGGTAGGAATCGAGCCAAGCAGAAGAAACCAGATCAGCCTGAGATCAGGCGTGTTGCTGATTGTAAGTCGGGGGTGTCGGTAGAAATCTGTCTGAAAAAACGTGGAACAACCGGTCCGCACCAAAGACCCGATTAACTGATAATAAACAATAATAACAGCCCCCAAGGTTCCAAGATGGAGCATGACATCGAAAAAGACCTGTGATTCCTTTATCCCTAAGAAATGCTGCATCAGAACCAAATGTCCAGAACTACTCACTGGCAAGAACTCTGTTATGCCTTGTAAAATACCAAGCACAATCGCTTCAAGAATGGTCATCCGTGTTTCCTAAATCGCCAACAAGTCGTTTGAAATCTCTGTTTATCTTTTTAGAGGCGTAAGGCGTAAAAAGTGTGTTTTTTACATCACGCCGTATACGCCGTCATAGGTGACACGCTGTACACATCTATTATAAACGAAAATAGATCTAATAGGACTGAGAAAAAAGTAGATTAGCCAGAACAGGGCAGGAGAATGGAGAATGTTCCTTTGACTATTAGGAGATTCTTGAAGCGAGTAGGCAAATTTAGAGATGAGATCCATTGCGGGCGGGGTGGGGGCTTATCCGAGAAGACTAACCCATTGCAAGTTTATTTGGGAAATCGTTTGTATACAACCTTGCGAAGGTTTGAAACCTTCGCAAGGCTCACTAACTTAAATCATCAAGCCGCAAGACATGAATTTCTATTCAAGGGCTTCTTCTACTTCCTCTGGTAGAGTAACGGTGCTTGGATCTACATCAATTGGATATTCGGTGCCATACGCTTCGACAAGTTCGTCAAATGTCGCGTTATCCACGTTCTCCAGTTCTCCGCCGGGGCGATTGAGAAAAACACCTTGGCAGCCATCGCAACTCATCAGATCCACATCCGAACGTTCAATCGGAAATTGCGTAAGTGGATTATTACAACTTGGACAAGGGAGCATAAATTCGATCCTTTCAAATAAAGAGTTTGCGTAGTGCGAAGTTACTTACGTTTTATTTTTCGCTCATGTTAAGATTTAGTGCAAAGAAACCGAGTTTTCAAGAAAAAACTCGGTTTCTGTTCGTGCTTCGCACTTTCTTTTTATATGAGCCTTATTTTTTAATCGGCAGCAGTTGCAAGCGGTTCAGAATGATCCAATTCGCAAAATTCGACGTAATCACTAATGAGTTCGGTAATCGTCGGTTCTTCACCACAGATCGGGCAGTTTTTATCCCGACTCACTTTCAACTCACGAAACTTCATGCTGAGAGCATCATACATCATCAAACGACCGATAAGCGGTTCGCCAATGTCGAGCAACAGTTTGACTGCTTCAGTTGCCATCACAAGACCAATTATGCCCGGGAGCACGCCCAGGACACCAGCCTCGTTTCAGCCGGGCACCATGCCGGGTGGCGGTGGAGTTGGATACATGCACCGATAGCACGGTCCCTCGTGTGGCTTGAGGACGGTAGCCTGCCCTTCAAATTGGAAAATACTGCCGTGTACAATGGTTGTGTTTGTCAGTACTGCGGCATCATTGACCAGATAGCGTGTTGCAAAATTATCGCAACCGTCAACGACCAAGTCGTACTCATTAAAGAGATCGATGATGTTGTCTTCTGACAGTCGCATATTGTACGGAACAACATTGACATCGGGGTTTAAGAAACCCATCGTTTCAGCCGCAGATTCTGCCTTTGGTTGACCAACAGTTTCCGTGCGGTGGAGGATTTGTCGCTGCAAGTTGCTTAACTCGACGACATCTGAATCAACCACGCCGAGCGTACCAACGCCTGTCGCTGCAAGGTATAACCCTGCCGGTGAGCCTAAGCCGCCTGCTCCTACGAGTAGCACTTTAGCGTCTAGCAACTTCGCCTGTCCCCTTTCGCCGACTTCAGTCAACATAAAGTGGCGGCTATACCGCTCCAACTGATCCGGTGTCATCGGTTTATCTTTGGCTGTTGGGAGTCCTGACGCTGACCAGTCTCGATATCCACCCGCCATGGACACGGAATCCGCGTATCCCAACTCTCGTAGGGATTTGGCGGCGAGCAGCGATCTCATTCCGGCAGCACAATAGACGATTACTCTCTTGTCCCGATCTGGCACTTCATCTTCGATCGAGAATTCGAGCATTCCCCGCGTGACATGAACCGCATCAGGAATATATCCTGCGCGATATTCGTCCTCATCGCGGACATCGAGCAGCACAACATCATCTCCGCCTTTCATTTTCTCTTTCTGAGCCTCTTCAGCAGAAATTTCTGGGATTTCTTTTTTAACTTCTTCGATAATTTGGCTTGTGGATTTCAATGCAATTCACCTCATCTGTTCAGTAGAATTGACAATTTCAGATTGTATTGGTGATGAGACTTTGCTTTCTTTACAACTTTCATTATATCACAAGCGGATGGTACTGTCAAAACTAAATTAAGATGTGATATACTTGTGTGTATGCTCATGTTCAACGAACCTATTCGGGAATCTATGGAGGAATAAATAGAACGCGCAGCCCGTTCTACAGACACCGTGCAGAACCCAATTTCTATCGTTTTGGTTTTATTGTCCGCTTTCTTCCACGCGCTGTGGAACTACTACGGCAAAGCAAGCCGTTCGCCGCAACTGTTCTTCTTCTGGATCGGGGTTTTTACAGTAGGTGTGGCGGCACTTGCCTTCATGCTGCAACTGCCAATCGCTCCAAAATCGGTTTGGGGCTATATCGTTGGGTCAAGTATCATTCATTTTTTATATTGGTTGTGCTTGAGCCGCGCCTACATGTCCGGTGAGATCTCTTATGTCTATCCGATTGCCCGGTCCGCCCCCGGATTCATCCCCTTTTTTGCCTTCCTATTTTTGGGTGAGCGGCTTTCGGTCCAGGGACTAATCGGCATTGTCTTAATTGTGTTCTCAATCTATCTGCTTCAGCAGCAATCTGGTGGGCTGACGTTCAAGGGGCTGCTTCAATATATCAGTCAACCGGCTGCTATTTGGGCGTTTGCGACGCTCGGCACAGTAATCGCATACTCGCTGGTTGATAAGGCTGGGATGTCTAAATTTTATGCACACTCAAACCAACAACACCCTTGGCAACCTGTAAGCTATTTTTTGTCAGAAAGTATGATTACGATGGTATTGTACGGCGGCTATATCCTGCGTTCCTCCCCACTACAGGAAGTTGCAAATATTGGACGTCGAGAATGGAAAAAGGTTATCGTAACCGGATTGCTTTGTATGCTTTCCTATATGCTTATCCTTTATGTTTATATGACCGAAAGCGTTAGTTACGTCGTCGCGCTCCGCCAGAGTTCTGTGATTTTCGCTGTGCTGCTTGGCGGATACCTGCTGAAGGAATCACAGACGAAATTGCGATTTGTGGCAGCGGTAGTAATGGTTATCGGGGTACTTCTAATTTCGACAGCATGAAGCAGGGCAATTTACGCGCCCTGTTTCATACCTCTCTTCCGAATCTGTCGTTTCATCTGCCATTTCGGATCTGGTTGCGTTTTCCATCGATTGTGCGTCCAAAGCCACTGATCTGGATATTGTCGGATATATGTCTCAAGGATTTTCAGGATGTGTGCGGTATTGATTTGTACGTCCTGCTCAAGATCGCCGGATATCTCTAGGCCAATCGCCGGGGTGATGATTACATGATGCCGGTCATCGGGCTGACGGATATCCATTGACAAGAGTAGCGGCGCACCCGTCTTGAGAGCAAGTGTCGCAGGTCCACGGACAGCGGAAGCCGGTTTCCCAAAGAAATCGACAAAAACCCCCTCTCGTCCGGCATTCTGATCTGCAAAAAATCCGATAGCGAAATTCTCCCTAAGCGCCCGAAGTGTTTCCCTAACCGCTCTCCTCCGGGTGATTAATTTTAGACTCAGCCGCTCTCGATATTGAGAGACAAGCCCGTTAAGGTATCTGTTTTTGAGTGGAAACGCTATTGCCTTCGCTTGGTCTGGGATGAGTGCACCATAAACCAACGCAAGCAGTTCCCAATTCCCAAAATGAGGCAGAAAAACGATAGCACCTTTACCCTGATCCAACGCACCTATCAGATGCTCTTTTCCCTCAACGGTCACTTCCTTCCAGATGTTCTCGAAGGTTAATTTGGGGAAACGGAGAAATTCGATTGCGGTTTTCCCTATCTGTTGGAAATTTCTGCGGCAGATCTGTGCACGCTCATCAGCGGACATCTCATCCCCGAACGCAATTTGCAGATTTTCTAGAGCGATTCGACGGCGCTTCTTTAGGGCAAGATAGAGAAAGCATCCCAGACCGCTCCCCAGCATCAGGGCATACCCCTTGGGAAGCCATCGGATGGTTGCCCCCAATATACGAATGATGAAGGTAGTAAGCCAGTCGATAATCAAAGCCCCTACGCATTAGATTTTATGCAAGCGCATCAATTTTCTTCGCCAATTCAAAATCCAACGCGCTAATTCCTCCGGCATCGTGTGTTGCGAGATCAACGGTCACGCGATTATAGACGTTAAACCATTCGGGGTGATGATTCATTGATTCTGCGATCAGGGCAACGCTCGCCATAAAACCGAAGGCTTCTACAAACGAGTCGAACTGAAATTCTTTGTGGAGCTTTTCATTTTCGACTGTCCAACCCGATATTCCCTCTAGTTGAGCGTTGATTTCTGCGTCGGTTAGTTTTGTGATTGCCATTTTATAGTCTCCCTAAAAATTGAATTATGTTAATGCCTATATCCCGATGGCATTGTATGGACATTGCCCCCACGATTCGGCGATTTGTCAGGGCCCTGTCAGGTCCAAAAAAAAATTCAACGTTACATCGGGGGTTCATCTTTGGTGGAGATCTCTCTGAACCCTGATGGGGCCTAGCTTCAGAGCATTTGTAGATTTTTACCACGTAAGAGAAGGTGCGCCCAAACGGCTTTTTGACCTGCCAAATACGCACTGTTTATGAACCGTTTTTCACTCAAATGGCACGATAACCAAGCCAAATGTCAGGGATTTGGCAGGGCCCTGACAGGTCAAAACTCTGAAATGCGTAAGTGCTGATAGTCATATTCAGTGCCTTGGAGTGGGTTCATCGTCCCTATTATACCCTATTTTCTGACCATGTGCGTAAGTCCTAATTAATTGAGAGTAACTCATAAGTATGGCTCTATTAATGCCAACGCTATGCCAACGGGAGGGCAAATCCCACCAAGTAATGCCAACGCTATGCCAATAGAAAAAGGGTTAGGATTGGGAAATCTGTCGCCGTTGGGAAAGCTTGCAACCGACAGTGGGTATAAATGCTGGGGTGCAATGTATTAGCATGGGTGTCAATGGTTTATATTATACTCTGATATCTGGTCAGATGCAATATCGTTATGGTTTTCATTTACCCCCAGTTTTTTCTGATTTAAGAGTTGAGTGTGTTTGAGAGGTAATGTTTGTGAGAATGTTTGTGATTATGCGCCTTGCAAGGCATCTGTCTGACAAAGTGGCAGTGTGAAAAAGGGATTGAGAGTCCACCCCAGCCAAGCTTGAGCAATCACGCGCTTAATCACGTTAATCAACGAATAGATTTTTTTGTTTGTGTTGAATGCTTTGGTCCATCGGTCACCGGATTTTTGGTAGATGATAAACAGCAGTCCATAACTCAGACAAGCCAACAGCCATAACAGATTGATTCGTGCTTTTGTCGGTTTTTTGAGAATCAGCTTGCCAAATCCAAAGCCGGTCTTGATGTCTCTAAAACCGTGTTCAATCTGCATTCTTCGTTTATAACACCGGTGGATTTGACTGCCCGTCAGATGGCTTGAAATCAGATACATCGGTTCAGCAAACCGTGCATCTCTGACCACATATAGGTTCAGTCGAATTGGCTCGGTTGGGTAATAGAGAATCTGTGGATAGAACCCAGTTTTCTGCATCTGTTCCATCGTTTTGACCTGACCCCAAACGGTAATGCGAACGTTGCGACAGACGCGCATCACAAACGGTATGCCTTTTGCTTTGAGAAATTTTATCACATATCTCGCACGGGCGAACCCCCGGTCGAATATCAACACCGGTTCGCACGCTGGGGGCAGTGCTTTTCGTGCCTGACGATAGACCGTGCGGCAAAATCGTTGGATAATCTCATTATGGCTTTTATATTTCATATCCTGAATCTCAGCATCGGTATAGATGTGCCAATAGATAGGTATCGCACGCTGTCGAAACGGCACCGCAGCGACAATCGCTTTGAAAGTACCAAGCACCTGGGTTTCATCAATTAAAATTAACGGACGCACAGTGCCGGGGTGACAGACACGCCTCACCACGAAGACTAACCAACACCGCATCACCGCACCTATGGGAAATGTACGTGCCAAGAATCGAAGCAGTCGTTTCTGTTTCGTCTTTTGATGCTTGACTGACACCGGCAACCGTGAAGCGATTTCGTTGATGCCAAAGGACTGCGCCAAGGCTATAGCTATGATGGTGAGCATCAGGTTTTTTAACGCCGGTTTTTTCAAAACAGGCTTGAAAATCTCAGTGATAGTGGTTATCATGGGGGTGGGATTCACCCGTTTTTGAGAGTGTTTTCCTTTCATAATACCTCCTTGCCCTAAACAGTGAGTGTTTTCGGTAGGGAGGTATTTTATCATATCTGACCTGACTTTCTCACTCCTATCGCTCGCAAAACCAATGACAATAACCCCTCAAAAAAAACTGGGGGCAAGTGAACGTTATGGTTAGGGTTAGGGTCATTTATAGTAGATTTAACAATTAACGATACATATTGATAATCTCCTCAATGGGCTTATCCGCATTGTATGACCGGACTCTCTTTATATTGGCAAACTTTTGTTCAACGGGATTATAATCCGGCGAATACGGGGGCAAGTATAACACCTTAGCACCACAGGCTTGTATCAATGCTTGGGTCTCGGTGGTCTTGTGAATGCGTGCATTATCCATTATCACGAGACTGTTGGCATCTAAATGTGGCGATAACGCTTCATCAAGCCATGTATTAAACCGTTGTGCATTACAACTGCCCGATATTAACTTTGGGGCAATCAACTTATTATTCAGTTGTGCCACTATCAAAGTGGTGGTGCGGGTCTTTTGGCTGGGTATCAACCCCTGGACACATTGTCCCCGGGGGGCATAGCCATGACTTCTAAACGTTTCATCTGTAAAACCGGTCTCGTCGAGGTAAATCAGCGTTTTGCCTGATGCTTTCGCCGTTGCGAGTTGCTCCTGATAGGCTTGTCGTTTTTCTGGACATTGCTCCTTATATCCAACCGTTTTTTTTTACGCGTGTAGCCGAGTCTTTTGAGTCCATAGCCGACACAGGCGGGTGAAACCCCAAAGTGTGTGGCGCGTTCTTTAAGGGTTTGGTCAGGGTGTGCCTTGACATGTTCAGCCAGTGCCGTTGGGTCAAGTAGTCTCGGTTTTCGGGGACCCGGTTTGCCCGGTGTGAGTGGGTCTGGGTCATTGAGCCATCGGTAAATCGCAGTTCGACCGACTTTGAACCGTTTTGCCGCTTCTGTTTTACTGCCACCATTTTCTATGAATTGAAGGACGCGTGTGCGTAAATCTGATGAATGTGCCATAATGCAAACAGGATAACATACTTCTAAACTATTGTCCCGTTATTTCTTGCGTCTACTATAGTTTTCGGTTTTCCCGTTGATTAAGTTAAAAGCGTGTTGCGGGTGTGCGGCGCAATACCGCATGGCTTTTGATATACTATGATAATCTGCAAAGCGCAACACTGCTAGTGCGGTATTGCGCAAAGCAGCCATTACCTGCGGAATCACACCACACCTCACTTGAGAGGCATCTTCGCCTAAAACCACATCACGCACCCAATGGGACTGATTTTCAATCGCCCAATGTCCGCGTCGCAAAGTGAGTAGGCTTTTTGCTGATGCTTGGACTGGACTTAGACTCGTTATCCCATATTGCGTTTTTTGCTTCGCTTGACCGGTAGATAGGTCAATTCGGTGATACCTATATTCAAAGACTTGTTCAACTCCGGGCCACTGGATATACTCATTGAGGGCGGTACTTGCCGTCAACGTTCGTGTTTCAATCCGTCCATGGCTTTTTTCAACGGTTTGATAGGTATCAAGCGTTTGGTTCAATTCGGTGTGCATCTGTTGAAGGGCGTTGAAGGTCGATTGAGTTGGATTTATATCTGTCGGCGGATCAAACAAACAGCGAATATCGTGATGTAACTGCTTGTGATTCAATCCCACAGGCACGACATAATCGGCGTCCAAAGCACACACCGTCTTGCAGAAATCACGTTGTGTCAGCAGCGCATCCGTTGTTACAATCATGCCTTTGACATCAAAGGCGGAAAGTATCTCGGTGGAGATAGGGATTTCATTGGTTTTAGTATCCACTGCTTTTTGGGCAAGCGTCACACCGAGTTGATGACTGACAACTGAAAGCAGATGACTCACTGTCGCCTGTTGCTTGGCACTGCCACGAAGGGTCTTGCCATCAATCGCCACAGCCATGCGAGAGCAGGCTACGGGGTGGTTTTCAAGCGTCTCGACACCCCACTGAGTCAGCACTGCCTCCAACTGAGCAATGTCTAACTTCTTAAACAGGTTATGCAATGTCGCAGCACAAGGCGTTTTGGCGCGGGTAAAGCCAAGAGCCTTAACCAAGTCTGAAGCGTAGGTGCGTCCCCATTCGGCTATCGCGCTATAACTCCGATACCCACACATAAGCGCAATCACTGCGAGTGCCAGAATCGCACAAAGGGGGTGCCGTTTCCCTTTGGCATTGCGGGGATCGGGGACTTGTGCTAAAATGGCTATCAAGTGGCGAGACTCTGTTTTCGTCATATTTCACCTCAAAAGTTGTGGGAGATTTTTAAGGTGAATTATAACAAGTGCGGCGGGAAATGTCACGTCGCACTTGTGTTAAACACTGCCACAGCGATAACATATTGCCGAAAACTATAGTAAATTTTAGAATTAATGAGACACTCCAAATTGGTAGGTGCTGTTTCAAACTGCGCCGTTTCAACCTACCACGGCACTTGTGCGGTGCGGTTAAAAACCGCACCTACCGGGGGCGAAAGTGTTCATTTATTTTTAGAATCCACCATAATCGAACCATTGTGGAATTGAAACTAATAGAACCTCCTAATAGATAGATTACCCAATTCCACTTTTAATCGAACCATTGTGGAATTGAAACAATTTTAAGCCATGCTTTGCCCAACTTATTGGAATCCTTTTAATCGAACCATTGTGGAATTGAAACGATGCGTGTCTGCGTACACTTGCAGCGTTATCGTAGCACTTTTAATCGAACCATTGTGGAATTGAAACCTTTGCCTCTGGTTCTCACCAGCTTTCCGTGCGTCCCGCTTTTAATCGAACCATTGTGGAATTGAAACTTGTATCTATCAATCCAAGTCTGGAGCAACGATTTGGCTTTTAATCGAACCATTGTGGAATTGAAACTCGGCATGAACATCGCACCATAGTGACATGCGTTTAACTTTTAATCGAACCATTGTGGAATTGAAACCTTTCATAAGTGCTTCGACATTATCAGTTAATTCGCCCTTTTAATCGAACCATTGTGGAATTGAAACCCCGGATAACCTCCCGGTTCCAACCGCCTATCCCCTCTTTTAATCGAACCATTGTGGAATTGAAACTTCAGCGATTGAAACTTACCCGTGATCCAAGAGATTCTTTTAATCGAACCATTGTGGAATTGAAACCCGCCGACTACAGTGAAGCGCGACGAGAACGGGGATCTTTTAATCGAACCATTGTGGAATTGAAACTTGCGCCATTCCTGCTTTGTGGCGAAACAGAGCACGCTTTTAATCGAACCATTGTGGAATTGAAACTTACTGAAGTGTAGGGTGATAACGGGGGCTAATAGCTTTTAATCGAACCATTGTGGAATTGAAACCTCATCGCTACCGGCAATCTGCTTCGTGCATTCAACTTTTAATCGAACCATTGTGGAATTGAAACCCTCACATAACTCAAAACTAACACACATGAAATCGGCGACTTTTAATCGAACCATTGTGGAATTGAAACTGAAGGGTTTAACTCTTACGAGTTGACCAAATGGCAACTTTTAATCGAACCATTGTGGAATTGAAACCTGAAGTTCTTCGACCTCGTCCTCGCCGAGAAAGACCTTTTATAGTAAATTTTAGAATTAATGAGACACTCCAAATTGGTAGGTGCTGTTTCAAACTGCGCCGTTTCAACCTACCACGGCACTTGTGCGGTGCGGTTAAAAACCGCACCTACCGGGGGCGAAAGTGTTCATTTATTTTTAGAATCCACCATAAATGACCCTATTCCAGAGATTTCTGTTGTTGACAGAAGACCGTAGTTGATGTATCATATATCAGATTTCTGGATGACTAAAGTTTGATGTACAGTTGGCTGATACCGTGCTATAATTTATTGAGAAATTGTCCGATCACTGGATAAAAACAATGGCTGAATTGCATTTTGATTTCCGAGATATTTTCCGAGCCGGACGTTACGGTTTTGATGTAAAGAAGATTTTAGTTCATCTTTTCGGGCTAATCCTCGGTTATCTCATTTATGAGATATTGGTATATGCAAGTTTGTTCATCGCAGGCGGTAGTGCGGTCAAACAATTTTGGGATACCTATGCACTCCTGCCCGTTTGTCCCCTTGGCGATTATGCTTTTGAGGACATTACAATAGGTGCGATGTGGCTCGGCACATTCATCCTGTTTGTGTTTTTTTTCTTAACGAGCACGATGGTGTCGAAAATCACAATCGAGCAGCTGCGCGGCGACCATTTCTTTTCCATAAAGGCATCTTGGGGTTTTGTGCAGAATCGTTGGAAATCGGTTTTCGGGACGCTTGTGGGTTTAGTTGTCATTCTCGTGATTTTGGCTTTAATACCGACCTTTGTCGGTTTGCTGGGAAAGATTCCAACGGTGGGGCGGGTTATCCTGATGTTTGCATCGGTCTTGACCCCTTTTGCCTTCTTTCTCGGATTGCTAATAGCTTATCTCCTTGTTGGTTTGGGGATAAGTCTGTTTTTCGCGCCTTCTGTGGTTGCGGCTGCGGATTCGGATGCTTTTGAAACAGCGTATCAACACCTTTCGATGTTTTGGAATCAACCGTGGCGGGTGCTTATCTACGAAGTTCTTCTGTTTGGTGTGAAGGTGGTTTGCACCCCGATTTGGATAATCTTTTGCTTGCTTGGGTTTGCGTTAGCGATGCTGCCAATCCATTTTTTGATCCCTACGGATATGCAGCATATTATGTGGCAAGCGGATCGGTGGCTTGGTGGCTCAATTGGTAAACTTGCTGCGCTACCGTACATGGAACATTTCAAAGCATTCGATGTTGGTTCTGAAGCCATCAATTTGCCAACTACGCTTACTATCGCTGCGATTTTTATGACATTTTCTCTGTTATTTATCGCGGGTTTGGTTATCGGTTATCTCTTTTCGATTGCTTCGGCGGGTAATACGGTTATCTACACGATACTGCGAAGACGGGTCGATGGAGGGAACTTATTAGAAGATGAGGAGGAAGATATTTCAAGTTTGGTTGCTCCAGAGGCACCACCTTCTTAGGCTGCTTTGAACCCCGATACAACCGAGACTGAAGAAAAAGCGCAATGAAATGTAACTAAATTGTGTGTCAAACGTCAAAGGATAAGTAGGACTAGATAATGTTAAAAATTTGTAAACTGTAAAGGGTGATGATGTTCCATGCTTCAGAATGTATTGACTAAGGTTTTTGGCAGTAAACAGGACCGGGATATGAAGTTGCTCCAACCAATTGTGGACAAAATCAATCAATTGGAGCCGGAGATGCAACGTTTATCCGATGCTGCCCTCCAATCAAAGACCCCACAATTTCGAGAAAGGTTGGATGCCGGTGAATCCCTCGACGCGCTCCTGCCCGAAGCGTTCGCCGCTGTGCGTGAAGCAGGGGTGCGGACCCTGAACCAACGCCATTATGACGTTCAACTCATGGGCGGAATTGTGTTTCATCAAGGCAAAATCGCCGAAATGAAAACAGGCGAGGGAAAGACGCTAACCTCGACGCTCGCCGTTTATCTGAACGCTTTGGCGGGTAAGGGGGTCCACGTTGTAACTGTCAATGATTATCTCGCCAAGCGTGATGCGGAATGGATGGGAAAGATCTACACCTTCCTCGGATTGAGTGTGGGTTTAACATACAGTGGATTGCCCCATAATTTGAAAGCACTGGGATATAAATCGGACATTACCTACGGCGTGCACAGCGAATTCGGCTTCGATTATCTATGGGACAATAAAGGGCAGATGCTTGAGGAAAAGGCACAGCGCGGGCACCATTACGCTATCGTTGATGAAGTTGATAGCATCCTGATTGATGAAGCGCGGACCCCTCTGATTATCGCTGAGCCTCAAGGGGAGCCGGTCGAACTCTATAAAAAAATTGATGCTGCGGTGCGACGATTGCAAAGTGAAAGACATTATGAGCGTGACGAAAAAAGTAGCAAACGCGGCACTGTCGCCCTCACTGAAGAGGGCGTAGAAGAGATTGAGCGTCTTCTAGGAGTAGACGATCTCTACGGTCATGAAAGCATGAACTTGGTGCACCACGTCAATCAGGCACTGATTGCACATACCCTTTACAAACGTGACGTGGACTATGTTGTGCAGGGCGGCGAAGTCATCATTGTCGATGAGTTTACCGGACGGCTACAGGAGGGTAGGCGGTTTAACGAAGGGCTCCATCAAGCCCTCGAAGCCAAAGAGCGTGTACAGATTAAGCAGGAAAACCAAACCGGTGCGTCAATTACCTATCAAAATTATTTCCGGATGTACGAGAAGTTGGCGGGCATGACCGGTACAGCGGAGACGGAAGCAGCTGAATTTGCACATGTCTACGGCTTGGATGTCGTTGTTGTTCCTACGAACGAGCCAATGATTCGTATGGATCACCCGGATGTGATTTATAAGACAGAGGATGCAAAATACCGGGCAGTTCTCGAAGACATTATAGAGCAGCATGAGCAGGGGCGCCCTGTGCTTGTCGGCACTATTTCAATCGAAAACTCTGAAAAATTGAGTCGGCTGCTCCGCAAAAAACGGCGTGATATCAAACACCAAGTGCTGAACGCCAAAGAACATGCCCGTGAAGCGACAATCATCGCCCAGGCGGGTGTTCCGGGCAATGTAACGATTGCAACGAATATGGCGGGTCGCGGCGTAGACATCCTGCTCGGTGGAAATCCGGAGGGACTGGCGCGGGAGATCCTACTGAAGAAGAAAGTAGATCCATCTACCATTGACGAAGGTTCCGCAGAATGGGAGGAGGCTCTCGCTGAAGCAGAAGCTATTTGCGCCCCAAATCGGGAACAGGTGTTAAAGGCGGGTGGCTTGCATATCGTTGCGACGGAACGGCATGAGGCCCGACGGATTGATAACCAATTGCGTGGACGCGCCGGACGTCAAGGCGACCCGGGATCCTCTCGCTTTTACCTCTCACTCGAAGATGACTTAATGCGAAAATTTGGATCTGAACGCTTATCTGGTATCATGGATCGGTTGGGCATGGAAGAAGATATACCGATTGAACACAAAGCGGTAACCAACGCGATTGAAAAAGCACAAAAGCGGGTTGAGCAGGTTTTCTTCGAGATGCGGAAGAATCGGCTCAAGTTTGACGACGTGATGAATTCACAACGTCAAAGCATCTACAGTTTGCGCGATAGTATTTTGGAAGGGGACGATCTCAAAGAAACAATTTGGGAAATGATCGAGAATGTGCTGGATGACTACCTTGAGGAACACTTGCCCGAACATATCAATGATGAGAGATTATCGAGTATTCGCCCAGAATTCCAAAACCAGTTAGACAGTAGCGAACCAATCCCGGCGGGTTCGTTGCAGGAACTTAGAGCCAATGGTCTTGCTCTGTCCGAAAATGTATCCGTTTCAACGCCTAAAAAAGGTAGCGAATGGTTGGTCTCCGATGACTCCGATGATGCGGATCAGAATACATACGTTATCAGGAAGGAAGGTAACCAACTAAATGTTTACGACGGTACGATTGAGGGCTTTAAGACTTGGGGGGCGAATACTTTCACGATTGATGCGACAGATTTGCAGCAACCGTTGAACATGAGTCGATCCGAACTGCGAGAATATCTTCTCACATTGCTGCGCCAGTTTTATGAACAACGTGAAGTCGAAATGGGTTCAGATTTGATGCGTACGCTTGAACGCCTGATTCTACTCGATCGCATTGATCATCACTGGAAAGATCATCTGTACAATATTGACTACATCGAAGAGGGCATTTATCTGCGTGGCTATGCTGGCAAAGATCCGATTGTTGTCTTCAAAAATGAAGCCTTCAGCGTCTTTGAAGCGATGCACCGACGAATTGAAGAGGAGGTCAGTGAATACATCTTCAAAGCACGTATTGAGACCACAACCCTCGAAAGCGATCGCCCAAGGCGGGCCTCCCGTCGTAGGGAAGCTATGAACACCCAAGGAACCATTGCAGGAACGCTCAACGGGCAATCAGCGAGTGACACTGCTGAATTTGCCTCTCGTCAGGCAACTGGTGGGCTGCCAAAGGTAGGTCGCAACGCCCCATGTCCCTGCGGGAGCGGTAAAAAATATAAAAGGTGTCACGGTAAGTAGAAGGGTTAGATAATTATGGGGGATACCCTTGAGCTCACAGGTACAAGAAGTTAGCAGCGAATTACTTGAGATTCTTGCATGTCCGGCTTGCAAGGGCGATATTGAGTATAATCAAAAAAATCAGCAGCTGATTTGTATCGGTCAATGCAAGCGGCGTTACCCAATCCGCGAGGGCATTCCAGTTATGCTAATTAGCGAAGCGGAGATACCAGCAGATGAAACATGATGTTCGGTCAATTACATAACAAAAAACATACTGTGGAAGATTTATCAGATAACTATGACTCGTCGAAAAAAAGTGATCATCATTTTGATTGTTGTTATTGGAGCGTTGTTCTTCTTATTGGTTGCTCGGACCTTGGTGCAAAGTGGGTCAATTGGAGACAAGGTTGCGGTCATTGATATCACGGGCACTATTTCGCGTACAGAGACAATTATTGATCAGATCCATCAGTATCGTGATGATCAGACGATTAAGGCAATCGTCGTGCGTATTAACTCACCGGGGGGGAGTGTTGCCCCTGTTCAAGAAATCCATAGCGAATTAAAAAAATTGGAAAAACCGATTGTCGCTTCGATGGGGAGTACCGCTGCGTCCGGCGGGTACTATATCGCTGCTATGGCTGATGAAATTCTTGCAAATCCCGGCACCTTAACAGGTAGCATCGGGGTAATCATGCAGTTTACAAAGATAAAGGGACTTTACGAAAAGATTGGATTAGAACAACAGGTTGTTAAGAGCGGTAGATTTAAGGATACAGGTTCGCCGGTGCGTGATTTGACGGACGAAGAACGTGAACTCTTGCAAGCAACGCTCGATGATGTTCACAATCAGTTCATTGATGCCGTCTTTGAAGGACGGCAGGAACATTTGACACGAGAGGATGTTGTCGCACTTGCGGACGGACGAATCTTTTCGGGACAGCAAGCGTTGGAACATAAGTTGGTAGATCAACTTGGTAACCTGCCCGATGCGATTGACCGTGCGGGAGAACTTAGTGGTATTGAAGGGAAACCGAAAGTGGTTCGCACAAAGCGCAAAACCTCTATGCTTGAGCGGATATTAGGCACGACAGGGAAAGAGAATTTAGATAGATTGCTTGACAATGCCGGTGTCACTTTCCGGTATGAACTGCATATCCAATAAAGTTGCTGCGGGATTGGTACTCAATAACCGTATAAAGTAAATGGCAGATCTCTACCAACCGAATCGTGATTGGGAAAACCTTGCCCGAAAGGTGGTACACCCTCAACAGATTGTACTGGTTATTGGTGCAACGGATGTCGGCAAGTCAACATTTTGCCGGTTTCTCATTGAGCGGGGTGTAACGAGTGGACTGAGGGTTGGTTTCGTTGATGCAGATGTGGGGCAATCACAGATTGGACCGCCGACCACGATTGGATTGAAAGTCTTTACGCCAAACGATTCGATGGAAAGTGCCGTTCCGGGCATTCCGCTTGCGGAACTTGCAGAGATTGACGGCGAACCTGATGCGCTTTACTTTGTAGGATGGAATTCACCAGAACGGCACCTGCTGCAATGCGTGGCAGGGACACGCTTGATGATTGATGCTGCCTTGAAAACGGGGGCAGATTTGATTGTGGTCGATACCACAGGCTATATAGAAGGGGACACCGCGGTTATTCTTAAGCAGCATAAAATCGAGTTGGTTAAACCGACGCACCTGATTTGTCTGCATCGATCACGCGAGTTGGAAGCGATTGTCGCTCCTTTTGAGGGTAACGATGTAATAGAGACACATCGTCTCTTGCCGCATAGGAGCGTTACTGCTAAAAGCGACGAATTTCGCAGGAAGTACCGGGAGTCGAGCTTCGCACACTACTTTTCAGACTGCGTTCAGGAGATGTTGCCCTTCGATCAGATTCGTGGGCAACGAACTCCATTCTTCAATGGACGGCAGGCGAACTCCAAAGAACAGGAAATGCTTTCCGATTTTGTCGATGACCGCGTTTTTTACGCGGAATGGGGACATCGATCGTTGGTATTGGTCACGCTAGATGCACTGCCGAGTCTAATCCAAGCACGACTGAAAAATCATTTGAGTTTGAAGAATTTGGTCGTCAAAACTCCCCAATACTTTGAAGGTTGCTTGGTCGGGTTACTCGACGCATCAGGCACGACGATGTCAATTGGAGTGATTGATGCTGTCGATTTCAATGCCAAGCAGTTGAAAATACGATGCAAGGTAGGAACGGCAGCCAAGACAAAAACCATCCAGTTTGGACGGTATAGAATGTGACGCACGATGTGGGATCAGACCTATCTCCTTTCCGAACTCCCTCCGGCAGCAGAAACAGCAGAAGAGGTCGAATTCATTTGTGAAGCGCTTGAGCTTATGCAAGGAGCGACTGTCCTAGATCTCTGCTGCGGTCAGGGACGGCATGGGCAACTCTTGGCAGACAGAGGCATGAAGGTTGTCGGTTTAGATAGCTCCCGCTTCCTTTTAACGGAAGCGCAGAAAAATGGATCTTCAAGTCAGAGTCGCTTACATCTCGTTGAAGGGGACACACGCCATATCCCCTTAAAGCCGGTCTGTGATGCTGTGATCAATCTTTTTACCAGCTTCGGTTTTTTTGAAGATAACGATAATAAAAGGGTTATTACAGCGGTTGCAGCAGCTCTCAAGCCGAGTGGAAAATTTTTGCTGGAGTACTGGAATCCTTATGCGGTTCTTCAATTGGATCAGACGCGCAATTGGTGGTGGATGTCTGAATCGTTATTAGCACTTGCAGAGGTCGAATACGATCCGGCATCTGGCTGGCTTTTCGATCATCGCACAGTAATAGATCTCTCCACCGGCACAATTCAGGAGTCCGTCAATCGCATTCGGTTCTACTTCCCGACCGAATTGGAAGGGATGTTAGCATCAGCGGGCTTGAAAGTACGTGCGATGTACGGTGATTTTGACTCTAGCCCGTTTCTAGTGGAGTCGAGGCGGCTCATAACGATTGCGGAAAAGTGTTAACAATGTCCACATCCTCACGTTTCGCAAAGTATCTATCGCCGCACCTCGGTTCAATCGTATTAGCGGTAGTTTGTGCGTTGGTCATTTCTCTCTGTGATGCAGGCTACGGTTACATTTTCGGATATACAGTTGAGGCAATCACGTTAATCGCAACCCAACGTTTTGAAGATGGTCCTATTCAGATCCGATATTTCCATCTTGAAAAGTTCATTAATGGTCTCGAAATTACTATTACAGATGCGAACGATGCCTTCAAACTTATTGGTTGGGTATTGGGAATCATCCTTACACTCGTCGTGGTTAAAGGGGGATTTATTTACTGTAACGATTACCTAATGGCGCGCGTTGGGTATCGACTGATTACCCGCGTACGAAACGAGTTATACGAAAGAATTCTTTTTGCTCCTTTGGGGTTACTAAAAGCGCATCGGACAGGGGATTTGATGGCGCGCGTCACAGATGATGTCCGGACATGGCAGTACGCCATTGGATCTACAGCAAACACCATTCGCGCAGCTGTCTCCCTCCCTGTCTTTGTTTCAGTTATGCTGTTCCAAAGTGTCCAGATGACCTTGCTTACGCTGCTCGTTTTTCCACTGCTTGCCCACTTGATTCACCGATTTGGGCAACGTATCCACGGCACTAGCTCGGAAATCCAACAACAGATTGGGGATATCTCTTCACAACTGAAAGAAACGCTCTTCGGACTTAAAATTATCAAGAGTTTTACTGCAGAGGAGGTAGAACGCAACCGCTTTGTCGCAACAAACAAGGGACAGTATCGTGCCGCTATGCGCCGTGTGCGACTCACAGCGATGTTGCCCCCGCTTGTGGAATTTATTAGTGCAATCGGTGTCGCAACTGTATTTGGATTTGGCTGCTGGCAGGTTGTTCAAGGTCAACTCCAAATCGGTGGGTTTATCTGGTACATTGCGGTAGCTAGCCTGATGTTTAAGCCGATCAAAACCATTGGACTCTTCAACAACGTGCTACAGCAGAGTCTCGCTTCAGCTAAAAGAATTTTCTATGTTCTTGACTTTGAGAGCGAAGCGTACAAGCGTGAAAAACAGTTGAAGCTCCCATCGGTTCGTGGTGAGGTTGAGTTTCGGGATGTCTCCTTCGGCTATGAATACGAGCCGGTCGTCAAGCATATCAGTTTTCATGCTAAACCGGGCGAAGTTATTGCGTTGGTGGGTCGGAGTGGAAGTGGAAAAACAACCTTACTCAATCTGCTGTCGCGTTTCTACGAAGTAGATTCTGGCGAGATCCTAATTGACGGGATTCCTACTTCCGAAGTGGCATTGGACGATCTTAGACGCCATATCGCGATTGTGCCGCAGGATACGATCTTATTTGATGGGATGGTAATGGAGAACATCATCTATGGTGCCCCGGCAGCAACGCGAGAGGAGGCAATTGAAGCAGCCAAGCAAGCAAATGCACACGACTTCATTATTCAAATGCCCAAAGGATACGAAACACAGATTGGCGAATCTGGAGCCAAGTTATCCACTGGTCAGCAGCAACGCCTCTCAATTGCGCGGGCAATTTTGAAGGCCCCCCCTATCCTTGTGCTTGATGAGGCCACTTCAGCACTTGACAGTCAGTCGGAGGTGCTGGTTCAAGCCTCTCTTGAGAATCTAATGAAAGGCAGGACAACCTTCGTTATCGCCCATCGGCTTTCGACCGTTGTTCATGCGGACAAGATTCTTGTCCTGAACGGTGGGGAGATTGTTGAAAGCGGCACCCACCAAGAGTTATTAAAAAATGGAGGGCTATATCAGAAACTGTGTCAGATGCAGTTTCGAGGCTGAACCGTGTCTTTGGCTGAATTAAGATAATCCGGATGCAGCAGCTTACAAGATTCTTGTAAATTATTTGTAAACTGAATCGGGTAAAAAAACGTCTCAATGTTGCTTAGATAGATCTTGTTTAAATTTAGAGGTTGACATTAGTGTTGGAAGTTGTGATAGTATATACCCCTTTGAGAGAATTTTCGGCGTTCAATCCCAAATTGATTCTTGAAATGCTTTTTTGGTAACTGCCCCTTCAAGGTCTGAAGATTTATACACGGCTTCTGAAAGATCCACCTCATATAAATAGGCACCCTTGAGGTTAGCTCCAAACAGAATAACGCCTTTCACCACAGTTTCCCCGAAAGTTGCATCTTCGAGGTTGGCGTTTTCAAAGCTCGTTAGGCTGCCAAACGCATCCGAAACGACCCAATCTGGTGCCCCAATTGTAGCCTGGTGTAGATTCGCGCCTCGAAAATTTGTACCAGAAAGTACCGCGCCACTGAGAAACGCGCCTTCAAGATCCGCGCCTTCAAAGTTAGCGTTGGTTAAATTTGCCCCAACAAGGAAAACGCCTTTCATTATCGCGCCTTTAAAGTTAGCATTGGAAAGATTCGCGGCGTTGAAGTTTGCTTCCGTTAAATCGGTGGAAGCCCCCGACAGATCAATATCCGTCAAGTCTTCTCCAATAAATGATTCACCCTGTTGAAGGCGTTTGAGAACATCGGTTTTGGTAAGTTGATTCATAGTGACCTCCGAGTTGATGAATGATTATGTAAGTCGTTGAAGAAAATTATTTAAGATGTCATACTGATGGCATCGGCAGCTTGAGCAGCAAGCTAAGAAGATTTTTTATGTTGCACGGTTGAACACGATAGGCTAGTCCGAATCTGGACGATTAACTTAATTTTTTCTGATACTTATTATAACATATCACGTTTCATACATCATGTACATTGTATAAATGTGACTGATAATAGTAGGAGATTTATGGATTTTTTATATATTTTTGACCTTTTTAAGGTTCGACAGAGTCTAGCAGAATGGAGATGAACAAGCAATGAGTAAAGAACGTAAATTCACACATAGTGGAACTGACGATGAGCGAGCGAATGAGTTGGAGTTTGAAGATAACGATGAATTTCTGTCAGTACCCACCGATAGAACGAATGAGGTTGATGAAGAAGCCCCTATTGCGGAAGATACAACAGAGGATAGTCTGATTTCTTCTTTTCGACGACGTAGCGATGTTGCTGACGGTAACCGAGATGAGGCGTTTTCTTATCTGCAGGAGATTGCTCGCACGCCCCTGCTTACCCCTGAAGAAGAGGTTGAACTGTTTCAAAAGTTTGAAGAGGGAAAGCGGCAGGTAACGGCGTTACTGAATCAGCTGCCGCTTTGTATTTTAGAGAGGGTACGTCCAAAAACCGGGCGACGACGCGGTGCCAAACAGAAAGAAACGAACGGAATTTGGTGGAGCCCCATGCACGTTGCTACGCTTTTGGAACAAATTCAAAAGGAAGTCAAGGTTTACCAAAAGCACGTTAAGGCGGATGTTACAATGACATCAGACGATCAGGTTGAAGAGTGCGAACGCCTTGAGACGCTGGAGGCAGACTTGCACGACGCTGTTGAAATCATCCAAAAAGCGAAGCGGAAAATTGTTGAGGCAAACCTACTGCTTGTCGCAAGTATTGCCAAACAGCATAATTTCAACAAATCATCACTTTCCTTCCTCGACCTGATGCAGGAGGGAAGTGTTGGCTTGATGAAGGCTGTGGAGAAATTCGATCTCGCAAGAGGGTATCGCTTCAGTACTTACGCAACATGGTGGATTATGCAAGCGATTAAGCGCGCATTAGATCAGCAGAGCCAGACAATTCGTATTCCCTGTTACGTTGGGGAAACTCGGCGATCTATCAAGCAGGCACAGAGCAAGCTCGCTAGAGATCTCGAACGTGAGCCGGGCATCAAAGATGTCGCGGAAGCAGTAGGGATGCCTGAAAGCCGTGTCATCGAAATCCTCCAAAGCACGAAGGGGACAATTTCGCTGGATTCACCCCTAAGTGAATCTTCCCCCGACGCAACGATTTCTGACTTACTGGCTGACGATTCGCAGGTGACCCCTGAGGAAGAATTGCTCTCTAATTCAGAGAAAGAGTCGCTTGAAACGGTCCTCGGTACGTTAGCGGGCCGTGAAACACTTGTAATCAAGCTGCGCTACGGTTTAACCGATGGCACGGAGTACACCCTTGCTGAGATTGGACGGCGACTTGGCATCAGCCGGGAAAGGGTACGTCAAATTGAAGACGAGGCACTTCGGAAATTGCGTCATCATACGCGAGTGCAGTACCTGCAAGAGCTTCTCTAACCTTTCAAAGGTCATTCACCTTTGGAAGGTCCTCCCTGAAGCACAGCATTTGCACGCCTGAAATAGAAGGAAAAATCTCTCACGCTTTTCCTTCTATTCCATTCTTCCAATTTTCAATCGAAAATTCAATGCTTCTCAATTTTAATCGGTAAATTCAAACATAGACCGATTCGTTTGAGTAACGATGGAGTATCTGTTTTACAAGAGTTGGGTTGCCAGCGAACAGACCCGTTGACTGCCTAACTCTCTTTTTATTATATCTTATGGTCTGACCTGCCTTATCCCACAAGACCCCCCCGGCTTCCCGCAAGATGAGATCGCCTGCACAGAAATCCCACTCATTCTTAGGGCGCACAGTAACATAGAGATCACCTATCCCTGCCGCGAGTCTTGCCAATTTGTAGGTGACGCTGCCGATATATTGGATTTCCCCGACCAGCGGAATTAGCCCTGCTAATAACCCTTTTCGATGTTCTGTCCGGCTAACAATCATTGATGCCTGCTTGAGGGTTCGGTATGATGAACAATAAATCGGTGTTTCGTTACAAAATGCACCGCCGCCGGTATAAGCATAAAAGAGTTCTGCTGTAGCGGGGTTGTGCAACACACCGATAACCGGCGTTCCCTCAACCACGAGGGCAATCGAAATCGCAAACTCAGGAATACCTGTGATGAATTCCTCTGTTCCATCAATGGGATCGACAACCCACACGCGGGATTTTGCCAATCGATCTGGAGAATCCTCCGTTTCCTCAGAGAGCCATCCATCGTCAGGGAAAGCACGGTAGATGATCTCTCGAATTTGACGATTCACCATTAGGTCAGCGGTGGTAACGGGGTTATTGGGACTCTTTTCGCGAATGTTGTAGCTGCCCTGATAATACCCCATCGCGATTTCGCCCGCTTCTTTAGCGGCTTGTAAGGCAATTTCGAGTTCCTTCTGCAACGCACTCTCCTCTATTTATCAATTTGCGCCATTATCTGGACCGAGCCAGCCGGTGGTAAAGTCCTCGACGCTGAAATCGGTAGGCATCTCATTGAAGTGATACCGCGATGGACGGTTTTCATATCCGGGGGCGGCGTTCTCAACATCCGACTGGATGCGGGCATCAACCGGTTTGAACCGCTCCCACAAGGTTCGCGCTTCCTTGAAAGAGAATCGATCTGCAAGAGGCGGACCCCATTGGAGCGTTATCGGATGTGATCGAATCATTGAGGCACGGGTCTCCTGCGGTAGATTTTCAAAATTGGGACATTTACATTCATATACGCGTTTGGCGATCTTGCTCAGGTATACTGTCGAGAGCATTTTGCCCTTTTCGCCTCTGCCCGGATGGAGTTTTTCGAGATTCGCATGGTAGGCTGTAGCATCTTTTTCGATGGCGGCTCGAAGTATTGATTCGGTGTGCGTTATCATCTGATTACTGTGCTGTATCCAACGGTCAAACGTCGCTTGGGCAGAAGTTGACAGATATTTCATATAATTCTGATTTTCGTACTGGGTGAAAGTTGAAAAGCCGCCGTGAATCGTGCGTCTCATTTTGGTACTATAGTTGCTGCCCCAATGCAAAATCGGCAGGATGTAAGCCACGCCATCACCTGCATTGAGATGCGTCTGAACGCCACCGGGAAAAGGAGTATACCGATTTGTCCGTAACAGTTCGTTTTCTCGCTCTGTGTTGAGACGCGCGTGGCTGCCGGGTATCACCCATAGCACATCATCGTCATAGAGGCAGAGATTCCACTGCACATATCTGGGACCTGCCTCGACAATATCGTCCACATAACCTTGCAATGGGGCACCGTAAGGGGGATACAAATCACGATGCCAGTGGGCGGGACCTCGATCTCGAACCGGATTACACATCAACATCATCTCCGTGACCGCTGCATCTGACCCCCCCAACAACTCGCTGCTAGCACCTTGTGTGTTTTCATGAAGCCAGATCTCCACTGCGCTAGCGGTATCCTCGTCTATCAAATCTGCAAGCGGACTTCGGTGCAAGAGCAGCCGCGGTTGAGCGGAGGTCTCCCACACACCGCCGGGTGGCTCGTCCGGCTTGCGTTCCTGCGCCCAAACTACTTTTTGCCGTTCAACCAGAATCTCGTAGCTTGCGCGCAGCGCATCTAGTTCATCTGCCGGAACAACGTTGCGTAGAACGACATACCCCTCCTCAAGGAATCGATTACGATCTATTTTCATGACACTATTTCCTTTCGCTGCGGCGTGTGTGGTGTAATTTGTTGCAGGTTTCAAACCAACCACGAAGAGTTGATATACTCACGCAGATCGTCAATTGGATTATATATACGGTCAATGGGGTTTATCCGTGCACCCACGGTTTTATCCATTCCTCCTCAATTTCCATACCGAATCCCGGTGCGTCTGAAGGAACCAAGCAGCCGTTTTTTGGTATCGCCATGCCAGGGATGGGACACACCTCGGAGAGCGGAATACCGGGGTCCGTGCCGAGCCAGTATTCCGCCATAGGCGACTCAGGCAGCGCTAGAGCGAAATGCTGACCGAAAGGCGTATTACCACCGCCATGGGGGATTGTTACAATACCTGCTGCTTCAGCAATAGTATATATCTTGACAGCCTCGGAAAGCCCGCCACACCACTTCAGATCGGGTTGTGCTACGTCCACGCACCGGTGCTCGACGAGTTGTCGGAACGCATGTCGTCCGTGGTGGTCTTCGCCGGTAGCAATCGGCATCCAAGGTACCGATTTCTTCAACTCAATATGCCCCTCAAGATCTGTCGGAATCAGGGGTTCTTCCAGCCAGCGCATCCGGAAGGGACGCAGCCGTTCAGCGATCTGCACAGCAAATTCGATATTGTATGACATGACCGCGTTGAGCATCAATTCCGCGTTGGAGCCAATTGTTTCTCTGGCTGCTGCGAGCTTCTCCTCAACTAGATTCAACCCCTCAATGCCCATAGCGTAATGTGCGGGGTTTGTAACTTTGAACGCCTTGAAACCGAGTTCCATGCTCCAGTCTAGATCATCACCTGTAGCATAGAGTTCGATTTTATCTCGGCACGGTCCACCGAGCAACCGATACACAGGCAAATTCAGCAGTTTGCCCTTGAGGTCCCACAACGCTAAATCTATGCCGCTCTGCGCTACCGCAGCATGACCTGCCGCACCAAGCCGTTGCATTGAACGCCACATCAGATCGTTAAGAAATTCGGTGGCAAGGCAATCCCGCCCTTCCAACAGAGGTGCAAAGACACGATCAATCAGGACTACCACGGAATCACCAAAACTGCACGCTCCCAATCCCCAAGTGCCATCTTCAGCGGTAACTTGCACCCACACCTGTCCGCCGCCCATGCCGGGCATCTGGCTGGGCAATCGGGAGAACTCTGGATATTTGTTGATGGGCAAAGCACGCGGTGCACTTTTATTCCACGTCGGGCGGCGTGACTTGGTTTTTGGTGGCGTTTGTGGGATATTTACGTTGACAGCACGAATTTCTTTAATTTTCATAAGAAACCTCTAAATGACATATCAATGGGTTGGTAAGGAACAACAATCGTTTTCCCCTACTGACATACCTCAATAGTGAGGTTAGGTGAGTTCGTCGTTCCGTGTTGCAGGTCGAACAGGTTTGCCCATCCGTGCCGATTCATGTAGCGCGACTATTGTTGCGACATTGCTCCGACTGTCTGTCAGCGAGATCACCGGTTCGGCACCATCCAGAATGCTTTCTACCATCGAATTGACTTCGCATTGATAAGCATTCATATTCGCATACCTCTTTGTTTCGGTCGTATCCCCTTCTATGCTGTCGCTGAAGGTCGATGTTCCTTCGGCATTACCGCTTTGGGTAATCTGCACGCGGGCTGAAGCACCGATATGATTTGCCCACGGTATATCCGCATGGATTCTCCCTTCAGTACCGAGGAAATCTGCCTCAATATGAGCGAATGACTGAAAACTGCAAAAGAACTGAACAAGCGTATCGGTAGGAAATTGCATCTGCGCCGAGAAACTCATATCAACGCCGCTGTCACCAGTGACCTGATACGCACTGACCTCAACCGGTTCCACTTGTAACACCGTCCGCACAAAGCTCACGCAATAGCTACCCAAGTCCCACAGCGATCCGCCGCCCATATCTGTATTCAGTCGAATGTCCCCCGGATTGTCAAGGGTGAAGGCGAAAACGCCTCGGATTAGACGGACATCACCGATGGTTCCTTTGGCAACCAACTCACGCAGATACCGGGTCTGCGGATCGAAGCGCATCATCGCGGCTTCTTGTATGATGACCCCGTTTTTCTCAGCTGCCTGTGCCATGCAATCTACTTCATTAGTTGTAAGAGCGATCGGTTTTTCGCACAGGATATGCTTTCCTGCTTCTGCACACTTGAT
Organism: Candidatus Poribacteria bacterium; assembly: GCA_965207975.1. Lineage (GTDB taxonomy): Bacteria > Poribacteria > WGA-4E > WGA-4E > PCPOR2b > PCPOR2b. The sequence continues at coordinate 3,863,209 of OZ242315.1, read as the reverse complement.
AGCCCATTCGGCGTGCAGATGGTTGGGCAAAGAGAGGTAAACTAGGTTGATCGCTGGGTCGGCAAGTATCTGTTCATAGGTGCCGTAGGCGTAGGGAATATTCCACTGTTTCGCATAAGCCTGTGCTCGTTCTTTGCTGCGGCTTGCCACCGCCAAAAGTGTGCTTCGATCTGAAGCGCGGATGGCCGGTATCAATCGCTCATTGATTCGGGCGGTGCTTAACAGTCCCCAACATGCCTGCTTCTCTACCATGGCTTACTCCGTGATTCGGTTATCAATACGAATCGGTGTTAATCCTCGACCACATGCCGATTCATCGCTTGGATTTCTGGTGGCATCCGGTCACGCACATTTCTCTGCATCAGATACCAACCCCCGGCTGCCGGATCCATCCACGAGGCATGAAATCCGCTCGACACGCCCATGCGGTGCTGGTCTGTAGTGACGTTGGCACCTCCTCGATGCCAGATGGCTCCATGAAAGATAACAATAGAACCTGCGGGACCTTCGGCGGTTACTAGATGGTCGTAGTCAACTCCGGATCGCGGGGTTCGGCGCGAATGATGGCTGAACGGCATCACCTGTGTGGCACCGTTTTCGAGTGTAAAATCGGTCAACATCCAGATACAGTTGACGAGAAAGCAGGCATCCGGTATGGTCAAGCCGGATTGGGGAAACCAGCCAATTGGCACGTCCGCATGGAGACCTTGCGCTTCTGCTCCCGGCTTAATCCATCGCGCACCGACCTCTGCCATTTGGAAGCCGGGTCCCAGCATGTGCGCTGCCAACTCCAAGTACACCGGGTGGGTGACGAGTGGGATGAACGTATCTTGGTCGTCATAATTAAACACACCGCGCAGATTCTGGTTCGGCATGTCCTTATCCGGCTGCTGCCGCATGATTTCTATTAGGCGGCTTGTCATGTGGGCTGCTTGATCGGTGGGGATCAGGTTATGTATGATGACGAAGCCGTATTCCTCTAGTTCGACTTTCAATTTCTCAGTGTCCATGCGCTTCTCCTCCCCGTTTTGGTTCAACGCCTGCGACTTTTTTCATAAGAAGTCCTAGACGGAGTGTATCATATACCCACAATCGGGGTCAATTCTTTTCTATTGACGCCGCTCGCTCATCTCAGTTAAAATGTTTTATGGATCTCATCTATTGTATTCTAATAAGAAAGCAGTCTTTAGATGAAGTGAAATAACAGTGTATAGACTAGGGAGACAACCCCACCGACCTAAAAAAAAGGAGAATTCAACCATGAGTCAATCACAACAAGGGAAAGCAAAAATGCACGTGGGTGTTCAAGGAATAGGAACGTCAAAACCAGAATTGCAATTTCTCGTCCGACACGGTGTGACGCACATGGATGCCTCTGTCGAAAACACAGAGGTCGAAACGCTGCTCCGGCACAAAGAAGAAGCAGCCGCCGAAGGCGTTAGCCTTGAGATGATTCATATCGGTCTACCGCAAAGTATCACCCTCGCTCAAGACCCACAGCGTGACCGAGACCTTGATACGGTTTGTCAGTATATCGAAAATGCGGGCAAAGCCGGACTCCGTGGACTGAACTATAACTTCTGCATTGTTCAACACCAGCGGACCGAGAGCACTCCCGGACGAGGCGGAACGACATACAGCACCTTCGATATGTCAAAATTTGACAATGAAGCGTTGACCGAAGCGGGTCGGGTGAGCCGGGACGAAGCGTTTGAACGGGCTGCCTATTTTCTGGAGCGGGTCATTCCGGTGGCAGAGGCGAACAATGTACAGATGGCGTGTCACCTCAATGATCCGCCGGCACCGGTTTTGAGGGGGGTTGAACGGTGGAATTATCCGGTCTTTGAGGGGTTGAAGCGTTTTGTTGAGCTAGTGGATAGCCCCTACCACGGATTCAACTTCTGCTGTGGAACCGCTTCAGAAGGATTAGAAAATCCCGGCGAGGAGCTGTACGAGATTGTACGATACTTCGGAGAGAGGGGGAAGTTGTTTAACATCCATTTCCGTAACATTCGCGGCGGATTGCACAACTTTCAAGAGGTTTGGCCCGATGAAGGGGATGTAGACATGCACAAAGTAGCACAAGTGCTTGCGGACGTAGGATACCCTTATATGCTAATGCCTGACCATGCACCACACCATCCGGATGATGTCTCCCCGCCGGGGGTTTCGGGTCGGGTACGGCAGGCATGGGCGTTTCAGTTCGGCTACATCATTGCACTCCTCCAAGCGGTGAATGCTGCAGCATCATAGATAGTAATCGCAGGTGCACAACTTTCTTCCCTAATCAGAGTTGGACTGACAGCGATTTGCTTCTACGAACCACACAAACTGGTGCGATTTTTTGGATATTAACTCGCAAATACTTGGTGGATAAAAATACGGAATGAATCGATGCAGAAACGAAAAATCTATGTGCCTATATCCCGACTCAATAGGAGCATGAGAGTAGTTAGCCGGTCCATAGGTTGAGGAGAACAAACTTATCGCCCCGAAAAGGAGAATTTATCCATGAATCAAGCACAACAAGGGAAAGCGAAAATGCGCGTGGGTGTTCAAGGGATAGGGACATCAAAACCAGAATTGCAATTTCTCGTCCGACACGGTGTGACGCACATGGATGCCTCTGTCGAAAACACAACGGTAGAAACACTGCTCCGACACAAGGAGGAAGCTGCAGCCGAAGGCGTTAGTCTTGAGATGATTCATATCGGTCTTCCGCAAAGTATCACCCTCGCGCAAGACCCGCAGCGTGACCGAGACCTTGATACGGTTTGTCAAGATATTGAAAATGCAGGGAAGGCCGGACTACGCGGGTTAAACTATAACTTCCATACAGTTCACTTCCCAATCTATCGGACGGAAAGCACACCCGGACGAGGCGGAACGACATACAGCACCTTCGACATGTCCAAGTTTGACAATGAAACACTGACCAAACTTGGACGGGTGAGCCGGGACGAAGCGTTTGAACGGATAGCTTATTTTCTGGAGCGGATAATTCCGGTGGCAGAGGCGAACAATGTACAGATGGCTTGTCATTTCAATGACCTACCGGCACCGGTTTTGAAGGGTGTCGAATTGTGGAATTACCCGGTCTTTGAAGGACTCAAGCGTTTTGTTGAGCTAGTGGATAGCCCCTACCACGGATTCAACTTCTGCTGTGGAACCGCTTCAGAAGGATTAGAAAATCCCGGCGAGGAGCTGTACGAGATTGTACAATACTTCGGAGAGAGGGGGAAGTTGTTTAATATCCATTTCCGTAACATCCGTGGTGGTTTGCACAACTTTCAGGAGGTTTGGCCCGATGAAGGCGATGTGGACATGTATAAAGTCGCACAAGTGCTTGCAGATGTAGGGTATCCTTATATGCTGATGCCTGACCATGCGCCGCACCATCCGGATGATGTCTCCCCGCCGGGGGTTTCGGGTCGGGTACGGCAGGCGTGGGCGTTTCAGTTCGGCTACATCATTGCACTCATCCAAGCGGTGAATGCCGCATCATAACAGATGAAGATTGCAATCAGGAGCATCGGAATTCGGAGATCTCTCCTACAGGAGAACAGAATGCCCCTAAAGTTGAATTGATTTTCATTGACAGTCAATACACATCTTGATACTATTATGGAGGTTCTAATTCGGTGTATCCTACAATGGATGAAAGGAGATTTTGAATGTATAAAATTATTGTTTTTGGCTTAACGGTACTCTTGACGCTTTCATTAGCGCTTACAGGAAACGGGGAAATGTCTGAAAAAGCAAAGATGGGTCGGGAACTCTTCAGTGATCCGTCCTTTGGTGGGACGCTTGATCCTGCTAAAGTCAGTGGGCTCTCCTGTTCAGACTGCCACGCAGACTTTGACGAAGCAATAAACCCTGATGGTCGGATACGGGCGGGACACAGCATCGTCGGTGTACCTCACCGTGGCACGGCAAAAGGCGGCATGATTACAGCAGATATTTTCGAGCGGGCTGCCGGCGGTGGAGGCTTCTGCTATCAGCATTTTTTGCAGAAAATTCCCTCTGATAAAGTCGATCCGATTGCAATTCCAGAGGAACAGGCTGCAGCTTTGATGGCTTATTTCGCGCATGTCTCTGGAGATAACAAAGGACCACAGTTTCAGATTACAATGCTGGATAAAGACGCTGCGAGCGCAGCTGCTGATAAGATTATCGCGATGAAAGGTGATGCACAGAGAGGCTGGAAATTATATGCTCAGGCATGCAACGTATGCCATCCAACCGCTAAAAAGGCGGGTATCGGTTCTCAACTTGTCAAAAGGAGACCACCGCGAGACTTAGAAAAACGGAAACATCGGATCGCTGCTTATGTCCGTAAGGGGGGTTTTACTATGCCCTTCTTTTCCGAAGATCGGTTGTCAGATCAGGATACCGCTGACATCGTTGCATTTATCGCTAAATTAGTCGAGGAAGGTAAATAGGCGCGTGCCTTCGCGCGAGTGGCAGGTGGTTTGTTCTGAATTTATGAAGTTCTTGAGGATTTCATAAATTGCTGAAACAGGCTTTGAGTTTCGGTATCAATGTCTTCTTCATCTGCCTCCTCAGCTGGTGAGACCGTTTGCGATGTAACCGCTTCTTGCGGGTGCGGATTGTTGGATTGGGTGGGTGTTGTTTGTGAATCACTGCTTGCCCTCAGTTGGTTATTTTCGACTGACAACTGTTGGATTTGTTTTTCTTGCGATTCTAATTGCGTCCCATATTCGCGTAAGATTCTTTGTGTCGCATTAAGTTCCCGTTGCAAGGTGTTAACATGATTTTCTAAGCTAGTAACGGCATCAATGAGCACCTGGGGAACCCGTGTTTTCTGTTCCTGTGAAAGCGTTGCGACCAGAGGTCGACCACGGTTAATCGGAGGCGACACGCCAAGCGAATTGATCTCGTATAATCTTGACCTTAACCCTTTATGCTCAAAGCAAGAGATTTTTACGGTAATTTGTTGTCCAAGTTGTAACTGCGAGAGACGCTGACTAATGTTCCGGATCACCGAGTCGTTATGTCCGACGGTCCCCCTACCGCTATGACAGTTTAATTGACGAAGGTAATGTGTCATAACCTTTACCTCCGCAATTGTTCGCGTAATTGGATTCGTTGTTAGAACCTCATCTGTCTCTGAGTCCGGATGAACGATTGACATCGGAACCTCGCCGCTGTCCGCTTGCATTTCCATCGTCCATCCTGTATCTGTTACTTTCTTACAAGAAACGAGAAAGCGATATTGTGTAGCCATCTTTCCCTTTCCAATCGTTGTTTTGATTTCGGAAAGAATTTAGTTATCCCGGCAGAAATCGCGTAAAATTATATAACTCCACCCCGGGCACCAGCCAACCCCAGTAATAGCTCACTTTTGTTTTTCCACGCCTGATTGCGTATTGAGATGCCAGTCATATTCTAGATATTGAAGTTGTACTTCTTCCTTTTTGAGAAATGCTGCATCTGTTTCCGGAAGATATTCTGCAATAAAATCGATAACGCTGTCGTGGGGGTCCTCAAAGTCTTCTGCGTACCACTCAAAAATCTGTGAGAGGTATAACACACCGTTTTCACGGTCTAAACGCACCTTTTCTGGATTATTGATAAAATTCGCTGTAGCACTGTCGAGCCGCTCTTCAAGCGTTTCTGGAACAAACGCTTGATTCTCCAAAGTTGGGCATCCTAGCGACGCACAAACTAAGGCAAAATGGATGCGCGGATCGCCAAATTCATATCGAATGATGTCATGCTCGATGTTATCCAAGGTGTAGCTGCGCCCACCAACTTGGAACTTGATACGAGAAAAGAAACCACCGAATAGCTTGATTTTACGAACACTTGTTGTTGGGTAGTGGTCAAGGACACCCTTGATTGTCAACGCATTGTAGGCGTTAATCCAAAAGGCGAGTCCGGTCTGAAAAGTCGCTTTATCGCTGGGTGCGTTCACGGCAAGTAGATCTAAGTAGGATTGCAACGTTTCCGAATCCTTTTTGAGCCCGGCGTAGTCAACTCGCCCTTGCGAATCGACATATTTTTGCAAAACTTGGTCAAATAGTTGGTGGCTAAATTCGCCATCAGTTATGGTCGCCTGGATTTCTTTTGCGCCCTGCTCCCCGCTTTCAACTCGATGCGGACACAGAAACCACGTGCCTAAAACAGATAAAACAGTAACCCCGCCAATTAACCAACGTGTCGCTGATCTCATCGTATTTTATCCTATCACGCGTACTTCTCTAGAACAGCTCGATCGATCTCAATGCCTAAGCCCGGCTCTTGTGGGACAGGAACATACCCCTCGATCGCCTGAATCGGCACTTTGGCGAGATCGGTACGTAGACCGTTTTCTGTCATGTCGAACTCAAACAGCGAAGGGATGGGGTTTAACGCCTGTGGCGAATCTGGAATCGTTGCTTGCCAGTGTAACGTGGCGGCGAGACGGATGCTGCTGCCCCACATGTGTGGGAGTACACGGAGATGGTTGGCACTTGCCATCGCTGCAATTTTGCGGCATTCAGTGAATCCCCCCGCGATACTCACATCGGGCTGCACGATGTCATATCCCCGCTTTTGGATCAGGTCTCGGAACGCCCAGCGTCCCTGTAAGCCTTCGCCGCCGGCAATTCGCATATTGAGTGAGCGGCGAATCTCAACATAGCCCTCCACATCGTCTGTCGTGATTGGTTCTTCATACCAGAAGAGATCATTCTCAACGATTTTCTGGCCAACATCAATTGCCGTCCCAACATCATAACCACAATTGGCATCAACTGCAAGGATAATCGTATCTCCAATCGCCCTCCGCACAGCGGCGACGTTTTGAACATCGTAGGCCTCCCCAAATCCTACCTTCATTTTCATGGCGGAAAATCCTTGATCAACGTAACTTTTTGCCTCATCCATCAAGGTTTGGGTGATGTCGGGCACGTCTTTCTTGAAAAGTCCGGTGGCATAGGCGGGGATCTGGCTCCTGAACGCGCCACCGAGGAGTCGATAAATGGGCTGATCCAATGCTTTCCCTACAATGTCCCACAGCGCGATGTCCACCCCACTTATGGCGGCGGGATTACTCCTGCCTTGGTGCATCGTATTCCAGATGACCTCTATATCAAACGGATCTTTTCCAATCAGACAGTTATCAATTGCTGCTTGTGACGGTGTACTAGCACCTTCTCCCCAGCCAATAATGCCAGTATCGGTGCGAATCTCGACGATACCGGCATTTCTCGTCTTCGACCATGATCTGGCGTTTGCAAATGGCTCAACCAAGGGATAGCTGAGATTGTAGGTTTTGACTTCGGTGATTTTCATGTTTGCCTTGATACGTGATATATGATGGATAGAAGTTCAGAGCAAATTTAAATGTTCTGAGATCGCTTTATCTTAAAGGGAGTGTGGATTGAGGCATTATAACACAAGCTCGCACCGAAAGCGACTACTAAATGCGTCTTGAATGTGGGACAACGGGTGAAAGTTACACAAACTATCGCTTAATGCAAGCGTAACGGTGCCTTCACCACCTCATTTCTTCTAGGAAGGGGTTGTTCTCATCGTAGTAGTATGCAGCTTCTTCAACAGAGATTTGACTTTCTTTGGTGAGCCTCAGCGGGGCAGAAAACTGCTCGATAACCCCCTTTTGAGCCAGCCATTCGCAGACAAGCCCGACCCAAGCCTGCCGCACTCCGAAGTGGTCGCTCAACTCAGTGGTGGTGCGCGTGCCGCCTGCGCCCGCCAAGAAGTCGAAAAGCGGTTGAAAAAGGGTGAAGGTCTGATCCTCCAGATAGCGATCGATTGCCTCAAGTGCACGACGAACTGTCTCCTCATCCTTCTCTTTATCGATCAGGTCTGTAAAAACTGCGTCAAAGAAAGTGGGATTATGCACCCTCGCTTGATAAATGGCTTTACGTTTAGGCACTTCCCCGTGCATAATAGTCTCAACTCGCGCCAACTGCTGAACCACAAACATGATGTATAAAAAGCTATAGTTGAAATCCTTTTTCATATAGAACCATTTTTCTGCCTTTGTCAATAGTGCGAAGATACTATTCCCAGCGTTTATGAATTGTGTTTCCCTGTCTCTTTGACCGATGTGTTTCAGGTCGCTATGCCATTTTTCGATGGCTTCATCCCTCGTAAAAAGTACTCGACTTCTGGAGAGAACTGAATGCAATTCACTTCCCTGCAACCCACCTTCTAGGAGCTGCTGGTATCGTTTTCGTGGATGCATTGTCATACTGATATTCACATCATCTTCTACTAGGCTGTAGTATTCATCGAATTTTGCGTCGTCACGCCCAATGAGGAGAAGGTTGATATCGGTATGTTCCCAAACATTATCTTCGGCGAGGTTACTTGTGAGAATAGCGGCGATGATATACCGATCATCTTTGACCTTATCCACGAAGGCCCCCAGCGCGTCCATGATCCGTGGGTGCGCGTCCGACTTCAATTGCGGGGGATGCGATTCGTCCATTGTGGCAGCTGCCTCCCGGTCATAATAGTAGGCGGCTTCTTCCATTTCGACCTGACTTTTCAACGTGAGCTTTACGGGGGTAGATACCTGCTGAATGATACCCTTTCGCGCCAACCATTCATAGGCAGCGTCAAGACGATTGTCACCGATCTTCTTTTGGAAATAGCTGTTCAATTCGGTCGTAGACCGAGGGCCCTCCGCTTCGGCTAAGAAATCCAAGATCGGTTGGAATATAAACAATTTCTCATCAAGGTAGGCATTGATGGTATCTAGAGCGTTTTGGATGACCGCCTCATCTTTCTTACGGTTAATTAGGTCTGAATAGGTGACGCGGAAAAAGTCGGGATTATATTCAAGTGCGGGCTGGAGGACCTCTCGCGACGGCACTTCATCGTTTAGGATAACTTCAATTCTCGCCAAACTTTCTACTGCACGTAGGATAGATAGGAAGCTATAGTTGAGGTCTTTGCTGACATAAAACTGCTTTTCAGCATATTTTAATGTGGGGAGCAATGCGGTTGTGACAATGAGGAGTTGGAGTGCCCGATCTCTCCCACCGATGTCGTGTAGATTGGCGTTTTGATACCATGTCTTGACTGATTCATCGCTACAGAAAAGGAGGGTGCTACGGGAGAAGAAGGAGTGGTCAAATGAGCCTTGCAGGGCTGCCTCCTGCCATCGTCTGAGTTGGCTCCTTGGGACGACTTCTGCATGGATGTTGACATTGTTTTCTGTTAAAGTGTAGCCTCTGGGATCGCCCTTTCCCTCCCTCTGAACAAGCAAGAGGTCAATATCGGACTTGTCCCAGACTTGGTCGTAGGACATACTACCGCACAGAATGGCAGCGATGATATTTCGATCTTTCTGGACCTTTGTGACGAGGGAATCTAGGGCATCATGATAGCGTTTTTCAACAGCGGCTTGTGATTCCATCATTTGACGGTCTCCTTTCCAAATAGGATTCCAATATAGCACATATATGTGAAGTGTTCAAGAAAAATCTAAGGACAATCATTGCGTGTAGCGAGTGTAGCATTTTTGCAACGATGGTGTGGCACAATTTCGATAACCGCTTTGGTGGTACGACGCTCCATTTGAAATGACGGCTCAGGTCAAAAGCAGATGTAAAGTCCCCCAGAGAAAGCGTTTGCCGAGAAAGTCGGTTTTTCGCACAATTGTTTCAGGTGGTTCAAGGTAACTGTGGCATCTAAATTGCAAACGTGATTGATGATCAAGTGATTTTTGTTTGGCAACAATCTTTGAAGGACAAAGGAGGAACAGAAAATGCAACGGAGATACAATCCCACATATTTCGTTTTCGCTTTAGGCCTGGCATTGTCAATGATAGGTGTTGACACACAGGCACAGATTGCCTTTGCATCCAATAGGGAGGGGAACTTTGAAATTTACGTGATGGATACCGATGGGGGGAATCCCCGAAAACTCACAGATAACCCCGCGATTGACTGGGATCCCTCCTGGGCTCCCGACGGTGAACGGATTGTCTTTTCGTCTGAGAAGGGTGACAGCGGGTGGGAAACGGATATCTATGTGATGGAGGCTGATGGGGAGAATCAGCGAAAACTCACAAACAATCGCTTGATTGATAATCATCCTTCATGGTCTCCTGACGGTGAACAGATTGTCTTTTCCTCTAGTAGGGGTGCGTTCTGGTGGGAAACAGATATCTATGTGATGGATGCCGATGGGGAGAATCAGCGAAAACTCACAAACGACCCCGAGGGTGACAATTCTCCTTCATGGTCTCCTGATGGAGAACGCATTGCCTTTGTGTCCTATAGAGACAAGAACGCTGAGATTTACGTGATGGACACCGATGGAGGGAATCCTAGAAGGCTGACCAGAAACCCCGCTGATGACTGGGATCCCTCATGGTCTCCTGACGGTGAGCACATTGCTTTTGCGTCTGAGAGGGATGGGGACTTCAATATTTACGTGATGGATACGGATGGAAAAAATCCACGAAGACTCACTAAAAAGCCCAGTGATGATTGGAATCCCTCATGGTCTCCTGACGGCGAACGCATTACCTTCACGTCTAATGGGAACGGGAACAATGATATCTACGTGATGGACGCCAACGGGAAGAATCCTCAAAATCTTACTGGAAAGTTTTTAGGGCAGGACGTCTCTCCTGCGTGGTTTCGTCCGCCTCTTGCGGTTGCTCCCGCAGGCAAGAAACTCATGATGTGGGGATGGCTCAAGCGGGTTTCTCAATAACTACCATCAACTGGCATAGAAGGTGTTACCCCTCTACTTCAAAAAGGAGGATTACCCCATGAAAAACGAACTGTTTTTCAAGTTTAGCTTGTTGTTTGTTTTTGCCCTATTTCTACAGGACAGCTTTGCTCAAGATTCCCCGCAATGGCGTTTACCTGAGAAGGTCAAAGCACGCCTTGGTAGGGGCAGGATAGTTGAGATGCGGTATTCTCCGGACGGGACGCGTCTTGCTGTCGCTAGCTCTATCGGGATTTGGTTCTATGATACAGCGACACTCCAAGAGGTTGACCTGTTCACCGGGCATACATCTTGGGTTACTAGCATTGCGTTTAGTCCAGATGGAGAAACGCTCGCTAGCGGTGCGGGCTGGCAGGACAATACCATCCGCCTATGGGATGCCGCCACAGGTGCACACAAGCGAACCTTCACCGGGCATAGTTGGACTGTCGGTAGTGTGGCATTTAGTCCAGATGGAGAAATGTTGGCGAGTGGGAGCGGAGATCAGACCGTCCGTTTGTGGGATGTCGCAACGGGTGAAGAAAAGTGGAGTTTCAGCGATTCCAGATCCTGGGTACAGGGCGTTGCGTTTAGCCCAGATGGAGAAACGCTGGCATGTGGACATTCGACCGGTACGCTGCGACTGTGGGATGTCGCCACAGGTGAACAAAAGTGGGCAAGCGGACATCCAACTGTGATCTGGAATATCGCGTTCAGTCCAGATGGGGAGACGTTAGCAAGTGTGAGTGGGGACCAGACTATCCTTCTATGGGAGGCCGCGACAGGTGAACGCAAACGAACCCTCACCGAGCATACAGATAGGGTCACTAGCGTTGCGTTCAGTCCAGATGGGGAGACGCTGGCAAGTGGAAGTTGGGGTGGTACAGTGCGGCTGTGGAATGCTGTGACGGGTGACAACAAGTTGACAATCGGACAGCTGGGTTTGGTCGAAAATGTTGTCTTCAGTCCGGACGGGGAGACACTGGCAAGTGAGAGTAATGACGGGACCATTCGTCTGTGGGAGGTCACAACGGGTGAACAGAAGGGGGCGATCACCGGGTATGCGTCTGGGGTGAGGAGTGTAGCGTTCAGTCCAAATGGGGAGATACTAGCAAGTGGGAATGAGAATGGTGCGGTATATCTTTGGGATGGGATGACGAGAAAGTACAAGCAAACCCTCACCGGACACACAGATTGGATCAATAGCGTCGCGTTCAGCCCGGACGGACGCACACTGGCAAGTGGGAGTAATGAGATCATCCGTTTGTGGGATGTTGTAACGGGCGAGAATAAGCAGACAATTAAGGATACACCTTCTGTTAGTAGCCTTGCGTTCAGTTCGGATGGGAAGACTCTGGCCAGTGTGGGTGGGAACGAGACCATCCGTCTGTGGGATGCTGTAACCGGGGAACAGAAAGATACCCTCACCGGGCATACAGATTGGGTTAGCAGCATTGCGTTTAGCCCGGATGGGAGAACGCTAGCAAGTGCGGGTGACGATACAGTACGCTTATGGGAAACTGTGACCAAAGAACAGAAGGATACCCTCACCGGGCATGCGCGCTGGATCAGGAGTATCGCGTTCAGCCCGGATGGGAGAACGCTGGCAGTTGGGAGTAGCCGAGAGATTCGTCTTTGGGATGTTATGACGGGTGAACACAAGGATACCCTCACCGGGCATGAACATGATGTCTTGAGTCTTGCGTTCAGCCCGGATGGGAGGACGCTTGCCAGTGGCGGGGGACGGTGGGATTATACTCTCCGTCTGTGGGATGTCGCCACAGGTGTCTCTAAGGGAACACTCACGGGGCACACGTGGAGTGTCACTAGCCTTGCGTTCAGCTCGGACGGGGAGACATTAGCGAGCGGGAGTGGGGATGGCACGGTGCTCCTGTGGGAACTCCCGCCCACAAGGGAACATAAACGCAGATTTACCGGGCATACGGATTGGATTTGGAGTGTAGCGTTCAGTCCGGATGGAAGGACACTAGCAACTAGCAGTCGAGACAAGACCATCCGTCTGTGGAACGTAGTTACAGGTGCACACACGCGCACCTTCACCCTGGATGAGTCTTGGGTCTGGAGCGTAGCATTTAGCCCGGATGGACACCTTCTAGCAGGTGTGAATTATAACGAGATCCGCCTGTGGGATACTGTGACAGGTGAACGGAAAGGGATTCTCACCGGGAATACGGGCATCAGTGATATAGCGTTCGGTCCAGATGGACGCACGTTGGGAAGTGGAAATTTGGGCGAGACTATCCGTTTGTGGGATGTCGCCACGGGTGAATATAGGCAGATCCTCACTGAGCATACGTCTGAGGTTGACAGTGTCGCATTCAGCCCGGATGGAAAGACACTAGCGAGTGGTGGCGGCTGGTGGGATGATACCATTCGTCTTTGGGATATTGCAACAGGTGAACAGAAGGGGATTCTCACCGGACATACCGCTGGGGTCAGTGACGTAGCGTTCAGTCCGGCAGGACGGATACTGGCAAGTAGCAGTTATGATGCTACCGTCCGTTTGTGGGATGCTATCACGGGTGAACACATCCGTACTCTCACCGGGCATAAACATGATGTCTTGAGTCTTGCATTCAGTCCGGATGGACGGACGCTGGCAACCGGAAGTAGAGACGAAACCAGCCGTCTGTGGGATGTCACCACAGGGGAACATCAGGAGACTCTCGCTGGACATACGGGTTGGGTCAGTGATGTAGCGTTCAGCCCGGATGGACGGACGCTGGCAACTGGGAGTGAGGATGGCACGGTGCTCCTGTGGGAACTCCCGCCTCCAACGGTGTTCGGAGATGTCAACCGCGATGGTGTGGTGAACCTCCAAGATTTGGTGGCCATTAGCTCACACTTTGAAAGGGGAGGACAGAACGATGCTGACCTCAACGGGGATGGCGTGGTGAATATCCTGGATCTCGTCACTGTTGCCGGGGCGATAGGGGAGGCTGCAGCGGCACCTTCCGCACATCCCGTGGCACTTGGATCTCTTACCGCGGCAGAGGTTCGGGGTTGGCTCACGCAAGCACAGAGGTTAGATCCCACGGATTTAAGGTTACGAAGAGGGATTTTCTTCCTTGAGCAGCTGCTCGCTGCGTTGACACCGAAAGCAACAGGACTGTTGCCCAACTATCCGAATCCGTTCAATCCAGAGACGTGGATACCGTATCACCTTGCGTATGCCTCCGATGTGACACTCACAATCTACGACGCAACAGGTGCGATGGTGCGTCAATTAGATTTGGGACATCAGGAGTCCGGATTCTATGTTGCTCGGAGCCGTGCAGCGTATTGGGACGGACGCAATCAATTGGGTGAGTCTATCGCCAGTGGCCTCTATTTTTACACGCTCACAGCGGGAGATTTCACGGCGACACGGAAGATGTCGATCCGCAAGTAGGGCGTTCTGAAACTCAAAATTTGCCATCCCGCACTTCAAATTTTGTCGGTTTCCCCAAGGTTGTTCCTCCGATTTCTGCCCAATGCGCTACCCACTGTACCATCTGTTCAAGTGTAATTTGCGGATAACCGAAAAGCTGATGACAGCGAGCAGCGTTACTCAGGAGGGCGGTTTCTGCCTCTACCCCTTCAAATGCGGGTGTTTTTCCGAAAATTTCACCGAATCGTGTGGCGAGCCAGCGAATCGAAACGATTTCTGGACCTGTGAGATTAAGAAGCATCGGTGGACTTTGGCAGTGCAGCAGAGTACGCAGTACGACTGCGTTTGCGTCTCCTTGCCAGATGACGTTGGCGGCCCCCATTGTCACATCTACAGGTTTTTCGTAATAAACCTTTTCTGCGATGTCCAGCAGGATGCCGTATCGCAGATCGATGGCGTAGTTCAAACGGAGGATTGCGAGAGGTGTGCCAAATTGATTTGAGGCGTGCTCAAACACCCGCTCACGACCCAGGCAGGACTGTGCATATTCGCCGATCGGTTCCACAGGGTGCATCTCCGTCGCGCCGCCGTGGGAAACGGGTGTCAGTGGATAGACGTTTCCTGTTGAAAAAATGACGATCCGGGAGTTCCGATATTTTTCTGCCACCCGGCCGGGCATATAGGTATTCATTGCCCATGTCAGGGGTTCATTGCCGGTGGAGCCAAACTTCCTGCCCGCCATAAAAATCACATTGGGAACATCTGGTAACGCTTGCAACTCAGTTTCATTGAGCAAATCACACGCAATGGTCTCAATGCCGGCCTGATTCAGATCTGCCTGTAAGCCGGGTGATGAGAAACGGGACACGCTGATCACTCGCTTACCTGAACCTGATTTGTCGATGGCGCGTTTTGCCAGTTTTGCGAGCGTTGGTCCCATCTTCCCACCCACACCGAGTATGAGCAGGTCGCCCGCTATTTCTCCCATCGCTTCAACGACCTCTGGCGTCGGCGTAGACATTACGTCCTCAAGTTGCTCTGAATCCTCAATGTGTTGGGGCTGCAATATTGTTCCCATTATATCCATCCCTTTTACTTCCGTCGTGAAAGATAGGACGAGAGCGCATAATCAAATGGTGTTGCTGTGTCGATCTGTACGTAGTCAATGAGACTGGCACCGCATCCCCGACGGTAGGCTTGAATGAACTCGTTCAATTGTTCCAGATAGCCAGCCTTGAGTGCTTCTGCTTGCGTTGAGAGGGTTCCGTCCGTCTCCATATCGCGAAAAACTACTGGCCCCTCAAACGGGAATGTCATCTCGGCTTTATCGAGCAGATGGAAAACAATGACCTCGTGCTTGCGATGGCGAAAATGTTTGAGGGCAGAGAGCACTTCTGACGGCTGGTCGAGGAGGTCGGAGATTACGATGACCAATCCACGACGAATAATCCGTTTGGCGAGTTCGTTAAAGGTGGCACTGATGCTCGTTTCTTCGCCCGGCTGGATGCTTTCTAAGGTAGACATAATAGCGTGCAGATGGGTTGCAGCACCGCGTGGTGGGATGTATTCCCTGATATGTGTGTCAAAAACCGCTAAACCTGCGGAGTCCCGCTGTTTGAGCATGAGATACGTCAGCGATGCGGCGAGATAACAGGCGTATTCAAACTTGGTGATGCCGCTGTCGTCATATTTGTAGTTCATCGATCCGCTGGCATCGAGCAGGATATAGGCGCGAAGGTTGGTTTCCTCCTCAAACTTTTTGATGTAGTAACGGTCGGATTTGCCGTACACTTTCCAGTCGATATAACGGATGGCGTCGCCGGGCATGTATTGCCGGTGCTCTGCGAATTCAACGCTGAAGCCCTGATATGGACTTTTGTGCCGTCCCGTGATAAAACCCTCCACGACAAGACGGGCGACGAGTTCCATACCGCCGAGCCGGGAGAGTGCTGTGGGATCTAAGTATCTGTGAGACGTTCTCATGATCTTTCCGTTTTTTGAAGAGGGATGTTAAGATTAAGATGATTGTACGTTGAATATTCTTGCCTCCGGGTGAGGCACAATAATCGCAGCGACTGAACCCTCTGGCATCAGTTGAAATTCTTCTGATAGCTCAACACCGATTCGCCCCGGCTCAAGCAGCCGTCGTAGCTTGGCGAGCGCTGCTAAGTCTGGACAGGCAGCATCCCCGAACCGAAAACGCGCTCCCTGATAGCTTCCGTGAAACAGGTCGAGGATATACGGACTGTCTTCTGCGGCGATGTCAAGTTCAAGGCGGATCTGTCTGTGGGCATACTCTTCCAACGCTTCAGTCGTTTCGATAGCCATGCCGCGTAGATGCAGGCATCTCCCTTCATTGCCTTCCGCCATCGCCTGTTCCATAGCTTCTGTAATTGTGGAGCCAACCGTGACAAGCTGAAATGCTACGACATCCATCTGAATGGAATCAACGCTAGCAAAGTAGTCTGTAATACAGCGTCGCTCTTCGGTGTGCGTCTGACGAGGAAAGGTGAAACGGACCCATTCGGTTTGGGCATCAGCGTGGTAGATGATGAGATCATCGCCCTCTGACTGCGCATGGAAATAGCCGTACACCACCAACGGACGCAACCAATCGTTATCCATGCAGAGCTGCTTGTAGTGTTGGTATATCGGCACAACTTCTCGCTCGATAAAGCGATCATACTCATGCTGTAACATACCTTGCTGACGGCGATACCCCCACTGGACGCGGAACAGTACCACAGGGTTGATATAGTTGTAGACCTGTTCCAACGAGATATCGGTGACAACCCTTGCGCCGTAGAATGGCGGTGTCGGAATGTAGGAGTTGGACGCGAACTGCAAGGTGTAAATCCTTCCTTATCTTCTTGAGAACCGCCTTTTACTCCACTCGCCCGGAAGCCAATTCGTACTTGCCCTGAATCCCCTTGACGGCTGTTGCACTCCCTTGGTGCCAGAAGTAATTTCCGAACTGTGATGCCAGACGAATAGCCTCATTCGGCTGCTGGTCAATGAGGTTGTTTCGCTCACGTGGATCTTCAAGCAGGTTGTAGAGTTCGTCAGGCTCGTCTTCAGGACGCTGGATATAGCTCCATGTCGCATCCCGGATACACCGATCTGCCCCCTCGTGGTATCCTGTAATAACAGTATCACGATGCGAATCAGTGTCACCTTTAAGGACACTGAGGAAGCTGTTACCGTGCATCGACGAGATGTTATTCCCAAATCCGAGTGCTTCAAGCACCGTCGGAAGGAAATCTTGGAATTGTACAACTGCACCGGTTCGGCGTGCCCCTTCACCCTTGGGCAAGCGCACCATAAAGGGAATCTTGAGAAGTTCGTTGTACAGCCGGTCTGCGCCTTTGAGAAACTTCCCGTGATCGCCGAGAGGATGTCCGTGGTCTGCGAGCAGAAAGATTAACGAATCGTCGTAATACCCAAGCTGCTTCAACTGGTCAAAGAGTCTGCCAAGGCAGTGATCTACAAAAGTTGCCTCGCCGGCGTAAAGTCCCTGAATGTGCTTAATCTCGGCATCGCTCGCCCAATCGCTTGCCATGCCGCCCATTGGCATAACGATACGGGGTCCACTATAATCTGAATCGGTATAGGTATCCCACGGATCCGGCGGATCCCACGGTTCGTGTGGGTCGAAGGAATCGATCCAGAGGAAGATTTTCTCATGTGGACGGTTATCCTCAAGCCAGTCAACCGCTTCACTCACCACCGTATGGGCAAACCAATCTTCGGGACCTGTGAACTGATCGGTATTTGCTAGAAACTGACTGATTCGATTGCGCCACTCTTCGGGGAAATTTGCGTTGAGATAGTCGTTGAGATTCCGTTTCAGAGGGGCGGACACATACGGATCATACTCCTGCCCACGAATCCAACGGTACGCGTGGAAGTCACGGTGGAAGTTCATCCTCGGTGCGCGGTAGTGATAAGTGTCTGAGATGAGTCCGGAAACGTATCCCTCTTGGCTCAGGATCTGCGCGATTGCCACATCTTCCGGGGTTAACGGCTGCCAAGGGCGGTAGGGAAGCGTCCGTTGTCCCGTCATCAGTTGGGTGCGGATTGGGATTGTGGGTAAGGCTTCCGGGTAGGCGTTCTCAAAAACGACACACTCCTCCGCGAACTGGTCGATGTTGGGGGTTTGACACGGCGCGATGCCTTCAAATACGGGGGTGCCTTTGTGATAGGTGCTAACGTGATCCTGACGGAAACTATCCAGTACAATAACGATAAGATTCACTATGATATCCTCCAAGTGCCAGATCTATAACGGTTTTTAGTGCTGGCTCAACTGTGGTTTCATTCTATCACAATCAGGCGTGTGCGACAAGCGTTTTTTCGTGACGCGCATTACAAGGATGTAACATTTTGCGTGTGCAAGTTATGATGGAAACCGACCAAGGCTATTGACAAAGGAAATCGGTCAGACTATAATCTACTCGATTTCATCGTTGCACAGGTATAGACATGCCGCTGATAGGAGAGAGTAGGAATGGACAAACAGGATCCGAAAGTTGTGGTTGTCGGGAGTTTCAATATGGACCTTGTGGTCAAGGCGGGACGGCGTCCACAAATAGGCGAGACACTTATGGGAGAAGAATTCGGCATGTTTATCGGGGGCAAAGGGAGCAATCAGGCGATCGCTGCCGCACGCTTGGGAGCAGACGTGACGATGATTGGCAGGCTCGGAGCGGATCTTTTTGGAGATACGTTAATGGCAGCCCATATAGAGGCAGGAATCTGTACTGATTATGTCATTCGAGACACAGAGGTTGGAACAGGGGTTGCGTCGATATTGATTGACGCTGATGGAGATAATAGCATCGTGCTAGTCCCGCAGGCGAACATGGGTCTGACCGTTGCAGATATCGAACAGGCTTCAGAAGCTATCGCCGCTGCGGATGTACTCTTGTTGCAATTGGAAGTACCGATCTCCGCTTCTCAACGCGCCGCAGAGATCGCGAAATCTAACGGTGCAAGCGTGGTACTTAATCCCGCTCCTGCCCAGGAATTGCCGGATGACTTTTTGGCACAAGTAGACATTCTCACCCCCAACGAAGTGGAGACCGAATCACTATCCGGTGTCAGGGTTTCCACTGCATCGGACGCAGAGCGCGCCGCCAAGGTGCTGTTGGATAAGGGACTTTCTGCTGTGATCTTAACGCTCGGCGAGCGAGGGGCATTATTGCTGACACCGGATCTGACGCAACAGGTTCCAGCGTACTCGGTCGAGGTAGTGGATACGACCGCGGCAGGGGATGCCTTCTGCGGTGCGCTCGCGACGGGGCTTGCACGGGGTGAACACCTTGTGGACGCGGTTGCCTTTGCTAATGCTGCGGGTGCATTAGCGGTTACTGTGCTTGGCGCAGCCCCATCTATGCCAACCGCGGCGCAAGTTGAGGCGTTCCGCGGAGGGCGCAATGAAGCGAGACGTTGAAACTTTTGAACTCTAACTTTTCTGGAAGGATTATCAGGAGGCCTTACTATGAACGGTGCACACTGGTTGGCTGAAACGCTTCAACGGCGCGGCGTGGAATACGTCTTCGCACTCTGCGGTAACGGACTCAAACCGCTCCTTGACGCCTGTGTGGATTTGCAGATACCGGTAGTTGACGTGCGGAATGAGCAATCCGCCGCATATATGGCAGATACATGGGGACGGATGACCAAACGGATTGGGGTGGTCGCTGTGAGTGCGGGACCGGGACACACGAACACCCTCACCGGACTCGCTAACGCCTTCTGGGATGGCGGACCGATGCTCCTGATCAGCGGCTGTGCCACCACGGATACACGCGGTATGGGTCATTTCCAAGAGCTGGATCAGGTGGGTATGGCGGCGCCGGTTTGTAAGTATGCCCGGTTTGTTGACCGTGTTGATGTCTTGGAACATGAATTTACCAATGCACTGGGGGCATCATTCGCTGGTCGTCCGGGTCCGGTGCATCTGACTATACCTAGTGATGTCTTTAGTGCACAGGTGCCGGATTCAGCTGTCCCCCGTTTGCGGGAAGCTTCACCCACCATCACCCATGTCAACCCGCAAGCTGCTGGCGATCCGGATCTGATTTGTGATGCCGTTGAACAGCTGTGTGACGCAGAGCGTCCTGCCATTATTGTCGGCAACGGAGCGTTCTACGCTGATGCTGGCGATGCCCTTGCCCAATTCGCTGAGTTGACACATATCCCAATTTTCTCAAATATGTGGTCGCGGGGGTGTATTGAAACACCGTTGAATGAGTACGTCGGTACAACCTTTGGCGGTGAAACCAACGGCGCATTCGGGGCTCTCGCAGAGGTTGACGTTGCGCTGGTATTGGGCGCGGGTATTGACTACCGTGTGGGGTACGGTCGTCCTCCCGTATTCTCTGAATCGGTCCGTTTTATCCGTGTTGACGTTGATCCGAATGAGTTATCAAAAACGATTGAGCCGGAGATTGGGATTGTCGGTGATCCGCGGTCTGTCCTTGAGGGGATGAACGACGCAGGAAAAAGCCGTCAGTGGAATCATCAGGCGTGGTTAGCAAAGGTACGTCGAAGTCGTGAAGCATTGCTAGCGAAGTGGGCGACACGTGGACATGGGGACGTAACGCCGCTTGCCTCAATACGAATCTGCCGGGAGCTTCAACCGTTTCTGGATCAGGACGTAACCTTTCTGCTCGATGGCGGAAACATCGGACGCTGGGCGCACATGAGCCTCTGGAATCGTCACCCAGCGCACTGGTTCACCTGCGGTGCAAGCGGGATTGTCGGCTGGGGTGTACCGGGCGCGGTCGCCGCAAAGTTAGCACGACCGGATAAACCGGTGCTGCTCTTGAGTGGTGATGGCTCAGCGGGATTTACGATTACGGAGATTGAAACAGCGTTGCGGTTTAATACACCTTACGTCGCTGTCGTCGCCCATGACAGTGCGTGGGGGATAGAAGCGGATTCCCGCGCGCCAGAGCGTCGCATGGGAACTGTATTCGGCGAAATCCGTTTTGATCGTGTCGCCGAGGCACTTGGCGGGGAAGGGGTATATATTGAGCAGCCTGATCAGCTTGGACCCGCGATTGAGCGTGGTCTCGCCGCGGATACAGTCACCTTTATTCATGTCCCGACAGAACTTGGAGGGATTGGATATCTGGATGGACAATATACGGAGCAGGAGTAAAACAATAGATGGAGGTATACTGAAGAGCAAGGCACAATAAGTAGATTATAGTGGATCTCAGAATTAATGAAACACTCCAAACCGGTGCGGTTGAAAACCGCACCTGCCGGGTGGTGAAAGTGCCTATTTATTTTTAAATTCACCATAAAACGGGACGACATGATACGTAATGCTTAAACGGCTTCTTCTTACGCATTGCGTAAACATTGGGATTGACACACTAATTGAGATGGGTTAAAATAAGCCCAATTTTAATGCCGAGTTGTTTGAATACCAATACTGAAAAAGCTGAGAGGCAAGTCAGATTCACTCACCAAAACACCACCCTGACTACAAGGAGGCAAAAAATGTTTGAAGGATCGTTTGTCGCACTCGTGACACCATTCAAAGATGATGAATCCCTTGATGAAGCCAAACTTAAAGAGCTAATCGAATTCCAGATTGATGGGGGCACACACGGCATCGTTCCCTGTGGCACGACCGGTGAATCTCCCTCCCTGTTAGAAGAGGAACATGACCGTGTGATAGAACTCACGGTTGAGACAGTGAACGGTCGTGTGCCAATCATCGCAGGAACAGGCTCCAATTCGACGGCGCGGACCTTGCGAGCGACGGAGCACGCGGCCCACGCTGGTGCCGATGCTGCGCTTATTGTAACGCCGTACTACAACAAGCCTAACCAACAGGGATTATACGCACATTACATGAAAATCGCTGACAGCGTTGACATCCCGATTATTATCTACAATGTTCCCGGTCGGTGTGGGACGGACATTCTTTCGGACACCGTTGCTCAACTCGCTGACCACCCGAATATCGTGGGACTCAAAGAGGCGACCGGCGAACTCAAACGCGCTAGCGAACTGGTATCGATGTGCCCCGATGATTTTGTCGTGCTTTCGGGCGACGACATTAATACCTTGCCGATCCTCTCTGTTGGTGGAAAGGGTGTGATCTCGGTCGTTGCGAATGTGGATCCCGCTGATATTGCTGAGACGTGCAACGCCTTCAAAGCGGGTAATATCGAACTCGCTCGAAAACTCCACTACAAAACTATGCAGTTGGCGGTAGACCTCTTTATTGAGACCAATCCCATCCCTGCAAAGACAGCCCTCATGCTGATGGGGAAACTCAACGGCAAGCTGCGGCTACCACTTGCGCCACTCACACCTGCCAATCAGGAGACGTTGCGTCAAACATTGAAGGACGCAGGTTTGATTGAGTAACGGGGCAATTTTGGTTTGATTGATAACCTGAAAGATAGCTGCCGTGCTTATGGCTTTCCTTATGGAGTCGTCAGCTATCTTTCGGTCGATATTGGAAAAACGGCTGACAGGTTATCTGATGATTTGTCAATCGGAGGAGCAGCGATGCAATATCGTGCATTGGGAACGACAGGCTTGACTGTTTCCGAAATCGGCATGGGAACGTGGGAGCTCGGTGGACGAGAGTGGGGCGATATAGACGAGACAGTAGCAATCCGTCTGCTTCGGTATGCATATGAGCAGGGGGTGACTCTGTACGATACCGCCGATCAGTACGGCGGTGGTCGCTCAGAACGGCTGCTCGGACAGGCTTTCGCTAATATGCAAGACGCAGTGGTTATCGCCACGAAGGTCGGCTATGAAATAGACTCCGATGGCTGGGTGAGTCAGGGCTGGGAACAACGACCGTCGTATAACGCTTCCGGTGACTACATTCGCACCTCTGTGGAGGGAAGTTTACAGCGATTGGGACGTGAAACGATAGACACCTACCAATTCCATGCGCCTCCGCCTCCCGAACAGTGGGATGAAGCTTTCGAGACAATGGAACAACTCAAAGCTGCGGGGAAGATACGTTTCTACGGCATGGCTCTCGGTAGCGAAGCACAAGCACTGAAAGCGATTGAGGAGACCGGCATCTCCACAATGATGCTGACCTACAACATTCTGAATCAATCTATGGCTGAAACGGTGCTGCCGGCAGCGCAATCCAAAGGTGTAGGGGTTATCGTCCGACAGCCGCTTGCATCGGGGCTGCTGTCCGGACAACTGACACCGGATACGAAGTTTGCTGACAATGACCATCGCAAGCTTTGGTCTTCTGAACAGCTTCGCAACGACTTGCAACAGGTGGAGACCGTCAAAGACATTGTCGGTAACGCAACTGATACCCTTCCGCAAGCTGCGCTCAAATTTATCCTTGCCCATTCAGCCGTCAGCGCGGTTGTCCCCGGCATGATGACGACTGCACAGGTAGACGATGGCGTTGCCACAGCAAATCTCCCTGCACTGCCTTCGCATATCTTGCAACGATTGCGGAACGAATTCTGACACCAAGATACGTGTAAACTGTCCTCACGTCCTATGGTCATGAATCGCCTGAAGTTTCAACGCAAGCTGATGATTCTTTTTGTGGGAATGGCACTACTACCCACTGTTGTCCTTGTCCTTGTCGCCTACCACCTGATTAGTCGAAGCGTGGAACGTTGGGCAAACCATCAGATTGCGCTGACACTTACGAATTCCGCAGTAATTATTGAAGACGCTAGTGAACTCGCCCATACGCTTGAACTGTATGAAAACCTACCTTTGACGGACACCGCTGAACTTTTGGCGGTTGATGAGGATTTGGTTGCTGCATTGGCTGATTTTGACTCTAAAGCTGTTGAGACACGAGCCGCTGAACTCGCGGACACCTATGGCGGTTATCTCATCGCCGTTTATGGCTGGGACGGCCATCTCGTTTCTAGCACCAACCCAAATCACCCCTCCGAAACGCTTCACACTTTTTTGCCGCCGTTGGGGGAGTTACCCGATGCTCCAACCATCTCTCACGAATTGGCAGACCAAGGTTTTTTGATTTGCGGTGTACCGATCTTTTCAGAGGATGGAATGGGACGCTTGGGGGCGATGGTTGTCGGGAAATCAATGGCATTGACACCTGCCCAGATGCAAGCCCAGATGTCAGCCATCCAAAACAAGCTGAACCGCCTAGAAACGGATATCGGTGCGGAGGGAACCGCATATCGACGAACGGAAAGCCGCACAACTGTTATTGCCCTGCTAATCACGGCGGCACTGATTGTGATCGTTGCCTTTTTCGTCAGCAGAATCCTCGCAAAAGGGATTAATACGCCGATTCGGTCACTTGTCGCCGGTACGGAGCAGATCTCCGATGGAAACCTTGACTATCAGGTGGCGGTACAGACTGATGATGAGTTTGCCATCTTAGCCGGTGCCTTCAACCGGATGGTCTCCGACCTGAAAGCGCGTACTGAGGAGTTAAGGCGTGCGGAAAAAATTGCAGCGTGGCAGGATATCGCGCAGAAATTGGCGCATGAGATTAAGAATCCGTTGACACCGATTCAGTTGTCGGCGCAGCGGCTGCAACGTCGTTACCGCAATAATCCTGACGATCTCTCCGAAATCTTGGAACGCTGCACCCAAACCATCATCACCGAAGTTGAAGGGTTGCGCCGCTTACTCGATGAGTTTTCTGTGCTCGCCCAGATGCCCGCCCCGGAGCTCTCCCCCATCAACCTACGCGAGACCCTTGATGCGACGTTAGCACTCTTCGATGAATTTCCCACTCATATCGATTGTCAAATTGACTTTCCCGCCGATATTCCCCCCGTCAGCGCGGATGCAGACCATCTCAAACGCGCATTCCTTAACCTTATCAATAATGCCCTCGAAGCGATGTCGGAGGCAGGAGAGACGAAAGGGTGCCTAACAATTCGAGCCTATGTATCAACCGATCAATCCAAAGTCTTCGTGCAGTTCACCGACACCGGCCCGGGCATCTCTCCGGAGATCCGACCAAAGTTGTTCACCCCGCATGTCTCTACCAAGCGGGACGGGATGGGACTCGGATTGGCGATTGTTAAGAAGGTGATGACCGATCTTGGTGGAGATATTCGGCTTGAGGACGCTCAACCCGATCCGGGCGGTGCGACCTTCACCTTGTGGCTGCGAGCAATTGAGAAGCGTTGAACTTATATGATGGAGTGGGAAAATATCTGACGCTTGATACCAATCTGTGTTATTATGTGTGTTGAAATTTAATTATGGAGGTAAAAAATGTCTGATAAATTGTTCAAGGTTATAGAAGACTTGCAGTCAGATAAAAGCTCAGGACTTACGCAGTTGAACGCTCAAAATCCTGTAGTTCGGCGATTTATCGCCGCACCAACGCCCGATAAATCGGGCAACTACAACAGAAACTCCATCGAAAAGCCCATAGTGAACAACGATCGTTGTTCACTACTGAAGTGCGTAAGTCCTAATATGTTATTGTTTACTTTCAATCAATATACACAAGCATAATTTGCCTGACAGAGTACTAGGGCGTGTTGACATTTTGAGAATGCTGATTCGGCAAACGCTGTAATCATCGGGGAATCTGACAAATGTAGCACAATCTGTTAGCTTGCGGACGGGGATCACAATCTAACAGATCGTGGTACAAAAGACCACTTTTAGAGAATAATGTTTTCAAAAGGAGACATCCCGATGAAAAACGGGGTTGGGTTTCACTCTATCTGTCTATAAGCAGGTGTCGTTGAACGACCGAACCTCTATTAGCCTTGATAGGGATTGGGTTTTAACCGTTCAACCCAACCTACGGACCGTTAAATGTTAACAGAACCTAGCAACTTGCCTTATCATAGAAGGCAACAACCGGACTTAATGGAAAGGACGAAAACATGATTGATAAGCGGTATCTCTTGAGCGATGATGCGATGCAAGATTTTATCATCAACGGGTATGTGGTGGCGAAACCGGCACTCCCGCCTGATTTTCACAAATCTGTTTTCCAGCAAACGCTAGGACTCGTTGAAAAAGGGGAGAACTTGGGGAACAATCTGCTGCTTTCCAAAGTTCCCATGCTCCAGCAGGTGTTCGACGATCCAGTAGTCCACGGTGCACTCACCAGTATTCTGGGGCAGAACTACGTCATGAATCAACACCGTGCTTGCCATTACCATCCACCGGGCAGTAAGGCGCAAGACTGGCATAAGGACTATCCGCTAGGCGGGAATGTACGATATCACCGGACACGCTTGGCGATGGCTTTTTATTATCCGCAGGATGTCACCGAAGATATGGGTCCCACGGCGATTCAGCCTGCCACACAATACTATATGACCCCATCGGAGACTGCTGGCTTGTCTCTCTGCGGTGAGGCAGGCACAGTGACAATCGTGCATTATGAACTTTGGCATCGGGCAACAGAGAATCTAAGCGACAAGGTACGGTTCATGCTGAAGTTTCTCTTTTGCCGTACAGAGGAGCCTCAACAGCCCTCATGGAATGCGGAAAATCCAAATTGGGAGACGAATCAGACCGCTCCCGTCGAACACCAAGCGATATGGGGGCACCTTTGGAAATGGTATCACGGAGTGCAAAACGGGGAGATGAATCCGACAGCAGGATCTGTCTCCAAAGATCCCTCAAAATTGATATGTGCCTTGCAGGATGGACTGAACGATGAAAATGAAGCGACGCGCCTCGATGCGGCGTATGCGTTGGGAAGCATTGGCAAACCTGCGATACCGACATTGATAGAAGCACTACGACAAGAGTCGAAAGCGGCGTGGAATCGAAACCTAGATCGCGGGGATTTCGCCAATCCGAGCCAACTCGATTCTATCTATGGACTGGCTGCTGCAGGTGAGTCTACCGTGCCTGCACTGACTGAAGTGTTAGATGATGATACGGACTGGTGGACACGCGCAGGGGCTGCTGCCGCGTTGGGGTGTATGGGTGAACCTGCACACGGTGCCGTACCCGCATTAGTCAAAGCTTTGAAGGATGATTCTGAGTGGGTTCGTCGGAATGCAGCGGATACACTGGGGAATATCGGTCTGTCGGCTCGATCGGCTGTGCCAGCACTGATTGAGGCATTGGGGGATGACAGACCGGTATCGCGTTGGTCTCTCTCGGATGCGCCGTTGCGGGAAAATGCTATAATTGCATTAGCGAAGATGGGGCAACTTCCTCACCTTACTCCTGTACTAAAAGACGCGTTGCAAGATGAGAATCAGTACATTCGCTCATGGGCTGCCATCGCCTTAGAGCGAGGTCGCTAACCGGACTAACGGCGTTCAACGATGACTTGGTTCATATTTTGAAGCAGATCAAGAAGACTGGTGAGGTTATCGTCGAACTGAATTTCTAACGGCGAGACTGTGTATTCAAAACAGGGTGCCAGCAGAATCACCGCAAAATCCTCTTGCAGCAGGGACAGCACCCGTCTTCCAATCCTTCTTCTTGCTGCCATATTCGTTGTTTGATCAAGTTGAGCGAGCAGCGTATCAACTTGGGGGTTGGCGTATCCAAAAAAGTTGTACCTCCCATCCGAATGGAAAAACCATGATAGGCGGTTGTACTCCAAACCCAAAAAAAGTTGAGTTAAAAGGGCATCCGCCTCCTCCCGCATCTCTCCTTTAACAGGGGTAGGATTCACCACAGTGGATCCCGCTGATTGTCCAATGAGATGAGCCAAGTGGTGTAATGTCCCTCCCGCAGGGTACTCCACCCTCGAACAGGCTACCCGAATATCAAGGGGCTGAGAAGGCGGTACAATCTCCGGTTCCTCAGCACCTTCGCCCACGCTCAGATAAAAGTTAATCCCCCGATAATCGATGGATTGTTTCAGCAAATTACAATTCTGTTTATCCGCAAAGGGACCACGGTGCCGGTTAAGAACTAGGGCGTAATAGTTATCCTGAAAAAAGGGCCACTGTTGACAAGGCACCGTCGTTGGAAATTGGTAGAGCGGCTGTAGTGCATGGATATAGAAATAGAGCAGATCAATTGTCCCATCCTCGATTGCCTTAATGGCGTTGGCGGGTCGTGTAAAACGTTTCACGGTCAACCAATCGATACAGGTATCCTCGCCACGATAATAATCCGGATTGTGCTCGAAGTAAAGGGTCATAATATCCGGACGGAAACGCTTTAATTGATAGGCACCAGAAGTCACACGGTAGGGTTGGGCTGAGTGGGAAGGGAGTGGGCAGATATAGCGCAGCCAAAAGGGAAAGAGTGCCTCTGCTTGGGACAGTCGAATGCGGAGTTGTGTCTTGCCGTCAGGTTTAATTTCTGTGATAATCGGAGCGATACGGCTTGCGGAAAACGCCTCAATGATTTCTTCGAGGGTAATCGGCTTTCCATCGTTCCAACGGAGATCCTTTCTCAAGGTCAGCAGCCACTCTGAATGTCCTTGCACCGCCTCGCAACTGGTTGCAAGCCGTTCTTCGATCTCCCCATTTTGGTAGGACATCAGGAGGGGATCATAGCATAAGAACTGAAGCCAAGAAAACAGCAACGGGTCCGGCTGGTCTAAAGATCCCAATTCGATGTCCGTCAATTCTCCGATTTCGAGCCAGCTCAGAGGTGTCCACTCGTCGGGGTGCTTGATACGAAGGCTTCCGGTATAAGAGATGCCGATTTGCTTTTGAAAGTGTTGCGTAATTTCCTGTTGATCGGGTGCCCATTGATTCAGCAGTGACAGCAGAAATTGAATCTGCCCCGGTTGCAAGGCGGACTCCGCTAACTGATGTTTGAGAAGGTTCACCTCTTTTTTGCAGCGTCTGACATGTCGCGACGAGATTCCAATCCCCTCGGCAATCTCCGCATCGCCGGCGTGAGGATGCTGTTTTTGATAGGCGATGAGTTTGAGAAGTGTATCGACTTTGGACATTTGTGCACCTGCCAATTCAGTCCCAGCCTTGGAAGTCCCCATAGATAAGGCATCACCTCCGATGCTAGTGACCAAATAAAAGATTCTAATAGTGGAAAGAGTCTATCTAGGCAACTTCGCAGAAATCTGCGATATCAGGGATGAGTGTCGCAGATTTCTGCGAACCTGCTGGAACCCAGTGTACACAAGGCTTTTCGGGACAATCTACCCCAATAACGAGAATTGGTGTCGCAGAAATCTGCGAAGTTACAGGACAGAAAAAGTAAAAAATGATAAAAATATAGTTAGAATCCACTCAAATTAACAATAAACAGTAGGAGTTGTGCACTTCAGTTCGGAATCAGGCAATAAATTGCCCGATATAACCCCGTTTTAATCCCTACACTGATTTTCTAACATCTTCCCGTTAAAAATTTTATACTGACTTGGGGACTTATTGTTTTATTTGGCATGTTAATTGCTTATTGATAATGTAACAAGTTGAGTATAGCGAAATCCCGTTCTGCTCTACGAGAATTCCGATGTTTCAGGACGGTCCCGACGTTTCATCCTGATAGATCGGGAGATTCAAAGCAATTTGCAATCGCACAATCTAACCCACATCACACGGGCACTGAATTGCTGAATTACGAAGATTGAAAAGGGCAACTGCGTAACTCCTAATAGTATAAATCTCCTTGCCTTCAATTTGCAATCAGTATTTTAGAAGTATGGACATATCATGTCCATACTTCTAAAAGTGGCTGGAATTTTTGGGAGATTGATTGGTATTCTTATAATCATAATGGGAATAGATAGGTCTTTGAACTGATATCACGGTTCACGCTCGTTTAGCTTTAAAGGTATAGATAAAGGAGGGAAACGATGAAACTCGTATGGTTCAAACGACAGATACAAGCCTGCTATCTTCGCGGTGGATTTCTAATGGTTGCTGCGTGTTTTCTCTTGGCATCGGTAAGTGTGGGGCAAGCTGCTGACACACAGATTGCCTTTGTGTCTGACCGTGACTTTGCTTGGAATACCGATATTTACCTGATGAATTCCAATGGGAAACAGATTCGTCGACTCACCGGAACACCTAAAAATGACACCGAACCCGCTTGGTCCCCCGATGGGCAAAAAATCACCTTCGTGTCGTATCGGGATCTGAAAAAAAAACCAGAACCTGGAGTTGAAATTTGGCTTGGTGAAATCTATCTGATGAACGCTGATGGCACCAATCCAATCAACCTGACTCAAGCACCGGAAAAACCGGATGGCGTTTCCTCTTGGTCTCCGGATGGAAAGCAGATTGCATTTACGTCAGCCGAACTCTTTAACGCATGGACTCTCGCCAACTCGGATATTTGGGTGATGGAGGCAGATGGAGGCAATCCCCGTAATCTGACCAACCATGACGCCCTAGACCAGACCCCGGATTGGTCCCCGGACGGGAGGTGGATTGCCTTCTCCTCTAACCGCGACGGTGATTGGGAAATCCACGTGATGAACGCTGATGGGACGAATTCTATCAACCTCACCAATCACTTAGCGAGAGACGGCAGACCGGATTGGTCGCCGGATGGGAATCAGATTGCGTTTTCGTCTGACCGTGACGGAAACTCAGAAATCTACGTGATGAACGCTGATGGGACGAATCCCATTAATCTCACCAATCACCTAGCTGTAGATGATGCACCCGATTGGTCTCCAGACGGAAAGCAGATTGCTTTTGACTCATACCGTGACAAAGACTGGGAAATCTATGTGATGAATGCTGATGGGACGAATCCCATTAATCTCACGCAAAATCCTGATGCTTTTGACTATTATCCGGCGTGGGGACCTGTCCCCACTTTAAGTGTTGCTTCAAAGGGAAAATTGGCGGCATTATGGGGCAAAGTCAAGCGCACCAATACCCATGGGGTGAAGTAGAATTTGTTGAGAACTTGAGTAGATAAGCAAAGGAGGAGAATCATGAAACGCACATCCCTCAAACATAAGATACAAGCTTGTTATCTTCACAGTGGGATTTTGGGGTTTGCTGTGAACTTTCTCTTGGCGTTGACCGGTCTGGTGCAAGCCGCTGACACAAGAATTGCTTTTATGTCCACCCGCAGCGAAAGGAACGGGGAAATTTTTCTGATGAACTCCGATGGGAAACGGGTTCGGCGACTCACCAAACACCCTCAATATGACGCGGCCCCTGCTTGGTCTCCTGATGGACAGAAGATTGTATTTGTGTCATTCCGGGATGAGCACCGAAGGCCGGGAGGGAGGTCAACTTACGGTGAGATATATCTGATGAACCCCGATGGCACCAATCTCATTAACCTGACTCAATCGCCAGAAAAACCCGATAAGTCTCCCACTTGGTCTCCGGATGGAAAACAGATTGCATTTATATCAGCCGAACTCTCCCGAGTAGACGGTGTTTTTCACTTTGATATCTGGGTGATGGATGCAGATGGGGGCAATCCTCGCAATCTGACTAATCACCCGGCTCGTGAATGGACTCCGGATTGGTCGCCGGACGGGCTGCGGATTGCATTCACCTCCAATCGAAACAGAGACTGGGAATTCGAGGCTCACCCAAATGAGGAAGTTTACGTCATCAATGCTGATGGGACAAACCTTATCAACCTGACCAACCACCCTGCACGGGACAGTAGTCCTGATTGGTCACCGGATGGAAAACGAATTGCATTTTCTTCTGACCGGGAGGGAAACTCAGAAATCTATGTGATGAATGCTGATGGGACCAACCCCATTAACTTGACCAACCACCCGGCTGGAGACGGTGGCCCTGCTTGGTCACCGGATGGGCTGCAGATTGCGTTCTCCTCTACTCGTGACAGAAAAGATGGCGATGACAAAAACATAGAAATCTATGTGATGAATGCCGACGGGACTAATCCCATTAACCTCACCAATCATCCTAAATGGGATAGTCAACCCTCATGGGAACCTGTATCAACCTTAAGCGTCTCCTCAAAGGGGAAACTAGCGACGTTATGGGGAAACGTCAAGAGCACAAATACTTACGATGGGAAGTAGAAATTGTGAAGTGCTTAGCATAAAGGAGGGACACGATGAAATCTGCATTGTTCAAACAAAAGATGCGAGTCTACTCTCTTCATAATGGATTTTTGGCATTCGCTGTATGTCTCCTCTTGGTATCAGCAAGTCTGGTGCAAGCCGCTGACACAAGGATTGCCTTTATGTCGAACCGGCACGACGAGAGGAATGGCGAAATTTACCTGATGAATTCCGATGGGAAACGAGTTCGGCGACTTACCAACCATCCTCAATATGATAGTGTACCCGCATGGTCCCCTGATGGAAAGAAAATCACCTACATGTCATTCCGAGGTGAGCCTAAACCTCGCGGTGAGATTTATGTGATGAATCCCGATGGCACCAATCCTATTAACCTGACTCAATCCCCAGAAATAAGGGAGGGCGCTTCCTCGTGGTCCCCAGACGGAAAGCAGATTGCTTACGAATCATTCGGAATTTTCAACGCGAACGGTTTCTTCCAGTCAGATATCTGGGTAATGGATGTAGATGGAACCAATCCACGTAACTTAACCAACCATGTTGCTTCAGATTGGAATCCAGATTGGTCGCCGGATGGGACGCAGATTGTATTTCAGTCCGATCGCAACAGTGACTGGGAATTCGATATCTGGGGAGGAAATTGGGAAGTCTATGTCATGACCCCTGACGGCGCAAACCTTGTCAACCTCACCAAGCATCCAGCGAAAGATGGTAGCCCCGCTTGGTCACCGGACGGAAAGCAGATTGCATTCTCCACTAACCGTGACGGCAATAGGGAAGTCTATGTTATGACCTCTGACGGCGCAAACCTCATCAACCTCACCAAGCATCCGGCACGGGACGGCGGACCCGCCTGGTCGCCGGACGGGTTGAAGATTGCATTCTCCACTAACCGTGATGGAGATTGGGAAAAGAAGCCTAACGACAATTGGGAAGTCTATGTGATGAATGCTGACGGGACTAACCCCATTAACCTCACCAACCACCCCGCATGGGACAGTGCTCCCGCATGGGAACCGGCACCCGCTTTAAGCGTTTCCCGAAAAGGGAGATTGGCAACCTTATGGGGAAACGTCAAGCGCAACAACGCCTACGGGGCGAAGTAGAAATTGTGAGGTACTTCGTATAAAGGAGGGACACGATGAAATCTGTATTGTTGAAACAAAAGATACAAGTCTACTCTCTTCATAATGGATTTTTGGCATTCGTTGTATGCCTTCTCTTGGCATCAGTAGATCTGGCACAAAGTGCTGACACACGGATTGCCTTTATGTCCAACCGGCACGACGAGAGGAATGGCGAAATTTACCTGATGAACCCCGATGGGAAACGAGTGCGCCGCCTCACCGAACACCCTCAATTTGACTCGGCCCCTGCGTGGTCTCCTGATGGGAAAAAAATCGCCTATATATCATTCCGAGGTGAGCCTAAACCTCGTCCTGAAATTTATGTGATGAATGCCGACGGGACCAATCCTATTAACTTGACTCAATCTCCAGAAAGGCGGGAGCGTTCTCCCTCATGGTCTCCGGACGGAAGACAGATTGTCTTTAAATCATCCGATCTCGCGTCGGATATTTTTGTGATGGATGCAGATGGAGCGAACCTACGTAATTTAACCAACCATGTCGCTTCAGATTGGAGTCCAGCTTGGTCGCCGGATGGGATGCAGATTGCATTTCAGTCCGATCGAAACAGAGGGTGGGAATTCAATTTCTGGGGATGGAATTCAGATATCTATGTGATGAACACTAACGGGGCAAACATCATCAATCTGACTAATCACCCGGCTAAAAACAGTAGTCCTGCTTGGTCACCGGACGGAAAACGGATTGCATTCCACTCTAACCGTGATGAAAACGTAGAAGTCTATGTGATGAATTCTGACGGAACTAACCCCATCAACCTCACCAATCACCCGGCACGGGACAGTGGACCCGATTGGTCACCGGACGGAAATCAGATTGCATTCTCCACTAACCGTGACGGAGATTGGGAAAAGAAGCCTAACGACAATTGGGAAGTCTATGTGATGAACGCTGACGGGGCAAATCCCATTAACCTCACCAATCACCCCGCATGGGACAGTAGTCCCGCATGGGAACCTGCCCCTGCTTTAAGCGTTTCCCCAAAAGGGAGATTGGCGACCTTATGGGGAAACGTCAAGCGCACAAATACCTACAATGGCAGGTAGAATTTGTGAAGAACTTAGCATAAAGGAGAAAAACGATGAGACTCTCATTGCTGAAACCGCGGATACAAGCTTGCTATCTTTGCGGCGGACTTTTGGCTCTCGCTGTATGTCTCCTCTTGGCATCGACCAGTTTTGCACAGCTTGCTAATACAACGATTGTCTTTGCATCTGACCGGGACTGGGATTGGCCCGCAGAAGAGGATCGGAATCTCGAAATTTTCCTAATGAATTCCAACGGAAAACAGATTCGTCGACTCACCGAACAACCTAAATTTGACACCGAACCCACTTGGTCCCCTGACGGGAGGCAGATTACCTTCGTGTCATATCGAGATCCGGAACAAATCCCTGAAGGTGAAATTCATCGCGGTGAAATCTACCTGATGAATGCCGATGGCTCAAATCCGATTAACTTGACTCAAGTGCCAGAAAGGGCACATGGGGTTTCCTCTTGGTCGCCGGACGGGAATCAGATTGCCTTTACATCAGCCGCCCTACTCAACAAGGACGTTCTTGCCAACTCAGACATTTTCGTGATGGGTGCAGATGGAGCCAATCCCATTAACCTTACCAACCACGACACCCTAGACCAAACTCCAGATTGGTCACCAGACGGGCTGCGAATTGCATTCTCATCTAACCGTGACCGAAATTGGGAAATCTACGTGATGAATGCCGATGGGACCAACCCCATCAACCTTACCAATCACCCGGCGAGAGACGGCAGACCCGATTGGTCGCCGGATGGGCAACAGATTGCATTCACCTCTGACCGTGACCGAAATTGGGAAATCTATGTGATGAACGCCGATGGGACCAACCCCATTAACCTGACCAATCACCCGGCAGAAGACAATCACGCTTCTTGGTCACCAGATGGAACGCGGATTGCTTTTGACTCTGACC
Organism: Candidatus Poribacteria bacterium; assembly: GCA_965207975.1. Lineage (GTDB taxonomy): Bacteria > Poribacteria > WGA-4E > WGA-4E > PCPOR2b > PCPOR2b. The sequence goes on along the minus strand of OZ242315.1, from coordinate 3,828,120 downwards.
GGGATCGAGACCGCGATTATAACTGGGAAATTTATGTGATGAACGCTGACGGGACTAATCCTATCAACCTCACCCAAAACCGCTACTGGGACATTAAGCCTTCGTGGGGATCGACTCCCGTTTTAAGCGTTTCCCCAAAAAGGCAATTGGCAACCTTATGGGGAAAAGTCAAGCGCGACAATACTTACGGGGTAAGGTAAAATTTGCGATGGACTAAGCATAAAGGAGGGACACGATGAAATTTGCATTGTTCAAACAAAAGATACAAGCCTACTCTCTTCATAGTGGATTTTTGGTATCTGTTATGTACCTTTCCTTGGTATCAGCAGGTTGGGTGCAAGCCGCTGACACAAGGATTGCCTTTATGTCTACCCGTAGTGGGAATGGCGAAATTTATCTGATGAACCCCGATGGGAAACGAGTTCGCCGACTCACTAGACACCCTCAATATGACAGCGTACCCGCTTGGTCCCCTGATGGACAGAAGATTACCTTTGTGTCATTTCGAGATTTGCACAAGCCGAGAGGAATAATTTTCGGTGAGATTTATTTAATGAATGCCGATGGCACCAATTTTATCAACCTGACTCAATCACCAGAAAGAGCGGACTTCATTTCCTCTTGGTCTCCGGACGGAAAGCAGATTGCCTTTACATCTGATGAGAGCTTTAAGCGGAATATTTGGGTAATGGATGCAGATGGAGGGAACCCACGTAACCTGACCAACCACCATGCTATAGACCGCAGCCCGGATTGGTCCCCTGATGGGCAGCAAATTGCATTTCAGTCTGATCGCAACAGGGCCTGGGAATTTGAAAACAATGTTCAGGGGAATTGGGAAATCTATGTCATGAACACTGACGGGGCAAACCCCATTAACCTGACCAATCATCTCGCATGGGACAGTGGACCCGCCTGGTCTCCGGACGGAAGGCAGATTGCATTCACCTCTGACCGTGACGGTAATCGGGAAATCTATGTCATGAACACTGACGGCACTAACCTCATTAACCTGACCAATCACCCGGCACGGGACAGTGGACCCGATTGGTCTCCGGACGGGCTGCGAATTGCATTCTCCTCTAATCGTGACGGGGATTGGGAAAAGAAGCCTAACGACAATTGGGAAATCTATGTCATGAACGCTGACGGAGCCAATCCCATTAACCTTACCCAACACCCCGCATGGGACAGTAGTCCTTCATGGGAACCCGTACCTACTTTAAGCGTTTCCCCAAAAAGAAGATTGGCGACCTTATGGGGGAAAGTCAAACACACCAATACTTACAGGGTGAAGTAGAATTTGTGAGAAATTTGACAGATAAGCAAAGGAAGAAGACAATGAAGCTCACATTGCTCAAACGAAAGATACAAGCCTACCATCTTGGCAATGGGCTTTGGGCTCTCGCTATATCCCTCCTTTTGGCATCGGCAAGTCTGGTGCAAGCCACTGGCACAATGATTACCTTTGTGTCTAACCGGGACTGGGATTGGAAAAAAGAAAATGCCCCTAATGTTGAGATTCACCTGATAGACCCCAACGGGAAAGATGTCCGCCAACTCACCGACGCGTCGAAATACGACAGCGAACCCGCTTGGTCCCCGAATGGAAAGCAGATCTCCTTCATGTCATATCGAGATTTGGAGCAACTTCCTAAAGATGAAATCCGTCTCGGTGAGATTTATGTGATGAACGCCGATGGCTCAAATCCTATCAATCTGACTCGATCGCCAGAAAGACCGGACGGGGTTTCTTCTTGGTCCCCTGATGGCAAACAGATTGCTTTTTCATCAGCCGAACTCTTTAATGAGCACATTCTCGCTAACTCGGATATTTTTGTAATGGATACCGATGGAGCCAATCCCATAAACCTCACCAACCATGAGGCTCAAGACCAGACTCCAGACTGGTCCCCAGACGGGCTGCGAATTGCGTTCTCCTCTCTCCGTGATGGGAACTGGGAAATCTACGTGATGAACCCTGATGGTGCCAACCCCATTAACCTGACCAATCACTTAGCGAAAGATGGCAGACCGGATTGGTCACCGGACGGGAATCAAATTACCTTCACCTCTGACCGTGACGGAAACTTAGAAATCTATGTGATGAGTGCCAACGGTGCTAACCCTATTAACATCACCAATCACCCTGACTGGGATCGCGGTCCTTCGTGGGGGCCTGCCCCTACTTTAAGCGTTCCCTCAAACGAGAGGTTGGCGACCTTATGGGGAAAAGTCAAGCGCATCAATACCTACGGAGTAAAATAAAATCTGTTAGGTACTTCGTGAATAAATAAAGGAGGGAAACGATGAAACGCACATTGCTGAAACCGCGGAGGCGGACATGCTACTTTTATAGCGGACTTTTGGTGCTCGCTGTGAACTTTCTCTTGGCATTAGCAAGTTTGGCACAAAACGGTGATACAAGGATTGCCTTTATGTCCAACCGCAGTGGGAATGGCGAAATTTACCTGATGAATCCTGATGGGAAGCGACTCCGCCGACTCACCAAACACCCTCAATTTGACACAGTACCTGCTTGGTCCCCTGATGGGCAGAAAATTACCTTTGCGTCATTTCGGGACGAGCACCGGTTGCCGATAGGACAAATGATCCACGCTGAGATTTATCTGATGAACCCCGATGGCACCAATCTCATCAACTTAACTCAGTCGCCAGAAAGAGCAGATGGGGTTTCCTCTTGGTCGCCAAACGGAAAACAGATTGCATTTGCGTCAGGTGAGCACTTCAAGCATCGCGGTGGATTCCGCTGGAATATTTGGGTGATGGATGCAGATGGGGGCAATCCCCGTGCCCTAGCCAACCATGATGCCGGCGACGGGAGTCCGGATTGGTCACCGGACGGGAGGCAGATTGCATTCCACTCTGAACGCAACCGAGACTGGGAATTCGAGTTCCCAGCGAATTTGGAAATCTATGTGATGAACGCTGACGGCACCAACCTCATCAACCTCACCAATCACCCAGCTGAAGACCGTAGTCCCGATTGGTCACCGGACGGAATGCAGATTGCATTTGAGTCTAATCGTGACGGAAACGTAGAAATTTATGCGATGAACGCTGATGGCACCAACCCCATCAACCTCACCAATCACCTGGCCGTAGACCGTAGCCCCGATTGGTCACCGGACGGAATGCAGATTGCATTCCAATCTGAACGTGACAGGAAAGATAACGATGACAAAAACGTAGAAATCTATGTGATGAATGCTGACGGGACTAACCCCATTAACATCACCAATCACCCCGCTATAGATAGGGGTCCCGCATGGAAACCCATTCGCCCCCTAGGTGTTACCTCAAGCGCGAAATTGGCGACCTTATGGGGAAAAGTCAAGCGCGGCAACACCTATGGAGTAAGATAGAATTTGCGATGGACTAAGTATAAAGGAGGGAAATGATGAAACGCGCATGGCTCAAACGGAGGATACCCACTCGCTATCTTTGCGGCGGACTTTTGGCACTTGTTGTATACTTCCTCTTGGTATCGACAAACTTGACACAAGCCGCTGACACGAAAATCGCCTTTATGTCCAACCGCAGCGAAAGGAATGGCGAAATTTTTCTGATGAACCCCGATGGGAAACGAGTTCGCCGACTCACCAGACACCCTCAATATGACGGGGTGCCTGCCTGGTCCCCTGATGGACAAAAGATTGCCTTTTTATCATATCGAGATTTGCACCGAATTCAGGTGGATGGAATTATCCTCGGTGAAATTTACGTGATGAACGCTGATGGGACTAATCCTATCAACCTGACCCAAGTGCCAGAAAGACCCGATGGTTCTCCCTCTTGGTCTCCGGACGGAAGACAGATTGTATTTAGATCAGCCAAGTTCTTCAAGTGGGACATTCTCTTTCACTCGGATATTTGGATAATGGATGCAGATGGCGGCAATCCTCGTAACTTGACCAATCACCACGCCTCAGACCTGAGTCCGGATTGGTCTCCGGACGGAATGCAGATTGCATTCTACTCTAACCGCAACAGGGACTGGGAATTCGAGACCCAAGAGGAAAATTGGGAAGTCTATGTGATGAATGCTGACGGGACTAATCCTATAAACCTGACCAATAACCCAGCTGGAGACCGTAGGCCCGATTGGTCTCCGGACGGGAGACAGATTGCATTTGAGTCTAACCGTGAGGGAAATGCTGAAATCTATGTAATGAATGCTGACGGAACCAACCCCATTAATCTTACCAATCACCCAGCTGGAGACTATAGTCCTGATTGGTCGCCGGATGGGAGACAGATTGCATTCTCGACTACTCGTGATAGAAAAGATGACGATGACAAAAACGTAGAAATCTATGTGATGAACGCTGACGGAACCAACCCCATTAATCTTACCAATCACCCAGCTATAGACAATAGTCCCTCATGGGGATCTGCCCGCCCCTTAGGCGTTTCTTCAAATGGGAGATGGGTCACCTTATGGGGAAAAGTCAAGCGCAGCAACACCTACGGTGGAAGATAGAATCTGTGAGAAACTTGGCACAAGGGAGAAAAACGATGAAAGTCTCATTGCTGAAACCGCGGATACAAGCCTGCCATCTTTGCGGCGGACTTTTGGTGCTCGCTGCATGCCTCCTCTTGGCATCAACTAGCTTTGCACAACTTGCTAATACAAGGATTGCCTTTGCGTCTGACCGTAACTTGGATTGGGAGGCAGAAATTTACCTGATAAACCCTAATGGGAAACAAATTCAACAACTCACTGAACAACCTAAATCTGATACCGAGCCCGCTTGGTCCCCTGATGGGAAACAGATCACCTTCGTGTCATATCGAGATTTGGCACGAATTCCTCGTGGAATTCTTCGCGGTGAAATCTATCTGATGAATGCTGATGGCACCAATCCCATCAACTTGACTCGAGCGATAGAAAGGGCTGATGGTCATTCTTCTTGGTCACCGGACGGAAAGCAGATTGCCTTTACATCAGCCGCACTCCTCAATGAAGACATTCTCGCTAACTCGAATATTTTCGTGATGGATGCAGATGGGGGCAATCCCCGTAATATAACTAACCATGATGCCCTAGACCAGACTCCAGATTGGGCACCAGACGGGAATAGAATTGTATTTTCCTCTAGTCGTGATGGAAACTGGGAAATTTACGTAATGAACACTGATGGGACTAATCCCATCAACCTGACCAATCACCCAGCGAAAGAGGGTAGACCCGATTGGTCGCCAGACGGGAATAGGATTGCATTCACCTCTGATCGCGACAATAATTTAGAAATCTACCTGATGAATGCCAACGGTGCAAATCCCATTAACCTTACCCAGCACCCCGCTGAAGATGATCAGGCCTCTTGGTCGCCAGATGGAACACGGATTGCTTTTGAATCTTACCGAGACGAAAACTGGGAAATCTACCTGATGGATGCTGATGGGGCAAACCCTGTTAACCTCACCCAGCACCCTGACTGGGACTATAGTCCCTCGTGGGGCCCTGCCCCCAGTTTAAGTGTTGCCTCAAAGGGGAAATTGGCAACTTTATGGGGAAACATCAAGTGCATCAATGCCTGTGGTGGGAAATAGAAATTGTAAGGAACGAAGCATAAAGGAGGCTCATACAAAGAGAAAGTGCGAAACACTAAGCGCGTGAAATGTGAAAGCTATTTTTCATGGGTTCATTGACAGAGACGGGCGGGGAAGCCCAACCTCTGAGGCTCATAAAAAAGGCGCAAAACCCGGTTTCTGTTGCCCAATTTCTCAATATAAGGAGGGGAAAGATGAAATTCACACCGCTCAAACGGAAGGTACAAGCCTACTATCTTGACAGCGGACTTTTGGCACTCGCTGTATGTCTCCTCTTAGCATCGGTGAGTTTTGTACAAGCTGCTGATACAAGGATCGCCTTTATGTCCAATCGCAGCGGGAATAGCGAAATTTACCTGATGAACCCCGATGGAAAACGACTTCGACGACTTACCAAACACCCTAAATATGACAGCGCACCCGCTTGGTCTTCTGATGGGCAGAAGATTACCTTTTCGTCATTTCGAGATGTGAATCGATTTCGGGGCAGGGGACCGATCCTTGGTGAGATTTACCTGATGAACCCCGATGGTACTAATCCTATTAACCTGACGCAAGCGGTGGAAAGAGCTGATGGTCATTCTTCTTGGTCTCCGGACGGAAAACAGATTGCATTTGCATCATCCGATCGCTTTCAGTGGCCTTGGGATATTTGGGCGATGGACGCAGATGGAGGGAATCCCCATAACCTGACCAACCACTACGCCCAAGACCGGGGCCCTGATTGGTCGCCAGATGGCAATAGGATTGCATTTGAGTCTGATCGCAACAAGGATTGGGAATTTGAGTTCCAAGCGAATTGGGAAGTCTATGTGATGAATGCGGATGGGACTAACCCCATTAACCTTACCAATCACCCAGCTGGAGATGGTAGACCGGATTGGTCGCCGGATGGAAATCAAATCGCCTTCACCTCTAACCGTGATGGAAACTTGGAAGTTTATGTGATGAACGCTGACGGAACCAACCCCATTAATCTCACCAATCACCCAGCTGGAGACTATAGTCCTGATTGGTCGCCGGATGGGAGACAGATTGCATTCTCGACTACTCGTGATAGAAAAGATGACGATGACAAAAACGTAGAAATCTATGTGATGAACGCTGACGGAACCAACCCCATTAATCTTACCAATCACCCAGCTATAGACAATAGTTCCTCATGGGGACCTGTCCGTCCCTTAGGTGTTTCCGTAAAGGGAAGATTGGCAACCTTATGGGGAAAAGTCAAGCGTAGCAACACCTACGGGATGAAGTAGATTTGTGAGGAAACTGAACAAATAGATACAGGAGGGAAATGATGAAATGTGCATGGCTCAAACGAAGGATACAAGCCCGCTATCTTCACGGAGGGCTTTTTGCTCTTGCTGTGAATCTTCTCTTGACATCAATAAGTTTGGCACAACTCGACGACACTAGGATTGCCTTTGAGTCTACCCGGAGTCGGCATTGGATTGCCGAAATTTATATGATGAATCCTGACGGGGAAAAAATCCAACAACTCACCGACGAGCCGAAATATGATGGCGAGCCCGCTTGGTCTCCGGATGGGAAGCGGATTACCTTTGTGTCATTTCGGGATCTGAAACAAATTCCTGAACGTGGGGTTATCCGCGGTGAAATTTATGTGATGAACGCTGATGGCTCAAATCCCATCAACCTGACTTGGTCGGTAGAAAGAGCGGAGAGGGTTTCCTCTTGGTCTCCAGATGGAAAACAGATTGCCTTTACATCCGCTGAACTATTCAATGGGCATACCCTCGTCAACTCAGATATTTTTGTGATGGCTGTAGATGGAGGGGATCCCATTAACCTTACCAACCACGATGCCTTAGACCAGACTCCAGATTGGTCGTCAAACGGGAATTGGATTGCCTTCTCCTCTAATCGTGATGGAAACTGGGAAATCTACGTGATGAACGCTGATGGCACCAACTCCATTAACCTCACCAATCACCCCGCGAGAGACGGCAGGCCGGATTGGTCTCCAAATGGGAATCAGATCGCTTTCACTTCTGACCGTGACGGAAACATAGAAATCTATGTGATGAACGCCGATGGGGCGAATCCTATAAACCTCACCAATCACCCGGCTGAAGACAATCGATCTTCCTGGTCGCCGGATGGAACGCGGATTGCTTTCGACTCTAACCGTGATAGTGAGGGTACTTCGGACATCTATGTGATGAACGCTGATGGGACGAATCCCATTAATCTCACCCAAAACCCTGAGATTTGGGACATTAACCCGTCCTGGGGACCTGCTGCCCCTTTAGATGTTGCCTCAGAGGGGAAATTGGCGACCTTATGGGGCAGCGTCAAGCGTAGCAACACCTACGGGATGAAGTAGATTTGTGAGAAAATTTAGCAAATAGATACAGGAGGGAAATGATGAAACGCGCATGGCTTAAACGAAGGATACAAGCTTACTATCCTCACCGCGGCTTTGGGATTCTCGCTGTGTATCTCCTCATGGCATTGGCAAACTTGGCGCAAGCTGCTGATACAAGGATTGCCTTTATGTCCACTCGCAACTCTGATAATGGCGAAATTTTTCTGATGAACCCCGATGGGAAACGGGTTCGCCAACTTACTCGACATCTTCAATATGACAGCTCACCTGCCTGGTCACCTGATGGGAAGAAAATTACCTTTGCATCATTTCGAGATTTGCACAAGCCGAAAGGAATAATTTTCGCTGAGATTTATGTGATGAACGCCGATGGCACCAATCCCATTAACCTGACTCAATCGCCAGAAAGAGCCGACTTCAGTTCCTCTTGGTCACCGGACGGAAAACAGATTGCATTTACATCTGATGAGGGATGGAAGCGGGATGGTAGTGGTGGATCCCACCGGAATATTTGGGTGATGGATGCAGATGGAGGCAATTCACGTAACTTAACCAACCATGGTGCCAAAGACCTGAGTCCGGATTGGTCACCGGACGGAATGCAGATTGCATTTGAATCTAACCGTGAGGGAGGTTGGGAATTCGATTTCTGGAAGGCACCTTCGGACATCTATGCCATGACCCCTGACGGTGCAAATCTTATCAATCTCACCAACCACCCAGATGCAGATGGTAATCCTGCTTGGTCACCGGATGGGAATCAGATTGCATTCACTTCAGATCGTGACGGAAACAGAGAAATCTATGTCATGAACGCTGATGGAACTAACCCTATCAATTTGACCAATCACTCGGCTGAAGACAGGGCAGCAGATTGGGCACCGGATGGGCAGCAAATTGCATTTGTCTCTAACCGGGACGGAGATTGGGAAAGAAATCCTAAGGATAATTGGGAGGTCTTTGTGATGAACGCTGACGGGACTAACCCCATTAACCTCACTAATAATCCCGCCTGGGACAGTGGTCCCGTATGGGAACCGGCACCAAACTTGAGCGTTACCTCAAAGGGGAAATTGGCGACCTTATGGGGAAAAGTCAAGCGCAGCAACGCCTACGAAGCGAAGTAGAAATTGTGCGGCACTTAGTATAATGCAAGTTGCTAGTCGCATAGAAAAACCGAGTTTTTCGTGCTCATATCGCTTGATCTTGGGAAAATGGGTTGACTTTTTCTTTAAATCATGTTTCTTTTCTGTAAAAAACTCGGTTTTTGACACTTGATTTATCAACTAACAACTTAGGTTAGTATAAAGGAGGAAGACCATGAAAACCGTTAGGCACAACATCTTTACCCTTATCGCCGCGATAGTGATGACTCAATACGCTTGTGTTGCGTCAAGTCCACAGAAGCTTGCCGGAAAGCGTCTGCAAGAAAAGGACTATCGCGGGGCGATCGAAGTATATCAGACGGTTGTCAACTCCAAACCCGAAACACCTGAAGCACGTCAAGCACAACTCAGCATTGCCAAATTATACATCGAAAAGATGGATCAACCCCAACAGGGTATCCAGATTTATCAAGACCTCATCGCTGCGGCACCTGACAGCGACGAGGCTGCCGAAGCACACTGGAGCTTGGGGCTTTATACTTTCAAAACCAAAGATTATCAATCGGCGCAACAGGCTTTTAATATCATCATCAACAAATTCCCGATGTTAGAACTTAGTTATAACGCCCAACTGATGTTGGCAAAAAGTTATGAAGACGCTGGAGATTATGAGAAAGCCATCGAAGTTTATGACAACGTGGCAAACCGCTATCCAGAAGACAATCGCGCAGCGCAGGCATTAGTCAATAAAGCCAAAATTCAGGGACAACTGCTTCGTGATGAAAATGCCGCCATGCAAATTTACCAATCTATCATCAAGCGATATGGCAACATCGAAGGTACAGAAGAATCAGTTAATACCGCAAAACAAGAACTCCGCTTGATGGGAGTCACTATCCCCAAACCGGACGATTATTTACTGACACAACTGGAGCCTGCATTGGAACGCCGGAAGCAGCGCCGTGAGAGAAATCGTCCACGGGACAGGATTGAACGTAGTCCTGCAATGGAGGATGCACCAGACTACTCAGACTCCGGTTTTGGCGTAGATCCTGAGCGTATCATCGAGCCTTGGCAGCAAGCAATGAAGGGTATTCTTATGAGTCAGAGGAAGCTAATTCTGAATCCTAAGACGGCAGGTTCAAAATTAGCTTCTAACAGCGACATTATGTTGAACAATATCGTGCTAGCGTTCGCTTTTAGAAACTTAGATTCTCAAAACTATCGTGATGCTGGAGCGTTATTCTTTTATGCAGTCCAACTTGCCGAACGCAAGAATATATCAATCGATCCATTTATCTATTACCACCTCGCTGTTTGTTATCGTAAACTGGGCATGCCTCAGCGTGCCACGGAAATGTTAAAAAAAGAGATGAAAAAAAGTGCACAACTCCTTGAGCACGTTGTCAGGATGGGTGACAATCAATACTTGGATGAAAATTACAAGGCAGCCATCGGGACTTATAACTCTGTTGTCGGAATAAATCGGAGCAAGGATCCGGAGCTTTATTGGAAGTTAGGGGTAGCTCATCAGAAGATCGGAGATTACGCAAAAGAAGCAGAATTTTGCGAGCGTGCCATCGCCATCAAAACGGACTACACCAACGCGCTCCAGAGTCTAGCTTACGTGCTTTTCTACCGCTTAAACGATAGGGACCGAGCAGTAGTCCTCGAAGACCTCGCCAATGGAAACGGTAGCACTTACGAAAGTAAAAGAGAACTTGGCGAGATCTGTTATAAATATGGCAACTATACTCGTGCAGAAACACAATACGAGGCTGCTGCACGCATTGCACAACAGCATAGAATAGATGCTATGCTCCCAGCAGCACAACGTCTCTTTGATAACCAAATTGTCTATGCAAAGGTACATGCGGCAATGTCAGCCTACAGAGGCGGAATGGCGGATAAAGCACAAGAGATTATCGATACACTCGCCGCCGAATATCCTGATCACCCGTTGATACCCTACGGAAAAGGGCAGCTGGATTTTCTCAAAGGAAATGTAGATGCCTCAGTTGCCTCGTTCAAGGCGTCTATTGAGAAAGATTCGAGTTTCTATGCAGCACCCATCGCCCTCGGCGAATACTATCTCTCACAGGAAAATCCTGATGCAGCAATGGCGGTGTGGGAAGGGACAATTAAAAACCACCCAGAAAACCGGAGGGTGCGCTATCATCTTAACAGGCTGAAACGGGAACTTAAAGCACAAAAGGCAGCACAGCAAACAGAGGGTGCAACAGTCTTCACAGTCTTGAAACCGACGAAAAAGCGACAGGGGTTCCTACCTGCAAAACGGCGGACCATCTATCCAAAGCAACGTATCCCGAAATCGCGATTACCTTCTGCGTTTTTCGTCGGATTGAGTGAGGATCAAGTCATTAAAAAATACGGAGAACCCATTGAGATCCTTGAACCCCCACCGAACCTGCCTAACGCTACAAAGCGGTTTGCCTATGGTGCGCTAGTGCCAGGTATCACTAGTACCTTTAGTGTAGAGGGGTTGGATTTTATTTTCGGTGAAAATGGTGTTCTGGGATACCGCAAGGTCTATTTCGGGGATGTCAACGCATTAGTGGGAGGTAATAGCGAATATCCCGCGCTGCTTGATGAAGTCCCTGACGAATTGGCTTCTACACTTTGCGAGGTTATCAACGAACAAGCCTTTGCTGCAAAAAAGCATTTCTCCATCGTCCAAAAGGCACAGGTTGTCTGGGAACTCAATGATGAACGATGGTGGGCAACGGTATACACAACTTTTCCGGCTAGAGATTTTACCTCTAATAAGTCTATAAAGAACTACAAACCAAAACTTAAAGACTATTATATTATGGAATTGCTGGTAACCGATCGTAATCTTTCCCCAGACCTGTTCCCTACGAAGCCCAAAGGGATAGCCTATGCAAATCGTTAGACACAACACCTTTACTCTTATCGCCGCGATTGTGATGACCCAATACGCTTGTGTTGCGTCAAGTCCACAGAAGCTGGCGGAAAAGCACTTACAAGAAAGGGACTATTGGGGGGCGATGAAGTATACCAAACAGTAGTTGATTCTAAACCTGAAACACCAGCGGCTCGCCAAGCACAACTCAGTATTGCCGGACTATACGCAGATAGCATTCATTGCTAATCGGACGGGAACTTAGAAATCTGCGTGATGAACGCTGATGGGACCAACCCTATTAACCTGACCAATCACTCAGCTATAGACAGTAGTCCCTCATGGGGATCTGTCCGCCCCTTAGGCACTTCTTCAAATGGGAAATTGGTCACCTCATGGGGAAAAGTCAAGCGCGGCAATACTTACGGAGTAAGGTAAAATTTGCGATGGACTAAGCATAAAGGAGGGACACGATGAAATTTGCATTGTTCAAACAAAAGATACAAGCCTACTCTCTTCATAGCGGATTTTTGGTATTTGTTATGTACTTTTTCTTAGCATCAGCAGGTTGGGTGCAAGCCGCTGATACACAGATTGCCTTTGAGTCGACCCGAAGTCGGAATTGGATTGTCGAAATTTACCTGATGGACCCCGATGGGGAACAGATCCGCCAAATCACCGACGAGCCAAAATACGATGGCGAACCCGCTTGGTCCCCTGATGGGAAGCGGATTACCTTTGTTTCGTATCGAGATTTGAAAGAACTTCCTGAACACAGAGTTATGCGCGGTGATATTTATGTGATGAATGCCGATGGCTCAAATCCTATCAACCTGACTCAATCGCCAGAAAGACCGCATGGAGTTTCTTCTTGGTCCCCTGACGGAAAACAGATTGCTTTTACATCAGGTGAACTCTTCAATGATGATATCCTCACCAACTCGGATATCTGGGTGATGGATACGGATGGAGCCAATCCTAGAAACCGAACCAACCATGAGGCTCACGATCAGACACCGGATTGGTCCCCAGACGGGCTGCGGATTGCCTTCACCTCTGACCGTGATAGGAACTGGGAAATCTACCTGATGAACGCTGATGGGACAACCCCCATTAACCTCACTAACCATCCAGCGGAAGATGGTAGACCCGATTGGTCACCGGATGGGCAGCAGATTGCCTTCACCTCTGGCCGCGATGGGAACTGGGAAATCTATGTGATGAACGCTGATGGGGCAAACCCCATTAACCTCACCAATCATCCGGCTGAAGACAATAGGTCTTCTTGGTCGCCGGACGGAACACGGATTGCTTTCGACTCTAACCGCGACGGAGACAGAGAAATCTACGTGATGAACGCCGATGGGACGAATCCCGTTAATCTCACCCAAAACCCTGATGATTGGGACTTTAACCCGTCATGGGGACCTGCCCCCGCTTTAGGTGTTGCCTCAGAGGGGAAATTGGCGACCTCATGGGGAAAAATCAAACGCATCAATACCTATGAGGTGAGGTAGGATTTGTGAAGAACTTGGTATAAAGGAGGAAAACAATGAAACTCACATTATTCAAACGAAAGATACAAGCCTACCATCTTGGCAATGGGCTTTGGACTCTCGTTATGTTCCTCTTCTTGGCATCGACTAGTCTGGGACAAGCCACTGACACAAGAATAGCCTTTATGTCCACCCGCAGCGAAGGGAATGGCGAGATTTTCGTGATGAACCCTGATGGAAAGCGAGTTCGCCGCCTTACCAGACACCCTCAATACGATACAGCACCTGCCTGGTCCCCTGATGGGCAGAAGATTACCTTTATGTCATTCCGGGATAAGCACCGAATTCAGGCAGGCGGAATCATCCTTGGTGATATTTATGTGATGAACGCTAATGGCACCAATCCTATCAACTTGACTCAATCGGTAGAAAGGCCCGATAGTGTTTCCTCTTGGTCTCCAGATGGGAAACAGATTGCTTTTACATCAGCCGAACTCGTTGTTGAGGACAACCTTTTCCATTCGGATATCTGGGTGATGGATGCCGATGGCGGCAATCCTCGTAACCTAACCAACCACCACGCCCAAGACGGGGCACCGGATTGGTCCCCGGACGGGCTGCGGATTGCATTCCACTCTGACCGCAGCACAGACTGGGAATTCGATATCCTCATTGATAATTGGCAGGTTGAGAATTGGGACGTTTATGCGATGAACGCTGATGGGACAAATCTCATTAACCTCACCAACCACCCAGCGAGAGATGGTAAACCCGATTGGTCGCCGGACGGGCAGCAGATTGCATTCACCTCTGACCGCGAGGGGGATGGAAACACGGAGGTCTATGTGATGAATGCTGACGGGACTCACCCCATTAACCTCACCAACCACCCAGCGAGAGATGGTAGCCCCGATTGGTCGCCGGACGGGCAGCAGATTGCATTCACTTCTAACCGCGACGGAGATTGGAAAAAGAAACCGAACGACAATTGGGAAATCTATGTGATGAATGCTGACGGGACTAATCCGATTAACCTCACCAATCACCTCGCATGGGACGGTAGTCCTTCATGGGGATCCGTTCGTCCCTTAGATGTTACCTCAAAGGGGAGATTGGCGACCTTATGGGGAAAAGTCAAGCGCAGCAACACCTACGGAATAAGGTAGAATTTACATCAACCAAGCATAAAGGAGGAAAACAATGAAAACCACATTGCGGTAGCATCATTGCCCCAAACACAACCATAACCGTGGCCTTTGATACTGCGCCCGGTGATGTCGCCGTTAATCTGGGTACAGCAATCACCACCGATCAAACGGTGAAGATCTCTGGGCTCTTCGCTAAGGGTCCGTTGAAACTCACGCTCACCTGGGAAGATGGTTTCCGTGCACTGAACTATACAGTCAAAGTCTCGGAGTCCCTCTCCCCTGTCGCACCGGTGGGGATGGTGCTGATTCCCGCGGGCGAATTTCAGATGGGAAGCAATGCCCCGGAGGCACATAAAGATGAACAGCCAGTGCATAGGGTCTATGTCAATGCGTTCTTTATGGATGAATACTAGGTGACCAATTTAGAGTATCAAAAGTTCGTTCTTGCCAACCCGAGCTGGCAAAAGGATCGGATTGGTGGATACTACTTACATCACTGGAATGGGAATGACTATCCCAACGGGAAAGCGAACCACCCGGTTGTGCATGTGAGTTGGTATGCGGCGATGGCTTACGCGAAATGGGCGGGAAAACGCCTGCCAACGGAGGCGGAGTGGGAGTACGCAGCGCAAGGTGGATTGTCTAGTAAAAAGTATCCATGGGGCGATGACATTCACGTCGGTAGGGCGAATTACGGCAATAATAGTAAAGGGACGACAGCAGTAGGCAAATATCTGCCAAACCAATACGGTTTGTATGATATGACGGGTAACGTCTGGGAGTGGTGTCTCGATGAATACGACAAGGATTTCTACTTTAGCTCTCCCCATGAAAATCCGCTATCCGGTGAGAACAGCATTGATTGGGTTACGGATAATTTCACAAAAATTCAAACAAATCGTGCGTGCCCGATAACGCCTGCTCGGAGACATTCAAATCGTGTGTGTCGCGGCGGCTCGTGGGACAGTTATCCAATGGTTGTGCGAGTTGCGTTTCGCTTTCGGAGTCCCTCGTGGAAAGCGAGTTCTGATTTCGGTTTTCGTTGTGTGCAAGATCAGTAATTTCTAAATCTTCGCTTCTTTGTCCTTTGCCTCCGCGTTAGCGAATTACCGATTTTTTGAAAATCTTAACATTTTTAGGACTTACGCAGTTGAACGTTCAAAGTCCTGTAGTTCGGTGATTTATCGCCGTAGGACACCATTTCCAACGCCCGATGAATCGGGTAACTACAGCAGGAGCACCGTCAAGGATCCGTAGGGAACAACGATCGTTGTTCCTCACTCTACCACGCCAAAAGAGTTAGGTATTCCTGATTATTTTCAAAATATAATCGCACAAATGCTTGAGTAAATAAATAAAGCATAGTGTGAAAGAGCAGAGACCTATCGAATAATATGTACCCGATTTCCGCCTCGTACTGTCTCATCAGGCATCGTAATCGGTGTTTCGATGAGGGCGATGAACCGTCCGTTTGCGCTGATGTCGATGGTATCGTAGGGGAGCTGCCCTTCCGTGCGATAGGTGTAGAGATACTTAGAGAGGCTGCCTCCTTCTGCGGTGAGATCAAAGACAGAGATACCGTGAAGCTGCTCCTCAACGTTTTGGCCCCGCTTGGATATGCTGATAACGGCATATCGTCCTGTCCCATCAACCTGCAAACCTTGGGGCATATTTTCCAACGTCCATTGCCACACCTTTTCTCCTGACCATCCATGAGCGAACAGGGTCATCCCATTCGGGTGGGCTGAAGGGGGACGTTGCGCGCCTTTCTGCAAATGGTACGGAATAAAAGTGTCGCCCGTCACGAAGAGTGCGAAGTCGTTAGTAGCGGCGATTGTTCCGTTGGTGGCAATGATTGGGATGCCGCTGACTTCGAGCGGTGTTGTGAGGTTTGTTTCCCAGAGCGGCTTGATTCCTCCCGGTTCTGGCACTGTATTAAAGATAAATGCCCGCCCGTCATCGGCTGTGATATTGATGAACTTTCCATCGGGTGAGACACTCACCCCTCGCCAAAATGTTACTTCCTCAAAGTATGGCTTGAGTGGATTGAAGGTATATTCCCACGCTGTTTCGCCTGTCTCACCGTCAATGACGTGCAACGTGCCGGATCTGAACCCCCCGGTGTCTCCACCGCCTCTGACGTAACTGAGGGTTGCAACCGTTTTTACATCACGACTATAATCAAACCAACTGATGGTCATCGGAAGGGGCTGATCGGGGGGCCATTTCCATTTGACCGTTCCCGTTTCCCCATCGAAACGATAGAGTTTCGCTTTTTTTAACCCTACGCCATCCTTCGTCCACGAGTGATTTCCCACCACTAGCAGATCTCCTCTCTCCGTGGTCGAGATTCGATAGGGTCCCGGATACTGTACCCATGCATACGCATCGTCTGGATTCTGTGGGGTTGAGGTGTCGATATCATCTGCCATGCGGTACTTCCATAACAGCGTTGGCTTTGTCGTTGATAGATTGTAGGCATAGATGAAACCATCAGGGGATTGCTCCCCGATGTAGAAACGCTTGCCATCTGGACTGAAAGCTGCGTGTTTGGCATAGCCTTCGGAGATGCGTGTTTTCCAGATTCGATCCCCTGTGAGCGGATTGATGATTGCCAGATGTCCAGCGTTTGTCCCAACCGCGAGTTGTTCACCATCAGGAGCAAAAGCAATCGTCGTCGGTGTCGCCGGACGTTGCAGGTTTGCCAGTAGCGACAGGGGTTCCTCTAGTTCGACGGTGCGTATACGATAAGGGAGTGGTTTGAGCGGCGCAGTGGTGTCTGTCTCGAATAGTCCCCCATCCGTCCATCGGAATGCGACGTGGTAGGGTGTTTGAGGTTTCCAATCAAACGTTGCAAGGGCACGTTGATCGTCGATCCAAGCAGGGGTGATTTCTTCCGGGGGTTCGGTTGCCTCACGTATAACTAAACTTGGTAATGAGTGTAACGGATCGGGTTGATTGGTCCCCTTGAGGCGTTCTTCCAGTTCAATAATAATACCATCCCGTACAAAAATAACATTACCCTTGAGGGACTGTGCCCCAGCGTGGATTGCACCAAACAAGTGAATCGATAGACCGAGAAATATGCTCAATCGCAAATTTTGTATTTTCATGAAATACCTCCAAAAAGTGTATTAAAATTTTCAAGATGCTCAGGAAAATCTTGATGTTATTCCGCGACCCGCCATAGCCCCGAACCCAGCCGCTTCCCTAGAAGGACGCCGATAAATGTATAAGTAAAACCGTCGACCAAGATCCGTGTCAGGATATACCAATCTGCATAGAAGAGGCGGTAGAGTGTCATGCTCAGTTGGAAGTCGATGTAAACAGTGAGCGCATCGCATAAGCCGAAGATCAACGCCAAGATCAGCAGATTCGCACCGCCAATCGCGCCGGAATCCAAAGTAATTTTCCGCGCTATCTGGAAACCGAATTCAAGCAACAGTACAGCAGTGACAGCATGAAGCAGTATAGTGGGCGTGAGTAGCCCCAGCGTGACTCCTCCCAACAGGAGGCGAACTGCGGTAACGAGAGTAATCACTCCGAATTTGGGGATGAGCATCAGCAGCGTTGTCAGCAACGCGTAGTATAGCATCTCATTGATGAGTCCCGTGACCAGAGATGAAATGGGACCGAGCAGCGCGGAAATAAGGTTGGTCAACAGGGTTGATGGAACGTTGACAGCAATAAATATCGTTGTGCCAAACAGAGAGATGAGGATCAACTGCTTGGTTGAAAACCGGGTGAATAGTTGTGAGTGAAAACAGAGTAGCAATCCAATCCCTAGTCCTGTCACAACGGTTACAAGGCTGGTAACAAGCAGTGCGTGGAGATTGGGTGTCACAATCAGCAGCGGTCGCGTGGCGCGGAGCGCGGTTGCGTCGCTTCCCCAAATTTTCACCTCGATTGCACGCTCATAACCCCCTTCCCCAATCGAATCTTGATGCTGTTGGGACAGTGGATTGAGATAGATGGGCAAGGGAACAGGGGTAGTACTTTCTCCCATTAAACTGACAAACGCAAGGCTGCGGTTCGTGCCGGCGTTGACTGCGTCCGGAGGAGATAGGAAAGGGACTGGCTCTCCGTCCTGTGTATCACGGTTCATTGATGCCACAATCGCGTGAACCGTCTCCCTCCCCTGATTGTGGATGTGAACCGTTTGATAAGCGACGGGCTCAAATTCATCCGTCGGGCTGGCTTTTGCGCCGAACCATTTGCCGAGTCCTCCCAAAAGTGGGCGTGGATAGGAAATCGTGTCTGATCGTTGACGTGGATCGGAAATACCGCTTAGATCTGTCGGCATGGTAATGTCCTCAAGCCGAAGTTGACCTGCGATTTCATCAAGGGAAGCAGAACGTAATGGCGTTGTCACACTCCGTTCCCACCGGTCTCCCGACGCATTTTCAAAAAACACGCGTCCACGGATCCGTGCGTTCTTAGGGAGCGGTTTATCTGGGATTTTTAAGGTCAATTGACTGTACCAGACCTCTGATTCAACTGTGAATTTTCCTGATGAACGGTAAGATAGGACCTCCTCTCCGATTGCACTAGAATTCGGAGCAGCCTCCTTCATCTCACTATCCCATACTGGGTTATGTGGTAACACTTGAAATGATGCCGGAGCCTGAAGCACGACATTAAAGGAGACGGGTGCCTCCAAGCCATTTCGGACTAGCACGGTTGCGGTCATCTCGACACCTTGCAAGACCAGCGATGCCTTCTGAGCCGATGCTGCCGTTGATACCCCTAAGTTTGCCTCAACGGTCTTGTTCACCTCAATTGTGCCGTAAGGGATGGCAATCTCAATTGCTCCTCGCGGATCGGTTTGGGGTGCCTGCACCGTTTGAGCGGCAGATTCACCGTTCTGATACATCACTTCAAACTGATACGTTTGCCCCTTTTCCCACCGAAAGTAAAGGGACTCGGTGCTACGTGCATATCCTCTAAGATTGAGTTGAGCGAGCAACCTACCTTTTGAATCGAGGATGGTGATTTTTTGGACGTTCTCTCGAATTGCAGCGTCAAATTCGACTTTTGCACCGAGCGGAAAAAAGGTGACAGCCCATGAAATCGGAACTTGTTCACCGCTTTTCGGCGAACAAGCAAGATAACTGAGACAGAGGAGCAAGGATAGCAGCCGTGAAATATAACAGATATGGGGATTCAAGGATTTTAGAATGGTAACTTGACGGATAATTAGATTGGATTAAAGGTTTAATGATACGGCAAGTAAACTTTTGTAGGGAACGTAGATCTACGTTCCCTACACCCTTTTTTATGTCTTGATCAGTTGACATTTTGCCCGAAATACTTCGCAATACGGACGAGATCAAAGACATCAATAACTCCGTCTCGATTGACATCGCCTTGGAGATTTCTACCCGTTTGTCCGAAGTTACTTGCAACGAGCACCAGATCAAGGATATTGACCACTCCATCGTGGTTCACATTAGCGGTCACAACCCCTATTGATTGGACCTGTGCGACGGTGACAAGAGATGCTCCGGGACCAACGCCGTAGGTATTTAGCAGCGTCCCATCGGGGGCAACGACATGTAATTTGTCCTGCCTGCCACCCGTCCAATCTGCCTTTGTGATATACAGGCTATCGTTCTGGTCAATCGTCCCCACTCCACCCAAATCTGTGAATGGGTTGTCAGCATCGTGTGTCCACGCCTCGGTGACCAAATCGTACACGAGCAGTCCACCGGAACTAATAAAGACGCGCTTCATGCTGTCAATGGTAGGTCCCCCCGCTCTTCCATCGAGTTCAACTGTTTTTTTAATTTCATCGGCAACCGCGTCGATGAACACAACCGTCCCTGGGACGGGCCCTTGAGGATTCCACCCACCAATACCCGCTGACACTGCAATCACCCTAGATACACCATCACTCGTGATACTGTTTGTGTTTATCGGCATTGGGATGGTTTTTAGGACCATGTCAGTCTCTACATCAATTATTGTGACGTTGCTTGTATCATCATAGCTGACGTTCCAGGTGCCTGGCTCCTTAACATAGGCTGAGTTGGCAACGTAAGCCTTTCCGTTAAGAATCGTTATGCCATCCGGCATGGGACCGCAAGGAATCCGCTTAACAACGCTTTTTTGGTTCAGATCTACCACATGGATTACATTGCTGTATAGACCTGTAACGTACGCTTTGGAGGGAGGGATAAGGACAATCTGCTTGGGGGTGGTATCGGAGTCGATTGGGATGCTTCCGACATTTGAGCGGGTCAAAAGATTGATAATTTCGATAGAGCCGCCACGCGGATCAAAAAATGGATCTGGTTCTTGGAGAAGCACATAAAGGAGATTCCCTTGAACCTCCAGATCGCTTGGTATGACCTCCCCAAGTGGAATAATCTCATTTTCAACTGCCTGTTTCAGATTAGGTTCATCAAGATTGACGATTGAGAGTGATGGCAAAATTCCGGCTTCTGGTTTCCGTAAACCGTTTGCAACGATTGCTAAATTTTCGGCTTCTTGGGCGTAAACGCTCAAGGTGGTAAAAATGAAAATAGTGAGTACAAATGTGAAACTGTGCTTGCGTATATACATAACTTAATCGTCCTTTCATCAGTGATATAGCGGTGTCAGCTGTAGGTTTTACAACCTAAAAACAAAAAACCCCAGCTTTCACGCCGAAAGCTGGGGTGTGGTCCGCCATTTGCACCTGTGATGATATGGAAGTATACTCAAGCACGATGAGTCGGCAAAGAACCCCGTTTCACAGCCTTCCCGCGAAAGCTACCATGTGAAATCAGATTCAGGTAGGTCTCCTGACTTACGACAACGCGTTATCCGCCTTCCCATCCCGAAATGGGACAGTGGCTTCTGGACACGATTTAACGTCGTTTACAGTGGCGGGGCCGTGGCGGATTCTCACCGCACTTCCCTATTCTCCGGCAATCTCCATCAATTGCCGGCACCTGAATCGACAACTATACAGTTTTAAGATACTTCTTCGATTCTGTTTGAAGCGATATTAATTATAGCAGATTGTCAAAAAATTGTCAAAGGGATTTATGAGAAAATAGAAAAAGGCTGGAGACACTAGCGAGACACATGAGAAAAGACAGAGAAGAGCGTGCTACTCTCTGTTCCCAAGTACAACCTCTCGCAGAAGGAATTGCCCATCTCGGTAAATTTTAACTGTAATGCGGGTATCAGGTGGGAAGCTAGCAACTCGTTTTTTGAATTCAAGGAATGTACGGACAGGTTGTCCTTTAAATTCAACAATAACGTCTTGATGTTTGATGCCGGACTTCTCAGCGGGGCTTCCCTTTGAAACTTTTGTGACGCGGACACCGACAGCGGTAGTTCGCTCGTGTTCCTGTTCAAGCCAAACCCCAAGCCAACCGCGAGGAACGCTACCGTATTGAGTCAGTTGTTCGGCGATGTGTTTTACTGTATTGATCGGAATAGCAAAGCCAACCTCGCTTCTCGTCCAAGTCCGTCCGAAGGAGCTGGTATTCAGCATGGCGGTTTGCTTCTGGAGCAATTCTGGAGTCGGCGAATTGAGCCAATGTGATATCTGCTTGAGATAGGGATCTTCCATCTTTGCTGCAATGACACCAACAATTTCTCCCGATGTATTAACAACAGCTCCTCCACTGTTACCTGGATTCACAGAAGCATTGACCTTGATTGCATCGTAAAACGGTCGATCGGGTAAAATCTCTAAGCCACTGACTGTTCCAAAGGAAAGTGTCGGAGAATGCCCATAAGAGCTACCAACCGTGATGACCCATGACCCTGTATTGATTTGATCGGAATCGCCAATTCTTGTCTGAGGGAGGTTGTCGTTCTCAACAGAGAGAACAGCGATATCTGTTAGGGCATCGATACCGAGTAGCGTTCCCGATGTACGCTTTCCATTGGTAAATACGACTTCAATCTCAGTCGCATTTTCAACCACTCCCGCGGTCGTTACGATGTGGCCAGCGGCGTTAATGATAATGCCGGATCCGATGTTCTCGTAAGAGGGCGCGGTCATCGGATTATCAGTTAACAATGTTCCTGGTGCCCCCGAAATCGTTTGCGGGGTGTCCCTGCATGTCGCCACAACTTCAACGACAGACGGTTGCACAGATTTTACTATCGCTTGAAACTCACGTTCCATGGATTGCAGCACACTCTCTTCGGCAACCGCAGACCAGAGACAAGCTAAAAACAGTGCGATGACGAGGACAACTGATTTATGACACGGGTGAATTGAGAAACGGTTAACAGATGTGTTGCGTCTCTTATTCTGTATCTGAACTGTTTTATACATTTTACAAGCCTCCCCCTGTAGGAGCTTCTGTATGTTTAATGGTCCGCAAAATATAGTTCTGTTCTAAACGTTGCGGTTGTTGGTCTTTACGCGCCGGCTGCTGGTCAAATACCGGGAGTTGCGACTGTTGGCTTCCACGCAGCTGTTGTAGATTAGACATCGGGGATTGTGGTGGTTGGCTCCTGCGTACCGGTTGTAGATCAAGCTCCGAGGATTCTGGAAAATTGACTAAAGATTGTGGTTCTTGACTAGGAACGGCTAAAGGAAATTGCTGCTCATCCCCACGCTCTTCAGCAAGTGGTGTATGCTTTGAAGGCTCTGGATCTACAGCAATTTCGACCGTCGGGGGTTTAGTCACAGTTTTTCGATAAAAATAAAAACCTGCGGCCATCACAAGCAGCACTGCAATGGCACTCAACGCTAAACGAGTTTGACCATGCAAGGCCTGGAATACGCGTTGCCAGAACGGAATTGATTCGACTTGGGTATCCGCGAGGCGGGCTTGCAAGGCAATATCGAATTCGGTTGATGGCTCAATCTGCGGCAACTGATGCAGCAGATCTAATGACTCACGGAATAGCGTAAACTCTCGACGACACGACTCGCAGACACTCAGATGGGCATCAAAAGCCCTAACCGCCTGATAGTCTAGTTCATCTTCTAGGTACGCAGAAAATTGTTCTTCAACTTTTAAGCAGTTCATGATGACTCCACAAAACTTCTTAATTTATCTTTTAACATAAGCCGCGCACGGTTGATGCGCGATTTTGTCGTTCCGAGTGGAAGGTTTAACGTTTCGCTGATTTCCTCATAGCTCAATTCTTGCAGGTCCCGGAGAATCAACGGTAGCCGATACCGTTCAGGGAGTTCTGAAATTGCACTTTGCACAGCGTGTTCGCGTTCTTTCTGTTCAAGTTGGTTTCCGGGTTGTAGGGAGACATGTGCGGGAGCAGTTGCGATCAGATCTTCTTCGATCGATTCTGATCCCGAGGAGGATTCGGTAGTTACACTATCGACGAAGAACCGACTTCGTCGCCCCCGATTTCGCAGCTCATTTTTGCAAAGATTGGAAGCAATGTGATACATCCAGGTACTAAACTTTGCCGCTCCGGATTTGTATCGTTTGATTGCTTTGAACATACGAACAAATGTCTCCTGTGCCAAGTCTTCAGCGGAGTCCGGATCGTCTAGGAACCGAGCGATAAAATTCACCAGAGGGACCTGATTTCGGCGCACAATCAGATCAAACGCCTCTATATTCCCTTGTTGACACTGCTTCATCAATTCATCGTCCAGATCTGGCATAATCGATTCTCCGCGGGTGCTTGATTAGAAACACACCAATCTACCCAAGAAGTTGCACTGTTCATCTAAAAAAACGGATTTTCTATCATACGGTTATGCTTTGCACACCACGCAGTTGAATAGGTCGTCGTTTACAAATAAGAATCCCTAAAAGGAAATTTTTGTTGACGTAACATAAAAAAAACTGTAAAATGAGTTTCGTTGATAGATATTTTAGCGACATAGTTAAGCTGGTGCAAGTTCCTATCTATATCGAACTAAGCCGCTAAATAGATTCGCCTCAAACGATTATAGCAAGGAGCGTACAATGCAATCAACAAAAATTTTGAACCTAATGCTGGTTTTAATGATGTCTGGATTGTTGATACTCCCTTCCGCTTATGGAGATGGGAAATGGACAATTCTGCGGCATGAAAATTTTATGCGTGATGATGGTGTGGAGGGACATCTTCAGGATGTGGAGTTTATCAATGGGATGAATGGTTGGGCTGTGGGGTCTGACGGATTGATTCTACAGACAACCGATGGTGGAAAAACATGGACACAGACAATAATCGAGATGGAACGCCAAGTTTATTTCTGGAACGTTTATTTCCGTGACGAAAGCGTCGGTTTTATCACGGGGACCAGGGGTACTATCCTGAAGACAACTGATGGCGGTCAAACTTGGGAATTTAAAGAGGCGATTAATGAAAGCCGCCTGGATCGGGAGGGAAATCCCGCCATTCTTCGTCGCCGTCTGATAGATGCGTGGATGGTGGATGAACAGACCGGATTTATGGTTGGAGAAAACGACACCTTCATTAAAACCACCGATGGTGGTGAAAGCTGGACTGGCACAGGCAAGCGTGTGGCTGTTGGGAATACGCGCAATAATTTTGAAAGGATCCATTTTGCCTCGCCCACAATCGGTTGGATAGTCGGTTCTTTCGGAACGATCCTGAGGACCACCGATGGCGGAGAAACATGGGAAAACCAAGACGCCGGCGTTGACAATAATCTAAAAGGGGTGGACTTTGTCGATGAAAATATAGGCTGGATTTCGGGACAGGAAGGTGTGATTCTCCACACTCAAGATGGAGGTACCACATGGACAAAACAGGAGACCAATTCTTACGATAGCTTGTTTGATATCGCCTTCGTCGATCCACAAATTGGTTGGGCTGTTGGTGATTTTGGAACCATCTTGCACACCGCTGATGGCGGCCAAACATGGACACGTGAAAACGCCGGAAATCTCCCAACACTGTACGCTATTGACGCAATAGATAAAGCACACCGATGGGGGGTTGGTGAGAACGGATTAATCATAGGGATTGGGCAGTAATCCCCTTTCTGGTAGTCAATGACTCTATTTTTCAGGCTGAGGTGCTGAATGGCAGACCTCAAGAATATTGACGAGCATTTTGTCCAAACCGTGTGGGACGAGCAGCGGTTCATTGATTTCGACCTTAAGTCCACAGATGGGCGTCCAATTCAGGTGCTCAAGCCGGGCTTTTGGAATAGCGATGAAGGACCCGATTTTGTGCATGCGGAGCTCTTGATTGATGGGGATCTATACGCCGGTGATGTGGAGATCCACATCAATTCGTCTGGCTGGTATAATCACAAGCACCATCTCGATCCGAGGTACAACCGTGTCATCTTGCATGTCGTCTACTTGAACGATGATATCAACCTCCGTACACGGCTTCAGAACGGAAAGCGGATTCCGACGCTCGAAATTCTGAATCGACTTGATACACCGATTGGCGACCTGTTCGACGAGAGAAGGGAAAGTCAAGAGACATCTGCCAACGAGTGCCGGGTGACAGGCAAAACGCTCAAAATAGAGCGTATCCAATCCCTCTTCGACGGGTTGGGACAGGAGCGGCTACTGGAAAAAGCTGATGTGATGCGAGGCGTGTCGGTTCGAGTTGATTTTGAACAGTTGTTGTACGAAGGCATCATGGAGGCGTTAGGCTATACAAAGAACCGTAAATCCTTCCGGGAATTGGCGCAACGGGTGCCGCTTTCGGAACTTCTTGGCAAATCCGATGAATCAATTCAGGCAATTCTGTTTGGCGTGGCAGGATTGCTGCCTTCACAATCTCAACAGGAAATCGAATGGGACGAAGAGGCCAAGAGGTTTATTGACCGGTTGGAGTCAATTTGGGAATCCGCTGAACAATCCAAAAACCCTATACGTATGACAGCAGAACAGTGGCATTTCGCCAAGATGCGTCCAGTCAATTATCCCTCTCGCCGCATTCCAGCCATCGCCCAAATTATCAGTCGCTGTCAAGATACCCTAATGATGGATTTTCTTCCGCTGATTGAGGGTGCAGCAACGCTGAACCAGAGGGCTTTGACGCGTATTCGGCACCGATTACAAGAGAGGTTGACCCCAACGCCCTCCGGTTATTGGAAAAATCATTCCCATTTCGGAAAAGGCATTCCACAGCGCGGGGCTGCCCTCATTGGTGCTGATCGTGCCGCTGACATTATTGTCAACAAGTTGTTGCCGATTACGTTATTATGGGCTGAACAGTCCCGAAGTCCAACGCTAACAGAAGCGGTGCAGCGACTGTACGATAGTTATCCAAAACTACAAGAGAATCGTATCACTCAACAGATCGAGGCACAAATTTTCAGCCAAGAGCAACCGATTAAACTCATCTCTCCTTCAGCAAAGAAACAGCAGGGCGCGATCTATCTGTACAATAACTTCTGTAGCAGTCGTCTCTGCGATCTCTGTCCTGTCATTGAAGGAGGCGGAATAATTAAAAACTAATGTAACGGCGTTTAGATGGAGGTTATTATGAAATTGGGATTTCTCTCAAAAATTTTTGAAGGTGCACTCAGCATTGAAAGGACCTACAACGATTGCGATAAGGCACTAAATAGATTAGGTGCGTACAATGAGCGGATTGAAGAAATGCAAAAGAATGGCGAGGATGTCAGTCGTTTTCCTGCCGAAGAGAAAGCGGAGCTCGATAAAATTGTAAACAACGCTATCCAAGGCGCAACGCGCCTAATTAATCTGGAATCAACACGCAACTGGCCTGGTGTTTTCAGGGAGATGCACAAAAATTTAGCAAATATCTACTACGAACTGCATGACTACGACAGAGTTCATGAAGAGTGTGATAAGCTAAAAGCTGACTACGGTGAAACCGGGCGTCAGGACGCAGAGGAGGTCCTTGAAAAACTTGCGGACAAACAGAACGGTAAAACCGACTCCCCTGAGGAGGCACCTGCACCAATGTAACGATGCACTTTTTGAACCCCTCTGCTTTTTACCTTTTAGCATTCCTTCCAATCGTGGTGCTGCTGCATTTCCTCAAACTGCGTCGTCAACGCCATGTCGTTCCCAGCGTGATGCTTTGGCTTGAAGCTATTGAGGACATGAAAGCCAACGTTCCCTTCCAGCACCTGCGAAACTCACTTTTGCTCCCACTTCAGATCCTGTTTTTGCTGGTTGTGGTGGGCGGCGTTGCCCGTCCGGCACTACGGCAATTTGGCGGCTTGCGCGAGCAATCGATTGTCATTATTGATACGTCGGCAAGTATGGGAGCAACGGATCTGGGGGAAAACCGTCTTGATGTCGCAAAGGCGGAGGCATTAAAACTGATTAATCAGCTTGGGGCACATGGGCAGATGATGATTATGGATACATCTCGCCCACCGTATAATATCCGTCAGGCGTTTACATCGGATACAGAAAAATTGCGTCAGGCGATTGAAAATCTGTCTGTGGTGCATACCCCTCCAGTGCTCAAAGTGGTATTCGATTCCGTAGCTGCTTACGCGAGCAGGTCGGGGACGCAGGTTACTCAGAATCCCGACGCAGTTGGAGCTGTCTTTATCAGCGACAATTTTGGGACGCTCTCCAATTCTGCAAGTCCATTTCAACCTCAAAAAATCGGTTTGGGAAACCGTAGCGAAAACATCGCAATTGTCCAGTTCAGCGTCACCCGCGCGCTAACCCCACCGAATCGCTACGAAGTGCTCGTTGGCGTACAAAGTTTTGCAGACACCCCCAAGGAATTTCAGGTGCAGTTGGGAATAGAGGGGAAGTCGTTTTTTGAAGACCAAAACGTGGTCCTACCACCGAAAGAGACAACATCAGTCCTATTTTCTCTTGAGGACGACGAAAGGCTTTATGGACAAGTCGTCACTGCCCGCCTTGATATTGATGATGACCTCTCTGTTGATAACGTCGTTGCGGCGATTTTGCATCCACCACCGAAATGGAAGGTTTTACTCGTCAGCGATCGAAATCAGCCGCCGCTGACTGCGATTCTCAAAACGGATCCACATGTCATCCTAAATCAAGCTCAGACCTCCGATTATCATGGTGTGGGCGGGAACGATATTCTTATCTTTGATCAGTTTGTCCCGGATCCACTCCCCGAAGGGAATATCGTTTTCCTGAACCCGATCGGTGGGCTCCCTTTTATGCCCACGCAAGAGAACAGTCAGCCGACTCAGATCATCAGTCAGCACCCCACACATGAGGTGATGCGCGATGTCTCGTTGATCGATTTGGAGGTCAAAGCATCGCTACAAGTCCAATTGCCACTGTGGGGCATTCCACTTATTGAAACAAATCAAACGCCGCTGATTTGGCTCGGAGAACAGGACAACCAAAAAGTGGTTGTTTTTGCGTTTGATCCGTTTGATCTGGACGTTTCAAACTTTGCCACATCTATACCTTCCGCACCTATTCTGATGTCTCAGTGTTTGGAGTGGCTAGGGGCAGCGACCTCCCCAATCCAACCCGATCTTGTTAAAACGGGTGAGTCTGTAAAAATCTACCTTGAGCATATCGGTGAGGTTGAGCGGATAACAGTTCAAACTCCTAACGACGATATACAAGAACTACAGGTGCGAGATTCCCGAATCGTTTTTACAGATACAACGCAGGTTGGGGTTTACACTGTATTTGTTGATGGCGAACCGTTTGGCAAATTTGCAGCCAATCTACTTAACCCACAGGAATCTGACCTTTCACCGCCTCAATTAGCGGCTGCCCCGAATACAAGTGAGGGTCCTGAACGGGTACAATCCAATTTGCCAGAAGTGAATAGAGAGATATGGGGGTACGCAGCCTTTCTCGCACTATTACTGCTTATTGTGGAATGGTGGGTCTACCATCAGAATCGCCGTTTTAGACAACCGTGATGAACGGCGAGATCAACGATGAGAGTTTGTAGGCTCTACGTCGGCGTAGATATACGTGGGCGATGGATTTCTTGCATGAATAGTGTCGTCGCTGTCGTCATCATCAGCGGAAAGGATGTCTCTTTGGACGATGCGACCGGGTTGGGCTGCTATGGGCGATGTGAACATTGGACCGTCAGTGACACATGTGTGGAACTCACCGTTTTCGCCTAGCGGATCTACCTCCGCGGGGAGGTCAGCGAGGAATTGACGATCAAACCATCTACCTGCAAATTCAGGGGGCAACTTGGTGGGGTTGAGGGCAGTCACTATGGCACGCACTCCGGAGGTAACCATCTCTTGAGCGAGTGTGGGTGTATCTTGTCCCCATATCGGGAAGATCGGGGTAAAGCCAGTTCTGCTGAGTTTATCCTCACGGTAGCGGCGGATGTCCTCTAGGAATAGGTCTCCGAATGCGAAATGTGATACCGTCAGATGTTCGGGCAACCCCCGCACACGATCCAGAAACTGTCGCATGGCGGCTTCGTATTGTGCATTGGAACAGGGGTACGGTATCGGTATCTCATATAGCGGCACACCCAATCTTTCAGATTGAAGTTTCAGCATCCAAGAGGGTGTCGAGTGAATGGAAACGCGGTCAAAGGTTTTGGTTACAGTCGTGAAGATGCCACGCACATCGTAGCGTTCACCCTGCTGGCGCAAAGTGTGAAATGTCCAAGCGGAATCTTTTCCTGAAGACCAAGAGACTAGAACGGGAGTGCGGGATGAAAGGGCAGCCGTAGCGTGTGTCGTTTGTTTCGTCATGATGGGCAAATTGTAACGCAAACAGTAACAGGTTCGCAAGCTAAAATTTTCAATTGTAGGGACAACAGTCGTTGTTCCCTACCAAGAGTTCTCCTCCTATGAAACCAATAGCATCTGATCGCGGCATCATTGTCGGTGTCACGGGGGGTATCGCCTGTGGCAAATCGACTGTATCCAAATTGCTCTCAGAAAAGGGAGCGATCTCAATCAATTCGGATGAGATTGGACATCAGCTGCTCAAGCATGGAAGTCCTGTCATGGAAGCATTGCTTGAGGCATTTGGAGCTGATATTCTTGACGAATCCGGTGATGTCAGCCGTCAAAAACTCGGCGCAATTGTCTTTAATGACAAAGCTGCTCGCGAGCGTTTGAACGCGATTATGCACCCGCCGATTGTCCAGCAATCCCGTTCTGAAGCAAATCGGCTTATCACTGAGGATGCGGATTGTGTTGTTTTGATTGATGCACCGTTGCTTATTGAGGCGAACTCACAAGACACGGTGGATGTTATTGTTGTCGTCACGGCTTCCACCCAAACTCAACTTCAGCGTTTGTTAGAGCGAGCCATCGCACAAAATCGCCCCCCCAGTCAAGCAGAAGCACAGGCGCGGATTGATTCGCAGATGCCGGTGGCTGAAAAGGTGAAATACGCAGACTTCGTGATAGAAAATGATGGGACGTTTGAGGAATTGGAGCGAAAGGTGGAGGGGCTGTGGCATGAAATTCGCCGCCTGAAAACAGACTGATTCTATTTACCCTATATCTGTGTGACACAAGGAGACCATAATGTTCAGTGCATTATTAGCGAAACGTGCATCAGAGAATAATCCCATCCGCGTGGGTATTATCGGTACTGGCAAATTCGGTGCGGGGCTAGTGGCACAACTTTCCCAGATGGAGGGTGTTGAGACTAGTGCCATCGCCGATATCAACTTGGCTCACGCGAAGCACGCCTACACAGCGAGTTGTATGCCGGCGGACACCGTAAAAGTTGTAAACAACGTTGAGCAATTGAACGGAGCCATCCAGAGCGGCGAACGGGCGATAACCGAAGATGGGTTGCTCCTGCCCCAATCCGATCTGATAGATGTGGTGGTGGAAGCCACCGGGGTTCCAGAGGTCGGTGCCCGTATGGCATATCATACGTTGACCCATAACAAACATCTAGTGATGGTCAACGTGGAAGCCGATGTGACCATAGGACCCTATCTAAGCCATCTAGCGGATACCGCTGGCGTTGTCTATACCTTGGTGGACGGTGATCAGCCCGGTGTGACCATGAACATCGTGGACTGGGCAAAGGCACTCGGATTTGAGATTGTCGCCGCCGGTCGTGGTACAGTCTTCTACGGCGGTGACAGAGAAGGAACGCCGGATACGGTGCCAGAGCGTTTCGGCTTCAGCCAAGAGATGATCGAGCGGCGGACAATCAACTTAAAAATGTTTAATTCGTTCCGAGATGGCACCAAAGCGCAGGTCGAGATGACTGCGCTGGCAAATATGACCGGGCTATCGCCGGACGTGCGGGGTATGCACGAACCCTCACTTAATCTCTCTCAGATTCCTCAAGCCTTTAGTCTGCGAGAAGAAGGTGGGCTTCTGAGTCAGCATGGGGTAGTTGAATTAGCCAATAGTATAGCGGACGATGGAGTTACCCCCTTGGAGTTACCGCTTCGGATGGGGGTTTTTGTGGTCATCCGAACTGACCATCCCTTTACTCAGGAGGATTTGACCGGCTACCATCTCTATCCGGGCGGTAACGGCAAAAACTTTCTGCTCTATCGTCCCTATCATCTTGTGGCGGTGGCAGCCCCTATTTCCATTATCAAGGCAGCACTCTACGGGCAGCCCACCGGCGCACCCTTGACCACGCCAACCGCAGAGGTGATTACTGTCGCAAAACGGGATTTGAAGCAAGGAGAAATTTTAGATGGTGGAGGCGGGTATACAGTCAATGGGTTGATTGAAAAAGCAGAGATTGCCCGTTCGGAAAATCTGCTTCCGCTAGGCTTGGCAGCCGGTGCAAAATTGAAAAGGGATTTAATGAAAGGAGCAGCGATTACCTACGACATGGTAACGCTTGATGAGGATTCCTTTATACTCAAACTCCGCCGACTACAAGATGCGATTCTCAACAGTGAAACGTGAAGAACGTTGCCATGACGATTAAAGTAGGAGCTACGCAGTTGAACATGAGGTGTCGGGATTCGGAGATCCCTCCTACAAGAGCACTAAATCGCTAATTAAAGTAAATTTGACATTATAGTGCCTGTGCAATATAATATAGATTAGTATTTTCGACTCGACATGAAGTTTGGAGCCGGATATGCACACCCCACAAGTTATGGAGCATTACGAAAATCCGCGGAACGTTGGTACAATCGGAGATGCAGATGGAGTGGGGGTTGTAGGCACACCTGCTAGCGGCGAAATGATGAAACTCACCATTAGGGTGTCTCAAGGACGGGTTGTCGATGCAAAGTTTAAGGCATTTGGGTGTCCAACTGCAATTGCAGCCAGTTCCCTCATCACAGAACTAATCAAGGAACGCACCATTCAAGAAGCATTGAACATAACGAATCGGCAAGTTGATGAAGCACTTGGAGGATTACCGCCGGATAAAGCGCGCTATGCTGTACTTGCTGAGAAGGTACTAAAAGCTGCAATCCATAATTATATTTCATGTCTAAATGAAAAAGGAGAATCAAAATGATTACAGTGACTGAAGCTGCGGCAAAAAAAGCCCAACTGTTAATGCAGGACACGATGGGAGAAGAGGTTGTAGATGCTGACGCGGAGCACGGTCTGCGGATGCAGGTTGTCGGTGGCGGGTGCTCCGGTTTTCAGTACAATCTTGGGTTTGATGAACTACGGAGTGGTGATAAGGTCTTTGAACAGCATGGGTTGAAAGTCTTTATCGATTCACGTAGTACGCTTTATCTCGCCGGTTCAACGTTGGACTACAAAGATGGCCTGATGGAATCAGGTTTCAAAATTACCAACCCCAATGCGAGGTCTGAATGTGGTTGCGGGGAATCGTTCAGCGTATAAACAGGATTCGTGTTTCGTGGGTATAGGCAGGAGATTCAGATTGAGTTTCCTGCCTTTTTTGTGCTCATATAGGCAGGTTTTTCTTTCCATCATCCAGCTTACTCTTTCTCTTTCATAAGCGCATCAAGCTGCTGCCGGGCGTAGGCGACAATCACACTCTCAGGATAATCTTGAATCAGTGTGGTATAGGTCTCCTGCGCTTTGTCGAATTCATTGAGCTGCCAACGGTAGATGTCCGCGATTTTCGCTGTTGCCTCCACTGCGATTGGACTCCCCTCCAAAACAGTGACCTGCTGATATGCCTCAATAGCATCGGTGTATCGCGTTTCGCGCTCATGAATTCCACCGATCAGCATCCAGATATCATCAACGATGAGTGCTGTCGGATATTCCTTCATCGTTTCGTGGCATAGTTGTAATGCTGCATCAGTGTCTCCACTTAAATCGCTTTGCATCGCTTTGAGGTAACGTTTGAGAGGTTCGTTGCTATAGTCTGAGTTGGATTGGATTAGGACAATTCTGTCTAGTGAATCGTTGCTCAACGGATTGGACATCGCAATATCAAGCACACGCTTGTATGCCGTAACCGCCGATTCGATATCGCCCCGGAGCAGGTGTGCATCACCGATTAGTTTGTGGGCATCCAGTTTGAAATTGCTATTCCCATCAGCAATCGGACGAAGTGCAATCTCTGCTATGTTAGATTTTCCCTGCAAGATGTAACACGTTGCTACGCCGAGTTGAATCTGTATTTTT
Source organism: Candidatus Poribacteria bacterium (assembly GCA_965207975.1). Lineage (GTDB taxonomy): Bacteria > Poribacteria > WGA-4E > WGA-4E > PCPOR2b > PCPOR2b. The sequence continues at coordinate 3,794,193 of OZ242315.1, read as the reverse complement.
TGGTCGGTCGACAGTGGTTGATTGGCTAACGCTTGGTAAATTTGCAGTGCAGCCCCCGGATCTCGTATTCCGTGTAACCAAACGTGTCCCAAGAGCAGTTGTACAGATGGCTGATTGTTCCGTCGCGTCATACTTGTTAAAACCGTCAAAGCCTCCTCCCACCGTCCCCACTGCTCATAGAATCGCACCAACTTCATCTGTGCAGCCCAAGCCAGATGCGTATTCGGAAAGAGTTTAGCAATTGTCCGATAAAAATCTGCTGCTTTAGGGTTTTTGTTCCGCTCCAGAATTTGTGCATACTTTTCAAGGAGGCGTCCACGGTCAGCGGTGTAAAATTGATACAGCTGCTTAAAAGTTCTGAGTGCCAAATCTAAATCCCCACGATAGAAATAGGCTTCCGCCAAAGACAGAACGAGACCCGGATTTTGTGAATCCGTTCTCAACGCCACTTGGAGTCGGTCAATTATCTCCTCAAACAGACGTTCCTGTTGAGCACCTTCGTAGATCTCTATCATGCTTTGGATAAGTGTATCGCGCCCACTGTAGCCAATCTCCACAACGCTCAACGCACGTAGACAGGTATTGACAGCCATATCGACCTGTCCTTGAATTTTGTAGACATCCACAAGCCGGTTGTAGAGTTGAGCACTTTTGGGATTGAGGTTGAGGGCTGTTTCATAGGCTTCGACAGCCTTTTGATACATCTGGTGAGATGTGTATATTGACCCCAGCTGCTGGTATCGATAGGCTTGATCCGGATCATCTTGGATAATCTTAGCCCACTGCTCTGCTGCGAGGTCTTGCTGCCCTCGCTCCGCGTATAGCTCTCCAAGTTTCTTGAGAATATCTGTATTTTTCGGATTTTGCTCAAGGGCAGTACGGTATAGGAATAATGCCTCGTCGTATTTCTCCTGCGCTTTATAGAGACCTGCCAACTGATCCATCAGATTGATATCGTTCGGCTTGTGGCTAAGTTCAGTCTGGATCAATTTCTCTGCATCAGTATACCTGTGCCTTATTCGATATAGCCGAATAAGACTATTGAGCGCACTATTACGGTACGGAGAGGTCGGGAAATCATTTAGGAAACTCCGATAACTTTCAATCGCCTCGTCATATCCGCCATCTGCAAAAGTATATTGGGCAACCAAATAACGCGCGATCGCTGCGGTTTGCGTTTTGGGATATTTGTTGGCGAGTTGTCGGCATCGGGTAATCGCCTCTTTGTACTGATACCGATCTCGAAAAAGTGCCCCAATTCGGTGTACCGCTTGGCTTGCATACGAACCGTCTGGATCATCATCTATCACGGCATGGAAACTTTGAAGTGCCATGGCATCATCGCCAAGTTTCTCGTAGGAGCGCCCTAAATTCATACGAATCGCATCTTTTGAGTGTTGGTGTAGCGGTGTTTTTAATAGCACTTTATACGCTTCAATCGCCTCTGGATATTTCTGGGAATAGTAGAAATCGTGGGCGTTCTGAATCGCGATTTGGTTCTCTCTAATGGGTGGAGTTTGAGCCAAAGTTGTTAGAGAAATGCAGAGGAAGGTGAGTATCAAGAAAAGCAGGCATAAAAGCCCCCTCAACCGTATGCCCACTCTTGTGGGTTGCGGCAGACTTTGTAGGGGTAACTTCAATTGCTGGTGATCTACAGATAAATTGGGTATTATCATATTTTGATGATTGTTACTGTGATGCTGCTTTACTGTCATACTTCTCTGTCCTCTTGACACTATAGACGAACAGAGTAGAATAGGGTTGATTTTTCTAGGTTCAACCTCATTAATCCAACCCAAGCAGGAAGAGGGAATCACGATGGATGAGATCCTCAATGTCCTGCTCTGGGACCTGTGGCATATTGGTGCCTTCGGCAAATCGGTTGGCGGTGCGGAGTGCGTCAATAGTTTCCTCAATGGTGGCGATTGGGAAATCGCTGCCAAAAAGCAGTTTGTGCATCACCCGGTTCTCATGACAGAATGCCAGTGCCTGATATCCCCACCACGGTCGCAGGGGAACGCCGCCAGAAACATCAGCAAACACATTTGGATGCTTACGGATCATCACCATTGCATCAGTGTACCAAGGAAGCCCGATGTGAGCGAGAATAATTTTTAGGTTCGGGAATTCACGAGCCACAGGATCATAGAGCAGCGGATTTGCCCACTCCATCGGTGTATTGGCGATGACATGGTACGCCGCATGTGTGAGAATGGGGAGTCCCAATTCTTCCGCACGGCGATGCACCCGTCGCGCCCTATTGCCGTTTGGATCATAGTGTTGGTACACCGGACTCATTTTGATGCCCTTGAGTCCCAAATCGTTGACGCATCGATCAATCTCGTCCAATGCGTCCGGATTGTTTGGGTCAACCGACATGAAACCGATGATTTTTTCCGGATGTGCTTTAGCGTAAGCGGCAATAGCGTCATTCGGTGTGTGCATACCGAGCGCAATGGAATTAATGCCGAAGACAATTGCACGCGAAACCGTCGCCACTGCCTCCCAATGTATTTCGGGTGTCACTTCTAAGTCAATCCCGGTGTAACCGGTGTATCCTCGGTCAAACGCCTCAACAAAGACTTTGCCCCACTGCTCGCGGGTGGAAAGGTGTGTATGTACGTCAATAATCATGATGAACCTCCGACTCGGGCAACCCCTGCCCCGGATAGATCTATAATCTAACAGTTGTGTTACGAGAGTTTAGCAAATTGATACCCCACTCGTCAATATAGAAATACCTAAATGGCCTGAGTAGTCGGTAGCTCACACTTTTCCATTGACACGTAGGAAGGAATAGATATAATAGCGTAGGCGGAGTCGAGCGGATCCTGGGGTCTTAGCTCTCGCTGGATTTCGTACTGTTCACGGGATTGAGGAAAGCATGGAGCACTCGACAAAAAATGATAGCAAAAGCGATGTTACCTTACGATCGGTACTCATCGGTTTAGCACTTGTACCAATCAACGTCTATATCGTCGTACAGTGGGAAACGGTCTGGAATACACAGTACCCAACCACAATGACGATCTTCTATAACGTTGTTTTTACCTTCCTGTCCCTGATTCTAGTGAATATGCTGTTAAAGCGGTGGCTGCCGCGGATTGCATTGAGTCAGCAGGAGCTGCTGACAGTTTATACGATGCTCTTCTTGGCGGTCTGTGTCAGCGGTCACGATTTTAGTCAATCCATATTTTGCACACTGGGCACTGCTCGCTGGTCTGCGACACCGGAGAACGATTGGGCCAACCTCTTTTGGAAGTATCTGTCACAACGCCTTACTGTAAATGACGATCAGGTACTTTTCGGGTTTTACAAAGGAGAATCGACATTTTACACCGCAGCTCACATCAAAGGCTGGCTTGAACCGATGGTGTGGTGGACGCTTTTTCTCTCGGTTGTTGCGTTTACCATGTTCTGTTTGAACATCATCATCAGGAGGCAGTGGATTGAGAAGGAGAAATTAACCTATCCACTCGTTCATCTACCTTATGAGATGAGCCGTGAGGGAAACGGACATCACCCGTTTTTCAAAAATAAACTGCTCTGGTTGGGTTTTGGGTTAGCCGCTGGCATCAATCTGATTAATGGGACAACCTTCCTGTTCCCCGTGCTTCCGCAGATTCCACTTGGGTACAATCTCAACGTTTACTTTACAGAGCGTCCCTTTAATGCGATGGGTAACTTCCCGGTTCAGTTTAATCCTTTCGCTATTGGTCTCGCTTTTGCTATCCCGCTCGATCTTCTCTTTTCGTGTTGGTTCTTTTTTCTGCTATGGAAGGCAGAACGAGTCGTAGGCAGTATGGTAGGGGTTAACATGCCCGGCTACCCATTTGTTGCACAGCAGGTCTTTGGTGGATATCTGGGACTCGCTATTGTCGCCTTCTGGCTGGGACGGAAACCGATTTGGCAGGTTATAAAGCGGGCTATCGGGGCAGAGTCAGATGCGGACGATTCCGATGAGCCGATGAAGTATAGAACGGCAGTAATCGGGATGATTTTGGGATTCAGCTTTCTGGTGTTCTTTTCATATCAAGCGGGAACGACCCTCCAGTTCGGATTGGCGTTTTTCAGCGTTTACTTCATCATTGCGTTTGCACACACGCGGACGCGAGCGGAGCTTGGTCCCCCAATACACGGGATTTACCACTACGGTCCACTTCAATTTTTCATAGCAATGGTGGGCAGCCGTAAACTCGAAAGTCAGACCTTGACAGCAGCAGCTCCATTCTGGACGTTCACGAAACAGTTCAGAAACCATCCGATGCCGTATATGCTTGAGAGCTTCAAACTGGCAGACAGGTCCGGCATGAATACCCGCAAACTTGGTAAAGTCATTATGTTCTCCGTTGTTGCGGGTATCATCATAACCTTCTGGACGTTTCTCCAATTCAGTTACAAATGGGGAGGCATCAGTGAAGGACGCGGTATTGGTGCCTATACGGTAATTGAACGATGGCTCGTACGTCCAATAGAACCGGATACACAGTCGCTGAGTGCTGTCGGCATTGGTGCGTTGGTTGTGTTCGTCAACACAGTCCTGCGGTTGCGGTTCTTATGGTGGCCCCTGCATCCGCTAGCTTATCCGATAACGGGGTACTTGCCGTTTGAACACCTGTGGTTCCCGTTTCTTATAAGTTGGGCGGTAAAGGGAGCGATTCTCAGGCATGGGGGCATACAGACCTATCGTCGGACGTTCCCATTTTTCTTGGGTTTGGTCTTGGGCGCGTTCACGATAGGTAGTATCTGGGGAATCGTTGGATTGGTGACTGGTATACCTACTTATGCGTTTAAGCGATGGTGAAAATGCGGAATCCGCTTTGGTGAATTAATACTCGGAGTCGTATATCATCTGCGGCGCAAGGGGGCTAGGTACTGTTCATAGTCCCATTTGAGAAAGGAACCCCACTTCTATGTCTATCGACCAACATGGGGAGGAGCTATCAGATGGGTAAGACCAATCGGCAGCAACGTCATCTCAAATTTGGGATTTGGCTTGACGAAATGAAGCTGCCATTTGATGAGGCACTTGCTGTTGCGAAACGGATAGGCGCAGAGTATGTCTGGTTCGCAGAATTGCCCGGTGAAACAGCTATCGCTGAAATGAGCAACGCGGAGGTCGATAGAATGGGAGAGCGCGTCGCCCGGCATGGACTGAAACTTTTTCAGATCTGCGCGGAACATCCCTTTCATTACATTCGTCTTATGGATCTGCAGCCCAACTCGATACAGGACCACCCGGCGTTTCGTAAGGACTTCAAAGCTTTGATTCGGGCGATGCAAATCGCCGCACGATTGGACGTGGATGCGGTACTCGCCTACGGTTTATCTTGGCCCGGTGAATGGTCACAACAGGGACGAACTTGGGGAAGGGCCCCGACTTGGCCCATGCGATGGGCAACGCGGGGCGGTATCATTGCCGATGACGATATGGATAAGCTAATCACCATTTTTTCTCTGGTCTTGGAACAGGCGGAACAGTACAATGTTGATGTTGTCCTCGGTATGCGCCCGTTTCACCACATCTCTACAACGACCCATTTTCGCCTTTTGGCTGAACGGCTCGGCTCTCCAAGGCTCAAGTTTCAGTTGTCACCTGGCGATAGTCTGCTCTCCGCGGAATGTGACGTAGCGACAGCAGGCTTCACTCACGTCCGTCCCTACCTCCATGGACTGCACATCAAGGATGTGCATGTCATTGATGGTCCCAAGGGTAGGTACGAGTGGCGTCCCTTTGGTGAGGGTGATGTTGATTATCCTACGCTGATGGGTAACCTGTTTGAACATCGTTGTGAGGTATTCCTCGCGGTCGCCACCCACTTCCGTCCCCCCAGCGGATCCGATGTAGAGGCGATGGAAATCAATTTTGCCAATGTTACGTCGCTTATCAGTCTGTTAGCAGCTCAGCAGCAAAGGGATTGGTAACTGGAATTAGGAGAAAGAAAAATGTACAAACGTCATCGACTCGCCCTAGCGGGGTGCGGCGGTATGGGACGCCGGCACCTGCGTGGGTATCGTACCCTAGAAAACTTTGAGCCCGGACGCATTGAAGTTGTCGCAGTGATTGATCCGGAGTTGGAACGCGCCGAATTTGTCGCTGGCGAAGCAGAGGAGTTTTTTGACGATCGACCTCAAGCGTTCCGCTCACTTGAGGATGCCATCGCAGGTTCAAGCGAAATAGAGGTACTAGACATCGTTGCTGCGGCATCAGCGCATCACTCAATTGCCAGCATCGCAGCGGAGAATGGTGTGCATGTCCTGTGTGAGAAACCGATGGCACCCACCGTAGCAGCCTGCCGAGCCATGCAAGCTGCTGCCCAGCAACATGGCACTGTGCTCTCCATAGCAGAGAATTACCGGCGTGACCCAATAAGTCGTTTAGCAAAGGCACTGCTTGCGGCAGGTGCTATCGGCGGCCTTCGCACGGTCCTAGATTTTGCTGCCGGTGGCGGACGTAGCGCATCCGCTGGTGGGTGGCAATACCTTCGCAAACAAGGTGGATCCATTCTGGAGTCTGGCGTTCATAACGCTGACATGCAGATGTATTTAGCCGGTTCCGTCAGACAGGTGACGGGCGAGGTTCGCCTTCAGGAACATGAGCGAATCTTCAAGGGGACGCGCGTAAAAGGGTTTCACGATCACTACGCGCACACCTATCCTGATGTTCAGGCAGCAGATGCTCCTGACCTGATGATGGCAACCCTTGAATTTGAAAGCGATGCGTTGGGGCAGTGGCTATATGACAAGGCAGCGCATGGTCCTGGATTTCGTCGTTTCACGATTTTTGGCAGCGACGGTCAGATCGACCTGCCGTCAGTGCGTACCGGTCAACCGTTACGCCTCTTTCGGGACGACCACGATGACGCGCTTGATGACAGTGATGTGCTGGCACTTGTGCCTGATTTCTCGCTTGATGATCGTACCGCTCGGTTTTTCGGTGGTGAACGGCTTGTGCGTTATGATCTATCCGGAGCGGGTGTGGGTGGTAGCGGCGACTTAAACATCCTCGCCATGGAGCTCGCGGAACTTTTGGACACCATCGACAAGGGGACACCAGTCGAGGTTGGACCAGAGGAGGGGCTGTTAGCTGTCGCCCTTGTGATGGCTTGCCATGAATCCTCTGAGGCGGACCGAATTGTCCGCATGGAGGAGGTCGTCGGTGGGAAACTCAACACCTACCAGAATGTCGCAAATCGGGAGTTGGGAATTGAGGTTTGAAGCGTTGATTGAACCCCAAGACCACTTGGCATACGAGTTTCACAGCTTTCGATAATCAGAGAAGCGGTGGATAGCGTCTTTTAACTTAACCAAGCGTTTGGCTAAAATCTAATACCTCGTCCTGAGGGAAAAAGCCTAACGCCCAAACATGGAGATACTCACATGAATTCATCTGATGAACAAATCATCTTTGAAGATAACTTTGACGGTCAACTCAATGAAGGTTGGTCGTGGCTGCGGGAGGATTCGGACGATTGGCGTCTGCAGGACGGTGGACTGGAGATTTGTGTTCGTCCCGGCGTGGCGGATACGGTCAGAAATGTGTTGTTGAGAGACGCACCAGACCGTAATGATGGCACTTATGCCATCGAAGTGACCATCACCAACCATACCCTTCCCACTCAACAGTACGAACAGGCAGGAATTACGTGGTATAACGATGGCAAACCGGTATTCAAGGAGGTTAAGGAACTCATCGACGGCGATCTCTATATTATCCCCGGTAGAGCAGCGATGGCAGCGAAAAGTGTCCGACTGCGCCTGCTGGTCACCGCTGATTCGTGGGAAGCACAGTACTGCCCTTCGGGCGACACAGAATTCCAAACAGCGGCGACGGGTGAACTTCCTCCACCGAGCGATGACCAAGTGAGTATCCAGTGCTACAATGGTCCCCCGGAGGGCGAACATTGGATTCGCTTCGAGAATTTTTGTATTAAACTTCTGAACTCTGACTAGTCAGGGTGATGTGGCGTTGATGTAGGTTATACTTCTGTAACCTCGTTGGCGTAAAAATGCTTTTTCAATTGAAGCTGTTGATGGTTGTGATATAATTTGTTGGAACCTATAGAAACGTGATGATACATAATCCGGTTTTTTACTTTGAGAAGGAGGGAATCGAAAATGGTAAAGATTGCTTTAGCCCTTGGACCGGAACCGACCCCCGTTTGGACGTTAGCCAAGCAAGCCGGCGTTGAGTACGTGGTTGGCGGCTTGGACTTAAATCCGATACCGAATGTAAGTGACGAACAACAACCGTGGAGTTATGTGTCGCTTGCTCGTCTGAAAGCTACATACGAGGATAGCGGATTTAATCTACAGGTGATTGAGAGCCGTCCCCCAATGGAGAAAATAAAACTGGGTTTGCCGGGGCGCGATGCAGAGATTGATGTTATCTGTGAGTTTATCCGTAACATGGGGGCATTGGAGATTCCGGTGTGGTGTCCTGCGTGGATGCCGATCCTTTTTGTCCTCCGAACATCTGTCACAATTCCCTCACGCGGAGGGTCTCAGGTCAGTGGCTATGACCATGATTACATGAAGAACGCGCCTCTGACAGAGCACGGTGTCGTCACCGAAGAGCAGCAATGGGCTAACCTGAAGTATTTCCTAGAACGTGTGGTCCCGGTTGCAGAGAAAGCCGACGTCAAATTGGCGATGCATCCGGATGATCCGCCGTTATCCCCCATCCGAGGGGTCGCCCGAATTATGAGCAGCGTGGAGAATTATCAGAAACTGATAGATCTGGTGCCAAGTCCTGTCAACGGGATTGGTCTCTGTCAGGGCAATTTCTCTCTGATGACTGACAACCTACCTGAAGTAATTCGGCATTTCGGAGGACAGGATAAGATTTTCTTTGTTCACTTCCGAGATGTGCAAGGAACACCTGAGAAGTTCGTTGAAGCCTTCCATGACGACGGGCAGGCTGATATGGCAGAGTGCGTACGCGCCTACCGTGATGTTGGTTATGCGGGGGTTGCACGTCCAGATCATTTCCCGAAGATGGGCGATGCTAGTATCCCGGACGAACATAGTATGGAGCGACTCTTTGCTATCGGTTATATGAAGGGATTGATTGAGGCGGTATATACCGAATAAGATTAGTCCTGTATAATAAATTGGTTCATGTGAAAAGAAAGTGCAAGTGGAACGCTCAGAGAAACCGAGTTTTGCGAAAAAAACTCGGTTTCGGTTGCACGATTTCTTAAGATGAGCCTTAAAGGATTTCGTGATGCACATCCCTCGACACGACACCCTGCGCTTGCAGCTCATCTCTATCTTAATCCTATTGATAGGCTTGAGTATCGATGTTTGTGGGGCTTCGGAGGCGGATGAAGCTCTCATTGAAGAAGCGGCAGAACCGCTTGTTGTCACGATACTCGATAGGTTGTCTGACGGTCCTGCCGTACCCGCTCGCTCAGATGCAGAGATTCTGGCGGATATAATCTTGGCGCGTGAAACAGAGGATTTTTTCTTCGATATCCCCCGACGCAATCAACTCGTCGGTGAGATAGAGGGGGTACTGTCTCTCATTCGCGCGGCTTACCCCCTCATGAACGGGATTCATGCCAGAGAGGGGTCTGAGCCGGGAATGCTCTGGATCCGTCTGGAGCGAGATTTCTATGAGATACTTAAGGAGATGCTCCAAGATAAGCAGGGGTCGTTCCGTTTCGAGACCGGCAATGCTGAGTTCGACGCGCTCAACGCAAAGTTGGGGGTGCAAAACGTCAGATGGGGCGGAGACACTTTCAAGAGCGTCTTCTTGTATTTTGACCAACGTGTCAACTTGCGGGTGGCAATTGAGGCGTATTCAATGGTGGAAGGGGTTGGGGAGGTCTGGCGTAATCCTTCCGTCGGAGACAGGCCCGATATTAAGGCGTTCAAGCAGGGGGCGACTTGGTATGTTATCTTTCGGAACGGCTGGGGCGATTGTCCCGCCGGTTGTATCTATGAGGAATCCTTCTGCTTTACCGTGACGGGAACAGATGTCGCAACGATCCCGACTGCACAGGCACAAACCATGCCTCCATTCCAAGAGCTTGACCCGTCGCTTCATAATGATACTCCCCTTGTCAATGCGACTGCCCACACATGGTCGTGGTGGGATAGTCGGCATTCAAAAGGTCACCGCAGCCCTAGCGTCGACTACAATCTGGGGTGTTCGCTGTTTGGCGAGATTGAAGCCTTCCCCAATCTCCTTAGCGTCTCCTGTGGATATAGCGTGGAGGAGTTGCCGCGAGGGTATAGTTTTTTCGATGATTATGATTTTACCGGCGTGGTCTTACTGCTGAGCACGACGCAGAAACGGACGGTGATAGGCAACGGCGAGGCGCCTTCAAGCGTCGTGGCTTCCAAAGTCGTGCGGGTCGCTAAGACCGCAGCGGAGATTGAGAATCCAGAGAATGTTCACTTTGAGAACGTCTTGGTGCCTATCAACCCGCCACCCCTTTCTTCACCATTCGAGAGGTGGTGGGGCGGGGTACAGCCCATTTTTGTTGTCTGTTGGGACCACCCCGAAACCGGTTGGCGTTCCTATCAGTTTCTGACGCCACATATCATGCACGCAAGCAGCGATGAGGCAAAGAATCAGCACGGCTGTGATAATTTCAGAGATACCGATTACATTCAGACCCTTGATGTGTCGTCGCCACCCCTTGTGCTGCGTACCATGTTTATGAAGAAACTGCTGGGGGTCAGTATGCTACCGGATTCTGACAACTGGAGGGATTGGGTTGATGAGGCGCTGCCGCGGCCTTGAAGCGGTGGATTCGTTTTCGCATTAAGGAGCATTGGCTCATGTAAAAACGGAGTGCAAGCGCGGTGAAAGCGGGGCAAGTCGCTTTGGATCTCCCGATACATCGGGATTCGCGGAACGGAACCGATTTATCGGGTCTCCGACAAGCCGAGAGCAGGCAGGCGGGATACAAGCACCTACGGTTTTTGAGCAAATCGGTGCTGTTGCATTAATTCTTAATATGAGTCAAGGAGGTATATATGGACACTGTATGTTTGGATTACTGTCTAACTGAAGATGAACGGCTTGACTTTGAGCGTAACGGTTTCCTAATCGTCCCTGATGCGCTGACACCACAGATGACCTCTGACATTGAGGCAGTGGTGGACCGGATTGACACCCAGCACCGGACGGAGGCAAAGATGGAGACTCACGAGTGGGTGCACAAGTTAGACTTCGTGGGACAGGATGAAGTCTTTTTGGACTTGCTCGATTGGCACAAGACATTCCCCAAAGTGTGGGGGATACTCGGTTGGAACATCCAGCTTTATCTCACGCACATGGATGTCACACCTCCGCCCCCACCGGATGCAGAGCAGGAGAAGCAGCGGTTGGGCTGGCATCAGGACAGTGGACGTTTGAACGCCGAGTTGGAAACCGATCCCCGTCCACGAGTTTCGGTCAAGATCGGCTACTTCCTTACCGACACGACTGAAACGGGTCGGGGGAATTTCTACGTCATACCGGGAAGTCACCTCCAGAACAAATTAGAGTTTCCGCCCGATGACGTTTCAGATCCGGAAGGAGCAACGCCTGTTTGTGTTCCACCCGGCACAGCAGTCATTTTCGATCGGCGTATCTGGCATTCCCGAAGCCCGAATGAATCGGATATTACGCGCAAGGTGTTATTCTATGGCTATAGCTACCGATGGCTACGCCCTAGGGACGATATGACTGTTGGAAATCTTATAGACCGCTGCGATCCGATTCGACGGCAACTATTGGGATTTAGCACCAGTTGGCATGGTTATACCTCTCCAACTGATGAGGATGTTCCGTTAAGGTCGTGGCTGGCAGAACACCTTGGAGAGGAGGCAGTCGCTTGACCCTTATCTGGTGTCAAGAGTATAAGTTCTCGAAGGTACACAAATATGGGGCAAATCAGATCTCACCCACCTGTTAAACTGATTGTTGGAATCATTACGGCGATTCCAGATTCACTCTCTGTCGTACACCAACGATTGTCAGAGCAGTTTGGACGGGTTGATTTTGCCAGCGATTTGTTGCCTTTTGATTATACCAATTACTATGAAGCGGAGATGGGTAAGGATCTAAAACGTCAGTTTGTGAGTTTTGAGAGGCTTATCTCTGTCGAGGAGCTTGCGTCTGCTAAACACTTTTCTAATGCCGTCGAATGCGAATTTGCAAAGGGTGATGCGCCCCCCCGTACAGTTAATCTTGATCCGGGCTATATTTCGGCGGCGAAACTGGTCCTTGCTTCAACGAAAGACCATGCCCACCGCATCTATCTCCAAGATGGCATTTATGCCGAAATTACGCTCAAATTTTACCGTAAGACCTTCCAGCCTTGGGAATGGACTTACCCCGATTACCGTACACCCACATACATTGACATTTTCAACCATATCCGCCGTATCTACATGGAACAATTGAAAGGAATCGGGTTGCGTCCTCACCCGTTTTAAGATGAAAACAAAAATTTGGTCAACCTTTATTTCGTCGTTTGTTTATGCCATTCTAATCGCTTGCTACACGCCTCAAGTTTTTGCTTGGGGAAGCAACGCGCATGAGCGAATGACTGGTGCCGCCTGTGATTCCCTGCCTTCAGAAATTTCCCCGTTTTTCGATAAACACCGCCAAAAACTCGCCTATCACTCGAACGATCCCGATCGGTGGAGAAGGGTACTGCTGTTTCGGATTGGGTTGCAATACGAAAAGGATTTGAATAGCGGACAGTTTACCGATGATTTACGCCAAGTGTTTGAGACGCACGGAGTTGACTTGCCACAAGGTGCCCCGGTTTCGCTTCGTGGAAAAAATAGAAGATGGTTCGTAACGATAGGTGAACAGGAGTATCCGATTCGGAAGGAAGCAGATAAGCTATATCTATTGGGGGATAAAACGAACATCTTTGAAAATCGAAGTGCGGAGCCGGTGCTGCTTGGTTCTGAAGGGGACACCCATTTTGCCCTCGATACAAAGGAAAAGCTACTATCCTTGACCAGTCTCAATGTCTACAAATCAGGCGATCCCGCCGAAGGTCCTCGGCATTTTCTTGATATTGATATCTACGGTCCCTATCCGTTTGTGGAACTCCCCCACGACTATGATGAGGCTGTTGCGAAATTTGGCGTGGAGGCTGTTACAAAACGCGGTTTGGCGACGTGGCGCATTGCTGATTACACACAACTGCTATCTGAGGCAATGAAATCGGGAGATGCCGAAAAAATTGTGCGGGCCGCTGGTGCACTCGCTCACTACATCGAGGACCTCCACATGCCGCTGCATGTCGTCAAAAACTATAATGGACAATTCACCAACCAACATGGCGTGCATCAACGCTTTGAGGACGATATGGTAGATGCCTATGCCGAGCAAATTCATCTCTCACCAAAGATGGCGTCAGAAATTGAAGACCCGCTGGAATATGCTTTTGATATTGTACTTGACAGTTATGTATACGCCGACAACCTCCTCCATGCTGATCGTAGGGCAAAGTTAGGCGAAGATACCTACGGCGCGTCGTATCTGGAAAAGTTCTTCCGATTCAGTGGTTGGATAGCAGTGCAGCGGATGAATGATGCGGCAACAGCGACCGCAAGCTACTGGTATACCGCGTGGCTTCGCGCTGGGAAGCCTGAATTGAAGTGAAGTATAATAGCGAGGGAACAAATTGATAAAAAAACAAGGCTCATGTAAAAAGAAAGTGCAAAGCACGAAGAGAAACCAAGTTTTCAAGAAAAAACTCGGTTTCTTTGCACTAGATCTTAACATAAGCGAAAAACAAAACATGAGATTATGGTTCTGCTTGTGCTTATGTTTGATGTCGGGCTGGATACCTGCTAACTCTGACCAAAGTGCTGGCGTTCCCGAAGGCAGGGCACGGGCACGAGATCTTGGTATCAAGATCGGTATCTATGAACCCGGCAAACATAATGCAATCACGGATGTCGGAGGCGTGAAGGTGGGGCATGTCACGTTGAAAACCGGCGATAATGTTCGGACAGGTGTTACTGCTGTCATTCCACGCGACGATATCTGGACAAATAAGCTGTTTGGTGCTGGTTATGCGATTAACGGTAACGGTGAGGCAACAGGATTGGCGTGGGCGAATGAAGCGGGGTGGATCGAGTCCCCAATTATGCTGACGAATACACTGAGCGTTGGACCTGTCCACGATGGCGTTGTGCGGTACATGATCAAGCGCTACCCGGATAACCACATCATTCTGCCAATCGTTGCAGAGTGTTATGACGGTGGACTAAATGACATCAGTGGACTTCACGTCACCGCAGAACACGCAATTGAAGCGATAGAAAATGCTGTAGACGGTCCCGTTGCAGAGGGCTGCGTCGGCGCAGGCACAGGAATGCGGTGCTACAGTTTTAAGGCAGGTATCGGTACATCTTCACGGGTATTGCCCGCAAATCGGGGAGGATACACAGTCGGAGTGTTGGTCAATTCCAACGGCGGACGGCGCCATCAACTTCAAATCAGTGGAGTTCCTGTCGGCAAAGAAATTACAGAACTCACGCCAGAGTGGGGTCGAGACGGCTCATTCATTATTGTTGTCGCAACGGACGCGCCCTTGTTGCATCGTCAACTGATGCAACTTGCCAAGCGGGTGACACATGGGCTTGCCCGTACCGGCACACCAAGTACCGTTAGCAGCGGCGAATTCGTCATTGCTTTTTCGACGGCTAACACAATTCCGCGTCGGACGGATGATGGGACATTTCCTATCACGATGCTTGCCAATCGTCGGATGGACGCGCTATATCAAGCTGTTATCGAGGCAACAGAGGAGGCAATTCTCAATTCCATGACCACAGCGGTGACGACCATTGGCAGAAATGGTAACACAATCTATGCCATCCCTTTGGATCGGTTACAAACTGTGATGAAACAGTACGGACAGCTTGAATCTGAAGGCAACTGAAGCATTAAAGCGTATCGCCCGTGAGCTTGTTTAGGTTTTGTCGCTGCTCGTTATCTGCGATAACGATCAAGCCGTCGCCAGCCTCCAACCTCAATCCACCAGAAGGGTTATAGATAAAACCTCCGTCTCGCTTATGCACTGCGACAACCATCAGGTTCGTTCGATCTGGAATGCGTGCTTCACCTAGGGTGAGTCCGACCAGTGGTGTTCCTGACTGGATGACGGATTCAGCGAAGCGGGTTGTCTCTTGACTCCTGAGCATAATGTCCAGAAAGTTAACCACGATTGGACGTGTAACTGTCGAAGCTAATCGCATACCGCCGATATGGTCTGCTAAAACAACTTCATCTGCGCCCGCCTGTTTTAGCTTGGAAAGCGAATTGGCTTCAACCGCTTTAGAGGCAATCTTCAATTCTGGATTCAGTTGCTTCGCAGATAGCACAACAAATAGGTTATCTTGATCACGTGACAGTGAAGTAATCAATCCACGTGCTTGTTCAATACCCGCACGGATCAAGACCTCGTCTTCCGTTGCATCACCGTGAACATACAGGAAATCTCTCGTTTCCAGTAGGTGATCGATCCGTTCCAGTTCAGCCTCAATAGCAACGAAATCCATGTCCATTTGGATCATTTCTTCGAGTGCATGAACTCCCGTATCCCCTATACCGCAGACGATATAATGGTTTGAAAGTTTATTGATTGATTTTTCCATCTTCCTTCGTCGAAACACCTCTCGGAATTGGCCTTCAATAATAAAGGCAGTCGCAACGCCGATACTATACACAAAGATGCCAAGCCCGCCAATCAATAGAAAAACGGTGAAAGCCCTTCCTACCTTGGACATATTGTCATCGGAGTATCCGACTGTCGTCAATGTAATGACAGTCATGAAAATTGCGTCAAACACTGTCCATTTATGGTGTGGATTATCCCCTTCGATCATCCAATATCCGATAACTCCGATGGCAAAAAGGACAACCAGCGAAATCATCGCGAGGATGAAGCTTCGTTGATACCCCAAGAGATATCCTCCTCAATTGTAGGCAGTCTCATGCAGCGAGGCAGATGAATTTCGTTCATGCGCCGCTGCTCCTTTAGAACCACGTAGTTAATGCAAAATGGGTTCTAGTCCGTGCCGATAGCTAGCTTCAGTGATGACAGTCCAATCAGGTTGCGCTTCAACAGATTTTCGAGTATATAGCAATCAACACACATCATCTGAGTCAACGCTAAGGAGGGGAGCGGGGTTTCTGAAACCCCTGTATCAAGTCGGTCATTAGACTTTGTTCGTCTTTTGGAGTAAACTTCATCATATATCAAAGCGTCAATTAGTAATGGTAATTAATTGTGTCCCCTTAACGACTGTGTTGCGAAAATGATACGGAGTAAAGCGTAAAGTGCCAATAGCCGCTGTCCCACTGATTGCGCTTTCGCGAGTTATTTTCGAGGATGCATTTCTTTGTTTCTATTATGGCACAAGATTTGCTAGAATATCGCTATGATTTTCGGGTGCCGATAAAGGAATCGTGTAGATCTATATTGAAGTCTTTGATTTTTTCAAATATCTTGACGAAAAAATTGTCAGGACGAAGCGATATTACTTAAAGGAGTGAACAAAAATGCTATCCCGTAAGTTCCAGCTCAACCTCCTCATCCTTTCCATATTTCTTTTTGCTGGTTTTACCAATTCCAGTCATGCGGAAGTGGAAAGTGTTAAAATCCACCTTTTTGGTTTCGTCAATGGTGATGATGCCCGACAGATCCGACGTTTATTAAAACCGTGGGCTAATCCGGAAGATGTGAGTTTCTACGCGCCTGTCGATAAAAAGGGGCGCAAACGCCATTTTACAACCATCGTTGAAGTTACCCCACGACGGGGTAAGAATCCGTACAATGAGGGTCGTACTTTTGACGTTTACGACATTATCCGTCAACTGAACGATCAACGCTTTCGCGGCAGTCAAAGCGGGGGCACAGCTTGGGTTACCAAATCTGAGGCGACAGTCACTGGCAATATCTACGCGCATCCGGGCTTTTCACGGAGCTACATACGCAACGTTCCTTTTTGGCGACGTTGGCGTGCTGACACATCAGAGATCAATCATGCGATGGTTGTGAGTCCGGACCAGAAGGTCGTCTTTAGTGATGGTGATAAATTTGATGAGTTAATACAAGAGGCAAACCAAGGCGTTAATGGGGTTGAAGTCAAAGGACAGATTGTAGGCTTTGATGGGGTTTACCCCGTTATATCTGTCCGAGATTTTCGGGTCGAGTATCTAGTTGAACCGAATATGCAAGAGACCGCCGAAGAGGCAGAGGAGACCCCAAAACGAGAACCCGAATATCTCAAAGCAACTGAAGATACTGACAAATAGACATGACACCGACTACATAGTAACGAGTTACGATATATGAGGGGTTGGGAACACTACGACGAGCACAGAATCGTACTTCCTAACCCCTTAATTTATTAATTGGCTGTATACGTGCGATTTAGTAATTGATTGACCCTATGCGTGCAATTTAATTTTGAACAGGTTAGGTTGCTCGCTAATTTGTTGGCTTAGGAGAATGATATGCACATTTCTGAATTGGATACACCTGCACTCACTGTAGATCTTGATGTTCTTGAACGTAATATCTATAATATGGCATCCCTCTGTCGAGAGATTGACATTGATTTGCGCGTTCACACAAAAACTCACAAGGTCCCGGAGATTGCCGAAATGCAGGTTGCCGCCGGTTCAAAGGGAATTACCTCCCAAAAACTTGGTGAAGCAGAGGCTATGGTTGATGGCGGACTTGATGACCTCCTGATTCCCTACAATATCGTCGGCAAGCCGAAACTGCAGCGATTGACACGGTTAGTCAAACGCGCGCAGATTACCGTTGCCCTTGACTCGGAGATAACCGCTGCGGGAATCTCTGAACAGGCAGTGACAGATGATTGCACTGTGCGCGTGGTCATTGAACAGGACACAGGGGGACACCGGGTCGGTGTGCAATCCCCCCAAGCCACGCTTGAACTCGCCCAAAAGATAATTAAGATGCCCGGACTTGATTTTCAGGGTATTATGACCTATGGGAGCAATATCCGTGCAAAACCCTTCATTGATGAAACGGTAGATCTCCTAAATGGTGCAGGGATCCCTATCAATATCATTAGCGGAGGCGGAACAGGTGCCGAGCAAGCATCAAAGGATATTGGCTGTACGGAGACACGTAGCGGCTCGTATGTCTACGAAGGCATGACGCGCATTTCTGGTTCGGAGGCACTCAATCCGGACCGATGCGCTTTGCGGATGATTGTGACGGTCGTGAGCACCCCAACCGCAGATCGAATCATCGTTGACGGCGGTGCCAAGACGTTCACCAGCTATCCGCCCACGCCCTATGGCCACATTATCGGACATCCAGATGTCAAAATATATGGGATGTCTGTCGAACACGGACATCTTGATGTGAGTGAATCGCAGCAGAAATTCCGCGTTGGCGATCAGTTGGCTGTTATTCCTCTGCATCAAGGGATGACAAGCAATCTGCACGATGAGTTAGTTGCAGTGAGAAATGAGCAGGTGGAAACTGTTTGGAAAATCGCCGGGCGCGGCAAAGTCAGATAGCTAGGGCAAACTAAGTCGAGTTTCATAGACCGTAAATTGCCTTCAGATTTCCACCAAGGATGCTTGCAGCTTCCCCGTCGGTAAATCCGATATTTCGGATACCGTTGACACCATTTATAGCGTCTCCACTGGGCGAGTTAGATCCGAAAACGATGCGATCTGCGCCAATCCGTCCGCCACGTGCAATGCCCTTGATGGTAATCGGTTCAGCAGCGGCAATAAGGGTTGTGCCGAGATAAATATTGGAATTCTCAACTGCGGCTTGTACAGCTAGTTGCGTCCACTCACGATAGCCCATGTGGTCCATAATGATTGTCACATCTGGGTGGCGTTTTGCAAGTGTTCCAATAAACTCTGGTGAGCATCCGCTCATTGGTGAACCGGAGTGGATGGTAGCGGGAATGCCAAGTGATTTGGCGAGTTCCATGACGGGATCAACGCAGGGGGCATCCAGACGGTAGCGATGTGCTGCTGCCATCAGTTTGACTGTCCGAGCACCTGCATCAACGGATCGTTTTAAGTCATCGCAAGCAGCGGAACCCATTGTGGGATTAATCAGACAGCCCGGAACGATGCGCGGTTCGCCTTTCGTTTCTTCGAGCAGATGGGCGTTGATTTCTGCTGGATCGGGTGGCAATCCGCCGGGAAATACGACACAGACATCAATGCCTGCCTTATCAGCAACGGCTATTAGACCTGCTTTACCGTAAGGTTCGTCGTTAAATTCAGCGGGCATATAGGCTTCAAAATCCGCAACAAATTGTGCAGCCATAAAGTTCTCCTTAGATCTATCCAGCAACCTTCCCTCACCGCCAAGGAGGAGTTATCTCTCCATTTTATTAAGGTCTGAGAGGTTGGGTGTCTGGATAAGCACTTATCTTGAAGAGTAGATAGAAAGAAAAGATTAATTGAGTGGGAAAACGTCTACTATATCCAAAGCATCATCTCTGTACCAGTTCAATAAGAATTCCATCGGGGTCTCTTGCACAGACCACACCGCCAGCATCCGGAGCACCAACCGGCTCAGACAAAAATTCCACACCCTTCTGTTTCAATCTTTCGACGGTCTCCCACACGTCCTCGACAAAAAAGGTGAGCCAACGCACGCCCGCCGAGAAATCGTAGGAGGGGGTTGACGGCGGCGATTCGATGCTCATCAACTTAATGAGCGTTTGTCCAGCTTGCAGGCGAACTTGGCGAAATCCGCGCGGTGCCAATCCTGCCCCTTTCGCAACATCTTCAGGTATCTGAATATCTAGAACAATTTCCAAGCCTAAACATTCGTGGTAGAAGCGCAGCGACTCATCAAAGTTACTACATGTAATAGCAATGTCGACGATGGGATGGGTTAATTGTAACATAGCAATCAATCTCTCCTTTTTGGTGGCACTTTCTTTTTATCTGAGCGGTAGTGGGATTATATCATGACAGCTTCATACCGTCGAGAGAAAAACATGTAATTGACGAGACCCAAAAAGAAACAAGCCGCCTTGCAGACGCGTTTTGTGTGAGGCTATCCGATAAATTTTAGAGACTGTGGCAGATATGTTCTATCAACATTGCTACTTGACGATGTCTCTCACACGATGTTATTATTCTCGCAATAGAAGGTTCAAGGGAGGTTTTTATTTATGCATCATCAATCTTATGATGGGCTACAGAGCGACATCCGTGAAATGAAAACGCCGAGCATCGAAACTTGGAAAAATGAGTATAGCGATAAAGATTACACCATTGAAGTAACGACCCCAGAATTCACAGCAATTTGTCCCAAAACCGGGTTGCCAGATTTTGGAACAATTCAGATTAACTATATCCCCGACGAGCAATGTGTCGAACTCAAATCGTTGAAAGAGTATTTTCTATTTTACCGGGACGTAGGGATATTTCACGAACATGTTGTCAATAAAATTCTGGTAGATTTTGTTGCGGCGTGCAATCCACGGAGGGTCGAGATCGTTGGAGATTTTCATGTCCGTGGGGGCATTAAGACTGTTATCCGTGCTAACTATGAACGGGAGGAGGTATGATAAAAACGAGCTAAAGCAGGTGTTTAATGAGGTTGTCCGCCTAGACCTAACTTGTTATACCTCCACAAACTGTCATGAAACCACAATTCCCACCTTTACGCCCATTGCGGGCTTATTTCAAAACGATGTAACCCGTGGCGGAATACGATAACGTTACCTCCATGAGCTAAAAGCATCTTCATATCATACTGGCTGAACCACCGGATCACCCCTGTGATAATCTCGCCACCTCTGAGAGTTAAGCGTACCGGAATTTTTTCCTTGCAGCAACGCACAAGCACCCGATCGTCAACTTGGAATCGTTCAGATCTGTGAACAATCGAGATCAAGCTTTGCGCTTTCAACCCCGCATCTACCTCAATATCCTGCACAACTTGAGACATTTCATTCCGCTTATACATATACTTGATGTTGAGTTTTTCGAGATGATGGACTTCCCTATTGACTGATACGACAACAAGGGAGTAAGTCAATCGGCGGCTGATGATGCCTTCAATAGATTCCCCGTAAAGTTCAAAAACCATCGGGGTTTTCTTCCGAATCTGCTTTTGAATGTAAGCCCGTCCATGGCTCTCCTCGCGAATCTGAGTCAGCAACTCTGGAGGTAGACGACGAGGGGTTTGTTGTTTATGATGTGAGGACTTACGGTGTCTATCGCGATGTCTATACCGCCGGGGACTCTGTGAGGAATTCTTTTGTGATTGGGAGGTTAAATCACTCTGCCAAGCTGAAGTTATCGACCGCGCCGCCAATGGATTGCTCTCCTCTTTAGATGTTCTATTTTAATCAAAACTGTATCCTATCCTAAAATGGTAACTTAAGATATTTGCTCATATAAAAAGAGAGTGCAAAGCACGTCGGAGAAACTGAGGTTTTGACAAAGGTTCAATAGGCGGGGAAACCAGATGCCCCGCCTACGGCAGAGTTTCTGTTGCACTCATTCTTTACATGAGCAAATAAAAAAGGCGCTGGGGAAAGATAACCCAAACGCCTTTATTGAAATGGAGCTGATGAATCAAAAACATGGGTGGTGTCCTATTCGCCGCCACCACCGCCACCGCCGGTACGACGCGGGATGTTTTGATCTCTCATATAATTCGTGATTTCAGTAATCTTACTTTGCGAGTATGTCAACGCTCTGTTGACCTGTGTATCGCTGGGTGGAACTTCCGCATATTTACTCCACAGTGCATCAAAGGAGTCAAGCGCGTCGTTATAATACTCATCATTTTCGGCCGCTAACAGCATATACGCTTCACCAATTTGTACCAAAGAGAGATCGGCGTATTTAGTGGTCGGATATGTTTTGATGATGTCTTGGAATCCAGCGATAGCCTGTTCAACAGCTTCTTTCTGTTGATCTTCAGATGCCACTCTTGCTCGATCGAAATTAGCAGTAGCCTGAATATACACATCTGCTGAAAGTGCCCTTTTCGTATCACGCAGGAAAAGTTCGGCGTTCTCCTTCGATTCCGCATTGATACCGGGCACTGCCAATGCGTTCTCATACTGTTCGATAGCCATCGTATAGAAGCGAATCCGTTCTGCTTCTTCGACCTCCGGGAGCACCCCTTGGTTATAGTAGGTGTTACCGATGTTGAGAAACGCTTCGGCTGCAAAGGGACTGGTCGAATAGTTCTTTGCGAGAATCTCATTCACCTCAAAGACTTTGTCCAACCACTTCTCTTTCTCTGCTTCGTCGTCAGTATTTTTTTCCAGCAACGCATAGCAGGTTGAAATAGCGGCAAGAGATTCAGCTGCTTGTGCATGTTGTGGATTGATGCGGCGAACCTTGCTATATTCTTCAACAGCTTTCTCGTGCTGTTGACCTGCGAAGTAAGCCTCACCTGCCTGATACTGCCAGAATGGTGCTTCTGCTGCATTGGGGAATCGTCGAGCAAGATCCTTGAACACACCCGCTGACTGTTCAAAGAACCCAATGGTCTTTTCAGAAAACCCGTCGTCGAAACCGAGCTGCATTCGCCCGAGTTCATAATAGGTAGGTGCCAGGTAGCCCAATACAGTCTGAACGTTTTTCGCCACATCTGCCTGTGCCGAGACCGCGAAAATGCCCTTGTCGGCATATTCAACGAATTGCTTCAGCACTGGAATCGCGCTATTGAGATCATCGGGAAGTTTGATCCCTGTACCGAGCGAATAGTAAATCTGCCCGGCGGTAAAGAGCGCGTTCTGAACAAATGGACTTATGGTGTCATCGACTTTATCGGATGGTGCTATATTAGCGGCTTTAACATATGCGGTTGCGGCATTCCGACTCGCATCAATATATGGCTGTAAGTCGGTCCCCGGTTTATCTGAGAAGAGTTTCCGCGCTTCACCGAAGTACAGCAAACCGAGATTATATTGTGCGGAGACTTCCTGTGGAACCGTTTGCGCCGCCTCACGCGCAGCGACTGCTTGAGCGATTGCATCGTCTACACGCCCTAGTTTTAGGTAGAGGTCGGACCGACGAATGCCCCCGTCCGCTGCCATGGATTGGATGCTAGTATTAGATTCAGCACCAAATTGACTAATCAAGGTTTCGTATGCTTTCAGTGCATTCTCAGGATCATTCAGTTTTTCTTGGTAAATCAGACCCATTCGATAGTACGCTTGTGCCTTGATGAGCGTATCTTTAGAAAGCTGAATCGCATTTTGATAGTTGAGGAGCGAATCATCATACTGATTGAGATGTTCGTCTTGGGCATACGCTATAGAGAAGTAGGAGCGTCCCTTCTGATCATCATCGTCTGTGTGCTGAATCACATACTGATATTCTCGCACGGCTGCCGCATGGTCGCCGACAGCGGTATTCAAATCTGCAAGACGGGTATGTGCTTGGCGAATTAGATCTTGCCGGGGTTTGTCCTCTGTTTGCCCCTCATACGAGGTAGTCTGCCGAAACGCTGCAATTGCTCCCTTGCTATCATTCAGTGCATGCTTGGCTAGCCCTATCGTGTAATAGGCACTAATTGACGCATCCACATCGGGATTTCTGTCAGTAACTTGTGTTGCAGTACTTACAGCATTCTGGAACGCAAGCTGTTGGGCTCCTTCATCTGTGCTGTTTTGACCGATTTGATAGTAGCAAACAGATGCCTGATATAGCGCGTTCGTCACGAGCTCGCTATTGGGGAACATCTGAACGAATGCTTGGTATTCAGCAAGGGCTTTTTCATGCGCCCCATCACCATAATACAGGTGCCCGATTTTCAACTGCGCTCGTGAACGAGAATCTTCTGGCGCACCGGTATTCTGAGCAATTCGCCTCAAACTCGCAATGAGTTCAGCTTTCTCCTCTTCAGAATCGAGGCCCTGTTTTTCGATGGCAGTTGCTTTGACCAGGTCTATATGACCCAAGGTCTTTTGGACTGTGGTGTTATCGCTACCGCCATGCTGTGCGTAAGCAGTATCGGCAACTTCTAGCACTTTTGGCCATACGCTTGTATTTCCAGCCAATGCCATGTCACGATAAGCAAGTGCTAAACCGTAATATGACTCAACAGCATTCGGACTGTCCGGATAATCCGCAATCGATTTCTCGAAAGCGGCAACAGATTTGTCTAAGAGGGCTGCGTCATCGGCTGCGGCTTTCGCTGCTTTATAGTAACAAAGTCCGACAAGATACTGTGCATCGTCGGCGTATTCACCAGTTGGGTTACCTGCAACGACATTTTCATACTCAACCGCTGCTTCAGCATATCGTTCCTCAGAACGCAGTAGGTCTGCCAACTTAATTTCTGCGAGCGAGCGATTGTCCGTATCCAAAGCATCCATTATCGACTGATAGTGCGCCACGGCTTCGCTGTTCTTGCCTTCCTTGACAAGACTTTGTGCAATTAGCAGCTGCGCCCGTTGATAGTTATCGCTTTCCGGGAGAATCGCTGTGTAGAGCTCACGCGCTTTACCCCACGCATTCAGTTTTTCGTGGGAAAGGGCTTGATTCATAACACATGCCTCGACCTGCATTGGGCGTTGCGGGAAATCGTCATAGCGTCCCTGCTCGACACCGGCGAGGAAGGTGCCACTTTCTCCTCCCTGAATTTCTGGTCCCTTGAATTTTTCTATTGCTTGCTGATAAGCATTTACAGCATTCTGGAGTAGTGCTTCATTAAAGACAGCGTCCGGATCGCCTTCACGATAACCTTCCGGTTTAGATGCTTCGTAGTATGAGCGCGCTTCCTGAAATTTTCCGATTAATTTAATCAAGTGAAACTTCGGAAAGTCGCGATACTCCCACAGTTTAGCGTATTCGGCGGCTGCATCCTCATACTGCTTGAAATCATTAAATTTGAGATCTGCAAACTTTAATTGAACTTCAGCAGCAAGAAGGTCAAGCTCATTATCCATGCGGTTCTTATCAATAAATTCCCGCGCAACAGCCTCAAGTTCATCCTTCCGCCCGAGCGCGTTCAACGCCCAGATAGCACCATAGAGTGCATGAGATGCGACCGGATCTGCCGGGAAGTCATCCACAGCTTTCTGATACCACATAAGCGCTGTTTCATAAGACGCATTTGCCGAATCTGTTTCACCAGCATCTTTTAGGTCAGAAGCTAGCTTATAGTTCGATTCTCCCATCTGATAGGTGAGATAAGGGGTAAAATCGGTCTCTTCCGGGTGCTCGTCTAGCACACGTTGGTACGCAACAGCGGCTTCGGCCCAAGCTGACGACTTGAAGTAGCTATCGGCAATACCCAACTTCGCCTCACTAATAAAATCGCATTCTGGATACTCTTCAAGCAGGGTATTGTACGATTCCACAGCGTTGGTGTAATCTTGCTGCTCGTAATAGGTACGACCAATGGTTACCTGAATTTCTGCTTGCAGATCTCGATCGTCGGTATTCTGCAAGGCAAGTTCATAGTTGACTCGCGCATTGTCATAGTCTTTCTGTTTTGAATAAATTGCGCCAATGTCAAAGTAGGCAGCGGTTACATAACCACTTGTCGGGTGTTCGGTGATAAATTGGGTGTATCTACCAATTGCCTCTTCATCACGGGCGAGTTGATTCAAACAGAAAGCGGCTTTATACATCGCCTCTGCTTGCAGGTCTGCGAAGGTTTTAAATTCTTCGGTGGCGAGCTTATCAAACTCTGGGTAGGCCTGCTCGTAATTCTTTTCGTTTAGGAAAGACTGTGCAATTAGGTGTTGTGCATCATCTTTGAACTCTGAATTTGGGAATCCGTCTAGCACTTCTTTATACGCTCGGCGCGCTGAGTCATACTTTTGCAGTTTATAATTGAGCTGCCCAATTGCATACCAAGCATTTTCGACGAACAGGCTATTGGGGAAGTTTTCAATCAATGTATGAAACTTCGGTTCAGCGAGTTCAAATTTTTCTTGTTTGTAAAGGACGTGTCCCCATAGGTAGGTTAACCCTTCTTGATGTTTCGGCACAGTGGCATTTGGTGCAACCTTTTCAATCTGCTCGATTGCATTGTCATAGTAGGTAATATCGCCGCTCTGCTCCGCCCATTTAGAATAGTTAACGGCAATTTTGTAATTTGCAAGTGTATGGAAGTCCTTATCAATAACCTCGGTCTTGACCCCCCATTTGACAGATTCTTCAAGGGCTTGATTGTATTTTCCAATAGCCCCCTCGTAATCATTTTGAGTGTAGAGTTGTTCTGCTTCGTTATAGAGCCGTTCGACCTTTTTAGAGCTGCCTGCCGGCCAAAACAGAACGACAGCTAAAGCGACTCCGGCGAGGACGCCTAAAAGTTTCGGATTCATTAGATCTCCTTTCGGATAGTAGTTAGAAGGGGTTGTTAGCTTAAAATATTCCCCTCACCCCCGTTGGGTTTCAAGTTAGGGAACGCAGATCTGCGTTCTGCATGAGAAATCGTAGCATATTTTGGTAAGCAACACAAGTTTTTTATTAAAATTTAGATGGAAGCTAGCGTTCTATCTATTTACCTAGGTTTCGCCCAATAAGACGCGTATTTTATAGGGTTTTAAGAAGGCTTGAAATGCAGTAATGATGCGTTCAATGAGTGGATATAAAGGGTTAAGAATGATACAGACGACCTTTTTGTTTTTGAATTGTACTTTGCCAGAGATACCTAACACCTCGCGCATCAACCGTTTGATTCCCCTCGCTTGAATGGTAGCAATAGTTTGATTGATTGATGCGCTGGGTTGCGGTGGGGTCTGTTTTTCAGTCTTGCTCCCCGATGCAATGAGCGCATCAATAAGCCACCGTTTGGACCACATGAGAATGTTATGAGCCAACTGAGAGAGTAGAAGCAGCACCTGTTGGGCTTCAAATCCCGCTTTTCGACGCTTTCTCATCGACAACCCTTGATAATCTTGGCAAAAGGTGCTTTCGGGCACCCCGCTTCGTTTATCATAATGGGTGACAATTTGGGTTAACGTTGCTTTTGTATCGGTAGTCACCAAAACCGAATAGTTATAACCGCCTTTGTGGTTTGGGGTTCTGACCGCCACTTGTACCGTTTTGCGCCCATACCGATGTGGCTTTGTGACCCACCCGGCTTGTCTAGCGGTCTTATTGGCACACGATGGGACAGCCACCCACTTCTGCACAGATTTGGCTAAAGCAGTGGCTCTTTTCCACGAGTAGATTTTTACCAGAATCGAGTAATTCCGCCAGAGCGCGAAATTGATGTTCGCGTCGGTGCCAAATCCGGCATCGAGTCTCAATTGAATCTGCTGCCGTTTGGCGTTTGTATCCAGTTTTAAGGTGGTTTCCATTTTGGCAACCATTTCTTTGAACACCGCCTTAGACGAGGTGTTTCCCGTGTAAAGGGATTGGGAGACAATTTCCTGGGTGTCAGGCATCAGGACGCGTCCGACTTGACGGGTGTATTGATTTTTGCGGTGGGGGACATACCCCTTGGTGGCTCCTTCTGCGCGTTTGGAGACCGGCAGCGCCGACAGATCCATATCAATAGTTACCGGCTTTGATTCGGTCAACGATGAGAGGGGAGATGACGTCAGGTGATGTTTCTCCCAAATACCATCAACCGCTTGCTGAAGTTGAAAAACTGTTTCCGACGTGGCGGCATTTATCGTCTCCTGAATTACTGACTGATCCGCACACTTGCAATACCCAAATGCCAAAAGCAGCGCACCATGCGGACGGAGGGCGGTGTTGATGTCTGAAATCGTTGATGCTCCGGCAATTATGCCAAGCGTGGCAAACACCAATTTGTCTGTCGGGCGATAGGTAATCGTCTTCTGAGGGATTTCAACCCTTTGATGAATCTCATCAAAGAACGCTTTCTCTTTAAGCACTTCGCCCAATGCACACAACGGCGCGTGAGCGGTGGAGTGACTGACTTTCTGTTTGCGTTTTTTACGTCTTTTGGTTATCCTTTTGTTTGCCATTACTTCCCTCCATCGGTGGTCATAAGGATTATGCTATTTTTATGATAACCTTTGGAAGGGGGCAATGGCACGTTATTATTGGATGCAGACCTTTCTAAACCAGATTCAACTGTTTACTTCATTGTACGAAATCGAGGTATTTAAAGTTTGACAGAATCATAAACTTCCGTAATAGAGAAGCTCGGTAATGGTACATTCATCAACATCTCAACAACACCATTCAGCGATCGATTGTCACTCCAACCAATTTCCGCTGAAGTAGGAATAGCCACAACCCCCAAGGGCTGTGAAAAATCTTCTTTCGCGGCAATCGGTTCAGGGCTTGATAACTGAGCAACCGTCATTAGGTCGGGAGAAGCATCATCAATCGCCATTGCTTTGAAGGTATCACTATCGTTAATGAAATGACTGTCGCTAACGGGATCTGGTTGGTAGCCTTCCCATCTTGACAATTCTGCTAGTGATTCAATAACCTCAATCTCCTTATCTATATTTTGTCCGCTCTGAACAACATTTTCAGAAAGCGTCTGTGTCGTTGCAACAAGTCGTTCTCGGTTACTGATTAATTCTCGATTTCCCCCCTCCTTTGGAGGAGAGGTTGGCTGGACTTTTACAACTTGCGACAAGTTTACAGTGTCAGAACGATCTTGTTCTTGGGGTTGGAAGGATTGATATGCAGACAGACCGATAAGAATGACGAGTAGCATCCACGCATAGGCAGGGGACTGTTTCACCCAACTTATAGGAAAACTAATTAGCTTGTTGAAAGAACTTGTAGATTGATGCAGAAACTGTTGACATCTCCAAGCCATTGTTTGGGAAAACGCGGTAATGCCCCACCATATAGGACGAGGTTGCTTTTCAATCAGCTGCTGCAGCTGCTCTCCAAATTGATCGTAATACCCCTCGGGGGGCTGTGGAGGGACATGAACACGAAGCAGCGCCTCTGTCCGTCGCAAAGATTTCAATTCGAGTTGGCAATCCCGACAAAATCGCAGATGTTGAGCTACGATGATGGTTTGCCGAGCTGAAAGTGTATAGTCTATATAATCAGATAAACGCCGTTGAATTGAACGGCATTGAGGTTTCATGTTTTCCTCGCTATGTTTCTCTTATTGCCGGGCTAAGCCGTGCAACAACTTGGGTACATTTGCGGGTTCAACCGTTTTTTGTAGTTGGAGGAAAGTCTGTTGCGTCCACATAAGGCTTTAACAAATCTTTCAATTTATGCCTAGCGTAATGCAGCCGGGAACGCACTGTTCCCTCGGAGCAGTTGAGAATCGAAGCAATTTCTGGATGTGTTAAGCCTTCAAACTCGTGGAGAATCACAACGGTTCTTTGTTTGAGTGGCAAACTATTTACCGCTTGGGTGACCCATCTTTGCCGCTCTTTTCTTTCAAGGTTCAGGTGAGGATTATTTGCTAGATCTGTGGCTCGCCTCAAATCCGGATGAATCTCCATCTCACTAGTGCTTGAAAGTGGGGATTCACGACGGCGCTCCCGGCGTTTGACGAGATTTGTAGCATGGTTGACAACAATACGATAAAGCCACGTTTCAAAAGCAGCGTCCTTGCGAAAGCTGTGAATGGATTCATACACTTTCAGAAACGTATCTTGCATGACATCATTTGCGTCTTCATGGTTTTTTGTAATCTGAACCGCAACTCGATAAACGAGCCGCTTGTACTTTTCAACCAGAATCGCTAATGCGGTCATATCTCCTTCACGGAGTTCATCAATAAGCAACGTTTCGATTCGTTCCACAGCACTTTCTCCCCGATTTTGCTGCTTTCAACCGTTTAGACAACTCAACCTCAGGAACCGTTCAAAAAATTTGGCAGATTTTGATTTTTTATTAAAAAGTCGGATTGAATGAATGCTATTTTATCAGATTTTGTGTTCCTTGTAAAGCCTTTTGATGGTGATCTTGCAAACAGACTTCGCTCATGTTAAGAATTAGTACAACAGAAACCGAGTTTGCCCCCCCTGACAAGTCCCGATAAATCGGGATTGTTTTTCCCTCCTTCGCAGGGGGGTTGGAAAAAACTCGGTTTATCTTCGTACTTTGCACTTTCTTTTTACATGAGCCACAGACTTACATGATTCCTTGGAAACTTCGCAGCGAAAAAAAAGGGCAACATGCCTATGACACGTTGCCCTTTTTTCAAACATTCAAACCGAAAAACAAAACGGTTTATTTACTCTTTCGGTTTGGTGACGAAGGTAATCGCTGTTTGCAGCGCATTACCGGAACCATCCGCAACATCAATGTCAACCTTGTAGGTTGTTTCGTTGGCGAGTTCCTGTCCTGCAACCGCAGTCAACGTTGCTGTCTGACCAGCCACGTTTGCAATCCAGTTGAGGTCTGCCCCCGCTTCGTCGGTCAGCTTAACGCTTCCCGTGACGGGTTCGTCGAAATCAAACCGGAAACCACCCGCATTGATCGGTGCAGGATCGACATCTGCGGCTCCATCATCCACTGTACCACTCGTAATGACGGGAGGAACTGTATCCGGGTCCTCAACAGTATAAGGACCAACCGCTTGAGAACCGGAGGAACCACTTCGGTTTGTCCACCCGATATTCAGACTTTGACCTGGCCCTTGCGATAACGCCGGTGATGCTGTCCAGTTGAGACCAGCCCCGGTGGCTGCAGTACCATTGACTGTCGCCGCGGTAACACCCTGATCAAACGTCAGTGAGAACTGGGTATTTGAGGGAATTGTCGCACCCGGAGCAGGATCTACCGTGACCATTGTTGCATCAGGTGGCCCCTCAGCGTCGTCATCATCATCATCTCCTGGTCCTGGTGTTGTAGCATCATCATCATCATCATTGCCTCCACAACCGGTGACCACAAAGGCAACAAACATGATGGATATTATAAGGGCGAGTACGCCCCAGAATTTGTGCTGCGTGAATTGGTACATTTGTTTCGTATCTCCTATTGTTTGCCGCAACTCATTTTTTGTATGCTAAGGTTTATAAATCTTATGTCGTATGAACTTTTTGTGTCTCCCGTTTATGTGAGAGCTCCTCAAGTTCAATTGACTCCGTTCTGGCAAGGGCAAGTTGCGACTAAAAAATAGTAACTTGCTTCCAACGGAGCCAGACATCAAAAGCATTCACAGAATGGTCATTTTGACCTTTGCGTTTCTACTCGCGGTGACCTTCTCATACTTTGGGAAAGCTTCCCGCGTGTGGCCACAACGCAGGTTAAACGTTGTTATCCATTTAGCCTATCAAACTTTGTGACTTTTGTAAAGAGAAATCTTCACATTTTTTTCAAAAATTTTGATTGCTAAATGTTTGATGGGCGATATTCTACCAAACTTTGCAAAAAAAGTAAAGTAAAAAACGAAAAAAGGCAATATTATTCACAACAACCCCTGTATTAACATATTCCACTGCCTAAATTCGAGGTAATTCGCTTGGTATAGCGCGTATACCAAGCGCATACTTATCATCCCAGCGGGGTAGTAGATTAAGGAACGCAAAAAGGTAGTAGTCTACCTCTTTATATCTAAAACAGATCCATCTGTTCCCCTGTGAGGTGAGCGGCTTGAATTTTTTCTAGATGGTCGGGGTCCGATAAAACATCAACAACCTTATCTAGTTGATCCGGCGAGATAGGGTAAGCACCCTGCTGAATGAGTCTGCGCGGTCCCTCACTTAATCGAGAGCGATTCTCCCAGTTGCAGGCAAACACGAGTCGCTCTTGCTCCAAGGCGAAGGCTGCCGCACGAATAGCACCCCCATTTTCATTCTCTTCAACAACGATTGTTGCTATTGAAAGCCCGCTGATGATTCGATTCCGAAGGATAAGATTGGCGGGTGTTGGTTGCGTCGTAAAAGGGTGTTCGGAAAAAAGTGCGCCGTTCTCGCAGATTTGATTGGCAAGTTTTCGCTTTTCGCTTGGGTAGATCGAAAGCAAATCACTCCCCACGACACCGACGGTTGTGCCGTTGGCGGATAGTGCTCCGCAGTGTGCCGATTCATCAATCCCTTTGGCAAGTCCACTAACGACCATCAATCCCGATTGAACAAGGTGTGTTGAAAGTTCAAGCGTCGTCACGATTCCCAGCTCTGTGGGGCTCGTTGTACCGACAATAGCGACAGCTTTCTGGCTGACTTGGGATAAGTTCCCTTTTTTACAAAGGATTGCCGGGGCGTTTGAGATTTCCTTGAGTTGCGTGGGATAGCCTTCATCTTCAACGCAGAGAATATCAATACCGCGACTTTTGAACCACTTGATGTGGCGGCGAAATTCAGCAACCCGTATCCTTGCCTTTAGGATTCGTGCTGCCAAGAGTGGATTGAAGAGTGGCACCCGCGCAATTTCGGAAAGTTCGGCCTCAAAGACAGCTTCAATTGTCCCAAAGCGATTAATCAAACGCTTAATTCGCATTGGTCCTACACCGTCAACCGACGCGAGCGCGAACCAAAATTCTTGTCCGGACATAATTAATTCATTTGTACACATAACGGCGTGCCAGAATAACTGCGTACATCTGGTGCTGTGCCACATCAATCCGCAAGGGGGACTCACGGCGATGGTTTTGGATCCCGCCTATTGCGAGTGGATCATTCGTCGGTTGGCTGCGTATAAACTTATTCATCAATGGACTGCCAACTTGCCAGGAGGTTAATTTTGTCAAGCCAGTCTCAATAACATGGGCAAATTTCTTGGTATGGTGCGTATCGTTGCGCTGCACGGCAAGTTGATAGGCATGGATAATGCCTTCATAGGCATAGGCAGTGTTACGTGTTCGTTCGAGGGTTTTGTGAACGTCAATCATCCAGTTGGCGAGGTCAATGACGTAATCGGCATATTTCTCCGTATTGGGCCAGTCGGAGGTTGCGATTTCAAAGAAAGCCATGGAACTCCACTGATAGTATCCTTTCGTTATAGACGAATCGGGATCTTCCTGCAGAGCCTCTTGAATATTGTGATGATAGCCGGCATCGGCGGAAGCGATAATAATGGGCTGTAAATCTTCACGCCCCATATACTTCGCTGCTTTAATCAACGCAAGAAGGGACTCGCCATCGAAGTAAGGAGATGGTTGCCCATGCGGGTGCCCGCTGGAGATACTGTAGCTGCGGTGCCAAAGCCCCGCCTTGGGGCCTGTCTGTATTCGGGCTCTGACAAGAAATCGAAGGTATTCTTCGAGAAGTTGCTGATAGTTTTGGAATTTTTCTTCGGTAATATGAGACTTGGCAGCCCGCAGGTAATCAATATGAGAAAGCGCACAAAGTGCCACAGTTCCTAGCCGTCCGGCCTTGTCCCCCGGATAAGTTACATAACGTTGACCATCAAGAGTAAGCTTTGAGTTTTGGGCAAAGAAATCCATCGCTTTTTCAACGGCTGTTCCGACTTCTGGATTCGGCGCATCGTTATATATCGTCGCTAACCCCCACATCGCTCCAGCCTGCCGCACCTGACTGTCGCCGGGAACATAAGTTTTTTTAAGCCAATCGTAGATGTAGGTAAAATTGCCCTCCGATTTTTGATGATTGAGCAAAAACTGTGTACCGAGTTCGAGTGAGCGGTCAAGAATTTCGCGGTTTAGTGGTTTCGGTCGATCAGAATCGCAAGAAAACAGTAGTAGAGTAAGGGAGGTTAGGAAACCTATTACTCCCAAGGCGATGTGCCGTAATAGTTTTCTCATTTTCG
Source organism: Candidatus Poribacteria bacterium (assembly GCA_965207975.1). Lineage (GTDB taxonomy): Bacteria > Poribacteria > WGA-4E > WGA-4E > PCPOR2b > PCPOR2b. The sequence goes on along the minus strand of OZ242315.1, from coordinate 3,760,601 downwards.
TGGTCGGATTTGTGTTTTTTTTATTCATAACATCCTACTAGAAGTGATCACTACCTCGCACAGCGGGCGGTATTTGATAAATAAAACGTAACCCTTTTGCAAAACTACTAATCGCATGCTGTGTGTTATCAATCCGTAATTGAGAATCGGTGAGGGTCTTGCGAAAGCCGCCCTGTGCCATATCGGGACGTTTCAAAGCGGCGGCATCGGATTCCCCATATTGAAGCAGGAACAGCCAGCGATATCCCATTTTCGCACGCTCTTGATATAGTTTTAATCGTTTCTCATCTTTGATCAATCGTGCAACGTGGATAGCGTCGCCCAGTCCCTCCATGTAACTTCCCGTATTCGCGGAGGGTATGCTATGAAAACTCCCATAAGCTTCATCATCCGCTTCTAAATTTTGTTGGGTCAGTAGTTGATCGCTCAAAAAAAAGACATAGTTTGCGTATTTCTGTTCGCCGGTTTGCTCATAGAGCGATGCGAAAGCGGAAATGGTCCACGGGAGGAAGGCGTGTGACTTCCATTTTTCTCTATAGTAGAACTCTAACGCCCAATCCATACTCTGTTTATAACGGATATCGCCGAAAGCCTGATACATACCCGCTAACGCATAAAGCGCTTCACCGGGATAAATTCGTGATTCCCAACCGGAGTTTTTTTCATGTTCGTAGTCGCCAAGGTACACATAGGTGCTTTTATATTGACCTGTGTTATATTTTTCCTGTAGAAACAGAATCATGTTTGCTAATTTCGCCAAGATCGCGTCGAATTCAGTTGTTCCGGTTAGCTGACGAATTTTGAGCATTGTCAACATAGGGAGACTAATGCCCCCGAGTTTCGCTTTCTGGCGGAAAAGGAAGTATGCTTTGTCGGAATCGAGTAGTTCTATGAAAGCTAGTAGGTACTGGACACTCTTCTGCGCTGCCTCAAGATAACGGGGATCTCCTGTCATTTCATAAACCAATGCTAGTGAGAATGAAGTGCCTGCTTGACGCAAAAAGTTATCATCATTTTTCCTGCTAAACTTATCGCTAACAGGATCATACCAATATTGAAATCGCCCTTGATGTTCTTGCATACCGACGATCCAATCGGCACCGAGACGTATTGAATGTTCCAGTGTTTCTGCGGTCACATGCGCGTAGCGTTCAGGCTGCGGTCCTGGAGGAAAAATATCCTCCCAGAATCGCTTCATCTCTAAGCTAATTGCCCGGTGTTTCTCAGATCCGGAAAGATTTTTCCAGTAGTTCCACTCTTTAGGATACTGACGTGTCAGATAGTAGCCTGTTCCAATTCCAGCGACTAGTAAGACCAAGAACACTATACCTAGTATCCGGAATTTACGGGGAAATCGATCAATTTTCATTGGTTCTCCCATTGTGTATTTTCGTCTATTTTATCACGCAATATAAAAAATTGAAAGCAAAAAAGGGCTCCTATGTCTGATATCTGTATCGCTCAAGCAGCAATGAATCGTTGCATCGGATTCAGGCAAATTTGAACGCCACCGAACGGTCAGCTTTTTATTATGCTATGGAACGTTCAACAGACCAGTGTCGGTCTGAACTTTGGACGACAATAGCGTCGGTGAGGCGTGTTTGAGCGAGCATCGCTTCAATTTCAGGAATGGTAAGGGCAGCAAGGAAGGAATCGTAGAAAAGTTTCTTTTGGTAGGGGGTGTCGTCAGCGGCGTAACGGTCAACGAGGGCTTGGGCAGCTTCAGGCGTATCGGGCCGCATCAGATCGCGGATGAGAATCAAACTGCCGGGGCGGCTGACACGGTTGATTTCCCGAAAGGCAGCCATCGGATCGGGGAGGTGGTGGATGATACTGTTGGAAATAACGCCATCAAAGGATTGATCAGGGTAGGGCAGATTTTTTGCGTCAACGCATTCCAATGCGATCCGATCCGCTAATCCGGCTTCAGCAAGGTGCTGCTCAGCGAGTAGGATCATGTTTACTGAGAGGTCAATCCCGGTGATTCGGATCTTAGGGCAACTTTGGGCTAAAAAGATGGGAATTTGGGCGGGTCCTGTGCCGAGATCGAGAAACTGCCCTTCGGTCGCACCAAGTTCAACGACACGTTCCACAAACGCCGCATTGACAGCAGAATGATCCATAGCATCATACGCTTCCGCTTCTTCACAGGTATCCATAACTTCAGGTTCTAAAATCCGTTTCATTGGCTCTCCTTTTGGGTTGTGCCTCGTATAAAAAATATAAGTGCTAACTACTCCGATTGTCCCTTCATCTGTTTGCCGTAAACTTCAATCTCCGCAATTCGTGCTTCATCAAGTTCAATTTCAAATTGTGGTGTGACCTCCATTAGCTTGCGGATATGGGACGGTCTCTGGAATTTCGCTTGAATCAGAATGGCGTTGGTCACAGCGTGGACACGGAGAACCACCGGACTTTTTAGGGCTTTCCTACTTTGACGCATCGAGGTCAAGGGTTGCCACGATTGTTCCTCCTGCCAGTAGATCTCGAAGCCATATAGATTGGTCCCATGAATCACAATTTTATCGATCGATTGCTTCTGGCGGAATTGGATTTTGGTTTGTGGTTGAACCTTGACTTGCGTGAATTTTAACGTTCCGGGGGTTTTTCTCCAATGGGCTGATCCCGCTTTCTTATTAAGGGAAAATTGCGCTCCATTACTATTCTGGAGAATTGCAGAGTCTACCTGTCCAATAGCGTGTAGTCCAAGTTTTCCAAATGTATTCAGGTTCCCGTCATTCATTTTAGGGTTTGAACAGTACCCTCCGTTTGTATCGAGTGCGTAATTTTCACTCCAGATGTAGTTCGATTGGGGAATTATCGCACTACAGCCGCTCCACATCAAACACACCGAGAGAAAGAACCATAATCCCAGTTTTGGTGTACTGAAATAGGTTGTCATGATAAAACTCTCCCTTCCTTGATGAGATGGGTAAATAGTGTGGTGTTATCACAAATCTGATTGGGATGGTCTTTTGTATACATCCCAACCGCCATTGCATCAATTGGCTTGATACGCTCAAGTGCGAATCGAAACGCGGGCAACGGTTCACTTCTGCCTGCGGCGAGGACTTTAATTGAGATCACTGGAAGATGCACGGCTTGAATTGCTGCAATTGCTGCGTCCCGATCTGCATCAAGATACATCTCACGGTGGCGGGTATGATTGTATAGCGCGCAGACGTAGAAGTCAACATCGTATCCTTGGTGATAGCACTGTTTCATAATGTGGGGCTCATGCGTTCCCAAGCCGGGGGAACATCCCAAATCTCGGATCAGTTTCAACACATCGTGCAGCGTATCTAGTTTTCCATCGTCGTAAAGCTGATCTGTTGTTCCGCCGTGGTGGTAGATGGCGATCGGCTGGTAACGCACGATCAATTGAATATGCGCCGCCAGATCGGTATACTCATTCCCTTTTGCTGTCTGTGCAATCCACTGAATCTTTCCGCCACTGTTTCGGTATTCATTCAGGAGCCGCATAATGTGGCGGTCTGCTCGTGCTAGGACGGTGTTAATCCCGCATCGTTCCGCTTCGCGCAGGTCTGCCATAATTTGATCAGCGGTATAGTAATCCTCCATCTCCTTTGACTTTGCGAGGGAATGATGGGAGATGCCGCTATATGGGTTGCCACCGATAATCAGGCGGCTTACTTGGTGAGGTCCAATGGAAATTTTTGGTAGTTTCATGACAAGCTCATACCTTTACTTCAAATTATTGAGTCTTGTCATGTAGTGCAGGTTATATGCCAGTTCAAAAGCCCTGTTTTCAGGGTTTAGAACGCCGCGATTGCACAGAATTGGGCAGATTCACCCTACCAACTAGTGACGGTTTGGTGCGAGTTTATTTTCCGATTTAGTGCTGTACGAAATTTCACACATTTTACACACGAACATTAGTATTTTACACGTAGGAGCGACAGACCATGTGGTGGTGCGGAAGTCCCAGCCCCCGATCTATCCCGTGCATCAAGAATTTTGTGCAATTGATTGACGGCATCTTCTCTGTCGCGCAGCTTCAAGATGGTGCCGACAGTGGCGCGAACCATACCTCGCAGAAAGGCATCTGCCTCAACCTCAAAATAGACTAGATCTTGTTCCCGCCAACATCGACATTCGTAAATTTCGCAGATTGGGTTAGTTCGATCGCTGCCGGAGCGTTGAAAGGAAGAGAAATCTCGCACCCCGACGAGTGATTGGCAGATTGCGCTTACGCCTTGCACATCAATTGGTTCGGGGAAAAAATAGGCACTGTCCCGCAGGAGCGCGGAAGGGTATGCACGGTTGAGGATTGTGTACCGATAGGTCCGACTCACCGCGCTGAATCGGGCGTGGAAATCCGGCGAAACCTCTTCTACATCTATAATGACGATGTCCTGTGGCAGGGTGGCGTTGAGTGCTCTCTGAAATGCGGTTGGTAACATCTGAGAGTGAGTGTGGAAATTGGCAACCTGACCGGCGGCATGTACTTCTGTGTCCGTCCTTCCTGCACCGATGATTTGCGTTTGTGCCTTCGTAATTTTTGTGAGTGCTTCTTGGACAGCTGCTTGAATCGTTATCGCGTTGGGTTGGATCTGCCAACCGTGATAGTTTGTGCCGTCATATTCGATTGTGAGCTTGATATTTCGCATCGTTATTTATAGCCGCAACACGTTTCGCACATCTTGTTTTCCGCTTGATTCTTTTTTTTCGGAATGCTAAACTATCGTGAAATCAGTTTCTACATTCACCAAAATCTTAGCAGTAGCAGCCCCGTCCTTTAGGGCGGTGAGGAAACTGCGCTTCCTTTCTTGATTGATTCAAAGCGTTGATTATGAAAAAGACTTATGAATACAGAGCCTATCCAACAGTCAAGCAAGCCGATAAACTGGTGGCATGGCTTGAAATACTTCGCAACTTGTATAATCAAGCCCTTGCATGGCGTAAAGACACCTACGAACAGACCGGTCAGTCCGTTAAGAAATCAACCCAAGAAAAAGCCTTAACGCCGTTTCGCCAAGAATCAGACACAGTCGCATCGCTTCATATTGACGTTTTGCAGGATACGATTGACCGATTAGACAAAGCCTACCAAGCGTTTTTTCGCCGTGGTAAGAATGGCGACAAGCCCGGCTTTCCACGCTTCAAAGGTGCCGGTCGGTATCGTTCAATGACGTTTAAGCACTTGGCAAAGCAGTTGATACGCGATATTCGCAAGCGGACAGTGCGAGTCGTCGTGCCGAAAATCGGTCATGTTAAAATCCATTACCACCGGCCGTTGCCCGATGGGACAATTAAGACGTTGACGGTACGGCGTAAAGCGAGTGGGTGGTATGTGTGCATAGTGGTTGAGATACCAGACCCTGTTGAGATTCCCGTTGAAACGACAATAGGTATTGACGTTGGACTTGCGTCGTTTTTAACCACCTCAGCTGGTGATAAAGTCGCCAACCCTCGACACTTCCGTCGGTCAGAAAAGAGACTTGGTAAAGCGCAACGGATATTGTCCCGTCGTAAAAAAGGCAGTGTCCGCTATGAGAAACAACGGGAGCATGTCGCCAAGATACATGAACATATTGGCAATCAACGCCGTGATTTTCAGGGTAAGACTGCTCATTGGTTGTTCTGCCAATGCGAAGAAGTCGCTGTTGAAGCCCTGAAAATCAAGAACATGGTAAAGAATAAGCACCTATCTAAGAGCATATCTGATGCTGGCTGGGGCAACTTCCGATTAAGACTTCAAAGCAAAGCTGCAAACGCTGGCTTGACGTTGACGCAAGTTGACCCCAAGCACACCAGTCAGAAATGCTCAGGCTGTGATTCAGTTGTACCGAAATCGTTATCAGAGCGTATCCATACCTGTCCACACTGTGGATTAATATTGGATAGAGATTATAACGCTGCGATAAACATTAAAAAGGCTGCTGTAGCCTTGCGTGGAGGTGTGTCGGTAGTCAACGACCCCGAAATCCCCCGTCCGGGGACAGAAGCGCGGAACTCGGTAAGACCCATTGGGCGGATAAACAAGCACCGTCCTTTAGGGCGGGGTAACTGACAGAGGGAAAAGATGCGGATCAGTGAAGTACATAAAGAACAATTTGCAGAAAAAGGATTTTTCGTCCTTGAAGACATCTTCAGCGAGGTGGAGATTGACAATCTCACTGCTGAGATTGAGAGGTATGTCGACGAAGCGAACCAACAACTTAAAGCGGCTGGTGGAAGGGGGATTAGTCGACCGGACGAGATTGTGTTTACCTCTTTCATCGCGGAAAAAAACGCGGAGATTCTATCCTTTGTCAAACAGGATAAATTTGTTCAACTGACGACGGATCTCATCGGTCCAAACGTCCGTCTCTACTGGAATCAGGCAGTTTTCAAATATCCTGAAACACCACAAGAGTTTCCGTGGCATCAGGACAACGGATATACACCGCTCGATCCGGAGCAGTATTATACCTGCTGGCTAGCACTCAGTGATTCGACGCTGGAAAATGGCTGTATCTGGGTGCTGCCTGAAACTCATAAGCTCGGCACACAACCGCATAATCGAACGGTGTTAGGACAGGTTGGATACGCCGGCGATAATCCAGGGGTTGCTGTACCGCTCAAAAAGGGAAGTATGGCGGTTTTCTCATCATTACTTTTTCATCGAAGTGGTCCCAACTTGACGGAGGGCATCCGCAAAGCGTATATCATTCAGTATATACCGGCTCACACGAGAAACGCAAGAAATAACGAACCCTTTACGGATCGACTCTGGATTGCCAAAGACGGCAAACGGTATGATGGTGAACCTTCGGCTGGGTAAGATTGGGAAGTAGTCTTTGACGTTTTGGATGGGAGGGTGAAGAAAATCAACATGGACGACATTACGCTTGAATATTCAACCGATTCTGTTAATTGGACGGAATTGGCTGAAGTGTACCGCTTGGCACCGTTGGGCACATACGATCCGGAGCGGTTACAGCGTGCTTACGAAGAGAGTCAGGTCTGCTGCTTTGCATCTCACGGCACGCAGTTAATTGCCGCCGGGCGGGCATTGTCCGATAGGAAATACTTTGCTTTTATCTGTGATATCGTCGTTCTGCCGGAATTTCAACGGCAGGGAATAGGGACACGCATCATGAACGCGCTGTCCGAGAGGTCAGCCGCTGAAAAAGTGCTTCTCGCTTGTGTAATTGGGCAGGAGGGTTTCTATAGAAAACTGGGGTTCTTGAAACATAAATCTGTCATGGCTCTGTATCCAAATGCCGAATGGTATAAGGAGAACGGGCTTTTGGAATGAAGGAGGGCAACATGGAACGTCTTGAATATGGAGACACGGGACTCGAAATCTCACGCCTCTGCTTTGGGGCGGGGCATCTCAACAAGGTCTGTGCGAGTTACGCAGAGGGCGGCGATTTGTTACGTGAGGCATTTGATCAGGGCATTACCTTCTGGGATACGGCTGAGGGGTATGGCAGTCAGCCACATCTGGGCGCGGCGTTGAAGGGACTTGCGCGCAGCCAAGTGGTCATTCAAACAAAAACAGGGGCACAGGATTATGACGGTGCTCGCAAGAGTATCGAACGTTCTCTCCGAGAGATGGGAACCGATTATATTGACGTGCTTTTGCTACATGGCGTTGCCTCGCCTGAAGATTTGGAATCGCGGGAGGGAGCTCTGTCAGCATTTCTGGATGCCAAAAGCGAAGGGCTTGTTCGTGTCATCGGTTGCTCGACGCACCTTTTCACGGGCCCTGTGATGGACGCTGTCATCGATCACCCTGAGATTCGGGTCATCTTGGCGACGGCGAACAAGGAGGGCAGAATGTTGGAGGGTGGTCCGTTTGATCGGCATCTTGAGTACCTCCAGCGTGCCTATGATCTCGGCAAAGGGTTGAGTATTATGAAGGTCATTGCAGCGGGAAACCTCCCGGAGTCAGAGCTTGAAGATTGGATCCGCTGGGGATTTGAGTTGGAGATTGCACACGGCATTAATCTCGGCATGTCCAATCGCTCAGAGATTGATTTCGATGTACGGATCGCGCGTGCACATGCGCGGCAACGCCTGCGCAAGGTTGCGTGAGAAATTGTCAGCACCTTTAACCCCTCAACAGGAGGTTTCAATATGACAGAACATACACATACGCATGACACTGCGCCTACATCTACAGTGATTCCTGCGTCTGAGACGGCTGAACAGATGGCAGTCGCCTGCGCGAACTTTTTAGAAACCTTGACGCCGGAGTTAAGGCGGAAGACAGAATTCGCGTTTGAAGACGGTGAGCGTCAACGTTGGCACTACATCCCACGCGAGATGTTCGATCGCAAAGGGGTATATCTCCAAGAGATGAATCAGAAGCAACGGGATGCGGCTTTCAGTTTGCTTGCTACCGGATTAAGCCGGACAGGCTATCAAAAGGCGACGGCGATTATTGATTTGGAAGCTACGCTCGGTGAGCAGGAACGGATGGAAGGGGTGGCGCAGCTCGCCCGAGATCCTGAACTCTACGCATTCAGCGTTTTTGGAGATCCGACGAACCACGGTCCTTGGGGCTGGCGGGCGGAGGGACATCACGTCTCACTCCATTTTACCGTTGTGAACAAAGAGTTGATTACGCCGAATCCGTTCTTCTTTGGATCCAATCCCGCAGAGGTTCGACATGGGCCCGACAAGGGGCTGCGGATATTGTCCGCAGAAGAAGATCTCGCCAGACAGCTTTTAGGATCTCTCAACCCGGATCAGAAAAGCAGAACGGTTATCAACGAAACGGCACCTGCGGACATCCTGACGCGAGATGTTCCCAAAGTCCAACTTGACACCGCTGAAGGGCTAGCAGTCGAGTCGATGACGACGGGACAACGTGAGGTTCTAGCGCAGCTTATTGACACTTACATCGATCGTTTGCCTGAACAGTTAGCGAAAATTGAGGGGCAGAAATTGCGCGGTGCGGGTATAAATGATATTCACTTCGCTTGGGCAGGACCGGCGAATCGTGGACAACCGCATTACTACCGTCTTCACGGTCCCTTCTTCTTTGTAGAATATGACAACACGCAAAATAACGCGAACCATATTCACACCGTCTGGCGACATATCGAAGATGATTTCGGTGTAGACCTGCTCCGTTCCCACTATCAGAACGGACACCATCACACATAGGACAGACTTCGGCAACCAACGGTGAACCGTGCGGAGGCGTAGATCCTTCGCACGGCTTTATGATTCGAGCCGGTTCGTCCGAAACCACTCATATATCAATACACTCCCCGCCACTGCCACATTGAGCGATTCCACCTTGCCTGTCATTGGCAGCCGCGCCCACCCTTCGACTTGGGCACGCACCGCATCGGATATGCCTCGTACGTCGTGGCCCAGCACTATGGCGACCCGACCTTTCCAGTTTTCCTGATTCCAGAATTTGCCGAGATGTGGATCTGCTCCCATCGTTCTGAATCCTTTTTCATTCAACCATCTAAAAAGCCCTGGAATGTCAGCTATCTCCATAAGGGGGACGCTGAACAGTGAACCGTGACTGCCTCTTACAGATTTTGGGTGGAAAATGTCCACGCAGGGCGGAATCAGAAAAACAGCTGCAGCCCCAACGGCATCTGCGGTGCGGAGAATCATCCCTAGATTGCTTGGCGTTTGTGTTCCATCAAGCACAAGGATTAGTTCGTCGCCGGTCAAAGCGATGTCCTGAAAGGACACCTCAAATCGGGCAAACGTTGCCACAATATGCGTCTGTATGACATGGGGCGGTGCCTTATTGGGGGCTGCGTATACGTTGCCTGCAGCAGCCGATAGGGTATGCAACACTTGAGTCGATACTGGAGCAAGGGTTGCGCCGGCTTTTCGCAAGCGATTGAGCAGCTGCTGCACCGCTTTCTCACCGCATTGTTCCTCGCAGTAGAAGACTTCGATCGGTTGTATCTCTGCATCCAGTGCTAGATGCAAGATTTCAAAACCCTCAACGAGGAAGCGTCCTTGGCGTTGACGGTGCTTGCGCGTCTGAAGTTTGCGGGCAGCGACAACTCGCTGGTTGTTGACGCTAGTAATAATGGAATGGTGCTGGGGGGATATGGGTTTGTGTTTCGGCAAGACACTGTTCTCCGACACCGCATGGAAGTGGAAGAAGAGAGAATCTGAATAGTTGATAATTAAACACTGGCGAGAACCACACGCTCAATGCCAGCATAATCTTTGATAACTTCACAGTGTTTATATGCTGGTTGTGATTTAATGAGGTCTTGAACGGGGTGGCTTTGGTTATAACCGATCTCCAAGATGAGTTTTCCCTCCGGATTCAGAAACTGTGGTGCGTCTGTTACGATCCGTCGAATGATATCAAGACCATCAACGCCCGCGAAGAGTGCGATTTCCGGTTCGTGCTCCCGCACATCGAGTGGAAGGGTTGATGCCTCGTTTGTGCCTACGTAAGGCGGGTTGGAAGCAATCCAGTCAAAACGGGAGTTGGGTAGTTGTTGCAGCGGTTCAAACAGATCGCCCTGTAGGAACGTGAGCCGATCTGCACAGTTGTGGGTGAGCGCATTATGTTGGGCAACCTCCAAGGCTTCCGTAGAAAAATCTGTGGCAATTAGTTCCCAATCGGGGCGGTGATGACCAAAACTAATCGCGATAGCACCACAACCTGTCCCGATGTCAACAAACCGGCAAGGTTCCTTCTGATATTGTAGTACCGTCTCAACGAGGATCTCCGTCTCAGGGCGCGGAATTAACACACGCGAATCTACATAGAAATCTAGGGACATAAACCCCTTGTTGTTGGTGAGGTAACTCACGGGGGTGTGCGCTATCCGCTTTTTGATGAGTTCCCGAAATTTCGAGAGTGCACTTTGGAAGACAGGCATCTCGAAGGAGAGATAGAGTTGTAAACGGCTCTTTTGCAGGAGGTGTCCAAGCAACAATTCCGCGTCTAACCGCGGGGTGGGGATTTCGTGACGTTCAAAATACTCTGTCGTCCACTCGATAAGATCGATTACGCGCCAGGTTTTCACGACGATAGGTTCTTTAATTGCTCCGCTTGGTCAGCGTCTATCAAGGCATCAATGAAAGTGTCGATGCCTCCGTCTAATATTGCATCCAACTGATAAACGCTTAAACCGATACGATGGTCTGTTACCCGACTTTGGGGGAAATTATATGTGCGAATTTTTTCACTTCGATCACCGGTGCCAATCATAGATTTCCGCGTTTGGGCGCGTTCTGCATCCCGTTCAGCTTGCATCTGTTCAAGCAGCCGGGAACGCAGAATTTTCATTGCCTTGGCTCTATTTTTATGTTGAGATTTTTCATCTTGGCAGGATACGGTGAGTCCTGTGGGAATGTATGTGATTCGGACCGCAGAATCGGTTGTGTTGACGCTTTGACCGCCCGGTCCCGATGAACGGAACGCTTCAATCCGCAAATCTTCTGCGTCAATCTTGAGATCAACCTCTTCCGCCTCCGGTAAGACAGCGACAGTCACCGCCGATGTGTGGATGCGACCACTGGCTTCCGTTGTGGGGACGCGCTGCACCCGGTGTGTACCACCCTCAAACTTTAGACGGCTGTACGTCCGTTTCCCGTTAATCGAAAAAATAACCTCTTTGAAACCTTTCAAGCCGGTTGCATTGGAGTTGAGCAGCTCTATTTTCCAGCCCTTCTGATCGGCGTATCTTGAATACATCCGGAACAGCTCTCCGGCAAATAAACTTGCTTCTTCGCCCCCTGTTCCCGCTCGGATCTCCACAATCACATTCTTCTCGTCGTTTGCATCCTTCGGGATTAACAAGATTTTCAACTCTGTTTCTAAGTCGTCTTTCTGTTCAGTAAGCCCGTCGAGCTCTTGCTTGGCAAAGGCGATGAATTCAGCATCGGTCTCTTGTTCAAGCAGGGCGGAGGTTTCCTCGATCTCTTTCGTTGTTTTTTGATACGCGGTATACTTTGAAACAATCGGTGCGAGTTCTGCGTGCGACTTTGCGAGGTTTTGTAGGTTTTGCTGATCAGCAATCTGCGCGGGATCGGCTAAACTCTTTTCTATTTCCAGATATCTTGTTTCTATCTCTTTTAACTTCTCAAGCATAGTTAAGTACCACTTTAGTATTAAGCCGGTGCTGACGCTGCTTTATTGGTATTGTTGAGATTTGGATTTTCCATACCGAAGCCAGCTTCACGTCGTTTGCTCGATTCGGTTCGCGCTTTCTTGTACCACGCCTTAAACTCAGGTGTCCAAGCACTGTCGTGTAATGTTGCCCGTTTGCGATAGGGGACGTAGTTGCCCAGATGCCAGAGTGTATTTCGGTAGAGTGCGAAATCGCCCGCTTCTAGATGCAACTGCACCGCTCCGGGCATACTGCGACAGTATTCGAGGCAGAGCGGTTCCCGCTCTTCAGCGGACTTGCTGTCAAGGTCCACACCCGGTATCGGTCGATCTGGGAAGCGTTCAATCTCTGCTGGTAAGTCCCGCCTCAGATGACTACCGCAGACAAACCATGTCGAACTGTCTTCATACAAGGCGCAATTAATCTGATTGAAATGGTTGATGTCGTTAAACACTTCATCCCACATTGAGAGTGGCAAACCTACGGCGTTATCACGCCAGTCACGGTGCCACGGCGTGCAATATGGCAGATCCGCAGGTTCAAACAGAATACCAAAGTGATCTCGATCGCCATGCCGATGACGCGGCGTTAGGATCTTAGCGATGGCATCAACCAGTGGTGGTAGATTGGCGTAGTCAATGAAAGGTTGCTGGTCAAGGTCGTAGCTTGCAACAGGTTGGAGTCGCTGCACTTGGGGACCGCTTTGCTCACGAGCAATTGCTCTCGCCCTATCGCTGACTTGCCGCAGATCTCGAATCAATGAGGGTGGAAGAATTTTTTGAAACACTGTGTAACCGAACATATGGTATTCTTCAATATGTTTATCAGATACTTGAAATCCCATGTGTTATTTTTTCCCTCCACCTTCCATTCACTGCGGATTTTTTTAGAACCTCAGAAGGGCAGATGGTCCTCGTACAATTTATCAGTAGATCTCTGCCTTCTCACGTTTCATAACCGACAAGTATTTATTACCTCAACACTAATGAAGGAAATCGGTATCGTTGTTTACACCCTACACCCCCACGATTCGGCAATTTGTCAGGGCCCTGTCAGGTCCAAAAAAAAATTTCAACCTCACATCGGGGGGTCATCATTAGCCAATGTCTCTCTGAACCCCGATGGGGCCTAGCTTCAGAGCATTTGTAGATTTTTACCACGCGACAGAAGGTACGCCCAAACGGCTTTTTGACCTGACAAATACGCACTGTTTATGAACCGTTTTTCACTGAAATAGCACCATAACCTTGCGAAATGTCAGGGATTTGTCAGGGCACTGTCAGGTCAAAACGCTGAAGTGCATAAGTCCGGTTTAATTTTCATCAGCAAGACCATACCTGCGACGGAAACTTTCCACACGTCCTGCCGTATCAACAATTGTCTGCTGTCCTGAGTAAAATGGGTGACATTTTGAACAAATTTCTACACGGATTTGAGGTTTTGTAGAATAGGTTGTATATGTTGCACCACACACACAATTGATGACACATTCCATTGTTTCTGGATGGATATCTGATTTCATGAGGATTTTCACCTCCTTACGGTTTACTTAACGGTCCACTCAGCACTACCACTGATACCGTCCACCGCGGGCGGGACCGTTGGCTTTGGTGTTGTTTATCATCATATCAATAAACTGCTCATTTGTCTCTGTTTTTCCTAAGTGTTCGACAAGGAGTTCCATTGATTCAGCGGTGCTCATCTGCCCCATGAATTTGCGTAGAATCCATGCTTTGCTGAGTATCTCTGGTTTTAGCAGCAGTTCCTCGCGTCGGGTCTTTGATTTGCCGATGTCAATGGATGGGAAGATGCGCCGCTCTAGCAGAGAACGTTCTAGGTGGATCTCCATGTTTGCAGTACCTTTTAGTTCTTCATAAATATGCTCATCGCCTCGGCTTTCGGTATCAACCAATACGGTGGCTATGATTGTCAAGCTGCCGCCTTCTTCAAACTTCCGCGCCGCCCCGAAAAACTGACGCGGCTTCATAAATGCTAGTGCGTCAATACCGCCTGATAGTGTTTTACCGCTATGGGGTGCCACAACGTTACAGGCTCGCACAAGACGTGTCATGCTATCGAGCATAATCACTACGTCTTTGCCATATTCGACCCACCGCTTCGCTTTTTCAATAACCATATCCGCAACTTGCACGTGCCGTTCTGGATGCTCGTCAAAGGTTGAACTGATAACTTCCCCTTTTATGGACCGGGAAACATCAGTCACTTCTTCCGGACGTTCATCAATCAACAGGAAAATGAGCATCACTTCCGGATGATTCTTCTCAATACCGTGGGCGATATTTTTTAAGATTGTGGTTTTGCCGCTGTAAGGTGGGGCAACAATCAGTCCACGCTGCCCCTTACCGATCGGGGACATCAAATCCGTAATACGTGTAGAAAACTCTCTCGGATTATGTTCAAGTATTAGCTGCTCATAAGGGTAGACAGGGGTCAAGTTATCGAAAAGGATTTTATCCTTTGCGGCTGCTGGGGCTTCGTCATTGACTTTTTCAATTTTCAACAATGCGAAGTAAAATTCATCTTTATCGCCTCCCTTTTTAGGAGGCCGGATTTGCCCCTGAACCTCGTGACCTGTCCGCAGATCAAATTTTCGTATTTGCGAGGGCGAGACATAGATATCATCGGTACTTTGCAAATAGTTATAGCTGGATGACCGAAGAAATCCGTATTTCTCTGGTAAAATTTCAAGGATACCCTCTCCGAACAAGAGGCCGCTGCTTTCTGCTTTGGCTTCAACAATTTGGGCAATGAGCTCCTGTTTGCGGAGGCTACTGTATCCTGTCAGCCCCAGCTTTCGAGCCATACCATTCAATTCGGAGATCGTCATCTCTTGAAGTTTGACAATGTCCACATTCTCCATAATTTTGTTGCTCCTCATTGCGAGATTCTAACCGCTTGTAGATTGGCTAATATTCATATCTTTATACACTAACCCAAAATTGCACAAAGCATTGCAGCAGACAATACACGGTTGACGCTACGTTTCGGGAAAAGATGGTATACGCCGGACGATCATGTAACAGGTAAGTGGCAACCTCATAGAAAAAAGATGTGCAATTACTCACTAGTTTGTTTTTATAGACTACAACTTATGATCGTTGGCAGCATAGTGGTGGGAAATTATCGAAAAGAAAGTTGGATCAAATTAAGATAAAAGACAAGGATACGCAGAATAGCGGTTGGTTAAGTTGTAAATTATTAAGGAATTCCCAAACGGGTAACATAGAAGAGGCATCGAATCGGTGTATGAAGGCATTCAAAATAGTACGAAATATAGTAGTGGACGACTGTCGGTGGGAATTATTCCTGTTAACGTTAAAATTATACCTTAATGGATCGTTCAACGTCAAGTATTTTATTTGAGGACTGTAAAAATAGTCAAATGAATGAATAGATAAAGCCTTCAACCTTAGCGACTTTGCTCAATTTTCCCGATGAGAATGAACGGGAACGGTTACGACTCTTACGCCTCTAAACTTGCTGCATCGTCCGCCTGTGTCTCACTTTCTACGCCGGCTGTCAGCTGCAAGAAAAGTTCCTCAAGCGTTATTTCGATGGAACGCATTTCAAGCAAATTCCATCCGTGCTGAATGATGCTTGATGAAACCGTTGAGCGAATATCTGTATTCAGTTCATAATTGATGTGGAATGTTGGATTGACGTTATCGTTCAGGTCTCGTCTTTCGACACGGCTGACACCGGGGAGATTTTCGAGGACGGTCTTGACCTCCGCCTCTGGACCCGCTACCTCTAGATAAAGGGTTTTGGTATCGTCCAACTCTGTGTGACCATCATCACTTGTGTCAATAGAAACGGCACGCCCCTCCGAGAGTTTTACACCACCGGCGATTTTACCGTCATTAATCACAATTAACCGCTCACAGGTCATGCTTGCTTCAGGGAGGATGTGTGTGCTGAGAATGATTGTGTGTTCTTTGCCGAGCCCCTTAATCAGTTCACGAATTTCAATAATCTGCCGTGGATCGAGTCCGGCTGTAGGTTCGTCGAGGACAATGACATCTGGATCATGGATCAGTGCCTGCGCCAAACCGACCCGTTGACGATAGCCCTTGGACAGCTGCCCGATAATCTGCCCTCGCCGTTCAGTTAAACCACAGGATTCAATCGCCACCTCCAATCGCTCGGCACGTTTGCTTCGCGGCACCCCTTTAATTTTTGACACAAACTTGAGGTAGCCGGTGACGGTCATCTCTGGATAGAGCGGCACACTTTCGGGTAAGTAACCGATATGCTTACGAACATCTAAGGATTGTTTGAAAACATCGTATCCTGCGACCGTTGCATTTCCACTGCTAGCGGGCATAAAGCAGGTCAAAATTCGCATGGTGGTGGTTTTACCAGCACCATTTGGTCCCAAGAAACCGATGACTTCGCCTCTGTCGATACGAAAGGAAATTCCTTTTAATGCCTGAAACGGTCCGTAATTTTTTGTAAGATTTTCAACTTCGATCATCCACAGATCTCCGGTAATAAATCTGTTTGCCCTTAAGGAGTCGTTGCCCTTCAAGCTGCGGCATTGCTACGAAGTATCGCTTGAAAATCCCGATGCCTTCCCTATCGTCATTCTCCTTAACGCCGGTGCAGCCGCTTTGGTTACGAAACCCAAACAAGCGATAAATTGACGTACTCCCAAACCTAAAGGATTGGGATTCTTGCGAGTCCCTTGCCAATAGGAGTCGAATTGTGCTATCAACAAGGATTGCCCGACGAATCGGGACTTACGTCCTCTCCTTCATGGGTTGACGCCCCAACCCGGTAGATATTAATTGCAGCGTTGCGGTCTCGGTCATGCACCGTGCCACAATCGTTACACTGCCAAGTTCTATCACGCAGATTCAACGCTTCATTGACAGCACCGCAGACCGAACAAGTTTTACTCGAAGGATACCACTTGTCTATGAACACGATTTTGACCCCTTTTTTCGAGGCGATATACACCAACTTTTTGACAAAATCGGCAAACCCCAGATCACTGACCTTACGCCCCCAGAGGGCTTTCATACCCTTAAGGTTTAAGTCCTCAAGCCGTATCTCGTCGTAGGCATCTGTCAGTTGGTGTGCCAACTTCCAATGGAAATCCTCCCGTTGGCGTTCAATCTTGCGGTGTTTTCGTGCCAAGTCAAGCCTGGCGCGTTCACGGTTCTTTGATTGTTTCTTTTTCCGTGAATGCGCTCGGTTTGCACGTTTGATAGCATGGATACTGCGCTTAAAAAACTGGGGCGATTCTATATCGTGTCCGTTATGACCGGTAAGATACCGTTTCAGACCGAAATCAAACCCCGCGATTTTACCCGTCGTGAGTCGATTGGGGTCGGGTGCTACATAGTCAGTTAAGATACAGATATAGACATCACCGATAGCGTCCCGTTTGATAGTGCAACGCTTGGGGGTGCCACGCACGTCATGGGATTTGAAATACTGATAGATACGTTTACCTATTTTGATACGGTTGCCCGGTAACAGTTGCCAACCGGCTTGAAGCAATGTGAATGATTTGTATTTACAACGGGGCTTGAAGCGAGGACGACCCCATGCTTTGCCTTGCGCCCTCGCTTCAAACATTGCCCGGTAGCCTTTGTCGATTCGTGATGCCACGTCTTGAATCGCTTGGCTTGGCAACTGATTCCAATGGGTAAACCGAGGCAATCGTTTCAGCTTAGAGATGTGATTTATCAGTCTAAACTTGCTGATATATTTGCTATAGATTGCGTAGTACCGACGCTGAAGCGCAACGCAATGATTCCACACATCAGCATGACCGTCTATGGTCTTGTGCAACTCACGATTACCGTGATTACTATACAACTTGAACTTGTAGGTTTTCATGAGGGACTGTCTTTCTATCTTTCATGCCTATGCTACGGGAGTGTGGGAGACCCTATCGTGCGATAGGGGTAGCATTCTCCCACGAAAGACAAGACAACTGTACCATATTTTGCACAGAGTCTCAAGAAAAACCGCTAAAGCCGTCTGTATCCCAAACATAAATGTTGGGGTTTTAGACCTAAAGGTTTTTTCGATAAGGGAGGAATACACAATAAGGCTTAGACTCCTGCTATATTGATTTTACCCTTGTAAATATTTTAGACGGAATTTCGGATATAAGGTTGATTAGACGTATCGCTTCGACTGGACGATGTGGCAGAAATTTCTTAGAAGGTCGTAAAACGCTTGATATTACAATTGCTCTTGGCAATCCTCGAAATACCGTTGACGCTCTCCACGATCTTTTGATATACTGAGCACAGTTTAAGACACGGTTTTATCTACCTAAAATCAATCCATCAAGGAGTACAGCATGAAAATTGACAAGATCGAATCCTTCTTCATCGGTGGCGGCTATGTAGTTCGTATCCACACCGATAACGGCATCAGCGGTGTCGGTCAAACCGCCTGCTGGGGGTATCCTGAAGCGGTCGACAGAATTGTGGCAACCTTTGAAAAGTATCTAATCGGTCAGAATCCGCTGCGGATCGAACACCACTGGCAGTATCTCTACCGTATGGGCCCGTTTCGCGGCACCGCCCTCTGTGGTGCGATCAGTGCGGTGGATATTGCGTTGTGGGACATCAAAGGGAAGCATTTCGGTGCGCCGGTATGGGAGTTATTGGGCGGGAATTGTCGCGACAAAATTCGTCTGCATCTTATGGCGGGTGGATCGACACCGGAGACGATGTTTCAGAGTGCGAAAGATGCGGTGGAGGAAGGATTCACCGCCCTGAAGTTTGATCCGGTGATCGGTGGTTATCAGGACATGGCGTTGGATCGTTTGGTCAAGACCGCTCGCGATCTGGTTGCAGCGGCGCGAGAGGGAGGTGGTCCCGATCTCGATCTCATCGTTGAAGTCCATCGTAAACTCACGCCGATGAACGGGATTGTCTTAGCAGAAGCGTTGACACCGTTTAATATTTACTTCCTTGAAGATCCTATCCAGATCGATAGCATTGTGTCGCAGGCGGAACTCGCCAAGCGGATGACTGTTCCCTTGGGGAACGGTGAGCGTCTGACGACGATCTGGGAATTCCGTGAACTGCTCGCCGCCGGTGGACCTCAGTATGTTCGACCGGATGTGGCATTGGCAGGCGGGTTGACCCAATGTAAAAAGATCGCTGCAATCGCTGAATCGTACCACAGTGCGGTTGTCACCCACAATTTCTTGGGACCGTTGGTTACGACCGCTTCGTTACACCTCGACGCGAGTATCCCGAACTTCATCACCCAAGAGTACACCAAGGGCGACGAATCACCCGACAACGCGGTTTACAAAACGTGTTACCAACGCGAGGGCGGTTATATTCCGATTCCCGAAGCACCGGGACTCGGCGTGGAACTGGACGATAGCCTGATAGAGCAGAGGCCCTACCAGCCGATGAACACCGGTCAGACTCTGTTGAGGAAGGATGGTTCAGTCGCTTACGCCGTGTGATAGAAGATGTGCAGCGGGGAAGACCGTTTACATTAAATCGCGTTTCACGTTTATCAGATCCGGCAACGCATGTAGAGTCTGGATGGTTTCTTCCCACCGTCCAGTCTGCGTTCCATCTCGGTCTAGCAGAATTGCACGGATGCCGGCGGCGTGTGCTCCCATGATGTCTGCCTCGAAGGAATCGCCGATATGAACCGCTTCTTCTGCGGAGACACCAAGGGCATTCAAAGCGTATTCAAAAATGGCTGCGTCCGGCTTCGCACTCCGTACCCGCTGATCATGGGAGGCGACAACTATCTCAAAATAGGGAGCAAGTCCAAGTTCTTCAACCATGGCGTGTAAGGGCGTATCCCAGTTGGAAATGATTCCCATCTTTAGGTTCATCTGCTGTAATCGATCTAGAGTGGGCAAGACATCTTCGTAAAGTGTGGCGTTGTTACGCGAAAAAATGGCATGTTCGTATTGCAAGACTTCCCACGCAATCTGATCTACATGCTCATGCACTCCTAGTTTTTTGAGAAAAACACAGGAGGCATCAAGTTGTCTGAATATTGTATCCCGTATGTTATTTGTCGGTTTTGAGGCTTCATACGCTTCGGTCAGAGTTGCTCGTGCTTCGTCGTAGACAGACCAATCGAGGCACAGCTGATACCGATCGGCAATCTTGCGAATAGTCACATGAAGCGGTTGTGTCCAAAAGATAAGTGTAGCAAAGAAATCGAAAAAAACAGCCCTGATAGAATCGGGATTCAAATGAATTTTTGTCATTGAAGTTCTCTATTATACGGATGAAATTTGGTTGTGCATCATAGCTTATATAAAACGGAAGTGCAAGTCCCGATTCATCGAGGATTCCGCTGCGCGGAACACAAAGAGAAACCGAGTTTTCAAGAAAAAACTCGGTTTCTGTTGCATGATTTCTTAACATGAGCGTACATCACTTGTTTTTCGACAGCTAAACCCTAAAAAGGTTTACAGGCTTTTCAAGATTCGATTATCAGGTTATGTAAACTGCTCAGTCGAGGAGGTTTCCTATGATACCGTGGATTTTTACCCATAGCCCGCTCGAATATTGGCTGCCTGACTATCGGCGGACATTCGATGCTTGGGAGGACGGGGGTGTGCGTGGCATCGTGTTCGGTTACTTGCAATTCATGCAGGCTGACGGCACAACGATTCGGACCTTTGCCCTTGATCCGGAGGTGTACAAGTCATTCGGGGTGAGTCCGCCGCCGGAGGCACCACGTGATTTGGAAAAAGAGAAACAGCTGCACGCGATGTTGGACGATGCTGCCTCACGCGATTGGCATATTATGACCTTCAGCGTCCCCGGCGGCGGTGGGACGCGACCGTTAGAGGAAGATCCTTATGGCGCGGTGGGATTTGCCGCTAGCGTTCAGGATACGATGAACGCCTACCCGCAAGCGCACGGCGTTATCATAGATGGCCCGGGGGAGCAGCACTACGAATTAGCCTTTCATCATGGCGGGGAGTTGCTTGAGATCCGTGAGCATGAACGGGATCGTTTCGCGGCTTTAGGAAAGGATATTCCCCGTTTGGAGCGGGGCATCGCCCACTTATGGGAACGGCTTCACAACCTAACGCCATCTCTGGTGCGGTATCACGCCTCCGGTGGGATGTTAGCAGCGTTGACCCTGTTTGACATCAACGAAGATGTGCTCTACTGGCTACGGACCCGTCAGGAAACTGCCTTGGGTTATATGCAGGCTGTACGCGCCCAACTCGATCAGTTGGACCGTAAGGTGGAATTGGGCGGCATCCCGCGCACGGCGACGTTTTCTTCGCTCACCGGGCAGAACTATCAACAGATGGCATCGCTTTTCGATTACATCTTTCCTAAGCATTACTTCTGGCACCGGGGCTTTGATGGGATGTACGGAACGATTGCCCGTTGGGTGCAGATACTTTCTGAGTGGAATCCCACATTGACGGAAGAGGACTGCTTTGCGGTGGTAACATCGCTGTTTGGCATTGAACTGCCGGGGGTTCACTCGTTGATGGACATGGAGATGGGGTTCCCGGAGGAGTTCTTCTCGGAGGTTGTGTGGAGCGAAACCCAACGTGCGTTAGAGGCTATTGGCGACGATGATAAGGTCGTCGCTTGGGTGTCTACGGGACGCAGTCCGCACGCCGGCGACGCGATGACCGCAAGAGATCTGCATAACATCTTGGCAACTTCGGAACGGGCAGGGTTGAAGCGATTTCTCTTTCACCCGGATCCGGATCTCGGTGCGGCGGAATGGCGGGTGATTTCTGGGCTGTGCGGGAATTTGTGGCGGGAAGATCCCAGTGGATATTGGCCCTCTGACACTCAGAAGCCAGATGCGTTTAGCGGCAGCAGAAAACCGTCCCGTTCGTAATGAATATCCCCTGTTTTGCTTTCTTTGCTCATGTGAAGAAATAGTGAGAAAGAAACCGAGTTTTTCCGAAAAAACTCGGTTTCTCCGAGCTGTTTTTCTTTTGGCATGGACCTCCTTATTTTTTGGTTAAAGGAGTCGTATTTTGCGGATAAAAAAGTATAGAGTTGCGGTTGTTGGTGGGGCGGGAACTTGGGGTAGCAGGTATCTACACGCCTATGCCAACCATCCTGTCTGCGAAATCGTCGCATTGGTTGACCGTGCCAAAGACCGCAGACAGACCTTCGCTGACCGATATGGGATTGAAACTGTTTTTGATTCCTTAGATGAATTGTTAACCAGAGAAGTCCCTGACATAGTTTCGGCGATTCTTCCGACATCGCAAAATCCCGACACGGTAATCGCCTGCGCGGAGGCTGGTGTCAAGGTGGTTTCATGCGAAAAACCGATAGCGGTTGAACTGTCTCAGGCGGATGCGATGGTGCGTATCAGTCGTGAACGGGGCACCGTTTTCAGCTGCGGCAGTGTATATTCGGGAGTTCCGTATCTGTTAGAGACAATTGATTGGATCGGTGCTGGTAACATCGGCACACTCACTGCTGCTGCTATTCCGAGTGGATTGCCCCGAGAAGTATCGGGTGGCGGCTGCGTTCAACTGACGCTGCTTCCGTTGCTCACCGGTATGGAGGTAGAATGGGTGGAAGGCTGGACGTTACCGCCGGACTTGGACTGGATGCCGCCTGTTGATGTTTCTGCGTCGGAGATTGACTGTCCCGCCTATGGTCGTCTTGGGCTATCTGGTGGCATCGTTTGTGAGATTCCTGCGCCATCGGAACAAGATGGATCTTGTCCGGTTGCAGTCACAGGGGAGGGTGGGCAGGTATGGATGACCGGTCCTAAGCCTGTGTTGATTCAAGGGAACGGTGCAGCTTCGACTCCGGTTTATCCTGATTTTCTTGACACCCCTTCACCTGACGAATTCTTTACGCGGCGGATTGAGTGGCTTATGCAGGCGTTTGATACGGGTCGGGATGTGCTGGACAGTGGGCATGGATATCGTCAGGCGTTGGAAATTGCGATTGCGCTGAAGCAATCTGCCGAGAGTGGGCACCGACGGATTTCTTTGCCATTGGCAGACCGCTCGTTGCGGATAGTTCCGCATCCCTATCGGTTGCTGGGGGGTGATGTGGCGGGTTGGGAGAGCATTGGCTATACGGGTCCGCCGAACGCTGAATAGATTTATGGAATGGGTGTTGGGGTTCAGGGTGCCCGTTCAACTCAATCTATGTACTGATATAATTGTCTGCATCGTGGATTAGACTCATGAAGCAGAGTGCACCGATTATTGTTTGTGTGAATTATTGCCCCGATGCTCCCCGATAGATCGGGATGTAGTCATCTGAATCAGGATATTCTGAATTTAAGGATTAACAGGATAAGAACTACCATGAAATTCTCGTCTTCCCGTTTTCTCGTCTTCACGATAGCAGCAATTCTTTTCATTACCCAACCAGTATCCGCCCAAGTGGTGGACCTCCCCGACCCAAACCTTGAAAACGTCGTCAGGGAAACTCTGCACCGTGAAGGTATACAACTGTCCCCAGATGCACCTATCACACAGCAGGATATGGAACGACTCACAGAATTATCAGCGGTAAAAAAAGGTATCACGAATCTTAATAGTATTGGATATGCCCAAAATTTAGTTTTTTTGGATCTTGGAGGAAATCAAATTCAAGATGTCTCTCCGTTGACAAAGTTGGCTAACCTAAAAATCTTGAGTCTGTGGAATAACCAAATACAAGATATAGCCCCCCTCGCTCATTTGACCAACCTCACATCCTTAAACTTAGCTCTTAACCGTGTAAAAACGCTTGAGCCGCTGTCAGGCTTAATTCAGCTACAGGCACTAGACCTTGTTGGTTGCAAAGTAAAAGACATTTCTCCACTTGCAAACTTAACAAATTTAACAACACTCGTATTAACTGCCAATTTGATTATCGACTTTAGTCCACTATCAAACCTTATCAATCTAGAGAAACTCTGGATTGATGACAATATCGGCACCGATATCACGGCATTGCAGGGGCTTAACCTCTCTGTTTTTCAATATGATGCAATCTGTGATATACCCCCTACACTGCCACCCGTTAGAGAGCGAATCGAGAATAGAACTTTCCCTGCGATTTTTCAGGCGTGGGATGATGTGCTTGGATTAGATCACTTGACACTCGACCAACGCTCTGCCCTTCATGATTTGTATTTTTCCCCATGGTTTGTCGGATGGGATCAGAACCCGACAGAGCCCGCTGAGGGGATAGCCACTTCGTTGGCAGGTAATCTCGCTCGTGGGCGCGAGAAGCACCAGCGGCGGCTCGACCTAAATCCCAACATGCTTTTTTTATTTACTGTTCCCACCCACTCTGATTATATTGAAACATTTCCACCCAATTCTGACTTCCTCCTAAAAGATGAAAACGGTGAAATTATTGCAAGTGATGATTTCGTTGCCCAAATCAATTTCTTAAAACCCGAAGTTCAAGACCTACTTGTGAAGCGTATTATTGCTGTGGAGCGTTGTGGTTTCTATGATGGTGTTATGCTAGATGAATTTCTTAATCATGGAGCTTGGGGAAGCGATATCTACGGCATCAGCGAAGAAGAAATTATCCAAGCATTTCTTAACATTTTTCGCGCTGTCCGTTCACAGGCGCGCGATGACTTTCTGATACTGATTAATGCCAACCGAACTAAACCAATACGCTATGCGGCGTATGTCAACGGCTCCTTCATGGAGACCGGTAGCGATAATGAGTACCTGTTGGGTATACCCGGCGGATACACCCACGATGGACTCAAGGAAATTGAAAGCACTCTCACTTGGTTAGAACAAAACCTTAGATCTCCACAGATTAACTGCCTCGAAGGCTGGGGCATCCCCGCAGAGCCTCCCGACAGTCCAGAAAATCAACGCTGGATGCGTGTTATCACAACTCTCAGCCTCACCCATTCCGATGGCTATGTGATGTATAATACCGGAACCGGAGCTGTTCGCGTATCCGATATGAGTTATCAGTGGGGACCTGGTCACGAACACATCTGGTACGATTTCTGGGATGCCGACCTCGGTCGCCCCGTCGGTTCCAAAGCCCAACACCACCAAAACATTGACGGACTCTTTATCCGTGAGTTCACCAACGGTTGGGCTGTTTACAACCGCAGTGGCAAAGCCCAAACCATCACGCTGCCTGCGTCTGCCACCCCCGTCTCTGATAGGGGAAATAACGCTGCGTCTCAAACCCACCTGCTCCCCGACCTCGACGGCGAAATCTACCTGAAAGCCAAAAACCCCGCCGATGTCAACGGCGATAGCAAAATCAACATCTTAGATCTGGTGCAGGTTGCCAACGGGTTTGGTAAATCCACTCCAGACCCCAATGGCGATGGCGTGGTCAACATTCTCGATTTGGTCTTTGTTGCCCAGCAGTTTAGTCAGTAAGTATTGCTCCGCTCTTTACTAGCCTTCCGCCGACAAAACGGATTCGTAACGGTATCCGCAAAACAATTTCTTCCATCTTCCACCTGAAATCTGATATAATGGACGACAAAACGTGAAACGTGATGCCCCGATAAATCGGGACAGGCTGTGAAACGTGAGAAAAACCTTTGCTGTGCTGCCTGTCTGAATATAGATCTACGGAATTGCTATACACCTCTCGTCCTACTGTTTTAGGCGGCAGCTAGTTGCGTGATGATACCACATACATGTCGCCCGCCCCGATAAATCGGGATTCAAAGCAACTGGGGCTATGAGTCGGGCAAGATGCCCGACCTACAGGTATCGGGGTTTGACTTCACTGCGTCGCATATAACTAGCAACTTGCGTCAAGCTAATTAACTCTCTCACAAATTTAATCACATATTATTATTGATATTTTTGAAGGAGATACAAATAATGGAAGCATTCAAAGAACATGTTGGACTTGCAGCACCGTTAAATCGGTTGAATGTAGACACCGATCAGATTATTCCCAAGCAGTTTCTCAAACGGATTGAGCGCACCGGTTTTGGACAGTTCCTGTTTTACGATTGGCGTTTTCTGGACAATGGCGATCCCAATCCGGATTTTGTCCTGAACGATGCCCGCTATCAAGAAGCGAGTATTCTGGTTGCTGGGGCGAACTTTGGCTGTGGCAGTTCACGGGAACATGCACCGTGGGCGTTACAACAGTACGGGTTCAAGGCGGTTATCGCGCCCTCATTCGCGGACATCTTTCGGAACAACTGCTATAAAAATGGCCTGCTACCCATCGCTCTACCGGACAATGTGACCACGGATCTGACGGAACAGATCGAAGCGCAAGAAGGGTATAGGTTGATGATTGATTTGGAAGCACAGCAGGTGGTACAGCCTGACGGGACCGCGCATTTCTTCGAGATTGGTGACTTTGAGAAGTATTGTCTGCTAAATGGCCTAGATGAGATTGGCTGGACGTTGCAGTTTGATGAGCAAATTTCAGCGTATGAAGGGCGAATTGGAACTTAGTATAACTGGACTGATGAGATAATTATAGTGGACCTTAGAATTAATGAGACACTCCAAACCGGTGCGGTTGAAAACCGCACCTACCGGGGGGCGAAAGTGTCCATTTATTTTTTGAATTCACTATAAAGCTAGTGTCGTGTCAATCCTCTAGTGAAACGTGGGAGGAGAATCCCATGACTGAAAAACAGATTACACTGCCCATAACAGGGATGCACTGCACAAACTGCTCAGACACTATTGCACGGGATCTGGGGAAGTTGGATGGCGTGGTCGCAGCAGATGTCAACTACGCTACCGAGAGAGCAACGGTCGCTTTCAACCCGTCTGTATTAGATGAAAATGTCATCATTGAGAGAATTAAGGACTGCGGCTACGGGGTGACGACAGGCGAAATCGAATTGCCTATCACAGGGATGCATTGTGTCAACTGTGCGGCGACGGTTGAAAAAACACTTAACGAGATGCGACCAAGCGTTGTCTCGGCGACAGTAAATTTTGCTACAGAGAAGGCACACATAGCGTATCTCCCCGGTCAAGTAACTCCTACCGATCTGATTGCTGCTATTGAAGGGGCAGGTTACGGTGTCGTCGAAGCGGATCCCGGTCAGCAATTAGAAGATGTTGAGCAGGCTGCCCGTGAAGCTGAAATCCGCGAACAGACGCGCAAATTTTGGACTGGCGTGGCTTTTT
The DNA here is from genome assembly GCA_965207975.1 of Candidatus Poribacteria bacterium. Lineage (GTDB taxonomy): Bacteria > Poribacteria > WGA-4E > WGA-4E > PCPOR2b > PCPOR2b. The sequence continues at coordinate 3,733,454 of OZ242315.1, read as the reverse complement.
CTCTCCCACTTTTCATTTTCAGCATGGCTCGCGACTTTGCGCTGTTAGGGACTTGGTCCGATGCCCTTTGGGGCAACTGGCTGATGTTCGCCTTGGCTACCCCGGTGCAATTTTACGTCGGATGGGACTATTATACGGGTGGATTCAAAGCGTTACGTAACGGGGCAGCTAATATGGACGTGTTGGTTGCGATGGGTTCGTCCGCTGCTTTCTTTTATAGCTTGCCTGTTACCGTTGCATTGACCCTAGGCAGCACGGGTCTGGGTAGCCATGTCTATTTTGAAACCGCGGCGGTCATCATCACACTTATCAAACTTGGTAAACTGTTAGAGGTTCGTGCGAAGGATCGGGCTGGTGCTGCGATCAAAAAACTAATGGGGCTGCAAGCGAAAACAGCCTGTGTGATGCGTAACGGTGAAGAGATTGATATTCCGATTGAGCAGGTGGCTGTCGGCGACGTGGTGATCGTGCGACCGGGGGAGCGGATTCCTGTTGACGGAGTTATTATCGAGGGCAACTCTACCGTTGATGAGAGTATGCTCACCGGAGAGAGCATACCGGTGGATAAGGGAGAGGGTGACCCGGTAATTGGTGCGACTATCAATAAACAGGGAAGGCTCAAGTTTGAGGCACACAAGGTTGGCGCGGAGACTGCACTCGCACAGATTATTCGGCTCGTCCAAGAGGCGCAAGGGAGCAAAGCACCAATTCAACGTCTCGCAGATCGGGTGGCAGGTATCTTTGTGCCCGTTGTCATCGCGATAGCGACTGTGACCCTGCTGGTCTGGTGGTTTGCTGTGGACGTTGGTTTTACGCCGTCAATGATCCGAATGGTGGCGGTGTTGGTTATCGCTTGCCCGTGCACCCTTGGGCTTGCCACGCCGACCGCCATTATGGTTGGCACAAGCAAAGGGGCGGAGCAGGGGATCCTTTTCAAAGATAGCAAGGCACTGGAACTCGCTCATTCACTCAAGGTGGTCATTCTTGATAAGACCGGCACAATTACTACAGGTGAGCCATCAGTGACGGATGTAGTGATTGCGGAGGGGGATACCCCAGGCGTTATCGCCAAGGCGTTAGGGAATGGGGGAGAAATAGAAGAGAGGCAGAAAGAAGAAGCTGCAATCCTCTGGTTGGCTGCTTCGGCAGAGCGCGGGAGCGAACATCCGATTGGTGAAGCCATCGTACGGTCAGCTCAGGAGCGTGGGTTGTCACCGGTAGAGCCTTCTCAGTTTGAAGCCTTAGCGGGACATGGCGTTCTCGCTCAGGTCGAAGGGAATCAGGTCGTCTTGGGCAATCTCAGGATGATGAACGAGCGGAACGTTGATCTCAACGGCTTGGAGATTGAAGCAGAAAAGTTGCAGACGCAGGCGAAAAGCGTAATCTGGGTTGCTGTCGATGGCAAAGCTGCCGGACTGATTGCTGTGGCGGATACCATCAAACCCGGTTCCAAAGAGGCGATCGTTCAGATGCACCAGCTGGGGTTGCAGGTGGTGATGGTCACCGGCGATAACCGAGCCACGGCGGAAAGCATCGGCAACGCTCTCGGAATTGACAGGATCCTCGCTGAAGTCCTGCCGGAGGATAAAGCGGCGGAGGTGAAGAAACTGCAAGGAGAAATGGAGAGGAAATCTCAAGCTATTGGAGGTGTGGCGATGGTTGGCGATGGCATCAACGACGCACCTGCGTTAGCCCAAGCGGATGTGGGCATCGCCATCGGCACCGGCACTGATGTGGCGATGGAAGCGGCTGATGTCACCCTGATGCGTGGCGATCTCCGGTCCGTGCCACAAGCAATTGCCCTTAGCCAAGCGACGATGCGCGTTATCAGGCAAAATCTGTTCTGGGCTTTTTTCTACAATGTCCTCCTCATTCCGGTGGCAGCGGGTGTGTTGCACCCGTTTACCTTCCTACCGATGATGTTACGTGCCCTGCACCCGGTGTTGGCTGCCTTCGCCATGGCTTTTAGCAGTGTGACCGTCGTCGCTAACAGTTTGCGATTGAAGCGGTGATTGATTTAGGATTACAAATGTTTGATTCCACAAGGAAACAGCCATGAAGATTCGTGAGCTCCTTAGAGGTATCGTTTTCTCTGTGATGTTCCTGATCTACCCCGTTTCGGCTTGGGCTGATGACTATTTCGATCAAATTACAGTCTTCTCTCATGGCAGGATTACCCGCTTCGTCGAAATGCCGATCACCGTTTATATTACACCAACGTTACAAGCGACATACCTTCCCGCGCTGCGGTATGCGATGCGGGAGTGGGAAGCGGTCTCCGATGGAAAAATTCAGTTTCAAGAGTTACAAACGAGTAAGGACGCTGATATTTGGGTACGTTGGGGACATGACGAAGCAGCCTACATGGATATGACCTATGGAAAAGCGGAGCTCACACGCCACCGCACCGGGGATTTTTCCGTCGAAATTATCCTCTCACTACCTAAGCCTTCGTTATCAGAAAAAGTGTCGCGGGAAGAGACTCGAACCGTTTGCCTTCATGAATTTGGACATGCTATCGGGCTGTGGGGGCATAGTCCTGATCCACTTGACGTGAGTTTTTGGGCATCAATTGCACAACGTCCAACCGCTCGGGATCGAGCAACATTGCTGAAAGTCTACTCCACACCACAAAACACGTCTCAACACGATATTGCTATTAACATCTTAAAAAAGCAGCTCGAAACCAACCCAACGAACACACGCACACATTACCTTTTAGGAACAATCTACGACGACAAGGGAGAAACCGAGTTAGCTGTTGCCAGCTTCAAAGCCTGTCTTGACATAGACCCCGACTTCGACCCGGCACGGGAAACCCTGTTACAGGTATACCAGAGAGTTGGTCTCTCCCAACAAGCGGTGGACCTACTTGAAGAAACGCTCAAGCAGATACCTTCGTCCAATGATTACAACACAATTGGCGTGATGTACTATCGGACCGGAGAAATCGACCAGTCCATAACTGCCTTCCGAAAATCGCTCGAACTGAATCCCTACGATCCGACGCCTCGGAATAATCTCTACCAGATATTTCGAGAGCGAGGTATCAAGGCACTGAACGTTAAAGCGTATCAAAAAGCGGCGATGTATTTTGGCGAAGCACTCCAGTTCAAACCGGAGGATGCGCTTCTGTATCGCCTTATGGGCGATGCTTATGCGAGGGATGGCGATCTCAAAAGCACCATCGCACAATACCGTAGGGCATTTGAATTCGATGCCACTGACTTGGAAATCAAACAGAACCTTGCAGGGTATTTAAGCAACTACGGTGTAGAGTTGACGGGCGCCCAGCGTTGGGAGGAGGCGATCGCTGCGTATCAGGAAGCGTTACAATTGACCCCAACGCTGAACATCGCGTATGCAAACCTCGTGGATGTTCTGTGGAAACGTGCCAACACGCACCGCAAATCAGGGCATATCGACAAGGCGATTGATGCCTATCTCCAACTTATTCAGGTAGATGCTGATGCCGATGCACACAGTCTACTCGGCGAACTGTATCTCAAAAAAGGGGCATATCCACAAGCGATTGACGCATTCCGGTCAGCGTTTTCCGCAAAATCTGATGATTGGCAATCCCGTAAAAACCTCGTCGCTGCCTACCACCATTACGCCCAACACCTCGACAGCAGAGAGCGATACAATGAAGCGATAGATCAGTTGCGGCTTGCGCTTGCGTTGTCTCCTAAACAGGTGAACCTCCGCTTGAGCATCATCAACACTTATCAACTTGCAGGTGACTTCGTTAGTGCCGAAAAAGAGTTGGCAACGCTTTTGGAAGATGCACCTGAGGGTTTGCAGGTAGAAAACATCTCAAAGAATCTACACGTTGCACGCGGAAATACGCTCATGAATCAAAGAAGCTATACCGCCGCGCTTGCCGAGTTTGAAAAGATCGCCCCCTCAGCAAAAACTACAGAGATTTATAACACAATCGGTTATCTTTATCTGTTGAGAAGACAGCCGATTTTAGCGATAGCGGCTTTTGAATCTGCGTTAGCTCTTACGCCGACAAATAACGTTGCTTATCAAAACTTGTTGTCAATTGAATCCCAATTCGAGCGGTACTTTGTCGATGATCGGCATTCACCACGCATTAAGAACCGCCTTGCCCGGGCGCGAAATAGTCTTGTCGTGTGTTATATTGGTCGCAATGAACTTCTGGATGCTGTGGAGGAATATCGTGCAGCATTAGATGTTGAACCAACGGCAAAGGAAGTGAAAGTCGCACTGAGAGATGCCGGCAGACAGTTAATATTGGCGTTACAAGAAAAGAATGCACGTCGGCAGATAAGAGAGGTCATGGATTGGATTCAGGTATTGGACGCTGACGGTTTGAGCACCGAACAGTTACTTGACGGTGACAATTAGAACAACTGGAGGGGAAAAATGGAGGGATTACGAAACATTAATTCGAGACTAGAGTTGTTCGTAGATGATTGGCTTATCGAAGAGATGAATGGCGTTAGTCTTCAAATGCACAGCCCCAGCCCTCAAGAGGTCGTCCTTGAGTTCGATCAACCGTGGGAGGGATCAATAAGTTATGACCCGGTGGTAATGAAAGAGGGGGATCGTTATCGGCTGTGGTATCGGGGGTGCGGTTCGGAATCGACATGGGAAGACCAATGTACAGCCTATGCAGAGAGCGCAGATGGCGTACATTGGGAACGCCCGACGTTGGGAATCTTTGAGTTCAACGGGAACCGGGAAAACAACATCGTCCTCCAAGGGACCGAGGCGAAGGCGTTGTGTGTCTTCAAAGATAGTAACCCGAAAACACCGGACTCAGAACGTTACAAAGCTATTGGGGTCGGTCCCCCAATAGACAAACGCGCTACGTTGCGAGGGTTTACCTCCCCAGATGGCGTGCATTGGCAGACGCTGGATCGAGATCCGATCTTGATAGCACCGGACGATCCGTGGCCCATGTTTGATTCCCACAACGTTGCATTCTGGGATACGCTGCAAAACCGGTATGTGATATATGCGCGGGGTTGGACACCTCCAGGGATCCGAGCGATTCGGCGGAGTGTTTCAGACGACTTCCGTCATTGGTCCGACTTGGAATTCATTGATCTAGGAGACTCACCAACGGAGCATCTCTACAAAAACGCCTGTACACAGTATTTCCGCGCACCCCACATCTACCTCATGTTCCCCAAGCGTTTTGTCCCTGACCGTAAATTCGATAAAGATTGGCCAGCCAGTGGTCTCTCCGAAAGTGTTTTCATGACCAGCCGCGATGGCGTACACTGGGATCGGCGTTTTATGGAACCTTTCCTGAGTCTTGGTTCTGACCCCGACAACTGGACAGACCGAAATCTGTACGTTGGCGTGGGTGTTGTTCCAACGGGTTCTGCGGAAATGTCGGTCTATTTTATGGAGCATTACCGACGTCCATCTATCCGTCTCCGGCGCGGTGCACTCCGAACTGATGGATTTGTCTCAGTTAATGCGCCTTATGTTGGTGGGGAACTTTTGACGAAGCCGTTGATTTTTGAGGGAGATAAGTTGATCGTTAATTACGCAACATCTGTGGCAGGAGGCTTGCGCGTTGAAATCCAAGACGCGGAGGGACAGCCAATTGATGGGTATCGGTTAGCTCAGTGTGTTGAGATTTTTGGGGATGAAATTGAGCGGGTTGTCAGGTGGGAGAATGGCAGCGATGTTGGCTCGTTGGCGGGTAGGGCGGTTCGTCTCCACTTCGTTATGGCAGCGGCAGACCTATACGCTATACAGTTTCGGGTATAGATAGGAAAAGATGATAGAGATACGTGATAAAATTATTCATCTTTATCCTTTTGCTCTCCATGATGATCTTCCGGTTGGTGATCGTCTATACCAATGAGATGAAAGAATAGTTTATCTAGTTTATCCTCAACTCTGTTCATTCTTGCATTGAGATTATCTGACAGACTATCTATTTTGCTGTTCAGTCCTTTTTCTATATTATCTATTTTGCCGTTCAGTCCTTTTTCTATATTGTCTATTTTGTCGTCGAGTCTGTTTTCCATGTTGTCTATTTTGTTGTCCAGTCTGTTTTCCATGTTGTCTATTTTCTTATCCAGACCATCTACCTTCTTATCTAAACTGTCTAACTTGTCGTTAATATAGGTTTGTTTGAAGTGGATTCTTACGACATAGGCTATTAAGCCAGCAAAAACAGATAGACTTGCGACGACGCGAAAAACTATTGAAACCCAATCTTCAAAGGTGAGACTTTCCATGATATAGTCCTCCATGGCTCATGTTAAGAAATCGTGCAATAGAAACCGAGATGTGAAGCGTGAAGCATGATATTGGAAGGATGGAAGGTTGGTCCTTGTCTCCTTCCATCCTTCCCCATGATATCAGCAAAACTTGGAAGATTGGCTCTTCTTTCTTTGGTTCTACCCATGTTGACAGCGTACTGGTTCCGATTTATCGGAATGCTCGAAACGGCACCTGCCAAATTCAAACCGATGGATAATTTTCTACTAGCCGATATTTAGGTAACGTGCTGCATCGGCTTCCTGCCATTGGAATTGTAGGTGTGCTGTTTCGTGTGGCTTGAAGGGTTTTATCACCTCATCAATAGGTGTGCCTAACACATCAATCCGCTCAAGATCTGCGACCCCGTAACCCATCTCATTGGCATAGTGAAACAGACCGATCTCCAACGGCTCAAATCCCATTGTCTTTGTGGTTACAGCGTCCGCAGCAAACACATCAGCACTGGCAACAGCAATTCCGAGCGGAATCGAATCTGTGCCTCCGGGACCGTTCCCCTGCAAGCCAAGGGTGCCGTCAATCACAGCGATATCCGGGCATAGATGACGGGACAGGCGAATCAGATTGATGTTCAACGTTTGCGCCTCACGCGGCAATTCCCGATCGGCGTGGCTATGGTAGCCGTGCATTTTGATGCGATCCGAGAGATGGAGCGTTCCCATAATCATGTTTTTGAGGGCAAGCGTCACCACATCGACATCGTGCGTTTTTGCAACCGCAACAGAAATTGTGCACGGGCAATCGAGCACAGTTTTGGGCATCCGCACGGGCACTTCGCTGCGATCGGCAAGAACGACGGGAGTCTCCTCCCAACTCTCATCTTGGTGAAGGTCTACTAGCCGAATCGGAATGGCATATTCGTCGAGCAAAGCCTTGTAACCGAAATTCTCGAAAGCCTCTCCCGAAAACGCTTGGTTGGCACCTTCTGCGATGATAATTTCTTTGGGTGGTTCCGGTACAGTCAGCAAGAAGTCCATTGCACCACGGATTGCGTCAACGTGTGATGAGGCAAGTTGATTTGTGCTGGAAAGGAAATTCGGCTTCAACATCACCTGCTCGCGCAATTTTGGCGTGATATCGTCCCGCACGAGGTCCAGAGCGGTGAAGACATTTTGACGTCGCTCGCCGGTTCGGGCGAGTCCGACTCTCGTTTGATTGGTAGCCATCGGTATCCTCCTTGTTTTTTTTATATTTCCACACTTTCCCCGCAATATAACATATGCAGGCAAAGCAACTCAGGAAAAGTTGTTGAGTGGTAACGGGCGAGGTGAGATCGCCCGGACTGTCTAAATTAGAGAATTCAACATCTGGGCAAAGCGAGGAACAGCGGTCATTGCCTCCTCAGCGGCTTCATATTCAATTGACAGATACCCTTTGTACCCCTGCGTTTTGAGCATCCCGACGATTTTGGAAAAATCTGCTTCCTCTTTGCCGTCGCTTCCCTTTGGAATCTCCGTCTTCGCATGGGCGGTTACGGCGTAAGGTGCGACACGCGCCAGCGACCCGTAGGGGTCTTGACGGAAGTTGCCTGTATCCAAATTCACGCCGACCCACTCGGAATCAACCGAGGTAATCAGATCAATAACCTGATCTGCTGTAGAGGTTATCCCTCCGTGATTTTCCAAAGCCAGCAAGACACCACGCGGTGCAGCGTATTCCGCACACTCCTTCAAGCCGTCGATTGTCCATTGCCGTGCTTCCGCCTCACTATGTCCTTCAGGCGTTCCCCCTGCAAACACACGCAAGCAGGGTGCCCCAAGCTTAACGGAGACATCAACCCAATCCTTGACATACTCGATCTGTGCTGCACGTTCGCCGGAGTCGGGGTCTGTGAAACGATTTCCAACAGCCGCTGCCGAAACCTGTAACCCAAGCAGGTAGCATTGACGTTTCAGGGTGTACAAATAAGCATCGTCCGTTGACGAGAAATAGTAAGCGGTCAATTCGACACCATCCATGTCCATTTCGACCGCTTTTTCGAGAAAACCCTCAAGGCTCATTTCACCGCTTGTCAAATACTGGCGAAATGAATAGGCGGCACATCCAATCTTCATGGTTGGTCTATGCCTCCTTGCGTTCCAGCAGCTCAATTTCATAGCCGTCTGGATCGTCAATGAACGCCATCTTCATGCCGCCCGATGTGAACTGTTCGCGCCAACCGTCGGGCCAAATCTCAACGCCATCTTTCTCCAACGTGTCACAGCAGGCGACAAGATCCGGCACCCCGATGGCGAAGTGCATTAAATCCTCCGGGACATCGAGTTCATAATCGGGTGAATAGGTTAATTCGACGGTATGCAGGTTACCGGGTAGTTCCAGATGCGCGATCTGATTGCCCGCAGGCGATTTGTCGCTTCGACTTTTAACGACAAAGCCCAGATGGTCGCAATACCAATTGATTGATTTATCGAGGTCACTTACTCGAACGCGGGTGTGTAAAAAAACAGCCATTTGGTTTCCTTTCTATTGCCAATTTTGGATAAATTGATTGAGGCAGAAATGCTGTAGATAATGATAACACACCCTCCACTATCAAGCAAGCCCTTTTGCAACGGAATGCGATAGTACGGGATCTTCGGAAGATTCGTATTGCAAAATGGTGTTAGATGTGAGATAGTTATAGAAAGTTTATTAACGTCAATTTTGGACAATCGTCCTACAGCAACCCAAGACCGTCTCTAATATGTGAGCAAAGGTGATACTTCATGAAGACCATGATAGCTATGTTGATACTTACGTTGTTTGCGTCATCAATATGGGCAGAGATATTTCGTGATGATTTTAACGATGGTAACTTAAAGGGATGGACGTTCATGCAAGGTGCCGAACATGGCAGGATTCAAGACAGCGCATTGGTCCTCAGTTCTCCTGATCCTAAGGCCGAGTTTGGGGCAGAGGCTGTCATTGCTGTTGATGGTATAATCGCAAGCAACTATGAAGTGTCAGTGTCTGTAAAAATCAGCAGGCTAGTTAAGGGTATTCTGCATGGTCCACACGTTGGGCTGCGCGCTCATATACCTCCACTACCTCCACGCCTTGAGCCGTTCATTAAGAGTTTTCAGGGAAACAAGACACTCCGAACGCTTCTGTACGGGCAATCTTACAAGTTCATTCTAGGTTATCAAGATATAGGTGGTGGAGTTACAGAAAGAGGTTTTGGGGCGACGGCTCAACATGTGGAGGTTTCTAAGAAAGGAGATAGATGGAATATCAATGGCGAGGGCAGATCGCGCGCATTTCGACTATTTGATTTCAGGTTACACAAGTGGTATCGGTTGAAGATTCTTGCCAAGGGGAATCGGTTTCAATGCTTTATTGATGATATAGAAATGCTAGATTTTTTTGACGACACCTACACGGCAGGGAGAATTTATCTGTCGTCAGGATGGGGGAACCGTGTCCACTTCGACGACTTTGAGGTTCAATATGAGGCTCTTTCAGTACAGCCCCGGAGGAAACTCACGACCACTTGGGGAGAGATAAAGGGTGGCTTCCATTGAAATTCGGTCACGCATGAGTGCCAAACAAATTACCTGATTGATACCGATGAACTCAACAAAAAACCTTAGCTGTCTGGATTCTGTTGATATTTCATTGTAACCGGATAATTCCAGCGTTGAAACTCAGAAATCTCATTACAACACAAACATCAATACGTCCTAACCTTAGGCTATATAATATCACTATGAATACGATTAAATATCTCCTCATTCTTGCGACGACAATCGCCGTGGTTTCGATTGGGTTGGCTCACGAACCAACGGAAAGCCCTGAACTAGATTCCAAATTGTATGAACTCCACTTTCAAAAGGGCAAGATGCACAATGACAACGGGGATAGAGCACTCGCTCGGAAGCATTTCCTGATGACAATCTACCTGCATCCCGACCACGCCGGTGCAAACTATCAACTCGGACTGATGGCGTATAGCGACAATAATTATTCGGCTGCCATCTCTTTCCTAGAAAGAGCGAGTGTGGCAATACCAGATAAGGTCGAACTTTATTACTGGCTTGGGGGCGCATACTGGAAAAAGCACCGGGCAGAAGGAGCAATAGAGAACTATCGAAAAGCGGTTGCACTCGATCCGCAACACGAGAATCGTTTTTCGCTCTATGCGTTAGAGAACCTTGCCGAAGTCTATACCCGGACGGAACGTCTCCAGGAGTCGATGGAGGCTTATCAGGCAGCACTGGAACGCGAAACACGAAGTGGGTGGATCTCTAAAATCAGAGATCAGATTGCTGAACTGCATTTGACAATGGGCACTTATCAAGACGATGGCAACACCCGATACAATGAAAAAGGCGAAGCAATCGGTGGTATTGGCGATGGAGATATGCGCACCAATCGTTACTTCGAGATAGCGAGACACACCACCGATCCGGTCAAAGAGGCAATCAATTATCAGAAATCGATCGAAGCGGATCCGGGGATGTATCAGTCCTATTTTAATTTGGGTTGGGCGTTGACTCGGCAACGGAAATATGCTGAAGCGGTTCCCGCTTTTATCCGATCAGACGAAGTTTGGCGACAAGATCGGAACTGGAATTCAGCGGCGACTCCCAAAATCGACGCGCACGCATTTTTAGCACTCTGCTATGTCGAATTAGGGGAACCAGAGAAGGCGCTTGATTATGCCGAAATAGCGTTAGGTTCCGCTCCAAATTACTATTACGGCTTGTTGTATAAAGCGAGAGCGTTGACCGGATTGGATCGTCCTCAAGAGGCAATACCAATTCTGGAGGACTTGGTTGACACAAATCCAGATGAAGCAGAAACATTGTACGCGCTTTACGAAGGTTATCGCGCAGCTGTAGAACCAAAATTGGCACTTGCTGCGCTCCACCAAGCTGTCCGCGCTCAAGTGGACAGTCAACAGAAGACACGTTGGGCAAAAGAACTCAACGGACTGAAAGAGAAATGATTATTAATTAGCACTTATGTATTTCAGCACAGTTGGTGCGGGGCAAGATGCCCCGCCTACAGTTGGCTGCGTAAGTCCTAGTAATATCTCTTTCGTAAATTTAATCTAAAATAAGGAGAAGTATCATGACAAGATTCAACCGTTATGCCTTGATTTTGGGCATAGTAGCCACAATGATTTTATCAGCCGGAGCCTTTGCTGCCGAGAACCCATGCAACCCCTGCGGTGGAGAAGCGACAAATCCCTGTAATCCATGTTCGGGGATGAAACACTTTGGAATTGATGATCCCAGAGGCAGAGATGTACTCACCTTCGATTCCAAGGCACCGCTCGAAAAAATTGTCGGCACAACCAGCAAAATTACGGGCTCCGTTCAGGTTAATCCAAAGGACATCATGAAGGGATTGAAGGCATCCTTTGCATTAGATCTCGCCAGCTTGAAGACAGGGATCGACAAGCGCGATGAACATATGCGGGATAACTTCTTGGAGACAGCCAAGTATCCCAAAGCGATGCTCACCATAGACAAAGTAACCAAAGCCTCTGATAATATGCTCATGGATGGTAAGACGCTCACGGTGGACGCTGAAGGTACTTTATCACTGCACGGTGTTAAGAACGCCGTCCAGCTAAAAGATATTACGGTCACCTATTTCGACGAGAGTGAAGCCACCAAGGGTAGGCTGCCGGGCGATCTCCTGATAATTAACGGTGGCTTTTCGCTGAATCTTCCCGATTATAATATTGAAGTGCCGCAATTCATCTTTCTCAAACTAGCAGAAACAATAAAGGTGAGCGTGGATTTGGCCGGTTCGACAGCGACAACGGGGGTTGCTAACCCTTGCAATCCGTGCAACCCGTGCACAGCGGTGAATCCCTGTAATCCGTGCAATCCATGTGCGGGAGTGAATCCTTGTAACCCATGCAACCCGTGTGCAGCAGAGAATCCGTGCAATCCGTGTGGGGAAGCTAATCCTTGCAACCCGTGCAATCCCTGTGGACAGTAGGGTTAAGAGGAACATATCTGTAGGAGCAGGTTTGAAACCCACCTCTACAGAAAATAGATTCATAAGTGTCTCAAATGAGCGTATCTGTTATCATCCCCGCCTTCAATGAAGAGGAGTCAATCGGCAAGGTCATCGCCGATATTCCCAAGACGTGCGTTCAAGAGATTATTGTTGTTGACAACGGTTGTCTTGACCGAACGGCTGAAATAGCTCGCGCTGCGGGGGCACGGGTGGTAAGAGAGGACCGTAGAGGCTACGGTTCTGCGTGTCTCGCTGGGATTGCTGCGCTAAACGCACCAGAAATTGTAGTATTTCTCGATGGCGACTATAGCGACTTTCCGTCAGAGATGCCGTTGCTGATCCAACCGATTCTTGCCGGGGACGCAGAGATGGCGATTGGTTCGCGGATTCGTGGCGTGCGTGAGAAAGGGGCTTTACTCCCACAGGCTCGTTTTGGCAATGCTCTCGCCACCTTTCTAATTCGGCTGCTGTTTCACGTCCATTACACTGACTTGGGTCCCTTCCGTGCGATTCGCTATGGGCAGTTGTTAGCAATGGATATGCAGGACAAGACTTTTGGGTGGACGGTTGAGATGCAAGTCAAAGCAGCCAAGATGGGATTGCGTGTGTGCGAAGTGCCGGTCAGCTACCGGAAGCGGATTGGACAATCGAAAATCACGGGAACAGTTAAAGGGACAATTTTAGCCGGATATAAGATTATCACAACAATCCTTCGTTACGGTTTAGTACCATGAAAAGACTAGAAAAAATTTGGTATCTGAAGCATTTTGATATTTTCAAGGATTTGACCGACAGAGAAATGGACATCATTGATCGCATTTCATACATGAAGCGTTACAAGCGACGTGAACGGATCTACGGTCAAGATGATCCGGGAGATCTGGTCTACCTGCTCAAAGAGGGACGGGTCAAGATTTACAAGCTATCGCCCGATGGCAAGGAGTTGACGTTGGCAGTTCTTGAATCCGGTGAAGTCTTCGGTGAGATGGCGTTAATCGACGATGGTCCCCGCGGCACCATTGCGGAGCCACTAGAGGATTCATATATCTGTGTGATACGTCGTCGGGATTTTGAAATGCTGTTGAAAAAGAAGCCAGACTTAGCGATGCATGTCACCAAACTGATCGGACTGCGACGGCGGGAGATCGAAAATCAGCTTGAAAATTTAGTATTCCGAAATGCACCATCTCGGCTTGCTACCCTGCTTATGTCGTTAGCAGAGAAGCACGGTGTGCGTGATAGCCAAGGTATTATCCTGAACGTGAAATTTTCGCAGCAGGAATTAGCAAATTTGATTGGAACGGCACGGGAAACGACAAGTGCCCTCCTCAATGAATTCAAGCGACTCGGTTTTATAGACATCCGCCACCGGCGAATCAAGATTCTGGCGCAGTGGCAGCTTAAAAAGATTGCGGACGCAAAGATGAAGGAATTCCCAATCAAGGAGATTGACCACGAAGAGGATAGCGAAGCTGTTGTCCAATAATCATACCCCTTCCCCCTGCCGGTGTATTTCGCTCAATCCAAGCATCAAAAATCCCCTTCCTCGTTACCCTAAACTCCACTGATTTGAAATTTAGAGAAATAGCTTTGGCATCAAAAGTGTGAAAAGCGGGATAGTGATAGAATTTGATTGTCACGTGCCCCTTTATGTTTTATACTGATGGCGTTTCAAAACTAAGACCTCCAGCGAAAATTATAGTAGATCTTAGAATTAATGAGATACTCCAAACCGGTGCGGTTAGAAACCGCACCTACCGGGGGGCGAAAATGTCTATTTATTTTTAGAATTCACCATAGTATATTTGTGCAGCATATAAAGATGAGATAAAGGTGGGGAAGATGTCAATATTTGACAAACTCGGCATTGTAACCAATATTTGGACGAAACGCATTGATGATGGCGACCGGTTTGAAGATCTCGTCCGTCAGTTTGGCGACCACGGCTTCAAAGATATGGAGGTGCGTGAAGGAGACTACCTCCGTAACTCGGAATTTGGTGGCTTAATTGGTGAGATTGAAACGGCAATGGGACGATATACAGACGAGCAGTGGAAGGCGATTTGTGATGCGATCTGGGAAGGAGGGCAGGATCCGGCGGTTACGGCGGAGGATGGTGCTCTCTTTGCGCGTGTCAGTACGTTTGTTGAGCTAGCGAGGGATTTGAAACTGAGTTACGCCATGTCGCACTCGTGGCTCGGTGCGCCTGAAGACCTTGAAGCGGACACCCAACAGATTATTCAAGCGAAAAAACTGGCATACTTACTGTGTCCAGCGGACGCGCGGTTGCGGATTGTCGGACTTGCGCCTATGGGAGGGAAAACAGATCCGCAGGCTGCGGTTGCCAATGTAAAACGGTATCGGTCGTTGTTACCAAACTGCCCGATGGTCTTTGCGGTTGAAAATTCACGACAACCGGCGACCTTTACTCTCGATTTGGCGGTGCAGGGCGGTGCTTTGTTGACCTACGATGAAGCAAACACTTACCGCGACGATGGTACACCAGTCAACTTACCGGAGGAATTCTGGAACGCTGTGAGAATGGAAGATCTGACATCGGTGCATTTCAAACAGAAAACGGCAGACGGCGTTTTGACACAGGTCAGCGACGGATATGTCGATTTTGCAGCAATCGGTAGACGTTTGGTGGCAGGGGATTATAAGGGTGATCTGTTGCTCGAAAACACTCCAACAGACCAGCCTTTGGAAGATGCGGTTTCGAGCCGTGTATATCTTTCGAGCCTTTTGTAATACGCGGATCGGGAGTTACGTCGAGTTGCGAAATTAGTGCTTGTCGACCGTACCGTGGAAGAATGGACCAGGCGGAAGCACGCAATTTCTGGGGTTGTCATAAATCGGATTGGAACGCCTGTGACCCCGAGTCCTCGACAAACGTAAAGCCTCGAGGCACCGACATAGAAAAGGCCAGCGAGATATTTGCTCCCTACCTTGGGGGGAACAAACGGTAAGGAGATTTGTCCGCCGTGTGTGTGCCCTGACAGTACCAGATCAAATCCGTGGTGGGCGATCGATTCAATCGGTTGCGGGTTGTGCATTAGGAGGAGACGCGGTTCATCAGTCGCGGGCAGTGCTGCTAACGCACGTTCTAAATCGAAATCCCCAGCAAGGAGATCATTGCAGCCAACGAGCCATAGGCGTTCATTCCCGCGCTGTAACAGGGCGGATTGGTTCATCAATACTTTGATACCCTCTGCTGTCAATGCGTTGATTACTTCAAGACCGTCGCCCTTCCAACGATTTCGCAAGGGAAACACATCGGCACCTGAATCGTCGTTCCAGTCATCGTTCCAGTCGCTGTTCCAATGGTCGTGGTTACCGAGTACAGCATAGGTGGGAATCCCCGCTCCAACGATAGTTTCACCGATAGCCTGTGCCACTGGCTGTGCATACTTCTCTTGGTAGGTGATATAGTCTCCGGTCATTACGACCAGATCAGGCTGTAAATCCACCACTTGCTGAAAGCAGGCTTGAAGATAATCCAGCGTCACAATCGAACTGTGGTGCAGGTCTGTGAGCTGAACAATCGAAAATCCTTCAAAAGCGGGTGGCAGGTTGGCAATCGAGATTTCGTGTTGTGTAATTTCAACCCATTGTGATTCAATTAAGCTGCCAGAATTGGTCAATGTAATTCCGCTAATCCCCATGTTAAATAGCGATCTATGCAAGGATTTGCGTCGTGCTACTTTAGGTGACATGGATAGTATAAATCCTTATTTTTATAGATATAATATGAAAAATAATGTCCGATAGCATAACATAACCCGGTTGTTTTTGCAAGCGGGGTTTCTAAAATACCAAAGTTTTAACAGTTTTTTAACAGTTACGGAGAGGTAAAATGGCATTTAGAGTCGGCGTTATCGGGTGTGGCCGCATGGCAAACACCATCGAAGATGAACAGATAAATAGAAGAAAACAACGTCCGTATCGCGGTGGTTTGGCACTTCCCTACTCGCACGCGGCGGGCTACACTGCTGTTGATGAGACGGAAATCGTCGCTGCGTGTGACATCCATGAGGAACGACTGGCGAACTTTGTGGAACGCTGGAATGTTCCTGCTGCTTACACTGATTACCGCGAGATGATTGAGAAAGAAAACCTTGATATCGTCAGTGTCGCCACGCGCCCCGAACAACATGCGGAGGAGATGGTGTTCGCTGCAGAACATGGGGTTAAGGGTGTTTACGCGGAGAAACCGCTCTGTATGTCACTGGTGGAAACGGATGCTATCCGAGACGCATTTGAACGTAACGGCGTTCATTTGGAGTACGGTCCCATCTATCGCCACTGGGCAGCCTATGAGCAGGCGCGAACCATCGCCGAAAGCGGAGAATTGGGAGAAGTCCAATCGGTGCTAGGCTTTGAAGGCAAGGCACTTGAAGGTCATTTCATTGACCTGCTGCTGTATATGCTCGGTGACCCGGAGCCGGTGTCAATTCAGGGAATCATCTCACAACTCAACCCGGCAGAGGGGGATACCTCCGGCATGAAATTTGTCCAAGATACCTCAATCCTGTCTGCGCTTATCAAGTTTGATAACGGAACGACCGCACATGTAGCAGGCACTGGCGTTGGTCGGGAGATTGAATTGGTCTGCACTAACGGCGTTCTCCGCGTTGTGAACGATGGTGAGGCGGTGCAGATGCGGCGTCGAGATGCAACATCGGATGCGTGGGATACGGTCCCGGTCGAGCAGATACCGCCGCGGAGCGGCACTGTACATCTCATCCGTGACCTTATCCACTCAATTAAAACCGGAGAACCCGGCAAAAGCAATCTCCGGGTGACGCTCCTCAGTCAAGACATCGGATTCGGTATTTACGAGTCCCATCTGCGCGGTGGGGTGCCCATCAGTCCGCCTATCCCAAACCGGGAGCGGTGGGTATTCAGTTGGTGATTCCCTAATCCACCGAGTTGACCTCTTGTTTAGGCTGTCGAATGCTGACGTAGCCGCAGTAGATCCGCGTCGGTATGGAACGGTTCGTATTTCTCCACGAACTCGGCTAATGTCTCCTCGACAGTCGCAGCCGTGGTATCAAGGACGATTCGCCTCTGTATCAAGGACGCTTCAAATTCCTCCTCAAACCGTTGCAGGACGTGCTCAATGTCCTTCTCCTGCACAACTTGGTGGGTGTGCGGGTTGTCCTTCATCCGCTTCGCAATCACCTCTGGGGAGGCTTTGAAAAGAACCAGCACTACTCCCGGTGCACGCTCAAGGATTTTCCCCTCTAGGCGCCTTGCCATCTCTGTCCGCTGCCCTTCCGGGCTTCGGAAGGGTGCCTTGCTGTCTTTTCCGCCATAACCGTAGTATAACGGCGCATAGACGGCCTCTTCAATGACCAAGCCCATCAGGTTGTGATCTGGATTGCTATAAAAAGCCTCTGAAATGTGGTACTCAATCATATATCGTTGGAGCATCTCTAAGGCTTGGGGATGGAGGGTCAACAAAGATTCTTGCGCCTCTGGCATCAACTCGCTTGAAGGAACGCTCATATGGTCATGGAAATGACTGCTTCCGCCCAGCGTGCGTTTTGCCCATTCCAAGACTTCTGCTGCTATCGTCGATTTACCCGCGTACTCACATCCAACAAAAATGAGATTCATGAGGGTTTTCCTCCCATAATTTCTTGTAAGAACTTTGGTATCAAGTCTGCTCTGAAATAGTCACTATCCTTTTGTCATTCGGCATTATAGCAGAAAGCAAAACGGCGATCAATCTGAAAAGTAAGGGCGAAAAAGGATTGGTTCTGATTCCGAAAATAGATCTTGACAAATTGATTGCGGTTGCCTATAATCGGAAAGTATCATGGATAAAATTGGGCAACTTTTAGGGTTATTTTTCAAGTTAGGCGTTACCGCTTTTGGAGGGCCCGCGGCACACATCGCAATGATGGAGGATGAGGTCGTCACACGTCGCGGTTGGATGACGCGCGAGCGATTCCTTGATCTGATCGGTGCGACGAATCTCATCCCCGGTCCCAACTCCACGGAGATGGCAATCCACATCGGTTTTGTGCGTGCAGGGATTGTGGGACTAGTGGTCGCAGGTGTCAGCTTTATTCTGCCCGCAGCATTGCTCACATTGGCCTGTGCGTGGGTTTACGACCAGTTTCAGACAGTACCACAGGCGGAGGCACTGTTATATGGTATCAAGCCGGCGGTCATCGCTGTTATTCTTAGTGCGGTATGGCGATTGGGCAAAACAGCGGCGAAGGGACCTTTTTTGCTCGGTATCGGATTCTTGGTGATGGTGCTCGTCCTGTTTGGAATCAATGAAATAATAGCGTTACTTGGCGGTGGGATTGTAGGTATTTTGTGGCAACTCGGAAGGCGGTTGGGAAAAGGGAAAGCAGTACTCGGTTTCGCATGGCTTCCCTCTAGTAATTTGGTACTCACGATCACGGCTGCCCCTTCGTCGTCAGTTACCCTTTCTTCTCTTGGGCTTTTCTTCCTTAAAATCGGCTGCGTCCTGTTCGGTAGTGGTTACGTCCTCATCGCCTTTTTGCAAGGTGGATTGGTTGAGCAGCATCAATGGTTGACGCAGCAACAACTCCTCGACGCTGTTGCGATTGGGCAGTTCACGCCGGGCCCCGTCCTCACGACTGCTACGTTCATCGGCTACATCTTAGCCGGTCCTCTTGGTGCGCTTGTGGCGACTCTCGGCATTTTTGGACCATCATTTCTGTTTGTATTAGCAACCAACCCGCTCATTCCGCGCCTGCGCCGGTCAGCGGTTGCCGGTGCGTTTCTGGATGCGGTCAACGCAAGCGCGATTGGGTTAATGGCAGCGGTCACAGTTGAGTTAGCGCGTCACACATTGATTGATTGGGGCACCAAGCAGATCGATTGGGGAGCCGGGCTGATTGCTCTGGTATCGGCTGCGGTGCTGTTCCGCTACAAAGTCAATGCAGCGTGGCTAGTGCTAGGCGGTGCAGCGATAGGTTGGTTGTTGAAAACGGTTATGTGAAATGTAGGATAGAAGCAGATGTGCGAGGCGCGATTCCAATCTGTCGGGGCAGTTCCTATTGGTGTAACATCGACAGAACACATCAATACCAGAGGAAAAAATAATGTATCCAACGCTCATTGATTTTGGGCCCATAGCGATTTACAGTTTCGGTCTTATGATGGCGTTAGGCTTTCTTGCTGTTTTTTTGATTTCGCAGCGTGATCTGGCAAGGAAAGGATTGGACCCGCGTCCGACATCATCGATAATCTTTGCAGCTGCGGTCGGCGGAATTATTGGTGCCAAACTGTACTCAGCACTACAAGATGGCAGAATCGAACTCGCTGAACTGGTTTCAAATAGTGGAATAGTTTGGTACGGCGGCCTTATCGGCGCGCTTGCTGCCGTTCTGTTTGTTATCCATCGGTCCCCCAATCCGATTCTGCCGACAATTGATACGATTGGTATGGCAACTTTGCTCGGATATGGGATTGGGCGCATCGGGTGCTTCCTTGCTGGAGATGGAGATTATGGACCACCTTCAGATCTACCGTGGGCGATGGCGTTTCCTAACGGTACAGTGCCGACGAATGTTCCCGTCCATCCAACACCACTCTATGAAACAGGGATGTCGGTAATCGCCTTTGGATTGCTATGGTCTATTCGCAAACAGAGGGAAGGTACGCCGGGGTGGTTGTTGGGTGGAGCGTTTATCTTGGCGGGAATTGAACGTTTCATCGCAGAATTTTTTCGACTAAATCAACCTGTCCTGTTCGGGTTGACGGAGGCACAACTCATAAGTATCTTGATGGTCATCATTGGGGCTTGCCTTCTCTACTGGGTCACGCGTCGTCCCGTTGTAACGGAGGAAACGCCTGTTTCAATACCACCTTCATCACCCAAGCGCAAAAGGCGGCGGCGGTCATGAGAGATCGCGATGAACCGGCAGATTGCCTCCAGACTATCGTTTCAGCATCTATCGCTGAGGTCACCGTCCTGTTTTTCGTAAGCCCATCGTGATTTTCACAACACCCCTGATCATAACCATTGTTCCCGCAACTAAGAAGACGATAAGTCCCAATTGCTTGATTTGAGGGGAAGGTAGCAGATACCCGATAAATCCAACGATCATTATAAGGATCAGTGTGTTCAAGAGGATTTTGTTTGCATACCATTTTTGCATCGGTTTTTCCTTGTGGGTTTGGGTGCTGTCTGATTATTGATTTCACGCCCTAGCGTCTGCCTCAATGATTTCTAGTAATGTGGTGCGCCAGTTTTGGAGGTCTGACAGATTTTGTGTCAAGATGTTGTAGATTTCTTCTGGATTAACCCGATAATAGTGGTGGACGACCAGATTCCGAAATTTCACCATTTCGTCATAAATTGGTGTGGACGTTTGGTCAAGGTATCCGGCATCGGCGAGCACGACTGGGACCTCCCGATAGGAATCGGCAGATGGCAATCCGAGTGAACGGATTACATAGCGGGAAATGTCCACCAATGCCTCAATGGAGGTTTGGAGTCTTCGGACTGTTGCATCCAGATACACAAAATCAGCCATGAATTCAGCGCGACTCAAACTGCTCAAGGTGTTAAGTTTCTCCAAATTGTCATCAATTGTATCAAAGTTAATTTGCACATCCTGCTTGTTCATGTTTCCAGTGTCCATGTATTCGGGCAATCCTGCTTCAAGACATTTGTGTATGAGGTTGCTTTCATATTCCTTCCGTGCAACGCTGTCCGTTTCGTAAATTACCTTGCCGGTTTGTACGACTACTTGTTGAAACCAGAGCGGTTGATTCGTCACATCTACCACATCTGCGTTATCCTGCCCCACCACTGCAAACGCCTTATCGAGCAATTCCCCAACCATAGTCCACCGCTTATCTTTGGGCCACTCCTCTGGTAGCAGCACAGCAAAGTCATAATCGCTGAAGGCATCGGTCTTGCCGCTGACCTGTGAACCGAAAAAGTAGGTCGCTATGATACCATCGGTCCCAGAAAAAATCTGTGCTAGCTGCTCTATATTGACCATAAGGCTGCCTCAATATCCGTGTCTGATTGGTACGCAGTCGTAGGGAACGCAGATCTGCGTTCCCTACTTGAACAACGTCCGCCGTATCTGCCTCACAGCCTGGCGGAGGCGATCTTCGTTTTCGACAAGTGCAATCCGAATATATCCCTCTCCGTTGTGACCGAATCCCGCGCCGGGAGAGACGCAAACTTCTGCTTCATCAAGCAACTTCATCGCGAAATCCATCGAGCTCATGTGGCGATACGGTTCAGGAATCGGTGCCCACACAAACATTGTTGCGGCCGGCTTTTGTACCTTCCAACCGATTCGATTCAGTCCCTCTACCAGCACATCGCGGCGATGTCGATAGGTTTCCGCATTCGCTTCCACAACATCAGTATCGGTTCGGAGTGCCATAATTGCAGCAACCTGAATAGGCGCGAAGATGCCGTAGTCGTAATAGCCTTTAATCCGCGCCAATGCGTCAACCAGATCGCGGTTGCCTACAGCGAATCCACACCGCCAGCCTGCCATGTTATAGGACTTCGACAAAGAGATAAATTCAACGCCAACATCTTTGGCACCTTTCGCCTGTAAAAAACTGGGTGCCTGATAGCCGTCAAAAACAATATCAGCATACGCGAGGTCATGGATAACGATAATGTCGTTTCGCTTGGCGAAATCGACAATTTCTTCAAAGAAGGCGAGTTCGATCACTGCTCCCGTTGGGTTATGCGGGAAGCTCAAGATTAAGACCTTGGGTCTGGGCCAGATATCTCTCGAAATTTCGTCGAGACTTGGCACAAACTGATTTTCTTCGCGTAAGGGGAGGCTGACCACGCTGCCGCCAGCAATAACGGTCGCGTAGATATGAATCGGAAAGGTTGGGTTGGGAACAAGTGCCAGATCGCCCTCATCTATCAATGCGAGTGCGAGATGGGAAAGTCCCTCTTTAGTCCCAATTACCGAGATTGCTTCATGGTTGGGATCGATTTGGACTCCGAAACGTCGTTCATAGTACCAGCTGACCTCACGGCGCAGATTGAAAATCCCCCGTGATGCAGAGTAGCGATGGTGGCGACCTTCTTGGGCAGCTTCGGTCAGTTTATCGACAATGTGCTGCGGAGTTGGTCTGTCAGGGTTGCCCATCCCCAAATCAATGACATCAATTCCCTGCTGTCGTCTTTCATGGGTCAACTGCTTGAGTTTACCAAACATGTAGGGCGGTAATCGGTTGAGTCGTTTTGAAAGTGTGTTCATAGTTCTATCTAAAAAGTTGGCTCATGTTAAGAAAGCGTACAACAGCAACCAAGTTTTCGTAGAGGTTGGGTCACCCAACCCTTACTGCGGGCGGGGAAACCCGCCCCTACGATTTCACTTCATATTTTGCACTTTACTTTTTACATGAGCCAAAAAGTTTTGAGGTTTTGGTAGCTATACGTTGCCGGTGAAGAACACAATGTGTCACACAGAAAAACAGGGTAAATCATGGCGTTTTCATTCTACCCCAAATGGTAATCAACCGTTCTCTAGACTCCACAGAAAACGCGAACGCTGCGTCAAACAAAGCTGGGTACTGATCAAGGGCTGGATTTTTCGTTAAACGACTGACTTCCAGTGTCTCCAAATCCAGTATATAGATTTCCGTTTTTTTTCGCTGTCCCGGCCGTACAGTCGACGAAAAAATAATACGACTCCCATCAGGATGCCACGATTGGACACCGACAAAATCGGCTGCTTGACGGGTAAGTTGTTTGACGACCTCACCCCGCGGGGTCATAAGGAGCAACCCATCGGCGGAAGTTACTGCAAGCTGCGTCCCATCAGGCGACCAAGTCGCTGCTCTTTCCCAACGTGGACTGTTGGTTATATTTTTCACCTGAAAGGTCTGCGTATCCACTAGAAAAATGTCTTCCATAT
This sequence comes from Candidatus Poribacteria bacterium, assembly GCA_965207975.1. Classification (GTDB taxonomy): domain Bacteria; phylum Poribacteria; class WGA-4E; order WGA-4E; family PCPOR2b; genus PCPOR2b. The sequence continues at coordinate 3,710,328 of OZ242315.1, read as the reverse complement.
TTGAGAAAATAATGGACTGACCATCAGGGGACCAATCCGGACCTATATCCGTTTGTGTGTCGAAAGGAATAAACTTTTGCAGTTTTTTGCCTGAAGCATCAATGATATAAAGTCCTAGCATTTTGTCCTGTTCCTTAAATCCCAGGAACGCAATCTGTCGTCCATTTGGTGAAAAAGTAGGTTGGTTAATATAAAAAAAACCGCGTGTAACGGGTAGGATCTGTTCTCGATGAGATCCCTTCAAACTGACTCGGATGAGATATGTCTCGTCGCGTGTATCTCTGACGCAAAGGAGGTGTTGCCCGTCGGGATACCAAGTGGGATTGGTTGTCTCCCCCTTTGCGGTTATCTGACGGACATTCCTTCCATTTTCAGACATGACAAAGATCTGTGAAATGTCTTTATGTCTGGTTGATGCAAAGGCAATCTGACTTTCTGCGTACACCTCCATCGTTAAGACGAATAGACTGAGAGCAATGAGACCAATCACGGCGATATGATTGATTCCACCCCCAATAATTCTATACTTCCGAGTTGTGGGTTGCAAGATTTGTGTCTTCATGAGTTCAACTCCTTGTGTTGGTGTTGCAATACCGTTTCTGTCCACCATTAATCAATAATGTTAAGTACTATTGATATTTTAGCGGAACCAGATAAGATCCGACGCAAATCGTTGCCAAACGAAATTTGCTTGGCGCATTAAGACGGGCAATTTAGATGCCACAGTTAGCTCGAATCATACCCAGAGTCTTGTGCAAAACAACAAATGTATTGGAAAACGCCTCCTTAAGCCAACTTTGGGGGTTATTTTCGATATAAGCTTGGTCTCAAAGGAAGTGTTATGCTCACAAAGAGATTGTTGCAATTGTACCACATCGTCGTCGCCAAAATGATACATCACCAACTAGTACCCTGTAACACCAATTAAAGGAGTTGAAGCTCAGCGATTCGACAAGGCTTTAGCGAATTATAAAAATAAAACGTGAAACGTCAGAAAAAGTTTCCCGTCGATGCACTTGTGGACAGGCGTATTGCACACAACAAATGTTGCCACTTCCCTACACCCCTGCAAAGCCTCGAATCTTTGGGACATCATCCGCCCACAACCCACCAATCTCATGCCGTAACAACCACTCGACATCGCGCCGGGTTCGCACAAATCCGCCTTCGACAGCGATGCCTTTTGCTTTGAGGCATCTAACCTTCCGAATCAACGAATGTGTAATAGCGTTATAGAGAGAAAAGTGATTAATTCGGCTCCAACCGATAACAATCCGGTTCGCGTCAATAGCTTCCGCCTGCTTGAGGAGGCTCGCCATCGGGTTGATGATAATCGCGCTCGTCTGAATTTCAGGCTCGATCCGTTTTACCTGGACTAGCAATTCCTTACGTGAATAGAAGGTCAAAATACCGACCTTATCGACGAGGTCAAATTGCCGGATACGCTCAACTAAAAGCGGGATAAGACTTTTCGCATCCTCCTTCGGTTCGACGAAGCAGGGCAACCCGCTCTCCTTGACGAAAGAGAGCACCTCATCAAGATGCGCTACCGGTTCAGGGGAATCGAGAACCTTCAGTTTTTGGACATCCGCCCAGTTTAACTCGCTCAACGGGGACGTGCAGCCCGTTACCTCCTGAATGCTGTCCTCATTAAAACCGGTATGGATAATAATCGGCTCCTGATCTTTGGTCAGGCGGACATCACATTCAAAGGCATCTGCCTCGTCTTCAAACGCTTGTCTGAAGGAAGCGATTGTATTTTCGGGGGCACGGTCTAGCCCGCCGCGATGAGCGAGTATTTTGATTTCAGTTTTCATGCGGGCGTTTTGAACTTACCTGTTCAATCTTCCTGAGCGTAGGACATTTTTCACGCGTCGCGCTTTTTGTGCCATATCTTTTCAAACCGATCCCGTGGGGCGAAGCCGAGAATCCGCTTTGCCTTATGGTTGGTGAACCGTTGATGGGGCAGATCGGTGAAGATACTAAACACCTCACACCGAGACGGCAGCGTGTCGAGGTCAATTTCTAAGCCGAGACGGAACGATTCTCCTGCATCTCGCCAAGATACGGAAAATGGGGTGAAGTCTGTGCCTTCAGTCGGATCATCGTCAGGTCGGAAGTTGTAAAAGAGATAGCAGAGGGCGTAGATATCGTAATTTTCGGTGAAGACTTTACAGATTTCCTGTCCGAGTCCTTTCGTGATAGGGTACAAACCTGTCCCCGGTTGCGGAGGAACGTCCGGATCTATCTCATAATCGTAGTGTTCGTAAGTTGGACCTGTGATTGTAAAATGGGGTCCCGTGTTGATAACCCGTCGGATACCGTGTTCAACCGCTGCTCGCATTGCGTTATAGCAACCGCGTGTGCTCACGTCGAAAGCGAGTTGTCGGTCATGACGGAGGACAGAGCAGTTAATGATCGCATCCATCCCCTCCGCTGCCCGCATAACTTCGTCCAAGGATGAGACATCAACCTGCATCGATTCATGCTTCGTGTCAATCGGTGTGATATCCGTAATGCGGAGTTGGTAGTATGGCTCCAACGCTTTTTCAACATGGGGTCCGAGATAACCGTGTCCACCCAGAATCAATACCTTCATACCTCACCTCCTATACCGAAAATTGTGGGTTAAATTCGAGCGATGTTTTTGCTTTGTTGATGAAAAAGCGCGAATTAGGGAACTCTGACTGGATATGATAGATTTCCCACCTTCTTTCACCGGAGACGTTGAGAGCGCGTTCAAAGGCGTGGATTGCATCGTTCATCTCAAGCCATGTCGAGTCAAACGGTTGATTCGGTGCTGCCTCTGCTGTGACTAGCGTGCCGAGTCGGAGGCAGGCGATGTTCATGTGTCCTTCGCGGGCGAATTCTCGACAGGTAAACTCGCCGAGATATTTTGATAGAATTGACGCGTCCGTTGATGGACGTGGACACCACACTTCAGTAACCGTCCAATTTTCGTCGTGCGAATCGAAGAGGTGAAGGGTGCTTGCGTAGATTGCGCGGGGAACGTTTTCTTCAACCGCTGCCATCAGGAGATTGTAGGTGCAGCGTGTCTGAAAGTCAATCTCTGTGTTTTCTGGTTGGCTGGATTCCGCAAGAACGGAAGGTGGCAGCTGTGCTATATGCACAATAGCATCTATCCCCTGAACGAGTTTGTTTGTTGCCTCATCATGCCCAAGGTCGCAGCGCACAAATTCAAGGTCGGTTTCGACATCAATCAGATCTGTCAAACGAATTTGATGCTCGCCGGACAGTGCGCTGGCTAATCCTTGTGCTAGATCAGAAGCAGCTGAGGTGATAAGAATATTCATAATGAGATCTCCAACAGGTAGTATGACCAGCACTCCACAAACGCTTCCATTGGATTGAGCGGATTTGAGGATTACTGATGACGACAAAAGTAGGTTCAATATATCACGAGGTTGAATCTGGGAACCAACAAAATCTCATTGTGGACCTGTGTTTTAGACTGTCGCTTCAACGGTAAATCCGCCGACCAGCGAATAGTTTGCCGCATAATGGTGGAGTTTGGCGTTAATGTCCAATATCTCGTCCGGCGTGTGATGTACGCCTTCTTTGGACCAGACCGCATTATTCGCCTCCACACTCTCCCAGAGGGTCATCCAGACATAGTCGTGCTCGGATTGTGCGACGCCGACAAGGTCTCCTTTGTAACCCTTGAGTAATTCGACGCTAAGACAGTTGGGGAGCGCGCGAATCGTGGGTAGAAATTGATGCAGCATGAAATCTTCAAACTGTTCGCGTTCAACATTCTGTTTTAGTTCAATTGTGTGAATAGCGCGAAAATGTGACATTTCGTACTCCTTCATAACATAACAATAAAAATGGGAAAGCAAAATATGGCTATGCTTTCCCATGGATTTAACTGCAAGTAGGGAACGCAGATCTGCGTTCCCTACGTTACTTCTTATCTGCCACCGATGAAATCTTCGACCATCGCCAAGGCTTCGGTGTCAGCATACTGACGCGGCGGCGACTTCATGAAATAAGCACTTGGACCGTAGAGTGCACCGCTGATGCCACGATCTCGCGCAATTTTGCAACAACGAATTGCATCAATCGCTACACCTGCCGAATTGGGCGAATCCCATACCTCTAATTTGACCTCTGCTCGGACAGGAATATCACCGAACTCTGTTCCTTCGATATAGAGATAGCACCATTTCCGATCTTCGAGGAAGGGCACATAATCGCTGGGACCGATGTAGACATTTTTCGGTGCGACCTCATGGTTGAGTTGGGAAACGACCGCGTCCGTCTTGGAGATGCGTTTGGATTCCAACCGTTCCTTTTCCAACATATTCTTGAAGTCCATATTCCCGCCAACGTTCAATTGAGAGGTGCGTTCAAGTTTCACGCCGCGATCGCTCATCAATTTTGCTAGCGCACGGTGAACGATAGTGGCTCCGAATTGCGCCTTAATATCGTCTCCAACGATGGGCAAGCCTGCCGCTTCAAATTTTGCACGCCATTCGTCATTTTTCGCAATGAATACGGGCATACAATTGACGACAGCACAGCCGGCATCCAACGCCTGCGCCACATACCATTTTGTCGCTTCTTCACTGCCAACAGGTAAATAGTTGATGAGAATATCGGCTTGCGTTTCGTGCAGGACATCAGCCACGTCAACGACTTCAGCGGGCGATTCATCGACTGTTTCATGATAGTATTTGGCAAAGCCATCCATCGTGGCACCACGCTGGACAATCACGCCGGTCTTCGGTACATCTGAAAATTTTATGGTGTTATTAATTTCGGCAAAAATCGCATCGGCAACATCAAGCCCAACTTTGTTCTTATCGACATCAAAGGCTGCAACAATTTTCACATCACTCACATGGTAGGGTCCGAACTTAACGTGCATAAGACCGGGCACAAACTCATCGTCTTTGGCATTTCGATAGTATTCAATACCTTGGAGCAGAGAAGAGGCACAGTTTCCGATACCAACAACGGCAACTCGAATTTCAGGCATTTTAATAATCCTCCTTGTATCTGTTCAAATCACCACATTATCAATTTGGTTCATTATAACATGAGTGGATATAAATTTCCATCTGTATTTGATGGATTCGAGTTGGATGTCACATCGAATCCAGTGGAAAGATTGGTCTCCGCACGTTTTGATAGGTAAAATGCAGCGGATTCACCGCCGTTAGTCCGGGAGTATCAACCTCAATAATCTTTCCTGCGATGGGTTCGTAGGCTGCACGATAGGCGATGGCAGCCTTGACAACGATATGCTTCACCCCCCGTGGATCGATTCCCAAACTGTAGAGTTGATGTAGACTGAACGGCACTTGACGTTTGCTCGTTAGCACAATCAGGCTTCTCCCTTCCATTTCGACAACTGCTGTGATACCCTGATCTTGGTATCGCCCACCACCGTGCCGAGGCTCTGTCTCCTCATAATAACCGTCGTGGATAAGACGGACACGCCCACGGATTGGAACTGGTGAGCCGTGTAGATCGTCCGATTTCCCGCCGACGGTCAGGTCAACCTCCCCGCGAACCCCCGCTCGAATACACGCCTCCACCTCCTGTGGCGCGTAGAGAATACAGACGAATCCGTCCGCTTTCTGCCGTACCAGTTCACTCAAAATGAATGTGCTGTCTCCGGGCGAACCGCCCCCGATATTATCTCCCATCTCGACCAGTATGACAGGGTGGGCTTCACTCTCTATTGCTTGCGCGACCGCTGCTGCTGCATCTGGAAGGGTGATGTCCAGTTGATCGTGCACATTCCACAGCATATTCGATAATCGCTCGGCTTCTGTTTGGGCGAGTTGTGGGTCATTATCGGTCACAACGACAGCAGCAGGACCAATCTCAGACACATCGGCATAAGGGTATCCTGCCGCAATGTTTGCCGCAAGAACGTTAGATTCAGTTTCTAACTGCGCTGCGTCCCCAAGGATTGAGCACATTGGCTCGACGCTGGTGTATTGATGCCGGATATTGAAAATCATCGGCGGCTTGGCGAGGGCTTGCGTTGGCTTAATTTCCCCGCTAACAGTGCACATCAGAATCTCTGCGGCTTGGAGTCCTCGCTGACGTTGATCGACGTGTGGATTCGTTTTATAGATGACTAATGCTGTTGATTCTGCGACCATCTGCTCGGAGACATTGGTGTGGTGGTCGAGCGTGGAGACAATGGGAAAATCGGCTCCCAATGCTCGGCGCATCCGGCGGAGCACCTCGCCATCGCCATCGGGGTAGCTTTCAACGACCATCGCACCGTGCAGGGCAAGTAATACGCCATCAAGATTCGGCACTGACTGAATGCGCTGGATAAGTTCAGTAACAGTTTCATTAAAAAACGCATCCGTCACTCTGCCCGCGGGTGTTGCGGCAGCCATCAGGGTTGGGTGTAAGTCCCAGTCGTATGTTGATGCACCTTCGATAAAACCGCCAATCTCATGATGAGTTTCTCCCCAAACATCAAGGATTTCAGTATCGAAAATCAGATACCCGGACTCAAATGCAGCACGGTCCGTTGGCACATTACTGAATGTGTTGGACTCGTGCAGGATCCCCCCAATTGCGATGGTTGCCATAATCTTTTCCTTCTCCGTAATAAATTGCGATTGAATTTCCCCTTTATCTATGCTATTATTGGTACGCTCATCAGTTGGCTTGGTTCAAGTAGGTATTATATCAGTTTTTGATAAATGATGCAAAGGGGCAAATAGATGACAACTTGCTCCGGTGCAAATTTTCTTACGAGGTGAGTCTATGAAAGTCGCTTATGCGTTTCGTCGAGGGGTATTGTACCCGCATCAAGACGCAGGTATCGGATCAAAGGAACATCGTAGTGCGTTTTTGAAAAAAGCAAGAGAGATTGGCTTTGAGGGTATTGAGTTAGGTGCGAGCTTGCTAGACCAACCGGACATCGCATCCCTCCGATCCGAACTTGAGGATGCGGGCATGCCGTGTGTCGCTATACGTGGCGGCGGCAGCTTTATAAATCCACTTACCGCAAACAAAGCAAGCAATCAGTGGGAGCAAATTATTGGTTTTGCTGCACAGATTGGTGCTGGGGTGGTCAATTCAACAATTGGCGGCAGCCCTGCCCCAGATCCACGAGGGATTGGCACATATCGCGGGGAGCGGATATCGCAAGGGTCTAGCCGGACTGCAAGAGCAGAGGATTATGAACGCACCGCACGCGGGCTCTCTGGAGCTGCGAAGGTCGCCGCTGATCACGGGTTAGAACTTTCGATTGAGATTCACCAGAACACGATAGTTGATAACAGTTCAACTGCCTTACATCTGCTGGAACTCATCGATCAAACCAACGTCGGTATCAACCCAGACCTCGGCAATATCTACTGGACCTACGACATCCCAGAGGAATCGTGCGAAGATGCCATCGCTGCCCTCGCGCCTCATTGTAATTATTGGCACTGCAAGAATTTGAATCGCGTCCATATTCCCGACCTTGAAAAGTCGATCCTGTTGCAAGCCCCGATTCCCGATGGTGACATTGATTACCGGTTCGCAATCTCAGCGATGTTAGATGCCGGCTACAGCGGCTATCTTGCCATTGAAGGTATGCGTCTCGGCGATCAATTCCATGGCGATGGAAAAAGCGTCTCTTATGTGAAATCGGTGGCGGCAGAGTTAGGCGGATAAATCCAGTTATGGGTAAATGGGTTACAGGTCTGCCCATTCATTCGTTTGCTTTCCTATTTGGGAAGTCATACACGCCCGGCAAAGGAACCTTATGGACAAAAGAGATCTTGCGAAACAGGTTAGAGCCGCTTCGTATTTGACCGGAGAATTCAAGCTGCGGTCGGGACAAACCAGTTTGTTCTATTGGGACAAGTACCGCTTTGAAAGTAATCCGATCATATTGGATGCAATTGTGGATGAGTTGCAAAAACTTTTACCCCCTTCTTTCGATAGACTCGCCGGTCTAGAATTGGGTGGTGTTCCGCTTGCGACCGGACTGTCCTTCAAAACAGGAAAACCGTGTCTGTATGTCCGTAAAGAAGCCAAAACTTATGGCACCTGTAATTTGGTAGAGGGTGGATTTCAAACGGGTGATGCGGCATTGGTGATAGAGGATGTGGTTACAACTGCTGGACAGATACGGACATCCGTATCCCAAATGCGGGAGCTTGGGTTAGAAGTTGGGCATGCTTTTTGCGTGATTGATCGGGAGAGTGGTGGGCGTGAGAATCTGGCGGAGATTGGATGTTCACTTACGTCGGTTTTTACGTTGACGGAGTTAGAGCAATTGGCACAGGATTAGCAATGAGTGTATGAAACACATCATGATTGAGGAGGATTCAGAAACGCTTTTAGGGGATATCCTAATCGGCAGATCAGCGTCAAGTATGGCGCGGTAATTGCTACTCATTTTACTCGTGTTGAGTTTATGATTTAAGAATCTTTGGATCTGGTGACGGGTGCCCACAAATGCACACACGATTCATTGATCAGTTTGATGTCGTTCTTCTTGATGTGTCACACACCTTTATGTTTGATGTTGACCGGTTCTCTGATACTGAAGATTATGGCGCAACGTATCGTCAAATTGGTGGTAGTCTGCTAAGTGATGGGGAAGTACGTCGCACAATCTCCGCGCTATTTGGTAACATGCTGGCTGACTATGAAGATCCAAACTGTTATGATTCGTTCTCCTCAGTTTTCAGTTATCTGAAGGTGTTACCTGAATCAAAAGACTTTCCGGCAAGTGAGATTCAATTGTTAGCGCAGGTTTTTGCGACGCACGAAGTTGGAACCATTCCAGCCACGCATGTAAAAGCTTTGCACCAGCTCCACGAGACGCATAGACTGGGGATTGTGTCGAATATTTGGTCTTCAAACGACCTTTATTTGCGTGAATTTGAGAGAGTTGGAATCCGTAACCTGTTCGACGTTATCATTTTTTCTTCAGATTATGGCTGTGTGAAGCCATCTCCATGCCTCTTTGCAAAAGCAATAGAAGTACTTGATGTTGATCGTGCAAAAATCGTCTTTGTCGGGGATAGCTTGAAGCATGACATTGCAGGTGCGAAAGCAGCGGGTTTATCATCAGTATGGATTAACGCGGATGTAAGTCAGATTAACCAAGGTATTCCAGTGCCGGAATTTATCATCAAGGATTTACAAGATTTGATTGAGAGGCAATATTGAAAATTCTATTTATTGGAGACATCGTTGGGTCGCCCGGCCGAAAAGCTGTTGCGAATCTCCTGCCATATCTGACTGAAAAGGCAGGCGGGTTCGATGCAGTCATCGTCAACGGGGAAAATGCCGCCGGTGGCAAAGGGTTGACTCAATCGGTGCTCGACGAAATCCTAGATTGGGGAACTGATGTCATAACGACAGGAAACCATGTCTGGGATAACCGTGACATCTTTAGGTTCATTGATACAGAACCGAATCTGGTCCGCCCGGCGAATTTTCCGAAAGGTACACCCGGACGCGGTTGGCTCGTTGCCACAGCAGCTTCAGGCACGCGGATCGGTGTGATGAATATCGCCGGACAGCTTTACATGGACAGCTACGAGAATCCGTTTCATACCTTTGATGCTATCTGCCCGCAAATCCAAGCGCGGACCCGTTTTATTCTTCTCGATTTCCACGCGGAAGCGACAGCGGAGAAGATTGCAATGGGTTGGTATGCGGACGGAAAGGTGAGTGCGATTGTGGGCACCCATACCCATGTTCAGACAGCCGATGAACAGATTCTCCCGCAAGGCACCGCTTACATCACGGATGTCGGCATGACAGGTCCCCACGATTCGGTGATTGGCATGAAAAAGGAAGAGGTGATTGAGCGTTTTCGGACAATGCTGCCCCGCCGCTATCAGGTTGCAGGCGGCAACATCATCCTCTGTGGGGTTATTCTGGAGTTAGATGACGAAACAGGTAAAGCACTCTCCATTGAGCGGGTTCGCCTGCCAATGAGCGATGTGGTCAAGGCACAGTAGTGAAGTCATCACATTTTTAGGTTGGCTCATATAAAAAGAAAGTGCAAAGCATGAGGAGAAACCGAGTTTTCAAGAAAAAACTGGGTTTCTTTGCACTAAATCTTAACATGAACGTTTAGGTCATATATTTGCTTATGATGTTTCCAACAGGCAAGATCTACAAAGTCCACGAAATTACACAGATCCTGCAAGGCATTTTGCAATCGGATCCGATGCTCCAAGATTTATGGCTTGAGGGCGAGATCTCGAATTTAGGGCGGCCCCCCTCTGGGCACGTCTACTTTACGCTCAAGGACAATAATAGCCAGATTCAGTGTGCAATTTTTAAGCGCGCCGCCTCGCGTCTGCGCTTTCCGATGCAAAACGGGGATGCTGTGCTTGTAAACGGACGGCTTACCATCTACGATGCACGAAGTCAGTATCAGATTATTGGTGAGCGTGTTGTGCCTGCCGGTGTGGGAGAGTTGCAACTGGCTTTTGAGCGGCTCAAAGCACAACTCGCCGAAGAAGGGTTGTTTGATCCAGTTCATAAAAAGCCGTTGCCACAATTTCCACAGAAGATTGGTCTTATCACCTCCCCAACAGGGGCAGCTATCCGTGATATTCTCCGCATGTTGCAAAAGCGTTATCCCACAGTGGAAGTGCTGCTATTTCCAACCCTCGTACAAGGGGAGGACGCAGGGGCCGAGATTGCCCATGCCATCGCGTGCATGAACCGTCTACCGGGGATAGATCTCCTCATTGTCGGTCGAGGCGGCGGATCTATTGAAGATCTGTGGGCATTCAATGAAGAGGTTGTCGCCCGCGCACTCTTTAAGTCTCATATCCCGACCGTGTCTGCGGTGGGGCACGAGACGGATGTTACCATTGCAGATCTCGTTGCGGATCATCGCGCTCCAACGCCTTCTGCAGCGGTTGAAAACGTCGTTCCAGATCAGGAGGAACTTCGTTTGCAGCTTGCTGGCATCAGATCCAGTTTAGTGCGAAGCATCGCTGGACGAATTGATGTTGTCCGAACAAGACTGGAAAATATACAGAGCCGTATTCCAGCAACTCATCGGATTGATGCCATTAACCGCCTTCGACAGGTGATTGATCAGCTTGATTTCCGCGGACAACGAGCGGCTGCACAACAGTTAAAGGGAAAACAGCGTGCGTGGGAAGTCGCTGCCGCTCAGTTAGATACATTAAGCCCTTTGGCAACACTAGCTCGTGGATATAGTATTTGCAAAGATTCAAGCGGAAAAACAGTTACAGATGCTGCACAGGTCCATGTTGGCAAAGAGGTTCACCTCCGGCTTTCGCGGGGGCAGTTGGCGTGTCGTGTGTTGAAAGGAGAGATAGATGTCTGAAGATATAAGCTTCGAGGAAGCCTTAGTTAAACTTGAAGAGGCAGTTGCCCAACTTGAGCAGGGAGATGCTTTGACTCTGGATGAGTCGCTACAAGCCTTTGAGGAAGGTATCTGCCTGACACGACTCTGTCGAGAGAAACTTGATGCGGCGGAATTGCGTGTGCAACAACTGATTGAAGTCGATGAAGATGTATTTGAAATGGCATCGTTTGAAGTGGCAGCTGACGGAGAAATCTGAATTCGCTGACTGTCACAAGGAGCTTTGGAATGTTTTTAGAAAAGATTGATTCACCTACGGATCTCAAATCACTAGATACCGATGAACTGAAAGCACTCGCTGAAGAGATACGTGGGTATCTTCTGTCGGTGCTATCAGAACACCCCGGACATTTTGCCCCCAACTTAGGGACGGTTGAGTTGGCTATCGTCCTCCACTATGTGTTTGATACCCCGCGTGACCAAGTGATCTGGGACATCGGACATCAGGCGTATCCACACAAACTCCTCACAGGTCGCCGCGATGCGTTTCCGACGCTTCGCCAGTATGGCGGCATCAGTGGATTTCTCAGTCGAGCAGAAAGCAAGTACGATGTGTTTGGTGCCGGTCATTCAAGTACCTCGCTTGCGGCGGCGTTGGGGGTTGCCACCGCTCGTGACTTCAACAATGAAGATTACAAGGTGGTCGCTGTCATCGGCGATGGGGGTTTGACCGGGGGAATGGCGTTTGAAGGGCTGAATACAGCCGGCGATTTCAAAAAAGATATGCTCGTTATCCTCAATGATAACCAGATGTCCATTTCGCAGACAGTTGGTGCGTTCTCCAAGTATCTGCACCGCCTTTTGACCAATCCGACCTACAATGCTCTCCGTTCCAGCGCAAAGGAGATTGTGAAGCGAATTGCTCCAGAGGTGAAGCCTGTAGCTAAACGGATTGAAGCGGCTCTCAAGCCCGGTACTCTGTTTGAGGAATTTGGGTTCCGCTATTTCGGTCCCCTTGACGGCAATGACTTGGATGCGCTGTTGCCTGTGCTTGAGGGTGTGCGATCTCTACAACAACCGATTCTGCTTCACGTTGTTACCCAGAAAGGGAGAGGATATCCTCCTGCCGAAACGGACTCAGAGAGTTTTTACAGCGTCAGCGGCAAGTTTGATCTTGCAACCGGCAAGTCACTTGCTCCCAAGTCGCCCCTTCCGACATATACTAGTGTTTTCAGCGGCACGTTGATTGAACTTGCCAAACAGGACTCCCAAATTGTCGCTATAACCGCAGCCATGCCAAACGGCACGGGACTAGACAAGTTCCAGGAGGTGTTTCCAGATCGTTTCTTCGACGTGGGATTGGCAGAGCAGTGTGCTGTGACCTTCGCGGCGGGGTTAGCGACTCAAGGTGTCAAACCGGTCGCGGCAATTTATTCTACCTTCCTGCAACGCGGTTACGATCAGGTGGTTCACGATGTCTGCATTCAGAATCTGCCTGTTATCTTCGTGCTAGACCGCGCTGGACTTGTCGGAGCGGATGGACCGACACATCACGGTGTCTTCGATTTTGCATACCTACGTTCTCTGCCAAACATGGTGGTGATGGCACCAAAAGATGAAGATGAACTCCAGCACATGGTGAAGACCGCTGTTGAGTATGAAAAAGGACCAATTGCCCTCCGTTATCCCCGCGGCAACGGTTTGGGCGTTCCTATGGCGAATCAACCTCAGTCGTTGCCAATTGGAAAAGGTGAGGTTCTACGCAATGGCGGCGACCTGTTAGTCATAGCGATTGGAAATCGCGTCCAACCGGCACTTGAGGCAGCAGAGATATTGGCAGACTCAGGCATATCGACAACGGTGGTGAATGCGCGATTCGTCAAGCCGCTTGACGACCAACTTATTCTTCCGCTCGCCTCACGGATTGGAAAAGTGATTACGGTTGAGGATGGGGTACTGATGGGCGGATTCGGCAGTGCGGTCTTGGAGATGTTGATAGATAGCGGATTGACAGATGTACAGGTCAAACGTCTCGGTATTCCCGATCAGTTCGTTGAGCATGGGGATGTCAAAGCCTTATATGAACAGTGTGATTTAGATGCAGAGGCAATTGTCCGTGAAGGGTTAAGATTTGTAAAGGAGTAGATCAGCGGATAGACGCTGAGAATCTAGTGGTGCGGAACTGGAGACGGATGCGGCGGTTAGAAGGGAAGGTAGGATGGGAGGCAGGAAAGACAGCAACAACACTTCTAATATCTCACGCGTCACATTTCACGCATCACGAAGGCAGAGCAAGCAGCGACTTGATACGCTCGTTGTCCAGCGCGGGCTTGTCGAAAGCCGCGAACGAGCGAAGCAGTTAATTCTCGCCGGTGAAGTGATCGTTTCAGGTAGCACACAGGTCAAACCGGGTTATCTGATTTCACCGGATGCGGAAATTGTAGTGAAACAGCCGCCACGGTATGTCAGCCGGGGTGGCCTGAAGCTAGAGAAGGCGTTGCAGGTTTTCCCAGTGGATGTAGGTGGCAGCGTCGCCATTGACGTTGGTGCATCGACCGGCGGATTCACGGACTGCTTGCTACAACACGGCGCAAAGTTTGTGTATGCGGTGGATGTGGGGCATGGGCAGCTTGCATGGAAAATCCGTCAAGATTCGCGGGTATGTGTCATCGAGGGGACCAATATCCGCACGATTGACGTGAATCGCTTTGCGTCTCCGGTCAAAGTTGGTGTGGTTGATGTCTCGTTTATCTCTCTCCAAAAAGTCTTACCGATCGTCACCCAAATTGTTGATCCTACGGGGGATGTACTCGCCTTGGTCAAGCCTCAATTTGAGGCGGGCCGGAAACATGTTGGCAAGGGCGGTGTCGTGAGAGATAGGAGGATGCATCTTCAGGTTCTCCGAGATCTCATCCAGTTCATTCATGGACTGGAGCAATCTGTTATGGGGATTTCCTATTCTCCGATTCGGGGGCCGGCGGGCAACATTGAGTACCTGATCTGGTTCAAGGTAGGAACTGAAAGTGGTTCGGTGGATTGGGAAAAGCGTACGGTACAGGTGGTTCAAGAGGCTAACACCGCTTTGCAATAACTTGATGGGAGAACATTATGGCGATTGGTATCGGTATCATCGGTGCGGGCGGGATTTCTCGTGCACACGCGCGCGGATACCTCCAGATTCCTGATGAAGCACGGATTGTGGGGGTCGCAGATATCCTTGAGGAACGGGCGCAAGCGGCGGCGCAGGAGTGGGGTGCTGAGCACGCATTTGGTAACTATCGTGAGCTGCTTGGGCTTGCGGAGGTGGATGCTGTCAGTGTTTGCACATACACTAAGGCGCATTGCGAACCGACGGTCGCTGCACTCCAGGCGGGGAAGCATGTCATTGTAGAAAAACCGATGGCCGCTACGGCTGCTGAAGCCTATCAAATGGTAGAAGCCCAAAGGGCTAGCGGAAAGATCCTAATGGTGGGCATGAAATGGCGGTTTATGCCTGAGATTCAAGCGGCAAAAGCGTTTATTGAAGAAGGAAATCTCGGACAGATTTATTACGCTGAAGCCATCGGTTGGCAGCATCGCGGTATCCCCGGCGGAACATTCATCAAAAAAGAGACAGCCGGCGGTGGTGGATTCATGGATAATGGTGTCTACACGCTTGACGCTGTGCTCCACATGATGGGACATCCCAAACCGCTGACGGTTTCGGGCACCGATGCCAACATTTTTGGACATTCCCCGGACGGCACTTGGAATATCAACGACTTTTCGGTGGAAGATTTTGGAACAGCCTACGTTCGACTAGAGGGGGGAATTACTCTGTTCTTCGCGCATAGCTGGGCGATTAACTTCCCGGAACAGTGGCAGATGCGTATCGCCGGTAGTCGTGGATCTGTTGAGATCTTTCCCTTTGGCTCAGAACCGAAACTACGTTTATCACATGGGGGCTATAGCGATTTGGAGGCGGTCACGCTCAATCAGCTGCCGGAGGGAAGCATAGACGTTACCTATGAAATCCAGCAGTTTGTGCGATCCATACGGGACGGGCAACCCTCCCCCATTCCCGGGGATACCTTCTTGTACACGAATGCAATTTTCGATGGAATCTATCAATCCTCGCAACTGGGACGTGAAGTTCCGGTTAGCTTGCCCTAACCCGTTCCCATCTTCGCAGCCATCCTGTCTGTTTGCACATCTCTGTCGTATAAAACAAAAAGGCTCATGTAAAAACGGAGTGCAATTACGGTGAACGCGTTGAGGGCGGGGCAGGATGCTCCGCCTACGGTTTTCGAGGCAAGTCAGTGCTGTTGCACTAAACCTTAACATGAGCAAAAACAAAAAAAGCACCGGGCAAATAATATCACCCGGTGCTCTGTGTGAAATTATGAAGCAAAGATAGTGCTTACCATCTATCGCGGTCATCATCATCGCGTCTGCCGCCACCACGCCTCTCACCACGTGGGGGCCGAGGCCGAGCCTCGTTTACTTTCACAGGACGTCCAGCAATCTCCTGTCCATCCAATCCGGCGATCGCCGCTTCCGCCTCAGCTTGATCGGGCATTTCGACGAATCCAAATCCTCTTGACCTTCCACTGTAGTGGTCTCGAATGACGTTGGCAGTGTCGACTGTTCCGTGGCTTTCAAAAGCATCTCGTAAGTCATCATCCGTGGCATCATATGACAGATTACCGACGTAAATATTCATCTGAATTACCTCTCTCAAAAGATGTTGTTCAAAATTTGCAAATGTTTCTGGACTTTGGACACGGAGGTTGGCTTCCCCCTCACCGACTACACATTCGGGTGATTCGCAGTTCATCGATGAATCGACACCGTGCCATCTTATAGCTTACCCCTTGATAGTATCACCACATTCGGTGTGTGCCATCGCTTCTCTCAGCATCATGGGGCTTGAGAAGCCGGGCATCTGTCAGATAACATCGTCGTCTCTGAGTTGTTATTGACGTCATTTCATTAAAAGTGACGTGATACCTTAAACGCTGTGAGATGCTCCGTTGTGGTCCCACAGAGAAACGCCATCGTGAAAGATTTTTGTTGGAGAAATCAGTAGATGTTACCGCGATGGCTGTCAAGCAGTACGGGTTGAGGAAATTCGTGCCAATTTCGACCTTGCCCCAATCCTTTGCTCATCTGCATAGCTGGATATTTCTAGCTGGAGAAGTCTGCTTGACATTATTTCTATAACAATATTATAAGCCAAGATAACACAAACATCCAGAAAAACTTCTGTCATACACATTTTTCCGAGATATGAGTGCGCTTGTCTCCACTCATAGAGTGAAAGTCGCCCAACATTTTCAACATTGAAAAGTCAGCCATAATGTGGGATAATCAATAGAATATAAGATTTTGCAGATGGTGATTATCATAATGGGAGGAGAGGCAGATGGATCAAACGGCAGATGTAGTTGTGGTCGGCGGCGGGGTCATTGGGTGCTTTATTGCTTATGAGCTTTCAAAGGCGGGACTTGAGGTGGTGGTAGTAGAAAAGGGGCAGGTGGGAGCAGAAGCCTCCAGTGCAGCTGCAGGCTTGTTGGTGCCCCTGCATATGGCGGAGGAGGAACGCGCACTTTTTGAACTCCACTTGGCTTCAACGAAGATGTTTCCTACGTTTGTGCCGGACCTCGAAGAAGAGACGGGTATCGGTGTTGAGTATATCCCGTCTGGGATTCTGAGGGTTGCTCTGAATGAGGAAGAGGAAACGGCTCGGCTTTCGCAGTTTCAAAAGTTGGGGGAAGCCTTTGGGATGGGGATAACACAGCTGGACGCAGCGGAACTACATTCCCTTGAGCCTGCATTAGCACCGGCAGTTTGTGGGGGTATCCTTTCCCACGATGAGGCTTACATCAACAATGGTCGATTGGTCCTTGCACTTGCCAGAGGTGCTTCCGTCCACAATGCCCGATTCCATGAAGGGTGTCTTGCAACCGGTGTGCGGCGAACAGACGGACGCTTTTTGGCACTCCAAACGAACGAAGGAGAAATTTCTGCCGGACATCTTGTGGTAGCGACGGGTGCGTGGAGTCGTATTTTCTGCGAGGCGTTGGACATGACTATCCCTGTTACTCCCGCGCGTGGACAGATGTTGGCAGTCGCAACCATTCAGCGTCTGCTTCAACGTCCCATCAACTCTAGCAGCGGCGCGCTGGTTCCTCGCGCGGATGGATCTGTTCATGTCGGAGCAACCGTTGAGCATGTCGGCTTCGACAAGCGTAACACCCCTGAAGCGATTGCCGATCTGTTAGACAGGGGAACGGCAGTGGTCCCCGCCTTGAGCGATGGGCGTGTTGAGAGGATGTGGTCGGGTTTTCGGCCGTTCTGTGAGGATGGACTTCCTGCGATTGGAGGGCTTCCCGGATGGGAAAATGCCTCGGTTGCGGCGGGGCACTTTACGATGGGCATCACTGGTAGTCCGATAACGGCAAAGATTATCAAAGAGCTGATCGTGGACGGACATTGGGATCGGTCGATGGAGATTTTCTCACCCGCTCGCTTTGTGAGGGGTTAGGAACAGCTCTATGGAGAGCCGGGGAGGCAACAGATTTCTTTCAGTTTGTATTATAGATTTACACCGACATCGCTTTGCTTTGCCCTTACTAGGAGGTAGTGTAAGGTTGAATCGCCTCTAGATTAGCGGTATCTTCCTGACTGGCATGATACAGATCCCACCGGAGTTGGAGGTTCATCCAGAAACTTGGCGAAACCCCAAAGAATTTCGCTAAACGAAGTGCGATACGGGGTGTTACTCCCCGGTGTTTATTCACAAGTTCATTAACACTCCGGTATGACACATGAATTGCCGTTGCAAGCTTCCGCTGACTGATGTCCATTGGGCGCAGAAAGTCTTCCAAAAGCATTTCACCCGGATGGGTTGGCAGACGGTTAGTTGGCACACGCGTCATTTTGTTTCCCCCTGATACAGGTTTAGTGTTGACGTACTCCCAAACCTAAAGGATTGGGATTCTTACAAGTCCCTTGCCCCCTAGAAGTGGAATTGTGCTATCAACAAGGATTGCCCGATGAATCGGGACTTACGTCCTCTCCTTCATGGGTTGACGCCCCAACCCGAAAAATATTAATTGCAGCGTTGCGGTCTCGGTCATGCACCGTCCCACAAGCGTTACACTGCCAAGTTCTATCCCGCAAGTTCAACGCTTCATTGACCGCACCACAAACCGAGCAAGTCTTACTGGAGGGATACCATTTATCAATGAAGGTGATTTTGACACCTTTTCTCTTGGCGATATACACCAACTTGTTGACAAAATCGGCAAACCCCAGATCACTGACCTTACGCCCCCAGAGGGATTTCATGCCCTGTAGGTTTAAGTCCTCAAGTCGTATCTCATCATATTCATCAGTCAGTTGGTGTGCCAACTTCCAATGGAAATCCTCCCGTTGGCGTTCAATCTTGCGGTGTTTTCGTGCTAAGTCAAGCCGTGCACGTTCACGATTCTTTGATTTTTTCTCGGTGCGTGAATGTGCTTGGTTGGCACGTTTAATAGCATTGATACTGCGTTTGAAAAACTGTGGCGATTCTATGTCGTGTCCATTGTGACCGGTGAGATACCGTTTCAGACCGAAATCAAAGCCTGCGATTTTACCCGTCATGACTCGATTCAGGTCAGGTTCTACATAGTCGGTGAGAATGCAGATATAGACATCGCCGATAGCGTCCCGTTTAATTGTGCAACGTTTCGGAGTGCCCAAAACATCACGGGACTTAAAGTATTGGTAGACACACTTGCCAATACGAATCTTGTTACTGTTAAGCACTTGCCAACCCGCTTGAAGCAGTGTGAATGACTTGTATTTGCGTCGTGGCTTAAAACGAGGTCGCCCCCACGGCTTGCCTTTCGCACGCGCTTCAAACATCGCCTTATACCCTTTGTCAATACGGGATGCCACGTCTTGAATGGATTGGCTGGGTAGTTGATTCCAATGAGCAAACTGGGGGAGTCGTTTCAGCTTAGATATATGATTTATCAACCGAAACTTGCTGATATACTTGCCATAGATGCAATAGTACCGACGCTGAAGTGCAACGCAGTGATTCCACACATCAGCATGACCGTCTATCGTCTTGTGCAATTCACGATTGCCGTGATTGCTATACAACTTGAACTTGTAGGTTTTCATCAGGGACTGTCTTTCTGGCTTTCATGCCCATGCTACCGGAGTGTGGGAGACCCTATCGTGCGATAGGGGTAGCATTCTCCCATGAAAGACAATACAACTATACCATATTTCTCATGCAATTTCAATGCTAAAGCCATCTGTATCCCAAACATAAATGTTTGGGTTTTAGACCTAAAGGTTTTTAGATAATCCACAATTTCAACTTCAACTGGTCCGGTGTTTGTCTACACGAAACAGATACGATATCAGACGTTTTTCATAGATTCTGAGTTTATCATCTTTTATTGTCTGAATCAAGATCTTCAGGATTCAAGGATTTTCAGGATAGAAGCTACATAGTTAAATGTTTACCGTCAACTCCAGAAACGGTTGTGCTATATTTTTGGTTTATAGTAGGCTGGTTTATCGAATACCCGTTGTGTCGCGCAGTGGTATGTGGTGAATTGAGCGAGCTACTTTAGCGCGACGTTGTTATAGTATCTGACGCGCAATAAATTGCGCTACTACAAACTGAAGTGCGTAAGTCCTAAAAGAGAAGGAGCAAGACTAATGGCAAAGTATCGAGCCGCGCTGATTGGGTGTGGCGGAAAAGGTAGAGATCATACCAATACGCTGATAAAGAACGAACTCGTGGATTTGGTCGTTTTCTGCGATGTTCGTGAGGAAGCCCTGCAAGCATACCAAGAGATGTATGGTGTGTCAGCCTTATACACAGATTATCAGGAGATGTTTGAACGGGCGAACCTAGATCTCGTTGTGATTTCAACACAGGCACCGCAGCACCATGCGACAACACTTGCTGCAGCGGCGCACGGCTGCCATGTGCTTTGCGAAAAGCCGATGGCTGTGACGCTTCAGGAGGCGGATGAGATGGTTGCGGCGTGTGACACAGCGGGGGTGCGGTTGTCCATCAACCATCAGAAACGTGCCAGCGCATATAACGCATACGCCAAAAGGTTGATCGCTGATGGGGAAATTGGTGAGGTCTTCTTGATACGCGCTTATGAAAAAGGGGGGCGCAAATCGGGGAACGCGATGATGGAGATGGGTACGCATCTTTTTGACTGGGTTCACAATTTTGGGGGAGAGGTGAGTTGGGCTGCTGCACATATTACCGCTGCGGATTCCCTCGAAGCGGGACATCAGGACATCAAACATAGTCAGGAGGTCAACCCCCGTGACCGGGACGCGGGACTGGTCATCGGTGAGCGGGCGTTCTGTTCGTTTGGATTTGTCAACGGGATACATGCCGATTGCGACTTCTTGGCAGAACCTGAAGGAAATGATAGGGCGTATGGCTTAGACCTTATCGGCACAAAAGGACGGATTGCGTTGCGTCGAAGCGTCGCCACCGTGATGTTCATCCACCGCGGCACATTTATGACTCCCGTCGAAGGACATCAGTGGCAACCGGTTTCGCTGCCCGATGAGGATCGCATTACGGGTCAACATCTGGGAACTCGAGACATTAATCAGGTGCTTCAGTCTCGGCTTATCCGCTCGTTGCTTGAACCTGATGCCCCAGATGCTGATCCGATTTCGTCGGGCCGGGAGGGACGGGCATCGTTGGAGATGATTCACGGTTCGTGGGAGTCTCACCGGCGGGGTGGGCGTGTCTCGTTTCCGCTCAAGGAGCGTACTCATCCGCTACAACGTTGGCGGGAGGAGGCAAGTTAGGTGGTAGGTCGCTGCCGGGATTTTAATTTGCATAACCGTCGGAGCGGGGGGTATAATCAATCAAATAAATCGGTCAAAGAAATGGGAGAGGAACGAACATGAATCGATATTTTGAAATGCTAAAACAGCATGTGATATCCGGCGGGCAGGTGCCTCAAAGAGAGTCTTGGATATTCACACTCTCCGTCTTTATTGCAGGTTGTTCGTTGGGTTTTGTTGAGGGTTTTGTTGGAGGTCCAGGTCTTGTTGTTCTCACAGGATTCTGCGGCTTAACTGTACTGACTCCAAGTATTGTTGTGTCGGTCAGCGTGCTCAATGACGCTAATCGAAGTGGGTGGTGGTTGCTTATCAGTCTTATTCCGCTTGTCGGTTCTACTATTCTTCTTGGCTTCATGACGCAAGATAGGCAGTCGAACGAGAATCAAGGTGGATGCAATCCAGAGGATGCCACAGTGTAGGAAATCTAACTTGCCGTTGCAGTCTCCTGATTCCCGATCTATTGGGGTGACAGCGGACTTTGGTACATCAGTGCTTTTTGGCAAATTCCCTACCGCGCCTGAACATGGTATAGTAACTTGTGCTTTTTTATAATATTCAGTTTTGGGTATCTATCCAACCAGAAGATACGGAAAAATTTCGCCTAATTGCAAGTTAGGTACATGCTCAAAGAAAGTTACAAATCTCATGAAAATAAATCGCTTCTTCACCGACGTTTTGGGAGTGAATTTCCGTAATGTACGCTGGTCTTGGGGCGCGACCGACGACATAACCAATCGCGTGTTTCTGCGCGTTTGGGAATATCATATTGAGTGCGTGGCAGACGGTGAACGTGTCCGTGTTAGACATGAAAGACTGCGAAAGAACCCACATGGTTATAACGAGCGATGCAAACACCTTAATCTCATTCGGCAAGGTGCGATTGGTTTCGGTGTTGTCTGTACCCCCAAAGATACTGAAGCAGAATCTTGGAATATTAAGTCGTTCGATAAAACGATGTTGCTGCAATTGGGTAACTTAACCGAGGAAAATGGTCGAACTTACGCGCACATTAACGCTCGCATTCCAGTCGAAGACCTAACTATCCCTGATTCAATCCCTCGAGATGTAATAACAACCCTCGGGAAGGAGATCGAAACCACAACAAAGGTTAATCTTGTCAATGCGCGGGTCGGTCAGGGAAAATTTCGGTCAGAGGTGCTTGAACTCTGGGGCAATTGCTGTTCGGTAACACGCTCGGCAACTGGTGCTGCCATCAGGGCATCGCATATTAAACCGTGGCGGTGTTCAACTGATGAGGAACGCTTGGATCCCAACAATGGGCTCCCTCTAGTTGCTAGCCTCGATGCACTATTTGACGCCGGTCTGATTTCCTTCAAATCATCTGGCAACTTGATCGTCTCATCTATATTGTCAGAATCAGAGCGACAGATCTTGGGGCTCGATTCGGGATCACTGACAAAAACCCCCACGCAGAAAACAGCACTATACTTGGAATATCATCGTGATTGTGTATTCAAAAAATGAAATCTAACAAGGAACTGAAAGTGAATATACAATGACTTTCCTAGACGATACACTTTTGGGGCACATAGAGAAACTCGACAAATCCTTAACCGAATACTTTCCCGATACACTTGTCATTGATAATGCTTTGACCAGAAAGCTGGTCAGTTTCCAAGCGAATAAGGCGCGTACATATTATAGATGGTACAAATATAGGGAAAATTTTGTCATTCGATGAAGCCATTGTAGAAAAGCTGAACGAAATAAAAGATGATATGAACGTTGGGGAGGGCGAAAGCGATCTATTCTCGTCTATGCAGGAGGATATACAGACCGGCGATGTGACTTTATTAGAAGGCTCATGTTTAGAAGTGCTACCGAAATTGGAAGGCAGGGCTTATTCGGGGATAATTACATCACCGCCCTACTGCAATCGTTATGACTATACACGTACTTATGCCTTAGAACATGCACTGCTCGGGGTTGATGAAATTGGTTTAGTGGGCTTGCGGCAAGCCATGTTAAGTTGCACGGTAGAAAACAGAGCGAAAGCACTGATTGATCTAAATCCCGAGTGGCAAATAGCTATCGGTATTTGTGATGGCTTACCTTTATTGCAGGGAATATTGAACTATTTAGATTACAAGAGAGATAAAAAAGAACTCAATAATAGCGGAATTGATCGTATGGTGAGGGGTTATTTTTATGAGATGGCTTGCGTCATCCAAGAATGTTACCGGATATTGGATAAAGAGGGTATGATGTTCATGGTGAATGACAACGTTAGGTATGCGGGTGCTGCAATATCTGTAGATACAATCCTTTCAAAAATAGCCGAAGATATCGGATTTCAAATAGAGAAAATCCTTGTCTTGCCTCAAGGTAAAGGGAATAGCTCCCAACAAATGGGGAAGCATGGACGGGAAGCGTTGAGAAAATGTGTCTATGTGTGGAAAAAGGATAGACGAATGCCGTTACGCGTTATCTGATACGAGGAGAAAGTCACTATACCATATACCAACATCCAACCTAAATCAATTAAAACAATGAGAAAGGAGATAGCATGAATTGGTATATTGAAGTGTTAAAGAAGTATGCGGTATTTAGTGGGCGGGCACGGCGAAAAGAATATTGGCTCTTCATACTCTTCAACACGATCATAAGTTTCGCACTTATCTTAATCGAGTATTCTGCTGGAGGTCCGGGTATTGTTGCAGGGCTCTACTATTTAGCTGTAGCGATTCCTAGCCTCGCTGTGTTGGTTCGTAGACTCCACGACACCAATCGAAGTGGATGGTGGTTTTTTATCGGCTTTGTTCCGCTCGTCGGTGGTATTATTCTATTTGTTTTTACGGTGCTAGACAGTCAGCCGGGCGAGAACCGATATGGCCCCAATCCAAAGGATACCGCAGCGTAGGAACCGAATCTATGAAAGCAAATTATGACTTTTCAAAAGGGGAACGTGGTAAGTTCTATAATCCAAAAGCGGTTTTCAATCTCCCTATCTACTCGGAAAAAGACCGTGATGATTGCATACACAACCTAGCCAATGAGAGATATATAGTGGATCTTAGAATTAATGAGACACTCCAAACCGGGGGGTTAGGAAAACGAAACTACCGTTCTACCGTTTGGTAGGCGCTGTTTTTAACTGCGCCTATTCGGGGCGGTTGAAAACCGCACCTACCGGGGGGCGAAAGTGTCTATTTATTTTTAGAATTCACCATAAATCGGTTAAAGAAATGAGAGAGGAGCGAACATGACTCGGTATTTTGAAATGCTAAAACAGTATGTGATATCCGGTGGACAGGTGTATCGAAGAGTGTCTTGGATATTCACACTCTGCGCCCTTATTGTAGGTTTTTTGTTGGGTTTTGTTGAAATTCTTGTTGGAAGTCCAGTTTTTATTCCTGTTTTTATAGGAGTCTGTGGTTTAGTGGAGGTAATCCAGAGGATGCCGCAGTGTAGGAATCTAACCCACCGTTGCAGGCGCGAGATGACCTCATCGGAGGGTTAATATTTCAGGACGGTTCCCCATTCACCGACGACCCAGAGCACGCCGTCAGGGGATTGGGTGATGTCGATTAAGCCGTTTGAGGTTGGAGTCTGCTGAACAAGCCATGTCACACCGCTATCTTTGGTATTGAGGAGCATTCCCTTTTCTCCGACTGCCCAGCCCTCGTTCTCCGTAACGAAATAGATACCGTTTAATTTTTCAGCCGTTGGTGTAATTTGCTGGATCCACGTTTCTCCGCCATCTTTCGTCGAATAAATGGAGCCGTCATCCCCAGCGATCCACGCGATTTGAGAACTGAGCGCGAAAACTGCCCGTAACTCATTGGGTCCCGCCTGCTGCGCGACCCATGTCTCCCCGCCGTCATCAGTTTTGATAATTACCCCTGCGTCACCGACTATCCACCCCACATTCGCATTGACAAAATAGACACCGTTCAGGTTGCTGTAGCTAGCGTTCAAATCCCCGGAATCTTGGCTTTGCCATGTACGTCCGCCATCTTTTGTGCGCAAAATCTTGCCAAGTTCGCCGACACCCCATCCATGTTGCGGCGTTGAAAAGTGGAGATCATAAAAGCCAACGGCACGCTTCCATCGAATAGCCTCGTCAAATTGGATGCGTTGGATTTGACCGGTCTCTGCCTCCACACTGATGCCACCCCACGTTCTACCGCCATCGCCCGTCTCGATCAGGGTTGCGTTACTGCCGACGATGTAGCCTTGCATCGCGTCAACAAAACCGATACCGAACAGTTCAAAGACATTCCCGGTGTGTTGTTGTTGCCATGTTGTCCCACCATCATGGGTGGCAAGTGCCATTCCAGATAGTCCAACCGCCCATCCCGTCTTGTCATCAAGGAAGTGGACTGTTGTCAAGTGGCTGTTGATTGAGACTACCTCCCACGATGCACCACCATCTTGACTGTGCAAGAGGGTTGCAAATTCGCCGACCGCCCACGCCTCTTGCGGACTGACCAGTTGGATAGCATTTAGACGGCTGGGAACGGGTCTCGGTTCAAGGGGAGTCCAATTTGTGCCGCCATCGGTTGTCCTCAGAATCACGCCGAACTCTGCGGCTGCGAGTCCGTGATTGGTGTCAATAAAATGAATACTCCAGATAGGTTCAGGCATACCGTTGGAATTGGGGACATTGCTTTTTTGGGTCTCCCATGTTGCACCACCATCAGCGGTATGAATCAGCGCACCGTTACCGCCGGCTGCCCACCCTTCTTGATGATTGAGCATACAGATTGAACTAATGCCCGCTGCGGAGTTGATTTTTTGGCTCTTCCAGGTCTGACCACCGTCCGTCGTATGGACAACTGTTCCACCATGCCCTGCGGCCCAACCGACCTTTTGACTGGCAAAGTGAAAATCTTGGATCGCATTATTCGTCGGGGGATCCTGTTGAATCCACGTATCACCACCATCTGCTGTATGAATGATAAGTCCACCATCACCGCCAGCCCAGCCGTGTTTGGCATCCGCAAAAAATACGGCTGACAATGCCCGACGTGTGCCAGTGTCCAGTACCGTCCACGTTTCTCCATTATCGGTCGTCCTCAATACGGCACCATCCTCACCGACAACCCAACCGATTTGGGGATTGAGGAAGCGCACCTTGTGGAAATCTATTCTGAATGGAAGGGGTTTGCTCGGTTGTTCCCAAGTTTTACCGCCGTCACTTGTACGCAGAATTGTCGCATCTGATCCGACAATCCACCCATCCTGTTGAGAGACGAAGTGGATGTCGGAAAACCCCGCTTGCCATTGCGATTCACGAACAAGCGTCCAAACTTTGTCTGTCGCAAAGGCGTTGGTTGATAGGAGAGATAGCAGTATCGTGAAACTTAAAGCGCGTTTGGTCTGCAACAGTGTATTCTTTATCATTGTTCCTTTCTCCGACTCCAAGGGGTAAGTTCATTGCTATACACATTGCGCTCCTCCCCGATAAGATCGGGATTCAAAATTGGAGCGCAGAGATTAGGTATACCAGCATCCTATAGACATATCGTCCCGTCGGGGCGAAGATAAAGCATTCGTCTTTGGGGGTCTCCCAGTTTCTGCGCTAACACCTGTCGCCCCGTTATGGCAAAAAAACAAACGGAACGCAGATCTGCGTTCCCTACGAATAAACTTTACGGTACTGGTCTGCCGGGGTTGTAGGTAATAACTTAGATTATAGTAGTATACCATATTAGGCGGATTAAATCCCTCGTTGACCGTGAAAATAAAACGTGATATAATTCAATCTGTGAATAACTCAAACTTCGTCTATCTGACAGGAAAAGGCTTTGATCTTAGACACTATTGTCGCTCACAAACGGATAGAGTTGGAGGACGATAAACAACGGCTGCCGTTAGATACATTGAAACACAAGATTCGGGATCTACCCCCGACGCGGGACTTTCGCGCTGCGCTATCGACCCTCAATTGCCTCCACCTCATTGCCGAGGTCAAAAAAAAATCCCCAAGTAAAGGGATTATCCGCGAGGATTTTGATCCGGTTGGAATCGCTCGGACCTATGCGGGAAACGGTGCATCGGCGATTTCTGTGCTGACCGACCGAGAATTTTTCGCCGGTGAACTCGCTTATCTGAGTGCTATTCGTGAAGCGGTGACGCTCCCTCTCTTGCGGAAAGATTTTACTATTGATCCGTATCATATCTATCAAGCGCGGCTCGCAGGGGCGGACGCTATTCTGCTAATCGTCTCGATTTTAACATTGACGCAACTGCGTGAATTTACCGAGATAGCGCGAAGTTTGGGACTCGCAAGCCTTGTCGAAGTCCATACCGAAGCGGAATTGGATTTGGCGTTGACAGGGGGAGCGGAAATTGTTGGCATCAATAACCGAGATCTGAAAACCTTTCACACAGACATCGCGACCACCTTCCGCTTGAGGGACTCCATCCCATCCGATAAAGTTGTCGTCAGCGAAAGTGGCATCAATACACACAAGAACGTAATGAAACTCAAAGAGGCGGGAATCAACGCGATTCTGGTAGGAGAGTCGTTGATGCGGAGTCCAAATATCGGGGATAAGGTGAGAGAACTACTCGGAAAGGAATTGGGTTAAATTTGTTAGTTCGGAAGTTTATTTATGTGCCGAATTATTGCCCTATTTTTTATTTTATCTGTCTCTTCCGCTTTTTCAGCCATCGAGTTTGAATCTGTTGAACTTGGGTTCGACAAGGTTTACAAACGGGAGCGATGGGCACCGCTACGGGTCGTTGTTACTAGCCATAATGAAGATTTCAATGGCGAGATTAGGGTTGAAGTTCGCAACATTTTTTCGAGCGAACTGATTCAAACGTATGCTACCCCTCTTTCCCTCACGCGAACAGACCGTCAACGGCGTGTGATTCACGTTTTCCTACCGGGGGTTTCGTTCCAACTGAGCATTATGCTGGTTAGCCACACCAAGCAAGTCCGAATCTCTCAAGAACTTACACCGGAACTATCCAAATCGTTGGCTGATCTTATGATCCTCGCATTGACACCAAGCCGTGATCTGTTGAGTCGCTGGGATAGAAAGCAGATCGATGGTAAAGAGAAGGGGCACGCCTTTGTCGCCTATACTGATTTTAAGAGGTTACCTGTCCATTGGAAAGGGTACGATTCAGTTGATTTTTTTGTGATTCGCGGGGTTTCCTTAGTTGAGCGTCGGATTTCTAAGCGACAACAACAAGCGTTACTCGATTGGATTCAGCGGGGCGGCACCTTGCTTGTGTCGGGTGGTGCGGCTCTGCGCCAGCTGCATGGGAGTTTTCTGGAGACGTTTCTGCCGGTGGCGTTGGGCGGCTTACGGAGGGCAACCCAACTTCCTGAATCAATGCGGCGTTTTGGATTTGCAGCCGATTTACCCTTTGATCTGATTGAATTTAAGTCTAAGCCCGGAATGATTGGACTCGCTGTTGGCGAAGACCAAATCTATATCGCCAAAAGATTTTTGGGGGGCGGGCAGATCATTAGCTTGGGGTTTGACTACAACGCACCTCCTTTTTCTTATTCGCCGGGAGCAGAGACATTTTGGCAGTGGATGCTTGGGGCGGAGGCTCGAACACCGCGCCACGCTGAAGCACGATACGAAGCAGATCGCAGACACGATGAAAAGATCCGGACGATTTTGACAACCGTTCCTTCGGCGAAAGCCCCATTGATTTGGCTGCTGTCCGTTTTCTTGGTTGTATATGCGTTGGGTTTCGGTGTCTTGATATGGCGGGGTGGAAAAGGTAAACCCCGTCTATACTGGGGCGGCGGTATTGCGCTCACGGTACTTTTTTTATGCGGTGTTATCCTGCCCCGTCACTTTGTACCGAGTCCGGTCTCTGTGAAGCGTTTTTCGATTTTATCCGTTTATCCTTCAATGAGCCGTGCTCACCTGCAAACCTATATCGGAATTATTGCTTCAGCCAGCGTTGAAACATCAATCCAGTTTCAGGAGCGAACTTTCATCAGACCCCTGACGACAACTGCCACACCTCCGTTGCAACTGGTTGAACCTGAAGGGCTGAAAGATCGTTCGATCCTGCGTCAAGCAGCTTTAGATCCGTGGATCACACGAGCCTACTTTGCGGAAACTTTTATCGATTTTCCGGTGCACCTGACATGGGAGCGAGGAGTGACAACCGATTGGATTGAACATAGACTCCCTTATACGTTGGAAAACGCATGGCTTATCGATCAGGGAGCATATCCTCACATCGGCACGATTCTGCCCGCAACGACTGTCGAGATAAAGGAAAACCCAAAAAGATATAACAGGTCCCCACTCTCTCAAGCACTAGTCGGTGAGCGAAAAGCGTTTATGAGGGTATTGATTGGTGAAGTAGTTCTGCGCTATCTAGCGCAAGAGTTGACACCAAAACTTGTTGGCTGGACGCAAACTTCTCCATTGCCGATGTCGATGGATCACCCTGTGGACGCTGTCGATGAGACGCTTGTGATTTTATATTTACCGGCGCCCCGCTAAATACCTCTTTATTATAGGAGATGAGAACATAATGGCAGTAGAGATACCTTTACAAAAAATTGATGAATACCGGTGGCGCATTCCCAAGAGTTATATGCGTGGAATGCGCGTTGATGGAATTATCTATGCAAATGAAAAATTACTTGAACAAGCCAAGAGTGAGGAGGCGTTGCAGCAGGTCGCCAATGTGGCACATCTGCCGGGGATTATCAAGCATTCGCTGGCAATGCCTGATCTGCACTGGGGTTACGGCTTCGTGATTGGTGGCGTTGCGGCGACCGATCCGGCGGCAGATGGCGTTGTGTCCCCTGGCGGAATTGGGTATGATCTGAACTGTTTGACGGCTGACGCACAGATACTGCATCAACACG
The DNA here is from genome assembly GCA_965207975.1 of Candidatus Poribacteria bacterium. Taxonomy (GTDB): domain Bacteria; phylum Poribacteria; class WGA-4E; order WGA-4E; family PCPOR2b; genus PCPOR2b. The sequence continues at coordinate 3,680,329 of OZ242315.1, read as the reverse complement.
GTTACACGATACCAATCGGAGAGATGGGTTCAAATTGGGAAACCACTATGCTACGTTGTCAGGATTTTCAAAATAGCGTTGAAACCCAAACCTCTGTGCGGCATTATCTGAAACTTCGTCCGACTCAACCGGTATATTGCTTGAAAACCGAAGGTGGTGATACCATCAAGGCGACAGCCGATCATCCCTTCTGGACACCAAAGGGGATGGCTGAACTGCAATCGCTCAAGATTGGCGAGAAGGTCGCGTTATCACCATTTCAAGGTGTGCCTTATGAAGAGCCATCGGACGAGATTATCGTTGACCAAGCACAGATTGAAGGTCTACTCAACCAACTCAGTGATAGCCAAGCTGGTAATCGACGGGAACAGGTTATCAAGCATCTTAAGCAGCGCAATCTATTACCGCTGAGATACGACTCACCCGCCTTGCCATACCTGCTAAAAGTCTTGGGGTATGTGATGGGAGATGGCAATATCTACTATGTCAACGGTGATGGAAAGGGGCGAGTGTCCTTCTATGGCAAGGCAGAAGATCTTGAGGAGATCAGAGCAGATATTTCGCATCTTGGGTTTACTCCCTCAAAATTGTACCGCCGCGAGCGAGTCCATCAGATAACAACAGCTTACGATGTATATCAATTCTCCTGCAAGGAGATCAGCTTCAACGTAAGTAGCACGGCATTCGCGACGTTACTTGTTGCGCTTGGCGCGCCTGACGGTAAGAAAGCCTTTCAGGACTACCGTATGACACAGTGGGTTAAGGGTGCCCCGTTGTGGCAGAAACGGCTGTTTCTCGCAACGCTATTTGGGGCTGAACTGGAATCGCCAAACACAATGACAGGACACCCATACACTATCTCCGCTCCTAAGATGTCAATGAGCAAAAGGGAGGGTTATGTCGATAGTGGTGTCTCTTTCCTGCAAGACATTGGCGATCTGTTAGCAGATTTCGGTGTGCAGATTAAGAAGATTGGGCAGCGAAAAGAACAAACGAACGCTGATGGATCTGCTTCCTACCGATTGCGATTAGTCATCTCAGGGACGAATGAAAACCTGATTAAACTGTGGGGACAGATCGGGTTTGAATACAACGCAGAACGCAAGACGCTCGCAAATGTTGCACTACAGTATCTCAAGCTCAAACAACAATTGATTGAAGATCGAGAGAACGCTGCAAGGATTGCCGTTGCAATGCACGCAGATGGACTGTCTATCTCTGAAATCACCGACAAGATTGAGTCTGAATACATTAACGAGCGTTTTGTCGAGAGGTCGATCTATGAAGGACGACAGACGAAACCACGAGTCAGCCAAGCCTTTCCAACTTTCGAGGCATACGTTGCAGAAGTGACCCAAGACTTGAGCAATAGTGGTATGGTTTGGGATCGTATTGAATCAGTGATTCCGCTTGAGTTTGATGATTATGTATACGATTTTACGGTTGACCATCCGGATCACAACTTCATTGCAAACGGTTTTGTAGTGTCTAACTGCGGTGTTCGTTTAATTCGGACCAATTTGGACATGAAGCAGCTAGCGGGTAGAACCAAAGGGCTTGTTGCAAAGCTGTTTGAAAACATTCCCTGTGGCGTTGGATCGATCGGAAAAATTCGGCTGAACCAGCAAGAAGAGAAGCAGATGGTCGAACAGGGAGCACGTTGGGCAGTTGAACGCGAATACGGCTTTCTCGAAGACCTTCAATTTACGGAGGCGAACGGCTTTCTGTCCCTTGCCAATGCGGATGCTGTCAGCAAACGCGCCTTGGAGCGCGGAAAAAATCAGCTCGGCACACTCGGGTCTGGAAATCACTTTTTAGAGGTTCAGGTGGTAGATCGGATTCTGTATCGGGAGGCCGCGGAGGTGATGGGTCTGATGGAGGGACAGATTTGCGTGATGATTCATAGCGGTTCGCGCGGCTTCGGCTATCAGGTGTGCGATGAGCATGTCAAGACGTGGGTCGCAGTTGCGAAGAAGTATGGGATTGATCTGCCCGACCGTCAACTCGCCTCTGCTCCGATTAATTCAAAGGAAGGGCAGGACTATATCACAGCAATGGCGTGTGGTGCGAACTACGCATGGAATAATCGCCAGTGTATTATGCACTGGGTGCGTCAGACGTTCATGGATTTCTTTGAGACAGGGGTCGATGAACTCGGCTTAGAACTGGTCTATGATGTCGCACATAACATCGGCAAGTTTGAGAAGCACCTCGTTGACGGGGTTGAGCGTGAACTGTTCGTGCACCGCAAAGGTGCGACACGAGCGTTCCCGGCGGGGCATCCTGAGATTCCCAACAAGTATCAGAAGGTCGGGCAGCCGGTTCTGATACCCGGTGATATGGGCACCGCCTCTTATGTCTTAGTCGGCAACCCGTCAGCGATGGAGCAGACGTGGGGAACAACGTGCCATGGTGCAGGTAGAATGCTTTCGCGCCGGAAAGCGATGCAGGTCACGAAAGGGCGCAGCATTCAAAAAGATCTTGAGAAGCAAGGAATTTTCGTCCGTGCAGAAGGGCGACGTACACTCCACGAGGAGGTGCCTGAAGCCTATAAGGATGTGGATGAGGTTGTCAAGGTTGTTGATGCAGCGGGACTTTCACGGCGGGTGGCGCGGTTGCGTCCGATTGGTGTAGTCAAGGGTTAGCAGACACATCTATACTAAGCAGATTTGAAAAAAGGAGCAAATGTAGTGAAGATTGCAAGGATTGAGCAGTTTTTTCCGCGTCATCGGATGCGGTTGGTAAGAATCACAACTGACAACGGTCTTGTCGGCTGGGGAGAAACAACGCTTGAAGGCAAGCCGAAGAGCACCATCGCCGCTGTTGAGGAACTTACCGACTACCTGATTGGCAAAGATCCGTTACGCATCGAACATCACTGGCAACACATTTACCGTTCTGCCTTTTTTCGGGGCGGCAATGTGTTGATGAGCGCGTTATCCGGCATCGATCAGGCACTATGGGACATCGCCGGCAAACATTACGGTGTACCGACGCATCAACTGCTAGGTGGTGCAGTGCGTGACCGCCTCCGTGTTTATGCACATTGGGGTATCGGCAGCATGACGGACGAGGGGCAAGCCGCTGCGAAAGACCGTCTCGAAATGTTGCAGAAGAAAGGGGGCTACAAGGCGTTTAAGTCGGGGCCCGGTGGTACGTGGCGGGCGCATGAGCCTCCTGCTGTGATTGATGCCTTTGTTGAGCGTGCTTATCTGATGCGGGAATGGGTTGGACCTGATGCGGAGTTATGTTTCGACTTTCACGGTAAAATGACACCGGCACTTGCTATCGAAGTCTGCCACGAATTGAAGGGGATGCGCCCCATGTTCGTGGAGGAGCCCGTGCCACAAGAGAATGTCGATGCCCTGAAGTTGGTTTCAGACCATGTTCCGTTTCCGATTGCGACCGGGGAACGTCTGCTCTCGCGATGGGAATTCCGTCACGTGTTCGAGAAGCAGGCGGTGGCATACATCCAACCGGATGGCTCACACGCGGGTGGAATCACAGAGTTGAAGAAGATTGCGAATATGGCAGAAGTTTACTACATCCATACTATGCCGCATTGTGCGATTGGACCTGTGGCGTTTTCTGCCTGTATGCAGGCTGATGCGGTTGTTCCGAATTTCCTCATCCAAGAGCAGGTTGATGCGGCGCTTGGTGACGGGCTGTTGAAAACGGACTGGGAAGTCAAGGACGGGCATATTGAGTTACCGACGAAGCCCGGACTCGGTTTTGAGATAGATGAGAAACAGGCGATGCAGAATCGTGAGGGGTACGATGAAGAATTGGGCGGCGAGTTCTATTATGAATCGGATGGCAGTGTCGCAGATTGGTAAAGACGATCAGTGATGCTTATTCGATTTCCATCTCCTCCAAATCCCTTTCGAGAGTCCTGATTTCCGTCAAGGTCATTGAGTCGGGTTCAAGTGCGTATGCTTTTCTATATACTTCGAGTGCGGATTCCGGATCCTGTAAGAACGAGTTGTAGATCTGTCCCATCCACAGATACGCGTCAACCTCAGTCGGGTCTAGCGTAACGATTTTCTGGTACACATCTAACGCCTCGTCATAAGCGCGTTCCTCTCCCCCGCGCCGGAGTATAGCGGCGCGGCCATAGAGTAATCCGATGAGCTCTTGTTTCGCCTCTGTGAAGTTCGGTGCGTGTGCCACGACCTCTTCAAGAATTTCGAGCCCCTTATCTTCCAACCCGACAAGCTGCGCTTGTTCCTCAGCGGTAAGCTCTCGGTCAATAAACTGATACATCTGCTGGATATTGCGGTAGGTCCGTGAGAGCTGCAGTCGGGCTTGCAGACCAATTGGCATCGGCTCAAAGGGAACATCGATTAAGTCGGGATCATTTTCGATTGCTTTCTTGTAGTGAGTCTGTGCTTCCTCAAACTGTTTTGTCCCCTGATAAAGTACACCTAACTGATAGTGTGCTTCCGCATACGTTGGATCTTTGGCGATTACGGCGAGGAACTCTTGGACAGCTGGTGCTTGTTCACCTGTGTCACGCAGCAGCTTTCCGCGGAGGAGGTGGACAGCTGGATGGTCGGGATCAATCGCCGCAGCGCGATTCAGATGGATTTCCGCATCTGCTGTCCAGTTGCTGTGGAAATAGATCTCCGACACACGGAGATGGGCGTGTAGCCGTAACGCATGGTTGACGTTGCTTGCATCTGTCTCAATCGCCTGAATGCCTTCCCAATACGCAAATAAGGCTTTGGGTAGGTTCTGCTTTGCAAAGTATTCATCTCCCTTTTCAATGAATGCACCTGCTTGTGATGCGGGAGGTGAATTGACTTCTGCGCCACCTCTTTTTGTATTCATGACTATCAGGACGATGAGTGCAATCAGAGCCACTGCTTCAAAGTAGAGCAACCATTTACGCATCTTTAATCTCTCCTCAATGAATTCCCGCCAAGAGCCCTAAAAATTCCTCCGGTTCAACAAACTTTTCAAGTCTTTTGTCCGTCAACTGGTTCCCTTCGGAATCAAAGAAAATCACCACCGGCAAACCAACAATGCCGTATTTTTGCTTCAGGCGTTCGACCTCATCCGAGTTTCGAGTGAAGTCGAGTTTGACGTTTACAAATTTCGATAACTTTGATTTTACCGCTGGATCAGAGTAGGTATGCTCTAGTTCGTTGCAAGCAGCGCACCATGTCGCGTAGAAATCGAGCATAACCGGTTTTCCTTCCCTTTGTCCGGCCTCTAACCCTTGTGCTTCGTCGGCTATCCAGACGAGATCGCTTTCCGCGGTTGTTAGCCCCCCAACAAACATATAAAGCCCAACAACTGCCAATAAAACGCCAACCGCTTTGCGGAATTGCACCAGACGGGGCAGGTCTTTGAACCGCTGAGAAAATTTACCAAGTGCAACACCAGCTAGCACGAACACACCTGCAATGACAAAAAAGCTCGTAGAATTCTGAAGTAGGGAGCGTAATGGTGGAATGGCATCTTTGAGGAAATACAACGCCACGGTGATAATAGCGACACCGAATATGTTCTCCAAAATATACATCCAACCACCAGATCTCGGCAGGGCGGCGATGGCACCTGAAAACGTACCAATCACAACAAACAGCAATCCCATACCGAGGGCATAGGTCAACAACAGCCAGAATCCGAGGAAAACACTCTCTGTGGTAGCCACATAAGAAAGCACTGCGCCTAACGCCGGTCCTGTGCAAGGTGCGGCGATGACCCCTGCAACGGTTCCCATCGCAAACGCGCCTGCAAATCCGGCACCGCCGACACTATTGAGTCGATTCTGCAGGGCGTAAGGTATGCGGAGCTCAAAAACACCGAGCATAGACAATCCCAGTGCAACTAGAATCCCACATACCGGGAGTATCACCCGTGGATCCGCCATTATCTGTCCGAAGACCGCCCCGGTTGATGCGACAGCAACACCTAAAATTGAATATGTTAGCGCGATACCTAGAACATAGGTGACGGATAAGAGAAAGGATCGCAGGCGACCTACGGATTCACCCGCACCGAAGACGGAAACTGTTATCGGGATTAGCGGGTAGACGCACGGTGTGAAACTGGTCAGGATGCCGCCCACGAAAACGAAGAGGAATGCCCAAAAGTAACCTTTGGATAACGCTTGGGAAAACTTCCCGCTCTCGCTTGTAGCGGTCTCAGAGGGGTTATCAGGCGGGGAACCGAGTTGCAGGTTTGCAAAAATAGCATCGTTCATAGGTTGAATCGGTTGGTCCATTCCGACAACCTCAATCGCAACATCGAAATTAATTGTTTTCGGAAGCAAACACTGGTCGTCGTTGCACGCTTGGTATGTCAATTGGAAAGGAAGCGTCATCCGTCCTAACGGTGCTGAGTCCAGTAATGTCGTTTGGAACCCGATCACGGCTTCATCGTGATACACCGGGACTTTTCCGCCCAGCGAAGCAATTTCGAGGACATCCGCCTTGGGATATACTATTTCGCCAAATATCAGATCGGCGTGATCGGGCAAGGTAACTTCTGTGGGGATTAAGCCTTCTCCGGCGGGGTTCGCGTTTGCGTGCCAGTTCGGCGCGAACTTCATCACGATAGCCATCTGAAATGTGCTGCCGGGCTGCACCTGATTTACCGACAGGATCCCGTGCGCCGTGACAATCTCGGTTGATGCGGTATCTTGCTTAGGCAGTCCAAAACGCGATAACTGCCCCCATAAGGTCACAGGCGTTCCGATGTATAGTGCACAGATAAGGCATAGTAGAAAGTGAGAGCGAAAAACTAATTTTCTTTTCATATCTAACCTTCGCAGCTGTAAAAGCCCCCTGAAAGATGCAGCTTATTTTTGCAATTGCTGATTAATCGCTCCACTCATTTCCTTTAGGGTCTGCTTGCTCGTTAGACGCGCCGATATATCTCGCGTCTGACTGTCTAGCAATAAAATGAAGCCTGTTCCCTGATTTGCTTTATAGGCTTCACTCATTCCAAGTGCTGAAGCGAGCAATTCTGATTGATAGTGAGTGGTCCGGTTCGTAAAATCTAGGGTGACAAAGAGTACAGGCTTGCCATCGAACTTGTTCTGCAAATCGGTGAAGATGGTCCCCATCTTTTTGCAGGAACCTCACCAATCTGCGTGAAACTTTACGGCGATTATCTGCGGGGCGGCGGGTTCTTTGGCTGACTCCTCGCCAGACAAACCAATGGTCGTTACAATTAAGGTGGCCGTTATCATGATTACCAAGGCAACCAAAATCCATCGACGTTGAACGGGATATTTCATGATGTTTTTCCTTTCGGTATCTGTAAGAAAAGGGTAAAAGGGTAGGAGAAAAGTAAGTAGATTATGGTAAATTTTAGAATTACTTAGACACTCCAAATGCACAACCAACCCCCTAAATCCCCCTTATCAGGGGGACTTTGGAAACCTCTTGAAGATTGGGGTTATTGGTAGATGTCTACTTCGGCTCGAGGATAGCGCAGGGTAAGATCATCTCTTCCATTGAGATGCCACCGTGCTGGAATCCTCCGTTAAATTGGTGCTTATAGTCGTTAAACTGATTCGGATAAACGAAGTAATAGTCCTCTTTGGCAAGGACATAATTCTTTTCGTAAGGCGTATCGGGCAACATGTACTGTTCTGGCTGGGTAATTCTCAATCCGGCTTCTGCGTTACATATAAGCTCGCCACCAACTTTGAACCGCAGCCCATTCGTTGCGGGTCTGTCGCCTGAAACCTTCGCTGCACGCTGGGACAAGATTGACCCGTGATCCGCCGTTAAAATGACCGTAACCCCTCGATCCGCCAACAATTTGAGGATCTTATACACCCCTGAATGCTGAAACCAATTTTGCACAAATGTACGAAACGCGGTTTCATTGGGAATGAGTTGCTTGAGCAGGGCGATCTCCGAGCGTTTATGGGTCAGGTGGTCAATACAACCAACGACCACCGCTGCTAAACTGATACGTTTGGTATTGCTAATCCATTGGAGGTACTCCATTTCCCCGCGCACATCAAAGATTTTAAAGTAGTGTGAAGCGGGTTTAAGATAGATACCATGCCTCTCTAGTTGCAATCGCATCAGGTCTTTTTCATAACGGTTGACACTGGTGTTCTCACCATCAGTTTCCACCCATAAATCGGGATAGCGTTGCGAAAACTCTAGCGGAAATAGTCCGCTAAAAATTGAATTCCGAGAGTAATTTGTCGCCGTCGGCAAGATTGAGTAGTGATAGTGTGTCGTAATCTGAAAGTATGGGTCTAGAAGCGGTTTAACTTTTAGCCAGTGATCCAGCCGCATACAGTCCATGACCATAAAGAAGACCTGCTTGCCAACCTGTATTTCTGGAATAACATGTTTGTAGAGCAGATCTACCGATAAAACGGGGGAATCCTCACCGACCAACCAAGCGGAATAATTGTCTTCAATATAGCGGGCAAATAGGGCGTTACATTCCTGTTTCTCTAGCCTGTGTGTTTCCCGTAGGCTATCGGCGATGTCAAGTTCATCCAGACGCAGATCCCACTCGGCGAGCTGGGTGTAAATGTCAATCCATGTTTTCCAATCAACATCGTGCTGTTTTAGTGCGCTTCGCTTATTAAAATCAATAACATACTCTTGGGCGGTATAATCTTCTGTAACAGCATCGTATTCGAGGAGAAACGCCAATTGTGAGGCAATCTGTTGTGGGTTCAACGGCTTCATTAAGAAATCATCAACGCGATGGATAATTGCCTCATTCATAATCTCGCGTTGCTCGTTTTCGGTTACCATGACCACCGGTAAATGGGGGCATTTCCTCTTAATTGCCGAAAGCAGACGAATCCCGTCCATATCGGGCATCATATGGTTAATCAGGACTGCGTCGTAAGTTTTTTCCTTTAACAGCGATAACCCATCAACTCCCTTCATCGCAGGCGTAATCTGATAACCTCTTTGTTCCAAGAATAGGATGTGTTTTTCTAAATTGTTTATCTCATCATCAATCCACAAAATCCTCCTTGCTTGTGTTTGCATTACATATCACCTCACCCTCCCTGTATTGCTGCAAGGTTGCGGCTTGCAGCTCCGCACGGTATCTCAAACCGGCGGACTCTGACTCTTGCAGAGCTTTCAAAAGATTAGTATTTAACTCATCAAAAGTTGCCCAACGTGCGCCAGCTATTTCTTTAGTATCAACAGGTTGTAAATGTCCACCTATTGCCTGAGCGGCAAACACATGAGATGTCCAGAACACCGTTTCGTCTTCATAAGAAAAGTTAACGTACACTTTGAGAAGATATTTCTGGAGTTGAATCTCTAAACCTGTTTCCTCATAGGCTTCCCGACGTGCACCTATTTCAAAGTCTTCTCCTCGTTCAACGCCACCGCTGGGCGGGCGGTAGACATCGAGAGGATAACTCGGTTTTCGGATCACCGCAATTTTATCACCTTTGGAAATGAACAGAGTGACATCGTGCGCTCGTCCATGCCGCATACTCCACTTGAGCAGGTCAAATCCCTGTTGATTCATCGTGTAAGCGGTGCGAAGTACCCGTGGCACACCATATTTATCTTCAATTCGATTCAGCACTTCTTGGGTGATGTACATTGCGTAAAACGTGATGAGTGAAACGTGAAAACTATTTGGTTCATTGGTTCATTAGTACACTGGTTCACTAATGAACTAAATCGGTTTCTGTTGCACTATCTCTTAACATGAATCCGACACTAAATCCCGCCGACAAAACGCCCTACATTCAACAAACCGATCGGGTCCAGCTTGGTTTTGATTGCTTTCATCAGTTCAAAACTACGACCGACCGGTCCCCAAACATCAATTTGACGTTTGAGTGCCGTTGGCGCGGATTCAACGATTAGATTTCCACCAACATTTGCAGCAGCGTCGCGCAGATTTGCGATTGTGTCCGCCACCTCTTGCACCGGAACCTCACCGTCGGGAAAGTCTGAGAAGATGACATAAACAACGCCATTTCCCATTAAGCCCGTCGCTCGCACCCGCCAAGATGAGGAATCATTCACCTGTAAGACGGTATTAACGAAGTCTCCAACATCGGTCATACGGAGATTCGCTCGACAGATGACGGTCGCAGTAGCCGATCCGCCCTCTGGAAAGGCGCATATCAACGCCTGGAGTTCCCGCTGCCGTTGCCCTTCATACACTCCCACACCGATAGCCCCATTTTGTTGTGCTATTGTCTTAACAGAATCAATTTGCCATTCAACGGTTTCGGGATGTCCGTCCAGTCCAATCAAGAGACAGGGTTCAGGCCTGTCGGTGAGCGGTGCACCATTGACAAATACGTTAAAGAAAGTGGGCAGCAGTTGCGAACCTGATATTTCTGAAGCAACATTCACCGCCTCTCCAATGTCGGCAAAAGTTAATAAAATATTACGCTCAATTTCTGGTAACGGTTGCAGCTTGAGCGAAACTTCCGTTATAACCCCCAGTGTGCCGAACGATCCAAGGTATAACTTATTGAGATCATATCCGGCTACATTTTTGACAACCTTGCCACCGCTCTTAACAACGGTTCCACTCGATTGAACAACCCGCATTCCGAGGACAAGATCTCGCGCGCTACCAAATCGAAACCGCGAAGGACCGCTGGCATTTGTTGCGGTTATTCCACCAATTGTGCATCGGTCGGCGTAAGGCGGATCGAGTGAGAAGTATTGTCCATGTTCAGCCAACTTAGCTTGGAGCACCGCGAGCCGAATACCAGCCTCCACCGTCACCGTCAGGTCGGCAGGCTCATATTCCAACACCTGGTCCAACCTTGACGTTGACAGGATCAAATCGACCTCCTCTGGCGGATTGCCGACCCCTAACTTGGTCCCGCTTCCCGCGGGTATAACCGACAAGCCACTATCCGCGGCATAACCTAAAACCTCTTGAATTTCATGGACTGACGCTGGTAAAACGACGGCTTGGGGACCAATGCCGTCAATTGCATAACGATTTAGTTGGTCGTTTGGAAGCAACCCCGCTTCGCCAACAATTTGAACTATATCTTCGTGTAACTGATTTGCGTTGGACATATCGATAAGTTACTCAACCCCAAAGCTATCAAATTTGACAGTTGCAGGGCTATCGTCTCCGTGTTGGGATTTCCCATACACGCCCACCTTACCCGGTCTAAGCGATCGTTCGTGAAAACGTCCGATATTCTCGCCGTTGATTGAGAGCGTCACATTTTGACCGACTTGACGTGCGGAAAGTTTGATTGGGGTATCCTTTTGAAAGGTGACCTCACGTGTACGAATATCCGGCGCACGCATACTCCTTCCACCGACATGCCCCTCAACCCCGACGCTACACCGTTTGCCGAACGGGTCTGCCCCCGCCGGACGGTATACATAAAATAGGATTTGTGCACTTTTGCCTCGGACAGCGAAAGCGATACCGACCGATTCACCGACATTTGGCGGCATCACTTCAGCGGTTACGGTGTATTCTTTCATTGCAGCACTTTCGACAGACGATAATAGGACCGTATCCTCTTGTCCGGCTTGTAGATGTAACATTCCCCCTTCTATTTTATGGGGTGCTTCGATCGCAAATAGAGATCCATCTGGTTGATCGAAGGTGTCCATCTTTGGACCTGTGGCGGGCACCGCTTCGGCTTCGGTTGACTCAGTCATCACGGGTTGGGCTGCTTCCGGGGCACCGGCTGGAGGGGCACATCCAATTCCGATTGCTACAATTGCAACAGTGACCCATTGTAAGACTTGGCTCCAGTATTTCATGAGACACTCCTCTCTGTTTAGGACTTACGCAGTTGAATGGTCAAAGCCCTGTAGTTCGGCGATTCATCGCCGCAGGATACTGTTTCCTATGCCCGATGAATCGGGCAACTACAGTCTGAAGTGCGTAACTCCTCTCTGTTTTAGAGGGTTATAGCCCAAGTTTGGCGTACGATTCGGCGGTTGGGAATATCTTTCCGGGGTTACACAACCCTGATGGATTGAAGATGTCTTTAACGGTTGCCATCACCGCCAGATCTTCAGGACTGAAAATCAACGGCATATAATCCATCTTTTCAACCCCGATACCGTGTTCGCCAGTTATCGTCCCACCAGCTTCCGCACACGCGCTGAGAATCTCCATGTTCACCGCTTCGACTCGCTCACATTGGTCTGCGTCGCGTTCATCGAACAGCACGATTGGGTGGATATTTCCATCGCCGGCGTGAAACACATTGGCGATAGGAATATCGTACTTCTCAGAAATTTCCGCGATTCGTCTGAGGACCTTAGGTAGCTGCGTGCGAGGCACCACTCCATCTTGTGTGATATAGTTGGGTGCAAGCCGTCCAAACGATCCGAAGGCACTTTTACGCGATTTCCAGATCTGCTGTCGATCCTCCTCATCTTTGGCGTAGCGGGTTTCACGGCAGTTGTTCTCATTGAAGATTTCGGTTATCTGCTCTGCTTGACTCTGCATTCCAGCCTTTATGCCATCAAGCTCAACGATGAGGACAGCCCCTGCGTCAAGCGGGAATCCCCAGTGGAATGCCTCCTCAACCGCTTTGATGACAAAGTGGTCCATCATCTCCAACGCAGCGGGAATGATGCCTTCCGCAATGATGCTGGACACCGCGTTAGACGCATCGTCGATCGTTTCAAATACGCCGAGTAGAGTTTGGTAACCTTCCGGTTTGCGTAAGAGCCGGACGACCGCTTTTGTCACGATACCGAAGGTGCCCTCCGATCCGATCATGACACCCCGAATGTCGTAGCCGGGTGTTTCTTCAATGGTACCGCCGAACTCTACAATCTCCCCATCGGTCAACACCACTTCAAGCCCCAAAACGTGATTTGAGGTGACGCCATATTTGAGTGTGTGGGGACCACCGGAGTTTTCAGCGATGTTCCCGCCGATGCTACAAGCCTGCTGGCTAGAGGGGTCCGGTGCGTAGTAGTATCCATCATCTTGAACGGCTTGCGTCAGCCAAAGGTTTACAACCCCTGGCTCTACAACTGCTTGTTGGTTCGCTATATCGATCTCAAGGATACGATTCATGCGATTTAGTGCAATAATGATGCCACCGTTGACAGTCAACATGCCGCCACTCAAGCCGGTCCCCGCGCCCCGCGCAACGAAGGGAACGTTGTGCTTGTTTGCCAGTTTGACAATCGTTGAAATCTCCTGTGTGGTTGTCGGAAAAACGACAACATCGGGGAGTGCTTTGAACACGGTCGCCCCATCGCATTCATAAACGGATAGTGAGGTCGGATCGGTGATTACATGCTCTGATCCAACGATATTTGCAAGTTCGGAAATAAGTGGATCGTTTTCTTTCATCGGAGATACCTCATGCGTGAAACGTGAAGCGTGAAAACAATTGGTGGATTAATCAGCTAATGAACTTGTGAATTCAATACTCCCGCCAATTCACACCAAAGGTTAAATAATTTTCAATTCGTCATCTGAATCTTGGTCACTGAGTTCTTCCACAAGTTGGGTGGCTATGTGGTGGAACGCTTGGGATTGCGGTGAATCGGGATGGGATGCAACGATGGGAACGCCGAGGTCACCGGCGGTGCATACCTCGGCATCAAGGGGAATCTCACCTAAGAATCGGGTTCCCAGTTTTTCACTGGTCTTGACGCCGCCATCCCTTCGGAAGATGTCCGTCCTTTCCCCGCAGTGGGGGCACGCAAAATAGCTCATGTTTTCGACCACGCCCAGAATTGGCACGCCCAATTTATCAAACATAGCGGCACCGCGTCGGACATCAGCGAGCGCGACATCCTGCGGGGTCGTCACAATCAGACCACCTGTCAACGGAATCGACTGAGTTAGAGAGAGTGCGACATCTCCTGTGCCGGGGGGCAAGTCAATAATGAGGTAATCGAGTTCACCCCAAATCACATCGCCCAGAAATTGACGAACTGCGCTGTGCAGCATGGGTCCTCGCCAAATCAATGCCTGCTCATCGGGGACAAGGAAGCCGATGGACATCAGCTTGATGCCGTGTCGGACGATCGGGATGAGCTTCTTTTCTGGACTGGTCTGCGGCTGCTCTTTCGCCCCCATCATGGTGGGGATGCTGGGACCGTAGGCATCTGCATCCATCAATCCGACCTGCGCCCCGTTTTGTGCCAAAGCGATTGCCAGATTTGTAGCAACGGTTGATTTGCCAACGCCGCCTTTTCCACTCGCCACAGCAATTTTGGATTTGACGTCTGGGATGAGGATATTTTGCGGTTGCCCTTGGGAGGGCATCCCCATCTGTGGCGCGGTGGGTCTGCCAGTCGGCGCTGCATCTGCCATTTTGAGTTCTGGATGGCTCGCCATGCGAGGCTTGGCTGTCTCTGGATTTTTTGGCTCCGTCTTCTTGTCTTTTTTGAATAAGTTCATGATGGATCTCCATTATTTGATATTGCTGTTCCATAGTTTCCACCCGGCACCATCTCATAGAGGGGGGACAGTTCACGCAACCGGGCGACCTGTGATGCGACACGCTGAACAACCGTGGCAACCTCCGCTACTGTGTTGTAGCGCCCCAATCCAAACCGGATGGCACCGAGGGCAAGTTCGTCTCTAACACCCATCGCACGTAAGACGTAGGAGGGTTCAACAGAATCGGAGTTGCAGGCGGATCCCGATGAAAGTGCTATCTCTTTCAAGCCTGATAGTACCGACTGGCTTTCGACAAACTCGAAGCTGAGGTTGAGGTTGCCGGGGACGCGCTGTGTCGGGTGCCCGTTGAGATAGACTCGATCGAGCCGTTTGTTCAATCCGTAATAGAGCTGCTCGCGTAGTGCAAAGATTTGGTTCGCTTCTTCCTCCATCTCCCCCTTGCAAAGTTCGCAAGCTGCTCCGAACCCGACAATGCCGGGGACGTTGAGCGTCCCCGATCTGATGTTATTCTCCTGACCGCCGCCGTGTAGTAGTGGATACAACTGGATCGGTGGGTTTTTCTTACGGACGTAGAGGGCACCGATTCCTTTGGGACCGTACATCTTGTGGGCGGTGAACGACATCAGATCCACTTTTAGTTTGTTGACATCGGATTCAATTTTGCCGATCCCTTGCGTCGCATCGGAATGGAAAAGTATACCATATTTCTCCGCGATTTCGCCCACCGCTGTGATCGGGTTGATTGTTCCGACTTCGCCGTTGACATAGATGAGACTGATCAACACGGTCTGGTCTGTGATAGCATCTTCGACGTGATGCGGATAAACCAACCCGTACTTGTCCACGGGGAGGTAGGTCACATTAAACCCCGCTTCCTCTAACGCCTTGCATGAATCCAAAACTGCGTGGTGCTCGACGACACTGGTGATGATATGACTTCCACGGTCTTTGTACTGGTAGGCAACCCCTTTGACTGCGAGATTATCCGATTCTGTTGCGCTACTGGTGAATATGATCTCCTCCCCTGAACAACCGATTAGATCTGCGACTTGTGCGCGTGCAGTCTCTACTGCATCCTTCGCACGCTCGCCGAATCGGTGGGTGCTACTGGCAGCGTTCCCGAAATGGTCTGTTAGGTACGGCATTATCGCCTTTAGTACCCGTGGGTCGAGGGGTGTGGTGGCGTGGCTGTCCATGTAGATTGGTTGCGGCATCGTTGCTCACCTCCGTTTCAATGGCCCATCGACACATTTTGGCAATTTGGCAGGGCCCTGTCAGGTCCAAAAAAAAAATTCAACCTCATATCGGGGGTTCATCATTGGCCGGTGTCTCTCTGAACCCTGATGGGGCGTAGCTTCAGGGCGTTTGTAGATTTTTGCCGCGCAGGAGAAGGAGCGTATAAACGGCTTTTTGACCTGCCAAATACGCCCTGTTTATGAACCGTTTTTCACTGAAATGGCACCATAACCAAGCCAAATGTCAGGGATTTGGCAGGTCCCTGACAGGTCAAAACTCTGAAATGCGTAAGTCCTGAATATATTCAGTTGTGGCTGGGATTCGCCCGCACATCTCCGATAATCCAAAAACATTGGTAAAGTCCCAATTCTCCGTCGTCAATTGCGATAGACGGCTTGACTGTTGATCAAACTATGCTTAACCGTCGATCAAAACAGGAACTCTATGAATGACATTCCCAAGGTATCCTTTCGGATTCCACGGCTGGCTGAAAGGTTGGGCGTTCCCTTTATCGTCGAACGCTCGCGCCCATATTTCGTAGTAACCCTTATTTCCAAAGGTGATTTCAGTTCCCCAATGATACCAAGCGTAGCGATTCGCCGGTTGAATCAATCGGGTCTCTTGCCACCGGATACCAAAGTCTGTGGAGATGTAGACCTTATCCACCTTGTTCTCTCCGCCCCAAGCGTGACCTCTAACATTAATGGGTGTACCTATTTTGACGGTAGTTTTCGATTGAGGTTTGGTGATGAGTGATTTAACCCTTCCTGACGTGGCGATTATCATCTCATTTTTTGGGGGTTTACTCCCCGGTGCCGGCGGATGCGTCGGGACACGATAGGAATATCCGCTCATTTTTTCTGAGTCGTGAACTTTATCTCTGATCCAAATGCGGTTGATCCATTTCTGCATCGCACTGCCGATCCAACCCGGCACAATCAGTCTCGCGGGGAATCCGTGGGCTGCTGGCAGATCCTCTCCGTTCATCTTGAAAGCGATTAGTGTGTGTTCGTCCATCGCCTTTTCAATCGGAATACCTCGTGAAAATTGTTCGCCTAAACCGATCGGTAGATCTGCACCGTAGTTGCCGGTGTAGATGGCAGTCTCTTTTAAGCTTGCAGCTTGCAAGACATCGCGCAGGCGCACCCCGGTCCATTCGCTGCAACCGACCGCACCACGAATCCACGGGGTCCCGTCAACTTTCGGCGTGAACAGACTCCTGCCGTTTCCTGCACATTCCACCACCACCTGCATAGTCACCTGTGGGAAACGGATTAGGTCATCCATCGAAAGCGTGAGTTTCTTATGAACTTCGCCATCAATCGTCAATTTCCAACCGTGTAGGTCGCCGCTTTTGGCGCGTTCTGGTATGCTACTGTTGTTGCGGACGAAATGTCGGGCGGTGGGGGTCACATCATCATTAAGCAGATGTGGGGCAAATTCGCCATTAAAGGGTTGCTCTGAGTGGACGAGCATATCGGGCTTGGGGAGGAGGTTTTGTTCAACCTCTCCCCACGCAGCGGGAATGAGTCCCCTGCCAAACAGACCTCTTACGGCAGCATCCGAACCGGCACCAAAGATTCCCAGACCGGCGAGTGCAGCCCCTTTGCCCATCGTCGCAAGGAAGCACCGCCGCGAGGAAAGAGCGGTTTCAAAATTGTTTGTAGAAATGTGCTCTTGTTTCATCATCTTGCCTCTACCTATACTCTTTTTCCGCACCCATCATCGACACAGAAAGTGAAGTTTCAGTTAAAAGGTATTGTGAGAGGAAAATAGTATCCAAAACGAATAAATTCGATGTTCATATTAACCCATCTTAAAGAGATTTTCAAGTTAGTTTTGAAAAAACTATCGTTATCAATTTTGAAAAAACCAGCGTTAAATAGAATAGAGAGAAATCCGCTTGATCTACGGTCTGTTTTTTGCTATACTTGATAGTCTAAGGATCAATATCAAGGAGATTTATTATAATGGCCAAAGAAACCGACGGAAAAGCATATTCGATTTTTGATGTTCGCACAATGCCAGAAATTCACCAAGAAATTCAGCAAGTATACCTCGCCGATTCTCGTCCGTGGGTTGTTGGCTATAGCGGGGGTAAAGACTCGACGACTGCTCTTCAGTTGGTGTGGTACGCGCTTGAAGAGCTTCCGCCTGAACAACGCCAAAAGCCGATTTATGTTATTACGTCTGATACACTGGTCGAGACACCCGTTATTGTCAGTTATATCACTAGTACGTTAGAACGCATTGAGCAGAAGGCAAAGGAAACCGGGATGCCGTTTCGCACCCAAGTCGTAACCCCAGAAATTGACCAGACATTTTGGGTGAATCTCATTGGCAAGGGGTATCCGGCACCGTACACGAAATTTCGCTGGTGTACTGATCGAATGAAGATTAAGCCAGCCAATCGATTCATCCTTGACAGAGTTGCAGACCATGGCGAAGTCATTTTAATTCTCGGTGTACGCAAGGGAGAGAGTACAACACGCGATCAGGTGTTGAGCCTGCATCAAATTAAGGACTCTCTACTTTCACGCCATACGTCGCTACCTAACGCTTTTGTATATACACCAATTGTTGACTTTAGCCTCAACGATGTGTGGATTTATCTGTTTCAAGTCCCTTCGCCGTGGGGAAATGACAACAAGCAGTTATTTGCAATGTATCGCAACGCAAATGCTGGAGAATGTCCGTTAGTCGTTGATGAGACGACACCGTCTTGCGGCAATAGTCGATTTGGGTGTTGGACGTGCACTGTTATTGCTAAGGACAGATCAATGGAAGCAATGATTGATAACGGTGAAGATTGGATGATGCCTATGCTAGAGTTTCGGGATTTTTTGGCATCCACACAGGAGCTAGAAACCAAAAAGCGTTATCGAGAACATCGGCGGCGTGGCGGTTTTATCCAAGAGAGAGATGGGAAGTTAATTCGCGGTCCGTATAAATTGGAATTTTGTAAGGAACTCTTACGAAAACTCCTTGAAACTCAGCAGCAGGTTCGTCAGGAGGGGCCCGAGCCAAACATTGAATTAATCACCCCGGCGGAACTTGAGGAAATTCGTAAAATCTGGCGGACTGAGCGTCAAGATTGGGAAGATTCTGTGCCGCAAATCTATCAGGAGGTGATCGGCGAAGGGCTCAACTGGACAGCAGATGACCTTGGAACATTTACAGCATCTGATAAAGCGATTTTAGAAGAGCTATGTAATGAGGCGGGGATCCCTGTTGAGCTAGTGGCTAAGTTGCTGGATACTGAACGCCAGTTTCACGGAATGAATCGGCGAGCATCGATCTACGACCGAATTAATGCGATTTTTCACGAAGATTGGCGGTCCGAAGAAACCGTTCTTGCCAACCTTGAAATGATACGAGAGAAACGCGAAGCTCTGCATAGCATGGAGAATAAGAGCTGATGATCTTCCATCAACTCACACTCAAGGATTTCGGACTCTTTGGTGGCAAGCAGACTTTTTCTCTGACACCGCGTATCAGATACAAAAAACGCCGTCCTGTTATCCTAATTGGTGGTAAGAATGGAGCAGGTAAGACAACTATACTTGAAGCGGTGCGTCTCTGTCTTTATGGTGCACGTTCATTGGGTAATCGCGTCAGTCGGAGGGCATATCACGAATACCTTGCTTCAACGATTCATCACAGTCAAGCGACTTTACTTCAACCGAAAGAGGCCTCTGTCGCACTTGCATTTGAACATGTTCACAGTGGAGAGAAAGATCACTATCATATTAAGCGACGATGGGAAACTCGTCAAAACATCAAAGAACCGATCAGAGAATCGCTGATTATCCATAAGAATAACGAACTACTTTCTGACTTTGAGGCCGAACATTGGCAGGATTTTCTCAATGAGTTAATTCCCATTGGACTCTCTCAACTCTTCTTCTTTGATGGTGAAAAAATTCAAGGGTTGGCAGAGGATACCTCTAGCCACACCTTCCTTGCCGATTCTATTAAATCTCTGCTCGGTGTTGATCTCGTTGAACGGCTACATTCTGACCTCAAGATTTACCTGAACCGGTCAAAGAGGGATACTGACCCTGATGAACTTTCCCAAGAGATTAATTTTGCTGAACAAGAGCTGCGAAATCTTGAAACAGAATTGAACTGTGTCGAAGAGAAAAAAGCAGCACTTGACGCGCAAATTGATGAAGTTGAAACACAAATCATCCATCAGGAGGAAGAAATCGCAAGAGAGGGTGGTGGTTACGCTCGTCAACGTGAGAACCTGAAAACAGAGCAAGCGAGATTGAACCAGAGCATATCTGATTTGGAGAAGCAGATTCAGGAAGCATGCAGTGAATTACTTCCTTTTGCATTGGCGGCTTCACTGTGTGAACAATTGCGAGTCCGATTGATTACAGAAGCAGAAATTGAGGCATGGGATTCAGCCTATAAAACACTGAAAGAGAGAAATCGGGAACTGCTTGAGCAATTGGAAGGAGATGAATTTTGGGAATCAATGCCCGAGTCTTCACCCAAGTCTTTCCTCCGTGATTCTATCCACAGCAGAATTACCAATCTACTTATGGAGCAGCTTCAACAACCTAAAGCACTCAAAGATACATGCCGGATTCACTCTCTTTCGCCACCCGAATCTCAACAGTTGCTGAACTGGATTCATTCGTGCCTCTCCGAGATCCCAGAGAGGTTTCATAAGTTAAATCAACAGTTTGAGGAAAGCAACCGCCAACTGCAACAGGTTGAATCTGATTTGGGACGGATACCGTCCGATGAAGTATTAGAACCGTTGATGCAGGAGTTATTGAATCTACATCAACAACTTGGAGTATTGCAGAAACAGGTAAAAGACGAGGAAGCAAATATTCAGTCGCTACAGTATCGTCACGGTGAAATTGAACGAAAGTTGGAGAAACTAAACAAATCACAACAGGATAGAGAAACTGATCGTCAACGTACTCAGTTGGTGACGGGTGTCCAATCGATACTGGAAACGTATTCAAGCAAATTAACGCATGCAAAAGTGGAATCGTTACAGGATGCAGTTGTGAATTGCTTTAACCAACTGTGCCGCAAACGCGGTTTAGTGAAGCGAATCGAGATTGACCCGCGGAACTTTGCTGTCACCCTCTATGACCGGCAAGATCGATTAATTCCCAAGGCAGAGTTGTCAGCAGGTGAAAAGCAGATTTATGCTATCTCAATACTGTGGGGATTGGCGAAAACTTCTGGTCGTCCGCTGCCAATGATTATTGATACACCACTCGGTCGTTTGGACAGCGATCATCGACGCCACCTAATTGAGGATTACTTTCCATATGCGAGTCATCAGGTGGTCGTGTTGTCAACGGATACAGAATTCGATCAACAAAACTTTAAAATGTTAAGGCCACACGTTTCACATGCGTATCATTTGGTGTATGACCAAATTAAGGGAAGTACCAATGCAAAAGAACGTTACTTCCGAAAAATAAAAAAATCAGGGGAGTGATTGCAGATTAAACAGCGATGGAACTGTGATATGCAATGAAACTAAACCGTATTCATGTATCCGCGGATTCGAGAAACAAACTGAGAATACTGAAGGGGAGGACGGGCTTGTTGCCCAACGTCCTTTGTCGATTGGGCTTGTCACTTTCACTGATGGAACCCAGTATACCTAAACCGGAAGACTACGACGCAGATGGCTCAGAATTTAATCGCTACACTCTGATGGGGGAGTGGGATCCATTGATTGTCGCTTTGCTCAAGGAGCGGTGTGCGGCAGATGAATTGCCATTAGACAACGATAGTCTCGTCAAGCAATTCCGTGCTCATCTGAATCGTGGTGTTGAGTTACTTTACGCGCGGGTGAGGGGAGTGAGTGATTTAGTAGAACTGTTGCCAAAATAAAAAAAGGCTTTCATCATCAAGACACAACTCAGATGAGATAGAATAACATTAAGCAATAGAATTTGCCGTTGACATTTTGCTTTTAATCTCCACATTCTAAAAGGCGATCGCCTCAGTTATTCCATAAGGCCCGAGAAATTCTTGAAATTGTATATGAGCGAGCACATTGCCCTTGAAACTCAGTTGATAAATAGCTTAAAGTTACCCTATCAGTTGCGTCCATATCAGTGGGAAGGGATACGATTTCTGTTGGAAAGTGATGCTGTATTGCTGGCTGATGAAATGGGACTTGGGAAAACGGTCCAGGTTGCTGTATCACTTGAAATTCTTTGGCGTAAGTCGCAATTGACTAGAGCCTTGGTTGTTGTTCCTTCCTCACTAAAGTTGAATTGGGAAACAGAATTAAGGCGATGGGCCCCTAGCCTTTCTGTTCAAAGGGTCCGTGGTAATGCAGCCAATCGCCGAGCTTACTATTTACTACCTATTAGCGTCCTTGTTGCATCCTACGAAGAAATTCGGTTGGACATAATGAGATTTGCAAATGATGTTTCTTTTGATGTGGTTGTACTTGATGAAGCACAACGGATAAAAAATATACACTCCAAATCTTCGTTGACTTGTCGAATCTTAAACCGTAATCGCTCGTGGGCACTTACAGGCACCCCTGTGGAGAATAGACGCAGCGATTTGATTTCAATATTCAGATTCGTAAAACTTGGAGTTCTTCATCAAGGTCTTTCCCGAACTGAGATTCATTCTCGTATGCGCCCTCATTTTCTACGCCGTTGTAAACGTGATGTACTCAAAGACCTTCCACCAATAATTGACCAAGAAATACCCATTGAATTACAAGGAAAGCAACAAGAGGCTTATTTCCAAGCGTGGAAAAGCCGGTGGGAAAGCTGTGATTCTAGCCCACAAAACTTTTCTCCAGCAAATCTCTTTGCAATCATTACCAAATTGAAACAATTGTGTAATTACGATGCGGAGTCCGGGGAATCCGCAAAACTTGACGTACTTCTGAATATTCTAGAAGCCCAAGTTGCGGAGGAAGATAAAATCATTGTGTTCTCACAGTATGTTGATACCTTAAAATGGTTGGCACTCCAGATAAAAGACCTACCTCATGAAATCTTTCACGGGGGCCTTAGTCAACCAGAAAGGGAAAAAATTTTAGACCGATTTCGTCAGGAGCCTGGCCCCCGTTGCCTCTTGATGTCACTTCGAGCTGGAGGGATTGGCCTCAATATACAGGAAGCGTCTACTGTGGTGCTTTTTGACCGATGGTGGAATCCTGCTGTCGAAAATCAGGCTGTCCAGCGAGCTCATCGATTCGGGAGAGAGGATCCGCTTCACGTTATTCGTTTTATAATTTTAGATACAATTGAGGAACGTATTTCCAATATCATCAAGAAAAAGCAAGAGTTGTTTGAGAACTACATTGAAGGAGCTGATAGCGTAGATACCCCAAGATTGAACAGAGAATCGTTGGAGCAAATACTTGACATCCCCAAATCATCATGAGTCATTGTGATTCCCCATATAAGAAAAACAGGAGGTGTTTTAGATGGCAAAGATTGCAGAATTTAGAGATATTCCTTTGGACGATTTAGTGATTGGTCAAGGTCAAGTTCGCTTAAGAGATGCTAACAGAGATATTAATGAACTAGCAGACAGCATCGACAAAGTAGGGCTTTTGGAGCCCATCCTTGTCGCACCAGCACAAATTCCTGGAAAATTTGAGATTATACTGGGTCAGAGACGTTTTCTAGCACATCAAGAACTTGGTAGGAAAACGATCACAGCTGGTGTGCTGAATGAACATATAAACGAAATCGAAGCCAAAGTGTTATCTGTAACTGAAAACCTTGTACGCCGTGACTTAAATCGGACAGATTTAATCATTGTATGCACATATCTTTATAAGCAATATACGTCAATGAGGGCAGTCGCAACAGAAACCGGGCTTCCTTATGAAAAAGTAAGAGAATATGTCAAATATGATCGACTAATTCCCGAGATCAAGGAGCTTGTTGACACACAAGGTGTTGAGGTAAAGGCTGCCCTTCGTGCTCAGGATGCAGCTTCCACTGAAGGCCAGCCAGATCCCCAAGAAGCTATAACACTTGCCAAAGAAATGTCAACGATGAGTGGAGCACAGCAAAAGACAATACAACAGGCAAGAGAAGATAATCCCACTGCATCTGTGGAGGCAATCATAGAGCAAGCAAAAGGTGGTGGAAAAGTCACACAAATTGTTGTTACTCTTGGACAACAAATTCACGCATCATTAGGACGCTTTGCGAGGACGGAAGGGATTTCCATAGATGAGGCAGCCGCTCAGTTGATTGAAAATGGACTATCACGCAACGGATACAATACTAATGGAGATATAGAATGAGAGGCTTGTCGTCATACGAAGTACGCCAACTTATTCTTTCTGTAGGTACTCATAAATCGGTACGTCCTCTTTTGCCAGTAGAGATAGCACAATTGCTGCAAAGAGCCTTAGACACAGGGGAGAAAAGGGCGGATATTGCCGGTAGGCTTCACCTTGAGGATTCGACTATAATAGGGCATTTTATCCGTCTTCTTTCTCTACCCGCTCAAGTACAACAACTTGTTGGATGGGGTTTTGATCCAGCCACCTTATCGTTTACCGCTGCTGCTATCATCGCCCGACTCAAATGTGCTCGAGAACAAAGCGTTCTAGCAAAGGCAGCACTGGAGAACCAGTTTCGTAAATCTGAAATCATACAGGTTGTTCAAATCCGGCTGCGTTCAGAAAATCCCATTGAAGATTGTATACAAACAGTGTTGGACCAACGACCAATTGTTGAGAAACGACACTTAATTATTGGTGAATTGCAGTCAGAAAAATTAACTGAAGACCTCCAGCAAATTTCGCAACTGGAGCGTAATAATCTCCTGCAATCTACCCTAGAACGATACGTCCCTGAGATTCCCAATTTGGGGTGTAAGCTTGGAGATGTATACTTTCTTCTGGTCGGTGATGACAGGTTTCATGCCGCAATTGTGTCTCTCCCCAGGGGGTTTGAAAAATCAATAACAGAATATCTAATGCGCGAGTTAGACAATAAGGATTAGGTTGTATGAGGATTGATGTCTCAGGTTCAGGAGCGGTTATGCTTAACGATGTGGTAACCTGTGATGGCTTTGTTTACGGTTATCCAATTCGAGTGCAGACTCACGTTCATGAAGATCACAGGTCTGGTTTCAATGATAGCAAAGGGTTCCAGCATATTCTTATGACTCAGCCAACTCTTGACCTCTTGACGGTTGAACTCGACGCAGATATCCCCTATCGTGGAAACCTAGAGGCAATTCAATTGGATCAAACAGTTTGTCGGGAAAACTGCCAGATACGACTATTAGATAATGGACATATGCTCGGATCTGCTCAAGTTGAAGTAACACTACCTGATGGAGTCCGATGTGGATATTCAGGGGATTTTGCTTGGCCACTTGAGGAAGTTATAGAGGTTGAAGAACTCGTGCTAGATAGTACTTATGGATCGCCCGATTCAGTACGAAAATTCACTCAGGAAGAAGCAAATAACCGGTTTATAGAATTGGTTGTAGAACGGATTAAGTCTGGTCCAGTTATGATTTTAGCTCATCGCGGAACTTTGCAACGTGCGATTTCTTGTTTAGATGATGCAATTAAAGATCCATTCATCGCGGGTCCACGGCTATTTGCTGAATTAGAAGTGTATAGACAACATGGTTATAGCCTAACAAAGGTTCTTAACACGGGGACCCAAGAGGCGAGAGTTGCTCGCGATGAAGGGCGGTATATTCGACTTTATGATACCAGAGATCTGCGTCCAACAGACACAGGTGGCGCGACTCTGATCACTTTGAGTGCATATATGAGCCGTCTAGACGATCCAGTACTGGAGTATTCAGATAAATCCTTTTGTGTTGCACTTTCCGACCATGCAGACTATAAAGGAACTCTCGAATATGTACACAATACTGGTGCGAAGAAGATAATTACAGATAATTGTCGTGGAGGACATGGTGTAGAACTTGCACTTGCATTAAAACAAGAATTGGGGGTTGACGCTCAACCTTCTACAAATCAACTTGAGAGGGAGTGGGGAAGGTAAAGAAAAATTAGTTTCATATGAGTTTACTACCAACGGAGATATAGTTGTGTGTAGTTTTTAGAACGTTGCAAAGACCTTGGTTTGCGGGACACTATAAGGGAGATTAAATCCTAATGTCGAATGAACTTGTAGAAACTACTGCGCTGAAAGGGATCTGACTTAAGATCTGAACCCTAGGAACAGATGAGGTGCTCTATGGGTAAATGGCAAAATGTTGAAGTCAGTTCAAAAATATTGGGGCACATTAGTACTGGCATATATCGCAGCCCCGGCGGCGCGATAAAAGAATTGGTTAGTAATGCGTTTGATGCTGATGCAACTCGTGTCGCAATTACCACGAATCGGCCGAGTTTTGATATCATTACATGCCGGGACAATGGTAGTGGTATGACACAAGAGAAGTTTAAAAAGATAATGACTCAAGAGATTGGCAATAGTGCTAAACGGGGCAAGCTTGATGGAGCTGATAACGACATGACGAATCTAGGTCGACCAATAATTGGACGGTTAGGAATCGGTATGTTGGGAATTGCTCAGATTTGTCATGAGTTCAAGGTCATATCGCATCATAAAGAGACTAAAACAGCTTTTAGTGCGATGGTACACTTAGTAGATTCCCTCCACGAAAAAGTGGACAATATGTCTTCAAATCACGCTTCCACAAAGCCAATTGATGTTGGAAAATTCATGGTCGAAGAGATTAAATATGAACCGGATAAGGCAGGCACTTATGTAATTGCCTCAGGTATGCGTTCGGCTTTTATCAGGAAGTTCCGAGAAACTTCAGGCAAGAATCCACCATTGCCATCAAAATTTTCAGCATTTTTGGGAAGGATTCACTACGCTAGGTCTGTAAAAGCCCTCGGTGACTATTGGCAGATGGTTTGGGAGCTAGCTGTAGCATGTCCAATTCCCTATACAGACACAGGTCCCTTTGATTGGAATAAAATCGAAGCAGAACCTGAACTTAAAAAATGGTTAACTAACTTACAAGAATCATTAAGAACTTACCAATTTGAGGTGGTTATTGATGGTTTATCATTACGCAAGCCAAATCAATATCCACTTGCCTCTTCTCAACCATCAAAGGAAGATCAAACAACAGGAAAACTATTCTTTATTGACGAAAATACAGAAGTCTATGAACAACCTTGCAAACTATCTGGCTACATTTATTTGCAAAACAGTCGAGCAGTAGAACCGATGGAATTGCGAGGTTTGTTGGTGAGAATACGAAATATCGCTATTGGGACTTACGATCCAACTCTTCTTGCATTCCCGCAAATTCCGGCACCGCGATTCAACTGGCTATCCGGTGAAATTTATGTTGAAGGGGGTTTGGAATTTGCGTTAAATATAGACCGGGACAGTTTTAATGAGATACAACCCCACTTTGTGAAGCTTAAAGAGGTTATCCACAAGTTGCTTAAAGACGAAGTTTTTCCTGAAGCAGGCCGAGGTCAAAGAGAGCGGTCTCAGGGAATACGTGAGGCTAGGGAAAATAAAAAACAAGAAACCCTCAAATTTTTGATTTGCCAAGAGTTGGGTAACAATTATTTGCTAACTTCGACAGATGAAGAGGCATTTCCTCTGACAGTTGATACAAGTAAAAACGTGATATTTGAGAACACCCAAAGTAAATTCCTACCTAAGACTAAAAGCAAGCGAGAACTTACGCAACTTATCGCACATGCGTTTGAAATTTCTATGCTAGCTCCAGAGGAAAAACGCAGGGAAGAATTTTACCGGGTATTATTGAAGTTCATGGAGGCAGATTTGTTGTAAAGTTCTATAGGAGCTAGCATAGATGAGTCAAATCGATTTTGAAACGGATGCTTTCAAACATTACGTCAGAAGATGCGGATGGTTAACAGCAGCTAAGGAACAGAAACATGCGATTAGTAGACGATTAACAAGGGTTCCATTGCGTTATTTCACTTTCTGTGCAGCAGAAGCAATCGATGTTTTTATGTTAGAACGCGAAGGAATTCTTAATAGATCGGAAGAAACAGGACGGCTAGAGGGTGTTTACTTTTGCGAAAAAGACCTTGATAAGTTTGGGATAATAGCTAATTTGATAGGTTCCCCCGAACAAGGTTTTCGAGGACCATTTGATAAAATTGTCCTTTTTGAGGACGATGGAGAAACAGAAGGAAAAACATTAGAGGACGATCGACCCTACGCACCTGAAGTCCGCGAAAAACTCGTATACAAAGATGCACACTACCGCTTACGTCAAGCTTTCCCATTCGATATTATCAACCTTGATGTGTGTGGTGTCATGTTTCCCTTCAAGGAGGGGATAATAACGCCGCTTTTGGAATCAGTTGTTCAAATCTTAAAGTGGCAAACGGAAGCGTGGGATTCAATTAACAATCGCGAATGCAACCAATTCACGTTATTTCTTACCTCTCACATTGACCCAGATTTAACCAATCAAACTGCGATTGAACAACTTAAAAGTCGGGTCATTGATAATATCAAGACAAGTGAAGATTTTCAATCTGCTTTTTTTAATCGATATGGACATGACCAAACTGATAGACTCGCATACGAGGATTTCGCGGAATTTTTCTGTCTTGCCTTTCCCAAATTGATGATCCATAGGGCATTATTTGAATTCGGGTGGGAAGTCACCTGCGGTCCAACATTTTTATATAATCGTGATGACAAGTGGGTGGAAAATAAGCAGTATCAAATTATGCACACGGTTTCGGTTTATGAACGGATTCCTGACTTTCAACAACGCCTTGATGTTCCGAATGTGGGTCAATATATGCAGTCAGTCACCCAACTTGTCGAAGCTGAAACAAAATGGGTTGATGATGTTATAAAACCTGATAAAGAACAGAAGCTACAGGAAGATTTAAAAGAGATTGTTGAATTGAGAGATCAGCATCAGAAATCTCAAGGGTTTTAACAACTTAACTGTAAGATACTGTTAACCCCATGTGGGCTTCATTTCCGCAAAGTAAACTGGCCATCACCTATCGATTGGCAGCCATTTCCGCAATGAACCTATCAAATGCCCAATCCGCTTGCCGGATATGTCTGCAATCTGCTGCTCATAGCTTTATGACTTCCATACTTTTACAATAGATACATTCACAAAACGAATCAGCTGCAAAGCCGCCGGACGTTCAATCTTCAATGAAAGTGGGTTGGCAGATCGCGAACTGCCTCAATGATTCGATCCTCCAGATCATCGGTATCGCTGTCGGGTACGCGGTTGTGTTTGTCCATCCAAGCGAGATTTTCTGCAACGCTCTCCACAGCCGGCGTTTCTGGTTGAAATTCGGGTATATCTCTTTCGAGTTTCGCACCGGTATAGATCTGCGTGTGACCGAAGTTTCCGCTTAACCCTCGGAACCGTTCCGGGGCGATGGCAATGAGTGTCTCTTGGGGGACGTGCACAATTTCGGCTTCAACGCCCAACGCTTGGGCGACGGTACGGTGCCATTCGTCCCATGTACGCACCTCCGGGTGGACGATGTTGTAGACCTGACCGAAACATTCCGACCGTCCGAGTGCCTCCACAAATCCCACCCCTGCGTCACGCGATGAAAGGAATTGGAAGTAGTTCAGTCCGTCCCCCGCTGAGAGGATCGGCTTGCCTTTACGCAGGCGGTCGATCCAACTCCCGTCGCCTCCGACCTGTCGATGCACCTGCATTCCGGGTCCGTGCGTGTAGGAGGGCTTGAAGATTGTCACTGGAAAACCGTCTTCGGCGTATGCGTCTAGGAGCAGCTGGTCCGCAGCGATCTTGCCGCGTCCATATTCAGAAGTCCCATTCAGCGGCGCGGTTTCAGGGATGTTGATGCCGCTAAACGGAAATGGCGGTCCGTATGTCATGACCGTCGAACAGTGGATGAATCCGTCCACCTGCCCGCGAAACGCTCGTAGCGCAGAGGCGGCATCGTCGGCGTTATAGGAGATCATGTCGATGACGGCATCGAACTTTTCGGCACGCATCCTGTTCTCAAAAGCGTCGCGATCCTGCCTATCTCCGTGAATGACCTGTATATCCGATGGAGGTGCATCCGGGTGCTGCCCTCGATTGAACATTACCACTTCGTGATTCCGTTTGAGCAGTGCTGCGACAATTCCACGGCTGATATTTCCGGTGCCACCGATAATCAAGACTTTCATGTTTTGAACGTCCCCCTCTAACCGCTGTTCTCTGGGATTTCGGGCCAATTGTGTTCTGGGCGATAGCCGAGTTCTTGAGCGGTCTGCTTCCAATCAAATCGAGAATCCTCGCGCCCCGCGACCACGTGGTAAGAACCGTACATCACATCTTGGGTTTCGATTGCCAATTCAACTGCTTGTGCGACATCGCGTGGATCCACATACACAAACCACGGTTCGGTTAGGTTGTCGGGTGCTGTGGGACCGGGATTATGTCCATCGCCGGCGATGACACCGGGACGCAGGTGGATAACGCTCAACCCGTGCGCTTGATAGTAAGCCTCTCCAACCTGTTCGCCCAGATATTTTGCGAGAGCGTAGTACAGCCCGCCCGAATTGAACGTAAACGGCGCGCCGACACGGTAGGGCAGCTCATCCCCCGGAAGTGGACTACAAGCGGAGATACTCGAAATATTGACCAGCCGTTGCACCCCACCCGTCGCACAGGCTTCGGCGATGTTCCACGTTCCCTTGACCATCACATCAGCGAATAGCCATGCCGGCTTGTCGAAACGCTCGCGCACCAACGCCACGAGATGGACAACAGCATCATGCCCTTCACAAACCTTTTCAATCTCCTCATAGTTTGTTAGATCCGCTTGCACGAAGGGAAGATCTTTGAAATCCGGCTTTGGCTCAATCCGATCGGTGAGTGTGAGTTCATATTTGGACCGGAGACGTTCGATGATAAAACCGGCGAGATACCCCGCTGCACCGGTGATGAGGATTTTCCTGATTTTCATGCGTTAGTTTTCTCCTGCCCGACAAGATCGGGATCTGAATCAACCTTTACAAAGCCGCCGGTGTCTTGGCTTTTGATAGCTGCCTCTATTAATGCGAGGGTGTGCATTGCGTCTCCAAAGTCCGACCGGATCAGTGAGCGGTCGTCTGTTTCGATAGCACGAAGCCATGCGTGGATCTTATCAAGACCGATGCTATTTTCAGCGGGCACCGGTTCATTAAAGTCTTTTCCATGCAAATGACCGACGATTCGTTCGCCGTTGCGCCCTCCCCGGGCATCTGCCCGAAGACGTAAATGCGGACCGATAACCTCTAGCTCGAAACCGTTTCCTTTCGTGCCGCAGTGATTTATGTGCGTACCGAAGACACCGTTTTCGAGTTCGTACATCATCTGGATGGCGTTTTCGGCATCAAACTCGGTTCGATCCAATGCCATATTTTTGGCACCGATTGCGTGCGCCTGAACCGGCTTGACGTTCCCCATGACAAAGCGGGCACAATCGAGGATATGAATCGCTTGCTCGGCGAGGGGACCTCCGCTGATTTGGCGTTGCAAGAACCACGGTGACATCCGAAAGGTGAGGTAATACTCGACTGTACAAACTGTGTGAACGAGATGCACCGTTTCATCAGCCAACAACTCTTTGAGTCTCTCGTAGATTGAGCCGTAGCGTAGTTGAAAGCTGACCGCATTAATCACCCCGGCATCCTCAATATGTGCAAGGCACGCGCGTCCATCAGCCATATTTAAGGCAGGCGGTTTTTCAATCATCAGGTGGATACCGCGTTCACAAGCTTCCCGTATCGGCTCAAGTCGCACAGGAGGTGGTGTGGTGATGATCAATCCATCCATTTCGGCATCAAAGAACCGCTCAAGGTCATCTGTGACGATTTTCGCACCCGCTCTCGTCCCAAGTTCCTGTGCTGCCGGCAGATGTATATCGTGAACTGCGACAACTTGTGCGCCGTAGTCAGCAACTCTACCTTCATGGCGGTTTCCCATCACTCCGGCACCGACAATTCCAATCTTTAGCATGTCTCCTCCTTCTACCTCACATGAAAGGAAATCCTTTAGGACTTAGTTGAACAGCCGAAGCCCTGTAGTTCGGCGATTCATCGCCTCCCCGATAAATCGGAATTCAAAGCAACTGGACACCGTTGCCAACCCTGGTCTCGGAACGGACGCCCGATGAATCGGGCAACTACAATGTGGTGGTTCCTACAACCACCCCGCAATTGCCCAGATCACACTCGCCCGACTGAAGGGTGCATCCTTGAGTGCTTCGACCCCTGAAATCGGATGCCCTCCATATTTACGCTCATACGTGTCATGGATCTGGCGTTCAAAACTTGTTGTTTCTTGAATCGGTAAAGTTATCCACGCGCTCCCACGTCGGGCACTCTCCCGAATTGCGATCCACAATTCCAGATCTCGCCGAGCGTTGATGGAACCATAAGCAGGCTCAACATCCTCCGTCACGGCGCGATACATGCTGTGGAGGATGCTCGCTTTGGCAACGTCGTCCGACGCAGAGATCTTGTACTTTGCAAACGGATTTGACCATACGATTGGCGGGGAGGTCTCTATCCGAACATGGTCTAACACCTGTTCGCCGTCAACCTCTGTATAAACGTCCTCAATTTGGTAACTTCCACCACCGTTGTAAAGGGTCAACTGGTCCCCTGAGAGATATCCGTCCATGCCTTCAATCTCCCAGAGGCTGCCACGCGCCCCCGGCGGTGGCATCTCGTAGAGGCAGGTGATGCCTCCCGGAAACTCAATGATGCCTGACTCCCACCACCGTGTTGTCATCGCTTCGCTCCCGTAGCCGGTGTAGGGCTGTGTCGGCACTTCGGCTGCGTATCCCAAGACACGTATCGGCTCACAGCCGAGGATCATGCGAATCGCATTGATGCCGTGATAGCTGCCCGATGCGTACCAGAGTCGCGCATGTCGAATTTTTCCGAGTAATCCCGCCCGGACAATTTTCTGTTTCAGCTGCTCATGGGGCCAATGCCAGACATTTTCGGCGATTTCATATTTGACACCGTTCTGCCGGCACGTCTCCGTGATAGCGTCTGCTATCGGCAACGAGACAGCAATGGGTATTTCGGTGATGACGTTGATCCGGTGCTTGGCGACGGTCATCGCCATGACATTGAGCGAATCGGTTGGTGTCAGACAGAAGACCACGTCCGGCTTTTCGGATTGAAGCATCTCCTCGACATCTGTGTATTGTGCTGGGATGTCGTAGGTCTCGGCTGCGGCGCGGCACGCCTCGGCATTTCTATCACAGATGGCGCAGAGTGTGTAGAGGTCTGTCAGTTGCTTGATGACCGCCTGATAGGTGCGTGAGCGGGAGGTTTCGTAAGCCCCGGCACCGATTACAGCAATTCGTAAAGGGTTCATTGGTATATCCTCCGATTCTGAGATAGGGTTTGGGCCAACCATGGCAATGACTGTTCTCCTGAAAAGAGGTGTCCGGCATCAAATTCTTGTAGGGCGATCTGATTACCGGCATTCGCAGCGCGATAGATGCGCTGCGCCATCTCAAAGGCGGGGTGTACCGGGCGGCTCACGTCCGCTGTTCCCCACTCCACAAAGATAGGGCGCGGCGCGATAAGTCCCGCGATGTCGGGCATCTCACAGAGATCGCCGATGCCTTTTGGGTGGTGGCAGATACAGTGCCCAAACCATGACGTTTGCGCGAAGGTGGTAAAATAGCCGCTTAGCACCGCTGCTTGAACCCGCTCATCTAGTGCGGCGTGGACGATGCCAAGCCAGCACCCGCCGGATAAACCTGCAATTCCGATTCGATTCTCATCCACTTCGGGCAGGCTTTGGAGGTAGTCCACACCCCGCATCAGGTCATAGACCCGATAGCCTGTCAGATCGTATCCGAGATAGTTCAGGCGTCGCCAGAGGAAATCGCAACCGCCCGACGGGTGAGCGCGTTCTCCCATTCCAGCGTTATCGGGACACAGCGTGACAACCCCTTGCTCCGCGAGATCACGACCGTAGGGGGCACCGACTTCTCCATCACCGGAGATAACGCTCTGTTTGCCGCCCGGCACATGTCCGTGGATGCAGAGAACGGCTGGCATCTTCTCCGTTGCACTTTTGGGAATTGACAGATATGCGGGAATCGGAGCGTCCTCTCGTGAATGGTAGATCACTTTGTGAATCGTAATTTTGTCGTAGTTTTCGGTGGACACAATTTGCGGGTTTAGAGGGGACGCTTCGTCCGGGAAGGGTCCAAGCTGCTCTCGCAGCTCAAGGAGCAGTTGTGCTCGCCAATCCCGCCACGCATCAGCGGTATCCCCATCGAATGATAAACGGGGACTGTGGTCCGAGAAATCGCGATCAAGGAGCTCTGCCGATGAAAATTGTATTTCAGATGGTGGAGGCATGGTTTAGCTCTCCTGCTATTAGAGATTCCAAAGATAAGAGACCTTGAACACGACGACCCTATCGCCTAACTGTAATTCCCCTTTATTGGTGCGCCAATCTTCATTATACGCAAGGAAAATATGGCTTTTGGGGCTATATTCCCAACCGAAGAGGGTGCTGACTAGATAGTTTTCTTCGGTCTCGATCTGATCAAAAGCGGTGCGATTACGGCCGGCTTGTGCAAACACCCTGAGAAATAGATCCCGTGTAAATAGATAGGTGACGCGCATAGAACTCGTGAAATAGCGTCCATCAATGACATCCTCTTGGGTCAAGCTTAGGGCATATCCACTTTCAAGGTCAATCGTGAAATTGCTCTGGGGGCGGATAGTGGTTGAAAGGGAAAGCAGCCGTTGCTTCCCCACCGCCTGCCGCGAGAAATTGAAGTAATTTCCTATCCCTCCATCCAAGCCGACCGAAACGGGTCGCGACGTGTTTGTTAAGAGGGATAATTCATATCCGTCTGTCGTAAATATCTCCGTCAGTTCAATCTCCCGACTGCGTCCATAAGATACACCAATCCCCTCCCAGAAAGATTCGGTGGGGCGCCAATCTGCCCCAGCGTTGAAGTTCCAACTGATTGAATCTTCATCAAATTCTGGTGAAAGGGTCAGATCTGGATTGTTCTGTTCCCACTCGTCAAAATATGTATCGGTGAATAGATCCTGGGAAACCCTACCACGAACCTGGAAAGCAGCTCGATGTGGTCCGAACTGAGGGATATAGGTCCCCATGAAATTCATTTGCTGCCAACCTCGATATCTCTCTTTGCGGAGGAATCCCGTCTCGTTTGCTTCAAATAGCGGATCGATTCGTTCTAGCCGTGCTCTGGCGTTCCAGAGGTAATTGCTCTGAGCAAGTTCAACAAGGTATGCTTTATCCCTTGTGTTTTCGCTGGGGTTCTCTGGATTTTCGCTGGGATTAAAACTCATCGCATATTGTCCCGACAACCGATAGGTTTTCAGAAAGAACAGGTCTGTGTCGAATCCGCCCACTCGGCCGTAGCCCTCTTCCGCATCAAGATGCTCTTTGTTGGCGAAGATCAGTCCAACAGTGGAGCGTTGCAGGATATCTTTTTTTAACCGGACAGTCGAAAATAACGCCTCCTCCTTGGATTCTGATTCTTGACCAATTTCCAGTGCTCCGAAACTGCCCGTTTGGCTTCCGAGGATACCGAGGGAATAACTGCCGACCTTGCCGGTCATTTTGCCGCCCCAGAGGATGTCTCCTTCCCTACCGATCCGCCGACTATAAAAGAGTTCTAACGGTGTTTCAAAAAAGCTGTTGCCTTCAACAAAGAAAGGACGTCGCTCCGGGAAACGGGTAGGGAAACGGGTTAGGTTAATCTCCAACTGATCTGCCTCTACTTGTGCGAAATCCGGGTTGACAGTGACGTTTGTCTTGAGTGTGCTGGTCAGATTATACTGAACATCAAGTCCTGTCCCCAGTTGGCCATCAAGCGATTCCTTGTCGGACACGCCACCCAAAAGATAGGGTGAGATTTCAAACGGTTTAGCACCGCCGATGTCCTTTAGCCCGACCATAAGCCCCAGATCGGACATCCGCGTGGTCGCCCCGGCTTGGGTCATCTGCTTCCAAACGGTGACTTCATCTTTTCTCCGATGCACTCGTTCAACGTCGAATCCCCACACCTGCTCCGACTTATCGGGGAAGCGAAAATTTGCGAACGGGATCTTGAACTCGGCAACCCATCCCTGTTCATCAACCCCTGTTTCTAGCCACCAGATGCCTCTCCAACTGGAGTCGGACCGGATGTCATCAAAACGATACGCATCGCTCTGGACACCGCCGGGGGTGGTCGCAAACTTATAGCCGGTGCGATGGTCATGGTGTGGGTCCATGAAAAAGGATATCACGTCTGAGTCGTAGATGTTCCCACCACGCCGCACAATGCGATTGACAACTTTATCAGGCTCGGCATCATAACACCGAAAGGCGACATAGAGGTGGTGCGGGTCGTAAGCGATGTAAAACGCCGTGTCATCGGTGGCGGGTTTGGCTCGGTCTGGCACGAGTTGAATGAAGCCGCTTACAGGTTTTGCCTTTTGCCACACAGGATCATCAAGTTTTCCGTCGATCTTCGGAGCGGGAACATCCCGATTCACGGGATAGGCTTCTACAACGTATTTTGCCGATCCGGGCTCGTGTGCACACAAGGTCCCGGTAAAAAGGATGAGAAGGACAACAACATTAACGAAGATCCATTTGGGCATCAATCACGCTCCTTATACTGTATTTTGGTCTGATTTTATTTAACAAAGTTTCTGATATCATAATTCCTATTTATAGTGGATCTTAGAATTAATGAGACGCTACAAATCGATGCGGTTAGGAAACGGCACCTACCGTTCTACCATTTGGTAGGCGCTGTTTCTAACTGCGCCTATTCGGTGCGGTTGAAAACCGCACCTACCGGGGGGCGAAAGTGTCTATTTATTTTTAGAATTCACCATAGATTATACGGCACATCCTTAGAACCGATAAAATTCCCTCGCATTTTCAGACAGAATCTTGCGTGCTAGCGATGTGGGTAGCTTTGTGGGAAAAGCCTCTTCAGGGGAATCGAAGTGCCAGTGGGGATAGTCCGTTGAAAACATCAGAAAGTCGTCCGAGTCGAGTTGACCGATAATCTGCAGCAGTTGTTCCGCGGTTGGCGGTCCATCAATTGGCTGGAGCGTCATGCGCATGTGTTCTCGGATATATGCTGAGGGTAACCGTTTGACCCACGGCGTAAGATGTCGCAGCCCACGCCACTCCTTATCAAACCGCCACATGAGCGATGGCATCCATGTGAACCCCGCTTCGATGAGTGCTACTCGCAGGGACGGAAACAGGTCAAAAACGCCTTCCGACACCAGACTCAGCACCTGTGCCTGAAACACCTGTGACATACCGACATATTCCTCCAGATAGGTTGAGGGCCAACCGACCGATGTCGGCGGCAGTCCCGGTGCCCCACCGTAATGGAGGCCAACTACCAGATCGTGGCGCCCCGCAGCGGTGTAGATCGGGTGATAGCGTCGATTGCCGTAAGGTGCCTGCGAACGCACCGGCAGCATTACCTGCACAAAGCCCGGATGGTCCCCCAGACGTTCAATCTCTCTCGCTGCGAGTTCGGGGTTTTGGCTCGGTACAATTAACGATCCCCGCAGGCGTGGTTCGGGGTCAAGCCAATGTTCAATCTGCCAATCATTGACCGCCGAGGCGAGTGCCGCCGCTAAGTCCTCATTGTGTACGCTCTGTACGCGATAGGCGCAGGTCAGTATGCCGTACTCAATTCCCCAAGGGTCAAGTGCGTGTTCGCGTAGCAGTGCCAGATCTGATTGGGGCCGATCCTCTGACGGTTCCGTGATCTCTGGTCGCGTCGAAGTCGGTGCACCTTCTGGATAGTCGTTCGCATCAGGCCCGAAAAAGCCGGATTCTTCACAATGATCGCACCAGTAGTCCGGTAGGTACGGGTAGAGCATTTCAAGTGACGGGGTTCGATTGTGGAGGTCACAGTCAATTACGGGTAACCCCGCTGCTACGAAACTCGGTTTTCCGTTCTCCATTCCCATTTCTTCCACTCTTTTCGCTGTAAATTACCAAATCATTCCACAGATACTCAAACATTTTTAGGATACCAGTTTGCAACCTGTTTGTCAATATGAAACCGGGCTGAATTCGCGGTTGAAATGGCAGAGTTGAAGTGGGATAATCAGCAAATAATCTGTGGTATTATTGAACCTTATTCGCAGCGGAAAAGTGTTGACGGTTCTATCGGATTTTGCTATTCTATAGTTTGCCACAAAAAGGTGCCGAAACGAATAACGGTTCTATACCCCACATAATCTATCAGCGAACGAGTGCAGAGATAAATAATGGTCCCCATTGAAACAGAAATTGAACATCTGCGCCAGCGGGCGCAAATTCCGGCGCGGGTCTGGCAGCAACTCGATCAGATGGCCTCCGAAATAGAATGCCTTCGGTCAGCGGGTGAGCTTGGTGACGACACTAGTGGAATACTTAGTCACTGGTTCGACGAACTTGTGGCAGGACGCCTCACTGAAGAGCAGGCGCGGACAATTCCGGGACAGTTGGTGGCTGTTAGAGATCTGATCCTATCCGCATTTGCCGATATGGAACGAGCACCAGAGGTTGATAAGGACAACCTTTACGATCTGCTCCCCTTCGTTTTCAAATCGAGCGATATTACGGGGGTTGCCCAACTCGTTATTCGAGTGTATCAACTTGGACTGAGGATCGATATAGACCAGATTCAGGCGTTCCTGAATCCCTTCCTCCATCGGAATTCAATCGACGAAATCATACGCCGTTTGGATAAGCTTGGGCAGTGGATGACGCAGTTTGATGGTCGGAACTACGAGGGTGTGATGTTCACCCCGGTGGTGACCCGTTATTTGGCAGAACACTCAGACTTTGATGCAGCCCTAGCAGAGTTTGATCGGCTCCGAGCCGAAACTTTGGAAGGGCAATTCCGGCTCGACAACGAACTCCAGAGAGATTTGGAATTTCTCCGGTTCGCACACTTGAACGCTAACCTCAATGGAGGGCAAAGAGGTGGCGACGAGCAGTACGCTGCCTTCAAGGCACTACCGGTGCTGCCACCACCTTGTCAAGAAACAGTCGAACTGAGTGAGGAGCATCTCGCCCAAGCAAAGCGTTACGGATACCAAGCTGCGTGTTTCCTGCAATTCCTCAGACATTTCAAGGACAATACCTTACGCCCAATTGTGGTGGTTGGGAATGATCGCTATGGTAGACAGTGGGTTGTCGAACCGCTTCAGGACTATCTGAAGGACGATTTCACGCTCCGGTATGACCGCGTTCGATCCCACTCGTCGTTCAGGCTCAGGATTCCCCACGAAGTAGAGAGTAAAGCGCGGGCAGGTTTTCCTCAAGATTTCGTCAGGGAGTTGAGCGAGACGATGCCGCACGTGGTCATCGTTGACGCTCGGAATCCAGTTAGGGGCCCCGGCATGATGAAGATGTCACGAGGGGCGCGTGACTATGTGAACTGGTTCATGGTCTTCAACGACAGCCGGGCGGAGGGTGATATTTCTAAGTATGAGAATGACGGCGCGATTCCCCATCTATCGGAGTTAAGGAAGTGGTACGAATTTGATGTGGTGCGGCGATTGATAAAGCCGTGGGTGAAACCTGGCCCGACGTACAAGATTACCCACTGGGCACCGGAGTTGAAAGAGTACGTGATGCTTGGGGACTTCGCTATGCGGGCAGCGTACCCCAACCCGTCGAGCGATAAACCGCAGGTTGTCATATCGAATGCCGACATCTACAAGACCGCAGGCGATGACATCTACGAGACGCTTCGGGGGACACAACCGTACTACTTCGATGGACCGGAGCAGTATGTGAAGGAGACGGTGGAATTCGGGTTTGGGGAGTATGGATTGGAGACCCGCGTGAAGGGACCTACGACTGATGAATTCGTTGCGAGGATACAACAGGAGATTACCGCTGAAGTCGGGAGACTATTGCAAAGCAACGTAGTACCCGCGGACGGGGTGATAGAGCAACCATAGTTTTGAAAATAGCACGAGTGATAACCTCGAACATAGTAATCGCACCGGTTTTTCCTGCAACGATTTGCTTATTTTGGTGCGGTTCGGTATAATAGAAGATTAGATGATATCAAACCGCACAATTTGTAGCTAGAACATTTACAATAATAGCGTGTCGTAATACACATTACAACTTATTAACTCTAGGAGATCTACTTATGGACCTGTCGCCTGAATTGGGTAAGAAGATGTACAGAGATATGTGGCGTATCCGGCTCTTTGAGGAAGAGGCGAATCGCCAGACAAGTCTCGGTTCCGTGGTCGGTGCGCTTCACATGTACTGTGGGGAGGAAGCGGTCGCCGTTGGTGTCTGTGGCAATCTACGAGATGACGATTATGTTCTCGGTACACACCGCAGCCATGGTCACTGTTTAGCCAAGGGTGCTGAATCACACCGTATGATGGCGGAGCTTTTTGGCAAAGCCACGGGGACGTGCGCTGGAAAAGGTGGTTCGATGCACATCGCCGATTTCTCGCTCAACATGCTCGGTGCCAACGGCATTGTCGGTGCCGGTATCGCGCCAGCCACCGGTGCTGCGCTCGCCAGCAAGTTACGTGGAACAGATCAGGTATCGGTGTGCTTCTTCGGCGATGGTGCCGCTGCACGTGGTACTTTCCATGAAGGGATCGGGCTTGGGGCTTTGTGGAAACTTCCCGTTGTCTATGTCTGTGAAAACAACCAGTATCAGCAGTGGGTGCCGCGCATGAATGTCGCGGTGCTCGATTCGGTCGCCGATATGGCGGGATCTTATGCGATCCCCGGTGTATCCGTCAACGGTCAGGATCTCGTAGAGGTCTACGAGGTTGCCGGCGAGGCAGTCGCACGCGCTCGCAGAGGCGAGGGACCCACGTTGATTGAGGCACGAACCTACCGCTTCTACGGACACAGCTTGGGAGACGAAGAACAGTACCGATCCTCCGAAGAGGTTGAAGAGATGAGGACTAACCATGACCCGATCGCCACCTTCCGATCGACGATGATGGACCAAGGGTGGTTGACCGAAGATGAGGACGCGCAAATCCAGAACGAGGTCAAAGATGAGATTGATGAGGCGGTAAGATTTGCTGACGAGAGTCCGTATCCGACACCTGATAACGTCACCACGGATGTCCTTGCCCCTGAACAGGAGGTGGCATGATGAGAGAACTAACTTTCAGTGAGGCATTACGAGAGGCACTGCACGAGGAGATGGAGCGTGATGAGACGATTTTCGTCATCGGCGAAGATGTCATTACGCATGGCGGACCTTACAAGGTGACGGATGGCATTGCGGAACGTTTCCCAGAACGGATTTTCGAGACACCGATCGCAGAGGCAGGGATTATGGGCGTAGGGGTCGGTGCCGCTATGGCGGGGATGAACCCCGTGGTCGAAATTATGTACATGGATTTCGTCACTTGCGCTATGGACGAAGTGGTCAATCAAGCGGCAAAGATGCGTTACATGACGGGTGGTCAAGCGAGTGTCCCGATGGTTATTCGTCTACCGTGCGGTGTTGGTCGGCTGCTGGCGGCGCAGCATTCGCAGATTATGGAATCGTGGTTCATGCACGTCCCGGGCTTACAGGTCGTCGTGCCTTCGACCCCCGGCGATGCCAAGGGATTGCTCAAGTCGGCAATACGCAGTCCTGACCCAGTGCTATTTTTTGAATACAAGCGGATCTATACCTCTAGGGGCGAAGTTCCGGACGGAGATCACATCGTCCCCCTCGGTCAAGCTAAGATCTATCGTGAGGGAGAGGATGCAACTGTCATTGCCATTGGTCCAATGGTACAGAAGTCGCTAGAAGCAGCGGTGCTGTTAGAGGACGATGGCTACGATGTTGAAGTTGTAGACGCAAGAAGTCTATCACCGTTGGATACCGAGACAATTTGTGAGTCGGTGAGCCGGACGGGTCATGCCATAGTCTGCGGGGAGGATTCTAGCTTTGCTGGGGCGGCCTCCGAGATAGCAGCGATGATCGGTGAAAACTGTTTCAGAGACCTCAAAGGACCAGTCGTTCGGGTCGGGAGTCCACACGTGCCGATGCCGTTCAGTTCCGAGCTCGTCAAGCATGTTGTGCCTGAGGTTCCTGATATTACTGATGCGGTTAGTCGTGCAATGACCTAGTACGAGGAGAAAGGGAAAATTCATGGCAATACAGTTCCGTTTAGCGGCTCTCGGTCACACCATGGAGACGGGTCGCGTCGTTGAGTGGCATGTAGCCGAAGGTAGCAGAATCGAAGAAGGGGAGCTGCTCGTATCAATTGAGACAGACAAGGCTGTCGCTGACATTGAGTCACCGGTCGGTGGGGTGCTGTTGCGTATTGTGGGTCAGGTTGATGGTGTGTACGACGTTGGCGCGACCCTCGCTTGGTTTGGGGAAGAGGGGGAAGCGGTGCCGGACGAACCCGCAGAACAAGCTCAAGCATCTGCTGCAAAGCCCGCTGCCGAATCACGGGCGACACCTGTTGCCCTGCGGCTCGCCCAGCGACACGGGGTAGATGCTGAAGCATTACAGGGAACGGGTCCGGGTGGACGGGTTACTAAGGAAGATGTGCAGCGTGCCATTGATGAGGGGACTGCTCCTCCAGCAGAAGCACCCACCGAAGCTCCTGCTGCGGAACAAGCTGCCGGATCGCGAGTGACCCCCGTCGCTTTACGACTTGCCCAACGGCACGGCATAGATGCTGAAGCGTTGCAAGGTACCGGTCCGGGCGGACGAGTCATCAAGGAAGATGTGCAGCGTGCCATTGATGAGGGGACTGCTCCTCTAGCAGAAGCACCCACCGAGACTCCTGCTGCGGGGCAAACTACCGGATCGCGAGTGACCCCTGTCGCTTTACGACTTGCCCAACGGCACGGTGTAGACGCTGAAGCGTTACAGGGGACAGGGCCGGGTGGACGGATTACTAAGGAAGATGTACAGCGTGCCATTGATGAGGAGACTGCCACCCCAGTAGAAGCACCTATAGAAGCACCGAGGGAGACACCAGCACCTAGCCCGGTAGCACAGTCTAAGGAACCGGCTGCAGGCGTTGAGGTTACCCCACTTGTTGGCATCCGTCGTACCACCGCCGAACGTTTGGGGGCAATTTGGTCACAGGCACCGCATGTAACAGAGGGAATCGAGGTTGATTTCACTGCGCTCCAAGCTGCCCGCACAGAAAATGCGGACGCGTGGCGCAATGCTTACGGGGTTGCACCAACGCTCAACGACTTTGTGCTAAAAGCGACCGCCGAAGCGTTGAGGGCACACCCTCAACTCAACGCGGCGTTGATTGACGATGCGATACATCAGTATAGCGACATTAATTTAGGGGTTGCCATTGATATTGAGTCGGGATTGGTTGTGCCGGTGGTTCGCAACGTTGACGCGCTCGGCGTGATAGCACTTGCGAGTCAGGTTAGGGAACTCGCAGACCGTGCTCGGAACGGAAAGTTGGGGCTTGATGACTTTTCGGATGGTACATTCACGGTGACGAATCTTGGTGGTCTTGGTGTAGATTGGTTCACGCCGGTTCTCAATCCCCCACAGTGCGCGATCCTAGGTGTGGGTCGGGTTCGTCAAGCTGCTGTGGTAGCGGATCGATCCATCCAGTTTCGAGATGTGGCGACGCTTGTTCTTACCTTTGACCATCGAGCGATCGACGGTGCTCCCTGTGCACGTTTCCTCGCAGATTTACGCGCCCGCATTGAGGGCCCGGAGCAGCTGCTGCCTTAGACGCCGCCGCGACACTCGTTGCTGACGCATGTGAACTCTCCGTAATTCCGTCAAGATTTATCAATCTTACTGACAAAACCCTTTTATTTTTGTCCCAACCTTTAAGGTGCGGGTTATTCTGGCACATAAGGCGAGATCTCACTGGGTTCGGGTTCAAGCACGCCAGAAGTCGGTTGATTTTTCTTCAGTTTAAGCCTGATAACCGAACCATCATCATCGCTGATTAACTCAAGTATGTCTCCATCTCTGTTCCAGGTGCCTGTTATCACTTCGTCAGGGAAGAAGAAATCTTCGCTTTCGCCAGGCTGCGCTTCTTCGATGGGGTAGTCAAGTTCATCTAGTAACGGTTCATCACTTCCTGCTAATATATCGGCATCAGAGCCGACAGAGGGTGGATTGTTCGCCGCGCCAGGGTCAGCGGCCGATGATGGTAAGTCGTGAGGATGGTCGAGTGCGCCTCTTTTGGCAGGGATAGACAACAGTTCGGTGATTGAGAGTTGGAATCTGTTATCTGGCAGCAGTTTATAATTGCCTTCGAGCCAGGACACATGTTTCCAGTATAAAACGCCGTAAGGGTACTGAAACTCAACTTCGATACCGAAGTTAAGTGTCCATGTATAATCCGCGAAGAACGCCACCTCATTTTCCAGAATGGAGATAGTGGTTGTTTCATCAGGGGTCGCTGTTTGTGGATCATCAATCGCATCAATAGGATAGCCATAGCCATCGACAGATTCGATTCGCCATACGCCGACCCATTCATTGGCTTGATCATCGAGCAGATACTTCTCAAAGCCGCACCCTACAAAAACTAACATCATTGATACCAGTAATGCTAAATAGATACGCATCATTATGATCCTTTCATCAAATTTTGTGTTTTGATCGAAAGATAATCCAAACGACGATACAGAAAACGCCAAGCAGATCCATCATCCGTCACTTCTTCGGAATAACCGGAAGCAGAATATGCGATGGATATTGACTTGTATGATAAACCGTTTGTTGTGCCGAGCGCATCTCTGCATCAACCCCT
This sequence comes from Candidatus Poribacteria bacterium, assembly GCA_965207975.1. Classification (GTDB taxonomy): domain Bacteria; phylum Poribacteria; class WGA-4E; order WGA-4E; family PCPOR2b; genus PCPOR2b. Next base: position 3,636,020 of record OZ242315.1, on the reverse strand, counting down.
AACGTGTTTCCGGTGTTTGGATTGCGATCGAAGCGTGGGAAGTTAGAGGAGGAGATTTCGACACGGATGCAATGCCCCTTTTGGAAAACATTTCCGGTGACCGCAACATCAATTTCGTACTCATAAACCGTGTTCGGTTCGAGGAGCGTTGGGTCTGTGAAACTCTCGCGGTATCGGGCGCGAATAATCCCGTCGCACAGGTTCATCGCGTAACCTGTCGGTGAGACATCCACAAGTTTCGCCGTCCAATCGGTGTCTAGCCCATCGGTAGCAGCGTAGAGGACCACCTTTATTGGTCCCGTCACCTCCATGTCCTCTGCCATCGGTTCACTGGTGTAGCAGAGAACGTCGCCGCGCATCTCCGCCGGACGTTGATCATACGGTCCCCACGGAACGATATGGGGTGAACAGCAGTTGTTACCGCCTATTGTTTGGACCGGATAGTGCGGGTCGTAAACGAAGTGATCCGTCGGTTCATGCGCGGGTGGTTCGGTGGAAAGTTCCCCGTCGCCGAGCACAGAGTTTGCGCTGCCGTTTGAGTGGAAATACCATTTCTGCCACTGTGTCCGTGCGAGGGGCCATTCATGTTCATTGCGCCACTCGTTGACTCCCATGATAAACAGTCGCAATGGGGGTTCATCAACGATTCCGTTATCAATTCCCTTGAGCCAGTAGTCGAACCAGCGCAGTTCTTCCCCGTCCAAGTCAACCAGCGAAGGTGCACCGAAGTCGATATCGCCTGTGTGGGTAGAGGCACTCAGGGAGTGGGGCCACGGTCCAACGATGAGTTTGCTCTGCCGGGATTCAGGAGTGCGTCCACTCTGACGCAAGCCGTTAAAGTTGATAAAGGTGTGTTGTGCGTAGAGGTCGTACCATCCGCCCATGTTGAACGCAGGGGCAGCAATCTCACTCCATTTTGTCTCAACGTTGGTTGCGTCCCAGTAGTCATCGTAGGCTGCGTGTTCAATCCAGTCTTTCCAGAACTGAAGTTTGCGCCCGGCGAGTTCGTCCATTTCAACGAGCGGCAGTTTTCGGAACGCTTCCGTCCAGTGGTGATATTCAATGCTCTGGGCGGTCCGCCCGTTGGTACGCATCCCCCAAGTCATCAGCACATTGAGTTGGAATGCTCCGCCGGGGTAGACTAAGCCGGTATAAAAGTCATTACAGATAACACGAGGCACCATGCAGGTCAGAAATTCGCTTCGGTGGGGCGCGCTCTGCCACTGCACCAATCCCACATACGATCCGCCCGCCATGCCGATTTTTCCGTTACACCACTCCTGTTGACCGATCCACTCTTGGGTGTCGTAGCCGTCTGGACCGTGATTCGCAAAAGGATAATGCTCCCCATCTGAATCCCAGCGACCTCGGACATCCTGAATCACGCAGGCGTAGCCGTTGTTCGCGAGTTGACGCGCTTTTTCGATCATTGTGTCCATGTTGTTACTGTAAGGCGTGCGCATCAGCACTGTCGGAAACTTCCCCTGCGCTTTCGGGAGATAGATATCCGAGGAGAGATTGACCCCATCGCGCATCGGTGTCTTTATGTTCAAACGCATTTCTACATCGTAATTCGACATTTGTTTCCTCCTGTTTTTTTACATCGGACTTACGCATTTCAGCACAGTTGGCGCGGGGCAAGATGCCCCGCCTACAGTTGGCTGCGTAAATCCTATTACATTCACGCTTTATGCATCAGCCCGGAAGGAACGCAGATCTGCGTTCCCTACAATCTGGAGTACGTAAATCTTATTGTTTTTCAACAAACCGTAAAGAGCCAAAATGTTGTGGACGGTGATAATCAATCTTTCGGGTTGGCGACCATGCGGTGTATTCGTCTTCGGCTTCCGTTTTCCCGCGATCTATCCGATACAGGTTCATGCGCCAGACATCTCCCGTTTTCGGTGGGATATTTGGGGCGGTCAGTAAGTCCTTAAATGGAACGGCGATTTCACAGGACCAAGATGTATCCGGCGGACTGATAGCCCCTCTGTCGGCGGGGGCGTTTGTTTTCGCCGTGCCGTCAACGGAAACAGCGTGTTGCAACGTTTCGCTATCCCAATCGCGCAGCACGTACATTTCCTGCCCGTGTGATTTGCCGTTGACGACGAAGGCATCAAACAATGTATTGAGGGGACTGACTTCAAGCTCTATGTATGTCCGGAGATCGCAATCTGGATCGAGAAAGACTTCGACGACCTCCTCATCATAGATGTTTCCATCACGCTCACGGATTGTTCCCCAGATGTCTTGGTCATAACACAGAAAACCGACGTAGAGGTATTCGCTATTCCAGAGCAGTCGAACCTCAGTTGGTTGACGCGGTTTTTCCCCTGTATCCGTCGTCAACAGTTCAATGACATCAGCTGATTCCCACGCAGCATCTGTGAGTGTACCATCAACTTTTATTTCACCATCGATCCGAACACAATTATATTGCGGCAATTCTATCATCGGTTTCTCCTTCGTCAAGCAATATTCTATGTTTTACGTTTCACGCATCACGAGATCTATCCCCAGACCGGAGCGATCGGAAAGTTCGATACATCCGGCAACTACCTCCTCCGGCGGGTTAAGGAGTTCCCCCCGCCATTCTACTTCACCCCATGCGTATTCTAGGATTGCAAAGTTTGGTACGGTTGCCATACACTGCACGCTTGCCGCGGTTGCAACGGGACCGCTTGGGTTATGTGGAGTCATCATCACGTCCGCTGCTTCTGCCATTGCTGCAATCTTTTTCAATTCCAAGATGCCACCAACATGCTTCACGTCTGGCAGGATATAGTCGGCAGCGCGTTTTTCCAGAAGCCTTTGAAACGCGGCTTTGGTTCGTAACTGTTCTCCAGTAGCGATTGGCATTGAGGTGGATTGGTTGACGTGGGAAAGAGCATCTAGATTTGTCATAGGAATCGGGTCTTCGAGCCAGAAGAGATGTAGATCATCAAGGGATTTCGCTGTTTGGACAATTAAGCCCGGGTTGAAACGGCTATGACAATCGACCATCAGATCGATGTCGGGTCCGATGGTCTCGCGGATGCGGCGGATACGTTCAATCCCGGTCCGAATCGCGGGCCCCAAGGTGCCGTGCGATATATCTCGCATAGAAACGTCGTCAAAGGGGGCGCACTTAACCGCCGTAAATCCTTCCTCGACCGCTTTCCGGGCATTTTGCGCGAATCCTGCGGGGGTTCGGTTCACAGTCGCACGGTTGATGTTGGCATAGAGACGAATTTTTTCCCGACACTTACCACCCAAGAGTTGATAGATAGGAGCGTTTAACGCCTTGCCGACGAGATCCCAGAGTGCGTGCTCGAGCCCACTGATTGCTGTGTGATAGGGTCGTCCTTCACCCTCATTATAGAGCCGGCGGTGGAAGTCCTCAATTCGGAACACATCCTGACCGATGAGGACGGAGTTAAGCCCTTCGATAATTTGCACTACGCGTCCATCGTGACCGTGAGAGGCTTCGCCGATGCCTGTCGAGCCATCTTCAGCATGAATTTTGACAAAGACCCAATCACCACGATGGTTGATATCCACAGTATGGGTTTCGATCGCTTTAATTTTCATGTAATCCTCATTCAGTGGAACAGGTTTCAGATTCACAGTCCAATTTGCTCAAACGTGACCGATTCTTCGCTATGATTAGGTACGCCCCCTTCAGCAGCGTCCGAACCACGGGCACAAGGTACAGCCATGTGATGTAGCGATACCTGCCGAGTCGCTTATAAATCTGGTAGATGGTATCTGCTCCGCAATAGACCTTTCCGCTTGCGTCAATGAACCGCATCCCTTCTTTCGATTCGATGGCTTCAAGCTGTGGATAGTGTGCGTAGAGGTCGGGGATTTGTTTGGGGGTATAGGTAAATTGGTCCGCTTGATCTTTGTTCTGAATCCGGCGGATGCCGTTCAAGCAGAAATTACACTCTCCATCGTAGATGATAACAGATTTGGTTGGTTTTGTTGCGTTGTCTGTTTGCATGAGTTAGATTCTCCTTTTGAGATGCCGATCTTTATGCGGGAAACCACCCTTGTAGAATTTCACGGAAGCGGCGAAAAGAATCGTCTTGGCACCCTCTCAAACTCACCTTTTCTGCCAATTGTCGATATAGCGCGGCGGAATACTTTGTTTTGGTGCGACGAAGCACTTCCACTAAAAGCTCTTTCGGACGAGAAGGTTTAGTTTCTCCTTCCCGCCAGTGACCGGTTTGGTATCCCAGATTTTTTATAGTTTCCCAATCTGTTCCGAACAAACTAGGCACGTGAGGCGACGTACTCCATACCCAGATTTCGAGTTCTGGATCAATAACAACAACAGCACTCCGTCCCTTCCAACCGCTGCGGTTCAAATCGTCTTGAATCTTTTCCTCAATCTCCGCTGCACTAAAAACTCCCCACTCTGCATCAATTAACACTAAAGCATGTTGATATAGTCCGGCAAGATCTGCTAGAAAACTTCCTGCTCCATGGAATACTCCCGGATCGCGATTAGGATGGGGGCGAATATCCGAATCAATATCAATAGATATCTGTCGTATACCTAGAGATGGCTGCCGCCTAGTCAATAATGTTGCAACGGTTTGCTCCTGATGCCCATCGGCGACCAAGACAACCAGATCCCTCCTTTCCTGCTCTGCTGCCCTCATCCTAAAACTCCCGCTGCGTATAGTGTTCCCAAATCCACCTGTCCCCGCCAATCTTCTAACTGTGGATGCTCGCTGCCACGCACGATTGAAGTCGCCCCGGAGGGATTTTTGGCGAAACAGAGAACTTGTTCCGGTTTGGTGAGTCCAACAATCAATGGAGAATGCGTTGCCAGCAAAACCTGACCGTCGTATACCGATGAAAGTGAGTCAAAAATCGCCTCAATAGCGCGGGGATGTATTCCGTTCTCCACTTCCTCGATTAAATATACTTCCCCATTGTGCGGTAAGTACGCTAGTAAGGTGAGGGCAAATAAACGTAGTGTGCCATCAGACAACAACCATGAAGGGACAGGGTGCTCTAAGTTTGAATAGTGCACATTGAGATACAGATGCCGGTCTTCTGGGCGTTCAATGACATCAATCGTTTGCAGGTTCGGCAATACAATGCGGAGGTGTTCCAACCAGTCTTTGAAATCCTTCTCATGACGATTACGCAGATCTCTAACAACAAGTGGAAGGTTTGAGCCATCCGTGCGAAATGTGCGCTGGACGGAAGGGCTTGAAGGACGACGCATAGCAGCACTGCTGAGTGCCAAGACATGGATACCTCCCATAAGTAGATTTTGAACCCACAAGGCAACAGGAAAATGCTCTTCACTTTGAACTAAATGAGCCAGTGAAACCCCACGGGGATTGATTAGTAAGGTGCCGGTTCCGCCCAATTCTCCGATTTCCGAGTTGAAACTATGATAACCGTTTTCTGTCTTACTAACCACCTTATACCACCCTTTTTGAGCGCGCTTTGCCGACACGTTTGCTGGTGCAACCGGTTCGTTAGGAAAAAATGAGGAGTGGGCGGTGGTACGTAACAGTGGTTCTGGACAGAGCCATAGCGTTTCGTTGACGATTGTCAATTCGCCATTCTCCGAATCTTTTCCGATTGCAATCTCGTATCGCGCAATTTGGTAACGATCGTGCGTTTTAGATCTTCGTAATTCGTCGGGAATCTCTAACTCAATTGCCAATTCAAACCGATCTCCCATCTGATTGAAGATGAGTTCATCCACACGCCTCGCTCTGCCGATTGATGCTATGAGGTCTTCACGTGCAAGGATGGCATCATCAAGTCCTTGTGTGAGAAGATCGCGAATTAACCCCAAGACATCAAGAAAAGTGCTTTTCCCTGATGCATTCGGACCGACAAGCACGTGAAAATCTTGTAATGGTTGACTGACGTAGCGCAGGCAACGGTAGTTCAAGGCTTCAATGCGTCGAATCATCTTTATTCGTCTCCTTGTTTCAGTCCTACATCTCCTCAAGCGTTTCAATCCCCAGCAAGGCTAAGGCTTTCTTGATAACAGCTGCGGAAGCGTTTATCAGTGCCAATCGCGCTTTTATCAACCGAGGGCTTTCGGCAGAGAGCACGGGATGTTTGTGGTAGAATTGATTAACGGTTTGCGCGACGATGAACAGATGATTGCAGATACGCGCGGGTGATAGATCGCGAGCGGCTTCTTCCACAACTTCAGGGAACTGGATCAGCGCACGAATCAGTTGCAATTCTTCCTCGTTTTCGAGCAGCGAAAAATCTGGCTCAACCGAGGCAAGCTCTTGGGTTTGTGCCCTTCGTAGGATGCTGGCACAACGTGCATAAGCATATTGGCAGTAGGGTCCGGTAAAGCCATCGAAGGAGATGGACTCCTTGGGGTCAAAGTTGATAGTGAGTTCAGGGCGGACGCGCAGCAGATAGAATTTAATCGCTGCCATCCCGATGGCGAAGGCGCGTTTCTGAACCTCCTCATCTGACAACTCATTCTCTGAGTCGCGTCTCCGAATTTCGTCCGCGGCGAGCTGGAACATCTCCCCAATTAAGTCATCGGCATCAATCACTGTCCCCTCACGCGATTTCATTCTTCCTTCTGGCAGATTCACCATGCCGTAGGACAGATGATAACACTCAGGTGCCCATTCAAAATCGAGCATATCGAGCAGTTTGAATAAACATTGGAAATGATAATTTTGTTCTGAACCGACAACATAGATGGAACGATCGAGTTGATGTTCATCAAACTTCATCTTTGCTGTCCCTAGGTCCTGTGTGATGTAAACACTTGTGCCGTCCTTACGGAGCAGCGTCTCCACCTTCTGACTTCCATCTTTTTGCGTGCCAAACTCATCGACAGGCAATTTGGCAATTACAGCACCGTCTTCAGCCACGATGAAGGCACCCTTATCCAGACCGGTTTGGATGAGATCCTTGCCGAGATTGTAGGTTTGGGACTCGTAGTAGATAGCGTCAAACTCTAGACCGAGTTTTTGATAGGTTTCGGCGAATCCATCGTAAACCCATCCGTTCATCGTCTCCCAGAGTTTGAGTGTTTCCGGTTCACCGGCTTCCCATTTTAGAAGCATTGCCTGCGTCTCTTGTTCCAGATCCGGATGCTTCTTTTCCTCTTGTGCGTAACGGACATACCAATCTCCGACAAAGTGATCGCCTTTTGTGTTGGCGATCTCTGGCGTTCCACCATCTCCCCACTTCAGCCAAGCAAGCATCGACTTGCAAATGTGAACACCACGATCATTGACAAGGTTCGCCTTAATCACTGTATGTCCTGTCGCTTCAAGTAGGTTTGACACCCCCATTCCGAGGACACCGTTGCGGATATGTCCTAAATGTAAGGGTTTATTGGTATTAGGGGAGAGATACTCGACCATCACCCGTTGTCCCTGCCCCACATTGGCGTTTCCAAGACGCTCTCCCTGTTGCATGATTTCATCACATACACCGCCGAACAGGACGTGATTGTAAATTTTAACGTTCAAATAGGGACCAACCGCTCTCACCCATTCGATCGATTCGCTCGGCTCGATTTCGGCTTCGATTGCTTGAGCAATCTGGGCTGGATTTTGCCGAAACTGTTTTGCCAGTGGGAAACATTCCACCGTAAAGTCTCCCAATTCAACCTGCGGTGGATACCCCAATTTAAGGGCTTCTGGTTTTTGTCCGAACCGGTTTTGGCAGGCGGTTTCTATTGCAGTTAAAATTTCGGTTTTAATGCCGCCAATCAACATTTTTCCCTCCTATTTTTCTTCACTAGATTGGGAAGGGAAAAGACTTTCGTCATCGAATTCGTAATCTTCAAGTTCGTCATACGTTTCTTCATCTTCCTCATATTCAACAATAGCTTCCACATCGGGAACTTCGATCTGTGGAGCGTCAGCCCAAAGGCGTTCGAGATTATAGTATTCTCGCTTCTCTTCGAGAAAAATATGTACCACAAAGTCAACGTAGTCTAGCAAGACCCAATCTGCATCCCGTCCCCCCTCTCGATGCCAAGGACGTTCATTCCAGTTGTCTTCTAGTTCATCTCGCACAGCTTCGGATATACCCTCGACCTGCGTATCCGAGACACCGCTACAGATGACGAAAAAGTTAGTAAACGAGGGTAATTGCCTTAAATCGAGGATAACCGCATTACGAGCCCGTCGGCTCAAGGCAGTAGCAGCGGCGGCTTGTACCATTTCTAGCATGTTTTCTTGCATGTTGTTCCTCCTTCTCATTGCTGCAGGACTTTCTGAGAGATTTATTTACAGACATAGCTTAGCAGTAACTCTTTTTCAGGTTCGGACACTCGGTGATTTAGATAATTTCTTTCGTGGATATAGTAAATTTCAAGTGATGTAAGTTGTTTCTGCCCCGTATGCGTCTCATTCCAACGCCGGCAAAGATAACGTGCGTAATCCTCTTTGAACCCCAAAGGTCTGAAATATCTGCGCCATCGATGGTTTTTGTAGATGGCAATCACAAGTTCCGGTTTTTCCCAACTCACTGCTCTATCCGGGTTGAGAAGATTGACCTTGGTTCCATCTTGAAGTTCACCAACGATTACATGCCATCCATCTTTTCTCGGTGGTCCCCTAAACAGTCCCCACCACTGATCTAATCTCAGAGTATATCCGATTGACTGAACAGATTGGGGAAAGGAGAGTGATGGATTGACCGTCCTTAGATTCCACATTAGAACATAAAGCAGAAAAAACAGAGCAAGTACGTTCTTCCAAATTGCCTGCTCCCTGATTGGGAAATCAACCCCCTGAACTAGTGTTTTGGATTTTCTTAAGAGTTGGTCCCAAAACCAACTCGGAATAAACAGTAACCAACTCGCCATGCAGATGTAAGTAAACAGCCACAATTCCAGAGCAAGCCCCATACTGAAGTGAAAAACCGTGAAACTGGCGATAACAAGGCATCGCACTGGTCCCGAAAAAAACGGTGAGAACGCAAGTAGCGGTCCAAACGCTTCGAGTCCCATTGTGGCATAGGTAAGAAACTTTAACAACAGCGGATGGGATTCGAGCAGTAACTTTCCGAAGTTTGTAACGTATCGGTCAAGCATTAGCGCGTAATAGACACCGGTGCCTCTGATTAACCAACTCTTGGTTGATTTTAATATGACCGAAAACCAATATACAAAACATATCTGTAGTAAGGCAGCGACTGTACCCCCTGAGAAGATGACGTTAGATTCTTGGAATTGATGCGGGTTTCTTAAATGGTCAATGGAGTAACGCGCTCCAAGCGGTAAAAACATTCCCCAAAAGAGCAACAGACATAGTAGATAATCACCGCCCTGCATCAGAAGCCAATTTCGAGAATTCAAGGAAATTGTCAGTAACCAAACAACAGGTGTCACCAAACGGGTACGGTAGCCTAAAAGCAATCCGACCGCAAACAACCCTGCAATAATGAATAGAGCGGCTTGGAATTCTATTGAGCCGTTAAGCAGATGCACAGATACACGCCATTTTGGGGAGCGCTCAATGACCCTATCTATCGGTAGAACACCACGATCTGTATAATGCGATTCTAAGTCGACAGCACGTGTGATAAGATCTACGATGATTATAAGTGCAATGCTGATGCGAAAGACTGCTAGTGAACGCAGGTCAATTCCGAATAATTGTTGTGCTTTTAACTTCCAGTGATGAAGTCGAGATTGATTACGGGACATATTCAACTTTTCGCATACATACTTGAACGGATAGGGCTACTGTCCATCAATTTTGGAATTGATGGATGGGACAGTGTGCCTCCCGCATTAACCTACCTCAATTGACCTCCATTCATCAAATGGAACTTGACAAACACTACTTTGATTCGCCAATTTTTTGGAGGGCACTGTTATAAGCATCTATTGTATGCGGATGAATGAGGACACCCTTGGCGAGGAGGTGTTCAATTTTATAACGACTGACTTCAAAAACGGCTTTATCCAAATCTTGATAGGCAAGCTCACGCACAGAGTGTGCCTCTGCGTGGTTGCGCTTCGGTTCAGCAAAGTCCGCGACATACAGGATCTTGTCGATAAGTGTCATCTGGCCGGATCCGGTTGTGTGGATTCGGATGGCGTTGAGGATTTCAGGGTTATCAACGTTGAAGTGCGAAACAGCGAGCATCGCTCCAACGGGCGCGTGCACAAGCGACGGGTTGTGGCACTCGATTTCATCAAGTTGAATCTCGTGATTTGCCGCCGCTTCATACTGTTCTGAAGTTCGCATCCATTTTGCACAATCGTGTAACAGGACAGCGAGGTTCACTTTCCGCAAATCCGCGCCATATTTCTTCGCCAAGTCAAGTGCCAACTCTCGAACAGATAGGACGTGCGTATATCGCGCTGGCGTTAATTTGGATTTGAGATATTTTTCAATCTCAGCGGCTTTTGGTTCTGCAAGCAGCACTGCTTTTTCAATGTCGTCGTTATTCTTCTTCATTTGTAATTTCGTCCACTTCTCCCGCATCGAGTAAAAACTGTGCCAGTGCTTCTTTTTCTTCATCTGCCATCAGGTCAGCATTCGGCAGTGGCGCACTAATTTTGTACTCTTCGCCAAACCATTTACCCAGATCTATTGCCTTACAGCGCGCAGTACAGAAGGGAAAGTTTGGGGGCAGTTTTCCACCGGGTTTGTAATCAAATTCGCTAACTGTTCCGCAGACACTACATTTGTGTTTCACTCTCCGCTCACCCCTTCAAAAAACTTAATTTTTTACACGATAGTTTTTATAGGAACAATCAATATGGTTCTCCGATTTACCTATATAGCTGATGACGTTCAATATACTTCCAGACAGGTTCTGGAACGAGGTATCGAATGGACTGTCCGGATCGGATACGTTTACGAATCTGAGTTGCGGAGATATCAACCCCCGTTATCGAAAAATATTGGACGCGGTCTCGAAGATCTGAGGGAACTTTGTCCAAGCAGTAGTTAGGACGTGTAGTTGCGATGAAGCGACAGATGTTGAGAATCTCATCATAATCCTTCCAGATCTTGAAGTCGATGAGTGAATCGGCACCGATGATAAACGCGAGATCACATCCTTTTCCGTAAAAGGTTTGTAACTCTTTGATGGTTTGAATAGCAAAAGACGGACCGATGCGATCCAACTCGATCCGTGACACCTCGAAATCAGAGTTATCCGATGTTGCGAGGAGGGTCATTTGATAACGGTGTTCCGGATCGATGATGTCCCGCGAATCTTTATGGGGCGGCCGGGCGGCAGGGATAAAGAGGATCTTATCATAACCCAAGCCGTCACGCACCTCCTCCGCGCTCAGCAGATGGGCATAGTGGATAGGGTTGAAAGTACCGCCCATAATGGCAATTTTCATCTTTGCCCTCTACTTTCATCAATGTGAATGATTTGGATATAGTTACCTTTCGCGTTCTGATATATCAATACGTTTCAGTAGACTTTTTTGAGTCTGTTCACTGGCTTTAGCAGGTATTCTCTTTCGCTCTCTGAGAAGAAGCCTGTACCCCAGAGAATTAGAGGATACCCTAAAAAGAATAGGAACTTCAGTCCTATATTAGTTCCGTTACCCGTGTTACTGACTACCAACAACGATAGCCCGTAGAGTCCGAATCCGATTATTGTAATATGTAAAAGCCTCCCAATCTCAAAGTGGAGATTGTAAAATTTTGCCGAATAGTATGCTTTCAGGAAATTCCAAACAATGTAGGATAGCATAGTGGCGAATGCAGCCCCTAACATGCCCCATTGGGGGACAAAAAGAAAGTTTAACCCAATATTCACCAATGCTGCCACTAAAACGATTCCCGAAATATGGAACGATTTTTTCATTAGTCCCATGCCCCAACCGACGAAATTACCAAGCCCATGCTGAACGTAGGAGTAAGTGATGATTGGAACGATGATCCAAGCTGCCCAGAACACCTCTTTTCGGGCAAAAAGCATTAGAATTTCCCGACTAAACAACGAAATCAGCAGACACGCAGCACAGCCTACTAAATAGAAATAGGTGGCACCCACTCTTAGAAAACCCCTGATGGCTTCGGGATCTTCTTCCTGCTTGAGAACAACGGGTTGAAGTGCCTGTTTCAACGGAGTTACCAAAGCGGTCTGAAGGATTCCAGCAATTTGATATCCGAAGGAATAGAGACCCACCATGCTAACGGAATTGAAGATTCTTAAAACATACCGATCACCAGATTGGATGAGAAGATTTGAATATTCCGACAACAACAGCGGATAAGCGTATTTCAGCGGTGGAATAAGGATCGAATGAGACAGCTTAAAGGTCGATCTTTTGATAAAAACGGGGAGTACCATGATCACCGTGACTACCAGACTGAGCAAGTTTCCGACGATAAGTGCGAGCACTCCTTTCTTCAAAACAATAAGCAGATACAGTGTTAAACCCGCAGAGAGCAGCAGGCTTGATATAGATGTAAAAACGAAATATTTCGCCCGCTCCAACATGCGGAGCAAACACAGAAATAGGGACGAAAGCGGTTGTAAAAACAGTATCAACGCATATATCTTGAGGAGGTGAGCGAGATTCCTATCTTGTAGGAGTACCCCAGCGAGATATTCACTGATCCTCCAAAATATAACTGCACAACAGGCAATTATCAACAACGCCCATAAAAATAGATTGAAAAGTAAGATACCACTTTTTTCTTTATATTCTGGCGCATAGTAGAATCGGGTAAAGGCACTATTTATCGGTGCTGACACGAACCGAGTCAACAGGCTAACCGTAATAGACATCAACCCAATAATACCAAAATCGTGGGGAGACAAGAACGCGGTATAGATTGGGAACAGTAAAACGAATAACGCACCTTGAGATATGCTGCCGATGCTATAGATACTTCCCAGTTGTATCGTTCTTTTTATTTGATCTATTATCATACATTGTAGACCGCATAACCCTCATTGTCATACAGCAGTTTCAGTGAACTCAAAGGATATTCGATTCCCCGTTTCGCCGCTAATTCTATTTCTCGTTTCTGAGCCACCAGTGTGTTGATTCCATATCGGAGGCGAAAATGATCAAAATCTGGTTTCATCAGATAGAGATATACGTGATCTTCACCCATATACTTCATCCCTCGTCCCGGTTCCGACATCGAAGGGTAGTAAAAACGGGAATCGGTGTCCTCCATGCTTCCAGCCAAAGTATAACTGAGTTTCGTCGGGATAGTAATTATATTCTGTTCGCTTCTCCCATTCAAGAATTTGATAACATCGTCAAGGGCCGTTTCTCTTGGGGGCCAAAGGTTGTTTTCAATTCTAACCGAACTTAGATAGAAGAAATTCACCAAAACAAACCCGATGTGAATCAGGCTGATTATATAGATTATTTCGTATGGCTGCTTCGATACAATGCAATATCTGACAAAAATGAGATGGAGAAAGGCTAGCGAATACTCAAGATATCTTTCTGCCTCACCTAGGAATAGGGCGAACTTGATGGATGTAATAACAAACGCGATGAAACTGGCAAGAGTAAGTCCAGTTACATACCAAATGACGTTGTCAGAAAAGAGCACCGTGAAAGTATCCGGTGCAGAGAACCACCAGTATAGGAGAAACGGGAGGATTGGTATCGAATAAAGGACAATAATCGGTGTCGCCTTGGTAAAAACTATCCTGCCAAACTCTCTTGGTCGGGAGAACAGGTAGACCGGTAGTGCGACCAGATCCTTGAAACTATTCCTTTCTGCTATCGGTGTTGTACCTTCCTTTATAGCGGTGAAATACCACTTGTAATGTGCCCATTTACGTGATAGTAACTGCCTGACACCGAGTTGCGGAATGAGTAGACAGAGTCCAAAGGTTCCTAGCAGCGGTAGTAACGGAACGAAGTCTCGGTAAAAGCAGGACAGTACAACTGAATTCACTACCAATACTTGCATCCCGAACTGAGAAGAGAGCACGGTCAGCGTTCCTAAGAGGAGACAAGGCAGGTAGAAGTAGGGAATTCCAAATAGATAACCGATGCCGAAACAGGTGAAATAGAGCAGAATTAAGAGATTTCCTAGCGTCCTTCCTCCTATCGCTTGCAATCGAGCGGTTACTGGATGCAGCTTTGGACTCGTTGCGTAGAGAAGCGTCACCGCACCCGCAGCGGAGATAAATTGTCCAGAAGATAGCTGCCAAACACGCTCAAACAGAATGAGGCTTAAAAAATAGACTAATACGATACTCGCCAAGTCAAAGGCGAGGTTGGTCAGCCTGCCAACTAGCACCCAGTGTTTCGGATTAATCTGTGCGATAATGGCGTGTGGCAGCGGGGGATAGCCTCTAATTCCGGGTACGAGCGAGTCCTGCACTTGGTGTCTGCCGATACCCTTGAGTCCCCCTAGGTCGCGCCGCAGTTTCGTGAGCCAAAGATGTGCGTCAAGGTCGCTGCCTGTGTGCATTAAAAAAATCAGACGTGTCACAAGACCCAAGAAACAGATGCCTACCACTTCAATGTAGAGCATTTTTGCGGCTTTCCTTTCTTGCTAAGCAACCGGAATTTATGGGAACTGCGGACTCTTAGTATACCATAGATTCCATCATATCGCCTGCAATCCGATCAAATGCGTTTCGTTGTTCTTGTGTCCAATCGGTCCAACGCGGAAACTTATCAGGTAAGCCTGCCCGTTCCTGCAATGAGTTAATACGTGCGTTTATCATCTCTCCTATCTGATCGGCATTAAATCCGTCCAAGTCTAAAAAGTCGAAAATCTGTCTCATCTTGAACCTATCCAGCGATTTCATATCTACCTGTAGCCAGCGTTGATTATCTAGTTTCGAGAAGGACTCCAACGCTTTTTTATTAAAGTTAGCCCAGTACCAAGCGCACTTTTCAAACCGTGAGAGCCGTTGCCATGCCTCAAAATACGGATCGTCGGGATTGGGGCGGGGGCGACTATAATCCCACCAGTCCTGTTCAGGTGAATCAACTGATGAATTTGGATCGTCCTCTTTCATGGCAAAAATGCCGCTATGCGAGAACTTCTGATTATAGAAATCGTGCCAGTCCATTAACGAGCGTACAACCTCCCGCCCGTCGCGCACTGGAAAGAGGAATTTGCAATCCCATAGTTCGGCGATGTATGGAATAAACGGTAGATAGTTTGGATTTTTGTCTCCATACTTTAGACCACTAGACAACACCTTTTGAATTGGTACTGACTTTACTTTTTGAATGACCTGCTTCGGATCTTTTAACAGCCCCCGATATAAATTTCGCGCTTCGATGCACAGATTCGGCTTCTGCTCCACGAAGACGGTTGCGTTCTGCGATGTATTTAGCATTTTCACCAATGCCGTTGTTCCACTTCGCGCGCAACCAATGATGAAGAAAATATCAGCCATAGCCGTTTCCTTAGAAACCCCAATTTTTCACATTAGGATTTACACAGTTGAATGCCTTAATGCTTCGTAACTGCTATTCAGCATCCATAATTCGTAGGGAACAACGATCGTTGTTCCCTACACCCATCTGATTCCTTACAACTTAGTCCTCTTCTATGGATCATGTCAGTAGGGAACGCAGATCTGCGTTCTCTACAATCTGGAGTACGCAAGTCCTGTACATGATAGCTCTGAATAGGGAGTTGGTTCGCATTTAGGGCTTACGGGCAATCACTTCAAACACATTGACGAGTCCCATATATGTTGCAGCATAATTTGGGGACGGTTGGCTGGTTTGTTCATCGCCAAACCCCAAAGTTCCTTCTGCCCCTAGCGCAACAACCTCGAAGCCAGATTCGTTCAAGGCACGCTTGGTGCCACTAGGCATCATTATACGGGCACCGGTACTCAGCGAAAATCCACTTCGTTTGCGAATCAGTGTATTCCAGAAGGTCTGAATGCCGTACCGTCTGGGGCGGAAATCTATCGACGGATTCGGTCCCTCGATAATATTATAGAGATACCAGCCGGGGCCATTGGTGCAGATATAAAGAACTCCACCTTTTTTCAGGAGACGAAAGCAATTTCTAAAGACCTTGTGGTAGTCGGTTAGATACACAACGCTGTAACAGAAAACGGCATCGAATGTCTCTTCACAATCAGGAATATCTTCCAGACTCGCCCGACGAAATTCTACATTTTTGAAATTATTTATTGAAGCAAGTTGGGCGCAAACAGATAAGCGTTCTGAATCAATGTCTATACCAATAACGTGCTTTGAAGTCTGCGCCATTGCGAATGTCCATTGTCCAAATCCGCAACCTGCATCTAGAATACTCTCCACCCCAACGAAACCGATACGAGCCAAGTGTTTCTTATATTTGTCCAATCCGTCGGAATAAACCCGCTGCAAAAATCCGGCATCATTTGCGCTTAAACGTTGCAGTAGCCGATCTGGAATCTCTATGTTGTCTGTTCCAGACATTGGAAGTTGAACCTCTAAGATGTTTGCGTATATTTGTGTGAGGAACTATAGTAGATTTAACAATTAACGATACATATTGATAATCTCCTCAATGGGCTTATCCGCATTGTATGACCGGACTCTCTTTATATTGGCAAACTTTTGTTCAACGGGATTATAATCCGGCGAATACGGGGGCAAGTATAACACCTTAGCACCACAGGCTTGTATCAATGCTTGGGTCTCGGTGGTCTTGTGAATGCGTGCATTATCCATTATCACGAGACTGTTGGCATCTAAATGTGGCGATAACGCTTCATCAAGCCATGTATTAAACCGTTGTGCATTACAACTGCCCGATATTAACTTTGGGGCAATCAACTTATTATTCAGTTGTGCCACTATCAAAGTGGTGGTGCGGGTCTTTTGGCTGGGTATCAACCCCTGGACACATTGTCCCCGGGGGGCATAGCCATGACTTCTAAACGTTTCATCTGTAAAACCGGTCTCGTCGAGGTAAATCAGCGTTTTGCCTGATGCTTTCGCCGTTGCGAGTTGCTCCTGATAGGCTTGTCGTTTTTCTGGACATTGCTCCTTATATCCAACCGTTTTTTTTTACGCGTGTAGCCGAGTCTTTTGAGTCCATAGCCGACACAGGCGGGTGAAACCCCAAAGTGTGTGGCGCGTTCTTTAAGGGTTTGGTCAGGGTGTGCCTTGACATGTTCAGCCAGTGCCGTTGGGTCAAGTAGTCTCGGTTTTCGGGGACCCGGTTTGCCCGGTGTGAGTGGGTCTGGGTCATTGAGCCATCGGTAAATCGCAGTTCGACCGACTTTGAACCGTTTTGCCGCTTCTGTTTTACTGCCACCATTTTCTATGAATTGAAGGACGCGTGTGCGTAAATCTGATGAATGTGCCATAATGCAAACAGGATAACATACTTCTAAACTATTGTCCCGTTATTTCTTGCGTCTACTATAAATCCCATAGCGAGCGGGAGATCACGCAAGACCTTTTTTTCTGCCTCTATTGGATCAAGCCCTGCGAGGCGCGTCCGTGCCATTGCCTCACCAACCTTCAATCCGGCGGTATGCAAGGCAATAACCGGCTTAGGACCTAAGTAATCGGTTGTAACACTCATGTAACCCGGTGCTGCCGATTTTTGTGGAAGGCACGGAATGGCTGCGCTATCAATTTCTTCTCGATTTATATTTCCAGCGATGTGGACAATCGACATGTGTGGACTCAACGCTAACAGTTCGTCAACGGTTATCTGTCCCTCGCTGCCGATTAAGCAAGCTGGGCTGTGGTGTTCTACCAAAATAACGAGATCGGCATCATGAAGCGTAGATTTAGCAGATTCGGTCTCCAGGGAAGCACCCGCAGAAAGGTCAATATATTTTATATCAGCCTCTAACTTATCGAACGTCTCGACGCAGCTTTCACCAAAGACACCGCTTCCGACAACCACAACGTTAGATCTGTAAATTTCAATCTCCAGTTCAAATGCCAGTTTGACTGCCAAATATCCGACGTAGGTGAAAAGATCTAGCCTCATCTCCCGCTCATTTGTACCTAGAACCATAATTCCCACCCGCCGACATTCTGCGAGATCGAGATCTGCCTCGCGAAATTCCCACGTTTCCCACATCAGCGGAAGGACGGCGGTCGGTTTTAGATAGGCAATCATGTTTTTATCAATTGGTCGCACAAATCTAAGATTCGTTACAATATCAACTTGTGACAGGATTGATGGGATTTTTTCATAGACCACCTCAATCCGATTTCCGACTCCCCACTTTTGTGCCAGTTCAAGCGTGAAATTCCGCACATCAACTGCTTTGCCGTATCTAGAGTCTCGTGTGATTGCAAAAGTTCGATTTGAACCAGCCAACGCTGCAATCAAGGGTGTCACGACATAGTTGCCACTTGCCGCCTCTGTGAAGACAGTGAGTCCTGATAGGTCTAGATCGTATGTGTCTATTGCATCGCCAATGAGTTTCTCAATACGTTTGATGTTCATTTGATAAACTGCTTCAACCACCACTCAAAACTCAACAACGACCAAATCAGGAGTCGCTTGTTCTCTGCACCAGAGTTGTGGGTTTCAATGACCCGCCGTACATATTCAGGATTGAGATATTCGTTAATCTGAGCCTTATCATTCAACAGAAGATCTCGCACATACTTTTCGCTGCTGCCGCGGAACCACGATTCATCGGGCCCACTGAAGCCCTGTTTCTTGGCTTGCGTGATCGATTTGGGGATAATCCGTCCCATCGTTTTGCGTAGGATGTCTTTGCCGACATCTGTCCGTTCCAAACCGACCTGCTCTGTGCGCGAAGTGTTCTCATTGAACGCTTTCCAGTTATGCAAGTTGGCGATTTTGTAACGGACGGGTGTTTGGTAAGCGAGATCGACCAAGTCATTATCCAGCAGTGGTACTCTCGTTTCCAATGAATGTGCCATCGAAATTTTGTCTTCAACGACAAGTAACCCGTGTAAAAAGGTCTTGCATTCAAAGTAGAGTGAGTGGTTGACCTGTTCCTCGCGGCTATCGCACCGAATGTCTCCCGGATAGACATTCCGAAATGCCGTCAAAGTGTGGTTTTTGAAGGGGATTGCCCCATCAATATCCAATTTGCACAGTTGGTTTGCAACCTCTTGGTTGAAAAGCAGGGGTTTCTCTTTATTATATACCAATCTCTGCCAGTAGCGGTAATAATTGTCCGTATAACTCTCGACACTGTTTCCAATCGCTGCGGCATATCGCCACGGATAACCACCGAATAATTCATCGCCTCCTGCTCCGGACATGACCACTTTAACAGATTTACTTGCCAACTGAGCCGCATAGTAGTTAGGATAGCACTGTCCGACACGCAAATCTTCCAAATGCCAGATCAGATCTCCTATGACAGCTTCCATATCGCTAGAACGCAGTACACGCTCGTGATGTGTTGTCTGAAACAGGTTTGCCATAGATTCGGCTGACTTGCGTTCATCGAAACTCAATTCATGGGTTGCGGCTTCCGAGAGGTCAAAACCTATTGTAAATGTGGAAATCCGTCCGAATACAGAGGTGGTGATAGCGGTCACAGTTCCTGAATCCATACCGCCGCTCAAGTAACTGCCAACCGGAACATCGCTGACACACTGTCGCTTAACAGCCTGTGTCAATAGGTCGTAGAGTTGGTCTTCAAGTCGATTTGCGGGGACATCTATCTCCTGTCCGAAGTCAAAATCCCAGTATTTGGTTTTAGAAATCTTTCGCTCAATGAGATCAGGAGGCAAAGCAGTGGGCGACAAATCAATTTCCAAGCAGTGTCCGGGCGGGAGTAGCTTAATCCCTGAGAAGAGGGTTCGGTCACTAAAAACGTTTTGGAATGAGAAGTATTCGTTTAATGCCGCGAGATCCACGTCCGGCCTTTCGGGCAGATATTCTAGAATGGATTTGATTTCGGACCCGAACAGGAATGTGCCTTCATTGGTGAGGGTATAGTAGAGTGGCTTGATGCCGTAACGATCGCGAGCGAGCCAGACTTTTTGGTTGCGACTGTCATACAGCGCGAAGGCGAACATACCGTTGAATCGGTGAATACAGTCCGTTCCCCACTGGTGGTAAGCGTGGATAATGACTTCGGTATCGGAAGCACTAGAAAAATGGTAACCGAGCGATTTCAACTCCTGACGTATTTCTCTAAAATTGTAGATTTCTCCGTTGTAAATGAGCCAGATCTTACGGGACCTATAGCACATCGGTTGATGCCCGCGCGAGGAGAGATCGATGATCGACAACCTTCGGTGTCCGAAAAACAGATCCCATTTTTCTGAATACAACCTGTTCTGTCCGGCAGCTGAATCAATTACGGGCAGCAGCGGACAAACGTTCTGGAATTGGCTATCCGTAAAATCCTGACCGAGTGGGTGATGCGTCCCTGTCTGATAGACGAGATAACCTGCATCGTCTGGTCCCCTGTGGGCGATGACATCTACCATCGGTTTTAGGCGTTCTGCCCGGAGAGGTTCACGATTGAGAGATATGGCTCCTGCTATACCACACATAATCTAACCTATGACCTGCTGAAGACTTTGACATACCAATGCCTGTTCAACTTCTGTCATCTGTACATAGAGCGGTAACGTCAGTCCCAATCGATCCGCCAAATAAGCATTGGGAAACTGTTCAGGACGTAGCGCGTATTTTTCCTTATAATAGCCCTGAAGCACTGGAGCATGTGTGCCTTGGCGGGTCGCAATCCCTTTCGTTTCTAGTTGCATCATCAGTTCGTTACGTCCTTGGTGGAGCCGATCCACGTTGCTCAGGGTGGGTTCTTCAGGACGAAATAGGCAGACATAAGCCTGATACCCGTGGACGAAACCGTCGGGGACTCTTGGGGTCTCCAGCCATTCTACCTCAGTCAGCAACTGATCGTAATGCTGGGCGCGTTGCAAACGTGTTTTTAAGATCCATGCTGCTCGATCCATCTGTGCACAACCGAGTGCGCCTTGGATATCTGTCATACGGTAGTTATAGCCGAGATGATTATACTCTGATAACAGAAACCCAGCTTTGCCTGTGTGGCGTGAGAGATCGGAACGCGAAGCACCGTGATCTCGTAAGATACGCCCCAGTTGATCGAAATCCTCGCGCTGTGTCGTGATCATACCGCCTTCTCCGGTGGTGATAGACTTACGCGGGTGGAAACTGAAGCAGCCCATCTCGCCAAACGTGCCTGCATGTTTTCCGTGATACTGAGCACCAAACCCACATGCAGCATCTTCCACAACCCACAGGTTGTGCTTTTGAGCGATTTCCTGAATTGGCTGCATCTCAGCGCATAGTCCAAACAGGTGTACCGGGATAATACCCACTGTTCGGGGGGTAATGAGTCCTTCAATCTGCTCTACATCTATATTGAACGTAGGCAGATCAATATCGCAGAAAACCGGCTTCGCTCCCATGTATTCCACCACATTAGCGGTGGAGATCCATGTGAAGGCAGGCACAATGACTTCGTCACCGGGCTGCAATCTTAGCGCAGCAACAGCGATGTGCAGCGCCGTTGTGCAGGAGCTAGTTGCAATCGAAAAACGTGATTTCGTGAAGGCTGAAAACTTCTCCTCAAATTCTCTGACATACGGTCCCTGAACCACCCAACCGCTGTGCAAAGGGGCGCGGATCGCAGCCTCTTCCTCCGCTCCGAAAAACGGTTTGGTGATTGGGATCTGTTGGGGTGTTGTTTCATCTCCCGATTTCATCGAGGATCCTCGCTTCGCGGGACTTCAACGGTAACACCGCCTTTTTTATCGGCATCCCGCCAATCTATCAATCGGCGCATCCCATCCTTTATATCGACTTTCCACCGGAACCCTAAATCCTGTTCAGCGGCGTGGGTGGAGCCGATCCGGTTTGTCACAAAAGTTTGACCGGCGGGTTGATATTGGATCTCAAGATCGCTGCCCGTCAACCGCAGCAGCAACTCCGTCAACGCTTTGATTGATGTGCCGATGCCCCGTCCAACATTGTAGTTTTTGTCAGTCACGTCAGCCTGCATGGCACAAACGTTCGCACGGGCAATATCGCTCACGTAGATGAAGTCGTACTGTTGACTGCCGTCTCCGTAAACAATCGGAGGCAGCCCCTGATCAATGCGGTCCAGAATTTTAATCATGACGGCGGTATAAGCTCCCTTATAATCTTGGCGGGAACCGTAGGCGTTCATGTAACGCAGCCCCACCCAACCTAGATTGTAACGATGTCCCAAAGCCTTAAACATCTGCTCACCGGCAATCTTGGTTGCGCCATAGAAAGTGTAGTTATTATAGGGATGCTCCTCCGTCATAGGCAATTCGACAGCGTCCCCGTACACTGAAGCGGAGGAGGAATAGACCACGCGCTCTACTCCCTGTTTAATCGCCGCTTCCAATACGTTGAAAGTGCCTCCAATGTTGACTTCAAAGGCGGAGCGAGGGTATTCATGGCAATGTAACAACCAAAGCGCTGCCAAGTGGAACACACCGTGAATCCCCTCCATTGCTGACTCCAATATATCACGGTGCAGTATATCTCCGCCGTGGGGATATATTGAGACCCTAGGGTCTTTCAACGCCTCCCGCAAATTTTCTTGAATTCCTCGCGCGAAATTATCGTACACAATAATCTCAGCGACATCTGTTTCGATTAACTGATCAACGACATGGCTGCCAATAAAGCCGGCGCCACCAATAACCAAGATACGTTTATCTTTTAAGTCCATTTCGGTCCTAATCGGCAGATGTAAGTCGATTATTGCGACACTGATACTTTCGATGACAACAATCACACTGTGCGACATTGTCTGTTAGTTCCAAACGGGTTCCACATTGACACATCCAGCCATGCTGCCGCGCAGGATTGCCGTAGACTAAGGCGTAGTCGGGTACGTCTCGCGTTACCACAGATCCCGCACCGATGAAGGCGTGTTCGCCAATGATTACGCCGCAGATAATCGTTGCGTTTGCACCAATTGTTGCACCGCGTTTTACCAACGTGGAATCGTATTCATCAATCGTTCTGGGGACAGCACTTCTCGGATTGATGACGTTTGTGAACACCGCTGAGGGGCCACAGAAAACGTCGTCTTCGATGGCAACCTTCTTGTAGACAGAGACATTGTTTTGGATCTTGACATTGTTTCCGACGCTCACGCCACTATCAATATTCACGTTCTGACCAAGTGTGCAATTGCGTCCGATTTGGCTGTCTTTCATAACGTGGCAGAAATGCCAAATTTTGGTGCCATCGCCAATCGAAACCGGCTCATCAATGTAAGAGGATTCATGAACAAAATAGGATTTTTTCATATCATTCCCCTTTCTCGACGATATAGACGCTACGATTGGACATCACATCTTAATGTCCACCGGTTCGCCGTTCCGGTTACGCGATTGCTGCGCCGCTTGTAGGACTCGCACGACGCGCAACCCGTCTCTCCCATCGCTTCTGGGTCTGCGATGATCTGTGATACAATCGAGAAAGTGTTGGCATTCCAACTTGAGCGGCTCGGTCATCTTGATATACGGTATTGTGACATCACCAAATCGTGGGCTTAGGGCTTCACCGTAGGAGGTGTAGCCTGTGTTGTGATTGACCCCTTTGTTGTAAATTTTAACCATTTCTGTGGTTTCCATATCGTCAAAAACGACCATTTTTTCGCTGCCGACAATTGTTGTTAGACGCAGTTTATGGGGGTCTAGCCAACTCAGTTGGATATGAGCCATTATCCCACCGGGAAATTGAAGGTTGACGAAAACCACGTCGTCGATCCCCTCTTGCAGATAGGCTGCCCCGCGAGCGGATACGTTCTCCGGTTCGGCATCAAGCAAGTACATGGCAACAGAGAAATCGTGAGGGGCAAGGCTCCACATCGCGTTTTCGTCGTGTCGGATTCTCCCCAAGTTGACTCGCTGTGCATAGAGATAGTGGATCTGTCCAAGCTCGCCCGACTGGATAAGGTCCTTCAGTTTTTCAATCGCCGGGTGGTATTCCATCAGATGCCCGACCATCAGGATTCGATCCGTATCTTCAGACAATTCGGCCAATTCGACAGCCTGTTGTACCCTTAGTGTTAGCGGCTTTTCGATGAAGATATGTTTGCCGTGCTGAAGGGCTTTCAGGGCAAAAGTGTAATGGGTACGCGCTGGAGTTGCGATGACTATTGCGTCGAGATCGGGGTCGTTCAGCAGGACATCATAGTTATCAGTGACCATAAGATTCGGATATTGACCTTTGGCACTAGCGAGACGACTTGCATCTAGGTCACAGCAGATTTTGACACAACAATCAGGTAGTTGATCAAAGTTCCGAAGCAGATTTGGTCCCCAATATCCTAAGCCAACCATTCCAAGGGTTATCTTGGATGTTTTCATACTGTTATTTCAACCCGCGCTTTTTTAGTAAGCTCCTCTAGCGAACGACAGACTAGTTGATAGTCTTTAGTATCCCTTTTGTTTATCCACAACATTTTCTAACGACTCACCCTTGACGTAGCGATGTAAGTTGTCAACAAACAGTTGCATGGCACGTGCCCGGATATGCTGCGATGCACCTGCGCTGTGACCAGTTAAGATTACGTTAGGTTCGGTCCATAGCGGACTATCCGGTGGGCACGGCTCAACGTAGGTCACATCCAAGCCTGCCGCCGCCAGTTTGCCACTGCGAAGTGCAGCGATTAAGGCATCTTCATCAATAATTCTTCCTCGACTCACGTTGACAAGGTAGCTGCCATCGGGCAACAGATTAAACTGTTCGTGAGATAGGAGTTGATGCGTTTCGGGAGTGCTTGGGCAGCAAACCATCACCACGTTGGATTGCGCCATCATCTCCGGCAGCCAATCCAGTTTCCCAAGTTGAGTTACCGTATCCGGCTTTTCCATAGATTCTGGATCAACAGCAATCACATTAAACTCGAACGCTTTTGCCCGCGCGGCAACTGCGCGACCAATGCCCCCAAGTCCCAAAATCCCCATTGTCATCCCTGCCAATTCGATACAGGGCACACGTTCCCAGTGTTTGCGCTTCATAAACTCTAGTTGCGCTGGGATGCTGCGGGTGAGCGAGAGCAGAAGCGCGAAGGCGTGTTCAGAAATCTGTCGCCCGTACAATCTTCGACAATTTGTCAACACCACGTCGCTTGCTTTGAAAGCGGGGTACATGAAACCTTCAACACCTGCATGTGGCTGATGCACCCATCGTAATGATTTGGCTTTTGGGAAATCTGCCTCACTGATTGCCCCATAAATAATCTCGATCCCAGAGAGATGGTCACTCAGTTGTTCTCCCGGTGATAGAAGGTGTATTTCGACATCCGGCGGGGCATCGTTGAGCATGGCTTCAACTTCCGGGGCTTGACGACTTGCAATGAGAATTTTTGGGTTAGGCATCATAATTCCTTTCATGAGTTGTATAGGACATAGTGGGGAAAGCACTTGGAAAACGTTTAGGGATTAAACAAAAATCGCACGCCCGATATTTTTTGGCGAAGCAATTTATAGTGGA
Source organism: Candidatus Poribacteria bacterium (assembly GCA_965207975.1). Lineage (GTDB taxonomy): Bacteria > Poribacteria > WGA-4E > WGA-4E > PCPOR2b > PCPOR2b. Next base: position 3,610,659 of record OZ242315.1, on the reverse strand, counting down.
CCTTAGAATTAATGAAACACTCCAAACCGGTGCGGTTGGAAACCGCACCTACCGGGGGGCGAAAGTGTCCCTTTATTTTTAGAATTCACCATAATTTCTATATGTGCCCTCAAGTGCTGTAGATCGTTGGATCCGCGACACCCGCTTCTTCAAATCCCTTTATCCGTAATAAACAGCTATCACACGCACCGCACGCCCTGCCCTGCGGATCAGGGTCGTAACAGCTGAGGGTGAGTCCGTAGTCAACGCCGAGTTCCGCACCTTTCCGTATAATCTGTGCTTTGGTCATTGAGATTAGGGGGGTTTCGATCTTTAGTTTCGCTGTACCTTCAACCCCAGCCTTCGTTGCTAGATTTCCCATCCGCTGATACGCTTCAATATATTCTGGTCTACAGTCGGGATAGCCGCTATAATCGAGTGCATTGACACCGATGAAAATTGTGTCGATCTCTAACGTCTCCGCCCAAGCGAGTGCAAAAGACAGAAATATCGTATTTCGTGCAGGAACGTAGGTGATTGGGATGCCCGTCCCAATTTTCTGATCTGACCGCTCCTTGGGAACCTCAATATCAGCCGTCAATGCGGAACCGCCGAATGCACGCAGATCTATATCGACGATGACATGCTTTTTTGCCCCCATTTTCTCCGAGATTCGCTCTGCGCTGTCGAGTTCCAAGACGTGTCGCTGACCGTACCGGAAACTTATGGTGTATACATCGTATCCTTGGGATTGTGCAATTGCGAGGATTGTCGTGGAATCAACACCCCCGCTTAAAAGCACGACCGCTTTTTTTGCCAATCTGAAGTCCTCCTTTGCTTATTTGTAAAACTGAAATCTGACCCACCAACGATTGGAACTGTCAGCGTCAATTTAGGCACTTGATTATAGCCAAACATCAGAAAATCCTCAAGCGAAAATGACCTGACCTTCACCGCTTAGTTAATCACGTTTCTTATGTTTCAGTTTTTCGGCGGCATTGAACGCCTGTTCAACGGTTACCGCTTCTATGACCGCACAACTACCCTTTCCACACCCACCGGGACGCTTGCCGGGGTGGCACGGGTTGCAACCAAGTTCCACGCCGCTGTGGACGACGATGTGCTCCTCACCATAGGGTCCATTGCGATGATGGTTTGTTGATCCAAAGATGGCGATGACAGGAGTCTCGACAGCAACTGCAATGTGCATCGGTCCCGTATCATTGCCGATATAAAAATCGCAGGCTGCGATAAGCGCAGCGACCTGACACAAATCGTCTTCTTTTACGCAGATTGGTTGTTGGCACATCAGATCAGCAACTTGCGCTTGTAGCTGCCTCTCGTTGGGCCCAGCAAACAACAGAATCTGCGCGTTCCATTTTTCGCACAACCGGTCAGCAATCTGTGCAAAACTCTCTGGTCTCCATAATTTGTAAACCCAGTTCCCACCGGGGTGAATTCCAACCAGTACCCGACGACGATTAACTCCATTTTCAGTTAAAAATGCGTCGCGCTTTGCGAGCCGTGAAGCGGTGAATTGCAGTTGTGGTCGTGCGCCATCAACATCAACACCGCGCCGCTGGAGCACATCAAGATATCGAGTAACAGCGTGAATATTTCCTCTCCTTAGCCGCATGCTCCAATGTTTGCCACCAATGAACCGTGACCATACGCTATCCCGGAGATCTACGACCAGATCGAACCTTTCGCGACGCAGCAATTTAATTAGGCGAATTTTTCCATGCCAGCCGGCGTGCTCACCGCGATTGTCATAAACGAGGCCCTGGTCTATTTGTGGATCAGCAGCCAACAGATCGAAGGCACGGGGGCCAACGAGGAAGGTAATCTTTGCACCGGGAAATCGCTGGCGCAGTGGACTGATGACTGCTGTCGAAAGGATAGCGTCACCGATGAAACTGAAACTGAAGACCAGAATCTTTTCGATCATGATGTGTAATGGTGGTTCAGAAGTCCATTTAATGGGCCAATGTACTAATGAACTCATGAACAAATTATCACTTATAGTGAATCTTAGAATTAATGAAACCCTCCAAACCGATGCGGTTGGAAACCGCACCTACCGGCCCCGATAGATCGGGATCGAAACCGAGGGGCGAAAGTGTCTATTTATTTTTAGAATTCACCATAGTTACCGCATAAAACTGAATTTGGCTGCCCTTCTGACTGCGTAGGCAAACGACCAGTTCAGGCAGATCATCGTTGTCGGCATCAGCAATTTTCATGTCCATAATTTGCCCGTTGAGTAACGGGCTTCTCCACGCCTCTACATACAAATCTCCCTTTTGTTCAAGGATGATAAATTGATCTGAAAAATCAAGGGTACTCGGCAGGTTTTTCACCGTTCCAACGATCTCCGGCGTACTATCCCCGTTCAGGTCCCCAATCGCAACTCCCTCACCGAAGATTGGTGGTGTCTGCCATGAGAGATGCGTCGTGTTGTTATCAATGTGATAGATTTGCAGATGTCCCTCCAAACCGACAACGGCAACTTCACTTGTGGAACGATCTATCGCCACCACGTGCGTGGCAATTGAATGGTAATCGACGGGCAACGGGCACGGATGTTTCAGGTGAATTTTTCCCATACGCCATACCCAACAACGTGTTAATTGTCCACGATAGGTCAGTTGATCGGCATCAGTTTCCCCAAAGATCAGCCGCTCCCCACCTTGGGCAAGTAATACCGAATTCTCTGCGAAGGTTGTTACCTCTGTGTCCTCTCCCCATTCGATCCGCTGCGTTAGGTTTGGCGTGATGCCGATATAAATCTCGTCCCGTTCGTTCTCATCTCGGTCCGCGGCAAGCATTATCCGTTGGGGTCGCGCCAAAACCGGGGTCTCATCGGTGCCGTATTGTGCGTCTGACAGGTCAGGGTGTTCCCAAAGATCTACTCTCGCCCATTTCAATACTTTCACATACTTTTCGTCCGCAACCAACACTTCATTAAAACCATCTCCGTCCGGGTCTGAAACCTCGATTGCGAGTGCAAAATAGTTCGCCTCCGGCAAACTTTGCCATTTGAGGAAGTAGGGCTGAAAGTTCGCGTCAGGTGCTGTCGTATAAAGTCCCGCCAACGCAGCAACAGGGGATAGTTGACGGTTGGCAACATATCGGAGATATCCTGTCTTCACATCCCATAAAAAAAGATTGAGGTTGACTACCAGATCAAGCCTTGCGATGTGCCCCGTGATTAGCCATCGACATGCCAAGGATTTGCCATACTGCTTCACCTGCTCAGGAGTCAACAGACTGCCATCTGTGGGGTATTGACGCCAATCTAGACGTCCTGAACCGATAAGAGCCTCACCGATCGCCTCTGTCAACTGGGATGCAAGTAGACTTGTCAAAATACGACTAACCGTTTTTAGATCTGGCTCTGTCGTGTTTAGAGGAATCAATGCGATTCCAGCTTCGCTGGAATCCTGCGGTAGTTCCGCAATAACCTCACCTGCAATACCTGCTATTGCAAGATTCAGATCCCGCTCTGGTGCAGCAAAGGCTACAGTCACACAGTGCCAAAAGAGGATAAAAACGGTGAGGGGAAGACAAACTTTGATTTTAAAGGAATCCTGAGTTTCTGTAGTATTTTGCGTCATTCGTCACTCCTAATACTTTGCACATCACGTTTCGGTTAAAGTTTATCTTGACAAAACAAACCTGAGTGTGGAATTATAAAGTGTTGTTACACTTACTGTCAATTGTACACTACTCAAGCAGATGCAAATTCCAGACTACTACCGCACATTAGAAATAGATCGCCGCGCAACGGCAGAGGATATTAAACAGGCTTACCGTAGGCAAGTAAAGCGGCACCACCCGGATAAAAATCCGGGGCAGGAGAAGTATGCCGAGCGCATGTTTCGCCGGATCTGCATCGCCTATGAAATTCTTAGCGATCCCCAGCGGAAATTGAAGTATGATCTCACGCTTAAGTCAGTCGATGTAGAGAACGTGTGGCACCTCCGCCCCTTTGAAAATCTCCGGAAATCAAACCAGCTTCGACACAAGTATCAACTCATGTTTCAGGAACTGCTGAACGAGAACATTGAAGCGGGTATCGAGATTTACGAGCAGCTGCAGTGTGAGAAGAGAAAGGGCTGCATTGACGATTTTTTGGGCTATGCAGACAGCCGTGACTGCGAATTCCTCATCGCAGAAGCCTACCAGACGCTTGGGGATTATCGAATGGCGATGGGAATTTATGAGTCGTTAATCGAGTCCGAAAAGCGGCGTCCCTGTTTCCACCACTTCATTGATGAAATCAAGGAACGGTTGAAACGGGTCTATTTCCGTGTCCTCACGAACCCTCAGAACCTTGAAGATATCCCAACGGATTTAGAAAAGATTCGCGCTTTGAACCTATCGAAACGAGAAACGGCATGGATTTATAAAAGATTATCGGAATGCTACATTGACATTAACCAGATTAACCAAGCGAAAGAGATGTTGAATATGGCATTTGAACTCTACCCGGGCATGGCGGGTGCAAAAAAGATTTGTCAACAACTGGGTATGGAGCATCTGTTATTGTAAAGGATTCTATACACATGTCGCCCCGCCCCGATAAATCGGGATTCAAAGCAACTGGGGCTATGAGTCGGGCAAGATGCCCGACCTATAAGGTATCGGGGTTTGACTTTTTCTGCGTCGCATACAACTAGCAACTTGCGTTAGTATAATATCACAAATCCTTGTGTTTTGCTATTCATAATGCGTTCAGTCAACGCTATCTTGTAGCACATAGACAGAGAGGAAATCGGCTTAAATCGCTATCCCGCTCAGGATCGATAAGCATCTAACTCCTTAGGTTTCTGTCACACATCCAGCCATTTGCTTGTGCCGTTCCGAGCATCCTCAATGAAATCGGGAATTGCATGTTTCTACCATGCTCCAACAAATAAATCCAACCCTAAAAGTCAGAGGCAATCTGGTTGTCGGACAATCTGGAAACCGATCAGCAGTGTTTAATACTTGCCTCTACGGCGTAATCCAAGAGGCAAAGCAACACCCAGAAGTCCAAAATATCTACGGTATGGCAGATGGCATTGGGGGACTACTGAAAGGCGACCTGATTGATCTGGGACGGCAGAACCCGATGATCCTTGAAGGACTGAAAAACGTTCCATCTGCTGCGCTCCCTTCCAACCACGATGCCCTTGTGGACGAGGATTATGATCGCGCTTTGGAAATCTGTAAACAATATAAGATCCGTTTTGTCATTTACATGGGCGATAAGGGGGCAATGTCCATCGCCGATCAACTTGCGGAATTTGCTGACGATAAAGGTTACCCGCTCTGTTGCATAGGGGTTCCGCACTCTGTGGAGAATACGCTTGGCTTCACGGATCATTGCTTTGGCTACGGTACCGCCGCACGAGCAAATGCTATTGTTGTACGAAATGTCGGGCGTGATACCGAAGCAATGGGTGGCACAGCAGGCGTAAAAATCATTGAAATACCGGGACGGGATTCCGGTTGGCTCGCCGCAGCGACCGCTTTGGCGAAAGATTCTGATGATAGCCCACCACACCTGATCTATCTCCCGGAAGGTGGATTGGATCCCGCGCAATTTCTCGTCGATGTAGAAGCAATATATCGGCGGTTGGGTTACTGCGTAGTTATTATCAGCGAAGGGGTGAAAGACAAGAACGGACACATACTTCACTCTGATGCTGCACCGGGTGGGTGTATAGGGGAATATCTGTGTGAACTGCTTGCCGGTCGACTCCAACTCAAGGCAAGTTGGGATAAACTTGAGAATCTCTCTCAATTCGCAATGCAATCCGCCTCAATGGTTGATTCAGGGGAGGCGTTGATGGCGGGACAAGCGGCTGTCCGTCGCGCTGTTGATGGAATGAACGGTTTCATGATTACCATTGCCCGACATTTGGATCCCAACAAGCCTTATAGCTCTTTAATCGGTATGGTGCGCCTTGGACTTGGAGCCAAGTCTGAGAAGGTAGTACCAGAGGCTTTTATTAACGAAGCGGGTAACTTTGTCACAGAGGCGTTTGAGAAGTACGCGACTCCGTTGATAGGCGGCAAGCTGCCGGCTACTTTAGAGCCAGATCCCATCAAGGAGGATATACAGTTGGAGCCAATTCCTGTCAGCCTCCCTGATTGACAGTTCGGAAAAGAGGGGGTTTTCATTATGAGCATGTTTCGTGAACATTGGATCGGTGGATTGGTTGCCTACACCTCGTTTTTCGTGATTTCGCTCGGCATAGCATTGACCGGTATCTTCGCGTTTCGACAGCCACTTGATTGGAATCCAACGATTTCCCTTGAACCTTTGAAAATCGCTGCCTGTTTTGCCATCGGAGTTCTCTCAGGGTTGTGGCCCGATGTGGATACCAAGAGCAAAAGTCAACAGATTTTCTATCGACTCTTCCTTATCTCTAACGTTGTATTGATCTATAAGGGACATTACGCCATATCCGCATTTTTCGGCTTATTTGCTATGCTTCCGCTCATCGGCAATCATCGGGGGTGGACACACTCCAAATTGACGATGCTGCTATTACCCGCGGTTTTCCTGATTTTGCCGATGGTCTACTTCCATCGCGATCAGTTCAACCAAAATGATTTGTTGGCAGCACAGAATCTGGTTTTGCTCAAAGGGTGGCTGCCTTTCTATACAGCCAGTTTAATCGGGTATGCAACGCATCTACATTTGGACGGGATTCTATTCCAGTCTCGCAAGGCACAAAGACGGCAGGCAAGGGCTGGTTAAAGTAATCCATTTCTTCATGTTTTATTATTGTCGTCGTTGGTAGTATCTGTATTGGACTTCTGCGATAAAAAACTGATGTGGATGCCACGATCATGTAACATTTACCCAGTATACTTTTTTGTTTTTCAGAGATAGATAGTCTTCAACAGGATTGATACAGAAGGAGAAAGATTGATGGATTGTAGACAGATTTTGAAAGTTTTTGCGGTACTGCTCTTATGCCTTACAATTATTGGCAGTACCGCAGCCCAAGCCCCGAATTTCCCCGACCGGATGCCAATTGTCGAACGACCATTTTCAGAGGATCCGGACAAGTTCACTTTCGCAATTATTGGTGATAAAACGGGCGGAGGTCGGGATAAGTGGCACATATTTGACCGCGCAATCAGCGAAATTAATTCACTACAACCTGACTTTGCTATTATGGTGGGTGATCTGATACAAGGAGTCACAACCGATATAGCACAGCTTGATGCAGAATGGGAAGAATTTTGGCAACATGAATCCCCTTTGGTTGTACCGTTTCTCCCGTTACCGGGTAACCACGACATCACCAATCCGGTGATGTATGACTATTGGGTTGAGCATATCGGACGGACCTATTCCGCTTTCACCTATAAAGATTGCCTGTTTATCATCCTCAATACGGAGGAGAGACACGGGTTGCCTCAAGGCGTGGAAGACTGGTTTGGCGAGGCGCAGATTCGCTATGCAGCAGAAGCATTGGAAGGACACATGGACGTGCGGCACACTTTTGTGCTGTTGCACAAACCCGCATGGTTACATGAAGGATCCGGCTGGGATCAAATTGAGAAGTTACTTGGTAACCGAGCATACACCGTTTTCGCCGGGCATTACCACAACCTGACACTGCACACACGCAATGATCGTCGATATTTTGTACTGGGCGCGACCGGCGGCGGGTTAACTCCCCGCGAGGTGAAAGAGTTCGGTGCGTTTGACCATTACAGCATTGTGACGGTGGACGGTGATGATGTCACCGTTGCGATTGTTGAGCCGGGCAATATTCATCCGGCAGACATCTCGACCACTGCGTTCAAAGAGAAGTTTGGAGATCTGCTCACCGTTCAACCTAACTTTGAGATTGACCGAGCGCAGCCGGTTGCCAGTGGAAAGCTTGAAATCGAGTTAAAAAACAGGTTTGAAAAATCAGTAAAAATTGAAATGGCTTTTGACCCAAGCGATAATTGGCAGATAACCCCAAATCAGCTCACCTTTGAAGTGAAACCGGGTCAAGAGACACAGAGTTTAGTGACGTTTTTAGGTGCGTCTGATGCGCTGCTTCCCTTACCGACGTACCACTACTCCATCCTGTACAGTGGGGAGCAGTTGTATAACCGTAGCGAGAAGGTTAAGTTTGTCGATGAGGCAGATCTGCACGCACTTAAAGACTGGCAGATTCTCGGACCTTTTGACCTCGGCATGACAGAGAAACCGACCGATTCACAAACTGCGCCGCCACAGTTTATCGCTGAACAACTGCCGATGGAGGGTTCAGGCGATAAAACGTATCCGGGCAAAAATGGGCAAATCCACTGGCAGGAGTACCGCGCTGATAGCGAAGTTATCAACTTAAATGACGTGTTGGGGGAACCGGATTGGGCACTCGCTTACGCAGTAACGCATATCAAGAGTCCTGACGATCGGACAGTTTTCGCTCAAATTCGATGGGGAAGTGAGTTGGGACGGCTCTCTGTCAACGGTGTCGAGATTCAGGAGGCATCGGTGCCAGAAGCAGATCTGTTCTTCAGCTGGGCTTACGTTGAGTTGCCGTTGAAGGCGGGCTGGAATACCGTGATGGTCAAATCCGCAGATTATACGGGCGGTTGGCATTATCGGATGTGGGTTGAGAACCAGATGGATACGCTTGTATTTTCCCATCAAATGCCGCACTAATGTACCACAAGTTGCCGGTTATTATGCACAAGGGTTACGGCATATTGCTCTGAATCCCGATTCGTCGGGACGGAGCATGCCTACTACCTTAAAGATGCACGATGAACGTGCTACTACAAATTGCTTTGAATCCCGATAAAATCGGGGCTCAAGGGCGTAACTCCTACATAGGTCAAACAGTGAGGATGTCAATTATGCCAAATTACCTAGAATCGACACATCATAGAGACTGGAAAAATAACAACTACCTGAAGATTTCCGGCTTCTTCTCAGATGAGGAGGTAACCGCATTGCAAGCGTGGGTCAAAGACATTGAGAGTCGGAAACCGACCCATGACAAATGGCTGCACCACTTTGAAGCCACGCCAGATGGGACGCGGCTTTCGCGCTCAGAAAATTTCGTGCCGTACCACGCAGGTCTGGAAAAGCTATTGACGGACGGAAAGGTACTGGAAGTTGTTTCGGAATTGATGGGTGAACCGGCTGTCCTCTACAAAGAGAAAATCAATTACAAATATCCCGGCGGTGGCGGTTACGCCCCACATCAGGATGCACCTGCTTACGAGTTCGTTACATTCCATATTACCTGTTTGATTTCCGTTGATCCATCAACGCCGGAGAGCGGTTGTCTCTCTTTCTCGCCGGGGCGATACGAAAAAGATTTCATTGCGCTCGATGAAAAAGGTTGTATTGCTGAAGAGGTCGCTTCGGAGATGGAATGGGTAGAGGTGCCAACAGAGCCGGGGGATATCCTGCTTTTTGGGTCCTATATCCCACATAAGAGCGGAGCAAACAGCTCCAATCAACCGCGACGAATCATCTATGTAACCTACAACGCTCTCTCCGAAGGCGATTGGCGGGAGCAGTATTACGAGGATAAGCGACAGGCATTTTCGGAATATAAAAAAAGCAGTTCAGCAGAAGCAGGTCAAATCAGTAAAATTGGACACTTTCAGGGGAGGACGGTGCTAAACCATGAAAGATAATGAGACAATTCCAATGTTTTAGCGTTGGGTCAAATCGTATAACTTTAGTTGATTTTGCGTGTAAATTATGGTATACTTTTGGTACGTTCAAAAGCGGGAGAATGTCACCCTTGCAGCCTTGCAAGGTCTCCCGTCTCTCCAGTGACATGGGGACTTTGGACGAGTGGCTAACCAAGCCACAGATGGACGAAAACCAAGTCCAAAATTGTATCACCGTCGCGGCGGGACACGCCGAGACGTAAAAATGCCTGTGGAGGGACGGTAAGACCACGCTATTTTGCATGGCACATCTCATCGAAGCAGGTATACGGCTGGGGTGCCCTTAGCGGGGTACACCCGTAAGTCCGTTAAAAACTCTCGAAGGAGATACAAAGTGATTACTAATAAGAATCCCAATGTTTCAACTTTGGGAGCGGTCAACAGTCGGATTGATCAAACGCTCGCAGAACAGATGACAGGTATTACAGCAGCAGAGAAAGTTGTCACGCTGTTCGATTATATGGAGCGCAGAGGACAGTCGTTTTACGATGAGTCGGTAACGCAACTGCAGCATGCGTGTCAATGTGCGAATCAGGCACGATTGCACGACGGAAGTGGGACGCAGGTTGCGAGTGCTTTGCTGCATGACATCGGGCATTTCCTGTTAGATGAACACAATGCCGAGAGCGACTTTTTGGAGGAAGATCAGAATCACGAGGAGGTCGGCGCAGATTATCTGGAACCGTTCTTCCCGGAAGCGGTTATAACGCCAATCCGATTGCATGTGCCGGCGAAACGGTATCTGTGCACCACCGACGCATCGTATTACGACGGCTTATCCGAGGCATCAAAAAGGAGTTTTCGGGTTCAGGGCGGGGTCATGTCGGACGAGGAACGGGCAGCGTTCGAGCAGATTCCACATTATGAAGATGCGCTTCAGCTGCGGCGGTGGGATGACGGTGCCAAGGTGAGGGATTTAGAGACACCGGCAATTGATACTTACCGCGAGATTGTGCAAGCCTGCCTGAAATAGTGTAAGTCGCTAGGGCGTGTTGACATTTTGATGTTGCGAATTCGGCAAATGTAGCACAAACCGTTAGTTTGCGGGGTAGGATCACAATCTAACAGATCGTGCTACAAAAGGCTGCTTTTATGAAATAATTTTTTGAAAGGGAGACTGTCCGATGAAAGGCTAAGTTGGGTTTCACTATCGTTCAAACCAGCCTACGTGCTATGGTAGATTTTAGAATTACTTAGACACTCCCAATGCACAGCCAACCCCCTAAATCCCCCTTGTCAGGGGGACTTGGGAAACTTTGCGAAAGTCAGAGTTATCAGTAAATGTCTACTTATTTCTCTAATTCACCACAAATGTCTCTAATCTCTAATTTCTCCTTGACAAAATGAGGATAATCGTCTAAAATATATGCCCTGTCGGACCCGTAGTGTAGCCTGGTTTAACACATCTGCCTGTCACGCAGAAGATCGCGAGTTCAAATCTCGTCGGGTCCGCCAACTATTTATCTTTTTCGTATCAATATCTTTGCGGAATCTTGGTTGGATTTTGGGCGGGTAGCTCAGCTGGCTAGAGCGACGGCCTTACAAGCCGTAGGTCACAGGTTCAAGTCCTGTTCCGCCTATGCCGATTTATTGTGCATCTTCCGATTCATCGGAATTCTCGTGAAACGGAACTCGGCGTTTTTATCCCGATTGATTGGGATGAAACGTCGGGACCAGAATTAAAAGCGACCCTTGTCGGACCCGTAGTGTAGCCTGGTTTAACACATCTGCCTGTCACGCAGAAGATCGCGAGTTCAAATCTCGTCGGGTCCGCCAGTTGTTAAAGCCACAGATTGTTATCAACAGTCTGTGGCTTTTTCATATCTATAGATCGAAGGAGGACATTCTTGTGTTAGATCTCAAATTCATCCGCGACAACCCCGATGCGGTGCGAGCAATGTTAGCCGCTCGTCGCATGACAGCACCGTTGGAGGAACTTATTGAAGCAGACCGTAAATGGCGTGACCTGTTAGGAGAGGCAGAGTCACTCAGAAGTCATCAGAACACCGTCTCGAAAGAGATTGCACAACTCAAGCGAGACAAGCAGGACGCCTCCGAGCAGATCGCTGAGATGAGAACGGTGTCTCAGAAAATTAAGACGTTGAACGACCAGTCACAGAGCTACAGAAGTGAAGTCGATAAGATTTTGGCACTTATCCCAAATATGCCGGATACCAGCACACCGATCGGGAATAGTGAAGCGGATAACGTTGAGATTAGTCGCTGGGGCGAGATCCGAAACTTCGATTTTGAGCCGAAGCCGCATTGGGAACTTGCGGAGGCGTTGGACATCGTTGATTTTCAGCGGGGAGCGAAGGTCGCCGGCAGCCACTTTGTGTTATACAAAGGGTTAGGGGCGAAATTGGAACGGGCACTGATTAATTTTATGCTCGATCTGCATGTTTCTCAGCATGGCTACACAGAGGTCTCCCCGCCTTTTGTCGCCAATCGTCCAACGATGACGGGCACCGGACAGTTGCCGAAATTTGAATCAGATATGTATCGGTGCGATCGTGATGAGGAGAATGAGGAGATGGATCTCTTTCTCATCCCAACCGCAGAGGTGCCGGTCACCAATATTTTTGCCGATGAGATTTTGAACGGCGAGGATCTGCCGATCTACTATACAGCCTACACCCCCTGTTTCCGACGCGAGGCGGGTTCTTACGGTCGCGAGACACGTGGATTGCAACGTCTCCACCAGTTTGATAAGGTCGAGATGGTGAAATTCACCTTCCCAGAGACCTCTTACGATGAACATGAATCGTTGCTGCGTAATGGTGAAGCGGTCTTGCAAGCCCTCGATTTGCCCTATCGTGTCATCTCTCTTTGTACAGCGGACCTCGGATTTAGTGCGTCTAAATGTTACGATATTGAATTATGGGCACCGGTGGATGAAAAGTTTAACTTGGAAATCTCTTCGTGCAGTAATTTTGAGGATTTTCAGGCGCGTCGTGCGAATATCCGTTTCCGTCGTGAGCCGGGCGCGAAACCTGAATTGGTGCATACCCTCAACGCCTCCGGGACGGCGTTGCCACGATTGGTCATCGCCATCCTCGAAACGTATCAGCAGGAGGATGGGAGCATTCGGATTCCAGAGGCTATCGTGCCTTACATGGGCGGGGTTGAGGCGATTGAATTGATATAATATACGGTCGTCGTCAATGGGGAACATGGCAGGTCCAGGTCGATTAAGAACGGCCGGCGATTTTGAAAAGGGGGATCTTATGAAAAGTTATATTGTTGTTCTGTTTCTAATCGCACGGGTGGCATCCGCCCAAGTTGCCCTGCCGGGGCTTCCTGATGACACAGCAGGGTATGAGGATTGGCTAAAACTGAACGTTCAACCGATCCCTCCCGTACCGGGCGGCGACCCACATCGTGGAACGAAAAATGTTTATGTCAACCAAACGCTTGAGACGATCGCCCCGAATGGCCAGCAGCAGTTCCCTTATCCAGATGGCACCATTGTTGTGAAGGAGGCAACTCGTCCAAACAGGGACTTTATTGGGTTAATCGCGGTGATGTGGAAGGAGGCAGGGAGTAACCCCGCCTTTGGTGACTGGAGATTTGAGGAATACTTGCGAGGTGCCCCAGACGCAGAGTTCCACTTGGCTTTTGAAGGAGGGGTCTGCACAGGGTGCCATTCAGGGGCTGCCGCGACGGACTTTGTGTTTACGCAGCTGGAACCGCGTGAGGTAGTCAAACCCGCCCCCGTGGTTCGGATTACCCCTTCCCTCGTGCAGTCTCCGTATCGTGGGAAGCAGATGACGTTCACCCTCGACATCGCAAATGGTGAAAATGTCGTAGGCTATCAGGCAAGCGTCCAGTTTGACACCTCTGCCCTCCGCGCTGTGGAGACTGCCTATGGCAACTACCTGCCGGGAGAAGTGCTCTTTGTGCCTGCCTCTGCTGAGGGCGGAAGCGTGACTTTTGCAGCAACGGCAATCAGCGGAGTGAGCAACGGGGACGGCACGCTTGCCACGCTCACGTTTGAAGTCGTTGAACCGCAAGCCTCTACCTTAAGTCTGTTTGATGTCGTTCTCACTGACCGCGCGGGTCAAACATCCTCACCCCGCCTTGAAAATGGGCAAGTCACCGCAGCGGCACAACTTTTTGGGGATGTCAACCGTGATGGGATAGTGAACATCTTGGATCTGGTGCAAGTTGCCAATAGGTTTGGGCAGAGGGGAGCGCATGATGCAGATGTCAATGAAGATGGCGTGGTCAATATCGTTGATCTTGTCAAGGTTGCCGGTGAGTTTGACAATGCGGCTGCCGCGCCTTCGGTGCATCCACAGGCACTTGCAATACTCACCCCTGCCAATGTGGAGGGATGGCTCCTTGAGGCGCGAGGGTTAGATTTGACGGACCCAACGGTGCAGCGGGGTATCCACTTCTTAGAGCAACTCGCCGCCGCACTGATCCCAAAGGAGACGGTTCTGCTCCCGAACTACCCAAACCCGTTTAACCCCGAGACGTGGATTCCGTATTCTCTCGCTAAAGCTGCGGATGTGCAGATTGCTATCTACGACACAAAGGGCACGGTGGTGCGTCAATTTGATCTGGGACATCAGCGGGCTGGTTACTATACAGATAGGGCAATGGCGGTATATTGGGACGGACGAAACGCCAATGGGGAGCCGGTGGCGAGCGGGGTCTATTTGTATCAGTTGTGGACAGGTGATTTTACAGCGACGCGGCGGATGGTGATTTTGAAGTGAAAGGATTAGGACTTACGCAGTTGCACACTCAAAACTCAGCCGGTCAGCGATTCATCGCCAAACAACGCAACTCACCATTGTGCAACAACTGGCGGAAAAACAATGAGTGAAGATGTTAAAGTCGAGCAGCACTCAATTAACTTGGGATCCGAAAGACGCCGAATTTTGAAGAAGGGAATAGATTACGATGATTCAAATTGCTGAACCAGTTACCCTAGAAAAACTGTTACCACTTGTCGAAAAACTGTCGAAAGTGGAACGTGAACAACTGCGTAAATCCCTTGAAACGGACCCGACGACATGGCGAAAAGAATGGGAGAATATCGTCGCACAGTTTCACGATGCCTTTGCTGATACACCGGAGGAAGAAGTGACGCGAGATATTGAGGAGGCACTGGCAGAGGCAAGGTGAAGCGAACAAACATGAAAGAGCAGAATACATCCGTCAAATACACCCGTTCTGAAATAGACACCCTCCCTGATGAAACTGATTGGGAGCGCGTGGATGCGCTGACTGATAAAGACATTGACGCGGCAGCCTCCTCCGATCCGGATGCTCCGCCAATGGATGCATCTTTCTGGAAGGATGCAACAGTGGTTATGCCAGAAAACATAGTCATCGTTGATGCAGATCTGTTGGCATGGTTCAAAGCCCATACCCCAGATTACGAAACACGAATCAATGCGGTGCTTCGATCGCATGTCGAGGCAAATGACAGTTGAGGCGCGCGTCCAAACACCCGCCTTGGGGAGAAACTTCTCGAAGGTGCACAACGGGAACATGAAGTAGAAGGCTAAGAGAAGAAGGGTTGATAGAATGAAAACACTTTATGAGTCCGACGGTGGTGGTGGTTTTGATGGTGGACTAGGCTATCCACCCAACCCTTACGATTTCGAGCAGCGTAGCTGCGGGGGGTGTTTGTGGAATGCAATTAAATTGGTAATAATTTTCATAATACTGTTTTTCGTTCTATTTTTCATTCTTCCCAAGTTTTTTTGATGAAAATATTCTATAAAATCTCCTACGGGACATCTTTTCTCGCCTTGTTGAAGGCAGATTTAGCTATTGAGATATACAACATCATTGAAGCACAAAAACCCACACAGGCAAAAGCGGGGAAAATTCTCGGTGTTGACCCCTCTGACATTTCAAGATTGAGGGCTGGTGATTTTAACCGCTTTAGCGTAGAGCGATTGTTTACACTTCTCAATCGTCTTAACCGCAACATTGAGATTCGGATTACACCGTCGGAAGATAGAGGGGGACATCAGCGGGCCGTTGCGGTTTAGGGTCGTTAAACACCTGTATGATTTTCTGGTTTGAGTTATGATCTATTTTATTCAAGCGGGCAATGATGGTCCCATCAAAATAGGCAAGGCGCAAAGTCCTGAAGCTCGTCGTAGAGAGCTGCAAACAGGCAATCACGAAAAATTAAACTTAATTAAAGAGATTCCCGGTGATGTGGAGAGGGAGAATAGCATTCATAATGATTTACGAAGCCATCGGTATCGTGGTGAATGGTTTAGCCCAACGCCAGAAGTTTTAGATTACATAGATGAAATAGCACGAGTGGACTATCAACACGTCAACGGTGTTGCAATAGCAGTGATTTGGCGTAACGATAGCGAACTATTTATTACAGACTATTGTCCATTTTGCGGTGAACGTCATTACTACGAAGGTGAGGAGGGCAGGACAGAAGTTGGGTGCTTTGATGAATCACCGTGCTTGTTTCCAATGGACGACCGAACTGTTGCGGATGGCACGGTTCTTAAACAGTCTGATGGTTATATTGTTCGGACGCGAAAGAAATAGCAAAGAGCAATCTCCCCCCACATAGGCTTATAATAATCTGGTCTCATACATCAGATATTAATTGAATCATTGGAGGACTGATGTTTGCTAGATTGCTGGTATGTGTCGGCCTTGTTACATTCTTTGGGTGTAGTAACACGAAGTATCAGTATGTGGTTCTGCGTGATGTCCCGCAGTCTCCCACTTTCGTTGTTATTCCTCCCAATCGCTATATGTATGAGATTGAGTTTGCGAATACGGTAGAGGAAATAATCATGAGTCTTGGGGTAAGGGTGGTTGATAGACCTGCAACGAAGGAGGTAACAGAGACAACGGAGAAAGGGGTTGCGGGAGCGAAAGCAGACGATAGTAAATTGATGGCAGGGGAGAGGAGTCATCAACTAGTTGAGAGCTATTTCGCGTATGAAGATCTCAAAGCCGATTATATTGTGCGTTCCTATAGTAATTCCAAACAGGTTCGGATAATCAAAAGACAGAGCGAGGAGATTTTAGCTTCCATAAATCTGAGTCATTACCCGACTCCCATTGGTGATATAGAGAAAAGAGATTCTTATAGATACATAATCTTTTTTTTCTTGGACAACATGGGGATTTCTGTTATACAACCACCCAATCCAATGCAGGTGAAATCTTTTTAACATAATAGAACGTGCAATAAGGGGGTATATCCCCATAGGTAATACTCAAACCATCATTGGAGGGCTACGTAAAGCTGAGGACAGATTGTATACAGAGGCATGGAATCAGCTTGTGAATGTTCCTGAAGTCGTCGAAGAAAATTAGAGGAGGAAATTATGGACTTTTCATCGTGGTTGCCAAGCCATGCGATTTTGGTAGTTGTCATGGTGGTTGTTACGGCGGTCAGGTTCATCAGACAGGTTGCGGTCCTGTTCTATCGGACTCGGCAACTGGAGAAACAACAGGACAAGACCGACAACCGAATCGAATCGGTGAGATTGGAGATGAATCAGGGGTTTTCTGACCTCCGAGGCGAAATGAACCAACAAAATTGACCATTTGTCTTACCACCAATCGTGAAGTGACAAAACTTTATCCCGCTTTACCCCCGGCGGGGCAGGGGTCAACTCTTTGAACCTGATGAATTGTAATGGTGTCGATCGACGATAAATTGCCGAACTACAAAGCGTTGAGCATTCAACTGCGTAACTCTTGCCTATAAAGGAAAACAAACATGACAGATATAATCCATCAAGATAGTGAATTAGAAGGTGTAGACGAAGGAGATTTGGAGGGACTTGCTGGCACGGACATACCTGTATTTCCGTCTAGTGATCGTAGTTTAGCAGATTTGGAGCGTTTGTATAAAGAGGGAACATTAAAACTTGATGCGGACTGGCAACGCGGATATGTATGGACTTCCAAACGAGCATCGCGTCTCATTGAATCTTTTCTGATAGGTTTACCGATTCCTGTCATCTACTTAGCTGAGAATGACGATTACGAGTATGAAGTTATTGATGGTATGCAGCGATTAACTTCTGTATTCAGTTTTCTTAATAATGATCTTAAATTAACCGGATTAGAAATAATGGCAGATCTCAATGGTTGCCATTTTAAGGATTTGCAAAAGCCCCTACAAAACAAATTACGCAATTCTTCTCTCCGAACCATTGTATGCCCTCAAACATCTGACAAGAATTTAAAATATTTAATGTTTGAACGATTGAATACCGGTGGCATTGCTCTCAATGAGATGGAAATCAGAAACTGTTTATATCGAGGGAAGTTAAACGATCTGATTAAGGAGTTAGCGCAATTCAAGGAATTCAAGGAATGCATGGCTCAAAAAAACATTCATAGAAGAATGAAAGACCGCACGCTTGTTCTGCGGTTTCTGGCTTTTTACCAAATGACTTATTCCAAAGCAAAGAAGGGATTGAAAGCATTCTTCAACGAGTTTTTTGAGACCTATAGAGATCCCGGTCAAGAAAAATTAAATGAGTTCAGTAGTAAGTTTAAGGGTGCGATGAAAGCCGCATTCACGATCTTTGGAGATAGGGGATTCAAACTTAACCCCACAAGTCGTAGTGTCAATGCGTCAATTTTCCAAGTAATATGTGTTTCTTTTAGTGACTACGATCAGGGTGCACTTACCCGTTCTGCTGATGCCATTTATAAAGCATATCTTGACCTGATTGAAACAGACCTCCATTGGGTAAATTGTGTTAGTACATCTACCAGCACTTACAATCGCATCTCATATACTTTTGAAACTTGGAACGAGAGATTAAAGCAGGTTATGGAGACTGCTGAACCCAATGATTCAAAAAGACTGTTCCCTCGTGAACTAAAAGAAGGCTTATACAGCCAAAGCAAGGTATGTGAAATATGTGGGCAGCAGATAGCACACATTGACGATGCCGCGTTAGACCATGATAAGCAGCATTGGCAAGGCGGTAAAACCGTACCTGAAAATGCAAGGTTGGTGCATCGGCATTGCAATGCTACACGCCCCCGGAGCGAAGCACCAGCAGGGCGACGTATTGATAGAACTGATGATTGGGCGTTCAAAGATATCCGCGCTTTTACGTTTCGTGGCAGAATATGTGAGGTGAGGAAGTGGACTGATTTTTTAGAAAAATTCTGTGAAATATTGTCCAAAGATTATCCTGATCGATTTCAAGATGCCGTAGAACTATACCCCAAAATGCTTTCAAAAAGTCAAGACGGTTTTAGAAGGGAAGAAGCGTATGCTAGGCGGATAGGACGCACGGACATTTATGTTCTAACGCATATGGGAAATAACGACAAAAAAAAGGAAATAGAGAGGCTTGTCACGCACTTTGGGTGTGACATGCCCGTGATTTACACAGACTAAACGCAGAAGAGATAAATTATGATCGAATAAAATATCCGATAATAATAAACATTATCAGACATTTTAAGCGGTTTTCAGGGAAAAATTGAAAATCTTGATCCAGTAAACACGCGGGTTTTGTCAGTCTCAATAAGCAAAAAAACGTCCAATAACCTTACCCGATTCAATTACACGGACTGACTCTAGAAGCAAAAAAAAGAGTCGATAGAAGTCATTTTCAATGAGCAAAGTACCAAGAATAAGGAGAACATAATGAGTGACAAAGGATACGCGAATCCACAACTGCTGATTTCCGCTGAAGAGTTGATGAGCAAACTCGACGACGGTTCAATCTGTCTTGTGGATGTCCGACCGACGCATGAATATGTCGAAGGACATATCTCCGGTGCTATCCATCTCGATCTATTCGCAATCAGTCTCAGCGACACGAGCGAACAGGTGTTCGACGCGTTTATGTGGACGATTGCGTACCTCTTTAAGGACCGTGGGATAGATCCGACCAAGACAATTGTATGGTATGAAAACGAATCCGGCGTTAAGGCAGCGCGCGGATTCTGGTTCTGCGAGTATCTGGGACATGAAGATGTCCGGGTGTTGGACGGCGGACTCAGTGCTTGGTCTGCCGCAGGTGGGGAGGTAAGCACCGAACCCGTAGCACCAGAGGAGGTGGCACAATTCTCCACCGACTCAAAATTAGGTGCCCACATGGATGCGGAGACCATCCACGGGTTACTTGATGCCGGTGACTTTGCTGTCCTCGATACGCGTGCCGCTGCCGAACATTACGGAGATGTCGCACGCTCTGCACGGGGCGGGGCTATTCCTGGTTCTATCCATATCGAATGGATGAACAATCTGGACGAGAATGGCATGTTCAAGCCTGCTGCCGAACTTCGTGAACTCTATGAATCCGCAGGGATTACGCCGGAGAAGCGCGTCATGTCCTACTGACAGGGCGGATACCGCTCTTCCCACAGCTATCTGGCGTTGCGGCTTTTGGGTTATGAGAAAGTCAGCAACTACATCGGCTCGTGGAAAGAGTGGGGAGATCGGCTGGATCTGCCGATCGAGATACCGGGAGCGTGAAACGTGATGCGTGAAACGTGAAAACGATTTGTTAGTATGATAGGAATTACGCACTTCGGCTCGTAGTAGCGCAATTCATTGCGCGTCCGGACGGGCGATAAATCGCCTCCGTTCCGAGAGTCCGAGATCTACTACAAACCTAAGACCTTATTGTAGGGGCACAATGAATGGAGCGTATCGGGGCAGGGATGCCCCTCCCACGATAAGGCCTTGAGTGTTCAACTGCGTGAGTCCTACATGATTCAAACAGGAAACAACTAGAAGATAGGGGAGAATGGGGTAGGGAGTATAGATTTGCGTTTCCTACCCCATTTTTGTGTTTATCCTACGCTAATGCCTGATCAAGGTCTGCGATAATATCTTCCACTTCCTCCAACCCGACAGAAACCCTTACCAACCCATCAGTGATTCCGGCACGCCTTCGCGCTTCCGGCGAAACCTGTGAGTGCGTCGTCGAAGCGGGGTGACAGATCAGCGTCCGCACATCACCCAAGCTGACCGCAAGCGCACAGAGTTCGACCCGATTCACCAGTTTCTCTCCCGCTGATACGCCACCTTTGAGCTCAAAAGAGATCATCCCGCCGAAGTTGTTCATCTGCCGTTTGGCGAGTGCGTGTTGTGGGTGGCTTGGCAGACCGGGGTAGTGCACCCTCTCGATTGCTGAATGATTCTCCAGAAATTCTGCGAGCCCACGTGCATTGGCACAGTGGCGTTCAAAGCGCAGTGGCAGCGTTGCGACCCCGTGCAGCGTCAACCAGGCGTTGAACGGACTGATGACTCCCCCGAAGTTTCGCAGCGCACCTTTCTTCGCACGATCAATAAACTCCTTTGATCCAACGATCACGCCGGCGACTACCGTGCTGTTTCCGCTGAGATACTTGGTCATACTGTGAACGACGACATCAAAACCGAGGGAGATTGGCTGCTGTCCACACGGTGTGGCAAAGGTGTTGTCGATGACGGAGGTAACCCCGTGTGTGCTTGCAATCTCCGCGCAGGCAGCGATGTCTACCAGTTTCAACGTTGGATTGACAGGGCTTTCGATATAGATGGCTTTCGTGTTCGGTTGGACTGCATCCTTGACTGCATTGGCATCGGTTGCGTCCACGAATGTGGTTTCGACTCCCATGCGACGGAGATCTTCGTTTAGGATGTTGTATGAGCCGGAATAGAGGGAATCCATCGCCACAACGTGGTCTCCGTGAGCGAGTAGTGTCAGCAACGTTGTGCTCACGGCTGCCATGCCCGACGCTGTTGCGAGTGCGGCTTCACCACCTTCTAAGGCGGCAATCTTGCTTTCGAGCACAGATTGTGTCGGATTTCCCCACCGTGTATAGACATAGCCTGAATCTTCGTCCGTGAACGCAGCGACGCATTCCTCCGCTGTCTCAAACTGAAAGGTGCTGTTCTGGTAGATGGGAGGGATGAGGGGGCCCGTTTTGGGGAGGGATTCTTCGCCGGCGTGGATGGCTTTGGTTGACCAGCCGGTGGATTTGGATTTCGTTGTCATAATCATCAATCCGTTGGTTACTCTTATAGGACTTATGCAGTTAAACGTTCAACCCCTCGTAGTTCGGTGGCCATTACCGGAAAATACGACTCACGACGCCTGATGAATCAGGCAACTACAATTAACCCTACAGTCGTGGGGACGCTCTGCTACGGCGTATGCTTACTGCCTTAAAGACGCGCAATGAATTGCGCAACTACAAACTCAAGATATAATTCCTAATTTTTATAATTGCTCTAGAACCTGTTCTGTAATCTCTATGGTGTGTTCGATGTCTGCCTCTGTGTGAGCGAAGGAGATGCTCCCCTGTTTGGTGGGAAGCGGGAAGTGAAAAACGCCCTTCTCAATTAAGAGGGTTCTATACTTTTTATCGAGATCCATATCATGGGACTGTGCAATTTGCAGCCAATTGGTGGGAACCTCCTCCATGAAATAGACAACGAAGGCGGATCCCTGCCGAGCGACTATTGCGGGGAAACCTTTCTTGGATAGCAGCTCCTTTAAGCCAGCTTCCATCATCTGACCGAGATGTTCCAGATGACCATAGATCTCGCTTTCCTGCGCCTTCAATTTCTTCAAGGTTGCGATTGCCGCTGCCGTCGGGACGGGATGGGCACTATAGGTCCCTGCGATTAACACCTTCTTTTCCGGTTGCGGGTGATTGAAATACTCCATATATTCTCGCTTGCCCCCGACGACACCGAGCGGGTAACCGTTGGCGACCGCCTTTCCAAATACCGACAAATCGGGCTGCACCCCACATATCGACTGATAGCCGCCTAGGGCGTGGCGAAATCCTGTTTTTACCTCGTCAAAAATTAACAGGGAACCGTATTGATTGCATAGGCGTCGAAGTCCTTCTAAGTATCCGGGGTCAGGTTTGACCACACCGATATTTTGTAGTATCGGCTCAAGAATGATGCACGCGATATTCTCGGTTTTTATCAGATTTTCTACGGCATCCAAGTCATTGAACTGTACGACATGGACATGCTGAGAAGCGGACGCTGGCATACCGGCTGTAATCGGATAGAGCGGTAACTCCTCACCCGGCTGATGGTCTGCGATTCTTTCGTGGGGATCCATCAAATTGAAAGCGACATCGTTATGCCAACCGTTGTACCCGCCCTGCATGATGATCACTTCGTCGCGTCCGGTTATTGCCCTAGCAACCCGCACGGCGAAAAAGGTTGCCTCTGATCCCGTATTGGTGATTTGCACTTGGTCTAGGGTAGGGATACACTCTACTAGCAGATTCGCTAACTCACCCTCCCATGGGGTTGTCCCCGCACCGATCAGGGATTTGCCCTCCTTTATGGCTTGGATCACCGCGCCATCGACATCTGGATCGCTGTGACCCAGCAGATATGGAGAGAAGGCGGCGTGATAATCGATGTACTGCATTCCATCGCTATCCCAGAGATAGGCACCCCCTGCTTTCACAAAAACGCGCATTGGATCGATTACCCGATTCAGTGAAACGACGCCGCCGGGTATCACCTTTTTGTGCTGTTCCCAGACAGCTGCTGTTGTGTCTTTCTGTGTCATCGTTTGTTCCTTCGAGGATATCGCATCTGAGTTACCGCTGCCTTTCATAGATTTTCGTTGGATCGATCACCGATTTCTCGTTATGCAGTTCTTCGGTCAGAGCACCGTCCCGAAGTTGTGTTATGCTATCACCGGTCTTGACCAGCAGGAGCGGATCTTTCCGGTATTCAGCGAGACCGACCTCAAGCGCGTTTCGTGCCCGAAACCGTCGTGCTACGGCGTTACCCACCGCACCGACCTGAGCAAGTCCGCGCTCCTCCAGTATGACTCCAAGCTTGTTAAAGTCGTTGCCCACAAATCCCGGCTTGGGACTGTAGCCAAACATGGGAAGCGGTCGTTTTCGCCCATCCGGCTCTCGAACTCTCGCCTCGACTTCTCGCCATCGCCGGTAACGCACCTGCACAAGCTGCTCAATAACGTGGAAGAAGGTACAACGGAGATAGGGAACACCCAACATTAAGATATGTGCGTCTAGTTCGTAGAGTTTCCAGAAAGGACCATCGGCTGCCCAAGCGGAGGGGCCATGGACAGCGGTGATCTCTTCCGCATGGGAACCCAAGGCAGCGACAGAATGCAGCAGGTGATGGCTCCGTCGTGCACCGGGGCGCGTCCGAGTTACCTCCGTTATACGCCCCATCTCCGACGGATCCTGAATAGGATCAAACACCGGATCGAGTTTTCCGCCGTGGGAGAAGGTGAAGGTCGGCACCACGAGTGTACCCGCTGAACCGAGCACATCCAAGAGCGCGTCAACCACAGCGTCCGCGCCACCTTCGACGTAGCCGATACTGCTCAACGAACTATGCACAAAGACAATATGTCCGGCTCCCAAACCCAGCGTTTGTAGTGCCTCGGCGATCTGTTCCTGTTTCACTATCTATCCTAACGCTGCGTCCACCTTATTAATCGCCGCAGCCATCAATCGGGCGTGGTCTTCCTGCATATTGACATTGAACCCAAACCGCAAGGCTCTGCCCAAGATTGAAAGGGTCTGCGGACACATATCCCGTGAATACTCAACGTTTCCTTTGTAGGCTGGATCTTTCCACGGATAACCCGATGGGTGGTGGGAGTGCTTGAACAGGATTGAATCCCAGTAATAGTAGATGTGACGGTCTGGAAATCCCTCGTTGTACGCGGTGCCGGCTCCTAACCCTTCTGCCTTGAGTGCCTCGACATATTTCGGAGTGAGTTCCGGATCCTTAACAATGATCGCTGCGCTGATGCCGCATTCGCCATCAGGATCATCGACATGCTGTGGGATATATCCCTTCGGCTCAGCCAACTCTGCGAGGAATGCCTTTTTCAGCCGACGGGTATGGCTCAAGATGTCCTCAAGTTTGGAAAGTTGTACCCGCGCAATCGATCCCATAATTTCGCTCGGACGGTAACCCTGACGTGAAAATGGCGGATTTTGCCACTCCTTATCGCTCATCCACATCGGCATTGCAGCATCACTAGCGAAGGCGGTGCGTTCATAGATGTCGTAGTCATCCGTAAACACCATGCCTCCTTCGCCGCAGCTAATCACCTTGAAATAATTTAGGCTCCACGCACCGGCTTCGCCCCATGTGCCGGTATACGCGCCGTTA
This sequence comes from Candidatus Poribacteria bacterium, assembly GCA_965207975.1. Lineage (GTDB taxonomy): Bacteria > Poribacteria > WGA-4E > WGA-4E > PCPOR2b > PCPOR2b. Next base: position 3,585,869 of record OZ242315.1, on the reverse strand, counting down.
TACCGTCCACCGACACACTGACAACAATCTTCGACCATTTTGAGGTCGTGCCGCTTGGCGATCGCCATGAGGTCATCAAGGCGGCACGGCACCCCTTGCATGTGGACGGGCAGGATTGCCTTTGTGTGTGGGGTAATCTTCCGTTCAACGTCGGCGGGATCCATGCCGAGCGATTCGTCGATTTCGGCGATTACAGGGATCGCACCCACGCCCACGACCGCTGCCGCTGTCGCAATAAAGGTATAGCCCGGAACGATCACCTCGTCGCCGGGACCGACGCCAATTCCTGTCAGTGCACAGATTATCGCACTCGTACCAGAATTGACCATTAGCGCGTGATTCACGCCAAGCAGCGCCGCAGCTTCCTTTTCAAATGCAGCGACGTGAGAATCCTCAACAAATCGGAACAGTCTGCCACTCCGCAGCACTTCAGTGACCGCGTTAATCTCCCGGTCATCGATAGCGCTTGGACCGTGCACACCGCTGGGAATAGGTTCCGCAATAACCGGGGTTCCACCATCAATTGCCAATCGATCTGCCATCTTATCTCTCCAAAGCGTTTATTTTTTGATATATGTTATCCACCCTCTCTTGAGGCTTGGACACTATATCACAGCGTATGATCTCTGTCAACGGTTGTTTTTTGACGGCAGCCGTCCCGCTGAAAGCGAACTTGACATTTTTTCTGGCATGGAATATCCTATAAGCCATCTCAGCCCTTGGAAAGTTATGATTGGTGCTATGCAAATTTCACAGGCTTCTATTGAACAGGCGATCAAAACCGTCGTTGTCAACATGAGTCCGCCAGTTATTGCGGCATACCTTTTCGGATCTCATGCAACAGGGAAGGTATGGCAAGAGAGCGATGTCGATGTAGCACTCCTATTTGGTGAGACTAATGCATCAAATCAACGAGAGATTATCGGAAGGCTAGTGGAAAATCTGTGTCAAGCCTTGGGAGACGTTGAAGTCGATGTTGTGAATCTGGACGGAGCCCCAACGCATTTTGCCTATGAAATTCTGCGGACCGGAAAACTTGCTTTCTGTGCCAATCCACACGAGCGTCTTCGGTTTGAGATGGATATTTTTGACAAACACCTAGATGAAGAACCGTGGCAACAGATTGGTCGCGATTACTTGATGAGGCGTGCAAAAACGAGGCAGATGTTAAAAAAGGGGAAGGACATGATAGACCGGGGACGCGTTGAACATTTAGTGAATTATGTCCAAGAGATGCTGAATCGTTTACAGAATCAGGGTAAAAAGAACTTCGAGGAATTCGCTGAAGACTTTCAGGCGGTGGATGCGTCATTATACGAGATCCAGACGATGTTGGAAGCAATAAGCGACATTGCGATGCACGTTGTTACCGGTGCTAATCTAGGATCGCCTAATAGCCGTCCCGAAGCGATTGAGATGCTCGCCAAGAATGGGATTATACCACAGGAACTAGCCGAAAAAATTAGCCAAGCGGTCAGGATGCGGAATATCATTGTCCATCATTACCCTAGAGTTAATCTGCGTACAGTTTACGATGTCATTCAGAATGATCTTGGGGATATTGTCGATTTTTGCGCTGAGATTGTGAATTATCTTGATTCGCCGTAGGGGCATATAGTTGTCCTTTTGGACAGGTAGGAGATCTGCCTCTACAAGGCGATAAAATCTTCTGAAGATTTGAAAGCTTTGGAAGGTGAGTGTCGGTTTAGGAGGATCAATTTATGCCGAATCTGCGTTTTGCGGCACCTAAAGAAAAACGGGTGGCAGTGGTTACTGGCGGGGCTCGAGGTATCGGTGGGGCGTCTGCCCTACGATTCGCGGAAGAGGGGCGGGATATTGTCATCGCGGATATCCTCGAAGAGGAAGCCGCTGGTTTAGTCAAAGAGATCGAACAGATGGGACAGCGTGCACTATTTATAAAGACAGACGTGACTGATTTCGCTGCCGTTCAATCAATGGTTGATCAAACGGTCGAAACCTTCGGACGTTTGGATATTCTCGTCTGCTGCGCCGGGATTTTAGGGATAGAGGCACCGTTCCACCAACAATCTATCGAGCAGTTCGATAAAGTTATGCGGATTAATATTTACGGCGTTTACCACGCCCATCAGGCAGCTATCCCTCACATGTTGGAGCAGAATTGGGGACGGTGTGTGACAATCTCCTCAGGGGCGCGGAACGGCGCAACGAACCAAGTACCGTATGGTGTCTCTAAGGGAGCTGTCTTCTCATTTATCGGAGCACTTGGCAATGCGTATCCAAAACAGGGAGTATTTGTGAACGGTGTGGAGCCGGGACGCGCGCTAACGGAGATGGTTGTCCCACGTTTTTCCGCTGAATTTCTCGCCAATCCGGGAACGCCAGTCGGGCGGTACTCAGACGCGGAGGAGTTGGCAGAAGTTATCGAATTTCTCTGCTCGGAGCGCAATACCTACACTACCGGCGCTGTCTGGAGTGTGAAAGGTGGAACGGGATAGTGATTGCTTAGTAGAATAGACAATCACTGACATTAGGAGGAACAAGCGGCAATGCGTAATGAACTCACAGAAGAACAGATCGAATTCTACCAAACAAACGGCTTTTTGGTCATTGAAGATTTTCTCGATGCGGATGAGTTGGGAGAATGGCGCCGATGTACAGACGAATCTGTTGCAGAGCGTCTGGGAGGTGCCGTAGATTTTATGACAAATCAGATGGACCCAGACGCTTTTTACGCGAGGGTATTTACACAGTGCCTACGGCTTGCGGATACGCATGAAGGTATGCACAAACTGATTTGTGATCCGCGAATTGGGCGGATGGCTACAGCGTTAGCGGGTGTAGAGGGCATCCGGATCTGGCATGACCAAGCGTTAATTAAGCCACCCCACGGGAATCCGACCGCTTGGCATCTGGATGTGCCCTATTGGTCATTCAGCTCCCACGATTCTCTATCTTTGTGGATGGCACTAGATGATATCACGCTTGCCAACGGCTGCCTCTGGTATCTGCCCGGTGTGCATCGGGTTGCACGATTCGAGAATGTCGGCATTGGAGAGAATTTGGGTGGATTGTTCAAAGTATATCCTGAATGGCGAGACATTGAGCCGCAGGCGTGCCCGTGTCCTGCCGGGTCGATTGTTTGGCATAACGGTCTCACTGCCCATGCCGCGGGACCAAACATGACGACCCGACCGCGCCGTGCGATGACGTGTGCCTTTATGCCTGACGGTTCGACGTTTAATGGTAAACAGAATGTCCTGCCGGAGGACTATTTCAATTCGCTGACAATTGGTGATTTACTGGACGACCCAAAGCAAAACGAACTGATTTGGCATAACTCATGGGCTGACCAGTAAAACGTGATGCGTGAAACGTGATGCGTGAAATCCCGTTCCGAAGATCCCGATCTATCGGGACGTGAAAGTCATTTGTCCATTAATGTCGGTTTTATGGTAGATTTTAGAATTACTTAGACACTCTCAATGCACAACCAACCCCCTAAATCCCCCTTATCAGGGGGACTTTGGAAACTTCACTGTTATTGGCAAATGTCTACTTATTTCTCTAATTCACTATAGTTGCACGAGGCGGTTATGAAATTGATACCGTTGGCGGATTGATGAAATCGTGATATTTCTGTGCGACCTGACCCGCCGCAGCATCGCCGGCGTGAATCAGTACACGGAAACGGAAATTCATCTCCTCACCACTTTTCATCGTGTATGAACCGTCTTTGCTGGGGTCGCCTTCAAACGTGCCGGTCCCGAAAATGTTTGTCGTCATTAAGCCGTAGTTGCGGACATGCCAATATGTCGGATAGCGCGGGTTAGAAGTGTGATCAAAGACAGCAATCCCCACGGATGTTCCTTCAACGGTCCCCGAATAGTCGCACCATTGCGCACGTTTGCCCCACGTCTCGCCTTCGTTAATCCCGCCGTAAGCGTTTTCAATCTTTCCGCCATCGGAGGCGTTCATCGACGGATTGACGCGAACCGATATAATCCCACCCTCTTTGGTATCACCGAAATGGACATCTCCCGCAGATGCGATCAAGGTCAAATCCAGATCGATAATGGTTCCCGTCTCAGGGGTGTTGTAGATGCGGAAGTGCTGGCGGTCTGACATCAACTTTTCGCCCGCCTTGTTCACCCAATCGTTCTCGGTATAGATTTTGCCAACCGTCGCTCCTCCACTTTTATCCGTGAAGGATTGATGTACGACTCTACCAGAATTTTCGCCCTCTGCCCACACGTCTACATCGTTGACCTCACCGTAGGCGACGTATAGCGATCGGTGATGGACGTGGTCGCTGGATTCTTCACTCGTTTCGCCACGGGTCACCAAATTTCCTCCGGGTCCTAGGACGGGGAAGAAGTAAGGGCGAAATCCATCTGTTCCGTAGCGGAAGGTTGTAAATGCCCTACCATCAATTGTCACATCAATAGCGTTGTCGCGTTCACTGAACGCAACACCGCCACTTCCAGCCTCCCCTGATGAGAGAATATATGATCGTTCCTGATGGGCTTTAAGCCCATTTAGGATCCATGAGAGTGTCGCCGTTTTGCCGTCGCTGTTGAGGTCGGCGGGGATGGCTGCGCCACTCGCCTGATCCGTGAGAGTGACTGATCCGCTCGCGAGTGCTGCAGCGTCAGAATTGTCTATACCAACGCTAACGGGACAACCGTCCCGATTGTGTTCACCTGCATTGACTGTAACAGTAAGATTATTGTCTGCCATACATAACTCCTTGGGATTTGTGATTAATGCGCTTTTCCATTATATCACCTTCCTCATAGTTCAGACAACTATCAAAATGTAGGCTTACTTTTTTCCACATACACATATGTGTATTTCAAGATGAAGTTTTTTACGATGCAGCTATTTAATGTAGAAAATGCAATCAAACAAATAGCCAGATACTAGGCGAGGAAATATGTTGCATATATTCAGTTATTCCTAAAATCGTTTCTAAACACTTAAAGTGAGGCTTACATGAGAAAACTCAGCGCATACGCCATCTATCTTATTCACAGCGGCGGATACTCGCTTTTCTCAGCGATGGCGTACACAATCATTGCCGTCTATTACGTTGAAGTGGTTGGTCTGAATCCGCTACAACTGGTGCTCATTGGTACGGCGTTGGAAGTTTCTGCATTTCTGCTTGAGATACCCACAGGCGTGGTTGCCGATGTGTATAGCCGCCGATTGTCGATTATTATCGGGACGGCATTACTCGGTTTCTGTTGCATACTCTTGGGTTCGATTCCTTTTTTCGTGGCGATTCTACTATCGCATGTCATTGGTGGGGCAGGTTACACCTTTCTCAGCGGCGCAGCGCAGGCGTGGATCGCTGACGAAACCAGCGAAGCTATAGCGTCCAAGGCTTATATGCGGGGTGCACAGGTAAGTCAACTCTGCTCTCTGATTGGCATCGTTGCCAGCACGGGGCTAGCACATCTTCAACTCAACCTTCCGACGATCGTAGGCGGTGCGTTGTTCATCGGTTTGGCGATTTTTACTGCCTTCACGATGCCGGAAGTGGGGTTCCAACCGATACCTCAACAGGAACGCACGTCTTGGAGAGCAATGAGAGACACCTTTCGCGAAGGGATACGGGTCGTACGGGAACGGTCGGTGTTAGTTGCCATCCTCAGCATCGGTATCTTCTTTGGGATGCACACCGAAGGATTTGATCGGCTCTGGGAAGCGCACCTACTGAAGAACTTTACCTTTCCTGAAATTGGAACGTTAGAACCTGTTATCTGGTTTGGTGTAATCAACGTCGGTGCAAATATTATCCAAATCGTCGGCACTGAAATTGCTCGACGATCGCTTGATACAAGCAGCCGACTTGCGGTTCCACGCGCCTTATTTCTTATCAATACGCTACTAGTTGCAAATCTTGTTGCTTTCGGCTTGGTTGGTAATTTTGCTCTTGTTATTGTCATCTACTGGTCCATTCGACTATTTCGCTCACTCGATCAAACCATTAGCACGATTTGGATTAATCAGCACGTTGATTCCAGAGTTCGTGCTACAATTTTTTCAATAATGGGTCAAGCGGACGCCTGCGGTCAGGCGGTGGGTGGACCCATTTTCGGAGCAATTGGTCGTATCGTATCTCTTCGTGCAGCTATGGTCACTGCTGGCGCACTCTTGTCCCCAGTATTACCAATTTTTATGCGAACGATACGAAGATACAAGTAGGTTGCTCCATTGCTCGAAATTTGCGATGGGACTTAGCCGTGGGTAGCATGTTCCATTCCGCCGTTAGCAGGGCAAACCCTTTGTAAAATTAATACGCAACTTCATGTAACGCCAATGGTACTTATCTTGCAACCCAACCGCCATCCACAGACATAGCATGTCCGGTAACAAAAGAAGCCGCATCCGATAACAGCCACATCACCGCTTGGGCGACATCTTCTGGATCGCCTATTCGTCCGATTGGATGCCTCGCAAGCATCCGCGCTTTGCTTTCAGGGTCGTTCATTCCCCGCGCTAGCATTGGCGTGTTGATATGACCCGGACATACCGCATTGACTCGGATGCCCTCAGCGGCATATTCCATCGCAGAAGCCTTGGTTAATCCAACAACACCGTGCTTGCTCGCGACATACGCCGGGGTTCCTCCGGCGGCGGCGAGCCCGTATGCAGACGCCGTATTCACAATAGCACCACTGGATTGTTTGAGCATCTGAGCAATTTCGTACTTCATACACAGCCAGACACCTGTGAGATTGACTTTGATGGTAAATTCCCAGTCTTCCTCTGTACAGTCTACTGTGCTGCCTCCTCTGCCGACACCAGCATTGTTGAAGGCACAGTCCAAGCGGCCATAGTTTTTGACCGTCCTGTTGACCATTGCTTCCACTGATTCAGCCTTTGACACATCAGCGTTCACAAAGATACCTTCTCCACCGGCATCCTGAATCAGGTGCACGGTCTGTTCACCACCCGAAACATTGAGATCAGCGACAACGACCTTTGCCCGTTCATTTGCCAAAGTCAGTGCCGTTGCTCGACCAATCCCCGAACTTCCACCTGTCACTAGAGCAACTTTATCTTCTACCTGTCCTGCCATTTTAGTACCTCCCCAATTGATATGAAAGTCCCCTTAATTCGTCAATCGTACCATGTTTTTGGGAATTGATCAATCGTCTCTTAATGTTTTTGGATCTTGATTCATACGATATTTTGCGCTATACTCAAGCGTGAAAGGATATGAAAGGAGGGTACATCCATAGACATGGAATTAAATCAAAAGGTTGCCATCGTCTGTGCGGCGAGCAAGGGTTTAGGGAGAGCCAGTGCAATGGCGTTGGCTCGCGAAGGTGTGCACGTGGTTATCTGTGCGCGCAATGAGCAAGAACTCAATGAAGCAGCGACAACAATACGCGCCGAAAGTGGCTCACGGGTGTTGCCCGTCGTCTGTGATCTCACAAGAGAAGGAGACATTGAACGATTGGTAGAAAAGAGTGTGGACGAATTTGGGACAGTTGATATTCTCGTTACTAACGTTGGACACCCGCAGATGGGTGCCTTTTCAGATCTAACGGAGGTGGACTGGCAGGGGGGCTATGAAGGTGTTTTGCTCCCGGTGATTCGGCTCTGTCGCTTGGTCATTCCGCACATGCAGCAGGTGCATTGGGGACGCATCGTGCACATCACCAGTATTGCTGTTAGGGAACCCGGTACACCTTACCTCATTTCCAGCGTTTTTCGAGCAGGCGTGGCAGCGTTGAGCAAGTCGCTTGCCAACGAACTAGGCAATGCAGGGATTCTGGTCAATACCGTTTGTCCTGGACCGTTTCGGACACCGCTCGGTGAAGAACTGATACAGCGAACAGCGGCAGCACAGAACAGAACCTACGCAGAAATTGAATCAGAGACAGCTCAAACCTCTGTTATCGGTCGGATGGGCGAGGCGGAAGATTTGGGGGCACTTGTCGCCTTTTTATGCAGCGAACAGGCTAGACACATCACAGGACAGATTATGTCAGTGGATGGGGGAACGGCGCGTGGGTTACTTTGAGAGATCGATACTGAGCCAAACTACTGCGTATTCAACAATTGATTGAACAACGTTCGTGTGGTTTCTGTGCACCAATGGTAGTCCTTCAAAAATCGCTGTGTCCCATCTTCGTAGCCGAGTCGTTTAGCGAGCTGCTCCAACTCAGGAGTTTTATCCGGTAAAGCGTCCAACGGTCGGTCATGAACGATTCGTAAGCTGTTTTCCACATTCCTCAGAAATTCATACGCAAGGAGCAGCTGTTCCCGTTGATTTCGGTTCAAAGCCCCAACTTCATGCAGCCGGTGAATCGCCTCAACAGTGTTCTGCACCCGCACTTGTAGGTGTGTCGTACCGTGCGTTAACTGGAGCGTTTGAGCGACAAATTCGATATCGATGAGTCCCCCATATCCAGATTTCACGTCGATCTGCTGTTTTCTTCTGCGTCTCCGGCGGCGTGCGGTAGCGGAAGTAAAGGCTGCGCGCGTCGTTTGCGCTTCCTTGCGCTGCCGAGTATGGACAATATGTGCGGTCTGTTCAGCGGTCAGTGGTTGACTGTAGGCAAAGGTGTGTGCCTGCCTCACAAACTCTTGCCCCAACTCAATGTCTCCAGCAACAGGACGAGCACGGATCAGTGCCTGACGCTCCCACGTCTCTGCGTCTTTTTCGTAGTAACTTTGGTAGCCTTCCAGAGACAACGCAATCGCCCCACCTGAACCGAATGGTCGGAGCCGCAGGTCAATATCGTAGATGCCGCCCCCGCCGGTGTTCCCCTTCATCCGATTAGCTAGCTCTAGCCCGAGTTTGCTGAAGTAGTCTGCGTTAGGGGTGCCTTGTGTTGTTTCACCCTCGGCAGAATAGACCAACATCAGATCGAGATCCGCGCTGAAATTGAGTTCCCGTCCGCCGAATTTCCCCATGCCGATTACAGCAAATTTTGCTAAAGGCAGATCCGCATCTGTCTTTTCATCGGTAGAAGTCGCTTGACTCTGACTGTCGCCTCTTTCCAGCGGCTTCCCGTATTCAATTTGCAACTCTGTGTTGACATGGGAATACATCGCCTGCAAGGTTCCCTCCGCAAGATCGGAGAGTTCAGCCGTCGTAGCCCACAGGTTTGCCTGCCCCAAAATGTTCCGCATACCGATTCGCAGAACTTCGTTGTTTTTATACCGCCTTAGTGCCTGAAATACCTGATCCGGTGTTCCATCTGCGATTTCCTGAAGTGCCTCCATACAGATTTCGGATGCTGTTTTGGGATGGTCCATCACCGCCGGGGCAGTCAACACATCAAAGGATTCTGGCTGCCCGGTTAGTAACTCAGCTAGGAAACGACTGGTTCCACATAGCTTGGTCAATAACTCAAGCATGGTTGGCTGTTCGTTGAACATCGCGTAGTGTGAGCTACGTGCTCCTACCTTGCTTGCGAAGGTTTCGATGTAATGAAGTGCCGTGTCAGGGTCAGGGGATTCACTCAACAAACGCAGCAGTGTCGGTGCAAGATCGACAAACAATCGGCGGACATGCGAGGAAAATCGCACACCATCGGAACCTTCCGCCATTCGTTTCAATCGCCCATGGGCTTCTCGCGCATCAGCGAACCCAACGGGCTCAAGGAGGTCGCGTATCACCCTTGACTCGGTAGCGATTAGCACAGCTTCTATATCTATTTCGCCCTCTGAAACAGGCGACGTTAAAACTTTGCCAAAAATCGATCGAACTGCATCTGTATGTAGCGTGTAGTCCATCTCAAACGCTTCTAAAGCAGAGCTAGCCTCGCTATCTTGATACCCAATCCGCTTGGCGAGTTTGATTAGTTCCGGTTCCTGTGAGGGAAGAGAATAGCGCTGCAAATCGGCTAACATCTGGATACGATGTTCAACTGTCCGCAGGAAACGGTAGGCATCGGCGAGGATATCCCGATCCATCTGATCAAGCATCCCATGGCGGTACAGCAGGTCAATAGTTTGTAGCGAGTTATAATTCCGTAACGCCGGAGTGGGCCCACCGTGGATGAGTTGGAGGCATTGGAGGGTAAACTCGATATCACGAATACCGCCGATACCGAGTTTAACATGTGCCATCACGTCATCACCCTGCTCCCGTATTTGACTTTCAATCCGTGCTTTTGTCTGGCGAACATTCAGTTTTATCTCCGTAATGGAAGATTCATCAAGATATCGACGATAGACAAAAGGCTGGATGGTTTGAATAAACCGCTCTCCTAGCTTCAGATCGCCGGCAACAGGACGGGCTTTAATCAATGCCTGCCGTTCCCAAATCTCACCCCAGCCCTCGTAATAAGCCTCGTAGCTGTCGATGGAACGGGCAATCACTCCTGCCCGGCTCTCAGGGCGTAGTCGGATATCAACGCGGAAGACATAGCCAGCTTTGGTGACTTGGCTCATCCCGTTGATGATAAATTCGCAGAGTTTGGCAAAATATTCCTGATTCTCAACGCCTTGATCAGTTATCCCATCGTGTGAGTAGGCGAACATTACATCGATATCCGAGCTGAAGTTGAGCTCATATCCTCCAAACTTGCCCATCGCTATCACAGTGAGTGTGCTCGGCACCTTTTCGCCACTGGGGAGTTCACCCCAAGGGACTCCCATTTTGGGGGTCAGTTCATCTGTACCGATTTCATAGCAGACTTGTAGTGCCGCTTCCGCGAGGTTTGTCAATTCCCGCGTTGTTGTTTCCAGATCGGCGTCGCCTAGCAGATCGCGCAGCCCTAGTCGTAAACTCTCCTTCCGCTTATAGCCACGAATTGCGTTCAACTTCTGCTCTGCCAGATCAAACGGCTGCACCGCTTGCGACAGTTCACGATACATCGTTTCGCGGTCTTTCGGGTCGCTCATTACCTCAGCATCAATAAGTTCATAAAAGTATTCAGGATTTCGCACCAGAATATCTGAGAAATAGGTACTGGAACCAAAGCAAGTTGATAATATTCTCAGAAGGAAAGGGGCATCATGCAGCAGGCGATAGAGCCAAAGTCGGTCAAATGTCGCATTGACAAAGCGTTCAAAATTGTTCAGTGCTGCATCTGCGTCCGGTGAATCCACCGATGCGCTCAACAGATGGTTGACAATTTCGGCAAACGCCTCGCGGTATGGGGGTATGTCCGCTAAATTGTTGAGTCGTTGATTTACACTGCGAACATCTTGAAAACCATACGGTCTAAGGATCTGATTAACCACTTCCGGCGAGAGGTCATCAGGAGAAAGAATTAGATCTTTTGGAGTGAGGTTTGAAGTCATATTGTTTCCTTTTGCTTGTGCGGATTTATCGTGCATCTTCCGATTCATCGGAATCCTTGTGAAACAGGACTCGCTCGTTTCTATGATCTATAGATCATGAAACGTCGGGATCAGGAATTGAAACAGATTCTTCAGCAAGCACGTTATCATCGTATACATCATAGATGTTTGGTGATCGAGAATCGGAAATCAAGATTAGAATTACGAAAAAGGAGTGGCTCATGTTAAGCAATCGTGCAATAGAAACCGAGTTTTTATAGGATTGGGTTTCCACCCGTATTATGGACGGGGAGATCGCGCCCCCCGATAAATCGGGATGCAAGCACCTACGGCTTCTCTTCGTGATTTACACTTTCTTTCTACATGAGCCAAAGGAGTACATAATGGCAACGATTGATACATCAGTTAAATCAACAGAACTTCTGCAAATCATACCAATATCAAGCCCAAGCGATTCGACACATCAGCCCCCGTTGGGAGATAGCGAACTCGCCCATTTGCAGGCGTTGGTACGCGAAAAAGATGCGCGGATTGAAAAATTGATGGAGGAAAATCAGTACATCCACACTCAAATTGAACTGCTGGAGGAACGCATGGCATCGGAAATCAAGCGATCAGATACCATGATTGAGCAGATGCAAACCGCTTCCGAAGCATCAAGCAAACGCGCCCAAGCGATTATTATGCACTTGAGCCAGCATGTTGAACGGCAGGCGGAACAGATTGAGATTTTGCAGGAATCGCAGGGCTTGAGGGGCACAATTCGCCATACCGTCAGACAACTGAAATCAAGTATTCTGCGTAAATCTCTCCCTGCAGAATCGAAATATGGATATGAGGCTTAGTGATCGCATACCACCCCGTGTTTCACAGCGCGACAGACTGCCTCTGCCATAACCTCCGCTGCAATAACCCCAACGGTATTGACCGGTGTGTCGTGCGTTCCAATCGAAAGCGCAAAAATTGTATCGCCATCCGACATGGTATGCACCGGGCGAATCGTCCGCGCTAAACCGTCGTGCGCTATCTGCGCGACTTTCGTAACTTCTATTGGGGAGAGTGAAGCGTTTGTCCCAACGACACCGATGGTTGTATTCGTATTAGTAGGTTGAAATGAATCTCTCTCTTCCTGTTCAGATAACCTCTCCACAATATCCACAAACTCCCCCGTCTCCGGGTGCTTTGCACCTGCCACAATTCTTCCTGTCGCTGGATCAAAAATGTTTCCGACCGCGTTGACGATGACAATTGCCCCGACGATCAATCCTGATTTCAAGGTGCGACACGCTGATCCGAGACCACCATTTGATGGCTGAAGCTCTGGTCCCTTCCCAACTGTCGCGCCTGTTCCAGCACCGACCTGTCCCATTTCGACTGGCACACTGGTGGCGTTCACACAGGCGCGATAGCCCATCTCCCGATCTGGACGGACTTTTGAATCTCCGACCCCTAGATCGAAGATGACAGCACTCGGCACAATGGGCACACGCACTGGTCCCGCCGGGAATCCGACATCACGCTCCTCAAGAAACTGCATCACCCCACCCGCTGAGTCCAATCCAAATGCGCTGCCACCCGTGAGTAAAACCGCATGAACTTTCTCCACCAATCCCCCCGGACGAATTGCATCAGTCTCTCTGGTGCCGGGGGCAGATCCTCGGACATCAACGCCGGCGACAGCTCCGGACTCACAAAGAATCACCGTGCAGCCTGTGCGTGCCTTTTCATCTGTCGCATTGCCAACTTTGATGCCATTGATAGCGGTGATTGTATCGTTTTTTAACGGCGTAGCCATTTTAATCGAATACTGTGTTAGATAGGGGCTAAATCAATTTGTGCAGCTCTTTAAAATAAGCACGGATGCCACCCATCCCCCGATGCACATCTACACCCAACTCTTTTATTTCATCGGAGCCTAGCGCTGCGGGTTTTGGAAGTTTGAATTGAACAACTTCTGCTTTACTGTCGGTTACCTCGCGCGCTAACTGTGCCAATTCTTGGTTATACACAAACATGTCGCACAGGTTGAAGACCTGACCAAACGCTGCGGGGTTGTTCACCGCCGCCGCCAGTGTCTTCGCAACGTCATCAACAGCAACTACATCACATCCGAATGTGCTTTCGTACTTTGTACCCGTTTGGACTATCTCAAGGAGGTCGCGCCAGACGGTTTTCTCCAGATTCGGATGAATGCCATATATCCACGCGCAGCGGAAAGCAGTTGTGTTCACCCCGAACTGTGCATAGTACGTCTGACACGCCGATTCTAAGACAGTGTTGTGCATGACATAGCTGTTTTGAGGAGATACCAGCGGTGAATCCTCTGTAATTGGCATCTGGTGCACATCCGCCGGTGTATAAACATCGGGGCGGAGGAGGTAGGTGCTCGTGGTACAGAGGAATTGACGGACACCGGCGAGCCGAGAAAGCTCAAGCAGTGTCAGTGATCCAAAGATATTAGAACGGAGGTATTCGAGTTGTTCACTCTCAACTGTGGAATCGTAGGCGGTGTGGATGACAACGTCCGTCCCCTCAACAAATGCGTATAGTGCATCCTCATCGGTCATGTCTCCCCTACAGATCTCGATTCCTAACTCCTCAAGCCAAGCGGTATCTCTTGGCGGTCGCACAAGCGCGCGGATACGGTGTCCCGATTCGACAAGCGACCGGACCGTATACGATCCGACAAACCCAGTGGATCCTGTCATTGCAACGTACATGCTAACCTCCTTTCTTACAAAGAAAGGTGATTGTCTCAACTGCTGATATGTGTCAAATGTATCATATTTGGTGGAGAATGTCAACGCTCCAAAATTTAAAAGCACCCATTCATAACGTTGCTCATTTGTATATTTCTATCCCTGCGACTTACGATTGACAGGTTTTTGGCTAGGCTGTATAATATGTATGTTTTATCCAACTGCTTAACAATTCTAATCAACGAGACAACCTATGCAAACAGAGATCAAACCCTTTGTCGAATCGAATGACGTGCTCGATCAACCCGATAGGCTACAGGATCGTGCGAAACGAGACGGGTATCTTTTTTTTCGGAATCTGATCGATTCTGACACGATTCTCCAACTCCGCCGAGATTTTCTCAAAATCTGCGATAATCACGGTTGGATTAAGGCTGGAACGGATTTGATGGACGGCATCCGAAACGGAGGACCGTACCGGGAAGGACAGGACGAATATTGGCCCATCCTCGACGATTTTCAAAGTTTAGAATCTTTTCACGCCTTTGCCCACTATCCATCAATCCTCGACGTTTGCGACAAAATGTTTGGCGAACCTACACTCCCTCATCCCCGAAATATCGGGCGAATTATGTTTCCCGAAAACATCAGGTATACGACACCTGCCCACCAAGACTATATTCACATTCAAGGCACGGAGGAGACCTATACCGCTTGGATCCCTTTGGGCGATTGTCCACAATATTTCGGTGGTTTAGCGGTGCTTTCAGGGTCCCATAAGTTCAGCGTCCTACCAACAATACGGGCTGATGGGGCAGGTGGCTTGGGTGTAGAAACCGATCATTTGAACCTCGCATGGGTCTCAGCGGACTATCAAATTGGTGATTTTCTGCTTTTCCAAAGCCTCGCCGTCCATAAGGCGCTTCCCAATCAAACAACAGACCGCTTGCGTCTTTCCGTCGATTATCGGTATCAAGGTCAATCCCAACCGATTACGGAGGGGTCACTCCTGCCGCACTTCAATCGTATGTCATGGGAAGAAATCTATAAGGACTGGCAATCGGAGAAATACCAGTACTATTGGAAAGATTTGGATCTGGAGTGTGTGCCTTTCACCAGAAAATATCACGCAGCCAAAGATTGACCTACTCCCACCTTAAAAGAAAAAAAATCGCTAAGGAGAAACGATGAAGATTACACAGATCGAAACCATCCGTGTCAAATCTCAGCCACACAACATCTGGGTCCACGTCCATACTGATTCTGGTATCGTCGGTTTGGGGGAGACCTTTTATGCCCCATCGGTAGTTCAGGCGGCGATTCACGATTTTTTCGGACCACTCCTCATTGATCGTGATCCATTCGAGATTGAGCGTCATTGGGAAGCGATGTTCCGCCTGTCCGATCACGCTGGCTACGGCGGTGCGGAGATGCGAGCGATTTCGGCGCTCGACATCGCTCTCTGGGACATAAAGGGTCAAGCGGTTGGGTTGCCGGTCTACGAACTCCTCGGCGGTGCAGTCCGCAAACGCATCCGTGTCTACGCCACCTCAATGCCCTATGAAGGCGCGGGCGAGACAGCTAAACAGCTGCTTGATGAAGGCATCACCGCAATTAAGGGAGGGCCCACTATCCCGCTAGCAATTGCGAGCGATGGTCAGTTTCTTTCGCAAAAAGATCTCGACCGGGCGCTCAAGCCAATCCGTGAGATCCGGGATACGGTTGGCTTGGAAATGCATATTGCCAATGACGGTCACGGCAAGTGGGCGCTGCCCATAGCGATTCGGATCGCCCAGGCGATGGAACCGTACGACATGATGTGGCAGGAGGATCTAATGCCGCTGCTCAACCCAGAAGCCCTCCTACGACTCCAAGAATCCACAAAAACCCCTGTCTGCATTTCTGAACGTCTCCTCAGCCGGTGGCAGCTTCGACTGTTCATTGAAAACGGTTCTGCTCGTATTGTTATGCCAGATTTAATCTGGACCGGCGGTGTTTCGGAGACACACAAGGTCGCCATCCTTGCCTCGGCGCATCAGGTACCATTTGCCCCGCACGATGCTACGGGACCCGTAAACATCTTCGCCTGTTCCCATATCTGTATGAGTTCTGCAAACGCTATGATACAGGAGCATGTGCCTGCTTTCTACAAAGGTTGGTATAACGAGTTCGTTGACCCCAATCTCGACATCCGTGATGGCTTCCTTCACGCCCCACAACGACCGGGCATCGGTACACGGCTAAAGCCCGAAGTCCGAAACAGATCGGATGCCATCGTGACCGTGAGCGACGAACCGGGACCAAGCACCATCGACGCTTGGGGACCGGTATCGGTCCGTAGCGAGGAGACAGAGGCTGAAGTCCAACGGCTGCGGGAGGAACGTCTTCCATAGTCCGTATCCCCGATGAATCGGGGTCAAGCAATTTATCACCTGTTACATAGAAGGAATCTAATTATGAGTATTAGAACGAATAAGTTGAAACAAAAATTAGCAGCCGGCGGATTGGTGTTAAGCGGCGGTGTACGCCTTCCCGAACCGGGTCTTGTTGAAGTGATGGGATATGCCGGGGTTGATTACGTCCTGATTGATGCGGAGCACGGTTCTATGGGCTGGACAGAGATAGAGCGGATGGTTCTTGCTGCCTATGCTGCGGATACCACACCGATTGTTCGCGTCCACGAGAACGATGAAGCGCGGATTATGCGGGTGCTCGATCTTGGCGCAATGGGGGTGCTCGTCCCGCACATCCGCACCGCAGAAGAGGCGCAGCATGTGGTGGATGGTGCGTTCTACCCGCCGCAGGGCAAACGCGGTGTGGGTCCAAGCCGAGGTATCAAGTTTGGGGCGGTGTCGGCGGCGGAATATTATGCGAACATCAACAATGAGGTTTCGGTTTCATTGATGATTGAAGATGCCGAAGCAATTGACAATATCGACGAAATTGTGGAGGTCGAAGGCATTGATGTCCTGAACGTAGGGACAAGTGACTTGGCGGCTTCGTTGGGTGTGCCGGGGCAGCCGTTGCACGAGAAAGTTGCCGAAGCCTCTGAGAAGGTGCTCGCTGCTGCTGCGCGAAAAGGCATCGCTGTCGGCTATCCAACCCGCGGCTTGGACGATGGAATCGAGGCGATAAAGCGCGGGTTCCGCGTGCTGTCTTGTGGTAACGCAGCACCGCTGCTATTTGAAGCTGTCAGTCAAAAGTTAGAGACACTGCGAGGCGCGGCGTAGCTCGGCTAGAAAGGCGAAAAAAGTCATGGAATATGTGAACTTCGGAAACGCTGGCGTTCAAGTGAGTCGATTGGCACTTGGCTTAGGATTCAGAGGGCAGGGCGATGAAGCCGAGGCACAGAAGGTCATCGAACACACAATTGATCAGGGGATTAACCTGATTGACTGCGCCAATGTATACGGGACAATGGACGACCGTGCTAACATCGGTCGCTCAGAAGTTATTCTGGGGAAAGCGCTGAAGGGCAAACGCGATGATGTTGTGATTACCTCAAAGGTTGCTAGCCAAATAGGCGATGGGCCAAATGACATAGGGTTATCTAGATATCACATCATGCGCGAAGTCGAAAAATCGCTGACTCGCTTAGACACAGACCATATTGATGTCTACCTTGTCCATATGTTTGATGAATCCACTCCCCTTGAGGAGACGATTCGTGCATTGGATGACCTCGTTCGTTCGGGTAAAGTCCGCTACGTCGGATGTTGTAATTATGCGGCATGGCAGGTCTGCAAGGGCTTGTGGATTGCGGATCGGTACAATGCAACACCGTATATGTGCGTCCAGAATCAATACAATCTGCTGACCCGGCACCTTGAGGGCGAAATGTTCGCACTTGTGCGGGATCAAGGATTGGGAGTCATGGTATACAGTCCGTTGGCGGTGGGACTTTTAAGCGGCATCTATTCACCGGATCGTCCTGCACCGGAAGGGACTCTCTGGGCAACGCGGCTGCGGGATCAATTTCCGGCAGCAGTGCAAGGGGCTGCGAGTCAGGTTATATCGACCGTGATTGAACTCGCGGGCGAATTGGGGGTGACCCCTGCACAATTGGCACTTGCTTGGGTACTATCTCACCCGGAAATTACAGTCGCGATTACCGGTGGAGACACAATCGAGCACCTAAACGATAACATTGGTGCAGTCGGTTGGAGGCTTGACGACTCGGTGCGAGAAAAACTCGACACTGTTTCAGAGCCGTTCAGGTTTACGGCTGGGTAGGATTTTTGATGATTTTTTAACAACGCTCAAGGATAATCTTCTTGAAAATTGCTATGTGGCACAAACTTTCAATAGCGTGTAATCGGAGATTATGGACTCAACGAAAAATAAAATCGAACCTATCTGGACAACGATAGACGAAAAAACCACATATCCCATCTATATTGGAACCGACATTATTCCTGAATTTGGGACTCTCTTTAAGGAACATCTGCCGCGTTGCTCCCAAGCGTTATTGGTAACCAATCAGACCATTGAAGAGGTTCACGCCGCTAAAATTGCCCAGATTTCTGAGAGCCTCGCAAATATGGGAGTAGATCTGATCGTCGAAGCGATCCCAGAAGGGGAAAGAACCAAATCGTATTGGGGCCTGGGGATGTTGTACGATTTCTTCGCGGAGCATCAGTTGGATAGGCAATCCGTGATTATTGCAATGGGCGGCGGTGTCATTGGTGATCTGGCGGGATTTGCTGCAAGTACGTTTCTGCGCGGGCTTCCATTGGTTCATATTCCCACCACGCTCATCGCTCAAGCGGATAGTAGCCTTGGCGGGAAGGTTGCCATTAATCTGGCTAGAGTGAAAAATATAGTCGGTGGATTTTACCATCCAAAAATAATATTTATTGATGCTAGCTTTCTGCAAACACTCAACGCACGAGAGTTAAGAGCGGGTCTTGCCGAAGTGGTTAAGTACGCTGTGATAATGGATGGTGAGCTATTCAACTACCTAGAGGCTAACGTAGCGAACATAATCGCGAAGGATCCCGATGTTTTAGAAAAACTTGTGAGAAGATGTTGTGAACATAAAATTGCGGTTGTGGAGGCGGATCCGGAAGAGCGAACAGATCGCCGGGCAATTCTAAATTATGGGCATACGATTGGACATGCCTTGGAATCACTTTACCACAGATATTTACACGGTGAAGCGGTTTCTGTGGGCATGGTCGCTGCCTCATATCTTGCAGTCAAAACGGAAATTCTCCCTCACGCAGATGCTGAGAGACAATTAGAGTTATTATCCAGAATTGGCTTGCCGACTGATGCGTTAGGCGTTTCGATAGATCCGTTGCTTCAACCGATGTTACATGACAAAAAGCGGCGGGGTAACACTTTGCGATTTGTGCTGCCGACGAAAATTGGGGATATAACTATAAAGGATGTACCCAAAAACGATCTCCCGGATTTACTTCAATACTTGGTAGAAAAGAGGGTCTTTAGTCCGTCGGAAGATGCCACCGCTACCGAGGAGGGATAGTTATAGATTCATTTTGAAATCAAATTGAACTGTTAGTATAGAATCCCCCCAATTTCATCAGGACTTACACACTTCAGATTGTAGTTGCCCGATTCATCGGGCGTTGGAGACGGTATCCTACGGCGATGAATCGCCGAACTACAGGGCTTTGGCCATTCAACTGCGTAAGTTCTATTCATATTCAGAAATGGAGGAATATAATGTCCGAAACAACGCAAACAAGTTTCGATCTGTTACTCAAAGGTGGTCACGTCATTGACCCCAAAAACAACATCGATCAGGCGATGGATGTTGGGATTGCGGATGGGAAGATTGCCCGCGTGGCGGAGAACATTCCGGCCGCGGAGGCAGAACAGGTTGTCCATGTCAATGGGCTTCACGTCACACCCGGCTTGTTAGATATACATGTCCACGCCTACGCCGGCACCGGTCAGCGAAACGCCTACTGCGGGGATAACTCCCTATATCCCGATGGATACAATCTTCGGACAGGTGTGACTACGGTTCTTGATGTCGGGAGTTCAGGGTGGCGTAATTTTCCTGATTTCAAAGACCGCGTCATCGACCGAGCGAAGACCCGTATTTTTGCGCTGCTCAACATTGTGGGACACGGCATGGGTGGCGGCGCCATCGAGCAGAATATACCGGATATGGAACCCGAAGCAACGGCGAAAGTTGCTGAACGCTATCCCGATATTGTTGTGGGTATTAAGACCGCGCACTACGCGGGCCCTGAGTGGCTTGGGGTTGACCGTGCTGTGGAAGCTGCGAGATTGACGAACTTGTTCGCCATGATTGATTTTGGTTCGTTTCGTCCGGAGCGTCCCTATCCGGAGATGATACTTGAGCATATAGGTCCCGGCGACATCAGCACCCACATGTACCAAGCCGCGATACCGATGTTCGATGAGAAGGGGAAGTTGCAGCCCTATTTCGCTGAAGCGCGTGAGCGCGGCGTCAAGTTTGATGTGGGACACGGGGCTGGGAGTTTTGTGTGGAATCATGCAATACCTGCCATCGAGCAGGGGTGGATACCAGACTCAATCTCGACAGACCTGCACACCGGTAGCATGAACGCCGGGATGAAAGATATGGCGACGACGATGTCAAAGATTCTGAATATAGGTGTTTCTCTGTTTGATGTTATCAAGATGTCAACGATTACGCCGGCACAGATGATTAATCGCCCGGAATACGGTCACTTGAGTGTCGGTGCGGTAGCGGATGTTGCCGTGCTCAAACTAAATGAGGGAAGATTCGGTTTCCTTGATGTCAGAAGGGCACTCTTTGTGGGAAATCAGAAGCTAGAATGTGAGTTGACCTTGATTGATGGACAGGTCGAGTGGGATCTGAACGGACGCGCTGGTGTGGACTGGCAGGAGTATTACGCAACGGCGTAAGCGTATCAAACAAACCTTATTTATGAATCTAACTGCCGGTGAAGGCACTTTTCCGCTCAATGATGTATTCCGTCAATGGACTGGGGTTCGCCTGAATCCGCACGTTGACTAGCGCGGGTTTGTCCGAGGCAAGAGCGCGTTCGAGTGCACTGGGCAGTTGATGCGGTTCTTCGACATATTCGCCATGAGCACCGAGAGCCTCCGCTACCTTGTCGTAGCGTGTGGGCAGCAGCTCGGTCGCTACACTTTTTCCGAAGAGTTGCACCTGCTGGTGGTAGTCTATCCCCCAGACGCTGTCGTTCCCAATCACGATAACTACGGGCAAGTTGTGCCGCACGGCGGTATCCAACTCCATGGCACTGAATCCGAAGGCACCATCTCCGGTGAGAACGACGACTTTGGACTGAGGTAGCGCAGCTTGAGCACCGACACCATAGGATACGCCCCAGCCGATCATTCCGAGCGTGCTATTGGTAAACCAGCGTCTAGGGCGTAGGCTGGGATAGTAGGGGGTCCCATAGAAGGAGAAGTCGCTGCCCTCAAAGATTAAACAGTCATTCTCGCCCAGTAGGGAGCGCAGATGCTTGTGAACGGACATCGCGTGTAAGGGTGTGGAGGGTGCTGCCCAGCTGTCCAAATCCTGCTCTTGGGCATCGCGGGTGGCCCTTAGTTCTTCAACGATCGGATTCTCATTCCAGCCATATCCCTCGGCTTCCTGCGCTAACTGCCTCACCACCGCGCCGACATCGCCTAGAATGCCAACATCCACGCTGCGAGAGAGACCAATCTGTTCCGCTGATGGATCTACTTGGATGATGCGTACATCAGCGGCGAGGGTCGGCGGTCCCCCGAAGGAGATGGTAAAGTCCAATTTCTTACCGAGTAACAGCACAACGTCTGCCTCGTCCAAGCGGCGTGAGACAAGATTGACCCTTCCGTCCGCAAATCCGAAACAGTAGGGGTGGCTATCGGAAACAAGCCCACGCGCTATCTCCTCGGTAAACAGCGGAAGCTGCGTAATCTCCAAGAACCGCTGCAAATCCTCCCGATTTACGGAGTCCGTTGCATTTCCCGCTAACACCATCGGTCGCTGTGCGCTTTGGAGCAGTTCTATCGCTTCTTTTACGAAGATCGGATCGCCCATGACTTGACCGGAACGGCGGTATACTTCGGGTGGGTCGAAATGTACTCGGCTCGTGTCCACTTCAGCACTCTGGACATCTACAGGGATGGTCAGGTGGATGGGGCCCCGCCTGCCGGCTAAGGCGGTGCGGAAAGCGCGTGCGAAATACTCCGGGATCCGGTACGGATCGGAGATGAACCATGACCCCTTCGTGATGGGTTGCGCCATCCCAACCTGATCGATTTCCTGTTGTGCGATTCCCTGTCCCAGCTGGTTCTGTGCTGCGGAACCTGTGATATTGATGACCGGCGATTCCATGTGATACGCCAGCGCGAGTCCGGGGATAGCGTTTACATGTCCCGGTGAAGTAAACATCGATATTCCGGGGGAGCCGGTGATTCGTCCCCACGCATTTGCCATGTCCACCGCAGCCTGTTCGTGGCGGGTATCAATAAACTTGAATCCCTCGTCCGCCATCACGTCCATCAGATGCAGGGTGTGATCCCCTGCTAGGGTAAAGATTTGGTCTATCCCTTCCGTCTGTAATGCTTGGACGATAAGGTGTGAACCTGTTGCCTTCATAAATTTCTCCTTGTGTAGGGAACGCAGATCTGCGTTCCCTACAAAGTATGTCAAAAGTTCCTAAACTTCCACCCTTACCGCCCGCCCGGATTCCCCTGACTTGATGACGGCGTTTAGAGTAGCCAGGACTGGCAGGTTATTGCGTCCACTGGTCTCCGGCTCAGGTCCGCCGTTCACCCAGTCGGCAAACGTAGTAGCAACGTGCAGATCAAGTTGGCGTGAGCCAGTGAAGTCCGGATCAATCTCTGCCTCACTCAACTCACGTGCTCGGTTCTTCCCAATCAGTAAAGTCTCCGGACCGCCAAAACCTTGTGGGCTGTGTAAAACAACCGCGCCATGTTCACACTCTGCGCGGAATTCACTGGTGTTCACACGGGCATCAGAGGTAGATACGATCACGAAACGGGCACCGTTATCGAAGGTAATTTCGGCGGTGGCGGTGGATTCGCGATTCCAAGTCGTCTCCGGCGGTCGATAAGAATGGCCGAACACCTCTACTACACGCCGGTTCACCATCGCAATCAGCGAGTCGATTTCGTGGACGGTCATCTGCCAGAGTTGTGAGTGCTCGGAGTCGGGATACTCACTACCACGGGCTTTGTAGGAGAACATGTGTCCGGCCTGCGGCTCGCCATAAGCCCCCTCGGTCATCAAACGTCGTACCGTACACTGTCCGGGCAGGTATCGCCACTGTTGGGTTACCACAATCTTTAGTCCACGAGCCTCCGCCATTTCAGTCAGTCGCCGGGCGGGTGCAAGCTGGAGCGTGAACGGCTTCTCCACCATAACATGCTTGTCGGCTTTAATTGCAGCCTCAACTAACTCATCGTGCGTGCGCGCCCAAGTGGCGACAACAACACCGTCACAATCCGACTGTTTTAACGCCTCCGGGTATGAAGTGTAGGCAAGATGGTCCGGTAATTCGAGATCGCTAATAGCGGCTTTGAGGCGTGGTTCATCAATATCAACCAAGCCGACCAATTCAAACCTGTCGGGTCGCGCCAGAAAGCTGCGTGCGTGTGACTTGCCTCTACCGCTGCCCACGACAATCATACGCAGTGGGTTCATTGTTTCGACGCGGTTTTCTCCCACTTTGGTTTCCTCCTACTTCGGGTCTCCCGCAGTTTATGTCTAACTATTCCTCTGCCAACACCTGGATACTGGCACATGGAAAGACAGCCACTCGCGCGTTCTGAGGTGCTTTCTCCGCAAGCATATTGACAAGCACCTCCCACTCACGGAAGAGGATGTCGCCGGGATGATCCTTGTAAAACTCATCTGCAGGGAAATTCTCCGACCAAACTAGTGCTTGGTTTGAAGATTCGATTTTCGGTGTGGGTAACGGCATCGGGGTTTCCGCCGCCCTCGCCCTCCGTCTAAGGTAACGTGGATAATCTAACAGATCATAGAGTCCGTGATAGCAGAACCCATCACTCGCAGGATTAACGGCGATAGTGTAAACATCATCAAAATACCGTCGTGCCCAGAAAGTTTTCGTGGTTTGAATTGCATCCGAATCAATCGGATAGCAGTTTAACACGATCACATCTGTTTCTTGCCGAACTGCCTCTGGGATCTGTGTCCCATAGGTTTCTAGCGCAAAACGTGCACCGGCTCGGTGTGCCTCTACTAAATCGCCGACAAATAGACCGGCTATTTCGCGTCTGCTGTTGATGACGAGATTTACAATGGCATCCACTCCAACGACTCTGGCAGCCGCTTCTGCAACATCCCGTGCATCAGTCTTGTCGATCTGCCTCTCAACGGTTGCATGGCCTCGTCCCGGATAGTAATTGTGGAAGTGGAACATCGTGGAAAAACCGGATACGCCAGGAACAATCAACTTTGCTCCTCCACCAAATCCGACTGCTTTGTGAGGGTAAATACCGCCCAAGCAGATTTTGAAGTCAGCGTCTGCCACAACTGGATTTATATAGATTGGCATCCCCTCATCTAGGTTCCCTAGTGCCCGGAGATTTCCGCTCATAAAGTCGTGGTTCGTTATTTCATAAGACGCCGCAATATCAGCCCCCACTTTCTTCACTATCTCCTCATCCGTGAGCGGACGATGTGAACCGGGACCAATAACAAAGCGAATTTCGTTTTTGGGGATGCCCGCTTGGTGCAGTTCACGGAGTAGGAGCGGGATAACTGCTGCTGCAGGCGTTGGCCGACTGAGATCATCAACGATGATAACAGCATCGCTTTTGCCGCGCGCCATTTCTTCAATACGGGGTGTACCGATAGACTGACCGAATGCAGCTTCGATTGCTGCGTCCGATAACTTGGGCGCATCGTTAGGCGCGACCATTGTGACTTCCCAATTTTCGGGAAACGTCAATGTAATCTCCTCGTCGCCATACCAAGCGCGAGAATACATCCTAGCGTAGTTTTTAGACATAACGGACCTCCACCTAATACGTGATGCGTAAAAGAAACCGCAGAGACACAGAGAAAGGTAAACTGTTTTTAATCACTCTGCGACTCGGCGGTCGGTTTTTAACTCCTTACTCGTTACGTATTATTCGTTATCGCCGCTGCCGATAATGTAGCGCAGCTCGAATGAAGTCCCGGAACAGTGGATGCGGCTCAAGTGGCTTGGATTGAAATTCGGGGTGGAACTGCGAACCGACCATCCACGGATGATCAACAACTTCAGTGATTTCAACCAGATTCTCGTCGGGGGATACCCCGCTAAAATACAACCCTTCGGATGCGAGGGTTTCCCGATAATCGTTGTTCAATTCATATCGGTGACGGTGTCGTTCTAAGATTATGGGTTGCTTATACGCCTCATAGCTTTTTGTGTTTTCCTTGAGAACGCACGGATAGAGTCCAAGTCGCATTGTGCCGCCGAGATCGGTCTGTTCTCGTTGATTTAGCATCAGATCAATCACCGGATGGGGTGTTTTCTCGTTAAACTCGGAACTGTTTGCACCTTTCAATTTTGCGACGTGGCGTGCAACATCGATCACCATGCACTGCATTCCGAGACATAGCCCAAAATATGGAATTTTCTGCTCCCGCGCATAGCGTGACGCGACAATCATTCCCTCAATGCCGCGGTAGCCAAAGCCACCAGGAACGAGAATCCCATCAATTCCCTCAAACTCCTCAGCCAAGTTTTGATCGTCACTCAATAGGTCAGATTCAATCCATTTGACATCTACGGCTGAGTCGTTAGCAATTCCGCCATGTTTGAGTGCTTCTTTCACGCTGAGATAGGTATCAGAACCTTGGACATATTTACCGACAATCGCTATCTGGGTCCGGTGTTTGGGGTGCTTCAATTTATCAACCATCTTTGCCCACTCAACACCATTCGATTGACGTTCTTCTAACCCAAGTCGCTTTATCACCAAACGCCCCATGCCTTGTCGCTCGAAGTTCAGCGGGATCTCATCAACTAGGTCGGTGTCCAGCCCTTCGACAATGTATTCCTCCTGAAGTCCACAAAGGAGCGAGATTTTCTGCCGTATCCCTTCCTCCATCGGTTGACTTGTGCGGCAAATTAGGAGATCGGGTTGGATCCCATACTCTTGTAGTGTACGGATGCTATGTTGGGTCGGTTTGCTCTTGCTTTCCCCGTTGGGAAGGGTATAAATTAGCGAAACATGAATAAAGATTGTATTTTCGCGTCCGACCTCTACCGCCATCTGCCGAATCGCTTCTACAAATGGGGGCGTCTCAAAATCTCCAATGGTCCCGCCGATTTCCGTAATGACCACTTCTGCATCGCTGTCGCGCCCCAGCTGATAGATACGCTCCTTGATCTCATCGGTGATGTGTGGGATAAGTTGGACGGTCCCACCCAAATAATCCCCACGTCGCTCTTTGGCGATGACTGCATTGTAGACCGAGCCTGTTGTAAAGTTCGAGTATTGATTGAGATCAATTCCCAAGAATCGCTCGTAATTGCCGAGATCAAGATCAGTTTCCGCACCGTCCCGCGTCACGAACACCTCACCGTGTTGGAATGGGTTCATTGTGCCAGCATCCGAGTTGAGGTATGGATCAATTTTAACCACCATAACCTTGAACCCACGATCGATGAGCAAGCGACCAAGCGATGCCGTCGTTATTCCCTTCCCAATGCCAGAGATTACACCACCAGTTACGAAGATGTACTTTTTGGCTGCTTCCCAAGTTTTAACCTTGGGATTCTTATGATAGACTGAAGAGTAACAATTGTTGCCCATAATGTCCTCCGCTATCTTCCTGATTCGACGATTCGAGCCTTTCGTTCTGACAAGGACTTACAGAATCTCCACAGGCGTTTTAACTCTCCGTGTGCCCCACGGCGAGATTTCTAAGATTTATTGCGGCGTTGAGATCTCGGTCTTGGATGTGATCACAAGCACTACAATGGTATGTCCTATCTGACAAGGATAAGGCATTGTCTATTGCACCACAGTTACTACACGTCTTGCTTGATGGATAAAACCTATCCGCTTCCACAATCTCTACTCCTATCCGTTCCGCCTTGTTCTTTAACAGAGTTAAGAAGGTTGACAATGAAGCGTCTGATAGGGTTTTAGCAAGCCGATGATTCTTGACCATACCTGCAACATTGAGAGACTCAATCCCGATACGACTTGCACTGCTGACAATCGCTGTTGTCGCCTTTTGGTGTGCATCACTGCGGATACAGGCGATTCGGTAATGTAACTTGGCAATTTTGGCTTTCATTTTATACCAATTCCTACTACCTTTAACACGCTTGCTTAATCGACGTTGTAGTCGTTTCAGTTTCCGCTCATAGCGTTTCAATGCTTTCGGATTCTCAAAGTATTCACCTTCGGACGTAATAGCAATGTGCTGAATACCAACGTCTACACCAATAATAGGCTTGTCACGACTATCAGGGCTAAGGGCATCAGCGAATGTGTCCACAAGGATAGAAGCGAACCAGCGGTGCCCTTGTTTGGAAATAACGACTTTACAGATTGTGCCGAGGTAGCGTAGGGGTTGAAACATGCGGACCCAACCGATTTTGGGAAGTTTAATCCGCGTACCTACGACAGAGATTGTGCCTCGACCGCTATCTGCTTGGTAACTCTGACCATGTGACCGCTTCTTGAACTTAGGGAAACGGTTCTGGCCCGACTTCCAACACCCTATAGCGTCGTTCAGGTTGGTGTAAATCGCATTCTTTGAAACGTTCTGTGACATACCACCGCACCATTCGTATTGCTCATGCTTGATTGCATTGAAACGGCGGAGCAAGTCTATATGAGAACGCCAATCGTCTTCATCAAGTCCCGCTTTGAAGTCTGCAAGGGCGTGATTGTAGGCAACACGGGCGTAGCCGCAATGTTGAGCGAATTGCGTCGCTTGGACGTTGTTCGGATCTAAAGCGATTTTATGTGTTTTTAACATTGGCTTGTCTTTTCGGTCTTTCGTTTCCCGTATCAGTGGGTTGTGGGAGACCCTAACAAGCGTTAGGGCTGATACTCTCCCACCGAAAGACAAGCCGATTATATCATATTTCGCCTTGTGAGTCAAACCTAAAGTTCCACGCAGCGGAATGCTCGGGACGACACTTGAAAAAGGATTACTAAAGCGTGCGGCCGTATCCCCACTCTAAAGAGATGAGGGCTTAGCCCTAAAGTGTTCTCTCTTAACCCGCCAACCCACCGGTATCTGTTCGATCACGCCCGATGTCTTCCATTCCTTAAATTGCTCTCGCATTTCTGCCCATCGCCCCCGGTCAAACAGGACAATCCCGTGGTTCAGCGATTCCAACAAAGTCAGATGAAAGTTACTGAACATCAAATCGAGTTCGGATTGGCTGTAGGCAAAAATATCGATTGGAGCAGAGGTGAACAGGGAGTAGTCATAAAGCCGATCTATGAAACGTTTCCCATCATCAACACACAGTCCAATTAGGACATCATAATCACTACCGACTGACCAGTTACCTTTCGCCATGGAGCCATACAGAACGATGAATTCAATCTCATCGCCTTTCTGCTTGAGAACTCGATCTACGAATTCCCATAACTTTTTAACGTGCGGTCGGTTGGATAATAGTTCTCGCAAAACGGAGCACCTCCTCAGCATCTTGAACCGCTTGATTTGCATCTTGATCAAAGTATTGTTCAGCGGGAACACCACTCGCAAAGGCATCTGGATAACGGGTCGGAATATAGAAGCGATTTAATCGGATACACGCATTAATGACAGCTTGATCCACTTACTTATGTTACTTGCGTGCTTTCAAGATTTCAAGCACCCGATCCAAATCGGCGGGCACATCAACCCCAATCAATGAATGTTCTGTCTCAACGACACGGATGCGGACACCGTGTTCAAGGAAGCGTAGCTGCTCAAGACCTTCGGCACTCTCGTACGGCGTGCTTTCCCATTGGGTAAACTCAAGGAGCCGTTCTCGACGGTAAGCGTACAGCCCCACATGGCGATAGTTTGGGTGAACTTGTAGCCAATGATTTGAGAGATTGCCGGGGATTGATGCTCTGGAAAAATATAACGCAAAGCCGTGGAGGTCAGTCACAACTTTAACGACGTTGGGGTCTCGATAATCCGCTTCATTTGCAACCCGTTGCTTCAATGTGCTAACTTCCACGCTGGGGTCATCGAGAAACGGTTGAATCATCTGATCGATGACCACCGGCTCCAGCAACGGTTCATCGCCCTGAATGTTCGCCACAACATCACAATCGAGCGTTTCCGCAACAATCGCAACCCTTTCGGTGCCCGTGGGACAATCCGGCGATGTCATAACCACCTGTCCCCCAAAGCCGACAACCGCATCTTGGATCCGCTTGTCATCGGTTGCAACGATGACAGCATCCAGCGTTTTGGCACGGGCCGCTCGCTCGTAGACGTGCTGCACCATCGGTTTACCGAGGATATCTACCAACGCCTTGCCCTGAAATCGACTTGACGCATAGCGAGCGGGGATAACTCCAACGATTTTCACGGCTCTGAGCTCTCCTTGGCGTTTACTTTCTACGGACTCTATTATTAAGGACTTATCTCTGACCCGATAACACTTTATCACAGGTTGGCTATTTGTGCAACGAAAAACATTAGAAATTTCAGGATAGAGAATCCTTTACCACGGATGGTCAATATGCTATAATACAGCGATCCAACTATTAGTCCCGAAATCCCCACAAGAAAGGTTAGCCATGGGCATACAGTTTTTCATCGTTTTCGTGCTTTCAATCGCTTTTTTATCGATGGGTGTCACAGGTTGGCAAGGCTTCGTTTCGGTTTCGTGGGAGGACGGGATACCTAAATTGGATTTTACAGCGAACTACTTTGCTATCTTCCAATGTTTCGTTGGCTTTTTGTTATTTCTGATTAGCTTATATCTGATGGGCTTTTTTCTGTATCTCGAAGAACGGGAAAGTGGTCGGATTATGAAAAATATCAAAAGTTTCGTAAAACTCAGGGAATATCTTGAATTGAAGAACCGAGGGGATAATTCCAACTAGACCTAAAAAAATAGAGAAAACTATGCTTAAAAATGATCTCCTCCTCCGTGCTGCACGACGACAGGCAGTAGAACGGACACCAGTGTGGATGATGCGCCAAGCGGGTCGTTCGGATCCCGCGTACCGTGCACTCAGAGAACAAATCAACCTCCCATTAGAGCGGCTATTTCGGACGATACCGTGCCCATTTAGTGATCAAGAGATCGAATGGGCGATTGAAATTTCTCTCTTACCCAAGCGCATCGGGGTTGATGCAATCATTGTATACAAAGACATTCTCACGCCGCTCTGCCCGATGGGCGTGCACTTCCGATTTGACCCCGGTCCCGTCTTAGATTCTCCTATTCGGACCCGATCCCAGATTGAGGCACTACAACCCCTCGATGATCCTACTTCACAGATGGCGTTTACCGGAAAGATTATCAGTGGGCTGCGTGGGGTATTGGAGGGTGAGTTGCCGTTGATCGGTTTTGCTGGATCACCGCTGACCCTCGCTTTTTTTATGGTCGCAGGAACCAGCCCGATGGCAGCAGGCGGAGGCGTTTCAAACGCTGCACGTCCTGTCTTTCAGATGATGGACGAAGAACCGGAGCTATTTCACGAACTGCTGCAACGTTTAACGCGGATGACGATTAATTATCTCAACTACCAAATTTCGGCGGGCGCGCAGGTCGTCCAACTATTTGAATCCATCGCTGATCAGATTGATCTACCGAGATACCAAACCTTTGTCCAACCGTATCACGAGCAGATCTTTGCGGCATTAGATCCGAGCACACCCTCCATCCTATTTACCAAAGAGTGCCCCTACCTCTCACTGATGCTGGAAAGTGGTGCTGCCGTTTTGAGCGTCGGAAAGTGTGTCGATTTGGCAGAAGCACAAAAAGAGGCGAAGGGCAGAGTCGCCTTTCAAGGAAATGTGGATAATGCTATCCTGCGGGATGGAACATGTGATGATATTACCGCTGCCGTCAACAACTGTCTACAAGCGGGTGGAACGGTCGGGCATATCCTCAACCTCAGTCATGGACTCCACCGGGATACGCCGTTTGAAAACGTGCAGCATTTTGTGAAGGTTGCGAAAGAGGCACAGAATTAGGGGGCAAAAATTGTTGAAGAAGGATGCAAATTCTCAATCGGATTCGGTGGGTGCATACGACAGCATCTTGCTCGTTGGGTTCGGGGGCCCAACCCCCGGATGCTGTCAGCGGTACGATCCATGCCCTGGGGAAGCGTACTGCTTCGTTGAGGAGATTGTCGGGGCTGCACCATCGAACGCTGCGCGTGTGAAGGAGGTTGCAAGTCACTATGTAAAACTTGGTGGATTTTCGCCCTTTAATGCACTGACATTTAAGCAGGCGGACGCGCTTGAGATTGCTCTCAGAAAACGGGGCGTTGATTCTCCCATCTATGTGGGAATGCGTAATTGGACACCGTACCTTCATGAGACGATAGCAGAAATGGTTGAAAAGGGACAGCGCAACGTCCTTGCCATCATCATGTCTGCCTATCGGTCTAAAGCCAGTTGGGAGCGTTATCAGAACGATGTTATCGCCGCAGTCGAAACAGTAGGCGACCAAGCACTAAACATTTGCTATTTAGAAGATCTGTGGCATTTGCATTCTGGCTTTATCAACGCTATCGCGGAACGCCTCCGCACTGCATGTAACGACATTGCTGAATCCCGTTTTGCTGAGGCTACTCTGATTTTTACCGCTCACGCAATTCCCGAAGTCGCTGCAAAGACCTCCCCGTACCCCGAACAGTTTCGGCAGACCGCGTCAGCCGTAGCAGCGGTTCTGGGAACCGATTTCGATATTGCTTACCAGAGCGCGCCTGATAACCCAACCGTGCCGTGGACGGGTCCTGATATTAATGACCTGATCCGGGAGAAAAGGGAGGCGGGTGTTCAGGATGTCATCGTATCACCAATCGGCTTCCTCTGTGACCATGTCGAGGTGCTTTACGACCTCGATCTGGAAGCTAGGGGGACCGCCGAGGCGTGTGGTATGAATTTTATCCGTGCAGGCACTGTTGGTGAGCATCCCGAATTTATTGATATGTTAGCACACCTTGCGTGTAAGGAATTTCAAACGGTGAAATAAATACCAAACCGTATGTACACTATAGGCGAAAACAGAGGAGGAGTAAGACATGTCATCCTTTACAGAAACCGTCAAAGTCGATAACCAAGATATGGCACTTTACGTCTCTATACCCGATGGTACGGGACCCTTTCCCGCTGTGGTGGTCGCCCAACACGCAGGCGGCGTTGATACGTTCATCCGCACAATGACCGATAGGCTAGCGGAAGCCGGCTACGTTGCCGCTGCCCCGGATCTCTATCACCGATTAGGACCCGATGACCCACGAGGTCCACGGGAACTTATAGACGCGGAGATGATCGCGGACGTTCAAGCCACCGTAGCATTCTTGCAGAACCACAACGCTGTCAATAGCGAGGCACTGGGCATCACTGGTTTCTGTATGGGAGGTAGAGTCGCATACCTGATGGCGGCTGCCCTGCCGCAATTCAAAGCTGCTGAGGCTTACTATGGCGGCAACACTATGGTCGCTTTGGGAGAAGGAGGGGCGTCACCGTTTGAACGCACCCATGAGATTGGCTGTCCGCTGCTGTTCCATTTTGGCGAGGAGGACGCTAACCCTTCCCCGGAAGATATGCAGAAGATTGATGCTGAATTAACGCGTCATAACAAGGCACATGAGTTTTATATATACCCCAACGCCGGGCACGCCTTTATGGACTTCACCGGCGAGCGTCACCATGAGGTAGCGGCAACAGCTGCTTGGCCCCGAACGCTGGATTTCTTCGCCCGTCACCTAGGCAGCTAAAATAGAAATAAGGAAGACTGACATGGATTTTGTGAAACTTACAGGGGCACAACGTCAATTTTTTAATGAAAACGGCTATTTGGTCGTTAGAGATGTGCTATCGGCAGAAATGATTGACAAACTCACTCAGGTAAGCGACCGGCTAATCGAATCGTTTGACGCAGATGGGGCTTACGTTCAAAGGCGTCCCGGTATCGTCCAAGAACCGGATTTTCATCCCCTGATAACCCAATCGCCGACGGTCCCCTTGGTTGCTCAACTACTGTCCCCTAATATTCAGCTGCATACAACGGCGATCATCTATAAGTTTCCAGAGCCGGCAGACGAAGAAACCGTCAACCAGCGAGGCTGGCATCGGGATAGTGGACTTGCCGAAGATCTACGTCACAGCAACCTGCCGCGCGTTAGCATCAAAGTTGGATACTGCTTGACGGACTTTAAGCAACCGCGTTCCGGCTTTACGCTTTTCGCGCAGGGATCGCATCTGATAGATACGCCGTTACCAATCCCAAAAGGAGAAGCAGATCCCGTCGGAACGGTTGAACTCCGTCTCAACGCAGGAGATGCTTTCCTTTTTGAAAATCGTCTCTTCCATACTTCCGCCCCAAACCTGACCGATCGTGTCTCGAAGGTAGTGATTTTTGGCTACGCTTACCGTTGGATGGGCGGGGCACATAGAGCAATGAGCCTCGTCCAACCCGATGAGACTGTCTTAGCACAGGTTGATGATGTTGGCAAACAGTTGCTGGGAGCGACAAACGATGGTTTAATTGATTGGGCAAAACAACACGATATTTTCCCAGAACCTACGCCGTGGGTGATGGAGGTTTGACATCGAAGTGCTAACAATTGAGAGGAAAAAATATGTCCGCAGAACTGACCGATGCACATCTTGAAGAGTTGGAAGCCAAGGGTTACGTTATCGTTCCGGGCTTTTATACAGGCGAAAGGTTGCGCGAAATGCAGGCGGCACAGCGAAGGTCGCTTCCTACATGGGACGAGGTGAAAGATGATCCACCACAGGGTCGGGCAATCCTTACCGATTTCCCGCCGCCAGAGACAGCCCTGCTGCGAGGCATTGTCGACCAGCGGGCTTGGGGATTTGCTCGAAAGTGGCTCAAGACAGAACATATCCATTTTCGCGCCGGTTGCATGATCGCCCGCTATCCCGGTTTCAAAGGCGGTGGTGTGGGCAGCGATGCCGCCGGTTTACATATCGACAACGGAAACAACTCCTTGCTGCCGCCCTCCGATACGCTGCGTGAGTTTGGTCAACTCGGCTTCTGGGTACATCTCGAAGATGTTGATGAAGACCAAGCCCCACTGCGGCTACTTGCCAAGGAACATGGACGCGACACAACCAAGTATGAACCGTTAATCTGCAAGGGTGGAACGCTGTGTATGTTCACCAATTACACGTTGCACTCTGCGAGCGATTATCTCCGTGAGGACGGCCAACGTTTCACATGGGGATTTGGGATTGGCAGAGCTGATAACTATTGGGAAGGGTTTAGACATTATACGGACAAGGGAAAGAACCCTGTGTTTAGTCAGTTCATTGGAACATTGACAGCGAAAGAGCGTGAAGTATTCCGCTTTCCACCGGCAGTGCATCCTTACTACACACCGCAAACCTTAGCGGCTTTGGAGGAGCAATATCCCGGCTGGAATGCAAATGGTGAATATTAATAGGACTTACGCAGTTGAGCAATCAGAAATTTGGCTTAACACCCGCCGTGAACACAGGTTGGAAAACCTGTATCCACGATTGAATTGCCGTTATCGCAGGCTAAAGTCATACAGCGTATAAAATAAGAGACGATTTTCACAACTGAAGCGCGTAAGTCCTACAATTGAAATCGCCCGCTATTCAGATGCAACTTGTGTAAGTCCTAACAATATTTACATGCGATTGCCTTGCTTAGTCGTTTGGTGGGTCTGGCGTATTGCTGGATTGAAGTTTAGCATAAATCTTCATACCCAAAACGGTCAACCCGCCGACAATCAATCCCCAAATCACACCCCCAATAGTGTTCATAAATATGACACCTAATGGACGGCGTGATGATAATGAGGCGAGGATACCAATAAGCACACAAAGTGCAAATGTTATCCAGAAGACTACTCGAAAGACTTGCTTAGGTTGAGCCATTATTGATCTCCTTAGAATGCAATGATTATAACGAGTGCGAAGACTAACAGAAGTATCAAAATAACGGCTCCATAGATGAAGCCAACTTGTTGTCTAATTGAAGATTGATACGAATTTAGTATCTGAAGTTCAGATTTAATCTCAGATTGATACTTTCGTATCATCTGAAGAGCGAACTCGGTCTCGTCCTCAAAGGACCCTTTTCCAGTAGTTGGCTGTTCCATAATGAAAGGCCTCCTTAGTTTGAAAAACGTAGAGTTAAATTATAGTGGATTCTAAAAATAAATAGACATTAAAAGTAGTAGGCACATTCCGTGTGCCGTAACTCTGCCAATAAATTCCTGGACTCGCTCGTTTACAGTGTACAATTATTCTAAAATCTACCATAATAGCTTAACTTTCGATTTTATCAGCCCTAAGAAGGAATGTCAATATAAAAGGAATTTTCAACCCAAAACTACTGATTGCGTAAAAATATATTGACACCTCTTCTATAGGGGGCGTACCCTCCGAATCGCGACTGAATGCTTTGATAGTCGGGAATCGAAGTTCCCTCTTACAACTCAAAAATGTCATGTTAATTGAAAAATCCACCCTAATTCTAAAATCTACCATAGTTTACAAGATGTGAAGAGTGTCAATGTCGTCGGTCGAGGTTCACATCTCTATTATGAAAAATGACCGACGACATCTTATTACGAAGGAGAATAGTATGAGTCAAACCGAGAGAATACCTGCCGACCAATATCGTACAGTCGTCACGCGACCCGACGACTTCGACGCGTTCTGGGACGATCTATTGGCGCAGTCTGCGGCGATTCCGCTAAACGCGACGGTGGAGTTGGTGCCGCTACGCAGTACACCAGAGATTGAAGTTTATGATGTGCACTACGATAGTCTTGACGGCGTGCGTATCGCCGGCTGGTATGCTGTGCCGCGTGAAAGGTCAGGGAAACTGCCTGCCATCGTACAGGTGCCGGGTTACCTTCAAGATCCTCCCATCCCGCGGTCATGGGCAGAGGACGGTTATGCTGCGTTCTCCGTCGCTCCGCGTGGTAAGATTCGCAGTAACCAACAGTTTAACCCCGGCTACCCAGGCCTGTTGACGCATAACATAGTTGATCGAAACACGTATACCTATCGTGGTTTTTATATTGATGCGGCTCGGACGATCGATTTCTTGCTCTCCCGCGATGAAGTTGATGGCGAGCGAATCGGTGTCAGCGGTAGTAGTCAGGGCGGTGGATTAGCAATTTCCACAGCAGCACTGCGTCCTGAAATCCGTGCCGCAGCGGCCGGTTGCCCATATCTTTGTGGATATATGGATTCAATCGAGTTGACACACACCTATCCATACCAAGAAATCCGAGACTATCTACGGCTCTATCCTGAACGAAGAGAGGCGGTAAGCGACACACTGGCGTACTTCGACGGTATTAACTTTGGTCCTCGGATCACCTGTCCCATCATGGTCTATATCGGTTTACAGGACAACGTATGTCCGCCAGAAACAGGCTATGCTGCCTTTAACACCATCGCTTCCGAAGATAAGCAGATCTACCCCTACGACGGGCATGGGCACGATGCCGGCAGCGTTCATCACGGGGCAATCTTAAAGGATTTCTTCAAGAATCATTTGCAAAACTACTGATTCAGCCCTCATCAGTCCTATCTTAAAGGAGTCAACTATGTCTAATACATCTCGACCAGAAGATTTTGACGCGTATTGGCAGCAGGTCTGCCATGAACTAGAAGCTACACCCATCGCCCCCGAAGAGGAACATCTACCGATCCGATCGACAGAGTTCTGCGAATGTTACACAGTACGTTTCACAGGCATTGGACCCTATCGATTGTTTGGTTATTTAAGCATTCCACATGGGGAGGGCCCATTTCCGACCCTGCTGCTGGGCCCAACGTATCGCAGCGTCGCGGATCCATTGCCACAGGGAGACGCCAACGAGAAACGTGGACGCTTTCTCATTTTTTCAACCGCTGGACGTGGACAGCGGAATGCCGACAAACCGTATGCGGGGGTATTTCCCGGCATGATGACTGAGGGCATTGATGCGCCTGAAACCTCTATCTTTCGTGGGTTTGTAGCAGATTGGCTGCGGGCTGTCGACTATCTGCTGACACGCCCAGAAGTGGACCGCTCCCGCCTTGCAGCGATTAAGCAGGAAGGTACGCCGCTATTAACAGCAGCGCTTCGATCTGAAGTGACCCATGTCGTCGCTTCGCCTGGGAGTTTTTACAACACCGGCGACCAAGTACCGGACGAGGTTGAAGATTATCTCCGTTTATATCCAGAAAAGGAGGCACAGGTCAAGCGGACGCTCTCCTATTTCGATCCATTTTTCTTTGCCCCCAACGTGCGAGCGCGGACACTGCTCTTGGGAAATCCAGACGCGGTTGCACCATTAAAAGAAGCGTTAGCCGGTGAAACTGATGTCCGGCAGAGTGAGCGTTCCTCCTATAAGGACGGGATGTTCCAAGAACGGTGGATTGCCGATCGATTTGGCTTTGAGGACATTATTATTCCTGCACACTGGCAGTAGTATAGGTGCAAGTCCGAAGGAGAAGCAGGATGAAACACCCAAAATGTAGTCGAATCCCTCAAACCACATACACATTCGGAGGGCATCTCGCCGACTATCTCACCGGCGTTACGGAACAATGGTTGAGGAAAGCACCTTGAAACCAAAGAAATATCTATGGTGGTGCAGCGTTCTCCACATTATCAACGATGGCTACATCTCCAGTTTATCCATCCTACTCCCGTTCATTGCAGTAGATCTGAATCTAACCTACGCCCAATCCGGTTTTCTTAAAACCGCAAGCCACGGGGCAATCAGCGCGACTCAGATCCCCGCGGGGATTCTGGCTGAACGACTCGGAGATATCTTGATCCTAGGCATAGGTACAACGTGGTTCAGTCTAAGTTACATGGGATTGATTCTGGCGGTCAGCTATCCCTTAGCACTGATCCTAATCTTTTCGTCCGGGGTAGGTGGTGGGGTATATCACCCGGTAGGAACCGCCCTCGTCTCAAATGTTTATCCGGCTGAAAAGGCGGGTCCAGCAATCAGCACATTGAATTTTTTTGGCGATGTTGGTAAGGTGCTTTTTCCAGCTTTAGCGGGGATCTTGGTCATTAGGATTGGCTGGGGCGCAAGCTGCGCGGTGTTGGGAACGATTGGGCTCGCAGCCTCTGTTTTGTATATCTTCTTCTTTCGGTCAAACATCCACACAAAAAGGGAACACCCCGTATCTAAAATAGAAGAACGCAAAGGTAATCGTACAAAATGGATGACATTTCAGGGTTGGGGCATAGCGCAACCGACTCAGTTTACGATTTACTCAATCCTTGGACTTTTGGATAACGGTATCCGGGCTGCTGTTACGACATTTCTGGCATTTTTAATCAAGATCCGTGTTGAAGCGGGTGCCGTGGGTGGGTTGATGTCCTTAACGTTTTTTGGCGGTGCTCTGGGAAAACTGTTGTGCGGGCTGCCAATTCAAAAATTGGGCATCAAAAAAATCATTCTGCTGACAGAGCTATTGATGATACTTGGCTGCTTTGCGCTGCCTTCAGTACCTTCAGGATGGATCCTTGTGCT
This sequence comes from Candidatus Poribacteria bacterium, assembly GCA_965207975.1. Lineage (GTDB taxonomy): Bacteria > Poribacteria > WGA-4E > WGA-4E > PCPOR2b > PCPOR2b. The sequence continues at coordinate 3,547,236 of OZ242315.1, read as the reverse complement.
GTTCCTGCCGCTGTTTGGGTTTATGTTAAATGGAACCTCCTCCGTCATCTATGTCGGAACTGCCCCAACGCTCAATGCGGAATTCCGTAGCCGAGGTTATGCGCTGCACTATACCCTGAGTTTCATCGCTTCTGCGACTGCGCCATACCTTGCTGGTTTCGTCGGGGATACCTACGGTCTGAAAGCCATCTTCTATGCAAACGGTGCGATGATGCTATTTGCGCTGCCACTCGTTATGTTCTTGAAAGATAGGGTGCATTTTGGCGAAGCGTCTCACTAACAGAAGCGTAATGAAAAGAGGTCTGCATCCTTCATTGTGAAACGTAGGCGAATCGGGGTTCCAGCCAGTTTACTAATATCGCCACCTCTCTCCCAACAAACGATTCTCTCCAATTCGTCGCCGATAATTTCTGGGCATTCATCCAGGGTATAACCTTGAACAGGCACCCCACTCGCCTCCTGAACTTCGATGCGGAGACTTCCAGCTGCACTGGTAGAATAATTAATCTCCAATTCCTTCCCAGAAAACGTAAACGGCTTGGTCACCATTTCACCACCCGTATAAGGCGCGTTCACCGAAGCAAAACCATCAATTCGGAGCGTCATGCGATCAAGGTGTGCCGTCTGCTGGTCATAATCTCTCTGAACATACAGGGACATCTCGGTCGGACCGGTCTGTACAACCCCAAGAGCGGGATAGTTTGTCCGTGATGTCCAGTTGGCATAACCGATTCCCGGACGGACAAAACTCTCTGTGAACGTGAAATCGTAGCACGTTGTGCCCGCCCGCGTGGTCAACAGAACGCCATCCGAGATGTCTACCCCGCCACCGCTGACTGGATCCGGGCAGACCTCGGCAGCCTGCGCTTCCGTCAACGCAGGTCTATTGAAGTGGATGCGACCGGGGAGTGAAATGTAGATGTGAGGTGCACGAAAATAGGGGTGCGTTTGATTGGTATACAGATGCTGCGAGGGGACTGCACTGCCGGTATCGCTGAAGGTCATCGGAGTCTGTTCCGTCCAGTTGAGGAAATCTGTTGATGTTGCCCGCGCTGTCGACCGAATACGAGCATCGCTAACCATGTGGCGGGCGTAAAGGACATAGCAGCTCTCAACCTCCGACCAAAACATTACATTCTGAGAATCAAAGTTGTTTTCCAAAGCCATCGGGACAATGGGTTCATCGCGCACCTTCGTCCAGTGAATACCGTCGGCGGACGTATAACCCACCAGACTGCTCGGTTGCTGCTGATCGCGGGCGTTCGCCTTGTATCGCTCGGCTTCAGGGACACCCGGACGTGTGTCAACAAACGGGCAGAACTGACCGTTGTGTCGTAGAATCGCGTTGTTTTTTGTTGACCCGTTGAGTTCAACGATCCCAAGATCCGGTTTTGTCCAGTGGATGCCGTCCCCGCTTTCCGCATAACAGGTCGGGTGTGGTCTCTGACCCATGAGACTCCCCCGGTAGTACATGCGATATATGTCTCCGTCTTTGAGAACCGTTGTGTAAAAAGCCAGGCGGTCTTCCCACGGTTGATCGTACCGGATAGCAACCCCCGCCGGCTGTGGATGATGTAACTTGAGACTTGTCCCATTAAGCTTGTCAATGAGATAACGGTCCACAAACAATTCGCGTTGTGAACCGATGTCGTAAACTTCAGCGGTTTGATGTTGATGTCCTTCGATTTGACGCATTGGATCCCATTCCTTTCGTCCCAATTAGGTGATTTCTATCAGCAGAAGAAAGGTTACTACACCTACCCCCAAAAACACAAACAAAAAATATTAGTGAAAAGATCTGTTTGACGCGCAACCGAAGATCTGCTAAACTTTTCGTTATCAGATACTGTTCTGGAAATCTTTCAGTTCCTCTTGAGGTGGCTCTGGGAATGCGTACCATCACAAAACTGGTTATCATCTTTCATATCTGCCTGCTCTATGGAGTTATTCATACAGGGACGGGGAGCACACAGCGTCTGGCTCAATCTGTCGGGGTCAATTTTCCGGACCCCCAGAACGGAACTGTGAGCACCAATCCCCCAAAAGTTGAAGATTCCCTATCAAAGCATGAGGGCAACAAAACTGATGCCAAAGAAGCAGTTATGCCAGTCACCTCTGAGGGGGATCCCTCGCAGTACCATTCGACCTCCGAACAACAGATTAGTTATGACGATATTTATGGGCTTGAACTGACATTGCCCTTCGCGGGGAGTGTAGACTTGAACGCAACAGCGAAGGACGAAATCACCATCAAGCTTGAAAAACATGGGACAGGTGCCAATGAAGAAGCTGTCCAAACCTACCTCGACACGGTGCAACTAGAAATTTCCACGAAGGACGATATCCTGCTGTTGAACCCACGCCTGCCAGAATCTTCCGATTCAGATACCAGATTGACCCGTCTGGACTGCTTTATCGAAACGCCTCCCGATCTAACCCTCAAAATCAAGACGGAATCTGGAGATATTCGCCTACACGGGATCCGTGGCAGCATGGCTTTGACAACGAATATTGGCAATGTCCATCTCGACAAAGCGATGGGAGCGTATCAGGTCAGCGTTCAAGAAGGGCGAATCTACGGGAAGATTCTCCTGACCGGTGGTAACAACATATTTGCAACGCGATCCGGTTCGATAGATCTTGTGGTTTCGGATGAGATTGCAGCAAACATGATTCTTGAGACACATGATGGGGCAATTTCGTTGCGTTTGCCAGAAAGTTACCCGGCAGATCTTGAGATACGGATTGAGAAAGACGATCCACGCGCGATTACCATTGACTTGCCAGTGGAACTTGAGACCGCCTATGTGGGAGATATTATCCAAGGCTGGATCAACGGCGGTGGTCCCCTGATTAAAATGAGCGCGAGCGAAGGAATCACCATTTTACCAGCTCAATCTGTGTCCACTAAATCCGAAACGGGCGATAGTGCAGTAGAAGTCGATGATCCTTACTTTGAAGACGATTTGAGTCCACCACCGACGGTTAACGTCCCCCGCGCGTCCACACAGCCGGTAATTGATGGCGACTTATTCGAGAAAGCTTGGGCAAAGTCGTTACCACTTTCCCCCTTCTATCAGGCAGATGCGGTTACACCAGCAAACGAACCAACACAGGGGTTTCTCCTGTGGGATGAGCAATACCTCTATATCGGTGCCAGAATATACGATTCGCAGATGAAACAGGTTCAAATTACACAAACTAACCCAGATTCAACGGTTTGGCTTGATGACACATTCGAGATTCTAGTGGATCCGAATCCGGCAACCCCAACCTATCACCACCTTGTTATCAGCCCAATCGGTACGGTTTTCGATCAGCACATCGAGGCAAATTATCCGTTGGATTCTGAACTTAAAACCGCCTACAAAAGGATAGCAAAGCCTGATTGGGATTCCCGCGCTCAAGTTAAAACGCAGATTACCCCGACTTTTTGGACTGTAGAGGTCGCCCTGCCCCGCGATGCACTTGAACCGACTGCACTTAAAAATTGGCAGTTTAACTTACATCGCAAAATACAGGGAGATACTACCGAGCCCTCGTCAAAACCGATCGAGTATAGTTACTGGTCACCTACTTATGATGAAATTCAACCTTGGTGGCCCCATTGGTCAGATCGGATGGGGGTCATACGTTTGGCAGAGCCAGAAAATTCGGAGTCCGCACAGGGCTTTGAATTCGTAGAGCAGTTTTCGCTCGCCGCCATTGAAGTTGAGGGTAACAGTGACATCCCAACATCAGAACTCCTTAAAAAAATCCCTTTCCAGCCGGGGGACATCATTTCCGCTGACGAACTGTTATGGCTCAACCGTGAATTTGAAGCACTCGATTGGTTTAGCGATGTGCGTATAGGGACAAGTCCCGATTCATCGGGATCCTCGTCTACGACGGGACGAGCCATCGAAGAGGTAGGGGTCGAGGAAGGCGATGAGCCACCGCCAATCCCCATCTTTAAGGTGAATCTGCGTATTCATGTGACCGAAGTCCCGACGGCCCGATTTATCGGGATTAACATACACCGAAACAGATACTTTATATCTCCATTCCTGCGCGCAGCATTCGGGTTGAAGCAAGGACGCACCTCAATCGAGGAACTGAACACCAAATGTCAACTGATTGAAACGCTTTATAGGCATCACGGTTACGACCTTGTGCAAGTCACCCATCAATTTTCTGACACGCATCTGTTGATTGACATCGACGAAGGACATTTGGACGACATCCGTTTTTCTGGAAACCGTCGAATTAAGCGCACGGAGTTGATCGACGCACTCGGTTTCAAGCAGGGGGATGCTTATAGCAAACAGATTGGCACGACACGCCTCAATCAAATGCGTGCAAAACTCGATAAAAATAACCTCTACTTCAAGAAGATCAAAAGCTGGGAGGTGAAACGGGAAGAGGACCGGAACGTGCTTGCCATTGAAGTTGAGGAGCAATCACGGCTCAAGGTGAATTGGCAACCATTCCTCGACTTTAACCGTGTACACGGCTTAATCTTGGGTGGAGGTGCAGGAGTTTCCACCCGAGAGACAGACGCGCAAATCTTTGGAGAGGTCAGTAACGGATTGTCGAGCGAAATTTGGAATTATCAAGTAGGGGCTGAAAAGACTTGGTTCGATCGCCACGCTCTGACTATCGGCGGACGTGTGTACCAGCAGACTGATGCCAATCGCTATGCTAACTGGTCCCAAGGTGGTGAATTCCTCGGTGCCTTTTTCCTTGGGTCCGCCTCCTTGGATTACTATCAGCGCAAGGGGTATCGTGCTCAAGTAAGGGGTAAACTAACACGATCAATGGACATCACACTGGAATTCAGTGATGAAGATCACGAAATCTTATTTAAGTCAACCGATTGGAGTTTGTGGAATAAAAACATCCTAAAGCGGGGTAACCTGCGAATTGACGAGGGTCATTTACGTAGTGTAACTGTGGGTTATAATCTTAATAGCTTGAAGGCTCCAGCGCATCAAATGCAAAATGATTACCGTATCAAGCACGGTTGGCGGGGGAATTTTTCCGTCGAATATGCAGATGAAAGGCTCAACAGCGACTTCGATTTTAACCTCTATCGCTTTACGGTTGTTCGCTACAATCAACTGTTCAACAACCACCATTTGAACTTTCGTCTGATAGGCGGATTCTCTGATGGACCACTTCCTAGACAACGCCTCCTTTACCTAGGCGGAATCAATGCCTTGCGCGGTTATGATTTCAAAGAGTTCGCCGGGGATAATGTCCTCCTCTTCAACATGGAGTACCGGATTTATTTTGGGAAAATCAGATATCTGGATGACAGCGAAGGGCCTCTAGGTGTAATAGCAGCTTTCTTGGATACAGGAGACGCTTGGTTCTACGATGAAGCCCCTAGGTTCGATCGTTTCAACACATCGGTTGGAGTTGGGTTGTCTCTCTTCCTCGGCGATCCAAACCGTGTCCTTGGGTTTGAAGTTGCGCGTGCGTTGCGGAAGGAACGTAATTTCGTCCCCATCTTACTTCTGTCGCAAAGATTTTGAAGACCATCGGTGTTGGGACTAATCTCGCTTTAGGAGAAGTGACTCTTAGAATCCTAAACTGTAGGTGCCCGGTTCACGGTTTCGGGAGTTTCACTGCCTTGATACGACTGTTGTAGTGATCGCAAATTAACAGTATATCTTCCCCGTAGAAACAGAGTCCATGCGGTTCGTTCAAGCTAGCTTCGGTGGCGGGACCTCCGTCCCCTGTGTCGCCCGGTGTATCGCTGCCTGTGACCGTTTGAAGCGTTTCATCGGCGGCAACACGACGCACTCGATTATTGCGTGAATCGGAGAAATACACACCGCCGTCCCCGGTGACCGCTAATCCCAACGGTTTGTGAAGCTGTGCCTCTAGGGCGGGCGTGCCATCGGGGGAAAATCCAGCCTCACCACAGCCTACAACGGTTGTGATAACGCCTTCGGCCCCCACCCTACGCACGACGTGTTGGGTAAGGTCGGAGAAATAGAGGTTTCCCTTTGCATCAAACCTAAGTGCCGATGGGCTGCCGATCCGTGCTGCTGTTGCGGGACCTCCATCTCCGGTGTAGCCTTGGATCCCGACTCCTGCCACTGTGCTGATGCGCCCCGTGTCAGCATCGATCCTGCGAATCCGACCGGCAGCGTCCCCCAGATAAATATCTCCATCAGGTCCATGCGTGACCGACCAAACGACCGTCAGTCCAGCCCCCGCAGCCGGTCCACTATCTCCCCGATCCGCGCTTTCGCCTGTTCCCGCTACGGTATGAATCACACCATTCTCATCCACCCGTCGTACCCGCCCATTCAGCGTATCGGCTATTACAACGCGACCACTCCTGTCCACCGATACGTCGTAAGGATTCAGAAAATACGCCTCAATCGCAGGCCCGTTGTCACCGCCATAGGCTCTGCCACCGCTACCGGCAACGGTTCGGATAATTCCTGTGACCAGATCAATCGCTCGTATCCGATCACTCTGCATATCCGCAAAATAGATATGTCCGTCCGGTCCCACACAGATTCCCCTTGGACAGGAGAGGAATGTCTCGGTAGATGGACCGCCATCACGGATGCTGTCACCACCCAAAATGGTCGTCACGATGCGGGTCTGTGGGTCGATTCGGCGTAAACGTCCTGAAGAATCACTGTAGAAAACGGTGCCATCGGGATCAGCCCAGATGCCGGATTCGATGGGATTGCATTTCGTTTCGGATCCGGGGGTGCCCTCTTCTCCCCAGCCGGGGATTCCTGTACCAGCGAGTGTCGTTACGATACCGGTTTGGGCGTCCACCTTGCGTACCCTAAAGCCACCCACCTCACCGACATAAAGGTTATCGTGGCAATCAATGAAAATAGCGTCTGGTGTATGTGTGCTCGCTTCGATTGCAGGACCGCCATCGCCGTTGGACACCGCTTGACCCGTGCCGAGAACGGTTGTAATCGTTCCTGTCCGCATATCAATCTTGCGTATCCGGTTGTTGCCATTGTCGCAGACGTAGAGATCGCCCTTGGAGTCGAACGCTAAGTGTTCAGGGAATCCGAATGCTGCTTCTGATGCCGGTCCACCATCACCATGAAACCCGGCAAGGGTGTAGTTGGCACCGCTGTAGGGCCGGCTTTTCCCCTGCTCCAATGGATAGTAACGGGTGTTTTGCCCTGCAAAGGTCTGGATGATGCCGGTCTTTGCATCAACTCGGCGTACATTGCTATCCCATTTGCCACACACGAAGATATTTCCTTTGGTATCAACCGCCACGCCGGTTGTCGTGTCAAACTCAGCCCCTAGTGCTGGACCGCCATCTCCGCCACGCCCCATCACTCCTGCCCCGACCACGCGGGTGATGATGCCGGTCTTATAATCGATACGACGGATCGTATTAGCCCCTTCGTCGGGACCTCTCGCGCCTAGCTCGGAAAAGAAGAGGTTGCCCTCTTTGTCGAGACAAAAGTCGTGGGGTGTGTACACGCGGGCATTGATGGCGGGACCCCCATCACCAGAAACTCCCGGCACACCGTCCCCGGCGAAGGTATGCAAGATGCCATCTTGATCTATGCGCCAGATACGGTGGGCTCGAATATCGGCAACAATCAGGTCGCCATCAGGCCGTCGCACCACACCCATGGGCCAACCAATATCTGCGTTCTTAGCGGGTATGCCATCGCGGTATCCGACCCCTGCAATAGTGACAATGGTATTGGGTTTGAGTGCCTCGAAAAGTTTGGGTTGATTCAATATTGCCATCCCTTCATCTGATAAGTGCGTGGACAGGTTACTACACGCGCAAGAGTTTCCCTGAAAGTGTATCACTTATTCAAGAAGTAGAAGTGATTGGTAGGTCCGTGTCCTCCCCCAATGTTGAGGGAATAACGGATAGCGTTCGTAATGTAATCTTTCGCGGATTGAATGGCAGCTACGAGGTCTTTTCCAAGTCCTAGGTGTGTAGCGATTGCTGCGGAGTAAGTACAGCCTGTGCCATGTGTGTTCTTCGTGTCAATTCGCTCTGCCTCAAAGAGGGTGAAATTCCCATCAACGTATAGCACATCGGTTGATTTTTCCCCCGAAAGATGCCCCCCTTTGACCAACACGCTCTGGCAACCGTATCCCTGAATTATCTCCGCTGCCATTTTCGCATCGTCGATTGTCTGGATCTCGCATTCGGCGAGTAGTTCGGCTTCATCAACATTGGGCATGACGACCGTTGCAAGCGGCAGCAATTCCATTTTCAAACACTCAATGGCATCTGGTCGGAGCAAAGGGTACTTACTTTTGGAAAGAGTTACAGGATCGATCACGATATTACGTGGTGAATAGTGGCGTAGCTTCTTCGCAACAACTCCCACAATTTCGACTGACGACAGCATTCCTGTCTTGACCGCTGCGACATCAAAGTCTGAGAAGATAGCGTCAATCTGTGCGTCAATGAGATCCGTTGGCAGGTCGAAGGCGCGGGTTACTTCGCGTGTATTCTGCGCCGTAACTGACGTAATGACGGACAGCCCATAACCGCCGTTGGCGTGGATGGATTTGAGATCAGCCTGAATCCCTGCGCCGCCCCCTGAATCTGAACCAGCAACCGTCAAGATCTGTTTCATGTGGGAACTCCCGTCGTTATTCCACTAGCTGCCGCAGATATGCCTTCGCTTGTTGTGCACCGCTCTCCGGTGACATCACCCCAGACATCACCGCAACCCCATAGGCACCGGCATCAAGGCATTCCGCAATCCGCTCAGGCGTTATTCCGCCCAACGCAAAAACAGGTATGTTGATTCCTGCTGTGACGTTCCGAAGCCCCTCCACACCGACGGCAGGACCGTAGCCCGGTTTACTGAGCGTCGGGTAGATTGGACTATAGGTGATAAAATCTGCGCCCTCGGTTTCTCGCTGCTTCGCTTCAGCTAACGCATGGACGGAGCTGCCAATGATAAAGCGATGGTTCGTCTCTTCTATCACTTTTTCTACGGAGGCTGAATCTCCCGGCAGATGGAGACCAGCTGCGCCGATCTCTATAGCTATCTCAATACGTGAGTTAATGAACAGTTGGGCAGAATAGGTGTGACACAACTTGCAGAGGGGTTCAGCTAATTTGATATACTCGGTATCGCTCAGGTCTTTTTCCCTGAGCTGGATGGCGGACACCCCTACATCTAAGAGGTCATGGATGGTGTCGTACAGTGTCCGTGGCGTACAGAGTCCTCGATCGGTGATAGCGTAGAGCCTGAAACTGAGTGGATGGGTGGGCGGAGGATTTGTAGCAGTTTCCGCTGTTTGGCAGTGCACTGTCTTTTGTGGCACTTTCGATCCCCTCTTCCAACTGGAGGTCGAGTTTTCATACCTGACACCTATCAGAAATACGACATACCTGTCGTCCCTCTGGGGCTTTTTAGGTCGGGCATCTTGCCCAACCTACGGGCATAGGGGTCAATTTTATCGCATTGTCCGTCATTAGCAACTTGGGTTAATCTAACAACATTGGGACATACACTCACCCCGAAGGGTTTAACCTTTTTTTACAACCACCGCAGGCTCAACAGCTTGAAGCGTCACCTGAGCACCCACTTGAAGTGGACAGCAGTAGTCGGTCTGCACGACATAATTCCTTGTCCCGATCCTCACTTGATAGGTTAGATCATGCCCTTTAAAGTCACGCATGACAATTTCGCCGATGCCGTTGTTTCGACCTGCTTCGTCCGATTGAACCATGACCAGATGCTCTGGACGAATCGAAAGGAGTACCCTGCCACGCGCTGATGGGGCGATACGGAATTTCCCCAAGGGAGTCTCGGCACAGTCTCCTTTGGCTTCACCGTCAATTAGGTTGGTCATGCCCAAAAAATCTGCTACGAATGGAGTTTCCGGACGGTGGTACACTGTTTCAGGTATACCGATCTGTTCAATATGTCCGTCCTGCATGACCCCCAATCGGTCTGCAAAGCAGAGCGCCTCCTCCTGATCGTGCGTGACGACCACCGCGCTCATGTCCGCTTCCTTCAGGAGAGTTCGGATCTCCTCGCGTGTCGAATGGCGCATGCCAGCATCAAGGTTAGAAAATGGCTCGTCCAGCAGGATGAGTTTGGGGCTTGGCGCAATTGAGCGAGCCAGTGCCACCCGCTGCTGCTGCCCACCGGAAAGTTCGTGCGGTTTTCGATCTTTGAAAGCGGTCATACTCACCATTTCCAACACTGTCATGACACGCTCATCGCGCAGTTTTGCGGGCAACTTCTTGAGTCCAAAGGCAACATTTTGCGAGACGTTGAGGTGGGGAAAGAGCGCGTACTCTTGGAAAACAATCCCAATATCTCGTGTTTCGGGTGGCAGATGGACTTTAGATCCCTCAAAGCATTTTCCATCCACGCAAATCTCTCCCGCATCAGCACGCTCGAACCCGGCAATCAAGCGTAGCGTAGTAGTTTTTCCGCAACCGCTCGGTCCCAAAAGGGCAAAGATTTCACCGGCGTACACCTCGAAACAGAGGTCCTCGACCACTGGGGGTAGATTACGAGCAAATCGTTTAGTAATATTGCGGATACTCAACAGAGGCTGCATTATAGCACCTTTAATTCTGTGTTACGCGGAAAGTCAATTGGTTAATTATGTTTGTGCTTCCGCGTATTCATACGAAGTTGTCGTGTTCTTCATCAACAACAACCCTACAAACAGTGCCGAACAGAGCACAATTGTCAGTGCGTACCGTGCCCCCTCAGCGAACATCGCTTCCGTTGTATAGCTCCAAACGTTCACCGCTAAGGTCTCATATCCCGCCGGCGAAAGCAGGAAGGTCAGCGGGAGTTCCTTCATCGCTGCGAGAAAAACGAAAGCGATACTGACGGTTAGTCCACCGCGTACTAGGGGAAAGGTGGATTTGAAAAACGCTCCGAGCGGTCGATAGCCAAGCGATCTGGCAGTTTCTTCTAAACGGGGTGAGGCTTGGTAAAGCGCGCTGCGGATAGGACCGATTGCCTCTGCGAGAAAATGCACCGTATAGGCATAGATTAAAATCCAAACTGTCTGATAAACTGCCGATATTCCCCGAAAAAAGAAGATAAGGGCAAGTGCAAACGCTAGCGGCGGTGTCGCATAACCGATATATGCTCCCCGTTCCAGTGCGCGGCAAATCATAGATGAATATCGCACACCTAAGTAAGCCAAAGGAAGTGCGAGGGCACCTGTGAGAAAAGCGGCTGGCGCTGATACCAGAAGAGAGCCGGAGAGCGCTTGGAGGAAATCTTGGGTATATGAGCCATCAACTCCCTTGAGGGTCCAGAAACCGATCGTTACTGTGGGTGCAACCACGCTAGCGAGCGTCAAGACACCGAGGTAAACGTAGGTGGGTATCCTCCAAGCCCCCAGAGAGATCGGGCTGGCTTGATGTGAGGTGCCACTGCCCGTGCGGTGAAACTTGCTTCCACGTAACAACCGCGCTTCTAGATAGAGCAGACTGCCGGTGAGTGCGAGAAGCATCAGCGCAAGCCACGCAGCATAGGTACGGTCAAACGCGGCGCTATATTGCGTGTAGAGGGCATAGCTAAAGGTTTCGTATCGCATCAGAGATACCGCACCAAAGTCTCCGAGCACATGTAATCCAACAAGAAGTCCGCTAGCATAGAGCGCGGGCTGAAGTTGTGGCAAGATTGCACGAAAAAAAACTTCCCGAGACCTGCTGCCAAGGCTATAGGCGGATTCTTCAATCGTAGTGTCCAACCCCAATAGTGCTGTCCGGAGGTTTAGAAAGAGATAAGGAAAAGTGTAAAAACTGAGCGCGATAAGGGCACCCCAGTATCCGCGGAGGTTTGGAAAACTTGGTCCAAACAGAATAGCAAAGGTTCCGTGGGGACCGCTTAACCCCAATAAAGCGTAAGCCATTACATAGCCAGGAATTGCCAGTGGCAACACCCCAAGCAGCGTAAAAAGACGTTTGCATTTGAGATCCGTCCGTGTTGTTACCCATGCGAGCGGTGCTGCCAAAAGTATGCCGGTCCCGACAACTCCGATGACGAGGAGGAGTGTATTGCCCAAAAGGTACACAGTTCGGGGGCGGAACACAATTTGGATCAACTCTCCGGCTTCCGCCTCAAATGCTCGCACGAGGAGGTAAATTAGCGGCAGCACTATTCCAGTCCCAACAGCAATTCCGGGGACGAGGAAATACCACGGTGGAAAAGATCGCGTCTCAGAATGGATCACAAAATGTCTGCCTCACGCAGCAGTTTCAAGGTTCCTTCTAGGTCATCCAACTTTTCTAGGTTGATCTCGGGCGTTAGCTTTATGAGTTCATCCGGTGGCAGCAATTTTGCGCTAGGAATGCCCGCCTCCGTAACAGGATACTCAAAGACCTCGCTGATGAAGAACTGCTGCACCTTTGGGGATAATAGGTATTCGACGAAGGTATTGACCTCTTCGGCGTGGGTGCTGCTTTTCAGGATACCGATTCCAGCGACGTTGACGAGGTTTCCTGCATCACCGGAGGCAAAGAAAGTTTGCTCAACAGGAAAGCCAGAGTCGCTCTTTTTGAAGCGCATCAAATAGTAGTGGTTGGGCAAACCGAGGTCAATTTCCTCGGCGGCAAGCGCCCGAATAATCGGCGTGTTCTTCGGGTAACTTTTCGCCCCGTTTGCCTTCATACCGCGCAGCCATTCCTCCGTTTTTTCCTCTCCTGCAAGGACGCGCATCGCTGTTACAAAGGCTTGAAATGAAGCGTTCTGCGGTGCCCAGCCAACACGTCCCTTCCATTTCGCATCGGTCAAATCAAAGACGCTTTTGGGCAGTTCCTCCGTCTTGACACGCTCAGGTGCGTAAGCGAGGACACGCGCACGACCACTTGTTGCAGTCCATGTCCCGTCAGCATTGCGAAATTTGGCGGGGACTTTCGATAGGACAGATTCGGGTAGGGCTTGAAATAGCCCGTGTTTACTAACCGCGCCGAGTGCTCCTGCATCTTGCGCCCAGAAAAGATCGGCGGGGCTTTTTTCTCCCTCTTCCAACAAAGCCACCGCAAGTTGAGCGGTGTTGCCGTAACGCACCTTGACCGTGATGCCGGTCTCCTTCTCAAACTGCTTGATGATGGGGTGAACCAAACCCTTGCTGCGCCCTGAATAGACGACCAATTCTCTGGTATCGGTTGCGCTGACCGTCCACACAGTTAGAAATAGTCCCAGAACTCCAACCAAATATCTTAGCATTGTATCCTCCGAAAATTGTACAGTTATTTTATGCCCATGTTATTGATATTGAGATTCAGTTTCAATAACACAAGTATAATTATAACCTGTATTAATCGGTTTGTCAAAGAATATCTAAAATTTTGTAACAGAAAATTCTCACTCTTTGTAAACCGATTCACGCAGCCCTTTGATATAACCGATGGCAAACAACCGTCCCAGCGATGAATATCCAGCGTGTTCGTTACTATCACCCTCCATTGTCGGCACATGGTCAGGACGCAGTACGCCGTCGAACCCAATATCCCGATATGCCTCTAGACACGCCAACATATCGGTTTTGCCATCGTCGTGGAAGGTTTCCTCGAACTGTTCCGGTGTCCCCTTCACATCGCGCAGATGCACGAAAAAGATTTTGTCCTGCTCCCCGAAATGGCGGATAACCGATGGAAGATCGTCTGTCATCAGGGTAAAGTTGCCCTGACAGAGTGTTATCCCATTCACCGGACTCGGCACCAGATCAATCAAACGCTGATAGTTCTCGACGCTCCGCATAATCCGACCAATCCCCCGGATAGGAGAAAGCGGTGGGTCATCGGGATGCATCGCCAATTTGACATTCGCTTCTTCAGCGACCGGCACGATGCGCTCAAGGAAGTATTTCAGGTTATCCCACAACTGCTCTTCAGTCACAACGCCGAATTCGGTGTTTGGCTCGTCACGCATCTGTTCGTTGTCGTAACCCGTCACGAGTGCGCCGCCGCGAGATGGGATCTCTATGGAGGTACGCATCCAGTTGAACACCGCCATCCACTCATAACACCAGACCGGAATCCCCAATTTTCCCATGTTACGGATAAGTTCGCAGGCTGTCTCGATTTCTTCGTCGCGTCCGGGTAATCCGAGTTTGGCTTTGTTCAATGGTGGACGGCTCTCAAGGACAGCGAGTTCAAATCCCCCGTCCTCGTAAGCCTTTTTCACCCGCGAGAGTGAATTGTACCCCCACGGCCGTTCCGCTAGCGGTAGGTCTTCCGCATCGTATTGGGTGTCCATCGCGCCAACCACATAATCGACGCCGCACTGCTTGACCATTTTCCACAACGATGAGGACTGTGGACCAAGCATTTCTGCAATCTGAATCATACATGTTTTCCTTTCTCAAATCGGTGAAACCAACACGCGCTAGATATCTGTAAATGGGGAACGCTCGAAACGGCAGTCTGGCTCAACAATCCGCGGATCCTCCTGTTCTGTCAGAACACTCATAAGTTGATTGGAGAGTTGTTGTCGGACTGTGCTGTAGCTAGCATCTTCCGCCACGTTATTCAGGTAGTGTGGATCTACCCGCAGGTCGTAGAGTTCTTCCGCGGGGAATTTCCCAAATCCGATCTCGAATAACCGCTGCACCTGTGTCTCCGCACGATGGTGGATCATCCACGCCTTCGTTGGACTGGCATCCATGTCGGGATAGACGAGTCTTGTGTCATCGCACAGATCGTCAAACGATGGCGGCTCCGCGGTGGGATCGTCCAAACCTTTCGGATCACCCATGGGCCAACGGTCGGGAGTGAAGTTGCGGATGTACAGGAAATCCTTCGTGCGGATGGCGCGTTGCGGGTAAGGTAGATTCCCTTCTCGTGCGTCGCCAACGTGCCGTTCTCGACCGGTAACAACGAACGTCCGCTCTGGATCCACCTGCTCGTCTTGCGATGAGGTCAGTACATTTAGCAGACTTCGAGCTGTCATGTCGCTGTGGGGCTCGACACCAGCAGCTTCCATGAAGGTCGGTGCCAGATCCATGAGGTTCACAAAGTCGTTTAGCGTTCTGCCGGCGGGGATACGCTCAGGCCAACGCGCCGCTAGTGCTACCTCGCAGCCCAAGTTGTATAGGTTGCACTTGCCGCGTGGGAAGCCCGGAATGCCGTGATCACCGCTCAGGACAATTAGTGTATTATCCAACTCTCCCAATTCTTCTAGGCGTTCCAGAAGCCCTCCAAGTCCGGCATCTACAGCGAGACATTCACCCAAGTAGTCGCAGACATCCTCGCGCACATCGTGCACATCCGGCAGAAAAGCGGGCAGCCGCCCCTTCAGATCGTCCGGGTCCAGTCCCCAGAGCACTTTGCCAGACCCGCGCTCCCATTTGCGATGGGTGTTTGTCGGTCCCCACCAATAGCAGAACGGTGTATCCGGTGGACGTGCCTCCAGAAATGCATCGAAGTTTTGGCGAGATTCGTCGTAGAGGATCTGCTTCGCCCCCTCAACACCGTGTTCAGGAACGTTTTCCGTAGCAACGAACGAAAACTCGCCGAACTTCGTTCCTGCCGGTGCGTAGCGTGTCCGATCTCCGCCGTAGGGCGCATCGCGCGGTACTCCCGGCGACCACGCCTTGTAGGTATAACCGATATGGTAACCCGCTTCTTCCAGCAGTAAAGGATATGAGGGGATGGACGAATCCCAAATTGCTCCTTGGAGGATCGCGCCACGTCCCGTCTGCCAGAAGTAGCGACCCGTGAGTATAGAACTCCGGCACGGTGTGCAGGACGGTGCAGGCACGAAAGCGTTGGTGAATAGAACACCCTCACGTGCTACGCGGTCAAAGTTCGGCGTGTCCAGTAGGGCGTTGGGTGTGTTATCCCCTTCGATCTGTCGATACGCGCTGGCATACCTTCCCCAGTCGTCGGCAAAAGCGAATAGGATGTTTGGGCGTTTGTCGGGCATTCTTATATCTCCTTTATCTGAGTGTTTGTTATAGTCATCAGCGTCGGTTGACGTTATCTATTATCACCATCTCCCCCAAGTTTACCTCTTTTTTGTCTGGAGGAAAGTTTTGCTATATTCGTTTCAGCGACCTCCTCTAAAGTTAAACCGAGTTCTGTACAAATTTGTGTTAAGTACCAGAGTACATCACCGAGCTCGTTTTTTAACGATTGTCTGTTCTCTTCGGTGATTTGACCGTTCTGATCTCTGAAGATTTTCTTGATTTTTCCTGCAACCTCTCCCGCTTCATTTACCAGACCCATCGTCGGATATACAATCGGGTGATTCATTGGGATAACACCCCAAGTTTTTCTGGATTCCGCTTGATATGTGTTAAAAGCTTTCATGTTCACAGTACCTTTTCTATAATACCCATAGTCCTAAGAAATCTGATTGTCTCTACACAAGCTAACAGCCGCCAATCCCAAAGGGCAACTTGCGACTTGCGTTATCTTATAGTGAATTCTAAAAATAAATACACACTTTCGCTCCCCATGTTTGGTAGGCGCTGTTTCCAATCCCGATTTATTGGGATCCCGAGAATCGGGACAAGCCGATTTGGAGTGTCTCATTAATTCTAAAATCTACTATAATCCAACAACATGAGCAAGTCAAGCAACAATTTTATCAGAGGACAAAAGAATTGCAATCTAAAAAAGTCGCTGACATTTTCGGTCGTTTGGGTACATAATATAACGAAGGGAGGGAACACATTGAAGCAAGATGACCTACAAATCGTTCACGCTATCCGAAGTGGGAATTCCACAGCCTTTACAGCACTCGTTGAAAAGTACAAAAGTGCAGTGTACGGTGTCATTTTGCCGAAAGTGCGGGACTTCCATCAAGCCCAAGATTTGACATCGGAGACATTTATCACAGCGTATCTATCGATCGAATCCCTCAACACACCAGAAAAGGTCGGTACGTGGCTGTGTGGGATCGCGCGGAATCTCGCCAATAAGTGGGTTTACCGCGAGAAGCGGGACGATTTGAGCCTTGAGGAGTTACTCGAAAACACTTTGGAATCAGCGCACAAAGCCCAGCTATTACACATCAGTGCAGCGGAAAAAACGCCTGACGAAACTGCCGAACACGCAGAGCTGCGTCAACTGCTGTGGCGTTGTCTCATTTCGTTACCTGACATTTCTTCTGAGGTCCTAATTCTATCCTACATCCGCGAAATGAAGTCCGCTGAGATTGCGAAGTTTCTGGGGATTTCACAGACAGCAGTTACCACGCGATTGTCAGACGCACGCAAACGATTGAAACAGGAGATGATTCGTATGGTTGAAAACACGATTGAGAGCCAACCGTTGGCAGAAGACTTTACCGAACAGGTTGTCACAGAAGCGGTAAAACGGGGTGAGCGGTATCTTGCCGAGGGCAATTGGAAAAGTGCCCGCGAACAGTTCCAACGCGCCGCAGACGTTCAAGCGGACTATGCCCCCGCATATCAAGGACTCGGTATGGTCGCACGGGAGATGATTGAGGAGCAACTTTCTCTCCCAGATGGAATGGTTGATAGCACGTTGATTGAAGAAGCGTGTACCGAGCTCGCCTGTGCCTATCGACTCGGCGCACGGGACACCGGTACGGTCCGGGCATTGGCGCATCTGTACCATCAGTTTCAACGGTGTGAGGAATATGTGGATCTGCTTTGGAACTTTGCCATGACGACGGACGATTTCGACGCTGGCTTCGATGCCGGGTGCAGGAGTATTGCCGAGATGCAGGAGCCGTGTGTCGCTGACCACAAGCGATCAGTAAACGCCCACAAAACGCTGCTGAAGCGGTTTGACGGTCAAATAACCCTGACCGACCAACTTGAGTCATACTTCCACGTCTTTGATGCTTACCGCAAGGTCGGACGCGCCGTCGATTGGTTGGAACAGACTGAGCACCTCGTTGAGCGAATCGGTGATGAAATCACACTGATGCACCGCGCGCTTTACACGCGTGAGCGTGGTAAAACGTTGCGCGAATTGGGACGCTACCGGGAAGCGGTTCATACCTTTGAAGCGTTCATCGACTGGCTCCAAAATACGGAGACAGTGGACCCAGAAAAGCAGGCACTTCTCATTGGGGCACAGGGTGACTATCTCCATCTCGCACCGACCTATTATCAGCTCGGTGAACATCAAAAGACAAAGGCACTGCTTGCAGAAGCCGAAGCTAACCTTGAGAGTTACCACCTTGAGCGAGACAACGCGCTGGCGAGTATTACCGATGAAACTTCCGATACATCGGAATGCTCGGAACGGCACGAGACAACGCGCAAACGGTTGGAGCAGATTTACCGAAACGCCGGGGGTTATCCCACGGGGGGCAGCGTGGCGGATATCCGTCGCTGGCTTAACCGGAAGTATTTCATAGCAATCCACATCGCCACGACGTGCCTCGCTCTGGGCTGTGCAGAGGTAGGGGAGGGAGAAGCTGCTATTCGCTTATTGCACCAGGCAGCGGAACATTGGGACCAACGCCGAGATTATATCGAGGGGGAGGTCAGGGTATGGTCGTCCGGGGGAAGAATCATGGCGTATCTGGCAGCGATGACCCTAAAATTCCGCAATGACCGTGAAGCAAGCCTCGAATATCTCAAGCGTGCTCACGAAGATCGGCGACGCGCAGCACGTGGTTCGATTAAGCGTTTTTTTGAGGAGGACGATGCTTTTGAGTCCGTGCGGCATGATCCTGAGTTTCTGGCGGTTGTGAATGCTCCGGTTGTTAGCCAGTAGCTTTTATCATTTGAAATTCCCACAGGAGATCAGTCAAATGCAACGGAGAAGAGCTCCGCAGAGCGTAGTTTCACGTGCAGGACAATCGGTTTCCCCTCCGGCGCATTGATGTCCGACTGACCGTTCCACGTTACAACCTTGTCCGACCAATCCCCGGTGAGTGGATCACAGTCGGAGGCGGAACGTCCCGCTACTCCCTCAATCCCGACCCCAATGTTACCCGCCATCGGTGCACGGAAGTTGAGCCGAATCTGCCGACCCGACGGGAGAATTGGTATAGTCCAGAATTCACCTTCATTGTCGGTAGTCACCGTACAGAGCCGGTCCTTCTGCCAGTATGCCCACCCCATGCCCGCTGCAGCAAAAACCGGGGACCAACGTGGAAACTTGTGTGGGTAAATCGTCCCGGAATAGGGGATAGCAACCTTGTCCGTCCCAAAGGGTTGGAGGTCTTTCCCTGTACCAATAAATTCGCAGTCCCACTCTCCTAATTCGCCGGGTGTCAGAATGGGACCGCCGGGAATCTGATTCCACGCGATACCATCCTCACTCGAATAGAGCCGAACCTCGCTACGCTCGGTGTAACGGTGATAGAGCATTGGAATCATCAACTGATACTCTGGGAGTTCGGGATAGGGACTATAGCCGTTGAGGTAGAAATCGTAGTCCGGCGGATCTTCGAGACGGGGCCAAATAATCGGCACCACAGGCGTCCAGTGCATGAAGTCCTCCGCTTCTGCCCGTCCGATCCAGCGCCGTCCGTTGCGCATCATACGGGTATACATCACGTATCGCTCTAGCGTTTTGTTCCACAGTACGGTGGTGTCAGTATCGCTTGGATGCAACATAAACGGTTCGGGTAACGCTGTCCAGTTGATGCCATCGGGCGAAACAGCAGCAAACATTCCAAACCGCCGCTCTCTCGATATTCGATCATCCCGATAGCGCGGCTGGCGGTTGAAATATTCGGTGAGATGCGACTGGAACATGCCTTTCTCAAATTGGGCGCAATAGATGAACTTATAACGCTGAGATTCGGGGGCGTGTGGATCGATGAAAAAGGTCATCCCATCGAAGCCACGCTGTCCCGGCACATTGATTTCGCTGCGCGTCGGTTCGCTCCACTGATAGCCATCCCGCGATTTAATCCCACAGATAGCAACGGAGGTGATGGTATCAGTATGTGCCACCGACCCTGACCCCAACATTGAAACCCCATTTACCTCAATATACCACGTGCGATACTGCTCTCCGTCGAAGATGACGCGCCCCCAACCTCCGTAACGTTCCATTTTCCCCGCTTTACGCGCTGGTTGCGCCTGCAGCCGGATGCCGCGTGGCACCAATCGAGGCTCTGCTCGCATGGGAACCTGTGGTTCGGGTGGCGTGCTGACTCGATAATGATCCCCCTCTGCTGTCAACCAAGCAACTGCTCCACACTGTATATCCCGCCAATCTGTGAACAGAATTTTCTTTCTTGTCACTCTTGCCTCCTCAACACATAAACTGTAGCAAATCAAAAAGGGCTAGCGAATCATGCGGTAACTCGAATGGGAGCAGTCAGGCCCCAGCCCAAGAACCGGCGTGCTTCTTCTTCAATCACCTCGATCCCTAGCCCAAGAGTTGTCGGGACTGGGATATGGCTATCTACCTGATCAAAAATCGGATCTGTGAGATTCTCTCGAATCGGGTGGGGTGTCCGATCAAACTCCATAACGGATTGATTGATGTACGGTTCGGGACAGTCGGAGGGTGGGTTCGACGGCTGACAAGCCAACACATGCAGTGTCGCTGACAGGCTGATACCAGTCCCCCAAAAGTGCGGATTGAAGTGGATGCCAAAGGCGTTTGCCATGTGACCGAGCTTGAACATCTCTGACACCCCACCGGCGATGGCGATGTCCGGCTGAATAATGTCGAACATACGGCTAGCGAGGCGTTCGGCAAACTCATACCGCGACTTCAGGCTTTCACCACCGGCGATCGGCATCAAGCCCAACTGTTGAACAAGCAGATTGCCCCCATCATTGTAAGATCCACACGGTTCTTCAAACCACATCAGGTCTGCGTCGGCAAGTTTTTGAGCCACCATAACAGCCGTTGTCGGGCTGTAAGCCTCGTTTGCGTCCACCATGAGATGTGTTTGCGGCCCAAGTGCCTCACGAAGGTGATATACCCGCTCAATATCCTCATCAATTGGCTTGCCACCAATCTTCATTTTCATCCCCGTGAAGCCTGCTTGAGCGTATCCAAGCGCTTCTTCGGTCAAGGCATCTGGAAAATCGTCCTCTGTGTAGTAGAGTCCGGTGGCATACACAGGGATGCGGTCACGCACACTACCGCCTAGTAACTCACACACCGGCAACCCGGCGGCTTTTCCGGCAATATCCCACAGCGCCATGTCGAATGCACTGATAGCAAGCGTCTGCGATCCGGCAAAACCGTGACCTTGATATCCAAGCTCATATAACATCTGCCACATTGTCTCTGTGCGTCGTGGATCTTTGCCGATAAGCAGCGGGGCGAGAAACTCCATTGTCCGTGCGTCACCACTTTCGCCCCAACCGTACGTCCCATCATCAGCGGTGATCTTTACCACGGCTTGCACCCGTGCGTCTGTCCATCGTTGAGACCAACCGAACGGTTTCGATAATTTTGCTTCAAGCGGATATATCTCGATCTGTTCTATTTTCATTAAGATTCCTTCCGTTATAGAGATCAACTTCCTCAGAAAATGGGTAGGGCTTTCCTATCCCCGCCCGAGTCGCTGATCTTCTGCCGTCAGCCACTCGGTATAGTCACGGGGCATCGGTTCAGGTGGTGCTAAACCTTGCTCACGTCGCCATCGGAGCAGTGGATGCTCAAGGCATTTTTGGGGCAGATCAACCCGTTTTCCATACGCCGCCGATTCAAAAATCCCCATCATAATGCCCACGATGTGATGCCCCTCTGCACCGCTGCACTCATGGTCTCGGTCTTGGTCTAAGGCGGAAACATACTCTTCAACGAACCAGTAATCATCTATCTTGGCTGGACTTGAGCGGTCAAAGTGTTCCGGGTAGACAGGTTCCAGCGGTTCCCATTGATCAGGCTTCCCATCCGGAATGTAGACAGGCTGCGACAGACGCCATGCGCCGCCTTTGATAAGCAGACATGCCGAACCGAATAGTTTGCCTTCAGTGCCAACGATTTCCATCACCGGATTTGTACCACCCGGAAAACGGTGCTGCAGCAGATTCGCACTGACACCGTTGTCAAAGTGCAGCGTCGCGGTGATCGATTCTCCTGCAATCGTTCCCATGCCAAGCGGGGAGGGGACAACATCTTTGGGTGTGATGGGATGACCATCGGTCAACGCAACAGCGGAAACAGTGCGACAATGCCCCGCAAATTTCAGCATATTGTTTAATTGATGCGTACCGATGTTCATCAATCCCAAACCACCGTAGTAGGCTTTGCCGCGGCTGTTGATGTAACGGAGTTCGCCAATTGTTCCTTCGGTGAACGCCTTGTGCATCGTCCGCATGAACGCACCGACGCGCCCCTGATGATGTACAGCTACGCGAACCCCCTTCTCCTCTGCCTTTTCCATCACCGCAGTGGTGCCTTCAAGGTCAACACACATCGGCTTTTCAACTTCAATATGGACGCCGTGTTCCAACACCCGCATACAGAGTGGATAATGGAACTCTGTTCCCGTCGGGATAGCGACAAGATCGGGTTGGGTCTGGACAATCATCTCGTCCAAGTCAGTAAACCGGGCAGCGACCTCCAACTCGTCGCCGAGGGTATCTAGTCGTTCCTGAACCAGATCGCACAATGCGACCACTTCGGTACGCGGATGGGCATGATAGGCGCGACTTGCGGCGGTGCCCCGTCCGCGACAGCCTAAAATTGCGACACGATAGATTTCCATACGACCTCCTAAATCCGTTGAGGACCTTCGTTGCTGGGTCATTCTCTACTACGCTTTCGGGCTTGACGTTGCCTGTGGGTAATGGTATATTAGACCGTGTGTTTATTGTATACGGTTTTCAACATTAATTCAACCGGATATTGCCATCCGATTTTCTGTGCGCGTCTAATTCCTTTTGCCACGAATAAGATTTCAACCCTCTAAAACGCAGCTTATTATCTTCGGTGCAATTGTCATTCTCTTGCTCCTGATTGCGCTGATTTATCGTCAGACCTCTCTCTGGGAGCCGGATCAGAGCCTCCTCGCGCTCCTCCCCAATGCACCGATCTGCTATGTTAGCGTGAAGGACTTGGAAAACTTCGTCAAAACCTTTCAACGGAGCGAATTTGGGGCACAAGCTGCACAGATGCCTATTCTCGCGGAGATTCAAAGAGAATTCTGGTGGCGACGGCTCATGTATCAGAAGCAGCGGTGGGAGTTGGAAATGGGTGGGAAATTTGACCTCAAGCGGCTGCAAGGATACCTAGGTGAAGAAGCGATTTTGAGTGTTTATAATCGAGGCGGCAAAATTTCATTTTTGCTCGTCAGTGCCCTCGGAGCGCAGCAGAAACTAGAAATTGCGACACTCTCTGCGACCACTCCCGTCAATCCCAAATATAAGCGGTTAAAAGAGAGTTATAGAAAACTGGACATCAATACTATCACAGGCTATCCGGAAGATTTCAGTTATGCCTTTATTGGCAAGATTGGTCTGTTAGCAACAGATAAATCTTTGATTCAGGATACGATTGACATCTACGCTGAACAGAAGCAGGGCTTTACCGCACTAGCGATGACGGGAGACTATCTGGGCAAACAGTATGACGCGGCTCGTAACACTATTTATGTCAATCCAGCCAAACTTACTAAAATTGTTAAGCTGGACCAACCCCTCAAATCATTATTACAGGGGACCGATGTGTGGACGTTCAGCAATCGCTACGAGAATGGTGTTATCCACTCGCAACACCGAATGATTAGGAACACCGATTCGCAACCTCGACCGCCTCCGCAACCAGCAGACGAAAAATTGTTTTCAATTCTTCCTACAACGACCACACTTCTGATTGGAAACAGTGATGCAAACCTCACAGAGTTGTGGCAACAGGTGAGAGCGAATTTATCCTTGAAATATCAACGAACCGGTATTGATTTATCACACCATCTTGAAGCTAGTGCTGCGCTGGCACTGCTATCTTCCTCGGCGGGTGCCCCTGCATTGGTGCCTTCGGTACTCCTGATTTGTCCGATTCGTGACCGGGCGAACTTGGAAACTGATTTAACAAAACTCAAACGGACTAAGATTGCCCTCAACCGTAAACCACTCCGATTTCAGGCTCCGATAAAGTACCAAGGGATTCAACTACAACCGATACAACTCCAACTTGGCCCCATCTTCGGCTTAAAGGGAGGATACGCGCTTCTTGATGATTACTGGGTCATCAGCACAACGCTCGGCGGAGTGAAGTCTGCTATTAACGCTTTCACCGGGCAGGAGGTCGCACTTGCTGACACAAAAATACCTGACCACTTACGGCACCCAAGCCACAGCCATATTCAAATTCAGCCAAACCTTTTGATTCCAGAACTGAAACGTCTGATTCCAATTGCCGGTTTGATATTTTCACAACAGATCGACGCAAAACTGATTCAGCGCATAATGGCTAATATGTCTTCATTGGAAGAGCTCGGCTTAATCACTGCTAGCATCAATTTCAACGCCAATGTTGTCGATGCCGAAATTCAGATTATTTTGAAAAAAAACTAAACGAACCACTCGGGAATTATTATGGAAAATCAGGAAATCAAAATTACACATATCGAGAGCGAACTCTACGAATGGGATAAACCGCCAATTTGGAACGGTCTGCACGTCTATGACAAAGGGCGACTCCATCTGGTGCGTGTGCGAGCAAGGAGTGGAAGCGAGGAGGTTATTGGCTACGGCTTCAATGGGGGCACAGCAGCAACGCGACCACTTCAGATATTTCCGATGTATGTCGACGAATTCAGACCGCAGTTGATAGGAAAGTCCCCCATCGATACCGCGTATGTGTCTCAACTAGCGGATAATATTAAGATATATGGTCCGGGTGGTTATCACACACAGGTACTGGCTGCCATCAACCAAGCATGTTGGGATATCAAGGGGAAGGTTGCGGGGAAGTCAGTTCACCAATTACTCGATGGTCAACAACGCCGGATTCGCGCCTATATCGCCGGCGGATACTATGGTAGAGATAAAGGGCTTGATGAGTTGAGGGAGGAGATGGATCGTAACGTCAACGAATTTCTGGCAACTGCCGTCAAGATGAAGATTGGGGACAGAAACGCGGGATTCGACACTGACATCAAACGGATAGAGGCGGCACGACAGCAGATTGGACCGGATATTACCCTGATGGTAGACGCCAATTGCGCCCTGACTGTTGAACGAGCAATGGCATTTCTCCCCGGACTGAAAGCAAACGATATTTTTTGCTTTGAAGAGCCGATCTCCAGCCACGATTACCGGGGACATAAGGAATTGGCGGCAGTCGCTAAAGATTACAATGTTCTAATTGCAACGGGTGAAAATGGCTACGGGGTCCATCACTTTCAAACGTTAATTGATTATCAGGGGGCAGATGTTTTCAATATCGATGTCGCGATTCTAGCCGGCTACGAGCCGGCTTTAGCAGTGATGGAAGAATCCGCAGCCCACCAAAAGCTAATTGCCCCCCACGGGGCGCAGGAACTTCAGGTGCATATTGCAGCGGCGCGTCCAAACGGCTTGATGCTTGAGTATTATCCGCCTGCCGTGGATCCGTTAAGGGGCGAAATGTTTCTTCCGCAAATGTCGTTGGAAAAAGATGGGTATGTGACGGTTCCGGAGCGACCGGGCATCGGTTTTGAGCCGAACATGGCTCTCCTTGAACCACATCGCGTTGGGTGAAATAAATCGAGATACTTGGGATGACCTTCAAAGCGTTGACCTGATCAAACATTGGTGGTACAATGAGGAGCCTACAGCGGCAGATAAAATGTCCGGGCAGCCTATTAAACCAACAGGAACGGAAACCTAACTATACAAGGGGACTCAAATGAGTTTAACGGAGAAACAGAAAGCGGATTATGAACGCGATGGATTTGTGATTTATGGATCTCTGTTGTCAGAGGAAACATTGGAAGCTTTGCGTGAGCGGATGGATGCCCTGGCAGATGGATCGCATCCCAATGCGGAGAAGGCGGGAGTACGGCTGGAAGCCGCCGCCCAGAGAGGAGAACTTGAGAATGTGCCTCGTCGCGACAAGGTCTGGCAACTTTTAGACCCCCATCGCTACGATGAAGTAGTTTTTAACCATGCCAGCAACCCGAAAATCCTAGACATCGTTGCGGAGCTGCTCGGTACGGAGGATATCAAACTATTCCATACCCAGACCTTGATGAAGCCCGCTTTCCACGGTTCGATTGTTTCTTGGCATCAGGATTCGGCTTACTGGACTTCCGTGGATCCGCCCACGCTTGTCAGTTGCTGGACAGCGTTGGACGATGCGACGGAAGAGAACGGTTGTGTGCGGTTGCTCCCCGGCAGTTACAAGAAAGGGATTTGGCCCCATGAACGACGAGATTTCCTGCACGCCCAAGGTATAGACGAATCAGCGGCGGTGCCAGTGGTGCTAAAGGCAGGCGGATGTAGTTTTCATCACAGTTTAACCGTCCACGGCAGTGGCGAAAATCGGACGCCGCATCGCCGTCGGGGGCTTGCAACTAGCTACATGCAAGCGGATTCCAAATGGGTTGGCGATCCAGATCAGAAGCGGGACTTTCCACTCTTACGGGGTAGGGAGTATCCCGGATGTGTTTGAACGGATCAGATAGTAAACCAAGCAGTGTAAATGTGAAAGCCAAGGCTCTCATATAGATTCACCGCTGCGGTGCGATAAAATTGGGTGCCAATCTCCGTCACGGCGATGCCTCGGTCATGTAGGTAATTCAAAGAACTAACCATCAGCACTCTGCCGAGTCCGACACCTCTGTGATCTTCATGGACGCCTGTCCAACCAATGACACCGGGGAACGTTCCGCCGATTTTTTTTCGATCATGCAGAACAATGCCCGCGCAGATGCCGACAGGTTCTCCATCCTTTTCGGCAAAGAAGAATCCCTCCGGAGCAAAATCTAGTTTCTTGTTGACACCCGAGAAGGTTTGGGTCCAGAACTCCTCTGGTGTCGATGAACTACCAAACACCACATTCTTGACATCTGCCCAAGTTTGCTCATCGCCCTCTCGGAATGTTCGCAGGTTATACCCTGCTTTGATTGGCGGTGGCTGCGGCGTGTAGTTTTGCATGTCGAGCCGTAGGATAAGATGGTCATGATTAATTTCAATTCTCTTTCGTTCAAAATGACTCAACATCTGACGGTAAGGGGCATCCAACCAGTTCGACACGCCAATTCGTTTTGCCCCGTTATCTCTGAGGTAGCTGAGACACCCCTGCATCGGGGGTAGGCTGTAACATTCGCCCCGGAAGTTGTCGGGTACACCCGCCCAACGGACCTCTCCCAACCCTTCCTCTACCATAGAACTATATGCGAAACTGACTAACTTGCCATCCATAGAACCGAGCGCGAAGAACCCCGATTGTTCTAATTCGCTCAAATCAGCTACGGTGAGTGGTTCAAATCCGTGCACATTGTCATAAGCATCGTTTATCAAGGAGAGCGCTGCGTCTCGATTCTCTGCACTTAGTTTTTCGACGCTCAAATGGCTCATGTTGTGTCTTTATCCTTAGGTGAGTAGTTCATGATTTCAACTTTGACTAGGTTTTCAATCATATCCCCGAAAAACTCACTCGCTATATCATACAACCCTGGATTGTATTCTTCTAAAGGCTTTAACCCCGTTGGATCAGTGTACTTCAGCGGGTTATTGTAGGTATACGCATACCAATTGACACCATCCCCAATCGGATCACGCTGAGTAAAGCGTCCGATGTATGGGTCGTAGTACCGCGCCCCGTAGTAGTAGAGGTTGCTATCGGCATCAAACTCCTTGCCTGTGAACTTACGTGTGTTATCGCTTGTGCCTGTCTCAGAGCGGATGGCACCAAACACATCGTACTCATAGCGCGCCAACACATTCTGATTATCATCGGTTAGGACGATGTTATTGCCCAAAGCGTTGGGAGCGTCAATGCACCCCGCAACCAAAAAAGGCAAGCAACGCGCGCAGGTTGGGCGGATCGTCACTTGCCTGTTTGGTTGGCTCCAGGTTTGCCAATCTAATTTTGACCCAAATTTAATTCCGAACTGCCTACGCTACAGACAGCTTTGGCGTGCTGACGATCGCGTTTGACATAAGACAGCTGCTCAACCTTGGGGATTTTTACCAAAAAATTGGCTTCTCCTATAAACGCCGCGCCGGGACTCAATTATCTCGCCGGTGTCTAGGAGTCGATTCAGACATTTCTGAATCGAAACATCATCACCCGCCACGGCATCTATTATCTCTTTCGTCGTCTTCTCTTCATAATGTACTATCTCTCTCATCGCATTCTCTCTATAGAAAAGCAAACCTAAAATCTGGTCTTCTAAAGCAGCCTCGAAAATCGCAACTTTCTGAGATAACGGAAAGACCACACTGAGTTGGTGATTTTCGCGCGATCTCCAGGCTTTAACAGAATCAGCGAGTATATCAAGGTATATCCTCGTTGCGTCTGTGCCTAGAGCCGGTATGTCACGATGTATCATTGTGATTTGAAAAATGTCGATCCATGAGAAATCGCGTAGACAATCATATAGGGCATCCCAGTTTCTGCCAAAGTATGATGGAAACTTGAGCGCTTTCGATAAGATTGAAAAGAGTTTCTCTCGTGACCGGATTCCTGCCGGTACAATCGCAACCAAATTTTCTGATGGTGCTAGCTTCTCTATCTCTTCTATATAAATGTCTATATCTTCTACATAAATGAAAGGAGTCTTGTCGGACATCATTGGTCTCCCTTAATTAACGGAGTAAATGTCTTATAATGGTCATCTGTATAATACATCTCGCCACCCTTACCTGTAACAACGCGTCGCTTCCCAGCCCCAGACTCGCCGGGCGTAGGGTGAACATATTCACGATAATACTCAGGATCGTTCTTATACACTTTTAGGCGTCCTTCTCTGTTCTCGAAAACAGTACCATCATTATCGTGGGGGTGCTTCTTGCCAGCTTTAATCCGCTTCAAAGTGTCTCCGACAGTTTCAATGCCTTCAGGCAGTTTTCCTGTACGCCTACGAGCGTCAATTGCAGCATCAATTAGGTCGAAGGTAAGATCTAACCCCTTCTTCCCTCCTCGGATTTCTGAGAGCAAGATTAGCCCAAGAAAACGATCTAGCCCCGAAAGCGATTCACCGGTAAATAAATCCTCCCCTTTGAAAGCCTCTATAAGTCCTTTAGCATCCCCTAAAAAGGGCAAGAAATCGGTTACTGCTGATACCGCTACGAGGAAATCGTCAGACGACATAAAGTCGACATACCCATTCTGGTCTAGATAAAAGGCATCGTTATCTGGATTATACCATATTTCAGGCGAGGTTGCCGTTCTACCTGTAGGATCAATAAACTTGAGCGGGTTATTATAGGTATAGGCATACCAGTTGATCCCATCGCCCGCTGGGTCTCGTTGAGTAAACCTTCCGATATAGGGATCATAATACCGTGCGGCGTAATAGTAGAGATTACTATCGGCATCGAACTCCTTGCCGGTGAACTTACGGGTATTATCGCTTGTCCCTGTTTCAGTGCGAATAGCACCAAACACATCGTACTCATACCGTGCCAACACATTCTGATTGTCGTCGGTTAAGACGATGTTACTTCCCAAAGCGTTTACGTGGTGGTACTCATACCGTTTATCGACATCGTTCACTAAGTCCGTTATCTCACTATCGGTCAGGGCACGGTTATAGATGGAAAGGTCGTCGAGGTAGCCATGGAAGTGGTGCTGACCACTTTCGCCCCCAATCCATACCGGCGCGGTCGTTGCTCTGGGCGTATTGGCATGGGTCGCTGCAGTGGTGGCGGTGTCTAGGGTGCCGTTGATGAAGATTCGCATCTGCGCCCCATCGTAACGGGCGGCGACATGCGTCCACTTATGGAGCGGAAGCGTCGTGGTGCTGGTAACGGTTTTGTCCCGCCCATTCCGCCGGAGGACAAATCGGAGGGCACCGGTGCCGGTGAGGTTGATTCGATAGCCGTGTCTTTGATTTATCTTTTTGACTAATGGTCCAACCTGGGCACTATGCGGCTGGACCCAAGCGGCAATCGTCAGTTTATCGCCGGCGAGGTCTAAGGCATCACTATCGGGCACCTTGACTAGATCATCGACACCGTCAAACAGGAGACCGCAGCCAAAACTCCAAGTCGGGGGCTTATTTGCCTCGCCATCGCCGAGGGTCCCGTGGTTGGCACCATCGACATCGTGGGCGGTTGTGCCGTTTCCTTCATCGAAATGCCAGTGTGCGACGGCGTTGTGTTTCCGACGGTAGACCACTCCATCGGCACCGTAGAGGTAACTATTGGTGATTTTCTTGTTTTCGTCCAACTCCAAGACGGGCATCCCGCCATCGTAGAGGAAGTACCGGGTCCCGCTGCTATCGGTGGTCTTCACCCGCTGACCCCCACCGTCGTAGGCATACGAGAGCGTCTGAGTCACGACCCCGGCACGGGTCTTCTGTATCTGCGTCAACTGTGAACCGAAACTATAGGTAAACGCATCTGAATCGGTCCCTTCGCTCCGTTGGGTGAGTCTCCCTTCGGTGTCGTAGCTGTAATTCATCGTTGCGAAGGCCGTATCTTCCGGCACTAACGAGCGGCTGTTCAACTGGTTGCTGTCGGTCGCTACGGTATAGGTGGTCGTGCCATCAACGCTACTGACCTGCGTCAGCCGATTGCCCGACTTATCGTAGGTGTAGCTGACGGTCTCACTGCCATAGTTGGCACTTGTCAACCGGGAGATGCCGTCGTAACCGAAGGAGAAGGTTTTCCTTGTCCCACCGGCACCGGTGTCGTCGCGCACCAGTTGTGTCACATTCGATTTCACGTCATAGCTGTAATCGAGCGAGCTGAGGACGCTGGTCGGGGTCTTCTTGTACTCTAAGAGGTCTAATCGGTGGCGGGTATCGAGCGTCCGATGCGCGGTGATACCGTTGGGATTGATGGCGGTCTTGAGCGCGCCGATGTCGAAGTATTCATAGTCGGCGGTCTTGGTCGCCATCACATCCGTCACCGAAAGCAACCGGTTTGCCTCATCATAGGTGTAGGTCACATCGTAAAGGTCTGTCTCGCCCATGCTTTTTTGGATGTGCATCCGTGTCCGCATCGAGGCATCGTCGTACTCGTAGAGGGTCTTGTAACCCAACAGAGATTTGTCCTCGCGGCTGATGAGCCGGTTAAGTTGGTCATAGGTGTAGGTATAGGTGTAGGTCTGTGACCCGTCGTTGGTCCCCTGGGTCAGGAGGTTGTCCCCGAGGTCGTAGGTGTAAGAGACCGACAAATGAGGGATACAGAAGAAAAAGTAAGTCCCCTATCTTCCAGCCTTCATACCCCCATTTCAACGACTAGGTTCCCCCACTCATCCCGCAGTGCCGTACAACGTGGTGGCACCAGAATTGTTGTGTCATACTCTTCGACAATGAATGGTCCATCTTCAGATTTGCCCCCTAACCCCTCACGAGATAACACCGGCACCTCAAGCCAGCCTGTCTCCCCACCAAAGTAACAGTGCCGGTTTGAGGATAAAGACTGAGAGTTGGGAGTTTGGAGATACGAGAACTGAGATTTGGCAGTTGGGATAACCGCAGTCAAGCGCAGGTTGACAACCTCTATCGGATCATCGGGAGCGCGATGTCCGTAGGTGCGCTCGTGGTCGGCAGCAAACCGCTCGCCCAATGTGTCGAAAAACTGCGGATGCCCAATATCCGCGTCAACGATGGGCAGTGTCAGTTCGGAGGATTGTCCCGCATAGCGCAGGTCTACGGCACGCTGCAAGACGACTCGCGCTGCGTTTTCTCCTTCTGCCATCAACCCTTCCCGCGCCGAGACTTCCAGTCGTCCCAATGTCTCTTTGAAATCATCTATGTCCAACTCAGTAAGTAAACGCTTGTAGGTCTGGACGAGGTGATAGGCGATGTCCGCATAGAGCAACCCGAACGCACTGAAGAGTCCGGGCGAGGGAGGAATCAGGATGCGCCCCATACCGAGCGATTCTGCCAACTCTGTTGCGTGTAGGGGACCGTTGCCGCCGAAAGCGCACAACACAAACTCGCGTGGGTCGCGTCCGCGCTCCAACGATACGGCTCGTGCCGCCCGCGCCATGTTCGCTGCGGCGATACGATAGACACCATGAGCAGCATCGGGCGTGCTCAAATTGAGTGGGGCAGCAATTTTGTCGTGCAGGGTTTGATGTGCTTTCTCCGCGTTCAGTGGCAGCGCACCGCCTGCGAGATGCTCCGGATTGAGATAGCCGAGCACCACATTGGCATCGGTGAGCGTCGGTTCTTCTCCGCCCAACGCATAACAGGCGGGCCCAGGGACCGCACCCGCGCTTTGTGGACCGACCCGTAGTGCCCCACCCATGTCCAGATACACGATACTTCCACCGCCGGCACCGACCTCAGCAATATCAATGGCGGGCACACGCAACGGATAGCCTCCTCCTTTGTTCAAACGGGTGCCAACTGAAACACCCCCGCCGACTTGGTATTCCGGCGAGTGCATGATCTGTCCATCTTCGATTAGCGATGCCTTTGCCGTAGTACCACCCATATCGAGCGTCAAAACATTCGTTAAACCAACACGCTCTGCAAGTGTGAGCGAGGCGATGACCCCCGCCGCCGGTCCCGATTCGATGATATGGATCGGGATGTCGGCAGCGGATTCAGCGGACATGACCCCGCCGTTGGATTGCATGACATAGAGCGGGAGAGTGTCATCCGTTGGAGTGAGCTGTTGGTCCAGTCGGTCGGATAGTGAGTGCAGATAACGGCTGACGACAGGTTGTAAGTAAGCATTGATAACGGTCGTGCTTGTTCGCTCATACTCTTTGATTTCGGGCAGGACATCGCAGGACAGGGAAACGGGTAGGTCTGGTGCCAGTTCATGGATGAGTTCACCCAACTGCCGCTCGTGATTAGGATTGATGTAGGCGTTGATGAGGCAGACCGCGAGGGATTCAATGTTTTGTGCCAGCATCCATCGAATCATTTCCCGTGCCCCTTCGATATCCAACGGCTGCACGATTTCACCGTTCGCACCGATGCGTTCCTCAACCTCGCGCCGTAAACGCCTTGACGCCAATGGGATCGGCTTCTCCCACGTCAAATCGTACAGACGAGGGTAGCGTAGGCGTCCAATTTCAAGTACGTCCCGGAAGCCCTTCGTTGTGATAAGACCGGTCAGAGCACCTTTACGTTCCAAAATCGTGTTGGTCGCCACCGTTGTGCCGTGCACGACTTCGGCGATTTGACGCGGCAGCAGCGGTGTCAAGCCCGTAACTATGCCTTCCGCGTAATTGTCTGGTGTGGAGGGCACTTTCTGCGTCAACACCGCGCCATCATCTCCTATCAGGACAATGTCGGTGAAGGTGCCGCCGATGTCAATGCCGAGGCGGTGTGTTTTTTGGGTTGAATTCATATTACGGGGTTCCTTATCCATTGACCGATTGCTGCTTCTGAAACGGCTCTGGACGCATCTACGTTGGTATTTACATGGACACCAAACTAAAGGTCAATCAAGCCGCTCAAAAACTGAATCTCTCATCTAAGAGCGTCAAGCACTGGCTCAAGAGTGGTAAGCTAAACGGCGAAAAGGTAGACGGGAAATGGTACGTTCAAGCGGATGCCATATTTGAACACTACCTAAACCCTAATGCCCACATGGATACTCAACTAGCCCTTGAACACTTGCAGGATAAAACGAGACACTTGCGAGAATTATTAGATAACCGAGATAGCCAAATTGAATCCATGACTCAGCATATAGAGCATCTTTCTCAACTGTTGGCTGTTGCCCACAGGTCGCTCCAACAAATTACGGATCAGCATAACCTCTTGATAGAAGATAATCGAAAGCCATCTTTCTGGAAACGCCTGTTTGGCCGTTAATTATGGAAATAACCGTGCCCGTTCAGGCCGCACGTCGTTCATACAACACTTCTCCTTCTTTCAGTACCTTGTGGATAAATGAATACGGGTCATTACGCTGCACAGCGAGGACTTCCGGAGAGCGAATAATGACATCAACGGGCAGGACAAAACGCTCGGCAATCGCGCGACGAATTGGATTACCGCGTTGTGGCTGTCCTACATCAGCGCGCATCACGACCAACAGATCCACATCGCTATGCTCTCCAACCTCTCCGCGAGCATGACTGCCGAAGAGAATGATCCGTTCTGGATTAAAGCGTTCGACAATCAGTTGCGCTATCGCTTGGATAGTAGTTCTGTCAATATGAGTTTCAATAGTATTCATAAGCGCCTCTTGTGCATTTCCTTTTGCTGGCAGTCACAAGCTAGTTTCTTTATGTTCTCCTGAACATCCTCAACTGTTTTCTCCATTTTATCTACGATTTCGGTGTTTTCCTCATTATCTGAATCTGGATTGACAGGATTTTGGGATTCTCAAGATTTGGGGACGTATCCTTTCTTATCCCTACATTGGTTGGATAGCCATATCTAATCCTTTTCTTGTTCCCCAGATGGACACTCTCAGGCCAATTCTCGTATCTTCTGCCGAAAGTAGCAGAAGCTAGGCGATGTATTGGTCTCTACATTCATGTGTGGGGTGATGTGTTCCGCCCATGCTGATTTTTCGATGCCTACTGCCTGTCCTCCCCTTCTTCTAAGTGCAGTTGAGCCTCCTCGAAATACTGCATCGGCAAGAAGTTCCCATGTGCCGCAAATCGAGTCGTTTTCATAGCGATTCAGCACATTGTTTCTGGCATTTGGGTAAGCAGCTTTGATTGCAGAAATGTCGCCGAGTAGCCAAGCTTCACCTTCCTCCATGGCAATACAAAACCGGGTCTCCGGTTTGGGGTTACACGCATTCAGGACGGTGAAGAGTTCTTCACGAAATACCTTTAGACACCTGTCATCAAGGTCACAAACCAGAATCACCGCTGCTGGATAGCTAGCAGGGTAGTTGGCGAATGTGTTTCCATACCCTCTGAGTAACCGAGGCAGTTGGTTGAGCAAAAGACGATTTCTGACACCAGTACTACTTGTGAGGTTTCTAGGAATGCGACCAATTCCCTGATAAGCGTGAACTTTGAATGAATGCTGGTCGCCAATAATCTTCGGGATCAGAATGTCAAGCATCTGTTTGCCAGAACGGTCTTCGACAAGTATTTCAAAGTGCATCCAATCACCTCGCATCAAGATAATCGCTATACCAGAGTCCGCCCAACGGCAATCCCTCTGCAACCATGTTGCTGACGATAGGATCATCACTCGCCCGGCGAATGGTCGAAAAACCGTCTTCGCCCTTTTCAAGAATCCAAACCTCTTCCGGATTTAACGAGTTGACGAAATATGGCTGGTGTGTTGTAATGAAAACCTGAGAGCCGCCTCTGTGCCGATCAGCATGTTCCCGGAATTCGTCAGCGAGGGACTCCAAAAGTTTGTGATACAAACCATTTTCCGGTTCTTCGATACAGAGGAATGGGGGCGGTGTCGGGTCCTCCAGTAGCAAGAGGTAGGCGAAGACCTTGAGCGTTCCGTCGGACACTTGCTGGACGTAAAAAGGATCCTCAAAGCCTTTGTCGTTAAACCTGAGTAGCAAACGGCCGTCACTGGTTCTTTCTGTACCAATTTGATCTATCCCCGGAATTTTAGAGGCGATCTCTTCTAGAATCGTTTTGAAACGTTCTGGATGCTCACGTTCCATGAATTGCACAACATTGCCGAGGTTATCGCCATGAACATTGAGATGCTGCTGGGGACCCGCTAACGGCAAACTGCGCGCAGCATCCGGAGTGAAGTAACTCAGATGCCAACCTTCAATGAAACGACGAAAAGCAGAAATGCGCGGGTGTTGTTTTAAGGCACCAAGTGTAGCAATGCTGAGCCTGCGTTGGTCTTCCAACTCAATAATCTCGGGCCTGTCAGATTCCTCAGCTCCTATCAAATCCATGAGTTTCCAATGATCGAGTTGTTCTGCTTCTTCGTCAATTTGAATCCCTTCTTCTTCCCACTTCCACGCCACACCCTTGCCACCATTAAGAAGTAAAATAGAAAACGGTTGTCCGCTCTTCTGACCTTTTCGTCTTTGCCTGAGGCGTTCCCGTTGGACGTAAGGGCGTCCAGACTCGTCTACCGCTATGTCAATCTGGTATGTAATAGGTCGATCCCTCCTGCGTTCCCTGTAGTACACCTCAAACTCAATGGGACCTGTTTCTCCTTGCGTCCGTATTTTTTTAAAGCCGCCACGCCCTCGTGCATCGCAGGCTTCTTCAACACCGGACTTGAGGGCATCAGCAAGGAACCCAAAGGCATCAAATAAGACACTTTTCCCGACCCCGTTTTTGCCGATAACCACTGTCATAGGGGTGAGTGACTGTTTCTGCTGTTGATTCCACAGGCGGCCTAGTGTCACATCCTTGAGTACCTTGAAGTTTTTAACTCTGAAGCCTTCTATCTTTGCCATTTTACAGTCCTTATTTCATACACGCGTTAAGCGTTGGTCTTAATTTTATCTGCATCCTATGGCATGTCCAACCGTTGACTATCATAACGCAAGTTGCTAGTTGATAAGCCGCAAGTTGAGCGTAAGCGAAATCCCGATTTATCGGGAAGAGTTTACAACCTACACAACACATACGATAGGGGCGTGCCCTCCAAATCGCGACTCGACCTACGGACTATCTAGCAACTTGGGTAATTATAACATGACGACACACAGAAATGCTGAATAAAAACAACCCTAGCGGTAAGGATATTACGCATTATAAAGTAACGGAATAAGTAGGTAGACGGGAAGATGCCCGTCATCAATGAAACGACAGTTTTCTTTGATTGTGGGGTTCGGAGGGCTGACCGATGCAGCAGTTTGGAGGTTATACAGGTGGAGGGTGGAGAGCTAAGGACCCCGGAGTATCGGAGTCCTTAGTCCCCTTAAAGAAATGGAATGCAAAACGTAATTACTTGAAAATAAACATCTTCCGCAGCAGAGATACATCAGCCGCAAGCAGTTCATAGAAATAGATATCGCCTCCCTAGAGCGATTTGAGAAAAGCGATGATTGCCTGTTGTTCCGCTTCAGGCAAGTTGAAAAATGCTTCCTTCGTTTCCTGAGCCTCACCACCGTGTGCTCGGATGGCTCCTTCAAGAGTAGTGGCCCGACCATCATGAAGAAAAAACGGGGTGCCACCCAAGAATTCTGCAACCAAGCGAGTTCCCCAAAGTGGTGCAGTCCGCCATTCTCTACCATTCGCAGAAGCATCAGGGCGGTTATCTGCTAACACTTCACCCATATCATGCAAAAGCAAATCGGAGTAAATATGAACGTTTACTTCGTTTAATGCACTGATAGGAGAAGGCCCTGTTTGCATTGTTGGGATGTGGCAAGAGGCACACCCAATCTGCTCAAAAAGCACCTCGCCACTTTTAACTTCTGGGGTAATCTCACCACGCGATGGTGGCGAAAGTAGCCTTAGGAAAATGACAATCTCCATGACGGTTAATTCACTAATTTCTGGATCGGGAACAATGTCCCCTACAGCAGAATGTTCAACAGGGATGAAACTGCTTGTGATACCAATGTCTTGGTGAAAAGCCTGTGCAACCTGCTGAACTAGGGACGAAACCGAAGCCTTGCGACCAAACCTTCCAAATTGTTGACCCGGTCCACCCCCAATCTCGGCAGACGGAACATAATCGGGTGGTGTCACCCAATTAGGTCTGCCGGAAATTCCATCTCCATTGGCATCGTTTTCGTCGACATAGGACAAAATTGTTTCAACGGGGATATTTTCGATGAGTCCCATACCAAAAACGGGGGGCGGGAGTCGCAGCGATGTATCAACACCTGCGGGCAGCACCTCGTAAGGCACACCAGGAATGGCTTTGTCTTGGAATTGAGGTCCACCTATGTCCGGAATAAGGTCATGCCCTATGCTAAAACGGATAAGTGCTAAGTCTGGAGTGCCCCGGCCATTTCCAGGGTGGCAACTTACACAACTAGTATTATTGAAAATTGGTCCTAGTCCTTCTTCTACCGTGAAGGATCTAATGAAATCCTCCTCTCCTCGTGTAAAGGTTGCGTTCAAATCATGAGACAAAATATCAAAAGGAGTTACAAAATTATCAACTTCAATTAGCGGTTTTGTAACCGTAATTATATCATCACATCCACCTAGGTTCATGAATGCGATAAAAATAACAAAAAGTGTGGAAAATCTTTTCACAGCTTGTTTGTTCCTTTCTGTTTCTTGTAGTGGAGAACTAAGGACCCCGGAGTAGCAAAGCCCTTAGTTTTCCCTTAAAGTAATGGAATGTGAAACGTAATTACTTCAGGATGACCATCTTCCCAGAGACATATTGTTTGCCTGCAGCTGGTAGAAATAGACGCTAGTTGCAACCCGCTCACCGAATTCGTTAATAATATCATCACAGCCACCTAGGTTCATGAAATCGTCAATTATGTCATCACAGCCACCTAGGTTCATGAATGCGATAAAAATAACAAAAAGCGTGGAACATCTTTTCATAGTTTGTATCCTCCTGCATTTGTAGAATATTGTATAAATATAGTTGACACCATCAACCAAAAAGGGATTCTTATCGTTACCTTAACAGCCTGAATTGTTTAAGGGAACCCGTTGGCATTCCGTTAGGGAATTCACTTCAGAAACAGATATGCTATTCTATGGTCTTGACGTATAAGTGATTCTTGTCAAAAACCCAGTGGTGGCTTGGGTTTTAGCTATCGTGCCTAAGACTTGCCGATTTAGCGTGTGATTTTTTATTAACGGCGACATTGAACCATTTGCTACTTGGATTGAAGGGCTGTAAAGCCAAGTTATTAGGGTGACCTCCGATGCCGGAGTCAATGTTTATCGGTGTTTGACAGACAATGGTATACCTATTATCACTCCCTTTCTCAAAAAATAATTAAAGTCAAAAAAAAACTTGACAACACCTGCATCAATTATGTAGAATAGCATTTCAGCAGAATTTATGGAGCTTACGAAACTCAGAATGGAGGAAAGACCATGAAGGCATCAGTTTGGAATCAAGCCAATATCAGCGACGAAACGGAGGAATTGGTTAAAGCTAGCCTTGCACCGAGTACTGTCGAGACGTATCGGCTCGCAATGGAACAGTTGGAAAAATGGTTGGACGGACGTGTCCTAAACGATAACCTATTGGCAACTTATATCACGGGATTGCATCAAGATGGAAAGTCGCCGGCGACAATCAGTAAAATTGTCTCTGCGGTCAAATGGACGACAAAAAATCAAGGTGGGGGAATCCTCTTTGAGATTACGGACAAGGCACTCGCTGGTATTCGGCGTAAGGGCAAGGGCAGAGGACGAGGACAGGTGGATGGCATAACATGGGAGGAGGTAGATCAAATCTGCGCGCATACCGAAGCGGAGGGAACTGTTGCTGGATTGAGGGATTCGGCGATGATTCGATTGATGAGTGATTGTCTGTTACGAATCAGTGAAGTGGTCGCAGCAGATGTGGAGGATGTCAATAGTGCATTGAGGATTCGTCAGTCAAAGACCAACCCGGGTACGGCGGGCATCCCCGATGTGACATTGTATATTGGTGAGCCCACGCAGGAGGCGATAAAGCGGTATTGTGAAGCGGCAAATATCACCGAAGGTCCCCTCTTTCGGTGGGTTCGTTCGGGTGATAACATCGCCAGCGATAGGATAACGATTGATGGCGTGAGAAAAATTATTAAGCGCAGGGCACGGGAGGCAGGTATCGAAGGCAAAATCTCTGGACACTCCCTGCGTATCGGCTCTGCCATTTCGCTTGCCCAAGCGGGGGCGTCTGTTGTGAATATGCAGGTCGCAGGACGATGGAAATCGCCTCAGATGCCAGCGCATTACGCGCGTGCAGAATTAATAGAACAGGGCGCGATTGCACGGTTCAAATATGGGAAGTGAAACGTGAAACGTAATGCGTAATACGCGAAAGCGGAACGCAATCAGTCACCGTAGGTCGGGCATCTTGCCCGACTTATAGTGGTGTAGGTTGGGTTGAACGGTTAAACACTAACCCATATTAACGACAATAGATGTTCTGCATTTCAACAAAACCGTCTTGTAGATAGAGAGTGAAACCCACACATCCTAATCCGCCGCCGATCAAGCGTTGGGTTTCACTCTACTTGTGAACTTCCAACCAGAATCGTCTCTCCAAATCCAATTGTAATATGTGGTGTTTTTCATTGATTCCGCTCAACCCAACCTACGGACTGTTGCTTATTGTGTTGTACCGCAGCAGGGAAGTTGCCCTTCAGATACGCGAGAACCTCGTCGATAGGACATTCGCACTGCAAGTTAGCAAACGGAAACTCCCCCGTCTCCCGAAATAGTGCGCCGTTCCGGGCGTGAAAATCTCCCCGCCGATCTGTAAACTGCCCCCAATGCCCCATGGTATACCGAACTTCGGGTCTCGGTTCCGCACTCTGTTTCCATCGGTCTGGAAACAACTTCTGAAACGGTGCCACGGAATTGAGCCAACTCCCACACCGGACGAATTCAACATCGGGACATCGGACTTGAGAGTCTTGCAGCAATCGGATCAGGGACGCAGCAAATGGAATCCACATATCGCTCAGAGGGGATCGGGGTTGATAGACGTTGAGAATGTGAATGTTAAGCTGATCTCCCCCGTAGTCGTAACTCCAGCACTCGTAGGGACGAGTCTCCGGCGGCGGCATCGCATCCGGACGTTTCTTCAGATAGGGCAACAACAAATCCAACCCCGCCGCCTCAAGCTGCTTGGTGGAGGGCGTGCCCATATAACGGTCAAAAACTGTCCGCAGTTCCTTTAGAATCCCCGTCCACTCCGGGGCAGCCTCCCCGTTGGCTGGGTGGTGTTTACCGTCGTAAAGCAAGGTGTTCCGGTAAATATTTACCCGACCATTCACCAACGCTTCAAAGTCGTTTTCCCCTTCGCAGAGCCGTTTATGGACAAACCAGAGGCTGAGTTTGGTAAATTCTTTTACATAGTTGATATGTATTGAATCATGTTCCAAGGTGTGCTTTCCTCCTACCGAATAAGCGTACTACACCCTGTGGACAGGCTATTCTTCTGTATCCCGTTTTGGGGAGCGTTTAATTGACCAGAGTGTCTTGAGAAGAATCTTGATGTCAAAACCAATTGACCAGTTTTCGATGTAATATAGATCATAACGGATACGTTCTTCCAACGAGGTATTCCCCCGGAGTCCATTGACCTGCGCCCAGCCGGTGAGTCCGCATTTGACGCGGTGCCGATCCAAGTAGTGCGGGATCGATTTGCTGAAGTCGTCGATCAATCCTGACATCTCCGGGCGAGGACCCACGAGGCTCATATCTCCCTTGACGACATTGAAGAATTGGGGCAGTTCATCTAAACACCAACGCCTTAGAAACCTACCGAGCCGTGTCTGCCGCGGGTCGTCTTTTGAAGCCCAGACGTGTCCAACACCTACCTCCGCATCCTCACGCATCGATCTAAACTTATAGATATAAAAGGGTTTACCATCCCGTCCTACCCGTTCCTGTCGAAAAATAACCCTCCCCGGCGACGAAAGTTTCACAGCGAGGGCGATGGCAAGCATCAACGGACTACAAACAATCAGCGCAATGCAACTCAACAGGATATCCATTCCACGTTTAATCATCCTACGCCAACCCTGAAGCGGTAGTTCCTTCAACCTGACCACGGGAATGCCATCAAAATCCGCCACCCGTGTGCGACCAATCATCACTTCATAGAGATCTGGGAGCAGATGCAGCCGTACAGATAGCCCTTCGCACACATCTACAATCTGCAAAATCTCCGTGTGGGAAATCGCCGGTGAGGTGATGAAAAGCTCATCAATCTGATATTTCTGGACGAGGCTCCGAACCTCTGTGAATTCGCCAAGAATGTGGTGAGAGATCGGCTGTGAGGGAGGCAGTCCGCCGAGCAGGACACCGACAAATTGGTAGCCATTGCCTGTTTTCTCTTGGAGCGTGTGAATCAGTTGCTGTGTCGTCCTATTAAAACCGACAACCGCGACACGGTTAATGCCAACTCCCAACTGTTGAATTGATGCTTTGAAACGTTGAATCGCGAGCCGATTGAAACACAGGAGAACAATGCTTATCCCACACGACAAAATCATCACCCATCGCGAGTATTGGTGGTTGTGATAGATAAAGAAAATTGCACTGAGTGTAGCAATTGATGCAATCACCCCCGCTTTTGAGATGGACGCTACTGTTTCGAGCGTAACGTGTTCCTCAATCCGGTAAAGCCCAACCCCTCGAAGTACGAGAATCCAAATGACTCCCATCAACGGGATGAGTTGGAAATAGTAATCAAGTGGCGGAGACGCGCCTTTATGGATGGCAACCCCGTCTAGCCATCCCGATTCAAATCGGAGCCAGTACGCGACAAAAACCGATGCGCTGATGAAACAAATATCAAGGAGAAGGGTGAAAACAGTAAGAAGTTGATCAAGAGTTTTGTTCGACATTGCTATATTCAATTCCAGTGCACATGTTTGAATTGATAGAATTGTATCAAAAAGAGCTGCAATTTATCAATGTAATTTGTATGAGACAACGGGATCTATGCTCGTCGTGGCAGTGATTGTTCAAGAAGGACCGAATTCGTGACAATGGGTATGAAAAAGCACGAAACTCAACCTGATTTTAGCATTGCGACCGGACTAGTGGGTATGCTATAATCGGATTCTCAGTCGTCCCAATCGAATCGGGATCTGGCATTTCCCCACACAAAGGCTTGGGCTGCGTATCGGAAGAAGGAAGAACTGTATGAGAAACTCCTTACAACCTCAATGGGATCAGAATTCAAAGCAACCTGCCTCCCCAATTACACTGGGATTCAAAGCGATTTGTGCAGTTGTTATCTTGCTAGCGATTCCAGCGTTGGTTTTTGCACGAGCCACCGTATCTATCCAACCGTTAGAGATGGAATCTCCGGTTGTTGGGAAGGAATTTTCCGTGGATGTAGACATCAACGGCGGAGAAAATGTTGCCGCGTATCAATTCACTGTGGAGTTTAATCCAGGAACGCTTGCATTTGTGGACGCAAAGAATACCGATTATTTGCCGGATGCCTTTGTAGTACCACCACTTATTACCGATAATAATGTTACGCTGGCGGCGGCCGCTCTGGTTGGTGCAGCCAATGGAGATGGCACACTCGCAACCATTACTTTTGCCGTGGTCGATGTTAATCCTTCTACAATCAAATTTACAGCGGTTCTCCTGTCTGACCCGGAGGCTAACCAGTTAGCCGTAATCACGACAAATGGTCAGATAACCGGTCCAGCAGATATAAATGAATTTCCTGTCGCCGTTATTGAAGCAAGCCCATCAAAAGTTTTCACGGGTCAAACGGTTTCGCTAAGCGGCACAGCTTCGCAAGATGATAGCGGAATTAGAACTTACGTTTGGCGTTTTGGCGATGGTTCTAGCACCGAGCGCAAGGAAACGGTCACGCATGTTTATAAGCAACCCGGTACTTATACCGTCACGCTCACGGTTACCGATGATGGGGTTCCTCCGC
The DNA here is from genome assembly GCA_965207975.1 of Candidatus Poribacteria bacterium. Taxonomy (GTDB): domain Bacteria; phylum Poribacteria; class WGA-4E; order WGA-4E; family PCPOR2b; genus PCPOR2b. The sequence continues at coordinate 3,503,863 of OZ242315.1, read as the reverse complement.
TGAAAGATGAAGCCATATTCGTTATCACAGTGACTGATAAAGATTTGTCTGCCCATCAACAGGGGAAGCAGATAACATCATGGGGACAACTTAAAATCAGAAAGTAAAAAAGAATAGCGGGGGATTCTTAAAAGGAGCTAGGAATGTCAATAACCCCGCCCTAAAGGGCGAGGCTTGCAATCCCGTGCCAACGGGCACTTGTAAGTTAAACCGTTGACTAGACGATTATATCGCGGGTCTAAGGCGTGGCAGCCTAACAGATGGTTCGGGTGCTCCCCAAGCCTGAATCCGCTCTGATGCCGTGATGTCGATGGGGCAATACACACACCCGCAGGAGTGATTTACAATGTTTGTTCCTGTCGTTGACAAAGAGCGTAACCCGTTAATGCCGACCACACCCGCAAGGGCAAGGAAGTGGATGAAGTCGGGGAAAGCCGCACCGTTTTTTCGGAATGGCGTATTCTGCGTGCGGTTGAATGTCGAACCCTCTGGCACCCAAGCACAAGATATAGCCGTTGGGATTGACCCCGGTAGCAAGAAAGAAGGGTTCACTGTCAAGTCAGAGAAATCGACATATCTGAATGTACAAACTGACGCTCATAACAAGGTTAGCAAAAAAGTTGAAACCCGTCGTCAATTGAGACGGGGTAGACGGTCACGGAAGTGTCCGAATCGAAAGAGCCGCACCAACCGCATGGCGAATAAACAACGGCTACCCGCCGGCACACGGACACGGTGGGATTGGAAACTCCGAATCCTCGATTGGCTGTCCACGATGTTTCCAATAACGCATGTCTGTGTTGAGGATATCAAGGCACGGACGTGGAAGGGTGCCCGTAACTGGAACGAGTCTTTTAGTCCCCTTGAGGTGGGGAAGCAATGGTTCTACGATGAAATCCAAAAGTGTTGGATATTGGTCACACTCAACGGCTTTGAAACAAAGGTGATTCGTGATTCGCTCTGCCTCAAGAAGTCTGGCAACAAGATGTCGAGTGACTTCAACGCTCATTGCGTAGACTCATGGTGCTTGGCATATCATGTCATCGGAAGCGATACAGACCAAGTGGACAATACTTGTGTGCTTTGTGTCAGTCCGATACCCATTGCGCGGCGACAATTGCACAGACAGAACCCACAGCAGGGTGGCAAACGCCCACGCTACGGCGGTACAATGTGCAGTGGCATAGCCAAGAACACGCTGGTAAAGCATGTAACATACGGTTTAACTCGTGTTAGCGGATATATGGAGAAAAAAGGGTATTCCCTCTACTCGTTGGGGGGCAAACGTCTCACTCAGTCTGCGAAACGTGAAAGTTTCAAAGTTCTCACACGATTAAACTTTAACTATATCTAAGAAGGAGCGCTGTTTCCTCCTCTTAAAAGACGGGGTTTCCACAGCGAAGATTTCGATGAGATTGATTCAGTTTCAGTTGCCAGAAACGGGAAGACGAATCGGATATATTGATGGCGAGCATGTTGTTGACCTGACCAGCGTCAACACGGAATGGGCGCGAATTTATAACCTCTTTCTTGAGGCTCGCAGAAGCGGGCAGACTATTGATGCGTATCTTGCAGCGACCCCCACTGAGGCCGCAGATAAGGTGTTGTATAATCAACTTCTCACCGGGCGACCGGGGGATGCGAGCGGTTGGATCTTGCCTCCACTTGACCATCCAGATCCCGCTCACTGCACAGTTTCTGGGACAGGTTTAACGCATCTCGGCAGCATGGAGGCACGCGACCAGATGCACACAATCACTGACACCAATGAGGGGACGAAAACAGATTCACAGAAGATGTTTGAGATGGGGTTGAAAGAGGGCAAACCCGCACCCGGCGAGCGCGGGATTCAGCCCGAATGGTTCTATAAAGGAAACGGGACAATTCTGCGGGGACACAACGACTTTCTGGATATTCCCGACTTCTCAGAAGATGGCGGCGAGGAACCAGAAATTGTGGGTTGTTACGTCATTGACGACGATGGGATTCCGTGTCGGCTCGGTTTTACAATTGGCAACGAGTGGGCAGATCACCCCATGGAGCGTGTGAATTATCTGTGGCTCGCGCTTTCAAAAATGCGTGTCTGTGCTGTTGGGCCGGAGCTAGTAACCGATGAGTCGTTTGCAGATGTTCGAGGCAGTTGTCGCATTGTGCGGGAATCGGAGGAGATCTATCACTCTGGTGGTCTCCTCACGGGCGAAGCGAACATGAGCCATACCCTCGCCAATCTTGAGGATCATCACTTCAAGTATTCCCACTTTCGGATCCCCGGCGATGTGCATCTGCACTACTTCGGGACGATGAAACTCTCTTTCCCGGATCGACCGACCTATCAGACGGGGGATGAGATTGAAATTCGCTTTGATGGGATGGGAGAACCGCTCGTCAACTATGTCCGTCAGATTCCGGTCTCAAAGACGCCGGTTGGGGTAGAGAAGGGATAGCCGTCAATTCGGCCGCGTGTTGAGACTGATAAGAGCAACCCGCTATCGAGCGAGACGAAATCCAATTACAAATTCCGTGTACTCCTTACTGAAGAAGTCATAACTTGTGCATGTGCTGTAATCGTGGTTGTAGTACCACGCACCACCCCTGACCACGCGGAAGTGCGGGTTGTCTGCGTCATACCATGTACTTGTCCACTCCCACACATTACCGAGCATATCGTAACAACCGAAGGGGCTAACCCCGTCTGGGAAGGCACCCACAGGGGTTGTGCCACCCGCACCCAGCTCTACGGTGTTGCAACGCGGTTTGTCAATTTCATCTCCCCACGGAAATATACTTCCATGGTCACCGCGGCATGTCCGCTCCCACTCCTCAAAGGCGGGTAATCGGCAACCTATCCACGCTGCATACGCTTCCGCATCCTCGCAACTCACCTCCACAACCGGGTGATCTCCCTTCTTCTCTGGATATGCTCCGCCCTCCCAAGATTGTGGACACCGATGCCCTGTCGCCTGAATGAACCGCTGGTACTGTGCATTCGTCACCGGATAGCGAGCCATTTGGAACTCCTCCACCCAGAGCGGGGTCAACTCCTCACCGATCAGCACCACCCCGGCAGGAATGTCAACCATGTTATCTAGTACTTGTAAAGCGGCATCACGAACGGTTTGATCCGCGTGATTGAGCGCATGACCGAGCGGCGAGATGACCTCTCCGATCGGCGGCGTTGTGAGCGGACGCACCTGCTCCCAACTCAGATTTGCCGCTAATAGCAGCCGAGCGGCTTCCGTTAAGGATTCCTCAAAGTGCCACGTCCAGTACTGCTTGAGCAGTTGCTGCAACGCCTCTGGATCATCGCTTTGCGCGAGTGCAATCCTTGCTTTCCGCCGATCCGTCCCGCTACCCTCAGTCAGCGTCTTCAGACTTATCAATTCTGCCAATGTGCTTTTCACCTTCTTAGGACTCGAATGCGTATCACTCCAACGCCGAAATATCCTCCACCAACTTCTTCAACCGTCCAAGAAACTGTGCGGCGATTACACCGTCAACGACTCGATGGTCACACGACAGCGTCAGCACCACCCGCACCCCCGGCACTACCTGCCCCTCTTTGACTACAGGCTTCTCTACAATCGCCCCGACAGCGAGAATCGCCGCTTCCGGTGCGTGGATGATGGCATGAAAGGTCTCAATGTCGTACATCCCCAAGTTCGTAATGCTAAACCCTGCACCGGATGCATCATCCGCTGAAAGCTTTCCTGACCGCGCCCCATCGACCAGCGAACGCACAGTTCCAGCTATCTCGGCGAGGGGACGTTGATCGGCATCACGTATCACAGGTACAACTAGACCGTCCTCCACTGCGGTGATTAGCCCGACGTTCACCGCGTGCGGGATGGCAAACGCGTCGCCCTCAACCTGCGCTCTCATCTGAGGGAACTCACGGAGTGCTAGACCGGCTGCCTTGATGAAACAGTGGGTGATTGAGATACTCTCTGGACGATCGTTCAAAAGCGACGCTGCATCTGCTTCCAACGTAAGGTAGAAGTGCGGAGCCGTCTGGAAGCTCTCTTGCGTCATCCGAGCGATCGCACGACGCATCGAACTCATTGGCACCAATTCAGCATCTGAAGTCACTCGACTATCTTCGACTGCACGTTCCACATCCCCGGTTGTTATCGCACCACCGGGACCGCTACCCGATAGTTCTGCTAGGTCAATTCCATGCTCTGCTGCGAGTTTGCGGGCGGCGGGGGATGCCCGTACCCGACCTGTTGTCGCGCGACGTGGACGCGCCGATGGACTCGGAGCTGCGCTGGCCTGAGCCGCTTCAGGAGTTGGGGGTGGAGCGTCCTCAACTTCAGGGATAGGTTCATCCGCTTCGCCGATAAAACCCATCGTCACACCCACAGGTCGCTTTTCCCCTTCGTGGATCAGTATCTTGCGTAGGAGTCCCGATGCAGGGGCAGTAATTTCAATGGTTGTTTTTTCAGTCTCGACTTCACACAGAAGCTGCCCTTCTTCAACGCGGTCTCCTTCTGCGACACTCCACCCAATTACCGTTGACGCCTCGCTGCTGAAACCTGATTTGGGAAGCACAATAGGTGTCATACGGACATTACCTCCTGAATCGTTGCCACAACCCGTTCTTGAGAGGGGATGTAGGCACTTTCCAACGTCGGACTGAAGGGCACAGGCGTGTGGGGTGCGGTGATGCGTTTAATCGGTGCCTCAAGGCTATAAAACGCCTCGTCTGCTGCTAACGCTGCGATGTCTGTAGCAAGACTGCACCGCGGTGTGTCCTCATCGACAATCACGAGGCGGCCTGTTTTCTCCACCGAATCCAGAATGGTTCCACCGTCCAACGGACTGAGCGTCCGTGGATCGATCACCTCAACACTGACCCCCTCGGCTTCAAGCGTCTCCGCCGCGGATAGTGCCACGTTGACCATCTTCGCTATGGCAACGACAGTTACATCGCTGCCCTCGCGTCTGACCTCCGCCACCCCCAAAGGGACGGTGTACGGTTCTTCAGGCACATGTCCCTTCTCACCCAACAGCGTCTTGTGTTCGAGGAAAAACACGGGATCATCGTCCCGAATGGCGGCAATCATCAGTCCCTTGGCATCGTAGGGTGTGGTTGGAATTGCCACCTTCAAGCCGGGGATATGGGTAAAGATGGAATAGAGACTCTGGGAGTGCTGCGCCGCCGCGTTTACCCCTGCCCCAATCAGCGCACGGACGACCATCGGGACCTTCGCCTTGCCGCCGAACATGTAGCGCAGTTTCGCTCCCTGATTGTAAATCTGATCCATGGGTATACCAAAAAAGTCAATGAACATCAACGCAGCGATGGGGCGCAAGCCCGTTGCCGCCGCACCGACGGCTGCCCCGATAAATCCCGCCTCACTGATCGGCGTGTCGCGCACCCGATCGCGTCCAAACTTGCCTACCAACCCGCGGGTGATACCCATCGGTCCGCCCCAAGAATCCTCGGCACCCGGTTCGTCTGATCCGGCACCGCCAACGATATCCTCACCCATAATAATAACCGAAGCGTCGCGCTCCATCTCCTGATGGAGTGCCTCACGGATAGCTAGTCCAAGGGTCATTGTACGTTCTTCACCCATTATATCGCCTCCTCGTAATTAACATAAACGTCGGTTGTTACTTCACTCGCATCGGGGAAGGGACTGTTTGCCGCAAATTCGACCGCAGCCTCAATAGCGTCAGCGACCTGTGCATCAATGGCATCCAGTTCGTCATCTGCCAACAACCCTTGTTCGGCTACACGATCACGGAACCGTTGGATGGCACAATGTTTAGTCCGATACTCCTCAATTTCCTCCCTTGACCGATATCCCTGTGTATCGCCTTCGTAGTGACCATAAAAGCGGTAGGTCTGACACTCCAACAGTGTAGGACCGTCCCCCGCTCGTGCCCTGTCGATCGCTGCGCCGGTTGTTTCATAAACGTCAAAGAGATCCAAGCCATCGACAGTAACGCCGGGGATGCCGTAGGCTTGGGCACGCGCGGCGATGTCGCCGCCAGCCGAAGCGTACTTCACACTGGTCGATTGGGCGTAGCGGTTGTTCTCCACAACAAATATGGCTGGGAGTTTCCAGATGGCTGCCAAGTTCAAGCCCTCGTGGAAGGTGCCCTCGTTAGCACCGCCATCGCCGAAGAAACTGACGGCAACTGCTCCGCTGCCTTGTACCTGTGCCGTAAGTGCTGCCCCACAAGCCAGCGGGACACCGCCACCGACAATGCCGTTAGCACCGAGCATACCCCGGTCTATATCGGCGATGTGCATGGAGCCGCCCTTGCCTTTACAGGCACCTGTGGCGCGTCCATACAACTCCGCCATCATCTCGTTGACATCAACACCTTTCGCGATACAGTGACCGTGACCACGGTGGGTGCTAGTGATGTTATCCGCATCGGACAGGTGGGCGCAGACACCGACCGCCACCGCTTCCTCTCCTGCATAAAGGTGAACGAACCCCGGAATTCGTCCGGCGGCGTATTCGTCGTGCACTCGATCTTCGAATTTGCGAATAGTAACCATCCGCTCGTAAATTTCAAGTAGTTTGTCTCTCGGAATATCCATACGATTCTCCCTCCAATTTCATTGGGATTCCTCCGCGCAGCGGAGTCCTCGCTCGCGGGAAAAGCAACTTGATTTGTAGCGTCAACCCATCGCTGAACCACCGGCGACATTGATAGCGAGACCGGTGAGGTAATCGGATTCGGACGAAGCGAGAAAAGCCGCTGTTTTTGCCACATCTTCTCCCACAGCAACTCGCCCCAAGGGAACCCTCGCATCGCGTTGTCTCATCGCCTCATCGTGCCGTCCACTCGCCCGCCACTCTTCGCCGGATATATCCTCCTGCGATAGGGCAGCCGCTATGTAACTCCACCGCTCGGTATCGACAACGCCGGGGCAGATGGCGTTCACGTTAATGTGATGAGGTGCTAATTCTTGTGCCAAGGCTTGCGTGAAGCCAATAACTCCGAACTTGGAAGCGGCGTAGGCTGCGAAACGTGCCGAACCGGTTTTACCCGACACGGAGGACATGGTGATAATTTTTCCGCCACCACCGCGGTTTATCATGTGCCGAGCGATCGCCCTACAGCAAAGAAAGGTCCCTTTGAGATTAATCTTGTGCACGGTGTCCCACGCTTCTTCCTCCAGTTCAATTACCGGCACACGGTCAGGACCAGGACGAGAGCCAGCATTGCTCACGAAGATGTCGATATGCCCGAACCGCTCAACGCCTTCATTCACCAATGCATCCACCTGATCGGCATCGGACACATCTGCTAAGATAGCTATTGCCTGTCGCCCGAACCCTTCAATTTCCCGGACGACGGAAGGGGCTCCCTCCCAATCGTTTGAGTCGTAGGCATAAGGATTGCTGACAACGTCACTGACAATGACATCGGCACCCTCCTTGGCGAGGCGTGTGGCGATCGCACGACCAATGCCGTGTTCACCACCTGCCCCTGTCACTAAGGCAACTTTCCCGTTAAGATTGTACATAAACTCCTCCTGAAGCGTCTTTCAATAGCTCACCTCCCTCTTTGGATTCCAGATCAATCGAGGGGCTTATTCTCCCTCTCGGCGAGGTCTCACTAATGTTGTGCCATCCGCCTCGATCAGCGGCCGGTGGTAAATGTACGGAGGCTCCAACACCGCTTGTTGGGCTTCTGTCAGTTCGGAAACCCACTCCGGCATATCTGCCTCGTAATACCCACCGTGATAGTGGAGGTACTTGGGGGTATAGCGGTAGAGTGTGGTGCGTCTTTCACCCTTGCCCTTCCACGGAAGGGTGCCGTGCGTGGTTGCCTCATTGAAGATAACCATATCACCAGCCGCAAGGGGGATATGGTAGACGATTTCCCGGTTGGCTTCCCACAACTTTATGTCTTCAGGACAGGGATAGTTCGCTTTGTGGCTGCCCGGTATAACACACAGACCGCCATCGCCGGGATTCACATCTGTCATGTAAAACTGGCAATTGATTAGACCGCAGCGCATTCTGCCGTTTTGGTAGGCGTAGAAACGAGATCCGTTGAAAGTAACGTTGCCATCGCCGTGAAGGACCAGTCCTTCGGTCCCGGCTGTGGCAGTCAGTATATCGGGCTCATGATCTAACTTCCAACCTCGCCCCAGCAAGGTATTGAGATAAGGGATGAGTCGGGGATGGGCTAACAGATCGCGAAAGGGCCGACACCAAGGGTGTTCCCAAGTTAGCATACCGCTGATGCGACTACGGAGGTATTTTCCTTCCAACTGTGGACCAACTGCACGGAGATCGTGTTGGCTATGTTTGTCTATGTTCGCATCAACAGCCTCGTTCAGGCGTTTCACCTCGTCGGTCGAGAGAAGACCTTTAACAACGATAAAGCCCTGCAAATCAAATAGATATTTTTCTCGATCGCTCATTGTGGGAAACTGTTCTGCTTCGTACATAATTGCTGCCTCCCGTTTGGCGTGTGGGTTTCGATGTCCTTGCTACTATAGAACGGTTACTATACCACCGCTAATTAATCGGGTCAAGCGAAAACCGAGCCTGAGAAGTTTTCTGTTGACGCTACAATAGGGTCGTGATATAAGAATAGGGGTGATAACTGTCTCACAACTTAAAAGACTAATAGGCTATCCTACCGACGCCAAAATCAACCTAGCTAGGATTGTGCCTAAACGCAAGGAGGCTTTCCTATGAAACTCGGTTTCTTCACAATGCCGCTGCATCCGCCGGGCGCGGATTTCACGAAGACCTTGGATCACGATATGGAACAAGTGGTAACGCTGGACAAGTTGGGCTACACGGAGGCGTGGATCGGTGAACATTTCACTTTTGAATGGGAAAATATCCCCTCCCCTGAACTTTTTATCGCGAATGCTTTGGGGTTGACCAAAAACATCGTCTTCGGTACAGGCGTTACATGTATGCCCATCCACAACCCGGCTGCGGTCGCTCATCGCATCGCCCAACTCGACCATCTGGCGCACGGACGGTTCTATTGGGGCGTCGGTTCTAGTGCCATACCGGGGGACTGTGAGATGTTTGGATTCGCCGCGGACGGGGACCGGCGAAAGGCGACACGAGAGGGTATTGAGGCGGTACTCCAGATTTGGGAGGACCCCAAACCGGGGCTATATGAAACCGAGTACTGGCGTTATAAGATTCCTGAGCCGGTGGATGACATCGGCTTAAAGGTTCATATCAAGCCGTATCAGAAACCGCACCCGCCTATCGCGATGGGAGGTGTTTCACCCAGATCGGACACGCTGGTGTTGGCAGGTGAACGGGGCTGGATTCCGATGAGCCTCAATCTGATACCTGTAGAGGTTATCCAAACACACTGGGAAGCGGTGGAAGAAGGCGCGCAGAAGACGGGGCGCACTCCGGATCGCTCAATGTGGCGCATCGCACGGGAGATTTACATCGCAGACACAACCGATCAGGCGCGTAAGGAGGCACTAGAGGGAGTCCTCGGGCGCGACTTCAATGAGTATTGGTTCAAACTCCTGCCCAAGGAACGATTCAAGAGAGATCCCAATATGCCCAACGATGAAGTGACAGTCGAATGGCTACTCGACAACCTTTGGATCGTCGGAAGTCCTGACGATGTTGCCGATCAACTGCGCCAACTGTACGAGGACGTGGGTGGTTTTGGCGTACTCTTAGCGATGGGACACGAATGGGACCCCAAGGAGAAGTGGCTTAATTCTATGACGTTACTGATTAACGAGGTGATGCCCAAACTATCAGACCTGACCTAGATCATGTCTTGGACGTTCAGGAGGTAGGATATGCGTTTGAAGGACAAAGTAGCACTAATTACGGGAGGCGGTTCCGGCATTGGACACGCGACAGCGGTGCTATTCGCCGCGCAGGGAGCGAAGGTGGTGGTCTCCGATCTGAACGAGGCAAACGCCCTTGAAACTGTTGCGGAGATAAAGACCGACGGAGGTGATGCCACCGCCCTTACCGGAGATGTATCGAAGAACGCCGACGCTGAGGCGATGGTCAAGGGCACGGTGGACGCTTATGGCAGCTTGGACGCGGTGGTCAACTGTGCTGGGGTTATCGCCGATAAAGCTCTCCCGAAAGGGGCATCCCCTGAAGAGGTATGGGACCGTGTGATGGAAGTGAACCTGAAGGGGACCTATTTGGTAACGTGGCATGCAGTGCGGACGATGGAAGGGTCGGGTGGCGGTTCGATAATCAATATCGCTTCTATCAATGGACTAGTGGGCTATCCGATTGGGCTCGGCGGTGGCTTCGACGCGTACGTTCCCTCAAAGGGAGGCGTGGTTCAGTTCACCAAAAATTTGGCTATCGACTACGGCAAGAAGAACATCCGCGTGAATTGCATCTGTCCCGGTCATATAGACACCAATCTGATCCGGGAGTTTCTCGACAACCCAGAACGGCGGGAGTGGTTGGAGCAGCGTTACCCGATGGGGCGGGTCGGTCGTCCGGAAGAGATCGCCTACGCGGCACTTTTTCTCGCATCGGATGAATCTTCTTTCGTGACGGGTGCTCCGCTTATTGTCGATGGCGGGTATACCGCACAATAGATCGGACTCGCAGATCACAATCCCTTTGACGGTGAACCTGCGTTAGTATTTTCCCCCGAACTGAAGTCTGTTGCCTTCAGGGTCTGAAATATCGAAGCACGCTAATCCGTCCTCATTTTTTAACGGTCTCAATCGTAAACCTTTCTTCTTGAGAGCATCGTGAACGGCTTTTACACTTTCGACGGGAAATCCAATCTTTTGTCTTCCACCGTTTGGCTTACTCGCACTGTGCAGGCAGAGTTTACACTGCCCGGTGTTAAAGCGGAAGAAGCGGTGCGCCGGAAATGATTGTTCTTCGTCGGGCTTCAATCCGACAATATCCCTATAAAATGCGGTAACACCCTTCATGTCTTTGACAAAGAGTATGATGTTTCCTATATCCATGAGATTGCTCCTAATCATGTAACGTTGGTTGGAGTGTAGGTGCGTAATTTAGGTACGCGCCATGCTATACCCAATACCCACCTCATCGAAATCAGAACTTTCAGCTTAAAAGTAAATTAACAATAGCAAGATATATTTTAACATATCGGAATAATATTTGTCAAATAAAAAACAATTCAGAATGAGCGTGACATTGTGAGCGAAACGGTTATTCCTGGTTTAAAAGCGTCGCCTTCATCCGATACTGTGATGGTTGAACGATTGAAACTCAAATAAAAAAATCTTCCAATCTGTAATCGTAGGACTTACGCAGTTGAACGGTCAAAACCCTGTAGTTCGGCGATTCATCGCCGCTGGACACCGGTGCCAACGCCCGATGAATCGGGCAACTACAATCTGGAGTGCGTAAGTCCTAAATCGTTAAAAAGGAGGAAGCCACTAACATGAAAGATCAGGTTGTTATTGTCACCGGCAGTGGTCAGGGCATCGGCGAGGCAACCGCCCTGCGTTTCTCAAGCGAAGGGGCATCTGTGGTTGTGGTGGACATCCAAGAGGCGAGCGGCAACGAGACTGCTCAAGAGATTCAGCGTCAAGGCGGCAAAGCGTGTTTTGTCAGGGCTGATGTCTCAAATCCCAGCGATGTGCGTAACATGGCGGAACAAGCCGTGGCAGCATTTGGAAAGATAGATGTCCTTGTTAATGTCGCCGGTGTTCAGGGTATGGTCGCCGATGTCGTTGAACTACCCGAAGATGAATGGTATCATGTTCTCAACGTAAATCTCACAAGCGTTTACCTCTGTTCAAAGTATTGCATTCCTTATATGCTCAAACAGGACGGCGGTTGCATCGTCAATATTGCATCGATGCAGAGTTTTTTTAACATGCCCGGATCATCGGCGTATGCCGCTGCGAAGGGGGGCATCGTCTCACTAACACGAAGCATGGCTCTGGATTTTGCTCCCCAAAATATCCGCATCAACGCTGTCGCACCCGGCTATATCGATACACCCCTGCTACGTGGATTTGCGGAAGCGACCGGTGATATGGAAGGTGCTATTCAGCAATGGTGCAATCGGATACCGATTCGACGATTGCAACAACCCGCGGAGGTTGCGGAAGTGATTCTGTTCCTTGCTAGTTCAAGAGCTTCAGCGGTGACTGGCGTTACTTATCCGGTTGATGGTGGTATCTTAACGGCCCAACCGTTCATGGGGGATTAGATTTCAACCCTGCAATTTCTTGTTGCCAAACTCATTAATACAGGAGTATAAATCTATGCAAGCAAGTGAAGCGAATCTATTGCAATTCTTAGACAATCGTCAACAGTTTATGGTGCCAATTTTTCAACGCCGGTACAGTTGGCAGCAAGAGGACTGCGAGAAATTATGGAATGACGTGTTGCGTGCTGGACAAAATGAAAATATCCCTTCTTATTTCCTCGGTTCGATTGTCTCCATGCAGCACGGCACCGATCATACTTCGGGTGTAACACAATTGGTCCTCATTGACGGCCAGCAGCGATTGACAACGCTTTCCCTGTTGCTTTCTGCACTCGGCAGAGCCATTGAAACAAAGAATGTTGATATCTGCGTAGATCGAAGCCGGTTAGAGAGGAGTTATCTGTTCAATGACGGAGAGAAAGGAAAGTTACGTTACAAACAGTTGCTCACAAAGCACGACAAGGAGACTTTAATTCAGTTGTTGGAGGAGGGAAAGGCTTCTGATAATACCTCGCTGCTAGCGAAAAACTACCGATTTTTTGCAGATCGACTCGAATACGCCGACCTTCAAGCGGTGCACGACGGAATTCAAAAGCTAGAAGTCGTAGACATCGCTCTGAAACGCAATTACGATAATCCACAACTGATTTTTGAGAGTCTCAACTCTACTGGACGCGACCTTACCCAATCTGACCGCATACGTAATTACGTGCTTATGGGACAAGAACCTGACTTCCAGAACAACCTTCATAAGACCTACTGGTCTCCGATGGAGCGGCGTTTTGGGGATGAGTACGCCAAACGATTCGACCTCTTCATAAGGGACTATCTCACCTTAAAAAAGCGGCAGATTCCGAATAAAGGAAAGGTTTACGAGAGTTTCAAAACGCACGTGGCTGATAAAAGGCAGCCGGAAGCGTTAAAGGAGACTATCGCGGAAATTGATCGTTATTCAAAACACTATGTCCGTATTGCCCTCCGCAAGGAGGAAGATTCGGAAATTCGAGTCTGTCTTGAGGATATTCATGCCCTTAACGTTGAAGTTGTCTATCCCTTCTTGCTTGAAGTCTATGATGACTATGAACAAGAACGAATTGAAAAAGCAGAGGTAATCGAAATCCTTCGGCTGACAGAGAGCTACGTTTTTCGTCGTGCGATTTGTCGCGTCCCAACGAACAGCTTAAACAAGGCCTTCGCAACGTTGATGAGAAACGTTGACAAAAGCAATTACCTCGAGAGCCTGAAGGATGCTTTCTCGAATAGGTCTTATAGCGAACGTTACCCTAGCAATGAGGAATTTCAGCAAGAGTTTCTTAATAGAAACATTTACTTTAGCTACATTAGCAAATTCTCTCCTCATTACTTGCTACGCAAGCTAGAGAATCACGGGAGAAAAGAGCCTGTCAATATTGAGGATTACACGATTGAGCATGTGATGCCCCAAACGCTGTCTAAAAAATGGGAAGAAGATTTAGGTAACGACCACGACGAAGTTCATGAAAAATATCTCCACACAATTGGCAACCTCACCCTTACCAAGTACAATCCAGAGTTAAGCAATCGTTCCTTTAAAGAGAAACGGGATCACAAGCCTGGTGGTTTCCGCTACAGTCCGTTGTGCTTGAATCAGAGTCTTGCCCAAGCGGAGCAATGGGACGAGGCTGCTATCGTAAAACGGGCAAACGAACTTTTTCAAACGGCACTTAAAATCTGGATTGACACTGGCGTTTCTCAAGAAAGCCAACAGGAAGATGGAGCAGGTTGGACATTAGCTGACCACCATCATCTTACTGGTGAAATAAAGACGTTATTTGAACAATTACGAGAGCACATTCGGAAATTAGATACCTCTGTTACTGAACAGATCAACAAACAAACTATCGCTTATAGGGTTGACACCATTTTCGTAGACATCGTACCGCAGGCAAAACGGCTACGCTTATCGTTAAAACTATCCTTTTCTGACATAAATGACCCACGAGGGTGGTGCAAAAATGTGGCATATGTCGGACGGTGGGGCGTAGGAGATGTAGAAGTCGGTATTTCTTCTATGGACGAACTCGACTATATCATGTTCTTAATACGTCAGGCTTTTGAGAGACAAATCGCAGACCAATAAGGAGGAACCAATGACCCCGCAACCTGATTATGACCTCGATTTGAAACTTGCTGAATTGAAGATTAACGGCTACGTTACCTTTGAAGACCTGATACCAGTAGAGACGATAGATCGAATACGTGAGGCATTCCTGCCCCTTCTGGAAGAGGTGAAGACCCACAGCAATACGCAGGGCGAGGATGTCGAGGTACGCGGACACACCGATGATCGGCTTGTCGTAGAGGGTCGTCTACAGATCGTCAATCGTTACACGATGTACGTCCCTTGGGAGCAGCCCTTTGCTGACCCCCAGATTTTCGAGAATCCAGTGATGCTTGACTTTCTCGACCGGTATTGGGGCACCAGCGAATATCATATTACCTGTTACCATTCAAACAATCCGTACCCCGGCAGCGAGTACCAGCGGTGGCATCGAGATGCGGGGATTTCCAAATTGGTTCCCCACGTCGGCTTAGAGGTGTGTCCCCATTTTGGGATCAAGTTTCCACTGGTAGATACCTATGAAGAAAATGGGAGTTTTGAAATCTTGCCCGCTACGCAATACCTCGCTGATCCGGAGTTGGAAACCCGCTACGACGAAGTGCTGACAAAAGGCGATTTCCCCACAGCACGCCGTCTTAACCTGAAAAAGGGAACGCTATGGGTTCAGGATCCACGGACGCTCCATCGTGGAACCCCTAACCGCGCCGACCACCCCAGACCAGAGTTGGTGATCTGCTATTCCCTCCCTTGGTTTGCGATGCGTAAACCGATTGAGATGACTCAAGCGGAATACGATAAGCTTTCTGAACGGGGTAGGGAGATGCTCTCTCGGTGCGAGATAGTTGGATAGTGTTATTAAATCATGGAGGTTCCCGTAACCCCAATAACTTTTGAGGAGGAAGATAAAATGAAAACGTTTTACAGTTTAACCCGATTAACCGTGTCAATCATCGGTCTTGCGCTGATTGGCGGTTTGATGATGGGTGGTATTTATGCAGATGCAGACACCGCGAAAGAACAACTGGAGAAATCACCGCGGCACGGAGAGTGGGTGAAAATTTCCACAGAAACCGGGCGCGAGGTCAGTGCGTTTATCGTTTTCCCGGAGGTTAAGGAGAACGCAGCTTCGGTGATTGTTATCCATGAGATTTTTGGTCTAACGGATTGGATCAGACAGGTCGGTGATGAACTTGCGAAAGCGGGTTTCGTGGCAATCTGTCCCGATTTTCTTTCCGGGATGGGACCAAACGGAGGCGGCACGGATAGCTTTGAAGGTAACAGTGTCCGACGGGCGATTCGTGACTTAGACCCGGACCAAATCACAGCAGATCTCAAAGCGGTGACGAAATATGTTCGCGACCTGCCTTCGACGACAGATGTAGTCGCTGTGAGTGGATTCTGTTGGGGTGGTAGGCAATCGTTCCGCTTTGCCACCAACGACAATTCACTGAAAGCGGCTTTCGTTTTCTATGGCAGTCCCCCGGATGCAGCGGCATTAGGGAAGATTACCTGTCCGGTCTACGGTTTTTACGGTGAGAGTGACAACCGAATTAACTCGACCATTGAATCAACAAAAACAGCCGCAGCATCCGCCGGTATCACCTATGAGCCGGTGATTTACGCCGGCGTGGGGCACGGCTTCTTGAGACGCGGAATGGCTGCAGAGGCAAGTGAGATTCAAAAAGCTGCAACCCGTGAGGCTTGGGAGCGATGGGTGAATTTACTGAGTAAATAGTAGAGCATATGCGAAGAGAAACCGAGTTTTTTCGGAAAAACTCGGTTTCTTTATACTATTTCTTAACATGAGCCACAAACTTAACACAGGAGAAATTTTCAAATGAAAAGGATGATAACCATCTTTATCTGTTTTTGTGTGATTACAACCTTTTTGTGGGGAACGGACGCACTTTCAGAGCTTGAGAAAAATTGGCATCAGTGGCGGGGACCTGAGGCTTCCGGTGTTGCGCCACACGGGAATCCACCCATCGAATGGAGCGAAAGCAAAAACATCCGATGGAAAACCGAGATTCCGGGTCAAGGACATGCCACCCCAATCGTCTGGGATGATACCGTTTTTGTTACAAGTGCTGTCAAGACCGGTCAGCAGATAGAACTAGCGCCGATTGAGGAACCACGAGGGCGAAGGGGTCGCCGAGGCCGCTCCGCAGCTCCGTCGTCTATGCACAAGTTTGTTATTTTCGCTATCAACCGTTCTGACGGGAGCATCCGCTGGCAGCAGACCGCTCGTGAAGAGGTGCCGCATGAGGGAACACATCAGACCGGCAGCTGGGCGGCAAACTCCTCGATCACGGATGGGGAGCATGTTTACGCCTACTTCGGTTCTCGCGGTCTTTACTGTTACGACATGCAGGGAAATCTCCAGTGGGAGAAAGACCTTGGAGATATGTACACCAGACGCAGTTTCGGTGAAGGTAGTTCGCCAGCACTCTATGGCGATGTCATTGTCATTAATTGGGATCATGAAGGGGATTCATTCATTGTTGCGCTAGACAAGCGGACAGGCGAAGAACTCTGGAAAGTTGACCGAGATGAGGTTACATCGTGGGCAACGCCAATCGTTGTAGAACACAACGGCACCTCTCAAGTCATTGTCAACGCAACGCGCCGCACACGCGGCTATGATTTGGCAACAGGGGAAACGCTCTGGGAATGTGGTGGTATGACAGCCAATACAATT
The DNA here is from genome assembly GCA_965207975.1 of Candidatus Poribacteria bacterium. Taxonomy (GTDB): domain Bacteria; phylum Poribacteria; class WGA-4E; order WGA-4E; family PCPOR2b; genus PCPOR2b. Next base: position 3,486,917 of record OZ242315.1, on the reverse strand, counting down.
CCATCGCCCGTGACAGCGAACGGCATTGTCTACGTGACCAGTGGTTTTCGCGGCAACGCCCTGCAAGCGATTCGTCTCGACGATGCAAGGGGAGACATCACCCGTGGGGATGCGATCATTTGGGAGCATGGTAGGGATACCCCTTATGTACCTTCCCCGCTGCTTTATGACGATACACTCTATTTCCTGAAAAGCAACAGTGGAATCCTTTCCGCCTTCAACGCCAATACAGGCGAGGCGTACTATGGACCAGAGCGTCTGGAAGGCATTTCGGAAGTCTATGCGTCGCCGGTCGGTGCGGACGGCCGCATCTATATCGCAAGCAGAGACGGTGTCACACTGGTAATCAAACACGGTTCAACGCTTGAAGTTCTCGCTCAAAATGTTCTCAATGACGGTTTCAATGCCTCACCCGTAATCGTAGGCAAGGAGATCTTCCTGCGTGGGAACAGATCGCTCTACTGCATTGCGTCGGATTAATTTAGGGGGTGTTGATGCAGATGAGTAAGATTGTAGAACGAATCGAACGTGAAGCCGGCGTGCCCGGCCTCGTATCGATTCTTGCCGAGCACCTTGAGCCAACGGACAGGCAGTCCCTCCTTCTTGAGGTCTATCGCCGAAGTAGCAGTCGACGGCGACCATCTACAGTGCTGTCGGATTACGAGACTAACCGCTTCGTCCGGCCTTCATCACTATCTCCAATGCGCCTACACGAATGGGAGCAAGTCGCTTTCTCGGTACTGCCTCCTGAGTTCCAAGCCATTGAATTATCACCGGTCTGTCCGCTTGGTACGAATTCTGTGGTAGCCTCGGTTGACCAGAACTGGGCGGTTTCCACCGCTCGCAACACCGAGGTGGTCTCGGATTCGACAAATGTGCTCGCGCTCGAATGTGCACTCCAACGCCGACAACTGCTGCGCGCCAACCCGAAGTCCACAGATTCAGTTCATCTTGCAGCCAGTCACCGGCTCCTCCGGGCACAGCAATATGAAAACCCTAATCTAGTCTCTCACTTCAGCGCATTCGCCTTGTGCAGTGCAGGACGAGACCGAGGAAACCTACAGTTTGAGTTAGCTGCACTGGGGCTTCACCTTCGCTTCTGTTTAGGTTCGATACGAGCCTTTCTTGGTCCAGCTATTCCACTACGCCTTTCCGTAACAGACCTCAGTTCAAAGGCCCGTCGGTCGGTCCTCGATACTCAACTCCTTTCACCGATTCGATCGGAGTTTAAAGACGTAGATTGCGTTTTTGACAGCGGGCGAACCCGCGGCCGGGACTACTATCGTGACTTGTGCTTTCACATTTACGCCACTATCCCTTCCGGACAGCAACTCGAGCTCGTTGATGGAGGCTCCGTAAACTGGACACAACAACTTCTTTCAAACGCCAAGGAGCGTCTCGTAATCAGCGGAATCGGAAGCGAGAGACTGTGCACTAAGTTTGGGAACAACACTGAGTAAATCGCGTTTTGAGGGAGTCATTTATGGGTTTCGCCAAAGAGTATGAGGAGTATAAGTGCATCGCAGACCTTTACGACTATGTTGTGCCTTACCGCAATCGACCGGATGTGGCTTTCTTCGTGGAAGCCGCTAAAAAGTCAGGAGGGCCGGTGTTGGAGGTGGGTTGCGGAACAGGTCGTGTCTTAATCCCTACAGCACGGGCAGGAATCGAAATAGTCGGCCTCGACTTATCGTCACACATGCTGAACGTGTGTCGGAATCGCCTGATGAAAGAGCCAAGAGATGTTCAATCCAAAATTCGATTGGTAGAGGCAGACATGCGCCATTTTTCGCTGGGACAATCCTTTATGTTAATAACAATACCTTTTCGACCGTTTCAGCATTTGACAACGGTTGATGACCAGCTATCATGCCTACAATGCCTTTACCGTCACTTGGCGAAACAGGGTCGGTTGATTCTTGATATCTTCAACCCCTCTCTCGAATCGTTGACCAGGGAAAATGTTGAGCAAGAATGGGGCGACGAACCTGAATTCATGACTCCTGACGGTCGACGGGTTGTCCGTCGCCACAAGATTGTATCCCGAGATCGCTTCAACCAAATTGAATATGTTGAAATGATTTATTATGTTACCCATCCCGATGGTCGGCAAGAAAGACTTGTCCATTCATTTCCGATGCGATACCTCTTCAGATTTGAGGCAGAGCATCTGCTGACGCGATGTGGGTTTGAGATTGAGCAAGTATATGCAGACTTTGATAAGGGTTCATATGGGTCAAAGTATCCGGGGGAGTTGATATTCGTGGCGAGGAAGATAGATAGCTAAGTGATTTCAGGTAAGTAATTGGACATTGGACAAATGTGTTTGTTCGCTTCGCATATAGTCTGTATTTTGGGAGTAGGATTGTCCAAAAACTTATTTTAAGGTATTTTCAATCCTCAGATAAGTTTTTGGACAATCGAAAATCAATTGTTAAATCAGAGGGAGGTTGGGTATTGTGTTCCTTGAAGAACAGATGGACTGCCTCCTCTAAATTGGACTCATCGCCAAAATAGTAATTGTCAAACACCACCTGTTTCATATGCTCCCAAAACCGCTCAATTAAAGAGAGTTCAGGGCAATACTTAGGCAACCATAACACGAATACACGATGCGCGTATTCTGCCAATATACGCGCAATCAATGGAGTTTGGTGATAGCTGACACTATCAATGACAAGCACCAAATAATCAGTCGGATAACTTTCGGTGAACAGTTTACACAAGAAAGTCTCCATTGCCCATTGGGTCTTGGCGGTAGACACTTGGTAATCCACACGATTCGTGGCGAAGTTCAAGGCACCAAACAGGTGTAGTTTCTTATTTGCACCCGGTGCGGGAATCGTTACTTGTTGCCCTTTGAACATCCACATTTTGCGTAGGGGTGGATGCAAATGCACCTCACATTCATCAATATAGAGCAACTCAAATCGATAGTGACAATCTACTGCGTTTTTTTTAGAAACTCAAGTAATTGTTTCTTTTGAGAAACTTCTTCTGGGTCTTGTTTATGCTCAAGGGTATGCTTAGGTTTACGGTAAACAATATCATGTTTCTGCATCAGGTCATGGAGATAGATGGGCGAGAGTTCGACACCGGTTTGCTCAACCAAATGCTTCTGAAGCCTTTCGACTGACCACACACTGAAGCGATATCCCAATTCACGGGGGTCGCTGGCTACTGCTTGTTTGAGTTTAGTGATATATTCAGCGTTAGCTTTGGCGGGGGCCCCGGACCGAGGTCTATCCTCAATGCCAATGATACCCGATGCCTCGTAGCGTTGAATTTGATGAAGGACTGTTTGCCGGCTTACGCCGAGTAACGTGGCAATCTCAGGAGCGGATAAGCCTTCGTGGGACATGCGAATCATAATCGCACGGACTCTCACACGCGGTTTAGGGTGTGTGCTAATCACCTGTTGGATTTCGATCAGTTCCGAATCTGATAAAGAGTGAACCTGTTTGGGGCGTTTCATCATATCCTGCCTTTTGAAGCAAAAAACTCAAAAAAAAGGATACTATGTACAAAATCCATTGTCCAGAAATTAATCTGAAATCACTTAGTAACAGGAGCTAGGTGATTCTTGCCTACTTTCCCCGACAATTTACCGGCGAGCAGCCGCCTAGAGGAGATAACTACTAGTTCGTACCACTTGTGGTTAGAAACACGACTATTCTGGTCGCATCTGGAACTCCAAATGGTATAAGCTCAGGAGAACTTAATAAAAATGTTTGATGATTATCGTCCCAATAGATTTGGGCCAGGGCGCTCCGCTGTTATGTGCAAACATGGTGCAGTCGCCACAAGCCAACCCCTCGCTGCGGGTGCGGGCTTACAGATTCTGCGCGATGGCGGGAATGCAATCGACGCCGCCGTTGCCACAGCTGCGGTGCTCAACGTTGTTGAACCGATGTCTACAGGGATCGGTGGAGATGTCTTTGCGTTGGTGTATCGCCCGGAAGATGGCGTTATCCGCGGATTGAATGGAAGCGGGCGTGCCCCCTACGCCGCAGAACTTGAGTTTTTTATGAAGCAGGGGTTGACCAGCATCCCAAGCACAGGGAGTCTGTATCCGGTGACCGTTCCCGGCACAATTGACGGATGGGAGACAATTCTCGAAGCGTGTGGCACGATGACGTTGGGCGATGTCCTCAAGCCTGCTATCGAGCACGCGGAAAATGGATTTCCTGTCAGCCCACAGATCAGCTTGGCGTGGCAAGAAGCGGCTGGACTGCTTTCGAGCACACCTGACGCCGCTAAAACCTACCTGACGAACGGACGCGCACCTCAGCCGGGAGAGGTGTTCTACCAACCCAATTTTGCAAATACCCTGTGTCTGGTTGCTGAAGGGGGGCGAGAGGCGTTTTATCAGGGTGAGATCGCCAGAAAGATTGTGCAATTCTCCGACGAGAACGGCGGCTTATTCACGATGCAGGATTTCGCTGATCACACCTCAAATTGGGTGGAGCCGATCTCAACCAACTATCGCGGCTACGATGTCTACGAAATCCCGCCCAACGGACAGGGGATTGCTGCGTTGCTCGCGCTGAACATCGCCGAAGGTTTCGACCTCCAATCTATGGGACATAATAGCGAAGCCTCCTTGCACTGCTTGATAGAAGCGATGAAGCTGGGGTTTGCCGATCTGGACCAATACATCACAGATCCGGAGGTCGAGGACGTTCCCGTCAAGGGTTTGCTCTCCGCCGAATACACCAACAGCCAAAGGGCGCGGATTAATCTTGACCGTGCCAACACAGACCCGATTGCGGGAGCACCGCCGATGGGCAGTGATACCGTTTATCTCTGCGCTGTTGACAAGGATCGCAATGTTGTTTCGTTTATCAATAGTCTCTTTGCGGGTTTCGGTTCAGGTATGGTGGCGGGGGACACAGGGATTATGTTACAAAACCGAAGGGCAGGTTTCTCACTCAACCCGAACCATGTCAACCGAATTGCGCCGCATAAACGGACGATGCACACAATTATCCCCGGTATGATTGCCCAAAACGGCGTACCACTTGTAACCTTCGGTGTGATGGGCGGACAGATGCAGCCACAAGGACATCTACAACTGGTGTCTAACCTCGTCGATTTTAATATGGACGTGCAATCCGCACTCGATGCCCCGCGCTTCCGCGTTCTGGACGGATCAACCGTCACCATCGAAGAGGGTGTGCCGATGAATGTCCTGTCGGAATTGGCGCGAAAGGGACATCAGCTGCTACCGCCGTATACCTTCTTCGGCGGCGGACAAGCGATCTTTATTCATCCGGAGTATAATACACTGATCGCGGGTTCTGAACCGCGCCGCGATGGGTGCGCTGTAGGATACTAGATATTAAGCAGCAGCGCGGATGTTTGCCCGCGTTCCCTCAACATCGAAACAGGCGTATTGATTATCCCGCATGATGCGTGTTGCGATCTGCATCGCCTGTGCTTCGGTCATGTAACCGTCCGCTATCTCCGCTTCAAGGGCGCGACGAATCTCGTTACGCGCCTGTATCGCATACGCCATCGCGCTTGTGGGCCAATGGGTGTCTCCGCCAAACGCAAATAGCTTGTTTGATGGGACAGCGTGCAGGAACCGACGCAAAAAGTCGCGGGAACTGTATGGATCGATGCTCCATGCCCAACAGAGATCCACCCAAATGTTGCGATAGTGCTTCGCAAGTGCGACCAGTTCATCGGTGTAGGGATAGGAGATGTGCATCAGCACAAACTTGGCGTCGAGATAACGCGCAAAGAGATCGCACATGTTTCCAGCAGGGATTCGACTTATGGGCATCCGATCGTTTCCTGCGTAGTAGCCGGTATGGATCTTGAACGGTAGGTCGTGTTCGATTGACTGCTCAACACCTCGCGCCCAGCACCAATCTCCCAAGCAGAGCCGTGTTTCGACACTGATCTCCTCCTCAGGTTGAGTTAGCACTTGCCGAAGGGCGGCGGACGCTTCAACATCGTTTCGTTCAATCCAGTTGAGGGTTCGACTGTAGGCGTGTTGTGCCTTTACCGCAATAGCAGTAGGAGCGTGTTTTGTAAAGATTACCTCTATCCCCTGTTTCAGTGTTCTGAGATCTACCACCTCGATTCCTGTTTCGGCGTGGATCTGTTCCAGCTCGATTTCGCCATTGCAGAAACTACGCCACGATAGGTCATAGAGAAAGAAGTCGAGCCCGGAACTATCCGGGGCACACAGCCATATCTTATCATCCGTCTGGGTGTGGTCGAGATTGGCGACATCATGCAGCAATCGGAAACGTTCACCGGGACATCTCAGCATCTTAATCTTCTCTTGCGCCGATGCTATATTTGCTCCGGTGAGTTCATCAATCCCGTAAGCGTGTTCGGCGATGAGGCGCACCGCTTCGCCATATCCCGTGAACTGCGTCGCCTCCCACGCCTCTCTGATGCCCTCAAAGCGTCCAGCGATGTCCGGATCTGATCCATCCATCAGACGTTTCATCGCGGCGGGTGCTGCACCCGCTGTGTTGAGGTCGGCGGGGACGTAATTGCCAAACAGGTCTTGTAAGATGTCTGGCCCGTCCTCCAACCACACATGTTCTCGATCCAGATGTTCATGTGTATCAACTAAAGGCGTCCCCTGAATGTGATGTGCTAAATTGGTTGACATATTTTTTCCTCCTTGTATAGCCTACGCTACGACGTGTTATACTGTTTGTGATTGCACCAGAAAATAAACGACAGAGATTTCTTCGGAGGCATACATGCGCTCATGCGCTATTTTTGATCTGGATGGAACAATCATCGACAACTCTTCTGAGCGAGTATTCCTCAAATATCTGCTTGAGGGCGGTGAGCTGCCGTTTCGTAACCTGTCTCAATGGCTACTTGATTTTATACGGTTTCGAGATCTGCGTCAAGCCAAAGCAAACAAGGTGTATCTGAAAGGCTTAGATTATCAACATATCCACAGATTAGCACAGATCTGCTTTACGGAGCGTTTGTTAGAACGAATCTCGCCTAAAGTTTTTGATCTCATCGAATTTCATCGCACCGAAGGACGATCTATTGTTATTTTGTCCGGATCTCTAGAACTCTTGGTCCGGTTTTTCTATGACCACCTAAAGACGGATCTCATGATTGGATACACCTTAGAGGTCATTGAAGAAGAGATCACAGGGCACTGTGTGGGCTTAAATCCTTACGGCAAGAATAAAGCCAAATTGGTTCAGCGACTTGCTAAAACACACAATTTTGATCTGAGCGAATCTTATGCCTACGGCAACCACCATTCGGACGCACACAAACTCAAGCAGGTTGGATACCCGGTCGCCGTCAATCCTGACAGAAAACTACGAGAAACCGCCATCGCCAATGATTGGCAGATTGAACAGTTTCATGTAGATTAACCCAAGTTGCCAATAGCAGTAGGCATATTGTTTTGAATCCCACCTGTCCCGATTTATCGGGGATCTTATCGGGGTGCCGTATGCCGTAACCTCCGCTCCCATTGAGTTCAAGAGTTCATTAATTGCACCGCCCCAACTGTAAGATCAATAGAGAACATGGATTTCCACTCCCTGTACGGCGACCTCACCAGCGACGACTGAAACCCCGACATGATTCCTGCCCTGTACAAGCAGCTTGGGATCTATCTCCTGACGCAGCGCGCAAACTTGCCCTTTTTGTGAAGTGCTATCTGTATTGTCGGGCGGGAGCCAAGCGTCGGTCGGTTCAAATTCCGACAACGGTTGCTGGTTGAGTGCAACCTCAATTTGACTCGTTTCGGTGAGATCAGTGTAAGTGAGGGACAGCCATATCGTCCGAGGAGTAGGGGGTTCGGTGAAATCCTCCCCCACCAAAATGGGAACCTCCACCTGCTCTCCACGCTCTAGGGTTTGTGGTAGCGTTGCGTGCAGCCAGTTATGTGGCAACATCGGTTTCTCTCCCAAGAGCCGGTCGGCGACATAGAGCTTATCCTTACCCCGCATCGTTTGGGGTGCATCTATCTCTCGCAGTAACTGTATCTGGGGTGCGAATTGTGAGTTTTTGTCGGGACGGTGCACGTAGGAGTGGGCGTTCCAGTTGAAGGTGTAAATGCCGTCGGCACCCTGACCCCAGTAGTTGGATGCCAAAGCGCGGAACATCGGTTCGGAATCCTCAAAGCCGAAGATGATGTTGTAGCCACTGGGCCAAGCGTACACGCAGGGATACACCAATATTCCTGTATCGTCAGTCAGGTTCTTAAACGCCGCCACGTCACAGTCTATGTTGCCGCTGCCGAGGATAAGAGCGTCCACCAATCTTTTCTCAACCCAAGTTGGAATATCGAATCCATCCAACCGACACGCCTCCAAAGCGGGATTCACACGCACCGCTAATGGAATAGATCTACCCCTCTCTTTGCCCTGCTGATTCAGATGCTCCCGCACCTGACTGATAAACTGTGTGAGCAGAGGAGCGTTTCCAGTTGCTTCGCTCGGAATGAAATAGGGAGGGCTGCGGAGGAAATCGATCTCCAATCCATCAAAATCGTACTTTCGGAAAATTTCCTCAATGACAGCGAACTTCAGCTCGCGCACTTCGGGCACCGCAAAATTGAGATTGCGGTGGACAGATGGATGCACCTCCGGATGCCCCGCTCCGATTGTCCACTCCGGATGTTCCACTTTGAAGGTAGGGCGCAATCGCTCATGACCAAAGGAATCGTGACAGTCATTGACACGGAAGGAGTAGAAAATATCTACACCCCGCTCCTTTGCTGCGGGGACGACAATCTTCGGCGGATCGTTGCCCCCTTCGATAAGCCGAAGCAGCGACGGATCTACTTCGCCGATACGCTCCCCGGTCAATTCCAACACATCGCTGTCGTAGTTAGCGGTATTACCACCAGCACCGTCGTGCCAGAAGAGACAGTCAATGTGGCTGTCCTCAAGAAAACCAACGATACCCTTGAGATAGTCATTGACATCCGTCGCAGCGGGTAGCACACCGCTTGAGTCCATCTGGTAGATAAGACGATAGGGCTTCATGTTTTGTAATTCCCAAGATCAATTTGCGCTAAACTGTGAACGCCGTTCTCTCAATAACGGTAGTTATTGGTTGAGCTGTTTGAGCCGTCCCCACATTGCAATTTTTTTGCCGGCGGGAGCAACTGCAAAAGCAGGACCAAACCATGCAGGCTGCATGTCATTCTGGGGATTATTGGTGAGGTTTTGAGGATTGCCACCATCGGCATCCATTACGTAGATGTCAAAGTCGGGGGGCCTATCCCTATCAGACGCGAAGACAATCCGTTTGCCGTTGGGGGACCATGCAGGCTGAATGTCATTACTGCGATTTTCAGTGAGTCTTTGTTGATTCCCCCCATCGGCGTCCATCACATAGATTTCAGAGCCTCCATCCCGACTAGAGTCGAAGGCAATCCGTTTACCGTCCGGAGACCATGAGGGAGACTCGTCATTACCGTGATTTTCAGTGAGTCTTTGTTGATTCCCCCCATCGACATCCATCACGTAGATTTCACGGTTACCATCGCGTTCCGAAACAAAGACAATGCGCTTGCCATCGGGAGACCATGAGGGATACTGGTCTAGATGGGGATTATTGGTGAGTCTTTGTTGATTCTTCCCATCGGCGTTCATCACGTAGATTTCACGGTTACCATCGCGTTCCGAAACAAAGACAATGCGCTTGCCATCGGGAGACCATGAGGGATGCTGGTCTCTATGCGGATTATTGGTGAGTCTTTGTTGATTCTTCCCATCGGCGTTCATCACGTAGATTTCACGGTTACCATCGCGTTCCGAAACAAAGACAATGCGCTTGCCATCGGGAGACCATGAGGGCTGGTAGTCATCATGGCGATTATTGGTCAGGTTTCGCTGATTCCCCCCATCGGTGTCCACCACGTAGATTTCAGCATCTCCATCCCTACGAGACAGGAAGGCAATCTGTGCCTGTGCCTCAACGACTACCATCAGCGGCGTTAGCCCCAAAACGACAACGCCAGCTAGAATGAAATATGCCAAATTGTATCTCCGTTGCATCGGCTATGTCTCCTCTGTTTTCAATCAGCTTGTGTTGGCAATCCCTTTCCAGGACAAATTATACAACTATTTAAGCAATTTATGCAAGCACCTACAGTGAAGTGTCGGGATTCGGAGATCCCTCCTACAGGAGAACTAAATGACTCTAGGGCGAGTATAAAATTGCTTGACTTCAAAATCCGATTCCATTACAATCAGCAAAATTCAACTTGTTTGTATAGCGCACAACCACCTCAAAAGGAGCAGTTTATGACCACGCCATCTTTCACCCGATCTACTCCACAAGACCTTGTCCGCGTTGGTGTGATCGCCGGTCCCGGCGGGCACATGCACGGTATCTGGGGCAATACGATGAACCCACCCGCAGGTCAGATCCGCACGACAGGTATGCTGCTGACACACGCTTGGACCATTAGACCCGATATGGCGGAGCGATTGAATTCACTGTTTCAAGGCGTTGAAATTGTCCAACATCCCGCTGATATGATTGGCAAGGTTGATGGCGTGTACATCGACGATGTTACTGCAATTTCGTTGTATCCGCTGTTCGCAAAACCTTTCCTTGAGGCAGGTGTGCCGACCTTTGTCAATCGACCGTTTGCGACCTCCCTAGCGAAGGGGCAAGCAATGGTGGATCTGTCGGCGAAACACGGCACCCCACTCTTGACCGCATCAACGTGGGAATATACTGAGAGCGTAGGCGATCTGCGAGCCAAAGCCGCCGACATGAACGACATCAAAGGCTATGTCGCACACAATTCGATGAGCGATTACTATTCGCATGGGCTGCACGGCGTATGGTATATCCATGCCGTATTGCGGGACGAGATAAAGAAAGGGCGGGGAAGAATGACGGGGGCGGCGTATCACACCCCGAATTGGCGAAAGCCGAATGGCCTTGTAGTGTATGAGCATGACCACCCGACGCTTCCGTACTACGGTTCGTTGGAATTGGTGAGTGGGGCGGATGCACAGGGGTATATGCGTATTTTTGGCGATCATCAGGGCGATGCGGAGGGCAAGATACCGGGGCGTCCCGGACATTTCCGCTACAACACATGGAACGCCTTGCAGCTGGTTATCCAAGAGATGTTTGAAACAGGCGAATCGCCGGAGACCGGTGACGACTTAATGGAAAAATTGACGATGTTTCTCCTACCGTTCTATTCGATTCTGGAACGCGGCGGAAACTTTGTCCGTCGTGAGGAATTGGGCGATTGGGAGGTTCCGAATCCGTCGCCGGTATTGATGGAAGATGGAGAACCAACGGATAGCGCATTCCAACAACCGTACACCGCAGCGGAGTTAGATGCTGTTGAACAGATGTTGTCGTAATATGGGAGGGTAAATCATGAGAGTCGGTATACACGCAGGTTCCAGCAGTGCGGACGAAATTGCAGCGAGTTGTCGTGATGCAGATGTGAATGAGATTTTTCTCGGCGCGGGTGCGGTTCCGGGAGCCTCAGATCGAGGGTATATAACGTCGGACGACTTCAAGCCGTTCAGGGATACGCTTCAAGAGCGCGGGGTGCAGGTATCCGGAATGATTGCACCGCCGCCTTCCAAAGAGGCAGTGCTCGGTGAAAATGAGTCAGAATTGGATGCCCTGTGCCGAACGCTGCGAGGGATCGGGGAATCCGGTGTTGAGGTCGTGCTTTTCTATCCGCTGGATCGGTTAATCTATTTTAACGAATATCACCCCGGCAGACCGCTGATAGTAATGCCGGGTGAGGACGGGTGGGATACGGTTATTCAGTTCTTCAGACGTGTGGTAGGCGTAGCCGACGAGGTGAATTTGAAGCTAGCAAATCATCTATGGGCGGTCGATGTGCTGCATGAGGTTTGGAATACGGTCCCAAGTCCCAATAACGGCGTGACCTACTGCCAAGGGATGTCTCTCTTCGGTGAAGATCCACATTCACCCATTGAGACATGGGGCATGGATCGGATCTTTTTCTGTCACGCTCGTAATCAGGTTAGACACAGTAAAGTCATGATGGATCATGACGAAGTCCCACTAGACAGCGGCGATGTCGACATCCCCCGGTGTGTACGGGCACTGACGGAGGCGGAATACGACGGGCTAATCATTCCCGAACATCTCGGTCCCCAAAGTATACCCGATGCCGTTGCCTATCTGAAAGGGTTGATTCACGGCTAAATCCAGATCACAGATGAAACGTGAAACGTGATAAAAAGCGCACCACAGGGTTCACTAGTTCATTCGTTTATTTAATGAACTAGTGAACCAATGAACCAACTTAGCGGGACCAAACCGACTGATAGAGTCCCTCTGTCCCTTCCTCCGCTGGATAAGCGATTGCCGCAGATGGGTATACCGCTACCTTGGGTTTCTGGTCTCGATATATCTGCTTCAACATATCCAAAATCTCCTCCCACGAATCCATTAATTTGGCTCTGGGTTGGGCTTCCAAGACCTCCATCGGACCCACGGCATCAGAGAAAAGGATATAATCCCAATCTTCAGATCTGACCAACGGCTTCCGTTCTTCGCGTTCTTGGCCCTCAGCTTCACGGCGAAGCCTCGACCCAATGATGCCCGCTCGGTGATAGCACACACCCTCATCCCCGGAGGAAACCAAGATGCGCGTCGCTTCCGGCGATGCGTGCCGCATGGGCCACCCACCGATTTGTCCATAACTGAGATCATGATCACGGGGATAGCCGGTCGTGACCACAATATCGGCATCCTTCATCGGCGTGACCGCATAGGCGACCCTTGAGGTCTCGACAGCAGCGCGATGGGCATCGACCAAATCCCCGACGAAAAGGGCGGTAATCTCCCGTCTGTCGTTGAGAGTGGTTATCACCGTTGTATTCACCCCTAGCATTCGGGCGGCTTCCTCGGAGTTGAGTCGAAATTCGTTCTCGACATTCCCCGCATTTCCGCCGGCTTCCATCGTGCCGTGGGCGGTGCTAATGGTTTTGTGGTTCGACACGCCGGGGATGACAATCTTTCCACCCCCACTAAACGCTGCGGTCCCATGGGGCCAAGCCCCCCCGACACCGATTTTTAGGTCGCAGTCTACCACCCACTGGTTGCAGTGAAGCGGGACCCCACGCGAGGTCTCGCCTATGTAGATGTAGGCATCGTCTAACTCATTCTGCTTGACACGAAAACGACGCACCGTGTCCTCGCCCAGTTTTTTCACCAAGTCAGCATGCTTCATGCTTCTGTGACAACCGAAGCCCATGAAGAAAATGATATTTTCTTCAGAAATACCGCCCTCCTGAAGCTCCTCTAGAATAAAGGGAATCACCTCTGAGGAGGGGGTTGGACGGGTTAAATCGTCGCAAATGATGACGGCACTGTTTTGACCCCGTGCTATCTCCGCAATGCGTGGCGACCCAATCGGTTCGTGGAACGCTTGCCGGAGTTGGTCTTGAGTCAGCACCGGATGCTTTTCATACGCTATGACGTTGATGTCCCAATCGTCGGGAAACGTCAAGTCAACTTCCCTATCGCCATACCAAGCACCCGTTAATACTTGAACAGATTGCATATTTTTCTCCTTCTATCTAGAGCCGTACTCTAATCCCGTGGATAAGCGATCGCTGACGAACGATATATCGCTACCTTCGGCTTCTGGTCACGATATTTCTGCTTCAGAAAGTCGAGAATCTCATCCCACGATTCCATTAATTTGGCTTTGGGGTGGGTCTCCAAGACCTCCATCGGACCCACGGCATCAGAGAAGAGGATGTAATCCCAGTCCTCGGATCGAACCAGCGGCTTCCGCTCTTCGCGCTCACGGTTCTCTTCTTCACGAAGTTGTCTGTTCCGGAGGAAGCCCGCCCGATGATAGCCAACCCCCTCGGTGCCGGTGTTGATCAGAATACGCGTTGCCTCCGGTTGAGAATGTCGCATGGGCCAACCGCCCTGACCGCCGTACGGAAGATCGTGATCACGCGGATAGCCGGTAGCAATCACAACATCAGCGTCAGGCATTACTTGGACCGCGTATGCTTCTCTCGCATCCTTAACGGCGGTGCGGTGTGCTTCGATCAAATCGCCCACAAAAAGCCCGGTGATTTCGCGTTTATAGTCCAAGATGGTGAGCACTGTTGTGTTTAATCCAGCCATCCGAGCGGCTTCTTCGGAATTAAGCCGAAATTCATTTTCGACATTTCCAGCCCTGCCCCCGCCCTTCAACGTGCCGTGCGCGGTACTGATAGTTTTGTAGCTTGCTATACCGGGGATAGCGAGCTTTCCACCGCCGCTGAAACCGGCGGTGCCGTGTGGCCACGTTCCACCAATACCAATTTTGAGTTCGCAGTCCATCACCCACTGGTTGATATGCAAGGGAACTCCCCGCGATGTGTCCCCTAAATAGACGAATGGGTCGTCCAACTCGTTCTGCTTGACGCGGATACGATTTACGGTATCCTCACCGAGTTTCTTTGTGATATCATCGTGCCGCATCTGTCTGTGGCAGCCATGCCCTATGAAAATTAAGATATCCTCTTCAGCGATGCCTCCTTCTTGCAGTTCATCTAAGATGAAGGGCATGACCGCTGAGGTCGGAGTGGGCCGCGTGAGATCATCGGCGATGAGGACGGCACTTTTCTTTCCCTGCGCGAGTTCTGCGATTCTCGGTGACCCAATCGGTTGATGGAACGCCTGCCGCAGCTGATCTTGGGTCAGCACCGGGCGTTCTTCAAAAGCGATAAGGTTGAGGGCCCAACCGTCAGGAAACGTTAAGTCCACCTCTCGGTCGCCATACCAAGCGGCTGTTAAAACCTGAACTGATTGCATTATCAATCTCCCTTACGGAATTATAGTGAATTCAAAAAATAAATAGACACTTTCGCCCCCCATGTTTGGTAGGCGCTGTTTTCAACTGCGCCGATTTGGAGTGTCTCATTAATTCTAAAATCTACTATAGTAGGTCTATAAATGAGGCAACCGCGAGAGTTACCTCGTCGTTAAGACGTTAAGTCGAGAAGATGGTATTAAACATAATTCGGAAATTCTTGACCACAGATCAGCGGATAATCGGGCTTAGGCGTATCCCCCAGATACTTCGTCTTTGAACACATATAGTGTGTGGCATATCCCCGGCGCTGTTTCGACGACCGGTTGGCATGGCTGCCGTGCAGAAGCAGGCTATGGTGGAAACTACAATCGCCGGACGCTAATTCAACGGGGGCTTCATTCTCCCACTCGCCTTCGAGCGCGCTGCTCTCGATTTCCTGCTCCCATTCTCTGCTGATCAATCCCCACTTGTGACTGCCCGGAATCACCCACAGGCACCCATTTTCAATCGTCGCAGCGTCCATCGCTGCCCAACAACTCACGAGGTTATATGGGACGAGGTGTTTCCACGAATTTGAGTCTTGGTGATACTCCTTACGCGAACCGTGCTTCGGTGGCTTCATGAACAACTGATCTCCATACAACTTGATATCGGGACCGAGTAAATCAACGATGACTTCCACAATTTTCGGATTGGCAGCGTGCGCTCGCATCACTGCGTCGTGAGGCACAAGGTTCCACAACTTGCGAACGGATTCCATCTTTGAATCCGCCTGAATCTCGCCCCTTTTGATAGCAGGCTCTACCTGAATCCACTCTTCTGGCACATGCGATGCCTCACCGGAGGCGATGAGGTTCGCTCGTTCTTTGAGGATTTCCACCTCTTCTTGGGCGAGGAGGTTCCGGACAACGAGGTAGCCGTTTTCCCAAAAACGCTGCTTCTGTTCACCTGTCAACGCCATATTGGTCTGCTCCTTTTTCCAGCGAGTCGTAAAAAACTCTCCCGATCAATATTACCGAAAAGCGAGAAAAACACCCGAATCCTTCTTTTGTCCTGACTGTTAATTATAGTATAACAGCCGAGACTCAGTCAAGCCTATACTTTATTGAGGTGCCTCCAAGGTCAGGGGCGGGGGTGAGCGTCAATGTGTGAGCAGTTGGTCCTTGCAGGAAAGGTAGAGACTCCCCTTTCAGCCAATAGCTGAACTGGTCTTTGTAATTTTCTGATAAAGGATGCCCCGATTGACCGGAAGGTATATGTAGAATCCCATCTGCCTCGCGCCCCGGGGAGATGACCATGCGTTCAGACGCGCTCGTAGCACGAACGCAATGATAGCCTCCCGGAAGGGGTTTCTGCGGCATGTTCAATATCTTACCTAGCACAGGAATAAATCCAAGGGGATGTGAGATTTCCGTTGTATGAATGCTGCCCCAGGTCAATTGGTCTAACGAATCAAAATTGTGTTCACTAAGCAGCTGTTCAATAGATTTTTCTAATTTCGCGAGGATGAACTTCTCCCAGTCTGGATAATTCACTGGATCTGGAAGCGTTTCTGCGATCTTTTCTCTCAGCAGAGTACGAAGGGGAGGTTCCGTATTCCTCCAAGCGTATGAAAATTCCTCATCAGCCTCATGACAGAGGACTAAAAAGGGTTCAAGTACATCTGCAGCCAGAATGTCCCGGAACCGAACCAAAATTCCGAATGCCACACTATCCGCCTCCGCTTTACCATCCCAAACTGCCATCTGTCTCCGCGCCTCTAGTAAGAGCGGTTCATTTGCAATGACATCCTCCGTTAAGACAGATAACCCCAACTGTTGGTAAAATTCATAGAAGTGATTCGTCGTATCCAACTGGAGTTGGAACATATCCTGTTCCGTGACCTGATCCATCTCCCGCAAACGCTCGTTAATACGGTAAGCCCGATGGCTATTGGCAAAGTTATAACCGATGATGTAGGGATAGTCTTTACCAATCGTCCGATTATTCGCAGTCGTTATAAACCCCTCCGGTGGAGAAATCACACGCGGCAATTCAGACGGTGGAATATAACCCTCCCAACCAATGTCACCATCCGCCCAAGACTTGGCAGAAGATCCATCAAATCCTTTTCGGATAGGGATTTTTCCACAGTATGTCCAAGCAATTTGTCCGGCATCATCAGCCATAACCACATTCAGCGGCACACCGCGGAAGCGATTCATGATGGGTAGCGCGTCCTCGACCGTCATTGCCTTATCCATATCAAACAGTTCCATGCCAACTGCTTCAGGCTGTAGGGCTGTCCAATGAATCGCGACTGGCTGCCCCATCAACGGGGTTTGGCTGACAGGTCCCCATATTGTGAACTTGACGGATTGGACGATGTGCTTTCCTCCCTTAATTTCGATCCGTTCGTCGATAACCTCAAATTGTTTCCAGCCATTTGGCATCTTGTATTCATCTGGGTTTTCGGGGTTAATTTCTAACCGGACGAGGTCGAGAAAATCCCCGCAGATATAGGTGAACCCCCACGCCACATGACCGTTAGATCCGACAACCACAGCGGGAGTCCCCGGCAGGATAACACCTGAAATCTCAACGCTTCCGTAACGGAGAGATGCCCGATACCATGTATTCGGTATAGACAGACTGAGGTGCATATCGTTCGCCACAATCGCCCGACCATCGGCGGTCTTCGATCTATCGACCACCCAACCGTTCGACCCCGCTACAGGGGAGGTTGCACGAACCAGTCCGTTTTGCTTTGGTGCACGGCGAATTGAGGCAAGTGCCTCGACAGGGATAGGCTGAATCGGTCGATGAGCGTCAGCCCCCCCTAAAAGAACCTGAGTGTAACTATCTGTATCAGGGGTCAGGAAAGCGACAACTTCCGGTGGAAGCGACTTTTCCATGATAGTCATCATCCTTTCGTCGTTTTCCCTGAGAGATAGCACCTGAAAGATATTCATGACAACAAGGATGCTGTCCTCCGGTGTCCAAGGTTCCGGCTGATAACCCAAGAGCAGAAATTCAAAAGGAGGGGTGTCCATTTGGCGTATAAATGCGTTTACACCATCAGCGTAGGCAGCGAGGATTGCCCGTTGTTCATTGGGAAGGTTGGCAACGATCGCTGGGGTCACACGGTGGAATCCGATAACTCTCTGTCGCTTATCGGCTTTTATTGCAATGTCGCCGACGATTTCGGAGAGCCGTCCGGAGGCACGACGGCGTAGTAAATCCATTTGAAAGAGCCGATCCTGGGCGGTCACATATCCCAACGCTAGTGCGGCATCCCTGTGTGTTGATGCAGTAATTGTTGGAACCCCAAAGCGATCTGTAGTCACTGTGACCGGCAGACCTAACCCCTTAATTTGCACTTCACCGTCACGGATCGGCAGAGATCCCCGCAGTTTGATAATGCTGAAGATTCCTGCACCTATCAGCACTAACAAAAGGATTAATAACAGATAAAAAATGGCTTTTAGGATTCGTGTTCTCTTACGAACCATAATGATAGCTTCTTTACAATGTTAGGCACCGTAGCCCCTATAATTGGTTAATCCTTCGCCTAGATTCCCAGCCGCAATGCGACCGCAGCAAGCAGAACAAGCAGGGAGAACACACCGATAAGACTAGACACCACCGCCATCTGACCACGCATCTTGTCGACATGTTCGGGAAGCTCCTCTGTCCCCGGTTCTAGTTCTTCAACAGCCCGCGCTAACCGCGGTGCCATGATGAAACCGTGAATTCCGGTCAGGAGAATTAAAATAAGGACAAGGAGGAGTTTGATGCCAAGCATCCGCATGAAGGGACCAATCAAATCTGGACTCGCTAACACGCCAGCGGTAAAGATATTAATCAGACCGGAGAAGATGAGGATGACTACACACGCCCATCCAATCGGTTCAAAACTTCTGCCAATCTGTGTCATGATTTTGATTCGTTCCACAGGGGGCATCGAGCGTTTGAAGTAAGGCACAATCACCATCGCTATCATAAAATTACCACCGACCCAAATCGCAGCAGCAGTAACGTGTAACCATAAAACTAGCGCACCAAGTATTTCCATGAAATCTCCTTTCTATTAAAACTGTATCGTTCCTAAATCTTTTCGACTGCATCCGCAGTTAGCCATCCTGAATTGTCATCGGGTAAATAGATTTTCACCCAATCGTTACGTGCCTCCTGAAGTTGAACCTTGGTGCCCTCATGTAGTGGAAGGGCAATCGTTTCGGATCCCAAATCGGGTTCACTCCGCACCATAACCTCGTTTGCAACGACGATGGCATACGGCAGATTAACCTCCCGAATTTTCAAGCCCAAAACTAATAAAGAAACAAGCCATGTGATACCCCCAATCAGGAGGACATAATGCAACACTCGTTGAAAACGGTGGTTCTGAGTGAATTGAATCGCAATGAGGCAAATGGCTGCGATCCAATACGGAATGAGTCCCGCCCAAACGATCTCATTTGGGTGTAGCGCGCCGTATAAGAGCGAAAAACCGGAGAGTGGCTTCACGAGGTCAAAGGAATCAACATTCCGCGCTTTGGCGACTTTGAGGTTGAAATTTGTATCTTTATCCCTTGGCATCAATCGCTGCGCACGTTCATAGTTTAGAATAGCTTTTCCCCTATTCCCAAGACGAAAGTAGACGTTACCGAGATTATAATAAACGGCACCACTTTGGATTGAATCTGCAATCTGTTCATACTTTTCAGCCGCTTGTTGATACTGTCCTTCCTGATATAAAGCATCGGCACTCCGATAACTCGCCTCCAAAGTTGATTGAGATTGAGAATAGGCGTACTGCCACCAAGCAGAGAGACAGAGGAAGCAGATAAGAAATATCAAACGTGAAACGAATCTTCTCTTATTTTTAATCCTTTCATACTTCCAGTCTTCCATTCTTCTAATCTCCTCACTTCATTATACACAATACCTACTGCATCTTCAACTGCCGTTCTTTCTCTATCTCGTTAATTGATGCGTTAGCACGATTAAGCACATCTTCCATATCTGTTGGATTTGCAGCAACCGGGGCGAACCGCACATAGTCACACTGCGTCAACGTATCAACAATTTCTGCTGTCGCAGATTCGGGAAACTCCGCCCCCTCACATCGTTGACGCACCAGCTCAGGATTGAGTCCGCCGGGTGAAATATCGAAGATGTCTCCAATATACTGATATAACCCATTGGCGAGTATGCCATAGAACGCCGCCGGTTCAGCCGTGGCGTGCTTTTTAGCGTCCTCAATGATTTGCAGGGCGTTTCTCGCGGCATACTGCTCCCGAAGCTGTTTGGGATCGCGCTTGGCTTGTCGCTGGCGATAGAACCATACAAACAGCACAACGGCGATAGGTAAAGTTTGGACAACCCAAAATGAAATGTGCTTATAAGGCTGAAGGTGCTGATCCGATAATTTGAGCGAATCCGGCTTGATATATCGAATGTCCTGCTTGAGGAGGTGTAGGTCGGATTGTGTCGTGTGGGAAGGTGTCGTTTCAATTGACCCATTCAAATTAGGAACTACGTTAATAGTAATGGGCATAGTGCGTGCAACTTGATAGCTTTCCGTTTGTGGATCGAAATAAGGGTAGTCAATCGCAGGAATTGTCCAATCCCCCTCTTTTGATGGAATAATAACATATTCATACGTCCGGCTTCCCCGAACTTTTGAATCTACTACCCCAATGGCATCTGTAATCTGAGGGTCATATATCGCCATACTGGGGAGTGTCGGAACGGTTGGGGCAGGCACCGTCTTAATATTCCCCGTCCCAGAGACCTGCGTACGCAAGGTGAATCCATCTCCCGCTTCAATTGCCCCCCGGTCAGTTTGTGCATGAATCTGATACTGACCAACGGTGCCTACAAAGTTTGTCGGTCTTCCCTCCTCGGGGAGCGGACGGACATCCACTTCGACCGGATCTGTGATAAGCACGTTGGACGATTGGGGACGACCCCGTCCCGTAGAGAGCGGGAGTGATAGCTTCGCCGGCTCAATTGTGACCCTGCCAGCAGTGATTGGAAACAGCCCAACCTGAATTTCTTCAATCCAGTAGAGGGTGCCATCAATCATTTGCCGCTGAGCGCGTTTCCTTTCTAGCTCTGTTGTCCAAAACTGCCTCAAGGAAGGTGGTGTATATTTGGGACTATTGAAACTTGGGATGCGGGCAGTATAGAGATATCGAAAGGTATATACGATCTGCTCATTCACATAAGGACGTGAATTATCAACAGAGGCTTCAACCTTATGCGTACTGCTGGAAAATGCGTCCATAAAAGCATCCTGCGTCGATTTGCTTTGGGGAGGTTTTGTAGATTGCGGTAACACCTTGACGGCGATCGGATCCGCTGTGTAGGTTTTGTTGCCGTGGGAGATCTGAATTTCGGACACCGTAAATTGTCCCACCTTCTTAGGTCTCAACACATACGTCCAAGTTACCGACACAGAGATCCGATTACCAGTGAGATTATATTGGCTGGATGAACCGCCGTAAGAAACATTGAACTCCGGCAATGCCTTGAACTTTGGCGGTGCAATATTCCCCAACTGCTGATCCGCAGAAATCGTTACACGCAAAGTCGCTGTTTCGTTGAGGCTAATAATTTTGGGGGTAACATCCGCCGATACGGTGATGTCTTGGCTATAAGCAGCATCGCTAAAAAGAACGGAAACCAAGCATCCAAAAAGCGCGAAACGTAAGGGGTGAAACGTGAAACGTGAAACGTAAAACGTAGAAAAATGCCTAAATACCCAAATTACTATACGTTTGAGCACTTTGTCCTGTGCCTTCCTTGTCCCCATGTTCTGCTTTACCTCCTACCAATCCTTCTCAGATCGCTGGCGTCTCGAGAATCGCTTTTGTAATATCTTCTTCTGGATCTCTTTTTCATTATTTTTGACAGCCTCCAGTAGTCGAATGGCATCTTCCTCGGACATTTCAACCGGCTGCTGTGTTGACCCCTGTTCTGATTGCGACGGTGATTCTTCGGAGGCGGCTTCCTGTTCGGATGATTCTTGATTCTGTTGCTGCTCTGATTCTGCCGGACTCGTCTGATCTTGCTGATTCTGATCTTGCTGATCCGGCTCCTGTTCGTCCCTATCCTGTCGATCCTGATTCTGCTGTTGCTGGTCCTGTTCTTGCTGGTCTTTGCCCTCATCCCCGGACTCAGATCGGTTCTGCTGTGATTGCTGTTCCAATTTCTCAAGCGCGAGTTCTAGGTTATGCTTCGCATCTAAATCTGTTGGGTTCAAGCGCAACGCACTTTTGTAGGATCGGATTGCTCCCTCTATATCGTTGAGTCGAGCCTGCGCGTTCCCTAAATTGTAGTATCCCTGCGCTTGATGGACTGGATCTACAGTGTCAAGCGATCGTCTGAATTCATCGGAAGCTTTCTCAAACTGCTTTTTTTGATACAACGCTGTCCCTAGATTGTAACGGGAAATTGCATCTTCCGGTCGATCTTCTGCTGCCGATTGATATGCCTCAAGCGCAGCATCATACGCCTCTGCTTTATAGTGTGCATTTCCACGCTTAATCGTCTGAGACCAACCGCCTATCCACCCAACCAGAAAGAAAGGTAAAACAAGGAGTATATAGTGCACAGGACGACTAGTAAATTGGGGTGATTTTGTACTCATTTTTTTCCCTTACGCATCACGCATTACGTTTCACGTTCCATATTCAGACATCCAAACAATAGATGGCAACTTGCCTCAAATTAGAGAGAATTTCACAGACTGTCTATAGTGTAGGCATCTAGCAATTTTTCATCAATCTCGACACCAAATCCGGGGCTATCATCCAACGTGAAGAAGCTGTCGCGGGGCGCAGGACGCAAGCAGCGATAGAGTTCATTCTCTGTAGATTTGCGTGAGGGACCAAAGGTTTCCGCTCGACACGGCATTGGCAAACAGGCAATCAGGTGCAACCCCCAAGGGGTTCCACCCTGATGGGGCCAAGTCGGAACCCCATGCGCTGCTGCCTCGTTAGCAATCTTGAGACACTCGCCAAAACCGCCCGCCCAACTGATATCGGGTTGAATCATGTGGGCAGCTTTCCAGCGCAGCAGCTCACGAAATCCGTATCGAGTGAATTCGTGTTCGCCGGAGACAATCCAAGTGGAGTCGATCTCTCGAACCAACCGTGCCATGCCCGCATAATCGTCCAAGGGGATGGCTTCCTCAATCCATTTAAGATTGACATCGGCAGCAGCCTCAGCGAAACGAAGCGTATAATCCACGTCCCATCGAAGATAGATGTCCGCCATCAGTTCAATATCAGGTCCAATCACCTGACGGGCTTCACGGATGATCTCAAGGTTCTTTGCAAAACCTTCCTCTCCCTCTGCAAGTCCATTTCGGAGCCCCGGCTTGCAGGCGGTAAACCCTCGCGCAACGTAATAACCGACATCCACGCCGGTGGCATAGGCCGGTATCTTGAGTTGCGGTTCATCCGTAATTAAGCTATAGACCGGGGTGTCCAGAATTTTGCCACAGAGATCCCACAGGGCGAGTTCAATGCCACTGAGGGCATAAATAACAACCCCGCGTCGCCCGTAAATAGAGGTAATGTGATAGAGGTTGTCCCAGATCTCCTCCACATCAAGCGGATCGCGCTCCAGCGTGAAATACTTAATATGTCGGTCAATGATAAGTGCCCCGGCAAGACCACCACCACCGAGCCCATAGCCCTTCAACCCCTTGTCAGTGGTAATTTCCACCATCAGTGCACCCGCTTGTGTCGCAAAGGGGCCCCGCCAGTCAACATGGACGTTTTTCGGTTCTGGTGGCATCTGGATTTGCCTACCAGCCTTGGAATATGCCATTGATGACATTGCAGTGGGATTCAGGTTAAGGTGCCAAGTCCGAATACCGACAATTTTGTGACGGGTCTTCGCCCGATCCTTCCATTCTGCGGCACGAGCCTGTGCTTCAGCGACGTAGTCCGGCGGTTCGATTCCGATGCTTGCTTCATTCCCAGTATCTACAGAAGATTGCTGTTTGTTAGCCATAATTGTTGCCCCCTAATTTATTAATACCCATTTAACCATTACCAAATGCAACCTTTTCGACGAGCTCTGAAGCACTCTTCTCAAAATGATCCTCGCACCGCACGTTGTCGAAAGAAATGGATTAATGGTTCAATGTAAGACTGCTCCGTCCGAATTTCGATGTTGTCAATCTTGTTCGATTGGAAGAACTTTCGACGCGCTTCAACGACATCGAGATTGAGTCGTCGATACATCTCCCGTGCTTGGGGATCCCGCGTGTCTAAGACAATCGCCTCACCGGTTTCCGCATCCTCAAGTTCAATTAACCCCACGTTCGGCAACGTTTCTTCCCGCATATCTTGGAGCGCAATTGCGATGAGGTCATGCCGTTTGCTCGTCACTTGTAACCGCTTTTCATAACCTTGATCCATGAAGTCAGAGATCAGGAACACGACGCTCTTTCGTCGGATGACGCGGTCAACGTACTCTAACGCAGCACTGATGTTCGTCCCACGCTGCTGTGGCGCAAAGTATAGGATCTCCCGGATGACACGCAGGACATGCTTTAGTCCCTTACGCGGTGGAACAAATAGCTCTACATCGTCAGTGAAGCAGATCAGCCCAACCTTATCACTGTTTTTGATAGCGGAAAAGGCGAGTAGCGCGGAGATCTCCGCAGCAATCTCCGCTTTCGTCTGCTGATATGTCCCAAAATCCGCAGAACCACTAGTATCAACGAGCAGCATCATAACCAACTCGCGTTCCTCTACATATTTTTTAATGTACGGCTGCCCCATCCGGGCGGTCACGTTCCAATCAATCGTGCGGATCTCGTCGCCGGGCTGGTATTCACGCACCTCCTCAAACTCCATGCCCCGTCCCTTGAAGACGCTTTCGTATTCTCCCGCGAAGATGTTGTTGACAAGTCGGTTGGTTGAAATCTCGATTCGGCGGATCTTTTTCAGGATTTCTTTCGTGTTCATCAGGAAATTCCCATGCTCCATACGTTGTGCTACCGCTCATTTTATCAAGATGGTGCTATAGAATCAAATGAAAAAGTGAAACAAAAAGTGTTGAATTTTTGTCCCTTTGTTGATATTCTTATTGCCAAAAGCACTTTGCAACGGTGTGAAACTTTGGGGAGATCTGGGTTTACCCAACGAACTCCGCATAGCGGAGTCCAATTGAAAGGAGTAGGACATGGAGAAAGAGTGGCTAAAATACTGCGCGACTGATGAGCAACTTCAAACGTTTGACGATGAGGGTTACCTAATCGTTGAAAATGCCTTATCGTCAGAGATGGTTGACAAAATGACCATCGCTATTAATCGAATTGATGCGGAGGAACGAAAGAGGCAAGGACTCGGACCACACGATTTGATGAAAAAGTTCCGTACCATCGCCGCAGATGATCTGTTTCTTGAACTGCTTGACAACCCGAAGGTATTTCCGTTGTTGTGGGACATCCTCGGCTGGAACATCCAGCTCTACATCTCTCACCTAATCGTTTATCCACCGGAGGGACCCGATGTACCTCGAACCCGAAAGGGTGAGGGGTGGCATCAGGATGGAGGTCGACCTGTGCAGGAAATGGAGCGTCCGCATCCGCGGCTCTCTCTCAAGGTAAGCTATTGGTTCAGTGATGTGAGGGGACCGGATCGAGGCGCGATGCGAATTGTCCCGGGTAGCCACAAACTCGATGAACGCCCACCTCAAAGCGATCCGGAGGGCGATCCGGACGGTGCAATTGAGTTGCAGATTGAACCGGGGACAGCCGTGTTGTTTGATCGCCGATTATGGCACTCTCGTGGTTGGAATTTTTCGGACGTAACACGGAAGGTGTTGTTCATCGGCTACAGTTACCGCTGGCTGCGTGGACTTGACTATAATGTGATGCCGCCCGAACTCCTCGCTAAATGCGATCCGATTCGTCGGCAGCTACTTGGGGACGGGGTAGATATCAAGGGCTGGTGGCAGCCAACGGATGAAGATGTGCCGTTGAAACAGTGGTTAATGGAACATCGTGGAGAGGAGTATGTGCGTTAGGAGCTGCGGACTGAAAACTCAAAAAGGGGAGGCGGATGTTTCGCTTCTCCTTTTTTGTTGGCAACCTCCTGACGATGTGCTATTCTATTCGACTAATAGATGTGCGCAGCATTCAAACAATAGTCCGTTATCGAAACAGATATAATTACAAAATAGAAATTGAAGCAGCAAAAAGAAAAGGCCGAGGAATATCAGTCAATAACCCCGCCCTAAAGGTCGAGGCTTACAATCCCGTGCCAACGGGCACTTGCAAGTTAAACCGTTGACTAGACGATTATATCGCGGGTCTAAGGCGTGGCAGCCTAACTGATGGTTCGGGTGCTCCCCAAGCCTGAATCCACTCTGATGCCGTGATGTCGATGGGGTAATACACACACCCGCAGGAGTGATTTACAATGTTTGTTCCTGTCGTTGACAAAAATCGCAACCCGTTAATGCCGACCACACCCGCAAGGGCAAGGAAGTGAATTAAGTCGGGTAAAGCCACACCGTTTTTTCGGAATGGCATATTCTGCGTGAGGTTAAATGGCAAACCCTCTGGAACCCAAACGCAAGATATAGCTGTTGGAATTGACCCCGGTAGCAAGAAAGAAGGGTTCACTGTCAAGTCAGAGAAATCAACATATCTGAATGTCCAAGCCGACGCTCATAATAAGGTTAGCAAAAAAGTTGACACACGTCGTCAATTGAGGCGTGGTAGACGTTCACGGAAGTGTCCGAATCGGAAGCACCGCACCAACCACATGGCGAATAAACAACGGATACCCGCCGGCACACGGACACGATGGGATTGGAAACTCCGCATCCTTAACTACCTGTCCACAATGTTTCCGATAACGCATGTCTGTGTTGAGGATATCAAGACACGGACGCGGAAGGGTGCCCGTAACTGGAACGAGTCTTTTAGCCCCCTTGAGGTGGGGAAGCAATGGTTCTACGCTGAAATCCAGAAGCGTTGGATATTGTCCACACTCAAAGGCTTTGAAACAAAGGCAATTCGTGATTCGCTCGGACTCAAGAAGTCTGGCAACAAGATGTCTAACGACTTCAGCACCCATTGTGTAGACTCATGGTGCTTGGCATATCATGTCATTGGAAGCGATACAAACCAAGTGGACAACACCTGTGTGTTTTGTGTCAGTCCGATACCTATTGCACGGCGACAATTGCACAGACAGAACCCACAGAAGGGTGGCAGACACCCACGCTACGGTGGTACAATGTGCAATGGCATAGCCAAGAACACGTTGGTCAAGCATGTAACACTCGGTTTGACTCGTGTTAGCGGATATATGGAGAAAAAAGGGTATTCTCTATACTCGTTGGAGGGCAAACGTCTCACTCAATCTGCGAAACGTGAGAGTTTCAAAGTTCTCACACGATTAAACTTTAACTATATCTAAGAAGGAGACGCTGTTTCCTCCCCGCCTTAAAAGCTGCTTAGTCCCGATTTATCGGGGACGGGGGTGCCACAGCGAAGATTTCGATGAAACTGGTTACCTTTGAACTCACAACACAACTTGGGAAACAGCATCGACTCGGCGCGATGATTGACGACGACCAAATCGTCGATCTCAATTCTGCCTACGCGCTCCATCTGTCAGAGACACAAGGGCAATCCGCTGCCTATCAGAGTGCGGATGCCATCCTGCCGTCGGACATGATCCAATACTTTGAACGGGGAGCAAGATCGAGAAAGGCGGCGCAAGCGAGCCTTGAGCAGCTTGATGGCACCAATTCCACGGGCATCCGAGGCGAACAGATTGTTTACTCGACAGATCAGGTGAACCTACTCGCACCATTCCCACGTCCTGCTAGCCTGCGGGATTTCGGCGTATTCAAGACGCACATGGATGCTGCTGCCCTGATCACCGGCAAGGAGATCTCTCCCGAATGGTTTAAGCTGCCGAACTACTATCGTGGTAGCACAAGCCCCGCCTCCATCACTGGACACGAGGCACCGGTAACTTGGCCCAACTATACCGATAAACTTGATTTTGAGTTGGAATGGGGCGTTTATATCGGCAAAGAGGGGAAAAATATATCGGTTGAAGATGCGCCAAACTATATCGGCGGCTACACAATCTATAACGACATCAGCGCGCGTGACATCCAATTTCGCCATATGACGTTGGCACTTGGACCCGCCAAAGGGAAGGATTTCGATAACAGCAATATTATGGGGCCTTGCCTCGTCACACCTGACGAAATTGACGATCCGTATAACTTGCGGATGATTGCACGGGTCAACGGCGAAGTCTGGGCGGACGGAAATACGTCGGATATGTATTACACTTTTGCAGAGATGATCTCCTTTGTGTCGCAGTCCGAAACCCTTTGTGTGGGTGATTTTCTCGGATCTGGTACGGTCGGTAAAGGCTGTGGTTGGGAATTGGACCGGTGGATTCAGCCCGGCGATGTCATTGAGCTAGAGGTTGAGGGGATTGGGCTGCTGCGTAATCAGATTGAGGAGAAATTGGAGAACCCAGCGGCGTGGCAGGAGAAGCAGTAAGGGGAGAAACATACCATGAGACTCGAAGGTAAAATTGCAATCATCACCGGCGCTGCCTCCGGCATCGGACAGGCAACGGCACTCCTATTTGCTAAGGAGGGTGCGACGGTTGTCGTGGCGGATTTGGACGAAGCCGGAGGCAACGAAGTGGTTGACCAGATAAACACTGACGACGGCAAGGCGATGTTCGTCCGCACCGATGTAACAGAGGCGGCAGATGTACAGGCGATGGTGAAGGCGACGATTGACGCTTACGGCAAGTTAGATGTGCTGTTCAACAACGCAGGCATTGCGATGCGTTTGCCCGTTGTGGATCTGCCGGAGGATGACTGGGATCGCTGCGTTGACATCAACCTGAAAGGGGTTTTCCTCGGTTCAAAGTACGCTATCCCCGAAATGATTAAGAATGGTGGCGGTTCGATCATCAACATGGCATCGATCTACGGTCTCGTCGGCGCGCCGACCCGCGCGGCTTACGTCGCGACCAAAGGCGGGGTTGCCAATCTGACGCGTGGTATGGCACTCGACTATGCCACCGATAATGTCCGCGTCAACTGCCTCTGTCCCGGCTTCACCGAAACCCCGCTCCTAGCAGGCGTTCTGAAAACGGAGGAGGAATATCGCGCACTCGCCAATCAACACCCGATGAAACGCCTCGCTACGCCACAGGAAATTGCCTACGGTGCACTGTTCTTGGCATCGGATGAATCTGTTTTCGTGACAGGGATCGCGCTACCAATCGACGGTGGGTTTACAGCGGGTTAGGCAAAGCAACTGCAAAGATTAGTAGGGGCAGGGAGACAAAAAAATGACCATGCAGGTCCATCCCAACTATGCACGACTTGTTGACTTGGCGCGTGAGAGCCATGAGAAAGGGCGCACACCAGCCGAAATTACGCCCGAAGATGTCGCACTGGCACGCTTGTACAGCTACGCATTCCGCGGTCATACAATTGGTGCCTTTCATGCCACGCGGTTGGCAATTGATGAAATTGAAATGTGCGATCCACTCACGGAGGCGCATCGCAAGCGGGCAGTCGAACTCTTGATAGATCTAGCGAATCAAACGATGGAGGTCGTGGAAACTGACTTTCGCGCCCTGATCTCCACATTTTACCGCTACGCTACCAACATCCCAAGGGTTATCGACTCATTGACCGAAGGAGTCGAGACGTGCAAACTAGACTCAATGCGGAAGGTTCGAGATCGGTTCACCGAACTGATGGAAGAGATCACTAACGGCAACGGCATTCATACGACGTTGGATACGCACGCCCCGGAGCAAGCCAGTTTCATCGTGCCAAATCTCGGTATCACAATTGTACCGCTCGTTTACGGGGATTATCACTCGTGGAATCTAGCGTATCTTGACGGACCCCGATCAGATGTGCCATTTCATCTCCATCAGGATGGTGTTGAGATTCATCTGGGCTATGGACCGTTGCACGGCAATACGGTTCTCGGCGAATTCTATGCGGAAGTGGATGAAGGTTACGCGATGCCTATCCCCCCAAAGGTGAGACACGGATATGTCAACGATAGTACGATGCAGCATCATGTCCCGTTTATCTTCGGATCATTGACACGCGGTGGGTGGGGCGTGTTTCTGGACGTGGAGGCGCAACCGATTGATCTAGACAAACTTGAAAAAGCACCCGTCTACAGCCGTCAAATGAATCAGACGATCTATCTCGAACGCGAAATCGAGAAGGCTGCAGGAAGGTTTTCCCCTGTGCGTTACCCAATCATCCCGGCTTCAGCCACTGACAGAGATGGAATTGGTGGGTTGGAGTTGTCTGTGGCGCGTGTCAATGGGTATGGGTTGAACCTGCGGACTGACCGCTTCTGCATTGTCTCTGTTGTCCGCGGACAGGGGGTTGTGCAGATGGCTGGCGTCAAGAAGAAGGTGGGCCCCCACGAACATTTCTGTGTGCCCGCGGGTATCCCTGCATTCCTGCAACAGGAAGGGAACGAGCCGATGGTGACGCTGGATGCGGTCATTAAGGAAGCACGAAGCCCAATATCCAACCCAAAATGGCGACGGAATCGCTCTTGAGCACCTCGTACCTCCTATCACAACTCTCCTTCAAGGTTTTTCCACCGTGAAGCGGAAGTCACTTCTCAGAAAATAGGATAGCAGCTTATTGCCCAACAGTACCCGCCCCGGCGAGCGCAGTGTATTAAAAGAGGTCCATCTGATTCTCGGATTAACGAATCCGACCTGACTTAAAAGATCCACCCAAACTTCTGGTGCTTGATGCTTATGCCACTCTATTGTAGGAGCGAAAGGGTTCTTAATTCTGAGTAAGGCGAAAAAATTATATCTTGAGCAATCACAAACGATTAACTTTGCCCCACGACCTGCAAGTGAACTGAGTTTTGAACACATATTCAGATAAGTCGCCTTGGACGCTTCATCGCTGAGCAGGTTGATGCAGGCAGTCTCATCTAAGTGGTTTATCGAGTTGTGGAGCAAGATAATATCGAACTGTTTTCCCTTAGGTTCAAAGGCTTGAAATGTAACGGGCTCAAACTTTACCTGATCGCATCCGAGCATCCCACCTAACTTCCTAAACTTTGCCCCCATCCCAGAGCGACTTCCCTCCGTTTCCGGTTCGAGACATACAACCTCTCTAGCACCCATACAAGCCGCATAGAAACTGTGTAAGCCGCTCCCCCCGCCGATATCAAGCACCCGTCTGTTTTCGAGAGCGATGTTCTTGAATAAAGTCTTCAAGTGGAATTGAAGATTTCCTCTATTTGGATATAACCCTTCTTTGATGACAGCAGAAGAGTAACCCTCAAGGTGTGGCTTGGTGGACATCTCAACTTTCACTTGTTTCCAACTGTAGATACTGATGGCAAATCCGCTGTATCTAAGAAGTCTTCCAACTCAACGCCGAGTGCATCGGCAATGCGGTTGATAGAATTGAAGAATCCGACAACTTCAACGACATCGAAAATCGTTTCGTCATCCAAGCCGTGCGATCGGAGTAGATCTAGGTCTGATGGTTGAACCGTATAGGCAGCAAGAGTGACCTTCTCTGCAAATTCCAAAATAGCTCTCGTAGTTGCGTCCAAATCCGCAGATCGGAAATCCGTTTTAATCTGACGGACAAGTTGATCTTCATCGACCTGTTCCCGCAGGTCTTCGCCATGTGCTTGCACTCAGTATTGGCAGCTGTTAATCTGCGAAACCACTGTCGCTATCATCTCACGTTGCGCCCGACTCAGTTTGGAAGGACCGAACATCGCGACTTCATACTGGTTGATGAACGCTTTGAGGCTTTCCGGCTTGATGCTGAACAACTTGACGATATTGTAAACTCGTCCGGCACGCTTGATTGCTGCTTCATACTCTTCCTTGACGATACCTGTCGCCTCTGATTCGGGAACGGTTCGGATCCATGCCATTTTTTGTTACCCTGAGGTTGAAGTTGACATCTAAAAAGTTATAGTGCTATAATGACACACCTTTTATCGGAGTCCAAGAAACGGAATCGGCGTTTCTTAGTCCCTATGGACTTGAAACGTTGGAATCAATCTTCCGGTTGCGGCTTTTCAAACAAGATGGTTACAAAGCCGAAAACTATAGTGAATTCTAAAAATAAGTGGACATTTACCAATGCGCGAAGTTGCCAAAGTCCCCCTGATAAGTGGTACATCCCGATAAAATCGGGGGAGGGATTTAGGGGGTTGACTGTGCATTGGGAGTGTCTGAATAATAATTCTAAGATCCACTATAAATAGCCCTAGGAGGACAACCCCTCTCATGCAAACACCGGAACTTACTGAACCCGATATAGTTACCATCCCCGAAGGAGATTTCCTTATGGGAAGTGACAACGGTGCGGCGAACGAACGACCTATTCATCGTGTATGGGTGGACGCTTTCGGCATCGCCCGATACCCTGTGACCAACCGAGAGTATAAGTCCTTTATGGAGATGACAGACCATCCACCGCCACGGTTTTGGGGTGAGTCCAAGTTTCAGCACCCAGACCAGCCGGTTGTCGGACCCAGTTGGTATGATGCTGTCAGCTATTGCGAATGGCTAAAGGATTTGATTGGCAAACCCTATCGTCTCCCAACGGAAGCGGAGCGCGAAAAAGCAGCGCGGGGTGGATTAGAAGGCAGGGAGTATCCGTGGGGCGATGGGCTGCACGAGGATCATGTGGGCGGGCGGAATGCCCCGCATTTCCCAGTTGGGACTGACGGTCCTAACGGTTATGGGCTTTACAATATGTCAGAAGGTGTCCACGAATGGTGCGCTGATAATTACGATCCAGCTTACTACGAAATTTCACCGGATCGCAACCCGACCGGTCCACAACACAGCGATCGCCGTGTGGCACGCGGCGGTTCATGGCGTCACAGTATCCGCTTTGCGCGTTGTGCGGCACGGAGTAGTCTCAGTCCAGAAAAGCAGTTCAGCGACTTCGGATTCCGATGCGCGATGACGATCGATTAGTTGTCTCGCATGGTGCAATGGCCCAATGAACCCATTAAGTTTACTAGTTCATTCAATGAACCAAATGGCTTTCACGCTTCACGCTATGAAATCTCCACTGATTTGCATCGTTGGTCCCACCGCCGTCGGTAAAACCGAAATAGCGATTCAACTCGCGCAGCACCTCGATGCCGAGATTGTGTCACTCGATTCACGGCAGATCTACCGGGAGATGGACATCGGCACGGCAAAGCCAACGCCAGATCAACGGGGGGCGGTGCCCCACCACCTCATTGATTGTGTGGAGGTGGATCAACCCTTCTCTGTCGCAGAATACCAGCGATTAGCAGATAGCGCGCTTAAAGAGATTCAGGAACGTGGTAAACGAGGGATGGCTGTCGGCGGGGCGGGACTGTATTTTCGGAGTCTCATTGATGGGCTTTTCGACGGTCCCGGTGCAGATGCCGAGATTCGAGCGAAACTCCAGCGAGAAGCAGAGGAACACGGCAACATAGTCTTGCATGAACGGCTGCGTCGATGCGATCCAGAGACCGCAGATCGGGTGCACCCAAATAACCGCGTCAAAGTCATTCGCGCTTTAGAGGTTTACGAACTGACAGGGAAACCCATTTCTGCATTGCAACAGCAGTGGCAGATGAATGAACCGCGTTACTCATTACGGGCATTGGGGCTTAACATGCCGCGTGAGGTGCTTTATCGACGGATCGAAGAGCGCGTGGATCAGATGGTAGAGGTCGGATTAATTGAAGAGGTCCAAGGGCTATTAGATCAAGGCTACCCACGTAACTGTGTCGCAATGCAGAGTTTCGGATACAAGGAACTCATCAAGTATTTGGACGGAAAGCGAACATTTGATGAAGCGATTGCACTCTTAAAACAGAACACCCGCCGATTCGCCAAACGGCAGCTAACATGGTTTTGCAACGATCCACGGATTGAATGGTTGGACATCTCTCAGTTTTCATCAATGGACGAGATTGTGGATAACCTTCTAACAAAGAACCCCGTCTAATGGGTGTAGACTTACGCGCTTCAGTTTGTAGTAGCGCAATTCATTGCGCGTTACCACGAGCGATAAATCGCTGAACTACAAACATAGGATCTTACTGTAGTTGCCCGATTCATCGGGCGTTGGGACAGCGTCCAGCGGCGATAAATCGCTGAATTACAAGTCGAAGACTCCTTCGATAAGATCAGAGTCCTCGACAATCGAGATCGGAACAGAGGCGTTGAGCGTTCAACCGTATAACTCCTATAAATGTCAATGCTAAAGGCACAGAATCTTTATAAGGCGTGCACAGCACGAAAAAATGGAGTTCTATCATGGCTGAAGAAGTGGTGGTAATAGAGAAAATTATAGCAAAAGAACCGCTTACAAAGGAAATGATTGATGCAGGTGCTAACGTCTTGCGTCACCTCAATAAAGCGAATTTTGATGTTTAGGCGGCGTTGTGGATCTACCGGTTGGAATCAAATTCTTGGCGTCTTGTTTTTGCTCTGCCCGAAGTAGAAAAAGATGGACCGCTGAAAAGTTATACGAAAATACGACGTGTCCTTTCCCAGATTCCAGACAACCAGCCCCGTCTGACTCTATCCGATATCAAGGTATCCAAAACCAATGATGGCTTGATTACTGCGTTGCGAAAGAGAAATAGTCTTGCGAATAAAGAGTTTCCACGACATGTTTATCATGTCGGAGGAAGCGACCACCACGTTGACGAGGGATATATCTATCAACTGCGGTAACACTCCGAAATAAAAAACAGACTGGAGGTAAACAATGGCAGCAAGGGAAGGTTACACAGAGCTACAAGCAAGAGTCTTGGCAGCCCGCCGTGTCTGGAAACGGACCCTATTTTGGACCGGCTGTGCGATTGCTATCGTTGGACTGATCGTGATTCTCGCCGGTGCAGCGATTGTAGATCTGCTGATGCCGCTACCGAGCAGCGTTCGGATTGCGCTGCTTATCGGTGTTATTGGGGCTGTAGGCTATCTGCTCTATAGATATCTCATTCAACCGCTTCGGGTGAAACTGACACCGCACGATGTCGCACTCAACGTCGAACGGAAGCACCAGGATCTTGAGGATCGCCTCGTCAGTGCCCTCCAGTTTGGCGAGGTAGAAACCGAAGATCCAATCAAATCACATCTGTTGCAGCGACTGGTCACGGATGCTGTGGAACGGACTGAAGGAATTGATTTCAGAGCCACGGTCGATAAAAGCAAAAAACGCAAGCACATCGGTATTGCGGTTGCCGCACTCGCCGTATGCACGCTCATTGCACTGATTTTTCCCATCGAACTTAACACTTCTCTGAATCGCCTACTCAGCCCTTGGGAAAAAACTGAGCCGGTGTACACGACAAAGCTGACCGTCGAGCCGGGGAACGCACGCATTTTGCGGGGTCGAAGCCTTGCAATCAATCTCGAAGTGACCGGCAAAGCTGCCGATAAAGCGCGGCTTATTTATACAAAGGGAGACCCAGCCGCTGACACCACCCCCCTTTCCCCCGCCCCGGTCACGGGATCCTCTCGGACAAGCGGGGGGATACAGGGGGGACATCAAGAAATTGATATGGTGCGAATCGAGGGTGAGAAGCGCAGGTTTGGCTACGAAATCTTCAACATCAATGAGAATATGGAATACTATGTGACAGCGAACGGAGCAGAATCGGAACGTTACACCGTTGAAGTGTTCGACACCCCCAAAGTTACCGCGATTGAGATTGCCTATACCTATCCCGAATACACAAAATTGAAGCCGATTATACAGCAGGGGGACGGGAACATCCGCGCCGTCGCCGGGTCTCAAGCCGAGGTCCGTATTACGACTAACAAAGCCATCCAATCAGCAACGCTCACAGTGGAGGCGGAAGATCCGGTCCCCATGCTTATCCCCGATGGACGCACCCTTACCACAGCCCTCGATGTGCTAAACGACGGAAAGTATACCGTTAAACTGCTTTGCGTCGATGGTTTCAATAACCAAGCTCCAATAGAATACACCATCACGGCGATCCCCGATGAACCGCCTGAAATCGTCATTAAGGAGCCGGGCAGGGACATCAAAGCCACAAAGCTAGAGGAGGTCAGAGTCCTCGCGGAGGCGACGGACGACTACGGCGTTGAAAACATGACGTTGATGTACAGCATCGGATCCGGTGAACCGCAAGAATTGCAGATAGAATCTGTCGAGATTAAAGCGGAAAAAATAATCTCCGGTGCTTATGTTTTTTATCTTGAAGAGCTCGATGTGGAGCCGGGGGAACTAATCTCCTACTACGCACAAGCCACCGATAACAACACGCGAACAGGTCCAGGGACAAGCACCTCTGAACTCTATTTCATCGAGGTACGTCCGTTCAATGAACGGTATATGCAGATGGATGCAGAAGGGCAGCAGGCTGCAGAAGGCCAACCTTTCCCTAATCTAATCGCAGATCAGCGGACAATTATTAAGAAAACATGGAAGCACATCCACGCACGTCCGTCCCCCATGACGGAGGACTACGAATCTTCTGTCAAACAGATAGGCAAAGAGCAGGATCAACTCAAAGACACAACGCAGCGGGTTACTGACGAGTTAAGCATGTCGATGCGCGACGCAAATGTAGACCCCGAAATGCTGATGAATCTGGAGGCAGCCGTCGCCAAGATGGGTGAAGCGAGCGGTGAACTCTATGCTATAAAGCCGAAAGCGGCACTGCCACACGAACAGAACGCCCTCGAACTTCTCACTAAAGCCATGATGGAGCTAGATAAGGTCTTGACACAGATGCGGTCGAATGGCAGCCAAGCAGCTGCCGATAATATAGAGATGGACATGGAGGATCTCCAAGATGCCATCGAGCAAGATCAAACCGAGTTGGATGATCAGATGCGTGAGGGTACACAAGAGCTATTGGATCAAGCGAGAGATATGCTCTCCCAACAAGAACAACTCACAGAACAAAGCCAACAGTTAGCACGGGAGGGGCAGCCTTCGCGGCGAGAGATGCAGCAAAATAGCCAGCAAGAGGGACAGTTGGCAGGACAAGCGCAGCAGATGGCAGAGCAAGCCCAACAGATGGGACAGTCAGTCGGACAGGGTGCAGGAAACAATACAGGACAGCGCATGGTTCAAGCGGGTGAAGCACTAGGGCAGGCATCTGAAAATATGCAGGCAGCTTCAGAGAGCATGGGGGCTGGACAGCCACAGATGGGAGCTGCAAAGGGACAAAAAGCCGAAGAAAACTTGCAGCAGGCGATTGAGGAGCTTGAGAAGGTCGCCGCACAGTACACCGATCAAGCCCTTGAAGATGCGACCGAATCACTCGACCAACTTGTGACTAAGCAATCGGAAATACGAGAGCAAACGGAAACCCTTGAGGAAAAAGCTCGACGAGACGGTATCAGTCTTGAAGATCTGCGGAATGCCTCTCAGTTGGCAAATGAACAACGAACCCTTCGTCGAGATCTTGAACAACTGCAACGCAACCTCTCCAACCTGCGGGACGCACTTAACGAAAATGAGCCCCAAGCGGCGCGAAATGTTGCGGACGCAAACCGTCGCATCATTGAGGAACAGGTGCCTGAAAATATGGAGGACGCACAACGAGCATTGCAGTGGCGGAACTTCCAATCCTCAGAGCAGGAGCAACGGGAGGTGCTCGATACCCTTTTGGAGGCGCGAGATGACCTACAGGGTGCAAGGACAAATCTAGCGGAGACAGAGGAGGAGCGACTCGACGCGGCGTTGGACCAGATCGAAAACTGGGGAGCCCAGATGGAGGACATCCAACGTGAACTTGAGGCGATGGATAATCAGGATACACCGCTAACAACTGAACAGGAGGCACGGCAGCAACAGTTGTCCGAGCAGCAGGCGCAGATACAACAGCGCGCCCAAGAAGCAATGGAAGCACAGCAGCCAGGGGATGCTCAGGGAGATGAAGGGGCACGGGTAGGAGGTGCGGAATCGGATCGCGAACTCAGAGAGCTCTGGCTTGACGCGATCCGTGCTATGGACAATCGTCCCGGAACCCGGAGGGCACCGTTTCCCGTCTACGACTTCTCTCTGCGTGAACTCAGGAAACTTGAGCGAGCGATTGAAGAACGCCTCGTCGTAATTCAGGAAAAGAAACAACTCGCACAGGTGCTTAAAGAAGATGTGCCGCCTGAGTACCGGAGGTTGGTCGATCAGTACTATGAATTTTTGGCAAAGTGAAACATGATGTGTGAATTTAATAGTTAAAATGAACGCATTTGTGGAGATAATGATATGGCATTTCCGATTGAATCCGAACCAATCCCATTGGAGGTAGACGTTAACGGCGTTGTTCGCGTCGGTGGGACCCGCATAACGCTCGACACAATTGTGGCTGCGTTCAGCCAAGGTGCAACCGCTGAAGAGATTACGCATCAGTATCCTTCTCTCCATCTAGCCGATGTGTACACCGTGATTGCATACTACCTGCGGCAACGTGAGGCGGTCGAATCTTATTTGCAACACCGGCAAAAGGATGCGGACAACATACGAAAGCAGAATGAATCTCGATTTGACCCTAACGGTGTGCGTGACCGTCTTTTAGCTCGGCGTACCAAGCAGGTTGAAAACTCTCGGAACGGAGAGATTGATGCTGCGGTTAGCTGCTGACGAGAATTTTAATAGTAATAGGAGTTACGCACCTCAGTAGGGAACAACGATCATTGTTCTCTACGGAATCCTTGATGGTGCCCCTGCTGTAGTTGCCCGATTCATCGGGCGTCGGGAACGGTGTCCTGCGGCGATAAATCGCCGAACTACAAAAACTTGAGCGTTCAACTGTGTAAGACCTAAATATAGTAAATTTTAGAATTAATGAGACACTCCAAATTGGTAGGCGCTGTTTCCAACTGCGCCGTTTCAACCGACCACGGCACCTATGCGGTGCGGTTGAAAACCGCACCTACCGGGGCGAAAGTGTTCATTTATTTTTAGAATCCACCATAGGATCGCCCAAACTCTATGACAAATTGATGACACGAAAGGATTCATCTGCATGAAAAACACCGAAACCGTTAGCCTCACCTCTGCACAGCGGTTGCATTTCGATATCTACGGTTTTGTGCTGCTAGAGAACGTCTTGACCGCCGATGAAGTGGCTCGCATGAAGGACGCACTCCACCGGATGAAAGCCGATCCGGATCTTGAGTCCAAACGGGTCTATGCCCATAAACGCGGTGAACATCATATACTGCTGGGCAATCTGGTCGAGTATGATCCCGCCCTACTAAAATACGCCGCCCATCCCAAACTGGTGCCGCTCGTTGAGGAGGTGGTCGGTGGCAAGGTCCGCCTTGAGGAGACCGAGGCGATCATCAATAGTAGGGATCCGGAGGCGGATATTAAGGAACTCCACAAACGACGTTATAATCCCACCGGATTCCATCGTGGGACAGAGCACGGCTGGGGAACCTATATCCAACAGAGCAAATTCCATTGTATCTTCGTCAAGACATTGACCTACCTCACCGACGTGGGCCCCGACGACGGCGGCACCTGCTTCATCCCCGGCAGTCACCGGCTCACTTGGGACAGGGAAGCGATGATCGAAGCCGCCCTTTCCGATGACAAGCTGATTCATCAGGTCGAGGCAACCGCCGGCTCGGTTCTGCTCTTTCCGGAATCCCTCATCCACAGCACGACCGCCATCCGCAGTGACAAGGAACGCACAATCCTAGTCGCTGGATATACCCCACCGATGGTGCGCGAATGGCCCGGTAATGAAATCAGCTCTGAGTTTGTCGAAACCCTGCCCGAAGATATTAAACCGCTCATCTCTGGAAGCGATAGCTGGCGTTGGGAAAGACGGTATTAATAACCTTTGGTGCTAGCTGGTGAGGATATTGAGTTCAAGAGTTCATTGGTTCATTACGTCATGATGAAAGAATGAGGAAACGATAAAAGAGATAGGAGTTACGCACTTCAGTAGGGAACAACGATCGTTGTTCCCTACGAGATCCTTGATGGTGCGTCTACTGTAGTTGCCCGATTCATCGGGCGTTGGAAATGGTGTCCTACGGCGATAAATCGCCGAACTACAGGACTTTGAGCGTTCAACTGCGTAAGCCCTAAGAGGATAAAATAAATGCCAAACGTTAAGATGTATACAACCAGTTTCTGCCTATATTGCTACAAGGCGAAAGGTATCCTTGACAGGATGGGAATCGAATTTGAAGAAATCAACATCAAAGGGGATCCCTCAATGCGCGATGAAATCGAAAAGCTAACGGGTCGCCGCGATGTACCGCAAATCTTTATTGATGATCAACATATCGGCGACGACGATGATTTAGCCGAACTCGCAGCATCAGGAAAACTAAACGAAATTTTTAATATAGAAGGAGAAACAGATGGCAGAGATAAAAAACGGAAGCGATGGTTTGGAAGAGCGTAATGTCATCATTATCGGTGGCGGCACGGCGGGTTTCGCCGCGGGGGTCTACACCTCACGGGCAATGCTGGAGCCGCTGCTCATCACCGGAGACGCACTCGGCGGGCAACTCTCACTGACGCTTGACCTTGAGAACTATCCGGGCTTCTTCGGGACCGAAGCCGCAGAGTTTATCACAGGGATGCAGAAGCAGGCAGAGCGTTTTGGGACCGAGGTAAAGTTTGACATGGTGACGGAGGTGGATTTTAATCGCCACCCGTTCTACCTGAAAACCTACGACCAAGAATACCTCGCCAAATCGGTCATCATTTGTACCGGTGCCTCCCCACGGACCCTCGACATCCCCGGCGAGGAAGGATATGGCGGACGTGGCGTCTCCTACTGCGCCACCTGCGACGGATTCTTTTTCCAAAACCAACGCCTCATCGTTGTCGGTGGCGGCGACGCCGCCC
This sequence comes from Candidatus Poribacteria bacterium, assembly GCA_965207975.1. GTDB lineage: Bacteria > Poribacteria > WGA-4E > WGA-4E > PCPOR2b > PCPOR2b. Next base: position 3,446,242 of record OZ242315.1, on the reverse strand, counting down.
TTGAGGAAGGGATATTCCTGACAAAGTATGCGTCGGAGGTCTATATCGTCCACCGCAGAGACCAACTCCGCGCCAGCCAAATTATGCAGGAACGCGCCTTCAAGAACGATAAAATCAAGTTCATATGGGATACAGTTGTCGAGGAAATCCAAGGAGACGAGGAAAAGGTCACCGGTGCGCTGCTCAGAAACGTGAAGACCGACGAAAAGCAAGTATTTCCGATTGATGGCGTATTTATCTTCATCGGACACATCCCGAACACCGAGTTATTCAAGGACGTGATCGACATGGATGATCAGGAGTACATCGTTGTGGACAAGCTCCAGCGCACCAATATCGACGGCGTTTTCGCAGCGGGGGATGTACATGACCACATCTTCCGTCAAGCGATAACGGCTGCCGGTGCCGGTGCCGCAGCCGCTATCTCATCAGAGAAGTTCATCGCTGAATTAGAAAACCGCGCCTATCCGGGACAGTAGGCGTTTCAGTAAGATACAATCGAAACTATGGTGAATACCAAAAATACATAGCCCCTTTCGCCCCTCGGTTTCGATCTCGATTTATCGGGGCCGGTAGGTGCGGTTTGCAACCGCACCGGTTTGGAGTGTCTCATTAATTCTAAAATCTACTATAAATCAGCGATCCGAGGAATTGACTAGCGGAGTACTAATACCACATATCTGTATCACGAATTCAAAAATTCGCGCTATCCACGTCATTGGCTTAATCTGTAATCCAGAATAAGGAAACAAACGATGTTAAGAATTATTGACAACGGGGTCATTTCCCACCAGAAAGAACGCGGCGCATATATGCCCGTAATCACCCCTCTCACAGACGGTAGTTTGATCGCCTGCCAGCACGTCGGGCAGGGGTTAGGCACACCCGACAATCACATCGAGATCCTCCGTTCAACGGATGGGGGTGCTACATGGGTCAACGAAGGGAGTATCCATCCCGATGGCGTGCCTACGGATGGATGGTGTTACCGGGGACCAAAGATTAGCGAGGTTCCCGACGGTCGCTTGGTGATGAATGCAACCCGCTTTGAGAACGAAGGCGACACGCTCTTTGACACGGAATCGGAAGCCTTGCAGCGTCCAGAAATACTGCTGTTCTGGTCAGAGGACCAAGGGAAAACGTGGTCGGAGCCGCAGGTCGTGCCGGTAGACCTGCCGCCCGAAAAGTACACATGGAATGGAGCAGGACCCCTCCTACAACTCGCGCCGGATCGGTGGATGTATCCCCTCGAAACGTGGAAGCCGGAAGGGTATGAAGGTCCCCCCGACCAGAAAGCAGCGGCTGTATTCTCCGCGGATCAGGGACAAACGTGGGGCGAGTTCACTGTCGTCGCAGACGACCTCACCGGAGCGTTGCTCTGGTGGGATCAGATGTGCGCCTTGTTGCCGGATGGACGTATCTATACCCTGATTTGGACCCATCAGTACGGGACCTCCGAAGATCTGACGAACCACTGGGTAATCTCCGAAGACGGTGGACGCACATGGTCCGAGCCCCGACCGACGAATCTGCGCGGTCAGGTCTGTACGCCCATCCCGTTGCCCGACGGTCGCGTGGCGGCAATCTACAACTTCCGACACGAACCCCAAGGCATCCATGTGGCACTGACTGAGGACCTTGAGCATTTCGACGTGGAGAACGAGGTGGTAGTTTTTGACGCAGGCAAAGAGGCGACCCTCGGCGAACCTGAAAACGAGAACTTCCTCGCTGAACACATGCAGATCGCTTTCGGCAAGCCCGGCGGGACAACCCTGCCGGACGGGGATATAATGACCTATTTCTGGTGTACGGTGGCGGGAATCACCCATACGCGCTGGGTAAAACTACGATTGGAAAATTAAAAGGGAAACCGAGTTTTTTTTTGAAAACTCGGTTTCTGTTGTATGCTTTCTTAACATGAGCTAGCAGTGATAGAAAGGAGTTCAGATGGATTGGCAGAAAAATTCAGGACAACTTAAGGAGGCCTTTGACCGAGATGGATTTGTGGTCATTCCCGGCTTCTACACCCCGCAAGAGACAGCGACATTAAATGCTCACATCGACCGGTTTATCACAGAGACGTTGCCCGGATTGTCATCGGATGCAGCCTTTTACGAAGTCAAAGAGCAGCCCGAAAGCATTATGCGGTTGCAGGGCATGGCATCTTACGACGACCATTTTAAGGAACTGACCGAGAGCGACCGGTTTGCCAAGCTGGCAGAATTGCTGCTAGACGATGGGGTTATAAGTAAAAACATGGAATGGTTCACAAAACCCGCCCGCAGCGATGCAGAGACACCACCCCACCAAGACGGGTTCTACTTTATGCTCGAACCAAACGAAGCACTGACATTGTGGTTGGCACTAGATACGGTGAATGACGAGAACGGCTGTATCCACTATGCACGGGGTTCTCACCGTCGAGGTATGCGACCCCACGACCAGACAGCGGTGTTCGGGTTCTCCCTAGGGGTCACGGACTACGGCGAAATGGATTACCAAGCGGAGGCAGCTATCCACGCTGCGCCGGGCGATATGATTGTGCACCACTGCATGACGATTCACCGCGCAGGTTCCAATACCACAGCGAACCCGCGCCGGGCGCTGGGGCTTGTCTATTACGCCCAACGTGCCAAGGCGGACAAAGAACGTCAAGAAGCGTACAAGCAAGAATTAATGGAACGCTGGAAAAAAGAGGGGAAGATTTAGATATTAGGACTTGTGTGCTTTGGTTCTAAAAATAGATACGGACACAGATTTCGCTGATTTTCGCAGATAAAAATAAAAAAATCTGTGTCCATCTGCGTTCATCAGCGTCCATTTGAACCCTTAAATCTTGATGGGATTGACTGTAGTTGCCCGATTCATCGGGCATCGTAAGTGGGAGCGATTTCCGAATCGCAACTCTGACTTCACAATAACTAGCAACTTGCGTTACAGTAATAGGAGTAAGCGATGCTGACCGATGCACAACTCTACCATTTCGCTGTTCACGGCTGGGTGCTTCAGGAGGACGTATTCAGTCCCGAAGAAATTGATGCCTTCAAGCGCGGACTGGATCACCTTTATGAAAGAAAAGTCTCGACGATGAAGGACACCTTGGACATCAAGAACATCAATAACATGGTGAACTATAATCAAATCTATCGGGATTGGATCATGTCGCCGAAAATCCTCCCTGTTCTGAAGCAGCTCTTGGGCACACCGCCACGTTTTGAGTGCTGCCACGCGATGATAAAATCCCCGCACCCCGACCGAACGACACGGCGCGATGAACTTCGAGATACGGAAAAGATGGGGTGGCATCGCGGCATTCGACCGAAATATGGTATCGTGCCAGCGAACAACCATCCCTACATCAACACAACATTTCTCAACAACGCCACCTACCTTACGGACGTTGACCCCGAACATGGCGGCACAATGATTCTGGACGGCTCACACCGAATCGAGGCGCAGGATTGGAAAGAGATTTTTGATCCCGCGATGGTAGTGCAGATCGAGGCAAAGGCGGGATCGGTGATGCACTTCACAGAGGCGTTGGTCCATACCGGCATCCCAATCCTCTCCGAGCGAACCCGCTATACGATGTTCTACGGTTTCACCCCACCGTGGATGCAGTGCTGGCCCGGCTGCAGCCCGACGCAGGAGGTGATTGATGCCAGCGAAGGTGAACTCAAGGAGATCCTCGGAGGCCGCACCGGATATATGGGACAGTACGGACCCGAGTGAGCAGAAATCTGCGTCCCCCAAATTTGAACCCCTTGCAAGAAGGAGGAGGTATCCAATGTTATCCGATTTAGAGGTTGGGCAGTTTTGGACATTCGGGTTCACTGTTTTGAGAGGATGTCTGAGCGGAGAAGAGGTAGACCGTCTACAGGAGGCACACCGTCGCGTCATTGCAGAAGCACCGGTCTATAACTATTTCGCCGAAAATGGGACACGGATGCTTAGTCCTTTTGTCCAAGCGGACGATGCCTTCGCAGATTTAATCGAGCAGCCCGGCGTGATGGAAGCCATGCGTGATATCTGGGGAACGGAGTGCCTCTACATCGCCGGTAGCGATATGTGGACGAACCGAGACGATACCCCTTGGCACACCGACGGTCAGCCGGGGCGACACAACACCACGCTCAAGACCGCCATATACCTCGACGAGCAATCCAAGGATTTCGGATCGTTGAACCTGATTCCCGGCAGCCACCACCCCGAATACTCTGCGGCACTCTTCCGTTCCTGTGGCTATTGGGATAGAGGGAGACCCCGTCTACGCCTTAATCCCCATGCAATTCCGGGAGCCCTCTCCGTCCAGACCCGTCCCGGCGATGTTGTGTTATGGGACACGCGCCTGTGGCACTCCGCCTTCAAACGCAAGGACGGTCATCCCCGGCGGACGATGTTTATCGGCTATATGCCGGATCCCCAAGATGACCTGCTTGCGCTCAAAGACCTTCGGACAACAGTTGAAACCCAGATAACCGAGCAGCAGCCGTTCGTTTATAGCAAGGAGATGATGGACAAGGGCGGTCCTCGGCGTGAGAAGATGGCAGCACGGCTAGAGGAATTGGGCGTGGAAAAGGTGAGAGAGCCATAATACCTGTAAGGTCAGCTTATATGGGAAATGCCTTAACAGGAAATTTTCAGATGGCCAACGAATTCGTGTTTTTCAGATTATGCGACAATTATTATCATTTTTTTTAAATCTTAATTCTGCACTGCGATTGAACGGGGAGAAGGTGATCGCCTGATAACTTGCGGTAGAATAGAGATGCCTCCTATAATTTTGGAGTATTATTTATTCCAAAGAAAGGAGGTAGCCTCTCATGGGATTTTTCAAGAGAAGCCCGTATAAACCCTTGTTTGACCAAAACAAGAAAGGGGTCTCTGCATCTGAACTCCGTGATATGCTTGATCCCAATACGCCAATCTTATTGACTATTGGCCGCAGCGAGTGGGTTACACTCACACGGAGACGAAGGTTCTTAAGCTTTGTCAAGAGATGTTTAAAACATCCTTTGTTTATCCGCACAATCAAGTATATCCCATTTCTGTGTAAGCTATTACAGGAATAACAACTTATGGCAGTTAGTCTCATTTTTAACGACTAGTTCCTATTACCAATCAATCCCCGTTTGAATGAGGCTAATTGCCAACAAACTTTATTTGTGCGAGGTTATTCAGGTTAGGGAGAACGTGGAAGTCCTGTCGCTGAATGTCAGAGTGATTATATCAGCAATCGCATATTAAGCTAACGCAATTTGCTAAAGGAAACAATCAACCATGAAAAGAGTTGATCATGACAGAATTATAAGTGAGTGTACCAACGTAATACAGCGTCTAGTTTTCCATCCACTCTCCCTATCGCCTGAGTGGGGTAAGGCACATTTCTATAAAGGCAGAGCTCTCTATTACAAGGGTGAGATTGATGGAGTAAAAGGGTGTTTCTTTGAAGCTGCCAGTGATTTCCAACAGGCAGCAGATAATCGTAAAACAGAACCGCACATGCGCGCTATGGCTTTGCATTTTCGCGGTTTATGTTGTCAAAAACTAGGTAAATATGAGTGGGCCGAATATTATTTCGATAAGGCACGAGAAAAAAGTTTTGACGAAGATCCAAGACCTTTTTTCTTGGATCCGATAGTTCAAGAGGTAGAAGATCTCAAAAACTGGGTCAGGCAAGAACTTAAAATTACTGAGGATTCTGAGTAAATCGTTTTACAAAACAAAAAACACGATCAAATGTCTCCACTGCGGCTTGGATTTAGATGAGGAGAGCATCTAAATCGTCTCGTTGACCGATCCACTTCGCTGGTTCGCTGTGTGGATCACATCCGCTGCTGTATTGTGTGCAGAGAGAAGCAAACGCTCTGGCGGGCGTGGCAGGTTGGACATTCGGTTGGACTGGGTCTAGGTCATTGTCCAGATCAGGATAGACAAACTAACCTCCATTTATCTTTTCCATTTGTACCCGTTTCTACTTGATCCAGCGACGGAGGGTCTTGTCTGATATATTGAAATGCACAACCCCTTCTTTGATAGTCATGTGAGCGGTTATTTGGAGGTCCATGTCTACCCTAATGTCTTAATCAATAATTCGGTTTCGTAGAAATTAGCAACGCAAGAAAATGAGGTGATTCCTTAAGAACTACCGAACATTAACGCTGATTCTGCTATGTCCCAGCGTTTCGGCTATACATCCAAGGGGACTACAGGAGAAGATTTTATGGTCTTACGGACGTTGCTGGTGGTTTTGTCCCTGATGATGAGTGTAACCTTCACAGGTGCCCAGCAGACTAAAATGATGGAAACGAATGATAACCAAAAATTTCGTGTTGTGGTGAGAGCACAGGGGATATAGAAGGCGAGACAGAAAGTTATATAGAGAGGGAATTACCGAGTTTGGGGGATGTAGAAGTACAACAAAATTATTCGATTATGTGCTGATGGTCGTAATTCTCGAACATACATATAAAAGTGGGGCAAAAACAGGAGACATCAGTTGCACATTTCTGGGACTGAAGCAATTTGATTGGCGCGATCTTGCACGGAAACTTCCCGTGGAATACTTTGACACCGTATATGACGCAACACGGAATCTTTATCACGATATTGACTTTATGATTTGAGAACGGGCTATCAACGAACGGAGTTGAAGCAGTTATGTCAAGAGATAGTTGCAAAGTTTGATACTGAGTTGCTTAAACCCGACCGGCAGAAACGTTGAGAGTTAAGCCGAACTATTATATAGAAATAGGAGAGATGAGCCATGAATCACAAAGTCTTGTCAGGCGTAAGCCTTACAATCCGTCAGAAGTTGGGACATACGCTTTTAGGTGCAGGAATTATGGCAGTAGGGATTACTATCGGGCAGGTTATTACACCAGACATTGATGCACAGTCGAATGGGATGTTTGGTAAAGTCATCTGCCGTGAGTTTGAGGTAGTGGATAAGGATGGTAATAAAGCGGTTGTCTTAGGAAGCAAGGTATCTGATTCGCCTTACCGCCTTCCGGAAAAGCTTTTTTCTAACCATATTGCTATCTACAATCCCTTGACCGGGAAAGACGCAGTTCTATTAACAAGTAGTAGTTCTTCCAACAACGTCTGGGTCAGGAATCATCAACGGGATAAAGACGCTCCCCAGAGTAATGGACTGCAGATGATCAGCGATAATGGAGGCAAGAACAAATTAGTTCTCACGAATCGCAAGGGGCATACAGCGATAGAATTAAGTGCCAGTGAGGCATACGGACATATAGTGTGGATCCATAATCCCCAAACCCGTGATAATGCGATAATCATAAGGAGCGATGAGTATTCTAACTATCTGGATCTCTTTGATCGGGCATCTATGCAGAGGACTGCGTTTAGATTTTCGAGTAATGAGTTTGCAAACACCGCTATATACTACGACAGGGAGGTAGACAAAGCACAGTTAGGCAAGATAAAGATACTGGAGGATTGATCATGAACAAATTGGTTACGCAACAAACTAAAACGGAATTGGCTATTAGCACCGGGACCACTGAACTGATTCAGTCAAGCATTGCTGAATCAACTTTGAAACGATACCAGAGATTATCGAATGAGGTCTCCGCATGGCTCGGTGGAGATCAGTTGACTGACGTGCTACTGGCAGCATACATCACCGAACTAGCACATTATGCCAAAGCGGAACTCGCAGAGCGGGGGGCTGTCGCTCGGTTCTTCTATGGCAAGGGGCTGTGATACCTATGAGATGGCTAAACAAGTATCACAGGGGCTTCAATCGACTGTGGCTGGTGTTTTGCCTCTTTCCGTTGCTCTTTTTTGGGCTAGTCGACGGTGAAGTGGTCTTGGGGGTGAAAACCTTCCTCGTTTGCTTTGTGGTTGGTCATATCGGGTTCGTGGCGGTCTGGTGGATTGTTCGTGGCTTTAGGTGAAACAATAACGCCGTTTATGGCTTTCCCCCAACGTAGTGGTGATTCACTTTGGGGACAGGAGGATTTTTTGATGAAACGCAAAGTGTGTGTTAGATCGATGGTGTTGGGTGCAGGGATCATGTTAATTGGACTAGCGGTCGGGGCGATTGTCTCTCCACCGTTAATTGCACAAAGAAATGGTGTGTTCAGTGAGATTCAATGCACCGGGCTAAAGGTGGTTGATAAGAATGGCAAAATGGCGGTCGAGTTATACGCCACGGTATTAGGCAACGGTGTGGCTGTTCTCAATAAGCATGGTGGAGCAGGGATTGGATTAGCTGCCCATGAAGATGAAGCAGGGGGCAATAATGTGATAATCCTTGATAAGTCAGGGAATAAGGTGGTCGGCTTAGGCACATTTTCAAAAACGGGAAATGGTGTAGCTATCTTCGATACGCAAGGCAATAAAGCCATTGGCTTACAAAGCAATGACAGAGCAAACAGTGTAAGCGTCTCAGATAGGCGGGGAAAAGAAGCAGTTCTCTTATCTTCTGATGAAGTATCGAATCGTGTAGCTGTCATGGATAAAGCGGAGAGATTAGCGATTGGCTTGGCTGCAGGCGAAGGTAGGCATGGTGTAACTGTAATGGATAAGGCAGGGAAACAAGCGGTTACCTTAGTTGCTGGCAAAGCATCAAATGGTGTAGGCATCTTTGATCTGGCAGGGAAACAGGCAGTAGCCTTACACGCCGATGAAACAGGGAATGGTGTCTCTATCGTGGGTAAAGCGGATAAAAATGCGATTGGCTTACTTGCTAATGAAGCGGGGAGTGGCATTGCTGTTATGGATAAGGCAGGGAAAGAGGGGGTTGTCTTTTACGCTGCAGAAACAACGAATGCTATCACCGTAATGGATAAAGCGGAGAGAGCAGCGATTGGTTTGGCTGCTGATAAAACGAAGGGTAGTATTGCTGTCATGGATAAAGCGGGTAACATCAGATGGGAAGTGCCTTAACAGGAAATTTTAGAGGAAGTCGAAAACAACCACAGAGAGGTTACATCTTCACTTTTTAATGAAAGGAAAACCATGAGCACTTTTTTATATTTTGCCTATGGCTCAAATATGTCTGAGAGAAGATTAAGAGCCAAGAACAGAGCACCCTCTGCTAAAGTGGTGGGAACCGGGATGCTCAAAGATTACTGCCTTACGTTTCGCAAACTCAGTAAGGACGGATCCGGAAAATGTACTATCGAATATTGCAAGTCAGGCAAAGTTTATGGGGTCTTATTCAAAATCAATAAGGACGAAAAGGAAAAACTAGATGCTGCGGAGGGGCTGTGCAAAGGTTATACAGATATAACCGTTGATATTGAAATAATCGGAACAAAATACCCTAAAAGCTATGAATGTGGCAAGATAGTCTGTGCTAAAACTTACTATGGCACAAATCTAAAACTGAACCTAAAACCGTATGCTTGGTATAAAAAGCATGTGTTAGTCGGTGCAAAGGAACAAAACCTGCCGCAATGTTATATCGATTATTTAAAAAGTTTTGATGCTGTCGAAGACTGTTGTAAAAAGCGATAAGCGTGTGAACTTTCGATATATTATTGTTGACTAGTCAAAGTTCTCAAAGCAAAGGAAAGACAATGACCAACGAATCTTACCCGCTGCGCGTCGGCGTAGTTGGCTGCGGTGGTTTTGGACGTAACGCTTATATCAACAATGTCGTCGAAAACCCTGACGCCAGTCTGGTCGCACTCTGCGACATCGATCTGACACAGGCGGAAGCAGCCGCACGTGAAGTTTTTGATGAGCGAGGCAGAGCACCGCGTCCATCGCTTTACACAGGCTATAAAGCGATGATCGACCAAGAATCCCTCGATGTGGTCATGGTCGGAACGATGGCAGATGTCCGTCCGCGTGTGGCTATCTATGCGTTGAATGCCGGTGCCCATGTCCTCGCTGCCAAGCCGATGGCACCCTCCTTGGCAGAGGCAGAGGAGATGCTCCAGAAGGCAAAGGAAACGGGCAGGATTCTGATGGTCGGCTATAACTTCCGATTCCGTGATGATGCACAGGTCGTGCACCGCTTTATCCGCGATGGTGGTATCGGGGGGCCTCGCTTTGCCCGCGCTTGGTCATTTGCGGAAAGTGTACCGATCCGCGGATCGCATTACAAGGCGCGATCAGGAGGCGGTTCACTCGCCAGAACGGGGATTCACCCAACGGATCTGGCAATCTGGTTCCTCGGCAACCCACCCCTCATCTCTGTACACGGACGAGCACTCTCACGTTTTACCGATCTCCCCACACTACCCCCCGAACTAGAACCCCTCCGAGGCGACTACGACGACCCAGATCTGGTCAGCGGCTATGTCCAGTTCGCTGATGGGGTCACGTTGTCCGTCGAGAGTATGTGGATGGCACCGCCGCAGATAGCCGATCACGGTGTCGAAGTATGGGGGACACAAGGCTACGCTTCGGTAACACCGTTGCGATTGTTGACTTGGCAGGAGGGCGATTACGTCGATGTGACCGAGGAGGTTGCCCCCGGCGTTGCGGATTCTTTCCATGACCATTCGAGTAACCGGCTTCGCCGCGAGGTCTTTCACTTCATCGACTGCGTTCTTGGCAGAGCGACACCCCTTATAACGCCGGAAGAGATGTGGACGGATCAGGCAATCGTCGATGGAATTTACACCAATCCCCTTGCAAAATCTAACAAAATCTAACACTTTTTACAAAAATAGGACTTACGCAGCCAACTGTAGGCGGGGCATCTTGCCCCGCGCCAACCGTGCTGAAATGCGTAAGTCCTAAAAAATTCTATAAAACATCAGGTTTGCATCAATCGGACGGGGTTGTGCACTTTTAGAGAAACGCCTTCTCTCTCGCTTCCGCTGAGACATCCCACGCACGGTCATATTCATAGTCGTCCCGACGCGCTAACAGTGCCCGCAAATCGTGCCGCAGCTCCTCCACGGTGGGCCTTCCAACAAACCACCAACCGTTATAAATCTTGTAGATCTCACGGTCCCCGTCAAGGACGAAAGTATAGGGGATGGGAATCGGCGAATGGTTGGGATCCGTGTTGTCTACGATGTCTAATTCATTGATCAACGCCCGATCAAGATCAATCAAGAAGGGCCACGTCGCACCGATACGTTCACGAAGGGCCCTCGTTGTCTCCTGATCATCGACTGAAACAGCGATTAACCTACAGTAGTTGACCTCCAATTCGGGCTGCAAGTCCTTTGCATAGTTCTCCAACTGGAGAACATCCTTCGGTCAATACGCCCCGCGCCAGAAGACCAAAATCGTGGGCCAACCACGCATTAAATCCTCCAGCGTTCTGATCATGCCGTCTTGGTCGGGACGTTCAAAGTTTGGGAATTTGTTACCGGATATCATCAAATCTTCGCGAATCTTCATTTTATCCTCCAGTCTCATGAGACCACATGACACCTTATCAGGATTCAAAGATTAACAGGATTAAAAAAAGGAACGCAAGGACGCTATGATGCCATGACGCAGAGAAGAAAAACTTTGCGTCCTCCGCGAAGCGGAGTCCTCGCCACGCGGGATTTGCGTCACTGCGTTAAAATATTGTTTTCACGTTTCACGCATCACATTTCACGAGGCTTGTACCTCTTCCCAACGCTCCGTCTCCCATGAGCGTTCAATCGCACCCAACACCTTAGCCACAGCCAAAGCCTCACGAAAGGCAGGCTCACCTTGATGCCCATCCCGAATCGACTTCAAGAATTGATAGGATTCGATCATCTTCAAATCCTCGTAGCCTAAGCCGACACCGGGACCGGGATTGAAATGTGCATGAAACGGGTGTTCGGGACCGCTCACGATACGGGTGTAGCCGCTAGGCGCACTATCGTCGTCAGAGAGAAATAGGTGGAGTTCATTCATGCGCTCAAAGTCCCAGTTTAACGCGCCGCGTGTGCCGTGCACCTCAAACGCCATCTGACACTCGGGACCATTTATGACACGACACCCCTCCAATGTGCCGTGCGCCCCATTGGCAAATTGTACCAGCGCACCGACATAGTCTTCGTTGGTGACTTCGCCCGTTGGACCATCTGTGCGGACAGAAAAATGCGTGCCTTCACCGGGCGTAGCAAGTGGACGTTCTGAGAAGAAAGTCTCGCGGTTCCCCACCAAACGCTTGATCGGACCGGCAATCATCTGTGCCATATCAACAACATGCGACATCAGATCACCCAAAGTTCCCAAGCCCGCCACCTCGCGCTGGAAACGCCATGAAAGCACAGCGTGCGGATTGCTGGCATAACCCGCAAAGAAGCGTCCGCGATAGTGTGTGAGTCTGCCGAGCCGCCCCTCCTCAATCAGTTGCCGGGCGTACTGCACAAGCGGTGTCCATCGGTAATTATAGCCCACGCAGGTCAGAACACCAGCCCGTCGAGCGGCATCTTCAATAGCAGCCGTCTCTCGTGGATTCCGACCAACAGGCTTCTCGCAGAAGATATGCTTTCCCGCTTCGGCAGCCGCTTTCGCAATTTCGAGGTGCATACTGTTTGGCGCGGTAATGTTGACGAGCTCCACCTCTGGATCGGCGATAACCTGTTTCCAATCCGTAGCGTACCGTTCAAAGCCCAAAAACGTATGCGCCTCGCGGGCACGGGCTTCCACCTCATCGGCGCAGATGACTAGGCGCGGTTGAACCCCACAATCTTGAAAGCGGGTCGGAATCTGTCGGTAGGAGCGGCTGTGCACAGTCCCCATCCACCCCATACCGATGACACCGATACCTATCGTTCGTGTCATAACTGACCTCAAAGTTTAGGGATTTCCGCTAGGTGCGTTCCAACGCGATTTTGCATATTGTTTTCTCTGCGTCATCGCCGTACCAAAGATTGGCACCATCCCACGTCAAGCCGTGCGGTTCGCCGGGGCATTCAAAAGAATCCAAAACCGCCCCGGAATTCGGGTCAATTTGGGAGATGATGTGCGTATCGGTGTCCGCACTCCACAACGTCGTTCCATCCCAAGCGATTCCGTGCGGTCGTGTGCCGGGGGAGGGAAATTCTGCCAATATCTCTCCAGTTTCAGGAGACACCTTATAGTGCCGATCTGATTGCACATCGGCACTCCACAGCGATTCACCATCCCAAGCGAGCCCATGCGGACTCGGTCCCGGCGGTGGAAATGAGGTGACAACTTGCAAATCCGACACGGTTAATTTGTACAGGATTTTTTCTCCGATGTCAGAATACCAGAAATGGCTGCCATCACATTCGAGTCCACTGGAACCCGCTGTAGGTGGGTTTACGGTCAGGATAACCTCGCCGGTCTGCGGATTAATTTTGTGTAACGTTCCGCCGCCCTCGACGCTCCAGATAGCGTCATCTTGCCAAGCAAGCCCGTTGGTGCCTGGTCCCGGACAATCAAAACTGGTTGCGATTGATGCTTTTAACATTGTTGATCTCCTTCCTACTAGTTGAGAGGACTAAATTTTATCCTCAATTCCAATTTAGCTGCCGGTTACGGTCTTACGACCGATCCATCTGCTTTTCGATCTTCGGCGGCATAATTGGGCACCTTCGCTCGGTCGGTGTCCAGAATTTGCGTCGCCTTCGCTTCGTCAATGTCGATCCCCAGTCCCGGCTGATCATTCGTATAGAGATATCCGCCCTCAAGGATTGCGTGACCGGGAAAGATGTCAAGTTCCTCTTGACTGAAGTGGTTCTCCTCCTGAATACCGAAACTCCAACTCGCCAGATCCAAGTGCATCGCCGCCACCTGGTTAACCGGGTCATTGTCTCCACCCTCCTGCCACGCCGTGTTGACACCAAACCATTCACAGAGGGTGGCAATCTTCCGGCACGGGGTGATGCCGCCGCCCTTCGATACCCGGACCCGGACGAAATCAATAAGTCGTTCAGTGATGAGGGGCATCCATTCGTGAGGATTGATAAACAACTCGCCCATCGCCTGCGGGGTGGTGCATTGCTGCCGAATCAGGCGAAACCAATCAATCTGCTCAGGCGAAAGGACATCCTCAAGAAAAAAGAGGCGGTACGGCTCTAGGAGCTTCGACAACGTCACCGCACACTGCGGACGGAGGTGCTCGTGGACATCGTGTGTAAGCTTCGGTCCGAACCCCAACTTCGATCGCAGATACTCAAACATCTTCGGGATGCTCTCAATGTATGCCTCATCATCGAAGGCGGGGGAATTGGACCAAGGGTTCTTCGGCTGGCCCGCTTTATCAGCATCAATGAATCCACCGCCCCCATATCCACCAAGCTGACATCGAATGACCGAATACCCTTCTTCCATGTAGCGACGGATGTCATCCTCAAGTTCGACAAAATCGCCGCCGCCCGCGTGGGCGTAGCACGGGACGGCAGAACGACACGGACCACCGAGAAGTTGGTAGACCGGCATCCCAGCCTCTTTTCCTTTAATGTCCCAAAGCGCCATGTCGATGCCGCCCAATGCGGTGTTTGAAATTGCCCCATTCCGCCAGTAACCACTGGTAAGGGTAGACTGCCAGATGTCTTCAATATGTCCAACCTCCCGACCAATCAGGCGGGGAGCAATGCACTCTTCAATCGCCGTAACGACTGTTTGTGCATGGTAGTGGTCACTGGCAGAACCGATGCCGTAAAGTCCCGGCTGGTCGGTGGTAACCTTCACAATAACCCAAGTCCCATTTACCCGTGTACGAATACATCGAATCTCTTTGATTTTTGCCATAGAAAGTTTCCCTTTTTGGTCGTATCTACCACCTTGTTAAAAAAAGATTATGATACCTTACAACCACATGCTGCGGACCGACGGACAAAACTATAAATTCAACCGTTACAATTATCTCTAACATACCCCACTTGGAGTACCTTGTCAACAGAAATTGTTCCTATACTTACAAATCCATCCCGCATTTTTTCCTTGATTATTTTCTTAGAATCGCCTATCATGTTCTTGTTTTTGCTCCTGTTTTCACGAGGGCAAGTTTAGGCAGACCTAAAACTCCAACTAATTAAAAGTAAAAGGAGACGCAAACAAATGATCTTGACATTTTTGGATAAACATCGAGATATCGGTTTATTAATCCTTCGGATCGGATTTGGGTGTCTGTTCCTCTTTCATGGGCTTCCGAAACTGTTTGGTGGTCCAGAGAAATGGGAAAGGCTCGGCGGCGCAATGGCGACTTTCGGTATTACGTTCTTACCTGCGTTTTGGGGATTCATGGCTGCGATTTCGGAGGCTTTGGGGGGCATCTGTCTCATCCTCGGCTTATTTATGCGCCCCGCCTGTATCCTTTTGACAATAACGATGTTGGTCGCTGCTGTGAGCCATCTGGGTCGCGGAGAGGGTTTGGGAGGGGCTGCCCATGCGCTCAAAGCTGCCATTGTGTTTCTGAGTTTGATTCTGATTGGACCCGGTAAGTACAGCCTTGATGAAAAACTGAGCCTCGATCGGGGCGATGACGCATAATACTGTTTGATACGCAGGGAAAATTAGATGGCAGAAAGAGATTACTATGAAGTCCTTGGGGTGAATCGAAACGCTTCTCCAGAGGAGATTAAGCGTGCCTACCGCAAGGTCGCGCTGCAGCATCATCCCGATAAAAATCCGGGAGATAAGACAGCGGAGGAAAAATTTAAAGAAGCCTCAAACGCTTACGATGTGCTATCGGATCCAGAGAAGCGGAAGATCTACGATGTCCGAGGACATGCAGGTGTCCACAACGCTGGATTTCAAGGATACACAAACTTTGAGGACATTTTCACCAATTTTGGAGATATCTTTGGACGTGAGGTCTTTGGGAACTTCGGCGATGTATTCGGAGATGTATTCAGTAGGGAAAACCCTACCGGTTTCGGTCCACAACGCCGCGGTAATCTGCGAACAAGACTGACAATTCCATTTGAAGAATCTATACTGGGTGCCGAAAAGCGGATTCAGGTGAACGACAGAACCCTCACCATTAAGATTCCGCCGGGCATTAAAGACGGTCAATCATTGCGTCTTGCCGGTCAAGGAGATCTGACTGCGAGTGGTCAGCGCGGCGCGCTGATTGTAAAAATCGCCGTTCAACCGCACCCAAATTTTAAGCGGGAGAATCTAGATCTTGTAACCCAAGTCACAGTGCCTTTCACGACTGCAGCTTTAGGCGGGAAGGTGCGTGTGCCGACCCTGAAGGGAGATATCGATCTGAGGATCCCTGTGGGGACGCAGCCGGAGCAACAGTTGAGAGTCCGTGGGGGTGGTGTTGTCGATTCGTCGAAGCGCAAAGGCGATTTGCGTGTCCAGATTAAGATCGAAGTTCCACGTTCATTGACAAGAAAACAGAAAGAATTATTAAAAGAATTAGAGAAAAACTTATAGCTCAGTAATAGGTCAGTGGCAGGGCGGTGAAACCTTTGTCTGTGCCACTCACCTATTACACATTACGACAATAGGCGGTTCAATGAACCTAGAGAAAACCTTAGTCTTGATTAAGCCAGATGGCATTCAACGTGGACTCATCGGCGAAATTATCGCCCGCTTTGAGCGCAAGGGGCTTAAACTAGTAGGACTTAAATTACTCAAACTCCCAAAAGATCGAGCGGATCAACTCTATGCACCACATCAGGGGAAGTTTTTTTACGACTACCTCATCCAATTTATGACTTCGACGCCGATCGTGGCGATTGCCCTTGAGGGACGAGATGCTATCGACCTAGTGCGTCTAGTAAATGGAGCAACAAGACCCAACGAATCCCAACCCGGCAGTATTCGTGGAGACTTCTCGATCGACATCACTCATAACGTTGTCCACGCTTCGGATTCCCCTGAGAACGCGGAACGTGAGTTGAGCATTCTATTTGATCCAAGCGAGCTTGTTGATTATCCACGAATTGATGACGCGATTCTTTATAGCCCGGACCTGTAGTCCACTGTACAACAGGTTGTGTCAAGTGTAACGATGCAGCATCGCAGAGGGAAAATCGTGGCTCAAAACAACGACCTACTTTTTAGCACCGACGATTGGGTTGAAATCTGCCGCACGACAGACGAGTGGGAATCAAACCTGATTCAGACAATGCTCGGCAATAAACAGATTCGCTGCCGCCCTGAATACATACGGAATGCTGATAGGCAACGTCAGATTATCCTTTTCGTCGATCCCGAGGATCTAGTTGATGCCTTAGAAGTCGTTAGTCAAACCGGTCTAGCAATAACGAACGAGGAATACGAAAATCAGCATACAGATGGTGAAAGCGATCCCAATCTAGAACGCGACGCAAGAACCTCGGAAAGCGATCTTCCACAACCAACGCCGACAGCGGGAACAGCAACCATAATTGCGGAGCGTGAGGGGATCGGCAAAATCGCCCATCACATCGGACAGGGATATGAACTGCAAGTAGGACCAACACCCTATTATATGGTCGAAGAAGACCGATGGGAAGAGTTTACCGATTTTAGTGCCCAACGCCAAGAGTTCTCAATTCTCATTAGGCACGAGTATCCGAATCTGTCCCTATGGCTTAAACGAGAGAAGTTATTTGCAGAATTTACCCATTTAGTGGAAGCCACTTACCGTGATGTGCCGCCCACCCGCTCGGACAACCGGCAACAAACTGAATCTGCCCCTGACAATGCCGGCGCAGCTGAAGCCCAAATCAACCGTCTTGCCAAGTTCGGTCTGTGGGTATCGTTGGTTGCCCTGCTAGGCGTGATTGTTCAACTACCGTGGTACGCCAGTCTAATTCTCGCCTTACTTGCTATCATCACCGGCTGCATCGCAAAATATCAGATTGATCGCAGCAATGGAGCACTCAAAGGAAATTTAATCGCTTTCCTAGCAATTATTATCGCTTGCATTGTGATTGCCATAGCGTGGACACAACGCCAACCAAGCCTACCAGAATCATCGGATTTGCAGTCCGCCTTCGTTCCGCATCAAGCAGGTGCCCATTACAACCCGCAACTGGGGGGCAAAATATGGCTGCTTGTGTCATAGTCTTTGTCAAAAACCCTATTCCCGGTGAAGTTAAAACCCGTCTCACACCTCATCTTTCGCCAGAGCAGGCTGCATCACTATATCAGGCGTTCCTCGTCGATTGGTGCAATGCCCTTTCCACAATCTCTACAGCTCACTGTGTAATTGCTTATACGCCGCCCGAAGGTTTAGACGCATTGCAAACCCTAATCGGTAAAGATTCGGTTTATATCCCGCAGATGGGTGCATCGCTTGGAGAACGCTTAATTGCCGCTGCGCGTTGGGCGCATGATCAGGGGTATGCTAAATTCCTATTTGTGGGGTCAGATAGCCCAACGCTGCCAATCCAGTATGTCGAACGCGCGCTTGATCTACTAGAATCGCGCGATGTGGTCATCGGTCCCAGTGTGGACGGTGGCTACTATCTGATTGGTTTTGCAAAGTATGGGGCATCTTTGTCAATTCCCACCATCTTTGAGGGAATCGCATGGAGCACCGAGGTCGTCTTTCGTCAAACACTTGGGAAAATTCAGACGGTTAATGCGCGATTGGGGTTGTTGCCGCCATGGTACGATGTGGATACTCCCGCAGGACTGCAGCTATTACGGGATCATCTGCTTGGGTTGGACCTCGCGGAGGAAAGCAGCCCTGCACCTCAAACATATAGCAAATTAACAGAGTGGTTCTGAATCACTGCAACGAGAAAGGTTTGATGGTAACTTTATGCCCTAACTATCGTTCTACATACTATGGCTAGCATTTTGGTGGAGTAGATTACCGGGATAAGAATTGGTCGCTTATGCGGGTTTAATTCATACCAAATACATCTTGTCTTGCAAGGTTTATTGCACCACTTTTCGGCTTGACGATGGTTGGGAGATGGGGTATCATTTCATCCTGTTAATAATAGATTATATAAAAAATAAAGGATTTTCTCATGGGACTCAAAGAACAATTGAATGAAGATATGAAACAGGCGATGAGGGCGAAAGACAAAAATCGTCTGTCTGCGATTCGCATGGTGCGCGGTGCCGTCCGGGATAAGGAAATCAATAGTAAGGCTGAGTTGGATGATGATGGCGTTTTAGAGGTAATCGCCAGCCAGATTAAGAAACGGAAGGATGCACTGGAGCAGTTGCGTAAATCTAATCGTGATGACCTCATTGAAGCTGAAATGGAACAGATTACTATATTGCAAGATTTTCTTCCTGCCCAACTTTCGACGGAAGAAATCGAAGCCGCCGTCACAGGCACGATTGAGGAGTTAGGCGCGACATCAATGCGAGATATGGGCAAAGTCATGGGTAAACTCGTTCCACAGTTGAGAGGCAAAGCAGACAATTCGGTTATCAGCCAAATCGTCAGACAGAAACTAGGTTAGCGCAATGAACAACCAGACCACTATCCTCGTTGTTGATCCGGACCAACGACAACGCGAAACGATTTGTCTCACACTTGAGCGCGAAGGGCTGCATGTGCTTGCGACTCGCACAATGTATGAGGCGTTAGACCGCATTGAACGCTTGGATATTGATGTGTTGATTGCCCCACTCATAGGGGAGCGTGTGGACGGACTCAAGCTCCTTGAAGCATCCTACGACCGGAACCCCGATGTTGGCGTGATCTTCATCACAGCACCAAATGTTCTAGAAACCGATGTCGGTATCAAAGCCACGATTCACATGGGAGCAAGCTATTTCCTTCCTAAACCCCTCAACCCAACCCGCCTGAAAGCCCTCCTCCACAAGATACTCGAAAATCAGCGGCTCACCCTAGAAAATCGGCAATTACAGTCCCAGATCGATGAGCGGGTCGGGCTCATCCAATTAACAGGACATTCACCGAAAATCCAAGAGATCCGAGACCTCATTGCACAGGTCGCTCCAACAAAAGCGACTGTCATGATCCGTGGAGAACGCGGCACTGGGAAAGAACTAGTCGCCCGCGCTATGCACCACCGAAGTTTACGGCGGGGGCCCCTCGTTATATTCAACTGTGCAGCCCTGAACGAAGGCCTTGCGGAATCCGAACTCTTCGGACATGAACGAGGCGCGTTTACAGGCGCGTATCAGACGCGGAAAGGGCGATTTGAAGCGGCGCACGGAGGAACGTTATTTCTTGACGAAGTGGGACAACTAAGTTTGTCAAACCAAGCAAGGCTCCTGCGGGTACTTGCCGAGAGGGAGTTTCAGCGCGTCGGTGGTAATGAATCAATAGAGATTGACGTTCGTGTCATCTGTGCAACAAACCGCAATCTTGAGAAGGCGGTGGAACAAGAAAGGTTCCTACCCGATCTTTACGATCGTTTGAACGTGATCCGGATCTCCCTACCACCACTCCGTGAGCGAACTGAGGATATCCCACTCTTAGTCAAAGCCTTCACAGAAGAATTTTGCCGGGAAAACCGGATGATGACCAAGGGGATGACTTCCCGCGCAATGCGAGTATTGATGAAATATGACTGGCAGGGAAATGTGCGAGAGTTGAGAAACTGCATTGAGGGTATGGTTATCATGTCGAACCCACCAGATCTCGACATTGATGATATTCCGGAGCATATTCTCAAATCCGCTGGCGTCAGTTCTCCCGTTATCCTCTCCGCTCCCACCGTTATAGATACTAGCGCGGCAACCTTGCCTTCATCGGGATTGGACGTTGAAGTCGGGATGTCAATGGCAGAAATTGAGAAGGAAGTTATTCAATCAACACTCCAATATGCTGGCAATAACAGAGCAAAAGCTGCACAAATCTTAGGGGTCTCAAAACGAACAATCTTCAGAAAAATCAAGGAACATAATTTGTGCGACGAATAATTAATTTAACCTCTGTTTCAATTTGTGTCCAATTTGCTCTGGGCACTGCCCACCTCTTTGCAGCAAGCGACGATTTCAACAGCAATAGTGGAAATCCGGGCATATTTGGCGCGATTCTTGGCGTTGTGGTCCCGGCGCTGCTCGTCATTGCCATCGGAGGCTGTATCTATGTTTGGTTGCGCCGGAACAAATCCGCATTAACTGGCTTATTCCCACGGCGACGGACACATAAAAATTGGGATATATTATCGTCAACACATACACCTCCCCCGTTATTTTCGATGCCACCCCGTGGCACCGGGCGCATCAATAGACCCGACCCATTGATTGAATCAGATAGCGCATTAGATCAGGAGGAATATACCCTTGAGTCTATTGCACTTGCCGACCTAGAGCGGGCACTATCCTTGCGCGAATCAAACCGTGCCCAAGAATACTACGAAGCAATTGCAATAATTATCAAGCAGTATGTGGGAGAAAAATATCAAATCAAGAGCCTAGACGCTACCACAGGACAAATCCTATCCGCACTCCCCAACGGCTTGACCGATAGCGTTACAGATCACGTTGGTGAGATTCTCCTATCGTGCGATATGGTTCAATTTTCTAGGCATCGCCCCTCCCGTTCAGAATTGGACCGCATCTATCAGACAGTGCGGGAGTTTCTTGAAAGCCAAATTGTCGGGACATCCATTGAAGCAGATGAATTTGAAGCGGAAGATGATGATGATGAAAATAGTGAAATTCATCGATATTACAGGAGGAGACTTCAAGGCTGAATCTCGGTGTTCGCCCGAATCGAGGAGTAAGGATGAGAGAATCTGATCTGACGGCGTTGAACGAAAGGATTCAGGAGGCGAGTGCCTTCGTTGAAGAGATCCTTGAAGAGATACGGAAGGTTATCATCGGACAGAAGTATATGATCGAGCGGATGATTATCGGATTGCTCTGCAACGGTCATATCCTGTTAGAAGGAGTTCCCGGTCTCGCCAAGACAACTGCTGTCCAAGCACTTGCTAACACGATTGCTGTCTCTTTCAAACGCTTGCAATTTACCCCTGACCTTCTGCCCGCCGATCTGATTGGCACCCAAATCTATAACCAACGTTCAGGCGATTTTTATGTCAAAAAGGGTCCCATCTTCGCTAACCTTGTTCTCGCCGACGAGATTAATCGTGCCCCCGCCAAAGTTCAAAGCGCACTTCTCGAAGCGATGCAGGAACGTCAGGTCACAATCGGCGATGAAACTTATCCTCTCGATCCACCATTCCTTGTCCTAGCAACCCAAAACCCAATCGAGCAAGAAGGAACTTATCCCCTACCAGAAGCGCAGGTAGACCGGTTCATGCTTAAATTGCAGGTGACCTATCCCTCGCGGACCGAAGAGCTTTCCATTTTACGGCAACTCACACGCGAAGACCCTCAACCGATTCAACAGGTCATATCACCCCAAGAAATTCTCCAACTCCGTACAACAGTCCGTGAAATCTATATGGACGAGAAGATCGAAAACTATATTGTTGACCTCATCTGCGCCACACGTGAGCCAGCAAGGTATCAACTGGACCAACTGACAGATCTCATCGAATACGGTGCATCGCCGCGGGCGACGATTTTCCTCGCAACGGCTGCCAAAGCCCACGCCTTTCTCCGTCATCGCGGGTATGTAACGCCAGAAGATGTCTACGCGGTCGGCATGGATGTCCTCAGACACCGCGTTATCGTCAGCTACGAAGCGGAGGCAGAAGAAATCTCTTCCGAACAGATCATCAAACAGGTTTTTGAAGGGGTCGAAGTGCCTTAACAGAAATTTGTATGATTTTAGTCGCCTTTAATTCCTTTGCGTAAGTCCCAATTCTGGGAATATTCTTTCCCAAAAGGAGAGGTCCCCCATGAAAAAAGACGCGTTGACAGTCATTTTTTTGTGTGCTTTGGTTTTATTTTTAGTTATCCCTTCCGCCGCGCTAGTTTTGGATTTTGAAAATCCAGAACAGTTAAACCAATTGGAAGTCCTACGCGAAACGGACGATCACTGGAAATCTATGAATAATGTCGAGGATCCGTTCCAATTAGAGATTGTAGATGGTGCGCTTCGATTCACATCAGGTGGAATGTGGAACCTTATTGCTATAAAAGATCTCCAATTTACTCATGGAACAATATACTATAAAATGAAATGGCGAGAAGGGGGCTGGTGTCAAATTGGAGCATTTTATCGGCTACAGGAAACACCGCATCTTCCGCATTATCAAGTCACCCTGTCTGCTGAACGTCAACCAGATAGGAAACCTGAAGGTCTGAAGTGGTTGGATTGTGAAGTAGTTATGTGGAATGGCCTGTCTAGTAGACAAAGTACCACGAAGCCGATACAGGGGTGGGACATACAACCCGTGAATCAGTGGTTCGAGGTTAAAATCGAAGTCAAAAGCGGTGAACATATTGTATTTGCGGGACCCGAAGACAAACTAGAGAAAGTTGTCGAGATAAGGGTAGAAACGCAAGGTAAAGGAAGGGTTGGTTTGTTGACCTACAGTCCGACACGCGAGGTTGTGCTGATTGATGATTTTGAAATAATACCGTCAGCGTTTGCTGTAGAAATGCACAAGACTTTAGCAAACACGTGGGGACAGATAAAAGCATCTCGATAGTTAGCGCGTTGACATTTTTGCTGTCGTCCATTCGGAAAACGCTGTAATCGTCGGGCTACCTGTCAAAAACCGAAGTGGGTAATATGAAATTAATCCAAGATGTAAGTTAAAACTTAGTTCCTGTTCTCCTCATCCAAAAGTTCCTCCAACTCCGCTAGGAAATCCACCGCATCGTCCTCATCTTCGTCGCTCTCTCCGTGGTCTTCTAGTCCCTCTTCCACCGATTCCAGATCTGACCGAAACTCAATCAGGTTACTCAAATAACGTTCACGGGTAACATTTTCCGCATCGCCATAGTTCTCGCGTAAACACTCACCACAGAATTTCCCAATGCGTTGAATCCCTAAATTGACCTGATCCAATGCACCTGGGCGATCATCCTCCATCAGACAAAGCTCAGCGTTCGCCATGCTATTCATCATGAGCATATAGCCTTTATACTGGTAGCTTTCCCACGCAATCTCAGAAGGGGCAAATTTCTTTGCCATATTCGTAACGGCAAGGTTCGTGTTGGTGTCTCGCTTGACATCCGCCCACCGTTTAATCCCCGCGAACAATAGATAACGGGTATACCTATCGTAAGACTCCCGGAATAGAACACGCCAATCCTCCGGCGTTAACCCAAACCCCTCATCGCTACCATGCTGCTGCTTATAATCCTCAAGTTGCTCGCAGAAATACTCATAATAGGATTCTCGCCCATGGGGTCTTTTGCCATCGGGACGCCCGGACGTATAGATACGCGAAATTGTGAACGCATTCGATTGGACAACAACGACCTCTTTGCCTTCTGCCAACTTCAAGACCTTTATCGGGTGAGCAACGTCAAACGATAAACTATCTAAAATCTCATCAAGTGCACGTACCAGACGCGTGTTTCTTTCAACCTGATTAGTTGTCATTTTTATCTCCTTCCTATCAACATGTAATATGCCATGTTATGTTGCTAGATTCAAAGACGTGCTGCAAAACTACAAAGGGCACTCAATATTGCATGGTAAGTCAATTCGGGTAACTTTCGACCAATACACGATGTATCTTCTGAGTTCCTCACGTTTCACGTTTTACGCTTCACGTTTTAATAATAATCTTGTAACGGAGTCACAGTAATCTCGCCACGGCGAAGTGCCTCAATACCATTGATTGCGGCTGACGCGCCTGCGATCGTAGAAAACAGGGTAATCCCGTAATCAATTGCCATCTGCCGAATTAATTCCTCATTTGGACGATGTGCATACCCAGTAGGTGTGTTGATAATCAGATCGACAGCGTTGTTTTTAACATAATCGTGGATGGTCGGGCGCCCTTTGCCGATACTATGAACCAGCGTTACCTCCATGCCGTTACGACGAAGCACTTTCGCTGTGCCGTGCGTGGCAATCAGTTGAAATCCCAGATCAACTAGCTTCTTGGCGATGAAGATGATCGCACGCTTATCTTTGTTTTTCACGCTGATGAACGCATGACCGCCGAGAGGTAATCCATAACCCACCGCTTGCTGGGCTTTAGCGAAAGCGATGCTCAGATCTGCATCAATCCCCATCACCTCGCCTGTCGATTTCATCTCAGGACCGAGCTGAGAATTTGCTCCCGGAAAGCGATTGAACGGAAACACAGGTGCCTTCACTGAAAAATAATCTGGCTCAATCTCGCTGGTAAATCCAAGTTCTTCAAGCGTCCTTCCGGTCATGATGCGGGCGGCGAGTTTTGCTAACGGCACCCCAATGGTCTTGCTCACAAACGGCACAGTTCGCGATGCACGCGGGTTGACCTCTAACACATAAATCTCATCGTTTTTTATCGCATACTGTATGTTCATCAGCCCGCGCACGTTGAGTGCCTTTGCAAGCGCGTCGGTATACTCCTTGAGCGTATCGATCTGCTCCTCAACCAAGGTGTAAGGCGGCAACACACAGTCGCTGTCCCCAGAGTGGATCCCTGCCTCTTCGATATGTTCCATGATGCCGCCGACAACGGTGCGGTTCCCGTCGGAGATCGCATCAACATCAACCTCAATTGCATCCTCCAAATACTTGTCGATTAACACGGGATGTTCGGGTGAGGCTGCGACCGCTGAATCCATATAGGCTTCCAACGCATCTTGGTCATAGACAATCTGCATCGCCCGTCCCCCCAAAACGTACGAAGGACGTACCATCACTGGATATCCAAGTCCCGCAGCGATTGGTATGGCTTCTTTAACGGAAGTTGCCGTCCCATTTGGGGGCTGCATCAAGCCGAGTCCATCAAGCAGCTCTGTGAACTGCTTCCGATCTTCCGATCTTGCAATGTCCTCTGGACTGGTTCCGATAATTGGAACACCCGCCTTCTGAAGTCCGAGTGCCAGATTCAGAGGTGTCTGTCCACCAAGCTGCACGATAACCCCGTCCGGCTTTTCCCGATCAACGATGTTCAACACATTTTCATGCGTGAGCGGTTCAAAGTAGAGCCGATCCGAGGTGTCGTAATCCGTGCTCACGGTTTCGGGATTGCTGTTGACCATAATGGTCTCATAGTTATCCTCTTTAAGCGCGAGCGCAGCGTGAACACAGCAGTAATCAAACTCAATCCCTTGACCAATCCGATTCGGACCGCTGCCTAGAATTAGAATCTTCTTCTTCTGGCTAGGTCTGACCTCATCCTCCATGCCGTAGGTAGAATAGTAGTAAGGCGTTTCCGCCTCAAACTCCGCAGCACAGGTATCCACCGTCTTAAATGTGGCTTCAATTCCGTGTTCCTTCCGTAGCCCCCGGATACTCGCTTCAGAAGCGTTCCAAAGTTCCCCTATCTGTCGATCCGAAAATCCATACTGCTTTGCTTTGCGAAGCAGGAAAACAGACGAATCAGGCAGCTGAGAAGTATCCAGAGCATCCAGTTTGCTCTCGCTTCCGACTTTCCGGACCTCCTCCTCAAAATCGACAATCTCCTTTATATTATACAGGAAAAAGGGATCGATGTGTGTATATCCGTGAATCTGTTCGATACTCATTCCACTTTGGAACGCCTGTTTTATATAAAGGATCCGTTCCATATTGGGGATGGTCAACTTTTGCGGCAATTCCGAGACCGGCAACTTCTGGAGGGGTTGGCTATCGAGTCCCGCCCAACCGTTCTCCAATGATCTCAACCCCTTCTGCAAGGATTCCTTGAATGTCCTTCCGATTGCCATCGCCTCACCCACGGACTTCATCATCGTCGTCAGCGTCTCATCGGTGCCAGCGAATTTCTCAAACGCCCAACGCGGGATCTTTGTCACAACATAATCGATAGTCGGTTCAAAAGACGCAGGGGTTTTGCGCGTAATATCGTTGGGTAACTCGTCGAGCGTATATCCGACAGCTAACTTCGCTGCGATCTTTGCTATCGGAAACCCTGTCGCTTTTGAGGCGAGCGCAGAACTCCGAGAAACCCGCGGGTTCATTTCAATCACAACCTGTTTCCCTGTATCTGGATCGACCGCAAATTGGATATTTGAGCCGCCGGTATCCACTCCAATTTCACGAATAATTTTAATCGCCGCATCCCGCATCAACTGATATTCTTTGTCCGTCAAGGTCTGGGCGGGTGCAACTGTAATGCTATCACCGGTGTGAACCCCCATCGGATCGAAATTCTCAATGGAACAGATAATCACGACGTTATCCGTCCCATCCCGCATGACCTCCAACTCAAATTCCTTCCAACCGATCACCGACTCTTCGATTAACACCTCGTTGACCGGACTCAACCCCAATCCGTACTCAACCATATCCCGAAACTCTTCGATATTGTACGCAATACCTCCACCGGTGCCGCCGAGCGTAAACGCGGGCCGGATAATCGCTGGATAACCGATCTCCTCAACGATAGCAATGGCATCGTCATACGAATGGGCAATGCCGCTTTTTGGCACCGCCAAACCGATTCGTACCATCGCCCTTTTGAACAAATCTCGATCTTCGGCTTTCTGGATGGCGGGAAGTTTTGCGCCAATCAACTCAACCCCATACTTGTCCAACGCACCCGATTCAGCAAGTTCAACAGAAACATTCAATCCTGTCTGTCCACCCAAAGTCGGGAGTAAGGCTTGGGGACGCTCTTGAGCAATAATTCGTTCGGCGATATCTGCGCCAATCGGTTCAACATAGGTTCGGTCTGCAAGCTCCGTGTCCGTCATAATTGTTGCCGGATTGCTGTTGACAAGGACAACTTCATACCCCTCCTCCTTCAAGGATTTACACGCCTGAGTGCCCGAATAGTCAAACTCACAGGCTTGACCGATAATAATCGGGCCGGAGCCGATAATTAGGATCTTTTTGATGTCAGTTCGCTTTGGCATGGTAAGTAACCTTATCGTATTGTTATTGGGACAGAATTTAACGCAAAGGTGCGAAGACGCAAGGACTTTTTTCTTCCTTGCCCTTTACCTCATTACGGCATTGCGTTGTTTTCTTTGTCTCGTTTCATGTTTCACGCATCACGTCTTACGCATCAGATCTGTAAATCTCTTAAAAAGATAACTTGCGTCGTGGGGCCCGGGAGATGCCTCCGGATGGTACTGCACAGAGAACATGGGATATTCTTGATGTTCCATCCCTTCAAGGGTTTGATCGTTCAGATTGATATGTGTCACTTTTACATTGTTTGGCAGTGAGTCAATGTCCACGCAGAAACCGTGATTTTGTGAAGTAATTTCGACCTGATCCGTGTCAAACCGTTTTACTGGTTGATTTGCGCCACGATGTCCGAATTTGAGTTTGAAGGTCCTTCCACCAAGCGCAAGCCCCAACAATTGATGTCCCAAGCAGATGCCAAAGGTCGGCTTCTTACCAATCAACTGTCGAACCGTCTTGATACCGTATTCAATCGGCTCCGGATCACCGGGACCGTTGGATAAGAAGATACCATCTGGATTCGCGGCAAGTATATCCTCTGCGGAAGTCTGTGCCGGAACAACTTGCACCTGACAACCGTGTTGGGTAAGTTGGCGTAAGATGTTATATTTGACCCCGAAATCCATTGCAATCACCCGGAATTGGGGAGTTGATGATGCCTTAATCCCTGTTGTGCCAAAGTCAATTGTGAGTTGGGAATCCTTATCATCGGCGGTGGAACTCAGTTCAGGGAACGCGTTTGATTCAGGGTCGCGGGTCTCCCATAAGTACGGATTCGGGCATGTCACATACTGAACCATATCCACACCAACCAACCCGTGCCACGCTTGCGCTTTGGCAACCAAGCTTTGGGGATCGAGGTCTTCCGTCGAGAGTATGCCATCCATGACACCATGCACCCTGAGCCGTTTGGTCAATGCGCGCGTGTCAATACCGTGGATACCGATAATCCCATTTTCTTTAAGGTAGCTACCGAGGTTGGACTGTGAACGCCAGTTACTCTCGTATGCACTATATTCACGCACCACAAATCCTTCCACCTGCGGTCGAATTGATTCGACATCGATATCGTTGCAGCCGTAGTTGCCGATCAACGGGTAGGTCATCGTGACGATCTGACCCTTGTAAGATGGATCGGTCAGGATCTCTTGGTAGCCGGTCATGCTAGTGTTGAAGACCACCTCACCGGAAGTTTCCCTAGTCGCGCCGAAATGTTCGCCCTCAAAAGTCGTTCCATCCGCTAATGCGAGAATTGCTTTCATCGGTTAACCGTCCTTATGCTCAACAGGTTTGAAAATTATTCGCCTCTCGCTCTGCCTAAACTCAATATGAAAAGCATCAAACACATCTTGTCTGCCCACAATCATGTCCTCAATATCTTCGTCTTGACACCAAGCAACCATTGCATTGACGGGATGCCCGTCAAGCACTATATCAATTCTCCGTAGCAAATAGCTAACTCCCCCACCTATACCTTGTGCAAATGATAATATTTCCTCATCACTACGAGATAGGCCAAGCGATCTACCCGTATGGAAAGGAATTAGACTGATGTCTGCTCCAGAGTCAATCAACATTTCACAGTTCTGAATCTCTCCATGATTCGTTTGCAAATTCACAAGATATACAGGTTCCCACAAATCTTCTCTGAGGCTTCGGAGGCGTAACGTGCGAATCCGTACCTGCTTGACTCCCCGAGGAACAAGAAAAAGTGTCATCTTTCCGTTATAAGAGGAAGCAGCGAGCTCTTCTCGTTTACGTTTTGCCGCTGTAAAGTCTTCAGCTACACCTACGATCTGGGTGTCGTTCAAAATGATAACGACCTTGCCTTCATACCGCTTGGGCTGCTTATAGATCTCTTGGAGCCATTGTTGTGTTCGCTGTTTTTTCATCTGTTTCATCACCCCTTCAGGGAATAAACAGTGTTTTTATCTAGAGCATACCTTTCATCCGCTATGAGCACTGATTTCATCCCTCAGAATCGAGTACAACTTCATATCGTGAAACTGCCCTCTAATGTAGACATATTTTCGCAAGACACCCTCAAGCGTCATGCCAACTTTATCCATCACGCGAGCGGAGGCACAGTTCTCAACCATGCAAGTTCCCTCAATCCGATTGAGTTGCCAACGCTCAAAACCGAATTGGATAATCGCCTGAGCGGTCTCAGTCGCATAACCCTTCCCCCAATATTTTCGACCAATATTGAAAGCAATCTCTGCCCTTTTGTGTTCAAAGTTGACGTTGTGCAAGAAGCAGTTTCCGATGACTTTACCGCTTTCGGTCAGGACAACCCCCCAACACGCAAAATCATCGGCTGTTACCCATGCAATAAAGTCTCTGCTGTCCTCTATCGATTGGTGCGCTCGCCAAAAGAGGTACGTTGTCACCTGCGGGTCTGAAACCCACTCAAATATATCTTCAGCATCCCCCATCTCCAATGTTCTTAAAAGCAACCTTTCCGTTTCTATCGCAGGTAAATCCCTGAAACGTTCATCCTGAGCCATACCCCACCTCGTTTAGAAAGGATTTATTCTATTTTTTCTTACGCATCACGTATCACGCTTCAGGTAATAACACCGTCACGGATAGTCATCACGGGCCACCCTTTCAATTTCCAACCATCAAAGGGAGTATTGCGGCTTTTGGAGTGGGACTGTGTTACATCTACCTTCGCAACCTTCTCCGGATCTATCAACGTCACATCAGCGACTGCACCGATGGAGAGCGTCCCACGATCAATTTGCAGAATCTTTGCCGGAACACAGGTCATCTTCGCTATCGCCTCCGATAGCGTGAGTTGCCCAGTGTGGATAAGCCGATCAAACACAAGGGGGACGCAGGTCTCTGATCCGATGATGCCCGGCGGGGCTTCGAGCATCCCCTGCGCCTTTTCAAACGGAGCGTGTGGCGCGTGATCTGTCGCGATTGCATCGAGCGTGCCATCCTTGATCCCTTCAATGACAGCATCAACGTCAGCCTGTGTGCGCAAGGGCGGGTGCATCTTGGCATCCGTACCATGTTCTTCCACCGCTGCGTCGGTGAGTGTAAAGTGATGCGGCATCGCTTCGGCAGTGACATTGACCCCTCTGCATTTACCCCAACGGACAAGGTCAACGGATCCCGCCGTACTGACATGGAGGACATGGAGATGCCCGCCAGTCAGTTCAGCAAGCATGATGTCGCGGGCAACGATTATATCTTCCGCAGCGTTGGGACTTCCGATTAGGTTTAGCCGACGCGACGTTTCACCGAGATTCATGACCGCCCCCACGTCAAGGTTATGCTCTTGACAGTGAACCATCACGGGGAAACTGTGTTTTGCACTTAACACCAACACATTGCACATCAACCCAGCATCCATGACCGTTTTGCCATCGTCCGATAGCCCAATGGCACCGGCTTCTATCAATGCTGGCACATCCGTCAAGACTTCGCCATCAAGATTTTTCGTGATGCTGCCGAGTGGGAACACATTCGTCGCTCCCTCTTTCTGCGCTTGCGACTGTATCAATTTGATAACATCGGGCGAATCCGCCACCGGATCGGTATTCGCCATACACGCAACGGAAGTAAATCCACCAGCCACCGCCGCACGGGTGCCTGATGCGATAGTCTCCTTGTGCTCAAAGCCGGGTTCCCGAAGATGAACGTGCATATCAATCAAGCCCGGTGTAACGATTAGTCCCTTTGCGTCAACGATTTCGGACGCATCAGCTTCAATCCGGTCGTCAATTCGATCGATTTTCCCATCAAGAATCAGGAGATCACCAGCGATGTCAATCTGGTTGGCAGGGTCAATAATTCGACCGTTACGGATGAGCATCCGACTCATGAGTCGTCCTCCTCGTAGATTACCGCCCGGTCAACCCCATCCTCTTCGACCAACTGAACCCGAACAATCTCTTTGCGTGAAGTTGGAATATTCTTACCGATGTAGTCCGCTGCAATCGGGAGCTCACGATGCCCCCGGTCAATGAGAACCGCCAACTGAATCGCTGCGGGTCGTCCAAAATCCATGACTGCGTCCATCGCAGCGCGGACAGTGCGTCCGGTGTAAAGCACTTCATCAACCAAGATAACACGTTTTCCTGTGGGATCAAACGGGATTTCTGTGCGATTCACCTTCATTGTCTCATCATATAGGTTCACGTCATCTCGATACAACCGCACATCAACAACACCGACCGGCACCTCAATCCCTTCGGTTCGCTCCAGATTGTCAGCGATTCGACGTGCCAGGTGATCCCCCCGGCTTTTAACACCAATGACCGCTAGATCCGCAATTTCTTGGTGACTCCGCTCCAAAATCTCATGTGATATTCGGACCACCGCCCGCCGGATGTCCTCTGCTGTCATCACTTGTGTCTTTTCACGCATTTGCATAACCTGTCCTCACATCAACACGCCTCAAGTTAAATCTTCCCGTTTCTGATATAGGAGGTCCATAATCTCCTGTATCAGGGGAGAATTGTCAAAGCTCCGATAATTCCAAGAATTTGTCCAAAATTTGTCTAACGATCGATAGCCAACCTTTTCGTATTCCAAGACCTGAATCATCAGTTCGAGTTTATCAGCAGCCCGCACCAATTTTCCCTCAATAGATGTACCTTCCTCAAACTCAGCCCAAAGTTGGATATATTTTTTTTGGAGGGGACCAAAGCGTTCAAACATTGATTCGACAGCAGCCCGTTCTCCCGCCCCCTTGACCTCCTCGGGTATATATTTAAGAGCTGGAAATGGCAAATCCCCAATTCGTGCTTCAGCGATCTCGTGCAACAACGCGATACGCATCACCTTTTCCGTATTCAACGGAACGTCCTGCTCCGTCAACACATCCGCCAGAATCATCGACAAAAGTGATACCCGATAGCAGTGATCTGCGATACTCTCAGCATCTTTGATACCGCGAAAACGCCAGCCGGTGCGCGGCAGGTTCTTGAGAACACCAATCTCCTCAATAAAGTCTAATATAGCCTGTGCATTCATCAGCAACTAAATCCGGGCATAAAAAAAGCCTCTCCTACAAAAAGAGGGAGGCACTTAATAATACCAATAGTTTTTGAGATATGAGGATAGCCGTAAATCATGTTGATGCCCTTTCCTAACCTCACGGGATCAGATTAAAAGGGAAAATTTTTTATGTGCACCGTTGCCATGAAACCTATTTAAGTATAACACAATCGGATCTATTTTTGCAAGGAAAATGTTGAGCATTGACATCGTGCGAAAATTCTGCTAAACTTAATTCATCAGTAAATTTTTTGGTTAGCCAGAAAGTATCATTCCGAATTTGGATCTACAGGAGAACATTTATGTCTATTGACACACCAACCCTTTTAGACGCTTTAGATTCTGTGACAGCCATTCCAATCATCCCTTTCAAAGATGGCGAAATTGACTATGCAGGGCACGCAAAAAATATCAACTACCTAATGCAAAACAACTATCTCGAAGGCGATCGGAAGCGCGTGATCGCAATCGCTGGAACGAGCCTCGTCCATCACGTCAGTTTGGAGGACCAAACCCGTGTAATGGATGCCACGGGCCGCGAGATGGCGGGTGATGGAGTTCTGATGTCAGGTATTGTGCCGAACCCAATCGGGGATGCCGGGAAACTCATCGAAGCACAGTCCAACCTGCAGCGTCCGCCCGATGTATATCTGATAATGCCTTTAACAGGCATCTCAAATCCCGAAGGCATATATGAACAGTACATGAAGTTTGGCGAACAGTATGGCGAATCCTGCGGTGCGCGATTCCTCTACTACTTCCGCCAGAAGAAAGAACTTGATGCAATGATTCGCCTAGTCAATGATTCGCCACACTTTATCGGTGTCAAAATTGGCACAGGTGCAGAAGACGTAGAGTCAATTATTGATGGTGTAGGGGACAGTGGACTTGTGGTCTGGGGTATTGGCGACCGTTGTACACGTCCGGCGGAACTCGGCACGAAAGGGCATACGTCCGGAATTGCTGTCCTATGCGCCCGCGCCTCCGACGAGATCAACAACGCCCAACGTCGCGGTGATTACGAAACTTCCCGCCAAGTCGAAGCAGACATCTTCGCCCTTGAAGAAATTCGTTTCATGAATGAACGCCTATACAACTATTCCGCTGTAATAGAAGCGATGAACCTCAGTGGATTTAGTGATATTGTAGGCGGCACCGGTGGTCCCTTTAATCCGCGCGTTCCGTCAGAAATTTCAGCACAGGTACAGGAAGCGATTCAGTCGCTCAAGAAGTACCACTGACACGACAGGCTATCAAGGAGAAAGACATCATGAAGGGACGATTTGAAGGCATTTTGACACCAACTATAACGCCTTTGGACGAAAAAGAACGGATTGATGAGTTGGGGTTTGTGAAACATCTCAACCGTTTAATCGACAACGGTGTACACGGCATCTACCTGCTCGGCACTTCAGGCGAGTTCACAACACTGACAAATGCAGAACGACAACGCGCCATCGAAATTGCTGCCAACACGGTCGGTGGGCGCGTCCCGATTATCTGCGGTGTGATGGATTCAAGTACTCAACGTGTCGTCCAAAATATTGAAATGGCACAGGAATCTAAGATTGATGCCGTTGCGGCAACCCCGCCCTACTATTACCCATCAATCAGCAACGCTGACATCGTCGATTTTTACAAGACCATCGCTCAAAGCACGGATCTGCCGGTGGTTATCTACAATATCCCAGTGATGGTGAAGACCGCAATCCCGCCGGAAGTTGTCCGCGATTTAGCAGAGAGGGTAGAAAATATCGTTGGGATCAAGGATAGTTCAGGAGATTGGACAAACTTTCTCAAAATGCTCGCCTATCTCGAAGATAATGAGGATTTCTCGATTATGCTCGGCTCTTATACGTTAGCGGGTGGGGCAATCTTGTTCGGGGCGGCAGGTGCCGTTATTTCAATCTCCAACGTCGATCCGAAAACCTCCGTTCAACTGTATGATGCCGCGAAGGCGCAGCAGATTGATAAAGTCCATCGCCTGCAGAAGCAGATTCTTGAACTGAGCAAACTCTACGGTTACGGTGCAGCAATTAGTTGCCTGAAAGCCTGCATGGAAATGCTCGGTGTTTGCAGCCACTATACCACCAGTCCTCTCCTGCCGGTAGACGATGCGGCGAGAAGCGAGTTACGGGATCTGCTGACTGAGCACGGGTTAATCTAAACTGAAAGATAGAGAATCCCTCAATGATCGAGATCCAACCCATCCAGAAACCAATCAACACTACAGTCACAGTGCCCGGTTCAAAAAGCTACACGAATCGGGCACTGCTCGTTGCTGCGCTCGCCGAAGGACGTTCCCGACTAACAGGTGCGCTTTTCAGCGATGACACCCACTATATGTGTCAGGCGTTACGGCGACTCGGCATCCAGATTGAGGCAGATGAGGAAGGATGTAGGTTTGAAGTGGTTGGAAACGGCGGAAAGATCCCCGTTGATCACGCCGAACTTTATATCGGCAACGCCGGCACGGCAGCACGCTCGCTTGTCAGCTACCTTGCGCTCGGTAAGGGCGAATTTACCATCGACGGTGATGCGCCAATGCGTCAGAGTCGTCCCATTTCAGATCTGCTTGATGCGCTCAAGCAACTCGACGTTGATGTTCGTTCAAAATTCGATAACGACTTTCTGCCGTTAGTTGTTCGTGCAAACGGACTCAAGGGTGGGAAAACTCGCCTTGATGCTAGCAAGAGCAGTCAGTTCTTGACTTCGCTGATGCTCGTTGCCCCCTATGGCGAAAAAGGGATGGTGATTGAGGTTGTGGGAGAGATGAAAACCCCCTACATCGATATTACCACCTCAGTAATGAAGGGGTTCGGCGTAGACGTGGCTCACGACACCTACAAATCCTTTCACATTGAAGGTGGACAACGTTACCAACCCCGCGAATACGCCATCGAGCCAGACGCTTCCAACGCCTCGTATTTCTTCGCTGCGGCTGCGATCACCGGTGGTCGTGTTCGAGTGACCAACCTTAGTATGGACTCCGCACAAGGCGATGTCCAGTTTGTTAATGTGCTAGAACAGATGGGCTGTCAAGTGGAACGTTGCGGTGATCATATTGAAGTTATCGGACCAGAGAGGCTTAAAGGAATCGATCTGGATATGAAAGCAATCTCCGACACATCGTTGACCCTCGCCGCAATTGCCCCTTTCGCGGAAAGTCCGGTGACCATTCGGAACATCGAACATACGCGCCATCAAGAAACAGATCGCATCCACGCTATGGTCACAGAACTCCGAAAACTTGGTGTCCCGGTCGTTGAACGTCACGATGGCGTTGAGATTTCACCCGCCCAAATTACACCCACGGAAATCGACACATATAAAGACCACCGGGTTGCGATGGGTTTTTCGTTGATCGGCTTGAAAGCACCGGGGATTCGGATTAAAGATCCGGGGTGCGTAAGCAAAACCTTTCCGACCTTTTTTGATGTGTTGGCAACATTGGGATAGAGGGCGATGAGCACCCTAAGCGAAGCAGGCGGAGGATACATAAAATATGACTTGATTAACTTCCTGGATCGGCGGAACCTTTCATTTGCACCAATCGTGACACATCAGTTTACAATCGCGGAGGGTGAAGCCTATCAGATCGCTGACGACTCTCGAAGCGGCAAGGTTGTGTTCACATGGACAGTGGACTGATGGTCTAAGGCATGAATATGTGGATAGTTGACTCACGGGCAAAACGTGAAGGCGAATGTGTGTAGTTGGCAAGTCCATTGATCTACTTGAGAGGAGGCACACGATGTCACGGATTTCAATACTCTGTATCACTATTGTTGTTACATTCGTATTTATCAGCGCAATAAGCGCGGAGGAGAAACAGATGGAAACATTCAAAGATCTGAAAGTTGGCATGGCAGCACCAGATTTCACACTCAATGACGGAAATGGAGCCGCCCATAGCCTACGCGATTATCTGGGAAAAAAGAATGTCGCTTTAGCATTTTATCCCAAAAACTTTACCGGCGGCTGAACGACAGAACTCCGCTCACTCCGGGATGAGTTGAGCCAAATTCAGGGGACAGATACGGTCCTTTTGGGGGTCAGCGTCGATGATGAAACCTCTCATAAAAAGTTTCAAGAGGAAGAAAAATTTGGATTCCCTCTGCTCGCAGATACGGAATTCACGGTCAGCAAGGTCTACAGCGGTATTATGGAAAGATTTCAGGCTTCTAATCGGTCAACCTTTGTTATTGACAAAGCAGGATACATTCGTGCAATAGATCGAAACGTGAACACGCAAACGCACGGCGAAGATCTCGTTAAACTAATCAATGAAAGTATTCCGGGACCCATTCAGGTCGGGCAGCCCGCACCAGATCTCATTGCTTCCGATCAGGATGGCAACATCTATCAACTCAGCAGCTTCGAGGGCAAAAAGAACGTTGTGTTAGCATTTTATCCCAAAGACTTCACCGGCGGCTGAACGGCAGAAGTCTGCTCGCTCCGGGATGAGTCGAGTACATTTGCCGAACATGATACACAGGTCTTTGCAATTAGCGTACAAGATGCAGCGTCTCAC
Organism: Candidatus Poribacteria bacterium; assembly: GCA_965207975.1. GTDB lineage: Bacteria > Poribacteria > WGA-4E > WGA-4E > PCPOR2b > PCPOR2b. The sequence continues at coordinate 3,408,986 of OZ242315.1, read as the reverse complement.
AAGAGGTTTGCTGAAGAAAATAATCTTAACTTTCCATTGCTAGTCGACACAGGACGCCATATTAGTTTGCTCTTCGGTGCGACAGACAAACCAGACGGTTTGAGCAGTCGCATAACGGTTGTCATCGACAAAGAGGGAAAGATTATCAAACTCGATAAACAGGTCAACGCGAGGACACACGGCAAAGACCTAGCCGATTTCTTCGAGTCGATGTAATGCACACGAAAGATGGCTTTCCTAAAGCCACACCATCAATCTTTAATTAACACTGATATAGCTTTCCATATCGGGCAAAGAATTACTTTACAATTGGCTACAATATGTGTATACTAATACCCTTACGGGGTGGGGAAAATCCGTGAGAAATATTGTCCTGGTGGGTTTCATGGGAACAGGCAAGACCTCAGTGGGGAAAAGACTCGCCGAGCGTCTAGGGATGCCGATGATCGATACAGACGATATAATTGCAGAAGACAGCGGAATGGCTATCCCTCACATCTTCGCTCGGTATGGCGAAACGCACTTTAGGGATTTAGAGAGCGCAGCTGTTTGTAAGGCAGCGAATTTAGAGAACCATGTGATCTCAACAGGCGGTGGGGTCGTCCTTCGAGCATCCAATTTGGATATGCTCAAGCGCAACGGCATTGTCTTCTGTTTGACAGCAACAACAGCCGAGATTTGGCGGCGCGTCGGGCGTGGAAGCCATCGCCCGTTGTTGCAAACACCCAATCCATTGGAAAAGATTGAGCAGATGCTTATAGAACGTCGCCCCTTTTACGCTCACGCCGATCACCAGATTCCAACCACAGGGTTATCAATTAAAGCAGTCACAGATAAAATTGTACAGATATTTCAGCAGAGCCTCAATCCGAGGTGAGGGATTGTAAAAAAAATTGAGAATATGAACATTTTACTGATTCACGGACCCAACCTCCAACTCTTGGGAAGACGACAGCCCGAAATTTACGGCAGTCAGACGTTGGACGACATCAATTCGCATCTGTGTGAAATCGCTTCAAAACAGAGCGTTAATCTCAAGGTTTTTCAGAACAATTCCGAAGGTGCAATTGTTTCTTTTATTGGAGATAATATTGATTGGGCGGAGGGCGTTATCATCAACCCTGCTGCTTACACGCATACGAGTGTTGCAATCCGGGATGCTCTGTCCGCTGTGAACCTCCCCGTTATTGAGATTCATCTCTCTAACGTGCACACCCGCGAGGCTTTTCGCCAGCATTCCTACATTTCTCCTATCGCTGTCGGCGTAATTTGTGGATTTGGGGCACATGGCTACGATTTGGCGTTGGAGGCTATGATTCAGATTTTGCAACGGTCAGATTGATGGGGTCAAGGAGAATCAAATGCGAGAATTTTATGGGAACTTATCTTTTTGAAAAGTCGAAAAGGAGATTTTTATGGCAGCACTCAATGACCTACGAAACGGTTTAGTTATCCGGCTTGATAGTGTTATGTATACCATCACCGACTGTCAACATGTGAAGCCCGGTAAAGGGGGTGCGTTTGCTCGCACTAAACTCAAGCGGGTCACCGACGGGGCAGTTATCGACCGGACGTTCCGTTCAAAAGACACAATCGAAACCGTTCGCCTTGAAGAACGTGATATGCAATATATGTATAATGATGGCACACTGTTATATTTCATGGATAACGAAACTTTTGAGCAACACGGACTACCGGAAAACCTCCTGAACGATGGAATGAAGTTTCTCAAGGAAGGAGAAACGATTCGGGTCAAAGTTGATGAAAATACGCCAGTGACGATCGAATTACCAACATTCGTGGAACTTAAAATTGTTGATACAGACCCCGGCTTACGCGGTGATACCGCCAGTGGAGGGTCAAAGCCAGCGACGCTGGAAACAGGTGGGGTAGTCCAAGTGCCCCTATTTGTTGAAAATGGTACGACAATCAAGGTTGATACCCGTACAGGAACCTATGTAGAGAGGGTTTAATCAATGCCGAGAGAAAAATCACCATCCGCTACAGAACTCCTGCAACAAGTTTGCGACATTATGGAAGAGCGAGATTTGACAGAGGTGCTTCTGCGTGAGGAAGGTATTACTTTGAAGGTCCGGCGAGGCAGTGAACCTGTACCTGTTGCGTTTTCGCAGCCAAGTGACATGGTACCCTTACCAAGCGCGGAACAAGCCGAGTCTCCTGCGGCACCGCTGTCACCAGAAGTGGGAGAACTTGTACGGTCACCGATGGTAGGACTGTTTTATGCGTCACAATCGCCGGAGGCTGCGTCTTATGTGGAAGTTGGAAGCGTTGTATCAGAAGACGATACTTTGTGCTTGATTGAAGCAATGAAAATTTTCAACGAAGTCAAACCGGATTTTCCTTGCGAGATTCTTGAAATCCTCGTTGAAGATACAACGACTGTTGAATTTGATCAGCCCCTGTTTCGCGTAAAGCGGATATGAGACGTAAAGCGTGAAACGTGATGCAGTCGAAAGCGAGCAAGTGCCTAGCTGCCCGCCTGCCCGGTTTTTCTTATGTTTTACGTTCCCAGGGACCAAATACAGAACATCAATCGTTTCCCGTAAAAAGAATCGGAGATAAAGGAAGTATGAGAAATGAACTTAAACGTCAAAGCTATGTGATTACTGATGGCCCAGATCGAGCAGCAGCACGCGCTATGTTGATGTTCGGCGACGACGGTCTAAAGCCTGAAGATCTGGATAAGCCAATCGTGGGAGTCGCCAATACATGGATCGAAATCGGTCCCTGCAACTACCACCTCCGTCGCCTTGCTGCAAAAGTGAAGGAAGGCATCCGGGCAGCAGGTGGTACGCCTCTCGAATTTAATACAGTCAGTATTTCAGATGGAATTAGTATGGGGACCGAGGGAATGAAGGCATCACTCATCAGTCGAGAGGTGATTGCGGATTCCATCGAACTGGTTTGTCGCGGCAATATGTTTGATGCAGTTGTCACGCTTTGCGGATGTGACAAAACTGTGCCTGGTACAGTGATGGCACTTGCCCGTCTAGACATACCTTCATTGACGCTTTACGGCGGATCGATTATGCCCGGCCGTTTTCAGGACGAAGATGTGACAATTATGGAGGTGTTCGAGGCGGTGGGCGTGCACGCTGCGGGCAAAATCACTATCGAAGAACTTGATGACCTCATTAGCAAAGGCTGCCCCGGTCCGGGGGCGTGCGGTGGGCAATATACCGCCAACACAATGGCAACCGCTGTCGAGATTCTTGGGATGGCACCGATGGGCAGTGGCAGCGTCCCAGCAGTGGATAAAAATAAAGATGATGTCGCATTCCAAGCAGGTCAGTTGGTTATGGAAATGCTAGCCGCCGACCGACGACCAAGGCAGATTATCACTCGACGTTCGCTTGAAAATGCAATATCCTCGGTGGCGACAACCGCTGGTTCAACGAATGGCATCCTTCATCTGCTCGCAATTGCACACGAAGCGAATATCCCATTGACGATCGACGACTTTGAAGAGATTCGATCAAAGACACCAATCTATGTAAACCTCAGACCCGGGGGACGTTTTGTCGCCGCAGATCTGCATGAAGCAGGCGGCATTCAGCTTGTTGCCAAACGCCTCATGGAAGCCGGATGCCTCCACGCCGACGAACTCACTGTAACGGGACAGACCATTGGCGAAGCAGCTGCTAACGCCGTCGAAACAGAAGGGCAAGAAGTTGTCTTCCCCGTGTCGAAACCGATTAAACCGACGGGTGGGTTTGCAATACTCAAGGGTAACCTTGCTCCCGATGGCTGTGTCATTAAGCTAGCCGGTCACGATAGAACCGCCCATAGAGGTCCGGCACGTGTCTTTGAACGCGAGGAAGATACCTTCGCAGCGATTAAGGATGGAACTATCCAACCGGGCGATGTGGTTGTCATCCGCTACGAGGGACCCGCCGGTGGTCCGGGTATGCGAGAAATGCTCGGCGTTACCGCTGCAATCGTTGGGGCTGGACTAGGCGAAGATGTTGCCCTCATGACGGATGGCAGGTTCTCTGGTGCCACGCACGGCTTTATGATCTGCCATATTGCGCCGGAAGCGGCGCACGGCGGACCGATTGCGATACTACGTGACGGCGACATTGTCGTGATTGATGCCGAAGCACTTCGGATCGACGTTGAGCTTTCGGACGAGGAAATCCAAGCACGACTCAACGAATGGACACCCCCAACCCCGCGCTATACCCGTGGTGTAATGGCAAAGTATGCGCGCCTCGTGTCATCTGCATCCGAAGGTGCTGTTACCGGATAGGGATTATCATGGGAAGGATTAGAAAAGATATAGACGTAGAAGGTCGTCATTGTTGGACTCTGTTTGATAGTGGCGCGAGAAATACTTATATTGTCAGAGATATAGCCGTTAATCTACCAATATTTGAATTAAGAAATCCTCAATTGGTCAACTTAGGTGGTAGGTCTCATAATGTCCAAAATGATTGCAGGCTTGAGTGTGTTATAGAGGGATTCAACATCTTAACCCACGCACGAGTGCTTGAGGAAATTGGGACGGACGAGGATAGAAATAGAATTGAAGTTTTAATCGGTGCATTGACGATGCAGGAATGGGGAATTCGACTCAATATGGAGGAAGAACAATTAGATATGAGTCATTATCCGATAGAGTTTATTGAGTTTTAATGTATAAAAGGCAAACAGATGCTGTGCGATATTTGCGGTAGAGGGGGAGCACGAACCCGCAGAATTACAGAAACATACGGCAAGGGTGGAGATTTGATAGTCATTGAGAATATCCCTATGGTGAGTTGCCCGCATTGCGGAGAGAGCTATTTTACAGCAGATACACTGCATGAAATTGAGCGTATCAAGCTCCACCACGAGAGTTTTGCTGTTGAACGTCCGGTGCCAGTAGCCAAGTTTGCATAGAGAATTCCCCCATACAAAGATATGCAAGATAAAATTGTCGGTCGAAATTCAGTGCTGGAACTCCTACGCCGCGGCAACCGCGAAATTGAGCGGATACTGATCGCACAGGGAAACAATCACCCGCGCCTCCGGCAAATCCGTGCTATCGCTGAGAAAAACGGCATCCGCTGCGATTTCACACCTCGTCGGGAATTAGATCCGATGGAAGCTGAGGTTCCACATCAAGGGGTTATCGCCCTCGTCAGTCCTGCCAGCTATATCGACCTTCCAAGCCTCGTCACGAATATCCAAAACTCGGATCGTCCACCCCTATTTATTATGCTCGATCAGGTCCAGGATCCCCGGAACCTCGGTGCAATCATCCGCACAGCAGATGCCGTCAATGCTGACGGACTCATCCTTCCTAAGGATCGAGCCGCCGGCATTACAACCGCTGCACATAAAGCCTCGGCGGGCAGCTCGGAGTATGTGCCAATTGCTCAAGTGACCAACCTTGCCCGAACAATTGAAACCCTCAAGGACGCTGGTATCTGGGTGATTGGCGCGGATCAGACAGCACCAACGCCCTATACGCAGGCAGATTTGACAGCACCGACCTGTCTTGTCCTCGGTAATGAAGCAGAAGGACTCCGTCGGCTTGTTAAGGAGAAATGCGATTTACTGATCCACCTCCCGATGTTCGGGCACGTCCCGTCGCTCAACGTTTCGGTCGCCGCCGGCATTCTGTTGTATGAGGTCATCCGTCAAAGAGGGAATATCGACTCAGTATCAGAACGTGTGAAAACGGGTAGGGAACGCAGATCTGCGTTCCCTACAATCTGACCGCTCTTATAGGACACAAAATCACTATGCAGATTAACGACTCAATTACTGTCGAACAACTCAAATCGAAACTTGACCATCTGTTTGAACTTTCGGGAAAGAAGATTCTGGCAATCGAAGATACATGGCCCCCTGAAAAAGGAACGCCGGTGTTCACTGTTGCCGGTCAGTATACCACGCGAGGGTGGACAGAGTGGACACAGGGATTCCAATTTGGTTCCGCACTTTTGCAATTTGATGCAACAGATGACGAGCATTTCCTCGAAATCGGGCGGAAGAATACGGTCGAAAAGATGGCTACTCATCTGACGCATATCGGCGTCCACGACCACGGGTTCAACAACGTTTCGACCTATGGGAACTTACGGCGCATGATCCTTGAAGGGCGCATCCCACACAACGATTGGGAACTTCATTTCTACGAGCTGGCGTTGAAAGTGTCGGCAGCGGTGCAGGCGAGTCGCTGGTCAAAGATAAAGGATGGGAAAGGCTATATCCCCTCTTTCAATGGTCCCCATTCGCTTTTTGCGGACACCATCCGCTCGTTGCGGTCGTTGGCGTTGGGATATAGCCTAGGACATGTATTGATGGGCGAAAACGACCAACCGATAGTTTTGCTAGAACGGTTGTTGCACCACTCCGAGACGACCGCAATCTACAACGTCTATTACGGCGAAGGACGCGATGCGTTTGACATACGTGGGCGCGTCGCACACGAATCGATCTTTAACATGAATGACGGCAATTACCGCTGTGCGAGTAGCCAGCAGGGATACTCTCCGTTTACAACATGGACACGAGGACTCGCTTGGATTATCACCGGCTATGCCGAGCAACTGGAGTTCTTTGAGACATTACCGGACGAGGACCTTTCTCCTCATGGCGGGAAGGCGGAGGCAACCGATCATATACTGAAAGCTGCCAAAGCAACCTCCGATTTTTATATTGAGAACACCTCCTTAGACGGCATCCCGTACTGGGACACCGGGGCACCGGGGCTGCCTCAGTTGGGTTCCTATCTCCAACAACCCGCAGATCCGTTTAACAATATTGAACCTGTTGATAGCTCCGCAGCCGCCATCACCGCGCAGGGGTTGGTCCGACTAGGAAATTACCTCAAGAAACAGGGAGAGCAAGCAGCAGGGAAACACTACTATCAGGCAGGATTAACAGTCGCTGCAACGCTCTTTTCCGAACCGTATCTTTCGGAAGCTGACGAGCATCAGGGCTTAATCCTACATTCAATTTATCATCGTCCGAACGGGTGGGATTATATCCCCGAAGGCAGTGCGATTCCCTGTGGTGAATCATCGATGTGGGGCGATTACCACGCCCGAGAACTTGGATTGCTCTTGCTACGGGAATTGGAGAATCAGCCGTATCTAACCTTTTGGGGAAACTAGTAAAGAACAAAAACCTTCATTTTGTAAAAATTAGGGGAATCTATCAATGCAATTAACAGACAAGCAGGTGCAACAGTTTCGCGAAGAAGGATACTTAATTTTTGAAAATTTAATCCATGGTGAAAAACTCAAAGCCTATCAGGATCTTTTCGATGATCTGGTTGAGCGCAGCCTCACCCTCCCAGTTGATGTTCCACACTGGACCTTTGAATTCAGTGAAGACCACGAACCGATTCCGGGGTTTTTACACAAAATTCAAGGCGTGTGCGTTGTTGAGCCAAAGGTATTGGATCTTGCCCAAGAGACGGAAATCCTTGACCGGGTTCAAGCACTCGTTGGCCCTGATATCGACGTATTCGGTACAAAGTTTTTTCCCAAGCTGCCGAATGGAGGCACCTCGGTAGATTGGCATCAGGACAACTTCTATTTCGGCACGAACACAAACCGAATTGTCAGTTGCGGCATTTACCTTCAAGACGCTGACCGTGAAAACGGTTGCTTGAGAATTGTTCCGAAAAGTCACTTGTCCCAAGCGATTGTGGAACACCATCGAAGACCGGGAGCGCATGGGAGTTGGACAGAGGTAGATGAATCGAAAGCCCTCGATGTGGAGGTGCCCGGTGGCACGGTGGTCTTCTTCTCATCGAATCTTCTCCACGGGACTTACGAGAATCGCAGCAATCGCCCCCGCTATAGCACCGCTTGGCACTATATCCCCGCCGATCTGCCCCTAGAGCGGTTCCCACGCGGCGGTTACGAAGATCGGCACATCGTTCGGGGGGACTAACACACCGAAAGAGGGCGACATGCTCAGTCATTCCGAGATAGAATCATTCCTTCAAAGAGGCTATGTCATCCGTAGAGGGGTCTTATCCCAAAAGGATATTGAAACATATCGCGCCGCTGTGGATTCGATCCTACACAAATGCCGCGTCGAACAGGCGCATGAATACCTGCGCTATGTTGACGGTGAACAAGATGACATCTGGGGCGTAAATCACATCTTCCATCCAAGCATCAGAGAAGCAGCCCTCGTCGAATCGCTCGCACATCCCCAAATTTTGGATGTCATTGAAAGCCTAATCGGGACAAGGTTACGCTATCATCTGTGCACACTGTTGGTCAGTTCAGAACATAAGCCGTATCATATCAACTGGCATCGGGATTCCGTAAGAGATGGCGAAGTACCACTTGAACGACTAATAGCTAAACTTAAGAGCGGTGTCCAGTTGAACGGTGCGTTGTACGACGATGATACCCTGTTCATCGTCCCCGGCAGCCACCGACGGGAAATCACCAATACCGAACGGGATATCATACAAAATTCGCCCAAAGCCGATATGCCCAATCAGATGGCTGTCCAACTAAAGGCGGGTGATATTGTCTTCTATAACTCCAGCCTTCTCCACAAAGGGTATAACCGGTCAGGGACGATCCGCCAAACACTACATTACGCGCTTGTGGTTGCGCCGCCCGAAGGAAAACCGCCAAACCCGGATAGCCCCACGAGTCAGGAGTGGCTGAACGATTCGGCGTTCCTTGAAAGCCTCAACCCACGAATCAAACCGCTTTTCGATAACTGGTTAAAGTATGGATAAAAAAGGAAAAGTTAAGTCTAATTTTGAATGAGGACATATCATGTTATATCTGAATTCTATTGATAACGCTGAAGCCAGTCCAACAGAAAAAAAATACGCAATCTGTCATGAGGAAGTTCCATCTATGCTGAATATCCCGGAGTTAGCACCATCAAGGAAGTTGCTCGCACAGTGGGAATCCAAGGAGATTAGTTGGGGAGAATTTCACGAGCGATTTACCGATGAGATGAGAGCAGAGTATCGCAAGGAGGAGAACCGACTTAAAGGATTGATAAAATATACCTTGGAAAATGATGTCACCCTCCATTCACCGGAACCAAGTGGCGAGCAGACTTATCGTGCCATTTTGGAAGGAATTATTAACGCGCTCTTGGCAGACAAAGGACAGACAGACCGTGTAATCAATCTCGCACGAAAACCTGTTGAGGAATCACAACCGCAGGAAGATATTGCCAACCTTTTTGGTAACACTCTGCATGAATTGAACTTGACTAAAAGCGACAACACTCGATTGCTTATAGAAAATGCCGAATTGAAAAAGGACGTTCAATCTTTTGAAACGGAAAGCCACAACAAAGGTAAAGAAAATGATGAGTTGAAAAAGCGAAGAGATCAACTTGAGGAGAAAATCAATACCCACGAGACAACCATTGACGACCTTCATCAAACTTTATCAGAAAAACAGGTGATAATCTCGAATCAAAAAAACGAAATTCAATCCCTTCAACAACAAATTGATAACCCTGAGACAATTATTGGCGATCTTCGTCGAACTTTATCAGAAAAAGATGGTGAAATTCAATCGCTCAACAATGCAATCGGTGAAGGAGATAGCAAGAATGATAGATTGAATAGAATAAATGGTCAACTTCAAGAACAAATCAACACCCACGAGACAACTATTGGCGATCTTCGTCGAACTTTATCAGAAAAAGATGGTGAAATTCAATCACTCAACGACAAGTATCAAGAACTGCAAGGGAAATTCCGTTCATACTACAACCAGCAGATCAGGGATATCGCACTAAAAGCCACAAGGGATAATCCGGTGGTTTTTGACACAGATTTCAACTCACTCATTATTGATAGCAATCTCCCTATTCCCTTACGTGCATGGCTTGAAAAGGCGTTAAAAATAAATCAGAATTCCCAATCGGACTTGTACCACCTCATCCGGGAGCATACAGACTTTAAGGCAGAGTATACCTTGGATGGTAAGTTTGATAAATATGATGTTCCCCTCGCTGATGTCATAAGAACGCAACGCAACCTAATCGCTCATCCAGAGAGGATGGATGAAAGGACGAAATTGGCACGAGTATATTGCTGCTTTTTTGCAGCAGATTTGTTAGCCCCAAAACTGTCACAAGCTAAACATCACACCAAACCAATAAAGCCAAAATCCGATAATGCAGAGGCACATTACGATCGTGGTGTTATTTATCGAAAAAACGGTGATTGTGATCGTGCCATTGCTGAACATACCAAAGCAATAGAATTGAAGCCGAATTATATCGAAGCTTATCGCGGTCGTGGGACAGCATACTATCATAAAAGTGATTATGTCAGTGCCATCAAAGATTATACCAAAGTGATAGATTTGAGGCCGAATTACGCTGAAGCCTATTATGATCGCGGGACAGCATACTATCGCAAAGGTAATTATGACCGCGCTATTGCTGAATATACCAAAGCGATAGAATTGAAGCTGAATTATGTCAAAGCCTATCGTAGTCGTGGACACGCTTATAAGAAAAAAGGCAATCATGTCCTTGCCCGAGCAGACTTTGATAAAGTAAAACGGCTCGGAAAGTAACACTTTACTGTTTCTTCACGGCAGCCTTGTTATCTCCAAAACTGCCGCTGCAATAGCTTGCTTTTTGATAATTGGCTAAAATACGGATAACAGAGGAGGGATTTATGGCAACACATCATTTTGAACCAACCGTTTATCACGTTGCAATCGGGGCACACGAACCAGTGCTCCACATCGACAGCGGCGATACCGTTGTCACAACAACCGTTGATGCCGGTGGTGTTGATGCCGCCGGAGAGACGGTCACCGAAGGAGGGAATCCGCAGACGGGACCTTTTTATATCAACGGTGCAACACCGGGAGACACACTTGCCGTTCACTTTGATCGCCTAGTCCCCAATCGCAATATGGGACGAACCTCAACGGTAATTGCTCCGCACGTCCTAGACGCGCAGTATGTCGCATCCGATCTACCGGAGAACGGCCGCGGAGACTGGGAAATCGATCTGGACAAATGGACAGCGACCCTCGTCTCACCGGAAACGAGCCTCGGCAGACTCACGTTGCCCTTAGAGCCGATGGCGGGCTGCTTTGGGGTTGCCCCACCACGCCAACAGGCAATCTCCACAGCGACCTCTTCAACGCACGGCGGAAACATGGACTACCGCGGCTTTTGTGAAGGTGTTACCATGTATCTTCCCGTCTTTGTGGATGGCGCGCTGTTTCACATCGGGGACGGGCACGCTGTGCAAGGTGACGGTGAGATTGTCGGAACCGGGATTGAGATCTCGTTTGACGTGCAGTTTACGGTCAACGTAATCAAAGGCAAAGAGATCGGTTGGCCCCGCGCAGAAAATGACGATTATATCTTAACGGTAGGAAATGCACGCCCCTTGGATCAGTGTGTGCAGCACGCGACCACAGAGATGGTCCGTTGGCTTAACGAACTTGGCTTGGAGGGAAACGCACCCCACATCCTGCTCGGTCAGTGTGTAGAGTACGATATGGGCAATGTGTACGATCCAGCATATACGATGGTCTGTAAGGTGAAAAAGAGTATCTTGCGGGATATTGGTTTAACCCTGAATCCGCTAATCTGAAAACAGGAAAATCAGTATCAGAATAGGGTCAACTTCGGCGACTCAGGGGCTTCTGAGAGCTTTTGTTTCGCCTCGGCAATATCATCAATCAGAGCCTGCCGGGCACGCGTATACGCTTCGCCTTCTTGCCTCAACACGAATGCGGGATTATAGGTTGCCAAGACAAATGGGGCGTAAAGTGTATCTGTGAACCATTGACCGCGCTCCTCAGTCATGCGAAAACCTTTATGGATGAGGGTATTGGCAGCGGGACTCCCCATACATAGGATGACCGAGGGGCTAATCAGCGTCAGCTCTCCGTCAAGCCATTTTGAGCACGCCTTAATCTCCCCAGCTTTCGGCGGACGGTTTTTTACCACGCCTCCATCTCGGACAGCAGCCCGACATCTGAGGACATTTGTTATCCAGAGTTCGTCCCGGTCTAAGTCGTTCGCATGAAGCACCTCGTCGAGCAGAACCCCCGACGGACCCGAAAATGGGATTAGTGTGTGTTCATCCGTTGCCGAGGGCCCCTCAGCAACGATAACAAGTTTGGAGGTAGGATCGCCGTTACCGAAAACAACGTTCAGCCGGGTTTCCGCCAACCCGCAGTCGGTGCAGACGACCGCTTGTGCTTTCAGTGCTTCCATTTTTTCAAAAACTTCGGTCATTTCCAATCCTCCTCAAATAAGTGTAGCACGAATAATAACACAGGGGATTAAAAGTTGTCAATTTCTATACCCGAACGCGGTTGTATAAGAAAATTGTCAGTTGAACTGCTTCTATTGGAAAATAACTCAAATCACCATCCGGTAAAACTTACTATTGACAAAAAGGCTCTAGATGTGTATCCTATAAAAGACGCTACAATTGTTTAAGGAGAAGACTGTGGAGACATGGGATACAAAACCGAGCTTTGTTCGGTCAGATCTTCCATTGATAGACTGTGACATTCATAACCGTGTACCATCGCTGGGAACCCTTTATCCATACCTACCGGACTTTTGGGTTGAGTACTGTAGTACCTCCGGATTCGGGGGACCTGAAATGGGGGATTACCCAGGAGGCGCACCGACATCCGCCCTTCCAGATACTAAGCCTGAAGATGGACCGCCGGGATCAAACTTAGAGTTGCTGCGGACGCAGACGCTCGACTTCTGGGAAGCAGATTACGGTATCTTGAACTGCGCGCATTGGGTGCAAACCGTCCATAATGAATATTTAGCAGCGGCACTTGCTACCGCGACTAACAACTGGCAGGTTGAAAATTGGCTTGACCCAGAGCCGCGCTTGCGTGCCTCACTGGTTGTTTCGAGCCAGAACCCACTCACAGCAGCGCAAGAGATTGAACGCATGGGCGACCATCCCGGATTCATACAGGTACTGTTGCCGGTGCGCTCGTTGATGCCTTACGGCAAGCGACACTATGACCCAATTTTTGAAGCTGCTGTCCGCCATAACCTTGTCATTGGTATCCATTACGGCGGGGCGGCGGGCATCCCGCCAAGTCCGAGCGGTTGGTTTTCGACCTACTTGGAGGAATACGCCGGCGCGGGCCAGATTTTCCAAGCCCAAGTCATCAGCTTGGTTACGGAGGGCACATTTGACCGGTTTCCAGATCTGCGAGTGACCTTAATTGAAGGCGGCTTTACGTGGTTACCGTCCGTCATGTGGCGGATTGATAAGGAGTGGAGAGGACTGCGCCACATTACACCGTGGATTAGACGACTGCCATCGGACTATATGCGCGAACACCTCCGTTTTACGCTTCAACCCATGGACGCACCGCCGGATCCCACGCAGTTCCTTCGGATGATCGGCCAACTTGATTCAGACGATATGCTGATGTTTTCAACCGACTACCCACACTGGCAATTTGATTCGCCGGAGGAAGCTTTGCCGATGGGATTGCCGGAATCACTGATGAAGAAGATTCTAGCGGAAAATGCACGAGACTTTTATCAACTGTAAAATGTATCAGGATTACCCTGTAAATCCTATTCCAATCTATCAACTTAATTTCTGAAAATCCAGAAAATCACGTTCAATAAGGAGGAAACACAGATGAAGAGCACACGGGAAAAAGTTCCTGTCATTGACACCGATATTCACAACAACCTCCCATCGCCGGAATCGCTGCATCCATACCTCTCTGAACGCTGGCGCAAGCATCAGGCGATGATAGGTGGGCGTGGACACGCCGGATCTAACTATCCGCGGGGGATGCCCCATGCGGCTCGATACGATGCTTGGCCCCCATCCGGTCTTTCACCGGGTGCAGACCTTGCTTTTATGCAGGAACAATTGCTCGACGCTTGGGACTTTGAATACGGGGTTCTGAATCCATTGATGGGCGGCAGCGGACTCAATCTGGAGTATGTCGCAGCGATCGCACGAGCGATTAACGATTGGCAGGTTGAAGAGTGGACTACACCCGAACCGCGCCTGAAAGCATCAATTGTCGTTCCCTATGAAGACGGGGAATTGGCAGCGGAGGAGATTCATCGACGTGGTGAAGATCCCAACTTTGTACAGGTGCTGCTGATTGCACGCACGGACGAACCGTTGGGACGGCGGAAGTATTGGAAACTGTACGAAGCAGCGACGCAGTATGATCTGCCGATCGGCATCCACTTCGGTGGTGTCGGTGCCGGTCCAATCACCGGCGCGGGTGCCCCTTCCTACTACATTGAGGACCACGGCGGTATGCCACAAGCGTTCCAGACACAGGTGATTAGCCTCGTCTGTGAAGGCATCTTTGAACGCTTCCCCACACTCAAGTTTGTCTTGATTGAAGGCGGCTTTGCTTGGTTCCCACCGCTGATGTGGCGGCTCGATCAGAGTTGGAAAAAACTGAAAGAGGAAGTTCCCGATCTGAAAAAGCTGCCATCAGAGTATATGAAGGAGCACTTCTGGCTCAGTTCGCAGCCGGTGGAAGAACCCCCCAAACGGGAGTATTTCGATCTGTTGCTTGAGCAGCTCAACGCACGCGAAAAACTGATGTTCGCAACCGATTATCCGCATTGGGACTTCGATGCGCCCGACCGCGCCTTCCCGACGAGTATCGCACCGGACGTAAGACGGCGGATTATGGCGGATAACGCACGCGAACTGTATAACTTGTAGAGTTCTGCAAATCAACAAATCGTTCAGGGGTTCGGTTCATGGGAGTTTCATGATATCTGAACCCCTGATCTTTAATAATATTACATTTCATACAATACAATAGAATCCTATGGCAAAACATGTAGTTGCAACCGTAGATGAAATTCCGCCGGGTGAACGCAAAATCGTCGAACTTGAAGGACGGTCACTCGGCGTTTTTAATATTAACGGCGAGTTTTATGCCGTACGGAACATCTGTCCCCATCAGGGCGCACCTCTATGCGAGGGACGCCTGACAGGTCTTCTTCAGTCCGATGTGCCCGGTGAATACACATATACCCGTAAAGGCGAAATCTTGCGCTGCGTCTGGCACGGTTGGGAATTCGATATCAAAACGGGGCAATCGTGGTGGAACCCCGCGCAAAAGCGTGTGAGAAAGTATCCGGTGGAGGTAGAAGACGGAGCGACGGTGGCATCAGGGCTGCAAAAAGGACCGTACACCGCCGAGACCTATTCTGTATCCGTCGATCAGCAGTATGTGGTCATCGACATGCCCGAATAGTAGACGTGGATCCGACCATTCCTCCCGTAAAATATCAGTGACTCCCCAAAGCAGATCTGTTAGACCCTCTTTTAACACACAATGGCTATTTTCCGATTGAACGTAGAAGATAACGAGAGGTTCACAGGAGATGCAGACGACAAACCGACCGAACCAAGATGCGTTGAGACAGGCGGTTGACATTTACCGCGATGCGATGCGTCCGTTCATCGTCCGTCAATTGAAGCGAGTTCGGGGGGCAAGCGTTGAGGAGCTAATTGGGCGTAGGTTGGGCGATCGACAGGCGGACGAATTTTACCGGAGATTATCTGAAAACAAAGACATTGAATCTGCAATTGACCTCAACTATTTTCCAAAAGTGATTCGTGACAATTGGCGCGCTGTCTTCGCACAGCAATTCAATGGCGATCTGACTGTCCAGAGTACGCTATGGCTCATAAAGACTGCAAGAGACCAAATCGCACATCCGGGGACACAAGATATAGAGGCAGAGTACACCAGAGTCCATCTGTATCACATCGCCGATCTCCTTGGACGGATTAATGCGCTGGACGAGAAGCAGGCGGTAGAAACAATTCGCGATAATCTCTGTGCCAGTTCTGAAAGTGTAGGACAAACAGGTCCTATTTTTAGATTGAATGTAGAAGACGACAATCTGCACAGCGCCGAACTTGTCATCGCAAAAAAAACTGACATCGAACTTGAAAATCATCTGGAAAGTTGGCTTGAAAATAGTCCGTGGGCACTTGTCGAAGGAGAACCGATTCTCTGGATTGGCAGACAAACGAGTGCCAATGTCGGAGAAAGGACCATTTTCCTTGACCTACTCGGCCTCGATTCCGAGGGGAACCTTGTTATCGTCGAATTGAAGAAGAGCAAGGCTCCAAGAGATGTTGTCGCACAACTGCTCGAATATGCGGGATGGGCAGAAAAACTTGCGGAGGAGCAGATTCGTGAGATAGCAGAAGATTACTACCGGACTTCAAAAAAAGAAACAACTTTTCAAGACACCTTCAGTGAAACGTTTGACAGCGAGATGTTTGAAAACGAAATGCCAGCACTGAATCGTAGATTGCGTTTATTTGTTGTCGCAGAAGAGATACCCGACTCGGTATTGCGCGTTTGCAGATTCCTTCAAACCTCTCATGGCATGGACATCAACTGTCTAACTGTTTCAACATTCCAAACGGAATCGGGAGAAGTGCTTGTCAACACAGAAGCAAAGGTTGGGCAGGAAGACGCCGGCGCACCCAAATCTGCAAGGCAGGCTACTTTGCAGACTTCGCGTTGGTCAGGTGACAAACCGGTAAGGGAGGTGGTGTTGGAAACAGTACAGGAATTAACAGGAGGAGATATAAACGTTGAATTTGCACCCAAAGAAGTCTCCACGCTCATTTCAAAGAAGTATCCCGACTTCAAGTTAAGTAATGTGGGACCTGAGCTTACTGCGGGGAGTCCCAATCATTCATCGTATCATCATTATTCTGGCAATCATAAATATTATTGGTGGGTAAGACCTGGGATTTATCGCCTATATGACTCTGAAAGAGATAAAGTAGAAACGTGATAAGTAGGCTAACTAATCGTCTCAGTTGACAGCGGGAATTGTGGTTTTGGTAATGGTTGCTACGGAGCTAAAGTGTTAGGTGAAAACCCCATCAGAAAGAGATAAGCCAAAATGCCAAGAATTGATAAACTAAAGGAAGAAATTGGCTGGTTAAAAATTATATTCGCCATTCTGACTGCCACGGACATTTCACTGGTCGCTTGGGGAATTCAGAACTACGGAAAAACTAGGGCACTTCTGCTTATAATTGGTGCGGTAGGGGTATTTCTGTTTACATCTGTAATCATTTGGATCAATAGAGTTGCATATCGAAAGATCGATGAATTGGAGGAATTGTGATGGAATGGCTTGCGGTTGTTATGCTTATAGTGTTTATCCTCGGTATATGCATAGTCGCACGAGATGCTATAAAAAACGCCAACAAACGTTAACAATAATTCGCCCTCCCCACTGCCGGCAGATTTTGGGGCAAACTTTTTTCGTTGGACTGATATATAGGAAAAAAAATTGGAAGATAATATGAAAACCAACTGGCGGGATTTTATCGTTAGCACCCCCGATATACTACGGGGTAAGCCGCGTATTAAGGGTACGAGAATCCCTGTAAGCCTTATCCTTGGATATCTGGCAGTAGATCAGACCGCAGAGCAGATTATTGCTGAGTTTCCAGATCTACAGAAAACACAAATTCTCGCATGTCTCGATTATGCACGGGAGTTATCAGAAGCTGAGGCGGCAGCTTAATGGGATTGAAATTCTTCGCTGATCAATGTGTTCCCAATGCTGTTGTTGATGCCCTTAATGATGTGGGGTATGAAGTTTTCCGATGGTAACCAAGGAACAACAAGGAACCCATACATGTCAAAACTAAATATCGCACTAATCGGCGCAGGTAGACGCGGTGGGGGTGCACATCTTCCCGTAATTGACAAACTGAAAGATGTCTACAACCTCGTCGCAATCTGTGATATAGACCAAGCGGTCGCTCAACAGTACGCCGAGCAGTACGGTGCAAACCCCTACACCAACGTCCGAGATTTGGTCGCACATGAAAAATTAGATGCGGTGGACATCACCGTGCCCGGAGTCGCTCATCACGCCATCGCATGTTTTATGGCAGATGCCGGCGTGAATATCATCGTCGAGACACCAATTGCCGTGACACTGCCGATGACGGATCTCATGATCGAGGCCGCAAAGAGAAACAACATCAAGTTGGAAGTGGCAGAAAACTACTACCGCGCGCCACGAGAACGTTTTCTATCGGCTGTGATTGATGCGGGTGTGATAGGTGAGGTGGGGCGAATCTACCGAATTTTCTATGAAGGTGGCTACCACGGCATGAGTATGCTTCGGCTGCGTGCGGATGGAGAGCCAAAATCGATCCTCGGCATCACTCAATCCACGCCGGTCATTCCGATCATTGACCGTATGAAACGCCATCACACAAGCGATAACTGGACGTTTGGCTTCCTAGAGTTTGACAACAACGCAACCGCCCTGATGGTCTACTCTAACGTCATCCATGCCCGTTCACTAGGGCGTGGGCAGGGCGGCATTTCGCAGATTGACGGCAGCAAGGGAACAATTGTCGGTGAAGATATCCACGTTGTGCCTCCCGAAGATCTGGAGAACGGCGCCAAAAGCATCGGTTATCAACCAAAACGCACAACAATTGATGTAGATGGCACAGAGGTGATTGAGAAGATCGAACTGGAGCTTCCAGACCAGTTGATTACATGGGAAAACCCGCTAAGGCACTACCCACTGACTGAAGGACAGATCCCGGTCGCTGACGAACTGTTAATCCTCGCGAATGCAATTCTCCATGACATCGATCCGGAGTATGGCGCACAACTTGGACGGCAGGATCAAGAGATGAACATCGCCATGAGCGAATCCGCTAAACAGAGTCGAGCTACCTTGACCTTCCCGTTGACGAATCTCACCGAAACCGAGCGCGAC
Organism: Candidatus Poribacteria bacterium; assembly: GCA_965207975.1. GTDB lineage: Bacteria > Poribacteria > WGA-4E > WGA-4E > PCPOR2b > PCPOR2b. The sequence continues at coordinate 3,390,227 of OZ242315.1, read as the reverse complement.
ATACACGATAGCTATGAGCAACAGCACGGTCATCCGATCGATGATGTCGAGGCTGGTATTGACCTTTTCTTCCCACGTCAATGATACTCCGCTGATGCTAAAGAATTGAAACGCCCTTCATCCCACTCAGCCCCCCACCCCGGTGCATTCGGCGGAGATATGTGCCCGTCCGAAACCAAAGGAGCATTTAGCATCCCCCACCCCTGCCCTTGTTGTCGGTTGCCATCGGCAGCAGCGGAAAAGGACTCGTAGAAATCTGTGTTATCAAGACAGCATCCCAGGTGTGCATGGAGGAGTCCAAATAACCCACCCTGTCCGTTGAGTTCCACATTCGTCCCATACAGTTCCGCAAAGTGAGCCAACTTCAGAACCTGAGTTGTACCGTGCCGGGCATTGACACGAAGCCGATCTGTCGCCCCGTGGATAAGCCACTGTGAGGACAGACCAATGTCGTGCATCAACATCTCCGTTGCCATAACCGGAATCGTTAGCTCTCGACACAGTTCTTGGTAGAGGTTCATCTTCTGTTCGTGGAAAGGCTCCTCCAGCCAGACAAAGTCCAACTCCTCCATAACATGGCCGACCTCAATTGCCTCACGTAATGTATAAGAACAGACCGGATCGTGGAGCAGTGCATAGTCAGGTCCGACAGCCTCCTGCACCTCACGTAAAATCGGGATATCGGCTTTGCCGCCCTTGTAGGAGTGGAATTTATAGGCGTTAATTCCTATTTCTCGTCCTGCCTCAATGGCTCGCAGATAGTCCGCTACCGTGCCATCTCCGCCCGTCAGATAGACAGGAAATCGTTCCCGCACCCGCCCTACCAAGGCATAGACTGGAAGCCCCGCGGCTTTACCCGCAATGTCCCAGAGACAATTATCAAAATCTCCAAACCAACCGGGAGGCTGGTAAACCCAGCGCGTTCCCTTGTGCAGCATCTGGTATAGTTTTTCCCGATCCAGCGGATCCTCACCCAACACCTGTGCCCGCAAAATCGCTGCCTGTGTAGGAGACATTGTGGTGGTACACCTGCCTGTGACACCGGCATCGGTTTCCACTTGGATAAAGGTCTGTTGTGCCGGCTGATCGCTCGGTAGACCTTTGTGGGTATACTGAATGCGGCGCAGATTCGGAACTTGCACCAACTTATGTCCACTGCCCTTGCGCTCTGGATGCTCAAGGATGTAAAGTTTTACAGCTGTGATTTTCATAGCGTTTCTCCGTCAAATTATCTTATGGATGCCTTAGCACAAAAAATAGCGTGAAACAGAGTAAGGCGTCCGGATAGTGTAGCCGATTGACCAGTTTGGATCAACCTCAAAAAATTGATTATGAGTACAAATAGGCTATTTTCCACTTGACGTGCTCACCAATTTCTGCGAAGATAGAATGACATTCAAAATCTTTGTTAATCAAATATAACGAAACTTGCTTGAGAGCATTAGAGATCTGACCATTTGGGGTTAAATCCCATCTATCTTGTCATCACCATTTAGGAGGAGTAGCCATGACAACTGAATTTCACGGTATATTTCCCGCGATCATCACGCCGATGACACCTGAAGGAAAGCTGAATGAAGTAGCTTTTCGCAAAGTCATCGAATTCAACATCCAAGCGGGTGTCCACGGCTTCTGGGTCGCTGGAGGTACTGGAGAAAGCGTTCTGTTAGACGATGAAGAGAATAATCGAGTCGCAGAGGTTATTTCGGACCAATCCAACGGCAGAATAAAGAACATCATGCACGTCGGCGCGCCGACGACCGCACGGGCTGCCAAGATGGCGGAACACGCCGCCAAGGTTGGCGTTGAGGCAATTTGCTGTGTGCCGCCTTTCTTCTATGGACGCGACGATGGGGAGATTGTTGAGCATTACCGCATTGTCGCAGCTGCGGCTGATCTACCCCTGTTCGTCTACAATTTACCGGGTGCCACCGGCGTTGAAATCACCCCTGCTTTGATGCGGAAAATTCAGGACGGAGTGCCACAGTTGGCTGGGCTAAAGCATTCTGCGGTGACATTCGGTAATGTCCGCGCTTTTGCCAAGATGGGACTTTTCTGCCTAATCGGAAACAGTCGATTAATGCTTCCCGCCCTGACGATTGGTGCCACGGGCTGCGTAGATGGTCCCCCAAACATGGCTCCCGAACTTTGGGTAGAGATTTGGAACGCCTACCAAGCTGGAGATTTGGATCGAGCGGAAGCTGCTCAAGACAGAGCTTGTGATGCGGCAGACAGAGTCATGGCGTGTGGCGGTGGGTTTCACGCCGTTCTGAAGGCAACCCTTAGTGAACGGCTTGGGATCGATTGCGGTCATCCCAGACCTCCCGGGTCTCCTTTGACCATCGAACAACAGACAGCATTGAGGAAATGTGTTGCTGAACTTGGGTTGACCAATGTCACTGTTTCCTGATGAGATCTGTCCTTGTGTAGAAGGTCTAAGCAAAAAGAAAGTGTAAAGTATGAAAGATGTGAAACGTGATGCGTGAAAACTATTTGCTCACTATTTCATTGGTTCATTCGGTTGCCCTAATTTAACGGGAGAGAAGCAATGAAGGTCAATCCAGAACAATTGCGAGACGACGGTTATATCATCCTGCGGGAGGTTATCCCTCCTGAACAACTAGACGATGTACGTGCCAGTTTTGAGGTGCTTGTTGAACGTCAAAAGGAGATATGGGCGCAGGAAGGCAATCGGAGTGTGTGGGAATCCGGTGCACAACCACGACTGGTACACTTCGAGAACCTCATTGACGAAGATACCGCCAACACCGTTGAGACATGGATGCACGAAAACACTCTAGGCGTGGGCAGCCAACTGTTGAGCGTTCCCGAACAAACGGGAATTGCCGGAATGATGTTGATGTGCAGCCCACAACGCGACCACGGTCCAGCCCATTGGCATCGTGATGTTCATCCCATCGACATGGCACCTATGGCGAGTCTACAAGCGGATTTTTTGGAGAACGGGCCTAAGTATGTCCAGTGGAACATTCCACTCTACAACGATGATGTGCTTTGGGTGGTGCCCGGCAGCCACCGTCGTCTCAACACCGAGGAAGAAAATCGTCAACTGCTCGAAAATCCCCGCGTCCCTTTACCGGGCGGAATTCCCGTCGAACTAAAGGGGGGCGATGGCGTAGTGTATTCTAACTACATCCTGCATTGGGGCAGCAACTACAGCACCAAGCTGCGCCGAACAATTCATGGGGGCCACACGATTTTCCCGTATTACCCGGACTTAAACTTCACGCAGTTTCTCTCTCCGGAGGCGCGACAAATTTTCGAGAATTGGACGCAGGCAAGCAACCAGATGCAGGATCTCACGGAAGCATCGTTGCGGGCAATTTTGAAAAAGGATGCTGAAGCATATTGTGAAGCAGTTGAGGCACTTCAGCCCGGCACCGGTGAGAAGGGCAAAATGGTGCTAGCGATATACCTCTCTAAGGCAGCATATCACATCCACATCTTGAAAAGCACCGATTTTGACGAGCTGCCGCCGGAGGTTCGCAGGCGTGCCTCTAGTCCACATTCGATAAGTATCAACTGGGGTCCCCAATTCGCCGATCGTTTTTCAAAAGAGGAGGCGAATCTCCTCTGGCAACGGTTTGAGGTGCTCGATGCCAAACTCCAAGCGGAGGAAGATCTTTTTGTGCCCGGTTTCCAGTCCGGTCCGATGCGATACTTTTTTGAAGAGGAACCGAGCAATTTTGAGGTCGAAGACTTTATCGCTAGCTGGTAATTATATGAGGGGTGCTCATAATTGCTATTGAGTCAGGATAACGGTTATAATCTAATCTAACCTACCAGAAAGAGAGGATTATAACATGAGTTATCCTGACAGTGATTATTATATCACGTTTTTGTTTGAACAACTAGAAACTTTCAACACCTCCGTCGAGTCTGAGTCGAGCCCCGCTCTCGGTCGCCCTAAGTCGTATGCAGACGAGTCGCTGATTGTGCTTTTTGCAATCTTGACACTCAAAGGTATCTATTCATTTAAGGCACAACACAGATGGCTAAAGATCCACTTGCCGAAGATGCCATGGTTCAATCTCCCGACCGTCCCCTCTCGTGCGACGCTGTCACGCCGGTACAAACAAGTCGCTTGTCGGCTTGAGGCGTTCATTGAGTTTTTAGGTGACTTGGGCATGACTTTGATTGCCGATGCGTCTTTGGAAGTCGTTTACCCAGACAAAAGCCTGTTTAAGGCAAAAGGGAATGTGTGGCATCAGAAAGACAAAAACGCCAATCGCATCCCAAAGGGACTGCGTGCCGTTGATACAGACGCAAGTTGGTCTTTTAGCAAGTACCATGGTTGGGTTTATGGCTATGGACTGCATCTAACCGTTTCTGTAGAGGGATTGCCTTTGATGAGTGCGGCTGACACCGCTTGTGTCAGCGAGAGAGCAATACTTGACCAACAGATTGAGAAAATGCTTGCACAAAATGTCCGATATATCGTCGCCGATGCCGGATACACTGACCTCAAGCGAACCGAGAAACTAGCAAACAAAGGATTGTTGCTTATCACTCCAGTGATAGGTGCCAAACGACCTCAAGCCCAAGGGTATGTCGAAGCTATTAACCAATCACAACTGTTGCGTACCTATCAACAAAAACGCAAGGTCGCCATTGAACCGATATTTGAATTGCTTAACCAACTGCTATCGACACATAACAACCACAAACAGCTACCGGTCACGGGCAAACCGAATGTGCGAACTTTCTTGATGCTTGGTGTCGTATTACTTCAGGTCGCAATGTTGGTCAATTCTATTTGGGAACTTCCTTTGAGAAATGTCACACATTTCATCACTCTATTTCGATAAACTGATTTATGAGCACCCCTCAATTATATGGTAGTAGGCACACTCCGTGTGCCGTAACTCTGAAATCTACCATAATCGTGTAGATCCATGTCCTACGGAAACAGCACCCGTCCTCCGCTAGCGATGACGGTCGAACCGGTCATGTAGCTAGCGTCTTCACTGAGCAGGAATGCGATGACGTTTGCCATCTCTTCGGGCGTACCCAAACGTTGCAACGGCGTAGTTGAGCGCAGCTGTTCAAGCATTTCCGGCGAGATCTCATAGATCATATCCGTATTAATGGCACCGGGGGCAAGCGAGTTAATCCGAATGTTATGTTGTGCTAACGGATCGCAGGCAGATTTTGTGAAAGAGATTACGGCCGCCTTTGCCGCTGCATAGGCGAACTGACTGGGACGCGGTGCCAATGCTGCGATTGATGAAACATTGACAATTCGTCCAAACTTCTGCTCTACCATCCCGCCCTTGACCGCCCAAATGACGTTGAAGTGACCGGTCAGATTAATCGCAATAATCCGATCCCAGTGTTCGGGTGTAAGTTGATCAAAATCCATATTGCCGACATCCCCGGCGTTATTTACCAGTAACTCAATGGGACCGAGTGCCGCCACAGCTTGCACCACCATTTCATTGACTCCAGCACGGTCTGCAATGTCAGCCTGAAGGGCAACTGCCCGTCGTCCCAGCGCACGGACCTCATCGCAAACCGCTTCTGCTGGCTTCTCCGATCTCACGTAATGCACCGCAACATCGGCACCTTCGTTGGCTAGCTTTACCGCCGTTGCCCTGCCGATGCCACGACTAGCACCCGTCACTAGCGCAACTCTTCCCTCAAATCTCATACAGCAATCTCCTTCTGAAAATTTCTCAATGTAGTAACCACTTTTCGTTCCTTACCGAGGGTACAACAACTAAAGATAAAGTGCTGTTCCTGCAAATTAGAGCTGCAACTCCAAAATCGCACAAAGAGCCCTCTCTATTTCTGCAAGATAGTGGGTGTCCAAGTGCCCGAGAACTCTGACGATTCGACGTTTATCTACCACTCGAATCTGTTCGCAAAGGGCTACAGAATCTTGGCTTAAGCCGCCTGCTCCTGCAGGCACAAAGGCATGAGAGGGCAAGAGTACCTGTCGAATTTTTGCCGTAAAGGGCACAATAATCGTATGGGGGCTCACTACATTTGCGCGATCTGTTTGCAGTATGATTGCAGGTCTTACGCCGGCTTGTTCTGTGCCAACGACCGGATTTAAGTCACACAAGACCACATCTCCACGATTGATTGTTACCATTGGATTTCTCCACGAGCCAAACGATTTTCGTAGTCTTCTAGATTAGACAAGTAGTCAGCAAAATCCGACTCTGCAGTTTCTAAGACTTCAGCAAAGTGTATCCATAACTGCCAGCGCGTGCTATCATGCTTCGTCAATAGGAAGTCTACAAAATCACTTACTTCATGGACGAGAGATTCCGGGAGTTGTTGAATCTTAGCAATAGTCGCTTCGTGAACTGTCATTATCTATCTCCTTTGTGTATATGATCTTGAGCAAGCGGGACTACTTAATTTCTTCAATTGCAGCCTTGACCCATTGCAGGTTACGCTTGGGCATAATCCCGTAGTTGTAGAAAGATACAGCACGGACACCGAGCCTTGCTACCGCTTTGACATTTGCAGCAAGCGTCTCGGCGTTTGGGCTTGCCGGCGGATAAGCACAGACACCAACCCAGACCCGATCCACCTCCCCGTTCATCAGTGCCGCAGCGTTTCGCACAGACGCTTCAACGGATTCTTGTGACGGTGTGTAGCATAGAATCTCAAACCAATCTGCAATATCCCGGACCCCTTCTGTGTTGAGCCCTGAATATCGTCTATCTCCCATTGCCATTGATGAAATTGAGGCTTGGGAAACAGATTTAATATCTGCAATGAGTGAACTAACAACAGACTCGCGCATTTCGAGATACGCACAGGTGTCAGGAACTTTATCGCAAAATTCGTCAAACCCAATCTCAATCGGATTCCCAGACTCAAAACTGGCTGCGAGTTCTGATTGCACACCGTTTGCCACAGCGGTAACATCAATTCCCTCCGCAGTCGCACGCTTGCGACAACTTTCGCAGAAGCATAGCCCAAGCAGGAGTCGATCCGTCTCTCCGAGCGGGATGCCAATTTTCTCATGTCCGTGGTAATGACGTCCTCCTTGATAATCGCACGATTCCAACTCGACGGTGGCGAAATTGTAGTTCGTTGTCAAATCCGTTACAACCGCCCGCATATACTCGCGTACATCCTCATTTGCCGGACAGAGCGCGTGCCAGCACGGGTTGCCAAAGACATCGCGCTGCACTACCTCTGGTTGATTTCGCCCAATCGTTGAGTTGTGGAGACATACCGTCCATGATGAGAGTTTCATACCGTGCCGCTCACAACCGTCGGAGATCCCCCGCAGAGGGTTCATTTCTTCCGCGAGTGGTGACACCGGCAGTTCGATTTGGGTGTTCCTATACAGTGATCGATCCGGTTGAAAATAGATCGCTGCCTGCGAGCTATAAAAGTTGTTTTCCAAATGATGAACGCGCAAGTGGTCAACGCTATGATAACATGTCGCAACACTGAGTGTGTTCAAGCCAATCTCGTTCTTGAGAGTCGGAATTATCGAATCAACATCCTCATCAATTATATCCCAAACGTATGCCCAGAGACTCAAAATGTCCATATTCATTTTGTCTGTTTATCCTCCATAAAAGTATCGTGCTTATTATAGCGGGAACATCTCCAACTGCCCTCTCGCCGTTGGCACAAAGACCACACACGGTATAATCATCTCCTGTATGGAAACCCCACCGTTCACATAACGTTTTGCAGAAAGAACCTGCGTACGCCCCGTCGCAAACCCATAATGCGACGTATCCCCAGCAGGTTGCAACCCGATTTGGTCCGCACTGAAAAAGACAAAGGGCCCCAAATCTGTGCCCGTAGGAGGGGTTGATAAACTAATGTAGCGTTGATAGTGAGTCGTACCGGAGGATATTTGAAGAACCTCCTCCGAAAAATCCTGAGAATCCGCGGACTCAATGAAACCGCGATCTGAAATCAGAAAGACGAGAGAATCACTCGGAACCCGTTCAAGATACGGCTGGACCAAGCGTTCAAAGTTGACCTTAATCTCCTCGTAAACCGTGGACAGGTGCCGATGCAATCGAGCATCCACGATTCCGTAAGCATCGTTCCGACGCAACGGAATCGGGATTTGCGCCGCCTGCTGAAGCTTCTGATCGATGAACGTAAAATTGAAAACCTTGACAGGAACATCATCTGCCTCAATGAGAGCGAGCATCTCCGCCTGATTGTTTCCGCTGTCGGTTATCCATCGGACGCCATGGATTCCACGTTTTTGAAAAGCAGGTATCAACTCCTCTTCCCAATCGTTGTCCGCATCCCCATTCGGAAATTCGCCTGTAAAAATGGCGTACTTATTATACGTCGTCGTCGAAGGTAGAATCGAAACCAACGGAAAAACACCGTCGAGGGCAAGCCGCCCTTGAAACGTACCCAACACCTTCGGTTTGATTGCTTCCCAAGTATCCCACCGCATCCCATCAAACATGAAAATGTAAGTCAATTGGGATTTTTCTTGAACGTATTGTTGATAGCGAGGTAAAAAAAGCATCTCCAAGAAATCAACTGTCAGTAGTGGCTTATCTCTATTTGAGGCTATCCATGTGGGGAAAGAGGTTGCAATCCGTTGGGCAAATTCCGTGTTGTATTCATCTATCAATCCCTTGACACGCCCTAAGACCTCACCAATCACAGGGGGGGGTAAAAAATCGCATTGGAAGTTAAGCTGTTCCAATTCAGCTGCCATCAACTCCAGCTTTGAGAGATCCGCCGGATATCCCCAGCCCGTTACATCCCCGCCTTTATTGGGATTCAAAATCACCTGATTTTGTACCTGACTCCGATCCCCTTCAGCGGACCAACGCTTGTGTTCTGCCCTTGCAATTAACTGATTCAACGCAACCAGATCGGTAAATGCTCGGAATATATCTTTAATCCGCAGGTAGTTTGCGGTATTCGCCTGAAACAGATGTCGTCGCTGGATGTTTTCAATAATTTTGTGAATCTCAACTGTATCCAACGATTCAGGAAAATGACAGAGCTGCGCCCCAAGCAAACGCAAGGCTTCACGCATCGGAATGCAAAAGAGGATCTCTTTTTTCACATATTCTATTGTCTTGCTCAGATTAGAAGCATCAAGCCCTACCCACTGCTGGAAGAGTTCCAATCGCTGTTGATCTTGGGTCAGCCAGATTTCTGTCTGTCTAATCTGGTCCATGACCCGTTCCGGATCACTTCGGATGAGTTGAGGGCAAGCGTTCCATATCTCCTCCGGCGGGGTATTCCCATATTTCTTCCAAATCGTATCTCCAAAGAGTTTGGGAAGAAAAAGATCGTAGTCCTCATTATGCTGTGCCAATGAGTACGAAGTCCAGAGAAAATGAACAAAATCTGCATCCCCTTCCAGCTTGTCCATCAGAGGCAGCGCGGCCCGAACCTTGAGATTGAGCGACTGAAACAGCCGAGGATATTTCTCGCCCCACGCAATTAGATCCGCATCTCCCTCCATCCGTTGCCATATCTCAACCGCTTCCCGGACTGACAGGTTGGCTCGCAAATCGATATCCAATTGTGTTGAAATCAGGAGATTCGTCGCTTCAGCGGGCGTCATAGAGCGGGGATAGTTTAAGCGGTATATCTGAAACCGTTCAAAAAGTGTCCAGAAATCCTCACCGCACAATTGGTTGACTGAGTAAGTCCAACTGTATCCCGGCTGAGCAAATTCTAGAATCAATTGCGGTGTCATCTCGACCGATTGACTCCGCACAATGTAGTCAAGAATTTGGAGATTTGTCTCATGCGATTGGCGAGAAACAATACAGGCAGCAGGTGCCTCCGGGTTATCTTTGTAATGCTCTAAACTTTGCCGCATCCGTAGATCGCTCTCGAAAAAGATGACCTCGTATTCGCGGTCAAAGAGTTTCAGCGCATGAAGATTTGGGAAGACTTGGGACGTATCATGGATAAACAGCCAGCGGTCCGGAGTTCGGACTGAACCCATCAAATAGTTTTCAATCCAAGAGCTGTCAATCCAATCTTCTGATCTGTTAGTGGACATAATTTCGATACGCCTCGGTGGGAGTTGTGTAAAAGCCAAGATACACTTCGCATATTTTACTTGGTTATAAAAATGCTGTCAAGACGATTCAAAAGTGCAGTAGGGGCATTTAATTCTCCTGTAGGTGCTTGCATCCCGCCTGTCCCGATGTATCGGGGATTCATCGGGGATCTATCGGGGAGGGATTTCCAAATCTCGATACTGCCATAATTCTTCTGTAGGAGGGATTTCCAAATCCCGACACGTCGCACAGACAGGCAGAGAACCGAAAACTATGGTGAATTAGAGAAATAAGTAGACATTACCAATAACTCTGACCATCGCGAAGTTTCCAAAGTCCCCCTGATAAGGGGGATTTAGGGGGTTAGCTGTGCATTAGAAGTGTATAAGTAATTCTAAAATCTACCATAAATAGCCCTAAAAGGGAGGGGCGAGTTTGATCAAATCCGATAGAGACAATAAAAATAGGACTTGACCAAATAAATTCTTTGTAGTAGAATGCTAACAACATGGATCGGAGATAGGAGCACCGATTCGGCTAAACGGCGATGAGGTCCGCACCTCGTTGATTCGTGGGGTGTTAGAATTGCAAAGACATTTACAAATCCAACCATCTACAATCGAAAGGAAAAACGATGGCGCCAGAACAACAAGGAAGAAGAGATCTGGTCGAATATCCGCTAGAAGATAATGTCCGATTGGAAGTCTACTGGCGGGATGACCGCGCCGGGTATGGACCCGCAGCATCTGTCTTCGCCTATGACCAAGAAATCTTGCGGCTTGACTGCTTTGGCGAGGCAAAAAAACAGGGCGGAACAGGACACTGTCACATCAACCTGAAACAGAACAGGGCGCGGCAGTGGATGTATCCAGCCGGACCTGTCAGCGCTCATATTGAGCAAGCGATGCACGATCTCAAGTACAACCTCGGCTTCTGTCTTGCGACAAACACCGATGAACGGATTCAGGAGACAACAGTCGATCCCGAAACGCTGGAGCAAGTTGCCGAGCAGGCGGAAGCAAAGATGCTTGCATTTATGAGCCAGCTTGACCTCGATTAAACCACAAAATTACTATAGAAGGGGCTGACACCTCTGTGTCCAGTCCCTTCTTTTTATTTTCGATCGCTAGCACATCAGCGCGAAATAACCACCTCGCGTTAATTCCCCTCCATTACATGAGAGATCCCCATTCAGAAATAGTATTACCTCAACTTTCGTGGTTCCCCTCCTTGAAACGGTTTCAAACCCTCGGATAGACCGATGAATTTCATTTATAACACGCCTCCGATTGCGCTGCAACGGCTACTCATCCCCCTGTTTTGCATTACCATGTTCTGTTCGCCTCACCTTTGGGCAGCCCCATACTGCCGGGATAGTGGCTTGGTGGACATACCGACGGGAAGGGTCATCGAACACGGAATATTTAGCCTTGGAACCTACTTCGGCTTCCGCAACGCAGGCGAATTGCCACGCGACGAAGCTGCACTCCAACTCGATTTTGGGCTTTTTGATCGCGTCGAGATCGGTTTGACAAGTGTTCGGCACAACCAACGGAGTTTTTTATTTGGAAATCTCAAAGTGCTCCTGCTCCGCGAAGCTGGAATTGTCCCCAACATCGCAGTGGGACTGGAAAATATCGGCGACAGTATTGAGGACGGACTGAACGACACTGAGCGTTATGAACGAAAATCGGCGTTTCTTGCGGTTAGCAAGCAGTTCACTCTACCAAGTATCCATCATATTACTGGACATATCGGCATCGGGAATCGCCGTTTTGTCGAAGATGTCGGCATGAGCCAAGTATTGAACGGTGTGTTCTTCGGTATTAGTAAAGATTTCCATCCCGCGTTCGCTAGAGGTAGTCTGACTTTTAGCGTTGAGGTTGATGGTAGGGGTGTTAATACGGGATTCCGCCATACCGCAGCTAGCGGCTTGCAGGTCTATGTTGCTGCAGAGGCGTTGAACGCACCAGCGACGGATGGAAAGGAGATCCGGTATTTGGCTGGTGTTTCTTGGACGAACCGCGCATTGATAAAACGGATTGAGGAAGCGAAGCGATTGGCAAAACAGGCCGGGCGGCTCGCAAGCCAAGCGAAGAAAACTATCAAAGAAAACAACAAATAACACCAATGAGTATGGAAAGGAAGGGTGAGTTATGCTGACGAATTATATCCAAGCAGCTATGCGTCAAGCGCATTATGAAATATTACCCGATGGGGAAGGTTACTTTGGTAGCATCCCCGATCTTCAGGGAGTTTGGGCGAATGCGGAGACGCTGGAAGCTTGTAGAGAAGAATTGCGAGAGGTCCTAGAAGAATGGATTTTAATCGGTTTGAAAATGGGACACTCCATTCCACAGATTGATGGCATTGAATTGAATGTTAAAGAGGACGCTGCCTAATGCCAACATTTGGTCCAATCAAACGTAGAGAGTTGATTAGGTTCCGTTGATACTTCACAGGCCGTAGGTTGGGTTGAACGATTAAAGGTGAATCCCTATCAAGTACAATGAAGGTTTGGTAGTTCAACAACACCTGCATAAAGGCAGATAGAGTGAAACCCAACTTAGTTTTTCATCGGATAGTCTTTTGTACCACGATCTGTTAGATTGTGATCCGAGCCTGCAAACTAACAGTTTGCGCTACTTATGTCAGATTACCCAATGATTACCACGTTTTCTCACGGAAGCAGGAATTGATAGAGAAGAATGGGAGAACCTTTAAACCCGCCTTGCGTTGAGTTGTCGTAGGAGTAAGATTTCCTCGCCCGAAAAAGCACCGAAAAGATATCATGTACCGAAAATATCAGATGGCACGGATCATCGAAGTCGCATCCCTCATCCACAAAGAACCGCGTCGGTGGACACGGCCTCGGTTGGCAGCGCACCTTGAGGTCAATAAAGCAACCATTCAACGCGATATTAACCTGCTGTGTGAAATGGGCATTGAGATTACTCCGCGCGGTAAACAGGGCTATGAGATGGTCTCTGATTTCTTTCTCCCTGCCCTCAACCTTAACTTTGAGGAGGCACTTGCACTTGTTACAGCCGCCCGTTTTTATCGGGCAGCGGAAGGTGAGCGGGCGATCGAGGTTCTCGATAGTGCGATCCATAAGATTACTTCCGATTTACCCAAGCGGACAAACGAAACCTTAAACCAGCTTGCCCCCCAGATTGAAGTGCCACATCAACAGGTCAGCCAGATCGATGAAGCAGAATCGCACAGAGAGACGCTATACGAAGCGATTCGGGAACGGCGCAAGGTCAACATGGCGTATAATGCTTTCAGCAGTGGAAAGCGCGAGCGTCATCGACTAGCACCCTATGCAGTCCTGTTTCGCAAGCACGCTTGGTATGTGATTGGGTATGCTGAACAGTTGAATCAAATTCTAACCTTTCGCATTAATCGAATCCACAATCTTTTCATGAGCCACCTCTCCTACACAATCCCCGAAGATTTCTCTGTCCAGAAGTACATGGAGAAAAGTTGGGATTTCAGGCTCGGTCCGGAAACACACGTGGTCATTGAGTTCGCACCACGCATCGCGCCCCTGATTCGTGAGGTGCAATGGCATTCAACCCAGAAGATACATGAAAATGCTAATAGCGGACTGCGCTTTGAAGCGACAGTCGCAGGTTGGCAGGAAGTCGGCTGGTGGGTTATGAGCTGGGGGGAGGAGGCAGAGGTGGTCCAACCGAAGGAGTTACGGAAGTGGATCGCGGATACAGCGGCGAGGATGGTGGAGGTATATCGAAAGAATTAGATTTTTGCCTGTTTGTCACGCTGCGAGTCAATTGCAAGATATTTAATCTTCAATATTCCTTCCACAACTTACTATACCGCACTCTCAACAGTAAGCAATGTACATATTGCCCCTTTCCAAATTTCCTCCGTTACCGTGAGACTCCTCCCTTTCGCTTCCATACCTATAAAGTTACGTCATAAAAAAAGCAGGGCCTACATCCACCGCCAAGGATGGGTTCGGTCCTGCATACTGTTATTATAACATTTAACTTAAGAAAGGTCAAATCTTCCAAAAAAATTAGGGCTATTTATAGTGGATCTTAGAATTATAGGACTTACGCAGCGCGTTCACAAGTCCCCCTGATAAGGGGGATTTAGGGGGTTAAAAATCAAAAATCTACCCCTGTGTGCTAAATTTGCGTAAGTCCTGCCACGCAATTTTTGTACTAGGACTTACGCATTTCAGCACAGTTGGCGCAGGGCAAGATGCTCCGCCCCGATAAATCGGGCTGCAAGCACCTACGGCTGGCTGCGTAAATCCTAAAAGTGTTAGATTTTGTTAGATTTTGCCAGGGGTGCCGTTGTGGCTGCCTTCAAGCGATGGTTTGTGGTTGATCGATGCGAGTATGTTCTCCAGGGCGGGGAGACCAGATGCCCCGCCTACGGTTGGCGGCGTCCCTCCGTTGTTTAGCGGCTCCAGTAAGTTGGGAATTTTCTGATCGCTTGGCAGGTCTTGCTCTTGCAACTGTTGCTTGCTATCGTGGATTTCTGTTTCCCGCGCGATCTGTTGCTCTTCCACTTCCTTCAGTAGTTGTGCTGCATTGCCTCCCCGTTTTTCCCACTCATTGAGGAAAATCTGGAGCACTGTGTCAGTCTTTTCTTGCGTTCGCTGTAGTTCTGCCTCGATTTGGTGATCTGTCTCTTCGGTGTAATCCTCCCAAGGCGGTGGGTCTGAGTTGATGTAGGCGTTGGTTAGATCTGCATCTACAACGTGAAGGTAGTCGTCACGAAAGCCAATGAAATCGGAAATAAGATTGTGCAGCCCGTCGTCGTCAATTTTGTTGAGTACCTCTTGCGGGATTTTACCGTATGTCGATATGGTGCTTTCCAAAGACGCTCTGTTTTCTGTGTCTTTCTCGACTTTAAGGTATCTTTCAGCGTCTGATATTTCACTAGATACCCGACGTTCTCGCTCCTCTGCATACGCATGGCTCTGTTGCTTTGCGCTTGACTGGTACTTCGTTTCCAGTTGAGCTGAGCGGGTCGGCTTGTCTTTATACAGGTCAAGCCTCATTTTTCTCTGGTCGTCTTTGACTTCGTGGTCCGCTGCCACCTCTGCGGGATCTGTTACCTGTGAGTCTGGCACGGTTGCACCGTAGACACCGGTGGCTTTGAGAATATGTACGGCTGAGACGATTCGGACTTTGATATCTGAATCGTGTAACCCGTCTTGAAGCACATCAACAGCCTCAATGACAAGGTCGTTCAAGCGGTTGAGTTGTCCGCCCCACACTTGTTGTCTGCGGTCATTCAGTGTTGCGATAAAGCGTGGATCGTGGTTGCGCCATGTGTTGACGGTGGATCGCGATTTCCCGATGGTTTGAGCAACTTCTCTATCGTTTTTTCCAGTGAGAATCAGGTCAATCGCTGTTTCTTGTTGGGGTGTGAGTTGGTTCGGATGGGTTACTTCTGCCATAATATGCCTCCAGGTTGGTTTTGGTGGTGTTGGTTAATTTGACCGATGCGTATCGGTGGTGTTGAGAGACCACGCGGCTTTCCCATCTGATATTATATCACATACGTTACAGCATTGCAACCTATATGTGAAAATTGTGGGTTATTGTTGTCTGAATCGCGGGTTAAACTTCTGTACTCTCTTTTTATATCAGCCTCATAGTTTTAATAGTTTTTTGAAAAAATGCGGGGATTTGATGGAAGGGGAAAAAAGGGTGAGAACATGCGCCGGGACTGGTTTCTGGGCGTTTGGGATAGGAAGAGGACTCAGAACTTACTATGAAATTTCACACTTTTCCGAGGAACGCTGGTGGTGTATTCCAGAGCGGGGGAAAATGGCTTGATTCTGTGCTTGATCAAAAAAGGTGAGTATGTTACTATGATGGAAAGACTCTCGATGACTAGCGAGATTGAAAGATGTTGATATTATGTTTTATGCAATTTCTCTAAAAGAATCTCAATTTTGAGATAGTTGAGGATAGAGGCTCACCGGCTTAACTGATGCGGGGGCTTTATTTTTTGCTTGTGTTTGGTTTAATGTTATGTTATTATTATGTTTAATGAGATTTATTTGGTGAATTTGCACATGAAAAACTATCTATCTTTCGATGCCATTCTTGAATAGACAAACTATAAAAAAGCAGGGCCTACACCCACCGCCAAGGATGGGTTCGGTCCTGCACACTGTTATTATAGCATTCAACTCAGGAGAGATCAAATTTTTCTAAAAAATGAGGTTGCGTTGATTTTTTTCGATCAGGCACAGGTTTGTGCGACTGGTTGTATATTATAATCGTCACCAACCAATAATAGAAAGGACCTGTTATGGCAAAACAGAAACCTGAAGGGAAAGAGCTATTATTTTCGCTTGGCATTTATTCAGAGGCGGATAACCTCTTCCAAACTTATGTAGAAGAAATCGCAAATAAGAGGTTACGAGACTATCAGAAAATTATCCAATACGGCGCGAAGGCAGGTGAATCGCTCTATCTCCACATCACCAACGGGATTTTCGTTTTGGAGCGGTTACGACCAATCTTGAATCTGAACGATCTTGAAGTCCAACTGCTGTTTAGCGCATTCAGCGTCCATGATTTGAACAAACTTCAGGAGTTTCAGGCTGAGAAGCGTTCGTTCAACTATCTGGCAAACGCGAAAAATGTCAGTGCGGTGTTGGCGAGCCTTGAGATGATACGGTTTTTCCCGGAATGGCAGGATTATCTGAAGGACATCGAAGTTCTCGTCCGTGCTCATTCCCGGCATTATCACACCTACGATGAGACACTTGATCTGGATTATGACCCGTATTCATACGACAAAGATCGGCTGCTGAACTACCTAGTCCCGATTATCCGGGCAATGGATGTGATTGACCTCTCAAAAACACTGGAGGAACGGGCAAAAAAGGTAGATTTCCTTAGGGAACTCAACCAAATCCTTGATGTTCAATACCAGTTCGTCTATCACAAGGTGAGTGAACAACGTGGCATTTTGACGAATCTGATCCACAATGAGATTGTGAATTACTTGGAAACGGAAAAAGATCTGTTACCACTGCTTTACTATCCTGATGGTGTAGCATATCTTGTAGATCGCAATCGAGATCTTCAAATCACAACCGACGAAATCATCGCACTTGGAAATCGTGTTGTTAATCACATTGAATCAAAGACTAGCAGTGAATTTAGGAAGTTCATTCAGGGCAGTCCCGCGGGTATCAAGGTAGATGAAAAGTGTCTGTCCCTTGGTTTATCATTCCAACAAATTTGGAATGAGGTGCGAAACATCATCAGTGAGCGAAAGTATGCCGCTAAAGTGGATGACATGAATGATCGTTGTCGGGGGAGGCTCCAAGCCACTCGTGAAAAGTTACAAGGGACAAAACCTAGTAAAAAGAATCCTGATCCCGTAGCACAGATTACGTTGATTGATGGCCTCCTAGCTGAGGATGCTTACTTACTGCCCCCCGACGATGATGCCGTGAGGATTGGGGAGCTAGTTCGGACATATTACATCTTCTTGAACAAACACTTCTCCCAAATCATCCCCGATGCGTGGAAGTATATCTATGATCTGCTTGAGCTGCCATTGGAGATTGAGGATACAACTTGTCGCCCACGATACACAACTTTCAACGCCCTATCCGATCGGGGTTATATCATCGGGCATGACCTCTACAACAGTGACAGAGACTTCGACGAAATCTACAAGTTAATGGTCGATGATGGTACAGCCATTATGGAAACCTCACTGCCCGAAAGCGAGTTTGGGATATTGGCGGATTATGTTCACAAGTATGTTGATTTCAGTTTCGCCGCCGACCGGGGGCGAAACTTCGCTACAAACCTGGAATGTTATGTTGGGGGTAATCATATCCAGTGTAGCACCTGCGGCGCGGAATTTGAGACGGCTGAGTGGATGAAGCCGGACGTACCAGCCAATATCAAGGTTCAGTATTTTTCAAACCGACTTGAAGGTGGCACATCGCGTGAACCGAAACGCCGTGTCTGTAGCATTTGCCGAACACAGTACATGCTCGACAAGATCTGTTACAACGTAGGTGGAAGCACAGCGACGTTTTTTATTCATCTGTATCCGATTTCGTATTTTACGGATGTTTTCATCAAGGCTTTCCGGGCGGCGCAGAGTAGATTCCAGAATCCTGATTTCCCATCAGTATTTCTCAAGACGGACGATGCGCTGCGTCACTATCAGGAAACAACACAGCTAGAGTTGATTCTGCCATTCAGTAGGACAAAGGTCAATGGCAACCCGCTACCGAAGTTTTCCGAAGCACTTGGCAACATTCTGACTATTCCTGTCAATACCCCCGGTAAGAATCACACAGAGGAGGTTTTATATGCTATTGAAAATGCTCTGTTGTATCAACGCTTTCTAGGGTGTCGTGCGGTGCTGACTGATTCATCAATTCCGCTCTTTTCTGGCGAGGGGTTTAGCCACTTTTTCATTGACCATATTCCACCTGCATTTCGGGGGTGGTTGCCAGATAATGACCTTGACAGCGATATGACACAGCAGACGTTTGAACAACTACTCAAGTTGCACGGTATTCGATCAAAGATTGGGAGTATTGATGCTGATGATTTGGTTCGGTTGATTCGGAGTCTAAATTACGACGCACTTGAACTTTACTACGTAACCCATCGAATGATTAAACGCGAACAAGGAGGAAACGAACCGCTACAGTTCGCAACCGTCCGCAGCACGGCCGGCCCCATCGCCGATGTTGTGGCACAGAAGGGAGGGGACCCGATTATGTCTTATATTAAGGAACTCGCTCGAATTGCGTGGGAGGGACGATTGAAGGGCGATAGTCTCAAGGATAATTCACTCGCAAAACCGCTTGATGTGGCATTTGACAGCCTTGACCGCTGGAACGAGCGTGAAAATGAAGAGGAAGCGAGGGCAATTATGTCGAAAGATATTGCCCGTGCTATTGAACGTCTTGACCCGCAATTTTTCGGCGCGACGAAATTGGAAAACATTTCGCAATTCGTCAAGGTTCTATTCGATCACATTTACAAAGATGTTTATCAAGGCAACCTGTTTGATTTACTTGAAAATCGTAAGCGGATTCGTTCCGGATATCTCTATTTTATCACGGAGATGATTCCGAAGCGTGATAGAGAAAAGGAGGAGCAACAATCATGAGTATTCTGGACAAGTACACCGACTTTATGGTTGAACAATACGAGAATTTTCCGCAAAGCCGTTATCTAACGCTGATTGTATTGCGAAAAGCGGAATCAGAGATGATTTTCCGTACTGAGGGATCTGGCGAAGGATTGGCACGTGATTCCGTCCACGCTGGACTTGAAGACCGCGATGTGATTTCTCGCGTGACCATCAGCAAGCGTAAACAGACAGCGGTTGAACGCCGGACGGGACGTGAACTCTTGCGGCAGCACAACCTACTGTTCTATACGGCAGGCTCAAAAGAGGAAGAGGAGAATATTTGTGCGTTGAATCGTAACAAGCCCTGTGCTCAATGCGCTGACTGTATGATTTACGGTTATGCTGTCGGTGGGGGTGGAGCACAGAAATCTCGCGTCATTACGGATGACGCATTCAGCATTCAGTCATACCAAGCGGTTACGGCAAAGCGGACCTTCAACGCGCTCTACGATAACAACACAATGCGCGATCCGGTTTCCGGGGAAGCGTCGTCAAGCATTCAAGAGGATGAGTACGTCAAACCGGAGACGTTGTTTATTGACATGCAAACCCTCAAAGACCTAACAGCCGACGAAATTCGCTACGTTCTATCGAACGTGTTAAGAAGTCGTCGTTACGGTGCTATTTCGTCACGGCTTGGTAAGATGCGAAACACCATCGTCGGAGCGATTTTCAGTGACTGTGAGCTCTTCAGTAATCTGGAATTGACACAGTGTGTCCACGATCGACTTGGTTCGGTCGGCAAACAGTTCCCACTTGATGAAAACCGAGTTGAATCGGAAGTTGCCGGGGCAGTGGCAGATTTAACCAACGAAGTCATCGGCAATCTACAACCTATCGCCGATACAGAATTAGCTGAGTTAATCAGCGAGATTCAGCAAACATTTGCATCACCAACTGAGGTGAAAGGGTTACTGGAATCAATTACCGCGCTCTATCCGTAAGGGTAAAACGTTGGGTAGATATTTCCTATCCAACGCCGGAGGTATGTCATGTACATCTATCGCTGCGAATTTGAGTTGATGGAAAACCTCTTTTTCGCTAGTCGTGAAGTTAATAATTTTTTCCAAACCGAGCCAGTAATCGGGAATTACGCACTTGCCTACGCGCTTGGGTTATGCCGCGCGAGTTATCACAACGATGGTGAAATTAACTATGCTACAGATTTGGAACAACTCAACAAAAACGGCATCTACATTACGCCGGGTACGTTGACAGAAAAAGCTCGCTTCACGGTCGTTCAATTCAACGCGATTTCAGATTCCTATTGGTTTCAGATGGAGCAGAACGCGATTTCGGTCAATCGGGAACGGATCTTTAATCCACGGTTGAAGGCACGGGCGGCGAATTTCCCGCAGATCGGACGGCTTAAACTTCTCTCAGTCGGTAACCGGGGCGTTTTTTATGTAACTAGTCGAGAGGAATTTCGGGTGCCTCGTTACATCCGGCTCGGAAAATTTATGAGCAAAGTGAAGATCTCCGCAAGGAAACAACCCTATCGTGAAGTTCACAGGGAAACCATGACCTATCCAAATTATCTCAATCCAAACGACCTGCCTTCAGAAATGCAGCTAGGGATGTTTGATTTGCTCAATATTCGACCGACACCCTTGATCCGGAATGCCCAACTGTCGGGCAATTTCTATCGGTTGACAGATGATGCCCAAACGCTATTGCCAGCGGGGATGTGGTTTTACACCGATTTTTAGATTGATATTAGTTTTTCCATAGGGTGCGCATTGTGCCTATAAAATAGTTGCAAGCACACCCTAGATTCCCCGAAAGGTATCACTATGCCAGAGATAACAGTTACCCTGAACGCAGGCTATGAAAAAATTAGCCCAACAAACCCGTTGGGACTGAAATTTACGCCGCTCTATCATCAACAACGGACCTATGAAGCACTCAAGACAAATGAACTCGTCATCAACACCTACAACACGGGTACAGGCAAAACTCATGCTTCTCTGCTCCAGTTGTTCGATCTGAAAGACGAAAACGTTCTGTTTATTGCTCCGACAAATGAACTGATTCACCAGCACGCAAATGATATCCGAGAGTTTGTTGATGAACATAGATTGAATTTCGTTGTTGCTGAGGTCACTGGTCAGAAACTTCGCAAATGGGAGATTGTTGATGATCCCGGTTATCGTGTTAGAAACCCAAGAAAACTGCACGAACTTATCCAAAATCCGCGTGCTTATTTTCCCGAATTGCCACGACGAGCACCTCTGATTCTGGTCACAAATCCCGATATTTTTTACCTCTGCTTCTATAGCTGCTATTCACCATTGGATAGCGCGAACCTTTTCCGCGATTTTCTGGTCGAATTCAACTACATCGTCATCGACGAATTTCATTACTACAACGCCAAACAACTCGCCAATTTTCTGATGTTTTTCATCTTGTCGAAGGAGTACGGTTACTTCAACGCGGGACGGAAAATCTGTCTACTTTCGGCAACGCCTGATGAGAAGGTGCTAAACTATTTGGACAGGATTGGTCTCACTTACGATCTGATCAGCCCGGATAATGAACCGACAGAGAGCACCGGTTATGAGGAAATACAGACACTTTCTGAACTTGAACTGACAATACATAGTAGTAAGATGCACGATTTCCTCAAGTCGCAACCTGAGCACGTTCGTAACTTGCTTGATTTAGGAAAAGACGGTGCCATCATTAGCAGTTCCCTCCGCACCATCAATGATATTAAACAGGGACTTCAACAGGAAGGCATTCAGGATAGACTCGGATTGATCACGGGAGCTGTCAGTACAGAGGAGCGTCGTGATGCAACAAAGTCTTTTCCGCTTGTCCTTGCAACACCGACGGTGGACATCGGCTACAATTTTGAGAAGTTAGGTAAATCCCGTCAAAACATTGATTTTATTTGTTTTGATGCGCTTTACGGATCGGAGTTCACACAACGAATGGGTCGGGCAGGCCGGCTACTCGGCAAGCAAGATACCAATCACCCAAGTATCGGACACGCATTTGTACAGGGGAAACTCTATTCACAATTGCAGTCAGGGAAAAGTTATGATCGTCGGGAGTTCGCTGCACTTGTTAAAGATTCGCTCGGTGAGGATAATCGGTTTTATCATTACATTCAATCCTACGCTATCCTTGAGGCATTCTATCCGCTCTACGATCATTTCAGGCGGACAGCGGAGGAACGTCAAGATCGCGTCCGTGAGATTTTCGATACGATTCGACAGATATTCGCGCCGGAGAGTGAGGCCACATTTGACGAACTAATGAAAAAGATTCAGTGGCATACTACCTACGAAACAGTCATTGATGCGTTCAAAGAAAACAGCTACAACGATTATATCAGCCACCAGTGGGAAAGAGCTGCCTGGAGCTATTTAGAGCATCAGAGTTGGCTTAACGACAATTTAGAGGAGTTCCGAAACGCACCAAGTGCACAATTGAACACGGCAATTAAAGGTTTCATTAAACGTCGCGCTAACCGAGTCAAGGTGGTTGAACATGCAAAACAGAAATACCAACCAATTCATTCACTATTCAACTTTCGCGGTTCGGATGTCGGCCTCCGTTGTGGAATCTATGACCCGAACCATCTTTTCCAGAATACTGCTGAACATACTGAATACGACCTTTTCCACGTTCTTTCACATTGCAACTTTCAACAAATTCCTGACCGAAGAACATATCATGAACTCACAGGAGATTGGGGAAATTACTGTGAATTTTTTGTCCAAGTTGATAGTTTGAAGACTTCACCAGACCGTGTTCAATTCCATTACGATGCCGGTGGGGACGATCAAGATTCCTTTGAACGTCAATACTGTTGGGGCCCCATCGCGTTAAAAGGCTTACAGTTGCGTCTGGACAATAGATTTGTCCCTGTTGAGATTCAGGACGCTCTGACAGATCGTTACATCACCTGTCTTCTATCAAAGATAGAGAACCGATATGCTTTTAACCGTATCCTTGATACAAAGCGGCAGTTCGCCCATTCACTAAATGTAATCTTTAGTGATGGAGAACAGGAGTATCAGTTAATTCTCGGATCGCAGGCGTTTCTAATCCATGCGGAATTACAGGAAAGATGGAGAGAAAGGGAACAGTCCGAATTGTAATTTTTGATAACACAGCAAGGAGACAATTCTATGCCTATCAGCACCGTCATCCACCTTATCCCCCCCGAAGACGTTAAGCTCCGTCCAACGATGGGGCATCACGCCCACGCCGCGTTCTTGTCACTGCTGCGAATGAGTAACCCGGAGAAGGCGGCAGAAATTCACGCCTCATCAAGGCAGAAACCGTTCACCGTTTCACCGTTGATCGGGGACGGGGAACGACGCGGGAATTTCTTGCACATCCGCGCTGGAACGGAATGCTGGCTCCGGTTCACATTCCTCGACGACTCACTTTTCGTCCACTTCGGCAATGCGTTCTTGACACAGGACTTCCCGTCCATCCGTCTTGGAGGGGCAACCTTTCAACTGAGCCGCTTGGTTACATCTGGGGCTGAAACGAAAGATTGGAGTAGCGCGAAGATCTACGAGGACCTGATTGAATCTGCGGGAACAGAGGCGCGGATGCGGGTCCGATTTTATTCACCGACCGCGTTTCGGGAGTTATCGCCGCGCGGGCAAAAAACGCGCAATGAAGCGACTATCGACCTTGTGCGTTGCTACCAGAGTTGGGTCAACAGATGGAACGCTTTCGCACCGATGCAGATTGATAAGCAGCCCTTACTCGATTTCGTGGCACGTCACGCCGGATTGACGGCAGTTGAGAGTAAGAGTCGGATGCTCGATTTCGGCAAGCATAAAGCGATTGGATTCGTTGGAGGGTGTGCGTACCAATTTTTCGCGGAGCGTCAATCGGAGGGTAAGGGGAACACTGAGATGCTACGTTTGGCGAACCTGCTCGCTGATTTCGCTTTTTACTGTGGCACGGGCTATAAAACGACGATGGGGATGGGACAAACACGACGACAAGAATCTCGATCACAAGATTGACATCAGATCAACATCAAGTGCTTCAGCAATTGCCTTCAACGTTTTGACGGAACCAGACTTTCGTCCTGTCTCAATCTCCGCCAAATATGCGCGTTGAACCCCGACTTTATCCGCAAGTTGCTTCTGTGTCAGCCCTCGGTATTCGCGGTATACCTTAATCGGATTATCCTCACTGAGAACCAACCGATTAACTACCTCGGCGGGGAAGATTTCCTCGTCAGCAGCTTTGGCTTCGCGAAAATCACGAATGTCTCTTAACATCTCCAGATCTGCGAGGAGCTGGTTATACTGCTCTATCGGGACAAGAACAAATTTCTGACTGTTTCTTTCGACTGTTTCAAGGTTCATCTATAGACACCGCCTCTCGGTCCAATTCTTACGATTTCAATGACGAGCGTGTCATCATGGATTTCATACAGCACTCGCCAGTTCCCTACTCTGAGTCGGTATCCCGGCTCACCTGTAAGTCGCGTTACATTATTGTTGGGCGCGTAGGGATTCTCAGCGAGTTGGTTAATTTTGCTAACAATAGTTTTCGCTACATTGCTGGGCAGCCGCTGGAGCATCTTCGCCGCACTTGACCTATATCGAATCTGATACATGATTCCTTTTATTGTAGCCAAAAGCGACCTAAAAATCAAGTATTTCCGTTACACGCCCGGCTCAACAAATCTGGAGTGTTAAACCATGTCCGAAACTTACATACCGCTTTCGCAGATAAATACTTATGTTTTTTGTCCACGCCGATTCTACTACGAATCCGTTGAGGGGCATCAGGTGATTAACGAGCATGTTGAGGAGGGGAAGATAAAACACACCCGCGTCGATACAGAGATGAAAGACCGCAATGAGCGTGGGGTGAAGGTCTCCCGTCGGCAGTATCTCGCCTCTGACACACTGGGCATCTCCGGTTACCTCGATTTGATTGAAGAAAAGAAGGGGGTATCCTGCCCGGTTGAATACAAGAAAGCCGGCACCGGCAACTGGCTCAACGATCAGGTTCAACTCTGTCTACAGGGGCTGCTAATTGAAGAGAGCACTGGCACGACGGTCCCTCACGGTTATATCTACTACATCGGTTCCAAGCGTCGCCGCAAAGTGGTCTTTGACGACGAGTTGCGACAAACTAGCCTTGACTTTGTTTCTGAGGCCGAATCGTTGCTGCAGACCAGAAAGATTCCTGAACCTGTCCACGATAACCGGTGTAACGGGTGTAGTGTCCGGGGTATCTGTCTGCCGGACGAGGTCGCTTACCTCAAGGAGTTGGATGACCGCCCCAAACGGATTAAACCCGCCCTCGGTATTGACAACGTGCTATATGTTGATGAACAGGGTTGCATTCTCAAAAAGACTGGTGAACGTCTGCTAGTAGTGAAAGAGGGAGAAACTATCCGTGATATTCCACTCATTCACCTGGGGCAAGTGGTACTATGTGGAAACATCAGTGTAACGACCCCAGTGATGCAGACTTTACTCAATGAAGGGATCCCCATTGTTTACCTGTCCGCCTACGGACGTTATCAAGGCGTACTGATGCCGCAAATCTCCCGAAACTCACTCCTACGTGTTGCCCAACATCGGGTTGCAGATGATCCAGAAAAGTGCCTCACGCTTGCAAAGGCATTCATACATGGCAAAATCAGTAATATGCGGATGATGCTCCAACGTCGGAAATGGCGAGGCAAAACCGACACCGATGCCGAACAGACAGCCATTGAATCGAGTATCGAGGGGATGCGGAAAATGCGAGGACGTCTCCCTAAAGCGGAGAATCTTCCCGAATTGCTAGGACTTGAGGGAAATGCCTCTGCAGAATATTTTCGGTCATTTTCATCAATGCTAAACACGGAAATGGGGTTCAGTTTTGAGCAGCGCACCCGACGGCCGCCCAAAGATCCGACCAATGCTCTGCTTAGTTTTGCCTACTCGCTGCTGACCGCAGATGTCATTTCGGCAATCCAGATTGTTGGGCTTGATCCCTACGTTGGTTTTTTCCACCAACAGACTTATGGGCATCCTTGTCTTGCACTGGATCTGATGGAAGAATTTCGCCCGATTATTGCCGATTCGGTTGTGGTAACGCTCATCAACAATCGACAAATCACGCCTAACGACTTCACCCAATCCCACGGCGGTTGGTTTCTCAAGGACCCAGCTCGCAAGAAGTTTTACGCCGCCTATGAGAACCGCAAAAATGAGACGATAACACACCCTGTCTTCAAGTACAAAATTAGCTTTCGCCGCGCGCTTGAATTGCAGGTACGATTGCTTGCCAAGTGCCTAATGGGAGAGATTGATACCTATACGCCGCTGACAGTTCGCTAGACTGTAGGAGGAAAAACCGATGTTTTACGCAGTTGCCTACGATATTACCAATGACCGACGGCGAAACGCAGTTGCTAAAATTTTACTGGATTTCGGTACACGCATCCAATATAGTCTGTTCGAGTGCAGCACGGATCGACGTGCCTACCTACGCTTGCAGTACCGGCTTATGGAAGCGATTAACCTACAGGAGGATTCTGTGACCTTTTACCATTTATGCCGGTCTTGTGAGAAAGGGGTTGAACGGATTGGTGTCGAAAAAGAGGTTGACAGGCAATCGTATATTGTGTGACAATCAGGTATGCAGCTGCGAAGTTGAAACCTGTGAGGTGCGGGGCTAGCAAAAACCCGCTACCCTGACAGTAATTCCACGGAGCCAGTCATAGTTAGGGATTGACAATGGAAAGGTTCAGGAAGTTGTGGAAAATAGAACATCAACGCAACAACGAAAAGGGGCCTGACAGAAGTAGGGAGGACAAGCCCTTACCAGCACTGATCTGAAACGGTAGGCTCGATCAATGATAAGAATCTCAAGTCTGAGATTGAAACACACATTTGTGACAATTTGTGTTAATTTGTGTCACACGATCAATGATAAGAATCTCAAGTCTGAGATTGAAACATACCATTGCGCGGATGGGGCGGACATTAAGTGGTTGACGATCAATGATAAGAATCTCAAGTCTGAGATTGAAACTGCGACGCGGTTTGGGGTGCCCAGTTCGCTCATGGCGCGATCAATGATAAGAATCTCAAGTCTGAGATTGAAACCATCTGCACAGAGCGATGGTGTCAAACGGTCGGAAGAGCGATCAATGATAAGAATCTCAAGTCTGAGATTGAAACTGAAGAACGTGATATTCATCTTAGAGACGACTGGAACGATCAATGATAAGAATCTCAAGTCTGAGATTGAAACAAGTACGAGTTCCGTGCGGTGTTATCCGCAAAAACACGATCAATGATAAGAATCTCAAGTCTGAGATTGAAACTCCTGTTAACACAACGACTTCTGCGTTATTTTCATCATTCGATCAATGATAAGAATCTCAAGTCTGAGATTGAAACTCCAAAGCTTTGGGCAACAAGGGTCAGATCCAAGATATTCGATCAATGATAAGAATCTCAAGTCTGAGATTGAAACCGGCAGATAAGCCGTCACAAAGACCTCTCCCTGTGCTTTCGATCAATGATAAGAATCTCAAGTCTGAGATTGAAACTTCGTCTAGCTCTACCCCTTGCGTTTTCGCATACCGCGATCAATGATAAGAATCTCAAGTCTGAGATTGAAACTTTATCATTGAAACGATTAACACGACTGAATCGAGTACGATCAATGATAAGAATCTCAAGTCTGAGATTGAAACTCAGCCTTGCGTTGATTGGAATGTGGGCAGATACCAACGATCAATGATAAGAATCTCAAGTCTGAGATTGAAACGGTTTCCAACACTTTACCAACATCGCCACGTTTCACACGATCAATGATAAGAATCTCAAGTCTGAGATTGAAACTGTTAATAGTGCTATTCAGACCGTTCAACCGGTTTACGATCAATGATAAGAATCTCAAGTCTGAGATTGAAACTGTTAATAGTGCTATTCAGACCGTTCAACCGGTTTACGATCAATGATAAGAATCTCAAGTCTGAGATTGAAACAGTAAGTCCATGTGCTGCGATGTATGAATCGCCGTCGCGATCAATGATAAGAATCTCAAGTCTGAGATTGAAACCGATTAAGGGCTGACCTTTGTGGTCAAGCAGAATCTTCGATCAATGATAAGAATCTCAAGTCTGAGATTGAAACGATAATGATGCTGAAACGTGGACAAACAATAACGGCGTGCGATCAATGATAAGAATCTCAAGTCTGAGATTGAAACCATGACAGCGCCACCGAACTGGTCAATCAGAATGACGATCAATGATAAGAATCTCAAGTCTGAGATTGAAACAGTTGAAATATCTGGTCTAATAACAGTTCCTCGGTAACGATCAATGATAAGAATCTCAAGTCTGAGATTGAAACTGAGAAAGTTGGGGAAGTATAGCCTGAGTCTCTTCAGCGATCAATGATAAGAATCTCAAGTCTGAGATTGAAACGCGTGATAGTGACGGGTATCACGTCCTATCAATCATCGATCAATGATAAGAATCTCAAGTCTGAGATTGAAACGTTCCAGAAACCAAGCAAGGCAATCATATCGTAGCCTTACGATCAATGATAAGAATCTCAAGTCTGAGATTGAAACCTCATTTGGCTGGGGCGGAGGCGTGTTGTCCCCCGCCGATCAATGATAAGAATCTCAAGTCTGAGATTGAAACCTCATTTGGCTGGGGCGGAGGCGTGTTGTCCCCCGCCGATCAATGATAAGAATCTCAAGTCTGAGATTGAAACTGAGAAAGTTGGGGAAGTATAGCCTGAGTCTCTTCAGCGATCAATGATAAGAATCTCAAGTCTGAGATTGAAACCGGCCCCGATCTCCCTTCCATTTATTCTCATGGATTATGGCGATCAATGATAAGAATCTCAAGTCTGAGATTGAAACTAACCTGTTAAACCATCACCACCATGCGTTATATTACGATCAATGATAAGAATCTCAAGTCTGAGATTGAAACTTCCACAAGCAAGTTGTAAAAGTGCAGAGCAAACTCACGATCAATGATAAGAATCTCAAGTCTGAGATTGAAACTATCTCTTGGCGCATATCCATACACTCTACAACTGCGATCAATGATAAGAATCTCAAGTCTGAGATTGAAACATGCTGAAGGAGTGGTTTCTGGTATAGCGATGCCTGCGATCAATGATAAGAATCTCAAGTCTGAGATTGAAACCACATCACTTCCCGTCAGACCTCGCTGGACACCTTTCGATCAATGATAAGAATCTCAAGTCTGAGATTGAAACTTCTTAAAGCGCGGCTCAAAGTGCTGACGCATTTCTCGATCAATGATAAGAATCTCAAGTCTGAGATTGAAACTGGTAATCCGGTGCTGTTGTGTGTTTCTGCCGCTGGCGATCAATGATAAGAATCTCAAGTCTGAGATTGAAACACTAGGATACAGTAGAAGGACATCGGATGACTTAGTTTACGATCAATGATAAGAATCTCAAGTCTGAGATTGAAACAAACTAATCCTATACCCGGTTAGGTGTGTTTTCCCTTCGATCAATGATAAGAATCTCAAGTCTGAGATTGAAACATCAGAATGCGTCCAAACAAGACTTATAAAGATTGACCGATCAATGATAAGAATCTCAAGTCTGAGATTGAAACTTCTTAAAGCGCGGCTCAAAGTGCTGACGCATTTCTCGATCAATGATAAGAATCTCAAGTCTGAGATTGAAACTGTCCCGGAGTTTGATGTTTCTACGCTTGCTCCTGGCGATCAATGATAAGAATCTCAAGTCTGAGATTGAAACTTCGACCAAAAGGTTATAACCTTACCTATGGTGGCACGATCAATGATAAGAATCTCAAGTCTGAGATTGAAACTGCGGCCTCTGCACAGGTGTCTGGTAATCCGGGAGTCGATCAATGATAAGAATCTCAAGTCTGAGATTGAAACTGTACCTGTCGAGGTGAGATCTCACCGCCTGATGCCCGATCAATGATAAGAATCTCAAGTCTGAGATTGAAACTGACCAACCACTGCTAACCGTCGGGGCTTGACCATCGATCAATGATAAGAATCTCAAGTCTGAGATTGAAACTGACCAACCACTGCTAACCGTCGGGGCTTGACCATCGATCAATGATAAGAATCTCAAGTCTGAGATTGAAACATGGTGCATCCCTTCGACAGCATGACCGAAAATCCCGATCAATGATAAGAATCTCAAGTCTGAGATTGAAACTGTACCTGTCGAGGTGAGATCTCACCGCCTGATGCCCGATCAATGATAAGAATCTCAAGTCTGAGATTGAAACGCTCGCTTGAGGTTGTCTATTACCTGATCAACATTCCCGATCAATGATAAGAATCTCAAGTCTGAGATTGAAACGCTCGCTTGAGGTTGTCTATTACCTGATCAACATTCCCGATCAATGATAAGAATCTCAAGTCTGAGATTGAAACTCGAATCAGAGAATTGGGCGTTAAATAATTGCAGCTATGAGCGATCAATGATAAGAATCTCAAGTCTGAGATTGAAACAACGCTAACCCAGACCGAACTCGTCGAGAAGGTCCGCACGATCAATGATAAGAATCTCAAGTCTGAGATTGAAACAGTCGAAGGTGCTCTGGGTCGTGATACCCACCGCGACCGATCAATGATAAGAATCTCAAGTCTGAGATTGAAACCATAAAAAAGGGCAAGCACAAGGCTTGCCCCTACAATACGCTCATGATAAACATTTCAATTCTGAGATCGATACAACTGTTGTGGTATTTTCGTGTGTAAAATGTTATCTTTTTCGATTTTCCGATTTACTTCGACTGGAGAAAGTGACAAATGAGACGGGAGTTATTTGCCTTATTTCGATTATTGGGCAGCTACTGAGGGGTTTTTCTTTTTGCATCTGCCAACTGAAGCCGCCAACCATCGGGATCTCGGAAATTAACCACGAGCCGTCCACTTGCTTCAACAAAAGTCGGTCCGCTGTCAAAGGTAACGCCAACTTCTTTCAATTCCTCATAGGCTTGGTGTGCGTTGTCTACTTGGAAGGCGATATGATTGACGCCAATATTCTCCTCTCCACCGACTTGATGAATTTCAAAAATTGGCTGATTAGGGCCGGGTAGCTGCAACTCTACCGATTCGCCATGGTGTGATGTCCGGGTCAGGAGCTTGAATCCCAACTTCTCAAAAAGCTGTACGTATGGTTCGACATCTGAGACGATTAGCTCAATATGATCTATACACTGTGCCATGCTATCCTCCGGTTTTTTTTGCAGACTGAAACTTTCCTAACTGTAAAAATAATTATAAGTCGGAGACCACAAGCCCCTACCAACGCGGTATCCCACCAAGGAGAAGCTGCTGCTCCGGTGTGCCATTTTCAATCAGCTTCGTGACACGGGGACCATCGAATGGCTCGCGGGATTTCATCCACGAATTCTGGTAGCACATCAGACATACCCGTCGCCGCTGATCAGAGTTGTTGGCGACACCACGATGATAAATCCATCCGTCAAACATAACCGCCTGACCCGGCGTGGCGAGGACAAATTTCTCGTCGGGGAAATGTGGATGCCCTTCAGGCGGACGGAAAGGAACCCGCTGGCTGCCGGGCACAATCGCAATCGGACCATTCTCCAGCGTCAATTCGTCGAGAAAATAGCCACAGTTAATCTGACCGGGGATACTGCCGTAAGGTGTGTTTTCCGGTGCCATGGGCCAAGGTCCATCACGGTGCCAATTCTGATCTGGCTCACCCGGCTGCGTCACGCGAGCGGTCGCACTATGGAGTTGAACGCAGTTGCCGAGGATGGCTTTCATGCGTGTAAGCACCGGCGGGTTATCCAAAAGAAATGTAAAGCGGTCGTCCTCCTCCAACAGTTGGTGGGTGAATTGCTCACCCTTCCTATCAAAGGTCTCATCCAACGCCCCGCGCAGTGCCTCCACCTGTTCTTGGCTGATAGCCTCCTCTACAACGAGGTAACCCCACTTCAGGAAAAAATCGACCTCCTGCGCCAACTCAAGACTGAGTTCAGGATTCAAACGTTGTGGGATAATTGAACGATCTACCATAGCTTATTTTCCTTCGATCGATAAGACATTTCAATCCGCAGCCATTTCAATGGATTGCTCAGCATCTGACAACATCCCCCGAACCGTTTCCAACATCGTCTCCACATTCTCCGCCATATATCGTGTCAGGAGTTGATTGGCAGTGTTTTCGCAGCCTCGTTCAATGAGGAATTTACCCTCTTTCGCTATTTCATAAGCGGTTATGAAAAGCTTAGTTTGGATTTCTTTCCATGTTGACCGAACAACTGGAATCAGTTCCGGCTCCTCCAAACGCAGTTTGAGACTCAGTTGGCGAAAGAGCCACCACGGACTATCATCCGAAGGGGTCTCATCACCGATCGCTAAGACCTGTGGCAGTCTCCCCTCAATAAACATTGGCAGAAAAACAGCCAAACAGGGGGAATAGAAGCTACACCAATAGACAGGCAATCGCGAACCATCGTCGCAGAGATGTGCAACCAAACTCGCAGCGGTGTTGCCCCCTTCTCCCTTATCATCGTGATGAACACAGATGGAGGTACCGCTCGAAATTTCCGTCTGAAACGGTTCATCGGGGTTGCTTCCATCGGAGTGGTCACTCAACAACGCCATCATGGTTTGTACCTCAACGTTCCCGGTGTATTTACTAAGTACCGCACAGGAACGGCCGCGACGCATGGCACCACTTCCTATCGAGCGATCTGCCTCACGACTGTAGGCTTCCGAAAAGTTGAACCGCGCCGAAGTATCCGTCCACCAACCTTGCGCGATTGCTTCGTGCACACCGTTGGGAGATAGGCAATCCCAGTCGTCTTCAATAGAATAGACGTTGCTAATTCCCACCGCACCTTGCACCTGTTTAACCGCCCACTCATGTCCGGCAGTTTGGAGGATATACGCTTCCTTCGGATCGGCGACAATGTAGCCGTTATCATAGGTGCGAACCCCTTGATCATTACTGAATTTCCCCTGACCATATTTCGTAATTAATTCCGTCATGACGGTAACCGCTTCGGCGGCGGTTTCCGCGCGTTCCAAACCGAGCCTTATCAATTCCATGCCAATCAACTTGGGGGAATCAAACTCATATTTGGAGGCTAATCCCTCGTTCCCGATTACGACCTGATGTTCGTTAAACCCATGTTCGTATCCCCAACACCAATACGGGCGCGAACCGACATGACGATAGGTTGTGGTCACCCCAGGAAGTTCTACAAATTGGCATTTCGTGTTTGCACCAGCGGGATGGGTTTCTCTTGTGCGTTGCACAAGTGGTTGACATTCGGTCGCCGGGCGGTCGCTATTTTTGGCAAAGATTGTCTGATTCTCTTTAGTTGCGCTTGGTAGGGCAACCATCGTGTCACAACTTTTAGGCATTACAGCCCCCTTTCACGTTATTCAAATTAGTAGTAGAAAGTATATGTCGGTCGATTAATCATAATGCTTAAGATGTTCCAAAAACTTCCAATCACGAAATCACCCAGCACCAATCCCAAGAAAAACGGGACAGCCCTCCGATAAAGTCTGATACCTCCATACTTCAGCACCACCCATTTGGCAATAGCAGCGACGATGAACGCCGCCCAAAAGGTGTACATGTGGAAGGAAACACCGTAACCGAGGGGGTGGATAGGCCACCAGAAAAGATGACCGCGTACCACCGCCAGCAGAATTGTAAAGAGGAACCCGATGGTTATGGCGATAATATGCGCGGTGTCCGCATCTCGCGGTGCCGTGAGCCAACCGTGTAGAAAGCGATACGAGCGTCCCCCAAAACTGTTAATCTGCCCGCCCACCTTGCCGGTATCCACGCCGAGATCGAAAAAGACGTTCACCAACATCAGAATACACAGCGGCATCGCAATAATGATGAGTGTCAGCATCAGACGGGACAATCCTTTGACATCAAGGTTGCCCCGCTCCGCAAGTTTGAACGCTTCAAGTTGGTGCGGCATCGGGTGGCTGCGATTGTCTCGATTGAACCAGAAAAACAAAGAAAACCAGGTGAGATTTTGCCCGCCAATCCTTCGCGTGCCAAACAGACTGACTAGGCTATGGTGGGGTCCAATAAAGGTTGTATTATGGATGGACAGGCCAATCTGGGCACGGATGCGCGTGACGGCGATGGCGATAGTCAGAAAATGTGCCACGAAAAACAGGACAGCAATCCAGAGAGCCATTCCTCCCCGCATCGCAAACCAGATGAGGAATATCCCACCGAATAATAGACCTAAAAACGCCGTCCGATACCGCATCGGTTCGCTCTCATCTTCACGCGGTCTTCGTCCAACGGCTTGCAGAAACGCTCGTCCTATCTGTCGTCGCGTCCCCCATAGCACAATCACTGAAACCCCTGTATACGCCCCAATGTTCTGCTCATAAGGAAAGGGAAAACCGGGCAAACTGTCCAGCCCAGATATAATCCCAATGAAGGCTTGCATCTTGTATAAGAAGAAGAAGAGGATGCATGACATGAGCAGGTCAAGCGGCATTAAAAAGCTAAGTCCAACCGCAAACGGATAGACAAGAATCGCACTTCCGCCCGTCAAAAAGGCAGTCCACGGTTTTTCCGTGAAAAACATATTTAAGGAGAAATGTTTCACCGGAATCTCAGGGAGAACAGGGAAAAAGAGGTGCAGCCCATTGAGAATACTGATAAATGCCGCGATCGAAAATCCCCACCACATTGGGACACTGCGAAAAAAGTTCTTGCCGTTGTAAGAAATCTGGTAAGGGAGTTCAACAATCGGGTAGACGAGCCGTTCCTGTTCCGCCCACTGCTTACGGATGATTGTATTGATACACTGCATCACAAAAAGCAAGGCAAAGCTGAAAGCACACCACCAGAGGGTAGGCTCTATCCAGCGACGAATATAACGCCACTGAAGGAAGTCCTCATCACCGCGATAAAAAGGGATTAGAATGTCCGGGTCGTTAATGGTCAACCATTCCGGTAGATACTTCCAGAACAGGTCGCGCCACTCATTCTCCGGGGTCGCAAAATAGAAGGCGTGGACAATGATTGAGACCAGCGGCAGGAACATGTCGTACGACATGAACAGGAGCGTCATCGACATCAAAACGTAGAGGGAGATCAACTCCCCACCCGTAAAGGCGTACTTGGCTGCGAACTTTTTTAGGGGAGCATTGATTATAACTAAAATCAGGACGGTAAAAACGACACTGTAAAAGGGAGCCATCAGCGTCGGGAAGGTGTATCGCAGTGCCTCACACTCGATGTGCCACACATAGATGAACGGCAGGAAAAGCAGCGAAAGTACTACTGTTCGCCAAGTAATTTTTTCGGGCGGTTGTCTGGAAGGTAAGGCAGTCGTCATAAAGGCTTCTGTCGAATCGAATTGTGTCGCTCTCTGAAGGCGGTAATTAAAGTTACATTATTGGAAAGTAAGTATACCCGATTTCCAGTCTATTGACAACTCAAAAACCTATTTTCCTTGAGAGGACAAATTATCCAATATTAGCTAGTAGGATTCGCATAAACAAATCGGTAATATCCAAGCGCAAGCCTTTTTGCTGGACACGCCTTAACCCCTGTGGTAAACTAATTTAGGTTGCTATCAGACATTGTTTCCATACGGAAGTGATTGATCCGATGAATATGCTCCCATTTACTATCAAAACAACAGATCAGGCGACGATGCATCTCTGTCGTATTACATCACCGGCGCAGCATGAGGAACTCGATGTTGAGGTGGGCTTTCTGCTCCGTTCATGGGAAATTCATCGCCTGCACGCGCTCAGAGATAGCACACGCCGTAACCTCACGAAGCAAATTCTCAATGAGGTCCCCAACGATGCGTACAAGATGTTCATAAGGTTCTTGAGAGGTGCTGCTGAACCCGAAGTTTTTTTGCCAACAGTCCGCCTAAACCGCTATCTACATCGTCAATATTGTCTCCTTTTATCTTCGAGGCGGGCACGCGAACTGTTTGAGGTTTATAACAGGGGCAGTCGATACAGTCGCCGTCTTATCAATTTCAGTGGATATGATCTCATTGTAGGTGCAGGGATGCAACTGTTAGACACAGAGGCTTACCTGATCGCGCCAAACAAGTATACAATCTTTCTGCGTCAGGTCAATGCAGCCCATGAGATCAACGTCTATCATAGCGATTTTATTGACCTTGCTGGCAGTACGCCTCCACCGTTAGCACTTCGAGCCCAAGAGGTCATTGATACCGTCCGGAATAACCTCAACGCAGAGACCGAAGCCAAAGCCCCTCATCAGCAACGCGATCAGGAAGAATCATCCGCCACAATAACAGAATGTCCGGAATGCGGCGAGGAGGTTCAGCGAATCGGTGGGGAGAGCTATTTTTGCCTTGAGTGCAATTGGGATAATTTACCAGCACTGAGGTAGAACCTACGGCTCAGATTAATTCCGCACTCAGCGGAATCCAGAATTGGTTAGTAGATTCCGTTAAATTAATGAGAAAGGATAAATCCCCTGTGACTTTAGCAGAAGTATTCAATTTATGTCAAGACATAGAACTAAGACACGCAAAACTATACGCAACGCTGTCCCTTCTGCTGGGAAACGTCGATGAGCGGGTCGCTCGGTTTTGGGAGCAGATGAGTACAGAGGAATGGCAACACTATATCCTTGTCGATTTTGGCAGGTCACTGTGCGCCCGAAGTTTTGGATTGAACACACCCGCCACAGAAATGCCGTCTGTATCTATCCAGCAGATTACGCAAGCACTAGACAAATATGAGGGACAAGTTGTTTCAGAACAGGTTACGCTCCAAGAGGGATTTGAGATTGCCATTGAGATAGAAGGAAGCGAAGCGGACACGGTCTATATGTATCTTCTTTCAATTATCAGAAAGGCAATTTATCAGAGCAAAGAAACCTACTTACTGGACCGGATTTCCCAAATCGAGAAGGACATGCATACACATATTGATCATCTGATTGATGCAACAAAGCGGTTTGCCAAGGATCCGGAACTCGTCCGCAGAGCGTATAGTTTGAAGGAACACCATTCCCACTAACTGAAGAAGCACTCACTCCCAATGATGTAGTGGAGGCAGCACACTCGGTGTAATTTAACGTATCATTTCACCCAAGTTTTGAATCACAAATATTTTTAGAGAAGGAAATAGAGATGACATACTACGTTTATATTCCGATTGCAGGCGAGAATAAAATTTCAACTTTTACCTTGAATCCAGATACAGGGCAGCTCACGTTTCAGCGCGATGTAGCGGTCGGCGGTGGTCCTGGTCCGCTGGCGATCGATCCTGAGAGCAAATTCCTTTACGCAGGACTCCGCTCCATACAGGAAGTCGCAAGTTTCAGCATCAACCCAAGCACAGGCGATTTGTCGCCCATAGGATCGGTATCGCTTGAGTCAGATCCCTGCTATATCTCCACAGACGGAAAAGGCCGTTTTTTGCTTTCCGCCTATTACGGTGCCGGAGCGATATCGGTGCATCCCATCGGCGAAGACGGGGTTGTGGGTGGACCTGCCATCGAATGGTGCGAGACAGCGAACAACGCGCATTGCGTCATGACCGATGCGTCCAATAAGTTCGCCTTTCTCCCCCACGTCGGTGAATCCAACGCAATTTTCCAATTCCAATTTGATGAAAGCACCGGCGCGCTGACCCCCAATGCCTCCGTTCCTGTGCTTGCCGCTGGGGAAGGCGAAGGACCTCGCCACTATGTTTTTCATCCAAATATAGATGTTCTCTACACCTCAAACGAGCAAGGGTGCAGCATAACTGCCTACAATTTTGACTCTTCAGCAGGTACCTTGTCCGCTTTTCAGACAGTTTCAACGCTACCAGATGATTTTGATGAGGAAAACTCCTGTGCACAGATCCATATCACGCCGAATGGGAAGTTTGTGTACGTTTCAAACCGGGGGCATGATAGTATTGCTGGGTTCGCAACCGATGATGAGACAGGCACGCTCACTGCGATCGGACGGCACCCAACGGAGCCAACACCGAGAGCGTTCAATGTTGATTTAACAGGGAATTTTCTGTTTGCCGGTGGTCAGGGGTCGGGAAGACTTGCTACGTACCGGATTGACGCGCAGAGCGGTGAGCTCCAGCATTTGGAAACCTACACAGTTGGGAACAACCCGATGTGGGTGCTCTTTGTGCAGCTATCTAGCTAGTAGTCTAGCTCAAAAAGGTCAATAAGGACTTGGGATTCTCGTTTCTCAGTTCTATGAAACAACCTCCGTATCTGTTTGTGTTGGCTCTTGGCTTTCAGGATTATCGAACAGATCAGCAACCTGCGCGATTTTCTCAGGGTTTCCAAGTAGATAAACTTCGTCATCAAACTCAATCCGTAGTTCACCGTGCGGATTAGTTAAAATCTGTTCGTTCCGTCGGACTGCTAAGACCGTCACCTCGTATATCCCTCGTAAAGCGATTTCTGCCAGCGATTTTCCAACAAAAGGTGATTTCGGATCGACCCATAGGACCGAAATCTCAAGGTCAGGAAAATGCACCTTCAGACCGGAAACGGGCGACGCGTCCTTGGGCAGCGTACGGAACATCTTATAACCGTCGGCACGCACTTCCGCGACGAACTGTTCAATCTGATCGTGAGGGATAAGGTATTCCATCAACACCCGCGTGAAAATTTCGACGGAGGTCTCGAACTCCTCTGGAATCACTTCGTTTGCCCCGACACGATATAGCGGCTCCACCTCAGCAAGATGGCGCGTTCTAGCGATAATGTGCGCCGTTGGATTCAAGGCATGGGCAGTTGCTACAATTCGACGCGAGGCAGCATCGTCAGAAATCACTACCACAACAACTCGCGCCGCTTTGATGTTCGCATGGTGAA
Organism: Candidatus Poribacteria bacterium; assembly: GCA_965207975.1. GTDB lineage: Bacteria > Poribacteria > WGA-4E > WGA-4E > PCPOR2b > PCPOR2b. Next base: position 3,351,214 of record OZ242315.1, on the reverse strand, counting down.
GCACTGCATCGTGAATAGCGTCACCATAGAAAATCGGCTCACCATTCGCTCGTTCCGTTCGGACGGTTTCAGGATTCATTTCGACGATGACATACGGGATATCTGCCGTCCGCGCCGCTTTCGCAACGTTTCGACCGTTGACTCCGAAGCCAATAATGATGACATGGTTCGTCTGCCCCGCATCTTGCGTTAAAGCGATGGGGCTCAATCCTGACACGAGTCGTCTTGGCAGCGGCAATCGTAATATCCCATTGACGACATGCGGTGCTGCCGAGATGATAAATGGGGTTGCAGCCATCGTTACAACCGAAACAGCGAGAAACAGTTTGTAATTTGCTTCACTGAGCAAGCCGTGTTCGATACCCGATTTGGAGAGGATAAACGCGAATTCCCCCACCTGACTGAGTGTGAGCCCCGCCAGAATCGCCGTGCGTAGTGGATATCCGAGCATTGAGGTGACCCCTCCTGCAATGATGCTTTTTGCAACGAGAACACCGATTGTCAGTCCCGCAATCAACAACGGCTTTTGAAATAGCACGTGAAAGTCGGGTAGCATACCAACGGACACAAAGAAGAAACTGGTGAACACATCCCGAAACGGTGAGATGTGACCGAGTGCGTCGTGGCTCGACTCCGATTCGGAGACGATTAGCCCAGCGAGGAATGCACCAAGAGCCAAAGACACGCCGAACCGTGATGTCAACCAGACGACAGCGAGACAAATGGCGAGAACGCTCAACAAGAAAACCTCTCGGCTGCGCGTCCGAAGTACTTGTGATAGAATCAGCGGCACGACGTATTTTGCACCAACAAATACCACAGCAATCATCACGGCAGCTTTTGCCAACAGTAAAATGAGCGCATTGCTCATGTCACCCGTGTGTCCAGCAAGGATTGGCGTGATCAGCATCATCGGCACAATGGCGATATCTTGAAAAATCAGGATTGCCAATGCTGTGCCCCCATGTGGCGTTCGTGTTTCATCGCGCTCTTGTAGCAATTTCATCACAATCGCCGTGCTGCTGACAGCGGCGAGACAACCGATAAAGAGCGATTCGTTGATCGCTTGACCGAAGTGCCGCGCCAATGCAAACGCCGCTAGAAGTGTCAATCCAACTTGTAACGACCCGCCCATCAATACCGCTTGCTTAATCCGAAGTAGATTCTTTAGTGAAAACTCAATGCCAATGGCAAACAGCAGCAAGATGACGCCGATTTCCGCTAGAATTTCGACTTCACGGTCTGCCTGAATTAGACCCAATCCGTGAGGACCTGCAATCAGTCCTGTCAAGAGAAAGCCAACAATCGAAGGCACACTTAATCTATGACAGATCAGCAGAACGCCAATCGATAAGCCGAATATGATGCAGATATCGTAAAGCAAAGGAATTTCCATAACTCATTCCAAGTTGTGATGTACCGTGGGTATTAAGTATCCGTCAATTTCATTTCGTCGAGGCCGTTCCGCTGCATAAGCCTTCTTGAGTAACACGAGCGCGAATGCCTGAATGCCGAGAACGTTTAATGTTGATTTGACGGGGAATTTCGTGTTCGCCGGCGGTCAAGGGTCGGGGAGACTTGCTACGTACCGGATTGACGCGCAGACCGGTGAGCTCCAGCATTTGGAAACCTACACAGTTGGGAACAACCCGATGTGGGTGCCCTTTGTGCAGTCACCCGGCTAGTGGTCTACTATATCAGTTTCCAGAGTGAGAGGTGTACGTTTATCAATTTAGGCGGCGGTCAGTTCATCCGCTATATCTTCTGCCGGGTAACTGAGCGCCTCCCCAAGGGTTGGATGCGGATACGGGATATTCAGCACATCAAAAACCGTGTCGTTGTGGTATAGGTGTGGCAGCGCAATCTGCATAATATCGGTCGCATGAGGTCCGAGAATATGTAGACCAACAATACGTCCCGAAGGTCGTTCAGCAATCATTTTTACGAAGCCATCTATCTCTCCGATTGCTACCGCTTTGCCAATATCCTCCATCGGCGTTTTCACAGTTATTACGTCCAATCCCTGTGCCTTTGCTTCCGCTTCTGTAATACCCACCGTGCCGATCTCCGGGTGAGAGAAGATGATGTTGGAAACCAAGTCGTAGTTCATTTTAGTCTCTCGTTTTCCCACCGCATGTAAGCCGGCAACCTTTCCTTCCATCGTAGCAGCGTAAACCAATCCCGCTTTGCCGGTGACATCCCCGACCGCATAGATGTGTGGAACATTGGTCTGCATATAGCCATTGACCTCAATCTCACCCTTTTCACCGAGAAGCAAGCCAGTTTTTTCTAACCCCAAACTATCTATCGCGGGACGACGACCCGTATTTACCATAATCTCTTCCGCACTGACCACCTTCTCCTCGCCGTTCTGCACAAAGTAGACCTCTTTACCTTTATCCGTGCGCGTAAATGATTTCAATTGGGTCTCGGTCAGGATATTCATCCCATCTCGCCGAAGCAGGTCCTGTAATTCAAAGCCGATATCCGGGTCAAGTCGTCTTAGGACTCGCGGGCTGCGGACTAACATAGTCACCTCAACCCCCACCATGTGGAAAAGGTATCCCAACTCCAGAGCGATATAGCCGCTGCCGATGACAATCAAAGAACTAGGGAGATGTTCCAAATAGAGTGCCTCATCACTGGTGATATATCCCGTCTCTGCTAACCCATGCAAGGATGGAACATCTACCACAGATCCGGTAGCGATAACGATTTTCTCTCCAGTGTAGCGGTTATCTCCAACCTGAATGGTATGCGGGTCAGTGAAGCTCGCGCTGCCCTCTACAATATCGACCGATGCGTTGAGGATCGCCTCCCTGCGTGCGGCAAAAAAATCATCTTCCACTAAAGTTCGGACACGTTTCTGAACGGTTGACCAATTGACCTGTAGATCGCTGGCTGTGATACCGAACTCGGGACTCTCTTCAAAGATACGCTTCACACTCGCGGAGGCGAGTAGAGTTTTAGATGGCATGCAGCCTTCGTTCGTGCATAAACTGTACCCGACGCGGCGTTTTTCTACCAAGAGGATGTTTTTCATTCCTTCGGTTTTGGCGGCCATCGCCGCTGAAAACCCGCCGCTGCCGCTGCCAATACAAATAAGTTCGTAATGATTTTTATCGGTATCACTCATATCAATAATTTCTCCTCGGGTTCCGGTTTATCCTGATTTATAGTGGATCTTAGAATTAATGAGACACTCCAAATCGGTGCGGTTGAAAACCGCACCTACCGGGGGGCGAAAGCGTCTATTTATTTTTTGAATTCACCATAGACAAAAAAATAGACCCCGATCTTCGACCGAGGTCTGAGAATTTACTCACTATCTTTTGATCCATTAATTCGCCGGTAGAGGGTTGACGATTTCCCTCTTGGAACGTTGCCGGAAGGAACCTCCAGCACTTCATATACAGCGGGCTCTTCTTCCCCAAAGTCAATTGATAATATATCGCCAACAGACAGCTCTTTGCCAGCCTTCGCTGGGTGCCCATTGACCTGCACCCGTCCACGGCTACAAATTGAGTTGGCAACGGTACGACGCTTAATGAGGCGGCTCACCTGTAGGAATTTGTCGAGGCGCATCGGGGGTCCCCAGAGGTAAATCCAACACTTCGGTTATCTCATCACCCTCTTGGGTGACATCATCAGACGAATCAGATTTCTTCAAAGCGAGACCTAGCACTTCACTCATATCACTGACCTTGTGAAAATGCAAAGTATCTCGAATTTCTTCAGGAATATCGGGGATATCTTTATCGTTTTCTTCCGGGATAATAACGTTCTTGATGCTATTGCGGTGTGCTGCGAGCACCTTCTCTTTTAAGCCACCGATCGGAAGGACATGTCCACGCAAGGTAATCTCCCCGGTCATCGCGATATCCTTACGGACCCGTTGCCCTGTCATCGCAGAAATCATCGCGGTAGCGAGCGTAATACCTGCCGAGGGCCCCTCTACAGGAATCGCACCTTCAGGTACATGTATGTGAATATCGTGCTTATTGAACTCAAAATCAGGCGGCACCTTAAGCGAGTCCGCTTGAGAGCGGATGTAACCGAGCGCCGTTTGAACGGATTCACGCATAATTTCCTGAAGTCTGCCTGTCATGCTCAGTTTACCATCCCCAATCATTGTCGCAACTTCAATGGGAACGACATCTCCACCAGCCTGTGAAACGACTAAGCCTGTAGCAACGCCGACCTCATCCTGTTTCTCCGCTTTTCCCTGTACAAATTTTGGAGGACCGAGATATTCTGTCAAATCCTCGACACCGACCTCAATTTTGACCGCTGTGTCGCCGCTTTTTACAACCTCTTTAGCGACTTTGCGACAGATACTGGTAATTTCGCGTTCTAGGTTTCGGACACCCGCTTCACGCGTATATCTGTGAATGATGTCAAAAATTGTATCGTCCGTGAATGTGAGGTTCTCCTCCTTGAGCCCGTGGGCTTCGATCTGCTTGGGTATCAAGAATAGATTGGCGATTTTGTGCTTTTCATATTCTGTGTAGCCGGGGAGTTCGATAATCTCCATGCGGTCTTCGAGCGCAGGTGGGATCGGCTCCCGTGTATTTGCGGTGGTTATAAACATAATCTCCGAGAGATCGAACGCTACATCTAAGTAGTGGTCACGAAATGTCCCATTCTGCTCTGGATCAAGCACTTCAAGCAGCGCTGATGCCGGATCGCCCCGGAAGTCCATGCTCATCTTGTCGATTTCGTCTAGGAGGAAGAGTGGATTTCTCGATTTTGCATCCCGAAGCCCTTGAATAATTCTGCCCGGCAAAGATCCGATGTAAGTCCGGCGATGCCCACGGATCTCGGCTTCGTCCCGAACACCTCCCAAGGACATACGGACGAAGTTTCGTCCGGTCGCTCTAGCAATTGACTGCCCCAATGAGGTCTTTCCAACTCCGGGAGGACCAACAAAACAGAGAATGGGGCCCTTGAGTTTCTTGACCAACTGGAGCACAGCAAGATATTCAAGGATACGTTCTTTCGGCTTTTCGAGCCCATAGTGGTCCTCCTCTAATATCTTCTCCGCTCCCTCTAAGTCAATTTCGCTCTCCGTCTGTTTGTCCCAAGGTAAAGCGACAAGCCAGTCGATATAGGTGCGGATGACACCCGATTCTGCGGACATCGGCGGCATCTGCTGCAATCGTTCAAGCTCTTTCAAAGCTTTTTCTTGCGCTTCCTCGGTCATACCTGCTGCTTCAATCTGTTCCCGCAGCTCATCAATATCCCCCTGTTCATCGCCTCGACCAAGTTCCTTCTGGATGGCTTTCATCTTTTCCTGAAGATAGAACTCCCGATGCGTCCGCTCAACGGATTTGCGTACCTGCGTATTGATTTTATCGTCCAATTTGAAAAGTTCTAGATCTTCCTGAAGCAACTCAACGACAATCTGAAGTCGCTTGATCGGGTTAATCTCGTCCAATACCCCTTGCAACCGCTCCGCCTCCATACTGGTGAAGCTAGCAATTGAATCGGCAAGATACCCCGGTTCCACCTCTTTTTGGACGACCATCATCGCTTCTTCAGGCGTTTGACGATTTCCTTTGATATACTCCTCAAAGGCCTCAATCGCCGTTTCCATCAATGATCTTGCTTGGTTTGATTGCTCCAATTCCTCGTGAACAATTTTCACCTCTGCTTGCAGAAAACCATCCGTTTCAAAGCAGCGTAGCACGATTGCGCGGCTATAACCTTCAATCGCAATCCGAATGCTTCCATCGCGTGGATCGTAAGAATCAGCAATGCTTGTGGCTGTACCAACACGATAAAAGCCATCGGGCCCCGGGTTTTCCTCGTCTTTGTCTTTTTGATTGAGCAACAGTACATCCTGATTTGCCTGCACGGCATATTTCGTCGCCCGGACTCCCATCTTGCGAATGACATTTAAAGGGGTACTTATACGGGGAAAGAAAACCTTCCCAGGGGTAGGAATAACCGGAAGTATGACAACTTCATCAGGCTGATTATCTTGTTCATCAGCCTGACGGTCTTTGGTCGAATCTTGGCTCATGATGAACTCCTTGAACGTAGAATGTAATCCGTCATAGGTAATTCGCCCATTTATCAATTTGCTAGGCAGTTAAAGCTTCTTGTTCGTCCTCATAAACTAGTATAGGTGATTTATTTTCCAAAATAGCCTCCGCTGTGATAATACATTCTTTGACCAGTTTAGGAGAAGATGGTATTTCATACATGATATCTAGCATCAGGTTTTCCAAGATTGCCCTTAATCCTCTTGCGCCCGTTTCACGCCTTATGGCTTCTTGGGCAATAGCCTTGATTGCATCTTCCGCAACATGCAGAGACACCTTATCGTAATGAAGCAGTTGGGTGTATTGTTTTATAAGGGCATTCTGAGGCTCGGTCAAAATCTGGGTTAAAGCCGATTCGTCAAGGTCATGCAGCACCGCAGCGACAGGCAGGCGTCCGACAAATTCCGGGATGAAACCGTACTGAATTAAATCCTTCGGAGCAACCTGTGAGAGGGTTTCGTGGATCTTTCTTTCGCTCTTCGCTTGAACCGCGGATCCAAACCCTAATCCTTGGTGTCCAGTCCGTTGTTCGATAATTTTATCAAGCCCCACAAATGTACCACCGCATATAAACAAAACCTTTGAAGTATCCACCTCAATCAATTCTTGATGCGGGTGTTTTCGACCTCCCTGCGGGGGAACATTCGCTGTTTTTCCTTCCAAGATTTTCAACAATGCTTGCTGAACACCTTCTCCCGAAACATCTCTCGTAATCGAGGGATTTTCGGATTTACGACTGATCTTGTCGATCTCATCAATATAAATAATTCCTTGCTCTGCACGGCTGATATCACCTTCTGCAGCTTGTACGAGCTTCAAGATAATATTTTCAACATCTTCACCCACATATCCGGCTTCCGTCAGTGTTGTTGCATCGGTGATGGCGAAAGGCACATTTAGAATTCGTGCTAAGGTTTGTGCTAGAAGGGTTTTGCCTGTCCCTGTGGGACCAATCAACAGGATATTACTTTTTTCTAACTCAACATCCGAATCTGTATGAAACTGTAGTTTTTTGTAATGATTGTATACAGCAACGGCAAGGATTTTCTTTGCATCATCCTGACCAATTACATATTTATCAAGCTGTGCCTTAATTTCAGAAGGATGCGGGAGAGATAAGGAATCTGAAATTTCAGTGTATTCTTCCTCCTCCTCTATCCCATACAGATCGGCTAAGATGTCATTGCACAGTTCAACACACTCATCACAAACGTAGACACCAGATCCAATAGGGCTTGCAATGAGTTTGCGTACTTCCTCTTGGCTCTTATCGCAAAAGGAGCAACGCTGGGCATCAATAATGTCCTGCATAAAAATCTCCAACTTTGTTCAATGATGACTACAATATCACTCGATGTATGTATGAATCGTTTGATGTCAATGCACATTAGGCATCACGCCCAACTTCTCCAGTAGACCGGCGGGAAGCCACTGAATCAATAATACCGTATTCGAGTGCCTCTTGGGCTGTCATATAAAAATCGCGGTCTGCATCCGCCTCAATTTTATCCGGCGATTGTCCTGTGTGCTCTGCTAAGATCGCGTATAGCCTTTCGCGCTCCCGCAAAATCTCCTTGGCATGGATATCAATATCAGATGCCTGACCGCTGATACCACTAGTAAGAGGTTGATGAATGAGGGTCTTAGAGTGTGGCAAGGCATACCGCTTTCCACTCGTGCCACCGGCAAGCAAGACCGCCCCCATGCTGTAGGCTCGCCCGACACACCACGTTTGCACATCAGGTCTGATATACTGCATTGTGTCATAGATTGCTAACCCGGCCTCTATACCGCCCCCCGGAGTGTTTACGTAAAGCACGATATCCGCATCAGGATTATCACTCTCTAAAAAGAGCATCTGGGCCGTGACACTATTCGCGACATTATCATCAATTACCGAACCAACAATAATGATTCGATCTCTCAGCAGTCGTGAGTAAATATCGTAAGAGCGTTCGCCACGACTTGTTTGTTCCACAACAATCGGAACAAGATTCATCCTAAAAGTTCTCCTCAAACCCTGACGGGATGTCTGCTTATCATCAAATAATCAGAGACTGTTTGGCAGAAGAACGCTGGATTAGAAGACGGTAAACTTTATCATTCCGCAGCGTGTCTCGAAACTCCTCCAAACGATTGCTCTCCCTCAACAAACTCGCATATTTTTGAGGGTCTCGATTTTGCTGTTCGGCGATGCGCCGAATCTCTATGTCCAACTCATCGTCCGTGACCCTAATATTTTCACGCTCGGCAATCACATCAAACATCCACGCCTGCTTCGTTTGCTTGATTGCATCTTCGCGCAATTCCGTCGGCAACTTTTCCATATCTATTCCCGCTTGCTCAGGAGTTTGTCCCTCTTGCCTTAATCGTTGGAGAATGTTTTGAACCGTTTGCTGCACATGCTGATCAACAATAGATTCAGGAATATCAATCGCTGTTTTTTCGATTAGCTGTTGAAGGATGTCCTCTCGCTGACGATGATTGTGGATTGCCTTCTGCTCCTCGACCAGATTATTCCAAATCGCGCCCCTCAGTTGTTCGTAGTTTTCGTATTCCAGATCCTTTGCAAATTCATCATCAAGGGAGGGCAGCTGTTTCTCTGTGATTGCTCGGAGCGTTACGTTAAACACGGCATGTTTGCCGGCAAGTTCAGGGTTTTCGTGATCATCATCGAAATCCATTTCAACGTGCCGGGTCTCATCCACACACATACCAATGACCTCAGATTCAACCGCTGGCAGTAGCATCCCTTTGCCAATGTCGATATCCGCATCCTGTTTGCTCCCATCGGTAATTGGCGCGCCATTGACAAGACACTCCCAATCAATCCGCACGGAGTCGCTCTGCTCGACCGGACGGTCTACTTCAAGCGGGATGTAGGTCGCAAACTGTTCTTGTAACCGCTGAATATACTCCTCCACTTCCTCGCGAGGGACATTTGGCGGCGATTTATCAATGGTTAAATCTTCATACTCTGGGAGGACAAAATCAGGCTTGACATCAAGCGTTGCTTCAAAAACAAGTGGCTGTCCATCCTTAAGTTCCATCCGGTGCATGGGCGGCGAGAGCTCAAGGTTGCCTAGGGGAATCAGCCGTTCAGAAATCAAAGCCTGTTCATAGGCGGGTGGGACGAGATTTTGGATGGCTTCAGCTTTGAGGTGCTCTGCAAATCGTGATTTAAGAATACTGAGGGGAACTTTTCCTTTACGAAAGCCGGGAACTGATACCTTGGACCGTAAAGCCTGGCAATTGCGCTCAAGCTCTTGACTCACCTCTTCAGCGGAAATTTCGATGCTTAAACGTACCTGACTGTTTCCCAGCTTTTCAACTTCAACCTTCAAGTAGACCTCCAGATTATATCAAAAAAGGCGTTTGGTGGGCGAGGAGGGATTTGAACCCTCACGGGGGATAACCCCAATAGATCCTAAATCTATCTTGTCTACCGGTTCCAACACCCGCCCACATCAAAATGGTGCGCCGTGAAGGAATCGAACCTTCAACCGCCTGATTAAGAGTCAGATGCTCTGCCTGGTTGAGCTAACGGCGCAGAAGAAAAGCGCGCCCGGAGGGACTCGAACCCCCAACTTATAGATCCGAAGTCTATTGCTCTATCCAATTGAACTACGGACGCATGATATTATGGTAGATTTTAGGATTATAGTGTATCTTAGAATTTCGGAGCGCGCTAACCGGGCTACAATTGCCCACCTCCGAAAAACGACTACATCTTTGTACTAAATCGGGGCGAGAGGATTCGAACCTCCGACCTTCTGCTCCCAAAGCAGACGCGCTAACCGGGCTGCGCTACGCCCCGAAAAAAGGGTGGATGATGGGATTTGAACCCACGACCACTTGATCCACAGTCAAGCGCTCTACCGACTGAGCTACATCCACCATAAAAGGGTTGGCACGCCCGGCAGGATTCGAACCTGCGACCACCTGATTAGAAGTCAGGTGCTCTATCCAACTGAGCTACGGGCGCGTACAAAAGGCGAAAAAATAAGGTGGCAAAGGATTTACCTCCCCACCCTTCCGGATATTTTTGATCGGAGTACATTAACCGGACCATGTTACACCCGTCTTTTTTCGGACTTGCTGCAAAAAGGTTTGGAAAATATACCACATTTTATGGGCAGTTGCAAGTCAAAATTCAGATTGATACAGAAGGAAAAACCACATCGTGGTAACCCCCAAACGGCTTTGGTATGGCAGAAAGCGTGATAGGACAAGGGAAATCTTTTACACCCAAGACATTTGTCTGGCAGTTTAAGCAATGGTCTGGTAAAATAGTACGCTGTTGCAACGACCAATGACAACCTCAATCGTTTTTGATTCGTTTGGAGGTGGAAAGCCAGTGTCCCTTTTAGACCCCAAATTTCTCAAACAGATTGCCCGCCTCCAAATTCGTTCCGAAAATGTATTTCGGGGGAAGTTCAAAGGTGAACGCCGCAGCCTCAATCGGGGTGCTAGCGTCGAATTTGCAGATTATCGTACCTACGAACTTGGTGATGATTTGCGCCACATCGACTGGAACGTTTATGCCCGATTGGATCGACTGTTTCTTAAATTGTTCAGCGCAGAGGAGGATCTTCCCGTCTTCATCTTAATCGATAACAGCACCTCAATGGATTTCGGACAACCCACGAAGCTGGAGTGTGCTAAACGGGTTGCTGCGGCACTGGGTTATATCGGTTTAATCAGTTTTGATCGCGTCTCCGTTTATACGTTTTCAGATCAACTGACTCCTATCGTCCCCTCCATGTACGGAAAAGCGCAGTTTCCCAAACTGTCACAAGCGATTGAAGGAATTGACGACGGTGGAGAAACACATCTGACAACGTGCTTGCAACGTTTCCTCACCGAAATAAAGGGACCTGGTGTTGGAGTTATCATCTCCGATCTTTGGGATATGGACGGCTATGAGACAGCCATTAAAGGACTCCTATCCCGAAGTTTCGACTTAACGCTCATCCATCTCCTCAGTGATGAAGAAATACACCCACAACTTTCGGGTGAGTTGCAGTTAGCGGATGCAGAAACGGGACAGGCTAAAGAGATTACTGTTAATGAGGGGGCACTCGTGAGTTACACAGAGCGATTGAATGCCTTTTGTGAAAATTTGAAACGTTATTGTCTGAATCGCGGCGCGACCTATATTCGTATGAATCAGCAAACACCCATTGAACAGTTCATTTTGCAAGACTTACGACGGAGCAGCTTTATCCATTAAGGGCAGGGAGGATCACTCATGGCACAACCAATCGTAGCAATCGTTGGAAGACCCAACGTGGGGAAGTCTTCTCTCTTCAATCTGATTGCGAAAGAGCGAATCGCTGTCGTCCACGATCAGCCGGGTGTGACGCGAGACCGGATTTATGCCGATGTCGAGTGGGATGATGGTTATTTTACCATTGTGGACACCGGCGGTTTAGATCTCGATCCGGAGGATCCACTCATCAACAGTGTACAGTGGCAGGTCGAAGTCGCTTTGGAAGAAGCGACGGTTATCCTGTTTGTCGTTGATGCACAGACGGGAATTATGCCGCAAGATCTGCTTATCGCAGACATGCTGAGAAAAACGGATAAAGAGATTTTTGTCGTCGTCAATAAAGCGGATAACGCTCGGTTAGAGACCGAGGGGACGGAATTCTACCAACTTGCGCTTGGTGAACCCTTCTTTACCTCGTGCGCCCAGAATATGGGGATTAATATTCTGCTCGACGAAGTTGTGTTCGCCATGCCGGAAGCAGAGACCGAAAGCCCTGATGCTATTACTGAACCGATTAAAATCGCTATCGTTGGTCGTCCGAATGCAGGCAAATCGTCCCTTATTAACGCAATTCTCGGCGAGGATCGGATGATTGTCGATGATCGCCCCGGCACAACGCGCGATGCGGTTAATATAAGTTTTAACCACGATACTGTGCCGTTTGAACTAATTGACACCGCAGGTATGCGCAGGAAATCTGCCATCAATAGCCAACTCGAACAATCAACCGTCCAACGTGCCATCCGTAGCATTCGCAAAAGTGATATTTCATGGCTCGTTGTCGATGCCACCCGTGAAATCGCGCATCAAGACAAAACCATCGGTAGTTACATCGCCAGACAGGGTAAACCGTGTATCTTAGCCGTCAACAAATGGGACTTAATTGCGAAAGATAACTCCACTTTTAATCAGTTCGTCAAGTCAATTCGCCGCCAAATGCCGCAGCTATTCTATGTCCCACTACTCTTTGTTTCGGCGGTTACGGATCTGCGTGTGATGAAACTGCTCGACCTCACACTCACCATCCATCGTGAGTATTCAACCAGTGTCCCCACGCATGAGTTAAACAACCTGCTCGCATATCTCAAAAATGCCCATCAACCCCCGCGCTCTGGCGGTGTACGCCCTTCTCTGAAATATATGACGCAGATTAAGACCCAACCGCCAACCTTTCTGCTTTTTGCTCGCCATGCAGATAAAATCCAACCTCATTACGAAGCCTACCTGATAAACGGTATCCGTGAAGCATTCGGATTCAGTGGGACACCACTACGAATTTACTATCGATCTGCAGACGCGAAATCAGAGCCAAATTCCCGTGGCAAGCAGAAAGAACGAGGGACGCAATTTGCCTCTGCGAGAAAACGTAGAGCGTGAAACAGGAGAATAGCATGTCATTAGAACAAGATTTGGGATTTTTTGCAACAGACGTTTCACTGGAGGGCAAAAGCGCGATCGTCACCGGTTCGAGTCGAGGCATCGGCAGGGCAATTGCCACTGAACTTGCACGGCAGGGGACAGATGTCCTTGTCAATTACAACAGCAATCGTGAAGCGGCAGAGGAAGTTCAGGACGAAATCGAAAAACTCGGTCGAAGGGCGGTTATCGTGCAAGCGGATGTCGGCGACCTTGCGCAACATCAGGAATTGCTCGATACAGCAGTGGCTGCCTTTGGCAGGGTCGATATTCTGGTCAACAATGCGGGTATTACGCGGATCGCCGATATCCTCGAAGAATCCGAAGAGGATTTCGATATCCTCATTAAGACCAATCTCAAAGCACCACACTTTTTGACACAACGGGTTGCGAATTATATGATCGCTGAAGGGATTCGTGGGTGTATTGTTTATACCCTATCTATCTCAGACTCACTCGCGTCTGACAACCGCGCTGCCTACTGCATTTCCAAAGCGGGCTTGGAGATGGATATGAAGGTGTACGCGGGACGATTGGCAGAAGAGGGGATCAAAGTCAATGGAATCGAGGCGGGAATTATCGACACAGATCTGTCACGGATCCGTATCCCAGACTACGAGGAGGCATCGAAAAAGGGGTATGTCTTTATGGTTAGACCGGGCAAGCCGGAAGATATCGCCTATGCTGCGATTGCCGCGATGAAGATATACGACACAGGGCGATTGATTCCGGCGGCGGGAGGCACCATGACGCATCTGTTGAACCTGCGGATGATGACCGAGTTGGATAGCAATAGGTCACAAGGATAGCCAACCCTTTAGCGGAAACGCTGCGTGTGGTGTTCAGTCACCTCACGGATTCACATAGGTTTCATTCATATACCGAGCGATGACTTTGATATCTTCCTCTTCGAGGAAAAGCCCGTTATCGATCATGCGGGCGATAAGTTCTGTGGTTTCTTCCTCCGATGTTGGTGGGACATTATCAACGTCTGAAAGGTCATGGCAGAGGGAACAGGTGATTTCAAACAGTTCCCTCGCAGCTTCCGGGTCATAGGTATCTTCCGCGGTTGTTTCCTCTATCTCCTCAACCTCATCCGGATTCACAATCACTTCGTCTGGATTTACAATCACCTCACCCTCCACTGCATCCGGATTTGTCAAAACGGCTAAAGCGTTTTGTGCTTGGCTGACCTGCATTCGCTGTTTCCGCTGCTCTTTCGCTGAAACTTGCAGTTCGGGCGTGATAGCGATGAGATATGCGGACACCGTCCACTGGTCTTCTAGGGTAATCGGTTCACCTATCATCGGCTTGATCGCCATCCGATCTACCGTCCGCACCCAATCCGGTGGGGTGCGTGGACGCGCTAAGATAGTTCTTAAATCGTGGCACTGAACGCATTTCTTCAACAGCACATCCTGTCCCTCGCGCAATTTCCGCCTCGTAGCCAACTTATCAAGTGGTGCATCAGGTGGTAATCCCGCCATTTGCAGTCGCGTATGTGTCCGTTCGATACTGGCATCGCTGAAGACGCGCAGGGTACTTTCCCTCAATGTGAAGGGTATGGATAGACCAATTAGGAGATAGGTACATATCAAGAGCACCGTCCCGATATAAGGCATCGCTTCCTCAAAGTGTCGGAAGAAGCGGAGAATCGAAATTTTGACCAGAAGTAGGACACCGATTGTGATGCCGAGCATCAGGTGGGCAACAGTACGCGGCGGGAGTTCAATCTGATAATTCCACAGACGGGGCACCATGTGCCACATCATGAAGATATAAAGGATCAGATACGCATAGCCGATAGCCCGGTGGACAAACATCAGCGATTTTGGTGCGGCACTGGTACGGGTTTCATGGTCGAATGGATAGCCCCACAGTTTATACATCAAAAACACGGAGGCATTCCCCAGACCGAGGAAAATCAGCCCAAGTATTGTACTGGTTGCAGTTGACATCCTATCCCCCTATAGCAAACCTCTGGTAGTAGGGAACGCAGATCTGCGTTCCCTACAATTACGTCAGAACCAAAAATGCGACATTAGGATGAGCTGATCTGTACCCTCAAGTTGACGGTCGGTGATCGTTGTATCGCGGTCGTCATTTGCGATATTGAGCCAATAGAATAGTTCGAGAGAACCATTTTCCATAAAGATATATTGTGCAGCAAGTGTCACACGCTGGCTTCCATCCCCTTTGACCGCGCGATCTGGATCGAACAACCCGTAACGTCCGGAGAGCATAAGTTCCGGCATCACGCGATATTTCGCACCGAAATAGTAACCCTTGGATGTGATGTCATCGTCACTGAAGCCGATGCTCTCATCGTCGCCGTAACTACCCCCGAAATTGAACTCGCCTTCAAGAGTGAGATTTTTGAGGGCGGCAGTCAAAAACGCTCCCGCAGTCATTTCACGATCTAGGTCTCTGTCCCTATCAAGGAGAAAGGAGACACCGCCCCGGACGGGTCCAAGCGTAGTGCCGGCAGTTGCAGCCATCCCTTTATGTTGGTTGCTATCTGCGGACTGTCCAGCACTCCGATTTCCGTTGACCACAGCAGCATTGTAAAAGACCTTGCCGTAAGTGCCACCGACCTCAACGCCGACATCCCGTTTATGTGATCCGAGGTTATACCCTTGACGAACCAAGATATTGTGGTCTCTCTGTTTAAGGCCAAAGGGAAGGCGGAATTGACCCACTTTGACGTAGAGGTGTTTGGGGATAGCGTC
Organism: Candidatus Poribacteria bacterium; assembly: GCA_965207975.1. Classification (GTDB taxonomy): domain Bacteria; phylum Poribacteria; class WGA-4E; order WGA-4E; family PCPOR2b; genus PCPOR2b. Next base: position 3,335,750 of record OZ242315.1, on the reverse strand, counting down.
AACCGTCGCAAACATGTTGAGAGTCGTACCCATATTGTTGGATAGGGTCAGTCTGAGTTTGTCCGAGGCTTGTGCGTTGACGGTCAGCTCGCCCTGCATCAGCAGGAAGCTATCAACGGCTGAATGGCATGAAGTACACGTGGCTCTTGCGCGTCCTTCGAGATCGACATGGGTTGTTTTGATATAAGCGGTACGGATGTTGACCGCTGTTGTGAGTCTTTGGCGAACCTCTTCCGCCTCCTCCATAATTGCTTCGGGATCGAAATCCTCCGGAAACTCAAAGTAGTTATCTTCATAAACCTGCCCAATTGCGTTGCGCGGTCCGCCGCCTGCCGGATCGAGATGGCAGAAGATACACTCTTTGTCTTCCATCGCCGCAAACTCTGGGCGCGCCATGCTATCAGAGACGAAAGAAAGCGTCAATAATGTGCTAAATAAAAAGACTAAAAATCCAAACTGAAACCTGTATATCAATTGATGACCTCCTCATGTGCAAAGCGTAAAAAACACTAAAGTATAAAAAAATACGGGTTTACCCATCCCCCATCATTCAAGCGGTACGAACACAAAGTCAGTAGCGGCAGCCCCAGCATGACAACCTGAGCAGGCTGCTCCTGCAGCAAGCAGCCGGAACTCTGCGTCCGGCGCATTTCGCGTATACTCTTCAAATCTCCAATCGCCGACAGCGGGATTGCTTCCAGCTTCCTTCCACATAATCGCGACCAACCCAATAAAGTCTTTGTCTGGACGAATCGCATCTTTCACAACAATCGAGCCGTCCGGATAAGGGAACTGCTGTTGACCATTCGGAGCAATTTCCGCACGTGTTTTGTTGACATAGACATTTTTCGTTCCGCGATGCGGGTCAAAGCCCGGCACTGGCGGAATCGGTTGCGCGTTCAATTTCAGCCACTGATCATATCCTGCTGTGTCTTCCGGGAGTCCTGGAAGAGCAGCCGGTGGTTCGGGTTCTGGTTGAGGTTGGGGCATCGGTTCTACTTGTGGTGGTTCAGGTTGTGGTTGCGGCTGTTGTTCTACCGGCTGTGGCTGCTGTTGGGGAGGTGGTTCAGGCGGCTGCTCGCCCGGCTGCGGTTGTTGTTGAGCAGGGGGCTGCGGTGTTTGTTCACCCGGTTGTGGCTGCTGTTGGGCGGGTAGTTGTGGAGTCTGTTCACCCGGCGACGGCTGTTGTGCGATGGGTGGCTCAGGTTTGACCACTTCCCCTTCATCTCCACAAGAAACGAAAATTACACAGGCGATAATAACAAGATTCAAAATCAAGGGACCTAGATATTTTTGGATCATCTTTTTCTCCATCGTTAGATTTAAGTTGCTAAGTTTGGGCGATGTGAGAGTAAAATTAGAGCTCAATCGACTCAAAAACAATCTCGTTACCAACTTGAATCTGCACTGGGGCTAAATATGCACCCATCGCCTCTGTATCAACATGCACGCCTAGCCCCGGTTTACCTGTCAACGCTACTTTTCCATCAGATTCAATTTCCAGTCGCTCAACGGTTAGGCGTTGAGAAAGCTCAGAACCTTCAGCCGGATACTCCAACAGATCGAACGATTCATTGGTCGCAAATACATGCAACGAAGCGGCAAGACTCAAATGGCTTTTGAAGGTATGATTCACATACTGAACCTCATGCTGTTCGGCAAGGTGTCGCACACGGAAAGCCGCTGTGATACCGCCGATGCGTCCAACATCGATCTGCACAAACTGAATCCCACCATGCAGGATTAGGTCTTCTGCCATACGATACGTCCCAGACCCCTCACCTGCAGCAATTGGCACCGGTGGATTCCGCTTTGATAGTCCCATGTATGCTTCGATCGCGTCGGGAGCGAGCGGCTCCTCCAGCCATGTGGGCGAAAACTGTGCGAACCGTTTTGCGCGAGCGTAAGCCGTTTCATAGTCTTCGCCCCAGACAACCCCGGCATCAATCATGATCTGGGCCTCCTCTCCCATACCCTCGCGTGCTGCACGTACTAGCGCGACATCGTTCTCCTCTCCAAATTTCCCCATCGGTCCCCACCCGAACTTTGCAGCACGATAGCCCTGCTCGCGCAACTGTGCTGCGATCTGATAAGTTGCTTCAGGGGTATCGCCAAAGAGGACAGAGGCATACGGCAGCTTGGAATGACTTTGGCTCTGAGGCTCAAGCAGCCGATAGATCGGCTCTCCTAACCTCTGCCCAACGATGTCCCATAAGGCGATGTCCGCGCCGCTATAGGCGTGGTGGATCTGTTGGATGTCTAGCCCATTACGCAACGCCTTTTGATGGAGCCGGGTCACATCGTCGGGACTGTCAAGTGTTTCTCCAAGCAAAGATTCACGGATATTGATAATGTTCCCATGTGACATTGGGCAACAATACGCGGCTAACGACACAAGCGGCGAGGTATCACACTCGCCCCACCCGGTTATCCCCTCGTCCGTCTGGATACGCACGATAAGTGTGTCTTGTGTTCCATCCGCTGTATCAGTAATCTGCGGCATTTTGAGGTAAAAGGGATCCACAGCGATAATTTTCATAGATCAGATCCTTTGCCCGTCACCTGAGATTGGCACATGATACATGAGCGACAAGTCAAAGTCAAGGGATTTCTACCGCTGCTAGCAAAGTCAATAATGGGTGGCCCCCCGCTATTTATAGATGTCATTCGTAATTCACTTTGATTTTTTTAAGTCAGATATGATAACATAATTCGATGGTTGCAATTTCATCAGGATATGTGTATTGACTCTCTTCGCCCGATGCGCGTAATCCGTAAATTTATATTCAGAAACGTCATCAGTTTCTGGGAAAACTCAAAATCTGAAAGGAAAAGTTACTAGATCAAATGAAATCTGTGAAAGTACGTCATCAATTCGTTACATTATTGTTAGCTGCTAGCTTATTCACCGTATCGGCATGGGGTGCCGATTTCACGTTCACCGCCATTCCGGATCAGGATACAACTCGACTCCAAGAGCGTTTCGGCAAGATAGCCAATTACCTTTCGGAGGAATTGGGCATCACGGTGAAGTACATACCTGTGAAATCCTATAGCGCATCGGTTCAGGCGTTCAAGAACAACGAAGTTCAGTTGGCTTGGTTTGGTGGATTGTCAGGTGTCCAAGCCCGTATGGCAGTGCCGAACTCGGTCGCTATCGCGCAAGGGGCGGAAGATCCTGACTTCATCAGCTATTTCATCGCCAATACCAGTACGGGACTGTCGTTCTCCGAAAAATTCCCGAAAGCCATCGCTGATAAGACGTTCACCTTCGGTTCTAAGGGATCCACTTCAGGACGCCTCATGCCCGAACATTTCATCCGACAGGCATTTGAGGGGAAGGCACCCCGTGAGGTTTTCAAGCGCGTCGGTTTCAGCGGCGACCATTCCAAAACCCTCGCTCTGGTTCAAGCTGGTAGCTATGAGGTCGGGGCGATGAACTTCAAGGTTTGGCTAAAGGAGGTCGAGGCTGGCAAGGTAGATCCAACAAAGGTGCAGGTAATCTGGCGTACTCCCGGCTACCCAGACTACAACTGGACAATCCGCGGCAGTGTGGACGAAACCTATGGCGAAGGATTCATCAAAAAAGTTCAGCAGGCCCTTCTCGACATCAAGGACCCAGCGATACTTAACGCTTTTCCGAGGGCTAAGTTTATCCCTGCCGATAATTCTATGTACCAACCTATCCTTGATACCGCTATCGAGGTTGGGATTATAAGGAATTGAGGTTCATGTCAAAAAGTGCAGCGCAGCTCAGAGAAACCGAGTTTTTTATGCAAAACTCGGTTTCTTTGCACGACTTCTTAACATGAGCCACGTAAGATAGGGTGTGCTGACATTCTGCTGCCACCAATAAAAATTAGTCTGAATCGGGATTTTCAGGAGAGAAAACGGAACGGGAAACGGGAGGCGGTGCATTGGTTCATTTAGCCCCAGTTGCTTTGAATCCCGATTTATCGGGGAGGGGCGATATGTTTATAGCCGGGCGATAGGAACCTTTTTCCAAGCCCCAGAGGGGCGACATGTATCCGTTGTCTGAATCACGGATTAAATGGATTTAGCGGAGGACGCGGATAAGCAAACCAAACAACCTATAGGATTTAGGCAATCTAGCACCGCATCACACATTCCTTCGTGCCCGGCAAATCGGGGAACTATAGCAAGGCTTTAGGCTTGTAGTAGGGCGATTTATCGCTCATCGTGACGCGCAATGAATTGCGCTACTACAAACTCAGGTGGGTAATCCCTAAGAGTTCTTAGGAAACAGGCAAAGATTAAAATTTGTAGCAAATTCAAGGAGATTTGACAATAAAAAAAGAGCAGATTATTTTACGCAATCCAAAGGTGATGAATGGTGCTTTAGTTTTCGCTGGCACCCGCGTTCCGGTTGAGAGTTTGATTCAGCATCTAACAGCAGGAGATTCACTTAACAAGTTCCTTGATGACTTTCCAACAGTATCTCGTGAGCAAGCGGTTACGTACCTAAAGATGACCCTAGAGGTTGTTGAGGCGCGTGCTGCTTGATGAGCATCTGCCCCACAAAACCCCGATGACGATTTCAAAATGGCAGATTGCGTTCACCTCGCCCCTTGCGATAATCCGGCACTTATGCTAACATTTCAAGGCAGCGAGGATGAATTTAACCATAGAGGAGCAGATATGAAAAACTGTAGCACCTTGAGAAAATACCCGTTCTGGCTGTTAGGGCTACTTTTACTCTGTAGTTGCGACCTAGTTCAGGAGCTCATCCAACCACCGAGCGAAATGGAGGCAGTACCGCTTCGTGTAACTATGATATATCCGGACGATTGCATAGGGGATGAGGGGTACTGCGACACCCTCCATCTTGGCATCAAACGCGCTGAGGCGGAACTTGAGATCCATCTCAACGAGGTTATCGGACAGCGGAGCGATCCGGTACTGATAGAAATGGTTTTCAGAGAGGCAGCTCAAAATTCCGACCTAGTTTTAACCGCAGGTATCCAAATGGGAGAGTCGTTGTCGCGTGTAGCAGCCGATTTTCCCGATGTCAAATTCGCAATCGTTGATGTTGCGCTTGACATTCCCAATGTCGCCGGCCTCAACTATAAAGCAAACGAAGGCTCATTTCTGGTCGGAGCGATTGCTGGACTAAAATCGGAGAGCGGTCGGATCGGCTATATCGGCGGGGTGGACGTACCCTTACTGCGAGAATTTGAAGCCGGCTACGTCGCTGGGGTTCACACCGTCAATCCGGATGCGGTTGTCTCCATAGATTACATCAGCGAAGATACAAGCGGCTTCAATCAGCCGGACAAAGCAAAAGAGATCGCGTTAACCCAATATGAGAGCGGCGTTGATGTCATTTACACTGTTGCGGGTGGATCCGGTTTGGGTGTGCTTGAAGCCGCCCAAGCGCAGGGAAAATATGTCATTTGGGTTGACTCTAACGGCAATCATCTCGCACCGGGGACAGTCCTGACTAGCATGGTCAAACAGATTGAGAATTCCGTCTATGGAGTCATCAATGAAACCATCGACGGTACTTTTATGGGAGGTCTCCGATACCAAGGACTCGTAGATGGCGGAGTTGACTACGCTCTTGATGAACATAACCGATCGGAACTTTCGGACGAAATTATAGCAACCGTCGAATCATTGAGGGCAAAAATTATCTCTGGCGAAATTGTTGTTCCAAATGAGGTCTCACTCCCACGCTAATATTACATTTATCTGTATATTACACAAAAAACAGAGGACGCAAGTCTCGCATTTGATGAGGATTAGTTCTTCAACTTGCATTTTTAATTTAGAGAATATGAAGTCATCTCCCAACATCGAACTGTTTAACTTGGCTGCAGAAAGTGTAGCCTACGAAAACACCGTTGTTTTAAAAAATATCACTCTCCAAATTGACAGAGGCGAAAAGGTTGCATTGGTCGGTCCGAGTGGTGCCGGTAAAACAACCTTGCTGCGTAGACTCTACAATAGCGTTGCGGACCAATCTGCATTCGTGGATCAACACTACGCTTTAGTACCGCAGCTCTCTGCTTTCCACAATATCTATACAGGACAACTCGATCGACATTCCACATTCCACAACCTTCTGAACCTGATTAAGCCACAGAAGAAGGTGTTGCAGGAAATCACTCCCATTTTGTACGCACTGGGAATGGAGGAGAAAATTTTTGAAAAGGTTGCAGCAATGTCCGGCGGACAGCAGCAGCGGGTCGCTGTTGCCCGTGCGATTTATCGCGGAGAGGATATCCTGTTGGCGGACGAACCGATATCCTCGGTGGATCCCCTTCAAGCGGATACGGTGATGGAAATTATTATTCAGAACACCGAAACCGTTGTGCTATCACTACACGCGGTAGAATTTGCCCTAAAGTTTGCAGAGCGGATAGTCGGACTGAGTGATGGGGAGATTCAATTTGATTTACCAACCGGACAAGTGACGCAAACGATGCTTACGGAACTGTATCGAAACGGGAAACCCTCTTGAATTTAGCACTTTTCAAGGGGGACACTATCACCATGTTAAAAACCAGTCTGTTCTTCGTTGCGATTGCTCTGATAGCCCTCCTGTTGGCGGACCTTGAAATCTCCACGCTACACCCTTGGACAGAACTGAGTCGAATGGCTTGGGGCGCAGTCACCCCGGATGTCCCCTCCCTCTGGAATTTGAAACTTGCGCTGCTCAACACAGTGGTTTTTGCCTTCTGTGGAATTTTCCTTGCCGTCGTCCTTGGCATCGGACTGGCTTTTGCCTTCCGTTTTACGCCAGTTCGGTTGTTCTGCGCTTTTATCCGCGCTATCCATGAGATTTTCTGGGCGTTCATCTTCCTCCCCATTGTTGGACTCAACCCAACCTGCGGTGTACTCGCCATCGCAATTCCCTACGCTGGTATCTTTGCGAAGGTGTACGCAGAGATTATCCAAGAGTCGGATCGACGGCCGCTGGAGGGCGTTCCCAGAGCATCTGGAGGTTTGAGCCGCTTTGTCTACGGCATCCTTCCCGTCATCTATGCCGACACCAAACACTATACCGGCTACCGTTTTGAGTGCGCCCTCCGTTCCAGCGCCATTCTCGGATTCATCGGACTGCCGACGCTCGGATTCCACCTTGAAACCGCGTTTCGTGAAGGCATATATTCGGAGGCTTGGTCACTGCTCTATGCGTTCTATATCTTGATTGCCTCGCTCAAGTACTGGCTCAAGCCACGTCTTGTTACACTCTATGTTGTAGCATCGTTTGTGCTGCTGTCAAGGACAATCACAGTGTCGTGGGAGAACATCGTTCGTTTTTTTACCTATGATCTTCTCCCGTGGCCCATGCGCCGGGAGGGTATCCTCGACGGTACGCACGAAATCTCGTTTGCTTGGGAACCGATTGTGAGTTGGGTAAACGAGATTTTTGTCCAAGAGGCATGGGAAGGGATATGGAACACGGTGGTGTTGACGCAGGTTGTGTTGGTAGGGACAGGTATATTTGCACTGCTCAGTTTTCCCTTCGCCTGCCGGCATTTCTCAGGAAAACTTTCTAGTCGGATCTCGCACTATGGACTGATTGTTATCCGCACCACACCGGAGTATATCCTCGCGTATATTCTCGTACAACTCTGGGGTCCATCCATGCTTCCGGCGGTCTGGGCAATTCTCCTGCATAACGGAGCGATTCTTGGCTTCCTGTGCAGCAACAACGCCGATTTGGTCCAACTGCGGATAGATGCGCCTCAAAGACGGATAGATCGGTATCTGTTTGAAATCTTGCCACGCGTATACGGACAGTTCCTCGCGTTCCTGTTTTACCGCTGGGAGGTAATGATGCGAGAGTCGGCAATCCTCGGCATCCTTGGCATCTACACGCTGGGGTTCTACATCGACAGCGCAATTTCCGATGACCAGATCGATAAGGCAGTTTTGCTGATTCTCATCACAGTGCTACTCAATATGGGCATCGACTCCGTATCACAGTTTGTACGGCGTCGCCTCAAGATCTCTACGAAATTAGTGACATCCGTATAGATGCAAAATGCCTCAAGGCGCGTCAGATTGACTCAATATGTCAAAATGGCAACAAACCCTGGCAAAATCTAACAAAATCTAACACTTTTTACAAAAATTCCATAGAATCGCAGATTTGCGTTATAATAAAGACAAGTGCTTCCACATCACTCGTGACATAAAAGGAGAACCGATGGACAATCAAAAAAATCTCCTCAACGACGAAGAGATGCGCCGCTTCATCATTGATGGCTATATTAAGATACAGACCGACTTCCCCACTAATTTCCACGAAACGATTTTCCAGCAGATCGAAGATATGTTTGAGAATCAGGGAAATCTGGGGAACAACCTGTTGCCCCTCATCCCTGAGATTCAGCAGGTCTTTTCGCATCCGGCGGTTCACGGTGCTTTGACCAGTGCGCTTGGTGAGAATTATGTCATGCACTCACACCGCTATTGCCACTTCAATTCGCCGGGGAGTACCGGACAAAATTTTCATAAAGATTCCTATGAAGGAGACGAGCAGATACGGCGGCACCGATGCCGTTGGATGATGGGATTTTATTATCCCCAAGATACCACCGAAGATATGGGACCGACAGCGGTGCTCCCCGCAACGCAATACTATGAGACACACGAAAGCGCGCACGCTCAACCGGAATTGGCTCTCTGTGGTGAAGCCGGCACGGTGACACTGGTACATTATGACCTCTGGCACCGGGCAATGCCGAATCAGAGCGACAAGAAGCGGCACATGTTGAAATTCCTCTTCACCCGCCTCAACGAGCCGAAAGCACCTTCTTGGAACAGTGCGGATTCGACGTGGAAATCGCCTAACGGTGAGGCATCGTCAGAGGAGCATGAGGTTATGTGGCGAAGTCTCTGGAATTGGTATTATGGGAAACAGAACGGTGCAACGGAAGATACGGGGTTCGCCGAAAATGATCTCCCCGCTTTGATTGCGGCTTTGGGAGATAAAGACGAAGTGGTTCGCCTCAACGCGGCGTATGAACTGGGAACGGTGGGCGCACCGGCAGTGCCGACATTGATTGAAACATGGCGGAAAGCCTCGGAGGATCCAGAGAATGAGAGTTCCCAACACGCGACCTTTGCGCTGAGTGGGATCGGCGGGTGGTCGTCTCCACAATTATCATGGCTGCAAACTCACGCGACCTATGCGCTGAGTGCGATTGGGGGACCAGCGGTGCCCGCATTGGTAGAGGCATTAGTCTCTCATAACGAGTCAATTCGTGCGAATGCGGCTTATGCCCTCGGCGATATTGGGGGTGCTGCTCAGGATGCAGTCCCTTCGCTCACCCAAGCATTGCAGGATGAATCCGCGTGGGTGCGCCGTCATGCGACGGAAGCATTGGGACTCATCGGTCAACCCGCTCAGAACACGGTTCCTGCGCTGATTGACCTACTGTACGATCAACATTATTGGATTCGCGATAACGCGGCGCGGGCGTTAGCTCGGCTCGGGCCCGCTGCTGAGGAGGCAGTACCCGCGTTGATGGATACCCTGAACGATGAGAATCGGTATGTACGTTTCCACGCGACGTTTGCGTTGAAACAGATCGGCACACCCGAAGCGACAAACCTTTTGTTTGATCACCTCTTGACCTCTCGGTGGTGTCCGCTGACAACATCGCACAGCGCATTTTAGCCCTATCCGTCCAACAGGTTCATCATGACAAGCACCCCGCATCCCGATCCATTCTGGACATTTGAACACACCGCTTGGGAGAGGAGCGCGAGGTCATATCACAATTTTTGGACACGCCTCACCAGCCAAGCTATTGAACCACTTTTATCCGCTGTCCAGAGCGGCGATGCAATGCACACCCTTGATGTCGCAACCGGCGCGGGTAACGTCGCGCAGGCAGGCATAAGAAAAGGGAGGCGGGTTGTTGGGGTCGATTTCTCAACGGCGATGCTCGCTCAAGCGCGGAAACAGCAGCCAGAGGTTGACTTCTGCGAAGGAGACGCAGCGGCGTTGCCCTTCGTCAATAACAGCTTTGATGCGGTTGTCATCAACTTCGGGTTATTACATTTCGGCAACCCTGAACAAGCATTGAGGGAAGCGTATCGCGTCCTCCGCTCCGGTGGACGAATCGGTTTCACGGTTTGGGCGACTCCCGAAGCCGCGATAGGATTTCAGATAATGCTTCAGGCGATCGAGACCCACGGCGACCCTAACGTTCCACTGCCTGAAGGTCCGCCTTTCTTCCGTTTTAGCGATCCCGCCGAAAGTGAGCGAACCCTGCGGATAATCGGCTTTACCAATCTCTCTATTACAGAGATTCAGCAGACATGGCAGCTTTCTTCGCCCGATGATCTCTTTGTCGCATTCTATGAAGGGACAGCGCGCACCGGCGGACTGCTCCGCGCCCAATCTAGGGAGGCATTGGACAGCATTCGCACGGCAGTCATCAAGGCAGCCTCCGCTTACGAAAAGGACGGGAGTGTGGAGATCCCGATGCCTGCAATCCTCACCTCAGCGCAAAAGCCGTGAGACTAAGTGTCTCAATCAAACATCAACACGCTACGTGCCACCTCTCCTCTCCCCAACGCCTCAAACGCCTCGTTGACTCCCTCCAATGGATACTTTCGCGTTACCAATTCATCCAGATTTAGCTTCCCTGCTTTGTAGAGACGAATCAGACGCGAAAAGTCCACATGGGGACGTGCGGAGCCGTAATAGGAGCCGATAACTGTTTTCTCGTGCATCAACATCCGGGCATCCAAAGCAACAGGTGTGCCTTCGGGGGCATGACCGACGAAAACAGTGATGCCGCGCCTGCGGGTGCATTGGATGGCTTGGAGGAACGGCTCACCCGTGATCCCAATCGCTTCAAAAGCATAGTGAACGCCGGGACCACCGCTGAGTTCCTGAATGCGAGCGACAGCGTCCTCCTGAGAGGCGTTGACGGTATCAGTCGCACCAAAACGCTTTGCCATCTCCAGCTTGTTGTCTCGGACATCTACCGCGATAATCGGCTCTGCACCTGCTATCGCTGCGCCCTGAATGCAATTGAGCCCCACGCCGCCACAACCGAAGACCGCTACTGAACTCCCTTGCTGCACCTGAGCGGTGTTGATCGCTGCGCCTACTCCCGTCATGACGCCACATCCAATCAGCGCCGCCTGCGCGAAAGGCATATCCTTATCTATGGAAACAACCGCATCTTGAGGTATCAGCGCATGTGTGCCAAAGGTCCCCAAACCTGCCATTTTTTCCATCGTTTTCTGTTCGCCGGGGAATCGGGGAAGAGTGGAGGTATCGGGCGGGAGCTCACACAGGGTGGGAAATCCTTTCTGACACATCTCGCAATAGCCACAACTCCGCTTCCACGACAGGATAACGTGGTCGCCTTCGCGAACCCCACTGACTTGACTTCCCACCTCTTCGACAATACCCGCCCCTTCGTGACCTAGGATAGTCGGTATCGGGATGTGGGGCCAATCCCCCTTGACGACGTGCCAATCGGAATGGCAGACACCGCTGGCGACGATTCGCACTCGCACCTGATTGGGTCCTGTATCCGGCAGATCAAATTCCTCGATTTTTAGTGGTGTATTGATTTCATATAACACAGCAGCTTTCATGAGATTTGTCCTCCTTCGGATTGCATCCAAGACGGAGTATTATTGCCCAAATTTTAACGTTTAGATTTATATTATGACGAAACCGAAATCAGGTCAAGAGAGAAATTTGCGGTTTCCACGCGGACACCTTTTTTCGTTGCGGAATAGCCCAAATTTTGCTATGATACCAAACAGTAGGGGAACCCAACCTTGCAACCGCATAAAATATCTGCAAGGTTCGCCTCATATCATCTATATCCTTCCGTAAAGGAGGGCACTCACTTGAATCAAACGCCAATTCAAAATGGAACGCCTTTCAGCGAGGAACGCACCCGTGAAATCATCCGCGAGTTTAAGCGGGATGGGTTTGTGTTGGTTCCGGACGTACTCGAAAAAGATGAAACGAAAGCGCTACGCGATAAAACCGATGAACTTTTCGATGACCCCAAAACAGTTGAGAACGGTTATCTGCGCGAAAATCACTTCATTGTTTGGCAGCCCAATGAATTGGATCGAATCTTCTGTGATCTGTTGATTCGCGAGCCAATTTTCAGTTTGATGGAGGCGATTTTTGGCAAGGGTTTTCAACACTGCGGCAACCAAGTGTTGCGCAACGACCACACCCAATCGATCGACCACTGGCATGTGGACGATTCCCTATTCTACCCGCTGCCTGATGACGTTCCGCGTCACGACCCACGCATCGACATGCCGATCATGTGGTTGACGGTACAGATTGCGCTGACCGATATCGATTCGATTGAATGTGGTCCCTCACAATATGTGCCCGGTAGCCACTATTCCGGTAGAAATCCACCAAAAATCGACACTCCAACATTTGAAGGGCGCGGTCCCGTTTCCGTCCTCTGCAAAGCAGGTGACATCTACCTACATAATCCCCAATGTTGGCATCGCGGGACACCGAACCGGTCAGGGCGTTATCGCTATCTACTCCAGCAACAGTACGGTCCAGCATGGGCATTTCTGCGTTATAACGCCTATATCCAGCACAGAATACCTGAACATCTCTTTGAAGATGCAGATCGACGTTTGCTTGAATTGCACGATGATCTGCACTCCCGTTCGGAAGCGCGATATACGGGAAGTGAAACGTGAGAACTATACGAGCGTCCGTATATTGTATTACAGATCGCCTAGAAAGAAGCACCTCAGTCAACACTACAGAGAGAAAGCACACTCTGGATATAGGATTAGAGGAAAGGTAGGAGGATAACCCCTTGAATCAAACACCAATCAATAACGGAGAGCCTTTTAGCGAAGAACGGACAACTGAAATCATCCGCGATTTCAAGCAAAACGGATTTACGCTGATTCCGGGGGTGCTTGAACCCCACGAAGTGAAGGCACTGCGTGAGAAGACGGATGCGCTGTTTGTCGATCCAGAGGTCATAAGCGGTCGCTACGTTCAGAGGAACTTTATCCTTAGACACACCAACGAACTGGATCAAATTTTCTGCGACCTGCTGATACGCGAACCGATTTACAGTCTGATGGAAGCAATTTTTGGCAAGGGTTTCCAGCAGTGTGGTATGAACGTCGTTCGGACTGATGACACCAACGCGATAGACCAATGGCACGTAGATGATGCCCTATTCTTCCCACTGCCCGACGACGTTCCCCGTCACGATCCACGCATCGAGCTGCCGGTGCAGTGGCTCACTGTGCAGGTGCCCCTGACGGATATCGATTCCATCGAACATGGTCCGACACAATACGTTCCTGTCAGCCACTATTCCGGCAGACATCCGCCGAAAACAGAGATCCCGACATTTGAAGGGCGCGGTCCTGTCTCGGTGCTTTGTAAGGCGGGCGACATCTATCTGCACGATCCACAGTGTTGGCACCGAGGGACTCCCAACAGATCGGGTCAAGTTCGCTATCTGCTCCAGCAGCAATACGCTAGGCGTTGGCCCTTTCCGCGTTATAATGCCTACATCAACTATAAGATGCCGGAGCACCTCCTCGAAGGGGCGGGTGACCGTTTGCTTCAGGTGCTCGGCGACTACCGATTCCACCCTGAAGAACGCTACCAGTAAAATAAATGGGAATTTAGCTCTGCACAAGTTTTATGAAAGGAGATTGACATGCAAAAAGCCTCCACCACCTCCCCACGGAGTCGATTTGAACAGGTTGAAACGCCACCCCTAAATACCGACAAACCGAGTGAAGACCGGATCTCTCTATGGAAGGAACTACTGATTGACGTGGGATACGTCATCATTCCCAACGCCTTGCCTCCAGCAGCGTTTGAGCATTTTCGGGAACGCATCGCTGGATTTGAACCATCTGTCGGTTACGGTTCAAACTCACTGGTGCGACTGTTTGAAAAAGGGATGGATTTTGTAGATCTGCTGTTGAACGAGCCTATCTATACCCTGATGGAACGCATCCTCGGTGAACGGATGCACATCATCGGGTTACAGGGGCACCGGATGTTCACAGGGAATGAGGTATCGAGATTCCATTCCGACGAAATTTACTTGCAGCGTCCAGCAGATGTCAGTGACGATGTAGAATATCCCCCTATAATCAATACAATTAACTGCCATTATTACCTTGTAGATGTTCCGATGGAATTGGGACCGACAGAGGTAGTACCCGCTAGCCACCGTGCTTGTCGGCAGCCGACACCGGAAGACGGCGATCCACCGCATTGGCGGGGTAACGGACCGGTATCCCTTACCTGTAACGCCGGGGATTGTATCATGTATAGTAACCAGATGTGGCATCGTGGGGCACCGAATCGGACGGATCGTACCCGGCTGTCGGTCGTCCCGAGTTACGCCCGTCGGTTTGTCGCACAACGATTTTGGCCCTTTCTCAATTACAGCCTGTCCCGCGACATTCTCGACCAATGCAGCCCTCGCCAGCGGGAACTACTCGGCGAACACCCGCGTGGCGCGTATGGATAAAGGAGTGAACGCATAGTGACCAACGAAATCGAAAAGACCGAACAACTCATTCAAGGGGCACAGGAACTGAGAGAAAAGTTTCAAAAAGACCCCCAGCGACCCGCATATCATTTCACCCCGCCGTGGGCTTGGATGAATGACATTAACGGGCCCCTCTTTTGGAACGGTAGATACCACATTTTTTACCAGCACAACCCCGACGGTGCCTACTGGAAATGGATTCAGTGGGGACACGCATCGAGTCCAGACCTTGTGCATTGGACCCACCATCCGATAGCATTGACACCGACGTTGGGCGGCCCCGACCGGGACGGTTGCTTCAGTGGCGGTGCGGTGATCAATGATGGCGTACCAACACTAATTTATCACGGTGTTCCCGAAGGGACATGTATCGCCACTAGCGAGGATCCAGATTTAATTCAATGGACCAAGCATCCGGCGAATCCTGTTATACCGGTTCCACAACCGGGTGAGCCGGACTATGGCAAATACCGCGTCTATGATCCGTGTGCGTGGAAGCACGGTGACTTTTGGTATGCGCTGTGTGGCAGTCGTGACCCAGCGGGAGGCGATACCGCCTATCTGTTCAAGTCTCCCGATATGGTTCACTGGGAGTATCTACACCCATTTTACAAATCGAATCGGCGTTGGACTGAGGCAGATGAGGATTGCGCTGTCCCGAATTTCTTCCCAATAGGGGATAAGCATATGTTGCTGTTTTGCAGCCATTTGCAGGGAACCCAATACTATATCGGTCAATACGAGGACGACTATCTTCACCCAGAGCAATACGCGCGGATGAGTTGGCCTGGCGGGCACCTCGGAGGTGGAATCACCGTGCTGGATGGGAATGGACGTCGTATCTTCTTCGACTGGATCCGTGAAGCAAGAACACAGGAAGCGGAGCGTGCCTCCGGCTGGTCTGGCGTGATGACTGTACCACGAATCTTGTCGTTAGCCGAAGATAATAGTTTGGTGATTGAACCGGCTCCTGAACTAGAGGTGCTGCGGCAGAATCACCGTCATCGTGAAAACCTCCATCTGATCGCCGATTCCGAACTAGAACTTGACGATGTCCGAGGAGATTGTCTAGAACTCGCTGTAGAAGTTGATGTAGCAGAGGGCGTTGCGTTTGGCGTAAAGGTTCGTTGTTCACCGGAGGGGGAAGAACAGACCTCCATTGTGTGCAATCCGAGCGCAAAGACATTGGGCGTAAACATTAGCAAGTCCAGTCTTGACGAAAGCATAAGATACATCTACTATCGCAACGAAAGCGCAACGAAGCGGGTGCCTGAAAACAAGAGAATCGTGACCGCCCAAGAAGCACCGTTTGAGCTGCCCCCCGGAGAGTCGCTCAAGTTACGGATTTTTCTGGATCGTTCGGTGCTGGAGGTGTTCGCCAATGGACACCAATGTGTGACGCAGCGCATCTACCCGACCCGAAGCGACAGTCTAGGCGTGGCACTATTCAGCCGCGGTGGGAGTATAGATGTGAAATCCGTTGATGCTTGGAATATGGCACCGGCAGCTGAATAACATAACAGTCAGGCTTATACAAGGAGAAAGTGCAAAATACTAAGCACGTGAAACGTGATGCGTGAAACGTGAAAACTATTGCACAATTCCTTAACACGAGTCAACAATCACATCTCTGTGAGGTGGGATGAGGAGAGAAACGAAATATGGAAAAACGAACGCTTGGTCGCACGGGACTTGAAGTCAGTGTGCTGGGGATGGGGGGGCTGTACGTTTCTAGCGCGGGTGACCTTGGACGTGATGAGGGGTGCCGTGCTGCCCGTCGTGCGCTTGAGCTCGGTGTAAATTATGTGGATACAGCGCCTAGCTATCGTGACAGCGAAGAGGTGTTGGGCATCGCCCTCGAAGGTGTGACACAGCCGTACTTTCTCGCAACGAAACTCGGAGGCCGTCCGCAGCCGTTCAATCCGCAAGATAAAGATCTCTTGCGGCGGTCGGTCGATGAAAGCCTCCAACTACTCAAACGCGACTATATCGATGTCCTGTTAGTCCATGAGCCCGACCGTCCCGGTCAGTACGATTGGTGGACAGACTACGATAATTTCCACGGACCCGTCTGCGATCTGCTGGAAGAATTGAAGGAAGAGAAAATCATTCGATTCACCGGACTCGGCGGCACCACCGCTTATCAGCTTCCACTTATTATGGCAACGGGAAATTTCGATGTCGTTCTGACAGCGTTCAACTATAGCCTACTCTGGCGGGAAGCGACCATCTCAATTTTCCCTGAAGCCAAACGAGGGGATATGGGCGTTGTCGTCGGTTCACCACTTCAACAGGGTGCCCTATCGCGACGTTACCCCGAAATAGAGACAGGCGCACCGTGGTTAAGTCCACCACGACAGAAACAGTATCAGCGGCTATATGGGTTTCTGGATGAAATTGAGATGACGCTGCCGGAGGCTGCCCTCCGTCTGATGGTAGCAACACCTGAAATCTCGACGGTATTGATGGGAGCACGATCGGTGGAAGAGGTGGAGCAAAACGTACGTGCGGTTGAAGCGGGACCGCTGCCAACAGATATCCTTGCTGAACTTCAGGAGATTGCGGATATGGTGCCGTTCCGACCCAGTGAAGAGCCTTTTGGCTTGCCGTTTGGACGACCATATAGGTGGCCGGGTCAAGCTGGCGGATAGGGAGGAGAACTCGATGAAAGTTACTGACATCAAAGTGCATCTCGTGCGGTCAAACCGCAACACCGTGATTCCGTCACCGTGGATCCTCGTGCAGGTATTCACCGACGAAGGCGTGGTGGGCCTAGGCGACGCAACGAACTGGCCCGGCGGCACAATCATTAAGCAGTCAATTGAGGAACTGAGCCGGTTTGTTATCGGAGAAGATCCATTTAACATCGAATATATCTACCACCTGTTGTATAACGCCTTGCAACAGATCGGGCAAACAGGGGCGGTGATCGCTGCAATCAGCGGCATTGAGATTGCGTTATGGGACATCGTGGGGCAGGCAGTGGGCCAGCCGATCTACAACCTACTGGGCGGATCTTGTCGGGATAGAGTGCGCTTTTATAGCCATGCAGGTGAGCCGGAGGAATGTGCTCGCTTGGCAGAGAAAGGGTGCACCGCTATCAAGGCTTATTTCCCCGGCGGCACTCCGCGACCAGGGGAACGGATCAATATTCCCTGCTCCATCACTCTCAGCGAGGAACGGATTGCGCTAGCACACATGCAGCGGTGTCGAGAGGCTGTAGGAGACGAAGTAGATATTGCAACCGACGTAGGTGCCCGATATACCACGAGTGCAGCGATTCGCTTAGGGAACAGGTTGGAGGAAATCGGACTGTTATTCTACGAGGAGCCGGTGGGACCTGAAAACATTGACGCACTCGCAAAGGTGACCGCAGCGGTGAACACACCTACCTGCGTTGGGGAAAGACGTTACACACGCTTCGGATTCCGTGACCTAATCGCTGCACAGGCGGTGGACATGATTATGCCCGATGTGGTTCGTGCAGGAGGCATCGCAGAGACGAAGAAGATCGCTGCTATGGCAGAGAGTTACTACATGCAGGTTTCGCCGCACAACCCCAACAGTGCCATCTCAACACTCGCCAGCGTTCACCTGATGGCGAATATCCCCAACGCGCTCGTCCTAGAATATGTCGATGACGAACAGGATGCGCCGTGGCGCAACGACCTGTTGACGGATCCACCGGAGGTAGACAACGGCTATCTGCGACTCCCAACGAAACCGGGACTGGGGTCCCAACTTGTGATGAAGGAAGTGGAAAAGTACCGGTTTGAGGGGTAACTGAATAAAAAAATGCCAGACCGTGAGGGAGACGGTCTGGCAATACCGACGTTCAGGAAGAAAACGCCAGTTGACATCTATTTCAAAAATATTGAGAGCAAGACGAAAAAAACTGTGAGCAATCCGATAATTGCTCACCAACGAACTATAGTATACCCTATTGGGTAACGAAAGTCAAGCATATTTTAACAAATGTGAAATAAATCGATTCGCTCATGTTAATAAGAAATCGTGCAGCAGCATAGGGCGGGGCAAGTTGAGTGTAGCGAAATCCCGTTTTATCGGGGATGCCCCGCCTACCGCTAAATAGCGAAATTAACATTTGCCTACTTCAGGATGACCATCTTCCGCATCCTTCCTAGTCCCGATGCTTCATCGGGAGCGGAATAACCGTCCGCACGCAACTGGTAGAAGTAGATTCCACTCGCAACCCGCTCACCCAATCCGTTGCGGCCGTCCCAATATGCCGCGCGACTTCGATCCGTGTAATACCCCGCTTGCTGATACCCCAGATCCAATTCATGCACCAACATACCGTTGATGTCGTAGATAGAGAGCAACACATCGGCATCTGAAGCGAGGTGATACGGTATCCATGTCTCTGGATTGAACGGGTTGGGGTAGTTTGGAAGCAGTATGGTCTCTTTCGGGGTCAGTGCTGCGAGGAGTTGCTCTAAGAACAGAATACCCCGCCGCACTGTTGTATCAGTGAGATCAAGTTGTTGCGCGTGAGAAAGCCACAGTTTGACCTCTGCCGCGTTGAACATATCAAGTAGATCTGGCTGTGCCAAGGGCGCAGCCGCTGCGTTATCAATCGCACTAGCAACTACGGTCAGATCTTTAATGTCTACCACGCCATCTCCGTTGACATCTGCGGGATTCTGTCCTGTTTGCCCGTAATTCGATGCCACAAACACCAAATCCTGGAGGTCCACGACCTGATCGTTGTTTGCATCGGCTGCGGGTCCGGCGGCGACGGATATTGTGGCGGTGAGAGCAGGTCCGTCGTAACCTTCTATGGCACCTGCACCGGCGGTAAAGGTGAGCGTGCTATCGGTAGTGATGTTCCCACTGAAACTCAATTCAACCGTGGCTTGGGTATCGCTGATTCGATCCACATCGGAGGTTCTGAAAGTGACACCATCAATGCCTGATACCGTTATGGCGCGTCCGACGGTGTAACTCGAACTTTCATAACTCCTACCACTCAGCGTCAGGGTGACCACGCTCCCATTTAAGGTAGTTTCTATCAATGGAGCCGCTGATGAGGCGACTAATGACTCCCTAACCGAAGTAACGGGTATCCGTGCGGTGAGTGCAGCACCACTATAGTTGTCGATTGCATTGGCACCTACAGTAAAGGTGAGCGTCGTATTGGTGTTGATGTTCCCACTGAAACTCAATTCAACCGTGGCTTGGGTATCGCTGATTCGATCCACATCGGAGGTTCTGAAAGTGACACCATCAATACCAGATACCGTTATGGCACGTCCGACGGTGTAACTCGAACTTTCATAACTCCTACCACTGAGTGTCAGGGTGACCACACTCCCATCTAAGCTGCTTTCTGTCAATGGAGTCGTGGTTGAAACGCGCATTGATTCGGTGCTTGCAGTAACAGGTATCTGATCAGTGATCGCCGGACCGTCATAGCCCGCGATTGCGCCCGCTTCAACAGTAAAGGTGAGCTGTTTACCGGTGTCAAAGTTAGTGCCATCAAACGTCAATTCAACGGTTACTTCTGTGTCGCTGACGCGGTCGATGTCAAATGTGCCCACCGTTACACCGGAGATACCTGAAACGGTGACAGCGTTTCTGATCCTGGAGGTCCAACTTTCAAAAGTCCTGCCAGTGAGAGTGAGGGTGACAACGCTTTCATTTAGTGTCGCTTCTGTTAAGGGAGCGGCACTTGAGGCGACCAACGATTCTGAACCCGATGCGACGGGCACTTGCGCGGTGAATGCCGAGCCACTGTAGTTGGCTATCGCACCGGCTCCCACGGTGAAGGTAAGCGTGCTATCGGTGTTGATGTTACCACCGAATGTCAGTTCAACCGTAATTTTAGTATCGCTAACACGATCAATGTCAAATGTGCCAACAGTTACACTCACAACACCTGACACGGTGACAGCATCTCTTATCTTGAAAGTTGAACGCTCAAAGGTCCTGCCAGTGAGGGTGAGAGTGACGACGCTCCCATCGAGCGTCGCTTCTGTTAAGGGAGCGGCACTTGAGGCAACCAATGACTCTGAACCCGATGCGACGGGCACTTGCGCGGTGAATGCAGAACCACTGTAGTTGGCTATCGCACCGGCTCCCACAGTAAAGGTGAGCGTGGAAGTTGTGTCGAAATCGGTGCCGTCAAATGTCAGTTCCACTGTGATTTTGGTGTCGCTTACCCGGTCAATGTCAAATATTCCAACAGTTACCCCCGCAACACCTGACACGGTGACAGCATCTCTTATCTTGAAAATAGATCGCTCAAAGGTGCCACCATTTAGGGTGAGAGTTACTACACTTTCATTTAGCGTCGCCTCTGTCAATGGAGCCGTGGTCGAGGCGGTTATCCCGGTTGGCTGGCTCTCGCTGTCACTTGGGGGATCATCTCCATCATCTACCGTATTAATCCTGTCACCAATTTCGACGATTTCCCATGAATTGCCAGCACGCGCTGTGGCAACGAAATGATAACGCTTGCCATTGATGGTTGCTGTGAAACTCAGTGAACCACCAATGGAGGTTTTGTCAGAGAGCGGGAAGTTGGGAATGCTCCATCGGGCATTTCCATTATCAAGCACCGAAAATGTGGCATCGGTGCCGGGGTAGGTGCAACTCTCACCGGGTGCGAGCGTGTCCCCAACTTGACAGGTTGATTCCGAGCGCTGCGATCCGGCTGTTGGGGCAGTTTCGGACGTGATTTCCCACTGGCGAACCCTACCGTCCTGACTTCCGGTAACGAGCGTGTTTCCGTTGAAGGCAACGCTCTCAACGGGCGACTCATGCCCAAGCGTGGCTTTATGTTCTGGTATATGCGGATCCCACAAACGAACTACCTCGTCCGTACTTCCAGTTGCAAGCAGATCGCTGTCAGGACTAAACGCAAGGCTCAAAACAGGTGACTCATGCCCAAGCGTAGCTTGGAGTGTTCCTGTGTGGGTGTCCCATAATCCGGCTAATCCATCCGCACTCCCACTGGCAAGCAGCAACCCATCGGGACTGAAGGCTACGCTCAAAACGCTATCCATGTGGGCTTCGAGCGTGCTTGTAAGTGTCTCTGTGACCGGATCCCATAATCGGAGGGTGCCATCGGCACCGCCACTGACAAGGAGTGACCCATCGGGGCTGAATACTACGTCTAAGACATCACCCGTATGCCCTTCGAGCGTGGCTTGGAGGGTTCCTGTGTGGGTGTCCCACAATCGGAGGGTGCCATCGGCACCGCCACTGGCAAGCAGCGATCCATCGGGGCTGAATACTACGTCTAAGACATCACCCGTATGCCCTTCGAGCGTGGCTTGGAGGGTGTTCGTATTGAGGTCCCACAATTGAATTGTGTCATCAGTACTCCCACTGGCAAGCAGCGGGCTATTGGGACTAAAGGCGATACCGTTGATAGGTGAGTCATACGTGAGTGTAGTGTGGGGCGTTACTGCGTGCAGAGTCCCCAAGTGAATAAGGTTTGACTCTACAACACCAATTAAACCGCCATCGGGAATAACAACCATACCTGAGAGACTATATGCACCCCAGATGCCAGTCGCAATGAGGTGGACGCTTAGATCAAGGACACCGGTCACGATTAAAACAGTGCCGGCAACGACAGCTCCAACAGCTGTCCCAACAGCACCGACAGTTGCCCCAACAGCTGTCCCCACACCACCAATTCCTGTCCCAATTCCTGTCCCAACGGCACCGACAGCGTCACCAATAGCACTGACAACCCCCCCGCCGTGGCTAACACCTTGAAACCAGCACATCAAGAACGCAGTTATTAGCATGAACAGCATCAACTTCTGATTGAATGCCATGTTTTTCATTAGGAAACTCCTTTGCACTTAGGACGTGTTGACATTTCATTGCAACCAGACAATCAAGGACGTGCACAGATGCCAACGTCTTCGTAGGGGTTGGGTCTCCCAATCCGTCGGACGAGGGAACCTCGCCCCTACGATTAGGCATTTAGCGGTTATCCTTTCAGAAATCATCACAATTTTGAAAGGAGAACTTATGTACCTCATTTTCTGCCTCGCGCATATTTTAACCGAATTTCGTCCCTTATTCAACCGTCAAAACTTTTCCCTATTTTGTACCTTCTTTGTCGGAATTATCAGGCACTGACACACTGTTAGCGGCTGAGTTGTCGCGCTTTCCAAACCGAGCACCAATCTCGAATACCAATGCAAAGTTATTAGCATTAGCGTCTCCATCTTCTACCGATATTCGACGATACAGACCTTCTGCCCGAAAGACAAGCGCAGGTCCTATACGCCACTGATAACCCAAGCCACCCCCGAAACTTATCCCCCTGGCACTAGTAGAATTGAAATAAAGGAGCACGGTAGCAATTTGACCCATGGCATAGGGACCAGATACGGCATGACCGCGCAGAAAATACGCTGCACGACCTCCAAAATAGATGG
This sequence comes from Candidatus Poribacteria bacterium, assembly GCA_965207975.1. Classification (GTDB taxonomy): domain Bacteria; phylum Poribacteria; class WGA-4E; order WGA-4E; family PCPOR2b; genus PCPOR2b. The sequence goes on along the minus strand of OZ242315.1, from coordinate 3,312,796 downwards.
CTGTTAGACTAGTGTTTGCTGTTGACGTTGTTGCAAAATTTAATTCCGGTCCAATAGCGAGCCGCTCCGTCGGCAACCCCGTCATGTATAATGGAGCCCCAGCTACTGCTCCGAAATTGATCGCGGTTTCTGAACTATCATTGTTGACATATCGGAGGTGGGAAATCCCACCGATTTGGGTTCCAACCTCAAAAGCATCACTCGCAAAGGCAGGAACCGTAGGTAATATAAAGCAAACAAGCATAATAATACCAAAAAAAGGTAGAATTGATAAGGTTTTTCGATTTGCAACTAACATTTTCATCATAAACTCCTTCTTATTATTCTCCATTGCAACGTGCAATCGAGATGTTGGTTGGAAGTGTAGAAGATTGGAATATTCAGTTTTCCACACTTCCAGATTTTCCGTTGATGATTCTGATCATGTTCAGCAACAGAATTTAACGGCTTTCCTATTTTTCACTACGCTCATGTTAAGAAATCGTGCAACAGAAACTTCGTAGGGGTCGGGTCCCCCGACCCTACGATTTATTCTCGTGCTTTGCACTTTCTTTTTATTATGACTTACGCAAATTGAAAAGAAAATTGGTATATTTTGCTAAAAAGTTGTTATTTGGTTGCATTTAACCCCCTAAATCCCCCTTATCAGGGGGACTTTAAGCGGAAATGCGTAAGCCCTATTATATATGTCTTATCCTAGGAATCAGCAGTTGGACCGGGCTGTATCGGTTGCTGCGCGGCGCAACGCTTAAGCTACGGGAGCTAGCATATATCCAAGCCGCAGAAGCTTTCGGCGTGAGTCGATGGAAGATTATCGCCAAACACATTATTGCTGCGTTTACCTTTATGTTTGGGCTGGTCCTGCCGGCAAATCTATTCAGGGACGCGGTGCGTGATGCGTTGGATCCGCGCTTACGAACGGAGTAGAAAGCCTTCCATCAAAACCGCCACTCCAACAATATCCCACGATGGCGTGAGACAAGTGCCCCGGTGATTGTGCCGACCGCTGCGCCGGCAATCACATCAGAGGCGTAATGCCTGCCCAGATAGACCCGCGTGATCCCGACCAACCCTGCGCCGATGTAGAGCGGAATGCGGAGTTTGGGATACCGATTCCCAAGGAGCGTCGCACCGGCGAAAGCCTGAGCGGTATGACCCGATGGAAACGCGGGACTGCCAACCACATCGCCTAAGGGGCGTTTACGTCCGATAATCTCCTTCATCCCCCAAACGATTGCGCTTGTGCTGATAACAGTGGAAGTCATCAACCTGCCTACCTCATGGCGTTCATCATTTCCATAAGCCATCAGGAGGAGGGAGGTGCCTAGCATTACCCTACTATCGCCGAAATAGGTGGCTATCTCCATGGTGGTGCCGAGCGGTTCGCTTCGGGGGGGCTCATCGTAGATCGTATCGAATATATCCCGATCCAATCGCGTAAAAAAATTGCCTTCATCGGCGTACCCCATAACGGAGATCAGGCAAAAAAGCAACATCCACAGAGTAGATCGGAAAATTTGGATTTTCATCATTTAACCACCCAAGTTGGGGAGGAGTAAGGACTAAAGCCCGTTCATAGATTGGAAGGTCGGGTCCCCGTGCCCTGGCGGTCCTTCATGCACAAAATCAAGAAAAATTGTTAACGATTTATCTGATGTTATTTGCTATAAGCGGCAAATTGCGTATGGGGCAGGCAGATAGTGTCCATCAGTCCGCCCCATACAGACTTCACTATGGATGAAGTCTGAGCTGTGTAAATGAAGATTCTTCGCTGCTATTGCCGATTTTCCGAAACCGGATAAAGGGTGAGTCTCGCTTTCTGCCCCACTCCCTCATCAGCAATGATGAGCATGCCATCCGGAGCGAAGGTGATCCCTTCAGTCTGACGATGCTGCTCGGCAGGAAACTGCTTGACGGCAACGACTTGCCCGCCCGGTGTCATCTCTGCGACCGCTCTCTGACGCGCAGCGATGACAAAGTAATTTCCTGACACCGGGTGTTGTTCAATGCCGGAGGGATGAAATTGGTTGGTCTCAATATGACGAGCGAATTCAGTGACAGGGATCACGATATGTGCATCTGCGTTTAGCTGTTTATTATCCGTTGACCACTGGTATAAGGTCAACCGGTCTTTCAGGGCTGCTTTCCGAGCACCTTTGCACATCAGGAGGAGTGCGCGTTGGCTCGGATCGTATGCCAAGCCCTCAATTTCGCAATCTTTGCCGATGCCAGTCGCATAGATATTAAAAAGCACAGACTCGCCCGCAGCACCTTCGATACATTCATATATTCGCCCTGAACTTGTGACCAAATAGACGTGGTCATCGCCTGCCGCAATCCCCTCGAAATCCGCCGAGACCGGGTTTTCTGTATCCGCAAGTTGGAATGCTTTTACGATTAGCCCCTCCCGATAATCAATCTCGTAAACGACCCCTTTTTCATCGTTGTGTGCCAAGAGTCGGTTGTCTGTGGTCATTGCCAGACCAGAGATCTCCCGAAGCCGTCCGGGCAGCTTCCAGCGCGTGGCGGTCTCTGCTTTCAGGGGATAGCTTTGGAGAGATATTTTGCTTTGCAATACCGGGTTGGCATTCATCGCAAGGTGCTCTATCATAACCTCTGGACTCATATTTAACAGATCGTCATTCAAACCCGTTGACGGCGAACTTGTTGATGGATTTTCGCTATCGACGCTGTTTTCACTTAAACTTGTTGATGGATTTTCGCTATCAACGCTATTTTCACTCAAGAATGTGAATGGATTCTCTCGATAAATTGACAGCCCAAAGATAACTAGGCTAAAGATAAGGAATCCTAACAACAGTTTATCTCCCCGCATTTATGATTATCCCCCCTTTTTCAGTTTTACCTCGTTGATACTCCCTCTGCCATTTTCTTCAATATCCTGTATAAAGGCGGGCAAAGTTACCGATTTTTTTAACCACACGTCAAACACAATCGTGGCAGTGCCATCGGCATTTTCGATGACCTCTGCTTCCTGCCACTGTTTCGTCGTCAATTCAAGGATCTGTGCCGTCGCTTTTTTAGCGACATCAATCTTGTTTGTGTGGACTTCGATCTGGGCGTTATAGTTTGCCCCTTCTCCTCCGGTGTCCAATTGTGGAGAATCCGCGATTCGCCAGCCGGAGAGCACTTCGGGTTCCGCGCCAAAATTCTGTTTCCACACCGTCAACATGATAATGACAAAAACCACCGACGCAATGTAAGCGACTAAAATCAGTTGGGTACCCGCAGCAAGTCCGATCCCGATAGCCATCAGCATATATACCGAATCCATCGGTTCTTCGAGCGAGGTGCGAAACCGGACCGCTGCGACGATGCCCGCCAAACTGAACGCCAGGGCAAGGCTCCCTTTGACCAAAAAAACGACCAACGATATAGCGATCGGTATAACCAGCAACGTGTGTGCAAACGATTGATTGTATTGCTTGCGCGATCGTGTCCAACGATAGAGCCACGTAATCGGCAGTGTCACCCAAAATGCCATCGCCAAGGCGACCATCACGGGGATGGTGTGTGCCGGATCAACCAGCGTGACTAAAATCAAGACCTCTTTGATATTTCCGCCGGCAAGCGTCTCCACCCCCTCTTTGATTTCCCCCAGTGTGCCCGCGCCAATATCGTCGCGTTGTACTGCGGAGAGCCGTTCACGTTCTTCGGCGACGTAAACGAGAATTTCGGGAAAGAGTTGGAAAATCCCACCGAGTGCCAAAAGCCATGCGACATAGTAAACAATGAGACGGATAATTATATTTTTCAGTATGTGATGTATCCTGCCGAACATACGATATTCCTCCAATTTGAGTGGCTTAGAACATGAAGCCCGCACGCAGATACACCCCCGTTAAATCATCGCCATTGACGACAGCAATGCTCACGGTCTGCTTGCGCTTGAAAAAAGAGAACCACAATCCCCCGCCAACCGCGGTGTGCCATTTGTCTGTCCCGTTTGAATCCTGGGCATAAAATACCCGACCGGCATCGGCTGCAACGAACACGCCGAACTCGCCAGGCATGATGAACTTGATTGGGAGCAGCACCAGCCGCAGTTCGGCATTCCCATACAGCGAGGCATCTCCAGCGAACCGATTTTTTCGGAAACCGCGTATATGGCTATCGGATAAGCCGATACCAGCAAAACCGGGCCCGCCGAGGAAGGCACTCTCGTGGAAAGGATAAGTTCCCAAGACTTTCTTTCCACCTACCCTTAGGGCCAGGGTCGGGTTCGTCGGAATACGAGCAGTCAGGTAAGTGTGTAATTTTCCTTCTATGCTGCCAAAGACCGACTCCACATCCCAAACTCTCGGGTAGATGGCTCCGGCAGCCTTGACCAAAAACCCACGCGTCGCATACGCTGGATTGTTACGCATATCGTATACGATTTCACCCGATGCGCCTACCTGACCGAAGGAGCCCGTGCCGTACACCGGACGATTCAGGGAGTAGATGAATTTGTCCTTGTTCGCATCTGGTGACGTGCTTGAATATTTGAGGATCGGCACCAGGCGGATGGTCAATTCCGAGCGAAACGGTTCCGTGGAACTATGGGGCGCATCTTCATCATGCTCTTTTTTTTGAAAATCGAGGGATGGTGCGAAAACGAGGTAACTCTGTTCTACCTTATAGAAGGAAGACGCGCCCGGAATCTGAGTGTCGTTACCGAATCCATTGAACCGGATCAGTTGGATTCCGGAGTACTTGAGGTGGACCCTTGCGTTGAAATTGAGTAGTGGGCGGCGAAAGTTGCCGGTATAGGAGGCAAACGGCTCGAGACCATTAGTGGCAATCCCGACCCCAAGAGAATGCCTCGAAGAGAAAGGGTCTTTTCGATAGCCGAAATACTGTCGGTTGTAGCGTGCCCCCACGAACAGCCCCAAATCCGGACTTACCGTAATGGTCGGGAACATATACGTCTCCATGCCCCAATCCAGTGCATATCGTGCAAGGGAAACCCGTCCGGGAGGACGCTTGTAGGAGTACTTATTAATTTTCGCTCCGTTGCCTTTGACAAACCGATTTTTCCCACGAAAATCGTAAAACTGTGTCTTTGAAGCACCCGCCTCGGACGCGTTTGTGAACGTATCGTCTCCACCGCCACCATCTATACGAACCGTGATGCGCCCCTTTGTCCCTGATATTTCCGCACGGTCGTCTCCGCCGCGGAGGTATATTCGGACTTCGCGGGTCTCTTTGGGGCGGAACGTCCTTTGGAAATAGGGCACCTCCCTTTCTCCACCAGTGCCTGCTATCAGACCGATACGGATTGCCAAATCGCCGCTTGGCAAGTGCTCACACTGGAGGTACTCATTCTGATCCGTCGCCTTGATCTCGGGCTGGCGAGTAATCAAATTATAGTATCTGTCAGCAAATCCAGGCAATGCATCCCGCCTCAATTTGAGTGCCTTAGTAAGAGTTTTCCCAACGATCTTGTAATACGGTTCTGGGAGTTTCCGTACTGCAGCTTCAATGACTGGGTCGGTTAGATCCGTGCAAAACGCTGTTACTACGGAGTCCCATGCAGCCTTATCAAGTTCGGCCAGGAACTCGCGATCCAATTCCCAACCCGTAGCTGTCAGTCCCAACACGCTCGGATACTTATCGTCGAATTCGATGATAAACTTGGGAATCCCTCTGCGCGCCACTGCCATCGCGAACCCATCAAGGTCGATAAAAGCTTGGTCGCGATCCTCCGGTATTGGAACCCAAGTGTGAGACTCGCCATCGGGGAACCGCGCCCATCTCCACTGAGCACGATGACGGTCCTTGTCATTGATGAGAAAATCCATCAGTCTCGCCTTTAAAAAGGCACGAGAATCAACGCGATTGTAAGGGGTTTCTTCCAAATGCTCCCACAGTTTTTCCGTTCCGCTGATCTGTTGAGAGCCCGCGAAGCCGGGCGTATTGTCGGCACCTTCGGAAGGGTGTTCCTGCAGCATTCCTATAAGTCCGGCAAATTCCTCGCGGTACTCCTTCAGCCTGGGATCATCCGGAATAACGACAAGCGTATGCTTGGAATGGAGAATACCGGTGGCTTCCATCAGCGGATCGACCACGAGTGCCCCTGTGGGCAGAAGCGCACTGATCATGTCCTGAAGGAAGTCATCGGCAATCGTATGCTTGAGTTCGTCCCATATCCGTTTGGTGGGATCTTTGTCCAAGGAACGGACCGTATACCGGCGACCATCCTTTCCTGTGAAATGAAGAGATATGGACTGTCCGAATCCGCCGGTACGGAGCGGAGTCAGCCCGCCTCCCACGCTGTCAAGGTCAAGGACTGCAACTTCGATTGGGGTGGTCCAGAGATCCCGGTAGTCGCTGCCGTAGATCCAACGTTTGAACCCGCCGGTGCGGAATCTTTCCCCTGGAACTACTACGTGGGTCTTGGCACCCTGCGGGGGAATAGATCGATGAATCCGGTATCCCGGAGGGGGTAAGTCCTCCTCAGATGCCGATACTGTTGGCACAGAAACCGCAAACACCAACGAAAGTAAAAGGGCGGTCCATAAAAGGTATTGCCCTCGGCTAAGCCGAGGGCTAAACCATTTAGAAAATATCATGCACATCTCCTGTCTCTCAAATCAAATTGATGGCACGCCCGGGTCAAATCCAAAATATCTGATAAACCGTTTTATCGGATATTTCTTTTTCGGTCACGACACATCTTTATGATCATCGGTTCATGTTCCGTAATTTTATTCAAAATGCAGCGTCTTGATTCTGCCGTATATCCTGCTTGGATCAACGCTTCATTCACTGCATTCATATACTGGTTACCGGCTTTTCTAATGTTATTTATCGCTCGGTCAAGATCCGCAGCCGATTTGTCATGTTGAACCATTTTTATACCTCGCTTTGAATCCCCATTTTTTTAGCACCGCCACAAGGACGTGGGTGAGGTGTTGCTGTGGCTGTTTTCCTTTAAGGCTATATCAAAAACGCCACGCCAACAACAACATCGTCGTCTAAGGGGCATTTACGACCGATACTCTCCTTCATCCCCTTTTTTATTTAGCTCCATCAGACGCTGGTCCCGTTTTTACCGGTCGAGACTCACTGCCATTAACCTCGCTTTGACAAACCTCCCGAAATACCGTGTCCGCTGCGGTCATCCAGAAATTGCTTTTCCTATGCAATTCTTTCTGCACTGCACGATTTGTATAAAAGATAAGCTGTTCTAATACCGAACCCCACTTATTCGTATCTGCCTCTGCTTGGTCTGCTCGGATTTTTTTAAGCGTGGTCCCGTGAACAGCAAGCAACCCACCATCTCCATTCGCGCGATACTCTATATCGGAGTATAGCGTATTCATATTGTTTTCAATCGCCGTGCGGACCTGTTGTTTCAGTGTTTCGCCCCAGAATGCCCGAAGATCGCTAGCAATATCAGGCGGCAAGTCCGGTAAATGCGATTGATTCGTTGTCAACGGTTCAAGTTCGATATATACAGTATAGGAATTGTTTTCTTCTCCTTCACAGAGATTATATTCTTTGGGGCATATCGTCCCATCTATCCCCTTTATCCAGTAACCTACAAACGCTAACTGTGCCATAATCACTTCCTTTCAAACGAAAACCCATCTCTTGAAGTTGCACCACAAACACGGCAGAGGGCGGTATCATCAACTGAACGGATTCTCACGTCTCGATTCGTGGTGCGATAGGTGAGCAATTCCGACAAGCCTTTACTTCAGTATCAGCATCTTCCGTGTCTGAGAATGATCGCCCGCCCGCAACTGGTAGAAGTACACGCCGCTTGCCACAGTCTCGCCAAACTCGTTTCTGCCATCCCAGTAGATTGCCTTCGACCGACTTTCATAGACCGCCGCAGTCTGGTATCCCACGTCAATCGTGCGAACAACCTGACCGCTACCGTCATAGATGGTCAATGTCACGAAAGCGTCCTCTGCCAACCGATACGGAATCCATGTCTCCGGGTTGAACGGGTTGGGGTAGTTGGGCAACAGTTGGGTCTCTGCGGGTATCTCGTAGGCAACCAGTTCTGGCAACTGAATCAGACTCTGTTTCACATCTTCCGCAGTCAAGGTATAACGTAACGGCTCTACACCAATTAGCGGATTGGGAGATTGAGCGGAGATTTCAAGGACATCACCAATCGCAGCGGCTTGACCCATTTCTATGTCAACGACGGTAAGCTTATACGCACCACCTTCCGCTTTGGTCATGCCGGCGATCGTTCTACCGGTTGAAAGATTCTTGACCGTTACATGGAAGCCTAACTTGTTAAAGGCTGCGTGTTCGTCAATAACCGCACCCCTCAACGCCAAGACAGGCGTGGTATCCCTTACTTCGAGACCTCTGAATACCACCGGGGACGCCGCAGCTGTGCCTGAAGTGTTAGTCCACGGTTCACCGGAGATGGTAACCGTTCCTCCTTGCTGCGCGGTCAGGATAAAGCCTTGCCCGCCAACAATGGGAATATCACCGGGATCGCCCACTTGTCCGACTGACTTAAACTCCCCACCATCGTTGAGGATAATCACAGGGACGTTGCCACCAATCCCGTCGAGCGTGAATAGGTCGCTTACACGATTGATTGTTGAATCTCTCAACGGCAGTCCCACAAGGTTAAGACCGGGGGTTAAGCTGATGGTGCTACTACCGCCGGTCCCCAGCGCGGCGCCGGTGAGTCGAATCGTCGTCGGGGTGATCAGGTTCGCAATAATCCCCATGTCATCGGTCAAAGTTCTATCGGTGGCTGTGCCCTTGTCTGAAGCTCCGAAATAACTGAGCCAATCGCCAGTGGCAGGGTCATAGGTGATAAGGAAGGTGACGACACCGGATCCGCCGAGCGTGTTGTAGAGGTCGGAGATAGATTCGATGGTCTTTGCTACCCCGTCAACCTTTGTCACATCCAACGGCACATGAATCATGCTTATGCCCGCTGGCACAGAAAAATCAAAATCGAATCCTTTCACTGTGATGATCACCCCATCAACATTATTGCTACGTGGGTTCTCACTATCTATGACAACCGCACCGTAATAATGTGTCCCTGGCGATGTTGGGGCTGTAAGGTTGATGCTATGAGCACTACTCTCATTCGCACCAAGTGCCCCCACATCGTCTGTGCCTACCTCTGAAATCGTGTCAGTCAAAATCGTGCCATCAACATCGAACATGAGATAACGATAGCTCAACGTTGTTGCAGCCGCATTGTCTGTGCCCTGATTTCTGACCGTGGCAGAGAGCGTAAAGGCTTCGCCAGGGGCTAACGTGCTTTTGCTGACCGACACTTGTTCAACCACTAAGTCCGAGTGCACGGACTGAATCCTTCCTTGGGTAACTTGTCTGCCATAAATTGTACACCCTCCGCTAGCGACGCAGATGTATGTGATGTCGTCCACTACTATGTATCCATCCTTCCCGAATCGTGTAATCCTTGTAGTAGTGGTGGTTGTTCCGTCCGTCGTTGTTGAAGAGATCGACATACCCGCGTTATCGAAATCATCGACATCAGAGGGAGTCAAGTCGGTGGGCAACGTCCGAATCACATCACCAAACTCGTATGTAGTTCCACCGGGCTGTTCGTTGTTGTCAGGCGGATCTGGTTCCGGCAGATCATACAGTGGTGGCAAAACAACGCATGACACTGTGCCTTGAGTGATGCGTCTACCGAGAACAACAACCTCAGTAATCTCAAAATTCTTGGATTCACCTGCCGAAAGGTCCCCTACATGATCATCTCCCAAAAATTCTTCATCGTTAAGTGCCACAACAAAAGCCCTAATCACTACAGCCTGCACATTTCTCGTGGCACGGACAGTGCCCCGTACTGTTAGCTGTAGAGTCTGTCCTGCATCCCAGTCAATCGTGCAAGTCCAGCCGTCATCAATTGTGACTGCCCTCTGCCCATAACTAATACCTTGCACACCATAAGTCAACAAGATGATTGCGAACAGAAATATGAGGGATTTAACATTCAAAATTTGATTTTTCATTTCATAAATTCCTTTCATTGGTTTGCAATTGGAACATATAATTGGGTAAAGGTTACACGGTTGTTTCTGAGTATTTAGGGCAGGCACAATACCCCGACGCATCGGGATTCAGAAATTCGTGGTTGCCCCTGTCATAGATTGATTCTCCAAAATCAACAGTTTTGTGCAGGCAGATAGGGATATAGGCGGGCCCCTGGGACTGCAATAGAATTGAAAGCGTGGGCGGATCTCTAGGGTGGCTTGCAAGCTGGAGAATCGGGAATCCACCCGCGATATATGACAGGGATCGCGTGCAGAGTGAACATAGATGTACTGGCAGAAACTGCCTGTAACGTGGTGTTCTGTTTGAGATAGGGAACGGGGACGAGCAGACGATACGTCGGTGTCTGCCGAGATTGTTTAGTTTGAAGTGTGTATTTAACGATTGTGAATCGGGGGGGGGGGGGGCAAAGTAACACCCGTTAACATTTGTATCAATATCGGAGGGTGCAGATACGACGAGGGTAACAAGCAGACTCGCTCGGGAGATACCCGGTCAATTGAGAAAACCGCGAAGGACTTTTCTATTCTACTGCTCTGTTTATTTTCCAATTGTGTGCCTCGGATGCGAAAGCGAGTCCAAGTAAAAATCAATTGCTCATGTTAAGAAATAGTACAAAGAGCATGAACCCAGCCGATTATGCTAACATACTGCTGTAGATTATACAGAAATGTTAATTCTTGTCAACATTTATTTTATTCGGACTTACGCAGTTGAGCGATTAAAGCCTCCGTTCCGAGAGTTTTCAACTTGTAGTTCGGCGTTTGATCACCGCATAACACAACTCACAACGCCCGTTGCTCTGAATCCCGATTTATCGGGGAGGAATCGGACAACTACAATCAGTTCTTAGGCACCGGCTCTGTTTCGTAGGGAACGCAGATCTGCGTTCCCTACTGAAATGCGTAAGTCTTACCATTATTAATGCAGGGGCCACAGCGGATTTCAACTCTCCGTAATCCTCTCGGTAATAGCACCGCTCTCCTTATCTCTGATAATCTGTTTTAGGCGACCATCGGGCATTCGTTCTTCCTTAACCAGTGTATAACCTCCGTCAACTTCAACCGCTGCAACACCAATCTTCTCTACCTTAGTCGCCCCACGCCAATCTTCCAATTCTACCGGCTCCCACTGTTTCGATTTCGCTGATTTATAACACGCATCAATGATGGCGTTGACAACGTACCCATCGTAAAAAGTTTCCATCGGCTCCGTGCCGTTATCTAAAGCGTTGAGTATGTCAACAAACATATCACGGTATCCGAGTTCTCCGACCTCATCACCAACAGGGAAAAGCCAGCCTGTATCGGTTTCGGCTTTTTCAGCGACATAGCCACCCTGTCCGCCCGATGTAAACATCTCCATACCTGTTCGCAACCAGTGGTTGAGCCAGATGGTGCCTTCTGTGCCTGAGACTTCATCGCGTATATCCATACCGCCACGAAACGCCCATCCCACCTCAAACTGCCCCATCGCTCCGTTTTCAAATTTGATTAGGGCAATCCCGTGGTCTTCTGCCTCAACGGGATGGACGAGGGTATCCGCCCAACACATGACTTCAAGGGGTCGAATATCTTTGCCGATAAAGTTACGGATAATTTCGATACAGTGGCAGCCCATATCAACAATGGCACCGCCGCCAGCCTGTTCAATATCCCAGAACCAGTCGCTGTGGGGTCCGGGGTGGGTTTCACGAGAGCGAACCCACAACACCTGACCAATCGCGCCGTTTTTAGCAGATTCAATTGATTTGAGCGTCTTCGGTGGGTAGACCAGATCCTCAAGATAACCGTGAAAGACACCTGCCTTTTCGACGGTATCAAGCATCCTTTTGGCTTCAGCTGCGTTGCGTCCCAACGGTTTTGTACACAGGATCGCTTTGCCCGCTTCGGCAGCCATCGCAACTGCTTCCTCATGCAAGTCATTGGGAAGACCGATGACAACCACATCGGTTTCTAAGTCGTTAATCGCTTCAGCGAGATCCGTCGTCGATTTAGGGATGTCCCATTCAGCTGCAAAATCTTTCGCCCGCTCTTCGGTGCGTGAGTACACCACATGAACGCGATCTCGGCTCCGCTGCCCGTGGAGTGTCATTGTGTAGAACATACCGATGAGCCCTGTCCCTAACATCGCAATTTTATGTGTTTGCTCCATTATTCTCCTCTTCTCTGTACAGTCGGGTTTATAGTGAAATTTTGTCGTGTGAGTTTGAGATTCTAGTAAAATCTGCTAGGAGCATCTTATCAGATTTTTCGAGTTGGGTCAATTCTAAAAGAGTGAAACGTGATAGGCGGAACTCTCTACGCTTCACTCGTGCCTCTTGAACGATGTGGAAATGATAGCCTTACCAATTCACATCAACGGTTACTAATAAATCGTGCAATTCTTGATAAAAATCAGGCGGTATGTTAGACTGCATTAAAGTTAGAGTTGCGATTCGGAAATCGCTCCTACACGAAACACAGGTAGGGCACTTAACCCACACCTGAACTCCACTAACAATGAAAAGAAAAAACATCTCAACCGGAACAAAATGGGAATCAATTGTAGGCTACTCACGGGCTGTCCGGGTAGGGCAACACATCCACGTTTCGGGAACGACAGCGACAGACAAAAACGGCGAAATTGTCGGTGTGGGGAACGCCTATGAACAGACAGTGCAGACCATAAGCAACATCGAAACTGCACTCAGATCCGCAGGTGCTAGCCTGAAGGATGTCGTCCGCACACGCATTTATGTAAAGGACATCAACGATTGGGAGCAGATTGGACTGGCACACGGTGAGTTCTTTGGCGAGATTCGTCCCGCAACCAGTATGGTCGAAGTCAGCCGCTTGATTGAACCAGAGATGTTAGTCGAAATCGAAGCGGACGCAGTCGTGGCAGAATAAACATAGAAGGAATCGCAAGGAATGGTGAGTTATGTGCAACTATCTATGCAATCTGATGTCTTACGTTTCACGCTTCACGTTCTACTATTCGTTGGTGCAATCGGCTCTCCTCATGTGCTCGCATCGTCGGAGATGGTGCTGATCCCCACTGGCTCCTTTCAGATGGGGAGCAATACAGGTAAACCCAATGAAACACCTGTGCACCAAGTCTCGCTAGAGGCGTTTTATATTGATAAGCACGAAACGACCAACGCCAATTATCAAGAATTTGTCTTGGCGAATCCCCAATGGCAAAAGCCAGTCGTCCAGACACGGGACTATCTCAGACATTGGGTCAGAAACGACTTTCCCGTTGGTATGGACCGGTATCCCGTGACGTATGTCACCCATGAAGCGGCGCAAGCGTATTGCGAATGGCGCGGGAAACGGTTGCCGACGGAAGCGGAATGGGAGAAAGCAGCGCGAGGCGGACGGCCGGGGCGGCTCTATCCGTGGGGAAATCAGGTTAATCCAGACGCAGCGAATTACGATTCGAGAGATGTGCGTAGCGGTGGGTTGAAAAACATGCAGAGATACCTGAAACCGGTTGACCACTTTCCACCGAATGGCTACACCCTCTACAACACGGGAGGTAACGTAGCGGAATGGTGCGTGGATAGATACTCGCCAAGTTACCGTAGAAATGACGTGAATCAACGAACATCTCCCGCCAAGGGACCGTTTGTCGTTCGCGGCGGAAGTTGGTTTGATTCGATATTCGATCTGCGTTGCGCCGCGCGCGCTTACGCGCTATCAGGCGCGTATTACCACATCGGCTTCCGGTGCGCCAAATCCAAGAATTGAGGGGATTGTCATTGCGCTGTGATTACGGCATACGGAGTATGCCTACTACTATGCCTTTTCGTTTGCGCGCAACTGATCTATGTGCTAAAATGCACAAGATGTCGGCTTATATATAACTCGTGCTTAAAATTATAGAGAGGAGTATCAAGCAATGGAATATAGTATCCTAGGCAATTCTGGCATCCAAGTTTCACGACTTTGTCTTGGCGCGATGATGTTTGGCAGCCCAACGAATGAGAGTGATTCAATCAAGGTTATTGAACGTGCAATAGATGCCGGAATCAATTTTATCGACACGGCGAATGTCTACAACGCAGGCGAATCGGAACGAATTGTTGGCAAGGCGGTCCAAGCTTGTCGGGACGATGTGCTTATCGCAACAAAGGTGAGCGGAGCGATGGGGGAAGGGCTTAACCGATCCGGTACGAGTCGTCATCACATCATGATGGCGGTAGAGGACAGTCTCAGACGACTTGATACAGATTATATCGATCTGTACTACCTTCATCGCTGGAACGCGCTAACACCGATTGAAGAGTCGCTTCGTGCGTTGGATGATTGCGTCAGGCAGGGTAAAGTTCGATATATCGGTGGCTCCAATTTCGATGCGTGGCGACTTTGCGAGGCGTGGTGGAAGAGCGATCGCATGAATTTAGAAAAATTTATTTGTCTGCAACCGCTCTACAATATCGTTAATCGGGACGTTGAAGTTGAGTTACTGCCGTTTTGCGAAGCTTATAACGTAGGGGTCGTGTCCTATAGTCCGCTAGCGCGTGGCGTCCTAACGGGCAAATATCTGCCCGGGCAACCCCCGCCCCCCGGCTCACGAGCAGCACGTCAAGACCGTCGGATTCTGCAAACCGAACTACGCGAAGAAAGCTACGAAGTGGCACAAAAAATCCAACCGCTGGCAGCGGCACACGATAAGACGCTGGCACAATTCGCCTTGGCTTGGACCCTTGCAAATCCAACCATTACTTCTGTTATCATTGGTCCTAAAAATTTAGAGCAACTCGAAGACAATCTCGGCTGTCTCGATTGCGCTATTAGCCCGGAGGACGAAGCGGCAGTAGACCAACTCGTACCGCCCGGCGAGCATACTGGGAAAGGCTATAACGATCCCATGTATCCTGTATTGGGACGCTCAAATCAGTAGGACATCTGTGGATAGCCTAAAAGGCGTGCCCGATAGCGTAGGTGAAAACCGGTATGAGCGATGGTTTCTCCGGTCCATCCAACGGGTACGCCAAATCCGCACGATAGACGCGAGATCCGCTCAGTTTGGGAAGACCCAACCGCAACCCAAATCCGACACTCCGCTTCGGTGTTCCTATATCAGAGGCATCCCCCGTCCAGATATAACCCACATCAGCAAAGATTGCTGACCCAACCACGATCAGAGGATGTTCCCAGAAAATCGTTCGGCTTTCAAGGTTGAGGCGGATCCTTTTGGTGCCACTGAATTGCCGGGGCTCATATCCGCGCAGCCCACTGTTTCCACCAAGAAGCACCTGCTGTTCTCCCCTAAGTCCGAATTGCATCTCCGCAGAAATCCGTGCGGCAAGGGTTTGACGTAGAAAGAGATTCTTGCGTACTGCTTTGATGCTCGCCTGAAACATCGAATCCCTTTCTTCATGCACAAGAAAACGGGTTGTAACCCCAGTGCGACCGTCTACGAAAAGCAGATCTCTATATGCTTGGGAGCCGTTGAGAAACAAACTCACTCTTGTTTCTCTGCGATCTGCGCCGTAAAACGGGTGAGCGCGACCGATTGACACACCGTACCCATATCCGACACCGATATCTTCAACACGACCCATCTTATTGAGAAAGCGTGTACGGATAAAGTTGACTTTTCTATGGCCGAGCGAAACCCCTATCAGCCTTGTGTTTCTGTCCTGAAAGTTAGCGGTGGAAGATGGTAATCTCTCAATCTCATTGAAATGGGTCCGTTCAGAAACCGTCCAGAGTGCAATCTGCGTCTGTCGCCGACGGTCACCAAAGGAACGGATGATCTGCCCAGACTCTGATTGCCTGCTTTGGGTAAAGACAGCTGTTTTCACACCCTGTTCATACCAGCGGGCTTCATCTCTAGATTCAGCGGCTGTAAACTCCGCACTCCAACGGGTCTGGAGTGAATACAGGGGACGTTTTAGACTCGCCTCCCATGAGATGCCTTCCCGCTTTTGGGTATACACACCATCAAATTCCCAATGTGAATCAAACAGACGAAAAACTCTATAGAGCCCACTGATAAGGTGGCGTGGATCTTCTCCTTCTTCACGAATCTGCTGGTAACGGAGGCGACCGCTGTCCCCGGAACCAAATACATTTGAATCGGACAGTGCGACTAAAAAACCGGTTTTATCTTTACTGAAGGCAGGGACATCTAAGGCGGGAAAAAAAGTCCATAGATCTGTAACTTCGACCTCTATTAAAATCAGATTGGTTTCTGGGTCCCGCGTAGCAAGGATTTCCGCGCTTCCCAAATACGGCTTTCGGCGCAGGATACGCTCACTTTCCAGTTCATCGTCCTGTATGTAAACATCGCCGCGCTTAAAAAGCAGCTCTTGCCTGATCACATCAGTTTTAGTACGGGTATTTCCTTTTATTGTAATTCGTCCAATCCTTCCCTCGTCGATGTAGATTCTGAGATAAACACCATCAGAGAACTTTAAAAATACAAGCTGCTCTTCATCAACTCGAGCGAACTGATAGCCGTGCATTTGGTAGAAACTAGCGATCCATTCAAAGTCCTGGTGAAGCAGGTTAGGATCATAATCATCACCAGCCTGTGACTGCATCAAACTGAGAATTTTCTCGCTAGAGAACGCTTCATTTCCTGTGACAATAATATTGCGGATTGGAACCGAATCGGCAGGCAATGTTTGGGGAAGGAGAATTAAAATGATAAGGGTGAGGGGGCAAAGACATTTCATTGGTAGATTGGGAGATATTATTCATGTCTGACTTGGCACAGAATCATCAGCAATAGCACTTTCCCGATTGGATAGAATCCCCTCAATCAACATTAAAATGAGGGTGATAAGTAACAATTCACTCCAGATTTCCACCCCAACCCGGTATGTGTTGAGCGTCTGTTCTAAAGCCTCTGATTCTGAAATGACCGCTGTCTGCGCCCCAATTCGCTCCGCAGCTTCCTGAATGGGGATGGGTTGTAGTTCCGATTCCGTTGCATCAACATTCACGGCGAAAAAATCTTGCAGGAGTGTATCTCTACCCTGTCCCTCAACTTGATAGATGCCGGGGGCATCTGTCCCACTAAACGTGAGCGCCCCTCCCTCGGTAAGTGAGAGCGTCTCGGACGAATGGGTCGCATCCCCCAAGCGTGTTATCTGTGTAGTTGTTGCTCCACTCCAGCGGTAGTTTGCTGTGTAAGGCTCGCCAACAATTAGATTTCTTTGATGCGCAGATTGATTCGCCTTTGTGTAAAGCACAGCTTGTTGCAACAAAGGTAGAAAGTTCTGATTGACCAATAGACTCGATGCATCCAACTGAGCAGCAGATACATTAAAAAGTAGTGCTACCCCTCGGCCAATAGGGCGTTCGATGAGAAATGGTGTGCCATCGCTCAATTGTGCAACAATCTTTGCATCTTCAGACGGTTTCAACTTCAGACCACGATAAAATTGTGGGGCGTATTGTCCTGCAAAGTCTTCTCCCTTAAATACCTCAAAAATCGGGGAATCCGCTTTGTAACTTGACAAGGTTACTGGTGGCTGCCACGTTATGGGTTGTCCCACAGCTGCAGGCAACCAATCAGCAAACGCATTATAACTAGCTGTATCAACGTCATCCCCCACAAAGTAGATGACACTTTTGCCTGCCCGCATGAATGCTTGCAGTTGCTGCTGCACACGGGTTGAGAATGCGGGCACGTCCGCTAAAATAAGGATGTCATACTCTGTTAGCGTTAGGTCCTCTAATGCTTCCAAGGAAGCGGTTGCAGGTAAAAAAGAAGCACCGGTGCTTGGTTGTGCCTGAACTGCTGGGTTTAATGCGAGTGCCAAGTACATCGTTTGAACACCGACGCAAAGCACACGAATTTGGCCATAAGCATCAAGGACAAAGTAACGACGATTATCAATGGGCAGCCGATCTGTAGTCAATTCCAGATAGCCGGTGTGCGTGCCGGGCGATTCAAATTGGTGCGTAAAAGTCAATGTCACCGACTCGCCCCCCCCCGCTTGAGGACTGATGGATCGCCGTTTCTGTTCGTCGATAAACAGCGTCAGCGTTGTGTCAGTCACAGGTGCATCGGAATGAACCCCTATTGCTACCTCCAATTCAATGGGCAATCCCAAACCAATTAGTTGGTTAGAGGCTCGAACTTCTTCAATGCTTATATTATCGGCAACTTCATCATTAAGCGGAAGTAGAAAAATCCTCGCCCCGGATCGGTTGGGCACACGATTCCAGTGCGCCCAGCCGTTACGATTAAAATCGGAGATTAAGTAAATCTCCTTGTTCGGATCGTTGGACGTTTCAAGGAGGTCATGCGCCATTTCGAGGCTTGGTGGAACCCGCGTTGCGCGGTAAGAGATCTGGGCACGATGAATCACCTCCCTTACCTGATTCAGGTCCTTCGTCAATTTGGGAAAGAGTGAATCCGGGATATCAGACATTAAAATCACGGAGGCACTGTCGCCGCGTTGAAGGGATTGAGCAATCTCAAGCGCCATCCCTTTTGCGCCTTCAAACCTTCCGCCCTGAATGCCCTGATACCCCATACTGTAAGAATTGTCCAGAATAACGACAACGCTGGTTTTTGTTCTTCCACCGGCGAAGGCGAATCGGTTTTTAAGCAGGGGACGTGCAAGTGCAAGAGCAATCAGTATGATGATCAGCACTCGCAAAAGCAAGATTAGCAGATGCTTGAGTTGAATGCGTCGAACATTTTGCCGATGGGCCGCCAAGAGAAACATCAGGCTGCTAAAATCCACCGTTTTCGCTTGATGCCGTCTCCAAAGGTGGATGATTAGCGGCACGGCGGCAGCGAGTATCCCCAACAGGAAAATCGGATTAAGAAATCCCAATAGTTTTCACGCCTTATTTTGTTGGTGCATTGGTTCAGTGTGCTAACTTTGCGTAAGTCCTGCTAGTTTATTAATGAACTAATGAACTCTTGAACTGGTGAACCAAGAGGTGGCATTGACTAATCACCAACTAGCACCAAAGATTAATACCCCTTCTGCTTATCTATGACGCTCAACAGGGGTTTATCCGCCATAAGCCTTTCGAGGTTGTCACAGAACAATCCAATCGTCCGGTCAAGCCGAATGGGTGAACCACCCGCCGCATGAGGCGTAATGATAACTCTAGGCATATCCCAAAGTGGGCTATCCTGCGGCAAAGGCTCCTCCGGTGTTACATCGAGGCCTGCTCCGCCTATCCGTCCCTCATTCAATGCACGGAGGAGACTTGGTCCATCAACGATTTTGCCGCGGGTTACGTTAATGAGTAGCGCGTGCGATTTCATCCGCTGAAATGCCGCATCATTAAACATACCGTGCGTTTCCGGCGTCAAAGGGGCGCAGATTGACACAACGTCCGATTCCTCAAGGAGGTCATAGAACCGGTCCATTTTCCAAACTTCATGAACGAACGGCGGCGGATCGACATCTTCCGGATCAACCGCGATGACGCGCATATCAAAGCCTTGTGCACGTTTAGCGACATCAATCCCCGTACCACCAAGTCCAACGATGCCAAGTGTACGTTCTTCAAGTTCCCACGTCTCTCCACGGATGGACATCCGGTTTTCCCAAGTCCGTTCACGGACAGCACGACCAATACCTCTGAGCAAGCCGAGGATTAACGCCCACGTCTGATCCGCAAGATGGGGACCGACAAACCCTTTCGCACTTGTCAGGATAACATCGCTTTCGACAAACTCAGGGAAAAGGACACCGTCAACGCCTGCGCCGAGTGTTTGCACCCATTTGAGTTGTTGAGCGTTATCAAAGAGGGCGCGACTAACTCCACCGAGGATCACGTCGGTGTCTATCACCTCTTTGAGCTGCGCCTCATTGTCTTGGGGTTGGACGATCTGAATATCGTCGGAAACCAGTTGAATGCGTTGCAGGTGTTCCGGTTCAACTTCCGTATTAATCATGACTTTCATCTGTCAATCTCCTCATGGTTTTGGAATCGTCCTTACAGATTTCAGACGGTTTCCAGCATAAAATATCACATTCCCAATTTGAAAGGAGAAACAACTATGGAGTGTCCACGCTTAAATCTGTTAGTAACCGCAATCAGTTGTTTAGCTGTTTTGATATTTCCTATCTTTGTCACCGGCTGTGGTGATAGTGGTGATGATGACGATGATATAAGTGGTGATGTCGTTACGCCCGAACCAGAGCCTGTGCCAGAGCCGACACCACAACTGGAACAACAACCTCAACCGGAGCCGCCACCTCAACAACAACCAGAGCAACAACCCGAACCGCAACCACTACCTCAACCGGAGCCGCCACCCGGCGTATCGTTCCAAGAAGAGATCTTACCCATCCTTCAAGCGAGTTGTGCTGTCCCAGGATGCCATGCTGCCCCCAACCCAAGGAAAGGACTCAATTTGGAGACCTACGCAGACTTTAAGAATGGTAATGTATTTAACCCCGGAGATAGCAATGGCAGCGAGGTTATTCGGCAGATTGACGGCGGTGGTATGCCACCGGGCGCACCGTTGGCTGAAGAGCAAATTCAACTCTTCAAAGATTGGATCGATGAAGGTGCCAAAAATAACTAAGACACATCAATACACATCCACCTCTAGGTCGGGGGAGTCATCTCCCGACCTGTTTCATCAAATTCTTTGCACTGGAAACCTCATCCCTTTAGGGTGGGGTTATCGACATCGTAGCCGATTTTCCAGTCGAAGTCAATGAGATAATCATGTTTATCCCATTGCTCCGAGCCGCCGCACCAACGTCTCCCCAATCGTCGCAGGGCTTTCAGCGACAGCGATACCAGCCGCTTCCAATGCTTTAACCTTTTCCGCTGCTGTACCGTGTCCGCCGGAGATAATTGCCCCGGCATGTCCCATTCGCTTGCCCGGCGGTGCGGTTTGTCCGGCAATAAAACTAACAACGGGCTTGGTCATATTTTCCTTTACGAATTGAGCTGCTGCTTCTTCCGCAGTCCCACCGATTTCGCCGATCATGAGCACTGCTTCTGTATCCGTATCCGCTTCAAACAACGCTAACACATCAACAAAGTTTGTACCGATGACCGGATCACCGCCAATGCCGACACAAGTGGATTGCCCCATCCCTAACTTGGTCACCTGATCTACCGCTTCATACGTCAATGTCCCACTGCGGGAAACAATGCCGATTTTGCCGGGACGATGAATGTAGCCGGGCATAATCCCAATTTTGCACTCGCCGGGCGTGATGACACCGGGGCAGTTTGGACCAATCAGTCGTGTTGGCTTGTCCTCCAAATACCTTTTGGCTTTTACCATATCAAGGGCAGGGATGCCTTCCGTAATACAGATAACCAACCGGATGCCTGCATCAGCAGCTTCCATAATCGAATCTGCGGCATCAAACCTCGCCGGCACAAAGATGACGGATACATCCGCCCCGGTCCCCATAACCGCTTCGGAGACGGTATCGAAAACAGGGATACCATCAACATCTGAGCCACCCCTGCCAGGGGTAACGCCTGCAACGATTTTTGTACCGTACTCCATACACTGCTGCGTATGGAATCGTCCGGATCGACCCGTAATCCCTTGAACAACCACTCTTGTATCTTTATTTACCAAAATGCTCATTTTAATTCCTTGTTTACGGCACGCGGGGCGTGCCTACTACGGTTTTCTAAAATAGTGTAAGCTGCTTTTCCGATTCAACCTGTTTTTGAGGTAGGGAAATTTGTCCCGCTGCCGCTTGATGGGCGTATCTCGTGGTTTCGGGCAGCCTGTACCGCTGACAACAGGCGAGCGTCAACCGAATTGCTGAATCTAGGGAGATCCGATGTCCGACCGAAATATAAACAACGCTGACATTAGACCGTGTACGAACCGCCGCACCGATAATTTCGTTTTTGTCGTACAAATATTCAATCGAGCCCGCTTCATCTTTGGGGTGTTTGTGTCTGCCCCACAGACGCGACTTCGCGCACCCCACCGTCGGCTTGTCCAGAATTAACCCCAGATGCGACGCTATTCCAAAACGCCTTGGGTGGGCGATCCCTTGGCCATCAGCGATAATGAGATCCGGTTCGGTATTAAGTTGAGTAAAGGCTTTGAGAAGGGGAGGAGTTTCGCGGAAAGATAATAGACCGGGTATATAGGGAAAAGAGACAGGACTTTCAACAAGGACACCATCAATCAGCTGCAGCTCCGGAAAACTCAACACAACAACTGACGCGCGGGCGATGTCTTTAGTAAACCCAAGATCAACTCCAGCGACCGTTTTGATGTCGCCAAATTGATCTTGGGATATCACCTGGTTACGCAGTTCGTTTTGGATCTGGCGTGCTTCAGCGGGAGTTATCTCCCACGGATGGAGCTGCTGATAATTCATGGATCAACCCCCGGATTATGGATAGCTTTTTCTCGTACACATCGCTGAGATTGAGGTAACCTTGGGCAGGTTTGAAACCATCAATTCAAAGTTGGCAGCGGGGTAAGGACAAATAGCAAAACTGCGTTATATGCTACCCATAAGAGGGGTCAGGTGTCAAGTTTTTTCTCCATGTTTTGGTCGAACATACGGTGTTTAGAGATTAATTGAATACCGGCAAAAACAGTTGAAAGCAGCAGGTATCCGCCTGCGATTCCTACGAGGGAGCACGCGATTCCTAGGATGATTCCAACACTATTAAGCATTATCTATTCTCCAATATCGATTTTTAGATTTTGATTTCTAGTTTACCATCTGAGTCTAAAACATTGTTTGACATCATATACGAAAAAAAATCAATTTGAGTTTCGGACTTAATTGACAAGTGCTGCAGATACGCCGATTTTATCGTTGCGGAACGCTGGGGATTCTGTTATGATGTGTTCAGCCATGAAGCAAAATCGGTGGAAAAAGGATTTTTATGAACCAGAAGCCTAACATCATCTTCATCATGCCCGATCAGCTGCGCGCTGACTTCCTCAGTTGCTACGGTGCTGACTTCATTGATACCCCTCACATTGATGCCCTAGGGACGCAAGGGGTTCGTTACGACCGTGCTTACTCGGAGCATCCGGTATGCGTCCCAGCACGCGTCGCACTCATGACCGGGATGAACGGTCTCAAGACCGGTGTACTTGACAACGGTCAGTTTCTACGCCCTGATTACCACGCGTGTGGATTGGCAACGTGGCCCGAACTACTTAACGCACACGATTACTACACCATCGCCATCGGCAAGATGCACTTTTACCCTTGGGAGAAGCGTCTAGGTTTCCAACGCAGGATCATTGCTGAAGATAAACTTTGGGGCTATATTCAGGACGACTATGACCACCTTCTCAAAACTCATGGCTACACCAAGACCGCTTTCTTCGATGAGCCTGACTATCACAAGAATTTCGGTGCCCTGATTAGCCCCATCCCTTGGGAATACTCGGTTGACCACTTCGTTGGCAACGAGGCGGCACAGTGGATTGAGGGGTACAACGGCGACCAACCCTTTGCTATGATGGTCGGCTTTCCGGGACCGCACAACCCGTACGATCCTGCGCCGGAATACGCGACCTTTCGACCTGAAGATATGCCCGAACCGCTCTCGGCTGTCCCAGAAGACACAAAATTGATGCAACCCAAGCGACCTTCCCGCTCGGAATCATCCCAGAAATCGTGGTACGCTATTCAGAACGAAAACAACCCAACATACGAGCACTACATGCTACAGCGTGCCTACTATGCCGGATTGGTTAAACAGATTGATCACGAAGTCGGCTGCATCGTTGAGGCATTGGACCAGAGAGGTATCCGCGACAACACCGTGATTATCTTCGCCTCCGACCACGGAGATTATTTGGGCGACCACGGACTCAGCGGCAAAGCATCTTATTACGAAGCTGCCTGTCATGTTCCGATGTTGGTAAGTCATCCGGAGTTCCAAGAAGCTCGTGTCTGCGAAGATTTTGTCATGCTTACCGATGTCACTGCTACCATACTAAGTCTAGCAGGAGGCAAGATCCCTGCCTACATGGATGCCGCTCCCTTGCCCGGGCTAGGAATTGCGAATGAAGCCAGTAGAGACGCTATTATGGGACTGTTGCATAACGGTTGGATGTGGTTTGATGGCACATGGAAACTGTGTAAATACTCCCAGGGGGTGCACCTGTTTAACCTCACAGATGATCCACACGAGCAGCACAACTTGGCGTATGACCCCCAAGCCGCCGATGTATTCCAACGCATGGATGCCGAATTGACGGCAGAAGTGATGCGTTTGACGACCGAGGCATTCTTCCCACAACGCGCCTATACCTATAGTTATTCTAGCAGCCCAGATTTTGGTCGTGTCGGTTGGGAGCGGACTTACCCTATGCCCTGGGATCAAATCTATTCTGAAATAGAAGGATGATTCTTAGTAGAGGAAACACGGGAGGAGAGCACACGTGCCCAGTATAATCGGCATTGATACCGGTGGCACTTTTACAGACCTAGTCGCAATTTCGGGGGCTGGTAGTGTGAGAGTTGCCAAGCATCCTTCCACGCCGGAAGCACCGATGCGTGCGTTCCTAGGTGTGCTGGAAAAATCGGAAATACCGTTTGAAGCTATAGAACGTATCGTGCACGGCACAACGGTTGCCACCAACGCTATTCTCCAACGGACCGGAGCAAATGTTCTGTTTGTCACCACGGCTGGATTCGAGGATGTCCCGTTCATCCAACGGATCAATCGAAAAAAGGAGTACGATCTACATTGGCTCAAGCCGGAACCGTTGGTGAAGCGACGGAACTGCCTTGGCGTGAAGG
The DNA here is from genome assembly GCA_965207975.1 of Candidatus Poribacteria bacterium. GTDB lineage: Bacteria > Poribacteria > WGA-4E > WGA-4E > PCPOR2b > PCPOR2b. The sequence goes on along the minus strand of OZ242315.1, from coordinate 3,288,090 downwards.
AACGGATAAACGCCCAAGGAGAGGTTGTCCTACCCTTGACCGCTGACACGCTTGCCGCGCTAAAGACCGATATTGAGACACGGCTGCAAAATCAAGCGGTTGAAGCGATTGCCCTATGTCTGCTCTTTTCGTATATCAACCCCGCCCACGAAGTAGAGGTAGGCAGATTTCTGGAGGAAGTATTCCCGCACATCCCGATCTCCTTATCGCATCAGGTAGCCCCAATTTGGCGGGAGTACGAGCGAGCCAGCACCCTCTTGGCTGATGCCTTTGTCAAACCACTCATCCAAAGCTACTGCCACAACATCGGAACCGCTTTGGAGGACAATGGCATCAAAGGTCCCTGTTCGTTTCTCAAATCCGATGGTGGCACCACACTTCTCACCAACGCACCCGAACGTCCCGTTGATATCCTGTTATCGGGCTTGGCTGGTGGCATTGTTGGGGGAAAATACTTTGCAGAAACAGCGGGATTCCAAAACGCAATTACCCTCGATATGGGTGGTACTAGCTGCGATGTCGGCCTAGTGCTTGATGGGGAGCAGCAGTTTACCACAACCTTTGAAATTGAATGGGGACTTCCCGTTGCAATTCCTATCATTGAAGTTCGCACGTTAGGAGCGGGAGGCGGTTCCATCGCTTGGATTGATAAAGGGGGTATGCTGAATGTTGGACCTGAGAGTGCCGGGGCGGTGCCGGGTCCCGCTTGCTACGGGACAGGTGGGACGCAAGCCACGGTGACCGACGCAAACTTGGTGCTAGGGCGTCTCAACCCGAGCTTCTTCCTCGGCGGAGAGTTACCGCTCTATCCTGCGCTGGCTAAAGAGGCAATAGAAAAACTGGCAGATCGTATGGGTGTTTCCGAACAGGAGGCAGCCACAGCAATTGTTGAAATCGCCGACGAGAACATGACCAACGCCATCCGTTTACTGACCATCGAACGGGGGATCGATCCTCGCGACTTCGCGCTCGTGGCGTTTGGCGGTGCGGGTCCACTCCACGCAGTCGCAATCGCCAAAAAATTGGGTATCCAAACTGTTGTCGTGCCACCCCATCCGGGACTATGCTCTGCCTTTGGTGCTGCCATTTCCGAACTGCGTGTCGAAAAGGTTCATACCTTTGCTGCGCGAGACCCAGATGTCACCGACAGCGACATCCAAGCGCGATTTGACCCTATGCGACTGGAAGCGAGAGAAGAACTTGAGCGGGAAGGGGTGCGAGGGGAACCACGGGAAACGTTGTTCATCAGTATGCGATATTATCAGCAGAACTACGAACAGGATATCGAGTATCGTTCAGAGGAAGGCTTACGGGGAGCGATCAGTCGCTTTCACGACCGGCATCATCAATTTTACGGGTATCACTTTGAGGATGAGACTATTGAACTGGTACACCTGAAGGTTTCCATCTCCGAAGCCACACAGCAGCCGAAGATTAATTTAGCAGTAACCTCCGAAGCCACACAACACAATGTACCACGTCCTGTTTATGAATCCGCAACCCACGCCGTGGAGATGCCCGTCTATCGGCGGGATGGGTTGCCGGTTGGCTCGCGGTTTTTGGGACCGGCGATTATTGAAGAAATTGATTCGACAACGTTCATACCGTCCGGTACGGAACTGCGCCTTGATGAAAATTACAATCTTATCCTTACGTTGATTCAGGAGGGTTAATTGGCAAGTTTCCCAATTGAATCCGACTTCAGATCCTTTTGATTTTTTTATAGCAATCATGTTATACTAAAAGCAAACATGGAGCATCGGCGAGATAATGGAAAGGAAGGATTGAATTATGCAGCAGCAAAATAGCAGAGGACAACTGTCTCAATATTCCAATCAAGGACATATTATTCGGTTTGAACCGGAACATGCGACCGAGGGATTTTATCTGATTCTAAACACAGGACAGGCAGGTTGCTTACCCAATAATACCTACATTGTTGGACAGCATCACGTCGAAGCATTAAAGAAAGCAGATATTCCTTTTCGATTAATCAAAAAATCGGATTTGGATCCCAAAATAGGTTAGCAGAGTAATAATGGAATTTTTATACTGTTTTGAAGTTTATCTCCCCTTAGTTTACAATGATGGGCGAATGATTGAGCCAGAGAAATTTGAACGGATTAAAGAGGAAATTCTCACCCAATTTGGCGGTATCACAATGACCTCTTTATTTGGGAACCCGATTTACGATGGTTTTTGGACAGAGCCCGAAACTGGACATGTTCACCAAGATAAAAATGCTATTTTTACCGTTTTAACACCGCAGACAGAAGAAAGTAGACATTTCTTTCTAGATAAGAAAGCAGAATGGGCATCCCAACTCGCTCAGAAGGAATTATTGGTTATTGTTCAAGAAGTCCAAGCATTATAATGGAACTCCACCTCGACGAAAACTACAATCTTATCCTTACTTTGGTTCAAGAAAACTGACTTGCAATGGAGAGTTTTCGTTCAAACTTACTTTTCATTTTCTCCCATTCTCGATTAGTACCAAGCAATGCATATATTGACCTGTTTTCAGGCGCTTCTTCTTGAAATTCAATCAAGACTTCCACGGCTTGTTTCCAAAAGTCACGCCACATTGCATCAAACGCTTTCTTCTGGGTAAATAAACTATGCTCGTTCAGTTCAGATGTTCTAATATAGATGCTGGCTAACGACAAGGCGTGATAACGGTATCTCCTTAGAGAACTGAACCTTTCCTCTCGCTTCGCTAGCTCTTTAGATGCCTCGTCTATTTGCAAATATAATACAATAGCTAGAAGACATTTCTCAAATTCTTCGTCCGACCATACTTCAGGAACTTGCCCATCTACCCCAAAAGATTTTTCATATGCTCCGCCATCATGACTATAAGTCCAAAGGTGACTTGGATTTTTATTTATTAACACAGGATCGTACAAGAAAGCATAACGGATTTTTGCCAAATCTTCTAACTTAATAGATTTTCCTATAGATTTTCCTGCTTGTTGTTTCCCACCACGCCTACGTATGTAGTGAAGTTTTGTTTCTAAGGTCCCACGCACCTTAAGTCGGTTAAACTTCCTGTAAAGCCATATATGAATATCATCGTTAGCACGGAAATCGGAAGCCTTTATAATATTTTGGCTATTGTTGTAACGAATAATATCCCGATTTATTCCTTTCTCAGTTTTAACGTCTTCAGCCTTAGTAAGACGAAAAAGCACATCAATATCAGAATTGAGATCTGATCTAGCAAGTGATCCCACAGTTTGTGCTCCATTAATAATTTGAAAATCGTACGCCGTAAGTGAATTTTCTTCAAGTTCGTATTGTGTACAGATAGCAGATATACCATTATTGAAGTAGAAATATTCAGCGGGACGATTCTCAATTGTTTGCTTCATTTCTTTATTGATAGTACCACGAGCCCCTAAATACCCCCGGATATTGTACGTAAACAAAGACTCTTTATGCTCTTTAAACAAGTTGACCAACGCATTGCCCTTAATAGCTGCAATAACCGTAGGATATGGATCTCTCTTTTCAAAAAATCTGCCTTCAGGCAGACGCAATTCTACCTTCTCCGGAATAATTTCTTGCAAAGAGAGCGCTTGTACATATAACTCTTTTAAGGCGGAAAAATCAATGACTTCACATGTAATATTCAGGTCTTGATTCTCGTAGCTTTGGGTGCATGTTTGAGTAAGTTCTACCACACGGTCTGTCAAAGAGGCGGTTGATACAAAATAATAATTAACAGTATATCCATCCTTAAACTTCGCAGCGTAATCTCCCAGCAGATCAAAAGTATGGTCGCTCCCGTGCTTACGAACCCATTTTTGCTTCATAAAGTGTTCATGTCGATGAAAAAAATTATTCACCTCATCTCCGTCAATGTTTCTTGACTTTGAGAGTCCAGCAAACTTACACTGAATAATCCGTAATATTTTTTGAGCAGAATCCTCAAGCACCACATCTGCTGTAAGATCTCTTGAGTAAGTAATAGATTCATCTGGGTCAGAATCAACGCCTGGATAAATCTTACAAAATAACCTAGACACCCAAATTTGAAAACTATACCCACGTCTAGCATTATTCCTATAATCCCAACCCCGGTCTTTTGCTATATCTTCTGTTCGATCGCGAATAATTTTCCTAAATTCACGAACACTTACTTTTGTCTGAGAATCTAGCATATTACACCTCGTTAAAAATCGGAATGGTCAATTCGGAAGAAAACTTCAATCAGCCATCAGATTTCTGATGACATAATCCAGAATCCCGCCGTGTTGGTAGTACTCCACCTCAATAGGCGCATCGATCCGGATCAACAATTCTGTTGAACGCTTCGTCCCTGATTCGTCAACCCATTCCATCGTGGCAGTTTGACCCGGTTGCAGATTGTCCGCAAAACCGGTGATGCTTATGACTTCACTCCCTGTCAAGCCGAGCGACGCTGCGCTCTCGCTTTCTTTGAATTGCAAAGGTAAAATACCCATACCAATCAGGTTGCTGCGGTGGATGCGTTCGTAGCTTTCGGAGACAACGGCTTTGACCCCCAATAGCTTAGGTCCCTTCGCCGCCCAATCCCTCGAACTGCCAGAACCGTACTCTTTACCCGTGAAAACAACGAGCGGTGTGTTTTCCTGAAGGTAATGTTGACCCGCCTCATACATCGTTGTCTGCTCCCCGGCAGGGTGGGTGACAGTATAACCGCCTTCGACATCAGGTAGCATTGCGTTCTTGATGCGGTTATTGGCAAACGTTCCACGGCTCATTATCCGGTCGTTACCACGCCTTGCACCGTAGGTGTTAAAGTCCCTTCTCTCAACCCCGTGTTCAATCAGATACTGTCCAGCTGGACTGTCCGCCCCAATTGCGCCAGCGGGAGAAATGTGGTCTGTCGTCACAGAATCTCCCAGAATAGCGAGAACTCTTGCGTCTTGAACGTCCGTGATTGGATCAGGTTCTAACCTAAACCCTTCAAAGAACGGCGGTTTCTGGATATAGGTGCTCTCCTCACTCCAGTGATAGAGTTCACCTGTGGGTATATCCAATTCGTCCCATTCCGGTGCTTGGTTGGCGATTTCGGCGTAAAGGCGTTTGAATGTGTCGGCATCCAGCGATTGAGCGATCAGATCGGCAATCTCGCCCCGTGTGGGCCAAACATCTCTCAGATAGACCGGTTCATTAGCGTCGTTATGACCCAATGGTTCACTCGTTAGATCGACATCAATTCGTCCAGCAAGCGCGTAGGCGACAACGAGCGGCGGAGACATCAGGAAACTGGCTTTGACATCGCGGTGCACCCGCGCCTCAAAATTCCGATTACCGCTTAGCACACTGACCGCAACGAGATTTCCCGCCTCAATCGCGCTCTGAATATCTTCATCTAGGGGTCCACTATTTCCGATGCAGGTCGTACAGCCATATCCAACGACATTAAAGCCTAACTTCTCCAGATAGGGCAGCAATCCTGTCCCCTGTAGGTACTCTGTGACAACGCGGGATCCGGGAGCTAAACTGGTTTTGACGGAATCGGGTACGCGGATGCCGCCTTCAACGGCTTTCTTGGCAACCAGACCGGCAGCAATCATCACCGACGGATTGCTGGTATTGGTGCAGCTGGTGATGGCGGCAATTGCGACATCGCCGTGTGTAATACTACTCGTCGCTTCCGCACCCTGACGGTGCTCCTCAATTTCCGTCTGAGAAAGTCCGTATCCACCCTCGGTAAGCGGTGCCGTCAATAGCCGAGGGAAAGTTTCCTTGACCTTTGAGAGTTCAATCCGATCCTGTGGCCGTTTAGGACCCGCAATGCTCGGTTCAATCGCATCGAGGTCAACCATCAACACCTCAGAATATTCCACCTCACCCGCTTTTGGGATACCGTACATACTCTGGTTCTTCAGGTACGTCGTAACCAACTCCAGATCTGCTTCAGCGCGGCCCGTCGCCCGAAGGTAATCCACCGACGCTTCATCCGAGGGGAAGAAGCCGACCGTAGCACCGTATTCGGGACACATGTTAGAAATGGTCGCTCGATCTGGGGTTGAAAGTGCTTCGACACCCTCACCAAAGAACTCCACAAATTTACCGACGACGTTTGTTTCCCGCAACCGCTGCACAACCGTTAGGACAAGGTCTGTCGCCGTTACGCCCTCTTTGAGCGTCCCTTTCATGTGAACCCCCAACACCTCCGGTGTCAGGATATAAACCGGTTGACCGAGCATGGCGGCTTCCGCTTCGATACCTCCAACACCCCAGCCAACGATTCCAAGACCGTTGATCATGGTGGTATGGGAATCGGTCCCCACCAATGTATCGGGATAAGCAACTGTTTCGCCGTTGACCGCATCGGGAACAACCAATTTGGCGAGATATTCCAGATTCACCTGATGGACGATCCCGATGGAGGGCGGAATCACCCGAAACTTATCAAAAGCCTGCTGCCCCCACTTCAGGAACTCGTACCGCTCCTTATTCCGCTCAAATTCCCTTTGGGTGTTAATCTGTAGCGCATTCGCCGTTCCATAGGCATCCACCTGAACGGAGTGATCAATGACCAGATCGACAGGGACGAGCGGCTCAATAATCTGCGGATCACCGCCGAGTTCCTCCACCGCCGAACGCATCGCCGCCAGATCGACGAGGAGAGGGACACCCGTAAAATCTTGGGCAAGCACACGAGCTGGCTTAAACGGGATTTCAACAGATTTGGGCTGTTTCGGATCCCAGTTTGCCAAGTCCACAATGTCCTGCTCCGTAATCTGCTGATCATCATAGTTTCTCAGCAGCGATTCCAGCAAAATGCGTATGCTGACAGGTAAGTTAGAAACTGTCCCGATACCCTGCGCTTCTAAAGCAGGAAGGGAGTAGTAATGGATACGTTGTCCATCGGATTCAAAGGTTTGCAATGTGTTAAAAAGATTGTGCATCGGTGCGTGAAACGTTCCTTTCTCATCGACTCCTCACCTGAATCCGAGCGACCTGATTTTCAGGGAGGTACTTCTTCAAAGCGGCATGTATATCCATCTCATTGAGTTTTTTCGGTGTAATCAATACACATTTCCGTCCGGATCCAGTTGCCCACTCCTTCTCAAATTCTGAGTAAGCAAGGGTGCGTCCAGCCCGAGTGTGTAGTCCTCTTCTCTGCGCGCCAAGCGGATTTCCGACCTGAATCTGCTGATCGGTATCATCATATCGCATAACCGCTGTTAGGTATCCCTTGCCAGAGCGTCTTGATAGGATAATGGGAGCCCAACCTGTTGCCAAAAACGCTTTTAATACCTCCATATCACAGTTGGATATAACGCTGAGGTTTTGAACTTTCCCTCTTGTCGTCCCATAGAGGTCATCAAGCCGATTGACATCAGGTGGACTTCTGAAGAACGCCTTCAGGAGTGGTTTCTTAGTAACATCAACCGCAGCAGCAGCAGGTAATGTTCCTGTCGCTGAAGCGGGTCGAGTCGCCGACATGGTTGGAGCAGGCTGCGAGCGGTTTGCACTTGGGATAGGCGGCATCTTTCCGGTTTGAGGTGCCGGTCCGCAACTCACGAGGAGCAGACATAGAGCGAAGATAAACGCGGTGTGGCAGAAATGGGTGTGCATGATTTTCTCCTTAATCCCCTTTCAGGGCTGCAATCTGATTCAGCTTGAACACATGATTTTTCTCACACGGTAGTTTAAGTACTGATGCCAATTGTTACCAAATGAAATTCACTTGGCATGTCAACCATACGCAATTTCGATACCAAAGCAATCTTGAACCGTGCGAAGTGTATTGTGCAAAAACCGAATTTCTCCGAAAACCCTTTCCCAATCTTACTTTGCATCTGTTTTTTTGTATGAACCGTAATTTCAAAGGGAGTATCATGCACACAAAACGACTGTCGAAACTGTGCCACACCATCGTCGCAAAAATGCCACACCATTGCTCGGCAAGGTGTTGACATATCGTTGTTATGTCCCAGATGCCCGTAAGCCCTAGTGTAGCATAGCGGAGGGGACCTGTCAAGGGAAGAAAGCCAATTCCGATTTCCTATGATACGACGAAATTAATATTGATCTTCATCACCATTTCTGCTACACTTTCCTAATTAGCAGTTGGCTTTATTATCCGAAAGAAAGCAGATATATGGAATCAAATACAACCCAAAAACTCAACGAAGATGAAATGGTGGCACTTGCCCAGCAGTGTTTATCCGAGCTTGGCATCCCGGAAGCATCAATTCAGCCTCACAGAAAGATTGTGCGGATACAGGTATCAGAAGCCGATTTTGATAGAGCCATTCAGATGCGAGAAACAATTGTGGAACGGCTGAAAACAATCGGTTACCGATTCGTCGCCTTAGATTTCGACGAAAAAACGGATTAGTAGGGAACGCAGATCCCGCGTAGTCCCGATTGGATCGGGAGAACGGGATCTGCGTTCTCTACAAAATCTCATACCCAATAATGAAGGAAAATAGAGCATGAGCAATTCTCAATCAGATTCACATCTGTTCCAATCACTCAAATGGCGTTGTATCGGACCGCCACGGGGAGGGCGCGTTGTCGCTGTGGCGGGGCATCCGACAGAACAGGCAGTCTTTTACTTCGGCGCGTGTGCCGGCGGTGTCTGGAAAACCGACGATGCTGGAACGTACTGGGAAAACATTTCAGACGGGTTCTTCAATAGTGCTGCGGTGGGTGCTATCGCGGTGGCAGATGCCGATCCAAATGTCATCTATGCCGGCACCGGCGAAACCACTATCCGCCTCGATGTCTCTTACGGCGATGGGGTGTACAAATCCACCGATGGCGGTAAAACTTGGGAAAATGTTGGATTGAAGGAGACCCGCCATATCGGCAAAATTCGCATTCATCCGCAGAACCCCGATCTGGTCTATGTAGCAGCCCTCGGTCACGCCTTCGGACCAAACGAAGAACGCGGTGTCTTTCGTTCCAAAGATGGCGGGGCAACTTGGGAAAATATCCTGTTTCGCAGCGAAAAAGCGGGCGCGGTTGATCTGGCAATGGACCCGAATAACCCTCGCATTCTCTACGCGGCGATATGGGAAACCTATCGTAATTTTTGGGAACTGTCGAGCGGCGGACCCGATAGCAGCTTTTACAAATCAACCGACAGCGGTGATACTTGGGAGGAGCTCACGAATAAACCCGGCCTCCCCAAGGGGCTGATTGGTAAGATTGGTGTTGCTGTCTCTCCTGCTCAATCTGATCGGGTCTGGGCAATCGTCGAAGCGGAGAAGGGCGGGCTGCACCGTTCAGACGATGGCGGTGAAACGTGGGAACTGTTGACAGCTAACCGTGATCTGTGGCACCGTCCCTTTTATTACTGCCACGTCTTCGCTGACCCGCAAGATCCCGACACCGTCTATATCCTGAACCTCAAGATGTGGAAGTCAACCGATGGGGGGCATACCTTCACGGAGATCACCACGCCGCACGGGGATAACCACGACCTGTGGATCGATCCGAACAATCCGCAGCGCATGATTGAAGGCAACGACGGTGGTGCATGTGTCTCGTTCAACGGAGGCGATAGCTGGACAACTATCTACAATCAACTTACTTCGCAGTTCTACCGCATCGACACCGACAACCGATTCCCCTACCGCGTCTACGCCACACAACAGGATAACTCCAGTATTTGTGCCCCAAGTGCGAGCGAATATGGCGGTATCCACTGGGTTGATTGCTATCCAGTAGGCACCGGTGAGAGCGGTGACATTGTGGTTCACCCTGACAATCCTGATATTGCCTACATCGGTGCGATAGGTAGTTCGCCGGGAGGCAGTGGGGTACTCCAGCGTTATGATCATCACACCCGTCAGATTCGATTGGTCAATGTTTGGCCCGAAGAGTATATCGGCTTGGGACCGAAAGATCTCAAGTATCGTTTCTCTTGGACGTTTCCTATTGCGTTCTCACCTCATAATCCGGATGTCCTCTATGCAGCGGGCAATCTGATTTTCCGCTCGACGGACGAAGGCAGCAGCTGGGAGCCAATCAGTCCAGACTTGACCCGTAACGATGTAACGAAACTTGGTCCATCAGGGGGTCCCATCACGAAAGATGCCAGCGGTGCAGAGCATTACGCAACGGTGTACGCTTTTATTGAATCCTCACACGAGCCCGGTGTCTTTTGGGCTGGCAGCGATGACGGCTTGATTCACATCTCTAGAGATGAAGGACAAAACTGGGAGAATATCACTCCGCCGGCCCTGCTTGAGTGGTCGTTAATCAGCAATATCGAAGCCTCTCCACACGACCCGGCGACGGCGTATGTAGCTGTCACCCGGTATAAACTGGATGACTACCAACCCTATCTGTACAAGACGAACGATTACGGGAAGACGTGGCGTGTAATCAGTGGGAGTTTCCCCGACGGTGAGATTACCCGTGTGATTCGAGAAGACCCGGTTCAGTCGGGCCTCCTCTATGTGGGTACGGAAACTGGAATCTATGTATCGTTGGACGATGGAGAGAATTGGCACCGATTGCAGAACAATCTCCCGGTCGTCCCTGTCTACGACCTAAAGATCAAGGACGGGGATCTGGTCGCTGGCACTCACGGCAGATCTTTCTGGATTTTGGACGATGTGACACCGTTACGCCAGATGACAGAAAAAGCATCACAGGCGTCTCCTAATCTATTCACGCCTCGTGCCACCTATCGCCGCTGGTTACAATGGGGTGCGGGAATGTTCCGTAGCGAAACAGGGAAAAACTACCTGATGGGGTTGGGGGCTGCTGCAACCTTCTATCTGGAAAAATCACCCGAAGGCGAACGCACCCGTAGATTCCTCGATGCCGGAGAAGGTCCGCCGCAGGGTGTGATTGTCTACTACCTCTTGGAAGACACACCCGCCGATCCTGTTGAACTCACGTTCCTCGATGCCCACGGCGCAGCAATCAAAACCTTCACCACTAAACCAGAGGACATCGATGCCCCTGAAGATGATGAAGCAGATTCGGACGACAAGGAAGACCGCTATATCCCAGCGGAGCCGGGACTGAACCGCTTTGTGTGGGATATGTACTATCCAGATTCGGAAGCGGTGACGGAACCGCCAAGTGGCAAACAGGAAATGTCACCGGATAAGCCGATGAATGGTCCCCTCGCCTCGCCGGGCACCTATCAGGCACAACTCAGGGTTGGTGAACAGACGCAGACGCAGACCTTCGAGATTTGCAAAGATCCACGAGTGACTGCCAGTCAAGCAGATTTCGACGCGCAGTTTGAGTTGTGGAGCCAGATCCGTGATAAGTTGTCAGAAACACATGAAGCGATCAATCAACTCCGTCGAATACAGCGACAGGCAAATGAGTGGAAGAAACGTGCAGATGCGGGGGAGGATACCAACACCGAAGCAATCTGCAAAGCCGCCGAAGCTTTACAGGAAAAACTGAAAGCCATCGAAGGGGAGCTGATACAGACCGGAGCGGATACCATCGGCGATCGACTTCGGCTGCCTACCATGTTAATTGGTAAGCTCGCTGGGTTGACTAGCGTCGTAGCAGTGGCTGACTTTGCCCCGCCGAAACAGGCATACGAACTCTTTGAAGAGCTGTCAAGCCAGATTGATGCCCAACTGGACCACCTCAAGTCGGTGATTGAGGAAGATGTCGCTGCTTTTAACGATCTTATCAGCGAAGCCAGTGTGCCAGCGGTTGTGACGTAGGCAGGGCATCGAACCGATTGGTATGATGATTGCCCGGCCCAAAGCGACAAATAGAAATTTTCTCAGAAAGCCCATAGGAGAATGGAGACGATGAGGTGTTTTAGTCAGATTAGTCTGCTGTTTTGGGTTCTCGGTTGCAATGGGAATATCTCAGCGGAAAGCACATTGGGGATTACCCATCCCGGTGCGAAGGCACCGGAGGGGTTTTCACAAATTTTTTACAAACAGGTTGATGTTTTTGGAGTGCAAGTGTACGCAACCGCTGCCACACCGGACAGAAAGGTATTACATGCAGCAAATGTACTTGCCCAATATCTTGATAACGATGCCGATGGAAGACCGGATAACCACGCTGTCGTTGATGCAATGCGGAAGAATAAGGCAGCGATGATTATGTTTGCCACCGAGCAGGATTCTGTGGAAATAGATCTGGAAGCCTTCATTCCGATAGAGTTGCTTGATAGCATGGCGTTACAAGATCTCTATGGGGAGGAAACCCAGCCCGGTGGGACCATGGAGGGGAGATTCGATGCCACGTTGGAAGAGGTACTACACCTGATAACGAGTGTTGGTTACGCCGACGCTTATCCCGACATCTTCGGTGAAAAACCGGGGACAGCAATTGCTCGAGCGATGGATATCGCGAGAGGCGGGCATTTTGAGCAAGTTCCCCGAAGGTATCCACAAGATGCTTGGTACACCTACTACGACAAAACCTGCGACTATAGGTGTCAGATTACGGAATACATCTACTGGGCGTTAACCTCGATACTGGGCGGACAAGATTTTCCCGGCCGAGCCGAAGAAATTCGTGATGAGTGGCGGTTAAATACACCGAATGCCGTGCAGCAGGGCGACAGAGCAGTCTACGATTTGTTGACAGACCCGCAATATCGTTTTCCGACTCGACTCCCAGATGGACAATATCAAATTTGTAAAAAACAGTAATATGGACGCGGATTTTGAACGGAGCGAAAAATGTCTGTTATTCAACCAACTCATCCGGGCGAAATCCTAAGAGAAGATTTTCTAAAACCGATAGGAATTACTCCCTACCGGTTGGCAAAGGATATTGGTGTGCCGGTGAATCGAATTACAGCGATTATCAAAGAACAGCGGCGTATATCCGCAGAGACAGCATTGCTTCTTTCTCGTTACTTTGGGGTTTCCGATTCTTTGTGGTCCAATCTGCAAGCGCATTATAACCTTGAAGTTGCAAAAGATGATCTGGGGGAAAAACTTAAAACGATTCCAACTCGCCAGCATCCGCCTCCTGTTCCGCCTCTGAATGATTAAACTGTACAAAATTTTTATCGCTGCTGATGCGCCAACTTAATTTCCACACCCCTATCTTAGATTTGGTAATGAAGCGATCCTTTAATTTTATCGGTATCACGGGTGCTGATTTTATTGCGCGCTCTGCCTATCAGATGGGAAAGACACCGCTCCTGCCAATCTTCGCAATGACGCTGGGAGCGACCGATGCGTTTCTTGGGTTTATTGTCTCTGTTTCCACCCTGACTGGCATGGTTCTCAAACCGGCGATTGGCATACTTTCTGACCGCTGGGGACGACGTTGGTGGCTGATTGCTGGAACTGTTTTTTTCGCCGGTATGCCTTTTCTGTATCGTTTTGTCCATACCCCCGCAGAACTGTTTGGCATACGCATTATCCACGGCTTAGCCACAGCCATTTACGGTCCTGTGACCCTTGCCTTTGTGGCGGAAGGAGTAAAAGACCGCCTAGCGGAGAAGTTGGGTTGGTTCGGCATGGCTCGTAGCGCGGGCTATATTGTCGGACCGGCGGTTGCAGGTTGGCTATTGGCAACAGGCGTGCGTCCTAGCAATATTTTTACCATCATCGGATTGTTTAGTTGCCTTGCTTTTGTCCCGATTCTGTTACTCTCAGAACCGGCACCACGCGTCAAAGCTGCCCGTCCTCCGATTGGTCAGCAGATTGTCCATGCCCTAAAGTCTGGCACACACACGCCATCCGTCTGGCTATCGGGCGGGCTAGAAGCGACTGTGTTTATTGCCCTCTACGCCGTCAAAGCATTTCTGCCTATCTATGCCCTTTCTACGGGGATTAGTGTCGCCTTGGTAGGGGCTTTTTTTTCGGTGCAGGAGGGGGTGCACATGGTCTTAAAGCCCGTTGGAGGCAGGATTGGCGATCGCTTGGGATATTTTGGGGCAATATGTGTGGGCATGGCTCTCATGGGAATTGCGCTTCCCTTGATTACATTGACGCATGGTGTTTTGGGCTTGACGGCACTGGCTGTGCTAATTGGTGCTGCACAAGCCTTCGTGTTTCCCTCCACGGTCGCACTCGTATCCACGCAAATTAGTCCACTGCACATCGGAGCGGGGATGGGCCTAATCGGCACGCTCAAAAACGCTGGTAAGGTTGTAGGTCCCATCTTGGGTGGATTTCTGATTCAGTGGCTCGATTTTCCACCGATGTTTTGGTCAATGGGATTACTGTTACTTCTCGGCGCAGCCGTAGTGGGGTGCTGGGGACAACGCAGGCAAACACAGATACATTCACCACACGCTTGATTCAACCTATTAGACATCAATGACATTCCTACCTGCTTTGATACAATGGATTCACGTCGGATCAGTTGTGCTGTTGATTGGCGGTTTTTTCTTCCTCCGCGTCATTCTACTGCCCGCTGCCAAAGTGCTTCCTGAAAACCAGCGACTCAAACTCCTAGAAGCAGCATTCCGCCGATTCAGGGTTGTTATCTGGAGTGCGCTGCTGACAATTCTGTTTTCAGGTGTTTACAATTTTATCGCCTTCCTGAGATCAACGGGGTCTTTTTCTCAAGATTCCGCCAAAGAACCTGTTGAGAATCTTTCCACATATATCATTGTATTGGGGGTTAAACTCTTTATCGTCTTTATCATATTTACCTTCGGCGTGTTGCTGACGTTTCCCTATCCCGTGTTTGCACCGATTCAGAAACGTCCTGCCCCGTGGCTGAATTTGACGCTCATTTTGGGGCTAATCGTAATCTTTCTATCAGCACTCTTGCGGCGCTTATGATCCATCCTCGTACGCTTCCATATCTCAGTCAACGCTGTTTTCTCGGTAATGGCAATTATTGGACGATCTGTTTGAGCCATCCCCACATCGTGAACTGATTACCGGTGGAAGCAACTGCAAAGGCAGGACCAAACAACGCAGGCTCAACGTCACTATGTTGATTTCTAGTGAGTCTCTGTTGATTACCTCCATCAGCATCCATTACATATATTTCCCAGTTCCTATCCCTATGAGACGCAAAGACAACGCGTTCGCCATCGGGCGACCATGAGGGATACCTATTACCAGTCTCACGATTTTTTTTAATGAGTCTTTGTTGATTACTCCCATCGGTGTCCATCACGTAGATATCTGTTATCCTATCCCTAGTAGACGTAAAGGCAATGCGTTTACCGTCGGGAGACCATGAGGGTGCCAAGTCCCAATCGGGGTTATTGGTGAGTCTTTGCTGATTACTCCCATCGGCATCCATCACGTAGATTTCCCAGTTTTCATCATCTCTCTCAGACGTAAAGGCAATGCGCTCGCCATCAGGAGACCATGAGGGCGACCAGTCGGCATTGGGACTTTTGGTAAGTCTTTGTTGACTCTTCCCATCAGCGTCCATCACGTAGATTTCTAAGCCTCCATCGTCCTCAGCCCTATTAGACGAGAAGGCAATGCGTTCACCATCAGGAGACCATGAGGGCGACCAGTTATTACCAGTGTTGGTGAGTCTTTGTTGATTACCTCCATTAGCGTCCATCACGTAGATTTCACGGTTCGCATCTTCTCGCGCGGACTCAAAGATAATGCGTTTACCATCGGGAGACCATGAGGGATCTCTGTCCCAAAAGAGATTGTTAGTGAGTCTTTGTTGATTACCCCCATCGGTGTCCATCACGTAGATTTCAAAGTTCCCCTCCCTATCAGACGAGAAGGCAATCTGTGCCTGTGCATTAATGACTGCCCCCAGCAGCGTTAGCCCGAAAACTACAGCACCAGTTAAAATGAAATGTGCAGTATTGTCTCTCCGTTGCATCTACTATGCCTCCTCTAGTCTCAAATCGGTTTCTTACCCTTCGGGGTTGATAGAGGTTGTTTTGTGTAGGAAATCCCTTATCTGTGGAGGCAGCTACTTCTGAATAACCATGCGTCGAGTCTTTGAAAAAGCGTCCACCTCTAATGTATAGTAATAGACACCACTAACAACCGACGCACCGGATTGGTCTCTGCCATCCCAATATGCAGCAGTTTGTTTGTTGAGATATTTCCCCGCCCGTTGCTGTCCGATGTCTAACTGGCGAACCAGCACCCCTTGAGCGTTGTAGATATGAACCCGCACCTCCGCATCGTCGGCGAGGGTATAAGGTATCCACGTCTCTGGATTAAACGGATTGGGGAAATTTTGAAGCAGGGCGGTCCGCTTAATATCCCCTAACACAATGAGTGCAAGTTCATCAATGGGTTCAACAGACAACGGCATTTTGAAATCTTCGATATCTTTACTTAAAGGTATATTAAGATTGTTGACATCTTCGGTATCAAAAAGATACACAGAACCCCCATCTGGATGTTCTGGGGTAGCATCCCCCCATACGCCGATAGCGGCGTAGTTGAATTCACGCCCGAATTGTCCGTCGAGTGCAAGAGCGTCACCCATATTATCGCCCGCTATCAGGCCTTGAGCCTCATCTGGTCCCTCTTCCGGTATAATTGTTGCCTGTAATTTCCAATCGAGACCGACCTTCAAAAAGGCGTAAACGGCACCAGAATCGTCGCCAATTTTGGTATCAGTAGAAGGTGCACCAACGAGAGCACGGTTGACATCGATTGCAACCGTCAACCCAAAGCCAGCACCTTCCTGAATCTCGTCTGCAGTCAACTTTGCCTCTCGTGTGTAGGTGCCTTCGACTTCGCTAAAGATATACGCTGAACCGGAAAGGCGCCTTCCGGAATTATTGTCCCTATATGCTCCAAGGATAACGCGATTTTGGCTGACATCAACAGAGACACCGAGGCTATCACCGCCATCTCCGTCATGAGGAATTAACTTTGCTACCTGTCCCCAAACATTCCCCTTACGCTTAAAGACATAAGCGGTTCCGGAGAGCCTTTGGGGCGCAGCAGCAAGCGGTGCACCGACAACAATCGTGTCATTACTAATCGCGCAATCCCAGCCAAATCGGTTTTTTACTCCTGCATCATCCGCTTGGAGTTTGGCTTGTTGTTTCCATTCGTCTCCCTCTAGCGTGTAGACATAAACAGCACCTTTCTCCTGATCGTGAAACGGCGCACTTGCAATAAGCGTGGTCCCGCTAATATCAACGGAATATCCGAAGCGATCACGGTCTTGGATATCATCGGCTTTGAGGGCTCTCATCAGCACAAAGTCCCCCTCGCTTCTACGACGGTAGATATAGACCTTGCCTGGACCATTGACCAAAAGTCCGCGTTCAACGAGAAATTCTTTCGCTCCCGCTGCAGGGGCACCAATTGCAGCAAAGCTTTCCTCAAGAGCGACAGCGTGACCAAAGAAATCCATCTGACCTTGATTGGGTGCCGGAAAATGATTCAGGACCTTCCACGCTTCTCCTCTCCGTTCCATGATGTAGACATTGCTGTTGTTATCCAAATTCACTCCAGATCCGGCGATGAGAGTTGTCCCGCTGATGTCAACGGAATTTCCCCAAAAACTGCCCTCATCGGCATCGGCGGGCGAAGGAATAACCTCTCCTTGGAGGTCAACGGCATAGCTTAACGCGATCTGCCCAATTAAGAAAATAAGACAGGCGAGGGGAGTTTGTAAGATTTTCATTGATAACACTCCTTTCAGATTGACCGCCCTTTTCAATGGACGAATGAGAGAATCATCTCCTTATTTGCAATTGCAGTTTCTTTTGTCAATTTGTGCACCTACTTGAGGATTACCAGTCGCCGTACCGCAGTATAATTCCCTGCCCCGATAGATCGGGATGGAGACACTTGAAGTTGATAGAAATAGACCCCACTTGCGACTAACTCCCCACTATCGTTGCGACCATTCCAATATGCCGCTCGCATTCGATCTGTGTAATATCCTGCCGACTGATACCCTAAATCTAACTGACGCACTAACACACCTTTTGTATCATAAATCGTGAGTGTGACATCTGCACTGCGGGCAAGTTGGTAGGGTATCCATGTCTCTGGATTGAACGGATTTGGATAGTTGGGCAATAGCATTGTCTCTTTTGGGGTCAACGCTGCGAGGAGTTGTTCAAGCACGGCAATGCCGCGCCGATAAGCAGGATCTGTCATTTCCCTTTGCTGTGCTTGGGCTAGCCACTGATGTATATCTGCTGCGGTTAGTATTTCCAATACCTGGTGATGTGCGGAAGGCGCAGCCGCCTCCGCGCTGAACGCACCGGCAACCGTGACGAGATCTAGAATATCGACCATCCCATCCCCGTTGACATCGGCATCATGCTGTCCTGTTTTCCCAAAGTTTGATCCAACGAACGCCAAATCGAAAATGTCCACCATGCCATCGTGGTTGACATCTCCGAACAGGACTGGTTGTGCTGTGGGGGTGAGTTCCCACAGGAACACCACTTCATCCTGACCCCAACTTGCGAGCATTTGACCATCGGGACTGAATGATACACCACCTCCCATATCTGTAAATATCTGTTTATGCGCGCCTGTGACAGCATCCCAGAGATGGATGGTGCCGTCCCAATCGCCGCTCGCGAGCGTCTTCCCATCCGGACTAAACGATACATTCGCGACAGTATCCGTATGTTCTGTGAGTGTAGCTTTGTGGGCACCGGTGATAGCATCCCACAAGCGGATGGTTGTATCTTTACTCCCACTCGCTAGCGTTTTTCCATCAGGACTGAACGATAGGCTACTGATATAAGCCGTGTGCCCGGTGAGTGTCTGTTTGTGTTTGCCGGTGACAGCATCCCATAGACGGACGGTCTCATCCAGACTGCCACTCGCAATGGTGGATCCATCGGGACTAAACGATACACTCGTGACCCGATCCGTATGCCTAGTGAGGGGCGTATCCCCAGCGAGCGTTCTTTTGAATGCACCCGTAACGGTATCCCACAGGCGGATAACTTCCCAACCCCCACTCGCCAGTGTCAGTCCATCGGGACTGAACGATAGGCTAGAAACAGAATAGGCGGGGTTTATTGTGAGTGTTTTCTCGTGTTGACCGGTGACAGCATTCCATAGGCGGATGGTACCATCGTGGCTTCCACTTGCGAGTGTCTTCCCATCCGGACTGAACAATACACTTCTGACATCCTCTGTATGCCCGGTGAGTATCTGCGTGAGTTTGCCGGTGTCTGTATCCCACAATCGCACCATGCCAGACCAACTTCCAGTTGCTAGTGTCCCCCTATCAGGACTAAACGATACACTACCGATACCATGTGTATATCCAGTAAGTGTATGTCTGTGTGTCCCCGTAACGGCATCCCACAAACGAATCTCGCCCCAACTACTACTCACGAGTGTCTTCCCATCCGGACTGAACGATACGCTCCTGACCCAATGCGTATGCCCGGTGAGCGTCCCTTTGTGAGCACCTGTGACAGCGTCCCACAGACGGACAGTCTTATCCCAACTCCCACTGGCAAGCGTCTCCCCATCTGGACTGAACGACGCCCTGAAAACATAATCCGTATGCCCGGTGAGTGTGTGTTTGTGCGTGCCCGTGACGACATCCCACAGACGGACGGTCTCATCCCAACTCCCACTGGCAAGCGTACCCCCATCCGGACTGAACGATACGCTTTCGATCCTATCCGTATGTCCAGTGAGCGTATCCCGGTGATCACCCGTGACGGTATCCCACAGGCGGATGGTTTTGTCTATACTTCCACTTGCAAGCGTTCCTCCATCGGGACTGAACGATACACTCATAATAGCCTCTGTATGTCCGGTAAGTGTCTGTTTATGCGCGCCTGTAACAGCGTCCCACAGGCGAATAGTATCGTCTCCACTCCCACTTGCAAGCGTCCTCCCGTCAGGACTGAACGATACGCTAATGACAATACTCGTATGCTCTGTAAGCGTGTGTTTGTGTGCACCCGTGACAGCATCCCACAGGCGGATGGTGCCGTCCAGACTTCCACTTGCGAGTGTCTTCCCATCCGGACTGTACGCCACACTAATGACCAAGTCCGTATGCCCGGTGAGTAACGCCAGTTCGCGATAGGTCTCCGCGTCATAGAGCCAAATACCGATGGAGCTGGCAACTGCGAGACGAGTGCCATCCGGTGAAGACTGAACGTCAGCTGCCATGCCTTTACCAATACGCACCTTGGCACCTTCGGGTAAACCCCATCGTGTGTAATCCTGGGCGATGGCGTTTTGCAAAAACAGCGTTAAAAGAATCAATAATGTTAGGGTTGTTTTCATGATGGGTTTTCCTTTTTGGGTGGGAAGTTTTGAGGCGATGGCGTAAGTTCGTTAATACTCCTTTCAGCCTTTGGGAATCTCCGATTAGAGGGAAATTTATTTCGTGACCAACAACTTACTCAGTATCCGACTTTTGAAACTCAGAAGCACTGTCTATTTAGCCTTCAATCTTATTCACGAAGCGATGTTCTAAATTGCAAATTATCCGCTCGCCCGATGAAATCCCAACCGCTTCCACGAAGAAGGATTCGTGTTATTACCTTTGGTTCCAAGTCCGGATCGTATCGGTGCAGTGCAACACCAAACCAATCGTCGCGGACGTTTTTTTCGTGACCACATAAGGGTATAACTTCTTTGAGATTGGGCGAAGTGTAGGTGAACCACTCGTTTTGGTCAATCTTTGTAGAGGTGTTGTATCTATCTTGTCCTTTATGGTAAAAACCGTGAATCCATCGATGTGGCTCCCCTTTTTGGTCTAGGAAACCGAGTTCGATGCAGACCGGATTCTCTCCACCACCCGACCAACCACTCCCTTCGATCGAATGCTCGATACTTTTGACATCGAGTTGTAGGTAAAGCGCCTCATATTTGGACAGATCGATATAGACATCCTGATGTATTCCAACATGCGAACCGTCTCGTCTACCGCCGGTTCTTTTGAATTCGACGACATCTGAACGCTTATCCTCATCGTAGACTACTTCGCAGGTCCGCTGGCTGTTCATTTTATCAACCGCAAACCATTTGGTCCAACCTGTTAGACTGTTTTCAAAATCGCCATTAGCAGGAAACCCTTCGATGGTATTTTCAGGAAGTTTAATCTCTGTCCCGGTTTTGTCAAATTTCCAAGGAAATTGTCTTACCTCCAATATTCTGACTTCCTCCTCAGAAAATTTCCCACTTTCGATTAGCGCGGAGATTCTATCAACGAGCGTCAAATCAACCCCATCAATCTGAGCGTATTTTTCGGCGCGGATCTGCTCGCTCTGAGCTGTCCATCGCGGATACTTCATCCCGTCCCGATCCCGATATCGAACAGAAAATTTATAGACACCTAGCTGGTTTACGGAGAGTTCATAATTCCCTTTAGCATCCGTCTGTATATTTTTAACTCTGCCACCAATCCTACTATCAGAATCCCGTACCTGATGGACAGAAAACTCAAGATTGGTATCAGAAAGTAGTTTACCATCGGGCGACAGAATACGCCCTCGGATGCGAACCTCCGGCACACTTTCAGCAAGCGGCAGGGAAATCGTGCGTAACGGCATAATTTGTGCCATGCTCAAGATCGGTGCCAGCAGGAGCGTAAGCCCACCTATAAGTATGCCAACCCTTCGGCTTAGATGAAGGTTCAGAGGCAAACCGTCATCAAGGATGGTTTTCACACGATTTTTTAGTTGTGAGCGTTGGTGCCCAAGTGCCAACGCCAGCTTTGTGCGATGAACAGATTGGTCCAGCATATCCACCAAACATTGTGCATAATCCGCCCGTTTGCCTGTCGCTTGGATAACCCAACCGTCACAGATCTGCTCCTGAACATCTGTTAGACGTTTACGCACAAGATAGAACAGCGGATGGAAAAAGAAGGGAATACCGATGGCATGAACTAGCAAGTTCACCAACCAATCTTTCCGCTGCAGGTGCGCCAGTTCATGGAGAAGAATGAACTCTAGGCGATCATTCGCAACATTTTCGTGGAGTAGAATACAAGGATGCCACCATCCAAACGAGATTGGGGTGCTTATCTCTTTCGAGACTAACAAGCGAACCGGGCGTTTTACGGCAAGCTGATCACAAAGATTTTCGAGCAGTTGCTGTTGGTGCATACTCGCAGCAACTGCTAACCGATGGAGTCGTCTGAGTCGCCATGCGCTGTGGCAAAGTCGAAGGATAGACCAAGCAATACCGATTACCCAAGCGACGAACACGATGTGTCCCCAAGTTATACGCGAGGATTCCGTTTGACGTTTTGACGGAGGATTTGTGTTTTGCTGCGGAAGTTGGGCACCGGTTATTACTTGTCCGCTAGTTGATAATTGATGGTCGGAGGTATCCGTTGGTTGTGATTGAGGTGCACCCACGACCTGAACCGTTTGCGTCCGATGAAACGAGATTCCGGGTAGGATGGCGTTCAGACCCAGCAATATAGGGAGCATCACCAGCACCATCAACCAAAGCGCATAGCAGACCGCGCGATCACGCCGAAGCCGGTACACAAGCAGCCAAACAATCCCTACTATCAATCCCCACTGCCATGAGGTATTCAACAGAAAAATTAGCTTATCCATCTCCGCTCTCCTCTCGATAGGTGACAATTGATTTGCGTAGACGTTCCAGTTCTTCCGGAGATATTTCTCGGGTCTCCAGAAGCGTGTTGACAAGCCGTTCTACCGAACCATCAAAAAGACGCTCAAGCAGATCGCCGAGCATCGACTGCGAAACCTCGTTTTCTTGGATCAGTGGACGATAGACGTACGTACGCCCATCTACATCGTGGGTCAGAAACCCTTTCTTCTCAAGGTGGTTCAGAGTCGTTGCCACGCTAGTATAAGCTAGCGGCTGCTTGAGTGCATCGCGTACGTCATTGACAGTTGCTTTACCGAGTCGCCAGACAACCTTCATCACTTCAAGCTCTAAGCGGTGCAGTTTTTGTGATTGCATTTCAATTTCTCCAATCTACTAAAGCCTTAATACTAACATATTAGTATTATAATCTGACAGATAACGGGTGTCAAGAAAAAATAAATATCACGATTGCCTTTCAAACAGAGATGTGCTATAGTCATTGCATCTATCTGGAGAATACGAGGTGTTTATGGACAATCAAGGCTCTTTGACACAACGTCCCAATCTGCTGTATATCCATTCCGATCAGCACAACCCCGCTGTGACCGGCTGTTACGGCGATCCGTTGGTGCAGACACCACATCTGGATGGACTGGCAGCGCGGGGTGTCGTATTTGATAATGTCTACTGTCCCTCTCCGATTTGTGTCCCTTCGCGGATGTCGATGTTAAATGGACGCTATCCCTATGAAAATGAGGTTTGGACGAACAGCCACATCCTTGACTCTGGGAGCCCGACCTTTGCACATGCGATGGGGGCGGTCGGTTATCGTCCGGTCCTGATTGGACGGATGCACTCGCTAGGACCCGATCAGCTACACGGCTACGCTGAACGGTTGGTTGGAGATCACGGCTCCAATTATCTCGGTGGGAAGGGTGTCGATCACGGGACGCTTACTGGTACGGCGGGTCCTGCGCGGGTTAGCCTCGAAAAGTCAGGTCCTGGTCAGAGCGCGTATCAGGTTCATGACGAAGATGTGACCGTCGCGACAGTGGATTATTTGAACCGTCTCGGTGTCCGAAAGCGGGCGGGTGTGATGGACGAACCGTTCAGCATCTCCGTCGGGTTCATGCTGCCCCATCAGCCTTTCGTGGCACGGCGGGAGGATTACGACCTCTACGATGGGCGGATGACAATGCCGAAACATCCCGAACCGTTCTCCGATACGTTGCACCCCTATTTTCGATGGTGGAGAGAGCAGTGTGGCATCGTTGAGGTTTCCGATGCGGAGATCCTCAGAGCACGGATAGCCTATTGGGCGTTGGTCACGCGGATGGATCAGATGATCGGCGAGATCTTAACTGCGCTCCAAGAAAACGACTTGGCAGAAAACACAATCATCCTCTATATGTCCGATCACGGCGAGCAGGTGGGAGAGCATGGGCTTTGGTGGAAACAGACCTTCTACGAGGATTCGGTGAGAGTTCCTACCATCCTTTCGTGGTCCGGGGCGCTGCCCGAAGGTGTGAGATGTAACAGAGTCGTTAGTTCCTTAGACCTGAATGCGACGATGATAGATGCACTCGACGCACCCGCCCTGCCGAATTCTCGCGGCAGAAGTGTCCTCCCACTTTTGCGGGAAGAGAAAGTGGAATGGGAGGACATCGCTTTCTCTGAGTATTGCACCGACGAAGGTTGCTATCATCGGATGATCCGAAGTGGTGACTGGAAACTGAATTACTACCACGGACAACCGCCGCAACTCTTCAATCTAAAGGAAGATCCGGCGGAACTGGACGACCGGGCGGGTGATGCAACGTGTCGAGACGTTCTGGAGACATTGACACAGCAGGTACTGGACGATTGGGATGCTGACGCTATTGCATCAAAAATGGAGGAGAAGCGCGCGGAGGCGAAAATTCTGGCGGATTGGGGACGCCAAACGCAGCCCACAGATCAGTACCGATGGAATTTGCTACCGGAGATGGATTACCTATATTAGTTCATTTGTTCATTAATGAGCCAATAAATCAATATAAGGAGACCCGTACCATGAACGCCAACGAATCAACGATTGATCCATTTGAATTACTCAAACTATACAAATATCTTCGTGTCGCTGATGTCTGCGATGGGATGGACGGGGTTGGACACTTTGACACCGGGCTGATGTCCCCTGAAGTGCGACCGCTTTGGCACGGTATGAAATTCTGGGGCGTTGCCTTCACCCTTCGCTGTGTCCCTGCCAACCGTCCGATGTGGAAACTGAATACCACCGAAGAGGTTGTTCGAGCACACGGAGTCTGGTTTAACGAAGTTGGAAACGTCAGTTATCGCGATCAGATCCAGACGGGACACGTCATCGTAACGGGCACAGGCGGTGCACGGGAGGTCGGTTTTTGGGGGTCTGCTAACAGCTTGAACATGATCGCATCGGGCGCGGTTGGAATTATCACCGATGGTTACTGTCGTGATACAGATGAGTTGATTCTTCAACAGACCCCGATATGTTCCCGCGCACGTGGGCGCACAATTATTCCCGGTCGGATTGAGGCGGTAGAGGTCCAAACCCCCATCGGCTGTGGCGGGGTACAGGTCCGTCCCGGCGATATTGTCGGTTGTGATGGTGATGGCGTGGTCGTTGTGCCAGTTGAACTTGCTGAACAGGTTGCGGTACATGCACGTGCGGTGCTGCTGGCGGACATGCGCGCACGGGAAGACTTGTATAGGCGCCTAGCTATGACACCTGACGAAACGGTGGACCATGAAACCGTATCGGCTTATTACAGCCAGTTTGAATAGAAGAGTTTCTTATTCCAAGCAGCACAGTATAATCTCAGCCTCGATCTCTAAATTGTCAATGAGGAAAGACCTATGAAAACAACGTATCGCGCAGGAGTCATCGGCAGAACCGGCAAGGGCAACTATGGTCATGGGCTCGATGTGGCGTTTCAGATTCCCCCCGATTCCATTGAAGGTTCGGAGGTGCAGATCGTTTCCATCGCCGATTCAGACCCGGATGGGCTTCAGGCGGCTGGAGAACGAATCGGGATAGAGAAACGCTACCTAGACTACCACGAAATGCTGGAAAAGGAGAACCTAGATTTGGTGAGTGTCGGTCCCCGTTGGATCGACTGTCATGCGGAGATGGTCATCGCTTGTGCCAACGCCGGCGTAAAAGGGATTTTGTGCGAGAAGCCATTCGCCCGAACCCTTGTGGAAGCCGACGCTATGATGGAAGCGTGTAATCGCAATGGGGTGAAGGTGGCTGTCGCGCATCGCCGCGCGGGCGCCTACGAACAACACGCCAAGAAACTGGTCGATGAAGGCGCAATTGGGGAAATTCAGGTGCTGCGCGGTCACGGCAAAGCCGATCACCGGGCTGGAGCGATGGACTTGATGGTGCTGGGAACGCATATGATGGATAGTATGCGGTATTTTGCCGGTGCCGATGTCGCATGGGCACACGGGCATGTGACCCAAGATGGTCGGGAGGTCACACCCGCAGACATCCGAGAGGGAGACGAGGGCGTCGGCTTGCTGGCTGGCAACGGTTTGTCGGCATATTACGTCTTTGAGAATGGGATCGTCGCCCATTATGAATCATATCGAGGGAAGCCCTCCGGCGACCACTTTAGCAGCCGTTGGTTCGGATTTGAGGTTTACGGCACTGATGGAATTATCTCGCTGCGAAACTCCCCCTGCGGGGAGATGTACCTCTATCCTCACGGGTTGTGGATTCCGGGGGAATTAGAATGGGAACGTATCCTTTTGGACGAGTGGGAGAAACGACCGGACGGTACAAGCCGATCAGATCGGGAGCAGATGCACCTCAGCAATCTGATGATTGTGAAGGAACTGATTCAAGCCATTGAGGAGGACCGTGATGTTGTTGCGGTTTCTAGTGGGGCGGATGCGCACGCAGCACTGGAGATGATTATGGCAGTCCATGAATCGCAACGCTTGAAAACGCGGGTATCCTTCCCGCTAGAGAACCGGGAAAATCCTTATGAGGTTTGGCGCAGCGGGCAGGAAAGTCGTTGACATAAAATTTAACGGCTGCTAAACTTTTGCCTGCTCAATAATCAGAGTTCTTTTCTTGGAGGTGTATTATGCTGATTGGATATGTCAGCGACGAACGCTATGTAGCAATTCCTGACGTACTGTTAGAATTTGTAGATGAATCAGGTTCGTATGAAACCCGTTCACGGGCGACGGGCGCGATCTACGCGGATCTGTCACCAGGACCCTACAAGGTGACGCTCTATAAACCCGGCTTCGGTGCAAAGAGTGTTAACATGACAGTCCGAGAAGATCAACCGTATCAGTTTCGTTTGCTTTCGGACTGTTTGCTGGGATATGCTTGGCCCAAGTGGGTGCGGTCCGGTGAGAAATCCGAGTTCCGTGTTCACGCCGTTGAGGCATATCAGCTATCGTTGTGGCGGTATGGGTTCGAGAAGGAATTGATTCGAGATCTCGGCTGGCATGATGAGCATGGTCCCCGTGCAACGATGCAGATCTCCCCTGACGGGGATTACACCCAAACCGGCATCGAGTGGAACAAGTTCGGATATACGAACCCCCACCACCTCCAATTTGTTGAAGCACCGGAGCGGAGTGGACTCTACTATTTTCACGCCAAAACAGAATCAGGCGCGTTCTTTTCCTTCCCGTGGATTGTTGCACCGGCGAAACCGCAGGCACCCATTGCCGTATTGGCTTCCAACATCAACTGGAACGCCTACAGTAACTTCGGGGGTCGGAGCAACTATATCCACCCCGACAAATTTCCGCCAACCCCCACCATCAACGCTCGACTCGATCTGAAGCGATATACTAACCGCAACCACCAGCACTTTGATGCCGACGAATATGCCCCTCTGTCCTTTGATCGTCCTGAATTGATTAACGTTATCGCTGAAGATACGGAAGTTACGGATCCAGTCGAAGGGCGTTCTGCCTGTCACGTCGCCCCCGCCGAATGGCGTCTTTTCGGCTGGTTGGAGCGCGAAGGATACGATTACGACCTCTACGCCGAAACACAGTTTCACCAAGGCGTTCTGAACTTGGAAGACTACAAAATTCTCATGATCAGCACCCACCCCGAATACTGGTCTGCGGATATGTATTTTAAACTTAAATCGTGGGTCTTTGAGGGCGGCGGCAAGTTGATGTATCTCGGCGGCAACGGCTTGAACTGTGAGGTCGAATTCCTCGACGAATACACGATGGTTGTTCACAACGAGAACTGTGGCAGCGGTAGTTTCACCACGCTGCAGGATGTTGGGTATGAAAGCCGATTCCACCTGCGTCACGAATCTGAAGCCAATCTCTTGGGCGTCGTCTGTACCGATACCGGCATTATGACCGGCGCACCCTATCGGGTGATTGATGACTCCCATTGGATCTTTGAGGGCACAGGACTGAAAAATGGGGACGTGTTCGGGGAAAAGAGCCTACATATGCGTTGCTCCGGTGGGGCTTCGGGTCACGAAATGGACAAAATCTCTGAAAGTTCTCCTGGGAACACCCAACTGCTCGCCAAGGGGCTCAACCCCGACGATGGCGGCGCCGAAATTGTCTACCATGAGCCCGGTGGCGGTGGTGCCGTATTCTCCGTCGGCTCGATTACCTATCCCTGCTCTGTGATAGTGGACGACACGATTTCAAAAATTACTACCAACGTGCTGAAACGGTTTCTGGAATGAAAAATAACGATGGTGTCCTCATAAGGAGGGACATAGAATTTTCTGGAGGAGATACACATGCACATCAACCAAAACGACTATAACCATTACTGGGAAAAGGGCTGGGTCGCCATCGAAAACGTCTACAGTCCCGATGAAGTTGAGCGCATTGCTCAAATTGCCATTGAGGTCAGTGACCGTGAGATGGAGACCCCAGAAACTACGGATCAGGGAATCGGTTACGCCGTTGATCGATCGGAAGATGGTACGATTGCACCGCGAAAAATCAATGCACCTTTCCTCAAAGAACCTGACTTCCAATCCTTCGTCCTTGACGCCCGTCTCTCGCGCATCATCAAAGACCTCATCGGCGTAGAGCCGGTGCTGGTGACCGATCAGATTTTCATGAAACCGCCGCACTTCGGTAGTGCAAAACCGTACCATCAAGATAACTACTACTTCAAATGTGATCCGGCGGATCATGTCATCACCGCTTGGATTGCGATGGACGACGTAGATGAGTCGAACGGCTGCCTCCGCTATATCGAAGGTTCACACAAGGGACCGGTGTTGCCACACGAAACGCCAGACCCCGATGAGCCATATAACCTTGTGCCGCCGCCCGAACTGATCGATCTATCGAAAGAGGCATTGGCGAAAGTCAACAAGGGTGGCGTTGTTTTTCACCACTGTAAGACGTTGCATACATCTCACCGTAACGAATCTGACCGCTGGCGACGTGGTTATGCAACACATTGGGCGAGCGCGCAAACAACGTGTGAAATCGATACAATCAAGAACGGTTATTTTCGGCGCGACGATTTTCCGGAAACCAAGTAAGCCGTAATTTCTAATATCAATCAGCATGAGAAAGGAACAGTAATTATGACCCAACTTCTTGAAAAAGCGCTCACCGCAGTTTATAAACTGCCTCCTGAAAAACAGGATGCTATTGCGGCTGTGATTCTCGAAGAACTTGAAGACGAACAGCAATGGGATGAGACTTTTGCCGCATCACAAGATAAACTCGCCCAACTCGCTCAAAAAGTCCGCGCTGACATTAAGGCAGGTCATGTTAAAAAGATAGGATTTGATGAGCTGTGAACTCATATCTGACAGAGGATTTTCTTACCTGTTTTCGGCGGTTGCCTCAGAATATCAAAGAGAAAGCTCGCAAGAACTATCGTCTGTGGAGGCAAAACCATAACCATCCGAGTTTGCAATTCAAGCGGATACACCCTATTGAACTGATTTACTCGATACGAGTGGGAATCGGTTGGCGTGCTTTGGGTTTACGGGAGGGTGAGACAATTTATTGGTTCTGGATTGGCTCTCATGCTGAATATGACCGATTGCTCAATCAACTTTGAGAGGCTAACAAGTTGTTGCAGTCCGAGGCGAAGTGCTACAGTATTTCCCTTGACAATTCAAGCCAAATGGCTGAATCCTGCAGGAGTAGCACCACCATGAACTATCGGCGTTTGGGACGGACCAACCTGCAAGTATCGGAGATTTCTTTGGGAACCGTAGAGCTAGGCATGGACTACGGCATCCCCGTGCAGGGGAACCATCTACAGCCATCCGAGGCAGACGCCGCCCGTACACTCAACTGCGCGCTCGATTTAGGTGTCAATTTAATTGATACCGCACGGGCTTATGGAGAGAGCGAAGCCATTATTGGGCGAGCACTCAAATCGCGTCGGGACGAATATCTTCTTGCGACAAAGATTTCCTCCTCGAATTGGGAGGGTTATACCGGCAAAGAGTTACGGGAACAGGTGGAAGTATCAATCGCCGAATCCTTGCGAACGCTGCAGACGGACATCATCGATCTCCTCTATATTCACAATGCCACTCCTGAACTCATCCAACGCGGGGAAATTGTAGAGATTATGCAGCGAGCGCAAGAAGCGGGTTACGCTCGCTTCATTGGCACGACCACCTATGGCGAAGTCGCGCCGTTAGCCGTGTTAGAAGATGGTCGTTTCGACTGCGTACAGGTTGCCTACAACCTATTAGACCGTCAGCTTGAAGAACGGGTGTTACCATTGGCGAAGGCAAACGATATAGGGGTCGTTATCCGGTCCGTCCTCCTAAAAGGAGCATTGACCTATCGCTACACACACCTTCCCGACGAACTCCGCGAGTTGCGGGCAGTAGTTGATAAGGTAAATTCACTGTGCGGTGCACAAGCTAACAGTCTGCCGGAATTGGCATACCGTTTTGTGCTCGCCCAGCCCGCAGTTTCCACTGCGTTGGTGGGCACCGGTCGAGTGCATGAGTTGCAGGAGATCGTGCCATTTTCAGGGTGCGACTCGCTTCCAACGGAGATACTTAACACCATGCGAGAGACCGTCGTGAGTCCGGATCAACTCAACCCCGGCAACTGGCCATTCCGATAAATAACCTTTGGTGTGAGTTGGTGAGCCTAAAAGCCATCTGCCAATTACGCCAATCGCCGCTATTTTTTTCGCGGGGATTGGCGCAGATTCGTGGATGAATCACGTTTCACGTTTTACGTTTCACGTACAAAGAGGTGAGACATGTATAACTCAGTCAAGGTCGCGGCAATTTCGATTAAACCAAAGAAGTGGGATAAAGCGGCAAACGCTGATAAGATGGAGGCTTTTTTTGTTGAAGCCGCCAAGGAACAACCGCAGGTGATCTTGACGACAGAAGGCGTACTTGAGGGATACGTCGTCATGGAGGTCATCGAGAATAAGGAAACGGCGAAGCGGCTGCTTGATGTCGCAGAGCCGATTGATGGTCCTTACATTCAGCGTTTTCAGCAGCTTGCCAAAAAGTTAGGGATTTGTCTCTGTTTCGGTTTTGCTGAACGCATCGCCGATGAGGCTTATAACTGTGCCGTGTTTATTGATCACAACGGCGAAATTTGTGGGAAATATCACAAGACACAACTCGCGGAAGGTGCTCACTCCTCTTGGAACTTTAACCGTATCGGCAAGACGTTGCGCGCTTTTGATACACCGATAGGTCGTGCCGGGGCTGTCATCTGCAACGATCGATGGAATCCGATGATCGCGCGTACCCTTGTCCTTGATGGGGCAAGTCTAATCTTTATCCCCTCCTATGGATCGAAGAGTAAAGGACAAAACGAGGCAGTGCTTGCGCGGGCACGGGAAAATGGGGTGCCAATCGTCGAGGCAAATGTCGGTATGAACCTCATCATCAGTAAGGGCGAAATTGTCGCTTACAAGTGGGGCAACGACCAAATCTCGACCGCGGTCATCGACATCCCGGAACCGCCATCGCAAAAGGTAGCGCGGCGTGCCGAGCAGGAATATCTGCAATTGCAGGGACCAGAGATGGAGAAACGCTATCAGAAAACAATGGAGCGACTAACCGAGTGAACCTGTGAAACAGCTGAAAAGGTTAGTCTATATTTTTCAATAGTTTTCTGAGGAGTTAAGTCAATTTTGTGTTTGAATTAAAAGCGGAGGTATGCTATACTAGCAATTTGATAAGTCCTCGACACCGTCGAGTTGCATAATATAAGTGCCTCGACATAACTTGATAGATTTCTCGGTGCCGTGGCGAGAGCGTGAATATTGAAATAGTTATGTTCAACTAATAAAAAGTCCATCACAAATGATGGGCGAACAAGGAGGTAGAATCCACCATGAAAAGATTAAATAGACACGCATGGATAGGCAGTGCTGGGCTGTTTGTATTAATCCTATTAGTTGCTGGCTGTGCAGCGGGAACATCACTAAAAAATCTTCCAGCCGTTCAACCGGCTGAGATGTTACCAGAAAATATTATCCTTGAGGAGGCTGCTTCAGAGGCATTTAAAATTAGACCTCCCACGGGAAAAATACTCTCAATGACCAAAGATAATATAACGGTTCAGATTGTCTACTGGCGTCGCGCGGATCTTGATCGCAAGTATAATCGTGGAAATGCTTTCTCGCCATTCTATGAAACGGAAGCACTCCACCAAGGCGACAAGACGGATGTCTTTTATGTTAAAGTCACAAACAATGCCGCGACACCCGTTGTCTATCGGATCAAGGGCACCCGGCAAGTTCCCTGCGAGATGGTCGATCAAGGGGAAAACCGTTACGGGTCGTTAGATTACAACGCCCTAAAAGAACGTTTGACCTATATGTCGCGTGCTTCGGGGATATATGTCACGAACGGACTCAGAAAGGCGAGAGAGATTTTGATAGAAACACAGCTTCTAGACACAGAAAAGGGGATCCCTCCCGGCGAGAGCATTGAGGGTTTTCTCCCATTCTATCAGATGAAGCACAACGCCGAAACATTAACAGTTATTATTCCGCTTGAGTTAAAACCGCCGGAAGGCACTGCGACCCGTTATAAAAGAATAATATACGAATTTCCCTTCATACACGATAAAGGGATTCGGCTTGCACAACCGGCGCCGCATCGATATTAGCACTGAATGGTCAGTGAGGCGTGATGGGTGAGCACTCATCACGCCTCACCTCCTATCGTGCAATGAATCGCTCTCTACGATTTTGCAAGGTGGCAACGAGTTCAAAAACTGCTTGCCGTAGAACTTGGTCTTGATGCGCGAATCGAGGGCGACGAAAATTCCTGTGTCCGTTTTTGTGCGAATTAAACGTCCAAACCCTTGCTTGAACCGAATAATCGCTTCTGGCAAACTAAACTCCATAAACGGATTTCCTCCCCGCTCTTCAATCTGCTTGACCCGCGCCTCTATCACCGGATGTGTCGGGACTTCAAAGGGTAGTTTGGTAATAATTACACTACTGAGCGACTCACCGCGCACATCAACTCCCTCCCAAAAGCTGGAAGTTCCAAACAGGACAGAATCGATATTCTCCCTAAACTCCGTCAGCATCGTGCTGCGCGAAAGTCCCTCT
The DNA here is from genome assembly GCA_965207975.1 of Candidatus Poribacteria bacterium. Classification (GTDB taxonomy): domain Bacteria; phylum Poribacteria; class WGA-4E; order WGA-4E; family PCPOR2b; genus PCPOR2b. The sequence continues at coordinate 3,255,147 of OZ242315.1, read as the reverse complement.
CCCTGCTTGAGCACGTCAATCCCAAGCTGCTCAAGGTAAGGTAGAACTTCCTCGTAAACCTCGTCCATCATCCGGTAGCTTGTAAATAGGACGAAGGCTTTGCCGTGCGTCAGTCTGAGGTAATTCAGGATCTGTGTGGTAGCGGCCCGCGTGAAAGCTCGATCGCGCGGATCGGGCATCCGCGAAGGGATATGGATCTCAACCTGCTCTCGATAGTTGAAGGGTGATCCGACAAGTAATTCACGGCAATGAGGTAGTCCAACCCGTCCCCGAAAGTAGTCGAAATTCTGGTTAGTCGCTAGTGTAGCACTAGTCATGATGATACTGTCCAGTTTTTCAAATAGGTGGGTGTTCAATGCTTCACTTACGTTGATTGGGGTCGCATGCAACACAACTCGATCAAATCGCCCCCGTGTCGAGGTGTTGATCCAGTAAACGTAATCTGGCAATGTGTGGCTAACCATCACATCTAAGTCATTACGCAGTTCACGGCAGCGACGCAGATGGGCTTCAATTTCCTGCTGATCATCCTCAGTTGTCGCGGCATCTCTCAGCGACTTCAGCCGGCTCTGGAGTTCGCCTAAAGGATCATCCAACATATTGTCCACGAAATCGGCTTGATCGACGGTTTGTGTGATCCCATGTCCCCGGTCTCTCACCCCCTGCCGGTCTAACCAACTCATAATTGAAGTAAACTGTTGATTCGCCTCCTCTCGTGCGTCCTCGACAAGCCGAATCGAACCCGTTGATTCAAATCGGAGAAACAGCCCCGCCTTCCCTTGTGGATTACACAGAGAATCCAAAAACCGCTTGACCCGTGTATTGCTAAACTCAACGCTTGTGTGTTCCGTCGCAGTCGCTTCGAGGTGGTGCGCTTCATCAATGATTAGGTATCTATATTCTGGCAATATGGCGGCATAAGGGTTGGCTTTACGGAGTGCCCAATCCGCAAAAAGCAGGTGGTGATTCACAATGATCAGGTCGGCTTCATTCACCTCAGCCCTCGCTTTGAAATAGAAGCATGTGTCGTAGGTCGGGCATCGCTGCCGCAGACAATTATCCGTATCTGAAGCTATCTTATTCCAAACTTCAAACATCGGCTGCGGCTCAAGGTCCGCCTTACTTCCGTCTTCAGTAACTTCAACCCACTCCACAATGCGGGCGAGATCGTCCACCTCTGCCTTTGTGTCAAATAGACCCCGCTCATAGGTCAACAGACTGTTTAGCCGACGCCGCGAAAGATAGTTTCCACGTCCTTTGGCGAGTGCAGCGGTAAAAGGTTGTGGGAGCACCTGTTGGAGAAACGGTATATCCTTGGAAATCAGCTGTTCTTGCAAGTTGATGGTATTGGTGGAAATCACTACCGGCTCGTAGGTACTAAGTGCGAGATCGATTGCAGGCAGGAGGTAGGCAAAACTTTTTCCGACACCTGTGCCCGCTTCAACCACAAGGTGCTCATCGGACGACAACGCGCTAGCGACCGCCTCCGCCATTTCAAGTTGCTGCGGTCGAAACTCATAGCCGGTTAGCTGTTTCGCAATCAATCCATCGGGACCAAGGACTTCGTGTAAATTTGATAAATGTTTTTTCATTGTTTTCCTACAAGCCGAGATCTTGTCACTCTTGATCTATTTTAACCGTAACCGTTTCCGTTCCTTTTTCGGTATAAGCATTCTTAATTTCAAAAGCGATTTCCGATTTGCTGAGGGCGTTTTGCAGTGCTTTTTCGTAATCCGTCATGTTTTTGATTGGCTGGTCGTTGACTGCTACGATTAATGTGCCGATCGGGACCCCCGCGCTAAGGACGGGCCCATCAGAACGCACATCCTCAATAATAACTCCTTCATCTTCAAGACTTAGGTAGGTGTAACGCTCAGAGTCATAGGCACCTAGCTCGCGGACAGTTATCCCCAGTTTCGTCCAAGATTCCGAATCTGGCTCCCTTTCCAGCCCTGTGAAACGCCGTGGCATCCTGCCAATGGTCACGGAGAGTTTTTTACGCACTCCATCACGAATGACTGTAAATGCTACCTGTTCACCAACCATTGACTCGGCGATCAGGAATCTGAATTTACCAATTTCTCGCGTTTCTTGCCCATTGTATTCGACGATGATATCACCGACTTCCATCCCACCTTGTCTAGCAGGCGATGGATCGGAAAACCGAGTGACCCGAATACCGTCGGCATGTGATGACATAAAAATTCCTAGCCACCCGCGTATTACTTGTCCATTCGCGATGAGCTGGTCGCTGACCTTCCTTACAAGGTTGATGGGAATAGCGAAACCTGCACCGGCTCTGACTGCTGCTATTGCAGGGGAATCGTCTGGACGGCGAATCGCAGAGTTGATACCGATGACTTCGCCACGGATATTAAGCAAGGGGCCGCCGCTGTTTCCGCGGTTGATCCACGCATCAGTCTGGATAAAATCTTGATACTGGATCAAATCTTGAAAGCGGATCATGATCGCTGGAGCTAGTGAACGTCCTTTCCCACTGACAATGCCGGTGGTTACTGTATAATTCAACTGGAATGGGTTACCAATTGCGATTGTAAACTGTCCGACTTTAACCCGATCCGAATCACCAAACGGAAGCACAGGAAGTTCTTCTTGCACATTAATTTTTAACACAGCGACATCCGTGTTTGGGTCAACCCCGATCAATTGAGTATCCCTGAACTCTCTGCCGTCAAACAGGCGAATCGTAATCTGTTTTGCACCGTCTACAACATGGTTATTGGTTAAAATATAGCCGTCTTTGCGAAAAATAAACCCCGTTCCCTCCTGTCGATCGGATCTTCTAAGGGGGACTGCCTGCCTTTCTATGTTCGATGCAGTGACACCAACAACTGCGGGGTTACTCCGTTCAGCAATACTAACGAAGGCATTTTCAATTGATTCCAATAATTGGACACCCGCCGTGGTACTTTGGGGTGGATCCGCGGGATGGAGTTGCGCCTTCCTACACGCGAAAAGTAGAAGAAACAGCGCAAAACTCATAACGAGACTAAAGAAGCGATAGTTTTTCACGATATTTTCCTCTGTGCAGTTGTATTTGCAGACGGACAATGGTGGAAACTACGAACTTATGTTATTATACCGATGCCTGTTTTAGCGTGTCAAGCGTTAAGTAGTTAGTTATGGTCAAGTTTGGAAATTTACAATTTGGAGGGATGGTATGGCAATTTTAAGCCTTTTTTCACTAGAAGGGAAGGTGGCGTTGGTCACTGGGGCGAGTCGGGGGATCGGTAAAGGCATCGCGGTTGGTCTGGCGAGTGCCGGGGCGAATCTCGCACTTGTTGCAAGATCCGAATCGACGCTCATTGAGGCTCAGGAAGAGATACAGGCTCTTGGCGTTCAAGCGGAGATTTTTCCTTGTGACATGAATCAAACAGAGAGTATTCCGGATTTGGTTGCAGCGGTGAATACGTCTTACGGACAAATTGATATTTTGGTCAACAACGCCGGCACAACGCACCGAGATTCTATTGTCGATTTTCCTGAGGATCGGTGGGATGATGTGATAAGGGTCAACCTGAAATCGGTGTGGCTGCTTTCTCAACAGGTGGGACAAGCTATGGTTGAGCGTGGCAGCGGCAAGATTATTAACATCGCGTCGCTGTTAAGTTTTTCCGGCGGTATCCGAACCGCGGCGTATGCCGCAAGCAAAGGTGGTATAGCACAGTTAACAAAAGCACTTGCCAATGAGTGGGCTTCAAAGGGAGTTAATGTGAACGCTATCGCGCCAGGATATATCAAAACCGACATGACAAGTGCAATTCTGAATGATCCGGTGCGAGTTGCGGAATTTATGGATCGGCTTCCAGCGGGTAAGTTTGGCACACCCGATGATATGGCAGGCGCGGCGGTCTTTCTCGCATCTGAAGCGGCTTCATATATTCACGGACATATTTTGACTGTCGATGGGGGTTGGATGGCACGTTAAAGAAAGGGTTTTCTATACACCTATCGTCCCAGCCTACTAGCACTTTATGCGGATTAGTCAATGCGAAATTGTTGCTCCACACCGTTGACACTGACTTGATAATCACCCGGTGGCAATGTTCCGATAGCAACTGTCTCTTGATAAACCCTGGCAAAATCTCGACACCCCACGCCTTCTCCTATCGTAGTTATCGTTATTATCTTAATCGTGATCGTGTTTCCTTCCCGCCTCTGATAGGTCTGATAGTGTTCTGTGCAACCGCCTACCTCTCCAGTCACATCAACGAATACTTGGACAGGATAACCCGCTGACAACTGCACCGCCACATATACGATACTCATCTCTGCAAAACCATGCACGACACCACCATCCGAGGAATATAGGACACTAATGATTAAGCAAAACAGAACGATACGCCCCCAAAGGCGGTATTTCTGCAAGTTCAGTGAAGACATCTAAGATACCTCCGTTGATAAAACGGGGACCACCCACTCATCATGAGCGTCCCCGTTATTAGGTCCACCCGCCATTGGGACACCATGTAACAGCACGAGCAACCCTAACCTCTTAGTTCCATTGGCATCAACGTCTTAGCCTGGACACCAATTCAGGCTTTAACCGCTTTTAATAGGTGTGCCACCCCAACGTGCTTTCATCACTTCCTCCTTTAGTTTTTTGATGCTATTGTGAGGCACCTGTCATCGCTTGTGCATCGGATTGAGGTATCTCTGGATATTCGTCGTCGAAATACCAAGTATCGTCATACCAAAACCGTTGCAACACGATGACACCCCCATCATCAAACCGGAGCGTGAGCGTATCTTCTTCCAACTCCCATTCGCCGGTGCCGTCGGTCATGATCTCCTCACCGCCCGTAATGGCGAGTGTGAAACGGGAATCCGATAGCTCATAAGTGCCCTCAAATCCGAGGCTAATCTCCACAGCGATGCCAGCTTCAATAAATCCTGCATAAACATAACCAGACCACGTTCCATCGTCATAAAACGACGCGCCTCCATGCGCGAAGTTCTCAATTTCAAACGCTTCGGCGACGGAGTACCCGTCAATCGTGAGGATATCCCAGTCCCCAACCCACGGGTCCTCCTCGCTATGTGAGATGACAAGATCCTCGACAAAATCACAACCTGTCAAGAAAATTAACAACGCAAAACATACCAAACGCATACACATTAAGTATCCTCCTCTATAAAAGGGGGCACCCGAAGATGCCCCTGCCATGTACCTAATTTGTAAATGGGGGAGGCACCATATACCTTCCCACATATTAGGGCTGTCTGATAAGGGAAGGCCACCGCAAGTGATGCCCAGACAGCCCTAACCTCCCACGATTGGCGGCAGTCAACCCATTCGATGGTAGTGTTCAAGTTTTCGCATCAGCTAGAATAGGAGACTTGAACGAGTGATTGACTGCCATAAGTTGGTGGCAGCTAGTTGCTTGCACCTCATGCCCAAATCGCACCGAAAGGGTGGCAAACCAACTGCCATAAGTCGTTAAGGAATCGGGGAAGATGCAATCGCTGTTACCAGAATTGGTCCATGAAATCCAATATAAACCATACGACGGCTGCCACTATTACCACCGCTGCGGTTCTTCACCACTCACGACTGCCGAGAGCTTCTTTTTGGCAAGAGCCAACCTCCTACTCTCTTTTTCTATCAAATCTACATTGTGACGTGCTATAAACAGATCAAGACACCTTCTTATTTCCGATTCATCTTCGCCCTCGTATAACACATACGACTGACGGCTCCCGTCATCATAACGTAGAAAGACAGTGATAACCCAATCATCACATTTTTTTCCATCCTCACCGCTTCTATATGTTGATCGTCCACATATAGAGAGCCATCCGGAAAACCAATCAAACCCATTTTGGCTTATCTCCTTTTAATAAACGGGGCACCCGAAGGCACCCCTTGTTATGTGCCTAACTTATAAATGGAGAAATGCTACACCGCCTCCCCTCCATATTAGGATGCCCGAAAGTCAATTCCCAACAACTCAATCCCTTTTTCACTACTCTGTTCAACTTGTGCGCCAAGCGAAACAGCTATCAAAAGAAACGCCAGTATTATTGTGGAATGTAACTTCTTCATTGTAAATCCTCTTTTATAAAGGGGACACCCGAAGATGCCCCGTTCCCATGCACCTAACATGAAATAGGAGGTGTAACATTACACCTCCGCTATATTAGGGCTGCCCGATAATGTCCCAAGCAGCCCTAATCCCTCACGAATGATGGTGGAGATGGTCCCCTCGTAAACCATCCCCCATCCAAACGCCCAAGGAGATTCAACCCGCGCTCTGAATGGGCAGCCGTTAGGCTTCCACCATAAGTTTATTCAAACAACTCAAACTCACCGTCTTTGATGGTAAGGATTATCGGATCATAAACCGCTTCCCCACCAGCGTCAAAAGAGAACGGACCCAAAATGGTATCAACATCTTCGGTCTTTGCCAGCGCGTCCCGAATTGTTGTTCTGCCCGTAGATAGTGCTTCGATCATTGCCGCAGCAAGAATATGGAGCGTCGCATACGACTGGGCCGCCCAAGCGTTCGGTGCTGTCCCATATTTCTCGGTATAGCTCTGCACGAACGCTTGATTCATTGGTGTGTCAATCGTGCTGAGCCAACCGATAGCGGTCGTTACGCCCTCTGCAGCGTCGCCCGCTTGTTCCACGTCATAACCGGTCAATTCTGGCACAATTAAGTGAACAGCCGGCATGAGTTGACGCGCTTGCTTCATAATCAGAACCAGTTCGTCTGTTATACCGGAGACACAGAGGACATCGGGATTCAGCTCCATTATCCGAGTTAATTGTGCCGAAAAGTCGGTGTCTTTATCTTGGAAAGTCTCTGTGGTCAGAAGCTCGACATCGTTTTGGACAAGCGCAGCCCGAAACGCTTCGTCGCTGCGTATGGAGTAGGTATCGTTCTCCATATATATCGTCGCCGCTTTCTGGTAGTTGTATTTTTGGTGAGTTGCATTGACCGCAGCGGGATTCAGCACCGCCGAGGTAAGTCCAGCACGGAAAATAAAATCGTCTTCTTCATTCAGCCCCGGTGCCGATGAAGCCGAGCTAAAAACGACAATCCCGTTTTCTTGGGCAATCGGAATGACCTGTTGGAGCTGCGTCGAGATAGCGAATCCGGTCAGCGCATATACATCAGCTTGGTCAATCAATTTATTAACCGCTTCAACGGCACTGACACTTTTCGTATCCCCAACGATGAAGGTCAGTTTTGCCGGACCGAACATCCCTGAGTCATTAATTTCTTCGCGAGCGAGTTCAAAACCATCTCGCATCGGTAGACCGAGCGAGTCAGCATACTGCCCTGTCAAAGCGACAACGACACCGATAGGAATCATCGGGGGCTGTGGCTCAGGGGGTCCAGGATCATCAGGGGGTTTGGGAAACAAAACCTGTTGAACCTGATCACATGCACTCACGCCCACAATCAGCGCGACAATCGTCAATACAAGGGTAAACTGGGTAAATCTATTGGTATTCATATTAACCTCTCTTTGCTGGTGAGATCTCACCGCTCACATGACCGGTGCTAGAGCCGTAGTAGAACGATCTCAATAAACGGCTCAATAAATACCTCTTGTTAATCATTATCAACCTTGTTAAATTCCAAACAAACAGATCCTTTTTTCTACGGGTTTGCATAACAACCTCCTTTGTTTTAACATCGGGGCAGTCAAAACAGCCCATTGAATACCTATTGAAACTGTCCTGCTACTGCAACCAAATCCAGTATGTTGACAACCCCATCGCCGTTGACATCTGCCGACAGATTGTCGCCCACACTCCCGAACATGGAGGCTACCGATACCAAATCCAAGATGTTCACAACGCCATCGCTGTTGATGTCCACCTGAGTCGCTGGCGGTTCCTTAGAGGAATCACAGTCAATTTCTATATCTAAATCCAATTCTGGATTCTGTTCTATCAATGGACAAAGGACTGATGTATCCGCTATCGGATTGCCCTCAAGCCACAACTCTGTCAGGTTCGTCAAGCCGGCCAATGCTGAGATGTCCGAGATGGCGTTGTTATCAAGTGCCAGCCTTGTCAGGTTCGTCAAGTTCGCCAAAGACGAGATGTCCACTATCGAATTGCCTGTAAGCTCCAGATCTTGCAAGTTCGTTAAGCCTGAAAGCGTGATGATGTTGGTTACGGGGTTGCTGGAAAGCTGCAGGTATATCAGGTTCGTTAAGCCTGAAAGCGGGGTGAGGTCGGCTATGGCGTTGCCTCCAAAATACAACCCTGTCAGCTGGGTCAACCCCGCCAAAGGCGAGAGATCTGAGACGGGGCTCTCATAAAGATACAGTTCCGTCATCTGGGTTGCAGCTTCAAGCCCCGTCAAATCGCTAATGTTGCCGGCATAGGAGTAAAGCCACCTCAACGTCTCCATATCCGCCACGGTGATGACATCGCCCGCAGTCTTGCCCAGTTCCGCTTCAATTGCTGCGCGGAGGTTGGGGTCGGGTATATCCACAACTTGAGCGGAGGCAACACTAGTGATAAGAAACAGAATTGCAATGTAACGAATCATGCGGAAATCTCCTGTAGGTTTTTTGGGTTTAATAGGTTCGATTCCCCACAACGACAATAGGGATTAGGAATATTAAGGCGATTAAAAGTTCCATATATCGTAGGACTTACACGCTTCCGTAGGGAACGCAGATCTGCGCTCCCTACGGACTCCTCCGTTCCGAGAGTCTTCGACTTGATGGTGTCTCTGTTATATTTACCCGATTCATCGGGCATCAACGAATGGGAACTTCAGCGATAAATCGCTGAACTGTAGTGGTCCCATTGCGTTGGATTGTGGAGCGCACCTTTTCTTGGTTCGGTTGCTTTCGCCGATTGACTTTGGACTATGAACGCTCCACTGAGACCGCTGAAGCTATGGTGTACATTGCTTCTATTTACTTGATGCGAAACCGGATCAAATGACTTTTAAAACAGGCTCTTAGGCATCTTGAGTCACCTCCTTTATTGTGTGTGAAGGACTCCATGTGCCAAAATTCATTAATCTCACCTCCCTTAGACTTCAAGTTTATCCCATCTGTCTCTAAACTCATCAGTAACATAGTCCCTAACCTCAATAACTCCCTGAAGTCCGTCCTTATACCTCTTCTCGATCATTTTATCCCTAGCCTCGTCCGCAGTAAAAATATAGACTTCAGGCACGCCATCAAGGTTCACAACAGCAATCAAGAAATCCATTTTAATTTTTTCAGATCCACCATTAAAGCGAATCCCACCCTTACCGCGCTGCACACTAACCTGAAAAGTAGTACGAGCTAATCCAGTACGCCAAAACTCGCCAACAGCGGGAGAGGTCACCTTATACTTGCCCGCACTAACATACCAAGCCTGTTCAGCCAACTTATAAGACACATAATGCAAGCCCATGGTAGACGTTTGAAACTGATTCCTACCCATAAACAATCACCTCCTTTGATAATTTGAAGGCAGTTAGCCACTTAACTCGTCTAAAATAAGGAGCAGAAAACAACGAGCCATTTGATTCCAGTAGCAGCTAACTGCCATAATCTCAGACTCAAGTATCGCTTTCAATCCGCTCTTAATCGCGGCGCAAGGGGTAACTTTTTTCCTTTTTTGGCAGTTTATAATTCAGCCATGATTTTCAGTCCACTTTTCGTCGCAGTATCGGATATTTTAATCGACCAACTGCCTGAAATCGTCCAAGCTCATCGCTTGAGAATTAGCCCGAATCAGAGTAAGGACTCCTCACACTTCGCACGGCTGCCCGAATAAAGTTCAACAAAGCCTTCATCAACCCCCTCAAGTCGTCTCAACCCTGCCACCACCGACGTATTAGCAAAATCCATACGCACTCCATATAGTTTAACAATCTCATGCTCTTTGATGATAAACATAATCTCTCCCTTCATTTGATGATTTGGTGGCAGTTGGTTACTTGGATGCCATGCCCATCCCCACTAAAAGGGAGCAAACCAACTGCCATAAGGTTTTCAAGTATTAATCCAAGAAGGGTTCTACCCAATCATCGTAGTGCTTATCGTAGTTATCCACCAATCTTCGCATCACTACCTCCATGTATATCTCATCATCACCCTGTTCGTTGAACGTGAGATACTCGCCGTCAAAATGGAGTGTGCCTTTGATAAGCGATTCGCCTGGGTCAATACCAAACAGCCCATAGTCATCGTCTATATAGAGAACAATGTCGTTGCCGTCAAGCTCATAATAGCCCTTAATATACGCCTCGACCGAAATGGGACCATAATCCCAAACAGCGTAGATTGACCAGTAGCTATCTATGTCGAAATACCATTCGGCATAAGTCGCTTCTGTAGCAGCCTGTAGCGATACTCCGTCGATTAACTGTATATCCCAAGAGCCTACCAGTTCTGTGAGTATACCCGGTTCCTTAGGTTCAAGAAACCTGTTGGGGAACATCTCACAACCGGTTAAGTTGATACTGAACAAAATTATCATGATCGTTATCTTTAGGTATTTCACTGTTTTTCTCCTTTGTGCTATTGCACCATTATGGTGAGGAAATAAAACTCGGTAATTTCCGAGCGATGCCCGGTACGGTTATGAACTCGCAACTCACCAAAGTCATGGAAATGCCGACAAGTATCAACAATACAATCCGTGTAGTTTTCATCTGTTGAACCTCCTTTTTGGTATCAGTCATTGGACAGGATAACTCTCTGCGACTATCACATCTTTATTTTTTTATAGCAGCTCCTTTGACGATTGGCGGTGGAGATGACCTTCGCTCCGGTATCAGGTCATCGCTCATTGGAAAACCAAGGAGATTCAGAAAAAACAATGAGCGGTTCTAAAACCTCCACCATAAGATATAGGGATTTAGTTATCTCTGTTCCGAGAGATCCATATCTGCTTGATTATGAATATGAGCATCCCAACGATGACACTGATAATCAGAATAATTAGATAGGCCATAATGAATTGGTGGCAGTTAGCCAACGTCAACAATGTGTACCTAACTCAAAATCAAGCAAATTGTAATGATGACCAACTGCCATAAGTTGGTGGCAATCAACCCATTCACCCGACGAAGGAGGAAAAACACCTCTCTGATGGGCAAGAGGTGCAGCGGATTGACTGCCATAAGCTCTGATAAAACGGGGGACACCCGATTAGTGATCACGTCCCCCGTCATTAGATCTGCCCGCCACTAGACGCCATGTCTTTTATAGCATAAGCAGGCAGCTCTAATTCGCTGAAGTTCTTTGAGGAGGCATTTTTAATGTCCCAATGCGTCAGTTCTACTTGAGAATGACCATCCTTCGCGTCGCAGAATAATCCCCCGCCGATAGATGATAGAAATAGACACCGCTAGCCACAGTCTCACCCCACTCGTTTCTCCCGTCCCAATACGCCGCCCGCGTTCTATCGGTATAGTAGCCCGCTAGCTGATGTCCTAAATCGAATTGACGAATCACCGCTCCTTGGGTGTTGTAGATCTTCAACTGCACATCGGCATCATGGGTGAGATGATATGGTATCCATGTTTCAGGGTTGAATGGATTGGGGAAATTCTGTAACAACTGAGTCAATTTCGGTTGACCGATACCATCAACCCTGATAGACAAAACCGCATTTGCCAAGTCTTCAGGGGTCACTTGGTAACTGAGGGGGTGTGATTCGACATTCCCATTCGGACCGATAGCACGGACTTCTATCATATCTCCAACTTGGACAACGCTCCGCTGCGCTAGGTCAGCGGTTGCAGCAGCGAAGTAATCCCCTTGCACCGAGGTGGTTATCACACGGTTTGTTCTCAGGTTACGGACGATTACTTGGTAGCCGTCAAACGCTGGTTTACCTTGCAGATGCCCACTTACGACAAACGCCCACGCTTCTTGGACCGGCTCCATGGATATGGCTGGTGCTGCTGCAGCGGTGTCCATTTGATTTGTCCATGCTGATCCAACGAAGGCAACTTCGTGGGCTTCTGAGACATTGACGATATAGCCTTGTCCACCTTCGATTGGAAAACCGTCGTCCGGTGCACTTGGTGTCCACCCGACGAATTGCTGGTTCGCTGTGTCAAGTGTGATAACGGTCGTCGCTCCAGTCAGTTCGGCAAGCGTCCTGGCAGTCATCGGGGTTTTTGGTTGCAACGGCACAGAGATCATGTTTAACCCTTTAGCCAGTGTAACGTTGAAGATGCTGGCAGAAGGATCATCGCCTATATCAGAAGGCTCACTTACGTCCTCGGTAACGGGTCTAGCGATGAACCCGTGTATGCGCCCATCGGTTGACACATAGTGTCCGACGACAGAGCCGTCCTGATTGATATTATAGCCCTCTGTAGAAACGCTGTCTGGAAACCGCAATTCCTTGGATCCGAGGATTGAATTGACGTGGGTGCGCGGGACATCCCCCACTCGTTTGGTTCGGGTAATGTAGGTGCCCGCATCATTGACACCGTGTATAAAATAGTATTCAAGGCTGGCTGGGTCTGAAAAATTGATAGCGGTAAACAGGCCATCGGTAAGTGCGTAAGCGTGATATATCCCGTCAGCATCGACGTAGCTACCGACAAGCCGTCCCGCAGCCACAAAGTCAGCGTAGGTTTCGATTGCGCCGGGGAACTCAATGATGGTGTCTCCTGTGAACCCGCGGCGAATGCCATCCGCAGCGATAAAATTGCCCGTCAGTGCACCGGTCGCATCACTGATGCCCCATAGCTCCGTCTCGACGGCACCCTCAAAATCGTATTGCCGCATTTCGCCATCCGGTTCTACGATAACACCGTGGTGTAGACCGTCGCTATCTTCGTAGTAGCCGGCAGCAGCCCCATTATTGCCCAGTGCATAGAAATAGGTGTGCTTTGAGCCGGGGAAATCGTAGGTCTCAAAAACACCATCAATGAGCGTAAAGGCGACCATCTTTTCGCCATCAGGACTCAATGTGCTGCCTGCGTAATCCTCAAAGTCGCTACTCGCACTCAACCGTAAGACCGCTACACCGGGGACATCTATTGTCTCAAAGGTATAGTCGGAGATCTCAACATGTCCAGCGGTGGCTTCCACAGGTCTAGCGATGAACCCGTGCACACGCCCATCGGTTGACGCATAGTGTCCAACGACAGAGCCGTCATGATTGACATTCCACCCCTCCGTAGAAACGCTACCGGGAAAAAGCAATTCCTGGCGACTTCGGAATGTGCCGACGTGGGTGCGGGGGACCTTCCCCACTCGTTTGGATCGGGCAACGTAAACCCCGGCAGCGTTGAGACCGTGGATAAAAAAGTATTCGAGATCGCTTCTTCCTAGAACGTCAACAGATGTATAATTGCCATCCGGGGTATACAGGTAGCCATGATATATCCCGTCAGCATCGACATAGCTGCCAGCCACACGCCCACCAACCATGAAGTTCGCATACGTTTCCGATGCGCCGGGGAACTCGATGATGGTGTCTCCTGAAAACCCACGACGCACATTAGTATCATCTATAAAATTGCCGGTCAGCACCCCGGTCTCATCAGAAATGCCGTATATCTCCGTTTCGACGGCGTTCGGAACGTCATATCGGTGCAGCTCGCCATTTTCTAAGACAACACCGTGGTGCAAACCGGCGCTGTCCTCGTAATACCCGGCAGCTCGACCATCATTGCCGAGCGCATAGAAATGCGTTTTCTGCGAGTCGGGGAAATCATAGGTGGTAAAAACACCGTCGATGAGCGTAAAGGCGACCTCCTTTTGATCGTCGGCGCTTTTCGTGTAGCCCGCGTAATCCTCAAAGTCGCTACTCGCCGTCACCGCCAGAAAGTCCACACCGGGCACATCGATACTCTCAAATATATAGTTGCCGTCTGTGGCTGCGACACCGTCTTCATTTGCGATCTGTTCAGCCGTGCCGCTTGGGGAAAAGGCATTGAGGCATACCAACAACGTAAAGGTGAAAAACAGAATATTTCTGTGAAACTGAGTGGACATCATAATGAAAATCTCCTTTTTGAAATTTGTGTTTCAGCAACGTAGTGAGTATATAACACTTACTTGATAACAACCATTTTACAACTTGCCGCAAACTAACCTGCAAAGAGAAACACTTAGCCCCCGTTGCCGACCTAACCGAAAATCGGTCTGTCTCTGAAAATTACTTCAATTGTATAAATAGGAAAGCCTTCCCTACCTTCCCTGGTCTCGATTTATCGGACCCAATCCCCGTCTAAGGGGAGCGGCTGGCAACGCCGAGGAGGGCGAAGTAGACTCCAGCCGCGGGAAGGATAACTGGGCTGATAAACATAAACTATGCCAATGCTTGATCGAACGAGGGCGAACCCTATAGAGCCTGTGATAGGCTTGCCTTTGAAGGATACGAGCGGGCAGATAACCTGTAATGACGAATGTTGCCCTGCCCGCGCTAACTCAAAAGAACCAATAACTGATACCGAGGGCGATGACCCGATCGGTTCTGGTGCCCTTCCGAAGTACAGTATCGCCGGGTACATAGGATATGGTGGTACCCACCCGCTCAGAATACCATGCATCCCGACGCGTAAACGAGAGGCTTCCATCTACATACACGCGTGGGTGGATCGGGTAACCGCCACCAATCCCTACGCCTGAGCCGTGAATCCCTAGGTAGATATACGGCGGAAATACCTTTTGTTCTGTAAAGTAGACCACCCCCAGATTCCCTATAAGTGTTGCACCGCCTCCATAGCCTAAATAGGCACCGAAGGACTGAATTAAAAAAATATCCTATTTTCGAGGATAGTGATCCGTATGTGGTACTCAATCTATCTATATCAGGATGCGATGTCCCTGTTGATTGCAACACCCCCACGCCCACATTGCCCTCTATAAAGAAGCCTTTCCGCTCGCGATCGGACAACTGCTCGATCAAATCCTCTAAGATAGACGCTTCATTGACTTGCGGAAATAGCAACAGCGCAGCCCATACCATTAAACGCCCCGTTACACTTTTCAACCTGTTTCGCATCGACATATCCTCCGGCACTTCTATCGTTGCAGCGGGGCGATTGCTTCGGCTTCGCTGCCGAAATGTTCAAAGACAGGCGTGAGTCTCACCATCACAAGGACCTTATTGACGGCACTATTGAGATTAATCACACCGATACGTCCGCCCTTACGCATAATGGATAGGTGCAGTTTAACTTCTTTACATCATTATGTTCCATGCTCCTACTACCAATACAACGACACTCGCCCCTCCAATTAGAGCATATTTTCGGCGAATCGCTCGTGTCTTTCTCTTATATGTATCGGTATACAGTTGAACATAATCATCTGATTTACCTGTGATTCGTTCAGGTGGAACCTTTATGCTATAGGTATGCCCAAGCGCAATTGGTCCCACACACCCAGTTACTGTTCCAGCTCCCAAACCTAAAAGAAACCCAATAATGGAGGTGAAAGAATCACTATCCGCAGATACACCTCCAATAACGCCACCAACAACAGCTCCTCCAACTACAGAAGAAGCACCAATCATTCCCCACGTAATTTTATTAACATCTTTACTCGCATCACTCTCTGCTCGCGCTTTCAATTCAAGCATTGATGGTTCATCAGCATTAACACTGAAACTAATACAAGTAAGGGTTAACAACGTTGTCGTAATAGGTAACATTTAGATTGTCCTTTCATTTTTCCTTGATCAAAAGCTATTTATTGCCTAAGTTTATTCAAACAACTGGAACGCCCCATCTTTGATGGTAAGGATTATCGGATCATAAACCGCTCTTTCGTTGGTTATATGCGTTGGATCGTGCCCTGCACTTTTGGCAGGTTTTGTACGGTTCACTGTTCGGCTTGATGTCAAAGCCCAAACGGGTGCCACAGTTGCATCGACCCGTCTCTCGATACTTCGCTCGGCGCCGGCTCATCGTTTGCAAACAGTTATTACAACGCTTATAGCCAGGGCGGATCTCACGCCCGCACCAGCAGCGTCCCATCGCGTGATACCGACGCTGACGGACTTGGATTTTCTTGATGTTCGCACGACGTTTGGATTCGGTCATGCAGGTACTCCCCTTGAGTAGTAGACACTCCGCCTAAAGATAACCTTCGATATTGTATAAATAGGAAACCCTTCCAGCCTTCCCAATCCCCGTCCAAGGGGAGCGGCAGGCAACACCGAGGTTGGTGAAGTGGACCCCTGCCGCGGGAAGGATAACTGGACTTATAAGCATAAACTGTGCCAAGTGCTTGATCGAGGGAAGGGCGAACCCTATAGAGCCTTTGATAGCTTGCCTTTGAAGGATACGGGCGGGCAGATAGCGTGATAGTGGAGGGATTGAGGGATTGAAAATGTCCCAAAACGGGACAGGTTGAAATGGATTAAGGGGGAAGGATATTGGCAGAAAGCCTGTAATGACGCGGGATGCAGGCGAGTTTGTCCCTAATGATATACTATCCCATTTTGGGAAAATTGAGGACAGGTTGAAATGGATTAAGGGGGAAGGATATAGCAGAAAGCCTGTAATGACGCGGGATGCAGGCGAGTTTGTCCCTAATGATATACTATCCCATTTTGGGAAAATTGAGAAGCGTTCACCGGGATATGAGTTCCTTACGCCGTGACGAGAAACCGAGATGATTCCACTTCCCGGTCATCACGTTTCACGCAGGGAGAAATCCGTTTCAAGTAATCCCTTGGGTCCTTAATCCGACTCAAAGAGTTGATACAATTTCAATTTCCGATACAGGGTCGACCGGCCTATCTTCAAGGCTTGGGCAGCCTTGGTGACATCATTGTCCATCACCTTGAGTGCGTGGGCAAGTATTTGACGTTCCACCTCTTCAAACGGCAGGATTTCTGTTGAACCAGAGGAAGATAAGATAGATTGGAAAAATTTCATTATCTCTGGGGGTAGGCTGCTCGATTGTAATAACTCTGTGGTCTCAAGCAGAACAGCGCGTTCAATGATGCTTTCGAGCTCGCGTACGTTGCCGGGAAAGTCATACTGCATCAATGACCATAAAGCATCGGCGGAAATCATGTTTATGGACTTCATCATACTTTCGGCGTATTTTTTCAGAAAATGGTCCGCCAAGAGTGGAATATCTTCGCGCCGGTCTCTAAGTGACGGAACCATGATGGGGAAAGTGGCAATCCGATAGAACAGATCCTCTCGGAAAGTACCCGCTTCCACCGCCGCTTTTAAATTCTGATTTGTCGCTGTTAGAACGCGGATGTCAACTGGGATATCGACCATGCCACCGACGCGCTGGATCTGCCGCTCCTGGAGAACACGCAACAATTTCGCTTGCAGCACCAAGGGCATATCACCAATTTCATCAAAAAAGATAGTCCCCCGATTCGCTTGTTCAAATTTGCCGATTCGTTTCGTTGTGGCACCGGTAAAAGCCCCTCGCTCATGACCAAACAACTCGCTTTCAATCAGTGTCTCTGGAATGGCAGCGCAATTGACTGTAATAAATGGACCCGCTTTTCGAGGGCTATTAGCGTGGATCGCGTGCGCGATCAATTCTTTACCCGTTCCATTTTCTCCTGAAATAAACACAGTAATATCACTTTCAGCCGCTCGTTGCATCAACCCGAACATCCGTTGCATGTTTTGGCTTTTGCCTACAATTTCATCAAAGGGGTGGCTCGTTTCAAGTTCGGCGGGTAAGATGTCGCGAACAATGCACACACAGGCTACAACCTCCTGATTCTCATCAAACAAGGGGATAGCACTAACCCTGATGTGAATTCCCTCCGGCTTTTCCTCATTACGTACAAAAAGCTCTTCACCCCTTATTCCCTCACCTCGTGAGATATGTGTGGACAGAATCTGATCCACTGGAACGCGTGTCTCTTTGTCAGGATAAAAAACACCGTACGGTTCAGGCCATTTACTGGGTAATGTATCCGGGAGCCCCGCACCGAAAATCCGTTGTATACTTGGATTGATGAACAATACTTCACCCCTTAAACTGAGTACCGCGATACCATCATATATATTATCAAAGACAGCTTTCATCAGTTGGGTTTGATGGCGTAACTCGCTGATGGGTTGGTTTAATTGTCCCTCCATCATTTTATACTTGGTGACATCGCGGAAAGTTATAACCATGCCGGTGGGGTTTGCTTCCTCGTCTTTGATAGGCGTGATGTTATAGTCAATAGGGATTTCGCGACCAGATTTCGCAATGAGGCAGGTATTATAGTCGCCCCCGGAATCAGAAGACAGTCCTCCGGTGGCAACAGATCCTTTTTGGAGTGCCTCTATCAAAAATGTCTTTTTTATAAGATTCCCTGCGTTTCCAGCGTAAATATTGAGAATGTCCGTTACGTCCTTTCCAGACACTTCTTCAAATTCCCAACCTGTCAAGATTTCAGCAGCCGGATTCATAAATGTTATCAATCCCTGTCCATCCGTGGCAATTACAGCGTCACTGACACTGTTGAGAATTGTAGATAACCGCTCCTCGTTTTCTGTGTGTGTATGCTGCGCTTTCACGTTTATTCGCCTCTCTTGCTGAAACAATTCGGATTACCGAATTGCAAGCGTATATAGACAATGCGAAGAAGTCTCCCTTCACTTTGGTCTAACACAGTGATTCGGGTTTCACCGTAGTCACGACAGACACTTTCTTCATAATTACTCCTGACAGAGTTCAGCAATCATCGCTGCGTTTTCACCGATCTGATCCCCGAATTTCTGATACATGCCGATGAGGAGGGCATCGTTGGGTTTGATGTTTTTCAGTGCGAACGCAAACTCTTCGCGAATCTGTTCCTTCGATCCAACCGCTCGACCTGCAGCGAGTACCTTGAAAACAATACACGGTTTGTCTGTTTGCAAGATCTGCTCACACATCTTGGGACGGTGCTCACGTAGATAGACCTCTCCCAACGGCGAGTAACCAAACTTCTCCTCAAACTCCTCTCTTCCCCCACGCAGGTTGTAAAGAGCAGCCATATAGTAATCGATGTCCCAATCCTCATCCTCTGCGATGCTGATAAGTTGGGGGTCGTGGGCAGACAAACCGACCAAAACGCCGGTATCCCGAATCCGCTTGAGGATGTCTTTAAGCAGATCGAGTTTGTTTTCACGAAGACAGCGATCGCCGATGCCACCGCCGTGGGGTGCCATACCAATCGGATTATGGCGTGCAACTTCCGCGATATGGTGCGGTTCGTCGTACCACTGCGATGTACTGAGGCACAGCCACTGGATTGTGCCGCCTTCCTCCCGGTAGCGAAGCAGATCGGAGAGTGAACGCTCCGTGATCGTGTTCTGCCAAGCGTTGATCCCGACCGCTTCGGCGCGTCTCAGTGTCCCCATCACCGAATCCGGTGCATGTGCTTCCTGCTGGTGCTGAGCAAGAAGTTGATTGAAATGCGAATAGCCGTAGATAGGGTTGTCACCGATGATGAGGCGACTCACCTGATACGGACCGAGCGAAACTGTTGGCAAACTGGGAGCAGTTGCGTGCATAGTTAATGCCTCCTTCGGATTCTGAGTTTTCGGCATTATAGATAATCCGATGCCCCCTGTCAATAGCTTTCTGACCTCTACTGGGTTTTGGTTTGACTTCCCAAATCCCGCTGTGATAGAATACCGACGATTTGTTTCAATTAAATTTCAGTCAGGAATATAGTAATGGGTCAAATTAGTATCGTTTTAATCGCAGGGTTGGTTTTTCTGTTTTTCTTTGAACCCTCGCAGGGAGCAGGAGAGCTTAATCAACTGCTTACTCTAATCGTCACGGTCGCAATAATCATCTTGCCGCCGGCACTTGTTTACTTTCTTGGATCTTATGCGACACGCGCATTGCCGACGGATCAGGACGCTCGGCTGCGTCGAGTGTACTACCTCAAACGGTCAGTGATTGGCTTTGAATGTCTTCTCTTGATCGGTTATATTTGCGATGTATACCTGTTAAATCTCCCGTTGTTAATCGGCAAGATGTTGGAGTGGATTCCCTTAATTTATACAAAGCACCTTATGGGAATTGTCCCATTGATTGCCGGACTGATGCTTATCCGTCTCGCACTTTATGAAGTCGAGCAGCAGGCAACGTCAAGTAACTGGGAAAGGGGAGAGTATCTTAGTATCCATCTGAAATTTCTGCTACTGCCAGTATTGCCGCTATTTATTTACGTGTGCTTACTAGATCTGATTGCCTATATCCCATTTCTCGCGGATCACGCATATTTGCCCATGGCACTTATGATGTCGCTGATTTTTTTAGCGTATATCTACGCACCCTTGCTATTGGGCCTCATCTGGCGGACGACCCCGCTGACGGATGCTAATCTAAGGAACAGACTCCACCGATTGGCCCTCCAAGACAATATCAAATACAAAGATATTGTTATTTGGCAGACGGAATCAGTTGCTAATGCGGCTGTGGCTGGCATTGCCCCATGGTCCCGCAAGATTTTCCTGACAGAAGCCTTGCTGCAATACTTTTCTGACGATGAAATTGAAGCGATTGTGGCGCATGAGTTTGGGCATGTGCGTTACAAGCATATTTTGACCTATCTCATGTTTTTGATCGCCTACTTTCTCAGCTATGCTATCTATTATATTTACATTGGGCAGCCGCTTGAGTCGGTTCTATCCACCTCTTCTCTCCTACCAGCAGTTGGTTTGGTCTTTTTCATCTCGCTTTACTTTGTTATCATTTTTCGCGCCCTGTCAAGACGTTTTGAGCACCAAGCAGATCTGTACGCCGTTGCATTGACGGACAAACCGGAGGCACTGCAGCTTGCCTTGGTCCGACTCGCATACCTCAACTACACGCCCCAGTCTATCCAGCGTCTGTTTGAACTATTCCAGACACATCCTTCGGTTGAGCGGCGAATCAAATTTATTGAGCTGTTCAGGGGGGGCGATCCGTCCGCTCTACGCTATCAAAACTATCTGCTTGAGGTCAAGCTGCTCCTTGCTTTGTTACCAGCACTCGCCTGTATCCTCCTCTTTAGCAATCCGTAGGGAACGCAGATCTGCGTTCCGTACTAGGTGACAACCGACCGAATCTTTTATAGATTTTGATCTTTGAAAGGTTCTGTATTTTAGAGATAACAGATGCAACAGCAAAATAATCCTACACTTGTAGAAGAACTGAAAGACTTTTGCGCTAAAGAGCGTGAGCGCATCTATTCCCGCCACCGCTTCGGAATTGGGGGTAGAGAAGTTGTCGAAGAATATACCCGCCTTGCGGACAACGTGATTCAGCGCATCTATCAATCTGCGATTAAAGCAGAAAATGGTGGTCCCAGACTGCCTGAAGATGCCCCGATAGCTATCCTCGCATTAGGTGGCTACGGACGGGAAACACTGAATCCCTATTCAGACATTGACATCATGTTAGTCTACGACCCTTCGGAACTGAACGCAAGTCAAATTCAGCCGCTTGCTAATCAGTTGATTACGACGCTCTGGGACATCGGTTTTGAGGTTGGGCATAGCTGTCGATCGCTCAAGGAGTGTGTCCGCGCAACCTACGACGATATTTTCTCCAAAACCTCAATGCTTGAAGCGCGATACATTGTCGGGACAAGACAGGTTTACCGTGAATTTCAGAGATTGACCTCCAAACACTTTTTCAAGAAGCAGGTGGGAAAGTTCATCACGAAAACGATTGAGGAATGGAGTACCCGTCACGAATCTTACGGCGCAACCATTTACCTGCAAGAACCGAACATTAAAGAGAGTGCAGGTGGCTTGCGGGACTTTCATACGGGTATCTGGGTTGCAGCCGTTCGCTTTGGGGTTAAAGACCTCGGAGAACTTGAGAGGCGAGGGGTCATTCCCCGAACAGTGGCGAGGTCATGCGAGGAATCGCTCAATTTTCTGTGGCAGCTACGCAATGAGCTCCACTACGTGAATCAAAGAAGGAGTGATCAGCTCGTTCTAGATGTGCAAGAAACCATTGCTAAAAATCTTGGGTATGAGGATAATGGGCATTCGCTCGCAGAGGTAACGATGATGCGGGACTACTATCTACACGCAGAGCATCTCTATGAGTTCGCAAAGCTGATTATAGATCGGGTGAAGCATCAGGGATCCCCGCTAAATCGTTGGTTTGAACGGTGGCAAACCAAAGCGCTGCCCGATGGATTTACGGTGGTAAGGAACGAAATCGGTTTTCAGGAAGGACATTTCGATTTTAGGGAAGATCCAACGCGGATGATGAAGGTATTCACGTATCGCCAACAACTAGGGAATCGAATCAGCGCGGATGTCCGGCATCAGATCGCTGCAAATCTTCATCTTATTGATGAAAACTTCCGACGTTCGCCTGAAGTCGCCAAATGTTTCCTATCGATCCTCCGTCATTCGCAGTCGGTTGCTGAAGTGCTGCGCCGGATGCATCGTTGGCAGGTGCTGGATCACTATCTACCTGAGTTTGGCAAAATCCGATCCCTTGTGCGGTCAGACCGTCCACATCAATACACCGTCGATGAACATACGCTGTATGCGATTGAAAATCTCGAAGAAGCGACGCTGGCACAGTTACAGGGTGGGCAAGATTTTCTCGATATTTTCAAAGAGGTGGAGAAACCTGAATTGCTGCGGTTGGCAATCCTATTACACGATGTCGGGAAAGGGGTTGACGGACCGGGTGGACATGACGAGCGTGGGTTTGAAATGGCACAAGCCGCCTTGGACCGCATAGGATTGGACACCGTAGATAAAGAGATGGTACTATTTCTCATCTTGAGGCACTTGGATATGATCCACACCGCCCAGCGACGCGACCTTGATGATCCAAAAGTCATCGAACGTTTTGCAGAGTTGGTGCAGGATGAGCAGCATCTGAAGATGCTGTATCTCTTGACTTTCGCCGACATGCGCGCTGTAAGTCTAGAGATCTGGAACCAATGGAATGCGATTCTACTTTGGCAACTCTATACACGAACGCTTGAGTTCCTGCAAGGAAAGATGGAGTTCTTGAAAGTCGAAGAGCTGCAAGCACGCGTCACGCAACTCATTGGTGAAGCGGTTGGAGAGGCTGCAATTGCCCGACACTTTGAAACAATGCCTGATCAGGGACTGGTTTCGCAGGCACCCGACCTAATCGGCAAACAGATTCAACTCGTTGAGAAGCTAGGCGATCTTCCAATCGCTGTTTCCCATTTTGCCGAGAATCAGAGTTATACCCAAATCGGTATATGCACCCGCAATGCACGGGGAATTTTTCGGCAGATTACCGCTGTATTCACAGTCGAGAATATTAACATACTAAGGGCTATAATTAACACCCGTAGCGATGGAATAGTGATTGATGTCTTGAATGTGACAGATGGCCAGACAGGCAAGGGCCCAATTTTAGATCGGTATCACCAAATCGAGAAAACACTAACAGCGGTCTGGGATGGGGAAGTTGATGTGGAAACTGTGCTACAGGAACAACGCGAATCGGATCCGCTCCTGCGCCGCCAACGGCACTATATCCAACCAAGGATCCGAATCGACAATGAAGGGTCAGATCGTGCAACAATTATTGACCTACGCGCGCAAGATCAGGTGGGGCTTCTCTACACAATCTCAGATGCCTTCTATAAACTGGGCTTGGATATCCGTCTTGCCAAGATTACGACTGAGGGATTCATCGCAGAGGATTCATTCTACGTGACAGACACAAATGGGGCGAAAATCACAGATTCGACGCGTTTGGGAAAGATTCAGGAGGCGTTAGGACAGCTGGAAATTTTTAAGCCGCCCTCCGGCACCGCTATCTGAGCGGATCCGGGTTGATAAAGTAGTGCGAGAAACAATTTCCCATTTTTCCCACGAAAAAGGGGTATTTTTCCGTGCTCAATCGCTTCTAGTTGCTATTTCGTGGAAATGCCTACGGATAAAGGGCCAAGCACCTGCTTTGTAGTAGCGATGTCCGCCCTCGCCGATATGGAGTTGGCAGCTTTCTGGCACGCCAGCGACTGCATAGATCTGCTGCAGATGTTCAAAAGCAGATTTGACGTGCTCAATTGGAAAGATGGGATCTTCCCTGCCAGCGATCGCGGAGAACGGTCGCGGGGCGATTAACCCGGCGACATCGTACATCTCTCCCAACCGCATTATCCCCGGCACATAGTTGCAGTCACAGTGATGGATAGACCCGATACTTCCTTGAAAGGTGCAGAAATAGCTGCTAGGAACAGCGACCGAAATGCGGGGTTCACAGGCAGCAGCAAACAGGGATACAGTGCCGCCGCCGGAGTTCCCCGTAATCGCAATCTGCTTTGCTGCCACGTCCAGATGCTCCAACGCCCAATCGATCAGACGGGAGATGTCCCAGACGCGCTCACCGATGGGCGTGCGTCCCACCAATAGACCGTGCATCAACGCGATTCGGCACGAAGAGGTTTTGTTACTTTCTCTGTCCGTCTCGGTGCGCGTCTCACCAAAGGCGCGGACGGTCGGCGCGATCGCCAGATACCCCTCCTCCACCGCTTGGCGGGCGATGTCCCGTTCTCCCTCCATCATTGATTGTTCTTCGTCTTCACTGTGAGCAATCCCAACGTAAATGT
Source organism: Candidatus Poribacteria bacterium (assembly GCA_965207975.1). Classification (GTDB taxonomy): domain Bacteria; phylum Poribacteria; class WGA-4E; order WGA-4E; family PCPOR2b; genus PCPOR2b. The sequence goes on along the minus strand of OZ242315.1, from coordinate 3,230,663 downwards.
GTGGGTGATTGTGACCGTGCGGTGTAAGGACTAACGGTAAAGGTCCATTCTGGGTTTTGGGACGCAGCAGATAGAAGGGAAGGGGCACGGTCGGCTCAACCCATAGATGCCACTGTTCCCGAATATGCGTTCCCATGTCTTCGGATCGAGACATCTCCGCGCTCGGTTGATAGCCCTGTAGATCCGACTCCAGCTTGTCTAATCCAAGCGCGTGACACAGGCGCGGTCGGAAGGCTTCACGCCAAGCAAGCCATTCTTCTTGGGATGACGCTCGAAACGCAAATTCCCTCGGTACGGACGCATATAGCTGCTCGAAATGCCGAACAGAATCGTACATAGAATCTCCCCTTTCGTGAAGCGTGAGGTGAGGGAACTGTTACTGCTCACGTTTCAACTCTGATGGTGCTCTATTGTTCTGCGGATTGGTTGTACATCACAAGGTTAAAGAAATCGGTGTTATCCATCACGTCAGAAATACACGCTGCATTGGCACCCCAACCGTATACAGGGATATTTGTTGTTGTATGACCGCCGGTAGACCAAGAGACAGTTGGGAAAATGCCCATGCCGTTGTTTTCAAGCACTTTCAAACCACCGGTTTCGTGGTCGGCGGTAACAATGATGAGGGTGTCCTCCCGTCCCTTCGCCCAGTCAAATGTAACTTGCACCGTTCTAGAAAACTCAAGCGTCTCGTAGACATTGCGCTCAATGTCGTTAGAGTGTCCGGCGTGATCGATACGACCGCCTTCAATCATTAAAAAGAAACCGGTTGGATTCTTTGTTAATATCTTCAGCGCGGTTGCAGTCATTTCCGACAGGTGCGGTAAATCTCCAAGTCCATCAAATTCATAGGGTAGATTTGTGTCACCGAACTGACCGGAAACTCGCTCGACGTTTTCCGCCTCCAGAGATAGGAGTTCGTCTCGATTCGTGACAACCGTGTAGCCGGCTGCTTCAGCTGCCTCCTCAACCATCCCATTGCCACCGCCACCGAGTAAAACATTCGGACGGGTCTGATTCAGGTAATCCTCGGCGATCTCCGCCAGATTGCCGCGTTTTGGTTCATGTGAACCGAAGGCGGCTGGTGTGGCGTGGGTGATGAAAGTTGTGGAAACCAATCCTGTGCTCTTGCCCTGATCCTTAAAGCACTCCAAGAGCGTATACAATTCTCTGCCATCGCCCGGCAGAGCGGTGCTGATGACACCGTTGTTGACCTTGGAACCGGTCGCCATCGCAGTTGCAGCGGCTGCTGAGTCGGTCGTCGGAGAGTCAGCTGAGTGTGTCGTCACCTCGCCCTGATGGGGGAACGCTTCAAAAGAGAGTGTCCCAGTTTTGCCACGGGCGTACATACTAGCTGCCTTGATTTTTTCAAATCCCATTCCATCGCCGATGCAAAAAATAACGTTTGTCGGCGAATTTACTGTTTTGTTCATTAAATTTCCTTTCAGGTCATTCATAAGTTGCGTCGTTCAGACGCAAACAATTCCCCCGGTTCATCCATTCTTTAGTTTTTTTGTTCACACGCCTACCCGACCAACTGATCGGGATTATCCATTACTTTCTCGAATGCTGCGACATACAATTTCATCAGGTCAAGGTCATTCGGCGGGTTCACGTCGAAAAGGTAGAAATGAGAATCGATGAATGCGGTGGCGTTGGGATAGTCCTCTGTCCGATATTCCACCGGCTGGGCATGACCACAGGTCCATGGGCAGCCCCTTCCGTAGCCGATTTGGGCTTGAAAGATTTCCTGTGCCGGTACAGGTCGCCTTTGCCACTGCCCGACGTGCAAGCCTTCAGCGATTAACGCTTCCTGAACCTTTTCGCGGAAGACCTTCGGTGAGACGGAAAGCCCCAATTCTTCTGGTTTGACACCAACCACATAGTTATAGAAGACAGATTCACACTGCGGTGGGACATACGGCGTTTCGATGCCTTTGATTTTGGAGAGGTGTTCCGTAAGGAAGTTGCAGTTTCGGATGCGTAAGGCGTTATTCGTATCTAGCCTTTTTAGCTGGCTACGGATAAATGCCTGACCGAACACATCGCCACGATACATCCAGCCTAACCCAAAAGCATTATACTCCTGCTCCTGCCGCTCTCTGCCCGGCACAACCAATTCGCCGAAGTATTGCAGCAGTGCTGCCTGTTTGTGGTAATCCTCATCGTCGGTGACGAATAAGCCACCTTCACTCCCTGTCGTCAGCGTTTTTGACATCTGCGTGCTGAAACCTGCGACATCTCCGATCGCACCACACGGCACGTCCTTGTACCTTGAGCCGTGTGCCTGTGCGGCATCTTCGATAACCTTGAGTCCGTGTTGCTTGGCAATTGCAAGGACTCCCTCCATATCCGCCGGCATCCCGTGGATGTGGACGGCGATCACCGCTTTCGTCCGTTCCGAAAGCTTGGCTTCTATCTGTGCGGGATCGATGCAGAACGTCTTGGGATCGATGTCAACGAAAATTGGGATAGCGTTGTGGTGGAGGACAGCGGCTGCCGTTGCCCAGAACGTAAAGGCTGGAACGATGACCTCGTCGCCCGGCTCGATTCCCAAAGCGGCGATGCACATGTGGAGTGCCGCGGTGCCGCTGTTGGTCGGGATGCAGTATTTTCGCCCCACATACGCTGCCCACTCTTGGGACAACGCTTCGGACTGAATCTTACGCTGTTCGTTGATGCTGTCGCTGGACAGCACTTCCATCACCGCCTGCCGATCGGCATCGGTAATGTGGGGCCAAGGTTTAATCGTCCCTTCTGGAATTGTCGGTTGTCCGCCGCGGATTGCGAGTTGTTCTGACATGATTTATCCCCTTGGTTCGTTAGTTCATCGGTTCACTAGTTCAATGATAACCCGAAAATGTTACAAGGTGTTGTCGCTTTTTTGGCTTTTCCGTGTTAATTGGAGCGGATCGGCATTAGCACCCCAATTACGCTGCTACAATATCGCGCAGCCCATCCCACTCCAACCAGATGTCGGTCATCGCTTCCGGTCGGTAGTCGGGGTGATCGACATGACGCAAGCGGAAGAAGATTGCGTACCGCGTGTGTGGTGAGACATTTGCTGCTGCAGTATGGGCAATCTGGTAGTGCGCTATAATCACATCGCCGGGCTCCCCGGTGATTTGATGTGGCTCCGGCAGCTCGACCGGCGGCATCCCTTCAAGGAGTGATTCCGGACCGTGCTCTTGAAAGTACTTCTCGTAGACGTGATGTGTCCCGGGCCATACAGTGAAATTGCCAGAGTATGGCTGCGGCACATGGCTGAGATACACGCCCACCAGCATTGTGAAGTTTCGGATTATGCCTTTGGGAACACCGTTGTGTGGCGAGTGCATTCCATCGAGATGACCGCCCGGCTTCGGAGGCGGATCTTGTATGCTTGGAAACCGGAGCGCGATTTGTCCGCCTTTTGGACGAATAATTTTACCGACCCCGATTGCTGATTCTGCTAATTCCCATGCAGGTGTTCGGTTTAGCAGGTCCGTGATGATGGGCGATCCTTGAAGCTCTGGACAGTAGGATCTCGATCGGAAAGTCACCATCTCGTCGGTGTTCATCCCTTCACCGACAGAGTTATTGATTCCCCGGAGGGCTGCCTCCACCATCACTTGTGGCACCACGCCGGGAACCTTGACAAACCCGTTCTCGAAGATTTCCTGTTTTTGTGCGTAGGTAAGTTCCATAAGCGGCTGTTACTCCTTTTCATCGAAAAATTGGATCGATCCCTAGATGAAAAGTATGCCACGCTGGTACGCGAAAGTCAACTGGAAAAAATATGAAACGTGATGTCCCGATCCGATCGGGATCCACAGTCTCGTAAGTCTTTCGGAACGAAACACAACGATACCGGGACGTGAAACGTGAAAAGTATCTGTTTATTGGCATCCGATAGTTCACTAGTTCATTGGTTCATTGGTGCAACCGGGCTTGGAAGTCTCGATTCTGTTACACGATTTCTTAATATGAGCCAAAGACATCAAATACAATCAGAACGGTAAATTTGGAAAAAAGCCTTGACAAATCGGAGGGGATCTATTACAATAGAGTCTACTGAATTCGCTGGAATTCAATGCCTCTTTGCCGCGGGCGAGTGGTGGAATGGCAGACACAATGGACTTAAAATCCATCGCCCGTAAATGGGTGTGAGGGTTCAAATCCCTCCTCGCCCACCATTTCCTCCCTACATCTTGGCGCAGGGTAGAGCAGTCTGGTAGCTCGTCGGGCTCATAACCCGGAGGACGGGGGTTCAAATCCCTCCCCTGCAACCATTTGGTTCTATTGAAAGGTAGGAAAGCCTACGGGAAATGTGCTTGTTCAGGCACATTTCCCTTTTTTCTTATGCCGGTGTAGCTCAGTGGTAGAGCACACGACTCATAATCGTGCTGTCTGGAGTTCAACTCTCCACACCGGCACTCACAAGCAATCATTTAGCCGCCTAGTGCGGCTTTTTTATTTTCGATCGCGTTAAGAAATATTGCAAAGAAACCGAGTTTTTTCGGAAAAACTCGGTTTCTATGAGCTGCTCGGTTTTCTTTTGATTCGAGATTCTGTCATGGCTGCTAGCTTTGTGCAACGCACCCACCGCTTTATCACTCAACATCAGATGATTCAACCAAAGGAGACAGTGCTTGTCGGTGTTTCTGGCGGTGTTGATTCAATTGCCTTGCTTCACGTTTTGCACACGCTACGCCATCAACTCGATTGTCAACTCCATGTCGCTCACCTAGATCACGGTTTTCGCGAGGATTCGGCGGATGATGCGGTGTATGTTGCGGAACAGGCAGGTCGATTAGGCATTCCGATTTCAAGCATGAAAGTTGATGTACCACAACTGATGCGGAGCCAGAAACTCTCCGCTGAAGTGGCAGCGCGACAAGTGCGATACCAGTTCTATGAATGTGTCTCTGAGCGGACTGGGGCGACGAAGATTGCGTTGGGCCATCACCGCGGCGATCAGGCGGAAACGGTCTTGATGAACCTGTTGCGCGGGGCGGGCACATCTGGCTTAAAAGGGATACTCCCGGTGCGGGAAGGGAAGTTCATTCGTCCTTTGCTCGCCTTTTCAAGGAAAGAGATTGAGGATTTTGTGGCGCAGCTTGGATTACAACCCCGCTGTGACGCTACAAATTCTCAACTCAACTACCTCCGCAATCGGGTTCGCTTAGAACTTATCCCCGCCTTAGAGCGTGCTTATAACGCCAATATCCAGAACGCCTTGAACCAGACAACCGAACTGTTACAGGCTGAATCGGATTATCTGGAGATGCTCGCTCATGATGCGTTTCAAGCGTGCCGGATAGAATCCTACACACCTGACACTGTTGTTCTGGATCGCCGTTTATTTCGAGAACATCATCTTGCTTTGCGTCGGCGAATATTGCGGTTGGCTGTCGCAGAAGTTTTTGGAGAGGTCAGGGATCTCTACTTCAATCATTTTGAATCAATGTTGAATTTGATTGATGGAGAAGCACCGAATCGTGTTTTGGATCTGCCCAACGGCGGGGCGTTTCGACGGGCATACAATCGAGTCCTTATCCAAAAATCAACGGAAAACCGTGCCCCATTTGAATATGAAGTTGCGGTGCCGGGGTACACCGCACTTCCGCTATTAGATGCGGAGGTAATCGCTACCGTTGTGGAACAACCAATGAACTGCGCGGTAGTGGATAAGTTTCCTGATGGTAAATTTCAAGCTGTATTTGATCTCGATCGGCTGCAACTTCCGCTGACGCTTCGACAGCGGCGAGACGGTGACCGATTTCACCCGTTTGGGATGCGGGGCACAAAAAAGCTGAAGAATCTGTTAATTGATGCCAAGATTCCTCGACAGGAACGGGGACAGGTCCCAGTGTTGATGAGTGGGGATGAGATTATTTGGGTCGTTGGCTACCGAACCAGTGAACCGTTCAAAATCCGAGCCAAGACGAAGCGGCGGCTATATTTGAATTACTCACCTTCTACCAAAATTGATGAAAATGGAAATTGAATCCACGCTAATCTCCGAAGCAGAAATTCAAAGACGGGTCCGCGAATTGGGTCAACAGATCTCCGAAGATTACTCCGATCGCGAGCCGGTGCTTGTCTGCGTTCTCAAAGGTGCAGCCCTATTCTTCGCGGATCTGTTCCGCACACTTTCGATTCCTGTGCGCTGCGAGTTTATCCAACTTTCGAGTTATGACGATAGAACGGAATCGTCAGGGCATATTCGGACAGTTCAGGGGTTAAACGGAAACCTTCACAATGCGGATGTGGTTGTTGTGGAGGATATCGTTGACACAGGACAGACCTTGAATTTTCTCATGAAGGAAATTGAAGTGTTGGAACCCGCAAGCGTGAAGGTGTGCAGTCTCTTAGACAAACCGACACGGCGAATTGTGTCAACGCAGATCGATTATATCGGTTTTGAGATTCCAGACACTTTTGTCGTTGGATACGGCTTGGACTACGCGCAGAAGTACCGGAACCTGCGTGAGATTTATCATATCAAAGCGTAATAAGAGAATCCTTTCAATCTTCTGCGTAAGATGGTGGTCCCTCTACACTGTTTTATTGACACACATAATCAACGTTGGTATAATTTGGGAGATTAGAGTGTAATCAACCGCAGAGATACGGAGAACGCAGAGAAAAATATTTTTCTTTCCTCTCTGTTTTTTATTGGCAAATGAAGGGGGATGCTTGGTGATGAGATTTTCAAGTTGGTTTTCTGCTTGTATTACTGCTATTTTATTGTTACTACTTTTGGCATTACCCGTATTTAGCGAATTAACTAAGGAAGATATAGAAGCTATTAGAAAAATCGTCAAAGAAGAAGTCACTGCTTCTGAAAAGCGCATGAAGGAGCATGTAGATCTCAGAATCCAGACGGTAAATGCCCGAATTGATGGAGTAAATACCAGAATTGATGGAATAAATACCAGAATTGAGGATTTGGACACACAACTCGGTCGTATATGGGCTGTGATAATCGCGCTTATTGGGTTAATTGCGGCGGCGATTGCCATCCCTCAAATAATGGTCGCTTACAAGGACATCAACGCGAATAAAAAGGGACCTAAGGATGCTAAACCGGAAAATATTTCTGCATGAGCTCCCTGAAAGCGATAGACTATAAAATGTGTGTACCCTTCCATTGACCAATACAGCTACTCGTTCACTTGATAGCACACCAAAGGAATACCCAAATGAATCAGACTGTTAAATTAACAACCGATCAGATCATTAGTGCTATCCATGAGATGCCTCCAGAAGAGTGTCGAATGCTACTGTATACACTTGCAGAGCGCGCAGCAGCCGATCGAGAGGAGCGCATGGATTATGCGGAATCACAGATTCGGCAGTTATGTAAGTCTCGTGGATTGGATTGGGATACCATGACCGAAATAGAACGTGAAGATTTTATTGATGACTTAGTCCACGAGGACCGTGAATGCAGCCGGTAGTTCAACGTAGGTTGGGTTGAACGGTTAAAAGCGAATCCGTATTAACCATAATAGAGGAACTCTCTTTCAATAACACGGTCTTATAGATAGGTAGTGAAACCCAACACGCGCTTTTTGTCCCCTCAAACAAAGATCCCTCAAATCTCCCGCAATAGCCACCGGACAGCGTTCTGCTGAATCTTCACGTATGCCGGATTCCATAGCGCAGCAACGGTATGCCCCGGCGCAAGATAGCAGATCCGTCCCTTCCCGTAGTCATAAGCCCATCCCGCCTCGCAAGTTGTGCCAAGCTCGTTGAACCCCAACCCATCTTCGTTGATGCTCCGCATGAAAACGTGCGCCGGATCACCGTCGTAGGTCATGTAGTGCTGCTCATCGGTCACAATGAAATCGGTCGCACCCTGCGTGATCGGATGATCTGGATCAGTGAGTGTAACCTTGAACGGTCGAACCGGCGGATGCCCCTCGGTCGCTGCCCCCAACACGGCGCGGAAGGTCGCATTGCCTCTGGCGATGTAGGTCGAGTTATGGTAAAACAGTGCAACACCGCCGCCTTCAACAAAATCCTTGACCGTCTGTGCCTGTGGTTCGGTGATCCAATCGACAGCGGTTGCTTCGACCTCTGGCACCGGTGGTTCGCTCACGTTTGGTGGTAGCGATCCCCCCGCACCGTAGCCATCGGGCCAGATCATGCCGTCCCGAAAAGTGATCAGCATTTTGTAGCCGTCCAAGGTTTCTGCATTGAGCAGCTTCACGTCGTCGGTGAAGTCGATGGTGAGTCCAAGTTCATCCACTAGGGTTTTGCCTAGCGCGGTCCGAATGTAGTCTGAATTGTGATAGCGATCGCCGATTACGGCAAACGCGGTGCTTTTTTCTGGCATGTTTAGTAATCTCCTGTGAAGAATTATGCTTAGTTCATTGGTTTGGGGATATTGACTCGGCAGGCTCCGCGATTGTAGATTCGCGATCTGCTTCAATGCGGACAAGGAATCTCCGAACCATCAGATAGGCGATAATCCCGACTGCCGCATTCCCAACGGCAATACCGATGAAGATCCCCTTCAATCCGTGGACCTTTGATCCCAGATACGCCAACGGTAGAACGAAAACGAAAAGATGCAATATGATGACCAAGGAGGCATGTAACGGCTTTCCCAAGGCGTTAAACATCGAATTAACCAGCACAGAGATTCCATACATCCCGTAGCTGATCGGGATAATTTGTAAAAAGAGAATGACGGAGGCAATCACCGTCTTGTCATCATTAAAAATTGGTGCGATAATGCCGGAAAGGAGGCAAAGGATAGCGAACGCAACCCCTCCCCATATTAGCGAGAATTTCGAGCCAAACCGTAGCACTGATCGAATCCGATCGTAATTGCCCGCACCGAAATTCTGTCCGACAAAGGGAGTCATTGCCATTGACAACCCCCACAACCCGATGAGTGACAATGCCTCTAACCGCCCTCCCACACCAAATGCGGCGACAGCCTCCTCACCATATTCGGAGATCATCCGGGTAATAACCGCCATTGACAACGGCTCCATCACATTCGTCCCCGCCGCCGGAACGCCGATGTAAAGGATCTGTTTCCATGAATCAAAGGTGCGTTTCGGATCGAATACCGGCAATCGAATCATCCCTTCCCGCTTCCCCAAAATCCACAACGAGGCGGTGAATGTCACCCCCCAAGAAACTACTGTTGCTAACGCTGCACCTCGTAACTCCAATCGCGGAAACGGACCGATACCGAAAATCAGAAATGGATCCAAAACGATGTTCACCAGTCCGGCGATAATCATAATAGTCGCGGGCGTTTTGGCATCACCTGTGGCACGAATCGCACCGTTGCCGACCATCGGAATCACGAGCAACCCCACTCCCAAACACCAAGGGATCATATAGTCAGAAATGAGTTCGAGTATCTCGCCCCTTGCTCCCATCAGAGAGAAGATAGTATTCAGGTTTGTTAGTCCGATAAGGGAAAAGCACGTAACGATGAGGAAGGCTAGTCCCAATCCATCGGTCGCGAGTCGTTGCACCTTTAGTTGATGCCCCTCTCCAATTGCTCTAGCGATGGTTGAGGAGGTGCCAACGCTCAGTCCCATTGCGATGCTCATGACAATGTAACTGATGGGGAAGGTGAACCCCATCGCCGCTAACGGCTCGGCACCCAATCGCCCGATGTAGAAGGTATCAACGACGGTAAATAGGATAATCGCCATAATCCCAAATGCCATCGGTGCCGCTAGGGATATGAGTGTTTTTCCTACCGGTCCCTGTAGCAGCTTTGCTTTATTTTCGTCGGATTTTTGATTATTCACTATTTCTTTTCGTCGTGGTGGTCGAGTGTTTATGTAAATTGTCTGAATCAGGATTTTCAGGATTCAAGGATTTTCAGGATGAGTTATGCAGTTGAACGCTCAACACCAAAAACATGATGCGTGAAACGTGGTGCGTTTGAATTAAACGTTGCCTTCTACGATAGCGATCTCCTCGTCGGTCAAGCCGTAGAGTTGATAGACCACCTGATCAATCAGTTCATCGGTCCTCTGAATGCGGGAGAGCAAGGGATTGAGTTTGGCAAGGCTATTTGTAAATTCGCGCGCCAACGACTCTTGGAAATCTCGGCTTGATGGATCGACAGCAATTGTCCGGCGGTTGCGCTTGAGGATCTCAAGCAGTTCTTCAACCGACAACTCAAAGTAATTCTGGATCTTGGTCTTGTTTTTGAGTGTATCAATTTCAACTCCGATTTCCCGTTCCAGCCAGTGCAGGAAACCGCGAATCTCCTCCCCTTTCGTTTTGTTCATCTCAACCATCTGCTCCGCTTGGAAGGCGAGCAGGTCGTGGACGACATCGGAACGCTCTGGATCGGCGGTGAGATGGTGCTTCACGAAACCGAGAACGCAGTCGGTGCTCCCTCTGTCAAGGCAGCGTTGGTAGAGGGTTTTGGCTTTTTCGAGTAGGCGGTTGCGTTCGTCGGCAGGGGTGGTGAAGTTGATGCGGCGGATGGGGAGATGTTGCAGATGTACCGCTCGAAGTTCCAATCTGCCGCCTGCGTTTGGATCGCCAAGCACAGAAACGCTGAGTTTCGCCATTTCAAAAAGTAGGTAAGAATTCAGTAACGCGAGAAGATACCAATCATGTTGAGGAATAATGAAACACTTGTCATTTACAAAATAATCGTCCAAATCCAAAGAGAACCGTGGTTCCTTTGCAATTATAGGATAGACAATTTTCGGTTTTTCAAAGTCATCGTAGTAGCTACAATTCCGCAACTCCCACCAATGCTCTCCTTGATCCTGCCGTCTCACCAATCGTCCTTCAAATTGCCGGAGATGATTGAAAACAGCGGGATATTGTTCAATTGGCACACCGATATATGTCCAGATCAGATACCGTTCACGAAACTGAATTTCATATTTTCGGATATCATCTCCAATGACACACGGCTTAATAATTTCTGCCGATCTGGGATCTTCATCAACCATGTAGCCGCGTGTTGCAGCATCAATAATAAATGCCTCGTTGAATCCTGTTTTGATTCCATACTGAATCTGTCCATCACAGTATTCGGTGAGTGTTGTACTATTTTCTCTGATTTTGTTCAAAATCCTGATTTCATCCGCAGTGGCTAATGTCCAATTTTCACCCAACGCATCCTGATCGAGCTGCTCACCGATACGGTCAACTTCTGCTTGCAACGAATCAAAATCGAGCGTCTGCATTTGGGTGAATCGGAATGTTTGTGCGTTGACAGATTCGCGTAGGGTCAGGAGAATTGTGGGCATCGCGGCGGCCTCCTCGAAAACAGGTAACTCACCAAAATCGACAATTTCATTCAGCACAGTGTTAGTTGAAAGATAGGCACGTAAGCTCTTTCCATAATTCGCTCGCATGAATTTATTCGACGTGATCATGCCGAATCGTCCATGTTCTCGCATCAATTCATGTGCTTGTTCAACGAAGTAAACATAAAGATCAGCAATACCGCTGTAGGTCTGATATGTTGCAAGAAACGGCTTGATATCGCCTAACGCTTCCTGTCGGATGTAAGGCGGATTTCCTACTACTGCATCAAAGCCCGGATTGTCCTTCTCCCGTCCGTGCTTATCGCGAAAGACTTCGGGGAACTCGATCTCCCAATGGAAAAACCGTTTTTCTTTTGCTATCTCCTGCGCCGTCTGATAGGCGAGCAGATTTTCAAGGCTGCCGGTGTCTCTGGAACGGAGGGCATTCAGTACCTGATGATAGGTGGCACGGGAGACATCGTTGCCGAAGTAAAGGCTCGTCCAGAGGTTTGCTACCCCTTTGTGGAGGCGGAGCCTCCGTTGGGCAATGTCTAATTGGTGTTCCTTCGCGTGGATCTGATCAGCGGTCCGGCTCTCCGTCTCCTCGATCAGCAGGTAGTGCCCGATGGCGGTTGCAACCGTGTCGGTGAAAGGGAATTCCATCGGAATCTCTGTTTGGGGTTCGCTCACATTGCGGCGGCTCCTCCGCAGCTCCGGTAGGTGGGAAAGGTTCTCAATCTTCGCACCGATTAGGGAATTGCCACAGCGGATGTGATGGTCGAGGAACGAGAGGGGCTCCCCCTTCGCCACTGTGTGTAGCCAGAGGGAGAGTTTCGCCAACTCCACCGCCATCGGGTTGAGATCTACGCCGTAGACGCACGACTCGACAACGCGCCGTCGCCAATAGGCGAGTTCTGTATCCTCGTCCGTTGTTTCGGTTATGTGTGGCGCGTCCGGGTGTGTGATGAGCTCTTCGGCGAGGTAATCGACCACGCCGACGAGGAAGTGACCGCTCCCTGTGGCGGGATCAAGGATTTTGAGCGATAGAATCTCATCGACGCTTTTGCCCTTACAGAGCGGCGCAAGCGTGTTTTCGACAATGTAGCGGACGATGTAATCGGGTGTGTAGTAGCTGCCGGTCGCCTTCCGTTCGTCGTTGTCAGTCAGGAGATAGACCTCTCCCTCTAAGTAGGCGACTTCCTGATTGGGATAGGATTTGGAGGGTGCGACCGTCTCGCGTCCCCTGTTTGAAACAATGACCAGACCTTGGTCGGCAATTTTCGGTTGATATTCGAGTAACCCTTCGTAGATATCTCCGAGATGGCGTACGTCGAGGTCACGGTAGGTGATGCGTTCACCCGCTTTTGTCCGTGTCAGGAGTTCGATAACCTGTGCCAGTGCCTCGTTGCCAAGTTCGTTTTCCTCAAGAAACGGGTGGGCTGTTGGATTGAAAAGTCCACCGTTGTATTGCGGGATGAGGTCGTCCCAACCGTCGTTGATGAGCGTAAAGAGTCCACGCAGCCTCGCCCAATAATCGCTGATCGTCGGGATAATCAGGTCCCCCCGGTCCAACGTTTCGTGGACAGTCTCCGCGAGTGCTGCGAGACTGTAACTTGCGGCGTAGTTAGGATTTTCGACCGGCAGCAGCCCGCGACTTTCGGCGTAGAGGATAAACAGGACACGGTATAGCAAAATTAGGCAGTTGGTCTGAATCTCACCGAGCGGCGGGTTGGTTTGGTCGAGACCGTTACGGGGAAATTTGAGAAAGCCGTCAATGAGCAGACGTAGGGCATCGTAGACACGGTTTCTCAGATCGTCGGAAACGGCGACGGTATATTGCTGGCTCTCCCCCAATACACGGTCGAGGAAGGATGCCCCGCTCGGATCGGGGAGGAAGGCATCGCGCTGAAAAAGGCAGTAGAAGTAGCGGAAGACATCAAGGCCTCCGCTTTCGGAGAGTAGTGTGGCGAGGTCTACTTCGTAGAAGCTATCAAGCCGATAACTAGTCTGACGGTGGTAGAGCCGCCACTGCCTACCGTTGGTCAAGATGCCCCAGTCTTTATCTGCTCCGCGCAGATAGAAGTCGATCTGGTAGTTCGGATTTTGATTATTAAACGGGTCGCCTCCGCCCTGCGTCTTTCTATCTAGGTTGCGTGACCACGCTTTGGCGTCGCCCACGGCGAGAGCGGTTTTGAAGAACTGATTTGTGTTGATGTGGGACTGCGCGGCATCGTGAGCAGCCCCTGATGCGAAGAAGGCGTAATCGGGTCTTTTGGTTCCCTGCGATGTGTGGAGTGCGGGCTGCACCTCAAAGGTGTGTCCTAGCTGCTCTAGTAGTGGCTGGATGAATTCGTGTTCGGTTTGTGCCTCGTTGAGGTGCTCTGCGTTGGATGCGACAGCATCGAAGAGTGCTTTGATTGCGGCGTAGTCCGATTCGATGTTGGGCGTATCTGCCCACTGCAGTTGCTCGGCGATGAGGGAATCGAGGTAGTAGTTTGAAAAGAGTGATCGGTTTTTAACAGCGTCGGGTAGTTGGTTCATTGGTTCATTGGTTTATTAGTTCATTGAATGGATGAACACTTGTCTGAATCGGGATTTTCAGGTTGAGCCCCGATAAATCGGGGGAAGCTATGCGAAATCCCGATTCGTCGGGACGGAGTATGCTACTACTATGATGTTTACCCTATATTATACCAGAGGCATAGGGATGGGTAAAAGCAAATTTCCTAGACGTAAATCAATCGTCCGCTCCTGAAGAGTCGTTGTCCCTTTACAGCGGAATGGTCTGTCAGTTTTTTCTACTTTGCGGTTCTTGCCATAAAGCCTAGTTGTTTGGTATACTATTATCAATTGCTGTTCATTCATTAGGGACTTTTCTTGAACCTATTTTTCTGTCAATACGCTCGTACCGAGACAAGAAATGACATAAAAACTTCACTCTCCCAATGGGAGAATAAACTATATATCCAAAGGAGATTTTATATGGCTAGGAAGCGAAAAGATGAAGCAACGCAGGATGATATAGAGGAAGCGGCAGAAACAGAAGAAACAGAAGAAACAGAAGAAACGGGAGAGGAAGCGGAGGAGAGCACTCCCTCAGATGATAAAGCAACAGAGGACATTATAGAAGAGGTGGAGGAGGACCCCTCCTCCTTATTAGCATCCCTTGGGGTAGATTTGGAGTTCCTGCATGATGGTAACAATATGAGTTTTTATCAGGCTAACAAGGCATACTATGAAGATCGAAATTATGAGGAAGCCATCGCAGAATTCCAAGCTGCAATTGAATACGAAAAATCACAACCCTCAGATCCTCCAGACGCAGAAAAATCAGAGGATTCGGAGGAGCCAGCCGAGCCGAAACCGCCGAATGACATCCTTGTCAAATCGATATACTGGATGGGAGAGGCTTATCTCAAATTGAACCAAATTGATCAAGCCATTGAAACGTTTGGGCAGTTATCAAAGCATTATAGTCTACATTATCTTGCACCAGCGGCACAACGGCGAGTCGCCTCGCTAAGGCTTGATGAGGAAAGTGAGTCCGCATAATGGATAAGATTATTGATCTACGAAGTGATACCGTGACTAAACCGACCAATAGGATGCGCGAAGCGATGATGAATGCGGAGGTGGGTGACGATTGCTACGGGGAAGACCCGACCATTCATCGTTTGGAAGCGTTGGCGGCTGAGAAGATTGGCAAAGCAGCAGCGATGTACGTGCCAACGGGGACGATGGGGAACACTGCCGCAATCATGACACATACCCGCGCCGGTGATTATGCGATCATGGATGCCGAATGCCATATCTACTACTATGAACATGGAAACCTATCCTCACTAGCGGGAATCATGCCGATTGTGATGAACAGCGCGGATGGTGTCCCGGATCTCGATGAGGTTGAGGCGTATCTGCAGCGTGATCCTGCCAAATTCCCAAAAACGAGCTTAATCTGTTTGGAGAACACACACAACCGTCGCGGCGGACGTGCTATTCCGCTGGATCGGATGCGTGCAGTTCACGAACTGGCACGGCAGTATGGGGTGCCGGTTCACTTGGACGGTGCCCGCGTTTTCAATGCAGCCCAAGCGTTGGGTGTTGAGGCTCGTGAAGTCGTCAGCCATGTCGATTCTGTTATGTTCTGTCTCTCGAAGGGATTGTGTGCTCCCGTTGGGTCTATGCTCGCTGGGGATGCGGACTTTATCGAAGCAGCGCGCCGCGCTCGGAAACGGCTCGGCGGTGCGATGCGACAGTCGGGAGTGCTTGCTGCGGCTGGTATTGTCGCGCTAGCGGAGATGCCGGATCGACTGGGTGAAGATCATGCCAACGCCAAACTCCTCGCGAAAGCGTTGTCCCAATTCGACGAATTAGCACTGAACCCAGAGGACGTGCATACCAATATGGTTTTTGTCAATACAAAGCCGTTGAGCATCTCCGCAGCAGATTTTGCAGACCGCGCTCTGCAACACAATATTAAGGTTTCCGTTTACGGACCGATGACCGTCCGAATGGTAGCAAATCACGACGCGAGCCGTGAGGATGTGCTGTACGCTGCGGAAGCGTTGGTGGATCTGATTAAGTCCCTTTAGGGCACTAAGACGCAAGGGGTATTCAGAGTGGAAGGGTGGAAGAATAGGGGGGCAATACTGGAAACAATCTATCTCCCCTCTCGGTTCAAAAGGTGCTAGAGATGAACATCCACGACAGCGGCTATAAGAAACTATTCTCAAATCGTACCATCTTTCGACAACTGATTGAGACCTTCGTCAACCAAGAGTGGGTCCATTCTCTCGATTTCGACACCTGTGAACCTCTTGATAAATCCTTTATCTCCGAACACTACAAAGAGACCGAGAGTGACTTAATCTACAAAATCCAGTTTCAGGACCGCGAAGTCTATATTTACATCCTGATTGAGTTTCAATCCACTGTAGACCCGTTCATGGCGTTGCGGGTGCTGAACTATATCACCAACTTTTACATGGATTTTCTCGTCAATAACAGCGGTGTCAACAAACTGCCGGCGGTCTTTCCAATTGTGCTGTACAACGGAAGCACACCGTGGACAGCATCGGTCAACCTTTCGGCATTGATTGAGCAGATGCCACCGCTCGGCAGGTTCGCGTTAGATTTTGAGTATTTCCTGATTGCTGAAAACCAATACAGTCAGGAGGCGTTGTTAAAAATCCGAAACATTGTATCGACGTTATTTTTGGCGGAGTCCCATTATGATTTAGATGTGTTAGAGGCGGAGCTGGTGAATGTGTTTTCGTCGGAGGGTGACAGACAGGCGGTCAGTCTGTTCTTAAACTGGTTTAGGCAGTTAGCTTTTCACGGACGGATTGAATCTGACGATTATGAGTCGTTGGAGTATATTTATCGGACCGAAGAGGAGGTGAAGACAATGTTAGTCACAGCATTAGAGAAGGAGAGGGAGCGGTTTTTTCAAAACGGTTTGCGTGAGGGCAAGCAGGAAGGTTTGCGTGAGGGCAAGCAGGAAGGTCTGCTTGAGGGTGAGCAGAAAGGTGAACAGAAAGGCAGAATTGAAACTGCAAAGGCAATGCTTGCCAAGGGAATGGAGATAACGCTCATTTCTGAAATCACAAACCTGCCAGAAGCACAACTCTTGCAGTTGAAAGACGGTCTCTCCTCAGTGAAAGAGTGAGAACAATGTTGATCACCGGTTGAAAAAATTATTCCCGAACAGTGGTCTTTTGTACCATCCCGATTTTATCGGGATGATCCCAGCTCGCAAACTAACAGTTTGTACCACTTATGTCAGATTACCCGATGCTTACAGGGGTTGCTGAATCAGCAGCCTTAAAATGTCAACACGCCCTAGCTCATACTACCTTATAAAGGAATTAGGAACACAATGGCAACTTTCACAGATGTCCTGAAACAGAAAGCCAACAACCTACGCATCCATTCACTCGTATCGACATCAGAAGCCGGATCCGGGCATCCGACAACGTGCCTGTCCGCAGCGGATATTATCTCCGCGCTCTTTTTCCGCGCGATGCGGTACAATCCCACAGATTCACGTAACCCAAACAATGATCGCTTCATTTTGTCGAAAGGACACGCTGCGCCGTTACTTTACGCCGCATGGGCAGAAGTAGGAATCATCTCCGTCGAGGATCAATTAACACTCCGTCAAATTGACAGCGACCTTGAGGGACATCCCACGCCGCGTTTGGAATGGGTTGATGTCGCAACCGGATCACTCGGACAGGGCCTGTCAATTGGGGTTGGGATGGCACTCAATGGTAAATATCTGGATCAATCCGATTACCGTGTTTACGTCCTGATGGGTGATGGTGAAGCTGCAGAAGGTAGCGTTTGGGAGGCGGTTGCACTTGCGGCACACCGCAACCTCAACAATCTGATCGGCATCGTTGATGTCAACGGTATGGGGCAGAGTGAACCGACGATGTACGGGTTTGATATTGATTCCTACTGCCGGCGGTTTGAGGCATTTGGTTGGCAAGCAATCGGGATTGACGGACACAATTTTGACGAGATTCTATCCGCGCTGGATAAGGCGAAGTCCACCGAGGATCGACCAACGATGATTGTGGCGAAAACTTTCAAGGGCAAAGGGGTATCTTCCCTTGAAAACAAGGCTGGCTGGCACGGTAAAGCACTTCCCAAGGGGGAAGCGTTGGATGACGCTCTGAAAGAACTTGGTTCTTTGAGCACCGATGGCAGCTTTCAGATTGAAGCAGCCCCCGCAGCCGTTATTACCGAACCACAAATTAAGGAGATGGCAGCCCCAGAATATCAACTGGGCGAAGCAGCAGCGACCCGCAGCGGCTACGGCTCTGGGCTTGCCAAATTGGGCGATGCGAACCCACTAATTGTAGCGGTGGATGGCGATGTCAAAAATTCCACCTATGCCGAGCAGTTTATGGAGAAACACAGTGATCGATATTTTGAAATGTTCATCGCCGAGCAGAATCTGGTCGGGGCGGGGATTGGACTGGCGAAGTGCGGTAAGATTCCATTCGTTTCGACCTTTGCAGCGTTTTTCACTCGCGCGTGTGATCACATTCGGATGTCCGCAATTTCTCAGACGAACATAAAGTATGCCGGCTCACACTGCGGTGTTTCGGTCGGTGAAGATGGCCCATCCCAGATGGGGTTGGAGGATCTCGCTATGTTTCGGGCACTCCCCGGATCAGTCGTGCTGTATCCAAGCGATGCTGTTGCGGCGGAACGTTTGGTTGCACAAGCTGCGGCGCATCAGGGCATCGCCTATATTCGGACCTCGCGTCCGCCGACACCAACAATCTACACGAATTCTGAAGAATTTCCGATTGGGGGTAGCAAGGTACTCCGATCTAGCGACGACGATCAGGTGACGGTTATTGCAGCGGGTGTCACACTTCACGAGGCGTTGAAGGCGTATGAAACCCTGAAAACGGACGGTATCTCCATCCGTGTCATCGATCTCTATTCGGTCAAGCCGATTGATGCAAAGACAGTTCTTGACGCAGCCGCTGCCACCAATAACACGCTCGTAACGGTTGAAGATCACTACCCGGAGGGTGGGCTTAACGATGCGGTGATGGATGCGGTCGCCCCTAGAGGGGTCACGGTTCACAAGCTCGCTGTCAACGGGCTGCCGAGATCGGGCAAGGCGGACGAACTTCTGGAAGCACACGGTATCAGCGCAGGAGTAATCGTCCGAAAAGTGAAGGAGATTGCCTGAGAATAAAACGTGAAATTATTAGTTGGGGTTCACTCTCGTTCAACCCAACCTACGGACTGTTAGTAATGTCAACAGAACCTAGCAACTTGCGTTATTCTAGGCTACCGGTTATCGGGTTCGGTCAATCCCCGCATCGGCGAAAGCGCGCGATAATGTTTCATACGAGAGAGTTGCTGCTGCGAGCGGGTCATAGTCTTCGCGGGCTTGCACCATAAAACTGACCTCAGCGGTGATGAACCCGTCGTAGCCGTGCTGCTGCATCAGTTTCAGGTAGTTCACATAATCAAAGGGGCCCTCACCGGGGATGAGGAATTCAAAGTCGGGGGCGAGTCCGCGCTGATCTTTGACGTGTGTATGGGCGGAATGTAGTGCTAGGGCAGCGACGCTTTCCTCGGTAGGTATGCCGATGATATCAAAGTGGCTGATGTCGAAATTGACCTTGAGGTATGGAGAACCGACGAGGCCGAGGAGTTCAAGGACTTTATCGGGTGTGTCGATCAGGCCACCGATGTGGGGTTCCATTGCAACGGTTACTCCGAGCGTTTGGGTATATTCAACAAGTTCACCGATTCGATCAGCGAGGAATTGTTTTTGGTTGTCCCATTCTTCCGGTTGACCGCCTGACGTTGTGTTGATTGCCGGTGGGCTATCTCCTTGCGCGAGTTCAACGCCGAGATCCGCTGCACCTTTCAGTCGCCACATGTTCTGTGCGTGTGCTTCGGGATCTGTTTCCATCAAACTGGAATGTGCAGCGATTGCCGGTAGTGCTAAGTTGTGTTGTTTCAACAGTCCCGCAATTCGTTTGCGTTCGGCAGCGTCGAGCGTGCTTAATTCGATGATGAAACGGGGACCGACTGCCAGTTCCATCCCATCGAATCCGAGCTGTGCGATATGCGGAATTGCGACATCAATAGGGACGGTGGGCATTCCCCAAGTGCTATAACCGAGATTCATGTAGACATTCCTTCTTTTTGTGAGTTCATTAAACAGGGATTACGGCATACGGAGTATGCCTACTACTATGGTTTGGGGTATTATAAAATAGTTGGGGCGCACATACAAGTTAAAAAGAGGCACAGTTTTCTCCGCGTCTTGAAAGATGGGAGGCTGTACTACAAAGATAGATAAAGGACCAATTGATTAAAAAACGGAGGGATTTTATGGCTGCGGAAAATTGGATACCGGTTGGACCAGATTTAGAGACGATTCGGGCAAATTGTGCAGACCCACTCTACGCGTTGTCTCAGGCGGAGATGCCTGCTATTATGTTTCGAGGGGCTTACGATACGGATCAATGTACTCCACTGATCCAACGGTTCTACAACATGGGACTAGCACGCAACCCCGAAGATGGTGCGTATGGCGGAGATGAACGGGTGAGAACTGATATCGGCACAAGTCTGGGGATTCGGGGACAAAATCAGGAGCGTTTTTTCCAACATTCGGAAGCGACGCATCACCTATTCAAATTCCTGTTTGATGGGTTCGACAATCCGGTAGACCTCATCTACAATGCACTTTCGGATCTTGCGCCGGACAAACAGGTTAGGACAGCCTACGAGCCGGATGGTCGTCGCTATGGTCCCGCGATTTTTCGCATCCATTACCACACCCAACTCTACCTCCCACACATTGACAGTGTGCGGCTGCGAGAGTCACGGACTAATTACGCCGTATACCGCTTTGATCACCAGTTTGCGGGTGTGCTGTGCTTGCAAAATGCCGACGAATTTGATGCAGGTACGCAGGCGATCCTGCACCGATGTTTGTGGACGGAAGAGGTCCAGCCATATATTGCCGAGAACACTTTTCACCAGTATGCTGCTGAAAACGGCATTGAGAAGTGTCGGGTTGAACTTGAGCCGGGCGACCTGTATTTCTTCAACACCCGGTGCATCCACGAAGTTCCCCCGGTCCAAGGGAACAATCCTCGCATCGTCCTAGCGGTGTTCATCGGTTATTCTGCGGACGATAATGAGATTTTTGTGTGGTCGTGACCATAAAAAAAGCCATATAGCCTCAATGGGACTATATGGCGGATTAATGCCGGAGGTCGGACTCGAACCGACACGAGCCAAGGCTCACTGGATTTTGAGTCCAGCGCGTCTACCGATTTCACCACTCCGGCAAAAGCGTCCCTAATTTTAGCATATCTCCCTTGAAAGAATCAAGGTAAAATCGGGAAATTTAGGGTTATTTGTGAGTATCGGGATTCGGAGATTCCTCCTACAGTGAGTCAATATATGTGATACGTAATGCGTGATGCGTAATACGTGAAAAAAAGGAATCCCCCGCTCATGTATTTATTTTTACGATGTAGCGGTTAGTTTGTGGATGGAATCTCCAACTTGAATTGTCCCAGCTTGAATTGTTCGTATAAACAGTCCGCGGAGTCGTTGAGACTTATAGGCATCTCCGTTGACAAATTCAAGTGCATCTTTGCCGTATCGACGTTGGAATTTTTGACAGCCGGTATGTGGGACATCTGTGACTTCAAAGGTAGCCGTACCGATCTGTAACTGAGTACCGGTGGGGAGATTCTCCTCGCTTAGATCTAAATCAACCAGCAGATTATCACCGGCGAGGGGCATTCGGGCATC
This sequence comes from Candidatus Poribacteria bacterium, assembly GCA_965207975.1. Taxonomy (GTDB): domain Bacteria; phylum Poribacteria; class WGA-4E; order WGA-4E; family PCPOR2b; genus PCPOR2b. The sequence goes on along the minus strand of OZ242315.1, from coordinate 3,209,106 downwards.
GTCGCCAGCAATCATCCGCAGGAACCGGGAATTCATCACAGATATCTGGGCACCGGGATTGGGACTATTCGGTCGCGCCCAGCGATCTCCTTCGAGTCCACCGTCGGGACTGACCTCCGCTTCCTGGGGGGTTGCCCGCTGTTCGTCGGGTAAGCGAAGAACGATATATTCGAGAACGCCGAGGTCTTGGGGACTCTGTGCCAACTGATCCATTTGGGCTTCAATTTGAGCTACTGACAAACGCTGAACTGCCATCTTCTTCTCCTATATAGTTATATGCTGCCGTGAATCCTGAATGTGGGAACCTTGCCCAACCGTCGCAAAGTGTATCTGGTAATTGTAGTATAGAATCGAGAAAATTGAAAGGAAAAAGATTTTCCAATCGTGTTCAGCCATTACCCACTCTATATTTTTGCCACTACCCTTTTGGCTTGACTGACTCACTGCCGTTGTGTAGAATATACCGTTTGAAAGGAAGTAAAAAAAGAATTCAATAACTAAAGGGAGAAACCAAGTGACACAAACCATTCAAACCTTACTTGAACAATTAAGGATGCTACAGTCCAATAACGATTGGCAGGGGATTTATCATAACGCAAGTTGCTAGTTGAATATCCATGGAATTTCCGTTAGAGTGTTTGTTAGGCAAAACAAAACTCTTAAAACAGGAGAATCCCATGGACTTAGTAATCGTAGCATTTTATACACTTTGTGACGATCTGTTAATTGAACACGGATATCAAGACGACCCACGAGCCAAAATGTCTGCCGCAGAAGTAATGACCACTGCCTTAGTCGCAGCAGAACTGTTCGGTGGCAATCAACAGATGGCACGGTGTCTACTCAAGGAGCAGGGATATATTCCCCATATGCTCAGTAAGGCACGATTCAATCGAAGACTCCATCAAATTGCACCGATGTTTCAGACACTTTTTGAATCACTTGCCACAGACTGTAAAGCACAAAACTCAGACCAACTCTATATCATCGACTCGTATCCCGTGCCAGTGTGTGATGTGATTCGCATCTCTAGTGCAAAACTTTATCAAGGGGAAGTCTGGCGCGGGATGATAGCCAGTAAACGGAGATACTTCTATGGACTCAAACTGCATCTGATGGTCACCGAGTCTGGCATACCGGTTGAGTTTTTCTTAACACCGGGCAGTTTTAGTGATGTTCGGGGGTTGCGGTGTTATCCGTTTGATTTACCTCAAGGGGCAACCATTTATGCAGATAAAGCCTACTGCAATTATGGGATTGAAGATGCCTTAGCTGAAGCCGGTATCATGCTCAAACCGTTGCGAAAAAAGAACAGCAAACGGCAATATCAAGCCCACGAAGTTTACATACACCATCACCACAGGAAGCGGATAAAGGTGACAAACAGTTTAATCACCCAACGGCTACCCCGCTCTATTCATGCCGTCACTGCCGATGGGTTTGAGATTAAGATTATTTTGTTTCTCATTGCTACTATGATTACACTTATCATTAAATAAACACTAAAGTGGACCCCTTGTCGAGGCCAAAATACAGTAAAAATAAGTAAGATATTTGAGATAGAGTGAGATTCCTTTAGCTGAGATACACCTTAGCCGGAGTTGCATAATTGAGACTCTGGTGAGGTCGTTTGTAATTATAGAACCGGATATAATGAGTTAATCCATCAAACAAGGCTTTTGGCGTTGGGTAGAGTTTTGGATAAACATCTTCATACTTGACGCTACGCCAAAACCGCTCAATGTAAATGTTGTCCATGGCTCTGCCTACGCTGCCCATGCTCATAGCAACGCCAGCGGCTTCAACGGTATCGGTGAAAGCATTTGCCGTAAACTGGACCCCTTGGTCAGTATTGAAGATAATGGGAGTTGCGGCAGATAATGCGTGATGTAAAGCGTCGAGACAGAACCGACTTGATAGACTATTGGACACCTCCCAAGCAATGATGTAACGACTATACCAGTCGAGTATCGCCACCAGATACATAAAGCCTTTATCCATCGGGATATAGGTAATGTCAGCCGACCAGACCTCATTGGCGGCGGTCACCTCATAGTCCCGTAATAGGTATGGGTAAACCCGATGCTCACTGTTGATAGCCGAGTGTTTGGGTTTGGGATAAATCGCTTCTATCCCCATCAAACGCATCAGTCGCTGGATGCGTTTGCGGTTGACACCGTAGCCAAGCTGCTTGAGATGTTGTGTCATTCGACGACTCCCATAGAAAGGGGTTTGCATATACTGCTGATCTATCTGCCGCATCAGATGCAGATTCTCTGCTGACTCTGTAGCCGGTTGACAGTAAAGCGTTGACCGGGAAAAACCGAGCAACTCACATTGACGACGGATGCTCAGTTGGGGGTGGTTAGGTTCAACGAGTTTCCGTCTCTGTTCTACTGTTTGAGGTGGCTTTTTTTTTCAACCAGTCCAGTTCCATATTCAACCGACCAATTTGCTCATACAGACTCGACTCTCTGTCATTTTGCTCACGCTGTTGCTTGGTGGGGCGGGTAGCGAAAATATCGCTACCCTGTTCAAGCAACTGCTTCTTCCATTGACTGATTTGGCTCGGGTGCAACTGGTGTTCGCTTGCCAATTGGTTGATAGTTTTATCTGACTTGATCGCTTCAAGGGCAATAGTAAACTTAAATTTTGCTGTATGACGAATCCGTTTGGTTGACATATTCAGACCTCCATTTGTGGGAGTGAGTTAGACGTTAAATCTTACTTAACTCCTGGCCCAAATATTGGGGTCCATTATACACTAGCAACTTGCGTTATCATAAATTTCAACCGATGGCAGAGTTACAACAGAATGATTTAATCTGGAATAGCCCTGAGGTGTTGAGCGTAATCGGATTCGCATGTGCGAAATTGGCAGAAACCAGCCCACAAGAGATCCCCAGAGATCGGAGAGCTAAGAACGATTTTTTGAAGCAACAGACGGGATATCGTGAGTCTGCTGAACGGATTAGGAAGCGATGTATAGAAATCGAACCGGAGAATGCGGGTTATCAATCCGTCCTTGCTTATACATACTATCAAAACATTACTGAACTGACTCAACAAGGAGGTAGACGGGATGGGAATTTAAGGGAAGAAATTGAGAATTTCATAACTGTGGTTGATAAAGCACTCAAGCTTAATCCAAAACGTGTTAATGATCTGTATCGTAAAGGACGTATTTTAACTGATGTTTTACCGAATCAAATACTGTGGAGCAGATCATACGAAGATTACGAAGATTTTGCAGAAAAATTAAAACAAGCTAATGAGAAACGGGAAGAAGGTATTCAAACCCTGTTGTCCGCGAAAGAGATATGGGAAAACCTAAATCCCAATGAACATAATGAGGAATTTTGGCGTAAAAGATACCGGAAAGATTACATCAGATCGCTCTATAGATTGAGTCAAGCCTACTACGATAAAATCAAAGAAGACTGGGATGAATCTGTATTCGCTCTCAATCTTCGCGATGATACCCCAGCCGGCCAGCAAGTTGCCATAGATCACGCAGATAAAGAAAACATTGAGCAAGCAATACAGATGATTAGAGAATGCTGTCAGGCGGATTGCCCTAACCACATCCAAGCAGGAAGTTCAAATCTCGAAAGAACAGCGGCCCACCCCGGTGAAAATGAAGGAGTAGATAAGTTATATTCAATTGGCAAGTTTTTTTTCGCGAAATACTGGATACTCAGCGGCAATGGCTTAAAGGAAACTACCGATGCTATCCAAGCGCGAGAGATTGCTGAACGTTATCTACAAGCGGCTTTGACATGCCAATATTCCCCCCAGAGAGCAAATCAACATAAAGCATTCATCGCAGAACGTCTTGCGCGTTCCTTCATCAGTAAAGGGGAATACGACCAAGCAACCTCTATAATCGCAGAAAACACCCCAACACGGATGTCAATGAAAAATGTCCAACCCTACATACTTCACACCAGTGCGTTGGCTCTGTTAAAGGCCGGCCGAATTGAGCTAGCTCAGAAAATCTTAAATAGTGCAGCAAAATCCAACAGTAATAAGGAACCATGGTTAACTCATTTCTTGACAGGGTGTACCCATCTTGAAGGGGATCGGATTGAAGACGCTCAGAAACAATTTGATATTGCTCAACAAAAAGCAGAGCAAGTTGGGAAAAAAACTATTGACTATCTTCTTATAGCCAAAGCATTTGCAGCGTATAAATCAGGGAATGTATCCGGGGCATTGCAATTCCTGCGGGAAGCCGGAAGACTTAACCCAAATAGAGTTGCAATAGGCGAGCGCATTAAGAGATGGCAACAAAATGAGAACTAAATCTGTATAACTCCTAATTAAGTCGGTGTGGTTGAAGGGAGGATTTGATTTGTCAGTTCGTATATGCTTATTCTTATTTCTTTTTTTCTTGGCGATATTTGGGTGTGGCATCTCAGATAATCAACCCACGATCGAGCAGTATAATCAATTTGCGATTAAAGCAGCTGAGTTGCAGCTTTGGAACGAAGCGATTTTCCGCTGGCAGCATATCTTAAAGATTGAGCCGCAAAATGCGAAAGTGCACAACAATTTGGGTGTCGCTTACGAAGCGGTGGGCAAGGTCAATGAAGCGATCAAAGCGTATGAGCGCGCGACAGAATTAGAACCTGACAATAAGTTCTATCGCTTCAACTACAGGAAATGCCGGATGCAGGTCCAGCGTAATCGTGTGAAGCCCTCACCCGTAGAAAAAGAGGATGTACCGGATCAACCTCAATTGGATGGGGATTCAAAGCAACCTGAATCTTAGGACAAACCGATGAACCGAAATCGACCAATCAATCAATTGACCCAAATCCAGAAAATCCCGTTCATCATTACGATGCTGCCGATGCTTTTATGCTTGGGAGTCTATTGGGGTTGTGCATCGTCGGTAACGCGAGTCCCGATCAAAATTCAGGTTGAATCCACAGTTGATGTCACTAAGTATTCAGGTTTTGCTGTGCTGCCATTTATCGAAGCGAAGGAATCAGGGAGGCAGCGGATAGCATCTTCCGACGAAACAGGGGAAGAGATTGCTTCCTTGATGCGAATTGGATTGGGACGGAATCAAAATTTGGATGTTGTTGGCACACAGGATACGCTGCGGCTATTTACTGATGAAACGGTTGATGAGGATCTGTTGGCAGATGTGTCAGAGTTGGTGCGTATTGGCGAGTATTTTGAAGTAGATGCAGTCATTGTTGGCAGTTATGACTTTTTTGCGATGAGCCAACCGAGACGCTACTATGGGGAACGCTATTCGAGAAGGCTTCAGCGGTATGTCACCGATTATCAGGATTACCTCGAAAAGACCTACATCCTTTCGTTGAGGGTTGTAATCGCTAGTGTGGACACAGAGGAAATTATACAGGATGACACGTATGAACGGCGTGCGTTCCAGGCACATAGCGTTAGTTCATTCTTGATCTCAGAAGTCGCGCCGAATCAGGGTGTCCTAAAGAGTTTAGCGCGACAAGCGATTTCGGAGTTTACCCGACAAGTTTCACCGCACTATGAACATGAGGAAAGGTTTTTGATGAGATGATGAAAACCGATCGCGGCTATCACAGGCATCACGAATTGAAAATGCAATGCTCTGAAAATGAGAGATTTTTGTCTCGTTTTCTCGTTTTCTTCCTTTATCTCCTGTTTGTTTCTTCGCTGCTTCTTTTCTTCTCGGTTGGCAGCGGTTGGGCGCAAGGTTTTGGGAAAAATAAGGTCACGGACCAAGATTTTGATTGGCTGATTCACCGGACAGAACATTTTGATATCCACTATTATCCGGGTGAAGAGCAGTTAGTCTCGATCATGGCAGATATCGTCGAAGAGGCTTACGAAAAACATAGCGAGGATTTTGAGCACGAACTTAAGGATCGGACACCGCTCATCTTATATCAATCACACAAAGATTTTCAAGAGACCAACATTACGCTGGCTGAACTGCACGAAGGCATTGGCGGGTTTGCCGAACTCTTTAAGCGACGTATGGTTATCCCTTTTACCGGCTCAATGTCTGCATTCCGTGAGGTTATCTTTCACGAACTGGTTCACATCTTTCAGTATGACATCATCTATCAGAAACCCGCCGGACGTTTTTATAGCGGTGAGTTTCTGTATAGCCCTCCAATTTGGTTTATGGAGGGAACGGCGGACTACTTCGGTAACGATAATGATGCCGCCGGTGAGATGGTACTCAGAGATGCAAGCATCGCGAATCAGGTGGTTCCGCTGACACGACTTCAGGATTTTCGCATACTCGGATCGCAGGTATTCTTGGGATATAAGATAGGGCAGTCCGCTGTCGCCTATTTTGTTGAGACGTATGGACGGGATAAGGTTGGGCAGGTCATGCAGGAACTGCGCCATATCCGGACCAAGGATCTCAACCAAGCCTTCCAAAATGTGATTGGCGTTAGTCTTGAGCAGTTCGATAAAGAGTGGCGTTTGACGGTACAGAAGAAGTATTGGCCCATGATTGAGCACAAGGATATGCCAAACTCGATTGCCAAGAACCTTACAGAGAAATCGCGCTATTCGCATAACGTGAAACCGATCTGGTCTCCGAGTGGTGACGTTATCGCCTATATCACAGGCAACGATGGATTTGGTGAAATTGTCCTTGCGTCTGCTAGGGACGGCAGCCGCTTAGAACGTATCAGTAAAAATTTTTTCGGGAGTAAATATGAAGATATTCGGAGCGATGGCAGTGGGTTAGCTTGGTCCCCGGATGGTGACCGTATTGCTTTCATTGCCAAGTACCGGGAATCGGAGTATCTGCTTGAAGTGAATATCATCAGTAAGCAATTGGAACGCCGAATCAAACTCGATTTTGACGCTGCCGGTTCGCCAAGCTACGACGGTAGCGGCGAGCGGGTTGTTTTTTCCGCGCTAAGTGGAGGCCAGACCGACCTGTTTATTATAAACCTAGCGACAGAGGAGTTGATACGCCTGACAAACGATTCCTTTGACGATGGCAATCCTTCATGGCATCCAACGAAGGAAGAGATTGCCTATTCCTCAGAGCGCGGAGGTAAGTACAGGCTGATTATCATTGATGTCAGCAGTCGGCTATCACGGCAGCTGCCGCACGGTGAGCATAATGCGGTTGGTCCCCGCTGGGCACCGGGCGGTGAGGAGTTGCTTTTCTGTTCGGACATAGGTGGTGTCTATGACCTATGTACCATGCGATCGGACGGCACAGACCTGACACGTTTGACCAATATTATTACCGGCTGCTTTAACCCAAGTTTTTCACCAGACCGCAAGCACATCCTGTTTGGTGCTTACGAATCGGGGAAGCAGGATGTGTATGTTATGGAGGTAGAGAAGGCACATAATGAAAAGATTGAAATACCGCCTCTTGAGTCTGAACCGACTCAATTTGTCGGTACTGCAGAAAGGAAACAACGCCGAATCGGGCACCGGAAGTACGGCACGAAAATTGGCTTAGATGCTATTTTTACCAACTTCAGTCTTGGGGCTGATGGTTTGCTGCGCAACTCAACAGAACTTGTCGCAAGTGATATGATGGGGAACCACCGTCTAGGGTTGAGTGTCCAGAATCAATCGGGATTCCTTGCTCCGGATTTTATTGCCCAATACGGTTCCCTTGCGCGTCGTGCTGATTTTGGTGCCTCCCTCTTTAACTTTCATGAATATCACCTATTGGGGACGACCCGGAATCGTCGCCGGGTCTCGCAACGTTTAACGGGAATTGCTGGCTCTGCGATGTATCCGTTCAATCGGTATCGTCGCGTGGAGTTACAGCTGCTGATGTATTCTACCCCTTATGCTTTCAGATTCGAGACGGAGCGCGAAGATAATCGTGGGCTTCTAATGCTTGGAACGCTCTCTCTCGTTAGCGACACGACGCGCTGGCAGATATTCGGTCCCCAAAGTGGGACACGTTATAATCTTACCTTTGAAAAGTCATTTCGTGCGACTGGCAGCGACCTTGAACTAACCAATCTCGTTTTTGATTTCCGCCGTTACTTTAAGCTGGGCAGACGTTCGACCTTTGCAACCCGTTTGCTGCTCGGTGGCAGTTTTGCAAGGGACAAGTCGCTGTTCTACCTCGGTGGCATTGACACGCTACGTGGCTACAGTTATGAAGAACTGATTGGGACACGGATGGGACTGCTGAACTTTGAGCTTCGGATTCCGTTTATAGACGAACTTCGTTTCGGTTGGCCCTTTTCGTGGGCGATTGGCGGCATTCGCGGGATTATCTTCGCAGACTTCGGAACAACATGGTCGAAGGAGGAGTTCAACTCTGACAACCGCTACTACCTGCTCCGGCGTGAGGGCAACCGGGTTCGCCTTGATGATGTCAAAGGCTCAATCGGGCTTGGGCTTCGATTGCAGCTTGGCTTTTTCTCCCTCGACTTTGATGTGGCACGCCGCACCGATCTGGCGAGTATCGATCCGGATACGACGTTCCACTTCGGTTTGGGTCAGGCGTTTTAGCTTAGGGCTTCACTGATTTATTATATGCTAGACACTCTAGCTCACCCTTAATTAAGGAAGGATGTATGCAACCAAACTTGACTCGATTTATTACTGTTGCTGTTGTTTTGGCGGTAATCATTGGCGCAGGCGCAATCTTCGTTAAAATCTATCCTGACCTGCTCTGGTTTGATATGGTCGGTTACCTCGCCATTTATAAAAAAGTGCTACTGACAAAAATAGGTCTGGGGATTGCCGTCAGCGGTTTCTTTCTTGCCGTGACCCTCATCAATCTCTATCTCCTGTATCGCTTTACCCCACCTCGGCTGAGTCCAACACTCGTCGAATCGATCCCGCTTGAAGGCATGCCCGATTTTAACCTCCGGAAAGCTGTCTATGTGGTACTTACACTCCTGGCAATTGGAGGAAGTCTTGTAGGCGGTTATGCCTCGACAGACTATTGGGAGCAATTCCTCCGTTATTCAAATGCGAGTAATCTCTCCTTCCAATCAGCAACATCTCTTGATGCACCGGCCAATCGAGATGCGACAGATGTCCTCATTTCTGAATTGGAGTATAGCGCGAAAGGACTTAAAGTAGGGACTGAAGTTACAGTCAAAGAAGGGGATAGCAGTCATACAGCACAAATCCGCTCCATCAGTCCGGGCGGGGATGGAAGCGTTAGGATTGCACTAAATCAAGGGCTTAGTTTCGATGCAACCGAAGATGCGGTTTTGGTCGCCTCCGCCCGCGATCCAATTTTCAATAAGGAGGTCGGCTACTATGTTTTTCGGATGCCCTTGGAACGCCTGATTTGCGGCTACCTATTCGGTCTATTCATGCTGGTTACCCTTTTTACAGGGGTACTTTACTTTTTTCACGGATTACTTATCAATGAGGATAACCGCTTTGCACCGCCGCAGCGTGTCAAGACACATCTGTTTATACTGATTGGGTTGACCCTGCTGTTTCGTGCTTGGAATTACCAGTTTGTGATGTATGACCTGCTCTATACCACCAACGATGTTGTGCGGGGAGGCGGTGGTTATGCAGCGATCCAGGCACGGCTGCCTGTGTTATGGATACTGCTCGCGCTTACTGTCATCTGCGCGTTGATTTTCTTCATCAGCATCTTTTTAAGACGTATTTCGTTCGCTGTTGGTAGCGTCATTGTTCTAGTACTTGTTGCCTTTATGGGACAAGCCTATCCCCGTATTGTTCAAAATCTGAAAGTTGAACCGAACAAGCAGGAACTTGAAGGAACGTATATTAATTATAACATCAGGGCAACGCTGCACGCGTATGATCTGGAGGATGGCACCGTGACTGAAACGGAGTATCCTTTGATGGGGGAATTGTCTTATGACAGTATCACGGGGCAGGAGAACGCGGCGGTGATTAATAGCATCCGGCTTTGGGATTGGCGCCCGTTGCGGCGGACTTTTAGACAGCTACAGGAGTTACGTCCACAATACGATTTTGCTGACGTAGATATTGATCGTTACCTGATGGAGGGTGGCGAGCCTCGACAGGTGATGCTTTCCGGGCGCGAACTGAATATTAACGATTTGCCGCGCGAGGTGAGTCGGGACTGGTTCAAGCGCACCTACGTCTACACGCACGGCTATGGCGCGGTGATGAGTCCTGTGGACGAAATTCTAGACGGTAAGCCAAAGATGTACATTCGGGATATGGACCCAATCAATTACGAGCCTGAATGGACATATCGGTTTAACGATAACCCCGGTCCTCGTATTTACTACGGTGAGCGCACCAACCATTACGTCATTGTCCATCCAGAGCGGTCAGAGGGCCTTGAGTTTGATTACCCCGAAACGTTTGGACAAGATTTTGCCAAATACTCGTACCAAGGGATGGGCGGTGTCGATCTCTCTTCGTTCATCCGAAAATTTGCGTACATGCTGAAATTTAATAACGCGCTCAACTTCATCCTGCCCGGCGAAATTCGATCAACCAGTCGTGTCCTCTACAACCGAAATATAAAGGAGCGTGTCAGTCAAATCGCCCCGTTCCTGAAATATGATGTCGATCCTTACCTTGTCCTCCACAACGGTCGGTTAATTTGGATGATTGATGCGTATACAACGACCGCGCGTTACCCCTATTCCGCACCGATGCAGGACACCATCCGTAGAACGATTGCGGAACGGGGTGGTAGACGCGCCGCTGGGCGTATCGTCGGAGGCGAAAGACCGTGGGGGAATTATATCCGCAACGCCGCTAAAGTCACGATCGATGCCTACGATGGCAGCGTGAACTTTTACTTGATGGAGCAGGAGCAAGATCCGGTTGCGGAGTGTTATCGCCGTATCTTCCCGGATCTATTCAAACCGTTCGATGCGATGCCCGAAGATCTTAAATCGCATATCCGATACCCGACCACGATGTTTCTGATTCAAGCACGGATGTATCAGGATTATCACATGAAAGATCCGATAACCTTCTACGCGAGTGAGGACCAGTGGCAAATCGGGGAGGAACTGTACGATAACACCGAGCGTCCTCGTCCCCCACAAATGCCACAACCACCGAGCCCATTCGCACGGACCCAGCAGCTGCCGGAAACGGTCACAAATGTGCAAGAGGTTGCCCCTTACTATGTGGTCGTCAAAATACCGGGAGAGGAACGTGCGGAATTTGTCTTGATGCTCCCGTTCACGCCGAAAAACAAGCCGAACCTCACCGCTTGGATTGCTGCGAGATGCGACTTACCGCAGTATGGACAGCTGCTTGTCTATCGGTTTCCAAAAGGCAAACTTGCTCCCGGACCGATGCAGGTGGAAAACTTCATCACACAAGAGCCTGAAATTTCCCAGCAGATTAGCTTGTGGAATACGCAAGGTTCACGCGTCCTGCGCGGCAACCTACTTATCATCCCGATGAATGAGGCGATCCTCTATGTTGAGCCGATCTATATCCAAGCTGAGAACGAAGAGTCTGCGATTCCCGAATTGCGTCGCGTTGTTGTTGGCTATAAGGAGAATGTCGCATGGGGCGCGAGCCTTGATGAGGCGTTGATTAACATGTTCGGCAAGCGATTGGAGGTTGCGCTGACGCAAGAAAGCTCTGCTGATGATGAAGCTGCTGAAGGGGTGAGTGCAGCCGTCTCGGTATCTACTTCGACCCTAGCAAAACAGGCAAGGGAGCAGTTTGAGGCGGCACAAAAGGCGCAGCGCGCAGGGAATTGGGCGGAATATGGACGTTACCTGAATCTGCTCGAAGCGACCCTGAAGCAGCTTGAGGCGGACGCAGAGTAAAACGTGAACCGTGATTCGTAATGCGTAGAAACAAATAGTGCGTAAGATGAGGGAGCGTGTGTTTCGACTTGCCGCCTCACTCTCGCCTTTTTACCTGCTGTCTTTACCCTGGTTCATTTGTTGATTAATGAACCAATGTACTAATGAACCAATAAACCAATGAACCAAAAAGGAGGTGAATTACATGGGACTCGATTGGAAACCACGTCATCGGGATATGCTTATTGGCGGGTACTGGTGGTTAGCGCGGGTTACGGATAAAGCGCGCGCCAAACTGAACGGTACTATCGGTGAGTACATCTACCCGTGACCGCAGGACAAAAAGTTCCTGGAGGAACATAAGCTAGATGCTGATGAGTTCGTTGAAATGGTGAAAAGCAATCCGTCAGACGATGATATGATCGCTGCGATGCAGCAGCTCAATCGGTAGGGAACGCAGATTTGCGTTCCGTACAGAAAAGGTGAGTAGGAGAACGGTCAGTGATCTGTCCCCGATACGTTGGGATTTCGCGTAGTTTACCCCGATTTATCGGGGCTCAACCTACTCCGATTCCAAAAAAATATATCTTAGCATTGACAACTTAAAATGGAGAATCAATCTCAATGAACAAGACAACCTTGTTTGCTTTTATCCTATTGTTAGTCTCTGCACTATTTCTATCAAATAGCTTGGCGCAAGATAACCCACAGTGGCAGCTGCCCGATGGTGCCACGGCGCGATTCGGTAAAGGATGGATATCTGGACTCGAATATTCGCCCGACGGCACCCGGCTCGCGGTCAGCAGTCCGATAGGTATCTGGCTCTACGATACGACAACCCTTCAAGAGGTCGGTCTGCTTACCGGGCACACGGAAACAGTTTCCACTATCGCATATTCCCCGGATGGAAGTATGCTTGCCAGTGGGAGTTGGGATGATACCATTCGGTTGTGGGATACCGCAACAGGTGAGACCATCAAAACCCTCATCGGGCATGAGGAGGGCATTTTGAGCATCGCTTTCAGTCCCGACGGAAAAACTGTCGTCAGTGGAAGTTACGATGACACTGTTCGCCTGTGGGATGTTGACACCGGCGAAAATACCCAAACCCTTACTGAACATGAGGATTGGGTCTCTAGCGTTGCTTTCAGTCGAGATGGGGATATGATTGCCAGCGGGAGTTGGGATCAAACCGTTCGCGTGTGGGATGTTGACACCGGCGAGAACACCAAAACCCTCACTGGGCATACATCTCTCATTGAGACGGTTGCTTTCGGTTGGAGTGGCACACTCGCCAGCGGCGATTTTGACTCAATGATTCATCTGTGGAACGTCAAAACAGGCGAGAAAATCAGAACTCTCACCGGGCATACCTCAACTATCTACGAGGTTGTCTTTTCTGCGGATGGGGGCATCCTGGCAAGTGCAAGCGAGGACGATACTATTCGCCTGTGGAATGCTGTTACGGGTGAGACGGTCAAAACCTTTACCGGACATACTGCTGATGCCTACAGGGTTGCGTTTAGTCCGGACGGCAGCACCCTTGCCAGTGGGAGTGGGGATGCGACCGTCCGTCTGTGGGATGTTGACACCAGCGAAAATGTTGGCACCACTACCGGACATGAGAGCCGCGTCCTGAGCGTCGCTTTCGGTCCGGGTGACCGCACACTTGTTGGTCGGAGTTGGAATCAAACGATTCGCGTCTGGAATACCGAAACAGGGGAGCGACAGCACTACCTCGTGGGGCATACGGACGATGTAGACATCGTTGTTTTCAGTCGGGATGGCAGCACAATCGCCAGCGGCAGTCAGGACAATACTGTCCGCCTGTGGGACGCTGAGACCGGAGCACATCTGAAAACGCTCGTCGCGCATTGGGCTTATATTATAACCATCGCTTTCAGTCCCGACGGCACACTCCTCGCCAGTGGAAGCGAGGACGATACTGTCCGTTTGTGGGATGTCACCACTGGGGAGCGGCTGGGACGTCTTTGGGGACATTATGCTGGTGTCGAGACACTCGCTTTCAATCACGATGGCACACTCTTCGCTAGTGGGAGTCGAGACGCGGTTATTACCTTATGGGATACCGCCACTAGGGAGTGGCTGCACTTTCTCTTTGGTCATCGTGGCCATGTCCTGACCGTTGCTTTCAATCCGGATAGTACAATCCTCGCAAGTGGAGGATGGGACAATACGATTCGCTTGTGGGATGTCGCTACAGGTGAGGAGATGACAACCATCCAAGCGAGTGATTATGGTGTCGAAAGCATTATTGAGAGCGTTGCTTTCAGTCACGACGGAAAGACCCTTGCAGCCGGCGGGTGGGGTAATGCGATTGGCTTGTGGGATGTTGCAACAGGTGAGCATATCAAAACCTTTACCGGACATACCTCTAGGGTTGAGAGCGTTGCTTTCAACTCCGATGGCACAGTCCTCGCAAGTGGAAGTCGGGATGGCACGGTGTTGCTATGGGATATTCCACAGCCACCGCCGGAGCCCGAGGAGCCACCGCCACCGCTCGTCGAGGATGTCAACGGGAATGGGGTGGTCAACATCTTGGATTTAGCACTGGTTGGCTTGCGCTTGGGACAGATAGGAGAGAATGATGCCGATGTCAACGGGGATGGTGTTGTGGATATTGCGGACTTGCTTCAGGTCGCAAGTGCGATTGGAAACACCCCTGCTGCACCTGCCGCACATTCTCTGGCACTTGCGAACCTCACTCCCGCTGATATCGAAGGATGGATCACCCAAGCACAAGGGGTAGACCTCACCGATGTAAGAACGCAAAGAGGAATTCTCTTCCTTGAACAACTCCTTGCGACATTGGTTCCGAAAGAGACAGCACTCCTGCCTAACTTTCCCAACCCGTTCAATCCGGAGACGTGGATCCCTTATCAACTCGCCAACAATGCTGATGTGACCCTCACGATCTATGACACAAAAGGCACACCGGTGCGACAATTCAATTTGGGCCATCAGGCCGCGGGGTTCTATACCACTCGGATAAAAGCAGCCTACTGGGATGGTCGTAACGCAACCGGCGAATCGGTTGCAAGCGGCATTTATTTTTATCAACTTCAGGTGTCTTCATCCCGATCTATCGGGGCAGGCGATTATACTGACCTACGGCGGATGGTGATTCTCAAGTAGGTACTCTAATTGGCACGAGAAACCGAAAAAATGCTACAGCGGGGTGCATCAAGATAATCAAAAAGGAGAATCAATCTCAATGAAAAGGACAGTGTTTTTTAGTCTTACCTTATTATTACTCTCTGCTCTATTTCTATCAAATAGCTTCGCCCAAGATAATCCGCAATGGCGGCTACCTGATGATGCGATTGCGCGATTCGGTAAAGGATGGATAGCTGGGCTTCAGTATTCGCCTGACGGCAGCCGGCTCGCAGTCGCGACCGCCATCGGTATTTGGCTCTACGATACGGCAACCCTTCAAGAGGTTGACCTACTTACCGGGCAGACCGCAATATATGAAAATGCGACGTATTCACCTTCTGTCATGGCGTATTCCCCTGTTGAAGATATACTTGCTAGTGGGGGTTGGGACCGAGTTATCCGTCTGTGGGACACCACTACGGGTGAGGATATCAAAACCTTGACCGGGCATGAGAGCGGTATTCGCAGCCTCGCTTTTAGCCCGGAGGGAAAGATTCTCGCAAGTGGCAGTTACGACGATACTGTTCGCCTGTGGGATGTTGATACCGGTGAAACCGTTCACACCCTGACCGAACACACGGATCGGGTTTCTAGCGTTGCTTTTAGCCCGGATGGAAAGATTCTCGTAAGTGGAAGTTGGGATCAAACCGTCCGTCTGTGGGATGTGGCTACAGGTGAACTCATCAGAATCATCACCGGACATACGTCTCTCGTTCGGGCGGTTGCTTTCAGTCCGGATGGGAACATGGTCGCTAGCGGAGACTACGACGCAATGATCCGCTTGTGGGATGTTAATACGGGGGAACCCATCAAAACCCTCACCGGGCATACCTCTATTATTTACGGACTTACCTTTTCGGATGAGGGCATCCTAGCGAGCGCAAGTGAGGATGATACCATTCGCCTGTGGGATGTTGACACCGGTATGGCGGTTCATACCCTGACTGAACATACGGCTGATGTCTATAAAGTCGCGTTCAGTCCGGATGGGCGTACACTCGCAAGCGGGGCGTGGGATGCGTCTTTCCGATTGTGGGATGTCTACACCGGTGAAAATATCGAAACCGTCACCGGGTTTGCGGATGTTGTTTTGAACATTGCGTTCAGCCCGGAGGACCGCATGCTTGTTGGTCGGAGTTGGGACAGTACCATCCGCCTGTGGAACACCGAGACAGGAGAGCGCGAACACTTCCTGTTTGGGCATACAGACGATGTGAACATTGTTGCTTTTAGTCCTGATGGGCGTACACTCGCTAGTGGCAGTCAGGACGATACTGTCCGTTTGTGGGACGTTGATACCGGGGCACACCTGAAAACGCTTGTCGGGCATAGTTCCTATATTATAAGCGTTGCTTTTAGTCCCGATGGTAGCGTGGTAGCGAGCGGAAGCGAGGATGACGACGTCCGCTTGTGGGATGCCGCCACCGGGAAACGTTTGAGAACCCTTCGTGGACATAGCACCGGTGTCGAGAGCATCGCTTTCAGTTCCGATGGAAAAATTCTCGCAAGTGGGAGTCGAGATAGTACCGTTCGTCTGTGGGATGTTGACACCGGGGAAACTCTACACGTGCTTGGGGGACATTACCTTCATGTCCTGACCGTTGCGTTCAGTCCCGATGACAAGACGCTCGCGAGTGCTGGGATAGATACTGTCATCCGTCTGTGGGATGTCAACACCGGTGAGCGGGTGTTAGCCATTGATAGAGAGGTTCATGGTGTCGAGAGCGTCGCTTTCAGTCCTGATGGAAAAATTCTTGCCAGTGGTGCGTGGGATGATACGGTGAGTTTGTGGGATGTCAGCACTGGTGAGTTATTGAAAACCTTTATCGGGCATTCGTCTAGCGTTGAGAGTGTTGTTTTCAATTCTGATGGAAACACTCTCGCAAGTGGGAGTTGGGACGGCACGGTGCTTCTGTGGGATGCAACACTTCCGCCGTCCCCTGAAGAACCACCTCCCGTCGTTGAGGAGCCTAAGCCGGCGGTTGAAGATGTCAATGGGAATGGGGTGGTCAATATCTTAGATTTAGCACTCGTTGGATTGCGCTTGGGACAGACGGGCGAAAATGATGCCGATGTCAACGGGGACGGCGTTGTGGATATTGCGGATTTGGTTCAGGTCGCCGGCGCGATAGGCAATACGACTGCCGCACCTGCTGGACATACCTTGGCACTGACCAATTTGACCCCCACCGATGTCGAGGGTTGGCTCACCCAAGCACAAGGATTGGATCTTACGGATATAAATACCCAAAAAGGAATTCTTTTCCTTGAACAACTCCTTGCATCACTAGTTCCGCAAGAGACAGCACTTTTGCATAACTATCCCAACCCGTTCAACCCGGAAACGTGGATTCCTTATCAACTCGCCAACGATGCCGACGTGACACTTACGGTTTATGATACGAAAGGTACACCGGTGCGTCAGTTCGATTTGGGGTATCAGTCCGCAGGATTCTACACCAGTCGGACGAAAGCAGCTTATTGGGACGGACGCAACGAAATCGGCGAATCGGTTGCGAGCGGAGTCTATTTCTATCAACTCCAAGTGTCTCCATCCCGATCTATCGGGGCAGGCGGTTATACCGACTTACGGCGCATGGTCATTCTCAAATAAGCGTGCAAAAGAGAAGCCTTCCACGATGAAGGTGCAAAACAGGTCGAAGTTTTGACGGTTGAATAATAGACGACATTGGATTAAAACATCAGATAGGCAGAAAATGAGGTGCATAAAATCTTCTTTCAAAACTGTAAGGATAACCTCTTTTCTGCCTTCTTTCACCTAAAATTGTACAAACTTTAGTACAGAAAATACCTTAACGGAGGTCTTCATGATGACCACTCAAACTAAACCCAGTTTTTTGTTTTACACCTTTACGTTGTTCCTATGCCTCAATGCCTTTTTTTTAGGAAACACCGCTGCACAAGTTAACAATCAACCCGTTGACTCCGCCTATACTTTTGAAACGATCGACGTTCCGGGCGTGGATTTCTTAGCGGTGACGGCAAGTAGCGACTTTGAGGATTACGCCGGCTACACCCTGAGTGCTGACGGCGAAAAAATAGTCGGCTTTACGCTCATTGATGGTGTTTTTGAGACGTATGACTTCCCCGGTTCGCAGAAAACTCATTTCTACGCGCTTGGTAATAATGGGATAGCTGCGGGTCACTACCAAGATAGTGATGGTCTATATCACGGTGTCATTCTGGAAAATGGGGAACTGCGGCAATACGATTTTCCGGGTGCTGTCCAAACGGAGATATACGGTATTTCTGATGCGACGGGGGCCCTGACGGGTAATTTTATAGATGCTTCTGGCGTTCGCCGCGGCTTCTCAGGGGACGAAATCATTGAGTACCCTGGTGCCTCGGCAACTTACAGCGATTTTATAAACACACAGGGCAATATCGTGGGCAGCTACATAGATACTGAGGGGACATATCATGCATTCGTCCGTATTTCGGACAGCGGCTTTTTATCTGTCCCCTCTCCAATAGAATCAAATCTGGAATACTTTTTTGTCCACGGGCTCAACGATGTAGGACATGCCGTTTGCCGAATCAAAGCGGTGGGCGATATTCCGCGCAGTTATGTCATCTCACTCAGAGGGACACATGAATTGCAGTTTCCGGGCGGCGTTAGCACGGAGGGCTGGAATATCAATCAGGACGGCTCTGTTGTAGGGCATTATGACTCACCTGATGGACGTAGACACGGGTTTATTGCAAAGCTCGAACAGGACACCCAGGACACCACTGCACAATCCACTGATATCAGCACTTTCAACTATACTTTTGAAAGTATAGACGTTCCCGGTGTAGATTTTTTAGCATTGACAGCGAGTAACGACTTTGAAGATTATGCCGGCTACACGAAAAGTGCGGATGGCGAAAAAGAGGTCGCCTTTACACTGATTGATGGCGTATTTAAGACCTACGATTTCCCCGGCTCGCAGAAAACGCATTTCTACGCACTTGGCAATAACGGGCGGGCTGCCGGACACTACCAAGATAGCAACGGACTTTACCACGGTGTTATCGTAGAACCAGATGGCGAAATGCGGCAATACGATTTTCCGGATGCCGTCCAAACGGAGATATACAGTATTCGTGATGCGACGGGGGCACTGACGGGCAATTATATAGATGCTTCTGGCGTTCGCCGTGGATTCTCAGGAGACGATATAATCGAAGGACCCGAGGCTTCAGCAACCTATGCTAATTTTACGGACGCGCATGGCACTATCCTGGGTAACTACGTAGATGCTGAGGGGATATTTCAGTCATTCCTCCAGTTCCCAGACGGTAATTTTATAACTACCAGTCCGCCAACAGATATTGAAGCGCATCTGGAATACTTGTTTGTGTACGGTGTTAACGATGTGGGGTTGTTCGTTGCCCGATTAAAAATGGTAGGCGATATCCCGGTCACAGCTGTCGGCTCAATCCAAGCGATACACGGATTTAAGTTTCCGGGCAGCGTTAGCACGGAAGGCTGGAATATCAATCAGGACGGTTCCATCGTCGGACACTATGACTCAGCAGACGGACGGAGACACGGCTTTATCGCCAGACCTACTACCGAGGCAGTGGGCGACTATTTTGGGAACACCTACAACGTCACGCTGACTAAAGGTTTGAACATGATTTCTGTGCCGTTGGCACCACCAAAACCGATGACTGCTAAGAGCCTTGCCGCGCTGACAGGGGCAACAACCGTCATCACACTCGATACGGCAAACCAGCAATTTGTTGGCTGGACACCAAGCGCACCGGACGACGGTTTCCCAATTGAAGGTGGGAAAGGATATATCGTCAATGTTTCAGAAGCCCGCCAATTTGCCTTCGTTGGTTCAGAGTGGACAAATCAAACGGAACGTGCTGCGGCAGCACCGGGTATATCCGCGAATCCACTCCAAGAAACGTGGGCGTTTGTTGTCAGTGGACACTTAGAAGGTAGACCCGCGTTTGATGGCTATCGGGTGATTGTCCGTAACCAAAGAACAGACAGCACCATAACCGCATCAGTTCGAGGGGATTACTTCGCCGCGGCGACTGCTGACTTGGCGCGGCGGAGCGTTGTCGAAGTTGGAGATGTGATTGAAGTTCGTGTCATCGGTCTAGGTGGCAATGTTGAATCACACACCCTCAGTTACGAAGTGACTCCTGAAGACCTAGCAAACGCGGTTCTGTCTATCAGGCTTGATGATATCGGTAAACCCAAGCTGACGCAGTTGTTGCAGAACTTTCCCAATCCATTCAACCCTGAGACATGGATTCCATATCAACTTGAAACATCGGCAGATGTCGCCCTCCACATTTACGACACAACAGGGGGTATCGTGCGGACACTCTATCTCGGTTTCAAGCCGCAGGGGTTCTATATGACCCGCTCCACCGCGGCATATTGGGATGGACGGAACAACATGGGTGAGCAGGTGGCATCCGGCGTTTACTTCTACAGTTTGCAGACCCCTGACTTTTCGGCGACACGAAAGATGCTCATCTTGAAATAGAAAGCACGAAGAGAAACCGAGTTTTTTCTTGAAAACTCGGTTTCTTTGCACTAAATCTTAACATGAGCGAACCTTTTTGCATGAAAGGATAACTATGAATTACCCTATAAAAACGAAACTTCCCTTGTTTATATGTCTAATTATCTGTTTCATAGGATATGCCGTTGCCCAAATTGGTGCCGAAACACCGATTGCAGATTATATCTTTGAGACCATCGAAGTCCCTGGTGTCGATTTTTTGGAAGTGGCTGCAAGTAACGATTTCGGGGATTACGCAGGGAACACCCGGAGCCCTGATGGCGAGAAAACCATCGGCTTCACATTGATAGACGGCATTTTTACAACGTACGACTTTCCGGGTTCCGTCAATACCTTTTTCTACGCACTCGACAACACCGGAAAAGCAGCCGGACACTACAAAGATATAGATGGACTCTACCACGGCGTTATCTTAGAAAGTGGCGAACTGCGACAATACGATTTTCCCGGTGCAGCCGAAACCCACATCTACGGTATTAGTGATGAAACAGGAGCACTGAGCGGTAACATTGTCGATGCAGCGGGAGTCTCCCACGCCTTCTCAGGGGATCTGATAATTACATTCCCCGGCGCAGTCCAAACTTATGGGGACTTTGTCAACGCCGCAGGGACTGTCGTCGGCAGCTACATCGATGCCGATGGAATGTTTCATGGGTTCATACGGAACCCCGATGGCAGTTTCACCACTATAGACCTCCCAGAAATGCCGAATCTTGAATTCCTATTTGTAAACACCATCACCGATTTCGGGGCTGTCGGCTTCAGAGCCAAAGTTGAAAACGATATTCTGCGGTCCTATATCCTCATGCCAGATGGCACCCTCTATGAAATACGGATCCCAGGCAGTGTTATCACTGTCGTCCGAAATGTTAATCAGGATGGAAGTATTGTCGGGTATTATGACTTAGCAGATCGACGTAGACACGGTTTCCTCGGTAGACCTAAACCACAACCAACCGGAGAAGGTTTCGGCAATATTTTCTCTATGCACCTCTCTGAAGGTTTGAACATGCTGTCTGTGCCTCTGAAACCGACTGTCCACATGACAGCACGCTCGCTCGCACTAAAGACAGGCGCGACCACGGTCATTACACTTGATGCCGCAAACCAGCAATTCGTCGGGTGGACCCCAGATGCACCGGACGACGGATTTTCCATCGAAGGGGGAAAAGGGTACATCGTCAATCTACCAAAGGCACGCGACATTGTCTTCACAGGGACAACGTGGACAAATCAGATGCAAGTCCCCGCAGCACCTCTTGCCACAACACCCTATCAGACATGGGCATTCGTTGTTAGTGGGCATCTAGAAGGTATCCAGCAGTTCAACGATTATCTGGTCACAGTCCGAAACCTTCGGACCAACACCGTCATGGAAGCCCAAGTGCGTGATAATTACTTCGCCGCTGCGACTGCCGACTTAGCGCGGCGGAGCGTTGTCCAAGCCGGAGATGTAATTGAAGTCCATGTTATCGGGCCGAATGGAAATGTTGAATCAGATACCCTCACTGCCAGAGTGGCTCCTGAGCATTTGGCAGACGCGGTGTTGTCTCTCAGGCTTGATAGTATCGGCAGACCGAAGCTGACGCAGTTGTTGCAGAACTTCCCAAACCCGTTTAACCCAGAGACATGGATTCCATATCAACTCTCGGAAGATAGTCTTGTATCAGTATCCATTTATGATACAACGGGCAAGCTGATTCGCACCCTGCCGCTCGGTTATCAATCCGCAGGCTTTTATAATAGTCGAGGACGTGCTGCTTATTGGGACGGGCGTAATGAAAACGGCGAATCGGTCGCGAGCGGGGTTTATTTCTATCAACTCCAAACAGGCGATTATACCGATTTACGACGCATGGTAATTCTTAAATAAGGGCACAAAAGAGAGACTGAGTTTGTCTAAAAAACTTGGTCTCTCAAGCTAAACTACTTTTACCTATCAAAAGCGCAGAAGACAGTGTTTGACGGACCTAATATGAAACTGAAAGATTACCGCAATCTGCTGGATCAGATTGATGACCAGATTTTAACCCTTTTGCAAAAACGGGCAACTATTGTCAAACGTGTCGGTGAACTCAAATCGCGCACCGGCGTTGAACGGATTTATGCGCCGCATCGGGAGCGGGAAATTCTCTCCCGGTTGGAAACGCAGAACCGAGGGCAATTTCCCTCCGACGCGCTACACAAGATTTATACCGAGATTATCTCCGCCTGCCGTGCGCTCGAAAGACCGTTATCTATTGCCTTCCTTGGTCCTGCGGGTAGCTTTGGTCACACGGCGGGTTCGCATTTTTTTGGCACGTCAGTAGAGTTTATCGCGGTGACACCCCAGCCCGACATTTTTACAACAGTCGAATCCGGTCGAGCAGATTACGGTGTTGTCGCAATCGAAAACTCCACGCACGGAACAGTCCGTGACGTTTTAGAGAGGTTCCAGTACACAAGCCTTCAAATTTGCGGAGAGTGCTTCTTGCCAATCAAACAGCATCTCCTCTCAAAATCTCCGCTAGCAGAAATTAAAAAGATCTACTCCCACCCACAAGCGTTTGCACAATGTCGTCAATGGCTAAGTCACAATGTGTCAGGTGTACATCAAATTGAGGTTTCTAGTACGTCAGAGGCGGCGGAATTGGCTGCCAGTGAACCAAACGCGGCAGCAATAGCGGGTCAACTCGCAGGTGAGATTTATGGGCTATCTGTGGTAGGTGAGTCAATCATGGACGGACCAAACAATACGACGCGCTTCCTTGTTATTGGAAGCCACTCGGCGGCACCAACTGGAAACGATCGAACATCTATCATTTTCTCAGTTAAGGATAAAATTGGCGCGTTGTGGGAGGTGCTGCAGGTGTTGAAAAACTATGAACTCAATATGAGTAAGATTGAGTCTCTGCCCTCCCAAACCAAAGCGTGGGAATATGTTTTCTTTGTAGACCTGGATGGGCACGCGGAAGATGAAAATGTGCGGAAAGCACTTGCCGAAATCAGGGAGTTGTGCGTGATGATGAAAATTTTGGGGACTTATCCGATTGGAGAACAAGGTGAGGAGGCATCTGGTAAATTCTAATTAACCCTTACATCCAGTAAATTAGGATTAAAATCAGGTTTACCAAGCTATGCGTGAGTATGCACGGGATTAGCGATTTCGTGCGAATATACAGCCATGCAAGGGTAACTCCCATGAGAAATATTGGAATCCCGCCCCAAACCAGTGGTACGAAAGAACGGATGTATCCGTAGAGCACCGCAAAAAGGAGCGCGCTAAGTAAAATTCCTTTAGTCTGACCAAATCGACCGGCGAGACCGATATACGCAATCCCCCGAAAGAGAATCTCTTTCCCCACCGGCAGTAGAATTACCATCACAAAACCGAGAAGAATTACTGTACTATCTCCGAAGTTCTCCGGCATACTGTTTGACCATTGCTGCTGCTCCCATTGCACCAAGTTCTCTAGTCCTTCTAGGGGTATGTATCCGCTAAACCAACTTATCCCTCGCATGAAACCTACCGAAACAAAGGCTAAAATGGGCGCAAGCAATAAAGGCAATCCAAAGTCGGTAAGATTGCCGCTGTATCCCAATCCGATAGATCTCACAGTTCTGCGGTAACGTCCAGTTATACAGAAAAGAGATAGCCAAATCAGTATATTGCCGACAAATAGCTTAACGCTCCAGAAATAGGAGACTGGGAGGGGATCCACATTTGTCGTTAAGATCTCAAATCCTTCCGCAGCGAAGATTGCGATATACCACGCGACCTCTTGAAATAAAAAGGTCACGAGAAAAATGACCACCGGATCTGATGGATTAAAATAGCCGTGTAGCCTTGCAACCGTTTCCTCTGCCGTGTAGAATTGATTGCAGCGTCCACATTTACGTGACCATGCCCGGTTATCCCGTTGACATTTAGGGCAGATCCAGATGAGTTCGGGTATCTGATTCCAAAAGTAAAGTGGGAAGACGGCATACGGAAGGAAAAAAGTGCCCAAAGCCCAGAATCCAGATCGCTCTTGCAGTCTACTATCCTTGTATACCCAAAGGGCAAGCCCACCTCTGATAACTACGTCCAAAAATAGTGCGTATGCTCCCCCGATAAAATCGGGATTCAAATCAACTTGCATTGGCAGATTCCATGACTCCATTGACGAAGATTTGGCGCGCATGGTAGCATATTCAAATTCCCTTGTCAATGTTCATCAATTATTTTGATCTTCACATCCTTGCGCTAGGTGTGTTATAATCAACCGAATTGGTTCATTGAACTGGTGAATTCCTTTAACAGAAAATGGATGGAATTTCAATACATAGCGGCTTGGGGTTTTATATTATTGGAGGGAAAAAATGGTCACTTTAGGTGCTGGCGATTTTACATATCAAGTATCGGGCGAAGATTGGGGCAACATACCGGAAGATTGGACTTACAAAGAAGCCACTGCTGTCGCTGTTGATGCAGATGATAATGTTTACGTCTTTAATCGTGGGACACACCCGATGGTTATTTTCAACTCGGACGGCGATGTGCTTCGGACATGGGGAGATGGCATCTTCGCCAATCCACACGGTGTAACCATTGGTCCTGACGGCTCAGTCTATTGTGTTGATAACGGAGACCACACCGTTCGTCAGTTCACGCCCGATGGGAAACTTTTGATGACTCTTGGTCAACCCAATCAACCGTCCTCTCCAATGAGCGGCGAACCCTTCAACCTTCCGACGCATTTGGCAATCGATCCGCGTAACGGTGACCTGTATGTAGCTGATGGATATGCCAACGCACGGGTTCATAGATTTAGTCCTGATGGACGACATCTGTCTTCTTGGGGAGAATCAGGCACAGGTGAGGGACAGTTCAACATCGTCCACAACATCACAACTGATAAAGATGGCTGGGTATACATCGCTGACCGCGAGAACCATCGGGTACAGGTATTCTCTCCCGAGGGCAAGTATGAAACACAGTGGTTGAACTTGTCTAGGGCTGCTTGTATCTGTTTGGATACTAGTGATGAACCGTTGGTGTATGTGGGTGAGTATTTTGGTGGTATTGCGTCGAATAAAATGGGCACAAAATTGGGACCCCGAGTCAGTATTATGGACACCAAGGGGAATGTATTGGCACAACTGAGCGACGAATCCTATGGAGATGAGCCCGGACGGTTCTACTCACCGCACGGAATCGCCGTTGATTCTAAGGGGAATATCTATGTCGCCGAAGTCTCTTGGAGCGATTACGGTAGCCAGATGGATCCGCCCAGAGAACTTCGCTCACTCCAGAAGTTAGTGAAGCAGGGTTGATGTTGATTTTACTGAAAGCCCCATGGTGTCTTCACATTGCTATATCTTCCGTTTTTGCTTGACCAGCCCTCCTCCAAGTGATATGATTATGACACTTCAGAACCTTTGATTGAAACAGGAGGGAGTCTCTATTCGGAAATGGCAAGGCGTAAGCGCAGAAAACGGACCGCATCAGTGCCAAAGGTAGCTGGGTCCCCAACGGTGGATAAGCATCCGCAGGATTGCACTGAGGGACCTTTTCGTATTCGGCTCTATAGCGATCCGGTACTTCGGGAAAAAGCGCGTCCTGTTCAGGAGATCACGGATGTTGAACGGAAACTTGCAGCAGATATGCTAATCACCATGTACGCTTCGCCGATTGGCGTGGGGTTGGCGGCACCGCAGGTTGGGATTTTGAAGCGACTGATTGTGATTGATTTGAATAGGGAGGAACCGGAAGGGACTCCATTGGTGCTGTTTAACCCAAAAATTCAAAGCCTAGCGGGTGAGACCGTTGAGGAAGAGGGGTGCTTGAGTTTCCCCGGTATTACCGCCGATGTCAAGCGGGCGGCGAAGGCGGTTGTGACAGCGCAAGGGATCGACGGGGAACCGGTTCGGATTGAAGGGAAAGACTTACTCGCTCGTGCCCTACAGCATGAAATAGACCACCTCAACGGCGTATTGTTCATCGATCACCTTAGCGGTTTGAGGCGGCAGCTCCTCCGTGGAAAACTAAAAAAACTTCAGCAGCAATCGCAAGAATAAACATAAGAGAGGTCAAACAGATGCCGGAAACAGAAAAATATCCAGATATTGATCAGAAGCTAGATCAGCTCAGTCAACTATTAAAATCCTACGGAAAAGTTATCGTCGCATTCTCTGGCGGAGTCGATAGCACCTTTCTGGCTGAAGCTGCAAAGCGGGCACTGGGGGACAAAGCCCTTGCTGTGACAGCGGTTTCTGACTCCTATCCGGAGCGCGAAATGAAAGCAGCGCAAGACATCGCCAAGCAGATTCGTATCCGTTATGAGACGATAAATACCGACGAATTGGAAACCGAGGGTTATGCAAGCAACCCGACCAATCGCTGCTATTTCTGCAAAACGGAACTCTTTGAACAAATTCGCCCAATTGCTGAACAGTATAAGATCGGCACGACCGTCTACGGAGCAATTCCTGATGATGTGGGGGATCACCGTCCCGGCATGGATGCCGCTAAACAGATGGGTATTCAGGCACCGCTCATTGATGTGAATCTTACGAAGGCGGAGATCCGTGAAGTTTCAAAGCGTTGGGGTTTGCCGACGTGGGATAAACCCGCCTTTGCGTGTCTCTCCTCCCGTTTTCCCTACGGTACACGGATTACCCGCGAAAACCTACGCCTCGTTGACCGGGCGGAACAGTTTTTGTTCGATTTGGGGATTCGTCAATTCCGCGTACGTCACCATGATACGCTCGCACGCATTGAGGTCGATCCGCAGGAGATTGAGTTCGTCGCTGCCAAGTCTATCCGCACCCAGATTAACGAAAGATTCAAATCGCTCGGATATGAGCATGTCGCTCTTGATTTGCAGGGGTATAGATCTGGGAGTTTGAATGAAGGGTTGCTGAACCTTTCAAAATTGACTGCCCATTAGCGTCCACACCCTTTCATTGTGAATCAACCGAAAGTCTACAATTCGCAAAAACATATCCTGTTTCTCCTCCCGTTTTCCAAATTCTTCAATATACAGGAGCATTGCCCGCTTTCGGTACGTTCGTAGTGCGAAAATTGTACCCTCCAGAAGGGGACGCATGCGGAGGCATTAAACCTGCCCCTGAAGCAAAGGAACAAGAGCCGTAAGGCAGTAGGAACAACACATGCAACAATCACAAACTCAAACAGATCAACAAATCAATCCTCTTATCGGGTCCGAACTTTTTAGTTGGAAGAAATGGGATGCTTGCACCCATTGTGGGCTATGCCTACCAACCTGTCCAACATACCGTGAATTGGGACTGGAGACCGATTCGCCACGCGGCAGACTCTATCTGATGGGAGCGGCATTCAGGAATAACAACCCGATGCCGATTAACGACGACTGGGTAAAATATATCTACCGTTGTCTGGATTGTCGCGCCTGCGAAACGGCATGTCCCTCCGGCGTACATTTTGGCGAAGTTATAGAAGAAGCCCGTGCAATTTATGAGATGAATGCAGATCGTCCAACCGAACAACGGTTTTGGCGGCGGTTGGCTTTTAAGGAACTCTTACCCAATAAGGAGCGCTTAGACTTTATCTTTGAAATGATGTGGCTGTATCAACGGCTTGGGATTCGCTGGCTGGTACAGAAACTTGGGATTCTCAAACTGATGGGAAAGCTAGGAGAGATGGAATCATTGCTGCCCGACATTCCCAATCCATCCCTCAAGGACAACCTGCGGGAATTTACCCCTGCCAAGGGAGAAGCAAAGCATCGGGTCGGATTCATCTCCGGCTGTGTGATGAATCAGGTGTTCACCGAGACCAATCTGGCAACGATTCGCGTCTTGGCGGAAAATGGCTGCGACGTAATTACACCGGCACAGCAGATGTGCTGTGGAGCGTTGCATGTCCATAACGGTGTTCGAGACACGGCGTTAGAACTTGCCCGGCAAAATATCGATGTCTTTGAAGCCGCAGAGGTGGACGCGATCATTATTAACTCCGCAGGCTGTGGTGCGACGCTGAAAGAGTATGAAGCCTTGATGGAACACGATCCGGTCTACGCCGAAAAGGCAAAAGTATTTAGCGGCAAGATGCGGGACATCAGCGAGTTTCTCGCGGAGATTGAAATGACACCCCCCAAAGGAGAGATCAAGCGACGGGTGACCTACGATGAACCGTGTCACCTGGTCCATGGGCAAAAGGTCCAATCCCAACCTCGCACAGTCCTCCAATCAATTCCGGGGTTAGAACTTATCGAGTTGACTGAATCGGAATGGTGCTGTGGCAGTGCCGGTATCTACAATATTACGCAACCGGAGATGTCACGTGAAATTCTGGAGCGGAAGATAAAGCACATCGCGGAGACAGATGCTGACATTGTTGCGACAGGGAATCCGGGCTGTATTTTACAGATCCAACTCGGTGTTAAAGCGAATGAATTGCCCATGAAGGTGATGCACCCGATCGAACTCCTTGATCAATCATATCGGGGTGTTGATCCGTTTAGATAGATAACAGTACGAATCCTAATCTGAGTTGTTAATCATGAAAATCACAGATGTTCAGACCTTTATCGTTGGGAACCCGTGGAAAAACTGGGTGTTTATTAAACTCCACACCGATGACGGTGTCTACGGAGTTGGTGAGGCAACAAGCCATCGCAAAGCGAAAACAGCAGAGACCGCCGTCATTGAGATGCGCCGCTATTACCTCGGTCGTGATCCATTCAACACAGAAGAAATCTACGAAGAACTTACCAAGGGGAGTGCCCCGTTCTATGTAAAAGCAGCGGTGGACATGGCGTGTTGGGACATCATCGGTAAGACAGTTCAGCTGCCTGTTTACCAACTGATTGGTGGGGCATATCGAAATCGCATCCGCGCCTACGCTAACGGCTGGTATCAGGTAGACCGTATCCCCGAAGCGTTTGCCGAGAAAGCCAAAGCAGTTGTCGAGAAAGGCTATACCGCGCTTAAATTCGACCCCTTTGGAAACGCTTACGGACGAATCGCCCCTAGCGAGATTGACCTGTCAATCGATATTATTGCAGCGGTGCGGGATGCAGTCGGTCCCAATGTAGAACTACTCATTGAAGGACATGGGCGTTTCGATCCGCTGCTCAGCGTCAAGATTGGGCACAGGTTGGAGGCGTTTGATCCGGGCTGGTTTGAGGAACCGGTGCGCTCCCCACAAATGGACGACCTTGCTTTCATCGCCTCTAAGCTGCCGTTTCCCATTGCTGCCGGTGAAGGGTTATCCGGCAAAGAAGCGTTTATGGAACTGCTGGATCGGAAGGCAGCACAGGTGATTCAGCCGGATCCCATCCCCGCCGGCGGCATCACAGAAATGAAGAAGATCTGCGCCATTGCACAAGCTCATCATGTGTCTGTCGCACCCCACAACGCACAAGGTCCTGTCTGTACCGCTGCGTGCCTCCATATCGATGCCTCAACGCCAAATGTTATGATTCAAGAGGTCTTTGAAGACTTTGCAACGCCCTTTGCTGAAAAGATTGTTGATTATCCCATAGAGATCAAAGATGGCGATGTTATCATCCCTGACCGTCCCGGTTTGGGGATAGATCTCAATGAAGCGGAGATGGCAAAATACCCCTACGATGAATCATACTTCTTGGATATGTACGGAGAAGGCGGCTGGGAAAAGCGGAATTTGGGTAACACATAAAACGTGAGAGAAACAGGAGGCAACCCCGATGATTCGCGTAATTAAACCAGAGGGTTTCGGCAATATTCAGTTAGAAGATGCACCCATCCCTGAGATCAACAACCGCCAAGTTTTGGTGCGGACAGAGCGGACCTTGATTAGCCGTGGTTCGGAACTGTTTCGCCGTTATATCAGTGAGGAGGCACTCCCCCATTCGATTATGGGGTATTCCCTCACAGGGACTGTCGAGAAGGTCGGAGCCGATGTTACGGAGTATCAGATTGGTCAACGGGTGATGGCCGCTGCACCTCATGCACAATATGTGGTTGGCGATGCGGATTCGACGCGGGGGCATTTAGTTCCACTCCCCGATGATGTTTCTTTTGAGGCGGGGACGTTCCTGCTGCTTTCGACAGAGGCGACCGCGTGGGCGGCATCGTCAGGGGCACAGGCAGGAGATACGATTGTCATTCTGGGGCAAGGTGTTGTGGGCAGCTTGATGCTGCAGATCTTGCGCGGATATGATCCCGCAAGGATCATCACGGTTGATGGACTGTCGTTGCGCTGTCAACTCTCAAAGGAGTTGGAGGCGGATGCCGTGATTAATGCTTCGGAAGAGGATCCTGTTGAGGCGGTGCATCGTTTAACCGATGGGAAAGGTGCAGATCTTGTCGTTGACTGTGTGGGTGGACATGCGGGTGTCAAATCGTTTGATCAGGCGCAGGATATGGTTCGCAGGGGAGGCACGCTCCAGCTGATCGCGTTATATCAGGGGGAACCGTTGCCGTTGCATTCATCAAAGATTATGAGTAAGCGGCTTGTGGCTGGTATTCTTGTCGATGAACCGCTCTCACAAACTGCGTTTCGAGCGTTAGAGAAGATTCGCACAGGCCAGATCCGAACCGATCGGATGATCACCCACCGCTTTCCATACAAGCAAGCGAAGGAGGCGTTTGATTTCTTGTGGAATACGCCGGGTGAAGCACTTGCGGTCTTGCTAATTTGGAGGTAAGAGTTAATATTACCGCAGAGACGCAGAGTGCACAGAGTTTTTTTATCTTTTCCGTACTTGCCCCAATAAAAGTCCGCAATGAATCGTTTGTATGATACTTACCTGAGTTCATACATCACCGATGCCACGCCAACGATTGCGGCGGTTTCTGTGCGTAAGATGTTGTCACCGAATGTTGCAGCTGTACAACCGTTTTGAAGTGCTAACTCCACCTCTTCGTTTGTAAATCCGCCCTCGGGTCCCACAAAAAGCCCAACTGATTTTGCTTCGCCATGATTTCGTAATATCTCCTTGAGCCCTTGCCGTTTTTCACCCTCCCACAACAGAATTAATAGGTCCAAGTGTATAACCCTTCCAAGACACTCTTCCAACCTCTGAGGCGCAAATACGTGAGCGAAATGGGGACGCTTACACTGTTTGGCGGCTTCGTTTGCGATCCGTTGCCAGCGGGCTGTCCGTTTTTGCTGCACGACCGATTTCGGTATTGAACGCTGGCAGATCATCGGCGCGATTTCATTCACACCAATCTCGGTCGTTTTCTGGACGATTAGATCCATTTTGTCAAATTTGGGCAAGCCTTGAAACAGGGTGATACGCGGTGGGGTGTGTGGGTGAAACTGATGCTGGAGGATTTTCGCCTGTAACGGGGAAGCGCGGGTATCACTGAGCAAGGCGAGATAACGGTTGCCTACTCCATCAAAGATCTCAACGTGGTCACCAGCCCTCAAGCGCAGTACGTTGAGCAGGTGATGTCGCTCGGATTCGCTGATACGGATGGTGCCATCGGAGATTTGCGCGGGTGGAACATAGCAGCTGTGCATGGGTTGGTTCCGCCGGAAATTAGGGCGTACTGAAGAATTGCCCTTTACATCGGTCCGAAATGCTCTTTAATTGCCTCCTCCCCAAAGTCGAAAACTTGCCTAGCAATCTCTAAGAGATCGGGACAAAAACGAGAATTGGCAACAGCTTGTCTAGCTTCCTCTCCACCGAAGCGATCCAACAACAAGAGGAAACATCCAATCAAAAGAGCACTAGATACTACTCCAAAAGCACCCCCAATAATGTGATTGATCCACCCTAAGACACCACGTTCCACAACTTTCTGAATGTGACTAAATACCATATCAATCACGATGCTCACAGCAATAACGACAGCGATGATGCTAATCCATTTAGCGAGCGGTTCTTGTCTTATGAAGCGGAGGAGGAAAGGGGTTACATCTCGCCATACTTGACTGGCAACGAATGCGCCGGCAGAAATGGCAGCAATTCCCCAGACGCTGCGTGTAAAACCCGCCCGAAGGCAGCTTAGACCACCCACGCCAGCGATGATTATGATAGCAATATCAAGTTTTCCCATGACTAATTCTCCTAGACGGTTAGGCAATGTTCCACACTTGAAGTGATGACAATTTCTTCCTCTGTTTTCCCGAACCCTGCTTGAAATGCTGCATCGGTCGATTTTTCGTCGCTGAGGTGTTTGAGCACATCTCGGACCGCAGTAAGACTGAACTGTTGTATCAGGTATTTGGTCATTGCGTAGGACTGGAGGTATGCTAAACGGCGTTGCTTCTCCGGAAGGTTCCGAAACGGTTTTCGCAGAAGATGGAGAGGTAAGAGGTTTCTATGTTGACTTGCCTGCTGTAAGTGTGTCTTCTCGGAGTTCATCAACGGCCGTGACATAAATTGAGCGAGTCCTTCGTCGAGCCAGTTGGGACATCGCCCGCCCGCCAGTAGATCAATAAGAAGATGTGCCCATTCGTGGCGAATGACTGCGTATAAAACACCGATACTGGAATCGCTATAAGGGCGGTAAGTTAGTCGAATGCTTCCATTGTCGTAGCAGGCGACCGCCCACTGTGGAAGAGAAGCGTCTGAAAATAGTGCGTGATTCCCAACTTTAACCGGAGATATTACACTGTCCATCGAATTTGTAGCTCCTGGGGTATTAATTTGATTGATAGCTTCAATGGAAACAGGAACTTTGTGTCGCGGGTAGCATCGGAAAACTTTGCCGACCTCATGATAGGTGTGTTCGATGATTTGGGATACGACGAATAATAAATTCTGTGGGATTGCGCGCCCGCCGGTAAGGGTGAAGAATTCGTGTTCGATTGTGGGGACGCTTCGCTGAACGGAATCGGTTGACTGATGTTGGTGGACGGTATCGAGGACTAGATTGAGTTCATCGGTTAAACTATCATAAACACTTTTCTCTTCAAGAATGCGTTCCTTGCGGCGAAGGGCGGTTGGATAACCGGGGCGTAGTCTTAGCGCAGTGTCCAGCGATTCAATCGCCTGATTCCAGCACCCTAACTTTTCATACGCCTTCGCTAAGTCTGCATACGCCTCCACACACATCGGATCGATTTCTAAGCCCGCCAGATAATATTCAACGGCTTGGGCATAGTGAACTTGCCGATAAAGATTTGCAGCACGGTTAAAATGGGCAAATGCAGCTTGTCTCTGACTCATGGGTGGCTGATGAGGATTAAACTCCTCTCCTCACTGAATTGTCGGGGTACTTAACAGGAGGTATGCACGATTTAACAGTCATTTAGGTTAAAATATTATACCTTAGACGATTCAAAATTCAAATAGAAAAAAACCGCATCCCTCTCTCCACGTTGGTGGAAAGAAAAATGCGGCATGTAATAATAGGCGGCGTATTGTATATGCCCGAACCTATCTGTTTATTTTGACCTCTCCCAAAGTTGAAACATTGGGATTCTTATGAGTCTCCTTTGAGAGTTTTTGACGGACTTACGGGCGTACCCCGAAGGACACCCCTGCCGTATACTTGCTTCGACGAGATTTGCCACGTGAAAATGGTGTGGTCTTACTATCCCTCCACAAGCGTTTTAACGTCTTGACGTGTCCCGCCACGACGAATAGTTTTTGGACTTGGTTATCGTCCATATATGGCTTGGTTAGCCACTCGGCCAACCCCTCTGTCTCACCAAAGGGAACGGGAGACTCTACGAGGCGTAGAGGTGAGACTCTCCCGCTTTTGGACGTATCAGAATTATACCATACTTTACTACGAAAATCAATCAAAATTACGCCGTTTGACCCAACGCTAAAGCATTGGGATTGTTTCCAGTATCTTCATTGCACTGAATTACGAAATCGCAGACAGGCTCATCGACTAAATGTGTTCAATGTGCGTGACTTCACAGACAATTCCACTGAACTCGATGCGCGTACTTGGTTCAACGACGGTTGGCTCCTCTATACGAAAACCATCAACATAAGTCCCGTTTTTGCTACCGAGATCGGTGAGATATACCTCGCCGTTTTTCAGACTAAACCGAGCGTGCAGACGGGAGAGGGTGCCTGTTGAATCAGCAAATTTGATTTGCGCTGCTGCGCTGCGTCCGACCGTCATTTCTTTGAAATGGACCCAGTGAACCTGTCCGACATCCGGCCCTTCTACGATTTCAAAGGAAACACTAAGTACACTAGCATCCCGCCGAAACGCAGTTACTTCAAGCACCTGTCCGCCAATCTGCACTCTAGAGGCAACATGAAGTGAGGTTGGTTCAGTAATCTTAGCACCATCAACGCACGTGCCGCTATCGCTGTCAAGATTTGTGATTAGCAGCTCATCGTCATCAACGGTGAGCAACGCATGACGTTGTGATACAGGGGTGTTGCCATCTAACTGGACAGCTACCTCATCCCCGCATCCGATAATCATAGGTTGGAAAGAGATGTCATACTCACGTCCAACTTCGTTGCCCTGCATAACCTTCAATTTCAGGTGACACGCCTCGACTGGAGACGTTGCCGATTCGGCCTTTTCATCATCAAGGATAACCGTTTCATTAAGCGGGTCCACCGCTTCAGGAATTGGTGGCGGCAGGTCACCGGAAATATGTGGTAATGCAAGTTCACTATCACTTCCGACTAGATCCGGACTGTAAGCTGGCTGTAAGTCGAGTTCATCGCCTGACAGTACGTCATCTTCCACAGCATTACGACCAATCAGCCTCATCAAATTGTTAGCGATGCGTCGTTTTGCTCCAGGAAGCGGGGTGACGTTTTCTCTTTCCTCAAAACGGTGATGTGCAAAATCAATGAGCTCTTTCAAAGGGTCCAATTCTGGATATTGCTCGCTCGCTTTTAACAGCCGGGTTTGCTTGCGGGATAGCTTTTCTCCCCGGATTCTGCGTGTATGAATTTCTAGCATCTCCGCTTTTTTAACTTCATCTTTATTGGAATTTTGTGTGGTTTTTTTCCAAAATTTCATTGTATCCCCCCTAATCATTAAACCCATTTTAGACCTTTTCTGGTAAGAATTTGGCGCAACTCCTCTGTACAACGGAAGATCCAGATTTTCACGGTCCCTTCCTTACGCTGGAGCGTTTGCGAAATCTCGGCGATACTACACCCCTCCAGATGGCGTAGAATCCAAGCAACTCGGTGATTTGGCTTTTTCACCATCTGGAGTGCCCATTCAAGAATCTCTTGAGCTTCTCGGGATTCGACCTGTTTTTCAGGCGTTGGTCGCTGGTCTTGGTATTCAACAAGTGGCAATTCAGATTCATCCTCCATACTTAAAAGTGCCTCGCGAATTCTTTCTTTTTTGCGGATTGCATCAATTATTGTATTTTTTGCAACAACATTCAACCACGCTTGAAAACTACCTTGAACAGTATCCCACTTCTCAATCTTCTGCCACACTTTCATAAAGATATCTAAGGATATTTCCTCCGTATCCTGATGATTGCATAGCATTCGATATGTTTTACTATAAACCCAGTTGTAATGTTTATCAAACAACGATCTAAAGGCAGCCTCATTCCCAGCCTTTGTTAACGTTGCTAGTTGTGTATCTTCTTGATCCGATAGGTCATCGGTCATTTTATCTATCACAGTAGGCGCCTCCTTGTCCCTATCGTTTCCAAGATCGTACTATCCTAAACGTTATCAAGGAAGAATCTGTTTCAGAAATTATTGAGTTTAACTAGAAGTTCCAAAAGTTCCAAATCTTCGCAAGATTCGATGGACGAAATTTGGCGCGACTTGAGACGTGAAAGCGGAAGTTCACGCCGCCATTAATAATGTAACTGCTGTTTTCAAAGCGTCTTGCTCTATCCTTAGTTTCGCGAGTTCAGCCTCACGCTTCACATATAAGACCGTGTTCTCAAGGTTCATCGGACCCGTGATCTCTTGGATAATTTTATGCAAGCGTTTGATATCCGTTTTCTTGAGGCTTGTTTCCTTTTCCACTTCGGCATATAGCTCATCGACGTTCTTGGGTGATGTTTGTTGTCGTGACGCTGATTTTTTCTTCGGCGTTGGTACGCTCTTCCGTGCAGTTCGGGTAGACCGCTTTCGCGTCGCAGCCTTTTTAATCTTTCCTTCTTCGATCGCGCTTATCCCACAATCCTTGCACAGCTTTGCGGTCACCGGCTCAATCGTCATCGTCACAACCAGATCCGTGATTGACCCACAAACTTCACATTCAGTAAGCCCTTCAATATGCGTGAGGATTGCCCCTTGCAGCTTGAGCAGCTTTTCCTTGTCTGCTTTGTTTGTCCGTTTTTGCTCACAGATCTGGATAATCTCTCGCGCTGCCTTAGCAATCTGTTGTAAATCATTGACTGCTCCCAAGCCTAAAGACTTGGGATTCTTAATAGACTGATTGGTAGACATTTTACATCTCCATGCTATTTTCCTGTTTCGACGAGACGTGCCACGAAGTACCGTGGGCTTACCATCTCTCCACCCCGATAAATCGGGACCCTTTCGGATAAGCGTTTTACGTCTCCGTGTGTCCCACGGCGACGGTTCTGAGGTTTATTGCAGCGTTAAGGTCTCTGTCTTGTGTATGACCACACACACTGCAATGGTAGGTCCTATCCGACAAGGACAAGTTGCTATCGACTGTACCGCAAGCGGAACAGGTCTTACTGCTTGGGTAGAAGGTGTCTGCTTCTACAATTTTTACGCCTATCCGTTCTGCCTTGTATTTGAGCATAGACAGAAACGTTGACAGTGAGGCATCTGATAATGCTTTGGCAAGTCTATGATTCTTGAGCATTCCAGTAACGTTCAGAGACTCTATTCCGATACGACTTGCACTGTTGACAATAGCTGTTGTTGCCTTGTGTTGAGCGTCTTGTCGGATACAGGTGATACGGTAATGCAGCTTGGCAAGTTTCGCTTTCGTCTTATGCCAATTCCGACTCCCTTTTTCCCGGTGGCTTAGCCGGCGTTGTAACCGTTTTAACTTGCGCTCATAACGTTTTAAGACTTTCGGATTCTCGTAGTACACCCCTTCGGACGTGACCGCCAAGTGCTTGATACCTACGTCCACACCAACAGTAGGAAGTCCACGATTATCAGATATGGGATTGTCAATAAAAGTATCAACAGTGATAGAAGCGAACCAACGGTTAGCTGTCTTAGAGATAACGACTTTGCAGATAGTACCAAGGAAGCGTAGGGATTGACATAAGCGAACCCAACCGATTTTGGGAAGTTTAATCCGCTTGCCTACGACAGGGATTGTGCCTCGACTGCTATCTGCTTGATAACTCTGACCGTGTGAACGCTTCTTGAACTTGGGAAACCGATTCTGTCCTGACTTCCAACGTCCTATAGCATCCTTGAGATTGGTATAAATCGCATTCTTGGAGGCGTTTTGCGAATGTGACGTTGACCAAGGAAAGGCTTCTGCTTTGATTGCATTGAAACGACGACAGAGCGCTATATGACAACGCCAATCACCTGTATCCAATCCTTCTTTGAAATCGGCTAAGGCGGTGTTATATGCAACACGAGCATAACCGCAATGTTGAGCGAACTGCGTCGCTTGAACGTTATTTGGATCTAAAGCGATTTTGTGAGTTTTTAACATTGGAATTGTCTTTCCGTCTTTCGATTCCCTTGGCGTAGGTGTAGGAGACACTGCCAAGCGACGGTGCGCCATTCTCCCACCGAAAGACAAAACAATTATATCAGTTTTACCGTTATTTGTAACGGAAAATCATTAGACCGAAGCCTAGACTTTGGCTTGAGTAAATTGAAATATGTCATGTAAAATCTCCTGTCGGCAAAATTATCTAATTGTTACATATCTTATAACACATAGAATCATTTCTGTCAAGCATTAAGACCGATTTAAGGGTTGGTTTTTCTCGTTCCGTTTGCGGATTATCACGCATCACGTTTTACGCTTCACGACTGTCTTTATAGAGTTTGTATTCCAAGCTATCCGTGAGGGCTTCCCAACTTGCCTGTATAATATTTTCTGATACGCCAACCGTACCCCAGTGCTCCCGCCCATCGCTTGCTTCAATCAGCACTCGAACCTTTGCGGCGGTGCCGGCTTGAGTGTCCAAAACGCGTACCTTATAATCGGTAAGATGGACATCCTGTAGCGAAGGATAGAAACGCTCAAGGGCTTTGCGTAGGGCACTGTCAAGGGCATTGACGGGACCATCGCCATCAGCGGCGGTGTGTTCGACCTCACCATCGGGTGCCATCACTTTGATCGTCGCTTCAGACCGGATGCCGTGGTCTTTGACCTTTTCAATAATCACGCGGAATCCGAGCAGATCGAAAAATGGTTGATAGCCATCCAAGAGTGTACGGGTCAGCAGCTCAAACGATGCATCGGCGGCTTCATATTGATAGCCTTCATTTTCCGCCTCTTTCAACCGATCAAAAAGGGCGATGACTTCCGGTGAATTCTTGTCGTAGTTTGGATAGTGTCTTTCGATCTTTTTCAGGATAGCACTTTTGCCCGCCTGATCCGAGATCAGGATACGTTGTTCATTGCCAACCAGCTCCGGATCGATATGTTCAAAGGTGCGCGGATTCTTACGTACAGCGTCAATGTGCATACCGCCTTTGTGGGCGAAAGCGGAACTCCCAACATACGGCTGACGCTCGTCGTGTGGCAGGTTCGCCAATTCACTGATGAGGCGCGATGTCTCCGTCAGTTGGCTGAGTCCCTCCTCGCTGATGCAGTCGATCCCTAGCTTGAGTTTGAGTGTCGGGATGATAGAGGCGAGATTTGCATTGCCGCAGCGTTCACCGTAGCCGTTGAATGTTCCTTGTATATGCGCTGCCCCTGCCTGCACGGCAAGAACGGTGTTTGCGACCCCCACGCCGGCATCGTTATGGGTGTGGATACCGACCGGCAGATCAATCTCCGCCATGACTGCCCGCACACCTTCCTGAATTTCTAGAGGCAATCGCCCTCCGTTCGTGTCGCATAACACGACGCATCTTGCGCCGCCTCGTGCTGCCGCTTCGAGTGTTTGCAAGGCGTAATCCGGTTGGTCGTCATAGCCATCAAAGAAGTGTTCTGCGTCGTAGATGACCTCGCGTCCGTTCTCGACCAGAAAACGGACTGAGCTTTCGATGAGTTCGATGTTTTCCTGTGCTGTGACACGAAGCACGTCCGTCGCGTGGAGTTCCCAACTCTTTCCAAAAATCGTGACAGTGCGGGCACCTGTATCCAGTAACGCTAGCAGATTGGGATCCTCGCTGGGTTGATAGCGCGGATGGCGCGTGCTGCCGAAAGGCACGACTACCGCCTGCTGGAGTTCGAGCGATTTCGCACCTTTGAAAAACTCCATGTCTTTTGGATTCGAGCCGGGGTATCCGCCTTCGATGTAATGGATTCCCAGACGGTTAAGGGCTTTGATGATGAGTAGCTTGTCCTCGACGGAGAAAGCGACCCCCTCCCCTTGGTTTCCGTCCCTGAGTGTTGTATCGTAAAGTTCAAGCATATTGCTTGCGTTTCCTCCTCGTTTGCAGATACTGTGTACTATTTCCCCATCTGTAGCTGGTGTGATTTTGCCATCGCGTCTTCCGCTTCCTGAATCATCCCTTTGCGCTGATAACAGATCGATAAACTAGTGTAATTAAGCGGATCGGCCGGATCAACCTCAATTGCCTTTTTAATTGCCTCAATTGCCTCGTCATATCTGCTCATCCGTTCGTATGTGTGTCCAAGTCCAATATGTCCGTCTACATAATCGGGGTACTGTTCGAGGAGCGTATTGAATGCGGCAACCGCTT
Source organism: Candidatus Poribacteria bacterium (assembly GCA_965207975.1). GTDB lineage: Bacteria > Poribacteria > WGA-4E > WGA-4E > PCPOR2b > PCPOR2b. The sequence continues at coordinate 3,168,990 of OZ242315.1, read as the reverse complement.
CCTCAAGTTCGTTGTTCCCGAAATGTGTTAAAGCCTGATCGTAAAGTTCCTCTTTTGTTGCCATGTTTTTTCTCGCTTTCGCTTGTACCGACGCGGCGGGATCCCACTCCCGTTCGATTCGTGTGAAACCGCTGTTTAATTAGCATATAACTCATTCATTATACTTTTGACACGTGGGAATGTCAAGGTGGGATGGGCGAATACAGAAATATGCAGATACACATCGGATTCATCATTTGACTCAAATTAGCAACTATGCTATAATTTTTTCTTGTATTGATCAATTTTTGAGCGATTGAAATCGCAACGACGAACTATAGGACTTACGCACTCCAGATTGTAGTTGCCCGTTTCTTAATCCCGATTTATCGGGGATTCATCGGGCGTTGGTAACGGTGTCCAGTTGCCTTGAATCCCGATTTATCGGGGCGGCGATGAATTGCCGAACTACAGGGCTTTGACCGTTCAACTGCGTAAGTCCTGACTAGTTATTTTTTTAAGAGAGGTTAATTATGCCAAAGCGAGTCAACAAAGCAATTGAATTACTTGAGCAAGATCAGCCCGTCTATTATACAGGCAGCCACACAGGTGCCAATCTCACCTATGAGGCTGGCAAGGAGATGGCAAAAACGTGGGCAGACTACATCAACATCGGTATGGAGCATGGTCCCCTCGATTTCGTAGGTCTAGCGAATTTTATGCGCGGACTTGTGGACGGCGGTCCAACTAACAGCGGACACCTGACACCGGCGGTCGTCGTAGAGCTACCGATGGACGGTTCAAGTCCTGATGTTATGCGAGCGAATGCGTGGCAGCTCAGGCAGCTATTGGCAATAGGTGTACACGGTCTTCTCCTGTGTCATGCGGAGTCTCCAGAAGCGGTCAAGGCATTTGTTGAATGCTGCCGGTATCCGTTTCAGACGATTGGTGTCGGTACGCAACTGAATGTCGGACGCAGGGGTTCAGCAGGACAGGGATCTGCGGCACCTATTTGGGGTATTTCTGTCGATGATTACCTAGGAAAAGCTGACCCTTGGCCCCTTAACCCCGAGGGTGAACTCATGCTTGGGCTAAAGATCGAGAATGTGCGAGCAATCGCTAATACTGAAATGACGCTTCGGGTGCCCGGTATCGCCTTTGCTGAGTGGGGACCTGGGGATCTCGGTATGTCGTTTGGTTACAAGAACACCCCAAGTCCGCGGCCTCCTGAAATGACTGCAGCGAGAGAACGGGTATACACTGCATGTAAGGAAACGGGTGTCGCATTCTTAGAAGGTGGTAGTATAGAGACACTCCCGGAAAGAATTGATGGGGGTGTGAGGATTATGGGAGGCAGTCCTGAGATAGCAGAGGCTGGCAGGGCTTATAGTGGTAGAACTATGCCTGTGTAAGTCGAAGATGTGGATTGTCGGACGGGGCGCGTGGGTATACCGCGTCTTATCGTGAAACGTGATGCGTGAAACGTGAAGTCGTTGTATCTCAGGTTTTACGTTTTACGCTGCATGTTTCTTAATGGTACTCTAAACAGGAGAAGCAGATGAACAGTGATGTCAAAGCCGCCATAGATTGCTTGGCAACCTATGGTTACTGCCTGCTTGAGGATCGCCTCCCCAAATACACAGCACGCAGCATGGCGAAACGCTTCCTCGAATTGCACACCGACCCGGAGTGCCAAATCTATAATACCGGCGATCAGTATTATCAGACCTTATTCGGCATGATGAATCTGGACGATCGTGTCTGGATGTGTGCGAGCCATCCGGACACGGTGGCGGTTGCGCGGCATTTTCTGGGGCAGAATTGTCGGGTGGTCGAAGCGTGTTCCAAGCCGACGTGGCCCGGTGCGCCGGGGCAGCACTTACATGTGGATTCTGCGCGTGAGTTCCATGAGGTGCCGGACGTGCCGTGGATTATCAACAGCATCTGGATGCTGACGGATTTTACGATAGAGAACGGCGCAACGGGTGTCGTGCCAATGAGCCACCGTTCACGTCGGAAGACCCCGCCATCGGACATCACCCCGGATAGTCCGCTGATTAAGCCAATTACCGGTAAAGCAGGCTCGGTCATTATGTGGCATGGCGGCACCTACCACCAAGCGCGTGCAAATACAAGTGATCAGATTCGCGTCGGATTGAATATCGCTTACTACCCACCGTGGTTCAACAACTGGATTGAAGGTGGTCATCAGCCGATTTGGCCTGAAACATACGAGCGGATGCCGCCGGAGATGCAGCAACTTTGTCCCGGTCTTTTGGGACACAACCGTGCGGACAGGTATGAAACTCCATAACTATCGGTGCTAGTTTGTAGCTGTTGTTACCGTCTCCAGTTAAGAACCGAAAGTGAAACGTGATGCGTGAAACGTGAAAACAACACGACTTACCCGACCTAATCGCTAGTATCCATCAGCCACTCCAAGCTAAACCGCGCCACACTAATCTTCTCCCTGTCGCGGACTACCCCGTTGGTATACAGACAGAGGATTGTCCCATCTGCCATCACCGCAAGGTCAGAATACCGTGACAATCCTTGTTCAACCCTACGCGAAAAGTCCCAACTCCCGCCCTCGTCTCGGCTGATGCGAATCGTCATATCTTTCGCCGGAGATGGACTGGAAAATAGGAGGAGATCTTCATTTCCTCCCTCGCCTCCACGGTAGCGGATTAGCCCTGCATGGAGATTCGCGTCCGGCAGTTCTTCGTGCTGACCGTGTTCACAGAAGGTCTCGCCGTAATCGGTGCTGCGTGCGAAGTGTCGCTTGCCGGTAGCAAGGGTGTTCTTGCGATAACTGACGTAGATGCCACCACCCGCAGTTTCGACAAGACTGACCTCGTCCGAGCCTTCGGGCAGGACAGCACCCGCCTTCCAATTCTGTCCGTGGTCATCGCTGTACAAAAAGCCGCCACGAACCCCCGGCACCTGCCCCGGTTCGCCCTCTTTGTAAAGAAACGCCGGTATAATCAACCGTCCCTTACGGGGACCAACCGCGAGTTGGATGCCGTGGACGCAGTTGTTGGGCCAACCCACCCAGCCTTCAGCGTTCGGTTCCGGGCTTACATAAAAGGGATCAGACCAACTCCGCCCCTGATCGGTGCTCTTGAGCAGATAGAAACCGCCCCCCTGTCTGGCGTGTTCGCTGAAGTAACCGAGGTCGTCCAATATGTCGGCGGGCATCTTCCAGAAAGCCACGAATATAGTCCCCGTCTCACACTCCTCAAAGATGGGACCGAGATAGGTGAATGCCCCTTCCTCCTCGAAGATGACCTCCTGCCGTCTCCAAGTCGCGCCGCTGTCTTCGCTACGTGCCATCAAGATGTCAACTTGGTTGCCGCCGTCCCCCATCGAACCGTGTCGCTTTTGACACACGGCGATTGCCATCCCTTGTGTTGTGACAATCAACCCCGGTAGATGGACACCAAACCCGTCATAGTCGTGATACTTCAAGGCTGATAGATCCACCTCGATCGGCATATCGGCGAGGGCTTTCCTCTCCTCTCTGGTCAGCCCTGTCAGATGGATGAGGACAGATTTCGGCTCCCGTGTGCTGTAGTAGATTTGGGCGTTGGCACGCTCCGCTCGCTCCCAGTGGTGGGCTGGGACTTGTGTCAACGTCTCACCCTGTCCGGGCAGGAACACGTCGCTTTTCTCAAAGAATACTTTGTTCATGTTTTCTCAGCTCTCCCCGTCAATACGTTAGGCGAATCGAATGTAAAAAATCCAAAATATATAAGCGAAACTAAACACGACCCAAATCCATGCAATCGTTTTCATCACGCGGCTTAACCAACCCTTTTTCGTAAGTTGGTAGGCAATGTGATTGAATAGTAGCACCAACACGATTATGAGATTGCCGTATTGGTCATAACCAAAATTTCGCCGTTCCAGTAGGGAAGCCACATCCCAGATAAGCAGGCAAATAATGAGCAGTAGGAAACCGTATCTAAAACTGAACGCTGTCGAAATCACACCTCTACTCCGTTTTGCCTCCTTTTCCTTTTCAATTTGGAGGCTTTCCCTTAGCACTTGCTGCCGTTCCTGTTCATCCTTAATTTTGGTTTGTAGTCGTTGTTTTTCAGCGTCGGTAAAGGTCTTCATGGGGAATCACCTCCCAATACTAATTGGTGAAGAAATCGAAGATGTTACTCAGGCGTGAAGTGTCTGCCCTGTAGACCTCGGTGTATTGGCATTGCGTGCATGAGACGGTGGTGAACTTTTTGTTTTGGACATCGAACAGCTTGGCAAGTGTGCCACCCGTTGCTTGGAAAATATCTGTTTCAAATTCAGCATTGTCGCATTTGGGACATTTCCATTTTTCGTGTCGCATAACCGTTTTCCCCTTTTGTCAGGTTCTGTTGGCCTTTGGGTGTCGAGATATGAATCTCGACCTACAAGTTGGATCTGTTGACCTGCGAGTGTTGAGATATGAATCTCGACCTACAGAATAGTCAATATGATAGCACAGATCCAAGAAAGACACAAAGAAACGCAGATCCGCTCCTCCCCATTTTTCTGGACGCACCGGAACGTCCTATGATACAATCAATTTTGTGAGTGTTGGGTTTCACGCTCGCTATCTGTGAGAACGTAGTGTTAAGAGTTCAAAACTCTACTCTCTTTAGTAGATAGGTACTTCCAACCGTTCAACCCAACCTACGATGCTGTCGTCTCGTTGAGAATTTAAACAAACAGAGGTTACGGCATACGGAGTATGCCTACTACTATCAACGGAGGATCCATGACTGCACGATGTGAAGATATAGATTTTGATCTAAAGATAGCTGAGTTCAGGATCAACGGCTACGCGGTGATTGAGGATGTGTTGTCTGTCGAGACCGTAGATCGTATCCGGGAGGCGTTCTTACCGATGCTAGAGCATGTCAGGACGCGCGAAACCGGTTTTGCCGAGAAAGAGTGGGGGGACCTGCGCACAGGCTTTGGTCGTCAACAAATTATCAACCGCTACACGCTGACCATCCCATGGGTGCCACCGTTTGCCGACCCGGAGGTGTACGAGAATCCGGTCATTCTGGAGTTTCTCAAGCGTTATTGGGGCAAGGACGATTTTTATATTAGGTGTCTTCACTCCAATAACCCTTACCCGGGGAGCGAGTTTCAGCATTGGCACAGAGATACCGGACTGGCACGGGAGATTCCGCATGTCGGGCTGGATACCTGCCCGATATTGGGCATCAAGTTCCCGCTCGTGGACACTTCAGAGGAGAATGGTAGTATTGAGGTGCTGCCATCAACGCAGTACATCGCCAACCCCGACCTAGAGGGACGTTACGATGAAGTGCTGACGCAAGGCGATTTTCCGTCTGCCCGTCGACTCAACATGAAAAAAGGCACGATGTGGATACAGGATGTTCGCACGCTGCACCGTGGTACACCTAACACCTCCAACGGACCACGTCCCGAAATTGTGGTCTGCTACGGACTCTCTTGGCTTAGTATTGGTCATGCGGTGCAGGTGCCGCCGGAGACATACGAGCAGTTTTCAGAGCGGGCGCGGCGGCTTTTTGAATTCTGCCAAGTTGTTGACTACTGAGCTGCAGCCGTCCCGTCGCTATCAGATAAACACCAATCGTAGGGTCCGGGGCCGGTACGGCAAACCATTTCAGCGATTTGACGGCGCATAGAACTCACCCGTTCACGGTGTTCAGGCTGGGCAGCGAGGTTTCGTATTTCGTCCGTATCTGTCTCTAGGTCGTACAACTCATCGATATCAAAGCGGTTGCGGATATACTTCCACCGTCCATCGTAGATCATTACGTGGGCGGCGAGCTGTTCTGGATCCTGGGCGCCGCGATAAATCGCTTCATTGCTGGCAATCTCGGCAAAGACCGGTTGAGGGGCGGGTTCTCTGCCCGCTAGAATCGCTGAAGCTACGGAGCGTCCATCAATCGGCGAGAGTGGTGTTTCTCCTGCCAGTTCAAGTAGGGTGGGCATCAGGTCAACACCGCCCAACGGGGTTTTCACCCGCGTCCCCGCAGGTAATGTTCCACCCCAAGAGAGCAGACACGGCACACGAACCGATGCCTCGTACATGAGGCACTTCTCTGTGAAACCGTGGTCGCCGAGCATCTCACCGTGATCGCTGATAAAGGCGACAATCGTATCCTGCGCCATGCCCTGCGTCTCAAGGGCGCGGAGCAGACGGTCAACCTGTGCGTCAATGTGCGTGATCAGGGCGTAATAGTACGCACTCACCCGACGAAATTGGTCGTCGGTCACAGTTGGAGGAATGCGAAACTTCGCACGTCTTTGAAATGCGGGTTTGCCGTCGAGGGCATCCCGAAACGAAGCGGGTAGCAGCATCTGATCCTCTGGATACAGTTCAACAAGCTCAGGTGGCACCAAGACACGCGGGTGCGGGTCTTTGACGCTTACAAATAGGAAGAACGGGTCAGCGTGCGGTTGTTGAATAAATTCAAGGGATCGATCTATCGTCCATGTGGTGCGTTGTTGTCGGGGGTCGGTGATTGTTCCAAACTCCAGTGTGTTTCCGTACTGTGTCATCCCTTCAGCGTCTTTGAGGTAGAGATTGGGGACTCCCGCACGATCAAAAGAATCGAAGAGCGGATCGAGATAGTCTTTGCCGAGATAGCGATAGGTGCACCAGAAATCGTCAAACCCGTGCTGCGGGAGATGATCGTTCCCAAGATGCCACGGTCCAACCATACCGCAGCGATATCCGGCAGACTTTAGGACATCGCCGATGGTCACGCTGTCAGGGGGCAGGTAGTTTCCCCATTTGCCAACCGAGCCGGGACCGTAATTTTTCAATTGCAGATGGGCGTGGGGATAGAGTCCCGTCAGCCAACTGGCGCGGGCAGGCGAACAGACAGGAGACGCACAGTACGCGTTCTCAAAGCAGACCCCACTTTGCGCCAAGCGATCCAGATGCGGTGTCTGGACAACAGAGCTCCTCGCGAAGCCAGCGGCATCCCAGCGCATCTGGTCACACATTATTAGTATAATATTCGGACGAGCTTGAGGCATGATATTCCTTGAGAACGTGAAACGTGATGCGTGAAACGTAAAAATGATTAGTTTATTGGTTCATTGGTTCATTAGTTCATTGATGCCTAACCTATGGGTTATACGGCATATGGAGCCCCAATAAGTCCGTAGGTTGGGTTGAACGGTTAAACAGCAATCCCTATCAACTACAATAGAGGTTAGATCATTTAACAACACCTACTTATAGACAGATAGAGTGAAACCCAACTCAGTTTTTCACCGAGGAATCCCCTGTTTTCATAAAAGTGGTCTTTTGTACCACGATCTGTTAGATTGTGATCCCCATTCGCAAACTAACAGTTCGCGCTACTTATGGCAGATTCCCCGATGATTAGAGCACTTACCAAATTAGCAACAGCAAAATGTCAACACGCGCTAGTGCATTGATGCCCAACCCACGGGTTATACGGCATACGGAGCCCCGATAAAATCGGGATTCAGAGCAATATGTACTACTATTAAATTATAGCAGAAAACAGGGTTGAGAACCATCAATTTATAGAGGGTAAAATGGCACAACATGACAATGACAGGGCACCTATCCACATCGGCACAGATCGCCAACTATTCGTGGACGATTTCTGGATCGCTGAAGCACAAGATGTCACGCGGCATCTGCATGAGCCGGTGCGGCGTGAGACTGTAATTTCCGCAGAACACCCGTGGGAACGGGGCGGCGTGTCCTACATGGTAACGTTCCGCGAGAGCGATCGCTTCCGTGCGTGGTATCGCTGCGATCAGGAGATGCCAATTCGTGGTGAACGTCTGCCGCTCTACGCTTATGCTGAAAGCACGGACGGGATTCACTGGGAGAAACCGCAACTCGGACTGATTGAGTTTCAAGGCTCAAAGGACAACAACCTCGTCTGGATGGGACCGGGCAACAACATGTCGCCGTTCCTGGATCTCAACCCCAACGCATCGGACGAAGAACGGTACAAAGCCATCGTGCGTACCAGTGATGTGCTTGCGTTGGTCTCGCCGGACGGTCTCCGCTGGCGATTGATGCAGGACGAACCCATCCTGACCGAGCGACCCTTTGATTCGCACAACATCGCTTTTTGGGATGCGGAACGGGAGGAATATGTCGCCTACACGCGGGGGGTGGCAGGTCAGGGCAACTTCAAAAATGGGGTGCGCTGGATTCGACGCTCGACCTCTAAAGATTTCCGTCATTGGACACCGCTCGAACCGATTGACACCGGCGATACCCCTTTTGAGCATCTCTACACCAACGCCTGCACACCTTACGAGCGTGCGCCGGGGATGTATCTGATGTTTCCTGCGCGTTTCGTGCCAGAGCGCGAGCCGATTCCGGATTGGGAATACGGTTCGGGCGTGAATGATATTGTGTTTATGGCGAGTCGTGATGGAATCCACTTCGATCGGAGTTTCATGGAGGCTTTTGTCCGTCCCGGCCTCGATGAAGGCAACTGGCATGAGCGCGGGATTTACATGGAGCGGGGCATTCTGCAAACGTCGCCGGAGGAACTCTCGCTATACAGTATGGCGAACTGGCGGCTGCCGAGTGTCCATATTCGCCGATTTTCGCTCCGAACTGATGGATTTGTGTCGGTCCGCGCAGGTTACGTCGGGGGTGAGTTTATCACCCAACCATTGATTTTTGGGGGCGATAGCCTAAGATTGAACTTTTCGACCTCCGCGGTGGGATCTGTTCGGGTTGAGATTCAGGATATAGAAGGGCATCCGCAATCGGGTTTCACGCTGGCTGAATGCCCTGAGATATTCGGTGACAAAATTGATGGTACAGTCGAGTGGGAAGGTGGAGGAGATATGCGCTCGTTGGCAGGTCAGCCGGTGCGGTTGCGTTTTGTCCTCAAGGACGCGGATCTGTTCGCGTTTCGGTTTCAGGAGGATTAATTATTGTCCCGATAAATCGGGATGCAAGGCCATCTGAATCAGGATGCTCAGGATTTAAGGATTCACAGGATAGCGCATACCTGATGCGTGCAAACAGGAAAAGGCGCGTAAGTTGATTTAGCCCCAGCGGGGCGATATGTTTATAGGACGCGGGATAACAAAATACCCCAAGCCCCAGTTCTCTTGAATCCGGATTTATCGGGGACGGGCGACATGTGCCATGTGAATCTTCGAGAAAAATCTGTCACAGTGCAATAATATGTGTCAGAATCATCTGAAGAAAGAGCAAAGCAGGCAGAGAAACCGAGTTTTTTCTTGAAAACTCGGTTTCTGTTTCTCGATTTGTTCACACAAGCGTATGTGTGAGCCATCTATGAACTGGGGTATCTATTTATGAGCACCCCTCATCTAATTGATTTTGTGAATATACACCAATAATTGGAGGCGCGATTATGCGTTTCGTTTTATCAACCATCGGGACAAGCAGCCTGACGAACCAGATTAATAACGACGATCCCAGCGAATGGCGGCGACTGCTGCGCGATGCGGCAAACCGCAAAATGGATGAATTGGATTCGGAGACAGCAGTGGTGATCGATACACTTGTGAATCGCGCATTTGAGCGACTCCTTGAAGATAACGTTCAGCTAAACCGTCGAATCAGTGCGGAACTGAACGGCATCTACGGCATCTACAACGGTAAGCTGCCGCAAAATAGTCCCGATCAACACTATCTCATCTGCACCGACACCGCACAAGGACAAAAGACGGGTGAACTGATTAAAGACTTCCTTGTGGATCAAGGGCTTAACGCATATATCGTCACGCCCGAAGGACTTTCGACACAGGATACCGCTGCTTTCACCACAGGGATAAAGGAACTCATTCGGTGGTTGGAAGATAACGTGCCAGGGCAACGTGACAGCGGCTATCGCGTGATTTTCAACCTCGTCGGCGGCTTCAAAAGTCTGCAAGGCTACATGAATACTTTCGGCGCGTTCTACGCCGATGAGGTAATCTACATCTTTGAGGCAGAAACTGCTGACCTAATCACGATTCCGCGCCTACCGATTCAAATTGACACAACTGTGATTCAAGAACATCTGACGGAATTCGCGCTGATGGCTGCTGGAAAGTTATATCCACGTCAAGAACTCAGTGACATTCCAGAGACGCTGCTTGAATTTCTGGAGGAGGACGATGACGAAACCGATACAGGGTTATCGGCATGGGGCACATTGCTCTGGAACCGAACCAAAGCGGATTTATTGGTAAAGGAACTATTGCCATTCCCACGATTGGAATATGCGGCGACTTTCCACCGTGATTTTAACGATGAGCATGACCCCAAGGCACGGCTCAAGCTGCAAGAAACTTTAGCAATGGTCGCATATACCCTCGAAAAAGATGGAGGTCATACCAGCGGTCTCATAGGGGGGAGCCTGAACTATGAAAAGCTTCGGGGGGAAGCAGGGAAAGCGGGTGTCCATACGTTCCGTATTACCCAAGCTATCCGTGTCAGTTGCACAGTTGCTGATGGAGGATTAACCCTTCGACACTATGGAGGGCATGATTACGTGTACAAAAATCCGTAACATTTTGGTACAGAGAAACCGAGTTTTTAGCAAAAACCCGGCTTCTATCCTAAATACCTCGATTTCGTACAATGAAGTAAACAGTTGAATCTGGTTTAGAAAGGTCTGCATCCAATAATAACGTGCCATTGCCCCCTTCCAAAGGTTATCATAAAAATAGCATAATCCTTATGACCACCGATGGAGGGAAGTAATGGCAAACAAAAGGATAACCAAAAGACGTAAAAAACGCAAACAGAAAGTCAGTCACTCCACCGCTCACGCGCCGTTGTGTGCATTGGGCGAAGTGCTTAAAGAGAAAGCGTTCTTTGATGAGATTCATCAAAGGGTTGAAATCCCTCAGAAGACGATTACCTATCGCCCGACAGACAAATTGGTGTTTGCCACGCTTGGCATAATTGCCGGAGCATCAACGATTTCAGACATCAACACCGCCCTCCGTCCGCATGGTGCGCTGCTTTTGGCATTTGGGTATTGCAAGTGTGCGGATCAGTCAGTAATTCAGGAGACGATAAATGCCGCCACGTCGGAAACAGTTTTTCAACTTCAGCAAGCGGTTGATGGTATTTGGGAGAAACATCACCTGACGTCATCTCCCCTCTCATCGTTGACCGAATCAAAGCCGGTAACTATTGATATGGATCTGTCGGCGCTGCCGGTCTCCAAACGCGCAGAAGGAGCCACCAAGGGGTATGTCCCCCACCGCAAAAATCAATACACCCGTCAAGTCGGACGCGTCCTGATGCCTGACACCCAGGAAATTGTCTCCCAATCCCTTTACACGGGAAACACCTCGTCTAAGGCGGTGTTCAAAGAAATGGTTGCCAAAATGGAAACCACCTTAAAACTGGATACAAACGCCAAACGGCAGCAGATTCAATTGAGACTCGATGCCGGATTTGGCACCGACGCGAACATCAATTTCGCGCTCTGGCGGAATTACTCGATTCTGGTAAAAATCTACTCGTGGAAAAGAGCCACTGCTTTAGCCAAATCTGTGCAGAAGTGGGTGGCTGTCCCATCGTGTGCCAATAAGACCGCTAGACAAGCCGGGTGGGTCACAAAGCCACATCGGTATGGGCGCAAAACGGTACAAGTGGCGGTCAGAACCCCAAACCACAAAGGCGGTTATAACTATTCGGTTTTGGTGACTACCGATACAAAAGCAACGTTAACCCAAATTGTCACCCATTATGATAAACGAAGCGGGGTGCCCGAAAGCACCTTTTGCCAAGATTATCAAGGGTTGTCGATGAGAAAGCGTCGAAAAGCGGGATTTGAAGCCCAACAGGTGCTGCTTCTACTCTCTCAGTTGGCTCATAACATTCTCATGTGGTCCAAACGGTGGCTTATTGATGCGCTCATTGCATCGGGGAGCAAGACTGAAAAACAGACCCCACCGCAACCCAGCGCATCAATCAATCAAACTATTGCTACCATTCAAGCGAGGGGAATCAAACGGTTGATGCGCGAGGTGTTAGGTATCTCTGGCAAAGTACAATTCAAAAACAAAAAGGTCGTCTGTATCATTCTTAACCCTTTATATCCACTCATTGAACGCATCATTACTGCATTTCAAGCCTTCTTAAAACCCTATAAAATACGCGTCTTATTGGGCGAAACCTAGGTAAATAGGACTTACGCAGTTGCACGATCACCCGCCTTGTTTGGAGAGTCTTAGACTTGCAGTTCGGCGATTTATCGTTACAGGACACCGTTGCCAATGCCCGATAAATTGGGCAACTCCAGCAGAGATACCCTCAAGGAGTTCGTAGGGAACGCAGATCTGCGTTCCCTACTGAAGTGCGTAACCCCTACGTAAAAATAAAAAGAGCCGGTGGAACCCTCCCGTTCCATCGGCTTTTTTTGTTCCGACCTCACACTGATGAGGCTTCAGAAAATAATCTGGTAATTCTATATTTTCCCCCAGGCCCGGTAGGTGCGGTTTCTAACCGCACCGGACATCGCCCGGAAATTACCGAATTAATATTTTAATCTTCATGAGTGTGAAACCGAGAAGACCAGATAACGAGCAAGTTTCAATTCCATTAAAAGTCAATGTCTCCACCTCCACCGTCACTAAATCCTTCATGTTCTGCCGTAGCATTCAAATGACTGTCCCCTTCCCCGCCTCTCCCATAATTTTCCGCATCAATATGTTTTTCCAGTGCCTCACTTGCTGCCAAAAATGAAAAGAACATAACATCGCCAGCAGCCCCGCCGCTATCTATGAATAGGTCCTTCCATACGAGTCTGTTACGGAAAAATGTTCGGTGAGCATATTGGATGACGTAACGGGATCCATAAATTGGGTCGTCAACTTCCACAATGCGGTACTGTGTTCGGTCTCCCATCTTACAACTCCCCTCCTTGTTGCAAACCTTCAATGTCCCGTATTGGCAATTCCACAATGGTTTGATTAACAGTTTTTCGGTGCAGCTTCGGTGCAAATTTCAATTCCACAATGGTTCGATTAAAAGATGTTAGGTTTAGTTCAGGGCATCAAGGGTTTGTTGGTTTCAATTCCACAATGGTTCGATTAAAAGGCGGACGCAAACCGCCCCCCTTGTGCTAACAAGAGTTTCAATTCCACAATGGTTCGATTATGGTGGATTCTAAAAATAAATGAACACTTTCGCCCCCGGTAGGTGCGGTTTTTAACCGCACCGCACAAGTGCCGTGGTAGGTTGAAACGGCGCAGTTTGAAACAGCACCTACCAATTTGGAGTGTCTCATTAATTCTAAAATTTACTATAAAAGGTCTTTCTCGGCGAGGACGAGGTCGAAGAACTTCAGGTTTCAATTCCACAATGGTTCGATTAAAAGTTGCCATTTGGTCAACTCGTAAGAGTTAAACCCTTCAGTTTCAATTCCACAATGGTTCGATTAAAAGTCGCCGATTTCATGTGTGTTAGTTTTGAGTTATGTGAGGGTTTCAATTCCACAATGGTTCGATTAAAAGTTGAATGCACGAAGCAGATTGCCGGTAGCGATGAGGTTTCAATTCCACAATGGTTCGATTAAAAGCTATTAGCCCCCGTTATCACCCTACACTTCAGTAAGTTTCAATTCCACAATGGTTCGATTAAAAGCGTGCTCTGTTTCGCCACAAAGCAGGAATGGCGCAAGTTTCAATTCCACAATGGTTCGATTAAAAGATCCCCGTTCTCGTCGCGCTTCACTGTAGTCGGCGGGTTTCAATTCCACAATGGTTCGATTAAAAGAATCTCTTGGATCACGGGTAAGTTTCAATCGCTGAAGTTTCAATTCCACAATGGTTCGATTAAAAGAGGGGATAGGCGGTTGGAACCGGGAGGTTATCCGGGGTTTCAATTCCACAATGGTTCGATTAAAAGGGCGAATTAACTGATAATGTCGAAGCACTTATGAAAGGTTTCAATTCCACAATGGTTCGATTAAAAGTTAAACGCATGTCACTATGGTGCGATGTTCATGCCGAGTTTCAATTCCACAATGGTTCGATTAAAAGCCAAATCGTTGCTCCAGACTTGGATTGATAGATACAAGTTTCAATTCCACAATGGTTCGATTAAAAGCGGGACGCACGGAAAGCTGGTGAGAACCAGAGGCAAAGGTTTCAATTCCACAATGGTTCGATTAAAAGTGCTACGATAACGCTGCAAGTGTACGCAGACACGCATCGTTTCAATTCCACAATGGTTCGATTAAAAGGATTCCAATAAGTTGGGCAAAGCATGGCTTAAAATTGTTTCAATTCCACAATGGTTCGATTAAAAGTGGAATTGGGTAATCTATCTATTAGGAGGTTCTATTAGTTTCAATTCCACAATGGTTCGATTAAAAGCCAGTATCTCAAATTGAGAACAGAGGCACAAACGCTGTTTCAATTCCACAATGGTTCGATTAAAAGGCTGGTACACGTACCGGTCGGTGTTCAAGTGAGGATTGGGTTTCAATTCCACAATGGTTCGATTAAAAGTCAAATGCCGTATGGTGGGATTTTCCGAAAGAACGCGTTTCAATTCCACAATGGTTCGATTAAAAGTCGATCGCGAAAATCGTCAAAGATTGTTCATGAAGAGTTTCAATTCCACAATGGTTCGATTAAAAGGAAGCATACAGTAACCTAGCAGAGACAATTACTGGTGTTTCAATTCCACAATGGTTCGATTAAAAGGTGTAACAATGAGGGGGAAAGAAAATGAACCAAGCATGTTTCAATTCCACAATGGTTCGATTAAAAGGATCCCTTCCGGGCAAGAGACAAAGAGACGTTGGACGTTTCAATTCCACAATGGTTCGATTAAAAGGTGTAACAATGAGGGGGAAAGAAAATGAACCAAGCATGTTTCAATTCCACAATGGTTCGATTAAAAGGATCCCTTCCGGGCAAGAGACAAAGAGACGTTGGACGTTTCAATTCCACAATGGTTCGATTAAAAGGTGTAACAATGAGGGGGAAAGAAAATGAACCAAGCATGTTTCAATTCCACAATGGTTCGATTAAAAGTATTCAGGAACTCCGAGCGACTGAAGGCGAGGAGAGTTTCAATTCCACAATGGTTCGATTAAAAGCCGAACACTGCCTACCCGCATACATAACCGAAAGAGAAGTTTCAATTCCACAATGGTTCGATTAAAAGATTTAGCAATGAGAACGGCGTACGAGCTCACCTAGAGTTTCAATTCCACAATGGTTCGATTAAAAGCCGCATCCTATCGTCGTCTATGTGTGTTATATCAAGTGTTTCAATTCCACAATGGTTCGATTAAAAGTGAGGAATAGATGACATACCAAGAACGCCAAGCTCGGTTTCAATTCCACAATGGTTCGATTAAAAGAGGTTAATAGATGTGAGATACAAGTCTAGTTATAAGGTTTCAATTCCACAATGGTTCGATTAAAAGATTGGATACGGGTGGAGGTAAATGAGGAGGGGTTGGGTTTCAATTCCACAATGGTTCGATTAAAAGTTCTTTCGGGTGTGTAGATATGGCTCTCATAGAAGAGTTTCAATTCCACAATGGTTCGATTAAAAGCGGAGTTACCGCACCACCACCACCACGTCCTGACCGGTTTCAATTCCACAATGGTTCGATTAAAAGTTAAACTCTCTTGATGAAGTCAAGTCTCATTTCATGTTTCAATTCCACAATGGTTCGATTAAAAGTCATTTTCGGCTGGCGGTAGCGTTGGCACATAATAAGTTTCAATTCCACAATGGTTCGATTAAAAGCGGAGTTACCGCACCACCACCACCACGTCCTGACCGGTTTCAATTCCACAATGGTTCGATTAAAAGTATGATAGAACAGTCTCGATTGCGAAGCGATGATCCGTTTCAATTCCACAATGGTTCGATTAAAAGTAGACAGTGAATTGCAGCGCCGACACGACACGGAAGAGTTTCAATTCCACAATGGTTCGATTAAAAGTATGAGGCACGGAAAACAGATGCGTCGTTGTATGAGGTTTCAATTCCACAATGGTTCGATTAAAAGCAAAGAAAGAAGCAATCCAAAAGTATAGGGAATCACGTTTCAATTCCACAATGGTTCGATTAAAAGAAAGATATAGCCCGTATTGTGAGGGTTATTGACGACGTTTCAATTCCACAATGGTTCGATTAAAAGTTTTGGTGTTACGGCAAGCCACTGATGAAGAGGCTGCGTTTCAATTCCACAATGGTTCGATTAAAAGCGCAAGTTAATATAATGTGCCGAATTTTTACAAACGAGTTTCAATTCCACAATGGTTCGATTAAAAGCAAGTCAGGGAATATCGCAAGTACATCATACACCTCAAAGTTTCAATTCCACAATGGTTCGATTAAAAGAGGTGACTTTGGAAGGCTTGCGCGGTTATTTTTTCAGTTTCAATTCCACAATGGTTCGATTAAAAGTTCTTTCGGGTGTGTAGATATGGCTCTCATAGAAGAGTTTCAATTCCACAATGGTTCGATTAAAAGTGTTCAAAGAATCTGTCAAAAAGTGTAACTCATTCGTTTCAATTCCACAATGGTTCGATTAAAAGTAAACATTCGTAGCAACATTGATAACCGATTCCCACGTTTCAATTCCACAATGGTTCGATTAAAAGTAATGTCAACCAATCACGGATTATCGCATGTCCGTTGTTTCAATTCCACAATGGTTCGATTAAAAGTAATGTCAACCAATCACGGATTATCGCATGTCCGTTGTTTCAATTCCACAATGGTTCGATTAAAAGTGATGATGGCAAGCGTGATTATCATTATCAAGTGATGTTTCAATTCCACAATGGTTCGATTAAAAGGCAACAATCAATGATTGAAATTGATGATGATGGCAAGTTTCAATTCCACAATGGTTCGATTAAAAGTGATGATGGCAAGCGTGATTATCATTATCAAGTGATGTTTCAATTCCACAATGGTTCGATTAAAAGAGTATAACGCTAAAGCATTATAAGCAGCACGTCGAGGTTTCAATTCCACAATGGTTCGATTAAAAGAAACTAAGCCGGCGGGCATACGCAAGGGGATTAGAAGTTTCAATTCCACAATGGTTCGATTAAAAGAAAGCCATTTAAGCGTTATCTGTGTTTGGATTCTGTGTTTCAATTCCACAATGGTTCGATTAAAAGTGCCGGTTAATATCAGAAAAAAAGTGATAGAAAATATGTTTCAATTCCACAATGGTTCGATTAAAAGGCGCGATACATCAAGCCCCACCGATGCGATGGACACCATGTTTCAATTCCACAATGGTTCGATTAAAAGCCCAGTTTGGGAAATGGATCAGGCAATCAAGACAGAGTTTCAATTCCACAATGGTTCGATTAAAAGTGCCCACTGCCGGCCGTACCTACTGTTACCATGTTAGTTTCAATTCCACAATGGTTCGATTAAAAGCGAGGGCAGAGGATGGGCCCGCAAAAGCAGAATGAGTTTCAATTCCACAATGGTTCGATTAAAAGTCGCAAGCACAAAGTAAAGTTCAAAAATTATGTAACGTTTCAATTCCACAATGGTTCGATTAAAAGTCGCCTATATTTCGTGTATTGGGTATCATCATATAAGTTTCAATTCCACAATGGTTCGATTAAAAGAAGATATTCTCACAGCAAAGCAATTTCGGAACGGCGTTTCAATTCCACAATGGTTCGATTAAAAGTTGGCCCAAAGAACGTAACCCGGCTCGCAAAACGGGAGTTTCAATTCCACAATGGTTCGATTAAAAGTACGGATTACAGGGCTGATCTTGGCGATCAGTCTATGTTTCAATTCCACAATGGTTCGATTAAAAGAATCCACGCAATGAAACTGAAGATAATCGTTAGCCAGTTTCAATTCCACAATGGTTCGATTAAAAGATATTAGAACACCTGCACAAACTCAATCTATTCAAGTTTCAATTCCACAATGGTTCGATTAAAAGGATAGTAACCTCACCAAAGACGGGAGAATTGTAGGAGTTTCAATTCCACAATGGTTCGATTAAAAGTCTGCTGGCAGGGTCGGGTCCCGTTGAATGGCTTGACTTGTTTCAATTCCACAATGGTTCGATTAAAAGCGATACGAAAGGATGAATCATGAATAATGGAACGATGCGTTTCAATTCCACAATGGTTCGATTAAAAGCCCGAACAATCAACAAAAAATATTATACAAAACCCGCACTATGTCTACAAGAAAAAAATTACCACCCCCTCCAAAAGTCGTCAACGTCCGGTTGTGCGAAATCAACGGAGGGTTGACGACAGCACGTGGTTAAGTCTGAAATCCGTAATAGTGGGGCAAAAATGCTGCCCGATGGATGAAGAAAATTGCCCCGGAAATCGAGGTTGACGACTCACTATCTACGCAAAAATGCCGCAACCCCTTGTCGTACACTGTCATAAGAGGTTGGTCACCGGATTTTTTTCGATACCAATAACCTGTTTGTCCATCCATTTTTCATGGCGCATCTGGTAGATGAGCACTGAATCTTCGGTGTCGTCAATAATTCCCAAAAGCCCTGATTTCACTCGTGCGAGTTGCGCCTTTGTCAACTCACCTTCAAAGACGGAGTTTTGGACCCAATTGAGATGTTGACGTAGGTATTTGCAGACTTTCGCAACCCGCTTTACATCAATGTCATAAACGATAATGACATACATTGTAACTGCCTCCGTTTCCTTGCTACTATACCCGTATAAGGCGGGGCAGGATGCCCCGCCTACCTACAGTTAATGTTTAAAGTGGACCCCTTGTCGAGGCCAAAATACAGTAAAAATAAGTAAGATATTTGAGATAGAGTGAGATTCCTTTAGCTGAGATACACCTTAGCCGGCGTTGCATAATTGAGACTCTGGTGAGGTCGTTTGTAATTATAGAACCGGATATAATGAGTTAATCCATCAAACAAGGCTTTTGGCGTTGGGTAGAGTTTTGGATAAACATCTTCATACTTGACGCTACGCCAAAACCGCTCAATGTAAATGTTGTCCATGGCTCTGCCGACGCTGCCCATGCTCATAGCCACGCCAGCGGCTTCAACGGTATCGGTGAAAGCATTTGCCGTAAACTGGACCCCTTGGTCAGTATTGAAGATAATGGGAGTTGCGGCAGATAATGCGTGATGTAAAGCGTCGAGACAGAACCGACTTGATAGACTGTTGGACACCTCCCAAGCAATGATGTAACGACTATACCAGTCGAGTATCGCCACCAGATACATAAAGCCTTTATCCATCGGGATATAGGTAATGTCAGCCGACCAGACCTCATTGGCGGCGGTCACCTCATAGTCCCGTAATAGGTATGGGTAAACCCGATGCTCACTGTTGATAGCCGAGTGTTTGGGTTTGGGATAAATCGCTTCTATCCCCATCAAACGCATAAGTCGCTGGATGCGTTTGCGGTTGACACCGTAGCCAAGCTGCTTGAGATGTTGTGTCATTCGACGACTCCCATAGAAAGGGGTTTGCATATACTGCTGATCTATCTGCCGCATCAGATGCAGATTCTCTGCTGACTCTGTAGCCGGTTGACAGTAAAGCGTTGACCGGGAAAAACCGAGCAACTCACATTGACGACGGATGCTCAGTTTGGGGGGGTTAGGTTCAACGAGTTTCCGTCTCTGTTCTACTGTTTGAGGTGGCTTTTTTTTTCAACCAGTCCAGTTCCATATTCAACCGACCAATTTGCTCATACAGACTCGACTCTCTGTCATTTTGCTCACGCTGTTGCTTGGTGGGGCGGGTAGCGAAAATATCGCTACCCTGTTCAAGCAACTGCTTCTTCCATTGACTGATTTGGCTCGGGTGCAACTGGTGTTCGCTTGCCAATTGGTTGATAGTTTTATCTGACTTGATCGCTTCAAGGGCAATAGTAAACTTAAATTTTGCTGTATGACGAATCCGTTTGGTTGACATATTCAGACCTCCATTTGTGGGTGTCAGTTAGACGTTAAATCTTACTTAACTCCTGGCCCAAATATTGGGGTCCATTATAGTTTTACCACCATGAAAGTGTTAGATTTTGTTAGATTTTGCCAGGGGTACCCTACCCACAGTCGGTGTCTTACCACCATGCCCGAAATGCCTGATAGGTTTCCATACCTGTCAAATGCTTAATCAACTTGTAGCACTCAAGGCGGATTAGACGTTGGTAGGACACTTTTCGATTTAATTTTCGATGGTCAATGGTCTGCTTGAGCTGCTCATCAAAAGCTTGGAGAAACAGTTTTCTCCCACTCTCATTCAGATAGCAGCCTCCTGTCTCGGTTTCAAAGTGTTTCGACTCTTTGAGCTGACCCCGGTTGAATAACCGGAAAATCACGCGATCAACAATAATCGGTTTGAAGATTTCTGCCAGATCGAGGCTTAGAGAGAATCGGCGTTCCCCCGGTTCATGGAGGAAGCTGATCGTTGGATTGAGTTGTGTTCGATAGATCTCTGTCAGGCAAGCGGTATACATCAACGAATTGCCGAACGAAATCGCGGCGTTGATGGGATTATCGGGAGGTTGGCGGACACGCTTCTCAAAAGGGGTCTGTAGGTTGATAATCGCGTTGAAAGCACGATAATAGGTTTCACGGATATTTCCCTCATACCCCATCAGTTCATCAACACTCTGCGCGTGCGGGATCTCAGTTTCTATTGCCTCAATGATACGAAGCTGCTCGGAGCAATCCACGTCACGATTTGCACGGTAGCGTAGGTTTCGCAGGATATTCGCCACCGCCGCTGAAACAAATTCGCGAGCAATCGGCAGACGTTTTGATTTCCGTTCATAGTGCTGCACCTGCTTGACGGTGAGGAATCCAGAGTTGAGGTATTCTCGCGGATAGTAGGTGCCAGAATAGTAGCCGTAATAGTTGAAAACGTGAATGGGCACATGTTTCTGCGCCATGAAGTTGAGAAGCCGTGTGTTCAGGTCTAGTTCACCATAGAGGTACAATGCGTCCACGTCCTCGATCGGAATCGGTACGCGCGAACCGTCCTCTTTTTCGAGATAGATGGTATTATCCTTTCGGCGCAATCTACCGGACTGGCTGATGTAGTAATTGCGAGACATGACTGTTTTTCTCCTTAACTCATGTAAAAAGAAAGTGCAACATGCAAAGAGAAACCGAGTTTTTTTGAAAACTCGGTTTCTAATTCCTTTCAACTCCAACACAATTCCATATAGCTACACGATTTACAGATTCTCATAAACGCCACCTCCGGAGGCGTTGGGAGGTTGGAAATTCTTTTGACCTCTCGGATCGCCTCTTCGACTTCGCGCTCTTTCTCCGGAGTCAATTCGACCTCAACGGTCCGCCGTTGGCGCGGGTAGTTGATAACCCCTTTCCGATTCGGCACACCCTTCTGTTTGAGGAGGTAGAGGTAGTAGAGCATTTGCATTTCGTGCGCCTTCTGCATTGACGGACTTGACTTTACATCGTGCAGGATGCCCTCTTTATCAATGAAGTCAATGAGGTTGCGGTCATTAATCGGGCGTTCCTTCCGTTTTTCACGGTTGTAACTCTCCTCATGTAGCAGTTGTCCCATGGCAACGCGGTCTGAGGTATGTTCCATTTCAATATGGTTCTGGAAGAACCAGAGTTGTCGCGGGCAGACGTGGAGGTAGCTGATCATTGTTCCAGTAACACGGATTGTCGTCGAATCTTCGGTCTGCATAAACCCCTCCTCTTTAACGCTTCCTCACCCACGCGCTCCCCCACATACCCGCTTCCTCGCTTCCACCTGTACCATCCCAAATCCCATGCTATTTTTATCCCCGAAGCCACACTCATAGCCGATATGGATTAATTCCGGTGCACCGATGACGTGAAACGGAGCGATTACGCCGCGAATTTTGGTCCCTTTGTAGTCAACCAAGCGGGTCACACGCCCTTCCCTTTTGTCCATATACCCCTGATCGAAGGTCATCGCAAACGATTTTTCCGTCGGTGGGTGTCGGTACACCGCTTCGTATTTCCGAATCAGGTTCTGTCGAACTAACTCGGAAAACTGAGGATCATCGGGGAGACAGTAGTGCGCGACGAGTTGGTCGCCTCGCTCGCGTTTAGTGGACATGGTAATCGGTGAGAGACACCGAAAGGTCATCCGCGGTCCAAAGCGGGGTTGACGTAACACTTCGACATCCTGCACCCGCAGCCTGTGCCGTTCAATCTGTAGAATTCCAGTTTGCATCAGCGCGGCAGCAAAGTTTTCCAGAAACGGTTCCTGAGATGAGGAGACATGCCATGTCAACGATGAACGGAAGTGAATCTGGTCACCTCGGATCTCTCGTTGCTTTGCCATCAGTTGGGAGAAGGTAAACAGTTTGAAACGCCGATTCTCTATTTCATAGCCGTCTTGGTGGAGGAAATCCGCATATTCGGGATCGGATTCTTTGAGAAATTGATAGATAACGCCTGTGAGAAAGTAGTTGTAGTTGATCGGTAGGCGGATGCCTTCGCCGATGTCGCATGTAATTTTGATTCGCATAGGTTTATCTCCAAGTGTAGGGAACGCAGATCTGCGTTCCCTACAATAACCTTCTTAGGAGGGTGTAATTTGTACCCAACCGAGTGGGGACTTTGGTCTCTGTCGGTCATACAGCACCCGACGGGTCTTCGGAAATTTAGGATGGTGCCTTCTGCCCAGACGGTAGTGTCCCCGCAAATCCCTCATCAAATCATCATCGTCTCCGGTCAAGAGTTCGGTGACCGTTTTGGCGCGATAGCCCGTTCCCCAACCGATTGGCAGAATGAACCCGCCGAAAGGGTCTGAGGAAATTGCGAACCGTCGTCCAAATGTGTTCAATCCAATCAATCGCAGATTCATTATCTATTAGAGTTATTATTGGAAATTCCATATCTAATAAGATAATACATTTACACTTTTATTGCACTCTATTTTTATATAAGCCAGTAAGAAAAATGCCTCAGAAATTGAGGTATGTGTAATTACCCCCATCCTTAAACGGAATCGTATTGTTTTCTGCGGGACATGGCATGAAAACTCTTTTCTTGGCGTTTCTGAGCCATTTTTTCGCACATATAATGACCGTTTTGCTAGTCGGAAGTCCATCTTATTCAACTGTCTAGGTTCGGGGAAATGACACTTTTTGTAGGAGTCCTTTGTAAACGTAATTTTCTTGATGCACATAAAAAAGGCATTGATATCAGCGTGGTGTTGTGTTATGTTATATGTGTTAAAAATCGCATAATGTTCGGGATATGCCGATTAAGCCATATGATAACGTAGCGACTGTATATTATCTGTTTTCCCATTTGCTAATTCGCATGAAAGCGTCTCCACGCTTTTCGTTGAATTGAATCGAATCAAATCTAATTTTAACGACTTATAGATTTAGTGAAGACAGGATAGGTTTATGACACGAGATTGGAAAATAGGTGAACCGATCGAGAATGCACATCATTGCTGGGAAGATCCGATTCTCAAAGATAGATTTGGTATCACGGAGGAGGATTGGAACACTGTAGTCGAACAGACTGCCGAGCATGTTCGCAGTTGGTCTGAACAAGACATCACGGGACGTGTCTCCTGTATAGTCAATTTACTCCTGCCGCCGCTTTCGACTTTGTGGAAAGGAAAGAAAGACAAGCTTCCATTCCGATGGTTGCCATGCTATTCACTCCCAGGGGCAACGGTTGCTGACCATGCGCTGACCGCTTCGGCAATAGCGTTTTGCCTTGGCTACGATAACGGTTTCCGGTCTGAGATCAAAACGTTGAATCAACTCCGCCTATCCGCTTTGACAGCAACGTGGGAAGAGGATGGACTCGGCGAAATCTACGATGCGGTATGGTCTGGACTTTCGCCTATTGAGCCAAAAGCAGATGGTGATGTGCAGGAACGTATTGTACATGCGGCGAAAGCAGTGGCTTCTAAGCGGCTCCCTGTAGATTCCAAAGAACAGTTCAATACACACCCCCTTAATCGGGATCAAAAGCAACAGGTCGGGCTTGTGCTAGGTGGCGCAACAAAGATAAAAGGCTACTTTCTCGAATCGGCACGGCTACCGGAGATTCGGGGGGCCAGTGCATTACTTGACCGTATTAATCTTGAGGATATTCCTGCCCTCTTCGGCCGCGAAATCCCGACCGACCTGCAACGATCAGAGCGCATTCGTGATAATTTCTGTACACGGACCGGGCATCGTTTGTCCGCGCCGGAGTGCATTATTTACGCAGCGGGTGGAAATATCCTCGCGTTTACCCCTACCTCTGTAGTTCACGAAATTGCCGATGAGGTCGAGCGAATTTACACTTACGAAACACTTGTTGCCAACAGCGTCGCAGTCGGCGATATGTTCGATTTGCTTGAGTTGCAGTATGGGCTGAAGCCCGATCAGTTTTGGATTAAAGAATTTCGCGAAGCATGTGAAAACTCAGAAACCTCGCAACTCATGGAAAGCTACTATAGCGGTACGCAGGACAAAAATTTTCTCAAAAGAAAGTGTTTCGGTGAACTAACGACGAAGCTAGCACGTGCACAATTTCATCGGCGCGAGGGAAATCCAACGCTGGAACGAACTACGCGACGTGACCTCCCGACACACGTCGAAATCGGTTCATATCAGCAACGGTGTGAGAGTTGCGAGCGGAGACCTGCAATAATCAATGTGCCTCGGATTCTTTGTGAGGCGTGTACTCGAAAATATGTAACTGGACGGGTTTCAAAGAAAAATATTGACTTTAATGACCTTGACCACTACTTAAAAGTACTAGGAGGCTGGCACCCATCAAGCCGGGATCCCCAAGAGGGTTGGCACTTAACCAATTGGAGTTCACTCTTTGAGAATTATCTTGAGGCTACCGGAAAAGTGGAATTCTACGTTGATGCGATTGAGTATCTCAAACAGGTTGATGGTCCTCAAGACCTTGAAAATATTGCTCAGGCAAGCGATTCGGCAGGTTTCATTGCGTTCATCTACGCGGACGGCAACAATATGGGTGGATATTTAGAGAACGTCAACACACCTGCACAATATCGGCAGTTTTCGGAGCGTGTGTTTATTGCACTCCAGAAGGCAACGTTTGATGCCCTTGCAGAGCATCTCCACCCAACCTTCGACATCCATCCGTTTGAAATTGTTAGCATCGGGGGAGATGATCTGTTGCTGATTGTGCCAGGAAGTAAGGCATTTGAGGTAGTTCGCGCTATCGGCGCAAACTTTGATCGGGAATTTAATAGTCATTCAAAATTTGCCGAGACAGAAAAAGAAAAATTGTGTAAATCGCAACGATACACGCCAAAAGAGTGGTTCACTAAGCAGACGATGCAACCGGCAATTAGCCTTTCTCTAGGCTTTGTCATTGCAAATGAGCATACGCCGGTCGGATTCTTGGAGCATCTCGCTGCAAGCCTGCTCAAATCAGCGAAAAGCAGAGCGAAGACGCTGAAGAAACGGAGCGTCGGTTATCTTGGCGGAACGGTTGATTTTCTGGTGCTCAAATCCCTATCAATGATTACGAGCGAACTCGGCGATTTCCGCAAACAATTTTACAAAACAGATAAAGAGAAGTCGCTAACCATGCGCCCGTTCACCTTGCATGAACTTTCCGGCTTCATCCGAACCGTCCAAAAGTTAAAAGAAAGTGATTTCCCCCGTTCGCAACTCTATCAACTTCGGCAATCGCTCGGACTCGGCAGGCAGACATCAACACTTGATTATCTCTACTTCCGAAGTCGTCTCAGAGATGGAAAAGGAAAACTGCTCCAACAGGAGCTTGAGCACAACTGGCAAGGTGCACCTGACATCGCGAACGGCCTGGGACCGTGGTATGCGATGCTGCAGAAAAACGAAACGGATAAAATACGCTACGAGACATTGCTTTTTGACCTAATCGAAGCCTACGACTTCATCTCTGGATCGAACGACTAAATTAAGGGAGGCGGCAGTGGCAAATTCATCAATTGAAAGACAATGGCGAATTACGGCAAAGGTTGATACTGCGCTCTGCATCGGCGATAGCGGTTCCAGCGAAACAGGCGCGGATCGGTCAACGGTCAAAACCAGTGATGGAAAACTTTATATTCCCGCTTCAACGCTCAAGGGTCTTTGGCGGCATGCCTGCGAGGCAATTGCAAGAAGCCAAGGACAACAAGTCTGCATCAGTCCACGTGCTGAAGAGATGTGTGCAACTGCCCATTGCGTCATCTGTCAGGTTTTCGGGTCTCCCACATTGGAATCGAGAATCTTTATCAGTGATCTGATAATTGATACAGATTTGGAGACAAAATTGACAGAAATCCGAAATGGCGTGACTATCAATCGACAGCGACGGGTTGCAGAAGATCAACGCCTCTATTTTACTGAGGCCAGCCTTCCCCACGCTGACTTCACGTTTTCTGGAGACGCAACAATCGGTGGTGAAATCACGGACTACCAGATTGACCTGCTACGTGCCGGACTCAATTATATTCATGCGATAGGGACAGGGAAATCTCGCGGACTCGGTTGGATAAAGATTAAGCGAAAAGAACTTACACCGAATTCCCAAGAAGTTCCATCGGTGGCATCAGATTCAGAGGGTTTCACCGAGTTAGCGATTGAGGTTACGTTGAAGTCACCGATTATCACAGGCGGGCGTAAACCAACGGGGCAGGCAGTTGAGGCGGTTCAACACATTCGGGGCGGATTGATACGGGGTGCTGTGGCTAAGGCGTGGTTGGCAGATTCAGAGAGTGGCGAACCGGATGCTGATTTTAGGCAACTGTTTCTCAACGACAGTGCCGGAATCTTCCGGAATTGTTACCCGGGCTCAAGTGTGTTACCAGCAACGGCTACTGGATGCAAGGATTTTGCCGGATTTCTGCTGACAGACGACACAGAGAAACATGGTATTTTTGACACGCTTCTTGAGAGACTCGTCGCGGAAAAGGCGGATTGGCTCTATCAACCCAATTGTCCCCATTGTGACGGTCGTATCGAAGCACAAGGTGGATTTTACGAACAACCGAATGAATTCTACGAAAAAAGGACACTCAACACAAGGTTGCTCACACGCGTTGCCATCAACCGACAGCGTAAAGTAGCTGCGGATGAACTCCTGTATAGCCTAACTGCCGTTAATCCGTTGTCGGTGGAAGGAAAAAAAGTGAATTTACACGGTTCAGCGCGGATTCCGTCAGTCCTCGTAAGTAGGGTTACCGATACCTTGCAAAAACAGGTTCAACGGCTCGGCGGTGGGACCTCGCGTGGACTTGGACGGGTTTGCGTGAAGGTGACAAAACATGAGGATTCAGATTCGCTGGAACAACGCATTTGCGATTTCAACAAGGCGTTGCAAAGAGTGTATAAGGCTTACTGTCACTTGCCAAATGTCGAAATGGATGCGCTTGAGGGCACCTACTTCAGCGTGAATTTGCAATCCGACACAATTTTGACAGCGGAGGACGACTGGCAAAGAAGCATGATTCTCACCGCACCGATGCTTCAGGAAATAGCGGATTGTGATGCTGAAATAGCACTCATCCGCAGTTTTGCAAGCTACGATTACATCGGCGGGTGGAATGCAGCATGGGGATTGCCGAAAGCAACAGACCTTGCTACCCGCATGGGCAGTGTTTTTGTGTTTCACACCGCTGACATTGACTTGTGGATTTCCGCACTGAAAATGCTCGAAAAAGTAGGGATGGGGAGTCGGAGCGAAGAAGGATTTGGACAGATTTTAATTTGCGATCCGTTCCATCTTTGGACGCGAGAAAAGGTTAAATCAAAAGCTACTTGGCTGAGAAATGAGGAGGAATCGAAATGAGCCAAACAGGACAGGTCCCTGAGCAACAGAAGATTCTGTTGATGGAGCAGGAGATTGGTTTGCGGATGGAGAAACTCATTCCGGAGATGCAAAAGATGGCGGAAGGTTATAATCTCCGAAACGAACGCTCACCGTTCAGGAACGTTTTGAATGTGGCAACAGAGGCCGGAAGTGGTATTGAAGTCACCAAGAATTTTATCCGTTATCAACTCGGTCGGAGTGGGGCGAATCGGATGTGGCGCGACACGTCTGATGGGAAAAATTTTGCGGTTGCATTGGTTGACGAGATTGATGGATTAGGTAAAGAAGCGGAAGCCGTTGTTAAAACGATGGGAGAAGATACGAGTACCGAATCAGGTAAACGCAGGCTTCAAGAGGTTCATCGTCGTTTGATGCAACTTTATCTAGGCAACCTTGCCCGGTATCAAGTTTTCCTCGCGAACGAGAAGGGAGGCACGTAATGTTTGATAAATTCCAATCCCGACTCAATCTAAAGGGCGAGGTCGAAACGCTGACAGCAATTCGCATCGGTGCTGGTCGTTCAACATCTCCTGTGAGTGCCGATCTTCCCGTCGTGCGAGACGCCTTAAACCATCCGTATATCCCCGGTTCAAGTTTCAAGGGTGTATTTCGGTCTTACGTTGAGAGTGTCCTCCGCGGTATCACGGACGACAAGCGTGTCGTCTGCAACCTAACCAATGAAAATGAACAGTGCATCACACGGGAAGAGATGGCTGAACTTCGGCAGAAACGGGACGACCAACAGATTTTGAATCAGACCTGTTGGATCTGTCAACTATTTGGGTCATCGTGGTACGCCTCCAAACTGCAAATCCGTGACTTGTGTGTGCAACAGGACCTCTGGTTCGAGCAGTATCAGCAACGGGATGGTGTTGCAATTGATCGGGACACGGAAACGGCTTCAGATGGAAAACTCTACGATTACGAAGTCGTCCCGGCGGGTGTCCTATTTGATTTTCAAGCAATTGTTGATAATGCAGAAGATTGGCAGCTCGGTATGTTGTACCTCGGTCTTTCCGCTTTTAAGAATGGTGAATTAACCATCGGCGGGGGTAGTAGCCGAGGACTTGGTTTAATCAATCTATCACTCAACTCCGAGTATTACATTGATAGCCACCATGTCATGCAATACCTGATTGATGGAGACTACGAGGGTGAAACGGCTGATTGGCAATCGTGGATAGATGCGTTTCAAGCCAAAATTAAACAGCAATCGGAGGCACATTAATGCACAAACGAATTGTCAACCAAGCCATTATTGAATTAGCGATTTCCCCTGTTGGTCCGGTGCTCATCAAAGCAAGCGACCAAGGCGCAGACCCAACTAAGCCAGATATGGAGTTCGTTGAAACGTACCACGCGGGTGGGCGGAGTGTTTATCTTCCTGGCTCATCTCTTAAAGGCGCGATCCGGGCGCATTGCGAGCGGATTGTGCGAACGCTCGGTGGCGGACGCTCTACCGACGGGAATGTTTGGGCGTGTAACCCATTGAACGAAAGAGAACCGTGTCGAAAGTTGAAACAGAATCATCAAGAAGATACCGCTGCCATCTACAAGGATTCATGCACGGTCTGCCAAATCTTTGGGAGCACCGACATCGCAGCACATGCGCGTATCGCGGATGCTCACCCGGTTAACCCAGCAGAGATTCAGTTAGAAGAGCGTAACGGTGTCGCAATTGACCGCATCTACGGCTCAGTCGCTGTTGGCCCATTCAACTTCCAAGTCCTCACAGCGGGTAAGTTTACAACAAAAATTACCGTGAAAAACTTCATAACGGCGCAGCTTGCACTTATTGCCCTTGCCATTCGTGATTTTGACCAACAGCGCGTGGGTATTGGTTTTGCAAAATCTCGTGGCTTGGGACAAGTGAATATGGGAGTCAAGAGCGTTGAAATTTGCTACCCGACAGCAGTTGTCGAAGCAGAAAAACTGCAAACACTAGGAGAGCAAATGCGAGAATTTGACCACAATCTTGTTGTCGGTGCAGGTGAGTTTGTGAATGGTAAGGAAGATTACGGATTTCCTAACCCGGACACCGTCAATCCAGAAGTAGAAGTTTATGCCCAAACAGATGAATTCGGGTTCGGTGCTACACTCAATTTTGAGAGACCGGAGGATATCACTGCACTTTGGCGCGGCTGTGTTAGTTCGTGGAAGCAAATCGTCCAAGGAGAATAGGCAAATGGGAACAGCGATTGTTGCAACTGCTCAGGTGCCTGACCCATTGGCACTCATCAGCAAATTGAAAAACCTACAGATTGGCGAGTTGTCGTACTACCTGCTCCAACGCCCCGATGCCATCACCGATTGGAAAAAAGGCCATCCTGATGCAGCGGAAATCGAAAAACATACGCGCGGCCGGTTATTTGGGAAAAAAGGAGAAATTCGCTGGCAAAAGATTGCGAAAGGCTATTCGTTGCTCTGGCTATCTGAAGGAGATCTGCCGGAAGGATTCAAATTGCTCGGACAGTGGGATATGACCAAATCGCAGGACGTTTTTTTGCTCGGCGGTGGTGATACCCGTCCGTGGCGAGACACGCGAATTCCCCGAGAACTCAACTATCCGATCGAGTGGTGTAAATTTCCAAGGGTCAGAGTAATTCAGTACAAAGAACTCAATTCGCAGACTACCCGTTTTACGCGATACACCGATTTCACTAAATAAGGAGGTTGCAAGCATGGGACAATTCCAACGTGGCAGAAGAGGGGGAAGACAATTCCAACAACCCCCGCCAAAACCGTTTGCATTCATGCCGCTTCCGAATCGCGTTAATCGACAACGGCCAACGGGACATGACCTATACAACGCGGAGTGCACGACAGGACAGATTCAAGGAACCATAGAGGCACTTTCGCCCATTCATATCGGCAGCAGTATCATAGATCTCGGTCAGGATGTAGAACTTATCAAGACAGCGGTACGGACACACGGGAAAGTTGTGATTCCCGGCAGCTCACTCAAAGGCGCGATTCGGAGCGTCGTTGAGGCGATTTCGGAGAGTTGCGTATGCAAAGGTCGTGCGGTGCCAAGAGACTTTGCTGAATGTCGCCAAAGAGAACGTTTGTGCATAGCCTGTCGAATGTTTGGAGCAATGGGATTTCATGGGAACGTTGCAATACAAGACGCTCCGCAAGTTGAAGGGGAGATCGTCACAAAGCTCGTGCCCGAACTTTATGCTCCAGGACGTTATCAACGCAGAATGCGAGATATTCCGGGGCGTAAGTTTTACATGCACGGGCAAGTAGCTTCAGGCGAAACACCTGTCGAAGCGTGTGAGGTTGGCTCGAAATTTCGTTTCGTTGTGCAAATTGATAATTTGAGACAGACAGAGTGGGGCTTACTTTTTACCGCATTAGGGCATCATCCTAATTACCCGTTTAAGATCAAAATCGGTGGTGCTAAGCCGGTCTGTTTTGGTTCAATCGATTTCCAACTTGAAAAGATTCAAATTGAAGCACAAACTCGTGACCGGTACTTGGATTGGGATGTTAAGCCGGAATCGGCAAAGACAGGTGAGCAATTGGAGACGTGGAAGCATGAATGCATCACTCAAGCGACAGATTCGCTCATCAAGCAGAATTTATTGACTGATCTCGCTCATATTCTCCGGTATCCCAACGACCGAAACTGCCCATCCGGACTATACTAAAGGAGGCATTAGATGGACAAAAAACGGTGGACAATCGCTCATGACATCGCGTTTGATTTGGTTGACCGAGGCACCGATCCAAATGAACTTGGCAAAGTTATCGCGTTTATGCGTCGGCACCGGAACGACAAGGATGCGAAGGGACAACTCATGTTACTGGTTCAACGGTTGGCAAATAGCCGCAATGCCTTAATCCGTAGCCGGCAAACACAACGATTTTATCAAAATATCCAAGATGCTTGTGAGGAATATCTCCGTGACATTACCCACTCTGACGAACTTCTGCTTATTCTTGGTTGGAGTCTACGGTTGATGCGCTACTATCGGATTGAACCGAAGCGCGCTGCCGAGGAACAAAGTGCCCCGAGACCAATGCCGAAGTCGCAACCAACGCAGATGACCACCCCCCCCAAACAACCGGAAAAGCCGAGATTCAAAGCTGGCGACCGAGTTAACGCGACGATTCTGAAGAAGGATGGGATCAAGGTAACGGTTCGGTTGCAAACTGATAAGAATGAAGAGGTTGTCTTTGAGGCTCCTTATTATCCCCATCCAGTTGGCAAGGAAGTAAAACTGAAAGTGATGGGTTTTGATAGGGCAGGAAAAGTTAGCAAGTTGGCCCCATAACATAATGTCGGGGTTACCGATTAAAAATAAAAAAACGGAGAAACTACCGTTATGGGAACACTCCTCGTTCTTACGGTTGGAACCAATCCGCTACCCGTCTGGGTGGCACTGCATCATTTGAAAGATAAACTGCCGCACCCCATCCATGTGCGACTTGTGTATACGAAGGAAACACAGGCCGAACGGGACCGGTTGCTGAAATGTAGCCGCAGCGGGTTTTCTATTGATGCTATTGAAACAGTGTCGGGGAATCCATCTACCGTACGCGACGACATTACACGGGATCTTAAGGACAATTTACCAGACAATACCACTTGCATTCATGTGCACTACACTGGTGGCACTAAGGTGATGTGCGTTGAAACCGTTGCGGCTGCCGAAAGTGTTAAAGCCGTTTTATCGGAAACGATTGACTTAGAAACCTCCTATCTGGATCCACGTGCTGACTCAAGTGCGACACTTGTGGATCGGGATGGAAATGCCTTAGTCTCAGATGCTCGCAAGGGAGTCAAGCCCTGTCTGCGTCGCATTGCTGAACTTAACGGTTTTGAACTCGGGCCATTTCTTTACGAATACTGGGATAAATCGGGTAACAATCAGACGAGAAACTGCCCTGCCCCCGGAACCCTCAGTGAAGAACAGTTGACTAAGGGCTATAGGGCATTGAGTAGCGGTATCATGAGCCCTGAACTTCTTGAGTACGGTACGTATGCTGCTTTTCAGCGTACCTTGGCAGATATTTCTCGGCAGAGCCCGGATCGAAGGAATTATAGACTTTTCCACAGGGTGTACGTGCGGCGCGCCAATGCGCCAGACGCAAGTGCTAAACCTTTTGAACTTGATGTGGTCGCGGTACTAGGATACCAAATTGTTGTCGTTTCGTGCACCCTTTCTTCTGAACATGCCTTGGTGAAACAAAAAGGGATGGAGGCTATTTTACGGACGAGGCAACTCGGTGGTGTTGAGGCACGTGCCATCGTGCTGTGTGGTGCCTCGTCAGCGGCCCAGCGGCTTATTCAAGCGGAATTAAAGGAGGAGACGGGACGTTCAAGCCTGTCCCTAGAAATCTGGGGAAAGGATACGTGGTATTGTCTCCAGCAAGCGTTTAATCAATACGTACGCACTGCCTTCGGTTGGGAGTGAACACACCACGCTCCAAAACTTTCGGAGGAAATCTGCACATTCGGGGTCGGATTCCTTGAGGACTTGATAGATAACCCCGGTGAGAAAGTAATTGTAGTTAATCGGTAGGCGGATACCTTTGCCAATGTCGCATGTAATTTTGATTCGCATGAGCCCATCTCCGTGTTGTGTCAATTATCTTTCAGAAGGTTAGAATTTGCACGAACGCGCAATGAATTGCGCTACTACGAGCCTAATTAATCAGCTTTTCAGGAGAGTAAGATTTGTACCTTGTTCCGATTTTTACTCGATTGCAAGATCAGGGAGGTCTTTGGAAAGCGTTGTGATTGCTACCGAATCACAGCAATCTTTGTCCCTTCCGTCCGCGATTCCCCATCTGCATCAGTTGCGGTGATACGGCAGATGTAAACGCCGGAGGCGACAAGCTCAAAGAAGTTCCGCCTGCCCTCCCAAGTAAAGGCGTTATTCGCGCCCAATCGACCGCCGTTGTCTCCGGCGAGAAACACACTTTCAAGCACCTGCTCGCCGACGGTGTCGTAGATGGAGACGATGACCTCCGCATCACGACTCAGTGTATAGGTCAGTTTGAGCGCAGTATTCGGCTGGTTAAGACGGAGTGGGTTCGGATAGGCGACGATGTTTTCGATTGTTACGCTCGGATTCGCCACCGTCAATTCGGTTTCGATCCGATTGTTGTTGAAATTGGACTCAAAGACACGCGTATCGTCGTTTACTAGGGCACGGAGGGTAAATACGCCCCACGTGGCTGGTGTGAAGCGATCGCTGACTGTTTTCGGTCGATTAACAGCCAAGCCTACGCTCTGTTCGGGTAGGGTTTCGGAGGTTCCATCGGGGCTGACAACGACGAATTGAACGGTGATGTCCTCAAGGGGGACGGGACCTGCGTTTGTGACCTCCGCGGAGATTATAACCTCATCCCCTTTGGTAGGAGCGGGGTTGGAAACGCTGATGCCTTCGGATTCCCAGAAGATGTCAGGATTCGACGGGCCGCTTGACCCAACGATGGGCTGGGCGAGTTCGGCAAGGGTTGCTACGGCTAACTTGATAGCTAGTTCTCCTAACAGTGGTATGGAGATTTTTGTCAGATCATCCTCTTGGCTATGAATATATGCTGTCGATTCGTCCGGCGCATCGAGGGATGATTCCTCCGACACCATCACCGCCGGTATGCCGATGTCCCAAAACGGGGAGTGATCACTGAAGATAAAACTGGGATCGTTTTTCAGGCGTAGATCTATCGGTAATCTGTACCGTTCCGCAGCGGCACCAAAAGCGTTGACGAGCCATTGCGAACCCTCATCGCCAAGCACATGGATGTCCAAGTTTCCGTCCGGGTCATGTCCGAGGAGATCGAAGTTTAAGACGCCGGCGATGTCATCCCCACGCTCTTGAACCAACTGTGCATAATGTTTGCTGCCGAATAGAAACAGTTCTTCCCCTGAAAACGCGATAAATCGAACCGTGAAGTCAAAGTCTTGTTGGCTCAGAATGCGTGCCGTCTCCAGCATCTCCGCAACACCTGACGCATTGTCGGACGCGCCCGGTGCAGCCAGTCTTCTCCAGCCCCCCTCCCAACCGGGGGTTTTGGAGGCGATGCTGTCATAATGCGCTATCATCAAGTAGATTCGATCTTTGTTCGGACCTTTTCCCGGCAGCGTAGCCACCACATTCCGCATCACGTACTCCCCCACCAACGCCCCAAGCGCGGATCTACGCCGGTGGTCAAAGGGATCGAATTCGACCTTCAGACCGTAGCTGCGAAACTGTTGGGCGATGTAGTCTGCGGAGTTATCGCAGGCGTGATCGGGTGTCGGATTATCATCAAATTGAACGGCATCGCGGACTCGGAGGGCGTATCGACTTCGGAAAAACTGTCCCGGCCGCCGGAGATCTTCATTCTCGACGAGGGCGATAGTCTGCCAAACCCATCGCACCCCATCCGCTTGATTGAGTAGCCCTTGAATGATCGATTGCTGCTGGGGCGATGCGGATATACTCGGAGCGAACGAAGGTGACTGAAATTCCGGTAGCACAATATTGGCGGGCAGTTTCGCACGGTGATGCACCGGCAGGTCTAATAGGACGGATTCAAGATTCGTGTGCAACTTGAGCAGGGAAACACCGTCGAACTGGTGTAAAATTTCCCCGTACATCTCGATTGCCGCTCGCTCGTCCGCCGAAGGGAGCCAGAGGACGTAATAGTTGAACCCGGGCGTAACAGTATCCAGAACTTGTGGGTCTGGTAACTCGGTCAACACATTCTGACCTGCCCCGATAGAACCGGAACTTGAGGGAACTTGAATGACAGCAAAATCAGGGGTGCGATAGCGTAGCTTGATCCCATGATGCGCTTGCAGAAACTGGAGGTGTTGGTTGGAACTTTTGGGAATCTTGACAAGTAGATCCGCTTGGGCAAAGAGGAGTGTTGGAATAGAAATTAAAAAAATAAAAACGGAGATAAATCTCTTAACCATGTGCAGTTTTTGATTGGATAACGGCATGATTCTGACTACGCCAAGCCTGAAGGCAGCATCACTAACTCTGGGACATAAACCCGTGCTGGTAGGGAAGCAACCAATAGACACGCATCGGCGACATCCTGTGGTTGTAGCGATTTTGCCATGACTTCGGGTGGGGTTGGCACCGGACGTTGCAGGACGAGCGGCGTATCTGTCAAACCGGGGAAGAGCATGGAGGTGCGGATACCGTTCTCCTTCTCCTCCTGGAACGTGCCGTGAGCGAGACCGACCATCCCGTGCTTGGTTGCTTGATAGGAGACACCCGATGTATCGGGACGTTGCACCGCTCCACTGGAAACGTAGATAATTAAGCCATCTTGCTGATCGCGCATCGTCGGCAGGACCGCTTTCGTGCAGTAAAACGCTCCGGTCAGGTTCGTTTGGATCATCATATCCCACGTTTCGTTGGATAAAACTTCAAGGCTCCGTTCGGGAATGTTTGTGCCGGTGACGTAGACGAGCACATCAATCCGTCCAAAGTGTTCTAACGTTGTTGCAATAAGCCTATCCACGGCTGCCGAATTTTGCACGTCGGTTGGGCAGGCGATTGCATTCTCGCCAATCTCTTCCGCTAACGCTGCGAGTTTATCAGCACTCCGAGCAGCTAGCACAACCTTTGCCCCCGCTTCAGCGAAAGTGACTGCGGTTGCCCTCCCCATGCCACTGCTACTTCCCACCACAATGGCAACTTTATCTGTTAATGAAAAACCCATAAAACAATCTCCCTCTTCTCCTAAAAAATCTGATATCCGATATATTTTTTAAGGTCTCAGATACATCAATGCCATCTGAAAATCACGACGCTCGGAGCAGTGTACGCACCACCATTGTGATGTACCATCGGCTTGATTTACCTGTAAAACCCATAGATGCCTGCAATCGGCTCGTTGTCCCGATTGGGGGATTTGTTCAAGATTATCCCACTCGCAATCTAGGCAAAACGCAGACTCGTCTTTGAGCGTTTGTATTTTACCGCCGCATTTGGGACAGATCAATGTAGACGCCTCCTCCCACGAACAACTCAGAATGGCTGCTAAGTCTTAGTTTATGAAATTCGCTATGCGTTGTCAAGTTTTATCTTTTTCTTTATCTTGACTCTGCAAATCCTCTCTGCTAAACTACGGGGTATAATGCGTGAAACGTGATTCGTGAAACGTGAGAACAATTCGTTCACGGCTTCATTTATAGTAGATTTTAGAATTAATGAGACACTCCAAATTGGTAGGTGCGGTTTCCAATCCCTTCGCTACCTCGGCACTATCTGCAAGGTGGTTATCTCTAAGCATGGTCACCGTTGGTTTGCTTCTATACTGGTAGACACCGTTATAGACGATACCTCTCCAGAGATTCGTGGATTGCCTACTGTTGGTGTGGACGTAGGTATCAAGCATCTTGCAGTCACTTCCGAAGGTGTCTACTACGAGAATCCGAAAGTCTTAAAACGTTATGAGCGTAAGTTAAAACGGTTGCAACGTCAGTTAAGCCGACAGGAAAAAGGCAGTCGGAATTGGCATATCGAAACAAGAAAATAGCATGGAGATGTAAAATGTCTACCAATCAGTCTATTAAGAATCCCAATGTTTCAACATTGGGAGCAGTCAAAGTTGCAGTGATTGGATTAGCGGGCGTTGGTCGCGCCCATGTTGATCGATGGGCGGGTAATCCTGATGCCGAGTTGGTCAGCGTATGTGACATCGTCCCACAAATTACAAACGATTTCGCGTCACAGTACGGTGTCCAAGGCTATACCTCCGCGGAGGAGATGCTAGATACGGAGGATCTGACGGCAATCAGCATTTGTACGCCGCCGAAGATTCACCTAGCTTTAACACGCGCATCAGCAGAGCGTGGCATCCACGTATTGTGCGAGAAGCCGATGGCAAGTACAGTTGCAGATTGTCAGAAGATGATCGATGTGTGCAAATCGGCGGGTGTTGTCTTACAGATTGGGCATAAGAAACGATTTCTCCCACCGCTCCTGCGTTTGAAGGAACTGACGGAAGGCGAATTCGGTCCGATTCAGTACATGGTTCACCGGTATCCGCATCCGGGGATGTCGAACAAGGATTGGTTCTGGGCAGAGGACGACGGCGGTGGACCTATCCTCGAAAACGCTGTGCACGCCGCAGACATTCTCGGCTTTCTGATGGGAGATGTCGAGCGGGTTTACGCCGAGGGTGGTACCTTCTTTGCGCCGCATCGGAAGCCACAGATTGACTGTGCGATGTTTACCCTGCGATTCAAAAGTGGTGCGATTGGGGTTGTCAACGCCGGCATGGTTTCTATGGGAGGGTTCAGTTTTGAGGATTTCTACGTCGCCAACGAAAACGGCGTCGCTGAAGTGACAGGCGGATTCGATCGTGTGGACACTTTGCACTACTCTTTCCGAAACAATCCAGAGACCTTGCACGAGGAAAGCTATCCGGATTTTGATTCGTTTGGTGCAGAGATTGAGCACTTCATTGAGTGCATTGAAACAGGGAGCGAACCACGGGCAAGTGGCGAAGCGGGAATGAAAGCGGTAGCAATTTGCCGTGCGGTGAAGCGATCAGCGGAGACTGGGGAGCCGGTTACGTTGTAGAACTTACAAGGAGGGCTATACTGAAGTTTCTATATGTGCCAGAAACTCTTCCGGCGTTAGAGCTGTAATAAAATCTGTCGCTTCTTGGAAATGACTATCGTAAGAAATTATCGCGTTACACCTAGCAAGGTAAGCAGATATGACATGTGGTTTATCGGAAGCGTCAGAGATAGCGAAGCGGCGTTCATAGGTGAGACGATCGCTTCTTGTTAGTAATGGCATAATTTGAAGCGGATAACCAAGAAGTTTCAGCAAACTCAAACGAAAGACACTAGAAACATCAGCAGCAGAGTAATTCTCATTACAAAAAGAATAAAGTTCCTGAAAAGCATACAGAGAAATGCAGCAATCTAATTGAGACACTTGAAACTTGTCAAAGAGATTCGATACCGCTTCATACCGAATCGGCTCTTTCGTCTGTCCAAAGAGGTACACGATCAACACAGATACATCCAGATACACTTTCATTTTAACCGACTCTGCAACCGCTCAGGTTCTTCAATGAAATCCACAATTAGTTCGGAGATCATGAGGGCAAGCGTAGAAATCCCTTGACCTTCTAAAAGTGTGTGACTTTGCACTTTGGCTGTATGCGCGGCTTCGATAAGATCTTCAGTTTTCAATTCTTCGATGTAATCATCTAGCGTTTTCATAGCAACCTTGTCAGAAATCAAAATTTTATTGTATGCGAAGTATATCATCAAATACAGGTACAAGTAAAGCAAAATTGAAATATCAGAGGAGAATTCTATGAAACTCACGCCACAACAGGTTGAACAGTTTCAAGAGAAAGGGTATCTCAAAATCCCACATCGCCTCATCGCAGACGATCATCTCGATCTACTGCGTGAGCATTATGATGCGCTGTTTGCGAAAAAACGTGGGACAAGTGATGAAGGGTTGCGCAACCTCGCCGTCGTCGGTGAAACGGAGCAGGACGAGACCGCAGACCGTTCAGAGGAGATGCTGCAAATTATGGAGATGTGGCGATATGATGAGGTTTACCATCAACTGCTCTATCATGAACCGTTGTTGGACATCGCCGAGAGTCTGATTGGTCCTAATATCCAACTGTTCCATGATCAAGCCCTCTATAAGCCTGCCCGTCACGGCGGTGAAGTGCCGTGGCATCAGGACAACGGCTATTGGCGTTGTACGCCGGCGAACCTCGTGAGTATCTGGATGGCACTCGACGACGCCGATGAAGAGAACGGGTGCATGAACGTCATCCCCGGCAGCCATTTGGAAAATGCCCCGGAGCATGACCGTGCTGTATCAGAAAAAGGGCAACTCCCTGCGTTGCTGCAGGCAAACGTGGATGAAAATCGTGCGGCAGCTGTACCGCTCAAAGCAGGGTATGCGATGGTGCATCACTGTCTGATGCTGCACCAGACCAATCCGAATCGGTCACAGCGCAGGCGGCGAGCAATGGTCATTCATTATATGCCGACCGGCACGTTTAACGGTAAGGGTGAGCCAATGACGGATCGCCTGTTGCTCCGAGGAGAGCTGTAGGGGAGCACTATTTATCCGGGACATGCCTCTGCGAATACCCGCAGATGATTTTCGCCTAGGATCTTCCGGATCGACACAGGTGAATAGCTCCGCTCCAACAACGCTTCGGTAATCTTAGGAAACTCTGTCGCATCCCTGAGTTGTTCGCCGCCGCCATCGAAATCAGATCCAATGCCAACGTGGTCGTCCCCAACCAGATTGACGATGTGATCGATATGATCGATATAACGGGAAAATGAAGGTGCAGCGTCGTCAATGAACCATGTCACGAAAGTCGCACCGATGACACCGCCGTTTTCGGCAATCCGTTTAATCTGCTCATCGGTCAGGTTGCGCGGATGACCGCAGAGTGCTTTACAGTTGCTGTGGGAAGCGATTACAGGGCGTTGGGCAATTTCCAGCACATCCCAAAAGCCGTGCTCGCTGATGTGGGAGACATCGACAAGCATCCCCAACCGATTCATCTCTTTCACTAGTTGAACGCCAAATCGGGTGAGGCCACCACCGCTATCCGTTTCGCCGTTACCTGCCGCCGCCCATGAGGTCGGGTCGTGGGTCAAGCCAATAGACCGGACACCCAAGTGGTGCAGACTTTTCAGGATGTTCAGGCTTCGTTCCACACCATCGCTGTTCTCAATGACCAAAATTGCAGCGAGTTTGCCCGCCGCTTTTGCCTCCCGAACATCGTCGGCTGTCTTTGCGATCACAATTTCATCGGCGTGCGTCTCGACTTCTGCCTTAAAAAAACCAATCGCATCTAGAGCGTAGCTGAGGTGATTCTTCCACGCGCGTGTCACATCAATCGCAAAGAAGGCAGCGTCAACCCCGCCCTGACGCATCTTCGGCAGATTGATCTGGATATCCATCTCGCTGGCTGCGGAATCAAGGGGACCGCGCATATAGGCGATTGTTCCGTCGTGTCGGACGCGGTCAGGTGTCTCCCGATCCGAAATACTGATATTCCCTCGCCGGATATGCCCGACAATCGTATCGTTGTGAGAATCAATGACAAGGGCTTCGTTATGAAGGTCTATAGACGAGAATTCTGATGTCAAGGCTGTGTTCTCCTTACGCTAGAATAGGATTCAACTGAATCTTGATATTGACGATTCGTGAGTCAAAATGGTATAGTAGTAGCCACGTTTATATCCGACCAAAGGGAGAAAACTATGCAAACCGTTGAACCAACTAACTATAAAGCGATTATCGAAACTGTTCGCAGTTGGCCGCCTGCTAGCCGCTTCTCACTCGTGCAAGATGTCCTAAAAACACTTGCACCGGAAGTCGAAAGTTCCCGATTTAAACGCAATACCTTGGAAAAAGCTCTCGGTCTCTTAACAACGAATCAACCAGCACCGTCTGACACAGAAGTTCAACAGTGGCTTGACGAACATCGTATGGAGAAGTATGGTTGATGCACATTTTATTCGATATCAACGTCGTGCTGGATGTCCTTTTGAAACGCAAGCCTTGGGTCGCAGAAGCCGTAGCCGTTTGGCGGGCAAATGATGAGGGGCAAATCGTTGGATATATTTTGGCTTCTGCGATGACCGATATTTTTTATATTGCTCGTCGATTGGCTGGATTGGAACTTGCTCGTACGACGGTACACACTTGTCTAGAAGCGTTTGAGATTTGTACGGTCGATCGTCAGACTCTGGAGCAAGCGGAGGCATTGCCGGGAAATGACTTTGAAGATAATCTGCAAATCGCTTGTGCTAGCATTACGGGCATTGACGCGATTGTGACCCGCGACAAAGACGGTTTCAAGGCTGCAACCATTCCTGTATGGACCCCAGCGGAATTGTTGACTCAACTGCGTTGAAGTATGCAGATTCGATGGTAATAATCCTCAATTACACATCAGCGATGCGCTGTGCTTTCACCCGCCGTTTCTTTTTCGATCGCTTTGAAGTCGAAGCAACTCGCAACCTCTCCCTCTGCTGTTTTTCCTGCTTCTCTACCTTTTTCGCCTTCTCTGCTTCCTCTTTCGCTTGCATCGCTTGCCGCTTCTGCTCTCGAACGTGGGCTTCATACTCCGCATAAGTCCCAAAAAATAGCTTCGCCGTTCCGTTCTCAAAGACCAGCAGTTTGTTGACCAACTTGTTCAAAAAATAGCGGTCATGAGAGATCATAAAAATGGTTGACGGATATTCTGCCAATGCCTCCTCAAGGACTTCACGCGACGGTATGTCTAGGTGGTTTGTCGGTTCATCAAGCAGGAGAACATTCGCATTTTCCAAGAGCAGCTTGGCGAGCATGACACGGCTCTGTTCGCCGCCACTGAGGTCACCAATCCATTTGAACACCTCATCCTCAGAGAACAGGAATCGTCCGAGAAAACTCCGAATTTCTCCCTGTTTCTGTGTGGGACGCAACGCCCAAATTTCATCAATAATCGTGTTATTTTGGTTGAGTCCTGCAAGTTCTTGGTCGTAATACCCAAAATGGAGGTTGTGCCCAACCTTCAACTTCCCCGAAGTTGGCAGTTCGTTTCCGAGGATCATTCGGAACAGTGTCGTCTTTCCCACACCGTTGGGACCGATGACACCAACAACATCTTGACGGTAAACCTCTATATTCACATCTTCAAAGATTTGCTTATCGCCGTATCGCTTTCCCAAGCCCTGACACTGCAAGATGTCGTTTCCACCGCGTACATCCGGTGTGAAGCGGAGTTTGATTGTTTTCTCAGCGGTTTCTGGTTTCTCTACACGTTCAAGGCGGTCGAGTAACTTCTGCCGTCCTTGCGCCTCCCGCGTGCGTTGCCCAGCCATATTTCGTCGGATAAAGTCCTCCTCGTGGGCGATATACCGTTGTTGCTTTTTATATTCTCGTTCCTGTGCTACCCTCTCAGTTTGCCTGATTTCGAGATATCTGGTGTAGTTACCGGGGTATTCCTTGAGTTTGTGGCTTCGTAACTCGACAATCTTGCGGGCAACGCGATCCAAAAAGTAGCGATCATGTGAGACAATGATCACTGCCCCTTGATATTCGGTATTCAGGAAGTTTTCCAACCACTCAATCGCTTTGATATCCAGATGGTTGGTGGGTTCATCGAGTAGCAACAGATCGGGATCTTCGAGCAGCAATTTTGCGAGCGCGGCACGACTTTTCTGCCCACCGCTTAACACGCCAGTTTTTAAGTTAAAATCGCTGTCACGAAATCCTAACCCGCCCAGTGTTCGATTCGTTTGATATTCATAATCGTAACCGCCCATTCGTTCGTGCTGCTCTTGTAGCCGAGCATACTTACCGAGCAAATTGGGATCTTCTGCCATCTCCTCGCTAAGCAGCAGCATCTCATCTTCGAGGTCTCGCCGCTTCTGAAAGACCTTGAACATCTCTTGCCGGAGTGAGCAACCGGCCTCTAAATTGGGCTCTTGGCTGAGATACCCGATTTGTAGTCGCCTCGCGTGTCCAACATTCCCTTTGAAATCCTCAATTATACCGGCAATAATTTCTATCAGTGTAGTTTTACCGGTTCCGTTCTTCCCAATCAACCCAATCCGATCGCCATGTTCAATTGACAAAGAGACTTCGTCCAAAATGAGGTAAGGGTCATACGATTTTGTGACTTGGTCTAATCTAACTAATGACATAGAGATCCTTGATATCGTAAGAGAAGAATAGGGAATCTATTTGAGGCAGGGGATAGCAGGAGATTCTTAGAGCACATTAACCCTATCAATAAGCCTCATCCTCATCGTAAAAATCTTCCTCATCCATGTATTCGTCGTCGAGCTCTTCTTCCTCATAGTCATTGTACGCATCGACATCCATCAATACATCAAGCTCTCTAGGACTTTCAATGCTTATCCGACAAATCCAGCCATCCCCTTCGGGCGAATGATTGATTAGATCCGGATCTTCCACCAGCAAGGTGTTAATTTCTTTAATTTCTCCGGTCGCTGGCGCGTGGATAGGAAACGTGTTACCATCAGTCACTTCTACCCTACCCAGCGGCTCATCCTGTTCATATTCATCGCCAACCGTGGGCAGCTCAACAAAGATAATATCACCATACTCTAGTTGGATACGCTCGGTGATTCCAACGACTCCGTCGCTCTCTCCAACTTCAATCCATTCATGTGTAGTTGTAAATTTTTTTACCTCGCTCAAGATTATTCCTCCTGTATTGCTTAATGTCTACACACGCAAGATTCAATACCAATAGATTATACAGTTACAGGATCAATCACGTCAATATCAGCGTTGATTCCTCTCAGATTCTCTTGAAAGTTTTCAACTTCCCGTTGACGAATCTGCAGATGTGCGGTTGCATGTTGATCATATTCGACGTTAATCACCTTTCCTCCTAATCTGCTGCACAGTTTGAGGACCGAACCAATTTGTTCATAAGGTGTCCTTACCTGTAGTGTCTTGTAAAAAATCTGAGTTTCAATTTTCGCGCTCGCTAAACATTCCCGCGCACATCAACCGTAAGCCCGAATAAGTCCACCGACACCAAGATTGATGCCGCCGTAGTAGCGGACAACGACACAGATAACATTTGAGAGTTGAGATGAAGCCACAGCGGCTAAAATCGGGGGGCCTGCGGACCTTCTCGGCTCACCGGCATCGGTAGCATATTCGCGCTTTTCGCGCCCCCATCCGATGCTGTATGCACAGCAGTAGTGTG
The DNA here is from genome assembly GCA_965207975.1 of Candidatus Poribacteria bacterium. Lineage (GTDB taxonomy): Bacteria > Poribacteria > WGA-4E > WGA-4E > PCPOR2b > PCPOR2b. The sequence goes on along the minus strand of OZ242315.1, from coordinate 3,124,540 downwards.
AGGCGTTGGGATATTTCTCTTGGACGATCGCCAGAAAATTTTTTGACCCCTGTATTGTATCAATGGAAGACGCAAGTCCAAAAAAGCGTGATTTTTTGACAACTAGTTTCGATTCGGCTATTCCAACGATGGTTTTATATTCGTCTAACATAGTGGACGTAAAACGTGATACGTAAAATGATAGAAGATTAACAGTTGGGTGTAAAATTAGTCTAAGTTTATCTTCAGAAACGCTGCTCAATTGAAAATGCGTATACAGATCTACCCGTTTCAATGCGGATTTGTTCTCCGTCATTTTCCGTCGGTCGGATCTGTGGCGTATAGGCTGCGTTTATATAAATCCTGCTAATCTGTAAGCCAAGACCCAATGTCAGTCCTTCAACTTTCCAAAGCCTATCCTCAAATTCAGTTTGTCCCGTTTCAAAGTTGAGGATTGAACCGAATCGCTTTTCGGTGTGACGTAGATAACCTATCCGTCCACCGATAAAATCACGATACCAGACAGTTCCACCAAAGTTGGTTCGGACACCATCCTCAAAGGGTGGGTTCAAATCCAAGCCGATCTGGATAGCTACATCTTTATAATGGAACTGGTAACTCCCTCCCAGAAGGACATCTCGACGGATCTTATCGGGAATAGAGTTGTCAGTGAATGATAATCCGTTGCTCAAGTTTCTAATCACGCCCCCAATTCGGAGGTGTTCTCCCCACTGCTGGATCAGCCCTAAATTATAGGCATAACCGTGCCCGATATGCCGGTTATTCTCAGCATCCTGTACTTTAGACCGCAGCCACCTGGCATCAGCACCGAGAGCGAATCCTCGAAACAGTTTAACCGCAGAACTGATTCCAATCGCAAAGTCAGTTTCAGGAAAACTGTTCGTCGCTTTTCCAAGGTGATTGACGCGGCTGAATCGCCCTTCGTGTCCGACCGCGAAATCGATCCCAAAGCCGCCTGCTGCCCCCCAAGGCTTGCTGTAGTTTATAAACTCAAGTCCTGATGCGTGTATCGCATACTGACTGTGGTCTTCGTATCGTTCAAGTTCGTTCAATTTTGCAATGACGGCAACAGTGCGCGGAAACCGTGAAACGTTTGTGATGAGACGGTTGCTATTGGTGAAACTAAGCCCGGCAGGATTGCCGTTAAGGGCATTTGTCCCTAAAATTGAACTGACAAAGTTGTCCCCCATCCTCAGATGTTTTGCCGCGGCAAGCCTTCTGAGGAACCTATTTGTTGATGCGCTAAAATCTTCGTTGGCGGCTTGGGCTGAAGCAGGATTTTCTCCACTGAAGAGAAATAGCAGTGTGATGAGTGCGATTGCGAAGCTGCGTATTGCGTAAAACGTGAGATGTAAAAAATAGTCAGATTGGTTCTTATTCATACTTATCGCTGTTTGCAAGGAAGGTATTTGTACACAGACTTCCAACCCATTGACCTAAACAACGTCAATACCGACCTCTATAATCAATTTTCGTCTGTTGGGCTTTTGATTTGTTGTACGTAAACAATCAAATCTTCAGTTTTTTAGTAGGGATTTCAATTTGTGCGACGATGAATTGCATCTGTCATTTGAGCAACCTGACATATTGCCTTTACATCGTGGACACGAACGACATCTGCGCCGTGGGCAATCGCCCACACGACCGTCGCAGCAGTGCCTTCCAACCGCTCATCTGGATTGGGCAGATTAAGAATCTTTCCAATGAATGATTTTCTGGAAGTACCAATAAGGATGGGTTTATCTAGGCTCTGAAACGCATCGAGACAGCGTAAAATCTCCAGATTATGCTCGGCGGTTTTACCAAATCCGATACCGGGGTCAATCATAATTCGATCGGGACAGACTCCCCCCGCCTGCGCTTTATCAACGCGTTGTCGAAGAAAAGCCAAAATTTCAGGAATTAGATCGCGATAGACTGGCGAACGCTGCATTGTGCGGGGAACCCCTTTCATGTGCATGAGAATCACCCCGGCATCCATCTCCGCAACCACTCTCGCCATATCTCCATCACTCAACGCTGTAATATCGTTGACAATATTCGCGCCTGCTTGAAGCGCACTGCGTGCAACAACGGGTTTATAGGTGTCAATTGCAAGCAGCACCTCCGTTCTGCTTGCAAGGGCTTCAATCACTGGTAGGACACGGGCTAACTCTTCATCTGTAGAGACAGGTAAGGCTCCTGGGCGAGAAGATTCGCCACCGATGTCAATAATATCTGCACCATCTTCGATCATCTGGTAGGCGTAGGCAATTGCACGGTTGGCATCGAAATAGCGACCACCGTCAGAAAAGGAGTCGGGGGTGACGTTGAGGATACCCATAATCCATGTACGTTCCCCGAAAGTAAGCGATTTTCCTCGGCAATTCATGATGCAATCGGAGCAGTTTGAGGACGGGGACCAAGGATTTCTTCAATATCTTCTGTGATGAGTGTTTCGCGTTCGAGCAACTCATCAGCAAGCTTCTTCAACCCATCAAGGTTCGTTTCAATGAGATTTCTCGCTCTATTATAGCACTCCATAACAATACTATGGACAGCTTCATCAATTTCAATCGCTGTCTTGTTGCTATAATCTTGGTGATGTGCAATCTCTTTGCCCAAAAAGACCTGCTCTTCACGTCGTCCGAAGGAGAGCGGTCCAAGATCGCTCATGCCCCATTGTGTGACCATCTTACGAGCGATGTCGGTTGCCTGTTCAAAATCGCTCTGTGCACCAGTGGTCAGTTCACCAAAGATGAGCTCTTCAGCAACACGCCCACCGAGGGCGGTAGTAATACTGCCAAGGAGATATTTTTTGTTGAAGTTCCGACGTTCCCGGCTGGGAAGTGCGACCGAAACACCGAGCGATCGTCCACGAGGAATAATGGTGGCTTTATAGTTCGGGTCATTTTCAGGAATAACATGTCGTAACAGGGCATGTCCCGCCTCGTGATAGGCGGTGACCCGTCTATCATCGTCGCTGATAACGAGGCTACGGCGCTCGGGTCCCATTAACACACGGTCTTTGGCTTCATCAAAGAAACTCATTTCAACGGAATCTTTGTCCTCCTTGGCTGCAAGCAAGGCGGCTTCGTTCACCATATTTTCGATGTCTGCTCCCGAAAAGTAGGGGGTCGCCTTTGCGAGTCTCTCCAGGTCCACATCTGGGTCCGTTTCAATATTGGCAGTATGAACTTTGAAGATATCTTCACGCCCTTTGACATCGGGGAGGTCAACAACAATTTGGCGATCGAAGCGCCCCGGTCGGAGTAGTGCAGGATCCAGCACATCGGGGCGGTTCGTCGCAGCAATGAGGATAACGCCCTCAGAAGTGTCGAACCCGTCCATCTCTACAAGAAGTTGGTTTAGGGTCTGTTCACGCTCATCATGTCCACCACCAATACCTGCGCCACGATGTCGTCCCACAGCATCCAACTCGTCAATAAAGATGATACACGGTGCATTCTTCTTTCCTGTCTCAAACAGATCGCGGACGCGGGAAGCACCGACCCCTACAAACATTTCAACAAAATCGGATCCGCTGATACTGTAAAATGGAACATTGGCTTCTCCGGCGACGGCACGCGCAAGTAAGGTCTTTCCGGTGCCCGGCGGTCCCATTAACAGGACCCCTTTGGGGATACGTCCACCGAGCCGCTGAAATTTCTTCGGATCTTTCAGGAACTGGATGACTTCTTCTAGTCCTTCCTTTGCCTCATCACAACCAGCGACATTGGCAAAGGTAATCTTCGATTCGCTTTCAGAGTGGAGTCGCGCGCGGCTTTTTCCGAACGATAACGCTCGATTGCCGGTACCTTGCATCTGCCTTGAAATGAAGACCATTATCCCTAGGAAGAGCAGGATTGGCAAAATTGTTGAGCCGAAGATCACAATCCATTGGGGAACAGCCGATGAACGTTCATTATCAAATGGAATTTGATACTCAATAAGTTTTTCTTGGAGTGGGTATTCAGAGTAAACATCTCGACTGGTCCGAAATTCCTGAAACGTTGCGGGCTCTCCTCTATTTCCGCGCATTTCTTCCAGATATAGAACGGGCTGTGGATCCTTGAATTTGCCTTTAATCCACTCTTTACCGATTTCGATTTTTCCTTCAAACAGGTCCTTGCTATCTGGTTGTAGAAGATAGGCATAAAAATCCGATGCCGCAAGCTGATGTACCTTTTCCTTACCTGAACTTAAGAAGTGGTACATGGCATAAGCAACGAATGATGCCATAATCAACCAAACCACAATACTTTTCGCACTCTTATTCACAGCACTTAACCTCTCATGTCTACAAAAGATTCCGGAGGATACTTGGGTAATGACGTTTTTCAGTGGCTAAAAGATTATATAGTTGGATCGAATCAATAGCCGTTCCATCACTCCGCGCAGTTGAAGTATAACAAATGTATTGCCAAATATCAAGTAAGATTCCACTATCAACAACCCTTGCTTTCCAAAGAGAGTCACCAAGCAAATTTAATCAGTCAAGTCTTGCACACTCCAGTAGGGAGCGCAGATCTGCGTTTCCTACGGACTCAATCCAGAGAGTAAGGAGTCAGATGTGTGTAGGGAACAACGATTGTTGCTCCCTACGTTTTGGATTTTAGATTCCGAAGGAGTTTCAATAAGCACCCTAACCTCTTATGGCACAATTGCTAGCGCACGGACCTCACCGAATTCATGTGAAAGCTTGGACCACGACGCACCATCATCGGCACTGCGGAAAAGCTGACCGTTGACGCTACAAGCGAACAACCAGCCGGGCACCTCCGGCTGACGTGCCAAACACCAGATTGTGCTGTTGGCTGTCAGTCCAAGATCGGCGCGTTCCCACGATTTGCCGAGATTATCGGTGTAGAACAGTCCGCCTTCATCTCCAGGAGGACCGTTTCCGGCTCCAATATAAACTCGGCCTGTACCGTTCATCGGAACATACATCGCCGCGCGACAGTAAGGCCAAGGGAACCCATCCCCAACACTAAGTGGTGTCCATTCGTTCATGTCTGTCGTAACACATACATCGTTATTTGTCGCGGCAACAAGTGCCTTGGGATCGCCGGGGACAACCGTCAACCCGTGAATGTCAAGGCTGCTTAGTCCATCACTTCGCTCTACCCATGTCTCACCCCCATCGGTGGAGAGACGTAACCCGTCAATTTCAATTCCTGCATAGATGGTCTGATCATCCTCCGGATCAATTGAGATCGATGTTACGCGCGGTATGATTGGCACACCCTCGCACTCTTCAGCAAGCTCAACATCCAACTGGTTCCATGTATCTCCGCCATCGCTTGATTTGAACAGGGCGGACGGACAGGTGCCTGCGTAGAGGACATCAGGGTTATTGGGATTGATCGCAATCGCCCAGATTTGCAGCCCATCCATAGGGGAATTAATCTGCTCCCAATTATCCCCGCCATTTTGTGTGCGGAAAATGCCGGTTTCTGTTCCTGCAAACAGGATTGACGAATCGTTAGGATTTGCAGCGAGGGCACGAATATCGGCTTCCGGGAACATTCCGCTACTTGCTCGATCCCATGAATCACCACCATCATTGCTGCGCCATACACTTTGACCTACTGTTCCTGCATAAAAAGTTGGTGTTGCCATGTGTAACCTCCTTAAAGCGTAAAACGTGATGCGTAAAAGGAAAACGAGCGAACCTATTTTCTAGGCACGGGTTCTGTTTGTTTCAACATCTACTCGTTGTGTTTTTTTAGTTCACCGGATCCAACCGATTCCCCCAAGAAGAAAATCTCCCACCGGACGCTTTCAGGGGCGACCTCCGGAGACAGATAAAGCGAGTATGTGTAAATGGCTCCATCTTGTACAACTTTCATTGGAGTTGCTGATATAATGGATTCTGCATTTTGCACAACTGTGATTTGTGGCGGACTGCCACCAATTGAGTGATTTGGAATCGCGATGATATCCCAATATCTTGGATGAACAGGATTGGGCAAGACTGTTGCGTTAAACTCTACCTTTTCAATAATCTGCTGGGCACCATAGGTGTAAGATGATATGTTGTGCCCTGATAAATCGTGCTCGGGTTGGACACTTGGGATAAGCGTGACTTTCGCGACCTCTTGCCCAAAATCTAGGATAAGTAGACTCCCTTTTCCCATCTCAGTCAACGACATATCGTGTACTGTCATCGGCTGCTCACCTTGAAACTCAATTACTTTGACATCGTAAGGGAGAAGATCATCGCCTTCAAAGGCAAGACTCAAACTACCATTCCTAGCACTAGGGTAGAAGGGGATATAGTCTGAGGCATAGCCAGCAAGTACGTTGTTTTCAACAGACACAGGATATGAGCGATGCTCACGGCGGTGCCGGAGCCTTAGTTGTTCATTCTGATAACCGTACCGCCCATCGGCAAATTCGGTATCATCTAGATAATTTGCGACCTTCCAATCGGCATAGATAGCGGAGAAGGTTGCTTCTACACCGCGCGAGTGCAAGACGTTATTGATGCCGGAGATTCCGTTTGCCCGATCTTTCACGATTGCGGCGATCGTTTGTGGACCACCGTAGTGTTCATGGAGATAGAGCATCCATAAGTACACCGCCCCGTAATGGGCGAGTTGGCTGTGTGCCCCTTGAGGCCAATCTATTAGCGAGATACGCGGATTCTGTTGAAATGATGAGATATGACCTGTTACGTGGTATCCACAAACGAACATAGCATATTCAGCACAACCTTCATTGACCCATATTGCTTCATCCGCATCATGTCGCCAGTGGATGAGATGTTCAAATTCGTGGGCGAGCACACCGAACGCTTTCTCGCTTCCTGCGTTTAGGGGATCGGTGTCCAGATAGAGCATATCAAGTTCATTGCTACGCACTGGAATACCTATCTCCGGGTGTCTCAGAACGCCTCGGTGCTGGTTCACCGGGCTAAAAAATCCTGCGACGAAATTGCTGCCTCGTGTTGCTTTATCACGAATGTCCAATAAAAGCAGATAGATCCGCTTATCGCCATCAATATCTGGCGGTACGCCAAAAAGTTCTGTTTCGATTTCATAGATACCACGATTCGGATCAGCCGGGGTCGCCTCATCAAATGCACGACGCACTGAACGAACTGTTTCTTCATTCACCGTCCGCAACCACTGCGAATCCTCAACGAAGACGTAACAGAATTCTCCAATCGCTCGCAATGTGGATTGAACAATATATTGTTCGTGGGTGTTAAAATTGACCGCGAAGAAGTCTTTGCGATCTCCGGGTGCCAGTTGAGGTGCGTTTGGTTGAGCAGGCGCAGAAGGAACTTCAGGCGCGTCCTTGAGGATGGAACCGAAGTGTTCATAAAAATAGGGAGTGCCATCGATCCAACCATAAGCGGTTGACACTCCCAGCAGAAAGTAAAGTGTAATACGTGAAACGTGAAACGTGAAACGTGAAACAGATTTTCTATTCCACATCGCCTGAATAAACGCATGAACTAATGAACGCATGAACGCACCATTTCGCCATTTTCTCATTTCGCCATTTCCTCATTTTTCGGAGTTCACTCCTGTCCATGTTTTTTCAGTTTCTCCAGAATCGCGGTATTATCCGGTGATAGTTGAATCGCTTTTTGCCACGCTGCAACCGCTTCTTTCTTGAGTCCTTTTTTTAGATAAACCTCTCCTAGATGATCTTGGACTTCTACGCTATTCGGCATGTAGATAACCGCTTTTTCGAGTTGCTTCAATGCGTCATTTAGCTTGCCCTGCTTGAAATATGCCCAACCGAGGCTATCCAAATAAGCACCATTTGCTGGAGATTTTTTCAAAGCTTTCTGAATGAGTCTTACAGCTTCGTCTAAGTTGGTTCCATGCTCGGCAAAGAAATATCCAAGCGCGTTATAAGCCTCTTCACGTTCCGGTGAGAGTGCAATTGTTGTTCTGAGATAGTGTTCCGCTTGCTCAAAATTTCCAATCTCTTGGTAAGCAATTCCGAGCCAGTAGTTTGCGTCAGGGTTATCGGGAGTTGTTTCTAACACCTCTTTCAAAAGTTCAATTGCCTCATTCTCCCGTTCCAAGGCAACGTAGAGGCTTCCAAGACGTGCCCGAAACTGTGCTAGCAAATCATTGTCGTAGTCGGTTTTGTGGTTAGCAGGTGGAGCGAGTCGTCGTAGTTGAGAATAAGAGTGAATTGCTTTCTGGAGGTTTTCTGCTGCAGCCTCTAACTGATCTTCTTGATATAACCGATCGTGCTGCTCAACGCACAATTTCCACAGTGCGTCATGCCCCCGCCATAGGTCGCGGTTGATTTTGATTGCACGCTCGTAAGCGGTGATTGCTGCCTGCTTGTCCCCCAACTGGTTATGGAGACTCCCCAACCGTAAATAATATGTCGGCTGATAGGGCATGATACGAATCAACTCTTTGAAAGCGTCGACAGCAGACTTGTAGTCTCCCGTCTGCTCTGCGATTTCCCCAAGGTAGATGTACGCACTGAATGGCCGTCCATTTTTCTCAAATCCGTAATGGTCGGGATCCAGTTCGACGACTTTCTGGAAGGTCGAAACAATATCGCTCCATTTATTTTTGTGCTTTGCGTCTCCGTATCGCCAGATCATAATCTGCCCTAGCAGGTAATAGGACATTGGCTTTTCGGGGGCAATTTCAATGGCTCTGCGGCAGTGTTGCTCCGCAGTTGGGAGGTCGAACACCTCCATGCTAAGGCTTGCCAGTTGAGCATGGACAAAGGCAGAAGCTTCATGTTCATGCAGAATCTGCTGATACCCTTTTTTTGCAGGAAACAGTTTAGTTGTTACCCGGAGATAAGTGGCGGCAATCAAGTGGGCGTACACTTTTTTTGCACGCTTATATTCGGGACGTAATGAATTATCAACGATCTGAACGTTGTTCACGGTTGACTCTGATGCTGCCGCGTCAGAAGCGTTGAGTTGTGCATTTAAATTCATCACTATCAGGGTAGCAAGTGCTATCGCCGATAAACGTATCACATTAAACCCTTTCTATAGGGGACCTATCGACTTTTGTCAACTTTGGGTTTGTCATCATTTTGGACTTCGTCACCATTTTGGGAGATTTTTCCAACATCAACAACACTCTCCTCCTTCCGCAAGGACATCAAACGCACGCCCTGCGTATTTCTCCCGATTGTGCGGATATCGTTGACTGCCATGCGTGTCAACATACCGTTTGAATTCACAATAATCAACTCGTCATCGTTCGACACCATTTTCATTGCGACGACGGGCCCGTTACGGGTGCTTGTTTTGATCGCAATCACCCCTTTTCCTGCCCGCCCCTGCAAACGATAATTCGCCAACAAGGTACGTTTGCCATAGCCATTTTCCGTCACAACTAACACGGTCTCGCTCTCATCAGCCGCAGCAACCATGCCGACAACGAAATCGTCCTGTGCCAAACGGATTCCACGAACCCCCGCTGCAGTCCGTCCCATCCTGCGAACTTCTTCTTCATTGAAGCGGATAGATAGTCCAGATCGGGTGACCAGCAGGATATTATGCTCGCCTTCGGTCAAATTCACTCCAATAAGTTTGTCACCTTCGTCGAGATTGATCGCAATAATACCGGCAGAATATGGCCTACTAAAGACTTCAAGGCTGCATTTTTTGACAACGCCCTTCTCCGTTGCCATAAAAACAGACCGCTCCTCATCAAACTCACGCACCGGTACAAAGGCGGTGATCTTCTCATCGTTTTCTATTCGCAGCAGATTGACAATTGCTTGCCCCGATGCAGTACGACTCCGTTCTGGAATTTCAAAGACTTTCAGCCAATAACATTTGCCGCGATCGGTAAAGAACAGGATATATTGATGGGCTGATGCGATAAAGACATGTTCGGGATAATCTCCTTCCTTGCTCTGCATCCCGATCACCCCAACCCCGCCTCGATGTTGACGACGATAGGTGGTAATTGGCACTCGCTTGATATAACCTTCATGAGAAATAGCGACAACCATTTCTTCATCAGCGATGAGGTCTTCAATCTCAAACTCGGTCACTGCATCAACGATTTCGGTGCGTCGTTCGTCAGCGTATTTGGCTTTTAGTTCTAATAATTCCTCTTTGATAATATTAGTAATGAGCATTTCACTATCAAGGATTGTCCGCAGCTCTTCAATCTGTTCGAGAAGGTTTGCGTACTCATCATTAATTTTCTGTCGTTCCAGCCCTGTCAATTGGCGGAGCGTCATGGTTAAGATCTCACTTGCTTGTACCTCCGACAGATCATAATTCTCTATTAATAGGTTTCGGGCATCTTCGGGAGATTCCGCGGTTTGAACGGTGTCGATCACATCTTCAATGTTGTTTAAGGCGATACGATACCCTTCCAGAATATGGGCGCGTCGTTCACAGACATCAAGATCGTATTGAGTCCGACGGCGAATGACCTCTCGACGATGTACAAGGTAGTAGCTCATGATCTCCGTCAGAGACAGCACCTTAGGCAACCCGTCAACGAGGCATAGCATAATCGCACTGTAGTTGGTTTGCATCTGCGTATGTTTATACAATTGATTCAAGATTACTTGTGCAATCTCACCCCGTTTGAGTTCAACAATGACCCGTATCTCCTGGTCTGATTCATCACGGATATCGGAGATTCCTGTGATTGTCTTACTAGCGACCAGATCATACATCTTCTGAAGCAACTGGTTCTTTTTGACTTGGTATGGAATCTCTGTGATAAGGATATGCTCCTTGCCCTCCCTCATTCGCTCAATAACCGCTTTTCCTCGGACGGTGATTGAACCTCTGCCAGTGGTGTATATTTCACGAATACCGGCGCGCCCAACAATCTCGGCTGCTGTCGGGAAGTCGGGACCAGGGATATGCGTCATGAGGTCTTCAAGCGTTGCTTCTGGATTCTCCAGCAATAGAATTAACCCATCAACGATTTCTCCCAAGTTATGCGGCGGAATTCGTGTCAGGTATCCCACACCAATACCGGTCGTGCCGTTAACTAGCAAGTTTGGTAATCGCGCCGGCAGGACTGTTGGTTCGTTTGTCGATTCCTTGTAGTTGGGCTGAAAGTCAACGGTATTTTTGTGGATGTCTGCTAACATCTCATCCGCGATCCGCATCAAACGGCACTCTGTGTAGCGCATCGCCCCCGGCGGGTCATCGTCAATCGACCCAAAATTTCCCTGTCCGTCAACCAGAGGGTAACGCATCGCAAACTCTTGAACCAGTCCAACCAACGTATCGTAGATTGGACCGTCGCCGTGCGGATGGAAGTTCTTCATGACCTCACCAACGACCGCCGCACACTTGTCATACGAGCGTCCTGCGGTGAGATTCATCTCTCCCATCGCATAGAGGATGCGTCGCGTACTGGGCTTCAAACCATCTCTCAAGTCAGGAATCGCCCGGTTGGTGTTGACGCTCATGGCGTAGGTGAGGTAGGATTCCCTTAGCTCATCCTCAATATATCGCGTGACAATATTGGTATTTTCATCATTTCGTGTTAGCACGTTCTGCCCATCCTCCTATGGTATTTTGATAAACCCCATCCCTACAAGGATCCGGCCCTGGGATTTTCCACGTTGTCGAAATTACCTATGGTTCAGGGTGGATCGGGTCAACCCAATAGACTTCCTCCGGTGGCTCTACCGGTTCAATGTCCAAATTGATAACAATCGGCTCCTGGTCGCTCCGTACCAAGACGCAGGAGAGGGGTTCGTCCGTACTAGCGTTAATTTCTTGATGTGGCACAAAGGGCGGTACATAGATGAAATCGCCTGATCCTGCCTCTGCGACAAATTCAAGCTGCTCGCCCCACCGCATACGTGCGCGTCCACTTACGACATAAATCACGCTCTCCAACGCGCCATGATGGTGCGCGCCAGTTTTTGCATTTGGTTGAATATTCACCGTGCCAGCCCAGAGTTTGTCAGCACCGGCGGTTGCACGATTGATGGCAGCGGCGCGGGTCATGCCGGGGGTCTGCGGCGTATTCATATCAAGCTGGTTGCTGCGGACGACCCTCACCCCACTGTCACGCCAATCCACGACATCATTTGACATCTTACGCTCCGTACAGGTCAAGATTCACCTGATTCCCATATTTTTCGATAAAGACACGCCGTGGATCAACATCATCGCCCATGAGTAGGGTAAACATCCGATCCGCCTCGACAGCATCTTCCATCTTAACCTGAAGCAGGATTCGTGATTCACGGTTCATGGTTGTGTCTTTCAATTGGTCTGCGTTCATCTCCGCAAGCCCTTTGTAGCGGGTAATATTGATGCCACGTCGCCCGATGTCCTCAATGACACCTAGCATTTCCCATACGGTATTCGATTTTCGAGGTTCCCGATCACCATCTCGGATGGTAAAGGTCGAATGACCATTACTACTCTCAACCCCATTCGATCGATCGAAATCGTGAGGCAATATATCAAATCTGTTTAACCCATCAATGAGCTTATCCAACTCTCGGATTTCAGACATATCTGAGACATCTTCAATCACCGCCTCGCTCGTCTCCTCAAGCGCATCAATCTCTATCTCCAGCTGAGAGTTTGTATTCTGTTCAATTAGCAGATCGATTTCCTCATCCTCAAAACGGTAGAATTCTCCCCTGTCGGTCTGAACTCGGAATAAGGGGACGGTCTCTTCGCCGCGGAAACGTTGACCAAAAATGCGATCCGTATCAATCCCTTTTCGCCCTAACTCGCCTAATGAACTCTCAATTCCTCGGATGGTCTCAAGAATTGTGCGAAACTGTTTTTCTGTATACGGTCTAGCACGCCGGCTGTTGGTCAGTTTCGCGCTTTCCATCGAAGCTTCCAAGAGGTATTCATTCATCTGCTCGTCGCTTTGGAGATATTGGGCGCGACGTCCCTTTCGGATTTGATATAGCGGTGGCTGAGCGATGTACAGATGTCCGTCCTGAATTAGTTGGGGCATCTGACGGAAGAAGAAGGTTAAGAGCAAGGTCCGGATATGTGCGCCATCAACATCAGCATCAGCCATGATAATCACCTTGTTATAGCGCAGCTTTTCCATCGTAAAATCTTCTTGACCGATCCCCGTCCCCAGCATGGTGACAATGTCGATAATCTGATCGTTCTTGAGAATTTTATCTAAGCGTGCCTTGGCAACGTTGATGCCTTTTCCCTTCAACGGCAATATCGCTTGAAAGCGCCGGTCCCGTCCTTGCTTTGCTGTTCCACCGGCTGAATCGCCTTCAACGAGAAACGCTTCGCATAATGCGGGGTCCTTTTCAGAACAATCGGCAAGTTTGCCGGGCATTGATGCGGAATCCAACACCCCTTTGCGACGGATGACTTCCCGTGCCCTTCGAGCGGCATCTCGTGCTTGTGCAGCTTGGATGCTCTTTTGAATAATCCTTTTAGCAACACTTGGGTTTTCCTCCAGATAGGCCTTTAACTTCTCATTGACGAGCGTCTGCACAATCCCCTCGACCTCGGTATTACCCAATTTCTGTTTTGTCTGTCCTTCAAACTGTGGATCCGGGACCTTGACACTAATAACGCCGGTCATGCCTTCACGAATATCCTCACCCGACAAATTGATCTTTACATTCTTTAGCAGATCATAAGACTTAGCATAAGTGTTGAAAGTCCGTGTGAACGCGCTTTTGAAACCGCTCTCATGAAATCCACCCTCCGGTGTACGGACGTTATTGGCGTAGGAAAAGAGATTTTCGGAATACCCGGTATTGAATTGCAGTGCAATCTCGACCGAAACATCGTCTCTGAGTCCTTCTATGTAAATGGGTTCCCTGTGGAGAACCTCTTTGTTTTGGTTATGATATTGGACGAATGACGAAATGCCGCCCGCGTACTGAAACACACGGGGTTCCCTCTCCTTACCGTCTTCGGTGAGTCGCTCATCTTTGAAGACAATTTTGATACCACGATTGAGAAACGCAAATTCGCGGAGTCGCTCTGCTAAGACATCATGTGAGAAGTGAATGGTTTCAAAGATTTCTGAATCTGGCATGAAGGTTGTTGTTGTACCTGTTTTTTTACTTGTGCCGACAACTTCAACCTTTGTCGAGGGTATGCCACGCGCATACTTTTGCTGATGTACTTTCCCATTTTGCCTAACCTGGACATGAACCCATTCCGATAGAGCATTGACAATAGAAGCACCTACGCCGTGCAGACCGCCAGCGGTTTTATATCCAGAACTTGCACGTCCATCAAATTTCCCGCCAGCATGTAATGTCGTCATAACAACTTGTAACGCAGAAACGCCACTTGCATGTCGTCCAACTGGAATACCACGTCCTTCATCACGCACCGTTGCGCTGCCGTCGGCGTGGAGGGTAACTTCAACCTTCGATCCGAAACCGGCAGAGATTTCGTCAATTGAATTATCGACTAACTCTTTGATCAGGTGGTGTAGCCCTGTGGGTCCAGTGCTACCGATGTACATACTAGGACGTTTGCGAACTGCTTCTAATCCTTTAAGTACCTGGATATTTTTCGCTGTGTAAGAAGCCTTCCTCATATATCTACCCCTTTCATCAACTTCTATTACTCATCTTCAATTAAAGCGCGTTGGCTCTGTTTGATAAAGAGTCGCTTTAAGTGCGCTTTCAGATCTGGATCCTCGACCGATGCGACGGTCTGATCAATGCGTTTTAATGTCTCCGTATCTAATTCTACAGTCTCTAATTTAAGACGTTTTGGACGGTGAAAACGTTGACTTGTTGAAGATTTTGACGAATGAATCGGCTTGACAGAAAAATCCAATGTTTTTACCGCAGGAAAATTGACAGCTTTATTGATTTTGGGAATCACTTGCCCTCTCAACATCTGAAGTTCGTTGACCCAGACATGAGCGGAGGCATAAACTGTTAATTTCCCATTTACCAGTGAGATCGGTTGGGTGTTACGAGCAATCAGCGCACCCACCGCTCCTTTCCAAGCCGCAAAGACCTGTGTTTCAAGAACTTTGTGATCCAATCCATAATCACGAATCAGCCCATCAAGCAGCAGATCGATCCGTTCTGTTTTCTCAGTTGACTTGTCCATCATGCACCGTAAATACGCGGCAATCACCTAACTCTGGCACCCATGCCTCCTGCCGCGTTGAAGTGATAAATGTTTGTGCATTCAATCGTCCGAGCAAGTAAAATAAAAACGACGCACGCTCCTCATCTAATTCTGAGAAAACGTCATCCAATAGAACGATAGGAGTTTTACCTGTAGTTTCACGTATTAATTCCAATTCCCCAAGTTTGAGGGCTAAAGCAATTGTTCGTTGTTGCCCCTGCGATCCAAAAACTTTTGCTTCCTGAAAATACATCGCTCCGGCAGACTGCGATTCCAATATTAATTTGAAATCGTCCCGGTGGGGGCCCACCGAAGTCATCCCACGCAAAATATCGTAAGATCGGGAAGATTGTAGCCCCTTGCGTAATAGTTCTGTCGCCTCCCCGGTCGCGGAATCCTCTCGGACCTGCTCCATCGCATCATCAATCTTTTCAGGAGAAGGTTGGTATTTCAATTCAAGTATCTCACGATTTCCGGTCAATTCGGCGTGTTTGGCTTGAACATAAGCCTTTAATTGGTCAAAAATTCTCACGCGTGTTTGGATGATAGCGATTCCTTCAGCAACGAGTATATCATCCCACGGATCGAGGAAGTCAGGACTAGCCTGTTTCGATCGAATTTGTTTCAGCAACTCGTTGCGCTGCTTGAGCGCGAATTGGTAGTTTTGGAGAGAAGTCAAGTACGCCGAATTGATTTGGGAAATCAAAAGATCTATAAAACGCCGACGGTCTGCGGGTGAACCTTTGACTAAGGTGAGCGATTCAGGGGAGAAAAAAACAACGTTGAACTGACCAATCCACTGAGAAAGTTTTTTCTGAATAATCCCATTGAATTTGAAACGTTTCTTGCCACTCAACTCGTTTGAGGCTTCAACCGTCATCAAGTTTAATGGCTGTAGATCATGGGGTTCTGGATTCGGCTGCGAATCATCTGTAGCGGCAATCTCCCCTTTGAGGTAAAACCAACTCTCGCTGTGCCGTATCAATTCATTATCAGGATAGGTGCGGTGTGATTTCGCCGTGCTGAGGAAATAGATTGCTTCTAGTAGTGTTGTTTTCCCCTGCGCGTTTTCCCCAACAATCAGGTTCACTCGATCGGTGAATTCGATTTCACAATCAGCATAGCTACGAAAATTACGCAACACAAGTTGGTTTAATCGCATTTTGACTGCTCCCAAGTAAAATGCTTGGGATTCTTATGATAGACTGCATCCCGATAAGATCGGGATGCTATCTTCTTGCTTCAACGATTCTTGCCCTAACTTATGAAGCCTCCCACGCTTGGGCAGATAATCACAACGGTTATGAATCAAGCCGCATCGGCATGATTAAGCAAAGGTGCCCATCATCGCCAACCGGCTTTAAGACAGCCGCACTGAGGGAATCTTTGAGTTCCAAACGGAAATCTTCGGCTTGGATATGTCCCACGGCTTCCACGAGGAAACGCGCATCAAAAGCGATCTGGATCTCTCCATCTCCACTTGTGACATCTACCGTTTCATACGCCTCCCCAAGTTCGGGTGTCTTGGCAGAGATTCTCACTTTGCCGTCCTGAACGTCCAAACGAATTGAGTAGGTTTTCGGGTTGGATAACAGGGCGACTCGCCTCAGCCCCCCCGACATTTTGTCGACATTAAGTGTCAGGTGAATCTCGTTATCGCTGGGGATAATCTGTTGGTACTTGGGATACTCGCCCTCAACCAATCGAGAGGTCAAAGTAGAATCATCATCAGCGAAAATAATCTGGTTTTCTAGCAAGCAGACTTTAACCTCCGCCGATTCTGCAAAGGTCTTAGTAATCTCCCGGACCGCTTTGAGTGGAACGATAACGCCTATCGGTTCTTGAGGTGGGGGTATCAGTGTATCGCTAGATGCGACAGCAAGGCGGCGTCCATCAGTTGCTACAATCTGCGTTATTTCGGGGGTCAGATCAAAATACAGTCCATTCAAGAAGTATCGCGTTTCTTCGGTGGAAGCAGAAAACTCGGTTTTATCAATCATCGAACAGAGTAAGTCACCATCAATAGTGAAAAACGCTCCCGTAATTGAGGGAAGTTCTGGAAACTCATCATCAGGAAGTCCGATAATTTTATAAACGCCTTCTCCACAGGTGATTTCGATTCGATCGTTTGCCGTTGTTGCAAGCCTTATTTCTTGGTCGGGCAACTCACGTACAATTTCAGACAACTTCCTCGCCGATACGGTAATGGCACCTTCCTCAACGATAGTACCGGGAACAACGGTCTGAATGCTAACTTCAAGATCGGTTGCTGCAATCTCGATTTGTCCATCCGTTGCACGAATTAGGACATTCGACAATATTGGAAGAGTATTCCTTCCAGCAGCTACACCTTGTAATACCTGAATACATCTAAAAAGATCCTCTTTTGCAAAAACTAATTGCATCTTCTTTCTCCTAAAGAATTATGTTTTCTAAGTTAAATTTTCATAAAGACTTTTTGGCAAATAACGGTTACATTCCTTATTTACTTCTTTTCTTATTAATTAATATATTAATTAATAGTAGTAGTAGGCCCTGTGCATATGTGCATAACTCCCCTAAACCCGCACCACGACTGAACGAAACCCCGTTCATAACATGTTCATAACTTTTATAGTTATGCACATGTTATAAACACACCTAAGTTATACACATCCCACAAACAGGTTATACACAAGTTATGAACCGAGTTATACACAAGTTATGAACATTAACGATTTAACAAATATATTTCTATTCTTTAATGTCTTCGATTAAAAAGTTAATTGTTTGATAAAGTTCCGCATCTGTTCGGAGGTTTTCCTCAATTCGGTTGTTAGCGTGCAATACCGTTGTATGGACTTCCCTACTAAATGCCTCTGCAATTTCCGTCAGGGAAAGGTTGGTTAGTTGACGGCAAAGATACATGGCAATTTGTCGGGGCACAACGACCGTTTTTGTGCGTGTAGAGGATTTGAGGTCGCTGATTTTGATGCGAAAATAGTCCGCTACCGCTTTTTGAATATCTTCTGCTGTGATAGCTTGAGAGCTGATTCGGGGAGGTGGTGGCGTAACGTTGCCCAGCACATTACGGACAAAATCGACTGTCAACTCCTCATTAAAAAGGCTTGCTTCGGCAGCGACCCTAATGAGCGATCCCTCTAGGTCCCGAATGTTTGTTTGAATCACTTCGGCAATATAGCTTAAAACAGAATCGGGAACATTTTCCAAGTTTTGGTCTTCACATTTCTGGCGAAGGATAGCGATCCTTGTTTCAAACTGTGGTGGACTGATGTCTGCAACCATCCCCCACTCAAAACGAGAGCGTAATCGTTCTTCAACGGTTTCAAGGTTTTTCGGTGGCCGATCACTTGTCATCACAATATGGTTTGAATTTTGGTGAAGTTCGTTAAAAGTATGGAAAAATTCTTCCTGAGTCCCCTCCTTACGTTGTAAAAATTGGATGTCATCAATAAGAAGCACATCAACTGTCCGATATTTGCTTCGGAAATCGAAGGCGGTTGTGCGATTGATGATAGAGTCAATGTATTCATTCATGAAGGTCTCAGACGAGATATAGAGCACCTTCTGCTTGGAATGAATCTCTTGAATTCGATTTCCGATTGCATGTAGAAGGTGAGTCTTACCCAAGCCAACACCGCCGTAGATGAAAAGGGGATTGTAGGTGTTCCCGGGGTCATCCGATACAGCAAGTGATGCCGCATGACTCAAACGATTGCCTGTTCCTACAACGAACCGATCGAACGTATATTCGGGGTTAAGAGTTGTATCAGTCGATGGAGCATCGTCATCAGGTGCAGCAGCTGGGGTAGTAGATGAGGTCGAAGGTTCAGGGTGCCTTTTTCCGTCGGGCTGTGCAGTAATGATTTTGAGCCGGCAGTTCGCGCCAATCTGTTTCTCTAAGAGACCGTTGACATCAGAAAGAAAACGGCTTGCAATTTGCTCCTGTGTATACACACTCGGAACTGAAACTGTCAGTTCACTTTCTGTGAGAGCCATTGGTTTGGCTTGACGGAGATAAACATCTTCACGGATGATGTCGCCCAATTCAGACAGAATTTTCAACCAGATTTGATCCGGGGTATACCGCATTATATTAATTCCTAAATAATTGGAGGGTTCCTTCAGGGGAATTCAAGCAATATAGCAATCAACTATTGATAGAAAAAGGTTGGGTTTCCTAACAGGTTTGTCCGCTAAACAACTGGAAACCAAAATGAGGAAAAAATCGTGACTACAAAATTAACAGCGCACTACTTGAAGGGCAAAAATTATCTGCTCTAATCACAGGTTATCCACAATTTGTCCACAAATTATTTACCAATAGTAAGACGGGATTAGATTTAGTTTCTATCCGTCAGAAAGCCCACTGTAGTATATCATAAAACATGGTGTAAAATCAAGCCAAAATCCGATCTATTGATGGGAAAAATCTTGACAAATCCTAACCTAATAGACTATCATTCTTTCGCTTTGAGTTGATTGTTTAAAAAACTAAAACTAGTTAGGAGCAGGTCTGATGAAACGTACATATCAACCTCACCATCGCAAACGAAAAAATAAGTTTGGCTTTCGCAAACGGATGTCTACGCGGGACGGCCGGAAGATTCTCTCTCAGCGTCGTGCGAGAGGTCGAAAAATCCTCACCGCTTAACAGGATATACACCAATGGTGTTGCCCCTCGGAAAACTCAAGATTGATCTGTTGGAGCAGCTTTTACCTCAACCGGATCGGGATACTCGCGTCATTGTTGGTCCGAAAGTTGGGGAGGACGCTGCTGTAATAGACTTCGGCGAATCGTATCTGGTTGCTAAGACGGATCCGATTACCTTTGCAACCGATGAAATTGGCTGGTATCTTATCTGCGTCAACAGCAACGATATTGCGACGATGGGGGCAGTTCCCAAATGGCTGTTGACGACGATTCTTCTACCGGAAAACCGGACAACTGAAGCGTCGGTGCGCCGCATCATGGAACAGATTAACACCGCATGTAATCATTTTGACATTACTCTGTGCGGTGGACATACTGAAATTACTTACGGTTTAGACCGACCTATTGTCATTGGGCAGATGCTCGGTGAAGTTGCCAAGGACAAGCTAATCGTTTCATCGGGGGCGCAGGTGGGGGATGATCTAATATTGACGAAAGGGCTTGGCATTGAAGCCACATCAATCATCGCCCGTGAGTGTGAAGCGGATCTATTGGCGAAGTTTTCCCCCGCCTTTCTTAATCGAGCAAAGGGATATTTGACCTCACCGGGAATTTCAGTGCTGGAAGAGGCACGGATCGCTGTTGAAACGGGCGGTGTCCATGCAATGCACGATCCGACAGAAGGCGGGGTCGCAACAGCCATCCACGAGCTTGCACATGCTGCGAACTTAGGGGTGGTCGTCTGGCACGATGCGCTACCCATATCGGATGACACAGCACAACTTTGTGATGAGTTGGATCTGAATCCGCTAGGGGTTATCTCCTCTGGTGCGTTACTGATTGCGGCGGACCCGACGAAAAGCAACAAAATTGTGTCAGCGATTACTGAACGCAATATTCCCTGTCAGATTATTGGTCAGTTGCTGCCGCCGGAGAGCGGTTGCCGGATCGAGAAGGATAGCCAACGCTGTCCACTCCCTATTTTTGAGACGGACGAGATTACGAAGGTCTTTAGTGAGTGAAAGGGAGGCGACGACATGAAAACGTTGTTTACTGTTTTCTTGGTTGGGATCTGTTGTTTTCTGTTCGCCTGTAAAGGTGCTAATAATCTAGAGAAGCATAAGGAAGTAGTTGTCGTCAAAAGGGATCGTATTTCTGGTCAACGTTTTCAAGGCAAAGAAACCACCCCCTCACGCCTAGCGCGAACCGACAACGGAGAATTCTACTTCTTTGATGAAGAAATTGATCAGCAGAATACAAAATTTCAGTTGGAACTCGCAGATCTTGGGGCAACAAGCGAAGCTGTAGTATATAAGAATCTTGGAGTTTCCTACTTAGAGCAGGGTGAACCCGACAAAGCCGTTGTAGCCTTCAAAAAGGCAGTCCAGGTTGCCCCTCGCTTCGTCGAGGCACACTACCTGCTCGCTGATGTCTATTCTATCAAAGGTGAAGGGGTTCTATCACGTAAATCTCTTGATCAAGCAATGGCTTTGGACGGAAGCTACATAATTGATACTGTGAGACCGAATGGTAATACTCCCAAGTATTCGGTCATAGAATTACCGCCCCCTGCTGTCCTTCAAAAATTTACCAACCCAATAAAACCAACCAATCCGCCAGATTTTTTCAAGGACCAATTAAAATAGGTGTGCCCGGCAAGTGACTGTGCCTATGGCAGTCTTGACCCAAGCAGCCAACCGTGGGGAGTGTAAGAAATGCCGAGAGAATTTAACGTCCCCCTTTTCTACCGAAGTCCCATCATTTCTGTGGTGAAGCAAGCCCGCCGGGTAACAGATCCCCGCAAACGCAACCTTACCCCTTCTATCTTGGACTTTGGGCCGGTTCGTTTCAAGATTGCGCGTCACTTTGGGTTCTGCTACGGGGTGGAGAACGCAATCGAAATTGCCTACCGAGCTCTGGACGAAAATCCGGATAAGCGGATCTTTCTGCTGTCTGAGATAATTCACAATCCTCACGTCAACACCGATCTCCGTGAGCGCGGCGTGCGATTCCTCTGTGAAACATCAGGGAAGCAATTGATCCCTTTTGATGAATTGACACCCGCGGATGTGGTTATTGTGCCTGCGTTTGGAACGACGTTGGAAATACAGGCTAAACTGAATAAGCGTGGCATCAATCCCTACGCTTACAACACAACCTGTCCCTTTGTGGAAAAGGTCTGGAGGAAAAGCGAGGAGATTGGCGGGCAAAACTACACAATCGTGGTGCACGGCAAGCGATACCACGAGGAGACGCGAGCGACGTTTTCGCATGCGAAATCGGGGGCACCTGTGGTGGTTGTGCTCGATTTGGTTGAGGCAAAGAACCTTGCTAAAGTGATATGCGGAGAAGCTAACCGAGAGTTTTTCTTTGAGTATTTCGCGGATAGCTACTCCCCCGGCTTTGACCCAGACCATGACTTGAAACGTATCGGTGTTGTCAACCAAACGACGATGCTGGCGACCGAGACACAGGCGATCGCAGACCTACTTCGGGGGGCGATGGTAGACCGGTACGGCGAGGAACATATTGACGAACATTTTGCCGATACTAAGGATACGTTGTGCTACGCGACCAAAGAGAATCAGGACGCGACACTCGCTCTCATCGAAGACCGTGGCGACTTAGCCTTGGTGGTGGGTGGGTACAACTCCTCTAACACGAGCCACCTTGTCGAGTTGTGCGAAGATAAAATGCCGACGTACTTCGTCCGCGATGCCGCGGAGATCAAATCGCCTCGGTCGATCCGCCACTGGGACATTCACGCAAAATCTGTGTGCGAAACGACCGATTGGCTTCCGATGCACTCTCCTGATGACAGTCCTGTTGATATTATTCTGACCGCAGGGGCTTCGTGTCCTGATGCTTTACTTGATGAGGTACTGTGCAAAGTTGTCTCATGGTTCCCCCAAACCCTTCCTGTTGATGATGTCCTTGCGCCCTACCAGGACGATGAGGGCTGCAGTCCGTAACGAAGTAGGAAAGTTTCCGCACTGGCTAGTTCGCACGGATGATTTGCCACCCCTCCTCTGTGTCTGCTAGGACCAATGAAAGGGCACCAGAGGTCTGTTCGGCTTTTCCACTGTCTTTCGGTGTATACTGGAGTGTGTAGATCCCGTTGACAACGGCAGTATCATCAATTACATTCCGGTGAATGTTGATCTCTGTCAATGTTATGTCGATCTGATGATGTTGTTGAAAAAAATCAGCAGCTCTAACTTGAATATCACTGTATGTTCGCCCATTGGAATTGTAGTTTAACGCGAAGCAGGACATGACCTTCTCAAGATTGGCGTTGTCGTATCCCTCCTCGTACTGCTTTAACACCATCCTTATCAATTCCTCGTCACTTGATGGCACCTCTGCTTGTGGGGCAAGTGCTTGAGCCAACCTCTGCGCTGTCTGACCCGTTGCTATTGGATATCCCCACACTTCTAATTCCATGACCCGCGCAAACCCTTCGACTTCATAAACAGGTTTTTGTCGCGACATATACTGATAAACCCGCTCTGTATCGTTTGTTGACACGGGTACAAGGCGGATGTATTGGGCAAACAGCTTGCCACGAATATCGTGCACCCGTTTCCCCTTGGTGTTATCCCTTGCGGTGTATTGTCTATCTTTCGTATCGCCTGTTGGAATCAATCCCCAGCCCGTTCCGTGCCAATATTCAATCCGGTAGTCTTTGAGACCGTACTTTGCAGCGGGGTACTGTTCGGAATTGATTGTGTACATGACAACTCGCCTGATGTCAATAGGTTCGGGTAGATTAATCTGCACATAGGGTCGTCTGTTTAGATCTGAAGTGCGTAGATGTTCTAGAGTACACCCCCAACCGCTGCCTTCATCCCATGTCTCGGAAGAGGTGTCCCCATCAATTACCTCTTCGGGGAGATGGTTGGATATGTGTTGTGAGGCATCGACAGCTGCGCCCTTACTGAGAAGCGCAAAATTGTTGAGTGCTGGGGGCGGTTCAAAGAGCGGACCTTGTAAGGTTTGGGTCTGACAACCAATTACGGTAACGCAAGTTGCTAGTTGAATATCCATGGAATTTCCGTTAGAGTATTTGTGTCTCAAACAAAACTCTTAAAACAGGAGAATCCCATGGACTTAGTAATCGTAGCATTTTATACACTTTGTGACGATCTGTTAATTGAACACGGCTATCAAGACGACCCACGAGCCAAAATGTCTGCCGCAGAAGTAATGACCACTGCCTTAGTGGCAGCAGAACTGTTCGGTGGCAATCAACAGATGGCACGGTGTCTACTCAAAGAGCAGGGATATATTCCCAATATGCTCAGTAAGGCACGATTCAATCGAAGACTCCATCAAATTGCACCGATGTTTCAGACACTTTTTGAATCACTTGCCACAGACTGTAAAGCACAAAACCCAGACCAACTCTATATCATCGACTCGTATCCCGTGCCAGTGTGTGATGTGATTCGCATCTCTGGTGCAAAACTTTATCAAGGGGAAGTCTGGCGCGGTAAGATAACCAGTAAACGGAGATACTTCTATGGACTCAAACTGCATCTGATGGTCACCGAAAGTGGCATACCGGTTGAGTTTTTCTTAACACCGGGCAGTTTTAGTGATGTTCAAGGGTTGCGGTGTTATCCGTTTGATTTACCTCAAGGGGCAACCATTTATGCAGATAAAGCCTACTGCAATTATGGGATTGAAGATGCCTTAGCTGAAGCCGGTATCATGCTCAAACCGTTGCGAAAAAAGAACAGCAAACGGCAATATCAAGCCCACGAAGTTTACATACACCATCACCACAGGAAGCGGATAGAGGTGACAAACAGTTTAATCACCCAACGGCTACCCCGCTCTATTCATGCCGTCACTGCCGATGGGTTTGAGATTAAGATTATTTTGTTTCTCATTGCTACTATGATTACACTTATCATTAAATAAACACTAGCAACTTGCGTTACGGTAATGAGCAAAATCCCGATGCCAAGATAGAAGTGAGTTTTGGATAACATTGTCTTTACTCCTTTCAACTAAAAATGATAAGTGAATCTGTACCATCGCAGCCACACAAATTATAGTCAGTGAGCCAGACGTTGTCCATAGGAATCTACTTTTACCGCTTTTAACGCATATTTCTGCGTCCAACTAAAAACGGTTGATAAAGCAAGTAAACTATGGTATAATTTAGCCAATCTCTGCTCCATAATTGACTGATTATGAATTTTGGTATTGTTATTATGAGGGAGATGCAGGAGATTTTTCCCTGCGAGTAAATATCAGTCAAAATTTAGATTGGAGCCATTCGTCCAAAGGGAGGTACGAGAGCATTGCGTCAATACGAAACCATTTTTATTATTAACCCAGATATAGATGAAAGCCAAACAGATGGCGTTATTGAAGGCATCAAGACGGCTATCGAATCTGGTGGAGGTAAGGTTCTAAAGGTAGATCCATGGGGGAAGAAAAGGCTCGCTTATGCAGTGAAGCAGCACAATGATGGCTATTATGTACTTATCGTGTTTGAAAGTAGCCCTGAATTTGTCACTCAACTGAATGGGCACTATCGAATTACGGAACTGATTATCAAGTATATCGTTGTGCAGTTTGAAGGGGATCTCACCGCACCTACTCCGAGCCATCCGTCGGAAATACAGGAAGAAAGAAGTGACTCGACAGATGCTCGTTCTTTTGAAAATATTGAGAGCGAAGACGAGGATGCAGACGAGGATAAATACTTTTAATGCTATTGATACGGTTGATGAAGTATAGCATCAGCCAAAGCGTAAGGAGACAATAATCATGGCAAGCTACAACAAGGTCATACTCATGGGAAACCTTACCCGCGATCCAGAATTGAAATATCTTCCAAGCGGAACAGCAGTTGCTACTATAGGATTGGCTGTGAGCCGAACGTATACAGACCGCCAGTCTGGAGAAAGAAAAGAGGAAGTTTGTTTCGTGGATCTTGAGACTTTTGGAAGGACAGCCGAAACCATGAACGAATATCTTCAGAAGGGCAGACCAGTGCACATTGAAGGGCGCCTGAGATATCGAACATGGGAGACAGACGATGGACAAAGGCGAGGAAAACATGATATCTTTGTTGAACGATTCACATTCGTAGACAGTCGCCAAGATGGCGACGGTGGTGGGGCTTACGATCAAGCATCACCCGCATCAGTTCCCGCATCGCCCGAATTTTCCGGGGAGCAGGGACCGTCTACGACTGACGATGATATTCCTTTCTGATATTAACCGCTGTATAAAATTAACGAACATTAGGAATGAAAAGCGGGCGCGGTCAATGCCCGCTTTTCTTCTGTATTACAAATTGGAGGACTCAAATTGTGGCAAGGGAACAACGTGGTGACACAAGATCAAGAGATAACCGATCAAGAGATAACCGTGACAACTTAAGAGATAGCCGTGAAGCCCCCTATCGAAGGGGCCGTCGTAAACGGTGTCGATTTTGCATGGATAAGGTAGATTTCATTGATTATAAGAGTGTTGAAATACTCAGAAATTTTATGACGGACCGCGGTAAACTGCTGCCGCGACGGGTTTCAGGAAACTGTGCGAAGCATCAAAGGGAGGTAACACGAGCCATCAAGCGGGCACGTAACATTGCCTTAGTGCCTTTTACAACACAACAGTAGATTAGCCAGAACTTACGCACTTCGGAGTTTAGACCTGTCAGTGCCCTGCCAAATCCCTGACATTTGGCGAGGTTATGGTGCCATTTCAGTGAAAAACGGTTCATAAATAGGGCGTATTTGGCAGGTCAAAATGCTGTCTGCACGTACCTTTTCTTGCGTGGCAAAAATCTACAAACGCTCTAAAGCTAGGCCCCATCGGGGTTCAGAGAGACACCGGCTGATGATGAACCCCCGATATGAGGTTGAATTTTTTTTTTGGACCTGACAGGGCCCTGCCAAATCTCTGAATCATGATGGTGAATTCAAAAAATAAATAGACACTTTCGTCCCTCGGTTTCGATCCCCCCGATAAATCGGGGTAGGTGCGGTTTTCAACCCTGGTCTCGATTTATTGGACCGCACCGGTTTGGAGTATCTCATTAATTCTAAGATCTACTATAATTAGTCATGGGACTTACGCAATAGGAGAGAATTCCAATTTCCGACTGAATTGCGTAAGTCCTGAGTCATAAAAATTGAGAGGCATTTTATGGAAGTTATTCTAAAAAAAAGAGTTGAAACGCTTGGAGATGAAGGGGACATTTTAACAGTTGCCAACGGTTATGCACGTAACTATCTCATCCCCATGCAACTTGCGGTCCGAGCAACAGAGAAAAACCGACGCATGCTTGAACATGAACGGCAGTTGCTCGCAGCTCAAGGTGAAAAAGCGAAAGTAAGGGCTGAAGAACTCGCAAGCCGTATCGCAGAAGTAACTTGTACCATCCAAAGGCGCGCCGGGGAAAACGATCGGCTTTTTGGATCTATTACCTCGATGGATATTGCAGATGCGCTGGCGAGCCAGGATATTGAAGTGGATCGTCGAAATATTGAATTAGAAGAACCGATTAGAGAACTAGGTGTTTTCACAGTTCCTATCCGTTTTCATGCTGACGTTACCGCAGATATTCAGATTGTTGTTGTTCGTGAAGAGGCATCTTGACGAACAGTCTTTACCAGTCCTAAACTCCGGGGTTGAGCGATGAATACCAAAACTACGGAACCCCTTCACGACAGAGATGCGGAGCAAGCTGTGCTTGGATCAATGATGGTAGATAGCGCAGTGATTCCTCGTGTAATTGCTATTCTCGGTCATACTTCGGAGGTTTTTTTTACTGCGGATCATCAGCTCATTTATAGCGCGATTCTTGCCGTTTATGAGCGTCATAACCAGGTGGATCCGCTGCTGGTGTCGGATGAACTCGAAAGAAAAAACGACCTCAATCGAGCGGGTGGAGATCTATATCTTTATGATCTACAAGCCCGGATTGTCGAAACGGAAAGCACCGAATTCTATGCACAAATTGTTCGAGAGAAATCGACACGGCGGCAGTTAGTGCAGACGGGCGAGCAGATCAGCAATCTGGCGCGTGACCAGGATCAGGAACTCCGAGATGTGCTGGATCAAGCCCAAGAAGGGGTCTTTCGTCTCGGTCAAGCAGATGATGACCAAGGATTTGTATCGGTTGGTTCTATTGTCAAGGAAACCTTGGCAGGAATCGAGCAACTCTTCCATAAACAGGACCAATACGTTGGTATACCGACAGGCTTTACCGATTTTGATCTAATGACTTCGGGGCTGCAGCGTGGTGATTTGATTATTATTGCAGCGCGACCCAGCATGGGCAAAAGTACGTTAGTATTGAATATGGCTCAGAATATTGCTATTGAGCAGGAATTGCCGGTCGCGATATTCAGTCTTGAAATGCCCACGCAACAGGTGCTATTGCGGATGTTGGCTGCTGAAGCCCAGATTAACTTTAGTCATCTTCGTACCGGCAACTTGACGGGCGAGGATTGGACAGGCTTGACGCAGGCGGTCAGTAGCCTGATGTCGGTGCCTATTTTTATTAATGATACAAGAGGCGTAACTGTACAGACACTGCGTGCAGAGGGGCGCCGTTTGAAAGGGGAACACAACGATCTCGCGGTAATTATTGTTGATTATTTGCAGCTGCTGAGTGGTTCAGGTCGATATATGGGACGGGTAGAAGAGATTTCTGATATTTCACGGGCACTCAAGACCCTTGCTTGGGAACTAGATACACCGATTATCGCGTGTTCCCAACTGAGCCGTGAGGTTGAGAAACGTCCGGATAAACGTCCGCTATTATCCGATTTACGGGAATCTGGTGCTATTGAGCAGGATGCCGATCTAGTTGCATTCTTGTATCGAGAAGACTATTACGATGAAGCTGCGGATGACCAAGGAACTGCCGATCTGCTTATCAAAAAGCAGCGCAATGGGCCCACAGGTACAGTCAGATTAGAATTCAATAAAACACAGATGCGGTTTGCCAACATGTCCTATCAGTAAAGATAGGGTAGTTAAGTCCCTGATGTAGACATTCTTAAGTTTTTTGCGACCTTTATCCCGTGTATCCCCCTATGAATGACCAATCCCCTATCCAACGCCAGACCCTATATGATTCACGCAGCTTTTTAATCCGTGCTATCGATTTTGTCGGCGGTCGAGCCTTGAACGGGATATCTGGACTTGGGAACGCCACCATGCTGGTGGGGGAGACCTGGGCTTTAGCCTTTAGGCCTCCATTTCAACTGAAACTGCTGGTTCACCAGCTATTTTTGATTGGTGTCAATTCTATATCGGTT
This sequence comes from Candidatus Poribacteria bacterium, assembly GCA_965207975.1. Lineage (GTDB taxonomy): Bacteria > Poribacteria > WGA-4E > WGA-4E > PCPOR2b > PCPOR2b. The sequence goes on along the minus strand of OZ242315.1, from coordinate 3,095,574 downwards.
GTACTGATCTCTGGACTTTTTACTGGCATGGTATTAGCAACACAGGGATACCATCAGCTTATCCAGCTTTCAGCAGAAGGTACACTCGGTAAATTTGTTACTGTATCTGTCGTTAAAGAACTTGGACCGATGGTCACAGCATTTGTACTTGCCGGGCGGATTGGTGCGTCGATTACAGCGGAACTGGGGACCATGAAAGTGACCGAACAGATCGATGCCCTTGAGGTGATGGCAACTAACCCTGTCAAATACCTCGTCGTTCCCCGTTTTCTCGCTTGTGCAATCATGTTGCCGATCCTGACCCTTTTTGCGATTGTGTTTGGCATTGCTGGGGGCTATCTCGCAGCTATTATTCTGTTTGATATGAATGGTCTCTTTTTTCTTAAACTAGCCCAAGCAAATTTGTTTATCAACAGCATTGTTATCAGTCTTGTTAAGGCATCAGCGTTTGGGATGGCGATTGCTTCGATAGGCTGCTATAAAGGGTTTACAATCTCTGCAGCAGGCGGTGCCGAAGGGGTCGGCAAATCCACAACAGGTTCAGCGGTAACTTCGTTGGTTACCATTTTGGCTCTGGATGCATTTTTGAACCATTTTCTTTATACAGTTTGGGGGTTGCAATAACCGGCGGAACGAAATAAAGGACAAGGTTTATCAGCGTAATGCTCGTCATCTGACTCTGCGGTAAATGAAATGATTTGGATCGAAGATCTTTGGAAAAACTTTGAAAACAAAGAAGTTCTCACCGGACTTGAACTTTACATACCTCGTGGCGAGACACTGGTCATTATGGGACAGAGTGGGTGTGGGAAAAGCGTTCTGCTCAAAATGATTACCGGGTTAATGAAGCCGGATCAAGGGCAAATCTGGCTTGATGGCGAAGATATCACCAAGTTTACACGAAAAGCATTGAACCGGACCCGTCGAAAGTTCGGTATGCTTTTCCAATCGGCTGCCCTTTTTGACTCGATGACAGTTGAGGAAAATGTTGGGTTTATGGTTTCCCAGCATCTGAAACTCAGCAAACCTGAAATTGACGAAATTGTTGCCGAAAAGCTGCATTTAGTCCAGCTCGACGGGACTCAGGACCTGAGACCAGCAGAACTGAGTGGGGGTATGCGAAAGCGGGTCGGGCTCGCCCGCGCTATTGCGTGCAATCCGGAAGTGATACTATACGATGAGCCGACGACAGGCTTGGATCCGATTACAGCCCTAGAAATCAACCGACTCATACGCGATCTGCATCAGAAACTCCAAGTGACTTCTGTTGTTGTGACACACGATATGGAGAGTGCATTTTCAGTCGGGACAAGGATGGCAATGATACACCGAGGTCAGGTAATTGCTCACGGAACCCCAGATGAAATTTGGAAGATTGATAACCCTGTTTTACAGCAATTTATCGGTCATGAAAACCGTGATCAGAACTGACAATTGTAGGTGAGGTGATTGATGGGGGCGTGGAGTGTACAGCTCAAGGTGGGGCTTGTTGTTATCATTGGTATTGCTCTCCTTGTGATTTTGATAGTGAATGCCGCTAATTCTCCTTGGAGTGTGAGTGGCGAGTTGTTACAGGTCAACTTTAACAATGCTGGCGATCTCCGCGTTGGTGCAAAGGTTCAACTTGCCGGTGTACAGGTTGGCAAAGTCACGAGCGTTGAGCTCAATGCAGACGGAACTCGCGTTGAGGTTCAAATGCGGGTCAAGGATGCTTTTCAAAGGCTCCGGCAAGGTTGTCTGGTAAAAGTGGGTGTCATCGGTTTTGTCGGCGAGGCGTATATCCATTTGACGAATGGTGCTGTTGGGAATCCGAACTTAAAACCGGCAGACCTTCCACTGATAGGGCAGAATCCGCTTGACCTTTCGGAGCTCGCTACGCGAGCACACCACATTGTTCGTGCAGGCACACGATTTCTTGAATCTGCGAACCAGTTTATGGAATCGAATCAAGAAAACGTTGGCGCGAGCATCGTGGAAATACGGGCACTCATTGAGCAAACTAGCCGCGCTTTAACGGAAGTAGTTGGGGCTACGGATGAAGCTGTACAAAATCTGAATCGTATCGCACAAGAGAACGATTTTCGCTTGGCGCAAACCTATAAACGGTTCAATCGTCTGATGGATAGATTGGAGAGCGATACTTTACTAATCAGCAGTCAGATCGGCGATATTAATCGAGCGGTGCTTGATTTGGTAGATCGTAACTCCTCCCCTGTGGAACAGATAATCGTTGACTTGCAAACAAGTGCTACCAATTTTCGCCAATTGTCTCAGCAGTTAGATCAAAATCTCGCTGAATTGACTGCTGGCATGTCGGATCTGATTGCACAAAGCCAAGAGGTCATTGCGACTGAAACACCTAAAGTTGACCAACTGCTCGAAAGCCTTACCGGTACGACCCAAGAATTGGATGGGCTGCGTGATAATGTGAATCAACTGCTTCATACCATGCAGCATGGGGAGGGCAGCATCGCTCAGTTGTTGACTGAACCGGACGCGCTCAATGAAATGCGGCAGACGATGAAAACGGTAGACGAGACAATGCTCGCATTTCAGGATCTATCTCGGTTGTTAGATCAGGGGTCGGAGCAAATCAAGATACCTGAATTTGGCTGGGATTACGAACTCAGGTATCTAAACCTTGAAGAGAGTCTACACAACGAGTTAGGTGTTTTGCTATTGCCCCGGGATAGACAGCGATACCGACTCGGCCTAGGAACGCGTGAAGAGGAGATAAAGATAGACTTCCAGTACGGTTATGACTTCACAAACAATCTACGAGGTCGCGTTGGGTTCATGCGATCAAAGGTTGGTGTGGGATTTGATGTGTGGCTGCTCTCCCGGAGACTTGGTATTAGCTTAGAGGGCACACATCTGACTAGCAAAGACCCAGAACTCGGTGCGGAGGTGGCATGGCGGTTTTTTCCGAATGGACAGATTATTATCGGCGCGGAGGATCTGACATCGGGTAATATCCGCTATACAGCGGGCCTCCGGTTCTTGTCGAAAAACTGGTAAACTGGTATAGATACTGGGACGAATACCTAAAATGGCAAAAGAGAGTCGGCAGTTTGTTTGTCAGGAATGTGGTCACTCCTCCATCAGATGGCTAGGTCGCTGTCCAGAGTGTGATAAGTGGAACACTTTCGTTGAGGAGATTGAGGAAGCAGTGTCTGTGCATCCCCGACTCGCAGCGCAGCCTGCGAGCGATCCTGCGCCGATTACGCGGATTAGTGCGAGTGAATCAGACCGGCAACTCACAGGGATTGATGAGTTTGATCGGGTGCTTGGGGGCGGGATTGTGCCAGGGTCTGTGGTGTTGATTGGGGGCGATCCGGGAATTGGCAAATCGACGATACTGTTACAGGTGAGCGATGCGTTGAGCCGCGCTTATGGGGGTGTGCTGTATGTATCAGGTGAGGAGTCAGTTGCCCAAACAAAGCTGCGGGCAAACCGGCTCGGCATCACCTCTGATTCGCTGTACGTTCTGTGCGAAAATAACTTGGACCAGATCGAATCACATATCACACAGGTCGATCCCCGTATGGTTGTTATTGATTCGATTCAAGCGGTATACCTCCCCAGCTTACAATCTGCTCCGGGTAGTGTCGCACAGGTTCGCGAGAGCGCAGCACAACTGTTGGTTATCGCTAAAAGTAAAAATATCCCAATCGTCCTTGTTGGGCATGTGACTAAAGAGGGGTCTCTGGCAGGGCCCCGTATTTTAGAACACATGGTTGATACGGTCCTCTATTTTGAGGGTGAGAAGCAGCATATTTACCGCATTCTGCGGTCTGTGAAGAACCGATTTGGTTCGACCAACGAGATCGGGATCTTCGAGATGCTAAGTCGCGGTCTTGTTGAGGTTAAGAATCCATCAGAGTTGTTTATCAGTGAGCGACAGGAGAATACCTCTGGATCAGTGGTGGTGTCGAGCATTGAGGGCACCCGTCCGTTACTGCTAGAACTGCAAGCGTTGGTTTCTCCTGCAAACTTTGGCTTTCCCCGTAACACGGCAGCGGGGGTGGATCGCCAACGGATTGCGCTGTTGATAGCAGTCCTACAGAAGCGAATCGGGCTTGACATTGGTGATTCGGATGTATTTGTCAATATTACGGGCGGGATGCGCGTTGATGAACCAGGTATTGATTTGGGTGCCGCCATAGCGATAACGTCGAGTCACCGAGATATAGCAATTGATCCGCGGACTGTTGTCATTGGTGAGGTTGGTCTAGGTGGAGAAGTTCGTGCCGTTGCACATATTGAGAAACGGCTGCTGGAAGCTGCAAAGTTAGGTTTTAATCGCGCGGTTTTCCCCCAGTCTAATCGTAAAGGCTTAGAATTGAAGGAAGATATTGATTTGGTTGGTGTCAAGGATCTTTACGGTGCATTAAGTGCACTACTATGAGAAAGGGGGCGTTGCGAACTGTCAATATGATGTTTGAGTTATCCACGTACTAGGTGTACTATTATAAGAAAGGGGGTGGCTCGGATGCAAATTTGGATTATCCGCATCGTTTTTACATTGTTTGGTGCAGCGTTGGGATTTATCATCGGTGATGTCATAGGGGGTGTTATCGGTTTTTTTGCTACTATCATTCTGGTAGGAATTGACTTATCAATTCCGCGCCCGCTCCTACGAGATTTTTTCGCCTGCTTCGCTGGACTGACGTTCGGTTTGATTGTCGCTAGTCTTATCATTTATATTATTCGAGCAACAACTGGCGCAATTAGCCCTGCACTGACGGGAGGCATTGTTCTTTCGTGTGCTTATGCGGGGACAATGATTGTTTATCGCAGGCGAGATGCCTTTGCACTGTTTTCCCTCACAACACACGGGATACAATCCAAGTCTCCAACAATTAAAGTCTTGGATACAAGTGTGATTATTGATGGACGGATTTTGGATATCTGCCAAACAGGATTTATTGATGGCGTGTTTGTGATTCCCCGATTTGTCTTAAATGAATTGCAACACATCGCGGATTCTTCCGATCTACTTCGTCGCAACAAAGGACGGCGTGGCTTCGAGATCTTACGTTTGATGCAAAACAATCCTGACATTGATGTTGAGGTAACAGAAGAAGATTTTCCCGAAGTGCCAGAAGTGGACGCTAAGTTAATTCATCTCGCTCAAGAGATAGGGGCGAAAATTATTACCAATGATTTTAACTTGAATAAGGTGGCTGAACTTCAGGGAGTGACGGTGCTCAACATCAACGAACTTGCGAATTCTGTTCGTCCGGTCGTCGTTGCTGGTGAGGTTATTCAGGTACGTGTGCTTCGTGAAGGAAAAGAACCGAACCAAGGGGTTGGCTATCTTGATGACGGGACAATGGTCATTGTTGAGTATGGTCGGCAATATGTTGGACAGACAATTGATGCGATTGTTACTCAAACATTGCAGACAACCGCTGGTCGGATGATTTTTACGCGTACGAAGACTGATGAAATGGACACTGATGAACCAGAGGACGTGCGTTCTTATTCCCGCAGCTGGCCGCGGAAGCCGGATGGGTCATCATCGTACTAAGAAGCCGTACCTAGAACTTCTTGACAAACCGATCCTTTCGCATACGATCGCGGTCTTTGATCAAAGTACTGTTGTCGATGCGATCTTTGTGATTGTCGATGAAATGGATTTTGACGCTTGCCGATCTGCTGTCATCGAGCCGTACAACTTCCAAAAGGTTGCTGGGCTGGTCCCCGGTGGCAAAACGCGCCAAGATTCTGTCTTTAACGGCTTGAAAGTGCTGCCGGAGGATACGGATTTCGTCATCGTGCATGATGGGGTCCGTCCTTTTGTGACCGATGAAATGATTTTTACCTGTCTCGAAGCGGCAGCAGATTGGGGCGCAGCAGTCGCCGCAGTCCTTGTCAAAGATACCATCAAAATCACCGATAAGAACGGATTTGTCGTTGATACACCGGATCGGAGCCAACTTTGGGCGGTACAGACACCGCAGGTATTTCGGAGGGATCTATTGATCGAAGCCCACCGATATGCCCAGCGCAAACAGATCCAGTTGACTGATGACGCAGCACTGATCGAGCAGCTGGGGCTTAAAGTAAAGTGTGTCATGGGTAGCTACGGCAATCTGAAGATCACGACCCCAGAAGATCTGATTATTGCTGAAGCGTTGATGAATAAGGGATAAAAAATCAGGAATAATAGACATCTACAGTCTATAAACTACCATGCGTGTAGGAATTGGTTACGATGTCCACCGATTGGGGGAAAATCGTAAATTGATACTCGGCGGGGTAACGGTCCCATACGAGTTGGGTTTGATTGGACACTCCGATGCAGATGTACTGACCCATGCCATCTGTGATGCAATACTAGGGGCAGCAGGGTTGGGTGATATTGGTCAACATTTTCCCGATACAGCTGCGGCGTATGCCGGAATTGATAGCTTAATCTTGCTCGGCAGAGTGAGGACATTGATTTCTGCAGATTACGCCATTGAAAACGTGGACAGCACGGTGATTATGCAACGCCCAAAATTGGCGGCTTATATTCCTTCGATGCGCCAACGCCTGGCCGAGACGCTAGGTATTCCAAGCGATCGGGTAAATGTCAAGGCGACAACGTCGGAAGGACTCGGTTTCATTGGCGAAGGAAAAGCCGCTGCCGCTGAAGCTATTGTTTGTCTCAGTGAATTAAGGTAGGCGTTAGTGAATAACACCTCGGGGCCCGATTGGATCGGGACCTAAATTAGAAAGAAAACTGATGGGATTAAAGATTTATAATTCTCTCACAAGGCGGTTGGAGGAATTTGTGCCGTTACGTGAGGGAGAAGTTTTGATGTACAGTTGTGGGCCCACGGTCTACGATTACTTTCATATCGGTAACGCTCGCACGTTTCTAATTTCTGATATTGTTCGTCGCTATCTCGAATATAAGGGCTACACCGTCACGCTGGTCCAAAATCTGACGGACATTGATGATAAAATTATCAATCGTGCAAATGAACAAGGGATTGACGCCTCTGAACTTGCTCAGAAATATGTAGATGCCTATTTTGAAGACTCAAACAAGCTAGGTATCCGTGCGGCTGATGTCCATCCGAGAGCGACCGAACATATTTCGGAGATAGTTTCCCTGATTCAGACGTTAATTGACAAGCAAGCAGCTTACGAGATCGATGGGGACGTATATTACCGCGTCAATCACTTTGCGGAATATGGCAAACTCTCTCATCGCAAGCCGGAGGATTTGCTTGCCGGTGCTCGCGTTGAAGTCGATGAACGCAAGGAGGATCCACGAGACTTCGATCTCTGGAAAAAATCAAAAGCGGAGGAACCGTGGTGGGATAGCCCTTGGGGGGAGGGCAGACCGGGTTGGCATATCGAATGTTCCGCCATGGCGATGAAACACCTTGGTGAAACGATTGATATTCATGCCGGTGGGCATGACCTCCAATTCCCACACCATGAAAACGAGATTGCCCAGAGCGAGGTGGCGACCGGTAAAACTTTCGCTCAATACTGGATGCATGTGGCATTTTTGCAAATTGATGGGCGACGGATGGGTAAGTCAGAAAGCAATTTCATCTTTGTCCATGATGCCGTGCAGCAATATGCCCCTGAAGCGATTCGCCATTTTCTGATTTCCGCGCAGTATCGCCATCCGTTAGACTATAACTCAACGAGCTTGACTGAATCGAGCAGTGCAGTTCGACGGTTGAATAATTGTCTTGATGCCCTACGATGGCATCGGGACGCGGACGGGGCTGCCTCTGAGGCGTTGAACAACGCTGAAGCTGCACACTTGTCCCAATCCATCCATACGATGCGTCACGACTTTGAATCTGCAATGGATGACGATTTCAATACCGCCGGGGCATTGGGGGCGATCTTTAAGTTCGTCGGCGAGGTGAATCAGTTTCTCACCGCAACCGAAGGGCTTTCTTCGGTTGAGAGAGGAAGCGTTTTAAGTCGAGCATACAGCAGTTTGGCTGAAGTCTGTAGTGTCCTTGGCATATACGCAGAGGAGGAAGTTGCTAGCGATGAACATGCAGCGTTGACAGAGCAACTGATGAATCTCATTTTGGAGGTGCGTCAGGACGCTAGGGAACGCAAGGATTGGGAAACGGCGGATAAAATCCGAGATCAGTTAGAGCAACTCAACGTTGAACTTCAAGATAGTCGGGCTGGAACAACTTGGAAGATTAACAAAGGAGAGAACGGGTAGAAACTGAAGGTGAGCAGGTGTGAGAGTGAGAAAAAGCAAGTCCCAATTTATCGGATGAGCACCTTACGCAATTGTAGTTGCCCGATTCATCGGGCGTTGGTAACGGTGTCCAGTTGCCTTGAATCCCGATTTATCGGGGCGGCGATGAATCGCCGAACTGCAGTGCTTTGACCGTTCAACTGCGTAAGTCCTAATTATTTTTTTCGGGGGGTATAGCGATGAATCGTTATTTGGGGTTATTATCCATCTGTCTTTATTTTTTACCACTGCTCGGTTGTGCAATTATAGCGAAGCAGGAATGGAGCGAAAATTATGCCTCGATAACAGGGGTAAGAGCAACGAACGCAAGGATGATTGATGGCAACATTAGAACGTTTGGGGAAACGGCGTTTCGTGAAGGCTCACAGGACAATTTCGGTCCCGCTCCAACCTCGCAGGCAATCGTTATCCTCCCCGAAAGAAAGGTGATTCGCCGAGTTGTCATTCATTCGGACAATTTGAAGAAATTCACCGTATATGCGGATAAGGGGAGCGAGGATTGGGAAGTCATCAAAGAGGTGAATAATGTCACATCGAACCCAATTGACCTGTCGGTCAATGCACCGTTTCCAACTGACAAGATCCGTGTCCGCGTGCTCGGCACAACCGACGATGCCTCACTGCGTCGGGGGCAACGGAGACGGAACTTCTGGGCGAGCGGAAATCGCCGGGCACCAGCCAAAATTTACGAAATTGAGCTATACGGTTATCAGTCAGTGACAGCAGCAGATGCAGAAGAACCGATGGGATCACAGGATCAGAGCGAAGCAGAGCTTGACCAGTTGTTGAAATAAGATTAATAGGGATATAGTCTTTTGTACCATCCCGATTTATCGGGATGATCCAAACCTGCAAACTAACAGTTTGCGCTACAGGGTCTAGTTAATTCTAAAATCCACCATAAAAATCAAGGAGGCAAGATATGCGTTTTGTCGGAGTAACTTTTTTAATACTGGGGTTGGTTTCCACGCTAGGGTGTTTGGGACCAAGTGGCCCTCCGATACAGTGGAGTCAGAACATCGCTCCGTTTGCGGAGTGTCAGGATCCCAAGCTGAATGATGATAACACATTCTCAGTTGGGGAAACCTCAAGACTCATTATTGAGAAACAGACGATGCTCACCAAGGCAGACCAAGAAGAAGAGGAGAACTTTACGCAGGCAACGCTTAAATGGGCGAAACCGCAAACCATTCAGCGCATCGTTGTGGTAGCAGATAAGGGGAAACTTGAATTCTTTGAAGTCCAAATTGGAGACGAATCCGGGGAATGGAAAACGATTAGAAGTGTTAAGAACCACTATCAAGACCAGTTCAAGCTACAGCTCCCGGAGCCAATTCACACCCAAAAGTTGCGCCTGAAGGTCCCCAAAAAATGGGAATCCCGGCGTGTAGGTGGGCAGAAGCGCAGAACCAGAGGCGAAGGCGGTGCAGAGGTTGACATTTTTAAGCCGATCCGCGATATTCAAGTGTACTATGCCCTGCCGCCTGAAGAACCGGCAGCACAGCCCGCAACGGAACAGTAAAATTCGCCGATTATGCTATCTGCTGATACGAAAAGTCTTATTCATCTCAACCTGATTCCGGGTATCGGAAATCATACCATCCGACGCCTGTTAGCGGCTTTTGGATCTGCGGAGAAATCGCTTGCTGCAACATCAGCGGAGTTAGCCCAGATCGATGGGCTGACTCCCGATGTTCGGCAGCAGCTAATTGATGGTAGATCGCGCGCTCCCCTCGCGCAGGAACTTGAACTGATCGAGCAGCATCAATGTCACATCGTCACTATCAACGACGAATCCTACCCACCCCTCCTCAAGCAGATTCACGACCCACCCGTGCTGCTCTATATCATCGGCAAATTTCCCCTACAGGACACACCGAGCATCGCAATCGTTGGATCGCGCAGCCCGACCGAATATGGCAAAACGACCAGCCAGCAGCTAAGCTACCAACTCGCAGAACGCGGTATAACTATCGTGAGCGGATTCGCCCGCGGCATTGATACCTGTGTGCATCGCGGTGCCCTTGAAGCCGGTGGGGACACGGTCGCCGTGTTCGGATGTGGTTTGAGTATTATCTACCCGGAGACGAATCGGGGGCTCGCAGCGGAAATCATCGAGTCCGGTGCATTGGTTGCCGAGTTTCCAATGACGATGCCTCCCCGTGGAAAAAACTTTCCGCGCCGCAATCGTGTGATTAGTGGTTTAACATTAGGCACGCTTGTTGTTGAAGCGTCCGACCGGAGCGGTTCGCTCATCACAGCACGCCACGCCGCTGAACAGGGGCGCGAGGTGTTTGCTGTACCGGGGCAAATCTTTTCCGGCGTGTCACGAGGCACCCATTCCCTCATCAATCAAGGCGCGACGTTGATTAATAGCGTTGATGACCTGCTTGATGCGTTACCCCAAGACTACACGCAGATCTTAGGCGGAAAATCGATCGAACCGCCTTCCGCAAAACAGTCCGACAAAATTGCCCGCCCTCAATCGGTCGAAAAAAGATCGACACCTACCCCTCAACCGAAGGCAAACCTCAATCTAACTCCCGATGAGCAAACTGTGCTGTCGGCAATAGATGCCGATAGCGTCCATATTGATGAGATTACACGGATCACGCAGCTGCCGATCGGGAAGGTTTCTTCGCTGTTGGTCATGCTTGAGTTGAAGGGAATCGTTCAGCAGCTACCGGGGAAACAGTTTGTGAAGAAATAGATTTATGAGCACAAAAAGGCGGTATCATACCCGTGAAAAAGGGTGTGATACCGCTACGAGCTTGTTGCACGTTGAAGTGTTGTCGCATGACGACGATTCAGTACCGTAATCCGTTAGATTTAATCTCACCCCAGAATAGGGGGAGCAACTGTTGTGGTTGGACAGACAAACGGGAATTCCATTCGTGGGGAGCTTTATCGCTGCCCGGAGTGTCGGTCAACTGTATCAAGGCATGATCTGCCAGACGAAAACGGTAGATATTCCAGTCGTTATCTTTTTTGCCTGCAAAAAGGATGGACTTCCCATTGGCGGAGAAGGAAGCAGTTTGGAATGGCATCCGTGGCACCGGCACACGGGTCCACCGCTTCACCTTCCTTTGCCCGACCAAGTTCAGCGTGGCAATGACCGGAAAGGACTTTGCAACACTTAAGTCAACTGCCTCTGTATAAAGTATTTGTTTCCCGTTGGGAGACCAGTCTCCCAGAAACATCGACGCGTCCGGTCGTGGTTTTGACACCTTGAAACGCCCCGTTCCATCGGCGTTGGTGACAAAAATCTCCCGCTGATTGCCTATATACCCTTCAAAGGCAATCCGTTTCCCATCCGGCGACCACTTAGGCCTCGCGGCAAATTCTAAGTCTGTAATCTGCTTGATGTTGGTCCCATCGGCATCAATCACGAAAATGTTGAAATTCCCGTTCCGAGTGCTAGTAAACGCAATCTGTGAGCCATCGGGATGCCAATCTGGACCGGTATCCAGTCCGGGGTAGTGGGTCAGTCTCCGTTGGTTACCCCCATCGGCATCTATGACATAAATCTCCGTGTTTTCCTCAGCCGTATGCGGGTTATTATCATCATGGCGAGAGCTATGGAACGCAATCTGCTGTCCGTTGGGGGACCAGGAGGGAGCATTGTCCCTCGCCGCGTTGAACGTCAGCCGCGTTGGGCCACTCCCGTCGGTGTCCATCGTGTAAATTTCACTGTTTCCAGCCCGTGTAGAATAAAAGGCAATTTTGCCCCAAAGAGGGCTCGTGGCAAGCCAAAGGCAAGCCACGAGGATAGTCATTCGCATAGCGACTCCTTTACTCACTCGGAAGATACAGCTAAATCTCAACGTGCCCGAGTTCTTTGTGTAATTATACCATATCCCAGCAAACAGATGGACAATAACGCCATGGGCAATCCAAAGCAGGTGCGTTACGAGCATAAAAAAGGCGGTATCATACCCAGGAAGAAGGGTGTGATACCGCAATTGCTGATTGCTCTTTTTTAAAAGTTAAGGAACAGGAGGGGTTGAGATGCCTCCCCTTCCTCGGTGACGGTGTGAGTTAGACTTAATCTCCCCCCAACGCTTTGGAGCCAGTCCCTGCGGTGAGACCGGCAGACGCGGATTCCATTCCCTCGGGCTATAATCGGCAGCAGGATGATTGGTCAATTGAATGAGCTGCCCGTCTGGGAGATTGAACCGGTAAATATCCCATTTCTCGCCCGCCCTTCTTAAAGAAATAAGAACTGACTTTCCATCGGCACCCCAAGCAGCGGTTTGCGAGTCTATCTTGGGTATCGGCACCTGCTCATGCTCGATAGCTTTACGCCTTTTCAGGGAAAGCGTCGCGATAATCACGATTGAGTCTTTCACTAGACCATTGAGGAAACCCATATACAAAATCTGTGTTCCATCCGGCGACCAACCCTCAAAGGACATCACCCTATTAGGGAGAGGATCGCTTACCTGCCATCGGTTGCCACCATCGGCGTCCATTACATAGACTTGCTGATCTTGTTCGTCAAAACTTGCCTGAAAGCCGATATACCTGCCATCAGGAGACCACATCGGGGAGCCCGCCCATTTAAGATGTGTTATCTGCGTCACGTTGCCACCATCGGCATCCATCACGTAGATGTTAGGCTCGCCCCTGCTATGCCTATCACTCACAAAGGCAATCTGCACCCCATCCGGCGACCAGTCGGGAAAGCCATCATACGCCGGATGATGAGTCAACTGACGCTGATTGCTGCCACCGGCATCCATCACATAAATCTCCTCGTTCCGATCCCCTTTTCTATTGAACAAAACTTTACCAAATACAATCTGCTGACCGTTGGGGGACCAGGAAGGGGCTACATCATCTCCATCATAGTCTGTCAGGCGCATTTGACCATTTCCAAACGAACTCATCACGTAGATTTCACTGTTTCCATCTCGGGAAGAACGAAACACTATTTTTGCTTGGAGGGTGCTCGTGACCAGCAAAAAGCTGATCACGAGAATTGAAAGACGCATAGTTGCTTCTCCTCACTTTGTATATGTAGTGGATTCGTCACTAACTTCTGGTTGAGCTAGGGGAGTTCCTAGCGTATGCTTGTAAACAGTAAGCCGCGTATACGCACGGATCTTAAACATGGTGCCATCCGGCAAATCAGAAACACTTAAACCGATTGTATCCGAATGTTCTTGGTATGCTCCCGGCGATAACGGTGCTCCAATAGCTGACTCAACCCGCTTTACCTTGGGATTACCATTGTCATCGGTAATTATATTGCCTTGCGGCGTAACTATTTGATGGGTAAAATTATACTTTCGCTTGAGAACCTTCCCTGCGCCTCCGGTGTTTTCGAGGAGGTATCGGTGGGTACTGCTTGTCCTCTCGGTGGCAGAGTTATATGAAAAGTTGTACACCGAGACTTCCCAAGCTCCACTATATCCATCACTGCTAAAGGTCCCACCATCCGCTGCCCCAAGGACGATGGTAACACTCAGTGCTAGTGCCAGTCCTAACAAGCTAACAAACACAAATGCCTTCGGGTGTTGCCTGATACCTTTCATGATGAACCTCCTTGTGTAAAAACGGGTGAATGTATCATTCGCTACCAAGCCTTCATAGTGTTGCTAACTTGGCCTCACCCTTTTAAAGCAATCCCCATGCCAACATTGCGAATTCTGCCAACTCTTCAGTCGTGGCGCGGGTTTGAGAGAAGGTTCACGATTTGCTCTTACACACAAAAATGTCCGTAAATCCGGACATCTATCGGACACAAATTGGGGTCAAAGCCTGATGGACACTGCCTAAACAGGTGTCCGGTAAGTGCCCGGTAAATCGGACACTTTTGTGTCGCTACCACAGGAATAATAAAAGTCGTTCCATTTTTTTTATCGGATGCCATATTTTTCCATTCGGCGGTATAAAGCCTATCGGCTTAAGCCAAGTTGCCGAGCGGTCTTGGCAATGTTACCTTGATTAGCCGCTAAAGCGCGTCGAATCTGTACCTGCTCGGCGAGCATCGCCTCAACCACGGGTGGCAACGGGTTTGCTTCATCAATCTCTGCTACTGTTCATCAATCTCTGCTACTGTTCATCAATCTCTGCTACTGGAGGAGTAAGCACCGCAGGCTCAGGAGACCGAAAACGGAGGTGTTCGGGTTGAATCGTTGCCCCTTCACTGACAATCAGGGCAGATTCAATGATGTTCATCAGTTCACGCACATTACCCGGGAAGTCGTATGTTTCCAAAGCCGCCACCGCTTCGGGAGTCAACGATGGGGTTACTCCCATTTGCGCTGCAAACGCATTCAGGTAGTATTCAGCAATGGGGAGAATATCCTCCTTTCGCTCGTGTAACGGCGGAATCCAAATTATCATACCCGTCAAGCGGTGGTAGAGATCTGAGCGAAACAATTTTGCATCCGTCTTCGCTGAGAGACCTGCATTGGTGGCTGCTATCACCCGGATATCCACCTTTTTGCTCTGCGTCGCGCCGACCCGCATGACGACACCATCGTCCAGAACGCGAAGGAGCTTGACTTGGTTTTCGATTGGCATATCACCAATTTCGTCGAGAAACAGGGTTCCGCGATTGGCACTTTCAAAGTGCCCTTTGTGATCCTCCGTTGCTCCAGTGAACGCGCCACGGACATGACCGAAAAAGGCGGCCTCCCACAGTGTAGAGGTAATTGCACCGCAGTTGACCGCCACAAACGATTTTGATGCCCGTGGTCCTCCAAAATGAATGGCTCGTGCAACCAGTTCCTTGCCGGTGCCGGTTTCGCCTGTAATTAAAACCGAGGTGGTGTCGTTGTTACGGAATTGGTGAATCTTCCTATGAATGTCTTGCATTACGTCGCTGTCGCCAAGGAGCATAGAATAATCCCACTTTCTATCTATTGATTGAAAATCAGTTCTATGTTCTGAAGAATACAACAAAAGGCAAGCAGCGTGCAAATCTAAATTCGTTAGAGTCAAACTAATAGTTTAACTCTTACAAAAATAATTTGGGTCGTGTTAAAGATCGTGCAAAAAAAACGAGTTTTTCCTGAAAAATCGGTTTCTCTGCCCCTTCTTTTTACATCAGCCAATGACTGAAATGAGGGATTACGCAGTTAAAACTTTGGACGAAAAACGGCACCCAACAGTTGATTTTTAAGTTTAATCGGTATTGCTATATCTGCGATACATCTGATGTCTCTCTTGTTTTTCTCTATGCCTCGCCGGTCGGTTGGAAATAAACGTTCGTATTGGGTATCATTATACCGAAACATCGTAATCGCCTCAAGCAACAAAGAGATCCGCATGAAAATCATTGATGTTAAGGCAACTTTTTGGTAAACTTAGGGGTGGATTCATATAGGACAAGGTGGTGCCTTCTGAATTACCCTAAACGTAAGGAGAATAATCGTGGCAATTCGACATTTCAAGACAAGTATTTCTCTGATTGCGATCCTGTTGTTATTGAGCGGTTGTTCGATCTTCAGTCGAAGTCAACCCGGCGAAAAGGTGATTGTCGATCCGCTGATCGAACGAAATAAGGCGTGGCGCGAACAGGTCGAGGCAGGAAATTTAGCAGTCCAAGATGGGGACTTGAAGGGTGCACTCGAAGCCTATCAAGCTGCACTGACTATTAAGCCAAATGCCAGCAAGGTCCAATTTCAAGTTGCCAAGCTCTACTTCCAACAGGAGGAGTACGAAAAAGCGAGGGATGCCTTTGCCGCCACGGTAACACTTGACCCCAAGAATATGGAGGCGCGGAATTCTTTGGGCTACATCTATGAGCAACTGAACAACTATGAAGCTGCAGCACAGGTTTACGAGGATACTGTGAATGTTGAGCCGCATAACCTATACGCCCTCAACCATCTCGGTTTGGCTTACAAGCAACTGGGTAGGCTTGACGATGCCGAACGGGTTTTACGAAAAGCGGTGGAGATTGATCCAAAGTCTGCTCGACCTGACAGCAAGAATCTGCGTAACTATCTCGCCCTGATTTACTTGGAAAAAGGGGACATCGGCGAAGCCATCGCCGAATTTAGGGAGTCGATCCGGCTTTTCCCGAAAGATATCTGGTCCCGTCAAAACCTTGCTTCGCTCTACGAAGCGCATGGACGTTACTACGAAGCGCAGCTTCAGTACAATAAAATTTTGGAGATAGATCCGCAGAATCTCCTCGCTCCGACACGCCTCCAAGCACTTGCACAGTTAGACCGATTTGTCTCAGTATCTATTGAAGTTCCGCCTGTGGATCTAATCAACATTGACGTTGAAGCGATCATCGCTGCCGCCCCTGATGCGGCGGATTACCCTGATGCTGATGCGATCATCCTGCTCAACCAGTTTAGTCACGAAGTCACTCCATCAGGCAAATCCCGCTACACTACCCATCAGGTGGTCAAGATTCTGACGGAGAGAGGGGTGCAGAACTATGATGACATCGCTATCCCGCACACCCCCAAGACACAATATATCACCGTCAACATTGCACGGACTATCACCCCCGATGGTTCTGCTATTGAGCCGCCGGAGGAGGCGTTTAATGATGTTACACCGCCGGGGCTGCTCTCCTACAACCTCTATTCCGATTCGATGTGGCGGGTCATTTCAATGCCTGCCCTGAAACCGGGGGTGTGCATTGAGTATCAGGTCACGCTTGAGGATGCAGGAGCGGAGTCAGCTGGGAGCACCTCGTGGTTTTGGGGTGGCTACAATTTTCAATCCACAGATCCGACCCTGCAATCCGCCTATGCCTTGCGTGTGCCCCAAGGGAGAGACTTTAAGTGGAAGGCAATTCATTGTCAACTTAATCCCCAGATACTACACGAAGAGGAAAATAGTACATATCTCTGGACATACGGCGAAACACCCGCGCTCAAGAAGGAGTACAATATGCCAGCGACCAACGATATTGTGCCACGCTTGAGTTATTCATCTGTGGAATCTTGGGAAGCCGTTTACAATTGGTACAAAGGCATCGCAAAGGACCGGTACACGGTGGATCGAGCGATTGAGGAAATGGTTGAGGAACTCACCGCAGATCTTCTCACGGAGGATGATAAAATCCGAGCGATATACCACTTTGTGGCATCGCAGATTCGCTATGTGGGCATTGAACTGGGGCAAGGTGCATATCAGCCCACGCCTGCCGATCAGGTGCTCAGTGTCCTATACGGCGATTGCAAGGACAAAACTACCTTAATGATTGCGATGCTTGATCTGGTTGGTATTGAGGCGTTTCCTGTAATGCTGAATCCTGCGCCGTATCAACACATCGATCTGGAGCTCCCATCGCTCGGACAGTTTAGCCATCTGATTGGTGCGGTTCCACGGGACGACGGCAACTATATTTGGCTCGATCCAACTGCCGACACCTGCAGCTACGGCGATCTCCCTGCACGGAATAGGGGGCGCACAGGATTTATCATCCGAAGCGATCGGGGCGAGTTTGTTGATATTCCTATCTCTACACCGGAATCCAACCAGTTAATAGTTGACACGGAAATCGGGCTAACAGAGAATGGGACGGTTCAGGGAACCATGCGGATTGATACCCGTGGAGAGTACAATCTTGAAGCGCGGTTAGAGTACAAGCAGGTGTCGCCAAGTGCGTGGAAGGATACCCTCGCTGTTGGACTTAGCAAACAATTTCCCGGTGTCCGAGTTGATGCGGTTCAGATTTCCGATTTGGAGGATCTCGATGTACCAGTGCAGCTCAAGGTTGCTTTTACCGTCGAGAATTACGCCGAACCGATTGATAATCGCCTGATGTTTCCGTTGCCGAGCGATGAGTTTTCAGACTATGCGGAGATTTTTGCAGCGGCTGAACGTCAACACCCACTCGATTTGAGTTACCCAATGCAGATGAAGAAAACGATCCGGATTGCGCTGCCGGAGGGCTGGACGGCGACCTTCCCGCAGGATGTTCGTCTGGAAAATCGCTTTGCTAGGGTGGAGCGACAGTATAAACTGGAAGGGACTCAGATTCATTACGAAATCAATTTCACTATTAAAGAGGCGATTATACCACCCGAGGGTTATCCCGCAGCGAAACGTTTTTTCGATATGCTAGTGCGAGAGGATCAGACACAACTCATTTTGGAAAAGCGTGTCAAGCCTAAAACATAAACGACGAACAGACAAAGGGGAGTCTATTCTTAGTGTAACATTCAATCAACGGAGGCTTCACAATGAATACATCATTTGAGCGACCCTACAGACCTGTAGATCTGAACGTATCAACCACTAAGGGATTTTCGCTTATACCAATGGCTGAAAAACTGATGGAAGAAGCGACAGCCGCCGCGTCAGGGCGTGCCTCATTAACGCTGGCTCACGGGGAGGAAATGACCCTCGTGTTGGTTGCCCTCAAAGCGGGAACTACACTTGAGGACCATTCAGCACCTGCCGCCGCCACTGTTATCACGCTTAGTGGAAACATCATATTTACAACAAGTGCTGAGAAGATTACGTTGGGACAAGGTGAGGCGGTTACTTTCACCGCTGACATCCTGCACGCGGTCTATGCAAGCGAAGATAGTATATTCCTTATCGTCATTGGCGGGACAGGCACGAATTGAAAATAAAAATTACGCAGCTAGGTGAAAGGAAGGTGATTCCTCAATGAAGAATAAGTTGTTGTTTGGTATCGCTTTGTTTGTAGTTATTTTGATGTCCTATATGAGTTATAGTTCTGCGCTTGATAGTAGTGATACGACTAGATTAATTAGAGCTATAAACACTCTTTCTAATAGCGTGGATACCTTGAATTCAAATGTTCGTGCACTGAATTCAAGAGTGAATACACTGAATTCAAAGATTGGTACTTGGTCAACATCTGGGAGTTTAACCTCTGAGATAGGTGATCTTGGAAAGGATTTAAAATCTTTGGAGTCCAAAATATCTTCCTTGAATTCAAGGATTGGTACTTGGTCAACATCTAGGGGCTTAATTTCTGAGATGGATGATCTCGGAAAAGATTTAAGGTCTTTGAAGTCTGAAATATCCTCATTAGGAAAGACAATCCGTTATAAGTGATTAGGTTAAAATCATGGGGGTGGGTGCTACCAGCACCCACCCCTACCTGCCCGCACCTCAACGATATACCATTAAATGAAAGGATACTTTTTATGGCAACCAAGGATTGGAAATTATTGGCTGAACAATTAGATAGAGAACTCGGCTTGAAGCACACCCCCATCGCCATTACATTTACTGACAAAGCCCCGGAAGACGTGTCGGTGCATGAGGGCGAGATGCCAGCCCCCACGCCCGATGGTCGCAGCGGTAAAGTGCCGGCGGGATGCGTCTTTTGGAAGGAGGCCGTTGATCAGACGTTTACGACAGTGCCTGAAGACCACTACAACTGTAGTGTTGGAAGCGTCACACACGGGTTGAAAACGCTGGAAGAGGTGATGAATAATGGAGATGTCGGTGCCATTGTGGAGGTGGGGTGGGTATCTCCTGAAGAAGCGATGCAGCTTCCGTTTGTGAATGACCGTCCCAGCTACATCACCTATGGTCCTTTAGCGGATACCCCGATTGACCCTGATGTGATACTTTTGAAGGTAAACGGTTTCCAAGCAATGGTTATCCATGACGGATTTAGCGATACGGTTTTCGCCGGCAAACCGCAATGCCATATCATCCCGATTTCAAAAGAGCAGGGCAAACTCGCAATTAGTACGGGGTGTATGTTGAGTCGGGTGCGAACAGGGATGTCGCCGGATGAGATGACGTGCACAATTCCGTCGGAACGGTTGGAGGAAGTTGTCGAAAAGTTGAAAGTCAGGCGGGAAGCGAATGCAGCGGTTGCCGCTTACGCCAACGAGGATATGCGCCGATTTGCCTAATCGCGTTAAACGGAAACTCCAACGCTTTGAGCGGTTTCGACGAGACGTTCCCATGTTGTATCGTCGAGTGGGATGCCTTCTGCCAACCGTTGTTGACGAGTACGCGCGGAACGTTCACCGGGTATCGAAATTTCATCGAAGCCGGGAGCGGTTGGAGAGGTTTTGACAAAATCTATCAACTGTGCAACGTGCGCTTCAAAATCCGCCAGTTCCGTGAATTTCTCAATGTTGATGACGATGATAAAGAAGGCGTTACCGGCACCGGACGGTGATGACCGGCTGCAACCGGCTTCGCACATTGCACCGGCAAGAATATCTGTCATCATACTTAACCCGTAACCTTTGTGACCTGCAATGTCGCCGAATGGGAGCAGCGCGCCTTGCGGGTCTTCGAGGTATGCGTTGGGATCGGTGCTTGGCTTCCCATCGGTGTCGAGGATCCAGCCTTCCGGCAACGGCTCACCGCGACTGCGATACGCCCGAATTTTCCCACCAGCAACGATACTGGTGGTGAGATCAATGACCATCGGATTGTCCTTCCCTGTAGGGAGGGCACACGCAAAAGGATTCGTGCTGAGTCGTCGATCTGTACCGCCCCACGGTGCAACGCCGTGGTCCCCGCCATGTCCGTTAAGAAACAGCAAGCCAATCATCTTGGCTTCTGCTGCCATCAACACATAATCAGCAAGCCGTCCAATGTGGTTGCAATTGTAGACGTTTACCGTGCTGATGGTGTGTTCTTTCGCTTTTGCAATGGCGACTTCCATCGCTTGCGGGGCGATGAATTGCCCCAATCCGCTATGCCCATCAATGATCGCACTAGAAGGGGTTTCGCTGACAATCTCAATCTCCACGTCCGGATCGATTGCGTTACTCTGGATGCTTAGAACGTACTGCGGCAGGCGCAGGACACCGTGTGAATCGTGTCCTGCGAGATTGGACTCGATAAGCAGATTCGCGATTGTTTGGGCTTTGTCTGCTTTGAGCCCTATGGCGGTAAAGATATTGATGCTAATGGTTCTGAGGCGGGCGGCGGGAATCAGAGGCATTAGTTGATAGCCTCGTAGTAGAAGTTCCGCTGCTTCGGAACGAACCCTAACTCAGAGATTGTGCGCTCGATCTCTTCGATGGGCATACAGTAGACCGTTCCTGCCTTGCTAACGACGTTCTCTTCGATCATTGTACCGCCCATATCATTTGCCCCAAACTTGAGTGACATCTGCCCGATCTTTGGTCCTTGGGTGACCCATGACGATTGGAAATTGTCAAAGTTATCGAGCATCAGTCGAGAGATTGCGAGTGTCTTGAGGTATTCAAAACTGCCTGCGGGTGGGATATGTTCAAGGCGCGTGTTCTTGGGCTGAAGCGACCAGCAGATAAAGGCTGTGAAGCCGCCCGTTTCGTCTTGTAGTTCTCGCAAGCGGAGGAGATGCTCCACACGCTCGCTGTAGCTTTCGACATGTCCGTACATCATCGTCGCACTTGAGCGCAAGCCCACATAGTGCCCTTGCCGCATTACTTCCAGCCATTCGTCTGATGTGCATTTTTTCGGGCTGATTTCGTCACGGGCGTGGTCGGTCAGGATCTCCGCGCCGCCGCCGGGGATGGAATCTAAGCCGGCATCGCGTAGACGGATTAAGGTCTCTTTGAGGGAGAGTCTGTTGATTTTCGCGAACCAATCAAGCTCTGGTGGGGAGAAGCCGTGGATATGGATTTTATAATTTGCCTTGATCCACTGGAGGAGGTCTTCGTACCAATCAAGTTTCAGTTTGGGGTGCAACCCACCCTGCATGAGGATAAGCACGCCGCCGAGGTCAATTGTCTCTTGGATTTTATTCCCTAACTCCTCCTTGGACATCACATAAGCATCGGGATCGGTTTTGTGGCGGTAGAAGGCGCAAAAATCGCAATCGACATAGCACCAGTTTGTGTAGTTAATATTGCGATCAACAATATAAGTGATGTGCCCTTCTGGGTGCTTCCGTTGCCGAATGGTATCGGCAGCCGCCCCGATTGATAGAAAGTCATGACTTTTGAAAAGCGTCAACCCGTCATCAAAATCGAGGCGTTCACCGGCGAACACCTTCTCCAGAATTGGTTGAATGGTTGCATCCATATTTCTTAGCTTCCTCGTTTCGTCGTGTAGATTTTTGTCATTTCTGAACAGGACATTTCAGTCATGGTCACCGCCCTCGTCGGCTCCCTCTTCATGACTTGGCAAGTGCCCGGTTTCACCATTTGCTTCATGTTCTTCATCTTTATTAGATGATGTACAACCGATGCCACTAATAAGTGCCAGGAGGATAAGCGAGATTAGTATCCGCATATTGGCTTTCATTTGGGAGTCCTCCCAACTCTTTTTTATCGACTCCTCACCTGAATTCGAGAGACCTGATTCTCAGAGAGGTACTTCTTCAAAGCAGCATGTATGTCCATTTTGTTGAGTTTTTTCGGTGTAATCAATGCACAGGCTCGTCCAGATCCAGTTGTCCACTCCTTCTCAAACGCTGAGTAAGTAAGGGTGCGTCCCGCCCGAGGCGGATTGCCAAGCTGAATCTGCTGAGCAGCATCATCATACTGCATAACCACTGCTAAGTGCCCCTTGCTAGAGCTTCTCGATAGGATAACGGGAGCCCAACCTGTTGCCACAAACGCTTTTAATACATCCATATCACAGTTGGATATAACGCTAAGGTTTTGCACTTTCCCTCTCGTCGTTCCATAGAGGTCTTCAATCCGAGTGACATCAGGTTTATTTCTGAATAACGCTTTCAGGAGTGGTTTCTTAGTCACATCCACCGCGGCAGAAGCGGGTAATGCGCCTGTCGTCGAAGTAGATTGAGTCGCCGACATGGTTGAAGCAGGCTGTGAACGGTTCGCACTTGGGATAGGCGGCATCTTCCCGGTTTGAGGTGCCGGTCCGCAACTCACTAGCAGCAGACATAAAGCGAAGATAAACGCGATGTGACAGAAATAGGTGTGCATGATTTTCTCCGTGATACCCTTTCGGGGTTGGAATCTAATTCAATTTGAACACATGACTGTTTCACGCATTGGGTTCCGTTGAGATCTCAACGGAACTGGGTAAGATCTAACACGAATACTTGGCAAGGTTTTGACATATCGTTATTATGCCACAGATGTCAACACGCCCTAGTGTAGCACAAGGGAGAAACGCTGTCAAGGCAAGAAAGTAGATTCCCTAGGGTCATTTATAGTAGATTTAACAATACCACAGTTGCAGAGAAAATAACAAAAAAGTTATTCCAGGACAATCGCATGTAAATGTCGAAATATATAGGGGCAATTTCTCTACCAACGGCTCCAGTTAATTCTCTTTCCTGAATATTCCGCGTATCGTTTGGATAAGGGTGCCTTCAGTAAGCCACTTTCCAGCAACCCGCCAAACGATACTCGAAAACGTTGGATAAACATGGATGATGCTCCCTAACTTTCGCAGCGGGATGCGGGCATTCATTGCCAAGACCAACTCGTGGATGACTTCTCCCGCATTCGGTCCCACTAGGTGGACGCCTAAGAGTTTACCCGTCCAACGGGTTGCAACGACCTTGATAAACCCTTTCGTCTCTCCCTCGGCGACCGCGCGATCGACATCGTGTAGATCCACTCTAAAAACATCGACCCTCCCGTGTTGTTCACGAGCTTCTGCTTCGGTGAGGCCACACCGAGCGACCTCCGGATCGCAGAAGGTGGTCCAGGGGACAACAGAATAATCAATCGCACTAGAACCAGGAAAGCAGATATTCCGAACAATCTGCGTTGCCTGAAACGCCGCAACATGTGTAAAAAGGTAATGTCCAATTACATCCCCTGCAGCGTAAATGTTCCTAACGGGAGTCTGCAACTTGTTGTTTACTTCAATTCCTCTTTTTCCTATTTTGACACCAATTTTCTCAAGTTCCAACCCTTCGACGTTTGGCTTCCGTCCCGCCGCAATCAGGATTCGATCGACGATGATTTCGCGTTCATCTCCCGTATCTGCTGCTTTGAGTTGGACCCGATACTCCTTTGATGGCGTAGTATTTTTCGGTTCCCAGACCGCTATATCCGGATTGAGCTCTTCGTTAAGTGGAGCTTTTATCTGTTCGACCTGAACGGGATTGGTATTTAATAGGACTTCAATCCCATCTTCTTGAAGATAACTCAACATTTTCTCGGAGACTTCGGTGTCCTCTTTCGTTAAAATCCGATCGCTGCGTTGCACCATTGTCACTTTCGCGCCCAGACGGTGAAATGCCTGTCCGAGTTCGATCCCGATGGGGCCCGCGCCTATCACCAATAACCTCTCAGGCAATTGGTCTAATTCCCAAACATTTTCGCTGTCCAGATAATCGCCCGCATCCATTCCAGGGATAGCGGGTGCAGTTGGACGGGAGCCGGTTGTGATGACAAATTTTTTGCTCTTGAGCGTGAGGGTTTGGTCGTTCTCTGTATCTTGCACCACAAAGGTCCCCGGTGACTCGAAATGTCCTTCCCCGAAGATAACATCTACACCCATTTCGCGGAATCGTTCAGGGTTATCGTGTTCCTGCTCTATGGTGTGTTGGGTGCTACGGACATACGCCATAACGCGTCCAAAGTCCACCTGATTGTCTTTCACGCGGATACCGTATTTTTCAGATTCTTTGACATAATGGGCAATTTTCGCTGATTTGAGGATGGCTTTCGACGGGATACACCCTGTCCAGAGGCAATCGCCTCCCAGTCGGTGCTTCTCGACGAGTGCTGTCTTGACCCCTAGCTTCGCACCCGCCACCGCCAGCACAAGACCCGCGCTCCCTCCACCGATGATGGTTAGATCATATTCGTTCATTTGGGTTACGCCTCACTACCGGCTTTTTGATTTAATCTGTCCCCACAGGGTGAAGCGTTTTCCTTTCGGTTCAACAGCGACCGTCATTTCAACTGGATAGCCTGCCCTCTGCCATCCGGGAAAACCGCCTTGGAGCACTTTCACGCGCTCCGGAGGAAAACCAAACTCGTCTATTAACATTTGTGCCGCACCGGCACTTGTGGCTTCCGCCGGTCAGCTTCAGTACAAGACAATTAGCCCTTCGGCGGGAAGTGTTTGATGTCTCGTTTCAATCCCATCCGGGAATGGCATCGAAACGGCTCCGGGGATGTGTCCGAGGTTGTAATTAATCTGGCCACGGACATCAACCAAAGTTACCTTTTCTTTGGCATCTAATAAACGCTTAAGTTCTTTCGCGTCAATCCGCTCCGCTTGAGCGGCGAATACCTGAACGAATAATTGCTGCTGAAGGAACAACACAGTTATCCAAACAATGGTTCTGTTCAATCTTTCCATCGGTTTGCCTCCTTGGTTGTGAATTGTTTTCTGGCCACCTGTATCTTCTTTGCATGGGCTAACTCCCATTCGTTTCTCTGTTTGTTTGCTTCCTCTATGCTTCGATATTTAAAAATCCCTTTTGGATAAGTAATTGGGCAGAGTTTATTGGCAAAGTTCCAAAGTTCAGCCACTTGATTGAAATATGCTTCATCGGGTTGGAAATGCCACAAAGCACTTTCAGCCTCTTCAAAAGTTTTATATTTATAGACTGGCATACGATTGTCTTTCCAGTTAAAATCAGCTCTGATTAGACTGGTTGGGTTGCTTTGCTTTGATTAGTTGTTCCAGAAATATTGCGTCGATTTTATCTCTATCGCGTACAGTATTTCTCTTGAGTTCATATAAGGTCTCTAGGGTTCCAATCCTAATTTTTGTACCTTGATAAGCAATGGTTTCATATTCCAAGTCTTCAAAGGAGACAGTTTCACCTAAACGTGCCATGATATCGATACAAAAACCATTTGGCGTTCCATAACGAATAACTGGATATTTATTTAATTCCTCAAGCGTAATCTCTTCAATGGAAGTATCATCAAAAATCGAATGAAGTGCCGTTCTCAGTGCATCAATATTCTCAGCATCCATCTTAACAAAAATGTCTACATCACGGGTTAACCTTTCCATACCGTGAAGTATAATCGCAACACCTCCGATAAGGATGTAATCTACTTCGTGTCTATCAAACGCGTCAAGAACCGATATAAAATCTCTGAATTGATCTGCCATAGAAATCTGTTTTCTTAAATAGGGGTGTTCACAGATTGCATCATCTCAACAGCGAACCACAACGCCAAACTCCCTGTGCGATCATCATAGCCGCTCAATGCCTCTCGAACGATGTAGTCCTGTTCCGTCTCTAACGCACCTGTTCCCGTACATCCATCAACCACATCGCCTGTTTCAGTAACCCTCGCTTTAGCCCCATTCCATAGAGACACTAGCGTTGGGAGATACGATTGATCCAATAGTCCCAATTTAATCCCTCTGGCAACCCCGTAACCGATCATGCAGGTGCTTGTGAGTTCTTGATAACTACCCGGTAGTGTGATGACTTGATGGTAGCAACCCGATGGGTTCTGGTATTTCAGCAATCCGTTCAACAATTTCTGATACATCAAAAGTATATCGGCGTATAGGGGATGAGATTGCGGCAGATAGGTCAATGTTTCTGCAAGCCCTAACACGGCGAATCCGTTTCCCCTACCCCAATAAAAAGGGGTGTCTCTATCGTGCCAATACAGTCCTGAAATCTGTTGTGTGTCCATTTCGACGAGGAAGTTGGTCAGGATATCTAGGTATTGCACCTCTTGGGTCAACGCATAACTTCTCCCCATGGTTGACCCAAGCATGAACATATCCTCCGTTCTCCACTTTGGATCTGCCGGAGCTGGGGGATTTGAGCCACTTGAGTCAAACCGATTTGCCAGATCTAAGAGGTAATTCTTGTATCTTGGGTCTTTGGTGACTCGGAACAAATCGTCCGCCCATACCGCCCCAGCGAGCGAGGCGGAACCGGGAACATCGCCAAAACTAGTGGGAGGATCATCAACGTAAGGATCGACAAGTTGAAAAATATCATCGGGCACATCTTGATTCATATGTTCCGCCAACCGAATTCTGCCGCTCACACCGACACCTTGGATGTAGTTGATCGGGGAATCTAGCTTATACCCAAACTGCGAGGCTAATACCTCACTTACCTCTTGTGCGGTTCGGTCCCTCCGTTTGCGGATTGCAGCTGCGGCAAGACTTGATGAAGATTGATCTGTGCCTCTAGAATCTACCACTTTGTGCAATAACTCGACTGTCTTTGATGCAACTTGCTCGCTTGTTCCCGTAATTCTAACGCCCGGTATCGATTCCAGATTGGATTGATGTTTCCGCCCTAACGCTCCGATTAGACTGTCGTCGGAGATAGGACTCGCTATATCCATCTCAGCCATAAAATCGGGAGCAGCCTCATTGGATTCAATCCTAGTTGATTCTCCAAGGGATAGCTCAATCACTAGATCGGGGGCTTGATAGGATATCCACCGCCAGAGATATCTGCTCTCCGGTATTTCTGGATCGAAGAAGTAATTTCCGTCGGGCGGGAATCCATCCGTCAATTTCCCTTGAACTTCAGAGGTTTGTGAATTACCTATATATGCGTCATAGTCCAAACAAGGAATATAACTGATTGATAGCGCGTTAAAATCATTGTAATGACTTGCAATTGTTTCAATTACATCAAGGGATAGCTGAACGTCATCATCAGTTCCGTTGACTCCTCCGACAACTAGGATTCGGGTACAATCTCCAGAGAAATCGTAGGTGCTCTTATGAAGGAGGACGGGGATTTGGTATCCATTTTTGGTTATCCCGCAATAGCTGATGTCCGAAGCGTCCAGCCGTAGTCTTACCAAGTTGTGTAGTGCAGATTCCAATGATTGACTCATACAGCTTGCTCGCTTTCAAACCCTTCAAATAGCGATGGGAAATGGCGATGTGGGTCTCCCGGCTCACCGAAGAGAATCTCCTGACGTGGTGTCAGTTCCACATTCGCCGGTGGTTGCACGCGTCGAGCGAGCCACACCATGTGCGACACACTATATTTGTACAGCAGGGTCCGTCTCTCGTGCTTGCCGCGCCACGCTGCCGTTCCATGCGTCAATGCCTCGGTGAATAAAATCGCCGAACCGGCTGGCGCATTCGGAATAATCACGCACGGTGCCTCTTCGGGTGCTTGATCAATCTGTGGTGGCAGCTTAAAGTTGCTTTTGTGGCTGCCGGGGATACAGCAAAACCCACCGTAGTCTGGACCTGCATCAGACAGCACCCATGTCACCACGACAAACCCGTTGGTGACTTGATTATCGCGGAAAGGGAAGTATTCCCCCGGTCGAGCGCCGGAGGTTGGGGAAGTAGCACCGTAGTCAGCGTGCAGCCGCCCTCTTGGCATTCCCTCGCGCATATACATCCCGTAAATCCGATCGAGCCGGAAACAGTCGCCCAACCGGAATCGAATAATTGGCATAACCGCATCATGGGTCAATAGATCGCAGAACGGTTTTCCCCAGGCAAGAAATCCTGATCCGTCAGGTGCACTGCCAAATCTTTGAACCTTTCCCGGTGTGGGCAGTTCTTGCTCATCAATCAACTGGTTGAGTGCTGCGAGTTCTTCTGGGCTCAAGACATTTTCAATTACCAAATAGCCTTGTACATCGAACAGATACTGTTGCAATTCAAGATCGCTCATAACGTTGTCCTCCTGTTACCCCTGAGTTTCAAACAGCTTCTCAGAGGGTTCGTCCCGATAAATCGAGAGTTGCACATTAATAACATTGAATATGACGTGTAGTTGCCTGATTTATCAGGTGCTGTTTTCCCTAATGTCCTGTAGTTGCCTGATTTATCAGGCGTTTTTTTCCTATTTATCAAGGCATTAGCAGCGATGAATCACCGACCTACAGAATAATTACGTTTTGCGGTCAGGCTTGTTGCTGTCATAAAAATCTCTAAATTCAATTTGTTCCACGTGCGGATTGTTAATAACGTATTGCCGAATTTGCGATAGTGCCTGATCGTGTCGAATCACATGCTCGTAATAATTGGGTTGCCATAACTTCAATCCGGCTTTCTGACTCGTTTTAGCTTTCAGGCGGCGAACAATTTCACCCAATTTGAATGGACAATCGCTCAATATCAAGATAAGATGGATATGATTGGACATTACAACCGCATAATCTACTCTTACCCCCTCTAGTTCATTCAATTCTTGAATCACGGCGTTGACCAACTTATATAGATTTTTCGTTAAATATGGTCGCCGATGATTTGTGAGAACCGTAACGAAGTAATAGCCGTTGGTTGAGTAATCGTAATTTCTTAGACGTATATTTTTAATGGCTTTCATTTGTTGAAAAATAACATAATCCTATTCAGAATGAAATACTCACTCTGCCGCCGCCTCTTGACGATTTGATCGGTAATACCTCCTTCATCGAATTTGAAATGGCGTTGCGGTTCAGAGAAAGGCGAATTGATAACGGGATTTTCAATGATAACTTGTTTCATCATGAATTCCTTTCCGGCGAATCAGAAAATTGCTGCGAACGGTTCCGACACTCGATGAATCGGGCAGCTACAGTTCATTATACCCGATGAGCTAGGCAACAAGAGCCTGATGAATCAGGCAACTACAATATAATTTTCGCGTTGCCCGTCGAATTTGGTGTGGTAGATTCAGCATCGCAGCGTTTGAGATGTTGTCACACCGCTAACCGCTGATCCCGATTAAGCCCCTGCGACCAAGCATCCACGACCGCCCCTTGTAGCGATAGTGCTTCAGCATGGATGGTGTCCTCAGCGAGGGTATAGCGGACGTAACACTGTCGTTCGTCTAGGGCTTGACAGTGCTGACTCGGTTGATACGGCATCAGATCTGGGTAAGCAACCCCGTAGGCACCAGCCATCACTTGGGTCAGCTGGCCATACCGTGTCCGGTCATAGGTATGTAGATGACCGCAAAGATAGAGATCCGCCCCACCTTCGAGCAGGATAGGAAGCAGAACTCCCTCTTGCCCGGTACGTTCATCATAACATAGGGACGAATCCGAAAACCTTCCGTAAAAGTCAGGAGACAGAAAAATCGGATAATGGCCGACCGCAATGAGACATCTAACTTGAGGTAGACGGTTTAGTTCTTGCTTTAACCACGCTGCTTGTTCAGAACCCTTGGGAAAACCGCCCCGGTGCAAACCTGAAACGACATCGAGACATACGACATGCACGTCTTGAATCGTTGCTGCGTAGTACGACGGCTGGTCCCCTCTTCCTGTTTCTAGGCAGTACCGCTCCATAGACCTATCCTCACGCGTCATATCGTGGTTGCCCGGGGCGGAAAGAATGGGGGACTTCCCTTTGAGGGGGTTCACAGTTGTCTGATAGTCCGACCAATACTCCCCAATCGTTTCGAGCGTCTGATCCGCGTGTGCGCCATGGATGAGATCACCCGAATTGATGACGAAATCCACCTCCTCAGACACGATCTGCTCAATGAGCCTCCGGGCGTTAGTATCATTGTCATTGTCGGCAGACTTGCCAAAGCCCAATTGTAGGTCTGTGACGTGGATCCAACGAACTATCCGGTCATCGGTTGACCTCACAAGTTTCTCCTCTCACGGTCGCCTGTTATCATCAATCCCACCTACCAGTTGGTGTAAGACCCATCACGGCGCCGCCAGTGCGGTGCCTCCCAGAATGTAAAGGTCTGATTCGCTACCATCTCTTCGTTGAACTCAACACCAAGCCCCGGCGTATCCGGCACCACGAAACGATCACCTTCAAGTTTTGGTTGCATGGGGAAAAAATCTTCATCGTAAAATCCGCTCTGCTCTGTTGGTGAAACGCGCACCTCCAACCAAGCAAAGTTCGGAACCGCTGCGGCTAGGTGTACGGTGGCCGCTGTGCAGATCGAACCCAACGGATTATGCGGCATTAGGTCGATATAGTGCGTTTCCGCCAAACTCGCCACTTTCATCGCTTCCGTTAATCCCCCAACATTACAGACGTCAATGCGGGCAAAATTGGTAATCCCCCGTTCTAGATAAGGCAAAAAGTCCCATTTGCTGGAAATTTCCTCGCCGATTGCAAATGGGACATCAACCATCTGGCGCAAAGATTCATACGCCGCCGGTGTCTGATCGCGAATCGGCTCTTCGAGGAAGTCGAGGGTGCCGCTGGGCATACGCTGGCAAAAAGATGCGGCTTCCGCGACACTCAAACGATGGTGGTAATCGATACCTAGGACTGGCGCGGGACCGACCGCTTCCCGAAGCCGGGTCAACTGGCTGGCAGTTATGGCGATTGACTCTCGTGGCTCAAAAATTGTTGGATCGTCGTCTTGAACTGGTGCTGTGCGGATGACATTCCAGCCATTTTCGATCAGCAAATTAGTATCCTCAATCAACTTCTCAAGCGATTGGGCAAAGGTGGTGGCAAAACAGGGGACAAAGTCCCGCTGTTTCCCGCCGAGCAATTGGTAGACCGGTACACCGAGTGCCTTGCCCGCGATATCGTAAAGTGCGATGTCAATAGCAGCGATAGCGGCGGTCAAGATGCGTCCGCCCTCAAAATACTGGCTCCGATACATCTCCTGCCAGAGTCCACCAATGTGCATCGGGTCGCGACCAATAAGGAATTCGCGATAGTGCTGAATCGCACCAATGACAGCTAGTTCACGCCCCGATACCCCGGATTCTCCCCAACCGTAAATCCCTTCGTCTGTTTCGACTTTAACTATCAGTTGATTTCTGTGTCCGACCTGCACTGGGATCGGTTTAATATCAGTAATCTTCATTGGACTCTATTCCTTGTTATGAGATGCGAGAAAATGCAAGACCGTCTGACAAACTCATTCTTTTATCTCATTCGCCTTGAGCGCAGTAAATTCGCTCTCGGCATCCTCGACGAAAACGCCGAAACGGCCTTCCTTATAGTTGTGAACAACACGCGAGATGACTAGCCTGTCGTTCAGGTAGACGTCTAAGATGTGTCTATGGAGTAGGACTTTTAACGCTAGGGGTTGATTATAATCAACATCTGGTGTAATCTTCATCGCCATTGGTCGGGAGACCACCCATGGTCTAGGGTATCGCCACAGCGAGATGACGCTTGTTCTAGGCTCTAAACGCAGGAAGTAACCCGCTTCGCCGGTTTCGCTCCCGCGGAGAATCAAGCCCGCCGCCGCACCGCGTTTCATTGTGATCTCACAGGAGAGAATAAAATCCTCTCCACCGGCGGAAAGCATCCCCCGCGCCATTCCCTGAGAAGAGGCAGCAGAGAGTTTCCCTGATGCGCCTTTCCACTCTCCTCGTTCCGAGCGTACCTGTTCCAATGAACTCGCACCTATCAACGGCTCGCCCCCCAAGGAATCAACGATGTTTGGATAAAACAGACCGATTCCTCCATCCGGCAAAGGTCGAATATGCTGGGGAGTCCCTAGCACACCGCCCCAGGCGTATCCCTCTCCACCCCATTCGGGTTGGTAATCATCGTTACCGCCGATACGGTCCGCAGCCCAGGGCACGAGGTAATGATTGCCACCCATCGTAGCGGTTCGAGGCGCGTACATATAATTCGGCAGAAGGACATCGTCCTCCGGGCAGAGATAGGGACCCTCCAGGCGTTCTGCGACCCGGTAGCGCGTGGTGTTTGTCTCTCCGTGGCAGAAGATCAGATAGTAACGCCCTTCCATTTTAAGGATTTCTATAACCTCAAGGGCTGCCCCGATAAAAGGACTGTAAAGGGGTGGTTTCACCTCCCAGTTTTTTAGGTCTTTGCTAACCGTCCAAGCCACACAGCCCCGTTCCCGCAACGGTCCGTGGTTGAGCCGGGCGGTGGTGACCATCACATACTGTTTGGTTGGATCATCGTAGAACAGAAAGGGATCCCGCCATGCTGTAAATAGGTAGGGATCTTCTACAGGGGCATCGTGGGGGACGTACCAGCGCGGATCCGGAACGATTATCGGTTGCAGGGGGGAGTCTTTCTCCCACTTGATTAGGTCATCGCTGCAAGCGTGGTAGATTACTTGGGGGTTGGTGCCGGCGTAGAACATTTGGTACTTCCCCTCGGAATACGCTATCGTCGCACCACCGATTCCGTCATCATCTGGCTCTCCCGGCTGCCCCGGCAGCAGCACTGGCGGCAGCTGCTCCCAATGGAGAAGATCAGTGCTCACAGCGTGGTCGAGCTCACAACGAGGAAGTCTCGGCGGATCATCGTTTCTTTTGCTCAGGTAGAAAAGGTGGTACTCGCCGTCCTGACAGTAGAAAGATGCGTCCCCAACGAGCGCACCTTCGGGGCGAAAGTGTAAGGTGTAACACGGCGCGAAGTCTTGACGATTGGAATAATGTGAATGTGATTCCATATTCTGTATTCCCAGCGCACCCCTATGAATGTTGCAAAGTGAGCTATCGGACTCGCCGATAGCGGCGGCGGTCTTCTACGCTTCAGGTTGAACGGCAATCACACGGGCGGGCGCACCGTCCGATTCCAGGATCTTCAACGGGAGCGCGTAGAGTTGGGTGTAGAGGGTCGTTAATTGGCGCAAATTACAGAGGTACTCAATCATGATCACGCCGTTGCGAAGCAGCACGTCATGTGTTACAAAATTAGAAATCGGTGCGACCTCTTTTTCAAGCAGCTTTCGGATGGGATAATCTTGGGGAAAATCGTAACCAACCGCTTTAATCTGACGCGATAAGAGCCACTCGCACGCCGGTCGGGTCATGTAAGGCGCAGTCGTCCAGAATTCCGGAGTCTTTGACGAAGTTACCTCGTCCCAACAGGTCTTCAGCAAGACGATATCGCCCGGATTGATATGCTCACCGGCATCACGGACTTGGGTGTCAGTAATCGGTGAATTGGGTTCGATGCCGGTGAGATCGACAATCGTGGCTCTGCCCACAATCTTACTGAGTGAAATATCGCTCGTTGTCTGACCGTTTGGGTCGATATGCCGCGGCGCGTCAATATGCGTAAATCCATGAACCGCCCAGCCAGCCCAAGTCACTTGGAAAGTGCTGCCCGTGTTGAAGTCCTCTTTGAGTTGCCGATCTACGGGCCACCGAAAGTGGTTCTCGATCGGCATTGTCAGGTCAACAATCCGATTCATTTGCAATCTGCCGTTGTTTAATGTCAGCTGAGATCTACACAATCTACTGAAATCTATCAGTAGTTGTCAATTAGCATCTACTAATTTCTGCTTCACCAGTTCATGTCCCAATTCATCAATTCAGGGGTTCATGAGTTCAAAAGCGCGAGTTTCCTTCACGTTTCACGCATCACGTTTCACGTCTCACATAATTGATCGAAGATAGTTCAACGCTTTCCGCATCGACTCCACCCGATCGGACTCGCCTTCGTAGACCACCGACAGGCAGCCGTTATAGCCAATTCCGCGAAAAATATCAAGGATGCGCGGATAGTCAAGCCACTCCTCCACACCGCTATCTATCTGATAGAACTTCGTGCGAGCGTACACCGCGTAAGGAGCTGTCTTTGCGATGCTATCGTAGCAGTCGTAATTCGGGTGAGCCGAACCCCGGTGACCGCTCGCGCCGGGCGAACCGGCATACTGTCCGGTATCGACGATATGTGTGAAATAGGGGTGATCCGTTTCACGAAGGGCGCGAAGTAGATCATCGCCGGTACGGGTGACATTGTTGTGATTGTGATTCTGTAAACCGACGAGGATCCCTTTTTCGTAGCCATACTCCGCAACTTCCTTGAACCCGGCAATCATCGGTGGCCAAAGTTCCTCTTCGTCTTCATGCTCTTCCCGAAGGTATGCGGCGAAGACGCGAACCAATGGGCAACTCATGAAATCTGCAACATCGATCCACTTCTTGATCAACGCAATCTGTTCCGGATGTTCCTCAAGCGGACATCCAAAATCGTTGCTAATTCCGATGTATCCAAGCGGCAACCCCTTCTGCATCAGGTCTTTTTTGACCGTTCGCAGGTAATCAATGTCGGTTGATTCAAACGCGCTCGAATGCAACTCAATCATGTCATATCCCAAGTCATAGACAATCTGTGCAAAGGCGGTAGCGGTTGTGTCCCTGACATTCAAAGACATGGCACCAATTTTCATCATAGTAATTGCTCCGTATATAGAAAACAGATTTTCAATAATAAATTTTCGTGTGTCGAGTTTAGCACAGAAGATGCACTCCGTCAAGTCCAAAAGAAAATTGACACATTAGTAGACTTTTCGCTTGACAAAGGTCAAAGAAAATAGGTATAATTAACATAATTTTTAGTTACCCCTAAAAATATTATTAGGAATATCTGAATAATTTATGAGTATATACGAAACTAATTTTTTGGCAAATACAAAATCGATAAGGAGAGCGAAGACATGAAGGAAAAAGCAAGAAAATTCGCAGGATGTAAATTGCACAGATGTTTTGACTTCCTGAATCTGCGGCGATTTCCGTTCTGGCTTCTTTTGATTACACTCATGGGTCTGGGCGGGTGCGATAGTCTGCTTACGAAGCCGCCGCCCGAAGGCGACGATTTCGAGACGCCTTTTGATGGGTTGCCCTTTGATTTGAACAGAACATTTGCCCTAGGAGACGAGGCCTTTGAGAAAGTCTTCACAGTGGAAGAAGGACTAGGTCCAATTTTCAATAATACCGGTTGCGAAAGTTGCCACCCCGCAGATGGCCGAGGCACCCCTGCCCAGGCATTTTTCCGATTTAGCATAGGAGAGGACCTTGCCACCAATATGGGAGGGGCCCAGCACCAAGACCGATCCATTCCCGGTGTCCCGCTCGAAGTGCTTCCTGATGGTGTGGATAAGTCGAGACGACTTCCGCCGCCCGTTTTTGGGATGGGGCTCATTGAGGCTATTCCCGTTGAGACGATTTTGTCCTACGCCGATGAGGGGGACGCCAATAGGGATGGGATTTCCGGCAGACCTAACTGGGTTATGGCACCCGATTACGTTCCATCTACAGAGGTCGGCGGTGGGCCAGGCCGACAACTCGGCAGATTTGGTCGAAAGGCGCAAGTCTCGTCACTCATTCAGCAAGTTTCAGAGGCGTACCACCAAGACATCGGTATCACAAGTGATTTCATTCCCGTTGAGAATTCTCATCCACAGGCGGGGGGATTTGCCGTAGGGGACACCGTTCCAGATCCGGAGATTCCTGCGTCGACTGTCTTAGAAGCTGTCGTTTATGTGCGGCTGCTCTCGCCGCCCAAACGTGGTGAGATTACCTCGGAAGTCAAGGAGGGAGAGAAGATCTTTGAGGAGATTGGGTGTGCTGCGTGCCACGTCCCGACGATGCAGACGAGCTCTCATTCCATAGAACCGTTGAACCAGGTGAACGCTCATATTTACTCCGATCTGCTCCTGCATGATATGGGTGATGAGTTGGCAGATTACCGTTCCGACGGTTCCGCGACGGGGACCGAATGGCGGACCGCGCCGCTTTGGGGAACGCGCTTAGCCGCGGATTTCACGGGCGGTACGTCGTTTTTCCTCCATGATGGTCGTGCAACGACCCTCAGAGAGGCCATCCGACCGCACGGCGGCGAGGCTCAACAATCGAAGGAGGCATTTTTCAAATTATCTGAGGCGGATCAACAGGTGCTTATTGCTTTTCTCGAATCGCTATAGCAGTCATACAGGACAAGGAGGCACCGACAATGGCAGACAAAGGGACACAGGTTTCTCGACGGGAATTTCTAACCTATGCAGCGGTGGGCACCGCTGGGGCTGCGCTTGGAGGGTTACTCGGCTGCGCGGCCGCGCTCATTTACCCGGCGACGGTTGTGGAGGGGCAAATCTCCCTTTCTCGATCCGAACTCGAGCAACTGGCCGGCCTTAACAGACCTGTCGTTGTGAAGGCACCCAAGCTTCCCGATCCGGTTATCCTGATTCCGGTGGACGAGAAAACCTTCCGGGCGATGTCGGCAAAATGTACCCATCTTGGGTGTCATGTCCGACCCGCTAAAAATTTCCTAGTATGCCCCTGCCACGGATCCACTTTCAACCTGAGAGGTGAGGTTGTACGGGGGCCTGCCTCCAGTGCGCTCACAACCTATTCCGTCGAAGTCAACGGGAATGAGATCAAAATCATCTTATTTTAGAAAGGACTGATTTTATGGTATGTCGATTGTTGTTTGTAATCTTCTCAGGTGTGTTAGTCATCGGAGGCGTAGTGCGAACGAGCATAGCGGAACTAGCAGTGCCCTCCGATGATACGGAGGGCCGCCCATTTGTCAAAGGGGGTATCTATGACAAACCCTACATCACGCAACTCGGTAGGGGAACGAACCTCGGAGGATATACTGAGGCGCATTTTCGCTTCGAGCGAGAGGAAGGCATTACTGAGGAAGTGACCTTTGAGCCGAAGCGATTCAATCTTTTCACCTATACCCCCGTAACAGACCGTGTCCGAATCGCTTCCGAACTGGAATTTGAAGAAGGTGGTGAAGAAATCAAAATCGAAATCGCTGTCATTGATTTTGAAATTCACAACGCCCTGACCTTCCGTGGCGGAATTATCCTCTCGCCCCTTGGACGATTTAACATTGCCCACGACAGTCCCGCAAACGACCTAACCGACCGACCGCTCGTCAGTACGGAAATAATTGGGACGGCACTATCCGAAGCGGGGATGGGATTCTTCGGGGCATTCTACCCATCGGTGAATTCTCGGTTGACGTACGAGATTTACGGTGTCAATGGATTTAATGATGGTGTCCTCATCGGGAGTGAAGATGGAACGCGCATTCCAGCCGGAAAAGGAAACTTTGAAGATAACAATCAGAATCCCGCAGTTGTCGGTCGTATTGGCGTTAGTCCGCACCCTTCAGTGGAGGTGGGTGTTTCAGGTCACGCAGGTCTCTATAACGTGCACACCCTTGATGGACTCGAAGTGGATGAGAAACAAAATCTCACGATTTTGGTCTTAGATGGAGAGTTTCGGTGGGATCGATTCGAGTTGCAAGGCGAGTACGCTCGCGCTTCAGTTGAGATACCGCAGCCATTGATAGGCCTTCAAGCGGAGAACCAGCAGGGCTTATACCTCCAAGGCAACGTTCACTTCCTGAAAGGACTGATTAAGACGTTGCCGGAATCGATTTTCACCGGTGTGGTACGTTATGGGCTGGTAGACTTCGACACCGACGTCGATGGAGATAGCCAAAACCGACTCACCTTAGGGCTCAACTTTCGTCCAACGGAGGATACAGTTTTTAAACTGGACTATCAATATAACTGGCTCCGAGACGGATTCAACTTAGAGGCGCGGAGTGCAGGCCTGCTTTTTAGTGCAGCAACGTACTTCTGATGTTGAGGGCTCGTGTAAAAAGAAAGTACAAAGCACGAAGAGAAACCGAGTTTTTGACAAAAACTCAGTTTCTGTCGTACAATTTCTTAGCATGAGCGATGCTGAGTATATCGGACCGATTTGAGTTTTCTTATCTTGGGCGTAGCGAAAGTGATCCAACCCATCGTGGTTGGGATTTTTTGCTACGCCCATTGTACTTTTAAAGTACAAATCCGGTTGAGTTGTGATCCCAAACATGGTAAGATACCCTTCGATTGACTTTGAGGATTCCAGCGATAAGGAAGGGGAAAATAGCCATGCGTATTGCTCATGTGCATCGGGACGAATTGAGTGTATCAGAAGGTGTCCATGGTGGGGCAGGTCATCTTTTGATTAAGGGTCTCTGGGGCGAAGACGCTTTTCAGACACCGTGGTGGTTTGTCCATTTCGCAATTTTGCCGCCCGGCGGCGGGATTGGTCATCATCGCCACGACGAGTGCGAGGAGATGTTCACGATTCTGGACAACGCCGCACAATTCACCCACAACGGCAGAACGGCAGAGGTGGTTGGGGGCGCGACTGTCCCCTGCCGGAAGGGGGAATCACACGCCATCTACAATCATACGGACAAAGAGACGCGGTTTATGAATTTCTGCGTTGCAAATCCGGGCGGCGGATATGATTGTACAGACTTTGGGGACGACCGTGTCGGTGCGCCGTTAGAGACGGTTGATAGACTGCCCGTTGGACGACTTGACCGCAATCTACTGACTTTTACCTCAAACTTCCATGAAGGCAAGGGAAGCGTAGGGGTGAGACAGGTTTGGGGGCATCAGGATTTCCGAACAAATTGGGGGTTAGTTGGCCACTGTGTGGTTCCACCCGGTGCATCAGTCGGGTATCACCGCCACGACGTGATAGAGGAGACATATATCATCATGGCGGGCAGCGGTAGGATGACGGTGGACGACGAAACAGAAGAGGTGCATGTGGGCGCCGCTATCCCGAACCGGCTGGGCGGATCGCACGGTATCTACAACCACACGCAAGACGACTTGGAAATGCTTGTAATGGCTGTTTGTACGGAACGAGGGCAATTCGATGGCTATAACTTAGGGGATGATCTGACTACGCGATAGTGGATTTGAAAGGAAAAATTGATGGGACAACTTGAGAATAGAACTGCCATTGTCACCGGTGCGAGCCAAGGGATCGGCAGAGCGATTGCGCTGGCATTTGGTCGGGAAGGTGCTAACGTCGTCGCTACCGCCCGTACGACAGCGGCGATTGAAGCCGTAATCGCTCAAGTCGAAGAAGCGGGTTCGGCGGGGTTGGCGGTGACAGCGGATCTGAGCGTTGAACGAGACATCCGGCGCATCGTGGATGAAACGACCGCGAAATTTGGAGGGGTTGATATTTTGGTCAATAACGCTGCCATCATTCACCCGCCTATAGATCTGGTGGACTTGGGTGCCGATCTGTGGCGGCAGGTCATGGATGTGAACCTAACCGGTGCTGCGTTGCTCACAAAATTCGCCCTGCCGAGCATGATCGAAAACCGATACGGCAAAATTATCAACATCTCAAGCATTGGTGGGCGCAAAGGAGGCAAGGGACGTACCGCCTATCGAGTGACGAAAGCGGCACTAATCAGCCTAACGGAGAGCGTCGCAGCCGAGGTCAAGCAGCACGGGGTTGATGTCAACTGCATCTGCCCCGGTGGGGTTGATACGGAAGGGTACCGCGAAGCATTTGGGAGCGGGGGCAGAGAGGAGAATCCGAATTTGATGCTGCCCGAAGAGATTGCCGCGCTCGCCGTTTTCCTAGCCTCAGATACGAGTTCAGCCGTTACGGGAACAGCAGTAGACGCATTCGGCACGACCAACCCGCTATTTGGGTAAGAATAGAGAGGAATTTTAACGCAAAGTCGCAGAGTCGGAAAGAAAAGACTTTGAGAAACCGAGTTTTTTCTTGAAAACTCGGTTTCTGTTGCACCAATTCTTAACATGAGCCAAGACTTTTTAATAGTTTCTTCCTTGCACCCTTGCGTCCTATTTTTTGCTATGTGCCTTTGCGTTAAATTTCTGCTTCCAATTGGGTCAAACCCTCATCAATCATGGCGATCACGTCATCAATCTGGCTGCGCGTGATAATGAGCGGCGGATAAAAACGCAGGTCGTCACCGTTCACCCAATCTGCCGTACCGCCGCCACTCCCTGTAGACAAACCCTTGTCCAGTAAAATCTTGTTGAGTCGTTTGTGAAAGCCAAGCGATGCGGGGAAAGGTTCCTTCGTATCTTTGTCGCGTACCAGTTCGATGCCGAGAATCAGTCCAAGCCCTCGAATCTCGCCGACACTCGGATGGGCATCTAACGCGCTTGCCTTTTCTAACAGATACGCGCCCATCTCCGCGGTATGCTCAAGAATCCCTTCCTCTTCGATAATGTCTAGCACCTCCAACCCAACCCGCATTGCTATGGGATTATTGACGTAGGTGAAGAC
Organism: Candidatus Poribacteria bacterium; assembly: GCA_965207975.1. Lineage (GTDB taxonomy): Bacteria > Poribacteria > WGA-4E > WGA-4E > PCPOR2b > PCPOR2b. The sequence goes on along the minus strand of OZ242315.1, from coordinate 3,054,810 downwards.
GTGAGCAAAAGGTGTACCGCCCTCGGCGAAGGTGTCACGAATACTATCCCGAATAATCACACCGCTCAAAGGGGCGTAACCGCTGCTGGCTGCCTTTCCAAAAACGATCATATCCGGGACAACATCCCAATGTTCGATGGCGAAATATCGTCCGCTGCGCCCGAAGCCGGTGATGATTTCATCTGCAATGAATAGGACATCGTATTTATCGCAGATTTCGCGGACGAGCGGATAGTAATCCCTAGGCGGTATCGCCGCAGCAACCCCTCCGAGCACCAACGGTTCCGCCACAAATGCCGCCACATTTTCAGGACCAGTCTGCAAGATCATCTGCTCTAATTCATGGGCACAGGTCAGGTTGCATTTGCCTTCACAACCTGCAAACACGCAGCGATATGGATAGCAAGGCGCGATGTGCGGGAAATTGGGAAGCAAAGGCGCGAAAAGGTCGCGCATTCCCGGTGTACCTGTAACGCCCAAAGCGCCGAGGGTCGCGCCGTGGTAGCCGCGCCAACGGGAGATGACTTGATGCTTCTGTCCGTTCCCACGCTGCACGTGGTACTGCCGGGCGATTTTAATCGCGGTTTCGATCCCCTCCGAACCGCCCGAAACGAAGTAGGCGTGGTTCAGGTCGCCGGGGGCAATCGCAGCAACCCGATCAGCTAAGTCGAGTGCCGGTTGAGTCGTAAAATGGGTGGCAAAACAGTAGGCAAGTGTTTTGCCCTGTTCCGCCATCGCATCCGCTATACGCTGACGGCCATGCCCCAAAGTGACGTTGCTCGCACCGGCGGCACCATCGATGTAGCATTTGCCTGTTTCATCGTAGAGGTAGATCCCTTCCCCGCGCACTATGAGAGGGTAATCATAACTCAAATCGCGGTGGAATAGTGCTTTTTTTGCATCGGCGTTTGACATTTTTGCCTCCCAAAGTCAAATCAGGATAATTGTCTGAATCAGGATTTACAAGATTTTAGGATTTTCAGGATTGCGAGAAGCAACTTAGAACCCGGAGATGAATTGCTCAAATTGTGTCTCCCATCTTGCTGCTAATCTTAGCTCATCTTCCCTATATTTATAGCCCTCCGAATCTTCGCCTTCGTACTGCTCACGATACCAATCTACGGTTGTCCGAATCCACTCTTCTACAGGTGTGGTGCTGAAACCGAACTCACGCTCGGCTTTGGACAAGTTGTAAAAGTATGAAACAGATCGGCTCATCGGCGGGGCGTAGGCACTCAGATGGGGCTGTTTTTGGATAATTTCGTTTGGAACATAGGCAATCTGGGGTTCGTGATTCGCTGCACCCCAAATCAGGCTTGCCCAACGCTCAATGGTCATTATCTCTTGCATAGCGATGTGATACGTTTGGTTGGCGGTCTCCGACACATCAAGGACACGGATAAAAGCTCCCGCAGCGTCAACGGAATATAGGGTGCGAAATAGTCCACGGTTTTCTAACGGAATGACGACACCGCGTCCGTCCAATGCCCGTTGGACCCACCACCACATCCTTCCAGTCGGATCGTCCCAGCCCATGACCGCCGGAATACGAACGATTGTGTATGGGGTATTGCTGTTTTCTTGGAGCCATTTTTCACAGTGTCGCTTGCCGACACCGTACGGGTCTTCTCCTTCGGGGTAGGTATAATCGATTGACGACCAATCCACAACCGACTCCTGGAACGTGCAGTACTTGGAAAAGTCTACCGCGCCTTCCAAATATACCGACCCGGTACTGACGATGACGTAGCGACCCACGTTTCCATCGAACGCCCCCACAGCGGATTCGACATCTTCCTTACGGTAAGCCTGCGTGTCAATGACCGCATCAAAGGATTTCCCCTTCAACTTTGCCGCAAAATCTGCTCGATCCTCGCGGTCTCCCTGAATATGTTCGATCTGCTCCCACCATTCAGGTTGAGTAGTCCCTCTGGAGAAGATGGTGACCTTGTCTCCGCGTTCAAGCAATCTCTGCACGACAATCCGACCCATGTATCGTGTGCCACCGATGATAAGAATGTCCATCATTCTTTTCCTTAAAGTACCGTTACAGTTGTTTCTCAGACTTCTGGCTCTGCGTCCGACTTATCCTGTGGGTGGTAGTCGATAACCTGCCGCCCATGTTCCAGATCGTAGAGTGCCCATGTGCTATCTGAAACACCGAACACAACCTCGAACTTCATCCCCGGCTGAGTGACTGCCTGCTCAAACACGCGAGCCGCGTCGCCGTGGCTCAGTTGATGCGGGTGGGTGGGCAAGTCGCGGTCCCGCTTAAAATTACCAATCCGGACTGAGACAAATTCCATATCGAACCGGGCTGAATACATATACCCTAAGTTTTCCCCGAAGACCTTGCTAATCGAATAGTAGGACTCCGGTCGAGGTGTCATATCAACCGTCCGCATGATGTCTTTTGGGTAGGGGGCGAGGAGCCCCGCACGGCTGGCAAAGGCGATACGGCGCACACCGTTCTGTCGGGCAGCTTCAAACACATTGTAAGTGCCGATAATGTTATTCTGGAGTATCTCTTCCCACGGTGCGCCGCCGGAAGGGTTGCCTGCGAGATGAATCACCGCCTCCATGTCCTGAGTGGCTCTGAGCACGACGTCAAAATCAGTGACATCCCCAACAATCGCATCTTCGATATCCGGCATTGGGGCGCGGTCAAATCCACGCAGCGAGTATCGGTCTTTTAATCCTTTCACGACCGCCGTACCAACAGCCCCGGCGGCACCGGTGACGAGGATTTTCATCTGTTTCTCCTATTCTAACGCCAGATCTCTTTGAGTCTGGGTATGAGAATTTCCGTATTCTGATCGTGGATTTCGCCGCACCAGACGTTATTCGTTTCAGGGCTGGATTTGTCGTACGATTCTTGGATAAGTGATGGTAGCGGGAGTTGATGAAATCGCGTCTCGAAATATCCGTCGTCGCGGAGTTGGACCTCACGAAACCCCATCGGATAACCGATCAGACATGCGGTGTCAACAGTGAGGAAATCACGGTACATCCGGATACGGTTGATATGCCGATGCCCCGTAAAGAGCGCGACGATAGCGGGATTCCCTTTCACGGTTTCTAACAAGCGATCTGCACCGTCGAGGGTTCCCTTTCCCTCTTCATGGCTTGGGAGCGCCCACGCATGGATAAACAACAGCATCGCGTGCCCTTCGTCATACGCTTTTTTTGCTTCCTCACGGAGGGCATTGTCGAGGGTATCGGTCCAAACGCCGCTGCCGTCTTTGATTGGATTGCATTGGTGATAGATGTTGGCGATCGCGAGACGAAGGCGTGGGGCGGCATCAACGACCTTGAGCGTTTCGGGGATGTCGAATCTTTCCGCAAACGCTTCAAAAGACCCTTGTTGTGCGTCGGAGTCGTGGTTGCCGGGGACACAGTATAGCGGTACCTCAAAGTCGGCAAAAGTTGTCGCAACATCCTCAATGGATTGCAGATAGGTCGTCCACGGCAGCTCAAACGAACTCCCACCGCAAAGGAAATCGCCGCCGTGAACGATAAAGTCCGGTTGGATCGGATTGATCGCTGGCACGATTGCATCAAGGACAGTTTTACTCTTTGTCAGCATTTTTGGTGCACCGTAATCCTTCGGCGCCCCGGGGTAATAGTGGCTGTCGGTCAAAAAAACGAAGCGAGTAGACATAACATCTCCCAAGCACGGACAGAAACCGAGTTTTTCCGAAAAAACTCGGTTTCTGTCGCATGATCTCTTAACATGAGTCAAAACTTAGATATGTGGGCCACGTTCTCGGATGATTCTCATTGCCAGATCTGGATCGATCTGAAAAATCATCTCAGGTTCAATCTTGCAGTTTCCCGGTAGATCATAACCTGCGACGGCACTTCGCGCGTGCCAACCCGATAGCGATGAGTCCATGCCGTCTTCAGCCGATTCGGATAGCGGTCCGCCGAACACATCGTGAAACGCCTTCGTGTAGCCATCCACAACTTGGGGCGATTTTGTAAAAGACCCGCCGCCGTGTGAGTTGACCATCCCGATACACTTGACACAGTACCAGACATCGTTTAAGTTTCCGAAAGGCTCCAGTCCCCAGTGCAGGGAGAGGATATGGCTGATGCCTGCTTCCCGACCCGCCTCGTAACCGTCTTCCACATCCTGATCGTCGTTGGTCACCGGTCCTGTACCGGCACCTGTCCCCGAAGCGAAGACCAGACCGGATGGGGTAAAGGTGAGGTTACAGATACGCCGACCGCGGGGATCGGAAATTGCATCGGCTTTTGTCCCTATATCAATGCCGAGCGCGTTCAATCTGTCGTATACATCGAAATCGCGTTGCCAAGAACTATGTATCTCTGCCATTTTGTTTCCTCCATAGGAAATATAGATTTTGATAAAATATTATTCCCGATAAAGTATCGAGAACAAGCAAATTGGAAGGTATAAAGAATCATTGAGCAATGCTTTCGGGCGAGAAAGCTTCCACCGCTAACCGGGTGATCTCTGCAATCGCCTCATCCCCACGAATATCATCGTCGCTGGCAAGTGCGAATGCCGAGACAATAAAGGGACCCGTTGGGAGAAAGATAAGACCGACATCCCCTTTGATACGCCCACTCGATCCAATCTTGTGCGCGGTTGGGATGTCAGGTTTTAAGTCGCGGGGGATCATACGGCGGTCATTGCAAAGCCGAAGCATCTCGATCATCGCCGCGGATGCCTGCCGGCTGACGACCTGACCAGCGTGGAGTTGCTTCAGGATACTCCCCATATCCCTTGGGGTGGCGACGTTATTCTCCAAAGAATCCTGAAAGGATATACTGTTGAAGTCCGTGCCATGTATTTGTGCCCGTTTGTGCTGCAACACATCGTTTTCTCGGTTGCACGGGACATCATCCATGCCGAACATCCGATAATGATAGCGACCGAGAGTCACACTGGTTCGGGTGTTGGGGAAGCCCATCGCATCGAGCGTGGCGTTGACCGATTCCAACCCAACCACCCCTAACAGAAAATCGGTCGCCATATTATCGCTGATACTGATCATCAACCGACAGTAGTCGCGTAACGTCAGTTCCGGCGCATCTTCCATCAGCTTTAACGTCCCTGAGCCGTGAGTAGAGATATTCCCTTGCAGCCGATGGCGATCATCAAGCGAAAGAGTGCCCACCTCAACCTGACGAAACAGCTCGATCATCACCGGAACTTTACAGACACTTGCAGTGGGGAAGCGTTGATCCGCATTGTGCTCATGCGTGATGCCGGTGGTCAAGTCTTCAATGTAGAAGCCGATACGTCCGTGAAAATCCGCCGCGATTTGGTCACATGCTGCTGCTGGAAACTGCTTGTTCATTTGCATGTGTTCAACAATATTTGTTGGCAGTTAAAAAGAGGTTCGCTAGATAAATTTCGGAGTAGGGAACGCAGATCTGCGTTCCCTACGAACCCCAAATTAGACCGAATTTAACCGGCGAGCAGGGCTCTCAACCGTTGGGCGATGGTGTGTTCATCCCCTTCCTCTAGATTGTCCACCCGGATAACGACGGCATCTTCACCTTCGCCGCCGACTTTGATGCAGGGGTCACCGGCATCAAGCTCCGCAATCAGTTCGCTGGCACTCCGCGCCGCCTCTGCTGCATTAATGACGACGTGGAGTTCGACACCCCAATATCTCTGTGTGGAGACCTCTTTTGTTTCTTCCACACCGGGTGCTCCCTCAATTGCGCGTTCAATAACGGCGAACTTTTTACGATATTCGTCGAAACGTTCCTCATGGTCCATAGTGAACCATTGGTCGAGAGCGACGGTCAGTCCGATGATTTCTTGTCGGTCTATTTTCATTCCGCGTCCCAAGGGGCGGGGACCGATAAAACCGTGGGAAGCAACTGCTTGGATCAGATCCTTCTTACCAGCCACAAACCCAGCCGAGTGGGGACCGTGGACATATTTACCACCGAAGCAGACCAAGTCAGCCGATGTGGCGGTGTTCTGAAAATAATCGATTGGGAAGATCTGCGAAGCGGCATCAGCGATGACATATACATTATGTGCGTGTGCAATTCTGACCGTATCTTCGAGCGAGACAACGGTGGTGTCCGGATCGGGACTGACAAAGTGGATAACCGCTGCGGTCTGGGGACCAATTGCAGCTTCCAACTGCTCCGCTGTACACCCGCTTTCATCGCCGGCTATCACGAGCTTGCTTCCCGGTATGGTGTAAGCCCTGTCAAATCCGTATCGCTGCTTTGCTTGGATGATGACTTCGTCTTTCATGCCGGTGGTATCTGGCAGCTGATCCATTTTCTCTTGATCATTGCCGGTCATGCACGCAGCGGTGGATAACACCATAGCAGCGTAGCAGCCAGCCGTGACATAAGCAGCTTCCGCACCCACCAGAGAAGCGATATGGTCTCCGGACTTTTCGAGGAGTTCTTCCATATCTACGAAGTACTCTTCCGCTTCTTCCATCGCCTGTTTGACTATTGGAGTAGGGGTTGAACCACCCATGGCGGTAGAGTTGCCCGCAGCGTTGATGATGGGGACTGCACCCAATCTTGAGTAAACATTTTCGGCCATTGTAATCTCCTTGATTATGTATTATGTTCAGATTCCGATGTAGGGAACAACGATCGCTGTTCCTCACGGAATCTCCAAAAGGACTAGGCGGCAAGCAATCCGCGTAGATATTTAGCCGCTCGCCTGAAGGTTTCCTTATCATCGCATTCGTTGACATCTTTGCCTTCAAATGTGATGGACATGCAGCCGTTAAAATTCGCTGCTTTCAGAATTTCAACAATGCGCTCATAATCTAGCCACTCCTCACGTCCGCTGTCCACTTTATAGATTTTAGCGCGGACATACGCGGCGTGGGCAGCGGTCTGTTCCATAAATTCGTAGGTATCTATGTCCGGATCGGGAACGCCTTGGGTCCGAGAAGGAGAGCCGACCCACTGACCGGTATCTAGAATAAAGGTAAAGTTTTCACGATCTGTTTCACGCAGGAGCTGCAGGACACCCTCGCCGGTACACGGATGGTTCTGTACCCCGACGATGATACCCTTTTCAGCGGCAGCATCACAAAGTTCTTGGAAACACGCAACTTCGCGCGCTTGCCCTTCGTCAGTCTCCGGGGTGGGACCACAGAAAGATCTGACCATCGGCGCACCGAGAAAAACCGCTGTATCCAAGTCCGCTTTGCACCGAGCCATTTTTTCCTGTAGTTCATCTTCCGTTCCCACAAAATGACCGCCGGTCGCGAGGTAGCCGATAGGGAGTCCGGCTTTAAGGCACTTAATCTTGATAGCGCGCAAATAATCAGGGTCCTGCGAGCGAAAACCCACATCAGCGCGGAAATCAACGACATCTAGTTTCAACTCGTAGGCAAAATCAACCACATCTTCAATATAAGGAAGTGTTTTTGGATCGTCCTTGCCAAAATACGAACCGTACATACCAAGCTTAATCATAAGAACTCCTTAACGATAGTATAGATAGGACTTACGCACTTTAGATTGTAGTTGCCCGATTCATCGGGCGTTGGAAACGGTGTCCTACGGCGATGAATCACTGAACTACAGGACTTTGACCGTTCAACTGCATAAGTCCTAATAAAGAAGGATTGCGTTACCACACTACGACTCAACGGGCGCACTGATATTCAGGTATTCAATTTCATCTTCGCCGTCGTTGATGACTCCATGCTTTGTCTTGGGCGGTAGATGCACAGCATCACCCGCTGTCACCGGGTATTCCTTACCATCAATCAACATTTTACCACGTCCTTTGATAAAGTAGTAGACCTGTTCTTTGTCTTGATGGTCGTGATAATCCGTTGTGATGCGTCCTTGAACGACATGGCGGGTGAAGTTGGTTAGGCCCAACAGACACGCGGTTTCCGGTGGATCGGCGTGTTCGCTCCCGGTGCGTGTCAGTATGGGCCAAATAATTTTGCTCTCGTGTCCGACGTAAGGAATTGAATCACGCCAGTTTCGTATGATCATGATGATAACCTCCTACTTGGTTTATAAAGTCGCTCATGTTAAGAAATAGTGCAAAGAAACCGAGTTTTTTCTTGAAAACTCGGTTTCTCTTCGTGTTTTGCGCTTTCTTTTTACATAAGCCTATAAAGTTATTGCCTATTGGATAGGATATATTCTCTACACAAGGTTGTTTTTATGTCGTGATGAAAATCTTCAAGCAAATACCTCAACCGCATCGTGTCGTAAGTGCACCTCTAATTGAGGATTCTTTACATCTAACATCAATTCCAGAACTTCACGCATATTACGGATGGTTTCTTGGAGTGTTTTGCCTTGCGTGAAACAGGATTCTTCTTCAAAGCACTGAGCGACAAAGAAACTCCCATCCCGTTGAATTTCTATTGTAAAATGCTCCATGTTTCATGCGCCTTTGTTGCTCATGGTTTTTCCAATCGGATGTCTTACTCCTATTCCCGCACGGAATGAGCTATCGGATTTTCGCCGATCCAACGTTCATCCACCGGCTCTGATGCTAGTTGGTAACGTGTATCCGAAGATAGCCGAATCCGATCCGAGCGATTGTCAAGCGAGCAGTGCATTGTATACATACTGAACACTAGCAGATCCCCGGCGCGGAAGTCTGTTGTGAGCCAGCGGCACCCAAGCTCCTTCTGGATCGATGCGGGATCTTTACCGTAACTTCCTCCCGTTTTTTTCCAGTTGCTTTTCTTATCTACGTCCATCTGTCCATAGGTTGCTTTGAGCTCTTCCAGACGATGGGAATTTTCAAGTACCATCAGCGCGGCATCGCTCAAGGGAGCGTCCCCCAACGGTGTCCATGAGGTGTATAGGTTCGTGGTGCCGCGTCCCATATACACGATATCGTAGTGTGGCGCACTCGATCGGCCGGGCCCCATCACGCGCATCCAGATAAAATCAAACGATCTGACCTCACCGCCGAGGAATGCCGTGTAGAAGTCAACCATCCGACCGGAATGCACCAACCTCCGCACAGCGGGCAACTTCCCTAGCGCCGCATGACTGCTGACCGCCGAGCGAAATGTTGCCTGATCACTCTTTGCTGCCCGTGCATCCATGAGAGGATAGTTTTCATCGACCATCTCATGCTCTGCCAACACCTCAAGCACAGATCGCCGGGCGTCCATAACCCACTCCAGATCCAAGTAGTCACGGAGTAGGAGATAGCCGTCCTCTGCCATTCGTTCCCTCAAAGCGGGGCTGTCATCAAGCAAGTCATTTGAGTCACGCAGCTCACCGAATGCGTCCGGCGACATATCTAGCGGTATGCCGTTTGAAGTCAGTTGTTTCACTATTCTTACCCTTCCTATTCCAGTATTCCGATCCGGGCTTACTATAGTGAATCCTAAAAACAGATAGACACTTTCGCTCCCGGTGTTTGGTAGGCGCTGTTTCCAATCCCGACAGGTTCCGATTTATCGGAATGCTCGGAACGGCATCGGGATCCCGAGAATCGGGACAAGCCGATTGGCAGTATCTCATTAATTCTAAAATCTACCATAATTTATACCGTTAAACCGCAGTCCATCCGCCATCCACAAGATGCGTGTGTCCGGTGACCATACCCGCTATGTCGCTTGCGAGATAGATAACCGCCGCCGCGATTTCTTCCGGTTCTGCGATCCGCCCCATCAGAACGTTTTCGGTTACCATCCTTTGAAATTCAGGGTTTTTCAGTGCCCCTTCTGAAAGAGGCGTGCGGGTGACGGTCGGTGCGACCGAGTTGACCGTGATGCCGTGCGGTGCCCATTCTGCGGCTAACGATTTGGTGAGTAGGCAAACGGCACCTTTCGCACCGCTGTAGGGTGCTCGTAGTGGCCCACCCACAACGCCAACCTGCGAACTGATGTTGATGATGCGTCCCTGAATACCATCTTCAATCATCGATTTCGCCACCATCTGGCTCATGAAGAACGTACCCTTAAAATTTACATCCACGATATAATCGAAGTCTTCTTCGGTGACATCAAGCGCGGGTTGGACTTTGTTGACTCCGGCATTATTAACTAACACATCAATTCTGCCAAAGGTATCGAGCGTTTTCCGCACAAATGTCTCAATGCTTGAAACCTCTGCAACGTCCAACTGCCACGCTTCTGCGCGTTGACCGGCTTTGCGAACCTCCTCTGCTACCTGTTCAACCTCACTGACGGTGCGGCTCCCCGCAACGATATCCGCTCCGGCGGCTGCACAAGCCAGTGCAATCTCCTTACCGATGCCTTTCCCCGCACCGGTGACAAGAACGACCTTGTCGGTCAATGAAAAATCAATTGATGCCATCTATTCACTTCCTTCTATGGTGAGTCTTTTGTACCACGATCTGTTAGATTATGATACAAAAACGCAAACTAACAGTTTGCTCTACAGTAGTTAATTCTGAAATCTACTATAAGTTACACAATTCATCGTGAATTCTTGCTACATAAGGAAATTGTGCGGGAATCCCATTAAGTCCCTATTGCCCCCTCAAGATAACGGCGAAACGCATCAGAGTCATAAATCAGGGGTCTCTGAATTTCCATTGACGGCAGACGATAAGGGGGCGAATTCTGTGTAATATAACGTGCCGCCATTGGCGGTCCCCCATCCTCTTCGTCGGGTCCATCAACCCCAACAAGATCGGCATATCGCATTGTCTCGCCATCAACCTGATATTCTGTCCCCACAATCCAGAGCCTGCCAAACCGGTATCTTTTTGAGACCTCGCGCTCTGCGATGCTGCTCCAACTCGTGCCCGTAAAGGCAAAATCTTGTGGCGTAATTCCGAGATGCTTTTTCAATGTTTCGTCACATTGTTCCAACTCCGCCCGTAATTTTTCGCCGGACGCATCCGCTAGGGAGAGTTCAGACAGGTTTGGATGTGTCACCGTGTGCGCCCCGATATGCCAGCCGCTTTCGATGAGCTGTCCTATCTCGTCCCAGGTCATGATTTCACGGAGGGAATCCGGTGGCATGGGGTTGGCGTAAAGTTCATCCACCGGTCCGGTATTGATAAACAGATTTCCAGCATAGCCGTACTTGCTCAAGACATCGTGAATCTCATAACGCATCGACTTCACGGGGTGATCAAAATCGAACATGATTGGTCGAGGCGGTAATTTCTCTCCTTCTCGAAACCATTGAAAAAGCTGATTATAGTTGATGGATTCAAAGTTCAGTTCAGCGGCGATTTTCACCAGTCTGTTGAGATAATCCGAAGTCAACGGATAGTCCCCATCATGCCTAATAACCAATGGTGCTAGTATAATTTGTAGGTCATGAGCCGGTATCCTCACTTCTATCGTTAATCGGGGTAATCAACCAAACTCGATTAACGGGAGGAACCAAAGCTCATGACCACTATAGATTTTATCACACAATTGTTCTGTCGAGTAGATGATAAACTCACACAAGCAAATAAGAACCAGAAGCATACCCAAGCCAATCTCTATCCGTCTGAAGTGGTTACCATCGCCTTGCTATTTGCCCTCAAAGGTGTTGGCAACCGTGCATTCTATCGTTGGATAGAAAACAACTATAAGTCGCTGTTTCCCAATTTACCCGAAAGAACCCGCCTGTTCCGATTGTTCAACAGGCATCACCATCTGACGGATATGTTCATGGCAAATCCCTCATTGATAGGAGTGATTGATACTTATGGTATTGAACTGATTCATCCCCGTCGAGAAGGTCGTTCTGAACAACAAGTCGGCAAAAAAGGCATATCCAACCAACGATGGATTGTCGGGGGCAAACTGTGTGTGTTGGTCAACCACTTGGGACTGATTGTGGACTGGGATTGTGCCACTGCCAATGTTTACGATGGAAGCCATTTTCAACATATCGTTGATAATGTGAGTGACCAGATGGTGGTCTTTGCTGATGAAGGGTTTGCCAAAGGCGATTGGCACCCTTCAAACTTGCGTATATGTCCCCGTGGACAATGGAACGATAGGATGCTGATAGAGACCATCTTATCTATGTTGACGGGGGTGTGTCATTTGAAGAAAGTGACACATCGATGTTGGGCTTATTTCAAAACTCGCCTTGCTTTCACTATGGCTCTGTTTAATCTTTTGGTCCAATGGGACGGATTGCCAACTAATAACGATGGATTTGTACCTTTATCTATCGCTCAATTCACTCTCTAAAATAGCACCAAAGGTTAATACCATGACACATGGTAATTGGGATTCGGACCATAGAGAAATTCCTTTGAGCAAGTTTATTTCGTCTGCGGCCAGCGATAACGTGGCCATTCGGGGTATTTGTTTGCCTTCTCTTCGACGCGCTCAACTTCGGCGATCCATGCCTTGCAGTTGGGTGTCTCCAATTCGGGATTTGAGCGGCTCCGGGCGACAAAACCGGGGACATACCAACGTCCTGTCGGTTTCCCAAGTGCTTGGTAACGCAAGTCCATGCTCCAACGGAGAGTATCCGTATGATTGACCAGCGAACCGTGCGGCGTCATACTGCTGAACATCACCATACTACCTACCTTTGTGGGAAGCGGCTGCCGCTCCGCTTCTGACACTTCGTCGAGCGGAATATTCAATCCGTCCTCTTCCCAGCGATGCCGCAAAACCCCCTCTTTATGCCGACGTGGGGCAACCCATAGGCACCCATTCTCAAACGTGGTATCGACGAGAGGTATCAAACATGCCAGAATCAACGTTTCGTCGCCATCGGGCAGGTAAAATCCCGCATCCTGATGCGGCGTGGTATACCCTCCCGGTAGGCGTGGGTGGATATTATAGGAGGGGTGGCATAAAATATCGGGACCCACCATCGACTCGACCCGATCAAGAATTTTGGGATGCTTCAGGAACTGAAAAAATGCTTCGTCTTTATGGGCGCGGGTCTGTAGTGCTGAAGTCGCTTCAGGTGCTTCAACAGCAATCTTTGCTAACCGCCGCTCGAATGACTCGTTTTCGTACAAATCGCTCAACCGCCCGGCTTGATAGAGTTGCTGCGCCTGCGCTTCGACGACAGCACTGAACTCGTCTTTTACCGGGCGCAAGTCATCGTCGGTGAAAAGGTCCTCAATGATCAGGTAACCTTCTTCTTTGAATGTCGCAATTTGTGAATCATTAAGCATGTCGCAAATGGTTCCTCGCTCATTTTGCGGTGGAAAAACTCCGTTGATTGGGCAAACATTATAGCACGATTGAAAAAAAAAGGGGAAAAAAATCAGAGCAAATTAACAAACGGCTTGCGATCTATTTCCCAAATGTGTAATATAGTAGGAGTTGCGCACTTCAGTAGGGAACGCAGATCTGCGTTCCCTACGAACTCCTTGAGGGGGTTTCGGCTGTAGTTGCCCGATTTATCGGGCGTTTTCACTGTAGTTGCCCGTTTCTTAATCCCGACAAATCGGTGATTCATCGGGTTTTGGAAATGGTATCCAGTGGCGATAAATCACCGAACTACAGAGTTGAGCGTTCAACTGCGTAAGTCCTATATAGTGAATAGTCACGCACAAAGTGTATGAATCGGAACGATCGGAATGATCCGAATCCGTAGGTGTCTGCATCTCGATTTATCGGGGCGGGCATCTGGTCTCCCCGCCCTAGCCTCGACCGGGAAATCGAGTTACGGGAGAATTATGGTGAATTCTAAAAATAAATGGACATTTTCGCCTCCCGGTATCCCGATACATCGGGAGAATAGGCGCAGTTAGAAACAGCGCCTACCAAACGGTAGAACGGTAGTTTCGTTTTCCGAACCGCACCGGTTTGGAGCGTCTAATTAATGCTAAAATCTACTATAAATGACCCTAAGTGGAAGCGCGGTTCACCCGCGTAGAAAGGAATCGATATGGCAAACGTATTAGCGAATATAGGGGGCGGTGCAGAGCTTTTAGACCATGGAATTCGGTATGTTCAAGTGAGTGCCCCTGAACCCGACAAGGTCGAAGAGCTTCAGGCAGATCTCAAAGCGCAGGGACTTCAAGCGATTGGACTAACCGCACTGTATCTCGAAGAGGATACCGTTGCCACTGAGGCGGCGAGCGAAGCATGGGTAAACGCCTTCGATGCGGCGGTCAAAATGGGCGTGGATCTCGCACTCAGTAGTATCAAAGCCGATGAGGAGATGAGACCGAAGGTCTGCAACTGGCTGAAGACGATGGGCGATGAGGCGGCACAGCGAGGCATCACCGTCGCACTCGAAACGCACCCGTCGCTTGTTCATAATGCTGAGGTTGCGTTGAAGACGATGGAGGCGACCAACCATCCGAACATCAGAATTAACTATGATACGGGGAACATCAGTTTCTACACGGATGGGGCGGATGCGGTCACGGAGTTAAAAAAGATTGCACAGTATGTCGTGAGCACCCATTTGAAAGACCATAGCGGTAATTTTGACGAATGGGATTTCCCCACGCTTGGCGCAGGGTCGGTGGATTTTGCGGGTGTCAAGGGGGTTCTTGAAGGTGTGGGGTTTCAGGGACCATGGATTATGCAGGCACCCGGAGATATGCAGCAAGCGGTCGCCCATCTCCGCAGTCTAGGATTCGGTGAGTAAAACCTATCTTAACGCAAAGGCACAAAGACGCAAAGAAGAATCTTTAGAAACCGTAGGCGGGGCATCTTGCCCCGCTCCACTTATGCTGAAATGCGTAAGCCCTGTTTTTATTATCTTCGCTCATGTTAAGAAATTGTGCAACAGAAACCGATTGAGTTCATAAGTCCCCCTGACAAGGGGGATTTAGGGGGTTAAAAATAAAAAAAATCTCGCGCTGCGTGCTAAATTTGCCTAAGCCCTGCTCTTGTTTCATTCGGTTCCATTCCTATAAATAAAATGTTATTCAACGATACGAGCACTCAAGTCCCCGCGTCTGTTTCGTTTGATAAGACCAGCATCCGCAAGTTCTTTGACAGCTCGATACACACTCGCTTCATGAAATCCGAGGCACCCTGCAACCTCTCTATAATTCAGAGGCTCATCGTCGTTCAATCTGAGATACAAAAAGACCGCTGACGGCACACTCAGGAAACGATTGTCCAAGAGAGCTTTCAGCATCTCTGCACTAATCAACCCCCAAGTTTGCTTGCAACCCAAGGGGTTGTCATTTTGTTCGTCGCTCATCCAATCCTCCGCAGCTTGCGAGAAATATAACTATAGTAAATTCAAAAAATAAACGGACACTTTCGCCCTCCACCTGGTAGGCGCTGTTTCCAACTGCGCCGATTTGGAGTGTCTCATTAATTCTAAGGTCCACTATAAGAATACGTTCGGAGAAAACCCGTTACACACGAGTCATGCCAACTTCCTATTTCTTTAGGTATGGACGAAATGCTTTCAAGGTAATACCTATTCCCCCGTCACTGTCAACTTAGAGAAACTGCCGACGTTATAAGGGACATCGCCTATACCATCCCATCCCAAGATCGCTAGCATCAGAAACACCCAACACCTTTGTGTTGCCATCGAAACGACCTAAAACAAAAAAGGGCTGCAGCGTCGGAAATACCCGAATCGCGCAGCCCTTCTGTTTTAGATCGAAACGATTGGCATAAAGGGTTATACTATTAAAGATTGTCAGGTGTTAGTTCACCTGTCAATCACGAAGCGATTCGAGCTCGGATCTCGTTTTGCTTCAGGGGGCTTCGAGCCGCTAACTCGGAGTCCCCACTGGGACTGTTAGGCTTTGCTTAGCAGTCCCAATTCTCTATTGTTTCACATCAGCCTAGCGTTGTCAACACTTTTTTTACTTTATTAGAATTTACGCATTTCCTCTTAAAGTCCCCCTGACAAGGGGGATTTAGGGGGTTAAAAATAAGAAACTCTCGCGCTGCGTGCTGAATTTGCGTAAGTCCTGTTAATGAACTAATGTACTAATGCACCAATGAACAGAGGACTTTCACGTTTCGCGTTCGACGCTTCCGCCCAGCCACGCCGCCCACAGAACCGCTGGAATCACCGTCAAGCCTGCCATCCACCAGAAAATTGCGGGGAGACTCAGTGAAGCGTCGAGTGCCCCGCCAGCAGCCGCAGAACCGACAGCACTCATCAGCGTGAAAAGGGCAAAATCGGTGGCGAAGACCCGCCCCCGAACCGTATTGGGGGCGAGATGCAGTAACAGTTGTGTCGAGAACACCCAGATAATCCCCCCACCAATCCCGCGGAGGGTGACACCCAAAAGTACCCAGCCGAAATGCGCCATCGGTGCGACGATTGCGAGCCCCACCGCCCCCATCAAGTAGCCCAAAATGATGGCATTCCGCAACGGGCGATCCCGATCCCCAGTGAAACGGCGCGCGACGATTGGACCGATGCCTGTCCCAACGCCGCCCAGCGCGAGCATAAGACCGAGGCTGATACCCCCACCTTCTCCGATTACAAAGATATCTTCAGCGATGGCGACCATCGCCACCTGAGACCCAGAACCCATCATCAACGCGCTGGCGCCCTTATGCAGCGCAACGATTAGTGTGTCGGTATGCCCCCCGAGGTAACGCAAACCGTCAACGTACTCTTTGAAGGCACCGCTCATAGTTTTATCTGAGTCAGCGAGTGCTGGTGTCACATCAAGTTTAATCTGGGCGATGAATACGGCTGAGAGAAGAAAGGTCAAGCCGTCAATGACAAAGGCGGGATAGATGCCCCATGCGCCGGACACAATTCCACCGATGGCAGCACCCAAAGCGAGCATAACCGACCAAGTCGCGGATCCCAAGGCGTTGGCAGTGCCGAGTTCCTGTGATGATACAATGTCGGGCAAGATCGCATTGCGCGTGGGAAAGAAGAAACCACCGATCCCAAGTTGGAGGGCGGTCAGGACATAAAGCAGCCAAACATCGTCCGCGGTCCGAACCAAAAGGAAGCCGAATGCGACCACGACGCGCGCCAAGTCAGTTATGATAAGGGTATATTTGCGGTTATAGCGGTCGGCGACCACACCAGCGATGGGACTGATGAAGAATGGGGCGAGCATACGGACGACGAAGAGGCTGCCGACAGCGAACCCGGACTGGGTCAGTATTGCGATGAGCGAAGCGGAAGCGACAAAATTGAACCAATCCCCTAGGAGACTGATAATCTGTCCAAGCCAGAGCAGGCGAAAATTGCGGTTGCCGCGAATCAGTGCGCGGTATCCAATTGATTCGCTGCTGTTGGCTGTTGTTTTGCTCAAGGAGAATCTCCTAGGCTGCGTTGACAAACTAAGGCAGGTTAAGACTATAGTGGGTTAGAGAAATAGGTAGACATTACCAATAGTCCAAAGTCCCCCTGACAAGGGGGATTTAGGGGGTTGGCTGTGCATTGGGCGTGTCCAATCTACCATAAACAGTGACTACCCCAATGTTCAGTCAGGTGTCCAACCCACTGCCACACAAATCTAACAGATATAGTCTGAAATCAAACACCTCCGCGAGGCACTTAACCGCCACGATACACAGATTAATCTGCAGAACAGTGTACTCCTGAACCGCCTCCCTCCCCCTCTTCCTTGACAAATTTGATAGTTCAAATTATCGAGCATTATTCAGGTCCCTTCTCTACAAGGAATCTACTATTCGTCTCCATCTTTCTTTAAACTTCTCCATCACATAATCTTCAGGTTCGAGCCAATTCCTACCATCGCCGTCTTGGCTTGCGCCTTTTTTTACTTCATCAGAAGACAAAATATAAGTTTGTGGTTCACTGTGATTAAGGAGGGTTACGATAATCCAAAAATCTCCCTGGATGTCCTCAAGATTATCTTCAAGCGAAATTGCATATTGTTCGCTAGAGCTTCTAACCCGAATAACAACCTCTCGGCTATTGGCCTCATTTTTACAGACTACAATATTTGGGCTGCGCTTTTTTATTGTCGCGTAGAAGCCCAAACCAGACAGTTTATAACATACATAATACATACCCATATTGCTGGTGATACCTCTGTCTCTCTGCATTTTGGTCAGTCTCCTTTTATTGATTCGCCCTCGTCCGCTACTCCGCTTTTAGTCTTTAGGTTCTATTACTTTTATTTGCCCAGATATAAGAAGCAATTCTGCTGTTGCACGTTCAAGTTCTTCTATTCCTTTCTTGTATTTTTCTTTGTTTTCTTGTCCTTCTTCTGGCGTGACTGCCCTTAGTTTGTGTCCGGCGTGATAGATTTCTTTCACGACTTGCAGAAAATGCCTATTGAATTTTCTGCCTTTTCTGTAGACTCGTATTCCTGCTATGGTCACCCCTATAACCACCATCGTTTGTACTATTGTAGACAAACCTACCCAGTTGCTAAAGTCTTCTAAAAAGTTCATTTGTTTCCTCCTTTCAGTTTATTGATTCAGCCTCGCCCGCAACTCTGCCATCTTCGACGAGTTACAAAAACTGCCCCCTTTCATTTGAAGACAGGCAAGAGACTAACCGTAATCTCCTGACCACCCCACCTTTTACGGTATCAACTGATGAATTTGCATCCGCAGACCAAAATGACTTTTCCATTCATCCCAACTCAACCCGTGGTGTGACAGGCGACCTCCTTTTATCTGATTTTGAACGGCTTCACTGTATACAGACGAAAAATTCCATTGATAGGGCATGCTTCCACCCCCTTGACCACCTGCCCCTGTAACTCGGTAGTAGTCTACAATATCACGCAATGCTGGGTTTTCCCATGCGAGCCATTCCATTAAATAGACATAAAACGAACCAATTGCAGTAAAGTCCTTTTCCTCCTTATAGCGAGCAGGGATGTGCGGAAGATGTCCGCCAAAAGACGGATCCGACGCATTGGGCGTCATTTTCGCTAAGACCCATGCACCAAGGTCCGCAACACAGAGAAAATCAAGCCCAAAACGAGGATGTGAAACCTGCGAGAGAGTTGAAATTGACAAATGCTGCTGGATATTATCTATAGGTGCTGAGTTCTCGCCCTTCCAATCGTGGGAATGCGCCAACAACCCATAGGCAATGGGTGCGTTTAGTTCCTTGTAGGGTGATCCTGTCCGACTTGGATACAAGTTTTTGAGTCCTACACAGACTTCTATTGCTTTGTGGATATGCGATGCCTTTAGCGTGGTTTTGCATTCAAATGCGGCGGCGACACCGGCAGAGAAATAATGTTTTTCGTAGTGTAACCTCTTGGGATAAAAAGGTTTTAGAACTAAAACATCGATCTGTTGACTTGCTTTCCCCTCGTGGTTGATGATTTGCCCTTTTGTAACGACCTGATAAGTTGGCGGAAGCCACTCGCGCAGCCATTTAGCCCAATTCTCCTCTCCCTGGTCCCCAGCAGTCCCCGGATCCGTAGCTGCCCATTCTTGAATCTCTTTGTAATTTCCAGCCATTTCGTCTGTTAGTTGCTTCATAAAGTGATGTAGGCGGTGATTCATTTTTTTAGCTTCCTTTCATTTCAAAATTCTCCTGATACACTTATCGGACATATTTTTTGGTTATTGAAACTGTTAAAACCCTTGCTATGACTGGATCTTGATTTCCTGTTTTTCCCTTTTTTAACCTCAGAATTTCCGATGGCAGCACACTGGTTCAATCAATAACTACTAATTGCAGGTGAACGAAAATAGTAGATATTCGCTCCACTCACAATAACAGACCTGTATAATTTGTTTTACTTAGACTTTCATAAATGAAAGTTCCTTGTTCTATTAACCTTTCACGTATTTCATCCCAATGACTTTCATGTTTTCGCCCTTTATTTATAACTATAATAGTAGCAATTGCAGAATCCCCACGGTCGTTAAATTCACAATCATCAAAAGCTGGCAGCGTATCCATGATCTGCTTTAAGTGTAACATAGGCTGATTACCTTCAAACTTAATTCTAATACTACTATGATCACCACGAAGCTGAAGCCTTACATATATATTTGTGCCTCTAACTTTTTTCTCGATACCATAATTATTAGATGGTGGCACAGGTTTTCCTGAAAATATACAATTCTTATCCTCCCGAATTGGCTGCCAGAAAATAGGGTCAACTCGATTCATAATCTTTCTGTCGGCACTATGGGGACTCATAATTTCAAGAGGGTCTTTTGAAGGTTGTGCAACTATATTAAAATGATGCTCTTCATGTAAATCAATATAGGTACTAATAAGATACCATCGAATATCACTAACCATGTTACGCCGTCGGCATACATCAATCATTAACGGTTGAAAATCATCGGCTATCAATGCTGCCATGTTTGCATTATGATAATAAGCGTAACACTCTAAACGTCCCCAATGATCCCAATCTGGTTGACCAAACTGATTCTCTATCACCAATACTTGGTTAGTATTGTAAGCAACTATATCGACAACCATTCCAGCTGTAGAGACTTCACGCTCAATCATTGTGAAATCGCCTAGCCCTATTTGTTTCAACGTTTCTCGCTTAGATAATGCAGCCGAGAAATCTGCCTCCCGATTGTAATAATCAGATAAAGGTTGTCGTTTTGCTATTCTCATTTTGATCTCCTTTCAGAATACTATTGACAAGGCGAAAATAATGCAGTAGAATATAAGAACAAATAAATAGGGGTCTAGTCGTTCTGCTATTCTCATTAGATGGTAATTGCTATCTTACACCAATACATGCTCAATGAGCAGTTTGATTAACCATAAGGTTAAAATGGCGACAACGGTATTACGAAGAAGATTCAGTAATTTTTTCATTGTGATTTTCCTCCTTTCGTAGGGATGGGTATCCGTAGAAGATTCTGTAACTTCTTCATTATTTTGTTTCCTTTTGTAGGAATGAGCTGCTTGACGGCGACGGTATTACTCAGTTTCACTTTCCTCCTTTCGGCCCAGAAATTCGGTAGTGAAACTGCTCCCTATTTATTTGTCCTTCTATGTATTAAACCATACATCAAAACTGCACTGAGTGAAATGATAGCACAATCTGCGTAGTTTTGCAACAAAAAACTGCATTGAGTGAAATGATAGCACAATCTGCGTAGTTTTGCAACAAAAAAATGGATCTTTTTTTATTTTTCCTCTCGATACCCGCTATCACTGATCCCAACCGATTTGAATATCCCTCCTAATTCCGTTTAACGCAGTCCATCGACAATTCAGAATTCAGAAAACGGTGAAAAAACGGCGCAAATAACGACTTGTTGCGTTATTTTATTCAAAGTCCACGAGCAGCTGCGAATCATCACCACGCTGCTCTTGAAGAATAATGCCAGGGGTTGATGAAGATTGAACATCGTCGGAAAGTATAACCGGAAAGATTGCATCTAACGCTGCCTGTATATCACCTTCAAAGGGCTGACAAGGAATTGATAACGCCGTTAAGACCTGTTCAAACCGCTTGTAACCGTTTTCATCTCGTAGCTCTACCCAATGGATGTCTGAACCATCGAGTTGTGCTTTATTCAGGTCGGAGAGTTTATCCGCAACAAAAACTTGGCTGCTACGAGCATGTACGGCATCCGCACTTTCCGGATTCCCTCTGCCCATCAGTTTCACTTCGCAACGGTGCCTCAATCCAGCATTATCGACCAGATAGAAATCCGCTTCACGTTCCACTTCATTTGTTGAAATAGGAAGAACAGATTGATTAAAATACCTCAGTGGAACACGGAATAGGGCACAAAGTGTTGTCATCAACGGTTTCTCAACCTGTTTTCCCGCTGTACTCCATAATCCGCCTCGCAACGCAGCGCGTTTGACGGCAAGCGTATTAATAACGATTAAACTTTCGTTAATATTAAGATCAACGCTGACCGTCCGAAATTTTATGGTCAACGAGACATCAACATCGCTTTGTGCCGTCAAATCCTGAATCGCATTAAGTAAGACATCATAATGATCTCTAGATGCTTCAAGTACAACCTCTTTCCGTGAAGAGTTATACATATTCGAGATCGTTTTCATGTTCAAACCTGAATGTACAGCGATATCCGACGATTGAAGTTCTGGATTGAGAAATTCTTCTTTGTACCAATCAATTGTTACAGCCCTATTTTTCAACTTTGCATCAACAACGCGACCGAAAAATTCGATGACGTATTGCAAAAATTCTGCATCAATGAGCGCGACGATCTCAGCGCGGTAATCCTCGCCTGCCAACAATTTACGGATAATATTCTTTATAACAGCACCGGTGATAGTCATCGTTCTTCTTCCTTGTTGAGTGTCGCTCTGAATTCAGCCAAGTTCAGACATCTGGGACTGATACTGCTAAACAGTGAACCATCAACAGCCTGTCTCGCCTTCTTGACATATTTCTCTTCCTGTTCAGCGAGAAGAAAAAAACGCTCTAACATGAGGGCGGCGACACCCACTGTCCCGATGCCTCCAAACGGATCAAACACTATATCCCCTTTGAAAGAATAAAACTGGATAATCCGCGTTGCCAAATCGGTTGGGAAGATTGCTGGATGGACCTTGTCGCTTGCCGGATGGATGTGCCACACATTTGTTTTTTCGTAGTCGCCCTTGACCAAACTCTCCTCAACCGTCTCCTCGTCGTATTGACGCATATTCCAATCAATTAGCCTATCCGTTTTCTTGCGGTAGACCATTACATATTCTGAGACGGAGTTTGCCTTGTATCCAAGCGGTTTGCGATGTTGGAAAAACCCGCCGTTCCGGTTTTTGGCAGTTCGTTCCGGCTTGACCCAAATAATATCTTCAATGAACTCCCATCCAATCTGCGTCAGCATTGGGTGAATATCAAAAGGAATAGCGTATCGTTTGCTGGAGTGGGCGCGACTCATACGCGGAACGATAACCGGGGAAGTATTGAGGACAAAAAATCGCCCCTCCTTTGTAATACGATGTACCTCTCTAAAAATATCAGCGAGAAATTGTAGGTATGCCTCGTAGCTTTCGTAGAGTGTGTAGTCACGGGCATTGTAGTAGGGTGGTGAAGTGAAGGTCAGGTGGACGGATTCATCAGGCGTGGCACTCAATACATCTCTCACGTCGGCGTGAACGATGACATTTTTGAGAGCATCTAAACTTTTGGGGTGGGCAGGTTGCTTCTCTTGTTTTGATTCAGTTTTTGCGCTCAATTCCTGATTGATAACATCTTGAATCAATTCATTCGGATGGCTCTCCAAGTCTGCGAGTGCAGATTGAACCTCGGGGAGCATCTTAAAGTTGATGAGTCCACGAATCGCTTGTAAGACAACTTTTGGATCAATGTCCTTTAGAAATTGGATAAGGATCGGGATTGCTTTCGGCGTCCGCATCCGTCCAATCGTTGAAACCGCTTCACGACGGGTAACAGTATTCGCTTCACTATTCGCAAATTTGGAGATGGCATCAAGCAACGCGGCATCCTTGAATTTACCGAGATTCTTAACGGCAAGCAGGCGAATATTCGGGTGTGCATGTTTTAGCAGATTTAAGAGGGGTTCCTGATCAAAATCTGGTGGCAACCTCCCAAGGTTGTCGAGCACAAACCGGAGGGGCTGTTCGCTATTTGTTGGCGCGAGGGTCTTGATAAAAAATTGGGAATCCTTCGCTAATTTTCGTTCCTCGATAAACGCCTTAGTTAGCATTGGATTATCTCCAGTTCATCATAATAATTTACTCTATTGCGGACTCATCTAAGAGTAGTGCCGATTGCTTGTTTTCACTTATGTAGGACTTACGTAGTTGAACGGTCAAAGCCCTGTAGTTCGGCGATTCATCGCCGCTGGATACTGTTGCCAACGCCCGATGAATCGGGCAACTACAATCTGGAGTGCGTAAGTCCTGTTATGAATTATCATCTGCGAAAAGACATCGGATTTGAGTGAACCACAACCCATAAGCAATACAAATATCACTATCACTATTCTAATCATCTTTCACCTCATCAGAACCACATAGCGATGAAAGGTTCAACTCTGTCTCAATAGCCGTCACCTCGTCCATCACAACGGGGAGGCGATCGTCCGGTTGCTTAGGGCGATACCGTCCCTGTGCATCCTGCACAAATGGCATCCGTTTAAGTTTGCTCACGCGACGTTCCAATGCTCGCATCCGCTCCGGTTGTTTCAGGGTTGCTCGGACAATACGAGTCATTTGCAACACCATAACGTCCATTCCCCGCCACCCCCCCTCGATGATATGTTTATCAAGTTCATCTCCTTCTTCTCGGACAGAATACATAGTGCCAAATTCATGAGTGATACTATTGGCTGTCTGTCCTTTATGCTCAACCGGTGAAGTCGTAGGAATTAACCTGAGAAAAACACGCTCACCCCGTTTAAGGACAGGAATACCCGCTGCTGTGGTCCAACCTCCCTCAAAGAAGGGGAGGAATTTGACCAGCGGGTATGGACCCCCTACCTGAACGCAGGTTACTGTTTGTGGCGGTGTTTCGCGCTCTTTTTCTGATGTCTTTCCTTCTAAAGGCTTCGTTTCTTGATTGTCAACACGCTCAATCTCTTTTTTTAAATCCTTATCAACACGGACTGTTACAAAACTAAGGGGACCAGAGGTGGCCCACCCATCAGGACCATACTCGGGCCCAGTGAATTGTAGCTCAAAGACAAAAGAAACATGAGTGACTTCACCAACAATGATATGTCTCGCCTCAAGTGTTCTTTTCGTCCCAAGCGTCGTGAAGTCGAATGCGCCTTCAGGGTACATTCCCGCTTCCATACTGGGGAAATTAAGTAGACAGAGCCCAATGATAAGTAGGGCACAGCCTAACGTCTTGTATGGGTAGACAGGATAATGCGTTGGGTCAGTCAAATTCCCACTCTCCTTTGCTCATGTAGTATTCCACTTCATGGGAGGTAGGTTGTCTCATGGTTATCTGCCAAGCCCCTTTTTTTTCGTCATAACGAGCCATAAAGATTCTGCCATTGAGCGTGAGGTATTTGACATAGTTACCGTGCTGACTTCTGTCTAACTGCTTAAGGTGAGGGTGGTCTGTTTTGAAGGTTTCCAGACTAAGATATTGCCCAATGAATTGGGGTTCAGGTTCAGGTGGCATCGCACAACCTATAAGTAATACAAGGATTACTATCGCTATTCTAATCATCTTTTCCTCCATCGGACCCATGTGTGTCACTTTCACCGCACACGGTTTGCCCAATCATAAATAATGATTATTCATTGCCATCTTGTAGTTCAGAATTAAAGTCGGGTCAGGATCAGGTTGCCGAATCTGTCAACCTGTGCACTGTAGCCGGGATGGATAACAGTGGTAGAATCGATCTCCTCGACAATTGCCGGTCCTGTCAAGACGCAGCCGGGACCGAGACGGTAACGGTCATAGATGGGACATTCAACGTAGCCGTGGCTTTCAGCAAAATAGACGGATCGGGTCGCTTTCTGCGCTGCAGCGATATCTGTGTTGTCCCCTTCCAACTCGCGCAGCCGGGGTTTGGCGATTTTACCGATTGCAGTGAGCCGCAGGTTTACGAACTCAACCGGCTCTGTTGGCGCACTATAACCGTAGGCGCGGTCATGCTCGATATGAAACTGTTCAAGCACACGGTCAATCTTTGACGGGTCGAGCTGCTCCGCCGGTAACGGCACCGTCAATTCGTAGCTTTGTCCGACATAGCGCGTATCCACCTGCCGGAGGAAGCTGATGTCTTCAGGACGCACGCCCTCCCGTTCCAGACTCGCGCCTCCTTGTGCTTCTAGGTCTTGGTAGGTTTCCTCCACCGCCGCCGTATCCAATTGATCGACATGTTGGATGAGGGTTGTGGAGTAGTCATGCTTGAGGTCAGTTACCAACAAACCCATGGCTGAAGTTGTGCCGGGGCTCATGGGGATAACCGTGGTGGGGGCATCAATCTCTGCCGCCAAACGGTTGGCGTGTACCGGACCTGCACCGCCAAACGCCGTTAGCACGAAATCTCTGGGATCATAACCGCGTTGGACGGAGACAAGTCGTAAGGCATTGACCATTGCAGCGTTGGCGATCTCCACAATACCGTGAGCGGCTTCCACAAGGTCAAGGTTCAACGGATCGGCGCACTTTTCTTGGATTGCCCGACGCGCCGCCTCAACGTCCAATTCAATCTCACCGCCCAAGAAAAAACTATGGTTGAGTCGCCCCAACACCAGATTGGCATCGGTGATGGTCGGCTCGGTGCCACCCGCTCCATAGCACACCGGACCCGGATCCGCGCCCGCGCTCTGCGGTCCCACACGCAGCACTCCGCCGGAATCCACCCAAGCGATAGAACCGCCGCCAGCACCAATCTCCACAAGGTCAATAACAGGGGTGCGGATGGGATAGCCTGCACCGCGGGAGGCACCCACGCCGGTTTGAGCCGCTGTCCCTACCTCGTAATCTTTGGTTATCGTTGGCGTGCCGTTCTGGATGAGTCCCGCCTTCGCTGTGGTGCCGCCCATGTCGAAGGAGATGACATCCGGGCAGTCCAACGTCGTACCGAGATAGGTCGCAGCGATGACGCCTGCTGCGGGACCTGACTCCACCATGAAGACCGGTTTTTCGCTCGCTGCTGCAAATGTGAAAACCCCGCCACTGCTCTGCATCACAAGCAGTTCCGCCGCTAATCCTTCCGCACGTAGCCGCGCTTCAATGCTCTGAAGGTAACGCCCGACGACGGGTCTGATGGAAGCGTTAATGACTGTTGTACTTGCCCGGAAATACTCCCGAAACTCTGGTGCTACCTCCGATGAAAGGGAGATGATAGTGTCGGGGAGAGTTTCGCGTAGAATCTCCCCCGTCCGTTTCTCATGGCTCGGATTGATATAGGCGTGAAGGAAGCAGACAGCAATTGATTCCACATCCTCTTGACGAAGTTGTTCTGCCGCATTCCTGACTGCGGACTCATCAAGCGGGGTGAGCACATTCCCTTGCGCATCCAACCGTTCAGGTACGCCGAAGCACAGGTAACGCGGCGTCAGGGGACGAGGCTTTTCAAAGTGTAAGTCGTAGAGCGATGGTCGAATCTGTCGCTGAATCTCTAGCAGATCGCGAAAGCCGTCGGTTGTAATGAAGCCGGTGCGGGCGACCTTGCCTTCGATGATTGAATTGGTTGCCACCGTTGTGCCGTGAACAACGTAGCCGACCTCGTCCGGCGACACATCGGCTTCGCGTAGTATGCGGTGGGTTGCCTCCATGAAACCGTGTGACGGGTCTTGGGGTGTCGAAGGCACTTTGCCGACGCGGATCTCACCTGTTTCTTCGTTGATCAGGGTTGCATCGGTGAACGTTCCCCCGATGTCTACTCCCAGACGATACCTAAAAGCCATACGTACTCCCTCTTATTGCCCGTTAGTCATTGAAGTTAGAGTCTGTTTGAATTCATCAAGATTTGGAGCTTGCACAGCCGAACGAAATAACTGCTTGAGATGTTGCAAATCTTCAATCGTTTCAATTGCCGGCTTTAAGGTTTCAGCCGCACTTGGCTGAAATCGAATCTCTAAAACGTCAAGGACATATTCGATACTCTGTTGTCTTTGTCCTCTTTCGGTAAAGTGTTGGACTATAGATGATTCGTACATGGTTTCCTCCGAGGCCTTGGCACTGTTGCACGGATTATCCCGCGTTAAGCAAAGGGGCCTGGACGATGTTCCCCCAACAGCCGACGCTGGCGCGGCGTTGCTTTCGATAGAATTTCCGGGTCAAACTGAAAACTCAGAAAAGGTGGAAATCGTTGCGCGATCCACCGATTCGCGTAATGGACCTGCAGCAGATAACGAACCTGATCAGTACGATTGGCACCGCCCCGATGCCATACATCACTCCTGAAAACGATCACATCACCCGCTTGGCAGAGAATTGATTGCTCCTCAGTGTCATTCCATTTATCCTGATCCCGTTCAGGTCTCACGCCCGCCCGGTGACTGCCGGGGACGACACGCGTGGGTCCAAGGGCTTCATACATATCATCCAGATAAAAATGAGCGGTCATAATCAGTGGCGGGATCTTGACCCGGGGATCAATTGCCACGTCATCGGGCAGCAGGATTGGCTTCCAATCCGCGTGCATTTTCTGTTCCTCCCGCTTCCCCGTGTTCCACTGGGTCATCTGGATGATATGGCAGTCTTTGCCCAAAGTGTCTTCAACCAATTCGATGACGCCCGGCTTATCTAGGAAATCGAGATAAAGCGGATCTCGATTAAACGCATTCTGAATCGTTTTAATCCCGCTGCCGTCGGGATCGATAAAATCCCACCTCGGCGTTGCAACGCTTTTGATACGATCGGAACATTCGCGCAATTCCTGAACCTGTTCGGGACTAAGAACCGCGGGAAGAAAAACAAAGCCATCGCGCTCCATCGCCTGCGCTCGTTCTTCTCGACTATCGTAAGGGCTCAATTCGGCGGCTAACTTTGAAGGCACTTCTACTGTGGAGGTCTGCTGCGTCGATTTCATTCATTAATGCTCCTTCCTATGATCTCTTAAGTCCCGATTTATCGAGGATTCTCAGTTCGCGGGACCAGTCCGGGCGGTAAGCCTTCGGTCGTATTATAGCCGCCCCCAGCGGTGATGGGCCAAGATTGACCTCCCTTGAACTCAAAATCATCGCCAAGACCGCACAACCACTGGAACAACCGGGCGACGTGGATGGAATCGTACCACTTTTCAAGCACTGAAACATCTGGCATAAACTTCATCTGCATGAAGTCGGTAGAGGGATCAACCACCCAATCGCGTTGCGGCGGAACCGTCCGCCAATAGTTGTATTTAAGCAGATTGCGAATACCGCTGCCGGTAGAGGAGGTAGCACGGTGCCAAATACTGTAGTGCGTGATAAAAATTGAGCCCGCCGGTGCCACCGTTTTTACGCCTACTCGGATATTGCCGTAATGGCTCATGAATCGGCGTTTGGCACGGACTAAGTGTGAACTCGGCACCAATTCGGTCGGTCCCATCTCCTTCGGTGTGTCTTGGGGGTAGTAAAACACCTGTAAAAATTCGAGTCGTGTCGCATCAATGGCGCCACCGTCACGGTGCCAACCGCAGCTCAATGTCCTAGGGCACTCGACACGGTGGTTGCTCATAATCATCGGCAGCTTGAAGTTCTTTCCCAACAGTGACCGCACAGCACCCGCTGCCTGCGGATTTTTAAGAACACCTTCGACAAACCAGTCTTCAGCGAGGATCTCGACCGGTTCTAGATGGGTATGCTCATCCAGAAAATCCGAGACACGGTGATTAATTTCATCCGATACCACATCTTCGAGGATGAGAAATCCCTTCTGACAAAATTCGATTACCTGCTGATCCGTCAATGTTGGTTCGCAATCGTATGTTTGATCAATCATCGGTAAAATCCTTTCGTGGAACTGCTACGGTTGTGGGGTCACTTTTCGAGGATAAATTCGCAGCCGAGCCCATAGGTTTCGTTTTCCCCCACCAACATCAGTGTCATTTCGGGAAACTTGACAATACGCCAACCGTCAAGCATTGCCTCATGCACCGTCTGGTAGGGCCAATCATCAGGTTCATCGGGACCGTTGTGCACACCGTCACCATCGACGATTGACATCCCCTCAACCGCCGAGGTAACTGACGTATTTGTGGCTTGGAGATATAACAGGCGTTGGGGCTTTGCCACTGCATCTAATGCCTGCTGCAAATCCCCCTCTGTCAGCGTATCCGCACGAAATTTGTCCAAACACTGTTCTAACTGTTCCTTCACTTGAATCATGTCTAAGCCTCTTTCAGTTTGGTGACTTCTTATGGTTAGCAGAGCAACCTGGTAGCAATGTAGCGTAGACTCTATTATCTTATAAACCGCTCCGGACGATATGGAGCAAGCATCTCAACGCGGGCACCATCAACGATTTCTACCGTTGCCAATTCTCCCACCAAAGGTGCCAACGTAACTCCACTGTGCATCAAAGCGATATACAGATTCGGTGCCACATCACAAAATCCTATGACCGGCAACTCATCAATCGGCATCGGACGGTAGCCCACTGGCGTTGGAATCGCTCGTGCACCGGCGAGAGCTGGTAGGTAGTGGATGGCACGACCCAACAGGTCATCCGCATGTTCTTGGGAATCATCTCGATCTACACTTTCCTGTGAGCCTTGACCGATCGCAAGTGTTCCGTCGGCAGATTGCCGCAGGTGAATTTCATGCCGATCTTCGTCGATGGGTGGCAAGTGAAGTACTGAAACGTTCTGTAATATCGACGGCTGCGGATCGGTGCGAACCGTCACACCGGGGCTGTTCTGTTGGGGAATGTGAACACCGGCTGTGGCGGCAAGTTCCGTGGTATCAATCCCGTTTGCCAATACCACCACATCACAATCAATCTCTCCACTAGAGGTATTAACCGCCTCTATCCTTCCTTGCCCGTTGAGGCATAGCTCATTAACCAGGGTATGGGTATGCACCACGGCTCCCGCCTCACACGCACGTTGTAAACAGGCTTCAATCACTTTGAATGGGTCCACCCGCCCATCAATCTCCGAAAAAGAGGCTATCGTCACGGGACCGGGGGAAAGACCTGGCTCAAGTTCGCGGAGTTCATCGCTCGAAATAATGCGGATGGGATACCCCCACGCCTGTAATTGTACGATGCGTTGACGCAACGTCTCAACCCGCTCCGGCGTACTTTCCCACCGCAGTTCACCACCCCAATGGAGGTCGAGATCGCCTCCCAGCCTCCGAGCAAATTGATCCCAGATGTCCATTGATCGACGGTTGAAATGATGATAGCTCACGGGATCCTTGCCGAAGGAATTTAACCACGCGAAGGAGTGTCCTGACGCTCCCGCACACGGTTCATCTCGCTCAAGGACGGTCACGGCAACATCCTTGCGACACGACAGGTGATAGGCTATTGATGCCCCAACAATCCCCGCGCCTACCACAACAATCCTTAACTTTTTCGCGTCAGAATAATCTCGCTCGATTGTTGCCATCTCAATCCTCCACAATAACAAAAAAAGAAAACGGGAAGGCTCATATTAAGAAAACGTGCAACAGAAACCGAGTTTTTTCTTCAAAACTCGGTTTCTCTGATTACTTTGCGCCTTCTTTTTACATGAACCAGCGGGAAAACAAGGGAGCATGTGTGTGAGGAAACGTGTGTTTGCGCTCACTCGTCTCCTCAAAACCTCGTCCCCACGCTTCCATCCTTCCAGTCTCGTTCTCTTCACTGCTCAACCCAACATCTCTAGATTCGTTACTAACTTCTCCTGCTCTGATTCAAGGACTACAAGCCGGGCGCGTTTCTGCTCAACAACCGCCTCCGGCGCGCGATCAAGGAACTTCGGATTGTCTAACGTTTTCTGCGTGCCGGTGAGTTCTTTGAGAACTTTGTCCAACCGCTTCTGCAAGCGATCTTTCTCCTTTTCAATGTCAATGATCCCCGCAAGCGGGATGTAGATCACGATGTCGCTAATCACCGCTACGGCAGCAGCGGCAGGTTTCTCCTGATGTTCGGCGATGGAAATTTGTGAGAAGCGCGTGAACGCTGGTAGATATTCCTCCAGATGTTCGGTGAGCAGTTCAGCCGTTTCTGGATTCGGAGTTTGAATCCGGATTTCGACTTCGCTGGAGGGTGGCACATTCATCTCACCACGGACGCTGCGGATGCCATCGATAGCATCCATGATTGTCTGCATTGCTGCTTCTGCCTTTGCGTCCGTCTCAGCTGTTTGTGACTTGGGCCACGGGGCGACCATGATGCTATCACCTTTGTGCGGGAGTCGCTGCCAGATCTCCTCTGTAATAAACGGCATGATTGGGTGCAACATTCGCATTGTGCCTTCAAGAATTTCAGAGGCAACCGCCTGTGCGGTGTGTTTCGCTGTTGGATCATCGGTATAGTAAAGACGCTGCTTGATGAGTTCGACATACCAATCACAAAACTCGTGCCAGAGGAATTCATAGAGCGTGTGCGCTGCGTCGCTAAAGCGAAACTCCTCAAGACAAGTCGTCACCGTTTCCACGGTTGCGTTATAGCGGCTGCGAATCCACTGATCGCACAGGATGAGATCCGTCGGCTGCCCCGGCTGAAAGTCATCAAGATTCATCAACAGCAAGCGCGAGGCATTCCAGATCTTGTTGGCGAACCGTTTCCCCGCCTCGATTTGGGATTCAGCTAACGCAATATATGGATTCGGCACAGCGGAGAACACGAGTGCGAATCGAAACGCATCGGCACCATACTCGTGGATAGTAGGCACAGGATCAATTGCGTTACCTTTCGACTTGCTCTGTTTCTGACCGTGTTCATCAGCGACCAGTGGATGAAGATAAACACGGCGAAATGGCACTTCATCCATACACTGGAGACCGAGCATCGCCATCCGGACGACCCAGAAGAAGAGGATATCCCACGCTGTCACCAATACGGAGGTCGGATAGAAAGTTTTGAGGCACTCTGTATCATCGGGCCAACCCATTGTCGAGAAGGGCCAAAGGCCCGAACTGAACCATGTATCGAGAACCTCCTCATCTTGCCAGATCTTCTCGGAACCACAGTGAGCACATTCCGAAGGAGGAATCACCGCTACCGTGAGTTCTTCACAAGCGTCGCAGTGCCAGATTGGGAGTTTGTGACCCCACCAGCGTTGACGAGAAATGGGCCAAGGTTCAATATTTTCCATCCATTGATAAAATCGTCTTTCCTCACGTTCTGGGAGAAATACAATCTCACCCCGTTTCGTCGCTTCAATCGCACGTTCCGCAAGCGGTTTGACGTTTAGATACCATTGCGGTGAGATGTAGGGTTCAATAATCTGATTGCACCGATCATGGTGGCCGACCGCATGGGGGTGTGGTACAACTTTAAGTAGATACCCCTGTGCACGTAAGTCTTCGACCAACACCTCGCGACATTCAAACCGATCCATGCCCTGATACTTCGTTCCTACATTCTTATTCAAACTCCCGTCCGGATTCAGTATATTGACCTGCTCAAGTTCGTGTCGTTGACCGATTTCGTAGTCGTTTGGAT
This sequence comes from Candidatus Poribacteria bacterium, assembly GCA_965207975.1. Classification (GTDB taxonomy): domain Bacteria; phylum Poribacteria; class WGA-4E; order WGA-4E; family PCPOR2b; genus PCPOR2b. The sequence goes on along the minus strand of OZ242315.1, from coordinate 3,022,037 downwards.
CATGGGCGGGTGTGACTTTCAATGCACCTGTGCCAAATTCCAGATCGACATATTCATCCGCAATAATCGGGAGTTCACGTCCAAGGATCGGTAGGATCGCTGTTTTGCCGATGAGGTGCTGGTAGCGCGTATCTTCCGGGTGGACAGCAACTGCCGTGTCACCAAGCATCGTCTCCGGACGCGTCGTCGCAATTTCAACGGATCCTTCTGAATCCTTAATGGGATACTTGATGTGGTAGAAGTTTCCATCAATCTCAAGCGGCTCAACCTCAAGGTTGGAGATGACAGTGCGGCAATGTGGACACCAATTGACCAGATTTGCGTCACGATAGATTAAGCCTGCGTCGTAGAGTTTAACAAATGCAGTACAGACTGCCCTAGATAATCCTTCATCCATCGTGAATCGTTCACGTTCCCAATCGCAGGAACAACCAAGTTGGTATAACTGATCGACGATGGTTGCGTGCGTTTCGTCCTTCCAATTCCACATCCTCTCAATAAATTTTTCACGGCCCAGTTCATCACGGTCTGTTCCCCAAGCGGCGAGTTGTCTTTCCATGATGATTTCTGTGCCAATACCCGCATGGTCTGTCCCCGGCATCCAGAGCGTATTGTAGCCCTGCATCCGCCGCCAACGGATCAATGTGTCTTGCAATGTATTGTTGAGCGCGTGCCCGATATGTAAACTTCCCGTGATATTCGGGGGCGGAATCACAATCGAGTATGGAGGTTTATCAGATGTATCGGTGGCATGGAAATAATTCTTTTCTCGCCAGAATTTGTACCATTTTTCTTCGATGTCCTGTGGTGCGTATGTTTTTGGAATATCAGTCATAGATTTTTGTCCTCAACTTGTTTATGTTTGATCAAGTTCATCTTTAGTAATTGGAAGCGGACGCACCTCTGAATCTAAGGTCACTGTTTTTGTGTGATTGCTATACAAAAGTTTCCGCCACTCTGCCGGGTCAACCGGTTGAAAAAGATGATCCATTAGATTATTTTCAATAGCAAAAGTGATTTGCTCGGAAATCGCATCAACAATCATCGCTTCCGCGTCCGCCTTTGTATCGCCATCAGTGACCAAATCCAATTGCAAACAGTGGGCAGTATAACAGTCTGTCTGTTTTTCAATAAGCACATCAAGGTGAAATAATTTCCGCTTGAATTTTGGGTTGTCAGTTTCCATTGGCTTCTCCAGTATTGTTGGGGGTTACATGCCTATTGTAAAGTCCTTTGAATGCGATGCATAACGCATCACACTTCCCGCTTTGTTACTTCTAGCAAAGCCATCGTCACAAGCAGCAACGGCAAAATCACAAGTGCAGAACTCCACAGAGAAATCTGAACGCCGATGAGACAGGGGAAAAACGTGATGGCCCCCACCATTGAGCCCTTCAATGCGCGATAGCCGTTTTTCTCAGTTGGATTGAGGTAAAGGGGCAGACGAGTAATACTCGTTGCGAGCAGCGCAAAGATCACCCATAAAGTATAATGCCAACTGACCCCTTCAAGCCAATGTGGCAACACGGCGACGATAAAAGACAGTATAGTCGATATAGCAGCGCAGGCAAGGGCAGGCTTGATTCCTAGTTGCAAGGGAGTGGTGGTGATACCGAGTCTCTCATCCCGCTCAAGATCTTTGAAAGTTGTCGTAATGTGCGTTCCACAATCGTAGAGCGTCGTAGCGGCAAACGCATACCAAACCAAGCGTGGCACGCCCCCGCTTACAGCGAGTGCACCAAACACATTGAGCAGCCCGATGCCAAGGGGCAGGCTAATACTTCCCAATATTCCACGTTCCTTGAAGAAGGCGTTGTATAAGTGGGAAATCATCACAAGGGCAACCACTAGGAGCCCCGCTTTAATGTGGAGCGTGAATCCCAAGATGACGCAGATGATGTAGGTGCTGCTTGCGGTAATCAGTACCTGCCGAGGCGTGAGTCGATCGGACGGAAGTGGGCGGTCGGGATTCACAACGGCATCCTGCTCACGGTGGAAGTAGTCGTTCTTCATCATGCCTGCGAAGTAGCCTAGCAATGCGATGAACAACGTCAGTCCAACCCGCCAATTCCATTTTCCCTCTGAAGCGATCAGCGCGCCGGGTAGCGTCGCAGCGATCGGGATGGCGAAGAGGGGATAGCGGATTAATTCAAGATAGGCTTTTAATGTGTTCATGGAGCCTTCTTTTCAAATAAGAAGAGTTGCTTGGAGGTAACAGTGATTGATTGTAGTAGTGGATCATCAGGTAATGGCACTCGTGCAAGTTCTTTGGGTTCGATTTTGTTAAGTCCGCCCCCATAAGTTCTGCCTTCATAAAGCAGATATTCATCCTTAGCCTGTTTCAACAAATCGAACAACTGAGCGAGGAGGTCTACGTTGTTTTTAGACGCCTGCTGTACCTCTTGATTCGGATAAAGCATCAGATAAACGTTTGGGCTAGTTGCCTGCGAATAGTTTCGGAAGAACCGCAATCCAGAATCCCCTGACTTGGTGCGAGACATATAACTGCATAAAATTGGGGCCGCCGGTCGATTTTCCTGTTTGAACCATGGCTGTCGATGGCGGGTAATATACCGGTCTGCAAACCCTTGTGCCTTGCCCCAATCGAGGTAAGCTTTTAGTGATGGGTATGCTTCGATTGCGCTTGCGTCCAAATCACAATCTAACAATACCAAAGATGGCTGAACGAGTGGAAAACCATCGCTGGCAGCAAATATTTTTTCATTATTTAGATATCTTGGACTTGGCAAGATTGGTCGTAGAAATTGTTCGGGCAAACCTTTATCACTAGCAACATCACGATGTAAAATAAAAAACTGGTTTGCGCCGGTTGCTAGTCCTCGCCGAATTTCAAAAAGGTCCCCAATCGTTGTTGTTTTATTAAGTTGATGGACATCGCGCACAGCATACCGCACCGATTTGCTTGGAAGCGAGGTCCACTTGCCAACCTGTGCTAGCTGCCGTTGACGAATATGTGTACAGATACGCGGAACCTTCAGGGTGCCGCCTAGGGAAAAAGTTACCTCACCTTCCTGTTCAGGCTTGCGATTTTGAAAAATTAGCACGGTTGAGGAAACAAGGGCATCGTCAAATTGCAGTGCTTCTGCATCAAAACGATGTATATGTTGCAAGGTGACTTGTTCAACTAAATAGCGTTTGACAACTTCTCCATATTTAACATCCATAAACTCAGAAGGGATGAGCCAGACCCCAAACCCATCTTGAGCTAACCACCGATGGGCTATCAAAAGAAAATAGCAGTACAAACCCGCCAGACCGTTCAGGTTGAGCCCGACCGCCGCTTTGATTTTCTCCTGAAGATTCTGCTTTGTCTCCATATTCAGATGGTGATGTCGAACATACGGGGGATTGACAAGATGCATATTGAACATGGGGGAGGTTGGAAAAGGTAACTGTACGAAATCCGCTTCAACTACGTCTAGTCCCCATGCTGCCCATAAATTTTTAGCGATTGAAGCAATTTGTGAGTCAAGTTCAACTCCAACAGCGTTTTCAATCCGCGTTTTCGGGAAAGCATGAAGCATCGCCGAGAAAAAAGCCCCCGTGCCCACAGCCGGATCTAGGAAACGAATCTTATCTGTTTCGGTAAAATATGTATCCCTGACAAATTTAACAATCTCGCTTGCAAGAGAGAAGGGAGTAGCGTATTGTCCCATTTTGTTGCGCTCAGAGGCACTTTTTAGACTATCAAGCCTCGTCTGTGCGTTCTGCCGGTCAGATTCGATCTGTTGGAATGTTTTCATTTTCATATTCCGAGTAGCTCCATATCCTCAATTCGGTGTTCCCAAATCCAGTCTATTCCCTCGGCCGCTTCATAGCCTAGGTAACCAGCATCAAAATATCCACAAAGAAACAAAATAAATTGAAGATCTTCCCCATAACGCGCACGTAATTGATTAACTTTGGTTGCCTCTTCTTTTCGTCGCTTGTTCGCATTAGTGAAATCACCAGCGGATTTGGCTTCAATTAAGATTGGCAAATCACCTGGTTGATGCCCATGTGGCTGAACGACAACATCAACAGGCACATTGACCGTTCTATCTCTGCCAGCTAGTACGTTCAAACGAAAAGCAAACGTGCCGGGCGATAAATCTCTGAAGGAGAGTCCGAGCTTGTGGGGCTGCTCGGTATAGTTACCTTTCTTCAAATACGTCGCAATTAAGGCGAGTTGTCTTTGTTCTTGGGCGTTACGGATAATCGGATCAGAAACAGTTCCACACAACCGATCTGCCACAATGGTAGCCGCCCGATGTTGCTCCAAATCTGTAGGATCGGTTTTCCTCTCTAGCCAAGGGAAGATGTCGTAGTCGAGCAGCTTAGTCAAGATTTCGGCTGTGGATAGCAACCCCTCAATTAGTTTCTCTTCGTTCATGCGAGGTCGAATCTTCCCTTGTTCCATTGAGAGAACCAAGTGTTTGCTCACATAAGCCAATCCGACTAACCGATCTCTTGCTATCGGTGGAGCAGTACACATCCGTAAGGTTGGAAGTATTGACGGATTTGCCTTTAAGGGCTCCGCATTCAAAAGGGTGAGATTCTTCGTCAATTGAATTGTCTCTTGCACACGCTCGATTGTTTCTTTCCGTACCTCCCGATACGTTTTTGGCGCAGAACGCATGAACCAATCATTGTAGAGGTCTATTGACGCTGCGACATCATTTTTCCATAGATACGGTTTATCGGCGTTGACAAGCATAGCCTTACTCATTGATAACAATGACAAGATTTCAGATTTAACACAGACTCAATACTAGGGGTTTAATTCTATTCTTGAAAATGAACCGATCCATCCAACACGCCTTCAAGCATTACCCAGTTTCCGTGCATTTACCCACCTACTAGAACGCTTTTTACGCCACGTTGCTGCCGGGCATTTTCAAACCCTTCAACCACTCCCTCAATCGGAAACCGATCTGTCAGCAACGGCTTGAGGTTAATCCCGCTGTCGATGAGCAGTTGGCGGGATTCAGTTAAACTCCAACGCGAGAATGCCCACGATGCCATCAGCTTATGTCCCATATAATGAAAATGCTCGAGGTTAATCCGCAGCTCCTGCCCGCCCGGTGCCAGTCCGAAGAAATTCACACAACCGCCGCGCCGCACAACCTTGAAGGCGAGATCTATCGCTCGCTGACCATTGACCGTTGCAGAGATAACAGTGTCCACGCCGCCATCGGTCTGCTCAATAAGTACCTCTGCCTGTTCTGCCGTAATATCGAATGTGGCATCTGCGCCAACTTCGTCTGCTGCAGCCCGCCGATGTGCAAGCGGCTCAAGAACGAACGTCTGCAATCCCACCCTTCTGGTCAGTTGGGCAAGCATCAAGCCAATGGGACCCGCGCCGAGGATAGCCACACTTTTATCGAGGATTGTTTCACGCATCGCATTGATACAGCAGCCCAACGGTTCCAAAAAGATCAGTTCTTCTGGCGGAATCGTATCTGGTACAGAGATAAGCTTGCCTGTATCAATACCGTGTTTCGGCATCCGGAGGTATTCGGCATATCCGCCGTCAATGTCATGTCCGATTCCCGCGATGTTCGAGCAATACTTGTCTAGGTCTGCTCGGCAGTAATCGCAATTTCCGCAGGAGAGCATCGGATTTACCGTTACCTTCTCACCGACTTTCACATCGGGATGACGGCTTTCAACGACGACCCCGGCAAGTTCGTGTCCCATCACAACGGGTGGCGAGTAGTCGGTAATATCCCCGTTAAGTGCTGCCAAGTCAGACGCACAGATACCGCATAGCTCGACTTTAATCAGGACATCGCCTGAATCGAGAGTCGGGATCGGCTTATCCTGTACGCTTAATTTTCCAGTTTCTTCAAAGATGGCAGCTTTCATGACGTGCCTCCGTTATTTCGCACAGAACGAAGTTCTTCAAGCAGTTGGCCACCAACTCGGACAACGGAGGCAGCGATATCGTCAGGGACTTCCGTTCGACCATGGATCGCGTGGTTACAAACGGAGGTAATTTCTTTCAAAGGTTCAAGCCAAGTGTCAGGTAGAATTTTTCGGGAAACAAGTTCTTGAGCGATCCCTGTAACCCCTAACGGACGAGAACTGATATCTGTCCGGTTATTGTAAGCGATGCGTCTGAGTTCCCGTTCAAGTTCCATCCGCAATTTTGCTAATGCCAATGGGTTGTCTGAGCCGACTAGCTGCCCTAGACTTAAATCCCACGGCTCTGCTCTCCTCTCCCCATCAACAGGGGACGAATCAGTTGCTTTAGGTTTTTCAGAGAGAATCCGGCTCACGCTAAGCTCATTAAAGGAGATATGAACAAAGGAAGACGTCGTACTATTCTCTACAGATTGTTGAAAGGCCGTCAACGCAGCAACTGTGGTCATCCCTGCAATGAGCACCAATATCTGATTGATTTCGGGTGCTATTCTATCTTGTGCGACTAGGAAAAGCAAACCAGCCGTAAGCAAGGAGAGCAAACCACCAACCGCTAGACTATACACTGCTCTATTCTTCCCCATTTTCTCCTCCTGTACCTTTTTCTTTGAAACTCCTAAAAAACATTTTCACATATTCCGGGACGATCCCAAAAAGGCCCGCCCCCGATATGAACAATCCTGGCAGAGTTAAGCCACCAATAAGCAGGCCTATACCGACGATAAAAACAATAACAGGAAATCCCATCTTATACCATGCCTGCGCTTTTTCCAAGAAACGTCGGTGTTCTTGATTTTTCGATTCCTCATTTTGCCCGTTTATTACCTCGCGCAGCCGGGCCCAATCCATAGCATCTTCAGGATTATCCGCTTGACTAATACGTTCGTCAATTGATAAAAGAACAGGAACATCGCCTGATTCACGTTGAATCAGAGTCGTAGGTTCATTTGATGGAGTCGTGCTATTTCTCTGTTCTTGTGACATCCTTGATCCCAAGGGGTTGTTTATGCATCCTGTGAGCAATTCAATGGGTCAGAAACTCGTCAAACTGCTTGAGCAACGCATCTGGGTTTTCATCAACCAGTATCAGGGAACGGTGGGGTTCCTTGATAAATCTCTCCGAAACCGCATAATCGAGGAAACTCGCTAACTCCCTGTAATACCCACATACGTTCAGAAGACCGCACGGTTTCCGTTGTATACCAAGTTGCGTCCACGTCACCATCTCAAAGATTTCATCAATCGTGCCGAGTCCACCGGGTAGCGCAATAAACGCGTCCGAAAGTTCAGCCATCAACCCTTTTCGCTCGTGCATCGCGTCAACGACTCGCAAATCAGAAAGCGCAGCATGGGCAATTTTCCTTTTGACAAATATCCTAGGTACAACGCCAATCACCTCACCGCCGCCTTCAAGAGCAGCGTTAGCAAGCTCCCCCATTGTGCCGACATCTGTGCCGCCGTAGACAAGCCCAAGGTTTCTACTTGCCAAAGCTTGCCCCAGCTGCCTTGCGGCTTGGGCATACGCCGGTTTACTTCCCATGCTTGATCCACAAAACACACAAACCCGTTTCATTCCAACACACTTTCTTGATTAAGTCGGTTCAGTTTAATTCATAAATTTTATCAGAAACCTCAGTCGCATTGCAAGGCAATTGTCAATTCCAACGAGCATCTATTTTTTGTTGACAGTGGCAGACCTTCGTTTTATCATATCAAAATGTGTTTAGCGGTTGTTTTATAAATGCCACCAGTTTGTCGTTTGACAACCGAAAGGACAAAACCATGGAAATTAACGGGGCAAGGTACAGTGGAGTGCTAAGTGCTATTGGGATAATAGCTTTGGCAGTCACGTTATTGTCAGCGTTTATGGGTTGTGCCTTAAAGCCCGGTGCTCAAACCACCCCACGAGCTGTCAAAAATGCGTTAGATGCTACGGTTCATCTGGTTATGACAAATGTTGAGGGTCAGGCACCTGAAATCATTGGAAGTGGATTTTTCGTCCAGCCCGGTCTGATTGCGACTAACCTGCACGTTATGGAAGGAGTCCTCAACTGTCATGTAAAATTGGTCAGCAAGAAGACGACATACGAAGTCAGAGAAATCATTCGTAGAGAGGAATATAATGTGGCACTACTCAAGGTCGCAGATCTTGATGTAAAACCACTTTACCTTGCGACTGAGGGCTTTGGTGCACCTCTGCGTGAACCCCATGTTTATGCCTTGGGGGAACCTCCAGAATCAGGAAAAAGGTTTGTGCAGTATCGCCGAGGTAACAACAGTTACGAGATTATGTATACAACGTGTATGAATGTCCCCAATACCCACGAATCAGAAGGTAAAAAGATTCACTTCAAATGGGATGAGCTTACCTACCAAATTCCTCCCGAGAGCGATGGAGGACCTGTGCTAAATAGCGAGGGTCAGGTCGTAGGGATTGCCACCCAGCGTTTCAGTTTTGAATCGTCGGAACTTAGGACCGCCATGGGGAATCCGCGTAATATAGCTATTTCATCAGATATGCTTCAGGCACTGCTCGACAAGGAGGAAATCAGTGAGTGAGAAGATTCGATTAGCCATTGTTGGCTGTGGGGGTATGGGGCACCGGCACCTATACGGGCTCGCCGAGCTGCATCGTGTCGGATGGGAACGGTTTGAGCTCGTTGGGGCGTGCGATCCGGTACGCGATAACGCCGAATCCCTCGCCGATCAAGCAGCAACGCATTTCGGGACACGACCAACCGTCGTTGAGGATCTGGATGGACTCGCAGCGCTAAATGTTGAAGCGGTTGATGTGACGACGACACCACGATACCACCACACAGTTGCTGTTGAGACGTTGGAGCGGGGTTGGCACACAATGGTCGAGAAACCGATGGGACTGACCGTCCGTGCGTGTAACCTCATAGCGCGTGCAGCAGAAGGATCTGACGCGATTTTAAGCGTGGCAGAGAATTATCGACGTGACCCTATCAACCGTTTGGCGAAGGCACTGATAGACGCAGGTGTCATTGGTACGCCACGCTTTCTCATCCATCACGCTATTGGCGGCGGTGACCGGATGTTAATTTCTGTATGGCGTCACCAAAAAGACCAGAGTGGTATACTACTTGATGTCGGTGTTCACCACTCCGATATGATGGAGTACCTGCTCGGCGATATTGAAACAGTTTACGCAAAGACGAGGCTCCATGAACCCATCCGTAAAAATCCCGCAGCCGGCGGTGGCGAGGCAGGATCGAGCCCCGGCGGTGTCTATGGTCGCTGGCAGGTAAAGATGCCCGCCGAATTTGAAGCGACCGCCGAAGATGCCGCTTACGCAACATTGACTTTCAAAAACGGTGCGGTGGGGCAGTACATCGAAGATCATGCCGGGCGAGGTCAAGGTGTGTGGTCACGACAGGTTTACGGTTCTGGCGGTTCGATGAGTTTGCCGGGCGATCGCAGCGGCGGGAATATCGTCCTAAACATTGATGGCGAATCCCCTATTGATGATGAAAAGATCCTAGAATATGTCCCCGACTTTCGACTTGATGCAGTCACGTCAGACTTGTGGGGCGAAGATCGATTGTGGCGTTACGAATTCCCGTTCCCCGAAATAGATCGAAAGATCATCGCTATCGAATACGGAGATTTCGCGCAGGCGATAGCAGGAGAGCATCCAGTCGAAGTGGACGCAGCACAGGGAACGCGATCGGTCGCTGTCTCTTACGGGATACTGGAGTCCGGTGAAATTGGACGTATCGTCACCATTGACGAGATGCTTGCCGAGCAGATTGATGACTATCAGGGTGAGATTAACGAGAGCCTAGGAATATAGTAATCGAAAATTGGGATAGAGGTGGAATATGGGAGTCCGGTCAACGGAGGAGTACAAGGCAGACTTAAACGATGGTCGTACCCTGTTCTTTAAGGGGGATCGCGTGGAAGATGTCACCCGCCATCCAGATTTGGGAGTTGGGGCGGAGCACGCATCGCTCGATTTTGCACTTGCCGAGAATGCAGCGTATCAGGATCTGATGACTGTCAAGATCCCTGATACGGGTGAAACAATCAGTCGATACTTTGTAAGCCCTACCAGCACAGATGATCTGCTTAAACGGCGCGAGATGATCGAAACCAGTACTCGGCTTGGCGGTGGGGTGGTGCTGCTTATTAAAGAGATTGGAACGGACGCGCTCTTTGCCCTCTCCTTGGTTGCCAAACGGATTGATGAGCGGTACGGTACAGACTACCTTAAGCGGGTAGAGGCGTATCACCAGCACTGCCAGCGGGAGGATCTCAGCATGGCGGTTGCACAGACCGATGTGAAGGGAGATCGCAGCCTTGCCCCCTCCGAGCAAACGCATCCGGATTACTACGTGCGTGTCGTTGAAGAACGGGAGGATGGAATAGTTGTCCGAGGTGCGAAGGCGCATACGACCTGCGCGCCCTATGTGGATGAGATCATTGTGCTGCCGACACGAAATCTGACGGAACAGGATAAAGATTACGCCCTCGCCTTTGCTGTCCCTGCCAATACCCCCGGCTTAAAAATGATTGTCAGTCCCTTTGGTGCCTCATCGTCCAGCGATTTTCATAACCCTGTCAGTTCCAATCACCGGATGATCGAAAGCCTGACAATCTTCGACGATGTTTTCGTTCCAAAGGAGCGGGTCTTCATGAGCGGGGAATGGGATTTCGCGGGCGGGTTAGCCACCACCTTCGTCCAATTCCACCGATTTACCGCTGTCTCTTATAAGCCACCGCTGTGCGATCTCCTGACCGGTGCCGCTGCATTAATCGCCGAGCACAACGGCATCAGTCGCGCAAGCCATGTTCGGGAGAAGTTGATGCACCTGATTAACTACGCCGAAACAGTTCGCGCCCTAAGTAAAGCCGCTGCTGTCGATTGCGCCCAGATCGATGGCGTGGCGATTCCCAATTCAATCATTACCAACGTTGCCAAGTTTTACTTCGCTAGCAACTACCACCAGATGGTCAGTTACGTGCAGGATATCGCCGGTGGACTTGTGGTCACTGGACCTTCAGAGGAAGATGTCACAAATCCTGAAACCCAAGATTATATCGAAAAATACTTGGGCGGAGCTGCGGGGGTTCCAACGTTAGATCGCCTCAAATTGGTGAACCTGATTCGGGACCTGACCGCCTCTGACTTTGGTGGTTACAATGAACTGCTTGCCATCCATGCCGAAGGCTCCCTTGAAGCGCAGAAGATTACCATTTATCGGGAGTATGACTTGGAACGATGCAAATCCTTGGCTAAACAAGCGGCGGGGATAGAGGATAACACATAGCGGAGCAGAGCATTCCGTTTTAAGAATTATAGTTATACCTGTTCGCAGAAAGCGAGAAACCGAACCATGGAAGCAGGGAAAAATCCGCCTGTGTTTGACCTCACTGGTCGACGGGCAATCGTAACCGGCGCATCGCGGGGGTTGGGTCGTCATTTTGCCTTAACGTTAGCGCGAGCAGGAGCGGAGGTGGCTCTGGCTGCCCGTGGAATTGATCGGTTGGAAGAAGCTGTCAAGGAGATCGAGGAGTTCGATGGTTGCGCGAGTGCGATCCAAGTTGATGTTACCAACGGAAGGAACGTCAAGGAATGTGTCGAAACAGCAGAGAATGTTCTCGGACCTATTGATATCCTTGTCAATAACGCCGGTATTGCTGTAACTAAGCCACTACTTGAACACGCCGAGGGGGATTGGGATTCGGTGCTCGACACAAACCTCAAGGGTGTTTGGCTGATGGCACAGGAGGTTGCACGACGTATGGTTCACCGCGGACGGGGCGGGAGCATCATCAATATTGCCTCGGTACTCGGAGAACGTGGGATTGCACAGTTGCCGGGATACTGCGCCTCCAAGGGCGGCATCATCAACCTGACGCGAGCGATGGCGGTCGAGTTAGCACCGCATGGAGTGCGGGTCAACGCGATTGCACCCGGTTATATTGAAACCGATATGAACCGTCAATTCTTCACCACGCAGGCTGGACAACGCCTGATTAAACGTATTCCCCAACGCCGATTGGGGCAGGTTGAAGACCTTGACGGGGTGTTGCTACTACTATCTTCCGACGCATCTCGATATATGACCGGAAGTGTTATTACCATTGATGGTGGGCAATCTGCTGCCCTGTAGGGGGCGTACCCTCCGAATCGCGACAGGTCAGGAATTGGAATTCCCGCCTACTTCGGTTTGTCTGATGACCGACGCAGTCTCGCGATGAAAATTACAAGAAGGGCAGCCGCATTGCCGGCAAGAAGTGCCCCCAAAATACCTGTCAATAAAACAAACACACCGACACGTATCACCCCCGCCCCAAATGGGCACGACCAATATCCCTTACTAAAGGCAAACGCAGGAATTAACGCTCCTAACAAAAATCCCACCACGGCAGCAATGATCGTAATAGTTTGATATTTTCTTACCGGTAATTGAACTTCTTGCATTTTAGTCTTCCTGCCTTCTTTCCAATCTATACTTTTTTATATTGATGGTCTTGTGCGGGTTAGTGTCAGGACATCAACGCGGTCAGGGTTGGCAACCTGTAGCACCTTGAGGGCTTCGTTAATCGTTGTTCCTGTCGTGAAAATATCATCAATCAGTAGGATCTTCCGACCCTGAATAGGATCCAGCGACCGAACTTCAAAAGCCCCAGCGATGTTTTTCCGCCGTTCTTCGTGAGATCCCAGACTACTCAATGGTGCTGTGTCCCTAATGCGAAAGAGAATATCAGTCCGAACCGGCACACCCCAAACTTGAGCGACACCTTGAGCAATTTGTTCAGCTTGGTTAAATCCTCGTTGCCGAAGACGGTTTGTATGGAGGGGGATTGGGAGCAGGAAATCGTAAGTTGTGAAGGCAAGATCTTCGGGAAGATGCGCTTGCAGCAACTGGACCAGATGTTTTGAGATGACCTGTTTCTTCTCATATTTCATCAGATGGATGGCTTCGCGCACGGTGGGTTCGTAAAAGGCAATCGCTCGGAGCCTCCCAAATAACGGGGGCTGCTCGCGGCAATCTGCACAAACGGCACTCCAGCAAGGCAGCCCGCAAATCTGACACCAAGGCGGCTTGAGAAGTTCGATCTGTTCCCAACAGTCATCACAGAGATAGTGCACCTTACCTACACCCATTGGTGTCTCGCAGCGTCGGCATTTTGCAGGAAATACAAACGTGATCAAAGGTGTCAGCCATCTGTTCATGTTTTCACTTCGATCCCCAATTTTTTTATCTTCTGCAGTAATGTTGTACGGCTGATTCCTAGGAGTTTTGCTGATTTCGTCTGGTTGTCTTCGACCTCCTCAAGGATGCACTTGATTAGCGTGCGATCAACGGCATCAATGACTTCGTCGTAGAGTGCTTCATGCGCTTGTGCTACAGCATCTTTGGCGGTTTCTTTCAATACGGATTCAAGCACTATTTCGAGACGGGATTGAGTGGATTCGCGCCTGCCTTTGTAATTCAAAATTTCTGGCGGAAGGTGTTCTGGCAGAATAACATCTGCCCGTGAAAGGACCGCCGCACTTTTAACAGTGTTCTCTAGCTCCCGCACATTTCCGGGCCAATCATACTGTTGTAAGAGTTCCATACAGCCCGGCGAAATCCCTCGAACGTTTTGCCCAAGCTCGGCACTGGCAGCCTGTAGAAAGTGGTCGACCAGCAGCGGGATATCCGCAGCTCGCTCGCGCAAGGGCGGAAGATTAATTGAAAGCAGGTTGAAGCGATAGTAAAGATCTTCACGGAATTTGCCTAGTCTGACCTCTTCAGCGAGGTCCTGATTGGTTGCAGCGATGATACGCACATCCACTTTCAGCGGACGGGTGCCGCCCAGCCTTTCTATTTCCTGTTCCTGCAAAGCCCGTTGCAGTTTTACCTGTAGCACCGGGCTCATATTACTAACCTCATCAAGAAACAACGTGCCGCCATCTGCGAGTTCAAACCTGCCCGGCTTGCCTTTGGCGTTTGCCCCTGTAAACGCGCCCGCTTCATAGCCAAAGAGTTCGCTTTCAAGCAGATCGTCGGGGAGCGCACCACAGTTGACAGGGACGAAACCTTTATCCTTGCGTGAACTGTTGGAATGGATTGAGCGTGCGATTAACTCTTTTCCTGTGCCACTTTCACCCTCTATCAGCACCGTGACAGTGTTATTTGCTATCATCCCGATTAGTTTATAAATCTCCTGCATCTGTGGACTTCTACCGATTAGACGATGTTCCTGTGGCTGCATCGGCAGGTCAACCGCTGCCGAGGGGAGTTCAGTCGGCGGCATTTTACTACGCTCAACTTGCATCTGTGTGGCGCGGTCGATAATCGCTTTTACCTGATCCAGATCTATTGGCTTGGGAATGAAATCGAACGCATGCAGCTGCATCGCTTGGATGGTTGTTTCCACATTGTCGTACGCAGTCATTACGATCACGGCTGCATCCGGCTGCAGAATTTTGATCTGCTTCAACGCTTCAAGCCCATTCATACCGGGCAATCGTACATCGAGCAGAACGATATCAGGCGTTTCCGACTGAATCTTTCGCAAACCTTCCTCTGCATTGTTAGCAATAATGGATTGGTGCCCTTCATCTGTCAAAAATTGCTCGAAAGCCCAACAGATTTTTTCATCATCATCAATGACTAAAATATTTTTCATGGCGAACCCCATCTTATCATGCTCCGGCGAACCCTGTAATCGGGAAAAGATGTTGCAGCCCGCGATTCCGTTTTGGCTGATTTGTTGTTTCGCCGATTCTTTTATCTCTTCATTTCTACCAATATCGAGCCTGAATTTAGAAAATCCGATTCGGTTGTCTGATGAACATATCCCGCTGCCTCAACCGCAATGCGATACCGGCGCGCATAAACTCCGTGGAAAGTGGCTTTTCCAGCTTGATTTGTTACTAGCGGAAAGGTGTCATCTAAGGCGACTCTTGCCCCAGCAATCGGCTGCCGTGATATCCCATCAACAATCTGAATTTCAAGTTCCTTTTGAGGTAAGACTTCATCTATTGTGCCGGAGTTGAGTGCTTCGTCAGACAATCTGGCTTTTTTCAAAAATTTCCACGTTCCCAAAAAAATTGCATACGCCTCCTGCGCGATCAGGGCAAGCGAGTCCGCAGGTTCGTGGAGATGTGGATGATCGATAGAACGGATCTCGAGCGCAAGTGCGATTTTGTTAGTTGACCGAATCTCCGGCGATTCTTCATCTCCAAACGTTTCAACTGTTGTCTTAAAAAATGCGATGTTAAATCCCTCAAGTATCGCCTTTAGATAGTTTTCCGCGATCTGATTCCCCGGATAACCTGTAGCGATTACCGATGGTTCGCCTTCGATCCGCGCCCCGTGATCGATTCGGAGGTAGTATCCGTCATGTTCAACGGCGTTGATTATTTTGACCCGTTTCGAGACCGGGATCTTCTCATCTTTGTCTCGAACAAGGTGAACGCTTGCTCCAGCAAGTTCCAGCATCTGCTTGAGTACTTTTGCCACGGCGAGATTCAGATCCGCGGGAGCAACAGGATTGCTGCTAGGTATCCCTCGTTCTGAACCACCATAGCGGGCATCGAGGACAAAGACTTTTCCAATAAGTGTACCGTCTGCAATTGGATGCAATTGCGGATGGAGGACCTGTGCACTATTTGAAGTTGCGTTGGTCGCCAGCCGGAGGTTGTAGTAGCCGGCTTTTGAAATGTCAAGGGTTGTGTCCCCCGGCAAAACGTTATCGAAAAAGAAGTGTCCATCCGGATTGGTTGTTGTTCTGTTCTTTTTTTTCACTAACTGCACGGCTGCGTCTGTGATGGTGCTTCCAGAAACATCGCGGACGCTGCCCTGAACAATCCCGCCTCGAATTTTCTCGAAACGGATGGTGATGGTTTCTGATTTGTCTTTGTAAGCAACTTTCACTTGTGCGCGACCTGACCCCGGCTGCGTCGCGTCTGTGTGTAGGTAAAATCGCGCTTCTCCGTTCTGTGAGGGGCTTTCGGTCTTGGCAAGTCGCCCAAGTGATGTCTGAGCGTGAATCAGTTCATCATCTGCGATTGGCAGACCGTCCGTGTCTAGAGCGGTGACGGTGATACCGACATAGCTCGCTCCATCAGGAGGAAGGGTTTTCGTCCATGCACGGAGTTTCAACTTTGCAGCGGGTGGGGCAACTTTGAATCGCTGCTCACCCGGCAGGCTATGATTCCCGTAGTAGTTTACAAGATTAGTTTCGACAAGGTGTATCCCGTTGGAAAGTGGCTTCGGCGGGGTGATCACAATCAGATCCTCGGCGCGAAGATACTGGTGGGGAACAACAACACCATCAAGTTTGACGCGGATGGAGTCGGAGAATACCTGTTGCCTTTTGAGCATCCACGCACCACGCTCATGCAAGCCATCCGCTACACGAATCTGGATGCGCGGTGTTTTTGTTTCGACAGATGATTCTGGTACTGGTGTCAGGAGGATACCCTTCGGAAACCCCGCTGCAACGTAACGCGCAATCCCGATAAAATAGCCGTAAGCCTCACGCTTGTTGTATGACTCCTTTTTCAAACGTTGCTCTTCTTCGGGGTTGGAATAAAACGATGCTTCCACCAAAATAGCAGGACCCTTCGTTTGACGGAGTACGCCGAATCCGGACGGTATTACCAATTGATCTGAATAGAGCCCTGTTGGCGGAAATTGCGGCAAGCGCAGCGCATCGGCGACGCTCTGCTGCACATACCGGGCGAGATCTAAACTAGCGCGAGAATCATCCGCATCTTGATGATACCATGTGGAGGTGTAATTGGTTTCGGGATCGCTGAACCAATTATGATGGAGGGAAATAAAAAAATCGACAACGTTCTTATTGGCGATTTCACTACGGTCCGGGAGGCTAACGAAGGAATCATCGGTGCGCGTCATGAAAACAATCGCGCCTGCCTCCTTCAGAAATTCGCGCAGATGTAGTGTCACGTGTAGATTCACCTCTGCCTCACGAAGCCCAGTCGGTCCGCGCTTGTAATTCAACAGGTGAGCCTGTCCACCGTGTCCTGGATCTAAACAAATTTTAATTCCCTCAAGGTAACGGGCATAAGGCGGAATTGCGAAATTGGCTTGAGGAAGCTTGTGCCATTCATTGCGTTCCTCAAGCGCACTGAGTGCTTCAGGTTTTTCGTGTTTTTCGCCACAGCCAGTCAATACAATTGATGCAATGCAGATGAGGAAGAGGAGAGGTTTTTTTAGACGTATCATTCTGTCGCAACCTCGCGGGGAAAATGTGCCACCTCTCAAATCTCATTAATCTGTCGACTAGGAATCTTTTTGTAGTGCTTTCTGGTAGAGTGCGGTTCCGTAAAATTCATAGGAGGCTGCCGTATCTGGAACATCAACTACGTGGACTGTAAACCGAGCAGGCACACCGTTTTCCGGTAGGTAGTCACGGAAAAAGTTACTATATGCTTGAGCATAGGCTTTACGTAGGCGTTCCTGCTCCGCTGCGTAACCCGCCGGATCGACAAGTGGATTTGGTGCTTTGGGTTGACAACCGAAGGCGTGAACCTCAATGAAATCTACATCTTTCAGGGAATCACAAATACCCGCTTCTTTTAACCATGATTCCCAACTTTTAAATACCAGTGGGATCTCCTGCTCTGGATCCATCGAAACCAGTTCATCGAGGTTCAGAACTCCCTTTGCCGAATAGCCTCCCGTTAGACCCGAAAAATAGATTTTCAAATCCCCGTCTGGCAACGTCTCGGTGACTAAAGGGGACAACACCGGATGATCACCTTGATAGTAATAGGTCAATTTCCCGCGCTTTTTGACATTAAACGCCATCCTATTTTCCTCCGCTAAATATGAACATTAAAAAAGCATCGAGGAGATGCGCTCGATGCTTGAGTATATTTGACGTACTCCAAAAGCTGAAGCATTTGTTCCGATCCTATCGAAACGCTTTCTAATTGTGCGGTCAACACGGCTGTCCCGATAAATCGGGATCTTATACCGCTCTCACAATGGACAACGCCCTGCCCATTTGTCAGCGTCTATATCCTGCTTCTCGGTGCTGACAACTGCATGAATGGTACTATATTTTGACTGAAAAATCAAGAAAAAATGCTAAAGCAATCTGTATCCCAAACATAAATGCTTGGGCTTTAGACCTAAAGGATTTTCGGTAAGTGCTGAAATAGATCTTTAACTTCAAAAGGTTCCGTTCGTAAAAAGCCGGTATGGCGTGCGAGCACGATTAGCGTTTTTCTATCGTTCTGCCTATGAAGAATATTAAAATTCCTATTGCGAGGGAGGCTACCTCTGCGCCCATAGCGGCACCTTCACTCAACCCGTAAGGTTTGACGCATCCAACATATAACCCCGCTCCCAGAAACGCCATTCCTATCAGTTCTAATACTTTACCGATGATAAACACTGCGAGCTCCACGCACTTGGGTCTTGAGGTATCGGTGTTAATTGCCTAACTGCATCGGGTTGTTAGGCGATGATCAATAAAGTTGTTTGATACGCCCCCATTGTACCGCTTTTTGATTTGCATTTAGCTTGATATTCGCTGTGAATACCAGATCCGCAAGCGCATCTTCCGGTTCACTTTGTCCGGTTGGACCCCAGCGAAGTTTGTGATCCAAACGATCATCATCTACGTCATAGTAGTAAATCCCAAAGCTGATGATATCCTCTTTCTTCGGTGTCTGTATCAAGTCAAAACTCAATTCTACAGATTGCCCTCCATTTCCCCAATTAACCAATAGTCCCTGATTGCCCGCCGCCATGATGTCTTCTCCAACGGGAAATGTGTAACGATATAGGTCGCTCTGCTGTCCCGAATGTTCTGTATCTATATAAATCTCTAAGCGATCTTGCAGGTTGAGTTTTTCGTGGGCTGTTTCAATTTGATCATCGGTCAATTCAATGGCTATGTAGAGGGAGGCGTTGCGCCATACAGCAGCAAAGGTCGCTTTGAAGTCACTAAAGTCTCCCCAAGGTCGATCTTCTTTAACATCATGGTCTAGGGGGGCAGATATAGCATCGTCCCATGCTGGGTCATCAAGAAAGCCATCGACCACAGGAGCAACCTCTACCAGTCTTGCTTTATATCTGAACTCAGCACCTGTTTTTGGGTCTATAATGCGTGCAAAGCTATAGCTGGCTGCAATCAATATGATTATTATGCAAAAGAATAGTTTTTTCACCATTTGGATCGCCTGCCTTAGATAAAAAGTTAAACTTTTGAGTTCAATGAGGCTAATTGGTAGTATACTAGCTAGTCTATTAAGTGTCAAGAAAAAATGACTGACTGAGTTAGTGTAGGAGTGTAGCGACAATCTTCTATAGAATTGCTCTGACAGAAACGATAGTGTCCCTTCAAGGATCGACCATTATTGAGATTTCCAACTATTCCCCCAAAATCCCCAGTCAAGGAGTTGTCCTCCGGAATAGACAATGTAATCGGGCAGGAGTTGCATATCGAGATGGCTTCCCCAGCATATTGCATCCGGTGTGACCCCTGCGTGCACCGCAACATAGCGTTCTGGGTTTGACGGATGAGGGAATACAGCAAAAACCGCTGTCCCATCTGCCGTGTACGATTTATCGGAAAGGTGGATTGTCTTACCCTCAAAGGTAATCAGCAGCTCACCTTCAAATTGCGCTAGGATGGCGTTAGAATCATAAACACCATATAGGAGCAGGTTGTTCGTTTGCAGGCGATCTTCAGTGAGTTCAACACAGTTGATCTATCGTGACCCAGTATGATTGGTTATGACGTAGATTATAGGTCGCCAGTGAAACATGATCTGGAGATCGGCACTTCCGCTGCTTCAGCGTTGCAGCTCCACCCATTGAACTGCCGGTGATTGTAATGCAGTCTCGGTCAATGGCGTAGTTTGAGGCAACATGTGCGATAGCTTCTAGGACATCGATTTCGCCATAGTTTTGATAAACGAAACCGGAACCTCGCCCCGTTGGCCTAAGGACGATGCACGATTGATTGTGTGCCGCAGCAATCCCCGCGATCTGCTCGGTCAATTCGACTGCGCCGGGTAGATTCCCCAATGCGCCAGGACTGACCTCCACAATTAAGGGCTTTGGTTCGTCATTTGTGTCGGTTGCACATACCGCACAGGGGTGTAACTTGCCATCAACCTTGGATCGAAGGTACTGGAGTTGACCAACTGGCATCATCTGTTCCTCTCCCAAAGCAAAAAAGGGGAAACAGCAGATTCGCCTGCCGTTTCCCCTCTCATAAATCAAACGTTGGTTGATCAAAACTACTGTTGCCCCGCAATCCGTAATCGATTTACAGCGCGAGTCAATGCCGCTTCCGCTCGCCCGCGGTTAATGTTTGGATCACGTGAAGCGAGGAGTTCCTGTGCACGTTGGCGCGCCGCTTCTGCGCGTTCGACATCAATTTCATATGCCCACTCGGCGGTATCTGCCAAAACAGTGACACCAGTGCGTAATACCTCAAAGACACCCCCACTGGTTGCAATGGATTGGGGTGCGTCAGCTTCGCGGATGCGAATTTCGCCAATATCTAACACGGTCAGAAAGGGGAGGTGCCCGGCAAGGATCTCAAACGATCCCAATTCACCGGGGGCTTTCACACTAGTGACTTCGCCCTCATAAATCAACTGTTCAGGCGTTCGGATTTCGAGATGTAATCGTTTTTCAAGCATAATTAATCTGCTGCTTCTTGTAATTCCTCGGATTTTGCCTGTTCAAATGCTTCGTCAATCGTACCGATGTACGCTAGTGCTTGTTCAGGAATCTCATCACAATCCCCTCTGAGAATCGCTTGGCACCCTTCAACGGTATCCTCAATCCTGACATATTTACCCGGTTTGCCGGTAAAGCGTTGTGCGACAAACATCGGCTGCGTCAGATACTTCTCTAGCTTTCTCGCCCGTGAAACCGTCAATCTTTGGTCGTCTGAGAGTTCGTCCACGCCTAAAATTGCGATAATATCCTTCAAACTCTCGTACTCTTGGAGCACCGCTTTTACTTGGCGGGTTGTATCGTAGTGTTCCTGACCGATAACGTCCGGATTCAAAATACGGGAAGTTGAAGTCAGCGGATCGACAGCAGGGAAGCGTCCCATCTGCTGGATGGATCGTTCAAGTCGTGTCACAGCGTCGAGATGCCCAAAAACGGCGACAACCGCGGGGTCCGTATAGTCGTCAGCCGGGACATAGACGGCTTGGAATGAGGTAATCGAGCCGTGCTGCGTCGATGTAATCCGCTCTTGTAATTCTCCCATCTCCGTTGCGAGCGTTGGCTGGTATCCTACCGCGGAAGGCATACGCCCCAGAAGCGCGGAAACCTCACCGCCTGCGAGGGTGAAACGGAAAACATTGTCGATGAAAATCAACACATCCTGCCCGCCTTCATCGCGGAAGTATTCTGCCATAGAGAGTCCGGCAAGTCCAACGCGCAACCGAGCGCCCGGCGGCTCGTTCATCTGTCCAAAGACCATGGCGGTTTTGTCGATTACGCCGTATTCGTCCATCTCCAACCAAAACTGGTTTCCTTCGCGAGTCCGTTCCCCGATTCCACAGAAAACGGAATAGCCGCCGTGTTGGGTTGCGATATTATAGATCAGTTCAGCGACCAATACCGTTTTTCCGACACCTGCCCCACCGAGGAAACCGACCTTCCCACCCCTTGCAACAGGTTGAATCAGGTCAATCACCTTGATTCCGGTTTCCAACATCTCCGAAACAGTGCTCAATTCATCCGGGGGCGGTGGATGGCGGTGGATGGGATACCGTTGTGCTGCGTCTACCTCACCTGCTTCATCGATCGGTTGTCCGGTAACGTCAAAAACACGACCGAGCACGGCATCGCCTACAGGCACCGAGATCGGTTCACCACTATCGATAGCACGTGTGCCGCGGACTAGCCCATCGGTTGTGTCCATTGCGATAGCACGAACTCGGTTTTCGCCTAGGTGTTGTTGGACTTCAAGTGCTAACGTTGTACCATCCTCACGCTGGACTTCGATTGCGTTGAGAATATCGGGCAATTTCCCTTCCGAAAAATCGAGGTCAACGCGTGCACCGACGATTTCTAAAACTTTGCCTTCGTTCATGATTTTTCTCTCTTTCCATCAATTATTTATTGAAAAATTCCTTTCTCGACAAAATACTAAGCCGCGCGAGTTTCAGTTTTCGACATAGCATCCGCAAGCCGGAATTGTGCCGCAGCACGTCCGCCCTCGGGTAACCCTAGCGGCAAGCGAATATTCAAAAGAAATGGGCGGTTTTGCCTTTCAACCACGTTCAACCCATGTTCAATTGCCGCAGCAAGACGAGACTCCTCTTGGACGTGCATTCCCTCTATACCGACCCCCTCTGCGAGTTTCACAGGGTCAATTCCGTCTAGAACGACTCCAGCATATTCCCCGGTCTCCTTCATCACCCCATCCACGCTGCCGAAGGAGTAAGCCACCGCGCCATAGGATTGGTTGTTGGGAATAATGTAGAGGACCGGTACACCATGATGTGCTGCGGTCCACAAACCTGACTCTGCGTACAACAGCGAACCATCACCGACCAACCCAACAACCGGCTTTTCAGGGGCTGCGAGTTTCAAGCCAACCGCTCCACCAACCCCGTAGCCCTCAGACCCACCGGCAGCCCGGATATATCTGTTCCTGCCAGTGTCTGTTCTGTCTACGGTGTCTGATGAAAACGTATATCCGCCGACGGTGTCCCACGGGACCGCATATTGTTCGAGCATCACCAACCCACCGCCACGACGCTCTAGGGCAGTATCGAGCGTCTCTGCAACTATCCATGATCGGATCTGATTTGGTCGAGTCTCAGTCCTCCACACCTCGTTTATTCGCTGTACGTGAAGCGCGGCGGCTTGTTCAATTACCCAAGCCCGTCGCTCGTCAAAGTGGTTCGAGGTTGAATGGCTCGATGCCAATTCAAGAAGCCGCTCAAAGGTCCGGCACTCATCCGCCAGAATCGCCATAGACAGATACGGGATATTTTTGATATGCTCAATATCGGATCCAATGGCGATAACCTGCCGCGCTTTAGAAAATACATCAAAATCTCCCGGCCTTCCGCCGCCCCTATGATGTATACCGATACAAACGATCAGGTCGGGTTGAAGGACATCTACCACCTGATCCAACCGTCCACAATTGAGTGGATGTTTCGTTGCGATGCTTCTTTCCCAAGTCCCGACGGGGACGTAGCTGCTGGCACAGGGAACGCCAAAGTGTTCAGCGACCGCGATAATTTGGTCTTCTGCACCACTTTTCCAGACACCATCCCCAATATAAAACAGCGGGGACTTCGCGTCGTGCAAGGCAGATTCAATCTTCTCGACATCATTATCTGATGGATAACCTGCGTGGAGGTCTGGGATACTACCCTCAATAATATTCGTGGTTATCTGCTCGGGCTCAAGTGCCCGATCATACACGGCGAGATGGACGGGCCCCACCGGCGGTGTCTTGGCAACGAGTAAGGCACGATGAATCGCTTGCGGAAGCCCATCGGGTTCGATCACGGTCCAGTTCTGCTTTGTAAAAGGCGTAGCGATGGATGTCGGTCCGAAACTGTGACTGAGATCGAGTTCAATCCGATCCGCGAAACTACCGGTGTCACCTGCAAAGCTGATGACCACGACGGGTAAACCGCCGGACCAAATGTTGATTAGCTGCCCTAAACATTGGGCAAGTCCCGCAGCGAGATGGACCACCATGACCGCTGGGTCAAGATTTACCTGCGTATAACCGCCAGCTTGTGCTGCGACGGTGCCCTCATGGAGTGCCAAAATGCCATGTATATCTGGGTGAACATGCAGTGCGTCGAAAAAGCGTGCCTCGCGCGAGCCTGAATTATAAAACAGATATTTCACATCCAATGCTGCAAGTTGCTCGACCATAACCTGAGACGGATTCGCTGTGATAGAACGCATTTGCATAAAGCGGTATTTCGCTTTCTTTGTTCAATGGTAAAAAAACTAGTTCCCGTTCCTTAGTCTCATCAAGAGGATTACTCGAAAACCCCCAAACTGCCGTTTTTGACAATGCGAATTTTGCATTTAGAGTAAGTGGGGGCACGGCTCCCTGACCCTAGGTCCATTCAGGGAATCAGTGCCAATCCTAGCGATTATTCGTTGACGTAATCTGAACGCAGCTCAAACATAAGTTGAGTCGATCGACTTGTTCGGTTCGGAAGTTCAGTACTAAGAGCATCTATCTCCTCTTGTTCTAAATACGTGTTGGCTTCTTCGATGCTATCGAATTCAAACTCAATGAACCTATGTGGAGATGCACCGTGAAGGTTGTCGTAAGATGCTATCCGTTTGACCTCCTCGGGTGCTTGCAGCGACGGTGCAATGGAGGCAATCCACTCTAGATACGTGTCTTTTCCACCAAGTGGGTAATCAATTAAGTAAACCAGCTTAACCTGTTGGGTAGAATCCTCACTTTTTGAGTAATCGGAGCGTTTGACAAATACATGCGTACTTACCTCACTGCTGTGATCTGGAAGTGCTTCAAAAACCGCAGCGACATCGGGACGACTCAGATATGTCGCTGCATCCACATAGCTATCAAATTCAAACTCAACGAGCCGATGCGGATTCTCACCGCGGACATTGTCGTAGGAGGCTAACCGTTTGAGTTCTTCGGGAGCTAGTAGTGCCGGCGCAACAGATGCAATCCAAGCAATATAGGCGTCCTTCCCACCGACCGGATAGTTGACTAACCACACTAACTTCACTGGATTCGATTCCGGATCAGCCATCTCGGTGTCCGTAGATGGCATCAGATCCGTTGCATCAATTATCTCAGTATCCATGGAGGACATTGTGTCCACCACCATATCTCTGGTAACTTCACAACCGACTAGAGCAACTAGCCCTATCAGAGCAACTAGAAACATACTTCCTAATT
This sequence comes from Candidatus Poribacteria bacterium, assembly GCA_965207975.1. GTDB lineage: Bacteria > Poribacteria > WGA-4E > WGA-4E > PCPOR2b > PCPOR2b. The sequence continues at coordinate 2,997,215 of OZ242315.1, read as the reverse complement.
TGAACTGCATCAGTTAGTCTCCTTTGATGTAAAGTAGATTAACGGTCAAGTGTAAGCCTTTGGGTTTTGTGGTTAGTAAGATTAAAGTCCGGGGCATTCCTTGTGGAAATGCGTGGTCGCTGCCTCAAGATTATGCAGTGGATATTGTTTATCGCGCAGCGGCATCATGAGATTCCATTGCTGGATTTTCCGATTGAGTTGTTGTAACTGAACAGTATACGCTTCCAACCCCCGTGAACGCTCCAATTCAAAGACCGATCGAATCGCGTCGCGTTTTAGCGGTTGCGCTCGGAGTTGTGCTTCCAAACGGCTCCGCCGTCGCTTTAGATTCTTGATTAATTTTTCTGCCTGCTCAGTCTCGGCGCGAATTTCCTTGTCTACTTCAATCCAGCGAGGCGCGAAGCCGTTGTCCTTGAGCATCTGATTGACCGTGCGAACTGCCGGCGGGATGTAAGGATTATCATCGCGTTGCTGGGGTTTCCCCTTACCGGGCAGGTCCTTAAAATCGCCCCGCTCCATCGCCTCTTGAATCTGTTTGGTAACGTTGTAGGGCATGTTTTCACCTCCAATTATACCTGCTGCGAACGGTTTCTACTCATCGAAATGATAAACTATTTGGTCAAAGCGGTCACATGCGAAGGTGAACACAAAAACCAACGGCTCAGTGCCGGTGCAGCGGACAGCATGTTTGGCGTTGGACGGAATGTAGATCGCTGAACCCGGCCCAATTTCTGATTCGTGATCGTCAATTACCATGTGACCGTTGCCGCTGACGACGTAATATGTCTCCGCTGGTTCATGGTGGTGAAGAGGGAGCCGGGTGTCAGGCGGAAACTCCGCTACACCCATTACAAGCCCGCTGCTCGGTCCTCTTTCTCCGGTAACCAGAAGCTTCCAGCGAATCGGACTCTTAGCCGCAAGATCCGCGTCCTCCCAACCTTCCCAAGCAAGTTCTACTTGATCGATGATAATGGGTTTCTGCACGTTCATAACTCGTCCCGCTTCGCGCATTGAAGCCACTACCCACTTCGCAGATTTCAACCCTCTAGTGCCGCTGCGCCACTCACAATCTCCGAAATCTCCGTGGTAATCTGCGTCTGACGGGCACGGTTACGCTGAAGAATTAAATCATCAATAAGCTCATTGGCGTTGCGCGTTGCGTTTTCCATCGCTGCCATCCGCGCTGCTTGCTCTGCGGCATTGGAGTCCAACAGAACCTTCCACATCTGCATATTCAGGTGTTTTGCCAATACAGACTGAAAAATTGCCTCTTGTTCCGGTTCATATAGGTAGTCAAGGAAGAGTTCATCGCCGGTCGGCAGTTCAGGGGTGAGTGGCAACAGTTGCTCGACCAAAACTTCTTGAAGAATCGCAGATTTGAAATCATTAAAAATCACTTCCACCCTGTCAACCTGCTTGTCCCGATATAGATGTTCAAACTCCTCCACAATTTCAACAGCGTTTTCAAATGCCAGTTGCCGAAAAATGTTCACATACTCTGCGATAACATTATAATCGCGCCGCGCAAAATGGTCCCGGGTGCGTCTACCAACACAGAGGACCATCACCTCCGCGCCCTGTTCTTGGTAATGTTGTGCCCGCTGGGTTGTTGTTCGGATCACGTTGCTATTAAAGCTACCACACAGTCCGCGGTCTGCGGAAACTGAGATTAAGCAAACGCGCTTCAGTTCACGCGATTCGAGTAACGGATGGGAGGGATTCTCGATCTGGGCGATAAGATGTCCTAGAATCGTATTGAATTTTTCGGCGAAAGGACGGGTGGCGAGGATGTTTTCCTGTGCCCGGCGCAACCTCGCTGCAGCAACTACTCGCATCGCGTCTGTCACCTGTGCGATATTCTCAATACTTGCGATACGCCGTCTAATTTCACGTAACGTTGCCATGGTAAACCTCTAGTGAGTAATGAGTAATGCGTGATACGTAAAGAGGAATCTGAAGCAATTCATGTAAAGTTATTTTAGGACTTGACAGATATTACGTATTATTCTGTATTACGTATTATGCTTCAGATTTGAATCCGTCCTTGAAGCTCTGCACGGCGGTGTGAAGCTGTTCAATCAGTTCATCACTAAGTTCACCTGTATCAACAATTGCCTTGAGAATGTCCGCGTGGTTTCGCTCCATATACGCCAAAAAATCAGATTCAAACTGTGCCACGTCAGTCGTTTCAATGTCATCCAGATAACCGTTTGAGCCACAGAAAATTGATGCAACCTGTCTTTCAACGGACATTGGCTCGTATTGGGGCTGTTTCAGCAGTTCAACGAGTCGTTCTCCACGCCGAAGTTGAGATTGCGTAGAAGCGTCCAGATCAGATCCAAACTGTGCGAAAGCGGCAACCTCCCGGAAGCTAGCTAGGTCGAGTTTCAGTGTACCTGCGACTTCATCTGACTTCATCGCTCGCGTTTGTGCATCCCCACCAACGCGGGACACCGAGGTGCCGACATCAATCGCGGGACGGACACCTTGGTTGAAGAGTTCTGATGTTAGATAAATTTGTCCATCGGTAATCGAAATCACATTTGTCGGGATGTAGGTCGTGAGGTCGCCTTCAAAAATTTCGATAATCGGCAGAGAGGTCAACGAGCCGCCGCCTAACTCATCACTGAGTTTTGCGGCACGCTCCAACAAACGGGAGTGGAGATAAAAGACATCGCCCGGGTACGCTTCACGCCCCGGCGGCCGCCGTGAGAGCAAGGACATCTGACGATACGCCCACGCATGTTTGGTGAGATCATCGTAAATGACTAGCGCGTGTTGTCCTTTATCGCGGAAGTATTCTCCCATCGAAGTCCCTGTGTAGGGAGCGAGGTATTGGAGCGGAGAGGGTTCACTGGCAGGTGCAGAAACGATGACCGTGTAATCCATTGCGCCGTACTGTTCTAGCGTATTCACAACCTGTGCAACCGTCGAACCTTTCTGCCCAACCGCCACATAGATGCAGAACACATCGGTGTGCTTCTGGTTAATGATGGTATCAATCGGGATAGCCGTTTTACCTGTTTGGCGGTCACCAATGATTAGCTCCCGCTGTCCCCGTCCAATTGGCGTCATGCTGTCAATCGCCTTCAAGCCGGTATAAAGTGGTTCATTCACCGGCTGACGCTGCACAATGCCCAATCCCTTCCGTTCAACAGGGAGGGTCTGATCGGTCTGGATTTCACCTTTACCGTCGATAGGTTGTCCAAGAGCGTTTACGACGCGCCCAAGCAGTGCTTCACCGACAGGCACTTCGAGCAATCGGTTCGTCCGTTTGGCGAGATCACCCTCATGGATTAACTTATCTTCGCCGAAGAGAACGCAGCCGACGTTATCCTCTTCAAGGTTAAATGCCATACCGGCAACGCCGTTGGGAAATTCAATCATTTCACTTGCCATGACGTTGGCAAGTCCGTGGACACGAGCGATTCCGTCACCGACTTCAAGCACGGTTCCTGAGTCGTATACGTCAACCTGCTGGCTATATTGTAGTAGTTGCTGTTTTAGAATGTTCGATACTTCGTCGGGTCTGACTTCTCTTGCCATGGGTTATGTTCTCCCTTATCCCCTCGCGAGTAATGTTCTCATTCGTTGAAGCTGTGATGTGATACTTCCATCAAATACAGTATCCCCTAATCGCACGATGATGCCCCCTTGAATCGCGGTATCTTCGCTCAATTCAAGCCGTACCTCCGCTCCCGAATAGTCGCTCAATTGCTGAGAGAGAGTGGTTTTTTGTACATCAGTGAGTGGGACTGCCGATGTCACCTGTGCAACAACACGCCCCGCTTGCAAATCAACGATCTCCAGAAACATCTCGAAGATTGCGACTAAGGATCTCTCACGTTGTTTCAATGCTAGTAAGAGTAGAAAGTTAAGCGTGAGCGGCTGAACAGTTTCAGATAGAAGTTGTTGAAACATCTCGCTCTTGAACTGCGGCGATAGGATGGGGTTAGTCAAAAATTGATCGAAATCTTCCGAGTCCTGTGTCAGTTGGAGAACCTTGTTTACATCGGCAACAATCTGATCTAAAATATCCTGTTCTGTCGCTGCACTATACAACGCTTGTGCGTAGGGTTTAGCAATGCGAGTTTCTCTCATCGTGTCTTCTCTATATTAGACATTCTGTGTAGGAAGGCGGCTGATAGATTCATCAATGATGTGCTGATGTCTCTCTGCATCGAGTGTCTGATCGATAATTTTGCTTGCAGCATCAATCGCAATCTCTGCAACAGTGCCTCGTAGTTCAAGGATGGCTTCGTCCTTTTCGCGTTGGATCTCAGCACGCGCCCGTTCAAGTTCCGCACTCGCTTCCTGACGTGCTTGATCGAGAATCCGCTGCCGTTCGGCGTTGCCCTCATCAATAGCCGCTTGGATCTTTGCCTGTCCTTCCGTTTCAATTTCGTTGAGTCGCTGACGGGTTTCGGCATTCAGTCGATCCAGCTCGCTTTGGTCCGCCTCCAGTTTCTCCATTCGCGATGTGATTTCCTGTTGCCGTTCTTCTAATAGTCCGCCAATCCGCCCAAAGACAAATTTCCAGAGCACAAGTAGTACGACAAGAAAGCCTAGGGCTTGGAGGATAATTGTCTGAAAATCGATGCCAATCTGTGCTAAAATCCCCTTTTTACCGGCGTCATCGGTACTTGCCTCTGCAGCGAATCCACTTGTGGGAACAATCAATATTACGTTGATAATAATCAGTAAAAGGAGCCACGGTAATTTTGTCATTATCTTTTTCTTTAAGTTAGGGTATCGTGTATAGCCTCAAAAAAATAATGCGTGTGTAACGTAAAACGCCAAACGTTAATCAATTCACGTTTCACGTTTTACGTTTCACATCTTATTCATTGGCTAGTTTGTACCTGTTTCTGGGCATCAGCCTTAATCATATCTTGAAGCATCTGTCCCTCTGGGAGTTTTCCCATAAGCAGGAAAAAGATGAGCAGCGAGTAGATCACGAGTGATTCGATAAGAGCCAAACCGATGATCATTGCCGTCTGAATCCTTGGTGCTGCTTCAGGTTGCCGCGCAATACCTTCAAGAGCGGTGCTCGTTGCCCTTGCTTGTGCGGTGGATGCAAAAATCACGGCAATCGGTAGACCGAGTGCCGTCCCGAAAGCTAAAACTGCGAGATAAATCATGAAACTTCCTCCTTTAATTTTGATCCCCAAACTGGGATTAGAAAACTAAAAACAATATTAAACGAGCGACAGTAGCCGCTCATTAATCAATGATGTGCCTCCGCACCATGTCCTTCCTCATCATGTTCTAGGAACGTAACAATATAAATGGATGTGAGAATTGAGAAGACGAGTGCTTGCAGAAACCCACCAAATAGCCCGAAAAACAGCATTGGCACCTGAACTGGCATCCATGGAATAAGCCCGGCGATTGCCGGAATTGCCAGTCCCAAAAGGGTTAGGTTAATAATAACAGATTCCTCACCGAAGATATTTCCGAAAAGTCGAATTGCCAGAGAACCGGCGCGTGCGACTTCGCCGATGATGTGCAACGGAAACATCAGCGGTCCCAACCACGGTGGATCGCCGATAAAGTGTTTCAGGTAGCCAACCAATCCATTCTCTTTAATCGCAATGATGTGAACCCCGATTACTGCGCTAATTCCGAGCGCGAGTGTCGTGTTCAAATCTGCTGTTGGAGATTGAAAACCGGGTATGAGGCCAAGATAGTTTAAGAATAGGATAAAGATAAAGAAAGATCCGACGAATGGAACATATTTCTTTCCATGCTCTCCCAAAATTCCACCAAAGAAATTGATTAGCCCGCCTACAAACAACTCAAGAAGTGTTTGCCCCTTTCCTTCGGGGAGTCGCTTAATTTTGCGCGTCGAAATGATAAAAAGCACCGCAATAACTAGTACTATGAAGTAAGCGTTGGGGATGAGATCCGGCTGATGCCAACGCTGTGGCTCTGGGACTATATTATCCGGGAGAATTTTCGATATTGGACTTAACCACGAGCGATGCGCTTCTTCAGCCGCCAAACCGACACCACAGGCCAGCAGCGATAGCAGTAAAATAGAAAATAGTGTGTAAAATGTTTTTTTCATTTAGTTCCTGTTGTCTTATTTTTTTGCTAGAACACCGATCATCATCACGATTGCTTTGAGGATAATCACAACTTGCACCAATCCAATTCCCGCTGCAAGGGTGTAGACATTCAGCCAATTTGCTTTCGTCAAGAGATAAAATCCGACAAAGATGATCGTGTACTTTCCTAACGCGATGAATCCCAGCCAACGTTTTGTCCGTGATGAACTGCCGGGTTTAACCATGCGGCGGATGATAAACTCTAATGACAAGATTGCACTCAAACTCAAAAGACTGCCGATAGCAAAACTCAAACTAGCTGGCAGACCGTACACCGCCCAAAGGATCGGCATCGCAATGAGTGCTAGAACGGTCGTTAGACGATAGACCTGCAGCAGAAATCGATCATCGAGCTCAAAGGGGGCGCGGTCAACCACTTTACGACTCCTCCGAATCTTTTACAGCTGCCTGATCCGCTTGCTGCTCTTGCTGTTCCATACGTTTATTCCACCGAGAAACAGCACGAAACATCTCAATAAATCCCGCCGCAGTTCCAACAATAAACCCAATAATTAAGCCGATTGTTTGGTTGCCGAGCTTACCGCCGATCCACCAACCTAACCCAGATCCGATGCCAATTGCCAGCACAAGGGTAATGCCAATTGAAGCCAGATCCATACTATTCCAATCGCTACCCCGTATCAACTTAGCCATTGTCGTGTTCCTATAAGAACGTGCTAATTTGGGCTGGACTCAGGAAGTATGATGGCAGAATACCAATTAAGATCACACCGATCGCTGCGAGGGTCAACGCAACGATGAGTAGACGTGGATAGGCGAGAAAGTCGAGTTCCTCTTCCGGCTCTCTCATATACATCGCTACAACAACGCGGAGATAATAGAACGCAGAAATCGCAGTGTTAATCGCGCCGATAATCACAAGCCAGATCTGCCCAGATTCAACAGCAGATCGGAAAATGTAGAACTTACCGACAAAGCCCGCTGTCGGTGGAAACCCAGCGAGGGATAACAACATTATTGTCATGAACAGAGCGAGCAGCGGCTTTTTGAACCCCAGTCCGGCGTAATCGGAAATCATAAGGCTTTCGCCGTCCTCCGTTCTTGCGAGAATCACCACTCCGAAAGCTCCGATATTCATGACACAGTAAACAAACAGGTAAAACATCGCGCCGGAGATTCCGTCTTTGTTTGCTGCTGCCAATCCGATCAAAACGTATCCGGCATGAGCAATACTGGAATAAGCGAGCATACGCTTAATATTTCGCTGGGCGATGGCAACTAAGTTGCCGACAGTCATCGTGAGCGCGGCAAGGATTGTAATAAGAATAATCCATTCGGATTGGAGATTCTGTAGCGCGTCCATAAAAATTCTCAAGAAAGCAGCAAACCCCGCCGCTTTCGGACCAGCAGAAATAAACGCAGCGATTGAAGTAGGCGCGCCTTCGTAAACATCGGGTGCCCACTGATGAAACGGCACAAGTGCCACCTTGAATCCGAATCCGACAACAAGCAGAAACATGCCAGATAACAGTAGCGGTGACCTTGCATCTACGGTTAAAGCAGCGGCAATTTGAGGAATGCTGGTTGTTCCCGCACCTCCGTAGATCAACGCAATACCGTACAAGAAAAATCCACTTGCAAATGCGCCAAGTAGCAGATACTTCATTCCGGCTTCGCTTGACCCCATGCTCCTTTGGAAATAACCTGCTAGGACGTAAAGCGATAGCGACATCAGTTCTAAGCCGAGGAAGACAACAATTAACTCATTGCCCGAAGCCATCAACATCATGCCCAACGTTGCCAAAAGGATTAACAGGTAGTATTCCCCCTGTCGCCTATCTTGGTGTCCCAAATAGTTCATCGAAATGAGGACAACCAGAATCGTTGAAACCAAGAATATGACGTTGAAAAAGAGGGAATATTTATCCACCTGAATCATATTACTAAATTCTGTGCCTTCCATGCCAATTTGCAGCATATCAATGGAAACATATAGGGCAATAGCACAGCCAACAATTGTGATCCAAGCGGTAAACGTCTTTTGAAGCGAATTGAACAGATCAAAAATTACAACGAGGATAAAGGTCAAAATAATGATCAATTCGGGCATCAGCAGTTGCCAGTTAATTGTCATTCAAATCCTCCAATCTTAGATGAACAGATAGGTCCATCCTTACACAAAGAACACAAATGTTACAATCACAAACACAGGAACTAAAATCGCCACCGACCAAATCATGTATCCGAAGAAACTTGGCATCCTGACACCGTTTTCCTCGGCAATTGCTTTGACCATGAAGTTCGGTGCGTTGCCGATATAGGTGTTAGCTCCCATAAACACTGCGCCACAACTGATGGCTAACAGTGTTTGCGACATTGGCCCCATAAGCGATGTTGGATCTCCACCCGCTGTATTGAAGAAGACAACGTAAGTGGGTGCATTATCTAGGAAGCTCGATAATACGCCCGTCAACCAGAAATACATCGCATTGACCGGATCGTTCGTTGTTGTCTGAACCGCAAGTACAACACTGCTAAGGCTTCCATCAATGCCCGCCTGCAAGAGTTTCAAAGCTGGAATCATACAGACAAAAATACCGATAAACAGCTTGGCAACCTCTAGAATTGGTTCCCACGTAAAACCGTTTGCCGCACGGACATTTGTTTCTAACGCACTCGGTTCAGGCAGATTATGTCCGTGATCATCCTTTACGGTTTTATACATCGGTGTGTACAACAGACTGATGATTGCAATCAAGAGCATCAAACCATCTCGCATCAAATTAAAGTACGGTACAGTTACGCCGAAGATTGAGATGCCGCGGTTCTCATCATGTGTCTTTTTTGCGCGCAGGCTACTGACTTTAGTGACAGCGTGGATGTTATTTACTCGCAATTCATAATATTCGTGGTTGGATTCGTCGAATTTTATCGTTGTGTCATTTTCATGCGCTTTGACATACGTTTCGAGTTTTGCTTTTGTAGCGTCCATCTTTTCTTCGGCGGCTTTTATTTGTGGTGCCATTTTTTGTGCAACCGAATGATCCTTGAAAGGACCATCAGCGAGTGATTTGGACCACAGAATCGCACCGATGATACAGGCAATTAGCACAAAATTCCAAACACCTTGGAGGCGAAGTGGCTCTTTTTCGCCATCGTCCGGGGGCGCGCCTTCTTTCCTGAACAGGACTGTGTCGACAATAAAGAATATAATCAGCAGTATAATTACCACCGGTATCATCGCTGGGAGCAACGCCATTGTCCAGAAAAAGTCAATTCCTTTGAGGAATCCGAGAAACAGCGGTGGATCGCCGAGTGGAGTCAATGAACCACCGATATTAGCTACGAGAAATATGAAAAAGACGACAACGTGAACACGATACTTACGCCATTCGTTAGCCCGGAGTATCGGACGAATCAGCAACATTGCCGCCCCCGTCGTTCCCATCCAACTTGCCAAAGCAGTTCCTATGGCGATCAGTATGGTATTTACGACGGGCGACCCACGCAAGGAGCCCTTCAGACAAATCCCGCCCGCACATGTGAAAAGTGCAGTCAATAGGATAATGAAGGGAACATAATCAAGCAGAACAATATGGACGATTTCATACCAGCCATCGCCTTTGTAAGCTATAAGGAAGGGGATAGAGAAAATGGCAATCCACGCTAACGAGAATTTCCCGTAGTGATGTTCCCAGAAATGGAAGTTAATCAGTGGGACAATTGCAATGGAGAGCAGCATCCCAACAAATGGAATAATGCTCCAGAGGGGTAACTTGGCTCCGTCCACACCGTGATGGCCGGCGTGATCATCGTGTCCATCACCACCCGCAGCTGCTGCAAAACCAATTGTCGGAAAAAGGATGAGTCCAATGATACCTAGAAGTGTCAAGGGGAAAAATAGGTGTTTATTCGTCAATCTTTTTTGCCTCTTTTGTTGTTGTGTCCAGCACAATTGCGGGGGCAGCTGCCTCTACCGCAGCCGTGGATCTGCTCTGTTGTAACACTTGACTGACTGATTGTTCCATTCGGCTCAGAAACGGTTTGGGGTAAACGCCAATCCAGATGATGAACACCACTATAGGAACCAGTACAACGATTTCGCGTAGACTCAAATCGGTCAAGGTTTGATTTTTTGGGTTATCGAGTTTGCCAAACATAACGCGTTGGAACATCCAGAGCATATACACCGCTGCCAAAATAACGCCGGTTGCAGCGATGATGGCATACACTTTAGAGAATGAATCGGACATGAAGCCGCCGAGCAAAATCATAAACTCCCCGACAAATCCGTTCAGACCGGGTAAGCCAATGGATGAAAGCGTTACAATCATAAAAAATACGGCGAAGATCGGCATCTGTTTTGACAATCCGCCGAAGTCCGCAATCATGCGGGTATGCCGGCGTTCATAAATCATCCCGACGAGCAAGAAAAGTGCGCCCGTGCTTAACCCGTGATTAATCATTTGAAGAATACCGCCCTGCACACCTTGATGGTTAAGGGCAAAAAGTCCAAGCACAACAAACCCCAAATGACTCACACTCGAATAAGCAACCAATTTTTTGAGGTCCGGCTGCACCATCGCCACCAATGCACCGTAAATGATACCAATCACGGACAACGTTACAATCAGCGGCGTATACGCTGCAACCCCTTCCGGGAAAAGTGGCATACAGAAACGCACGATGCCGTATGTTCCCATTTTGAGTAATACGCCAGCGAGAATAACACTGCCAACCGTTGGTGCTTCAACGTGTGCGTCGGGAAGCCAAGTGTGGAAGGGGAAAAGCGGTACCTTGATGGCAAAGGCAATGAAAAACGCCAAGAATAGCAGGTTCTGATGTGATAACGATCTGCCGTACAAGGTCATCAGGTTGAAACTGTTATCATTTTGGAAATAAAGATATAAAATCCCAACAAGCATCAACGCGCTGCCCGCCATTGTGTACAGGACAAACTTAATCGTCGCGTAGATGCGCCGATGTCCACCCCAGATACCGATCAGCAGATACATCGGGATAAGCATCGCCTCCCAAAACACAAAAAAGAGGAAGAGGTCTAACGCACAAAACACACCGAGCATCGCCGTTTCAAGCATGAGCAAGGAAATCATGAATCCGCTAGGACCTTTTTCTATCGAATTCCATGCTGCTAGCACACAAATCGGTGTCATAAAAGTGGTCAACAGAACCAACCAGAGCGAGATGCCATCAATGCCGAGGTGATAGCTTATGCCAAGCCCCTCAATCCAGGTGCGTTCCTCCTTAAACTGCATCTCATGCGTACTTGCGTCAAACCCGGTGTAGAGGGATAGCGACACGGCAAAAGTGAGCAGCGTAACGATCAGTGCAATCCATTTAAGCCCTGACTCACCTAAGATGTGCCTCGCAAGGGCGATTAAAATTACGCCGAGTAGTGGTAAAAAGATAACTGCGGAAAGTAGCAAGTATAACCTCCGAAGTGTAATGCGTTAAACGTAAAGGTACTTACGCTTCACTATTTACGAGTGATTCTCTAATTTCAACTGTACGATTACCATAGTCAATTTCTAAAACGTAGCCATCTAAGAGTTCGCTTCCGAGTAATGCGTCCTCAGATTCTGTGAGAGAAATCTCTATTTGACACGCTTCTTCGTCCAAATAGACGATTCCCTGAAATGTAACATCATGCCTAACTGTCCCATCCGCGAGTTCATAATAGTGATCCCCGTATAGCTCAAGCCCCAATGGAATTGCAACAGGGATGGGCACACATAAAGCTCCATCAAATCCTGTATCAATTAGGGCATCAATTGTCGTTTCTCCGCTATTACCAGATAGAAGCACGGTAATGCGTGGTTGTCCAGTATCGTCAAAATATCCACGCATTAAACCGGCACCCTTCCCCGATCCCGGCGCAGGGCCCGAAACCCCGGGCGAACAAAATGAAAGATCTTATTCGGGTACTTTTGTTTCCCCTTGTTGCCCGCCTCAATTACACTTTTGCCGACAAAATAATCTCCACTGTAGGGTTCTATGGCGACAATAAGCCCGTAATATTTATCTTCCAGTTCAGGTTTCAACTTTCCATAGACTTCAGCACTTTTCGCTCTAAATTCCCGCATATTGATTGGTACAATTTTTTCGAGTTCTCCAGCGTTCTTGTCCATGATACTCACTCCTCATCGAATAAACAGATAATATCCCAAGAAGATGATGATGCCGATGACCATTGACACAACGTAGGCTTGGACAACACCTGTCTGGAGCCGTCGAATCGAACCGCCGACGCCGCGAATGATAAATGCGGTTAGATTCACAAGCCCGTCAATGATGCCGACATCCATGATCTTCCAGAACAGATAGTGGGACACGCCTCGTATCGGCTGCACAATAACAGCGTTATAGATTTCGTCAATGTAGTATTTGTTAGCGAGGAGTTTGTGCAGCGGGTTTGTCGGTTCATCGACGGGTGCTTTGCTGCGATATATGAACCAAGCGACTAAAATGCCTGCAATACCAACGATAGATGAAATAATCATAAAGGGGATCGGATTGCTGTGCTCTGGTATGCCATGGTGTTTAAATCCCTTTACGCTTTCTAGGAAATGATGAATCGCACTATGTTCGCCGCCCCAACCGACAATTGCACCGATAATTAGAGAAGGTATTGCTAACAGCACGAGCGGAATCCACATCACCGGTGGCGATTCGTGGAGGTGCGATTCGACCTCTGAATCGACGCGCGACTCACCGTGAAAGACCACAAAGATTAGACGGAACATATAGAATGCCGTTAGGAACGCTGTAAGCAGCCCAATCCCAAAAATTATTTGATGCCCACCATCCCAAGCGTTGTGCAGAATCTCATCTTTACTCCAGAATCCACTCAAGAGTGGGAAACCTGCAATTGCAAGGGCACCGATGAGGAATGTCCAATAGGTGATCGGCAGCTTTGATTTCAGGCCGCCCATCTTCCGCATATCCAGCTCATCTGCCATAGCGTGCATCACGCTACCAGCAGTGAGGAACATCAGTCCTTTGAAGAAGGCATGCGTCATCAGGTGGAAGATCCCAGAGGTATACGCGCCAACCCCCACACCTACGAACATATAACCGAGTTGGCTTACAGTCGAATATGCTAACACGCGCTTGATGTCATTTGCAGCCAACGCCATCGTTGCAGCGAATACGGCGGTAAGAACGCCAATCCAAGCGACGACAATACCTGTGTGCGCTAGATTAAATAGGATCGATGAGCGTGCGACCATGTAGACACCAGCCGTGACCATCGTGGCAGCATGGATCAACGCACTAACGGGGGTCGGACCCTCCATCGCATCGGGGAGCCAAACGTAGAGGGGGATTTGTGCGGACTTGCCCACCGCGCCGACAAAGAGAAGCAGCGTTGCAACAATGAGCGTACTTGCCCCGAAGACCTGTTCATAGGTGTTGGTTTCGGCGAGTCCAAACATCTGGTCAAAATTCAATGTGCCAAACGCTGCAAACAGTGTAAACATCCCAAGCAAAAATCCAAAATCGCCGATTCGGTTGACGATGAAAGCTTTCTTGCCAGCATCAGTAGCAGATTTTCTCTCAAACCAATGACCGATCAATAGATAAGAACAGAGACCAACACCTTCCCAACCGATGAACATCATCAGATAATTATTCCCCAAAACGAGGATTAACATTGCGAACACAAACAGGTTGAGATAGGCAAAATAACGCGCCCTTCCCGAATCATGACTCATGTAGCCGATTGAATAGATATGGATGAGGAAACCGACCCCTGTAATGACGAGGAGCATCAACGTGGTCAGTGCATCAACGTGGAAGCCGATGTTAAGAGATTCGATCGGGATCCACTCGTAGAGTGTTGCCTTCAGTTCCCCCCCGCCGCGCACCGCAGGAAATACGAAGAACGCACTGATAATGAACGAGATGAGCACCGCGAGCGATGCGATCCAACCACTCACATTTTTCAGCCATTTCCCGAACAATCCATTAATTAAAAATCCAATCAGTGGGGAAATCAGAAGTATAGTTATTAGATCTTTCGACATTTCAGACTCCTCTCCCAGATGAACTTGGTGCTTCTCGGAGATCTGTGTGTTTTCTGAGTGTGGCAACCATCTGATGCCATATCTCTTCAAGTTCTTCCTGTGTGGCTCCGCTCACCTGTTCAATTTCGTCAGGTGAGCAACTTTGCAAAACATATTCCAAACATTTCTCGCATGCATCGAACTCATCTTCGGACATTTCAATATCTAGCATTTTGACAGAAGCTATTTCTCGGATCTTCAAGGTTTCCATTCTAATCACCCTTAAATTGTCTTGTCCATTTCCCTGTACTCATTCGTGAGATACGATTGCGGCGTGTGGTTATAAAACTTGTATGATATTTGTCGTCAGCAGTAAATATATGTGTTCGTCCATGTGATCCAACATAAATCAAATAACCTGTTTCGTTATCAATATACGTTTCTTTAGGCTGGAGCCGGTCCTGCTGTGCATAAGCAGATAGGCGATCCGAGTCCTGCATTCGATGCTCACCATGTGGAGTCCGTTTCATATCTTCTCATCGGAGTTCAAACAGCTTATACAATTATCCCTTCATCGTGTTGATTTCATCGATGTTAATCGTTTCACGGTGTCGGAAAACGCTCACGATAATAGCGAGTCCAATGGCAACTTCGGCGGCAGCGACGGTCATAACGAAGAACACAAAAATCTGTCCCGAAGCGTCCCCCAACTCTCGACCGATTGCGACAAAAGCGAGGTTTGCCGCGTTGAGCATCAGTTCAATACACATAAAGATAATGATTGCGTTTCTGCGGATGAGCACACCGATCACCCCGATAGTAAAGAGCAACGCGCTTAAAATAAGATAATATTGCAGAGCCATGTTTCAACCCCTAAGTTTACAATTAAGCAGCCGGATCCGGATCCTCACGTTTAACGAGCACGATGACACCGATTAAAGCTGCGAGCAATACAAGCGATGTGACCTCAAAAGGCAGTAGGAACTTCGTAAATAGTATCGTGCCAATCCGGTCGGGTTTGCCCATCTCTGCCTGAAGTTTCTTGATGAGTTCGTTCGCTTCGCTTGCGGTGAGTGTTTCTACGGTACTTTTTTGTTCAGAAATCGCCGGCACGTACGTACTATTGATTTCTGCACGGTCAAGTTGGTAGGTAGATACGATTTCTCCAATCTGGTCTAGTTGTGCTGAAGTAATCGCTGCACCGACCTCTTGGAGCTCGCCTTGAGAGGGCGAAACAGCAGTGCCATCATACGCTTTGACTCCAATGTAGACCGCTTCCGCTGCCAATATAACTCCCACAATCACGGCGAACACCTTTGCTTTGCTGATTTGGCGTGTTGTTTGAAGCCTCCCCAGATTGAGCAACATAATCACAAACAGGAATAGCACCATAATTGCGCCGGCATAGACAATCACCTGCACGGCGGCAACAAAGTACGCTCCCAACGAGACAAACAACCCCGCCAATGAGAAGAAGGTCAGGACCAATGCTAGTGCACTGTGAATCGGATTCCTAAATGCAATAACACATACCGCAGAACCAACGGCTAGTATCCCAAAAATAATAAACAGAATCTGTTCAGCCATGTGTACCCTTATCAATCAGATGGTAGTTATTCAGATGAAGCCTCTTCGGTAAAACTTAGTATACCTCTGTCATCAACAGGTTCAGGTTCCCGCGTCATCACCAATGTAGTTGCTACGATTGCAACAACGATAGCGGCGGCGACGACATTTAGTATGCCCACAAGAAGTTTCGATTGTGTGAATGCCCAAACCGTCCCCGTCACAACAATTGTTGTGAGCGCAATGGGCAGTAGAAATTTCCAGCCGAGATTCATGAGTTGATCATACCGGAATCGGGGCAATGTCCATCTCACCCAGATAAAAACAAAAAGGAAAAATGCTGTTTTGACGAAGAAGATTCCGAATGAAATCACGCCACTCCAGAAGGGACCGCCAACCGTTTCCAACCCGAAGAAGTGCCAACCACCCAAGAAAAGCGTGACAGCCACCGCCGAGCCAACAATCATGTGCATATACTCCGCCATAAAATACATAGCGAATTTCATGCTGCTATATTCCGTGTGGTATCCGCCGACAAGTTCCTGCTCCGCTTCGGCGAGATCGAAGGGGAGACGGTTAGTTTCTGCGAAAGCAGCAGTGGTAAAGGCTAAAAAGGCGGGGAAGTGGATAAGAAAATTCCATGTCCAAGGATAACTCCCCTGTTGAATTGCGATTTCCCGGAGGCTTAATGAGCTTGAAAGCATCAGAACGCCGATAAGCGAAAGCCCCAGTGTCAATTCGTAACTAATCATCTGGGCGGACGAGCGCAAGCCACCGAGCAGCGAATACTTATTGTTCGATGCCCACGCACCAAGCACAACGCCATAAACTCCCAACGAGGTAATTGCCAGAATATACAGAACCCCGATATTAATATCGGCAATTTGCAGCGGGATTTCGTAGCCTGAGATCGTTATTGAACTGCCGAAGGGCACAACCCCGCAGGTAACTAGTGCCGGCACCAAAATAATCGCAGGTGCGAGTAGATAGATCGGCTTATCCACATGGTCTGGAACTAGGTCCTCTTTCAGCAAAAATTTTATACCGTCGGCAATCGGCTGCAGAATACCCCAAGGTCCGACGCGATTGGGCCCGTGTCGGTTCTGAATCCATCCACTCACTTTCCGCTCGGCAAGAATCATCGCCATAACGCCGATAAGCAGCAGATGAATGACGACAACAATTTTAATGAGTGAGCTAATGATTAAAACGTGAAATGGTAAGTCCATATCCAGCCCTTTCAGGTTTTCAAGTCAATGTAGTAAACGACAAAAATAAGTGGTATTTCTACGTCAGGCAATCCCCATTGTAGACAACACACAGTTGTCAATTGTTGAAAGGATGTCTTGTCTCACGGTTCCTAATTTACGCTGTAACCGTATTTTATCTAATGCTCGCAATTGGTGACAAAGTACAACGGAATCGTTTGTTAACCCACCTTCATCTTTGGAAATTCGTACGCATGAAGGGAGAGAAGCACGACGTAAATTCGTGGTAAATGGGATGGTCAACACAGTTGTTGTAAATCTGTTTATTGTGTTATTTTGAAAGATAAGCACAGGACGAACACCTGCTTGTTCTGAACCTCGGACGGGATTCAGATCTGCAAGCCAGATTTCACCGCGCTTAACAATCATAAAGTATCCTCTTTTGTCAATCCTTCGTTATAATCTGACAACCCCTCATCAGCAAGTTTTCGGTCCTCATCAGCGAATTCAGCATAAAGTGCAGCTAAACGTATTTCATCCTTCAGTTTTTCAAGTCTATCATCAATTACTTCTGAAACGACCTGTTTCACGATCTCGTAGAGTTTCTGTTCTGCAATTTCTATTTGCATTTTGATTCCCTCAACATAATCCTTCATCATAGAAGCTGTCAACTGTTGCCATTATTAAGTTTGACTCCACCATCCCCAATCTTCTGGTGTGTGGTGTCCTGATAGTCAGGTAGATTTTCTGCAATGTCCAGCGCAATCTCACCAGCAAAATGATAATCCATCTCACCACCCAACCGCTTGACTAACTGCTGGATAATCTCCCAATCAACCCGCGCCTCGCCGGGGGGATCGACAGCCCGATGTATCCGTTGCACCCAGCCCTTTGCGTTGGTAAAACTACCGTCCTTCTCCGCAAAAGTGACCCCTGGAAGTACCACATCAGCCAATCGCGCTACATCAGATTCAAAGATGTCCTGCACGACCAGAAAATCGACCGCTTCTAACGCCTGCTTCGCCGTTTCATCAAGCGGACGTTCAGGTGCACCATTGACGAGATACACAACCTTTACATCTGCGACTCCACTCCAAAGCGCATCCCCCGTCAAGGAGTTATCATCTCCTAGCTTGAGCATATCCCGTGCCCCGCGAGTGTTTGGGTTTTTGTCAGCATCAATGGTGAACTGCGGGAATTTATGTTCCTCACCCGGCTCGCGTCCAAACAGACCGATCGACTCCGTTTTTAGCACTTCACGCGCCAACCTGCCTAACAGATAATTCTCCTCATTCGTGCCTTGTGCGGAACCGATGACAGCGATGGATTCTGAATCGGTTTCAGAGAATTTCTCGGTAATGATATTCAGCGCATCTGCCCATGATGTTGGAACAAGTTCGCCATCTACCCGCTTCATCGGAATCTTGAGCCGATCTTCGCTGTTGACGTAATGGTAGCCGAGCCGTCCGTCATCGCACATCCAGTGTTGATTGATATCCTCGTGGAACCGCGGTTGAATTCGATAAAGCCCATCCTCCTTATAATCAACAGTGATATTGCATCCGACGCTACATCCTGGGCAGACACTGTTGACCTGCTTCATAAACCAAGGGCGAGACTTAAAAAGAAAATCCTTGCTAATCAATGCCCCAACGGGACAGATATCCACGACATTGCCAGCGAGTTTATTGTCGAGCAACCGGAGCGGATTCTCATCATGGTCGCGTGGAATATCAATTTCGTCGTGTGAACCCCGGTGGATCAGTCCAAGTTCCCCGGTGCCTGCAACCTCATCGCAGAAGCGGATGCAACGGGTACAGACAATACATCGCGTCGAGTAGAGCAGCACATCGGGACCGAGATCTTTTTTCGGTGGAACGTTCTTTACCTCAACGTATCGACTCTTGCCGCTGCCGTGATTATAGCTGAAATCTTGAAGGTCACACTCACCCGCTTGGTCACAGACGGGGCAATCGAGCGGATGATGAACGAGCAGAAACTCAAGGATATCCTCCCGCGCCTTCTTTACACGCGGCGAGTCGGTCCGGACGATAAAGTCGTATTTCCCATCTAATTTTCGATCCGGGGGAGCAGTACGCACCGTGGTTGTACAGCCGGTTGCGAGTTGACGGTCTGGAACAACCTTGCCCGCAGGCGGAAAGAAGACATGGGGCTCCACAAGGCACATACGGCAGTTTGCCGGACGGGTCAACCCCGGATGGTAACAGTAGTGCGGCACTTCAATGCCATGTTGTCTCGCAGCCTCAATGATATTGGTCCCGTCTTCAACTTCAATTTCAAGGTCGTTCAGTTTAATGAATGCCATGATGTCCTCATTATACAGCGCGTAAGGTGTGGTGGTACATGTCAGATTGGGGTTGAAGAATACCTTTCAACCCCGATTTAATTTTCTTAGGACTTACGCAGTTGAACGTTAAAATCCAACCCTTTCTCGGCAATTTGGCAGGGCACTGGCAGGTCCAAAAAAAAAATTCAACGTTACATCGGGGGTTCATCATTAGCCGATGTCTCTCTGAACCCTGACGGGGCCTAGCTTCAAAGCGTTTGTAGATTTTTATCACGCAACAGAAGGTGCGCCCAAACGGCGTTTTGACCTGCCAAATACGCACTGTTTATGAACCGTTTTTCACTGAAATGGCACGATAACCAAGCCAAATGTCAGGGATTTGGCAGGGCCCTGACAGGTCTAAACTCTCAAGTGCGTAAGTCCTGTTTCTAAAATTTGCCGCTCTTTTCTCGTAAAAAAGTGGATAAAGAGTAGAAGCCCAGCGATGATTGTAACACTATAACAAGCGATATAAAGTCCCAAATGGATTTTGTACATCACAAATTGGATAGCTAAAACAACTCCAAAAACGAATAGACCACATACGTGCAAAATAAACACCATATACTGCTTATAACGTCCACTTTGAATATATTCTTGAGAAAGCGGTAGACTCGGTTTTGGGTAAAGGACAACATAACAGAGTAGACCAATTAGACCCGGCAGAACGTAAAAGCCTCCCCAAAAACGGGGCCAGAGAATGGTTGCAACGGTTGCGAATAACAAAGTATAAGGGAAAATCATGTAGACCAATGCCGTTGCCTGCACACCTCTCCATAAAGCATGGGGATTTGCAAGTGGGGCGCAGCGAAACAGCCGCGCAGCTCTCCAGTGATCCGAATATCGAATCTGACTGAGGAAAGAGCCGATGAAGCTTGAGCCGATAAAGAAGAAAAGCATTGAGACACCGAGTGCGAGCCAGATAGTGAAAGGTTTTCCAATACTATTCAGAACCGAATCATGCTCGCGAAACAGAATAAAGAGAATAATAACCATACCCCCAAATTCACGGAAAAACCGGAATTGCGTCGTCCTATCGCGTCGCAGGTAGGCGGAAACAAGATCAGATGCAGCACAGATTTCACGCCTCCTGAACAAACGTGCGACAACAGATGTCCTGACCTTGAGTTGTGAACTGCGTGTTCTCTTCGCCTCCGACAGAGAAGCGAGGTATTTTGAGTAGCTTTTGGCAATACTGCGGAGCGGCCCCACCACCAACAGCACAATTGCCGCAATCGCAAGCGCGGTTAAAATCAGAAATTGGCGGTGTGTGTTTCCGAGAGCAAGCGGCACCGCCCCAGCAAACCAACTGTTGGGTAACAGATAGAACGCCTTAAAAAGGGAGACTACCTTATCTGCTGTCAACTCTGTAAAGGCACGAGGACCGAGTAAATAGATGGCCGGAAAGAAAACGGTAAAAGCCAACTGCGCGTATTGAGCAATATTGCGGAACCGCTCTTTTGTGTAAAGTTTTGTCAAATACCCCGTAAACATCGTCATCAATCCAATCATGAAAAAACCAGCAATGAAGGAGATAGGAAGATAAACGACGGGAAAAAATAGGTTTCGTTCTTCTGTCCATAACCCAAAGATAGCGGGCAGCAGATTCAAACATCCCAACAATAGAACAGCATAGGTCAGTAGCTGCGTTAGCTTCACAATAAAATAGGTGCGCGACGACACCGGTGTATGTGATACCACAAGATAGTTAGTCGGACTGAGAATAATATCAAAATGCGGAAGAATCAAAAGTACAACCAACACCATTGTAGCCGACAGTGTTAAAAGTGTATAGTCAAATATATCCAAGGGCAAGAAAAACACTGCCATGGCGATTGCGGCACCAAAGATAAGACAGATGAAGCACGTTACACCAAGGGAAGCGTTAGCAAAACCACGTTCACGTTCTGCATCAACTGCACGGGTGGCGACAGCCTTTTCCACTTTCCGAAGTTGCCTGTAGTGCGTTGGGTCTGCCCCGAACACCTCAGCGATTTTGTCAAGCATCGGAGCCTCCCATCAGGATCCGAAGGGCTTCCTCAGTTTTCTGATTAATTCCACTGCTGGTATCCGTGAGTTGTGTAAAAATCTGATTCAATGCTGTTTCGCTTGTCATCTTTCGCAGTTCATCAACCGTTGCATCGGCGATTAGTTTTCCTTGGTTGATAATCATAATCCGTGGACAGAGCGTCTCTGCAACTTCAAGAATATGGGTACAGTACAAGATGGTTTTCCCTGCATCAGCGAGACGTTGTAGAATCGTTTTCATGAGTGTGACCGTCGTCACATCCAAATTGGTGAAGGGTTCATCCAGAAACAGAACATCCGGATTGTGCAACAAAGCGGACATAATGAGCAGTTTCTGACGCATCCCTTGCGAAAAACTACCTATCTTTTGTCCCCCTTGCGACTCCATATCAAAGAGCCGTGCGAGATCTTGTATCTTCTGAGCAATAAGTGCTTCTTCGACGTGATAGAGTCTACCCATCAACTGAAGGTGCTCGACTAAGGTTAAACTGTCGTATAAGTGTGCCTCTTCGGGGACGTATCCGACATGCCTTTTCAACGCCAACAACTCTGTTACAGCATCGTAACCGGCGACCGATATTTTGCCTCCCGTCGGCTCAAGCAAACCGACGAGCATCTTTAGCGTCGTGCTTTTTCCCGCTCCGTTGGGTCCGAGATAACCCACAATCTGACCTTGTGGAACCTCAAAACTAATATCATCAACAGCGACAGTCTTTCCATATCTCTTTGTGAGATGAGAGACGTGAATCATAGAAGCACTCCACACGCTGAGTCGCCGTTTAGTATTTATCAGTTTTCCACAAAAATCCGCTTGCTATCAGAATCTATGCTTCAAATAGGCTTGGGACTATCCGCTGCTGATAAGCATAATTTTCTTCCGGCGGCACCGTCGCTTCTTCCACCGACAATGTAACTAATTTCCCTTCACGAATTGCAGCCTCAAACTCTGGGCGGAATTTTCGCAGATAACTCACAGCGGGCCACGAAACAGCAATCCCAAAGACGCAGATGGTGTTCCATGTCATCGTATCCACATTTGCGATATTGTTTGCGACGCTCTCCAGTAGGTCAAGGTCTTCGTAAACCTCTTCCATCTCGCCGGTATCACCCCATCTGCCGCCCGCTGCAATCCCAAACCTAGGTCGCTGAATCGTCGTTTGCCGCCCCTCACCGTCGGCGATTCGTTGCACAATATCTCGCACCCAAGGCGTTCCCCAACGGCACGGCGTACACTGCCCACACGATTCATGCGCGTAGAACTTCATGATGTTGAGGAGACAATCGACAATGTTCCGCGTTTCGTTCATGACGATAATGCCCCCAGAACCGAGCATCGACTTCCAGAGCGTCAACGAAGTGAAATCGAGCCGACATTCCAATTCATAGTGCGTCAGAATTGGTGCAGAGCTGCCGCCGGGGATAACAGCTTTAACGCGCTCCCCCCTGACACCGCCCGCAACTTCGATTAACTCCTCGGCGGTCAAACCGAGATCAAGTTCATACACGCCCGGCTCGTTCACATCCCCACTGATGCAGTACAGTTTTGTCCCTGTATTTGGATCCGATTGTGGTGGATCAAATCGGGTATCCCCATAGGTGCGTCCAATACTGGTATACCATTCGACTCCTTGCCCCATCAGGAAAGGCAGATTACACAGCGTTTCCACATTCTGCACAACCGTTGGCTTGTGGAACAAGCCTTCGACTGCGGGAAAGGGGGGTTTTACACGCGGTTGCCCACGTTTTCCTTCAAGGGATTCAATCAATCCTGTCTCCTCACCGCAGATGTACGCCCCGGCACCCGGATGGGTGTAAACGTCCAAATCAAAGCCACTTCCTAGAATATCTTTTCCTAGATAGCCGTGCTGATACGCTTCTTTGATAGCGGCATCCAACATACGCTTACCAAGCGTGAATTCCCCACGAATGTAAACGTATGCAGTGCTAATTCCCATGGCATAGCAACAGATTAAGATACCTTCGATCAACAGATGTGGATTCTTCTCCAGAACGTAGCGGTTGCTAAAAGTACCCGGCTCACTCTCATCGGCGTTGCAACAAAGGTAACGAGGCTCAATATCTCTGGGCACAAAACTCCACTTTAGCCCGGTTGAAAATCCAGCACCACCACGCCCCTTCAGCCCGGATTTCATCACCATATCACAAATATCTTCCGGCTGATACTCCTTGATTGCTTTCTCGAAGTGCTTATAGCCGTCGTACTGACGAAATACATCAAATGTATTGATGTCTGGTACATCCAGATGTTCGTAGAGAATCCGTCTTTCTTGAACCATGAGTCGTTACCAACCTTTTGCCTCTACTCTAAGCCATCCAAAATCTCATCCATCTTTTCCGGCGTGAGATTCTTATACAAGTCATCATTAACCATTACGACAGGTGCGACATCACAGGATGCCAGACACTCTGATTTCAGTAAAGTAAATTTCCCATCTGGCGTGGTCCCTTTTGCCAAGTCCGTTTCAGAAGCCACATCTATACTTAATTTCTGTTTGATATGCTCTAGCACCAATTTACAATCTCTCAACGCACAGGGGAGTGTGTAGCAAACGCGAATAACATATTTACCGACAGGTTCCTCGAAGAACATTGGGTAAAACGTTACCACGTCTTTAACCTTCATCACCGGCAATTCCAAGAGTTCAGCGACATGCTCCATCACCGCAGGACTGATATGACCTGCCTGTTTCTGTGCTAGATGTAGTGTAGGGAGCATTGCAGCTTCCTTCACCGGATAGTGCTGGATCAGTTTATCAAACTCCTGCTGATTTTCCTCTGAAAACTGGAATGGCGTTTCTATTTGAATCAGTTCATTGGACATCTACTCATTCCTTCTGATTTGGTTCATTGGTGCACTGGTTCATTAATGAACAAATGTACTAATGAACTCGAAGGCATTGCAACTTTGCGTTAAATTCCACTTGTGCCGATTTATCGAGCATCCTCGTTCCGCGAGCGGAATCCTCGGAACGGGACTTGCGGGATTTTCTCGTTTTCTGCGTTATCCCCGCTAGTCTGAGGGGCGATCGCGCAAACCCACAACAATTGCTATACCAACAATTAAGACCGCAGCGACCCCTAAACAGATAAGTAACAGCCAAGGAGGCTCTTCTTTGATCGTTTTTAGAGGCACATAGTGCTCCCCACCAGCAACAACTGTGACCGGTTGGCCGGTGCGATCTTCGTATCCATCCTTGTAAATACTTAGCAGATAACGCCCGGGAGCCAAGCCGACTATCATGAATTCGCCGTTGCTAGCTGTTTCCCCTTCAGTTTCAAGTCCGTTGGCAGCGACAAGAACAACTCGGGCCCCTTCTACTGGGAGTTCTGCTGGAAGCCGCTCCATTGAAGTATCAGAGACATTACCACGAACTGCTCCCGTTTTTGCTTTTTCAGCTGTCCTTAGCGA
This sequence comes from Candidatus Poribacteria bacterium, assembly GCA_965207975.1. GTDB lineage: Bacteria > Poribacteria > WGA-4E > WGA-4E > PCPOR2b > PCPOR2b. The sequence continues at coordinate 2,972,541 of OZ242315.1, read as the reverse complement.
TACCTCGTGGTTACCCCCGGCAATAACTGTAACCGGTTTGCCGACAACGTCCCAGTACCTGTCTTTATAACAACTCAACAGATAACGGCCGTGTGCTAAACCGACCATCTCGAATACACCATTGTTATCTGTCTCTGCTACAGTTTCGGATCCGTCAACATCGACGAGGACAACTCGAACCCCTTCGATTGGGTGCGTCGTTGAGGTATCAGTGACATGACCACGGACTGCCCCGGTTATAAGATTTTGAGAAAAAACCGCCCCGGAAATGAGCCATAGACAGCATGATAAAAGAAGGGTTGACCGTTTCATATTTCCGCCCCGATCTACGATGTGTTTCTATTGAACGGTTCCCAGCAGATACCAAATAACCCAGTTATAGGTCGATTTCCTCCGTTTTGCTAGCGTAGAGATCATCCACATACCGCGGGACTCAAGTTTTTATGTTACCGATCCAATTCCCCTGCAATAATATTTAGGCTACCCAGTACGGCGACGATATCTGATACCATGCCGCCTTCGATCATGTGAGGCACCGCCTGAAAGTGTATAAAACTAGGTGGACGGATACGGATTCGGTACGCCTTACCGCTACCGTCACTGACGATATAAAACCCCAGTTCACCGTTCGGGGACTCAGTGGCACAATAGACTTCACCTGCCGGGGGCTGAACCCCATGCCCATCCATAATAATCTTGAAGTGGTGGATCAAGCCTTCGATATTCCCGTATGCGTCCTCTTTTGTCGGCAGGCTAATTTTATAGTCATCCACATTGACGGGCCCATCGGGCAGGTTATCCAGTGCCTGCTGGACAATTCGACCGCTCTGAATCATCTCTTCCATTCGCACAAGATAACGGTCATAAGCATCGCCGTTAGTGCCCACCGGAACATCAAAATCAAAATCTTCGTAACAGGAGTACGGCTCCGCTTTTCGTAAATCCCAATCCACCCCGGAGGCGCGCAGACACGGTCCTGTGAACCCGTAATCGATTGCATCTTCGGCTGACACCACCCCAACGTCTTTGGTGCGATCCATCCAAATCCGGTTTCGGGTCAGCAGCGTATGTACCTCTTTCAGGGTTTTCGGAAAGGTGCTCAGGAACGTCCGGACATCTTCCTCAAAACCGTCGTATATATCTCTCATCAGCCCACCAACACGGGTATAGCTGGTAGTCAGGCGGGCACCAGTGGTTTTCTCGAAGATGCTGTACAATTTTTCCCGTTCTTCAAAGCCGTATAGCATCACTGTGAATGCCCCGAGGTCTAATGCCCCCATACCGAGCCAAACCATGTGATCTGCGATGCGGGAGAGCTCAGCAAGGATCACGCGAACGTATTCACAACGCTCCGGAACTTGGAGATCTAGCAGCTTTTCCACAGCGAGTACATAACCGAAGTTGTTAGACAACGGTGAGAGATAATTCATCCGGTCGGTTACAACGATATACTGATTATAGTCGTGGTGCTCCCCTAGTTTCTCGAAACCAGTATGCAGGTAACCGAGATGAGGCGTTGCTTTCAAGACGGTTTCGCCATCAAGCTCCACGACAATTCTAAGTGTGCCGTGAGTTGCTGGATGCTGGGGACCGAAATTCAGGGTCATCGGTTCGCCGGGCACTCGATTTGGATCTTTTCGCATCTCTTTTTCTCCAGTGGAGAGTGGGGTTGTCTCGTGATAATTAAAAAGCACGCTCATGTTGAACTAATTACGTTTCACGCATCACGTTTCACGCTCTTAGCCTTTTGCACTTTCTTTTTACATGAGCCCAAAAGTAATCCTAGGGTATTACACATTCTGTTCTTCAAAGTTAAAGGTCTCACGTTCCCCGCGACCACGCAGAGGATAATCCTTACGAAGCGGATACCCTTCATAATCATCGGGCATCAGGATTCGGCGGAGATCTGGATGGTCCTCAAAGATGATTCCAAACATGTCGTATGTTTCGCGCTCTAGCCAATTCGCGACCTTCCAGATAGATGTCACTGATGGAATGCTAAGTTCTTTTTCATGGAGGGGAACCTTGACACGCAAACGTTCTTTCTTCTCTGTTGAAAGCAGATGATAGACGACAGCGAACCGGGCGTAATCGTATTTCATCAGGACATCTTCCATCAAAGAATAATCAACCGCTGTGACATCAGCAAGAAAATTGTATGAGAGTTCTGAATCGTTTTTCAAGAACACCATCAACTCATGGATACCCTCTTTACGCACCGTAATTGCCAATTCGCCTAGCGCATCGGAAACGTCAAGGATTGCATCGGGGTATTTTTCTTGTACTTTTTGAACCACAACTGGCTGTTGTGCTTCAGCGGTTGCTTCTTGCTCTTCACTCATTAGACTTAATCCCTCAATAAACTTCCGAACGTATTGGTTCACTCATACATTAATGAACTTTTGAACCAATGAACTCAATTAGGGCCCCTACTAGCTAGCAATCGCTCTTTTAGGGGAGACGCTCTCTTGTTCCACAATGCGTTGGATCTGTATCACAGCGTCAATCAGATCTTCAGGACGCGGTGGGCAGCCGGGGAGGTAAATATCAACAGGGATGAACCCATCCACGCCTTGCACTAAGGTATAGGTATCAAAAACACCGCCCGTAGAGGCACATGCTCCCATTGAGATGACCCATTTCGGATCGGGCATCTGGTCGTAGATTTTTTTCAGGACCGGCATCATTTTAATGGAGATGCGTCCCGAAACGATCAACAAGTCGGATTGACGCGGCGAAAATCGAATCGCCTCTGCGCCAAAACGTGAGAGGTCGAATTTCGACGCTAGGGTTGCCATCATTTCAATGGCACAGCAGGCAGTGCCGAAGGGCATTGGCCAAAGGGAGTTTTTTCGTCCCCAGTTCACAAATTTATCAATAGTGGTGGTGAATATATTATCTCCAAGTTGACTTTCTAATCCCACGATAGACCGCCTTTCTTCCAAGCATAGATGTAACCTAAAAAGAGAATACCGATGAAGACCAGCATCTCAATAAGGATAAAATAGCCGCTGCTCTCTGTAAATTTCTTAAAGACAACTGCCCACGGATAGAGGAAAACGACCTCAATATCAAAAATGATAAAGAGCATCGCAATGAGACCAAAGCGGATGGAAATCCTTTGCCGCGTGTCTCCGACCGGTTGGACACCAGATTCGTAAACGGAGAGTTTAGCTTGCGTCGATTTCTTTGGTCCGATCAGGTGGGTCAGGGCGAGGTTTACTGCCGCAAAGCCGATGGCAAAAACGAGTAACAACAGTATGGGTAAGTAATCGGTCAACATTTTTAAGATATGGGGCGTTTTCAGCCGAAAATAAGATTATTATAGTGAATTCAAAAAATAAATGAACACTTTCGCTTCTCGGTTTCGATCCCCCCGATAAATCGGGGTAAACTTATTATCGGGACTTGGTAGGCACTGTTTGTAACTGCGCCGATTTGGAGTGTCTCATTAATTCTAAAATCTACTATAAATGTCGGTTGTGAAATGTTTCACATACTCAAATCAAAAAAGAATGGGCTTCATCTTCAGCCCACTATACTTTATTCGCAGGGTTCTAATTTTCCAAAGGATTATTATTTCACATTTTGAAAAAACTGTCAAGTCTTTTTTCGTTAAAAAAGCATAAATTCTTGGCTAATCATCCAACATAAGCAGCGGACGATTATACCGTGCTCGAATCCGATTTATCATCGACAGCACGCGTGGACGTGCAATAATCTTACGTTCTACCCTTCGCTTACCGGGGAAATCGCAAAGGATCACACCGACAAGCGTACTTAAAACACCTGGTCCCGGCGTAAATAACATGATGAATCCGGCAACCAAAAAGACTGCACCGCACATATTTTTCAGTAGCCGCAGAAATAGACGTAAAACGGGGTTCTTTATACGGCTTACCTGTCTCTTCCTAGTAAAATAGTCCGATGGTAACGAAATAAGCAGCATCGAAATACTTACAAGCGTCGCAAGAGTCGTGACAATGATGATTATAGGTAGAATTAGGAAAAACAGCATCCAATGAGTTTTAATAAATTCGATCACAAATAATTCTTCGTTTCTTCGCGGCGATTTCTATGTAGCCAACCGACGCTCATCGACGGGCAACCGCACCGCCATCAATTGTCATGATATCACCACTTATATAAGCCGCCTCATCGGACGCGAGAAATAACACCCCACCGATATAGTCCCATACTGTTGCACGCCGATCTAGCGGAGGAGCATCGGCTGGAGCGGGAAGTAGATCTGGCAGGGAGTTATCCTGTGGCAGATTCTGCGGAGAATTGATGCCTGTCGGCGCACCGCCGCCAGGGGCAATTGCATTGACGGTAATTCCATAGGGACGCAGTTCCAGGGCGAGGCTGCGGGTCAATCGGTTCAACGCCGCTTTGCTGACACAGTAACTGAGAACGCCTTCGTGCGATTCCTCCGCAAAAATTGACGAGTTATTGATAATCCGCCCACGAATCCCCTGCTCGCGCATCACCTTCGCTGCAGCTTGAGCGCACAGCAGACAACCTGTAACGTTAACAGCCATGACGCGATTGAAATCTTCAGCCGTTACTTCAAATAACTTACTTCTGCCCAGAATGCCTGCATTATTGAACAGGATGTCCAATCGCCCGAATGTTTCAACGGTGGTGTCAACAGCCGATTGCACCTGTTCAGGAACGGTCACATCTAACGGTATAGCGATCGCCTGACCGCCTTCGTTTTGTACCTCTACGGCAACCGCGTCCGCCATCCGTCCGCCCGCAACAACAACAGCCGCGCCTTCGCGGGCAAATGCCAGACATGTCGCCCTACCGATCCCAAGCGGACCCCCGCCGCCCGTTACAAAAGCAACCCGGTTTTCAAAGCGCATCGTTCCCCTCCATTTATTATCTCAACAAATCGCCGTTATAATACCACGCATGACCATCAACGTGCAATCAAAAATAGCGGTAATTCGTTGACGTTTTTTTAGCGGTGTGATAGGATAGGAAAAAAGATTGGTGCATGTAAAAAGAAAGTGAAAAACACGAAGAGAACCCGTAGGCGGGGCATCCCCGATTTATCGGGGGGATCCAAAGCGACTTGCCCCGCCCGTACTTGCTCAAGACTCGGTTTCTGTTGCACCGTTTCTTAACATAAGCCAAAAGATTGAAGGAAGGAAATAGTAGCGTTGAAAACATTCGCGGAAGCATTCATCCAGATGTTGGACGATTTTGGGATTCGACACATTTTTGGCATCCCCAGCGGGCCTTGGACACCGTTTATGGAAGCGATGCGGCAAAGCAATGTAGAGTTTGTGCTGGTCAGCAATGAGGCATCTGCGGGGTTCATGGCTGACGTTTGTGCACGGTTGACGGGCAAACCGGGTGTCTGTTACGGCACTTTCGGTCCCGGTGCTACGAACCTAAGCACAGGAATCGCAAACGCGCTACTGGATCGCTCCCCAGTGCTCGCCTTGACCTCACAGGTGCCAACCGCGATGCGGACGCGGATGACTCAGATGAAGATCGATCATCAGGCACTGTTTGAACCTATCTCGAAATGGACTGCGGAACTTGCCGTGGACAACCTATCCGAAACGGTAGTCAAAGCCGTTGATATTGCTTGCCAGGAGGTCCCAGGGCCCGTTCATCTCGGCATCCCGTCGGAACTTGGAGAGATGTCTGTCCCGGGTTGTGAGCGCGTTATTGACGACGCAGTGGGTCATCAACGCCAAGCCGTTACGCCTTCCACTGAATCAATGCAGCAGGTAGAGCAGCTAATGAAATCGGCGAGCAAGCCGATTATCGCATTGGGTTTGAGTGTGACACGCGCTGATGCCGAAGCGGTTGTAAATCAATTTGTGGAGAAGCAGGGTATTCCTGTCATTCTCACACCGATGGCGAAGGGGATAATCTCCGAAGAAAGTCCATACTATGCCGGTGTCCTCTTCCACGCTCTCTCCGATCAGGTTGCCAAGACGCATAGCGAAGCGGATCTGGTCATCGCTATCGGCTACGATGTCGTGGAATTTAATTACGAGGAGTGGTTGCCAAACGCCCCAGTAGTCCATATTGATACCGTTGCCGCCGATATTGATCCCGATTACGAGGTCTACGAAGTCATCGGTGATATCCGCCAAACACTTGAGGCGATGCTGCGCTTCCCAAAATTCGACTACGATTGGTGCGTTGAGGAGCTCCAAGATCGCAAAACGAAATTATTCACCAACCTCTCGCCCGATATGCCGAACTTTTCGCCGCACCACGCCTTGAACATCTTGCGAGAGGTGCTTCCTGACGACGGGATTATGACCTGCGATGTCGGGGCGCATACCCACCTCATCGGGCAGCTCTGGAAAACCTATCGTTGGGGCAATCAGATCATGACAAACGGGGGATCGTCAATGGGATTTGGGATTCCAGCGGCGATCGCTGCCAAGCTGTGCTGCCCGGATCGGCAGGTCGCCTGTGTGACCGGCGATGGCGGCTTTTTGATGATGGCAGGAGAGATGGTAACCGCTATCAATCTGGGAACCCCCGTCGTTTTTGTGATATTGACGGATCAGAATCTCCAGTTAATCAAAATTAAGCAGGAACGGAAAGGCTTCCCGCAATACGGCACACGCCTATTCGGAGATACCTATAACCCCGCCCACACCTATTTCGGTGTCCCGGTCCTTGTCGCAAAGGATGAAGATACCTACCGATCCGCACTGATCAAGGCGTTTGACATGAACGCGCCCGTCATTGTCGAAGCGTTTGTCGATCCGACGGAATACGATGATCTAATCCTCAAACCGCATCGTTAAGCATAATATCGCTTACAGTTAGAGGTGCGATCTTTAGAAAGGGAGAACCATGACTGCGTTGGTCTTCGGTTTTATTGTACTGGTAATAATCGGGGCGGGAGTGCTCATTTCGAGGTTGGCGGAGATTGCCAAAACGGACAAAGGCAAGAAGACGTGGATCTGGGGGATTATCATACTGATTGCGCTGATTGCGGTGCCACTTCTGTTGTTGGGGGTCATCGTCAAATTCGCGCAGTATTCATCGGTAGCGGGTGTTTTTGAGAGTTTCGGTGGCTCTGATAATTAACTGCCATATTGCCGTTTGACTGTAGTTGCCCGATTCATCGGGCGTTGTGGTTCGTATTAGCGGTGATGGATCCCTGAACTACAAGGCTTTGAACGTTCAACTGCGTAAGTCCTAAAGATATAGAGATTATTCTGTCTTGTTAGATAGCGTGGGCAGATAGAAATAAATCTGGTTAAGGGTTAAAATTGCCTGCAACGCTCTCTCCGCTGTATAATCCTTTCCCGTTGTAATTACCCCCAAAACCTGGGCACCTGAATAAGATATATTTTGGACTATAAAACAGTCGTCATCTGTGCGACCATATAGGTCAGAAACGCCTAAACAAGAAAGGAGTTTTCACCCCCATGTCCCGTAGAAAGCAGTACACGAGTCAATTCAAAGCACAGGTGGCTATTGAGGCGATAAAAAATCAACAAACGGTCGCTCAGATAGCCAGTGAATATGGAGTCCACCCGACTCGAGTCAACCAGTGGAAGAAACAGGTCCTTGAGCAATTGCCTCAATTGTTTACTAACGGACGTTCAAAAGCGGCGGCTGACACCGACCAGTTAGTAGCAGAACTGTATCGGCAAATCGGCCAGTTGAAGGTGGAGTTGGACTGGCTTGAAAAAAAAACGCACCCTTTCGGTTGAACAGAAACGCCAGTTGATTGACAAGACGTGCCATTGTCCTTCGGTTGTCAGACAATATTTTATCGGGGCAATATTTATAAGCACCTCTCAGGTGGTTCGGAATACCCCCACTCATTCCCCCATCTGTCGAATCGCTTCCTCATAAATCTCCCTAAGCGGGACACCGTGTTGCTCCGCAAGCTGCCTGCAATCCTCATATTCGGGAACTGTTTTAATTAACCGCCCCTCCAAATACCCACATTTCGCACGAACAATTCCCCACCGCGTTTCGATGTCAACAAAATCACGGGTAAGTTTTAATCGTTCAGCGGTATAAGATCTGACACCAAACGTAGTTGTTTCTAAGAGAAGCATTTCACTCAGGGTATCACGGAGGGAGGGCGTAGAAAGGACACTCAGTTTTGTCGCCGGACGACCTTTCTTCATGAAGATCGGTGTCATGAAAACGTCGAGAGCACCCCGCTCAAAGAGTTGCTCCATCAGGTAACCTGCAATCTCTGGCGACATATCGTCGAGGTTGGTTTCAATTACGCAGACCTGATCACCCTCGATACTTTTTTTTTACCGATACATAACCGTAACAGGTTCGGCTGTTCTTCAAGGTTACGTGTTCCTGCACCATAGCCGATTTGATCGATGGTCATCTCTGGCATTGTACCGAATCCATCTGCGAGCGTCGTGATAATGGCTGCGCCGGTGGGTGTCACTAGCTCTTTTCGGATTTCGGTCTGTCGGACGGGCACGCCGCACAGCAGCTCCATCGTTCCCGGTGCGGGGACAGGCATAAGTCCGTGGGCGCATCGGACGAAACCACCGCCGAGCGATAGCGGAGAGGCGTAGATCTCATCAATCTCTAGAAGGTGTAGTCCAGCAACAGCTCCAACAATGTCCACAATCGCATCAATACCACTAACCTCATGCAGGTGCACCTGATCTTTGGAGGTGTTATGGACTTTCGCCTCCGCAGCTGCCAGTCGATCAAAGATCCGCTTTGCGCGATCAATGATTACTGCATCAAGATCGCTGTTATCCAAAATAGCGAAAATATCGGAGAGGTGACGGCTTGGACCGTGGGTGTGCGAGTGATCATGGTGTTCGTGGCTATGGTCATGATCATGGTGGTGGGTGTGATGGTGATGGGCCGCTGGGGAATCGTTATGACCGTGTGAATCTCCAGCCGAATCGGCGGTTTCCACAACTGCCCGTGTGCCGCTGATACTGTGTTTCGTGGCTTCCTCGAAACGCAGCGTAAATTCATCTAACTTCAACTTTGCCAACTCTGTATTCAGTGCATCTGAATCAACACCTGCATTGATCAAGGCACCGAGTACCATGTCTCCACTGATACCTGAGAAGCAATCGAAATATGCGATCTTCAATCTATTTTCCTTCTGGTTGGCAAACTTGAATAGGGCTTTATATACGTTCTGTGGCGCAGCAGAAACCGAGTTTTTGCCAAAAACTCGGTTTCTCTTCGTGCTAGTACCCCAACAACTCGATCCCTTCCCGGTATGTCTGAGCCGATGTTTGCAACGCTTGGATCTCATCATCGGTCAATTCGACTTCGATAATCTGTTCAACGCCATCCGCTCCCAATTTAATCGGAACACCGATATATAGGTCGTCAATACCGAACTGTCCGGTCAGATGCGCTGCACAGGGGATGATCCGTTTTTTGTCGCGGATAATTGCCTCCGCCATCTGAGCAAGCGATGCCCCCGCTGCGTAGTAACCACTCGTCTTCAGAAGATCCACTACCTCTGCACCGCCATCTCGTGTGCGCTGCGCCATTTCCTCAATTCGTTCAGCAGATATAAGTTGCGGAATTGGGATTCCGCCGACTGTTGTGTAACGCGGCAGAGGCACCATCGTATCTCCGTGTCCCCCCATCACGAGGGCACTGATATCTTCAACGGACACACCTAGTTCAAGGGAGATGAAATAACGGAAACGTGCTGAATCGAGTATACCCGCCTGTCCAACCACCCGGTTGGAGGGGAATCCCGAAACCTTCCACGCGTGATAGGTCATGATGTCCAACGGGTTAGTCAACATCACAATAATGCAATCCGGCGAGTGCTTTACGACGCTTTCTGTGACGCTGCCAACGATGTTCGCATTTGTTTGCAATAGGTCTTCGCGGGTCATTCCCGGCTTGCGCGGCGAGCCAGAGGTGATAATCACCACATCAGATCCCGCTGTCTCTTCGTAGCCTGTTGAACCCGTAACACTTGCATCGAACATTTCAACGGGCGATGCCTGTGCCATATCCAAACTCTTGCCTTGTGGGACACCGTCAATGATATCCACCATCACAACATCGCCAAGTTGTTTTTGTGCGATGAACAGCGCGGCAGTCGCACCGACGTTTCCAGCACCAATCACACTAATTTTTTTTCTAGCCATTCGTTTTCCCTATGATATGGATTGCTCATGTTAAGAAATCGTGCAACAGAAACCGATTGAATTCACTAATGAACCAATGTACTAATGAACACATGGCTTTCACGTAAACTAATGAACCAATGATAGTTTGATGGTTTTCACGGATCACGTTTTACGCCTCTGCATTCACATATTCTTCCCATCGTGCCTCAACGTTGGCATCCTCAACGGTTTCCATGATGTAGTCGCCGAATGCCTCGCTGGTCGCGCCAGTGCTACGTCCAGTCATAACGACTTTGCGCTCATACTGTCCGCAGATGTCGAGGGCTTTGTGTAGTTTTTGACCGAGTTCATCGAATCCAATATGCTCAAGCATCATCGCACCCGCACGGATGAGAGAGCTTGGATCAGCATACTGTGCCCTTCCCTCCTGCACCATTCGCGGGGCACTCCCGTGGATTGCCTCAAACATCGCAGACTGTTTGCCGATGTTCGCGCTGCCAGCAGTTCCGACACCACCTTGGATCTGGGCTGCCTCGTCAGTCAAGATATCACCGTAGAGATTGGGGAGTACAAGCACCTGAAAATCCTGTTGACGCGCTGGATTTATCAGGGCCGCGGTCATGATGTCGATGTACCAACTATCCCATTCAATGTCCGGATACCGTTGTGCAATTTGACGGCCAAATTCGAGAAACTTGCCGTCGGTCGTTTTGACGATATTTGCCTTTGTGACGACCGTTACTTTAGTTCTGCCGGTACGTTTCGCGTGAGCAAAGGCTGCCTCAATAATCCGCTCAGATCCTTGGCTGGTGATAACGCGAAAATCTATCCCCAAGTCCTCGGTGACATTGATGCCTTGACTGCCAAGTGCGTACATATCTTCAGTGTTTTCGCGGAAGAAGGTCCAGTCAATGTTTTCAGCAGGTACACGCACCGGGCGGACGTTGGCGAAGAGGTCAAGTGCCTTACGCATGGAAACGTTCGCGCTCTCTATATTGGGCCACCCATCCCCCTGTTCTGGCGTGTGTGTCGGTCCTTTTAGAGTTACATGGCAGCCCTTGATCTCCTCAAGTACATCGTCTGGTATTGACTGCATCTTGGCGGCACGGTTTTCAATGGTAAGCCCTTCTATTACCCGAAACTCGACCTTGCCACTACTGACTGGGTCACGTAAAAGATATTCAAGCACACGTTGGGTTTCAGCACTAATTGTCGGACCGATGCCATCACCGCCGAGCATACCAACAATGATGGGCGAAATAGAGCTATAATTTGTCCAATCTGGTGCTTGTTTGAGTTTCTCAACTCTTTCAAGTTGTTGCTGCAAGACATTTCCGAAATGTTCTTTTGCGCTCTCAATTGCTTCTGAGTTGACCAATCTGGTCTCCTTTCTAAAATAACAGCGGCTCACATCGCATGGTGAAAATAGATTATCAAGGGATTCCACGGCGAAAGTTAGATGAGCCCAATCACTAGTGAACGCTTGGACTTAAATTTCAGGAAATCAAGCCCAACCTCCCAATATCGTTACTTAATGCGCGGAAAAAGCATCCTCCTGAACCAGTCGATTGTGGGTTGAAACAACCAAATCCGGTATCGTTGGGTCACTGCTATCTGTAGGAATAATCTGGGGATCGGGCGGAATAACCGGGCGAATAATGTGACGTTCTTGCAACTGTTCCCGCGCATCCATTATCCACCCAAATCCTCTAAAAATATAGGTGAGTAGCGTTCGATCTAATTCATGGATACCTAACGCTTCTTGAACCGCCCAGCCGCCGAAATCTGTGTTTGGTGTCAAACGAAGCGGCGGATCGTTTTCTCGTCCCGGCTTAATCACGCCTTCGACAAACGCAATCTGATAAATCCGTTGAATTATGCCCAGCCGCTGCTTCTGCTTGTCGTCAAGCGTGAGATCTCCGCTATCTATTGCCTGCAAAACAGGTTCAATGTAAATTGCAGGTCTCGGATCTTGCTGAATTTCGTCGATTCTACCGGCAGCAGCGATTTCGGGGTGACCAAACGTTGGAATCCCACCGCCGAGCACCTCGTTTCGGATAGCTACTTCACGCTTTTCTGTAGGAAGTTGTTCAAGTGTATTGATAAAGTGAGTTATATCGTGAATTGCGCCAAAATGTCGATCTCCGTCAAGGTTCATGTGGGCAGCGGTCAAGAAGTCGGAAACAGAAGGGGTATGTAACGTTGCCATGTATCGGGCAACCATGTTGGATCCGGCCGATCCGTGATGGGTTTGTATGATTCCCATGCGTTCCAAGGCTTTGTTCTCAACTTCATTGGCACGGTGGCCCAGCAGAAGACTGTAGCAGGTCTGAAACGCCGTTTTCCCTGCGTTCTCCTCTTCGGTGATAAGTGTGTCCGTTTGGCGGACGAGCTGCTCTGTACTTAAATTCGCACTCGTTTCCAGTAGACCGCGCATATAAGTTGACATCACCCCCACTGCGACATTTTCTATATGCGTTCCAATCATTTGAAGTAGAAGGCGGCCCTCGCGCCTTTCATCGTTCAACCCACGCTCTGGGATCCGGTTTTTTGCTCGATTCGCTTTCCTAAACGTCGAAAAATGCTGAATTGCAAGCTCCGGTCCCGACTCTGGGAAAGTCTGCACAAAATTAGCAACCTCCTCGATTAGCGACTTGCGCCCCGAAGGATCTTCCCTGATAACCCTTCTGACTCGATAAAACTTGCGGTTAATCAGTGCCCTAAGCACTGCCTCTTCATCCAAACCGTCCTGAACTTTTTCGGGCTTTCTACCGAACAGACCAACAAAGATTACATACGCAGACGTAAGTCCACCTGCGACAATTTCACTCTCTTGAAGCACACCGCGAAGGGCAAAACTACGGATATTCAGCGTTATATCTGTACCAGCGCAATCAACTTTTGCGCGATGTAAAACTGGATTTGCGAAGACATTCGTTGACTGAGGCATAGTGCTAAACGCTGTGAGGGCACTTGTGATGTCCTGTTCATCCAATTGCCCCGCGGTTTGCAACGCATCCGTCACCGGGCTGTAGGTTGAGGTTTCAGGGAGCGCTGAAAACATCTTGCGCATGGCTGCTATCTTCTGTGCCATTAAAAAAATCTCCTTAATTGAGGGCTAATCAGAACTAGGAGTGTGGGGTACTGTGGTAGGGATGACTCTTTGCTCGAATTGCTTGCTTCAATGATATACGGTGCTGCAGTGCTATTTTTGTATGGCTGCGGGTCGTTCATTTCTACTATAAAAGAGAAGATTTCCTCAATGCTTAACTGGTAGATGCTATGTCTAGTTATAGGTTGTTGCAATTACAACTAGGCAAAGTCAAGTGACGTATTTGCGGCATACCTATCATCTCAAGTGGCAAGGACAATTGATCGTTTGTTCAATCTATGCTATTGTAGCAAACATATCCCTATAAAGTCAAGGCAAAACAAGGAAACGGCGCGGCGACAAATTGTGGCACAAATTGTCCTAGGATTTATCAGAAAGATAAAAAAAATGCTGCCGCTGACACACTGCCCTGCCGGAAATTGATCTACGAAGTAGCGACTTAAATCTTCATCAAGAGTGCTGGCAAAAAGAGGCGAAAAACATTATACTTTAATTATCTTTCTCTATTCGGACGGGTATGCAAATGGTTAAAGGTTATTTATTCCTTGACGAATTGGCGTTCATTTCAGATCGATTGCGGTCTGTTTTTAAGAGATGTGCCAATGATGCAGCAGCCCAAATCTCTTTCAAGGACATCCAACAATTTCGGAAGCAACTCTGCACATGGGATGCAGCTTTTATAAAACCCCCTATGTCGTTGGTTTCCACCTGTCATATAGAAGTATTAAGCGATTTCTACCGACGTAAGTTAGATTTCTCTGTCTTTCAAGGGTTTGATACAGCGGATCAGGAGCGAATTCAGAGCGAAATTTCTGCATACGCCGCCCGCGAGGTGCTCGATGCCCTCATCGGTTATCGGTTACGAAATTGGGCAGCAATCGGTCTACAGTCTCCCAAGTGGGAACTGTACCAGAGCCTTGTTCAAGACTACTACGAACAAACAATTTCTCAAAAGAGACGTGAGCGGATTGAAGCGGTTGAAGATGCCCTTGCGGAAACGACGAACTTAACGCCAGCGGCAATCCGTGCTAGATGTGTTGGAGAACTGTTCTTTGAGGTGGATGAGATTCGATTGATGTCTAAGTTTCGACTGGATAAATACTTGGAAGGGATTTGTCGACAGGTCACCGGGCAGAGCGATTCGGGAGAAAGGAGACATCAGCGGTTAAATATGCCGGATGCACTGCGGGACAGTTTTCAGTTTTTTGGCTTGACCTATCCGATTGACCCGAATACGTTGAGGGAACGCTATCGTCAACTTGCGTTAAGCTATCATCCGGATAAAGGCGGAAGTCTTGAAATGATGCAGCAGCTTAACACCGCATATCGACGAATTTCAGATTATTTACGTCAGGCGGAGACGGATCGATTTTTATAAGTATCAGGCAAAGATTGCATCCGCACTTAATCGGAAGTCTATAACTGCTTCACTACAGACGGTTTCGCCGAGGCCATAAAGACCTGCTCGCTCAGACTTCCTCGCTGATAGACGCAAGACTTCAACCGAGCGAGTTTCCCGACTGACTAGCCAACACTCTTTGACACCAATCCGTTGATAATCTGTCAATTTTCCAGTTAGCACCTTTTTTGTATCCGAAGGTGAAAGCACCTCGATGACCAAATCCGGGGTAATCTCAAGGAGCTGCAATCCTTCAAGGTCATCAAGACTGGTACCGGGCAGGTTGTCTTTGTGGATAAACAACACATCGGGTTGGCGCGTCCGTAATGGGTCGCGTTGGAGGATAATATCAACCGGCGCAAAGAGCACCACACCAAGTTCTTTTGTTTTCACATACTGATTTAGCGGGGTAAAGATGTTCGCACCTATTATCTGATGTGCGGGTGTTGGAGCCGGGGAAGGCATCATTTCCCCATCAATGATTTCATACGGATGATTGAGTTGGGGCATCAACAGATAGTCCGCAAGGGTAATTTTCTTTTTTTTCAGTTCATCCCAAGTGGTTGGTGTTGCGTGCATCGGTGCACCTCCAAATTCATCCAATCCAATTAGAGAATCTCACGGCAAATCTGTTGACCCCATTAGGTATCGATCCGCTTCACGGGCGGCACCGCGTCCCTCTTTGAACGCCCAAACAACGAGACTCTGCCCACGCCGCATGTCACCCGCAGCAAATACACCGGGGATGCTGGTCGCATATTCATCCTCTTCCGCTTTGACGTTGGAACGCTCATCGCGCTCAATGTCCAATTCGTTCAGAATGGTGTCCTCAGGACCGAGGAACCCCATCGCCAAAAGCACTAAATCAGCGGGCCAAACTTTCTCGGTGCCTTCGATCGGCTTCGGGAAAGGACGGCCACCGTCCCCCGGAACCCATTCAACCTCAGCGGTATGCAGTTCTTTTACGTTCCCTTTTTCATCGCCAACGAATTTCATGGTGTTGATGAGGTAGATACGCGGATCCGCCCCAAACTTGGCGGCGGCTTCTTCCTGTCCGTAGTCGAGTTCGTAAATTCGTGGATACTCGGGCCACGGGTTATTGGGCGCACGTTCATCGGGTGGACGTTCTAGAATCTCAAACTGGGTGAGGCTTTTGCACCCGTGGCGCATAGAGGTTCCCACACAGTCGGTGCCCGTATCCCCACCACCGATGACGATGACATGTTTGTCTTTGGCAGAGATATAATTCCCATCTTCGTGATTAGAATCGAGGAGGCTTTTAGTGTTTACGTGAAGGAATGGCACGGCAAAATGGATGCCTTCCAAATCCCGCCCTTCGATGGGGAGGTCCCGCGGCTTGGTGGCACCGCCGCAGAGAACGACCGCATCGAACCCGTCAACCAATTCTTTTGCCGAGATATCCGTGCCGATTTCGGTGTTGGTAACAAAATTGACCCCCTCCGCTGCCATCAAATCAATCCGACGTTGGACGACCCTTTTTTTATCCAACTTCATGTTGGGGATACCGTACATCAATAGCCCCCCGACACGATCAGCGCGCTCGTAGACTGTGACAAGATGACCCGCCCGGTTAAGTTGTGCAGCGCACGACAAACCCGCCGGACCAGATCCCACTACCGCGACACGTTTACCTGTACGTTTGGCGGGCGGTTCAGGAACGACCCAACCTTCCTCCCAACCCTTATCGATGATCGAAACCTCAATATTTTTAATTGTCACCGGCGGTTCAATCATGCCCAGAACGCAAGCACCCTCGCAAGGTGCCGGACACACCCGCCCTGTGAACTCAGGAAAGTTATTGGTTTTATGCAGCCGTTCTAACGCCTCTTTCCACAAACCGCGATAGATGAGGTCATTCCACTCCGGTATCAGGTTATTAATCGGACAGCCCGATGCAGCCGGACTATTCTCCGGCAACCGCATCCCTGTATGACAGAACGGGATGCCACAATCCATACAACGCGCCCCTTGCGTCTGAAGTTTTTCTACGGTAAAATGTTCGTGAAATTCGTTCCAGTCTTTGATACGTTCTAATGGTGAACGATCGGGCGGAAGTTCTCTATCATACTCCATAAATCCCGTTGGTTTTGCCATGCTGTCTCCTTGAATCCTATCTTTCTGGGCCGCTTCCTCAGCAGCGACACCGCGCCGAAACGCTTCTAGCCAAGCGTCCTCTCCCTCAAATTCTTCTAGTTCTATTTCTTTGAGTGTGTTAAAAATCCTTTTGCTGTTTTGCTTTCGATGAGCAACCGAGTATTAAAACGAAGGTATGGGACGTTAGCGATGCGCTTCGACATAATCTCTTAGTACCGCATTGATGCGAGCGTGATAGTCAGTTCCTTGCATTTTGAACCATGCTGTAATATCTTCGTCTACAAGGATAGTTTCCTGATCAAGTCCAAGTGATTGTGCCATGATACGGTTACGATATTCTATGAACTCCTTTTTTTCTTGAGAAGTCAATTCGTTAATTGACTTTCCTTTGAAGGACAGTGTCGCGTTTTCCCAGAAGTCAGTGCCTAGCTCGGGAATGTCTTTAGTATCAATTTCTTCTTCAGGAATTGATGCAATTTCACGTAGCCGTTCTTGCGAGATGGTCATAATATGCCTTCCTTTCTCTCCGCGTTGCTTTTCGGGCAGATATGATGCGTGTTCGACCATTTCGGTCTGTGTGAACAACCGTAATCAGAACAAAATTGCCAATATCACCAACTGAGACTTCCCTCAATTCTCCGTAATCGTTTCGATCATCGATGCGAGTCCACAAAGGACGGTCAAAAATGGCTTTGGCTTCCTCGAAGCGAATCTTATGGTCCCTGAAATTCTCTTGATTCTTCTTTTCGTCCCATTCAAACCGGTCAGAAGATCTCATCTTAAGCTGCTTCCTCAGCAGCAACGCCGCGCCGGAACGCTTCTAGCCAAGCGTCCTCTCCCTCAAATCCTTCTGTTTCTGCCTCTTGAAGGGCGTCAAGAATCCTTTTGTAATCTTGCGGCATAACCTTAACGAATTGGGGGAACATATTCTCCCAGTCCTCCAAAATTTCTAACGCAAGTTCGCTCCCGGTGTACTCGGCGTGCCTCTGAATCATCCCTTTAACCTCTGAGATCTCTACCGGATCCTCCAAGCGTTCAAGGTCGCACTGTTCTTGGTTACAGCGGATATGGAAATCACCATCGCGGTCAAGTACATAGGCGATTCCGCCCGACATCCCACCAGCGAAGTTTCGTCCCGTTTTGCCCAGAACAACGACTCTGCCACCTGTCATATACTCACAACCGTGATCACCCACAGCTTCAACGACAGCGCGAACCCCACTATTCCGAACACAGAATCGCTCACCAGCCATGCCACGGATATAAGCTTCACCGTTGGTCGCACCGTAGAAAGCAACGTTGCCGATAATGATGTTTTCCTCAGGTTTGAATATGGATTTTTTGGGCGGATAGACAATCAATTTGCTGCCGCAGAGACCCTTACCAAAATAGTCATTTGCGTCGCCTTCAAGGCGAAATGTAACGCCAGGAGGTGTAAACGCACCAAAGGATTGTCCCGCAGACCCTTCAAAATGAATATCTATTGTATCTTCGGGAAGTCCCTCGGGACCATGGTGTCGGGTAAGTTCGCTGCCCATAATTGTACCGACAACCCGATTAGTATTCTTAATTGGCAAAGATCCCGTAACTTTTTTACCATCCTGTAAGGCAGGCTCACAAAAATCTAAAAGGACTTCGTTATCTAGTGCCTTGTCCAAACCGTGGTCTTGGTCAATTTGGCAGTAACGACCGATTTCGGGACCAACTTGAGGTTGGTAGAGAATCGGCGAAAGATCGATTCCCTTCGCTTTCCAGTGATCGACTGCCTTTGTCGGTTCAAGTAGGTCGGTGCGACCGATCAGTTCGTTGACAGTACGAACCCCCAACTGCGCCATGATTTCACGCATATCCTGTGCGATGAAACGCATGAAATTCACGACGTGGGACGGGTCTCCCATGAATTTCTTGCGCAGCTCCGGATTTTGAGTTGCCACGCCTACCGGGCAGGTATCCAGATGGCACACACGCATCATGATGCAGCCGAGTGTCACCAGTGCCGTAGTCGCAAAACCAAACTCTTCGGCACCCAACAGCGCAGCAACAATAACATCTCGACCGGTTTTGAGCTGCCCATCCGTTTCCACGATAATACGGGAACGCAGATTATTCAATACCAAGGTCTGATGGGTTTCCGCCACACCAAGTTCCCAAGGCAAGCCGGCATGTTTAATACTGGTTTGTGGGGAAGCCCCCGTTCCGCCATCAAGTCCGCTAATCAGCACGACATCCGCGTGTCCTTTTGCCACACCCGCTGCGATAGTACCAACACCGACCTCGGATACTAACTTAACGTTGACCCGTGCATAGTGGTTCGAGTTTTTCAGATCGTGAATAAGTTGGGCGAGGTCTTCAATCGAATAGATGTCGTGATGCGGCGGCGGCGAAATCAGTTCTACTCCCGGTGTCGAGTGACGCACTGTGGCGATCCACGGGTAGACTTTTCTGCCGGGCAACTCACCACCTTCGCCGGGCTTGGCACCTTGCGCCATTTTAATCTGAAGTTCCTTTGCATTTACGAGGTAATTACTGGTAACGCCGAATCTACCGGAGGCGACCTGTTTAATCGCGCTGTTTTTGGAGTCGCCGTTGGGTTCAAGAAAATACCGCGCTGGGTCCTCTCCCCCTTCACCGGTATTGCTCTTTCCACCTATCCGGTTCATCGCGATTGCCAATGCTTCGTGTGCTTCCTTGCTGATGGAGCCGTAGGACATCGCACCGCTCTTGAAACGCTTGCAGATTTCTTCAACCGGTTCTACCTCGTCAATCGGAATCGGCTCATTAGGGAACTTCAACTCCAAGAGCCCACGCAGCGTCGCCATATTCTGAGAGTAATCATTAATCAACTTCGCGTAGTCTTTATAGACCTCGTAGTTATTGGTGCGGGCTGCCAATTGCAGCTTATGAATCGTGGCTGGATTAAACAGATGATATTCGCCATCTTGTCGCCATTGGAAATGCCCGCCAACATCTAATGTGCGATTATCAACCGGAATGTCTGGGAAGGCTGCGTGGTGACGCATCAGGGCTTCGCGAGCGATAACATCAAGTCCAACCCCTTCCACGCGAGTCTCCGTCCACGTAAAGTAACGGTCAACAACCTCTTGCTTGATGCCGATGGCTTCAAAGATTTGCGCCCCTCGATACGACTTGATGGTTGAAATGCCCATCTTCGCCATAACTTTAACCACGCCTTTGGTGGCTGATTTAATGTACCCCTTGACAGCATCTTGATACTCGATATCCGTCAGTTGTCCTTCGGCAATCATGTCCGCTAGACTCTCAAACGCCATGTACGGATTAACCGCTTGGACACCATACCCGGTGAGTAGACAGAAGTGATGCACTTCGCGGGGTTCACCCGATTCAAGCGCGATACCGACTTTCGTGCGTGTGCCGCACCGAATTAGATGATGGTGCAGACCTGCAACGGCGAGCAGTGCAGGGATAGCCGCAGACTTTTCGTCAACGCCGCGGTCAGACAAGATGATGATGGTGTAACCATCTTCAATAGCACGGTCAGCAGCTGCAAAGAGCACGTCCATCGCTTTCTCAAGTCCACCCTCTCCGTCGGCGACATTAAACAGGATTGGAAGCGTCGTGGATTTTAAGCCCGGCTGATCTACCTGACGCAGCTGCTCTAGCTCCTCATCTGAAATAACTGGAGTGTCAAGACGAATCTGACGACAACTCTCCGGCTCCGGCATCAGCAGATTACGTTCAGTACCTATTGTTGTTTCAGATGAAGTGATAATCTCTTCTTTGAGCGGATCCAACGGGGGATTGGTCACTTGTGCAAATAGCTGCTTGAAATAGTTGTAAAGCAGCTGGGGTCGGTTAGAGAGTACCGCCAAAGAGGCGTCATTCCCCATTGAACCGACGGGATCACGGCCGATTTTCGACATGGGTCCAAGGAAGATGCGCTGATCTTCAAATGTATAGCCGAATGCCTGCTGGCGTTGTAAGATCTTTTCGTGGTCTTTTGGAGGTTCCTTCGGTTCAACCGCCGGTAGGTCTTTCAATGGAATGAGGTGTTCGTCTAACCACTGACCATACGGATGCTCAGAAGCAATATCATCCTTAGCTTCATCATCACTGATGATGCGTCCCTCCTCCGTATCAATCAGAAGGATTCGACCCGGTTGTAAACGGCCTTTAGAGACAACCCGTTCAGGCGGTATATCCAGCACCCCGGTTTCCGAAGCCAACACAAGTATGTCATCATTTGTGATATAGTAGCGGGACGGGCGGAAACCGTTTCGATCTAGAGATGCCCCAACAACCGTGCCATCGGTAAAAGCGATAGAGGCAGGACCGTCCCACGGCTCCATTAAACAGCTATGGTATTCATAAAATGCGCGTCTCTCTGCGCTCATACTCTCATGATTTTCCCACGGTTCAGGGATCATCATCATTACAGAGTGGGGCAGCGACCTACCAGAGAGTGCAAGAAATTCCAGACAGTTATCGAAAATAGCGGTGTCACTTCCATCCTCATCAAGGATTGGGAAAAGTTTTGGGAGGTCATCGCCGAACAATTCAGATGCTAACATCGCCTGCCGCGTCTTCATCCAGTTCTGGTTCCCGCGCACGGTGTTGATTTCGCCGTTGTGAATCATGTATCGGTACGGATGGGACCGCGCCCAACTTGGGAAAGTGTTCGTCGAAAATCGGGAGTGAAGCAGGACAATTGATGCCTCCATGCGAGGGTCTTTCAGTTCGGGGTAAAATTCGGGGACCTGCATCGGTGTGAGCATCCCCTTATAGACGATCGTCCGGCTAGATAGGCTCGGAATGTAGAAATCTTCATCTATCCCGCCATATCGGATGATGTTGGAGGCGCGCTTCCGAATCACATACAGCTTGCGTTCAAAGGCGAGGTCATCTTCGATATTGGAATTTCTACCGATAAAGATCTGCCATACAGCGGGTTCGGAAGAGCGGGAAATCGGTCCCAGATGGAAATTATCGGTGGGTACTTCTCGCCAACCCAAAACCGTCTGTCCCTCTTCGGTAACAATTTCTTCTAATTTTTGCTGACAGCGTTGAAGCAGCTCACCGTCCTCGGTATCAGTGAAAAACACCATACCAACGCCGTACTGTTTCGGATCGGGCAGATCAATTCCCATATCTTCGCAGGCGTGTTGAAGGAAGTTGTGCGGGACCTGCATCAGAACGCCCGCTCCATCGCCAGTGTTTTCTTCGGCACCGCGAGCTCCCCGATGGTCAAGACAAACCAGTGCATCTAGTGCCTGACGCACGAGCGTATTGGATTTTTCACCTTTGATATTAACGATAAAACCGATACCACAGGCATCATGTTCGTAGGCGGGGTTATAAAGTCCTTGCTTTTTCGGAATACCTATCGTTCCTTTCATGTTAGCCTTTCTTAATTCTACTTTGTTCCGACAAACCCGTATCTCTTTGTTACCCTTGCTGCGGTTTTTGTTTACTTTATCTTTAGACCTTCTTCTATTCTGATCGTGTCCTGACCATAATGTTCCTGAATCAATAACAAATACTTTTTCGGAATGGATCGGCAGACACAGGAGAATGTCCTCCCAATGGTCCGAAACCTTAATGATTACTTGCTGAAACAGTTCGATAAGATGAAGGTTCAGGAAGGGAAATCATTTGGTGGGAATCCGTTACGCTCACTCCGAGAACACTACATTCCAAAAATTGTGACAAATAGACTTGTTATAATACATTACATAAGTGTGCATGTCAAGAAAATTTCCTTGACATCCGTCCAAACAATTTTGGTTGACAATCCCACCTCAAACTTGCATAATTAAAATCTTAAAACATTAAGACGGAGGGAGAAGGCAATGATCAACCTGAGTGTGAACGTCAATAAGGTCGCAACACTAAGAAACTCCAGAGGCGAAGATGTCCCAAATGTCATCCAAGCGGTACAAACCTGCATTAATACCGGCGCACAGGGAATTACGGTGCACCCACGAGAAGATCAACGGCATATCAAACCCCATGATGTCTACGAAATCGCTGAGATGGTCACCGTCGAATATAACATTGAGGGCGATCCCCGACCCGACCTGTTAGATATGGTGATAGAGGTGCAGCCCGACCAGTGCACACTCGTTCCCGTCACGCCGGGCGAGGTGACAAGCGACCACGGTTGGGATCTAACAGCGGAAGGTGAAGGACTCAAGCCGGTCATTCAACGGCTCAAGGATGCCGGCATCCGTGTCAGTCTATTCAGCGGCACAGACCTTCATCAAATCGAATTGGCGAAGGAGGTAGGGGCGGATCGGGTTGAATTCTATACCGCACCTTATGCGTGGGCGGAAACGGAGCAGGAGATCGCACACGAATTTGGGTTACTGGTCAAAGCGTCTGAAAAAGCAGTCAGCTTGGATCTCGGCATCAATGCAGGGCATGATCTCAATCTGGAAAATCTGCCCCGCATGAAAAATCTCCCCGGTTTACTTGAGGTTTCGATCGGTCATCACCTGATGGCGCATGCCCTGTATGTCGGCCTTGAGCAATCCGTCAAGGACTACCGGGCCGCATTGGGTCAGGAGGTGGCATGATCATTTTTTTGCCAAGTAGTGATGAATACTGATGAGGTTTAGGGGTAATCCATCTTGTAGAAGTATGGCGAGGGACTTTCCTCTTACAATTTGTCAATTGTAGTTTGCAATTGGGTTATGGACATAGAAATATATCAAAACCGGAATGGGAATGAGCCCTTTATTGAATGGCTTTCTGCTATCAGAGATAAAGCGACAGTTGCTAGAATCCGAAGTCGCTTGAGGCGAATTGAAGAAACTGGAAATTTAGGCGATTATCGATCTGTGGGTGCGAGTGTGTTTGAATTTCGGTTGCAGTTTGGGGCAGGCTACCGGATTTACTTTGGCAAAACCGGAGATGATACTATTTTGCTATTGCGAGGAGGTGATAAAGCCTCGCAAAGTCGAGACATAGAACGGGCAAAAACAGACTGGAGAGAACACAATTCAGGGGGCTAGAGAATGAGTAGCTATAGAAACTTCAAAGACTATCATATTGAGCAACTAAGCGATCCAGAGGACGCAAAAATATATCTTTCTGTGGCACTTGAGGATTACGAGAAAAACGAGGATATAGAAGCATTTTTACTTGCCATAAGAGATATCGCAGAGGCGCAAGGCGGCATGTCTAAATTGGCTGAACGCGTCAACCTAACCCGTGAGGGACTTTATAAAGCCCTTTCAGAAAATGGGAATCCACAACTAAACACCATGAGCAAAATACTGCATGGATTGGGATTGAAATTTTCGATTGAAGCACGAGAAAACTGATTGCATTTGAATCCGTGTTATCCTTTAATCCGCTTAATCCGCGATTCAGACAATTAACTATCAACCCAGATCAAGGAGATCTTAATGAAAATTTTAGTTGTTGGGAGTGGTGCTAGAGAGCACACATTTGTCTGGAAGATTGTACAAAGTCCGCTTGTCGAAAAGGTGTACTGTGTGCCGGGAAATCCGGGGATCGCCCAAATCGCCGAATGTCGATCAATCCCCCTAGAAGACAACTTCTCGGCAATCGCGGACTTTGCAGAAACAGAAAAGATAAACCTGACCGTCGTTGGTCCCGAAGATCCACTGGCGGAGGGCATCGTTGATGTCTTCCAAGCGCGAGGACTCCGAGCGTTTGGACCGGATCGAAAAGCCGCGATCCTTGAGGCGAGCAAAGATTTCGCGAAACAGTTGATGGAACAAAATGACATTCCCACCGCCGCGCATCGTACATTCGAGGACGCAGACGCAGCAATTGCCTACCTTGAGGAGATTAACGCACCGGTCTTTATCAAAGCGGATGGGTTGGCTGCGGGGAAAGGCGTTATTCCGGGGCTAACACTTGATGCCGCCGTTAAAGCTGTTCAGGAAATCATGGTCGATCGCAACTTCGGAAGTGCCGGAGACAAGGTGGTAATTGAGGAAGCACTGTTCGGCGAAGAGGCTAGCTTCACCGTCTTAACAGATGGAGTGTCCTGTCTCCCCTTTGTAAGTTCGCAGGATCACAAGATGTCCTTAGATGGCGACAAAGGCAAGAACACCGGGGGAATGGGCGCGTACTCACCGGCACCGGTCATGACACCTGAACTCAGTGAACAGGTGATGAATACAATCGCGCGATCAGCTATCAGCGCGATGGCATCGGAAGGACGCACCTTCAAAGGCATTTTGTATGTCGGATTGATGATTACTGATGCCGGTCCAAAAGTGATCGAGTTTAACTGCCGGCTCGGCGACCCCGAAGCACAAGTGTTACTAACCCGCATGGAGAGCGACCTTGTGCCGATGCTGGATGCCTGCATTGATGGAACACTGGACAAGGTTGAATGTAAGTGGAAACCCGAAGCAGCGACGTGTGTGGTAATGGCATCAGGCGGGTATCCGGACCCTTACAAAACGGGCAAAGTGATTACCGGCTTAGACCGAGCCAACGCACTGGAGAATGTGACCGTCTTTCACGCAGGGACTCAGATGCAAAACGGAAATATCGCCACAGGAGGGGGCAGGGTACTCGGTGTCACCGCACTCGCCCCTGACATCAAATCTGCAATTGAAGGTGCGTATCATGGGGTGAAGGAAATCCACTTTGATCAAGCCCACTTTCGGACTGACATCGGATACCGGGCGTTAGACCGGACTTCATAGCATAGTAGGAAACGCAGCCAACTGTAGGCAGGGCATCTGGTTTCCCCGCACCAACTATGCTGAGGGAACGCAGATCTGCGTTCCCTAAAGGTGAGCAGCCGTGCCAACCTCCGAATTTCAATTTCTTGACGTTCCTCATATCGTCGCGCTAGCCCTAACAATCGCGCTGCCCATTGCGCTATCAGTGCTGGTGAGGCGGGTGGATTCATCGGTCATAACGAATGTAGTTCGCTACCTGTTGGCTGCGATGTTAATAGTCAATGAAATTGGGGTTTGGATTTACCGTGCGGCGACGATACAATCGTTCAGTATCTTTGTGCAGAATCACCTACCCCTCCACATCTGCGGGGTTGCACTCTTTGTCGTAGCCCTTGCGTTGTTGCGTCGGAACCAGATCCTTTATGAAATCGGCTATTTCTGGGGGATCGTCGGCACATTAAACGCTGTTCTCACGCCTCAACTGGAGGTCGGTTTTCCGCACTACCGTTTTTTTCAATATTTTATTGTACACGGTGGCATCGTTGTCAGTGTGCTGTTTGCGACATGGGGGTTGAGAATGCGCCCCACCCTCAAAGGCTTGTTGCGTTCATTCTTACTTGTCAACCTGTATATGGTGGTTATCGCTGGGGTCAATTTATTGCTGAAATCTAACTACATGTTCATTTGTGAGCCACCGGATACAAAATCTCCCTTCTTCTTCGCGCCTTGGCCCTGGTACATCCCCATTTTAGATGGCGTGGCTCTCCTCCTTTTCTTCGTCGTCTACTCCCCTTTCTTAATTGGCGATTGGCTGAAATCCCTTTCTCCAAAAAACAATCACGTATAAAAGGAACTAACGGATGACACAGATAGAGCAGAAAAATCAGCACAATGTATCAGGTGGGCCCCAGATCTTCGGTTGGTGCATGTATGACTGGGCAAACTCTGCCTATGTTACCACAGTAGTAGCAGGAGTTTTACCGATCTATTTCGCCACCGCGATTGTGGGCAAAGGGGGTGTCCAAATTGGGGACACCGTTGTCAGCGCAGATGCCCTCTGGGGGTATCTGGTCAGTACCTCGGCGATGTTCGTATTTCTGTTCGCCCCGGTTCTCGGTGCTATATCAGACTTCTCTGCATCCAAGAAAAAGTTCCTGATCACATTTGCTTATACAGGCAGCATCAGCGCAACGCTTCTCTACTTCTCTCAGTCCGGAGATGTATGGCGAACCGCCACCCTATTTCTGATCGCACAGATTGGGTATGTAGGGGCAAATGTTTTCTACGATGCGTTTCTGCCTCAGATCGCCTCCGAAGATAAGATAGACTGGGTATCCAGCAAAGGGTTTTCCTACGGGTACATTGGCGGTGGATTGCAATTCGCCATTGCGTTGGGACTGGTCGCCGGCGGCGGAATCATCGGGATTGGTCAAGGACTCGCAGCCCGCATTGGGATGGGGATGGCAGGTTTATGGTGGGCGGGGTTTACACTCTTTACGCTCAAAAAACTGAAAGAGGTGGGGGCGATAGAATCAATGCCTGAAAAGTACCAGTCGCAACCGAAAATAATCGCTTATATCGCCATTGGCATAACGCGAACTTTTGCAACGATTAGAAAGGTTCGACGTTTCAAACATCTGCTACTGTTCTTGATTGCCTTCATGATCTATAACGATGGTGTTCAGACAGTCATCAGTATGGCGACGATTTATGGGACTGAAGAATTGAAGTTTTCTGCAACTGTCTTGATGGTCACGTTGCTGATGATTCAGATTATCGCTGCCGGCGGTGCCCTACTATTCGGTAGAATCGCTAGTAAAATCGGTGCGAAACGAGCTTTGATGGTAGCGTTACTCCTCTGGAGCGGAGTTGTCACCTATGCTTATTTCCTTCATACCGAAACGGAATTCTTCATCCTAGGTGTCGTTGTAGGGATCGTCCTCGGCGGTTCGCAAGCACTCAGTCGTTCCTTTTACGGGGCAATGATTCCCGAAGAAGCCTCCGCTGAGTTTTACGGGTTTTATTCCGTGTTTAGCAAGTTCTCAGCGATTTGGGGCCCCTTGGTATTTGCCATCATACGCCAAATTACCGGAACCCCACGATTAGCCATCATTTCACTGATGGTTTTCTTCATTGTCGGTCTGATTCTGCTCGCCTTTGTGGATGAGGAGAAAGCCAAAGAAGCCAAACGCTCTGGAGCATTCTAGACGCTTATTGATCTTCTGTTGTATAAATTCAATTAGCTTTATCTCTCTTTACATTTTTCAATTGATTCAAGCCAAAGTCTTTAGGCTTTGATCTGATAATGCTCCTGCACAAATAATGATAAAAAAGGTATAATAAGAACACTCGCTGTGAGATACACGGAGAGGTAAAAGTCCCGATTTATCGGGAGTCAGTCTATCATAAGAATCCCAATATTTTAACATTGGGAGCGGTCAAAGGAGGCTAACGTTGGCACTTTAGTTAATCGGGCGGCGGGAATCGAAACGCCATCCTACGGTTAGCTGATTGTGCGTGTCATGGCAAATTATCAAATTACAGAAGGAGATTCAATAACCGCATGAACTACATAAGGAAAATCACGCTTTTAGCTGTTTTTGTGCTTCTCATTGGGGGACTTAGTGCCTGTGATGAGTTGGTTTCGATTCTCTCCGACGATAGAGAGATGCCGGTCCAGATACCCGACGAGATTCGGGTCGGGATTGTCTTGCCCTTTTCAGGAAAATATGTCGAATCGCCGGACGATCCGCTGATACAACGCTACCTCAACGGGTTTTTGATGGCGCGAGACGAGATTAACGCGGCGCAGCTCGCACCGACCCGTCTTAAATTCATTATTGAGGACGATCAGAGCACGATTGAAGGTGCCATAGCAGCCTACAACAAGTTGATTCATGAAGATAGGGTCGCTGCTATCTTGGGCCCCGCCAGTTCAACCCAAGTGGAAATGGCGTTCCCTGTTGCGGAAGAAAACCAGAAGGTGGCGATTGGTCCGTCCTCCGCCGCGCAGGGGTTGAGCGCGATAGGGGATTATGTGTTCCGCGTCAACCAGCCGGTGGACAAACTCATACCCCGCGGCGTGCGACTCACCCATGAACGGCTAGGGTATCAGCGCGTTGCCAAACTTGCCACGAGCGATGATGTTTACTCAACGAGTGCTGACTCACTCTTTGCCGAATCGCTCGATGTAATCGGTGTCGAGGTCTTGACTACCGAAACGTCCCTGCTCCGCGCCGGCGATTACACTGAGCAGCTCACACGCATCAAAGCGTTAAACCCTGATGCTATCTTCGTCTCGGCACAACCGTTGGATATGCCGGACATTATGATTCAAGCGCGTCAGATCGGCATCGGCACAGACATTCCCATAATTGCACCATTGCTCAGTTCCACTGAGATACAGGAGGCGGGCGATGCCGCCGAAGGCACAATTACGTTTACCTCATGGTCAATCAAAGCGGAAACACCTCGGAACAAGGCGTTTGTTCGCGACTTCCGTGCAAAATACGTGGAGCCTAACCTGTTCAGCGCTTTGGCTTATACATCGGTCTATCTCTTGACCAATGCGATCTCCAATGCCGGGTCAATCGAATCGGACGCCATCCGTGATGCGCTCGCTGAGACGGAGGATTTTGATACCGTGTTAGGCAAGTTCGCTTTTGACGCGGTGGGTGATCCTGTGTATGATCCCATCATGTTGATTGTGCGTGATGGCGTATTGGAGGCATTTGAATAAGTGACATTCCCTGCGCGGTCGAGCAGAGAGATTTGTTACGGCACAGCACCCAACGGGTTGGGGGACACAACACCTACGGATTGAGCCGTGTCCACATATCAGGATTATCTTGGTCTCACACTTTACTCCGATGAAAAGGGGGACTGAATCTCAATTGAATCAAGCGAAGCTATAGATGATTTTTCTCCTGATTGCACAGATTGGATATGTGGGTGCGAAAAAAGTAGTAGGCACATTGCTCTGAATCCCGATCCATCGGGGCCCCGTGTGCCGTAACTCCGCGAGCAAGGTTCCTAACCTTGTTCATTCACAGTATCTAATTATTTAGGACTTACGCATTTCAGTTTGTAGTAGCGCAATTTATTGCGCGTCCGGACGGGCGATAAATCGCCCTACTACAAACCTAAGACCTTACTGTAGTTGCCCGATTCATCGGGCGTTGGGAACGTTGTCCAACGCCGATAAATCGCCGAACTACAAGGCTTTGAGCGTTCAACTGCGTAAGTCTTGTGTATTTTTAAGTTACTTCAAGCACTCAACCACAAAAAAGCCCCACGGAAGACATTCCACAGGGCTTTTTACATCCTAACAACCTACCAAGCTAAAACCGAAGTTTATCCCACCGTTCTCTAACACCCCCTGCTGAAATAGAACAATCACTCTCAAAAAAAATAGATAATAGTAAAAAAAGTATTGACAGCATTTTGAATATAGTATAGTATAGGAAATTGTGTGGGCTCCGAGTTGTCGGCTCGAAACCCACTGAAGCAAAACGAGCTGCAATCTCGAATCGCTTCGTGATTGTTAGACGGGAATCTAACAATCTTCTATAGTATAACCCTTTACGCTATTAGTTTCGATCTAAATCAAAAGGGGCTGCACGATTCGGGACCATCCGACCATGCAGCCCCTTTTTTTAGGTCAACTAGCAGCTACAAGGAAAGTAACAACTTGAACAGAAAAACAACAGATAGGATTTATCACCCAGAGCACGATTCCAATCTCACGCGAAGACAATTTATAGAACAATTTTCCACCGCGGGATTAGCTCTTAGCGGTTTAGGGCTTTTAGGTTGTGATGTTGGAGATATAATTTCGCCGGTTCGTACGCCTACAGAGATTGATAGCGACGTGCCTGCTCTCATTATTGGCAGTGGGTTTGGAGGCGCGGTAACGGCTTTGAGATTGGGTCAAGCTGGGATTCGCACGATGGTCATTGAACAAGGCAAACGGTGGGCGACTACGCCGAATGCGTTCAGCCTCATTTTTCCACCAGATGGACGCTCGACATGGTTGCAAACACGAACTGTTTTGCCGGTTGGTCCCTCATTTCCGATCAACTCACACACCGGGGTGTTAGATCGCGTTGATTATGAAAATATGTCGGTGTATCGAGGGACAGCCGTAGGGGGCGGATCCATTGTATACGGCGCGATCTCCGTGCAACCGCCCGAAGACCTGTTCTATGAGATTTTCCCGCGTGGTATCTCCTATCAGGAGTTAGCACCTTACTATGATCGAGTCCGCCATATACTCCGTATTACCACGGTGCCTGCCGACATTGAGGCACTGCCCTACTACGATTACGCCCGTGTCTTTGCCGAGCAGGGGGCTAACGCCGGATTAGCGGTCGAATCTGTCGCTCAAGCGACCGATTGGGAGGTAATCCGCTCCGAAATAGCTGGCACTGTAACCCCCTCTGCCCTCATCGGAGAGGCATATTATGGCAATAATAGCGGCTGCAAAAATAGTCTGGATCGAAATTATCTGCCGATGGCTGAAGCGACCGGTAATGTGACTATCCACCCCTTGCATCGTGTGATTGAGATTGTTCAAAAGAGCACTGGGACCTACGGGGTAACGGTTGAAGAAATCGACGAGACAGGCAGGGTGCTAAAAACGAAGGAAATCACCACGACCTACCTGTTTTTAGCCGCAGGCTCTGTAGGCACAACGGAATTGTTGGTTAAAGCTCGCGAGTTAGGCAATTTGCCAAATCTCAATGAAGAAGTTGGGCAGGGGTGGGGCCCCAATGGGAACGCCCTGTTCATGCGTTCCGTGAACGAATTAACTGGAGCAATGCAGGGCTATCCCGTCATCAACGCGATTCCAGATTACAATAATGCAGCTAGTCCATCACGGATCGAATCCCTCTTCTTTTCCATTGGGCAGGAGTGTGGCTGTTTGTTTCACCTCTTGATCGCCTTAGACACCGAGCGCGGGTCATTCTCGTATAATTCAGCGACTAACAAGGTGGAGTTGATGTGGACTGGCAGCGATCAAGTCGCTCGCGCAGTAATGGATTTTGTTGGGCGTCTCAACGCAGCCAACGGCGGTCTTTTGGGTCCGCCCGCAGGACTGCCTTTTCAATTGCCTGATGTGCTGACGGATTTTACATTCCACCCGTTGGGTGGGGTGGTGATGGGCAAAGCCTGTGATTTGAACGGGCGGGTTCACGGCTATCCCAAAATGTATGTAATGGATGGGTCTGCGTTACCCGGTTCGTGTGCCACCGCCAATCCGTCGTTGACGATTGCGGCCTTAGCCGAGCGCAACATAGAAACCATTCTCGCAGAAGATTTTGCCTCCACAGGTTAGGGCTTAATTGCTATGTTTCCTTGATGATATTTCGTCTTGCTAGCCAATCTGATATGCGTTGAAATACTACGGGGCATCCAATATTGAATAGGTGAGAAAGTTACTCTCCTTGCACCAGTTGGGCTGCCTCATAGACCACGGGTCTTGCCTCATCAACGGTGCAGCTAGCAGAAGCCCTTGCCCTATCCGCCACCTCCCGTTTGACTTCCGTGACAATCATCCCTTCGTCTGGGAGATATTCATCAATCAGTTGTCCGTCGGGATCTATCGCCAAGCACAGCCCCGGAAACCAAGCATTGCCACTATGCCCCGACTGGTTCGCATAGAAAATATGAAGGGCATTATCAACGGCACGCCCCGGTAGCAGTTGCATCGCCAATTCCTTGTGAGACTCAGCTTGCTCACGCTGATCCCCATTGTTGGAAATCTTTTCGATCGCTCCACTGCCGCCAACAGGGATGAAGAAAAGTTCAGCCCCTTTCTGCGCCGCACCCCGAAAAAGTTCGGGGAAACGTAAATCGTAGCAGATCCCCACGCCAAACGTCCATCCCTGCGAAGCGACCACCGGAAACGTATCGCCGGGTACAAACCATTCTCGCTCATTCGGATTGGGCAGGTGGAGCTTTGAAAAGGTTGCCAGATATCCTTCAGGTCCCACGATAAGCGCACTGTTACGCAACTGCTCACCAAACGGCTCAATCGTACCAACCACCAGCGTCATCTGTAATTTGCGGGAAAGGGATTCCAGAAATGGCACCGATTCCTCTGCTGCCGTCTCCGCAATCTTCCGCGCCTCCTCAAACGTCAGGTCAGACTTGTTCATTGATCCGGTGATACACTCTTCCGGAAAAATCGCAAAGTCCGCCCCTTGTGCGTGTGCTTTGTGTGCCCATTCCGCCACACGCCCCAAGTTTGCTGACGGATCGCCCATGACACTGTGCATCGCAACCGATGCAACTCGAATTGTATCCTTGTCCATGCTATTTCCTCGTTGGTTCATGTGAAAAGAAAGTACAAAATGCGAAGAGAAACCGAGTTTTTTCTTCAAAACTCGGTTTCTTTGCCTGATTTCTTAACATGAGTTTCCTAGTTTATGGTCCTGTAAAGGTTCAACCGTGCAACTTGAGAAGTAATTCCCCAAATTTACCTGCGATTACTCTGCGCTGCTGCGAGGAACGGCTTGACAAATTCGGCAACCGCTTTACCAAGCAACGCACTGCCTTCAGGCGTAAAATGGACGCCATCGGGTGTTAGATAGCTGTCCCGCCCCGCATCTGTGATGATGCCAAACAGATCGTTAATTGGGATATCTAAGTCGTCCGCGACCTTGAGAGCGACGGCGTTATACGCGTCAACATCCGCTTCCAACCGATCGAACCCCTTCCGCTCATGATGCCAGATTTCGTTGACAGGCGTAGTCGTCGCCCAAATGACAGTACAGTTGGTCTCCGCCAAAATACGTCCGATCAAAGCGCGAAGATTTGATTCATACTGATTAATCGGAATGGCTGGCTCGCCGGTGTCAAAATCCTTTCGCAAGTCGTGCAGCCCACAGTTGATATGAAGGACATCGGGCGATCGAGAGATAATCCACTCGTCGAGATGTTGAAGGATATTCGCGCTATTCCCGCCGTTCTGCGTCGGTGCCCAAACGTCGGCAAGCGCGGTAAGTTCACGAATAACATCGGCTTGATAGCCCATGCGAATTGAATCGCCGATAAGAATGAGTTGTTGCATTGAAAGGTTCTCCTTACGGAGGCATTTGCAAATATTGTTGAATCCTATAAATCTGTGCCTAGGCTAGATTGACCGGTCTAGTCATCAACGCGCTTTGCGAGGAAAATATCCGGCTTGCCACGCCCGTTAGCATCGGGCATCACACCTGCGAGGACAAAACCGAGTTTCTGGTAAAACTCATAAGGATGGCGGCGCAAGTTTCTGATTCGCGCCAAGTGCTCAAGGACATTCGGGTAAAGGTCGGCACCTGCAAGGGTCGTCATATTGTCCTCATCATCAGTTCCCACCCAAATTGTCAAGCCCCCTCGTTCTCGGACGAGCTCCTCAAAATCGCGCACAAGCTGCCGTCCAATCCCAGTCCCTTGTCGGCTCGGTTTAATAACCAACGGGTGGATTTCCCAAACGTTCCCATCATAGTAACTCAATCCACCAATCCAGCCGACAATCTCGCCATTACGGTCAAGAGCAATACGGCTAATTCTATCCTCGCCAAAAAGTTCTCGCACCTCCTCCAAAGCAGCCGCCATGTTGGGCCAAGCGTGTGGTGCATGTGCTTTGAATCCCTCAATCAGCAATGCCGCTACCTGCTCAATAGCCCGCTCATCGTCGGGCGAGAGGGTAACGATTTGCACCTCCAGATCGCTCATACAGCACCTAACAGTCTATTTAATCCAGGTCATTGATTCACCGCGTACCAAAAACGAGCGTTCATCCCATTGACCAGGGCGTTCAACCGGAATAACGCCGGTTTCCACCGCCACATCTAATGGGTTAGCACGGGTCTCTAATGGCAGACGTACCCGCTCGTGCATACGGGCTGATTCATAGACCGCCATCATAAGCTCCAAAGCAGCCTTCCCATACTTTGCCTCTCCCGGATAGTCCTCAATCTTATCGTCGATCCAATCGCAGACTGCATACGCCTGACTGGTGAATGCGCTGCCATAACCAGTCCGATTTTTTTCGGTCGGTTCAAACACCTGCCAGCCCGCCTTTTTAGGGGTCATATATTTCAAGCTATTATCGTTGACATCCATCATACCGTCGCTGCCATATATCGTCGCACCGACCTGATAGAGTCCACCACTGATGGGGACCTCGTTCTCAATGACACCTTCCACATCGTTGGGATATCCAATCAGCCCGCAGCAGCGGTCTTCCACCCGATGCCCAAAGAGATAGTGATCGGTTTTGCGTTCCACAGATCCCATGACCCACTCCGCCTGTGGGTCGCCAAGGACAAAGAGTTGGAAATCAACACAGTGAGTTCCCGTGTTCAGCATCCCAGCCCTCACAGAAGACCAGAGCCGGCGCGGCTCGCCGATGGCACCATCTTCAAGGAGCTGTCTCGCTTCCTGCCACGAAGAATAGAAACGACGTTGGTGACCTATCGCAAATTTAACATCGTTACGTTCACAGGCAATCATCATCGCTTCGGCTTCCCCTAGTGAGCAAGCCATCGGTTTCTCACAGAGTATCGCTTGGGGTTTGTGAACCGCTGCCGCAATCGTCATCTCAGCGTGTTGCGGATTCCAAGAGCAGACACTGACGATGTCGAGATCCTCCTTCTCCATCATCTCCCGGTAGTCGAGATACTGGCTTTTAACGTTGAAATCTTTTGCATAACTTGCTAGTGCTTCGGGATGAGAATCGGCGATCGCAACGATTTCAGTGCGATTACATTCTGTCCAGCCTTGACCGTGTGCACGTGCGATACGGCCGCTTGCAATAATACCAACCCTAAATTTTTTAGCCAAGATGAATTCCTCCTCGTTATCTGATGATTTGCTGAACTTAAATGAAGTGGAAGCTAACCAAAATTAGTGCGCTGTGTATCCTAGCACGGCATAAGTCACTACGTCAAGAGGTTTTACGCACTTCACTGCCTACGGAAAGACACCGCCGAATCTGATTGATTGTGCCCAGAATACATGCTATAGTGATGACGTAAATTATGGTGAATTCTAAAAATAAATAGACACTTTCGCCCCCGGTAGGTGCGGTTTCCTAACCGCACCGGTTTTGAGTGTCTCATTAATTCTAAGGTCCACCATAAATAAGAAAACTACCATCTAGCATTGTAACCTCAACCTGATCTTGTTAGTAACAAGACTTGCGCACTCATATTGTAGTTGCCCGATTTATCGGGCGTATTGAGGCATAGGCATAATCTATACCCATCGTAGGCGGGGCATCTTGCCCCGCATTGGCACTGAAATATTGAATTACAAATTCTCAACGCTCAACTGCGTAAGTCCTAAGTAATTCGCACTATTCTGAGGAGGACATAATAATGGTTATAAAGACAACTGCCCAACTTGACAAGCTCATCCGTGAGTCACTACTAGCCGCGGGTGCCGATGAGCGTAACGCCAGCCGTGTCGCGGAAGCATTGGTTTTATCAACCTTGCGTGGTGTTGATACGCACGGCATCCTACATCTGCCAAGTTATGTTGAGAAGATTCAAGACGGTGAAATTGTACCCACCGCTTGGCCCGAAATCCGGCAGGAAGATGCCACAAGCGCACTCATAGCGGGCAACTGGACCTTTGGACATGTGACGGCGAAATATGCGATGGAGGTCGCCATAAAGAAGGCTGAAAGCCACAACGTAGCGATCGTAAGTGCTGTGCAGATAAACCATATCGGCCGTCTAGGCGAATATGCCGAACTTGCAGCCGCCAACGGAATGCTATCAATAATCTGGGCGGGCGGGTTCGGTGCAGAAAAGCCGGTCGCTGTTCCCTTCGGTGGGCGGCAACCGGTGCTGAGCACAAACCCGATTGGTATGGGGTTCCCCGTTGGCGATGGTCCACCGATGATTATCGATTATGCTACGACGGTGGTTGCGGGGAGCAAGGTTCTCACAGCGAGAGACAGGAACGCACAACTTCCACCGGGCAGCATTGTCGACAAAGATGGAAATCCTTCCACGGATCCGATGGATTTTCTGGAGGGCGGTTCGTTGTTACCTTTTGGTGAGCACAAAGGCTATGCCCTGATGTTGGCGGTGGAGTTCTTTGGACGAATCTTGTCCGGGGCGGACGCTTTTTCTAACGAAGAGAAGCGGGGCGGTACTATTTTTCGGCACTCCGGCGTTACTATGATGGTCATGAAAGCAGATCTGTTTCAGTCGCTGACGGATTACTCGACGCGAATCAAGGATCTGGGGAATCAGATCAGATCCATACCACCGGCACCCGGCTTTGAGGAGGTAATACTCCCCGGCGACCTTGAAGTACGAGCGGAAAAAACCCGTGGACGCGACGGCATCCCCATCGCCGATGCACTCTGGAAAAGGTTAGAGGCACTTGCTGAGTCGTTGGGTGTGAATATAGACTAACCCAACTTGCCACCTAAAGCCCCAGTAGTGCAGCTGCACCAGACGAGTTGTAGGGAACAACGATCGTTGTTCCCTACAGAAGTTGGAAGGATCGTTTAGACTATGGGGTGGAAGACGCGGTTGGTCTTATCTTGGGAAAAACAACTCGGATTGTGGCAGGGAAGTTATTCGGATTGCAGACTTGACCGATCCGCACGTCGCCGGTGGCACTCATGAGCAGAT
Organism: Candidatus Poribacteria bacterium; assembly: GCA_965207975.1. Lineage (GTDB taxonomy): Bacteria > Poribacteria > WGA-4E > WGA-4E > PCPOR2b > PCPOR2b. The sequence continues at coordinate 2,935,534 of OZ242315.1, read as the reverse complement.
AGGCTTCCTCAAATGAAACATCAAGTTTTCGCTGAAGGAGGCTCGCCATCTCCTCACAGGCGATTGTGATGGCATCGACTAGCTTTGGAGCATCTCCCGTAGTTATCCATGCGTCCGCTGTTTCGATCCACGGACGAGCGATCGATTCACCCTTGATCAATTCTACCTCCACGGTAACTTCCGCACAGATTTCTACTCCAAGCATAGAGATTTCGCCATCGCCCATAGCGGCGTGAACATCGCCAAGCCCAAATAACGCGCCTTCCACAAATACGGGTAGGTAAACACGCGATCCGACTGTCGCATCTTGGTGATCCATGTTGCCGCCGTGGGGACCGGGGTAGAGCGTCGGCACAGCCTCTTCGGCGGGTGCAGTGCCCATAACACCAACCATCGGACGAATCGGGAAACGGATCCGATCATCGAAGTGCGCGGTATTTCCTTCGATGCGGATTATTTTGGTCACATACTGTTCTGCGAGATGCCCCAAGTTCCCCGTGCCGGCTTTAATCCCAATAAAACCTTGTGAAGCGAGTTGGATATCCTGAATCTCAATGCAGAGGGTATCGCCCGGTTCGGCACCACGCACAAAGAGCGGTCCCGTCGCAGGGTTTAGACCGATTGGGTGGGTTTGGTCGAGGAGGTCGTTCTCACTCAGAATCGTGCCGGTGCGAGCATCATAGGTCTCGAAACAGATTTTATCCCCCGGATCAACCTCCTGCATAGGACGATGATCACGACTGAAACTGTAAACAATGCGGTCGCGTGTGATGATGTGCATTCAAATGATACCTACTCTAAAATGGTGAGGTAATTTATCTACAATAGGAGTTACGCACTTCAGTAAGGAACAACGATCGTTGTTCTCTACTGACCCCTGATGGAGCTCTGCTGTAGTTGCCCGATTTATCGGGCGTTGGGAACGGTGCCTAGCGGCGATTCATCGCCGAACTACAAGGCTTTGAGCGTTCAACTGCGTAAGTCCTATACAAATTGATTATTCCGCGCCGAAGGGGTAGGATTCAATATCGTTTTCGACTGCCTTCAGCAGAATAGAAATTTCCCGCTTATCCTCCGCATCTAACTCATGAGGCGCAGGTGCTCGCTCAACCATAGAGGTCAAGACCCCTCGACGCTTGAGGATATAACGGACAAACTGATGGTTTTCCAAGTTAATCAGGGGCAACAGACGGGTATGTAACTCTCGTGCACCGGTCTCATCGCCTGCCCACCAAAGCTCCATAATCTTTGCTAACAGATCTGCAAATTCGCAAGCAGGCATACAACCATCTGCACCGCGTATTATCTCCGCCGGCAGCACCTTACCGGCAGCACCCCCAAAGATGGTCTTGATCCGATCTCCAGCCAACTGCTTTACCTCACCAATGTGCTGCGGTCCCGGTTGCCTCTCCTCTTTGACATATTCAATCTGCGGGACATCCTCTGCGAGTTGAACAATCTGCTCCCCGGTCAACGGCGCGTAACTATCGGCATTCTGCACCATAATCGGTCCATCGAAAACCTCGCCAAGCCGTTTGAACATATCTATCGCTGTCGCTGTGTTGGTCCGTGCCGGTGCCATAGCGATTATTGAGTCCACCCTCGCCTGCTGTGCAGCCCTTGCGTAGAGCAGCGTCTGCGGCACAGAGATGCCAGAACACCCGAAAACTACCGGCAACCTACCATTGACTGTTTCGAGAACAGCATCCAAATTGCGAATCCGTTCCTCCTCGCCGAGAAAATAGAACTCTCCCACCATGACGGGCCAAACAATCCCGTGTTGTCCCGACTCACAGCAGAAATTAGCAGCAGCCTGTAGATCACTGGTGTGGATGTCGAGATCCTCTGTATAAGGTGTGGGAAGCAGACCGAAAACTCCCTTCATCGGATCAAATTTTGTCATTTAAGACTTCCTCCATTTATCTTTTTACTTTATGATTAAAAAAATTAAGCATCTATTCATATTATCGTTGCGATGTAACCTCACGCAACTTCCGAGCCTGTGGGTGAATCCATCAATCTGATATGAGTGCTTTTGGACGCCACAAATCCAGTAACTCCCCTTGTACCTCGTAGTCCAATTCAGCCCATTTTTCGATAGGGAGGGCGACATGGGCAAGTGCCGCTGTTGGCATCGTCTCCATTCTGCCTGTCAGGTGGGTCACTAGTGCTTCCATCCCAGGATTGTGCCCCACTACCATCACCCGCTGATCCTCGTCCGGCACGTTTTGCAAAACTGCGAGGTATGATCCCGGTCCCGCATGATAAAATTCTGATGTCAATTCGATCTTATCCTTACAATGACACGCTTTGGCGACTGCCTTGGCAGTGTTTCGCGCCCGCTTAGCGGTTGAACTGATTATCCTGTCGGGGACCAAGTCCTGCTCTCGCAAAAACTTGCCCATTCGTGGCGCATCCTGTTTGCCACGCTTGTTGAGCGGACGATCATGATCCCCCAACGATGTATCTTTCCAACTCGACTTTGCATGACGTAAAATTAGTAATGTTTTCATGTTTTCCCCATTTCGTGTGAGGAACTGTTCACCTGTCGCCGCGTCTCGATTCCAGCATCGACACAGGACAACATAGGTGTGGATAAGACAATTTACACATCACGTTTCACGCATCACATTCTGTGAATACGGGTTCGGACAGGTAACGGAACAGCGGGCGACAATTTACCCCATCTTATCACAAACGCAAATAGACATCCATACAAAAACTTCATTTACCCCCAGTTTTTTCTGATTTAAGAGTTGAGTGTGTTTGAGAGGTAATGTTTGTGAGAATGTTTGTGATTATGCGCCTTGCAAGGCATCTGTCTGACAAAGTGGCAGTGTGAAAAAGGGATTGAGAGTCCACCCCAGCCAAGCTTGAGCAATCACGCGCTTAATCACGTTAATCAACGAATAGATTTTTTTGTTTGTGTTGAATGCTTTGGTCCATCGGTCACCGGATTTTTGGTAGATGATAAACAGCAGTCCATAACTCAGACAAGCCAACAGCCATAACAGATTGATTCGTGCTTTTGTCGGTTTTTTGAGAATCAGCTTGCCAAATCCAAAGCCGGTCTTGATGTCTCTAAAACCGTGTTCAATCTGCATTCTTCGTTTATAACACCGGTGGATTTGACTGCCCGTCAGATGGCTTGAAATCAGATACATCGGTTCAGCAAACCGTGCATCTCTGACCACATATAGGTTCAGTCGAATTGGCTCGGTTGGGTAATAGAGAATCTGTGGATAGAACCCAGTTTTCTGCATCTGTTCCATCGTTTTGACCTGACCCCAAACGGTAATGCGAACGTTGCGACAGACGCGCATCACAAACGGTATGCCTTTTGCTTTGAGAAATTTTATCACATATCTCGCACGGGCGAACCCCCGGTCGAATATCAACACCGGTTCGCACGCTGGGGGCAGTGCTTTTCGTGCCTGACGATAGACCGTGCGGCAAAATCGTTGGATAATCTCATTATGGCTTTTATATTTCATATCCTGAATCTCAGCATCGGTATAGATGTGCCAATAGATAGGTATCGCACGCTGTCGAAACGGCACCGCAGCGACAATCGCTTTGAAAGTACCAAGCACCTGGGTTTCATCAATTAAAATTAACGGACGCACAGTGCCGGGGTGACAGACACGCCTCACCACGAAGACTAACCAACACCGCATCACCGCACCTATGGGAAATGTACGTGCCAAGAATCGAAGCAGTCGTTTCTGTTTCGTCTTTTGATGCTTGACTGACACCGGCAACCGTGAAGCGATTTCGTTGATGCCAAAGGACTGCGCCAAGGCTATAGCTATGATGGTGAGCATCAGGTTTTTTAACGCCGGTTTTTTCAAAACAGGCTTGAAAATCTCAGTGATAGTGGTTATCATGGGGGTGGGATTCACCCGTTTTTGAGAGTGTTTTCCTTTCATAATACCTCCTTGCCCTAAACAGTGAGTGTTTTCGGTAGGGAGGTATTTTATCATATCTGACCTGACTTTCTCACTCCTATCGCTCGCAAAACCAATGACAATAACCCCTCAAAAAAAACTGGGGGCAAGTGAAATACAAAAACTTCTTGTCCAAAAATAAGAGTTTGGCTATAATGAGCAGACAGTACGCCATGCGAGTAATCCGAAAGGCATCAGCCAATGAACCAATAATTTTCACGTTTCACAGCCTGTCCCGATTTATCGGGGCATCACGTTTCACGTTCTCTGCATTTTGTGCTTCCTTTTGACATAAGCTAATTAGGAGGTTATGTGTATGTCTATACCCACGACAAACGCCGACGACAAACCGGCGATAGAATTCACCGAAGACCAGAAATTCATCTTTGACACACGGGGGTGGATAGCCCTCCCCGGCGTGTTGACCGACGACGAAGTCGCTGAGATGCGGGACTTTTGCTACCGTCTGAAAAAGTCCCCGGAATCCATTCCTGAGCATCATCGCTCATCCATCGGTGGACCCCTCGAAAAATTAACTGACCATCCGCTTGTTCTTGGCTTCATGAACGAATTTGTCGCGACAGGTTACTCAGGAGAAGACTGCTACGGTTTTCGCATGGAGGGCACGTTCCTGACAATTCGGCCCAAAGGACATGACAACTTCAGTCCCCATGGCGGACGGGGTATATTGAATTTTCCGGGCAACTCACATACCTATCACATGCACCACGACAAAGCGCACAGCGGATTGACGCGGGTCGTATGGGAACTGAATCCAGTCAAGAAACGCAGCGGTGGCACCCTGTTCTTGACGGGAAGCCACAAGGGGGCTTTCCCTCCACCAAAATCGACGCAGGATCGGGATTGTCCACTATGGGATGATTACTCCTGTCCGGCGGGATCTGTGCTGTTTTTCACGGAGGCGATCACCCACACCGGCGCACGGTGGAAGGACGATACGGTCGATCGGGTCGCCATCTTCAACTGCTACAATGTTGTCGGCAACAAATGGCATAAGTGGGAGCCCCATCCGAAACACCTCGCCGAGATGCCGTTCAAACGTTCCACACTCTTCCGTCCCGTCTACTGTCAGGATAATGTGCTTTCACCAACAGACGATGTGTAACACTCATAATGCTAGTTTGCAATTGTTGATACGCTACTATAGTGAATTCTAAAAATAATAGGACTTACGCAGCGCGTTCATAAGTCCCCCTGACAAGGGGGATTTAGGGGGTTGGTTGTGCATTGGAAGTGTCTAAATAATTCTAAAATCTACTATAATTTGGTTCATTGGTGCATTGCAGAAGTGTGGAAGCGGGTAAGGGGGGAATAAGCCCTCTCGCTTCCTCGCTTCCTCATACACTCGCCCCCTCCCACAAATGAACTGATGAACGCTTAAATGATATCGGTTCGCCGACATCACTCAACCGGAGGTCATACATGAAGATCACAGCGGTTAAACCGTTTATTGCATCAACCGGAAATTTTTTCGTCAAGGTCGAGACGGACGCAGGTATCTACGGCATCGGTGAAGGAGGCTTGAGACGACGAGGACGAGCGATGGCGGAAGTCATCCATTCCTCTGAGTCTATCCTACTCGGTCAAGACCCATTTCGCATTGAGTATCTGTGGCAGCGGATGTTTCGCGGCGGTTTCTTCCCCGGCGGCGTGATTCAGTCCGCAGCGGTGAGTGCGGTGGATATCGCGCTATGGGATATTAAAGGCAAAGCGTTGGGAGTGCCGGTATACGAATTGTTGGGAGGAAGGACACGCGATAAGGTGGTCTGTTATCCCCACAACGGCGACCCGAATAATATCGAATCGCTCGTCCAGAGTTGCCGGCAGACCTACGAAGCCGGGTGGAAGTTTGTCCGATGGGGGGTGTGCGATCCAGAAGGCGACTCTCGGTTTGAGCCGACGCGAGCCGTGCGATTCGGGATTGAACAGGTAAAGGCGGTCAGAGAGGCACTCGGTGACGATGTAGAGATTCTCGTGGATGTCCACACGCGGTTAGATCCACCCGCTAGCATCGAATTCTGTAAAGGGGTTGAGCAGTACCGTCCCTTCTTTATTGAAGACCCACTCCGCAGCGAAAATCCTGCGAGTCTGAAGTTGGTTCGACAGAATACCTCCGTCCCACTAGCGGTGGGTGAACAGTTTGACAGCAAATGGAGTTTTCGGGAAGTGATTGAGGAAGACTTGATGGATTACTGTCGGGTAGACCTCTGCATCGCCGGGGGGTTGACTGAGGCTCGAAAGATTGCGGGTTGGTGTGAGACGCACTACATCCACATCGTGCCGTACAATCCGCTCGGTCCGGTTTCAACGGCAGCCTGCCTCCACTTGTGTTTGGCATCAGCCCTTGTCGGGGTACAAGAGCTGCCGCGTCCACCGATGACGAGCCTTACCGATGTCTTTCCGGTTCAGATGCCGTTTGCTGACGGCTACCTGCTTCCACCTGAAGGACCTGGACTTGGTATTGAATTCAATGAAGATGCGCTCGTCAACGGTACACCACCGGCCCCGAGCCCCCCTTCTGGTTACCAAAGAGACGATGGGGCGTATACTATAGTAGACACAAGAAATAACGGGACAATAGTTTAGAAGTATGTTATCCTGTTGGCATTATGGCATATTCATCAGATTTACGCACACGCGTCCTACAATTCATAGAAAATGGTGGCAGTAAAACAGAAGCGGCAAAACGGTTCAAAGTCAGTCGAACTGCGATTTACCGATGGCTCAATGACAAAGACCCATTCACACCGGACAAACCGGGTCCCCGAAAACCGAGACTGCTTGACCCCACAGCATTGTCTGAACATGTCAAAGCCCACCCTGACCAAACCCTTAAAGAACGCGCTCAACACTTTGGGGTTTCACCCGCCTGTGTTGGCTATGGACTCAAACGACTCGGCTATACGCGTAAAAAAAAACGGTTGGATATAAGGAGCAATGTCCAGAAAAACGCGCAGCCTATCAGGAGCAACTCACAGAGGCAAAAGCATCGGGCAAAACGCTGATTTACCTTGACGAGACCGGTTTTACAGATGAAACGTTTAGAAGTCATGGCTATGCCCCCCGGGGACAATGTGTCCACGGATGGATACCCAGTCAAAAGACCCGCACCACCACTTTGATAGTGGCGCAACTGAATAATAAGTTGATTGCCCCCAAGCTAATATCAGGCAGTTGTAATGCACAACGGTTTAATACATGGCTCGATGAAGCGTTATCTCCACATTTAGATGCCAACAGTCTCGTGATAATGGATAATGCACGGATTCACAAGACCCCTGAAACCCAAGCATTGATACAACGGTGTGGGGCTAAGGTGTTATACTTGCCCCCGTATTCGCCGGATTATAATCCCGTTGAACACAAGTTTGCCAATATAAAGAAACTCCGTTCATACAATGCGGATAAGCCGATTGAGGAGATTATCAATATGTATCGGTAATTGTTAAATCTACTATAATTGGTAAGTTGATTCTCCAACTTAGGCGCGATCTATATGGCTATTAATCGTCAAAATTTTCGATCTGCACAGCAACTTGGGTGACGACAATAAAAAATTTACTTGGAAAGACAACTAAATTCTGGTAATATTATAGGTGAAGTTGGTTTCTGACAGAAACAACAGCGGTTACACCCACCCAAAAACAGGAATAATAGCGTATTGCAGAACCAAGAATCCTTAAAAATACCGATACAAAGCACCACAGAAGCCCAGCTGCTTTTTGGTCAATCTGATGCCTTTCTGAACATTGTCGAGTCGCGTTTTAACGTCAAAGTGTTGTTAAAAAGCGAAGGCTTAGAAATTACGGGCGAAAACTTCGATCATGTTAAGCGTGTAACCAAGGCTTTTGAGTCTTTACTTCATCTCATCCGGAGTGGGCAATCTATCAATGCAAATGATGTCAAATACGCGATTCGCACTTCCACAGGAGATACACCCGTCCCGTTGGAAAAAGCAGCCAATGAAACCATCTCTGTCTTTTCCAAGCGCGGGGTTGTGCGGCCAAAGACCCCTACCCAGAAACGCTATGTAGCCGCAATCAAATCGCATGATCTCGTTTTTGGTATCGGTCCCGCAGGAACCGGAAAAACGTATCTCGCTATGGCGATGGCAATTTCCGCCTTGAAAAATGGGCAGGTCAGCCGAATCATCCTAACCCGACCCGCGGTGGAAGCAGGCGAAAGGCTCGGTTTTTTACCCGGCGATATTGAAGCGAAAATTAACCCCTATCTGCGTCCTTTATACGATGCACTCTACGATATGATGCCTCCCGAATCGCTTGAGCGTTATGTTGAACGTAATGTGATTGAGGTGGCTCCAATTGCTTTCATGCGCGGACGTACGCTCAATAACTCGTTTGTCGTTCTTGATGAAGCACAAAATGCAACCATTGAGCAGATGAAGATGTTTCTCACGCGACTTGGGTTTGATTCCAGAGCCGTTATCACCGGAGACATAACGCAAACGGACTTGCCGACCGGTACAAAGTCGGGGCTTGTTGATGCACAGTCAGTATTGTCAGATATTGACGGTATCGCATTCATCCACTTTTCAAAAGAGGATGTTGTCCGACACGAACTGGTGCAGCAAATCGTAGAAGCCTATGAGGAGCGTGATGCCCAAAGGTTAAGGAAAACCAATAGCATCTAGCTTCGACCAGCAAATAGAGTCAACTGTCTATTGTAACGGCGACTGCCGATGGTATTCATTAACAACAAGTGTCAAAATATTGATTTTGATGAAGCAATTATTTATAATGCGACGTTGACCACGCTAAAGGCTCACGATTCTGCTGATTGTGAAGTGAGCATTCTTCTAACAGATGATACCGAAATTCAGGTGCTGAACCACCAATATCGCCATATTGATGAGCCCACTGATGTCCTAGCCTTTGCGATGCGAGAAGGCATCGGTGGAGATGTGAACCCTCAACTCCTTGGTGATTTGGTCATATCCGTTCCGACAGCCCAGCGTCAATCAACTGTGCATGGGCATTCACTTGATATCGAGCTTGCTATATTGAGTGTACACGGTACGCTTCACCTTCTCGGTTATGATCATCAAACTCCAGAGGAAGCGGAGATCATGTTTGAGGAACAAGAAACGCTGCTTCGTTTGATTAGTGCCTAATTTTTTAGTCGTAATAGAGATAGCATAAATTAGGTTATTGATTTTCGCAGATTCTGGTTGACAAGCTCCTTGGGGGTGTAATCCTACGTTTGGACGATATAGACATAATTAAGCTGGTTGGCTTGGTTGTTTTATCAATCTTCGCGGCGTTGTTCTCTGTCGTGGAGGTACTTATCAACAGGCTTAGCCGGAACGAAATACTGAATATCGCGGAAACTGGGGGGCCACAGCATGAGATTTTAACCTCTCTACTGCGCCATCCACAGAGATCTTCTGCAACGATTATCGTCGCCAAGAGTGTATTGATTGTTTGTATTGTTGTCTTGCTGCTCTCTTTATTCGATTTCAATTCACTGGGCGATCGGATAATTGGGGCCCTCCTTGCGATTCTCCTCATTGTTGTTGTGACGGAGCTTATCCCGAAAAACTATGTACAGGGCAGCTCTGAAAACTCAACAATTTCTGCCCTCCGTTTTGTGCACGTTGTTTATTGGGTACTATATCCTCTCATTAAACCGGTAACCCTGTTAAGCTATTTTGGCGTTCGGATTCTCGGTGGAAAAGCCCGAACCGAACAGGATAGCAGCGTCTCGCCAGAAGACCTTGAAGCATTAGAAAATGTTGGGAGTAGCCAAGAGATCTTGGAGGAGGAAGAGCGAGAGATGATTTCGCGCATCCTCGACCTGCCTGATATAGTTGCCCGCGAGATTATGGTGCCCCGAACGGATGTGACGTGCCTTGATGTCTCTTCCCCAAAGGAGGTTGTACTCCAAACTGCAATTGAGTCTCGCCATTCGCGTATTCCTGTCTACGAGGAGCAGATCGACCGCATTATCGGGCTCCTGCATGTCAAAGATCTGTTAGACGGTTGGGCAAAAGACCAACCCCTTGATCTGAGATCTATTGCCACAGATCGAACGCCGCTTTTCACACCAGAGAGTAAAAAAATATCCGACCTCTTCCAAGAACTACGAACAAATCAGCAGCACATGGCGATCGTTGTCGATGAGTATGGGGGGACAGCGGGAATCGTAACACTCGAAGATATTATTGAGGAGATCGTCGGAGAAATCCAGGATGAATACGATTTTGACGAACAAGACGAATTCATTGTTCTCAATAAAAATATCTATTCAGTTGATGCGCGGATGAGTCTTATTGATCTCAATGAACAGTTAGAGGCGCAGCTTGAATCGGAAAATGCAGACACAATCGGTGGATTCATCTTTGACCATCTAGGGAGAGTGCCCGAACAGAGCAGCCAATTCTCTTACCAGGGATTGACATTCACGATATTAGAAGCGGATGAACGCCGTATCCATCGGATTCGGATTCAGCGACTGGAGGATACAGCGGGAAAAGTAGAAAAGCGGGCTTGACAGATACTACCGTGTATGATAAAATCACACGCCGTTTTGTCAGAATCGGGCGTAGCGCAGTCCGGTTAGCGCGTTCCGATGAATCGGAAAGGTCGGCGGTTATTTACTATCTGATTGATGTGTTGTTGAGAGTTTATGACGGGGCGTAGCGCAGTCCGGTTAGCGCGCGTGCTTCGGGAGCACGAGGTCGGAGGTTCAAATCCTCTCGCCCCGATATTTCCTCAAATGGCTCAATGCACATTGCGATAGGGGCGTAGCGCAGTGTGGTTAGTGCGTTCCGATGAATCGGAAAGGTCGGCGGTTCAAATCCTCTCGCCCCGATATTTCCTCAAATGGCTCAATGCACATTGCGATAGGGGCGTAGCGCAGTGTGGTTAGTGCGTTCCGATGAATCGGAAAGGTCGGCGGTTCAAATCCTCTCGCCCCGATATTTCCTCAAATGGCTCAATGCACATTGCGATAGGGGCGTAGCGCAGTGTGGTTAGTGCGTTCCGATGAATCGGAAAGGTCGGCGGTTCAAATCCTCTCGCCCCGATATTTCTTCAGAGGGCTCAGTGCAGATTGCAGTAGGGGTGTAGCGTAGTGGGGTTAGCGCGTTCCGATGAATCGGAAAGGTCGGCGGTTCAAATCCTCTCGCCCCGATAGATTTGCTTGGATCAATATTTAATGTTCTATGTTTATATTCTGCAAAGTCTCAAAGACGGGAGCTATTATACTGGACAGACTAAAAATGTGTCCAATCGTCTGAGCGTCATAATAGTCGGCGGCAATTAGCGACTCGATCCAAGGTTCCGTGGAAATTGGTTTATACCGAACCTTTTCCCACGAGAAGTCAAGCGGTCAGACGGGAGCTAGAGATAAAAAGTTGGAAAAGTCATCAAGCCATTAAAGAATTGTTGAATAATAACGATGGGGCGTAGCGCAGTTTGATTAGTGCGTTCCGATGAATCGGAAAGGTCGGCGGTTCAAATCCTCTCGCCCCGATATTTCCTCAAATGGCTCAATGCACATTGCGATAGGGGCGTAGCGCAGTGTGGTTAGTGCGTTCCGATGAATCGGAAAGGTCGGCGGTTCAAATTCTCTCGCCCCGATTATTCTCATGGGACAATGGAACGATGAAATAAGGCAACAATAAATTCATCGCGCTATTGTCCCATTTTATTATGGAGGCGAAATGCCAGTTCAAAAAACACAGGCGATTGTCATTCGCTCACATCCACTCGGTGAAGTGCACAAGATTATCCGGTTCTACACCATTGAGTTTGGCAAAATCAGCGCAGTAGCACACGGTAGTAGGAGACCCAAGAGCCGCTTCGGCGGCAGCCTTGAACTCCTCAACTACGGTAACCTTGTGTTCTTTGAATACCCAAATAAAGACCTCCACAGAGTTGAAGACTTTGATCTGATTGATGCCTTTGACCCAATCAAAGCGGACTTCGATCGGACCGCTTACGCCTGTTATTTAGCAGAACTGGTTGATGCCACGGAGCTAGCAGGACAATTAGCAGACCAGAGCGTCTTCCACCTACTGCAATACGCATTTGAAACGCTGGCACAGACCGAAGACATTCCGTTGCTAGCGCGTGCCTTTGAGCTCCAATTTCTGGGATTGGCAGGCTACGCGCCTCAACTCTCGCGGTGCGTCACTTGTGCGGAGGTGTTCCACGGTGCCACGGTACATTTCAGTCCAAGCCATGGCGGTTTGCTCTGTGCCAACTGTGAGGGAAGCGACACTACAGCGAGACCGATTTCACGCGGGAGTTGTGAACTAATGAAGCAGTTACAAAAATTCGGCTTTTCTCATTTGCACCGCTTTCGTGCCTCCGATCTCAACCACCGGGAGCTTAAGTTTGTCCTTTCAAACTTCATCTCCTACCATACCGAACGCACTTTGAAAAGCCGCGAATTTATTGATAATCTATAAAGTGTGAGGTGCGGAAAAGGTATTTGCTCATGTTAAGAAATCGTGCAACAGAAACCGAGTTTTTTCGGCAAAACTCGGTTTCTCTTTGCGTTTTGCACTGTTTTTTTAGCCATGTAGATTGGTTTTCCTAGCCCACCTCCACCAATGAACCAATAGTTTTCACGTTTCATGCTTTTTGCGTTTTATAGAGATGCCCCATGAGCAATCAAGACATCCGTTGGATTCAACGGTCCAATAATTTCAACAAAGCTTTTTCTCAATTGAAAGAGGCCGTTGAACTAGCACAGCAACGCCAACTCTCGAAGCTAGAAGCACAGGGATTGATACAGGGTTTTGAATACACCCACGAATTGGCGTGGAATACGTTAAAGGATTTTCTAGAGGCGCGTGGTGTGGGGAATCTATATGGGTCGAGAGATACCACACGCGCCGCCTTCAGAACGGGTGTCATCGAAAACGGTGAAACGTGGATGGAGATGATTCAAAGCCGCAATCTAACCACGCATACCTATAATGAGGCTGCAGCTGCCCAGATTGTTGAAGAAATTCTCAATACATACTTCGCAGAGTTTCAGGCATTGCAAATCAAATTAGAAAGCTTGAAAGAGGAGGAATCAGCATGAAATCTTATCCTCAGTCCCGATCGGAGAGCGGCTTGCCGGATTCTGCCCTCCAGCAGATACGCGCTATCTTCGGCCGCTATCCACAAGTGGAAAAAGCGATTTTGTACGGTTCTCGCGCCAAAGGCACCTACAAAAACGGTTCTGACATTGACTTGACCCTCTGCGGCGGAGCCGACTTGACGCTGAACGTGCTCTACAAAATCGCCAATGACCTAGACGACCTATATCTGCCCTACACGATTGATCTATCCATCTTTCATGACATCAGCGATCTTGATGTGATTGGGAATATTCAGCAGGTTGGAGTAACGGTATATGAGGGGGATTGACGGAAAAGTATGATGACTGAAAAATTTTTGTCCGAAACACTTGATTCCGTGTCCGAAATGGGATTGCTGAATAAGGAGATTCCCAATTATCTCACGGACAACCTGAACCCCGCCTTTGAACTCCGTCCGTATCAGGAAGAAGCCTTCGCTCGGTTCTTTCACTGCCTCGACAACCACTTTCCGGGAAAGGAAACCCCCCTACATTTTCTGTTCAATATGGCAACCGGCAGCGGCAAAACGCTCATCATGGCGGGCTTGATCCTCTACCTCTACGAAAAAGGCTATCGGAACTTTCTCTTTTTCGTCAACTCTACTAATATCATTGAAAAGACAAAGGACAATTTCCTCAATCCCCTGTCCTCCAAATACCTATTCAATGAAACTATCCACTTCGGATCGGTTCGCGTTGCCGTGACACCGGTCCCTAATTTTGAAGGTGTCAACGAAAACGACATCAATATCTGTTTTACCACCATCCAACAACTTCATATCGATCTGAATACACAGAAAGAAAATGCCTTAACGTTCGATGATTTCAAAAATAAAAAGATCGTGCTCTTAGCTGATGAGGCACACCATATCAATACCAGTACGAAAGCCGGACAGGAGTCGCTGATAAGCTGGGAAAATACAGTGGAGCGCATCTTTAGTCAAAATGCAGACAACCTGCTTCTTGAATTTACCGCCACCCTCGATTACAACCACAGCAGCCTTGCCGATAAATACCGCAACAAGGTATTATATAAGTATGACCTGCGGCAATTCCGCAATGACGGCTATTCCAAAGATGTCTTTATCGTTCAGGCAGATTTTGAAGAAAAAGACCGCATCATACAGGCACTGATTCTCAACCAATATAAACAGGAGGTCGCCGCCAAACACCGCATCAATCTGAAGCCGGTTATCCTGTTCAAAGCGCAACGAACAATAGCCCAATCCAAAGAAAATAAGGAACGTTTTCACAATATCGTTGGGAACCTCTCAGCGGAAGATATTGGGCGGATTCGGGATAAGTCGAATCTGCCGTTATTAAAAAGTGCGTTCACTTTTTTTGGCGAAAACCGCATCGGTCCCAACCAACTAGTGGAACGGCTACGGAGGGAATTTGAGGAGAGCCGTTGTATTTCCGTCAATGAGGAGATAGAAAAGGCAAATCAGCAGATACTGCTCAATACCCTTGAAGACAGTGACAACCGCATCCGTGCCATCTTTGCTGTCCAGAAACTCAATGAAGGTTGGGATGTCCTGAATCTATTCGATATTGTCCGATGCTACACGGCACGCGACGCAAAGGCTGGGAAACCGGGCAAAACAACCGTTGCAGAGGCACAGTTAATCGGACGCGGGGCACGGTATTTCCCCTTTGTTACCGACGATAATCCCGACCCATACCGACGGAAATTCGATAAAAACCTGACAGCGGAATTGCGAGTGTTAGAGGAACTCCACTATCACAATGTCAACGATTCCCGCTACATCTCTGAAATTCGCACCGCCCTAATCGACGAAGGGATGCTTGACGAGCGAGCCGTAGAAAAAAAACTTGAATTAAAAAGTAAGTTTAAGGAAACCGATTTTTACAAACATGGGATTATCTACATCAATGAACGAATTAAGAACAGGAATGAGTCTATCCGCTCATTTGCCGATCTGGGCGTATCGTCAAAAAATTACCACCATTCACTCGCCACCGGCAGGGGTGTATCTGAAGCGGTTCTGGATGACAACGATAATGTTCAACAGATTGTGGAGCCGGGTCAAAGAAATATTTCGGTGAGAGATATACCGTTCCATGTCGTCAGGACTGCCATTGCACAGAATCTCTTTTTTGCTTTCAAATCCCTGAAAACCTATTTCCCTCACGTTAAGTCTATCCATGAATTCATTGAAGCGGATGAATATCTCGGCGGACTTTCAATCACCCTTCAGGGCGATGAAAGATACCTTTTATCTAATGAAACTTACCTCGCTGCGATGGCGGGACTGCTTAACCAAATTGCATCTGAATTGCGTGAAAATAGGACAGAATACAGAGGTACAGAAACTTTCGAGCCAAGCAATGTCTATTCAATCTTCACCGACAAAACTCTTAGATTGGATAAAGACAGCGAAAGAGCGGATGGCGACGAGCAGTTAGTCTCCGATGAGAATAGGGAATGGTATGTATTCAATGCCAACTACGGTACCAGTGAGGAAAAGAAATTTGTCCGAACCCTCGACGCCCAGATGGACGAATTAAAGAGGAAATACGACAGGATATATCTGATCCGCAACGAAAGGCATTTCAAAATTTACAACTTTGATGACGGACAGGGGTTTGAGCCCGATTTTGTCCTGTTCCTACGCGAGAAAAACGGAAACACCCTCATCCGTCAAATATTTATTGAACCCAAGGGAAAGCATCTACAAGCACACGAAAAATGGAAAGAGGACTTCCTAGAAAAAATTAAAGAAAAATTCTCCGGGGAAACACTAGAATTCCAAACGGAAAAACACAAATTGATTGGTGTCCCATTCTACGACAACCAAAGTGAAAGTCAGTTCAGAGAAACCCTTGAGTCCATATTATAGTAATAGGCATACTCCGTATGCCGTAACTCTTTCGCTCCAGAGAAGCGAGATGTCTATAGAATCGCGATACACCCAACGACCGCGCTCCAGAGGAGTGCAATGTGTATTAATACCAAACCAATGAACTCATGAACCAATATAGCCCCAGTTGCTTTGAATCCCGCCTGTCCCGATTTATCGGGGATCTTATCGGGGCGATATATCTATAGCATGAACTAGGACGGGGAAACGCATGAATGCAATAAATAACTTCAAAATCGATAAAAACGTCCTTTCAGTTGTATCACTTTCTGATGAATCAGACGAAAAGGAATACTGGCACGCTAAAACGCCGCAGGAACGCTTGGCAGCCGTTGAATTGATGCGGCAGATTAACTATGGCTACGATCCAACTACCACACGACTTCAAAGAGTTCTTGAGGTTGCTCAACTCACATCGGGTGGAAAGTATAAGGATTTAGATGATTTACAGCATCTTTGATACCGCAGTTTCACTACACTCCATTATCGCTGGTGATGCGAAGCATTACAGCAAAGTAAAAACAACACCATAAGGGCCCCAAAATGCCAAAGCACTTTCACGAAAAACTAACCAATCTCCTCAAAACCGACCCCCGTTTCACTGACGACGAAGGCGAATTGGTCAAGGGGGCAGTGATAGATCGGGCATGGAAGATGGACCACAACCTCGTGAGACTGCTGCTCGGCGATGCAGATATAAAAGCAAAATTCTTTAACGAGATCGAAGGACACTATATCTTCAACACCAACACCTTCATCGACTACATCTCCGACAAAAGTTTCCTCGCCGATTCCTACACCCGCTTCCGCAACAAAATCGGCTTGAACGTCGAGGACAAATTTCTGCCTGAACGAGGCGAGGTGTCTCTGGTCTGGCCCTGCAAAGATTGTGTCTTAGAGGGCGGACAGACAAAAGAGGAGGAGAAACGTAAAGAGATATTTTTCAATGAAATTCTGGCGCAAGACGAGATTGACCGCCTCTTTGACCCGAAGGTATTAACCGGTTGGAAACGCTACACGGTTGACGGCGAGGGAGAGGTAACAAAAATTAAACGGGATGATAACGGCGCAATTCGGGAAAACCTCCTCATCAAGGGAAACAACCTACTGGCACTGCACACCCTAAAAACCCAGTTTCGCGGGAAGGTCAAACTGATTTACATTGACCCGCCATACAACCCCGACAGTCCATCAAATACTTTTGCGTACAACAATAGTTTCAATCATTCATCTTGGCTGACTTTTATGAAAAATCGGTTGGAGGTGGCGAAAGAATTGCTGACTGAGGACGGTGCCCTCATTGTAGCCATTGATGAGAATGAACAGGCATATCTTAGCGTTCTGCTCATGGAAGTATTTAGCGAGTATGAAATCCACTGTATTACGATTATACACAATCCTCGTGGTGTTCAGGGAACAAATTTCTCATATACTCACGAATATGCGCTTTTTGTTATTCCACAGGGGAAAAAGCTTATCGGCAATAGAAAGATTCCTCCTGAAGATATTACTTGGTCCAATTTCAGAAATTGGGGCGGAGAATCAAAACGCAAAAATGCCAAAAACTGCTTTTATCCGATTATTGTAGAGGATGACAAGGTTATTGGGTTTGGGGAGGTTCTTGATAGTGATGAACATCCTTTTGCTCAAACAGTGCCACACAAGAACGGAGATTTTGTATATCCAATTGATCAGAACATGATTGAGCGCAAATGGAGATATGCACGGCAAAGTGTAGATGAAATCAAGCATTTACTCAGAGCCAAGAAAACGAAAACAGGCTATGAAATTGAGATAGGAAGGGATTTTGAGTTGTATCGCACCGTTTGGGAAGATAGTAAATACGATGCTAATATCTATGGAACGCAGATTGTAAAATCACTCGTGCCCGACTGTGATTTCGCTTTTCCAAAATCGCTTTGGAATGTCTATGACTGTTTGTATTCGGTGGTAGCTAATGATAAAGACGCGATTATTTTAGATTTCTTCGGTGGAAGTGGTACAACTGCCCATGCCGTGCTGGAATTAAACAAAGACGGAGGCAACCGAAAATTCATTATTTGCGAGCAAATGTGCTACGTTGAAACCATAACAAGGGAGCGCATCAAAAAGGTTATTGAGCAAAACAATAAGGACGACTTTATCTATTGCGAACTGATGCCATACAACCAAGCCTTCATCGACAAAATCAAAGCCGCACAATCAGCCGAAGCACTTGTGACACTCTGGCGCGACATCGCCGAAAATTCATTCCTGAACTGGTACGTCAACGCAGAAATCCCAGAAGATGCGGTAGAGGATTTCATCGAAATCGGTCAAGGCGAAAATGGACTGGAAAAGCAGAAAAAACTGCTGACGGAACTGCTGAATAAGAACCAGTTGTATGTCAATCTTTCGGAGATAGAGGACGAAGATTTTGGTGTCAGCGAGGAAGATAAGGCGTTGAATCGGGCGTTTTATGATGAATAAATAATCCTCAAGGATTTTTTCCTTTAACCCATCGCTATTTTGTCTTGGATAGGAGGTTAATAAAAAAATCATGCAGGTGCATGTTGAAAAAGTTGAACCTATCGTAGGTTTTTTGAATCGTTTTCTTTCTACCGAACGCGTTAAAGTGAAATATTCTGATGGAATAACTTCCGATAGTCCTAAGTTTTACAAATACATCAATCAAATATCAAATATCTATTTCAGTTCTCCAGAATTCTCAGCAAACGTCAACTCTATCCATAGTTTCCTGATACTCATTCATAGTGACCTGAGCGCGGATATTTACATCAACGATTTTAAGGTAATAACCGAAATACGACTCAAGCGCAATTTAGAAGTAGGTACACTTGTCAGAGGGAATGATATAGCAGATATACTGGAATTAAGAATTCCCGATATAGATATACAAGATTCTGACAGTGTTATTTGTTGTCTGAAAATTGGTTGGAAATTCCTACTATATTTTAACTTTCTTAGTGAAGGGAGAAGGTTTGATATTGCATCAATGCAGACAGAGCTTGGACGACTCCATAGACATTTAAAGTTTCAGGCCGTCTACCACACTCTAGAATCAGAAGACTGCTTCAAGGAGATGATAGATGACGGTTGGTTTCCTTTTGTAGAGATTCTAGGTAAAGATTATGAAGAGCTAGCTGCCATGTATCAAAATGGCGAATCCGCTTCCGATCATGTGGTGAAAACACTCTTGGATAAATTCGATGAATCGCGGCTAAGAGAAATAACCGAAAAGTGGTGGGAAAACCTTCTTTTTCAAGAAAAGCGAGACCTGCTACAAGCTGGTATTGATGCTTTTCTTAAAGGAACCAAAGGCGACTACATCAATTGCATTAAGAATCTGTATACAGAAATTGAAGGGATTATGCGCCTTTTGTATTTTGAGGATACGGGACAAGGCAACAGGGTAGGACAGGAGGAGTTTATTAGCCATCTCATAGCAGTTGGAGAACAAACTGCAGGCGATGCCAACTCGTTACTTTTACCTCAGCAATTTTTGAGGTATCTTACAGAGAACGTTTTTACTAGTTTCAACGTTGAAACTGGCATTGTTGACTTGTCAAGACACAGTGCCGCTCATGGGGTTGCTACGGGGAAGGATTATACAGCGGAGAGAGCGTTACAGGCAATTTTAACCCTTAATCAAATTTATTTCTATCTGCCCGCGCTATCCAACAAGACAGAATAATTTCTATATCCTGTAGGCTAGCTCTCCAGATTCTACTTAATAAATTCCTGTGGATTGCACAGAAAAAACGCTCAACCCGGTGAAAAAAGCCAGGGATATCGGATTGTGCAGGGCCGTAGCCTTCCAATCACACGGATGAACCCGAATTTCGTCCCTGGCAATTGTGGCCATTATAGTCACATGATACTATAGTGTCAAGTAAAAATGATGCCTAGCGTCATTTCATTATGGTGCTAAATTGGAAGATAGGGCGTTGAATTGGGCGTTTTATGGTGAATAGGTTTTTAACTCGTTAGAAAGTTTCAACTTTGAATCATGCAAGTAGTGAAGGTATAACGCTTTCGGCAGAGCAGCAAACAGTCTTTGACTGGCTCAACGACGAACTCCAACTGCCGGTGTATGCAGAGGCGTACAAAGGCGCATTAAATCTCCTAGACAAAAAGCCCCCGGGCCACATTACCTTCGTATCCCACGCAGGTAGGGATTTGATGAACGGCCTTGCCCCGACTGTGAGAGGCATTACGCGGGAGCAGGTTCAGTATCAGAATCGCTTAGATGAGTTACAAGACGATTGGGAAGATGAATGGGGGGCAGAAAGAGGTAATAGAATAGATAACGTTGAAAACGGCCATTTAATCCCTTATGAAATTTGTAGAAAAATACAGGACTTGATTGATGAACACAGGGCGGGGCGTCTCAGAGCCTCAGAAGCAGAGAGATTGTTCTTTACCACTTTTTTGAATTATGCCGACAGAGAGGAGATTCCTCGGAATCTTCTGACGGAATGGACGAACACAAGACGGTGGTTTATGGCACATGCCCATCTACGCGAAGATGAGTTTGAAATCGAGGTGCCATCTGAAGTAGAAAGATATTTTCGGATACTTGATGGCTTACTATACCTCGCTGCAGGCAGCGAATTTGAACAGCTAAGGAGTCTCCATGAAATCTTGGAAGAAGCCAACGAATGAAATGATAGATAAGGCCCTGCAATCCGCCAAAAAGGGGACTGCGCGCAAGTATTTTTTCTCTGAACTGAAAAATCCGCTGTGGCTCCAACCGCTTGCCGAGCGTGACTGTTTTCAGTCACCTCCAAGTGTCATGCGTTTTGATGACGATTCCATTCAATTCCCTTCTTGGCCCGAATTTCAATACCTCAAGAATATATCTCGTGATATCCCCGATGAAGTTATTAATCTGATATTGGGACTCCCCAAAGTCGATAATCCAAGTGTCTATAATGACATTTTGGAAATTGCATTGCAGCTCCACGGAGAGCAGTCCGCGCAGCTAAAGCCAAAAATACTTGAATATACTGAGATAATACTTGAATTTGCAGACGTAGATCTCTGGCTGTGGACACATAGATACGCAGATTTGTTAGCCCATTGGACCGCGGAAAATCAAACATCGGCCGCATTGGAACTTACAAAAATACTCGTTGAATTTGCACCCGACCCTCAATCAAAGATCAAGGAGAAGCGTCGAAGAAAAAATTCGACAGACTTTGGTACGTTCTACGAGACATCACTTGAGCCATTACCTCGAATTGGCAGCTCGGGATACAAAGAGATAATGTCTAAAGGAGCCCGTCCCCTTGCTGAAAAGGAACCCTACCGAGTTGCCCGCCTCCTTATTGATGTCACAGCGAATATGATTCGCTTGCGAATGCATCAGGAGGAGCTTAATCAAGGGGTAGATTCTTCTGAAATATGGTATGAACGGCTCGGTGAATTGGATAGTAACTACGACCGCCCTGAGAAAATACTTGTTCATACTTTGACCTTCGCCTGCGAACAGGTTTACGAAAAATCACCCGATTTGGTTGTAACTTTGGACAAAGTTTTACGGGATCAACAGTGGGGAATTTTCAAACACCTATGCGAGCATCTGTATGCCCAATACCCAAACGAGCAAACCAAACCGTGGATTCGGGAATTAATCTTGGGGCATGAAGGCTACCATTTATGGGAGTATCGTTACGAATTCCAGCGGATGATACGGAGTGCCTGTAAACACTTCGGTGCGTCACTACTCACCAAAACAAAACGGGCACAAATCTTCAATGCCATCCGTAGCGGTCCGTCGAAAGCTAATTATCAAGCGTGGGTAGTAGAATGGCTAGGCGAGGAATTCACCGAAGAAAGGTTTCAGCAACGTCAACGCGGTTTCCATCGAAAGCAGTTCAAGCCTTTTGAACCTCTGCTATTTGGTGAATATGCGACCTACTTTCGAGAGTTGGAGGATAAAGCCGCCGACCCAATTTCTGATGAGGATTATCCGCCAATTAAAACAATGGGCGGACACGTGTCTAATCGTAGTCCACGCCGCCCCGAAGACCTTGCAAAACTCACGGATGAGGAGTTGCTCTCCTACATAAATGAATGGGAAGGAAAAGAGTTCTTCCCCGAAGATAACTCGTTTATAGAGATTAATATTGAAGGACTCGCCGAAGCGTTTCAGACGGTTTTCAAGGAGGCTATTATTCCCGATGCCAATAGGTTCAGGTTCTGGCTGGAAAATCGCGACAAGATTCAGCGGCCGATTTATGTGCGGATGATGATTAACGGAATGCAAGCGGACGTAAAGGAAAAGAACTTCGACAGGCTTAACGAATGGCTGAGGTTCAGTGAGTGGGTACTCTCACACCCCGATCAAGAGTACGAGGGTAACAATAGCCTAGGTATACAAGGCGACGAGTCTCGAACGCGTCCTAACTGGCACAATTCACGGCGAGCAGTTGACCACTTTACTGAAGCCTGTTTGGACATGGACGTACCCATTTCCGCTCGAAGACAACTTGTCAAGCTGCTAAAAATGCTTTGTACACAATTTGACATGCGGTTAGATCTTGACAAGCGAGTCCTTTTGAACCGAAACGATCCATACGCCGAGGGCATCAATAATACCCGTAGCCGTGCGCTAGAGATGGCGATCAAATTCGGTTTCTGGTTACGGCGGCATGATTCGGCATCCGAACTGCCTGAAATGACGACAATCTTTGAAAAACGGTTTGCCCCGGAAACCGAGTATCCTTTGACCCCGCCGGAGTACGCTGTTCTGGGCAAAAATTACAATCAGATTTTTAGTCTCAATAAGGCATGGACGGTTGAGCACAAATCAGACTTTTTTCCACAGGAGGCACTACCCGCATGGCTAGCGGCATTTGGGAGTTTCGTAGGCTATAATCATCCGTTCAAGCCCACCTTTGAGGTTCTTCGGAACGATTTTGATTTTGCGCTGCAACATATAGCTGACTTCAATAAGCGAAATACATCCGGGAAAGGACAGATTGATATCCTTGGTCAACATCTATTCCATTACTATTTATGGGAGATGTATCCACTCAGAGGATTGGTAGGAAACAATGATCATTGTTCCCTACTTGAGCGATATTACCAAGTGACTAACGACGATCGAGAACACTGGGCGAATTTATTCGACTATGTTGGTCGTACCTTGCGGAGTACGAGTGAGCAACTGGCTAAAGACTTGGAAGATAGAATCAAGGCTTTCTTTAATTGGCGTCTTAACGAGGAGGTGCCAACAGAACTACAACAGTTTACCTTCTGGCTAAAAGCCGAGTGCCTAGACGCTGAATGGCGGTTGAATACCTACTCCAAGATTTTGGATGTTTGCAAATCAGATGGTGTATCAATCGCTATGCAGGTGCAAACGTTGTGCCAGCTGCTTCCAGATCACACCACAAAAGTGCTTGAATGCTTTGCTAAGCTAACCGATGAGAGAAGATACGACAACATTTATATTCGGACGGAGGAAGCAAAAACCATCCTGAAAGCAGGTCTCAACAGCAGCGACGAAAGTGTGCGTCAAAATGCGGAATGCGCCCGCGAAAACCTACTCCGTGAAGGTAGATTTGATTTATTGGATCTGGACGATTGACGCTGAACATAGATGCGGGTGAGTATCAAGAGATGTCCAAAGTTGAAACTGCTGGATAAGAACCAGTTGTATGTGAATCTTTCGGAGATAGAAAACGAGGATTTTGGTGTCAGCGAAGAGGATAAGGCGCTGAACAAAAAATTCTATGGAGAGTCGTGGTGGAAACAACGAGAAACGCAGTGACACCTTCAAAAGTGGCAGATTTAACAATTGATGAATTTAGAGACCTTGTTCGAGCAGTTGTCATACAAACGCTGTCAGAAATACTGGACGACCCCGATAAAGGATTGATAGAGAAAAGGAAAGCCGAGCAACTCCTCAATGACACTCTTGAGACCGCTTCCTCCTGGTCCCTGATTGAACGTCACGCTTTCTTGAAACTGCCAACAGATTTGAGAGACAACTTGTTGAGAGAACAGGCGAAGCAAATGGCGGATTACTACCAAAACGATCCCGAATGGCGCGAACTTGAAGGGGGAGACCTGGTCGAATACGAATCCACTTAACGTTGGAGTGCGTAGGTTGGGTTGAACGGCAATCCATGAAAAATTGTACGCATCAGAGAGTCTTTTGAGATTTCATACCACTTGAAATTTCCACAAAATAGGTGAAACCCAACACTCTGTGCTTTCTTTTTAAAAGAACCACACTGCTATGAAGAATTGTAATACAAGCAAGGAGAAATACAGTGACACCTTCAAAAGTAGCAGATTTAACAATTGATGAATTTAGAGATCTTGTTCGGGCAATTGTCATACAAACGCTGTCAGAAATGCTGGACGACCCCGATGAAGGACTGGAATTGCGCGATAACTTCGCCGAAGAGCTTCAGGACTCCCTTGCTGCTGTAGAAACTGGCAGCAAAACGGTATCTGCACAGAGAGTCGCTGAAAAGCTGGGATTGACTTGGTGATGTATAATATAGATAGAACTTACGCACATAGTCAAAAAATAGGTTATAATAACGCAAGTTGCTAGTGTTTATTTAATGATAAGTGTAATCATAGTAGCAATGAGAAACAAAATAATCTTAATCTCAAACCCATCGGCAGTGACGGCATGAATAGAGCGGGGTAGCCGTTGGGTGATTAAACTGTTTGTCACCTCTATCCGCTTCCTGTGGTGATGGTGTATGTAAACTTCGTGGGCTTGATATTGCCGTTTGCTGTTCTTTTTTCGCAACGGTTTGAGCATGATACCGGCTTCAGCTAAGGCATCTTCAATCCCATAATTGCAGTAGGCTTTATCTGCATAAATGGTTGCCCCTTGAGGTAAATCAAACGGATAACACCGCAACCCCCGAACATCACTAAAACTGCCCGGTGTTAAGAAGAACTCAACCGGTATGCCACTTTCGGTGACCATCAGATGCAGTTTGAGTCCATAGAAGTATCTCCGTTTGCTGGTTATCTTACCGCGCCAGACTTCCCCTTGATAAAGTTTTGCACCAGAGATGCGAATCACATCACACACTGGCACGGGATACGAGTCGATGATATAGAGTTGGTCTGAGTTTTGTGCTTTACAGTCTGTGGCAAGTGATTCAAAAAGTGTCTGAAACATCGGTGCAATTTGATGGAGTCTTCGATTGAATCGTGCCTTACTGAGCATATTGGGAATATATCCCTACTCCTTGAGTAGACACCGTGCCATCTGTTGATTGCCACCGAACAGTTCTGCTGCGACTAAGGCAGTGGTCATTACTTCTGCGGCAGACATTTTGGCTCTTGGGTCGTCTTGATATCCGTGTTCAATTAACAGATCGTCACAAAGCGTATAAAATGCTACGATTACTAAGTCCATGGGATTCTCCTGTTTTAAGAGTTTTGTTTGAGACACAAATACTCTAACGGAAATTCCATGGATATTCAACTAGCAACTTGCGTTAAAATAAGGGCTATGAACCCACGCCAATGCACCGAATATGACAATATCAACTTTCTGATGACGACAACCGTTACAACGCCGCAAAACGAGCTAAGTGGTTCTAGGCTAACGCAGGCTAATTGCCTCTATGAACTAGAAAAGCATCACCGACAACTGGAATCGTAGGCAGCGACTGGCTTTAACGCCGTATATGACAATCTGGAACCTACAATTTTCCGCTTTAGCCCAAAAGACCGAATCTCATTTGTTCCGAAAGAGAAACCGAGTTTTTTCTTGAAAACTCGGTTTCTGTTGTACCATTTCTTAACATAAGCGTTTTTGTTTTTATCTGCGACAATCAGCGAAATCTGCGTCCCTACCTGTTCTTAGAACTGAAGCGCGTAAGGTATAATCTTAAACAAACAATCTTACAAGGAATCATAAGAATGACGTTTCAAGAAATAATCCTTAATTTAGAGCGATTTTGGGCGGATTACGGCTGCACCATTCAGCAGCCAACCGATGTCGAAGTCGGCGCGGGGACGTTCAATCCCGCCACCTTCCTACGCTGCCTCGGCCCAGAGCCGTGGCAAGTCGCTTACGTCGAACCCTCACGTCGACCCGCCGATGGTCGGTACGGCGAAAACCCGTTTCGGCTTGGGGCTTACTACCAATATCAGGTGATTCTTAAACCCGCACCGATAGACGTGCTGCCGCTCTACCTTGAGAGTTTACGACATCTGGGAATTGACTCCCGCCAAAATGACTTCCGTTTCGTCGAAGACGATTGGGAGGCACCGACACTTGGAGGATCTGGACTCGGTTGGGAGGTCTGGTGGAACGGTGCCGAAGTGACACAATTCACCTACTTCCAACAAATGGGAAGCATCGAATTAGATCCGATCTGCGCTGAATTGACGTACGGGCTTGAACGCATCGCGCTCTATCTGCAAGATGTCGGCAGCTTCTTCGACATCAAATGGAATGATCAATTGGTCTACGGGGACGTGTATCACCAGAGCGAAGTGGAGTTCTCGAAATACCATTTTGAGAGTGCGGATGTTGAGACGTTGTTTAACCTCTTTGATTCCTACGAAAAAGAGGCACTATCCTGCTTAAAAGCCGATTTAATACTGCCGGCGACGGATTATGTCCTGAAATGTTCGCATACCTTCAACGTCCTTGATGCCCGCGGCGTCATCAGTGTAACAGAGCGCGTGGGCTACATTGAGCGTGTCCGTCGCCTCGCACAACGAACCGCCCGGGCGTATGTCGCGCAACGTGAGGAGATGGGGCATCCACTGCTAAATCGTTGGAAACCCAAGGCGGAGGAAGGGGTGGAGGAAGAAAAGGTTTTAGATGTCCGGTCAGCATTTGAGGAACAGGTCGAAGGACAAACAGGAAGCGAAACATCTGCGGACTTCCTCCTAGAGATTGGAACAGAAGAGATCCCCGCGGGCTATATCCCACCAGTCTTAGATCAGCTTCGGGAGGTTGCCACCCAATCGCTTACTGATGCTCGGCTCCCGTTTGAGGATATCCGGACGCTAGCGACCCCGCGACGCCTAACCTTATCGGTTAAGGGACTAACAACCCTACAACCGGATCAGGTTACTGAGGTGAGCGGTCCCCCGAAACGTGTCGCCTACGATGCGGATGGGAATCCCACCAAAGCAGCGATCGGTTTCGCAAAGGCGCAAGGGGTCAACGTCGAAGATCTAAAAATCGTTGAAACACAACGTGGGGAATATGTCGCTGCGGATAAACTCGAAAAGGGGCAATCCGCCCACGACTTTCTGCAAGCAGAGATCCCTGAGTGGATTCGATCCCTGAATTTCCCCAAAACAATGCGCTGGGATAATCTAAGATTTGCGCGTCCCATACGGTGGTTAGTCGTCTTACTGGGAGATGAAGTGGTGGACTTCCAGCTGGACACTTTGCGTTCGAGTAGCCAGACATACGGTCATCGTTCGTTGAACCCGGAACCGATTGAGCTGCCTTCTGCCTCGCTCGAAGGCTATATTGAGCGTTTACGTGAGGCCAACGTGCTGGTCAATCAGGAGGCACGGCGGAAGGAAATCGAAAACCAAGTCACAAACATTCTTAAAGCTGAGGACTGTTTGACCGTGATTGATCCAGAATTGCTAGATACCGTCAATTTCCTTGTCGAAAATCCCCAAGCGATTACGGGCAGTTTCAGTGAATCTCATCTCTCTCTACCGACCGAAGTTTTGATCACGCCGATGAAGACACAACAGCGTTACTTTCCGATGTGGCAATCTGATGGGAAGCTAGCGGCAAAGTTCATAACAATCTCCAACGGAACGGACGGCAACTTTGACGGTGTCCGCCACGGCAACGAGCGGGTCCTGCATGCCCGACTCAACGATGCAGCGTTCTTCTATAATGAAGATCAGAAAACGTCGCTTGCAGATAAAGTAGATCGACTGCACAACGTTGTTTTTCAGGTGAAACTCGGCTCACTGCACGACAAAATCACCCGATTGAAGGTGCTTGCCGCATTTATCGCCGACCAAATTGGCATTGATGAGAGCGTCAAGGATCACATTATTCGAGCGGCATCCCTTTGTAAAGCGGATCTAACAACGCAAATGGTAATTGAATTTCCATCCCTGCAAGGGGTTATGGGGAAATATTACGCCGAGAATTCCGGTGAACCCGCTGCAGTTGCGTCGGCGATTGAGGAACACTATCAACCTATCGCCGCTGATGCACCTATCCCGCGCACCGACATCGGGACAATCGTTGCACTCGCGGATAAAATCGACACCATTGTTGGATACTTCGGTATTAATGAGCGACCCACAGGCTCCCAAGATCCGTATTCGCTCCGACGACATGCAATCGGAACAATACGCATCCTCCACGAGCGCAACCAACGCCTCCCCTTGAATACTGTCATTGAGAAAGCGGTTGAACTATATCGGGTAGATCTCGTCGAAGATACAAAGACCGCTGTACTCGATTTTATCAAAGGGCGGATGGAAGTACTTTTGGGTGGGCAGAGTTACATGCCAGATTTCAACTACGCTCCGGACCTTATCGATGCAGTCCTTGCGACAGACAAGGTGGATGTGATTGATATTCTAGAGCGAGCGACGGTCCTCAAAACTTTCCGTGGGGGACCGGACTTTGATAGAATATATCCAGCACTGAATCGTGTGCTGAGAATTTTGCCGGACCAACCACCAACAGAAATTCAGTCCGACCTTTTTCAGGACGAGGCTGAAAAGCAGTTAGGAAAAGTTGTGGCTGCCGCAGAAGCGGAGTTAAGCCGATGCGTTCAGAAACGTGACTATGAGGGACTTCTTACCTACCTTGGTAAGCTTCAACCCGCAATCGATCACTTCTTCGATGATGTGATGGTCAT
Source organism: Candidatus Poribacteria bacterium (assembly GCA_965207975.1). Lineage (GTDB taxonomy): Bacteria > Poribacteria > WGA-4E > WGA-4E > PCPOR2b > PCPOR2b. The sequence continues at coordinate 2,906,734 of OZ242315.1, read as the reverse complement.
GGCGGAAGATGCTACTATCCGATCTAATCGACTCGCGCTGCTGAACGCTATCGCCCAAAAGATATACCCGTTTGCTGACTTAACAAAGTTAGTCATTGCAGGAAATTAAATCAATGGTTTATAATTGCTACTCCTGTAGGTGGGGCTTCCTCGCTTCCTCACATACTCGCTTCCTCGCTTCCACCTGATTAGGGGTTAGCTGTGCATTGGGAATGCCTAAGTAATTCTAAAATCTACTAAGGATGACTTTTGAAATGGACACTTACATTTTACGCATTAAAATACGCATTACGCATTAAAAAAAGGAGATAAAAAATGAAGCAAAAATTAGTTCTGTTTATCAGTTTTGTGCTGGCAATAGGTATCCTCACCGGCTGCGCCGAGAAAGAGGATAAAAATATCCTTGAAGCACGAGCAGCAATTGCAAAAGCGGATTACGCCGCCGCCCGGAGTGCTATAGAAACCGCGCCCGACCTGCCAGAAACGCGATCACTGCAAGTATTACTTCAACTACACACCCCTTCAGGATGGAGTACTGATGCCACTGCTTGGCACGGAACCATTCAAAAGGTTGTTGACTATTTGCAGCCACTCAATAAGGATATAAAAACATTGGAGACGCAAGAGGATCCGGACTCCGACGATCTCGATCGCTTAGAACGCCTCATCCGGTCCAGAAATTCAATTGCGGGTCTCCTTGCGACTGGGCTCGCTGCAGCTGCTGAAAAAAGTGCAAATCTCCCTTCAGAACTGGTCAATCAGACCGACTCTGCTGTTATCATAGGACTCTTGGAAGCTGAGAAATGCTTCGACCCAACAGCTAGCGGTGCGGCGATGACCCTAATTCAAAAACTGGGCAATACCCAGATGGTGGCCGACCTGCTAATCAGCGCGACGCAGCACCCGGACGCTGATATCAGAAAGGGAGCCGTTAGACATTTGGGGGATCTAGAAGACCCGAAACTAATCCCCACATTTGAATCAATTCTGAAAAACAAGAACGAATCTCCTTATGTGCTTTACAACGTAATTGTTGCACTAGAGAGGCTTAGGGACGAACCAATCGTGCCCGCCCTCAAGCTAGCAACGCAAACCAATGCCGGACAGGTACGGATGCATGCAGCAAAATTGATCGGTCAACTCAAAGCAGAGGAGGCTCTCCCCTCACTGATTCACCTGTTGGCGGACCTGGATGCAAACGTCAAAACCGCATCGATCAACGCACTGACGGAGATTGGTAACGTGTCTATCGCGCCTCTAATTGAAGTGCTCGACTCCGGTGCCCAAAATGTCCTGCCAGATGAGAATTCGGTGGAGTTTCTCCAACTAACATCGGAGTACCAATATCTCGCAAACGCGTATATTGACACAACCCGGCGTAAAAATCATCGTATTAACACACAGGCTGCCGCAGCGCAAGCACTCGGCGCATTAAAAGCCGAAGAAGCAATTCCCCGCCTGATTAGCTTACTTGATAACGATGACCTCCGTGTGAGTGCAGGTGCTGCATTGCAGGCAATGAAGGGTGTTGCCATTCCGGGGCTTGTTGATGCCTTGAAGGATCCGAGGGATGATGTCAGGATTCGGAGTGCAGAGGTGCTAGCCGGTATCATTGATTTGCGATCGGTGGACGGCCTTAGTACGGCATTAATGACCGATGCTCGAAAGGACGTGAGAGCGGCGGCAGCCAAAACGCTTAGTGTTCTAAGAGGGCGTGGCACAGATAACATCGCACGGGATGCGCTGATTCAGGGATTGAAGTTGGATGACACAACCGCTGCCAACGCTGCCAACGCGCTCGGTGAAATCCAAATTGGGACTGATGAAGCGATTCAAGAATTAATCACAATGGCGATGGACAAACGAGGACGTGAAACGGTGCGGAGTGCTGCACTGTCCGCATTGACGAGACTCGCCGCTGCCCAAGCGGTGCAGCCGATGCTGCTCTTAATGTTAAGCGATGAAACTAGCCCTGCCCTCCGCAAAGGAGCTGTGGCCGCTTTGGGAGAAATCAAGGCACCAGAATCTGTTCCCGCCCTTGTATGGGTTTTGGGGACACGCTATGAAGATATCAAAGACTTCCAAAGACACCTGAAAAGGCAGTACAACACGCTTGCACGATTGAAGGAGGCGATTACGAACTTGGGAGTTGAATGGACAGGCGAATACACACCACCCGACTATCGAACGTGGGGCGAACTCAAACCGATTCCAAGCCTTGTTCGTAGCGAGGTCGCACTCTCACTCGGCAAAATCAAGGGCGACGCAGTTGTGCAGCCCTTAATTGATGCACTCAAAGAGGACGAACGCGCTGCTGTCCGTAAGAGTGCTGCCTTTGCGCTAGGAGAGGTCACAGGCGAAATGGTGGTTGATCCCCTAATTCAAGCACTCAGGAACGATAAACAAGGAATTGTACGTCAAGAAGCCGCAGTCGCTCTCGGCAAAATCAAAGGAGACAAAGTGGTAAATCCTTTGCTGACAACACTCAAAAAGGATAAATTTGAGGGTGCACGCAAACAAGCAGCCATCGCACTACGCGAACTGCCAGCTGAACTTGCCGATGATGGACTGGTTGATGTCCTAAAAAAGGGGTGGGGAACGTTTGAAGAGAAAGAGGAAGTCCTATCTGTTCAGACTGAAGTGATTACCTCCTTAACCAAACTCGGCAGAGCGGTGACGGCGGAATCTATAATAAATGCCCTCAAATCTGCGGAGGACGACTGGACGCGATGGAAACTGGTGTTTGCGCTCGGGAGACTTGAAGAAAACGACGATTCACCTGTGGATGCAATGACTGCTGAGTTAGAACACCCAAACTATGTTGTTCGCAAAGAGGCAGTCCTTGGGCTTGGACTCAGCAAAGATCGGAAATCGATTGAAATATTGACCAAAATTCTTGAAGATACAAGCGAGTACAAGTCTATCCGCGCGAGTGCCGCAACCGCCCTAGGTACGCTGCTCGATGAACGCGCAGCCCCGTCACTCCTCGCTACCCTAGATGATGAGCATATTGAAATCCGAGCACAGGCGGTTACTGCGTTAGGGGCTATCAGAGAAGCGAGGGCAGTTGATAAACTCGTTGAGATGTTTTACGCTCCTCTCGAAGATAAAACCGTAAAGGCGGCTTGCGTGACCGCACTCGGATTGATCGGGGGCGAAAAAGCGGAGGCGGTGCTGCTTGATATTTTAGAGACAGATACGGAAAAAGGGGATATTTTCACGAACGCAGTTACGGGACTCGGAGAGTTGAAGAGCACAAAAGCTGTTCCGGCACTGATTAAAATCCTCGAAGACCAGAGCCTAGAACTGGATGCCCGTTGGGATGCACTTGCGAAGCTTTCCGCTCGCGTAAAAGCCGCTATCGCACTTGCAAACATTAAAGACCAGCGTGCTGCTGAAGCATTTGGAAGACGACTCATTGACGAATCCGAATATGTCATTGCGATAGTAGACAAAGATGGTAAAAAAATTCCAAAACACAACTGGGGTTGGGAAAACTTTGTCATAGCTACAAAACCGTTTCGGCTGCCTGCGTTTGTTGCACCCAAGATGATTCAGCGAATTGAAGACCCGCTGGAAGAGTGGCCCGTAAAAGCGTATGCTGCCAATGCCCTCGCAAAATCCGATGATCCAGACGTTATACCGAAAATCAGAGAACTGCTCGCCGATCCAATCGTGCAGATTCGCCAACACACGGCACTTGGTGTCGGTGAAGGCAAGCTCAGTGAATTCAAGGACGATCTTGTAAAAAAGATGCTAGGTGATGGCGAAGCCAACGCTGACGTACGACGGTGGGCAACACAGGGACTCGGCGATCTTGGTGATCCCTCTGTTGTGTCAGCCCTTGTAGAAACACTCAACAATGATGTTAATGTTATCGCACTCCGTCAGGATGCAGCACTTGCCCTTGGAAAGATTGGGGATGATGCGGCGGTAGCGGCACTTTCTGCAAAGCTGCAAGCCCTTCAGGCGAGTCAGTCGGAGAAGAAGTTGCGGATCGACATCCTTAAAGCACTTGGCGAAGCGAAGAGCCAAAAAGCTGTACCAGCTCTCAAGACAGCTCTCGAAGATTCGGATGGGGACATCCACTTCTGGGCAGCGGATGCCCTGTATAAAATCACAGGTGATGGGCATGGATATCACCGTGTGGGCTAGACTGTAATTTTACTTTGCTTGAATAGGAAAGAATGAGGCTCATATTAAGAAAGCGTGCAACAGAAACCGAGTTTTTTCTTCAAAACTCGGTTTCTCTGAGTGCGCTGCACTTTCTTTTTTAGTGAATTCAAAAAATAAACAAACACTTTCGCCCTCCACCTGGTAGGTGCTGTTTCCAACTGCGCCGATTTGGAGTGTCTCATTAATTCTAAAATCTACTATTACATAAGCCAAGAATGAACAGGTGAACGTACATTACGATCCCCTCGTTGAAGAACTACTGAGATCCAAAAGAGGGTCCATATTCCGAGAATTTCTGCGTGAATGGATAAATCGACGTTGGAACGAATTGGAGCAGGCCGCTCGTGCAGGAGACAAAAGAGCTAGGAAAGCTAGAAAGCTCTTAACAGATCGGCGTTTCGCTAAATAGGTGGAAGGTTAGACATGGCCCATCCAGATCTAAAAGAAAAAGACATTCCTATCACCGAGCTTGTCCATATATGGAAACACCGCGATTTCCTAGCAATGATGCCGCTAGAGGAATGGGAAACCGTAATCTCGATTATCCAAAAGTTACTTCCTGAATACGCTGTGCGAGATTTTACGAACCTAGAAAACGATCATTGTTACATGGTTGAGGTGTTGTTACATCAAGGACAAACGGATTTTCTGGACGACGGTTTAGAACTTTTAGCTCAGACGGGCGGGAAAACACGTGTCCTACAGACGTTCGTCAGCCGAATTGCCCCTTATTATTATTACTATGTGTGGGAAATGTTCACGAACAGCACCAATGAGGAGTTGATGTTTTCATATCCCAAAAAATCGCAGTTATCGCAGAGAGAAAGGCAGATTGCGTTCCTCATTGAACGGCTGCTCAACAGTTTCGGCTATAAACCGCTTCCTCCACGCACAGCGGCGACGATTGTTCCAGAAATCGAGACGGAATGCCTCGGAAAAGGTGAGGTGGCAGTTTTTCATCTGCTATTCAGTGAACTGTTTTCTGTACGATAGGCTATCTTGATCTAGCATCCCAATCAGGGCAACACACCTATGCTATAGCCCACTCAAATCAATGAAAGGAGGATAAATTGGTGAAATCAAACCCGAACCGACTCATTGACCATTTCTTTCAAATGCAGGAAGAAATTGACCGTCTTTTCGATGATTTTATCGAACCGTCCCAGGATTTAACAACTGAAACGGCGCATTGGCGACCGCCGATGGACATTTATGAGACGGTTGATAGCTTTGTTGTTAAAATTGAAATTGCGGGCATAGAACCGAACGAAGATCTCAAAATCCAACTGAATCGGAATGTCTTAACCCTCAAAGGATATCGACAAGAGCGAACCGCCCTAAAAAAAGAACACTACCATCAAGCTGAATTAAACTACGGTCCCTTTGAGCGATCGATTGTATTACCGAATATCTTGGCGGACGATGTGGAGCCGGTGGCAAATTATACAAACGGCTTTCTTGAAATCCATATCCCCAAGGCACAGGTAAATAAACCAAAAGAGATTGTCGTCCAAGCCAAGCAAGAGTTAGAGGTGGGAGCAACTGAAAACCCAACGCGAAAGGAGCTTGATGATGGCATCGAAAGATGAAAACAGACAAGAAACAAACGTTGAAGAACCGAAAGAACTGCCAATTATTCCTGTTCCGGACGATCTAGTTATCTTTCCGTATATGCCACCGGTTCCCCCGTTTCCGCCGCATCACGTTGTGTTATCGGGGGAGAGCATTACAGCGGCTGTCGATGAAGCCCTAATCGATGGATCACGGCTGCTCTGTATTTTTAAGCTTGAATCGGATAAAGATACAGCGGAGCTAGCGATTGAAGACTTCAACACCGTTGGAACACAGATTTATATTATTAAATGTCGCAAAGAGGATGAAAATGTCTTGTTCCTCGCACAGGGACGGGCAAGAGTTCAGATTGAAGAGATTACACAGACCGATCCATTTATCAAAGGGCGTGTGCAGACCATTGAAGAAAAAGAGGAGGAGACAACCGTTGAAGTCGAAGCCTTGATGCGCAGTGCGGCCTCTCTATTCCAAAAAATTGTCGAGCTTTCATCGCGATATCAGGAAGAGTTCAGCATTATCGCAGACAATATCGAGGAACCAGGGCGGCTCGCAGATTATATCGCCGCAACGCTCGATCTCAAACCTGAAGATAAGCAGGTGCTTTTGGAAACCATCTCTCCCACAGATCGGTTAGCTCAGTTAATCGTCTCGCTCACTAAAGAGCTAGATCTGCTGGAACTGGAAACCAAGATTCAATCGGATGCCCAAGGTGTGATTAACCAAGGACAGCGCGAATACTTCCTCCGCGAACAGATGAAAGCCATCCAAAAAGAGCTCGGGGAGACTGATGACCTGTTGCTGGAAGTTGAGGAGATGCGTGAACAGATTGAAAAGGCAAACATGCCCGAAAAAGTACACGCCATCGCAGATAAAGAACTCAATCGCCTCTCCAAAATGCACTCAGCCTCCCCAGAGTCAACCGTGTCTCGAAATTATCTCGATTGGCTTATCAATTTACCTTGGGACATCAGCACACAAGATCACCTCGATATCGCTCACGCGAAGCAGATCCTTGATGAAGATCACTATGATCTCGAAAAGGTCAAAGACCGGATTCTGGAATACCTCGCAGTGCGGATGCTCAAGGAAGATATGAAGGGGCCCATCCTCTGCTTTGTGGGACCGCCGGGAGTCGGCAAAACCTCGTTAGGAGCGTCAATCGCCAGAGCAATGGAGCGAAAATTTGTTAGAATCTCACTCGGTGGGGTTCACGATGAAGCGGAAATCCGAGGACATCGACGCACCTACATCGGCTCAATGCCGGGGCGTATTGTAAAAAGTCTGCGTCAGGTCGGATCCAATAACCCAATTTTTATGTTAGACGAGATTGATAAACTCGGTTCAGATTTCCGCGGTGACCCCGCTGCTGCCCTGCTTGAGGTGCTCGATCCAGAGCAGAACTTTGCCTTTGTGGACACCTACCTTGAGGTCGCCTTCGATCTCTCGAAGGTCATGTTCATTACCACCGCTAATCAGCTTCACACGATTCCTCCGGCTCTGCTTGACCGTCTCGAAATCCTCGAACTCCCCGGCTATACCACCAACGAGAAACTGATGATTGCCAAGCAGTACCTCATCCCGCGCCAACTCGAAACACACGGCATTGGGGAGGACGCGCTTTCAATTGCGGATAACGCAATTCATCAGGTAATTGACAAATACACCCGTGAAGCGGGGGTCCGAAATCTTGAGCGTGAGATGGGGACGATCTGCCGAAAGGTTGCCCGCCAGATCGCCGAAGGAAAAGATACGCCAACCAATGTGACCAGCGACGATGTGCCGGATTATTTGGGCCCAATCAAATTCTTCTCTGAAGTTGCCGAACGGAAGGAAGAGGTTGGCGTTGTCACCGGTATGTCTGCCACCGCTTATGGGGGTGAGATTCTATTTATTGAAGCAACCAGCATGGCTGGTGAGGGAAAACTACTTCTCACAGGTCAACTTGGCGATGTGATGCAGGAATCCGCCCAAGCCGCGCTGAGTTACGTCAAGTCTCAATCGGAGGCGTTACATTTCGATCCCGATTTCTTCCAAAAGCACGACATCCACGTTCATGTGCCAGCCGGAGCTAGTCCGAAAGATGGTCCCTCCGCCGGTATCACAATCGCCACAGCGCTCGCTTCTATAGCGACGAGGCATAGCGTTATTCCTGAAGTTGCGATGACCGGCGAAATTACGTTGCGGGGGCGCGTGCTACCGATTGGAGGCTTGAAGGAGAAAACCCTCGCTGCTAAACAGGCAGGGATTAAAACTGTTATTTTGCCTGAGCGCAATCAGAAGGATCTCGTTGAAGTGCCCGACGATGCGAAGGAGGGACTTGAATTCATATTTGTTGATCACGTGGATGAAGTCCTTAATCGGGCACTCAAACCGGGAAACTAGCAACTCGCGTTGATTCCTTGTTTTCAGATGTTTTCAAGAAATTTCTCAACCAAAAAAGGAGAATTCCTTATGGCAGTTAAAATAGAGAAGATGTTTGACTTTCCAGGACCGCAGCCAAACGGTATGCAAGCCACAGAGGAAGGAATCTGGTTTCTAGATCAGGTTTCCAATCAAGCACTCCTCGTCTCCTACGAGGGGGAAACTTTGAAGGCTATCGACACAGATTCCGAGCACGGAAGCGGTGTGACGGTGGACGGTACGAACCTTTGGCTCGCATCAACCTTTGTCCCGACGCGCATAGAAGCCGATGGTCCCGCAATTCTAAAAGTTGATCCAGCAAATGGAAAAACCCTTGAGTCTTATCCGACAGAGGGTGCACAGAAATCAGGGGCGCACGGATTGGAGTGGCGCGACGGGAAGCTGTGGATGGCTGTGCCACCTTCAGCCACGGTTTACCAGTTAGATCCGGAGAACGATCTTGCTGTCCTGCATTCTTTCCCGGCCCCCGGAGTCCGTCCGCACGGTATCGCGTGGGAGGGCGATGACCTCTGGTGCGTTGAAACAAACTACCGTGCTATCTATCGCATGAGTCTCAAAGATGGTTCAACCATTGATAAAATCGAAATTCCCGAACCACATCCAGAACCGCACGGCATGACCCGCTGGGATGGGTGCTTCTGGTACTGTGATGCCGGATCGGGTGCCGTTTGCCGGGTATCCCAATAACCTGACATCTCAGACATTGTTCTGAAATACGAGGTGACCGGGACGAATGAAAAAACAGAACGAGGACATCGGTTTCTTACCACCAATCAGAGAATTCTCTGACAGAGGTGCCAAATGGTTGCTGGAATTTGGCGAAAATGTAGAAGGGCTGCTACAAATTGTCGCGAGTGATTTGGCAGACCAGCTTGATTTCAGTCAACTCCAACAGGTGAATCAGAGCTTTATTCCCGATAATCTGCGGAAACAAGAATCCGATGTCATCTATCTGGTCCCGTTTCGATCTGAAGAGTCGGGGGACGTGTGGGTTTACCTGCTTATTGAGCACCAGTCGGTACCAAGTCCTGTTATGGGCTTTCGGCTCCTGTTTTACATGGTCAATATTTGGGATGCCCAGCGACGAGGATGGGAGGACGCGAAAGTCCCTGAAAGCGAGTGGCGTTTTCGACCTATTATCCCGATTGTGTTGTATACAGGGAGCCAGACGTGGGAGATGCCGATAACAATGGAAGTGGTCATGGATCTGCCCCAAGTCTTAGGTCGGTTTGTTCCCACGTTTGATGCCTTATTCTTGAATGTTAAGGGGGAAGATGATCCAGATTTCCACCGTCAAAGCCACCCATTTCGCCTACTGTTGGAGATCATTCGCCAAGAAGACGCAACAAAAGCTAACTTTGAAGTTGTATTAAGACAGGTAGTGCAGATCTTGAAGGAATTACCGGAAGAATCGCCGCAGTGGTCAAGAGCAATGTATTACTTACCTAGGTTTCGCCCAATAAGACGCGTATTTTATAGGGTTTTAAGAAGGCTTGAAATGCAGTAATGATGCGTTCAATGAGTGGATATAAAGGGTTAAGAATGATACAGACGACCTTTTTGTTTTTGAATTGTACTTTGCCAGAGATACCTAACACCTCGCGCATCAACCGTTTGATTCCCCTCGCTTGAATGGTAGCAATAGTTTGATTGATTGATGCGCTGGGTTGCGGTGGGGTCTGTTTTTCAGTCTTGCTCCCCGATGCAATGAGCGCATCAATAAGCCACCGTTTGGACCACATGAGAATGTTATGAGCCAACTGAGAGAGTAGAAGCAGCACCTGTTGGGCTTCAAATCCCGCTTTTCGACGCTTTCTCATCGACAACCCTTGATAATCTTGGCAAAAGGTGCTTTCGGGCACCCCGCTTCGTTTATCATAATGGGTGACAATTTGGGTTAACGTTGCTTTTGTATCGGTAGTCACCAAAACCGAATAGTTATAACCGCCTTTGTGGTTTGGGGTTCTGACCGCCACTTGTACCGTTTTGCGCCCATACCGATGTGGCTTTGTGACCCACCCGGCTTGTCTAGCGGTCTTATTGGCACACGATGGGACAGCCACCCACTTCTGCACAGATTTGGCTAAAGCAGTGGCTCTTTTCCACGAGTAGATTTTTACCAGAATCGAGTAATTCCGCCAGAGCGCGAAATTGATGTTCGCGTCGGTGCCAAATCCGGCATCGAGTCTCAATTGAATCTGCTGCCGTTTGGCGTTTGTATCCAGTTTTAAGGTGGTTTCCATTTTGGCAACCATTTCTTTGAACACCGCCTTAGACGAGGTGTTTCCCGTGTAAAGGGATTGGGAGACAATTTCCTGGGTGTCAGGCATCAGGACGCGTCCGACTTGACGGGTGTATTGATTTTTGCGGTGGGGGACATACCCCTTGGTGGCTCCTTCTGCGCGTTTGGAGACCGGCAGCGCCGACAGATCCATATCAATAGTTACCGGCTTTGATTCGGTCAACGATGAGAGGGGAGATGACGTCAGGTGATGTTTCTCCCAAATACCATCAACCGCTTGCTGAAGTTGAAAAACTGTTTCCGACGTGGCGGCATTTATCGTCTCCTGAATTACTGACTGATCCGCACACTTGCAATACCCAAATGCCAAAAGCAGCGCACCATGCGGACGGAGGGCGGTGTTGATGTCTGAAATCGTTGATGCTCCGGCAATTATGCCAAGCGTGGCAAACACCAATTTGTCTGTCGGGCGATAGGTAATCGTCTTCTGAGGGATTTCAACCCTTTGATGAATCTCATCAAAGAACGCTTTCTCTTTAAGCACTTCGCCCAATGCACACAACGGCGCGTGAGCGGTGGAGTGACTGACTTTCTGTTTGCGTTTTTTACGTCTTTTGGTTATCCTTTTGTTTGCCATTACTTCCCTCCATCGGTGGTCATAAGGATTATGCTATTTTTATGATAACCTTTGGAAGGGGGCAATGGCACGTTATTATTGGATGCAGACCTTTCTAAACCAGATTCAACTGTTTACTTCATTGTACGAAATCGAGGTACTTAGTCTTGCTAATATATCATAGACGGCCTACAGATGAACGTGAACCCCTGATGAATATTGTCGCCCAAACCCTTGTGGAACGTGGGCAAATAGAGGAGGTACAAGATATGCCACAAACAATTGCAGAATATTTCATTCAACAGGGCGAAGAGAGAGGAGAGAAACGCGGTGAGAAACGCGGTGAGAAACGCGGTGAGAAACGCGGTGAACTACGGGCAAAGCGCGAGGACGTTCTCAAGCTTCTCCAGCTTCGATTTGACTCCATTCCACCTCCCATAGTGAAGAAAATCAAATCCGTCCGCCGCGTGGATCGACTCAATGCCCTTTTCGATCAGGCTGCAACGGCTGAAAGCATTTCGGAAATTGAGATCAATTGAAAGTGTGTCAGCATGAGAAAATCGTGTAACCCCCTATTGCGCGTTGATAACCTCAAGACCTACTTTCGCACTGCGGAAGGGCTTGCCCGCGCTGTCGATGGTGTGTCCTTTGAAATTCAGCATAACGAGATTTTCGCAATCGTAGGGGAATCCGGCTGCGGTAAGAGTGTGACCGCATTGTCAATCAGTCAGCTCGTGCCGCAGCCTGCGGGATTTATTGCTGGAGGTGAGATTCACTATAAAGGCAGAGAAATCACCCAATTACCAGAGGTAGAGAAGCGCAAGATTCGCGGCAACGAGATTGCGATGATCTTCCAAGAACCGATGACCAGTCTCAATCCTGTATTTACCGTTGGGAATCAGATTCTGGAAGCGATCCAGCAGCATCAAGAGATAGCCGGGAAAGCCGCGAAGGATGCTGCTATTGAGATGTTAGATCTGGTCGGCATCCCTGAACCCGCGCGGCGTTTTGAGGAATACCCCCACCAGCTTTCAGGCGGTATGAGACAGCGTGTGATGATAGCGATTGCACTGTCTTGTCGCCCGGGCCTGCTTATCGCTGATGAGCCGACGACCGCATTGGACGTTACGATTCAGGCGCAGATTCTCGAACTGATTAAGCAACTCCAACGTGAGTTTGGCATGGCAGTGCTGCTGATTACCCATGACCTTGGCGTTGTCTCCGAGATGGCAGACCGTGTCGTCGTCATGTATGCAGGAAAGATTGTCGAAACCAGCGATTGGGGAACGCTTTACCACAATCCCCACCACCCCTACACGACCAAGTTGCTTGACTCCCTCCCCTCGCGTCAAAAGCGCGGCGATTCCTTGCAAACAATCCAAGGGCGTGTCCCGCAGGCGACGCGATACCCTGATGGGTGTCGTTTTGCCGATCGGTGCCCCCAAGTCATGAACGGTTGTGAAACCATCTTGCCTCCGTCGATTGAGGTCGGGGTGGGACACCACACCGCCTGTCACCTTTACAATCCTGATTTTAATCGCACCGATGATGCAGCAGAGATGACTGCTGCCCCAACTTCAACTACTGCAGCAACTGCTACCTCTTCCCAACCTGACATCGCCGGCGAACCATTCATTCAGATGAACAACCTTCGCGTCCATTTTCCGATCGTAAAGGGTATACTCAAGCGGACCGTAGGCTATGTCTATGCGGTGGATGGGGTTAGTCTTACCATTCCTAAAGGGAAAACGCTCGCCCTCGTTGGGGAATCTGGATGTGGGAAAACAACGCTCGGTAAAGCAGCACTTCGGCTTGGTGTGCCGATTCAAGGGGAAATCCATTACAATGACGTTGACCTAACGCAGTTGAGTCGATCTGAACTTCACCCCTATCGACGACAACTTCAGATTATCTTCCAAGACCCCTACTCATCGCTGAATCCACGGGCAATGGTCGGTCAGACGATTCAGGAGGGCATGATAGCCCACGGCATTGGCGCGAATCGTTCGGAACGGGAAGACCGGGTGCGCGAACTGATGCAGCGTGTCGGACTGTCTCCTGACATGGTCAGTCGCTATCCTCATGAATTCTCAGGTGGGCAACGCCAACGGATCGGCATCGCCCGGTGCTTGGCTGTTGAACCCGAATTTATCGTTTGCGACGAGGCGACGAGCGCGCTGGATGTCTCCGTCCAAGCACAGATTTTGAACCTGCTCAAGGAACTTCAGGGCGACTTGAATCTGACCTATCTGTTTATCACTCACAACCTTTCTGTCGTAGAGTATCTCGCGGATGAAGTTGCGGTGATGTATCTTGGTCGAATCGTTGAACGGGGAACTACCGAAGAGATCTTCGACCAACCCAAGCACCCTTACACCCGTGCGTTGCTATCGGCTGTACCCAAAGTTGATCCGGAAACGGGTATCGAAAAGATCCAGCTTGAAGGCGACGTACCCTCCCCGATTAACCCACCAAAAGGCTGTCACTTTCATCCACGTTGTCCTGAAGCGATGCCGCATTGCAGCGAGGAGTATCCTGACGAAATTCCGTTCACGGAAACCCATTCGTGCCGATGCTACCTTTATGATATGGAGGATACAAACTGAGGCATAGCGAGTGAGCAGTAGGCATTTGAGATCTCCTGTGAGTGGACAAAAAAAAGAGGAGACGAATCCTCACAAATCCATCTCCTCTCTGCTCTACGAAATAGTTTTCATCTGTTTCGGTTAGTTCGACAGGTTTTCCAACGTGATGTATGCAGGATTTCCGTCCGGCCGCCTGACATATAGCAGAATCTTCGAGTTACCTTTAACTGTTTCGATCTGCTCACGGTAGTCCTTCAGATTCGAGATTTCCACCCCTTCAATCTCCTGAATCAGGGCCCCAACGCTGATCCCTGCTCTAGCAGCGGGGCTTCGTCGCTCAACCGCAGCGACTATCACGCCGGTCTCGCCTTCATACCCATATCGTGCTGCTATCTCGTCAGTCAAGCCCTGTACTCGAATACCCGCAAATGCTTTCGCGTCTTCTTCGTCGGGGGCAAAAGGCTCGCCTCTACCCCTTAACCTTGCGAGCACTTCTTGAGTACGCTTTTCAAGTTTGACTTCCAAAACTTTTTCTCTCCCTTTGCGGATTACCCTCACTTCAACCGTTTCGCCGACACCTGTTGCGGCAACAACGTGCATGAGGTGGTTCATATCACGGATGGTCACCTTATCAAACTCTACGATTACATCCCCACGACGGATACCGGCTTTGTGTGCTGGCATTCCCTCGTGCGCTTGTGTAATCAAGGCACCACGGCGTTTCCCAAGTTTTAACTTCTCTGCCAAGTCGTAGTCAATAGGCTGAAGTACAACCCCCAACCATCCGCGCTCAACTTCCCCTTTCTCAATCAATTGGGTCATAATCCGTTTTGCGAGATTAATCGGGATTGCGAAGCCAACGCCAGCACTGCTTTGTGAAAATCCACCGCCGGTGGCGATTGCCGTGTTAATGCCGATTAACTCACCCCGGATATTAATGAGTGCGCCGCCGCTGTTACCACGATTGATCGCAGCGTCGGTCTGGATAAAGTCCGCATACTCGACGATGCCAATGTCAGAAGCCGTACGTCCTTTCGCACTGACCATCCCGCGTGTTACTGTTTGGGCAAGGCCGAATGGGCTACCGATGGCGATTACCCATTCTCCGGTTTGAAGTTCTTCCGAGTTGCCGAGAGGCAAGGCAGGCAAACCATCTCCGTCAATCTTCAGAACAGCGAGATCAGTTCCAGTATCTGTCCCAACAACTTTCGCCTTGTATTCGCGTCCGTTTGGCAGGATCACCATGATACCCTCTGCGTCTTTAATGACATGGTTGTTCGTTAAGATGTAACCGGCTTTGCTAACAATGACCCCGGATCCAAGCCCGCTCGGTACTTCTTCTTTCTCCTCAAGTTCGTCTTGATTTTGTGGTTCACGACGCTCCCGGGGACCGAACCAAAACTCAAATAAATCGTCACCGAAAAAATCAGAAGATCTCTGGCGTGTTGAGACCAAGCGGGTTGTCGTAACTTGCACAACAGCGGGTTTAGCACGATTTACTACTTCGATGAATGCGCGATTTGCCCGTTCCAAATATTCAAAATCCTGATTAAAACTATCGTTGGTTTGACCAATTGCGGCCTGAGGGGTAAACGTCGGATTATCTGTGTTGATCGTTACACCGGCAGCGATCATTAATGCTACAACTACGAGTGAAATTATCCATTTGGTTGAATGTGACTTAAACATTTTAGACCCTCCTTTTCTAGTTCAAAACACACCACTATCTAAATGAAAGTTTCAAAAAAGTACGGCATATTAGACATAAAAAAAGCGTCCTATGTTTATACACAGAACGCTTTTTTTTAAATCAAGTGATTATTCAACCCTGATTTGAATCTCTTTGGGTTCAACCTCTTTTACTTTTGGAATGGATACGGTCAACACGCCGTGCGTGAATTTTGCTTTTATATCTTCAGGATTCAAGTTCGCTGGCAATGTGAAAGACCGTTGGAAACGACCGTAACTCCGCTCAACACGATGATACTTTTGGTCTTTATCTTCGCTTTCCTGCGTTTTTTCACCTTTGAGTGTGAGGACATCATCCGTCACGGAAACGTGGACCTCCTTCTCAGACAGTCCCGGAATCTCAGCGCGGATCTCAACATGCTCATCTGCTTCTAGGATGTCAACGACCGGCAGCCAGTCCAAACTCTCTCCCTCTGCGCGATAACGCACAGGTCTGGTCCAGTTATCAAACAGGCGACTCATCTCATTGTGAATGCTAAAAAGGTCCTGTATTGGTCTTGTGGCTAGACTTCTCATTTTTTGTTCCTCCTATTGTTCTGATTTGTGGTTAGTTTTATAAGGATTGTTACTCAAACGATCTAATATAACGCAAGTGTCATGCCAAACTCTGTTTCTTTTATAAATTAGAAAGGTCAAACATCGCCCAATCCCTGTTAAGACAAGGGTTCCAGCGAAGTTTGGACGGCGGACCTAGAACCGTTTATAGAGGGCTATGTTGAGGAACACTGCTTGCTATTGAATCATTGTATGTCATTATGGCATAGTTTGCGGTTAGACTATCATGCAGCAACAATATGTCATTTTGACCTATTTCTCGGCATGATTGTTGCCATTGCATCATACTAGTCCTGACCCATACGTTATTAACTTTATGAAGGTTTGAAACCTTCGCGGCTAGAATGAAATTTGAATCATAGTACATACAAGGGGAAACTATCAATAGGGGATGGGCACGAAAATGTTTCCAATCCATTCCGTTTTGTGCGAAAATAGCTGCTCCATCAAAGCACAGCATCAAGGGAGACATTTTTGACGTACTCCCAAACCCAAAGGATTGGGAGTCTTACACGCTGTGTTAGCCCCCGATGATTCGGGACTAAGAAGCGAGTTTAGATAGGTGTGGGTTGAACCGGACACCTATCGGGGACGCCATCGCCCCAACTACGGGACTCAGCATGAATCCCGATACTTTGTTCCAGAGGTTGATTGCACCCACACCGTCTCGGTGATACTGAAAGCCACAATGGTTGCAGTGATAGTTACGGTTGGTGGGCTTCTTTCGGTTGCCGCACCGTGGACAAGTCTGAGAAGTGTATGCCTCAGATACAACCTTGACTTTGAGTCCTGCCAGTTCTGCTTTGTAGCATATCATGAATTGGAGACGGGCAAACGCCCACTGATGAACCTTCTGGTTAGACTTCTTTGAAAACTTCGCTCGCTTACGGATGCCTTTGAGTTTTCCTATCACTATCGTATCTGCCTTCGCCTTGATGCAGTCAGATATAAATCGAGATGTGATTTTGTGTTCGGCGTCCTTCAGTTGAGCGTTTAACTTCGCGAGTATCTTGGTCTTGATTCGTTTGAGACGATACCAGCGATTACTGCGCTTGACACACCTATCCATTTTGGATTGGATGTATGCCTTGAACTTGTTGATATACTGTTTGATAGCACGTAACGCACGTCCATTGTAGATGATGGTGCATTCGCCATCATGAGAAACTATCGGGTGAATCTCACCCATGTCTATAGCAACGGCTTTGCCTGTATCGCGCTTGGGGGGTGTATGCACCTTGTAGACAAGTGAAAAGTAGTAACTACCCCGTTGGAAGTACATTTCCACATAGACTGGTTCTACCGTTGATTGAAGCGTAATAGGCGCGTTATTTTTGCCGTTAGACAGTCGGATAACACCCGCTTTGAAGGTAATACCATTTTGTATCCAACGCACCTTGTAAAAACGAGGAGTTCGCTTGGGAGGTTTAGCGTCCGGGTTAGACTTCACAACTTGAAAGTAACTCTTGAGCGAATCGAAATAGGATCGGATTATCGCTTGCACCGTCCCGATAGAATCGGGATTGTAACCACGAAGGCGCATGTAGTTCCTGATAGATTGCTCTGATAGCCAAAACCCTTTCTTGCGCTTGACTTTCCAAAGTAAAGATATAACTTTGCAATAGACACGCCCCGCTTCAATAGCGAGTGCGTCTAGTTCGGGGGTTGGTTTGACTTTGATCTTCTTTGTTGTATACATTAGACCCCCTTTTGGCTTTCTACATATTGTTTCAGAACCTCAAGGGTTACATCACCGGTTGAAGATATAAACTTTCCGCGTGTCCATAGACAGGGCAATCGGCTTCGCAACTGAGGATATTCCTTGCGTAGTACATGTGCCGTATAGCCTTTTATATTACCTATAATTAGGTTAGGCGCACGTTGAGGGGATAGCCCTGAAACCAAGTGGACATGATCCGGCATAATTTCGACTTCAAGAACTTCATAACCATAATCGTCCTGCTTTTCGTGTATCAAAAACTTCAGTCGTTCTGCTATTGGAGACTCCAAAACAGGACGCCGGTATTTGGTACACCAAATAATGTGATAGTCGCAACGGAAAACAATAGAGGGTTGGTGTTTGTATTCTGTCTGCTTTGTCAGTAGTTGCATAACATATACCTTTCTTATAGATTAGTTATACGACTACTATTATAATGTGTTGGCAAGTGTTTTGTCAAGATACAAAATGCTAAAGCAATCTGTATCCCAAACATAAATGTTTGGGGTTTAGACCTAAAGGATTTTTGCTAATGAAACCGGCATTGGTACGGTTCCTATTGATTGGACTTTTACTTTTCGGCGAAGTGTGGGAGACAGCTGCTCAATCACAGGAGGATCCAATCAGCATCATCGGTGCCCTCTTTACACCTGTTCCCGATCACACAACCCCGCATGTCGCGGTGCTTGTCCAAGTCGTTAGAGATGGGGAAGTGATTGACATAACATTGAGCGATGAAACGGGTAGGTTTTCGTTTGTCAACCTGAAACCGGGACAATACCGAGTGCGGTGCCAAACGCCGGCGGGGTATGTCTACCCGATAGAGGGGGAAACGCATCAGGTCGTCGCGGGAGAAACGCTCCAAATTCATTTCCACATCGATCCATTCAAAAAAGGAACATGGAAACACTATAATACCCTTGATGGGTTGGCGGATAACGATGTCAGTGCCATCTACCGAACTGCCGATGGTGTAATGTGGTTCGGGACCGACGGTGGCGGTGTTTCTGTATACGATGGTGAACAGTTCAATACCTTCACGACTCAAGACGGACTGGCGAGCAATTTCGTCCGTTCCATCTATAGCGCAGATGATACTACCATCTGGTTCGCAACTCAAGGCGGCGTATCTCGCTATGGCGGTGCCCGCAGGGATGACAAGATGACGTTCACTAGTCTGACGGAAAAAGAGGGGTTGGTACATAACGATGTCTACGCGATTTATCAGACGCTAAGTGGGGTGCTGTGGTTTGGAACGGCAGGCGGCGTCTCCCGATACAACGGCAAAGAATTTGTCAATTTGACGGAGGATGGATTAACACGCAACCATGTCTACGCTATCTGCCAAACTTCAGACGACGTGCTATGGTTTGGGACACACGGAAGCGGCGTATTTGGGTGCGATGGAGAGAAAATTATCAAACGGTTGACGGAGGAAAATGGCTTGGTGGACAACCATGTTCACTCTATCTATGCCACTCCTGATGATAAACTATGGTTTGGTACTGACGGGGGTGTCTCTGTGTACGATGAAAGCAAATTTGTAACGCACCTCACCGAGAAAAATGGATTGGTAGGCAGCCCTGTGCAAGCCATTTGTCGGGGATCGACTGGCGTGATGTGGTTCGGTACACCGATGGGTACGTCGCGATACGATGAAGAGATAGTTATCAACTTTACCACAGCAGATGATCTGAAACACAACTCCGTTACTGCAATCTACTCTGCTCCTGATGGGACGATGTGGTTTGGCACGGATGGCGGTGGCGTTTCCACCTACGATGAGAACGGATTTATCAGCTTCACTGAGGCAGATGGACTGGCAAGTAACTGGGTTTATGACATCCATCAGGTTTCGGATGATGTGATATGGTTCGGGACATCGGGTGGGGTTTCTCGGTACGACCTCCAACCATCGCCCGGAACGGAGGGACACAGGTTTGTTAATTTGACGACTCAAGAGGGGTTAGCCAATAACACTGTGCGGGCTATCCATTATAATTCGGATGGAACCATGTGGTTTGGCACGGACAGCGGCGTATCTCGATACAATCCAACCTATCAGCGGTTAGTTAATTTCACCACCCAAGATGGCTTAATCAACGACACTGTGAGAGCCATCCACCGCACACCCGATGGGACGATGTGGTTTGGTACTGATGGCGGTATCTCTGCGTATAACGGGGAAGAGTTCGTGAATCTCACGGCACAAGACGGGTTGCCTGACAACCGCATTCGTGCTATCTGTGGGACCCCCAATGGGATGTTGTGGTTCGGGACATACGTCGGCGTGTCCCGTTATCATCGCGCAGCGCGTGAAAATGAAAATCGGTTTGTCAACTTTACCAGCACAGAGGGACTGCCGAGTAATTTCGTCTATGACCTCCTACCTGCGCCCGATGGGGTGATGTGGTTTGCAACATACAACGGTGTATCACGCTACCATACCTCCCTTCCTTCCGATGGTTTGCCATTTGTCAACTTTACAATCAAAGATGGATTGGTGGATAATCAGGTCAATACCCTTTATCGGAGTGCCGATGGAACGATGTGGTTTGGCACCGATGGGGGTGTCTCCATGTACGATGGGGTGGCGTGGGGTTCTTTGGATACATGGGAAGGATTGGTCGGTGCCAACGTGACGGCGATTCACGAAGATACAAACGGATTCTTATGGTTCGGAACAACCGAAGGTATAACGCGCTATCGTCGAAATACCGTGCCGTCAACGGTTCGTATCGTAGCTGTAAATGTCGCGTCAGTGCGATCCGATAAGCGATATACGCCTTCCAAGAAAATTCCATCTATCACCGCTGGCAGCTACGTCACCATCGAATATCAAGCTATCGATTTCAAAACCCATCCACAGAAGCGGCAGTACCGTTATCAAATTAAAGAGATTGACGAGGGGGAACGCTCCATTGCACACCCCTATCTCCCACCAACCAAAGAGACGGTGTTTGCGTGGACGCCCCAAAAAGCAGGTGTCTATATTTTTGAAGTGCGGGCGATTGATCGCGATTTGAACAGTTCTGCTCCCGCGAGTATAACCTTGAAAATCGTGCTACCATGGTATCTTAACGGTTGGATCGCTATACCTTCAGTGATAGCTCTTACGGGCCTTCTCGTTCTGCTCGTTATTTTCACCGGGCGTTACTATATCAGGCACCGTGAAACACAGTACTTACGTGAGGAGATGTTGCAACAAGAACAGAGGGCTCGGGAACAAGCGGAGGGAAATGCCAATACGCTTCGTAGTCTCGCTCATGCCGTTAAAAATCCGCTGGCAATCATCGAAGCCTGTTCGGAAAATTTGACGATGTTAGAGGAGACAACGCCTACTGGAACACATTCTAACGATGCTACGAACAGATTCTTGCGAGAGATTAAAGAACAGGTGAATCACGCACGGCAGACGGTCAATCAATTGCTTGAAGCAGCGGCACAACCCGAATTTCAGCTTTTTGATTTGCGTCTTGAGATGGAGGTTCTGTTACGCGAAACACTGCAAAGAAATCCGAATTGGGAGCATAAAATCACGCTGAGTAGATATTACGAAGCGATCCCCCACATTCATGGAGATGTAGATAAGCTGCGGATGGCATTTGAGAACCTCATTATTAATGCGTATGAAGCGATGGAGGAGACCGGGGGCACCCTGACCCTCCGAATGAATCGGACGGTTGATGTTGTCCAGATTGATATACAAGATACCGGCTGCGGTATTGACGCGGAAGGGTTGCAAAATGTCTTTAAACCACTCTATTCAACGAAAAAAGATAGAGGCGGCACTGGGTTAGGCACGTGGATTGCACAGCAAATTATCAATGAACACCGCGGACAGATTAATATTCTGTCAAAACCCGGTGTTGGAACAACCATCTGTATAGAGTTACCAATTTTCTTACTCCGACAACGACGAGATGTATCACTACAAAGTTGACGGGATACCACTAGAGGTGAAATCATGTCAGAC
The DNA here is from genome assembly GCA_965207975.1 of Candidatus Poribacteria bacterium. Taxonomy (GTDB): domain Bacteria; phylum Poribacteria; class WGA-4E; order WGA-4E; family PCPOR2b; genus PCPOR2b. The sequence goes on along the minus strand of OZ242315.1, from coordinate 2,885,122 downwards.
AAACCGGGAAAAATCCTCATAGTTGAGGATGAAGGAATCTACGCAGACGTGTACAGCGCGCGGTTGGGACCTCTTGGATATCAGATTGAAACAGCGACGGATGTACTAACTGCTTCTCAAAAACTGGAGTCATACCAGCCGGATATAGTTATTCTTGATTTGAGATTGCAACGCCAAGATAGTGAAGAAGGACTTGCGTTTCTAACAGAGATTACGGAGCACAACCCTACCATCAAAGTGATTGTCGTCACCGTCGAGGGGACTGTAGAAAACGCCATGAAAGCCCACAAGTCAGGTGCATACGATTTCATTGAGAAGAGAACGCAAGGCTACAACGAGCTACCCTTTCGAGTCAACCAGGCTTATGAAAAATTACAGTTAGAACGCCGAATCGTGGCCCTGCAACAATCTGAAATTGACCGCATAAAAGGGTATCGCTATGGATCCGGCAAAGTCATCGTTGGGGATTCCGAATCCATGCACCGCTTGTTTGAGAGCGTAGACCGCGTCGCTTCGACAGACACAACCGTTCTCGTCCAGGGCGAAAGTGGTACAGGAAAAGAACTTATCGCCCAAGCTATTCACTATCACAGTCTCAGAGCCCGGCAGCCCTTTGTCACGGTTGCCTGCGGCCAAACAGATAATGCCCTGCTCGGCAGCGAACTTTTTGGATATGAGCGGGGGGCATTCACCGGCGCAACCGGGCGAAAGGGTGGAAAATTTGAGGACGCTAACCGCGGCACCATCTTCCTTGATGAAATTGCTGAACTGGATGCGGAATCTCAAGTAAAGTTCCTGCGTGTCTTGCAGGAAAGACAGCTTGAACGACTTGGCGGGAAACAGACCATTGAAGTGGATGTCCGAGTGATTACAGCGACCAATAAAAATCTGGAGCAGGCAGTCCAAGAAGGCACATTTCGAGAGGATCTCTACTATCGACTCAACGTTTTTCCGTTACACGTGCCTCCGTTACGCGAGCGCAAATCCGATATCCCCCTGCTTGCCACTCACTTTCTCACTCAAAAATCGTATCTAACCGATGGTAAACAGATTAGAGGCTTTCAGGAAGCAGCAATGACCTTTTTAACCAGCTACGCATGGCCAGGAAACGTCCGTGAGTTGGAGAACCGTATCGAGCAGGGGATGGTGTTAGCCACAAGTGATTGGATTACTGCCGCTGACCTCCAGATTGATGCCGCTAGAAAATTCGATACAGGGACTAGGGCACTCACTGTATTGGTTGATGAATACGAACGAATTTTAATCATTGACGCGCTTGAAAGCACTGTGGACCAGAAAGCTGCGGCAAACCATCTCGGCATCCCTGAGCCCACGTTAAGATATAAAATGGATAAATACAGTATTGAGAGAAGTCAATCTAGAAAAAATCGCCAAAATCCGTGATAACGAGAATTGGTGTCGCAGAAATCTGCGAAGTTGCTGTAACCCAGTATACGCAAGGGTTTGGGGGCAATTTACTGCGATAATAGGAATTGGTGTCGCAGAAATCTGCGAAGTTGCTATAACCCAGTGGCCACAAGGCTTCACGGTGTCATCAGCCGCGATAACGAGAATTAGCGTCGCAGAAATCTGCGAAGTTACAGGATAGGAAAGTGAGAAGTGATAAGAATGCGGTTAGATTCCACTCAAATCAACAATAAATACAAGGAGTTACGTGCTTTCAACTTATAATTGATCAATTTATCGCTCTATATCACACCGTTTTAATCCCTGCATTGGCTTTTTAGACTCTCCCCGTTAAAAACTCTATGCTGATTTTGGGACGCTATTGTTTGCTTTGGCGCGGTAATTGCTTATACAGGATTGCACAAGTTAAGCGTCGTAAAATCCCCGATGAGTCGGGGGAGCGACCTGATGCTTGAGATATTAAAATGGGAAAAGGAGGTAATACAGATGAAAATGGTTGTTGGTGCTGCGATAATAGCTATCCTGATCGTATGCGGTGCCTACTTCGGTAGTCATTGGTACTATGGGGACGACCCTGTTCCCTTCACTGTTGACAGTCAACCCCCTAGGGTCTCCGTTGGAACTTCGACGGTGGATGATTCCGAGGTTGATGAACTAACTTTCGCTGACGAGTCAGATAACGACAGCACTGAGTCGCCTGACGCGATGGGACAGTCTGATGAACAGCCCACTGATTCTCCTGACACACAAGGAATAGATGAGCCATTCCTTCAAGCGTGGGACTGGGATGAAGAAGTCCGCCAAGCGCATGAGGAGCCATCTGTCACAGATCTATCGGATCAAGAACTCCGTGAGCGGTTTTTAGCGGATGTAGAAAGTGGTAAGTTTGCCCGTAAGCTGCGTGAGTATCTTGAGCGTAAACACGGCAAAGGACCTGAAGTTGATGTGCTGGTTCGCTACTATGACAAGAGTTTCAAGAATCAGGCAACACTGTCAGATGCAATAGAATTCAAGCTAGCCAGAGAGTCACTCGGTTTGGCTAGCTCTAAGGAATCTGAATCCATTGATAGCTCAATCGAACACCTTCAGAAACATGGTGATGAACCGGTCGGAGGCACATTAACCGTAAGCACATTGGACCGCTTGCGAAAATGATGAGCCGGTCACAGTGATTGACCAACTATACAACCAGCGGTATCACACCCTTTTTCACGGGTGTGATACCGCTTTTTTTATGCTTACATTGATGGACCCTAAAAACCTCTGCTCATGTAAAGAAGTCGTGCAACAGAACTTCTACCGTAGGCGGGGCATCTAGTTTCCCCGACTATCGAACCTTTGTCAAAAACTTAGTTTCTCTGAGATGCTTTGCACTTTCTTTTTACATGACCAAAAACTTTATACTGATTTTGGTGCCTGATTGTCTGTTTTGGCACGGTAATTGCTCATAATCTATAGCAGAATTTCACAAGTTGAGTGTAGCGAAATCCCGATCTATCGGGGTATCAACCCTTTGCAAGATCGGTAAACCGAGACACAATCTGAGGGAGGAATAAGACCATGTTATTTCGTATGTCATTCACAATAACGATGTCTATTTTTTTCGCGGGATGGATCTGTTATGTTATGTTTGGTCGTAATGGCCAATCAGTGGCATCACCTGTAGAACCTGAAATTCAACTCTTACAAGTGGGTGCGTTCCACAGCGACGAGGTCTCAGCAAAATCAGGTGAAATCTGGCTGGGATTGTATTCGACACCTGATGGGTACGCACTTATCCCTTCGAGGATTACAGTGGAAACCGTTTATGACCCATTCGTTGATAATGCCGGGGAGAAGACCGGAAAAGTGGTATCAGTGGAGGGACGGACGCGCCCACTCTTTCTAATAAAAGGTTTGGAGGCACCCAAAAGCGAATCCATTAAGACACTATCCGCCGAAGGGGCAATTTTGAGTCCGGGTAAATCTCTCGATCTTAGGTTAGCGGGCAAAAATGAGTATCATGTAACAGTTTATGGTGAAGGGGAGATAGGACCAAACGGGTTTACTTCACTCGAAAACTACAGCCTTGAACTGTCCAAGGGGCAGTTATCACAGGAGTTGGTCGCATACAGTTCAACGAATGGTGCCATACCCACCCTGCTCTGGGTAGGAGATCTGGATGGGGACGGTCAATTGGATCTGGTCATTAACGCAACCCCGCATTACACCGTATATTCTGCGCCGATGCTCTTTCTTTCGTCAATGGCGAAGGACGGTAATTTAGTCCAGAAGGTTGCGGTATTTGTCGCTACCGAGACACATTGAGATGCCACAAAGGAGGTGCTCTCATGAAATTAAGGATTGCAATTGTTGCTGTTATGGTCCTTTTCGCTGCAGGATTATACCTCTATCTCAACCCTGTAGAGAAAGGGCAACCGCTGTTTCGCAAGAGTGAGCCTAACACCGTTGAGGAATCTGTGATGCCCGATGATTCCGATAACTCGGATCGCGATAATATTCCCACGCAACGGGAACACAAAAGTCCTGAAGGGGTTCAACCCAAACATTTCCAAACCATCGTAGTACTCCTCGGAGAGCGTCTGTCAACCGTCGATAGCTAATGGAGCAATTGAGGACCAAACTTTCAACAGCCCGTGCCGGGCAAGGAGTCAAAACCATGAAAGCACATGAGTATCTCAACCTGCGGATAAATCGAGTAGACACCATAGCAGCCCAACAATCCGGGCTTCCGACCCTATTCTACACTATCAAGCGATGCTACGGAGATGATCAGGCATCAAGCTATCTCCGTGCCTACGAGAAAACGAAAGGTCACCCAAGCGTTGTTTTCATCGCCGGAGGCAACGCAACTCGTTTTTAGGAAGGTTTGTCTGTGTTATCGGCACTTCTATCGTGAAAGGAGGTCATAACAATGTCTGATTACTACGTCGGAATGAAACACGATACCTTCTTAGCGCACAACAAGAACAATATACGCCACAGTGAGATTGTGTGCAGCTGTGAGTGCGGTCATTTATCAGAATATCAATGGAATGATGGGGGGATAATTCTTATCCTATGGCAATCGCGGGTCAATCAACTCCGCGTTATGTATATCGAAGAACAAAAGGGGGCAAAAGTGTAACACGGAAGGAATTTCCTCACTTTCCACAGAAGAAACTATCATGAAATCAAGAATTGTAATTATCGCTGTTGCGGTCATCGTAGCCGTTGGTGCAGGATTATATTTCTCTTTCAGACAAAGCCCTGTAATAGAGAAAATCGTTTTCCAAGTGCTGGACGGTAACTACTCAAGCGGAGCACAAACAGAATTAACGCCTGAATTAAGAGCGTTTGTTGATTGGTATGAACCGATGGTGTCAGATGCACCTGAAGAAGTCATAGAGGTAATGAAACGTTTTGATCCAAAATACCGGACAAGCAGGGGGCAGCGGAATAGAGAGTTAGAGACGGTTGTCCCTACCGACGAATGGATTGAACGACTTTTAGACATGAACGTAAAGATTGAGGATTATGATGATTATTCGGCGTATCTCAGCGGAAGATGGGACATTTATCGCGCAAAAAGCGACCCCGAAGAACTCTCTGAGTTGAAAGATTGGCACGGACTGGCAGATTCTGCGTCTTGGGAGGCAGTCATCGAAGCAGACATCAGATCCAGCGAAAAGCTGCACACACTGGTAAAGCAAGCCCAGGCAAAGGATTGGCGGGTCACTGGCGGGAGTTTGGGTAACGATGGGGTCTTTATCCCAAACCGGTTGTTCACTATTTATGTCCAACCCGGCACAATTAAGTGCCGGATCTGGCATCCCCAAAGGGTTGGTGCATGAAATTGGGAGGTGGGAATCGGGAGCGGCTCCGAAACCAAAAATTCCATTCTACATCGATGTCATCTATCTCAACGAAAAGGGGCAACCGATTAAGCATTAATCCAAAAACAGATCTCAACTTACATTATCAAGGGAACTTACACCTTGACGGGTTCGAGTATCGTAGGTTGGGTTGAACGGTTCAAACTGAATCCCTATCAAGGACGATAGATATTTTGTTTTTCAAAAACACTGTTTTGTCGATAGAGAGAGTGAAACCCAACCTACGGACTGCCAAATGTCAACACGCCATAGCAACTTGCGTTATAATAATCCAAATTGCTATTTTCTGATGCTTGGGTTATCAACTAGCAACTTACAATAAAGTAGATGAAACGGGATCTTTTGTCATTGTAGGGGCAAAATCAACCGATTTTGAGGGCATCAACCCGTGAAGTGAAAACTTTCAGATATTAATCCCGATTCATCGGGACAGTTCCTAAGGTGAGAGGATATCAAGTGAGACGGAATCTGTTTTACATCGTATCGTTATGTTTTCTCATTGTAATGATGAGTTGTGGCGATGGCAAAGATGAATCGTCGATGAATGTTGTAACGGAACTAGTGGATGATACGAAGGAAAGTGTTGCCGATCTTGACGTGGACGACCGCGAAAGAACTGACCCCCGCGCGGAAAACGTTGAAGATCCCCAGCCAGACGAGGAAATGCAGCCACCCGAACCGGTATTTGTTGAACCCGAAGTGGAGGGGGTTGATGTGGCACTCCAGGACGCTATTGATGGGGTTTTAGAACGCTTGCGCGAAGGATATGAAAATGAAGACTTGGATCTGTATCTGAGTGCGTTCTGGATAGAAGGATTTCAGTACACCTCCGATATGGGAACATTTGCCGATCCATTCGACGATGTGATGTTTGAAGAACTCAAGGACGAGGGAAAATCTGCAGCACGGGTTTTCGCAATGTACCGGGATATTGAATTGGAACTTTCCTTTCCCGCCCACATCATCAACGCAGCACCCAAAAAAGTCGAAGCCTTGAACCATTATCGAATCCAGGGGTTCGCTAACGAGGGGCACATCCTAGAGGGTGGATTTCTCGGATGGTTCGCGGAAGGGAATAACAAGTTCACCTTTGAGTTTCGTCAGGGGGAATGGCAGATTACGAAGTGGATAGATGAAGCCTTTGACGCAGAAATGATAAGGGCAGGCATCAATCCCGCGCCTGCTGCACCTGCTGCTAAACCCGGCGGGAAGTTGATAACGATATGGGGGATCATTAAAACGAGATAGTGTTTTAGAAGAGAGACAGTATGAGACATCACATCTCCTATTTTACAATAAGTCTCACTTTCATTGTATTGCTCGCAAATGCGGAAGAACAGATCCTGTTTGTATCCAAGCGTGATGGGAATCAAGAGATATACAGGCAGGTCCTTGGCGACAGACCCAAGAGACTGACATTTGAGGAGGGATCGGATTTTGATCCAGTGTTATCGCCGGATGGGACAAAGATGGCTTATGTCTCAACTATCAATCGAAACTTTGAGATTGTCATCATGGACCTCAAATCTGGGAAACGCCAGCAACTTACATTTTCACTCAAGAGGGATCTGCATCCAACCTGGTCTCCGAACGGAAAGCGAATCGCGTTCGCTTCAGATCGAGATGGGGACTTCGATATTTATCTCATGGATGCGACAGGAAAAAATACCACGCAGATGACCGATAATTTCCCTTGGGATGATAATTGGCCCCATTGGTCGCCGGTCAGCGAAGAAATTGTGTTCACCTCCGACCGGCACGGCGTAGATGGTGTCTATCTGCTTAATGTACGGACCGGAGATCAGAAACAGCTCACTAACTTCAACTATCGGACAGCTTATCCCAAATGGTCGCCGGGTGGAACAAAAATTGCCTTCTTTTCTGCAACCCGTGAGGAGATATTGCCCAGAGACCGACTAATTTGGCGAGTGAAACCCGACGGCACGGATTTAGAGATATTGGTTGCAGATGGACAGCTCAATGATGAGCCCACATTCTCTCCTGACGGTAAGTGGCTCGCTTTTACATCCGCAAGAGATAAAAATGAGGAAATTTATTCGATCAATATCAATACCCAGCAGATTATCCGTCTGACAAATCACCCGGATCGGGATCATCTACCCGATTGGTCCCCGGATGGTCAAAAAATCGCTTTTGTATCCCATAGAGGGGGTAATCCTGATATTTACACAATGACTGCCAACGGCGAGCAACTAACCAATCTGACCAAGAGCAAAAGGGTTGAAATGATGCCTGCCTGGTCCCCCGATGGCGCACAAATCGCGTTTGAGCAGGAGACCGCGGATGGTCGGTATGAGATTCATGTCATGGATAAAGATGGAAAAAATCAGATTAAAGTAGCGGATATACCGTTTGCAAATGGTTTTCCAACATGGTCTCCGCAAGGGGATAAAATCGCCTTTGTCAATCTCCCTGAAAAGGGCGTTGAAACGACCCGAATTTACACCATTGATGTCAATGGTCAAAATCAGCGACTCTTGTTTGAAGACCGAGACGGTTTTATCGGAAAAATCCGTTGGTCTCCGGATGGTACGCAAATCATCTTTGGTGATTCTCACCATAGAACTCAACACCGTAGCGGTCCTAGGATCGGCTCACTGGATTTTAAGACGCGAGAAGTTCGCACCATTGAAGTTTCCGTATCATCTCCTAGGGACGTCGCTTGGTCGCCTAACGGTCAAGAGATTGTTTTCTCTGCTTATCCGCCGTTTCCGGAAACTCGTCACGGCGTTTTCATAATCAATCGTGAAGGAAATCCCTTACGAACCATTTTAATGGACAAGCCGCCATCAACAACCGATGGACTTGCTTGGTCACCAGACGGGGACAAAATTCTCTTTGGTCAGGGTGGCGGGTTACACACGCTTGACCTGACGAACGAATCGGTTAAGTTATTCCTCAAATCCGCAACTACTCCTGATTGGCAAGATCCGTCACGCCCTCGCTCCGTTTCTCCGCGAAACAAGATAAAGACGACGTGGGGCGAGATCAAAAAGCGTGATAAGCGATGATACAATTCCAAACCATTCTCCAAAGGAGGAACTCTCATGTTTGCACGTCACAAACAACCGATAGTTTTTATCCTATTTCTCTACTGTCTCATAACTATTCTTATACCGATTGCCCACGCCCAAGATGAGGCAGTTGATAAAAAAATAGTAGAACGCTACAAGCAGATGCTAGAGCGCAAACCGAAAGAGGGCAGCACCTTTGACCGCCTGTATCAGCTCTACCTTGAGGGGTCGGGTTTAGACCAGATGGTTGTTGATTATCGAACGGAGGCGGCGGCAAAACCGGAGAATCCAAACCTGCAGCTGATTCTAGGACACATCTACAAGCGGCTTGGGAAGAATACAGAGGCAATCTTGGCGTATCAGCGTGCTGTTGATTTAGCGTCAGACGATTACTACTCACATTTCGCGCTTGGACAGATGTATGCGACGTTGCGCCAGCATGAGGGAGCGATTGATGCGCTTACAAAAGCGGCGGATCTCGCAATGGAGTCGCGGGCTGCCACCCCTGATGAATTAACAGCAACCTATAAAGCGCTCGGACGCGCCTATTTCCGCCGCGATCGGATAGACGACGCGATTGCTGCGTGGGGAAAAATCGCTGAACTGGATCCAGAGAACATCTTTTCCCGCATAGAGTTAGCGGATCTGTTCCGTGAACAGGAGCTTTATCCCCAAGCCATCGAACAACACGAGGCGATTGTCGGATTGAATCGGGATGACCCATATCGGGTCTGTCTAAGTCTGCGGGAAATTGGAAAGATTCAGGAGGAGATGGGGGAATACGATGCTGCTGTCCAAAACTATGACAAGGCACTTGCGTTGACAGGACAGGGTAACTGGCTGCGAAAGGACATTCAGGGGCGAATTGTCGGCATCTACGCCGCCGAAAGTGATTGGCTCGGATTAATCGCCTACTACCAAGAGAAACTCACTGAAATGCCGAACGATGTGGAGTTAATCGGCTTGCTCGCATCGGCGTATACCGAAAACCAGCAGGTGGACGAAGGTATTGCCGAATACCGAAAGGGATTAGAACTTGCCCCGACAGATGCTGGACTCCGTCTGAACCTTATCGCTGTTTTTCGTAACACTGAGAGATTTGAAGAGGCAGCGGCGGAATATGAAATACTCAGCGAAGCACAGCCTGACGATTTTGGGATCTACCGCGAACTTGGCGAATTGTATCTGCAACTAGAGGACAAGAATAGAGCAAAGGCGACCTATCAGCGGATGATCGATCGCGATCCAAATAATGCAGGAACACACCTCATCCTCGCCGAAATTTACACAGGCCATGAATGGATAGATGACGCTGTCGCAGCGTATGAAAAAGCAATTTCGCTCGCACCTGACAACCTTGATTACATCGAATATTTCGGCGAATTCTATTTCCATCAGGGCAATCGTGAGAAGACTGTCGAGATATGGAATCGGATGGTCGCCGGAGAGGGTGCAATCGCTGAAAGTTATGACCGGCTTGCACAGTTGCTTGACGCAAAAAATTTCCGGATGGAAGCCATCACCGCAAGTCGAAAGGCGGTCGAATTGGCTCCCGATGAATATCGCTATCGTGAGACGTTAGCACGGCGGTTGATGGAGAACAAAGACTACGACGCGGCACTGACCGAATACGCCGCAGCGGCGGAGCTCGCACCCAACGAATTTTTCGCCGAACAGATGAATGACCAGCAGATTGAAATCTATCGGCACCAAGGAACGCTCGTGGAGAAAATTGATGAATTGGATGCAGCCCCTGAAAGCTTTGAACAACAGAAACAACTCGCCAAGATGTACCTGAAGTTGGGCAATGTTACCTACTCGCTCGAAGTCCTTTTGAAAGCGAAAGCCCTCAAACCCAATGATGTATCAATCAACCGTTGGCTCGCGGAAATCTACGCCCAACAAGGGAGACGCGATGAAGCCAACGCCATCTACACACACCTGATTGAGGTTGATAGCGCGAATGCAAGGGAATATTATGGGAACATTGCGCGGTCCCATCTGAAAGTAATGGACTTCGATGCGGCAACAGCGGCGGCGAAGCAAGCGGTCGCGCACAGCCCACGCAATCCTGAGGGGCATCAGATGCTGGCGGAAATCGCCAAACAGGTTGGGAACTATGAAACCGCTATTGACAGCCTCAAGGATGCTATCCGTCTGCGTCCAGAAGGTACTGACATTCGTGCAAAAATTGCAGAAATTTATAAACTTTCAGGGAACCCCCGACTGGCAATCGAACAGTACTGGCGATGCTGGGAATTGAGCGATAGCGTGGACGACAAACTTGTCTTCGTTAAATCACTCTCCGAGGCATATTACGACTTGGGACGACGGGGTGAGTTTGAAGAAAAGTTGAAGCAGATGTCGAAAGCAAATACCTCCGACATGGGACCTGTCTTAGCGTTGGCGGCGGTCTATCAGATGGAAGGCGATCTCCCCGGCGCACGATTCCAACTAGCACGGGCGTTGGACCGGGAACGCGAAAATTCAGATCTGCTGGTACAACTGGTCAAAATTAGCCTCGACCTCGGCGATATTCAGGACGCACTGAACTATCAACAACGGCTCGTCAAAGTAGAACCCGACCCCATCCACCAGCAGCGGCTCGGCGAGTTGTTGTTTGATGTCGGGCGAGAGCAGGAGGCGATTCAGGCGTGGACGAAGTTGCTGCACGCGAAGAATCAAACACTTGAAGCAGAGATCAAACTTGCAACGTTGCTAATTCGCCACGGCCTCCTAGACGAGGCACTTTCCAGTCTTGACCGTGCGGGCGAAAAGGTGAAGGATGCCAAAGCAATCTATCAGATCGGTGCAACGTTAGTTGAGATGAACGAATTAGACCGCGCGCAACCCCACTTCCTGCGGATTATGGAGATGCCCAAACCACCTGAAAATACGACAAAGAACGTTGTGACGGGATCATCTCGTTCAAACTACGGACCGCCCGGAATCGACACGGACAAATTTAATCTCCCAGGACACCTTGTCTGGGAGATCCAGAATCGGTCATTTGGGCGTGGAAGTGGTCAACCGTGGGTGCCGAGTAGTTTTGAGGAAGCACAAGCCGGCGCGCTCGTGCAGTTGACAACTATTGCACAGCAGCAAGGAAAATTCAGCGAATTCATCCAGCAATTCGAGACGGAGGTTGATGCGAATCCGAAGGACATCCAGACGCTCGAAACGTTAGTGAAACTCTATAACCTGACCGAAGACACCGACAAAGCGAAGGAAATTACCGATCGGCTGATTACCGCATCGCCAAACGATCCGGTATATCAAGGCTTGCGATTAAACCAATCAATAGAGCATCAGCTCGATTATGAAACAACCAAAAAATATCTTGACGAAATGACCGGAGCCGCCCCCGAAGCGCGGCTCTGGTATGCCGCACGATATATCCGAAAGTTCCATGAGCAAGGAAGGAAGGCGGCTGCCCTAAAATTGTTGGAGGAGTTTGACGCTGTAAAAGTGACCGATCTCAACACCGGTTCAATGCTGGTTAGTGCATACACGCGGATGGGCAGAACTGACGCAGCAGAAAAAGTCGTCGCCCAACTTCCAATTCCAGCGATTTCAACGGTGCCCCGAACTTCGATGATGGGACCGCCATCGCTCGCACAGCAACAGTGGTGGCAATATAGCCGCATCTACCGGAATCTCGCCGCCGCTTACATTGAGGAGGGAGAGACCGACAAAGGGATTGCACTCTTCTGGACACTCTTTGACCGGACCAAACCACCTGCCACAAACCCCCGGCATGTTGCGACACTCGCACACTCGTCGCACTCCTACAGCGGATACACCCCGATCCAGTCCAGCTATCCATCGCCAACAAGTTACTATAATCAAAACCGTTTAGAATATCTCCAGGCGATTTTCAGTCAACTGTGGATGAAGGAGGGACAGGAAACGTTATACGCGAAACTCCAGATAGAGTTGGAGGCAACTGAAGGTAGAGCCCGCATCTATCCCGGTTTGGCGTTGAGCTACTGCTATTGGTGGGAAGGAAAACGGGATGAGGCGCAGGAGGTCCTCTCAAGGTTACAAAAGGAATTTCCAGATGACCTCACACTCAAACTTAACACCGTCTTTGTCTCGATCCAGACGGGTCAACACGGGACAGCGTTGGAATTGCTTGATGAGCTCGCCGGGGCAGACCCACGAAACCGTCGGCAGTATTATAACCTCACGCTACAGCTTGCCTCGCATACAGGTAACACCGTCAAGGTGCGTGAGTTAATGACGAAAGTACTGAATGCGCCGGGTGGTGCCCGTGAACTTTATCAGTTCTCGCAAAAACTCCAGCAGGGCGGTCTCACACAATATGCGATCGCTGTCGCCAAGAAAGCGATGATCTTGGCGATGGGGCAACGCGACCCGAACTTTCTGATGGATTTGAGTGAGCACTTAGAAGATCTTGGGCGGGGACAAGATGCGGCGCGCATCGCTGAACGGGCAATGCGTTTTGCCAACCAACGCGACCGGTACGGTCAGACATTGCATTCGTGGAGCCTCCAGCAAGCAACCCATCTAATAAGTCGATCCAAATCTGTGCGAGAACGCGAACCCCAGTTGATTGAAGCTGCCGAAAAGTCCCCAAATTCATTCCAGGCACAGGTCCAGTTGGCGACATTCTACGAAAGTACGAATCAGGTCAAAAAGGCGTCGGCTGCCTTTGATGCGGCACTTGCCCTGCGCCCCAAGGACAGTATGACCCGTCGGCGGTACGCCCAGATGTTGCAGCGCAGTGGGCAGTCAGGGGCTGCCGTGACCCAATACATGACGCTCCTTGAGGAGAACCCGAATGCACTCGGCTACGACTATTGGGAGGTGATGGAGACCTTCTTCCAAGCCGGCAAAGTTGATGAATTGGTTTCGCTCGCGATGGGGATGATTTCACCATCTATCGGACAGAGTTTCGGCAACGAGTTTGCGGAAAGTGCCGCACAGCAGTGTATGGAGAATAACAACCCCAAAGCGGCCGTCGAAATCTACGAAAAGATTGTCGAAGTCCAACCAAATCGGCATTACACGTATGATGATCTAGCGTCCGCCTACGCTGCTGCCGGCGAACGCGAAAAGGCAATCCAGTTCTTGCGCGAAAAGGTGGAAACTGAAGGTGACTCTTACGCACAAGTAGAAATGGTATCAAAACTGACCGAGATCTATAAGGCCTCCGGTGAGATAGAAGAATTGGCGGCGGAATATGAAGCCAAACTCGCTGAGAAGCCAGAGGATCCGGCGTTGCTCTATCTCGTTGCGTCAATGAAGATCGCGGCAAATGACCTCGAAGGGACTGACCTACTTGTTAATCAACTTCTTGATCTCGCGTCAGTTAATGCACAACGGTTGCAGCGTTTGGCGACTGCATACCGAGACGCAGGGGACCGAGACCGCGAACTCCGCCTACTTGAAGCCACAATCGAGAAACTCGACCCACAGAATTGGTGGCAACTTTCCGAGGGTTACCAGAAACTCGGTACAGTCTACGCCCAGAAAGGCGAGAAAGAGAAGGCGCGAGACGCATTCCGTAGGATGGGTGTGACCCGCCTCCTGCGTGTTGGTAGCTTCTGGGAAAAAGAGCGTGTCGCGACTACATACATGCAGCACGAGATGTGGGACGATGCCGAAACCTTATTTACCGAAATCGTCAATGGTCTTTCGGCACGACAATGGGAACGTCAACAGGCGCAACGGCAGTTGATGGAGATTAAGCGGAGACGCGACGGATTGGTGGGGACCACCCAGCTGACCGAAAAAACGCAAGAGATGAACGTTGGAACGCAGCGAGCGTTGGCGCAACAGTACAAGCAGCGCAATCAACTCAAGAAGGCGTTAGAAATTTACGAACAGATTGCAACAGCGATGCCGGAAGACCTTGAATCTCGTGCCCAACTTGCAACCATCTATTCGCGCCAAAATAAACACGATAAAGCAATCGATACCTGGCAAGCATTGCTCGAAGCCGACCCGGAAAACACAAAATATCAAGATGGACTCGTCAATGCTTATCAGTCCGCTGACAAAATTCCGGAAGCCCTTGAACTCGCGCAGAAATACATTGATGGAGAAGGGGACAATAGCGTCCACTATGCCCGACTCGCCAAGATTTACGCCGCCGGGGACCGGGTTGATGATGCCATTGAAGCCTATAAAGAGGCGATTGCACTCACTCCCGGTAATGGGCAGGTCTATCGTGAACTAGCACAGCTTTATCTCCGTAAAGACGACCTGGATGCTGCAGAAAAAACATTTGAGGAGGCAATTCAATACACCGGACAAGAGTGGGAGCGGCAGAACCTTGAACAACAACTGATGAACATCTACCGCCGTCAAGGAAGGTTGGAGGAGATGTTGAAGAAAGCAGAGGACGAAGGGACGCTTACATTTGAGATGCAACGGGAACGTGCCCAACGCTATCGGAGTGAGGGTAGATTGGAAAAAGCGGTTGATGCCTACAAAAAAGCACTTGATATGACCTCTCAAAGTTGGGAACGGAATGAGATCTTCAACGAATTGGTACACGTATACGTGCAACTCGGTGAGGACGATTTGGCAATAGAGGTCTACGAAACGCTGTCTCGATCCGGTTCAACAGGCATGTCAATTAACCACGGTCCCTCCGGTGTCACAGTCACCTTCGGTGGTGATGAGGCACGCGAACTCTTGATTAAGGCTTACAAAAATCAAGGGAAACTTGAGCAATTGAAAACTCATTTTGAAGGCAGACTCGAAAAGGAGGCAGATGATCCCGCCCTCCTTGAAATGGTGGCTGAGATTTATCGGAATGCCAACGACCATGAACAAGCTGCTAAAGCCTATCAAGTCCTCTGTAAAGCACAGCCCGGCAATGCCCGCAGTTTTTACTACGCTGCCGCTGCTCTTAATAAGAGTAATCAGCCTGATCTGGCAGAGGAACTACTGAATCAAGGTGAAGTCGCGCTTTCAGGCAGCAATCGCAGCCATGACATGTGGTTCCTTGCTGCGGTTGCATCTATCTGCCTTGATGGCGAAATGTACACGCCAGCGATCAAGACCGTTGAGGATGCAATTGCTGCAAGTGGAAGATACGGAGGCTTTGGTTGGGGACAGGAGCATTTGTATAGCATCCTCGGAAAAAGTTATCTCGGCACAAAACAGTACGAAAACGCCGTCAATGCGTATCAACAGATGGCAAATGTTGCCCGCAGTGATCACGAGCGAAGCAGGGCAGAAGGGATGGTACGCCAAGCGTACAAAGCGGGCAACCTCTACGAAAAGGAGATCCCCGAAAAATTGCAACGGGTGACAGAAAATCCCGATGACCCGGACGCTCATTTTGCCCTCGCCCAAACCTACGAATGGAGTGACCAGATTGACGAGGCAATTGTGCAATACGAGAAAGTTAGTGAACTCCAACCCAACAGTGCCCGATGGCACAAAGCAATCGGTGACCTCTACCAAAAGCAGCGGCCGACAGAAGCGGAATTTGAGGACACAGCACTGCACCTCGACGGGAATTCGAGTTTCGCAGAAATCGTCGACAGCGACGCTTTGAACGATATTAGCCAACAGGTAACGGTGACAGCGTGGATTAAACCGACCAACTTTCCGAACGGACCTGCTGCCATTATTTACAAAGGGGACCGGCAAACGCTGAATATCAACAATCAAAGTTACGGACTCTGGTTACAGGAGGATGGGGCGATTCGATTCACCGCATCGCCAAGGAACCAAGAGGGAAGGACGATGCTTTCGGCACCCAGTGCCGTTGGACTCAACACATGGCATCACGTAGCGGGTGTCATTGATGGGAACAAAAATGTCATAAAATTGTTCATTGACGGCACCGAAGTTGCAAACCGAGATTTCGGGAGAGGCGGTTTTTATAAAAGTCAGTATCCACTCCGGATTGGTGCTTCACATGAGAAAGGGATGGACTCCGCCACCTTCAACGGACAAATTGATGAGGTTCGGATCTGGAACGTCGCCCGGACAGAAGCCGAGATTCGTGAGGATATGAATATCAAACTGAAGGGCGATGAACCGGACTTAGTCGGCTACTGGAGGTTTGACAAGGAAACAGAAGGGTATATCTCTGATATATCGCCTAACAAGAACCCTGGTAGGCTAGTTGGTAACACCAAATTGGTCGGTTACACCCGTCCCATCTTTGCCGATGCAGGAGCGGAACGGTTGGCAAAGGCGGCCGCTGCATACGAAAAAGCACTTGCGCTTGAACCGACCTCCTCTGAACTATACCACCAGCTAGCGTGGACTCATGCAAAAGACGATCAATTATCAGAAGCTGAAGCCACATACCGTCGAGCCCTAGACGCGTCCCTTGAAGATAACGAATACGATTCTGTGATCCGAGGTATCTGGAAACTTTATAGTGACCGAGAGCAGAGAGACAAGGGTGTCGCTATCTTGGAGAGCCTGAAACCTAAAATGGAGGAGAGTGCTATACTATACGAATTGTTAGGGGCTGCCTACAAAGAGGCAGGCGAGACCGAAAAAGCGAACGCCACATACACCAAGTGGCTGGAAATTCGTCAAAAAAAGGTGCACCGAAGGCAACGGCCTTGGGAGTATGAGCACCTCGCCATTCAGATTCTCGACAAAGAAATTATGCCAGAGAAAGCGTTGGAATTTGCAGAACGCGCCTCACAAAGTGGTGATGCGGCTTGGCGTTACACTTCGACTTTGGGGCGTGCATATCTCGCCAACGAACGATATGAAGAGGCACTAGAACAGTTCAAAATGAGTAGGAACGACAGGAATCAACCCGGCACGACCCCGGAAGATGCAGCCCGACGGTTATGGCGGAGAGCCACCCAAGATAGCGAAAAAGCCAAGGACGAAGGACGGTACGTTGAGATAGTAGAGAAAGTGATGAACGCTATGCCCGGCAATCCAACCATCCAACTACTCGCCAACGTCGCACTTGCTGAATACTACCGTGAACATGACCGGTCTGACAAAGCTAAAGATTATATGAACAAAACCGGCTTTATCGCCGAAAGCGTGTGGTCAATTATTGGCCCATTTAACAATACAGATGGAATCGGTTATAATAAAGTGTATATTCCGGAAGGTGCGACGCAGATCGACACAGCTGCAAAATACGACGGAGTTGATGGGCAGATCAGCTGGCAGAAGCGGACTGATGATACCTTCGATGGCTTTGTCGATCTCAACAAAATCTTTGGAAGGAAAATTAATTGGGTCACGGCGTATGCACGGACAACCGTTACCGCACCCGACGAACGGAAAGCCCAAATCCATATCGGCAGCGATGATCAAGCGAAAGTCTGGCTGAACGGTGAGGAGGTATTCGCATATAGCGAATCCCGTTCTGCAGCGATGGATCAGAATGCCATTCCGGTAACACTCAAAGCGGGCGAAAACAGAATCCTCATTAAGACCTGCGATGAGATAGGATTTTGGGGATTCTACCTGCGACTGACCGACACAGATGGTGTGCCCTTTACGGATTTGGCGTTTCCAAAAAAATAAGGATAACCTAAGTTACTGTTTCAGGGCTTACGCATTTCAGAGTTTTGACCTGTCAGGGACCTGCCAAATCCCTGACATTTGGCTTGGTTATGGTGTCATTTCAGTGAAAAACGGTTCATAAACAGTGCGTATTTGGCAGGTCAAAAAGCCGTCTGCACGCCCTCTCTCTTGGGTGGTAAAAATCTACAAACGCCCTAAAGCTAGGCCCCATCGGGGTTCAGAGGGGCATCCACCGATGATGATCCCCCCGATGCTTGGTTGAAATTTTTTTTGGACCTGACAGGGCCCTGCCAAATTGATGAACTGTATAAGGAACCAATGAATAATCCCAACCATTCTCCAGAGGAGGAAATATAGTGTTTGAACGTCCCAAACAACTGATAGTCCTTATCCTATTTCTCTGCTGTTTTGTACCTATTCTCTTAGCGATTGCCCCTAATCAAGATGAGGCAGTTGATGAAAAAATCATAATACGCTATAAACAGATGCTGGAGCGCAAACCAAAGGAGGGTAGCACGTTTGATCGCCTGTATCAGTTTTACCTTGAAGGGCTCGGCTTGGATCAGATGGTTATTGATTACCAAACGGAGGCGGCGGCAAAACCGGAGAATCCGAACCTGCAGCTGATTCTAGGACACATCTACAAGCGGCTCGGCAAAAATACGGAGGCAATCGTAGCGTATCGACATGCCGTTGATTTGGCATCGGACGATTACTATCCGCACTTCGCACTTGGACAGATGTATGCGACGCTGCGTCAGCATGAGGGAGCCATTGCTGCGCTCACGAAGGCGGCAGATCTTGCAATAGCGTCACAATCTGCCACGCCCGATGAGTTGACCGCAACCTATAAAGTGCTCGGACGCGCCTATTTCCGCCGCGATCGGATAGACGAGGCGATTGCCGCATGGGGGAAAATCGCTGAACTGGATCCAGAGAACATCTTTTCCCGCATAGAGTTAGCGGACCTGTTCCGTGAACAGGAACTTTACACCCAAGCCATCGAACAACACGAGGCTGTCGTCCAATTGAAGCGAGATGACCCGTATCGAGTCTGTTTGAGTCTGCGGGAGATTGGGAAGATTCAGGAAGAGATGAGGGAGTACGATGCTGCTGTCCAAAACTATGATAAAGCCCTTGCGTTGACGGGGCAAGGAAATTGGCTGCGGAAAGATCTGCATCAACGCATCATCGGTATCTACGCTCACAACGGGGATTGGCCCGGTTTAATCACCTATTACGAAGGAAAACTCGCCCAAACGCCGAATGATGTGGAATTGATCGGCTTGCTTGCCAATGCGTATATTGAGAATGAGGGGATAGACGAGGGCATTGCCAAGTATCAACAGGGATTGGAACTTGCCCCGACAGACGCTAGACTTCGGCTGAACCTCATCACTGTTTTCCGTAATGTTGAGAGGTTTGAAGACGCAGCGGCTGAGTATGAAATGCTCAGCGAAACGCAGCCTGACGATTTTGGGATTTATCGCGAGCTCGGCGAATTGTATCTGCAACTAAAGGACGAAGATAGGGCAAAGGGGACCTATCAACGGATGATTGATCGCGATCCAAATAATGCAGGAACACACCTCATCCTCGCCGAAATTTACACAGGTCATGAATGGATAGATGACGCTGTCGCAGCGTATGAAAAAGCAATTTCGCTCGCACCTGACAACCTCGATTACATCGAATATTTCGGCGAATTCTATTTCCATCAGAGCAATCGTGAGAAGACTGTCGAGACATGGAATCGGATGGTCGCCGGAGAGGGTGCAATCGCAGAGAATTATGATCGCCTCGCGCAGTTGCTTGACGCAAAAAGATTCCGGACGGAAGCCATCGCCGCAAGCCGAAAGGCGGTTGAGTTGGCTCCCGATGAATATCGCCATCGTGAAGCGTTGGCGCGGCGGTTGATGGAGAACAAGGATTACGAAAAAGCGTTGGCTGAGTATACGGAAGCTGCGAGGTTAGCACCAAACCCCTTCTTTGCAGAGCGGATGACCGATCAGCAGATTGAAATCTATCGACGTCAGGGTGTCCTTGCGAAGAAAATTGACCAGTTGGAGGCATCGCCTGAGAGTTTTGAACAACGGAAACAGCTTGCCAAGATGTACCTCAAGTTGGGGAACGTGACAAATGCACTTGAAATTCTGATTAAGGCGAAAGACCTCAAGCCAAATGATGTGCAGGTCAACCGCTGGCTCGTGGAACTTTACACAAAAAGTGGACGCCGTGATGAAGCGGTCACTATTTACAATCATCTCGTTCAGGTTGATGCCGGAAATGCGCGGGAATACTATTCAGATATCGCACGTCTCCATCTGCGTGCGATGGATTTTGATGTTGCTACTGCAGCCGCAAAGCAAGCGATTGCACACAGCCCCCGGAATCCGGAGGGGCACCAACTACTTGCTACAATCGAGAAGCAGCGTGGGCATTACGACGCGGCAGTCGATAGCCTCAAGCAGGCAATCCGTTTGCGTTCCGACTCCACCGACATTCGCGCCGAACTGGCAGACGTGTATCGACAGGCAGGCGACTATCGGGGTTCAATCGAGCAGTATTGGCGGTGTTGGGATCTGAGCGATGAACTCAGCGATAAGATCTCGTTCGTCAATCGGTTGGAGGGCGTATATTATGATCTTGGACGGAGCGATGAGTTGGAAGATACACTCCGACAGATGGCAAGGGTAAACCCAAATGACCGAGGTCCCGTGTTGGGATTAGCGGAATTGTACCGGAGACAGGGAGACCTACCCGCTGCGAGAGAACAGTTAGTGCGTGCGTTGGAGCAACAGACGCAAAATCCCGACCTACTAACGCAGTTGGTTAAAATTAATCTGGAACTTGGTGAGAATCAGGAGGCACTTTCGTATCAGCAGCGGCTCGTCAAGGCGCAGCCCAACCCCCATCATCAACAGAAACTCGGCGAAATGCTCTTTGACATCGGTCGAGAGCAGGAGGCGGTTCAGACATGGACAAAACTACTGCACGCTAGAAATAAGGATGTCGAAGCAGAGGTGAAACTGGCAGGCTTACTCAGTCAACATGGACTGCTTGATGAAGCACTTTCCGCCTTAGACCGTGCCGGAGAAAAAGTCACAGATGCCAAAACGCTCTATCATATAGGTGCGTTACTTGTAGAGATGAACGAATTGGAACGCGCTGCCTCGCACTTTGAGCGCGTATTGGCGATGTCTGAACCGCCCGCAGAAGCGAAGAAAAACGTGGGGCAGACTGGACACCCCGCCCTTGGACCATCTCAAAAGTCGTTCCTACCCGATACACGCCGATTCAATTTGGCGAGAGACATTGTCTGGCAAATTCAACGACCCTATTTGGGACAAACTGGCAGCACGTGGCTACCAAGTAGTTTTGAAGATGCCCAGGCCGGTGCGTTGACCCAGCTTGGACTCATTGCCCAGCGCGAGCAACGGCTTGATGATTTCACCGCAGGTTTTGAAGCGAAGGCAGAAGCACACCCCCAAGATCTCCAGATCCTCGAAACCTTGGCAAAGGTCAACATTCTGATGGAGAAAGCCGATAAAACACTGCAAACCATCGATCGCCTGATTGCGTTGTCACCAAACGATCTGTCGTATAAAGCCATCCGACTCGATTCTGCGTTGAAAGGGGACTTAGATTATGAAGCGGCAAAAAGCTATCTAGATGAACTCAGTCATCTCTCTCTTGAAGCGCGGTTGTGGTACACCAGCAAATTGGCAAACACCCTCTATCGTGGTGGCAAGCAGGCTGATGCGAAAAGATTAATAGATGAAATCGAAGATACAAAAGTAACAGATGTTCAGGTGCTATCGGAACTTGTCAAGACGCTGACGCAGATTGGGGAGGTAGGTGCAGCAGAGGAGATCTTGGCGCAGCTTCCTGCCGCTTCGAGCATCACCCGCAGCGCGATACGTCAGAAGTGGGGGGCTTACCGGACCATGTATGCAAACCTCTCCTACGCCTACGTGCGAGATGGACAGATGGACAAAGCAACTGCCACCTTCCGGAAATTGCTTGAGCGTACCAAGCCTACTGTTGCCAATGCCCGCGCCATTTCAATCACTAGTTCACACAACTATAGGGGATATCAATCCGTACAAACTAGTTTCCCCACACCCAGCATCTACTATAATCAAGATCGGCTGCGTTTTCTCCAAGAATTTTTCCTCTATCTCTGGACCCAAAATCAACTGGAACCGTTGTATACACAGTTTCAGGGAGAATTTGAAGGGGCTGAAGGTCAAGATCGGATTTATCCCGGTTTGGCGTTAAGCTATTTTTACTGGTGGGAAGGAAAACGCAATAAAGCGCAAGAGATTCTGGTGGGCTTACAAACGGAATTCCCCGATAATCTGACGCTGACGCTCCAGACCGCTTTTGTCTCCATCCATACTGGGAAACATCAGGAGGCAATGGAAGCGTTTACCAAGGTTGCTGATAAGGACCGACGGAATCGCAAACATTATAACGACCTAATCCTGCAAGTTGCTATCTACACCGGGGATACAGTCAAGGTGCGCGAAGTACTGTCGAAGGTTCTCAGTTCACCCGTCGGGCCCGAGGCACTTCGAGAACTTGCCGAAAAGCTGCAGCAAAGCGGATTAACACAATATGCGATTGTGGCAGCGAAGGGTGCGATGAAGCTCGCCATGGGACAACGCGATCCGAACATGCTGATGCAGCTGAGCCAACTGTTGGAGAAACTTGGCAGAGGACAAGATGCCGCAATTCTTGCGGAAAGAGCCCTACGCTTCGCTGACCGGCGAGGTCGGCATGGACAGACGATGTACAATTGGTACTTTCAACAGGCATCAAATCTGGCACGCCGTCGAGCAACCAAAGAACGCGAAGATCTACTCATTCTATCTGCTGAGAGAAATCCAACCTCTTTCCGTGCACAAATTAATCTTGCCACCTATTACGAAGCTGTCAATCAGATCGATAACGCTGCAAAAGCCTTTGAAGCTGCGCTAGCCTTACGCCCAAAGGATGGCATAACACGCCAACGGTATGCCCAAATGCTGATACGAAGTGGGCGTTCTGAGGCAGCGGTCACACAATATACCATACTGCTCGAGAATAATCCCAACGCACTTGGATTCAGTTTTTTCAACGTGATGTTCACCTTTTTTCAGGTAGGACAGGCGGAGGCAATTGCTACTCTGGCAAAAGAGACAATCCGCCCATCCATTGGACGTGGCTCCGGTCTCGATTTCGCAGAAACTGTGGCACAACAGTGTATGACCTTCAGTCATCCCGAAGGCGCAGCGGAGATTTATGAAAAGATTCTGGAGGTCAACCCCAATAACACGCGTATGTACGCGCAGCTTGCAGCCGCATACACAGCAGCCGGCAATCGGGACAAAGCTATCCAATTCCTTCGTACAAAACTGGAGACTAACGGTTCGGCAATCTTGAAAGATCGGAACGCACAAACTCAGGTGGCTCAGAAGTTGATTGAACTATACAAGGCATCAGGGAAGCTAGACACCATACGTGAGCAGTACGAGGGACGGCTAGCGGAGAATCCTGATGATACCTCGCAGACCTACCTAGTCGCGTTAATACGGATTAAGGACGGAAACATTGAAGATGCTGAGCCGCTTGTCAATCAACTGTTGGATGATATGTCAGTAACAAATCATGAATGGTTCAATAAGCTTGCGGAAACCTATCGCGCCGCGGGTGAACAAGAACGCGAAGTGCGCTTGCTTGACCGAGCAATTCAAAAACTTAGTCCGTGGGATACCTACCGGAAGTCTGAGATGTACGAAAAACTCGGTGCAGCTCTCGCCAAACAAGGGGATAAGGAGAAGGCGGCGGACAGTTTTAGGAAAATGGGAAGTACGCGCCTGATGGCGTTTGGTGGCAGTATGGGCTTTTGGGAAAAACAGCGTATCGCTGACCAGTTTATGCAGCACGAAATGTGGGATGATGCCGAGGCGATGTACACAGAAGTCATCAATGATCTATCCGCCCAGCAATTCCTTCGTCAGCAGGCGCAGGAACGGTTGATGGAGATTAAACGGCGAAAAAGTGGACTTGGGACAACAACCCGTCTGGGAGAAAAAGCGGGGAAGATGAAGGTTGGCATACAGCGGGCATTGGCGAAACAGTACATGCAGCGCGACCAACTCAGCAAAGCGGCGACACTCTACAAACAGATTATCACAGTGATGCCCGAAGACCTTGAATCTCGTGCGGAACTCGCCCGGATCTACTCGCGCCAAAATAAGCACGAGGCAGCAATCACCGAATGGCAGACGTTACTGGAAGCCGACCCGGAGAACACGAAATATCAGGACGGACTCGTCAACGCCTATCAATCCGCCGACAGAACTGATGAGGCTATTGAACTCGCACAAGGGTTCATCGAAGTGGAGGAGAGCGGCGTTCACTACGCCCGTCTTGCCAAAGTTTATGCATCCATCGATCGGATTGATGAGGCGATTGCCACCTATCAAAAGGCAATCGAGATTAATCCCGGCGACAAAAATGTCTATCAGGAGTTGGCACAGCTCTACATACGGAAAGAGGATTTTGAGTCGGCAGAGAAGATGTTCCAGTACGCAATCCAATACACCGGGGAAGAATGGGAGCGGCAGAACATCGAGCGACAACTGATGGAACTCTATCGTCGTCAAGGAAAGCTAGAAGGTATGTTTCAACAGGCAGAATCTGAAGGGATACTTTCTTTCGAGATGCAGCGGCAGCGAGCGCAGGATTACGCCAGTCAAGGCGAATGGGAACAAGCTGCGAATGCCTATAAGAAAGCGATGGACATGACCACGCAGAGTTGGGAGAGAAATGCGGTTTCTACAGAGTTGGTAAAAATCTATGCACAACTTGGACAGATCGATACCGCTATTGACCTCTATAAAACCCTATCCCGGTCCGGTCTAAGTGGCATGTCTATAAATTGGTCAGGGCCAACGGGTTTCCAGATCTACTTTGCAGGTGATAAGGCACGTGAATCCCTGATTAATACCTATCGGAGTCAGGGCAAGCTGGATGACCTTCTTACCTACTTTGAGGTGCAGGGCGAGGCAACAGTTGAAAATCCAACGAGACTCGAAATAACCGCCGAAATCCACCGGACGCGCGGGGACTATGCAGACGCTGCCAAAAGCTACCAAGCACTTGGCAAAGCCCAACCCGGCAATGTTCGGAGCTTTTACTACGCAGCTGCAGCGTTTAATAAGGATGGCGAACAGGAACTGGCACAAACAATGTTGGATGAGGGGGAAGCTGCCCTATCTGCCGACATACAGTGGAATCAGGATACGTGGCGTTTGACAGCACTTGGGAGTATCTGCGTCGAGGGAGAACTATACAATCCGGCAATTAAGCTCATTGAAGACGCTATCACCCATGCTGGACGTTACGGCGGCGGTGGCCACGAACGCCAACAACTGTATAGTATGCTCGCTCAAAGCTATCTCGGCATAGAACGCTATGAGGAGGCGATGAACGCTTATCAGGACATGGAAAATGCTGCTCAGGATGATGGTATGCGACAAGCAGCACAGGATGGGATACGTAGGGCATATAGAGCGGGGAATCTACATGAGAAGATGGTTGCCGATCGGACTCAGGCTGTTGAAAACAACCCCGAGGATCCGGATGCCCACTTCGCTCTAGCGCAAACTTACGAATGGAGCAATATGCACAACAAGGCAATCGCTGCTTACGAGCGTGCCGACGAGTTGAATCCTGATAGTGCCGTTATCTTAGCACCGCTAGCAAAGTTGTATACCGATGCAAACCCTGAAAAGGCGAAAACTCTCTACAAACGCCTCATTGAACTGGCAGATGAACCTAGCGACCGTCTCCAGAAGCGGTGGCTGTTGATTGAAGTATACAAGAAGCTAGACGAACTCGACACTGCCATCGCAGAGCTGCGTAACTTTGTCGAAGCAGGTACGGAAGAGTTTGAACGTGAGGCAGTGCTCCGCTTGCTCTGGGGTATCTACAAAGATGACGAACAAAAAGGCGAAAGGGTTGCTGTTTTTGAAGAACTTGCATCGCAAATTGGAGGAAATGCAACCGTGTATGAACTGCTCGGAGATGCCTACAAAGCGGTGGGGAATCAAGAAAAAGCGAGCGTAGCCTACACGCAATGGGTTGAATTCCGTCAAACAGAGATAAATCGGGGTGGACGCAATTGGGACTACTACCACCTTGCGGACCAACTGCTCCGAAAGGGGATTATGCCCGAAAAAGCACTTGAATTCGCCAAACGGGTTACGCAAACGCACCCTGATCCACACTATGACGCGATGTTGGGAGAAGCATACCTCCTCAACGGGCAGTACGAGGAATCTGAGGAGAGTTTCAAACGGGCACTTACCAACCCTGATTTACCTTTCGATACAGGGGCGATATGGCCGCATCTGAAGCGAGCGAGTAAAAATGTAAAGGACGAGGGACTTTTTCTACAGTTGATGGAGGCCTTAACAGGAACCGTACTCCTTGATGCAACCGAACGGATGCACGCAAATTTAGTGTTGTCAACCTTCTACCACGAACGCAATCAGTCCGAAGAAGCGGAACGATATATTCGGAAATCGGGTGTTGTGCCCGAAAGTGCGTGGTGGGTCCTTGGTCCCTTTGACAATGTGGGGGATGTCGGCTATAATAAAGCTTACATACCGGAGGATGCCGTAGAGATTGATAAGACCGCGGCATACGAAGGCACAGATGGAAAAATCGGTTGGGAACAGAGAACAGATAAAACTCTTGATGGCACCGTTGATTTGGCACTAATCTTTGGTTTCGGGGACTTAAATCCGGCATTAGAGGACATGGAACAACCCAATCCTCGACTTGACACCGTACTTGCCTACACTTGGACGACAGTCAACGCTTCCGATGAACGGCAGGCGCGAATCTGGATCTCCGCACACAATCCTGCGAAAATCTGGTTCAACGGGAAAGAAGTTTCCACAATCAACCAAGACCGGCAACCTATGTCTGATAATCAACACACGGTCCCCGTGACGCTCCAAGCCGGGAAAAATAGCATCCTCGTCAAACTCGGTGGACGGCGGTGGGGATGGAAACTCCAGTTGTGGTTGACAGACGTGGATGGCTTCCCATTTGAGGATTTGGAGTTTATAAATTCACCGACAATTCAAGAGTCGGTGGAGGAATGAGGGTACAAGGAGCAATCATGAAATATCCAATCATTTTCACTACCGTTGGGTTATTTCTGTTAAGCCCAATCGTCTCCTCGCAAGGGGAAGGCGAATCTGAGTCAACGAAAGCACGCTGGAATGAGCGTTATGACCGCGATATGTATATCTACGGCAAAGAACCTGCCGCCTTTCTCAAACAGAAGATAGACGGACTAAAGCAGGGGAAAGCTCTTGTCTTGGCAATGGGGGAGGGACGGAATGCGGTCTATCTTGCCCAAAACGGCTTTGATGTTACAGGCGTAGACATTTCCGAAGTCGCTATCGAAAAATGCAACAAGTTGGCGAAAGAGAGAAACACAACGGTCAACGCTGTTGTCGCCGATTTGACTGACTATAACATGGATGAGGCGCAGTTTGACCTAATCACAAAATTCTACTACTACGAACCGTCAATCTTCCCGCAGATTATTGACGCGCTCAAACCGGGTGGCATGTTTATCCTTGAGCAGTTCTCAATTGACCACCTCAAATACAGGGAAACTAGCCGCTTTGGTCCGAGAAACCCTGACTACCTCATAAAACCCAACGAACTCTTAGAACACTTCAAGGCGTTACGGATTCTATACTATGAAGACACCGTCGTAGAACTGGATGAAGGGATGCACAAGGGAACGGCGGCAGTCATTCGACTCATCGCGCAGAAAGCGGAGTAACTGTCGAACAGCATACGTATTCCGATATAAACGCAGTCCAACCTTTACAAAATCAGAAAGGAGCCAAACAGATGCCTGAAAAATTGATTCTCGAAAAGATTCGCAGTGTACGTCGTCGTTTGAGCGTGCAAAGGGTTTTTCAAACGCTAGCAAGGTTTCTATGTTACGGCTTACTAGTATGTGTGCCGTTGTTTATCATTGATAGTTTCATTGCCACGTTTGATATTTCTCCCCTCATCCTACTGTGGAGCGTGCTCGGTCTCTCTGCCATCGCGCTAGCCATGGTCCTGTTGCGCCCGATTAATCTCCACGAAGCCGCCCGGACAATTGACCTCAAAGCCTCCTTGAAAGATCGCGCTGTGAGCGGATTGGAGTTTATTCAGCATCAGACCGATGAGATGCTGACAACATTACAACTCAAAGATACCTCTGACCGCCTGCAATCGGTGACCGCAAAGGAGGTTGTGCGCTATTCCGTCCCGCGTGAAACCAAATTCATCGCCTTGATTACGGTTGTAGCGTTGGCATTCTCCTTCATCGAATTTTTCGATCCGCCTGAAGCACCGGCGACGATTGACTTCTCCCCACAGATAGCTGCAGAAACCGATCACCTGTTAAAACAGATCAAAGAATCCGAAAAGACAGCCGAAGAGGTTGGACTGGAAGATACATTACGGGAGATCGAAGAGAAGGCACTTGAACTGAAACGGGCAGGGATTACACCGAAAGAAGCCCTCGCTAAACTGACCGAAATGACTGAGATGTTATCGGCAAAAATGGATAAGGCAGGAGTTGCGAAGGTAGACGCGCTCATGAAGGCACTTGGGGAACAGTTTATTGCCAATCCCAACTTAAGCGATTTTGGCTATGCTCTGAAGGAAGGGAAATACGAAAGGGCAGCAGAACGTCTGTTTAACCTGTCCAACAAACTCAACAACTTCAATTCCGAGCAACGTCAAAACATCGCTGATGCGTTCCAACGGGGTGGTTCAAGTGTGCAGGGAACGGAGATAGGGACTTTTGGAAACCAATTGACCAAAGCCTCAACAGCGTTGGCACAAAATAATCTAAAGGAAGCTGAAAAGTCTCTCCAAGATGGATGTGAGAATTTATTAGCCTGTGCACTTGCGAAGGAACGTGAAGGGCTGCTGGCAAAACTGAGTGCCCAATGCCAAGCCTGCAAAGCAGGGATCGGCAAGGCGTGCAACGGCGGTGGTAGTTCAGGCAACGGCATAGGTGCCTCAACAGATCCCAATCCATACGGTGTTTTGACCAATCTTGACTCCTTCCGCCAATTGGAACGAATTACAGGCGTACAAGGTGCCGGGGAATCCACGGTCGAGACCACAGAAGTGCCTATTGATGGAAACCCCGAAACCTCCACCGATGGACAAAGTGCGGAAGACAGTTATAAAGAGGTCTATACCAAATACCACAAACTCTCTGAAGACGCACTTTCTCAAGAACAGATCCCGTTGGGTTACAGATTCTACGTGAAGCGATATTTTGAATCCATTAAACCGAAAGAGGAATAGGAGGCGTGAAACGCAAAACGCGGTGTGTAAGGTGATTTCATTGCTTTTTGCGTTTTACGGGTCAAATGGCACCAGATCAATCCCAATTTCATCCGGATTCCGTAGGGAATGCAGATCTGCATTCCCTACTTGAGGGTCAATATGAGGAATTTCGTGACACCTTCAGTCGTATCCAGCGCGAGGTCTCAAAGCAGATCGTTGGGCAGCAGGAGATTATTGAGGGTGTGCTAATCTGCTTGATGACGGGCGGGCACGCGCTCTTAGAGGGTGTCCCCGGTCTGGGGAAAACACTGCTGATTCGGACACTTCATGAAGTGCTCGATCTGGGATTTTCCCGAATACAGTTTACGCCGGATCTAATGCCCGCAGACATCATCGGCACCAACGTCGTCGCCGAAGATGAAAGTGGTCGTAAATTCTTTGAATTCCAACAGGGACCTGTGTTTGCCAATCTGATTCTCGCAGACGAGATTAACCGAGCGACACCCAAAACACAGTCGGCGCTGCTCGAAGCCATGCAGGAGAAATCCGTGACGGTTGCAGGCACACACCACGAATTACAGCGACCATTCTTCGTCATGGCAACGCAAAATCCGCTGGAGATGGAAGGCACCTATCCGCTTCCCGAAGCCCAACTGGACAGATTCTTCTTCAAGCTCAAGGTCGAATATCCGAGCCTTGACGAACTCGACCTCGTTATGGAGCGCACAACGAAACGCGAAATGCCCCTTGTCGAAAAGGTTTGCGATGACGAGCAGATTAACGGATTAGAGCAGATTGCGCGTGACATCCTTATCGCAGAAGATGTGCGTAGGTATGCGCTCCGTATTGTGTTGGGCACACATCCCGAATCAGAAGATGCGCCGGAGCTCACGAAAAAATATGTCCGCTACGGTTCAAGCCCTCGCGGTGCCCAAGCATTGATCCTCGCATCGAAGGTCAAAGCCATTCTGGATGGGCGTTACAACGTTGCACGGGCGGATATCCAAGCAGTCGCGCTGCCAAGCCTACGCCATCGGCTCATCCTCAGTTTTGAAGGTGAGGCAGAGGGGGTTGACCCTGATCAGATTATCGAACATCTGCTGGAGGTTATTGAGTAGAAAACAGGTAATAGGGCAAACCCAAATGTTGATAAGTGGGTGCTGCCTAGCCACAGACGATATGCGTCACTTAACCTTAGCGTGACGATGTAGCAGATAGGACCGGTGAGTTAGGTTCTGATTTTTGAGAAAGGAAGCCGTAATGATAGAATTAACGATTGAGGAGATCCAGCAGAAACTCAAACAGATTGAAAACGAAGTTGCACAGTTGCGAGCGCAGTTGAATCAATGGATCGTACAACCTATGGAACGAACTCAACTTGAATCGACAATACAGTTTGCTGATAAAGAAGAACTCCGACCCCTTACTGCCAAAACCTTTGAAGAAATGGGTATTCGCAGCGAGCCAATTGATGCCGAAAAGCTACAGAAGATGGTTGCAGCTTGTGGTGTAAAGGCGGAGGATAACATCTTCAGTCGAGGCATTATTGAAATGCGTGAGGAATAGCGATGGATTACTTTTATTGGGATGCAAGCGCATTGGCAAAGTGATATACAACAGAGGTTGGTACGCTGATTGTGAAACGGTTCAGTCTTATTCTAACCTTATACACTCTATCGGTCATTTCCATGGCTCTCGCCCAAGTCCCGACAACGGGGACAATTCGTGGCAATATCGTTGACACTTCCGAAGCGCAACTCCCAATTGAAGGGGTCCTAGTTGTTATGGTTGATGTTCACGGTTCTGAACATGAAACTCTGACAGATAACAATGGTGATTACAAGATAATTGGATTGACACCCGGCCGTTATCTGCTCAGTATTTACAAGGCTGGATACGGCGATCGCACTGGCAAACCGGTCACGGTTGTTGCCGGGGGCGACCACTACGTGCCACTGAAAATGTACAAAAGAGAGTTGATCAAGGTATTGCAAAGAGAATTTGTATCTTCGCCTTGGCTATTACTTTTCTGTTTGGGGGCTGCTTTTGCTCTAGGCTATCTCATTGGTCGAGCTAAGTACCGTTCAGACTAACAAAGACCAAGCAGCCAACTTGCCGCAGGAGTTTCCTCGCCATGAACGACACTGAATCCACCCAATCCGCCTTCGATGGCGAATTCCTAAAAAAGCTGGAATACCTCTACATCGTCTCCAAGAAAATCTTTGCGGGACGGATCAAAGCAGAGCGACGCAGCACACGGCGCGGTGTCAGTGTCGAGTTTGCCGATTACCGTAACTACACCGCCGGGGACGATTTTCGCTATATCGACTGGAACGCCTTCGCCCGCTTGGACGAACTCCTGCTGAAACTTTATGAGGAACGGGAAGACCTGCACA
This sequence comes from Candidatus Poribacteria bacterium, assembly GCA_965207975.1. Lineage (GTDB taxonomy): Bacteria > Poribacteria > WGA-4E > WGA-4E > PCPOR2b > PCPOR2b. The sequence goes on along the minus strand of OZ242315.1, from coordinate 2,853,514 downwards.
TCTATTTTCTTGTCGATGCAAGCCAGTCGATGACCTACGGCGAACCGCAGAAATTGCTCTACGCCAAGCGCGTGGCCGCAGCGCTTGCCTATATCAGCCTATCCAACTTAGACCGTGTCAGCATCACCGCTTTCACAGATCGGGATCTAAATCGGTTGCCGACTGAGCGTGGGAAGGGAAAAATCTTCACACTCCTTGATTTTCTGGATCGGATTGATGGTGTCGGTGAAACCCATCTAGAAAACGCCTTCCGCAACTTTGTGCATACAACGAAACGGCGTGGACTGATTGTGCTAATCTCCGATCTCTTTGATCCGCGCGGATTTACGGACGGTCTCAACGTGTTGCAGTTTCAGAAACATGACCTATTTGTGGTGCACATTATTGACGAAAAAGAAGCCGATCCCAACTTACGAGGCGATTACCACCTCGTTGATGTTGAGACGGAGCAACTCCGACCAGTGACCATCAATGAAAACCACCTCAAACGTTACAAGGCATTGTTCCAGCAGTATTGTGATGATCTCAGGCGATACTGCGTTCAGCGCGAAATTGGTTTCATTCGGACAAGCACTCAATTGCCATTTGATGAACTGATCCTGCGCATCTTTCGGATGGGCGGGTTCGTGTCTTAACGGTGTGCCATGAACTTCCTATCGCCAACCGCATTTCTGCTATTCGGTCTCGCAGCACCAATTGTGGCGCTTTATATCCTCAAATTACGCCGCCGCCGCGAACCGGTCTCCACCCTACTGTTTTGGGAACAGATCTTCAGAGAAAAGCAGACAACCTCGCTATTTCAAAAATTGAAGCATCTGTTGTCCCTACTCCTGCAGCTGCTATTCCTTATACTTTTAGTCCTCGCACTTGCCCGACCACAATTCGCCTTCATGACCAAATCGGCGCGGCAGCTGATCCTGATTATCGATCGTTCAGCGAGTATGAATGCCTTTGATGGCACGCTCTCGCGCTTGGAATCAGCCAAGCAGCAGGCACTGAGTATGGTGGATAACCTCCGCTTTATTGACGAAATGATGGTGATCAGCTGCCACACCCAACCCGTAATTCATAGCCCGTTCACCAATCATCAGAAATCGCTACGCGACGCGATTGAATCGATTGGTCCCACAGACGTGAAAACAGATCTCCAGCCGGCATTAGCGGTCGCCCATTCTGTGGCACAGACCAAGCCTAATCCAGAAATTATCGTCTTCAGCGATTTTCATCAGGTTCCCGATACACTCCTCACACAGTGGGAAAATTCTCAGATTCATTCTTCAGAGACGAAGGTGCATCTGTTACCAGTCAATCTCGGCATAGAAGGAAACGTCGGCATTACCCAGTTTCGGGTGCGAAAGAGTCTAGTCAACGCCTTTGATTACCAGACCCTGTTGACGGTTATCAATGCTTCAGCCGAGGAGAAGTCCTTCAATGTCGAACTTTATCTCAACGACGCAATTCTGGATGTCCGTCCTTACACCCTCGCGCCCGGCGAGAACAAATCCGAACTCTTTACCAATTTCACGATGGAGGGCGGCAGGCTAAAAGCTGTTTTAGATATAGAGGACGCGCTATCTACAGATAATGTTGCTTACGCCGCACTACCAAAGCGTGAGCAAATCCCTGTCTTGCTTGTCACCCCGAACAACCCATTCCTCGAAAACGCGCTCGCCGTTGATGAAAAATTAGATCTGACCGTCGTTGCCCCGGACCAATACGACCCCGGTGCAGGAGAGTATGACGTTACTATTTTTGACCGTTATAATCCGCCGACACTCGGCAATGGTAACTATATGTTCATCTATCCCCCCAAAGCAGGCGCGATTTGGGGGATCGGTGAATCCTTAGAAACCCCAATCATTACAGAATGGGAACGTAAACATCCCATTCTACGCCACGTTCATCTGGATAATGTCCAGATAACCGAAGCGTATCAGGTCAATGTCCCAGCTACAGCGAATGTGCTTGTCCGTTCATTTGAAGACCCGTTGCTGATTGTTGAAGAAACACCGAATCGAAGAGTCGTTTTTGTTGCTATTGACACCCTAAAATCTGATCTGCCCTTGCGTATCGCTTTTCCATTAATCGTTGCGAACACTATTCAGTGGTTTCAAGGGAAATCGGAAATTGAAGAATATCACCTTCAGACAGGAGAGGTTCTGAAAAAGCGGATTGACGAAACCGCCGCAATTGAAAGTGTAACAATTGTTGGACCGACCGGCGAATCGTGGGAAATACCCGTTGAAAAGGATGAACTACTCTTTGATGAGACCTCAGTGGTGGGATTTTATGAGCTAAAAATCGGTGAAGATGAAGAGGTTTGGGCGGTCAATTTAACCGAGTCAGCAGAATCACAAATCCACACGGCTGAAGAAATAACAGATCTATCGGAGGAAGAGGAAGTCGTGTTAAGCGGTGCTGCGCTGTTACATTATCCACCGTGGATTTATCTAGTTTTGCTTGCAATTCTGTTAAGTGTTATCGAATGGTTTCTATATCAGCGGAGGCGAATTGACTAATGGAAATTGCACGTCCCTTTACACTTTTGCTACTTTTGCTGATACCGTTCCTTTATTACGGTCATCGCCGAAGCCTTGTCGATCTGTCGCTGCCACAACGTATCGTCAGCCTGATCCTACGAACGCTCATTATCGTTCTGCTCATCTGCAGCCTTGCTGGGGTTCAATATCTAACGACCCATGGAAAATTGGCGGTAATTTTCCTTGCAGATATTTCTGATAGTATCTCAGAAGAGGGATTAAAGGAGGCACAGAGTTACATTGACGAAGCGATGGACAGCCAAAGCAATCAGCAAATTGGTGTGATGGCTTTCACGGAGGAGACGCAGGTGATCCGTGAATTTCAATCGAAGTCCGATGAGACGCTAAATCTCACCGAAATCAAAGGGTATTTGCTCGATGAAAATGAAAAAGCAGGGGCTGGTACAAACATTGCTCAAGCGATTGAAACGGCGTGGGGGATTTTTCCCGCAGATGCCAACAAACGTATTGTGCTTATCAGCGATGGTGTTGAGACACGCGGCGATGTGCTGCGTACCGGATTGCGTGGCCGGACCTTTGGTGTACAGATTGACACCGTGCCCATCTACCCCAGCGATGCCCCTGAAGTCATGATCGAGCGTATTGATGCACCGATGCAGGTCAAACAGGGAGAACCGTTTCATCTAGAGGTATTTGTCCATAGCAATCGCGAGGATTTCGCGGAGGTTCGACTTCACAAAAACAAGTTTGAGGTCGCGAAACAGACGGTCCGGCTAGAGGTAGGTGAAAATCGCATCCGCTTCTCTCAAATCGCGACCGAGAGCGGCATGTTGACCTACGATGCGATTTGTGCGGCAACCCAAGACACCCGTTACGACAACAACCACGCACTCGGCATTGTTGTCGCTTCTGGCAAGCCCAAGGTGCTCCTAATCGACGAAAACGAGTCACAAACCCGCTATCTGGCGCGTGTCCTTGAGGACGCAGAGATCCAGGTAAATGTCCGAAACGGCTTGGGCGTTCCCAGCGAATTATCCGATCTACAGAACTACGATCTGGTCATCTTCAGCGATGTCCCTGCCAATCGCTTGAACCAGAAGCAGATGGAACTGATTCGCGCCTACGTCCAAGACCTCGGAGGCGGATTCATGATGCTGGGAAGTGAAAACAGCTTTGGGCTCGGCGGTTACTACAAAACCCCAATCGAAGAGATTCTGCCCGTCCGCACAGATACAGAGAAAAAGAAGGAAACGCCGAGCATCGCGATGGTACTCATAATCGACAAATCGGGAAGTATGGAAGGTATAAAAATTGAACTGGCGAAGGAAGCGGCACGTGCGACAATTGAGCTGCTCGGTCGACGCGATAAAATCGGTGTCATCGCCTTTGACGGCTCGCCACACTGGATTACGGAAATACACGCCGCTTCTGACAAACTCTACGTCTCCGATCGGGTCGGATCGCTCAAGGCAGGTGGTGGTACGAATCTTTATCCAGCACTCCAGCAAGCATATCTCGCCCTGACCGAGACCACTGCGAAGCTCAAACATGTCATTGTTCTGAGCGACGGTCAGTCAATGCCGGGCGATTGGTACGGGATCGTCAATTCGATGCGTGCTGAGCGGATGACCGTTTCCACCGTTGGCATCGGTAGCGGTGCCGACATGAATCTGCTCTCTAATATCGCCAATTGGGGCGGAGGCAGAGAATACTTCACGCAAGACCCTTATAATATCCCACAAATCTTTGCTAAAGAAACCGTTACCGCCTCCAAATCCGCTATCATTGATGAACCGTTTATCCCGCAAGTTATTAAACTCACACAAGTCTTGCAGGGAATTGACCTTGAGTTGGCACCTTTTCTACTCGGCTATATTTCGACCCAATCTAAGCCTACTGCCGAAGTCTTTCTGGTCTCAGATCGCGGCGACCCGTTGCTCGCAAGTTGGCAGTACGGCTTGGGTAAATCTGTCGCCTTCACTTCGGATGCCAAAGCACGATGGGGGGCGGATTGGTTGGAATGGGCGGGCTTCGGCAAGTTTTGGACGCAGCTGGTACGTGACACCATGCGTAAGTCAACAGTCAGCAACTTTCAGGCTCGAATTGAACAGGAGAAGGGCACCGCCCAGCTCACCATTGATGCCCTGAACGAGACTGGGGATTTTCTGAACAACCTCGAAAGCGACATCTCCCTGATCCCGCCGAACCTAAAAAAGCAGCAACTCGACATCGTGCAAATGGCGCCGGGCAAATATGAAATCGATTTTCCCGTTGACGAGATGGGTGCATATTTTGTCAACATTATGCAGAAACAGCACGGCGAATCGGTCAACACACAGGTCACCGGCACCGTTGTTTCCTACCCCGATGAATACCTCGTTCACCGTGCCAACGAAACCCTCCTGAAGCAGCTTGCGTCTACCTCCGGTGGCAAGTTTGCTCCCTCACCACAAGACGCACTCCGCGCACCGGAGCAGCCGGTTGTCCGCCGCATTCATCTCTGGCGACCGCTGCTGATCATCGCTGCATTTCTGCTGCTAGCCGACATCGCATTACGCCGAATTGATCTGATAAGAGAAAGACGAGCGGATAGAACCGTTTAACGGGGAATCGTGTATTCTTCTCAATTTGTGTTGGAAACGCAGAACTGCGTTCCCTACGGAAGTTAATACACTGCCGAAGTCTACTGAACACACCGCCACAAGTGGAGTATGAGTGATTGATTGGCTCTGTATGTATAGAGTCCAAGAGCTGCCTACAATGCCTGAAAGGAGACAAACAAATGTTAGATAATAATCATCAACAGGACTTGGCAACGCAGATTGAAAACTACCATCGCTCCGGTGAATTTGATAAGGCATTAAAGATTAGTGAACGTGCACTATAGTGAATTCAAAAAATAAAGACACACTTTCGTTCCCCATGTTTGGTAGGCACTCCCCGATAAATCGGGATCGCAAGCAGAGCTTCCAATCCCGACAGGTTCCGATATATCGGGGAGAATCGGGACAAGCCGATTTAGAGTGTCTCATTAATTCTAAGATCTACTATAAAATCCAATACCGCGGACTTGAAGGCGTGCGACTCCCGGTGGCGACTGATAGCCGACATGTTTCCAGAGGAGGACGCGGGAAAAAGGATTCACCCTGAAATTGAATCGGTCTTGAGGACACAACCAGAAACTCCGGAAGTGTTATGGACTGCCTACTGGGGATATATGCGTCTTCCCGATGGTGCAAAGAATGTTCCAATGGGATTGCTTGATAAGATACTGCGATACCCCGGAACCACAATTTATCAAGCTGCACTATTAACCTTTGGTGCTATTTTAGAGAGTGAATTGAGCGATAGATAAAGGTACAAATCCATCGTTATTAGTTGGCAATCCGTCCCATTGGACCAAAAGATTAAACAGAGCCATAGTGAAAGCAAGGCGAGTTTTGAAATAAGCCCAACATCGATGTGTCACTTTCTTCAAATGACACACCCCCGTCAACATAGATAAGATGGTCTCTATCAGCATCCTATCGTTCCATTGTCCACGGGGACATATACGCAAGTTTGAAGGGTGCCAATCGCCTTTGGCAAACCCTTCATCAGCAAAGACCACCATCTGGTCACTCACATTATCAACGATATGTTGAAAATGGCTTCCATCGTAAACATTGGCAGTGGCACAATCCCAGTCCACAATCAGTCCCAAGTGGTTGACCAACACACACAGTTTGCCCCCGACAATCCATCGTTGGTTGGATATGCCTTTTTTGCCGACTTGTTGTTCAGAACGACCTTCTCGACGGGGATGAATCAGTTCAATACCATAAGTATCAATCACTCCTATCAATGAGGGATTTGCCATGAACATATCCGTCAGATGGTGATGCCTGTTGAACAATCGGAACAGGCGGGTTCTTTCGGGTAAATTGGGAAACAGCGACTTATAGTTGTTTTCTATCCAACGATAGAATGCACGGTTGCCAACACCTTTGAGGGCAAATAGCAAGGCGATGGTAACCACTTCAGACGGATAGAGATTGGCTTGGGTATGCTTCTGGTTCTTATTTGCTTGTGTGAGTTTATCATCTACTCGACAGAACAATTGTGTGATAAAATCTATAGTGGTCATGAGCTTTGGTTCCTCCCGTTAATCGAGTTTGGTTGATTACCCCGATTAACGATAGAAGTGAGGATACCGGCTCATGACCTACAAATTATACTAGCACCATTGGTTATTAGGGTTAGCCGAACGGAGCGGGGACGCACGTCAACAGTGGCACTATTATCAGCGCGTCATTGACGAATGTACCCCCTCGGATGTCCGAGAATCATCTTGGTATTGCGGAGCACATGAAGACATGCTGCGGCTAGCCGAAGAAGACCGCTCGCTGGCGAGCGACGACTCACTTGATAAACTTATTGACCGATTCTTGGAGGCACATCTTTCCTATTGTCAGGATACACAGCAGTGGTTCGGCTGGGCTTATACGACAGCGGTTAAATGGCGGCTCAAGTTCAATGTTCGATTGGACAAAGCTTCGGGAATTTTAGACCGTGCTGAAATCAGATTAGGGGAGGAAGAGGAGCAGGAGTGGCTTGTTAGATTCGTCGAATCTGTATCTGTAGATGAAGCGCACAAGGACATCGCGCGCTTGCGCGGTGAAATCTACCTCCGGCAGGAACGGTGGAGGGAAGCTCATGATGAACTTGTACCAAACGCGCCGGACTTTTTGGAATCCCTATCGGGAAGATTCGACGAAAGTGCCATAAATTACCTCTATATGTTGGGACGCTCAGCAGAAGGAATAGAGGAATGGGAAAAAGCAAGGAGCTACTATGCCGATGCCCACTTTGTGCCTACCCCTCATGTCGAAGCCCGGGCAGGCTTGGAACGGATCTATCATCAAATGCAGTGGGAGGCTACCGATACGTTTGAAGCCTTTCTCAAGGACACCGAAGTTGAATGCCGGATTAGAGAAAACGTGGATCGCGAAAAAATTCGTCAGAAATTTATCGCGAACAGATTTAATAAGAAAGCAACCGACTTTCGTTTAGAGACTTTGGAAGGGGAGACATACACACTATCGGCGATGTGTGGAAAGGTTGTCCTGCTTGACGTTGGGGCTTCATGGTGTGGTCCATGCCACATGGCGATCCCGGAGGTCAAAATTATCTACGAGCGATTCCGCGAAATTGATGATGTGGTCGTTTGGGGAATCAATAGTGGTGAAGCACCTCACCAAGTGCGGGAGTTTTTAGATACCCATCAACCACCGTGGCCCATGCTGCTTGACCCACATCGGGAGGTGAGTAAGGCTTATCAGATTAAGGCAATACCATTTTTTATTCTGATTGATAAAGCGGGGAATTGGCAATACAGTTTTGGAGGTTCAAATCTAATAGACGGCCAGCCATTAATTTGGCTGATTGAAGCACTCCTAGCAGATTAAAGGCGCAAGACGTAGAGGATAGATGCTATGCAAGACACCACGTGGGCGAGCGTGAAAGAAAGCGACCGCGCAATCAAAATTGAAACCGACAAACTCGAAGCGGTCATCCCCAAGAAGAACCCTAAACACTGGATGACCGGAATCGAGAAGGGATCGTTTCTCGACAAAGCCACAGGCTTCCGCGAAATCGGCGACGGCTTGATGGTGATCGACTGGCTCATGGAAGCGGGCAGCGACGAAGGCTACAGCGATCAGATAATTGCCCCGGACGGGCACGGTGTCGGCCGGTACTCCTGGTACGAAAACGAGACCGAACCAGAACGGCGATACTACACACGCATGTCTCACGGCAGCAGCCACCGTAAACGCATGGTCGAGGGACCACAACTCTGCCACAGAATGAAACCTGTCCAGCCGGAGGTCCTCCACGGCGCAGATTTTATCGCAGTCACAACCACATATCAATACGAATACGCCGCCCCCGGCCGCAAAGCCGGATCTCGCTGGACACAACGAATCGTATTCCCCCAAGGCGAACGGTTCTTTGTGCTGATGGACAAAATCGACAGCGTCAACGATTCGCCAGAGATGTTCCTCCGCAACGACACACCGGGCTGTATCCGCCATGAAAAGGGTGACACATTCAGCGAGATTTATCTCAGCTATCTGAGCGGTCCCAAGGGGGTGTGCATCCCGTCTAATGAGTTCTTCACCCCATTCCCGCCAGACCTGAAGTTCGGCTATCGCCGCGACCTGAACAGAACCCCGGAACATTTCATTCGTGCATATCATTTGCGGGACAAGGAGACGGGTGAGGAGGGTCCGTGGTTAGCGGGTCTAACGCTTGAACCGTCCGTAGTCTATGAGGCATGGTGCAGCCAACGGCCTGGGGATATTATCGTCATGATCGAAGAGATCCACGGCAAACCTGTGAAAGTGGGAGACTCCTTCAGGGCCGCCCACATCGTGGGTTACTTCGACACGATTGAGGAGATGCACCAGGTATACGATCGCCATAAGGGACACACCGCACTGACCGCTGACGCGTCGGGTTGGCAGTTGGTGGAGTGAAGGAACAGTCGTATCAGACAATCTTTCAATCACAACGTAACCGAGATTTCAAAATGCAGCTGTTAGAGCAGGCAATGGCGGTTTTCTCTTTTGCAGTTCCGTGTCACCCATTACATTTCTCCCACGCCCGGTTGATTCAGAAAGCCGATCTCCAGAAAGCGATTAATCCATTGCTGTCTCACCGCGCTGCCGTGCGGATTCGCGAGCCAATTCTTGGGATAGGTAAATTGATGTGCGTTGCGCGAGCCGGATTGAAGCCGCGCAATCTCCCGAAGCATCTCGATACCCTCGGTAGTGTCTGGATTTCGGAAGTATTCCGCGTTGCAGACGCGCCGGCCGGGCATTCCGCCTAACGAGGCGTGCCAAGTCCGAATATCAAAGAGGACAACGTCTCCCGGCTGCGTCGGGACGGCTTGGCAGGGAACACTTTCAAGGGGCACCTTATCTAAAGCCTCCTGAAACATCTCTCGTTCAGCACCCCTCAATAGATGTGATCCCGGAATGAAACGCAAGGCACCCGTTTCCGCCGTCACAAGATCGAGATGAAAGTGATACTTGACGGCGAGCTGCACCTCCTCTGAGTCGGGTTGCCAGTTGCTGTCGCTATGCCAATCGGTGTTGCCCACACTAAAATGAGCGTCGGTGCCGTTACCGAGGACATCCTCACCGCATATCTGCTGTGCAGGGGTAAGGAAGCGAGGATCTTCAGTGAGCGACGCGAAAAAGGGCGTTTCCTCATTCATCATTCGCGTCCACTGTCCCAGCGTCCCATCGAAAGGCTCGTCTGGAAATGCGGCTGCCAGTCCATCACGGTGTTCTCGCTTGATAATCTCCAGTTCGTCCGGTTTCAGAAGTTTCCGAAGAACGGCATAGCCGAAAGTTTTGAAGAAGTGAAGCTGGTTCTGATCGAGTCCGGGTTGATCTGCCATTCCTGAACATACCCTCCTCTCTGCGGTTAGCCTCCGCTGTTGCAAGTCAACTGGGCTTCTGTCCGTTACGTCCAATCTTATTCAGTCTGCAATGACATCACCCTTCGAGCGAGATCTTGCGCCTTATGCCAATCTCCCGATGATGTTGAGGCTAGACGTGCGAACGCCCACAGCCGAACACGTTCGGGGTCCACACCCAATAGGTCTGCAAATCTGCTAATGGTAGTGTTTGGTTTTGAGCGCAATCGTTCTCTACAATTGAGCAGATGCTGGGTCGCGTCGTAAGCTGGATCTCCGTAAAACGGCTTAGGATCAATGACAAGCCACGGCTCACGTTGCGCTCGAAGCACATTCCCCGCGTGTAGGTCAGTCGCCAACAGGACATCACAAGGTGCATCGTTTAGCAATGCTTCAAAAATGTGTAATCCTTCCTTAGCAAGTCCCGCGTCGGGCAAACGGTCTGCTTTTTCTAACGTTTCCTCAGTCCACCGCGCAATCATTTCTGACAATGGCCGGAACGGATGTACTTCAGGCAGCCTCCGCCACAATCTTTTCAAGAGCTTTGCGATGACCTGATCTTGTTCATCTTCAGGTTGCCCGCGTAAGGTAGTACCGGGCTCACAGCGTTCAAGCAGCATTGCGTTAAGTTCAAGGTCTGCCTCTAAAACGAAAACAGTTGGATCGCCGTTCCAAAAGAACAGACCATCAATTTCGTTTTCTGCCTCCATGTGAGGCAACCCGAGCTTTAGCACGGCAGATGTCCCATCTCGCCGGACGCAAGGAGCAACCCAAGAACAACTCGCTTCCTCTTCAAATGGTGGGCTAAGGGTCAACGACCAGTGCTGCTTGAGATTAGTAATGGCTTTGGGTAAATAATCTAGCCAAGCAGTGCCTTCGGTTGTTTGACGGCAATTGGTCGCAATCAGTTCAGGGATGGGAATATCGTGCATTCAATAAGCCCTATGTTCTTGATTGGGCGGGAGTTCTTCCACGCTTCCGGCACTAGATTTCACGGAGACTTTTGGGCTGGTAAATTGAGACGAATAACTACTTTACAAGTTTAATGCCAGTTCACACCAACGGTGAGAGCTGTGGCAGAAGTGTCAAAAGAAAAGGTTAATGCGCCCCAGATAGTGACCTCCGGGGCGAGATCCAGCTGCAAGCCAACGCCCCCTGAAAATTCACCGGATTCCGTTGTTTCTTTTTGACCCAACCACTTGTCATCCATCGTTAACCAAGTATACGCATAAGAGACGCCGAAACTGGGGGTCATCATCCAATCTGAAGAGGTTTTTAGGCGTTTGAAGATGCCCGCACCCCCGAAGGCAGTTAGCCCCACGACGCTACGAAGCATTACATCATCTACAGTCCGAATCCGTTTTGCAGAGCTAGCCCCAGCCCCCACTGATAAAAAGGACTGAAGCCCCGTTGTTCCAAGGCCACTCGTTTTCTCAAGTGCAACCACGCCAGAGGGGGACGGAGGTATAGACTCGCCCGTTCCTTTGAGATTCTCATTGTCAAACAATCCAATGCCAGCAGCAAAAATCGCTTGGGTATTATGATCAATGGGGGAAGTGAGATATCCATTGAGATTTCTTCCATTATCAAGAAAGCTAATACTCATTCCTATCACACTTTTCCCCGGAGTTGACATGTATGAACTAGTTTGAGAAAACGCAGTAAGAGGGAACAGTAAGAACATGACCATTATAACACGCAACATCATAAGAGAACCTTCCTTTCATTGTGACGGTAGTTATATCTTCTTGAATCTTTTACAAGTGAAATTGTCCATTTGATTGACTGTGACTTATAGTAAATTCAAAAAATAAACGGACACTTTCGCTCCCCGGTAGGTGCGGTTTCCAACCGCACCGGTTTGGCGTGTCCCATTAATTCTAAGATTCACTATAAACATCTGTAGCCTCTCCCTTTCTAATTCAAAACACACCGCTATCTAAATGAAAGTTTCAAAAAAGAAAGCACGGCACTCTTGACGGTTAGCGGTGCGGCTGCTTGAAAAACGGTCCCCACAGGTGCTCGGCGAAACGTTGGTGAATCTATCTGTCGCATTTGTCGAATTACAAATCTGTTGATCCACTAGTCGAACTGTGCTATTATACCCACAGATAAAATCCAAGTTGCGAGTAGTCGGTATATTGCTTTGAATCCCAATCTGAGGCTCCCTATACCTTAACCATCGCTCTCGTAGCCACAGATTTCCTAATCTGTGATCGGGGCAGGCACTGGTTCGTAGTAGCGCAATTCATTGCGCGTTACTTTTTGTCCAATTCCGAGTGGAAAATGAGGGTTTTTTCCGTAGGAATCCGTAGGGAACAACGATCGTTGTTCCCTACCGAAATGCGTAAGTCCTACTTTGGATGGATTGTGTCAATATAGTAGGCGAAGATATTTTCAGAAAGGATTGAAAAAGTGAGATTAGGTCGAACAACATTGAATATTGGATTAGTGGCAGTACTCTGCCTTTGGGTTTTCGTAAACGGTGTGTCAGCCAAGGAATTGACCTCAGATGACATCTTCCCGACCGATCGAGTGTTGGATGTACAAATCACCGTCGCGGATGAAGATTGGGATACCATCCGCTATCAGTCGCGGGATTTTTTCTCCGCTCTCCATGAGAGCCGCAAAGTTGCACCACCTGAAGCACCCTACACCTACTTTGATGCAAGCGTAATGATTGATGGCGTTGCATTTCCCAACGTTGGACTTCGCAAGAAAGGATTCCTCGGCTCGCTAAGTACCACTCGGCCCTCGCTCAAAATCAAGCTGAATCACACCGACAAAGATGCTGAGATTGAGGGCTTGACCAACCTAACTCTCAACAACAACCAACAGGACATCGGTTTGATGAGCCAATTCATGGGGTATGCGTTGTTTAATGCCGTAGGCTCACCTGCACCCCGATGTGCCTATGCGAAGGTGACGGTCAACGGGGTGAACCTCGGTGTCTATTCGCATGTGGAGACGGTTCGCAAATCATTTCTCAGACGCGCCTTTGGCACCGATGATGGGACGCTGTACGAGGGACCCTACGTCGATTTTTACGAGGGTTGGTTGGGCAGTTTCGAGCATAAAACCGGTAATGACTCACCGGGACGGAAGAAGATTCAGCAGCTCATTGAGATTCTCGAAGGTGACAGCAAAAACATTGAGGGTGCAATCGGTGAGTTGGTTGACCTCGATACGTTCTACACCTATTGGGCGGTAGAGGGCCTGCTCGGTTTTTGGGACGGCTACTCCGGCAACAACAACAACTTTTTCATCTATCTTAATCCAGAAACCGACAAATTTCATTTCTTACCTTGGGGTGCCGATTCACTTTTTAGCAAGCACAGTAAACTCCGACACCACAACAAAGCAGGTGCACCTATCTCTGTGAAGACCCAAGGCTTGCTCACCCATAAACTTTATCAACAGAAATCCAGTCGAGAGCGTTACGCCAAGACAATGATGGGGATTCTTGAAAACCATTGGAATGAGGAGGAATTGTTAGCCGAAGTGGCCCGTATTGACATGATGGTCAAACCGCACTTGGTCGATGCCCAACGTTTCTTCGGCGATGAAGACGAAGGAAAAGGCTATTCACGTGCACTAGTGCTACGAGAGACGCAGAGGTTTATTCGTCAACGTCGTGCGGATATTATGGAGGAGATCGCGGACGGAATGCCGGAATGGCAAGCGTTTCCAAGTGAGCCATTCGTTACCAGGGAAAATGACTGGTCCAAGCGACAAGAAAAAGATCCGGGAAACGACATTTGGAGTGCTGCCGCATTCGGAAATGTCAAAGCGATGAAGCGACACTTGACTAACGACGTGGATATCAATGCTCAGGATAGTACCTTTGGGGGGACAGCCCTATCATCGGCTGCGTTGTTCGGACATACTGAGATCGTTGCGCTGCTACTTGAGGCAGGAGCCGATGTCAACGCGAGGAATCGGGATGGCGGAACGCCATTGCACAGCGCAGCATTTCTCGGTCAATATGAAGCTGCGAAACTACTGCTTGAGAACGGCGCGGATATCAATATCAGAAATGGGGATGGGGGTACACCTCTAGATGCCACAGGGGTGGATTGGGAGACCACTCGTTTTATTGCCGGAATGTTGAAGATAAAGATAGATGAGGAAAAGGTGGAAACCGGCAGAACCAAAGTTGTTAAGCTGCTCCGTCAACACGGTGCCGCGACAAATACAACAAGTGAAAACAATGCACTATGTGATGCCGTAAGAAGTAGGGATCTCCGAGCCGTCAAGGAACAGTTGGCGAATGGTGTAGATATCAATGCCGGGGATAGTGACTTCGGAGTAACCCCCTTGGCGTGGGCAGCACTTCTGGACGATATGGAAATCGCTAAATTTTTAATCGAAAAGGGTGCGGATATCAATATGAAGAATCGAGATGGTAGTACGCCGTTACACAGTGCCGCTTTTCTCGGTCACACCGAAATTGCCGAACTGCTGATTCAGAAGGGTGCGGAGGTCAACCCAAAGAACTACAGGAGCGAAACCCCGCTTGATGCTTCGGTGGTAGATTGGGAAACCACTAAATTTATCGCAGGACTGTTGGCAATAAAAGTGGATGCAGAAAAAGTAAAAGCTGGCAGAACCAAAATCATCGAAATCCTTCGCCAACACAGTTCAGAACACTAGTCTTTCTTGGTCAGAGATTGGACTATATTCGACGAATCCATTTGCCATTACTGCCTGAGTATATTGACGATTTCCTCATTGCCTTCGCGCAACGCCATATCGAGAGGTGTCTCCCCTTCGTAGGGATGAAACAGCACTCTTTTGAATTCACGCAGGGGCCAAACTAGCGATGTGACCTCATCCGTCCATTCAGCGAACCGCTTCGGCTCACTCATTCGGCTGACCGTTCTGAGTGACGGATCAGCACCGTGGTCTAGCAGCATCCGAACCATCCGCTGAGTGCCCAACCGTGCAGCGAAATGGAGCGGTGTCTCCTTGCCGTACTGCACAAAATGCTCGTTATTCATGATGGGTTCGTCGTCCAGCCCGCTCAGTGCTTGTGAGTTGACATCTGCCCCCGCTTTAATCAGAATGTAGGCTTGTGCGAGGTGGGTATCGTCATCGTGACGGGACTGAACATGGAGCAAAGTTTCGCCGTTGTAGGACCATGCGAAATTCGGATCCAGTCCATTCTCTACCATGAGCAGAAAAGAATCGAAGTTGGTGATGCCAGCACCATGAAACCCAAGATAGGACGGTTGATTGATGTCCGTTCCTTGATTGAGGAGATACCGGTTAATCTCATACTCAGTGCTGGGCCAATGCGTACCAAGGTTGCTGTTGTTTACCTCCGCACCTGCCTCTACGAGTGCCTTAACTTTATTGAGACTTTTGAGGTTGATACTTGCACTAAAGAGCGGTCCCCACTGCCGGATTCTCTCACTCGGTGATGTGTGGTTCACTTTCACATTTACAAGTTCCGGTGCTTCGGCAAGCATTTGTCGCACTGTTTCTGCATCTGCTGTTTCAAATTCTACCTGCCAACGTTCAATGAGTTCTTGGTTCATTTCATCATTTGTGAAAATATATTGGATTATGTTATTGATGATTTAAAGTGGTAGGTCTGCACTAAAGTGTGGAGTCGTGAAATCGGTACTCAGGCTTGCAAAATCGTTCATACAGCAACAAGGCATTTATCAGAGAAATCCTCAATGAACATGGGGTTTCGAGGCGTATTACCGATGTATGACATTTTTGGGTGTACCTGGGATTTGTCCCATAATTTCAGACATTTGATGCCTACCACACTTAACTGCGGTGCTACCTTTAAAGTTGAGAAGCCTGTTAAAGGGTCAATATAGCAATGACAGATTACTTTATTTAATGAGGGATAGAAATGAAAACGAAAATATGCTTGATTAACAATGCTTGCAAAAGATTTTTCATTGTTGTTTTATTATTGATTTGTTTGGGGTGTGAAACGTTTGAAGCCCCAACTATATCAGATTCTGATTTTAGATATGGTGATGTCCATTTTGTTGATAGAAATCCTGGTTTTAATATGGATTTTTCTGATGTACTGCCATCGGAAATTAGGGCCACTGTCTAAACCAAGGTTGTGATAGAATATCAATCTAATCGAAAGGAGCTTTCCGATGGCAAAACGTAGAAGATTCACGCCCCAATTTAAGGCAGAAGTGGTCATTGAGGCACTGAGCGGTCAAAGTTCTCAAGCCGAGTTGTGTCGCAAACACAACCTCAGTGCTGACCAACTGTCGAAGTGGAAACACCAGTTGGTTGACAACGCGGCGAGTTTGTTTGAATCGACTGACAAGCAATCTAATGACCATAACGAACAGATTGCTCAACTGGAACAGCTGGTCGGACGGTTGACTATAGCGTTAGACATCCAAAAAAAAGCCTCGACGTGGCTCAGTTGAATCGGTCACAAAAACAACAGATAGTTCAGGCGTTGCAGACCGATTACTCGGTTCGACAGATTTGTGAGGTTCTCGGTTTCAATCGGAGCAGTCTCTATTATCAACCGAAAACAGACCCTTCTGAACAACAGTTACGAGATGAGATAGAGAAACTGTCTGCCCGGTATCCTACATACGGCTATAGACGTATCACCCAGTTGCTGAAGCGTATGGGATATGACGTTGGCACCACCCGGATCGCCCGATTGATGCAAGAGCAAAATCTTTCAATCCCCATCAACCGTGCGTGCCAAACCACCCAATCGGTTGCGGGGTTAGGTCAATGGGTGAATCGAATTGAGAACCTTGACATCTGTCGACGCAATCAGGTGTGGGTCGGTGATATTACCTATGTTCGACTCAAGGGACAATTCATCTATGTGTCGGTGTTAATGGATGTATTCACGCGAATGGTCAGAGGCTGGCAGGTGAGCCTAAACTTGACACAACCGCTCACCTTGAGACCCTTGCAACACGCATTAACCCAAAGTGTTCCGGAGATTCACCATAGCGACCAAGGGGTTCAGTACCTTTCGACGGCTTATGTGTCGACGCTCATCAGCCATGGGATTAAGATTTCTTTAGCCCATAGAGGACGACCTTGGGACAATGGCTATGCCGAAAGACTCATACGAACCCTCAAAGAGGAAGAGGTCCATCTCAATGAATACGATGATATTATCGACGCAAGAACCAGAATTGAGCATTTTATTTTACAAGTGTATAATCACAAGAGACCTCATTCAGCGTTAGGCTATTTAACGCCCGTTGAATTTGAACAACAACTCTTGGCTTAAATTTGGCGATTTATGGCCCTAATTAACGCGGGCAGTACACTCTTTTGGATAATGAAAAATCTGGTTGATAGTAACTCAGTTGCTACTATCCTACGATGTTTACACTAGCTTTTAACATGAGCCAACATTTTTTAGCAGGAGCTTCGCTTATGACTAATAAAACAAATCCAGTATTTATCTACCGTCGGACCCATACGGTTGACCCCTGCCAATGCGGTATATTCGGAATAGATGATTGCATGGGTCAGTTTAGAGAATCGTGGGACTACGATGCTGTTATAGGCATAGGGGCAAAAAATGCCGAGAATAATAATATCTCCTACAAACTCACTTGGGTTGGCATCAATGCTCATAAACAGAATTTAACCTATGAGGTTGACAAAAAATGCAAAAAAACGGATCAAGAAAACCAACTTAGAGGACCACTCGTTACCTTTAATCATTTTTGCCTCATGAACGAGAACGGACCAATGCTGTGCGATTGTGCACCGCTACTGTATCATCACATGTTCATAAATAAAGAAATTCGGCGACAGGCCCTGTCAACATCCCGTCCGAAGGATATTCAAAAAGAAATCACTAACCTTGTCAACCAATACCGGAACTGTCCATCTTCCCAAGAGGAATGCCAATGCAAGCAATACTGATACGAGTCGGTATTGACTCAACTACCGACTCCGGAATGTGGAATGCGCCGTGCAATCCGAAAAACGGCGATTTCGTCTATGTGCCAATTAGGGAGACCAATCGTACCAAGGGCATAAAAAGACACTACGACAACCAGATAATTCCAGTATTAGATAGATTTTCAGAACGTAACAATCATACGGTTTCGTTGCCTCCATATCTGTTATACGAGCCTATGCACCTAGATCCAGACTTTGATTATCTCACCTACGGCGATACTGACCGCCGGGGAAAACCCCTGCTGAAATTTGTGGAGGATGATTTGATTATTTTCTACGCCAGTCTGAATCCCATTAAGCCTATCACCAATGATAAACTAGAATACGCGCTTATTGGTATGTTGGTAGTGAAGGAAATTGTGCAGGTGAAGGACATCTCTGATCCTAGACGGTTTGACGAAAATGCCCACACACGTATCGCCTCACCTAAACCAACAGACATCGTAGTACGCGGCAAACAGAAAGGCTCCGGGCGATTCGAGAGTTACATTCCCATTGGAGAATACCGAGACGATGCTTACCGCGTACAACGTTCGTTACTGGACAAATGGGGTGGCCTGTCTGTCAAGGACGGTTACCTGCAACGGAGCGCAAATCCGCCGCTGTTTTGCCAACCGGAACGCTTTTTCAATTGGTTGCAGCAGCAAAACCCACAATTGATGCAAGCCAATAACCCTTCCTAGCACGGATGCGTTACATTTTCAACAACTCGACTTTATCTATGGTGAATTCTAAAAATAAATGAACACTTTCGCCCCCCGGTAGGTGCGGTTTGTAACCGCACCGGTTTGGAGTATCTCATTAATTCTAAGGTTCACTATAAGACATCTGTTTGACGGAGAAATCCCATGAAAGAACTATTAGACTTTTATCAGGAAAACGATTACGTTGTCGTCCCTGATGCCTTATCTCCTGATGAGGTTCGTACCATTAACGAGACCATAGATCACGACCTTATTGAGAATCCAGCGATGTGGTTTGAGCGAGAAGACGGACACTACCAACTCAACGTCCATCTGCTAATTACACACCCAGAAATTGATTTCACCATGCGGCCACCGCGCCTGTTACCGCTGCTAGAGGCGATTATGGGACCTGATTTGTGTGCGGAAGAACATTCAGTACGCATCCGTCGTCCCAATCCCGATGGTCCCATCAGTTGCCGTTGGCACCGCGATGTCGGTACTGGAGCGAGTGAAATCCCCCACGCCACCCCATACATATCCGTTGTCTTTTACCTGAACGATGTGGACGATACGACGCATACCTTTAGCGTCTTGCCCGGTTCGGGGCATACGAGGGAACAACCGCTTGACGCTTACGACCTCACACAAGCGCATCACATCACCGGCCCCGCTGGCACCGCTGTCCTGTTCAATGCGATAATGTTCCATGCCGGCAATGTCCGACAGACCACTGCGGAACGTCGGACTATTCACCTCTACTGTGGTCGCACGACAGACCGCTACCTGAGCAATTATACCATTTTTCCACGCCGACTTTCGGAAAGCAAGGACGAAGCCACGCGGAAATACTACAGTCGTCCCAATCCAATTACCAAATTGCTGCTAGAACGGTTTTAGAAGCGAAACAACACTCCCTCTTTCCTACAGAGCAAATGAATGGAGAACTAAAATGGCTGAATCAGGGATGATATCTGCAATCCAAGATTTTACGGCGCATACAGGTGGGGTTGTCGGGGTTGCTGCAAAACATCTGGAGACAGGCGAGCGTATTTGCCATAACGCCGACACAGTGTTCTTCACAGCGAGTACGTTAAAAGTACCGCTATTGGTAGAATTGTATCGACAGGTCGATGCGGGTATCATCGACGTGAATCAACGCATTGACTTGATCGATGCTTTACGGGTGCCTGGATCCGGTGTCCTCAAGGAGCTAGCATCTGGGCTTCAGCCGACAGTCCACGACTTGGTGATACTCATGATTATCATCAGTGATAATACCGCCACCGATATACTTTACAACCGGGTCGGAGGGGACAATATCAACAATACAATGCAGCAACTGGGGTTGACCCACACCCATATCCCAATGCCGTGTCGGGAATTACTCTACAGCATCACTGGACTTGAGGTGGAAAATTCCGCGCACACCTATCAGTTGGTGTCAGATCGTTTGAAAAATCGGGAGTTTGTCTTAGAGGGTGACGGCTTCTCCGAAGATAAGTCCGACGTATCGTCCCCGAACGACATGTGCCGCTTGCTGGAGCTAATCTATGATGGGGACATCCTCTCGCCCCAGTCACAGGAGGCGGTCTTGGATATCCTCAAGCGTCAGCAACTGAGCACAGTCATTCCGCACGCGCTTCCTCCGGGAACGCCAGTCGCGCACAAAACAGGCAGCTACCACAGCGTTCGGTGTGATGTCGGGATTGTGTTTTCACCCACCGGCCCATACACTGTGGCGATTATGGCAAAGCAGATAGCAGGTGGTGATCGATTGAGCGTAGATGCCAGTCTTGCTGCTATCTCCAAAGCGGTTTACGACGAGTTCACCGGATAGCAAGTCGATCTGTTTCTTGAGGCGTGGAATTAACGCTCAATGGGGAGGTCGCTAGACCTCCTCCAGAACCGGACGGTCTAGCCGTGTATGGTAAGGCGGCTCCAATACCGCCCTCTGTTCCGGTGTCAATCCTTCGAGCATTGACTCGGGCCAAGCAGGGAAGTAACCTTTGGCATACGCCAGATTTCCCGGCGAGTATCGGAAAAGCAGAGAACGCCGTTGGTGCTCTGCCTTCCAAGGTAACGTTCCATGTGTGGTGGCTTCCGTAAAGATGACGACATCACCGGCTTTGCCCGTAATCTGCCGAATATGCTCTCGATACATCTCATAGCGTTTCATTTCAGGAGGGCAAGCGAAGTTACACTTGTGACTCCCCGGGATTAGGCAAAGCCCACCATCTCCCGGATTAACATCAGCGAGTTGCCACGCCACAACGGTTAATCCACAGTGCATCCTTCCATCCTTGAAAATATAATACTGGTGTGGATCAAAGCCGGGACCAGAGGAGCCGTGAAACACATGCCCTTCCGCTCCTTTACGCATAGTGATGAGCCCGGGATTGTGATCCATGCGGAACCCCTTTCCCAAGATGCCGTGAAGATACGGCACGATTTTCGGATGGGCAAGCATATTACGGAACGGTTCGCACCACGGCTTTTCCCAACCGAGCATCCCTCCGAGGTCGCCGCGTCCAGTGATACCTTCCAAGGTCTTGGAACCACCTGACAACGAAAGTTCTCCGACTCGTTCATGAATGTCATCTGCATGGCAGTCGATTGCCTCATTGCACAATGCTACTTCATCGGGGGTTAAGACGTTCTCAACAACCAGATAACCGTTGAGATCAAAAAGATATTTCTCGTGTTCGTTCATCGCGCTATTCCTCTATAGATGTTTTCCAACCGGATCTCGGTTTGAAACCAAGCATCCGCTGCGCTTTTTCCGTACTGATGACGCTTGCATTCCCCTTGAGTTCTCCACGAATCTCGACGCGATCCCCGAAGTTTTGCTTAATCAACTCGATGGTCGGTTCACGGAATCGAGTGGTCGGTTGAGCGAGCAAAAATGGTTCATGCCCCTTCAGGTCTGCCTCAAGTGCCAACACATGTGCCTCCGCCACATCGCGGGGATCGGCGTATGCCCACATTACCAACGTAGTCGGATTGTCAGAGGAGGGCGCGGGCAGAGGAAACTCAGCCTGTCGCTCCGGCGGAACGACATTCGTAAAACGGAGGCTTGCCACAGAGGTGGTCGAACTTCGAGCAACCATCTCGCCGATGCACTCGCCGATCTGCTTCGACAAGCCATAAGGTTCAAATGGCATCATCGGGTGTTCTTCGTCGAGTGGGAGGTACAGCGGTACGAAGGCACGCGGATCGGGCGCCCAGCCCATGGCAAAGGCGCTGGAGGAGAACACCACCCGACGGAGTTTCTTCTCCGCCGCTGCCCAGAGGACATTGAATGTGCTCTGGACATTGTTCTCAGAGACCTCATGTGGGGCATCAATCCGAGGTCCAGGAATCGCCCCCATGTGAATAACCGCCTCTGCATTCGTCAACAACTCCGTTGCCCTCTCAGCGTTGCAGAGATCCGCTTGAATAAATGGCGATGGTGACTCGCTAGACAGCACGCGGTCTGTTCCGAGGACATCATATCCCTTTCCGATGAGGCGTTGGACGACACGTCTGCCAAGCCGCCCCGCAGCTCCTGTAACTACAATCATTATCTCTACCTTTCTCGCTTTAGGGCGTAGAATGCTCGCACTGAAATATAGATCCCCCCTCGGCCCCGCTCAGATGATATAGATTGTAGCAAACACCGGATCTTTCATCAATCAAAAAGGAGATATTGGTAGAGAGATACAATTACATATAGGACTTACTTCAGTCGGGAATTGGAATTCCCTCCTACCAAGTCAACCGTAGGCGGGGCATCTTGACCCGCAACATTTTGTCGGGAATCGGCATTCTCTTCTACTGCGTAAGTCTTAACATAGATAAGCGTAAGGACAGTATTAGGGACTTGAAATTTTGAGGTTTTCCTTCTATGATATAAAGGGTCGCGCAGTTGAAACGATGCAGTAATATAATGATTCTAGGAGGTATGATGAACAATTCAACAAACGAAGTATTTCTGGTTCTCAGCATATTCTTGTTTACTTGGGGTATGTTTACCGGAGCAGTTTATGCGGACGCGAAGATAGACAAAATACATTTCCTCATCCCTGCGGGTGCTGGTGGCGGTTGGGATGGAACCGCTCGTGGTGTGGGTGAAGCCCTAACGAAATCGAAACTTATCAAGCGTGCATCATATCAAAATATGTCCGGTGGCGGCGGTGGAAAGGGAATCGCACATCTTATCAAAACAGCAAAACGCCAGCAGGGGACACTGCTAGTGAACTCAACCCCAATTCTTATCCGTTCTCTACAAAAGGTGTTCCCGCATACTTTTCGAGATTTGACACCTGTTGCCGCTGTGATCGCCGACTACGGCGTGTTTGCTGTCCGGCATGATTCAGCGTTTCAGCGTTGGGAGGATGTTGTTGCCGCCTTTCGCACGAATCCGCGTCAACTCAAGGTTGGCGGTGGGTCGGGGCGGCGCAGCATGGATGGTCTTGTCGCCGCACTGGCGTTCAAGGCGGCGGGCGGAGATCCCAAAGCGGTGCGATACATCCCCTACGATGGTGGCGGCAAGGCACTTGCCGGGTTGCTTTCTGGGGAAACGGAGGTTTTATCGACAGGATTGGGTGAAGCACTGGAGCAACACAAGGCGGGACAGGTTCGCATCCTTGCTATTACTGCGGAGAAACGCTCCGCCTCCGTTCCCAATGTTCCAACTTTGAAAGAGTTGGGATACGATACCACTTTTGTCAACTGGCGCGGTTTCTTCGGTCCGCCGGGTCTTTCTGAAGCGCAAGTCTCCGCCTACGCCGATCTGCTTAAAAAGATGTATGAAACACCCCCTTGGGAAAAGGTGCGAGCGCGTAACGGTTGGGAAGATCTCTTCAAACCGGGGAAGGAATTTTCCACCTTTTTGGAAGCACAAGAAAAGGTCATCGGTGAATTGATGGGCGAACTTGGCTTTCTCGAATAATGTTATCGCTTATGTTAAGATTTAGTGCAAAGAAACCGAGTTTTTTCAGAAAAACTCGGTTTCTCTTCGTGCTGTGCACTTTCTTTTTATATGAGCCAACGTTATTTATCCAATGTTGATAGTAGCGATAGGAATTATGTGGGAAAGTATGCGACACTCAAAGCGGAGCATGGATGACAAAAGATAAGGTAGGAGCACTTGCTATCCTCATTCTTTCAATAGTTTACGGCGCAATGGCACTCAATATTCCAGCGGCACCGGGAGCCGAGGACTCTGGCGTGACACCCTCCAGTCTACCGATAGCGTTGAGTATAACGGGGATTGTCGCGTCCCTGCTAATATTAATTCTCTCTGCTACCCGACGCGTCGATCATGATGAAGATGAGACCTCTTTTATAACTGTCTTCAAAGGACTAGACTGGAAATGTGCGATTTTCCTCTTCCTACTGATGACTGGTTATGGATTGATCCTTAAACCCCTCGGATTCTTAATATCGACTATCTTTTTTCTCTGCGGCGGATTTTGGGCGATGGGGGAACGACAAATCAAGCTGATGTTGTTGGTTTCAATCGGCGTGACCGTCGGTTTCTGGTTCATCTTGACACAACTGCTGAGAATTTACCTTGAGCCCGGTGTGTTGCACTTTTTGGGGGCAAATTAAACCGTGCCTAACAACTTGGAGTTAAGTCGATTGTAGGTCGAGATTCACATCTCGACACCGAAACTAACAACTTGGAGTTAAGCCGATGGTATTAGAAGGGATAATGACGGGACTCTCGACCGCGTTTACCCTCACCAACATTTTGATGGTGTCTCTGGGTGTTTTTGCCGGTACATTTATCGGCATGTTGCCCGGATTGGGCCCGATCTCCACAATCGCTCTGATGATTCCAATAACTTACGGTTTTGAGCCATCATCGGGATTGATCCTCATGGCGGGTGTCTATTACGGGGCTGTTTTTGGTGGCTCAACTTCTTCAATCCTGCTGAACACGCCGGGCGAGGCTTCGACCGTCGCCACCACCTTCGATGGCTATCCCCTCGCACAAGCGGGGAAAGCGGGGAAAGCACTCGCTACCGCTGCGTATTCATCATTTTCCGGAGGAACAATCGGTGCTATGTTCCTCCTACTCGCAGCACCAGCCCTTGCTGTCATCTCGCTGAGCTTCCAATCCGCCGATTACTTCGCGCTGATGGTCATGGGACTCACGGCTGTCTCCGCTTTTGCGGGAAAGGGGCAGTTCCTAAAGGCCGCCCTGATGACAATCTTAGGAGTGATGTTGTCCACGATCGGCACAGATAATTCGACGGGGATTCAGCGTTTCACGTTGGGACAACTTGACCTGATTGACGGCATCAGTTTTCTGCTGCTCGCTATGGCAACCTTCGCGCTCTCTGAAGCCCTCATTTCGGCGTTAAAGCCGGGAGAAACCTCCGATACCGCCCAAACCGCTGTCACGGAAAAATTCGGCAGCCTTAAAATTTCAAAACAGGAATTCAAGGAAATCGCGCCGAGCATTGGCAGGTCATCTGTATTGGGTTTCTTTATCGGTGTGCTGCCCGGTGCCGGTGCGACAATCGCCTCATTTCTGGCTTACGGGATGGAACAAGCACTCGCAAAGGGGAGGGCAAAACTCCAGTTTGGGAAAGGCAGCTTAAAAGGACTTGCGGCACCAGAGACAGCGAACAATGCCGCCTCGACGGGATCGTTTGTGCCGTTACTCACTTTGGGGATTCCAGGATCTGGAACAACCGCTGTGATGTTGGGTGCACTGATCTCTTACGGGGTGCAACCGGGCCCCCGTCTGTTTGCGGAAAGCCCCGACGTGTTCTGGTCAGTGATTGTATCGATGTATCTGGGGAACATCGTTTTGTTGATTCTGAACCTGCCCCTGATCCCTTATATCGCCCGACTGCTTGCCGTGCCGAAACCGTTTCTCGTTCCGTTTGTCCTTTTCTTTTCGCTCATCGGTGTTTACTTGGTCTCTTTCAATAACTTTGATATTTATCTGATGGTGGGGTTTGCCGCTTGTGCCCTCTTCTTTCGGCTCCTCGATTTTCCGCTGGCACCGATGCTGCTCGGATTTGTATTAGGTGGATTGCTTGAAGAAAATCTGAGGCGTGCACTGCTCATCAACGATGGCAATCTCTCTTTTCTATGGACTCGTCCCATCACGCTGGTCATTCTTATCATCACAGCGGTTGTGCTCTTCTTGCCGCTGTACCGGTCCTTAATGGAGAGATTCAGAGAGCGACCCTAGTTGATGCCAAAATGATGGCAAGGCTCTGGTGAGCCTGCTTCAACCTTTTTCCATCGACCGGTTTTTCGGGTTGATGTTTGCTCGATAGTCTGCTACTATAGATAGCCCTACACAGACTAGCATTTAGCAAGGAAATGCGTATGCGTATTATCGGACCCCAACCGCAAATCTCCGTTGTTCCTACCGTAAGGTCTGTGCGCCCTCCTGATGCGTATCTCGATCTGTTGACGCAAAATGAGCAGGAGTTTCAGGAGTACGTGCGGCAGGTCGAATCGCAGCAAGCCTTTCAGCGTTTGGTCGAGGAAGGACACGTCCGAAAAACGAGTTTTCAAGGACGGATTCCACGTCATCTGTATGAGGAGTTCCAAGATCGTCAGTTCGTAGAATTTATGCAAGAGTTCGAGATCGAGGAGCGTGGCGATTGGCAGCGCGATTTTTTCCGAGAGGATGCGCGACGGCACATAGTAGAATTGGCGGTTAAGTATCAGGTTCCGCGCGGACGGCTCCTTCACGCACTCGAATACTGCCGTCATCTCAAACGATCTTGGGCGGGATATGAGGATAATCCTGAATTTCATCTGCGCCTCGACGATCCAGAATTCCGAGAACCACCAACAACGCAGATGCCGCTTGAATCGACGGAACCTTATGAAGAACTTGCCAAGCTGACAGAGGTATACGACATCACACAGTCGGAGTTTGTCGAATATTTCATGGATGCGGGTGCTGAGTCAGAGGATATCGCTGATGAATTGGGGATTCCCCTAAGCGCGGTTCGTGAGATCCGTGACCTTGTGGATCGAGTCCAGATTGCGAGTTCAGCGCAGGTCACAGTTGTCAATACACCCGCGTCGTCGAGTCAATCGCCCCAGACGGTGGCAACAGTGCGACAACTCAACAATCCACCGCGCGCAGAAATTCACGTTTCATCAGAAATTGAATACAATTCTCGTTACCAGATCCAGATCCCTAGCGATCAAGGAACTGACAAAGAAACAGCGCAGCTACTCGACCAACTCCGCCTCATCAATCAGCGCAAAAGCCTTACCTTCCGTATCGTTATGTTCATCTACGAGTACCAGTACCGTTATTTTGTCAGTGGAGATGAACTGCATCTCAAGCCTTTGAGCCAAGCCCAACTCTCTAGAGAATCCGGCGAACATGAATCTACTGTCAGTCGCATTCTACAGGACAAACATATTGACACACCCACAGATATCCTACCCCTCAAGTTCTTTTGTCAGAGTAAAGGGGAGGTTGTTCGTCGCTTAATCGCCCTCCGAGAACACCGAGAATTGGGGTCAGGTAAGCGTAAAAAGCCTTACAGCGACGCTGAACTTGCAGACATCCTTGAACGGGAATACGATACAAAAATCGCCCGCCGAACCGTCACCTATTATCGCAATAAGTTTCAGGAAACCCCAAAATTCTATACGCGCCGAAAAGGCATTAACCAGAGTAATGAGAGTGAGTAGAACAGGTGTCGGTGTGCAACTTCATTTTTGAAAATTAGGTTCCCTCCCCAAAAACCTGTGAACCGAACCTTGCAAATTTGAAAGCATTTTGCCCTCAAGATAATATGTTATCGCATCTCTCGCAATCTGTAGCGACGAGCCTTGTGATTCAATTTTCATCTATCCCGCCTCTTCTTTTTCCCCTTCGCACTGCATCAATGAACCAATGAACTTATGGACAAATGAACAAATTGTTTTCATGTTTCACGCATCACGTTTTACGCGCGTAGCGTTTTGTACTTTCTTTTGGCAGAAGCCATTTCTCTATTGACACTCGCCGTATCGTGTGCTACACTTGGAATCAACAGGAACATACAACTGTTATGCCTATCAATCAGATCGGGGGTTATCGCATGCAAACCGACTTGATCCAAGAACTCGCTGAGGATGAAATGCCCCTCTTTCCGCTGGAGATTGTCCTGTTTCCGGGGGGCGTGTTGCCACTTCATATTTTTGAGCAAAGGTATCGATTGATGATCCAATATTGTTTGGATAATGATCGATTTTTCGGCATCGTCCTCATCAAGAGAGGCAGAGAAGTGGGTGAACATGCCGAACCTTATCTCGTGGGAACAGCCGTCAAAATCATAGAAGTTGATCGGCTTGAAGATGGTCGAATGAACCTAATAACATTGGGGCAGCACCGCTTTCAAATTATGAAAATTCGACGGGATCTGCCTTATCTAGTGGGTCAAGTCAGGGCGTTGGAGGCGGATGATACAGAGCCGCCCGAAGACGCTGAGAGGCGCACTGTCCAAGCTATTCAATTATACCGAACCTACGAATCGTTATTAGCGGAATTGGTTCCCCAATGGAAGGTTGTTGAGGAAATTCCGACGGCACTTGACCACTTATCTTACCAGATTGCAACACGACTCCAGATCCCCCTGACAGACAAACAACAGTTGATAGAGACATTGTCAGTACATCATCTTTTGGACCGAGAAATCAAACTTCTTGAGCGAGAAAATCGAAGATTAAAAATAAGCCTACTCGCTCGAAGAAGTTTTGAAAAGCACGACACTAACATATCACCGTGGAAAAACGCCTCCCTCAATTAACTGGTGATGCTTTCTATCGCCGCTCTCGGAATCGAGGACAACGATGCAACGCCAACTCACTTCAGATCGCTCTCCTCAAACATCTAATTCTCTAATTGCGGTGCGAAATTTTTTCTATGTCAGCAACTTATTATCCATAATACGGCTTGGACTGACCCCATTCCTCTTTCATACTATCATTCGTCGATCCCACGTGGCGGTGTTGGTGATAGGAGGATTGGCAATTCTGACCGACATGCTCGATGGTTACTTCGCACGCCGTCTGAATCAGCGCACCAA
This sequence comes from Candidatus Poribacteria bacterium, assembly GCA_965207975.1. Lineage (GTDB taxonomy): Bacteria > Poribacteria > WGA-4E > WGA-4E > PCPOR2b > PCPOR2b. The sequence goes on along the minus strand of OZ242315.1, from coordinate 2,824,881 downwards.
TCTGGGTAAAATTTTGGATCCAATTGCTGATAAGGCGATAATTAGCACGGTGATTATCGCCCTCATTTTATCTAATTCAAGTTTTCCGCGCTGGGCTTTTATCGTTGTTATTATTCGCGATGTTTTAATTGTGGTTGCCAACATCTTTCTGTTCCATCGAACTCAGATCATTGCCCGATCCGACGTGTGGGGCAAATGCACAACCTTTTTCCTCGCAACCGCCTTGGCTCTTTACACCTTGGCAGATAATTTCTTTGAAGGTCGTGGGCCAATCCCTCCGCTTGTTCCCTATTCTGTGTTGTGCATCGGTTTGGTATTTGCGTTAATTTCGGTCTCGAACTACAGTTGGCAGTTGTTGCGTTTATTACAACAGAACAGGGCACAGTCCAAGAAAACACTGTAACAATCAAGTCGAAGAACATAAAATATGGCAGTTCCGCTCACTGTATCCGAAATTGCGAATATGATTGGTGTCGAAGAGGCTATCATTCGGCAGACCCTTGAACGTCGTGATGAAGATCTCGCCCCTTATCTGCATACCCCCGATGCTTCGGGAGAAGAAGCAGATGCCAACGTTTCACCTTTCCAACCTCAAACGCCGCTTTTAAGGCGTGAGGGGCTGCCACTGCTCATCACCAAACTGGCGTTTAATATCCCAACCTCAGACATTATTGAAAACCTCGCTAGTCAGGTGTTGCACCTCATGCTTGTTCAAGAGGAGAATGCGGACTTAACAAGCAAACATCAAGAGTTACAAGAACAAAATGACCAGTTGCAACACCACACCAAAGCATTGCAACAAAGGGTTGATTCCTTAGAAAGTGAATTAGCAGAGCAAATCCAGCTACGGGAGAAGGTTGAAGCTGAGTCTCGCAAAGGATTTTGGAACATCTTCGGACGACGATAGTCCAAAGGTTCCTAGAAGCCTTCTGGCAAACTATACCCGTTTTGGAGGAGTCAACCAATGACAAAGCAACGTCGTAATCAGCTAATCGCTATTAGCGCGCTGATTGTCGGTTTGGTGTTTCTGTATCAACCGTCCTCAGTTTTGCTTCGGGGTGTTGCACTGCCCCTGCTGATTATTTCCGCTATCTTGTCCACTCTCTCCTTTTCAGCAAAGCGAATCATCGAAGTTATCGCCGGGTTAGGACTCATCATCGGTTTTTCATTTCTCTATCTGCCCATTCCCCCAGTTTTACGCGGTTCTGCTTTCCACCTACTATCTGCAAGCGCAATCGCTTTTGGCATGACAACGAGGCTGATCAGATTCGCTGAAATTGCAGCGGTAGTTATCGCCATAACTGGGCTTGTTGCCCTCTACCAATCCTTTAGCTCACTTCTGCAAAGCAGCGGACTTCACCTCATCTTGACAGGCATAATTGTGCTCGCGATTGTATCTCCACGAAAGTTGCTAATCGAGCGCGTCTCAATCGGCGCAATTGTGCTTGGATTAGTCTTCCTCTGTCAACCTTTTGCCATCTTGCTTTACCAAACAGGCTTTCAGATTCTCCTCGGCGGCTTGGCTGGGTTTATTGTCGTTGCACATAGGGCAGCGTAATGCTGTATCATATCCTAATGCAATCTACGTTTTATCTGCCCCCAAGTGGTCGTAAGTTTTCTCTGGGGCTGCACAGCAAGGTCATCCCACCGAACCTCAAAGTCATCAAAATGGACCCGGTTCCCCATTCCTGACGACAAATAGATTCTCCCTTCTGCGTAGGTGTCATCAAGGAAATCAAGCATTTTTTGCTGATTAACAAACATCTGGAATCGATTGCCCCTTGCAATGACCTTCAAGCGATACCATCTGCCCATTTCAAAAGCAAATGGTGAAAATTCAAGCAGCTTGTTCCTGAAATGGACTCCGTCAACTCTTCCGTCAGGCAGCATCACAATCCTATCTACATGCCAAATAGCTGCGCCAACACCTCTTCTGCGATCTGTGTGCCGACCTAACAAGAAATTGTAAGATAAGCGGTATTGAAGTCGTGGGTGCTTCGAGTTTTCATCTTGAGGGTGTGCGCGTAGACCGATGTTCGCACCATTGGCAATAATCGGCTGAAACATTAGCTTGGCGATTTTCACAGAGACTGAGACCTCATAATCCGTTGAGATCACTCCCAAAAGCCCGACAAGAATATTCGCTGGATTAGGGGGCGGGAAGCCGATAATCAACTCACCATTTTCAATACTTGCTGCTTCCGCTTGAACCCACCACCTCTCTAAATCTCCATCGTTAAAATCATCACGGAATATCTCTGCCCATGTTGACGACACGAATAACATAAGCATCAACACAGCCATCATGCACTTCATGTCGCATCACCTTTCTTCAGATAGAATCAATTCAGAGTCTTCGTCTAATGAATTTATATTTCGTGTTTAGACTTCCGAAGCCTTTGAAACTTCGGAAGCCTAAACGGATATAATTACCGATCTGTCCCTTAGGGTGCGTACAAATTCCGCGACCGGTACTGGAAAAAGATCATCCGGCGGTTCTGTTCCCCTGTCCAAGGGTACGCTCCGTGAGTTTGGGCGGAGGCAAGAAAAAGAAGCACGTCGCCTGCCTTCATCTCTATATGCCGCACCATGCCCATCTCGTTATCGCACGTCCGGATTCCGTCGGGCATGGGATAGCTCGTCTTATGGCTGCCCGGCACGCAAACAAAGCCGCCGTCCGCCAAGGTAACATCGCGCAACTGCCAAGCGACGTTGAGGTATTCACTATAGACGCGCCCATTTTGCTGACGGTAGTGGTTGCCCACCTTTGATGGAAAACCGTTGGCGTGCAGCGCATGTCCAGATGATCCTTTGCCCGACAGGAATCCGCTGCACATCATGCACTCGAAACCGCTGCCCATAATCCAGTTCATTCGTTGGATCAAGACGGGATCGGCAATCATCCTTTGGAACGGCTCACCATACGGCGCGGGTAGCTGCCACGGATTACCCATCGACGATCTACCGACCCCTGTTCCTGCCAACGGCTTTGAGTCTCCGGCGGCAGAACCGCCTGTGCTGATCTGGTCGGCGTTAGCATCAATCGCCTCGTTAGCCGCTGCCAGCCAGTCCGCATCCATCACTCCCCGGAGCACGAGGTGGCCACAGAGATCCCAGTGGAAAAATTCCTTCTCGTCGATCCCCGAATCCGGATCCCGTTTATAGATCGAAGGGTGAAGGATACCGGGCTCCACTGACAGCGAAGCCGTCTTACCATCCGAATGCACCACGGGCGGTGGATAGCCTCGATTGGGATTGTGCACCACGGCACGTTGCACGGGTGTCAGTTCCGCAGTCCATTTGGGCATTATGTCGTCCTCGCCGGTAATTTCAGACCCTGCGGACGGACGGACTTCGGCGCTGATATAGCCGCATTCGAGCAGACGTTGGGGACCTTTCCCTTGCCAAGAGCGTAGCCCCCACATCAGGGATTCGGTGCATAACAACAGATCGCCTGCCTGCAAAACCGGCTGCACGACCAATCCCATATCGTCGTCTCCACTCACAAGGTCTTGGGGAGCATCTACCGAGCTGTTATGACTCGCTGAAACCACAACCAATCCGCCATCGTCCTCGTTGACATCCGCCAATGCCCATATCGCGCGTAACCCCTGACAGAAACGGGATCCATTGTACTGCCGATAGGCACGGGACCAGTCCTGCCATTCGCTACCTCCCGATAGAGGTACGTTACCATTTTCAGAGCTATCACTGTTGACCCCAATCAGATGTGGGGACCGGTCGAGCCGGAAATTTTCACCGCAGATCTCCTCCAAATACTGAACTAACACGGGATGGTCACGCAGGAAGTGTAGAGCGGAGCAGGAAGACACACTTGATAGGGATGCCCCGTCAACGGTTTCTAACTGATCGAGCACTTCGTTACAGTCTTTCAACTGATCGGAGGTCAAAACTCCGGGGACGATCAGATAACCCGTCACATCGAAATGATAGTTTTCTTCGTTGGTCATTTCTTTCTTATCCATAACGGTCTCCTTTCTCATAGGTTAGACACCAATGAACTAATGAACCAATGAACAAATTCTTTTCACGTTTCACGCGCTTAACGTTTAACAGGTTTTTATATAACCCTCTTCATCTTATAGATGGTCTGCGAGGTGTGATTGGTTGGACAATTGCGCGTCGCTCTGGTGTGAGTCGCGCCAGCAACTCATCGGAAGGGACATAGGCAAAACGGTGTGCGTACATTGAGGGTAGATAGCGAAAGATAATCATGCGCCGCTCGCCAGAATTCTTTCGCTCTGCCGAACCGTGGCACAAACAATCATTAAACAACAAGGCATCGCCGGCGTTCAGATATACCTCCATCGTGCCTTCAACCGTTTCGCCCGGACTGTGAGTGATACCCGCGCTTGCCTTCTGCATCGGGTGTGGAAAATCTGACTTATGACTGCCGGGGATGATAACCGTCGGTCCATCACCCACACCTACATCGGTCAAAGGCACCATTAACGTCAGCAGGCAACAACACCACTCGCCTTGACTGCGCCCCGTACGATTGCGGCTATCGGGCATATGTCCCCCGGAATGGACACCGATATATCCACCCTGCCCACGTATGTTAATGAACCCTTCGTTGATGAATGGTCGATCGTGGGGACCGATGTAGTGACGGACCAGATCAATCCAAGCCGGGTGATCGATAAGTCGTTCAAAAATCTCTCCGCCTTCGATGATATTTTGCAGATTCATCCCATCGATCCCGCTATAGGTATGGACATCAATATTGCCGTACCACTGATCGATTTTCAGGGGCGGCAGCGCATCAAGAAAATCGTTCATAGCGCAGAGGTGATCGGGATTTAGTGCTCCCTTGATAACTGTGTAGCCGTGCAGGTCGAACAGGTATTCTTCCATCGGAGTTGGCATGTTCTATCTCCTCAACTCAACAGTAAGCGGAAAGGGGTGAAATGTTTCAATGTCTGTCGATATTGTAAACCAACCTTTCACGAAAAGCAACAACTGATTTTGCTGGAGGTTCTCCCATTTTACCCATTGCTTAAAATTTCAATGTGCTATATAATCGGTTTAATATCTTATCTGCCGTCTACGATTCAAAGGTGGACAAGTTAGCAGTGGGGATAGAATAGCACCAATTCTGCTGATGGAGTGGTTAAAATGGATTTGAAAGAACCTCCCCGGCTTATTTTTAACACCGACGGTCACTGGATCATCAATTACCAAGATCGGTGGGAACCGGAGGACATTACCAAAATGATGCCCACGCTCGCCGATGCCGGCGTTGATGCACTTTCTGTCCTTGTCGGGATTGATGATGATCTGTCTTGGCGAGGGAGCCCCCATGGCCAACTGTGGGGAGATAACATTGAGGAGTGGAACCCCGATCCGCTACCTACCGACATTCACGGTCATCCGTTGAAATCTGTTGAACCATTGCACATTCACGGCAGACCTGTGAAGGAGATAGATGGCAGAATGCCCGCAAACGCCCATGAGTGTTTGTACAGGCTTTTTGCGAAGCTCATCCAAGACGGTCACGATCTGATGCGGATTTACATTGAGGGTGCCAGAAAGCACGACATGGCGGTCTACGCCTCCTTCCGTATGAACGATGCCCACGCCTGCGATGAAGCCCGTGGGTGGTATGGTCGCTCTCAGCAGAAGACGGAAAGACTCGATCTACTTCTCGGATCTCCCGTTCCCGCAGGTGTCCACGGCGCGGACTGGTCCTTTTCTTGGAGATGGGACTACGCGAAATCGGAGGTAAGAGAACGCTTTCTAGGGCTATTCGACGACACACTAACCCGCTACGATTTTGATGGGTTAGAGTTGGATTTCAGTCGCGCGCCGCCTTTCTTCCGGGCCGGCGAGATTATTGAGAATATTCCGACGTTGACGCAGTTCATGCGAGATGCGCGGGAGATTGTCAAACGCCACAGTGTATCAAAAGGTCGCGCGCTAAGGCTTATCGTCCGGGTCCCTGTCGGCATTGGGGAAAATTTGGAGGCGGGGATCGACACAGCAGCTTGGATACGCGAGGGACTTGCTGATATTGTTGTGTTAGGCTCTCCGGGGTACTGCGTTCACGAGATTGATATCCGCAAAGCGGTTTCCTTTGCAGCGGAAAGCGGAACGTTAGTATTCACAGGGTTCGATGGGGCGACGTATACGGTTTCGCCGCAGGAGGGCTATGAGCGCAGTCCTTCCAGTGTGCTGAGGGCTACCGCACTGAGCGGCTATCGTGAGGGTGCTGCCGGTGTCCATCTTTTCAATTACGATTATCCCTCCCATCGCGCCGGTCCTACGGACAGCAAAGACTTCAACATCTTTGATGATTACCATCTCCAAACCATACGAGATCTAAGGGAGCCTTCGTCTCTGGAACGGCGGAACCGTTGTTATTACCTCCCGTCTCCTACTGGGGCGGGGAGAGCAGATCATCGCCTCCAAGTGCCGCGCAAGTTGGCACTCATGGGCAGAGGGGCAGGCTCTGAGCACGCTATGCGCCTTACTGTTCACGACGATATTGATAGTGGAAAAGCCGAAGGGAGAATCAGGAAGACCGAGCTTCGGCTGTGCATGGAAGATTTTGAAGATTCGCTGGACCGCATCCACTTCGAGGTCAACGGAGAAATCCTCCCCTTCACGCCTAGCCGGACAGTGACAAACAGTCAGGGCCAACAATGGTCCATATTCGATGATCCACCGTTGCAACAGGGACTGAACACTATTCTATTGGTCTTGGAGGGCATTGAAACGCCGGACCCTTGGCCCAGCGTACAGCAGTGCGAGATCTTGATTTTAACGAGCGACTCGGCGTAAATCCCTAACGTGAAAACAATTTGTTTATTGTTCTATAGGTTCATGAATGAACTAGTGAACCAATGAACTCTTGAGCGATATGGAAACGATATCTTCACCAACTTACATTGAAGGTTATTAGGAGGAAGATCACAATGAAACTAAAGGTTGGTATCATCGGTTGTGGACGCATGGCGAACACCATTGAGGACGAGCAGATAGCGAAAAGGAAACAGGGGCCCTACCGTAGCGGTCTAGTGTTACCCTACTGCCATGCGGGCGGCTATGCGGTCGTTGAGGAGACAGAGATGGTCGCCGCGTGTGATATTGTGGAAGAGAAGCGGAAGGCGTTTCAAGAACGTTGGAACGTGCCGCGGGGATACACGGATCATCGTGAGTTAATTGATGTGGAGAAGCCCGATATCCTCAGTATTACAACCCGCCCGGAGCAGCACGCTGAAGCGATGATTTACGGGGCGGAGCACGGTGTTAAAGGGATGTATGCCGAGAAACCGTTGTGCTGTTCACTCCTTGAAGCAGATGCCATCAATGAGGCATTTGAGCGAAACGGTGTTTTCCTTGAATTCGGACCGATGCGTCGAAACTGGGCGATCTATCGGCAAGCACACAGCATCGCGCATAGCGGAGAGTTAGGGGCAGTTCGATCGGTAATCGGTTTCGCTGGCAACAGCATCGGCGGACACTTTCTCGATACGCTTCTCTATTTGTTGGACGATCCCGAACCGGTCTCCATCCGTGGAACACTGGGAGAACTGCACCACGACGACGGGGATACCACCAATATGCGGTTCATGCGCGATACAGGCATCCTATCAGCGTTCGTCGAATTCGATAACGGGACAACCCTCCATGCCGCAGCGACCGGAGCAAGTCGAGAGTATGAACTAGTTTGCGAGGCGGGGATTATCCGAATCCAGAACGATGGCGAATCCTTGTATGTGCGTAAAAGCGAAGACCAAGATCGCGCCTACGATCCAATTGAAGTTGAATCGGTAACGCCGTGGAGCGGCACCGAGCGCAAGGTTCGTGAGTTGGTGGAGTCGATAAAAACAGGGAGACCGGGAGTCAGCAATCTGCGAGCAACGATGCTAGGAACAGAGATCGGATTCGGCATTTATGAGTCCCATCTACGGGGTGGGGTTGCTGTCCACCCACCGGTTCCGAATCGTGAGCGTTGGGTGTCGAGCTGGTGATTTGTATGCACAAAAAGACTTCGGCAAATAGTAGAAACTCAAGGGGTCTCAACTGAGGAGTTTGATTATGTTGAGTAAGATTCAGAAATGGGGAAACAGCCAAGGGCTTCGGTTTACGAAGGCACTTCTCCAAAAAGCCCAAATAAACGTGGGCGATGAAGTAAGTGTCTCAGTCCAGAACGGACGAATTATCGTTGAACCTGCGACCAAAGTACGGGGCAAGTATGATTTGAAGGAGTTGGTATCGAAGATACCCCCAGAGTATCAAGCCGAAGAACTGGACTGGGGTAAGCCTGTCGGAAAGGAAGAGTGGTAATGCCCCAATACATTCCGGAGAAGGGGGATTTCGCGATCTTGACCTTTGATCCGTAGGCAAGGTGGGGCTAACAAGGTAGCCCCACCTTGCAAGATATGCTAGTCTTTATTATTACTCTGGGCGCAATTCCCCAAGAGAGGTTTCGTCGGGTGCTATAAAATCAACGGCGGGACTTTCAACACGACCGTAAGCGTTCCACACCTTGAAGCCGAGCAGTGCTAGTAGTTCCGGTGGTGCGTTCTCCAAAACCTCTTTTGATGTGCCGACGGTGAGATTCTCTTGCGTCCTGAATTGGGGTCCACAGAATGTCGACAACACCCCCAGCCGCGGACCGTCACTCACATTCGCGCCGGTTCCGTGCCACATACGACCGTCGAACACCATCGCTGTCCCTGCGGGCCCTTCAGCAGCAATCGGCTCAACATCCTTATCCAATTCTTTGTCTGGGTGCCGTCCGGTTAAGTGACTTCGAGGCACGAGGCGGGTGCCACCGTTTTCAGCGGTGAAGTCAACCAACATCCACATGACGTTGACAACCACAGCAGGCGCGATCATCGACAGTGGACCGGTGTCATCTATATCTCGACGTTCCCGTGTAATAGACCCAATGGGCAGTGGAGAGCGGTCACGCCGGGTCGGCGGCGGCATCCACCACTGGTCGGTATGCAAATTCATCGCTACGCCGCCCGGCTTGGCGATATTGGCGGTATAACACGACAACAGGTACTGCTCGCCGAGAACATGCCCGATTAATTCGTGGACACGCTTGTGGAGCAACGGTTCATGAAAAATCTCTCCCTTGTTAATCAGCATCCACACCCGCTGATTGATACCGCTATTCTTATCCTTACCACCATCCTCATGAGCAAGCCCTTGCTGCTTTTCTGCGGCTGCTTGTTCTACCAGTCGAGTGCGTAACGCCTCAACCTGCTTTGGGGTGAGCGCGTTGGCAAGCAGACAATAGCCGAACTCGTCCAAATGTGCCTTCGCTAGATTAAGGTCTGTTGTCGGTTGGGGCAAATCATTTTTCGTTGTGCTCGTCATGACATCATCTCCAGTAATAAAACGTGAAACGTGATGCGTAAGTTGGTTCATTTTTTTATTAGTACTTCAGTTGATTAATGAACCAATGAACTAATCAACTAATCAACTAACGGCGAATTTCCACACTGACAGGGCGGTGCGTCCGAAAATCCACTCCCGCTCTCCCTCGCTCAAATCGGAGAAGTAGTCCAACGGGAACTGAAGGGAGTGATGGTATCCTTCCCTCGAACTGACCGGCGGAAAGTCACTCCCCCACATCACCCGTTGCGGTCCAAACGCCTCCACAACCATACGTGCCAGCGGAGGAACATTCTCGAATGGATAAGGCAGGTTGCAGAATTCCCCGAAGCCCGGCAGTTTTATCGTCAGGTTGGGGTGTTTCGCCAAGGCGAGAACGCGCTTGAATTCGTCGTAAGGTGGCATCGCCTCTGTACCCACCCCAGCTAAGTGTTCGATGACGATCTGGAGATCAGGAAACAGCCTTAGGACTTCAGCAAATCTATCGCTGAGGAGTGTTGATGGGCTTGAAGGGGCACTGACGACAAGATTAAGTTCAGCAGCAGTACGCCACTGTGCAAGTGGATCAGACGCTTCCGCGCGTGAGTCCGCACCGAGACGAATCCCCACAAGTCCTTGGTCCGCCCAATAACGCATCCGCTCTCCATCGTCGGTGCTTTCCACAATCATTGTTGAGGCTAGGCGATCTGGGTGGGCACCCAAACATTCAACGTGGTAACTATTGTCGGTGGTTCCCTGATGCTGTATTAAAACCGCCCGATCGATGCCGGATTGCTCCATGTGGTAAAACAGGGTTTCGATAGGTTCGTATTTATTCAGTCCGGCATGACAATGGGTGTCAACAATAATCACTGAACTGATCCTTTCTCTATCACTATATTCATGAAAAATTACGCGATTACATCTACACTAGGACCTACGCATTTCAGCACAGTTGGCGCGGGGCAAGATGCTCCGACCCGATAAATCGGGATCCAAGCACCTGCGGTTGGCTGCGTAAATCGCAAAAAGTGTTAGATTTTGTTAGATTTTGCCAGGGGGGCCGTTAAAGTTAGGATTTCTGCATTAGCAGATACTTCTGACTTGAAAACTCGGTTTCTCTGATTTGCACTTTCTCTTAATATGAACCTGTACATTTTAGGTGTATTGGTTCAGAGCCGGCCGCCGGGTGTGTAACCAACCCCTACTTTGACCTGAGTTCCTTCCATCTGCTCGACAACATGCTGGAAGCATTCCTCCACCGTTTTGAACGGGGGATTTGGGTATGTTTCGAGGCTAAACCCTAAGTCGTTCGCGCCGAACATAAGCATATCAACACCGGGTTTGGCAAGTTTTCGTGCATTGATGATCGCATCAACAGATTCCAGTTGCAGACTGAGGATACCGTTGTTGTTCCACCACTCGGCGTACGCTAAGCGATCCATATCCGGTTTGAAGCTGTACCCCGAACTGGGACCCCAACTCCGTTTCCCTATCGGCGGATAGTAGAAGGCGTTGATCGCTTCATCAACCGTTTCCTCAGTTTCAACCTGTGGCACGACGATTGCCAATGGTCCCAAATCGAGGATATTTCCAATGAGATAAGCGTTCCGTGTGTGTTTGATGCGTAACTGAACGGGCATCCCCAACTCTGCCAAGTTCGCACAAAATGCAACGAGTTTCTCTTCATTGAATGCTGAGTGTTGGGCATCAGTCCCGATTAAATCGTAGGAGTCCTGATTGAGAATCGCTTCAAGTTCACTTTTTGAGGCACCTGTGGGTGCTCCGCCGATATTGATAATTTCGCTGTTGTGTATCCTTTGTTTCAATGTGAGTTGTTCTGACATATCTATATTGCCTCCTTGGTCTGTTAATCACATTATGCTAATCTTGCTTAAAATGTCCCCTGAATTTGTGAAACGCAGCATCTCTCTGTTTGGGATTAGTAAAGCCCAAGATAGTTATCGGTTTCCCACTGGCTGATACTCTGATGGTAACTTCGCCACTCTTCACGCTTGACTTCGATGTAATAGGGGGCATATTCAGGTCCAAGCGCGCCCTGAATCACCTCATCCTCCTCCAGACAGTCAAGTGCTTGGCTGAGTGTTCTTGGTAGCACATCAATACCGCGTCGTTGGAGTTCATCTAGTGGTACTTCGTAGAGGTTATCGTCGTTGCGCGTACCGGGATCAATTTGATTCTCAATACCATCAAGCCCGGCGGCGAGCGTCGCTGCCATAGCGAGGTATGGATTGGCGGCACCGTCCCCCGAACGATTTTCAATCCGTCCAGCGTCAGGGATACGGATCATCTGCGTCCGGTTGCTCCCGCCATAGGTGATATAAACAGGTGCCCACGTTGCACCGGAGCGAGGCGCACCAGAGATCAGGCGTTTGTAGCTGTTGACGAGAGGGTTGGTAACAGCAACGAGTGCTTTGGCGTGGTGGAGAATGCCGCCCATGAACCAGTAGGCAAGTTGTGACAACCCATTTTCATCAGATTCGTCGAGGAAGTGATTGGTCTGGTTTTCCGGATCCCACAGGCTCATGTGAAAATGTGCGCCGTTGCCGGTTAAGTTTGCAAACGGCTTGGGCATAAAGGTCGCTGTCAATCCCTGCTCTTCGGCAACGGTCTTGACCATCCACTTAAAGAAGGTGTGCCGATCCGCGGTGGTTAGCGCATCGGAATAGAGCCAATTGAGTTCAAACTGACAGTTGGCGTCCTCATGATCATTGGCGTATGGACCCCAGTCTAATCCCTGTAGATACTTAATCAAAGTGGTCATTGTATCGAGGTTACGGTGGAGTGCCCGGAGGTCATAACAGGGCTTACCGAGCGTATCGAGCGGATCCCACGGCGCGTAACTGCCGTCCTCATTCTGTTTTAACAACATAAACTCTGCCTCGACACCGACGTTGAAGAGGTAGCCCTTTTGTCTGGCTTTCTCCAACTCCCGTTGCAAAATGGTGCGTGGACAGTAGGGCCATGCCTCATCACCCACGTGCACATTCCCCGCCAACCACGCCACATTTTCGCGCCACGGCACGATTGTGAGTGAGTTAAAGTCGGGTAGGCTCGCCATGTCCGGATCATGCGGTCCCTGTCCCATTTCGCCTGCCGCAAACCCAGCGAAGCCGGCACCTTCCTCCGCCATGTCGTCGATATGCGTTGTCGGCACCACCTTCGCTTTTGGTGCACCAGCCATTTCTACAAAGGAACAGAGGAAAAACTCGATTCCCTTCTCTGCAACTAACGTTTTAACCTCGTCTAACGTCATTATCATGGCTCCTTTCTCATTGCTGTTAGGAGTTACGCATTTCAGTAGGGAACAACTCTCGGACTCTCGGAACCGAAGATTGTTGTTCCCTACGGGATCCTTGATGGATTCCTTACTGTAGTTGCCTGATTTATCAGGCGTCGGAAATGGTGTCCTACGGCGATGAATCGCCGAACTACAGTGCTTGGGGCATTCAACTGCGTAACTCCTATGCTATTTGATCTCTTTCAGCGCAAGGACGCAAAGTTTTGTACTGTTTTTTATCTTCGTGTCTTTGCACCACTGCGCCTTTGCGTTAAAAATTAAAGTAAGTATTATTCCCGTTCTTTCCACCCCGGCCCGCCGCCAAACACACGGTTCGTTCCAACGAGCGGGATGCCACAGATCATTGATGCCTCCAAATTCAATGCCCGGAGATCCTCAGGATCGAGATCATGTACGTCTGCCTTACCGCAAGCGCGGGCGAGGATCTGGATCTCCGAAGTCATCGCTTGCAGCAGATTGGCGACACGCTCTGACGCTTCGTCGATGTCAAGGCGTTTCATCAGGTCGGGATCCTGCGTCGTGATTCCGACAGGACAACGTCCGGTATGGCAATGGTGGCAGTGATACGGCTCAGTGCCGAGTTCTTGATAATCCTCGAGGTGGATAGGTTTATTGCAGTTGAGCGCCATCAGCGCCGCCGTACCGATATATACCGCGTCCGCACCGAGTGCCATCGCTTTTGCCGCGTCCACACCGTGTCGGATGCCGCCTGCGATAATGAGTTGTACTTCGCCGTACAATTCGAGATCTTCGAGTGCCGCGCGTGCCTCACATACGGCAGCGAGCGTTGGAACCCCGGTGTGCTCCTGACAGATTTCGGCGGATGCGCCGGTGCCTCCCTCCATCCCGTCCACGACGATGACATCGGCACCCGCCTTTGCTGCCAACTTCACATCGTCGAACACCCGCGTTGCCCCCATCTTCACGAAGATGGGCACCTGCCAGTCGGTCGCCTCCCGTAATTCTTCAATTTTGATAATCATATCGTCGGGACCGAGAAAGTCGGGATGCCGCGCCGGGCTGCGCTGATCAACGCCGAGGGGCAGATCACGCTGTTCCGCAACCGTGTCCAACACCTTTGAACCGAGCAACAATCCCCCCGTTCCCGGCTTCGCACCCTGTCCAATCGTCAACTCAATGCCATCCGCCATCTGTAGATGGTGGATGTCGATGCCGTAGCGGGAGGGCAGCACCTCGTAGATTAGTGACCGGCTGTGCTCACGCTCCGCCATCAGCATCCCGCCATCGCCGGTGGTGTTAGATGAACCAACGATATTCGCACCCTTTGCCAGCGCGACCTTCGCGTTGTAGGAGAGCGCGCCCCAACTCATGCCGGTGATCATAATAGGAACATCAAGCTCAATCGGCTTCTCGGCGAAACGGGTGCCGAGAACGGTTTTGGGTGAACAGCGTTCCCGATAGCCTTCGAGTGGGATACGAGTCAAGGTGCAGGGGATGAAGGTCAGGTCATCAAACGTCGCCCATCGTCGTTCACGCAACGTCCCAAATCCACGGATACGGTATCGCCCTAATTCCGCTTTGACTTGGATATCTTCAATGATGTCAGGGGTGAATGTGCCACTAGTTCGGAGGTAATCTGATTTGTCTGGCATGTTGTTTTGAATTCCGAAAATACCAACAATGTCGCGCTATCGTTCTAGGCTCAATTCACCAGACACCGTTGCGCGACAGGCCGGGTATTTGGTGAAAGTTTCTTTCTAACGCACTAATAATTAAATTCCTGCCTAAAGTGAGGAACATTGAGCCAACCATTCGGCATTAACGTCAATCTTTTCTACTACATCTGCATCCGCTAGCAGTTCGCCCGTATCTGCGTCCACCAAAATTTCACCGACACGCCCAATAGTGCCCTTGGTGGGTGATGTAAGTACGACCGGCACTGACCAGCATAGGCGTTCACCGACATTCAAATCAGGTTTGTCGCCGCAAAGTTGATTACTGATTTCACTGATGACAAATTGCGTGACCTTCTGCTGTGCTACAAAGGCTGTGATATTTACTTTTGTTGTTATCTCAATTTTAAGGTCCACCGTTGCCCCTTCAGGGACTTGGACACCTTGAACATTCGTGGACACTGTATTGCCTCCTTCTGCGACGAATTACAACGCTTCCCGCCATACCGTTCGCTCGTCCTTATCGAAGTTCCACAGTTTGCGCCCGGAGATGACTTTCTTGAAATTACGGATTTCAACTCACATCTTGTATAGATGGTTTCTTACTGTACAGTTCCTCTACCCTCACCTTTACCTGTGTATTATCGGAGAATAGAACAGCGGCACTGGAACCGTCGTCCTCAATGTGGATGGAGGAGAAGCGTACATCCGTTGGTATAGTGGGGATAACCTCAAGCTGTTCAGGACGAATCGCCTCAACTAAACCTTTCGTTGTTCCTTCGTCGGTGACAATCTCAATGTCGTAGGCTTCATAGGGTGTTGTGTAGACTTCGACCACTGCTCCCTTTTCTCCTTTCTGAAAACCGTTGATAGCCTCCAGCAGCACTACTGTATCATATTGTTTTGCTTTCGTCATTGTTTTACCCCCGTTCAGAGGACATAAACTGTAACTAAGCGCGGTACATCGCTAAACGTTCTAGCAGCCAAGTAGTCAAACTGCCAAACGGTCATTACGTCTACTGTGCGTCCGTTCAGTCCTGTGATCGATAATACCACCTCAAACTTTTTGCCAAACGCTGTCTCACCGGTTGATATTGCCTCGTGATGGGTCAACGCATCTAAAATTGCGTCCTTTAATTGTGTCCAGTTCGATAGATTAAATCCTAGTGTGCTTTCAAACACTCGCGCCTTGTGCCGCCCACGTTCATTTTGCGGATTAAGAGCATAATGAATCAATTTGCTATCCTCAATAATCGCATGTTCGTGATTGGGCAGCAAATTCATAATGCCTCTCGCCACACCGCTCGCTCATCTTTATCGAAGTTCCACAGTTTGCGCCCGGAGACGACTTTCTTGAAATTGCGGATAGCGGTCTGTGAATTGCCAACTTTGGAGGGGAGATGCTGAGAGAGGGTGGATTCAAGGAAGGTGAGGTCTTCTTCGGTCGGTGCTTCAATCACAGCATCGTTGCCGAGTTCAGCGATATTACCGCCGACAAAACAAACCGCCTCATACATCGAATCAGCGAACGCTTCACCCGTATCTCCACAAACGATGATTGTTCCCCGCTGTGCCATGAAACCCGCCATGTAGCCACAGTTGCCTCCGACAATAATCAGTCCACCTTTCATCGAAACGCCCAACCGCGAAGCTGCATCGCTCCGAACCACAACCGTCCCGCCTCGAATTGAAGCCGCTGCACCGTTGCCCGCATTCCCTTCAACGGTAACGGTGCCACCCATCATCGACTCCGCCAATCCCCAACCCGCACTCCCTTTGATCTCAACGGTGGGACCGTCAACCATCCCTGCACAGTAGTATCCTACACTCCCGTCAAAGGTCAGTTTGACGGATTGTAGAATCGCCACGCCTAAGTTGTGTCGGGCGACGGGATTTCTCATACAGATGTCGGTTTCACCACCTGCGATGAGGCGTTTGATTTCCGTATTGATGTCGCGGGTCGTTTTACCGTCACAGATTATCTCTGCCATACACTTACATCCTTTGCTTGTGCTTCACGTTCCTCGTAGACACCCTCAGAAACGAATTTCTAATTGTTCAGAGGAGGTCTGTCCTTCAACAGAGGACAGTTCCGTTGTTGCGTCAGAAATGCTTTTGACGATTGCCTCTGCACCATCATTAGGATCAAAGCACTCACCGCCCAGATCAATTAGATCTGCATTACCTTTTGGCGGGGTATCAAAGCATTCTGGATCCAGAACAAACAGCGGCAAGTTCATACTGAGAGCCGTTTGTGCGGTGTTGAAGGTTCCTGACATCTTACCTTGGGCATCCCGCTCAAGCCCCGATTCAATCACGACAACAGCCTTGGAGAGCCCACAAACAAGCTTATTTCGTGCCATCGCATTACGAGCCAACCACTTGACGTCCGGAGCAAATTGCGAAACCACCAGCGCATCCCGCTGCCAATCGAATTCCCTGAACGCACTTTTCTGACGCAGTTCCTTGATGCCATAAGGCAGCACCATTGTCGTAGTCCCTTCTGCGGCTAACGCACCCAAGTGGGCTTCAGAGTCCACTCCTTTGGCGTATCCAGAGACAACATTTAATCCCACGTTTGCAAGTTCAGTGGCAAGCTTCCGTGCAACGCGAATTCCCGTATCAGATACATTCCGTGATCCTACGATTGCAACCCCATCCGAAGTAAGTAGTTTTCGTTGTCCCTTGATAAACAGCATTGGCGCGATTTCAAGGAGATGTGGGGGAAAATCAGGATGCCTCGGATAGATAAAATCAACGCCTTGTGTTTTGAGTTGCTCGTACTCCGTATATGTCTTCTCACTGTCCTCTGCGCGACTTTTGGTATTATGGATTAGTACCCCTCCTACCGCTGCCATACACTCACATCCTTTGCTTGTGCTTCGCGCACCTCACAGCCTTCCCCAAATGCAGACCGGATCGCGATCTCTTCAGTTGCGACAGCGACAAAATCCTCCGTTTCGGTAAAGAGTAGCGGTTTGAAAGCGAAGGGATCTTTGGCAAACCCGATATAGTCCTCTGTCGCCGCAAGATAGCTGAACGAGCCATCCAAATCGGTAAGCGACGCATCTAACGCCTCTTTGAACCTTAGTCCCTGAGACAGTTGGTCAGCGAGGTAGACACCGATGACTTCAGAGTCGTTCTCCGTATAGAATCTAACACCGCGCTGTTCATAGATGCGACGTAACTTATGGTAGTTTGTGATGTGTCCGTTGTGGACAATAGCGAGGTCAGGATAGTTGTGTGCCCAGAAAGGTTGCGAGTGACTCAGATCCACACGGCTCTCTGTCGAAAGGCGGGTGTGTCCCAAACCGTGTGTCCCTTGGAATGTAGAGACGCTGTGAGTCGCATCGAGATTCTGGGGTGTGCCCACCTGCTTGACAATTTCGAGTTCACGTCCCATGCTGACGACTTCGATGTCCTCATCTAAGGACTCTATGAATCGCGTCAGTGATGTTGCCTCTCCTTGCAGATCGATGACGAGCCGTAAATACTCAGCAGTTATTTTCACATCGTGCACGGAGCCGAATGCCTTGACCCCCTCGGCAATCGAAGTACCCCTCTCCGCTGCGCCATCAAGTTCTCCCAATTTTATCTGCAGCGTGAACGCGCCATTTTCTGGGGGACGATAAAGTGCCACGCCCGCCGAATCAGGTCCCCGCACGCCCAGTGCCGTGAGCATTGTGAGAACGGTCTTGCCCACGGGCGCGTTGCTATTTTGCGTTTTATCTAAAAAGCCGACAATACCACACACCCTTAACTTCTCCTTAATTATGATCTAAACTGTCATGTTAAAATACAAACATTCGCGGTGTATCTTATCACATTCTCAACTTCCTGTCAAACGTCGTAAAGACATCTATTTGCCCCGCAGATCTCTGACCCCCACAGCCAATCCTGAAAACTCGTTCCTTTCAAGAAGGATATTGGCGGTCTTTTCACCGATTTGGACACCGATATGTTCGCCACCTTCCCGTATTTCGCTCATCTGGTTTCCCTGAATCGTAATTGATTGAGTCTCACCCTGAATGTCAACACCGATTCCGTCTTTATCCGATCCGCTGTTCACAATCCGGTTGTTTTCTACTATATTCCGATGAGGGCTACGTCCTTCGTTTGGTTCGTTGCGGAAAATGATTCCGACCTCTCCACTCCCCTCGATTTGGTTAAGTCGGATGATGTTGTCGGTGTCCCGATGTCCGATGGAGATACCATATTGATGGTTGTTGAGAATCCGGTTATTCTCTGCGACCCCGTGTTTCACGCCCCAGCAGAAGAAAAGCCCCAGCCGATTTCCTGCAAGGTAATTATCCCGCATGATCGGGCGTTGTGATCCGGAGCCCGGATGCAACCCCAAATCGGCGTTGCTCAGACTTCGGCAATTGGTCACGGTCACGTCGTGGCAAATCTGCCATGAAATACCGTCGCCGTTATAGTTTCGCGCTTCGACGTTCTCGATTGTTATCCGCTCACAGTCCTGCATGAAGATGCAACCGGCATAGTTCCCATCGAGATGTCCATTGTTAGATTTATTGCCGTCGAGGACGAGATTGCGGATTTCAACGTCGCAGATATGCTCGCCGCTCAGGATTGGGAATAGGGTTGAAATCCGCGCTTCATGGTCTGCCCAGAAATTCTTTTCGAGCGATTTATCGAGCCAGAGACGGTTTCCCTCTTTTGCGACAATCGTGCGCTTGATAACATTTGACCCGCCATGATGCGGTGTCTTTGCTCTCAAGCAAACCCCGTATCCCACCTCAAAGC
Organism: Candidatus Poribacteria bacterium; assembly: GCA_965207975.1. Taxonomy (GTDB): domain Bacteria; phylum Poribacteria; class WGA-4E; order WGA-4E; family PCPOR2b; genus PCPOR2b. The sequence goes on along the minus strand of OZ242315.1, from coordinate 2,805,807 downwards.
CGTTGCTCTCGGTCAGGGTAGCATCCGAATCGTACCAATCCGAATCAATGGCAAGGGATGTGCTCACGGAAGGGTTTTTGACCAGCACCGTTTCGTCGCCGCTCCCTTCGATCCGGATGTTACTTCGTAGATAGATCGCGTTGTTGAGATGATAAGTGCCGGGCAGGAGTTTCAGCGTTCCCCCGCCGAGTGCGGTGAGGTAATCAATGCCCGCCTGAATAGCGCGATCATCACCGCCGTTAATCTGTCCATCGCCCCTACCTACCGTCATTGATAACGAATTCTGCATATAAAACTCCTTTCACCTCCGCCGACTCGTACTCATCACGCCTTTCCTTCATTCCAACACAATCCGTCGTTTCTCCCGCATTGATTGTTCAGCGGACAGACTCACCCGTATTGCTTCAAGTGCGATGGCTGCATCTCTATCCGCTGCGCTTGTATCCTGAGTCTGGATCTCCTGTATCCACCGTTCCTGAAGTGAAACGCTTGGAGCATCAACCGGCGGGATCTCCTCCACCCCTGCGCCCGTTGAGCAATGCCACCGACCACCACTATCGCTGATTGTACCACCGGTCAGCACATACCGGGCGTACTGCTCGGAATCCTGGATCTCAACTCCTCCCGCCCAGACCCAACTCCCGACCCCACCATTTCTGAACTCGACGTTGACGGTGTTGACAAATCGGTTATAATTTCCCTGATCCGTTAAGCCTTCGTAGACCGCAGAACCTTCGACAGATCTAACACCTCCGAAGAGATCAATAACTGGGTAGATGTGGTAGATGAAAAAGTGCGCTGGTGGACCGGAAACGGACAGATTGAACAAAATCTCTGGGCGTGTGCCTCGCCCCGGCGTGAGGCGCAGAAAGGTGGTCAACAACAGATCTCCGAGTTCCTGTACTTTCTGCTTAATCGCTTGATGCGAACTGGATACCGTTTCCGAGTGGTTAATCCGTAGAACCCGTTGATTGCTTTGTGCGACTTCGACCACGGTTTCACCTGCATCAATTGACCGTGCTAACGGATATTCCATAAAGGTATGTTTATCGCAACGGAGTGCCGCGAGCGCGATTTCGGCATGGGTGTCGTTATGGGTACAAATGACGACACCATCCAGATTATCACGCTGCACGAGCGCGTGCCAATCGGGGATAAACTCCGCGCCATGTTTTTCAGCAAGTGCGTTACCTGTTTCAGCGTTTCTCGACGCGATTGCGACGACCTCAACAGTTTCCATTTGAGAGAATCTTTCTGCGTGGCGCGTTCCAGTACCACCGGATCCTATAATACCAATTCTTATCGTAGACATATTCCTGACCTAACATATTGTATGATGTATAGCAGGTGCATCTTATCACATTTGTACTCATTCATGCCACCCAAAATCCGAAACCCTAATCAGGATTTTATGAAAAATCTAACGCGGGGATGCTATGATGCCAAGACACAAAGTTTTTTATTTTCTCTGCGACTTTGTACCTTTGCGTTTTCTTTAACCTGATCCTGAAAATCTTACCCTCCTGAGTATTCTGATTCAGACAGTGAACTTTTGTTCTCCCTGCGGTGTCATTTACAGTGAAACCCTTTTATGATGGAGCAATCAGACCAAACCCTCATTCGCAAGATTGTGAAGCGCGATGCTGCCGCCTTTGAAACGCTTTTTGCACGGCACAGTGCGTCTATCCGACAGCATATCCTTAGCATCGTGCGGACCGAAAGTGCCGCTGAAGATCTGGTTCAGGAGGTATTTTTGCGTGTCTGGACGCGCGCTGAACAGTGGAATGGTCAAGGCGAGTTCAAAGGCTGGCTTTTCCGCATTGCAACGAATCTTGCCCTCAATCATCTGCGAACCGTGCGGCGAGGGCGACAGGAGCCGCTCGAAACACCGCCAGACGAATTCGACGATGAGGATGAACGTCCGTCAGATCCGGATTGGCTGATTGATACCTCGTCGCGCGGTCCCGAAGTGATGGTGGAGCAAGCCGAACGTTCTCAGCTGCTATGGCAACTTGTTGATGGGCTGCCCCAAGAGAAACGAGAAGTGCTTCACCTCATATATCAGAAAGAGATGGCACTTCGGGAAGCCGCCATAGAACTGGGCATTCCAGAAGGCACCGTGAAGTCACGTTTACACTACTCCATAAGACATCTCGCTCGCGAATGGAAGGAAATCGCAAGCGGTTGGGAAGAAAAAGAGTGAGTTGCAACGTCTCACACTCTATAATTTACACAAACGCAATACACAATACAGAGGAAATAGGAGGATAGCATGTCACACAACATCACTGCATTTTGGCACAAAGAATCCTTTGAAGAATTGATGACAGAACGACTGCCAGAGCTTCTTGCTGACAGGGTGCCGCTCGCCGGTTATCATTTTGAGTCAACCGGTGCATACACCTGTCGCGTGGAATTTGTGCTAGCGTTAAGTGAAGGCTATGTTGAGGTTGAATACTCCGATATTCCGCAGCCTGACGCAGACGGTATGTTCACGCTCGACGGTGAACCCTATGTTGTCGTGCCGACTGCTTCGACCGTAGAACTGAAACAAGCGGAAATCGAGTGTGTGGGCGATCAACTGCACGACTACTTCAAAGCGCGTATCAGGGAAGCACCGCCAGATCTGGCATGGGATACGTCGCTTGTCCGCTCGTGGCTTCCGATTGATAGATGGGTACGCGAGTTCTTTAGTGACACATTCACCGCTCAGAAACTCTCCCATACCAACTGGCTCGACAAGCATACGCATCTGCGTAGGGTACGGATTTTGCAGGGGAATCAGGTGTTTAGCCCCGGACACTTTGGGCGGACCTGCCCATTTGAAACGCCAGAGGGACCCAACGTTGGCAAAATTCTGACAATTGCGAGAGGCGCGGAGATTCGTGATGGAAAATTGGTCATCGTGGATGAAAGCCCTGAAGCGACGCTTGGTCTGTCTGCCGCACTGATCCCTTTTCTCGAACATAACGATCCGCCGCGAATACTCATGGGTGCGAACATGATGCGCCAGTGGTTGTCGCCTTCTACTCCAGCGACTGCCCCGGTTAGCTGTCCCAAGGGGATGTCAAGAGTGGCTGCCTCTCCAGAGCCCGCGCTTGTCCAGACGGGTTACGAACCTGATGCCCCCGACTTTTGGTGTGGACGTAATCTGTTGACCGCTTTTATCTCTTGGGGCGGCGATACCTTTGAGGATGGCATCGCGATTAGTGAATCGTGTGCCGCCCGTCTAAATTTTCCTTACGCCATTGAACCGGGCGATAAAATTAGCAACCGTCACGGAACAAAAGGGGTCATTTCGCGCATCACCCCTGATGATGAGATGCCCCACCTCGCCGACGGCACACCGGTAGAGCTTGTTTTCAGTTTTGGTGCTTTGCATGGACGGATGAACTTCGGTCAAATCCGTGAAGCGGTCATGAGCCGCATTGCACGGGCGGAAGGAGAAACCGCTATTGTGCCGCCATTTCAAGTGCCTAGTGCCGATCAACTCCGTGAGCGACTCCAAAAGGTAGGGCTACCTGAAGACGGAATGGAAACCCTCACGCTTGGACCTAACGGTAAGAAACTGGATCGACCGAGTACGGTTGGTTGGGTCTATTGGGGGAAGACGGTTCACATCGCGCTAGATAAACTCAAGATCTCCGAACCCATCGTTCACGAGGCGCCTATATACCATCAAGGGCTCGGCGAACTGGAATACTATACACTACGCAACATTTCAGCCTTTGAGACGTTGCGGGAACATTTCAACACCCGTGCTTCGACGCGGGTAGATGCGGAGACACTTCCCGATCGCGTTACGGGGGGGACAGTTGAGCAGGCGGGACCGCCGACGCCGATGTACACCAAACTCAGGGGGCGACTTTCGGCGGGGGGCATCCACGCTAACTTTGATGGTGACAAACTGACCTTCCGATTTGCGCGTCCGACTGGGGCCACATTCCAGCTTGCCCAACCAGTTCCCCATCCGTGGCTACATGCTCAAACTATTGATGAAGTTGGTATATGTGAAGACATTTCTGAGTATCGTGCACTTGCTGATGTCAATGCTAGAGCAGAGCGAATGTTTGCAAATGATGCGCCGGAAAGCCTAACCCTCCAAACCCTCAAGCAACTCCAAACGCGCCTTGCGGAATATTTCGACGCACTTCTAAGTCCCGCAGATATGCGCTTTACGGCACGAACATTTTTCAGTGGACGCAGCGTCATTGTACCAGATGCGGAGTTACGCGCCGATCGAGTTGGTATTCCTGAGCAGATGGCATGGGCGCTTTTTGGACCTCAGGTTGCAAAAGAACTTGGTAATATCAAAGAGGTACAAACGAAAGGCGAAAGGGCAACGGATCTCCTTGATGAACTGATGGCGCGTTCATGGGTGATTGTACATCGAGCACCTTCGTTTACGCCTACCGCCTTTGTTGCATTCCATCCGGTGCGCCAACTAGACCGCGCCATCCGTGTTCATCCCTTCGTCTGTGAGTTAATGAACGCTGACTTTGATGGGGACCAAGCGGCGGTTTTTCTGCCCATCACAGCGGAGGGTCAACGGGAAGCCGGCGAGCAGCTGTCTATCGCCGGTCATCTCAAACGGGATCCCAATATATGCGCAGCCTTAGCCCCGGGGCATGACGCGATATGGGGATTGGCAAGTTTAAGTCTCACACCCGAAGGACGGGATGAACTTTCAGAAATTGTCGGAATGGAGATTGCTATCCCTGAAGGTTTGGTCACGCGGTGCTCATTAGCGGATACGCTAAAAACACTCCTCAAACGTGAGGGAATAGATCGCACCATCGATGTTGTTGAGCGTCTGATGCAGCGTGGACTTGAAGTTGCAAAGGAATCGGGAGCCTCCATGAGTCCGTTCCTCAGCAGGGGCGATGATAGTCCTCCTGTTCCCACAGATCTCGATGATGCAACAGCGTGGAACGCTTACGCGGAAGAACTTATGGAATGGATTGCCGCTTACGAGAACTTTGATGATAACAACTTGGGACCGCACATCCTCGCGGTCAAAAGCCGCGCCTTTACAAGCAGACTTTATCGGCTCGCTTGTGTTGTTGGAGCGCGAGGAGCGATTTCAGACATTCAAGGCAAAGATATCGTGATTCGTAACGGATATTGTGACGGCTTAACGCCTGATGAACTTTATGCGCTCTGTATCGGATCACGGGAGGGGCTTGTTCGATTCAACTCCGAACTGCAACGCGTTGCATGGGAACTACGCGACAGCAGCCAATCGAAAGGGTTTACTGTGCTGTCTCGTGCGATGCGAGCCAAGCAGCCCGGCATCGTTTTCGCCCGTGCCGCAGCGTGGGGTGAAGTTGACCCGCTTACGGATATTGACAGCCGGCTTTTCGTCGGGCTGCCTGTAACAGCGTCCGAGTGACACGCACGTGAGTTAAAAATTTTGGCTCATGTAAAAAGACAGTGCAAAACGAAAAAAGAAACCGAGTTTTCAAGAAAAAACTCGGTTTCTGCTGCACGATTTCTTAACATGAGCGAAAATCTTTTGTAGGGACTAACTGTGTGTCCCTACTAACCCCTTCCAATCAATATGCTTACCGATAAACTGGCTTAAAAAGTCCGGATCGGGTGTGTTACCTTGCAGTCGTTCATCAAACGGTACAGTTCCTAAAATCGGCAGGTGGGTGAGCCGTGCAAGCTCCTTCGGATTGGTCTCTTCAGCAAGCCCCTTGAGTTCCTCTTGCGAAGCATTCAGCACAATCCCACAAATTTCAAGGGTATAGGATCTGGCGAATTCAACCGTCAACACGGTGTGGTTAATCGTTCCCAAGTTGGGTCGGGCGACGATAAGCAGCGGCAGTTGGAAGCGTTGCGCCATATCCGCGACGAGCATCTCCTCGCAAATCGGCACCGCAATCCCACCGACTCCCTCCACAACGATGAATTCATGTCTCTGGCAGAGTTCGGCGAAAGCCTTGTCTATTTGTCGGAGATCAATCGAAACTCCTTCAATCTCTGCAGCCACAGATGGCGCGAGCGGGTGACGGAGGCAGATTGGGTTGATCAGGTCCAACGCGTCGTCCACCTGTGCGGCGTGCTTGAGGAAAATCGCATCCTCCGAAACGATACGTCCTTTGTGGTCAACGCCACCACTCGCAATCGGCTTCATGACACCGACATTGATCCCAGCAGCTTTGAGCGCAGCGGCCAACCCACCAGCAACGACAGTTTTGCCAATTTCGGTATCTGTACCTGTGATGAAGATACCTGCGGGTGTAGAATGGGAAGTCATAGCCGCTGACCGATGCAGTAGCAAAGTTTGTCCGGTGCTATTATGAAGAACACGCGGAAGGAGTTCTCGCCGTATGTGTCTACCCGGTATTCTGCGTCATCTCTTTCCAGGCCGTTGGTTTTCAACTCATCGAAGGTCGCCTCAACGTCATTGACTTCAAAGAAGCATCCATCCTGTGTCGGATCCCCACCGTTCTCCGCTAACCCAATCTGGATGCCGTCTCTTGCGAGAACGGCTGACTTACAAGGCGTGTTACTTCTGGAGATTGTTTCAAATCCCATTACTGTTTCATAAAAAGGGATTGCCTCCTCCAAATTCTCGACGGGCAAATTCATTTCGTCTTCTTGATAAGGACTTACTCTTTTGAAAACAGCTTTGGCTTCCATGTTGTTTTCCCCTTATATTCACGAATGTTAATGATAATTTTATTGGTGTAAATTATACCACACAAACATGAAGTAGTCAAGTAAAGTTATCAAATCTGACGGTTTATTTTCCCTTCATCGTTTCTGTTTCAGAAGGGGGACCAGCACAACAGTTATCAATGGAAGCATCACCAATCCATCTAGCAGTTTCGGCAACCCAACCTGATCTCCGATCATACCGACCGGATAATTCAATATTCCTGCGGTTCCCCATGCTGCGCCCATTGCGAAGCTGGAAGCCAGATTTTCATGTCTAGGAAGCAGCTGTTGTGCCAGAACGATATTGATCGTGACCGAAGTGGAAAGCGTAAAATTTCCCAGAAGAAGCAGAATCAAAAAGAGCGCGCCGCTACTATGCAACGCGACGTATAGGATCGGTGGCGCGACAAGCAACGAAAAGCGTAACAAAGTATAATGGTTAATCCGATCTGAAAGAGAACCACCGGTCATGATGCCCATCGAACCCGCGAATACAAAGAGGGAAAGCACCGCCGAACGCTCGACGTTTGAAAAATTCTGCTGATCGAGGTGCAATGATAGAAAGTTCAACACCCCGACTGTCGTGACAGTTCTTAAGGTGGTGATTAGATATAACGCGATGAGCGGACGCAGTTCGGGACGGAGGGCAACCCAGAGGGTTTCTTTCTTCGATTCGGTGTGCGAAAACGCTGTTGTCGTCACGACCCCTTCTGTGGCGGGTCGAGAGTAGTTGGTTTTCGCGACGAGTAATGCGACGAGAAGCCCCGGAATCATACACCACACTAACTGTTCCAGTCCATAGTGGTTTAACAAGAGCATGATGCAAAATGGCCCAATCGCTTGACCTACGTTGCCCCCAGTAATAAACAGTGATACACCGAATCCTCTTCCTCGCTTGGCTAATACCGCTGCTTGAACGGCTGCCGGCGGATGGAATGCTGCCACAGCCATGCCACCGATTACCAGCAACAACGTCAGCATCAAAAGAGATGGGACGACACCCATTAAACAGGTGGAAACTGAAGGTATAGCAACACCGAGAATCAAAAAGTATGCGGTCCGCCCTCGGTCTGCAAGCTGTCCAAAGAGGACCTGACTAAAGGAATTGAAAACCCCAGAAACGGCAATGAGTAACCCTGCAAGACTACTCCAGGAAGTGGTGTGTGACACTAGTTTTCTGAATAGGAGTGGTAAGAGATGGGGTAGGGTTGTGGAGTAGGCATCGACAACGGCATGAGCGAACGTCAACAAATAAAGCCGGTTCCGGAGGGTGGTGTTAGATCTATCTAGCATATTTCTGTTTCAGCAGGGGAACTAGCACGACAGTTATCAATGGAAGCATCACCAGTCCGTCCAACACCCTCGCCAGTCCAAAATGGTCGCCGAGCATCCCAACCGGAATACTCAACAATCCGCCAATGCTCCATGCTGCGCCCATCATGAAACTAGAAGCGATGTTTTCGTGTTCAGGGAGCAATCGTTGGGCAAGGACGATATTAATCGTCGTTGAACTGGAGAGGACAAAATTTCCCAGAAAAAGAAGAATCAGAAAGGTGCCCCCTGTGCTATGCAGAGAGATGTATAAAAGTGGGACGGAAGCGATGAAAGAAAACAGCAATAAACCGTAGTAATTAATCCGATCGGAGAGCGATCCGCCTACCATGATGCCCATTGAACCGGCAAAGATAAACAGTCCGATAACTCCTGACCGTGCGAGGTTGGAGTACTGCAAATCATCAAGATATAACGAGAGGAAATTTTCTAACCCAATTCCTGTTATGGTGCGGACGACGGAGAGCAGATACAGCACAAGAAGCGGTTGCCAGTGAGGACCAATTGCCTCCCAAAGATTCTTTCGTTTCGCAGAACCGTTTGTGGGTGCTGCGACCACTTGAGATGATACATTCACTGCTGCCGGTGACGGTGTCTTCAAGACTTTCGGAATGAGCAGCGCAATGAGGACCCCAACAGACATGCACCACGGCATCGACTCTAACCCGTAACGGTACACCACCAGGTACATGATGACTAAGGGACCAAGGCCTCGCCCGATGTTTCCTCCCGTCAAGAATATTGATATGGCAAAACCTCTCTCTCCGCTGGCGAGTGCTGCCGCTTGGCTGGTGGCTTTCGGGTGGAAAGCAGCGACACCGCAGCCGCCAATCCCTAGCAACACAAGTGCGAAGAAAAGCGAAGGTGCAAGCCCCAATAGACTCAACGCAATAGCGGTGAACGCAACGCCAAAGGTCACGAAATGGAGCGTTTGAAACCGATCTGATGCCCAACCAAAGAAGATCTGGCCCAACGAACTAAAGGTGCTATAAACCGAAATGATTATCCCTGCAAGGCTATTCCGCGCAGCGGTTTGAGATGCAAGTTTTTTGAGTAGCAGGGGGAGTAGGTGTGGTAAAACGGTTGCGTAGGAATCGATGACAGTATGGACAACGGTGAGAAAATAAAGTTGTTTGCGTGGAGAAAGTGAGGAATTTTTTGGCATCAATATAAGCGTTCAAACATTCAAAGTGCGTAAGTCGTGGTCAGGGAATCTCAGCCGGACGACATTATACCCAATCGGGAATCGAAAAAATATCGCTCGTCCGGCATTGGGGAGTAGAATAGCGCAAAATTGTGACGAGGTCAAGGTAATTTTTATTCCGCTGGCTCCAATGCCGGGTACAATGCCATATACTTCCCAGCACCATCCATAGCGGTTACTATGTTCCCCGACCACTGAATCCGATACGGATTCTCATATCCCACAGCGCGTTCCTGCGTCAGAAACTGCGGTCGATCAAAGGTCATTTTAACCTGAGCGCCCTCACGGACTTGACTCACCTTCAGATGATATCGGGTTATCGGTATTGCAACCCCATCAACAGTTGCCCGAAGGGATTCGCACCAAGGAGGAATACGAATGGATAGCACCTCAATAGGACGTTTCGCTTCGACCACCAGAGTAGTGTTGCCGTTGAGGACTGTGACTGCCTCGTGCTCGCGGGACAATAGCAGGTTGACCCGGACATTGCCGTTATCTTCACAGGTGATAATATGTTCCCAAGCGGCTGCAATACCCTGTAAAGCAGCACCGGTCAAATCTGAGTTATAGGAATGAAAACCGTTCGGTTCCCCGAAGCAGAAAGCACCACGCGCCCGTCGTCGCAGCCCTTCATACGCCCGCCTTTCGGTATTTTCCATCCCCTCATTTTCCACAACCCATGACAAATCGTCCATCTGAGAGGCGAGAAGGTGGTTGCAAAGCATCCGTTCCGCATCTTCAAAATAGGAGTTGTAGCCCGACGCGCCAAGTAGACACGCTGCCTCGATTAAGTCTGCGGTACAGTTTGCCTCACCCCGACCGTATTTTGCGTTTACGCTCTCCTTGACCCAACCGGTTGAGGTGCGATAGGGCAGCAGCCCCACATCAAAGATGAGCCGTGCCCGAGCGGTAAACTCTCGTTCTCCAGTAACCAATCCGAGTTCTGCCAGTGAGGCAATCGTCCCGGTGATGGAGTGGATATGCGTTCCACAGGCTGGGGTCAACGCTCCATTCTCCCCGAAACTGACCGCGAGGGCATGGCGGGCGAAACGGAGTGCCAGATCTAATCCAAGTGAATCGTCAAAGGTACGACTATAGGCGATCAGTCCACCGATCGCCCGTTCTGAAGTCGTCGTCCCTATGTTATCTTCCTGCCAACCGTCTGGGCCCAAACATCTCCCCGGATAAGTTCCGGTAGCGCGAGTCGTTTTCTCCATTGCTGCAACGAGTGCTTTTGCATATTGTTCAGCTTTTGGATCGCCCCAGATCCGCCAGACAGCGATTAAGGCGAGCAACGCTTCGCGCTGATGGTGCATATAAGCCAAGGGTGGACTTGCGTCGCCCCCCATATCGTCCCAAGCGAAACCATCGTTGTGATCGCAGCTAGCAAAAATCTGTTTGCGCAGCCCCTCCAGCAATTCTGTATCGTCCGGTAAACCGACCATCCCATGACATAGGTTGATTGCGTGAAGGAACCTGCCGACAGTGTGTGGTGTATCAGCGGCTTCGTGCTGAGACCAAACAGGCGGCGAAATCAGGTTGAAACGGAAATACGGGCGGCAGTCTCGCTCGCGATCTACGCTGTTACAAATATGTTCGATGCCGAGCAGTACGCTTTCTCGAAGATCGATTGGCCGCATTGGATCTTTCATTTTTTCACCTTTCCCTACGAAGTGTCGCCTATTTCGCTGTCCTCTACCCCCAACGTTCCACGACTACCTTCTTTTGTGTAAAGAACTCAACCGCGTCTTTACCCTGTCCGTGCATATCACCGAAGAAGCTATCCTTCCATCCGCTGAACGGGAAGAACGCCATCGGTGCCGCAACACCGAGGTTGATTCCGATATTGCCAATCTCCGCCTCGTAGCGGAACTTCCGCGCAGCTGCACCACTACTGGTGAATAGACATGCCATATTCCCATAGCTACCACCGTTCACCAGCGAAATTGCATCGTCAATCGTGTCCACATGGATGGCACTCAAAACCGGACCAAAAATCTCCGTCTTGACTATTTCGCTTGTTGGATTCACATCGCTCAGGAGTGTTGGGCGGACGAAATTTCCATTTTCATATCCGGAAATCTGGGGATTGCGTCCGTCGACCAAAGCCTTCGCGCCCTCATCCAACCCTTTCTGGATGAGCCCCTCGATCCGGGATCTGCTTTCGGGCGTTATCACGGGACCCATCTCAACACCATCTTCTAACCCGTAACCAACCACTCGCGTTTCCGCAGCGTCGGTCATCGCCTCCGTGAACCACTCTCGCGCCTCACCGACGGTAACAGCCAGTGAAGCCGCCAAACACCGCTGTCCCGCACATCCGAAGGCGCTCTCAGCTGTTGCGTGGCGCGTCATCTCTGGATCCGCATCCGGTAGGACGATAATTGGGTTCTTCGCTCCGCCTTGACATTGAGCGCGTTTTCCGTTGGCTGTCGCCCGGCTGTAGACATATCTGGCGGTGGCAGTCGAACCGACAAAGCTGACCGCCTTAATGGTCGGGTTATCTAGAATAGCGTTTACCGTTGCTTCGGACCCGTTCACTAGGTTGACGATGCCTTTGGGTAGCCCTGTGTTTTCGATGAGTTGAAAGATCTTCTGCATCGTCAACGGCACTTTCTCGGAAGGCTTGACGATATAGGTGTTACCGCAGGCGATCGCATACGGCATAAACCACGATGTAATCATGCCGGGGAAGTTAAACGGAGCGATTGCCGCACAAACACCCACCGGCTGCCGAATCATAATTTCATCAATGCCGGTGGCGATATCTTCGAGGTTGTAACCCTGCATCAACGTCGAAATACCACAAGCGACCTCAACGTTTTCAATGGCGCGACGCATCTCGCCCCGCGCTTCGTCTAGCGTTTTACCGCATTCTAGCGTGATAGTGCGAGCGATATCGTCGAAGTTTTCTTCAAGCAAATTCTTCAGTTTGAATAGGTACTGAACGCGATCTGGTGCCGGTGTGCGCCGCCATTCAACAAGTGCATCCGCCGCCGCCTGCGCCGCCAGATCGACTTCGGCCCCCGGAGAGAGGGGCACCGCTCCGAGAACCTCTGCTGTCGCTGGATTTGTGACATCCAGATATTCACTCGCACTGGACCGATGCCATTCATTGTTAATATAGTTATTCAGGACAGTTTCTGTGCTCATAATTTTTGTTTCCTTTCCTGTGACAATGAGAGGAGGAACAACTGAACGTGAGAAGGGGGGAGAGTGAGCCAAAACACCGGTGTATTACCATTCTTTGCTCACCTTCTCGCTTTCCCACTTTCTCACTTTCTGTTTTAACAGTTCGTATTCAATTTATCCCGAAACGCCTTCCTAAATTTCCGCACTTTGGGGTCAATGACCACTTGGCAATACGGCTGATAAGGGTTCAGGCGGAAATAATTCTGGTGATACGCCTCTGCGGGATAAAAAACGTCCATCTGCTCAATTTCCGTGACGATCGGACCCTTCCATAACCCCGAACCATCGGTCTCTTCCTTTGATTTTCGTGCTACGTCTTTCTGTTCCTCGCTATGGTAAAAAATCGCAGAGCGGTACTGCGTACCAACATCAGCACCTTGCCGATTCAAGGTGGTTGGATCATGGGTGCGCCAAAAAATATACAGTATGTCTTCATAAGAGATAACTTCAGGATCGAAACTAATCTGCACAACTTCAGCGTGCCCGGTGGTCTCACTGCAAACCTGCTGATAGGTTGGGTTTTCAACGACACCACCTGAATAGCCGGAAATCACCTCATGTACGCCTTGGAGATCTTGATAGATGGCTTCGACACACCAGAAACATCCACCGGCGAGCGTTGCAGTTTCTAAGTTCATGTGCTCCTCCATGTATATGCCCGATGAATCGGGCGACTACAACAGAATTTGTCAAGTTCGCACGAACACCCTTACGCCCACGCCCGCTGAATCTTCGCAATCGCTTCCACAATGTCGTCCATATCCTTGCGTGAACCGAGCAGCAGATTCTGGAACAGCCAAACACTCTCTTGACACACCTGCTCCGCGACGGGACAGGGAAGTTCACGAATCAAGTGCGGATATTTTTGGGCGGCATGTGCGACACCAGCCTCCTGTGAAAGTGGTGCGCCATATCCGCTTGAGCAAGGGATCCCCTCTGCGCTTAACGCTTCGAGAAATTTGCTTCTCGGCATCCCGCCGAATCCTTCCGGATTGTATCTAGCGCAATACAGGTGGTAACCGTGTTGGGTGACCCACGGACTCAGTTTCGGAGGTGTGAAACCTTCAATCTGTTTCAACTCCGTTGAGAGATACGCTGCGTTGGCGTTTCGGATTTTGGTTTGTTGCTCCAATTTGCCCAGACGCGGGATCAACAGTGCCGCAAGATACTCCGACGGACGATAGTTCCAACCGAGGCGCGGGTACTCCCATCGTGCCCCACCCGGTGCCCGTCCAACGTTCATAAAAGCATAGACACGGTCGCAAACGTCTTTGTCATCCGTTGTCACCATCCCGCCCTCACCCGAAGTTAGGTTCTTGGACGACTGGAAGCTGAAAGCCCCTGCACTACTGAGTGCCCCTACCTTTGTTCCTTGATACGCTGCACCGTGTGCCTGTGCACAGTCTTCGACGATTGCGAGTCCATGCCGATCCGCGATTTGTTGCAGGGCATCCATATGTGCGGGGTGTCCACCCAAATGCACCGGCAAAATTGCCCGTGTCCGATTGGGGTCAATGGCAGCCTCCACAGCGGCAGGGTCAATTGTGAAGCTATCCGGGTCGATATCCACAAACGCAATTGTGCAATTCCTGTCGAGCGCAGCACTCGCCGTTGCGACAAAGGTGTAGTTAGGAATAATCACCTCACCGCCATCGCCGAAGCCATCTAGATCGAGCGCGCCAGCCAACGCCGCACTGATCGCGTCGGTCCCGTGCGGCATGAACATGGCGTATTTTGTGCCGGTATATTCAGCGTATTTCTCGTTGAGTTCTTCTATTTTTTGACCGCCCAGTCCCTCTGTCGCACTGAGATAGACTTCGCGCAACCTCGGCTCTATTTCCGATTCCCACTCTTCCACACCGGTTAGGGGTGAAATGGGCCACGGATCCTGCTGCGTATCACGGACGGGTGTTCCACCGGATATAGCGAGTTTAGTTGCCATAAATTCCTCCTTAACTTGACATACTCCCAATGTTAAAACATTGGGATTCTTATCTGTTCTTGACAGGTTTCTTAGATATGAGTCCCCGAAAGGGTGACCACGAATCCAAGCGACGTAAATGTGAGTTGAATCTCACGCCTACGGGCGATGCCAAAACGCCAACTACAGGGTTGAAAGCCCAACCCTGATACTTTGTCCAGATGTTACTTGCACCGACGACATCCCGATGTCCTGTCCATCCACATTTTGGGCATTTGTAAACACGTCCACTGGGTTTGTGTTTGTGTTTACAAGATGGACAGGTTTGGGAAGTGTATTTTTCGGACTCAGTTTTGACCTCAATACCAAGTTGTTCGGCTTTGTAGGAAATCATACTGCTGATTTTACCAAAACTCCATTGGTGCAATTTCTGGTTAGACTTCTTTGAATACTTGATGGACTGTCTAATATGTTTGATGTCTCCTAAGACAATCGTTTGCGCTTTGTTGACTCGACAAGCGGAAACAAAGAAGGATGTGATTTTATGCTCGGCATCCTTGATTTGATTCTTGATTTTGGTGAGTACCCGGTTCTTGGCAGCTTTTAGTGCTTTCCATCTATGGCCGCCTCGTTTGCATCGGCTAATCTTGTGATTGATACGGGCAAGAAACTTGTTTCTATATTGTTTGATAGAGCGAATGAAGCGTCCATTGATTATCATGGCTTGTCGTCCATCAAACGCACTAATCGGGTGAATCTCACCCATATCTACAGCAGATGCACTTCGTTTCTTTGGTCTGTGCTTGGTAGGGTTAACTTGGAATGTTGCATGAAACTCGAAACAACGTTTCTTTCGGTTATATATCATTGACACTTCTACAGGCACTTTGCGAAATACCTGTGCAATAGGGATGAGAACAGCATCTTTATCTTTGCCCATAGACAATCGCATCTTATCGCCTTGTATGCCTATACCTGTGGCTCGCCATGTGAATGTGTGATACTTTCTGGTTTTGTATGGAGGACGTGCTTTCGGGTCTTTCTTTCTGCGTGAGAAGAAAGAGCGAAGTGCTCCGTAGTAATCATCAATGATGGCTTGGACACTATGAGCATGACACCGATACTCGAGGCAACGCAAATATTTCTTTGCATCACCAACTGACAGCCAAAAGTCTTTTCGGTCTTGGACTTTTCGCACAAGCGATACCGTTTTGCTATAGATGCGTCCACCTAACTCGTTGATAGCATCTAACTCGTCGGTGCGCTCGCATGTATGAATGATATAGGTTCGATAGTTAGACATTCTTTTGATTCTCGATGTATTGTTTGACAACCTCTAACGTCACACTCCCTACGGAAGATATGAACTTGGAACGAGTCCATCTATTATATCACGAAAGCCAAATTTTTACCCAGAAATTTACCGCTCATTTTATCATGCGTATGGTGTTAAAACATAGTATAATACCTTGTCCCTCTACACCGATTGAGGATATCTGATTTATTGAGACTAAAAAAAATCATTTGGAGGAAACCAATCATTATGGAACTGTACCTGATTCGACATGGACAATCTACCAACAACGAAGGCAGCCTCCCACGCGTTGCAGATCCGCCGCTAACAGATATTGGGGTAGAACAGGCACGCTGGGTTGGCGAATCCCTCAAAGATGAGGGTATTACTCGACTCTACTCTAGCCCGATGTTAAGAACTTTGCAGACCGCTCAGATTATCAGCGATATCATTGACCTGCCCCCGCACATCTTCGTTGGGCTGCATGAATGGGGTGGTATCTGGGAAGCCCGCGGAGATGGAACTGCCGTACAACTGCCCGGATTAAACCGTGCTGGAATGCGTGAAGTCTGCTCCGATGTCGTTTTGTCCGAAGATGTAACCGACCAAGGTTGGTGGTTTAACGAAGGATTTGCAGGGGACATTGAGGGAATGGCAGAACTATCCCATGAGAACGGCTTGTCTTTTATCGCCCATTTAATGGAACATCACGGCGATACGGAGGAACGGGTTGCTGCTGTCTCTCACGGTGGCTCCGGTGGGAGTTTGATCAGTGCATTCTTTGGACTGCCGCCCGATGTGGGTTATTCGCGTTTCACCCACAACAATACAGGGGTCAGTAAATTATCATTTACATCGGAGCGGAAACAGCTGCTCTGTCTTAACAGAATCAGCCATCTGCCGCCGGAGGCAGTCACGTCGTAAGACTTGGAATTTCAAAGGAGGGAATCAATGAAGATTAAACTCGCACAGTACGGTATCTCCCATGACCATGCCTCAGGAAAGGCGCGGGTAATGCAGGAGAACGATGAGGTCGATTTTTGCGGTATCTTTGAGCCGACACTGGACACCCGCAACACACTTGGAAGCAAACCGCCCTTCGCCGATGCACACTGGTTTTCCTCGAAAGAGGAGATGCTGGAGGATGAAACGATTGTTGGGATCGCTATTCAAGGGAAGGTCTCGGAGAACCTCGGCTTTGCGCGGGAAGCACTTGAACACGGCAAGCATGTCTGGCTCGATAAACCTGCCGGCGATGACTTGGAGGCGTTCCGTGCAGTTTTAGACATTGCGCGGGAGAAAGAGTTGTTGGTACAACTCGGCTATATGTTCCGCTATAACGCCGGCTTTCAGTTTATCCTCGATTGGGCGTGGTCGGGCAAGCTCGGAGACATCTTCTCCGTCCGTGGACGGATAGCGTCTGGTGGTTCGACAGAAGATGCATGGAAGCTGTGGGATTCACGCGGGGAACATGAGGGTGGCATTATGTTTATACTTGCTTGCCATCTGATCGATATCTTTGTCGCCCTATTGGGTCGTCCGGAGCGCGTGACTCCGTTTTTGAAGAACGAGGACAAGAACTTCCCATGGTATCAAGATAACACAACGTCCGTCTTTGAATATCCGAGTGCGATGGCGGTTATAGAGTCAACAGGACTGGAGGTCTCGTCTGGAGCGTCAAGACGGTTGGAAGTTTACGGCACACGCGGCAGCGCAATCCTTGAACCGCTCGAACCGCCGGCATTACGTCTGTGTCTCGACGAAGATCGGGATGGATATGTCGAAGGTTGGCAGACGGTGCCGGTGGAAAATCGTCCACGTTATGTTGAGAGCCTTCGTGCGTTCATTGCGGATATGCGGGGTGAGAAATCGCCAGACCGTTCTCTCAATCACGAGTTTACCGTTCAGGAGACTGTGCTTCGTGCCGCGGGCATGATTGATGGGAGCGATTGACTATCAGTTCCACCCAAGCGCAAGAGTATTGGGTGCAGCACATAATCGGAGGTCAAAGCATGGCAGACAGAGATACACCAATCGTTATCAATTCAGAAAAACAGCTGTTTATTGATGATAAATTTATCGCTGAAAGCGATGGAGTAACCCTCACGATGAATCCCCCCCAACAGATTTCTGAACCGGTGCTGGAAGTGGATCGACCGTGGGAAGGGGTCATCGGTGCCTATAACACTGTGTTAAAAGAAGGCGATCGATTTCGACTTTGGTATGACGTGCTTCTGCCGGAAGGGTCGTCAGAAATCTTACGAGGTATCGCTTATGCAGAATCAGACGACGGCATCCACTGGACAAAACTGAACCAGAACCTCATTGAGTTTCAAGGGTCAAAGGAAAACAATCTCGTTGCACCACGCCTGCCGGACGCGCCACGCGGTGAGATGGAAGGTGCGACCGTTTTCAGAGATACGAATCCTGCCTGTCCGCCCGAAGAGCGTTACAAGCTCTGGACCAAGATGCAGCGCATTCCCCCGGAGGATATTCAGGCTGGAAAAACCGGAGGTCTGGTGCAGATGTATTCTGAAGATGGCATCTACTGGAAAGTGTATGACAAGCGCGTCGATACCCGCCACTGCGATACGCAGAACGTCCCTTTCTGGGATGAGCGGCTTCAAAAATATGTTGGCTACGTCCGTACACGGACAGAGACGGAAGATTACCGAGGTCGTTCTGTTGGACGTGTTGAATCGGATGATTTTCAGGATTGGTCGGAGACTGAGATCGTGTTCCAAGCGTCACCGGAAGATTTCCGCGCCCCAATCCCACCCGCTTATCGTGAGCGTCTTGGATCGTATGTGGATGTTTATACCAACGGCTGCATGAAGTATCCCTTTGCACAGGATGCCTATTTTATGATGCCAAGTTTCCTGTATCACTGGGACTGTAAGGAGATACCAAACGAGCGACAGATTAATTTTCCTGATACCTGTGATGTCCGGTTGCTGACCAGTCGGGATGGAATCAATTGGGGATACATCGGGGGACGAAAGCCGTTTCTGCGACTTGGTGCATGGGGGAGTCTCTCGGCACGGATGATTTACGCAGCGCCCGGTGTCGTGAGGGTAGGAGATGACCTGTGGCACTACTACAAGGGGTCTAACTTCGACCACTCCAGCCAGCCTGACCCGGGATCAAACGCAAAGGGTAGCGGGCTATTTCGAGCTATTTCTCGGTTGGACGGCTTCATCTCAGTAGACACCCCTTATGAAGGTGGGACGCTGACCACCCCGCCGCTGATATTCGAGGGAGATCAGGTAGCCCTGAATATAGACACGAGCGCAGGTGGTATCCTTCGAGCTGAAATTCAATCCACTGATGGGAAACCAATTGACGGCTATACGTTGGCGGATTCCGATGAACACAATGGGAATTCAGTCCACATGCCGGTTCGTTTCCAGGGGAAATCAGATGTCAGCGGACTTGCAGGCGTACCAATCCGTTTGCATTTTCAGATGTACGATTGCAAACTCTATGCTTTTCAGTTCACGATCTAGCACAGCGTTCGCTTACCATCGTCCTAGATATAGCGACCGATTTTCCATCGGTATTTTGATCCGCGCCCCTTTTTGACGCTGTGAATCGACGATGCCGATCGTGATTTCTGTGCTGATCCGCGCAAGGTGGATGTTTCCTGTTGTTTCACGCCCGGTATCGATTGCTTCGACGATATCTTGGATGCAACCGACGGTGCCGCTTTCCCGCACAAAGGGTGGATACGCAACGTCCAGGATCTCGTTGAACTCTCCGTCCCGTTTACGCAGTTGAAAGCCGCTCCCATTATTCAGCGAGCGCACGGTGCCGTCGGTGCAATCGACTTCAAACTCATACGCACTTCCGGGGATACTAACCCCGTGAACGCCATTTTTGAATCGGACGTATCCCATCACGATGGATGGATCCGCGTCGGTGCGGTTATCGTCAAAATCTGCGTCATCAACGGCGACGTTGCCTTGAACATATTCGACTTCGGAATCGCCCGCTAGAAAGAGGAGCATGTCTGCAGCGTGCGTATATCCCCAAAGCGCAGAGCCTCCGGAATAGGCGATGACCGAATGCCGCTCGCCAATCTCGCCACTCTCTACAATTTCTCGCATCTTGAGATAGCCGGGGGTGTACCGACGTTGTGTTCCCAAATTGAACTTCATCCCATAACGCTCGCAAGCCTCAACCATTGCATCTGCTTCCTCCATTGAAGCGCATAGCGGCTTATCGCAGTACACCCCTTTCACCCCATGTTCCGCCGCAAAGATGGTGATTTCCGCATGATTCCCCGGACGGGTGGCTACACTGACGATATCCGGCTTTTCTTTCTCTATCATCTCCCGATAATCCGCGTATTGTTTGGGAATATTCCACTTTGAGCAGACATATTCCGCTTTTTCTGCCACAACATCCGACGCAGCAACGATGGTTGTCCGCTCATAAGCCGTATATCCAGCGGCATGAGAATAGGGCAAAGCCGGATGTCGACCTCCTCCTACCTCTTCGTCGATAGTTCCGCCCATCCTGCCACATCCGACAATACAGACACGGTATTGATTTGCCATGTTTTTCCTCCCTTTCGATAGCGATTGTAGGGGCAACCCTTGTGGTTGCCCTTCTCGGTTGTTTCGTCCTAACGCCCCTGATTTTCAGAGGTTGGTTTCATCTGTGAAATCCAATCATATAACAGTTGCGCCGCTTGTAAGTCTTGTTGCGAAGTTGCCAGAGGTGGCATTTGACCCTTGCCCTGTCGAGCGATGCGCTGGTAAAGAATTGAACGCTCTGGTTCACCCGGCGCGATGAGCATTGCGTCGGGGATGCCATAGGTGTCGTGCTGTGGACGGAAACCGACGCTATAGGTTTTGTCCAGATCCGTTGTGAAATCTAACACGATACGGGCGTTACCGCCACCAGTGTGGACATGGCAGTTTGCACACGCAGCGTGTAGATATGACCGCGCCCTTGCTTCAAGGGGTTCGTTGGGGTTATATGGGTCAACTAACTTAGGATACTCCTCCGGCGACTTCGACAGCGGCTTCTTGAAAGCACCGATATGGTTCAATGTCCGCAGTTGATTGTCCGAAACGGTGCCGTAATTATGGTCTTTGTTCATTTGGAGCGTGGTAAGCCCCAAGACGTAGTTGGCGGCACGACTATGACACTCCATACACGTCTCCCGACTAGGATAGTGCCAAGACCATTCTCGGCTGCCTTCAGGTGCGCTTGAATCCTGAATCGTAAAGACACGGTCTGTTCCAGCGGCATCCACCAGGGTTGCATCGGTTTGTTCATCGTTCCAGATATAAGAATATCCCACCCACTCGCCCTGTTGTCGAGTCAGCAGCCGTGTTTCAATCCTGTGTCTGGAGGTAGGATTTCCTGCTTCCAGATCGAACGCGAAGGTTTGGATCAGTGCTGTTCCATCCGGGAAACTCCATCCGACCCCATCGGCAGCGGACATCTCAATTTGAGAATCACCCGGTAACGCGATGAATCGTTCTACATGCGCCCCATCCGTCCACAGCGGCGCATTGACTGAATAGGGAATCAGTCCTGGATCGGTTTGATGCTCTTTAACTGAGGTAAATAAGCCCGTTTCACTCAAGCGGATCGGAAACTTTTCTGTGGACTCAGGTTCGCGCTCTAATTGATAGATACCCCGTGCCAGATCTACGATTAATATTTCATCGTTATGATCGATGCCGAAGCTGACAATCTGTAGCGTTGTATCGCCAATTTCCCGATGCCAGATGATTTTCTCCCCGTCGTGGCGGAGTGCCCACATCTTTCCGGTTGCGTAGTCGCCGTAGATATAAGTGCCCCGCAATTCGGGGAACTTCGATCCGTAATAGACAACACCCCCGGTGATTGAACGGGCTTCGGAGTGGGGGTGTTCGACCGTCGGCTTGACAATAGGTGTAGGTCCTTGTTTGCGGTTGAGGAAGAAGGGATGGCTGCCTTCGTAAAGGCTCCAGCCGTAGTTGTCCCCGCGGCGCACTAGATGAATCATCTCCCACCGATCCTGTCCAACATTTCCCGCCCACAGATGTCCTGTCTCCCGATCGAAGGTGATTCGCCAAGGGTTGCGAATCCCGTAGACCCAAATTTCGGGGCGTGCACCCTCAAGGTGGATAAAAGGGTTATCGCTTGGAATTGAATAGGGTCGTCCTGCCTCCGGACGGTCAATATCAATACGCATAATTGTCCCGGGCAGGTTACTGAGATCTTGCCCCTTCGGATCTCTATCGTAACTTCCGGGGAGACCGGTGAGGTTGGTATCGGAATCCATCGCGCCGTCCCCGGCAGGGATGTAGAGGTATCCGTCTGGACCAAACGCGAGATCACCGCCGTTGTGGTTGTTCGACAGCCATTCTAGGAGAATCAGCTCGGAGTTCGGATCACAGTTATACGGCGGTTGGCGATTCACCGTAAAGCGCGAAACATAATTTCTGGTTTCGGTTACTTTCCCCCCTATCGGTCCATTGCTGACCACATAGAGATAGCCGTTTTCTTCGTAATTTGGATGGAATGTCAAGCCGTAGGTTTCGCGCCCCGTATCAATCAGAAATTCAGCACTTTCCGCCTCTGGATCATCTCTGAAGCGGCGGATTTTACCCCCTAACTCAATCACAAGCAATTGATCTGTCCCCGGTTCAGGTTCGATATACACCGGTTGATTTAACGGAAATTTGGTGAATGTCCTTTTGGGACGGAGTGATATGGTCGGGCCGGATTCTGAGCCTGACGTTTTGCCGGTCAGCGTCGATAGAAAGGCGAGTAGGTGATAATGGTCATCAACCGACAGGAGTTGTGCGTAGTTATCTGGCATCGGAGATTTTACGTTGATTCGCTTCCCGAAAGCACGACTGTAGGTTGGACCTTCGTCAATATCGAATTTATCGACGGTTCGTTTCGCTCCGTTAACCTCTAAGACAATCTGGTTTTCGTTCTCAGAAACTAACGTCCCAACGATCGGCTCGCTGTCAAATAAGGTGACAGTTACATAGGTCTTCAGGTTTGATTTTGATACCGTTTGCATTCCTTCGGGGGAGGTTTTAACCTTGAGCGTAAGCGTTTCTTCATCCTCTCCAATGAGGTTCCCACGGATCGATTCCGAATTGGTAGGTGTCACCCGAATCCAAAAATACCCTTTCTCCACTAAATCAGTCAACGCTTCAATAGGTTCAGGGTCAATCTCACTCAAAAGAAGCGTCATCTCGGTTGTTTCCGTCGACCCATCGATACCCAAGACAATCTTTTCGGCATCCTGTGAAACAAGCATTCCCTGAAGAACCATGCCGCCTGTTGTGACGGAGGCTACACCGTATCCGTGCACAATCTCTGCACTGGGTTTCAGAATTGATTCTTCTATATAACCGATGCTGTTTAATGCTGCGATACCTGTTAAGTCGGGGCCCGGAAAGACCTCAACCCCATTGTCAAGCACTTGTCCCTCCGGCTTCTCAATCCCACTGACATCGTGACATGCGATACATTTTACGACATTGACGAATACGTCTGCCCCTCGCTCGGTGTCTGCGGCATGGATAAGTGGACGCGCCTCCATCTCTTTCGCAACGGTTTGTATATCAACCGGTGGTTCAAACGGTGTCAGATCCACCGCTCCGCCCTGACTCTGAAGGAATGCGATGACCGCTTCAATCTCTAAATTCGACAAGCTAATCGGGGGTTTCCACGCCGGTGTCATGGTCTTGCCGTACCCATGGACGAGGAATGCGGCTGGATCGTAAAGGGACTCGATCAGATACGCCTTCGCCCCCATACCCGACTTTCGCGTTGCAGCGCGCGTCCCAATATCGGTGAGATCAGGTCCTCTGCTCGGCGGTGCGGAGGGATTGAGCGTGTGACAGGAGTAGCACGAGCCTTGCCCGTTGAAGATTGCTTTGCCCGCCTCCACAAACCGCTCCGGCTCACGCGCTAAGGTTGAGAGATTGTCGGTGGCATCGGGGACACCTACGACGCGGGAAGTCTCCCACGGAATCCGCTGATCGATTCCATAGGGGTTCACATCTGACAAGTTTGCATCGGCGAATGCTGCACCATAGGGTGCTAACATCAAAATAATACTGACTCCGAATACGAAAAAAGAGCCAACGAGGGTACAAAAAGGGATGAGGGGGAACAGATAACCGCTAATACGCAATAGTGAAAGCCTCCAAATTATTTTGTGAGTTTCGATACCCGACTAACTCTTTTGACATTCTAGGAAATATGATGTACACTTCTTTAAGTTGTTATTGGAAAATCGCATCAAAGTTTATTTTTTAATAAAGGGTGGGTGAACAATGCGACGAAAGAGATATTTCACGGTAGAAGAAGCGAACCGGTTGATCCCTATGCTAGAACAGAGACTGTCAGAACTGAGAGAGTTTCGGGTGGAGTTAGAAGAACTTGGAGCTGAGTTGACTCCGCTCTTTGAAGTTATTCGACATAACGGTGGGCATCGAAAAACGCCGCAGTTTCTCGAATTGACAGGAAAGTTCCGGGATGCCATTGAGGAGATCCAATCCTATGGGTGCACGATAAAAGATATAGATCCGGGGTTAATCGACTTCCCTCACCTTCGGGAGGGTAGGGAGGTTTACCTCTGCTGGCGGGCTGGGGAAGAAGCGATCATGTACTGGCACGAGATTGATGCCGGGTTTGCTGGAAGACAGTTGGTTGAAGAATAAAACGGTGTCTATAAGGTTTGAAAGATTGAGGGATTGGGACAACCCAATCCCTCAGTTACGCAGAATATTATCGTTCCTATCAAAACATACCTTCTTGTCCGCCCGCTCTCAAATTTCCCCCCGATACTCCCGCTCAAGGGTATCGGTGAAATCAATCACCCGATCTAACGCCTCACTCGCACGGTCACGAGTCGCACTCGTGGTTTCCTCCTCGGCAAGCCATTTCTGCCGCTCCGGGATCCAATGCGCCTTGAGGTGCGCCAATTGATTCATAAAGTGTGGGTCTTCGGTATCACTGACGAAGTATTCAATCACGCCGAGCAGCCCGTATTTACGATTCGTTTCCATATCTTCCACTTCCGCCTCAATCAAACCCATCAACGCTCGATTTCGATCCTGCCGCGCCTGCCCGACCTCTTTCGCCGATTCTGTCAATAAATGTTCAACAAAAGCCTGCTTAGAATTGACCCAGCGGGGTAGGCTCTGGGCATACTCCTCTAAATCGAACCTGCCGTTGCGCCGGATAGCGGAATAGCTGTGAATATGAACATTGCGGAAAAATGCGGTATAACCCACATTTGGGTCCATCGTGTCGGCATCGTAGAGGATCTGATTTTCGACATTCCCGTAGAGAAAATCGTACCGCTCGTCGGTGAGGTTCATCGGCTTCAGGTGTGCTAACACAATGGCGCGAACCGCGTCAACGAAATCCTGATCAAAATCGTACATCGCTAGTATCTTTTCGGTGATAACCGCTCCTGATTCATGGTGAACTGTGCCGGCGAGACTGTGTTCGTCATAGAGCCGGGTGACCAGATTTTCTCGGCTCGGCAGGAGCTGTTCATTCAACCAGAGTCCATCATGATTAACGACCCGTTTACCGTTTTCATCCGACAAAATTTCGCCGTCATACCGCTTGGTGATGTCGTGCAACGTTCCCGCGACTTCGAGTTTGGTGACATCGCCACCCTCACGCCTACCGAGTTCCATACTCATAGCACGAACCCGCATTGTGTGATTCCATGTGTAGTGTCGCCATTGGAATCCAACACGGTTATGATCCCATAGACCGTAGGTCTCATTGACGAGATCTTCAAGTTCTTTCAATACTTGGGGATAGTTCATAAAACCTCCTTTTGCGTCATGTTGAGTGCAACGAAATCCCGATAAATCGGGGTTGAGCGCAACGAAATCCCCCAATTTTATCGGGGCGTAAAAGGTCGTTTACCCTGATGTCTTGGCAAATTGAACGCTGAACTGTACGAGTGCTGTGCTTGAATTGAATTCAATTTCATAAATCTGTCTGTCCCAACGAAAGTGGTAGTCGGCGCCGTAACACGCGATTGCGGCGGGGGCGTAACCTTGAGGCACGTGAATGAACAGTGTTGCTTTGCTGCGCCTCGGGGGTTTGCAGACTGCTAAGAAACTCTGGCTTCGCTTATCCCAGCCAGCGGACAGAACATCCACACCGCCCTGTGTGAGATGGATATCTGTGGCGAGTAGTTGGGGAACATTCTGTTCTGCGCGTAGACACAGCAGTTTGACAGAGCGGGATGGAATATTGAACAGCGTTACTCGCTCTCGGACGTTTCCAAGAAATTCACGGTTCCAGAAATCGTGCACAAGATAATATCGAGAGCGATTCAAGCCGAGCGAATCCAAAGTAAAATCAACATCTGCTTTTATATCCGTCCAGTTGAAGACTCCAACGATATTGTAGGATTCGTAAGGAGAGGTCACCGGTAGATTCCAGATTTGTGGAAATTTGCTATCGTAGAGGTCAACCGGTATTGCAGCATCACCGATGAGTGGAAAAATCTTGGCGAGCAACTCCGACCGCTCCGGCTTGAGCGTCCTAAAGTCATCGCCACAAGTAACAACCCCACCACTCAAACCTGCCATTGTCAGTGCGATAAGTGCTTCGTTCAGAGGGAGTGGCTCATTGATGATTAGCGTGCCAAACTCATTTGTCCATGCGTCGCCATACATCGGAAGATGCGCCGCGTGAGCATTAGCAATCGGCTTTAACCCTTGTGGACTTTCCCAAGACCCTTCGCCAATATAGCCGCCATAACCTGAAGATGTTTCATTCAGGGCAAAATCCCCGATACTGAGTCCCCGACATGTATTGCACGCGGCAAGCACAACCTCCTTCTCGTTTTCATCAATAATCTGATTCAGTAACTGTACCCCAAGTCGATAAAGTTCGACAGCGGTGAGCGATGCGTCGTGCGCCACGAAGTTGTTCAGTTCTGTCAGTGGTCCTATTGCGTATGCGAGCAAATCCGCTTTGACCAGATCGTATCCCCACTCATCAATCAGTTTTCGGGTATTTTCACGAATATGCGCTTGTGCCCCCAGCTGCGATACATCGAGTATCGCAACCTCCAGTCCATCCTCCGGCAAAACGATTGCAGCCGGTCTCTTTCTGTCACGTTCTTGCAGGAAATACTCCGGATGCGTCCTCAAAAGTTCGGAGTCAGCTGCCACACAAAACGGCGCAAATCGAATCCCCGCTTTTAGTCCCTTGGCATGAATCTGGTCCGCAACCGATTTCATCCCATTTGGGAACTTCTGTACATCCGCTTGATAGCTGCCGATTGATGCTTCCCAACCCTTTCCGATCTGAACATACTCAAATCCACCGGGAACTGATGGATCAGATAATCGGTTTTTAGTAATTTGTTCAATCTGTTTGGAGATTTGTGCCGCATCTATTGTTCCTTCCTCACTATCCTGAGCACACCAACCTGAGAAAACACGATTTAGCGATTTTGGTTTCACACGCTGTCCGACCATCTCGGCGTATTGATTGTATGCCTCCCATCCCTGATGCACAAAATTCAGGTAAACGGGTTCAGCGTACACCTCCTCACCTTGACGACAAATTTGATTTTCACACTTATGGTAGAGTGCCCAGTGATTCACACCATGGTTCTCTTCCTTACCCCGTTGCGTGCTTCCATCATATCCCATTTGGACTGCCGACCACCATTTCTGAAAACTCAAAAACCCAAACACGAGAGATCGCTTGCTCTCCGTGTCGTAGAGAACTCCGTTGTAACAGGAGGCAGTGGACGCATCTTCGTTGATGCGAAATCCGTCGTGGATCTCCTTAAGTCCAGATGCCGTCGGCGTATTCATGTCCAGAAAAGTATGATAGCCCGATGGCGCACCTCCCAGATAGACACCGCCCTTGGCTTTACCGTTATGAGGGGAGACATCAATAGTGGAAATCTGTTCTAACGCGATCGGTTCCTCATGAGTGTTTTCTGCGCCAACGGTCAATACAACATAAGGTTTCTTGGGATAACACTTCAGATAGAGATGGGTCTGCACCCCATGCCCTTCTGGCTGGTGCGAAAATGTAATTGGGTGGTAAATCCCAGATTCATCTTCGGTAGTAGGATTTGTAATAAACTCCGAAACTCCCGGATCCAACGTTGTTAGGACTGTTCCATTTTGTAAAATAATCTTCGTATATGCGTCTCTGATAACACTATAGCCTGTTTTATCAATGTAGTTCCAGGTTCCTTTGGAAAGATCGAAATTGATTTGGAATAGCTTGTTTTTCGCGATGACCTGACTGCCTTGTCGGCTAATCGCCAGATCACCAGTTTCTTCTTTCATCTGTAATGTGCCTCCATACGTGAAACGTGAAATATGAAACGTAATTGGATAAGTTTAACAGACGTTGAGGCAAATTTATCTCAAAATTATAAATCTGTTCCCCTATTTCTATTCTCTGATTGCCTATTTTGCTAACGCCCAACAATGAAGCAGCGTCGTCGGTTCGCTGCCAGTCTGTGATAACGAGAACGTATCTTCAGGATTGAGAAAAATCACGTCTCTCAAGCCAAGCGTTGATGTCTCTCCGTTCGTCTGTACCGTTGCACCTCCACCAATCAGCACATAAATCGATTCCGCATTGATGGGGTCATGCGTAAACGCTTCGCCGACATTAAGTTGGACGTAATCGAGCGAGAGATGTTGACTCCCTTTCTCCGGCGAAACAACACTGCGCCAATCTCCCGATTTACCGAATACCGGCCCCGCTTTTGCCATCGAAATCACCTGTACGCCGCTTCGGTGTCCCGATTCCGGGGTGGGGGCATCGTTGGGGTGATCCCTTTCACCACGGTACAGTGCCATATCTGGTGGGGATTGGAAACTGATGAGTCGTGCCGGTTGGCCTGTCGTATTGACCGTGCCGTGAACCTCACGCGCGGGGACAAAGATACCATCGCCCGCGATAATCGGCGTGTAAACATCCCCCTGCCGGATGTGACCGCCTCCCTCAAGTACCACAATCATATCCTCCGATTCGTCGTGGAGATGTTGCGTGAACTCCTGACCGGGCGCGTGTTGTCCGTGGTTCAGGGTTATCTGTGTTGCCCCCATATCGGGATGGACGACCCGCCAGTTTTTTCCCTTTCCCATCTGGAAAGGCGTTCCTGATTCGAGATTAAGAATTTGCATAAAGACTCTCCTGTTCTGATTCTTCTCACAAGTGCAAAGATTCAATTCGGTTTGGTAAAGTTGATATGCCAAGGGGATAGGTAAATTTTCTCACATAACCTTCTTATCATAGGTGCTGTTTTTATGACAGGCTACATTCCCCAAACCGTGATTGCTGTTCCTCGATGGCTTGCTGATCGACAAAAAACCTTCTCCTCCCACGCCTTATCCGCATCTCGGTCAAAGATTACCAGATGTCCCTCTTCTGTATCGCAGCTATCCATATACGCCCATGTCTGGGAAAGTCCTTCTTCCAGCGTTTTCTCAAAAGCACCATAACGGATTTTGAGTTCGATAACCGATTTTTGGACACCCCTCGGATACGGCCAAATCACCAGTAGGTCCGTTCGCCTCCGTCCAAGTCCGTACTCCCTTTCCACACGCCCCCCACTGTTGACAATCCGTTGTAAAAACGCCTGCATCAGCAACTGTGGCCCCGCTTCCTTGTAATCGAAACGCTGTATCCAGATTTCGGAGTGCTCCCGAAAAAACTGCTGAAAAGCAGAAAGAAGTTTGTCTATATCAAGCCGCCCATCCGTCTGAATATACCACGCGGGTTGATGCGTGATGGTCAATTGGGTGCTAAAGGTGAGCTCTCTAGGAATAATTTCCTGATAGATTTGATTGGCGATGTTCAACTGCCCTTCCTCTGTCTGTATTAATCCAAGATCGTGCACATACTGGACATCGTCTGTGGCAATGCGATTCGGATCATCCATTCCTGCCAAGATCGGCTCGATTACCTGTCGAACACGCTCTTCAGACAGCTTATCTACTAGTTGGTCAATATGCGTCTCACGTCGTAAAATGAGTTGTTCCTTGGCTTGTGCTACCATCTCGGCGGTAATGGTTTCTGTGCGATCGCGGTTCGCTTTCATCTTGAAACAAACTTCATAGGCGAGGGCATTGACCAACCAAGGCTGCCCATGCGTCAGTTCCCAAACGAGAAAACGGGCGGCCTTCTCAAACACCTGTCCCGTCTCTTCGGTATGTTGATTGAGAAGGGTTTCCACCTCTGTATGGCTAAAGTCTCCTAGGCGCAACGATTCCGCTTTAACGTTAAATGCGCTGCCACCTGTGATAATGGTTCTCTCTTTCTCCGAATGAATTCGATAATCGCGCACATCTCGCACACCGCAGAGCAGGATGCTTTGTGGAAATGATGCCGGCCGCTTGAAATACCCGGCTCGCAGTTGTCGCAAAACGGCAATTAACGTATCACCGATCAGTGAATCGATTTCATCGATCAGAAGAACAAGCGGTTTTGGGGACACTTGCGTCCAGCGAGTTAGTATCTCGTTGAGAGCCGCATGTGCTCCATTTTTTTCTAGAATCTCTGGCCAAATATCTTCCACAAACCCCTCGCCCAAGAAATCCCGCGCCATGGAAGCGACCTCACTTAAAATTGCTTGCATTCCGCGCCTGACATCCTCTCGGGCCGATTGTCCCCCTTCGACGTTGACATATAAGCATCGGTATTTTCCCTGTTGATTAATCTTATCCATCAATGCCAACAGGCAAGTAGTCTTGCCGGTCTGTCTTGGGGCATGTAGTACAAAATATTTCTTCTGGTCAATGAGGAGCAGGATTTCCTCCAGATCCCATCGGGTCAGCGGTGGTAAACAATAATGATCTTCACTCCGGACAGGCCCTGCCGTATTAAAAAAACGCATCCGGAACCTCCTCTCATTTTTACCTACCACACTTCATTAGCAATCTCATAATCCTGCGTGGTATCAATCTCGTAATACCCGCCCGCAATATCCACCTTGTGAATTTCCACGCCCCGCTCAATCATCTCCTGGAAGAGCTGAATCAGATACGCTTTCTGCACAGAGACTGCGCCCTGAAAGGGCTTACCGCTATATTCGTGACAAACTCGGTGGAAATAATCCCGTAAGAGACGCGCCCCACGCTGACTAAATTTTGCGATGCCGATATACTCCCCATGTGCAGCTTCAGGTGCTATGTCACGACTGATTCTTGTGACTCGCGCTTCTTCTACGAGAACTTTTTCACCATCATCTTCGGGGTGGAGTGTACGCGCCGCGTAACGCTCTCGCCAAGCAGTATCCACAACAAGTGTAATATCGTAAGGGGTGTCTATCAGCTGCTGCGTCACCCAAGGACGGTAGATAATATCCGCATAGGTGCAGACAAAAGGTTCGTTCATTTCGGCTTCGGCGCAAAAGAGGGAGACTAAGATATTATTTTGCTGCCAATCGGTGTTGTGATAAAAGCGGAAAGCAGGATAATCGCGCTGGATACGTTGAATCTGATACCCACCGACGAAGACAGTATCCGTCACATTTGCTGCGCGCCACGCTTCAAGTATCCAATCGAGAATCCGCTTCCCTTTAACCGCTGCGAAGCACTTGGGCGTATCCTCTGTCAGCGGCATGAGCCGTCTGCCGCGTCCGGCACCGATAATAATCGTCTTCATGTATGCCAATCTCCTTAACTATATTTTACACGACTGCACCCTGATCGTAAATCTTTTTTTGGCAGTTTTGAATCGTTTTTTCCATTTCCGTTTTGAAAGCAGTATGTTAAAATACAACAATCCAACCAAACGTCGAAACCAACAAGGAGATTTTTTATGTCAAACGTCAATCCCTTCAAACAGCCCGGACAGTGGTATCGCGGCAATACCCACAGCCATAGCACCGAGTCAGACGGCAGGCTGCCGATGGCAGACCGCTTTGCGGCTTACCGTGAAGCAGGCTACGACTTCTTGGTGTTGACTGATCATCGAAAGGTCAACGATGTTTCTGCTCACAGCAGGGCTGGCTTCTTAGCAATCTCTGGTAGTGAAGTCCATCCTAACAACCCTTATGGCGGCGACACATATCATATCGTCGGTATAAACCTCCACGAACGCATCAACTGTGCTGAGATGCATCCCAACGCCGTGATCGAAGAGATCAACCGGCAGGGGGGCGCAGCGGTGCTCTGCCACCCCTACTGGTGTGGACACACGCTGCTGGACTATTTACCGCTGAATGGATACTTTGCGGTTGAGGTCTACAACGACACCTGCATGGGTATCGGCAAGGGCTTTTCCGAACAGGCTTGGGACGATTTACTGGACAAAGCAGGTCGCCCCGTCTTCGGCATCGCTGCCGACGACGCACACGGCACGGAGCACGACTGTTTTCACGGTTGGGTCATGGTGAAGGCTGCTGAGCTCACCACCGATGCAATTATGACAGGGTTCCGCACGGGTGCTTTCTATTCAACCCTTGGACCAGAGATAATCGATTTCGAGGTGGTGGGCGAAAGCGATGAAAAACAGAGTGTTTCTGTCAAGTGTTCACCCGCACAGTCCATCGTGTTCAAAGCCCAGCGCAGTCGTGGAAAGCGTATCGTTGCCCCTGAAGGCGAGGCACTAACTGAGGGAACGTATGAATTGCCGAGCGGCATCAAGTATGTTCGCGTCGAAATTACCGATGAGACCGGCAAGAAGGCGTGGTCAAATCCGTTTTTCTTTAGCTAGGGCATGTTGACACTTGATAATATGTAGGTTGGGTTGAACGGAAATCGTGAAACCCAACACCCAATTATAAGCTATAGGTTGAGCATCAACTGTAGAGGTTGGGTTCCTCGACCCGTTCCGCAAGGCGATAGTCCTCAATGAAATTAGGATTGGGCGAGGAAACCTCAACCCTACGATTGAGTATTTACCGGCGGAGGACAGACATGCCTCACATAAATGAAGGGTGCTCATAATTATTGTCTGAATCAGGATTTTCACGATTGAAGGATTTTCAGGATAGAATATCTGGTGCGTGAAAGCAGCAAAAGGGGTATCGCTTCATTTAGCCCCAGCGGGGCGACATGTTTATAGCATAAAAATAAATAGACACTTTCGCCCCTCGGTTTCGATCCCCTAATTATCGGGGCCGGTAGGTGCGGTTTTCAACCGCACCGGTGCCGATTCATCGGCATCCTCGACAAGTCGGGATTTGGAGTGTTTCATTAATTCCAAGATCCTATAAATGGTTACTAAAGTTCGTACAATCTGTGTGTTTTTCATGCGGCTTTATCAAGAGTTTGTTGAATATTGTTGGATTTGGTATCTTCATCGCTAGTTGCAGAAAATAGTCGTCCCTCAATCAATGCAGAGAGATACTTAGCCATCAACCCGCGTGTCAACTTGGTGGGTCGATACCAATCAATGCCTAAAGCTCGGCACACTTGGTCAATAGTTATTGCGCCATCTTTGGCATCAGGAGTATAGAATAGCCATTGAGTCAAGCAGCTCGCCACGAAACTAAGTTGCACCAAACGATTGATACTTTGATGGGATTTGACGCGATAGGCGTCAAATCCAAAGTTCTGTTTGACATCACGAAACGCGGTCTCAATCAACCATCTTTGGCGATAGTATCGAACTATCTGCTCAACGTCAAGAGTCAGGTCGGTGGTGAACACACAGAAGTATCGAAACGCCTTTGCCTTTTTTGGTCGGGTTCGCATCACCACGAGGCGTACTTTTGTGGGACACATTTTGGTCTGAACCACCACCGATGCCATAGCATACCGTTTGTTGTCAATGTCAAAGGGTTTATACCTCAACCGTTGCACCTGTAGGCGTTTGCCGTATTTCTTGGGGCGTCCCCGTTTGGGTCGCTTGGGGGCGGCTGGTAGCCGGTAAAAGACCGCATTGGACTTGGCACGACATAAGATATGATGCCCTAACTCAAGCAGGCAGGTAAACACTTTTCGCCGATTGAATCCCCGGTCAAACAGAATCAGGCCGGGTGGGATTTGGGAGCAAATCCGCCGCAAAACCGATAGGCTATTGTCCGCATCTGTCTTGGGGCATATCAACTTCACCCAAACGGGAAACAGAATCGTCTGTGTGACAGTGCTACAAAGCAAGCCCAACGCACCAAACTGATGACCGTGGTGGAACTTCGACTGATTGGTATTCCGTGTTTGGTATCTATGATTTCTAAAAAAGTGAAGCCCAAATTGTTTTTTGCCTGTCTTTGTTGCATGGGTCTCATCGTAAACGTAGACCCAATTGCCAAACCGACCTTGTAATAGCTCAATCAACCGTTTGGCTACTGCATCGGCGTCCCATTTGCCACGGGAGAGGAACTTCACCAATGAACCGTACCCGCTCTTGGGGCGAACCGCTTGATAAATCTCGGTCAGAGTCGCTTGGCGTCGGTGAGTGATAAGCCCCAAAATAAACGTGCAGAACAGCGCGAAGTTTTGACGGTTGAATAATGGACCAAACTCGGTTAAAATATGACTCAGGCAGAAAATGAGGTGCATTTAATTCTCCTTTCAAAATTGTGGTGATTTCTGAAAGGATAACCTCTTTTCTGCCTTTTTTCACCTAAAAATTGTACGAACTTTAGTAAAAATGGTTAGATGCTTTGCATATTGTCTGTGCTGAAAGCGGTGGAACGGATATCCTTCTAACTACAGACGATCGGATGCTTAGAAGGGCAAAACGCTTCCGTTCGCAACTTCGCGTTCGTGTTGAAAACCCCTATACATGGTTAGAGGAGATCGCTGAAAATGAACATACAAGATCTGCTAGAAGCTGAGATGAATAAGCTCCGTCGCCTGAATCCAGAGGTTCATGCGCTTTTGGAGAGAATTTTTCAGTACAAAGATGGCAAAGGCGATTGTTCCGTGGATCGATATAGATGGCTGGAGACGTTTAATGAAGAAACGTTTCTGAACGAGGTTCACCACATTGAAGCAAGCAAGTTGTAACTATGGCACATGTTCCACTTACACAGCAGATTTCCAAACTGCATTGGCACTCGCGGAACAGACCGGTAATGAGGGGCTCAAAGCTATGATTAGCAGCCCTATAGAAATTCACGTTGGATAAATTTTAGCAAAAGAGGAGGAAGTTGTATAATGGCGGATCTAAAAGTCGGTGTGATTGGCTGTGGTGGGCACGCACAAGGGCACTTTGCGATGATTAAAGATGAACCCCGGATGAAACTCATTTCAGTCGCAGAAATCAACGACCAACGGTTGGAGCAGGCAAAACTCAACCATGAACCCGAATCTGCGTTCAGCGATTACCGCGAGATGCTGGATCAGGTGGATCTAGATGTCGTCTATGTTGTTACCATGCCCGGTCATCTGCTGCCGATTGTGGTGGAGTGTTTGGGACGGGATCTACATACGTCGGTCGAGAAGTCGCCGGGGATGAACGTCGGAGAAACGCGACAGATGCTCGATGCTGCCCACAAGAGTAAGGGTAAAGCGATTCTATCCGTCAACCGCCGTTACAAGCCGGAGGTACTGGCGGTGCGGAAGTTACTGCAAGAGCGCGGCGGAGCGGTACAGGTGGCAGCGAACTATCATAAACCACCATCGGGCTTGCAGGTTCCAGGTCGCAAGGAAGTTGCGCCGCCGGAGATTATCTGCGATGCGATTCACCATGTCGATCTACTCCGCTGGATGGCAGGGCGCACACCAACTGAAGCAGCAACCGCTGTAGAGGTGTACGGTCATTCGTGGCACGGTAAGCGGGGAGGCACACCCCGCTACAACGCCGTCATCGCCTTTGACAACGGTTGCCACGGCACAATGATGAGCCACTACGGGGTCGGCTACCGGATTCAGTCGGCAGAGGTCCACACCGAAGATATGTCGGCATATCTCGACTTGACACGTGCACCGAAAATCACCCTCTACTTAGACGGAGCATTGTGCGAGGAGCCGCTCGACCTCGACGCTGTCGGTGGACCAGACTTCAATGAGACACACCATTTCGTTGACTGCATCCTGAACGATACGACCCCTTGGAGTCCCCTGGAGGAGGCGGTGAAGACAATGGAACTGTGCGAAGCCATTGAGCGAGGGTATCGGGGAAGACTCTAAACCTAATCCTGTTTAACGAGATAACTGATTGAGCACATTTTGTGTGATGCGCTCTACAATCGGATCGCCACCCTGCAATCCGTGCGCCCAATCGGTTGTAGCGGCGGTAAAAACAGTGCCTCCACGCGTATAAATCCCCATCGTCGCAGCACCGGTGCGCCCCCTATCCCAACGTTCGTACCATTCGCAATCGTCCGGATGCCAGCGCACCGGAGCAGTACAGAGAATCAAGAAGCTATCGGGTGTGCCATCCCGATATGTTGGAACAGGAAGGCCGTCCTTA
Organism: Candidatus Poribacteria bacterium; assembly: GCA_965207975.1. Classification (GTDB taxonomy): domain Bacteria; phylum Poribacteria; class WGA-4E; order WGA-4E; family PCPOR2b; genus PCPOR2b. The sequence continues at coordinate 2,769,849 of OZ242315.1, read as the reverse complement.
ATTCGTAGTTCGCAGCCGTCACATTCGTAGCCCACGATGGTGTGCAGACCGCCGAAGGTATCTCCCTGCTTGAGATCTGTTCCCTCAAAAATCCAATGCTCCGGGCGATGGACTGTGTATTCGCCTGAACCCTCCATGAACTGACCGTGGCTGAGATGGTAGCCGCCGTGAAGAAAACCGACGCCGGTCAATTCGTTTTCAGGCCGCCCGACGAGGTAATGACTCCACAGGGTACTCAAGGTTTGGTAATCACCTGTCTTGTAAATGGGATCCATATTGTACCACTGTTTCCAACAGGTCAAGGCACGTCCTTCGTCTTCGGGACGAACCTGCCAACAAACCGAATTTCCGCTAAAGAACGCCGCATTCCCACCATCAGCGATGAATGCCTCTAGATTGTCTCGCATCCCGCCAGACCAATATTCATCGTGACCGACGCTCAACACCAGTCGATATCCCTCTAAGATTTCCGGATGAAATTCAAGGTCGCTGTTAGCGGCGTAATCGAGTGTATAGCCATTCTGTTCCGCCCATTCCACAAAAAACGACTCCCATCTGCTAAAAAGCCCCGCCATCGGTCGGTCGAAAGAGATACGATGCCCTTGTACATTGTTGTGACCATGATAACCGTAGACGCTATATCCGCCCCAGTTGTTATAGGCGTTATAGGTGTTCGTCGCCAGTTGAAGCAGGATCTTCGTATCACGCCCTGGCTGTGGGGACCGTACGACGAAGTGCAACGTTCCTTCAGCAGTTCGACGGTTTCTGTACGTGAAACCTTCGCCGTTATCCTCCGCTCGCATTGATACTTCGTAATATCCACTCCGCCATGTCTCCGGCACACGCAGCTGGAAACTCGTGGGCCAGCGGCAGCCGTACGACGATGCATCTTCTGGAATCGGATACGCGGATCCGGGCAGTCCTTTCTCGTTCCAGACCACCTCACGAGTTGCACCGACGCGCACAATCTCCAATGAATACTCCGATGCGCTAGTGGAAATATGAAACCCGATTTCGTCGCCCGGTGCATAGCTAAGTTGGTCTGTGTAGCCTTCGATGTAAAGTGGGCGCAACTGTACCTCCGAAAATGCTAACTGCGCCTTATATGCTTCCATACAGATCTCCTTCTTGGCTGGACAGGCAATAAAAAAAGCAGCCAAATGAATGGCTGCTTTTTTTATTACTTGATTCGAGAGGTGTCCGAATCAACAGATTCTATTCAAATGCCCCAATTTTTGCTGCTTCAGGTGCTTCGGTCGGCAGCTTCCGGGCTGCCATTCTATCTTCTGGCACATAGCCGGAATAATCCGAAATTGCACCACTCGTCAGGGCATAAACTGCGACGTTAGTCATGAAACGGTAAACACCGGGTGAGTATTTGACGGAGCGGGTTGGCAAGCTGACCGACTCCATCGCGCACATGTAGTCACGGCGAACCAAAATCACCGAAATTTTGTCGCCAACGGAAATGCCTTCGAGGAAATTCCGTCTACCCGGGCGAGATCCCCACCAGAAAATGTCAAATCCGGTCGGCGGACCACCCATCTCATAAAAGTTATCGTAGATTTGGTGTTCGTTTGGGATGCGTTGCACCTGATATTCTGGCATCACATATCGCATCTGCGCCAAGAATAGGCGAGGCATCGCTTGCGTCGCTGCATCAATACCGCAGTCGTCAAAGACGAGGAGGCCGCCTTTTTCAACGAGATACCGCCGCAATGCAGCCATTTCTGTCTCCGAAAATCGGCTGTCCATCTTACCGCCGCCATATTGGCGACCCATCAGGTTCTTGGAACGGACGTGTGCCGGGTCATGTCCCGTCATGAAGAGTAACGGACATTTCATCAGGTTAGCGTCGTTTAGCTTCAATGCGCCACCTTCGACGTTCATGTCAGTCTTAATCTTAGTACGTTCGTTGAGCCACTTGGTAAAAGCGTTCAGTGAGGACGCATCCGCCCACCAGTCAGCGAGGCTGTGACGGACACGCGTGAAGCGGAAAACGCCGCGGATATCAGCACCACGACCAACAACACGCCCACCGGGTTCGCCACGCGGCAATGGAGGCACCTCAACGTTACCAAGGTTAATGTTCTCAACGACATCACTCAAGGCATCGCGAGCGGCACCGACATGTTCGACCATAGCGAGTCCCTTCGGACGCGCAAAGGCAACCTTCACCTGTACAATGCCGCCAATCCCACGACCGATGTTGGCGGGTGCGGCACTTGGAGCCGTTGCGACGGGTGCGGAAAATGCCAACGCCCCCGGTGCATCAGAGACCGGCAGGTCAGCATGTGTCACGACCTGCGGCACAGGCTGATTCGGGCGTGTCACTTTCGGAACGTTGGGATTGAGGGGAGCCTCCAACTTCACTACTTTATTAGAAAATTCCAAAACGGTTTGTGGCTGTACGGAGGTCGGACGCACAACCGCTGCTGTCGTTACTCTGGGTTGGACTTGAACTTGCTCAACTACCACTGTGTTTGTGGTTGGAACGGTTGGTTTTACCACCGGTTTGATAACCGGTTTACGAACTTGCGGCTTGGGGGGCTCTTTTGCTTGCAGGACTTCGGCACCAACTAAATCTTTGAACTGCTGGGTCTGGGTAACGAGGTAGATACCCGTGATAAAGAAGGCGACTCCGTGAACAATCACCGAGGTCATCAAAGCCCCTGAGGTTTTTTTGGCACTCATTTGTTACCTCCAAAATAGTTTGCGTTAACAGCTAGGTAATCCATTGCATCATTTTGCATGGGATGCTAAAGCAGGTTTATTTTTTTATGGCAGACGATTTGCCAGTCGATGGAGAGGTGCTCACGCGATAAGTTCCTGACTGGAAAGATGTACAGAGTCAGCGTCGAGCTGTCATCCACCGACTACTCACGCAGAAAACCTCGCGAAAAAGTGAAATTCTCGTGCCCTAACCTTGCACTCACTGTTAAAACGCAGAAATCGCCCGAACGACTTAGAGATTTCTCACAATTATCAACGCACCTTAAATTGTATGCTAAATTAACCATTCGGTCAAGAAAAAAATGAGCCTACCTCTGTCATACACATTAATCCTTTGTCCCATTTCCAATCTCAACCCATTTCTTCTGTTCTGTAGATTCAACGACAGCATCAATCGCGGCCTGCGCCTTCCAGCCATCAAAGAAAGAGGGATCTCGATCCGAATTAAGTTTTCCCCTGAGAATTCCATCGACGAAACAGCCCATCATTCGCCCCAAGGCGTGCGGTTTACCTTCAGCAGCTTCAGCTGGCAGATCTATCGTCTCCCAATCACCATCCCGATGACGGAACCGTAATCCCTCCTCTTGACCACGACTTAAATAAGCGAACAACGCTCCTTCCTCACCAATGATCTCAATATATTTATTTTCCGGGCGTGGCGGCGTGATACCACTGACGAAAAACTGACCCTTCAAGCCAGCTTCCATCTCGAACCAAGCGGCAGCAAGATCATCGGTATCAATTGGAGTCGGTTCACCTGTGCTAGCATGTGGACGCACACGCTGCACGTTATGCAACACGCCGCACACCTGTGTAATATCGCCGCATACCCATCGAATCGCATCAAAAAAGTGCGAACCCATATCGCCAAGAATGCCGGTGCCAGAAAGACTTTTTTGGTTACGCCATGCTGCCGTTGCCGATGATTGCAGCGCACTCCAGCCATCGCATTGAATGCGAACATAAAGCGGCTTGCCAATCTTGCCGTTTTTGAACATTTGGCGCAATTTATAGAGGCAATGCGTGTAGCGGAATGTGAAAGCGACCTGATGGATCTTACCACTAACTTCGGCAATGTCGTACATCTCACGCGCCTCAGAGGTATTCATTGCTAAAGGCTTCTCGCAGAAAACGTGCTTTCCCGCTTGGAGTGCCTCTACCGCAATGGGATGATGGAAAACGTTTGGTGTCACGATCGTTACTGCATCGATTGTGTCATCAGCGATCACATCTGCGTAGTCTGTATAGACTTTTGGAACGCCAAAATTAAGTGCAGTTTGCTCACACAAATCACGGTTGCGACGGCACAGTGCGACAACCTCTGCGTTGGGGTGACGCTGCAAGCCGGGGATTTGACACTCCTCTGCAAATCTACCGGCACCAATCACGGCAAAACGGAGTTTACGATCCATGCAATTTCTCCTTTTTCCTACTTTATAACTCCTTTATGAGTGAGCATCGAGATTATGGTGAATTCTAAAAATAAGTAGACATTTACCAACAACTCCGACCTGCGCGAAGTTTCCCAAGTCCCCCTGATAAGGGGGATTTAGGGGGTTGGCTGTGTATTGGAAGTCTCCAATTAATTCTAAGATCTACCATAAATCGTGCGAAGATTTCAGATATACATAATTAGCGAAACTAATTCAATTTAGCGATTTGTTGGGTCAGGACACGGATATTCCTAGAAATTTCCTCCTGATCTGGCGGATCATCCGATAGACGGAGATAAGTATTAAAAGCAGCCAAAGACTTACCGTAGGCGTTGATTTGGTAGTATAGATAACCGAGATCCCGATAGTCCTGTGCGGATTGAGGAGCAAGCCATGTGATCCGCTCGGCGGCACTGACTGCTTTCTGATGCTCTCCTTCCCTGAAATGGATCTGTTTCAGGTTCCGCAGCATCCGGGCGAGAATCTCTTTATTGGTAACCGCTTGAAGAAACCGCGGATGCATCGACACTGGCTCACGGAAAATGTGTGTCAACCTTTCGGAAAGATCCGCATCGGATAAAATTTGCCCTTCCTCAAACGGATCTATCACGGTTTCTAAATCCCGATGCTTGACGATAAAGTGTCCGGGAAAACCGACGCCCACCAACGGCAACCCAATCCGCTTACCAATCTCCATATACACAACTGAAAGCGTAATCGGAATGCCAATTTTACGTTCAAGCACTTCGTTGAGGTAACTATTCCGTGCATCGTAATAATGTTCTTGGCTGCTGCCCGCAAATCCCTGCGTCTCAAATAGGTAGTGATTCAGATGGTTAATCTGATCACTCGTATCCGCTTCCTTACCAATCTGCGATTGCAGTTCTTCAGCCATCTGGTTCAATCGCTGTAGATACACCTCAATGTCCAAATCAGCATAGGCATCTTTGGCAATCAAGAGGGCACCCTTAGCCAGATCGATCTGGTTGTTTTCTAGTTGTGAAAGCTCAAAGAGAGCGTCTCCAGCCGCGTTTTTCATAACTGTTGACGGAGTTGTGTTCCCCGCCTTCCCTTTTTTTAATATTCTCAGATGAGATTGCTATCTTTATGAGTCTCAGACTTCTCAAAACAGGCTCTGATTCTCGGAGTCCTCGATGAAATCGGGACTTGAAAAGATCTGGAAAATACGGTATCATGGGTGTCAGATTCACCTGCATTGGGCGATCTTTTCGTTTCATAATACTGCCCTGATAGAACTCACGTTATTGGGTCAGAAGATATTTTACCATAACCACAACGACTTTCCCACCTCCATTATCTATAAACCGCCGGTGGTAGGAGCAAAGCATATCATGACTAACAACACGCAAGAGCGTCGAGAATTGAGGACACTTCAACCGGAGGATATTGTCGGATTGAAAGGTCTCAGTGGGGCAGCAATCTCGCCTGACGGTAAATGGGCAGCGTTTGTCCGAACCGTTCCAGTCCTCGAAGCCGAAAAGAGCGAACACCGGGGTCATATTTGGCTGGTTTCGACTGATGACGGTGAACCGTTCCAGTTGACGAATGGTCCTAACGGAGACAGCAGTCCGCAATGGTCGCCCGACAGCACACGACTCGCCTTTGTTTCAAAGCGGGACGACGACACAACGCAGATCTGGATCATTCCGATCGCTGGTGGTGAGGCGAAGCAACTCACCCATACGAGCAACGGCGCGTCAAATCCGCGATGGTCATCTGACGGAAAACGGATCGCATTTCTAAAAAATGAAGCGGATAGCGCGGCAGAAAAGCAGCGGAAGAAAGCCGGGGATGACCGGGTAATCATGGGGGTAGATGACTTCACGCAGCAGCACCTGTGGGTTATTGATGTCGAAACGCTAGACGATGAACCTGAATTGCGCTTTAGTTTGCCGGGAGAAGAGGCAGATAAGAATATCAATGTGGACAAATCTCAGAGATTGACAGAAGGGGATTTCCATGTCAGCGAGCCGTGTTGGTCGCCAGATGGGAAGCAGATCGTCTTTGTCTCCACACCTTCCCCAAAAGCAGATGATACGATGTTTTACGGGACTGTTCACGTTGTTGACCTTGAAACGAAGCACATCCGAAAATTGACGGCGCACACCGACGGAGAGAGCTCGCCGCGTTGGTCGCCGGCTGGAAGGCAGATTGCATACCTGCATAGTCCAGAAGGATATGGTCAGAAAGACCTCCACGTCATTCCGGCGGAGGGCGGCGCATCAACAAACCTGACCGCCACTCAGCTCGATCGAAACGCCGACCTACCAGTCTGGTCTCCGAACGGAGCGACTATCTACTTCATTGCAATGGATCGGGTGCGTTGGCAGCTTTATTCCGCTTCAAAAGCGGCGGGCGAGATTCGTCAAATCACGCATGGCGATTGTGTCATCGGAGAGATTTCCATCGCCGATGATGACGATACATTCTTGTGTACGCGTAGTGAGCCGTACGCTCCAGCGGATGTTTGGGTCGGGTCTGTCCGCACAGGAGAGATGAAACGGCTTACGAAACTCAACCCACAGCTAGAAAACTTCGCTCTCGGCGAAGTACGGGTGATTCAGTGGCAGAGCAGCGATGGGCTTGAGATTGAAGGCTTACTCTGTCTGCCTGTTGGCTATGAGTCGGGCAAAAGCTATCCGCTCATTGTCGAGCCACACGGCGGTCCCCGTAGCTCACGTGATTTGGGGTTCAAGCCGACATGGCACTATTTCAGTGGCGAGGGTTTTGCCTACTTTGCTCCGAACTTCCGCGGCGGAGATGGATACGGGAACGACTTCGCCACGGCGAACTATAATGACTGGGGCGGAGGTGACTATCAAGACATCATGACGGGTGTCGACTTCCTGATTGACGAGGGAATTGCCGACCCCGACCGTCTAATCGTCGGCGGTTCAAGCTACGGAGGCTACATGACAAGCTGGATTATCACCCACACCGACCGCTTCACAGCCGCTTGTAATGTTTGTGGTGTCATCAATCTGGTCAGCTTTTATGCACAAACCGATATTCCGAGTTTTATGTCGCTCTACTTTGCCGGTCCTCCATCACAGAACCTAGGATTGTACCGTGAGCGGTCGCCAATCAACCATGTCGAGCGAACCCAAACCCCAACTCTCATCCTGCACGGTGAGGAAGATATCCGAGTGCCTTTGCCACAGTCGGAGGAGTTCTACGCTGGACTCAAAGCCGCCGGTGTCGAGACGGTATTCGTAAAATATCCACGTGAAGGTCATAGCATTGGGGAGCCGCGTCATCAATTGGACATGCTCAAACGCCAGTTGGCGTGGTACAACCAGTACATGACCCATGATGCGAAAGGTGATGAGAGCGCGTGACAGGCACGCTCCAACATGTTCTCATTTTCTCATTTTCCTGTTGACCCTTTTTTGTCAGTAGGGGTATAATGCACATCAGCGCGAAAGGTGGCGGACAAGTGCCGTGAGTGTTGAAATTCGTTTGGTAACCGGAATAGACGAAGGATAACTGTGGGAACGTTTCCCGGATTCCCCATAATCCGAATACAAGGAGGTTGGCCATGGACACAATAACAATCAACCAAATGGTACAAAATACCATACAGCAACATGGATCGAAGACTGCGTTATCTCACAAAGTTGACAAGGAGTATCAGGACATCTCTTATGCATCGCTTGCAGAGCGGATCAAGTGCTTCTGCTTAGGGTTGACCGAACTCGGCTTGCAGAAAGGAGATCGTGTTGCGCTGCTATCTGAAAATCGTCCGGAGTGGGCAATAACCGATCTGGCGATTCTCGCTCGCGGTGGGGTCACCGTGCCGATGTTTGCAACGTCGACATCCGCACAGGTGGAGTACATCGTCAGGGATTCGGGGGCAAAGATCCTCTGCGTATCCAGTGAAAGACAGTTAGAGAAGATCAAGGACTGGGATGAAAATGTCCCAACGAATCTTCAGCACATTGTTATTTTTGATGAGCTGCAAGACGATTCGGTGCGCACGTTTGATCAGGTGTGTGAGCTTGGGCAGGGGGTGGAAAATAGGGATCAGATCTACCAGCAAGCGAGTGAGGCTGTTACACCGGACGACCTCGCCTCGATTATTTATACCTCCGGGACGACAGGCGATCCGAAGGGTGCAATGCTGACCCACAGCAATTTTATGTCGAATGTCCAAGCGGCCACAGGGGTTGTGACGCTCGGTCCCGACGACGTTTTCCTCTCTTTCCTTCCGTTATCGCATGTATTTGAACGGATGGGGGGACATTATCTGCCACTTAGCAGTGGTGCGACGATTGCTTATGCTGAAAGCCCGTTTACTATTCGTCAGAATATGCAAGAGGTTCGCCCGACAATTATGATGAGTGTGCCGCGTGTCTATGAGGCGATGCACGAAAGAATTCTCAACTCTGTCAAGGAAGGCTCTCCTACCAAACAGAAGATTTTCCACTGGAGTGTCGGTGTCGGCTCGAAGGTGAGTCAAGCCATCCAACAGAAGAAGAAGCCTTCCCTTGGCTTGTCGATGAAGGCGAGTATTGCCAATAAATTGGTTTTTGAAAAACTTAAGGCGGTAACCGGCGGACGCTTACGCTTCTTTGTCTCAGGTGGTGCTCCCTTGTCGAAAGCGATTGCAGAGTTCTTCCACGCAGCAGGTATCCTCATCCTTGAAGGATATGGTCTGACGGAAACCTCACCCGTTATCACTGTGAATAGACCCGACCAGTGGAAGTTCGGCACTGTGGGGCCCATGATTCCGGGCATAGAGGTGAAAATTGCTGAAGATGGTGAGATTCTGTCGCGGGGACCGCATATCATGCAGGGCTATTTCAACAAACCATCAGATACGGCGGAAGCCATTGACGCAGATGGCTGGTTCTATACAGGTGACATCGGGGAGATTGATGAAGAAGGCTTTTTGACAATAACAGACCGTAAGAAGAACCTCCTCATCCTTTCCAATGGGAAAAATGTTGCACCTCAACCCATTGAGAACCAACTCAAGCAGAGTCCGTATATCAGCGAAATCATGCTTCTCGGCGATCAGCGTAGAACTATTACTGCGCTTATTGTGCCGAATTATGATGCGATTAAGGAATTCGCGGCGGAGCAGCAGCTTGAAGCCGACGACCTCCCTGCACTTCTCCAAACGCAAGAGGTTCAGCGACTGATTCGGGGTGAGATTAACCAATATTCGCCCGATTATGCTGACTTTGAGCGGGTTCGGATGTTCACTTTAATGGAAAAGGAATTCTCGGAGGAATCGGGAGAGATGACACCGACGCTCAAGCTCAAACGACCAGTCATTATGGAGAACCATAAAGCGGTGATTGCCCAGATGTATGGCGATGATGGTTAGATGGTCAGGTGTATACCTCTCCTGCATACGATGTAACCTTGAACGTCTAATTGGGATAGCAAATAAGAGCGTTCATTTTCGCACAGCCATTCGCTCGAATACGCTAGGAGATTGGCGAGATTTCCAAGCATGGACTAGCGTGCTTACATTGATTTGGTTCGGCTGCATTGAGTCGATTTCCAGATCGTATTCAGCGAAACTGTGTATTACTTGATAATCCTGTCGAGCCTCCCCAACGCGCCGATTTCCTCTTTCGCGCTCTCTGCGCTCAAGCTCAGGAAGTGGACAATGTACGCCTACAAAGAATACGTCCAAGCCGGTGAGTAATTTCACCAACTCTGACATCCACGACTCATTTTCAATAATGTGATCGACGATGAGATTATTGCCTGCCTCTGCCAACACTGGCAAACACCGATGAAACCCATCGAAGACAGCAGGTCGCATAGTTGACCAGTCGATTTCACCGCTGCGAATGCGTGCCATCGGTAAGGCATTCGAATCGCGGAGATGGTCAAACGAAAAGTGCCAGAATGGCAGCGGCAGTGTTTGCTGTAATTCGCGTGCAAGCGTTGACTTCCCGGAACTCGACGCGCCGTTGATGAGGATAATTTTTCCTGGTTCGTGGGTGGTATCCATAAGATTTCTGGTATCAAGAATATGATACTCGTATATGCCTCCTATTTATCTAGCTGTTCGATACGCCCGAAATCTTTCAATGTTTTCAAGGTATCGACTGTGAACCTAGACTGCCATTCCTTCTTGGCTATTTGCCACGTCTCTGGGTATTGATCTCCCCAAGAGAAATTCGGAGACCAAGAGCCATCCTCGCCCTGCTGTTCAATCTCAAAGTCCAAGTTCATCTCCACTTCCCCCTTAAATTCAGCGGCGAGAGGTGATTCTGGAGAGGAAACCAGCCATAGGGGTTTGAGAACATAGCCGGTCAGTTGCTCTGCATTTCGAGCGACATGGGGTGCCGCCGCTTGGGCAAGCTTTTCCCAAACCTTGTCCCTATTTGGCAGCACCCCCGTCTCCGCGAGCCTAGCGAAACAGAGGATGTCGTGCATCTCTATCTGATCAGGTAGGGAATCCAGATGCGCCAGAACGGCCGTGGTTAATTGCTGCAACAATTGCGTTGGGACTCCATCGCTAAAGTCGTGCAAATATCCGACTATCTCAGCACGCGGGTTGACCAGAAACTGACCGAAAGTTTCGGTACTGTTCTCGTAAGTCCACCAAGGGGCGTGAGGTGCCTCCTCCACTTCGGGTGGGATAATTGGCCATACCTGCCGGGACTCATCGAAGGTAGCGACAAAATACTCGATTCCTTTCCGCACCAGCGTGTGACTCACAGGAACCCGAATTTCCCTGAGAATCTGAAAACCTACCGTAGTTGCAAGCGCAGACGAAACTGATGCCCTGATGTCAGGTTCCAGGCTGTTGCCAAACCCGCCATCATCGTTTTGATAAGGTGCCAGTGCGGCAAGAACAGCATCGGCAGATCCGGCGTCAAAGTAAAATTCAAAACGTCTTTGGTCCAGCTCCCTTCCCTGATCCATTATGAAGTTCTTCGCATTCTGAAATGCAGCTTGTGTGAGTTTTTTCATTTTTTCCCTCGTCTTAGACAGTGACCGGAGATAACCACTTTTATGGGTTAAATTTTCTGGTAACATTTCATCCATACTCAAACAGCGATTAACCATAATCGTTGCAAAAAGTGAGATGATGGAGATAATCATAACATAACAAACGTTAAGTATAAAGAGAAAAATTCAGAAGAAGATTTACTTGCTCTCATTTTTTCAAGCGTTTATACATTATCATGAAATAACGAAAATGTGGTTGATTCGACGGAGGACACCGATGTCTCAAAATCCGGGAACAGCCAGAGTTGATTCGTTTCATCTGCCACCGGGGTATCCTCAACGGTTGGTTCGTCAGATAGAATCGCTGGGGTGCCCCATAAATCCATCTGCTCCACTGTCCTCACGTTCCGATTTGATGTGATACGGGCGTAGATCCGGGCGCGTTGCTCGGAAGAGATCACTTGCTGGGCGAAGGCTTCGCGCATTAATTGTATGAGTGTGTCGGTAAACAAATCTGTTTGCATCATCTCAAAGGCATAACAAGATAACGAAAGTCTTGTGCTAAATCAAGAAGTATCGGTGATAAACGGTTCGTGCCTGGGTTCAGCCAGAGTGTAACATCGGTTGCATCGGTATGTAGGAGTGCTTCTTCAGAGAACCAGCTATCAATGGTTGTGGCCGCATCTGGACCTTCATACTGAATTGGTACACTCGCTTCCGATTTTCCCAAGTGGGTGTTGTTGCTAACAGTCAACTGTCCATCGCTGAAACGAAATTCGGTGCGGTGGTTGGGATTATCTTCCACATGAATAATTCGGAGTGCCCAGAGCAACTTTTCACGATTCACCTTAACCTCTAAAGGGGCGGCTGCACCTTCCAAAACTGATAGATAATTTGGGAAATTTTCTTGTGGCAAGAGACACCTTAACACAACATCTTCAACCTCAAAACCCACAGCGTTTTCACCGAAACGTAGTCGGCAGACCTCTGGCTCTAAGGATTCTATCAGGTCGACCATCTTTACGCAGGCGTTATGAGCCATTGCTCGCTTCGGGACTGGCGCATCCGTGTTCGCTAACGCACGCGCGGAGGGCAACGTCAACACCGCCATCCGTTTCCCATCGGTGGTCACAATTCGGTCTTCACCATCATGCGGATGAAAAAGTGCCCCCGTAAGCCCAGCGCGTCGGTCCGCCCCTTCTGCGTCTGACGGTTTTTCTGATGCGAACAAAACAGTATTCAGTGCCTTTCCGAACTGCGACGCTGGAATTTCATACTCGTGTATATCTGTCGGTTCTTCAAGTGCCGTATTCAGACCTTTTTCGGCGTATGTACGCACGACGTGTTGATGCTGCTCGCCTTCAATGTCCAGACACCCATGCCTTTCGTGGTGACTGAACTGCAACGTCTCGTTGGTCGTATGTTCACAAATACGCGGCAGTGCGTCTGCGGAAATGGTTGCCGTACCGGGGGCTTCAACTTCAGCTGGAGTTGTGTAGTCAATACAGAATTTTCCATCGTCAGTGTCGCATCGGAACTGCAATTGTGCCGCTTGCGCTGTTATAGACAGGTGCGTTTTCGGTTCATCAAGTTTCAAAAGTGCTAATGCCCGTTTTAACGTGGCAGCATTACAGGTGAATTTCATCGGTTCCTCCCTTTTCCCAGCGGTGCCCTATTGGCCGTGTTTTTCCAGTTCAAATTTAAAATAGATCCTTGAGCGATGTGTTCCGTTGTTTTAATAACCGTAACACTTCATCGCGCAAAGCTTTTCGCGCCCGTTGCCGAAGAGATTTCACAGCGGTCTCGCTCCGTTGGACGATTTCTGCAATTTCTCGATTTGGTGTGCCCTCCAATTCCCCCAACACCAGTACAGTCCGGTCAATCGGGCGCAATTGAAGTAGTGCCGCTTGCAAAAATTCTGCGCTTTCGGAGCGAATTAGCCCTTTGAGTGGAGTTTCCATCGAAGTTGCCGGGCTGGTAAACACCTGCGTCATCTCGTCCACAGTCGTTATGTCCAATGGAATCGTCCCGTATCGCTGACGCTGGCGCATCAGGTCAATGCACCCATTATATGCGATGCGAAAAAGCCACGCCCGGACAGATGCGGGGTCGAGCAATTCAGACCAGCTTTGGTATGCTCGCAGAAAAGTCTCGGCGGTCATATCCTCGGCATCCGTTGGATCTCCCAGCAGCCGCAGAATAAACCGATAGATAGCGTCAACATGTAATTCATACGCTTCGGTGAATGATGCCTCCACAAATACAGTACCTCGTCGGCTTGTGTTTTCAGGATATTATGACGAAGAAAACGGGATCAGGCATCGAAAATAATGCTTAAACGCAAAAGGGGATTCCCAATCTGTTGAGAATCCCCTTACCAAGTTGAAATATTGCCTGCTGTTTCTAACGCACTCCAATCCTGCCTTATGAATCACCCCTAGTCCTGCAAGCCTATTGAGTTACGAGTGATGCCCATCACTCTTCATCCCCACTGTCGTGCAATAGATGGGTGTTACCCATAACATCGAATTACCGAAAACGCCATCGGTTCACTTCGTTCTGTGCGCCGCAAGTCAATCAACCAACGACGCCGGGTTGCGAAGTTATGCGCTGCCGTGGTCTAGTATCAGTCGTCTGGTCTTTGCCCTACATAGAGTATGTGTCTGGACGAAGCCACAATGCTTTGTTCTGCACTGATTTTGAAAAGAAGATCCAACCAAAGGTCTCTTTGCTTCCCTTCAAGTGTGTTGTAGCTCTCATCGTCTGCAGCGATAGCCGGCTCGACACCTGCAATCTTGAGGGTGTGAAATCCCACGGTTTCGTGCATAGGGGCGATCTCATCCAGCCGGACAAAATAGCCGCGGAAGCCACCCCTTGGGGCATCAGCAGGACGGTGACCGTCTCTAACCAGCGACCAGACCTCTTTCTGGTTCTCAATCCACGAAGGGCTTTTCTTGATGAGATCCCCAAAAACACCAAATCTGGAAATCAGTGCAGAAAAGATTATACCTCCCGGTCTTAGACAAGCGTAGGCTGACCGCAGAGCTGCTGTTCGATCGGTTTCAAGCAGTAGATGGTACAGAGGTCCCATAAGCAGAATGGCCTCGAACTTGCCACGTGGAATCCCATCTAGCTTGCGTGCATCGCCAGTCCGAAAATCAATCTGATCAGAAAGATTAAGTTCTTCTGCCTTTGACTTGCACCGGGTAACAAACTCACCGGCAAGGTCGACAGCCGTGATCTGGTAGCCTCGTCGTGCTAGAGGAAAGGTGTAAAACCCCGTGCCGAAACCAACTTCAAGGAGTCTGCCGTGCGTTGGTAGGTACAGATCCAAATAGCGCCAAGTGATATCAGCTTCAAGTTGGTGACGCTCCAATCTGCTTGCTTCGACATCCCAGCCAGCATTATACATCTCGCGTATATCGGTTAAGTCAGCCATAGTAATCAATGGTTTTTCTTTAGTTTTCGAGTCAGTTCAATCGTGTCAGAAATTGACGAAAGGCGGCGTCCGCTCAGACGCAGCTTGTAGGTTGATTAGGGAGGATCAATCAACGGCGCTATCTGCTCATCCGAGATAAACCCACCAATCTAGGTTCGTCATATCCTTCACTTGTTTGTTGTGTATCTTCCTTTTGATTGCGTGTGCATACATGGACAAGTCAGTTCTTTGTCCGCATCTGACCGAGAACATAGATCGTAATACACTTTTGATTTCAGATTCGATAGATCGCGCAATAGATAGAATCTCTTCCACGTCTTTCACTTCAGCTAATCTCGCAATCACGGTCCTAGTTTCTTTCGAGAAGACCGAGAGGTGTTGGAAATGGGCGGATCGCCACTTGAAAGAAGGCGTGAATTGATCACTCAGAGTGAACCCCAATTCCATCACCTCATCGACAAACCGACTCGTACAGAGGAGAGTTCCTATCGCATCCCTGCGAGCGATTAATCGCTTGAGATTATAGGTTGGACCTGCATTCCAGATTCGGAATACGGAGCGACTGATTAACGCCAATTTAACGTTTATCGGGACAAATTTCGTCCAGTCCCGCCACATCTCCTCAAACCATGCCCCATGAAAAACTGCACCTTGACCTGCGTCAAAAAGCTGTTCGGTCCAACGACGCCCTAGAAAACCGTTGCGCTCGATAAGCGGAATCCAATCCTCTTCCCTATCTACGGGTCCCTCAAGACCTGTTATCAAACGAAGTAGTGAATACGCTTCTTGGACACCGGTCCTACGTGGCTCAGGCCCATCGTAGCCGATCCAACGCACACCATCAATTTCATCAGGCATCTTTGCGATGGCTTTTTCCAGCGCAGGCGCATGTTCATTATAGGCTTCGCGCTTCAAGACAAAAGTGAGGTACGGGCCCCACATATGATCACGAGACCAATCGTCATCAAGATTGGCATTCTGTGAGGTGCCTCCAAAACAACCCACTGCACATACATTGAGCAGATCGAGCTGCTGGAGTAAAGGGCGTCCGCGTTGCTCGAACAACCGGCGTGAAAGTTCAAGGGCTTTAATAGGTGTTGTCAATTTCACGGTCTCCTTGTGCGAGGTAATCTTGGATAGTCGATCTTGTTCAGCAAGTGTGACTTATATGTTACCGGAGCAACATTGGTGATGGGTATGTGTATCGACTCACGTTCCGCCTTAGCTACTCCTGCGTTCTATCAGAATCATATACTTGGTACTCCCTTAACATATCATCCCTGCTCTGAAATGGCTTCCAGATCACCCGTAGTGGGAGCTCCCAAGTCTGCCCCGGAACTGGATCGGGAATAACCCAAAAGAAATCCCACGCGGGACCACCAAATGCTGCAGCGAGTGGGTTGACCGTAAACCTTACATTTTCTCTGTTCTTACTTGGGAACATCAGACCGAACACCATACCATCGATCGTTCCAAAGAACAGAGGTCGGTCAAATCTAATAGAACTATCATCGTAGTAATATCCGTCACGATCGCTTTCGTGCCTCTCAAGTTCTGGTTTATTAACATCTGCTGGATGAGCTGTCCTACCTGAATCTCTTCCGTAGCCATTGAAAAATACCCACGGATTCTCCCGGGTCAATTCAGCCTGCTCATCAAATCCATTGATGGTAACACCAGTATAAACGGGAGCATCAACGATTGTCGCAAAGAACAGAGCAAGATAGCCCAGTGGCCAACTTTCACGCTTTGTTTGGACCCTGACTCGCACGTCTATATAGTGTGGAGGCTTCATGCGATACGAGATCGAACACGTGACTTCGCTGCACGGCAGTGGTGAGTAGTGCAGCGTGCAGCCATTTTCGATGATATCGTCAAGATATTTTGGACTCTCACAGGGCTCATACTGGATGTGCTCCGGTGACTCAGAAGGGATACCTAAGTAGTGCTCAAGCGTTAGGGCTGGAGCAAGTAGCCAACTGATAGGTCGATCTTCGTGGTTTAATCCGTTGAGTCCACACCAGCCGAATTTCCCCTTGGAACTGACAGTTGCTGATAGTGCTCCTCCACTTATGGTAGTCTGAGTTATATTGGACCTCGCAAAAAACTGTCCACTTGTGTGCAATGCTGCTACTGCACCTGCGGTACCAGCAAGAAACTTTCTACGACTTATGTACATGAGCTTTCTGCCTTGTGTAAGTTAGATGTTTATCCCATAACGGTCCGACCCAAACCATTTGGGCAGCGGACTTGACAAAAAATAACTTTCAATCATTATAGATATCGATCAAACACCGGGATCGGTGTGCGTTGCTCAGGACATCCGTACTATCCACAAACTGATCAACGCTGCCTACAAGCGGTTGTCCTTTCAACCATTCGTCTTGGACAGCTGCCAAGCACGTCTCAGCAAATCGATCCCCTCCGATCACTCGAAAGGGACGTTTATAGAATAGGTGGACTTCAGGATCAACGGGAGGGGTAAGGTTCAGTTGATTGTAGCAATGTGCGACGTATTCGTAGGCGGAACAGAGTGCTTTTTCTCTGGCAGGATAGTCCATAGCCTTGAGTGCTGCATCCAGGTGCGGGACGAGTCTAGAAGCCATGTAGAGATTTCGGAATGCGCTGCCCAGCCACTTGCTATACGGAGCATATCGCTGCTCTATGAGGAAGCAGAGTCTCATGAGATCGCGCACGATTCGGGCTGTCAGGATTCGTGAACCGAGTTCATCCCCTACTTCCGTAGTACGACCAACAAACGCCTCTTCTTGAGCGATCCGACGCCACTGACAAGCCAAGAGCCATAGCCAAATATCGTCTGGATACCACTCTAATCTACTGCGAACACGTTTCAAATTTCCATCGGGATCATGAAAAACCGCACCCGCTGTCGCCTCTAGCAGCAGCTGTTGTGGTGTTGTAAGCCAATTCTGGACCGTAATATCCACCTGCGGATTGAACCCCAGATGCGATTCAAGCCATTCCCCAAGAGGGGCAACATTCACATGGTGCTGAACAGTGACCTCATCCCAACCGAAGCGCACGGGCCATCCGTGAAACTCCTCTGGCAGATTGGAATCGATAATCGTGCGGATGGTTTCTACTTCAGAGGCTGCTACAAAAAGGTGGAGTTGTGGTCCCCAACCATGGTCTGTTGATCGAGGGGTATCAAAACCGAGGACATCCGACCCTGAACCTAGCCTCGCTGCACTGTGGGCTCGCCCTTCCATGAGTGGGCGAACAACTTCAATGTAGAACATCCGGGCTAAATCAATACCACTTACGAAGGCGGCTTCATCGTTGGGTGTATTGTTGGTTTTAGTCGAGACCATTTCTCATCTTGCCATTTCGTCCAAATTTTCACGATCTGCGAACGCCGGAGGGTGTGCAGTGGGGATTGCTTTGCTACAGAATGAACAATCCAGCCAAAGACAAATATCGATTACTATACTTCATCAATGACTTTCGCAGATTGCTGCCACTTGCTCAAATATACGTCCGATCTGTGGCAGGTACTCAATCTCGCGGCTCAAACGTGCTACCGCCTTACACCGACGTGCTAATTCATCGGATACTTCGATCATATCTGTACGCATTTGGGGAACGGGTCCAAGACGTAACAGCCAATATATCCACGCTATCAATAGTCCCCTGTAATAGATAGCATCGTCTAGTGCTTCACGAAAACCACAGGATAGCTCCATCCGATAAACGCTTTCAATCTCTTGCGCCAGAATTTCATCGCATTCCCAGCGTACCGGAAAAGGAAACGGACCTAAGGGAGCATCAAGTAGAAAATATCCGTAACTACTGTACTCGAAGTCAACAAGTTTCACACCGTTGTCCACCAACAGATAGTTCTGGGGAGCAATGTCCACATGTCTAAAAGCAGAAAATAGTTCTGCGTTTGAAAGAATCTCCTTCAATTCAAACAGTTCGTTTTCAACCGCGATAGATTCTGGTTGCCCAACTAATGTTGCGAATCTACGAAAAGTTCGGAGGATTCCATCGAATGAATCTGTGCCTGCTTGGTAGTGGGTTCCCAGACTTGTCCGTAGACTGAGCCATTCGTTTTTCCTTCCATAGGTGCTTCCGTGCATACGTCCCATTACCTGAGCGTGGGCAAGTAGCGCATGCGCTCGCTCCGCTGCATTGGATTTACGCAATATATCCCTGAACGACCGCGCTTTCGACACATACTCAAATGCGATTAACCCCTGTATAGCATCGCCGGCAATGAACTTGGGAGTAATCATCTTATCACCATTGATTTCACCCAAGAATTGAAGCGCAGTCCATTCATTGAAGAGTTTCCAAGCCGAACTTCCGATGCAATCCCGTTCACAATCGTACGGCTCGTGCTTGGTCTGTCTAGCCATTTTGACAAGCAACACTTCTGGCAGATAACTCGGTCCGTCAGCTACCCAACAGCGAAAGATACGATTCTTCTTGAACTTCGTGCATTTTGCAAGCCGAATCTCGTATTTGAGAGAGTTTGAAAGGCTTTTCTCTATGAGTGATAACGGGACATCCATCTTTGAGTGCTCCGTTCATATAAGCCACGATGACAGGCAATATCGATTGCAAGGCTTCTTCAATTGTTTAAGTTTCTCTTGCATAACCCAGCTTTTCCCTAATCCGCTTTAGGAGCGAGAAGGCAAAGGGCGGACTCGCACCAAGGGCATCCCAAGAATCTACCGCTTGGAGATCAAACCAACCAATATCCTTTATTGGAGATGCTGCGCTACCTAACTCGGGTTCAATCCCAGGTCCTGCCACACCTTCGACAATCTGGCATAGGTACGTTTTGTGTCGCTCGTAGAAGGGGTCTTGCGGAACCTTCTCGTCCAGAATAAGTCGCTCTACTTCTACTTGGAGATGTGTCTCTTCCCACACCTCTCGTATCACACACTCTTCTTCGGATTCCGAACCCTCCCGCCCGCCTCCGGGAATTACCCAAACCGCCTTGCCATCATCTTCGATTTTCAGTAAGAGGACGTGGTGATCCTTGAAGATGACTGCCTGATATCGAATATCTCGCCCCTGAAAGATATCTCGTCCCTGAAGGGGCATATCTGGCAGATGATTGCGGACTCCTTCCCAAGTGTCGTAGTTTCTCAAGACGGTAATGACCGACGGCAGCGGATCTGCCCAGATGCCTCGGAGATCCCTTTCCCCCTCAACGGCTATGGGCCAGGCTAATTTCTCGTTGGGCGGATCGAATTGAGCGTCCACCCCGCTTCTGTTGCCTCTTGGATCTATTCTGTACCATCCCAATTCAGGCAGCAAAACTGCATTCAAACCGTGTAGCGTGAAGGGAGCGGTCTTCCCGTTTCGTGTGAGCCGTTGATAACACAGACCGGCAGGTATACGGTTTGCCCTTAAAAGTGCAGCCAGCAGATGGCTCTTGGCAAAACACCATCCTGTCTTATGACGCAGTACTTCGGACGCGGCGCAGGTCGTCGGATTCATCTTGAAGTCACCGCTATGCTTGATTTCATCTCGGACCCACTCAAAGCAGCGTTTTGCGATTGTCGTTTGGTCTGAGATTCCATCTCCCAAGGTACGCGCCAGATCTTGAACTTCGGGGTGGTTATAATCCATCACGTCCGTGGGACGCAAGTATTTATCCATATCAATTCTCCAACTCAGCCTCGCTTGCAGCAGACTGAGATGATGCTAGGGCTATCAGCGGTCAACGGTTCTATATCCCAATTACCATATTGCCGTTCGATGCTGAAGCCGTTGTAGTATAGCAGTGCTGCAAGTTCCTGCGGAAATGTGTAACGCAACGCAGTACGCGTGATTTTAGTTTGCTCTGCTCCACCTTCGGACCAGCGTTTGTAGGTCGTCCAGTGGTGGATCTGAGCCACATGATCATATACGTAAGTTCTCGACACACGCACTGCGCGCCCACTTGTATCAATAAAAGGAGACCAATCTTGTGCCTCCGCATTCGTTTCAAGCGGCACAAATAGCCCTTCTGGGGTTTGGGAGTGAGGAAAAATCGGGTTGCGCGTTTCAAAGGCGAACAATCCCTCGTCGTGTAAATGTGCATACACACGTTGCAACAACGCTTCTTGATCGGCGTTTGTCAGAAAAGCTTGGAAGGCGTTACCCGTCAAGAAGATAAGTTGAAATTGTTCGCCGAGGTCAAATGTCCGGGCATCTCCCACAATCCAGCGCGTAGGCAAGCCAACAGATTTATTACGCGCCCGCTCTATCATTCCCGGTACGATATCTAAACCGGTTACAGAAAAGCCCAATCGTGCAATCGGGATACTAACACGGCCCGTACCACAGGCAATTTCGAGCACAGGATCGCCAGTTTCTTGTGCTAGGGCAGTATAAAACGCAATACCTGTATCGCTAGCATCCTCCATGTCATAATTAGCTGGATCGGAAAACTCCTCAAGATTGTCGTGATCAATCAATATACTACTCCAAGATGCTATAAATGATTATCTAGCATTATTATTTAACCCGCTTCGAGATCCAAATATCTTCTGGACACCCAGGATTATCGGTTTGTGCTCGCTTGTACACGCTGAATCCGCACTTCCAATAGAAACGCCTCGTCTCCTCATAGGGTTGGTACTCTACACTATCCCCAAGCGTATAAGTGGCAAGTTCATCTATTCCCAGGTCACGCGCTCTCATTTCTGCGGCTGCTATAAGCCGGCTTCCAACTCCTTGCCTCTGGAGTGCCTTATCGACCCCCAACCAACCGATGTGAAGCCGTCCCTCCGCGACGTAGAGTGTCACAAATCCAACCACCCTTTGTTCAGAAACTGCTACAAATCCTTCCTGATGTCGTATGTCAATAGGAATCGATTTACTTCGGGCAGTCTCGTCAAACCATTCAGGGAGCCCCTCTGTGATAGTGAGAATTCCAGAATAATGTTCCTCTTCAAGAGACTGGATTTGTATCAATGTCGGTTGAGTTCGCATATGATTGAATCCATTTCAGGTAATGGGCCGCCGGCTTTATAGCAACTCCACGTTTTCAAGTTGCCGAACCCGTGAAGCGGAGTACCGAAGGAAACGGGGCGGCGAGGCATCGTCGGTTTGCGAGAGATGAATTAAGACCGGAGTAAAACCCGGCTTCACCATTGAAAGCATAATTCCAAAGTAGGATTTCCTAATAAGAACCCGAATGTTTCAGTTTTGGAAGTATGTCAAGTTTCGCTAAGTAGACATCAGCGTCTCATCGAGAAATAAAGAAAATGACCACACTTCAAAGCCAAGTTCGCGATAAAAATCGAGGGTTGGCTGCCAATGCTTGTTTGCAGAGTATGCGGTGAAGCGATGGATACCACGGGCTCTGCCTGATTGCAGGATAGCATCCACGAGCGTAGAACCGACGCCCTGTCCGCGACTATCGGGAGTGACATATAGATCATGCAAAACCAGATAGCTCTCACCGTGGGAAAAGACACAAACGTGCTCCGAAGATACCTCGGCAATAGCAAATCCCACGATACGGCCATCTGTATGTGTTGCGAGAATGAAATGAGGTCCAAGTTGATGTCGCAGATCGTCGGCCGTGTCAGCGACAAGCCCGCGAGTCGAAGCTTCGGACACCCAATCGCGGTACAGCGCAGCCACTTTGCCTAAGTCATCCCTAGTAGCATTCCGAAAATTGAATTCCATGTGCAGCCTCCAAGTCTAATCAGATTATTCCATCGTTGATAATGTCTCACGATTTGCTAACATCTCGTCCCAATGAGGCGTTATTTGAAGGATTGCAAGCACTCGTCACCTGTAGCGTAAACCGCTATTATCGGTTGTAGTGCTCTCAATAATATGTTACTCTGCTATTTCTGCAAGAGACCAGCGTGTGGCCATTCTCTTAAGTTCAGGCAAATGCTCAGGCCAATCATGTAAAGTCGCCGGATCAAAATCAGTCCCGTTCGGCCATACCAATGTATAGACTTCTGGATCGATCTGAACTTGGTTGAATAAGGCTCTATTACGGAGTGGACCGAATAATTCTCCTTCTAATGTGTCTTGAAAGTCAATAACCTGTTCCGTATTGTCATCAAAACAGACTCGAAGTGTGTAAGGTCCTTGTATTTCAAAAGAAATCACGCGATATATTGGAGGACTCATGCCGCCCTTCTTTATTCAAATGAATTTCTCAACAACCACACTCCTTGAATTCTGACGAATACCGCACAGTGCCGCTGACCCTATCAAGAGCCCCATTCTTCAATTCCATTGTCATGAAATGCTCATCAGCGTCATATTCGTTGCCCAAGCCGTAAAGGCTAGCACGAGAAAAACCGAATCGTGGGTAGTAGTAAGGACTTCCCAACACGACCGCCATTTCAAATCCGGATGCTGCACATTTTTTTAACCCTTCGCGTGCCAACGTAGAGCCAATGCCCTGTCGTTGAAACTCTGGCAGGACGGATAGAGGTGCTAGTCCAACGGCGCGGAACGCTTGGGGTGCGAGTGTTACCGTCACCGGCGAAAACATAATATGACCAACAATCTTATTGTCATTGACTGCCACGAGCGCGACCGGTGCCTTGTTTCTGTGTCGAAGCAATTCAACGAGGTCGGCTTCGGTGTCACCACCGAATGCAGCGACGATAACCTGACGAATTTCCCGATACTCCCCTGCTTGTTCTTCCCGTATCTCTATCATTATGTGGATTTTCCTTTCGCAGGGTAACTTGGGCGACTTGCTATTGTATTTTAATTGTGCTTCAATCAATTCGGGAGGCAGCGACCGTTAGCCAAACAGGCAATCCAGCACGAGGATTCTGATTCCAATCAAGTAACGATTCATCGATGTCAGATGCCTTACCACTGCCCCGCCAAAATCCGGGATCTTGTGTAGGACTTTCGACAACTTTTTTTAATGTCAATCCAGCTTGTGCCAGCGGATTCAGCAAATCTGCTAAGGTCCAGTGAAACCCGTATGATTCGTCCGATGACTCTCGAAACGGTCCGGTGTCCCAATAAGGCTTCTCCATTTCAATAGGCTTCATCTGCTCTTTCCATGGACGCATGAACGGATGAATGTCGTAGAAAACGTATGCGCCTCCCGGCTTCAGGATTCTCGAAACCTCACGAAATACCTCTCCGAGATCAGCAATCCACACAAAGAAGCCATTTGTGGAACAGACCAGATCGAAAGTTGAATCGTCTGCGAATCCAAGATCGGCGGCATCGGAACGAACAAAATCAATCGACACACCGAGGATTTCTGCACGATCGGCCGCCAATTTCAATCGTTCCTCTGAAATATCTGTGGAAGTCACAACTGCCCCTAATCCTGAGAGTGCGTAAGCCGCCATGTTATCACCACTACCAATGATACAC
Source organism: Candidatus Poribacteria bacterium (assembly GCA_965207975.1). Taxonomy (GTDB): domain Bacteria; phylum Poribacteria; class WGA-4E; order WGA-4E; family PCPOR2b; genus PCPOR2b. The sequence continues at coordinate 2,745,972 of OZ242315.1, read as the reverse complement.
ACCTGCTTGTCCTGAAGATCGCCGACCATCTCTCGGATTGTGGCGAGTGTTTCGCCTTCAAATGCCAGTTCAGGTTCTTCATGGCACCTGCGCCAACGCCCATCACGGTTCAAGCGTTCCTCCCATGTTATCGCCTGATTATTCCAGTGCTGACGATTGGCTTCATGAATTTTAATCATAGGTGATTTTACCTTCCAAGTATCAACATATCGCTTAAGGCCTTCAAGTCGCTGAACACTCACCTATTGAGCCCGTAGGTTGGGTTGAACGGTTAAAACCCAATCCCTATCAAGTCCAATAGGGGCTTGGTCGTTCAACGACATCTGCTTCTAGACAGATAGAGTGAAACCCAACTCCGTTTTCCATCGGGAAGTCTCCTTTTGAAAACATTATTCCCTAAAAGTGGTCTTTTGTACCACGATCTGTTAGATTGTGATCCCAGCCTGCAAACTAACAGTTCGCGCTACTTATGGCAGATTCCCCGATGATTACAGCGGTTGCCGAATCAGCATTCTCAAAATGTCAACACGCCCTAGTGAACTAATGCACTCAATCAGTTTTTATTGCACAATAGACACTTTCGCTCCTCACCTGGTAGGTGCGGTTTGCAACCCTGGTCTCGATTTATCGGACCGCACCGGTTTGGAGTATTTCATTTATTCTAAGGTCCACTGTTTATCTATTGAGACATTCGATAGCCGCCCCCAACATAGAGTAATTGTCCTGTGAGCCAGCGGGCTTGCTCAGAACAGAGGAAAACAGTGACCTCCGCCACATCTTCAGGTTGACCAACCCTGCCTAACGGTGTGGATTCTGCGATCTCTTTCTCAGCTTCAGGGGTGATGTAGCCTGTCTGAATCGGTCCGGGAGCAATTACATTCACAGTTATCCCGTATTTTCCCATCTCACACGCAGCAGAACGGCTATAGGATTCGATTGCATGTTTGCTTGCGGCGTAGCTGATATTCAGCGGATGGCAATGTGCCGCATCCGTACTGGTATTTACAATGCGTCCCCAGTTCAATCCGTTTTTAAGGTATTGTTCCAAGTACGCCTGCATCATCAACACATACGCTCGTGAATTAATAACAAAGTGTGCGTCAATGCTTGAGGCGGTGGGTAAAAAGATGCCTCTCCCGTCTGTTGAACTTTGCTCAGGATCAAATGTTTCCAAGACACAATGGGTGTGATTGTTAATCAAGATGTCAACTGGTCCTAGCTCTTTCTCACAGGTATCGAAAAGTTTCGATATGTTCGTTTCATCAGCAAGATCGGTTTCTAAGACAGATATCTTCATGCCCCCTGCTTCAAACTGATTCACGAGATGCTCAATCGGCTTTTGCTGTATTGCTCGGTAGAAGACATCCCCACCTAATCCGGTTTCTTCGGCTTTCTTCAATTCTGTTTTGCTGTACTGAGGCGGTGGGCGAAAGAATGATGCAAACACCTTTACGCCTTGATTGCCTAGAGCCAGAGCAGTTGCGGCCCCGATGCCATGATTGGCACCCGTAATCAGGGCAACTTTGCCTTTTAGCTTGGTGTTAATCACCGTGTGTCTCCATATCGTGGAATGAGACTATCGCAGCGACAACTGTGTGTCAACTGCTGCGGTTCTATTCCTGTTTGTGTCCCAAGTAGGACAGAACGTCATACAGGTTTGAGACTGAGTAATCTGGTCGTCCATCCGCAATCTCCGGTATTAAAGTATCTGATTTTCGATCGATGAGAACACTCGTTATACCTACACGGTTGGCACCAACGATGTCATTTTCAATGGAATCACCAACAAACATTGCCTCTGTTGGTAAAACACCAGCACGTTCGCAAGCCACCTTGAATATTTCAATATTCGGTTTTCTGACACCGACTTCGTCCGAAATTGTCAGCGACTGAATACGTTCGTTGAGCCCCAAGTGTCTTACTTTAGAGAATTGGCTGTCTGTATGTTTATCGTGTGCACCGTTTGTGATGATGCCGATATGATATGCCTGCAATTCTTCAAGCACTGCGACATCTTCGTACAGGTGTAGACTTGCAATGTAGCGCGAACTCAAAAAATCGTTGAGTTCTTCTGTAATTTTACTTGTGGGCAAGTCTAGTTCTTTGAATACACACTGGAAACGCGAGTCCCTTACTTCTGCCATGGAGCGTTTTCCCGCATTGAGTTGCTGAAAGAGTTTCTGATGCACCATTGCCCACGCTTTTGTAAAAGCCTCTTCCGAAACACCCGGCACACGCTTGCGTAAAAGCTGGAATGTTTCTCTTACCGCGACGCGCCAAGCTGTACCCGAATCGCAGAGCGTATCGTCAAGGTCAAAAAATACTGCCTTAATCATTCTTCCCTCCTGTTAAGAAATGGTGTAAAGAAACGAACGATTCGGCTCAACATTGATTCCTTTTGGTGGTTCAGGATGAGGTTGGCGAATTTCCCAGAGATGTCACTCTCTATAGACCAGAAAGACTCCAACTAAGAATAACCCCTGCAAGCCCTTGATTCTTCAAATCTTTTCTTCTCCAGATTTGAAAATCCCATTTGGTGAGCCAACTTCAAAGATATTCTTGAAATCCAGTATAACATAGTACATTGTGGACAGGTTATCAATTTCAAACTTTCCCCGACCAGTCTCGAAAAGTAAAGTGCCCGACTATCAACAAAAAATTGACTGCTACAAAGCCTTTTGCTATAATGCGCTTAAAGTTAAATTGGAGTGTCAAGTCGCCTTTCGCAGCGGAGAAAAACCGGTGAAGACAACCTTCAATTTTCAATTGCCAAAGGAGGCGAATCAATGGACAAGCTCAAAATTGCACATATCGGCACAGGGAATCGTGGAACGAGCGTATACCTTCCGCTCATTGCAAAGTTGAAGGACGACCTTGAACTCGTTGCCGTTTGCGATCTACACAAAGATTCCGTCAAAGAGCAGGGCGAAAAGTATAACATTGCCGCATACACAGACACCGCTGAGATGCTGGAAAAAGAGAAGCCAGATATCTGCTCCATCGTGATTACGCCGAGCAACAATCACGTACCGGGGCTGCTGTGCTCTGAACATGGGGTAAGCTACTGCACTGAGACGCCGATCGACACAGACCTCGGTTGGTCGGACAAAATGATCGAATCCGCAAAGCAGCACGGAACGAAGATTGAGGTCAACGAAAACTACTATCGTGTGCCATCGGAACGGATTAAACGCGAGCTGATTCTGGCGGGTGTATTCGGCAAAATCAACGTCGCCTACAACGAATTCCGCGGGCACGGGTATCACGGGATCGGCTTGATTCGCAGTTACGTCGGATTTGATAACGAACCCGTTCGCGTGTTCGGTTTCCGAAAGGGTTTCACAGTGCAGGAGCACGTCTGGCGGCAAGGTCAGCCGACACGCGACTCAGAGGATTGGCAGCATGGCATCATCGAATTTGCCGATGGCGCGGTCGGGGTATTCAATTTCAGCAGCTTGTCTTACGGTTCGCCGCTTCGCGGTTTCAACGGCACGAAGTTCTACGCCGAACGCGGGATGTGCTTCCGCGATGAAGCGGTCATTTTGAGCGACACTGCCGATGAGCAACGCAAAATCACAGTCACCCGCAAAACCAACGATGTTGATGGGTTTGAAACCGTCGCCGCACTCGTGGCGGATACAACGCCGGAAGTGGTGTGGGAAAATCCGTTGCAAAATTACCCGCTCAGTGATGGCGAAATTCCCGTCGCGTCTGAACTGATGAGTATCGCAAATGCTGTTCGCAACGACACCGAGCCCGAATATGGGGCTTACAATGGCCGTAAGGACCGGGAGATTGACGTGGCAATGGCGACATCGTGGGCGAACGATGGCGAACCGGTGACGTTCCCATTTGAATACGAGCGGCGATAAAATCAGCCATCCACACCCGCTCGATTGGGAGGGGCAAATCCCAATCCCCTCGCAAAGATCCGTTGGTTGGATAATGACCAGAAAAAGCACGAAGAGAAACCGAGTTTTTTCTTGAAAACTCGGTTTCTTTGCACTAAATCTTAACATGAGCGTTTTATGTCTACCCTCCTTGTATATTCTACGCACTTACACTCTCTATCCAAGCCTCATCAATTTCAAGACCGAAACCGGGGGCATCCGATGGTACAAGGTAGCCATCTTTGATGACAGCAGTGCCGGGCAATTTGACCATCTCTTCAAGCGGCACACCGGGCGCAGAAATCCCTTCTGACCGTTCACCCCACGTGATAGCAGGCATAGCAAATGACAGATGTTGACCGTAGGGATAATTCATTCCACCGTGTGCAATCACAGAGATGCCGTTTGCTTCGGCAATGTGACAGATTTTAGCTGCCGCAGTGATGCCGCCACACCACAAAACATCTGGCTGGAAGATGTCAACTAACCGCCGACCCGCAGCAGCGGCAAAAACGGTTGGCAGATACCAATGTTCTCCGGTAGCGAGCGTTTGCCAAGGAATCCGTTGACGCAAGGTTTCGTAGCCCACAAAATCCTCGGGGGGAATGTAGTCTTCCATCCACTTCAAGTCGTAGGGTTTCATAATCTCGCAGACACGCACAGTATGTTCAACGTCAAAGCCGGTCCACGCATCCAGCATTAATTCAACCTTATTGCCGATCACTTCTCGCGTGCTCGCCACCAATTCTTCAAGCTTGATTAAGCCCTCCTTTCCGTGCACCGGACCGTAAGGTGTGAATAGTTTTGTCGCTTTGAATCCGAGTTCCATATACCATTCCTGATCAAATCCAGAGGCGTAGCAGAAAATTTCCTCCTTCTGTGGTCCGCCCAACAGTTCGTAAACAGGTCTCTTGAGAATTTTACCTTTGAGATCCCACAGGGCGCAATCGACTGCGCTGATCGCGTAGCTGATCAAACCGGTTGCACCAAAAGCGGTTGATGATCGCACCATCATATCCCACAGTTTCTCGGTCGCCATGCAGTTTTCGCCAACGAGACGTGGAGCAAAGTAATCAGTGATGATTCGAGTCACTGGACCGCCATGAAGTGAAATTCCGAACCCCCAAGTGCCATCTTCCGCTGTCACAATACAGGCAGGTCTTTTCCATTCTAAGGAGGCATCCCCCACTTTTTTGTCGAACGTTGGATAACGGGAAATGGGTCGATTCATTGGATATGTACTGGCTCGACTCGGTGTCCGTGGCGGTGTTGTCGGTTTCGGATTTAACTCAATTTCTACAACGCGAATTTCTTTAATCTTCATGGAATTTCCTTTCTCAATCGGAGAAAATTATAGGTATAAGGCATGTTGATATTTTGCCTTCAATGATTCGGCAAAACAGTTGGACAATCCGTCCAAGAATAGGTCGTTTCAAGTACATCAAGGGCAGTTTTATAGGTCAGTTATCCACCATTACTTGACAAAATCTAACAGAATCTAACACATTTGGCAAAAATTGACGTTCTCGACGCGGGCTGCCCCTACAGAAACCGATATTGGTTCAATTTGTCAAATATCAACAGAATCTATCAGTTTTACTAATTATGACAACTTGACAACTTCAAAGGGGATATAACCCCGAAAACGCTCATGTCTGATTATACCATCTTTGGAGAAATTCATGGGCAGATAAGTTTCGTTGCTCGTTGATAGGCACGTCGAATTGCAAAAAGGAGAAGCCCCAACTCAATTTTTGCTTCAATCGCGGGATCGTCTGTTTGATAATACTTCAGAACCGCATCGACAATCTTTTTCGCTGCGATACCGTCAGGGGGCAAATCTGAGTACATCTCTATAGCAAACTCGGATAGATCTACGGCGGGATCGTGCATCAATGTATCTGCAAAATCGATAATCGTGAGCTGTTCAAGATTCCCTCGGACAAAAAGTAGGTGGTTTATTTGGAGATCGCAATGAACCACAGCCCACCGCTGATCTAAAGATTCCCGCAAGCTCTCTAGCTTTTCAGTCCATACCTTTGTTTTAACTTCTACAGTGTACTTCTCAATAAAAGCGAGTTGTCTTCCTGCCTCACGAATCGCTACTTCAAAGGGATCATCTGCACGTGGGATGGTGTCCAAGACCTCAACTGGAAATTTGTGGTTGTGCAGAAAGGAGAGAAAGGAGCCAATGGATCTGCCAAAGGATTCCAACTCTCTATGGGTAAATCCCTCAAATGCTTCTATCGGAAGTGAAGTGCCATTAATCCTTGAAAACATCGCATATAATCCCTTTTCATGCACCGTGATCGGTTTTGCTACAACGAAGGGCAGTGGTTGTGTATGCAGGTATTCTGTAAGTTTGACCTCTTTTAGGAGTCCTGTGCGGGAGTCGTTACGGCGGGGGACCTTGAGGATACTGTCATTCCGGTAGTAAAAGGTCAGACTATCACCGCCACGGTGACGATTGGATACAGGTTTCAGGTCCGCTAGGGAGATATTTGCAGCGAACCGTTTAAGAAAATCGTATACGTTATCTGTGCCAACTTCGGTTGTTTCATCCATGGCAATATCTTTGCGTTCTAAATCTTTAATCGAAGGCTCATGTAAAAAGAAAGTGCAAAACACCGAAAGAAACCGTAGGCGGGGCATCTTGCCCCGCCCGCCCGTGCCAAAAACCTAGTTTCTGTTGTACGCTTTCTTAATATGAGCCTAATCGAAATGTTTCTCCAGTTCATAAGTCCAATCCACGACGCGATAGCCACAGTTGCTGTAAAACAGAAATGCACGGTAGTTCTCCCAGTCAGTGCTAATCGTTGCGTGGCGGTATCCGACTTTACGCATCTCTTGAAGCGAGTATTGGAGCAGATAACGCCCAATACCTTGCTCTTGATATGGGGCTTCGATATCGAGCCCGGTAGTATGAAGCCAGTCTTGTGCATTGGGATGACTTGAAAACTCTCCGCCCGAAACAGACTCACACTCTCCAATCTCTTCATCATCTAGATAGGCACGCACCGTGCAGTTGGGACGTTGTCCGCTCCCTTGTTCCCAGTCAACAGAAAACGTTATCGGCAGACTTGAGGGTACTGGTGTGACAGAGTAGTTCTCCCAATCTAAGAAAACCTCCCCTGAACAGTATTGATAACCGTTGAATCCAAGGAGTGCTTGAACATGGTCAAGACCGTCCGATAAGCCAGCGTTTTCAAAATGATAGAAACGATATCGACAATCCTGTGAAAAGGCATCAATGTAGGAGACGTTACACGCTTCCAGATAGGCTTCCGCTTTTTCAAGCACAGCTTGCCCAGCCCACCGTGCACCGCGCTCGTACCCCAAAAACCGAATAACGCCTACGGGAGTTCGACCCATACCAACATGAATAAATGCCTGCACAGCACGGTTCTCTATCGCAACGAAGGCTGTCTCAAAATCGAGTCCACCCTCCTGTACATCCGTTTTACCATTAATCCCGCGCATCGCAAGAGCGAACTCCTCTTCCTTGACCGGATAGCAATGCGGAACATTGACGGTCTGACGGTTATAGAATGCCGTCAAAACGCTTTGCAATCTAGGTGTATATTGAACAATTTCCATCTCCACTCCATTTAGATTCTGGCTCATGTTAAGAAATCGGTTTCACGTTTCACGTATCACGTTTCACGCTTTCTTTTGATAAGAATGTGTCAACGACCTTGAAATACTCCTCCGGTTGATCGACCCAAGTCGCGTGTCCGCATTCATTCAGAAAAGCAATCTCTGTCTGAGGGATCTTCTCCTTGATTAAGTATGCTTGTGTAATTGGTTCGTAGTCTTGATAGCCATACACAACTAAAGTGGGGGCGGTAATCCTATCAGCGTTTGCGAGTTGCATCTCATGCTTGAAATTCGTGGGTGACTCAGCATGCCTGAGATAGCCACCACAGTTCAGATAGAAGTCGATAAACTGCCCCGCCGTCTCACGTGAGTAGAATATGACGTGAGCCCATACCCGGATCAAAGCTTCGTCAATCTCGCGTGGAACCACACCCATTTCAGACCGTGCTTCGTCGTATGACCGCCGAATCGCTGCAAACTCTTCAGGCGAGGTTGGGTATGCCATCCGATCTCTATTCGCACGATAACATCCCCTCATTTCTGTATTGAGTGGCCCCGGACCCACCAAGATGAGATGGGACAAGCGATCAGGATACGCTTGAGCGTAGAGCAGTCCCAACCCGCTGCCCCACGAATGACCGAGCAGCACCATCTTATCCAACCCCAAATGGTCACGAAGCGCGTCGAGGTCTTGGGTGAACTTCTTGATATCCATTGCCTCCTCGCCGCTCTCAAGCAGTTTCGATTGCCCAGACCCACGTTGATCGTAGAGGACACATCTATATTTTTGCGCGAATAGCTCTCCCATTGGACGGTAAAGCAGGTGATCCCAGCTGCCATGAAGACAAACTAACGTCGGTCCTGCGCCAATCTCAAACCAAGCCATTTCATGCCCATTTACCTGCAAGATATGTTCTTTCCAGACGTGCATCATTCTCCAATCTGTATTCGTTCATGTTAAGATTTAGTGCAAAGAAACTGAGTTTTTTCTTGAAAACTCGGTTTCTGTTCGTACTTTGCACTTTCTTTTTATATGAGCCTCTATATTTTCATCAAACATCTTCCTCCGCGAAAGACCGCTCGCCTCTCTCCTCCTGTTTCTGAGTTATCTCTGCGATTTCTTGGTCTGTCAGACGTTCTTCGTCTGTCACAACAGTCTGTTCGACTAATTTCAGTGTCAACTCTCGGTTGGTCAGCCACTCCCAGCGAGTAACATTCACTGGGTGAGGATGTGGATGCACGTCATCTGGACCAATCTCATCGGCAACAGTATAGAGATAGCCGGGAGTCACGCCATCATGTTTAACCGCCCCGCCCTCAGACTGAGTGAGCAGTGAAGGGCTGTGAGAAAATCCTTTTGCCACATTTCTGTTCTGTGTAATTGAACTTCCGACCCTAAGTGTGGTCAACTCTTGCTGAGAGCCGTGATACCATGTCAATGTATAGTCAAAATCTTGCATCGGTCATCTCCTGAACAGATCCCGGAATGGACAGTGAGGGACCCGGTGTGCAATTTATGGTGAATTAGAGAAATAAGTAGACATTACCAATAACTCTGACCGTCGCGAAGTTTCCAAAGTCCCCCTGACAAGGATTTCCCCCCTGATAAGGGGGGCTAGGAGGGTTAGGGGGTTGGCTGTGCATTGGGAGTGTCTCATTAATTCTAAGATCTACTATAGTTCTAATTTGCTGAAGACACGAAATCAAATGATAGCGCATCCCCCAAAGGCACATATCCGATTTTGGCGTAGATACTGTTGGAGGTTGGATTTGACAAATCGGTATATAGATTACAGAATGAGTAGCGACCTGAGAGCAATTCCTTTGTCAACGACCAAACGCATGAAGTCGCATATCCCTTATTGCGATGCTCCGGCGGCGTGTACACCGTATTGATTGTTGTACCATTTTTCGTCGGTCGGGACTCCTTGGCGATGGAAACCGGACCACCATCATCCCAAATATACAGTTGCCGATTCTTGATGTACTGCTCGACGTTGCTTTTGGCAGAGTCAACATCCACAGGCTCACCTACTGCCTCCGAAAAAGTGACAATCCATTGCGTCATGAGTGGATGGTCGCTTATACCTGCCAAGCGTAACTTCCCCGGAGACAACGGTACATCAACCACCGTTTTGGCTTCAAACACACGCATTCGCATAGCCACTTTGGATGAGACACCAGCCATCCCCTCAGTCCAACACTCAGCAAAGGCTTGGGCTTCGGCTGCCGGTCCCACAACGCCCGGTATTGACATATCAATTTCACGTAGGTAGCGTGTCAGATGAACCATAGCTACCTTGACGCTTGTGTCAATTCTGCTCAGGAGGAGCCTCCTAGGTGGTGTCGCGATTGCCACGCCCACCGCTCTACCTCGATCCAAGATACTCAACAGCAGCGGTGCATCAGGTCCGTCACAGGGTGGTTCTTGACGAAGTGTGTGAGCCACTCCAATCGGTAAATTGTTTTCACTCTCATTCAATTCCAAGTAAGCACCTGAAAGTGAAATGAGCTCGTTTGCGTCGTTGTGGGATTGTATTTCGATCATTTTGTGTCCTAAAAGTTATCGTTTACGGGCGATAATAGAATTGAAGGTTACGCCTTCACGAGGGTTTAACTTACGATAGTATTCCAATCTGAATGATTGTTGTATGACTTCAAGGAGTTTCTCCGGTTCCCAAAACGAGAAAAATCGCTTCGGTTCGTATGTATCTTGTTCTAGGATGCCTTCAAAATTTTCTCCGCCCCAAAGTCCAAGGTACATCAAACCGTTTCTGTTGAGTCGAGTCGCGATCAGACTGAAAATGTGACCGATATCCCTCTTTGGTATATGTAGCAGGCAATTTAGCGTATACACCGCGTCAAAGGTTTCGTCAATCTGATCGAGGTCGTAGCAATCCAATACTTGAGCGGTGACACCCTTTTCTGCGGTGAGTTTCACCATTGTTGGTGCGTTGTCCACCGCGAGAACTTGGAATCCATGACTTTGAAAGAACTGGGCATCTCGACCGGGACCACAGCCAATTTCAAGGAGCCTCTTTCGTCGTTCAGCCTTTAAGAGTTTTAGAAACTCTGCTCGCTCTCGTTCCTTAAACTCGTTGGTTGTGCTAGACTCCCTTTGATGGGCGTGTTTTTCATAAGACTCAATGAGCACGTCAGTGAATTGCATCGTGTCGTAATACTCCAAAACTGCGGGCAATGAAAAGATAACTTTGTTGACGTGGTATTATGGTATACTGTAACCCTCTCTCAATGCAAATAATTCTGTCTTTCTACAAATTAACCGCTCCGTTCCGAGAGTTTTCAACCTGATAACCTGACACTAATAAAAATGCCAATTATCACAGTCGAACATCTGAGCAAACATTTCAAAGTCCATAAACGCCGCACCGGGTTTTGGGGAAATCTCAGCAGCACAGTTTCGCGCCAGCACAATATTATCAAAGCGGTTGATGATGTGAACTTCACCCTTGAGCGCGGAGAATTGGTAGGATACATCGGTGCCAACGGGGCGGGAAAATCAACAACCATCAAGATGCTAACAGGGATCCTTGTGCCAACTTCGGGACACATTGATGTGATGGGGTTGACGCCATATCGCAACCGGAGAGAAAATACACGCCGGATCGGTGTGGTGTTTGGACAACGAACCCAACTCTGGTGGGATCTGCCCGTTATCGACTCCTTTGAACTGCTCAAGCATATCTACGAAATCCCGCAGAACCTGTACAAACAGAACCTCGAATTTTTCAGTGAACTGTTGCAATTACAGCCATTTCTATCCACGCCGGTGCGAAGATTGAGCCTTGGACAACGGATGCGGTGTGATCTGACCGCAGCACTGCTGCATAACCCGGAGATCTTGTACTTAGATGAGCCGACCATCGGCTTGGATGTAGTTGCCAAAGAGCAGGTTCGCCAGTTCTTGAGGCAGGTTAACGCCGAACGCCAAGTCACGGTTATTCTGACAACGCATGACCTCAACGATGTCGAGAAGGTCTGCCAGCGACTGATTATCATTGACAGCGGCAAAATCATCTATGATGGTGGGATCGACGCTTTGAAAGAACGTTATGGGAAGACTCGAATACTCATCGTTGATCTCGCACAGGCGTATTCCGATATTCAACTTGAGGGCGTAGATCTGACCCGACGCGACGGAAATCGTGTCTGGCTTGCATTTGATCGCGACACTATTTCTGCTTCTGAGGTCATCGCGCAATTGACAGCGCGCTATGAGATTCAGGATCTAACGATATCGGAACCGGAGATTGAGGAGATCGTTCGACGCATCTATGAGTTGGGAGTGCACTAATCCCTGCCGATCATATTACCATGAAGAAATATCTCACTTTTACGCTGAAAGCCTTCCAGCGGACACTGACATATCGGTTCGAGTTATGGATGGAACTGTTTATCAATGTGCTATTCATGTTGGTCTATGTCTATCTGTGGAAGGCGTTATACACTGGACGGACATCGGTGGAGGGATACGACCTGAACGGGATTCTAACCTACATCGTCGTCTCGCAGACCCTATTGACCTTCACTTTCACACTACGGATAGCGCGTATCATAGAAGAGAAGGTACGCACGGGCGAGGTAGTTACCGATTTAATGAAACCGATCGATTTCCAGCTGATGACGCTTGCAACCGCTGCGGGGACTTCGAGTCATACGGCACTATTCAATATGCTCCCAAAATTCTTCCTGTTTTACGGTACATTTGGGCTATCGCTGCCGTCATCGTCTTTGACTGTTTTCCTCTTTTTCATTAGCGTGGTCTTAGGATATATCATTCTGTTCAGTATAGAATTTATAATCGGTATTTTTGCCTTCTGGCTTGTCGAGATTCGTGGTCTCTACGCCTTTGTGATATGGGGGCTAGCTATGTTATTTTCCGGCTACTTTTTGCCGTTGGAGTTTTATCCCACTTTCTTAGCCAAAATTGCGGCAGTCTTGCCCTTTCGGGCGATTATCTATTTTCCAACTGCCATTTATACGGGCCAATTAATAGGGGAAAGTCTCGTTACAGCACTGTTGATACAATTGACTTGGGTAGTCCTGTTGGTGGGGATTGGACGGCTAGTATACCGCGCAGCCTTCCGTAAACTGGTAATCCAAGGCGGATAGGATGAGCACATTGGAATCGTAGGGAACGCAGATCTGCGTTCCCCACATTTGGGGATATGGAAGGATCGATGGTGCGACGCTATATCAAACTCTACTTTCTACTCGCCGGGGCGTATGTACGCTCCCGGCTGCAATACCGACTCTCGTTTGGACTCATGTGCTTCGGCATTCTTATCAGCGAGTTCTGCTTACTCGGCTTGTTGGGTGCGCTGCTCGCTAAGTTTCGTACCGTTAATGGCTGGACGTGGGCAGAGGTGGTATTTCTGTACGGCTTAGGAAACCTAGCGTATTCATTCATGCGGATACTGGGCAGCCAGTTAGACGATTTTGATCGGTACATCGTTCGCGGCGAGTTGGACGGTGTACTGATTAAACCTGTACCACCCCTATTCTACATCCTTGCAAATCGTGTGGAGTTGATCCACGTCTCGCGGGCGTTGACAAGTGTTGCTATCTTCGTTGTCGCGTTCCATTTGAGCGGGATTCGCTGGACGCTGGAGGTCGCGCTATTCACCTTTACAACAATTCTGAGCGGTACGCTGATTATGTTTACACTCATGCTCATCAGTGCTACCGTCGCGCTATGGACGACAAAATCAGGTAAATTAACGGATCTGCTCATTAGCGCGACCAAAGAGGCGACAGTTTTTCCCATCTCAATCTATCCGCTCGCCGTGCGGCTACTTTTGACCTTTATTCTCCCCGTCGCTTTCGTGACCTATTATCCCGCCCAACAGCTTCTTCAAAAGAGCGAATTTCTCGGTATGCCTGAACTTTTTCAATTTGGAGCACCCGTCGTTGCACTGGTGATGCTCTGTGTTAGCTATCTACTCTGGTGCAGTGGATTACGGCGTTATCATAGCACAGGTTCCTGATAGTTTTTAGACGAGGCTGATTTTTCCTTGCGCTTCGTTGGTCGATATGGTAGAATAAAAATGTTCACGTGGGGCATTAGCTCAGCTGGGAGAGCGCTTGCATGGCATGCAAGAGGCCATCGGTTCAAGTCCGATATGCTCCACCTTTTTTGTGCCCACAGATCTCTTTTTCCTACCTGTTGCTCGGTTTTTGTGTGTTGTCTTCTTTCTTTGGAGCAGTGCTGAAGCGGGGCGGTAAACCGTTGTCTAGCACACCAAGGATGGTCAGATGCAGCTGTGCACGCGGCGGCAAAGATTTGAGGAGATTCTCTTCAGCCATTTTAACTTTCTGTTCCTGTGCTAAGCGTTGCTGGTGAAATTCTTTCAAAATCTCCCGGACTTCTTCATCTGATACCATCTTATCTTTAGCAAGCTGGTTCAGGGGCTTCAGATTTTCGATTGCTTGGCGGCGACTTTGACGTTTGAATTCCCATAGGGCTTTGATCCGCTCCTTCTGTTCCGCTGTCACTCCGAGTGCTTCTAGCGTGACCCCTTCCTTCTGAGTTCCCTCCTCTGTCTTTTGTGCCCATGTCACGAAACCGAAAAATGCAGCGAATATCAACAGGACAAGTACAAAACTGATACAAATTTTAAGCATATCTTACCTCTTGGTGGACGTTATCGTATTTTTGGCGAACTGCAGCCAATCATCTTCAATGCAACAAAAGAATATCATAACGCCGTTGGACTGTCAATTGATGGATGGGGCGCTTTGCATTTTCGACTTGGCTGGGGGCAGCACTGCTTCCCAAAGGTTTATCAATAATACACCTGTTCGTTTTTGGGAAAAGATGTTATTATGTTGTAGCTTCATTTATAATATTGCGCCAAAGATAAACCATCAGATCTTATACCAATTTCTTTGTAAACTTCTATGGGATAATATTTTTGCGAACAATTCTGCTGAATGAAAGGAAAGAGACAAATGAAAGCGTTGCTGTTAAGCCCGGGACATGCCCATTTTGAAGGACATCTCGGTACATTACAAGAATTGCCGGAGGTTGAAAGCGTTTTTGTTTGGGGAGAAGACCCATCCGCCCTAGAAGCCTTCCAACAATCGGGAGAACATAAGGTGGAAGGTGTTACCGCTGATTTGGATGAAATTCTGGCACAGGACGATGTCTTCTTTGCTATTGCCACCATGAGAACGGACTTGAAGCCCGATATTTTTATACGGATATTAGAGTCCGGCAAACACCTAATGGCAGAAAAGCCGGTCGGCAGAACTACCGCAGATGTACAGCGCATTGTTGATGCGGCGGAAGGCGCAGGGATGCAGTTGGGTGTCTGCTATCAGAATCGGTATAATCCGATGATCCGTGAAGCACGGGATCTTATAGGAGGGGGTTTGTTGGGACCGCTGATGTCGATAGAGATGCGGATGCTGACGACGCAGGTACAATACCGCAACCCCCAAGGTTGGCTATTTCGCCACGAATACGCGGGGAGCGGGATCTTGGCGTGGTTGGGCTGTCACTATATCGACATGCTACGTTTCATCTCCCACGACGAGATTGTGTCGGTGTCTGCCGAAGTTGCAACCCGCAGCGGTGAGGATATCGACGTAGAGGATATTGCGACGCTCTCTTTCCGTCTGCGTTCGGGAGCGGTTGGTTCTCTACATGCCGGATATACCCTTGCCTTGAGTGGATCAAAATATCCCAACCAACCCAGTTACGATACCTATGTCGGTGTCAACGGTCAGAATGGTCGGATTCACTGGGGTTCCCCAGGCGTTGCGGAACACATGAGTGTTGAGACAACTCAAGGTTCTTGGGCATCCGCGCCTCAGCGTGAATTTGACTATACCTTGGGTCAATCTCCGGCGTATGGCGGCATTGCCGGCGAGGCGTTCATCCGCGACTTTATTCGTGCAGGACAAGGCGCAGGGGCTCCGCCCGCTTCGGGTCGTGATGCCCTCCAAGTCGCCCGTATTATTGACGCAGCTTTGGAATCCAGTCAGACAGGTCGCCGGGTTGAGGTCGAGCAACCTTAAGGGACCTATAAAAAAACAGGGGAAAAGGTTTCAGACATTCCCGAAGAAACCGAGTTTTTGATTCAAAACTCGGTTTCTCTGAATGTTCCGCAAGTCCCGATTCTTCCGGATGCTCGTTTCTTAATCCCGATTTATCGGGGGAACGGCAACGGAATCCCGATGTATCGGGACTTGCACTTTCTTTTTACATAAGCCAAAATCTTAAACTTGACATTATTCCCTGTTAGTGCTAGACTGTATAATAGGTCGGGAGAGATTCGGCTGAAGGATTGGAGATTTCCCGCATAGGTCTGGGTGTTAAGCCCATGTCCACTAGTAAGGAGCCGACTTCTGTTTGAAAGGCTTTGAACTTGCTCATAACTGGAGGGGCAAATGGCGACTAAGGTAGTGAATAATCAGGAAAGATTTGACTGGGTTGAATACCCGGTACAGGATAACGTTAGATTGGAAGTATATTGGAGATCCGACCGAGGCGGTCATGGGCCCGCAGCCTCTTTGTATTTCTATGATAACGAGGTTTTGCGGTTCGACTGTTTTGGCGGTGACGAGGGTCATTGTCACATGAATCTGGATCAGACCCGAGGGCAGCGGTGGTATTACCCGGAGGGCCCTGTGAAAGAGAACATTAAACAGGCGGGCTTTGATATACGGAAAAACCACCAGTTTTGCATCCTGTCACACCAAGATGATAATATTCGGCGGTTAAAAATTGATCAGGAAAAACTTGAAGTGGCTGCAAGTCAAATGGAAAGCAAGTTGACCGAGATTGCCGCGCAACTCGATATGCTTTAGATTGTATTGCTAGCACACTACCAATTTTGCAGAGACGAGGTGCTAGGAGCAACGGTGATTATTGCCCCTAGCACCTGTCATCTGAACGTTCAGATTTACCCTGCCCCTTCAATCACTTCCATCCAAACACCACGCACAAATCCCGGATACTCCCCTTCACTAAAGGCGGGATAGTAGACATCCTCACCACTGAAATCGTGGACAATCTCGCCGCCTTTGCTGTCAGGAATATGCACACGACAGGTTCGCTCCCTCTGTTTATAGAGGGCTGTGGGCGAAGGGGTTCCCGGCTCAACACGGTAGCGTTCCAGCGCGTACTCATCAACTTCAACCCCCAGCCCCGGTGCCTCCGGTGGGGCAATCGTTCCGTCTACGACCTCCAACCGTTGCGTTAAGAGATCATGTTCCCACAACTCAAAGCAGGTGATTGCCGGCAGCTGTGCGTGCGATAGAACCGCGCCGATGTGCATAGCGTAGGCGGTGGTAATGCCCGTTCCGACCATCTGCAGCCAGAACGGTTTGTCGAACGAAGCACACAACGCATTGATTCTCCGTGTTCCTGTTGCACCCCCTCCAACGACAAATCCACCGCAGCAGCGGGCATGTAGGCACGGTTCGTTAAAGTGTTCGACAATCCGTTTTTCCACCGCTTCCTGTAAACGTCCGGCACCTTCGATGTCTGTGCCGAGGTAGTATGGGCTTTCGTAGTATGCGACGTTGGGGTGTTTATCCAACTCCTGCAGAACAGGCTGTGCACCTTCCGCTGTGAGGAGAAAACCGTTGAAGTCGATGTCCAATTTGTAACCTTCTGGGATAACCTTTCCAACAGCTTCCACCTGCTCGAAGATGTCCCGCCACGGACGGGCTTTCAGCTTAATTGACGTGTAGCCTCGTTTAATTGATTCCTCCGCCTCCTTCACCCAATCTTCTGGCGGCATGTCGATGTCCCACCACGAAATCGGGCAGCGGTCCCGAACCTTTGCGCCCAACAGTTGGTAGACAGGGACGCCAACTGATTTGCCGACGGCATCAAACAGGGACATCTGAATCCCGAAACCGATGCTGTCGTCCTGCATGATTGCAAACGGATTTTGTCCAACGACCCGATCGAAGTTGCCGGATTCGTCTCCCAAATTTTCACCGTAACCGATAACGCCGTTATCCAATTCAACGCGGTATACCTCTACCTGCTCCGAGTGGGTCAAGGCGCGTTGCATATGTCGGGTGACATAATCGGCGTAAAAAGGGATGTGCAGCGTAATCATTTCAAGGGTATTAATCTTCATTGTTGAAATCCTCCCAAAAGTTAAAAATCCAGTGAGTATTGTAGCACAGTTTTCGTTGACAGGGCAAAAATTGTCGTTGACATAGACCTTTTATTCTTTTTCTGCTATCATGTATCCAACACATTTATTGAGAGTCGGGCTATTTATAGTGAATTCTAAAAATAATAGAACTTACGCAGCGCGTTCATAAGTCCCCCTGATAAGGGGGATTTAGGGGGTTGGTTGTGCATTGGAAGTGTCTAAATATGGTGAATTGAAAAAATAAAGAGACACTTTCGCCCCTCGGTTTCAATCCCTCCGATAAATCGGGGTAAACTAATTATCGGGGCCGGTAGGTGCGGTTTCCAACCGCACCGGTTTGGCGTGTCTCATTAATTCTAAGGTCCACTATAAATGACCCTATATTGAGAGGAGACTCAATGAATCACAGAACAATTCCAGGGATAGACAAAGAAATTTCACAGCTTGTGCTCGGGTGTATGCTATTTACACCCGATACGATGGAACACAGTTATTCGATGCTAGACGAATTTTTTGCAGCCGGCGGCAACGCACTTGATTCCGCGCATAGCTACGGAGGCGGCGATAGCGAACGGCTGCTCGGTATGTGGATGAAAAATCGGAAAAACCGATCCGAGGTGTTTTTGGTTGACAAAGGTGGACATCCACACGCCGCGGTGCCACGTCCACGCCTCAGTCCGGAGGAACTTGCCCACGACATCCATGAAAGCCTCCTCCGCCTACAGACCGATTATATTGACCTATTTCTGCTGCACCGGGATGATCCAAGCATTCCCGCCAGCACAATCATCGAGCATCTGAATCAGGAAATTCGCGCGGGTAACCTTCGGGCGATTGGTGCGTCGAATTGGGAGCTTGAACGCCTCCAAGAAGCAAATGAATATGCCGCTGAACATGGGTTGCACGGATTTGTGGTCAGCAGCAACAATATCAGCTTGGCTGTTCCGATGGAACCGATGTGGAAGGGTGTTGTGTCCGTATCGGAAACGGCATGGGAATGGCATAATGAAACACAATTTCCGCTGCTGCCGTGGTCTTCGCAGGCACGAGGATTCTTCAGCGGACGTTTTGCCTCTGAAAAACGGGAAAATCAGGACATGGTGCGCGTATATTATAACGATGCCAATTTTGAGCGACTCAACCGAGCAAAAATACTTGGGGAGAAAAAAGGGTGCACAGCGATACAGATTTCACTTGCGTTTGTTCTGCATCAACCGTTTCCAACGTTTCCGCTCGTTGGTCCCTTAACTCACGAGGAGTTGGCTTCGTGTCTTGAAGCATTGGCGATTCAATTGTCCTCTGATGAGATGCGTTGGTTGAATCTGGAAGCCGATGACATTAATCTCTAAAAGATGTATGGGAAGGAATAATCCATGTCTACTCAACCAAACGTGCTTTTGATAAGTACCGACCATTGGCCCGCTGCCCTGTTGGGAGCTGCGGGACATCCAACCATCCAAACTCCTACGCTTGATGAACTCTGCCGCAGCGGAGTTCGTTTCAGTAACGCCTATGCCGAGTGCCCCGTCTGCATTCCCGCCCGTCGGACCCTTATGACGGGCACTACACCCCGCACCCACGGAGACCGGGTTTTCAAAGATAAACTAACCATGCCCGAAATACCGACGATGGCGCAGACCTTTCGGGATGCGGGGTATCAAGCGTATGCTGTTGGGAAACTGCATGTCTACCCGCAACGCGATCGTATCGGCTTCGACGATGTGATTTTGGACGAGGAGGGTCGCGTCCAATACGGGGTGTTAGATGATTACGAACTATTTCTTGGCGATCAAGGATATGCGGGGCGACACTTTGATCACGGGATGGGTAACAACGAATATGTCAACCGCCCATGGCACCTGCCCGAAGAGACCCATGCGACCAACTGGGCGACGAGTCAGATGGCGCGAATCGTCAAGCGCCGGGATCCCAATCGTCCCGCTTTCTGGTTCATCTCCTACCGTCACCCCCATCCACCAATTGTTCCGCTGCAGGCATATCTGGATCTGTACCGCGATGTTCCGATTGATATACCATATTGCGGCGCGTGGTCAGCTGTCCCAGAAGCTCTGTCTTTCAGCCTGCAAGCCAACATCGCACGAGGGGAGAAATTCACATCGGAACAGATCCGCGATATCCGTCGTGCCTTCTATGCCCTCTGCACCCACATTGACCATCAGTTGCGCGTCCTTATCGGCACATTGCGTGAGGAAGGTGAACTCGACAATACGATTATCTGTTTTACCTCCGATCACGGTGATATGCTCGGCAACCACGGTATGTGGGCGAAGCGGCTTTTCTACGAATACTCCGCCAATATCCCGATGATCCTGCTCGGCGTCGCTGGGGATGAACGGGTGGGTTACAACCGCGTTGATGGCCGACTGGTCGGTTGGGCGGATGTGATGCCAACGTTGCTAGACTTGGCGGGTATCGATATCCCTGAGACGGTTGAAGGAATTTCAATGATTGGTGAGGGGGGACGGGATTGGTCCTACGGTGAAGTGGGCGAGGATAACCATGCCACGCGCATGATCCATGATGGTCGTTATAAGCTCATCTACTACCCGATTGGCAACTGTCGGCAGCTTTTCGATTTACAAAACGATCCGAATGAATTGATCGATCTCTCCACTTCCGCTGAACATGCCGACATCCTCACCAAGCTGACTGACCTGCTGATTGGTCAACTCTATGGCGACGACGAAGCTTGGGTTGAAAATGGACAGCTGATTGGTCTACCTGACCGAGACTTTATCCCCGGTCCCAACAGAGGACTCTCCAGTCAACGAGGCTCGCATTGGCCCCAACCCCCGCGAACGAACATGCCACAGATTCAGTGGCACTCTGAGGGAAAAGACAAGTAAAGTGTGTTAATACACCGATGCACCAATGTTTTTATCACGTTTCACAGCCTGTCCCGATTTATCGGGGCATCACGTTTCACGAGGAGACTATCCTATGGCAGACTGGTGGCACAGCAAAACATGGCGGTTTATCCAAACGAACCTGCGAGAGATTGACATGATCGACATTGATGCTGAGCGCGTAGTTGCCGATATGGGGTCGTTCAAAGCAAATGTACTGATGATTAATGCAGCGGGGATTATCGCTAGCTATCCCACGAAACTGCCGTACCATTTTCAGAGTCCGTTTCTGGAGGGGGACAGCCTACAAACAATCATCGCCGCATGTCATCGCGCCGATATCCGCGTGATGGCACGCACCGACTTTTCTAAGGTGCGTTACCCAATTTATGAAGCCCACCCGGAATGGGCGTCCCTTACTGCTGAAGGCGAGATTATTGAATACAACGGAGATGTACAGGTCTGCCTGAATGGGGGCTATCAGCAGGAGTACGCCTTGCAGATTATTGAGGAACTGCTCACAACGCACGATTTCGACGGAATCTTCTTTAACATGGGCGGCTACCAAACAAGGGATTATAGCGGTAACTATCACGGGATCTGCCATTGTGTCAACTGCGAACAACTTTTTTCAGAGATGTTTGGACTGGCTCTGCCGACCGAAGAGAATCACGGGGATCCGACGTTTCGGAAATACAACCTCTTCAAGGGACGGACATTACAGGCACACCACGAGAAGGTTTACGATTTTATTCACGGACTAAAGCCCGATATTTGTATCGCCAACCACCGGGAAATGCGTCGAGGGTTCAACCGGATGGAGGCAAACACTGCGGTAGACCGCCCCTACCCCACTGGCAGTACAGCGCGTCCGACAACACGAAATGGGCGGTGAGCAGTTACCCAGAAATGGTGTCCAGCGGTACGACCGTTGACTTTATCGACTTCCCCTACCGGCATGTCGCGGTGTCGCCCCATCAGCAGGCGTTACGTCTGGCGCAGAACTTAGCCAACGGCGGAGCACTGGATTACTACCTCATCGGGCGGTTGGACAATCACGAGGATAGATCCGGGTTTGAACCTATCAAAGAGATCTACCACTATCACGCAGCCAATGAAGCGGCGTACACCGACAACCGATCGAAGGCGAATATTGCGCTGCTGAAGTCTGACCGAGTCAGCGCAGATACATTCAAGGGCTGGTTCCGTTTCTTGGTGGAGAGCCACTTCCTTTTTGATACCCTGACAGGGGATGCGGCACTCGATTTGGCATGGGACAAGTATCAGGCGATTGTGTTACCCGACGTCCGACCAATGAGCGATGAATTGGCAGCGCGGATTGACCGGTTTGTCGAGGAGGGCGGAACGGCGATCGCTGCTGGCCAAAGCGGATTCCGGGATGCGGACGATGAGCCCAGACCGACACCCGCGCTAAAAAGTCTCGGAATTACACAAGTCCAACGAATACGGACGGATATGCGGTCATCGTATTTCAAATTGGACGATAAGCAGGGGTTTGAACGGTTCTCCGACACTGATCTCATCTATATGGACGGGACGTATGTCTATGCCGCGTATGCGTCGGATGTCCAGCCACGATTCAAGCTGATCCCGCCGCACAACTTCGGTCCGCCGGAGCGGTGCTATTACACACAGGTCACAGCGCACCCAGCGTTCACGGTGCGTCCCTTCGGAAACGGACAGGCGATCTATATCCCGTGGGAGCCGGGGCAGCTGTTCCACCGGCAGGGCTATCCCAATACCTCCGATTTTGTCGCTAATCTGCTGGAGGGAGTTGCCGGGCTGACGCCGATCGGGGGCAACCTGTCACCGATGGTTGAGGTGACATGGTTTGAAAAGGTGGATGGCAGTTCACAATTGGTGCATCTAGTGAACGGTTCGGGACATTTCGGGGTGAGTTTTTTCCCACCGGTCAAAATGGTGGACTTAGAAATCGAGCTGCCGTCAGCGAAGCCGCCGAAGTCCGTGCGAAGCCTCGTCTCAGGGGCGACATGTGCATATAGCCGGTCAGGCGATCTGCTGACGATTCAGATCCCTGAACTGAGATTGTTTGAAGCAATTGAGATTGTGTTGTAGATGCTTAGAGATAGTTGAGAATCGTCTGAATCACGAATTATAGTGAATTTAAAAAAATAAAGAGACACTTTCGCTCCCCATGTTTGGTAGGCGCTGTTTCCAACTGCGCCGATTTGGCGTGTCTCATTAATTCTAAAATCTACTATAGTACGGATTTATAGATTTCGCAGATTTGTTGCCCAAGGACCAATACGGTGTTGGGCACCTCGCACCTTTGGGGCTAAACTGACCTCCGGTCTGCACGATGTCGGCCAATTTCTAACCCATGCTTAAACGAAAGATGAGCCGGATAGCGTGTCAATCCAATAACAATCCCCTCCGACAGCATTTCTCCTTGAAATTTGTACATAGTTGGCACAAAAGTTGCTTGCTTCTTGTCGATTCAATCTACAAATTCAGGGAGGAACCCCCAATGAATCGCAAGCACATTTCAAGCACAATGCTCCTCCTTCTTGTGCTGCTGAATACCTTATTCCTATTGGCAAACATCGAAGCAGCTGCCGCTGCGGAAGGCATCATTGCATTCGCATCGGATAGGAATAGCAAACCACCGAATCGAGGTATCTCCACGACAATTTATTTGATAAATGCCGATGGCACCAACGAACGGAAATGGCTCGAAAACCGTCAGTGTGGCTACTACTACTCTCCAACTTGGT
Organism: Candidatus Poribacteria bacterium; assembly: GCA_965207975.1. GTDB lineage: Bacteria > Poribacteria > WGA-4E > WGA-4E > PCPOR2b > PCPOR2b. The sequence goes on along the minus strand of OZ242315.1, from coordinate 2,722,720 downwards.
CGCCTGATGGTCGGTTCGTTGCCTTCTCTACCTGCGCCAATGGCAGCGTCCATATTTTTGTTAAAGATCTCCGTACCAGCAGACAAAAGAGGATAACCCATAAATGGACAGGAGTATATCCCGGATATCTGGTCCGTTCATGGTCCGGGGATGGTAAATCGTTAGCACTTTCATGTTGGGAAGCTCCCCCTCACGACTCTTCAGACATCTGCATTATTGATGTTGATGGCAGGCGATTAAAGAACCTAACACAGCTTCCCGGAGTTGAGGATAGTAGTCCAAGTTGGTCTCCAGATTCCTCTAAAATTGCGTTTACGTCGAGCCGCGATGGAAATGACGAGATTTATGTCATGGATGCGGATGGCGGAAACCCTGTCAATCTGACCAAGCACTCCAGAACGGATGCGGCGCCGGACTGGTCTCCTGATGGAAAAAGAATTGTGTTTTATTCCGATCGGGAAGGGCAATCCGATATCTACGTGATGAACCCCGATGGGACCAACCTCGTTAAACTAACAGATCACCCCGCACAGGACCGCCTTCCGTCGTGGTCTCCCGATGGACGGTGGATCGCTTTTATGTCGACCCGAGAAGATAGGAACTGGGAGATTTATGTCATGGATGCGACCGGAAACAATCAGACGCGAATCACCAATCATCCGTTTGCTGTCGATGTGAAGCCAGTTTCACGAGTCACCAACCATCCGGATAAGGATGTGAGACCAGTTTGGGTAATTCCCGACCGGTCGCTTCCTGTTGATACACGAGACAACCACGCCACATTGTGGGGCCGGCTCAAATCAGACAAACGGTGAAGGAGCAATCGCTGCTGAAGACGGTTATGAAAGCCATTGTTTTGATGGTGACAGGCGATTTCCTCGCTAAAGGTCTACTAAAGCTAGGAGAAAGAGATGAAATTCAGATCTAATATTAACTTCCTTTTGATGATACACCTGCTATCCCTATATCTGCTACTGATCTATGGTTATGCGTCCGCTGAACCGCCCGGGACCATCGCGTTTAACTCAGAACGAGAGGGTCGAAAGAGAGAGGTTTACTTAATTAATGCCGATGGTACTAACGAGCGAAAGTGGCTTCATACCCCTAATGCTTTTGGCATGACATGGTCTCCTGATGGCAAGTGGGTCGCTTTTAGTCAGCGCAACGCCAGACAAGAAGATAACCTTTTTGTGTTAGAACTTCGTACCGGAAAGCAGAAGAACATCACCGCCCAGTTGCGAGGATTGGGGATGGATTTTTTTTCTCCTGACTGGTCTGGTGATGGCAAGTGGTTGACAATGACATGTCGGCTACGGGACGAGATCCGTTCAAATATTTGTATTATAAAAGCAGACGGAGATGACTGGAAACAGATAGCAAACGCTCCCCATGAAAACCATCAGAATGTACATCCCTCTTGGTCTCCCAAAAAAGAAAAAATCGTATTTGACGCAGGAGGCGGAGGAATAGGGGCAAATGAGAAGGACTGGGGAATCTTCGTGATGGACCGAAATGGGAGAAATCGCGTTCGACTGAGTCCAAGGGGGCGAGCCCCTGCTTGGTCCCCCGATGGGACAAAGATTGCTTTCTCTTCAAATCTACGCAACCTCGGTCAAGAGGATATCTGCGTGATGAATGCTGATGGGGCCAACATCGTTAGGTTGACCAATCACCCCAGATCAGACCGTTTTCCCGCGTGGTCTCCCGATGGACAGCGGATTGCCTTCATGTCGGCTCGAGGAGAAATAGGTTGGGATATTTACATCGTTGATGCCAATGGGGGTGAGGCGAGGCAGGTGACCACTCACCCGGGCAATGATATGTATCCGACTTGGGTGATTCCCGACCGATCGCTTCCTGTTGATGCACGAGGCAACCATGTCACGTTTTGGGGGAAACTGAAGTCAGAAAAGCAGTGAAGGGATAACCACTGCTGGAAAAGGGCATAGAAGTTGACGACGGTGTGGAAAGGCTGAGTGTGCCGGTTTGCTTCACAGACCCGACCTCAAGATGAATTTGATGATACATCTGATAGGCCCTATGAGTAGATGCACCTCTATAACGTGTGGTGGAATCTATCTGCGAGGCATAATTCTTGCAACAGTTTTTGGACTCTTTTGTCTTCACCGATGCGACGAGAAGGATTTCATTGGCTCCCGATTTGACGCGAATTATATGACTTTACTGTAAAGGAAGGAGAAATCAGAATGAAAAAGGTCCTGTTTTTTACATTCATTGCGGTAGGGGTTGGGTGCATCGGAGGGTTCGGTTCTAAGGCGAATCTTGTTTGGGGTTCCCAAATTGTCTTTATATCACGCGAATGGAACCCTGATGGAGGAATTGTTGTCATCAATTCGGATGGAACCGCTCCCCAGTTCTTAAAAAGCCCCCCCAGGGCAAATTGGCCAACTTGGTCACTCGACGGGAAAAAAATTGCATTTATTGCTGATTTGGGTCAACTTTTCGTGATAGATGCAGATGGCCGTAATCTGGAACGCTTAAGATGGAATATGCCGTTAAGGGCGCGTCCAGCCTGGCACCCTGATGGTCAGAAAATTGTCTTTACAAAATTCGACGAAATTACAGTTCTTGATATTGAAACGAAGGCAGAAACCCGAGTGTTATTCCATGGGTGGGATAACGGTTTCCGGGACGCCGTTTGGTCGCCGGATGGAAAACAGATTGCATTTACAATCAAGCATGACCGGCAACACGACATCTACGTCATCGACGTCGATGGAGGAAAATTACGTCGGTTGACCGATAATGCATCCAATGATGCCGCGCCTGCTTGGTCTCCTGATGGACGTCAAATTGCCTGCTACTCAGATCGAAATCTTAAACCGGGCATCTGCCTCATGGATGCAGCAGATGGGGCAAATTTCAAACGCATCAGTTTTCGTGGCGAGCATTATCCGTCATGGTCACCAACAGGAACACATATTGCTTTTTGGTTGATTGGCGAGGGCAAAGTTGGTGTGATGAAAGCCAATGGTGGGGAGCGGCAAATTCTATTTCGTGGCGGACAGCCATCTTGGCGGCCTGATGGTCCAGCGGCAGTAAATCCTGTGAGGAAATTGCATATAGCTTGGGGACAGATCAAATTAGGCTTATGATTCCAAGCGAATGATGTAGAGGGGAAAATGAATCGAAAACACTGTTCCGCAATCATTTTTATCTGTGCGATTCTGTTAGGCAGCCCTTTCCTACAGATTAATATCTGGGCACAGGCACCCGAAAAGCCGCAAATCGCTTTCATCCGCAGAGTTGATGGACAGCACTGGAAAATTTATCTGATGGATATTGATGGCAAAAACGTACGGCAGCTGACAAAGGGGATTGACCAAGATTACGATCCATCATGGTCACCGGATGGCAAGCGGATTACTTTTTCCTCCAAACGAGGAAACGGTGGTATCTATGTGATGGACGCCGATGGAGAGAATGTCCGTCTACTGACGAACCAGCCAGGACGCCTCCCTGCATGGTCACCGGATGGCAAACGGATTGCTTTCTACACAAGACCACCAGGGGTATTGGGTGACATCTATGTGATGGATGCCGATGGTAACAATATCCGCCGACTTACAATTCGTCCAGATGGGTGTGACCTCTTTCCTACGTGGTCACCGGATGGTCAAAAAATTGCCTTTGCCGCGGGCGGGCGACAAAGAGTTGATTTTGACATCTATGTGATGGACGCCGATGGGGGAAATATACGTCCCTTGACCGATGATCGCGCAAGCGATAGCGATCCAGCGTGGTCGCCGGATGGCAAACAGATTGCGTTCAGATCCGCAAGAGCGGGTGGCGGTATTTATGTAATGAATGCCAATGGCAAAAACGCCCGTCGTCTCACATTTTTTGAAGAAGACCAGCATCCAGCGTGGTCGCCGGACGGCAAACAGATTGCCTTTATATCTCTTCGGGATCCAATTCCAAAGGTGTATGTGATGGATGCCGATGGCAGGAATCAGCGGCGATTGACCCATGATCATGTACCTGAGGCATCTCCCGCATGGTTTGACCCTAGATTTGCGCGTGCTGTGGGACCAGTGGGTAGGCATCTACTTACTTGGGGCTGGCTCAAACGACTTGGACGGTAGGTGTATTTGATGATACACCTGATAGCCCTATGAGTGGATACACCCCTATAACGTATGGCGGAATCTATCTGCGAGGCATAATTCTTGCCATAGTTTTTTGGACTCTCTTGTCTTCACCGATGCGACGAGAAGGATTTCATTGGCTCCCGATTTGACGCGAATTATATGACTTTACTGTAAAGGAAGGAGAAATCAGAATGAAAAAAGTCCTGTTTTTTACATTTATTGCGGTAGGGGTTGGGTACATCGGAGGGTTCGGTTCTAAGGCGAATCTTGCTTGGGGGTCCCAAATTGCCTTTGTATCAAAGGCATTTAACCCTGATAGAGGAATTGTTGTCATCAATTCGGATGGAACCGCTCCCCAACCCTTAAAAACCCCCGCCAATGTAAATTGGCCAACTTGGTCTCCCGACGGGAAAAAAATTGCATTTATTGCTGATTTGGGTCAACTTTTCGTGATAGATGCAGATGGCCGTAATCTGGAACGCTTAAGATGGAATATGCCTTTAAGGGCGCGTCCAGCCTGGCACCCTGACGGTCAGAAAATTGTCTTTACAAAATTCGACGAAATTACAGTTCTTGATATTGAAACGAAGGCAGAAACCCGAGTGTTATTCCATGGGTGGGATAACGGTTTCCGGGACGCCGTTTGGTCGCCGGATGGAAAACAGATTGCATTTACAATCAAGCATGAACATCAACGTGACATCTACGTCATCAAAGCCGATGGAACCGGATTACGTCAGTTGACAAAGCAGCCTTCTGATGATTACGTGCCCGCTTGGTCTCCCGATGGAAGTCAAATTGCGTTCTACTCAGATCGAAATCTTAAACCGGGCATTTGCCTCATAAATGCAGCAGATGGGCGAAACTTCAAGCGCATCTCAAATGACGGTGAACATTATCCGTCATGGTCGCCAACAGGGACACATATTGCCTTTTGGTTGATTGGCGAGGGTAAAATCGGTGTGATGAAAGCCAATGGGAAGGATCGGCGCATACTGTTTCGTGGCGGGCAGCCATCTTGGCGGCCTGATGGCCCAGCGGCGGTAAATCCTATGCGGAAATTGCCTGTCGCTTGGGTGTGGATCAAATTAGGCTTATGATTCCAAGCGAATGATGTGGAGGGCAAAATGAACCGAAAACACTGTTCCGCAATCATTTTTATCTGTGCGGTTCTGTTTGGCAGCCCTGTTTCACAGGTTAATGTCTGGGCACAGGCACCCGAAAGACAGCAAATCACTTTCACCTGCAGCGGTTCAATTGCGAAACACTTTAGGAAGGGTAGGGTGAAAAGATGAAACTCAAATGGCTAATCCTCTTTGTATGGGGAGTACTTGGCTTTCAGTCGGTGGCTGCTGAGCCAACAGGTACGATTGCGTTCCTCTCGGATCGAGATAGTAAACCACCCCATGAAGGCATTTCAACGTCGGTTTATCTGATTAATGCCGATGGCACCAACGAGCGCAAATGGCTTGAAAATCCTAACGGACTTGGAAAGGTAGCGTGGTCCCTTGATGGAAAATTTGTTGCCTTAAGTCAGTACAACGACAGACGAGAAAGCAATATCTTCGTGTTAGAACTTCGCACCGGGAAACAGAAGAACATTACCAGACAGTGGCACAAACTGGAGATGAATTTTTTCTCCCCTACTTGGTCTGGGGATGGTAGGCGATTGGCATTGGTTTGTAGTCCACGCGGCGAGCTTCCTTCAAGTATTTGTACTATAAGGATGGACGGAGATGGGTTAAAACAGATAACAAACGCGTTCCATGAAAACAACCACGAACATAGCAATCCCTCTTGGTCTCCCAATCAAGAAAAGATTGCATTTACGGTGAGAGACGCAGATAAAAAGAAGCGAGGAATTTTCGTGATGGACCGAAATGGGAAAAATCGAGTCCTACTGAGTCGAAAGGGGAGTAGACCCGTTTGGTCGCCCGATGGGACAAAGATTGCTTTCTATTCCAATCTACACAATATCGCCCAATCCGATATCTACGTGATGAACGCCGACGGTGCCAACATTGTTAGACTGACTGATGACCCAGCCCCAGATCGTCTTCCTGCGTGGGCCCCCGATGGACAATGGGTTGCCTTCATGTCATCTGTAAATAAAACAGGGTGGGATATTTACATCGTAAACGCTAATGGAGGGGATAAGATACGGGTTACGACACATCCAGACGCTGATACCCGTCCGACCTGGGTGATTCCCGACCGGTCGCTTCCTGTTGATACACGAGGCAAGCGTGTTACATTTTGGGGGCGGTTGAAATCAGAAAAGCAGTGAAAGGCAATTGCTACTGGCAGAGCAGTATAAAATCACGCGGTTTCAGAAATTTGCCAGAAATGGCAAAAATATCGGCTGAAATTGAAGTAGGGAGCCAAAACCTCAATGCAAATGCTCTGTAAAAAAAATCTACCACTCCTTGACTGTCATAATCTCAATTGTGGGCACAAACGATTGTTCAGCCCTATAGAAAGAAGATACCCCAAAATGAAAATTCTACTGTTGAACCGAGTCACCTATCCATTTTGTTTAATTGTAATGCTGGGTTTTATGTTAATGTCGGCAAGTCCGGCGCAATCGCTCGATTCAATGATTGCTTTTTCTTCAAGCCGTGATAGTCATGAGGGGAATCATGACATCTTTATAATGATGGCTGATGGGTCTCAGCCGCGCAATCTCACGAAACACCTCACGTCAGAGGATAACAGTTCTGCCTGGTCTCCGGATGGGAGAAAAATTGCTTTTACGTCAGAGCGCGACAAAAATTTTGAAGTCTATGTCATGGACGCTGACGGCGATAACCTCGTCAGACTTACCAGAGACCCCGGAAGTGATGCTGCGCCCCGTTGGTCTCCAGATGGGACGAAAATTGCCTTTTATTCAGAACGGGATGGGAACTTTGAGATTTATGTCATGGACGCTGATGGCGAAAATCCCGTCAGATTGACTAGAAACCCTGCATGGGACATTGTTCCTTGCTGGTCTCCGGATGGGAGAAAAATTGTTTTTTCGTCAGAGCGCGATGGGAATCTTGAGATTTGTATCATGGATGCTGACGGCGAAAATCCCGTCAGACTTACCAGAAATTTCGCTTGGGATGGCGCACCTTGCTGGTCTCCGGATGGGACGAAAATTGCTTTTGAGTCAGAGCGCGATGGAAATCTTGAGATTTATGTCATGGACGCTGACGGTGAAAACCCCGTCAGGTTGACCAGAGACCCCGCAAGAGATGGTGCGCCTCGCTGGTCTCCGGATGGGACGAAAATTGCCTTTCATACAAACCGTGATGGGAACTTTGAGATTTATGTCATGGACACTAACGACAAAAATCTGACCAATCTCACCCAACACCCGATGGATGATCAAGTGGCTTCGTGGTCACCGGATCAATTAGCAGTTTCTCCGAAGGCAAACTCGCTGATGTCATGGGGCAAAATAAAAGTGCTGGAAGGAGAAGGGAAATAAATACTTCACAAAATTTCATGCCGATTTCTACGACTTGAGCAAATTGACTGTGTCTCAGCGTTCTTCTAATTTTTTCAATTCCCCCCACGTTGTAATCCGTTTTCCAACAGCCTCCACAGCATACACGAAACCGGGCCTGACCCAATCCGCTTGGTATCCCTCTTCCATCCATAGCGTTACAGTTTCGTTGACAGTATCGATTAGATAGAGCAAATGCTGGTGATCCTTCTTTCCTACTGATACTGATAAGATGAGTTGCGACCCATCTGGTCCCCAAACCAATCCAAAAAGACTCCAATCCTTTTCAAATGCTCCTGGTAATACGAATGCATGTTTTTGTTCAGTATCAAGATTCATCAATACCATTCTATATTCTACGAGAAACATTGGTTCTCTCGCTTCTCTCGCACTAAAAAGAAGGTGGTTTCCTCCCGGCGACCATACAGGGCTTAACCAATTTGCAAGTTCGCCAGTCTTTAACTGGGTTGGCATATCTCCATCAATCCGAATTTTCATTAAACCCTCCGAATTTTGCTCTTCGACGACGTAGATGAGATATTGACTATCGGGCGACCAAGCCGGACGATTCCAATTTGGCACAAATAGGCGGGGGTCAAGGTGGACAATCAGATTTTCGTTGTGCCCTTGTGGATCTGTGACATAGAGTCCCAAACCACCCTGATCATCTCCAGACATAAAGGCAAGCCACCTGCCATCAGGGGACCAAATGGCGGGCCCATCAAATTTGGGCTGATTATGCGCGATCTGTTGGAGGTTTTGCCCATCTGTGTCCATCGTGTAGATTCTAAGTGCGCGATTTCGATCTGAGAGAAAAGCAATTTTGTTTCCGTCTGGAGACCAAGAGGGTTCGAAGTTTCGACCGGATTCAAACGTGAGTCGCTGTGGGTTTTGACCGTCCGCCTCCATTATAAAAATTGCCATCTCATCTTCCTCTACCTCTCGGTCAAACACAATTTGTCCTCCGTCAGGCGACCAACTGGCAGACATTTCCATCTCTGGCGTTTGTGTCAAATTTATTACATTTTCACCATTCTTATCCATGACGAAGATGTCACTCCCTAGGATTTCTTGATCGAGAAAAAATAGTTTGACAAATAGGATTTTCTGCCCATCGGGGTGCCAAGCTAATGGAATGTTTTCCTCATTATCCCCAGATGTCAAAGCGGTTACACTCTCTTCGACCAGATCCATTTTGTAGATTTGCAGTGGATTTCGCGGCACATGTCTGGTTCCGACGGCATCGATGTATCCGATTTGGTTGCGTTTCGGCGACCAAGCGGGGAGAAATGCGGGTCTGCGTCGGTCATGCGGGACATGAACAACGTTATTCCCGTTATCGTCAATGATAAATATCCCTGAACTATCTCTGGTATTTCTGATATCTTGATGATATAGGATGTGGTTACTATCGGGAGCCCAACTGGGATCGGAAATCCTTGTTGGGGGATCTGGTTGAAGGATATGTCGAATCTGGCGTCCTTTAATATCCATCACACAAAGATCTGTTCTTGGGTCTTCCAGTGGACCCGTAACCATGATAAACAGGATTTTCCGTCCATTAGCTGACCAGTCTGGGCTTCTGTATCGAATATCCTTTTTGGCATTGTGGGTCAACTGCTCAATTCGGCGTTTTGCAATGTTCAGTTTGAGAATATTTGCTGCCTGTGCCGGGGGATAAGAAACAAATACAACTTCAGTACCATCGGGGGAGATTGAGGGCGAACTAGCAAACAGATTCCGGGTGAGTTGAATAGGGCGTCCATCTAAGCCTTCAACTAAGAAGACTTCGGGAGTGCCCCGGCGTTCAGAAACAAAAACGATTTTATCTTCCAATTCTCTTGCGTGCACAGATAGATCAATTAAAATCAGAAGCGCAATACACGAAAAAGCAAAAAGGTTCCTTTTCATATTTGCTTCCTCATAAAATGTTACAAGCGGGTTTATCTCTCAGGTGGGGCTCTTGTACCTCAAAATCTATCGTGTTGTGTTGATAGGTTTTCTGTCTATCATGCGACAGGTTGGTTCCTGTATTAACCTATTTCAAGCAACACTGCTTATACTTCTTGCGACTGCCACAAGGACAGGGCGAATTGCGACCAACTTTCCGCGCCTCTGCGACCGGCTTAGGACGCATCAGTGTCATAATGCTGTCGGCAGGGCGTCCAGCCTGTAGTGCCGCAGCCATCATCTTCATCGGTCGGTCAATATGGTTGAAGAACTGCTTATAGCCAGCACAGAGATAGTTCAAACCATCTTCGCCGCTCGGTGTTTTGATGAAACGGTTCTTTGGGCAGCCCCCGTTGCAGACGAAACGGACCTCGCAGTCTAAGCAATACTGAGGCAAGGTGTCCCGCTTATCGGTTCCGAACTTACGTTGGAACGTTGATTCGACCAACGCTTCCATCGGGTTGTCCATGACGTTGCCGAGGAAGTATTCTGGATCAACATAGTGATCACAGGAGTAGAGGTCGCCGTTATGCTCGATTGCCATCGCGTTCCCGCAGGTCTCGTTGAAGATACACAGACTTGGGTTATACCCCAACCAAGCCTCTAACGCGACATCGAAAATTTGAACGAAGATCTTCCCAATATCGTTGACAACCCACTCATCGAAGATAGCACAAAGGAATTTACCATACTGCGCTGCACGAACTGTGCGGTCGGTCACACCTTTCTCACCGACACGCTCGACGGCAGGGATAAACTGCATAAACTGAGCCCCAAGTTCTTTGAAGTAGCGATATACCTCAAGCGGATAATCGGCATTGTGGCTGTTCACGACACAAAGTATATTGTAATCCACCTGATGCTTCTGTAGGAATTGCAGTCCTCGAATGACATCATCGGAGGAGGGCCTGCCCCGTTTGTCGTAGCGATACTTATCGTGCAATTCAGGGGGCCCGTCAATGCTAATACCGATTAGGAAGTTGTTCTGCTTGAAGAAGGTGCACCACTCATCATTCAGGAGCGTCGCATTGGTCTGAAATGTATTCTGGATGCGCGTGCCGACCCGTCGGTATGTCTCCTGATATTCGACAGCACGCCGGAAAAAATCAACCCCCATCAGCGTCGGTTCGCCCCCTTGCCAAGCGAAAGTTATCTCATTGACCTGCTGCGATTCAATATATTGACGGACATAATTTTCCAAAACCTCATCCGTCATCCGGAATGACCGCGTATCTGGATAGAGGTTCTCTTTATCCAGATAGAAACAGTATTCGCAGTCCAAATTACAGATTGCCCCAATCGGTTTTGTCATCACATGAAACGCACGCGGTGCGTTATATTCACTCATTTTTTCACCTTCCTCTGGGTCGTAATCATCGCGACATTGAAAACTGACCGCTCGTAGCCGCGCGATGGACGATTCACAATTTCATCAAGTCCCCATAATGCCGATGAACTCCCACCATCAAAGTTTATTGCGTGCTTCGCGCCGAGGGCCCGCAAAAAACCAGCCATCTCATAAAGCGTCATGCCGATGCTATATCCATATTGACGACCGTCCACCGCAATCAGGAATAGTTTATCATCGTTAAATCCCAACGCGCTCCGCGGGTTCAGTCGCGCCCCGTTGCGGTGACGATAATTGGATCTGCCGCCTGACTGGTGAAATTCCACAAGCTCCGGTTCAATTTTTCCATTCCGTAAGAGACGAAGATTTCCCCCAATTCCATCGGTAACTTGCTGCCATTTGGTGGGTGAAAGCGCGATTTCGAGCGTACCTATACCACCCGCCCTGAATGTGGCATCCCATTTTACCGCTAACTGATAATCGAGTGCCAACACAACGCCGTTGGACGGCATTCCGCTGTTGCCCTGCCGATTGACCGCATCAATCTTGAAGCTGCTCCGATACCTGCCTGTAAGCGGCAATTTGAGTCCCTTGAGGACAACTTCATAGCTTCTTTGTGCAAGAGTTTGCTCCCCAAATCGGGGTGTGTAGAGCACAGCAGCACAGTCGGCCTCAGGAATCTGATTAATACAATCGACTTCGAGCGATTCTCCATTGATGTGGATAACTCCGTTTAATTCAACAGCATCAAGTAAAAATTCACCATCGGTTGTTACACCAAAACTGGTTTCACCCCAAGGGGACGGCGGTGGAAAACCCCACCAATCGCGTCGGGGGGCAATACTGACCAATTCCCAATCTTGGATATGAAGGTTAAAGATAACCCCACCACGCCCAACCCGATCTCCACGGAGACCGAAACTCCCATTGACACCAGCTAACAACGGAATATCTTGTTGTGCTAGCCGTCCTGCCATGCTACTGATCGTCTCCCTGCCCAAGAGACGGTTGTTGGCGAGTTCAACCCCGAAGCGGAGATTTTTGGATTCGCGCCTCATCTCGGCGACATAAACCGCCGCATCCCGCTCTTTCCACCAATCACGGTAGATACGCAATCCTTGGTGCCAATCCGATTTTTTCAGGTAGTCCCGCTTTTTGGACGCAGGATTTGGACGGTCAGGAGGCGGCTTACTAATGAATCTGGATATGACGGAGGAGGCTGCAGAATCGGTGTCGGGGCTCGGAGTTGTCACTCGTAACGCACCTATCCCTAAAATCAGGAGAAGGGTTATCCCTCCAACGATGGCGATTTTGATGAGATAAATCTGTCGATTGCGCTTTTGCATCCTTGATTGTCCTCCGCTGTCCCATCATTTTATATGGAGGTTCGTATTAAAAGAAAGTGCAAAATGCGAAGAGAAACCGAGTTTTTTCGGCAAAACTCGGTTTCTTTGCACCATTTCTTAACATGAGCCTATATGGAAACTATGGATACTATTTTCACAAATCGTGTAGCAATCTGTCAAGAATAAACGCAATTCCCAATTCTCGGGATCCTCGCTTCGCGGGACTCGCTCCCTACCACGCCCACCAGAAGTCCATAAACCGGTTTGACTCCGAGGGGGTTTTCAAGTAAAATGGTCTGTGTCAATCAATTAAATCTTAGTTAAGTGGAGGGAATCCGATGAAATATAGAACATTTGGACAAACAGGTCTCGAAGTTTCAGAAATCGGGATAGGCGCGTTTCCAATCTCTGGTGTATACCAACAGGCAGATGGCTCACGAACAGGTTGGACAGGGACCAACGAGCAGCAATCAATCGCGCTCATCCATCGCGCGGAAGAACTTGGCGTGAACCTGATTGATTCCGCAGAGAGTTACGGGGCCGGCCATAGCGAGGAGGTCGTCGGACAGGCATTGCAGGGGAGACGCGATAAATGGATTATCGCCACCAAAGTCAGCCCAAACAGCGGCTTAGACGCGGAAGATCCAGACCTACCGGCGCAAGCGCGAAAGCGAATCGTTGAAGCGGTCGAAGGAAGTCTAAAACGACTGGATACAGATTACATCGACATCTACCAACTTCATGCCATTCCGCTAGAAGGGGCGATGCCGGCTGTCATGGAGGCACTGGCAAAGTTGCGAGATGAGGGCAAAATCCGTTGGTACGGCGTTTCAACGAATGATCGGGAGGCGATTGATAAACTGCGAGGGTTGGGCGAGATTCACATGCTGCAAATTGGCTACAATCTACTTGAGCGCGATGCAGACGACCTACTTCATTTCGCCAAGCAGGAGAGTATCGGTACACTCATCCGCGTTCCGTTAGCGAAGGGGATGTTGACAGGCAAATATTTCCAGAGCAGCGAAATCCCGAAAGAGGATATACGTTATGAGCGTTTTAATCGGCCGGGGTCGGTTGATGCTTTTCAGAAACTGCCGGCGCTCGGTTTTCTCGCAGAAAACACGGGACGCACAATGGTTCAAGCGGCACTACGTTTTACACTTGACCATCCCGGCACCTCTTGCGTCATCGCCGGTGCGAAAACAATGCAACAGATTGAACAGAACGTGGATTCCATCAATGTGCCGTCGCTCACTGAATCTGAACTGCAAAAGGCATTTGCCATCGCTGACACCATTGATACACCCAATTGGAGCGCGAACTGATTCATCGGGGAGACGCGACAAGCAATCCTATTACTCAAACCGTGCCAACCGAAATGGACTGATATCGAAACCTGTTTTACCCTCAAGCCCCATTTCCGAAAGTATACGTCCGACAAGGCTAGCGAACTTGAAACCGTGCCCGGAAAACCCGGTTGCTAAAACAAGATTCGCGCAATCCGGGTGTGTGTCGATAATGAAATCCTCGTCGGGCGTTTCCGTGTAGAGGCAAACCTGTGCGAAAAGTGCCTCACCGGCAGCATCAGGGATGCGTTCACGCAGAAAAGAGCGGAGATGCTCAATGTATTCAGCGTCAGGTGTACGATCGCACCTATCAGGGGATACCGGCTGCCCCATGCCGTGCCGCGCAACCTTCACGCCTTCACGTCCAAACACAGGAAATCCATACAAAACCTCATTCCACGTTACATCGAGGAAAATCGGGAATCTGCCCCGCTGAAACAGACTCGCATCCGTCGGTCGATAATACACAACCTGTTGCCGTGTTACAGTCAACGGGAGATTCAGTTCACTGAGGATCTGTCCGCTCCACGCCCCCGCAGTCACAATCACTTTTTTCCCGCGAAAGCGTTCCCCGTTTGCAATTACTTCGGGATGCGTTCCCTGCCAGGTAATCTCTGTTACCGGCGTATCCTCCCGAACCTCCGCCCCATGTGCTTCGGCAAGTTCCAGATAGGTCAAGACACACCCTAAAGCGTACAGGAAACCGGTGTCCTTCTGCCACAGAACTTCCACGCCGTCCCCAATCCTGAATTGTGGAAATCGGTCTGCCAATTGTCGCTGGTCCCACCATTCGGATTCGATGCCGGCAGCTTCGAGGCTCACACGCATATCGCGGAGATAATCGTGTCCGTCCGGTCCAATCACCACACTGCCGGTGGTGAACAGCAAACCCTTCCCCGATTCCTTCTCCACCTGCCGCCATTCTGCATAGGCGTGCTTCATCAATTCCGTATAGAATTGCTTCTCGTAGATCAAACGGATGATGCGATTGTCCCCATGAGAACTGCCAAAGGTATGTCCACGAGCAAACTGTTCCAAAACCAGCGTGCTTGCCCCCGCCTTAGCGAGATTATAGGCTGTCGCGCTGCCCATTACCCCTGCCCCGATAACAATGGCATCATACATTTTTTCGTCCTTTGTTAATCAGTTGGTTCATATCAAAAGAAAGTGCAAAATGCGAAGAGAAACCGAGTTTTTTCTTCAAAACTCGGTTTCTTTGCACTCCTTCTTAACGGGAGCCAATCAGTTATTTCATCGGGAATGGTTTGGGGAGTTCAGGAAAGTTCTTCTCTCTGTTCTCGCCGCGCAACAAAATTGTCGACCAGTTAAGTCCCAATGAATTTCTGTCAATCTGCTTGACCCGGGGAGGAATATAACGAATTGTCAACCCACACCGCCGCCGTGTGGATTGATTAGGTAGACTTCCATGAATCAAGGTGCCATGATGGATTGAGATTTCACCCGCTTTCAATACCAAATCTACAGCGTTCTGCTCCTCATCCTCACTGACCGGCACCTCCTGATCGATGCTCAACAGATTGCCTTCCTGTCCAGATTTCCCATGATCTCGAATGCCGGGACGGTGGGTACCGGGAATCACACGCATACAACCATTCTCGCAGTCGCTGTCATCAATTGCATACCACGCGGTAATCGCTTCAGGCGGCTCAAGTCCCCAATAGGTTACATCCTGATGCCATGCCACAAACTTTTTTTGATCAGGACCATATTTGCAAAAGAAGTGTGTTGATATCATCATAACATCGGGACCTATCAGGGCTTCGATACAGTCGAGAATCTTCGGGTGAGTTGCAATCTCCCAGATAAACTCTTCCTCAAAATGCCGGTCAACTAACCCGATCTGGCATTCCTCCCGTCCGATTCTATCTTCTAATTCGTCGAACAATTCCCGATGTTGGACGGCTTCGGTCTCGTCGGAAATTTGAACTTTTGGAACGAAGCCTTCTGCCTCATAAGCCTTGATTTGTCCTTCGGTGAGGGACATTTTTCGCTCCTTTCATCTGTCTAGCCGCGATCCGGCACTCGCCATTGGGCGTACCAACGGGAATCCCGCGACGGTCCTTCATCATCGCTCCAGCGGGTTTGCATACTTTCAAATCCCTTCAGCTGTGGACGAACATCGCGTTCCCAGATCTCCTCAATCTGATCGAAGGTGAGCGGTTGACGCATAGGTGTCGATTCAGCGTAGGCATCGAGAAGTTCCTTCGCTTTGGCACCAAGCCACTGAACCTCATCGGCGACCATTCGCTCACCAACTTGCCGATCCGAGTCGTGTGCGGTCGGTCCCATAGCAAAGTGGGGCCCCGGCGCATCTTGCGCTGGCAAGCGTGAGACATCGACGCAATCCGGCTCCAATGCCCACAACAATGAGGTCTCAACCTTACCTGCATGGTCGCCGCCACTTTTACCATCCCCATCGAAGCCGGGCTGATTCGCTTCAAAATCCGGTAAACCGTATAAACGCATACTAAAATGGGGTTGGAGGATTTCGAGCAACGTTTTGAGATCTTTCCAGTTGGGACCGTAGTGTCCCGTCAAAAGGATAGCAGAATGAAAACCCAAGGCATCGGCTGCCCGGACGTGGTAGCAGATATTCTTAAAATGCATCCACGCAGGCATCGCGGTCAGCCACGGACGCACCTCTCCGACGGTTCGATTTCCCCAGAGTGCATAACCGCCATGTTCGTGGATGTGCCAGTAATCGGGTGGAGCGACGATACCGCCGTGCTCACGGGCTGTTCGGCACGCAATCGCGTGTGCCTTCAAAGCGTCAAGCCCGACTGCGTTCTGGGGACCGTGGGGTTCACACAAGCCGTAGCAGAAATAAACAACGGGACACTCCTCTAACGCAGCTTCCAATTCATCGGGAAACATCCGTTCCCAGCGCACTTCTCTTTTCATTATGATTTCCTTTTGTATTGTGTGCTAATGTAAAGATATGATTCCCTGTGGCACTTGCGATATTAAACTGTATCATTGTTGCCACAATCTTTTCGGACTCAACTTCTGTTTGCTACATCTATTTAGACAATTTCGTAGGAATTCCGCTCTATTTCAACAAAATTGAATTATGGCATCTTAATTGCACATTTAGACAACGTTCATGTTAAGATTTAGTGCAAGGAAATCGAGTTTTTTCTTGAAAACTCGGTCTCTCTTCATGCTTTGCACTTTCTTTTTATATAAGCCTTAGACAAATCCTTGCCAAGCAAAATTTTATGATAGCTTCATACATCTGTCAATCACAATCTATAGCAGGCAGTTTATGGACTTAACAGATTTTGATTTTTCGCTTGGCAGTAGATATTTCCTATGATATACTCGACGCATCTCGCTGCGTCAACCTACGAACAATTTACGAAAGGAAGACTGACCATGAACAGACTCGTTCTCTCTATCACACTCCTGCTGGCAGTAATTACTCTCGCAGGGTGTTACACGCAGATCGGTTACTACGAGCCACGGTCTTCAACCCGACAAACCGCCTACCATCACCAAGATAAGGGCGAAAAAGTGGAATCCGAACAGGAGGAGCAAGGGGAAGTTGAAGCCGAACTGAAACCGTCTGAAGTGGAAGATGAGGGCTACTACGGGCATCGCAAACCGAGCTACAGTTATTCTGACCGTTATTATCGATCTTACGACTACGACGACTACTATCCCGCCTATCCATACTACTATGGGGGCTATCATCCCCTGTATCCCTATTACAGATATTCCTATCCATATTATTCGTATTATGGATACTACCCCTATTACGGGGGGTATGGGTATCGTCCTTATCGTTATCGCTACTCAAAGCCGCGTTCCAAGATTGGCGACCTGAATTTCGGCAAACGACGTTCACAAAGCTATCGGGGGGTTAGATCTCGCCACCCGTCTTCAAGTCGTCTGGATAAGTCATTAAGGAAGAGTGAAGAGAGTAGAACTCCTGCCCGCAGTTCGTCTGAGTCGCGGCGCGACAGATCCCGAAGATCCGGAAGGAGGTAACAAACCAATGAAAACATTGATGAAAACCACCATTGCTTTCGCGTTGATGCTCACCTGTTTTGTGTTAGGAGGTCCCATCGGAATTGCACAGGAGGAAGAAATTGCCATCGGTAATACCTTCGGTCTTGGTGCCAGGACGATGGGGATGGGTGGGGCATTTCTCGCTGTTGCCGATGATTTCACGACGCTTTACTGGAACCCGGCAGGGCTCGCTCAAATTAGAAAGTTTGAGTTGTTTGGCAGCCTGTCACACAGCGAACTAGATGCAGAAACAGAGTTCACTCGCGGTCGTGCTGCCGAAGCTGACAGCTCGAAAACCCGTCCCAACTCAATAGGTCTCGTCTATCCTTTATACGCGAATCGTGGAGGCTTTGCGTTTGCACTCGGATATAATCGTCCTCAGAATTTTGATTCGGAGGTTGCCGTTCAGGGACTGGACCCGTCTTCTGGTTCAGTGTTTAGTGGATTTGATGTCGATGAAACGACCTTCAACAGCGGTGGTATGGGTATCTGGAGTTTTGGGATGGGTGTCTTTATATCAAAAAATATTTTGCTTGGCGGCTCAATCGATTTTTGGCACGGTTCAAGTTTCAACGAGTTAAATAGTGCAGCAGAAGACATCAATAACGTTGACCCAGAGATAGAAAGTTTCGCTTTTCACGACACTATGGATCGAGACTATTCAGGGCTCAGTGGTCGGGTCGGCGTGCTTGCTTTCGCTGGGGAAAATGTGACACTCGGTGGGACTATCACACTGCCCGCAGACCTTGAGGTTAGCGAGGTCTGGGAGCAACAAACCATAGTGCAATTCGACGACGGTGAAGAGGGGGTGGACGGTGATGGTGGATCAATCTTATACGATATTGAACGCCCGTTCGAGTTTGGCAGCGGCGTTGCTATCAAGCTCTTAGAGAAACGTCTGACGCTTGCCGGCGATATGCAATTTGCAGACTGGACGCAGACTGAATATGACCCGCTACCAGCAGAAGACGCACAGAATAACTTCAATCGGTATTATGACAGAACTGTGCAGGTTCGCCTCGGGGCAGAGTATCGTATACCGGGAATTGAAACCAGTGTACGCGTCGGCTACTTCCGTGATCCAATTCCGTTCCGAGATAGAGATATAGACGATGATCGGGACTTTCTGACAATTGGGGTAGGCAAGGTTTTCGACCAGATTATCAAAATTGATGTCGCCTATATGCGAGGTTCATGGGCGCAATCAAGTGATTCGCTCACGGAAAGTCAGACAGCTAACCGGGTGTTCATGTCTGCGGGCTATAGATATTAAAAATCGCTACTAGATCAGGATCGTGAGTTTACAACAAAAAAAGGCGTTGATTTTTTAATCAACGCCTTTTTTCTGATCTTATGGAAGTTTGCACTATTCTACCAACTGGATATACGCCATCTGAGCGGCATCGCTCCGTCTCAGTTCACCTCTGATGATACGGGTATATCCACCGTTACGGTCTTGATAACGGGGCCCAAGATCATCGAACAATTTTTGCAAAACGTCGTGGTCGTGGATAACCTTAGCGGCTTGACGGCGCGCATGTAAATCCCCGCGTTTAGCGAGCGTAATCAGTTTTTCAGCGATCCGCCTGAGTTCTTTGCACTTTGGTAAGGTTGTGCGAATCTGTTCGTGCTCGAATAATGCGGTGGCTTGGTTGCTAAACAATGCCTTCCGATGTCCGCTTGTTCTCCCAAGCTTCCTGCCCATTTTCCGGTGACGCATGATTGTTCATCCTCCCCGATAGATCGAGATTTTCAACACTGTATTTTGGGCAACTTAATCATCATTGCCGTTGCCATTGCCAAGGGTCATCCCTAAAGACAGGCCCATCTCCGACAGAATATCCTTAATCTCGTTCAGGGATTTTCTGCCGAAATTACGAAATTTCAACATCTCTGGTTCAGTCTTGACCACGAGGTCTCGGATGGTTGTAATCTTCGCGGCTTCCAGACAATTAGCGGATCGCACCGAAAGTTCGAGTTCCGCAACAGGTTTCGATAGCCATTTCTCACGCTGCAGCTCTTCTTCGTCAACTTCTTCGACCGGCTCCACATAGGTTTCATCAAAGTCGCTAAAGAGCCGAAATTGATCTAACAAAATGTCCGAGGCTTGTGTAACCGCTTCTTTGGCAGTGATACTCGCATCGGTCCACACCTCTAGAATAAGCCGGTCATAGTTGGTCATGTGTCCGACCCGTGTTTCTTCTACCAAGAAATTGACTTTTCTGACCGGCGAAAACTTGGAATCGACCGGGATAACGCCAATCTGTTGATTATAGTTCAGATGTTCTTCCCCAAACTCATATCCTCTGCTTCGACAAACCTGGATCTCCATATTCAAACCATCGCACTGGTCGAGCGTTGCAATATGTTGGTCTGGGTTGATGATTTCAACCTGTCCGTTCGGTTGAATATCAGCTGCTGTAATGTTACCGGAGCCTTCTGCGGATAAAACCAGGGTGATAACCCCATCGGCATGAACTCGGAATCGAATCTCTTTAAGGTTCAGAAGAACCTGGGTAACATCCTCTTTCATCCCGTCAAGCGTCGAGAACTCATGCTTCACTCCATCAATAGCAACAGCAATAACAGCAGCACCTTGAATCGAAGAAAGCAAAACACGTCGAAGCGAGTTACCAATAGTCGTTCCAAATCCTCGCTCAAGCGGTTCGGCGATAAATTTACCATAATCAGGCCGCAAGTTATCAAGATCCGTAATGAGGTGTTTTGGCTTGGTGATTTCTCGCCCTGTCATCTATCTTACCCTCCTACAAGTGGCTGTGTTATTTGGAGTAATGTTCAACGATTAACTGTGTTTGGAGGTCTGTGGCAAGTTGCTCGACGTTTGGCAACATCCTAACAACTCCCTCTTGTTTGTCGATATCCAACTCAAGCCAATCTGGGGTGCCCCGGTGTTGAGAACGTTCTAATGCTTCTTGAATCACTGCCACGTTACGGCTTTTCTCGCGTGTCTGAACAACATCGCCAGGTTGTATCAGGTAAGAGGGAATATTGACCCTTTTCCCGTTCACAAGGAAATGGTTATGTGTAACAAGCTGTCGAGCCTGCAAGCGGGAGTTGGCAAAACCGAGACGGTAAACCACGTTATCCAACCGGCGCTCCAATAATGTCAGCAAATTCTCTCTCACAACACCTTTCTGATGTGCAGCTTTTGTATAGTAGTTCTTAAACGGTTTTTCTAAAATGCTATAGATGCGCTTCGATTTCTGCTTCGTGCGTAATTGGCGTCCGTAATCTTTGACTTTGGGCAGTTTTTGACCATGTTGACCGGGCGGATAACTACGACGCTCAAATGAACACTTCGGGGAATCGCAGCGTTGTCCCTTCAAAAAAAGCTTCTCACCTTCTCTTCGGCATAACTTACATACAGAACCTAAATATTTGCTCATTCTCTTTTGGTTAAATTAGAACCATTTCCCCTTTCTTAAAATCCCAACTTTCAAACGTTAGACGCGCCGCCGTTTGGGCGGTCGGCAACCGTTATGAGGAATTGGAGTTACATCTTTCATTGCGGTAATTTCTAGTCCAGCTGCTGAG
Organism: Candidatus Poribacteria bacterium; assembly: GCA_965207975.1. Lineage (GTDB taxonomy): Bacteria > Poribacteria > WGA-4E > WGA-4E > PCPOR2b > PCPOR2b. The sequence continues at coordinate 2,701,541 of OZ242315.1, read as the reverse complement.
AGAGATCGAATTGCGGACTCTCTGCCGGAGCCTGGTCCTTTGACCCGTACTTCAACCCGTTTCATGCCATGTTCCATCGCTTTCCTAGCGCAAGTTTCCGCTGTCTGTTGGGCAGCAAACGGTGTCGATTTCCGAGAACCCCGAAAACTACTACCCGCACTTGCCCAAGCAATGGCATTCCCGTTGAGATCGGTAATCGTAATAATCGTATTATTAAAGGTTGCTTGGATATGTGCAATTCCTTCAGAAACATTCTTTCGTTCTCTCCGCCTTGGACGGTTGGAGGAACCTGAATCTCGCAAAACTGATCTCCTTTCTGAAGCTTAACGCACAAGTGATATTAACCACCCTTGCGTGCTGCTTCTTTTGCCTTTCTTCCGACCGAAATAGTCTTTGCTTTCCCTTTGCGCGTACGTGCATTAGTGCTCGTTCGCTGTCCCCGTGCCGGTAACTGCCGACGGTGGCGCAACCCGCGATAACTATTGATGTCCATCAACCGTTTGATGTTCAACTCAACTTCGCGTCGTAAGTCCCCTTCCACCTTGTAATCTTGGTTAATCGTTTCTCTTAACCGGCTGATTTCAGACTCATCAAGGTCTTGGGACTTTTTAGCGGGATCAATATGTAAATCCTCGACCATTTTTGAAGCGGTTTGGCGTCCGATCCCAAAAATATAGGTCAGGGCAATGTCAATCCGCTTGGTTCGGGGTAAATCAACACCAGCAATTCTTGCCATGTCTTTTTCCTCCTTGCGTGCTAGGTAAAGTGCTTAACCTTGTCTTTGCTTATGCTTTGGATCCGCGGGGCAGACAACGCGGATAACCCCTTTTCTTTTGATAATCTTGCACTGATTACACATTTTTCTTACTGATGCACGGACTTTCATCATCTCTCCTTCACTAAAAAATGAACCCTATCTTGTGCGACGGCCCCTCACACGTCTATCCTTCAGGAACCCTTCGTAATGTCTCATGGTCAAATAGGATTCAACTTGCGACACTGTATCTAATACGACTCCGACAACAATTAAGACTGAGGCACCACTGATTAATGCACCAGTACCTAGCCAGCCTTGCAGAAGTAAAGGGAAAACCGCAATTGCGGCGAGAAATACCGCACCGGGTAAAGTAATTCTGGTTAACGTATCGTTAATGTAATCTGCGGTCTTTTTCCCCGGACGAATGCCCGGAATAAAACCACCATATTTCCTCAAGTCATCCGCCATTTGCACAGGATTAATCTGAACGGCTGTGTAGAAGTATGTGAAACCGATAATTAGAAGGGCGTATATTACCCAATATAAGGGACTGGTCGCGCTGAAGACTGCTATTAATCCTCCAATCCATGCCCATGCGGGAAATTGGCTTTGCATAAGCCCTAAAACCGTTGCAGGAAATTGCATCAAGGTAACGGCGAAAATGATTGGAATCATGCCGGCTGCATTGACACGCAGCGGGATATGGGTTGCTTGTCCGCCCATCACCTTACGTCCGACAACTCGCCGTGCATATTGGACCGGAATTTTGCGGACACAGAAGGTGATGTACACGGTTCCCATAATTGCCACAACTCCCAAAGCGAGGAAAATGACCAGCTTCGGAAGGTCAATCTGACGATTAAGGAGTTGATTGAATATTGTTTGAATTCCACCCGGCATACCCGACAGGATACCAATTGTAATAATGAGGGAAATGCCTTGACCAATTCCCCGTTCTGTAATCTGTTCGCCGAGCCACATAACGAAGGAAGTGCCAGCCATCAAGGTGATCATGGTTAGCAAAGTCCACCAGATACCCGGATTCGTCACAATTTCAATGTTTTCACTTCTAATAACGGCTCCAGGCCTTTGCAACATCAGGCTGATCATGACACCCTGAATTGCACTAAGAATAACAGTGGCATAACGTGTATATTGGGTGATCTTTTTCCGTCCGTCCGGTTCTTTGGATAGTTTCTCAAGGAAGGGGATAACTACAGTAAGCAGCTGCATGACGATCGATGCACTGATATACGGTTGGATACCAAGAGCAAAGATTGTCATCTGCTTGAATGCACCACCGGAAAAGAGATCAACGAAATCAAGGACACTTCCACCGGTACGCCCTCTTAAGCTATCGAAAAACTTCTCTAATTCGATATCATCAATGCCGGGGAGTGTGATATGGGCACCCAATCGATAAACGATTAACATTAGTGCTGTAAAGATAATCCGCTGCCGCAGTTCTGGAATTTTGAAAGCGTTTTGGAATGCCTTAATCACTTAAATCACCTCAATGCTACCGCCTGTTGATTCTATCTTTTCAATAGCAGACTTTGAGAATCGGTGGCCCTGTACCGTTAGTTGTTTTTCGAGGTTACCTTCTCCGAGGATCTTAATCTTCCCATCTTTCTTTTTTGTAATACCGTTCTCTCGCAAAATTTCAGGGGTAATCGTTGTCCCGTTGTCAAAATGGTTGAGGGTCTGGATGTTTACGATCTCATATTCAGTCCGTTTATGTGCAATTCTTCTGGGACCCCGTTTAGGCAAGCGTCTCACCAATGGCATCTGTCCCCCTTCAAACCAAGCGGGAATCGAGACACCAGAACGGGATTTTTGCCCTTTATGACCACGACCACAGGTTTTACCCCAACCCGAACTTTCGCCACGCCCAACTCGCTTCCGATTACGCGTCGATTTTTCTGCAGGTTTGAGCTCATTTAGTTTCATTAATATTTACTCCATTTTATGGATTGGTGATTACGATTAAAAGTGCCGCAGAAACCGAGTTTTTTCTTCAAAACTCGGTTTCTCTATATGTTTTGCGCTTTCTTTCTACATGAGCTAAAAAGATTAGTCGAGCAGCTCCTCAACCGTTTTTCCACGAAGACGAGCCACGTCGTTGATGTCCTTTAGACCTTTTAGGGCTTCCATGGTCGCTTCTGCGGTGTTTTTTACGTTTCGAGAACCGAGTCGTTTGGTCAGTACATCTTGCACCCCGGCAAACTCCAAAATGACTCGCGTTCCGGGCCCAGCGATAATCCCAGTACCGGGACTGGCTGGCTTGAGCAGAACTTTTGCACCGCCATATTTCCCAATGATTTCATGCGGGATGGTATTTCCTGATAGCGGCACGCGAATCAGGTTCTTTTTCGCATCAGCGATACTTTTACCTATCGCTGATGGGATCTCATTTGCACTCCCAAAACCGAGTCCGACTACGCCCGATTGGTCTCCAACGACAGAAAGCGCATTAAAGCTAGGTGTTCGTCCGCCTTTGCGAACACGCATCACACGGTTGATATCTATTGGACGTTCCTCAAATTCAAATTCATCCGGATTTATTCTTTCCCTCAAAAGCAATTCTCCTTCGTTATCAAGCGTCAGTTCATCTTGCGAACACGCCTATGGCAGTGTCTCTGGCAATTTTCAGAATCGGAGTCCCGCTTCTCTAGCAGCCTCAGCAAGCGCTTTAATTCTTCCGTGATAGAGATTTCCACCACGGTCAAAGACGACTGATTCAATTTGATGGTCTTTTGCTCGGCGAGCGATTAGTGTCCCCACCTGCTGTGCTGCACTGATGTTGCCTTGTGTTGATAGGCTATCCTTCAATTCTGGTGATAAGGTTGAGGCTGCAATAAGCGTATTGCCGGCTTCGTCATCAATAATTTGGGCGTAAATATGCTTCAAACTTCTAAAAACCGAAAGCCTCGGTCTTTCTTTCGTCCCGATTATTTTTTTCCGCACCCGCTTCTGTCGCTTATGCCTTGCGATGTATTTTTCCTTAGACCGATCCAACGATTATTCCTCCAAATATTAATAAAAAAGGATCGACAAATCCGGCTACGATAATTTTGGCTTACCGACTTGTAGATCCTTTAGTCTACAAAAATATACCAATTAAACCGCTACCCTACACCCCAGTTTTACCTTCCTTCATGCGGACGCGTTCACCTTCGTAACGGAGCCCTTTGGAAGGTTCGTAGACTTCGGGTTTCTTGATCTGACGGATTGAAGCAGCAACCTGCCCCACAACTGCTTTGTCAATACCGCTCACCGTTATTGGGGTGTGAGGTTGTCCTCCCACAGTTTCGGAATCACCGACACTGAGGATTATATCCTCAGGGGGCGCGTAGATTACTGGGTGAGAATACCCCACATTTAAGACTAGACGTTTCTGGCGGTCTATTTCCGCCCGATAACCAACGCCAACGAGGATGAGCTTTTTTTCAAACCCTTCGGTCACACCTGTTACCATATTGGCGATGAGGCTTCGTGTCAATCCGTGTAACGATCTGTGTGTTTTCTGATTGGTCAATCTCTCAATCGTGATGGATTCGTCCTCTAAATTGACGACTATGCCCGCCGGAATTGTCCAGTTGAGAGTGCCCTTTGGACCTTCAACAGTGATGTCGTTCTGGTCCAAGGCGACCTTAACTTTTGAATCCATCGTAATTGGCATTTGTCCTACTCGTGACATTGTATTCGTCTCCGAATTCAAACTGAAAAATTACCAAATATAACAGAGGACTTCACCACCAACGCCAGATTTTCTGCATTCGGAGGCTGTCTTAATACCTTGCGAGGTCGATAATATAGCAATCCCTAAATTTCCATACACACTAGGAAGCTGGTCCGCTTTCGCGTAGACGCGCCGCCCCGGTTTGCTAATTCTCTTGAGTCCCGTTATAACCTTTTCTTTACCTTCGCCATACTTCAAATAGATGCGCAAAATGCCTTGTTTGCCGTCATCAATCCAACGATAATTGCGGATATACCCTTCCTCATGTAGAGTGCGGGTGATCTCCATTTTTAGTTTTGATGCGGGTATTTCGACGCGTTCATGTCCAACCATATTCGCATTGCGAACACGGGTCAGCATATCCGCAACCGGATCTGTCATTGACATCAGTTTTCTCCTTTACTTGTGCCGACAAATCAGGCACTACCAACTTGCCTTTGTGACTCCCGGAATTTTACCCGATCTTGCGAAGAGGCGAAAACAGATTCGGCAAAGATCAAACTTTCGCAAATAACTGCGGGCCCTGCCACAGTTACGACAACGATTATATTTTCGAACCTGAAACTTCGGGGTTCTTTTTTGCTTGGCAATAAGAGCTTTGGTTGCCAAATGAAGGCTCCTTTCCTTCGCTGCTATCAAAGGGTGGCATATACGTGCTAAGATTCTCTAAACGGCATTCCCATCAGGCGGAGTAATTCGTGTCCTTCTTCATCGGTTGGAGCAGTTGTTCCAATAGTAATATTTAGTCCGCGAACTTCACTTATGGTGTCGTATTCGATCTCTGGAAAAATGACTTGCTCTTGGAGACCCAAGGAATAATTACCGCGCCCGTCAAAGGAATCCGGGGAAAGTCCACGAAAATCACGAATCTGGGGAAGGACGACGTTGACGAGTTTATTGAAAAATTCATACATCCTATCATGCCGCAAGGTCGTTTTACAACCGATAGCCATACCTGTACGGACCTTGAAGGCTGACACAGATTTCTTGGCACGGGTAATAACTGCCCGCTGCCCACTGATTTGTGTCAGTTCTTCGACTGCATTATCCAAAAGTTTTGAATCGTCTATAGCAGCACCAACCCCCATATTGAGGGTTATCTTGTTAAGCTTTGGCACCTGCATAACATTTGGATAGTTGAAACGTTGCTGCAACGCAGGGAAGACTTCTTCTTGATAAAAAGATTTAAATACACTCATTAATTCTTACCTTATAGATTGCGGAACTTCTTTGGGATAGGTCTGATGTCAACTAGTCGCGTTCAGCAGACTCACCACATTTTCTGCATACACGTGCGTGGTAGCTTTTCGTCCGCCCTCCAATTTCCTTCTCAAAGGTACCGCGCTTGGTTCGGGCGGGCGTGTCACAACTTGGGCAAATCAGCTTTAGGTTAGCGATATTAATTGTCCCTTCTCTTTCGACGATGCCGCCTTGCGGTGCCTGCGGGCTCGGACGGGTATGCCTTTTGATCATGTGGATACCTTCAACAGTGGCGCGGCGTTTATGCGGCAGCATTTCTAGAATAACACCTGTTTTACCCTTATCCTTCCCACTCAACACTAACACGTGATCGTTTTTCCTGATGTGAAATCTGGTTTGCAACGGTACTACCTCCTACGGGGATTTAAATGACCTCTGGGGCTAAAGAGACAATTCGTGCAAATGCTTTCTCTCTCAGCTCACGAGCAACGGGACCGAAAATACGTGTTCCACGAGGCTGGTCCTGGGCATCAATCAATACGGCAGCATTCCTATCGAATTTGATATAAGAACCATCGAGTCTGCGATGTTCCTTGGTTGCACGTACTACGACAGCTCGTACAACATCTCCCTTTTTAACTTGGCTATTTGGATTTGCTTCTTTCACACTTGCCACAATTACATCACCAACCCGTGCGTAGCGCCTTCTACTACCGCCGAGCACGCGAATACACATAAGCTGCTTTGCTCCTGTATTATCCGCACAATTCAATAGAGTGTATGCTTGAACCATTGGTCATTACCTTCCTGAGTTTAACCCCGTCTTCCACTTCACACATCAATTGATTCTGTCTTGGAGACAACTTGGCGAACTTTCCAACGTTTGCGACGGCTAAGTGGGCGAACTTCGACAACTTGGACGAGATCACCGACACGACACTCATTCTGTTCGTCGTGAGCCAGAATCTTTGTAGAACGTCTCACAATTTTCTTATAAAGGGGATGCTGATAAGTCCGCACAATTTCAACCGCAACTGTTTTATCCATCCGATCACTTGTTACAGTACCTGTTCTGAACTTACGGTTCCCTCGCTGATGCTTATCCACGCTTTTCCTCTCGTTACTATAGTTATGGTGACTCTTCAATCCCCAGTTCACGTTGACGAAGAATTGTATGAATCCGTGCGATATCCTTCTTGACTTTTTGTAATTGAGATGTGTCTTCAAGCTGCCCTAGTATTCTTCGGAACTTGATGTTAAACGCAGTATCCTTAAAATCTTGAAGGTCGCTTGCTAACTCCTCAGACGATTTGCTGCGCAACTCATTAGCGGTCATTGTTTAATTATTCTCCCGTTCGACTGATAAACTTCGTCTCAATCGGCAATTTGTGAGCTGCTCTGGTCATGGCTTCCTTTGCTTCTTCCTCTGGGACACCGCTCAACTCATATAAAATGCGCCCCGGCTTTACTACAGCCACCCAAAACTCTGGAGCACCTTTCCCACTACCCATTCTGGTTTCAGCGGGTTTCTTCGTTACAGGCTTATGCGGAAAGATCTTAATCCAAACCTTGCCACCACGACGCACATGGCGTGTGATTGCGATTCGCGCAGATTCAATTTGGCGACTCGTAATCCAACCCGGCTCCATTGCTTTCAAACCATACTCGCCGAAGTCTATGCGTGAACCTCGGTAAGGTTTGCCACGGCGTTTTCCGCGCTGCACTTTGCGATGTAGAACCCGTTTGGGCATCAACATTTTATTTGCTCCTTCTGATTCATACTCGTGAATAAGTGTTTACGAGTCTCTATTTTCACGATTGTTTCTACGTGGTCCCCGTTGTCTATCCTGATATCTTCTGCGCCTAGACCTACCTTCGGATCGGGCTACTGACCCTTCTTCCTCTGAATAGCGTGATGGGCGTTTTTGAGAAGAATCAGTCGGCACCTGCGTAGCACGGCTACCGGTTACTGGAAGCTCCGGTCTGCCAATAATCTCTCCCTTAAAAATCCACGTTTTAATGCCAATCTTACCGTAGGTTGTATCGGCTTCAGCAAAGCCATAATCAATGTTTGCTCTGAGCGTATGCAGCGGCACCCTACCTTCAATATTTGATTCTGAGCGTGCCATTTCAGCACCCCCAAGCCGACCACCGATACTGATCTTAACCCCTTGGGCACCGGCTTTCATGGAAGCAATAATACTTTTCTTCATTGCTTGTCTAAAATTGGATCGGCGTACGATTTGCAGGGCAACCGCTTCAGCAACAAGTTGAGCATCTAATTCAGGACGCTTGATTTCAGTGACATTAATCCGAACAGTCTTTTCACCGTTTGAACCTGAATCTGTCTGCAAGATATGCTCTAAGTCCGATTGCAACTTTTCTGCCTCAACACCACGCCGCCCAATGACGATACCAGGACGCGCTGTGTGTATATGAATATTACATCTATCGCCAACCCTTTCGATTTCTATACGAGAAATGCCGGCACGCGACAGTCTTTCCTTAATGAAGGACTGGATCTTCAAATCCTCATGAAGCCATTGGGCATACTCTTTTTCGTTGTACCATTTTGAGTCCCAATTTTCAATGATACCTAGGCGTAGTCCACGCGGGTGCGTTTTCTGTCCCACTAAAACCTCCTCCAAAATTCAGTTGGGCAAAGGTCGCCAAGCGACGGAAGTAAAGGAACATGGAGCAGCCTATTCAGAAAACCGGTAGGATTTTCAATATCCATCTTCGCTTTCCTCTTCGTCTAGTACGACTGTAATATGGCATCTACGGTGTAAGACCCTGTTTGCCATACCTCGTGCCCGTGGGCGAAACCATCTTCGGGTAAGACCATCGTTGACAACAATCTGTTTGACAACTAGATTGCTTTCGTCAATAGTGGCACCCTGCTGTTGTGCATTATATCGTGCATTCGCGGTAGCTGATTCAATCAGTTTACGGATTACAGGAGAGGCTGCTTTATGCGTAAATGTTAATTGATTTATTGCCTCTTCGACATATTGATCTTTGATCAAATCAGCGACCAAACGCGCTTTGCGCGGGGCAATCGGCACGTTTCGGATACTTGCTCGAGCCTCCATGTTAAAAATCTCCTAAATTAGCTTGAGCATTTGTAAAAACTTCCGCTCATAATCTCGATTTCTCAAAGCGTAAGTACAAGAATCGAGTTTATTTTAGTAATTGAGTATACTTTATCTCGCACCACCACTCGCATGCGATCTGAATGTGCGAGTGGGAGAAAATTCGCCGAGCTTATGACCCACCATGTTTTCTGTAATATAAACAGGAAAAAATTTCTTGCCGTTATGAATGGCAAGCGTATGACCAATCAGGTCCGGGGTCACCATAGACCTGCGTGACCATGTGCGAATCACACGTTTGGTCCCAGACCGATTCATCGCTTCGATTTTTTTGATAAGCTTTGGATCTATGTAAGGTCCTTTTTTCACAGAACGGGGCATGACATACCTCCTGAAGATGGGAAAAACACCCAAACCTTATGTCAATTGAAATAAATTACTTCCGACGACTGACGATATATCTGCCAGATCGCTTTTTCGGATCTCTTGTTTTATATCCTTTGGTTGGAACTCCCCACGGTGTTACGGGATGTCTGCCGCCAGCACTTTTCCCTTCGCCACCGCCATGCGGATGATCAATTGGATTCATTGCCACTCCGCGCACTTTGGGGCGATGTCCTTTCCATCGGTTGCGTCCTGCTTTACCGATAGATAGGTTTGCGTGGTCAACATTACCCACCTGCCCAATCGTTGCCATACATGTCACTGGAAGTAAACGAACCTCGCCAGAAGGCATTTGGATCCGCGCGTACTTTCCTTCACGGTCTACCAGTTGTGCCACAGCACCCGCGCTTCGTACCAGTTGGCCCCCTTTACCCGGCTGCATTTCTATGTTATGTATCGAAGTGCCAAGAGGGATTCTTTCAAGTGGCAGAGCGTTGCCAACTCTGATCGGCGCATCGGGACCAGCGTTCAATACATCATCAACTTGTAAGCCTAGAGGTGCGATGATATAGCGTTTCTCTCCATCGGCGTAATGGAGCAGGGCAATACGGGCAGATCTACTGGGATCATACTCGATTGAGGCGACTTTAGCAGGAATGCCAAATTTATCGCGCTTAAATTCAATGGCTCGATACCGTCGTTTATGGCCGCCGCCGCGCCTGCGGACAGTCATACGTCCCAGCGCATTACGACCTCCCTTTTTCTTTAATCCCTTTGTTAGCGATTTTTCAGATTGCCGCCGGGTCACCTCTTCAAAAGCATCTCCTGTGATAAATCGGCGACTGGGTGTGACGGGTGAATATGTTTTAACTGCCACGTTAAATCCCTCCTAGTAAGCCTTCAAACGTGCACCGCTAGATAGCTTCAAAAGCCTCAATGATTGTTCCTTCGGTAACAGTAATGATTACCTTTTTCCAGTTAGGTTGCCGGCCCTGTCGATAACGCCAAAATTGCCCCTTGGTTTTCCCGCTAACCTGCATGGTATTAATCTTCACAATCTTATCCTTGAGGTCAAATAGCTCTTCAGCTGCTTTACGGATGTCCGCTTTATTGGCTTTGATATCAACAACAAAGGCGTATTTATTTGACTCTCTGAGGATTGTGGTCTTTTCTGTTATTAACGGTTGCTTGATAATCCGATATGGGTCTTTCATCTATGCTTCCTCAACTTCCCAATTCATCAGGATATTGGCTGAGCGAACTTTTCTTCTAGCTTTTCCGCTGCACTTTCAGTAAAGACAATTTTATCATGCCAAAGCACATCGTATATATTAAGGGCATTCCAAACGCAGCTGTTTACGTTTGGGATATTCCGTACCGATAGATGGATATTTGATTCAGGTTGACCGAGAACAAAAAGGACCTTATCCGCGAGTCCTAAATTCCCCAACACTTGAACCATGTCCTTCGTTTTCGGCGCATCTAACGTAAAGTCTTCAATCAGAAGACAATCATCACTCTGAAATTTGCCTGCTAAAGCCGATTGTAATCCGAGTTGACGCACCTTCTTCGGAGTACGTTGACGATAGCTGCGCGGCTTTGGACCAAATGCAACGCCGCCATGCACCCGTATTGGTGATTGACCATCTCCTGCTCGGGCACGTCCCGTTCCTTTCTGGCGATATAGTTTTTTGCCGCTTCCTCGAACTTCTGACCGTGTTTTGGTGGAAGCTGTTCCTCGACGCTGATTCGCAAGGTGTGCAACGACACATTGATGTATAACTGCCTCATTAATAGGTGCATTTACCAACGCGTCAGATAACTCTCTCTGTTTTAGGGTATCCCCAGAACGATTGTATACATCTAAAGCTGCCATGCGTGATAATCCTCAAAGGGTATATTTATTGTTCAGCCTTTACCGCTTTCTTGATAATAAGTAGTCCATTGGGTGGACCAGGAACAGCACCTTTAACGAGTAACAGGTTTCTTTCAGCATCTGCTTGGATGACTCGCAGATTCTGGGTAGTCACCTGTTTCCCTCCATGTCGTCCGGGCATCTTTTTGCCCTTGAAAACACGTGAGGGCCATGCACTATGACCAATAGAGCCCGGGCGCCGATGGTTTTTCTCACTACCGTGAGTTTGCCGCATACCGGAGAAGTTCCACCGTTTAATCACACCTGTAAAGCCACGACCTTTAGATGTTCCCGTAACATCAATGAGGTCTCCTGCAGAGAAAATACCCACATCAACGTTTGAACCAACCTCCAAGCCTTCCGTACTATCAACACGCACTTCCCGCAAAAATCGATGTGGCGTGACATTTGCTTTTTGGAAATGTCCGCTTTCGGGGCGATTGACCTTGCTTTCACGTTGATAGCCAAAGCCTAGTTGGATAGCATTATAACCCTCTCGGTCTTGAGTTTTAACCTGTACTATTGGGCAGGGACCCGCTTCAACCACCGTGACTGGAATCGCAGCCCCAGATTCGTCAAAGATTTGTGTCATGCCAATCTTCTTTCCTAATATTCCACTACTCATCTTACATCTCCGCAACGAGGGTGTTCAGGTTCAACGACGTGTGCCTACAGAAGCGTAATTTTGACATCAACGCCAGCTGGTAGATCTAAGCGCATTAGCGCATTGACTGTCTTGGGCGTCGTCTGTAAAATATCCAGTAACCGTTTGTGAATTCGCATTTGAAACTGTTCACGCGATTTTTTGTCTTTGAAGGTCGATCGCTGTACAGTGTAAATGTGCTGCTTAATCGGAAGCGGGATCGGACCCGAGACCAATGCACCTGTCCGCCGGGCAGTCTCTGCGATCTGACCCGCAGAGTGATCTAACAAACGGTAATCAAATGATTTCAGACGAATCCTGATTTTCTGGTTATCCATCAATACTCCAACCAAATTGGGTTCATTGGAGCATTGGTGCATTGCTAAAATAATGCACCAATGACCTCAGGGGGTTATTACTCAATAACCTCTGAAACAACGCCGGCTCCGACGGTGTGTCCACCTTCACGAATTGCAAACCTCAGCTCCTCTTCCAGAGCGATGGGTTTGGTGAGTTCAACAGTAATTTGGATATTATCTCCGGGCATTACCATTTCAACACCTTCGGGAAGATTCATCACACCTGTCACATCCGTTGTACGGAAGTAGAACTGTGGACGATAGCCACTGAAAAATGGTGTCCAGCGACCACCTTCGTCTTTGTTCAGAATATAGATTTCAGCTGCGAACCTCGTGTGCGGGGTGATACTGCCCGGAGCAGCGAGAACTTGCCCGCGTTCAACGTCATCACGCTCAATACCACGAAGCAGAACCCCAACGTTATCGCCTGCGCGACCTTCGTCAAGCAGTTTGCGGAACATCTCTACACCGGTCGCAACCGTGCTGGTGGTTGGTGCGAGTCCAACAATCTCGACTGTGTCTCCAACATGAACGATACCCCGTTCAACACGACCGGTCACAACCGTACCCCGCCCTGTGATTGAGAAAATGTCTTCCACAGGCATTAGGTACGGACGATCAACGTCTCGTACCGGCTCAGGAATCCAGCTGTCACATGCCTCCATGAGTTCTAAAATTGACTGACAGGCTTCGGCATTTGGGTCGCCGCCGGCTTCCATCGCTTCGAGGGCAGATCCGCTAATAACCGGGATATCATCGCCGGGAAACTCATATTCGGTGAGTAGCTCTCGGACTTCGAGCTCTACCAACTCTAGCAGCTCTTCATCATCAACCATGTCTGCTTTATTCAGGTAGACAACGAGGCTTGGCACGTTCACCTGTCGTGCCAAAAGGACGTGCTCACGGGTTTGAGGCATAGGACCGTCAGCGGCGGAGACAACAAGAATCGCGCCATCCATCTGCGCTGCACCAGTAATCATGTTTTTAATGTAGTCAGCATGTCCAGGACAGTCTACGTGAGCGTAGTGGCGATTCTCCGTCTCATACTCAACGTGCGCGGTGTTAATGGTAATCCCACGCTCCTTTTCTTCGGGAGCTGCATCAATCTCCTCGTAAGTTTTTACATACTCACTTCCGGAGAGATTTGACAACACCATGGTGATTGCAGCTGTTAATGTGGTTTTACCATGATCAACGTGTCCAATTGTGCCAACATTGACGTGCGGCTTATTCCTTTCAAATTTTTCTTTTGCCATGTGTAAATCTCCTCACATTCTAGTAAGCTTAAATATAACACCCATTGACCTCACTGCTAAACTCTGGCAACAAGCCATGTCAACAGCGGGAACGGTTAAACAGAAAATCCTTCCGACGAGATAATTTCCTGAGCAATGCTCTGCGGAACGGAACTATAGTGTGCAAACTCCATCGAATAAGTTGCCCGTCCTTGCGTCAGAGAACGGAGCGTTTTAACGTAGCCGAACATTTCAGCAAGCGGAACGTGAGCTTTAATAACCTGCGTCCCGGACTTAGGATGCATATCTGTCTGGAGAATTTGTGCCCGACGCGCATTTAAATCTCCCATTACCTTTCCTAAATAGTCATCCGGAGCAATAACTTCAATCTCCATGATCGGTTCAAGCAGCATCGGATCTGCGCGTTTCACTGCGTCTTTGAAGGCAATCCGAGCTGCGTTTGAAAATGCAATCTCTGAAGAATCAACGGGGTGGTAAGAACCATCATACAATCGCACCCCTACATCAACGAGGGGATAACCCCCTAAAGTGCCGGCGGTTATTGCTTCTTCAAGCCCCTTTCGGACAGCGGGTATATACTCTTGGGGAATGGTACCTCCCTTTATTTCGTTGACGAATTCAAAACCGGTTCCTTGTTCTAATGGATAAATTTCAATAACCACATGTCCAAATTGACCGCGCCCACCGGATTGACGAACAAAACGCTCATTGGCTATTGCAGAACGTTGGATAGTCTCACGGTATGAAACTTGAGGTTGACCAATCTCTGCTGAAACCTTAAATTCCCGAACCAAGCGATCCACGATAATCTCTAGATGCAATTCTCCCATGCCGGACAGGAGTGTTTGTCCTGTTTCTGGGTCCTGATGAACCTTAAAAGTTGGATCTTCTTCAGCCAACTTCGATAGTGCCATATTCATCTTTTCAATGTCCGACTTGGTTTGAGGTTCGATAGCGATGGACATTACCGGCGATGGAAATGCCATCGATTCCAAGACGATTGGGGCATTCGGATCGCAGATCGTGTCGCCAGTCATCACAGATTTGAAGCCAATAATAGCGGCGATATCGCCTGCATAAATGGCTTGGCGCTCCTCACGCTTGTTTGCGTGTAGCTGCATCAGTCTCCCGATCCGTTCAAATTTCCGGTGCGTACTGTTGTATACAGTCATGCCTTTAGCCAAAACACCGGAGTAAACGCGGAGGAATGTCAGTTTACCAACATGCGGATCCGTGGTAATTTTGAATGCTAGCGCAGAAAAAGGCGCGTCATCGTCCGCTAAACGGGTCCCTTCCTCTTCAACTTCTGGATTCAAGCCGGTTACCGGTGGCACATCTATTGGGGAGGGCAGATAATCAACTACTGCATCTAGTAACGGTTGAACGCCCTTGTTCTTAAGTGCGGTGCCGCACAAGACGGGAACAATTGTTCCGCTTAACGTCGCGCTCCTCAAACCCGCTTTGATCTCCTCTTCGGATAGCTCAACCCCATCAATATATTTAGCCAAGAGGTCATCGTCAGACTCGGCAATTGCTTCCAACATCTGTTCCCGATATTCCAGAACACTTCCCATCATTTCATCCGGAATATCTGTATCAAACATGATAGATCCAGAACTAGCTTCGTCCCATGCTAAACCTTTGAGTGAGACCAAATCGACAATGCCACTGAAACTCTCAGCGGAGCCAATCGGCAGTTGAATTGGGACTGCTGAAGTACCAAGCCGCTCAACCATCATTTCAACCGTTCGGAAAAAGTCTGCACCCGTGCGATCCATTTTATTGATCAGGGCGATACGTGGCACCTGATATTTGTCTGCTTGTCTCCAGACCGTTTCCGATTGGGGTTCTACGCCGCCAACTGCACAGAAAACAGCAACAGCTCCATCAAGGATTCGCAGCGATCTTTCAACTTCAACTGTAAAATCGATATGTCCGGGTGTATCAATAATGTTGACACCGTGTCCATTCCATTGGCACGTTGTTGCAGCAGCGGTGATGGTAATACCTCGTTCCTGTTCCTGTGCCATCCAATCCATTGTCGTTGTGCCGTCGTCGACCTCTCCCATACGATGCACTTTGCCTGTATAGTACAACATGCGTTCGGTTACAGTTGTCTTGCCCGCATCAATATGCGCCATGATGCCGATGTTGCGTGTATGGGTCAATGGAAATCGGCGCTGCTCTATGGAACGCCGATTTTCAGAGATCATTCGGTTTTGCTTTGTAGCTCTCATTTTTCTTCAAACTTTCCGTGATGCAATAAAAAGATAAAAAATTACTGCCCCAATAGATCGGGACTCCGCTGCGTTGAGCTTACCAACGATAATGTGCAAACGCTCGGTTCGCCTCTGCCATGCGATGTTGATCTAGTTTTCTGCGAATTGAAGCCCCATCATTCCTAGCGGCATCTAACAACTCTCCTGCCAACCGCTCTGCCATCGTTTTCTCGCCACGCTCTCTTGCAGATTGGATAATCCAGCGAAGGGCCAATGTTGTGCGGCGTTCTGCCTTGACATCAACGGGAACTTGGTAGGTCGCGCCTCCAACACGCCGAGACCGAATCTCAAGAACCGGCTTAACGTTGTTGATTGCTTCGTGGAAAACTGTAAGCCCATCTTGATTAGCCCGTTTTTCAACAATATCTATACTATTGTATAGAATCGCCCGAGCAACACTCTTTTTGCCACGAGCCATTAGGAAATTTATAAATTTCGCAACCAGTTTACTATTATATTTTGGGTCCGGGAGTACATCCCGTTTAACAACCTCTGCACGACGTGGCATACCTTACTTGCCTCCTCTAATTGGCACTCTTCGCGCCATATTTTGATCTGGCTTGCCGTCGATTTTCAACACCCGCCGTATCCAATGTGCCTCGGACAATGTGGTATCTAACATTGGGCAGATCCTTGACCCTACCACCTCGCACCAGTACAACCGAGTGTTCTTGAAGATTATGATCTATGCCGGGAATATAGCAAGTGGCTTCTTGACCATTCGTAAAACGGACACGAGCGACCTTGCGAAGTGCCGAATTCGGTTTTTTCGGTGTTATTGTCCTGACTTGTAAACAGATGCCCCGTCGTTGGGGGCAATTTTCCAAAACCGGAGATTTGCTTTTCTTACTTGTTCTTTTTCGAGATTTTCTGACTAGCTGATTTATTGTTGGCATATCGACCTCGGTTGGCTAATGGTGTGCAGGCATAAATAAAGCCCCGCCATGGGGGCTCACAAAGTCATCCTCTATAACGAAGTAACTGTGAAAAACACGCCAAAGTGTTCTAGACCTATAAGTCCTCCCCTTTTCCGCCTAATTCAAGGCGAAAATTCAAATTTAGCGTCAAAGGACGAATTATACCAAACTGACAATTGAATGTCAAGCCTTTTTCTCAGTTTTTTATTAAGTTTTTTACGCTGCTCCGAAATTAACGGAATATTGCTGAATTATCTTTCCTGTAGTTGGTTACATTCGTATCGCCGGTTCTTGGACTGTATCCAACAATCGAGTGATTACAGTGTCGGAATCAACGCCCTCAGCTTCCGCGTGAAAATTGGTGAGCACACGATGCCGGAGGACAGCATGTGCCACCGATTTAACATCTTCTATAGATGCGTTCACGCGTCCTCGTAGAATTCCGCGTGCCTTTGCACCAAGGATGAGGTACTGCCCCGCCCGTGGTCCCGCACCCCACCTTACCCACTGTTGGATGAAATCTGGGACATCTTTGCCTTTGGGACGGGTTGCCCGCGCTAACTGGACCGCATACTGTACAACATTATCGGCGGCTGAAACCCGCCGGACAATCTGATTCAAGGTTATGATGTCTTCGCCGGAAAGCACGGTCTCAAGTTCAGGCTCATCAACGCTAGTCGTCGAAGAAACAATCGCGACCTCCTCCTCCTCACTCGGATAATCAATCACGATCTTAAACATAAAACGATCCAGTTGTGCCTCCGGCAGTGGATATGTGCCTTCCTGCTCAATCGGATTTTGCGTTGCAAGGACGAAGAACGGTTGTTCCAGAGTATACATAGTTCCACCCGCTGTGACATGATACTCCTGCATCGCTTCAAGCAGCGCAGCTTGAGTTTTGGGTGGAGTGCGGTTAATTTCATCCGCAAGCAGAATGTTGGCGAATATGGGACCTTGGATAAAACGGATCTCCCGATGACCCGTAGAGCGTTCTTCCTCCAAAACGTCTGTGCCGGTAATGTCGGCGGGCATCAGATCTGGCGTAAACTGAATTCGCTTAAATTGGAGATTGAGGATTTGTGCAAGCGTCTTAATCGTCAAGGTTTTGGCGAGCCCAGGTACGCCTTCGAGTAAACAGTGGCCGCCTGCGAAGAATGCCATTAGCATCTGATCGATCACTTCCTCTTGACCGACAATTACTTTCTTGAGTTGTTCCGAGATGAGGTCCCTGGCATCCATCAGTTTTTCAATTGCTTGAACTTCTTCTGTTGCTGGCATCTATTATAACTCCTTATTAGTTTTAATCTCAATGAGAGCTATTTTCTGTGTCAATTCCTGTCTAATCAACGCGAATAGGTCCAACTTGCCACGAAATCATCGACCTCAAAGGCGGGCATCTCGTTGAAGATATAAGGAGTTGGCTCCTTGTTCTGAAAACCCGGCACCAGTTGAAGCGAATCGGTCTGAAGTGCGCTATCCAAGGAAAGGAACCGCTGCCAGAGCAGTTCTCGCTCCGATTCCGTGAAGCGATTGGACATGGGCTCGCGCGGATGATGGCGTATGTTCTTCGCCCGTTTAGACAACAGTACAAGACAGGTCATTCGACCTTCAGTGCCCGGATGCAGTTCAGCCAACCCCTCCCGAAACCCTCCTTCATCTAACCCAATGATTGCGCGGAAAATGCGTTCAATTAGAGCAAGTTCGTCCCGTTCCAGATCGAGAAAACCCTCAAACTTAACTGCCAGATGCGCCGGTAACCGATTAATCAACTCCGGCTGCCAAACAAAGGAGTGTGCGTGCGGGTATATACCGTTGCCAAACGCACGGTAGGTATACTGCAAGGTCCGACGCAGCTTCGTGCTATAGTTGCTGCCCCAATGTAAAATCGTGTTCAGATATACAACGCCATCGCCTGCCTCCAACTCGATTGGAATGCCGCTATCCAACGGCTCATGTTCGCTTTTGGATAACTGCCGGTTTTCTCCTTCTGTATTGAAACGCTTGTGGCTACCGGGAACCGCCCATAACACATCATCGTCGTACAGTGGGATGTTCCACTGCGTATATGCCGGAGGATTCGCTAGAGAGTCTGTGAACAATCCCTCTAACGGTCCCTCGCGCCACGACCGGATATCGCGGTGCCAATCCCACGGACCGTGGTCTACCCGCGGGTTACAAAACATGCCAAATTGCAGCGGTGCTACCTCCTCCGCCTGCATTAACTGCTTGCTGATGCCGTAGGTGTTCTCATGAAACACGAACTCTACCGACTCTGCCGCCTCTGGATCGACCACCCGATCAAATAACACCCGCGGCTGCGGACCCGACTCCCATTCTCCACCCGGTGGCTCACCCGGCTTACGATTGTCCGCCCACCACCGCTTATGCCGCTCAAGCATCTGCTCGCAATGCGCTCGTAACGACTCAAGTTGGTGTGGCGGTACACAGTCGCGCACAATGATGTAACCTTTGTCCTGAAGTTCTTTCGTGTCTATCAGTGTCGTCACGATGTCCAATTTACCGATTTTGTTTCGGTTTATGTTAACGCAAGTTGCTAGTTGATAGACCAAGTACTATAAACCGAGTTTTTTCTTCAAAACTCGGTTTCTGTCTGATTCTAACCCCTTGGGTTATGTTATAGAATCCCAGTAGTCGTGCACATGTTGCCAATCGTGGCGCAGATTGCCTAATCTGCGATCCCCTCACACCTTCTTTTAATATGAACCTCATTGCTTTCTTTGAATTTCCGCCGTCTGCTTTGCAACCGTTTCAAGTTGATCTTCATCCCACTGTTCTTGCTGCTGCAATGCGTACAGCGATGTATAACCCCCCGACCAATCTGGAGGCACTAGGCATGGGCGATCATCGTGATGCGCCCAACGTGCCGGTTTGCCCTTTACAATGGTGCCCTCGTATCGACTCGGTAGCGGATTGGCGGTGTAGGTGAAGGCATCGGCTGACGAATAGATATTCAGCAATAATGGTCGCCCTTGGTCGGAAAGGTTCGGCTTGGAACCGTGAATCACGCGGCAGTTATGAATCGTGATAGATCCAGCAGGTCCCTTCAGATACTCGACATTCTCTGTGTCAACGCTTTTGGCATCTTCGTCGCTGAGGCAACCGACCCATTGATTGCTGTCGTTGTATTGATTGAAGAGTTCACCCTTGTGGCTTCCAGCGATCGCGCCGAGAGGTCCCTGATCATCGTCCACATCATAAAGATAGACCCCGATTGTGAGCGGACTATAGTTGGTGTGAGGCCAATAGGTGATGTCTTGATGCCACTTGACCTCTTCGCCGCCTTCCGCC
This sequence comes from Candidatus Poribacteria bacterium, assembly GCA_965207975.1. Taxonomy (GTDB): domain Bacteria; phylum Poribacteria; class WGA-4E; order WGA-4E; family PCPOR2b; genus PCPOR2b. Next base: position 2,681,688 of record OZ242315.1, on the reverse strand, counting down.
CATTTGAAATTCAATTTAGAGTGGTGAAATTTCACGTCTGGTCCTACCAGATCCGCTGCCACATCGACGATAACCGACTGCGAAGCAAACTCCCAGTAGGTTGGGTGATGTTCAACCGGACTGGTCAACCGGCGCAAGCGTGGATTGTCCGCTGTGTGTCCCGGCTCCAGATCGAACACCATATCTGACTTGTTCAGGGAACGGCTGCGCTGCACCATTTCATCTGTAACGTCGATCAGACGTTCAACCCAATCCTGCGGTACAATGCTTTCAACGAGCAGGTATCCGTTATCAAAGTAAAATTGACGTTGCGCTTGAGTGAGCGTCTCAGGTTTGTGGGACAATATCTGTTCAGGTGTCATCGGAAACCTCCTTCCATGCAAAATCAACGATGGGTTTATGTTTTCTTCTAATCGGGCTTTCGCTGATACAAAACCCGCCCATACGGCTCAGCGTCGCCATCATATTTTGGATTCAGACGGCGAACCATTTCCTGCGTTTCCTTCGACCAATCTTCGGGGATGGGATGTGTCTTGCTAGCCAGCTGTGCCTTGACGCGCTCCGGCAAATCGCAAAAATCAGGCTGGAACCAGAGTGTAATAACCGTGCGACGTTCGTCGGAATTGTTCGCATACGAAGCGTGCAGCAAGCGTGAGTCACCAATCAGCAGATCGCCCGCTTTGACCGGAACATCGACTTCATCAGGGCGCGTCGAAAATTCGGGACGGTCTAAGTTCTTTGCCGCTGAAATCTCACCTGCGTGTGGTTCCATAATTAAATCGTGAAGTGGATTGTGCTTGTAATGCGACCCCGGAATCACACGGAGACAACCGTTATGCGGTGTGGTGTCGGTCAGGTAGTACATAAAAAAGACCTGTTGCGGTCTAGGGTCGTAGGTAGTTGGATCTTCCCAACCAAACCAGTCGTAGTGCCAAAACAGCGGCGGACTGTGCGGTGGCTTGCTGAGGATATACCCACTGGTAAAGGTTGGATCTTTGAACCCCATTGATCCCAATGCGTCAAGCGACAGCTGCCACGAGATCAGTTCCGCGAAAACCGGGTCCTCGTAAGTTCTAAACGCGCTTCCTTGAGATCGGAAATATTTTTTATGCTCCTCCGTCATGTTTTCGCAGAGTCGGTCCGTCACACTCCGAAGTCGACTGAGTAGCGCATCACTCAGAATATTCTCAAAGACACAGAACCCTTCATTGACGAGTTGATTATATTTCTCTTTCGACATGCAGCTCCTTAAACTGTTGTGCTATAGTTGAGACTCAACCAGTCCGGTGTCTTGCACAACCGTTTCTGGTGTTGGCTTGGAGCATTCAACAACTTACCAAGGCACCCGCGACCAATGTCAAGAATTGACCTTAAAAGCGTATAGATGAGCGTTTTGTAGATCGAACTTCAGACGTACCGTTTTCCCAATTAAAGGTGACAGGTCGGCATGATTTGCCCATCTAGGTTGTAGTCGCAGTTCGTCCATGCCTTTGATATCTTGGCATACCGATTTGGCGAAACCGGGAATCTGCCGGCCCGCTGCGTCTAGGACTTCTACAGAAATCTGTCCTTGAGAAGTATCAGTGTTGAGCTCAAGTTGACTGCCTTCCAGTGTGAATGGTTTGGTCGTGACCATGCCCGGAGTTGAGCCAGCTTCCAAAGACATGAATCTGTCCAACCGTAAGGTCGCTAGCCCAATCGACATCCGATTTGCTAAGTCTTTATGGCCCTTATCCATCGCTCCGTAGTACAGCCAATGGCGATTTTTCCACGTCACAATCTGCGAGAAGGGAAACGCTCCCGCCGCATCGAAACTGCCTTGCGGACCAGGAGGAATGAACGGTTCGCCCGCATAGACCCAACTTAAGTCCCAATGAGAAGCATCACGGCTCGTGCCGATATAACCATCGATTAAACCCCCGGTCCGCAGCACGCTCATCAGGGCGAAGTGAACGCCCTGGTACATCCAGTCTGTCAGTGCATAAATTTGCCGCCGTTTGTATTCTGAAGCTCCCTCGCGGTCGAACTCCCAGCTTTGAATCAGTGTCCACTTTGTTGGGTCCACTTTCACGTCAGGGTTGGTCATGGTGCGGCTGCCACGACTTATCTTCCGGTCATCTCCCTCAACAGGTCCGGCGTAAATATCGCGGGTGAAGATCCGGTACAATTTCGCATCGCTGTCCCAGTTCATCTGATTATGCGTGTCCGATGCAGTGACGTAACTTCGCCCCTCGATTTGAGGATGAGGGATTGAAGTTCGGGACAATACAGCCTTTCCGTTGTTATAGGCAGTCCAATGGATGCCATCTGGAGAATGGGCGAGATGCACCGCCTTCTGACTTTTTTCCCATTGACCGGCGGGACCGTATGCTCCCTTGTACCTATGATTCTGGTCTTCCTCATTCGGGTCGATAAAACAACTGAAACCGTGTCCTCGAAAAACGAAGTTATCCTGACCGTCCTTCCCCACGTTCAGCCGTTTCCACTGGATGCCATCTTCGGATTCGGCATATCCGATGTCGTAGTTGGGCCTGTTTGTCGCCAGATACCACATCTTGAATTTGCCATCGTCTCGCAGCACAGTTGAATAGATGCCAAAGTAGAGGGGATACTCCCGCTCATTGGGCACCATGAGCGGTTGGGCTTCCTTCGTAACTGTTCCCAGTCGACGAGCGACGTTTGATGTCTCGGCAACAATGTAATCATCTACGAAAAGCTGTTTCCGCTGACCTATTTTTAGAGGTTCTTCGACCTTAGCGTTTTCGGTTGTCATAATCTGGAATTCTATGATCGTGGTTTAACATCGGACGCTGCTGGTCAATCTGACGACTCGCGAGGCGAGTTCAATTCTGAGTTGTTTTCCCATTACACCTGCCAACCGGTCTAACGATGCCAAAGTAATGGACGCGTTATCGGATCGAGTGGGCCATCTAGCTTCGCCTCGTCGGGTTAAAGCCCTGACTATTGTAGTCGAACCAGAAGAACAAAGTCAAGAATAGAAATTTACAGTAGGATCGAGAATCAGCGGGTGTTGTCGCAAGCTCTCAAACCGGGGTTCGATACGCTGTATCATTGTTTGCTGGATATGATGCCTATGACGTTGCTGTCGAGGTCAACTTCTCATCGTGGAGGATTACACCGTCCACAAGGTCCGTATTTCTGCCTTGCCTTTACCAATGGTATTGCTGTCTTGCTTTTGTTTAAGGATCGACAGCCGTCGCGATGATATTTCTTGCCGGTACGCGTCACATAGACCTGACTCTCCGATTTTGTGTCGATCAGAGGGGATAGCCCCAACTGTGTAGGGAGATCGCCTCTATAAAGACCTTTCCCTGCTGTGCGGGCTCGGTTGCCATAGTGCCGAAACAGTTCCATGTGTTTGAAAGGAAAACGCGTGTAGGGCCGTCCGTAGCCTTGTCTCACAATTTCCAGATTCACAAAAAGGCCGTCTGGTACGCGGTAGAGATATGCTAGTCGCCTGCCGTACAGATCGATCTGCTGCACATCAAACCGCAGGTAAACCGATTCGCCGAGTAGCATATTACGAATAAATTCTGATGCTTCCTTACCAAACGCCTCGACAGGTTTATTCGGATGTACTGTCTCCGGTGTATCAATGCCAATCAGCCTAAAATTTGTTGCCTTGCCGTTGTAGTGAAGTTTGACAGTGTCGCCATCTATTACCTTTAAGACCTTATAGGTGGTGTCCGTGGTAAAATCTTCTACTGGGTAAGTTGGCATCATTGCGACCGTTTGAGCTTCCACAAGGGTGGCAATAATGAAGACGAAACTGAGGACTGAAATCCAAGCGATTTTCCATAGTTTGTGTAACATGATAATCTCCTTTTAATGATTATAGTGAATTCTAAAAATAAATAGACACTTTCGCCTCTCACCTGGTAGGTGCGGTTTGTAACCGCACCGGTTTGGAGTGTTTTATTAATTCTAAGATCCACTATAAGTCAAGTTAAAGCCATGATTGATTGTAGTCGAACAAGAAGAACAAAGTCAAGAATAGAAATTTACAAGAGGTAGGACTTACGCAGTTGAGTGCTCAAAACCCTGTAGTTCGGCGATTTATCGCCGCAGCACACAATATCCAATACCCAATAAATCGGGATTCTCGTGAAACAGAACGGGCAACTACAGCAGACGCACCATCAAAGATCCTGTAGGGAATAACGATAAGATGAAATGTAATTGTTTGTAACTGTTTGTAATACGATTGAAGGTCTATGACAAAACGTTTTATGCTGAAATAGGGACAATTTTCCCATTTGCGCGGGAAAAATGGGAAAATTTGATTTTCGCATCTGATGGATTTCCAATAGGTAGCAACTTGGGTATCTGTATTTTTATTGACTTTCTCTTGATGGCTCATGTATGATTAGAAAACCAAATCAGCTCGGTCACATAGCGATCCTAATAACGAGGGAGAACCCATGATTAAACTCGGTTGTAACAGCTTGGTGAAAGACAGAGACAACCCCGGCGGGTGGATCGATATTGAGACGATGATTGATTTAATCCACACGTTGCGGCTCGATATGATTGACTTCCAACTTGATAGAGGATTCCGTTCTCTAGAACCGGCATATCTTCGCAGAGTCAAGATTCTGTGCCATAGGTACGGCTTACCGATAGGTTTCATAGGAGCCGGCAGTGGATTTGTCAGTTCCGCTCAATTGCCGGATGGGAGTGTGGTCGGCGCAGCCCTATCGCCAGATGAATTACGGCAGCGGATCGATGTAGTCAAAGAAGCCGTGGATGTTGCCGTGTTCATGGGTGCCCCACTGATTCGTCTGTTCGGCGGAGGGGTGCCTGAAGGGACGGAGAACCGTGAAGCGGTGTGGTCAACGATGATCTCCGGTTTCCAAGCAGTTTCCGATTATGCAGCTGAGAAAGGTATCCTTATCGGTCTTCACAACCATCCGCCGGCTGTGGAACCGACAGGCGATGATATCTGCCGCATCCTGAGCGACGTTGACCGTGAGAACTTCACCTTCATCTTGGACACGGGGAGATGGCGCGGTGCACCGACAAGTAGAGAGGAGACTTCCAACTCAAGCGAAAATATCTACAGATACATGGAACAGACCGCACCCTACGCCTCATACGTGCGCGCTAAGATCTATAAGGTTGATAGTGGTCGAGAGGAGTTACTCGATTATAGACGGATTATTTCTATCCTCAAGAAAGTGAATTTCAACGGGAATATGTCGATTGTTTTCGAGGACCAGGGCAACCGGTGTGGCTACGCCCAAGCCATTGGGTTGGCAGTCAAACATTTACGAGGGTTGCTCGCGGAGGCAGAGGAGTGAGGAACAATGGCCTCAACCGAAAAGCAGGAAATTCCGTGGGATGACATAGGCGAACCGCTGGCAGATTTACTTCGGTATGAACGTGAGATTGGCTACTATGAGCACGCAAGCTACGCTCTACTGTCAACAGTTGTCCATGAAACGAAGGATTCAGCGTGGCGACAATTCCTACTGGCAGACGATAACTTCGCTGCAGTAGTTGGACAGGTCATCGCCATATCCGGCAGGGAATCTAAAAATCCCCAAGCGGTTCTTGACCCGATCCGCGAACTTGTCCACGCCGCTCACACCCACACGCCGAAAAGAGCAGAGCAGTTCCTGAAAACATACCTAAAATACAGACCGAATTTCCCATGCCCTATCCGAAAAGAATTGGACGCGCTCTCAATGCAGGGAAAACGCCGGATAGTCCTTCGTGCAACTGTTTTCGCAGCGGAGATAGAGCGTCTCCGACCGTTCCAGCCGGACAGCGATATAGCAGAAGCGGTGTCTGAACATTGGTACAAACAGATTCTTCAAGGGAAGATACCAGCGCGTCAAGGGCGTAGGATACCAGCGCATATACTCACCGCGAAAAAACGCCTGCTTAACCATCTGCGTGAGGCTGAGGGGGATAGCCAGATAGATGATGAGGTCATCCTCGATAGATATGGGGAGGTCTTTAAGTCAATCGATATTTTGGGGTTGACGGACGTTGTTATCGGGATGCGCCGTTTCAATCTGATATGTAGTTTTCATGTCAAATTTGGTGTAAAACAGATTGAACTTTTCCTGAAAAATTTCCCGAAGATAGAAGTGTTAAACCGCTTTGAGAAGTTAGAGCAATGGTTGGGTAAATACCACAAAACAAATCACGATGGCACGATACTGACTCCACCGCTAATTAATTTTTTATCGAAGAGTTCGGACTTTGACTCTCTTCTATCTGAACTTGACCGATACAGAGCGGATACGCGGAATGGACAATTCGATATAAACAACATTTTGCAACGAGATCTGGAATTTAGACGCTTTGCCTACGAGTATACACGCGTTCTAGAACCGCTGACCTATCAACTCCAAAATCGATATCCGCCGCCGAAATCGAACGAAGAACTGTACCAACTGTTTAACCAACTCAAAAAGCTGCCAGCGGTTGCCGCAGATCAACCTCATTTAGACGAGCAGCATCTCGCAGAGGTTGGTCGCGCCGCATACGAAGCCGTGGGATTTCTCAAGTTTTTGAAAGGGTTTCAAACGTGCACCAACAAGCACATCGTGGTGGTAGGGAATGACCGTTACGGACGGCAGTGGGTTGTCGAGCCTATTGAGGCATATCTCAAAGAGGGGTTCACGCTCAGGTATGATCGGGTGCGTTCCGGCACCTCTACGAGACTCAGTGTGCCTTCGGCATTCCCAAGGGAATTTGTCAAAGAGATCTGCGAGCGGATGCCCCATATCGTAATCGTGGACGCATCCCACGCGCCACCGAACAACGATGTGATGCAACTTTCCCGCGGTCTCCGAGGCTATGCCCACTGGTTCGCTGTATTCAACGACCTCCGCTCCGAGGGCAACCTTGCTCTATATCAAGATGAAAGCTCCCTGCCCGCGGAGCATTTCCCCGAACTGATGAAATGGCATGACTACGTTGCGCGGAGACAACAGTTACGGGAATGGATTTCACCGGGACAGACTTACCGGGTGACAACTTGGGCACCAGAGTTGAAAGACACTGTGATACTAGGTGACATGCAAGTGAAACGTTATCCGGCGGTCTCCCATGAGGAGATAGGAGGCAATTTTCCGCTGATGATTCTGGCGAATCCTATCATATACCGCACAGAAGGGGCGGATCTTCCAGATGCCTTGCGAGGAACCACACCGCGTTACTTCGATGATCCCGAAGCCCACGCAGCGGATAGTATTGTGTTCGGGTTTGGTTCTCACGGGCTTGAAACCCGACTTGAAGGAATGAGTACAGAGCAGTTCGTCCAGACGGCACAGGGACACATCAAAGAGGAGATTGATAGATTATTAAAGGACTCGTAATCTTACGATGTTTTGGAGGAACCGATTATGGCAAAGACAATAGTTTCGGTAGCGGTGGTGGGGTCGGGACCCACTAAGGAGATGAATCCTGCTGTACCGTATACACCCAAGGGTATTGCACAAGCCGCGATTGAAAGCAGTAGAGCCGGTGCAGCGATCGCACACATCCACGTGCGTGACCCCGAAACAGGAATCGTATGTTCAAGGCTTGAGCTCTTCGCAGAGGTTGTAGATCGAATTCGCCAAGAGTCCGACATCCTGATCAATCTCACAACGAGCGGTGGAAATATACCCGGAAAAAACATCATCGAAGAACGCCTTGAGCCCGTTACGCTAAAACCGGAGATTTGTTCCCTTGATGTCGGTTCACTGAACTTTGGAGACCGCATGTTTCTCAATCCGCCGGAGTGGGGGCGAGCCGCAGCCCGACGAATGCGTGAGCAAGGGGTCAAACCCGAAATCGAGGTCTTCGACGCGGGGCACATACGACAGGCACTGCATTTAATCAACGAAGGACTGTTTGAAGATCCACCGTATATCCAATTGTGTATGGGTGCTGGTTGGGGTATCGAAGCAACGCCGGAGAATATGCTATTCATGAAGAACTTATTGCCCCCCGATATCCCTTGGTCTGTTATGGGCGTTGGTCGAACACAGTTGCCGATGATTACGATGGGCATCATTCTAGGTGGCCATATTCGCGTCGGCTTTGAAGACAACATCTATCTCCGCAGGGGAGTGCTGCTAAAAAGCAACGCCCAGATGGTCGAGGTCGCTGTGAATTTGGTCCAGCAGCTACAAGGCGAAGCTGCCACGCCTAGCGATGCACGTGAAATCCTTGGAATATAGTAGTAGGCATACTCCGTATGCCGTAACTACGTGAACAAGGTTACTGACCCATTAATGAACCAAAGAACCAATGAACTAATGAACACTTTTGTTAAACGGTTGCGCCCATAGAAAGAGGTTGATTCACCTGATGTCACCGAAAAAGGATTCACAGGATTTCCTAGAGGGTGTCACAGAGGAGACTGTTGAGTGGCGGATGCTCAATATGGATTCCGAGCTAGTCACAGCCAATCTGAGTCGCACAATCGGTCCCGGCCTCCACAGTACCCTCAATCCCCACTGGAATTATAACGCCAAACGCGGCGACGGGGTCGTTCCGCTCAATAACATCCTGAGATTTGAAACCTTCGGAATACACTGTCCTTTGGGAATGAAGCTGCGGCAGGAAACGCGATTACGACTGGTGACAACGCGGGACGAGAACGGGAAACTGAAGCGTGGTCATCTAGCGATGAACTGCGTATTGCTCAACAAAGAAAATGACTCCCAGCGACCAGTCGGACGTGCCGAATTTTGGATGGCACTCACCCGTCCGCTTGCTCCCCTAGGTCAACATAAGCCGACCGACGTGCCGGAGGCGATCAGGTTCTTGAAGGAGCATGAATCGACTGAAAGCGATCTGGTCAGGCGAGACATAGAGGCTTATCGCTGCCAAGCCTCCGGCGACGGACAGGCCTTCCACGACACGATACCACATGTCTTCCATATGGACAGGTCAGATATCTACCGCCACATTAATACGGCTGTGTATATGAACCAAGCACAGGATTACCTAGCACTCCTGTATCACAAGGTCGGCGGGGATGCCGGGCGGCTACGGTTCCGTGAAATCACAATCTATTTTCGTAAACCGTTTGTACCGGGACAGGCGGCAGAAGTAGAGTTGGACTTCGTCGAATATGCAGATCATTTCCACGGTGCTGTCCGCTTGTATCACTCTGACGGGGACGGGGGCAGAAGTGAGCGGATCTCCGTAGCGATGGAAACACGGGGACCTCTACATTGAAAACCGACTAGCGGTTGATTTTAGATTGAGGAGAAATGAGAATGAAATATGACACAATCATCGTCGGGGCAGGGGCAGCTGGAGCGATACTTGCAGCCCGACTCACCGAAGATCCAGGGCGATCTGTCCTGTTGTTGGAGGCGGGTCCCGACTTCCCAGATCCTGAGCAACTTCCGGAGGAAATCAAGTACGGCTATGGACAAGACCGCAATATCTGGGCGCGAGCCTTTGGTCGCCCGACCAAATTCGGTTGGGGTTACACCGCCCGTGCTACCGACAGTGCCCCCACCATGTTTGTCCCACGCGGCAAGATAGTTGGCGGCTCAAGCGCGGTGAACGCACAGATCTTCCTCCGTGGTGTACCTGAAGACTACGATACATGGGCTGCCTTGGGTAACGACAAATGGAGTTACAAGGAATTGCTTCCCTGCTTTCGCAGAAACGAGGCGGATCCCGACTATAGCGATTCCTATCACGGAAACACAGGTCCCATCCGCGCCCGGCGGCATACATACGAGGAGTTGAACCCTGAACAGGCAGCTTTCTACGATGCGTCTCTGGCTGCTGGCTATCCAGATTGCCCCGATCACAACGATCCGGACTCTACGGGAGTTGGTCCACTCGCACTCAATAATCCGGACGGCATCCGCTGGAGCACGTCAATCGGTTACCTGAACCCAGCGCGTCATCGCCTGAACCTTACTATTAAAGCAAACTGCTTGGTACACCGTCTGCTCTTTGAAGGCAAACGTGCTGTTGGTGTCCAAGTGGAGAGCGGCGGCGAGATGTTCGATGTTTATGGCGAGGAAATTGTGCTATCCGGCGGCTCTATCGGCTCACCGCATATCCTCATGCTTTCGGGTATCGGACCCGCTGATCATCTCAAGGCGGTTGATATTCCTGTGGTGCACGACCTGCCGGGCGTTGGGCAGAACCTGAGAGACCATCCGCAGGTGTCGGTTACGTTGAGGGTAAAAGAGCCATTTCTGCCTGATGGCACAGAACCACGGCTTCAGATTGGACTCCGATACACAGCGCAGGGTTCGGACCTTCGCAACGACATGTTTCTCCTCCCAACCGCTTTTGCGACTAAGGAGGGCTATCTCGTCGAATCCGACTCCGTGCCTCTGGGATTTCACGTTGCTGCCTGCATATACCTTGCTGTCGGCGCGGGCGAAATCCGGCTCGCTTCTTCCGATCCGCATCAACAACCTGTTCTAGATTATAACTACCTGACAGAGTCCTTTGACCGCGAACGGCTACGCGAGTCCGTGCGTATCATCATTGATCTGCTTGAACACGATGCCTTCAAGAAGTTAGTTGCAGAACGGCTTGCACCGACGGATGCCGATCTGGCGACGGACAAAGCCCTCGACGAGTGGATGCTGCGCCAGGTAGCTACCAGTCACCATATCTCATCGACCTGCAAGATGGGACCGGACGCTGACCCAATGGCTGTAGTTGATCAGTACGGCAAAGTCTACGGCATTGAGGGGCTGCGGGTGGCGGACGCTTCGATTATGCCCGACTGCATCCGCGCCAATACCAACGTGACGACGATGGTCATCGGAGAGCGTATCTCGGACTTCATGATGGGTTAACAGGGAGGAAAACGAGAGAACGAGAAAGCGGGAAAACGAGCTAAAAACTAACCGCCATTGAAAACCGACCACAGATTGCTTTGACTTCGGATCTAATCGGAGGAGTGAGAGATCGCAGAGAAAAGAGAGGAAGCGAGGGGGCAAGGAAGCGAGGAGGCGAGTCAAACACTCGTTCCCACGCCCCCACGCTTCCCCAATCTTCCATCCATCTGCTCCCCGTTCTCCGCGTCTCAGCGGTTGATTTTACCAATCCCGTTTTCGTGAGGTCTCCGGCACCAACCAGAGGAAGATTGCGACCGCCATATACCCAACCCCTGCTAGAGCCACGGCAGAAAGCCCCAATCCTGACACATCTGCAATCTCACCGACAATCCAAGGCCCCGCTGCGTGACCGACATCACCGATGAGTCGCCAGACCGCAAGGAACTCTCCGGTGCCTTCCCGTGGAGCAAGGTCTGCCCCCGTTGTCATCATTGTGCCGGAACCGAGTCCGTTGCCAAGTCCCATCACAATACCCGCAATCAATAGGGTCAAGTAGCTGCCTGTCAAAGGCACCATCGCCATTCCCGTAGCGAAAATAAAGAAACAGGGAACAATGGCGTATCTCCTGCCAAACCGATCCATAATAAATCCTGCCACCGGAAACATCACCATGTCGATAAATGAGGAAAGGCTAAAAATCAACCCCACCGTCTGGCGGTCTAGCCCGATGACATCGCGTCCATAGAGGATAATAATAATCCGCCGCCCTGCTCGGAGGGTTTGGACGCAGATCTGCCCCAATCCAGCTGTGAGTAACGCGCGATAGTGTGTCTTCAATATGTCGATAAACTGTTTCAGGTGCAGCCGACGAGGTCCCACGACTGAAGAACGTCTTGTTTCGTGGATAAAGAAAAGGCAGAACAGAAAATTGACCCCCATAATTGCTGCACAGGCAAAGAAAGGGGCACTCAAACCGTAATACTTACCGATAAAGCCACCAATCGCAGGACCTAAAAAAGTGCCAATTCGACTCACTCCCCCGAACATTGCGAGCGATCTGCCCCGTTCCTCAATGGGGACCGCATCCGTCAAATAGGTATATCGCGCAATAGTCCATAGGGCGCTGCCGATTCCCGCGATGAGTTGGTAGATAAGCAGTTCAAGGACAGTGTGGGCGAGTCCAACGGCGAGGGTGGATAATCCTACCACGGCAGCACCGATTAACATTGACGATTTGCGACCCGTCCGTTCGATCAGGATGCCAGCGGGCACATCCGCGATCAGGACACCGACGCCCTGCATACCGAGGACGAGCCCCATCAGGCTATAGGAGGGGTTAAAAGATTTTGCGTATTCAGGTAAGATTGGGATAAGGATGCCACCGCCGACGGAAAGCAGAAAGGCAGGGAAATAGATCGGCAGGATGAGCGATCGCCGTGTAAACGGCTGCTCTGGTAAGTTCTGCATAATCGAGTTTTCGCTATCCGTACCTTTCTCGAAGAATTTCTGCTGCTTTCGCTTCGTTTTTGAGTTTCTGGTACGCCTCGTCAATCGGAATTTCGGCGGCGCTGCCGGGCGCAAATCCGCAGTCCGGATTCAGGGTGATACGGTCAGGGGATAGGTGGCGCAGTGCGTTTTCAACCCGTGCAACAATCTCTTCAGGTGTGTCGATATGTTCGCCGCGACAATCGACGCAGCCGAGACCGATTGTCTTATCTTCCGGGAGCTCCCTCAGCACCGCAAGATCACCGGCGACTGGAATCGTGAACTCCATCAGGTACTGATTGACCTTGAGCCGTTTCAGATGGGGCAGGATCGGCTCATATCCTCCCTCGCCAATCCAGCCGTCACGCCCTTTATTGCGTCGGCAGAGGTGGATGGCAATCTGAATTCCGTCAACACCATCGATAATCTGATTCAGTAGATCGACACACAACCCCATCTCACGTTCAGGGTTTTCGTAACTCGATCTGACGGATTCATCGACAAAGAGACACAGATGTGGATCATCGAATTGGGCGACGGTCGCCCCCGCCTCCCTGATGGCGATCAGTTCATTCCGCAAAATATCGACGAGATCGTACATGAATGCCTCGCGTGTTGGGTAAGCGTCCCGCGATTTTTCCGGATCCCACATCCGCTGCCCTAACAGATATGGAGACGGGAGGCACACCTTTGTCAGTCGATCGGTGTGCTGCTGCAAAAATGCCGCTTCCGATGCGATAACCCCCGGCTGCTTGAGGCGTATCTTATCAACAGCGGTTGTCCAGTGGATCCCCTCCTGCATACTCAACTCAAATCCGCTTGCGATGTCTGCAATCACGCCGATATAGGAACGCCGCCGCCACTCGCCATCGGAGATGATGTCGATCCCCGCGGCTTCCTGTAACGCAATAATGTACCGCACGGCAGCGTCCATCTCTTTTTGCGTTTCGGCTTCAGAGCGTTGCGGCTCGTTTTCTAATGCAAGCAGATCGCGGACAAAATCAGATCGTGGCATACTGCCCACAACAGTGGTTGGGAATAATGGAAGTTGTTGGTTTGACATAGACTTATCACGCCCTTTAAGCACTCATCTCCGAGAGTGCATTCTCATAGCCTGCGTAGGTTGCATCGTCAAAAAGGACGAAGCGCACCTCTTCGATCCCATCATGCCATTCTAGGAACACCTTCACCGCATCGAGGGCGGTGCCAGCTGCTCTGTCAATCGGATAGCCGTAGATACCTGTGCTGATTGATGGGAAGGCAATTGTCTTAATATCGCCCTCAAGTGCGAGACTTAAACTCTCCCGGTAACAGCTAGCGAGGAGGTTAGGTTCACCGGCATTTCCGCCCCGCCAGATCGGTCCCACGGTGTGAATGACATGCTTCGCGGGAAGGTTTCCCCCCGTCGTGATCACCGCACTCCCTGTCGGGCAACCGCCCTGATCGGCACGAATTTCGTTGCATTCCGCCATGATCGCCGGGCCCCCGGCGCGGTGGATTGCCCCATCAACGCCACCGCCACCCATAAGTTGCTCATTCGCAGCGTTGACAATCGCATCAACCTGTTCTTTTGTAATATCGCCTTGTACAAGAGTGAGGGTTGTCTGGCTAATTTTGATTTGCATAGATGCCTCCATTAAAGCAGCAGGTATGAAAGTGGGAAAGTTCTGCTCACTTTCTCTCTTTCATTTCGCTCGTTCTCTCGTTTTCCCGTTTTCTCCTCGTTTCTATATCATTCAGTTACAAGACCCATAAGAATATTTCCGTCGCTATCCAGATACCCGCGATAGTCGGGTGGAACGACGATGGTTGAATCGTATTCGTCAATGAGGGTGGGACCAGTTGTACCTTCTTCTCCCAAATCATGACGCGAGATGACGGGGGTATTGATTGTCCCCCACGATGCACCGAAATAAGCCTCTCGACTCGATTCACGCGCTCCGAGCCGTTCCGCGGGGTTAAGTACATCTTGTTGACCGCGTATGCCCGCCTGCCCAATCAGCCGGACCGCCACAACTTCGACCGGGTTATCTGGATCCGATCGGTGTCCATAGAGTCGTTCATGCTCTGTTTCAAAGGTTGTGTATAGCGTTTTCACTGTTGCTTCGGTGAAGTGCTCATCCACCACTGGGATGCGTATCTCTGACGCTTGCCCCTTAAAACGGACATCAACGCTGCAACTCAGCGTCACTTGGTCGGCGGGATAGCCTTCGGTCTCGAATTGAGCCAGCATATTGCGCTGCATCTCCGCTTTAATCCCTTCCAAAGCCGTTGCATTGAGCGTCTCGCCGGAGAGCAGACAGCTGCGGACATCGTGATGCTCTATACCGGAAAAAAGCAAGCCCAAGGTACTGAATAGACCGGGCAGCGGCGGCACGATAACCTGACGGATTAAAAGTTCCTTCGCCAACCCTGCCGCATGAATCGGACCAGATCCCCCAAAAGCCATCAAGACAAACTCCCGTGGATCCCGTCCACGCTCGGTAGACACAGCGCGTAGTGCCCGCATGGTGCGAGCATTGGCGATCCGGTGGATCCCCTCCGCTGCTTGAAGGGGGTCCATTCCAAGGGGTACAGCAATATGGTCGTGTATCGCTCGGTGTGCGGCTTCAACGTTGATGCTGACCTCTCCGTCAGCCAATTCACCGGGGCGAATATAGCCCAATACCACATTGGCATCGGTGACGGTTGGTTCTGTCCCTCCGCGTTGATAGCAAGCAGGGCCCGGTACCGCACCCGCACTACGGGGACCGACGCGCAAACCACCCGCCCCATCTAGATACGCGATGCTCCCACCGCCAGATCCGACTTCAGCAATGTCAATACTCGGAGCGCGAATCAGTTCACCACCCCCGCCAACCAACCGATTCCCCGCCGAAACCGAGGCACCAACCTCGTATTCTGGACTGTAAGCGACCGCACCGTCTTCAATCATGGAGGCTTTGGCGGTGGTGCCACCCATGTCGAGTGTAATTAGGTTATCCGTTCCCAACCGCTGCGCTGTGAATCCAGCCGCTAACACACCGGCAGCCGGTCCCGATTCCAAGACAAAAACCGGCAGTCGTGCAGCGTCTGACTCTGGCGTCAATCCGCCCGCCGATTGCATCATCAACAGCGGGCCCTCAATCCCCATCTCCTGTAAACCGCTACGCATCGCGTTCAAGTAACGCTGCATGACAGGACGGACGTAGGCGTTGACGACAGTGGTGGCAGTGCGTTCATACTCTTTACGCTCCGGGAGGACTTCAGATGACAGAGAGACCGGGACTTCTGGCAACTGTGCTCTCAAGAAATCGCCGACAGCGTTTTCGTGTTGTGGGAAAGCGTAGGCGTGGAGGGTACAGACCGCTACAGATTCAACTGCCTCTTTCTCCAACTCCTCCTTGAGATCCCACAGTTCTGACTCCGATAGTGGGGTCAGCACCTCGCCGGACGCAGAGATACGTTCCGTGAGTTCAAAGCGCAGATAGCGTTCGACAAGTGCTTCGGGCTTTTCAAAGAACAGGTCGTACATCTGGGGCGCACGGATGCGCCTCAGTTCGAGGACATCTCGGAAGCCTTTGGTCGTGATCAGCGCAGTTTTCGCGCCACGTTTCTCCAAAACAGCGTTGGTTGCCACCGTGGTGCCGTGTGCGACTTCACTGACTGTTGTTCCTGCAGCGTCGGTTGTGCGTAATAGATGCTCGATTGCGTTCAGCACTGCCCTTTCAAAGTCAGGCGGTGTAGAAGGGACTTTGTGGGTCCAGATGTTTCCGTTAGCATCAATTAGGACAACATCGGTGAAGGTGCCGCCGACATCCGCACCGATTCGCATTGGGTTGTGATTCGTCATCGTTATTTTGTCCCGTTCCGAGGATTCCGATGAATCGGAGGAATTACCGGTAATGTGATATGAGAAGGATATTGTGCGCTGTGGTAAATTGTCTGGTGCGCTATCTCTGTTTCGGTGTCCAATCCCGGTGTGCTGCCGGTATTCAGGTTCCGATCGAAGCGGGGGAAATTGCTACTAGAGACTTCGATGCGAATTTGGTGCCCCGCCTTGAAGAGATTGCTTGTTTCCCATAGTATAATCTTGTACGGATAGATGGTTTCGGGTTCAATTAACGTTGGTTCTTCATAGGAATTGCGGAATCGCGTCCGCACGATGCCTTCGCAGATGTTAATCGCTTTCCCACCCGGATGCACATCGACGAGCGTTGCAGTGAAGTCAGTATCCGGCGCACTGGAGGCGGCATAGAGCGTCAACTCAATCTTTCCTGTGACCTCCAAAGCCTCGGTGAGCGGAGGTGTGGAATAGACCAATACATCGTCTCGGCGTTCCACAGATCGCCGGTCCTGCGGACCTGTATTATCAATAAACATACTCTGACCGCCCACGGTAGGAACAGGATTTTCGGGATCGTAGGTGAAAGAATCTGCTGGCTCATCCTGTGGCGGTTGAACCGTCAGCTCACCATCGCCGTGGAGGGAATTGGCGCGTCCTTCACTATGAAGGTAAAATTTGGTGTATTGTGTTCGCGCGAGGGGCCACTCATGCTCGTCGCGCCAGATGTTCGCGCCCATCACGAAGATTCGGAGGGGCGGCTCGTCGTCCATACCGGTATCGATCCCTTTTAGCCGTTGGTCATACCAACGCAGGTGAGCATCCGGAATATCTACCGCTGCGTTTGAACCGAAATCGACATCACCAAACGGTTCGGGGCTGCCGATCGCGGAATGCGTCCACGGACCCACCAACAGTTTTGTCCGCTCTCTAACTTCCGCCGACCGGGCGTGTGTTGTCCAACCGTTGAAACACTTGAAGCCTTCGTGAACGAGGTTATCGTACCACCCGGTGATAAAATATGCAGGCGTTTCGACTTCAATGTACCTGTACTTCATGCTGTAGGATTTCCAGAAATCATCAAAGGCGTTGTGTCGGATCACCTCTCGATAGAACGGACGATCACCGATGCTGTCAAGGGCGGAAATCAGCGGCAACCGACGGTAGACCTCCTCCCAATCAATTAGGTCTCTCGGCGCGTTCTGGTTTGTGCGATCGCCAAGCCAGATGAAGTTCATAGCGTTCTGAAGCTGCAGGACACCGTTATACCGCATGTGCCCATAATTGTCTTCTTGATTGGCGATCGGGACGAGTGCCTTGACGTAAGGGCTGCGGAGTGCCGCCGGCAGAATCTGTGTAAATCCGGGATAGGAAATACCGAAAGTCCCGATATTTCCGTCGCACCACGGTTGGGCTCCCAGCCACTGCTGTGTGTCGTAGCCATCATTAGTTTCGTCGATGTAGGGTCGCCACACCCCCTCCGAATCATAGCGTCCACGGGAATCCTGCATCACCACTGCGTAACCGCTCTGTGCGAAGCGCACCGCCCAATCCACATAGCGCGGGTGTTGCGTGCTATAGGGAGACCGGATAAGCAGGGCAGGGAATCTATCGCCCGTGGTGGGACGATACAAGGCACCGTAGAGCCGGATGCCATCGCGCATAGGGATTTTGAGATCTAAC
The DNA here is from genome assembly GCA_965207975.1 of Candidatus Poribacteria bacterium. Classification (GTDB taxonomy): domain Bacteria; phylum Poribacteria; class WGA-4E; order WGA-4E; family PCPOR2b; genus PCPOR2b. Next base: position 2,663,907 of record OZ242315.1, on the reverse strand, counting down.
TGGATGCGGATGTCATAGTTTGACATAGAATACCCCTTTCACACCTGCACACTTTCTCACCTTCAGTTTTTATGTTAGCCGTTCGACAAATGCTGCATGAGCGTTAGTTTGTAATCCTGCCTGCAATTCTGAGGTTGTGTCCGAACTTCCTTTTAACGCGGATCTGCGCTAATAAATTCGTGAAGATTTGCGTAGATTGGCGGAGGCGTTTATGGTTTCTCTTGGTGTTTTGTACTTTCTTTCTAGATGAACCATTTGCCTTACCTATAGTTTGTATCAAATGACCCCATGAATTATAGTGAATTCAAAAAATAAATAAACACTTTCGCTCCCCATGTTTGGTAGGCGCTGTTTCCAACTGCGCCGATTTGGAGTGTCTCATTAATTCTAAAATCTACTATAAACGAAAGGTTCATGTTAAAAGAAATTGCAGAGTTGCTTAGACTTATTGCCAAAACAAAGGTGTCCAAGCCTACTGATTGGCTTCCGTGTTTGGACAAGGTAAAGACTGTTTTCTGACATGATGGGCAGGAAGCTGGGCACTGTCTCACGACCAAAAACAACGTTGAAAGTGGTGATTAACACTGTTTTCAATTTTTTATTGAGGAAAGGCCATCTCTCAACTCCAAAAGTTGTGCTTCTGGCAGGTTTGTGATTTCAGAAATGAGCGTTATCTCCATTCCCTTGGCAAGCATTGCCTTTGCAGTTTCAATTCTGCCTTTCTGTTCACCTTTCTGCTCACCCTCAAGCAGCCCTTCCTGCTTGCCCTTCTGCTCACCCTCACGCAGCCCTTCCTGCTTGCCCTTCTGTTCCCCCTCACGCAAACCGTTTTGAAAAAACCGCTCCCTCTCCTTCTCTAATGCTGTGACTAACATCGTCTGCACCTCCTCTTCGGTCCGATAAATGGACTCCAATGACTCATAATCGTCAGATTCAAGCCGTCCGTGAAAAGCCAACTGCCTAAACCAGTTTAAGAACAGACTGACCGCCTGTCTGTCCCGCTCAGTCGAAAATAGATTCAGCAGCTCCACCTCTAGCACATCTAAATCGTAATGCGATTCTGCCAAAAACAATGTCGATACGATGTTTCGGATCTTTAATAATGCCTCCTGACTGTATTCGTTTTCAGCAATCAGAAAATACTGAAAATCTAACCCAAATGTACCAAGTGAGGGCATCTGCTCAATCAACGCCGAAAGGTTGACCGGCGCCGTCCAAGGTGCCGCTCCATTGTACAGCACAATTGGAAAGACCGCCGGTAATTTGTTCACTCCCCTATTATTGACGAGAAAATCCATGTAAAAGTTGGTGATGTAGTTCAGCACCCGCAACGCCATGAACGAATCTACAGTGGATTGAAACTCAATCAGGATGTAGATATAGACCTCGCGGTCATGAAACTGGACTTTGTAGATTAAATCACTCTCGGTCTCTTTGTAGTGTTCGGAGATAAAGGATTTATCAAGGGGTTCACAGGTGTCGAAATCGAGAGAATGTACCCACTCTTGGTTGACGAAGGTCTCAATCAGTTGTCGAAAGATGGTACGATTTGAGAATAGTTTCTTATAGCCGCTGTCGTGAATATTCATCCCTAACACCTTAACTCATGCTCAGTTATGGACAACTGGTCTGGATGGCTGTGCTGATTGATGAATATCTGCAAAAAGGAAAGTCTATCGTCACAACTTGCATGAAGCCGGTCATTCTGACTTACCTCGCTTCTGAGGATAAGGATAGGCTCGCTCAACCCACCTATGTCTGATGACTGCAAGGCAATAAACATCACCATTCCAACCATCATCGGGGCATTTGATACTATTTCAATATCAGCATCCGCCGTGTTGCTGCGAACTCAGCCGCCCTGGTCTCGGAACGGACTGTCAGCGTATAAAAATATAGGCCGCTGGCGACAGCCTCACCAAGCTGATTCCGTCCATCCCAATAGGCTGCACGGCTGTGACTCCGATACATACCCGCCGCCTGATGCCCCACCGCCAAACGCCGCACCCGCTTCCCATTCATATCATAAATCGTCAGCGTTACCTCTGCCGATTCTGCCAACTGATACGGTATCCACGTCTCCGGGTTAAACGGATTCGGGTAGTTTGCCAATAACGCGGTCTCTTCAGGAATTAGTGAGGCTAACAGACGTTCAAGATTTTCAATACCCTTTTTGAAGGCAAGCGAACCGTCATTTTCCAACCGTGCCTGTGCTATCCACGCTGCTACCGTCGCAGCATCTACCCTTCCCTCTCCCCTTGATAAGGGGGCCGGGGGGTTGGGGGGCGCGGCAGACGCTGGGGTGCTACCAATCTGCCCTGACACGGTAATCAGGTCAAGAATGCTAACAACACCATCGCCGTTGACATCCACCGGCGAGCCGGCAGCCACCCTTTTCCCCAACTGTTGTGAAACGAGAATCAGGTCCAGAATACTCACCTGTCCGTCTCGGTTTACGTCCCCGGTCGCAAGGTGTCCCTCCACGGCGATGGTGATTTCATGTGGTCCGGCGGGGATACTATCGCCGGTGACAGAGCCGAATTGGAAGTTCTGCAGCGTCAACTTCGTTTCACCTCCCGATTTTGCCTTGAAGTTCACTTGGAGCAGTGTGCCAGTGCCACCCACACCTTGGGTAGACAACCGCGCCGCATTGAGTCCCGTAATTTTACCCGCTGCATTGTCAATATTTCCGCCTTGAAAGAAAGTTGTGCTGCCACCTGTTTTCAGAAAATCACCCTCGCTCACGCTGACCGCTTCAAGAACAGCAGGGTCAAAGGCAATATCAAACTGCCACCCTGCCATATCGAAGACATCTTCTGCGCTGATGTCGAGGGTAAAGGTGTCACCTATATGGATTGGGGGCTGAGAAAAGGTGTATCTGACACCGGGGTTTGTTACTGTATATTCCGTGCCCGGCTCAAACCCAAAAAAGCCGTTACCCTCGGTGTGAATTGCAACTAACAGAACATTTCTCCCCTGCTTCAGCGTGACTGAAAAAAAATCAGTATAAACGTCGTAAACAGATCGAAGACTACGGTGATCCTCAAAAATCAAAACTCCATTGAGCCAGACCTTAAAATCCCTCTCGCCGCCGACGTACATCGTTGTTTTCTGTTCCCGTGACGAATACAGGGACACAGAACCGTAGACGATTCCATCACGGATTTCGCGTTTCAGCATATCTTCAATGTTATTATACCCTGTAGTCGGAAGTTTGTGGGAGGTCCACACACTATCCCCGACAGAACCTCCCACGGTCGGCCCGTGGGTGGCTATCTCTGTCTCTGTCACCTCTCCTCCACTCGCTTCTGATAGTAAATCCTTACTGCTGTCCAGTCTTGTGTTCGGTAACACTACCCATAGCCACGGGCCCTCTATTTTAGGGCCCCCTTTTGGGGACGCTGGATTGGCGTACGAAAGGAACTTGATATTCTCGCGTAACCCGTCCAAAGGCGAAAAATCGGAAATCTCGTTATCGTAGACCGCTAGCCATTGCAAGTTGGTTAATCCCACAAGCGACGTTATCTCCGATATGTCGTTTTCACCAACATTTAGCCATTTCAAGTTTGTCAAGCCCGCAAGCGGTGATATGTCCGATATATCATTCTCTGCAATATTCAGGCGAGTTAACCCGGTTAATCCTGCGAGAGAAGATATATCTGATATTCCATTAGAGCGAAGATACAATTCTTTTAGACCTGTTAATCTTGCCAGAGGCGTAAGATCTGATAGATCTGCGCCACAGATATCGATCTCCTCCATTTTTGTTAATCCAGTTAGAGGCGATAAATCAGATACAGGATTGCCCCACGAGAAAATGTGTTTCAGGTTAATGAGTCCTACAAGTGGTGTCAAGTCAGATATGTTGTTTACGCTAAACCGTAAAACCTCCACATTGATTAACCTTGCGATCGGCGACAGGTCAGATACGTTGTTAGTATGAAAAGCTAAATATCTCAGATTGATTAACCCTGCAATCGACGACAGGTCAGATACGTTGTTTCTACTAAACCGTAAAACCTTCAGATTGATTAATCCGGTAATTGGTGATAGGTTGGAAATTTGATTCTCTCCGAGATGTAACCATTCCAAGTTGGTTGCAAACTGAAGTCCGGTCAAATCGTGGATACCCCTGTCCGGCGCATCGAGTTCTTTCAGCTTTTCTAGTTCCTCGGTAGTAATCGGCGCATTGGGGCTTTTGCCAAGTACTTCTGTTATCGCCGCACGCAGGTTGGAGTCAGGGATATGAACAACCGTCCCCGGTAACTGCTCCGGCTGCGATGGACTGTCAACCTCCGCCTCCGGGAAATCCAACGCATAAATCATCGCATTAAAACTATCCGTCCATGCATCCCGTTTCATACTCCCATTGGGACTGTCTAATACCAACAATCCCGCGTTCTGCAAACCCACATTCTCACGAATCTTTGCCAAGAAGGTTTCCTTCTCTAACCCTACCACCGCAGCCGCATAAGCAGCGTCCACCGAACCCTGAAACGCCTCATGAAATCGTGAAATCGGTTCGATGTCACTAAACGCGCCACCGGTCGATTGAAGTGCCCCTCGGTAGTGATTCATGTCCTCCTGCACCCGTCCGTCCATCACAGACTGTTCCACATAGAGTCTCAACGCCTGTGCTTTGTCGTAAGTTGGGTTAGTGTTACTCACTATCACAGGACGCACCTGATCCACAATCGTCTTCATGCCCTCGGTATGACAACCGAAGCAGGAGAGTCCGTTCCGCACCTTCGGGTTACTCGCCGCGGGATTGGAAACAATGTCTGTCGGTGCTGCGTCCAGACGGGAGCCGGACGCATTGGTAATATAGTAGCCTTGTAACCCGTTGGGCAGATTGAAGATTGCTTCACCGCCATCAGGCGTGAAAGAGAGCGGGTGGTTAAAGATATTCTGTGTCCCAACACTACCAGCGAAGTCATAACTTTTCCAATATGCCCCATAACGAGAGATATGCCGTTCTATCACGCGGTTGTGACTGGAGACCCGGGAATCGTTGGTCCCGGCTCGCCAGACACGGACACCCGGCGCATTTTGGAGGTTTTGGGCGACATCAACCTCCAACCGGGTCTCTAACTCTCTGACTGTCAACGGCAGGGAGAGTAAACCGTGATACAGCGGGGGCAGCGATGCCTTTGCGATAAACCAATCGACATGAACTGACGGGATATTACTCTTCATTTCCTTCTGTAACCGTCCCAGTTGTGTTCGTAGTGAGGTCTGTGCCGGTGCTTCAAAACCGATATGATAGGGATATGCACCCTCAATCTGTGTCCAAGCGTCATTGCGATCCCACTCGTAGTGTCGCAGATCGATGTAGAAGATTGTCCCTTGTGAATCGATGGGTTGGGGGTTGGTAACTGTCACCCCCCATGAGAGGCTGTTGACCAGTTTGGAGAGTCCTTTGCGGTATCCTTGGAGTCTATCCGCTGACTCCCCGGCGTTATAGAGGTGGGTCATCGTGAAGTAACGGGCAAAGCCGCGGTCAAAGGGGGTAAGCGACATCAGATGGGTCTCAATGGTAGTGAGGATTTCAGCAGGGGAAATAAAGCGATTATGGAGTGTGGTGGGTGTCGCCCAATCGGGAGCACCGGCTAATATCCAGTTCCGTATCGTATTAATCGCTTGCGCTGACAAGGGCGGTTGTCCCAAAGGCATCTGTGGGCCACTACCCGGTGTCCCAATAACCCGATCATACAACAGCGACGCATCGGGGTTGCCCGGAACAACCGTCCCCTCGCTGATGAGCGTATCATGTTCCATTAAAAGTGTTTCTTTATAAGCACCGTCAACTCCGTGGCAGATAAGGCAGCTCTGTTGGAAGATAGCATAGGTATCTGTCGCTATCTGTTGTTGGGGGTGTACAGTTTGAGAACCTACGATGAACATCAATACGCAGATAGGTGTGATGAGATGATGAAGTTTACAAGCCACGAAGTAACGCTTAAACATGGAGAATTTCTCCTTATAAACAATTGAGGGGTGCTCATAATTATTGTCCCGATAAGATCGGGATGACACAGATCGCACGGATTATTGCCCCAATGCAGCATCGGTTCCAACAACGCCGATACCGTGTCCGATCATTCTGCTTCGCGGAAAAATACCGAGACGGGAGATGCTCCCCGATAGATCCCCGATACATCGGGACAGGCGGGACAGGCGGAACGGCACGGGAAAAAGTTCGTTGGTTCATTTAGCCCCAGTTGCTTTGAATCCCGATTTATCGGGGTGGGGCGACATGTGTGTCGTATTGGATGGAGGCATGATAAGCTAGTTATCGAATATTGACGTTTGGATGTCGATATATGAATCTCGATCTACAATCTCCTTTTGTACCACGATCTGTTAGATTGTGATCCCAGCCTGCAAACTAACAGTTTGCGTTACATCTGTCAGATTGCCTGATGATTACAGCGTTTGCCGAATCAGCAGATTCAAAGGGAGCACAAACGCATAATCCTTCGTAGGGGGTGGGTCTCCCAACCCTTTGTTCGCACGTCAGAGACCATTTCGGACTTTTGTACCACGATCTGTTAGATTGTGATCTTAGCCTGCAAACTAACAGTTTGCGCTACTTATGGCAGATTGCCTGATGATTACAGCGTTTGCCGAATCAGCAGCATCAAAATGTCAACACGCCCTAGCAATTTGGGTGAAATTATATCATATTTCCCTCATAGAACGGATAGAAAAGTGCTGAACACCCACGGTAACTATTGATGTAGAAATCACGTAATCTGATCCAACTCCTGACGCAAAGCTGATGACAGCGGTCCCATTTCCGACGCTTGGGCGACATCCTCAAGTTCAGTGATATTGGCTGCACCACTGGAAACCGTCGTGACCCGCGGATCAGTGAGGATATATTGAAAGGAGTTCTGGGCGTGTGTTCCCGGTACGTCCTGAAGTCGTGCAAGGACGTGCTGGACGCGTTTCTTTTCCACGGGATCTGATATCGCTGCGACCGCCTCAGACCGCCGGGGTTCGTCGGCGAACAACAGTCCCGCCAACGGTGTGGCGATGACAACCCCCATATTGTGAGCGGCAGCCGCCGGAATCACCGCCTTTGCTGCCCTTTGCGAGCAGGGATGGTAGTCATGGTACACTAGCATCGTATCGAATTCCCCGGTGTCCGCGAGTTTTGCCAAGAGCGGGATGGCTCTGCCTGTGATCCCGATTCTTTCGCAGAGTCCACGTTTCTGCGCTTCCCTCAAGCCCTCAAGGGTTCCGCCCGGTTCAGTGATTCGTTCCCACCCCGCCATGTTGACCTCATGAATCTGTGCTGTCGCCAATTTTGGGATACGCATTCGCTGCAGGCTCCGTTCGATACTCCAAAGGACGCTGTCTCCACGATAGTCAAAGTCGGGGGGATCATAGCCGACTTTGGTGGCGACATAAAAGTGTTCTGCTACACCTTCAAGTGCACCGCCCAACAGTTCCTCGCTCTTGCCGTAAAGTGGTGCGGTGTCGATGTAATTGATCCCCAATTCGAGTGCGTGCCTCACCACTTCGTCCGTACTCTCTTGGACACGTTCGGGGTCATCTCCCATCAGATACGCCCCGCCGAGACTGACTTCACTGATCTGCCAGCCTGTTCTTCCCATCTTTCGATATTTCATTTCTCACCTCACAGTTTTTATTCCGACGGGGACCAAGGTTGCCCCTTTTCTGTCGCTTCGATCATTTTCTGCAACTTATCAGCGACGTATTGGGTGTGGATGTCAATGAGTGCCTCACCTTTCTCGACAGTGGCAAGCAGCGCGTTCTCTTGACGGGCGCGGTCACGCGGGTTTTCCGGATTCGATCCGCCTTGGGGCCAACCTTCTCTGGAAAAAGGTTCGAGATACGCCTCAACTTCGGGCGATAGATTATGGGCGTAGTCCAGGTTGGCGGCATCGTATTCCTCCATTGTGAACGCGCGTACCCGCTGCGGGCACGCTGCTAGCATCACAGAGGTCTCATCCTCTGAGGCGTGGTTCAGTGCAGTTTGTCGCGCCACCGTGTCCAGCTTACCGTCTCTCAGATCTCGGTAGCCTTGGAGAATAGTTTCTTTGTCCTCAGTCGTAAGTCCCATCCAATAAGACTCCTCCTCCATCGTGATCCCCAATTCTTGCCGCCACGCCGGCAGCACCTCCCGAAGCAATCCGTGGTTGCCGCCATGACCATTTACGACCAGAATCGTACGAATGCCGTGGGTTTTCAGGCTCTGTGCGACATCAAAGATATATGCCTGCAACGTCTCCTTACGCAATGTCAGCGTCCCTTTCCGTGCCATGTGGTACGGGGAATAGCCCACCGGACAGGGTGGAGCGACAGTGACTTGGGGGTAGAGTTGCAAGGCGGCCTGCTGCGAGATAAATGTGGACAGGGTGATATCGAGATCTAGGCTCAGATGTTCGTTGTGCTGCTCAATAGCACCGATGGGGATAATGGCGGCTTTCAATTTCCCCCGCTGCAACGCTTCCCGAATCTCCTTTCGGGTGCACTCCCCTAGCATGACTCTGTAGGGATTGACGTATCGATTGCCCGTGTTTGCCATCGTTTATACTCCTTCGCTCATGTTAAGAAATCGTGCAACAGAAACCGAGTTTTTTTGCCGACTCAGCTTGCCCCAATGCAATCGGGGAGCATCCCGATAATCGGGACTGCAAAACTTGGTCTCTCTTAGCACTTTCTTTTTCATAGTTTTCACGTTCCACGCATCACGTTTCACGCTCATTCGTTTTGCACTTTCTTTTAACATAAGCCATACTTCTTTATTTTTCTAACCGTCGCACAGTGCTGCCATCCTGTACGGCATCATAGATTTCCTTGAACCCATCGCTTCCGTCGTCAGGAACCGCTTCCAGATTAGATCCTGCCTCACAAGTCGGCATGGCATCGTTCGGATAGATCGCGTGGAGTTCCTGTTTGCCGCAACCGTAGTAGGTGGTCTCTCCGCTTGCGCGGGTATAACGATAGACATGACGGGGCGGATCTACGAAGGAGTAGTCCACCTTATATTTCTGCACGGCTTCTTGGTCAACCTCCATGCCGATACCCGGCTTTTCCGGGACACGGTAGAAACCGCCGCGCAACTCGATCGGTTCTGTGATGAGTTGGCTCTCCCAGATGTTCATACAGGTAATCGCGGGCCACTTGGCTTGAGCGCATACGGTGCCGAGGTGGGCAGCCCATGTTGTGGTAATGCCGGTGCCGACAAGTTGCAACCAGAAGGGTTTGTTCGCTTCCTCACAAACGGTTGCCTGTTTCAACAGACGATGTGCGCCGACGCCAATAACGAAGCCATCCGCTACATCTTCCTGCAGCGTGGTTAGGATGGGTGGGGAGCCGTAGTGCATTGCCACAGGTCGGTTGATACGTTGGCGGATCTGTTTGTTCCCAGCGACATCGCCCTGCGGAATCGGGCTTTCGATCATAGCGACCTGCTCATACTGTTCGAGGGTCTTGAGGAACTCGACAGCATTGGCTGCGTTTGCCAAGGTTGAATTGAAATCCAGGTCCAGCTTGAACTGCGAGGGAACGTCTTCGATAATAGCTTGGATGGCTGCGTGCAGGTCGTACCATGTCCGCGCTTTGAGTTTGGAGGACATATACCCCTGCCCAACTGCATCAGCGCACTGTTGCGCCCAATCTTTTGGAGGCATATCCATCGCCCACCAAGAGAGCGGACACCACTCTCGGAGTTTCGTCCCTAGAAGGCGATAGGCAGGCGTATTCAACGATTTGCCCACTGCGTCAAATAGCGCGATTTGTACGCCAGCACCCAAACCGTCCTCCCACAACAGATCGCCAGCCTCGCGCCCCCCGATCCGGTCTTCAATATTATTGGGCACACTTGCCCAAGTGTAATTGGGAATGGTTTCGCCCCAGCCCACTACGCCGTTGTCGAGCGTGAGTTTGCAAATCTGGACAATGTGCCAGTGCGGCAACCAATACTGCATGTGCTCGTTCGTGTGTGGTGTGAAGGGAACATCTAGATAAGTAAGTTCAATGTCGGTGATTTTCATGGTAGTGTCCTCCCATTGGGATTTTATGCGCTTGTGTGAAGATTAGAACAGACTTTAGCAAAAAACGCTGGCTGCGTCGAACCTCAACCGGCGGGAAATTTGGGAAAGTGTTTCTTTCTATAATGAATTCTAAAAATAAATGGACACTTTCGCCCTTCGCCTGGTAGGTGCGGTTTTCAACCGCACCGGTTTGGAGTGTTTCATTGATTCTAAGGTCCACTATAATCTATCTTAACGGTTGAAGAAAAAATCTTCCGCTGTCTTGAAAAGGATCTGTTCCTTATCCGAATCGCTTAGAAAATCAGCGTGATCGCTAATGAGCGCGATTGCCGCAGGAAAATCGATATGCGGATCATTCATTACCACGGGCCCTCCGCTATCGCTTTCCCACATACACCGCTCTGGTCCAAAGGCATCCACCACCCGCCGGATCAGCGGCAAAAGATCCAGATACGGAGCCTGCCCATCTCCCAACGCCTGAAAGGGACCCAGTTTGACCATCACGCGCTTATGCCTTGCCATATCGCAGAGCGTTTTGAGGTCTTCTTCGGGGAAGACGCCATCTTGTATCCTCACCCCACAGACATGGTCCAGAATCACAGGGGTTTCCGGGAAACAGGTGCACATCCGATCCAAGTCCGGCAAATCGTCGAGCCCCATCAGGAAACTCAAGGCGAGGTTATGCGCTGCCCCCGCTGCAAACATCCCCTCATATCCCGGATAGTCGAGCCACCGCGTGACATCGCCTATCGCCATACGTGCACTCTTGCCTCCACGCACACGGAAGGCGTAAATGCCATGACGGGATAGCGCGATCATCGTTTTGTCCGGACTAGCAAGCGAGACATCCGTCACCGCTGGCACGATGCCCGTTCCCACAAAGGTGTCTGGAGCGTTAGCGATCAGGTCTATAATGTAACTGTGGTCTAGACCGTACCACGTCATCTGGACGAGGTTGATCCGAACTTTGCCGACCGAGCGACTGTACTCGAAATGCTGCGCCGGGGTAAAGGAAGGCAGCCACAAGTCGCTTGGGTCGAAACCGGGTGCTAGCGGATAATTTTCAAAGTCGTCTGTCCAGACGTGAATATGTGCGTCGATGATTCTATCTTGTATGCCTATTCCCATTCGCTTTTCTTTCCCTTTGCTCTGTGGTAAGTTATATTAGGACTTACGCAGCCGAACGGTCAAATCCCTTCCCCCCGCTTGTGCTTGCATCCCGGCCTATCGGGGCGGGGGGACTGAGGGGGGTGTGGGAGGGGCATCCCTGCCCCGATACGCCCGATGAATCCGGCAACTGCAATCTAAAGTGCGTAAGTCCTGTTATATATATTTCTTGAGATGTTATCACAAATTCGGGTAGTAAGCCATGAAAAACTTCAGAAGAAAAGCGGATGTCTAGTGAACCCTTTTAGTCCGCCCAACACTAAAAGGGGTAGGAGGACATTGTGGCAAGGGATATCGGAGAGTATCACCCCCAGATTGTACAATTCGTTGATGAGCTCTGTCGCGTCTACTATAAGCACAGTCAACCCGAAGACCGCAGGGATATCAGCAACGAAGTCGCCCTAATCGCGCATCAAAACCGCGAGCAGATAGCGGACGAGTCCGAGACAGCGTTTCTGGGGTGGCTTCATCAAATTGCGAAAAATGTGGTTCGGAACTGGTCACGCCGTGAAGGAACTGCTGCCAGACGTGCGCTTGGCAGTCTCGACGACGAAGATTTTGGAGCGAGGCAAATACCATCAGATTCCCGTGCACCCGAAACAGAGCTCCTCTTTCAAGAGAGAATGGCGGTTGTTCGGGACGCAATCTCGGAACTTCCCTTGATTCATCAACAAGTGATTTGGTTATTCTACATTGAAGAACTTTCGGTGAAGGAGATCGCAGGGAAGCTCGGCATTAGGAAAGGAACGGTTAAAAGCCGTCTATATCATGCAAGAGAACAACTCGCGACACGCTTGGCATCCTATTTTGCCGAAAGTTAATAATAAGAGGAAAGGAAACTATGAAGCATCAAGCACTACTTCTTGTCATCTCTTGTATGACATTCTCGATCGTTCTTGGTGGGTGCCATGTAGAAGTAAATGTAACAGAAGAAGAGGAAGAGGGTTTTTTGACAGTCAAGAACCGTTCAAATGTAACAATCACGAGTATTTTTATCGCCGCTGCCAAAGACGATTCTTGGGGAGCAGATCAACTCAAATCCGATGTGCTACTACCTGGTGCTATAGTAACTTTTACTATTGAACCTGGCACCTATGACGTCAGGATTGTATCTAAACATCATCAAGATTTCATATATGAAGCTGACATCTCGAGTGGGTGGACGACAACCGTAACAGTCAGATTCAGATAAGGAAGCTGCAAGAAAGACCTTCCTGCAAAGAAACGACGTTGAGAGCGGGCGTAATTCGGCGGATGATCCGATCGCAGATTGGGAAATCTGCGCTTTCTGTCAACTGCGTAACTCTTAAATAAGTTGAGCGTAGCGAAATTCTAATCTTATCAGGGTTACTGAATCCCGATGTCCACATCGGAGGCTCTGAAGGTTCAATTGCGTAAGTCCTATTGATACTAAAATAAAACGGAAGGGATAAACTAATAGTGAAACACCCCTTATTGATATGGAAGGCGAGTCTGTATCTGTTCTTCATGCCTTTGTTGTTAATTCTCTTGCTCCCGCTTGCAGCACTATCCCAAACCGGGACGATTGAAGGCACTGTTTATGATGGGAACACCAACGCCCCGGTAGTCGGCGCAGAGGTCCATATCCTTGGAACTGATGAACGCCAAACAACCGACGCAGAAGGAAAATTCTGGTTTATAGAAGTTACCCCAGGGACCTACACTGTGTCAATAACTCACGAAATGTACGACACTCCTACAGAAACCGATATAGAGGTCACCGCAGGTCATACTACCCAAGTAACGCTTTACCTTGGTGAGGTACTCATGCTAGAAGAGGTCATTGTTGAAGGGGAACGTCTCCCACCAACAGTTAGTCGAAAAGACATCCGCGGGAGTGAACTGATACGCATCCCCGGTGTCGGTAACGACGCTCTCAAAGGGTTGACGACGCTGCCGAGCATCGGTGTCCCGAACGATTATTTCGGCATTCTCTATATCCGTGGAAGTGAGCCAGGATCTAACATCTACTATTTCGACCGGACACCGCTCGGATATCCATTTCACTGGGGTGGCCTCCTCTCAACTGTCAGTTCGGAGGTCATTGATAAAATTGACATCTATGCCGGCGGCTACGGTGCGGAGTTTGGTTTAGATTCACAAGCGGTTTTGGACATCCACTCGCGCGATAGCCTAGAGGAAGGGATAAGCGGTAAATTTAACCTGAATGTCCTCTACTCCGAAGGGCTGCTTGAGCGCAGACTTGGGGATGAGGGATACGTATCTATTGCCGGACGACGGAGCTACATCGATCTCATTGTTGGACGGTTCATTGATGAACAGCAGTTTCCCTACTTTTCGGATTATCAGCTCAAATTTGCCTATCCCCTCGGTGAAAAGCATCGTCTGACGCTTAACAGTTTTGCTGCAACTGACCATTTCCACGTTGAGGAATCGACATCTGTAGAGGTTACGGAGGTTAGGGTGCATGAAAGTGAGGTGGAAGAAACAATGCAGGCATTTGAAGGGGCGCGCATCTCTGCTTTTTTCAAAAATGGGTTTAACGCGCAAGGTATCCATCTCCGTTCAGATTTCACTGAAAATCTTACCTCGCACCTCTCGCTCACCCGTTCGTTCAATTTCCTCACCATCAACTTTGAGGCACCCATCACGGAGTCGTATGACTTTGATTCGGACGGTGAACTTGTGTCTGAAGTAGACTATGGTCACTACGACATAAATATCAGGGTTCCGGTCTATACGCTGCGGGAAGACCTGTCCTACCGATTGAACTTGCGTCCTGACGATACTAGTAATCAAAGTGCGCCTGCTGCATTGGAAACAGGATTTCTTCTGTCCTTCAGTCCTGCCAACAGTTTTGAGGCCAGCAGGATCCCGCAATTTGAAGAGCGCGAGGACCGCGAAGAAACGGTTACCCTAGTTGTTGATGAAAATGGGGAAGTGGTCGAAGAAACCACCGTGTCTGAAGAGGAGTTAGAGTTCGTTGATATTGAAGAGAATCATTACGAATTTGGTCACGATTTCCTGCGTGCTGAAGGCTACTTACAGGGGCGGTATGACCCGCTGCCGTTTCTATCTGGTGCGCTGGGTATTCGGTTGGATTATCTGGATTTGACAGGGCAGATCTCCATACAGCCGAGGGGAAGTTTAAGTTTTGCGTTGCCGAGCGGTTCCAACCTCCGGTTCGCGTATGGACATTATGAACAGAGTCCACAACCGCATCAGATACTATCGGAGAACGGGAATTCTGCGTTAGAATCGAGCCTTGCACGGCACTATATCATGGAACTGGAACACGAGCTTTCATCTCGAACGGAATTCAAGTTTGCTACCTATTACAAGGATATGCAGAAATTGGTCACAGCGGATGAGATAGCGAATTATCTTAATCAGGGGACTGCGTATGTTAGTGGGGCAGAGTTATTCCTGCGGCACCGGGTGCCAGATAAATTCTTCGGTTGGATTTCGTATGCCTACACACACGCTGAACGGCGTGAGAATCCCGATAGTTCTTATCAACCCTATTTCTTTGACAACACAAATATTGTTAGCGTTGTTGCCAATTATAACTTCACACCCAAGTTTGAGATTGGTGCGAAATGGCAATATTTGAACGGAACATCCGAAGTGCCGATCAGCTCTGTTGTGCTGATTCAGGACCCACTGACACGCGGATTGAATCCGCTTTTGGCGGATGTTGATGAAGCTGTCACTGCCGAACTGACCCCGTATCACAAGTTGGATCTCCGGGTGAGTTACAAATTCGACTTTATGGGCTTACGGGTAGGTGCGTTCCTTGATATTCTGAACGTCTACAACCGGAAAAATACCGTGAAATTCGTCTTTACTCCAGAGTCTCCGCTTGAAATCCAAGGTGAAGATGTTGAAATCGAAGAACCTGAGATCTTTGAGGCACAACAATTCCCACGTATCCCCTATTTTGGTCTAACAGTTGAATTTTGATAAGGAGGTTGAAGAACAATGCAATGTAATCGAGTACAGGAAAAGTTACTCCGCTCCATTGGTGAGGAGTTGTCCCCTCAGATTCGGGAACACCTCCTCGGCTGCGAGGAATGTGAGCGGAGATATAGAACCACCCAGGAGACGCAGAAATCGCTAGAGGATTTTGGTGGTGCTGTTCGAGAGGGTTCCATCTCAATGGAGGCACCGCCATTTCCGCCGGTTCGACGCCGTTCCGTCTGGATCGAAATACGTGATAAGATGAGAACGCCGGTGCCAGTGTGGGTGCCGTCTGCTATCGGTGTCGTTGGGCTGTTGTTATTCGTTATTTCGATTTTTTCACCGCTCACCCCGTCGGTGGAATGGGGCGCCCGAAAGGGGACTGAAAATACAGGTCGCATCGCTCCGCCCCTCTCAGCGGAGGGGATGTTGGAATTTCTCATTGTGCCTGAACCAACGGATGCAGGGCAACTTACCGCCTCAATTGAAGCGGTTGAAACGTTCTTGAAGATGCATCCCAATGATCTCGCGATGCACGCCAAACTGGTCGAACTGTACCAATCTCGACTCAGGTTGGGAGACCTTTCCGCCACCGAGCGCAACGCCATGACAGAGAAGTTATCGCTCGAACGACAACGTTTTTCGGACCTGCTGAAAACTTTTACGAAAGGAGCGCAGCATGGCTCAAAATAGCTTGGGACAAACGAATCCCCTTCCAATCTTCCAATCTTCCCTCTTCGCTTCCGTTCGCATCTTGATTCGGTGGGTACTGTTGGTCTGTAGCCTTTTTGTAGTGTTTTCGCAGCTGATCCACGCCGAACAACACGCCATCTTGGTGGGGGTCTGGGACTATGAAAATCCTAATTTGCATCTGGACGCTCCGCCAAACGACCTGAAACTGATGGAGGCGGTCCTCTCAGCGCACGGCGTTACACAGGCGCAGATGCACATCTTGGCTAATCCGAATAAGGCGGAGATTCAACGTAAATTCCACGAACTCAGCCGACGCTTGACCCCCTCTGATAGCCTGCTTTTCTATTTTAGCGGACACGGAACGCAGATTATTGATAAACTCGGAACTTTTCCGGGCGATGAGGCAAAGGGGCGATACCCCGACAGGAACGACGAAGCCCTGTTGCCTGTGGACGCGGATCTGGTGTCGCCACAGACGTACCTTCTTGATGATGAACTCAACACCTTACTCCAAGAACTACCGACACGGCAGGTTACCTGTATTATCGACACATGCTACTCCGGCGACATACTCCGAGAGATTCGTTTGGGGCGACCCAAAGGTACGCCGGTGACGGATACACCAACGGGAGTCGTTCAACCTACGCAGATTGTGAGCCATACGGAGGACATCTTGGATGAATCCGCCGATTTTGCATTGCTGCTGGCTGCTGCCGCCTATAATCAGGTCGTTCACGAACTTCGCATTCCGATGGGTGAAACCTATCTGCCCGTCAGTGCGATGACCTATTCCCTCTATCGACGGGTGTTTTCTCATGCCGTTCCAGCCTGCCCCGATTTATCGGGGAGCATCCCGATGAATCGGGACTTGCAAGATCCTGCGAATCAGGCGATTGAGGCGCAATGGCGGGGCAAACTGACGTACCGACAACTTGCTCAACACCTTCAGAATGACCACAAACAGTGGAATCTAGCGTGGCAGCCTATCCTTGAGGGTCCAGAGAATCGCTTCGACGAGGTGTTTCTCCCTGCGGACTTGATGCCGCAACAAAACGAAACATTAACCCTCACAACAATAAAGGGACAGTCGATATCGGTGAGCCGACGGGCGTTGGCACTTGCCGGTGGAGGCACTTTCCAACTGGGTGCCGCGAGCGGTGTCAACATGCGACATTGGGCGGTTGTTATCGGTGTGGATACCTATCCGCCCCCCTTCCAATCGCTCAAGTATGCCGCCGATGATGCCAAAGCAGTCGCACAGGTGCTCCAAGATGCAGGCGTCAATGTGACATTGATGACACCCGATAGCCTGATCCAACCAACAAAAGCGAATATCATTGAGCAACTCCAACGACATGCCCAACTTGAAGCGGTAGACCTGCTGACTGTTTATCTCTCTGGGCATGGTGAGGATGTCGACGGAACAGGCTACTTTCTGCCGATGGATGTCACCGATCCTCTCTCGGACAGTGGACTGAGTCTCGAAGATCTGTTTGCAATTCTCAACCGTGCAAATGCAAAACATCGCTTCATCATCGTTGATGCCTGTCGGGTTGCACCGAAGGCGCAATTCGTTGCGGCGTTGTCCCGTTATAGTGAGGAGAGTAACATCATCTTCACCGCATGTGATAGTAATCAGTGGGCACCAGAAGTTCCACGCCTGAAACATGGACTGTTCACCTACTTCCTACTCAAAGGATTGCGTGGAAGCGATCAAGACCGGGGCGCAGCGGGCCCCGATGGGACCGTCACCGTGTTGGGACTATTGGACTATGTAACACGCGGTATTGAAGATTGGTATTCCCACCTGTCCGAAGATATGCGCTACCCGCAGCAGATTACACCTCGCGTCTTTTATAACGGGAAATATATTTCACTGTTGAACAATCAAGGAATTGACCCGGAGGTAATCAACAACGAAGGGCTGCTTTCTCAAATTACCAATACTCTCCGACATCAATTCGCCGACAGCTTGGAACTGTTATCCCCCTTAAAAATGGAGAATGGTGCTACACCACCAACCCCGAAAGGGGGCGATTTACATCTGCCTCTGACAATTTCACTGATCCCGTGGATAAGCACTGTCGGATTTCAAGACCCTAATCGCAATATCACAACAAACCTTTCCCTCAATATCATTGCGGGCTACCATACGAAGCTCGATGGGCTCGAATTGGGTGGGATGTTGAACATTAAAGGTGTTGAAGCACGGGGTGCACAGTTTGCCGGGATCGGCAATATCGTCGGCGGGGAGTTAGATGGCTTTCAGGTCTCCGGCGGACTCAACGCTGTCGGCAGAAATGTGGAGGGTTTCCAAATTTCGGGAGGTCTTAACGCCAGCGGCGGCGACCTGAACGGTTTCCAAATCGCAGGCGGTGCCAACATCGCCGGCAGAAACGTAGAAGGGTTCCAAGGCTCAACTGGTATCAACGTTAGTGGGGGCACCCTTGACGGCTTCCAATTGGCGATAGGAGGCAATCTGGTTGGTGGAGATGTGGAAGGTGTGCAAGCCACAGCCGGGGCTAATCTGGCCGCCCGTGACCTTCACGCGTGGCAGGCAGCTGTCGGAGCAAACTTCGTCGGCGGGAATGTACGAAGTGAGGGTCTACAAACCGCTGTCGGTCCCAACATTGCTAGGAATTTGGAGGGGACCCAACTCAGCGTAGCCGCTAATATCGCGCTTGATCAGCACCAAGAAGCAAATATCTCGTACGCTGGTACACAGATTAGCATGGTCAATATCGCGCTTGGTGACATTGGTACACAGATTGGACTTCTCAACATCGCTGGGCATGTAAGTACGGCACAGGTTGGGCTGCTCAACGTCTCCGGACGGATGTCGGGCATTCCTATCGGATTACTCAGTTTTGTTAAGGATAACCCGCTGCACCTGCAACTGTGGGGTAGCGATACGGAGGTCGCAAATCTTGGGATTCGCATCGGTAGCCGCCACGTTTACAGTCTGTTGATGGTCGGCAGTTATCCGCACGACGATTTGGGTAGGTGGTCGTCTGGGTTTGGTGTAGGTGGGCATATCCCGCTCAGCAGGCGATTTTTTCTGAACGTTGACTTTATTACACGTGGAGTGACTTATACCAATGACTCGGGGGAGGTTGATGCTCCGATGAATAGAAGGTCTGATTGGCTAAGCGTGACTTATACCGATGACTCGGGAGAGGACACTTGGCGGTATGACGAACACACCGTCTTGAACAAACTGCGCCTTGGGTTTGGCTGGGAGCGGCATAAGTGGTTCAGCGTCTTTGGTGGTGTTTCGCTTAACTTTCTCGTCTCGGATAGACGGGACACTTCGGATTTTGGATACGGATTTGACTATGTATACCGAAGCGGCGATACAACCGTTCGCCTTTGGCCCGGGTTCTTTGCGGGGGTTCAATTCTAATCGCAACGCTCTAACCGTCCTTGATCTAAACGGATTTTTCGGCGTTAATTTAGATCAATGCTGCGCTGCAGATAATCTTTGGAATAGCTTCATTCTCAAGTTGTGCATCCTGCTGCCTCGATTCCCATTCCCTCATATTATGTTGATGATAAAGGTCTCTCAGATTTTTCAGTAATGCGGTTCCGGTCACACCGTTTCGGCGCAGTAAATTCAGTTCTCGATTCACGGCGGTCGTAATTGGCCCGCGAAACGCCTTTTCCAGTATGCTAACTTGAGCGGAGGCATCTTCATCTAACGGGTTCGCAAAAATGAGTTGCAATTCCCTTAGCACATACCGTTGTGCTTGCGTAAGGAAACGACTGTGCTTGCGTTCCGATTGCAAATCCTTGATTTCTTGAGTGAATAACCGCTTAACCCCCATGATGACCGCGTTGTAATCCGCAGGCAACTCGCCCCCGGAAAGTTCCGGTTCGCACTCGATCTCACTGAGGATTCGGGAGATGTCTCTGGAGATGATACCGCCGCTCTCGTCCAAAAGGAATAGTTGTTGATAACGTCCCGCTTGACAAAACAGATAGGTCCCTTGTGAGCCTTTGGGTATTGCTGCGCGAATCCCGTCTCTCAGATTCGCAATTCGTTTATATTCCGCTGGATTCTCACGCCGCAACTGCCTCAGAATCTCTTCAGCTTCGTTGAGATCGATTGTCTTTTCATCTTCGGTCTCTTCAAACAGGCTCAACTGCTCGCCTTCCCCCTCATAGATAGCATACATCGCCGCTTCGTTAAGTTGCTCCGAGTTATCGAGGATGGCAGCATCCTCGCCAATCGTATCGTGAATCTCTTGGATGCGATGCTGAAGGATTTGTTGCAATCCCAAATTTTGTTCGATGCCGATTTCTGGCAGAAAGTTGAAGCCGTAAATTACATCGTGCTCGCTTCCGATACGGTCAATGCGCCCAAATCGCTGGATCAGTCGCACGGGATTCCAGTGGAGATCGTAGTTAATAATTTTATCGCCGTCCTGTAGGTTGAGCCCCTCCGCCAACACGTCGGTGGCGATGAGGGTGGACAATTCGGACTCTCCACGCTGAAAACGGTACTCTGGATTTGCTTTCGGCGCAAACCGCCCCACTACCCGTTCTTTGCTTTTATCACCGCTATAGATTACGTCAATATCATCCCGCTCGCCATTGGGGTTAATATTTTCAAACAGATAACGTGCTGTATCCGCATATTGGGTGAAGATTAGACATTTTCCCTCGTTAAGAGGCGATTCTGCCAATCGTTTTTTGAAGGTTTGCAACTTCGCATCTTGCTCGGCGGTGATTGGTGATACAAGGTCCGACATCGCCCGTAGTAACTGGAGGTCATGCTCAATATCTGCACGCAGTTCTTCAATTTTGAAATCCGCGATATCGTATCGTGCTGAAACCTGTCTCAACGCATCCATCAGATCCGGTTCTTCTGCTTCGTTGGGTTCGTTGGGTTCGTAGAGGATATCTTGCGCTGCATCACCAGCGGGGACAATACCTTCTTCTAAGGCTTTGAGAAAGCGTTCGTGGACTACCAATAATCGACCTACTGTTTGCTTAAAAGCATACACACTGGATTCAAATCGTTTGAATAGGAGTATCCGCATCAACCCACGAAGGTTAATTCCTGACCGCTGCAAGTTGGTATAAGGTTCCTGTTTCTGTTTTTCCTCAATTACATAGTGCCAAAGTCCATAACGGGCATAGGTTAATTCGCCAGTCGAGGCGGATGTCAATCCGCTGCGGCGCGGTTTTCCTATACGTTCCCGCAATCTAACGTAAAGCCCCTGATAGGTATCCTCAATGTTATAGGAGATAGTTTCCAAGACACGCTTGGGAAAGAACTGCTTGTTTCCACCTACAACGATGTAAGCCTTTCGATGTCCGTCAAGGTATTCCTGAAATTGGGAGGGATCAACAGGTTGGTCAGTCTCCTCATCGAGGCCGTACCAGCGCAGAATATGATTGCGGGTCCGTCGGATGAGGATATTCCCCAAGAGGTCGGGGAGATTTTTTTCTCGCTTCTCAATCTGGTTGAAGTATGTGCGAAGGTTGGGGGGATCGATTGGCAAATCGGTGGTGTCATCGGGATGAAAGAGTTTAATCTGGTGGTATATGTCCCAAGCACTCTTGTTACGTGGTGTCGCGGTGAGAAAACAACATCGCCGCCCGGTGGCTAAAAAGGTCTGCAACACTTTATAGCGTTGCGTGTCAGGGTGGCGGAAGTTATGGCTTTCGTCAACTAACACGAAATTCCTTTCGTGATATAGCACGTCATTGAGAATTGTTGAAATGGTGCTGTTTGCTTGTTCGCTTTGTCCACCGTCACCTTCTCGTAAACGGCCCATAGAAAGCACACGGGCATTAAGTCGGTAAACCTCATTGTAGCGTTCCCACATTTGGACCAACGGGGCAGGGCAGATAATCAGTGGACGCACACCTTCTGTCCATTCAAAATATTTGACAATCGCCGCACCAACGTAGCTTTTACCAAGACCGACAACATCTGAGACAAAGGCTCCGCCGTAATCTCGAATAATCTGCACCGCCTGTTGGACAGCAACCTTCTGAAAATCCGCTAACTGTTTGGTAATATCATCCTCCCAGAGTATGTCCCCCTCGTCGCCTCCCTCAAGTCGGTCTTTAACCAGTTCATAAAGTGTTTTCATGTAAATATCGTAGGGGCTCACCGGGGCAATCGCCCAAGATGATTTCATTACCTCCATCAGGGATTCATCAAAATCTTGCGCCTCAGCCCAGAGTTCGTCGAACCAGCGACACAGTTCGGTGTGGTTGCCGTTCCCTTGCACCACAACATTTAACTCGGTATTGTGGCTCACACCGGATAGGGTGAGGTTAGATGACCCAACAACAGCAATGCCCTTTTCGTAACGTCCCTCACCATCATAATCGAAGATGTAGGCTTTGGCGTGTAACCGTCCTTTGGTATAGACACGGACCCGCAGCCGCTTCTCCTCTATCATCTCGACCAGCGTTTTAATCAACAGTTCACCTTCATCGGTCTGATCCATCAACTCCACGGACTCTGTGATATTCTCTGCGGTTTCCGCCCCCATCTGTTGACTTTCAATACGCTTGGGATAAGTTTGTGCTTCTGCGACATCGACAACTTGTTCTAACCTGCGATACCCTTCGGCGAGCTGCTCCAACGTCTCACGATTGGTGGTGTTACCGATTAGCAGACGAAGTTCTTTGACGTGCTGCAGTTCTTTCGCGATGCTTTGGAAGCCTGACAGAAAAAAGTAACCCACCGCGAATCTCGCTCTTTCAGTGGAGTCGAGGATGAGGTTAATATGGTCAACCAATTTTTCATTGCGATTGTCAATGATTTCGTGCTGCATTTCGGTTGCTTTCTCTAATCTTTTATCGTTCAATCCCGTAAGGAAGAGCTACTCTATCCTCAGCCCTCGTCCTATATATTCGTCGTGTCGTTCACTGAGATCTGTGGAATCGTATTCCAACGTACCTGCTAACGCTAATAGTGGATCGGGATTGCTGGACATTGTTCCCCGTGGAGGACCGTCATTTTCTACTATTTCATCTAAGGCACTTTCGGTAGATAAATTTGTTTGCTCGCGTTCAAGTCGTTCAACCATAGCCACAACCTATTGGACAGTCATTTCTTCAGGGGTTTTCCCGAATTGCGGGGCAATACGTTTTAGGGAATGATACAATCTATCTTCAAGTTTGACCGTTAACGTTTGCATCGGTTTTAATCTCCTACGAGTTTGTTTGATAGTCAGGACTGGGCGGGTTGGAAGCCCCGCCTACGGGAGGTGATTATTATTCCTTTGCCCAACCCACCAGTGCTTTATCGGGGGATGGGATATCATTGATGGAGGTAAAGTAGTAGCGTTCCCATCCGAGACGAGGCAGACCGCTGAAAATCATCAGGTTAAGTGGGTACACATCACTATCAACGGCGCGTCGGAAGTCATCCCGAAATAGAAAGGTAGGCTTGCCGAGTGCTATCGCTATCCCTAGCTCGATCATGACCCCTTCATCTGGCGGCACTCCGTTCACGACCGCAAAAATCGCGTCAGCGTCGAATACGTCCTGTTTGTCTTGCTGTCCAATGCGGTACGCCCAGTCGGAGGATAACCTGTCTTGGTTATTGCGTTCAAACGGTTCCCATACTTCTAAGCCAACCGCTTCCAATGCCTTAACAAGAGTGGGTAACACGGTTTCCCGCTGTTGCTCTGAGAAACCGTAGGGGTTCGCAAGATATATTGTCTTTTTTTTGGTCATGGCCGGTTCCGAAAATATTATTTTGCGTTGTCGATGGTGTGCGTCAATAGGGCAAAACAATCTGTATCGCTAGGTGTCGTTCCACTCAGTCCTGAGAGGCATCGGAAGCTGATTGTGCGCTGCGAATGCGGTCTAATGTTCTCTTCAGACTTGGAGATGCAACAGCAGCGCGTTCTAAATCCCAATGAGTTTGTACAAATTCGCTCAAACGACTGTTATATTCGGGACCGACTTTTGCGGTTGTCGCCCTTGGTGCCGGCACTAGCTGGTCTCGCAATCTTCTCCTGTTACTCCGTCGTGCAAGTGAAACCAGAAATTCTTTGGGATTAAGTATACCGTCTGTATTGGATGGAATCCGATGTTCCGGTATTGATAGAAATTCTGCGAGGGCCCTCCGATCTGCCATAATCCAAGATTCAACTTCCATGACCGCAACGCGAAGAAAAAATCCAGAATTCAGAGGTGCGCTAATCCAAGATTGAATGAGCTGCGGCGGACAACTTTGAGGAGAATCTAAATCTGTGAATATAAATATATAGGGTGGTCCCGCAGCTGAGCGGTTGAGTTCGGGGGCTCTCCTTTGAAGGTAAGAATTCCCTTGATATGTATTTGGGATTCTTTGCACAATCTCGATGCCAAAATGCTTCAGAATTTTAGTCGAAACTGCATTGCTTAGTGCATCCTCAACTGCAAGAATTACGCTGTTTAGGCTCATTATAGGAAACTCAATTGTTCAGCATTTTCAGGTTTGGCTCTTGAAAGCACGGCTTCACTGACTGTCAATCCAGCCTCAAGGAGTGTCCGTACTTCATCAATATCAGAGGCTATTTTGACTGCGGTTCCCTCTTTTGCAGGGGTGAGCAAAAGCACCTCACTCCCATCAATACCTGGTTCTGTCAGCAGCGCATCGCTATGTGTACTGACGAAGACTTGTCGCCGCCGGCTTCTTTGCATCTTAGAAATAAGAGCCGCGATCTGTGATACAATTCCCGCGTTTAATGAGAGTTCAGGTTCCTCCAATAAGAGGACGGACTCACTTTCAAGGAGTGCCCATAATAGTCCTAGAAGACGCAGCGTCCCGTCAGAAAATTGATCTTCGCGTTGCCGACCTGCATTCGGATGCCAGTGAGAATAAAGTGCCTGTAAATGGGGGCGACCTGTGGTTTCATCACGAATAAATTCCAAACCCTCAAGTTGAGGCACAGCAATTTTGAGGGCTTGTTCGATTCTTTTTAACCGTGAACGGCGCGTTTTTTCCGGGACACTAGCAACCCTTTCAAGGAACCCCTGCCCAAACGGATCGTCTTCAACGATTCTTCCCTGAATCGAATCGGCAAACCGTAAGAGTTGAGGAACTAGGTGCAGGTATGTGATGGCTTGGAGGAAACGCGCTATTTCCCGAAAATTGGCGTTGACATTAATCTGCTCAAGAAAGGTCTGGGTGAGTCGATCCGGATCCGCTTCGTCTTCTGCATTGGGTCTATTAAGGAGTTGTTTCCCATTTTCCCACACCCGTTCATGAGTGAGATAGGTCCGGCGATATCCACGTGTTTCTTGGCGAAATCCGAGTCCATATATCCAAGTCGTAGGAGAATCTGAATTGTCTGCAAGGTGAATTTCAATTGTAACTTCTGGATCGCGCCGCGCTGCCAAGCTACGGATTTTAGAGACACCCCCTCGGTCTCTGACAGCTTTCTGAAAGCCGCCCCCCTCTACTTTCACAATATCTCGAAGGAAGCGAAAAATGTCAAGGAGATTGGATTTGCCGGACGCATTCGCGCCTATGATAAACTGGCGTTCGCTAAGATGTGCATCAATCTGTTGAAAATTACGCCAGTTTTTGGCGATGAGACGGTTAATAATCATAATGATAACTCCTGATAATTTTAATAATCAAGTTCCGGCCCTGCTAGGACTTATGCATTTCAGCACAGTTGGCGCGGGGAAACCAGATGCCCCGGCCCGATAAATCCCCGATAAATCGGGACTCCGACAAGCCGAGAGCAGGTTCCGATTTATCGGAATCCTCGGAACGGGACAGGCGGGATGCAAGTTAAAAACTCTCGGAACGGAGCACCTACGGTTGGCTGCGTAAATCCTAAAAGTGTTAGATTTTGTTAGATTTTGCCAGGGGTGCCGTTAAAG
Source organism: Candidatus Poribacteria bacterium (assembly GCA_965207975.1). Taxonomy (GTDB): domain Bacteria; phylum Poribacteria; class WGA-4E; order WGA-4E; family PCPOR2b; genus PCPOR2b. Next base: position 2,638,228 of record OZ242315.1, on the reverse strand, counting down.
TTAGGATTTACGCATTATGTGTAATATGCGTTTGATAGATACAACTTGCTATTGTCTGAATCGCGGATTGTCGCAGATTAAGGGATTACACGGATTAAATCCCCGATTTCCCATCGCCGGAAATTGTTACTTCCCTTGTTGTCAAGTGGGGTCTCCCACAGATATCAGCGAAAGATCTTCAAGAAATGAACGTACATTTTCGATCTGCAAATCATCAATATTCCAATCATACTCTTTAGCAACTTCTTGGATCTGTTCGGTTGTGGCCCTGCCTTGCCGGTTGACAATATAATAGACTTTCGCAGCGATTGAGAGTGTGTTAAAATCCTTCGCTGCCTCTTGGATGTTGAGCCTGTCAAGTGCTTGCTTCCAATCCGTGTATTCAGCCTCTTGCTCTATCTCACTCATTACATCTTTACCGTCAGAAGTTAAAGAATAGGTATGGCGGCGGATTTCGCCAAAGATATTTCGGTCAGTTGAAAAAGTCTCTGTTACTTCCTTCAGGAAACGAGCACTGACAAGAATATCTAGATTTTCCGTGACCAAACTGCTATAGGGGCCATAGTAGTGTGGACCGAAACCAAGATCCGTTTCCTCTAATACCGAGAGGAAATAAAGTTTCTTTTGGAGGGTGGTTCGCCCCCGGAGACTTTTATTGTTTTCGCTTCCAATGACAAGCAAAATCAGGTCTTGAATGTGCATACGCCCTTCTTTTTTACAGGGACAATGTTCTTTAACTCTGTCTTTCCCACAGCATACAGTGAGAGGGAAATCCCTTTCCCGATGGTCGAGGCAGGGATGCCTCTCCCACGCGCTCTTGTTCCCTTTGAATATTGCTTGGATATGGCTATCCAAGCGGAGCGGTGTGTCAGTTTCTGCACAATGGCGATTTTTTCCACTTGTCTGAATCGCGGATTGTCGCAGATTATCATCAAGGCCGCGAATTTCAGTTCTGTATCGGTATTCATTCGACGAATTTCTGACCTAATCGGTAGTGCAGATTTCGGGGCATATTATAAACATCGCTAATCCCCCAGATGAATACGCTTATAACGCTGTTCAAATGCTTGTTGTCCGCCTTCCAGAATATCGCATATTGCTTCCCGGATCTCTTTTATCTGGACACTGGCAGCCAGTCGCACACGAGTTGCGCCGCACTCGACCTTGAGCGGGAAAACCATTTCCGCATCGCCGTTGACTACAATGTTGGCATTGTGCGTGACAACGATAACCTGCCGTCTACTTTTTGTTTCTCGCAGCTGTCGGACAATCAAGCTGTAGATTAACTCGTTGTCTAAATCGTCTTCAGGCTGATCCAACAATAGTGGCTCATCTCCATAAGATAGAATAAACGCCAACAGCGCGGCGTTTTTTTGTCCGGGAGAACTTTGCTCTATTGGCTGACGATTGGGTCCAAAGGTGATTTTCAAATCATCGCGGGGAAACCATAAAATAAGATCAATCACAGACTCTTGCGTCAACGATTTCAAATGCTTGGTGAACCGTTTATCTTCGGCAGCCCTCTCTCCATTGCGAATGCCTTTAATCGCCTCTTTAAGTTTTTCAATTCCACGGCCCCCACTCCCCTGATAAATATCTTTTAAGTTGTCAATATCCTTGTCGAAGCGATCTTGGCATTGCAGTATATTCCGAAGCTCTTCCTCTATGCCATCCCAATCTTCGCCAAAGGATTTGACTTGGATGCTGACGGTTTGATTGTCTTGTAAAACATTGGTCAAGAACTCTTGCCTCTTTTCTGACAGCATTTTCCGGTTTTCTGCAATCTGCTTAAAGATCTCTCCCTTTTCGGTTTCCAGTTCTTTTTCGCGCAATTGATATTCGCTAATTAGATCCAACTCCTTTTGTATGCTCTTTTGTTGCGTTAATAGCTGGGGATATCTGCCTGGATCTATGCCTTGCTGTTCAAGTTTGGTGGATAATGACTCGTACTGCTCCATATCTGTCTCGAGCGTCTGCATCCAGGCCGCCGCATTTTTTTCAGCGTGCCAGTCGGTGATAACCGACTGTGCCTCCCGTTCCAATACGCTTAATTTGTCGCGGATAGCCAACCATTTCTTGTTTGTTTCTCTTAAAACCGACAAAATATCGGTGTGCTCACTAAAAAGCTGCTCATTGAAATGTACCGGGGCAATACCTTTTCGCGTTTCCGCAAGACGCCTCCCCATATCTTCCCATTCACTCTCCAAGCTATCAAACTCGTTTAACTGTTGCCCCCGCCTACCGTAATTTTGCAGAACAGTTTCATGCCCCGATTTTTCTATCTGCTTAATCTGCCTTGTCAAATCATGGTACTCTCCAAGTAGCCGATTTTCCTGCGTAATTTTTTCATTCAACTCTCGTTGTTTACCCTCAATTTGTTTATATTGGTTGACCAATTTCCTGTGCTGTGCCTCAATCGTTTTGGCATCAACTTCAGATGCTTCATCAATAACATCAATCAGGGCACGTGGATTTTTAGCGAGTTCAAAGATCTGCTTCTGGCTATAGATGCGTACCGGAAAAAGCGATTTGATTTCCCCTAGGCAAGAACTCCAAGCACCATCTTTTTCCTCTTCCAAAGAAAGGCAATCCGCCTCGGCCGACCAGTTCAAACGGTAGCGCACCCCACGCTTGAGATAGGTTAGCGATATCTTGCTCTTCTCAATCAGTAAGCTGTCCCCTCCTACATTAAAGTATTGCCTGCTCTCCTGTTTTAACGGCTCTGGCATGTCTCCATCGCGTTCTAGAGCAAAGCGCATGAACTCCAGTAGTGTGGACTTGCCACTACCGCGCCCGCCGATGATTGTGTTGAGAAATGGGCTAAACTGACAATTCAACGGTTCGGAGTGCCCAATATACTTTGCTTTGCTGATTTCTAATGCTTCTATAAGACACTCTGCATGCTGGTTAGGGTCTTCGTCCATGTCGCGCTTTACGGAAGCCCCACCGTCTATCAGCGCAAGTTCTAATCCATCTATGGATGGTTCATCCATCTTGATCCAAGTAAATTCACCAAATCTATCGTCACTGAAACTGTGGGCATCGGAACCGTTGACTTCGGCCCATTGCACCTTTTTGTCCATGTACAATTGGGGCTTCTGGTAATTGCTGTCACGCAACTCCATGGCGTAAATGTTTCTATTCTCCAACACTTGCCCCAGCGTTGATCCCTGAAGTTGAGAAAACACCCCTTTTTTCTTATCGGCATGTGCGGGAATAGGGAGGCCACCCCGTTTTGCAATTTCATCAACGACTTTGGTAATACTTTCGTTCGTTACAGCATCGCTCTCGCCCTTTGTGCCTAAATACCTAGGTTTCGCCCAATAAGACGCGTATTTTATAGGGTTTTAAGAAGGCTTGAAATGCAGTAATGATGCGTTCAATGAGTGGATATAAAGGGTTAAGAATGATACAGACGACCTTTTTGTTTTTGAATTGTACTTTGCCAGAGATACCTAACACCTCGCGCATCAACCGTTTGATTCCCCTCGCTTGAATGGTAGCAATAGTTTGATTGATTGATGCGCTGGGTTGCGGTGGGGTCTGTTTTTCAGTCTTGCTCCCCGATGCAATGAGCGCATCAATAAGCCACCGTTTGGACCACATGAGAATGTTATGAGCCAACTGAGAGAGTAGAAGCAGCACCTGTTGGGCTTCAAATCCCGCTTTTCGACGCTTTCTCATCGACAACCCTTGATAATCTTGGCAAAAGGTGCTTTCGGGCACCCCGCTTCGTTTATCATAATGGGTGACAATTTGGGTTAACGTTGCTTTTGTATCGGTAGTCACCAAAACCGAATAGTTATAACCGCCTTTGTGGTTTGGGGTTCTGACCGCCACTTGTACCGTTTTGCGCCCATACCGATGTGGCTTTGTGACCCACCCGGCTTGTCTAGCGGTCTTATTGGCACACGATGGGACAGCCACCCACTTCTGCACAGATTTGGCTAAAGCAGTGGCTCTTTTCCACGAGTAGATTTTTACCAGAATCGAGTAATTCCGCCAGAGCGCGAAATTGATGTTCGCGTCGGTGCCAAATCCGGCATCGAGTCTCAATTGAATCTGCTGCCGTTTGGCGTTTGTATCCAGTTTTAAGGTGGTTTCCATTTTGGCAACCATTTCTTTGAACACCGCCTTAGACGAGGTGTTTCCCGTGTAAAGGGATTGGGAGACAATTTCCTGGGTGTCAGGCATCAGGACGCGTCCGACTTGACGGGTGTATTGATTTTTGCGGTGGGGGACATACCCCTTGGTGGCTCCTTCTGCGCGTTTGGAGACCGGCAGCGCCGACAGATCCATATCAATAGTTACCGGCTTTGATTCGGTCAACGATGAGAGGGGAGATGACGTCAGGTGATGTTTCTCCCAAATACCATCAACCGCTTGCTGAAGTTGAAAAACTGTTTCCGACGTGGCGGCATTTATCGTCTCCTGAATTACTGACTGATCCGCACACTTGCAATACCCAAATGCCAAAAGCAGCGCACCATGCGGACGGAGGGCGGTGTTGATGTCTGAAATCGTTGATGCTCCGGCAATTATGCCAAGCGTGGCAAACACCAATTTGTCTGTCGGGCGATAGGTAATCGTCTTCTGAGGGATTTCAACCCTTTGATGAATCTCATCAAAGAACGCTTTCTCTTTAAGCACTTCGCCCAATGCACACAACGGCGCGTGAGCGGTGGAGTGACTGACTTTCTGTTTGCGTTTTTTACGTCTTTTGGGTATCCTTTTGTTTGCCATTACTTCCCTCCATCGGTGGTCATAAGGATTATGCTATTTTTATGATAACCTTTGGAAGGGGGCAATGGCACGTTATTATTGGATGCAGACCTTTCTAAACCAGATTCAACTGTTTACTTCATTGTACGAAATCGAGGTAAATAGCCAACTGCACCAAGCAGTCCATCAATGTCATCTTTATTCTTATTACGCCCAAGTATCGCTAATATATGCACGTCTCCCTGTACTGAAATCTCCACGCCCGGGAACAGGTACAGAGGGCGATACCAATTGGGTTTATTTTCCTCTAATTTTGTTAACTCCTTTTTTAAATCATCTATCCATTCACCACTATTATGGTCAGTTATTGCCACGCAATCAATTTCCTTATCCATAAATGCTTTCAGCCAAGATTTATGTGTCATCCCATCCCTGTCCTTAAAGTCAGTCGAGGCGGGTGTATGGGTATGAAAATCAAATTTCCACCACCGGGCACCTGCAAATTGCCGCTCATTCATATTGATACCTCCAAAATCCTCATCGTCTCATTTGCTCAATTAACCTCACCGTTTGCTGTTGTTGGTCTATTTTTCGCATGGTATTCTTCTATAGCTTTGTATCTCGCGATAATATATCTATAAAATTGAAACAGAAGAATTTCCCGATCTATCCTTGACCAGTTTTAGTCAACGTTCCGCATCCTAGGAGGTCTAGCTTCGTTTCGACTCTCACGATATATGTTCCCAAGACCATTTAACTGATTCTTCAACTTTCCTGATTATATAAAAGGCAAGTATACCTTACAAGCATCAAGTTTGCAACAGAATCGTGAGACAACCCACTAACTTCCCCGCAAACTCTGCGCTTTCTGCAGCCGTGCCTCCACAAGATGAACAACCGCTTCATACACGCCATCCCGTTCCCCTTGTGTGAGGTTAAGGGCATCGAAGATGATCGTGTCAAGAGCACGGCGGTCAGGCATTGCATATTCCTTTGCAACTCGCTGGTCTATGGGACGCGATTTGATCTGATCGTAAGCTTGCTTAAACGCTTGTTTGTTATCTTCAAGGAAGCAAATGGATAAAATTGGAATCTTCTTCACAATCCGAACATCAATATCAGCGATTGCTTGTGCACCAGTAAGTTGGCGGCAAGAGAGATCCATGAAAAATCGGACGAGTGTGCTATTCAATAGACCAGCAAAAATAAATCCTTCATGCGTTTCAAGGGGTGTAATACCGTACAGTTTTTTGTCTTCAAAAACACCCTTCAGATTATTTAGCACCAGCATCCGTTCGCCTACTTTTGCAGGAAATATGAAGGGTGCGAAATTCCAACCTTCGGCGATGCTATACCATAATCGCCTTGATTTACAACTTGGTCTCTTGTTGAAAGACTGGTTTTCTCCCCATCCTATATACTTCAAAGCATTTGTTCCAATAAGATCTGACTTTTTCTCAGGGCATAGGAAGATCTTCTTTTGGAGTTTGCCTAAATCGTCCTCAATACAAGACAATTCGCGCAACGAGAAGATGACAGGATTCAGAAACTCCTCCTCAATTCCCCATTCCTGAATTTTTTGATCATCAAGGTAGAAAAACTTATTTGCCCCCGTCGTGAAGCCACGCTTTACCTCTGCGACATCTCCCAAACGGCCCAACTTGTCTTCGCCCTTCTCTATAATCGTCCAGTAGATAGCCGGGCCGCGGAGATACTTGCCCCACTTGTCGCCTATATACTTTGGATTAGGCGAAGTATCATCGCTGCCTGATTTCAAAAGGTCTCCGTGTGTAATCGGAAAGACACGTTGTTCCCGTCTATCCATCCGTTCCGAGGCAGTTTCAATTTCATAGAAGATGACTGCATCTAGAACCCCCTCAAACGGGATTTTGAACATAACGAATCGTGCCATCTGGTCCAATCCCGATTCGCTTGTTTCGTCGGGGGCGGAGAAGAGGCAAATGACTGTGTTTATATCAGCAGAGGCAAAGGAACGGCGCACCTCATTGTCAATAATCTGCTTGATACGACAGTATTTGAGGAGAAACTCCTGAAGATCTTTTCCGTAGGCGACATCGATCCATGAATTGGAGGTAACGAAGCAGAGTGCCCCCTCCGGATTGAGGAGAGAAAATCCGTGAAAATAGAAGTAAATATAGAGGTCATTGTTGGCATCCAGTTTGTGGGAGACAGCGAGGGACGGATTATCCGGTGTGATGTCCTTTTCGCGTTTGTAGCCAAAGAAGCGTGGAAAGGCTTGATACACCGATCGGGCAAGTTTCGCCTTATACGCCTTCTTGTTTATGTTTGTGACCGCTTCACGCGGGATTTTTGGATCAGAGATATCCTTCCGTCGGACATACGGCGGATTGCCGATTACGATGTCGAACCCCTCCTTTTCACCCCTAAAGATTTCAACAAAGGCGATATCCCAGACGAAAGGCACATCCCGCGCGCCCCTAAGCGCGTTGCGGGCCTCTTCGAGACGGTTCAGATCTTCGGTCAACGCTTCCATCTGCTTTTGCCACTCCATTGCTTGTAGATCGAGCTGGAGATCGGTTCGCGCCTCGACTGTGCCATCAAGCCGCATCTGTCGCTCTCTGGGACCGTCGATTCGTTGTTGCAGATCGTCAATTTGTCTGCTGATGTTTGTGACACGAGTATCAATCAGTTCACGAAAAAGTCGTAGTTCTTCCTGTGCCAACTCTTTTTCAGATCGATAGGGACAATCAGAGTCGTTGTTGAAAAACTGTAGCTTGGCGTTTGTCAGATCGCCCATACGACGTTGTAACGCACTCGACACACCGCTGAACTTATCGCGGAGTGTGGCGAGATTCATACCACCAATCTCTTGGACGAGGCTATCGCCGCATCGGATGTTGAACGAGAAGTGAGGGAGTAAGGGTTCATTTTGCAGGTGAAGTTCTTCGCGGGAAAATTCTGAATCAATGATCAGAGCGAGCCAGAGCCGTAACTCTGCGACATGACATGCCCACTCCATTACGTCCACACCGTAGAGGTTTTGACCTATGATACCTTTCTTGCGCTCAAAGCTGGATTCTTCCCGTCCAAGTCCTTGATTTGCTCTATTGTGCAGGTCATCGAGGATGTGCAGCATCCCGACGAGGAAAGAACCGGAACCGCAGGCGGGATCGACGACGGTGAGCCCTTTGAGACTTGTATCAAGAGACTCCCAAAGCTGCGCCGCTGCAAGTTTTCCATCCGACTCCGCTTTATCGTCCGAACTAAAGGCGAAGATTACCTCGTAGAGGAGATTTTTATGGGCTTCTCCTAAGTGGTTTGTCAGGTTGTCCACTAAGGCGAGACGGCACATCAGATCAATCTCTGTGCGGGGGGTGTAGAAGATACCCGCGTCTCCACGTTCATCCGCTTCATCGGAGACATTGACGAGGCTTTCGTAGACCTTCCCGATCATCTCCGGATCTACGGCGACCTCCTGATCGAGCGGACTATCTTCAGCGATGGTGAAGTTGTACTTTTCAAGAAAATTGAAAATCTCCTTGAAACGCTGATCAGAAATCTGAAAATCGTGTTCTCCGTCGAGGGGGTTCTCTGTAAACAGACCACCGTTGAGATAAGGGGCTAACGCTAGTGCTTCTCGGATTGCGTTGGAGAAATGGCGGTGCCCGCCGTGAAACTTGTTATTGAACGCCTCAAAGAATAGGACATTGAGCCAACGATCGACAAACGAATCAACAGGCTCGTTTGCTGTTTGGTAACTCTCCCAAAATGACCGGAGGAACTCAGGATCTTCACCGAGCCAACGTTTGCGCTGAATAAAGTAGAGGAACATGCAACGGTTGAGGAACTGCAACGCATAATCGTGCGCCCAGCGACGGTCTGCGGTCTGACGTGTCAAGTCATCCTGAAAGTCGTGGAAAACGGATTGATAGTCTGCAAAAAATTGTTTCGTGACCGCTTCGACATCGAAGGCTTCTTCATGACCTGTCTGAATTGCGAGGGGTGACAGCTCTTCCAGATTGGGATTGATAAATTCTAAGTCAAGCATCGCAATCCGTTCGGATGCAGTGCGGAGTTTCTCATGAGGACTAATTGTGATGCGGCGGAATAGACGGCGTTTATCGGAATCATCCGTGTCGTATTTGACGTTGACAAAGTGCCAGTCCGTTTGTTCCCGGTTGCTGAAGATGAATAGGGTGTAGGGGTGGTCTTGTAGGAGGCGAGAGATGACCGGACGTTCTAGCGTCAGCAGCAGGCGGTCAGAGTTGAGACGGGCATAGATGACATCGAAGGCGTCGTCTCCGCCCGTCGCAAAAAGGACTGGATCTTCGATTAGAGCATTTCTAGCTGTGTCCCCCCAGTCTCCGCGGGGGATTCCGTCGTTTTGACGGTCATAGTTTAGCTCCGTCCAGAACAGTTCCCGGAGGGAATCGAGTCCGTGAAAGTCTTGCAAAATGTTAAGAATATTCTCTTGATGGTTGAGGTCTTGTTGCATAAGGAGGCTCCATGCGTGGGAGGATAATATTATGGTAGATTTCAGAATTAATGAGACACTGTGAACGAGCCCCAATAGATCGGGAGCGTAGAGTTACGGCACACGGAGTGTGCCTACTACTTTTAACGTCTATATGGTCATCGGTTTTGCAATTCCCACTCTTCTTGTAGGGATTTTGCCGCAAAAATTGTTAAGCGTAACTCTTCGCCGAACAGTTCGTATACAGGGATTTTACCGCTTAACCTTTCACTTTCGTTCAGAATGATACCAACCCCTTCCCCCCGACGCTCTAAAAAGTGTCGCCGCACTACCTGTGCCCCCATATCATCGTTAAGTGTCGTTTCCGAAAGTAGGCGAGCGAGGAGTTCATTACGGGTTGCCCCGATAACATCGGGATTCAAAGCAACTTGGTTGTAGCGCAAATCGTCTACCGTTAAGGTATTTGCCAATGCCCCCGGCGAATAGAGTTCGAGCCGATCTGTGAACATAAACAGACGAATCTTCGATCCGGCTTTTGAATAATCTCTATGTACGACAGCGTTAACCACTGCCTCAAAAACGGCTCTCATGCTGTATTGTGATCTTTCGACTCTGCCAATGTCCTTGCGAGCCGATACTTGGTTGTATCTTTCGACAAATTTGAAGGTGTCCACGATTTGTTGATCCAGCGGTCCTCTAAAATCTTTAGCATCAATCTGATAGTTCGCATCCTTTTCCACGCCATTATAAAAAACAGCTTGAATGAAACTGTTATAGAGGTAATCGTCGGGTCTATCATGACACATTAACAGACCGGCTACCGAGGCGCGGTACGCTTGCCCCTCTTTGACAAGCAAATGCCTTTTAAGTAACAGGTCTTCTATCTTCTCACGCTTGGTCGCTCCTTCTGTGATAAATCGCTGATACAGTGCTTCCTTCAGTGTATCTTTGTGAGTGTTCGGAACAAACTGTTCATCAAAAATATCAAAAAGGTAACTCTCTTTTGAATTCAATCGTTGAGTCTTCTCCCAGATATATTTTTTCGATGAGTTCGGTCAAACTGTCAAACATCGCTTATTCTCCAGATGAATACGCTATTGTCTGAATCGCAGATTGTCGCGGATTAAGGACAAATAGGAGGCACTCAATTAAGCGAGACTGTTTGCTGGCTTCAGCTAGATTTTGTGCTACCATATTTGCGAACTTACATAATCAAGCATAACACGCAACTATTAAGTTATCAATAGAATCGTGAAGCAACTTTCCAAACCCTCTGTATCATGAAAGCCACGGGCTTGCTATTATCAAGGCAAGAATGGGATTCCTCTGTTCATGAAAGTCAAGGTAGGGATACTGTGGGAGGGAAATCCTTTTCCCGATAGTCGGGGCAGGGATGCTCCTCCCACAGAGGGGTGGCAGGGAGATCTCTCCTATTCTATCTTGTATTTGCATCGCCAATATGGATGATCCCTTGCTTGTTTGACTAGACCTTGTCGAACAGGGTTCTCATAGCAGTAGCGTATCATTTCGTTCAAAGATTCGTCCTTCCGTATGCCGTGGTCATAATATCCTTCCTGCCATACTGTACTGCGTTCACCACGTTGTTTGTTAATCTTCCTTGCTATAAAAGTCTTGAGAGAATGCATGACTTTTGGTAAAGTTTGATCTCGACCCAGTTGAATAACTGCGTGGATGCGGTCCGGCATGACCATGATACATATCCATCTGATGCGACCTTGAGTTTCTAGCCATTCAAAGGTTTGAAAAATGATCCGCGCAACTTCAAAGTTGGCGAGTATCGGTCTTCGGTCAAAGGTGGAAGTGGTTAGGAAATAATATGCCCCCGGTATTGATTGTCGTCCTTTTCGTAATTGAAGGCTTCCTCGACTTGGAAAACGGTTCACGGTTTCTCCTTTAAGTGGGATAGAGTTCTTTCTGTTAACAATCGAGGCAAGGATGCCTCTCCCACAGGCATGTGTTGTGCTGTTTCTACTGCCAACAATCGAGGCAAGACTGTTTCTCTCACAGCAGCTCTTAACTTTTCCTCAAACTGCTCGCTTTCTGCAGCCGTGCCTCCACAAGGTGAAAAGCCACTTCATACGCACCCTCGCTACTCCCATTTAGTCTGAACAGAGGTGCTTGTATGCTTATTGTACTGGTCGATATAATCCTCCCGTGGTGGGGTAAAGATATCGAGGACGCGTGCAGGTCCCTTCGCAACAACGCCTGAATGCACCACATTCGGCGGAACAATGAATGCTTCCCCGGGTTTTAGAATCCTTTCCTCTGAACCGATTCTAAACTGCAACTCTCCCGACAACACCAAGCCGGCTTGTTCGTGTGGATGGCTATGCTCTGGCACTTCACTGCCCTCCGCCATCTCCAAAAAGGATAGCATAAGACCTTCTCCAGCAACAATACCACTAAGTGCACCCGGAAATAGTTCCATTTTCGGTAGTTCCTCGGCAGCGATAAACGGCATATTTTTCCTCCTGAAATTGTTCCATAAAAATAAAGGGGCGGCACATCGCTCCGCCCCTCGAATTACTGATATTCTCGACTCATACATCCGTTTCTGAGTCTATTCTCTTTCTACAACCTTAATCTCTTTCGATGCTTTCCAGGGAGCGGTATGGTTCGGTTGCTCCATTGCGACCAACGTCGTGCTCTCTTCCAAAGCGATTGTGAAAGTGACTTTAGGCATGGTGTAGATCGGGTGCAGATACGCTCGTGCTATTTCGACATCATTCTTGTAGATGCCAATCCAGTTGACGTAGTGCTCATAAAGGGTGGGGTGAACTGCACCGGCACCGATTGTTATAGTGACATCAAACCATTCCCCGACCCCAACCTCATCTGGGCACTCAATCTTCGGTGTATGCTTCTCATCGTATTCGGTTTTAACGTGTTTGAAATCTCCGATAACCTCTTCGTCAAACATCTGATTGGCAACTACGGGAATCGCAATCAGCACAGCGATGATTCCGAGACTTAACGCCCCAATTCTGAAATACTTTTTCTGCAATAATTGAAATAACAAGGTTTGTTCCTCCTGTTGATAGGTTAAAATACGAAGTGATTGTACCACACTGATGGAAGGGGTAACAACGAAAACTTCCACCGTTTGAAACCTCTCTCTATTTGTGTCAAGAGGCTAGTTCAACGATGGTGCCGCTGCGGTGCCAGAAAGTGCGACCTCTCTCGGCAACGGTGAAGCGTGGTGATGCACCATCTTCCAGTCCTCTCCCTCGTACTTGAAAACATTTGTCGCTTGTGCAAAGGATATACCCATCCTACCACCGGCAAAGGTGTGAATAGATTCCACGCAGGTCACCCAAGCAAACTGATTATCGGTATGGATCGCGACCTCGCTGGGGTGAATGTGCATTCGATGCGTGTTCTGGAAGATATTTATCCAACTTGCGCGAATCTCCGCCCAACCGGTAATCGTCTCCCAATTCGGATGGATACATTGTACCCAGTCCGCTTGTAGCCATACACTATCCATCATGTCAATGCTCAGATTTTGCATCGCTTGATAAAAGTTGAGATTTGCCCCCTTAACCTGTTCTTGTACTGTCATTTGTATCTCCTCCGACAAGTCGAGAATCTTCGACGTTTCTTTTGCTTCCGTTGAGCGGTCATCTGTCTATTCCTGCCTTCGCCCAATCCAGCCATCGAAAACTGCATAGCCCCAGAAAATCAGGAGTTGAATCAGTCCAGTAATCTTAAACTGCCAACGGGGACGAAACCGCCATTGTGCGGTGCTATAAACGTCTAATCCATATTCGCTTTTCCTCACGGAATATGTCTGATAGTAATCATCTATCAACCACCAACTGCCCTCCTTTTTGGTCGAAACTGTTGCCCCTTTATAAATTAAGACTTTATGCTTCCGAAACTCCTGCACCCATTCCGTCGAGAGTTCCTTGTTGTCTATTAGATGGCTGTCCAAATCTGCCGTAATCCGAAACATAAACTTGCTGTCAGAAGTGTATAGGGTGTAACCACGCCACTGTTTCGGGTCCTTGCCTGTCGAGCTAGGGGTATCTGCTTCTGGGTATGCTTCCGTTTGTCCTATTGCACCCCGCTCGTCCGGGGAGGTTTCAGTTCGATCTAGGCGGATCAGATCTCGCCAGCTAGTTACAGGTAATGAGTTCGCGTAGATGAGCACTATTGCCAAGATGATACCTATAAATATAATGACACCCTTAAACAGTTTATGCAGATAAATCTGTCCCAATCCGGGGATAATCATTGACATTAACATGGCACGGTAGGATCGCTTTGCTTCTACCACTCTGATTTTCCTCTTTCTTACAAGTACGTAGTAGAGAACGCAGATCTGCGTTCTCTACACTATTACACGGTCATTTTTTGGTCTTTTCCAAGTACTCGCGGATGCGCTGTTCATCCCCAATATCGGTGGGTTCATAGTAACGCTTATCGCGCAAGGCGTTGGGGAGATGGTCCTGTTGCACGATGTGGTCTTCAAAATCGTGAGCATACTTGTATTCTTTTCCGTAACCGAGTTCTTTCATTAGCTGTGTCGGTGCATTTCGCAGATGGATCGGCACAGGATAAGCAGGTTCCTCGCGCACATCCTTTTGTGCTGCGAGCAAAGCCATATAAGCGGCATTACTTTTTGGAGCACAAGCGAGATAGACAGCAGCATGTGCCAAGTTCAATTGTGCTTCTGGAAGCCCGACAAACTCCACCGCACGGGCGGCTGCATCTGCAATCAACAGGGCTTGTGCGTCTGCGTTTCCAACATCTTCAGATGCGAGAATTACCATGCGCCGCGCAATGAAGCGTGCATCTTCTCCTGCTTCCAATAGCCGTGCCAACCAATAGACGGTAGCATCGGGGTCAGATCCACGCATACTTTTGATAAAGGCAGAAATCAGGTTATAGTGTTCATCGCCCGATTTGTCATGGCGCAACATCCGCTTCTGCACAGCTTTGTGAACGCTTTCGGCATCTATATGACGTATCTGTCCCTCATCTGGTTTGCAGGTCTGTACGGCGAGTTCCAATGCGTTGAGGGCGAGGCGTACATCACCATCAGCCACCCGAATCAGCGCATCTGCAGCGTCCTCCGAGAGCGAGATTTGATACTTCCTCAGCCCCCGATCGGCATCGGCGAGTGCACGGTCCACCAACTGACGGATATGGGGCGATTCTAGGGGACGGAATGGATAGACCTGCATCCGGGAGAGGAGTGGGGCATTGACCTCAAAGGAAGGATTTTCGGTTGTCGCACCGATCAGCACAAGCGTGCCATCTTCCACGAAGGAGAGCAGAAAGTCCTGTTGTGCTTTATTGAAGCGGTGAATCTCGTCCAAGAACAGGATAGTCCGTTGATCGTGAAACTTAAGACGTTCTTCAGCTTGGGCAATCTGTTTGCGTAGCTCTGGCACCCCGGTTGTGCTGGCGTTGACATGCTCGAAACGCGCCTTGGTGCACTGAGCGATGATCTGCGCTAGCGTGGTTTTCCCACAGCCCGGAGGTCCCCAAAAAATACAGGACATCACTGTATCATCTGTAATCGCGAGATAGAGGGGCTGCTCCGGCCCTAGTAGATGCTCCTGTCCCACAAAATCGTCGAGTGTGTCGGGACGCATCCGATGCGCTAGCGGACCAGATCGTTTCCGGTTCTGCTGTAAATTCTGATCAAACAGATCCATAACTACCCCACTCCTCCCGATAAATAATGAACCGATAAATAAACGGTTTTTACGTTTTACGCATCACGTTTCACGTTCTTATCGTTTTGCACTTTCTTTTGATACGAGCCAGATAGATACGGCAGCAATTAGGTAACTACGCTTCCAGTTGATATACAACGCTGTTTATCTTGTCGTCCATCGTCTGCGCGCGGTCGGTGCGTGTGCCAAACTTGAGCGTTGTGCTGATTCGAGGGGCACCCATCTCATGGACGACCTGATGACACTCTTTAATTGCAGCGAAGACCGTATCCCAATCCCCTTCGATATTGGTGCCGTAGGCGTGTAGTTTGGTCTTCAATCCCGCGTCCTTGAGGATACGTTCGCATTCAGCAACATATTTGGAAACCGATACGCCGACACCTATCGGGACGACACATAGATCTGCGATGACATTCATATCGGGGATCTCCTTTCGTCTGAAGTTACAAGCTATCTTGATTCTGCTAAGATCTCATCTCCATAGGCGAACAGGGCGGGGGTCCCACCGGTGTGCACAAACACCACCGTTTGATCCGTCGTAAACTGCCCCTGTCGGATGTGGTCGATCATTCCCCCAAATGTCTTTCCTGTGTAAACTGGGTCTAGCACCAACGCCTCTGTTTGTGCAGCCAAGATGACCGCTTCTTTGCTGCCGGCTGTCACCACACCGTAGGCATCGCCAGCGTATTCCCCGTAACTCTCAAAATCAGCCGCTGAAAAATCCAGATCCAGATCTAGTATCTGAAATACTTCGTTGGCAACCTTTGCAAGGTTGGCGTTTGATTCTGCGTTGTCTTGTGGGCTGGGACTAATCCCTACAATCCTCAATGGAATTCCCAATGCTCTTGCTCCAACCACCAGTCCCACATGGGTGTGTACTCCTGAGCAGACATAGAGTGCGTCCGGGTAAATGTCTCTTCCTTGAAGTTGATCCCATAGTTCGAGAAAGCCATCCACATAAGATACGCTTCGCAGATAGTATCCATCGCTGCTAGTGTTGTATACCCGATGCCCTTCTGATTTTAGACGCTCAAGCACCGCTTCCCTCTCTTCAGCGGTCTCCACGAGATTAACCTCCGCCCCAAATAGGTGGCTCAACAGTAGATTTCCGTTCACCGGCTCGGCGTGGGCATCCTTCCTGCCTACCATCACCGCTTTCAACCCCAAGCGCGCCGCAACCGCCGCCGTCAATCGCGACTGATTGGATTGGGAGGCGGCACCGTGTAGCAGCACATCGTATCGCCCCTCCACCGCGGGCGCAACGGAATACTCGAACTCTCGGACCTTATTTCCGCCAAACGCCATTCCGGTCTGATCCTCCCGTTTCACTAGGATGCGCGGACCATTTAACGCTTTAGATAGACGTGGACAGTCAAGCAGCGGTGTCGGCAGGTCTGCTAAATACAGCCTCGGCAGCCTGTCGAGACGCGCTCGTAGCTCATCAGCAGTAACAACAGTTTTGATATTTGACATAGGCATTCCCCTTCAAAGAAATGTATAAGATCAGGACTTACGCACCTCATGTTGTAGTTGCCCAATTCATCGGGCTTTTCGGGGCATGGTCAAAATCCATACCCATCGTAGGCGGGGCATCTTGCCCCGCATTGCTGAAGCATCGAACTACAAAACCTCAGCACTCAACTGCGTAAGTCCTATAAGATTTGAAATTTCGCTTTAGCTAGTCTACGATGATGCTCCGATTAACCGACGTATCGCCGCGCTGAGATCGTCAAAATCGTTAGGCTGTAAAAAAGACGGATCACGATTCCATTCTTCAACAAATGACTCAACCAAACCAGTTTGAAATTCTTGGATGCCATAGCGGCTAACGTTAATATGCGCTTCTTGATGTACCTTTTGAACCATTTCGTGTCCGCCAAAATCTCTAAGATGTTTATCCTTATCCAGAAAACTATGTTCGCTAAAAGCCTGAAGGTTTGCTTCGTAGTCTTGCAAAATATCGGCATCTGTGGTTTGCACAAATCCTTCAAATTGTTGGGCTTGAGAGCGCATTTCTTCCATCGCAGTAATAAGACGGTTTTGCCATCCTTCGCGGCTCAGTATCGCATTTTCCTGAGATATGGAAGATATAGTAGGAAATGTATCGTGCAATTGACGACGCAATTCCCACGCGGTCTGACGTCCAGCCTGGTCTTCCAGAAGATCTCGGGCAAGATTCTTTATCCAATGCCTTGCCGAATCTTCTGTGTCTGGCAGCCTGATTTTTGAATGTGGTTGCAGTTGTTTGAAACAATTTGCAACGACGCGTGGTTCAATCAGATAGTTTTCTAACTCATGTCGTCGCCACATAAAATGTCGTCCGGCATAATTTTTACTATAACACTCTTCTGCTTCGGATAGAGGTCTGAAATCGCGGTCCTGAATCGTAAACACAAGTTGATTTTGCCGTGCCAAATATGTGGCTGCCGGTCTGAGATTGCGAACTCCGCCGACCTGTTGAGCCTTCAACTCACGCGTATTAAAAATACGGTCTAAAAACCTTTCGTCAAAATCGCCTTCGCAAAGCAACAACGGGACACTTTCTAAAAAACTGCTACTTGGAGGCAGGTTCATACGGACGGCTCCTCGGCTCCATAAAGTGTGCCCATGCTAAGACGATGTTCCGGTGGGAAAAAATCGAAGACATAAGGCGAATGTGTGGTAACAATGAATTGGTTATCATTTCCCATTCGTGGCAGTTGTTTGAGTAATTCAATCTGTAAAGTCGGGTGTAGATGCAACCCCACCTCATCAATCAAGACGATTGAGTGCTGAATCCGATAGGCAGCGAACTGCACGATGAAAAGCAAACATTGTTTTTCGCCACTGCTGAGACCATCGAACCAATATTCTTGATTGTCGCCATCTCGGAAACAAAGATCTCTCGATTCACCTCTTGGGCGCACTTCAATGAGTTGACGAGGCTCAAAAAGTCTTGCGTAAATCTCTTGAATGTTCCGAAAACGGTCAGCTTGCCAACCGTTTGGGTCTAGTTTAGCATCCACCCCTAGATCGATAAGGTGTTGCTTAATATTTGCCCAGAAAGGAACAAGTCTATCCTCATCTGCTAGAGTCTCATCTAAAATTTCAGGGGTAATTCGATCATGTTTCGGTGAGATGCGTGCCGGAATACTGCGCTCTTGATCAAAATAAAAAAGGCCACCTATCTTATTAAAAATGGTGATATCCTCTTGATGTTTACCGATGAGGTCTGTAGCGATACGACGGCCTCTCAACAAGGTCCACCCTCTTCCACGACCCTGATTCCAAGATTCTGGTTGTCGCCATGTGACACGCCCTTTATTCTGATTTAGCACAGTCCAATTCGAATCGAATTTCTTTGTAACTCGGCGAAGTTCTTGGTGCTCATCAGGTTCTAAAACAATATCAAAATCAACACGAGCTTCAATTTCCCCTCCTCGAATAACATCGCTCCCTTTAAGTCCCATTTCACTTTTTGGGAAAGGCACCTGCATCATACGGCATAGGGGATAGGCAATGGCATCTAATATAGTCGTTTTCCCACAGCCGTTTGGACCGGCTATCACAGTTATATCGCGAATACGCCCTAAACTATCTGTAAAGTCTATATCAAGGCGATCAATCCGTTTAAAATTGCGAATAGAGATTTTTTTTAGTTTCATATCCTGCTCCAATGCACCGAAACCGTTGTGATTTGCAATTATACTCCGTTTCCAAAATAAACAAAGGTCAATCGTCCGCACGCTCCGCAACGAGAGGCACATCTTCAAATACCGGCTCGGTCACCCGATCGCGCTTGATGAATAACTCGCGCACATCCGCTGTTATCGCATATAAGGCGGGCATGACAAACAACGTTAACAAGGTCGCTGCGGAAAGACCAAAGATGATTGTATACGCAATCGGCATCCAGATTGGCGACTTCCCCCCCAACCCGATTGCCATCGGAATTAAGCCGAAGATCGTGGTAACAGAGGTTAAAATAATCGGGCGTAATCGAATGCTTCCACCCGTTAAAATTGCCCGCCACTTATTATAACCACGTAGACGGTACTGGTTTATGAAGTCTATCATTACAATGGAGTCGTTGACAACGATTCCCGCCAATGCAACAGTGCCAAACAGCGCAACCATGCTCAACGGGGCACCAATGATTAACAATCCAACCATTGAACCCATGAAGCCAAACGGCACGGCAAAAAGGATAATGACAGGCTGAATAAACGACTTGAACTGCGCGCCTAATATGACATACATAATCAAAATTCCAACCACAAACAGTCTTCCTAGTTGGCCAAATGATTCATTGATCTGGTCGAAGACCCCTCGGAAATCGAGACGATAACCGGGGTAAAGCGATTCAATATCTTTAAAGGTTTGAATCAATACTTGGTTAACTGCGAAGGCGCTGGTCTTATCACTGTCTACAGCGGCGGAAACAGTAATTGCCCGCTCATTCTCAAATCGGCGGATTTCCGAATACCCACCCTCCTCCTGTGCTTCAGCCACATCTCTGAGCGGCACCATCGTTCCGTTAGGGGCAGGAATCAGCAGCTCCTCAAGATTGGCGATTGATTGCAAATCATCAGAATTGTATTTCACAATGACATCAACTGATTCATCAGCATCGCGATAAGTTGTCGTTATATTTCCTTCAAGAGCGTTGCGGACATTGTAAGCAATTTGAAAGATATTCAATCCATACTGGTGTGCTCTATCTTCTTTAACACGCAACCGGATTTCCGATTTCCCTGTCACAAAATCGTCCTGTATGTCATAAACGCCATCCATCTGATGCAATTTCTCTTTGAGTAAGTTGGCAATCTTTTCTAACGGATCGAACCGTTCCCCTTTAACCTTCACCTCCACATCCGTTCCCTGTGGGGGTCCCCCTTGTTGTGCATCAAATGTGAGTTTTTCAACGCCACTGATTGCCTTGAGCTTCCCCCGGAGCTCTGCGATAATCTCATCTGTACTGCGCGCCCGTTGATCTTTCGGGACTAATTCAACAAGCACTTCGCCGACGTTGGAACGGATGCTTGAACCTTCTAGCAGGGAGGTTGGCGTAATCAAGCCGACGTTTGTGACGACAGCGACGCGTTCATCAGACGGCAGGGACATAGCAACTTTTTCGACCTGTGCTAAAGCAGCGGAGGTCTCTTTTAGCCCAAACGAAGGCGGCATTTCCGCTTTGATGTAAAATTGCGGAAAATCTTCGCCGGGGAACAGTTGCCTTTCTAACTGCGAAAATGCACCGATACAGACCAATACCCCAAAGGCGAAGACACCACATACGACTACATAACGCCGCCGAATCGTCGCTTTTAGGATACGCACATAACGTCTTCGGACTCGGTCAAACCACACATGGCGCCGCTGTGTTCGACTTTGCGCCCTACCCCACTCGGCGATATGGGAGGGCAGGATCATGAAGACCTCAAACAACGATGCGAGTATCACCAAGATAGCGGTGATAGGAATGATCCGCAAAAACTGACCCGAAGTGCCGGACATAAACATGAGGGGACCAAACGCAGCAATCGTGGTCAGACTTGCCGCTAAGACAGGCCACCCTACCTCTTGGGCACCGGCGACCGCTGCTTCTTTGGGGGGCATCCCTTCCTGAATACGACGAAACACGTTTTCAATGACAACGATTGCATCATCCACAACGATGCCAACCACAAGAATTAAACCGAATAATGTGACACCACTGAGGGTATATCCTGACCAGTGCAGAAAGAAGAAGGTTGCCATAAATGCAACCGGAATTCCTAATGCGGCAAAGAACGCATTGCGCCAGCCCATAAACAGATAGAGCAGGACAACGACCAAAATCAGTCCAAAAACGGCATTATTTTGTAGGATGCCCAACCGTTCCTGTAAAATGACAGAGTAATCGTTCACCACCGAGAGTTCCGTTCCTTCTGGCAGATTCTGTTTGCGCTGGTCAACCAGTTCCCGAACCTGCTTGACCAGTTTGATGGTATTGCCCTCAGTCTTCTTTTGGACAGATAGGCTGATTGATGGCTGACCGTTAATATGCGATAGTGTGCGCGGTTTTTCATAGGTATCGGAGACGATTGCAACATCACGTACCCGCAGTGGTGTTCCAGTGGGTCGAGCACGTATAATCGTGTTTTCAATCTCCTGTAGGTTGCTAAACTCCCCCATTGTGCGTACTAGGTATTCTGACGCTCCCATCTCTAGTGTGCCCGCAGGCAAATTTAGATTGTGGGTTCTCAGTGCGCTGATGACCGCTTCGATAGGGAGATTATATGCTTTTAACTGATCCGGATCGGCTTCGACCCAGATTTCCCTTTCCCGCACCCCTGCTAGCCGGACGGCGGAGATATTTTTAATTTCAAGAATCTCATCTTTCAGATCCTCAGCAATCTCCTTCATCTGATCTTCCGAAATCTCTCCACCGACGACGATGGTCAACATCGGAAAACCGCTTGATGTATCAATCTCTAGCACTTGGGGCTCGTCTAGAATCTCAGCCGGAAGATCGTTGACTCTATCAACTGCTGTCCGAAGATTCTGGAATTCCTTGTCAAAGTCGCGTTCACTGATTTCCTCAAACTGGATGGTGATTAATGACCTGCCCTCTGATGATACTGATACAATGATATCGGTTTTATTTACGCTCTCTTCGATCGCGTCCTCAATCGGTACAGTAACCAGTTTTTCAACGTCTTCCGAAGAGGCACCGGGGTAGAATGTGGTTACTGTTGCGGACTGAAAAGATATTTCGGGAATCAAGTCTCTTGGAAGGACAATCCAAGCGTAGACACCAAATATGATGATGATAATCATAAATAGGTTCGCTAGGACAGGGTTACTCACAGATAGTTTGGGGATGGACATGGAAGGTAGATCTCCTTATTAGTGAGGATTATGTCTATTTTCTCCGAGAGTGTTTAGACATTCCTCATGTATCTTTCTATTAGTTGCAAGAAAGGGAACATTATGCCCTTGATAGGCAGAGGAGTCTGGTGATAGCGGAAACAACGGCGCACCCGATGGATGTGTCATACGACCACCAGCTTCTTGCAGAATAACAGTCGCTGCAGCAATGTCCCACAGTTTTGTGTAGAGGTCGAAACTTCCATCGAAGTAACCCGCAGCGACGGAACAGATGTGGAGTGCTGCGGAACCGAGGCTGCGCCCTTTGCCACACTTCTGTATGAACGGGTGAAGGATTTCGAGGACTGGCGATCCAAATCCGAATAGCCCGATGGGGTCTAATTTTTCGCGATCGTTTACGTGGATGGGTATCCCGTTCAACGTTGCTCCTCCGCCCTTGACCGCGCTGAACATCCGATCGGTGTTGGGGTCAAACACTATGCCCAGGACCGGGGCACCGTTGTGCAGCAGCCCAATCGCAACCGCAAAAATTGGACAACGTGCCGCATAATTTGCTGTTCCGTCCAGCGGATCTGTGACCCAGCAGCTGTCCGATTGTACCGCCGACATGCCAAATTCCTCGCCGAGGACAGCATAGTCTGGAAAACGGGATTCTAGTCGTTCTGTGATAAGTTTTTCGGAGGTTTTGTCCGCCTCAGTGACAATATCACCAATGCCCTTATAATCAATATGATGAATTTCTCCGTAGTAATTCATTAAAATATCACCGGCTTCTCGGGCGATTCCCTCAACCGGTTTTAGGATCTCTGCGAGCTCAGGCATTCAGTCTACTATTCCTTTCCTAAGGTCAATTTTCTAATCTGAGTTTGTTACCGCTTCAAGCTGCCTATTCAAAGCAGCTAGCCGTTGACGCACCACACGATTGCGGGGATTGGCTTTAAGAAATCCACTCCACAATGCTTTTGCGTCATCAATATACCCTTGTGAGAGATAATATTCCCCAAGGGCAATGGGTGCTGCGTGAGATTTCGGATCCTTTTCCATTGATGCTTTGAACTCCGCAACAGCCGTATCGGTGTCCCCTTTGAGGAGAGCCAACTGTCCATTTCCGTAGGGGATCAGCGGGTGATCAGGATATTCGGCGACAAGTGTATCGAATATTTCCTGTCCCTTATCTTCCATCCCGCTTTTGTAGTACGCCATCGCCGCATGTACCTTTGCGAAGATAATCCGGTTGTTGAGGAGACGTTGTTCTGCCGGCGACATTGAATCTTTTTTCTGCCGCTCTGCGAAGCGTGCAGCAGCTTGATATTTTGTCTTTGCCCAGGTATAGTTGCCGTATTTGTAGCAGATTGCACCGAGCTCTATTTCACCTTCGTAACTATTGCTCTGTCCCCTAGCGAGTTCGTCAAAAATTCTTGCGCGGTTCTTATCGTTGAGATGGCGGAAAAGCACATACGCAAGACTCTGGAGCGCGTCGGTATAGTCTGTTTTGGTGGCGATTGCCCGTTCGCAATATTCTGCTTCTTTGTCGTAATTGCCCATCTTCTGGTAGACAAGTCCTAATCTCCAATAGATTTCCGGGTCTTTGCTCCGGTTCATGCCTATAATAGAGTTGTAAGTCTCAATGGCTCGTTCGTACTCTTCATCTATATACTGATTGTCACCTGTTGTGATGACAGCCTCAAGGACACTTATATCTCTTCTCACCGCTTCTCTTAACATTTTCGCTGCGCGCTGGTACAAGCCTACTTTCCGATAGCAAACCGATAGACGGAGAAAGCTATATGGATCAATCCGTGCCTTCTCACGTTTGGCGAGTTCGATTGCATAAAAGAATAGTGCGCCGGCATCTCGGTATTCTTGAAACTGCAACTTCAAGAAAGCAATTTTAAGCACAGTGTCGTGATAAACTTCATCTTCTAAGCCTTCCCCCTGTTCTTGTGCAATTGTCTGCCTATAGGGTGCCATAACCTCTTCGGGATTCACACCGAAACCGGATTCCGGAATGTCTTTTGGTATCCCCGTTGCCGGGCTAGGCTCAAAGCCTGCCGCCTCTCGTTCTGCGCGGCGTCGCTCTCGATAATTGAATCTGCGACTCAATTCCGTCGTGAGATCCTGTGCATCCGGCTCGTCCGGTCTGGGGATGCTTGCCCCCATCAATTGGAGTGCCTTTTTCGCTTCCTCAACCGATTCTTCTGTACCCTCCATTGCTCCATACTGCTTAACGAGGGACTGGTATGTTTGCGTGGCAGCGGCTTGATTTTTGAGATATTCCTGCTCAATTCTAGCTTTATTAACCAACGCCTGTGTTGCGCGTTTGCCCTCCGGGTGCCGGTTTGCCACATTATCGTAGACTTCTGCGGCTTTCTCATAATTGCTAGCTTCCTCATAGCTTTTTGCCAGCATTAGTTGGGCGTTATGGCTGCGCTCTGAAGCCGGAAAGTCGTTGACGATAGTATCAAAAGATTGTTGCGCCGCTTGGTAGTCTTTAGACTTGAAGGCGTGAAGCCCCAATTGCCAGTGGACTTCGGCAGCCTCGTCGCTATCGGGGGCGGCAGCAAGTAGATCTTGATAAATTTTAACACCCAGTTGGGGTTGATCCATCTTGTCGATATATAGCTTGGCAATGCCCAATTGCGCCTGGCGGGCTTCTGATGTTCCGGGTTTGGAATCGATAACCGACTGATAAGCATCAACTGCGCCTTGATAGTCCTTTTCTTGGATAAGTTGGTGTGCCTGTTCATCCATACTCTTTGAAACGCAGCCGTATTGGGTTATCACAACCGCTGCTACTAATAAAAAGAAGATGCTAAATCTAATAGTCCCGCAGGGATCGATTCTGTTCCGAGAATCCCGATTTTTCGGGAGATTCAAAGTAACTTTCATATTTGTCCTCCGTTGTGTCGTTAGTGGTTTAATCTTATTTGAGGCTGATGTTAAGCGGGAGGTTCCGAGCCATCACCAAAAGTTCTATAATACGGTAATCTTTCAGTTTCGGTTTATACTTATTGATGGATCGTTCTGATTTACGATCTTCGGCTGGATAGGTCGTGTACGCGGTCGCTATCCAGCGTTCCGAGTCAAGTTCCCAAACTATCTGTGCTTTTTGAACGATAAGGAAGTACTTGTTCGTCTCAATGATTTTCTCGTTGATAACATGACAAAGTGTTGAATTCAACATTTGGGGAATTTCACTGACTAAGGTAGGATACTCGACTGGGCTACCTGCCACCGCATTGATGTCTCCAGGGTAGACTTTATGAAATCCGAGTACTCCTTCTTCACCGAGAATGAACTCTGAGCCTTTAAGGGTGGCAACATGTATTGCATCGTCTATAGGATCGCCGTAGGCTAATCGCTTTGTGGAGCTAGGGATACTAGCCACAGCGGACAGGATTTGGGCTGGTTGTCCGTGCGTATCGGTGATTTGATCTTCACTCAACCCGACGAAAAACGCGGACGGTAATTGCGATTTCGGGATGCGGTTCTTCGGATAGATTGTCCGTCGTTTGGCGGGGAGGCGTGCACCCCCCGGCGCATCAGACGCTTTGGGTCTGCTGGGTGGAGAGGTAGTTGTTGGCGGTTCGCTCTCGCTTTGTGCGGATCTGACTTCAACCCGCTTTGTCAATTCGTGAAGCCGATGACGCACTACACGGTTCAGTGGATTGGCTCTGAGCGATTTTTTCCATAACGCGATTGTCTCATCAATATATCCCTGCGATAAATAATATTCGCCGAGTGCAATAGGTGCTGCATAAAAACCCCGATCTTGTTCTATGGACGTTTTGAAGGCAGTGATTGCAGTATCCATGTCGCCTTTGAGGGCGGCGAGTTGTCCATGCCCATAAGGTATCAGCGGATGATTAGGATATTCGGAAGCGAGTGTGTCGAGAATCTCTTGTGCCTTATCCGCCATTTCGCCCTTGTAGGCTGCCATCGCCGCATGCACCCTCGCGTAGACAATCCGGTTATCTATCCCTCGCTTTTGAAATGGGGTGGTGTCCGCCGTTTTTTCACTTTCGGCAATCCGTGCTGCGAATTCGTATTTCGATTTTGCCCAACCGTAGTTGCCGTATTTGTAGCAGAGATAGGCTAACTCTTTTTCACCGGCATAGGTTTCACCTTTCTGGTCGACGAGGTCTTGGAAGATTGCGGCTCTGTCGGTGTTTTTCAGTTTATAGTGGAGCACTTCGGCGAGGCTTTGGAGTGCTTCGGTATATTGGGTTTTCACAGCAACGGCGCGTTCAAAGGATTCAACCGCTTGGTGCGAATCGTTCATCCTTTTGTATGCGAGCCCCATTCTCCAGTAAATTTCCGGATCTTTGGATCGATTCAGCCCCACGACAGAGTTATAGGTCTCAATGGCTTTTTCGTAATCTTCGTCAAGGTATTGATTGGCAGCACTGCTGATGATAGCGTCAAGAACCTGTCCATCCTTTTTGACTGCTTTCCTTACCATTGCGCTAGCGTGCTGATGCATGCCTAGCTTACGGTAACAGAGCGAGAGCCGGAGATAACTAAACGGATCGATCTGTGCCCCTTGACGTTCTGCGAGTCCGATTGCATGAAAATACAACGCTCCAGCATTACGATAGTTTTCAGTATCCCAATTCAGGTGGGCGATTTTAAGCACTGTGTCGTGGTAGACTGTGCCTTCAGTGCCTTCCCCGCCCATTTCATTGATGATTGTCTTAAAGGGTCTCATAATCTCCTCAGGATCCACGTTGAAGCCGGAGCTTGAGTAGTCGGGGGCTTCCCCCATTGCGGGACTACGTTCAACCCCGCCCCGTGGACGATCTCTTTCACGACGCTGCCTTTGTCGCTCCAATGCACGCTCCAGTTGGGTGAGAGACTGATCATCCGGCTCGGGGATAATCGCGCCCATCATGTGGAGTTCCTGTTTCGCGATGCTAACTGATTCTTCGGTGCCTTCGACATTGCCATACCGCTTGACGATAGATTGGTAGATTTGCTTGGCGGCGTTTTCATCGCGGAGACGTTCTCCCTGAATTCTGGCTTGATTGACCAACGCCTGCGTCGCCCGTTTGCCCTCTGGGTGACGGTTTGCCACATTGCCGTAGATTTCTACCGCTTTGCGATATTCGTTAAGTTCCTCATAGCTTTTTGCCAACATCAGTTGGGCGTTATAACTGCGTTCCGATGTCGGAAATTTATTGACAATAGTATCAAAAAACTGTTGCGCCGATTGATAGTCTTCCGATTTGAAAGCATGAAGTCCCAAACCCCAGTATGCTTCGGCAGCTGCTTCGCTGTCAGGTGCCGAAGCGATAAGGTCTTGATAAATCTGGACACCCAGTTGGGGCTGATCCATCTTTTCGATGTATAATTTGGCGATAGCTAATTGTGCTTGACGCGCCTCTGGTGTTTCGGGTTCGGCATCAACTATCGTCTGATATACTTCAAGTGCCCCTTGATAGTCCTTTTCTTGTATACGCTTTCCCGCTAATCTCTGTGGACTTGACGCAACACAAGCATATTGGGTCATCATTACCACGATGATGAGGGTAACGATATCGTACCTAATAGTTTTCATAGGCTATTCCTTTGGGTTTTGTGAGGAACAGGCCCGGGGAAAGATTTCGATGGGTCACTAACAGTTCCATGATGTGATAGTCTTTGAGTTTTGGTTTGTAGTTGTTGATTGACTTATCAGAGGTAAAATCTCTAGCTGGAAAAGTTGCGTGTACCGTCGCCCACCATCGTTCATCACTGAGCTCCCAGACAACCTGCGCCTTTTGGACGATGAGATTATACTTTTTTGCTTCAAAGACCTGTTCGTTGATGACATCACAAAGTGTTGATTCCAACTCATCAGGGATTTCATTGAGCAGTGCCGGGTACTCGCTGCCACTTCCGACTAGTGCGTTGACATCCCCGAAATAAACCTTGTGGTATCCTAAAACACCATTTTCGTCGAAGATAAACTCCGATCCCTCCAGACTGAAGGTGCTAGACATACCCGGCACCAGTGCACCATAGGCAAATCGATTTATAGCGTTGGGAAGATTCGAGGGCGGATCAAGGATTTCGACGGGTTCTCCATACTTTTCGATGACTTGGGCTTCGTTCAATCCGACAAAGAGTGCGGACGGCAGTTGTGATTTCGGGATACGATTTCTCGGATAGATTGTTCGTCGTTTTTCAGGTAAGAAACTCTGCCGTTTTTTCTTCGTCAGGGCAGCGGTTTGTCCCGATTGATTGGAATTTGCCTCCATTTCAGCCGTTTGTGCTTCACGTTGCTGTCTCAGGGTGTTAAGACGGCGACGGACTCCGCGGTTTTGTGGATAGGTTTTGAGCACCCCTTCCCACACCCCTATTGCTGCATCAGGATTTTCCTGTGAAAGATAGTATTCGCCAAGCGCGATGGGTGCGGCATCAGAAGCCGGATCTTTTGCTATAGTCGTTTCAAAAGTAGCAATTGCAGTTTCGACATCTCCCTGAAGCAACGCCATCTGTCCATGACCGTAGGCTATCAGTGGATGGTTGGGGTATTCAGCAGCAAGAGCATCTATTCGTTCCTGTGCTTGGATGCTCCTACCATTTTGATAGTCTGCCATCGCCGCATGTATCTTTGCATATAAGATCTGGTTATCGAGATTCCGCCTTCCAGATGGAGTGATGTCACCGTTTTCTTTTTCGCGTTGGGCAATACGCACCGCTGTTTCATATTTCGATTTCGCTCGGAGGTAGTTACCGTATTTATAGCATATATCTCCTAGCTCTTTCTCGCCGATCCATGTGTGACCTTTGGTGTCGATTATGTCCTGAAAGATGATTGCCCGTTCCCTCTCTTTGAGCTGATAATTAAGTATTTCGGCGAGGCTTTGGATTGAATCAATATAATCCGTGTCACTAGCAATGCTGCGCTCGAAGAACTCAACAGATTTATGCAGCTCTCCCATCTTTTTGTAGGTTAATCCGAGTCTCCAGTAGATTTCCGGATCTCTGGTCCGGTTCAACCCCGCAATAGGCTGAAGTGCCTCAAGGACTCTTTCGTATTCTCCATCGTGGTAATCGTTTGCGGATGAGGTGATAACAGCTTCCAACACAGTTGCATTTTTTCGCGCGCCTGCTCTCAGTGTTTCAACCGCCCGTTGGTGCATTCCCACTTTGCGGTAGCAGACCGATAGACGGATATAGTCATAGGGATCGATTTTTTTATTGCCCTCTTTCGCTACTTCGATTGCGCGAAAGTAGAGTGTCCCTGCATTTCGATATTTCTTGATAAGAAAATTGATGTCTGCAACCACTTTAATCATCGTTTGTGTTTCATCGTCGTTCTGTCCTGATCGGCCGTGCCCTCCACCTTCCCAAGGGTTTCCGAATTCCCTGATGACCTCTTCGGGAGTTATACCGAAACCGGAATCCCCGTAGGCATCATAACCCATCGCAGGACTCAGTTCAGCCCCATCACGGGGACGGTCACGCTCACGACGTTTCATCCGCCGCTCCTGTGCGCGATCATACGCTGTGCCCGACTCGATCTCCGGCTGCGGGATACGCACGCCCATTGATTGAAGTGCCCGCCTGGCATCGTCGATTGCTTCTTCCGCCCCTTCGACCTTGTTATATTCTGTGATGAGAGATTTGTAGGTTTGTTCCGCTGCGATCCTGTCTTTCAAATGGTCCTTTTGGATTTTCGCTTTATTGGTTATGGCTTGGGCGGCGCGGTCGCTCTCTGGATGACGATTTACAACATTATCGTAGATCGCGATCGCTTTCTTATAGGCACCAGCTTCCTCGTAACTTTTTGCCAACATCAATTGGGCGTTATGACTCAGATTTCCGAGGTTTGGAAATGTGTTAACGATAGCGTCAAAAGACTGTTGCGCCGATTCATAATCCTTTATTTTGAAGTGGTAGATTCCGAGGCGATAGTGTGCCTCGGCAGCTTCGCCGCTATCCGGCGCAGCAACGATGAGATCTTGATAAGCCTTAACACCCAGTTGGGGTTGATCCATCTTGTCGATGTATAATCTAGCAATCCCTAGTTG
Organism: Candidatus Poribacteria bacterium; assembly: GCA_965207975.1. Classification (GTDB taxonomy): domain Bacteria; phylum Poribacteria; class WGA-4E; order WGA-4E; family PCPOR2b; genus PCPOR2b. The sequence continues at coordinate 2,608,472 of OZ242315.1, read as the reverse complement.
TGCGCGATAAGCCTCTGGTGTTCCAGGTTTGGTAGTAATGATCGCCTGATAAGCATCAATCGCGCCTTGATAATTCTCCGCATGGGCTAGTTTTTCTGCTTGTCTATGCGTACCTATCGAAAGACACGCATATTGGGTCAACATTGTAATGATGGATAGCATTACGAGAACGGTCATCCGCATAATAGGTGGAGGAGAAATATAAGATTTAATAGTTTTCATAATTTATTCCTTCCCTCATTATAACGCACAGTTGATACTTTTGCTGACGTTGGGCCTCCTTCATGGGGTTATTCATCTGTTTCGTGTAAATTTCCTCTTTTTCTCATCAGATAAGAATCTATAACATCTGTCTTGAACCACATTCGTCGATGAGATTTATAGTGGATTCTAGGTTCTGTTCACATTTCATCGCAACCAGACCATCAAGAGGGAGCACAAACGCATAATCCTTCGTAGGGGTTGGGTCTCCCAACCCTTTGTTCGCCCGTCAGAGACCATTTCGGACTTTTGTACCACGATCTGTTAGATTGTGATCCCAGTCTGCAAACTAAATGAAGTTTCAGAAAATAATTCGGTAATTCTATATTTTCCCCAATTTATGCACTCATGTAGATGATGACGTATGATCCGCAAGTGAAGATTAATTCTCTATCCAAAAAAATGGGGAGCATTACATTCCGCCCCCCAAATCTACAAATTCCGTGGAATCGCATATATGGATAACCGTAACCGCCGCTGAAATGTAGTTGCCCGATTCATCGGGCGAGTGAGTTGATAGGAAATCCAAATTTTAGACTTGAGGGAATCGGGGATATATTGCCTAAATCGGTAAAAGCAGCAGATTCATTTTACCATAGTTGATGAGCCCTTGCAACCGAGAAATCCTGACGTTTTCTAGGTTTTATCGTAAGATGTGTTAGTGCGGGAGGGGATTGTTAGATTGCGCTGTTACCTAATCTTGCGGGCAATGCCCCATCCCTTTAGGGTGTGGGAGTATATCAAATTTAAGAGGCAGGTAAATGCCTATCACTGAATCGGCGGGGGGATTGTATACGGTTCGTGTCCAAAAATTACCTGTCCGTTGAAGATCACCGGTCGGTTTTTCGATGCGTCCTTTGAAATTTGCCAAAGTTGACCGTTGGTTTCATAAATGATTGCTGAACCATCAGGCAACCAAACCGGTTTTTCGCCGCCGTAGCGGGTCAGTTGCTGGGCGTTCGGTTTTCCTTCTGGACTCAACTCAACAAGCCAAATCTGGCGATGCTGACCTTCCGCGCGGGAGAAGGCGAGGAGATTCGGATCTGATGGGCACCACGCAGGTTCTGCATCATCTTCGGGTCCTATACTGATGGGGTCAACACGCCCGCTGACATAAGCGTAGCTATAGATATTCCGATCCGTACCAGCTTCTGGGTTTTCGATACTTCCCTTTGTACTGTACGCTAACAGTTCTCCGGTTAGATTCCATGCGGGTGTAAACATCTCTTGCGCTGTCGAGGGTATAGGGATTTCCTCCTGACTTGCGATATGTCGGATGTAGATGTACCGTCGCCCCATCTCCTGTCTCGCGAATGCAAGATATGCGCCATCCGGCGAGATAGTTACATCGGTCGCCAGTTCACGTCTGTCAAGCAATAATCTGCCCTGCGGAGCATCTGAATCGTGGAGGATGACGTTGCCCTCTAAGTCTAGACGGATCAGCCTGCCATCCAAAGAAGCCGTTGGGCGTCTACCTGCTGCCAACGGTTGTTGTATGCCAATCGTTGGCATACATTCCCAGATGATGTCGTCAAAGCTGTAGTAGAGCAGAGCGTTTACCGGGGGGCCTTCCAGTTCATGGGTGTTCGGTGGTTGTGGCGGCGGCTCAAGCTGTTTCAGTTGTTCAAGTGCTTCAGGTGTCGGTTCAAAATCTTTCCGGGTCTGCAATTTCCAACCGGCCCCGATAGCTTCAAAGCGGAAGCGAACGCCTTGAGTCCAATAGCACCACTCTTCGATTTGACGGCCAAAACGGGTAAACTGGAAAACATCTTCGGGCACACCATATTGGAGTTTAATCTCGGAGCGACCTCCATCCTCGATTTCGGCGATGTTACCCTCTACATCAATGTACATAGCAAAGATTTCAATATCAATGTGTGGTGTGATATAGTCTGGAAACACAGAGACTCGCTGTAGATCTTTGCTGCGGACAGGATGCCGCGTACCATAGATACCAACACCATCCTGTAAACCCGATTTTCGATCTCCATCAAGATCGACAACTGCCATAATGTAGTAATCTCCCGGTGGTACGCGAACCTCATAACGTCCACTGTCTTCCAAATTTAAGGAGATTGCGACAGGCGACCGGAAGTCAGGGGTCTCTGAAATCGAGAGGATTCCTTCCTTAAATATCTTCCCATCCCACCGAATCTGACCGGAGATGCCGCCGCTATTCGCTTGGCTCAAGTCAATAGTGCCCTCAGCAATTGCTTCCAGGTGTCCAGCCTCGTTATACTGTGCACTGACGAAAATTATGATTTCAGGGTTTGTCCCAGTCGATACGGTCAACGCAGATGAAGGAGCGGTTGTGATATCCGCAGTACCATAGCCGCCAAGCCCATCTCCTAAACTGTATTTTCCATCCCCATCTGCATCAATGTAGGCTATGAGATAATAATCCCCCGGCGGGAGTCGAAGACTGAAATTCCCATCCTCGTCCACTTCAACTTGGTGTACCTCTCCGAGTAGTGATGCCTCCCGGAAAACTTGGATAACGCCCCCTTTCAATGACTTTCCTGTCCATCTGACCTTACCCCTAAGTTGTGCTGTCGCCGCGCCAGCAGGATCTACCCACTCCACAGGTTCATTCACGGGAACAACTTGCCCACCCATTGTCTGTTGCCCCGTGATTGTGATCTGAAGGTCTGAGACGAACTGGTTGGGACTAACCAATACAGGTTGAGGAACCGCTTGGGAGGCGCGCAGATCTGTGACACCGTATATACCGAGAGCGTCTCCTGAACCAAAAAGGTTGTTGTTATCTCTATCGATGATTGCCATCAAGTAATACTTTCCCGGCGGTAAATTGAGTGCGAAATTGCCATCTGCTGCAACCTGTGTATCTGCGGCGCGGTATTTCCATGATAGATCCGTGTAGGCAAAGACAAGCGCATTTTTGAGCGATGCCTGTCCTTCATACATCACCTGTCCCTTAATACCAGACGCGATCATCTCCAATTCCGACTTAAATTGCTCGAATGGGTCTTCTCGATAATCGGATAGCGAGACAATCTGCCCCTGTTCGCCAACCTTCTGCATTCTTGCTGTGATGATAATATTAAGTCCTCTAATCGCTTGCCGATCTGCGACCGTGACGACCTGTTTCTGTTGGTTTGAATCATTCCAGTCTGTGATACCGAAAATCCCCATGCCGTCGGCGGTATCAAATTTGCCGGAGCGATTCAGATCCACAAAAGCGACAAGGTAGTAGCGACCCGGCTCGACGCGGACTTCAAATTCTCCACTGTTTAGCTGTGTTACGCCGGTGTAAAGATGCTTTAAGCCCTCATCCTTATAAACTTGCACAGTTGTCTGTGATAAATCTTGCCTTTCCCAAATTACCCTGCCCTTCAGTCCACTCGTTGCGCGTGCGGCAAAGTCTTCGATTATTTCTTCATCGGTTTCGACTGGAGCGGATTGTTGTGCCCAAATCTGGTTATTCAAAAGCACAATGAATATGACGGCAATCGAAAATATAAACCAACTTTGATGCGATTGCATTTTTTCCTCCTGCGAATGTAATTCTGAACTAGTGGGTAGAAGGGGAATGTGATGGGCTTTCAAGTATCACAACGTCGGAGAAACCAGTCAATGGTTCGGCGCAAACCTGCTTTGAGCTCAACTTTTGGTTCATAGCCAAGTAGTTGCTGCGCTTTGCGGATATCCGCACGAGAATGTCGAACATCACCGGGACGTGACGATGTGTAAACAGGTTTGGCATCGGTCTCCATCATCTCTCCGATAAGGTTCGCAAGCCTGTTAATTGATGTCTGCTGACCGCAGCCGATGTTAAATACCTCTCCTGCGACCCCTTCTGCATGACACGCGAGAAAATTGGCATGGACCGCGTTTGCAATATAGGTAAAATCTCTCGACTGCTCACCATCACCCTCGATTGCTGGAGAGTTGCCGTGTAGGTAAGCCTGAATAAACTTGGGGATAACCGCTGAATATTGAGATGTTGGATCCTGACGGGGACCGAAAATGTTAAAGTATCGTAGGGCAACCGTTTCTAAATCGAAAACTTGTGTGAAAACTCGACAGTAACATTCGCCAACATATTTAGTAATGGCGTAAGGGGAGGCGGGTTGTGGAGAGAGCGTTTCAGATCTAGGAAGTGTCGGTATATTTCCATAAGCTGATGAGGAGGCTGCATAGACAACCCGTTTCACCCCCGCGTCTCTTGCTGCAACAAGGAGGTTCAAAGTGCCGTTGATATTCACATTGTTGCTCAAAATGGGATCCGCAACAGATCTGGCGACCGAGGGCCGCGCACCTTGATGGAAAACATAGTCAACCCCTGCAACCGCCTGATGGACGGCATCAAGTTCCCGCAGATCCCCCGCTACAAATTCAATTTGATCTTTGAGGTGTGCGATGTTCTTAGCTTTACCTGTTGAACGGTTATCGAACACGCGCACACGTTCTCCTTTTTGCACAAGAGCTTCCACAAGGTGAGATCCAATGAACCCGCAGCCGCCTGTAACTAAATAGTGCGCCATTACAATTCTCCGTATTTAACGTTTCATAACTCTTACTCCGCGTTGGGGTTAGAATGGAACGATGTTGCCAGTTGAGCGCAACGAAATCCAAGTCCAGCCGGGTTCCACGTTCAGAGAACTACTCGTCCTCCGACTGATTCAAGATCTCTTCAATCTCCTCCATTGAGGGAAGTGCTGACAGATCTTTCAATCCGAACTGTTCCAGAAATTCATCTGTGGTCGCAAGCAAAAGCGAACGCCCTGGACCAGGCTTCCGTCCAGCGATGCGAACCATCCGCTTTTCGATCAGCGAACTCAGGACGCTATCGCTGTTGACACCGCGAATCTCCTCAACTTCGGATCGGGTCACGGGTTGTTTATAGGCGACGATAGCGAGGGCTTCCAGAGCGGAAGGCGAGAGCTTGACACGAATCTGGCGCGTATGAAATTTTTCAATCCACGGATGATACTCGGCGTGTGTGCAGATCTGAAATCCGTTGGCAATCTCAATGAGTTGGAAGCTGCGATTTGCTTCCTGATACTCGTCCCCTAACTGCATGAGTTGTTGGCGGATTTGCCAAGTAGATACATCATCGAACAATTGGCGGAACTGCTCCAACGAGATCGGCTCACTAGCAGCGAACAGAACAGCTTCCAGGATTGACTTGATTTCGTCCGGGTTATGTACTGGTGGGCTAGCTACATCTATAAGGAGTGGATATTGGGTGTCAGACATAGGCGAAGTTCCATTGGGTTTAGGATTGGGTTTCAAGATTTGGGTTTTGATGATTAGCAAGTACCTCTAGGCAATCCCCAAGATAAAGATCTGTTTTTATTTCTGCCATCGAACAATCTGCCTTTAGATGATAAATATGGCACTTTACACATCCCGTTTAACGATATAAATATTATCGAAGTGCCCCGATTGAACAGCGACGATTCGCTGGAGACGTATCAGTTCTAAAATTGCTAAAAATGTAACAATTCGCTCCATTTTGCTGGCAAATTCTGAAAACAGTTCCTCGAACCGAATCTGCTCGCCGGCGTTAAGCCTACGCTCTAGAAACTCCATCTTTTCTTCGACGGTAATCTGTTCTTCCTGAATCTCTTCATAGAGGTCATCAATCGCAAATTCCCGCTCAGCCACATACTTGAAGGCAGAAAGCAGATCGAAGAGTGTTGCTTTAATCTGTACTTCCTGCAAATCTTCTACATCTCCGTATGAATCTACACTGCGACCATGGACTTTCTCATGGTTCGTTGCGTAATAATCTAGCGTTTGGGCAGCTTCCTTAAATTGCTTGTACTCCAAAAGCTGTTTGACTAGTTCTTCCCGGTCCTTGAAAGTGTAGGATTCATCGGAGTCCGTTGAGGGAAGAATGATTTGAGACTTGAGGTGAAGCAGTGTCGCTGCCATAACCAAAAATTCCGATGCAACATCAAGGTCTAGCATCTCCATTAGGTTGAGATATTCTAGATACTGCTCCGTAATTTCTGCAATTGAGATGTCTGTGATGGCCATCTCATTTTGTTGGATTAGATGGAGCAGCAAATCCAACGGACCTTCAAAGACATCTAGTTTAATTGCATAAATCGGTTTTAGTGGTTGGAGATTAGTAATTGGGGTTGTAGGGTCCATGCAGACTACCTTATTCCCTTTCTATGGAGCGAATGTTTCGGCTAATACCTCAAAGCGTTCAATCACCATTGCCATTCTTCCCGGTCCCATGTTGTTTCCAGGGATATATCTTCATCCAGTATTGCATCATCACCCTTCTCTGCCATTTTGCGAAACATCTCAGTCCAGCCGGCTCTTGGTGTAGTTAGTGCCTTGATGATTAGGTAATTTCCTCTCGGTTCTAGTTCGACCTCTTCCTGTAAATGGCATTGTTCTAGTAGGTGCTTTGGTATAAGAATGCCTTGAGAATCACCAATCTGGACAATGGTAGTCTTTACAGATGCCATATATCTTCCTCCCAAGTTCGTTTGCTTCGATGCCAAGTTTTACGCTAGCTTCATTGCGGATCGGACTTCTGCCATCGTTTCTTGAGCGACCTTTTTTGCCCGTCTCGCTCCTTCGGCGAGGACATCACGGACAGTTTTCGGTTTGGATGCCCACGCCGCACGTCTTTCATAAAACGGTGTCAATTTCGTGATTAGTTTTTCGCTGAGATTCCGTTTGCAGTCGACACATCCGATTGCGGCGGCACGGCAATCCGTATCAATTTGCGGCACTTCGTCGGCGTTGTAGATCTGATGGTATGCGAAGACAGGACAGACCTCAGGATTGCCGGGGTCGTTACGACGTACCCGTCCTGGGTCCGTCACCATCTGCATCAGGTTTTTCTGCGTCGCTTCAGGGGGATCTGATAACTGAATGGCGTTACCGTAACTCTTACTCATCTTGCGTCCATCAAGGCCCGGTAATCCAGAGGCTTCGCTCAACATCGGCCGCGGCTCTGGGAAAACCTCGCCGTAGATATGGTTAAATCGGCGAACAATTTCCCGCGAAATTTCCAGATGGGCGACCTGATCCGCGCCGACCGTTACCATTTCTGCTTTGTAAACAATGATATCTGCTGTCATCAACACCGGGTATTCTAGTAAACCGGTTGAGGGCCCCTCACGTTGAGTGATGTCTTGAACTTTGTCTTTGTACGTCGGACACCGTTCAAGCCAAGATACCGGCGTAACCATTGTGAGTAAAGTCGCGAGTTCTGCATGTTCCATGACGTGCGATTGAACGAAAAGGGTGCTTTTTTCTGGATCAATCCCCGCGCTCAACCAATCGATCGCTGCATTCAATGTGTATTCGGGCAGGTTTGAGGTATCAGTTACATCGGTGAGCGAATGCCAGTCCGCTATAAACGGATAACACTCGTATCTGTTTTGCAGACTTACTGTGTTTGTCAACATTCCTTCGAGATGTCCAATATGTAGCGGTCCTGTCGGACGAATTCCAGTCACGAGTCGCGTTTTTTCCATTTCTGTTGTTGCCTCCAAATCCATTTTTCCCTTAAAATCATCTCAAACCCACGAGGATGGCGATCAGATTGAAAATACCGTAGGAAACTTCTCCAATAAACCAGAAGACTGGGTTCCAGAAGTTTAGCAGGTTGGGCACAAAAATAATGCACATTAGAATGATCATCCCATAGGGACGTAGCCTTGCGAACGCTTGCGCCTGCCGCCACGGCAGCAACCCATATACGACGCTGAATCCATCTAGCGGGAACAGCGGGAGCATATTGAATACTGCCAGAAAAATGCTGATAATCCCACTTTGGAGCAGCAGAATTCTGTAGATTTGAAATTGTGCGGCTGATCCCATTTCAGGGAATCCAATTGTTACCTTTAGGAGTTTGGCGATGCCCAAGATGACGATAGTGCAGAGAATATTCATGATGGGACCCGCTGCGGCAATAATCATAAGGTCGCGTTTGGGGTTGCTCAGGTTGCGTGGATTCACAGGCACGGGCTTCGCCCAACCAAAAAAGACACTGCCAAATAAAAAACCAAGCAACGGTAGAACGATGGTTCCGATTAGATCTATATGTACCGCAGGATTGAATGACATTCTGCCTTCATCTTCAGCGGTCGGATCGCCGAGCATATTGGCTGATTTTGCATGTCCCCATTCATGAAAAGTGAGCAAGACGATAAATTGACAAACGCGAAGGATGGCTTGATAAGGGTCGATGTTAAACATTAGTTCTCAATATCCAAAAGTTGGTAAATTTCCTGTGTGGTCGATACTTTTCCGTCTAACTGCGCGGCAAACGCGCTCCACAGTAAATCCGAAAACGCCCTGCCCGGTTTTAAACCCCGTTGAATGAGGTCATCACCCGTAATCAAGGGTCGAACGGTTCTCAGATATGTCAGATAATTGCTCAGCTTTTCCACCCGCCAAGCGGGTTGGCTCGATTGCAGCCGCGCAAAAACGATCGGCTCTAGGGGATAAGAATTTAACAACTGATAAACTTCACTCGGTTTGGAAGATACCGAGAGCGCGTTCAGATCATGTTCTAGCTGCGCTTGAGTGCTAAGTTTGGCGCATAACGCATTCTCTAGTCCCAATCGACTGCCAATAACTTCAATTGAATCCACGGCAGTCAGCAGCGTCATCCAAAGTATGGCTCTTGTGTTAATTGGATCATTTGGGAGAGATGTTGATGCCCATTTAATCGCTTGACCGGCGGCAGTCCAAAATACATCAAAATTTGGAGAGATTTGCCAAATCGGGTGGATGGCACCAAAGAGATCAAATGCGTCCATCCGATTAATCATTTGCGGCGCGGCTTCTTCCGACAATATGTGGTCAATTTCGTTTCGGATACGTTGCCCGCTGATGAGATCCAGTATACCCTGATCGATTGCATCGAGTATGCGCTGTCGATCGCTTTCGGTAATCTGAAAATTGTAACGCCCCTCATACCGTATCGCCCGGAAAATGCGGGTTGGATCATCAATGAAGCTTTGCGCGTGCAGGACACGAATGCGCCCGGCTCCCAAATCTTGCAGTCCATCCGTACAATCAACAAGCTCGCCAAAAGTATTGGGCTGAAGTCGTATAGCGAGAGCGTTGATTGAAAAATCGCGCCGACGGAGGTCCTCCGTAATTGTACCATATTCAACGGAAGGTAACGCTCCGGGACTTGGATAAGTTTCATTGCGTGCGCTGACAAAATCGAGTTTCAACCCATCGCGCCGAGTGATGGTCGCAGTTTTGAATTGGTGATGTAGCTGTACCTTGCTTGCCCACACTTCAGCAAGTTGGTGGGCAAAATCAACCGCGTCTCCCTCGACAACAATATCGATATCTAAAGTCTCGTGCCCGATGAGGAGATCTCGAACAAAACCTCCAACCACATAGACAGGCTGGGATAGCTCTGCCCCAAACCTCCCAATCTCTTGCAATAGGCGGCGAATATAAGGTGATATGTTGGAAAAACCCAAAACCTCGCCCATTTTTAGCGATCTCTTATCTCAAAGGTTCAAAGCGTCTGAAAGGGTTCGATCCGCTACCTCATCTTTTCAGTAAAACCCGCGACCACGTACGTGCCACTGCGCGGATTTTTCTCCAGTGTGATAAACCCCCTGCGTTCCGCATCTTCTAACAGTTCGCTAAAAGATTTGAATCCGTAAGAAGATTCGCTGAAGGAGGGACGCTTACGCTTTATTGTATCTTTAATCATTGAAGACCAGAGGACTTCATGGTTTTCACGGATGAGACCCCGGATGGTACTGAATAGTAGATCAAAGACCTCCCGTAATTCCCTTGGGATATTCCGTTCAGTCCGCTGATCTGTGGTCTCATCCTGCTCAAGCTCCTCATAATAGATGAACTCATCACAGTTTTCGCTCAGGAGACTTGAGGTGGATTCTTTCCGTCCCATCCCAATAACATACTTCCCATTCTCCTTGAGTTTAGAAACAAGGGGTGCGAAGTCGCTATCCCCCGAAATAACGACAAAGGTGTCGATATGTTCCTTTGAGTAACACAAATCAATGGCATCAACACACAGGCGGATATCCGCTGAATTTTTACCGTTCCGCGAACGTCTGGGAATTTCAATTAACTCAATGCCAGCTTCATGGAGTGATTGTCGATGCTTAAAAAAGCGGTGCCAGTCGGCGTAAGCGGTTTTGACAACAACGTTTCCCTTTTCGACGAGGCGTTCCAAAACCTTCTGAACATCAAAAACAGTCTGTTCGTCGCGCCCCTTTTTCTCCTTCTGCTTCTGCTCGAATCCGATAGCGAGGTTTTCAAAATCAATAAACATCGCTAGGATGCGTTGTTCTTGCAATCCTTCGGGCATTACATATCATCTCCTTTCATAAAGCGAAACGTAAAACGCATTTTGTGGGAGTTTGCCTTGCTAGCCTAACAGGTTGAATCGTTTATCTCAGGATCGAAGGCTTGGGAGGCATAATCTATCGCAGCGCAAGTCGGTGATGCGTGAGATAAGCGTCCGCTCCCTGCAGCATCAGGCGCATTTTTATCGCGGTTGTCAAATTTTATTAAACCTGTAATAGGGCGAAACTGTCTAATTTCGCACGTCGTAAGCACTTATAGTGAATTCAAAAAATAAATGAACACTTTCACTCCTCGGTTTCGATCCCCCCGATAAATCGGGGTAAACTTATTATCGGGACTTGGTAGGCGCTGTTTGTAACTGCGCCGATTTGGAGTGTCTCATTAATTCTAAAATCTACTATATAGCGCATTAACACTATCAAAGTGTATCAGAAAGTTCAGTCAGAGGCAAGCGATTTTTCGTAGTGATTTTGGGGAATCGGAGCGTTATTGCCCCATTATAATACCAACCGAAAAGGGTTCATAACAATGGCAAAACAGATACTGATTGTTGAAGATGATAGCGATGTTGTTGGGTACATTGAACACCTGTTGAAAAGTTTGGGATATACCGTTTGTGCTGTCGTTTCGTCCGGAGAAGCAGCCATGCAAAAGGCAGCGGAAGCACAGCCAGATTTGGCACTGATAGATATGATGTTGGCAGGAGATATGGATGGGATAGCTGTCGCTGAACAGATGCGTGCCCGTTTCAATATTCCTGTGGTATATCTAACAGCTTATGTGGATCAACGTCTACTGAAACGCGCACAGATAGCCGAACCCTTTGGCTATGTACTTAAACCGTTCGCTGAAAGGAGATTACACCTTAACATCGAGATCGCGCTCTACAGGCATGAGATGGAAAGGAAATTTAAGGAGAGCGAACAGTGGCTTTCGACCATTTTGAGAAGTATCGGTGATGCCGTAATTGCTACAGACGAAAATGGGCGTGTCCAATTTATCAATTCCGTTGCTGAAGATTTGACAGGTTGGCAACAGGAGGAAGCCTTTGGCAAAGATCTGGGAGAAGTCTTTAATGTTATCAGTGAAGAGACAGACACTCCCATTAAAACGCATATCATGGGAGCACTCCAAGGCGGAATTATTGTCGGTCTAGCAGAACCAAACATACTCGCTGCCCGTGATGGCAAAGAGACCCCTATTGACTACAGTGCTGCTCCCATCAGAAACGACAAGAAAAACGCAACCGGTGTCGTTTTGGTCTTCCGTAATATCACTAGGCGTAAGGAAGCAGAGGAAGCACTGAGGTTGACGGCGGATGCCTTACAAAGCCAAACCCGAATCTTGCAATCCATTCTAGATAGTATGGGGGATGGCGTAATTGTTGCCGATGAAACAGGGAAATTCCTGTTTTTCAACCCAGAAGCTGAAGGGCTTATTGATATTGCTATAGATACAAGGCTTAATGAATTTCCTGAAAAATACGGTTTGTTTCTTCCCGATACTATCACCCCTTTTCCGTCAGATGAATTTCCGCTCACGCGCGCGATCCACGGCGAGTTTTCAGACAACGTTGAAATGTTTATACGCAATGAGAGAGTCCCTCAAGGCGTTTATATTGAGGTTGCTGGCAGACCATTACAGGATGAATTAGGTAAACGAAGAGGAGGAGTTATCGTTTTTCGCGATGTCACCGAGCGCAAGCGAACGGACGAAGCCCTCGCCCGCGCTTACACACAGGGTCGGTTGGAGATTGTCGATACACTGCTTCACAATATTGGGAACGCTATCAATAGCGTAACAATAGGCATTGGGACCGTTTACGAAAATCTAGTGAAAAATCGACTGACAAGCCGTCTCAGGGCATTGGCAAATGCAATTGAAGGACATCAAGATGACTTTGGTGATTATGTCACAAATCATCCACAAGGCCAAAAAGTTGCACCCTTTATCATGGGCCTCGCGGATGACTTTATGAACCAGGATAAAAAATTGGCAGAGACCGTCAGTCGTGTGCAGGATAGAGCTGAACACATCGCTGATATCGTCAGAATGCAGAAGTCTCTTGGCAGAAGCAGTGTATATCGCAAAGATGTCAATCTTCAGCAAGCAATAGACGATGCCATTACAGTGTTGGCAGAGTCTATTAAGAAAAGAGATATTGAAATTTATGTTGACTGCAAAAACACACCGGAAGAAATTCGGACCCAAGAGAGTCAATTTCATCAAATGTTGGTTAATCTTATCAAAAATTCGGTTGAAGCTATAGACGAACTTGCTGCATCAATCGGTCTCAGTGAGCCTCCTTGCATCAGAGTTCGGTGTAATGTTAAATTGACCTCTTTTATCCTTGAGGTAGCTGATAACGGTATCGGCATTGAAAAGGATAAATTCGCAGTCATTTTCGGCGGAGATTATACAACCAAAGAATCGGGAAGTGGGCTTGGGCTTCATTCGATAGCGAACTTCGTTGATGGATTGGATGGAAAAATTTACCCATTAAGTGACGGTATCGGCAAGGGGACAACGATGCGAGTCATCCTCCCGCTTTCTGCCCTTACCCCATGAGGATTTGTCCCAAATAAATTGGGATTTATATCCGCTCACCCCAAATGTGTAAACCTTGAGTGTGGAGATTTAGAGCCTGTTTGAAAATCCAAATCCAACATCGCGCCATACAGAGTAGGGAACAACGGTCGTTGTTACCTACTGAATGAGTGCAACATGGGTACGTATTATGGACTTCAAAAAAGACTGGAACTATCGTGTCTTGGTCGTCGATGATCAGCGGGAAATACATCAGGATTTTGAGGAGATGCTCACCCCCGGTGTCACAGGTGCATCAACAGATGATTTGGCAGAAGCATTTGCTTCAGAGGTTGATGAGAGTTTTCTCCCGAAATTTGAACTCCTCCATGCAAGAGGCGGTGCCGAAGCTTATAACATGATAAAAACGGCAATCGAAACGGATAATCCAATTGCCGTTGCGTACATAGATATAAGAATGCCACCGGGTATGGATGGGATTGAAACCACGCGGCGTATCCGAACTATTGACGAAAATATTGAGATTGTTCTCATGACTGCGTATACCGATAAATCGCTCGGTGAGATTGTCCGGGAGATGGACCTGCTTCACAAACTGCTCTATATCAGAAAGCCATTTGCTCGCGAGGAAATTCAGCAGATAACGCTTGCGCTTGCGGAGAAGTGGAACGTCGAAAGTGAGTTGGCGGACAAACACCGACAGGTCGAAATTAGCAATCAAAGACTTGAAGCCGTTCTTGATTCCACCGGGGAAGCCATTGCGATGTTTGATATTGCAGGCCATCTGTTGTTTGCAAATCAAGGGTATGAGGAGATGTTTGAAGTGACGACGGATGTACTGAAGCGGATGTCGCCCAAGAAGCTAGCTGAACATCTGAAGGGGTACTTCCAAGAATCAGAACGCTTTGAAGAAACGGAAACTTTACTGCTCGCACAGCCTGAGAAGGTGTTTGAAGATGTTGCGGAGGTTCACCGGCCAGAACGCAAAATGCTCTACCGATTCATAGCACCGGTGCGTGATGTTGAACAAAATGTCATCGGGCGGATTATCGTTTTTCGGGACATCTCCAAAGAGATCGAAGTTAGCCAGATGAAGGCTGAAGTCTCCCGTTTACGCACTGAGCTTGAAATGAGATATGCGTTTGATAAGATTGTTGGCAGGAGCGAAGCAATGAAATCGGTTTACGCCCTTATGCAACAGGCGATCGAAAGCAATATTACCGTTCTGATTCAGGGAGAAAGCGGCACAGGCAAGGAGCTCGTCGCAAGAGCCATCCATTTTAACAGCCCGCGAAAAGCAGGACCATTTGTCGATGTCAACTGCGCCGCTATTCCGGAGTCCCTTATTGAAAGCGAGCTTTTTGGACATGAACGCGGTTCCTTCACCGGGGCGACAATGCAAAGAATTGGAAAATTCGAGAGTGCGAATGGAGGAACTATCTTCCTTGATGAAATCGCCGATATGCAGCCACTGGTTCAAGCGAAGTTGTTGCGGGTGCTACAGGAACGGGAAATTCAGCGTGTCGGGGGCACAGGCAACATTCCCATCAACGTTCGAGTGATCGCAGCGACGAATCGGAATCTCGAAGCTGCCGTAAAAGCCGGTCAGTTCCGCGAAGACCTCTTTTATCGGATTGCCGGTTTTCCAGTACCGATTCCACCGCTCAAAGAGCGGCGTGAAGACATCCCCTTGCTGGGACACCATTTTTTGCAAGAATATGCCGAGGATGCTGATAAACCGATCTCAGGATTTTCCACCGGCGCATTGCAACTGCTAATGAGTTATGACTGGCCCGGCAATGTCCGGGAATTAGAGAACACCATTGAGCGGGCTGTGCTTTTAGAGACATCAGATGTGCTGCAAGCGGGCAATCCCGCTCTGAGTGATCTGCATTCAACAAGCAAGGGAGATACTCCTGATACCTACAGCAATAGTATGTCCTCCCTCGTCTCAGCTTCAAACGAAATTCAGTCCCTTGAAGAAATCGAGAAACAAGCACTTGTCCATGCCCTTAAAGTAACAGATCACAATATTACAAAGGCTGCACAGGCTCTGGGCATCAACCGAGTCACCATTCATAGGAAGTTAAAGAAATATAACCTGTTCGACAAGAAGTCGTGAATACCGAATTGAAAATGAGCAGACGGGACAACGAGAAAACGGACGACTGGACATTGTTTTATCTTGATTACGTTTGATATAACGCTTAGTATATTAACCCAAGTTGCTAGTTATGTGCGGCACTATAAAATCGCCCCCTATACCCGTAGGTTGGGCATCTTGCCCGACTCCTAAGAGGAACAATATATATAAAAAATACAATGGTTTGGTAGGGAACAACGATCGTTGTTCCCTACGATGCAGTAGATAGATGTCCTTTCGCTCCAGTTGCTTTGAATCCCGATTTATCGGGGAGGAGCGATATGTCTATAGTGTGCTGACATCGTGTTATTACAATTACGCAACGCAATAAGTCGGAAATGACTTGATGTTTATCTTGGGATATAGTATACTACAAGACATTAAAATACTTATGGCATAAGGCCTCGAATGATTAGATTTTTCGGGCGTGGGAATGGTATAATCAGGGGGAAACGTCCACTTTCAAGTTATTGGTGGAATTCATGCAAAATCCACAAGTCATCTATGATGATTTGGATATACAATCTATCAAGAGGTGTTAATGAACGTTTTAGGCAACGCTCAAGAGTCTTGATACGTGATTGCATATAACCACCTCCTTTCTTTGGACTGGACATCTTTAGATCAGGAGCTGAAGTGGACGTTTCCCTTCCTTAAATCATACCGTTAATTCCCCAAACAAAACTACATAAAAGGAGCTGATAAACATGAATTTAATTGAAGTATTTGAACGTTTCCCTGAGCATGTTGATTGTATAGATTATCTGGAGGCTATCCGATGGAGTGATGGTGTTCATTGTCCACATTGTGATAGCAGTGATGTTGCTCGCAAAGGAGAGATTCACCGATGGGGGCGTTGGAATTGTCATAGCTGCAAGTCAAGTTTTACTGTGATGTCCAAGACTATGTTTCAATACACGAAAATCCCTCTGCAAAAGTGGTTTGCTGGCATCTGTTTGGTTGTAAATGCTAAGAAGAGTATTTCAAGTTATCAGCTAGCAAGGGATTTAGAGATGAAACAGAAGGCAGCGTGGTATATGTTGACTCGTATCCGAGCAGAAATGGCAAAGAAAGAGGACGTTCTTCTACAGGGTATCATTGAAGCAGATGAAACCTATATCGGTGGAAAACCACGCCGTCGGAAAGATAAGGATGGCAATTTGCCTCCAGCAAGTAAGCGAGGCAGAGGCACCAAGAAAACGCCAGTAATCGGTGTGGTTGAAAGAGATGGAAATGTAAAAGCTCAGGTGGCAACGGATTTGTCACATGCCAGTATTCGTGACTTTATCAATGACTCTGTTAATGTCAATGAGTCTATACTTATGACAGATGAATTCCGCTCATATCAGGCTATAGAAGATATTATGGAGCATAATGTAATCAAACATAAAGAAAAGCAATATGTGGACGGTGATGTGCATACAAACACTATTGAAGGCTTTTGGTCACTTCTCAAGCGAGCTTGGTATGGATCGCATCACCATTATAGGAAACGATATATTGGGCTTTATGTTGCCGAAGCGTGTTTCAAGTATAACAATCGAGAAAACCCTAATATCTTTTCGGACTTCTTAAAGATGTGTATGACATAAAATATTCATTTATACGAGTTTGACATATCATAGCCCAATGTGTTATCCTGACAATCATGTTTCTAAGCCGTTCTCTTAACGTCGGTGGTGATTCGGTTTTCACCGTGCGATCCAAAATCGGTGTAGTTCGCAGATGACTTCTAAAAGTAAGATATACATTCAAACCTCCATAACCTGTTTCGTCATCCATTTGAGATTCACAGAGCTCTGAATGCAAACGGGGGTCAGACTTATCAATTCGCATGGTACGTCTCCTTATTCAGAGATTGTCGCAGGATGCTGGTGGCATTCTGCGACATAAAATTATAGCACATTTATTTCTGCGTGCCTATCTAATAATTCCCAAAAAAAAGGGGTTACAAGCCTCTTGCTCGTAACCCCTTTCGGTGTTGAGACAGCATATTTACTAACTGCTGTCAGCCATGCCATTTGAAACTTCTCGATTCAATGCAGCTTGCACTTTCCTCGACGGCTTAAACGGCTGTTCTTTCCTGATAATCTCTCGAACACTTCCCTCATTACAGTCCAGCAAGAATGCAATATCTGCAACGGACATGCCTGATTGATGCATTGACCAGAGTTTTTCTCTGTCAATACGTCCTTGGGTGTTAGCAAACCGTTTCTGCTTGACTTCACTTGGCAGCATATTATCACGTTTCGCGATAAGTTTCGGCAGAATTCTATGTGCTGCAGATATTGTTGTATTAGCAGCTTCAGCGATGTCTTTCATGGGTAAATTGTAATACCCTTCTGGATGCTTTTCTAGCCAATTTTGAAGTTTACGCTCATGGCCATTCATGTAGGCCCCCTCCTTTCTTGTTTGTATTCACCTAGTTCATTGGGATTATAACACATCCAAAGTATGTTTTCAAGCAAAACATTATGATTATACCTAGGTTTGTGATTGAAATTACATTGGAATCGCCTCTAATTTTTTTCTTGCAATTTCATTGCAATATCAATTATAATATCAATGCAAGAACACACTATCTATTGGAGGTGATAACAATTTGGAGTCGGTTGACAAGAATAAGGTCTATCTCAGTTACAGGCACCGATGCGTAATGAATGTCGGAACTGCCGTTGCTGATGAAATCCTGAGCAATCATAGTCAGGTTAATCTTGATAGTCATTCACAGCACAGGATTCAGAAGCCAGTGCTTATTTGTATTAGGGGGAAGGTGCCAGTATGCTGTTTTGAAGGAGGAATTAATGTTCAAGTAAACCTTGTCAATAGGTGCCTATATGATGAGGGGCTCCGCCAGAAAGGGCGTGGCTTACAGAATTGGGTAGTTACACATTGTAACGTCCGATTCTACCCACGCATTGAAGATGGGAGTTTAGACCCTCAAAAAGAGCATGAGGCATGGGATACTGACCGAATGAAAGCGCTCTGGCAAAAAAGATATTGGCAATTCCCCGAAGTGATGTCATTTGCAGAGCTCACGGCAAAATATCCAGATTTTAGTCCAGACCACTGGCAGTAGTTACACATGACGGTCGCACATTGCGAGTAGTCATCAACTTCTCGGCAGGGCATATTGCCAAGCCACTTCTTGATTACCACTCTAAAGGAGATTGTCATGAAAGATATATCACGCCGAGTTATGAATAGCAAACAGAAGTTGGGATACACGCTTTTAGGTGCTGGGATTATGGCAGTTGGTATCACCATCGGGCATTTTGCCATACCGAGCATCAATGCCAACTCAAATGGCGTGTTTGATACAGTTATCTGTAATGCACTAACGGTAACTGATAAAACAGGTAATATGCGTATCGTGCTGGATGCAGGGGATGTAAGAGACATGGCTTCCATTGGAATAATGGATAAAAATGGAGGGATTGCTGCAGGCTTGGTAGGGGGTGAAAGAGGAACAATGTTACTTCTTAACTTCTTATCAGGAGAACGAGGTATTGGGTTAGCAGCTATTGATGAGGTAGGTAGTCATATAGAGGTTTCTGATCAGAAAGGTAATGTGGTTTGGGAAACACCTTAAGTAGTCAATTCGCACCATTCCGCAAAAGATCAATGATGGTATTGACCTTAGATTCAATGGTGTCAACCTTATCCTCAAGTGTATCGATTCTGCTATTGACACTTACATCAAGTGTGTCAATTTTGATGTTAACTTGCTCATGAAGTGCGTCAACATAACCTTTAATTGTAAGGACACTTTCCCCGATGAGTTGCTTTATTTCAGCGTCAGTCATAATAGACTCCTTTGCATATATTATAAACTGGTATATGTAACGAGGGAAGTCAAAAATTGTTTCAATTTAAGATGTGCAGTAAAAGGAGGTAACTCTGTGGCACGGTCAAAAGTTGGGAAAGTGAGACGACGCACACAGATTAGACATCGCCAGAAACGCCGTCTCAAGAACAAGAAAAAGAGTCTAATGAAAAAAGATGCCTTAGATTTTGATGAATCAGATGAAAAAAAAGATGCCTTAGATTTTGCTGTATCGGGTGGACACTTTGAGAGCAATAGACGTAAGTTTTGATGAAAGGAGGTAAGAACTGTGAAAGTGATTGTAGGAATAGTTATGGCTATTATCGGCGTGCTTATTGCCATATTTCAGGCGTTATTAAGTGTAGCGAATAAGAGGTCAGGAAAGTAGGATTTTTGACTGGGCAATTGATGTGGCGTGTGATATAATTGAAATGAGGTAACAGGTAGGGTTGGCACACCCTAAAAGTGTCGTGGGAATAGATTTCCTGATTCACCCATGACACACCTGTTACCTCAATTTCGTCATCGTGCGTATGTATTGTGAAATACCTACCTATTATACCAGACCCAAACCAACCCCTGCAAACATTATTATAACTCAAAGTTGACTTAGGTGTAATATATGTAACGCTAGCAAGGTTTCTGTAAAGTCATTTTCGACTTATTGCGTTACGCAATTGATTGCACATATAAATCCATAGTGAGTGAAGATAACTCAAGGAAGGGACAATCCAATGAAAATTTTAGTTACAGGTGGCACAGGCAGAATCGGAGCGAATCTCGTGATGCGCCTGCTCGATAGGGGACACGACATCCGCAGTTTTGTTTATCCCGGCGACTCAAGTCGTGCGGACAAACTTGATAGTTATGATCGTGTCGAAACGGTTGTCGGCGATCTGCGAAATTTTGACGATGTAAAACAGGCGGTCGAGGGGGTGGACGCAATCTATCATCTCGCAGCTGCATTTGGCGGTCCATTCGATAACCTGCAATACTTGAATATCAATGGAATGGGAACGCTTAATATCTTGGAATGCATCCGAGAAGGGCTGCCAAATCTTCACCGCTTTGTCTATGCTTGCACAGAGGCAATTTATTGGAGACTAGGGGAAAAAGGACGTTTTTTTGAAGAGCCGATCTCCGAAGAAATGGTGAGCCGTTACAAACACATGCCCTACTTCCTCACCAAATGGATCGGTGAAGAGTTGTCGATGACCTATCACCACCAATACGGTGTGCCAACGACAGTTTTCCGTTTTGCCACAGTTATCGAACCCGGCGAATTTCTCAATGAAGATGGGTTGCCGCGCCTATTCCTCTTTAACCCTGTGTATGAGCGATATAAGGATGCAACGGGCGACGATGAAGACGAGCAGGAGATGATCGAAACCATAAGATCGCTTTGGACCGGCGAGGAGAAATTCCTCATCAGTCTAAATCCAAACGGGCGTCCTTACAAGCAGGAGTTTACAGATGTCCGGGATATTGCCCAAGGATTGGTACTAGGAATTGAAAAGGAAGAGGCAGTTGGAGAGGAGTTCACGCTTGGAGGCGCAGCGTTGTTCCGATGGGAAAGGGATGTTCCGTATCTTGCCGAACGGTATAATCTGGATTACGTCGAAGCGAGGGTGCCTTCATCGAACCATTTCGAGTTCAACCTGCATAAGATCAAAAGTCTGCTGGGATACGAACCACAGCATGACCTCCGCAGCGTCCTTGATACCGCAGAAGCAATGCGACGTGGTGAGAGTACCGATGTAATCCCAACGGGGGTCCGATTTGACGGAAAGGTATAAAAAGGCGTGGGAGCGGCTGGTAAATCCTTAGATTTGCCGCCGCTCACTCCAAAAACGCCTAGACTCATATAAAAAGAAAGTGCATGGCGCGAAGAGAAACCGAGTTTTTTCTTGAAAACTCGGTTTCTTTGCACTATTGCTTAACATGAGCCAATACCTAAAAATAATCGCAGATCCAATGTATCGGTTCGTCTTTCGGAAAAAGTGCGGAAAGCAGTGCCATTTCGTCAGGTCGCAGATTAATTCCCTTGATACGATTCAATTCCTCTAACTGTCCAAATGTCGCATCCCCGAAAAGTACCTTCAAGAAATGATAGGTATCTAAGGTTACCTTTGTCCTTCCGCTATCATCCGCAACGACGGCAACTTTCCCCCGATTCACGTTCAGCGTGCAGCCCTGATCCCTGACAGCAAAGTGGAATGAACCCGATAGATCCCCCATGGCGGTGTTTTCCAATTCCTTCTCAAATTTAGGGATCAATTTTTGAAAAAGTCTCTCCAGCGATATGACACGATACATCATCCTCTCGTGAATTGAGAACGATAGTGGGCTACCGCTCTCTTCACTCAGCAACAAGGTCATTGGATGATGCCGGGTCAAACGTCCCGAAATGCTGTCAACACCCCTTTCATAAGCAGCCTCCAAAATCGCATGACAGAGAGCGAGGGGGCTGTCAGGGACTGTGCTTTGCCAGCCGACCTCCCGCAGATTCGGGTAATATGTCGCCAAATATGCGTCTATCCCTTGATCATCGTCGGGAAACGCAAGATTGGCGTAGGCACCGATTTGCCCATCCTTTTCGACGACAAGCGACGGTAACATACCGACCTGCTGCGAATAACCGTCCCGCCACAAGTTTTCCGAGCGTAGAATGGTTCCGGTACGTCCTTTGTTGTGGTCAGCGTAGATTTGACTGATTTGCGTTAAATCTCTTTCGAGGTCAAATGGTCGGCTTTTCCATCCCGATCGTGCAAAGGTTTTTTTGTCGTGGAGTTCCAACTCAAAAGAGGTCTGCGGAAAAGCTGCCCACCCAAGCGGCATGTAAAACGGTTGGATGGTAGTGAACAAAAGGCTGAGATCGTAGCTCTGTGCTTCCATGTAGGCAATCGCATCCCGCAGCAAGGCTGACGAATAACCTCGACGGCGGTGCTCCTCCGAAGTGACAACCATACCAATTCCGCCGAGCTTCACAACCGCTTCCCCAAGATACATCAATCTGTCTGAGACACGAACATAGCTGACAATCTGTCCATTGACAACGCAGACGCGCGACTGATCTAGCTCGTAGCTGGAGTCTTGGTAATGTTGGCTGGCATACCTCGGCCTGCACTTTTCAACGAATACTGCGGATATGAGATCGACGATTTCGTCGCGTTCATGCGCTTTTGCTGCGCGAATTTCCATATCTCCTCCTCATGGGCGAAGTAACGCCTATTCCTTCTGCTGTAAACCGCTATGCAGTTGCTCAAGTTGCTTGCTCAATTGGCTTTGCAGTTTTGCGAGGTGTAAGACGTAGAAGCTGAAAATTAGCCAGATAATAAAATAGGCAGAAACAAGAAATTTCAACCGTTTTTTTTGCCGAGTCTCCAATTTTTTTACCGCTTTTTGAGTGACAAGTTTTTCAACCGCCATTTCATCTACTTGTGCGTTTGTTTCGGCAATGGCATCACTGACAGCAATGGAGACCTCATCTTGTGTGATGGCAACTGGAAGTTGGCTAAATAGAAATAACCCAAAAAAGAGTGCGAAAACAATGAGAACCGTTATCCATAAACCTTTGTGCATTGACTTTCTCCAGAGATAGAATGTTTTCGTTTTACGATTCACTCATCTGTTGATGTTGAATCGCTTCTAATTCTAATTTTATATGTTCAAGGCGATACCGGAACATCAGCAGGAATAGGTAGAGAAGGGTCAGCGCAACCCATGAGATCAACCACGCTGTTTGCATGGTTGGAGGGAGATTCATCTTGGTGGAAGTGTCCGGATGTAAACCCCCCTGCCATAGTTCGACCGAAAAGTAAACGATTGGCACATTCAGAAAGCCGATGATTCCCAAGACTGCGGAGTAAACCCGCTTTTTCTCCTCCGCTAGGGCAGACCTCAAAATAAGATAGCCGATATATGTCAGCCAAAGTATCAACGCACTTGTCAGTCTCGGCTCCCAATTCCACCAAGTATTCCAAGCAAATCTCGCCCAAATAGGACCCGTGGTAAACACGACCACCCCAAAGATAATGCCAATTTCCGTCGAGACAAGCGCAATCGTATCGTATTTGTCTCTCCGCTTGATGAGGTAGAGAATGCTGGAGATGCAGGTCATGCCGAAGGCAAGGAATAAAGTGAACGCCGCAGAAATATGGAAGTAGAAAATCTTCTGTACCTCTAGCATCGTCATCTCAATTTCAGCGAAACTGAAAACGAAGTAGATTGCAACAAAAAGGAAAATTGCTGTAAGCAGCCCAACTAGTTGAGTACGTGTCATTTTTCCTCCCTTTTAGAAATGGGATTTACGGGGGACTTCACCCCTCAACAACAAATTCAAAGAGGAGATATGAGCTTGCTAGAAATACAAGACTGTAAACGACCAAAACTGAAATCCAGAAGTTTCCCCCAAGCCCACCGGTTGTCAACAGAGAAACAGTGCATTTCGCTCCCGCCATAATTACTGGAAAGGTCAGCGGCAGCAAGATCACAGAGAGTAGGCTCTCCTTTCCGTGTGTACTGGTAGAAATACTCGATACGATGACACCCACCGCACAAAAACCGAGTGTTCCAATTGCAAGTACACTGATGAGTTTAAGCAGGAGCCAAGGGAGCTGTTCTTGTAACGCGACAGGTAAAACAGTAAGCACATCCAGAAATTGAAGGGCAATCGGTGTAACAACGACCTCTAACAGTATCAGAAAAACGAAGATACTGACAACTTTTGAGAGATAAAAA
Organism: Candidatus Poribacteria bacterium; assembly: GCA_965207975.1. Taxonomy (GTDB): domain Bacteria; phylum Poribacteria; class WGA-4E; order WGA-4E; family PCPOR2b; genus PCPOR2b. Next base: position 2,584,653 of record OZ242315.1, on the reverse strand, counting down.
TAGCTAGCATCTACCCCCGTCAATCTCAGTCCGTGCAGTGCGCCGTTTGCGCGTTCAATATCGAAAGACCTGTTCAGCGTGATAATACCTGCGAATAGGAATGTCGCCCATAACACACTGGCAGCCAATTTCCCCCGCTCCTCCAATTTTTCGGGAAAAATCGGGCCGAATGCGAAGCAGAAGATCAGCACGACTAACACGCTGAACACTAGGATTAAAGCCAGCATGTCCTTTGTGCGAAATTGGAGTGCGAGGTCCTTGTGAATCAGCCAACCGATTTGACGGAATGCTTCCATTGATTAAATTATACCCTACCTGTCTACCTTCTCAACCGTTCCTCATACTCACGAGACAACGCTTCCAATCCAATATCTGATTTCTCAGCAACCGTCTCAATTTGACCGTTCAGCAAAAAGTGGAAGCGAGAACCGGTGTGGTAGCCCAATTCCGTGTTGTGCGTCGTGAGGATAATCCCTTTGCCGCGAGCGCGTTCCCGATCAATCCGCTTTAACACAAGTCGCTGTGCAGCAAGGTCAAGCCCCGAAAACGGTTCGTCGAAGAGCAGCACCGTCGGATCATGAATCAGTGCTTTCGCAATCATGAATCGCTGGATCATGCCGCGTGAGAAGATCTTGACAGGTTCGTGGGCATAAGGGGTCAGTTGCACCTCGTCGAGAAGATCGGCGATACGTTGCTCTAACCCATCAAGTCTGTAGAGTCGTCCGAAAAATTTCAGATTCTCATAGGGACTCAATTCGAGATAAGCGAGCGATTCGTGAACGACCAACCCCAATGATGGACGGACCCGTAACGCCTCTGCAAGCGCGTCGATCCCTCCAATCTGAAGCGCACCTGATGTCGGTTTAATCAATGTCGAAAGGATCTGAATCAGTGTTGTTTTACCAGCCCCGTTCGGTCCGAAAATCGTAACAACTTCACCGGGTTGGAGGCTGAGATCGAGTCCATTCAACACGGTTCGATGACCGAAGCGTTTCGTGATTTGGGAGGCTTGGAGGAGCATTATTGATAGAAAACTGCGGATTCAGGTGTCATAATAATAACCTTTCCGTCAACATACTCAGCACGAATATCTTCATCGCACCACTCTACAAACTCATCTTCGGTCATCGAAGCAATGCTTTCGAGAGACGCAATAGATAGGAACTCATCTTCCAGCTTGAGGATTTCTTTAGGATTCATCGTTTATTCTCCTTTCCTATTCATTCGCGCCAAGACGGTAGCAAGCCGATCCGCCTGCTCTTTCCGCAACCGCTTATAAACCCGATCGGAGACTTCACGCTTTTCGTGCAATTCTTCCAGGCGAGTAATCATCTCAAGCCGGGCGACCCGCGTCCGCTCAAGGTCGGCCACATCCAACTTACCGAGCCAACTTGCATCGGGTGCTGCTTCAGGTTTTTGGGAGTCGTCGGATGGCTTCGGCGTAGGAGTTCGGATTTTGAAAATTGCCGCAACCAGAAAACCGCCTGCAAGTGCCGCGGCGATCGCGATCAACGCAATCATCTTTGGGTCCGATGGTTTTCTTGCTGTTTCACTTATGCCACGCTGAGATGGAGGGGCGGCGGAGGTAACTCTCAAGCGCAGATCCACAGTTTGTCCCATTGATAGCGGCTTCGCCGGATCCGTCGCATGAATGGTGTACACCAGTCCGTGAATTTCTTCCCGACGACCTGCTCCTAGGATTTTCGATTGTGGCACTAGGGGCATTCCGTCTGAGATAAATACATAAAATTGAGCGGTGTCAAACGTCAGCTTTCGGGGAAGGACTAAATCCGAATTAACAACGTGCATCAAATAGGAATATCCGACTTGATGTGTTCCCGGGGCTAACGGTTGGTTCGCAATTAACCGGTTTGCGTTTACCCCAAGTTCCTGTTTGAATGTCTGGTCAACCTGAAGGTTTTCGTAATCATTTGGCAGGTTGAAATGTATGCCCGCCGGTTGATTGTCTATTGATGTTTGAAACGGCAGCTCACTCGTATTTTCGATTTGAATCAGTTCCAGCACGGACACCGCTCCGTCAGGAGCATGGTCGGGCGGAGGCGGTCTAATGATAAGCGTATGCGATCGAATCTTCACCTGCGACGGATCATCCGTAAAGGCTCCAATCTCAATGTTGACCGTGATATTAGGCAACCACTCCGACAGAACGAGATCCTGTTCGATATATTCCTTACCTTCATAATTGGTCGAGACGGCATAATGTACATCGAAAGCGGTTGATAGATTGTCGAAGCTATAAGACCCGTTGTCGTCCGTCGTTGTCTCACGTCGTTGCACGTCTTCGCCTTCCCGGCGAATCTGTAAAACCACTAACTGTTGAGAAAGTGGCAGGTTCTCCTCCTTATCTATGACCTGTCCCTCGATTTTGCCGATGTCGCTCTGTCCAACGGCGGAAGGCAGACAGAGCAAAACCGTGAATATAAAGAATGAAACGTGAAACGTGAAACGTGAAAGTCTCCGCGAATCTCTGCAAATCTCCGCTAATTTTTTTATAATTTGCGTGAATTCGTGTGATTCGTGGAATCTTTCGTTTCCTAGTTTTTCGACTTTGTGATTGTCATACATATTTTATCTTCGCCCATGTTAAGACTTAGTGCAAAGAAACCGAGTTTTTTCTTGAAAACTCGGTTTCTCTTCGTGTTTTGCACTTTCTTTTTATATGAGTCTTTATCTTAACCCCGTAATTGTTTCGTGTCCTAGCCCGATTACATCAATGAACCCATGAACAAATAATTTTCACGCATCACGTTTCACGCTCTTATCATTTTCCTGTGACATGAGTCTCTCTTGTTTATATCTTTCGATCTCTTCTTCCACAGATGCCATGCCGGATGCTTCGATCTGCGTCAACACCGCTGCTGTCTCTTGCAATAGTTGTCCGCGTAGTGCTTGATAATCTGCTTGGGACAGCTTCCCTGTTTCATAGTCTTCTTCAAGATCCACAAGGGCCGAATAGCTACGTTCACGCTCAAGGTACAATGTTTGCATTCGGGTTTCAACCGCATCCATTTCTGGGGATAGGCGTGGCTTTGACCACAGTGGCAACCCCAGATAGACCAAAAGGGGGATCCCAAGTAGTAAAATCCATAAAAACACAAAGAACATAAGTCGAACTCCTAGTCTTATGGCTATTTTTGCTGCTTGTAGCGCGCTAGCTCTTCCTCAATTTGCGCGTATTCATCCGCCGATGCTGACGGTTGCGGTGCTGCTTGAGGGGATGATTGTGCCAACGCTCGCTTGCGCTTTGATCTAAGTACAAGAAAAACAATAACACCGATCAGGGCTATAATAACGGCAGGCATGGCATAAGCGACGATATTAAACCCTTTAATGGGCATGAGTGCTGAGTATTGCGTCCCGTACCTCGCGAGATAGTCAGCCCGAATCTGTTGAACCGTTCCCCCAGCACGGAGGCGGTTGCGAAAATCCGTTTCAATCTGTTGAGCAACGCCACAGACGCAATGCTTAATTGTCTCTCGCACGCAACCACAGTAACAGTATACACCGGTCATCAGTTGATCCAGGTTTGATTCAAGTGATGGATCGGTTGTAGTTGCCTGCTCTTGAGCATCCACCACTGAAATCAAGCAGCTGAAAGATATTAACATTAAGAGAATAGTGCGGCAGCTTTTCATCTTACACATTACCTTTGACGTGCTTCTCACAGAGTGCGACCAGTCCACCAATCATCATGATGGCAACGCCAAGCCAGACAACATTAATCAGCGGATTATGGTAAACTTGAACATTGACGATTCCACCCGATTGTACATGGGCAGGCACGTTTTCAGGGAGGGGCCCCAATGCAATATAGAGGTCGTTTAATCCCATATGGCGTATGGCTGACTCAATGGTATCCTGTTCGCCTTGCCCGGCTTTGTGATAAAATCCACGCGCTGGACGCATCGTCCCCATCGGTTTCCCACCTTTTTCAACAGCGAATATAACGCCACCGAGCGAAAAATTGGGGTGTTCCTCCTGAAACGCATCCTGTACCGTGAGCGTGTAGTCGTTGACCTCTATTGATTCATTAAGTTGCAGCCCCTTCGATTCCAAAAGATAATAGCCTTTAGACCCCAGAATCCCAATATATAAAATCACGATACCGATGTGGACGATATAGCCACCGTATCGACGTTTGTTGCGTTGAATGAGTTGAATGAGTCCATCAAAGAATGAGGTTTCACTCCGTCTGGCTCGTAATTTTGATCCACGATAGAATTCATCGCAGATGGCTACAAGGACAAAAGCGCTAGCGAAGACGCAAAGCGCGGAATAGATTGCCCCAGCGTGTCCTCTCAGAGCGAGATATATCCACGCGAGTATGCCACCGACTACTCCAAAAACAATCGGTTTGGCAAACATCCGTTTGAAATTGCTCGGTGTCAACTTTTTCCATGAAATAATTGGACCAACACCTGTAAGTAACAGGAGAAGCAGCCCGGGGATAATAACCACCTGATTGAAAAACGCCTCTGGGACAGCGGCTTTTTCTCCGGTGACATGTTCTGTGATAACTGGCCACAGCGTTCCCCAAAGGATAATCAGCGTCAAGCCCACAAGCATCCAGTTGTTGAGGAGAAACGAACTTTCGCGGGAAAGGAGAGATTCGAGGCGGTTGGGGCTTTTCAGATCGTTCCAGCGGTAAGCCAAAAGCCCAATAACGCTAAGTGTGGAAAGGAAAATGAATCCGAGGAAGTATCCCCCGATGTCGGATTGTGCAAATGCGTGCACGGAAGTAATTATCCCGCTACGGGTGATGAAAGTTCCCAACAACGTAAACTCAAACGCAAGCGTAATCAAGACGATATTCCAAAGTTTGAGCATATTCCGCTTCTCTTGGATCATCACCGAGTGGAGGTAGGCGGTGCCGAGCAACCACGGCATGAAAGAGGCATTTTCAACGGGATCCCATGCCCAATAGCCTCCCCAGCCAAGCTCACGATATGCCCAATTTCCACCGAGCGTGATGCCAAGTGTCAGCACTAACCAAGATGCCATCATCCATCGCCGCGATCTGCTAATCCACTCGCTGCCTATCTTGCCAGCAGCGAGTGCACCGACAGCAAAGGCAAACGGCACGGTCAGACTGACGAAGCCGACATAAAGCGATGGGGGATGAAAAGCCATGCTCGGTGTTTGCAGCAACGGATTCATGCCCGCACCGTCACGAGCAACCACACCGTTTGGCAAACGTTCCAGCGGATTGTAAACACCTTCGACCAATCCCGTCACAAGAATGATAAAGAAGAGTTTTACTATTGAGATAGGGATAAGGGCATAGTCAGCCAAGTAATCGGTCGCACGTCGGTTTGTCCATACAACCAACGCACCGAAAAGTGTCACAAGCCACAGCCAAAACAGGAGCGAACCGGACATCCGTCCCCACAACGCAGTGACTTTGTACAACAGAGGTTGATCGTAGCTAGAGACTTCGACGACATATTTCATTGAGAAGTCGTTTGTCACGAAACCGTAGATCAAGGTGCCTGTTGCAAGCGTTATTAAAGCGAATGTCCCAACAACCCCGTTTCGTCCACTGATGACTGCGTTGTAGTTGTTATGACGCAATCCCATCCAGAGCATCGTCAATGCCCATAGGCAGGAAAAAACTGAAAGCCATATTGCTGCCTGTCCCAACTCTGCCATAATACGCGTTTCCCCTTCCGAGGCTTAATAATCGCTTGTGCTAGCTCCGTCGTTCTGTGCTGTCATTCCTTCGGCTGCTTCATATTTGGACGCACACTTCGTTTGGAGTTTGGAGGCAACGATAAGGTTGTCGGCTGCGTTATACTTCCCTTGAACAAAGACATTTCCGCCATCTTTGAAATTGTCGGGTCTGAGTCTATTTGCATAGAGGACGTTGACGCTCGCTTGGCCTTCTCGATCTCGTACCGCAAAGGTGAGTTGAAACTTTATTGGATCCCATTGGGTCGTCCCCTCCGCAATCAACCCATCCACCTGGATGCCCTTATTATGAACCTCTTGCGCGTGTGCAACGAGCGCGTCAGGTGTGAAGTGTCTCATGCTTGTGTTCTTCACCCCCGCAACAACGAGAAGCGCCATCGCAGCTGCTAAGATAAGACTCGCAATGATGATTTTAGTCCTTTTTCGATTCATTTTTCTTTCTCCTTTTCTCTATAAAATTCAACAATCTCTGCCGCAAGTGATTCTACAGATGCTTGCTTTGCAACTATATCTACCGTCAATCCATGCGCTTTCACGGTTGCTTCAGTTGATGGTCCAATCACCGCAATATGAACCTGATCGAGCAAGGTAGTGGACGAGTGTGAACCGAACATCTCAAGAAAATTGGTAACAGTTGATGAACTTGTAAATGTTACCATGTCGATTCGTCCATCATGTAGGTCCGCTTCGAGTGCCTCCCGTCCCTCTGCACCGGCTTTGACGGTCTCATAAATCGGAATCGCGTCGACAATCGCGCCTCTATCTCGTAAGCCGTTGGGTAAGTCATCCGCAGCGATCGTAGCGCGTGGCAGTAGAATCTTTTGCCCCTCCACATCTTCTAACTCTGCTGCAAGGACCGCACCACGATATTGCGACGGAACATAATCTACACAAAGTCCGATCTGATCTAATGCCACTACGGTTTTTTGTCCAATCGCACAGATACGCGCATTTCCAAGTGATCGAGTGTCTTTGCCGTTTTCTCGTAGGTGACGATAGAAATACTCCACAGCATTGACGCTGGTAAAAATTATCCAGTTGTATGTCGCAAGTTGAGCGATTGACCTGTCCAACGTAGCATTGTCGGGAATCGGCGCGGTTTCAATCGTCGGGAATTGAATCACCTCGGCACCATAGGATTCAAGGTGTTCCGCAAAGTCGCTCACTTGCGCCCGAGCGCGGGTGACGATAATCCGACGACCGAAAAGCGGTTTTTGATCAAACCAGCGCAATTGTTCGCGCAAAGCATTGACATCACCGACGACAATTGCCGCCGGATTCCGAAAACTGACAGCCGCTGCCTTTTGAGCGATGTCTGCGAGGGTTCCCGCAAGTGTCTTTTGCTGCGGTGTTGTTCCCCAATGGACGAGAGAAATCGGTGTCTCAGGTGAACGTCCATGTTGAACCAAACGCTCCGCAATCTCGTGTAAATGCCCCACACCCATAAGAATAACCAGCGTATCCACACCTGTAGCAAGCTGCTCCCAACGGATTGCCGAATCCGCTTTCAACGCCGCCGAATGCCCTGTGACAAATGCGACGGAGGACGAGTAACTCCGATGGGTTAAAGGGATACCTGCATACGCCGGGGCGGCAACCGCTGAAGTAATGCCGGGCACGACCTCAAAATCAATTCCCGCCTCCACAAGTGTCAGTGCCTCTTCTCCACCTCTCCCAAATATAAACGGATCGCCTCCTTTGAGCCGAACAACCGTTTTGCCTGCTTTTGCGTGCCGAATCATCAGATCGTCAATTTCGGCTTGGCGTTTCTCCTGCTCACCTATCATTTTTCCGCCATAGACCTTTTCGGTATGTGCGGGACAGTGTTCAAGTAATTTGACGTTGATAAGCAGGTCATAGATTACTACATCTGCGCGTTGGAGGCATTCAATCCCTTTGAGCGTTATCAGTTTCGGATCGCCCGGTCCCGCCCCAACAAGGTAAACTTTACCATTTCCGGCAGCCATGATTCACGCTTCACATTTCATTCTCAAGTTTATGTGCACCATTCTGAATCAACTTCGTTGCAAGGTTGACCCCCAACTCCTGGGCACACGCTGAATTACTCGATAGCCTCTCAAGAAGGCGATGTTTTCCGTCAGGGCTGCAAACCGTAGCAATCAGATGAAGCCTATCGTCCTCCAACAGTGCATTTACGCCAATCGGAACTTGACACCCACCACCCAATTCTTGCAACACCGACCTCTCTGCAAGGACTTCGGTTTCACTACGGCTATCGTTAATTGCGTCTAACAATGTCTTGATTTCAAGGTCATCAGCGCGCGCTTCTACCCCCAATGCCCCTTGCCCGGCAGCAGGGACCATCCGATCTGCCTCGAAATACTCCGTAATCGTTTTCTCACCCATCAGTCGTTTAATACCAGCCGCGGCAAGGATAACGCCATCAAGCTCTGTCTCATGCAGCTTGCGAAGGCGCGTGTCAAGATTTCCGCGAACATCCACAACCTGTAAATCGGGACGTAAGTGCAACAGCTGAGATTTACGGCGTGGGCTTGTCGTTCCAATTTTCGCTCCCTTTGGAAGTTGATCGAGGAGCAGTCCAGATTCCGTCACTAGCACATCGCGAGGATCTTCGCGCACCGGGCTAGCGGCGATACAAAGCCCATCAGGCATATCTGTTGGCAGATCTTTCATGCTGTGAACAGCAAGATCAATCGTACCGTCCAAAAGCGCGATTTCGATCTCCTTGGTAAAGACCCCCTTACCAAGTCCGACGAGAGAGCGGTCCGTAATTCTATCCCCCGTCGTCTTGATAACTTTGAGCGCAATCGAGCGATCGGGAAAGTGATCGTTCAGACGCTTCCTCACATATTCTGCTTGCCAGAGGGCAAGTTGGCTGCCGCGTGTACCGATAGTAATAGTGCTTTTCATGTCAAAGCCTCTCGGCTTGTCGGGGTGGATGCTAACGAATCTCCCGATAGTTCAGTCGTGCCCAGCTGACTCATATAAAAACCGTTAAAAAGACTCAAGCAACACTATTCAGCCTTCAATTTTTCAAGCTCAGATTCCAAGCGTTCTATCCGTCCTTGGAGGCGAGCAGTCAAAGCATAAGCTAACATACCAAAGAGAAAACCAGTCATTCCAAGTGCCATTCCGATGATGCCAAATGTTTCCATTGCAGGTTCCTTTATCAAAAGGTGTATTCATCAGTCTTATTTAGAATTATGCAACAGCATACCCCGTATATTGCCGTACATTAGGCTCATGGAATCCTAAAACGATGTGATCCTTTGGAATCCCGGCTTGCACCAATTCGTCGGTAATCCCATTTTCTGTGCCATCGCGTTGAACCCACACTTTGCCATCAATCAGATCAATGTGAATCAGACAACCGTGAATCCGTTTAACATCAGCCCAACCTACAGACATGATTAGATAGCGACCATTTTCGTGATCAAAGATGGCTTCGTTTTGAATTTCACCGTAAGCATACCGAATGTAAGCGTATTCTGACAGTACGTTTTGGATAATTCGATGATAGGTGTCTAGGGTATCCATTGCACAATTACCTCCGTTTGTGGGTCGAAAATAATTAGCCGGATGCGTTGATTTTCCAGCAGAAGTTTACCAATAGGTTCCTCAAACAGATCGATAAAAACAGCTTGACGGATAGCAAGATACAACACGCGGTTCGGTTCAGTACGCGCCAAGATGTCATGGTACAACACATATTGTCCCAATGCGTTTTGTAGGTCTTGAACTTCGGAAGGACTGACAAAACTTTTGACTTCTACGGCTATTTTGTGGATTCCCTTTTCAGCAGCCAAAAATTGCTCCGCCCCCAAATCCACATACATATCCTTTACACCCCATTTAAGAGTCAAAGGATCGTGAGTGATTGTCCACCCGTCTTTAATGAGTGCTTTCTTGACAGTCTTATGATAAATGTCTCTCGCTGGCATACCGGGGATCTTACCCTTTTAGCTTCCTATCAAGTGTGTCTTCCAAATCAAACAATTCCTGCAGCGCGCGCACATACTGCACATGATCGCCATCAATATCATTGACCGCTCCAATAAGATCAGAATTCAAAGCAACTTGGCGCAAATTCGTCGTCGGTTGATGCAACAATTTTTTGATAATCGCTTGCGTCATCGCTTCAACCGTCTTCTGCTGTTTAGGAGTCAGCTGCGCTTTGTCAAGACAGACTTCCAACTCCTTTGAAACAACCCCTTGAAATTGCTGATGGAGTGCTTTGATTGTTGGATTGACTTCAAAGGCTTGCAACTGTAACTGGAATTTTGCGACTTCCTCTTTAACAATCTGCGATGCAATCTCTGCCTCCTGTCCCCGGTCTTTGAGGTTGGAGGCGACCACCGCTTCAAGATCATCAATATTATACAGGAAGGCGTTGTCTACTTTGCTCACTTCGGGGTCAATATCACGAGGTACAGCGATGTCGATCAGGAACATATAACGGTGCTTCCGCTGTCTCATAATTTCCGCGAGTGAATGCCGGTCAATTAGGTAATGCGGTGCATCGGTTGAACTAATCACGATATCCGCTTCGACGAGGAAACTCAGGTCAGCGTCGTATGCTAGGGGAATCCCATTAAATTTTTTGGCGATGTCAACCGCACGCTGATAGGTTCGGTTCGCCACGATGACTTTGGACACGTTGTTCTTCACAAGATGTTGCGCCGTTAATTCACTCATCTCGCCGGCACCGATGATGGCAACTGTTTTATCTTCTAGGCTTTGAAAGATTTTCTTAGCGAGTTCAACCGCTGCGTAACTGATGGATACCGCACCGGCGGCGATATTAGTCTCAGTTCGGACTCGCTTGCCGACGCTTAGTGCTTTGGTAAATAGGCGATTCAGAATATCGCCGGTCGCGCCAACAGCGAGTGATTGGGCATACGCCTCTTTTACCTGACCGAGAATCTGGGGTTCGCCGACAACCATAGAATCGAGGCTTGCGGTTACATTAAAGAGATGGCGAACAGCATCAAGATTTTGATGGCTATATGTGAACTTGCCCAGTTGTTGCGGGTTGATTTGATGATAATTTGATAGAAATTCGGAAAGCATAGCACAGCCATCTTTGCTGTGGGTCACGGCATAGGCTTCAACACGATTGCAGGTCGAGAGAATCGCTGCCTCACCAACATCGGGATGTACCCTTAAAAGTTGGAAAGCTTCTGTAAGTTGGCTTTCAGAAAATGACAACCGTTCTCGAAAATCGAGCGGTGCAATATGATGACTGGTGCCGACAGTAACAATTTGGTTCATCTGTTAGAATGCGTGTATGCTCGGTAAAAAAAGATTAACGCCGACATAGGTAAATAACACAGCGGCCAAACCGATAATTGCGGAATAGGCGGTTTTGCGTCCGCGCCAACCGAGAGTTTGACGGATGCTGAGTTGTAACACATAGATAAGCCATGTGGCGATTGTGAAGATAACCTTTGAATCGACCCATGTCCATTTGACTTCTGTAATGTACTGTGTCCAAAGTACCCCAATAAGAATGCCCATTGTCATCAAAATTACGCCAACGAGGATACACTTGTGACCGAGTTCATCGGAACGTCCAAGCGCGGGTAGAAGACTGAAAATGAGCGTGTGCTGCTTTTCACGAATTTTCTTCTCTTCAATTAGGTACATCAGCCCAAACCCAAACGCGGCAACGAACGCGGCGTAAGCGAGGAAAATAACGGAAGAATGGGCGATAAGCCAGTAATTTCGCAGATAAGCGGGAATCGCAGTATTTTCCTGAGTTTGTAGCGTATAAGCAACTAAAGTGGCTATAAACGCGACTGGAACAACAAAAACCCCAATCGTGCGGAGACGGGTCAGATGTGCGATGCACAGGTAAATCAAGATGATCGCCCACGCGAGGAAGGAGGTCGAGTCATACCAATGTGCCATCAGATGTCCCGCATACCGCCAGCGCAGGACGATAAAGCAGGAGTGCAGCACAAATCCTCCTATCGTCAGCCAATAGGCGAATTTTGCGACCTTTTGATTCCCTGTTGTGAGAAAAAGGATATGCAATATGCTCGCCGCCAAATAGACCAGCAAAAGCGTGTGAAAAAATAGTGAGTTCATCGGGACATAAAATGTAAGAAACGCGTTTGTTCAAAAGTTTATCCGCTGATTCGTTGAAGGGCATATTGACGGGCAGCATCAATCTGCCCCCTACGAACCATATTGAAAGTGCATTTGACCCCGCAGTTAGGGGCTTCAAAGCCTAAGCAGCACTTCTGCCCTTCGTTTCCAGGAACTTGATCAATGAGGCGATCGAAGTATCGCTGACGACCTTTCTGAGTTGGGATAGATTCCATCACCGTAGGTCGTAGCGATCCGAGAAAATCGATAAACTCCCCATAACCGTTATTTTCAAATTGATGGGCGAGTTGGGTCCGTACAGACTCGATTTTACAGTTCTCGCGCACACCCCTGTCAGTCTCCTGAATATGATTGGCGGAAATGCCGATAATCATATCGCCGTCTCTCACCAACGGCGGCGTGGTAAATGTACCAAGTTCTTGATCGTTGATGGATTCAATTAGTTGCCGCTGATCGAGAGCAGCGAAGGCAGAATCTTCAGACTCCAAATCGTCAAAAAACACAAGGAAGGCATCTGAAACATGTTCCAAGTTATCAGAGTTCGGGGCAACTCGATCAACAGATGCACCGCAACGCTGCAATAGGTCTAATCTTTGTGCAAGCGGTTCGCTCTTCTTCTCCGAATCGCTGATTACAACACAACGGCGATTTTCCAATAAAAAATAGACCGGATACGGAAGTCCATCCCCCTTGAGAGACGCGGTGAAAGTTAGCTCAGACGGTTCATCGTAAAGAGATACCGCCCCGAATTCCGCTTCAAGATATTCTCGGATGCGTCTCGACAACGCTGGGCTTTTGCCACTTGTGGAGATGCTGATTGTCAGATCTTCGTGCGTAATTACGGATGCCGCTGCGAAGGTACATTCAGGGATTACATCAACGACATTGACAAGGTTGATTCCGTATACTTCGTATGCCTCCTTAAACACCTGTGTGTTGATCTCCGGCAGATCCGTTGCCGCACAGACAAGGAACATCCCTTCCGTATCACCGGATCGAAACTGACGTTTATGCCATGTTATCTGATTGCGCTGTGCCAAATCCGCATTGGCTTGCGTCGCTTCGGGACTGATTAGCGTGACATCCCCGCCGCTGCGCAACAGAGAAAGCACCTTTCGTTCGGCGACAAGCCCTGCCCCTACAACAAGACATTTGCGATTTTGGAGGTTCAGATACGCTGGATAGAACATAACATAAGAGATAACGCAATAGGTTGTTGTAGGCTTTTCTTTTTTGTACCCTCTGTGTCTGTGAGAAATAATGCGTAATACGTAATGCGTAAAAAAACGTATCTATGAAACGGCGGTGATTGTGTAAATAATCCTTTACGTATTACTCGTTACGCACTGTTTTTTTTACCAACCCCTAGATACACCGTAGTCTGCAAGCTGTGCAAGGGCATCTCTTGCAGGTGTTTCGGGAAGCAGGTTCAAAGCAGATTTCGCGTGATCGGCGTATTCTTGAGCGACCCCACGGCAATGTGCCTGGATCTGATAGCGTTCAAGCAGTGATTCGATCCACTCGATTGCTCCAGCATCATCCATTTGTAAATCGAAAATCCGTTCGAGTTCTGTCCGATCTTCGGTTGTACAGACTTCACGGGCATAGATCATCGGAAATGTCAGTTTTCCATCGCGCAAATCGTTAAACGGTTCTTTACCCAACGTTTCCCCATCCGCCACAAGGTCGAGGAGATCATCGATAATCTGAAATGCTGCGCCGATAGCTTCTCCGCATGCTGTCAAGGCTTGGATAATTTGCGAATCCTGTGTTCCAAGTACCGCTCCCATCGCGCACGAGGCGGTGATAAGTTTGCCCGTTTTCAGGTCGATGATTTTTAGGTAGTCGTCCTGTGAAATATTGAAATCCCCATTTTTATAGGCGTGGATAACTTCCCCTTCACACATCGAATGTGTCGCGTCAGAGAGAAGTGCCATTGCGAGGTCATCGGAGCGCCGGTTAACCAGCATCGAAAGTACACAGGCGTGGAGATAATCCCCGACGAGCACTGCCACTTTATTGCCCCATTTAGAGTGCAATGTTTCACGCCCCCGACGGATAGGTGCTTCATCAAGGACATCATCGTGAACGAGCGACGCAACATGGATCAGTTCAACAGTTGCTGCAAGCGTATGGGCATCCTCGCCTTGGTATCCACACGCTTTCGCGGAGAGTAGCAGCAGAATTGGGCGCAACCGCTTCCCACCCCCTTCGACCACATGCTGGACAGCAAGATCGACAAACTCGTAATGACTCGTGGTTTTCTCACTGAGTTTTTTTTCAACAGCGTCCAGATCGTCTGTAATAAAATGGCAAATTTCGCTAAGGCTTGGTGTTGACATGGATACGAAACGTGAAACGTGAAACGTGAAGGTTGATTCTTTCGCCTATAACCTTCACGCTATGTTCCTTTTTGTTTCTCCGTTTATCTCCCTTTCATATATTAAAGTCGTGATAGCACTTCATCGGCTGCCCGGATTGTCTGATCTATATCTGCCTCAGAATGTGCCAATGAAACAAAGCCGGTCTCAAACTGAGATGGGGCGACATAAACCCCGTTCTCAAGTAAATTCCAGAAATAAGGTGCGTAACGCTCGGTGTCTGCGGTCTGTACGCCCTCGTAATCAGTGACCGTTTCATTCGTGAAATAGAACATCAACATCGAACCAACTCGGCTGTGCCATGCGTCGATTCCGTGGCGTTTGGTAGCGGTTTGGAGTCCCTCTGCAAGGGCAGCAGCGCGCGCCTCAAGCTGGGCATAGACATCAGGTTCGGAAAGTGCTTTCAACATTGCGATTCCAGCGGACACCGCAAGCGGATTGCCCGATAGCGTTCCCGCTTGGTAGACACCGCCGAGTGGGGCAACGTTTTCCATAATCTCTTTTTTTCCGCCATACGCACCCACCGGCATCCCTCCACCGATAATCTTGCCAAGGCAGGTCATATCGGGCGTGACTCCGTAGAGGGACTGTGCCCCGCCGTACGCTACACGAAATCCGGTGATCACTTCATCGAAAATGAGCAGAATGCCATGTTCGGCGGTAATCTCGCGCAGCTCTTGAAGATACCCATCATGCGGCGGGATCACACCCATATTGCCCGCAATCGGTTCAAGAATCAAGCAGGCGATCTGATCTGGATTCGCTTCAATCGCATCTCGCACCGCATCAACGTCATTGAACGGTACAACGAGGGTGTGTCGTGTGAAATCTGCTGGGATGCCCATACACTCAGGAACGCTGAAGGTTGCGACCCCGGACCCCGCTTCGGCGAGGAGTGAGTCGACATGCCCGTGATAACAGCCCGCCATCTTGATGACCTTATCACGCCCGGTATACCCACGTGCAACACGAATCGCGCTCATCGTGGCTTCTGTGCCGGAGTTGACCAATCGAACAATCTCTATCGACTGACAAGCATCAACAATCAGTTCGGCAAGTTCCGTCTCTAATGGCGTTGCCGCACCGAAGCTGGTGCCGTTCTCCGCCGCGCCTTGAATTGCCTCAAGAATGCTCGGATGTGCATGCCCTAAAATTAGCGGTCCCCATGATGCCAAATAATCGATATATTCGTTGCCGTCGATGTCATAGACCTTTGAGCCCTTACCACGCTGGATAAAGAGCGGACTACCACCGACCTTATTAAAATTTCTTACCGGACTATTAACGCCGCCGGGAATAAGTTGCTGTGATTTTTGCCATGCTGCCAAAGATTTGGCGTTGTTCAACGTGTTTTCTCCCTTTCGTTTATTCTGCGAGCCACTCCACAACCGATTTTGAAAAGTAAGTCAAGATTATATCCGCCCCTGCACGCTTGATGCTCGTAAGCACCTCAAGCGCGACCCGTTTTTCGTCGATCCAACCGTTTTGACCCGCGGCTTTGATCATTGAGTATTCCCCGCTCACGTTATACGCAGCAACAGGCACCTGAAAATGCGTTTTGACCTGAATAATTACATCAAGATAGGACAGCGCAGGCTTAACCATCAGGATATCCGCACCTTCCTCAATATCTAAAGCAACCTCCCGCAACGCCTCCTCCACATTCGGAGGATCCATCTGGTACGCACGCCTATCGCCAAACTGTGGGGCAGATTCCGCCGCCTCCCGAAAGGGCCCATAAAACGCAGACGCATATTTTGCAGAATACGCCATGATGGGGGTCTGATCGTATCCATTTTCATCCAATGCCTCACGGATTGCACCCACCCGTCCGTCCATCATATCGGACGGGGCGATGACATCTGCACCGGCACGGGCATGGGACAAACTCTCTTTGACCAACAACTCCAACGTCGGGTCGTTCAGTACATCCCCCTCATGGATGACACCGCAATGCCCATGATCCGTATATTCGCAGAGACATACATCAGTTATTACAAGCAGCTCAGGGACTGCGTCCTTGAGTGCTCGCACAGCACGCTGAATAATGCCATCGTCGGCGTAGGCTTCAGTGCCGACCGGATCTTTGGCTTCTGGAATCCCGAATAGGAGTGTTCCCGGAATGCCAAGAGCTGCTAACTCCTTCGCTTCCCGGACGAGCCGATCAACTGAGTATTGGTAACACCCTGGCATTGATGGGATCTCCGATGCAACATCAACCCCGTGGACGACAAACATCGGGTAGATTAAGTCATCAACGGAAAGTTGTGTTTCGCGAACGAGTCGTCGGAGATTCTCATTAGCACGAAGCCGTCTTGGGCGATAAATCGGAAAGTGACTCATAGATACTCCTTATGGTGCTTGATGCTGCAAAAAGTAAGAAAGCCCTTCAAGCTCTATAGATAAATCCACATTTCTCAGTTTAATATGACGTGGAACGGTCAGGTGCGCTGGCGCGAAATTAAGAATCGCCTTAATCCCTGCTGCAACGAGACAATCGAGCGCGCTCTGCGCCGCATGGAGCGGCACAGCAATAATACCAATTTCGATCTGCTTGGATTGCACGGTTTCGGGAAGTGCTGCGATGTTCTGGATCACAACGTTATTGATAGCCCGATCCCATTTACTCGAATCATTATCGAATGCCGCAACAATCTCAAAATTGTGCTCCCGCAGTACGCGATACCCCAACAAGGCACTTCCCAAGTTGCCGACACCGATAAGCGCAACTTTTCGGGGAACATGAACGCCGAGAATTTTATCAACGGCTTGTTTGAGCGCAGCAACCTCATAGCCGATCCCACGCTTTCCGAATTGCCCAAAATAAGCTAAGTCCCTTCGGATTTGGGTCGCTGTAAAATCGGTGCGTCCTGATAACTCCTTTGAAGACACAACCGTAACCCCTTCGAGTGCAAGCGTTGATAAAAGCCGGGAGTACAAAGAGAGGCGATTGATTGTGGCTTGGGAGATGTTTTCATAGTTCAGAATAAGCGAAGCATTTGAGCTCATTATGACCTGACCACAAACTGTATAAAAAACCAATACATTATAACCGATCTCCATATAAAGCGCAAGAAAAAGCAAATTGTTAGAAATGGGTCAAAACTCCAAAACTGAAACCTGATCCGGCAATTCACAGATTGGTTCACACGTTAGCGCAAAATTGCCAATCGTCCGATTTTTTCGATTTTGTGTGCACCTGTTTTAACGATAGCTTTGTAAAAGTAAACACCATTTGCCAAACGTTCGCCATTCTCGTCACGAGCGTCCCAGTCTGTTTCGTTGTAGCCCCGTCTCGCTGAGGCATCTTCGATTGTTCGGATAAGCCTACCACTCACCGTATAGATCTTAACTGTGACTTGGTCTGGTGCCTGTGCAAAGTTATAGGTGAAAACCGTATTAGTGCGTATGGGATTCGGCACATTTAATAAGTGAGTGATGGATACAGGCTCCTCAAGGTGGAAACGGTAGACCTGCGATTCGGTTCTATTATCACTAACATCTGTTGCAACGACTTGGAGTTGATACTCGTCATTTGGTAGGTCAGGCTCAAAAGCGATTCGTGCTTGCGTTGGTTGGGCAACATTGAACTCAAGTTCGTAGTGATCTTCAGGCAATGGAAACAGCGGATTGGTCGTTGAACCGAAGGCAAATTGAATCGTTGTTGGGCTGATCCCACCTGCGTCATCGATTAAAATCTCAAGTTTTGGTTGTTCACGTATGATCGTCCCATCCATCAACACTTCATCATTGATGCGGATTTCAACCGTTGGTGGTTCAAGGTCGGGCTGCTCCACCACAGAGAAGGTAAATTCACGGAATCCATCCTCACCGCCGAGTGTGTTCCCGGTGAGATCATTTGCTCTAATTCTGAAACGATAGCTACCGATGAACAGCGTTGGCCTGTAGCGGATAGAAACCGATGTTACCTGTCCGCTCCCAATCTCGAAATTCTCAATTGTATCAAACGTTCCTCCATCCTTGCTCACCCCTAGGCTGACGCTGTCCACAGCCACTCCGTTTTTATCCGTTAAGAGGAGAGAGATCTGCGGACGGGGTGAAATGGTGCTGCCGAGCTTAGGTACTTCTTCGTCCACCCAGAGTTGGATTTTGGGAGGCTCCCGATCTGAACTCTCCATCAACGCGAAAGTAGATAGCTCCCTTGTCTTGGCGGAGACGATGCCTACAGTTGTCTTTCTGAACTTAAATTTGTCTCCAAACTCGAAAGATGGGTTATCGGTGCCTTCAAAGCCCAAGTCTATCGGAGCTGTGACGAGTACCTCGATTCCAAGGTTGTCAAGAACTAAAAGTTGATTAACCGTCCCCACAGCAGGATTTCCTGTTGTATGAAGTGCCAACTCGTTTCGCGCATTTCGTAGCTCAAAGTGTTCGCTATCCCGGAAGAAAATCAGCCAGTCACTGACCCCGGACTGACCCCCTTTATCAGCGATCTGATTCTTCGTCCTGATGTTCACATGGGCAGAACCTTCGCCTCGGTTGGTGCTCCGTAGCGCAGAAAGGTGTACCTCCCCGTTCGGACTAACATCAGTTTCAAAGACCAATATATCGCCGAACTCAAAGACCAGATTTCTACCTAGGACATCTGTTTCCCCAAGTCGGGGGATCTCTAACTCGATCCCCAGTCCTTCATCTCTGAAGGGCTGACCGATGCGCCCTGTTTGATTGAGCTCTTCGATTCCTCTTTTGCCGTTTCGCTGAATCAAGACACGATACCGATCTGCATCAAGGAAAAGGATTGCCCATCTCCCCGCCGGCGTGAGACTTGAATCGACACGAATATGAGAGGTTTGCAATTTTTGAACGCTTCTGTTTTCGGCTTGTGCCGATGTCACAAATTTTTCCGATACCAAGTTTCCAGTTTTGTCGCGCAGTATCTCGGAGGGAAGCCGCTTCCAAGCGTTGATAGCCACTTCCCATTGATAAATTGTGAGTTTTTCTGCCTCTTTATGTAATACAGGATTGGATTCCTCTGTTTCAGGGTTGAGTCCCCAATTTGTCTGCAAGCGAGTTTTCAAAGCCTCTATATCGAAACGAAATTTGAGCGCAGCAGGTTTGACCAACTGCTCAGAGTCAGAATACAATTCAACTTGATATGCACCACGTTGCAATGTTGATACACGAGGAAGCGAAACAAAGCGGAGGGCGGGTTGAAATGAGATGGGGGGAGCGATTGTATTAACGGAAAGGGTTGTAGTGCGTTCAAGGGTGGCTCCCATTGGGAATACAATATCGAATACCCGATCCAAACTGGATGCGGTGAGGTCTTCATTCGCTTTCAAGGTAAATTCGTTGACTACAAAAGATCCGGACCCTTTGTTGTCAAACGAGCGGGGCTCATCAAGCTTGCCAATAACCCCATCCGCACGGTCATCGTCGGGCAATTCTGGATCCGCGAGAACGTAGATCCGATGAAAACCGGTGGACAACGGTTTAGCGAGAATTAACGTCGCTGTCGTTTCTTGCAGATGCGCTGTCCCTGAACGCCACGCATCGGTTCTGACCAAGACGTGCCCAAGCACATCCGCCCCGGGATCAATTTGACCATCCCCGTTCCGATCCAGATCTCCCTCTGCGAACCAAACCTCAATGGCGATGGCGACTTGTTGTCCACCGTCATTGATAAGTGTGGCGGTAAGCGTGTGGGCTTTCTTCTCCTGTGAAAAGGTGTAGCGGAGCGGAGCGATTGCTGCCGAAGCGATGGCGATATTCGCGCCTTCGGGCACCTTGAGTGATTTTTTGTCGGTCCTGACGGTATGATTCGTGCGATCGGTTACCACGATTTGATACTGTACCGTCTGTCCACCTTTCGGTAAGGGAATTGCGGTTTGCAGCTTATACCACCGCCCACCGCCCACCGCAGGGCGAGGCGGTACTGGATGGGGTATCATCCCCACCGTGCGTTCCTTGGATTCCACGGTATCGTTCCAAGCCACTTTTACTGATTTCAGTCCTGCGGTTTCCTCATTATCCGCTATCAACGCGGAAAGATTCAGGGTGTTGGTGAGTGGATCAATATCTTCGCGGATTTCTAAGATAGCGGGTTGATACGTCCAGAACTTCACCCCTCCCACCGCTGTCCGTTGATCATCGAAAGCGAAAAGGCGAACGATACCCTGTCCGGAGGAGACATCTTCCGGAATAGGAATACGAATCGCGCCAAACTCGCCCTGCCATACTTGGATACCAGCCTTTTGTACCTGTAGATCGTTGAGCGAATTATCGTCCAAGTCGTTGGCAAATAATGCTAGTGCCGACATCGTTCCTGTGCTGAAATCAGTCGCCTTGCGAAACTCTATTGCTCCTGTAATTGGCGAAACTCGATGCTGACCCACAACATTCTGACGGATGATCAGCTCTTTGCTCGGATCAACCACAATGTTTTCCAATTCAACCGGAATCTCCAGTTCTGGCACAGCAAGGCGCGTCGCTGGATCACCGAAAAGGGTATACTGCGTTACGCCGGGGATCCACGGTTGTGGTGCAGTCATCATAAACTGCGTTTTTGCATCGGCGATGATTGCACCGAGTGTTGAAGGTTTAACGGTGAAGATGGAGGTAAAGAGATTTTTATCGAACGCTGCATTGACTGTTGCGTGGGTTAAACGGGTCGCACTCAAAACACCGATGGCACCGGCACTGCCCATCATAAATTGCTCGCTTAAACTGCGTTGTCCGAATTGCAGCGGTTGATCAAATTGCCCGTTGAGACACGTTGTTGTGATGATAAACGGTAGGTGCACATTTCGCAAGCCCTCCGCGTCCGCAATACGGAAAATCCCCTCATCCGCCCACGTTTGAGTACCACCGTGCCCCGAATATTCAAGGACGAGAACGCCCTCATCAATTGTTGTTAGGATAGCTTGATTGGTGCGTTCTGGACTCCCAATCTGTCGCAGGTACACCTTGCGGGTGTCGTAGCCGACAGGAATATATTCCTCAATAAGCTGCTTGCTCGCTCGTTCAAAGATGTCGTCCCCGACGTTGTTCACCTCGTTATCCGCAACCTGCATCAACCTACCCTGCCATAAACCGGGCTGCCACTTTACCTCATAATTGATAATCTTTTTTACCATATCCTCCAATTCGTGTGCCGATTGTACCGGGAGTCGTCCTATGAACATATCCGGCAGTGAGTCATCGCCACTGACAGTGACAAAATGGTGGTCCATCGCGGTTTCCCCACTCGCCGGTGCCCAGCCGTGAAACGTTGGCACGTAGATTGGGGGAAGATCGTAGTCCCTGTTGAGTGCATCGCGATATCGCTTAACAATTGCTCCTTTATAATCATAGTGTGCATCGCCGACTAACAGAACGTATGTCGGCTTAGGGACACGCCAATGGTTGTAGGTGTGGCGCAAAAACTTCTGGATGGCGATGGGGTTGAAAATTCCGTGATTGAACTGATCATACACCTCTTCGATATCAACAACCATAATAGATAACCCCTGTGACCGCCGATAGGCTGCAAGGGGTTGGACGGCATCTATAAACTCGCTGTGAGCGAGAATGATGTAATCCGCTTGGTTAGCAGGGTTGCTGATTACTGACGGTTTGGCGAGGGCAAGGTGATCCACTTGGGCGTATTGTCCGCGCTCAACCGCAAAGTAGCCAGTTGGCGATGTCACGCTATCCTCGAAGGTTAGTTGAAAAGTCCCATCCTTTCGTTCAACCTGACCATTAATGAGTTTTTCAATAATACTGTCGTCTTGAATCCGATATACATCAACCTCTGGACGAAGAAAGTTTGTCACACGGTACTGAACGCGTCCAGTGCCTCGTGGTTCGGTTTCTGAGTTGAACGCAAGCCTGCCCTCGGCTGCCTCAAAGATGCGCCAATAATCGACTTCAAACCAATCCAGATAGAAATCAGGTTCTCCCGCCGGCGTACCGTTGCGGTCATCAGCTATAATTTTCAGAGCATTCATGTCCTCTGAATTATTAAATCGGCGCGGTTCGATTTTACGCACAACTAGCGGTGCCTCCTGTTGCCGCCACTCGGCAACTTGACCAAGTTGTGCACCGTTGAACAAAATACGCGCCCGATGTCTGGCGTTCCTTTCGCGCGATGCCCCTTGAAACTTAATCCGAATCTCAGCATCTCGATTTATTTGCCCGCGTACTGCATGAGGGAGTTGAATCGGGAAATCCTTCTGGCTGAACCTGCTGTCTGACCCACCTGTCAGACTTTCCCAGAAATAGTGGTCTGCCTGTTCAGATTTCACATCAAGCAGCCGGTCATACTTACGGTCTTGTTCAAAGCGTACTGTTTCTTTGAACGCAAACAGGGTAGGCGCGTTCGACGTTTTTGGGGCAGCGTCTCTAACATCAACCTGTGAACGGCCAACGCCGCCCCAACTCAACCAATATACGTTGGTGTCGGTAAACCTATCCCCGATTAGTGCACCCCCGTAAAAAACAATCGAGTCGTCCCGATCGAACCTATCGTTTGTATTATGGTCAAAGATATGGATACCGACCCGCCGTCCACGGTTCTCCATTTTGAGGGTTTCAAGTTCAATATGCGTTGGATTGGCACCGGCACGTCTGAGTTCGCTATATGTTATTTCATAAATCCCTGTTCGGCTAATTCGGATTTTATACCTGTTCGAGGGTTCGATAACGTGTTGCGCCGCGGGAGCAGCTAGGGCACTTTGAGGGGAGCGTCGCCACACCTTTGCCTGATTGTAGTTGAGCAGCTTTGCCTGAAAGAGTTGTTCAAAAGCCTGCGACGCTTCTATCACAAGGGAAGGGGCGGCAAGCCGCGTTGAATTCCAATAGGGTTGAGTGGGTACAGGAACAGAGTTGAAGTCAATCCGAATTAATAGTTCGTGATAGATTTTGAGCTGTGATCTGGCGGGATTATACTGAATCGGCTGGATCTGGAGCCGTGCGACCCGCTGTCCACGGATAAAGCCAATCGGTGTTATTTCAACCAGCTTGGTTGGGTAGAAGCGATCCCGTCTATAAAAGTCCCTGTCTATGATGAACGTCGGTTGGGGGCTGGCAAGTCCCGGTGGTTGGGCGGGGATAATACGCTCGGTTTGGCGGACTTCCAATCGAGAATCAATCACGGTCGCCTGCGGTGAGGCATCAAGGGGAATGCCAATTAATTCTGGATAAACAGGCAGGCTAGGGCGTCCTACATCTGTCGTGAGAGTTGCTCCCGTAAAAGAGATACTCGTGAAAGTGCGTCCATTGACTGCTTGCGAACTAGATTGCAGCGTCGGCACCTCAAATTTGATGAGGAGACTATCCGTACTTGCTTGGATAATCTGAAGCGGAGGTTTGGCGGCAGCAGCAGTGACAGAAAACCAGAAGATTAGAAGGGTATAAAACGTGATACGTGATACGTGATGCGTGATACGTGAAAATAGGACTCGTTTTCTCGTTGTCTCCCCCCGCTTCACTTAAGCACCTCGATTTCAAGCTGATTTAGGGTCCGCATCACCCCTTCGCCGAACTCCAGCATAGAGTCGGATTCCAACTCGCTGCCGGCGAGTTGAATATGATTTGCATCCGCTTGGATTTGACCGAGCGTTGGTTCCATCGCAACCCACTTGCCCACATACACTTCGGGCCAAAAGTGATAGTAGAAAGCGTCACCTTGAAATACCAGCCCCGCACACACCCGCGCAGGGATACCAACAGAACGTGCCATTGCAATCATGAGAACTGTATGTTCCGTGCAATCTCCCTCTAACGATTCTAACGTTTGTAATGCCGAGCCAAACCCAATTTTCAGGTTCTTGTCACGGATATTTTCATACACCCATCGACATAGCTTCTCCGCCGATTTCCAAGCATTCGTCTCCCCATCAAGCACCTCAACGGCTTTTGACCGAATCGCTGGGTGTTCCGCTTGGATATACACGGTTGATTTCAAGAATTGCGCGAGCTCCTCATTGTCGGGTTGGTTCTGTCTCGGCAGGTTTGGCGTTTCTGCTTGATCAATGATGGGGACGTTGATTGCGATCTCTCCATGGCGTGGGTCACTATCAACCTTCAGTTCCTGACGGCTATCAATCGTTACTGCTTTGTCCAATTGCCCCTCGGTCAAACGCAAACGCGCTTTGAAACGACGCGCATGGGGAGTTGGGCGCTTCCCTTGGGCGAAGATCTTTGTGTTCAGGATAACATCAACTTCTCCCGATTCACCAAGTGCTGTCTGCATATCGGTCTTCGCCAAGACCATGTTTAGTCCCATCAGCCCGAGTTCCATTCGATAAGTCGTGCCATCATACCCCAACCACTGAGTTGTCGTGAGTCCACCCATAATGTCCATCGTATAATTGACCACATAAACCGGCTCTATCTTGCCCTCAAATTCAATCCGGTCTTTTCGGAGGACTTTGACATCTGTTTTCACGGGCTTCATAAGGTCCAGATTGAATACCTGCAAGGTATGTACATCACCGATTTGGATACTACGTTGCAGG
Source organism: Candidatus Poribacteria bacterium (assembly GCA_965207975.1). GTDB lineage: Bacteria > Poribacteria > WGA-4E > WGA-4E > PCPOR2b > PCPOR2b. The sequence continues at coordinate 2,560,013 of OZ242315.1, read as the reverse complement.
ACAAAGTAACCAATCATCTGTTCAAAAATCGTATCGGCTGAAATAGGTGTTAGGGCGTGGCTTATTTTTCCTGCGAGGTTTGTCTCTAGATAGGCGACACTATCTTTGATATGCCCTTCAACATACTTCTCTTGTCCTGTCTCATTGGAAGTAATGATAAAATAGCGTGGGACGAGGTCCATACCGACGTATGAGATTCGTGTTGTTGCAAGTCTTAATCCGGTGTCAGTGCGCTTGAGCTCCATCACCATATCGGCACGCACCCGAATGGCCTCCTCACCTTCATATCTTGATTTCTCTATATAGATATGAGCATACCCAATTTTCGTGCCCATCAGTGTTAGGTTTAACCAATCATCTTGAGGCAGCTGCATCATTTTCTCAATCTCCACCGGATCAATTTTCGCCCATTGTCCCGCCACACTTCCAATTGAGATAAAAAGCAAACAACAGGTGCAAAAAATCTGCTGTTTCATAAGAAAGCATTTCCTCGTCAATTCATTGTATATCCTTCGTCTGTCCACCTTTTCATTATGGTAGCATAGGTGAAGGCAGTGAGCAATCGAAAAGCGTCTGCCAAACGAACCTTAGGAAACGGCTCTTGACACTAATAATTCAAAGATGGTATCATATCGCAACTATTTTAGAAGTGGCCCCTTCTTATCATTAGTGAATTCAAAAAATAAATGAACACTTGCGCTCCTCGGTTTCGATCCCCCCGATAAATCGGGGTAAACTTATTATCGGGACTTGGTAGGCGCTGTTTGTAACTGCGCCGATTTGGAGTGTCTCATTAATTCTAAAATCTACTAATGAATTGATCCCTGTAGGAGAAAAATATGAAAGTTGGCATCCGAGATGGTATGTTAGGTTTGCCTTTTGAACAGGTATTCGGCAAAGCGAAAGAGATTGGCTTTGACGGCGTGGAAATATGTATCGGTGCCAATTATCATGAGCACCCACTTTGGAGCGAGTCCGGTGTAGACGACATCAAGGCATTATCCGAAGCGGCTGGCATTGAAACACCGGCCCTCTCGCCGGGTGGTTTCACCGCATATACATTTGCCCATCCAGACAATGCAACGCGAGCCGAAGGAATCACAATGCTGCAACACCTCTCGGCGGTTTGCCCGAAACTTGGGGCGCATGTCATTCTTGTGCCGTTCTTTGGCGATGGCAAGATTGAAACGGAGCATATAACGTCATCGCGTTTCATTGACGGGGTGAAGGCTGCCGCAGCAACGGCGGAACAACATAACGTTTGCCTCGCGTTGGAATCAACCTTGACTGCTGATGAGCACCAACAAATCCTCGATCAGGTCGACTCCCCGGCGGTGGGTGTCTATTACGATATGGGCAACGCCACAGGACTCGGATATGACGCTGCCAAAGAGATCCGTCATCTTGGAAACGCCATCGCACAGATGCACATCAAAGACACCACGGGCAGCCACGCCGGCGAGGGTGGAGTTGACTTCCCTGCGGTTATCGAAGCCACCCACGCAATTGGCTATAACGGTTGGTTTGTCCTTGAAACACCGGCAAATGGCGATCCGATCGCTTCGGCGATAAAAAACCTGAACTTTGTCCGAGAAAACTACTAAGATCAGGACTTACGCACCCCAGATTGTAGTTGCCCGATTTATCGGGCGTCCGTTCCGATTGTAGTTGCCCGATTCATCGGGCGTTTGCAACGGCGTCCAGTTGCTTTGAATCCCGATTTATCGGGGAGGCGATGAATCGCCGAACTACAGGTCAAAGACTCTCGGAACGGAGGCTTTGACCGTTCAACTGTGTAAATCCTAAAGATTTTCAACTAATGAGGGAGATATGAGTGTGAGTAGTGCAAAACTCATCACCCCACACCTCGAAGCCGAGAAACTGCTAAGAATGCCGGTGACCGCGGCTGAAGTGCTGTTTCAAAGCTACACAATAGACCAGCAACTGGAACTCATCTCAGCCGTACGAGATGCTAAGGCGCGAGAGGAGTTGTATTATCTGGTGCCAGACTGTACCGAGTTAATCCAGATGAGTCCAATGGAAGATGTTTTGCAGATCTTGGACACAAGGCTTGGTACAGGGACAGCGTCCGCCCTACTGCCGTGTCTATCGCCCGACCAGTTTGAAGAAATGATGGATTTCGTCTTATGGCGCAACGGCACGCTCGACGAAAAAACACTCGATTTATGGCTCTTTGAATTGTCGGAGTGCGAGGTAGATGAACTTGGAGAAATGCTCTCCCAAATTGATGTTGGGATTCTCAGTAGTCTGTTGCGTAGGCGCGTTGAGATGGACGAAGAATTCAAAGCCCTGTTTATTGAGGAGGGATTGGTCGATCCGTCAACGCCGGGCATTGACTACGCAGATGAACGGGCGAAGGCAATCATGGACGCAATCTGGGAAGCGGATGCAGACCTGTTCGTTCGGGTGTTGTATGAACTCTTTGGGCTAGATCGGGAAGATGAGTTAGGTGAGGAACTGTGGGGGTCACTTGACCGTGTGAAAGAGGAACAGGAAGAACGAGTCAGGGAACACGATAAAGCAGCTGGCATTGACATCACCGAAGCAGAGATACTCGAAAAAGTAGATCTCGATCAACTAGATTTAGAGGACAAGCAGGGGTCTAAAGTTGACGAGGAATCAGAAGATGCTTGAAGCTGACGCGCTGATCCATTACGATAGTCGATTGTTTCTCGCCCAAACACTCGAACATGGACAAAACACAGGGCAGATTTCACCTACACATCTAGACAAAATTCACCACGATATTGCCTCCCTTGCTCAAAAGTTGATTGCAATCAAAGTGGAAGACCTCTCCTCACGCTCGGAGGTTCGAGGGCAAATCCAAGAAGCGTTTACCTTGACAAGTTTGGGACTGGAGTACGGTTGCGAAGGCACACTCGACAAATCGGTTCGCCTGTTGAACACCAATCGGTTGGTTAAATTCTTCCAGATCGGCAATACGCTCGTTGATAAGTTGGTAGAACGTTCCCAAAATACACTCGAAAAAGCTGTCCTCGTCTCACCGGCGATGCAAACTATCGATCAAGAGAGGATTACCGCTTATAATGAATGGGAAAGCGATTTTCTAGAATCAATTATCGAGCGGAAACTCGCAATTGATGCCCCACAGATTTCACTTAATCAGCTCTCCGCCAACCCCCGGCCCTTGATGAGTCTCACCGAGGTCAACATCGCCAATCAACAGCTAGACTATATCAGCCTCCGATTCAGTTACCTCCAAGCGTTACCACAAGAGAAAATTTTCGCCGTTCACTATCCGCCGGACACCGAAAGTGATACCGCCCGACAAATCACGATTGCGTTGATGGTGAATTTAGCCCTCTATCGCGAGGTTGATTTCCATCTCGATGAAGAAGATCTGGACAATTTTCACAATATCGCTTATGATATAAAACGTTGCACCGTCAAGAAGGCATCTCAAGACCTTTTGCTTGAGTGGATTCGGAGCTATATGGAGGTGATAGGTCAGCCGGAGGAAGTCAAAACATACGCGGTTGAATACTGGAAATATTGCTTGTCCATTTTTGAGGAAAACTTTTTACTACCAATGTAAACCTTATGGATTTGCTTATCACCGCGATGATATGGGGGCAATCAGTGGACCAAGAGGAGACCGCGTTCCGTAGGAGGGACTATGACGTTTTTCATCAGTCTCAGATTTCACTGGCACTTGTGTCACTGAATGCTCATCTAAGAATTCCAATCCCTTAGTGAGAATAGGTCAATCCACCAATCCATCTCGTCTTTGATGAACAAATAAAAAATCAAAAGAGCAGGCGTTCCGTATGGTTCCTGAAATCAAGGGAGGGCTGAATGTTCACAGATGATAAGTGGGTAGTTGCTATAATAGTATTCCCGGTTTTAGCAATTCTTTCTGCTGTCTTGATTGCCATACGAATGAAACCGCGGTTTAAGATTGGGGAAACAGATTCTGACCCTGATAACAAAGGTGTGAATGTCGATTCTAACAAAAAGCAATTTGATGATGCACTATTTATTGAAGAAGATCTCAAGTTGTGGTTGGAAGAGCACTATAAACAGATAATCCCGGTTCTTCGTATTTGGCAAAAGCGAGCTTGGCATTACGGCTGGTTCCATTATTATGTTGTGTTTTAGACTACTATCGTAGCTTTGTCCATTCCTTATCTGGTGACATATATTGATGGCTCATCTAAGGCAGGTTTGTTGGTTCAGATAATGGCTGCATTTGCTGCAATCATTTACGGTTTACATTCTGTATTTAAAGTTCAGACAAATTTTCAGCGTTATAGATTGCACGAATCTGCTGTCTACACCACTGTCCGGCGCATGAAGTATGATCCTGATAGTTTTGGGCAATCTTCTGAAGAACGCCGAATAACTTATGCCACTGAGATTGAAAACATAAGAAATCAAGCGAGAGCAGATGAGATTGATAACACTCCAAGTCCGTCGTCGCCCCCTTCAGGAAGATCATAGACATGAAAGAGCGAGTATTTATCAGCTATTCTTGGGTGGATGCACCAGTCGTCAAAAGTATCACAAAACAACTAAGATCTGACGGCTATATTCCATGGATAGATAGAGAAAATCTCGATCTGAATGGCAATCTGCGCAAACAGATAACGGAAGGAATTTGCTCATCAGATTATTTTGTTTTAATCTACAGTGGTGAATCTGTTGTTCAAAAGTCTACTTGGGTCGAGTTTGAAATTGAGACAGCAAAAAATTATCTGACAGAAGAGCGAATCTTAAGACTAGATATAGATAAGAAGAAAGTAATTTTTACTGGTGTTGCAAGCAACAAAGCATTCGCGCACTCTCTGCATAATGCCTTCACCTCAACCTTTGGCAAAACCAATAGTCAAACAAATTCAAAGTAACTTTTAAGTACGAGTTACAAATCTCATAAGGAATTTCAAATGTCACAAAACGTTGTCACAGAAACAAACCTGACGAACCTTGATCTCGCTAACAGAGGTAAAGTCCGAGACCTCTACGACCTCGGTGATGAATTATTAATTATCTCAACGGATCGGATTTCGGCGTTTGATGTCGTGCTGCCCAATGGGATTCCGTACAAAGGACAAATCCTGACCGGACTCTCTGAGTTCTGGTTCGATTACACAAGATCAATCGTCGATAATCACATCGTCACCACCGATGTTTCACAGTATCCTAACGTACTGCAAGCCGACGCGGAAGTGCTTAAAGGGCGATCCATGCTCGTGCGGAAAGCAAATCGAATCGACATCGAATGCGTCGTCCGGGGGTACATCGCGGGTTCGGCGTGGTCAGAGTATCAAGAGGATGGAACGGTATGTGGTGAAAAGCTACCGGCAGGGCTAACGGAATCGGAACGTCTGCCAGAGCTCATCTTTACGCCTGCCACGAAAGCGGAGCAAGGGGAACACGACGAGAACATCTCAATCGCAGAGATGGAAGCAGAGATTGGAAAAGAGTTGTCAGAAAAGATTATCCAAACCAGCTTCGCGCTGTTTGAAGCCGCAAGCGAACATGCCGAAAAGTCCGGGATTATCCTCTGTGACACCAAGTTTGAGTTTGGGCAGATTGACGGTCAACTGATTCTCATTGATGAGGTCTTCACCCCCGATTCATCACGCTTTTGGCCCAAGGACGAATATCAGCCCGGTAGCTCTCCCCCCAGTTTTGACAAACAGTATGTCCGCGATTATCTGAGTGATGTTGGCTGGAACAAAGAGCCCCCAGCACCTGAATTACCTGCGGAGGTCATCAGTCAAACCAGCGAAAAATACCTAGAGGCGTATCGCCTGATTGTTGGTCAGGAGTTGTTATAGTGGAAAACGTGAGCGACTATTCTTGATGAACTCAAGGATTAGAGGGGAATGGATAATGGCTGAGGAACAGAGGAGAGGTGATTATCCTGCGACAATAAATCCTGTCGGCTATGTTGGCGTTGGTGAAGAAATATGGAATGTTGCTAGTCTATTGGAGAGCGCACGTAAAACGCGATATTTATCGCCTTAAGACGGATTGTTCGATGACAGCGATAAAAACAGACCTTTATCTTGGGGATTGCTTAGAGGTACTCGCCAATTTTGAGGCAGATTCATTCGATCTGATTATGACCTCTCCCCCGTATGCTGACCGCCGAGCCAAAACGTATGGGGGAGTCAACCCCGATGAATATGTCAATTGGTTTATGCCTCGCGCTGAAGAATTTCTAAGGGTCCTCAAGCCCTCTGGTACGTTCATTCTGAATATCAAAGAGAAGGCTGCTGATGGAGAACGGCATACGTATGTTCTCGAGTTGATACTTGAGATGAGAAGGCAGGGGTGGTTATGGACAGAAGAATTTATCTGGCATAAGAAAAACTCTTATCCCGGCAAATGGCCAAACCGATTCAGAGATGCGTGGGAAAGATGTTTGCAATTTAATAAAACCAAGAAGTTCGATATGTATCAAGAAGCGGTTATGGTGCCGATGGGAGACTGGGCAGAGAGAAGGTTGAAACATCTCAGTGAAACCGATCAGAGCCGGGATACGTCGAAGGTGGGAAGCGGGTTTGGTAAGAATGTATCAAACTGGTTAGACCGAAAAATGGCATATCCGACGAATGTTTTGCACTTAGCAACTGAAACAGGCAATCGCAAACACAGTGCTGTCTTTCCCAAGACATTACCCGAATGGTTTATCAAGCTGTTTACAAAAGAAAGTGATTGGGTGCTTGATCCGTTTGCAGGTGCTGGCACAACCTGCCAAGTTGCTCAAACGTTGTTAAGAAATTCCGCCGGTATTGAAATTTTGCCTCAGTATTATCAAGTGGCAAAGGAGAATATCAAGCCGACGCAATACGTGTTATTTGAAGAGGCTCAGTATGAAACCCATTACACAACAGGAGATAACTGATTATGTTGAGGCGAACATTCAAAACTTTCACCGAAGAAGGTTAGAGAATCTCCAAAAATTGAAACTGATGGATGTCGTCAAAAGAAAAAATCCCTATCTGTTCAAGGCGAAAAATATTAACACGGCACAAGATTTCGTAGAGACCATCTTAGACGCTTTTCTGTCCTCACAAGAAGAAGGGATTTTTGGCGGATTTCTGGAGGAGCTCGCGATTTTTATATGTTCAGAGGTATATGGCGGTCAGAAATCCTCAGCGGAGGGGATCGATTTAGAGTTTCAAAAAGATAGTATAAGATACATTGTATCAATAAAATCTGGTCCAAATTGGGGAAATAGTAGCCAAGTCGCAAAACTTCGGGATAACTTCAGGAAGGCTAAACGAATACTCAGTACAAATACATCAGCCGCAAATGTCGTTGCCGTCAACGGTTGCTGCTATGGAAAAGATCGAAAGCCAGATAAGAGTGACTATTTGAAGCTGTGCGGACAACAATTTTGGGAGTTTATTTCAGGTGATGAAAACCTTTATACTGATATAATCGAACCGCTAGGACATCGAGCTAAAGAAAAAAATGAGCAGTTTATGCAAGAGTATGCTAAAGTTATCAATAAGTTTACCTCTGAATTCATCAGAACATTCTGCGGTACTGATGGTAGTATACTTTGGGAAGAAATCGTCAAATTTAATTCAGCAAAGACCACCTCTTGAGAACCAATCCTAAGTTCAATGACGGTGGGGCGGATAAAAGATTTTCTAACAGGACTTACGCATTTCAGAGGTTAGACCTGACAGTGCCCTGACAAATCCCTGACATTTGGCGAGGTTTTGGTGCTATTTCAGTGAAAAACAATTCATAAATAGGCAGTATTTGTCAGGGCAAAAAGCCGTCTAGATGCCCCTTATCGTATGTGGTAAAAATCTATAAATGCTCTGAAGCTAGGCCCCATCGGGGTTCAGAGAGACATCGGCTAATAATGACCCCCCGATGTGAGGTTGAAATTTTTTTTTGGACCTGACAGGGCCCTGACAAATCGCCGAATTGTGCCGGTGGGGCATTGAAACGGAACCGAGTATCGGGATAGCCGAAGGGGTTAGATTTTACCGTTCAACTGCGTAAGTCCTAAGGAGTGCTAAATCAACGTCTAACATCAAACACATGGCTTCGCTCGAACAATCCGTCTAGAAAGATTTCGACAAACCATTCGCCATCAGGAAAGCCACCCGAAGGAGCATCTATATAGAACCAAGTGATCTGATCCCCCGTTGAGGAGGTGAACGTCTCTTGGTCCTCTCGGAAGGGCGGGGCATCTATGTCGTCCAGCGGCGAAAACCAGTTGACTTCAACCGTATGTCGTCCTTTGACGTTCACCCAAAAGATCCATAAGTAAATCCGATCGCTTGTGTCAAAAAAGGTGTCAGCGATTCCATCCGGACGGTCATCGCTGACATTAATTGCGAGGGCGGAGTCCAAAATCAGAGGCTCCTCCCTGAGTGGGCTTATCGATCCACTTCCACCTGAGCCTGCATCAGCGCACCCACCAAAAATGATGCTAATCAGAAAGAGTTTTATAAAGAGACTGAAAAGATGAAATTTATTGTGCATTCGTACATTTCTCCTCCCCAATGTTACGATTGGGGTCACAGCAACCCTGATACATAGATCAGGATTCAAAGCAATGTGTATTTATATTTAAGCCTGATTACATCATACTTGATCTCTTTTTCCGTGTCAACCGAAAATCTGAATTTATAGGAGCTAAGGACAACTAGCCGAATAATCCCAATACAGTAACGGAGAATACTTGATGCAATTTGATTATATTATTTATGGCGGAAAGGTTGTTGATGGCACAGGCGAACGTGAACCTTTTCCCGCCGATGTCGGTGTCATTGATGACCAGATTACCGCCGTTGGAAAATTAGATCCCGCACAGGCAAGCCGGAGTATCAATGCGGCGGGACAGATCATAAGCCCCGGTTTCATTGATGTCCATGTCCATTCGGAAATTTCGCTATTGGGCGGTCGAGATCAGCTGGGAGCGGTTCGTCAGGGCGTGACCACCCAGCTGACCGCACCGGACGGTTTTGGGTGGGCACCGCTCACGCCTGAGAAAGCACAGGAGATGTGGCGCTATACGCAGTTTGCTATCGGAGATGCGGAATTCAACCTTGATTGGCATACTGTCGAAGATTATTTGAGCATCTTTCCCGGCAATACCCCCGCCAACGTTTACCCGCAAGTCCCACACTGTGCGGTGCGTTTGGGAGCGATGGGTTGGGATCCCCGACCCGCCACCGACGACGAATTGGATGCCATGGTCGAGACAACCCGTGAATGGTTGGAGGCAGGCGCAGGTTGCCTCTGCTTGGGGCTTGACTACCAGCCGAGTGCCAATGCGGATCTCCGCGAACTTGTGACGCTGTGCAAACTCGCAGCTTCTTATGGTGCCATCTATGCCGCACATATCCGTTACCGAATCCTCGGACGAAAAAAAGCGTGGGAAGAAACCTTTGAACTTGCCCAACAGTCGGGGATTCCCGTCCATATCTCTCACGAGCGGGTAGATGACGAGAGCGCGGCATTGCTTGAGCGGGTAGACCGCGAGGGGATTGATCTGACCTTTGAATCCTATCTCTATCCCGCGGGGATGACCCATCTCGCATTGATGCTGCCCGCAGAGTTCCAAGTCGGAAGTCTTACAGAGGTCTTGGCGAATTTAGAGCGATCGGATGTTCGGGAAAAATGCCTGCCCCATATCCGGGAGCAGTTGGGACGGGGCGATCAGATTGTCGGCTATACCCTTTCCGGTCGATTCATCGGTATGACCTTATCGGAGGCCGCCGAAAGTGTGGGTAAATCCCGCGAGGACTTTGCTTACGACCTAATGCTCGAAGAGGAAGGGATAGAGACATTCGTTTTCCCTTGGCAGACACCACCCGAAGATAACAAAGTGACAATTGACCGCACAGCTGTCCACCCGCGAATGATGATCGCTAGCGACGGTGTCTACGATATTCCCCATCCGCACCCGCGAGGATACGGCTGCTTCGTGCAGTATCTTGGACGTTTCGTCAGGGAGCGTCAACTGGTGTCCCTACACGAAGCGGTCTACAAAATGAGTGGATTTCCAGCAGCGCGTTTTGGAATCAAAGATCGTGGGCGGATCGCCGAAGGCTTGGCTGCCGATCTGGTTGTCTTTGACCCGGAAACCGTTGCTGACCGTTCAACATGGCAGGATCCAGTGCAGCCGGCGATCGGTGTCAACTGGGTATTGGTCAACGGTGTTCCCGTGATTGACGACGGAAACCCCACAGGACAACTGCCGGGGCGTGTAGTACGACATTAATATAAGGCGTGAAATGTGATAAAACACAGGTTCATATAAAAAGAGAGTGCGAAGCACGAAGATAAACCGAGTTTTTTCTTGAAAACTCGGTTTCTGTTGCACGATTTCTTTACATGAGCCAAAACGCAAAGTTGCAAGGGCACAAGGTTTTTCCTTTGCGTCTCTACGTCCTAGCGTTTTATTGTCTTTAAATGCCTGGATTTCCACGCTAAAGGAGTTTTTTAGATGAAACAAGCACGCTTGACTTACGATGATTACCTTGCGCTGCCAGAAACCATGCAGCGATATGAGGTTATTGACGGGAAACTAATAATGGAACCTGCGCCGCTATTCGGACACCAATGGCACTCGAGAAAAATCTTTCAACCGATGGCGAATTATGTGGATGAGCACCTATTGGGACTTGTCGTGTACGCCCCCGTTGACATCATGATTAGTCGAGCACCGTTGCGGACTCGACAACCGGATATGCTTTACATCAGTTTTGAACGGATTACACAGTTGGGGTTGGAGGATATGGAGACCCTGCCTTTCCTTGACATCGCACCAAATCTGGTCGTCGAAATTGTCTCCCCAAGCGAATCACAACAAAACATTTCAGACAAACTCGCGGACTATCAACGGATGGGGGTCGATGAGTGCTGGCTTGTACGTTCAAGGGAGGGCACGATTGAAGTGGTGCAATTCATCTCTGATTCATCTAGGACCGTTGAACGATTCAGGGATGATGCGCGAGTCCAATCTCACGTGTTACCCGGGTGGCAGCCTATCGTTGACGATCTCTTGGTTCCGCTTACCTCTCTGAAAAGTCGATCTGTCGATCAATGAAGCGAATCCCAAGATAGGATTTTGACGCACTAGCATATCGCGCCTCGCGGCTCTTAGGAAATGATTTATGGCATATCTCATTGGTATCGATGTCGGAACAACAGGGGCGAAGACGATTCTCGTTGATGAAAACGGTCAACTGCACGCCAGCAGCCTAGAGGAATATCCGCTGTACACACCTCAACCGAAATGGGCGGAACAAGCCCCGGAGGATTGGTGGCAGGCAACCGTGAGATCTATCCAAAGGGTGCTTGCCGAATCGGGGGTTGCGCCTAAAGAAATCAAGGGGTTGGGACTTTCCGGTCAGATGCACGGTCTGGTGCTGATGGACAGGGAGGGCAGTGTCCTACGTCCGGCGATGCTATGGTGTGATGTGCGAACGACGGAGCAGTGCCACTATATCACACAGACTGTCGGTGAGGATCTGCTGGTGCAGAGTACATGTAACCCCGCACTTGAGGGGTTTACCGCACCAAAAGTAATCTGGGTACGAGACAACGAGCCGGAGATTCTGGAAAAGACAGCCACAATGTTGCTCCCCAAAGATTACGTCCGATTCCGATTGACAGGCGAAATCGCCGCGGAGGTTTCCGATGCAGCGGGGACACTCCTGTTTGATGTGAGGGGACGACGCTGGTCTGAGGAGGTATTGCATAAGCTCGATATCGATCCATCACTGCTACCGCCGGTGTACGAGTCTATCGATATCTGTGGAAAGATTACCGCTGAAGTCGCCGAATTGATAGGACTTCCAGCGGGGACTCCGGTCGTAGGAGGTGGGGCGGACAACGCCTGTAGCGCAGTTGGCAACGGGATTGTCAGTACGGGGCGGGTTTCGGCAAGTATCGGAACATCGGGAGCAATCGTTGCACATACCGATGAAGCCAAAGTGGACCCAAACCTACAGGCACACAGCTTCTGCCATTCTGCCCCGCACAAGTGGTATCTGATGGGCGTGGTACTTTCAGCCGGTGGTGCATTCCGTTGGTTTCGCGATAATTTCGGCGACTCAGAAGTTGCGGCTGCAAAAATCGAAGGCGTTGATCCGTATCAGATCTTGACCCAGCGCGCAGCGGAAGCACCCGTTGGCAGCGAGGGCTTAATCTTTCTGCCCTACCTCACCGGCGAGCGCACACCACACGCGGATGCAAACGCCAAAGCGACCTTCTTCGGTATGACGTTGCGGCACGGTAAACCCCATCTGATTCGATCAGTAATGGAAGGCATTGCTTACGCACTGCGCGACTCGCTAGAGATTATTCGTGGGTTAGGAACACCCATTGAGCGGGTCTACGCCACAGGCGGCGGCGCACGAAGCTCGCTCTGGCGACAAATCCAAGCCGATGTCTACGATGCCGAGCTGGTCACGATTAACATTGCCGAGGGGCCCGCATTTGGCGCAGCAATTCTCGCGGGTGTCGGAACAGGGATTTATGACAGCGTTGAGAGTGCAGCAGACGAAATTATCAAAATTACCTCATCAACGCAACCGAACGCTGACAATGTCAGAATTTATGAGGAATATTACCAGATTTACCGTGCACTTTATCCCGCGCTCAAGCCACAGTTTGATCGAGTGACAGCGGTCGTGTCAGGCGGAGAGCATAATGAATAAGTTTACACATTTTGACGAAAAAGGACATGCTCGCATGGTTGATGTCACGCCGAAAGCGGAAACACTGCGGGTTGCAGTGGCACGTGGGCATGTGTTCGCAAAACCGGAGACGCTTCAGTTAATTGCTGAACGCGGTTTCGCAAAAGGGGATGTCCTCGAAGTGGCTCGCCTTGCTGGCATCATGGCGACCAAACGCACCGGAGATCTCATCCCCCTCTGTCATCCGCTCGCGCTGACCTCCGTCAAGGTCGATCTGTCAATCAATGAAGCGGAACACCGCGTCGAAATTGAGGCGGAGGTGCAGACCGTCGGGCGGACAGGTGTCGAGATGGAAGCTATGACCGCTGTCTCTGTCGCCGGTTTGACAGTCTACGATATGTGCAAATCGGTAGACAGGGAGATGGAAATCTCTGATATCCGATTGGTCAAAAAGACTGGCGGGAAAAGCGGGACATTTATTCGGGAGGAATAATCACCATGAAAGGGAGCAAGGGAGAAAAGGCAATGAAAGTGAGAAGAGGAGAAAGGGCAAAAGGGAGAAAAGTAACGGGTAGCAGCTCCTATCTTTGCTCACCTGCTCACTGTCGCACTTTCCCACTTTCTGCTTGTGGCGTTTGCCTGCTTTTGAGTTTCATGCTGTTCATCACACCCGATGCCTCTGCCGAAGATTACGCGCTTATCATTGGCGGCGTTGGCGGTGAGAAGTCCTTTTACGATGAATTTTGGAACGCAACTTCGCGAATGTACAATCTGCTGATAGAGGAGTACGGCTATGCACCGGAGCATATCACCTTCCTGTTTGAAGATGGCGGAGAGGTATCGGATCTGATCGACGGGAAATCGACGAAAGCTGGGGTTGAAGCTGCTTTTACTGATTTACAGGCGCGGGTACAGTCGGGGGATCGATTCCTCCTCTTCATGGTGGGGCACGCAACCAAAACCGGGGGTGGACTGAAATTCAACTCCCCCGGACGAGATATCCGAGATGTAGAATGGGCTACGCTCATCAATCAGATTCCCGCGGAGCAGATGGTTTTAATCTTCGGATTTCCCTACAGTGCGCGCCTCGTCCCTCAGATGAGTAAGGAGGGACGAACGATTATTACCGCTTGTTCAGCACGTGAAGGATACATGCGTTCAGGATTTGGTAATATTTTCGTTGATGGGTTCTCCGACCGTGCTGCTGATACGGACGGGGATGGAGCGATTTCGATATTAGAGGTGTTTCTGTACACCCAAAAGCGGGTGAAAACGTGGTACGAAAACGACGGCTCTGTGCAATCAGAGCATCCTCACCTTGACGATAACGGGGATGGAATTGCCTCACGCAGAGAGCTACCAAACGCTTCGGACGGGGTGCTTGCCCAAAGGACCTACCTTGGAAAACGTCGTTCAGCACTCGTTGATTCCATGCTAGCCGAACTAGACTCGGATCCCCCCAATGATAAATCAACAGAAATGCTTGATGAGGCTGCCGAACCACCATCCCAACGCACCTCTATGTCTTATAATTTCGTTTCAGAAGCGGATGAAGCACAAATCAAGGGGTTACTCACTAATGCACCGAAGGCAGATGATTATCCCGATGGCGGTGCGGTTGTGCTTTGGGAAACAGAGGTGATGAACGTCAACGAAGATAGTAGCTACATCTATTCTACGCGGCGGATTGTAAAGATCTTCAATGATACGGGACATAAATTTGGTAAGGTCAGTATCCCTTATACCCGCGGAAACGATGACATCACGATTCATCACGCTCGAACACTTACCCCCGATGGTCGTGAGGTTGATCTTGATCAACGGAGCATCGTTAAAAATATCCCACCGCCGAGTGCTGTCGAAGCAGGCCTGTTTGTAGATGCCCGTCTTATGCACTTTTCAATGCCAGAGATGTCGGATGATTGCATCATTGACTACGCTTACTCCTCTAACAATCGAGGGCATTTGATGCAGGGCGAATTTTGGCACCAAGTCTACTTTCAGACCTCAGAGCCTGTGCTAAACTACCGTTTTACCATTCACGCGCCAAAAAAGAAAACGGTTTACTACCAGGTTAACGCTTCGCCAACCGTCGGGGCGGAGCCGACAATCACGGAAACCCGATATACACGCACCTATACATTTGAAATGCGCGATGTCCCGCCGCTCCGTGAAGAGGCGTTTATGCCAGCTGTTGAAGACCTCGCCTACAGCATCAATATCACGTCGCTTGACTCGTGGGATAAACTCATGGAGTGGTACGGCACTCTCATCCGTGAGCAGGATTATCTGACACCAGAGATTGAGCAGAAAACGAAGGCATTGCTGAGAGGGGCATGGAGTCGAAAAGAGAAGATTAAACGGCTCTACGAATACGTTGCGACAAACATTGATTATGTCGGCATCGAACTCGGAATATGGGCGATAAAACCACACTCAGCACCCGAAATCTTTAAGGAAGGCTATGGGGATTGCAAGGATAAAACAACCCTACTCAGCACAATGCTGTCGGCGGTGGGTATCCAGTCCTATCCAGTCCTGATTTCCGCGGGTGAGTCTAGTAAGGTTATCCGTGAAATTCCCTCACTCTCGTATTTTAATCACATGATTCTTGCTGTAGAGGAAAATGACGATGGTGGACTCATCTGGCTAGATGCAACCGCAGAGACCTGCGCGTTTGGAGATCTTCCCGCCAGCGATCAAAATCGGTGGGCACTCATCGTCAACCCTGATTTTCTTATGCAGGAAAGGGGAGAGATGGAGCAAAAGCTTGCCTCCACAGCCACCGAGATCAATTCAAATCCCGAGGAAACTGGCGGAATGCGGGAGCAATTATACCGATTTGCGAAAAGTCCAACAATCGAGGCAGCAGCAAACCGCAAAGATGTCAAGACACGGATACAAGTGGAAGATGATCTATCCGTAAAGGTGACTCAAACGCTCACCGTAACTGGAGCGTTCAACACGAAACTACGAAGTCAATTGAAATATATCAATCCTGATGAACAATCAAAATTTTTCCATGAATACATGGAACTTGATGACCGCGCAAAATTAGAAAAAATTTCAATCTCAAAACTTGATGCTATGGAGGATGAATTGGAGATTATCCTCTCGTGGCGGTGTGAGGATTACCTTTTTGCTATTGGTCAGCAGTATGTTCTCGAATTACCGCTTGTCAAGCATCCGTATGCTGCGTTGCTCAGTGAAGAAAACAGAACACACCCGGTCGTCCTCGGCAAAGCAATTACCTTTGAAGATGAGGTTACCGTTAATGTACCGTCTCTGTTTTCGGTAGATTCTGTGCCTGAAGACCGTGAGATTCACAACCGTGTTGGATCTATCCAACTCGAATATACAAAATCAAAACGAAAAATGGTGATGAAGCAGACCCTCCGCTTCCATCGTCCAACAGTTTCCGTGAATGATATTCTCGACCTAAAGGCACTTGTCCGGCAAGCTTCAAACAAGGGAACAAAGCGGGTATTGTTAATCCAAAAATAAACATAAATTTATAATTAGATTGCGATAAAGAATCTTGGCTGTTTAGTTTTGGCGGATGTGAGGAGAGATTGGTGAGGAAGAAAGACAACTATCAAATCCTTGGTGTCAGTCGGAATGCGACCCCCGACGAAATAAAGAAAGCCTATCGAAAAATTGCCATGCGATATCACCCCGACAAAAATCCGGGGGATAAACGGGCAGAGGAGAGATTCAAAGAAGCCTCGATGGCTTATCAGGCATTGATGGAATTGAATCCGCAGCATATTGGCGATCAATCCTCAAGGATGGATACAGGCAGCCAAGGAAACGGGGAATTTAGACGTTCTAGTGATAGCAACTCCAAAATTAATGACTTCTTTGATGGTCTATTTAGGCCCGGACCGCAAACGAAACGAAGGACGAAAGCAAGGCGAACGGTTAAAGCAAAGGGAAGGCGTGGCTCCAACATGAGAACCGGTCTAACACTCCCATTTACTGAAGCCATGTTGGGAACGGAGCGATCCATCCGTATTCATCGCAATGAGGAATGTGACAGTTGTAACGGCACAGGAGCGCAAAAGGACTCGCCCCAATCAACCTGTCCTAACTGTATGGGAAACGGCGAGATCCTTGACCAGTTGCTGCGGGAAAATACAGCGGAGAATCAGTTGTGCGAACGCTGCCGGGGAACCGGTGTCCTCATTCACCAACCGTGTCAAACTTGTCGCGGGACAGGTGCCACCCGCAAGGAACGTGCTTTACTAGTGAAAACGCCTCCGGGGATTGAGAGTGGGAAATCATTACGCCTACCCGGTCAGGGGGAATGTGGTTTACGTGGAGGACCTTATGGCGATCTATTTGTAGATGTTGTTGTCAATTCACACCCCGTCTTGCAACGCGAGGGCTATGATTTGCGCTGCCAGATTCCGGTTGGCTTTGCGACAGCGACCCTAGGTGGAGAGGTCCATATTCCAACACTTACTGATCCGATTGCGTTGAATCTCCCACGCGGGACACAGCCCAATCAAACCTTCCGGCTGATCGGGCAGGGGATTAAAAAATCGGAAAACGAGACGGGCGATCTCCTTGTCACTGTCGTTATTGAAATCCCTACTACCCTAACCAAGAAACAGGAGCGGCTACTGGAGAAGTATATTGAGCTAGAGAAAGAAGTGCTCTCACAGGAATCTTGACCTCAGACGCGCTTTTTGGCTCATTAGTTCACTAATTTATTAACAAACGACGCTTATGTTAAGATTTAGTACAAAGAAACCGAGTTTTTTCTTGAAAACTCGGTTTCTCTTCATGTTCCGCTCGTTCCGCAAATGGAACATCCCGATAACATCGGGGGCGGAATCCCCATGTATCGGGAGTTGCACTCTCTTTTTATATGAGCCAACAAGCGAATGAACTCAAATGAACAAATGAACTCATGTACTAATGAACTCATCACGGTGGTATCTGGTCTCCCCCGGTCTGGCACCTCAATGTTGATGCAGATGCTGAATGCCGCCGGCTACCCGTGCCTGACCGACAGCGCACGCAAGGCGGATGCCGACAACCCGCGCGGCTATTTTGAATACGAGAAGGTGAAACGGCTTCGGCGAGATCGCGCGTGGCTGCCGGAGGCGAAAGGCAAAGCGGTAAAAATCATTGCTCAACTGATTCCGTTTCTACCCGCCCAATTTAGCTATCGGGTTATCTTCATAGAACGGGACATCAACGAAGTGCTTGCCTCTCAGCGCAAGATGCTCCAACGCCAGGGGAAAGACGGCGGCAACCTGTCCGATATGCAGCTGGGCAAAATCTTTGAACGTCAGGTCCACGGGGTGAAGGGGGGGCTGACTCAACGGAATGTCCCGACGCTTGGTGTGGCGCATTCAGATGCCCTTCAACACCCGATGGAGATTGCGGAGAAGATCCAAGCGTTCCTTGATGAGAACCTAGATGTATATGCTATGGCTGCGGTGATTGATCCTAACCTCCATCGTCAGCGAGCTAAGCAATAGGAATTGAAGACTCACTGCTGATGAACTAATGAACTGACTCTTTTTCAGTTCTCGAAATTAGGAAAAATAAATGCTTCCTACCACAACAAAGCCGCTCACTGCTAAAGAGGCACGGGTATGTGCCACCGGCTGGGATTTCAATCGCCCTGACCCATTTCCCGGACTCGGTGACTTCATTGGCTGGGCTGGGGGGCTAGAGCGAATGCCCAACGGCAATCTGTTGCTCGCTCACTCCGCCGGTTATTGGCACGCCTCATTTGCCTCACCGAGATTGTTTGAGCAAGAGACCCGCGAACGCTATGCCGCTGAAGGTTGGCCCGTGGATTTTGTTGCACCCACAGGTGGACGCTCAATGGCAGCCCATTCCATCGACGATGGCCGTACATGGAGCAAACCTGTCGGACTTACAAACATTCCCCTAGACGACGGTCCCGTTACACTGTTTGTCTGCAAAGATAATACCGTGCTCTGCTTCATCAATGTGCAGGCATCTTGGTACGGATTCCCAGAGGCACCCCCGGCTTTCCGCAAAGACCTGAACGGATTGAACACCCAACAGTGTGTGATTAGATCAACCGACAGTGGAGCAACGTGGAGCGAACCGATCTGGTTGAACAGCCCCGGCTCATTTTACGAAAGGAGCCACGGTCAAGCGTTTCAACTTCCCGATGGAGGTATCCTTTGGCCCACCTACTGCTCAAGTCAAAATGAGAAGCATCTCTTTGGCGCGATTCGCCGCTCTGATGACGCAGGGAAAACGTGGCGTACCGTTTCCACTATCCGCCGCGAAGATAAGGATGTGGACGAACCCGCCATCGCTCGCTTTGACGACGGACGGCTTGTCATGGTGTCCCGACCCGATGGCGGCATCTTTTTCTCGGACGACGATGGCGCGAGTTGGCGCGAGTCTGGACAAATGGTCGAAAGTGGAACGGTCAAAGCACCGCGGTTGTTCGTGCTAGAGGATGGCACCCTTGTCTGTGTCACGACCTATCAAGGCGGGCTATATGTCTTCTTGAGCCGGGACGGAGGGATGAATTGGACACCGGAACTGCCCCTCGACGTGTCTTGCTACGGCTACCCCGGTGGACTCCAGATGGAGGATGGATCGCTGCTTATCTCGTATTGTGAAAGTGGTAAAGCCCCGAATCGTGTGTATGTAATTCGCTTCCAAGTCAACCCCACGCGGGATAGTATAGAACTACTGGGTATTGGAAATTCTTCATAAATGAACTAATCTACCAATGAACTAATGAACCAAAAAGAGTTGGAGGGATGATTTGGACCTTGAGCAGAAAACGGAGCTGATTTCTGATGCTTTAGAAGAACTTTACGGCGCGCCCGAACCGGATATGGAAGAAAATGTCCTCGATTGTTTAATGCTTACCGTCTTGTCCCAAAACACAAACGATGTCAACCGTGATAAGGGATTCGCGATCCTGCTGGAACGCTTTCCGACATGGGAAGAGGTGCTCAACGCTGATGTAGAGGAAATCGCGGACGCTATCAAGATTGCAGGGTTGAGCGGACAAAAAAGTCGCACAATAAAGAATTTCTTGACGTGGCTCAAGGCAGAGTATGGCGCGCTAGATCTGGAGTTCATCCGTGAAATAGACACCAATGACGCAATACAGCTGCTCTCTCAGCATAAAGGCATCGGCATTAAAACGGTGTCCGTCACGCTTGCCTTTGCTTGTGGGCGTGATGTGTTTCCTGTGGATACGCATGTCCTGCGGATTAGCAAACGGCTTGGATTCGTGCCGTCAAACTGTACCGCGGAAAAAGCGCATGAATTGATGCCGCAGATCATCCCCGAAGGCAAAGCATACCCGTTTCACATGAACCTGATTGCCTTTGGACGCCGAATCTGCGACGCACGTAAGCCGAAATGCGACCAATGCCCCATCACCGCACACTGTCTCTATTATCGGGGCGAATTGTAGCTCGTAAAACGTAAGCCAAAAGATTCGAGGACAGGTTCTTCTGAAGATTCCATCTGCTTCCGAGGTGATTGATTGCCGAATATAGAACATCATACTGTAATTATTGTGGGCGGGGGCCCTGCTGGACTTCCACTTGCTGTGGTGTTGGGTGGGTGTCACCCTTACTTTCGTGGCAGCCGTATGTTCAGTCTGCGCTATCCACAGCTGGCTGCAGGGCTGCAGCAAATCAAAGGCACCCTTCTAGGATTAGATTTCAAACGGTTGTCCAGAAACGTTCCACCTGTAGATCTGTTCCGGCTCCTCCATCACCCCAGGCAGCTGTTTGAAGAACTCACGCAAATCGCAATGGAGTTTCGCCAAGAGACGCCGATAGACTACCTGCTCATTACGCAAGAGGCGGTCGGCGGCTTGTGGAACAATGTCCCCCAGAATCTCCTGACCTTGTCTCCAGGGCAATGGATGGAGTTCCCGTTCTATCCGCTCGCGCTGCATGCTGAAGAACACGGAATCGACTTAAACGTCAACGATCTGATAATCAAAGGCGATCTGCTGCGTTACTATCACAGCATTCCCGCTCGATTTGGACAGACTGACCGCATCCATACCGGCGAAAAGGTCGTTCGCATCGAGCCACATGAGCGCGGCTTTCTGGTCACAAGCAAAGATGTCGGGACGCAAACAGCCCATCAATATACCGCCAAGTACCTCGTTTACGCCGTTGGGCAGCGGTGCACCCTTCGGCGACTCGATGTGCCCGGGGAAGATCTGCCGTTTGTAGCGAAAAGTTACGATCGACCGGAGGATTTCTCCGGCGAGCGTGCCATTGTCGTCGGCGGCGGCAGATCTGCGGATTGGGCAGCAACGGAGCTCTACGATGTGGGCAAACAGGTTTATTATGTGATGCGCCAACCGTTTGAGAATCACTGGCGGTTAATCAGCGATAGCCGCTACGGGCTGCCCTACTACGCTCGACTTGCAGAGATTATGGAGAGCCGAGATCCCCGTTTTCAGACGTTGTATCAAAGCCATATTAGCGAGATTAAAGAAGGGGCATCGGCGGGTCTGGTGACAATAGACCATCAGGGCGAAAAACAGGTCATCGAAGCCGAGCATGTTATCCTTGAGATCGGTGGCAGCGCAGACTATTCTCCCTTTGAGGGGTTTGAACCGCCGCAACAGGTCGAGAAATATGACAACTACCGTTTCCAGTTGCATCAGGTCATGACCCATCCGCATAACTACGAAGCAGTCAATATCCCGAATCTCTATATGGGCGGTTACCTCGCATCGGGTATTGGATTGGTGGTCATTGCCATGCACGGAACAACCTATGCTATTGCTGGCGACATCTTTCAAAAAGAAGGACTTATCAGTGAAACCTGATGTGTAAATGCTCAGGGATTTATTCAATGAACGAGTGAACCAATGAACCGATGAACTTCAAAAACTTAGATCCCCACACCTAAAGGAGGTCTTAATGGCACGTATTGGCGTTATCGGTACAGGCGGCATGGGCGGTGCCCACTGTAATTCGCTACCTCAAGTTGAAAATTGTGAATTTGTCGGTGTTGCTGACCTTCGATTGGAGGCAGCGCAAGCTATCGCAGAGCAGCACCAAATCCGTGCGTTTCAAGATTACCACGAACTGCTAGAGATTGTGGATGGTGTCGTCGTCGCTACGCCGCCGGGGGCACATGGGGAGGTGGTCGTTGCGGCAGCGGAAGTGGGTGTCCACGCTTTTTGCGAAAAACCCCTATCCCTCACCCTCGGCGACGCGGACGCAATGATTGCCGCTTCAGACAAAGCGGGAACGCATCTGATGGTTGGTCAAGTCCTCCGCTTCTACCCTGTACACGTCCTCGGTAGACAGTTGATCGATGACGGTGAGATTGGGGACGTGACCTATATTGAGACAGATTATAGCGGTCCCTATCGGGGCCCGCGGGAACGTCCATCAACTTGGTACGGGAGTGTCGGTGGGCTGCTGGAGAACGGCATCCACAAATCCGATCTCATTAACTGGTATGGTGGGACTGCGCTAACGGTTGCAGCAGAAGTGGGCAGCTTCTCAGGACACGAAGATTGGGAAGATTACACCGTCTCGCTCATTCGGTACGACACCAAAGCGGTAGGGATATTGCGATGGGGCGGGTTCATGGGTGCACGCGGCACAAACGAGACCATCATTGACGGGTCGAAAGGTTCGCTACGACTTGATATGGGAGCCGACATTGCGTATCTCAAAAAAATTGGCGAATCAGAATGGCAAACGCTCACTCCTGACCGCACGGGACCGCACGGTGTCGTCGGTGAACTGACCCATTTTGTTGACTGTATCCGCGAAGATAAAACACCCCTGATCGATGGCAGAGGCGGTCGTCATGCCGTTGAGGTTGTCCTAGCGACCTACCGTTCAGCGAAGGAAAAAACTAAAGTCATCTTGCCCATGCAAGATCTGTAAGGGAAAGCGGCAGTCCAACCGGAATTCGATACAATTTTGAAGGGGGCTAACATGCCTACTGACAACGACCAAAAGAATGAAAACCTGCGTCCCAACATCCTCTGGATCTGCACAGACCAACAACGTTACGACACAATTGGCGCGTTGGGCAATCGTTATGTCTCAACTCCGAATATCGATCAATTGGTCGAGGAAGGGGTTACTTTTACTCACGCCTACTGCCAAAGCCCAATCTGCACACCGAGCCGGGGGAGTTTTCTCACGGGCATGTACCCGAGTGCTGTCCACGTCAACGGAAACGGTAACGAATACTTCCCGGATAGTCCGCCCCTTGTAACGCGGCTTCTCGCAGACGCTGGCTACGACTGCGGGTTGATTGGCAAGCTGCACCTCGCCAGTGCTCACCGTCGCATCGAACCCCGCGTGAACGACGGATACCGATATTGGCAATACAGCCACGCTCCCCGCGATGACTGGGAAACGGGACACGACTACGCAGACTGGGTGCGATCCCAAGGGCATATTCTGGGAGAACTGACCAAAAGCATCGACGGTGTACCTGCCGAACTCCATCAAACCACGTGGTGTGCGGAAAAGACCATCGAATTTATCCGACAGGAACGGGACGCGCCCTGGCTGGCGAGTGTAAATATCTACGACCCTCATCCTCCCTTCAATCCGCCCAAAACTTACAGGGATATGTTCGATCCGGCGGATATGCCGGGACCCCTTTTCCGGGAGACCGATCTGGAACAGCAGCGCAAGCTAAAAGCGGTTGATTTCCAGTCGAAGGGACGACCTCCAGAGGAATTGGATATCCGCAGCCCAATCATACCGCAGTCGCCAGGGGCAGCTGAAGCAGCGTCAGTGGGCGGACGCGACGCGAAAACCCTGCAAGCCGCATATTACGCCATGATCAAGCTAATTGACGATGTGTTAGGGCGTATCTTGGAGACGCTGGAAGAAACCGGACAGCGTGAACGGACGGTGATTATCTTCACCAGCGATCACGGAGAAATGCTCGGCGATCACGGGTTGATTCAGAAGGGCTGTCGATTCTACGAAGGACTGGTTCGCGTGCCGCTCATCTTCTCTTTGCCCGGACACTTTGAGGGTGGTCTGAGAAGCGATGCGTTGGTCGGACTGCTCGATAAGACACCGACCCTGCTAGACTTGGCTGGCTTAGAGATTCCTGACCGTATGCAGGGCATGTCGCTGCTGCCAATCCTCAAGGGAGAGGCTTCCCCCGCTCATCATCGAGATTTTGTTCGCTGCGAATTCTATGATGCCATAGATCAGCCGGACGGCACCTTTGCCACGATGTACCGGGATAGGCGGTATAAGCTAGTGATGTACCACGGTCACACACACGGAGAACTTTACGACCTTGAAGCCGATCCGGGGGAATTTGAAAACCTATGGGATGTGTCAAGTGCCCAAAGCCTCAAAATGGACTTGATGAAACAAAGCTATGATGCTTCAATGCTAGCGATGGACCGAGGACCTCGACGCATTGGACCGATGTAATAAAACGTTTGAATTGATAACTTACCACAGAGGCGCGGAGAACGCAGAGTTTTCTTAGAGTGATAGCGTGTCCCGTTCCGAGGATCGGGAGAGGTGTGGAGGATACTCGCTCCCTCCAATACTCGCCCCCTCGCTTCCTCTAATTTTTCTCTGTGACCTCTGCGTCTCTGCGGTTAATTTTATCCGGGAAAAGAAGTAAAACTGATGTCTGATTCCAATAGCCGTCAACCCAATGTAATCTTTATTTTGACCGATGATCAAGGACCTTGGGCGGCAGGCTGCTGCGGAAACGATGAAGTTCGCACACCAAACATAGATCGACTGGCGGAGACGGGTGTTCGGTTCGAGAACTTTTTCTGTACCTCTCCCGTCTGTTCCCCGGCACGCGCTAGCCTAATGACCGGACGAATCCCATCAGCGCATGGCGTGCACGACTGGATTCGAGATGGGAATATGCCTCCAAATTCCGCAAAGTATCTCGAAGGCTTGACCTGCTACACCGACGTGCTCGGTGCTAACGGCTACACCGTCGGACTCAGTGGGAAATGGCATCTCGGCGATAGCATGACCCCACAGCACGGTTTCAGTCACTGGTTCGCAATGCCTCTCGGCGGCAGTAAATATAACGACGCGGAGATGATTCGGGACGGGGTTGTGGAGGTACAGCCCGGCTACGTTACCGATATTATCACGGACGATGCCTTGCAGTTTATTGAGGGCAATAAAGATCAACCGTTCTACCTCAGCGTCCACTACAACGCACCGCACACACCTTTCGACGGACACCCGCAGGATATCGTGGACTCTTACGACGATTGTCCATTCAAAACCTGTCCCCAAGAAGCAGCACACCCGTGGGCAACTCCCGGTGCTCGCATACATCTGGGAAACAGAGAATCGTTGAAAGGCTACTTTGCGGCGATTACCGCGATGGATTTGAATGTCGGTCGCATTCTAGAGAAACTTGAAAGGCTTGGCTTGCGGGAAAATACACTAATCGTCTTCAGCAGCGACAACGGCTATTCCTGCGGTCATCACGGTTTCTGGCACAAGGGGAATGGCACCTTTCCGTTGAATATGTACGAGAACTCCGTCAAAGTTCCCTTTATTATGAGCCACCCCGGAGGGATTCCACAAGGGCGCGTTACCGAAGCGATGGCGAGTCAGTACGATTTTATGCCAACCCTGCTTGATTACCTCGGCTTGGAGATGCCAGCGGATCCACTGCGCCCCGGACGAAGTTTCCAACCGGCGTTGCTCGGTGAAACAAACGATGCACAGGATGAAGTGATTATCTTTGACGAATACGGTCCTGTCCGGATGATTCGGACGCAGGAATGGAAATATGTCCACCGCTATCCTTACGGTCCCCATGAACTCTATGATCTGGTAAATGATCCAGACGAACGGAAAAACCTTGTAGACGAGAAAGCGAAGGGTGCATTGGTGAAGGATATGCGTCAACAACTCGCATCATGGTTCAGCCGATATGTCCTACCGGAACTTGACGGGACCCGATTCCAAGTTACAGGTTTGGGGCATGCCGCAAAAATTGAGCCGGGTTCCTGGGGCGAAAATGCGTTCCATCCACTACCAGAGGATTGGCACGAAGTCCGGCAACGACAATTCCAGCAAAGGTAGGTCACTGGTTAGGAAAACAAGAGCGGTCATGTAAAGAGTTAGTGCAACAGAAACCTGGCCGTAGGCGGGGCATCTTGCCCCGCTCTCGACACCCAAATGTCAACTGATTTGAGCCGATTGGAGGAGATCTATGGTTCCAAAAGACTCCGTTTCAACTAAACCGCCAACCGTGAAAAATGGACTCACACCCCAGCAGATCCAACAATTCAAGGACGACGGCTTTCTGATTATCCACAATCTACTCCCGCGCGAAGCGATTCAACCATTGATCGATGAACTGGCGCAGCGAGTCGATGAAGCAACGGACGAAGCAGTAAAGCAGGGGATACTCGGTCCGGAGAATAGGTTTGGCGATGCACCCTTTGAGACCCGCTTGGCACAGGTGTGCAAAGCCTGCACCGAGCCGGATTGGGTCTGGCACCACTACTTTTCCAGTCAAAAGCCGATGAGTGCTGGGATGTTCGCGCTAAGGACAACTCCTGCACTGCTAGATGTCGCTGAGTCGTTGATGGGGCCCGAAATTCTAGCGCACCCGCAATTCAGCTGCCGCGCTAAACTGCCCGACCAGGATCTAACAGTCATTCCTTGGCATCAGGATCTCGCGTACCTAAGACCGGAAGAAGCAGGGAATACATTGGTTGCCAATTTCTGGATTCCGCTTGTGGATGCCACAGTCTCTAACGGGTGTATGGAGATGATGCGGGGTTCGCACCGTCTAGGGTTGCTACCACATAGCCGTCTCATCTCAACGCCGGGGCATAAGGGAGGCAAAGGTATCCCCAACCCCGACCTGCCGCCCTGCGAGGTTGTAGCAGGTGAAGTCAATGTAGGCGATGTTTTAATGACAACGGAACGGTTGGTACATCGGTCAATTCCGAACCGATCGGATACCGTCAGGTGGAGTGTCGATACACGATACAACCAAATCGGACTTCCAACGGGACGTGAAAATGTTCCCGGCTTTATCGCCCGCAGCCACAAACATCCTGAGCGTGTTGCACAATCACACCACGACTGGAATCAACTTTTTGAGAATTAAATTTCAAAGCCTGTACAACAATACGGAAAAGGAGATCACGATGGAAAACGAAACAACCAAAGATGTCACGGCTACACTAGAGGAAGACTATCGAGCGCGCACCCCACGCTCGCAGGAACTCTTTGAGCGGGCACGAAAAACGATGCCCGGCGGAGCGAAAGGTGCTTACTTTCATCAACCGTATCCCCTTACAATGGCGCGTGGCGAGGGGTGTTATCTGTACGATGTCGAAGGGCAGCAATATGTGGATTTTGCCAATCATCACACGGCACAGGTACTGGGCCACAACCATCCCGCCGTCATAGACGCTATCCAAGAACAGATGGCGAAGGGCATTGCGTTAGGCGCACCGGTCGGCGTCGAAGCGGAATTATGCGAGGAGATGTGTCATCGGGTGGCAGCGCTAGATCGAATCCGCTTCTGCAACTCCGGCACTGAGGCAACACTACATGCTATACGGCTAGCGCGTGGGGTCAGTGGACGGACTAAAATCGCTAAGTTTGAAGGCGGTTATCACGGCAGCCACGATGTCGTCGAAATCAGTTCTGCTCCGTCCTTGGACAAAGTGGGATCTGAAACGGCTCCCAATCCTGTCCCTTCAGCAGGCGGGATGTCTCCACATGCGGCAGAGGAGGTGGTTGTCCTCCCCTTCAACGATGAAGCGTCGGTCGAACGCCTTATCACGCAGCACCGTGATGAGTTAGCGTGCATTATTTTCGATACCAAAGCGGGCATCGTGCCGCAGCGTAAAGAGTTCGTGCAGTTCGTCGAGGAGATAGCACGGAAGAACGACCTACTCTTTATTTTAGACGAAATTGTCGGTTTCCGAGTCGGGACAGGCGGATTGCAGGAATACTATGGCGTTACGCCCGACTTGACCGCCTATGGCAAGGTTGTCGGTGGGGGGTTCCCTGTTGGTGCGTTTGGTGGGCGAGCGGATATTATGGATCTGCTAGACGGCACGCGTGGCAGCACCGGTTTCTTCCAGAGCGGCACATTCAGCGCACACCCTATCACTATGGCTGCTGGTCTAGCGACCTTAAAACAACTCACCCCTGAAGCTTTCGACCACCTGAACGGATTAGGGGACCGGTTGACTGCTGGATTGAACGAACTGTTTGCCCGTGAAAATATCGCAGCGAAAGCGGTCAACACCGGCTCAGTGTTTAGCATTCACTTTACCAGCGAAGACCTTGTCAACTATCGCAACCTTGCCCGCACCGACAAAGCGATGGCACATCGCGTTTTCCTCGCGCTGTTGGCAGAAGGTTATTTCCTGAGCCATGGATTGTCCATGAACGCCATCTCGCTGCCGACTGAGACTCGCCATGTGGACGGGTTGATAGAGGCGGTGGGACGCGCTATCAAGCAATCCCAGTGAACGATAGGAGGAATCATTATGTCTAATACTGATACCCATGCCTACGATCTCCTCGTCCACGCTGGGCGCGTTGTCTGCCCGGCAGCCGGGCTAGATGGTCCGGGCGCAGTCGCGGTTCGTGGTGATCGTATCGTCGCTGCCGGCGATCAGATCGATGGATCCGCACAAGAAACACTAAATTTCCCCGATGCCATGCTGTTACCGGGATTAGTGGATATGCACGCCCATCCCGCACGTGAAGGCTCAAAGTACGGTGTCGATCCCGATGTTCACTTCCTCCCCCGTGGCGTGACGACCGTGCTTTCTCAAGGGGATGCAGGTGCCGGCAATTGGTCCCGATACCGTGAATCAATCATCGAAGGCGCACGAACACGCGTCCGACTGGCTATCAATCTCTCCGTTACAGGGGAATCGATACCGACGAGGGGCTGTTTCGAGAATCTGGACGATGTGGATGTGGATGCTTGTGTCGCAGCGATTGAAGATGGGGGCGAGGCTATCTGGGGCATTGCCGCCAACATCGCCAAATCCTGCGCCGGTGATAATGATCCCCGCGAGATTCTGAACCGTGCATTGGCAGCTGGCAACCAGACAAACCGTCCGCTGCTCTTTGGCACGCGGCGGGAACCAGATTTTCCTTTCGCAGAACAACTAAAACTATTACGTCCCGGAGATGTAATCACCTACTGTTTTCAGAGCAATCTGGATTGTGTGGTCAAAGATGGACGTATCAAGGATGAAGTGTGGGAGGCTCGCGAGAAGGGAATACTGTTCGACATCGGACACGGCATGAATTCCTTCCACTTCGATGTGGCGGAGGTAGCAATCGCAAACGGATTCCTTCCAGACACCATCTCAACGGATCAATATATTCGGCATGTGGATAGCAATCCACAACATGATCTGCCCCGTACCCTTTCCAAGCTACTCGCCGCCGGCATGACCGAAGCGGATGCCTTAGCGCGGGTGACAGTGCGTCCTGCAGAGTTTCTTGGACTGTCCGGGGAGGTCGGCACATTGTCGCCCGGTGCCTGTGCAGATCTTGCCGTGTTGCGTTTCAATGAAGAGGCACTCCCGCTACAAGATGTCAAAGGTCTGGAGCGACCTGGGGGATGTTGGGAGCCAATTCTCACTGTGCGGGCAGGGGAGATTGTCGGCACTGAAGCGGCTGCTTAACGCGCCTTCAGTTCAGTCCGTAGGTTGGGTTGAACGGTTAAACAGGAATCCCTATCAAGTCCAATAGAGGTTCGGTTGGATAACAACACCTGCTTATAGACAGATAGAGTGAAACCCAACAAAGTTTTTCATCGGCAAGTCCCCTTTTCAAAAACTATTTCGTAAAAGTGGTCTTTTGTACCACGATCTGTTAGATTGTGATCCCCTCCCGCAAACTAACAGTTCGCGCTACTTATGTCAGATAGCCCCTTACATCGTAGGCGGGGCATCTTGCCCCGCAGTTTGTAGTAGCGCGTTCTTATGCAAGTTATCGTGAGTATCTTTTATCCATGTAATCCGTATTTATCCGTGATTCAGATTGCTTTGAATCCCGATTTATCGGGGCAATAATATGGGAGAATTAAATGACCCTACCGAAAGATGGGGTTCGCTTCATTAAAAACGTGATGATTCCAACCTCAGATGGCGTACGGTTGGCGATGGATATGCACGTTCCCGACAGTGATGATTGGGAACAGATGCCGCGCCCACTGATTCTCGAATACATCCCGTATCGCAAAGACGACACCGCCCCGTATTCAGGTTATCATAACTACTTTGCACAGCACGGGTTCATCGGGGCGCGATTGGACTGTCGCGGTACAGGCAGCAGTGAGGGAATCAACACGGATGAATACACGCCGCGTGAACAGCAAGATGGCGTTGAAGCTATCGAATGGCTTGCGGCGCAGCCGTGGTGCAGCGGGAAGATCGCGATGTTTGGGGCATCGTATGGCGGGTTTACTTCTGTACAGATCGCTGCACACCGTCCACCGCACCTCACCACCATTATCCCCATGTACTTCACCGACGACCGTTATACTGACGATTGTCACTATCGCGGCGGTGCCCTGCGCTGCTACTACGATATCGGGGCGTATGGCTGTTCGATGATTGGCATGAACGCAATGCCACCATATCCCGAATACAGCGGCGAGGATTGGGCGCGAATCTGGGAAGAACACCTCGAACACAATACCCCTTATCTGCTGAAATGGCTGGAGAATCAGACCGATGGTGAATATTGGCGTCCCGGTAGTTTGCACGGCCGATACGACCAGATTCAGTGTTCGGTTTTCATGATTGGCGGCTGGCGGGACGGCTATCCAAACCCACCGTTGCGAACTTTTAGAAATCTTGCTGTGCCCAAAAAAGTCCTCATCGGACCCTGGAACCACGCCCACCCCAGTGAGGCTATCCCCGGACCACGCATTGACCACCTGCGCGAGATCGTCCGTTGGTGCGACTATTGGCTCAAGGGCGAGGACAACGGTGTGATGGATGAACCTCCGGTTTGCGTCTATATGCAGTCCTATGATGAGCCACATGCGGATCGAATCGAAACGCGCGGATACTGGCGTGTAGAAGAATCGTTCCCCCTAGATCCGGCCGAATCGCTGACCTATTGGCTTGGGGACAAAGGTCAACTCTGTCCTCAGCCACCGGATCCAGGGCTGTCTTTCGACAGCTATACTTACCGTCCGACCGTCGGGGTCACAGGCGGATTGTGGAGTGGCGGTGTTCCCTTCGGATTGCCGACGGATCAACGTCCCGATGAAATTCATTCACTGAACTACACAACGGAGCCGCTTGATGACCCCTTGGAAATCATCGGCAGGCCGCAAGTCGCACTGCATGTCAGTTCCACGGCACCCGTGATATCCTTCGTTGCGAAGTTGTGCGATGTTGCCCCCGATGGCACGAGCGCATTGGTCTGTAGCGGTGTGTTGAATGCGACACGCCGCGAATCCTTTACCAATCCGGCACCGCTGAATTCTAGCGAGATTTACGAAATCGAGATTAATCTTGACTGTACCGCTTGGCGTTTTGAGCCAGGACACCGCATTCGTCTTTCTATATGTAGCGCAGATTTCCCAAACCTCTGGCCCACCCCGTATCCGGGGATCAACCACGTTTATC
Source organism: Candidatus Poribacteria bacterium (assembly GCA_965207975.1). Taxonomy (GTDB): domain Bacteria; phylum Poribacteria; class WGA-4E; order WGA-4E; family PCPOR2b; genus PCPOR2b. The sequence goes on along the minus strand of OZ242315.1, from coordinate 2,528,729 downwards.
AAGATTCCGAGCACTCATCGTGGTTGAAGCTGCCCACTGTTCCAGTGAGAGAGGCGGAGAATGAGGAATTACCGGCGAGTGAAGCACAGTTTGAATCCGTGCACCCGGAGATCAATATCTATCAGATCTCGCCTGATGTCCATCCGTGGGAGATTGTCCACGACATTCTTGGCGACCGAACCGGACTACGAACCCATACACATGGCACGAGTCTCGTGAATTCGGGGACGAAAGTGGAAACCGATGCACAACTTGAAGTGTGGGCGCATAATCGGGACCCCGCCGACGTTGCAGCGGTGGGTAAACATCATCGCCGCATCGTGCGCAGCGACGGCGAAATCACCGTTGACACCTGTTGCCGTTTTCGAAGCACCGAAACAGCGTTTCATGTCACGATTGACCTGCATATCACTATCAACGGCTTACCGCACCATCAACGACGGTGGGTACGGACGTTTCCCCGCGCCTTGCTCTGAAATTCTTTAAGGTTGCCGAAGTTTTTAGAATTGCCCCGGATTTGTGAATATAGTAAAATAGAGCATCCCGAATTACGGGTTAGGTTATACGTCACCAAATTTTCAGGATTCTTTTTTATCCATTTTAATCAATAAGCTAAAAGGAGCGACTAAATTATGGATCTTACGCGACAGCCACCACGGCGCGCAACAAATCTTAGCCTCGCCGGTATTGTCGGCGCAGCACGAATGACCGACAAAGCTAGAGCGCATAACAACGGAACGACCGGCGAGTACCTCTATGGAGAAAATTCCGGCCTAGACGCTAAAGTTCTCGGACTTCTGGGAATTTCTGGCGATGACTTTGCCAAAGCCGCTGGTGAACATGATGATGAAGCCTTGCAGACATGGGTGCTTGAAAATTCGAGCGTTACGCAGGCGGAAATTGATGAATTTAACCAGCGGGAATTGAGTCTTGAGCCACCGAATGAGCAATACAAGCAAATGCTGAAGGATCGGCTTGCCAAGTACGCCCCCGGCAGGACGGACATCACAACGGTACTTCAATCGATGCAGCTAGATGATTGGGGCAGTTTCTGGCAGGTTGACTTGACGGTGGGGCCACCACGCAGTCCCCACTCTAAAGATGTTGCAGGCTGCCACGGTGTCGCACGGATGGCGGATAAGGCGCGCGCAGCACGCGCCGGAAAAATCGGCGAGTACAAGTACGGCGAGGATTCCGGACAAGATAGACGTATCTTGGAGTTTCTCGATGTATCTCCGGACGACTTCCAAGAGGCTGCGGTCAACAATCCCAACGACATTGAAATCGGTGACTGGGTGCTTGAACAAAGTGGCAAAGGGGCGGACGAAATCGCAGCGTTCAACGAACGCATGGCGAATTGGGGCCCCGAAGATGAGTCGTCAAGAGCCTATTTTGAAAAGCGTCTTCAAGAAGTAGCTCCAACTCGTACGGACATTAAGACGTGGGCAGCCCTTCAAGACGTTGACGACAAACTCAGTTTCGAGTAGGAAGCCCCCGGTAGGTGCGGTTTTTAACCGCACCGCATAGGCGCGTCCCGAAAATCGGGATCCCGATGCCGTTCCGCCTGTCCCGATTCCATCGGGGAGCATCCCGAGAATCGGGACTTGAAAACTCGGTTTCTCTATACGTTCTGCACTTTCTTTTTTCACGAGTTCCGTTGAACAAAGGATTTTCACGCATCACGTATCACGCTTCACGCTCTAGCGTTTTGCACTTTCTTTTGGCATGAGCCAATTAAGTATCTCAAGGACTGTACCAGTTTTGTCATCAACAAGCACTATTCCTAAGTTACCCCAACCGTGATTGTAGTAACTGACAAACCACGCAAACCCTTGAAACGAGGCGTATCCGTGCACACCTGTGTGCGCCCTTAAGTGTTCTTGTAGACGCACATCTCTATTAGCAATCCTCAATGCTTGTGTGGACGTTAATTTCGGAGCAGGGCTGATGGCTTTATGGGATAAATCCCTGAACACAGCTTCTGATTCGATGGGGGACGTTTTGGGTTTACCCTCAACGATTTTACGCAACAGGGCTGCTCGCCGGCGATGCACGTCTCGAACCTTTTCATACTGAATCACACAGTCCTTTCCTACCTTTGAGAGGTGATTTTCCCCGTGGTGGGAAATTGCCTCTCCTCCTACTGCCCTTCCGACTGCATTACGATCCAAAGTGATCCCATGAAAATAGGCAACTGTTATCTCGTTGTACTGATCCGCACACATCTCCGCTGCATCGGCTTCGAGATTTAGGACAGCGGCATAATCTCCCCTCCTTTTGAAAATCTCCTGTTCTACTTTGAAGAAACTGGGGTAGATACCGTAATGGTAGAATCGATTTGGATAGATCTGCGCCCACGCTGAAATAAACTGTGCAATTTTCTCGCGTTCCACTTCCAGTTCGGGCGAAGTTCCATCCGTTTCTGACTTGTTCCAATATGTCTTCGCAGTCTGTAGATGATATTCCCGCCGTTTCTTTATATCTACTAGCTCTCCACGACTCCGCCCTGCCCGCACATTCTTTCCATACCGCCCGTAGTACCGAATTTGGATTTCCGCCATCGGAATGGAGATGATTTTCAGGCAGTCCGCAGCTGCTTGGTGCCACAACGCTGCTTTGACAAAATCCCCCTCCCGCTCATACCGTTGGATCATAACCTTAGCGTTAGCGGGGCCCTCACGAACCGCATGGCTGAAGTGAACTTGCCAAACCAATGCCCAAAGAAGGAGGAGAGAATAAATTGCCTTCATAGATGAATCCTATACATCGCGCTCCGCTTTTACGCATTACGCATCACGTATTACGTTTCACTTCCCATATTTGAACCGTGCGATCGTACCCTGTTCTATTAATTCTGCGCGTGCGTAATGCGCCGGCATCTGAGGCGATTTCCATCGCCCCGCGACCTGCATATTCACAACAGACGCACCCGCTTGGGCAAGCGAAATGGCGGAGCCGATACGCAGGGAGTGCCCAGAGATTTTGCCTTCGATACCCGCCTCCCGTGCCCTGCGCTTGATAATTTTTCTCACGCCATCAATCGTTATCCTATCGCTGGCGATGTTATCACCACGACGAACCCACCGAAAGAGTGGACCATCGGTGATACCTGCTGCTTCACAATACCGCTTTATTGCCTCCCGTGTGGGCTCACCGATATACAATGTCACATCGGGGATGCCCGCCGTACCCGGGTGGGTCTTTGACTGGTGAATCGTCAATGCACTACCAACATCCGCGACATCTACCGCGACCACTTCGCTGATTCGTAACAGACAATCGCTCATCAATCGAATCATTGCTGAATCTCTCAGTCCAGCGGTAGTTCCCTCCGCTTCAGCAAACGCGCAGATCTGATCAACCTCCTCCCACGTTATGCCATCCACCTGTCCTCGTCCTCTGCCCTTGCCCTTACGCCGAATACCAGCGAGTGCCTTTTCCGTGATCTTAAAGGGGATTCCTACGCCTTGATTTTTTACCGTCCATTTGACCGCGGCAACAATTTTACTGATTGTCGCCGGTGATTTTCCGTCTTGATACAACCCCGTGATATAAGTTGCAAGTAGGTTATCGCTCAAGGAACGTCCATCCAACCAGATTTCCAACCCTTGCATTGCGCGCCGATACGTCTCGACGGTGCTCGGTGCAAGACTCGCTTGAACCAATTCCTCCGTTTCGTCACTGATAATGACTTGATTCCAAGCTGATGCATTCATGATTATTTCTCCATTCTAAGTCCGTAAACTCCCTAAAATTCTATTGAAATACTATTCTACATAATTATAAAAGTGCTGTCAAGGCTTTTTTGCCATAATTATTTTTTTGAGAAGGGGAAGGAAATAGGTACATCATTGTTTGTCAAATACCGATAAACATTGACTCCGGGCATCGGGAGGTGTCCCAATAAATCAGGATGTACATCCGTTCCCCCAAACAGCAAATGGTTCAACGTCGCTGTTAATAAAAAATCACATGCTAAATCGACAAGCCTTAGACACGATGGCTGAAACCCAAGCCACCACTGGGTTTTTGACAGGGACCGCTTATAAGTCAAGACTATAGAATAGTATGTGTAACGCCTTATCTGTTTCTGAGGCGAACCCCCTAGCGGAATGTCAACAGCGCATTCCCTTAAACTTATGCGGTTGAGATAACGATAAGAACCCCTTTTTGGTTGATGGTATCAACTATATTTTTTTCATTTATACGCTTTCAGCAGCGGGAGGCTATTTCATCGGACAGTGTTGCCTATCGCATCCCAGCGCTGGAGCACGGTAGGAAGGAGAAGGGATGTTGATGAAAAAATCGAGAGATAAATTTACTTTTGCGCTAGTGTGCTTCGTGCTGGCGGGTGTGAATCGATATCTAATTGGTATTTTATCTTCGTATTTTGCACTTTCTTTTTACATGAAGTCTCCCGGTTTGCCAGCTGAAGCCGAACAGCCCCCCGTGTTTCAACCCTATTGCAGTGCCAGGGCGCCACCTATATAGCCCCACCTACTCGCAAAAACGATTTTCCATATTTTTAAAATTCTATCTCTGATACATCTTTCAAATCATATTTCCAACAACACAAGGAGATGAATCCATGGCAAAACAACTTTTTTGTTTCACGCTACTTCTATTAATCTGTGTCTCGATCCCGTTGATAGCAACGGCACAAGCAGTAAATATACCCGATGGCAAACTTCGCGCTGCGGTTGAAAAGGCTCTGGGCAAAGCATCGGGTGATCCCATCAGCGTAGCGGAAATGGCAACATTGACCAAGCTCACCGCTCGAAACAAGAAAATCCGCAACTTAACTGGACTTGAAAGTGCAACCAATCTGAAAAAACTGTATCTAAAGAATAACCGTATTTCAAACATCTCACCGGTCGCTGGATTAACTAAGCTGAGAGAGCTGCAGTTATCGGACAACCGCATCACGGATATTTCGGCAATTGAAGGTTTAACTCACCTGAAAAAACTGTATCTAAATAATAACCGCATCACAGATATTTCGTCTCTAGTCGCACATACAGGACTCGGGCGTGGAGATCTGGTAAGTCTTCTAGGAAACCCGTTGAGTGCTAAATCCATCATCACCGACATCCCAACCCTACAAGGGAGAGGGGTTCAGGTAAGGTTTGACGCGCCGGAAACGGTGACCATCCCCGACGCGAACCTCCGCGCTAGAATTGAGGGTGTCCTCGGCAAAGCAGCCGGGGCTACTATCACTCCGGCGGAGATGGCAACGTTGACTAAACTTACTGCCAAGCGTGCCAACATTAACGATTTAACCGGGCTTGAACATGCCACCAACCTGACAGATCTGGATCTTCGCAACAACAGCATCTCGGACATATCAGCGGTAGCGGGCTTGACCAACCTGACAGATCTGGCTCTTTACGACAATAGCATCTCGGACATATCAGCGGTATCAGGCTTGACCAACCTGACAGATCTGGATCTTCGCAGCAACAGCATCTCGGACATATCAGCGGTGGAGGACTTGACCAATCTGAAATACCTGTATCTTCACTACAATAGCATCTCGGACATATCAGCGGTGGAGGACTTGACCAAACTGACAATCCTGATTCTTAGCAGCAACAGTATCTCGGACATATCAGCGGTGGAGGACTTGACTAATCTGACACACCTATATCTTCAAGACAACAGCATCTCGGATATATCAGCGGTGGAGGACTTGACCAAACTGACAATCCTGATTCTTGACAACAACAGCGTATCGGACATATCAGCGGTGGCAGGCTTGACCAATCTGACATGGCTGTATCTTCAAGACAACAGCATCTCGAACATATCAGCGGTAGCGGGCTTGACCAATCTGACATGGCTGTATCTTGACAACAACAGCATCTCGGACCTATCGGCGGTAGTTTCAAATACGGGATTGGGGAGTGGAGGCGAGGTTCATGTGCGGGGAAACCCTTTGAGTGACGTTTCCATGAACACCCATATTCCTGCCCTCGAAAACAGAGGGGTTCAGGTATTCTGGTCTGTTACAACAGGTGCCGCTCCGGTGCTGACACGAATCACTCCAGTTTTAAGGGTAAACGGTGCGATTGACGATCAAACGGCGCGCTTAAACACCTTCCGTGTGACTGCCACGAACCTGTCAAACGGAAAAGCAGCTACCGGTCTGACTACAAACGCCAATGGGGTAGGCTATAAACTCACGATTGGGGACGTTGAGACAGAGCAAGCAGCTGCAATTGGCGATATCCTTGAAATCTCCGCACAATCCCCCAACCCGTCCATTGCCGTGCAACCGATACGGTATACCGTCACCACTGAAGATGTAAGGCGCGGCTGGATACAGTTGGAAGCGTTGGTCGCTTATGAAATCCCATCTGTTACCGAGCTGTTGCCGAACTACCCGAATCCGTTCAACCCGGAGACGTGGATACCGTATCGCCTCGTCCACGATGCAGAGGTGACGCTCACGATTTATGACACCAAAGGCGCGGTGGTGAGTCGATTGGATCTGGGGCATCAGTCTGCGGGGTATTACACCACCCGATCAAAAGCGGCGTATTGGGACGGCCGCAACGAAAGCGGTGAATTGGTCGCAAGTGGTGTCTATTTCTACCACCTGTCCGTAGGGGATTTCTCTGCCACCAGACGGATGGTAATCGTCAAGTAGAATCGCAAAGTTGCACGATCTCTTAACATAAGCGATTGATTTTCCCTTGAGATTCAAGCCAACCTATGCTATACTCTCATTCAGGTTATCCAATTAATGGGAGGCAACTATGAATATCAATCCTGAGACATCTGACCTCCTAATCCAACTTTTCAATTACCGCTTTGAGCAGATAGACAAACGCTTTGAGCAGCTAGAGAAACGTCTTGAAGCAATTGAGGCGGGGCTTTCTAGCGTTGAGGCGCAACTCAATACACAGCTGAGATGGATTATTGGGTTAATGGCCCCCATATATCTAGCCCTGATCGCTCTGGTTGTCAAGGTGTTTCTTGGTTCATTAGGAAGGCAATGCAGAAAGGGAACAAAAATGGCTATCTTTTTACACACACGCGTGAGAGTGAGCGATCTCGATCAATCAATTAAATGGTATTGTGACCACTTAGGTTTTGTCGTCAAAAGTCGAAGCGATAGATCACCGGCAGGCAACCAGATTGTCCATCTCGAACTTCCGGGCAACGTGCCGACGTTGGAGTTGACCTATTCACCCGATTATGAACTCAACGTTCCAGAGGATCTGATGCACTTTGCCATCAGTGTGCCGGATCTGGTCGCTTGCTGCGACGAACTGGAAAAAGCAGGACTGGAAATTTGGCCCGATGGCTGGCGAGAAGAGTTCACATCGGGAGGCATGAAGATGGCTTTCATTACAGACCCAGATGGCTACGAGGTTGAACTACTGGAAGATATCGATGAGATTCTAGCGGGGTTGGAATAGCCGAACCAAGTTAAGAAATCGTACAAAGAACCCGTAGGGAACGCAGATCTGCGTTCCCTACAACCAATGAGCGAATGAACCAATTTTTTTACGCATCACGTTTCACGCCTGTCCCGATTTATCGGGGCATCACGTTCAATCTTCCTGCTGGAGCTCTTCAAGCTGTGTGGTTGTAATGAACCCAAGAAATCCCATCCCGATGGAAATTGCGAACATCCCTGCATAGCTTACAAGTCCGATGAGGATCCCCGCGAGCATTGGCATAAAGCTGAACGGAAAGAGAATTGTGTTCATAAAACCGACATAGCTAGGACGATTCATGCTCGGTGCGATATTTAGCAGATACGCCATGAAGCCGATCGACGAACCGCTCGTAGATGCGCCGTTAAAGACAAACGTCAGGAAATAGCAGGGCACCTGCCACGCCGATGGTACGTATTGTACTAAGATTGCCACCAATGGTGCCGTACATGCCAATGCCGAGGTGCAACTGAGGATGTACCGTACACCATATCTCTCCCCTATGTATGCCCACGCTACATTTGAGATGACACCACTGATGGAGACAACGGCGAGAAACGTCCCAATGGTCGCATCTTGAACCTCCAACTTGACCAAGGCGTATGGGACATAGAAGGGAGTGCACATCCCGGCAACGGTGGTACACATCCGGTAGTAAAAGAACCAGCGGTAATTCCGATCTGTCCTGAAGAAGTGGGGTCCCTGCTTCAAATGTTGTCCAAACGGTTGGCGTGCCCTCTGAACGGGACGGATGGGTTCGCGAATCTGTAAAAAAGCCGTGAGTGCCAGTCCGGTCGCACCTGCCGCACACCCGAACAGCAGCGCATAATTCGTCGGGAATACCAGTCCGGATTCAGGACTCAAGGCATATCGAATAAAGAAAAAACCGATGAATATGCCGAAGAACCCGCCTGCCAACTGACGAAAACTGAAATATCGGGATCGCCGCTGCGGTTCAATGGATTTGGAGATAATATCCATATACGGGAGCGTTGAGATTCCCATCGCTGAAGATCTGATGAAATAACAGCAGAGAAAGCATGCTGCAAGTAGACCGTTGTTGCCGGAGCCGACCATAAGGATACATATAACCATTGCAACCCATGCAGCTAGTCTAAGGCTCATACCGAAGGCGTAGAAGGGCATCTTACGTGGACGGTGCTCTAACAGGTTCGACATCAGGAGTTGGGGCCACATCCAGCCAGCTCGTGTCATCGAACCGGTCAAGCCGACAAGCGTGTTTGAGGAAGTGAGTTTTAGGATGAAAGCAGGAAGAACAGTTGTCGAGTCTGCAAACGCAAAAGAGATGCGTATGAATGCGCCTTGAACCACAGCAATCCAAAAGTTGCGGTTCTGTTCTTGTTCTTTGTCTTTTTCCTGTTGATGTTCAGACTCCGATGTGTTCGTCGGGGCAGCTTCCATAGTCAGTTTCGTTTTCCTCCTACACCTTATATTTTTGATAGGACTTACACAGTGAGTTACCCCGGTTTCCTCTGAAAATAAAGGATTTCCCCCCGCTTGCGGGGGGGGTAAAGGGGGGTGCCATCACGGGTGCTTGCAGATTACGTTGAGCACCGCCTGTCGTCCTTCTTCCTTTACCGCCTGCAACGCACGCTTGAGTGCTGGCAACACCTCACTGGGTTCCTCGACCCGTTCCCCGTATCCGCCATTCGCTTGACAGATCATCTCGTAGGCTGGGGTGGGTGAAAGCTCACTGAGGGGAAAATGGTCGGTTTTTACCGCCCAACCCTCCGGGTGAACCGACGCGGCTGCCCCTCTTACCGCTCCCCAACATTGGTTATTAAAGACGACCACCAGAATCGGTAGGTTATATGCTTGGGATACAAAATGGCAGGAGGTGGGAACGTTAAAGAGATAACTACCGTCGCCTACCGTAGCGATGACGGTTTTCTCCGGTGCAGCCAGTTTTGCTCCCAACGCTGCGCCGATACCCCACCCAAGTCCGGCTGCGGGTGAGGGACCAAAAAAGCTGCCGGGAACAGTCAGATTGATCTGTGTTGGCACCAAATCGTATTCATTAACTACTATAATCTCTGCATCCAATATTTGGTTGATACAGATGGACAGCCACGCCGAATCAATCGGTTTATCCCCTTTGACTGCCTCCGCATGTGCGTCCCAAGCCTCTCGCTGCTGCTTATGTTCCGTCTTCGCTGTTTCAAAGCGATTGGCGATTTTTTGTGCCGCTTGTTCCTGATACGGTAACATCTCTTCGGTCAGCAGGCGGAGTGTTGCCGCGGGCTGTGCAGCCAACGCGATGTCTGCGGCATGTCCCCGAATTGGATAGCGACTGTAGAGAGGTTCATGTCCCAACTGAATGACACACGCCGTTTCTTTAGGGCTAACCACAGTAGGTAACCAAGGAACATCAGTGTCAATGACCAACACAACATCCGCTTCCCTCAGATATGGGGTTGGATCAAAACCGAGGTGAAGTGGATGAGATGTAGGGAAGTTCAGATGCGTCTTGCCCACTCCTACGACGACCGGGATCGCAAAGGATTCGGCAAATGCAATCAGTGCCTCTACGGCTTGCGGATCTCTTCCCACCCCTGATGTGATAATGAGTGGGTTTGTTGCTTGAGCAATGAGCCTAGCGACCTCCTTGACTTGAGCGGAATCGGGAACATTTGCTTGGTGTGCCTGCTGCCTCGGTACAGTGCTGATGGTCAGTTCCTTGTGGGATTCGGCAAGGACCTCCCGCGGAAGCGTCAGATACACAGGACCACCCGGCTCCGAAGTGGCAATTGCCAACGCTCTATCTACCACCGTCTCCAACTGTGCAAAATTCCGCAGTTCATAATCCCACTTAACAAATTCCCGTACAAGGCTTCCCTGATCAAATGACTCCTGCGCCCAATGGATAAGCACGTTCCGAGAACCGGTGAAACCGGCTTCGGTCAACGGGGTACGTCCCGCACTGAAGATGATGGGAACATGGGCGCGCGCTGCGTTGATAATGGCGCCGGAGGCGTTGGCGGTCCCAACGATCACGTGAACCATTACAACCTGCGGTTCACCCGTAACCATATAGTAGCCGTGTGCCATACTTACTGCGACGAACTCATGTGGTACTGTAATGGGACGTGGATACTGTTTCCCTTCTTCGGCAAACTTAGCAAAGGCATCCACCAATGAGGCGAAATCAGTGCCGGCATTGCCAAAGAAGTATTTGATGCCTCTTTCGCGCAGTAGCTCGAGATAGCCTTGGGCGGTGTTCTCGATTGATATCGTCTTTTGCACTGTCCTGTTTTCCCTTCGAGCGTTACCACCTATCAGGTCTGGGGGTTATACCTCGGTTGTCGAGGCGCGCGCTCTCGTAGGAGCCGGATCGAACGCCCCTTCAACGGCAGCTCGACCCGTGCCCCGCCGCGAAGATGCGATTCGATGGTTGCAAAGATCAGTTCTGTGCCGGCGTATGCGGCCCGAACCCCACCGCGGGGTGATTCACCGGTGTCAAGCGAATGGACGAGGTCTTCCACAAGCCGTAGGTTCGGGCTGGCAGGCGTATAGTCAGGAAACGCTGCATCCACAATCGTCGGCTGCCCTCGGTAGCCCGGTGGTCCCTCTTCTCGCATTCGATATACGCTGTCGGGCAAGGCGGTTAAACTTCCTCTCTCACAGTTGACCTCCCACTCAATCTCGCGACTGGGGGCTACAGCATACGCCGTCACATCGTTCTCAAAATGAATGATGCCGTGTCCAATCGGGTCTTCGGTCAATCGCTCCCCTTCAACCCGCCAATTACCCTCCGTCAGATGCGCTTGGACCCACACTGCGCGCCGGTCGCTGTTGAGAAACAACAGGTTATCATAGTAATGACTTGCCCCATTAAATAGGGTGCTACCGTTGAAGATAATTGTCTTCGGGGCACCGAGTTTGCCGCTGTCGATGATTTCCTTCATTTTGGTGAAGCCGGGATGCCATCGCCGCTGGGTGCCGAGGTTAAAGAAGACCCCGTTCCGTTCACAGATTTCAACCATCGCGTCAGCTTCCGCCATTGATGCTGCCATCGCCTTCTCAGCATAGATTGCTTTGGCACCATGCTCGACGGCGTAGATAACGATCTCAGCACGATGCTCCGGTTGCGTAGCGACGCTGACGATATCCGGCTGCTCCTTATCGATTAATTCTTTGTAATCAGTATACTGTTTTTCTGTGGGAATATTAAACTGCACCCCAACTTCAGCCATGACCTCCGGACGAAGATCTGAGCACGCAATCAGGTCTGTCCTCTCGCAGGCGGTAAATACTGCCGTGTGCGAGTAGGGAGGCACATGTCCCGGTGCCCCTACAACCTCATTGTCAATGAACGCTCCCATGCGACTGCATCCGATAACCGCTGCTCGATATGTTTTCAATCTAAGTTCCCCCTCATACATAAGACATGTTGCGTAGTACCTATGGAGCGAAGCGAACTCCCACTTTAGCACAAAACGGTGAATCTGTCCAAATATTTATATTACAAATCTTAGGAAAGACCGGTTGAACCAAGTGTCAGATATCACGCCTGCGGAGCCTGCGACTCACTTCGCACTTGTTTTCCTAATGTCCTGACGTTCCTAAAAAAATAGAGTTGACAAGTTCCTAAAAAATGAGTTATTATATGCTAATTAAAAATTTAGGTATGCCTAAATCTAATTTTTGGATGGTCAAGTATGATAACCCATGCGATGGAAGATTATCTGAAGACAGTCTACCTGCTGCAAGAAGGTCAGGAGAAGGTTTCCACCTCTGCTATTGCCCAGCAAATGGAGGTCTCTGCCGCATCTGTCACCGGTATGATCCGAAAGTTGGCGGCGATGGGTTTGCTCAATTATACCTCCTATCAAGGTGTTGAATTGACAGAAGGTGGGCAGAAAATCGCTCAAGAGATTATTCGTCATCACCGGTTACTGGAACTTTATCTCGTTGAAATTATGGGATTTACTTGGGACAAAGTGCACGATGAGGCGGATAAACTGGAACATGTTATTTCTGAGGAGTTTGAGGAAAGGATGAGCGAAGCGTTGGGTCATCCAACAACCGACCCACACGGGCACACCATCCCCGCAAAGGATGGTGCGCTCCAAGAGATCACTTATGAAACGCTGACAGAGATTGATGCGGGTTGTTCTGCCACCGTTCAGCACGTCAATGATAATGATCCCGAAATGCTGCGTTATCTCGATCAGTTGGGCATCTTGCCGGGCACGGTTATCCATGTTGTAGCGAAAGAACCGTTTAACGGACCGTTGCGTTTGCGGATTGATCAGGCCGAACACTTTGTTGGCATCGAAGTCGCAGGAAACGTATTTGTGAGTCCACAGACAACATAATCTTCATACCACAAAAGTAGCAGGCACATGGCTTTGCATCCCGCCCGTCCCGATTTATCGGGGATTTATCGGGGCACCGTGTGCCGTAACTCCGCGAACACAGTTCCTGGCCTTGCTCGTTCACGGTGTCTAATTAATTCAAAAATCCACTATAACGGAAATCCGTGTGATGCCAATTTAAGAAAGGGTAAGGAAAAGTATGCGCATAATCTATGGTTGGTTGAGTTTCATAATAATACTATTTGTCGCTTGTGGTCAGCAGTCGGATAAGGCTAACGAGAAAGGATCGAACTCAACAGGGATATCTAGCCAGAAACCGATTCGTGTGGTGACGACAATCGGCATGATTACCGATATTGTTCAGAATGTTGGGGGCGATCGTGTTAATGCGACCGGGTTAATGGGAGCTGGCATTGATCCACACCTATACAGAGCGAGTGAAGGCGATGTCGCTCGGCTCGCAGGAGCGGATCTTATCTTCTACAATGGTTTGCATCTGGAAGGGAAAATGGCTGGTGTACTCGAAAGGATGCAGGATCAAATAAAGACAGTTGCTGTAACACAGGACGTTGATAGAGCTGTCCTATTGGCACCGCCAGAGTTTGAAGGGGCATACGACCCACATCTTTGGTTCGATGTAACCCTCTGGATGAAGGCGATTGAGCGTGTGCGAGACACGCTGATTGAGGTGGATAAGGGCAGTGCGGAGTTGTACCGAGCGAATACGAAAGACTACTTGGCGCAGCTAGAGGAACTGCACAATTATGTGATGCAGCAAGCGGAGCGAATCTCTCCCGATCAAAGAGTCCTTGTTACAGCCCATGATGCCTTCAATTACTTTGGTCGCGCTTACGGATTTGAAGTGCGTGGGCTTCAGGGGATTAGTACAGCAACTGAGGCAGGCACAGCTGATGTGCAAGCGTTAGTCCAGTTTATCGTCGAACGCCGCATCCCCGCCATGTTTGTCGAAACATCTGTGCCCCGACAGAGCATTGAGGCAGTGCAAGCCGCTGTCAAAGCGAAGGGATTCTCTGTAGAAATTGGAGGACAACTCTTCTCAGATGCGATGGGGGCATCGGGAACCCCAGAGGGCACTTACATCGGGATGGTGCGTCATAACATTGATACAATCGTAGCATCGCTTCTGCAAGCGGTGCCAAACTAATATGCCCAAAGTCACCTTGCCCGTAAGGTTCAACGATCGTTGAACCCTACAAGTGTGTTTCTCCCAAAATAGATAGACCAACGGATGTTGGTGTGTGAGAGGAAGATGAGCGATATGACGAAATCCTTGAATGATTCATTGGCTATTGAGGTGGCGGATTTGACCGTGGCGTACCGGGATCAGCCCGTGCTCTGGGACGTGGACCTTAACGTGTCGTCAGGAGTCCTCATGGCAATCGTCGGTCCCAACGGTGCCGGCAAAACGACGCTCATCAAGGCAATCTTGGGGTTGGTGGCACCGGCAGCAGGACGGATATTAATCTACGGTCAACCATACACCGATCAGCGGCAGCTTGTGGGATATGTACCGCAACGTGGGACTGTCGATTGGGATTTTCCGACGAGTGTGTTGGACGTAGTTATGATGGGATGTTATGGAAACTTGGGCTGGGGACGGCGGCCGGGGCGACGGGAACGTACGCGGGGAATGGACGCGCTTAAAAATGTTGGGATGCGTGATTTTGCCGACCGGCAGATTAGCCAACTCTCTGGCGGGCAACAGCAGCGCGTCTTCTTGGCACGGGCGTTGGTGCAGGATGCCCAGGTATACTTCATGGACGAACCGTTTCAAGGCGTTGATGCAACGACCGAACGGGCAATTGTTGCCCTTTTGCAAGATCTGCGGGCTGCCGGCAAGACCGTCGTTGCCGTTCATCACGATCTACAAACGGTGGCGGATTACTTTGATTCTGTAACACTGCTGAACGTGCGTCGAATCGCCAGCGGTCCAGTAGAGGAAGTATTTACAGAACAGAATCTCCGACTAGCGTATGGTGGCCGCGTGGCTTTTCTCAGTCGAAGTGATCAAGCTGATGGAAGTGGGGAACAACCTGAAGCAACATTATCTCAACCGGTTAGCGAAACCACAACTGTACAGGTTGACAAACCGATGGACACTTCACTCCGTCCATCTTAGAGTAAACTTGCTCTATCTGTAAAACATAATAGCCGTCTTTTTACGCATTACAATTTGTGAACTCTCAACCTAAAAACATAACTTTATTAGGAGGCTATTTTTTTTAATGACACGAAAATTGTTGGTTGTTACTGCAACACTTTTCATTATCTTTTCTCTAAACGCTCAAGCCAAATCTGGTGATGAACCACATCAAAGGCTACAGCTAAACACAGCGGGAGAAGTCACTTTTGAATCGACATCTACTGATGTCGGAAATTTAGTGGTCATCAACGGCAACGAGCACATCGTCCAGCCGAAAAACACCTTCGATTTAGCGGGGCAAAATCTACGCTTCACGCCCAATGACCTAGGCGGATACGATGTATCCATGCGAGAAGAGGTTGAGTTTAACCAAGCCTTCGGTGATGTATTACTGCTGAGTGATGACGATAGTAAGAAGGTCGAAATCGAATTTGATTTCCCATTTTTTGGTGAGGAATATACGGAACTTTTTGTCAATTCAGATGGGAACCTAACGTTTGGCAAAGGGGATGCCGCTTCGTGGGCGCGGGATTTGCAGCGATTTCTGGGGGAATCACCTCGTATCGGTGTACTGTACACCGACCTAAATCCGCATTTTTCATTCGGAACTGTCGAGGTAAAACAATCTGCAAAGCAGCTTACCATCTCCTGGTTCGAAATAGATGCGTTCAGCGAAGATTTCTTCGGGGGAAGCACTTTGACAATGCAGGTTGTCCTGTTCGATACAGGTGTCATTGACATCGTTTATGATGAATCTGATGTAAGGACAGGTATTGTTGGGGTGTCCCCGGGTGGAGTTGACGATGCCTTTCAAGTCAATTTAGTGGACTACTCGGACAATTTGCCACTTGAGGGAACAACGGGTGCTATCGCGGAAGTCTTCGTAGATCTGCCAACCGTCAACCTACAGAACGTTGCGCGTGAGTTCTATCGAACGCATAACGACGATTTTGATAGTTTAATTCTCTTTACTAATTTTGAATCAAATCTAGACCTCGTAGGAGTTCTGGCTTTCGCTATTAACGTTCAGAATAATGTTCTGGGCATCGGCAACCCAAACAGATCAGAAATTTTTCCGCAATTTGATCATACCGCCGAGTACGGCAGCCAAGGAAGGCTAAGAAGCTTTCTCACCATGAAAAACTTGAAGGCATGGGAAGATGATCCCTTTGAGGATAGGTTTGGTCCGGCGACATCTGCGCTGAGTGTACTTGCACACGAATTTGGGCATACGTGGCTAGCTTTCATTGATCCCCCCGTATTGTTAACTCGGGACCGGGCACATTGGAATTTTTTCCTACATACCAGTGGATCGCTTCTGGGCGGCAATGACATCCAAGATAATGGGGATGGCTCGTTCATTACCTTAGCCCCCAAAGAGATTTATAGCCCATTTGATTTATATCTAATGGGACTACTCAAGCCGGAGGATGTTCCTCCGACCTTCTTAGTGACCAACCCCCACGATTTGGATCTTCCACCGCCTTATGATCAAGAGACTATAACTTCAGATGATCTACAGGGCAGGTATTCCTGGGGGGATGTCGGTTTCCGGGGTGACAAGCAAGAGGTAAGAATTGAAGATATTATTGCGGCAAATGGGCAGCGGATCCCCGATGCTGAATCTTCTCAGAAAGACTTTCGGACTGCGTTTATCCTACTTGCTATGGGTGAGGAGGGACCCACTTCCGAAGAAATCGATCAGGTGGAGGCTGTCAGACTTTACTGGGCTCCCTTCTTTCATCGTGCCGCAAACAACTTGGCAACGGTGACCAGCACCCTTGATGGTTCACCCGAAGATGTTAGATTGCCCAGTGAAGATGAACCCGAGGAAGAACGCGTTTATACTTATACACTGAATCTGGATAACGGGTTAAATATCATTTCACCGCCACTACGTCCAGAGATGCCGCTGACAGCGCGCAGCTTTATGGAGATGGTCGGATCGACGGTTATTATCGCTGCTGATGACGGGGAGTTCATATCTCATACTATCACAACACCCGGCGATGGATTTCCGATTGAAGGCGGACAAGGGTATATTGTCAATACACCGGAAGGTGGGGCGGTCACATTCACGGGAGACCCTTGGGACGATTCCGATTTGACGCAAGCTGCTGGAACAGCGAGCGCACCCGCCGTCAGCGGAACGCTTTGGGCGTTCGTTGTTGATGGAGCTATGGATGGAGAGGGATTCCAAGGATCTTACCAAATTAGCGTTGACAATCTGAAGACAGGGAATCGGTTGACAAAAGGGTTAGCGGAAGCAGGTGATAGATTTATTATAGGCTATGCTGATTTGAGTCGAACTCCAGTTGTCCAAGTCGGCGATACTTTGCGTTTGACGCTTACCGATACAGTTTCAGATGAACCTATCGGAAAAATAGACTATGCCATCACAACCGATGATATTCGGAAAGCGTATACAACGCTTCACCTAACCTTCGATAGTATTGCCCCGATGCACACCCAGCTGCTTCAGAATTATCCAAATCCCTTTAATCCTGAAACGTGGATACCCTATCAACTCGCCTCTGAGGCAGATGTGTCTATCATTATCTACAACCAATCAGGCAAACGGATACGCACGATTCCAATAGGCGATCAAGCTGCTGGCTCATATCTCACCAAAGAGCGTGCAGCTTATTGGAATGGTCGCAACGCACGTGGTGAGCTAGTCAGTAGCGGCCTCTATTTCTACCATCTACAAGCTAGCGACTTTACGGATGTCAAGCGAATGATCATCTTAAAATAACGCAAGTTACCAAAATAGTAGGCATACTCCGTATGCCGTAATCCCTGTACAAATTACAGGGCTAGAGAGAGTAGGTCGATTTTCCAAAATCGACAGCTTTGGATCGCTCGACATACTTTACATCTGTCCAACAGATGACCAGCCTAAAATAACCGATTGTCCGCAGGGACTTTGAGTCGCAACTTACATCAAAATGGGTCAGCGAATGGAATTGCTACATAATCTCTTCTTTGATTATACCCTGCGTACAGTCGCACAAGGCTCTGCCACACTGGGAATCGTCAGTGGTGCTTTGGGGACATACGCGGTCCTACGGAAGCAGAGCCTGCTAGGAGACGCAATTTCCCATGCAGCGTGGCCCGGTATTGCCCTAGCATTTCTGCTAACAGGCAGCAAAGCTCCGCTTGTATTGGTGTTGGGTGCTGCTGCTGCCGGGTGGATAGGTACGCTTTTTGTGATGGGCATTGTCAATACAACCCGTATTAAGGATGATAGCGCATTAGGATTGGTGCTCTCTGTATTTTTTGGGTTCGGTCTTGTCCTGCTGACAGCATTCATTCAGAAGATGCCCAACGCCAATCAGGCTGGTCTTGACAAATTCCTCTTTGGCCAAGCAGCGGCACTGATGGAACGAGATGTCAAGACGATGGCGTTGCTGGGTATCATTGCACTATTGATAATGATGGTCTTCTGGAAGGATTTTAAACTTCTCAGTTTTGACCCTGACTTCGGAGCTAGCCTCGGTTTTCGTATGCGCTGGCTTGATGTGTTGCTAACCACACTCATTGTAATTGCTATCGTACTAGGACTGCAAACTGTCGGGGTGGTGCTGATGAGTGCGATGGTTGTCGCACCTGCGGCAGCGGCGCGGCAATGGACAGATCGTCTTGGTGTAATGGTTATTCTGTCCGCTCTGTTTGGCGCGGTTGCCGGCGTGAGCGGTGCACTTATTAGTAGTAGTACAGCAAGGATTCCCACCGGTCCAACCATCGTGCTCTGTATCAGCGCGATCGTTCTAGTCTCAATGACTCTGGCACCGAATCGGGGGTTGGTCTGGAATTGGATACGACATCAACGCAACCGTCGGCAACTACGGGTCGAAATGGTTTTGGACGACCTCCACGCACTGACATTGCAGCATAACGATTTAGAACACCGGCATTCTGTGAGGGTCTTAAATGCAATGAGTGCTGGACAGGGCGGCGTTAAGCGTAGCCTCGAAGAACTAGAGGCTCGTGGATGGGCACATCGAGTTGGCACAGAATGGGCACTGACCCCGAAGGGATTGGCTGAGGCGGAACGCTTGGCGGAAATGCGGGGAATTAGATGAACCTCTCACCACAGATAGAGATTCAAATTATCGCTGCAGTCGTCGCTGTTGCCTGCGCTTTGCCGGGAGTATTTCTGGTACTCCGTCGTATGGCACTGATGAGCGATGCTATCAGCCATGCAATCCTTTTAGGTATCGTTTTAGCGTTTTTTGTTGTTGAAGATCTTGCTTCACCGTTCCTCATTATTGCAGCTGCGATCACCGGCGTAATTACCGTGGCACTCGTGGAACTCTTACACGGTACTGGTCTCGTGCGTGAAGATGCTGCTATTGGGATTGTGTTTCCAGCACTATTCAGTGGAGGTGTGATTCTCATCTCTCGCTATGCAGGGAACGTTCACTTGGATACCGACGCTGTACTGCTGGGAGAGTTGGCGTTTGCTCCCTTTGAACGACTAGCTGTTCTTGGGTACAGTCTACCCAAATCGCTTTGGGTGATGGGGGCGGTCCTACTAATCAACCTCATTTTCATTACACTGTTTTACAAAGAGCTAAAACTAGCAACATTTGATGCCGGACTTGCCGCCGCGCTCGGATTTTCACCCGCCCTCGTGCACTACGGTTTGATGACGTTGGTTTCAATAACCGCCGTTGGAGCGTTTGACGCGGTAGGATCTATCTTGGTTGTTGCACTGATGATTGCCCCACCAGCGACCGCCTACCTGCTGACCGATCGACTATCCTATCTGCTTGGACTAAGTGCGTTGAATGGTATTGCGAGTGCTATCACCGGCTACTGGCTGGCGCGTTGGTTGGATGCGTCTATCGCCGGAGCTATGGCAACAATGAGTGGTGTCTTTTTCCTTTTGACTTTCCTTCTTGCACCAGCCCGTGGTCTCATTGCTATCGCTCGACGACGGTTGAGACAGCGATGGCAGTTCGCTCAGACAATGCTCACCATCCACCTGTTGAATCATGAGGGTTCTCCCGAAGCCCAACAGGAGCGTCGAATTGAACACCTAGATGAACATCTGCGCTGGACTCCCGCTTTCGCGGAGCGGGTTGTGAGATATGCAGAAAAACAGGGCACCATTCAGTCCGACGCAGGTGATTTGATGTTGACCGAGCATGGACGACAGATTGCCCGCGAAGGTTTGAGTCTGTCTGAGGCAAGCCCCGATCAGAGATCGGAATTCGCTGTTTCATAGGATATTAAGTGGACTCCTCTCTCAATCATCTAAATCGCTCCCCAAAGCGACTTCTTACATTCTTCAATCTTATTCCAATCCAATGCCTCTGTATTGCGCTTTTCTTCCTGTTTTACCACAAGGCCCTTTCCTACTGGATGCGAACGGCTTCTGTTAATCTTGGAGCGGTCAAATTTCATCGCCATGTGGTTCCCCTCTACGCCCTGCCGCAAACTGATCTGAGCATCTGGCTGCTTCCTGCATTGGTTGTTTTGGTAGCGTTCCTTTTCTTGTGTCGCCAGGTTTTCCTTCCACAATCCGTATCAGTCGCTCAGCTTTTTCTCATCTCGATTGGATTCTTTCTGGTCATTAGTATCAGCGTCGCGATGATTGACGGCTACCGGGAGGTGGCTGGACGACATTTACCTGCATTCCTTGAACCGTATACGCGGATAAGATATGAATACTACGGCGATGTGCCAAAAGTAGATCAGGTTGGTCTTTTGTCATTCATGCGGGATTACGCCAAGCCAGAACTGTTCTCAGCGTTATCGGGGCACGCACAAACCCATCCGCCCGGCGGTGTACTGTTCCTGTGGGTTATCAGTAAGTTCTTCGGATACAATCTGTTGGCTGCATCACTTGGGTCGGTTGTCTTCACAGGTTTAACAGTGATACCAATCTACCTGCTTGCAAAAGAACTGTACGGTGAACCGATCGGACACTACGCCCTCGCGCTATTCCTTATCACGCCTAACTTCGTCATGTTTACGGGGACATCAATGGATGGTCCATTCAGCCTTTTCCCAATCTTGAGTCTCTATCTGTTTTACAAGGGAAAAGGCTCGGAGCAAGCGATACACTACGGGTTCTTAACGGGAATCTCATTTAGTTGTGGGCTGCTGATGACATACTCAACAGTGTTCATCTGCTTATTTTTTGCCGTCGTTATGCTGCTCACCTTAATTTTGGATCGTAGTAAATTCAGACACCTATTAATCCTATTATTGATCGCCGGCATTACTTTCATCGCATTTTATCTGCTCATGTTTCTGTTTACAGGATTTAATCTAATTGAGGCTTTGCAAGCATCGATAAGAAAAGACAGGGCGGCACTGGGAACGGGATACGAGACGATTGGGCGATACTTTCACTTGAGCGTTGGAAATCTGTTTGCTTTTCTGATTGGAGTTGGGATACCGATGACAACTGTATGGCTTCGGCAGGTTGTGCTGACAATTCAAGACAGACGACATGGCAAGCCAATCGACATCTACATCGTTGGCTACCTAATTTCGTTGTTGGTAATTGCGTTTTCTACGCTTTTCACGATGGAGGCCGAACGGGTCTGGATTTTTATGGCACCTTTTATTGTTATCCCTGTGGCGAAACATCTCAGCCAGCGAAACATAGCTGATTTCTATTGGGTTGCTGGACTATTGTGTCTGCAACTGGTTCTATTTGAGGTGACGCTGTATACTTACTGGTGACCATAGCAACCTCACCTACTTAAATGGTCAAGCAGACAACTTCAATAACAACTGACCTTGCAATAGCACAACAAAACAGGTAAAATATGCCAACAACGTCATAATACCATGAAAAATGTCTTGAAAGTTAAATGAAGGAGAGGGCTATGTCAGATAAGGTTGGAGTTGGGCTCATCGGTTGCGGTGGAATGGGATCGCATCATGCACGGAATCTCGCTGAAATCGAAGGAGCGCATTTACGCGGATTCGCCGATGTCCGCAGTGAAGCCGCTCAACTATTGCAAAAGGAAGTCGGCTGTGATTACTGCACAACCGATCCACAGGATCTCTTCAACGACGATCTGGTTGACGTTGTATTAATCTGTACTCATCACGACCTGCACGTTCTCCTCGCAATTGAAGCCGCAGAAGCCGGTAAACAGATCTTTGTTGAAAAGCCGTTAGCACTGACGATTGAGGGATGCGAACAGATCGAGGCAGCAGTAGAACGGACAGGCGTGAAGTTGATGGCTGGATTTCAAGCGCGATTCTCACCATTCATTGCCAAGCTCAAAGAGGTAATCCCAACGCCACTTGTGATTGTTGGGCAGCTCGTGGATCCGCGGTGGGGCGATGATAGTTGGGCGAACGATCCAGTAGAAGGCGGCGGCAACATTCTTTCGCAAGGTTGCCACCTGTTTGATGCGATGTGTTGGCTTGTTGGATCCGAACCTGTCACTGTCTATGCGGAGGGCGGTAACCTTACCCATCCGAAGATTCCCGAAATCACCGATAGCGTTGTTGCCACAATTCGATTTGCCAACGGCTGTGTGGCGAGTGCAATTAATGGGGACTTTGGTTCACCGGCGTTGGCTGGCAAGGCGTTCTACGAGTTGTTTGGTGGAACGAAGACTGCAACGCTTTACGGTTATTATGGTGAACCCGCGATTAAGTTTTGGGGCGTGGAGCCTGCCGATTTCACGATGGAGGATCTACCCTCCGATTATCGCAACAGTAGCGCGGCTCACGGATATATCGATGAGATGCAAGCGTTAATTGATTGGGTGGGGAAAGATGTCGATCCCGTGAATGCAGCGAAAGTGAAGGATGGACTGCGAGCCACGAAAATTGGAGTCAAGGCGATCGAGTCGATTCGTACGGGTCAACCGCAGCATCTATAAGGGATAATCATAGAAAAAGAAAATGCAAAACACTAAGAGAAACCGAGTTTTTTCTTGAAAACTCGGTTTCTGTTGCACCATTTCTTAACATGAGCCAACGACATTTGATATTTACAAAATAGAGGCTGGATTATATGAAAATAACGAACATTGAAACATTCATCGTGGATGCCGGCTGGCGTCCTTGGACATTTGTCAAGGTTGAGACCGATGAGGGTGTCACCGGTTACGGCGAATGCAGCGATGGCAGATCCCCTCACGGAATCGTTGGGACAATCAAGGATTTGGAGCGGGTGCTCATCGGTACGGATCCAAGAGCCTTTGAGATGCGGTTCTGGGATATGATTCGGGGCACGCGCCAAAGCCCCGGGGGCATCGCTGCCAAAGCCATCGCTGGGATCGAGTGTGCCCTTATAGACATCAAGGCGAAAGCACTCGGTATCTCTGTCGTTGAGCTATTTGGTGGTCCAACGCGGGACAAGGTTCGACTATACTGGTCTCATTGCGGGACAAGCCGCGCCAGACATCATAAGCTGATAGGTGTACCGCCGCTCAAAACGATGGACGACATCACCGCATTGGGGCGGGAAGTGGTGGAGCGCGGCTTCACTGCACTCAAAACCAACATCGTGATTCCCGGTGAGCCGGCATCGGTGTACTTCAGCGGGTTCGGAGGCGGTTCAGGGACCACAGATCAGGTGGTCACGCCCGTGCTGTTACGACACATTGAGACGCTGATAGGAACATTCCGGGAAGCGATTGGGCCCGATGTGGGACTCTGTTTAGACCTCAACTTCAACTTCAAAACGGAAGCGTGCCTGCGAATTGCTAAAGTATTAGAACCCTTCGATCTTCAATGGCTCGAAATTGATATGTATGATCCAGAAGCTATTTTGCAGATTAAAGAGTCCACAACCACCCGCATCTGTACCGGCGAAAACCTGTTCTATATGCGAGAATTTATCCCCTATTTTGAGCTGCACGCTGCAGACGTGATGATGATTGACGTGGCATGGAACGGGTTCACGCAGTCCAAGAAGATCGGAGACCTTGCGGAGGTGTACCAGACCAATATCGCGCCCCACAACTACTACAGCCATATAGCGACATACATGAGTGCGAGCCTATGCGCTGTCCTGCCCAATGTTCGCATTATGGAGATTGACATTGACGATGTGCCGTGGAAAGATGACCTCGTCACGGATCCGCCGGAGATCATTGATGGCTACATGACGACTCCCACAAAGCCGGGATGGGGAACTAACCTAAATGAGGTGGAAGTTAAAAAACATCTGTGGGAAGACCGATCGGCAAATTGGTAAATGACCGTGTCTACGGTTTAAATAGAAGTGATTATGCGACCAATAAGTGAATGCAAAGCTATCATTTTTGATATGGATGGATTGATGATCGACACCGAAAGGCTCGCGCTCAAAGCGTGGCAGCTTGCGGGCAATGATTTTGGGTTTCCTATCAGTGATGATATTTTTATTACTATGGTGGGGCGAAATCGCTGGGATTCAGACCGCACTTTGGTTGAAGTTTTTGGCTCCGATTTCCCAGTCGATGCTGTGCGAAAAAGGTATCGTACGTACGTCGATGGCTGGATTGATGAGGGTAAGTTAGCCGTTAAGTCCGGCCTGCCGGAATTGCTATGTTTCCTATACGAAATTTCAATGCCGAAGGCGGTGGCAACCTCTACAGAATATGAGAGAGCAATTCACAAACTATCACTCGTAAATCTATTAGACCATTTCCCCGTAGTGATTGCCGGCGATCAGGTACAAAAAGGTAAACCGGCACCGGATATTTTTCTTGCCGCTGCGGCGCGACTGGATATTGTCCCGGAGCGTTGTCTTGTTTTGGAAGACTCAGATGCCGGCATTCAGGCAGCCTACGACGCAGGAATGCTACCCGTTATGATTCCAGACATGAAGCTACCCTCAGAGAAAAGCCTCGCTTTGGCGCACAAAATTTTTGAGGGACTAGAGGAGTTTCATGATTACTTTTGCGAAAGTTTAGGCTTGATCTAAATAATAATGGATTTAGAAAGGAGAACCAAATGTCTGCACACGCATCTGATCCAATTTATGATATGTTCGTTCAATACAAAACAATCGCGGTAGTTGGGCTGTCCGCAAAGCTAGATCGCCCCAGTTATCGTGTTGCGAAGTTTTTGAAGGAGCAGGGTTACCGGATTATTCCCGTAACGCCAACCTACGACGAGGTTTTAGGCGAAAAGGCGTATCCAAGCCTGCTCGATGTGCCGAAAAGTCAGCCCATCGAAATTGTTGACATTTTCCGTCGTACCGAACATGTGCCAGAGATTGTTGATCAAGCTATCGAAATTGGGGCAAAGGTTGTCTGGATGCAACTGGGGATTATCCACGAAAATGCCGCAGCCAAAGCACGTTCACACGGTTTGCAGGTCGTGATGGACAAATGCACAAAGCCCGAATTTACAAACCGATTTCTGTCGTCTCAGCTGTAGGTATCAAGGGACACACCCGCACCCGAATGATAAACGGAAATACCACGAACGCTACAACAGCGCGCGAAAAGAAGATGTCAGTACCAAAGGACTTGCAACCGGCTTTGAACGCTTTTTCTTGCAACATACTGGTTCATGATTATGCAAGACACATACATTTTATTCAAGCCATTAAAAAGTCTGTGGGAGCGGCTGCTCCCTCCACTGAAGTATGCGACGACACGGTGGATTTTGCTGCCCAAGTTAAAATCGGATTCGGCGGAAATGCGATCCTATGCCGCACAAGCGTTGGAATCAATGGGAGATGCCCAAGCCGTACTACCGCTCATTAACGCTCTAGGGGATAGGGATAGCACCGTGCGTCGTTTTGCAATTTCCTCGCTGGGGGCACTGCGGGATGTGCGGGCGGTCGAACCGTTAATTCCTTTTCTGAACGATGCAGAGCCGGATATGCGTTGCGCCACTGCCGTTGCCCTAGGCGACTTGAGAGCTGTCCACTCGGTTGAACCGTTAATCGCGGCATTAAATGATCCAGATCGATCCGTCTGTTCGGCGACGATTATTGCTTTGGGCAAAATCGGTTCTCAGCGAGCCATTGAACCACTTAATGAATTGGCGCAAACGACTGACAGCGAATGGCTGCGCCGCTATGTGAGTGAAACGCTGCATCAGATTGAGGAACATGAAAATAAAAATAATAATTATAATGAGGTGTTATATTGAATCGAATTGAAGCAAAATTTGAGCAGTTACGCGCAGAGGGTCGGAGCGCGTTTATGCCATATGTCTGTGCCGGCGATCCGACCCAAGAGATCAGTCGAAAACTACTTTTAACGCTTGAAGAGGCGGGTGCTGACATCATTGAGCTTGGTGTGCCGTTTTCCGACCCTATCGCAGATGGACCAACCATCCAGAAGGCGAGTGAACGGGCGCTAGCGGATAAAATCTCACTTCGAGATGTTCTTGATATGGTTGAGACCCTTCGGCAGGAAACGCAAATTCCAATTGTGTTGATGACTTACTACAATCTAATCTTTCGGATGGGGGAAGCAGATTTTTGTGCTGCGGCACGCGAAGTTGGCGTGGATGGGGTAATTATTCCGGATCTGCCACCGGAGGAAGCCTCTACACTGTTAGAGGTTGCTCCAGCGCATAACCTAGCCACAATCTTCCTTGCCTCCCCCACAAGTCCGCCTGAACGAATGCGTTTCATCGCGTCAGTTAGCACAGGGTTTATTTATTGCGTCTCGGTTACCGGTGTCACAGGAGCGCGTTCATCACTTTCGGATGAGCTTCAGCCAATGATCACTGAGTTGAAAAAGCAGACCGGAAAACCGGTTTGTGTTGGGTTTGGGATTTCAACAAGTGAACAAGCGAGGACAGTTGCCCGCC
The DNA here is from genome assembly GCA_965207975.1 of Candidatus Poribacteria bacterium. Taxonomy (GTDB): domain Bacteria; phylum Poribacteria; class WGA-4E; order WGA-4E; family PCPOR2b; genus PCPOR2b. The sequence goes on along the minus strand of OZ242315.1, from coordinate 2,502,036 downwards.
TTGCGGATGGTGTCATCGTTGCTAGCGCAATCATCAACGTTATGGAAGAGCATCTGGGAGATGAAGCGGCAATCTTATCGAACGTGAAGAAATTTGCGGAGGAATTGGCAGCGGGGGTGCGGGGAGAGATTTAACAAAAAATCCCGATCCGATCGGGGCTACGGAACCTATCGTGAAACTACATCCGATAGGCTCGGTAGCGAGATTGTAACGCACCCCGATGCGGTTTTTCCTTAGGGTGAATACTATAAGCAAACTCGTCACAGATTTGTGACAGGTTGTCTATAAAATCTGACCAACTGTATGCTGTATCTTTACGGGCTTGCCCATCAGCAAGGAGTAGGGCGAGCTCATAAAAATCCGGACGATTCTTTTGAGAGTCTGGATTCTGTGTCATTTTGACTTCCTTTCTGCTTGATTTTTTGGCATTTCGGATTGCTGAATTGAGCGAATTCTCTATAATCCTATAACTTTGAACAATAGAAAAGCCGGTGAGGGCACTAACTTTCCTCAAGGAGATAAATCGATTGGTTTTCAATATGCAATAATAATGCCAATATCTGGCGTTAACCTGTTAAGGGCATTAAACCTACCATAGCATATAGAGATACCTTGATCTCAACTGCCCTCTGAACCACCGAACGAACTTTAGTAACCATAAGTGATGGAACAAATCGGGCAGCTATGCAACTGTCTATGACCCATTTCGTGCAACATCAGAGTTTCCGGAATCTTCTCCAATTCGATAGAACGTTTTCAAGTGCTTTCCGGTTACTTGAAAAGATCTGAGCTGTTTCTGTGCAAAGACCATAAACGCCAAATCGGTGTTTCACAATCGCAACAACATGTATCAAAAGTAGCACGATAAACTTATACATAACGTTCATATAAAAAGAAAGTGCAAAACACTATGAGAAACCGAGTTTTTTTGCCGACTCAGCTTGCCCCCCTGGTCTCGGAACGGACGATGCAATCGGGGAGCATCCCGAGAATCGGGACTTGAAAACTCGGTTTCTGTTGGACCATTTCTTAACATGAGCCATACATAAAGGAGTAAATATTACAATGGCAACGGACCAACCCATTCGAGTTCGCTTCGCGCCCTCGCCGACAGGATTTCTTCATATCGGGGGGGCGCGCACAGCACTGTTTAATTGGCTTTTTGCAAGGCATCATGGCGGAACATTCATCCTTCGGATTGACAATACCGATGAAGCCCGATCTACCGACGAATCGATGCAGGGTATTTACGATTCGATGGAATGGCTTGGACTCGATTGGGACGAAGGACCAAGGGTTGGAGGACCCCACGCACCTTATATTCAAACGGAGCGCGGTGATCTCTATGACAAATATGTGCAGCAGTTACTCGACACAGGTAACGCATATCGCTGCTACTGTACCCCCGAAGAGTTGAATCAGATGCGGACACTTGCTCGTGTGGAAAAACGCCCACAGGGGTACCCCGGAAAGTGCAGACATCTGACAGAAGCGGATCGGGGTAAACTTGAAGCAGAAGGACGCAAATCAACAATTCGGCTCAAAATCCCAGAAGATGCAATCATTGTGCGGGATCTCGTCCTAGACGTGGTAAAATTTGAAGCCGAGACGCTTGACGATTTTATTATTGTCAGATCCAACGGTTCACCGCTCTACAATTTCACCTCAATCATTGATGATATTGAGATGGGAATAACGCATATCATCAGGGGGGCAGACCATCTGTCCAACACACCCAAGCAGCTCCTAATCTGTCAAGCACTCGGCATTGACCCACCGCAGTGTGCACATCTGCCGATGGTGCTGGGCAGCGGCAAAGGCGAGAAGTTGAGCAAGCGGCACGGTGCCACCTCTGTTGGACAATACCGCGATGATGGGTATCTGCCGGAGGCGTTGATTAATTTCCTCGTGCGGCTCGGTTGGTCTTACGACGACAAGGAAGAAATTTTTTCTGTTGACCAACTAATTGAGAAATTCGACTTTGAGCGGGTAGGAAAGAGCGGCAGTGTGTTTGACATCAAAAAGCTTCAGTGGTTAAACGGGCACTATATCACACAGTTAGACCTGTCTGCACGCACCGATGCGGTCATCCCCTTCTTGCAGAAAGCGGGTTTTCTGGAGGAGGAAAAGAGCCGAGCGTGGCTGGAGCAATTTGTTGCAGCGGTTGGAGATCGGCTGGAAACACTAGCGGATATCACCGCCTACAGTTACCTTTTCACCGACGATTTTGACTATGATCCCAAAGCGGTTAAGAAGTGGTGGAAAGGCGATCCCGCCGGAATTTTGCAGGGGCTCCGCGATGTTTTAGTGGCGGTTGAAGTGTTTGAAACGGAGCCGGTTGAAGCGGCAATTTGGGCACACATCGAAGCGAAAGAGATCAGTCGAATCAAGGCGATGCAGCCGTTACGGGTTGCACTGAGCGGCGAAGCAGGAGGCCCCGGTTTATTTGATATTATCATCCTACTCGGCAAAGAAAAGGTGCTTGAGCGGTTAGACAGAGCCATCCGCCATATTCAGAAAGCTTCATAACAATTGACGGTTCTAGAACACCTAAGCGACGAGGCTTCTTTGTTATCGTGTATAGTTATTTCACCTTGGGTGGGTGTTCACCAGCAGCATGAAGTAATTGTCGTAAATTGAGGAGTTGAAGACGGTTCAGATGTAGAGCTTCCACGGTTGCTCTGCCCGTCATGGTTCGTCCAATGATATACATGAAATCCTCACTCCACGCGAAGTGCCTCGACCACCGTTGCCGGCGGGGATTAAAGAGCGGAACGCCTCGTCCCGTATGTGGGTCTTGAGCGTGAGTTTTGGTATATTTGTGACCATTGCACCATGGACAGGCCCACGCCAAATTGTCCAAAGTTGTCGTTCCGCCAGCATTTCTTGGTCGGATATGTTCGCAGTGAAAGGAAGCATTGGTAAAATCGGCGGGGCAACAGCAGTATTCGCAAAGCCCTCGTGCTTGCTCGCTCACTTGGCGGCGCAACAAGGGGGTGATACGCTCAGAAGTCGCCATTTTCGTCTTTCAGACCAAGTTCTGCCATGATGCCCCGCAATGTGGTTCCACGACGTTGTGCTAAGATGCTGAGAGTTTCAATACGCTTAATGTTTCGAGCCTCCAACTGTTGGAGCAACGATTGGTATTCAGCAAGTTCATGTTCCGTCAATGTTGTCGCTTCACACTTGCGGCGCAATTCCTCATAGTGCTCCTGTTCAGTAGGAGGCAAGAAGGAATATTCCTGAATCAAAGTTACTAGTACTGCTTCATCTTTCTCTCCATTTTGCTTTTGCCACTCCGAAAATTGTTGCGTGAATTCGCGCAGCTCAGCCGGCGGTAATTGTTTAACGGCACTAAGCAGGTCTTCGACAGTCAATTCATTGGGAATTTGTATGGTGGACATGAAGTGCTCTCCCTTCCGCGGGCTTTACAATTTTCCTTACTGACGCTGCTGTGCTCTCTGAATCTTTGCCCAAGTGTCCCGCAACGTCACCGCCCGATTGAATACTAACTTTTCATCGGAGGAATCGGGGTCTACACAGAAATAGCCCGTTCTTAGGAACTGGCACTGGGTCCCCGGCACAGCACCGGCGAGACTAGATTCAACTCGGCACGATTCCAACACCTCCAACGAGTTGGGATTCAGATTCGCCTCGAAATCGTCATCCGTGAGAACGTTGGGATTCGGTTCCGTAAAGAGATGGTCGAATAGGCGGACTTCGGCTTCAAGCGCGTGGGGTGCGGAAACCCAATGCAACGTCCCTCTTACCCTACGCCCATCTTCAGACCACCCGCCTCGCGTCTCTGGGTCATAAGTGCAATGCAGCTCAGTAACCTCTCCCGTCTGCTCATCCTTAACTACATCGACACATGTGATATAGTAGGCGTGTTTTAGCCGTACCTCACGGCCCGGTGCCAAACGGAAGTATTTCCGGGGTGGGTCTTCCATAAAATCTTCCCGTTCAATGTAAATCTCGCGTGAAAACGGAATCTTCCGATGCCCCATACTCTCATCCTCCGGATTATTCTCGGCATCCAACTCCTCCACCTCGTCCTCCGGATAGTTGTCGATAATCACTTTGATCGGACGCAGAACAGCCATTACACGCGGGGCGCGTATATTCAGATCTTGGCGGAGGCAGTATTCAAGCAGTGCAATATCCACCAAATTATCGCTTTTCGCCACGCCGATACGGTTACAAAAATCTCGGATTGCCTCTGGTGTATAGCCCCGTCTTCGGAAACCGGATAGGGTTGGCATACGCGGATCATCCCACCCGTTGACATACCCCGCCTCCACCAGCCGGATGAGCCATCTTTTGCTTAATATCGTATTGCTGATGTTGAGTCGAGCGAACTCAATCTGCTGCGGGTGATAAATTTCCAGTTCGTCAAGATACCAATCGTACAGGGGGCGATGGTCTTCATATTCGAGCGAACATAAGGAGTGAGTGATACCTTCTATCGAATCGCTTTGGCCATGCGTGAAGTCGTACATTGGATAGATACACCATTTGTCGCCTTGCCGATAATGCGTGGCTCGCCGAATGCGATACATCACCGGATCCCGCATATTCAGATTGGGGGAGGCCATATCGATTTTGGCGCGGAGTGTGCGCTCACCGTCCGAAAATTCGCCCGCCTTCATCCGCTCGAAAAGATCGAGGTTTTCCTCAACGGAGCGGTCGCGATCCGGGCTGTTCACTCCCGGCTCCGTCAATGTACCACGGTGTTCCCGTATTTCGTCGGCATTCAGGTCACAGACGTACGCCTTCCCTTTCTTGATAAGCTTCACAGCATATTCGTAGAGTTGTTCAAAATAGTCCGAAGCATAAAACTCTCTGCCTTCCCAATCAAATCCGAGCCATCGGATATCCTGCTGCTGTGACTCCACATATTCAATGCTTTCCTTGGTGGGATTGGTATCATCAAATCGCAGATTGCAAAGTCCATTGAAATCTTCCGCGATACCGAAGTCAATGCAGATGGCTTTGGCGTGGCCAATATGCAGATAACCGTTCGGCTCCGGTGGAAACCGCGTATGCACACGACCGTCAAATCGGTTCGTCCGCAAATCCTCCTGAACCGCCTGCCGAATAAAGTCGGTTGTGGGTGTTGCATCGTTCGTACTGTTTTTTTCTGTTTCAGTTGTTTCTTTTTTCATGGTGTTTTCCTCGATTTTTTTAAGATAGTGATATATAATCCGGTGTCCTCTCAAGCGTCGATGAGAGACTCAGAAATTATAGGAAAGATCCGCGTGGTTGTCAACCTGATTTCTACAATGAGCACCTATTTTATGCTGATAGAAAGGTAGCATCAAAAACTTTCTGTAAGAGGAAGTTGTTAAGCAGAAGTACGGTATGTCCTGACTAAAAAAGTTGACTTTTAACCTAACTTTGTGATAAGATCGACAACAGCCGTGGTAGTCCAATTGATTGTGCTGCTATGAATCAGATGCTGCTTCTGTCTCTGGTACCCTAAAAAATCATAATGAGGAGATGATGAAACGTAAATTACTCTTTTGTTTAATCTTTGTAGCCGTCATTTTTAGCTTTACCGCTTTTGGCGATTCTGGAGATGCAGACACCCCTCACGGTTTAGAAGGCTGGCTCGAATCCAAGATGGGAGGTCTCCACACGATTTGGCTCTTTGTTATTATTGCTATTACCCTTTATCTGCTTGGAAAGGGAGCTGATATACTAGTCGATGAAGCGGTTACTCTTTCAACCCGATGGGGCATCCCACAGACCCTTATCGGCGCGACAATTGTGAGTCTTGGGACAACTACACCCGAAGCCGCAGTCTCCGTTTTCGCTGCTGTTCAGGGAGATCCGGATATCGCCCTGGGGAACGCGGTAGGGTCAATCATCTGCGATACCGGGCTGATCCTCGGTACTGCCGCACTGATCGCTCCGCTACCGCTCAATCGAAAAATTGTCAACCGCCAAGGTTGGCTGCAGCTGGGAGCGGGATTTCTGCTGGTAATTGCCTGCCTACCTTTCGGTTCGTTGGGAACAACCCTCGCAGAAGGCGGTCGTCTCCCGCAAGTGATGGGCTTTGTTTTCCTCATTTTACTTGCTGCATATATGTGGCAGTCGATTCGTTGGTCGCGCGATGCCGACAGCGACAGCACAATGGAAGCAGAGCAGACCCACGACGAATCTGCGAATACGGTGCTTGTCGTCGTCAAGTTGTTATTCGGTATTTTATTGGTGGTCGCCTCCTCATCGGTACTGATTCCAGCAGTTAAAATTGTCGCCGAAAGGGTGCAAGTTCCAGAGAGCATCATTGCCGCTACATTGGTGGCGTTCGGGACCTCTCTGCCTGAATTTGTGACCGCAGTGACTGCCGCAAGAAGGGGGCATGGTGCACTTGCAGTAGGAAACGTGATTGGTGCTGATATTCTCAACGTCCTTTTTGTCGCTGGTGCCGCCGCTGCGGTAACAGGCGGTGGGTTAGAAGCACCGACGCACTTTTTTCGCCTACTTTTCCCACTGATGCTATTTATTTTAATTGTTTTTCGTGTTGGTATATTCGTTTCGGGCGATAGCTTGAAGCGTCCGTTTGGTGTTATACTTATCGCTGCATATCTGTTTGTGACAATTCTGAGTTACAAGGTTTACGGAGGTTGAAACTATTTGAGGTTTCAGAGATAGTTTAACAAGGGGGCAGAAATGAAAACATATCGTGTCAATATTTTAGGGTGTCGAGGACGTGGAACAGCGGCAGCCAGAGCATACCATGCCCATCCACGGACAGAGATTGTCGCGCTTTGCGACCTTGTCGAGGAGCGGTTGAACATACTCGGAGATGAGGTTGATGTATCTGCGCGTTTCACTGACTTGGACGAGATGATTCGTCAAACGGAGCCAGACATCGTGGCTATCCCGACGGGGACGGAATTCCACTACGATCTGTGTATGCGTGTCCTAGAACACGGCATCAACATTGAGGTCGAAAAGCCGATGTGTGTTGATTTAATCCAAGCCGACGCTGTTATTGCGCGAGCACAAGAGAAAGGTGTGCGCACCGCTGTACACCATCAGGGGCGAGTTGGCGCATCGATGCAAGCGATTGGACATGCGTACAAAGAGGGAAAAATCGGTGAGCTCCGATACATCTACGGTAGCGGCAAGGGGTACTACGGCGGCTACGGCTTAATGAATATCGGGACGCACATGATTAACAACATGCTCAGGTTCGGTGGTCGTCCCCGCAGCGTGGTCACGCAAGCGACAACGGACGGGCATCCGATTACCCCAAACGATATCGTGCCATCGCCAAGCGGGATGGGGACCATCGCTTGTGAGCATATCACGGCATCGCTACAATTTGATAACAACGTGACCGGAACCCTCCTCCAGCATCGCTTTGATAATATGGATTCTTCTGCGTATGCGATGGAGTTGTACGGCAGTGAAGGACGCTTGATGTGGAGAGGAGACCAAGCATGGTGGCTGCCCCAACCCCATTTTATCCCTGACGGAGAGCATGACCAATGGGAAGCCCTTGAGTCAATCTATCCCGAAAGCTACCAACCGGAGGGCAGCGCAGCAGAAGCGGACTATTGGTTTGTTGAGGAGTATGTCCGCGCCTTGGACGAAGGGCGGGAGCATGAATGCAGCGGATTAGAGGGCAGACGTGTATTGGAGGTCTTGATGGGTGTGTTCGAGTCTGCTGCTCACGGTACGCGCGTAGATCTCCCACAAGAGAACCGTGAGCATCCGTTGCGCCGCTTGCGAAGAGATGCCGCATTAGAGCCGCCCTCTGAGATGCCCCGTCCCTATTGGGATTGGCTCTCAACCGAGTTTGAACGTTTGGGCAGATAATTTACAGTCACCCCACCAATTCTTAACGGCGCGTTGGGATGTTTCAAATCGGTTGCAGCCATTCCTCCGGCACCTGAAGCCCAAACCCGGGGCCCGATGGCAGACCTAGCTTACCATCAACCGGCATCAGGGTTCCCGGCGGGGTACGATAACAGCGTCGTCCCGACTCCGAGGGGGCTCCTAGATAACATTCCTCCAATGGAATGCCCGGCGCTGAAGCTTGAAAGAGTTCAATCAACGGCGTGTTGGGCATGGCGGCGGTCCAGTGCTGTCCATAAGGATTGTTGGCACCGGTGTGCAGACACATTGGAATGCCGGCTGCATCTGCAAAATGAGCCAGTTTCATCGCTTCCGTAAAACCGCCGATCCAGTGGAGATCTGCCTGCACGAGGTCTATCAGACTCTCCTCTACCGCTCGCATCCCAGGCCAACGCGTTGCCCAATGCTCTCCGGTAGCAAGCGTCTGCCATGGGACGCGCTGACGTATAGCTTTTAGCCCTTTCCAGTCGTGTGGAACTAGCATCTCCTCCATCCACCGCATCCGGTAAGGGCGAAGGGCTTCACACATCTGCACAGCGTAATCGGCATCATAAGCCATCCAGCAGTCAAGCATCAAATCCGCTTCAGGACCGATCTGTTCACGGGTTTTTGCAATTAATTCAACTGTGCCGTCGATTCCAGCCTGTCCATCGTAGACCCCATAGGGGCGTGCCAGCTTGAACTTCTTGAACCCAAGTTCTATACTCCAATCCACATCGTTGCCGGTCACATACACATCCATTGAACGACGTGCAGGACCTCCGGCGAGTCGGTAGACTGGCTGATCTAAGGTCTTGCCCCACAAATCCCACAATGCTAAATCAACCCCAGCCACAGCGCGCGCTGTCAAGCCTTCATTGCCGAAGGAGAGTGTTCCGCGCCACATCAGATCATTGCAAAGGTCAATCGCCCCCACCTCTTGCCCAATAACCAGCGGCGCAAGACATTCGTTGATAAGTATCGTCGCTACGTGACCTGTATCAGTAAGCCCCAAACCCCAAGTTCCGTCATCAGCGATAACCTTAACCCACACTAATCCACCCGGAGACCGTCGATGGACCGGCTGGTCGAATCTGTCCAAGGGGTTTGCCTCCACAAAACTATGTCCCCAAGGCGGACGACGGGCTGGGGTTCCTTCTTCGCTCGGCGGTGGTGGTTGCAATTCGCACACCTGTATATCAACTATCTTATTCGCAGCCATTCAAATATTCCTCACGTAATTATTGCGTTGTTTCCCCATCATCTTGTGCGCGGTCCAGCCAACCTTCCAGCTTAATTTTATCCGACAATTCCCAAGCTGTCAGATAGAGCGCAGCTGTAAAACGTGTGGCTTCACGCGCACGCTCAGTCGCAAAATCAACGACTGCCGGGACACGCTCCCAATCTTTGTCTCGGAAAGAGGGGAGGCTATCTCCTAGCTCATACACCGGTTTGAGCAGGGCAAACCCCGCGTGGAATTCCTCCACAATGCCAGCCATCAGATCGTCGAGCGGTTGAATTTCCTGATCTTTTGCTATAGTCGACGGATCAAGCTCTAAATACTCGATAAGTGCGTCCACTTTCTCATGGATTCCTTTATGTAGAACAGACCCATCCGACTGTTTCCAACCATCGAAATGGATTGTCAGATGCAAAGGTTGACACATATCCTGTGCATAGTGGGCAACAAATCCGGCATAGAACAGACATTTGGTCTGGATGTGGGGATTGTTGGGCCATTTCCGATGCTCGGCGAATGCGATGGCAAGGCGCTCTGTCCACTCAGCGACGGCGTAAGGCACGAAACCCACCTTGTCGGGCTTAATTCCCAGTTCCACGCATAACTGAATAAGCTCATACCGGCTTTTCGGGAGCGGCTTACCCTTCAAAAGTTCTAGATCGAGATAGTGCTCTGGATGTTCTGCACTGTTAACATGGGGTGCTCCACGGTTCTTTGAGATATCCGGATCATAGGAACAGTGGGCAATCATTCGTTCCCCAGCGCGGAAAAATTCCGGCATATCATCAGGCAACGCTTGAACCGCTGCCTTCGTCATAATGCCATGTCCACCTGACCACCAACCCCATGCTGTGCCTCCAACAGCGAATGAAATCACACATACAATAAACAAGAAACGTCTCATTTTTGCGCTTGACTCCTTATTGAAAATAGAATATGCTACATTAAATCTAACCTTGAACTTATTTCAAGCCTTCACACGATTTGATCGGGATTATAGCACTAATCGAAATTTTGAGCAACAACAATTCTATTGAGACCAGATTTTGAACGAGGGAGTTATGACAGACGAAGCAAAAGGGAGTATACGTTGGGGGATTTTGAGCACAGCAAGGATCGCAACAAAGGTTGCACGCGCTATCAACTTGGCAGACGGTGCCGAGTTGACCACAATCGCTAGTCGAACGGAAGAACGTGCCAAAAGTTGGGCGTCCGAGCACGATGTTGAAATAGCCTACGGAAACTATGAGGCACTCTTGGAAGATCCGGAAATTGATGCCATCTACAACCCGCTACCGCCTTCAATGCACGCCGAATGGACTATCAAAGCGGCGGAACAGGGCAAACATGTGTTATGCGAAAAACCGCTGGAAGCAAACACAGAGAAAGCAATAGAAATGGCGGATGCCTGTCGGCAGCACAAGGTGCAACTGATGGATGGCGTTATGTGGGTGCATCACGTACGCACGCCTAGAATGAAACAGGTCATTGATGACGGGACTTTAGGACGGTTGCGTCGGTTGACGGCAGCATTTACCACCGGTTGGGACACAATCCCAGAAGACAACATCCGCGTGAAAAAGGAACTCGCTGGCGGTTGTCTCGGCGATCTCGGTTACTATTGCGTCCGCTGCATTCTCTGGGCATTCGACGATTTACCAACGCAGGTCTTTGCGACTGCACGCTATTATAGTGATGTGGAACTCAATCTATCAGGCACACTCTGGTTTGAAGACGAACGAATCGCCTCATTCGATTGCGCTTATGATACCGCGAGTCGCAGGTGGTTTGAGGTTGCAGGCACCCAAGCCTCTATTGTGTGCGACGATTTCGTAATACCCCGGCAAGAAGATGCGACCCGTTTCTGGGTACACGGTGCACAGGGACGAAACGAGGAACATCAAGGCGGAGGCTGTATCCAAGAGGTACGCATGATCGAACGGTTTTCAGACATTGTTCGGACCGGGCAGCTTGAGCCACGCTGGCAAACTGAAGCGATTAGTACGATGCGTGTCTGCGACGCATTAAATGAATCTGCGCGACGTGCACAGGTTGTTCAAATCAGCTAAAAAATGGGATTCCCTATCCCATCGACACGCCGCCATCGACATGGATAGTCTGTCCCGTGATGTTTCGCGCCTCCTCCGATGACAGAAAGACGACGAGGTTGCCGATATCCTCCGGCGTCTGTTCCCGTTGGAGCGGTGTGTTCTGCTTGACCCACTGCTCAAATAGGGCGCGCGGTTCAAGGTCTGCATAAGTCGGATCGTTTTCGGCGATTAGCGGCGCAAGTCTGTGCCAGAATCCTGTCCAGAGCATCCCCGGACAGATTGCATTGACGTTGATGTTATGGGGTCCAAAGTCTTTAGCCACCAACCTCGTCAGGTTCAATAAGGCATTCTTAGCAGCGGCGTAAGCCGGTGCAATCTGTGGGTCTCGCTTTGCCGCAATTGACGAAATATTGATAATCTTCCCAAATTTCCTATCAATCATGTGCGAAGCAACCGCTTTACAGAGAAAGAAGGGACCCTTGACGTGGACGGCTAAATTATCGTCCCAGTCCGCCTCCGTTTGGTTGGTAAACGGCAACCCAAGATTCTCACCGAAATGCCCAGCATTATTGACCAGAATGTCCACCTGTCCAAATGTTTTAAGTGTCTCCTCAACCAAGGTGCTGCAGTCTGCTTCTTTTGTTACATCTGATTGAACCGCTAGTCCGCGTTGACCTGTCTCTTCGATCTTTTCTACACACCCCTGTGCAGCCTCAAGATTTACGTCCGACACGACGATGTTCGCACCTTCCCTAGCGAGACATAGGCTGATACCGGTCCCCATCCCACCACCGCCACCAGTGACGATAGCAACTCGATCTTTCAAACGCATAAAAATCTCCTTTGGCTCATGTTAAGCAATCGTGCAATAGAAACCGATTTTTTTGCCAAACACTCGGTTCCTCTTTATGTTTTGCACTTTTTTATGGGATCCATAGGTTGGGCTTTCTAGCCCGACTGGACTAATGAACAGATTATTTTTACGTTTCGCGCATCACGTTTCACGTTCTTCATGCCTCTTTCACCCGCTGCCATTTCAGCACCTTTTGTGCGTGAGGAGGTAGGCTTTCCCAGAGATCTCTTGGAAAATGCTTTTCGGTGTACTCATGCAGCCATTGGCTGAACAACCACGGGACGCTGAATGCCATACACAACTCATCGCGCGGGTGATCTGATCTATTCGGTGTGCCGCGGTGGAAGGCGCGTGGGTCTTGTACCCAGAGAGATCCCTTCTTCAGGTTGAGACGGATTGGGTGGTACTTACCACGGCGATTGAGCCCCTCGCCAAAAACGTCGTTCAAGTTGGTAGGTAAACCTTCCTCGCCTACATATTGCGTCCCCGGAATCACTTCAAAGCTGCCATTCTCCTCGTTTGTATCAACGAGTGGAAACTTGACACCGACAGAGAACGCTGGTGTCTTAATTCCCGGGAAAAGGGATGCTTTGCCATCCCGGTGCCACCGCTGATAATCTGTTCCCGGCAGCGGTATATTTGAATCGAAGTGCGTCCAGACGTAATCGGGACCCAGTACACACTCCAGAAACGCAACGAGAGCAGGATGCTCAAAGATCACCGGATCTACAAAAGGTCGATCGAACGGCACACGCACATTATAGCGATGGTAGCCGCGAGGCGGATACTTCCCCTGCCGCTCAATGTCGCGGTCTCTAATCGGTATCCACGCCTCAAGGATACGGTCAATTATTTCTGTGGGTATCAGATCCTCGAAGACGACGAAGCCGTTAATCCGCCACTCCTCCATCATCTGATCAATGTCATATTTCGTATCCAAGCCCATGATGTCCCTCCCTCCTTGTTGATTGGACTGAAAATTGCCAATTGGGTAAATTCTGTTTCACATCCTTCAAAGATTTGGATTTATTTAGCCAGCTTCCCCTTCTTCCAACCCCAACTCAAACGCCTGTTTGAGCACCGAATAAGGCTGTGCACCGACAACCATATATTTTCCAATGATGAATGTTGGGACACCGGTGATACCGTATCCTCTTGCTTCCTGTATCTGTAAATCGACACAGGTCTTCATCGTGCGTTCGGAGAGACATTCAGCTGCTGCCTCTCTCGCAAGTCCAACTTCTTCAGCAATGTCTAAAAGCACCGATTCATCTCCCATATCCTGTATCTGCTCGAAATATGAGTCAAATAGTGCTGCTCGGAACGGCTCGCCCTTCCCGGATTGCTCGGCAAATTCACCCAACTCTAGTGCAAGGCGGGAATTAGAATAAATGACGTGATCGGGGAGTTGCAGATTGGCAGCCGCCGCCAACTGTTGTGCGTTTTCAGAAATCCGTTTGAGATTCGGATTGTTCTGATAAAACATTGAAGGTGGGATACCTCCCGCTGGTGCCTCCGGGTGAAGTTCAAAGCTCTTCCAGACAATCGGTGGATCGTACTCCTGTTGCAGTTGGTGTACTCGCGCTGCACCGATGTAGCAGTATGGACAAACGTAGTCGGAGTAGATTGTTACATTGATTGTTTTCATGAAGGGTATTATACCACCAACCATAAAAAAATTCGATGAATATATGAAGAGTAGAAGGGTGTGTGCCAGAAATCTTTTCGGTTGGAGACCATCTGGACGCTTTACCAAATTTCTGCCGTTGACAACAGTTGGTTGAGAAGAATATAATAAACCCCAAGCCCAATTTTGCCGTTGACTAGATAGCTATATGTGCAGATCTCTAACGCCGTTTAAGCGGGTGTCCTATCACTCAGTGAATTCGGCCATTTTTTTCGGCTGCTTTCACGCTACATCACACGAACCTTTCTATGAAAACTATCCATAAGATCTTTTTTCAAGATGCAAAAAATCTAAAAAAAATCGCTTCAGAGAGCGTTGACCTGGTGGTTACCTCTCCGCCGTATCCCATGATTGAGATGTGGGATGATATGTTTGGCAGCCAGAACCCAGAAATTCAGAAAGCGTTGGCACATGGCGATGGAAGACAGGCTTATGAGTTGATGCACGAGATTCTCGATTCTGTATGGGTTGAACTGTTCAGGGTCCTAAAGGAGGGTAGATTTGCGTGTATCAATATCGGCGATGCGACACGAAAGATAAAGGCTGATTTTTGTTTGTATCCGAATCATGCACGAATCTTGAATTACCTCTTAAATATTGAATTTTCAGCACTGCCTGATATCCTGTGGCGCAAACAGACCAATGCCCCCAATAAATTTATGGGATCGGGTATGCTGCCTGCTGGTGCTTATGTGACTCTGGAACATGAGTACATTCTGATCGTGAGAAAGGGCTCCAAAAGAGAATTCAAGACAGAGAACGAGAAAGAGAACAGACGCGAAAGTGCGCTGTTTTGGGAGGAGCGGAATAGCTGGTATTCGGATATTTGGACGGATATCAAAGGAACAGAACAAAAACTTTCTAGTGCGACCTCCCGATTACGCAGTGCTGCATTTCCGTTTGATTTGGTTTATCGACTGATCAATATGTATTCTGTGAAAGGCGATGTGGTACTCGATCCATTTTTGGGAACGGGAACTACGATTGCAGCTGCGATGGCATCGGGACGTAATGGTGTCGGTGTTGAAATCGACAAGAGTTTTCAAGGAACAATTTGTCCGATTGCACATCATATTGTCGATTTTTCAAACGATTATTTGCACGATAGATTGATAAGACATTTTGAGTTTGTCAAAAACCGGATCCAAGACTCGGGACCGTTGAAATATACCAACAAGCACTATGACTGTCCGGTGGTGACGAGCCAAGAACAGCTTATTTTGTTGAATGACTTAAAAACTGTTCAGGTGTGCAGCGATAACACTTTTGAAGTCATATATTCAGCAAAACCTCAAGATAAATTTCATAACCTGAACTGGAATTTTGAGGAAACCTCAGAATCCATAGTTGGGAGTAAAACTAAACCTCACAAAAAGCGTCTTCAACTGGATCTGTTGAATGGACAATAACCTCACACCGTACAAAGGATTATGTATGCAAATTAAGCTAAAAAATGCTGAGATTCAGGAATATGTGAATGGTCCTGTTTGCGAGTTTCCAAAGTACACGAGCCCATTAATAAATCTCGCAAACCAATATTCGCACGGTACGTGGCCAGAAGTTGTTGGACAAATGAGCGAGCTAATTCAAGAATTTCCAGGACGAACTTTGGAAGAATGGGTTACGTGGTATCAAGAACAACAACCCGATGCGATTGATAATGCAACAGATAAAATAATCTCAATGATAGAAAACCTCAAGATAGCACTCCTCAAAATTGACCGGACTTTGGTTAAATCATGGGTAGAGGATCTGGTTTTTCCCAAGACATTCGCAGGACTTAAAGTGCAGGAGGCAATCTTGGGAAAATTGGCGGAAATAAAAGGCTGCAGCTACCATTTAGCAGAACCTTATGAAGAATCCCAAGGTATAGATGGTTTTGTTGGCGAAGAAGCGTATTCTATTAAGCCCAGCTCCTATCCCTCAATGGCAAATTTAGCGGAATCCATAGAGGTAAAGATGATTCTTTACAAAAAAGAAAAGGGTGGGGTGGTGTTTGAGATACCAGAGGATTTTTGAAGTTTATTTTACGATAGTAAGGGGTGGTGGAAACATCCATCCATGGATCGTGCCGGTGGAAGAATATGGCACAAACCAAATGTAAAGAATAGCATCCTCAGACTGAGGATAAGGGAAGAGCGGGGAAATTGGTGACTCTTCCACTTTGTTTTCCAAATATATAATGGAATAGTTCGTGAGTGTATTCGTTCAAAAACTGCCCCGATTAATGCGGCGGCGTGTGTGTTTATCTATGCAGAGCCTAATACTCTATTTGCGTCACGTCTTACAGTCCACTCCGGTTTACTGGGGGTTCACATTTCACATTTTGCTTCTCTGTTTATTGCTTTTGGTGCCCCAAACAGGGGAAACCCAATCGAAGTCGGAGCGGCAAACGGAGGTATCAATTTCCCGGCGGAACGCCATCGTCAACGCCGTTGAGTATGCGAGTCCGGCGGTCGTTAATATCAGCACAACGCGGACGACAACCCAAATGGTAAATGTGTCTCCATTTTTTGACGATCCTTGGACACCGTTTTTCGATTTTCCCTTCCGGGTCCCACAGCGGCGTACCCTACACGGACTTGGATCTGGAGTGATTTTTGACCGGAAAGGCTATGTGATCACCAACCAGCACGTTATTGAGAGAGCCGATTCGATAACGGTACTCCTGTCAGATGGACGGGAAGCGAGTGCCGAAATTGTCGGGGAGGACTTCCTTACAGACCTTGCTGTCTTAAAAATTGATATACCAAAATTGAAAGCAATCGAGTTAGGAAACGCTGAGGATTTGCTGATTGGAGAATGGGCAATTGCAATTGGACATCCCTTCGCAACTATGGTTGAAGATACAAGCCCTACTGTTACCGTCGGTGTGGTGAGTGCAACGGGTCGCTCCCTGAAGACAGAGGATCGACTGTACCGTAACCTCATCCAAACAGATGCGTCCATTAATCCGGGCAATAGTGGTGGAGGACTCGTCAACCTATATGGACAGTTGATCGGTATCAACACAGCGATCTATTCCACGAGTGGTGGCTCACAAGGTGTCGGTTTTGCCATTCCGGTTAATGTGGTCCAAAAGGTCGTCGATCAATTGATTACCTATAGAGCAGTCGTACCACCGGAAATTGGTATCGAACCCCAAGATTTAACGCAGAGATTAGTAGAAGCATTCGATTTGGAAGAGGGCATTGGTGTATTAGTTGCGGGGGTAAAAAGGAGAAGCCCAGCGGAGGCAGCGGGTTTCCGCCGTCGCGATGTCATTGAAGCGATAGACCAAAAACCGGTATCCAATTCAGAGACATTCTTGGCAATTACCCGTCTCCTGCGTGAAGATCAGGTAACAACTTTCCGCGTGCTCCGCGATGGGAAACGCAGAGATCTGCGCCTAAGAATACGGGAACTTCAATGGAGTTACGCCGTATCCGGCTGGGGTCTCACAATTGAACAATTAAATCGACAACAGACAGAGAAATACACGCAACGTGGTGTCCTTGTTACAAAGATCCAGTCAAAAGGCACATTGGCGGAGCGTGGATTGAAACGAGGCGATCTCATTTACCGCATTAACAGTCTCAAGGTGAATTCGATCGAAGATTTCAAACGTATCATAAACCAGTTACAACCCCCTCAACGGATTAGTCTTTACTTTGAGCGGGACGGTAGGCAGGGAGAGTTGTCCGATTTAGTTGTCCGCTGAACATAGACGAATCGCAACTTCAGCCATTGCGCGGTGTTTATAGTTATGATTTTGTTAATTCTGATGACCACCCCCTTACCGAATTGGGCTTTAGCCCGTAAAGCCCAATCCTTTAGTTTTGGGATATAAGCCTCGCTTTAGCGGTTTTTGCCTTACTTGTGTAGCCCAAACAAGATGCCCTTGGTTGTGGGAACAATGGTATGAAAAGCTACAAGTTCAAACTGTATAGCAACCACAGTAATCGTGAATTGCATAAAACGATAGAAGGACACGCTTCTGTATGGAATCACTGTGTCGCACTCCAGCGTCGGTACTATGCGCTGTATGGTAAATATATCAGCAAGTTTCGGTTGATGAAGCATATTGGCAAACTGAAAAAGACACGCCGTTTTGCTCATTGGACTCAGCTGCCAAGCCAATCGGTGCAGGACGTAGTGGCACGTATCGACAAGGGGTACAAAGCGATGTTTGAGGCACAATCGCAAGGCAAGCGGTGGGGTCGTCCCCGTTTCAAGCCCCGCCGCAGATACAAATCGTTCACACTCACCCAAGCCGGGTGGGAACTGCTGCCTGATAATCGTATCAAAATCGGCACACGCATTTATCGCTATTTCAAGTCCCGCGATATTCTTGGCAATCCGAAACGTTGCACCATCAAGCGGGATGCCGTTGGCGATGTCTATATTTGTGTCCTGACCGACCATGTAGAGCCAGATCTTCATCGAGCCATGACGGGTAAAATCGCAGGCTTCGATTTCGGTCTCAAAAGGTATCTGACAGGGTCAAACGGACACGATATAGAATCGCCACAGTTTTTCAAGCGGAGTATAAACGCTATCAAACGTGCGAGTCGCAAGCATAGCACCAAGCGGAAAGGCTCGCACAACCGGCAACGCGCACGACTGCATCTCGCTCGCAAGCACCGCACCATCGAACACCAGCGCAATGACTTCCATTGGAAGTTAGCACACCAACTGACCGATGAATATGACGAAATCCGACTCGAGGACTTGAGCCTACAGGGCATGAAAGCACTGTGGGGTCGCAAGATGAGCGACCTTGCCTTTGGGGAGTTCGTCCAGAAGCTGGTGTATATCGCAGCTAAGAAGGGTGTCAAAATCACGTTCATTGATAGATGGTATCCTTCATCAAAAACCTGTTCAGTTTGCGGTGCAGTGGATGAAACGTTGAACCTCCGTGATAGGACTTGGCAGTGTCCAAACTGCCACACACAGTTGGATAGAGATCGCAATGCCGCGGTCAATATCTATCGGGTTGGGGCATCAACCCCTGCAGGAGAGGACGTAAGTCCCGGTTTATAGGGCAATCCTTGTTGATAGCACAATTCGACTCCTATTGGCAAGGGACTCGTAAGAATCCCAAGCCTTTAGGTTTGGGAGTATGCCAACTAACTGTGGAGTGCTTATAAATAGGCTTGCTCATGTGAAAAGAAAGGGCAGAACCGCTCAGAGAAACCGAGCTTTTTCTTAAAAACCCGGTTTCTTTGTAAGATTTGTTAAATGAACGTCCATGTCATCTGTTTAATCTGTGATTCAGACAATATGCTAAAGACAAGAGGTGAGGAAAAATGCGTTTACAATTGCCAACAATTATATTCCTTTGTTTATCTCTCATTGTAGTTGTCCCGCTTATCTTCTATATGCAGACCGGCGATCAGATGGCAACACGAGAAGCTATCAATTTGGAGGGGCAGGAATTTAAGAGCTTGCGTGAACAGGCTGCGGTAGCCCATAACGCAAAAAAACATACTGCGGCTATCCAGATCTACGAAGCGGCTCTAGAAATGCGTCCAGACAACGCCGAAGTCCATAATGATCTGGGGGCAACCTGCTACGAATATGGACTTGATTACGCTGGCCCGAACTGGCCCTCTTGGACAACTGAATTAACAAATCAAACACCAGCTGAAGCTGTCCATGAATTGGAGATAGCGATAACAGAAGTCGGTTCCGGTTATATTGTGATGAGATCGGATAAACCAGATGTGACTGAAGCGATCGACAAAAAAGCCCAAGCGATTGACGCGTATATCTATACCCAACAATTTGACGAAGATGTAACCATGAACATAGTCATCGGCAAAACTAAGGAATTATTCATGAGAGCGCGCGACCACTACCTGCGAGCGATTGACATCAAACCGACGTACCCTCGCCCCTACTATAACCTCGGCGCACTGTACATGAAAATTGGTCAACACGATACCGCAGTCGATTATCTAGAAAAATCGTACCAATTGGATCCGCGAGATAAAGAGCTTGAGGCATATCTCAATGAGTTGAGGTCGGATAACCGTGGATACATATCAGTTCCAATCGATGGGCGTTAGGCAGATCTTCCTCAGGGCACTACGCCACTATCGAGTGAACTTTGTGAAATTGGTTGGAATTGCTGCGCCCGGTACGCTGATTGGGGGGTTAGCTTTTCAAGCCATTTGGATCTACGGATATGCTGAGATTGGGGGACCGCAAGTGTTGGCCGCAGCGTTGCCGTACACGGCGATCACCGTCTTCCAATCTTTGGTTGTGACGGCGGCGGGCATATTCGTGGTTTCGCAGGATTTGCTGGGAAGATCGATAAACGTCGGGAAAGCGTACTCACGGGTTTTGGGGTCGTTCTTTCCGCTACTTGGGGTGCTCATTATTTTTATGCTTGGGTCACTCGTTTTTTCTACGATTGCTGCGGGTATCGGTCTGATGGTTTTTATACCGGGAATCGTCGTTTACGTCTGGTTCTGTTTAGCTGCACCTGTCGTTATAATTGAGAGAGAAGGTGGATTCGGCGCGCTCAAGCGAAGTCGCGTACTCGTCAAAGGTTTTTTTGATAAGACGTTTTTTCTTGTTGTGTGGCTGACACTTGCTGAGGCATTTGTGGTTATCCTTGTACTCTCCCTTCCGCTTCTCATTGGCAGCTTCCCCGGCTTTCCCTCGCTTCTCTCTTTCCTTGCAATCTGCCTGTCACTACTTATCAATGCATTTAGAGTTATATCAACGACAATGCTTTACTACGATCTGCGCGTTCGCAAGGAAGGTTATGACTTGCAGGTATTAGCGCAGGAACTTGCTACCCCGCTGTAAAATGTCAAAACCAATTGTGGACTAAGGGATTTGACAATCTGTGTCATCGATGCTCGGAAAATCTATGATCAACCACATGGAGGTTTAGATGAGACTTGGAATTGTCGGCATGTTGCCGGGGAATTTTCGCACATTTACAAAGGAACAGATGGAAGCAATTCGGGGGCTGGAGTTTACAGGATTCGGATTCCATTTCAGTAGCGACGATGTCTTCGATGTAACAACGGAGGACTGTGAAAAGTACAATCAATTCATGGCGGGGGAAGGGTTGGATCTGGTTCAATTTGCCCTCACCTACAGCGAGTGCCTCTTCGACCCTGATTCGACTGTCAGGGAGTCGATTATCAGAAGGATTAATCGAGGCTTAGAGATTGCGCGGCAAATTAAGGCACACAGCTGCCTCATCCGTCCCGGAAGCCTGAATCCTGACGGAGCATGGACATCCCACCGGGATAATCACTTGCCCGAAAGCATGGAACGCCTGATTGAGACACTAACACCGATTGCTCAGAAGGCAGATGCGGAAGGAGTGACCATTATTGTCGAGACCCATGCTGTTTCGATAATGGACTCACCCGAAACATGCAAGGCGGTTGTTGATACTATTGGCTTGGATAGCCTACGCATCGTTATGGATTTTGTCAATCATTTTCAGACGCTTCGGCAAGTTTATAATAGCACCGATCGATTGAATCATATCTTTGATGTGATGGGACCAATCGCTCCTGTGGCACATGTCAAAGATATCAAGGTTGAAAACGGCTTGGTTCTCCATATTAACGAAGAGATGCCCGACGAGGGAGAGTTGGATCTCGCACAGGCACTCAGAAGGTTTGATGGATTCTATCCGGATGGATACGGTCTAATCGAACATCTGCCGATGGAAAAAATTCCCCTTGCCAACGCAAATGTTAGGCGAATCGCTGCGGAAAATGGGATTGATATCCACTAATATAGCTAGCCCTATTTACCACGACCTTTTCCTACCTTACCACCTTCTGTGACCATAAACACCAGATCGTCCACAATCAGTGGCGATGGTATTTCGGGTGTCCTCCTGCGAACACTCCAAGCAATGTGTGTATCCGTTATATCACCCGTTCCTGAAGGGTGGATTGCTAGCAATTGCCTTGCTACACCAGTTGTAAAATAAACAAGGTTGTGATCAAAGATTGGGCGGCACGCCACGTTAAAGCCCATGCCACGATGACGAACGCGCCAGAGCTCGTCGCCAGTCTTGGGATCATAGGAAATTGTAGCACCCGCAGCTGGGCTAATAAGCTGCTGTTTTCCTTGATACTCGATGATTGTCGGCGTTGCGTAAGATTTTTTGTTATCGTTCGGTTTTTCCTTCTGGGTTGCCTCAATATCGGCATCGGAAAAGCCTTCCGCCTTGAGCATGGTAGCCATATCGAAATCCACTTCCCGATCCCGTACCCACAGGGTATCGCCGGTGCGCTTATTAAGTGCTGCGATAAACTGGGTATCAACCCCATCAAAGGTGAGAAAGAGTGAGTCGCCTGCGATAATGGGCGAAGATGCGGGACGTACTCGATGATCGGTGTTTAGGTCTCGACGCTCCCAGAGTTTCTCTCCACTGTTGGTGTCTATACAGGCAGTACCGTATGTTCCAAAGTGCACGTAAACACGATCCTTTTCCACAATAGGGGTAGGTGTGGCGTGGCTGTTCAGGTCATTATATTCCGACTGTGGCCGCGCTACATCGAACACCTTAATGTCATGAATGATTTTGCCGGTGGCTTTGTCCACACAAATAGCAAACAATTCCGTACCATCTTCGCGCCCCGTCGTCAACCAAATCTGGTCGTTCCAAACGACCGGCGACGACCATCCCTTGTCGTGAATTGGGATTCTCCAACGTATATTCTGTGTTTCGCTAAATTCAATCGGGAGATCCGTTGCAACACCCTTGCCATCTCCGTTTGGACCACGAAACTGATTCCAATACACCTCTTCCACCTCGTTTTCAGCGAGTGTTGTATAAGATGGAATCAGTGCTGCGGTGAAAGCGACTGCTAGGATTGTCAATGATATGTGTCTCATAAATTTATTGATCTCTCCTTTGCTATTATAATGTGTGAGACGATTTTTTATTTCGCACGCTCGTTTGTACAAGGGAGTGATTTTTCCATGCCCATAGGGAGTCCGAGGCGGAGTCCCTCGCGGATTTGATCGGGATGATTTCTCACCCAGGTACGTAGGGCTTCGACCTTGGTATCGTAGTCATCGTCCTGCTGTGCGCTCTTTACTTGTGCGCTGTAGCGATCAATGTTCTCTAGGAGGGCTGCCTCATCCCACACCTCGTCGAGCAATCGTTCGAGCTCATTTTCCATCCGAGTTGCCATAACTGGTATGCGGGAGAGACGGCGTGGCAGATCGGCCGTCAGATACCCATCTAGACTAAAATCACCAAGAAATGTCTTGTCGGCTCCCCAGGGTATAAAAACGGCGCGATCAGCATCGGTCGGATCAAAATAGACGTAGAAATTATTGCGGTCCGCACTGTAGCCATCGAGGTGGTTCACAAGTACCTCAAGTGCCCAAAAGGTGATGTAACGATCGATGTTCAGCACGGTAGACAGCGCATCGACAAGCGCGTCATCGGGTTTCTGTAGGGCTTGGGCAACACCTGCCAGCGGCGCATAACTGGTGTCGGTATCGCCGGTCTTGCATTCCCAGCGCGGCAACCATGCCTCGACAAAGTCGGTGTGTGTGCCCTCATAGAGGGAGCCGGTGCTGTCACCGAAAGTGCGACGGAGGAAACGCTTCTTGATGGCTTCGATATGCACGTAGGGACCTTTTGGCTGGCCGTTGACCATCACACTTGCCATGTTGCACCGGGGCCCAGGGTAGCCGGCTGCGGCGAAGACTTCATAGGTCAGACAGGCTGCCATGCGGGGTATAATTCCACCATTGTTGTTGAGCGTGATTCGCTCGGTGTCGCCAAGAAATTGACCTTTCACGTATTTGTCAGTCTTGATTTTCAAAGCGGGCACCGGCGAGTACTGAGAGCCAACAAAGCCCTTCTTACGAATTCCAACCTCTGATAGGCTCACGCCGTCAATCTCAATATCCGCGCGATACCAGTTATACGTTGAGGGCCAAGGTCGTGAACAATCCGGCCATATCTGCTCGAAGTCATTTCCAGCACCATCAAAGCGGGTTTCCTCGGTCAACCGATCGAAATCATGTGGATCGATTGTCACTTTAATGCACACGATACGGTTGGGATCGAGCGAAACGCCATCGGTTGGATCTATGCCATCTGGTACATTTGGCGAACAGGGCAGACCGTTTATTGCTGGTACTTTCCAGTTTTTGTCCTTTTTACCTTTACCCTTCCCGGTTTTCGCGCCCTTCATCTTTTCAGTCGCTTCTTGGTACTCAGCAAGTGCTTCTTTTTCGGTCGATTCACCACTAGCAATAGCCGCCTTCAACTTGGTGCCCAATGCTTCTAGATCAGTCTCTGTGGTTCCATCTTGTGCGTGAGTCGCATGGGGCGAGGTCAACAGTGCAACCAAAGCTATAATGAAAAGGCTCAATATAACACAACGATTTCTCATCTATATTACTCCCCTTGCTCAATCGGCAATATATCATAATAGACAATGATATTCATAACAATAGGGCGGAATAGTTCACCTTTGTAAACTTACCAGCTACCATCTTGTCACACCGTCATAGCCTTCCGATATGGTGCCAGATCGATGCCGGGGTAGGCATTAGCGAGGCGTTGAAGTGCCTCCTCGGTGTAATAGAGATCACCCGGATTGGGCCAACCGAGCAGATGACGGGCGCGGGGTGTGGTATCGGCTACGAAACTCACAAATTCAGATGTCGTCCAGCCGGGGACGGGGCGCGTGGTATGACACCAGTCGGCGTTGTCCGCACGGTGGAAATGGAAGCCCATCCACCCGCGCTGCCGCTGTTTGTTAGTAAAGGGTTGGGCGGCATGAATTAGATAGCTAGAACGGAAGGCAACGCTGCCGGCTTTGGCGGTAACCGGGGTTGGTTCAGCCAACTCCTCACACTCCCGGAGGTCTGACAAACCCATTCCGCCGGCACGTCCCCCGTGACGATCATATATTGACGCTAGCTGTTTGTGTGAACCCCGACAGACCAGCATAGGTGCGCCGTCTTCATCAATATCGTGCAGAATAATCCCGGAAAGTAGGTAGCTATACCGCTCCCAATCGGGATGTGGTGGCAGTTGTGAATTGGTGCCGTTGTCGATATGATAACCTTCCCAAGGGTTCTCACTATATCGGGTATCAGTCAATCCTTCTCGGAAGAAAATTTGCCCATAGCCGAGCCGTATCTCGTCAGTTCCCAATAACTGACATGCACAATCAATATAGTCGTCATTTTCTAGCAGCTTATCGACTGCCGGCAAGCCGGTGGGAAAATGGACAGTGCCCCCCATTGGACCCGCCAATCGTTGCATGGGTGATGTCTGTTCGTAAAGCTCTTGAATCTCTGTTGGATTTTCTGCCCATTTTGCTCGATATTCGGCATAAGTCAGCCCTCCATAGGCATTGCGCTTGACCGCCTCTAACGCTGGACCAAAACTCTCCGGGGGAAAGACATTAGGCACAACTATACTACCATCACGCTTCCAAGTTGCTAGTTGCTCATCGGTTAATTGCATATATCCTCCTCCTGTTTTGCACTTCGTGTGAATTATCATCCTTCTCTAGCTGTGAGAATCAACAAACCTTCGCTATCCTGCATCCAATATCAGGGACGATAGACAATCTGAAAAACCTTAATGTCATTCGCGGCAACATCACTGACGAAGACGAGGTCATTTTTGAAAATCGCGATACCGACCGGTTCAACAAGCGATTCATCTTCAAATGCCATTACAGGCTCTCCCTCCTTTGTGAAAACCTGAACCCGCTGATTCCCCCGGTCTGTCACATAGAGATAGCCCCAACGGTCGATGTCGACGTGACGCGGTTCTCGAAACTGTCCCAGGTCTTTCCCCTCAGTTCCCCATATCTGGACGAGGTTGCCGCTAAAGTCGTATTTCTTAATCCGATGATTGCCGGAATCGACAATGTAGATATTCCCGTGTGGGTCTGCGACAAGGTCTGTTGGGTCACGAAACTGCTGCCGTGCCCCACCAAAACTGCCCCGCATCAATACACGAATGCCATCTGTGTTAAACGAGACAAACCGGTGGTTTCCCGTATCAACGACACAAACCTCTCCGTTCCGGCCGACACTAACGCCGCCCGGCAGGTCAAACTCAATTTCAGCGTTCCTATCTTCATCGCCACCTCCCAATCTGCTGCCCGCCATGATGTAAAAGATTCTGTCTACCAAGTTACAGTATTGAATTCGGTTGTTATCTGTGTCAGCGACATAGAGGAGTTCGGTGCGCTGAAAATTGATAGCAACATCCGTCGGGTTATCAAATTCTCCGGTCCGCCAACCGCGCACACCATATTCTGATACGAAGTTCCCTTCGCTATCGACAACTTGGACACGGTTGTTTCCCGAATCAGCTACATAGAGCATTCCCCGGTGGTCAAGATCGAGCCCGACTGGCCTCAAGAATTGTCCCGCTCCCTGACCCGCCTGCCCTATTGTGCGGAGGTGGTTCACACCAAGTATAGGAGGGGCGAGCAGATCTTGGATGGAAGAAACAATTTGGGGTGGCGTTACTGTTTCAGCCAAGTTCAGATTTGCTTTGGTTCTACCATGCACCGGCGGTGTCGGGGCAGCACAACTCAAACAGAGGGGAAGGAATATCAGAAGAGGCAGGAAAGTCCATTTGCTCATTTGTTGGTCTATTTAGAGCGTGTGCGATAAATCGGAGGAAAGTGCCGCAAGGCACTCTTGACGTTTGGGGTAGACAGCAAACCAATAGCTGAATGCCCCGGAGGCGAGGATCCTTTTCCGACGGTGAGCGTCTTACCACTTTTTGCACACCCTCTTAGCCTCTTTGGACCTCAAACTTAAACACGAACGTGGTTTCTATGTCAGTAAATTCGCTGTGGACTTTGGGAACAATAATCCGAAAATTTGAGGATTCAACGCTACGCTTGTGGAAATACAGGAAGAACCGCACCCGACGTTTTGGCATAATGGTTGTTTTTTCTATGTCTTCGCTCGGCAATGCTACGAAGTCTCCCATAGAACGGAGGACGCGGTTGTCCCGAAAATCTTCTCGGAATTCAGGCGGCATCTTCGGCGTGAAATTCTTTCCGAGATAAAATGTGTGCTGGGATCTATGAATGGGCTTATGGACTTTGCCCGATTGATCGAGCATTGAACAATCCTCTTGCCGCAACGAGATCCAGTGATCTGTGCTGTTGAACACAATAATTCCAAAAGCGTCTACCTCTTTGACATTGTTCAGAGGAACTGCTATTGCCGTGATACCGTTTTTGATATACGCAGCAGATCCGGATCTCATGAGAATGGTCGCTTCTGGATCAAAAACAGGAACAATACGTTCACTCTGAAACGCGGTTTCAAACGTATTTTGAAGCGTTGAACAACCCAGGTTTGCAAACAGTAGTATAACGAGCAATTGTAGGCTTAATAATGGTATCTTTTTTTTCATTTTCCCTTTCTGAAGTGCGATGTAGGGCAAATGTAATAAGTTCATTTAGCAAAGAAAGTAAGTAATTTACCCAGTCTTGTCGGTAGATCCTGACGCTGAACGTAGTAATCTATGCTCACATCGGCTGGTGTATAGCTAGATAATGAAGACGTGGTTTGGGAGGACTCTCCACGCGATGAATGGGTTCGTCTGTCAGATGAACTCCCAGACATACGGTTCTGTTCTGCCAGTACGACATCCCCCAGTGGAAATTGTGTTAAGAATCCCGTCTGACGGTCTTGATCTGTGAGAATTGTAATCTGGGGCAAACGGGCTTGGGACAAACGATCCATTTCAATGGTTAGGTATGTAATTTCAGTGGGCGACAATTCCGGTTGTTCTGGTGGATCTGACCTCCTCTTAGAAAGCGCATCGCTTGGATAAACAGTGATAAATGGTAGATTCTTCTCTAATGCAGTACGAGTTGCAACTAGTAACGTTACGAAATGGACACGCTGTGGAACAGCGTAGGGTGCAACAACAGCAAGCACCGCTGGGCAATTTGAGATTGTGCCCTCGCCCGCGGAAGCCAGCCATTGGGATTCATCTGGAAATCTATTTTGATTAACGAGATCTGCCATCCCAATGGAATCTAATAGCTGCTTATCAATTGAAGCCGGGTGGAGATCGAATATTGCCTCTGAATCAAATAAATAGCGAAGCCGACCATCAGCGGGCATCGGAGAATAGTAATCACAATTGGGACAAGTATAGGAGTTACGTTCTAGTGCCTGCTTAAATACAAGCTCTCCACAGTTTGTACACTTATTCCACAGTTCACGATGCCTATCTTTGTACAGTGCCACAGTGATCGCATTCCTATTCTATGAAATGTTGTCATTCACAACAAGGATTACTTATCTGTAAACTTGATGAACGAGCGCACATATCACCCGTTGCGAAGGGAACGGTGAATCCCCAGTTACTAACTCGCTTGGGTGGTTCACCATCCCATGACATTAAAAGATATACCGGGATTTGTCAATCCACGGTCAACAGTATTATTCCACAAAGGAGTTTAGTTATTCGACTTGTAGAAGCTGGCGATAGCCTCATCTTCGTCCTCATATCGATCGAAGATGGTGACTAACTTCGCCATGACAATCAAGCTTCTAATGTTTCCGCCGGGATGCAATAATGCAATACGTCCACCTTTTCTTTGAACCGCTGTATAGGAGGCGACGATGATGCCGAGACCGGAGCTATCCACCATACGTACATCCGCAAGGTTCAGCAAGATTCTAGCGTCTCCCTCTTCAGCGTCATCAACTTGTTCATCAATGATATTCTTGAGGGCTAAACTATCGGACCCTATAATTCTTCCCTCAATATCCAGAATTGTAATACCTTCTTTTTTACGAATATCTACAGTCATTTAATGGTCTCCTTAAAGTTGAAGTGATGATCAACCCATGGGGCTGCTCTGTTTTTCTCTATAAACTAACTTAAGTTACTACG
Organism: Candidatus Poribacteria bacterium; assembly: GCA_965207975.1. Lineage (GTDB taxonomy): Bacteria > Poribacteria > WGA-4E > WGA-4E > PCPOR2b > PCPOR2b. The sequence continues at coordinate 2,473,467 of OZ242315.1, read as the reverse complement.
ATTCTCGTTTCTGTTTTCGGGGTTGAAGTTACGTTTGTTACTTATCACCCGATGGTTTATGCTTAACCATTCTAACGATTGTACCTGATTGTTCAAAAGTGACGGAATCCATGCAGGTTTCCATCAGAAAAATTCCTCTACCGCTACTTTTTAAGAGATTTGCCGGATCTAACGGATCCGGAACCTCCTCCCGGTTAAACCCTTTTCCTTCGTCTTGAACGATAACCGTGAATTTGTCAGGTTGGACGATGAACTCAAAGTGAGCACTTTTATTCAAATCTTCTTGATTCCCATGCTTGATTGCATTTGTACCGGCTTCGATGACTGCAAGCGTTACTTGCTCGCACGTTTCCTCATCGAATTCCATCTCTTTGAGGATTTCGAGGATGATTGTATCTAACAGGTAAACATGCTGCATTGAACTTGGGAGGTCAAGACGAATGACCTGCTCGGTTGTCGGTCCCACGCAGTTATTCCTTTCCGTCTGTTGCTCTTATAACGACAATGGTGACATCATCGTCCCGATGATCTGTTCCGGTAAAGTCCAAGAGTGCTGTCTCAATGGTCTGGCAAAGTGTTTCAGCGGATTGGTTGCCGTTTGATTGAAGGAGTGCAACAAGCCGTTCTTCACCGTAAAAAGTTTCATCAGACTTCCGCTCCGCTTCGGTGACTCCGTCTGTATAGAGGAGGATTTCCTCCCCCGGGGCAAAATGAATCGTTTCGGATTCAAAGGTCGCATAATCAAAGGTTCCTAATATCATCCCTCCGACCTCTAGTTGTGCCACTTCTGTTCCTCCATTTTTCAGATGCAACGGATAATTGTGCCCCGCGCTTGAATAGGTAAAGGTCATCGCTGCTGAATCTAAAATCCCGTAGACCATTGTTGCGAACAGATCCGGATCCGTGTCAATTGCTAGGAGATCATTGATGCGCTTGAGGACAGCATCGGGCGAAGTCTCTTCACGACAGATGAGCCGAAGCGTTGTCCGAATCATTACCATCAATAAGGCTGCGGGGATCCCTTTGCCACGAACATCGGCGATGGCTATGCCTAAGCGATTATCGTCTAACAGAATGAAATCGTAGAAATCGCCGGACACTGTCATCGAACTTCGCAGGAAGCCAGCGATATCAAATCCGGGCAGATCCGGTGCTTGTTGGGGTATCAGATTCTGCTGTATCATTGCCGCGGCTTCGAGGTGTGAAGCGAGTTGTTCAACACCTTCTTCAGTGAACCAGTCTCCCATCGTGCTGATGAGTGGGTTGATATATTTGGTCGGCAGGGTCCGTCCGAGTACGGCTTCAATTCGCGCTGTCAACTCATCAAGATCGAAAGGTTTAGTGACGTAGTCATCTGCCCCTGCATGTAATCCCTGAACTCTCTCGTGCGTTTGTGCTCGCGCCGTGAGCATGATTACAGGAATGGCACGGGTTTGCTCATCTGTTCTCAATTTGCCTATGACCTCAAACCCATCCATCACAGGCATCATCAAATCAAGGAGGATGAGATCCGGTGAATAGGCTCTGGCTTTTTCTAAGCCACTCATGCCATCGTTTGCTGTGATAACATCGAATCCCTCAGCAGTCAGACTCATTTGGATCAGCTCAAGAATATCGACATCGTCATCCACGGCGAGGATTGTTTCAGCCATTATCTTAACACCCCCTTACTCTTTACGTTTTACATTACCATCTTCTCTAACGAGCGGTAACACAAACTGAAAATTGCTCCCTTTGCCTTGATTCCCATCGTCAATCCACAATTTCCCGCCGTGCGCCTCAACGATACTTTTGCTAATTGATAATCCCAAGCCGGATCCGCCTTGCTGACGTGTGCTAATGTCACTGAGTTGGTAAAACTTGTCGAATATCTTTTGGCGTTCCTCCGGGGGGATACCGGGGCCTGTATCAATGACTTCAACGTGCAAAAGGTTCCCATCGGCTTCAATTTTGACGTTTACTTCGCCGTTATCTGGTGTAAACTTAATAGCATTGCCAACTAGGTTTGTAAATACTTGACCCATCCGCGCTTCGTCTCCGAGAATATTGGGGGCAGATTCAGGAGCGGTCAAGGCTAACCGAATTGATTTTTCATCGGCTTGGGGACGAATCTCTTCAATTCGCTGCGTCACAATCTCCAAAAGCGAAATCGGTGCCTGATCCATCTGTATCCGACCGGACTCAATTCGGGAAATATCGAGCAGATCATTGATGAGCGCGGCAAGTCGCTTCGATTGTCTTTGGACGCGAGCGAGGCTATTTCGCTGCCTGTCGTTGATTGCACCCGCTTTGCCATCTAAAATGAACGAGACAAAACCGATAATTGAGGTCAATGGTGTACGCAATTCATGAGAAACGAGCGAGATGAAGTCAGATTTCATCTGATCAATCTCTTTTTCGCGGGTGATATCGTCAAAAAGATAGACTGTCCCAAGGATCAGTCCGTTTTCGTTAAGAAATGGACTAGCAATAATACGGAGCACCAGTTTCTCATCGTAGCGAGCCAATGTGACCTCGGATATAAGATTTAGTCCCTCGTTCTTTGAGGGAATTTGATCCGTCGGTTTATGCTGAAGAATTTGGCGTTGATCCTCTTCAAAGATGTGAATTAGTTCATCGTTCTGGATAATCTCGGTAATATCCTTATCGATGTTATCTGGGCTGATATTAAGTAGACGTTCAGCGGCAGGATTAATATGGAGCACCCGGTTATCTGAATCCACAAGGATTAAACCTTCGGCAATGCTATTGACGATAGCAGTCATCTTCTTTTCTTCGTCAGTCAATTTTTCGACTGCACTTTTGAGATTCCACCGCATCGAATTAAACTCTTCGGCTAGAATGCCAACTTCATTGCTACCAGTAACCGGAATTTCCTGATCGAATTCTCCACGACCGATCGCGCGCGCCGCCCCTGTGACTTGCCGAATCGGTCTGACAATACGTTGGGAAACAACGAGGGCGATCGCAATGACAACCAAACAGGAGATCAGCGTGAACCACAGGACACTCTTTGTGAATTCTGTCACTCCCCTGAAAGCCAATGAGGTGGGTTGCGAGACCAGCACCCTCCAATTGGTAAAGTTTTGTCCGTCAAGTTGCGCCCCCAATCTCCTCCGATTGGTAAAGTTTTGTCCCTCAGGATCCCTTGGTTCCCATGCTTTGGTGCGTGCCCATCCATAAATCCGTTTTTCCCCTCGTGCATTGGTTTCCCCCTTCATGTCAGATCCATGGTATTCAGGACCCGCATTAATTGCATTCATTGCAGCTTCACTCATTTCAATACGGTCTAAGAAATGGTGTCCGCTATCCGGCGGAGCGCAGATAAGCCGTCCGTGCTCATCGAAGAGGCAGATTTCTATCCCTTCTTTTTTTGAATTAACTACCTCTGCGAGTTTTGGAAGTGGGATGACCATTCTCAAGACACCGACTACTTTCGATTCGGGAGGAGGAATTTGAATTGGCAAAGCGACGGGCAAATTATGTTGCTGCGTTTCGGTGTCATATTGGATATCACTAGCCAAATCATAGCCCAGTCCGTTATTATAAGACTTATGCCACCACGATTCATCTATCTTCTGGAAGAGTAACCGCTTATCGGTAGCGAAGATCACCTGCTGATGCCGGTTGGTAATGATGATTTGACCGTTTTCGCCAATGCGCCTTTCAAGATACGTAACACTGTTTAACAAGTCTTCGTATGCACGCTTGAGGGAGGCAGGGCTGTTATCATTATTGGTGGGTGTAACTTGCTGGCTGATGCTTCGCAGTTGAAGCCGTCGAAGCGGGCGCAGCCGATCGGCAATCACACGGTCTGCCAGATCTAGCCTATCTTGAGCCTGTTCAACGAGGCTCCTTTGGATTATACCTGTCAGTCCATGTGTCCCAGCCCGGTGTACCCAAAAAGCGACGATAAGCAGCGGAATCAGCGATACTAGTAGAAAGAGTAGAACGAGTTGCCAACGCAACCCTATTCTGAGCCGTAAACGTTTCATAATAGATCTCTGTTATGAGCTAAGTGCGCTCGTTGCCGATTCTTCATCCGAATAAACTTCAAGAATCGTGTTGAGTCGTGTGACCTCTAAAACGTTGATGACAGCGTGTTGTGGATTGAGCAAGACCAGTTTCCCATCCATTTTCTTGAGGAATTGCAAGGTCGCGATAATTATCCCCAGCGCGGTACTGTCTAACAGAGGAACATTCGCCATGTCCAAGACCAGACCGCCTCTGCTCTGCTCAATCTGTTTATCCATTTCACGTTTGAGCGCGTTGGCCGCGCCCCCTATGATTTTCCCATCAATTCGGATAACTGGAACATTATTATGACTGATTGATGTTTCAAACATCTAACAAACTCCTTGTCGTATGGCAACGTAAGTCCGATTTAGCTTAGGGATATGACTATTAACAATAGTTTGATCCCTACCATCCAGTGATTGTAATTTAGGGGTTGCCTGCTGAATTTCATGGTGCACATCAGGGGACTTATAGGCAACCCACGTTCCATTTGACTTCAATAGGGGAAGGCAGTAAGCCACCGAATTCTCTATAGAAGCGACATAACGGGTCAAGACCCAATCGTAAGCCGTTATATGTTGACTATTTGTAGCACATGCTTCAGCCCTTTGGGCGACAATACGGGGATTCTCCCACGAGCTAGAAATATTTGATTGGCGATTCCGGCTTAGTTGAGAGATAAGGAACCGCAGAAAACTCACCTTCTTTGATGAGGGTTCAACTAGGACTAATTTAATATCAGGAATATAAATTTTGATTGGCAGTCCCGGAAAGCCTGCCCCCGTCCCAATATCGATTACTGAATCTCCGGGTTTGATGTCAAAACATTGTAACACACTTAGTGAATCAAGGAAATGCTTTATAATGATTTCTCGATCCGTCCGAATCGAGGTCAAGTTCATCCGTGAGTTCCAGCGTTTCAGTTCACGCCAATAAGTGACAAACTGATCAACCTGCGTTGGTTCCAACGGAAAGCCGTGCTGAAGAAGTGTTTGCTGTAGCTCTTCTCGGAATTGACTGGACATTACGCCTCAAATTCATTGCGCGGTATGCCAGATTGCCGGATAATGGATTGTAGCGTACCAATGCGCAATTCCTTGTGATTTGGTACGGGAATAGTGACTGTACTACCGCCAAACTTGCGTTGCATGATTACATGGCTACCACGTCTTCGTACTTCCACAAAACCGTGTCTAGCAAGGATATCACAGACGGACTTACCAGAGAGAACACGTAGCCTAGCCAACTGCCACCTCAAGTTGAGTTATATATAGCTCTTCATGAAGTCGCGTGTTTACCTCTTCCGGCGATGCACACTCAAAGAATAGCTCCAAGGCTTCGCGCAGATTTTCTCTCGCTTGTTCAATGGTTTCACCTTGACTTGCGATATCCAGTTCTGGACACAATGACACATATCCATCTCCTTCACGCTCAATGATTGCTGTTAATTGACGGGTCATCAAAAACTCCTAGTAGTTTATAGAGGATAAAGTCTGGAAAGCTGCGACTCAAAAATTGGCTTATGCTTCACACCTGTGGTTGCATCTGTCGTTTGTACTGCTCGACCCAAACCATAAGTATCGAAATATCCGCAGGCGAAACACCGGGGATACGCGATGCTTGTCCAACAGAAATCGGGCGAATCTTTGCGAGTTGTTCACACGCCTCTGTTTTTAGGCTGTGCACGGAGGTGTAATCAAAATCATCTGGAATCCGAAAATGCTCCATCTTTTTGAACTGCTGAATTTGCGTATTTTGACGATCAATATATCCCTCGTACTTAATCTGAATTTCGACCTGTTCCTCCACGACTTCGGGCAACAGTTGAGGGTTCGGTGCGAGCTGCTTAATTTGTTCATAGTGGATTTCTGGACGCTTGAGCAGTTCTGCCAATGAAGTTGGTTGACCAATTTCGCCAATTCCAACCGATTTCAAGCGAGTTTGTGTGTCAAGTGATGGTTTTAACCGTGTCTGCTCTAGACGATTTTTTTCTTGCTCCACCAGTTTTTGCTTTACTCGGAAACTTTCGTAGGTATCCTCCGCCACCAGATTAATCTGACGACCCATCTCCGTCAATCGTAAATCTGCATTATCCTCACGCAGCTCTAGCCGATACTCCGCACGCGAAGTGAACATCCGATACGGTTCACGGATATCCTTGGTTACGAGATCATCGATGAGGACACCGATGTACGCTTGAGAGCGATCGAGAATGAGTGACTCTTCAGCGCGTACCTTCAAAGCGGCATTTATCCCAGCCATCAACCCTTGTGCGGCGGCTTCCTCATAACCGGTCGTGCCGTTGAGTTGACCTGCGAAGTAAAGGTTCTCCACCCGCTTGGTTTCGAGGGTTGGATAGAGCTGTGTCGCCGGGGCAAAATCGTACTCCACCGCATAGGCGAAGCGCATAATCTCGGCGTTCTCTAAGCCTTTGATGCTATGTACCATATCCACCTGAACATCCTCCGGCAAACTTGCGGAAATACCATTCAAGTAGATTTCGTCTGTATCTCTGCCCTCCGGTTCGACGAAAACCTGATGCCGATCTTTGTCAGCAAAGCGAACTACCTTATCCTCAATAGATGGACAGTATCGGGGACCAATGCCAGCGATTCTGCCACTATACATAGCGGACCGATGGAGGTTCTCACGAATAATCTGATGCGTTTTTTCGTTTGTGTATGTTAGGTGACACGGCATCTGCGACTGCGTGATTTGTTCCGTTGAGAACGAAAACGGGCGAGGCTGTACATCGCCGGGTTGAATCTCCATCACATCAAAATTCACGGTATGTGCATTGACACGCGGCGGCGTGCCGGTTTTCAGGCGACCAATTTCAAAACTAAGGTTCAGAAAACTGTCCGATAGTTTTTCAGCTGACGATTCCCCTGCCCGTCCAGCACTGTAGGATACATCGCCGAGATGCACTAAGCCCTTGAGGAATGTACCCGTCGTCAAAATAACCGTCTTGGCGAGGTAGGCGGTTTGGGTGTGTCCCAATATGCCGATACACACCCCGTTTTCGGTCAGCAGCTCATCAACCAACAACTGCTTGATATCGAGACGGGGCTGCCGCTCTAGGACGCGTTTCATCTCCGATTGGTACGCATACTTGTCCGCTTGTGCGCGGCTTGAACGGACTGCCGGACCCTTCTTTGTATTCAGTTGACGGAATTGGATGCCCGTTTTGTCGATGTTCTTTGCCATCTCGCCACCGAGTGCGTCAATCTCCTTGACAAGATGCCCTTTTGCAAGCCCGCCGATTGCAGGGTTACAAGACATCTTCGCTATAGTGTCGAGGTTGATTGTGACAATCAACGTCTCGCAGCCCATCCGTGCTGCAGCAAGCGCAGCCTCACAGCCAGCATGACCTGCGCCAACAACAAGGACATCGTATTGTTTATGATAGGTATTCACTGTCAAGTTACTCTATTTCGTTGGTTCTGTATTGATATTCAACAGTATTTCAATGGAATTATGACTAAGCATTATTCAGTTGTTGACGAACGGTCATCTGTTCAAGGGCAAACACAATACATTTCACTCGATCATCCTCAACGACAGCACACCCGGACCTTTTGCTCATTCCTTACGACACTGCAAACGGCGTATGTTTTCGCGCTTGCGGAGGATGAAACGCTAGCACGATATGTTCATGTGGGATGCCTGCCTCTAAAAGCTCATAAGCGATACCATCTTCTGTACCGTCATGTTGAATCCACACCTTGCCATCTCGGATGTCCACATGAATCACTGTGCCATGGACCCGATGCCACTCGTTCCAACCTGTGTAAATCATTTCATAGTGATCGTGGGACTCATCAAAGACCGTCTCTACTTCAACATTGCCATAGGAAGGCTTCAAGGCAGCATATTCCGCAATAATACGTTTAATGATTTGTCGGTAATTAGCTACTCTATCCATTGGATAATAATCTCCCGATCCGGATCAAAGACTATTAACTTTAGGTCTTGTGTGGTGATAAAATCTCGTCCTTCAGCAGGTTCGCTGAGAATGCTGGCGTATCGGATCACAGTCCCGAATAGATTATGTCTAACACTAACCGCCCGACAATTTCCAAACTTTCTGGACTACATTTGTCTGGGGTATCCTCCACCGTATGCCAATGTGGGTAGTCGAAGTCGATGATATTGATTGTCGGGACACCTGACTGAATGAGTGGCAGATGATCATCCATGATTGCAGGCCCCAATCGGTGTTGAAACGCCGGTAACCCCAACTCTTCAGCCCGTCGCCAAATTACCTCCGTCAAGTCCCGTGCCGCATTCCACGAATATCCTTCCATCGGTAACTCTAGTGCCCGGTCGCCAACCATGTCTAACAAGATACCAAAATCCGCCTCCCAGCCGGCCATATTTTCAGCGAAGTGTGTTGAGCCGAGGAACATATTGGAAATCGTTCTGCCATAATCTTCGCCATCAAACAGGACAATGATGACTTGGATTGGAGGCGGTCTGGATTTCAAAACCCGTGCGATCTCCAACAGAACCGCCACGCCTGAAGCCCCATCATTTGCGCCAAGGATTGGCTTGTTTCGGTTCGCTGGATCCGGATCCCGATCTGCGAATGGGCGCGTGTCCCAATGCGCTGCGAGGAGCATCTTCCCACTTGAATCTTCCCCGAAGCGCGCTAGGATATTATTCATCTGAATCGTTCTATCTTGATGCTGAAACTCAAAAGGTTGAAACACAACCTCGTCGGCATATTTTTCGAGTTCTGCAAATAGATATGCCGCTGTTTCTTGATGAACGATTGTTCCCGGCACTCGTGGACCAAACTCACACTGTTTTTCTAAGTAAGCAAAGGCACGTTTGGCGTTAAATGTGCCATCGCTAAATGTTCCCTCTAATAACGTTGACGAAGACGGATTGGCATCGGATTCAGCATGTGTATAAAGCAACAACCCATCCGAACCGAAAAACATTATGCCTAGCAAACTCCACAGGAAGAAGCCAAATCTCGATTTACAAGGCACGCGATTCATCATCTGTTTTAGGCTTAAATGCGCCGACGTCCTTCCAAAGCTTTAGCAAGCGTCACTGCGTCTATATACTCAAGATCACCGCCGACCGGAATGCCGTAAGCAATCCGAGTGGTGGTAATCTCAAGGGTTTCGAGCTGTTTTGTCAAATAGAGCGCGGTTGCTTGTCCTTCAGTGGTGTAATTTGTTGCGAGGATAACCTCTTTGATGTCTTCACTGCTGATTCGCTGAAAAAGTTGGTCAATCCTGAGATCTTTTGGTCCCACACCATCCAATGGTGATAAAACACCCATAAGTGTATGATATAAACCCTTATACTCCTGCGTACGCTCAATTGCTAAGAGATCGTCTGGCTCTTCAATGACACAAATTGTCTGGCGGTCACGCCTCGTATCGGTACAGATATAACATGGCTGCTGATCCGTGATATTTCCACAGACCGAGCAATAGTCCAGATGAGTCTTTACCTCAGAGAGTGCTTGTGCCAGTTTAGTCGTGTCAGATTCGGGCATTTTTAACATAAAAAATGCTAAACGTTGCGCCGTTTTCGCACCGATTGTAGGCAGCTTTTGCAACTCGTTGATAAGACGTGCTAGTGGTTCAGGATAATGGAGCATACTGAGTTTTGGTTCCGGTACGCTGCGCCAGAGAAGTCTAGTTTAGTAGAGGATTATGGATTTTGGGTTGGCAATTGATGTGAAAATAGTCATTCACCGATGCTTCCCACCCCACAGAGCAAAATCTATTGCTTCAGGCTTCACATCAGCCCCGGAATTTTAACGCCTCCAGTCAATTTGCTCATCTCTTGCGTCATCAATTCTTGCGCTTGATGCCGTGCTTCATTGACTGCAGCAACGATGAGATCTTCAAGCATTTCGATATCATCTGGATCAACAACCTCTGGTGAGATTGTGAGCGACATGAGTTCCTGTTGACCATTGACAACGGCTGTTACCATACCGCCGCCCACGGTTGCTTCAACAGTACGGGTGGCAAGTTCCTCTTGAATATCAAGCATGCGCTTTTGCATCTGTTGCGCTTGTTTCATCAGATTATTCATATTCATTGGGCTGACCTCTTGTGGATTTTGTTAAATAGTTACAGGTTGAGATTCTATTATTAAGTATCGGACACGCTTTGTCTGCTTAGGATTCATTCTTGGAGTAGTAGATCCTGTCCTACAACAAAGACTATTTGGGTTCAATTTTAAGAATCTTTGCCTCAAACAGTTTAAGTGCCGGTTCGACCTCCGGATCCCGTTCGGCTTGGTGCCGAAGCATCATTGGTGTTATTTCTTGGGATCGCCGAGAAGGCGGCAGTGTTGCGTTGGCATGAGGATTTGCGCTTGAAGCAACGAAACTAATTTGAACGGGTGTTCCGAGCAAATCGGCAAGAATTTCCTTGAGTAACGTTTTTTCGGCATCATCAATTAATTCTGTATAAGCTGGGGGACAAGCAACTTTCAATTCTAACCCGTTACTTGATGAGTTTGCTTCCCCATCGTTACTCGGCTGTGGATTTGCGCTTTTCAAGTATCCATATAATGGCATTTTGCCTCTGTCTTGCAGCCCTACCAACAACTTTTCCCATATCTTTGCCAATTCTTTTGAATCGGACATCACGCGCTGTACATTGGCAGGAATAGATTTGATATGCGGCGGCTCCATACCGTCTCCATCCACATAAGTATCGGTAGAAACCGGCTTCGGCTCAATCTGAGTCTCTGAAGATGATTGTGACCTGTATTTTGGAATTTGATTTTCTGCTATTTCTGAGTCTGTGGCGGACTCTAAAACTGGCGTGGGCGCAGAGCTCCTTGGCGGAGATCCCCCAGTTGATTCGGGAATCGCTGGTGCTACATAGACTCTACTTGGAGCCTCTCCCCGATCAATTTTGTCCTCGATCTCTGATAACCGTTTCAAAATCTTGGTCAGTTGGATGCCCTCTTGGATTGAGCAAGCATCAATTAACGCAGATTCAAGATGGATTTGTGCATATCCGTGCTGCTTAATCTCACTGCTTGTTCGCATGAGAATTTTAATAATCCGGGAAAGACGTTCTGGAGAAGCGAGGTGTGCTTTCTCTTTCATTAACTCTATTTCCGATTTAGAGGCCGAAATTATACTCTCTAAGTTCGATCCAATGGCTAAGAGCCTCAAATTCCTGAAGCAAGTAACCTGTTGATGAAGACATTGCGTCAAATCTGTCCCATTTTTCACCAATTTATCGAGTGATTGGAGTGCCGCTGGCAGGTCACTTCGCAAAACAGCATCAATCAGTTCATTTATCAGATGACTTGAACCGAACCCGAGTATTTGGTTAATCTTATCTACATCGAGCTCTTTCCCAATCGATGCGGTCAGGCGTTCTAGCAAATTCTCGGCATCCCTCAGACAGCCCTCCGATTGCAGGGAGATCAACGATAGCCCTTGCATATCAATCTGGACATCTTCAGCTTCACAGATTTCTTGCAGCCGTCCCATGATTTGATCTTGCTCCATGTAACGGAAATCAAAATCTTGGCAGCGCGATACAATTGTCTTCGGGATTCTGTGGTGTTCGGTTGTGGCAAGGATAAAGATGACGTGCGGTGGGGGCTCTTCAAGCGTTTTCAAAAGGGCATTAAACGCTTCTTGGGTGAGCATGTGCGCTTCGTCAATGATGTAGATTTTATAACGGCAGGCAGCGGGAGCCAGCTTGGTATTCTCGCGCAACTCACGGATGGGGTCAATACCTCGATTGGAGGCAGCGTCCATCTCAACGACATCAAATGAACGCCCTTGAGAGATTTCCGAGCAGAACTGACAATTGTTGCAAGGTTCAGCTATAGGTGCTTGACTAAACTCAGTCTCTTGCTGACGGTTGGGGCAATTCACCGCTTTCGCGAGAATACGGGCGACCGTTGTTTTCCCGGTTCCCCTCGGTCCCCAAAACAGATAGGCGTGACCAATCCGATCCGATAGGATTTGATTTCTGAGAGTTGTTATCACATGCGTCTGCCCAACTACATCTTGAAATGATTGGGGACGCCATTTCTGAGCTAAAACCTCGTAAGACATAATTTCCCCCATCGCGTGGAGTGGGTTGACCCAAGAGATTCTATCTGACCAAAAGGAGAGGGGAAGAGGATAAAAAAATCCTGGCCATGCACCTAGAGCTTGACGAGTTCTCCCAAGCGTTACCCAAGCAGTTAGCTCCGACCAGGCTTCCCTGCGTCACACCCCCAGATTATCTACCGCTGCTTCCTTCCGGACCTGACGGGGTTTGATAATTGTGAGTTGCTCAGGACCCAATCTTCATCACCACTTACCTGGGCCAGTCCTCAAAAGAAGTTCGCCGCACAATAGGAATTCAGCCCTGCTATAGCGGATTGCAGGTTCAGGGCACCGCTACCTCCCCGCTTAGCATAGCCAAGTCTCGACAGAGGTGATAATGGCGGAGAGAGTGGGATTCGAACCCACGGTACAGTTGCCTGCACACATGATTTCCAGTCATGCCAGTTCAACCAGCTCCTGCATCTCTCCGAAAATCTTGAGCAGCACAGGATTTCTCGCTAGCGTCATATAGCAGAAAACCTGTCCCGTGCTGTCCAAAAGTTTGTTCCAATCACTGACGATCGGAAAAATCGATGGAGCAGACGGGATTTGAACCCGTGGCCTCATCCGTGCGAGGGATGCGCTCTCCCAACTGAGCCACTGCCCCAAAAGGCGGAGAGAGTGGGATTCGAACCCACGGTGACGATAACGCCACAACAGTTTTCGAGACTGTCCTGTTCAACCAGGCTCCAGCATCTCTCCAAAAATTTATCGCCGATCTCGGAAAAAAGATTTAAGCAAATGGCTACTCTCCTCTGCTAGAACCCCTTGTGTGACATCCACTTGGTGATTGAGGCGTGCATCTTGTAACAGGTTGAACAGTGTCCCCGCGGCACCAGCCTTTGGATCTGAAGCGGCATAAACGACCCGTGGGATGCGAGCCAAGACAATTGCTCCACAACACATCGGACACGGTTCTAAAGTCACATAAAGGATTGTGTCCGTCAAACGCCAATCACCAACAGATGAAGCAGCCAATCGAATCGCAATCAGTTCTGCATGAGCGGTTGGATCCTTTGTCCCTTCTCGTCTATTATGAGCGCGAGCAAGGACAACTCCATCCTTGATGATAACTGCACCAACGGGAACTTCACCGAGCGAGGCACCCTGACGGGCAACCGTAAGAGCTTCACGCATCCAGAACTGATCCGACATTGCAAAAGATCAAAACGGGGCAATTGCCCCAAATTCGCACTTCCGACCCCGCAGCCGGGGCCGCGGGACCGAAAACGCATATCATTAAGCGCCCGAGAGGATTTGAACCCCCGACCTTCTGATCCGTAGTCAGATGCTCTGATCCACTGAGCTACAGGCGCGTAATAGGTGGCGGAGGAGGTGGGATTCGAACCCACGATGGCGGTTAAGCCATAACTGCTTAGCAGGCAGCCCAGTTCAACCACTCCTGCACCCCTCCATATTTTGTCATAGTGGCGGTGGGAGTAGGATTCGAACCCACGGTGACTTGCGCCACAACGGTTTTCAAGACCGCCGCTTTCGACCTCTCAGCCATCCCACCGAAAAAGTGCCCTTATTGTAACAAAAAAAACAAGCATTGTCAAGAATCATTAAACGCTTAGGAGCGAAAATTAAATACTCACATATAGCTCAGTTTTGTCAGACTTATATTGATAGCAAAGTCTGTGATTTTCTTGCATCTATTTGGCGATGCGGATATAATACTCAGGTTGCTAGTAATAGGCATACTCCGTATGCCGTCGCTGTTAGGGGACAACTTAGGTATAGGACTTACGCAGCGGATTCATAAGTCCCCCTGATTAAGTGGTACATCCCGATAAAATCGGGGGGATTTAGGGAGTTAAAAATCAAAAATCTACCCCGGTGTACTAAGTTTGCGTAAGTCCTGAGGTATAAATCGAATCATTGCGATACTGCACTGAAAGCGTAGGCGGTACAGTACAAAATTAGTGACAATATAATTGGACAAAGCGTGTGGCGTACACTAGGATAGCTCTTGGTATACCGACACAATGCCTCATAAGTGATAAGGAGAGATTGAATGACACATCAGGGAGTGTACAGGATTTTCAGCGGTTGGAACGGGAGATTTTCTTATCCTGTTAATTATTTAGCTCTAATCATGGGAATCCTGCTTCTGTTTGCGGGGTGTGAGGATGTCCAACAACTACTTGCACCAATGCCGGCTGAAGATGATGACGGCACTATCAAAATTGGTTTTATCTATACTAGCGACACCCGAAGCAATAGTCTGAACGGCGCAGAATTAGCGGCACTGCAACTGAACGGAGAGGGTGGGGCACATGGTCGGGAAATCGAAATTATCGCACGCGGCAATATAAGCGAGGCAGAACAAGCCGTGGGGATAGCCGAAGAACTGATTCTCCAAGAGGGAGTATCGGCAATCGTCGGTCCCAACAGATCGAATTACGCTGTAGTCATTGGTCCAATCGCCCAACGCTACGGCATACCGATGGTAACCACCACCGCCACCAACCCATCCGTTACCGCTGCGGGTGATTTTGTATTTATGGCGGCATTCACCGACGACTTTCAGGGTAAGGTTATGGCAACATTTGCCATACAAGATTTAGGGGCAAAGACCGCTGCGGTCCTCACGCGCAGAGAGTCTCTCTATTCGGAGGGCTTATCGCAAACCTTCATTGATAACTTTACCGCTTCGGGTGGCGAAGTTGTCCACGCTCAATTTTACATGAGGGGAGATACCGATTTTACCGCACAACTGACCGCAATCGCTGAAGCTGCGCCGGATGTCTTTTTTCTGCCAGGGTTTGCAGCCGAAATCCCGTTGGTGGTTCAGCAAGCGAAAACACTCGGCATAGCAGGCATCCTGCTCGGCGGTGACAGTTGGGATTACGCCCCATTATTTTCTGAGAATAGTGAAATTCTTGAGGGAAGTTTTTTTAGCAGCCTCTTCTCCGCCGACGTTGTGCCAGGCGACTTGAGTGAAGACACAGATCAATTTATCACCGCCTACACCTCAATCTTCAAGGTCGCGCCCGCCGGAGGTGCTGCGCTAGGCTATGATGGGGTCCGCCTCGTCGTTCAGGCGATGCGTCGTACAGACGACTTGATGCCAGCTGCGATACGCGACCAACTTGCAGCGACCATGGATTATAGTGGAGCAACATTTATCTCCGGCTACAATGAGAACCGACACCCGAACAAGAGTGCGGTCATCAATCAGATTGTCAATGGTGAAGCACAGTTTTATAAATTAATCGAGCTCTAAGTGCGTAGTGGGATAAGGCATTATCTCTTACCCCGCACTTTAACAGGAGGATTTTAGTGACAGAGCAACGCCTCCAACTAACTAGATGTGGATTCATTGGTTGGCTTTGGATTTTACTATTTTTACTGATTCCTCTATTTTGGGGGTGCGATCAGGTCCAACAACTGCTCCCACCACTACCGATTGAGGGCGATGAGGAGACTATTAAAATTGGCTTTCTCTACACCACGCCAAACCGAAACAACAGCCGGTACGGGGCGGAATTAGCGACAATGCAACTCAACGAGGCAGGAGGTGTACGCCGCATACCGATACAGTTAATCGCTCACGGTATACCGACACAACGTTTCGTAAGCGAAAATATAAACGAGACGGAGTATGTCTCAAGGCTAGCGCTAGAACTGATTGTCGAAGAAAAGGTAGCAGCGATCGTTGGGCCCAACCGTTCAACCTATGCCGTAATTGTCGGGGAAATTGTGCAAAATCATGGGATACCGATGATGGCAACCTCTGCCACCAATCCATCCGTTACCGCTGCGGGTGACTTTGTGTTTATGGCAGCGTTTACCGACGACTTTCAGGGGGTAGCAATGGCTGCATTTGCTTTGCAAGATTTAGGGGCAAAGACCGCCGCAGTACTCACCCACAAGGGCGATGTCTATTCGGAAGGGTTATCGCAAACCTTCATTGATAGCTTCAATGCTCATGGAGGTCAGGTGGTGGCTGATGAGTTTTACGTAGCGGGGGATACCGATTTCACCGCACAGTTGACGATAATCGCTGAAGCAACGCCGGACGTAATCTTTAGCACAGGCTTCAGCCCTGAAGTCCCTCTACTGGTTCGACAGGCGAGAGAGGAGATTGGGATAACAGCGACCTTCATCGGTGGCGATAGTTGGGATAACACGGCAGTGATTGAGGCAGCTGGAGCGGTGATTGACGGGAGTTTCTTCAGTAGCGGCTTTTCGGCGGAGGCGGATCCGAGTGATCTGGGTGAAGATGCATATCAGTTCGTGACTGCCTACACCGCAATGTTTGGCGTTGTTCCCGACGGGGGTGCTGCACTGGGATATGATGCGCTTCGGTTGGTGGTTCAGGCGATGCGTCGTGCGGACGATTTGACACCAACGGCGATTCGTGACCAACTTGCGGCGACGATGAATTATAGCGGTGCAACGTTTATCTCTAGTTACGATGAAAACCGACACACGTCTAAAAGCGTGGTGATTAAACAGATTGTTAAAGGCGAAGTACAGTTCCATAAATTAATTGAACCGTAAGTAATAGGGTGGGTAAACCATTCTGTATATTTTTTACTATTAAGCAGGAGGATAAATCGACATGGCCGATAATGAGCGGACATATACAATGGGGCGCAGCAAAGAAGAGACGGAACGGCTGATTCAGCAGTCAGGGCTGTATGAAGATATAACGGGACGTCTTCTCAGGGATGCAGGTCTCTTTACTGGAATGAAGGTACTTGATATTGGTAGTGGTGCCGGGGATGTGGCGTTCGCTGCTGCGGAGTTGGTAGGTAGTGAGGGCGAGGTCCTTGGTGTAGATATGAACCCAGAGATTCTCGAAACTGCCCGAGCACGAGCGCAGGCAGCGGGTTTAGCAAACGTCCAATTCGTGGCGGGGGATGTCCAAACTTTGGATCTACCGAACGACTTTGATGCCCTTATTGGACGCTTGATCCTGCTGTATTTGCCGGATCCCGTAGCGACCTTAAAACAGCTCACAACACGCTTGCGTCCGGGCGGTATCGTCGCATTTCAGGATGTAGAGTTTTCGGTCTACTCGTTGATTACTCGTCCGGAGATTCCCATAATGAACCAGTTGGCAGAGTGGGGGGTAGAGGTGTTTCGACGTTCAGGGGCAAATGTTGGAATGGGGCTTGATCTATACGGTGCTTTTGTTGATGCGGGTTTGCCCGAACCAAGTCTACAGTATACGGCACCGGTAGGCGGTCCGGAAACTTGGGGAGGTTACCAATTCATAGCAGCCGCTTTTCGAAGCCTACTCCCGCTCCTGGAAGCGTACGGGATCGCGACTGCTGAAGAGGTCGATTTGGAAACGCTTGCCCAACGACTTCGGGCGGAAGTGGTTGCATCGAAACGCCCGCTCATCTTGCCACCGCATGTCACCGCTTGGGCACAACTTCCAACGTAAAGTTACTTTTTGGTTTTGGTGTTCTGATTGATGGGCGGTTGGGCTACTTCATATCCGATTTGCAATGAACATTTCCCCGACCGCCAACAGGAACACCCCAAGCATCAAATACCACCACACTCCTTGATTTTTTTCAACTTCGCCGTGATACTGCGTAATCATTTCCGCCGTGACAACCTCCGTGGGGACAGCTTTTTCGCCGCCAGCTAACATGCTGGTCAATTCCTCCGGATCACGGGGGGCGAGGTTGGATTCAATCGTGTCTGGATTGACAACAAAGTAACGTGGTTGTTCCCCGGAGATATGGGCGGAATAGATTCCCGGCTGCTCGGTAGCATCGTAGATAACCCCGCCGTTCTCACTGATTTCCAACCGGATTTCCTCACCTATTGGGTTGAAAATCGCAACCTCCGTTCCCCGCGGCAGTTGATAGCCCCCCAACTCCACCGGATCACCGATCCGATAATCGGGTTTCTCATCTGTCCGCTTGAGCGCGAGGTATTTAATCGCTTCGTACAGAAACGGGAGATAAACGCCGTGGATCGGCAAATCTGTCCACTCCCGATCAATCGTTGAAGTGAAGCAGAGCACACGCCCAGTTCCATAAACTTTTTCAAAAAGTGCTGGACTTCCATCGTCAAAACTTGCCAAGACCGTTGAGTCCTTTAGCGGTACGGCTTGGATGTACCGGTAGAATCGCCCTTTCCCAAAATCGCCGTGATTCGGTTCTTTGAAGGGATGGAAGATGGGGTGATCATAGTCGAGCGTTGCGATAACGCTGAACCGATCGTGATTGAGTGCGTCCCCAACCGGCTGAACGAAGTTACACGGTATCAACGGTTCTTCACCCGCACCGAGTGTGCTCCGATATGCTTCCAGATCCATCTGATCTCCCACGGTGATAATCAAACCGCCACCAACCCCGACAAATGTCCTCAAGGACTGTGCCTCCAAGCCGGTCAATTTCTTTACATTTGCCAAGATAATCACATCATATTTTGAGATCTCCGAAGCACTTGGCAGTTGGCGGGATTGCGTCAAGTCGATTGGCACAATCTGAGCCCCCGGCTGCAGTGCTGCCTCCAAGAAGAAAGTCTCGCTCTCATAATCGCGCCGCCCCGGTTCTCCATTGACGCAGTGCACCCTGATTGACTTCAGGCTTTGTAGGCGAAAATACCGCCTATTGTCAATCTCTAGATGGTCGTCCGGTAAAGTGGCGTAGCCGGTGTGAATCTTCTCTGTTCTGAAACGGACGGGGAACATGGCATCCATGGCATCATTCGGCTCGATATCGAGTTCGGTCATGCCGACGCTTTCGTCATCAATAAACAGTTCCACTGGAAATCCTTCAACCGCTTGTTCCCCAAAGTTTTGAACGCGGACAACCACTTGTGCCGGCTTCTGCTCATTCAGCACTACCTGCGGTACACTCACGCCAATGATTGCGAGATTGATCGGTGCTTTCGCACTTACATCAACAAAAGCAATCTCGACATCGGGACTGAGTTTATCGGTGTCAACGAAACTCTCCCAACCAATTCGCTGCAAATCGCTGATGAAGTAGATCTGCTTCGCCCCAATTTCCGCTTCCCCAAGTATCTCATCCGCCGATTGAATTGCGTTGAGGGAATCGGTGGTGTAATTGGTCAACCGTGCGCCCGCTAACGCTGCTTGAATTTGTCGGTGTTCTGCATCGAGCGGTTTAATCACCTTTGCTCTGTTGTTGGTGAATATGAGGGCGGAGGTGTCGCTGGGTTGAAGGTCGTCAGCAAGTTCGATTGCCACCTTTTTCGCCTGATCGAAGGTATCGAGATAACCCATGCTATAGGAGGTATCCAGAATGATGACGATATTTCGTACACCACCTGTCCCCCCGGTAGTAGCGGGCGTATCCGCGAAAAATGGCCGTGCGAACGCCAATCCAAGTAACGCCAAGATCAGGATTCGCATCAACAACAGGAGCAGCTGTTTCAACCGGTGCCGCTGCACGTTCGCTTGATGGGACATCTTGATAAACCGAATCGTGCTAAACACAAGCCGTCTTGCCCGCTCCCGGTTGAGGAGGTGGATAATCAAGGGCAGCGATGCTGCCACCGCGCCGACGGCGAGGAATAAAGGGGTTAAAAATTGAAGTCCAAACATGAAGTTAGTTCTTATTTTTGGGTGCGGTTCTCTTAACAGATTGAAGCCAACTATCCTTGAGGCAATCGGCAAAAGCATATTGATATGCGATTACCCGGTTCTGTCCATCAATAGTAAGATGTGTAACTGACATCTGATTTTCTGTCATTTATGAGGTTAATCTTCCAGTAATTGAGGTGTGTGCGGCTCAGATAAATTCCATCTCATTTTCCATTTCTTCGGGGTCAAGAGTTTCCCACATCAGTATGAGCCACCGAATAATTTCTCCAATAGTGCGTCTGCCTTGCCCACAATAGACAATCCCGGCATGGTCAATTTGAATACGAAGAAAATCATCGTCATGCGTGAAAACGACCCGCCCCTCAGTTTTCGCAAATTTGATGTGTTCTATATCACCTGCCTCTATGAGTCTGACTTCTGGTGTGGTTGTTACGTTGATGCCGCGAATCCGGAGTCCCTTTGCGATGGCCGGATTCACATTCTCGTCAAGGTGGAATTTAATCGTTTGAGGCATCCTTTTGCGTTCGTTCCTTGAGTTTCTGCATCAATAAAGAGGGGGTCTTGGCACGCATTTCGTCTTCTAATATCTCTGCTTCTGCAATGTCCCGGCGAATCTCTTCTATGTTGTCCATATAATAGACCAGTGCGGCATAGACATCGGCTAATGTAATTGAGGGATAGTCATTGACAATCTCGTATGGATCCTTGCCCATTCTATCGTGCATTATCACGATATCTTGTACCCGAATTCGATGTCCGGCAATGCGAGGTTTACCACCACAAACTCCCGGTGTGATTTCAATATGCGATTTAATTACCCCCATTTTTAACCTCCTGAGTTTCCTGATTTCACCTATTCTGTAAGGTCTTACTCTAAGTTCTACATGGCATCGTCTAATGTGTCTGTCTTCGATTCCTCGCAAGGTGCGTTTGAGATTTGTGATTTTTGCGTAATTCCTAATAATCAATATTATTACATTATAGTGCATCCATGCTCAAATTATAACTCATTTTCACTCAACAGTGTCATCCTTGAATGTGAATCATTGAAATTCGGGAACTGTCCTTTTCATTGTAATACGCAACGTCAACGTTTTCAACTGTTTATTTTTTTACAACATAACCTCCGGGCAACTTAATGTGTCTAATTACTAAATAGCTTCGGTATTTCATTGAGGAGCTATTGTTGTTTTCGTTTTCGGATCGGGGGATTGTTATGCGTTCAGACGACGAAAAATTAGTGTCCCAAACACTGGCAGGCGATCGAGATGCCTTCGGGGTACTGGTCCACAAGTATCAAGAGATGGTCTACGCCTACGCCTTGCAGAAGGTGCGGAACGCAGAGGATGCACAGGATGTCACACAAGAAGTCTTCTGGCGGGCATATCACGGTCTCTATCAACTCCGGCACCCGCATCGGTTCCGAAGCTGGCTCTACACGATTATGTCCAACCAGTGCAAAAACCGACTAATGAGTATCATAAAAACACGTCAACGCGAAACCGCCCTAGAAAACGCCACAGACGATGCCCTACAGATTGAACCGGCACACACCGCCCCCACAGAAGGTTGGCAGGTGGATTTAGAACAAGCACTCTCTGAGCTTTCCGATGACAATCGAGTTGCGGTGTCGATGTTCTATATGGGCGACCATTCGTTGAAGGAGATCTCCGAATTTCTCGGCGTATCCGTCAACACAGTCAAGGGCAAGTTGTATCGTGCGCGCCAGCAACTTGGGAGCGCGTTGTCTGAACGCTACGGTAGGCTTTTGGAAAGCCACAAACTCAAAGGAGGTTTTCTCATGCAATTCATGGAGCAAATTCACCATATACCATCGCCAACAATGGCATCGGCGTGGGGTAGCGCAACTATTGGTAAAATCGTATTCTCGTTAATCCTGGCAGTATGTATTTTGATCGGAGTTGCTAGGCACGGAACCGATTCGCCAACAAGCCTGTCAATGAATCGAATTGGAGTGGATTCAATCGAGGTGGTGCTGCTGACACCTATGGACGATACAGCGCGCTCATCAAGCCCGGTAGCTCCGGTACAGACGGAAAACCGTCCACCAACTACCTCCAATCGTGTTTCCGTTCGTCAAGGGCGTCAGCTAGCTGCGCGCGGAGCAACGCCGGGAGATGATAGCAGCGCACAACGTCCTGTCGCAGCAGCGGAAAATGGGTCCGAAAAACTGATCTTTTCCGGTAACGTCGTTGACAACAACGGTGCGCCGGTGGCAGATGCTGAAATACTCTACTCCGTAAAGTATAATCAGTCCGAATTCGCCACGCGCACGGGGGTGGATGGGAAGTTTCGCTTTGAATTTTCACGTCCTGAACTCGGGAGGTGGGATCGGGTGAGCATTGTTGCCACGCACCCTGATCACGCGATCGGGTGGCAGAAACTTCAACCCCAAAGCATGACCAATGTTGAGATTCAGCTCGCAACGCAGGGAATCATCTCTGGCAAGATTCTGAACGAAGCAGGTGAACCGATTCAGAACGCGGAGGCACGGATTCAACATTTGTTTTATGATGATCCGATGTCAAGGGAGTATGAAGGTGCCTTGGCGATGGAGCCTATGCCCATTCCTACTGTCAAGACGGATGCAAATGGGGAGTTTGTGCTCCGCGGACTGCCGCAAGGTCAGACAACGAACCTTGAAACTCAGGGACTCGGATATGCAAAGGAGCTGCACTTTCAGGTGCCGGTTGGCACGGAAGGACTTGAATTCCGACTGAAGCGTGAGGGCAGGATTGAAGGGCACGTCAGTTACACAGATACCGGTGCGCCTGTTACAAACGCGGTTGTCGCGCTTCAGGGTATCTATCCCACCACCGGATGGGCAGAAAAACACGTTGATGCAAATGGGAGTTACCTCCTGACAAACCTCGCTCCCGGTGTGTACAACCTCTT
The DNA here is from genome assembly GCA_965207975.1 of Candidatus Poribacteria bacterium. GTDB lineage: Bacteria > Poribacteria > WGA-4E > WGA-4E > PCPOR2b > PCPOR2b. Next base: position 2,450,893 of record OZ242315.1, on the reverse strand, counting down.
TCTCTATGAGGGACCAGAAGGGTGGACAGCTGTCGCTAGAGAACTTATTAAGGTCGTCGAGGGGGAGACTGTCTCTAACGTAGACCTGATCTTGGTACGGGGTGGGTTCATCACCGGGAGGGTGACCGACCAAGACACAAACGAACCGATTGTCAACCACCACATCAGTTTTTACGACGCTGCCCGTCCGAAATCTCAGGCGGCGGTGCACGGTACGGAAACGGATGAAATCGGTGGGTATCGCTTCCGCGCCGCGCCCGGCCGGGCAATGGTCTATACCAGCGCACCAGAGAATTATCAGAATGTAGGGCAGATTAAGAAATATGTGGATGTCGCTGAAGCTGAAACTGTCGCTGTTGATTTTCAGTTTTCAAAAGGGATCGAGTTGATGGGGCGCATTTTGACGGAGACTGGTGAGCCGGTCGTCGGTGCGAGGATTACCGACATGCAGGTATGGCATAGGGAGTATGACACCTCCGACAAATTGGGGATGTTTACTGTTGGTGGATTGCAGACCGGCCAGAGTCTCAATCTCAAAGCGGAACATAGCGGATTGAGATTACGTGGCAAGGCGGAGGTCAAAGTCCAACCGGGCGGGTCGGTTGAGATTCAGATGGAACGGTACGAGCAAGTCAAGATCTCCGGACGAGTGGTCAACCGTACAGGGGAACCGATACCATCGGCGAACATCAGCCTGATGCGTTGGGAACCTCAGCTGCGCAGGGGACGCAGTAGAATCGTCACCGTGACAGATGGCGATGGCTGGTTCCGGGAGATTGGACTCATTGTTGGTGACGAGTACGTTATTTCTGCGAAGGCAGAAGAGTATCGAGAAGCGAAAACCGAGAAATTCACCGCAACAACGGAGATGACCCCAATCGCGGATCTCGTCCTGTCGCCGGTTGGAAGTCAGTTTTTCATTGAAGGGCGTGTCACCGATACCTCTGGTGTCCCGGTTCGTGGTGCACGAGTACTCACACAGCAGAATTCAGAACTTTGGGAGGCGCGCACCGACAAAAACGGCGATTATCGGTTGGAAGGTCTTTCTATGGCTGTTATTATCGAACTGGCCATTGATCATTCAGAGTACGCACACCATCGATTTAAGACCTTGAAAACCAACCAACATCACGACTTGGTGTTGGTTAAGGCGGATGGATACCTTACTGGGAAGGTGGTGGATGTTGATGGCAAACCTATTGAGCGAGCGAGGGTGAGGGTGGAGACAGAGGAAGAATCTAGCTCCGGCTACATCTACAGTGGCGTTCGCACCAATGTGCAGGGTGAGTTTGAACTGAAGCACATCAAAGACCCGATTGTGTCAATCTATGTCAGTCATGACCGCAACTACAAAATTTTTGAGGATATCGCGGTGAATCAGCGCGACCTCGTCTTGACTCTGATGCCACCCGAACCGAGACCAGAGCCGACCCCAGAAAAGCGAGCAAAACGGGAAGCAGAGCGCGCTTACTTCAAGGCAGTCGAAGAACGTGCTGAAACCTTGGTGAACCAACCCGCACCGGAGTTGGCGGTCGCCGAGTGGTTATCCGGTTCCCCTATCTCCATCGGGGATCTAAAGGGAAAGACAGTTGCCCTGCATTTCTGGGATGCGGTAGGCTTTGACCTTCATCGGGTACGCCTATTCGATGTCTTACAGGAGGTCTATCGAGAAAAAGGACTGGCCTGTATCACCATCTGCCCCGCCACCGCAGAAATCGAGACGATCAAGCGACATATAGCAGAACAGTCGCTATCCCATTCAATTGCGCTAGACCAACCAACGGCGATCATTGGTGCGAAAGGCGAAACCTTCGATCGATACGCTATCAGGTGGCCACCGATTGTTCTGATTAATACAGCGGGAAAGATCACCGGACATACCTGGGACGATGATCTTGAAGATCAGATCCAGTTTTTACTTGCGGACTGAACGGCTGGAAACTGGTGGGGGTAGATACCTTTGATATTTTTTTGGCTTATGTTAAGGTTTAGTGCAACAGGGTCGACTTACCTCAAAAATCGTAGGCGGGGCATCTTGCTCCGCCCTCACCCCTTTCACCGTAATTGCACTCTTTTTTACATGAGCCTCTGATGTTTATCGTGCCGCTAGTTGTGGTGTTTGGGCTTGTGTATTGGGGAACGCCGTTGATGCAACCGGGTGGTGTGCTGCAGCGGCATCTGATGCCGGTGAAAGTTGGGACAGGGGTATTGTTGTTTGAGTTGGGTATATGGCTTCTTACCGGAGCCCTATAACCAAAGTCATTGATTCCACTAGAGATTAATTCAGTTGAAATCATGCTCGCGGGTACGGACCGGTGGAATTAAAGGATTATCTGATGTGCTACATGATGGAGAATTGCTGGAAGTTTGACTACGTGGTCTACCTCCTAGGATCGGCATGAGATAACGCATGTAATTGTAACAGAATAGGAGAAAGAACAATGAAAAAAGTTTTTGCCCCATCAATTTTTGCCCTTCTGAGTGTGGCATGCCTCGTATTGGTGAACTTTGGGTGTAGTATCAGAGAGGTTAAGCCAGACTCAGAAACGATTACCTCCGCAAAACCACAAGAGAGCATTTTAACTGTTATAGAGATGGAAGATGTGGAATATCCGACAGTCGAAGTTTCTATTCATCTTCCGTTTCGTGTTCGTCCAAACAACACTGTCGTGATTTCAGGAAAACATGCGTATGTCACGACCGAAAGGCACCTGCACGTGATTGATGTCTCTAGCTTACAACGTCCCTCATACTTGACATCTATCGAGTTTACTGATGAAATCGGCAAAGCCGTTATCTCTGGAAACCAGCTCGTTGTAGCGAGCCCTCAAGAGTTTCATCTCGTCGATATTTCACAGCCATCGCACCCTGTACTTAAATCTACCATGTACTTACCCCAGCGAAATGTAATCAAAGACTTCGATGTTCGTGGGTTGCACCTCTATGTTATGGGTGCGAATGACTCCCTGTACATTTTTTCCATCGCTCTTGGAAAGGCACGACTTGTCAAAGTTGTTGAAATATCGCCCCGTTGGTGGGTGTTAAGTCCGAAAGACGCGAGGCCCGGTGTGAAACAGGTTCTACTCTCCACTTCAGACGATACTTTTCCCGGAGGTCTGTCGGAAGGGCTCCTGTCTCGACGCGGTTTTTTACAACTTCCCAGCAGCCTACAGGAAAAAGTCCGTGCATCGTCTGATTTTCTGGTACAGGAGAGCCTGAGAAGCACTCCAACGACCTGCGATCTGCTGATTTACGATGCATACAGAATTAGTGATATTCGGATAAGCACAGGTGTTTACTACTATGACATGGAGAGGGAATGTCTCGACCACTTCTCCGCAGCAGAGCAAAAGACCCTCGCTCCCAGCAAACCAATGGTTGCGTATGCCGTTGGTGCTGGAAAGATGCAGCAAATTGCCCAAGATCAAGTGTGCGAGATAATAGATATAGATGACAGGTTGAGAATGGGTCCTGTCACAGATTTTCAAATCTTGGGAAATCTGCTTTACGTAACCAACGCGAAGGGGTTCTTTTCTATTATCCGCCTTGTTAAACTGGAGGTTACTCGTAAAGGAAAAAGAGTTAACTTTGTATCCGTTGTGCCGCTTCAGGCGTGTTATCCGATGAGTGTAGCCATTGGAGAATCCTACGCTTGCGTGTTAGCCGCGCCGGAAGATTCACAAAGATAAATCCCTTTGCGTTCACCAATCAACTTATAGAATGTCCACATGAAATCAGCATCTAGTTTTTCGCTGCTACCGGCACAGTATATCGGCGTGGTGAATGTTCGACAGGGACAGTCCACCGCTCCTACCCCCGCTTTTGCGGGAGTCTGGTCTGTGTCTTCTTTTCTCGGTTCGCTCATGTTAAGATTTAGTGCAACAGGGTCGACTTACCTCAAAAACCGTAGGCGGGGCATCTGGGTTCCCCCCCCTCACCCCTTTCACCGTAATTGCACTCTTTTTTTCTATAAGCCATTTTTTTATCGTCTGATGAATTTACCAATCCATTGGGAGCATCAAGGGTGTAAACCATCGTCGTCGGTGTCTATGCGAAAGGTGCCCCACACGGGCCGATGGTCGCTCACTGCTAAGGACGCTGCAGCATCATCGTTTCTGAAAAGAGTCTCGTCAAAATGCTCAATCCCGCTGTCTCCGGTGTACTCGGTCACATGATGCTTCTGGAAAAAAATGTTGTCGTAGAGGCTGGTATCTTTGATATGGGATTTCTGTGGGAGTTGGAACAGATGCCCCATTGATGGGATGGACAGCAGTGAACGATACGCCAGTTGATCATCGGGGTTGCGATTAAAATCGCCTAACAGTATCACGTCCTGCTCCGCGTCGTCCGCTGCTTGCACCGCCTGATACACATTCGCGAGTTCCTGCACCTCACGCCGACGCTGATTGACCGTATCGCCCCAAATCACATGCACGGCGATTGCAGTAAAGTCAAATTCGCCTGCCTTGAACGTGGCAAAATACGGTTCACGAAGAAAGACATCTTTGGGGTCAGGGAACACCTCCCCGTTTTCGATAACACGAACTATCTGCGGGTCAAACAGGAAAGCGTAGCGTTCCTTCACTTTTGCACCAACTGATGGACTCATGACGTAGTCATAATCCCTGCCCATACCTTCCAACATCGCTTCGGTCCGCATCAGAACCACCTCATCTCTCAACTCAACAATAGCGATAAAGTCGTAGCGTATCAACACTTTGGCGATATAGCGTAACTCGTCGTTGTTCCGGCTGCCATCGCTAAAGATGCGGATATTCCATGCAGCGAGGCGGAACGTCGATATGCCCTGCTCTATCGGGATATTTTCCTCAAACTGCTGGTTGGGGGTATCTGTCTCGACAATGGAATTTTCGTCACGTTCTGAACACGCTGCGAACACACAGATAAGGATAAGAAGTAAGATACTCTGTTTTTGTGTTGTTTGCATGGCCATCTATCCCCCGTTGCTGAGTTGGGAAGTCGCCTCAATCGGGATTTACTCAAAGGCTTCAAAATTACCGTTCTGAACGACAAGTACCATCAGGTCATAAACCGCCTCCCCGATAGGGTTAAAAGAGAATTTCCCACCTTTGTACAGCCAAGTTTTTCCTGAGTTATCCGGAGACCGCTTAGAACCAACACATCTGTGGTGAGGCTAATACGTCCATGAAAATCTTCTGTTTGAGGTGTTGCTGAGCGCTGGATGTGGTCCCAAGGGGGAAGCCCCGCAATCAGCACAACAGTTGCTAATGCACACACAAATGTGGTAATCCTCCGGGTTTTCACTTTGAACCTCCTTAATCCTATTATAACTCCTTTTGATGTTTACAGGCTTATTCAAAGGCATGAAACTCGCCGTCCTTGACGATTAGCATAATCGGATCATAAACCGTGTCCCCGACAGCGTTAAAAGAGAACTTACCCAAAACGGTGTCAAAATCGGAGAGATTTGCCATAGCGTCCCGAATTGCGGTTGAATCGGTGGACTGGGCGTTGGCAATCGCTTCCGCCAGAATATAGACGGAAGCATACGACTGCGCTGCCCAGATGCTCGGTTCACTCCTGTATTTCTCGGTATAATTCTGGACGAAGGCTTGATTTCCCGGTGTGTCAGCGCTGCTGAGCCAGCTCGCAGAGGTTATCAGACCTTCGGCAGCGTCACCCGCGGCTCGGACTTCATCTACGCTGACTTGGGCAACAATAAAGGGGATGGAGTAGGGAATACCGAGTTCACGCGCTTGAATCAGAATGTCAGGCATATCTGTTGGCAAAGCGGAGATAAAGATGACATCAGGATTTAGGTCCTTGATGCGAGTTAATTGAACGGAAAGGTCGGTATCACCACTTTGGAAGACTTCCGTGGTCAGAATCTCGACACCGCTTTCGATGAGGGCTTCCCGCCACACCTTGTCGCTATTCCGGGAAACGAGTTCGACACTGTCAACGATGGTAGCCACCCGTTGATAGCCGAGCTTTGTGTGAGTCACCTTGACACTATTTGGAATAATCACATCTGCAGTAAGACTGGCACGAAAGACAAAATCACCAATCGCGCTCAAGCCGGAGGCACCAGAAGTCGGGCTAAGTGCTACAACTCCATTCTGTTGTGCGATTGGGAATGCTTCTCTGGCCGCACTTGAGCTGGCAGGACCGAGTATAGCAGGTACGCCATCTTGATGGATTAGTTTATTGAAGGCTCTCACGGCACCCTCAACGGCAGTTTCATCGTCCTCAATGATGAACTTAATTCTCACATTGCTAGGTCGTGACCTGTTAATCTCTTCACGTGCTAGCTCAAAACCTTCTCCCATCCGCAAGCCAATCGCGGCGAGCCGCCCTGTAATCGGCAAGACAACGCCGATGGGAATCTCCCCACTGAGTCCTTCCATCTGGGGCGGCGTGGGGAGGAGTAGTTGTTGAATCTGTTCACAAGCAGAAAACCCCATAATCAGTGAGGCGATTATCAAGACAAACGCAAACGTGGTGAACCTTCTGATGTTCATATTGAATCTCCTGTTTTTTTACGTTAAAAGAGTGTGACACTATCCTATGAGGGCACCCACAAGTTGCTTTGAATACCGATCCATCGGGGGTGGTGCCCCTACGAATCCTGCTGGGATTGGGGGATTTACTCAAAGACCTGAAATTCGCCATCTTTGACAATCAGTACAATCGGGTCGTAAGCGGCATCGCCGACAGCGTTAAAAGAGAACTTACCCAGAATGGTGTCGAAATCTGTGATGTTGGCTAGTGCTTCTCGGATCGCGTTGGGATCGGCGGATTGGGCATCGGCAATTGCCTTGGCGAGAATATAAACTGTGGCATACGACTGCGCTGCCCAGATGTCCGGTTCGATGCCGTATGCTGCTCGGTAATTCTGGATGAAGGCTTGATTTCCCGGTGCATTGGCGGAGCTGATCCAACCGGTAAAAGTGATCGCTCCCTCGGCGGCATCGTCCGCGGGTTGAATTTGACTTGAAGCAAGGGTAAGGGTAATAAGGAAAGGAACAGAAGCGGATATACCGAGCTGGCGACCTTGAATCAGAATCTCGGGTGTCTCTATTGGTGTAGCCGAGATAAAGATGGCATCCGGGTTCGACTCCTTGATGCGAGTTAATTGTGCGGAAAAATCGGTCTCGCCGGTTTTGAAGGTCTCTGTAGTTAGCACCTCAACACCGTTAGCGGTGAGAGCTTCCTTCAACACAGCGTTACTGTCGGTGGAAAAGAGATCTATTTCATCATATATTGTAGCCACCTTCTGGTAGCCGAGTTTCTCCTGAGTTATCCGTACGCCGCTTGGAATCAGTACATCCGTGGTAAGAGCGGTGCGAAAGACAAAATCGCCAATCGCGCTGAGACCGCGAGCAGCGGAGGTGGGACTTATCGCCACAACCTGGTTCTGTTGGGCGATTGGAAATACTGCCTGTCCCTGTGTTGAGGAGGCGGGTCCGAGGATAGCAGACACGCCATCCTGATGGATCAACTTATTGAAGCCTGCGACGGCACCCTCAACGGTACTCTGACCATCCTCGACGATGAGTTTGATCTTTACATCGCTGAGCTGTGAATTATTAATCTCTGTGACAGCGAGTTCAAAGCCCTGCCCCATCGGTGGATTATCCAAGCCGAAGCGTCCCGTAATAGGGTGAACGGCACCAATAGCAATCTCACCACGAAGCCCCTCCATCTGAGGTGTCGCAGGAAGAAGAAGCTGCTGCACTTGGTCACATGCGGAAAATCCTGCAATCAGTGCAGCAATCGCCAAGACAAACACAAATGTAGTGAATCTTTGAATTTTCATATTGAATCTCCTTGTTTTTAAATTACAAAACCCGCTACTGCCCCTACTGCGAAATGTCTTGCGCTTAGAAGTCTACTCGAAGATCTGAAATTTGCCGTTTTTGACAATCAGCGCAATCGGGTCGTAAATCGCATCTCCGACAGCATCAAAAGAGAATTTACCCAAAATGGTGTCAAAATCTGTAATGCTCGCTAGCGCGTCTCGAATTGCGGTTGGATCGGTGGATTGGGCATCAGCAATCGCTTTAGCGAGAATATAGATGGATGCATACGACTCCGCTGCCCAGATGTTCGGTTCGATACCATATTTCGCGCGATAGCTCTGAATGAATGCTTGGTTCCCCGGTGTCTCGGCAGTGTTGACCCAGCCAGAAAAAGCAATCGCTCCCTCAGCGGCATCGCCCGCGGCTTGTACATCGGTTGTAGTCAGCGTGTTAATAATGAAGGTCACCGAATCAGGTATACCAAGTTGGTGTGCTTGAATCAGAATCTCAGGTTTGTCTGGCGGCAACGTGGAAACAAAGATAACGTCGGGAGTTAAGTCCTTGATGTGAGTCAGCTGTGCGGAAAAGTCGGTATCATCGCTTTGGAAGGTTTCCGTGGTCAGAACCTCAACGCTATTTGCAGCGAGGGCTTCCCGCATCACCTCAGCACCATCCGCTGAGAAGAGGTCAGTTTTATCATATATGATTGCCGCCTTCTGATAACCGAGTGTCGCTTGCGTAGCATTGATACCGCTTGTAATCAACACATCTGTGGTGAGAATAGTGCGAAAAACAAAGTCGCCAATCGCGCTCAGTCCACGGGCGGCGGAGGTAGCACTTATCGCCACAACCTCGTTCTGTTGTGCGATTGGAAACGCCACTTCGGTTGCACTTGAACTGGCAGGACCGAGAATAATAGACACGCCGTCTTGATGGATGAGTTTATTGAAAGCTGCGATAGCACCTTCAGCGTTGCCCTGACTATCCGCCGTGATAAACTTGAGTTTTGTGTCGCTAAATTGTGAGCTATTGATCTCTTTAAATGCTAGCTCAAAACCACTTCCCATCTCCATCCCAACTGAGGCGAGTCGTCCGGTGATAGGGTAGACAAGACCAATGGAAATTTCTCCACTGACCCCCTCCATCTGAGGGGGTGCAGGAATGAGAAGTTGCCCAATCTGATCACACGCGGCAAGTCCCGCAATCAGCGTAACAATTGCTAAGACAAACCCCAATCTGAAGATGTTTCTGGTATTCATAAATTGTATATCTGTATTTTTTATAACATAACCCAAGTTGCTAGGGCGTATTGACATTTGGCAGCACGGAGGTTGGGTTGAACGGGGAACCGTGAAACTCAACAATATCCTCTCTCCGTAGGTCGGGCATCCCCGATAATTAGTTTACCCCGATTTATCGGGGGGATCCAAAGCGACTTGCCCGACCCATAGCCCTAGTTGCTTTGAATCCCCGATCTGATCGAAGCAGGGCGACATGTGTATAAAATGTGCTTTTTTGTATTGAGGCTCCTACTCGAAAATATGAAATTCGCCGTTTTCGACAATCTGTACAATTGGATCGTAAACAGCATCCCCGACCGCATTAAAAGAAAACGCCCCCAAAACTGTATCGAAATTTTTGGTGCTCGCTAGTGCATCTCGAATTGCGGCTGGATCAGTGGATTGTGCTTCGGCAATCGCTGCGACGACGATATAGACAGCGGCGTACGATTGTGCCGTCCAAGCATTCGGTTCACTCTCATACGCTGCTCGGTATTTCTCGACAAAAGCTTGATTTCCCGGTGTATCCGCCGTACTTATCCAACCCGCAAAGGAGATTGCACCCTCAGCAGCAGCTCCCGCGTTTTCCACATCGTTTATCAGGCTGGTGATAAACGGAATCTCGGTGGAGATTCCAATCTGACGACCTTGAATCAGAATCCCAGTCTGCTCCGGGAGTTGTGCCGCGATAAAGATGACGTCAGGATTTGCCTCCTTTATCCGAGTCAATTGGTCAGAAAAATTAGCATCGTTGCTTTGAGAGATTTCTGTGCTCCGAAAGGTTTCTGTGGTCAGAATCTTGACACCGATCTCAGCAAGCGTGTCCCTGAACTTTTCATAGCTATCTATGGAGTAAGAATCAGTTTCATCATATATGATTGCTACCCGTTGATAACCGAGTTTCGCGTGTGTTGCCCTGACACCACCGGGAAGCAGGATATCTGTAGTGAGTCCGGCGCGGAAGATAAAATCGCCAAGTGCACTTAGACCTGTGGCATTTGAAGAGGAACTGAAAGCCACAACCTCGTTCTGTTCCGCAATTGGAAACGCCGCTTCGGCTTGACCTGAAGTTGTGGGACCGAAGATAACAGGCACGCCCACTTGAATCAGTTCATTATACGCTTCAACAGCACCCTCAATGGTGCTCTGATCGTCCACGTCGATGAACTTGAGGCTTAAATCGCCGAGTTGTGAGTTATTTATCTCGTCAAGAGCCAGTTCAAAGCCACGTTGTATCGGTAGAGCAAAATCGGCAAGCCGTCCGGTGGCAGGATAGACAAGACCGATGGAAATCTCTACGCTCACATCTTCCCTATCAGGTGGAGCGGGAACGAGAAGTTGTCCAATCTGGTCGCAGGCGGAAACCCCTACAATTAATGCAACAATCGTCAAGACAAACGCAAATTTGGCAACTCTACTTATATTCAATTTGAACCTCCTTATTTTTTCATTTAGGTTATGCTTTATCTTTTTACCCTACTGTTGTTAAGGGTTACTCAAAGATTTCCAATTGGCCATTCACCACAATTAATACCTTGGGATCGTAAACCGCGTCCCCGACCTCGTTAAAAGAGAATTTCCCGAAAACGGTATCGAAATCTGTGATGTTTGCTAGTGCGTCTCGAATTACAATTGAGTCGGTGGATTGGGCGTTGGTAATCGCTTCAACCAAAATATGGAGGCCGGCATATGACCGCGCTGCGTAATTGCTCGGTTCCACCCCGTATTTCGTGCTATAATTCATTTACCCCCAGTTTTTTCTGATTTAAGAGTTGAGTGTGTTTGAGAGGTAATGTTTGTGAGAATGTTTGTGATTATGCGCCTTGCAAGGCATCTGTCTGACAAAGTGGCAGTGTGAAAAAGGGATTGAGAGTCCACCCCAGCCAAGCTTGAGCAATCACGCGCTTAATCACGTTAATCAACGAATAGATTTTTTTGTTTGTGTTGAATGCTTTGGTCCATCGGTCACCGGATTTTTGGTAGATGATAAACAGCAGTCCATAACTCAGACAAGCCAACAGCCATAACAGATTGATTCGTGCTTTTGTCGGTTTTTTGAGAATCAGCTTGCCAAATCCAAAGCCGGTCTTGATGTCTCTAAAACCGTGTTCAATCTGCATTCTTCGTTTATAACACCGGTGGATTTGACTGCCCGTCAGATGGCTTGAAATCAGATACATCGGTTCAGCAAACCGTGCATCTCTGACCACATATAGGTTCAGTCGAATTGGCTCGGTTGGGTAATAGAGAATCTGTGGATAGAACCCAGTTTTCTGCATCTGTTCCATCGTTTTGACCTGACCCCAAACGGTAATGCGAACGTTGCGACAGACGCGCATCACAAACGGTATGCCTTTTGCTTTGAGAAATTTTATCACATATCTCGCACGGGCGAACCCCCGGTCGAATATCAACACCGGTTCGCACGCTGGGGGCAGTGCTTTTCGTGCCTGACGATAGACCGTGCGGCAAAATCGTTGGATAATCTCATTATGGCTTTTATATTTCATATCCTGAATCTCAGCATCGGTATAGATGTGCCAATAGATAGGTATCGCACGCTGTCGAAACGGCACCGCAGCGACAATCGCTTTGAAAGTACCAAGCACCTGGGTTTCATCAATTAAAATTAACGGACGCACAGTGCCGGGGTGACAGACACGCCTCACCACGAAGACTAACCAACACCGCATCACCGCACCTATGGGAAATGTACGTGCCAAGAATCGAAGCAGTCGTTTCTGTTTCGTCTTTTGATGCTTGACTGACACCGGCAACCGTGAAGCGATTTCGTTGATGCCAAAGGACTGCGCCAAGGCTATAGCTATGATGGTGAGCATCAGGTTTTTTAACGCCGGTTTTTTCAAAACAGGCTTGAAAATCTCAGTGATAGTGGTTATCATGGGGGTGGGATTCACCCGTTTTTGAGAGTGTTTTCCTTTCATAATACCTCCTTGCCCTAAACAGTGAGTGTTTTCGGTAGGGAGGTATTTTATCATATCTGACCTGACTTTCTCACTCCTATCGCTCGCAAAACCAATGACAATAACCCCTCAAAAAAAACTGGGGGCAAGTGAACGTGCTATAATTCTGGACAAAAACTTGATTTCCTGGCGTGTTAGCGGTGCTCGCCCAACCAACAAAAGTAATCGCACCCTCGGCGGCATCGCCCGCGGCTTGCACATCGGCTATAGTCAACGTGCGCATAACAAACGGGACTGAGTTGGGTATACCGAGTTGTCTGCCTTGCATTAATATCCCAGGTTTTTCTGGCGATAGAGAGGAAATAAAGATAATGTCGGGATTTGCGTCCTTAATCCGAGTTAATTGCGTGGTAAAGTCAGTATCGCCACCTTGGAAAGTTTCTGTGATTAACACTTCGACGCCATTTGCAACAAACGCTTCCCTCACTGCATCATCGCTATCTGTGGAGAAGACATCGCTTTCATCGTACATCGTCGCTGCTGTTTTATAGCCAAGTTTTGCAGAAGTCGTCTCAATACCGCTTGGAATCAGCACGTCTGTGGTAAGGGCAGCACGAAAGACAAAATCACCAATCGCACTCAGACCGCGCGCAGCAGAGGTGGGGCTAAAGGCTACAACCCCATTTTCTTGCGCTATCGGAAACGCTGCTGCACTCTGACTTGAGGTGGCGGGTCCTAGGATAACAGGTACACCATCTTGGTGAATCAATTTATTGTAGGCTTCGGCAGCACCTTCAACGGTGCTCTGATCATCCTCTACGATAAACCTGATGCTTCTCCCACCAAGTTGTGAGCTGTTAATCTCTCCGAGAGCGAGTTCAAAGCCAGCACCTATTGGTACACCAAATGCAGAGGAGAGCCGTCCTGTGACAGGTAAAACGACGCCGATAGGAATTTCTTCACTGAGTTCCTCCATCTGAGGTGTTATGGGAAGGAGAAGTTGCCCAATCTGGTCACAGGCAGAAAATCCCACAATCAGGAGGCCAATTGCCAGTACAAACGTAAATATTGTGATGCTTTTGATATTCATCTTGCACTTCCTTGTTTTGAAATGAAAAAATCAGGTTCGGGAACAATCAAGCAGACCTGCCCCAAACCTGATTTGTTGGGAATTGATGCTTGGAAAAGGCTATCGAAAAATTTCTTTAGGTCTAAAACCCGAGTCGTAGGGAACAACGACTGTTGTTCCCTACAAGATACAAATCTCGATTCTGCTGGGTTGTTCCAATCCTTCACTGAAGATTACTCAAAGACTGCAAATTCGCCATCTTTGACAATGAGTATCTGCGGATCGTAGACTGCGTCCCCATGGGCATCAAAAGAAAATTGCCCTAAAATAGTGTCCATATCCATAGTATTCGCCAGCGCGTCCCGAATCGCTACCGAATCGGTGGATTGCCCCGTCGCAATTGCTGAGGCGAGAATATGGAGCGTAGTATATGATTGTGCCGCCCAAGGGTTCGGGTCAGTACCGTATGCTGCACGGTAATTCTCGATAAAGGCTTGATTCCCTGGGGTAGCAGCGAGGCTGGACCAACCTGTAAAAGTAATCACACCCTCCGCGGCAGCGCCCGCAGCTTGCACCTGTTCTCTTGCTACTTCGGGCAGAATAAAGGGAACCGAGTCAGGTATGCCGAGTTCACGACCTTGCGTTAAAATCAGAGGCATTTCCGGTGGCAACGTAGCGACAAAGATAGCTTCGGGATTTGCTTCCATTATCCGGGTTAATTGCGTGGAAAAGTCGGTGTCGCCGCTTTGGAAAGTTTCCGTAGTCACAACCTCGACACCGTTCTCAGCAAGTGCGGGTATGAACTCCCCGTAACTAGTTATGGAATAGAGGTCACTTTCATCAAATAAGATTGCAGCTTTTGTATAGCCGAGTTTCTTTTGAGTGATTCTAACGCCGCTTGGAATCAGGATATCTATGGTGAGCCCCGCGCGGAAGATAAAATCGCCAATCGTGCTCAAACCGGAGGCGGAAGAGACCGAGCTAAAACATACAACGCCATTCTTTTGTGCTATCGGAAACGAATGTATTGCCTGATCTGAGATGGCGAGACCCGTGATAACAGACACACCATCTTGATGAATCAATTTATTGAATGCTTCAACGGAACTCTCACTCTGATCATCCTCGGTGATGAAGGTAATTTTTGCACCGCCGAGCATCCCTGAATGGTTAATCTCTTGGCGAGCGAGTTCAAAGCCATTTAGCATTGGTATGCCAACTTCGTCGGCGAATCGCCCTGTCAGGGCAACGACGACACCGATGGGAATCTCTCCACTGAGATCTCCCGTAGGTGGTGCAGGGAGGAGAAGTTGTCCAATCTGATCACAGGCAGAAAATCCCGCAATCAACGCGACAATTGTCAGTACAAACGCAAGTTTGGTGAATCTTCCGACGTTCATTTTTGATCTCCTTAGTTTCAAATGAAAAAGTTGAGACGGGGTAGAATCCGGGAAATCTACCTTAGCCTAATTTGTTGCTGATTGATAAAATCGGACTCCAATTACGATTTGACGTTTCGGTGTGAAAAACCTAGTCTTCACCTATTTTTCCATAGATTACAATTGTTGTCAAACTGAAAACCGATCTTAGCGGAATGGGCGCTTACTCGAAACCTGAAGTTGACCATTCTTAACAATCAGTACGATCGGATTATAAATCGCATCACCGACGGTGTCAAAAGAGAATTTCCCCAAAACCGTGTCCAAATCTATAATATTTGCCATAGCGTCCCTAATTGCGATCGGGTCGGTGGATTGGGCATCGGCAATCGCTAATATAAATACAGTAAACCTTCTGGTGTTCATAATTGTACTTCCTCGTTTTCTTTTCGTGTAAAAAAGCTTGGTTGATACTCATTTGACTATGGATATCAACGTGAATTATTATATTTTGTTTCCTGCCCTAGAGCAAACCTTTTTGCTAGTGGCTCAAGATTACCGCTGAGGCTGTCCAAAAGTGTTCAGAGCGGCTTATCTCATCTGCCCGAACGGTGTAGGGGTGATGCTTGATAGTCGTTGGGTGATGTGTTATACTTTTGATTGAGGGCGGAAAGGGGGTGCACAAAAAATGTTAAATCCCAACATAAACAATAGTGAGACCGTCGCAAGGACATCGATTCAACCGATGGGGTTCATGGATATTCTAGACGCAGTATTCAGTATCTATCGAAACCATTTCCGGCTGATTTTGAGCATTTGCGTCGTTTATTTCGTTTTAGCCTTAGGAGTGAACCTCTTCATAGATATTTCAACATTTTTCGTTGGAAGTTCTAGCGGAGGGAACATAACGATTATGATAGGTCCCGTCGCCGCCTGGATTACCACTATAGTTGGGCTTTTCCCCATAGGTGCGCTCCTGTTCGCCGGTGCCCATATCTACTTGGGCAGGGAGATTACCGCCGGTGCTGCATTCAGACGGGTCACGTACCGGTTTTTATCTTACCTTGGAGGTTTTCTGCTCTGGATATTGGTTGTCGGGTTATTGGCAATAACCATCGTCGGTATTCCATTTGCCATCTATTTTGTAGCGCGGTGGGGGTTCTACGCACAGGCAGTTTTGATTGAAGGGGCTTCGGCGACGAGGGCACTAAAACGCAGCAGTGAATTAGTCAAAGGTACATGGTGGCGTGTTTTTGGAATCATGTTGGCGATTTTTCTAATCGCTTTCATGATTCAAACCGTACTTCAATTCTCTTTACTATTCGCATTCGGTTTCACAGAAGTGATAAGCGGTGAAGGGGGTCCACAGGAAATGTTTGAACGGATGTTTTCACCTAAACTGACGGCTTGGGACGATTTGATTGCATACGTAATTCACAGTTGTATCAACGTTTTCGTTTCTAGTCTCATGCTACCCCTAGTACCGATCGGTATCACACTTCTGTATTTCGACCTGCGTATTAGGAAAGAGGGATTCGGTATGGACCTGCACGCGTCCGGTGAGACGGAATGAATGGTTGGAGATTAAAATTTAACGCAAACCGTCCCAAGTTTTCTGTATTGTGGGGGCCAAGGGTCGTAAAAACTAACCATCGTGTTCCCGCTTCTTGACCCTTGGGATAATTCCCAGATTGACGAATTCAAGATGTATTCTAAAAATACCCAATCAACACATCAACAGTAAAGGAAAAATGATCATGTCCAATTCAAATTTTAAGTCAGTTGAGCCTTTGACAGGGGATCAGATTGCCCAATTCAAACGTGATGGATTTTTAGTTCTCGAAGGGGTTCTCGACCCTGAACTTTGCCGCCAAGCACGTGACGAAATGTGGGAGACTATTCAGGCGCATCTGCCGCGTATGCAAAGGGACGACCCCTCCACATGGGGTCCCATCACTGAGGAAGAGAGTACCAAACTACAACATCGACCCGAGGGCGGAGGTGACCCGTATTTCAGCGGCAACAGACACCGATTTACAATCCGCAATGGTGCATCGGAATTGATGCTAAACCTAGCCCCCCGCGCCTTGTGGCAAATTGCCGAACAACTTCTTGGTAAGGGGACAGTGGTGTGGCCCGCCGGACTTGACGAATCGGGTTATACAACCGGTCCGTGCTTTATGTGTGACGATGCTGTGGGAGGACTGAATTCTCATGTAGGTAACTTGATGGGTTGGACCTCGGAGGGCTCTTTCACGACAGAGCCTGCGCTACGTTTGCCCGAAACTGGACCGGTGTGGCTCAACGGACAGGGGACACGTGGGTTATATTGCACCCTACCGAACAGTCCTTCTCATGCTCCAGAGTACCGCGGTGCCCACTCCGACGGTGCATGCTACGGCCGCTGGCGGTTGCAAATGTCAGCCTACATTTCCGATGTGCCACCCAACTCCGGCGGATTTACCGTATGGCCCGGAAGTCACGCACGGATCTGGCCCGAACAGTGGAAGGCTTTCAAGGAGGGCGAGAAGCATACAGACAAGCATTTGGCGGTACGCAAGGCGGGAGGGTATACCGATCCTGTCATCGGGGAGATTAAGGCAGATACCGAACCGTTCGATTGCCATGGACCCACCGGTACTGTGGTACTGTGGCACACCAAAATCCTGCACATCGCAGGGGAGAACGCTTCTAATGACGTTATCCGCCAAGCGACAATTTACGGTTTTAAGAAAACACCTGAGTCGGTCCCCGATGCGCTTGTGGTGGACAACACAGATGGTGACATCTGGCGAGATTGGTCTGATGAAGTACGTGCGTAGTCGTTGATGTCAGCCAGCTATACCGTACTCCTGTAGAAGGAATCGCCTGCTCTCGGCAATTTTTCTCATTGATAGGTGATATATATCGGCGGGAAATTCATCTGTCTCCCAAATTTCCCGCCGATATGGCTACTGCGATTCACGCGACTCGTCACGAAGCCCAATCCAGACACAGACCGCCATTCCCAACAGGACAAGGGCGAACGGGAACCCAGTTGCGAGCGATGCCGCCTGCAACGACTTCAGACCGCCGCCAAGTAGCAGCGCGATGGCAACCAACCCCTCAAGAGTACACCAGAACACACGTTGAGGAACCGGCGCATCAATCCTGCCGCCGGCTGCGATGATATCAATGATCAGGGAGCCGGAATCCGACGAGGTGACGAAAAAGACGATTGTCAGCATCATTGCGACGGAGGCGAGTAGTTTCGTCAACGGCAGTTCATCGAACATTTTAAACAGTGCTATTTCCAACTTCCAAGCCGCAACGTTCTCGGTCACACCGGTATAGCCATCAACGGTGTGTTGGTAGAGTGCAGTGCCGCCAAAGGCACCAAACCACAGCAAACATAACAGCGTTGGCAGGATAAGCACAAAGAATATGAACTGGCGTACCGTCCGTCCCTTTGAAATGCGGGCGATGAAAGTACCGACAAACGGTGCCCAAGCTACCCACCATGCCCAATAGAACGTGGTCCAGTCGTGCAGGAAGCCGGTGTCCGTGCGCCCTACCCAATTGCTGAGAGGTCGTATCTTAGCGAAATAGGCGACAAGGCTGGCGAACATACTGCTGAGAATGTGGAGCGTTGGACCGAGTATGATAACCGCCAACAGCAACAAAAAGGCGACAATTATATTGAACTGGCTCAGCCGCTTGATACCGACATTAATACCGGTCAGCACCGATGTCAGCGCAATAGCTGTTATCACCACAATCAACACCACCATGGTGGTGCTGTTCGCGGGAATATCAAACAGGTAGTTGAGACCCGAGGTAACCTGTTGTACCCCCAATCCGAGCGAGGTGGCGAGTCCAAATATCCCTGCAAATATAGCGCACGTATCGATAATGTGCCCAGGCCAGCCCCAGACGCGGTCACCGAGCAGGGGATAGAATGCCGAGCGGATGGTGAGAGGAAGTCCCCGGTTGTAGGCGAAAAATCCGAGGGCAAGTCCAACGACGCCGTAAACCGCCCAACCGTGCAATCCCCAGTGAAAGACCGTCGCTGCGATGCCGGCGGTAGCAGCCTCCGCCGTTCCGGGGGTAATGCCGAGCGGCGGCTTCTGAAAATAGTAGACCGGCTCCGCCACTCCGAAAAACAGCAGACCAATGCCGACGCCTGCCGCAAAGAGCATCGCAGTCCAGGTTAAGTTGGAGTACTCGGGTTTCGCATCTGCGCCCCCAAGGCGTATCTTGCCGAGCGGGGAAACAATCAAAAACAGGCAGAATAGTAAAAGGAGGTTGGTGATGTCCATGAACCACCAGTCGAGGTTCGTGGTAAGCCAGACACGGACATTTCCAAACAGTTTTGTCGCGCCTTCCTGAAACACAAGTGCCCCAACAATAAAGACAACTACGGCAATACTGGAAATCACAAATACTGGCGTCAGGTGGATATCTAAACCGAATAACTTCCGGTACTCCTTGTCATCCGGCCGTTGTGGTTGTTGCCCTTCTTCACGCATTTTCAAATCTCTCCTTCTAGTTGGACAAACATAAAGCGTCTGTCCCTACAAGCGTAGATGTTTAGAAATAGTAACCGAAGTTAAAATTAACCCGCCAATTCCATGCGTTATTTCCATTCGCACCATAGTCACCAGCACCCGTATAGATATTGCCGTAGCCCTCTTTATTTCCGTCAGCATCGACGTTACCAACAAATCCGTTGCCGTTGGAAAGTGCCAGATCGCTATAGACATACAGTGAACCAAAGAGCGTCCAGCTAGCACCCAGCGTCGCTAGGGTACTGCTGTTGAAGTTATCCACTGTTTTGAGGATAGTGCTCCACTCGACATAAGGTGTAAGACTGTCAATCCATGAGATACCTGATGTATCTATGCCGCCGTAGCGCAGCGATAACCCGGGTACCAATCCCTTGGAGGCTATGGGCCAAGCGAAATCGTAAGCCCCCATTGGAATCAGGTCGCCGGTGCCCCAAGGCGTATCATCGGTGATATTATATGCGTAATAGGAAAATTGTGAAAAGAGCGTGAAGTCCGCGAACGCATTCTTTATATGTGCGGAAAACGCGTAGTGATTCGCGCCATCATCATCCACATTTGTTCCCTTTAGCAACCCGTATTGAAGCGACACCCCCAGATCCGCGATGTTTTCAAGGGCATAGATTGCACGCAGATTCAATTGGTGCTGCTCATCAAACCCATTTTCACCGGCACCCCATTGGACATCTCCATTTGCGTCGGCTTTCTCTTCCCACCTGACAATATCATAGCTGTATCGCGCACTCGCAAGGCTGCTTCCATCCGTTTGAGGTTCGCTCTGCAGAAAGTAGCCTACATCAAGGGTCAGTTTGCCGAGGGTATCACTCCATCTGACTCCCAGATCCATATCGTCAGCGAGACCGACATAAAAATGCTGGTCAAAGAACCAGCTACTAGAGACACCGTAGGGACCGGGACCAAACGGCACCCGCACAATCCCTGCCTTGAGCGTGCCGAGATTACCTAAATTATACCCTAGCCATGCGGTGTGTATCATACTGTAGTCGTCGTACCACCGGTATTCGATTCTGCTAATAACGTTGTGGTAGTCAAGATCAGCATTCAGACGGAAAATCTCAAGGTCAACATCTCCGATCTTGTCACTTCGTCGGTGTGGGTTGTCAGGATTACCGCTCTCATAACTACCATAGGCCCAGCCTACCCGCAGGGCACCCCCGATTTTGATCGGGCTCTTTTTCTCCTCCGCGAGAACGGACAATTGTAAGACGAACAACAGACCCACAATACTGAGACTGAAAATTCGTTTGTACCCCCGATTTTTCATGCAATGATCTCCTATTTTTGAAAGGCAGGCGAAAAATTGTCCTGCTTTTTCCTAGCTGATGCGAAAACCTTCGTCCCCGGAGGCAATCCCCGGGCGAACCGTAATCAAAGAACGTTAAACCTACTCTACACCTTAAACCGATTAAAGTCAACAATAAAATTTCATTTACCCCCAGTTTTTTCTGATTTAAGAGTTGAGTGTGTTTGAGAGGTAATGTTTGTGAGAATGTTTGTGATTATGCGCCTTGCAAGGCATCTGTCTGACAAAGTGGCAGTGTGAAAAAGGGATTGAGAGTCCACCCCAGCCAAGCTTGAGCAATCACGCGCTTAATCACGTTAATCAACGAATAGATTTTTTTGTTTGTGTTGAATGCTTTGGTCCATCGGTCACCGGATTTTTGGTAGATGATAAACAGCAGTCCATAACTCAGACAAGCCAACAGCCATAACAGATTGATTCGTGCTTTTGTCGGTTTTTTGAGAATCAGCTTGCCAAATCCAAAGCCGGTCTTGATGTCTCTAAAACCGTGTTCAATCTGCATTCTTCGTTTATAACACCGGTGGATTTGACTGCCCGTCAGATGGCTTGAAATCAGATACATCGGTTCAGCAAACCGTGCATCTCTGACCACATATAGGTTCAGTCGAATTGGCTCGGTTGGGTAATAGAGAATCTGTGGATAGAACCCAGTTTTCTGCATCTGTTCCATCGTTTTGACCTGACCCCAAACGGTAATGCGAACGTTGCGACAGACGCGCATCACAAACGGTATGCCTTTTGCTTTGAGAAATTTTATCACATATCTCGCACGGGCGAACCCCCGGTCGAATATCAACACCGGTTCGCACGCTGGGGGCAGTGCTTTTCGTGCCTGACGATAGACCGTGCGGCAAAATCGTTGGATAATCTCATTATGGCTTTTATATTTCATATCCTGAATCTCAGCATCGGTATAGATGTGCCAATAGATAGGTATCGCACGCTGTCGAAACGGCACCGCAGCGACAATCGCTTTGAAAGTACCAAGCACCTGGGTTTCATCAATTAAAATTAACGGACGCACAGTGCCGGGGTGACAGACACGCCTCACCACGAAGACTAACCAACACCGCATCACCGCACCTATGGGAAATGTACGTGCCAAGAATCGAAGCAGTCGTTTCTGTTTCGTCTTTTGATGCTTGACTGACACCGGCAACCGTGAAGCGATTTCGTTGATGCCAAAGGACTGCGCCAAGGCTATAGCTATGATGGTGAGCATCAGGTTTTTTAACGCCGGTTTTTTCAAAACAGGCTTGAAAATCTCAGTGATAGTGGTTATCATGGGGGTGGGATTCACCCGTTTTTGAGAGTGTTTTCCTTTCATAATACCTCCTTGCCCTAAACAGTGAGTGTTTTCGGTAGGGAGGTATTTTATCATATCTGACCTGACTTTCTCACTCCTATCGCTCGCAAAACCAATGACAATAACCCCTCAAAAAAAACTGGGGGCAAGTGAAAACAATAAAATAGGGCAAGCTATTACCTATCATGGAAAAGTGCCAATTTAAGCACAACAAGCGTATCAGGTTTATGCAGTTAGAGGAGGTTGGGATATAGAGAGAAGCCACTTGCGCTGAGCAATCAGTTAGTTCGCAAGAATGGAGATGTGTAGGTTTCTTGTCTGCTTTTAGCGGAAGGGCGGGCTTCAACGTCAATTGATGGGTGAGAAGAATTGCATTTATCGATTTGGCTGCTTACTTGGGTATAGCTTAATGCTTTTGGCCACATCCCACAACAGCACAGTACCATCAACAGATCCTGACACTAGTTTTGTTCCATCGGACGAGAACGCTACAGTGCGGACCCAGCCGGTATGCCCT
Organism: Candidatus Poribacteria bacterium; assembly: GCA_965207975.1. Taxonomy (GTDB): domain Bacteria; phylum Poribacteria; class WGA-4E; order WGA-4E; family PCPOR2b; genus PCPOR2b. The sequence continues at coordinate 2,428,766 of OZ242315.1, read as the reverse complement.
GGAAATGAAGCAATATGTTTTTTTGATGAAATATCCCACAATTCAACCCTGTCCTCCCAGGATCCGCAAGCGAGTTTTGTGCCATCCGGGGAGAAGGCAACGGAGAAACTTGAAGATTGCAACTCATTAGCGAGTGTTGCGAAATATTGTCCCGTCTCTACCTCCCATAGTTTGACATTGGCCCATGACGCAGAGGCAAGTTTTGTCCCGTCGGGCGAAAAGGCAACAGAGAAAACCAACCCCCTAATGATCTCAGGCTCAATATCAACCGCATCGTTCATCTGAAGTTCGTTGATGTCCTGCCCTGGGCGGCGAGCGGGGAGCACTTGCACTGGAACTTGGGGGCTATTCACCCCGCCGAGTGTGTGTAGCGCCTTGCCCGTCGGAATCTCCCACAGTCGAATTGACGTGTCTTCCGATCCTGAAGCGAGTTTCGTGCCATCAGGCGAAAAGGCAACAGAGAAAACCGTTTTCTCATGCCCTTGTAGTGTGGAGATGTTTTTTCCCGTTGAGACCTCCCACAGCCTGACGGTTTTATCTTTTGATCCCGAAGCAAGCAGCGTACCGTCTTGTGAGTATGCGATAGTGATTACAACGTCCGTATGCCCTCGTAGTGTAGCAATGTTTCGGCCTGTCTCTACCTCCCATAGTTTAATCGTATGTTCGGTATTCTTTGTTTCCACTGAGCCCGTGGCGAGTTTCGTGCCATCCGGTGAGTATGCAATAGAGGTGACAAAATTCGGAGGTCCTGCGAGCGTGGTGATATGTCCTCCGGTAGCAGCAGCCCACACTTGGATGCCAACCATCGAATGTGAAGCGAAGGTCAGTCCGTCGGGAGAGAATGCCACAGCATCAATCAGCCGCGTATGTCCTCGTAGGGTAGTGATATTTTGCCCTGTCTCCACCTCCCACAGTTTGATGCCATCCCATGACGCAGAAGCAAGTTTCCTGCCGTCCGGCGAAAACGCGACCGAAAAAACACTCGCTAGAGACTCTAGTGCGCTGATGTCGATATGTCGTCGTGTGTAGATATGCTTTCCTGTTGATACTTCCAATAGCTTAATACCCGCTACCGATCCCACAGCGAGTTTTGTGCCATCCGGTGAAAATACGACACACAACATAGAACTGTTAGGCTCCGGTTTCTCTGTAAATGTGGCGATATTTTGCCCCGCTTCTACATCCCACAACTTAATTGTTCCATCGTCTGCCGATCCTGAAGCCAGCAGCCGTCCATCGGGTGAAAACGCGATAGATGAGACCCGTTTTGATGATTCACTCCATTTCGTGGTGGGTTGTGTGGCAGTGAGAGTGTTGATGAGCTGTCCGGTTCCGACCTCGTAAAGCTTGATAACACCTGCCCTCGTCCGCTCAACGGTACTTATGCCTGTCCCCGCTAGTACTTTACCATCGGGCGAAAACACGATCTCGAACAACCTGCTATCCAGGGAGATGTCGAGTTGTTCTCCCGTATCCACATCCCACAGTCTATCTGCCCAAGCCAGCATTTTGCCATCGGGCGAAAACGATACAGAATCAGTCGAACCTCCCTTTGCTTGGAACGTATCAATATTTTGTCCGGTGTCTACATCCCACAACTTGAGGGTTCCGGGGAAATGGAAACCTGATCCCGAAGCGAGTTTTGTGCCATCAGGCGAGAACGCCACAACGGTAACCTCTTCTTTATGCCCGGTCAGCAGTGCAAGTTCATCAAACGTTTCTGCATCGTAAAGCCAAACGCCCATGCTAGTCGCCACAGCAAGGAGGCTCCCATCAGGCGAAAACGCGATACCTCGATCCCGATAACTCACCCCACCCTTTCCTAAACGGGCAATGGCACCGTCCGGTAGATTCACCTTTGAATAATCTTGGGTTTGAGAAATGGAAACCGGGGTGTGTGTGCAAAGCGTAAGACCGTTCAGTAAAATAAGTATGAAAGGAAATACTTGGGCTTTCAAACTGGATTATTTCTCCTTTGTCGGTGTTTTGTCGGGATGGCTATCCCTTTCAATGATAGCCATTTGGATAAACTTCCATGCTGCCCCTTCAATGCTAATGTCGGACCACTCGCCATTCAGTGCGTGCCCCATGAAAACGTGGTCCTCCTCGCCGCTGCCGGCGTCCATAGGTTCATGGAGCGTCCAGTTAGTGTAGGTAACCGGCTCGCCGCTTGTCCAACTCCATTCATCCTCTTCTGCTATATCGGTCAATCCGATCCAATAGGGACGAGGTCCAAAGATTTCCGAAAGCCACTTCTGTTCTGCCTCATCATTAATCGCTACCAGATGTGCATTTTCGGTGACCGCTTGACTATTCGCATCGTCCCAACTCTTACAATGGATGCTTTTGTAAGCGTGTCCATTTGTGGGATTCACCACCCACACTCCCGCACCCAGCCATGGCGAGGTTGACGCTTCCACCCGACCAGCGAGTGAATCAGAAGAAATCGGTTCACTCTTAAACGTGAAAATCACATCGTCCTTTCTTTCACCCTCCTGAAGCAGGAACGGCTTCGGGGTTGCTGAAAGTCCCCGGTAATTCACCGTTACCGTGTAGATCCCAGGCGTGTCCATATATTTCACAAAGTAACCTGCATCGTCCGTCCTTGCGGGAAACCTTAAACCGCCGCTACCCATCCCGTCAGGGGGACGACGACGAGCCTTAATGTTAACCGAGGCGTTAGCAAGGGGCGTTCCATCGGCGAAAATAACTTGACCCCGCATACGCATCCGAGGTTTGGCTACGATTTCAACGTTCTCGATGTGTGTGCCCGGCTTGATAGAAAGAGCGATTCCATCGGAAATTGAGATGCTATCTTGATAGATGGTCACTAGCCCAATTCTGACGGATAGTATCTCATAGTCAGGTGCATCGTGGGGCAAGACGATCAATTGGACTAAGACAGGAACAATGTTGGCGATGGAGAAACGCCCCGCTTCATCAGTCTGTGATTCGAGAAAAGAGAGGTATCCTAGGTACTGCGCCTCATTGGTGGGATCAAATGGCTGAAGGGCTATCGGCAGCCCAGCAATAGGATTTCCATTGACGTCAACAACACGACCGGATAGAGTGCTCTTGGGTTCCTGAGCGATGCCGTGTGGCAATGTCCCAAATAAGCATACTACAATCGCGGTGAGAGATATCAGGTGAAATCTGGAACATGAACAGTTCATGGTAAATATCTCCTTTCAGGTGGGTTGGCTATGAAAGACTCGATCAAACCTTGGATTACTTCTCCTCCGACGACTCGGGGGACAAATCCTCCTGTTCGAGGAGGACCATTCGGGGCATCTGCCATTCGGGACTTTGGGGTCCAACTTTATGCCATCTCCCGTCCGGTGAAACCCCATGAAGCCATAGTCCTCATCGCCCCTGTCGGTGTCCATCAGTTTATTTGATGGGAACTGGCTGGCTATCGAACCTTAAGACCAGATCATCGTATCGTTGTCCAGCTTCAAGAGTGAGCTGCTCCGAAATTGCCGAAAGCCGTTGAAATTCGACTGCAACCGTGTAGAACCCTGGTTCACCTACATATTTCACAAAGTAACCCGCACCATCCGTCTGAGATCCACCGCTAAAGCTACCGGTGCCTGTTCCATCGAAATCACGGTGCCGTACATTGGTATGAATCTTCGCGTTGGCAAGCGGTGTGCCGTCGGCAAAAAGGATTTGCCCTCGAATCCGCATTCGGGGATTCACCGTGACCTCAACGTGTTCGAGGTGTGTCCCCGGCTCAATGCCAAAGGTAATTCCCCCAAACGGTGGGTGTTTCTCGTAAGGTGGGTAGAAGATTATTGCCCCAATTTCGATGGACAGCACATCAGCGTCCGGGGCAAGGTGGTATACGTCGGGTGGTAGCATCCCATCCTCCGGCAAATGGGCAGGTTGTGTCACGAATTGGATGGGTCCAGATTTGATACCTGTGACAGAAAACCGTCCCGCTTCATCTGTTTGCGATTTGATTAGAGGCACAAAGGCTTCTGGTATACACTCTTTTAGTAGAAACGCCGATTCCCTCCTACCATCGACGATTGCAAATGGCTGAATCACTATTGAGAGACTAGCAACTGGGTTGCCCTCCGTATCGACAACGCGGCCGGATAAGGTACACGTAGTGTCTTGAGCGATGGTGTGTGACGCTGCGAGTAGTGAGAGTGCTACGATCGCGGCGAGAGATATTAGGTTGAATTTGAAACATGAAAGGTTCATAGTAAATATCTCCTTTTGGGTAGGTTGGTCGTGAAAGATAAAGTCAAAAAATCGATCAAAACTGGGGTTATTTTTTCTCTTCCGCCGGCGTAGTAGGCAAACCTCCCTTTTCGAGGATAGCCATTCGAGTAGACTGCCATTCAGCACTTTCGGTGCCGACATCAGACCACTTCCCACGCATAACAACATAGTCCTCCTCGCCCCTATCGGTGTCCATCGGTTCATGGGGTGCCCAGTTGGTGTAGGTAACTGGCTCGCCGCTCGTCCAACCCCATTCACCCTCCTCTACAAAGTCAGTCAGCCCAATCCAATAGGGCGAAGGACCAAAGGTTTCCGAGAGCCACCTCTGCTCCGCTGCATTGCTAATCGAAACTAGATGTGCATCTTCGGCAACGGCTTGGATATTCGCATCGTCCCAACTCCTGCAACGGATGAGCTTATAAGCGTGACCATTTGCCGGATTCACCACCCACATCCCCACACCCGGCAACGGCGTGAGTGATGCCCCCGCGGACACTTCCACTCGATCGAAGGGCGGCTTGGTGGGAATCGGCTTGTCCTCAAATGTAAAGAGTACATCGTCCTTTTGTTCTCCATCCTGAATCAGGAATGGCTTCGCAGTTGACGAAAACCCTTGGTAGTTCACCGTTACTGTGTAAAGTCCAGACTTATCTACATATTCCACAAAGTAACCGTCGTCATCCGTCCCTGCGGATGAACTTGAGCTACCGTAACCCGTCCCATCGAGCTGATAGTAGCGTGCTTTGATATCAACTGTCTGGTTGGCGAGGGGTTTTCCGTTAGGGAATATAATTTGCCCTCGCATGTGCATCCGGAGTTTGACTGTAACCTCAACGTCCTCAACGTGCGTGCCCGGCTTGACGGCAAACGTAATTCCTCCAGGATGTGAGTTTTTATTCTGATAGGCAGTCGCTAGCCCGATTTTGATAGATAGGATCTCATGTTCAGGTGCATCGTAAGGTGGGGTTACCAATTGGACTGAAGTTGGAGCGATGTTGGAGATAGTGAAATGCCCTGCATCGTCAGTCCACGATTCCAGTAAGGGACCATCTCCTCGTCGCCTCACCCCATCTACGACCTTAAATGGCTGAATCGCTATCGGGAATCCAGCAATCGGAGTCCCATTGATGCCAATAACGCGACCAGATAAAGTGCTCGGGGCTTCTTGAGCAGTGCCGTGTAACGGTGCCCCAAATAAGGGGGCTGCAATCACAATGAGAGTTATCAGGATGAGTCTGAAACATAAGCGGTTCATGATGAATATCTCCTTTGGGTTAGTTATGAAAGATTAAGTCAAAGAATCGGTCAAGATTTGGATTACTGCTCCTCCACCGACGACTTAGCAGGCAAAACCTCCTTTTCAAGGATAGCCATTGGAGGTATCCGCCATTCTGGGCTTTCGGGGCCTACTTTATGCCATCTCCCATCCGACGAAAATCCCATAAATACATAATCTTCCTCGCCCCTGTTGGCATTTATCAGTTTATGAGTTGCCCAGTTAGTATAGATGACCGGCTCGCCGCTCGTCCAACCCCATTCACCTACCTTTGCCGCACCGGTCAACCCAATCCAATAGGGAGCAGTACCAAAGATCTTCGCGAGCCACACTTGCTCTGCTGCATCGTTAATCGCGACTAGATGTGCCCCTTCGTCAATTGCTTTCGCTTGGGCATCGTCCCAACTCTCGCAATAGACATGCTTATAGTTGTGATCATTTACGGGGTTTACCATCCACGGTCCATCACCGTCCGGCTCGGTAACTGGATCGATGGGAACCGGGGTGCTGTCGAACCTTAGGACCAGGCCATCATGTCGTTCTCCCGCTTCGAGGATAAACTGTTCCGACGTTGCCGAAAGCCCCTGAAATTCGACTGCAATCGTATAGAATCCAGGCTCATCTACATATTCCACAAAGTACCCCGCATCGTCCGTCTGAGATGCGCTGCCTGAGCTACTCGTGCCCATCCCATCAAAATCACGTTGTTGTACATGACGTTCAACCTGCGCGTTGACAAGCGGTGTTCCATCGACAAAAACGATTCGCCCCCCAATACGCATCCGGGGTTTCACTGTGACCTCAACGTTTTCGAGATGTGCGCCCGGCTCAATGCCAAACGTAATTCCACCCCAAGGTGGGTGTTTATCATCAGGAGGGTAGAAGGTGATTGCTCCAATTTCGATGGATAGCACTTCAGCGTCCGGGGCAAAAAGATCGTCCGAGACAAAGTCAGGTAGTTGCAGCACATCATCCGGCAAAGGGGGAGGTTGTGCCACGAATTGAATCAGGCCAGTCTTGATACCCGTAACGGAAAACCGCCCCGCTTCATCGGTTTGCGATTTGAGCGGAAGAGCGTATGCTTCCGGCATGAGTTTTTTTAGTCTGAACGCTCGTAACAGCTCGCCATCATCAATTACAAATGGCTGAATTTCTATTGAGAGCCCGGCAATCGGATTGCCCTCCACATCAACAACACGACCGGATAAGGTGCACGTCGCATCTTGAGCGATGATGTGTGACGATGTGAGCAGTGAAAGTGCTACAATCGTAGCGAGAAGTGTGAGATTGGATCTGAGGTGTGAACGATTCATGGTGGGTGCCTCCTTTCGATCTGTTTGTTGCGAAAGATTGAAGAGTACGACCTACGCAAAGATTGTCAAACGGTCTTTATTATACCACATTATCAGGTTCTGTTGACATTTCAACGGAACCTAGATAAAATCTGACAGGAATCGTTGCCAAACGCAATTCACTTGGTGTATCATCCACAAGCAATTTAGATGCCACAGTCATCTTGTATCATTCGGAGTGTATTGCACAAAAAGCCAAATTTTCTGAAAACTCCCTCTCTGAGCGACTTTGCACTTGATTGTGACATCAGATATGATTTCAAAGGCAGGGTTGTATTCAAAAAGAGTTTGTCGAAACTGTGCCACACTATTGTTGCAGAAATGCCACGTTTGATACACTCTTCAATCCGCCGGTTCTGGACACGGAATCGGAGGGAAGTGGTACGACAACCAGTTGTCCGATCGAAAGTTGCATGACCTCAAAAGGCACATCGTAGACTGCTTCCAACTGTTGCGGTGTAAAAGTGAACTGAGGGGTTCCAACAGCGATAGGGTTTCCTTCACGTAACATAAGCACCTGCTCGGCATACATCGATGCTATATTCAGGTCATGAATTGCAGCAATGACGGTTCTTCCTGACTGTGCGATTGAACTGCACAAACGGAGAATCTGGACCTGATAGCGTGGGTCAAGATGATTTGTCGGTTCATCCAACAGAAACAGTCTCGGTTCTTGTGCGAGGATACGGGCGAGATCAACGCGAGATGCTTCTCCACCCGACAGCGTTGGATAAAGGCGTTCAGCAAACATATCGGCTTGCACCTGTCTCATTGCCTCCCACGCAATTGCTAAGTCTGTGGGGCTTTCTTTTGCACCGTTGAGATGTGGATGACGTCCGAGCAAGACAATCTCCGACGCACGGAATGGGAAGTTGACCTCCCGTTTCTGTTGGAGGTAGGCGCGTTTCCGTGCTAATTCTTGTGGCGAGTATTTGTTGATTGATTCGCCAAAAAATCGAAGTCGCCCGGTTGTTGGTGAAAGTTCCCCGGAGATGAGGCGCAAAAGTGTTGATTTACCTGCGCCATTTGGTCCAACGAAAATCCAAAACTGTCCTGCTTCAATTTTCAGGTTAATATTGCGGACAAGCCACTTCTGACCGATGCGATATCCAACCCCTTCCAGTTCAACCATACACCACCTCTTTCTTGAATCTCATCAATAGCCAGAGGAAAAACGGCCCCCCAAGCAACGCAGTGACAACGCCAACGGGCAGTTCGGCAGGAACTGCAACAGTTCGGGCAAAAAGATCTGCCAACACGAGCAGAATCGCACCCCCTAACGCCGATCCGGGCAGCAGATACCGATGATCTGCACCACCCATGAGACGAAGCAAGTGTGGTACGACAAGTCCCACGAAACCGATGCCCCCCGCTGCCGATACGGCGGCACCAACGGTCAACGCTACCCCAAAAACCGCCCATCGCTTCAAAGACTCGGTTGAGACCCCAAGGTGATATGCCTCCGATTCGCCTAGGCTCATGGCATTGAGCGCACGAGCAAGGCGAAACAGTACAATTGCCCCAACGGTTGCCACCGGAAGCGTAACCATAACCGTCCGCCACGTCGCTCCTCCAAAGCCGCCAAGCAGCCAAAAGGTAAGACTCCGAAGCTGTTCCTCGTCAGCCAGAAAAGTCATCAAACCAATGCCCGCGCCCGCGAAACTGTTAAGTGCTATTCCAGCGAGTAACAGTGTTACGGTGAGAACCCGTCCTTGCATTTGGGCGATTTTCCAAACACCAATCGTTACGAGCACTCCACCGGCAAAGGCAGCGACTGGAACTCCCCAGATCCCCAAAAATCCACCACCAACTAGCACAATCCAAATCGCTGCGCCGAGTCCGGCACCCGCCGTTACGCCAATTAACCCGGGATCCGCCAGTGGATTGCGGAAGATGCCCTGTAGCGTTGCGCCGGAGATAGCTAAAACCGATCCGACGATTGCGGATAAGAGGACGCGAGGAAATCGGACGTAGATGAGAACTTCAAACCCATCCTTGTGGAAAAGCAATATGCGAGGAATGTGCCACGGCAGAATCTGATATGCCCCGACACCCGCTGCAACGCAGAGGGAAATTGGGAGTAAACTACCGAGGATAAGGAGAATTTTGGCTCGATTTGGCACGCTTTAGCTCCAGTTGACAGCCGTTCGGTGATGTGTTATACTTTCAGCCGAAAGTAAAAGATGATCCTATGGCATAGTAGAAGTATGTCAATCATGTTAAGAAATTTTCCTGCCTCACCAATTCGTCAGAGATTTGCAGAATCCACCCAGCACACAATTGACACGGATTTTTAATATTCAATTGATTTGGCATTATGGTTGACCTAAAAGATATTCAAGCAACTTGTGATGATATCGTTCGAGAATTTGCGCCCCTGAAGATTATCCTCTTCGGTTCCTACGCTGATGGTACGCCTACCGAGGACTCGGATGTTGACCTACTAGTGGTGATGCCCATTCCGGAATCGCAGACCCGACACCAAGCGGTGGAGATTCGGCGGCGCATCCCTCGCCGCTTCCGCATGGATGTGATTGTCCGTTCACCGGAAGAAATCGCCTACCGAGTTTCGCATAACGACTGGTTTCTCCGAGAAATTACGCAAGAAGGACAAGTGCTTTATGAATCCGTTGACGCTGGAATGGACCCAAAAGGCTGAAGCGGATTATGTTGCGGCTGATTGGCTTCGGCAGGCACCGACACCGATATATGATGCGATCTGTTTCCATGCTCAACAATGTATTGAAAAGTATTTAAAGGCTTGGCTTCAAGAAGCCAACACTCCCTTCCCTAGGACTCATGATTTGGAAGAGTTGCTGGATTTGATTGTACATACCACACCAGCTTGGAATGCTTGGCGGTCTGACTTTTTAGTGCTTACCACACATGCGGTAGATTTTCGCTATCCGGGAAAGTCGGCAACAGCCAACGATACTCGTCATGCCATGCAAATCTGTAGTAACGTTCGCCAAGCGATTCGCACGAGTCTGGGACTACCAACATGATTGAGTTGGGTGGATTCGGTGCCGACAAGTTACTCTCCCTTCGCAACGAAATGTCCCTCAGATTCATAGATACCGCGAAATAGGTCAAGGGCTGCTTTGGCACAACGGGGGCCGAATCCGGATAAGTACAACCCATCCATCGCAACCACTCGCTTATTCCGTCCAGCAGGTGTTTGCGCTAAACCGGGGACTTTAAGCAATCCTTTGACTCCACCGATCGATCTCAACCCTGATTCAAACAGTACGTATACATCCGGCTGTGCGGTGATAACCGCCTCCGCTGTCATCGGTTTGGTGCCTGTGATTTTTCCTGCGGCATTGGTTACACCGACGAGTTCAAGCATCGCGCCAGGTCCCGAATCCTTACCAAGCACAAAGGCGGTTTGGGGACCTCGGAGATAAAGAAACAAAGCCTTGAGTTTTGGCTGACTTTGACGGGCGGTGAGTTTTGCTTTCAATGTTTTGATGTCTTTCTCTAGGGCTGAGATTAATGCCGTTGCTTGCTCTTGACGATCGACAGCTTTTCCGATCGTACGGAGACGCTGTTTGGCTTCGTCGAAAGTTCTCGGCTCATTGAACAGGAGCACTGTTACACCCGCCATGCGTAGCTGCTCAATGACTTGAGGAGGCTTCACGTCCGCTCGTCCAATCACCAGTGTCGGTCTCAAGGAAAGAATGCCCTCTGCGTTGAGCCGGTACTGATAGCCGACCGACGGTAACGTTTCTTGGGCATGTTTTGGATAGGTAGAAGAGGCATCGCAGCCGACAACGTTTTCCCCAAGGCCAAGTGCAAAGAGGATCTCGGTGGTACTGCCGTTGAGCGAAACAATGCGCTCGGCTGAGTGAATAACGACGGCCTCGCCGTGGGCGTCTGTTACTTCTATGGGTTTTGCGGCGACGATTGATGCAATCAGGCAGAAAAGAATTACGAGTTGTTGTATTTTCATTGTTGACTCCTTATGTCATGAAATAATAAAAAGAAACCGAGTTTTTTGTAAAAAACTCGGTTTCTCCCGGAGAAGTAGGAGATACAGTATCCTCTCGCAGCAACATGGACTGTTCGTTTGGGTAGATATTAGAAATTCCGACTTCCATCGGATTGATGGACGTATTCAAAGGTGATAAAACCGCCCTCCTTTTTGTTGTCATTATCCTGGTAGTAGCCAATGAAACGCACTTTGGCAAACGTACCATCCGCCGCCTGAACCACGAATACCCGTTTCTCCAGCGGTAAGATCCAATGGTTGGGCGGCCCGGTATAAATATACCACCCCTGCTCGCTCTCTGCGACGATAGCAAGGTTCTGGTCCGAATCAGCAACGTACCCGCCCGCAGGTGCCTCTTTCACCCCCTCAAAGTCTACATCTTTGAGCAGCACAGCACCACCCTTTCCGGGACCACTTACGCCGCCGTTGGTTATAACCTTCGTCCGTTGAAATCCGAGATCCCAATCCATTGAATTAAGTGGATCTGCTACCTCAACAGTATCACCTTTGGCAAGGGAAAAATATGCCCACGCCTCTCTGCTCGTTGCGTCAATGGTGAAGTTGATAACATCGAGTTGTGGTGAGGCTTCGGCGGGGGATTGATTCACCGATGGTGGGGTTACGGCTTCGGACAGTTGTTCCTCAAGCGGTTGCTCAAGTCCATCGTCATCATCGTTACCGCAACCGAAAAAGAGAACAGTAGCGAGAAACAGAACTGACCAGATAATGAGTCGCCAAGTGGCGAGGCTCCTAAAGGTTTTCATAGTGCCCTCCTATTGAGTGCTTGAAATAATGGATTAGACAGTGATCGGTTGATCCCTGTCTGTTAACGTCTGTGTGTCGTCATCTTTGAAAGTCAACATGGCTTCCGCGATAGTGCCAGCAACTTGGTAGAAATCCTGTGGAGTCATCGCAATGTCGATGCCCCGATATTTAAGATGGATATGCCCGTTAAGGCATTGATAAACAGCACATATGTTGTTACATGACAGAGATTCTCTTGTGTCACTCATTTGCTATGTTTCCTTTCTTAATTGGGTTTCAGTGGTGTAAGAATGAATCCGTTTTCTCTTACCACTGGGAGGATGCGTGTAAGAATAGTAGGATTGAAAAACAGGTGATTGAGACATAAGCCGACTTTCTTCCACGTCGGCACAGCACGAATCGGATGAACAACTGAAATAGATAGATCAGCCATATGCAACGCGCAACTGATATTTGGTGCGACCAATCGCTATGATGAACCCCGTGCAGTAGAAAAGCGGTTAGCAATCCAAGGACCGACAATGATACCCCGATAATTACACTCTGATAGCAAAGTGTGTCCAACCGTTCAAGTGCTGGCAGATGGCAAAATACCATCAGAAATCGTTTCCGTTTGAGTTGGACTTCTTGGAAGAGGTAAATCAGCGATGACGCACACGCACACGCAAAAGCACCGGCTGCAAGCAGAAGTGCTCTTGAATACAACAGCAGGCACAACTGCTGCAATAAGGGCGTGAACGAAACTAACGTCCCAGTGAAAAATATCGAAGTAAAACCGACTATCCCTAAGAGGTGTGCTTTGTTGAGTTCCATCTTTTCTTCGATTGGCATAATTGATTGCTGTGTAATGAGTCATGCGTAACGGGAGGCAAATATTTTTATGCGTTACGCATGACTCGCTACAACAAGCTCACTAGCCTGCTCCCTAACCCTAACAGACTTGTGAGCCTAGGGTAGGTTATTGACAAGCCTTCCCCACCCTATGAGAGAAAGCTTGTGGTCATTTGGCAATCTGCTCAGTAAGTCAAACAGAGACCGCCGTAAAACGACCGCCCGGTAAAGGTGTAAAAGGTCGGAATTTTGAAGTCGAAAATGTTATTGATGCCGACGGAAGCTTTGAGCCATTTGAGCACCTGCTTAGACCCCCGAATATTCCAGATCCAGTTACTCGGTGCGTACTCCTCGTCCTCAAGGATTTTGTCGCCGTCATCGAAGAACCCCACCTGCTAGCGTAACGCCCACGCAGATCAACGTTGAAACCAGCGTCTCGGTTGGTATAGGCAAGTTTAAGGTTGCCGCTATGCTTCGATCGATTGAGCAGTGCTAACCCCGTCTCCTTATCCTCGCCGTTGAGATAGGCGTAGCCGATCGTCGCGGAGAAGCCGCCGATTGAGCGGGTCGAAAGTTCCACCTCAACCCCTTCGGTGAATGCTTCGCTGAGGTTGAAATACTGAAATTTGCTTCCACCAAGTACACTCTTCCCAATCCGCTCTGCTTCGATCAGGTTGTTCAGGTTGTTTCGATACAAGTGCATCCGTCCGAGCAATGAGGACTTAAACTGGTATTCAACCCCAAGATTCCAATTACCTGACGACTCCGGTTGCAGGGCTGGATTTCCAAGCACCTAATAGCCAGATGTCGGATTGCTGAAGTCGAGATAAAGGTCTTTGAAATCGGGTGCACGAAAGCCTTGACCTTATGAGGTGCGAATCGTAACATCACGAGTCACGCGATACATCCCGCTCAACTTTGGACTGAAGTGCGTTCCAAATTCGGAGTGATAGTCAAGCCGCCCGCCCAAGACAAGTACAAGATTTTCCATTGGTCGAAATTCGTTCTGGAAAAACAGTGAATCGGTTGTAACGTCCTTCTCACCGCCGGTGATACGTTGCGATTCGAGGTTTTCAAAAATTAACTCTGCGCCAACAGTCAGTTGATTTTTCGATCCAAGGGCGGTGTCAAATTGCGCTTCGCCTTTGATTAAGTCTTGAACTGTGATGTTTGATGACGCGGTGAGTGAGGTGCCCCGGTCAATAACCGTCGATTCGTCGTGGTAGCGTGTGGCGTAGATTTTACCCATCAACTTCGAGCGCGAACCGAATTGATATCCTGTGCCGACGCTTCCGCTGAAGTTGTCTATATCACCGAGTCGGTCAAAGACGACGCCCTCTGTTTCACTGATTCCCTCCTGTTTTTGGGCAAAATATTGCCCTGAAAACAGCAGTGTAGCTTTAGGGGTTGGCTGATACTCAGTTCGCGTAGAGTGGGTCCAGTTCTGATAGCCATCAATCGTTGTTGTGAAATCTGATTCATCTAGATCAATTGGACTTCGGCGATTTGCAGCAAGGGTCAATAATGCGTTGAATGTGTCGCGTTTCAACTCAACCGTGCTACGACTGTCGATGGTGTTGTGGGTCTCGAAGTTGTTGGTGAATTGTGCAGCAAATGGGGACGACGCTTTGCGCGTGATAACGTTGATTACGCCTCCCATCGCAGCACTGCCAAAAAGCGCGGACGACGCGCCTTTGACAATCTCGATCTGCTCAACATTTTCGACTGCGATCCGTGCGAGATCCAGTTTGCCAGCGATTCGACCGACCTGTGGCTCACCGTCAAGCAGAATCAGGATGTAATCCGAATCGAGTCCTTGTAGTTGAACACCGTCGCCGTGGGCGTCGCGATCGACAACAATCCCCACCCGATGTTCAAGCACTTCGCCAATGTTTTCCGCGCCTGTCGCTTCGATCTCACTGCGTGTGATGACCTCCGTGATAACAGGTGTCTCTTTCAATCGTCGCTCAGTTTTTGTGCCGGTGACGACTACTTCGTCCATCCGAAAAAGGTCAACCATTGGCTCCATTGCGGCGAAACTTAACCTCAACCCGCTGATCGCTAAGATAACGAAGAATCCTATACAGATTCGTTTGTGTAACTGCATCAATTGTCTCCTTACTGTGTAGCAGAAAAGTAATTGCCTGCTGAATTCACTAGAAAGCTCGCCAAACAAAAAAGATTGCAAGGATCAGCGATCCAAAACCGAGCCCCGCGGCAAGCAGGCGGGGTCCGTGGAGTCGTGTCCAGAGCAATATCCCGGTAATAGAGAGGATGATTAAGCTGCCCGCAATTGAATCGGCGAGGAGAATCCATGCAGCGCTCATTCCACTCGCCATGTGTAACCGATTGAGAAACGCAAAGACATTTCGATCAAATTGTGTGACACTGGCATAACTGTTGCCAACCCAGTATTCTGCGCTGTAAGTGCGTTGCGGGTTACTGAAGCTAACGCGCCATCTTTCAGGTTGTAGGACCGACTGTCCAGCCCAACTGATTTCTTGTGATGGTTCTGAACGTGCGCGACTCCACCTCTTCTCAATATCCAATTCGACTTGAAGCCACACCGCGAAGTCCTCAACGTTTTCTGGTCGAACCTCTGGTAGTACAAGTTCTATCTTTGTCCGTTCAGTTTTAGCGGCGTTAATCTTCATGACCCCCCGATGGTTGAGTAAAATCCCAGTGATGCCAAAAAGAATGCCCAACGTTGCGCCCCATAGCCCGAGCCAAGCGTGTGTTCGACGCAACCATTTGAGAAATGCTCCCCGGCTCCACCTTGCCGGAAGAAAGGCATAGGGAGAGCGACGTTTATCCTGCTTTTTCGGCTTTTTCTCGATGGTTGTTGGATTCGAGCCTGTGTTATCTGGCACCTTTGTCTCCCTTTATGTAGGCTGAATTTTCTTGACAATCGCACAGTTATTGGCTTATTTTTTATTAGTGCAGAAAGGACGATGGAGGCCCCCCCAATACATCAAATCGATAGAGACATGGGAAATTGCTAACAATTGACCGTTAGGAGCCGTCCTTTTTTCTATCTTTCGTTTTTTCTTCTTATTGATAGTGAATCTCAATATCAACGGATGTGCAACTTTATCGAGCAACACCTATATTCTTAGGAGTTACGCACTTCAGATTGTAATTACCCGATTTGTCGGGCGTTAAGAGTTCAGTTTACCCATCTCCCTGCTTGTTCCGCATAGCAGAATGTTCGGAACGGCACGGGCGACTGCGTAAGTCCTAAATGTATCAGCGTCTTAGAAAGAGTAAAAGCGTGAGATCTGAGTCGTGTGATGTTCCTTACGATAGGAATAATGACTTTCATTGGGATTCCTTTGTGCGATGAGCTGACTGCCTTTGGGTTCAAAGCGGAAACCCAACCGCAAGAGTCCTAACTCGGCGAGGATGCTTGTTACTATCCCCTGTTTCTCCTTGGGAACATAAAATAGAAAATATCCCCCGCCGCCTGCTCCCAGAATTTTGCCACCCAACGCCCCCGCAGCAATGGCACGCTCATAGATGGTATCTAGCTTATGATTTGAAATGCTATCACAGAGAGAACGTTTCAAACTCCAACCGCGATGTAACAGATGTCCGATCTCGCAGAGGCAACCCTTGTGGTTGCCCTCAACGAGAACATCGTAAAACGCTGGCACGAGCCCCTTAATTTGCAGTAGTGTTTGGGGACTCGCAGAACGTTTCTGTTCGTGCAAGATGGTCTCGGCGCGTCGTTGAATCCCTGTGTAGAATAGGGTGAAATTCTCTTCTAAATAGGCCACCATTTCGGCGGTTACCGGGATGTCTTGCATATTGACACTCTCATCTCTGTTAAACCTAATCCGCTTCAACCCGCCGTAAGCGGCGATATACTGATCTTGCTTCCCGATGGGTTGGTTCAAGTGATTTATCTCAATCTCGCACGCCTGATGCGCGAGGGTTTCCGGGGACATTTCGATTCCCTGATAGGCGTACAGCGCATTGAGCAGCCCAACGGTTAACGCGCTTGACGACCCCAACCCACAGCCGCGTGAGGGGATATCGGAGATCACTGTGATAGTTATTCCACTCCCTCTATTCGCCCCGCAAACGGTGGGGAAGGTTTTTCGCACCGCTTCTCGAATCAAAGGGTGCTGAATGTGATTCGGATCCGCAACCGTTTCACGGTGGTGTGGGGTGTCGATAGCAATCTGAGAGTTTCGCCGTCTTGTGATACGGACGGAGATGTATTTGTCGATAGTAGTGCTGATGACTTCTCCTCCGTATTCTCGATAAAAATTGGCGATATCGGTGCTGCCTCCCACCAAACTGATTCGTATCGGGGTCCGTGAAATAATCATGAGTTCCTCCTATACTGATCTGGGAAGGGTTGTAATAGATTTCCTGTGGACAAGTTGGGTAATCATATTAATTAGGTCTTACGCACCTCAGTTGTGAAAATCGCCTCTTGGTTTAACTTTCACCATTTATGGCCCTAATTAACGGGGACAGTACAGTCATAGGCATACAAGTTAAGCATATCTTGTACCGCTATAGGTTGTGCGCCATCCTTGGCGAGACTATCAATAAAAACCTTTAGGTCTTGCAACAGCAGATTACGGACAGTCTGTCCAGAATAAGCAACACTACTTTCGCCTTGGACAAAGCGACTATCAAAGACATAGGCAGGCGGTACCTCAATGAGGGTAGTACCTACCGCTTCTTCTTCTTCTAAGAGAAGATCTTCTACATCCTCTGTTTCATCATCACCACAGCCAATAATCAATAGGCTAGTGACCAAGAGTAGCACAGCTGCCCAGAGAATCCGCCCGGTAAACGTTTTCATATGTTCTCCTTTGTGAAATTGATGGTTAAGTGATTTAACTGAATGAACTCCTCTTTTGAGAAGTTGTGACTAAAACCCATGCTTGATACCAGCAAGTATCTGTCGCCTGGGACCAACAAGTATCCCTGAACTTAGATTTGCTTCAGGTTGACCAGCGTTCGAGTGCAATCTTGATCCAATGTAGACTTTATCGAAGAGATTCTTACCCGTAATAAAGACCTTCCATTGGTCGAAGACTTTGTAATCCACACTCGCACTAAAAATCGTGTAACTCGGGATCGGACCGGTATCACCACGGTTGTAAGTCCGCTTTAGATTCTCGAAGTCCGTGAAGACCTCGTCGACAAAACGCATGTCCGCTCGCATACGCAGGTTATTCCCAATCTGTTTTGCCAATCCGACCGTTAAGGTGTGCTGTGGTGCGTAGGGCAATTCGTTGCCAGCGATGTTTACAGGTACGTTTCCAGCCCTAGTGGCAGATGTGACAATGCCTTTCTTAATCTCGGTCTGGAGGTAGGTGTAGGAAAGGTTGACATCAGGTAGCAACGGAATAAAACGTGAAACCTCCAACCCCAATGCCGTTTCCAAACCGTAAGTATCAGCTCTGCCCAAATTCCTGAACGCTGTACCGCGTCCTGCTGCGACGATATCTGAGATTCTAATTAGGAATCCAGCGACTTCTAAGGTGAGCCCTGGTCTCCAGGATCTGAACCCGGCTTCCATGTTCCAGCTTTTTTCAGCCTTGAGGTCAAGACCACCGACATCAACGTTTTGCCCGAACTGGGTAATCTTCAATGCCCCGCTAGATGGTGCCGTATAGCCCCGGTGGATTCCACCGAACAGATTGAAACGACCAAGTTGGTAGTTTGCCCCGATACCGGGCAACAGCACAGCAGATACCTTATCTGCGAATATCGCACCGTATAATCGGTCAACGCGTGTTTGCTTAAACACCTCAAAACGAACCCCCGGAGTCACAGTAAGCCTGTCCCACTCACGTTGCTCCTTGAGGTAGAGAGCGAGGGCAGTGGTTTCGTAGTGATGGCTCTGTCCCACGATCTCCACCGGATCCTCTAGATCGTCCGGATTGCCGTAATAGTACACGCCATCGCGTGCATCAGGGGCATCGCCGATCTTCCTATCGTCAATAAAGCGTTCCCAATGAACGCGAGCTCCCATTTCAGCATGGCCTTGAGACCCGGCAAGACTGTGTTTGAAAGTGTAGTTTTGCTCAACTCCACCGACGTAAAAGGTCCGCAAGATACCAAAGTTGTTTATTCCGCCGCCGGTTCGTACCAAATGACCGGTTTGGTAGTACGGCACCGGTGTCAAATCCCCTTGTAGAAATGCTCTGGCGCGCACGAAGATATCGTTCTCACGCCACCACCGGCGGTCAAACACGCTTGCGTACACCGTCGTGTTGCTTATCAGATTCGTCGAGATTTTGTTCGTGTAGATCAGGTCGAGTGAAGTGCGCAGAATCTTAAAATTGTCGTCCGGTTTCGGATTGAAGTTTGGGTCGGTTCGGTAGGAAAACTCCGTTAAACCGGTATAGGTTGCGTTGGAATTTTCAAAATTACCGTTTGCTTTGAGGTAGAGTGTTTTCTTCTGGTTCAGTCGGAACAATGTCTTGACCGTCCCGTTTACTTGATCGAACGTATTGTTTTCACGAAAACCATCGCCATGTTTATAGAGCAGTTGAAGATCAGAGGTGATATTTTTGGGGCCGAGACCCCGCCACTCTGAAAATGCGCTGTAATATCCGTTATTGCCAACAGTCAATTGATTCGTCAAACCGCGCGTGCTGTCCGGTTTGCGAGTGGTATAGTTGATGACACCACCCATTGTTTGGGGACCAAAGCGCAGCGCAGCACTGCCTTTAATGACCTCCACTGCGTCGATTCTATCTGATGGCGGGTTATAATAGGCGTTTGGATAGATATAGAGCGCTGGTTGGATGGGCACACCATCTTCTAGAATAAGGACGCGGGCACTCCTGCGCGGATTCAACCCACGGATGCCGATGCTCAAACGCGAATTGCCAAATCCGTCATCAGCGTAACCGTTGATACCGGGCATGAATTCAAGCAATTCTTGTGTGCCAACGGGATGAATCAACTCAACGGTTTGCGGTTCTAATAGGGCGACGGTGCCGGTCAGCTTGTCGTTGACCTGCGATGGTTTACCAACAATTTCCACAGGAGCTAATTCAAAGGGATGGCTTAATAAGGCAATATTTAAAGTGTGCGTTGAATCGGGGGTTAGCTCAAGCATCTCGCTGTAACTATCGTAACCGCTTAAACTCACCTCAATCTGTTGCTGCTCGGGAGCATCCAGAGTAAGGCGAAAGGTGCCATCTCGCGCTGTTGTTGTTTCTTGTAGGCCGTGCACCTCCGAATCAATTTTAACAGTGGCACCCGAAAGGAGTTGCCCTGTCTCTTTATCAACCACTTTGCCGCGAATCTCAATTGAACCGAGGCAGAGATTCGATAAACCTAGTAAAAGACTCAATAAGATCATCATTCCTAAAGATTGACGCATAGATTCCCTTCCCTACACTTTCAGAAAAGTTTTGGATTGACACGCTTGCCGCGGTTGTTACCAGTTTTAGCGTTTTGCTCGGCGTTGACCACTTTTTGCGTGTCACCGGCTTCACTCGCAGGGAGTTTCGCATTGCCATAACTACCGCCCTCGTCACCGCTCGCCTGTGGGGCGAGCAAAGGATCACTCTCACAGCCAGACAGTGTCAGACCGATGGCTATAACAATTGTCAACAACAAGTTGCTAAATTGGATAGGGGTTAATTTCATTATTTAAATCCTTAAATCAGCTGAATTTTGCTTGACAATCACAAAGCAATTGGCGTATCTTAATAAATACAGAAAGGGCGATGGGCGCAAAAAAGTCCCAATACATCAAGTCGATAGGAACAGGGGAGATAGCTAACAATTGGCCGTTGGGAGCTGTCCCTTTTTCTATCGTTCGCCTTTTCTGTTATTCTACTTCTGACTTAATAAAAATGAGTCTCAGTCTCAACAAGTGTGCGACTTTATTGAGCGATACCTACCAAGGTAATAAGAACTCGTTCAGGTGCTTCACAAGTAAATTTGATGAGAATCAGTTTGGCTTTCATCTTTACTGCTTTTTCCACTGGTTGGAATTAGTTAATTCAGGGAGAGCAAACAGAATTGATCCGTACCGCCTAGTGTACCCTGAACGGTCCACCCTCCGGTTCCTCCTCAAGGTCAGGACGTGCGGAATCGAGGAAGACCTCGTGAAGTTCTAGCTTGTTTGATTGTGTGAATGCTTCTTGGGGCAGCGTTCCTGATTGGGCATGTCCCTTACGAAACTCTTCCGACTCGACCCAATTTTCAAAGTCTTTCCGCGATTCCCAAAGTGTGAACACGACGTAGGGGTCATCGTCATTGACCGGACGCAATACTTGGTTTGAGATGAAGCCGGGCATCCCGTCAATGAGTCGAGCGCGATTGCGAAATCGCTCCTCAAAGGCTTCTCGATATTCGGGTGCAACGTAGATTCGATTGGCGACAGTTATCACGGTGTTGCCCTCCGTTCTGTTTTCGTGTGATAAACGCGAATAGGATTGTGTTGGATTGGCTGGCTGGGTGAGTTGATATCGACAAAAATATCTTCCCCATCAACCTTTACAGGATAGGTCGCAATCCCACATTTTCCGGGCCAAATGCACCTGCCCGTTTTGACATCGAACTTCCATTGATGGATTGGACAAACGATAACGTCATTTTCTAACTGACCCGCGTGTAAAATTCCACCGACATGGGGGCAGATGTTGTTCACCGCGTAATATTTTCCATTGACGTTGTGGATGCCGATAAAGTTACCTTCCAACTTTGCGCTGATGCAGTTGCCGGGACTTACCTCATCCGTTTTGGCTGCTTTTACGAATCGGGAGACTCCCGAATTTCGTTGTAACTCTTGGACTTGTAAAGCCATAAGTCTCCTCTAATTGGTTCATATCAAAAACAGGAGCAAAGCTGCTGAGAGAAAAAAGTTTTTACGTTAGGTCAACCCTTCCACTCTTTCACAGCGTTACTATATACAGTTTTAATTGAATCTACCTCATTTCAACTGTAAGGAGAAAACAGTGAACGGACATCCTGAAATTATCGAAGTGCTCAACGAAGTTTTAACTGCTGAACTTACCGCTATCAACCAATATTTCGCCCATTCCGAAATCTGCGAAAACTGGGGATATGAACGCCTCCATCAAGCGATACGCGAACATGCTATCGGAGAGATGAAGCACGCTGAAGAACTTATCGCCCGCGTTCTCTATCTCAACGCTATGCCGAACATGGCGCGCTATTTTGAAATTAAAATCGGGGCGAATGTCGAAGAGATGATGACAAATGATCTCGCCCTTGAGACAGAAGCGGTCGAGCGACTGAATGAATTCATCCAACTTGCCCATACCCATAAGGATTTCGGGTCGGAAGAGCTTCTTGAGCGTATCCTCAAAGATGAGGAAGAACATATTGACTGGATAGAGGCTCAACTCGACCAGATTAGCCAAGTGGGTATCCAAAACTACCTCGCGCAACAAATTATCAATGAAGAAGAGGGAGCGTAACTTGCGTCCGTGTATACTATAACGATTCCAGAAAAGCGATGAGTGCGTCTCTGTCGCTTGCGGACATCCCCTGAACTGCTTCACGCGATTGCTCTGCTTCCCCGCCGTGCCACAGAATCGCTTCCAATAACCCTCGCGCCCGACCATCGTGGAGAAAGTTGGTGTGCCCGTTGACCACTTTGACCAACCCAATCCCCCACAACGGCGGTGTGCGCCACTCTGACCCGCTCGCCAAAAAATCGGGACGATAGTCTGCCAACCCCGGACCCATGTCGTGCAACAGCAGGTCAGTGAAGGGTTGAATCGTCTGGTTGGAAACCTCCGGCACACCTGATAACGATCCCGTTTCCAACGTCGGGATATGGCAACCGGAACATTTCGCGCTCTCAAAGAGTTCTTCGCCACGTTGAACGATCGGATCGTCGAGGTCGCGTCGGGCAGGCACGGCAAGGGTTTGGACATAGAATGTCACCACCTCCAAAATCTCATCGCTGAGTTCCGGGTCGTCCCCCCGTCCGTCGTATTGCGACTGCCCATCCGAGCTCTCCTTTGGCAACAGCGAGGTTGTAATGCCCATGTCATCGTGGTAGGCGGAGGCGACCTGTTGAATCAGTGTCGGCTGATTCGCCTTCCACCCAAATCGACCAAGACTCAACCCATTCTTCTGGACATCCCAGACGTAATTCGCTTTCCCTGAAATCCCATCGCCATCCTGATCGTCTTCGTCCGCCAAGGCGAGGATGGTTGATTCGGGTATTGCTTCGAGTAACCCTAAGCCGAATACAACGGGTGCAACACGGGGCGAGAGTTCAACATCCTCCGGCAGTGGTTGATAAGCGTCTTTGATTTCGTAACTCGGCGTGCGGAGATACACCTTCACTCCGTCGCTCGTTGTGAGTTCGCCCTCCGTATAGTCGATCGTAACGGTTCCCTCCGGGGGAACACCGAAGATGGCGCGGTTATTGAGTTGTGTGCCGAAACCGGGGACCGGTACAGGTCCGTGTGTAACGTCACCCTCCGGATTTGGCAGACTCACGCGGAAAAGCATTGATGTGAGTTTTTCACCCGATGTCGGTGCACGTCCTCGGCCATCTCGCGCATGACAGTTGATACACGCGATATTGTTGTAAACCGGACCAAGCCCCGGATTGACTTCCGCTGGAACAGTGACAAACACTGCCTCAAACTCGACATCACCTTCGAGGTGCTTTGCTAGCCCATCCGCCGAAAGGTTCGGCGCAGGTGTCGAAAAGGCATGGCTCGTTGCGTCAAACACCGTCGTCTCCCCGCCTGAAAGTGCTTTATCTGAAACATCCATCTTCTCCGGATTGGTTGGATCTTCCGAATCACAAGCAGAGATTAGGCTGCAAAGTAAGATTATAAAGAATAGAACGTACAAATGATGATGTGATTTCATGATTTCAAATGTCAATTTCTCGCTTAGTTTTCATTTCTTGCTTCGCGTACCCTTGCTGCCAACTGGTATAACTCCGCTAACTCAAATCGATTTATGTCACGAAATCGTCGGATGGCTTCCTTAATGGAAACGAATTCCACGCTTGCCACCTGTTCGCCGCCTTCGGGATTTTCAGGATTGCCGATAATTTCTACCGCTCCATAACCCACAAGCCGATAAAATTCGGGATGTGGCAGATGCGGGCGATACGGTTTGGAGGCAGTCGAAAAACAGTGCCAAGCACCGAGCGGTTCAAAGGTTATCAGACGCGCCCCAGCCTCTTCGATTAACTCACGACCAATTGCCTCCGAGTAGCTTTCGTCCAGCTCCAACGTGCCACCCGGAACCTCCCATTCCCCTGTTTGTAAGCGAAGTATTAACCACCGATCTCTTCTGAACGGAACAAGGTTGACATTACTAATCAGGTTGAGAGGTGGTATCTCGTTGAGACATTCAAACTCACAGGTTACAGT
This sequence comes from Candidatus Poribacteria bacterium, assembly GCA_965207975.1. Taxonomy (GTDB): domain Bacteria; phylum Poribacteria; class WGA-4E; order WGA-4E; family PCPOR2b; genus PCPOR2b. Next base: position 2,404,961 of record OZ242315.1, on the reverse strand, counting down.
TCCCCAATTGGCGCGCCTAAACAGGTTTGGAAAGTCGCTCTGAATCCCGATCTTATCGGGGGCGTTTTTCGATATCACCGCTGTCTCCTCAAGATGATTTTCCCTATTAGCAAACAGCGGATACGCTGCCCGATCCCCAATGGTTACGTGGCACATGCGAATAAAACGTGCAAAGAAATGGAGTTTTTCCGAAAAACTCCGTTTCTCTGTCATACGCTAGCCTGCATTACTCGAAATTACTGTCTAACACCAACTTCAGAATATCGTTTTCCAGTGTCTGCTGAACCGTGCTAACCGCATCAATCGCTGCTTGGACAGCAGCACGCTGGGCGGTAATTGAATCACGGAAGGGATCTGGAATCGCGCCAATGGTGTTGATGGCGGTCTGGACTTCCGTTTGGAATCTCGCATCCAGCGCAGCGTCCACCCCATTCACAAATTCGTTAAGCCCTTGACCATCTGCGGTGAATTTCCCCATGTAGACATTCTGAATACCGCCGATATTGTCTTGGAAGTCGCTAATCGAGTTGAAGCTGAACTGTGACTCGACGAGGGTTGTGTCCTTCTCATTGAACGGGTCAGAGATCTTACCGTTGGCAACCTCATCGGCGATGACAATCATGCCGTTGACCATCTCCTGCATCGCGTCTTTCTGTGATCTATAAATCGTGCTGGAGGTGCCGGCGTTAGCGACCTCTGCAGCGTAATTTTCGCCCGACGCAGCCCACGCGCTAGCCAGCTGAGCTGTCTTTGATTTCAGATTCTCCGTCGTTGCGACGAGATACTCAAGCTCACGGGGGGTAATATCCTCAGCTTTTCGCTGATTACCCTCTCGGAAGAGGAGATATTCGATAGTATGGAAACCTTTCAGCGTGTCTTCAAGCGCGTCAATGGACGCTTCGGTTAATTCCTGCCCACTACCAAGAACGCCATCAAGATCAACCCGATTGACAGGCCAGCTATCGAGTGCCGGGTCAAGCCCTTGTGTGTCAACAGGACCGAACAGGAACGCTTCACTCTGTTCCCACGGCATCCGGGCTGCCTTCCAGGCGTTTTGTGCCAGTTCCAAATGGGCTTGATTAGTAGCCGCTGACAACGCCTGCACAGCACCTAGCAGTTCACCTGCTTTGTTGTCCAAATCGGTATAGGTCGCGAGTACGATTGAATTGGCGAAGTTGTCCAAGATAGGGCTGGCATCGAATGCGTCTGCTTCACCAACGGCACTAACGGTATCATCGTTATCATCATCATCGCTGCCACAGCCGGTGAGGCTGCAACCGATGAGACCAATTGATAGGACCAGAAATGCTGATAGGGTACAGCAAAAGAATTTTGATAGATATTGATTGAATCTCATTGGATTTCTCCTTTTAAGTTTGAAGTTAAATTAGTTAGGACTTACGCAGTTAAAAGCTTAGTGTCTTGTAGTTCGGCGATTTATCGCCACTAGGCGTGGGAGGGGCATCCCTGCCCCGATATGCGCGTAACGAATTGCGCTACTACGAACTGAAGTGTGTAAGTCCTGTTAGTATTGAAACCCGAAGCCGAGTGCCAAGGTGTGTTCGTCCTCGAATTCGGTGTCCAATATGGGTATGGTGTCCAATATCTCTACGGGTGTGGACCCCAATATCCGGGCTGAATAGTGTCCCTTAAAAACAAGTTGTGGATGCGGGTGATAATTGAGGCCAAATGTCCACGTCTGACGTTCCCAACGCGGATTATCAAAGATATCCCCTTCGACCTCAGCCATGGTATCGTAGTTGTCGTAGCGGACAAACAGATCGAGTCCTGCTTCAGTATTTAACGATGATTTGAAAAACGTGAGCAGATTATAGCCGACCTCAATATATCCCCCGATGGCTTGGCTACCGACAGGTGTCCGCTTGATGTTCAGGTTGTTTGATAGGTTTCGATTGGTTTTGGAGATAAGTTCCGAATTTTCGAGCGTTCCGTAAAGGAACAGTCCACGAACCTTCACCGCGCCGATCTCATAAAAGCCGTGCAGGTCAACAATTGAAACGTGGGCATCAAGATCGAAGTCCGGTTTCGGACGATTGTCCGCGCTGTCTCCGTAGTAACCAGAAACACCGAGAACTGCTCCATCCATGACCTGATAATCGACCCGAGCGACGAGCGCGAAATCTTCAGCATTGGCGGTCTCAAAGCGCAGTTGATGACCGCTGGAGATCCAACGACGCGAACTGAAGCCGGTGGAATCCAAGCCGTTGACAACTTGCGCTTGATAACTGAGTGCACCGACTTTGCCGAATAGCTCAATCCCATTTTCATGCCAGATGGTTGGAATCAGATTTGATTCAGATTTGGGGCGGGTAGTTGTGAAATAGTGTTGGGGACGGTGCCGTTTGGCAGTTAAGCCGACCGGCACGATGATGTGACCTATCCGAAGGTTAAGAGTCGGACGAAACTCAAAGACCGCAGCGAGTTTCTCAACGATGACCTCGCCACCTTTTTCGACTTCCGTCTCGAATTCGCCAAACTCCTCAAATTTGTCGAACTCCATTGTGGTGCCGGTCCCACCGTGCTCAAACTCAAGTTCTGCTTCAAGCCGGATAGTCTCACTCATCTGGAACTTCGGCACGACGACAAGCCGTTCAACATCAATGTGGGCCCGTCGGTCTGGATCAGTCTCCCAATTGAAGTTGGCATAGTTAATTACACCATAGCCAGAGACACTAAATCGTTTGGATTCAGCCGGTGCGACTTGAGCTATTAAAAATAGAAGCATAACACAACAGAGGATTCGCAATTCTAAACTCTCAGGTTTGTTGAAATTGAGTCTCAATTTCACTGTGATATTAAATAAAAACGGGCATCTTGCGCCCGATTGACCGCTTTGGCAAATGATATTGAGACTCATTCGCATGTCAATTTTGTAGTATTATAAATTGCTGCAAAACATTTGTCAAGTTTTTTTTACAAATTATTTACAAAAAAGTTCCGGGGGGTTGAATTGCGGATTAGGAGAAAAGGAAATACCACACGAGATTGAATAGATTACCATTTGATCTCTTTGACTTTTACAGATTGCGGGATCTCAAACTGAAGGATAAGGGCTGGCGGTTGTGCATTGAGCTGTGGATTGCTATAGACGACATGCTCATGCTCCAACACTTCGGAGTTGGGACCATATATGCTAGAAGTAACCTCCATGGGAATATAACTATCGCCGAGTTTGGCATGCTTCCGATAAAACGACTTTGCGTTGAGTTTGCCATCAGGAGTTTTAACTTCAGCAGAGATGAGTCTGCCATCACGGCTTCCCAGAATAATGATACCGAATTTATCCTTTGCTTTTTCAGGTGGTGTCCAATACGTATAGAGCACATCGTCCGCTATCTCATGCCGGTCAAGGGAATATCCGATGGCGGTTAAACCGTGTTCTGCTTGCATTGACTGGATGATAGATTCAACAAACGGGAGCGGAATTTGCCCTTTGGCGATGAAGCGGAACGCCTGATTTTCGACAGGATAATAGATTTCCAGTACCTTGTCCTGCACAATCATTATCTGCTGGAGCGGTTCCGTAACCTCAACAACAACTCGTGCTGCTTTTACATCGTAATGGAGAGTACCTGTCGTGGTCTCCGTTTTGTTGTTTTCAGTCAATTCTCGTGTAAAGTCCAAGGAAAGGGTTTTTAACGGCGCGGCGTAGAGTGCGGTGCAAAGAAGGAATGTAGGCAAAAAGAGAATTGTGAGTTTGAAGTTTTTAGACATCTGTTTCTTTAATGGGTGACATGGTAGCTGGTGTTTAACGCTAGCCACCGCGTCGCTTTTGAATAACCTAATCAAGATAATCTGTAGATGAAGCTCCTTCCATGATACACCCAAAAAAAATCGCTCCGTAAAGAGTGGTAACACAACAACCTCCCAAGGCACTGTTAGTCTGAAGTTTCTTCGCTTTTTCCGCATAGGCCTGGGTATAAAAGGCAACATATTCTGGTGATTTACCAAGAAGTCTTGTGGCAGGAGGGGAAGGCTCAACGTCATAGGCAATAATGACTCCAATTACGCCACCAAAACAACCTCCCAAAAACCAAAGCCCTTTGTTGATGTCGTTCTGGGCATCGCGCTCGGCAGCCGCTATTGCCTCCGCTTGTAATGAATTTTGTTGGGCGAAAGTAACAAAAGGCATACTGAATGTCAACACTGCCATCAAAAGAGCCAAAATTTGGAAGGGATTCTTTAATTTGATCTTCACAAAACATCCCCTTTTGTAAATAAAATGTTTGCACCAGTGTTACGGATAAATTTGCATGTGGCTTTCTTCCCTGTTTCTGCGGTAAGTTTAGAGATTTTGGACATCTACTTCTTTAATGAGTGACATGGTGACTAGCTTCAGCTGCCAGGAGAACCGAAAAATGCGCCCATCACAAGAGCATTGACAATACAGCCTCCGAGGGCACCCTGAAACCGTAGTGTTTTGGTTTTTGCCTTATAAGCATCGGTGTAAAATGCAACATATTCTGGCGATTTACCGAGGAGTCTTGTGACAGGGGGAGGAAGTTCAGCAACATAGGCGATCATGGGTACAACGGCCGAACCCAAACAGCCTCCCAAAAACCAAAGACCTCTATTAACATCGGCCTGAGCGTCTTGCTCGGCAGCGACTATCGCCTCCGCCTGTAATGAATTCTGTTGGGCGGAGGTAACAAAAGGCATACTGAACATCAGTCCCGCCATTAAAAGTGCTAAAATTTGGAAGGAATTCTTTAATTTAATGTCCACAAAACATCTCCTTTTAGAGGAGTGTTCAATTTGCATCTCGATTTATCGGGGAGTGCTCTCCCGGTTGCGACTTTTCAAACAAAATGGTTAAAAAGTCAAAAACTAAGTAGCCCTAACTGTTTCTTGGATTTCTATGACCGCAGTTCTAAAGTAGTAGGCATACTCCGTATGCCGTAACCACAGGATTACTGATACGAATGCCTGACACGAACACCATTGGCTTCGAGGACCGGTACATCAACGCCGATTGTCTTTGGATTCAGTGGATTCGATTGCACATTTACCTCTCTTAGATTGGTTAATCCTACTAAAGGTGACAGGTCCGATACGCGGTTTGCATCAAGTCCTAGACCTTCTAGATTTGTTAATCCAGCGAGGGGCGAGAGGTTTAATATTTCGTTTCCGTAAAGCTCCAGTTGCCTCAGATTTTTTAATTCCGCAAGAGGCGACAGGTCTGATACCCGGCTATCGTTGATACTCAAGAATGTTATATTTGTTAATCCAGTGAGAGGCGATAGATCCGATAATTGGCTGCCATCAATACCTAGGTGTTCTAGGTTTTTTAATTCCGCGAGGGGTGATAGGTCTGATACCTTGCTATCACTAATGCCCAAGAATTTCAGATCTGTTAGGTCCGCAAGGGGTGATAGGTCTGATATTTCGTTGTCGCGGAGGTCCAATTCCTTCAGATTTGTTAGTCTTGCGAGAGGTGATAGGTCCGTTATTCTGTTTTCCTGAATATCCAACCATTTCAATTTTGTTAGTCCGGCGAGAGGCAACAGATCCGATATCTGGTTGTGGTCTAGGCGCACGTACGTGAGATTGACCGCAAATTCAAGACCGGTTAGCTCACGGATATCACCCCAACCCGGTTCAAGACTCGTTAAAGTCGCCATGTCGGCATCTGTGATTATGGCACCCGCAGGCTTGTGTAAGGCATCTTCAACGGCAGTGCGGAGATTGGCATCCGGTATGTTGACCGGTTGGACAGAGGGAAGTCTTTTCGCACACCCGCTCCATGCGATCCCCAGAACGAGTAGTATGAAGAACAACGTTGAACAACGCAAAAAGTGTAACATGATTTTCCTCCTATTTTGGACGGGTTGCCCGTTAGGTTTATTGACATCTCAACAGAACCAAATAGAATCTAAGGTAGATTGCCCAATGAAATGCACTCGGTATATCATCCGTAGCAATTTCGATGCCACCATTATCTTGAATCGTCTGAAGATATTGTGCAAAAAACCAGAGTTTCTCGGCAAACTCACTCTCTGGGGGATTTTGGGCTTGCTTTTGGGGTAAACTGTGATTTCAGAGGGAGGGTTATGCTCACAAGGAGGTTGTGGGAACTATGCCACACCGTCGTCGCAAAAATGCTACACGGTCAAATAATTTATAGCGTAGTACACATAGAGCCAATCCATTTGAGCTATCAGATCAACCCCTCCCGTTTGGCGAGATAGGCAGACAGTGCATAATCAACGGGCGTTGCGGTGTCGATTGTATTATAATCGATGTCGGATCTGCTCAATTCTAACTTGTAGTGATTGATGAAATCGTGCAGATGGCTGAGGTAGCTTTGACGAATTGCCTGCGGTGTTGCGATGAGCTCCTCGTCCGTTTCGGCATCAACGAAACGTGCCACCCGATCAAACGCAAATTCTAGCTCCTGATTGTCCAAAACATGAAAGACAATCACCTCGTGTCCGTCATAGCGGAGATGTTCAAGAGCGTTCACAACCGTGTCAGGGTCGTCCTCGTAGAGGTCAGAGACCAGGATAACCAATCCACGTTTGGTGAGGCGTTCAGCGATCTGGTGGATGGGTTGACCCATCTGCGTGAGTTTATTGGTTTGGATCCGTTCAAGCGTCAGTAGAATTGCGTGGAGATGGGCGGGAGAACTTCGGGCGGGGAGGTATTCGTGGAGTCTTTCGTCAAAATAGGCAAATCCGACGGCATCCCGTTGCTTTGCCATGAAATAGGCGATCGAAGCGATAAGGTAGCTGGCGTATTGCAACTTCGTCAACTCGCCGGAACCGTAGGTCATTGACTCGCTGGTGTCGAGGAGGAGGTAGCAGTTGAGGTTCGTCTCCTCCTCAAACTGCTTGATGTAGTACCGATTGGTCCGTCCATAGGCTTTCCAGTCGAGATGTTTGATATCGTCGCCCGGCATATATTGTCGGTACTGTGCGAACTCGACGCTGAAACCGTGATAGGGGCTTTTGTGGAGACCTGAGATGAATCCTTCGACGACAAATTTCGCAATGAGTTCGAGATTTCCAATTTTTGCCAATGCGGCGGGATCCAGATAACGCTGCCCTTCCCGATCTTGCATCAATTTTATCCCTGTTGGTTCATTGGTCCATAGGACTTACGCAATTGGTTCATAAGCCCCCCTGATAAGTGGTACCTCCCGATGAAATCGGGGGGATTTAGGGGGTTAAATGCAACCAAATAACGACTTTTCATCAAAATATCCCAATTTTCTGTTCACTTTGCGTAAGTTGTATTTGGATGATTATGTTTTCTTTAGTACCATCATTGTTAGGTCATCAAACTGCTGAGCTTCCCCCTGAAATGCGATAACGTCTTCGTAAATGGTTTGGCATATCTGATCCACATTATCGCTTTTCACGCGTGTTGCGACCTCTTCCAGACGTTCTTCCCCGTACAGTTCTCCATCAGGGTTTACAGTTTCTGTCACCCCATCGGTGTAGAAAAGCACAACATCCCCGCTGGAAAGTTGAGTTGTCTCCTGTTCATACTCTGAAATTTGAGCCAGTACGTCGTTAGGAAACATACCCAACATCACGCCACCCTTTTCCAGTTCGTCACAGCCGCCTTCGCTCCGGATGACGAGCGGATAGTTGTGTCCAGCGTTGACTGAAGTTATCTGATCCTTTTCCGGGTGCAACTGAGCGTAGAAGAAGGTTGCAAATTTGCCATCGGTACTGCTTGCATAAAGCAGTGAGTTGAGTGCTTCTGCCATGCTTGGCAGATCTGCCTTTCGCGTGACCTCTGAGTGTAGTCCTGCCCGCAATGTCGCCATGAGCAGTGCAGCTTGCATCCCCTTGCCGGAGACATCGGCGATTGCAAGACCCCACGTGCCGTTTACATCTGGAAGGCAGTCGTAATAGTCTCCACCAACACCGCCGCGGGGAAAGTAAAGCCCGGTTGCCTCGTAGCCAGAAATCTCCGGTAGGGTGTCAGGAATCAGATTCTGCTGAATCTTTGCGGCTTCCTCCATCTCCGCTTGTAATTGTCGTCCTTCCAGTGCCTCTTGGTAGAGTTGTGCGTTTTCAATTGCTACGCCTGCTTGGTTGGCGAACGCTTCAAGCAGAACCTGGTCCTCGTCGGTGAAATCTAGGGTAGCCCCGCCTCGTCCTTCTTTGTCTGCGATAATCAACACCCCTAGCGTATCTTCGCGTCCACGCATGGGGACCGCCATCAGATTCCTACGACCGAGCAATACCCCATTTCCTCCATTGTTGGAGATCAGTGTTTCGCCCTCTGGTGCTGCGATTTCAGCGAGGGGTGATAGCGCGGACGGAGCAGCCTGATCCGTTTGTAGGGGAATCGATAGATTTTCCAGTTCGGTGTCCGCTTGCGGTTCAAGGGTGAAAATGGATTTCATTTCAAGCCGCTGTGTAACAGGATTAATGAGCAATAGTCCCCCTGCACTTGCATCCAACAGCGTGATCGCATGTGTTACCACCTCTTCCTGCACCGCCTCTGTATCAAGCGATTTGCAGATTTGGGTAGCGGTATCAGAGAGCATGAACAGGCGAAACTGTTCCGCGCGGGTCTTATCTAAGAGGCGCGAGTAAGCGATGGCGACAGAGACTTGGTTTGCCAGCACAGGCAAGAGCTCTCGATTCCAGTCCTCCAAATCCTCCATGTCTTCCATCGTCCGAAAACTTCCTAAACTAATAACCCCCAGAAATTCATCGCGGATTTTGAGGGGTGCCCATAAATTCGCACCGAGAAGCTCTAATTGAGGCTGAATCTGACTGAAAAAGCGATCCAAAGCGGGCGGAGGGATGGAGGGATCGATGGTTGAAGATTCAAGTATCGCCGCGATGTCGTCGTCGGTCACTAAAATGCTCAACGATTCATCCTTGACATTAATCGCTGCTTCAACAGTAAGGCAATTCTCGGCGGGCTGAAAGAGCAAAATCGCACAATTGGTTACCTGCAAGGTGCCGTGGATAATTCGTAGATAGGTCCGACTTGATACGTTAAAGTTACCGCGCCCGGAGATAATTGTTTCACCTAGCTGTTCAATCTCAGACAGACTGAAAATCAGGCGTTGTATTGTCTCTTCAGCAGAAACGGATTGCATCTCTTAATTACCTCTAACTAGTTGGTTGAGATTGGTAATTACTCATGGATTGTGCAGATACCGATAGCGTTATCGGTTGATTCAGCTCAGTCGTGCCCAAACAATCCAATTACAGATTGGTGGTTGCAGATGCCTCATCGGGATGGATCTCGGCATGTTGAGCGAGTCCCATCATTTTGAAAGTCCGTTCAATGACGGGCGTTAAGTGGCAAAAATGCAGTGCCCCGCCATGCTCTTGAAGAAATTCAATAATCTCAATCAAGATGGAAATACCGATACTATTAACGAGGCGTGTTTTCTCAAGGTTAATCACAAGTGTGCTGTATCCTTGGTTCATTAAGTCTTTGGCGGTTTCGGCAAGTCGTTCGCCCGTGGGACCGTTCAGGTATCCATCCGTTTCAATAACGGCGTAACCGTCTTCGGTACGGGCACTGACATTAAAAGATGTCGCCATTGGTGTCCTCCTTCGTCAAAACTTTTTGGGTGGTACTGTTTTTCTATTTTTGATTACACTCTTTTTTTCAGCATTGTGATGGTTGTGCCTTCATCACTGCTGTCAATGTCCACTTCATCCATCATCTCGCGAATAATCTCCAACCCCCACCCACGTTTTTGCATGGCGTGAGCCCGGGCCTCTCCAGTTAACAGCTTGGCTTGGTCCATACCAAATCCAATGCCGTGATCTGTAATTTTTAACTCCAATTCATCATCCGTGAGAGCGTAGGTGACTGTTACCTTGTTGTCTTTGCTATTGCTATGTTCAAAAGCGTTGATGCAGGTTTCAATGATAGCCAATTGAATCTCATCAATGTGATTTTCTTCAAACTCCATGATTTCCGCGAGGATAGAAGCGGTATGCGCAGCGACTAATTCCATATTGGGGTGTATCGGAATGTTCAAAGTCACTTCGCGTTTCACTTGCTCTGCCATTTGAATCTCCTTCCTTATTGCGATTAGGAATGTTCCATCTGTTACATTTTACAGCAAAATTGACGGGATCAAATTCAGATGGATGAAAACCATTCAATTTTGCTAAAAATTAAGTTGTTTTTTTATTGGACTAATCTTGTTTTTTTAAGGATTTTTGACGTGGGGGCAAAGCGATATTTGAGCAAGGTCCAGCCTGCACGAATGCCCTCCCGCCAGAATTGGAGTTTTTTCCCACCCTGTTTTGTGCGTGGGAAGTAGGAAATGGGTGCCTCATGGATATGATAGCCTGCACGTAGCACCTTCGCCGTCACTTCTGGGCAGAACTCAAACCCCTGAGCGGTCAAATTGAGGCTGGCTATCAGACTCGTGTTAAATGCCTTGTAGCAGGTTGCCGCGTCAGTAATGCGAACATGATACAACAGATTTGTAAAACTAGCAAGCATACGATTCGCTATGTAGGTTTTCAGACTTGCCCGTTTTTTACCGTTCAAGAATCTTGAACCGTAGACCACTTTGGCAATACCTTTTTGCAATGCTTCTATAATCGGTGTCAGATCTCTCGGACAGAGTTCAAGGTCGGCATCTTGAATAACCACAAACTGACCGGTGACCTGCTCCAGTCCAAGTCGAATCGCGCTCCCTTTTCCACGATTCTCTTGGCACTGAAGGATTTTCAACTTCGGTTCATCGCGCATCTGTTCCAAGATCTCAGATGTCTCATCAGTCGAGCCATCGTTGACAACGATGATCTCCGTATCGATCGGCACTTCTTTAACCGCTTGAACAACCTGCCGAATCGTTCGCGCCTCATTGAAGGCTGGAATGATGACCGACAGGGTTGGGGGACGGTGGGCGGTCTCTCCACTCACCGGTTGTCCCGGTCTTTTCAATTACAACAACCCCTTTGCCATGCCGCCATCCACTTGGATCGTGGTGCCGGTGATATAACTTGCGCGGTCGGAGGCGAGGAACACAACGAGATTAGCGAATTCCTTGGGATCGCCAATCCGACCGAGTGGGATATCTTGGGTCATATTTGCGAGGGCTTCCTCATACGTGATACCTGCCTCCTCTGCCCTCACAGTGGCTAGCTGTTTAATCCGATCGGTAAAGATGACCCCCGGACAGACATTATTGATAAGAATATTGTCAGGTGCCAGCTCGGACGCAAGCGTTTTGGCGAACCCGATGACACCAGTTCGCGCCATATTAGATAGCATCAATCCATCTACCGGCTGCTTGACAGAAATGGAGGTGAGGTTGATTATGCGACCGCCTCCTCCTGCCTTCATGCTCGGTACAACGCCACGGCAGAGGTTAATGGTGCTAAGTAGGTTAAGGTGCAGTGCGGCTTGGTAATCTTCGGGAGATAGATCTGCGAACCGACCCGCTCTGGGACCACCGGCGTTACTGACCAGAATATCAATTCCGCCGAATCGGTCGAGGGCTTTGGCAATCAACCCGCTAACCTGCTCCGGTTGGCTAACATCCGCTGGGACTGCCAAGACTTCAGTTCCTGTTTTTCCACGAATTTCAGCAGCGGCCTCTTCTAGTGTATCCGCATCCCGTGCACAGATTGTCACCTTCACGCCCTCTTCCGCCAGACCCAGCGCGATGGCTTTGCCAAGCCCTTTGCTTGATGCCCCAACGACTGCAACTTTACCCTTGAGTCCGAGATCCATTACTGCTCCTTATCAATACATTTTATGCGACCTACGCCCGATGTTTGAAATAAAGGGAATGACGCGAAGAGAAACCGAGTTTTTTCTTGAAAACTCGGTTTCTGTTGCACGATTTCCTAACATGAGCCAAGGGAATAGGTCGTTACTGGTTTTTCGGGATATATGCGTAAATTGCCCTCTTACTCGTTACGCTTTATTTCCGAGAAAAGTCCACATCTATTTATTGCGGAAACAAATATATCATTGCACCAAAATCGTGTCAACATCAAATTCACCGGTTACGGTTCAAGCATCACCTTGCCCGCTTCGCCATTGGCAAATTTGCTGAATGCCGTCTGTGCTTCGACAAGTGGAAAGTGGTCGGTGATCATCCGTCCGATGGCTAAACCACGCCGATACAGATCGAGCATGGCAGGGTATTCTGAGTAGTGATAGAACCAACTGCCCATCAACGTGAGGTCCTTCCGAATTAGATCACGGCTTGGGCTGATTGGCAGCTCGCCCTGCTCGCCAACGCACATGATTGTCCCCGCCACAGCAACCAAGGTGAAGGCAAGTCTGAGCGTCTCCGGCCGTCCGGCTGCCTCGATGCACTTGTCCACAAGCATACCGTGGGTAATTTCCGTGATCGCCTCAAGGGGATCGGTCTCCTTTGAGTTGATAGTATGTGCGGCACCGGCTGCCTTTGCAAGAGAGAGTCGATAATCGTTGATGTCAATAACTATCACTTCTGCGCCCAAGAACGATTGTACGATGGTATTCCCAAGCCCGACAGGACCTGCTCCCAAGACGCACACAAAATCTCCGCCTTTGGTGTTAAGGCGTTGACTGACACGATACGGCACCCCACAGCCATCGCCAGTCAGGAGCACTCCTATATCAAACGGAACATCTTCAGGCAGCTTGAGACAAACATGGTCTGGGGCAGCGAACCGTTCCACATGGGTTCCCAAATCGCGACCTATGCGGTTTTTGCAAGCGGTATATTTTCCAACCCCGCACCATCGACAATCCCCGCACCCCCAAACGGCATGGATGCCAACGCGGTCCCCAACCTTGAACTTTGTTGATCGTCCCGCGTCAATGATTTCCCCGGCAACTTCGTGTCCGCCGTTAGACGTGTGAAGGGTTGGGCTACGGTAACCGTGCATCTCACTGCCACAAATTCCTGATGCCTTAACCTGAATCAGTAGATCGTTCTTATAGGTGAGTATCGGTTCGGGATATTCTTTGACGGTGACTCTCTCATTTCCCAAAAGTTGGACACCAAGCATCTGGTCTCTCCCCGTAATGGTTGATGACACCGTATTTCCACCTGAGGTGCCGAGGTTATTTAGGTTCTGTTGACATTTCATCACAATTAGGCAATCAAGGGGACACACAAACGCATGGTTCTTCGTAGGGGTTAGGTCTCCTAACCCGTTGTTCACACATCAAGGACGATTTTGGACTGCTGTAGGTCGATTTTCCAAAATCGACACCACCTAGCACATCGCGCGATAGTTTTGGCTCAATGAACCCGGCTTGTTGCACGCCACGTTGAAAATCCCGATTTATCGGGGCTGTGAATTTTGTCGAGATATGAATCTCGACCTATGCTGTTACGAGCATCCCGATAAATCGGGACAATCTCCTTTTGTACCACGATCTGTTAGATTGTGATCTCCGTCCGCAAACTAACAGTTCGCGCTACTTATGGTAGATTCCCCGATGATTACAGCGTTTGCCGAATCAGCATTCTCAAAATGTCAACACGTCCTAGTTGTGTGCAAAAACCAGCACATCAATGCCCCTATCCTGATGTTGGATTTGGTTTTTTAACATCGCTTCGTGATAGAATCCCGCATTTTGGACCGCTTCGGCTTTGCTCGTTGAGGGAGACTCCACATAACACTGGATTTTGGTATCTGGAAGATCAATCGCTTCAAGTAAGATTGATGCTGATCCATAGAAGTTCGGATGGACGAACAGATCCAACACCGCTGTGTCGGGTTGCCAGCGCGTATCCCAAGAGATTGTCGCCATGCCGACAATCGCGCCGGAGTCCGATTCAAGCAGCTTTGCGTCATGATAGGTATCCCCTTCTTCCAACGCTTGTTTGAACCCAAGGAAGCCACCCTCGAAATTTGCGGGTCCATAGATGCCGAATGCAATACTCCGGAGATAATCCCCCTCGACGATCCCAGTTAGGGCGGTCATCTTGGACCAATCATGCCATACCACATCCTTTGTGTGGACAGGACTTGCGGCAAAGTACCGGTCATCGAAGTCATCAACCGCACGGTATTTCATGAAGCCTGACCCGGGGAAAACACTCTCAAAGCCGAAACTATTGTAGATATAGTAGGGGTGACTGTTGTACCCTGTTCCGAGGTAGAGTGCTTCACCGGCCCGCTGACGGAAATCTTCCATTTGAAACTGCATCACTGATTTGCAAGCACCTTTGCGACGTTGCGTCGGTGTTGTAAAAACATGCCCAAGAATACCGACATGCCCATGTTCAACTATCATGATGTTTGCGATGATCTCTCCGTCCACTTTGCCGATGTAGAAGCGTGTTTCCAAATCATCAAGCGTTTCGACAACAGAACGTTCAAGATGCCACTTGAAGCCGCCTCCCTTGTGCGCTAAGAACGGTTTAATCTGTTCCGCATGCGCTTCGTCTGGGGCAATGATAACGCCCACCTCCATCGTCTCGCCAGTTTTCAGTGTAATATCTGTCAGTTTATCATACATTTTATTGGATAGAATTCATGTTGAGGAGGGATTGTTGATAGGGCAGTGCCGATTCTGTCAATCTCTCCTGTTTTTTGGATATACAAAAAAACTCCCAATAATTTGGGAGCGAATTATTCCCCGCTGCCAAAACCGACTTAGCAGCTATGCGCGGCATTATATCACGTCCTAATATTAAATGCAAGCAGATCTAAAAGCGCAAAAACCTGCGCCTAATTTCCCTTTACACCTTTCCTGCTTCGGCGTATAATGTTGCCCCGTAGGTAACGCAGATCTGCGTTCTCTACTTGCCGCCGTTAAAATGAGGTATAGGATTATGTTTTTGCCTACTGAGAGGGCTGAAGAATGACGATCACAAAGGAACAACTTGACCATTTCAAAGAAGAGGGATATGTGGTGCTGGAAGCAGCATTACAAGATGTCGATTTCGAGCCGGTGGTTCAGGACTACGAGGCAGTTATAGACAAACTCGCTAAGGACCTGTACACTGAAGGTAAGATCAGCAAACTCTACGCGGACGAACCGTTTGAAACACGCCTCGCCCGGATATGCGACGAAGACGAGGCGACCTATTTTGAATCGGACACCTTTCTAGATGTGGGGCATATCCGAGGCAAAGGCACGTTTCACTTTATGCGGAACAAGCGGCTGCTGGATCTGATAGAGGGGCTTATCGGGCCAGAGATCTGCTGTAGTCCCATGACGCATATACGGGCAAAGCTGCCTTCAGACCTAGAGCAAGGGCGGAACTCGAATGTGGTCTTCTGGCATCAAGATGCGATATTCTTCCATGAGGAAGCGGACACAACCTTTGTTCTGACTGTCTGGATCCCTTTGTGTGATACTACAGAGGAGAACGGCTGCCTGCGGGTGATGCCCCGGATACACAAGCATCGCACGGTATACTGGGGCGATAGTCTGCCAGATGGGGATTGGGTTTCAGTGCCGATGAAAAAGGGAGATGTTATCTTCATTCACAAACTCACCCCCCATTCGTCGGGTCAGAATAACACGGATGCCATCCGTTGGAGTATGGATATCCGCTACCAGAAAAGAGGAACGCCTACAGGGCGTGCCTTTTGGCCCAGTTTTGATGCCCGTAGTCGCCTTTCCCCGGATTCCGAAACCGAGTACGAGGAATGGCGAGAGGCTTGGATCGCGGCACTCGAAAAATATCCGACAAAAGTACCCCGTAAGAATCGACCGGAGGGTCCAACCCCGTACCGTGGCGACATGTAAAGCGGCAGTAGGGAACGCAGATCTGCGTTCCCTACGGTTGATGGAACACGAATTGAGTGTAGCAAAATTCCGATCTTATCGGAGGAGAACGTATTTCTGATGATCCACATATCTGCTAACGTACCGATTACAACACCGCCCTCCTGGGCGGTCTGGGAACGGCGACTGTTTGACACAATGAATCAGTCTGTCCAACCATTCCTCGACCACTTTACACGGGAGGATGGAGAATTTATCTGGAAAGATGAATGGGGCGGCGGCAGTCCCGATGACTATTACGAACCTTTCTTCAATTGGCCCCTTGTCTACCTGATGGGTGGTGGAGACCACCTGCTCACGTTGGCAGATCGCCAATGGGAGGCAGTCACTAAACAGTTGACACGCCTCGGCACGGTCTATAAAGAGTACGGTATCCGCGAAGATCAGATGCACCAGTCCGAAAGCGACATCCTCTTTTTTCACCTCTGCCTAGCGCATCCGAATGGACATAAGCGTCGTGAGCGTGCCCAGCGTTTTGCGGGTTTCTACCTCAACGAGGATTCTGACGCTATCAACTACGACCCTGAACACAAAATTGTCCTCTCTGGACTCAACGGTAGCAAGGGGGCTTATTACGCCCCGATGTCAGAGCGAGAAATGGCGAACTACGCGCCCCTCGGCAGCACCATGGAACGATACAGCCTACCCTTTTTCGATCTGCCCGGCATTTCTAGCGTGCAAGATCTGGGGGATCCGGATAACGCTCGCACCATGGGGCAGGCACTCTTTGATCGCTGGAGAAAGGGAGATACACCGACAAACCTATCCATTACCTCGCTGGTTACGAACGCTTTTCTCCTAACCGGTGAGGAGAAGTACCGCGATTGGGTGGTGGAGTACACCGACGCATGGGTTGAACGAGCGCGGCGGAACAACGGACTCCTGCCAGATAATGTTGGACACTCTGGAGAGGTGGGCGAATACTGTAACGGCAAGTGGTATGGTGGTCGCTACGGTTGGACATTTCCGCACGGCTTCCTGACGCTTCAGAAAGCAACGCTTGATGCCGCTGCGAACGCCTATCTGCTGACCCGCGACGACGAATATCTCGAACTTCCACGACAGCAGATGAATCGCCTTCTTGAACTTGGCGAGGTGAAGGACATCCGCGACTTCGACATGAGTGTCAGTGAACGTTGGGATAGTCAGTTTGCCTCAATGGGCGAGCAGTACGAGACCTTCTTGGTGCCTTACCGATATGGGGACGCTGGCTGGTTCGACTGGCAGCCTATCTCCCCTGTGTATATGGTAACACTCTGGAACCTCTCGATGGCAGACGAAGACTGGGAGAGTCTGGAGCGTGTGCGGGATGCGGAGGCTTTCGACTGGAACGCGACCTTCGCCTTCCACAACAAGGAGGATTCTGGGCATGAGCAGCCGTGGATTCGATATTTGGCGGGACAGAACCCAACCTATCCTGAACATACTCTCCACGCCAGTCACCAGATAGTGTGTCGCCGCCTTGCCTTGCTTCGGGAAGATGAAGCGGTAGGAACGCATCACCACGTCCATCACTGGCAATGGGGCAACCCAGTTTCATCCGAGGCGTTAATCCAATTGACGCTTGGTGCTCCGCAGCCGATCTACAATGGGGGACTGCTCCACTGTCGCCTGCGCTACTTCGATGCCCAGCGCCGTCGTCCCGGTCTACCCGAAGATGTAGGTGCGTTGGTCGAGAAGTTGGAAGCGGTACGCACAGTTGTTCGCTTAGTGAATCTTAACCCAAATGAAGAAAGGGAATTGATCATCCAAGCCGGTGGCTTTGGAGAGCACCGATTCGGCGCGGCGGAATACCTTGTGCGGACGAGTGACTGGCCTGGAGAATTAGGTGGATATGCCGGCAGCTATGCCCCGCCGCCGCTGACAACCGAAGCGCGGACAGCGACTGTAAACGATAAGCATCTGCGTCTCACGCTCCCGCCGGGCGCTGAGATTATGCTGGATCTAACTACTGAGCGTTATGTGAACGAACCATCTTATTCCGAACCGTGGTAGGGGTTACAATGTGTCAGCGGGAGGGGATGGAAAGGGATTTGCTGGATCGTTCATGTTAAGATTTAGTGCAAAGAAACCGAGTTTTTTCTTGAAAACTCGGTTTCTCTTCGTTCTTTACACTTTCTTTTTATATGAGCCTTCTTGATTCCTAGGTTTTTCTGAGGCGTGCGTTGACCTGATCCAGCGTTGGGATGCCCGTCGTTCCGTGTCCTTCGACGGCAAATGATGCTGTGCAGTGTGCGAAGTTCAACGCTGCTTGTGGTGCCCCGGTCTCATGATATTTGATGAGGAATGCCGCAGCGAACACATCACCCGCACCTGTTGGGTCAACCTCATCCGCGGGGTAGGCGGGAGACTCCAAGATTTGACCATTTTCGTATAGCGTTGCACCGTGCCGCCCTTTCGTCAGCACAACGATCCGAGTCCACTGAATATACTTTTCGAGATCTTCAGGAGATGCAGCGATATCCTCCTCACTTAAAATCAAAACATCTGCGTGAGATAGGATAGCTTCGGCGGTATGCCACCGTTTGGGACGTACACGACGACTTTCATCCCACCCACGCATCCAGCCTTGTGGCGTGACACCGATTAACGCATGATTAAAGCATTTGGCTACCGGAGTATCCACCTCGCCGGTAAGTGGACAAAGATAGGCGATGTCTGCGTCTTTCCATTGAGGCGGGATGTGATGTTCCTGTAATTTACCGCCGACCCCTAAAATTAGCTGTTGGCGCTTGCCATCTGAGTCGTACCGGTTATCAAAAATGGTGGTTTCAGACGATTCGTGGTAGGAAACATCAATCCCATCTAGGGTTGGCTGTTGTCGGTCAAAATTTGAACCGACGGCGGTGACCGCACAGGCACGGCAGCCGAGATTGCGAGCCGTAATCGTGGAGTAAGCCGCACCCCCGCCTAGCACGTATCCATCCGGTGCTACATCGTAGCAGAAGTGACCAATAGCTAAAAAGCACGGTGACATTGTCTCCCCTATTTTTCTTGATGCGAGTGTGCAGAACCCAATCCTACTGGGGTGGGTTGAGCAGTTTTAACCATGGTTTCAGTCCCGCGCTATAGACATCGAAGCGGTCACCAGCCATATCCCTCAAAAAGCCTTCTGCCATTTGACTCCGGCATGAGTTTCCTGTACAAAGAAACAACACTTTTTCCTTCTCGACCATTTTTTTCCCCTATTGCTCATAGAATACCTGATGTGTAAAAATCCGATACTTGGGATCCTCGGAATGGGACGGGAAAAGGGACATAGGTTCATTTAGCCCCAGCGGGGCGATATGTTTATAGCATATCTTTATGTATTCCAACAAAAAAGGAGTCAACCGATGGATCCCCAAGAGATATTTTGTCATAATCCTGAGTGTCCGGCAAGGGGAAAAGTTAACCGGGGGAATATAGGTGTTCATAGTCGCAAGCAACAGCGTTACATCTGTCATGAGTGCAAGACGACGTTTACCCAGAGCAAAGGCACTATGTTCTACCATCTTCGGTATTCGTGTTCGGTCGTTTTTAGTTCGTTGTAAATTGCTTCAAGTCTGTTGGGTTCCGGTATAGCAAAGATTAATTCATTCCGATAAACCGGTTACGCTAACCGCACAACGAAAACCACGCCCCCCGCTCGCATCATCAGGTGAGGTTCCATAACGATCGGCAACTCGCACGTGCATAGGAACATTGTACCAACAACCACTACGCACTACCCGTGGGGTCGTAACACTTAGGAAATTATCGACAATATCTACTAAAGGCCCCCCAGCGATGGGGTTTCGGGAGGGCGAGTGGTTATAGAAGCTCTCGTCATAAGCATCAAGACACCACTCCATCACGTTGCCGGTCATATCATATAAGCCGTAATCGTTGGGAGCATAAGAGCCCACAGGTTTGGTATCACCAAATTCCCCACCATAGTTAGCCATACTATCATCAATCACATCTCCCCACGGATATTTTGCGCCGACCAATCCACCACGCGCAGCTTTTTCCCACTCTGCTTCAGTTGGCAATCGCCTACCCGCCCATTTTGCATAAGCCATTGCCGCATACCAGCTAACATAAACGACGGGATGGTTTTCTTTGCCGAGAGGATACGTGTTGTCCTTCCACAACTTGAGATACTCACCGTTATGGAACTTACGCGGAATGCTGTTTTTTTGCCATTGCGGGTTGGCATCCACAAAATTCTTATATTGGGCGTTTGTCACCTCGTATTTATGAATATAAAAGGCATTCACATCAACCGTGTGCACTGGATGCTCATCGATCTCAGCATCGCTATCGCTTCCGCCCATCTGGAACTCACCCGCGGGAATCACAACACCTTCGTCAATCCCGTACACCACCGACAGTTCTGGCTGGGAAGATTGGAGCAATAACAAGACACCGGAAATCAATAAGCATACTCCTAAAACAGCTGCGACATATCGCCAAACCTTTGATTTTTTCTGCTGATTCAGTTCCTCCTCTAGCTCGATTGATTTTTGTTGATGCTTCTCCAGCTCTGTCTGTTGTTCTTTCCGTAGATCGATTGCTCGCTGAATCGTCTTAACAACCATCTTAAGGTCACTCTGATTCCATATCTCACTTCCTGCAAACCGCAACACAATCCATTTCCGCAGCTGCAACTCTCTTGATTGAAAACGATCTTTCTTAAATAGATCCCGATTGCCGTCACGCGGTTTGAAACCGTCACAATAAATCGCAATTTTCATGTCAGGAAACGCAAAATCAGGTATGGTCACCGGCATATCAGGATAATAATCAACCCGGTGTTGAGCACACAACTCTTGAGCACAATCTGTTGTTAGACATGGGTAAAGCTTCTTGACCAGATCTCTTTCCATGTTATTCTGAGATTGCCCCAGTAACTTATTTAATCGATCTTCATTCATTCCAAAATCCTTAAATGTCCGATAAGCCCATCTATCAGATCGCCCGCACATTAACAACCGCTTCATTTTCGTTTTTAAAGTGTTTGAATGTCGTAATCAGTTTTGCCATGACAAAAGTGCTTCTGATGTTGTCGCTAAGATTAATTACGCCGACCTCCCCGCCCCGGGTTTACCCCCCTGCTTCCCTTCAACAAGACGTTTGTTAATACTGACTAAATCGTGCAACGGTTGCTGCATATTTGAGCAATTCTTGTTGAGACTTGACTTGACTTATTCTGTCCACAATCGCAACTGCAGCTTCCGCTTCGATACGAGCCACTCCTTCAGTTTGGGCGATGTATGCAGAAGCGATAGTTTTTGCAATTTCAACCTGTTTGATAGCCTCAATTTCCTCAGACTGTGTTTTACTCTCTAACCGCATTTGCACTGCGCCGATCAGTACTTGCATGTGCGCTTGTTCCGCTTCGACTCTTGCAAGCAGTCTTGCTTCCTCCACATTGGCTTGAGACTCAATTCGTTTTGTGGTAATTCGTTCATACGCCTGTATCTGCGCCTGCTTGATTTCAGACTCAGATATGAGTTCGGTGATACGAATATCTGTTTCCGAATCTATCTCTGCTTTCCGAAGTTCTGCGCCAGAAGTAATTTCGGTTTTCCGAAGTTCGTTTCGTAGCTCTAATTTGCGGTTCTCTGCATCTAATACAGCTAATTTGTAATCATATTCTGCCTGTTGTCGTGACAGTTCAACCTCTAATTCCCGTTGACGTTTTATTTCTGCCAGAGTCTGCTGTCAACGACTTTCTGCTGCCTCACTCTCAACTTGGGCTTTTATAGGGAATTATATACAACGCTGCCAAAAGCCTGATGATTTAGGCTTTGGTTTTTTGTTGGTGGTGTCAGTGTGGGAACGGCTGGATTTGATGCCAAAAAGTGCTTTGGCAACATTCTTCGGCGTGTCAGGGATAGATGCTACACACTTGTCTTTGGCAGGGTGTCCGACTCGGCGTTTGGCAGGTTTTTTTTGCGAGGCATGATAATCTCTCCTATAGATTTTCAAGTTTTTCAAGGTTCAACCTTCTTTGTCCGAGTATTCCACGCATTTCGTTGGCAATCAACACTTGTTGTTTATCATCAGGAAAAGGAATAGGAATCTCTCGCATTCGGTCAATGGTAATTGATGAAATAGTCGCTTGAACTATAGAACTGGCAACAATGAATGGCTGTGATTTTTTTAGAGCATAAACCAGAAAATATGGGTCAAGCAAAGAATCATCTAACACACGGATTTTATAAAAGTGTGCTTGAACAACGATATTCAAATCGTCTCCAAGCAACATGACAGGTTCACCAATCCGATATGTCCCATCTTTTACGACCAATATATCCAGTGGAGAGATGTCTTGTGCTGACCTTTCACGTTCATAGACATCAATAGGAACCTTATGAACAGAAGGGCGCAACTCCATCACACCTAAATCAGTTGTGCGAATATAGGGTATTTCGCCATTCTCGTCATATTCGCTTTGCTTAACCCTACAAGTTAATGTCTTTATAGAGATGATACCCTCTTGTTCTAGCTGCCCCAAAGTTTTTGTTATTGGCCCCAGTTCGTGTTCTAGTTGATATATTCTAGGAATCAGAAGGTTCTTATCAATCGCCTCATTTCTTGGCACCATGATACTGACTTCACCCTTCCAATCTCCTGTATGATTTTCCAAAGGTCTATTTTTCCAATCTGCTAATGCCTTAGAAAAATCTTCACTCAATCTTCCGTTCTCATCTTTGACCTCCGCTCCCCGCTGATCATGTCCACATTTGGAGACAACACTCATCATAATTGATTGGTCAAAACTTTGAGATTTTTCAATAAACAATATGCACGTTTTAGTGCCTGTATGCGGTTGAAAGAGCAACGCCGGGCAGTCCCAAATCGCTAAGATGGTTGTATTCTCAAGTAGCCACTGACGCACATATCCTTCTCCAACATTTCCTAAAACTATAATGGACCCCAATATTTGGGCCAGGAGTTAAGTAAGATTTAACGTCTAACTCACTCCCACAAATGGAGGTCTGAATATGTCAACCAAACGGATTCGTCATACAGCAAAATTTAAGTTTACTATTGCCCTTGAAGCGATCAAGTCAGATAAAACTATCAACCAATTGGCAAGCGAACACCAGTTGCACCCGAGCCAAATCAGTCAATGGAAGAAGCAGTTGCTTGAACAGGGTAGCGATATTTTCGCTACCCGCCCCACCAAGCAACAGCGTGAGCAAAATGACAGAGAGTCGAGTCTGTATGAGCAAATTGGTCGGTTGAATATGGAACTGGACTGGTTGAAAAAAAAAGCCACCTCAAACAGTAGAACAGAGACGGAAACTCGTTGAACCTAACCACCCCCAACTGAGCATCCGTCGTCAATGTGAGTTGGCTCGGTTTTTCCCGGTCAACGCTTTACTGTCAACCGGCTACAGAGTCAGCAGAGAATCTGCATCTGATGCGGCAGATAGATCAGCAGTATATGCAAACCCCTTTCTATGGGAGTCGTCGAATGACACAACATCTCAAGCAGCTTGGCTACGGTGTCAACCGCAAACGCATCCAGCGACTGATGCGTTTGATGGGGATAGAAGCGATTTATCCCAAACCCAAACACTCGGCTATCAACAGTGAGCATCGGGTTTACCCATACCTATTACGGGACTATGAGGTGACCGCCGCCAATGAGGTCTGGTCGGCTGACATTACCTATATCCCGATGGATAAAGGCTTTATGTATCTGGTGGCGATACTCGACTGGTATAGTCGTTACATCATTGCTTGGGAGGTGTCCAATAGTCTATCAAGTCGGTTCTGTCTCGACGCTTTACATCACGCATTATCTGCCGCAACTCCCATTATCTTCAATACTGACCAAGGGGTCCAGTTTACGGCAAATGCTTTCACCGATACCGTTGAAGCCGCTGGCGTTGCTATGAGCATGGGCAGCGTAGGCAGAGCCATGGACAACATTTACATTGAGCGGTTTTGGCGTAGCGTCAAGTATGAAGATGTTTATCCAAAACTCTACCCAACGCCAAAAGCCTTGTTTGATGGATTAACTCATTATATCCGGTTCTATAATTACAAACGACCTCACCAGAGTCTCAATTATGCAACTCCGGCTAAGGTGTATCTCAGCTAAAGGAATCTCACTCTATCTCAAATATCTTACTTATTTTTACTGTATTTTGGCCTCGACAAGGGGTCCACTTTAAACCCCTTCTGGTAGAACTATGCACATCCTACCGCCATCTTTCAAGAGCTTCACGCATAATTCAAGAAAAAGTATCTGAGGTGATGTAGGTTCAGTTGTTCCAGATTTAGTCCATCGAGATGAATTTCTAGCCTTTGTCCACCTGTGTCCTAAATCATACTTTTCAAGGACAGAACGATGTTTTATCTTAATATCAGAGCCGAAAGGCGGGTTTGTGAATACAAAATCAAATTGTCTTATCTGTCCATTTTCCTCCTCATCTGCTAGCATTACGCGGGCTTTGTCATCCCACGAATCAAAAGGTTTTAAAGAATCGGTATCTACAATACGAGTAGAACCATCGCCTATCAGTGTCATGTAAGCACGAGCAACCTTGACTAAATCAGGCTCTTTATCAATGCCATAAATGAAGGAGGGCGCATGTTTTCTGTTTTCCTCTTTATTACCGCCGGGTGTTGCTTCTATTGTGTCCCAAATGTATTCCAAAGCGTAAATAAGAAACCCACCAGACCCACATGCAGGGTCAAGAATTGTGCTTGCATATTCCGGGTTAAGCATTTTTATCGCATTTTTGATAGCGATTCTCGGCGTAAAGAACTCTCCTTTTTCACCAACAAAGTATCTTTCTGCGAACACTTCAAACGCTGCGCCAATAACATCGCAGTCGGTTTCCGATAGATTTAATCGCTCAAGCTCTCCCACTACATACGCTACAGAATCAGGGTCTAAGATAATTCTCTCATTTCTTTGGAATATCCCTGTTGTTACCAAATTTCTAAGCACAGGTTTCCACAGATATGTTTCTATATTTCGCTTGATTGCCGATCGGGATTTATCAGGTAAAACTTGAAAATAAGGAACAGCCATATCAAGTTTCTCATCATAAATCTTACAGAACAAAATCTTAGTCATTTCATTACAAAGGCGTGTTCTGCTCTGTATGTTGGTGTTTGAGTAAAGATGATAGAGGATGCTTTTGAAGTGTAACTTCAGATTAACGGCAGGTATCAAATCAGATTTTGTTAATCGGATTGACGCATTGATTGGAATACCACGAGGCGGAATAGCATGGATACGTTCAATTTCCCCAGTTTGTTTTCTACGATAGAACTGTCGAGCATCGGCTGTGGCTGCCACACCCCATTCACATGACGAACAGACTGCCATATACGAATGTAACTGTTCCTCTGCTTCTTCCATCGAGTCAGGCTTGATTTCGACTAATCCGAGTATGTCTCTGTGTTGATCTAGATTGGGTTGGAGCTGCCTACGGAACACAGTTATATCTGGTTTAAGCCTTCTATGTCCCACACGGATACGATATTCAATATCCAGTTCATCCTTTTCATACCTTAATTCTTGCACAAGCCATTTTTCGGTATCTTGTCGAACGGGTTCTTCTGGTTTGCTTAAATCAACTGCTTTGCCCGTTGCATAATCTCTGTCAATTCTTAAAGATGACACTGAAACGTCCTCCCTCAAGCAATCAAATCGCAATATCTCAACCGCTTGCCTACAACCCCTTGCACCCATCCCTCAACGGGATTTGCCACGGGGGATCGAAGTTTGATATATTCATCTATCGTCCTCTTAGTAAAGGCTGAGAAGTTTGAACTAACCACCATAAGTAAACCTACTTACCTCACTCAAAGGGAGAGAATAGGTCGTAATACAGGGGAGGTAAAGATGTCGTTAACTGCATCAGTTTGAGAAACGACAATCAATAGGAGTAGGCAGGTGGGGGTGAGGAGATACGGTTTATGAGTACTAATCAAACCCAAGCCGAAATAACGGTTAAACATATCAGACGCTATTGCTTCCTTACCGCCATCAGCGTCAACCAAAAAAAAAGGGGCTGCGTTTTAGGGATAATCCCGAATCGCGCAGCCCCTTTTAATTCTGATTGAAACTCACGGCGTAAAGGGTTATACTATGACAGATTGTTAGATTCGCGTCTAACAATCACGAAGCGATTCGAGCCTCAACCTCGTTTTGCTTCACGGGGGCTTCGAGCGAGCACTCGGAGTCCCCACAATCATCTATCTTATACTATTCGCCCACCTTTGTCAACACTTTTCTTGCATTTTACTAGGGGCATTTAGTTTTTGGTTTTTTGACTGATTTTGGAACGACCCGAACCCGTAGGCGGGGCATCTTGCCCCGCCTACGGGTTCACCAAGACATCGAGCTACGGAAGAATTAAATGACCCTATGCATTTTACTTCGCTTTCCCATAATTGAGATTCGGCCTACACCGGCGGAAGATAGAGAAGGACATCAGCGGAGCGTTGTGGTTTAGGGAGTGGCCCTAATTTCCGATGGCAGTACAGATCCGTTGCTGTAGCTGCCCAATTCATTGGGTTATCGGGGCGGGGCTGCCCCTCTCACGTCTATTGGCGATAAGTCGCCGAACTACAAGGGTTTGGGCGTTCAACTGCGTAACTCCTAAAATTATCTTATAGTACATATAATGCCAATATTTTTGTTGACGGTAGTGTGGCAATACCGCTAAAATGTCTAACGATATTCGCTCATGTTAAGAAATCGTGCAACATAAACTTCGTAGTCCGTTCCGAGACCAGGGGGGTCGGGTCACCCGACCCGCACTGATAAGTAAGGGCGGGGAGACCCCGCCCCTACGATCTGTTTTTGTGCTTTGCACTTTCTTTTTACATGAGCCACGATATTTTTAACCGGTAGGTAGTGAAACTTAAAATTTAATCAGTGCCAAAACGGAGGCAATCCGCAGCCGATCGCAGGTAACGCCACAATAGCATCAATCTTGCCGTGTCACCGGTCAAGCTCGGTGAGATCCCTTCGCTGCGGCAGGCATAACCAACCCACAAAATACTAAAATGAAAATCACAGAAATATCGGTAACACCGGTTCCTTCATATTACCCAAAGGAGTTAGGCAAAAACGCATTCTCAGATAACATCGGTAAGCAACGGTTGGAATGGATCGTGCGTGCCCGGACCGATGGCGGTGTAGAAGGTGTGACCATCGCCAACCGAACGGTACGGCAGAGACGGGTAGAAGACCTGCTTAGGCTGCTGAAAACGTCGCTGTTGGGCAGAGAAGTAGACTCACTGCTACAGGTACAAAACGGGGTTGTCACCGGACCAGGCGCAGATGTAGCACGCACCTTCCGCAGCACTAGATGGATGGATGCCCTCGCCTTTGATCTCTACGGCAAAGCCCACAACGTTTCTGCTATCAGTCTACTTGGAGGTAAAGTGCGCGATGCCGTGCCAGCCTATGACACCACGCTCTACTTCCAAGATTTCCTTGTCCCTGAAAAAGGCGCGAAGCAGGTCGCCGAAGAGGCTACCGAGGCGAAGGCTGCTGGGTATCGGGCACTCAAGATAAAAACCGGACGCGGTGGACGTTGGATGATGCCGGAAGCCGGTATGCAACGGGATGTCGATGTGGTTTTGGGCGTGCGAGAAGCTGTCGGAGAAGATTTCCATATCTACGTTGATGCCAACTTCGGCTATGATGACCGGCTTGATCTGCTCGAAGATTTCATTCGGGAGACGGTCCCCGCAAACATCTACTGGCTCGAGGAGATGATAACACACGACGTGGCTGGCTATCGCGCCATGCGAGAAATGCAGGCAAAACACGGATCCAAGGCGCTGCTCGTGTGCGGTGAAACAGACCGTGACCCCATCAGCGAGACCTTCCGCCATCTCATTGAGGACGGCTTGATTGATGGCTACCAGCCGGACATTGTGGGTGCCGGTTACCTCCGTTGGATAGAGATTGAAGGGGCGTTGCGCGGAACAGAAGTGCGCTCAATTCCGCACAACTTCGGCAACGGCACTTTCGGCACCTTCGCGACGCTGGCGTTCGGTGCAGCATCTAAAACCTTCGTGTCGCTGGAGGACGAACGCAACCTCCCCCACATCTTCGGTCCGTTTCCCCCTTTCAGGGACGGAGCATATCAGGTGGACGAACAGCCCGGACTCGGTATCTCTATTAACGAAGAACTATTCCAAGAAAAGTATGCTTTGCATGAATGGCAGGTAAAGTGAGGTTTTTCAGTCCTGCCTAACCCGAAGGAAATCATGTTAGAAAAACATATCATCAAAGACATTCGGATAGCACCGGTCGAAACGTACTTCGGTGCTCCCGGTACTGGCAGAATCGTCGGGCGTAACTCGAAGGGTGAAAACTATGGCCACAATCAGCGTGAATGGCTGTTACAAGTAACCACCGACAGCGGTCTCACCGGTGTAACGAACGCGCGGCCAGCGATGAACCGGGACAAGTTAACAGTGCTCTACGCCACCCTCCAATTATTGCTGGATCGAGACGTGTTCGAGTTTTATCGCGTGAGCGGAGGTCGCGTTACAGGGGTGAACCCTCGCTGGGAGGAGTTACTGCGAGAGCACGGATTCATCGATTTCGCCATCTTCGACCTGATGGGCCGGGCACTGGATGTTCCTGCGTATCGGCTATTGGGTGACCGTGTTCGTGATTGGGTTGAGAGCTACGATTCCACCCTCTACTTCCAAGACATGGTGCACCCCGAAGCGGGTGCCAGTGCTGTGGCTCGTGAAGCGAAGGACGCTGTCGCCAACGGTTGGCGGGCAATGAAGTTAAAACTTGGTCGACCGGGTCGCTGGTTTGAGCCGAATGCCGGCGTAGCGCGTGACATTGAAGTGGTGCACGCTGTGCGGGAAGCGGTGGGTCCAGAAATCAAAATCCTTGTTGACGCAAACAACGGTTACGATGGCAAATTGCCGCTCTTGGAAACCTTTGTGCGTGAAACGGGCCCAGCTAAAACGTTCTGGATGGAAGAGATGGTCACTGAGAACGTGGCAGACTACCGAAAGCTTAAAGAGTGGCGGGACCGGTGGTCGCCTGAGACAATGCTTGTAGATGGCGAAGGTCATCGTGGGCGCAACACCATTTACTGGCAGCTGATGGAAGAAGGGCTGCTGGACGGTATACAGCCTGATATGTTAGACATGGGTTTCTGGCCCTACCACACGCTCGCTCGCGACATCGAAGATTCTGGCTATGCGACAATGATCTGTCCGCACAACTACAATGCTGCAGCGATCGGTCTGCGTGGTGATATCCAGTTCGGCGCAGTGACGGAGCGGTTCGTCATTGCTGAAGATTCGACCCTGCATTTTGATCTTTATAACATGCAGGGGTACGAGTTTGAAAACGGCTGTTACCAAGTGCCATTCGCGCCAGGGTTAGGGATAGAAATTGATCAGGAACGCTATGATAGGGTTTACCGCCAGCACGAAACTGTTGTGAGGTAGGCAACCACCGTTATCAAAAATTCCTTTAGGGGTGTATCCCAAAGGTTTACCTTTGGGATACACCCCTGCTTTAGCATTTTTTAATTTTGCAGTAAAAATATGATATGTTTGTCTTGTTTCTGGTGGGAGCGTTTGCCCCCTATCGCCCGATAGGATCTCTAGCGTGCTTGTGAAACAGGATATAAAGGACAAAGCCGACTCCAATGAAAACCTACAAGTTCAAGATGTATAGCAATCACGGGAATCGTGAGTTGCACAAGACGATAGACGGTCATGCTGATGTGTGGAATCACTGCGTTGCGCTTCAGCGTCGGTACTATTGCATCTATGGCAAGTATATCAGCAAGTTTCGTTTGATAAATCATATATCGAAGCTGAAACGACTTGCTAAGTTTGCTCATTGGAATCAGCTACCCAGCCAATCCATTCAAGACGTGGCAGCACGGATTGACAAAGGGTATAAGGCGATGTTTGAAGCGCGTGCGAAAGGCAAGGCGTGGGGGAGACCTCGTTTTAAGCCACGCGGCAAATACAAGTCATTCACGCTGCTTCAAGCGGGTTGGCAATTGCTTACCAGTAACAAGATTCGTATTGGCAAGTGTGTGTACCAATACTTTAAGTCCCGTGATATTCGTGGCACTGCGAAACGTTGCACAATCAAACGGGACGCTATCGGCGATATATATATCTGTGTGCTGACTGACTATGAAGATGGAGACCTCAATCGCGTCATGACGGGTAAAATCGCAGGCTTCGATTTTGGTCTGAAGCGGTTTCTCACTGGGTCAAATGGACATGATATAGAATCGCCACAGTTTTTTAAACGCAGTATCAACGCTGTCAAACGTGCCAATCGTAACCATTGTCGAAAGAAGAAACAGAGTCGTAACAGAGAACGGGCTCGATTGGACTTAGCACAGAAACACCGCAAGATAGCGAACCAACGAGAGGATTTCCACTGGAAACTTGCACACCAACTGACTGATGAATACGACGAGATACGCCTTGAGGACTTAAACCTACAGGGCATGAAAGCCCTCTGGGGGCGTAAGGTCAGTGATCTGGGGTTTGCCGACTTTGTCAAAAAACTGAAATACATCGCAGCCAAAAAAGGTGTTAAAATCACATTCATTGATAAGTGGTATCCCTCCAGTAAAACTTGCTCGGTTTGCGGTGCGGTCAATGAAGCGTTGAACTTGCGAGATAGAACTTGGCAGTGTAGCGATTGTGGCACAGTGCATGACCGGGACCGCAACGCTGCAATTAACATTTTTCGGGTTGGGGCGTCAACCCATGAAGGAGAGGACGTAAGTCCCGATTCGTCGGGCAATCCTTGTTGATAGCACAATTCCACTCCTATTGGCAAGGGACTCGTCAGAAGCCCAAGCCTTTAGGTTTGGGAGTACGTCAAGGAATCTGCGCGCCCTGCGTTTCTACATAGACGGAGTAAAGAGATTGGCTGCCTGTCATAAACAGTCGATTCCGCTTAACGCCGCCGAAGCAAATGTTGGAGCAGACCTCCGGGAGATGGATCTTACCGATGAGGTCACCATCGGGGGCGAAAATATGCACGCCGTCGAACCCCTCACCGACCCAACCTGCGCTCGACCAGAGATTGCCATCGACATCGCAGCGGATGCCGTCCGAAAACCCCGACCCCATGTCGCAAAACGGTTTGCCGTTTACTAAGCGGGCGTTATCCACCACATCATAGACATAGACGTGACTGGGGTGATCGGGGGCGTGTGAGATGCCAGTGTCAGAGATGTAGAGTTTGGAAAAATCGGGCGAGAAGCAGAGACCGTTCGGTTTGTCGAGCTCACTCGTGACGACTGTCGTCTCGCCGGTATCCGGGTTGAGCCGATAGACATTGGTCGGCAACTCAAACTCCGCGCGGTGCCCTTCATAGTTCATAAGGATGCCGTATCCGGGGTCGGTGAACCAGATATGTCCGTCCGGGTGAACGACCACATCGTTCGGCGCATTCAACCGCCCGCTCTCAAAGCTGTCGATCAGCACCGTGATGCTGCCGTCATACTCAGTACGAGTGACTCGGCGTGAACCGTGTTCGCAGGTGATGAGTCGTCCCTGTTTATCACGGGTGTTGCCGTTGCTGTTGTTGGAGGGACTGCGGAAAACGCTGACTTCACCCGTTTCCTCGCTCCAACGCATTATCCGGTTGTTCGGAATGTCACTGAAAAGCAGGTAACGACCATCCCCGAACCATACCGGGCCCTCCGCCCATCGCGCTCCTGTCCACAGTTTTTCTACCGCCGCGTTACCGATTTTGTATTTGGAGAAACGCGGGTCAATTACCTCGATGGAAGGATCTGGATACCTGACAATACTTTGATTCCAATCTCTCATAAGCCTTGTTTTCCTCTGTTAAACTTGATTTGTGTTGGTTGCTTGTGGTGTCACACACCAATGGCTTTCCAAGATAGAATTCTAAACCAACTTCCGTATAAAATCAAGGATTTCCAGAGAGTAAGCAGACTTATTGTTTAACAGCAAGAATCAATGACTCGGCAACCTTGATGAGTTCATCTTGATGGAGCTCACCCATCACCGTAAAATTCAGATTGGAAATAGACCACTGCAAAATATGCGTCGGGCCGCGCTTTTCATGCCGAGTGTCTGTTCCCTGGATCTGCAAGTGTTCCACGCCCCTCCGTTCACCGTTCCGGTTGTTTCCCTGGCTCCGTTTCGACTCGAACACTGTAAATGTCAGCATACCGTCTGTATATCGCAGGTAAACTGTGTCCGAACGATGTTTGAAATATCGAGTTTCTAGGAGTTGAAAACCGGGTGGAAGATAAGTGGGTTCGATAAGTTTGTCCCCTAACACCGCTTTTGCCTCGTCGAGTGTGATCGGCTGACTTCGGCGGTGTCTCTTTTCAGCTGGGGATTTCTCGCCACGGTGCCACTCAGCTAACTTCTGCTGGATGGCTTCCTCTTCAAAGCTAATCTGTGTGTAGACGGACATAAAACGGAGGTTCCCGTACGCATCGAAGTCTTCGATTCGCAAAATGATTCCTGTGTCGCGTGCAAGGTAGAGGCGTTTTGTGGGGCGTGCCTCAAATCGTGGAGAAACCGTTACCAAATCGGTTTCCCGCCCAACAATTGGATCCGCGGGAACCGAATCGAATATATAATTCTGTGCAAGCAGTTCAACCTCCTTTTGGGAGAGACTTGCCATCCGTTTCCGATCCAGCGAAAACCTTCTTCGATCTCCACGTCTGTTGTCTCGTCTGCCCTCCCGCCAATTTCGCTCGCTGCCTTTATGTGGTTCTTGATTGCTGAGTCTTCGGGAACGTCCATCTTCCAAAATTGGCAATACAGTGACGGCATGAATCTCCGGGGGTTGATGGATAACAGCTTCCTCACGAGCGATTGTCCCACGCGACGTATTCATAACAATCATGCGAGTACCGACGTAAGCAACTTTCTCCTCCGCGCTCATTATGCGCTTGAGGATCTTCAGCGACTCAGGCGATGCTTCTGCGATCGCGTTCGGCCTCAAAGTCAGCAGGGTAAACACGATTAGTAATGACCAACCCACGTATCTTGGTTTTAAAATCATGACTATTAATCTCCTAGGTGAACTTCCAGAAGAAGATCGGTATTATCTTCGATAGTGGTGTCCGGTATATTGGTGTCTACGCCAAATGAATCTGCAACAGCGTACGAGTATAGAGGATTGTATGCAGTGTCCTCGGTGTGAACCGTCAGGTAGAAATCGAGGGAATTGGCTGTATATGTGTCTTCGGAACCTGGCATCATCAAATTGAAATAGACAAGTGCCAAAACCAAGCCAACCATTGCTAATGCCCCAACACCGCTGATGGCCGGTCGACATACCCAATCCCAGAGTTCACCGAAGGTGGGGAGCAGTTTTCGTCGAACGGGACCTCGGTCTGCCAATTGTGGCAGAACTGTATCCGCGATTGGAGGTGCTTCATGCGTTAACGCGCTGATCCACTGACGATTTCGTTGAAAGTTGACAAGCATCTCGGTGCACTCATGGCATTCGCTCAGATGTGCTTCAACAATCGT
Organism: Candidatus Poribacteria bacterium; assembly: GCA_965207975.1. Lineage (GTDB taxonomy): Bacteria > Poribacteria > WGA-4E > WGA-4E > PCPOR2b > PCPOR2b. Next base: position 2,371,754 of record OZ242315.1, on the reverse strand, counting down.
GCGTTGTTCCGAACTTAACTCATCGTCCAAATATGCAGAGAGTTGGTTTTGAATGCGATCGTGATTCCTCATCGTGATACCTCGTCTATTTCAATCCCGGTGGTCTTCGAGTTTGATGATTTCCCCATTCTCTTGGGCAATATACATAAATCCCATCTTATCTATTACAATTCCTTCCTGATCATGTCCCGGTATCAGATACTGACGGCGGACGTTACCATCCAACGTCATCTCCTGTAACAGGTTGGTCGTGTCGCTCATAACAAGCAGACACTGACGCTCCCGATCGTAGGCAAGCCCGGAGATGTCAATAATTGAAAGCGAAAAAAAGCGAGTAATCTGCCCTTCTACTGTCTTTGCTCCGGTTTTGTCGGTACCCCAAGTCGCCTTTGACGAAACGAGTGGAACAACAACTTCACAGATGACCGACGGTTCTTTCCCCGGCTTTAGGCTGAAAGATTGATTTCCGACCCAGAATGTACCGCCTTCGGGATGGAAGGCATTTGGAATAAAGGCGATTGCCTCCAATCCCATGCCTCCTTTTTTTAGCAGCTCTTTGCCCTCAAATTGCCGGTTAACGCTGAATTTTCGTGTGATATAAAAGTTTTGAGGGGCGATCTCAAGGATTTCTTCGTCCCCTTCAACTACAGCGTATAGGAACCCTGTCTCCGGATGGACTGTAATCCCTTCGATGTCAGTGTGTTTCAAAAGTCCCTTTCGTATCAATCCTCCATCGGTCCGTATCTCGTAGATATCCCCCTCATCGCCGACGACAAACACGGTCTGGCGTTGTGGGTGATAGGTAGCACCCGATAGCTCACGCATCGGGATTGGGGCAATATTACCGATCGACCTGTGTGGCAATTGAATCGGTGCCAGTCCATATAATGGATTCTGTTTATGTGCAAACCGCTGCGTTTGGCGCAAAAGAAATATCAGCAGCACACTGACGACGACAACCAGAACTAGTATAAGGATCTTCTTGCTCATCTCTGATATGCCTTTATCAACCGCTGCCGAGAAATTTATTGCTTCTCCAACCTCACACCGGTGATGTTTTCTAATGCAGAAAGTTCTTGGACAAAACCGGTCCAGCGTTTCGGGTCTTTCAATTTTACATGAAATTTCAGTTCAGCGGTCTCCGACTTTGTTGTCCTCTGACCGATGAGTTGGCTAGTTACCACCTGCTCACTAAAAATCGGTTTGTAACTCTGTTCGCGCTCGGTCTCAAGCGGCATTTGGAAAGTTAGCAGAAATTCACCGTCGTTGGCTGGAGCCGTATGCCAGCGATGGAGTCCGATAATGACAACGCTTATCAGGAATGTTCCAATAACAGCCACCGGTGGATTACCGGCACCGATTGCCATACCAACGGCTAAGGAGAAAAAGACAAATGCGATGTCCCGCGCGTCCTGAACCACGGTGCGAAAGCGGATGATTGACAGGGCACCCACGAGACTGAAGGCACGCGCCACACTATCGCCAATCACCACCATAACGACAGCAATGAGCATACAGAGAATGATTAGTGCATCGGTCATTGCATCTTCTGCCATATCGGCGGTCCACCGGTAAACAGTAGCAACGACCAGACCGAGTCCAAATGCGAGTATCAGGTTGAGAACAATGGTCCCTAGCGTTGCGAGAGAGTATGGAGCAAAAATTTCTCGGATTATGTCCATCGGTTGGTCTATTTCCTAACGAATTCTTCTGTTTTCCATTTGGACATCTTGTGCCCTTTGGATACCTGTTTGAGCAGGCTCGGATTTGATCCATTAGGCAGATAGACCTCGCATTAGTTCGGAAAAAATGGGCGTAGTCGAAAAAAGTCTCGTTAGATTTCTATCTGTCTCTATGACTGCGCTGATATTGTGGTAGCTACCGCATTGATACCTGCATATCGCCGATCTTCCTGCGTAGCACGACACCCCACTGCCCAACAACCCATAGTGTATCGCCTTCCTTCGCACGGACAATCCGGTACAGGTCATTCCCGATATCGGTATGCTCTTGTTCCCATGTGTCCCCGCCATCCGTTGAATGGAGAATTGTACCTTTGCTGCCGACAGCGTAGATTTCATCTTTAGACAGTGCAGTAACACTGTAGAGGTTTGCTGTAACGCCGCTAGATAGAGGCTCCCACTTAAATCCACCGCCGGTGGTTCGGAGTATGATGCCGTAGGCTCCAACCGCCCAACCCTTACGCTTGGTAACGAATGAGACATCATACAGGCTGTAGCCCGTATTGGTTTCATGGAATTTCCAGTAGCCGCCGCCATTGATGGTACGTTGAACAATGCCGTCGTCGCCCACCGCCCATCCAAGCGGGGCGTGCTTCATATCGATCCCGTACAGGTTTTTCCCGGTTGATGTCCGTTGTGGTGTCCAGATGGGACCACCATCCTGATTGTGGATAATCTGTCCGTCGCTACCAGCGGCCCAACCCTCGGAGAATTGTTTAAACATAACCTCGTTGATTGTGAAGGACCGCGGTGGATCATCTTCAAAGAACCCAGGACGCATCGGTGTCTCTCCAGCCGACCAGTTTTCACCGTCGGTCGTGTAGAGGACCGTTCCATCACGCCGCATCGCCCACCCCCATTTCGGATCGAGACTAGGGAAGTGGACACCAATCAATCGTTGCCGCGATCTACTATTCAAGGTAGTCCATGTGCCTCCACCATCCTGTGTTTCCAGCAACAGACCATTATCCCCAGTGATCCAGCCCTGGTGGTCATTGAGAAACAGTACATCCCGGAAATCATCCAGTTGCTCGCCGAGTTGTCGTTCCCATATCTTTCCACCGTTTGTAGTATGAAAGATATGTCCAGCCTCACCGACTGCCCACGCAATCTGGTCGTCAACGAAATGGATATTGTTAATTAAACGGTTCCCGCGTCTCCTGTTTCGTTGTGGTTGTGGACGGTCTTGTTGGGCAGCCCGCCGCTGTCTTTGTACTTCGTTGGAAGGTTGCACGTTTTCGCCACCGAGGTCGCCTTCTGGTGTAAAACGTCCGGTGCGTTCCCGTCTATCGCTCATCTCTGTTTGGAACTGTTCCGCGAAAGTCTCATCCAACGGATTGTCAATGTCATCGGGTTGTTCGTCGGTGCTATCGTCCGATTCCCCTCCCTCCTCCAGCCAGAGTGCGAGCCAATCGATATCCTCTCCATCTGCGTCTGCAATCCCAGCGTTTACAGAACTTTCATGCTGTGGAACGTTTGCCCCTTTCCACGTTTGACCGCCATTGCGTGTGATGAAGAGCCTGCCATCTCCTCCAAGTGCCCACGCTGTTTGGTGGTTTTGGAAGGTGATTCGACCAATTCGCCGGGGTGGCCAGCCGCTATCTGAATCGGACAGGACACGCTTCCAAGTGATGCCCCCGTCATGGGTTGCGATCGATGCACCATTCGTCAGCACAACCCACCCTGATTTTGAATCGGCAAAATGGACGGCGATAGCGGGCTGGTTGGTGTTGTCAAGGACCTTCCAATAGTTGCCCCCATCGGTGGTATGCAGAATGACTCCGCCCTCCCTCGCTCCGCCATCAAGACGTTCCCGCAGGACTGCCCATCCTTCGAGACTGTTGATGAAATGAAGATCAACAATCGGGTTCTCATTCATTCCGGTCCGCTGGCGGCTCCACGTCAGCCCGCCATCGGTAGTGTGCAGCATCTCCGCAGCACCGACACCTAGCCAGCCCTCTTTGGGGTTGATAAACTGCATCGTGTTGACGCGGCGGAAGTTTTGCAAAACACCCTTCACAACCTGCCATGTTTTCCCGCTATCTTCCGTCCGTAGCAGCATACGACTGCCCGTGATCCATCCATGCGATTTATCGACAAACATAACCTGATACAGATCTGCATCAACGCTGCTATGTTGTGGCAGCCAAGTTGCTCCGCCATCAGTCGTGTGAGCGATAACGCCGCCCCTGCCCACCGTCCAGCCGATGTGCTCATCAAGGAAGTAGGTATCTAAAAAGTCGGTCTGCCATGTCGCGCGACGGATAATATCCCAATGGTAGGTTACCTCCTCGACTGTTACCTCCTCTTCAGGGATTTCGGGCTCTTCAACAATTTCCATTACAGGTGGCAAAGTTACAGGAAGCTGCTCTGTGTCAATCGAATACCGCATCGCTATCCCGCCGCGTCCTACTGCGACCATTCCCTCTGATGAAAACGAAAATCCCAAGAGATCGTTCTCCGTGCCGCTTTCCTGTTTCTCCCATTTCGCGCCACCGTTGGTTGTGGTCAGCATCACCCCCTTGTCGCCAACGATGATGCCGTAAGACGTATCGGCGAGGTATACTTTGTTCAGATTCTCCTCGACCCCACTCCGCTGGAATCTCCATGTTTGGCCGCCATCCTTCGTGTGCAGAATCTCACCGAACTGACCGACGATCCAACCGTTGTTGCTGTCTGTAAAGTGAACTCCATACAGTTCGTTGAAGGTGCCAGAGGTCTGCGATGTCCACGATAACCCACCATTCTTTGTCTGATAGACAACCCCGGGCCAGCCGACCACCCATCCCTCTTTCTCATTCAGGAAGAAGGCACCCTTGAGCGAATGAAATTCGGTCGGTGTCTGGGGCACCCACGATTTGCCCCCATCAGCGGTATGTATGACCGTGCCGAGCTCACCGACCGCCCAGCCCTTTTTCGATGTCACAAAGTAGATACCGTTGAGCATGTGCTCCGCCCCGGCGTATTGACGGTCCCAGGTCCGGCCACCATCGGTGGTATGGGCAATCATGTTCCGCTCGCCAATCAACCATCCCTCTTTGTCAGAGATAAAAAAGACGTTGCGGATATTATCCCAGATATCAGTATCGACCTCCTCCCACGTTTCCCCACCGTCTTCGGATACCACGATAGCACCGCGTTGTCCGACAGCGATTGCACGGTTCTCTGAGGTGAATTGGATGTTTTCTAGGTCGTTTGCAGTGGTGCCACTTCTCATCGTCCATGTGTTTCCGCCATCTGTGGATTGCATAATTGTGCCGTGCCAGCCGACCGCCCAAGCTTCTGTCCCACTTGTGAACTGAACGGCCATCAGGTTGTTTTCTGTGATACTGTCTAACAGCCGCCAGTTATTGCCGCCATCTTCGGTGAATGTAATAAAACCGATATCCGCGACCGCCAAACCACGCTTGTTGTCGGCAAAATCGAGGCCGTTGACGGTTTCCTTGACGTGACCGTTGATATTCGGAATACGGCTATCTTGCATATTCCATTGGACACCGCCGTTCTGTGTATAGAAAATTGACCCGTCCGTGCCCGCCAGCCAGCCTTCATTCTCATTCACAAAGACGACGCGCCGGTTATCGTTGACCAGTCGGGTGCGTGCGAATTGGTGTCGGGTGGTCTGTTCTTGCCATGTATTTCCGCCATCGTTCGTGTGAAGGATACGTTCATATTCACCGACGATCCAACCGCGCTGATCATCAACAAACCAGATCTCGTTGAGGGGAAAGTCGCTTGCATAACTTTGGCGTTCCCAAGTCTTTCCACCGTTCTTTGTAGTGATTACATAGTTATCTTCCCCTACGACCCAGCCTTCGTGGGAATCAGCGAAGAAAACATCCCTGAGCATGCCGGAGGTATTGCTGTCTTGGAGATACCAATGTCTGCCGCCATCATCGGTCGAAGCGACGACACCGTTGTCTCCCACTACCCAGCCGTATTTTAGGTTCGTAAAGTAGACCGCTTTGAGATCGTCCTCCGTAGCGACCTCCTGGCGATTCCACGTTTTGCCGCCATTGTTGGTGTGAACAATAAACCCTTTGTCTCCGACAATCCAACCGTATTGGGAGTTGGCGAAGTGGAGGTCTGTGAAATGGGTTTCCCAATCGGCTTTGCGGGTGGCTTCTTGCGTACAACCGATAAGTAGCATAGCGATCCCAAAAATAATTGTCACGACTTGATAGATGCGTTGAAAAATCCGTTTCATCAATGTCCTCCTGACACGCATTTTGAAAGTGTTATATCGCGTTTAAGGTTAGATTTACTCGGTTGATGCTCCCAAGATTTCATACAACTCAAATTGAGGTGCGCCGGCTTGCGCTTTCATTCCCTCACCATATTCCTTCAAGGCAGCAGGTGTCGCTGTTAGGAGCTTGGCAAATACCGTTTCATCCGTCAGTTCAGCCATCATTACAAAATCAGGTTGATCGGTGTTCGGGGGTGCTCCTGGTCCTGGAAGTTGCATCCGCTTGAGCGCGGTAATCTTCAAACCATCAATCCCTTTTGCCGCTGATAGCAACTTCTCCTTTAGAAGTTGCTCAGCGACCTCCGCATCTCCGGTGGGGGTCAGGTGCAATTTAGCGAAAACCAAGATAGTGTATTTGGGTGACTCTTCCTGATGCGCTTTAGCTATCAATGATATACCTATTCCCAGCATACAGATGAGAATAAGTCCAATGCCTATGTTCTTGAAACTAATTCGGTTCATCGTCATTCACCTCATTTTAGAAATTGGGTTCTGAATTGGGGGTGTGTTCCATTGAATAGACGTTGTGGATCAACAATTATACCATGTAATATATTTAGGACGATAAATCCAGTTTTTGTTCGGCAAAAAATGGACTGGAACGAAAAATCTCATCCCGTTTGGAAAGACACCATGAAGTTTCGCAGGTAGGGCATTATACCACAAAAACAGGAATCGTCAAAGTCGCCCTAATCCGTACACAAGTGATTGCATGACTGCGAAATATTCTAAAAAAAAAGCAGCCAAGCGAATGGCTTGGCTGCTCATGTAACATAATATGAAGGTCTGTCCAAATCAGTAGATTTTATTCAACAGCACCAATCTTTGCAGCTTCAGGAGCACTGGTCGGCAGTCTCTTCTTTGCCATTGTATCTTCTGGCACATAACCGGAGTAATCAGAAATTGAGCCGTGCGTCAGTGCGTAAACTGCAACGTTGGTCATGAAACGATAAACACCTGGTGAATAGTGGACACTACGGGTTGGCAAACTGACCGACTCCATCGCACACATGTAATCGCGACGGAATACTAACACGGAAATGTGGTCGCCAACCATAACTCCTTCGAGATAGTTCCGTTTCGGCGGGTGAGTTCCCCACCACCACAGGTCGAATCCAACTGGCGGTCCACCCATCTCATAGAAGTTGCTGTACATCTCATGGTCATTCGGAATTCGTGTAACCTGATATTCAGGCATAACAAAACGCATCTGAGCGAGGAACAGACGAATCATTGCCTGTGCAGGTGCGTTCACCCCGCAGTCGTCAAAGGCAAGAACGCCGCCTCTTTCGACGAGATACCGACGGAGTGAGGCTGCTTCAGTTTCAGACAGACGGTTATCCAATTTACCACCGCCGTACTGACGACTCATCAGGTTCTTGGAACGGGTAAGTGCTGGGTCATGACCCGTCATGAAAAGCATAGGTGCTTTATGTAGGTTCGCATCGGTGAACTTGAGCGCGCCACCTTCGACGTTCATGTCGGTTTTAATCTTCGTCCGTTCGTTCATCCACTTCGTCCACGCGTTCAGCGAGGAAGCATCAGCCCACCAGTCGGAGAGACTGTGACGGACACGGGTAAAGCGGAACACGCCACGAATATCGGCACCACGCCCAATAACACGACCACCGGGTTCGCCACGGGGCAGCGGTGGCACTTCTACGTTACCTAAAGTAATGTTCTCAACAACATCACCCAAGGCATCGCGGGTTGCACCAACGTGTTCAACCATAGCGAGTCCAGCCGGACGTTCAAAAGCGACCTTCACCTGTACGACACCGCCGATACCACGACCAATGTTAGCGGGTGCGGCACTTGGAGCCGTTGCGACGGGTGCGGAAAATGCTAGTGCGCCGGGAGCGTCAGAAACAGGCAAGTCGGCATGTGTCACAACTTGCGGCACTGGCGCGTTGGCACTGACCACTTTGGGGACGTTCGGGTTGATGGGGGCATCCAACTTCACCACTTTATTGGAAAATTCCAAAACAGTTTGTGGCTGTACGGAGGTCGGACGCACGACCGCTGCTGTTGTCACTCTGGGTTTGACCTGAACATTTTCGACAACCACTGTATTTGTGGTTGGAACGGTCGGTTTGACCACCGGCTTGATGACCGGTTTACGAACTTGCGGTTTGGGGGGCTCTTTCGCCTGTAGCACTTCGGCACCGACTAAGTCTTTGAACTGCTGGGTCTGGGTAACGAGATAGATACCCGCGATGACAAAGGCGACTCCGTGAACAATCAACGAGGTCATCAAAGCCCCTGAAGTCTTCTTGGCACTCATATTTTTCCTCCAAAAATTTTGTTTGTGTGTAAAGATTTGAACAAACCCTCACATCATGTGTAATGCAAAAATAAACTGTGATATGTTGGCAATAGTAGCAATTATTGTGCCATTTCTTATAGATCAAGAATACTCACGAAACGCAGGTTTTCTGGTGCCGATTAATCAATTTTCTGCACCAAACGGTGTAGAACGAACTTTTGACATTGCACCATTTGGTGCAGTTTTCTTGTAAATCCTACAGATATGGGTGGATTTGCCCATACATTATTGATTGAACGAGTTGGGAAAAAGGGATCACCCTATCAAATCGAACCGATTGAAATCGACTGCCCCAACAACGGGTCTATTCGCGAAAAAATCCTCCAACGCTGCGAGTGTCGACTCACCGATTTTGGCGTAGCCGTAAGCACCCGTTCCAGAGACATGGGGTGTGACAAAAACATTTGGCAGCTCTAGGAATGGACTCTCCGGGGGCAGCGGCTCCGGGGTTGTGACATCAAGTGTGATAAAAATACGACCGGCCCGCGCTTCAGTTAGTAAGGCATCGTGATCAATCACGCTCCCTCGTGAGGTGTTGACCAGTGTGGTTCCGTCCCGAAGCAGTTTCAGCTGCTCTTCACCAATCATTTTATCTGTTTCTGGAATACTTGGTGTGTGAACGGTCACAATATCGGCTGTGGCAAAAAGGTCGTTGAGCGAAACTTTCTCCACACCAAGCGTGCCAGCGTCCCAATCTGAGAGATACGGATCGTAGATCAGTTTCCTGACCTCAAAAGACTGCAAAAGCTTAATCACCTGTCGTCCAACTTTGCTTGCCGAGACGATACCAACGGTACTCCCGCGTAAAGAGGGCGCGCTGGAAGCGACTTCACTCCGATTCCACCTCCCTGATCGGGTGTGCAAGATAAAGTCAACCCATCGGCGGGTGGTCATAATCATTGCACCTATCGTGTATTCGGCGACATTGTAAGCGATTGCTTCGTTGGCACTGAACACACAGATCTGGCGTGGTAAGATATACTTACTGAGTACCTCACCGACGAGACGTTTGATAGAACCCGCTGAATGAGCGATGATTCGGAGGGCATCTGCGTTAGCCATCACCTTTTCGGTTATCGGTGACACACCCCAACCCGTAACTACCCCCTCGAACCCGGCGACAAGTTCGGCAATTTGATCGCTTGCATAGCTTGAGCCAGTTTCATTCAGCGTTACATCAAATTGCTCCTGAAATCGCGCAAAAACGTCTGGAGGGAAAACCTCTGCGGTATGCCCTGATGTGGGCAGATATAAAATTTTAGGTTTGCTCATCGGTGCTCCTTTCATTCGATTTAGGTGCTTTGGTGCTAAAACAGTGGTCTATTCACAACAGTATCGCGTATACTAGCAGGGGCAACGTCGTGATGGGAGAACTCCATCGTGAACATCCCGCGTCCTTGAGTCAACGAGCGCAACTCCGTTGTATATTGGAACATCTGCGCTAACGGAACATGGGCATCAATGGATTCCGCTGTCCCTACCGCCCCGGTTTCGTTGATCTGCGCGCGTCGTGAATTGAGGTCGCCAATCACCTTACCAATATGTTCAGTTGGCGCAATCACCTGAATTTTCATAATCGGTTCTAACAGGACAGGCGATGCCTTTTGGGCAGCGTGCTCAAAAGCGATGACAGTGGCAGCTTCAAAGGCGGTTTCCGATGAATCCGTTTCATGGTATGAACCACCGATAAGAACCACTTTGATATCCTGCATCGGGAATCCACTTAACACCCCGTTTGACATCGCGCTTCGTGCCCCTCGTTCAACGGCGGGGACGTATTGGCGAGGGAGGTCTAGCTCATCGCTCTCATCCGCAAATTCAAATCCCATCCCTCTCGGTAGCGGTTCCAACATGAGTATAACATCCCCGTAAATGCCCTCATCATCAACCTTGTGAATATATTTGCCTTGAGCTTCAGCGACTTGGCTGATTGTCTCACGGTAGGCAACCTGCAATTTGCTGACACGCGCGTTGACTTGAAATTCGCGCAGCATTCGATCTGTCAAGATCTCTAGATGAAGTTCTCCCATACCTGAAATCACACGCTGCCCGGTCTCATCGTCAATCTGCACAGTAAAGGTTGGATCCTCTTCCATCATAAAACCAAGCGTTTCTTCAAGCGCATCTTTATCCCTTTCAGACCTCGGTTCAATAGCGACAGAGATAACCGGCTCTGGAAATACCATTGATTCTAACAGAATTGGATGCGAGGCAATCGTCAACGTATCCCCGGTGGTAGTGCCCTTCAATCCAACAAGCGCGACAATGTCCCCTGCGTAGGCTTCATCACAGGTCTCCCGTTTGTTAGCGTGCATCTGCAAGATTCGTGTTACCCGCTCTTTTGTATTTTTCGTTACGTTGTAAACGACCTCCCCACGTTTGAGCGTCCCGGAGTAGATACGGCAGTAAACAATTTTAGCTACATTCGGATCTCTGGCAATCTTGAATGCTAACGCGGCAAACGGCGCATCATCTTTTGACTCCCGCTCTTCCTTGCGGTCTTTGCGCGGGACGATGCCCTCAATCGGTGGCACATCAGTCGGTGCCGGAAGGAAATCAATAACGGCATCGAGTAACGGTTGGACTCCTTGATTCTTCAGAGCCGTTCCACATAACACCGGGACCAATCTGTTTTTTAGCGTTGCTAGACGAATCCCGCACAGAAGTTCTGCTTCCGTAATCTCCTCGCCTTCGAGATACTTTTCTAGCAGGTCATCATCTTCGCTCGCAACGGTTTCAACCAATTCTTCACGCGCTTCCTCCGCTGCTGCACCCAATTCCGCAGGGATCTCCGTCAGATCAAAGGTCTGTCCTTGGTCCTCTTCATGCCAACGAAGGGCTTTCATACGAATAAGATCTACGACACCTGAAAACTGGCTTTCGGCACCGATTGGCAATTGGAGAATCAACGGATTGGCTCCTAGACGTGCTTTCATCATTTCGATAACACGTGGGAAATTCGCACCCAGCCGATCCATCTTGTTCACGAAAGCGATTCGCGGAATGTGATACCGCTCTGCTTGATGCCATACTGTTTCGGATTGGGGTTCAACGCCGCCGACAGCACAAAATAGCGCGACCGCTCCATCAAGTACACGCAGGGAACGTTCAACTTCGACAGTGAAGTCAACATGCCCTGGTGTATCAATCAGATGAATCGCGTGGTCTTGCCAAAAGCAGGTCGTCGCCGCCGCTGTAATAGTCACACCGCGCTCCCGTTCCTGAACCATCCAATCCATGTCCGTGGTGCCATCGTCGATATCACCGATCTTATGCTTCTTGCCGGTATAGAATAGGATGCGTTCAGTGGTCGTTGTTTTGCCGGCATCGATATGCGCCATGATGCCGATATTTCGTACCCGTTCAATCCCATATTCCCGTGGCATATATTTCTCCGTCTTTGGAATAAACCTTTGATTGCTTATTTGTTATGATAACGCAAGTTGCTGGTTATATGCGACGCAGTACAAGTCAAACCTTGATACCTGTAGGTCGGGCATCTTGCCCGACTCATAGCCCCAGTTGCTTTGAATCCCGATTTATCGGGGCGGGGCGACATATGTATAGAAAACAGGATAAAACCAACCTTAAAGCCCCAGCGGGGCGACATGTATGTGGTATCATCATGCAAGTAAGCATAGGTAGAATCCTCACGGATTTTTCCCTGCTTCCAAACCGAGCGTGCGACTTTCACCGCACTCGGCTTTCACCGTCAGTTACCGATTATCTCATACAGGATAGTAACACCTTATGGAATTACGAGTTTTAGGTTGGCTGACTCTGTTATTTATCCCAAAAGATAATCTCAACCCTACTTACTCATGGAATATCAGAACTTTGGGGACGAGTCGCCATGTATAAACATGATTTGCGCTCATTTTCCCTGAATCTGTTGTATCTCATTTTCAGCATTCTGACTTGGACAGGCTAACTGTCCTCCTCTCCCTTATCTCCCCGATAAATCGGGAGGACTTAGGGACTATTCTAATCTCACAATGTATACATCTAAAATAACTTAGACCCTGACTTTACCCCGATGTCTACGACTTACATAAGGCAAATGCTAGAGTTACCTTACTAAACACACGCTTTTTAGCCACAGGCTGTTGATAGTGCGTGCATAGGTGGACACGCTCACGCAGATTCACCTGTTCCCTAATAACGAGGCTTGCATCAGTTCAATTTTCATTTGGTCATATCATTGTAACCGGACGCAACGTCTTAGCGTGTCTGCATTCACGCCGAGTTGTTCGCCTTTTCCCTTTGCTTCCCACTTTGCTGTTTCCAGCAACGCAGTTAAGGTGAGGTTTACAGTGGTAAGTTCACTGAGTCGGAATCTAACCGACATTATACATTGTTACTTAGAATCGCACCTAGCAACTTAGATTATGATACGTCATAGTATATCACGTCAAGCCCAAAAACTCAATTACAAGTGTTTCAATCTCCCTACCATTTTTTCTCGTCATTCTTCCCATTTTCATGTAAAATTGATGTGCGATTGAACACTCACACGGTCCCCGGTAGGTGCGGTTTCTAACCACACCACATCAGCGCAGTCTGTAGGTTGGGTTGAACGGTTAAACGGCAATCCCTATCAAGTCCAATAGAGGCTCCGTCGTCCAACAACACCTGTTTATAGACAGATAGAGTGAAACCCAACTCCGTTTTTCATCGGGACGCTTCCTGTTCAAAAAGCGGTTTCGTAAAAGTGCTCTTTTGTACCACGATCTGTTAGATTGTGATCCCAGTCCCGTTCTAGCCTGCCCCGATCTATCGGGGAGGACTCCGATAAATCGGAGCCTGCAAACGCTACTTATGGCAGATTGCCTGATGATTACAGCGTTTGCCGAATCAGCAACTTCAAAATGTCAACACGCCCTAGCGACAAACTTCTGTGAGGAACAAAAAAATGAGCGAAATACCACTTCACTTCAAAACGATTACTGAGATATCCGAACTAATAAGGTCGAAACATATATCGCCTGTAGAGGTTACCACCGCAATACTAAGTCGCATTGACCAACTGGATAGCAGCCTCAAAAGCTACGCCACCGTCATGGCAGACCACGCGATGATAGCAGCTCAGAAAGCGGAAGCAGAGATTACAGCCGGCACCTATCGTGGACCGCTTCATGGAATTCCGGTAGCCGTAAAAGATCTGTGTTTCACTAAGGGGGTCCACACGATGGGAGGAACACAGGCACTCGCCGAGCATATTCCTGACTTTGATTCTACCGTTGTTGCAAAATTAGGATCGGCCGGAGCCGTGCTGCTCGGCAAGCTCAATCTTACGGAAGGCGCGATGGGTGGCTACAATCCCAAATTCCAGATTCCCCTCAACCCGTGGAACGCCGAACGATTTGCAGGGGCATCGTCTAGTGGATCCGGTGTCGCAACAGCCGCCGGCCTGTGCTTCGGTTCTCTGGGCAGCGATACCGGTGGTTCGATTCGTTTCCCCGCCGCAGCGTGTGGCACAGTCGGTCTCAAACCTACATGGGGACGAGTCAGTCGCTATGGTGTATTGGCTTTGGCGGAATCGCTCGATCATGTTGGACCCCTGACACGGAGCACCGCTGATGCAGGCATCGTGCTTGAAGCTATCTCCGGTTTCGATCTCAACGATCCCACATCCCTACCTACCCCTGTGCCAAACATGCTTGAGGGCATAAACAAGGGTGTGGAAGGTGTCCGCATCGGGTTGGACTTACAATATGTTACCAAAGACATCGATCCTGAGCTCGCAGAAGCGGTGCTAGCTGGTGTAAAGGTCCTGGAAGGTCTGGGAGCTGAGATTGTCGAAGTGCAACTGCCCGATATGGACCCATACATCACTGCATGGCCCGTTTTATGTTCCGCTGAAGCAGTCGCCGCCCACGAAAGTACCTACCCCTCCCGAAGAGACGATTACGGTCCTTGGTTCCGTGGCTGGCTTGATAAGGGGGCAAAGGTGACAGGGGCAGAATATGCCAAAGCCAACAACTTACGCGCTGCCTGCACGGGGCATCTCCGTCGTGTGTTTGAGGAGATCGATGTGCTAGTCTGTCCTTCAACGTCCGCCCCGCCACACCCGGTCACGCCAGAAGAGTTATACGGTCCGATGCCAGAAAACCGAGAACCGAAATTCCAACGATTCACCGCGCCTTTCGATTTCAACGGGGCCCCAACACTGTCCGTGCCGTGTGGCTTCAACAGCGAAGGGCTCCCTCTAAGCATTCAGTGGGTGGGCAAGCATCTGTCAGAACCGTTGTTGTGTCGGGTTGGTCACGCCTATGAAGGGGCAACCGAGTGGCACAATCGGCATCCGGATGTTTAAGAATCAGCTTTTGATCCCTGCCAGCGTCCTTCGCTCATGTTAAGATTTAGTGCAAAGAAACCGAGTTTTTTCTTGAAAACTCGGTTTCTCTTAGTGTTCCGCAAGTCCCCATTCTCGGGATGCTCGGAACGGCAGCGGAATCCCGATGTATCGGGACTTGCACTTTCTTTTGACATGAGCCGCGTCCCCGATAGTTCAAAGCCAATGCGCGAAGGGCCAAAGTGTAGCTGACCGGCTAAAAGAGGTATCCAGAAGCATTTCGGTCTCCTCAATCGGATCGTGTCCGTATCGTCGCACAAATTCCGCCTCGATCTGTCCCTCCAACTCTGTCGGACCGCCCAAGGGCAGTGTCACCCAAGTGTTTCCCAGACGAGCACTTTCGCGAACAGCAAGACAGATCTCCCAATCATGTAGTGCGTTTTCGGCACCGTACTGCGGCGTTCCTCCTTGTGTAATTGCACGGTGAAAGCTGACAAGGATACTCGCCTTCGCAACATCATCCGGTGAGCCGATACGGAACGATTTGAAGGGATTTTCCCAAACCATCGGCGGGGTAGTATCCACCCGGACCGCCTCAAGTATACGTTCTCCATCTATCTCAGTGTACTTCTCTGTAATTTCGTAGGGACTTGCTTCTCCGTACAGCGTGAGCCGATTTCGATCGAAGTGCCCCTTTGTGCCCTCGACCTGCCAGCCCGTTGAAAAGGTCTGTTCCCGTAACGGAAAGGCGCGCGGCGGCTTCTCAAACAGGCACGTCACACCGTTGTCAAATTCAATCACCGCCTGTTCCCATTTTACCGTTGACTCCGGTTCTCCGCCGTAGGCAATATACGGTTCGGTTTCCACCTCGCCACAGTAGCCGAGAACACGAGTTGCCCGTGCCCCCAACAGCGATCTGACGCCATTGAAGCCATGATACTGTCCGGTCAGATACCACAGCCGGGCATGGGTAAGTTTACCGATAGCCCCGGCCTCAATAATCTGTCTCTTGAGACGCTCTGCGGGCCAAAGCCAAACCTGCTCTCCCACCTCCCACAGCACTCCCGTTGACCGGCACGTCTCAGCGATTGCGGCGGCGTAGCGTCGTGTCAACGCCACCGGTATTTCCGTGATGATATGTGCGCCGTGCCGTGCTGCGGTAAGGGCGATGACGATATGGGAATCCTTTGGTGCCAAGCTGAATACGACATCCGGTTTCTCGGCACCAAAAAGGGCAGCCACGCTTTCGTAGTGCGCCTTTACCCCGTACTGGATTGCCACCTCCTGAAGCACTTGAGGATTGCGGTCGCAGACAGCGATAAGTTCGTAGTGGTCGGTCAAACGTGTGGTTGTTTCTATATATTGGCGTGCGCGAGAGCCACGGTCGGCTCCCACCCCGATGACAGCAATGCGGAGTTGGGGCATCATTGTTTTTCACCTCGGCCTATTATGGTGAATTCTAAAGATGAATAGACACTTTCGGCCCCCGGTAGGTGCGGTTTTCAACCGCACCGGTTTGAAGTGTCTCATTAATTCTAAGATCCACTATAAATACGTGCAAAGGATTGGTTTTCAACGATTATATGGTCCTCGTTTGTACTACTCTACCAAACACCCGGAACGCAGTCAAGTGCCAAAGATTGGTGTTTTTGTCGAGGGTGTTCCATCGTTTCTTTCAACGGTAGATTTAACCTTGACGCTCTTCATGGTGCGTGATATATTTTTATCGATTGTGGGAGGGGCTTCCTAGCCCCGATGATACGCACGCAGAGAGCGAGAAACACCGATGTCCATCATGGCTGAACCGAGCCTCAAAACTACTCGCCTCGGTGGCGTGGATATCCCCTCCACCGATACCTTCAAAACGATGCATCACAGTTCCTAATCTGCTGGCGTCCAGTGGAGCGATCGAAGGCACGAGAATGAACCATTTAAATCAGGTAATAGAGCAGACCATCAATGAAACTAGTTTTTCAGGTGTGGTTTTTGTTAAACTCGATGGAAGCGTAGAATTTGAAAATGCCTACGGCTATGCGGATAGGAGCAATAAAATTCCGAATACGATCGACACCCGTTTCGGAATAGCGTCAGGAACAAAGTTTCTGACTGCGCTTGGAATCGGAAAACTGATTGATCGTGGTGAACTCTCTTTAGCTTCAAGATTGTGTGACTGTGTAAATATTGATTTTCCGAATATATCAGAAGATGTCACTATCCACCATCTCTTAACCCATACTTCTGGGGTTTACGACTATTATGATGAGGAACTTATTGAGGATGTCGATAATTTTCAGTTGGACATCCCCTGCTTTGAACTAAAAGGTCTCAAGGATTACATACCGCTATTTCGTGATGGGGAAATGAAGTTTAACCCGGGGGAAAGGTTTTCCTACTCAAACGGAGGGTTTATTCTACTGGGAATCGTCATCGAAGAAATCTCAGGAACACCCTATATCGACTTTATACAAGAAAATATCTTTGAGTTATGCGATATGAGCGATTCGGGATTTTTTGCGATGGATCGTTTGCCAGAACGCACGGCTTTCGGATATATTGATGGGGAAGAAGGATGGAGAACCAACATTTTTACCTTGCCAATTGTCGGATCATCTGATGCGGGGGCTTTCACAACAGTAAAAGATATGGACAAGTTGTGGAGGGCATTTTTTGACGAAAAAATCCTTTCTAAACGGTTGACGAATCTGTTTCTGGAAAAGGCGGTCAAAGACAGAGATAATAGATTTTACGGTCACGGTATCTGGATTGACCATGAGGAGGGCGAAAATCCAGTTCACTTTCTCATCGGTTGGGATGCCGGCGTTTCTTTCAAGAGCACATGCCCTTCAAAGGATTCGGTTATAACGGTAATCTCTAATACATCCTCCGGCGCATGGGCGGCAGATCGTGCAATCATGAAACAGTTATAGAAACCGAGTTTTTTTGCCGACTCAGCTTGCCCCGATGTAATCGGGGAGCATCCCGAGAATCGGGACTTGAAAACTCGGTTTCTGTTGCACGATTTCTGAATTAGGACTTACGCAGCGGGTTCATAAGTCCCCCTGATAAGGGGGATTTAGGGGGTTAAAAACGGAAATCTACCCCCGGGTGCTAAATTTGCGTAAGTCCTGTTAATATGAGCAACAGTTGAAATGAGCCAAGGGGGTTTTCAATGAACGACCCACAACACAAAGCCGCCATCACGAAAGCCCTAAACCGCTTCACCACGGAGGACCTCGTCCAAAACGCCCGAAACCTGCTCAACACACTCGGCTATCAAAGCGAAAGGACCCTAGACCTTGAATCGAACACCGCCGAGGCGTTTATCGCCGCATATGACCGGCAAGGAAAGCTAAATCACGATAGGGCATTGACAGGGGAGTGGAGCTCTATTGACCTGCTTTTCCAACTCAGCGGCACTGACCTGACGCTCACAGATACAACCGGATGGCTTTTCGATCCCAGCCAGACGCAGGTGGATAACACCATCATCCAATCCTACCTTTTCTTCGCGCTCCGGTTGGAAGGCAGCAATTACAACCGCACCCAACTGTCACAAATCACCCGCGAAATCAACAAATTGTTCATAATGCCCGCGATGCTGCTCTTTCAGCACGGCGAGACGCTCACGTTGTCAACTATCAATCGCCGCTTGCACGCATCCGACCCATCCCGCGATGTCCTTGAAAAAGTCACCCTCATCAAGGATATTGATTTCAAGGACCCCCACCGTGCCCACATCGACATCCTATTCGATCTTGCCCTTGAACCGTTGAACCAAACGCACGGTATCCACAACTTTGTCGAGCTGCATCGCGCCTGGGCAAAGACACTGGACACCGAAGAACTCAACAAGAAATTCTACCGGGAGTTGTTCACCTGGTTTGAATGGGCGGTTGTTGAGGGGAAGTTTCCAACAAATGAAAAGCGCGCTTTGAAGCCGGAGGAGCATATCATCCGCCTAATCACGCGCCTGCTGTTCGTCTGGTTCATCAAGGAGAAGGGACTGATCGCCGATGAACTGTTCAACGAGGCACAAGTCGCCCCATTGCTGAAGGACTACGATCGGGACACCGGTGATTCCTACTATCGCGCCGTGCTACAGAACCTGTTTTTTGCGACACTGAACACCGAGATAGGGAAGCGTCGGTTCACCAAAGGCGGAAACACGGGGCATCGCAATTTCTCACTGTATCGCTACAAAGATCAGATAACCGCCCCCGATGAACTGCTAAGACTGTTTGAAAAAACACCATTTATCAACGGCGGCTTGTTCGATTGCCTCGACAGCGAGGAGGCGACACGCGACGGCGGCTACCGTATTGACTGCTTTTCCGATGAACACTACAAAAAGTTAAGCCTTCCCAACCATCTCTTCTTTGATGTCGATCGCGGTCTGATTCCTCTGTTGAAAGGCTACAAATTCACCGTTGAGGAAAACACACCAATAGAGCAGGAGGTAGCATTGGACCCAGAGCTGCTCGGCAAGGTGTTTGAAAACCTACTCGCCGCCTATAACCCCGAAACCGGCGCAACAGCACGGAAACAGACCGGCTCCTACTACACCCCGCGCCCCATCGTGGACTACATGGTGGAGGAGGCACTGGTGGCAGCCCTCGCAGCACAGGTATCATCAACGGACGAGCGGTTGCGCTATCTGTTCGACTACGCAAAGGCGTTTGACGATGCGAGCGAATTTTTCGACAGCCGCGAAGCCGACGAGGTGGTGCGGGCAATTTCAGAACTCAAAATACTAGATCCGGCGTCGGGGTCGGGTGCCTTTCCGATGGGTGTCCTGCACAAACTGACCCTCGCGCTGCGGCGGCTTGACCCCGATAACACCCGGTGGGCGCAGCTACAGAAAGAACGCGCCATCCAGCGGGCAGCGGCTGCGTTTGATACAAAGGATAGACAAACCCGCGACGAGGAGCTCAAGGAAATTAGCAGAATCTTTGAAAACTATTCGGGGGATTTCGGACGGAAGTTATACCTCATCCAAAATAGCATCTTCGGCTTGGACATTCAATCCATCGCCTGCCAAATCGCCAAACTCCGCTTCTTCATCTCCCTTGCCATTGAGCAGGAGCCGGATAACAATGCCGACAACTTTGGGATTAAGCCGCTGCCGAATCTGGAGACGCGGTTTATCGCAGCAAATACGCTCATCGGTCTCGAAGGCGAAAGAACCCTGACCAGCCTCAAAGCGAAGGCTTTAGAGGGGGAATTGAGTGAGAACCGCGAGCGGCATTTCCACGCCACAACCCGCCCACAGAAGCTAGCGTGTAAACGAGAAGACAAGAAGTTGCGTCAAGCGTTAGCAACGGAATTAAAGCATATCGATATGCCCGCCGATGATGCGAATAAAGTCGCCGCTTGGGACCCCTACGACCAGAATGCAAGCGCAGATTGGTTTGATCCGGAGTGGATGTTTGGTATTGCAGACGGGTTTGATGTGGTGATTGGAAATCCGCCGTATATTAGCCATGATAAAATCCCTAAACAACTTAAAACTGAAATTAGAGATCGATATCAATCGTACCAACCCTTTGCGGATGTGTACTGCTATTTCATTGAAAAGGCGATAAAATTACAAAATCAGCAAGGAATACTTAGCCTTATTACTTCAAATTCATACTTGAGGGCGGAATATGGAGCACCAATCCGAAGACTACTACAGAGTAAAAATATGCTGCTTAGGGTGTTAAATGTTGAAGATTCACAGGTTTTCGAGAGTGTGATTGTCAATGTCGCAATAATAGTGTCGCGTAAACCGACAAATCTCACCGATGATTTTTGTATCGTTGTTAATTCGCCATTTTCAGATGATAGTTTTGAGGATTTTGTCAAAAATAACAGTTTTAATTATCCGCAAGCGTACTTTAATTCAAGGTCATGGAATCTTGTAGAACCAAAGTGTGTTGAACTCCAAAGGAAACTGGAATCATCAGGGAAAACGCTCGAACAGTTGGGGACAAAAATTAGACTGGGTATTGCCACTGGCAGCAATGAAGCCTTTCTTATAGATGAGGATAAGAAACGAGAGTTTTGTGACAGAAACCCTGTCAATGCTGAAATCATAAAACCCATTTTGAGAGGCAGAGATATTTCTCGCTACAGTTACACATCAGCGGGGCAGTATATTTTACTGGCTAAAAATGGAGTTAATGTACAAAAAGACTATCCTGATATATACGAACATTTAGATTCATTTGGAGATAAGTTCAGAAATCGTGGAGCTCAAGGACAACACTGGACGAATCTAAGAGCGTGCTCATTTTATGACGACTTCAAAAAAGAAAAGATTGTATGGATTGAATTGACAGATTTGGGACGGTTTGCCCTCTGCAATGAAGAGGTTTACCTACTAAACTCTGCGTATTTTTTATTGCCCCCTTCAGGTATAGAGTCAAAATTTCTGCTCGGTGTTCTAAATTCAAGTACGATTTGTTTTTACTTGAGCCTTATTGCAGAAACAAGTGGGATGGGAACAAGTCGTTGGATTAACAATTATGTGAAAGAATTTCCAATACCGGAGGCTGCTTGTGATCAACAAGCCCTGATTATTGAACTTGTTAATGAAATCCTCGCCGCCAAAGACACCGACCCGGACGCGGATGTATCTGCACTTGAAAATGAGATTGATCAGATAGTATACTTGTTATACGGCCTCACCCCTGAAGAAATTAAAATTGTGGAAGGAACGGAAAAAGTCTGAATCACGGATTAAACAGATTACACAGATTGCGCGGATTTTTGAATCCGTGTTCATCTTTTAATCCGCGACAATCCGCGATTCTGACAGTAAAAAAAATCGCTATAGTATAGTGGAGAAACCGACCCATTGCCCCAAAATCCTGAGAATCCTAAAATCCCGTAAATCCAGATTCAGACAGAGGAAAGAGAATGAGCGAACCGTTAAAAGTATTCATAACCTATTCACATAATGACCGACAGCAGAACACCGAATTGAAAACGTGCCTTGCTGTAATGGAGAGTGAAGACAAAATAAAACTTTGGGACAATAACGAGATTCTCCCAGGCGATGAATGGTATAAAGACATTTCCATGAATCTTGCCGCTTCGGATATTTTGCTCTACCTCGTTTCCGCTACGAGCCTTGCGTCTAAAAACTGCAACAAGGAATTAGCAGAAGCATTAAACTTCAATATAAGGGTCATCCCAATAATTCTTGAGGATTGTGATTGGCTGAATCATCAACTCAGTGACTTCCAAGCTCTTCCTGACAAAGGTAGGCCCATTAACAAGTGGCAACGTGCAAGCGATGGTTGGCAAAATGTTGTAGACGGTATACGAAAAGCCGCTGAAGAAATGCAAGTTCAGGCGGATTCGCTGTCTAAAGCATCTGAAAGAGAACTCCGCGCTGAATTAGCACTCCAACGAGGTAACGTTTTAATGATCCTTGGGCAAACAGACGAGGCGATAGAAGCTTACTCACATGCAATCGATCTCAATCCGAATAGTGCTGCCCCCTATGACAATCGCGGGGGAACTTACTTCAACAAAGGCGATTTTGACCGGGCCATCGTAGATTTTAACAAAGCAATAGAACTGAATCCCAATCATGCCAATGCCTATAATAATCGCGGCGAGGCGTGGTTACACCTAGCAGAGTGGGATAAAGCGAGAGCGGACCTGACGAATGCTAGAGACTTAGGCGTGGATATAGTCGCTGCATTTCGTAATGACTACAAAAATGTTGAGGCGTATGAGCGGGCAAATCGTGTTAAATTACCCGAAGACATCGCCGCGATGCTAACGCAACGGCGACGAAGTCGCTTCCCTAGGACACAAAAGTTTTTGAGTGCGGAGGGCACACCCCTTGAATCACTCGATATGTTAAATTTACTAGCGAAATTTCGTAACGCAGGCACACCCCTATCGCAATATATCCCAATGCGTTCTACTTTCGGAATCAAGACTGGCAGGGGTGAAGCCTTTGTTGTAGACAGTGCAACGCGAGATCAACTCATTGCCGAGCACCCTTCATCCGCCGATATTTTGAAACCGTTTTTACACGGACGAGACATCAGACGCTGGGGGGTAGCCAAACCGGTTGATAAATCCCGATCTATCGGGGACGCATGGTTAATTTTTGCCTACCGTCGCATAGAGATAGACCGTTATCCCGCCATCCGAAAACATTTAGAAAAATATAGATCCGCCTTGAGCAAAAGGGCGGGTAAACAGAAATGGTACGAACTGCCAGCTGCCAAAAGCAACGCTGAACTCTTTACGCAAACGAAGCTGATTTGCCCAAATAGCTACGACTATCAAACCTTCGCCGTTGATACAGAAGGATTTTACTGTGGGGATACATGCTACCTTATCCCGACTGAGGAAACGTGGTTGTGCGGTCTCCTCAATTCTCGCGTTGTGGAGTGGTTCTATTCGCAGACTTCAAAACAGTTGTCAGGCGATTATCTTCGGGCCCGCAGCCGTTATATACAACAAATCCCCGTTCCCGATCTCACGTCAGAGCAGAAAGGAATGATCGGCAAAATTGTTGATTACCTCATCTACCTTCAGGGGCAGCCGACGACGAGTGGCAAAGATTTGGCACACGCCCGCGATGCTGTGATGCTCAAGTATTTTGAACGGACCATTGACGGACTGGTTTATGAGTCCTATCTACCTGAAGCACTGCATCAAGGGAAAAAACAGTTCTTCAAACCGTTGTTGGAGGAGCGGTTGCCGCAGCTTGAAGAAATTCGGGGAGATAAAATGGCCGCGTTACAGGAGATCTTCGAGCGATTGTATGAAAGAACACATCCGGTCCGGCGGAACCTTTTCTTTCTCGATAGCGTTAAACCGATCCGCATCATTGAGGGCAAAGCGTGAGAATTACTGAGATTGAAATCAAAAACTTCAAAGCCTTTTACGGAACCTACCGAGTTAACCTACGCAAGTCAGGAAAGAACCTACTAATTTACGGTGAAAATGGGAGCGGAAAATCGTCCCTGTATTTTGCGTTAAAGCTGTTCTTGGAATCTGGCGATAATCCTTCCCATAGATTTGAAAACAATCAGAACATCTTTATCACAGATGCGGGCTATATCAAACTGTGTCTCCGCGCTAGCCAACGGTCAAAGCAGGAGACCTACGAATGGTCGGAGACCGTTAGAGAGACAGATGACGAACTGATTATTGAGGCATCAAGGGCAAAGGGTTTCCTCGACTATAAGGACCTTCTGAATACGCATTACGCTCACCGTGAAAATAACACCGTAAATGTGTTCAGTTTGCTGGTTGAAACACTCTTAGCAAATACCGTTATCACTGAGGGCCGGAGCCTTGCCGAGGATTGGACTGACATTGAGCCTCCGTTGCAACCTCAAATCACAGCAAGTGAAATTGCAACCCTTGAAGGGCGGATAGAGGATTTTAACATCGAATTAGCAAACAAATTAGCGGAACTGCAGCCGAAGGCATCTGAAATCCTTGGCGGGTTTGGACACAACGTCGCCCTTAACTTCGATTTTCCGGGGATTAAATATAACCGCGAAAACGGAACCCTTGATAATCAGGAGATTCTCTTAACGGTTGAGCTCTTCGACAGGGATATTCCAGAACATCACCGCTTCCTGAACGAGGCGAGGCTATCGGCAATTGCTATCGCTATCTACTTCTCATCAATCCTGATGCAGCCAGAAAGCGACCTGAAGATTCTTGCCCTAGATGATGTACTGATCGGTTTAGACATGTCAAACCGCCTGCCGGTGCTTGATATCCTAGAGGAGTATTTCCCAGATTACCAAATTTTTTTGACGACGTATGATAAGGCGTGGTATGAAATTGTCAAACAACGGACATCTGATGCCGAGTGGGAATACGCCGAATTCTATTCTAAGCAAACCGATGAATACGAGATTCCGATCCATGTGCAAGATAGACCGTACCTTGAAAAAGCGAAAGCATATTTCGATGCCAACGACTACAAAGCCTGTGTCATTTACCTTCGCACCGCCTTTGAAGCGGCTATCAAGAAGTTCTGTCAAAAGAAAAACCTCCGAGTCAAATATCGCGAAAATCCGAAAGATCTGAGAAGCGACGATTTCTGGACGCCGATAAAAGCTGATACATCCTTTTTGGAACAGAGTCTCATTGACGAGATTGAACTGTACCGGAGTATTATCCTAAACCCGATCAGCCACGCTCGGATTGTCCCTGTGGTCAAAAAGGAAATTTCCGAAGCAATAGATGCGGTGGAAGCACTTGAAGCTAAATTAGCGGCAAATTAAGGGATTACTATAGTAGACTCAACAATTAACAATACATACTATGGTGAATTCTACAGTGAATTCTAAAAACAAATAGAGATTAATAGTAGTAGGCACACTCCGTGTGCCGTCACTCCGCGACCCCCGATCTATCAGGGCTCGTTCATAGTGTCTCATTAATTCTAAGGTCCACCATAAACACAGAGGTCTGATTAAAGTTCTATCTCTTAGTTTGTGATATGCCGATATGAGGTCTTGATTGAAAGGAGTACCCGATGCGAAAAGCATCTTTACAACACAAATGTTTTAGACTTTGAACGAAGAAATGGGGTGAAACTACCGGCAGACATTGCCGCAATGCTGACACCCTAGCAATAAGCATCACCGTGGATGTTTTTTAATCCGTGTAATCCTTTAATCTGTGTCAATCCGCGATTCAGACAACGCAGAAATCGCCCTTATGGAGAAACCGCCGCCCCAAAATCCTGAGAATCCTAAAATCCAGTAAATCCAGATTCAGACAGGCAGAGCGACCACAACTAGCAACTTGCGTTATCGTGATGGTCTAGGTAGGTTGAGCCTAGACGCTAGTGCGATGTTCTATATATTGTCGATTTTGGAAAATCGACCTACAAAAATCTTTATCTGTTTCCCGTTTTCTGGTTATCTCGTTTTCCCGTTTTCTGGTTTTCCTCCGTGTAATCCCTGAATCCGCGATAATCCGCGATTCAGACAAAGTTAGCACTTACAACATGGTCAAAAAATAGGGTATAATAGAGGCAATGCACCCACTCAAATACACCGAATATAACTGTACCAGGACTGACGCACTCCAGGGTTTAGACCTGACAGTGCCCTGCCAAATCCCTGACATTTGGTGAGGTTATGGTGCCATTTCAGTGCAAAACGGTTCAAAAATAGTGCGTATTTGGCAGGGCAAAACGCCATCTGGGCGCACCTTCTGTTGCGTGGTAAAAATCTACAAACGCTCTGAAGCTAGGCCCCATCAGGGTTCAAAGAGACATCGGCTAATGATGACCCCCCCGATACGAGGCTGAATTTTTTTTTTGGACCTGACAGGGCCCTGCCAAATTGCCAAATCGTGTCGGTAGGCCATTGAAACGGAGGTGTAATCTCCGTTATGTGGAAGGGGTTAGCTTTTACCGTTCCACTGCGTAAGTCCTAAATAAATAGACGTTAAAAGTAGATAGTCTTTTGTACCACGATCTGTTAGATTGTGATCCCACCCCGCAAACTAACAGATCGCGCTACATTTGGCAGATTGCTCTTTACATCGTAGGCGGGCCCCGTGGGGCGTAACCGTGCTAACAAGTTTCTGACGTGCTCGTTCATAGTGTCTAATTAATTCTGAAATCTACTATAGTTAGCGAACATGAAAATTGCAGTATTAGCCTCTGGTAGCGGCACCAATTTACAGGCACTAATCGATCAACTCCACCACGACGAAAATAGTGGGGTTAAAATCGCTGTGGTAATTAGCGATCGAAGAAAGGCTTACGCGCTCACTCGTGCCAAGGAAGCGGGTATCCCCACCCATGTAGTGAGGGTGCGGGATTTTCCGGATCGAGATGCGTTTGATGCGGAAATTTCAGAAATCCTTGACAGGTGCGGAGTGGAGCTAATTGTTCTAGCGGGCTTTATGAAGTTGTTCCAACCAGCATTTGTGCGGAAATACCGCAACCGTATTATCAATATTCATCCATCATTACTGCCCGCGTTTCCGGGAGCGCATTCCGTACCCGATACACTAACGTATGGCGCGAAAGTCAGTGGCATAACCGTTTTTTTTATCGATGAAGGAATTGATACTGGACCTATCATCGCACAGGCTGCGGTGCCTATATTCGATGATGATGATGAAGAAAGCCTGTTCAAACGGATTCATATTGAAGAGCATAAACTGTATCCACAGGTCGTTCGGTGGTATGCAGAGGACAGACTCGAAGTTATTGGCAGAAAAGTCCTTGTGAGGGAGTCGTAAAATGTTGGCTATTTCGACCATGTGGAACGCTTTGAAACGCCCTGATGGAGCGGCACTGCTTGACGAACTCAAAGAGCTTGGATTTGATGCGATTGAACTCAGCCGACACCTGACACGGGAACAGATTGAGCAGATTAAGCCCCACCTAGCAACGACGCAGATCTGCTCGATCCACAACTTTTGTCCCGTTCTGCACGGGCTCCCACAATCGGAAGCGGAGAGCGATCCGATTCACTTGGCAAGTCTTGATGCAGATACGCGGAACGAAGCGATTAAACAGACGATTCGGACGATGGAGTTGGCGGTCGAGATCGAAGTCCCAATCGTTGTGCTCCACTTGGGTGAGGTAGACACCTACGATCGTTCCTACCTGATGTACGACTTCTACGAATACGGTGAGCGGGAATTTGAGGCATTTAGGACGAAGGTGGAGGAAGCGACCGAGTGGCGTAAACGTAAGGAGGCGAAACATCAGGACGCTGTGCTGTTCAGCCTTGATGCGTTGAATGAAATGGCTTTGCGGATGGAGGTCTACTTAGCGATCGAGAATCGTCCGCGCTACCATCAGATCCCCAATTTTGATGAAGTTGGACTGTTCTTAGAGAAGTTCAAGGGAAGCAACATGCGGTATTGGCACGATGTCGGACACGCCATGCTTCAGGAGCGGGTGGGCCTCTGTTGGTCGCAGCGTTGGCTGGATGCATACACAGAGAATCTAATCGGCGTGAACCTACACGACCTCAAGGATCTTGAAGCCTATCACCCGCCGGGGTCTGGTGATCTTGACTTTGAGGAAATTTTGGCGCAGATTCCGCAGGACACGCTAGCCGTTTTAGAGGTCCGAGATGCACCAGCGGAACAACTTGTTGAGGTGACGGAAGAATGGCAACTATGGCGGAAACCCGAAAAACAGGACGGAGAACGCGGGCGCAGCTAGAAGTATACAATTGAAATGAGCGAGGTAACGCGATGACATGTGGTTATCCCAACACACCAAATTTGGGGTAAATCAGCCCACAAAGCCCACAACGAAACGGTTTTTGACTTGGCATCGTTGATGCATATAGACATCATCAATCTATTCTGAGCTATTTTTTTCCAACTTCGGTATAGGGTTAAACAGGATTCAGAGATTGGCTCCCAAGCCGAAATGAAAAACAGATTCTTACGTTAGGAGAATTCATCATGGATAGACTAATCATCAACGGTGGCAAGCAGCTTCAAGGGACAATTCCAGTCAGTGGTTCTAAAAACGCAACGCTTCCTATTGCCGTTGCAGCGGCGATTCTGGCAGATGGTTCTAGCGTTATTCATAACGTTCCCAATCTAAATGATATTGATAGCCTCTGTGCGGTGCTTGAAGTACTCGGGGCGACCACGAAGCTTGAAAATTCAACACTCTATATCGAACCGGGAGACCGAGTTGCTTACGAAGCTCCATACGATCTTGTCCGAAAGATGCGAGCATCAATTTATGTATTGGGCCCCCTCGTTGCCCGTTTAGGTATAGCAAAAGTTTCTTTCCCCGGCGGCTGTGCTATCGGGCCGCGTCCGGTGGACCTGCACCTGAAAGGGTTACAACAACTTGGCGCAGAGATTGAAGTTGACAGTGGCTATATCATAGCACGAGCGAAGGGACTGGCTGGTGCGGAGATGTATCTGAGAGGACAGCACGGCTCAAGCGTTGGTGCGACTGCAAACGTCATGATGGCTGCAACGTTGGCGGAAGGAACAACAATTATTCGCGGAGCTGCCTGCGAACCAGAGGTCGCTGACCTGGCGAATTTTCTCAACGCAATGGGGGCGGATATCGAAGGATCTGGCACCTCCACCTTAACAATACATGGCGTTAAACAACTTCGTGGTACGGAATATACTGTCATTCCAGATCGCATCGAAGCAGGAACATTCATGGTTGCGGGAGCTATTACAAAGGGAGATGTTTTTGTGAAGGATGCCCCCGCTCAACACCTTGGTGCCACATCCGAAAAATTAATTGAGGCGGGCGTTCAATTGGATTGGACGGAGGATGGTGTCCGTGTGAGGGCACCACGAGAATTTCAAGCAGTTCATATCGCTACTAATACATATCCGGGGTTTCCCACGGACATGCAGGCACAGATGATGGGACTCCTCAGTATCACGCCGGGTATTAGCACTATTACGGAAGGCATTTACTTAGATCGCTTTATGCACGCGAGCGAACTCAATCGGATGGGGGCAGATATTCGCGTCGAAGGAAACCATGCGGTGGTACGTGGTAAGTCTAAACTCAGCGGTGCACCTGTCATGGCATCAGACCTCCGGGCGGGTGCGGTCCTTGTTCTTGCAGGCATGGCGGCGGTGGGTGAAACAGTCGTTTCCCGTATCTATCATATCGACCGTGGGTACGAAGGCATCGAGCAGAAACTAGCGGGTATTGGCGCGGATATTACCCGAGTGAGTGACTAAAAAAAGGTAATAGGCATACTCCGTATGCCGTTGCGTAAGTCCTAAATCTATACGAACGTTGACGAGAAATGAGGAATTTTCTGTGATCGCCATTCTTGATGCCCACTCGGACGAAGCGGCGGCTTTCATTGAAAAACTGAATCTGCGTGGGGGATTAGAGGATCCAAACATCCTGAGGACCGTCCGCAGAACTTTGCAAGATGTCCAAAGAGATGGCGACAAAGCTGTCATTAAGTATACGCGCAAACTAGACGCTCCACGAATATCCATTGAAGAGATGCGAGTCACAGATGCGGAGATTGATGATGCATCTACGCAAGTTGATTCAGACTTCCACGATGCGATCGGGCTTGCGCGGACGAACATTGAGCGGTTTCATCGGAAGCAGCTACAGAATTCTTGGCTGTCCACCGAAGCGGATGGCGTTGTTTTAGGGCACCTCATCCGTCCGTTAAGACGTGTTGGTGTATGCGTCCCATCCGTAAGTCAGTTGTTGGTTTCTTCGCTGATAATGAATCTGGTCCCCGCGAAGGTCGCGGGTGTTGAGGAGATTGCGGTCTTCATGGGACCGATGCGAAATCGGAAGATTGACCCACACATGCTTGTCGCTGCGGCAGCATGTGATGTCCGCGAGATTTACAAGTGTGGCGGTGCACAGGCGGTTGCTGCGATGGCTTACGGGACAGACACCATCCCGAAAGTGGATAAAATTGTCGGTCCGGGCAATCTGTATGTCCAACTTGCAAAAAAAGAGGTCTATGGTCCCGTCGATATCGACAAATTGGCGGGCCCCAGCGAAGTCCTGATTATCGCTGATCACACCGCAAATCCCGCCTATGTTGCAGCGGACCTAATTTCGCAGGCAGAACACAGCGTGGAATGTTCCGCCATTCTCATCACAACATCAAGAGAAATCGCGGAGCAGGTTCGTGCAGAGATTGAACGACAGGCTCAAAAGCTACCTCGTCAATCTGAACTGACCGGTGCTTTTGAAAACTACGGTGTAGCGTTCGTCGTCCCAGATTTAGCCGAAGCGGTAGAGATCACCAACGAAATCGCGCCTGAACATGTCGAATTAGAGGTAGAAAATCCAATCGAATGGGTTGGTTCCATCCGTAATGCGGGAGCGATTATGCTAGGACCCTACACCCCCGAATCTGTTGGTGATTATATCGCCGGTCCTAGTCACATCCTGCCTACAGGCGGAGCAGCGAAATACGCATCACCGTTGAGTGTTGATGACTTCGTAAAAAAGACAAGTATTATCTCCTACACCAAAACCGCCTTAGAAAAGGTCACGCCGGCTGTCGTCAAACTCGCTCAAATTGAGGGGCTTCAGGGACACGCGGAAGCGATGAAAATCCGATCCGATAAACATTAGGACGAAACCGATGTCAAACGTTCCCATCACAACCTTTTCAATTGTTGGTCGTGATCCGGAGAATGGCGATCTTGGAGTTGCCGTTCAATCCAAGTTTTTTGCTGTTGGAGCCGTTGTGCCGTGGGCAAAGGCGGGTGTGGGTGCAGTTGCGACCCAATCGTGGACAAATACGACTTATGGGTTCAAAGGCTTAGAATTGCTAAAAAACAGACTTACCGCCCAACAAGCGTTGGATCGGCTAGTTGCCAGCGACGATGGCAGATCCCAGCGTCAGGTCGGCATGATTGATGTAGGTGGTAACGTTGCTAACTACACCGGTGCTGAGTGCCTCGAATGGGCGGGCACGCGCAGCGGAGAAAATTACTCGGCACAAGGCAACTTACTGACCGGTGAAGCAGTGGTCAATGCAATGGGAAAAGCATTTGAGGAAACAGAGGGAGAACTGGCGGAAAAACTGATGACAGCACTCATTGCGGGGCAGGAAAAAGGTGGAGATCGACGTGGACAGCAGGCAGCAGCGTTGCTCGTTGTACGTGAAAACGGTGGAGAAGGTGGTTTTAATGATCGGTATATCGATCTACGGGTTGATGACCATAAGCAGCCAATTAAGGAGCTGCGTCGCCTGCTAAAAATTCAATTGAGTATGCGGTGAGATTAGGAAACTGTAAAATTATCATAAATTCCTTTAGGGGTAAACCCCCAAGGTTTACCTTTGGGATACACCCATGCTTTAGCGCATTTTTTGTTTGATGTTCCTGAACAAATATAGTATAGTTTCTACAGTTACCGGCACCGGGAAGCAGGGAAAGATGCCGGCATAGGGGCAGGGCGTTGTCCCTTGCGAGAGACGCATTAAGACACCCGACGGGGTGCAGCGTTGTTGACCGCACAATTAGAAAGCGTCCCGATAAGATCGGGACAAATGCTTCAGCTTTTGGAGTACGTCAATCGCTCATATAAAAAGAGAGTGCAAAGCATGAAGAGAAACCGAGTTTTTTCTTGAAAACTCGGTTTCTTTTGCACCATTTCTTTACATGAGCCAAATTATTATGAAAACAGCACTTCCTCCTGAAGCCTTCACACGAATTGACGAAACCGATGATCGCCTATTTTACACCGAACCCCGTATCGTCACCCATATTGATGACAACGCAATCACGGCAATCAAGAAATTTTTCGATCAAACCTTACCGAGAAATGCCGCCATATTAGACCTGATGAGCAGTGCCTTCTCCCACCTACCCGAAGGGTTTCCCGCTCAACGTATAGTCGGCTTGGGATTGAACGCGGTTGAACTTCAAGTCAATCCTGTCCTTGACGAATATGTAATTCATGACCTTAATGCGGATCCAACCCTCCCTTTTGACGACGGGGAATTTGCAGCGGTAATTATGACTGTTTCGATGCAGTACCTTACGAAACCGATTGAGGTTTTTCGTGGGGTGCATCGCATTCTTCAGCCAGATGGTCCGTTCATCGTCATTTTCTCCAATCGTCTGTTCCCAACGAAAGCGGTGTACATCTGGCGTGTAACCTCTGATACCGAACACGCCAAATTGGTGCAGCACTACTTCCGTTTGGCAGGCGGCTATGCGGAAATCACGTTTTTGGATCGCACGCCGCAGACCAATGAATACGCAGATCCGGTGTATGTCGTTATGGCGAACAAGGGCGAGGT
Organism: Candidatus Poribacteria bacterium; assembly: GCA_965207975.1. GTDB lineage: Bacteria > Poribacteria > WGA-4E > WGA-4E > PCPOR2b > PCPOR2b. Next base: position 2,339,398 of record OZ242315.1, on the reverse strand, counting down.
GCCTTAGATGCGACAGACAACAGAAATTTTTCACATTGGATAATTTAATAAAACTACGACAAAAGGAGAATTTTGAATCATGGCTGATAGCAACAACACCGAAGAAATCCAAGAATTTGAGTATAGAGCAGAAATGAAACAACTCCTGCATCTCATTATTCACTCGCTTTATACTCACCCTGAAGTTGCCATCCGCGAGCTGATTTCCAACGCTTCCGATGCGTTGCATAAAATCCGCTTCAGACAGTTGACGGATAAAAATATCCTGAATCCTGAAGTACCTTTAAGGATTGACATCGCGGTTGATTCCGATACACAAACATTCTCGATTACGGATACAGGTGTCGGCATGACTAGGGACGATTTGACCGAAAGAATCGGCACTGTTGCCAGTTCAGGAACGCTAGAATTTTTGGAACAAATGAAAGAAAGAGACACCCCTTTCGATGCCAATCTAATCGGTCAGTTCGGTATCGGTTTTTATTCGGTGTTTATGCTTACGGACGAGATTACAATTGAAACGCGCGACGCGGATGCCGACTCAAAGGGATTCCGATGGCAATCAACAGGTGAGGGCAAATTCACCATCAAGGAGATTGAACGTCCGCAGAGAGGCACCCAAATCTCCTTTAAGTTGAAAGGCGAATCCAAGGAATTTAGCCAGTCGTATCCTGTTGAGCAGGTGATTACAAAATACTCCAATTTTGTTGATTTTCCTGTTTCGGTCAATGGAAAGCAGGTAAACACCGTCAGTGCCTTGTGGCATAAGAATAGGAATGAAGTGACGGAGGAGGAGCGGAATGAGTTCTATAAATTTATATCTAACGACCTTAATCCGCCGCTCGGTCACTTGCACCTGTCTCTCGAAGGTCGCGTGAATTTCAAAGCGTTGATGTTTATACCGGAAACGCAACCGCTCAGATTTCTCAGGGAGGAAGACCTGAGTTCGCTACATTTGTATTCAAGCAAGGTGTTTATCCAAGACGATTGCAAGGAGCTCCTGCCCGAATACCTTCGCTTTATATCAGGGGTGGTGGATACCGAAGATCTGCCCTTGAATGTATCCCGCGAGGTGACACAATCGAGTCCCATCATGGCACGCATCCGGGAAACCTTAACGGGCAGGATACTCTCTCTGCTGGAAGATTGGGCGAAAGATGACGCAGAGAAGTATGAGAAATTCTTCAGGAATTTCGGCTTGCTCTTCAAAACAGGACTGAGTTCAGATTTCGTCAACAGAGATCGACTGCTTGAGCTCTTACGGTTTGAGTCGACCAAAACCGAAAGTGGCAAGTTTACCTCACTGAAGGATTATGTCGCTGGGATGTCGGAAGATCAGGGGGAGATTTATTACCTGTCAGGTGATAGCAGAGATGCGGTAGAACGGAATCCCAATTTGGAATATTTTAGGAAGGGTGGAATTGAAGTACTGTTCTTCATCGATCCCGTTGATCTGTTCAATACTCCCCACCTACTTGAATATGACGGGAAACCGTTGAAAAGCATTGAAAAGGCGGATATAGAACTCAAGACAGACGAAGAAAGCCAAGATGAAACCCTAACCGAAGATACCAACCTGATCTCCGTTTTTAAGGAAATCCTTGGCGATAAGGTGGAGGATGTGGTTGCCTCCAAACGGCTAGTGGATTCGGCGGCAACTTTGGTTGTCGGGGCAGATGGTATGGATGCCCACATGGAACGGATGATGAAAATGGTGAATCAGGATTTCACCGGCTCCAAACGCATCCTGGAACTCAACTTTTCCCATCCGTTGATAAAGAATCTCGCACAACTCAACCAGAACCAAGGCGATGAAACTCTTATCAAGAATTGTATTCTACAGCTTTACGAAGGTGCGTTGTTGGTTGATGGGAATACCGTGGACCCACCCACATTTATCGCCCGGATGACGGAAATTATGGAACGAGCCACAAGTTAATGCGGGTTTTGATTTGGCAAATCGTACCTCAATCCATTGGGGTTATATTTATCTATAAGAGATTTTGAAGGAGAGATTAATGAATGGAACAATTACCGTAATCCCCGGAGATGGAATCGGTCAGGAAGTCACAGCCGAGGCGGTTCGGGTATTGGATACTATCCAAGACAAATATGGACACCGTTTTGAGTACGAATACGGGCTGCTCGGCGGTTGCGCGATTGACCAAACAGGCACAGCCTTACCCCAAGAAACATTAGACCTATGCCGAAGATCCGATGCAATCCTATTCGGCGCAGCGGGCGGCCCGGAATGGGAAGATGTCCCGAGCGCAGAACGTCCAGAACGCGCTGTCGGAACAGTTCGCAAAGAGCTCGACCTTTTTGTGAACCTACGCCCAATTCGTGGGAGAAAAGCGTTAGCACCCGTTATGCCGGTGAAGAACGAGATTATTGGTGAGGGATTGGACTTCATCGTGATCCGTGAGCTGGCTGGCGGATTATACTACGGTGAGCCACGTGGCATCGAACCACACGCAGATGGAGAACGTGGGTGCAATACACTTGCTTACACAACACGAGAGATTGACCGTGTGGTACGCGCTGGTTTTGAACTCGCACGGAAACGGTCTAAAAAACTAACGTCTGTAGCGAAGGAGAACATGCTGGAAAGTTCAAAACTCTGGCGAGAAGTTGCGACAAAGGTAAGTCAGGATTATCCCGATGTCGAATTGGACCATATCCTAGTTGATGCGTGTGCCTATCATCTCATCCGAAATCCGAGCCAATTTGATGTTATGGTGACCGGAAATATCTTCGGGGACATTCTCACCGACGAAGCGGGTGTGTTGGTTGGTTCACTCGGTATGTGCCCGTCGGCAAGCTACGGTTATACCAAGCAAGGCTTCTATGAGCCAATTCACGGCACCGCACCGGATATCACCGGGCAAGGGGTTGCCAATCCGATTGGGGAGATTTTGTCCGCAGCCCTGTTGCTCCGGCACTCCTTCGATCTTGAGGCAGAAGCTGCGGATATTGAAAACGCCGTTGACCGTGCAATTGATAAAGGTTTACGCACAGTTGATATCCAGCAGCCGGGACTGAAAACGGTCGGCACCGTCGAAATGACAGACACCATTATTGCCGAAATTCAATCCGATTCGTGAATTGTAAAGCGTGAACGGCAATCGCGGGGAGACCTGTAAATATGGATAAGCTTCGCAGAGAATATACCGATGCCGGCCTAAACGAGCCAGACTTGGATGCGAATCCCTTTGAGCAGTTCGAGAAGTGGTTTCAAGACGCAATTGAAGCGAAAATTGATCTGCCGGACGCGATGACGCTGGCAACGGCAACGAAGGAGGGTATACCTTCGGGGAGGATTGTACTGCTCAGAGGACATGACGAGCGCGGCTTCGTTTTTTATACAGACTACGAGAGCCAAAAGGGGAGGGAACTTGCAGAAAATCCAAATGCAGCGTTGGTTTTTTACTGGCGTGAACTGGATCGGCAGGTACGTATCACCGGACAGGTGAGCAAGGTTTCGCGCGAAAACTCCTACAACTATTTTCAGAGCCGACCTGTCGGTAGTCGTTTGGCTGCGATAGCGTCAAAACAGAGCGAAGTTATCCCTAATCGACAGATATTGGAAGATCGATTCAATCAGTTAGCAGAGCAATATCAGGACAAAGAGATTCCACTACCGTCAGATTGGGGTGGTTATCGCCTATCTCCTGACATGATTGAATTCTGGAGCGGTCGCCCAAGCCGCCTGCATGACCGGCTTCGCTACACCCGCCAACCTGATGATGATTGGCGGATTGAGCGAATTTCACCGTGACGCTTTTTCTCGAATAAGTCCCCTCGGTTAAATAACCACGTCGGATTTTTTTGCCTTTTCGGTGGTTTGCCCGGAAATCTCGTCGCCAACCTGTCGCAGCTGATCGAAGTCGCGTTGGAAGCCTTCGTGCAATGCTCCCACGTCGGTCTTATGCAGGACGAATCGAACTCCTTCCTGAATCCACTTTGCCGACAACTCGACAGATTGCAGATGGACAGCGACGGGGATATTTCGCGCACCGCATGTACGAATGACAAAGCGGATCATCTCCTCAAAATCCGGATGATCGTACTGATCTGGGATACCCATTGTGATGCTCATGTCGTTGGGACCTACGAAAATCGCGTCGATCCCACCAATATTTAGGATCTCCTCCAAATTATCGGCGGCGGGCACGCTCTCAATTCCAATCATGACAACAGTATTGCGATTTCTTTCTTGCAAATATTCTTTCGATACCTCGCTTGGGAATTCCCCCGTCTCCATCACGCGGTCCACGAGCGCGCCTTTCAACGGACGCCATCTTGCTGCTGCGACCACTTCCTTGACTTCCTCAACGGTTTCGCAGTATGGGACGAGGACACCGTGTGCACCGGCATCAAGCGCCATAGTTACATAGTGAGATGAGGGAATTGGGACGCGGATAATCGTGGTCGTTCCTGTTGTGTTAATTGCCGCAATGAAATCCGCTACCTCACCCCGACTGTATGCTGAATGTTCGTTATCGATGATTACATAGTCAAAATTGAGTTGGCCAATAGCTCTTGCCCACCGAGGATTACGTGATAGACTCAGCATTGTGCCGTATACGATGCCACCATTTTCTAATTTGTTGCGTAGATCTATGCCAGCCATTTATGTCTCCGTATTTGTACTGTTTAGATACTAGTGAGGACTTACGTAGGCGAACGTTCAAAGCCCTTCGCCCCCGTTTACGGGAGGACTAAGGGCAGTATAGGATCTCCCTCCCACTTTTTATTTAATAGGTGTCCCCCACGCTGGACCGTAGAAGAACGTCTCATGCGGCGCAGTCATTATGATAAAAAACGATTGACCGCCGGTAATCTCGTGGTCCCCCGAATCGCCTGCGCGTGCCACCGTCTGGAATACATCGTTTGCCATTGTGATGACCGCAGCGGCTTCCTCGTAGACACGCAACAAATCGCTCACCCGTTGCAAAGCTGACTGACGAGGCAGACCAACAAGGTTCAACCCAAGTTCAAACTGAAACGGAGACGGCAACCGCGTTCCTATCAGTGTGAAGGTCGCCGGTGCATCGGTCAACACGGCAATCCCTTGATTCGGACCGAGTGCAATGTCAGTCTCATCCTCTACGGCTATAAACCCCGTCTCACTACTATAGATGAACATGAAGATCGGCTGGATAAGTTGATACAGATCCGCGGCGGTTTGAATCCTGTGCAATTCATTATTGACTGCGTATACCTCCAACGGCAGATGAATCAGATTCCACCCCTGTTGCAGTTGCAACTCAAATTGGTAAAGTTGGACTGTCTCCCGGCCGGAGCCAGTCACATCAGCAACGGTTTTCCGCACTGCCTTACTAAGGGTCACTTCCGCGCTAAAGAGTTGTGTCTGGTCAATCCCTTCAACACTTGCTTGGACACTATTTGTCCCTAGCATAGGGCCAAGGGTGAGTGTCGTCTGAGCCTGTCCGTTTGCATCAGTGGTTGGGGTTGTGGTGCTGAGTGTGCCGCCGCCTGCGGTGACAGCAAAGGTGACTGTCACCCCTGCCATGAGATTGCCATTCTGGTCTTGGACTGCTACAACAAACGGATTCGCTAATTCTTCGCCGGGCGCGCCCTGCTGATTATCGCCTGAAATTTTGGATAGCGTGGTTGCCACAGGCGGCGGAACTTCCGCGCTAAAGAGTTGTGTCGATTCAATCCCCTCAGCACTAACACTTGCTTGGACACTATTTGTCCCTGGCGTAGAACCAAGGGTGAGTGTGGTCTGCGCTTGTCCATTTGCGTCAGTGGTTGGGGTTGTGGTGCTGAGTGTGCCGCCGCCTGCGGTAACAGTAAAGGTTACCGTCACCCCTGCCAAGAGGTTGCCATTCTGGTCTTGGACTGCCACAACAAACGGATTTGCTAATTCTTCACCGGGCGCGCCCTGCTGGTTATCGCCTGAGATCTTCACCAGTTTCGTAGCTACTGCTGATGGAGGTTGTGTTGTCGTCGTTGTTAGTGTTATTGTCGCCGTTGTCGTCGGCGATGTCGTTGTTGATGTAGTCGTTGTTGTCGTCGTTGTTGTTGTCGATGAGGTCGTCGTTTGAGCGCCTGGCGTTGAGCCACAAGGAAATCCAAAGGGTTCATCGGCCCCGGGAGCGCTACTAAAACTGGACGCATACACTTTGTTTTCCTTTGTGTAGTAATGTTGATGTAACCCGCCAGTCTGAACGCCCGGCACAAGTACCACCTCCCTAGCGTCAAAGTCAGATGGCCGCGTATGGCTAATCTTCCACCCATTCTCGGCACATTTCCCATCTCCATGTGCAAACACCTCCGCACACCACAAAATTGATAACACAATTAAGGATAAAAAAATCTTGTTGTTTTCATTCTTTACTACACAACCTTTCGTTCGTTGGCGCATCCGTTATGGTGAGATTAATGGCGACATTGACCCATGAAATCAGGATGGGCTCTGCTACACCTTTTCGGAGCGCATCTTTATACTTTATTTAGGACTTAGCGCAGTTCAGTTTGCCGTGGACCCTACTGTAGTTGCCCGATTTATCGGGCGTTAGCAACGGTGTCTCTCGGCGATGAATCGCCGAAGATACCAGGACTATTGCGCTATAGTCCTGGCTCAACCAGCCCGGAGCGTTGCGTGACCGTTTCTAGTGTTTGCTTTGAGCATTCAGGTGCGTAAGTCCTAACTAGTACAGGTAATCATTGAAATCTAGCGATATGTGCTCACGAATTGATTTGTAAGTCGACAGACAGTGTGTTCATTCAGATTCGAGATCTGTGTTCATCTGTTGTTGCATCTGCTGCCGAATCGTAAAGTCGTCGGGGGCAACAATCCCGCCTGAAATCAGCATTTTCATGGCAGTTTCAACTTTTATGTTTGTTTCATAAATAATCTCTGGTTCGCAAAACAGTAAAACACCTGTTGTCGGATTTGGACTGGTTGGCACAAAAACAGAGACGAGTGGGACAGGATTCCCTTCTTCGCGGAATGATCCTGTAACAAAGCCGATGACACGCATCGGAGATCCGGGAGTTTTAATCGCAACTGCTCGTTCAAATTTTTTTTCATTTGAAGACATCAAAGCTGTTTGCACCACCTGTTTGACGGGTGCGTAAACCTCTCGTACGAGCGGAATCCTGGTTAAAATTCGTTCGCCGACCCCAAGTAGCTTTTGTCCCAAAAAATTAGAGACAATCAGTCCCACTAGGTAGACGAGCAGGACTGTCGCCAGCACTCCCATACCGATGTGATATCTTTCCTCTCCAAGCAAGAACTCTGACATTATCGGCGCAAGCCAGCCTTCGATCGTAGTGAAAAGGAATTTCAGCACAAAGAAAGTGACGCCCAACGGTATCAGCGTTAGAACTCCTGTAATTAGTTTACTCCTGAAATGTCTTCTAATTCCCATTTTGGTTTGTATTGATAAAGTTAGGCTAAACGCCATCAAATGTTTTTCATTGGTCGTTAATCACGCAAGCTGCCACGTATAGGATAGGTCGCAACTTGAATGAATAAAAGCCAGTGAGAAATTAATGCTCCCGGAGGTTTGTTAGGTAAACAATTTTATATCCACTCTCCCCGAATGGCTCAGATATATCTACCTAAGCCGAACGGGGCTAGTAAATACAACGCAAAACGAAAAAAAAAGATGCAAATTATTCCAGTTTCCAGCAGGTGGTAACTTAGGCTTAAATACATTAAATATAATAGCATATAGCCGGTGCTTCGTCAATCAAGTTGCTCATTTCCCTAGTAAAATTGGTTGCCGTGGGAACTGCTTTGAAGGACGGAAAAGTTGTTGTTATTCAGATCCAATCGCGTTAAAATACAATCGGCTTAACATAAAAATTGATTAAGGGAGGGTGTAAGATCATGAAAATCACTAAAATTGAGACACTTCGGGCGAGTCGATTTATGTACGTCAAGGTTGAGACAGATGAAGGTATTACAGGAGTCGGCGAGCTCCATCCCGCTAGCGGCACCGGCGGTACTCCATTTTTGCCAATCGCAGGGGTTGAGTATTGTGCCGAATACCTTGTTGGCAAGAACCCACTACATATCGAACGACACTGGCAGCATACATTCCGTCGCTGTTTATTCCGTGGCGGCGCAGACGTGATGTCTGCTATCGGTGCGATTGATATCGCCTTGTGGGACATCAAGGGCAAGGTGCTCGGTGCACCGGTTTATGAGCTAATCGGAGGACCCACACGGGAGAAAGTTCGTCTTTATACGCATCTGGGTGGCACCACGCCCGAAGAACTGTCAGAGCAGGCAGCTGCGCGTGTCGAAGAAGGGTTCACTGCGGTTAGATTGTATCCGTTCGGTGATTTCGGTGTATTCGATTTCGAGGAGGGACATGGACTGGAAAGCATGAGTTATACCGCGATGGTTCGCAATGCAGAGCAGCGCGTCGGAGCGGTTCGAGACGCTGTAGGTCCGGATGTCGATGTCATGATCGATGTCGTCAACCGACTCACCCCAGCAGAAGCCATCGCTGTGGGACGTGCACTTGAGCCGTATAACCTATACTTTTTCGAGGATCCAATTGAACCTGAGAACATGGACGCATGGGAGTACGTTGCGGCTAGCGTTCCTATGCCGCTTGCCATGGGAGAACGGCTCTACACAATTTACCAATTCCGAGATCTGTTGAACCACAACGGTGCTGCATTCGTCCGTCCCGACCTGTCGCTCGCCGGCGGCATCACAAATGTTAAGAAAATCGCGACGCTTGCGGAGGCGAGTTACGTCGGTGTGGTGCCGCATAACCCGTTGAGTTGCGTTCTCACTGCTGCGTGTGTGCAGATCGATGCAGCTATTCACAACCTTGCTGTGCAAGAGTATCCGTTGGGTGAAGACAAATCCCCGAAAGGCGATCTTGTCAAGGAACCAATCAAACGGGAAGGCGGCTATTTAATTCTTCCGAACACTCCCGGCATTGGGATTGAACTCAACGAGGAGGCGTTCAAACATTACCCTCCAGAACCGTATGTGCGTCCACCGCTCATTACTCCGGACGGGGGATTGAAGGAGTACTAATTACTTGGCATAGGAAACCACGCTCCGCCAGTTTTTCGTGCTAGTGCCTTTTGTTCACGTTCAGCTTTAAGCGGATCGTCGGATTCGGTTTCATCAACGCCCCCAATTATATCCAACGTTACCTCTGCGTTCCAGCATTGTCGTAGTACCTCGTTGAGCGTGTAAGGACCTGTGCACGGGGCATCGGTGATGAGGATAAAACGCCGTCGTGCCCCCGGACGGAATTTTATCCTTGATATCGATTTAACAATTGCCTCATAAGCCCGTTCAGTCCCGCCGCACTCGATATTTTCCAGAAGACGTTCATACCTCTGATAATCCTTCGTTGGTTGATGAAAATGCTGTGCCAGATACTTAAACGGCACCATTGCCATTGTGAAATCTAACTGTTCTGCTTGGAAGACTTTTACCATATCAACCAAATGCCTTCCCACTGCCCGAATATTATCTTCCATACTGCCGCTGGTATCCAACAAGAAGACAATATCTACAGTTGGTGCACTTTCTCCACTCGCGATGCCACTAGCAATTGTCTGAAGAAGCGACCCAATCTGTGCATCGCGATCAAGTGACTGTGCCTTAACGCTGTCAGTCTGTGTTTTTTGTGTTTGCGAAAGATCTCGCTCGGCCTCGGTGGATATCGGTTGAGGAATTTCGACAACGGTTTCCAAGGGTTCGCCAATTGATTCTTGCAAATCCCAATCGTCTTCGGAGGCTTCTGCAAACGGCGTGTTCGATGTGGCTAGTAAGTGGGCTGTCGTACTCAACGGTTTAGCTGTTGACTGAATCCGTGAAGTGACTTGGTTTACCTCCACTGCCAAAGCCTTTGGGGATATCAATGGTCTGGAAGACGCGACGTTTGCGTACGATTGGATGGGGCTGTTAGTATGAAAGATCGGTTTTTTGATATCTACAGGGTGGAGACGTTGGGAGTGAAATTCGACCTCAATAAGTTCTGCAACAATCGGATCTGGTGGCGGAGGCGGTCGATACCATCGCGGCAGATTGATGCTAACCATAAGGACCGCTATCAGGTGCAGCAGCAAGGAGAAAAAAAACGAGAAACGGGTCCGACGATTCGCACTAGCTCGCTTGGACATCGGGGGCCATCCAAGGTTGTCAGGCGTGGGGTGGGAAGCGTGCGGCTCAGAGCGTTGAAAGTCACCCAGAGCACCTCCTCTATAAAACTTGGAACGTAATGTGCGGCGGTTAAACATGGTTCGCCAATTCATTAGATTTCCTCACTCACCAATTTGCTCACTGCGATTTTATCACCAAGCGTTCTGTATGTCAAAGAAAATCCCGCCTGAGATCAAGCCAGTCAAGGGATGGAGAATGGATATTTTGCTTGCAGGTTCAAAGATGGGTGTGTTACAATAACCTCAATTTTCATGTTTTCAGTAATTTCATCTTCATAATTGGAACGGGAACCATGGAATCAAATGTACTGGTATTAAATGCAAGCTATGAAGCAATCAACGTTTGCAACCTCAGACGTGCAATGAAGATGCTTGTCAAGGGTGTAGCGTGCATGGAGGAAGTTTCTGATCTTGAGATTCGTTCGCCGACCATTTCGATGAAGATACCGTTGGTGATCCGTTTGGTGAACTATGTCCATATCCCTCATTGTGTTGTGAAATTTTCACGCAAGAATGTTTTGATTCGAGATCAATACACATGTCAATATTGCGAAGAACATTTTCCACCGTCAACGCTAACAATTGATCACGTCAAACCGCGTTCAAGAGGCGGAACAACCGTGTGGGAAAATGTGGCGACAGCGTGTAAAAGGTGTAACGCCAAGAAGGGAGATCGCACGCCCCATGAAGCACGTATGTTCCCCAAGCGGTCGCCCAAGGCACCCTCAATTATCTCCTATCTGCACTTGAGCCGTAATGGTCGGTCCTATGACGAATCTTGGAAAAAGTACCTGTACATCAACTAAAATTCTGTCTTGATAAAAATTGACAAGGTAAGCCGAAAACGGCAGATGTGATTTCAGCGGAGACAAAATTGTATCTATTGAGAAAAATCGCAAAAAGTCGCGAATGCTTTTCTGTGCCGCTGCCCATACGCTCGTGTGCTCGTGTGTCTGTTTCTAATGCGTTAATATTGAGCCTTCCATTCCTACTGCTGAGTTGTACACTACATGCTCCAGAAGATTATTACTATGAGTTTGCCCTGATGGAAGGGTGGGGAAAAACGAACCGACAGAAAACTGGACGACAACTTCATGAGGTCATACGCCACCCAGAAAACAGTGAACCCCTTGTGATTGCATTTGAAGTTGGGAAACCACCCGCAGCGTTGCTCGGTTTTATTCCGTATGATGTTCCAGATCTACAAGAGGTAGATCAACCACCTACTATCGTGACCCCTAAGGTGCCAATTTCGTTACGGGGTGAAGTATTGCGCCAACTCTTTAATGAGAAACAAATTCGGGTCGTTCATTGGCGACTGAAGAATGGTCGTCTGAGGGACGACCAGAACGTCGTGCTGCTTAACTTGATTCCGCGTGCATTCTCCGAACGCGCAATCAAGGAGGAGTTTCTCACGGTTTTCGCGCTTGTACATGCGGCGCAAACAGAAGCAGATACAATTGATGTTATACGGGTGATGGCAGAGGACGAAAACGGCACACCGCAGATGAGTTTGGAGGCTCAAGTTGTAAATTATATTGCGTATTTGCAAGGGAAAATTGACGGGCAGCAGTGGGCGCAGCGACTTCGACTCCAGAGATTTTAATATGGCGCGTAAAGTTCATCCGGACAGACTAACGCAGCGTTGGGAATTTCAACGGGGTTATAAAAAGGGGAAAAAGTACTGGAATCGGCATCTTGTTATCTATGTGTTCAGACAGTCTTTATACTCCACCCGTTTGGGTATCACCGTCAGTAAAAAAATTGGAAACAGTGTTAAACGGAACCGTCTCAAACGTCTGATCCGGGAATCGTTTAGACTATCACAACAGCAAATATGTCAAGGATATGATATTGTTGCTGTTGGCAGGTCTGCGGCGGTCGGTGTAAAATGTCAGCAAGTTCAAGCATCATTCTTGCAACTGCTGCGACGAGCCAAGGTTTGTAGATCCAAGTAGTTCAGTGTGTATGTAAACCTGATCGGCTCTGTAAACCTTGTCAATGCCATGAAGATCTTACTCATCTACGCCATACACTGCTATCGTAAACTGATTTCACCTCTCTTTCCGCCAACCTGCCGGTTTTATCCCACATGTTCTCAATATGCCCTTGAGGCAGTTACAAAATATGGAGCTGTAAAAGGAGGGTGGCTTGCGCTTAAACGACTATCTAAGTGTCATCCATATCACCCTGGTGGTTACCATCCCCTGAAGTAAAATTCTATCGTCAAAAAATCGCCACGAGGAGATTTGTTAAATGGAGAAACGTTATGTCTTAGCTCTTGTACTCATGGTTGCTGTGATGTTTGGTTGGAGTTGGTTTTATGGTCGAAAACTTCCCAAGCCTGAACAAGCAACCGAGCAAGCGACTGAGCAATCGAGGGAAGCCTTACCCCTCTCACCAGATTCATCGTCATCTTCCAGTCAATCAACAGTTGATACAATTCAATCAGTGCAGGTAGAGGCCCCAGCGCGTCCCCGACAACCGGTTAGGGAGAGTCAAGCGGTTCAGGTTGAAACTGCAAAATATCATATTATGTTTTTAGTTGGACGATTCGCTTACGCACATGAATGGGCACTTAAAGAATATCCGGACAGATCCGGTGTAGATAAATCGTTGTTTAACCTGATTCCAGAAACAGCCCAAAACTGCTTGTCAGTTCACTTTTTTAATCAGAGTCTGACGGTTGATGCTATGGACACGTTCTGGGAAACAAATAAAACAGAACTCATTCTCACAGAGCAGAATCCGCAAGATACCCTTACATTTAGCAAGCAGATTGGAGAAAACCTCAAGGTACTTAAAAAATTTACGTTTTATCATGATAAATATTACGTTGACCTCGAATTAACGTTCCAGAATTTATCCAATCAACCGTTAATTTCTCTTGATACGATGAGTGATAACCGCAACGGATATAAACTCCGTTGGGGGCCTGGGATCAACGCTGACCTGCTTGCACATGAACTCAAAAATGGTCGTGGACGGCACAATTCAAAAAACGAAGGTGCTAGAGCGTTGAGCAGTGGTGCTAGCAAACCGGCTAAAGAATTTGATGATTCTCAAAGTATGGATCCGGTCTTGTGGGCGGGTATGAATAATAAGTATTTCGCTGCACTTATGATTCCCGATGGAGTGATCAACGCGACATACGAACTGGAAGCCCTTTCAGACAATGGAACAACAGCACTCGCGGCTATCACTGCCCCATCGGAAGCCGCAAGCCTCATTGTCCCTGGATTTTCATTGGATTCTAACAACAGTCGGGCAGACCAATTCCGCATCTATGTTGGTCCAAAGGAGTACAAAGTCCTAAAGGGAATCGAGCCACCGGGAACTCAAGAAGAAGACCTTCAACTCGCTGATATTATCGATTTTGGTTTCTTCTGGTATATTGCGTGGGTAATGCTCTGGCTCCTGAATTTCTTCTATGGTATCATCAAAAATTATGGAGTTGCCATTATTCTCCTGACTTTATTCGTGAAGGTGATCTCATACCCGCTGACCCGTAAAGGTTACAAATCCATGCAGGCGATGCAGAAGCTCCAGCCCCTGCTTACAGAAATCCGTGAAAAGCATCGAGATGATCCACAGAAACTCAATAAGGCGACGATGCAACTGTACAAAGAACACGGCGTTAATCCATTCGGTGGGTGCATCCCTTGGATTCCACAAATTCCGGTCTTCATTGCACTATTTGCACTCCTTGGCAACGCGGTTGAACTACGGGGGGCACCTTTCTGTTTATGGATAGATGATCTCGCTTCCCCCGATGTCCTATTCACTCTTCCCTTTACAATTCCATTCATCGGGGATGCATTTCGATTACTACCGATTGTCAATGGCTTCACTACCTGGTTACAACAGAAAACATCAGGCGGTATGGCACCTACGACTGACAATATGCAAGCGAAGATTATGCAATTTATGCCTGTGCTCTTTGTTTTTATCCTTTATAACTTTGCGTCAGGGTTGGCGCTCTATTGGCTATGTAACAATATTTTTACCATTGGTCAACAATACTTACCCAAATTGTGGAAATCCGATGAAGCGGAAGAAACAACCCCTGTTAATACCTCATCGACCAAAAAACAACCTCAATCCAAGAAACGACAGTCCCCAAACGCGAGCCGTAGAACATGAGATGCGGAACGCGCATCATAGATTCCAATAACACCATTCAAATAACTATAGATATTATGCGGTTATTCGGGAGGATACTGAATCGTGCACCAATATATTGAAGTTGAAGAAAACACAACAGAGGAAGCCTTGGAAGCAGCCCTTAAAGAACTGGGTGTCAGTCGTGATCAAGTGAGTGTGAAAGTTATACATGAACCCACGAAAGGTATCCTTGGCTTAGGGGCAAAACTTGCTAAAATCCGTGTGACCCTAAAAGAGGATATTTCTTCGACACCAGAGGCGGTACTTCATGAAATCCTAAGTCATATGGGGCTTGAGGCGGAGATTGAATCTCAAATCATCAATGGAAGTGTACATCTTACAGTAAGTTCTGATAACCCCGGCATACTGATTGGTAAACATGGGCAAACACTGAATGCCGTTGAATATTTGCTGAATTGTATTTTGAATAGGTCATCTCTCGTAAAGAAAAAGGTCTTCGTTGATGCGGAAGGTTACCGTGAACGTCGTGAACAGATGCTGACAGATCTGGCTTATCGTGCCGCCGCGAAAGTCAAACAGACCCATCAAGAAATCGTCCTAGACCCGATGCCGCCTCGCGACCGACGAATTATTCATGTTACCTTACAATCGGATGAGCATATTCGCACGTACAGCCGGGGTGAGGGAATGATGCGGCGCGTTGCTGTTACTACACGCGAAAGATATGAGTCAAACTCAAAGCAGTATGATTGAATGGGATACAATTGCAGCCATTGCGACACCGCGGGGCGAAGGTGGTATCGGTATTGTCCGAGTAAGCGGTAGTCTTGCTATTCCCATTGCCTGCCAGATTTTTCGTTCGCCTCGTCAAGTTTCCGCTGCTGAGTTGCCGAGCCACACACTGAATTACGGGCATGTCATCCAACCATCATCAGGTGACGTTATTGATGAAGTAATGCTCGGTATCATGCGAGCTCCAAAATCGTATACGGCGGAGGATGTGGTTGAATTTAACTGCCACGGTGGTATTGTTCCCCTCAGAGGTGTACTTGAGCTAACGTTGAAAGCCGGAGCGCGTCTCGCGGTGCCGGGCGAATTTACCAAACGCGCTTTTCTTAATGGACGACTGGATTTAGCACAGGCAGAAGCGGTCGTAGACCTCATTCGCTCAAAGACCGATCTCACCCGTCAAATTGCAATGGATCAGTTGTCCGGCAAGTTGTCCCAAACGATTAATGCACTCAACGATCGACTTGCTAATCTGCTTGCGGAAGTCGAGGCATCTATCGATTTTCCCGAAGAAGAACTCGATTTTATGGATTTAACGGTGATGAGGCAAACTGCCCAAGACATCCTTGATGACTTGGACCGGTTGATTGCGAGCGCATCGGATGGCAAACTCCTGCGGGAAGGTGTGAACATCGCAATACTCGGGCGACCAAACGTTGGGAAATCGAGTTTACTAAATACTTTGTTGCAGGAAGATCGAGCGATAGTCACGGAAATACCGGGGACGACACGGGATACAATCGAAGCACCACTGAACCTCGGTGGGATTCCGCTCAATTTAATAGACACTGCTGGGATACATCAAACGACAGATGTTGTTGAACAGCAAGGGGTAATGCGGAGCAAAGCCTATCTTGACCGTGCCGACCTGCTTTTAATGATGTTTGATTCATCTCGGCCCTTAACTGAGGAAGATCAAGAACTACTCCGTGCGGCAAGGGCCCGTAAATCAATTCTGATTCTGAACAAAATCGACCTACCCATTGTAACAACTCCCGCAGACTTCCATACCGATGCGCCTCAGAGGCCGGTGGTCCAAATCTCTCTCCTCGATGGCAAAGGGGTTGAAGAGTTGAAATCGGCAGTTCACCAAGAACTCCTTGAGGGAGATGCGATATGGGGGGATTCTCCGATTGTTACCAATGTCCGTCACTACGACGCGCTGCGTCGTGGAAGACTTGCGCTTGGGCTTGCAATAGAGAGCTTCACCCGACAGATGCCTCCAGACCTTGTGGCGGTCGATCTGCACAGCAGTTTAGATTGCCTCGGCGAAATTGTTGGAAAAACAACGACGGAGGATATTTTGGGTAAGATTTTCTCCCAATTCTGCGTTGGAAAGTGAAATAAGGCGTTAGAAAGCCAACATACTGTTATCACAATAGGTATCAAACTACAATCCTTTGAAATGTGGTTAGGCATGACTGAGCAACTGCTCACCGACGAAGAATGATGAAGGAGAGATATAAAATGTTGACACAGCAACAGCAGTGGTGCCCTCGCTGCAAACGTTACGTTGAGACGGAACAGAAGCAGAATAAATTGGGTAGGCGCGGCAATCTAGTGCAACTTGTCACGACCTGCCAAAAGTGTCGAACAACGCTAAACAGTAAAACAGTTAGTGCTTCAGCTCTTGAGCAGATGCAAACAGAATCTGCTGCTGACCAGTCGATCCCTGAAGAATAATTACCTAGGTTTCGCCCAATAAGACGCGTATTTTATAGGGTTTTAAGAAGGCTTGAAATGCAGTAATGATGCGTTCAATGAGTGGATATAAAGGGTTAAGAATGATACAGACGACCTTTTTGTTTTTGAATTGTACTTTGCCAGAGATACCTAACACCTCGCGCATCAACCGTTTGATTCCCCTCGCTTGAATGGTAGCAATAGTTTGATTGATTGATGCGCTGGGTTGCGGTGGGGTCTGTTTTTCAGTCTTGCTCCCCGATGCAATGAGCGCATCAATAAGCCACCGTTTGGACCACATGAGAATGTTATGAGCCAACTGAGAGAGTAGAAGCAGCACCTGTTGGGCTTCAAATCCCGCTTTTCGACGCTTTCTCATCGACAACCCTTGATAATCTTGGCAAAAGGTGCTTTCGGGCACCCCGCTTCGTTTATCATAATGGGTGACAATTTGGGTTAACGTTGCTTTTGTATCGGTAGTCACCAAAACCGAATAGTTATAACCGCCTTTGTGGTTTGGGGTTCTGACCGCCACTTGTACCGTTTTGCGCCCATACCGATGTGGCTTTGTGACCCACCCGGCTTGTCTAGCGGTCTTATTGGCACACGATGGGACAGCCACCCACTTCTGCACAGATTTGGCTAAAGCAGTGGCTCTTTTCCACGAGTAGATTTTTACCAGAATCGAGTAATTCCGCCAGAGCGCGAAATTGATGTTCGCGTCGGTGCCAAATCCGGCATCGAGTCTCAATTGAATCTGCTGCCGTTTGGCGTTTGTATCCAGTTTTAAGGTGGTTTCCATTTTGGCAACCATTTCTTTGAACACCGCCTTAGACGAGGTGTTTCCCGTGTAAAGGGATTGGGAGACAATTTCCTGGGTGTCAGGCATCAGGACGCGTCCGACTTGACGGGTGTATTGATTTTTGCGGTGGGGGACATACCCCTTGGTGGCTCCTTCTGCGCGTTTGGAGACCGGCAGCGCCGACAGATCCATATCAATAGTTACCGGCTTTGATTCGGTCAACGATGAGAGGGGAGATGACGTCAGGTGATGTTTCTCCCAAATACCATCAACCGCTTGCTGAAGTTGAAAAACTGTTTCCGACGTGGCGGCATTTATCGTCTCCTGAATTACTGACTGATCCGCACACTTGCAATACCCAAATGCCAAAAGCAGCGCACCATGCGGACGGAGGGCGGTGTTGATGTCTGAAATCGTTGATGCTCCGGCAATTATGCCAAGCGTGGCAAACACCAATTTGTCTGTCGGGCGATAGGTAATCGTCTTCTGAGGGATTTCAACCCTTTGATGAATCTCATCAAAGAACGCTTTCTCTTTAAGCACTTCGCCCAATGCACACAACGGCGCGTGAGCGGTGGAGTGACTGACTTTCTGTTTGCGTTTTTTACGTCTTTTGGGTATCCTTTTGTTTGCCATTACTTCCCTCCATCGGTGGTCATAAGGATTATGCTATTTTTATGATAACCTTTGGAAGGGGGCAATGGCACGTTATTATTGGATGCAGACCTTTCTAAACCAGATTCAACTGTTTACTTCATTGTACGAAATCGAGGTAATTAGCAAGTAATTTACAATACGAATTACACTTTTTTTGCTTCTGTTCGTTTAAGATATTAGTAGCCTGGCTTGGATTTTTAATTTCTATCCCCAAATTCCTTAACATAAGGAGAAAAACAATGTTAAATTCTGTTTGGAGACAAAGACAACTCATCGTGCTTGTTACCCTGCTATTACCTGTTGTTGTGGCTCCAATGGTACTGGCAGAGGAGAAGATTGAGTGGGCGGAGTCAATTGAGAAAGGATTGGCAGAAGCCAAAAAAACAGGCAAGCCAATCATGATGGATTTCTACACCGAATGGTGAGGCTGGTGTAAGCGGCTGGATGCCGAAACGTTTACGGATGAAAAAGTTGTCGCGCTCTCGAAAAAATTTGTCAACCTCAAGATTAATCCTGAAGATAAGAACCACCCTGAAAATGAGGAAGCCCGTATCAAATACGGTGTCAGCGGTTATCCGATGGTTGTATTTCTTAGTGCCGAGGCGGAGTTAATCAGTCTCAACCCCGGTTATAGTCCTCCGGAGGAATTTTTTGGAGTCATGGAAAATGTCTTCAAGGGGGAAGAGGCGTTTCAGGAATTGAAGGTAGCGGTTCAGAAGAATCCAAAGGATTTAAAAGCTAACGCTGGACTTGCACTGATTTACATCAAGCGCGGCAAATTTGAACAGGGGAAACCGCTATTTGATAAAGTTGTAAAGCAGGATCCGAATAATAAAACAGGTCTTTTACCTGAGTTGTATGTAAATTTTGCGATCTATTATGGGAATAATGCTGGGGGCAACAACGAGAAGGATTATTTCCAGACAGCAGAAGAATTTTTCCAGAAGGTAATCGACACCTATCCGGACAGTAAGTTTTACGAAGATGCACAATATTATCTAGGGGTTACCTACGCGCTTCAAGGAAAATACGAATTGGCAATTGTAATACTTGAAAAGTTAAGTGATTCAGAAAATGAGGAAGTTCGACAACAGGCGGCAATCTGGCTGGAACAGGTCAAAAGTTCCATGAGGTAGTAGGCAATCAACCTTGCCGCGATAAATTTCGTTGTTGATTAACCGAATAAACTTGAGATTCCCTCAATTGGTGTGTGAGAAACTCGTCGTAAATTCAGATGTATTCACGGAGAAAGCCCATATCCAGTGAGAAGTTGGTGTGGGCTTTTTTATTTTCGTTGGGTAACGAGACGCATACGATTATGCTGCAGACGTTGGTTTAATCACCGCTTGTCAACCCAGACCGCTTCATGCTATAATACCGCCCAATCCAATGCCGTAAAATCAGAAATTTTACGAACTTTCACAACTTCCCATCTTCAGGGTTGCCCAACGATGAACACCTCTACCAAACTCTGGGGCGGGCGATTTCGCTCCGATCTGTCAACTGAAACCGAAGACTTCACACAATCCATTGATGTCGATTCACGCTTGGTCCCACACGACATTTGGGGAAGTCAAGTCCATGCAATCATGTTGGCACGGCAAAGCATCATCTCTGATGAGGATCTTCGGCAGATCTTGCACTGGTTGAGCAAGGCGGAATCGGATTTCCACGATGGAAAGTTTGTCCTCAAACCTGAAAAGGAGGATGTCCATATGAATGTGGAGTCCTACCTTATCGAAGGTGCCGGAAATGAGTATGGCGGAAAACTTCACACCGCTCGGTCTCGAAATGATCAGGTACTTGTCGATGCACATCTCTATATTCGCGAACAGCTCCTCTACACACAGCAGGGGGTATCCCATTTGTGCCGTGCGTTTCTCTCTATCGCACAGGAACACACCGAAACGGTCATGCCGGGCTACACGCACACACAGCACGCACAACCCATCAGTCTCGGATTTTGGGCGACAGCCTACGTCAGCATGTTCCTCCGTGATCAAAAGCGATTGAATGCTGCTTACGAACTTGCTAACCTCAATCCACTCGGTGCGTGTGCGCTTGCAGGGACCTCCTTCTCAATCGATCGGGATTTGACAACCGGGTTACTCGGCTTTGATGGGACACATGAACATGCGTTAGATGTGATTAGCTCCCGTGATTTTATCGCTGAACCCCTTTTTGCGTTGACCCTGCTGATGACCACCCTCTCAAGGCTCGGTGAAGAGATCGTTTACTGGACAACTTATGAGTTTAACATCGCAACGCTTGATGATGCGTACGCGACGGGCAGCTCGATCATGCCCCAAAAAAAGAATGCCGACATCGCAGAATTGACGCGTGGACGGACGGGAAAGGTTTATGCAGCCCTTATGGACCTATTGACGAATCTCAAAGGGTTGCCTACAGGGTATAACCGCGATCTCCAAGAGGACAAACCGCCTCTGTGGGGCGCATTTGATGTGGTTCAATCCTGTTTGGGGATTCTACCCGGCCTTCTTGAGACGCTCGGCTTCAACACGGATCGGTTGGAACTGCTTGCCAACGTGAACTTCGCAACGGCAACAGAGTTAGCCAATTTTCTGGTTAGTGAACAGGGGTTGCCATTCCGAAAATGTCATGAGATAGTTGGGAACGTCGTAGGAGGTTTGGCGAAACAGGAGAAAACCTTTGGGAATTGGGAGGAAACGCAAGAACTGTTACGTTCCGAGGGTATTGACCTATCTATCCCACAACTCCAGCGCATTCTTGATCCGAAACTTTCCCTCCATAATAATCAGAGTCTTGGTGGCACATCACCCGCGGAGGTGAAGCGGATGGTAGGTGAATTTGAGGGGAAACTGAGCGAAATCGACAGCCAAATCCGCTCGCGGCAGGAGCAGATTAATACCGCTCATCAGAAAACGCTTCGGATTATTGAACAGGTGCTAGGTGGTAAAACGATTGCAGAGGTCAGTTTTTAATAAGGGAGAGAAAAATGAGGATTGGTATTGCTAGTCTCTGGCACGAGACCAACACCTTTGCTGTGGAGCAGAACGATAGCATGGACACCGTCCATATCCAACGCGGAGAAGCACTTAGGCGTGCACAACCGATGAATTTTATTGGTGGTTTTGTGGAAGGTGCCGAGCGATGCGATGTAGAACTGGTTCCCACCGTTGGAATTGGCTTTGCACGCGGCGGCATCATCCATGCCGAAGTTTACGAACGCTGTCGTGATATGATTGTGACAGGCTTGCAGGAGGCGGGACCACTAGATGGTGTCTACTTTGCGCTTCATGGGGCAATGGTCGCAGAAGCACCCTATACCGATGCCGAAGGTGAACTGGTGCAGGAAACGCGCCGGGTCCTAGGGAATATCCCTATGGTCGGCACCTACGATTTTCACACTATCATGAGTAACAAAGAGGCTGAGGCGCTGGTTCCGTTCCCTAATAACACCAATCCTCATATTGACGGTTACGAGCGCGGATTGGAGGCGGCGGAATGTCTGCTCCAAATGTTAGATGGAAAAATCAATCCGGTCACTCACCGGGTGTTTGTGCCGATCATCGGTCCCAATATCGGTCAGAGCACTTGGTCACACCTGCCGCAAGAGGAGCAAGGCCTGCTGCTCTATCAGTTGAACGAAAAGCGTGCGGAGATGGAAAAGGCTCCTAAGGTAATCGACATCACCATTCTCGGTGGCTACGGATACGGTGATTCTCCAGATGCCGGTATGTCAATCATAGCGACGACTGACGGCGACCCGGAGCTCGCCAAGCGGTTAGCTCAAGAATTGGCAGCGGATCTATGGGAACAACGGGAACGCCTGAAAACGGTACGCCCGATTCACCCCATTGACGAAGGGGTGAAAATGGCGATGGTTGACCCGCGAAAGCCGATTCTTTTGGTCGACTTAGGTGACGACCCCGGCAGTGCCTGTCCCGCCGATAGTCCGGCGGTACTGGAAAGTCTCCTCCGCTGTGGGGCGCAGGATTGCGCGCTCACTATCCGTGATGCGGAGGTGGTACGCGCAGGTATAGCAGCCGGAGTAGGCGCAAAACTCAACATCACGGTGGGAGGCAAGACCGATCAACGCTTCTACCAACCGCTGAAAATAACGGCTCAGGTCAAGTCCATTGACGATGGCAGGTACATGATCTGCGGTCCCACCCATGGCGGTTGGGGACGTGAAGTCAACGAGGAGGCGTTTCGTGAGGCAAATGTGGGCAAGCGGGTTGTGCTGCGCACCGGGAATAAAATCGACGTTATCTGCTCCCAACGAGGGACCGGCAAAGACCGAGATTTTTTTAAGAGTGCCGGTATCCTATTGGAAGAGAAACAGATCCTTGTTGTCAAATCCAATCAAGCACATCGCGCCTCCTTTGATCCGGTCGTTGCTAGCACCATTGAACTGAACACCCCTGGTGTCAGTACCGTGGACTACGCTAGCCTCCCCTATCGCTATCTACGCCGCCCAATCTGGCCTATTGATGAGACGATGCACTGGACGTTGGCCGCGTAGTGTCTAGGGGACTTTGCTATGCTTTAATCAGTTCTGTCTGTTGTGTTAAGAAAATAACCTAGGATTTGTACTTTTGTGATGTCAATTTGTCAGTTCCAATACCGATGCTAACAGGTTAGTTGTTGTACGGAACGAGAAACCTTATGGTCAGAACAGGAGATTGCTGATGGAACAGCAACCACGAGAAAAATATCAACTCACCCTTGATCAGCGGCACTTCTTTGGAACACAAGGTTATCTGAAAATCGAAGGATTACTGAGTGAAGAAGATCTTCGTGAGCTTGACCGTCATTCGATGGATATGGCGATGGGGAGGGTCGACTTCAGCCAACTAGAAGGAGTTACGCCGAGAAGCGAGGGTAACACCCCTGCGGATATGGAGGATAAGTTCTTCCGCTTCATCCAGTTCCACCGGCACTTGGAGATCCATGAGCGGTTTCTGCTACATCTCCGCATCCTTGATGTGCTTGAAACCTTGATAGGACCCGATGTGATGGCGATGCAGTCGATGCTTTTCCTAAAGCCGCCGAAGAAATCCGGTCAGGCTTATCACCAGGATTCCTTTTACATCAAAACTGCCCCGGACACGCTGTGCGGTGCTTGGATAGCCATTGATGATTGCGATGAGGAGAACGGCTGCATGTATGTTGTTCCCGGTTCTCACCTACACCCAATTTATGAGGAGGTAACACTACCGGACAATACCGACGATTTTCAGGAAAGGTTGACCGAAATTATAGGTGTCAAAGAAAGTAGCGAGGTGCCGGCGACCGCCAATGCCGGAGATGTCATCTTCTTCCACGGTCACCTTATCCACAGATCTAAACAGAATCGATCGACAGACCGATTTCGGCGGTCGTATGTCTGCCACTATGCCAACGCCCGATCTTATACCGAATGGGGCGAGGGCAATCAGAACCATATTCTTGCTCGCGGGGCGACACATATGCCGTTTGCGACACCTCGTTTTGTTACGCATGACCCGCTTGAGTAGCGTTCCAGTTTCAGTTTTTGAGTATACCAATTTGTTGTGTTGGAACTTGGAAAGGAGATTTCGATGACAACTCAAGATTTCAAACTGACGGATCAGCAAATCAATTTTTTTCAGACCTTCGGTTATCTAAGCTTTCCCGGACTTCTGGGAGACCGTAGCGAGCAAATCATTGATGCGTTTGAAGCGGTTTGGACGGAGCGTGGGGGAGGTCATAATGGAAAACCCCACGAAGGGACAGCCCGCTCCTGTATCGTTCCGTTCATCGATCAGAGCGAATATTTGTCGTCTCTGTTGGACGACCCCCGTATATTGGGGATAACGACCACGCTTCTCGGCGACGATTTCAACTATATGGGTAGCGATGGAAACTACTACGTCGGCGATACACGCTGGCATTCCGATGGGGGACACAAACCGGAGGATCCTACCCACCTCAAAATTGCATTTTACCTTGACCATTTAACCCGCGACACCGGTGCCCTGCGCGTCATCCCCGGCAGCCATCTCTTTGGGGATGGTTACGCGGATCGGCTTCAGGAAGAGATTCGGGAGAGTGAGGCTGACTGGGGCGTTCATGGCAAGGATGTACCAGCAATCGCATTCGAGACACAGCCGGGGGATGTGGTTTGTTTCAATCACAATACCAAGCATGCTGCGTTTGGCGGCGGCACACGCCGACGGATGTTTACCATGAACCTCTGTGAACGTTATCCCGAAGACCGTTTGGAAGATCTACGCACCTACATCGGCAACTCGGCGCGGTTCTGGATTGACCGCAAATATGGACCGAAGATGGTAGGTACTGCCGGACCAGAACGGTTGGTGCACCTAGAACAGGTGATGGCTAACGATGGGCATCTCGCTGAACTTTCTCGTAAAGCGCAGGAAGCAATGAGTGAGCCTTCGCGTGGGTAAGCTCTCTGCTAGTGTAGCGCGTTCATTCTCTCATTTCACATAAGCATGATTTACGTTCAGGGGTTCAAGGGTTTACTAAACTTATGAGCTCCTGAACTTTTTGTAGCATTCACAGGTTGGCTAAACAACTGACTGCACTCTTTCCGCCTTCCCGCTCCGGGCGGACCGCTCGCACGCATCTAACACAGCGATGACCTTCGCACCGACCGCTGCGTTGATTAGTGGCTGTTTGTCGTGCTTGAGGCAGTCTTCAAAATGTAGCATATAACGCACCACTTCGCCGATATGTCCGACATCGGCAATCTCATCTGTCCCCATAGAAACGGCCTCTTCGACGGGGATGACGCTGCGATGGTCATCATCGAAAATTGCCTGTCCATTGACAACACTGCCGGCAGTTCCGTAGACTGATAGCCCTAGCATTGGCATCGGTGCATGACAGAGACCGTAAAGCCCAAGCACACGTCCGAGCCGTCCATCCTCATAAATCAGATTGACCATCCAGTTGTCATTGAAATGTCCTTCGCCTGACGGATATCGCTCATCAATTCCGCTTTCGTGGGCAATTGCGTGGACGGCACTGGGGAAACCGAGAAACCAGATAATCAGATCCATTGGATGACACAGCCCACCGTAGAGCGTTTTTTGAGGCATCTGGTGTCTCCACGGTGTTGCTGTTAGCACGCTGCGCATATCATGGACATAATGGGCTTCGACTGCGACGATATTGCCAAGTCTGCCAGCCTCCATTAATCGGTGTGTGTGCATGAAATCTGGTCGAAAGCGACAGGTCTGTCCAACCATGAGCTTCAGACCTGTCTCCCGCGTCCTCTGTAATACATGAACCGCATCGTCGAGGCTATCAACGAAGCCTTTTGTGCAGATTATATGCTTGCCACAATCAAGGGCATCAAGGCAGTGTTGTGCGTGAAGCGGATCCGGTGTGTAGATACCGACGATGTCGATTTCAACCCGCTGGAGAAGTTCCCGATAATCCATCGTTGCAAACGGAACATTATGTTCTGTACGGAGGCTTTCCAGCCGATCCGCATCTGTGTCGCAAATCCCCCGGATTTCGAGATCGGTATCGGGAATCTGTCGAATCCCAAACATCGACTTCCCCATCCCTAACCCAATAATACCAACGCCAATTTTCTCCATGTCTCTATCGTCTCCTGTTTTGGTGCAATTAATGAACTGTTTGAACTAATGAACTCTTAAACTCAATGATTTCATGGGGCGGAAGTTACGGCATACGAAATATGCCTACTACCAGCGACTTGGGTTAAATTTAATGGATTTTTAGGAAAAACGCAAGGCTACCGAAGCAATTATGTCGAACAACAGAATTTTGCTTGTATAAAAATTTGGTTTGTGCTACAATATGGCAAATTTTTGGGTGCGCTCATGCGTATCATCGTGTATTGCAAGTTTAATTCTTGCTCTGGTAACTTGCGCCAGCAAATCTCACCTCAACTGCGATGAAAAGTTGTTTAATCTTGTAACACCTACTGTAGACCGTAATGGTCTACAATCTGAATGCTACAAAGGAGACAACTAATGCAACTATCTCATTGGATTGCATTGGGCAGTGTGATATTAGCAATGCTTGGTGGTTTCTGTGGGTTAGCAGTCTTGATGTTTCATCTTAATTCCAGTTTGAAAGACTATCTTGATGCAAGGATTGACGCAATCCATAAGGAACTCTTGGGTAAAGCTGAAGTCCTTGATGCTCAAATCAATAGTCTTTCTGAAAGAACAGATAAACAATTTGAATCTGTCGCCTCACAATTTGAATCTGTCACCTCACAAATTGCTTTGGCTAATCATCGTATTCAGAATATTGAGTCAGGGTTAAGCAAGTTACATGAAATCCATACCAAGCATTTAGAATTTCATCTGTCCTCTGAAAAATAACCCAAAGGTCATCGTGGGGAGCAGAGGGACACAGCGAATGCAAAGGGGGAATGTAGAATCCTACATGCACGTCCGATTAGAACATAATGGCTAAGTCGAAAGATGAACTGATGCCGGAAGCCTCATAAATACCGAATAGGTGAATCCACAATAATAGGTCTGTAACCAATAAGGTATCGAACCTAGGTTGATGTTTCCAATATGCAGTTATCAGCATCGAGAATCTTGACTATAGACCGAATCTGCCAAGTGAACACTGGCAAGTACACTGCTGGAGTTGACGGAGTTTCTACTCCGAGAGATAAGGCAGAACACCTTGACTTTATGACTGATTTGTTCTATAATTTTCATATAATCAAAGAGCCCGACCCCATAAGGCGGGTATACATACCCAAGTCCGAGGGCAAATAGTGTCCTTTGGGTATTCCTATAATTCGACATTTTCGATTTTCAAATATTAAATATCTGAAACACAACCAACGGGTTGACTGCCGCCAATCATCATTTATAACTCGGCAAGCTGCGGGCGGTGAACGTCGCACGCACGGTTCTGATGGGGAAAGATAAAATGATTTATCCTACCTATCCATACAAATTGTCATACCATAAACCATATTCATTCACTTTAGAATGAATTATCTCTTTGAGGAGGTAACAATGAGAAGTATAGCAGGAATAGCGATTGTTAGCATTTTTGTATTTAGCGTCGTCCTTAGTGGCTGTGGCAAATTAAGCAAAGAAGAGTTTGCCATGGAAATGGATAAATACAACCAAGAAAATGCATCGGCACACACCGATTTGGGCAACCAAGTCTCTGAGTTGAGCGGCAAAGTTGACGCTCAAGGGGATGCTTTGAGGTCAGAGGTGTCTATGGCGAAAGAAGCCGCTATTACCGCCTCTCAACAAGGTGATGCGGATACAATTGCAGCCGCCAAAGAGGCAGCTGAAAGTGGGGATGCCAAACTGCGTGAGGAACTCATGCAGACTGCAAATATGGTTGAGGAAAAAGCGGGGCAGGCCGCCATGTCCGGAGATCAAAAACTCCAAGACCAGATTGCTGCAGTTGAGAATACAACCCAAATGCAAGCTCAAAAGATATCCGATTTGGAAGCTGCGCTCATGGAGACAAAAAAGGCTCTCGCTGCAACTAAAGAAATGGCTGCTGCCAAACCAATGATGGTGGCTACGGTTCAGTTCCCCAGCGGGAAAGTCGGCTTGACTGCAGCTGCTATGGAAGCCCTTGATAAAGCAGCGGCAAAGATTCAAGCACATGCTGATGCATCAGTCCTCGTCAAAGGACACGCGGATGGCAGCCCTGTACTCAGGGGAAGATACCGCAGCAACTGGGATCTTTCTCAAGCCCGCGCAGATTCGGTTGTGCAATATCTCAAGAGCAAGGGCGTAACGAATACAATTCAATCTCGTGGACTTGGGCATACGGAACCTATTGCTCCAGTTAAGACGAGAGATGGGCGCGCCCAGAACCGGCGAGCAGAGGTCATTCTCTTGCCAGCTGGCTCGATGATGTAGCACTTCACACTGTACCTACTTTAAGGGAAATTGGGTGGAATAGGCTTCATCCCAATTTCCCTTTTTTTATGGTAACGAAGTTGCCTGCAAGTTCGTAGATCGAGCTTCTATACTCAATAACTACATATTTGTTGTTCTGTTGGGACTTTAAGGGTCAGACTAGGAAAACCGCGTAGTCAACTGTCAATGGCATATAGTGTACGGCTGACAAGTCACTGTCTGGAAAGCACATGGCGAGTAAGAACCAATTATTTGAAACAAAAACGGAATTTATCGGTACACGCGGTGTTAAAGAATACCGGGAGACCATCCCTGTTTGGGTGAAGGCAAGTGATGTTGTGCTAGAAATCGGTTGTGAATGGGGGACAACAACCGCGTTGATTGCGCCACATTGTAAGCAGGTCATTGGTACTGACATCAGTCCCAAGTGTATCGAGCGTGCACGGGAAATGCATCCTGACCTGCACTTTGAGGTCCTAGACGGATTCGATGTTAAAGCGGCACTTGAGTTTGGTGAACAGTTTAACAAGATTTATATTGATATATCCGGTCTATCTGGCTACCGGTCTCTACTTGATACAATTTCATTACTCATGATGTACGCGACTGTGCTGCGGCCCGAAGCAATTATCGTTAAAAGTGGCGCGCTCAAACGTTTTGCTGCACACTGTATCCCTTGGTGGTCACCATCATCTTAATCACCTTTTGGGGGCATTTTCCGTCACCCCAACGCTAGGACGGATTGCTGTTTCACGCACCATGCACCTTCCACAGGGGCCTGTCACTTATAAATATATAGAGGTTGGTAAGACACTCTATCAGGCTGTGTCAACGCGGACACCGCGATTTCCGCCTCGTGTTGCGTATGTGATGCTTAACTCACTGTTTGAAGAGGAACGGGAGCCAGTCACGGTGTATGATCCGTTCTGCGGTAACGGTGTCATCCTCTGCACAGCGTACCTTCTTTTTTGGCAGAAAATAAAAAAATTGATCGGGGCAGACCTGCATCCGGTGGTGTTAGATACGGCGCGGCAAAATTTTCAGTGGCTGAGGGAACCTAACGCTCTTGAGAAACGATTACACGCAATCCAAACGTACAAAACCGAGAATGATGAACTGAAACGATCATATCAGGAGCGGTGCCGATTAATCTTTAATCACGCGCAGCAGATTCACCTTGATGTAGAACTCTTGCAGCACGACGCAACTCGAATTCAGCAGCATTTGGCTTCGGTTGATGGTGAGGTTGCCATCGTCACAGATCCACCTTACGCTCATAATGACCATTGGCAGCCGAAGGATGGACCGGAATCAGCGGATTTTGGTCCTCTTGAACCGTTCCTTCAACAGGTCGCAGAAGCACCAAATGTGGCGACGCTCCTGATCTGTTACCGAGTCGATCAGCCAATTCGCAGGTTGTTGGAGATGTACTTTGTGGTGACACCCCTCGGTGGAACAAAGGGTAGAGCCATCTACAGATGCGAACCGAGATACAGTTGATATGTGAAATGTAGTGACAACCGAAAACGGAATAGGACCGTTGGTAATTAACAAGAAATGAACAGACTTTATACAGTTCCTCCATTGTTGCTCATAGTGCTTATTGGCTGTTTCGTGGGAAATATCTCGCTTGAGTCGGCGGTCGTTTCAGAGACCCCAACTGAGGGCGAACAGACAAACCTGTTGTCGGATTTTATGAGGCGTGGTGTCAAATCCACATCGCTCCATATTTCCCTCCTTTCCTATAAGCCAAGTTTGGAGCAGCTTACAACATTGTTGAGCAGCCTCGGCGCGCCAGCACTCAACGCTGGGTTGATGCCGGTTGCTGCTGTAAAACTGAAACACACGCCGGAGTTATCTTCCCAAATAGCGATCGGGTATTGGACAAATGCTACAGCACTACCACCGCCAACCTCCGCAGATCTTTCCGCGACCTTCATCCCCATGTCGTTCAGTTTGCTCTACCATCCAGTGCTGCTTAACGACTTCCTTCCGCTTTACTTTGGCGGCGGTGTCGGGTATTCGCACTTGAGTGTTGGTGGCAGCGGTCTTGCCCTATTGGCGCAACAGGGAATCACTCTTGATGCCGGGAATTCTGGTTTGACAGGGAATGTACAGATTGGATTAACGTATCTACTTCTCGATGACCAGCTGACCCTTACCCTTGAGGCAAAGCGGATCCTCAAGACTTTCAAGGGGAGTGGTGCGATTCCCTTTGACCTCGATTTTGATGGCACCGCGATTGGCGTGGGGATTGGATTGCACTTCTGAGAGGAATGAATCAGCAGATGGAGATTGGAATTGAACGTAGATTTCTTAAAAGATAAAACGGTCGGAAAAATTTTGCCTTGGCTCGCTTGGGGATGTCTAATCGTAATTTTAGGTTGTGAGACCGGTATAATAGACAATTTCGGAGGTATCAAGGTTGAAACCAGTTTTCGGTTTGATCGGATCGAGTTCGACATTTTCTTACTGAATGAAAACGGTCGTCCATTAATCCAGACCGGAAGTATCTTGACACCAGGAACTGGTCCCAGGAGCCTCTCGGAGTCCAAATTCACGGCACATATCGAGATCTACTCAATGCGGAATGGTGCTAGAGGCAAAAAAGTCTACGATGGACGCCCCATTGATTTGCGATGGGGGGCACTCGGTGGAAACCGTAGGGTCCTTTTTGCGGAAATACCCCATCGGCTGATCGAAGAAGATGAGCAACGTGACACGAGGATGGGCGTCATTGTTGTCACATTGCAAACGGACAAACAGGGACCATTTAAGGATACTCTGGAAGATACACGAATTTATAGCCAAGCGCCCTAATTGGATCGGCAATTTTGAATCTTTTCTTTCCTTATGTTTATTTAATCAACCCACTCGAATGCCTATCGTACAATTTTGGTTAATCCCTTCCTTTCCTTTTTCGTCATTCTAATATCTAAATATATGCTACATCTCAACACCTAAGTACTAAAAGAAGGAAGTATGAGTTTCAATCTGCATCAATTCCCTGAAATTAGAAAATACCTATTTCTTTTAGGTTTTATATTCTTATTTCCGATTTGTATAAGTTCTGCCTCTGAACCGATAGAATATCAAGCCGAGGCGTATCGAACTTTTCAGAGCATTGAGATCGACGGGGATTTCAGTGAAACCGATTGGCAGCGTGCAAAACTAATAAATCAATTTGTCCAAACCGAACCCGATGAGGGTGCCCCGATAACTGAATCGACAGAGGTCCGTATCCTTTACGACGAGAAAAACCTCTACTTCGGTTTTACCTGTTCAAGCGCAGGGCGTGATAACATTGTTGCCAACGAAATGCGTCGAGATGCAGAAAATTTGCGTGAAAACGATAACGTTTTCATCCTTTTGGACACCTACAACGATAAGCGGAGTGGGGTTTTCTTCCGCATCAATCCATTAGGTGCGATGCAGGATATAGCGTTGACAAACAGCGGAGATAGCCAGAACAGGAGTTGGGATGCTGTATGGAACTGTCGCTCCAAGATCAATGATACCCATTGGACAACGGAGGTTGCTATTCCTTTTAGCCAACTTCGTTTCAACAGAAGCGATTCGATGGTCTGGGGCTTGAATTTCGGACGAACCATCCGACGAAAGAACGAGGAAGCAACATGGGTTCCGGTATCAAGACAGTATGGGAGTCGATCGAAATATCGAACCGCTAACCTCGGTAGCCTAGTTGGTTTGGCGGGCATTGCCCCGTCAAGACGACTAGAGTTTCTGCCTCATGTCCTGCCGGGAGTTAGTCGAATCGAGGGCGAGGAGGGCACCGATGGAGTATTCGATATTGGATTAGATCTCAAGTACGGTTTAACCTCGAACCTTACTACAGATCTGACGTTTAACACCGACTTTGCCCAAGTTGAAGCGGATCAGGAACAGGTCAACTTGACGCGCTTTAGTCTGTATTTCCCGGAGAAGCGTCCCTTCTTCTTGGAGGGTGCCGGACTCTTTGATTTCGGTATTCCTCGACCAAGTTTCTTTAGTCCGCCTCCGTTACTCCTCTTTTACAGTCGTCGCATCGGTCTTGAGGAGGGTTACGCCATCCCGATTATCGGTGGGGGCAAGATTACGGGCAAGATGGGACCTTACGGTATTGGTCTGTTGAATGTGTTGACAGACGAATTTCATACCGATTCATCAGTTACGGATAAAGATGAAATTGTTGATCTGTCTAAGACAAACTATTCTGTGCTGCGTGTAACACGGGATATCTTCAGCGGCTCTAGCATCGGGGCGATTGCGATTAATAAACAGGATACGGATACATACAATCGTGCGGGAGGATTGGACTTCGCATATCGCCCAAACGACAGTATTGATGTTCGTGGACTGTGGGCACGAACTTATGAGGAGAATGTTTCTAGCAAGAATGATGCGATGTACTTTGGCGGTACTTGGCGAAACAGTCTACTCCGATTCAATGGAACATATACGTTCATCGGTGAGGATTTCAACCCTGAGGTCGGCTTCGTCCGCCGTCAGGGCAGCCGACGGTTCCGTGGACAGATACGTTTCACCCCCTGGCCCAGAAAATTCGGAGTGCGGCGCATCTTCATGGGACCGGATGTTGACTATATTCTCAATCAAGATGATGAACTGGAAACGCGGGAGTTTTCACTCACTAATTGGTTTCAGCTTGAGCAGGGAAGTTGGATTAACGTTGAGATTCGACGAACCTCCGAATTTCTCGACGAGGATTTTGAAATCCGTGAGGGCGTTATCATACCGGTTGACGATTACAATTTAACTACCTTCAGAACGATGATCGATACAGATGAAGGAAGGAAGATTTCGGGTCGATTCGGGGCGAATTACGGCACCTTTTTTAATGGTACAAATCGCGGGTTTGATATCCAAGCGAACTTCAAACCGAGCGGACGCCTCGCCTTTGAAACGCAATATCAATTTAACCGGGTGAATCTCCCGAACGAAGATCCTTTCAATGTGAATATTTTCGGGAGTCGCATTGTTTATGCTTTTACCACAACCCTTTTTGCGAAGTTGTTCGCCCAGTGGAACAGCGACGATCAAGTGATTTCCACTAACTTTTTACTCAACTACATCT
Source organism: Candidatus Poribacteria bacterium (assembly GCA_965207975.1). GTDB lineage: Bacteria > Poribacteria > WGA-4E > WGA-4E > PCPOR2b > PCPOR2b. The sequence continues at coordinate 2,306,211 of OZ242315.1, read as the reverse complement.
ACCGTCCCGGCAGCGATTTTTACCTCGTTTTCAACCAGACTTATGATAGTGATGGTGCGAAAACAGCACTTGAGGAATCAACAGTTGTTGCGAAGATGACTTATTGGTGGAATCCGTAACGCATGAAACATAGCACATTTTGTAAATATTTGATTTTTTCTCAAAGGAAACCGTCTATGATTTGCCATTTTAACAGGATACCTAGCACGTCACGGTGTGGAAAATCTTTTCTTATTTTGTCTATGTGCTGTCTGCTGTTTCCGCTCATTGTTAGTGCAGATCCGGTGCCTATGGAGTACCGAGCTGAGGCATACCGAACTTATCAGAGCATTGAGATTGATGGAGAGTTCAATGAGGAAGACTGGCAGAACGCAAAATCCATTACTCGACTTATTCAGTACGAACCTGCCGAGGGAGAGCTAATCTCCCAACCCACAGAGATACGCATTCTTTATGATGCTAAGGAAATCTACTTCGGTTTTACCTGTTTTGATTCTGATATGTCCAAAATGGTCGCCAACGAGATGCGCCGAGACGGCAGCGGTCGGGATGGGTTGCGTGAAAACGACCATGTTTCTATCCTTTTGGATACCTATAACGATCGACGGAACGGATTTTTCTTTCGTGTCAATCCGCTGGGAGCAAAGGAAGATATGGCTTTAATAAACAGCGGAGAAAGTCGCAACCAAGCGTGGGATGCAATCTGGACATGTCGCACCAAAATCAATGAGAATCATTGGACAGCAGAGATTGGTATTCCGTTCAGCCAACTTCGTTTCAGTAAGAGTGACGAGATGACTTGGGGGTTAAATTTGGGACGGAGTCTGATGCGAAATCAAGAGGACGCGACATGGGCACCACTCTCCAAAGCGCATGGATTCTTTGCAAGGTATCGCACTGATGTTATCGGCAATTTGGTCGGTTTGGAAGGGATTACCCCCTCTCGGAATCTGGAACTGCTGCCCTATATCTTGCCGGGGGTGAATCGTATCGAAGAAGAGAAGAAAACTGATAGAGTATTCGACATCGGCTTGGATCTCAAGTACGGTATTACCTCCAATCTCACAGCGGATGTGACGTTCAACACCGATTTTGCACAAGTTGAAGCGGACCAGGAACAGGTCAACCTCACCCGTTTTAGCTTATTTTTCCCGGAGAAGCGTCCCTTTTTCTTAGAAGGTGCTGGGCTGTTTGATTTCGGCATTCCGCGCACCAGCTTTCGTCGACCACCACCGTTGCTGCTGTTTTATAGCCGCCGCATCGGTCTTGAGGAGGGACGGGCCATCCCGATTATCACAGGTGGCAAGGTTACTGGCAAAGCGGGACCTTACGGAATCGGTATGCTGAATGTGTTCACGAATGAGTTTCTCGATGAAACCGATCCGGAGGATATTATTGATGTCCCACACACCAATTACTCTGTGCTAAGGTTGACGCGGGATATTTTCAGCGGCTCACGGATTGGGTTAATTGGCATCAACAAACAAGATGCTGACACATATAACCGAGCAACTGGATTTGACTTCACGTATCGCCCAACTGATAGCCTCGATGTTCGAGGACTCTGGGCAGGCACGTTTGAAGCGGATGTTACCGGTGAAAACAATGCCTTGTACCTCGGCAGCACTTGGCGGAATAGGGATTTTCGCTTAGAAGGTTTATATATGGACATCGGTGAAAACTTTAACCCCGAGGTCGGATTCATCCGGCGAGAGGGAATCCGTCGAATCAATGGTCAAATGCGTTATAGTCCTCGGCTCGGCAAATTTGGGATTCGCCAAATCTATACAGGACCGGAGTTTGATTTTTTCCTCAATCAAGACAACCAGTTGGAAACTCAAGAGATCACACTGACCAACTATTTTCGATTTGAAAGCGGAGCCTACATTGGCTTTTTACCTAAGCGGACCACAGAACACCTCGACGAAGACTTTGAAATCCGAGATGGGATTATTATCCCTCCGGGCGAATACAGCTTCACTGAAATGATGATTAGAGGGTCCACTGATGATACGAAAGCACTTACAGGGCAGTATAGTGTGAATTTTGGCAACTTCTACAATGGCAGCAAGTGGGGATTTACCCTTGATGCAGGCTTTAAGCCGAACGGGCGTTTGAATGTTCAACCTATGTTTCAATTTAACCGTGTAACGCTTCCCCAAGACGCGTTTAATGCAAGCATTTTCGGTGCCCGTGTCGGCTACTCTTTTTCGACAACGCTTTTTGCAAAAATATTTGCCCAATGGAACAGCGACGATGACATAATCGCCGCCAACGTTCTGCTAAATTACATCTACCGTCCCGGCAGCGATTTTTACCTTGTTTTCAACCAGATTTATAATACTGGCGGTACAAAAACAGCACTTGACGAATCCACAGTCGTCGCAAAAATGACTTACTGGTGGAATCCGTAGTTTGTGAAGCGTAAAACGTGCAACCTATAAAGCAAGCAAACAACATCAGCCCTTGCTTAATAGAATCAATTCTGGAGCCATTTTGAAAGGAGATCGTTTGTGATTTATCACCTCAATTTTTTGGATCAGTTTTTAAGTGGTGGTATTCTACGACACGGAAGATGTTTTTTTCTGTTAGCTGTCTGCTGTTTGTTATTTCCACTCACTGTGGGTGCTGACCCTGGTCCCATAGAGTATAAGATTGAAGCATACCGAACGTTTCAGAGCATTGAAGTTGATGGTGATTTCAATGAATCTGATTGGCAGCACGCGAGTCCGATTAATCAGTTTTTCCAAATTGAGCCTGATGAAGGTGAGTCGATAAGCGAACCGACGGAGGTCCGCATCCTATACGATGATCAGAATATCTACTTCGGCTTTACCTGTTTTGAATCAGAGATGTCCAAGCTGGTCGCCAACGACATGCGTCATGACGCACAGGACCTGCATGAAAACGACAACGTCTTTCTGATTCTAGACACTTATAACGATAAACGCAACGGATTTGCCTTCCGCATCAACCCGTTGGGGGCATACCAAGATAGAGCTGTGACCAATGGAGGAGATAGTTTGAATCGAAGTTGGGATGCGGTTGTGGCATGTCAGGCTAAGGTCAATGGTGACCACTGGACGGCGGAGCTCGGTATTCCGTTCAGCCAACTCCGTTTCGATAAGAGCGACCAGATGACTTGGGGAATGAATGTGGGACGAGGAGTCCGCAAGAACAATGAGGAAGCGATATGGGTGCCAGTGCCTAGGCGGTATGGGGGTATGGCGAAATACCGTCTCGGTAATCTGGGTAGCCTAGGCGGTTTAGAGGGTATAACCCCGTCTCGGCGTTTGGAGCTGCTGCCTTATGTTTTGCCGGGGATGAGTCGGACCGAAGGAGATGCTGCTGATACCAATGGAGTACTGGACTACGGCTTGGACCTCAAGTACGGTATCAACTCGAACCTTACTGCTGATTTGACCTTTTTCACCGATTTTGCCCAAGTTGAAGCCGATGAAGAGCAGGTCAATCTGACGCGCTTCAGCCTGTTTTTCCCGGAGAAGCGTCCGTTCTTTTTAGAAGGGGCAGGGTTGTTTGATTTTGGCATTGGTCGTACCAGTTTCCGCCGTCCACCGCCGTTGCTTCTGTTTTATAGCCGTCGCATAGGTCTTGCGGAGGGACGTGCCATCCCGATTATCACGGGTGGCAAGATTACAGGCAAAATGGGACCTTACGGTGTCGGTATGCTGAATGTGTTCACGAATAAATATCACGATAAGACGGATCCAGACGATATTATTGATGTGCGGCGCACCAATTACTCCGTATTGAGGTTGACACGGGATCTTTTTAGCGGTTCGCGTATCGGATTAATTGGTATCAATAAGCAAGATGGAGATGCCTACAATCGCTCCGGTGGCTTTGATTTTTCATACCGCCCGGTAGACAATTTTGATGTGCGTGGACTATGGGCGCATACCTCTGATTCAGAGGAGGAAGATGGGAGTGGTAATGCGTGGTATCTCGGCAGCACTTGGCGGAATGACCGATTTCGAGTGGGTGGTTCCTATACGGATATCGGTGAGGACTTCAACCCTGAGGTTGGATACATCCGGCGGAAGGGTATGCGCCAAATCCGGAGCGATATACGGTTTACCCCTTGGCCCAGAAGATTTGGAATTCGCCGCATTTGGACAGGACCGGAATTTGACCTTGTCTTCAATCGGGACGGTGATATAGAAACCCGCCGCATCCGCTACAGTAATTGGTTTGAACTGGAGAAGGGTGGTCGCCTACAATTTGAAGTTCGGCAGACTGCCGAACACCTTGACGAGGATTTTGAAATCCGGGATGATGTCACCATACCCATTGATGAGTATAGTTTTACATCTGCTAGGGTAGGGATTCAGACCGATGAGAGTAAAATGCTTGCTGCCGACTTTGATGTGGATTTTGGTCAGTTCTACAACGGCAATAGGCGCGGTTTTGACATCGGGGCAACCTTCAAACCGAGTGGACGTTTCGCCCTCGAATCTCAATATCAATTTAACCGGATAACGCTCCCCGGGGTGGAACCCTTCAATGCAAATGTGTTTGGAGGTCGCTTCGCCTATTCTTTCTCGACGCAACTCTTTGCGAAACTGTTTGCCCAGTGGAACAGCGACGATAATGTGGTCTCCACCAACTTTCTGCTCAACTACATCTATCGTCCCGGCAGCGATTTCTACCTCGTTTTCAACCAGATTTATGACAGCAACGGCGGGGGTGTCAGTCTTAACGAATCTACATTTGTTGGGAAGCTAACATATTGGTGGAACCCGTAAATTGGTACATTGGTTCATTGGTATATGGGCTTCCGAATTAATGAACTAGTGAACCCTTGAACTTAAAAGAGACACCGAGGACAGAGAGATTTTTTGGTTCATTGGTGCATGAATAGACGAATGTACCAACATACTTCAAGAAAGGAGCATTCCCATGAGCCAAGAGACAGTTTGGTTGCTCTCAGAAGAGGGTATCTTAGACTTCAACGGCGAACCGATCGACGATGTTCCACTTCAGTCAGCAGCTATCATTGCCGGAAATGTAGGACAAGATCGGTTGTCTATTATCGCTAATGATCATGAGGTTTGGACGTATGCTTCAGGGACGTGGAATCAGCAGGTATCAACGGACATCACCCTGAACTGCGTTTGTTGGACATCTGATGATCGGTTACTCGTGGGCACGGAACGCGCTAGGCTCGCATGGGTCGCCGATGGTGAGTTAAATTTTATCGACAGTTTTGACGCGGTGCCGGAACGCAAGCTCTGGAAAACGCCGTGGGGTGGACCTCCGGATGTGCGCTCTTTGGCGGTCTCCACGGACGGAACCATCTACGCGAACATTCATGTCGGATGGGTTGTCCGCTCATGTGACGGTGGCAAGACTTGGGAAAACCTTCAGGAAGGATTGGAGATGGATGTACATCAGGTTGCTACGCACCCATCCGATCCGGCGACCGTCTTCGCTGCGACCGCTAGCGGGTTCTATATCAGTAGGGACTATGGCGATACGTTTGTGCACCAGCGGAGTGGTATGCCCTACTATTATCAACGGGCATGTGCTTGCTTCCCTGAAAATGATGTCTATCTAGTTTCCACATCACGAGGTCCCCACAGCAGAGTAGATGCCCAACTCTACCGAAGTGATGACGCAGGCGAAAACTGGGCCTTGGTCGCTGGTCTGCCTGAACAGATTGGTGAAAATATTGACACCTTTCAGATCATTACGGTTGGTAGGGAAAATGCGCTGGTTGTCGTGGATGACACCAATCTGTACCAGACCGCTGACTGTGGATTAAATTGGCAAAAGGTGGCCAACTATCCGAGGTTATTCGGTGGGCTGGTCGTCCAAATGCCGCAAGCGGCTTGAGATTTCGCTTTTCTTTTACTTTAAGTATCCACAAATCCACCCGTAGGAGAAACTAATACCATTGGCACATCAAGAGACGTTAGATGCGTTACCTACTTCAATAGAAACAGCTTTAAGGACGGCGAACGTTTCTTTAGGCAAGATAAGGTTCGCCGCGCAGAGCGATCTCAATCCTGATGGTCTGTTCGGTGAAAGCTGGTTCGTCCTGACCGAGACAGAAATTTTGGCACTTGATGCTGAAGGTACTGTCCTCCATCGGGTGCCATATAGCGAAGTGGTAGAGGTGCGTTCGGAAGCAGTCGTTGACGGGGGAATTCTCGTTCTAGAGATGATGGGGGATGCCCTTGATCTCATCCGTTACTCAAATGGACTGATGCCGAAGTTTGGGTATATAGCGAAATTTCTCAGTGAAGAGATCGAGCACCGTCAAGGGAAACGCGACGAAGCACCGATGTGGGAATACGAAGAAGAGCAGAAGTTCTGTAAGACATGTGGTTTGCCGCTGTCTGATGTGTTTTTGCCGTGTCCGGCGTGCACCAAAAAACATCGCGTTATGTTGCGCGTTCTCTCTTATCTCAAGCCACATAAGAATCGAGCGGCTGTGGTGGTGTTGCTCATGCTTGTCTCAACACTGATTGCGCTCATGCCTCCCTATTTTACAAAGATCCTCATTGATGATGTATTGAAGTTAAACGAAGACCTCGCAGCAGCGCAAGGTGCTGCAAAAACAGCGGTGGGGCAATTCTTTCGGTCGTTTGAGACAGCAGTACTTGCGTTGACGGTCGCCGTCGGTTGTCTCGTGGTAGCGCATATCCTCACCCATATCCTCGATATTTTTCGTGGGCGTTTGGCCGCGTGGCTAACCTTCCGCATGATAGCGGACATCCGTGACCAGATTTATGAGCGGTTGCACGGGCTTTCCCTTCGGTTCTTCGATAAGCGCAAGACAGGGACTGTTATCTCCCACATCACAGAGGATAGTACGCGCCTACAATGGTTTCTGTTAGATGGGCTCCAGTTCCTTGTTATCGACCTGTTGATGCTTTTTGGGATTGGTGCCTTCCTATTTTCGATGAACTGGAGGTTGGCATGCTTCATTCTAATTCCAATCCCATTGGTAGTTCTCGGCGCGAGATGGTTCTGGAAGAAGGTTCGTGGACTCTGGCATAGGGCATGGCGGCGAAGATCGAAGATGTACGACATTGTGAACGACTCGGTCTCCGGCATCCGCGTTGTTCGGGCGTTCGGCCAGCAGAAGAGTGAGGTCGGACGGTTTTCCTATACGAACGATGATGCCCGTAATTACGACACGGTTGCCGAAAAGGTTTGGGCAACCTATTATCCCTTGCTGCAATTTGCTGTTCAGTTAGGAACGATTATCGTCTGGTATGTTGGAGGATTGCAGATTCTCACCGACGGAATGACGTTCGGTACGTTGATGGCGTTTCACTTTTATTTAGCGATGTTCTACGGACCATTACGGCATTTGAGTCCAATGGTTAACTGGGCATCGCGGGCGATGACAGCGGCGGAACGGATCTTTGAGGTCATCGACTCCGAGCCAGAGCAGTTAGATGACAGTAGGCTTGTCTCGAAATCAAAGCTCCAAGGAGAGGTCAAATTCCACAATATGACCTTCGGTTATGATTCGCATAAGCCTGTCCTCCGGGACATCAACCTCCACGTCAAGCCCGGTGAGATGATCGGCTTAGTAGGGCATTCTGGAGCAGGCAAATCGACACTGATTAATCTGATTTGCCGGTTTTACATACCGGATTCAGGGAGCATCACCGTTGATGGTATAGATATAACGAAAATCCGCCTTGAGGACCTGCGACAGCAGATTGGCGTAGTGCTCCAAGAACCGTACCTTTTCAATGGAACCATTGCGGAGAACATCGCCTACGCAAAGCCGGGAGTGGGGCTGGAAGCGGTCATTACCGCTGCAAAGGCTGCCAACGCACATGAATTCATTGTGAAGTTTCCTGATGGATATGACACGGAGGTTGGTGAGCGGGGTGGTAGGTTGTCCGGCGGAGAACGGCAGCGGATATCAATTGCACGGGCAATTCTGCACAATCCGCGCATCCTGATTCTTGATGAAGCTACTTCGTCGGTTGACGTTCAGACGGAGCGCAAAATCCAGCAGGCGATTGATCGACTTGTCCAGAACCGTACTACCTTTGCCATTGCCCATCGGCTCTCCACGCTGCGAAATGCAGATCGCCTCTTTGTCATAGATAAGGGGCGGGGTGTCGAATGTGGATCTCATGAGGAGTTGATGGAGAAGAAGGGAATTTACTACAACCTCGTTGAAACACAGCGGCAAGCCTCCGAGATTCGCTCAGAGGCACAGGTTGTTGAGAGGTAAACATGAATACGGAAAAAGAAACAATGTCTAAAAATATCGTCGCTTTGGAATCGGGGCCTCCGCTTCCAGTCTCGCTTGACGATAACGATTTCACGCCGAGATATTTGGATCCAGAGAAGATACGCCTGTTTCGATCGCCGATGGGAGCTCCCCGTCTGGAAATCCTAGAAGAGGTCTGCTACACTCGCGTGGCAATGCGCCGCATTCTCCCGTTGAGCGACCCCGATCGTTATATCTCGCTTGGGATTGGGGAAGAGGTGGAAATCGGTATCATTGAGGACCCATCACGACTCGACTCCGAAAGCCGAGAAATCCTTCGTGAGGAGCTCGATAAGCGATACTTTACACCTATCATACAGAAGGTTTACCGTGTCAAGGAGCGATTTGGCATCCATGACTGGGAGGTTGAAACATCGCGCGGACGAATCACGTTCTCTGTACAGGGACTTCATCAGAACGTTAGACATTTTCCACCTGCGCGACTGCTTGTAACAGATGTCCGTGGGAATCGGTACGATATTCCAGACTATCACAGACTTGATTCAAACAGTTTTAATCAAATTCAGCGACATCTGTAGGTTAGTCAGATGACTACTAACTTGGACAATCAAAACGGGAGACAATCGATGACCGATTATTTTCGTCTTTGGCATCAACTTCCATTCTGTAGAATCGCTCAAAATCGAGGATTATTTTCCGCAATAAGATTGGGATTCAAAGCAATCTGTTTGACCCTCTTTTTGTCATTTCCACTAATTGTGAGCGCAGATCCCTCCCCGATAGAGTACAAAGCGGAGGCGTACCGGACCTTTCAAGCCATTGAGATTGACGGCGATCTTACTGAACCTGATTGGCAGAACGCCAAGCGCATTGGTCAGTTCGTCCAGATGGAACCGGACGAGGGGCAGCCGATGACGGAAGCAACGGAGGTCCGAATTCTTTACGATGAGAAAAATATCTACTTCGGTTTTACCTGTTTTGACTCCGATATTTCTCAGGTGGCCGCTAACGAGATGCGCCGCGATGGCAATCTATGGGACAACGACAACGTCTTTGTACTTTTAGATACTTATGACGATCAGCGGAGCGGGTTTTTCTTCCGCGTCAATCCGTTGGGGGCAATGGAAGATGTCGCTATAATGGACAGCGGAGACAGTCGGAACGAAAACTGGGATGCCGTCTGGGACTGTCGCACAAAAGCCAATGAAAAGTACTGGACAGCGGAGATTGGTATTCCGTTTAGTCAACTCCGTTTTAATCGGAGCGATGTAATGACATGGGGGATGAATATGGGACGGAGCCTCATGCGAAACCAAGAAGAGGGGATGTGGACACCGGTCTCCAGAGCCCATGGTTGGCGAGCCAGATATCGCACCGCTAATATCGGACGTTTGGTAGGCTTAAAAGGAATTACGCCCTCCCGGAATCTCGAGTTGTTGCCTTACGTTTTGCCGGGGGTGAGTCGAATCGAGGCAGATGACGATACGAATGGAGAGTTTGAACTCGGCCTTGATGCCAAGTATGGGATTACCTCAAACCTTATCGCGGATCTCACCTTCAACACCGATTTCGCGCAGGTCGAAGCCGATGAGGAACAGGTTAACTTAACCCGTTTCAGTCTGTTTTTCCCGGAGAAGCGGCCTTTCTTCTTAGAAGGTGCCGGGCTGTTTGATTTCGGTATCCCCCGCACTAGTTTCCGCCGCCCACCGCCACTACTCCTCTTTTATAGCCGTCGCATCGGTTTTGCGGAGGGACATGCTGTCCCGATTATTACCGGCGGCAAGATTACCGGCAAAGTTGGACCTTACGGAATCGGTCTATTAAATGTGTTTACGGACAAGTTTCACACCGATCCCTCTGTTACTGATCCGGATGAAATCGTTGATGAGCCGCGCACAAACTACTCCGTATTGCGGATGAGACGGGACTTGTTTAAAGGTTCCACTGTCGGACTGATTGCAGTCAATAAACAAAACACTGACACTTACAACCGCGCGGGTGGATTTGACGTTGCGTATCGTCCTGCCGATAATATCAACTTCCGTGGGCTCTGGGCTCGTACTTTTGAAGATGATGTGTCAGACCAAAGGGATGCTTTGTACTTTGGGGGTAATTGGCGGAATGAGAATTTACGTTTGGAGGGTTCATACATAGATATTGGCGAGAACTTTCACCCCGAAGTCGGATTTGTCCGTCGGCAGGATGTCCGCCGCTTCCGCGGTGAAATGCGGTTTACCCCTATGCTTGCTAAATTTGGGATTCGTCAAATTTGGGCGGGACCGGAATTTGATTTCATTCTCAATCGAGATAATGAGCTAGCAACCCGAGAGTTTACATACATGAACTGGTTCGAGCTAGAGGGCGGAGGTTGGTTTGGTTTTCAGGCGCAGCGAACCTTTGAACGTCTCGACGAGGATTTTGAAATTCGAGATGATATAACGATTCCGGTTGACGAATACCATTTCAACTCCTTCCGGATTTCGATTAACACCGATGATACGAAAATGGTGTCCCTCCAATTAGGAACAAATTATGGCGGCTTCTTCGATGGGAGAAGGGTCGGTTTTGATATCGGACCTGACTTCAAACCAAATGGGCACTTCAGTTTTGAGCCCCGTTTTCAATTTAATCGGGTTACCCTTCCTGCGGGTTCATTCAATGCGAGCATTTTCGGTACGCGTGTAAGCTATTCCTTTTCCACAAGATTCTTTACTAAATTGTTTGCCCAATGGAACAGCGATAGCAATGTATTTTCCACCAACTTTCTACTCAACTACATCTACCGCCCCGGCAGCGACTTCTACCTTGTTTTCAATCAAATCTATGATAGCAGCAGTTCAAATGCTAAGCTGGCGGAAACCACATTTGTCGGGAAGATGACTTATTGGTGGAATCCGTAACGTAAAATTTGACACTCGGTAGACTCTCAGGCTCAACTAGGCGACCCTCCTTTCAAATTTACAAATTCCCTATACATCCTCGGCGTATTTTTGCGGTTGACAGTTTATGTTGGCATAGATTGTGCGTGCCTTAAAAACCGTATTTTTACGTTTGACGTTTCCGGAGGATACTATGAAACGCCAGGTTTCACTGTTTTCAATCTTTTTTGCTGTTCTTTTATCTGTAAACGGTTACGCTGAGTTCCCACACCAATTTCTGTTCGGACACACTGGCCGTGCTCTTGCCGTTGCGTTTAGCCTTGATGGAAAGTGGCTTGCCTCCGGTGGTGCGAATGAAATTCTCATCTGGGAGCCCGGTGCCGATGAGCCAATTTACACGCTCACCGGACACACAGGAAAAATCCAAGCCCTTGCTTTCCGCCCCAACGGCAATCTGGCATCTGCTTCAGTTGATGGGACGGTGCGGTTGTGGGATATATCGACACAACAACAGATTCGTGTGTTCGAGGGGCACGCTGGACAGGTCACATCTGTAGATTTTAATCCCTCTGGCAGACGTATTGTTTCTGGTTCGCGAGATCGAACGCTCAAGCTATGGGAAACCGACACAGGTAAACTTCTGGCGACGTTTGAAGGGCATACAGACGTTGTCTGGTCCGTTGCATATAGTCCAGATGGCAGCATAATCGCCTCCGGATCAGAGGACGGCACTGTCCGTCTTTGGAATGCCTCAGATGGTTCACAACTCCATAGCTTGACTGGACATACACAAGGGGTTCTTTCTGTTGTGTTCCATCCCCATAGCAACCTCATCGCGTCAGGGGCTAGGGATGGAACTGTTCGACTCTGGAACGTCAATTCACTAGAATCCAGCGACCCTATTGGGGAGGCAGAGCCGTTTGCGACCTATGACCGCCAAGTTATGTCAGTCCGTTTTAATCCTAGCGGACGAATCCTCGCCATTGGTTTGCTGAATTCACCGACTGACAATACCCTTAAACTGTGGGATGTTCCCACCCGCTTTGAACTCCAATCTTTCGACACGCAAATCGTACATGATTTGTCTTTCAATCCAACTCATCCTCAACTTGCAGTTGTGGGGTCGGCTGAAGGAACGATTACGATTTGGAATTCGAGTTATCCAAGACCGGGGCTCCTTGAACCGCAAAGGGGCGAGTTGGTCAACTCCTCGCAAATCAACTTGAGATGGGAAGCCGTTGAAAATGCAGTTTACTATGATGTCGAGATTTCAAACAATTCAAACTTTACCGCAGCAAACACGCAGTTTATGACTGTTACCGTCAACGAGTTATCCTTCGAGGGTAAGAACAATATTTCCCACTATTGGTGGCGTGTAAGTACCGGTAGTTTCGGTCGGGTCAGTGATTGGTCTGAGGTCCGCGATTTCCGAGCCCCAAGTTGTGCGGTGAGAATAGTACCGTCGGCTCGACGGATCAATTTAGGAGAGGAGTTTGCAGTCGACGTTTTCGTCGAATCTGTCATCGACTTAAGAGGGTTTGAGTTTGATTTGCGATGGACCAATCCTGATGTGCTTACGTTTGTGACTGTCACCAAGTTCCGAACTGTTTTTGGAGAATCTGGAATTGGGCATCAGCCGACAGAGCCACCAGACCAGATAAATGGGATATACAAAGATGTCAGTGCTGCCAAAACCGGAGCTAGCGGAGTAACTGGTAACGGCATCATGTTAGGTGCTTCATTTCGGGCAAAAGCTGTTGGATCGAGCAAAATTCAGTTGCAAAATCTGATTCTTGTCGACTCAAATGCAGAGCGACTCGATTGTGAAATTCACGAGTTAAAAGTGATTGTCGAAGACCCTGTCCGACCTTGGGATGTCAACGCCGATGGTGTTGTGAACATTTTCGATCTTAGCATTGTCGTGCGATCCATAGGGCAGCCAATTCCGACACATTTGGATATTTATCCAGATGTCAATGGTGACCGCGTTATTGATCTCAACGATTCTGTGCTGGTAAGTGCACATTTTGGTGAGTCTTATCAGATTGATGAAATCCCCGCTGCTCCGCAATCCGCTGGTGAATCCCTGCACTTAATTCCACCATCGATACGCAAGCAGCTTGAATCAATTTACCGCGAACTCCTATTAATGCCTAACAATTCCCCGGAGTTTATTCGGGCTAGACAGGTTTTACAATATCTTCTTTTCTCATCTGTCCCGGCACATAATCAGTTGCTGCAAAACTATCCTAACCCATTTAATCCAGAGACGTGGATCCCTTTCCACCTCGCTTCAGCCGGTCAGGTCACGATTGGGATTTATGATGCTGCTGGGACGCTTATCCGTCAGATTGACTTGGGATACCTAATGCCCGGACACTATCTGACTCGTGGAGACGCAGCGTACTGGGATGGGAAGAATGTATATGGTGAGCCTGTCGCTAGTGGAATCTATTTCTACACGCTTTCCACACCGTCCTTCCGTGCAACCCGGAAAATGGTTATTAGCAAATAGGAGAAGTATTTCAATGAAGAACAGGTCTTGTTCTTTATTGCTCGCAGAGCAATATCTCGGTAAGAATGTCTCAATTATTATGGACAGACCTCTCGGCAGCAAGCACCCTAGACACGGTTTTGTCTATGATGTCAATTACGGCTATGTTCCCGGAACACAATCCGCTGACGGCGAAGAGTTAGATGCATATTATTTAGGTGTCAACCGACCTCTACACGCAGCAAAGGGTAGATGTATCGCCATTATCCACCGGTTGAACGACGATGATGACAAGCTAGTTGTTGTTCCTGAAACCCACATAGATTTAACAGACAGCGAAATTACCCAAGCTGTCAACTTTCAAGAACAGTGGTTTGATGGTGAAATTCGTCGCACGCGTGTTTCAAGCGACTGTTGACCAAGATAACGAATGATAACAAAGCAATTAGCGTTGTTAGTTTGGACATCCTCATAATGATCACCCTTCTCTATTTTATTCTACCCCGATTTCCTCATCAACGTATCGCCTTATTTTTCAAATATCGTTTTCGCTTCCCGTTTTACCTTTCATTTTTTACGCTCTTCCTTATTCTTTTCCTTCTAACACCCGATGCCACATTTGCCCAGCAAAATTTCCAATGGCGAAATTTCACACGAAGCGGTGATCGTCTGAGCAGCAACAATGTTAGAACCATCACAGAAGACCGATTTGGGCAAATCTGGCTGGGAACAGACAAGGGATTGAGCCGTCTGGATGGGTTCTGGCACGAGGCCGGCAGGTCGAACGGAGGACCCCACGGAGCTGATGTCTTCAAGGTTTTTGAAGATAGCGAGGGCTTCATCTGGGTTGCAACGGATATGGGGGTTTATCAAGGAACATGGGACAATTCGCGCAGTCAGGTTGACTGGCGCCAACATTATAACCAACAAGCGGGATTGATTGGTATCGGCGAGCGTGTTGTAACGATGATCCAACGCCAAAATCAAAATGGTGAAATCTGGATCGGGACACCACTAGGTGTCAACCGGTTTGATGGCGCAGTTTGGGGCACGGTGGATAGTGCGGAGGTTGGACAGCTCAATCAAGGCGTACAGGTTATCTATGAGGATAAGGCTGGGGCCCTCTGGTTTGGACTTTCACAGAGCAATCGCCTCCAAAGCGGAAATCTTATCAGTCGTTTCAATGATGTCGGGTGGGAAATTTTTAGCGTAAACGATGGCTTACCGAATGGTGATGTGCAGACAATTTTGGAAGACAATTTTGGTAATCTCTGGGTCGGTACAACCGCCGGCGCAGCGGTTTATGACGGTTCAACTTGGCATGTTATAACCGCGCAGGATGGGCTTCTAATCGAAAGCAATGTGCAGGTCATAATGAGTGATGGGGAGGGAACGATCTGGATTGGGACCACCGCTGGCATCAGCCAGTTTTACCCACCCGCACAGTTCTCCCCGGCGGCACTCCGTGATTTAGGACGTTGGCGGCATCTGACAAGAGCAAATGGTTTGGCGAGCAATAATATTCAAGCCCTGTTTGAAACACGAGCCGGCGAAATCTGGATTGGGACACGAGATAATGGGGTCAATTTTTCAGATCGATCGTGGAAGTCAGTCACTACAGATAACGGATTGAGTCACAATAGCGTGACAGCAATGCTGAAAGATCAGCGGGGTAGGCTTTGGGTCGGAACGCGCAATGGATTAAGCCTCTATACGCGGAACGGGGTTGAGCTGGTCAGCGGGGCTCCGGGAAATGAGATTCGTACGCTAGCTGAAGATTTTCGGGGCAGAATCTGGGTTGGTACGAACGCTGGCATAGGCATCTTTGATGGAGTATCATGGGAAGTCTTCCGCATTCCAGATATTAACGTCAATAGTGTTCAATCGCTTATCGTTGATTCAGTTGGCGATGTTTGGGCTGGAACAGGGTTTTTGCCAACGGATGACCTCCCCGGTTTAGACCGTTATGACGGGGGACAGTGGGAAAGGAATCAATTTCTAGAGATTGACCGGACAATCGTCGTTATGTTCATAGACTCGCAGGGACGAATCTACTTTGGTACGGTTGGCAACGAGGAGGGTGGTAGCGATCTGTGGGTTTACGATGGGATAGATTTGGAACCAATTTATAGCCTGCCTGAAAAATTCTCGATTCACACCATTTTAGAAGTGTCTAGCGGTGAGATTTGGGTCGGCACAGATACCGGTATTCAGATTTTTGACGAACGAACGCTGGATCTCACTATCTCACTGACAACTGACGATGAATTGGTGGATAACCGCGTACAGGCACTTTACCGCGATGGAGATCGGATCTGGATCGGCACGGCTGATGGGGTCAGTTTGTTCCAAAACGGTCAGTTTGAACGGATACTGACTGCAAGTCATGGACTCAACAGCAATAACATCTCGACAATTGCCGAAATGAACGGGGTGCTCTGGTTTGGCAGTAAGGATAACGGTGGGTTAAGCATCTTCAGTCCGGAGATGACTCCGCCTCGTACGAGAATTACCGATGATAGTCCGAAAAATGGTGCAGTTGTTGGGGATACAAGTGTTGTTTTTAAATTTGAGGGTGGCGATGCTAGTACGCCCACCGGAGAACTTCGTTATGTTTATCAACTTGACGACGGACCGTTGATGCCTACCGACGATGAGGGGGGCATTGCTAAACGCGCGATATTGTCAGGTCTCAAAGAGGGACCGCACCGCTTTACGGTGTATGCCATTGATAGGGAAGACAACCGGGATTTGACGGGGGCAAGCAGAGAATTTGTGATTGACTCCCTCGCCCCAACCGTGATTATTACTGCGCCAAAGGAGAACGCTGTGATTGGTGGCGTTTATGAAATCAAAGGTACTGCGGTGGATAAAACGGATTTTCTGGATTACCAGATCCGTATCTTTCCCGGCGACTCAACATCAGGCGCGCCCCTGTCTTCTTTCGTTTCAACAGTGCCTGTCGAAGGGGATACGCTTTATCGTTGGGATACACAAACGGTGGATGCCGGTTTATATACAATTGAGTTAATAGCACGGGATACGCCGAATGGTGATTACGATAAGGAACCTCATCTTGCCACTACGTCAGTCACGGTTGAAGTTGATAGATTCCGCCCACAGGTTGAAATCCTTTCTCCCGCTGAGAATGAGCAGGTGCCACAGCGAATTGAGATTCGCGGCACCGCAGATGACCGGAATTTCAAGGAATATACCATTGAATACGGCCCCGGAGAATCTCCTGATACTTGGTTACCCATATCCAAACCGCCGACGTTTTCAACCCCTGTGACCCGCGATATATTAGCGTTATGGGACGCGCCGAATTTATCGGGGCTGCACACATTACGGTTAGTTGTGGAAGATACAGCGGGACATAGAGAAATTGACCAGGTGCATATATTCTTCAATCCGAGTGTAAATCGTGAAACTGGCGGTATGGTGGAAAGCCATGACAATCGTGCCAAGATCACCTTTCCCCCCAACAGTTTACCACGAACAACCGTTGTGACAATAAATCCGGTGGCAGAGAAATCTTCGCTCCCTGTTTCCCCGATACCCTTTCAGGCTTACGATTTCACGCCTGAGGATTTACGGCTACACCACTTGAAACCGGCAACCATCCAATTTTTCATTGAAGATGCAGCACTACTTTCGCGTTCTAAAATAAAAGAAACCTTGACAATCACCCGCTGGGATGGCAAAACATGGCGTCCTATTGGTGGGACAATTAATGTACAGCGCGGGACAATCTCAACGGTGGTTTCGACGCTCGGACGATATACTATTGCAACAAGACCTGCCGTAGAAGCGGAGGAAAATACAATTATCTCTAATCTAACCTGCCAACCGCGGGTGTTCTCGCCCAGCCGGGAATCAACATGGATCTCATTTCGATTAAATCGTCCTGATGACATAACGATTAAAATCTATAATGAAGCCGGACGCTTGCGACGGTTACTAAGAGAATCGGAACACTTGTCAGTCGGTGGACATGTGTTCGAGTGGGACGGTCATGATGATGAGAATCGGCGGGTTGTCAGCAATTTTTATGTCGTTACTGTTGAGGGTGAGGGAGCATTGGGGACGAAAGTTGTTGTGGTACAGAATGATTAGGGGATGAAGCGTGAAACGTGAGTGACGGGATTCTGGAAGCGAAGCAAATGGCTAAAACGGTTAGAAATATGGTAAAATTATAAAATCAAAGTTGCCGGCTGTCAAAACTTTTCTCATTACAGTGTAAATTTCTCGCCAGCGAGCACGTGGGGAAGTTCTATTGTCATAGATTTTAGAATTTGCGTTTTATTACCTATTAAAGAGTCTTCAGTCTCAATGATATGGATTGCCGAAATAGTCTTAACAAAACTGAGTACACTTCACATTATATTCGGAGTGCGATGCTGTCTTTCAGTGTTATTCGTGTTATGCGCTACAACCGCGATATATGGTGCTGAAGAGCGGGCGATAACAGGTGCCCGTGCCATCGGTATGGGAGGAGCATTCATCGGCGTTGCAGACGACGAAAACGCTGTGCATCGGAATCCCGCCGGGCTGACCCGTTTGGACAGATATGCTGTAGGGTTTGAACAAACGCCCTCTGGATTATTTGATGCGCTACAAACAAGCTATCTCAGCGCGGTCTTGCCGACATCCGAGAAGATGGCACTCGGCATTGATTGGCTGCAGGTTGGTATTGAAGACGAAGAGCTTGATTCAAGTCGTAGCGGCTTCAACTTCGCTTATAGTTATGCCCCTTTGTCTCAACTATCCCTTGGGGCAAATCTGAAATACTTTACATGGTCAATTGCACTAGATGGCAGATCAAGGGGGGCAGCAACGGGTTGGGGCACGGATGTTGGCCTTCTGTACCAGCCGCACCCCCGCTGGAAGTTGGGGGTACTTGCACAAGATTTCATCGGTTTTGGATTCGGGGAAGGGTTAAGTTACGGCACTTGGATACGACACGATTCAGATGTCAGCGAAAAGGTCTTCCCAACTGCATACAAATTTGGTATTGCGTATCAGCCCGTTTCAAATTGGTTAATCTCCGCAGATCTAACAGACCGGCTGCAGCTCGGCACAGAATTTTTGCCGAATCGAAATTTTGCCATCCGTGCAGGATTCCAGAAAGATTTGTATACGTCCGAGTCACCGACTTATTCGCTGGGTGGGAGCATAAGATATAGATGGATGGATTTTAACGTCGCCTATCTCATCCCTCCGACGTTGCCTCCAACTACCTATGTAGGGCTTTCGCTCAACTTCGATTTTCGGAAGTTGCCGGTGCTCATTGAGGAGGTTCGCATAAGAGATCTCTATCCAGTGCTGCGTCGCTATTATGCTACATCGAATCGAGATCTAGAAGTAAAGACCTTAGGTATTGCTACGCCGCTGGTAATTACAGAGGCGGATCGAGAGTATTACTATCCACTTGAGGAAGCAAATCAGATCGGCAGGATTTGGCTCAAAAACGAGAGCAACAAAGAGGTAACCGTTCATATTAAACTCTTTATTCCTGAATTTGTCAGCAAAAACGGCACAGAAGTTGCTTCTGTTATTGAAATGCAGCCGTTAGAGCGGGTTTCGGTGCCAATACAACAACTGGTGTTAACACCAAAGGCACTGAAATTGTCGCAAAATCAGCCTGTTGAGGCACAAATTCAAGTGATCGAGAGCGGGGGATCCGCCTACCGAACTTTTCCTGTAACATTTTTGTTACACGATAATCATTCAATCCAGTTGGATGATGTTGCAAAACTTGCTAGTTTCATTTCTTCGGAAAGTTCGGTGGCAGATTCGGCGATTGGTGCGTTCATCAATCAGGTGCTTACCGCATTTCAGACGGAGATTGATACCGCGGATATGCCAGAGAACCTGTATGTTGCCATGTTGTTGTTTAATGTTCTGCACGGCGTATCGTATGCGCGGGATCCAAATATACCGCGGCAGAGGGGAACAATTGATGAGATTAAGCATCCCCATGAAATGTTGGAGAGCCTCATGGGGCAGCACGCAAGAGATGACGACAAATCTACCTTTGGTGACTGTGATGACAGCACAGTTCTCTACTGCTCTCTACTTGAATCGGTCGGGATCAAAACAGCACTCATTCAGCTACCAAATCATGTGTTAATGGCGTTTAATCTAGGCAATATTTCTGTCGAACAAGCACAAGAGATAGGCTTACCCAGCGATTACTATGAAACAGTCAACGGGCAGGCTTGGATTCCGATTGAGACAACCTTTATCAAGAAGGGCTTTGCCGCTGCATGGCAGGCGGGAGGTAACGCGCTTCAAGCGGTGCATATCAAGGCTGTAACTGTTGAAGACGCATGGGAAGAATATGGTGAAAGTCCCTTTACGGGAGAACCAATCCAGCTTTCTGTTCCAAAAAACCTCACCCAAAAACGGATTGATGCGGACATCGCCACTCCATGGATGATGGAATTTTTGAACGCACTCTCCGACGTTAGTACATTAGTAGATTAGTATATTCATTCATGAATGAACCAATAAACCAAAATAGGTTACACTAGGAGGAAAACCGATGATAGCCCACAAAACCTTAACCGCTACAATTTGTTTACTCTGTATGATGCTGGCATACACCTCGTATGCTGAATCGGAAGAGTCAACAGCAACATTTACATTTGGCGAGATAGAAGTTCTAAAAACTGGCGAACAGGAGTGGCGTTTTCTGGAGAAAGGCATGGTCCTCGCTGCAGACGATTTGGTGCGAATGCCACCTTTCTCGCTAATGCGATTAAAAATAGAAGATGACACCCGATTACCGACCCTGTCAGGTGGACGTGAGGTCCTTGTTCGCACGTTAATCAATGAAGGACTTCAGCGCCGGGAAGCCCAAAAAGGGAGGCGGATTAATGAAGATTTTGATGAGGATCCCGCAACGGATGTGCTGCCCGTTGGCAATAAGCGAAAAACACGAAATCGCGCTTCAACTTTTGAGGGACTACCTGCGGTGAAGGTAAGTCAAAATGAACTAGAAACCCTTCGTCGCAAAATCAATCTGCTTCCCGATGAGATTGCATCGTTGGTCTCTCCTGTCCTCGTTGGTTTTGTCCGAGAAAATGTGGGAGATCCTGCGTATCCTGCGCCCAATCTGGACTTGGCTCGAAAAATCTACGGTATACTCAACAAGATTGAGGTGGAAGTATCACGTCGTCCTTTGTTGTATGCCCAACTGCTTCACCATGCTGGTCTCAATGTTGATCTTGACATAAATGAAAAAGGGCAGCTGTTCGTCGTTTTTGATAGTAAGGTCCCCGCCGACAACGCCAAACAGATTGCCGCAAATCAGCAGTTAATCCATGAGAGGCAGGGGGAAGATACAGTCTGGATTGCTGTGCAGATTCAATCGTTTCAACAGAATTTCACGACAGCATGGTATCAGGGAAGCCAGCAGTAGGGGAAAACAGGCGAGTGAGCCCGTGAGCAGATGAGGTGATTGCACAGTTTATGCCTCACCAGACTTTATGCTCTCAAAACTAGCGCAATCTCAGAAAGTATATCTCCTGATCGGCATCGTGAGCCTGCTGCCGTTCATAGTGGTTGGGTTTCTACGTGATCTGGGTACTTTTGAGTTTATTGAACTGAAGACGCTAGATAGCCGACTACGGTGGACTGCGCCTCCTTCTCCCCCAATTTCCTCTCAAATTGCGCTGATTACGATTGATACCAAAAGTGAAAGGGAACTTGGACTAGCACCAGCATGGCGTTCCCACATTTACGCTGCGCTGATTCACTCGCTCCAACAAGCCGACCCGAAGGCAATTGGCTTAGTTGTGTGGTTCAACAGCGAGTGGGAAGATGAACAACGGATTCCCGGTGAAAAGCTATTGGTTATCCGCCCCTACCCTACGCCAAAGCCCACGGGTGCACTGCCAGAAGTCACCGATTGGCGCACCTTACCCGACAACTTAGCACAAGCGCAGGGTTGGGGTTTTAGTTATTTCCCGTTGAGCGATTCGGATGGCATCGCTCGTTCCGCCCAGCTTGTCGTCAAAGACCTTGCCACAGGGACTTATCGTTACTCCTTCGCAATGTCGATCCTGTGTCAAGCCTATGGTGTTTTTCCCACATCTATAAAATTGCAGGAGGAATTTTGGATTGGAAAATATCTTGAATTCGACTCGCCGACGGGAGAGGTGGTCCGTGTGCCTGTTGACTCACAGGGACGATTGTTCATTCGATTTGCCGACGATGAGGAGGTGTTTCAGCCTGTTTCTTTTATTGATGCCCTATCAATGGCAGAAGATGAAACGAACCAATTTTCGCGCGAATTTAGCAATAAGTGCATATTGATTGGCATTACAACAGAAGGTGTCAATAAAAGGGCGACCCCAGTAGGTGAACTGTCAGCACTGGCTCTGCGGACAAATCTTCTCAACGGTCTGTTAAATCAAAATTTCGTTTGGCAACTCAGTCGAGCCGGAAATCTGCTCTATATTGTTTGTCTTGCGATGCTTTCTGTCGCGGTAACAATGCTAATCTACCGAAGCGGACATAGCTACCGGTCTATGCTACTCTTCGGCAGTGGATTGATACTATGTCATCTGCTTTTTGTCGGTGGGCTGTTCGTTCTCTTTGACCTTTGGATTGAAGTCACTGGATCAACCCTAGCATTGCTTCTTAGTAGTGTGATCAGTAGCTTACTCCTAGCGCATCTTCGGCTGCGACATTTGCTTAGCCAGTTGCAAACGACGCAAGATCAGTTGGTCAGATCAGAAAAAGAGGCTGTGTTTGGTGTGATGTCGGCGCGTGTTCGGCATGAGTTGCGAAATGCGCTGAACCTGATCCGCGCTCCTGCAGAAATGATCCGGGTTAATTTTCAAAAGCAAGACCCTCTCAAGCTGCGAGAACAGCCCGAAGAGATTGTTAGTGAAATGGACCAGATTATTGGGTGGGTAACAAAACTGGATGAAATGATCGAGGATGAATTCAGCTTTTTCCAAGATTCCCACATGAATTTCGAGCGACAAGCACTTGAACCCATCCTGAAGTCTGCGGTCGAGATGGTACAGTCGGTGATTGATGAGCATCAGATCGAAGTTCGGCTGAATCTGCCGCCGGAAATTCCGCCACTTCTGCTTGATGATGATAAGATGCGGATTGTCTTTACAAACCTGATTAAAAATGCTTGTCAAGCGATGCCATCGGGAGGGACGTTGGAAATTGTCGTAGAGGTGTCAACATTTCAGCAGGACAGAGTTACTGTCATCGTCAAGGACATAGGAGCGGGCATCCCTGCGGAGGAACTCTATCGAATTTTTGAACCTTTTTATACAACTAAACCACGTGGGTTGGGACTTGGTCTAGTGAATGTAAAGAACATCGTCGAAGCGCATGGCGGAACAGTACGGGTGGAGAGCGAAGTTGGTATCGGAACGACGTTTTTCATTCGGTTGTAACCGATCTCCACCGTTTTCTTAGGCAATTACGCATTAACGGATACAAATCATGGAACACGCACGAATTTTAATTGCAGACGACGAGCAGGCGACCTGTAAATACATTGATACGCAACTCAAGATGGAGACATCAATTGATGCCTCTGTTGATTTTGCTTATAATCGGGATGCGGCTATTGCACAGTTAGACGGAAATCCGCCTTATGACTTGATTCTGGTCGATCTCTGGATGCCGGACGCACAGGGAATTTTGGATAGAGAAGCAGGGCTAAAAGTTCTTAAGCAAAGCAAGAAACAACACCCGATACCGCAAGCTATAGTTATCACTGCCAATAGTTCTTCGGAAACTGCACTTGAGGCAAGCGGATTGGGAATTTATGACTATGTCAGCAAGCCGATTAACTACACCCACCTAATTGAAGTTGTCAAGGAGGTGTTGAGCCAGCGCGATCACGAACCTCCTGCTCAAGATAACAATATAGGTTCTGCCGATGATTATGAAATTATCGGCAAAAGTCCTGCCATGATTGAAGTGATGACAACTGTCGGGCGCGTTGCGCGATCAGAAACAGATGTCTTACTCTATGGTGAAAGCGGCACCGGAAAAGATTTTGTCGCACGCGCCATCCATAAGCATAGTCCACGTTCTGGGGGTCCCTTTGAGGTGGTTAATTGCAGCGCAATTCCAGCAGAGTTAATTGAGGCAGAACTATTCGGCATCGGGAGACGGGTGGCGACATCGGTTGACCAACGTCCGGGCAAATTTCAGCAGGCACACGGTGGGACTATTTTTCTTGATGAGATTGGCGATCTAAGTCTGGAAATGCAGCCGAAATTACTGCGTGTGTTGGATTATAAAGAGATTCAGGGTGTTGGGGTGAAAGTGCAGAGGGTTGACGTTCGGATTATCGCTGCAACCAATCGTGACCTTGGGGCAGCTGTGGAGGCGGGAACGTTTCGCAGCGATCTCTACTATCGTTTGAAGCCGATAATTGCTTTACCGCCATTGCGCGAGCGCGAAGGAGATATTGAATTGTTGGCGTGGCATTTTCTTCACAAATATTCTCACCTCCTTGAACAGAAGCGTACCTTTGGTTTTGACGATGTGGTGCTCGCGGCATTTGAGCAGTATCATTGGCCGGGAAACGTGCGGGAATTGGAAAAAGCGATCGAATATGCAATCCTCACCTGCACGGGTCCACGAATTTCCATACGCGATTTGGTGCCGGAAATCTTTGATAACAGTGCTCAATCTGCTCCTGAACTCCTTAATCAAGGAAGGGGTGGGAGGGACGAGAATGTAGATGTGGGGGATGTAGGTTTTCGTAGCCTACTTGATGCCGCAACAATTAAGGAGGCTTCACAAGGATTTGAGCGAATTTTCTTGGAACACAAACTCAAGCAAAATCACTGGAATATTCAGGCGACAGCGGAGCAGATCGGTATTCGGCGACAGTCGCTGCATCGTAAGATTAATGAATTGGGGTTGCAGCGAGATCTGAGCCAGACTTAGTGGCAATTTGTGTCGCTTTTGTGTTACATCGTCACATTCAGGTGACGATGCCGCGAGGTATAAACTAGTTTGGAATTGCCGATCAAATACGATTATAAAAAAGTGGTGTACTACGGTTGATAGCCGTCAATCTTGTCACCTTCTGCTTTCACGGTTACATTATTGCTAATTTCTCTTTTCTATTTCCTCCCAATTTCCATCTTGTCGCAATGTGGCACATATATTGCCTAGATAGTCAATAAGGCAATTTATAGGCAAGCTAAAGATTCAAGTATTGGGGGAAAGAATGGTGCTGCAGACAAATGAAATTACACCGCTAAAAGGTCCTACTGAAACGTCCGTTGACGATTTAACAATCCCGAAGCTGCATTTTTTACCCACCGATGTACAAATACAAGAATCACCAGAAGAATTTCCAATTGACGCAGCTAATGATAACGCCAAAACGTTTGAAACCCGTTACTCAGATCAAGAGGACGGTTTATTAAGGACCTACCTTCACCAGATTGGTAAAATCCCACGTTTAACTCAAGAAGAAGAAACCAACCTGTTCATCAAGATTGAGAAGCGTCGGTTACAAGTTGATGAACTCTATCAGGAGTTGGTCGCCTACCTGCCTGACCTTTCTCTGGACGACCTGCCGTCTACTGCTATCCTAAACCGCAGAATTATAGCTGAATCCTTCCCACAGTCCACCGAAGAGTATCTTTTGGATTTGGTACAACACATAAAGTTATACAATGCAGAGGTTGAAACTGCTAAGAACCGCATTGTTGAAGCGAATTTAAGACTAGCAGTCTGCATCGCCAAAAAATATCGGGAGCGTGGACTCGATTTACTTGATCTAGTTCAAGAGGCGAGCATTGGACTTCTCCAAGCGGTTGATCACTTTGATTGGCAGCGCGGTGTCAAATTTGGAGCGTACGCTTCGTGGTGGATGCAGCAGGCAATTGGCTGTGGTATTGCCAATCATGGGCGGATGATTCGTCTGCCGGCGTATATCCTCGGTGAGATTCGGAAGGTGAATCGGGTGGAAGCGCGACTGCATCAGCAGACCAATCGCGAACCGAGCCGAAAAGAGGTTGCCGAGGCATCGGGATTCACTGTGGATCGGCTGCTGCTACTGGATCAGCTAACCGCTAATACCGTATCGTTGGAGACTTATACTAGCTCAGATCAAGGTAGGATTGAGGATTTTGTCGCCTGTGAAAAGACTCCGAACCCGCTAGAGAAACTTACACGGCAAAACTTGATAGACGAAGTGAAAACCGCCCTGACCCAGCTACCGCCACGCGAACAGCAAATCGTTTCCCTAAGATATGGGTTGGAAAATGGGAAGGAACATAGCTTGCGGGAGATTGGCGCACTCCTGAATCTCTCCAGAGAGCGGATTCGACAGCTTGAGGTGAGAGCCTTGAACCGACTACGTCACCCTGCTCGTTGCGAGCACTTCCGGGATTTTGAAGATGTCTAGCCTAGGAGGAAGGCGGTGACCGCGTTCCTTCTCGTTGTGAGTCCGGTGATTCTTCAGGATTGAACATGTAGTCGAAGCTCAACCACAAGCTGCGAGAATAGCGGAAGAAGAAGATGGGGAAAAGGGCACAGAAAGCTCCCCACAGAACGAAGTTCGGGAGAAAAGGGATAGAAGTGAAATAGTCCAACCCAAAATAGCCTGCAAATGAGACAAAAATAGTTATACCGTAGTTGATATACATTGCCCCGACAAAGTATCCTGTCTCGCGTTCAAATCTGAAATGGCAGCTGCCACACTCCGAACGCATTTTGAACATACCTGCAAACATTTGACCTTCACCGCATCTTGGACACCTTAAGCACAGTCCTTTTACAAAGATCTGGCCCTTGCTCTGTTTCCGCATCTACTGCTTTCCTTCCTTGAACTCCCACCTTCAATAAGTTATAATTTCCGACTAAGAGCCTAATTTTAGCATGGTTTGTCAAAAATGTCAATTTAGTCGTGCAGGCAGAAATCGATCCTGCTTCTGTCCATTGATGCTGGCACCAATAATCGTGGAGCTAGAGGAGCACAATTATGGATCATCGCATAGAAGCCAACCGAAAGAACTGGGACGAGCGCACCCCTGTTCATGCAGCCTCTGAATTTTACAATGTCGAAGGATTCCGCAGCGGTCAGATAACGTTGAATGACATAGAAAGAAGTGAAGTGGGTTCTGTCGAAGGCAAGTCTCTACTACACCTTCAGTGTCACTTCGGTATGGACACGATGTCGTGGGCTCGTCTGGGAGCGCAGGCGACAGGAGTTGACATCTCAGATGCTGCAATTGACTTAGCGAAGGCATTGAATGATGAATTGCAACTGAATACCCGATTTATCCGTTCCGATCTCTACGATCTACCCGATGTGCTGGCTGAAGAGTTCGACATCGTGTACACGGCGATGGGTGTGCTTTGCTGGTTGCCAGATCTGTCTAAATGGGCAGATATCATCGCTAGATTTCTCAAACCCAACGGCGTTTTCTACATCTTGGATGGTCACCCATTTTCGCACGTATTTGAATCTGAGGAGAACCAAACCGGGGTTCAAGAGCTACAGGTGCGACACCCATATTTCAAAAATCCCGAGGGGGATTTCTACGAGGGTGGGCAACACACTTACGCAGGATCGAGTATAATAGAGACTGGATGTTACGAATGGCAGCACAGCGTCGGTGAGATACTGAATGCCATCTTGGAGGCTGGATTACGGATTCAGTCCTTTCACGAGTTTGCACACAGTGGCTATAAAGCCTTTCCATGTATGAAAAAAGATAAGGATGGCTGGTGGCGGCTTACATCGCACAACGACTCAGTTCCACAACTATTCTCGCTGAAGGCGACTAAATAAGCCTGAATAGCCTCAGTCCATACGACTGAGTTAAAAGTCTATCGGTTGCAAGACCTGAGTTGTACGTGATCGCACTATTATGAAAATCCAAAACGGCATTGCAATTGTCTGTTTCTTCCTCTCTGGTTTCGCGGGGCTAGTCTACGAGGTATCGTGGATACGCAAGGCTTCTCTGGTCTTTGGATCCACGACGTTTGCTGTTAGCACAGTATTAGCGGTCTTTTTCCTCGGACTGGCTTGTGGCAGCTATCTGTCTGGACGAATTGGTCAAAACACGGTGCGACCATTGAAGCTTTACGCACTGATCGAAATCGGACTTGGACTGTTCGCTATGGCAAGTCCTTACCTCCTTGACTTCACGGAGAGCCTCTACGGACCAATCTATCGCGCCCTAGCGGGTCATGCCGTTATTCTATTCGTGGCACGCGGCGTGCTCGTGTCTCTCGTTATCCTACCGCCTACCATCCTCATGGGCAGCACACTTCCCCTCTTTTGCCGTCAATTCGTTCGCAGCGATGCAAGGGTTGCCAATCGTGTTGGAATGCTTTACGGGGTGAACACCTTGGGAGCAGCGGTGGGCTGTGCAGCAGCTGGGCTCTTCTTGCTGCCAACACTCGGACTTCGGCTCACTGTTCAGTTAGGGGCTGCCTTGAACATCCTGTGTGGCATTGCTGTCTGGCTATTACCCATTACCAAAAATCAGCTTCCTCAATTGGATCAGGATTCAGAGCAGCCTGCAAGTCAGGGCAAAATAGCTACGGAACGGTTTACCACCGCGCAACTCCCCATTGCCACTCTGTTCTTTTCCGTTGGCTTTGTTGCCCTTGGGAGTGAGGTGCTTTGGACACGCTACCTGCGACTCCTGACCCGTCAAAATAGCGTTTATACCTACACCTTGACACTGACAGTGGTGCTAGTCGGTATTGTCCTCGGTAGTTTTCTCGCTTCCCGTCTCTTCGATCGGTCAACACCGCGTGCACGATATTTTGGTCTATTTCAAATTCTCACAGGGCTATCGGTGTTGACTGTTATGACCCTTCCACAGACCTTTTGGGCGGGTATCAAGAATGAGTTGGGGATGTATTTCCTTCTACTATTGCCTCCCGCGATCCTTTCGGGCGCGTCATTTCCGCTTGCGGTGCGGATGGTTGTCGACGATGCATCAAGGGCAAGTATAGGGACAGGGCGGATGGCAGCGATTAACACGGTAGGTGGAATTCTCGGCTCGCTGCTGATCGGATTTGTCGGGCTGCCTATCTTTGGGATAAAGTTCAGCCTCCTGTTTATTACAGGTGTTAGTCTATTAACTGGGTTCGCTGCATGGTTCTGGGTTGACAAAACCTTCTCACCGCTTTTGCGAGGAGGAGCAGTCGCCGGAGCATTACTGATCTGGGTCTGTGTCCCTTTTGCTTCAGGGACCCAGATTCCCGCCGACTTTCTGGCAAATGGACGGCAACTGGTGGCTTTCCGTGAGGGATTTGATGGAGATTTGGCTGTTATCCGGAGAGATGAGGAGTGGGTTGAACTTGAAATTGACCGATGGTGGCAGGGAAGCAATCTAAAAAATCAGCAGGTAGTTGGGGCGCATATTCCAGCACTCTTGCACCCGAATCCAAAAAACGTTCTGGTCGTTGGGGCTGGGACCGGACAAACGCCAAGCCGTTTTCTGATGTACGATATTGATCGTCTCGATTGTATCGATATCGAACCGACACTGTTTGAGTTTATCCGTGACCATTTCGACTCGAAGTGGATGGCTGACAAACGGGTCAAGCTGATTAGTGAGGATGGGCTCAATTACCTGAATCACAGTGATGTTATGTATGATGTAATTGCTATTGAGGTGGGCCAAATCTTTCGCCCCGGCATTGCGTTTTTCTACACTGCTGATTTCTACCATCGTTCCCGGCAACGACTCCGTCCCGGCGGTATGCTTACCCAACTGGTCTCAATACCATCGCTCACAACCGATCAGTTCCGGGGTGTGATTAAAACCTTCCTTGATGCCTTTCCGCGGAGTTTTCTGTGGTACAACTCCTCCGATTTGCTCCTGATTGGTGTGAACGATACAGGTTTTAAGATCAGTCCCACCGTCTTAGAACAGTTATCGTCTAATGAATCCGTGCGCCGCGACCTGCGCTACACCTTTTGGGGCGGTCCTCAACAGTGGCTTAACTGGATTCCTGTCTTTCTCGGAGGCTATCTGGCGGGTCCTCGTGAACTGGTTGAACTGGCATCGGGGGCTCGCCTTTACCGTGATGATTTGCCGGTGCTCGATTACGCAACCAGTTTGGACTACATCACCGAGACGAATGAGATTCCAATTGTCAAAGATTACCTGCTCAAACATACCGGTTCCCTAAACGAGGTCATTGACTTCACACTTTCTGCCGAAAAGATTTCAGATATTGAGGAGCTCCGCAAGAAAAATCTAGGGGCAATCATCGCAGAAGCCCTTCTCCGGCGGGCGGAGCTACTAACACTTTCGGGAGACGATGCAGCCGATGACGTTATTACGTTACTTTCAGAGGCGGTGGACTGGAATCCAGACCATTTTGAGGCGAATCGTATGCTCGCCGACGCCCTCATAGGGCAGGGGCGGAACAAAGCGGCGGGACGCCATTATGTAGAGGCTAACCGAATTCGTCCGGAAGATCCCCATGTGCTTCACGGCATTGCCCACACGCTTTACCGTCTCAATAGAATTGAGGCAGCAATCCCATACTATCGGGCTTCGTTGCGTCTACGACCCAACCACGCCGAGACACACAATCACATTGGGCTCGCCTTGGCTAAACGAGGAAATTTCGTCGAGGCGCGCCAGCACTTCAAGACAGCAGTCCGATTGGATCCTGACTACATTGAAGCCAAGCGAAATCTTGCTGGGGTGAGGAAAGCTCTACAGGCGCTGCCGCAAAGGTGAGCGCAGCCTTTATCCGATGTTATTTACTAGCAAATTAAATTGAAAAATCGCTGTTGACCTAAAAACTAAAATGTGATACAATAAATATGCTAGCTAGAGGTTGTCCAATAAGAAGAATTATTGGATACTGGGACCTAAAGGTCAGTTGAAAGGAGTTTTCAATCTGAAAGGAGCACTATCAATGAAAGTTTTACAACTTAGCTTTACCTGTCTTGTTTTATTAGTTGGGCAGGTCGCACTGAGCTATGCCGCTGTTCCCGATGTCGAGGGGGAGGTTGTTCCTAGACCCGAAGGAGGAAGCACCAATTGGGGACATTCCGTTGACATCAGTGGAACGGTTTTTATCGCTGGGTACACCTCGTATGTTGGAAATGCTGGAGGTGTCTTCATCATGGAACAAAAGGGGAAGCGGTGGGAAATTTTAGAGCACTTCAAAACTCCCGATAACGGAACGAGAGATTGGTACGGGAAGGCTGTCGCTATTGAAGGTGATATTGCTGTTGTGAGTGCCTACGAACATGGCGGGAAAAAACGCACCGCAGGTGACTCGTTAGGTGAGGGGCCCGGGAGGGTTTATGTCTACGAGCGTCAGGGCGGCAAAGGGTTTGGAGAGATGGCAAAATTGAAGGGCGAGGGCATCCAAAACAATGACCGGTTCGGATATTCGGTTGACATTAGCAGGGGTACCCTCGTTGCCGGAACCCCTTTTCATGACGAGGAGAAGGGTGCGGTCTATGTTTATAAACTTGAGAACAAGCAATGGAAGCAGCAAGCTAAACTTCAAGCGGACGACGCGGGTGTCAAGAATCGGTTCGGTTGGGACTGCGCGATCCATGAAAACACGATAGTTGTCGGTGCCCCGCTCGCTGCTGCACCTGCGAGACTCTCCGGCGCGGCGTATGTCTTTAAGCGACAAGGAGACGCTTGGGTACAGACGGCAAAGGTTACCCCCGAAGATGGGGATGGCGGTGATAGTTTCGGTGTTTCTGTTGATGTAAGCAAGAGTCGTATCATTGTTGGAGCAAACAAAGACGAGAACGAAGTGAAGAAACGTGGCTCCGGTTCTGCCTATATCTTCCAAATAGTTGGAGATGCCGTTACACAGGAGGCGAAGTTGACCGCGGACGAACCTCAGGAAGGTGCCGGCTTCGGTCTTTCGGTTGCACTCGATGTGAATCGTGCACTCGTCGGGGCACCCTCTGCCGATACGAAGCGAGGCGATGACTCCGGTGCTGCTTATGCGTTTCTGAAGGTCGGTGCCGACTGGGTGTTGCAGGCGAGGGTTATACCTGAGAAAGGACCGGATGAGGGTAAGGGTCTGACCAGTGGTGACAATATGGGCAGTGCTGTCGCCCTTGATGGTGAATTCGGGCGAAAATTCAACTTCGCTGCCCTCGGCGTTCAATGGGATCATCAGGAAGGTGATGATAACGGTTCCGTATATATCTTTGATACCCAGAATGTGGACGGTCTCAACATACCGTTATCGGTTGAGCCACGCGGTGACTTGGCACTGACGATGTTTGGGGATATCAAGCGGACAGCGTTGCTTCAAAACTTTCCCAATCCATTTAATCCAGAGACATGGATTCCTTATACCCTCGCTGATGATACGGATGTAAACGTTCGTATCTATGATGTTGAGGGTAAGCTGGTGCGTAATCTGGACATCGGTTACCAGCGGTCAGGACGGTATATCAGCAGAGAAAAGGCTGTCTATTGGGATGGTAGGGACCAATTGGGTGAGTCAGTATCGAGTGGAGTCTATTTCTATACCCTAAAGACGGACGGATTTTCAGACACCCGCCGCATGGTTATTCTGAAGTAATTTCGCTTGAAGCATATGAAGCATTCCGCTTGGCTTGCGAGGTTTGATTCTGATTGAAGCCTCCTAAATAGTGAAACCCAACATTCGATAATCTACGTCCGGTAGGGTGTTGGGTTTCACTCTATCTACGCAACAGTGTGGTTAACGAGCAGCACTCCGGTTCACCTTGATGGAGATTTTTCTGAATGTTTAACCTAATCTATACCGTTGATTAGGTTTGATATAATAGCGTAATCTGCGGGTTGAGATTTACATCTTGATACAGCAGATTAACCGTTGATTGAAGAAACAATTCATCCTGAAAGGAGCTTTATTGATGAAAACCTTGTATATTACCTTCGCTTGTCTTATTCTACTAGTTGGGCAGGTCGCATTGGGCTATGCCGCTGTCCCTGATGTTGAGGGAGAGGTTGTTCCTAGACCCGATGGGGGAAGCACCAGTTGGGGGCATTCCGTTGACATCAGTGGAACGACCTTTATTGCTGGGTACCCCTCGCATAGGGGACATAGTGGGGGTGTCTTCATCATGGAACGAAAGGGGAAGAGGTGGGAGACTTTAAATCACTTTAAGACCCCCGATAACGGGACGATGGATTGGTACGGTTGTGCCGTTGCCCTTGAAGGTGACATTGCTGTCGTGGGTGCCTACGAACATGGTGGCAAAAGACACAAGGCAGGCGCACTGTTAGGTGGCGGACCAGGATTAGTGTATGTCTACAAACGTGAAGCCAAAGGGTTTGAGGAAATGGTAAAACTTAAAGGCGAGGATATCCAAAACGATGACCGGTTCGGATATGCTGTTGACATGAGTGGTAACACCCTCATCGCTGGAACACCTTTTCATGACGAGGAGAAAGGTGCGGTCTATGTTTACCAACTAGACGGTAAGCAATGGAAACAGACAGCCAAACTTCAGGCGGATGACGCGGGTGTAAAGAATCGGTTCGGTTGGGACTGCGCGGTTCATGAAAACACGATAGTTGTCGGTGCCCCACTCGCTGCTGCACCGGCGCGGCTCTCCGGTGCGGCGTATGTGTTTAAGCGTCAGGGTGACGCATGGGCACAGGTAGCAAAGATCACTCCCGATGACGGGGATGGCGGCGACAGTTTCGGTGCTGCTGTTGATGTCAGCAGGGATCTAATCATCGTCGGAGCAAACAAAGACGAAAATGAAGCGAAGAAGCGCAGCTCCGGCTCTGCCTATATCTTCCAATTAGTTGGAGATGGCGTTACACAGGAGGCGAAGTTGACCGCGGACAAGCCTCAAGAAGGTGCTGGCTTCGGGCATTCGGTTGCGATAGATATAAACCGTGCGCTTGTCGGCGCGCCTACTACGAATACCAAAGCCAATCTAAATTCTGGAGCCGCTTACGCCTTTTTGAAAGTGGGAGCCGATTGGGTGTTGCAGGCGAGAGTCATACCTGTGAAAGGACCAGCTGAACCCGGTTTACCGGGTGGCGACAACCTGGGCAGTGCCGTTGCCCTTGATGGTAAATTCGGACAAAGATTCAACTTCGCCGCCATTGGTGTTCAATGGGATAGTCAAGAGGGCGAGGGCGGGGGTGATGCCGGCTCCGTTTATATCTTTGATACCCGGGATGCGGAAGGTCTCAACATACCGTTGTCGGTTGAACCGCGCGGCGACTTGGTGCTGACCACGTTCGGGGATATCAAGCGGACCGCGTTGCTTCAAAACTTTCCCAATCCGTTCAACCCAGAGACATGGATTCCTTATACCCTCGCTGATAATACGGATGTAAACGTTCGTATCTATGATGTCGAAGGTAAATTGGTGCGTAATCTGGACATCGGTTACCAGCGGTCAGGCAGGTATATCAGCAGAGAGAAGGCTGTCTATTGGGATGGTAGGGACCAATTGGGTGAATCGGTTTCGAGTGGTGTCTATTTCTATACCCTAAAGGCGGATGGGTTTTCAGATACCCGCCGTATGGTTATCCTGAAGTAGTTTTCCTTGAAACATATCAAGCCTTCCACATTGGATTGCTAGGTGTGATTCTAATTGAAATCTCCTACATGGTGAAACCCAACATTCGATAATCTGCGTGTGGATTAGAGTGTTGGGTTTCACTTGATTTAGCCACGCAACAGTGTTGTTAACAAGCAGTGCTCCAGTCTACCTTAAAGGAGTGCTATCAGTGAAAACCTTGCAGATTACCTTCACCTGTCTCGTTCTACTAGTTGGACAGGTCGCACTAAGCTATGCTGTTCCCGATGCTGAAGGAGACGTTATCCATAGGCCTGAGGGAGGACAGACCAATTGGGGGCATTCTGTTGACATCAGTGGAACAACCCTCATCGCCGGGTATACCTCTTATACAGGTGACCTCGGCGGTGTCTATATCCTTGAATACGATGGAAAGAGATGGGATCTTATAAATCACTTTAAAACCCCCGACGGAAACACGAGGGATCAGTATGGACATGCTGTCGCTATTGAGGATGACATTGCTGTCGCGAGTGCCTACGAACATGGCGGGAAAAGACCTACCGCAGGGGGAAGGTTCGGAGGCGGACCGGGAATAGTGTATGTCTTCCAACGTCACGCCGGAGGGAAAGGGTTTGG
Organism: Candidatus Poribacteria bacterium; assembly: GCA_965207975.1. GTDB lineage: Bacteria > Poribacteria > WGA-4E > WGA-4E > PCPOR2b > PCPOR2b. Next base: position 2,271,472 of record OZ242315.1, on the reverse strand, counting down.
GGAGATGGCAAACTTTAAAAGCGAGGGTGTCCAGAATGATGACCGATTCGGATATTCTGTTGACCTCAGTGGGAATACCCTTATTGCTGGAACCCCTTTCCATGATGAGGAGAAAGGGGCTGTCTATGTCTACGTGCTTGACGGAAACAAGTGGAAACAGCAAGCTAAACTCCAAGCGGACGATGGGGCTCCAAAGAATCGATTTGGTTGGGATTGCGCGATCCATGAAAACACGATAGTTGTCGGTGCCCCGCTCGCTGCTGCACCTAAGAGGCTCTCCGGCGCGGCGTATGTCTTTAAGCGACAGGGAGACGCTTGGGCGCAGGGGGCAAAGATTACCCCCGATGACGGGGATGGCGGCGATAGTTTCGGTGTTGCTGTTGACGTGAGCAAAAGTCGTATTATTGTCGGGGCGAACAAAGACGAGAACGAAGTGAAGAAACGCGGCTCCGGTTCCGCCTATATCTTCCAAGGCGTTGGAGATGTCTATACGCAGAAGGCGAAATTGACCGCAGACGAGCCCCAAGAAGGTGCAGGTTTCGGTCTGACAGTTGCACTGGATGTAAACCGTGCACTGGTCGGCGCGCCTTCGACCGATACTAAAAGAGGTGATGATTCGGGAGCTGCTTATGCGTTTCTAAAGGTCGGCCCCGACTGGGTGTTGCAGGCGAGAGTTATACCTGACAAAGGACCGGATGAAAGTAAGGGGCTGACTAGTGGTGACAATATGGGCAGTGCTGTTGCCATTGACGGTCAATTCGGACGACGGTTGAATTTCGGTGCTGTCGGCGTTCAATGGGACGCACACCCTCAAGGTGGCGATGATGAAGGTTCTGTATATATCTTTGATACCGCCGATGTAGAGGGTCTCAACATACCGTTGTCGGTTGAGCCACGCGGCGACTTGGCACTGACGATGTTCGGGGATATCAAGCGGACAGCGTTGCTTCAAAACTTTCCCAATCCGTTTAACCCAGAGACATGGATTCCTTATACGCTGGCTGATGATACGGATGTAAACGTTCGTATCTACGATGTCGAAGGTAAGTTGGTGCGTCATCTGGAGGTCGGTTACCAGCGGTCAGGCAGGTATCTCAGCAGAGAGAAGGCTGTCTATTGGGATGGTAGAGACCAATTGGGTGAGTCTGTTTCGAGTGGAGTCTATTTCTATGCCCTAAAGGCGGATAGGTTTTCAGATACCCGCCGCATGGTTATCCTGAAGTAGCTATCCTTATCGGTCTAAAACCAAATTTGGGGTAGATACTCGTTCCTGATCCAAAATTGAGAAAGAGTATCTGAACCTATTTTTGGATGGTTGTTGTATTGGGCAGGTCGTTGAACACTTCGTATTTCAGCGAGCCCGAACGGCATTATGAGCAATATTATCAAGTTATGGGTTTAGAGCGGATTGGTAAATTCGGAATTCGTTTCTAAAAGTATTGCCTTTTATTTGTATTTATGATATAATTTTCAGCGTCTTATATGGTGGTAGATCTAAAATAGATTTTAGGGTTTTGATCTCTGATAATTCTTCTGAATCGGAGAGTTCCCTAGCAGATATGATGGTGGATTTCCATCATCATAGATTTAGTTTTAGAGTCGATTGAATTTCAGATTTTGACTCTAGAATTTCATTAACCTCAATATAAGGAGGAATTAAAGTGAAACGCCTACTATTTGTTACACTCGCAATAACTTTCCTTGCAGGTGCCTACGCAACTGCTCAGATGGCGGTGTTTATTGACGGTGCTGACTTTGAGAGTTATGTATCAGCACCGCATGATCCGTGTTTCTTCGACGATGACCTTTGTTGTCCATTCACCTTTGAATCATGGTTCAAACCCTTTGACTCCCAAGGGGAGCGAATGATTCTTAACAAAGAGGATCATTGGGAATCTGCTAACAAGGATGGCCTCTTCCAATCTGCTATCGCAGGTGCGAAAGAGGATGGCAAAAATAACGGTTGGGCTTGGGAGAACAGTGGTCTCGGTGTCGGGGTCAATGTTTGGAACCACGGTGCAGTTGTCTGGGATCCGCCAAAAGTCCATATGTTTCTCAATGGTAAACAGGGGGACGACGGAGAGCACGCTGGCAATAAACTGGCTTGGGCACATGAAGATACCTTCAAGATGGGGCGGCGTGAACGTGGTGGTGCGACCCACTCTATCTACCACGGACTGATTGACGAGGTCCGTATATCAAAAGGTGCCCGCTACAAAGGCGACTACGAGGTTCCTAAAACCGAGTGGGTGCCAGATGCGGATACAAGAGCCCTCTATCATCTCAACGAAGTAGAAGGCGCAGCGACGATCGTCAATTTTGCCAAAGAAGGTGGCCACGCCAAACCGTGTCCGGATGCTGTTCTTGAAGGCGCGGTTGAGTTGTGGGATGTCGGTCTTGGTAGCGGACACGAACAACCGTTTGAGCCGTTCGCCGTTGAACCCGGTGGCAAGATGACGACGACGTGGGGACACGTTAAAGAACGTCCAGTACAATAAGAAATGTGATGTGTGTATCGCACATCTTCAATAATTTTAAGAGGGGCGAGGCTGAAAATGCTCGCCCCTTTTTTTATTGCTTGCATCTGCGGTGATGATTTGATAACATGGGGTTGTAGGCACATAGGAAATTATTTGATGAGTCATTTCACTATGGTAGCGGTTACACTTCTGTTCTTCGTGGCTGTGACTGTCTCCGCCTCCGATCCGGCCGTTGATCTTGGCGATCATCTCTTTGCCTTGGGAGACCATGACGCTGCAATCACGGAATATAAGCGGTATCTATTTTTCGGTGCTGACCCTCCACAAGCAGGCGAGGTGCAGTTCAAAATTGGCTTGGCATACCGCGCTCAGGAATGGTGGGTAGAAGCCGTTGAAGCGATGATTGCGGCTGTCCGATTGACAACGGAAACCGAATTGCAGGCGGAAAGGCGAGTCGAGCTCGCTGTAACACTGATTGCTAGTGGTGCCTATGACCTCGCGCTGGTAGAACTGATCAAGGTTGATATGCAGAGCCAGTCGGCACGGTTGCGTCAACGTGCTCGTTTCTTACGGGGAATTGCCTATCTGTATCAGCTCAAGTGGGAACAGGCGCGATCGGTATTTCAGGCGTATTTCGATGAAATTCCCAGTGCAGCGGGGGCTGCTGCTGAGATTGACACACTCTTTTTACATGCTCGTGATCGGTCACAGAAGTCGGAAAAGGTAGCGCGGCTGCTCTCTACCTTTTTGCCGGGGCTAGGACAGACTTACGTTGGGGACTGGAAAAATGGGTTGAACGCCCTGCTTCTCAATGGAGCACTTGGTTACGTTACCCTCGACGCTGCAATCGAGCGGGACTATGACGACGCGCTCCTTTCGTTCTTTTTTCTGTTTTACCGCTATTATTCGGGGAATCGTTACCGCGCAGCAGAGGCAGCTCAGACGTTCAACGATCGGGAAAATCGTCTGCATGTCGAGAAAATTTTGCAAGCCTTGGCAACTCAATTCGCACAAGATAAGCACAGGGAATGAGACAGATGCTTGAGCCCTATACCTTGTCTTCCCGATTAAAATGAAAAAATTGGACCGTTTCTCATGCTCATAGATTCGCACGCCCACATTCAATTAGATAAATTTGATACAGATCGGGGAGCTGTTTTAGAACGGGCTCAAGAGGCCGGGGTGCACGCAATGATGGTCATCGGATTTGATCTGGAGACGAGTCGTGGGGCAATCGCGCTCGCAGAAAAATATGAGAGGCAAATTTCCGCTACAAATAAAAAGAATAATAGGTGGGGAAATTTGCCTCTCCAGATTTACGCGACCGTCGGTATGCATCCACATGATGCGACAAATTTGGATGACGAAACCATACACATCTTTCGTGACCTTGCTGCCCATCCGAAGGTATTAGGGCTCGGTGAGATGGGGTTGGATTACTACCGAGATCTCTCACCCCGTCCGATTCAGAAAGCGGCGTTTGAACGTCAGTTAGATCTGGCGGAGGAATTGGACCTCCCGATCGTGATCCATAACCGTGAAGCCTACTACGACATCCTCCCAATTTTACAGGCGCGGCGCGGCAGGGTGCGCGGTGTGATGCACTGCTTTTCAGGTGATGTTGAAATTATGCGCCAGAGCCTTGCACTCGGATTTTACATTGGCATCGGTGGTCCGGTAACTTATCGCAAGTCAGACGCTTTGCAGGAGGTCGCTCAAAAAGTTCCTGCGGATGCTTTACTGGTGGAAACGGATTGTCCGTGGCTAGCACCACAATTTCGACGTGGGAAGCGCAACGAACCTGCGTATGTTCGTGCAACAGCAGAGAGGATTGCCGAACTGCGCGGCATTTCGCTAGAAGAAATTGGTGAGATAACGACACAAAATTTTGAAGAGTTGTTTGTCACGTCATGAGTTCAACTTAATGCACGGTATGAGTTTCTCGAAACGTAGGCGTTATTGTAGATTTAATTCATATCGGATATTTTAGAGGAGAGTTATTCGATGAAAATCACAAAGGTCGAGACATTTTTAGTTAAACCCCGTTGGCTCTTTTTGAAAGTTCACACCGACGAGGGATTGGTGGGGCTTGGTGAACCAATCCTCGAAGGACGTGCCAAGACCTGTGCACAAGCTGTCGATGAGCTTGCACCTTATCTGATTGGCAAAGATCCACGGCGTGTTGTACACCACTGGCAGGCAATGTATCGCCACGCCTTCTATCGTGGGGGTCCCATCATGACAAGCGCGTTGAGCGGTGTAGATCAAGCCCTCTGGGATCTTGCGGGGAAATCGCTCGGTGTTCCTGTCTATCAGTTGTTGGGTGGTCCCACACGCGACCGCATCCGCTTGTACAAAGGTGGCGGTGATCCAGAGACCATCAAAGAGTGGGTTGATAAAGGCTTCACAGCGTTTAAGACAGGTGTTGCTGGTGGAAGACCTGCACGACTCATTGAATCTAAAGGATTTGTAGACCGTGCCGCTGAACGATTTGCCGAGTTGCGTGAAGCCGCTGGACCTGATGTCGATATCGGTATTGACTTCCACGGTGCAATTAGTCCACAGACGGCAAAACTGCTGATTCGCGCGCTGGAGCCTTACCAGCCGATGTTTGTTGAGGAACCGTGTCAATGCCAAAATGTGGATGTAATGGCAGAAATTGCGCGGGGCACACATTTGCCGATTGCTACCGGAGAACGAATTTTCACTAAGTGGGGATTCCGTGAAATATTGGAGAAGGGGGCAGCTTCTATCCTTCAGCCAGACTTATGCCATGCAGGCGGAATCAGTGAAGTCCGAATCATTGCAGGTATGGCGGAGGCATACTACGCTGGTCTCGCGCCTCACAATCCGTTGGGACCAATTTCGCTTGCGGCGTGCATTCAGTTGGATGCATCAATTCCCAACTTCCTCGCACAAGAGCATACAACGTTAGGAGAGGGTTACCTCAAGAACCCGTTTGTTTTCAAGGATGGCTTCGTGGAGTTACCGACGGGTCCCGGTTTGGGGATTGAACTTGATGAAGATGCGATGGAGGATAAGATTGACCACGACTGGCAGAACGCCCAGACCTATGATCCAGATGATGGGTCAGTGATCGATTGGTAGTTTGCGTGTTTGTTCATTGGCTCATTAATGAACTAGTGAACTAATAAACCAATGTACTAATGTGAACGATGTGGGAACGACATTTTCACCAATTGGCACCATTGGCTAGTACAAGAAAGTAACCAAAACCAAGGAGGCGTGCAATGCTAACAGCAGAGCAGGAATCGTATTTTGACACTTTCGGTTTCCTTTTTATGCGGCAGTACTTTTCGCCGGAGGAGATGAGCGAGATTACTCATGAATTCGACAAGGTGCTGACGGAAGAACGCGGTGATAAACCCTTCACCGGAGAGGAACAGCATACGACAACCATCGTTGAGCACAATTCTTTTTTTACACAACTTGTCGAGAATGATCGGATCTATAACGTTATTGAACAGTTGATGCCAGACGAGTTTATCTGGTCTGGTTCTGAAGGGAACCTAACCGCTCACAGCGAACACCGGTGGCATGCGGATCGGCAAGGAGAAGCGGAGGTTGATTACCTGCGGATTAAGGTGATGATCTATCTCGATCCAGTGACGAAAGAACGAGGCTGCTTGCGCGTTGTCCCCGGTTCACATCGGCTGCCACTCCACATGGATCTTGGACCACTGATCGCCCAGAAAGCGGATTCGAGCCCAAGTACCTTCGGGGTTTCCGGATCCGACTTACCGTGCTTTCCGCTCGAAGCGCAGCCGGGTGATGTTGTGTTCTTCAATCACTGTCTGTGGCACGGGATGTTCGGGGGTTGGGCGGGGCGTCGCTATATCGCTCTAAAATTCGCCGCCAAGCCGACAACTGAAGCGCACATGGCTTCTTTGCGGCGTTGGTCACCCTATGCCCTGAAGCCCAATGTGGCGTTTGTGAATAGTGATCGACCGCGAATTCAGAACATGATGAAAGGCGTTCCGGGGATTGGAAAAGACCATGATGTTGCCAGACATTAACCTTTTAGCGTTGCCGATAACGCTGTTGTTAGGCATAACACGTCTCCTTACCTTTTTCCGTAGGTGTAGCTCTAGCCTTTCTTAAAGGTAACGACTTCTGGCAATGGCATATAGTTCTGTTTTTCAAGGAGTGTGAGGAGCTCCTGAGATTGCTGGCGTGATACCACGAAATCCGTTGGGGAAATCTCACCGAGAATATACCTCCCAATCTGTTTGGAGGTTTTGATTTCTTGGGCGATATGCGCGTTTTTGCAGCGTAGCAGCATCACATCCATCAAATAGATCTGACCATACCGTTCTGCCCAATCTTTGATAGAGATCTCAACATTTTGCGGAATACCCGTTTTGGAATGCGCTTGCAAAAATACCAGGATTTCGTCAAGGGAGAAGCCTGAACGCAAACCGTTGTAGATTGATTCGGCGGAGAGTTTATAGGTAGACATCTGATCTGCTTGATGGAGTGCTGCAATATGATTGAGTTTCCACCGGAGTTCGGGGGCTAGATAACTTGAGGCAAGCACCTCGTGATTGGGTTGGAGGATAAACGATGACTCAAACTTGTAACTCTCAATCGGTTCCCCATAGAAAAGGCATCGTCCGATATCTGTTACCTGAATTGCAACATCATCCCCTAGATGGGCGAATGTAATTCCTCCCATATAGGTTAGGTGGTTAACTAAGGAACGTTCAAGCTGAGAATAAAGTGTTTGCATCCAAGTGGCACTCACTGCGAATTTGGAGATTTGATCTTGAATCGAGGAAAGCAGAACCCACCGTTCTGGGGCGAGAATACGCGCAATGGATTGTGCCATTGACACTGAAGGGTCTTTCGATACGCCGTGTTCTAGCCAGTGGTTGTATATGTCTAAGAGCTTTTCCGAATCGGTTTTTTGAATCCATTCCTTGCCGGTTTCACTGCATACTAGGTCAGCATCTTGTCGATAAATGAGTTTTTGATGTCGGCAGAAATGAAAGATCAGAGCTAGACGATCCGGCTTTTCCACCGCTGGATTGATCCGGTCATAGACTTTTGGGGTGTCGTTCGGCACTTCAAAGCGTCTGAGCAGCTGTTTCTGTGTGTACTTGTAGATGCTACCTTGTTGGGTCTGCCGTATTCCATATTGGGAAGCAAAGCAGAGGAAGGTAAAAGTATCCCGGACCAGTGCAAAACCGTCATTGCGAATATTCCTGGGCGTTTCTTTGGGCTGCCTAAGGGTCGCGCTCATATCTTCCGCGAAAATTTCTTGTAGCAACAAACGCAGGTCAGCCGGGACAATATAGTGATATTGCAGGCCGCTTGCTGCAAATGTAAAAATAAAGCCTGATTCGGCGAGGGTATGCAGAATTTCAGTGCCTCTGCTAGACCAACCGCGGCTCATTTGATTCACCTTCCGATTGAATAGATGAAACGGAACCCCCGTTTCCCCGCATGAGAAGGCAAGGATCATCAGCACTAAACGCTCGTAAGAGTTAAGGCGCGCCACTAGGTCTTTCAAGGATGCCGGATTAAGAAATCTCTCAACAATTTGATGGCGTAACTTTGATGCGGGCAGTCGATCCGTTAATCCTATCCGGCGTGCGGCTCGTTGACAGTATGCTTTGGAGGCGTTCTTAAGGAAATCTCTATAGTTCATTGTGTGCTCAAACGCTCCTGATCGGAGATTGGGTGAAAGGTCAATTATAGCATACCAGCATAACAAAACAAGCCTTATTTTTGGTTTTCGGTCCGTAAGGAAAAAGGTTGAAAAACGGACCACAGGCACTGAAGATGCTGAGTGAGTCTATTATTGAGTTTGTTGTTTCGCGCTATATATCGCATAGATGGGGGAAATCGATGAATTCATCTAAGTATCACGTTTGGAAGTGGCGAATTGCCTTAATAACATTGATATCCTGGATCTGCCTCGATGGCGTGGAATTAATCACACAAGCGCAGGTACAACCTCCCCGTCGTAGAAGAGGGTTAATGATCAGTCCAGAGGACTTAAAGAAAAGGGAGGATCCAACGGTTGATATTGGGAAAAGCCTCGTGGAAATTGCCCAGCGTGCAAGCCGTCAAAGCGAGAACAAGGTGGTAGATTTGGTGCTTATTATTGATGGAAGTTTGGCGATGAAAGGTCCGGGCAAGATAGTCGAAGAACGGACTGTTGATATAGCGAATGCCTTTGAAGAATTGATGGTTGATTATCAGTTTGGGCTCGTTTGGTTTCAAAATGCCGGTAAAACATCACGGATCACAGTCAAACCGTTGCAGCGAGGACTCACTGAACTTGAAGACGACTTTCGCAATTTGCCACCACCGAAATTTAAAGGGCGTGCCGCTGGACACGGGCTCGACGCGATTCTGAAAGGTATTGAAGATTTGCAATTCCGGTGGGATGCCGAAAAGCACCTCGTTGTTATGACAAACTCAAAATTGCAAACGTCTTGGGAAGGAAAAGACGGGAAAAATCAGGTTATCGGGAAGATTCTGGATTGGTGTAAAAAAGAGGAGATTCGGATTAACATCATCGGAGTCAGCGAAGAGGTACAGATGCAGTTAACTGACCTGACCGACGGGAAGTGGTACGCTATTGACAAATATCAACGTAGGGGTGACCATGCCCCTCTGATAGATAAATCTATAACTAAGATTGATGGAATTTTCAGACGCATCGCTCAACATATCGCTGCAACGGCGGAACAACCCATCGATTTGATATTTGTTTATGACTCCAGTTTGAGTATGGACAAAAAAGTGAATGAAACTTGCACAGGACTAGATACATTGGTCAGGGTTCTGGATAGTGAGGGGATAGATTATCGATTTGGAATCATCCGGTTCTGGGCACAGTCGGGAGGCGGCGAAAGTTTGATTACAATAACGCAACCACCATTAAGCACCGAACAGGTGAAAAAACTGTTTCAGAGACCGAAGCGCGGCGACGAACATCTGTTGGATGCAATTATGGAAGGTGTACCCAAACTGCAAACACCTGATGATCGGAAGCTCGTACTCTTTATCGTTACCGATGAGCCCTCTAGCAGTGGACCAGGAACAAAACACACATCTACGAAGGCAGTTGAAGTCTGTCGCAGCGTTAACGCGCAAGTCAATGCTATCGGAGGGGTGGGATCGATGGGTTCTGTACATGATTCAGCCGATGCTCATGGAGTTTCTGACGAATTCCAGCGACGGGCTCCTGCAGCCACAAATGGGCAACACTACATCATGCCAGGGGCCGCGGTACTATTTCAGAGTCGGCTCATCAGATAAGTAGTTAATTGAGTGAAAATCTGTCCCCTATAATTTATCGAGTCGCTTGTGTTAAGATTTAGTGCGAAGAAACCGAGTTTTTTCTTGAAAACTCGGTTTCTCTTTATGCTCTGCACTTTCTTTTTATATGAGCCTATCGAGTTAGTAACGGATGCCTGTTGACCATACATGGAAGGAAGATAGCATGATAGACTCGGAATTGGCTTTCGCTTCAGCGACCAATCTCTTAGAAATGATCTCGACGAAACAGATTTCCCCGGTAGAACTGACCGAGTTATACTTTGACCGCATCGATAGACTAGACTCACAACTAAACGCCTTCCTGCTCTTGACCCGCGACGAGGCGATGGAAACTGCCAAAGCTGCCGAAGCGGCAGTTATCCGCGGTGATGAACTAGGTCCTCTACATGGACTACCTATCTCCATCAAAGACACCCAAATGACCAAGGGGATACGGACGACTTCGGGTTCGGTGGTATATAAGGATCGGATACCGGAGCGGGATTCAGCCGTAGTGGAGCGTGTGCGGGAGGCTGGGGGCATCATCATGGGTAAAACCAATGTTCCAGAGTTCGGCATGGTCGGCACCTGTGAGAACAGCTTGGGTATCTCCGGCTGCAACCCTTGGAACACCGATCGCACACCGGGAGGGTCCAGCGGTGGTGCTGCGGCAGCAGTGGCAGCGTATTTGTGTCCCCTTGCCACCGGCAGCGATGGTGGCGGTTCCATCCGCATACCTGCCAACTTATGCGGCGTTTACGGCATCAAACCCTCGCAAGGTAGAGTCTCCGGCTACACAGGCTTGCAAGGTCCTGCGATGCCTTACATGTTCTCCCAGAACGGTCCCCTTACCCGCACTGTGAGGGATGCTGCCATACTGCTCCAGACACTTGCCGGGCACGATCGCAGAGATCCCACCTCCCTCCGGGACACGCCACCCGATTTCATTGCCGCAGTAGACCAAGATATTAAAGGGGTACGCATCGCTTGGAGTCCAGACTTCGGCTTCGCTGATGTGGAACCCGATGTCTTGGAGGTAACCTCAAGGGCAGCGCGATTATTTGAAGAGCTCGGTTGCCACGTTGAGGAATCCAATTTGGCGATGGAGCCACCCTACGATACTTTCGGTGCCATTATAGCGGCGGATTCGTATTCCAGCCAAGGCAGGTATCTGGAAACCTATGGAGATCAGATGACCGACTTTGCCAGATTCCTCCTTGAATACGGTGCGAAGGTCACTGCTACCGATTACGCTAGGGCACTCGGTCAGATGGATCTCTTGAAGGCACGCATGACCGACCTCTTTGAGAAATATGATCTGTTGCTTTCGCCGACATCCTGTTTTTCCGCCTTCCCCAACGGCGAGTATCCCGGCAAGTGGTCACCTGACAGAATCTTCCCGGATCAGTACTGGAACGGCGCGTTTACGTTGCCGATTAATGTGATCGGACACCCCGCTGCTACTGTGCCCGCAGGTTTCTCCTCCGACGGTCTGCCCATCGGTCTCCATATCGTGGGGCGGAAGGAGGATGAGGAGACAGTTTTTGCTGCGTCGGGTGCCTTTGAGCGGGCACAGCCGTGGATACAGCACCGACCTCCGGTGTCCTGATCGGTCACTTAAAATTGCGAATGTAGTAATCTGTATTACTGCGTCCCACGTTTGTGCATTTAGGGGCGTTTTTGTTTATCCCCTCCGGTCAAGATAAAAAAGTGCTAGAAAAAATCCCAGAATTGTGTCTTGGTAGATATTGGTGAAGAACATTGGTAGATATTGGTGAAGAACAAATGTGGGCTAAGGTGTCGATAAACTCATGTGCAGCGAGGGGTTTATTGAGGTATAGGGGACACCGTTCGTTACTGTCCCGACGGAATTCGGTCACACATGATTACCAAACGAATGCAAGGAGGATTATACATGTTGAAGCAACTTTCAGTGTCCCGGAAGATTCTTGGTGTCGCAATACTGCTATTTGCATGGAACCTGTTTATTGAACATGCTTTTACTGATGAGCGGACTGGCAGAATTGCATTTCTATCCGATCGAAATCGAAATAAACAACCCCCTTTTAAGTCTGAAATATCAGTTTATCTGATTGGTGCCGATGGATTGAATGAAAGGTTTTTGCGGTCTTGTGATCTCACAGCTGGTCCAATTGACTGGTCTAAATGTGGCCCAATTAACTGGTCTCCAAACGGAAAATATATTGCCTACCACATGCAAGCCCAACATGCTACTCATATATTCTGGGAGACTCCTGTTATTCTTCCCGAAGATTGGGAGGATCTTCCGAGGGAGCCAGCCCCAAAAGAGATATTGAGGCATTTTGCCCCAGGTGCAGAGATATTTGTTGTAGACCTTCCTAAAATTGAGTTCAAAAACATAACCGAGCAGTTTGGCGGTCAAACCTACCTATCGCCCAAATGGTCTCCGGATGGAAAGTGGTTAGCCCTGACCAGCACTGACGGGTCACCAGATGGCAAAGCTGATGTGTGCGTCATGGATATTGAGGGCAACCAGTTGAAGAACCTAACACAGGCACCAGGAATAGATGAGGTAGGCTCTTGGTCTCCTGACGGTTCAAAAATTGTATTCTTTTCCAATCGGGATGGGAACGGGGAAATCTATGTGATGGACGCAAATGGGAACAACCAGGTCAATTTGACCAACCATCCCGCACTCGACGCTGCGCCCACATGGTCTCCCGATGGGACCAAGATAGCATTTCATTCCAATCGGGAAGGGGATCAGGACGATATCTATGCGATGAACCCTGATGGAGCGAATGTCGTCAACCTAACCCGTCACCCATGGGCTGACCAGGCACCTGCGTGGTCTCCTGATGGTAAGTGGATTGCGTATCACGCATTTCGGGTCGGCAAGCGTCCAGATATTTATGTGATGGATGCCAACGGAGATAATCAAAAACAGCTCACTGGAGATCCGCGGGCGGATACTAACCCGACGTGGGTCATTCCCGACCGCTCTTTATCGGTGGAGGTATCAAATAATCAAGCCACCCTTTGGGGGCGTATAAAATTGGGGAGACAGTGACAATTTGAAACACCAATTATGGACAGAAGATTCCTTTAGAATTAGGCGAATGGTCCCTTCCATTCGCCTTTTTTGATTGCTTGCTTTATAAAGGTAGCTCCGCAGTTAAGTGTGGTCATAACAGATAGCGTTGAATAAGTTCCTTGATTTTGGCAGTCGGTCTTCCACGGCGTCGAGGAGGTTGCCACGGTGGCGGTGGCACTTGATACCGGAGCAACTGTTCCACTGTCCAGACATGCTCAGTAATACCCGCCGCCATCGCGGGTGTTTTTTCTACCCATCGCCGCCGATTGTTCGGCTGGTACAGCCGGAGACTCTGATGAGGTGTGCAAAAGTTGTAGACACTCCCCATCAGATACATCGCTCGCTCAAGCGTTTGGAGTTGCCGTGCCAACCCCCGTCCCCGACGTACCAGAACCGCCAAGCGTGCGCGAAATGTCCCATTAAGCCGTTCGATGTAGTTCACATGTGCGGTCGGGGTGGGTTGTGTCTGTTTTATCAAGGTCTGTACCTGCTTCGATGTACCACAGACAATGCGTCTGATGACTCCCATCACGCGCCTGGGTTGTTTTTGGGCATGCTGCTTGATGACCTGCACAATGCACAGATGGTGCCAAAGCCGAAGTTGTGGACGTCCCGGCTTGCGTGTGAAGATGGGGTTGCGAAAGACCTGCTTAATAGCCGAAACATATGCAGCCAAGCCATCAACACACAGCAACAACGGACGACACAACGCACACTGACGGACCTGTTGGAGGAGACGCCGAATCAATGCACCATCACGACAATCACTGACGACGCCAGCGAGCCACAAGCGAGTGGGGACAGCTATTGCTAGTGCCAACCAAGCAATGCTCCCCTGGTATTTGACCCGTATCTCATCAGCCTGTACCTGACCTAAGTCACGCGGTTGATGCACCAGATGCTGATGAACCTGCTCGCAATGTGCGCCTGCCCGCTGCTGCCAACTGGCTACGGTGCTTTCATCTATGCCAAACGCTGCAACAATCGCCTGAAGTGGACACCCATAAGCCAATAGCGTGATGACCTGTGTGACAAACTCAACTGAATAGCGAAGACGATAGAATACACTCCCTTTGCTCGGGGTAAACGTCGTCTTGCACTCATGACAGATGTAACGCTCGGGCTTGCGACTATGAACACCTATATTCCCCCGACCCACTTTTCCACTTGCCGGGCAGTCGGGAGTATGACAGAATATCTGTTGGGGATCCATGCGCTGACTCTCCTTATTGTTGGGATACATAAGGGTAGTCAGTGGATCCCCTGTTTGTCAAGTCATTACTCCACACTTGAGTGAAGTGCTACCTTTATAAAGAAATGGGTAAAATATCTCTCAAAATAAAAAAGTGCTAGAAAAAATCTCAAAACTGTGTCTTGATAGAGTGTAAGGGAGGAACGAGGAGCCATGGCTAAGGAGAATACACTCATCCATCGCACCCAAGATGGTGATGAAGGGGCGTTTGCTGACCTGATGCGGTCATACCACGCCTATGTTTATGCAATCGTAATCGGAATCGTGAAAAATTCCCATGATGCCGAAGAGGTTGTGCAAGATACCTTCCTTAGTGCGTATCGAGGTTTGAAACAGCTTGAGGATAACGCGAAATTCAAAAGCTGGTTGGCAGAGATTGCGCGAAATCGGGCGCGAAACTGGCTCCGTAAACAGAGAGGCGATACCGTATCTATCGACGAAGTGAGTGAACACCTGCTTCAAACGGAAGATTCACCTGATGAGCGATTGACGCGACAGGAACAGAGAGAATTGATTCGCCGAATTATGGAGACACTTCCGCAAAAAGACAGGGAAATTGCCCGTGCATTCTATCTGGAAGGCGCAAGTTACAACGAGCTGACTAGTACGCACGGGTTGTCGGATAAGGCGATTTCGTTCCGGCTATCGCGTGCGAGACGGCAACTCTCCAAACGGTTGCAATATCTTCTGACTAGCATTTGTATTCCTCCCGGATTAACGCTAAAAAAAATCTATTCCGGAGGTTTAACTGCTATGAAGGTTGGAACGGCACCTAAAATAACGGTTGGTGCAGCAGCATTGATTGCGCTTATTTTCATCGGTTATATCGGTGTCCGCCAAATAAATTCACCCATCGTCGAGGAGCGTGTATATTTGTCGCCGTGGGAGGATGGCACCGTACGTCCACGAAACAGTCCTGAAGGATTCCCAACTGATACCACTCAAGATGCGGAGGGCGGAAACACTCAGCCGCAAATTACTACGGCAAAATCTGCAGCAGAAATGGAATCAACAGACGATTTTTTCGGTCAACCCGACGAAACGGATATGGCACAATTCGCAACAGAAGCGGAATTTGATCTAGACGCAAAACAGGACTTCACTACCGACACATCTGCATCATCGGAAAGCACAGGTCAGTTGGCTGAAGATGTGATGTATGCTTTCGTGGAGGCGTGGCGGAATTCTGACTTTAAGGCAATGCGTGTGTTATCTACAGAGGAGTACATGCGTCATGATGATCTTGATGATGGGGATGGGGTTTCCATAAAGGTGACACGTGATGGGGCTCCGGTTCCGCCAGATGAAATGTCAGCTGAGACACTCGAATTTGCGGAAAGAATCACTAGATCAATGTCTGATCTGCAAAGTCAGGCGGAGATTGTGACTAACGAATATATCGGCGATGAATTTCACTTCCGGTTGAGAATGCCGGCACCAGAGATACCGGATATTTCGGATCCGGACAGAGTGATTTTTGTCTCCCCCGCATATCAGCTTATTAAGATGCGAAAGGAGAATGGCGCGTGGCGAATTTATGAGGGTATGCCCGATCTCGACAGTGCAATGTCAGAGCTGCCGGAGGTGCCCCGCTAGATCACAAGCCTATCCCCAAGATTTCACAAGGCGAATGGTTCATTCCATTCGCCTTTTTTATTGCCTACTCTACGAAGAAAGAGACAAAATATCTTTTGGACTGGTGTGGATTTAGAGAGTGTTTCGACAGGAGTCATATTTTTTTTCTTAAAAATAAAAAAAGTGCTAGAAAAAATCTCAGAATTGTATCTTAGTAGAATCTAGGGAGGAACGAATCTGGACTAAACTGATTATGGCAACTATATTTGTGTATCCCTTCACTTCAATTGTAAAGGGGTTGCCAACACAAACTGACCTCTATCAACGCCAAAAAATAAAAAAACCATTTGAGACCAAAGGAGGAAAGACAGATGCAACAGAGGTATAATTTTGTACATTTGATTTTAGCTAGCGTTGTAGCCTTGGGTTTAATGCTGTTGATGGTAGCCGTTGAGGCACAGGCACAGATTACCTTCTCGTCTAATAGGGATGGGAACTTTGAAATCTACGTGATGAACATCCATGGGAAGAATCCGCGTAGACTCACCAAGAATCGCCATGATGACTTTTCACCGTCATGGTCACCCGACGGCAAGCACATTGTCTTTAGTTCCAAGCGGGATGGAGGAGTCACTTCTGAAATCTACGTGATGGACACCGATGGGGGTAATCAACAAAGACTCACCAATAACGGTCATGATGACTCTTCACCGTCATGGTCACCCGATGGTAAACGCATTGCCTTTTCTTCCGTCGGTGAAATCCATGTGATGGACACCGATGGGGGTAATCAACAGAAACTCAGCCAAGATGACCAGAAGGACTATTCACCGTCATGGTCACCTGATGGTAAACGTATTGTCTTCTCGTCTGAGAGGGATGGGCACTTTAGAGACGACCATGGAATCACTCGTGAAATCTACGTGATGGATGCCGATGGGGGTAATCAACGAAGACTGACTGAAAATCCCAATAATGACAGGGATCCGTCATGGTCCCCGGACGGTAAACGTATTGCCTTCTCGTCTTGGAAGCCTGGGGACTGGCTAACCCTTGAAATCTACGTGATGGCTGCTGATGGGGGTAATCAACAAAGACTCACCAAGAATCGCCATCCTGACGGTTCACCGTCATGGTCTCCTGATGGTGAACGCATTGCCTTCGGTTCCTCTAGGGATGGAGATGGCGAAATCTACGTGATGGATGCCGATGGGAAGAATCAGCGAAGACTCACTAAACATGGCGGTCATGACGGTAGTCCTGCATGGTATATCCCTGCGCTTGCAGTTGTACCCGCAGCCAAAAAACTCATGATGTGGGGTTGGCTCAAACAGGTTGACCGCTAACTGCCATTATTGAGAGAACGATGTTTAAGGATAAAGGACCGGTTTGAGACCAGAGGAGGAAAGACAGATGCCCCGGAAATACAATCTGAGATGTTTGATTTTAGCTGTCGCAGTAGTCTTGAGTCTGATGCTGCTGATGGTATGCGTTGAAGCACAGGCACAGATTGCCTTTATGTCCCGTAGGGAGGGGCACCCTGAAATCTACGTGATGGACAACAATGGGGCTAATCAGCGAAGACTCACCAATAATCGTGATAATGACTGGTGGCCCTCATGGTCGCCCGATGGCAAGCGCATTGTCTTTGTTTCCGAACGAGATGGGAACCGTGAAATCTACGTGATGGATGCCGATGGAGAGAATCCGCGTAGACTCACTAATAATCCCAATGAGGACTGGTATCCCTCATGGGCTCCAGACGGTAAACGTATTGCCTTCATGTCTTTGCGGGATGGGCACGTTATAGACGGTAGACCCACTTTTGAAATCTATGTGATGGACACCGATGGGGGTAATCCTCAAAACCTGACTGACAATCCCAATGATGACAGGTATCCTTCATGGTCTCCCGATAGTCAACGCATTGTCTTTGTGTCCCAGAGGCCGGGGCACTTTAAAAGCAAGATTCTAATCACTTATGAAATCTACGTGATGGATGCTGATGGACAGAATGAACAGAGACTGACTGAAAACCGCCAGAATGACTTCTATCCCTCATGGTCTCCCGACGGAGAACGTATTGCCTTTGAATCTGATAGGAAGGGGGACTTTGAAAACCCTGAAATCTATGTGATGGATGCCGATGGAGGTAATCAACAAAAACTCACTGAAAATCGCCGTTCTGATCTGCAGCCCACATGGTCTCCTGACAGTAAACGTATTGCCTTCGTGTCTTGGAGGGATGGGAACCCTGAAATCTACGTGATGGACACCGATGGGAAGAATCCGCAAAGACTCACCAATAATCCCCATGATGACGTTAGTCCTGCATGGTTGAATTCACCTTTTTCGGTCTCTCCCGCGGGCAAAAAAATTACAATGTGGGGGTGGCTCAAACAGGTTAACTGATGAGGAATAATACGTGATATGTAATAGTAAGGATTAATAAATCCGTCCGTACCCCGATCTACGGGTGGGTTAATTTTATTACACGGCACATTATCAGGTTCTGTTGACATTTCATCGTAATTAGACAATCAAGGAGAGCGCACAGACGTATGATTCTTCGTAGGGGTTGGGTTTCCCAACCCTTTACTCACACATCAGAAACGATTTCGGACCGCTGTCGGTCGATTTTCCAAAATCAACAATACCTAAGAACAGCGCGCAATGTTCCGAGGTGATTGAGCCAACTACAATCTACTTTTGTACTACGATCTGTTAGATTGTGATCCCAGTCTGCAAACGCTACTTATGGCAGATTGCCTGATGATTACAGCGTTTGCCGAATCAGCAGCTTCAAAATGTCAACACGCCCTAGCAACTTACATTTAACGATAAAAAACAGTTTGACAACAGAGGAGGTATAGCAGATGCAACGGAGATACAGTCTCGTATATTTCATTTTAGCTATCGTTATAGTTTTGGTGCTGACACCGCTGATAGCGTGTATTGAGGCACAGGCACAGATTGCCTTTGTGTCTGATAGGGAGGGGAATATGGATATCTATGTAATGGATGCCGATGGGGGAAATCAGCGAAGACTCACTAAGCATCCCTTGGATGAATCGGATCCCTCCTGGTCCCCTGACGGTAAACGGATTGCCTTTGTTACCACTAGGGCTGGAGAGGGAGCTAGGGACGAGAACCGGCAAATCTACGTGGTAGACGCCGATGGGGGCAATCGGCAAAAACTCACTAACAGTGACTTTTCTGAGTGGGAACCGTCATGGTCTCCAGACGGTAAACGTATTGCCTTTACTTCTAGTGAGCATTGGAACGTTGGGGGTGGAGTCTGGCAAATCTATGTGATGGATGCCGATGGGGGTAATGCGCGAAGCCTCTCTAACGATTCTTTTTCTGATGAATCGGATCCCTCTTGGTCCCCTGACGGTAAACGGATTGCCTTTAATTCTGTCAGGGGTGGGAACCTTGAAATCTTAGTGATGGATGTCGATGGTGGTAATAAGCAAAACCTCACCAATGATGGCAGTCATGATCAAAATCCCTCTTGGTCTCCTGACGGCAAGCTTATTGCCTTTGATACCTATAGGGCAAAGAACAAGGATATCTATGTGATGGATGCCGATGGAGGTAATCAGCGAAGAGTGACTCAAAATCCGTTTAAGGATTGGGAACCCTCTTGGTCTCCGGACGGTAAACAGATTGTCTTCGTGTCTGATAGGGAGGATGATGGGAACCGTGAAATCTACGTGATAAACATCAATGGGGATAATCCTCGAAACCTGACCAATCATCCCGATGATGACACCGTTCCTGCATGGTCTAACCCCGTTCTTTCAGTTGCTCCCACCGGTAGGATACTCACGACGTGGGGTTGGCTCAAGCGGGGTAACCGATAACTGCCATTATTGAGAAAGCAGTGTTTAAGGATAAAAAACGAGGCTCATGTTAAGAAAGCGTGCAACAGCAACCGAGTTTTCGTAGGGGTTGGGTCACCCAACCCTGGTCTCGATTTATCGGACCCTTACTGCCCCGATAAATCGGGATGTTCCACGGGCGGGGCAACCCCGCCCCTACGATTTCGTTCATATTTTGCACTTTCTTTTTGCATGAGCCAAAAATGATTTGAGAACAGAGGAGGAATAGCAGATGCGACGAAAATGCAATTTCGCACATTTGATTTTAGCTGGCGTAGTATTCTTGGGTCTGACACCGCTGATAGTATGCGTAGATGCACAAGCACAGATTACCTTCGTGTCTCAGAGGGATGGGAACCCTGAAATTTACGTGATGGATGTTGATGGGAATAATACGCGGAACCTCACCAATAATCCCGATAAGGACTTCCAACCCTCATGGTCACCGGACGGCAAGCGCATTGCCTTCATGTCTAATAGGGATGGGCACGTTCACGCTATACACGGTTGGCCCACTTCTGAAATCTACGTGATGGATGCCGATGGTGGTAACCTTCAAAACCTGACTAACAATCCCAATGATGACACGTCTCCTTCATGGTCTCCTGACGGTAAACGTATTGCCTTCGCGTCTTGGGATGGGAAATTTATAGAATTTGTAGCCGATTTTGAAATCTACGTGATGGATGCCGATGGTGGTAACCTTCAAAACCTGACTAACAATCCCAATGATGACAGGTTTCCCTCATGGTCCCCCGACGGTAAACGGATTGTCTTCTCGTCTGAAAGAGCTGGACACTTTAGAGGCGAAGTTGGGATCACTTCTGAAATTTACGTGATGAACGCCGATGGTGGGAATCAGCAAAGACTGACCAATAATCGCCAGAATGACAGTTCTCCCTCATGGTCTCCCGATACCAATCGCATTGCCTTCTCGTCTGATAGGAGGGGCGACTTTCAAAACTTTGACATCTACGTGATGGATGCCGATGGTGGAAATCAACAAAAACTGACCAATCATCGCGGCGATGACAGTTCTCCCTCATGGTCTCCCGATAGCAATCGCATTGCTTTCTATTCTGATAGGGATGGGAACGCTGAAATCTACGTGATGGATGTCGATGGTGGGAATCCTCAAAACCTCACCAATAATCCCCATGCTGACGCTAGTCCTGCGTGGTTAAACTCTCCTTTTTCGGTTTCTCCTTTTGGCAAAAAATTCACGATATGGGGACAGCTCAAACAGGTTGACCGATAGCTGTCATTATTGAGCGAACGGCGTTGCCGAAGTCCGGATCCACACTTTTCCGCTTCCAGTCTCATTGTAATTTGCTTGACGCGGGTTGGATGGGTTGATACAATGCTGAACGAACCTCGCAGTCCGATGAGGTGTTTACGTAAAGTGCCAGAAAAATCTCAGAACTGTATCTTGATACAATGTTGGGGAGGAATGCGGATCCATGGCTAATGACAATACGCTCATTTATCGCGCCCAAGCTGGAGATGAAGGGGCATTTGCCGCCCTAATGCGGGAATACTACCCCTTTGTCTATACGATTGTTATAAGAATCGTGGAAAATCCCCATGATGTCGAAGAGGTGATACAAGACACCTTCTTCAACGCCTATTCAGGGCTGACGCAGCTTGAGGATGCAGTGAAGTTCAAAAGCTGGCTGGCGGAGATTGCGCGGAATTGTGCAAGACAGTGGGTCCGAAAACGGCGGATTAACACCGTACCTCTTGACGAAGTGGACGAAGGGGTACTGCAAACACAAGACTCACCTGATGAGCAGTTGACACGACTAGAACAGAGGGAACTGATTCGCCGGACCATGGAGACGCTTCCGCAGAAAGACAGGGACATTGCCCGCGCTTTCTATCTAGAGGGTGCAAGCTACAATGAGCTGACTAGCACACACGGGTTGTCAGACAAGGCGATTTCGTTTCGGTTGTCACGGGCGAAGCAACAACTCTCCAAACGATTACGATACCTTCTGACTGGTGTGTTCGTCACTCCCGGCCTAACGCTGAAAAAACTTTATACGGAAGGTCTAACTGCCGTGAAAGTTGGAACTACCCCCAAATTGACGGTTGGAGCGATAGGACTGATTGCGCTGATTTTCATGGGTTTCATTGGGCTACGCCAGATGAACGCGCCTATAGTCGAGGAGCGTGTGTATCTATCGCCGTGGGAGGAGGGTACTGCACGTCCGCAAAACAACGCCGAAAGATTACCAGCTGCTACTATTCAAAATACAGAACGCTGGAACAATCCGCCACAAATTGCTGCGATGGTGTCCACAGCAGGAACAGAGCCAATTGACGATTTCGTCGGTGAACTTGAGGGAACGGATATGGCACAATTCACAATAGGCGGGAGATTTGATATAGACACAGTGCAGGGGTTCACCACCGGCACATCTGCGTCATCAGAAAGCACAGGTCAGTCCGCCGAAGATGTGATGTACGCTTACTTCGAGGCGTGGCGGAACCTTGATTATAGAGCGATGGGCTCAGTAATGACAGAGCAGTATAGGCGTGAGGGCCATGAAGATCCTAGCGATGGGGATTCCATAGATACGTCAGATGAATCACCGGGTGAGGTTGTTGAAACTATGTCTCAGTTTGAGCGAATGGCGATTGAGGAAAAAGTCCGTGAAAGACGAAAGCAGGCATTACTTGTGAGCAGCGAATATGTCGATGATGAATTTCACTTCCGATTGGCACAGCTACCGAGTATTACAGATCAGGGAATGCCAAAGTGTACCTGCACCTCAATTCATCAAATTAAGATGCGAAGAGAGAATGGAGTGTGGCGAGTGTATGACGCTGCGACCTCAATCGAAAGTGCGATAGCGGAGGTGCCGGCGGCAAATATGAGAAGCGATATAGGACGTAGTAGCCATGATGATTCTGAGATTCCGATAGGGATAAGGGAAGTCCAACATCAATCATCAGTTGGTATACCGGCAGAAGCCGTCGAAGCTATGGCTGAAGAGAAGACAAGGCGGCTTGAACCTCGACTGGGTGAGCCGTTCCGTGAAATGCAAGCTCAGGCATCGGCTAGAAACGGCGAATCTGTGGACGATGAATTTCACTTCCGATTGAGAATGCCGGGCCCAAAGATACCAGATGGTGAGGAACAGGGAATTGAGAGGTCTGTCACATCCCCGCGAGATACTGTTATCAAGATGCGAAAAGAGGAGGAGGTGCGGCGAATGTATGAGGGTGAGATGTTAGACTAACGTGCAATCCTACTTTCAATAATTCATTAGGCGAATGGTTCACTCCATTCGCCTTTTTTTATTGCCCATTTTACGAAGAAAGAGACAAAATATCGCTTAGGATAGCGTGGATTTAGAGAGTGTTTCGATAGGAGGTCATATTTTTTCCCTTAAAACCAAAAAAAGTGCTAAAAAAAATCTCAGAATTGCATCTTAACAAAGCCTGGAGAGAAATGACGCTGGCCTAAGATGTCAATCAACTGATATGCCGTAAGAGATTCATTGAGGATAAAGAGAACATCGTTCATTAGCAAGCCGATAGGTTTTCAGCAACGAGCAACTTGCGTGAACAATAAGAACCGCCCTTTGACTGATTATGTCAACTATATTTGTGCATCCCCTCACTTTAATTGTGAAGGGCTTGCCAACCCAATCAGACCTCTATCAACCCCAAAGGATAAGAAACCACTTTGAAAACAGAGGAGGCATAGCCTATGCACCAAAGATACAATCTCGCACATTTGATTTTGTCTATCGTTGTAGTCTTGGGTCTAACACCACCGATGGTAGATGCTGTCCCACGGGCACAGATCGTTTTCTCGTCTCATAGGGATGGGAACTGGGAAATCTACGTGATGGACACCGATGGGAAGAATCTGCGAAGACTCACTCACAACCCCTTGGATGAATGGGAACCCTCATGGTCACCCGACGGTAAACGGATTGCCTTTACTGCTAGCGAGGATAGGATTGTGGATCAGCACCCACAAATCTACGTGATGGACGCCGATGGGGGGAATCTGCGAAGACTCACTAAAAATCCCTTTCCTGAATGGAATCCTTCATGGTCTCCTGACGGTAAACGGATTGCCTTTACTGCTACTGTGAATGAGCACACGAACATCTATGTGATAGACCCCAATGGGAGGAATCTGCGAAGACTCAGTCAAGATGAGCAGATGGGCAGGGATCCCTCATGGTCTCCAGATGGTAAACGCATCGCCTTTGTTTCCTTTAGGGGGAAGGATGGTTGGGACAGTGATATCCACGTGATGGACATCGATGGGGGGAATCAACGAATACTTACCAACAATGACTTCGATGATTGGGATCCCTCATGGTCTCCCGATGGTAGACGCATTGCTTTTGTGTCGGGGGCTTGGAAAAACCATGATATCTACGTGATAGACGCTGATGGGGGGAATCTGCGAAACCTCTCTAACAATGATTTTGACGACAGGTATCCTTCATGGTCTCCCGATGGTAGACGGATTACCTTCGCGTCTGAGGGGGTTGGGAACTTCGATATCTATGTGATGGATGCCGATGGTGCCCGCCAGATACGCAGACGCACTAAAAATCACAATGGAGACGCTGATCCTGCGTGGTTTGACCCTGCTTTTGCAGTTGAAGTTGCTCCTTTTGCAGCTAATCCTGCAGGTAGAAAACTCATGATGTGGGGTTGGCTCAAACAGATCGACTGATAGCTGCCATTATTGAGAGAACGTTGCTGAGGTTGGGTCATAAACGCCGAAGAAAGGGCATGTAATAATAACTCCAGTTGCCCCCTTAATTGTAAAGGAGTTTCACCACCAGCTGACCTCTATCACACCCAAAGGATAAGAAACCGATTTGAGAACAGAGGGGGAAAGACAGATGCACCGGAGATATAATCTCGCACATTTGATTTTGGCTAGCACTGTAGTTTTGGGTCTAACGTCGCTAATGGTAGCCGTTGACGCACAGGCACGGATTGCCTTCATGTCTGATAGGGATTGGCACGATTGGGGATGGGAAATCTACGTGATGGACAACGATGGGGGTAATCTGCGAAACCTCACTAACAACCCTGGTGATGATAAGTACCCTTCATGGTCTCCTGATGGTAAACGGATTGCCTTTAGTTCTGATAGGAATGGTAGGGCTGGGAACCGGCAAATCTACGTGATGGACAACGATGGAGATAATCCTCAAAACCTTTCTAACAATAACTTTGATGACTGGCATCCCTCATGGTCTCCTGACGGTAAACGGATTGCCTTCGTGTCTAATAGGGATGGGGCCACTGAAATCTACGTGATGGAGGTCAATGGGGGCAAACCTAAAAACCTCACTAACAATCGCACTCCTGACGATAATCCCTCATGGTCTCCTGACGGTAAGCACATTGCCTTTGATTCCTTCAGGGATGGGAAAGTTATAAACGTTGAAATCTACGTGATGGATGCCGATGGGAGGAATGAACGAAACCTCACCAATAATGCTAGTCGGGACTATAATCCCTCATGGTCTCCTGACGGTAAGCGTATTGCCTTTGATTCTTGGAGGAATAGCAACCGGGACATCTATGTGATGGATGCCGGTGGAGGTAATCAGCGAAGACTCACCAAAAATCCCTTTAAGGATTGGGATCCCTCATGGTCTCCTGACGGTGAACGGATTGCCTTCGTGTCTGACAGGGAGGAGGATGGGAACCCTGAAATCTACGTGATAAACGTTGATGGGAGGAATGAACGAAACCTCACCAATCATCCCGAGGATGACACTGCTCCTGCATGGCTTGGTTCTGCTTTCGCCGTTGCTCCCGCTGGTAAGATCCTCACGATATGGGGATGGCTCAAACAGATTGACCAATAACTGCCATTACTGGGCAAACAGTGTTTGCTGAGATGTGGCTTACGAGGATAGCTCATAAACGCCAAAGAAGGGACGAAGCCTTCATGCGATAATAAACCGAATTGGTACTTTATAGTGGATCTTAGAATTAATGGAACACTCCAAACCGGTGCGGTTGGAAAACCGCACCTACCGGGGAGCGAAAGTGTCTATTTATTTTTAGACTTCACCATAATTGGAAAGGGGTTGCCTAAACAAGCTGACCTCTATCAACTCCAAAGGATAAAAGACTGATTTGAGAACAGAGGAGGAATAGCAGATGCAACTACGATACGGGATCGGACATTTAATTTTAGCTAGCGTTATAGTCTTGGGTCTGACGCTGCTGAGGGTATGGGTTGAGGCACAGGCACAGATTGCCTTCATGTCTACGAGGGATGGGAACTGGGAAATCTACGTGATGGACAACGATGGGGGCAATCCGCAAAACCTCTCTAATAATCGCAATGATGACAGGTCTCCCTCATGGTCTCCTGACGGTAAACGCATTGCCTTTGCGTCTGATAGGGATGGGCAAGACGGTAGACCCGCTTATGAAATCTACGTGATGGATGCCGATGGGGGCAATCTGCAAAACCTCTCTAATAATCGCAATGATGACAGGTCTCCCTCATGGTCTCCTGACGGTAAACGCATTGTCTTCGCGTCTGATAGGGATAGAGGTAGGGCTGATCCTCATAACATTGACATCTACGTGATGGATGCCGATGGGAGCAATCCGCAAAGGCTCACTGAAAATCGCAATGAGGACGAGTATCCCTCATGGTCTCCAGATGGTAAACGCATTGTTTTCAGTGCCGTTAGGGATGGGCACTTTAAAAACAACTTGGACATCACTTCTGAAATCTACGTGATGGATGCCGATGGGGGGAATGAACAGAGACTCACTGAAAATCGGAATAATGACTGGCATCCCTCATGGTCTCCTGACGGTAAACGGATTGCCTTCATGGCTGATAGGAAGGGAGACGTTGTAAAATTTGACATCTACGTGATGGATGCCGATGGGGGTGATCTTCAAAACCTCACCAATAATCGCGGTTGGGATGGGTCTCCCTCATGGTCTCCTGACGGTGAGCGGATTGCCTTCGTGTCTGATAGGGCTGGAGGCTTAAACTCTGAAATCTACGTGATGGATGCCGATGGAGGTAATCCTCAAAACCTCACCAATAATCCCCATAGTGATACTAGTCCTGCATGGTTGAATTCTCCTTTTTCGGTTTCTCCTGCGGGCAAAAAGTTTACAATATGGGGTCGGCTCAAACAGGTCGACCGATAACTGCCTTGATTCATATCAACAGAAAGTGCAAAATGCGAAGAGAAACCGAGTTTTTTCTTCAAAACTCGGTTTCTTTGCACTATTTCTTAACATGAGCCACTGCCATTATTGAAAGAACGGTATTTGCCGTTTCCTTTCGCTGATTTGTGCAGCAAGGATAGCAATTTGCAAATTGTTTGACGCAGATTGGACGGGTTGATATAATACCCGACGAACCGCTCAGTCTGATGAAGTGTTCACATAACGTGCCAGAAGAATCTCAGGACTGTATTTTGATAAAATGTTGGGGAGGAAGCAGATTCATGGCTAATGACAATACGCTCATCTATCGCGCCCAAGCTGGAGATGAAGGGGCATTTGCCGACCTAATGCGTGAATACTACTCCCTTGTCTATACGATTGTTATAAGAATCGTGGACAATCCCCATGATGTCGAAGAGGTGGTACAAGACACCTTCCTCGATGCCTATCAAGGGTTGGCGCAGCTTGAGGATACAGCAAAGTTCAAAAGCTGGCTGGCAGAGATTGCGCGAAATTGTGCGCGACAGTGGATCCGAAAACAGAAGGGCAAGACCGTATCCCTTGATGAAGTGGGCGAAGGCGTACTGCAAACGGAGGATTCTCCTGATGAGCGATTAACACAACTGGAACAGAGGGAGCTGATTCGCCGGACCATGGAGACACTCCCGCAAAAAGACAGGGACATCGCTCGCGCTTTCTACCTTGAGGGTGCAAGCTACGACGAATTGACAAGCACGCATGGACTGTCATATAACGCAATTGCGTTTCGGCTTTTCCGCATCAAGCGGCAACTCTCCAAACGGTTGCGATACCTTCTGACTAGTGTGTTCGTTTCTCCCGGACTGACGTTGAAAAAGTTTTATTCGGGAGGCCTAAACGTTATGAAGGTTGGAACTACCTCCAAAATGACGGTTGGAGCGGCAGCGTTAATTGTGGTCATTTTCATCGGTCTCATTGGACTACGCCAAATGAACGCGCCTATAGTCGAGGAGCGGGTGTATCTATCGCCGTGGGAGGATGGAACGGCACGCCCACGAAACAGTCCTGAAGGACTCCTAACTGACATCGCTCAAGATACAGAAAGCCGGAATAATCTGTCACAAATTGCTGCTGCGTCCACAGCAGGAACAGAGTCAGTTGATGATTTCTTCGATCAACCCAACGAAACAGATATGATACAGTTCGTAACAGAAATGGAATTTGAGCTAGACGTAGAGCAAGACTTTGCTATCGACACATCTGCGTCATCAGAAAGCGCAGATCAGTCCGCTGAAGATGTGATGTATGCTTACTTAGAGGCGTATAGGAACTACGACTATAAGGTGATAGACTCGTTAAGGACAGAGCAGTATAGGCGTAGCATCCGTGACAATTCTGCTAATAGCCCCCCCACGTCAGATGAAGCACATGAACATGATGAGGTCGTCCAAACTCGTCTTCAAATGCTGCGTGAGACAATCCGCGAACTACACAAGCAGACCGTACTTGTAAGCAGCGAATATGTCGCTGACGAATTTCACTTCCGATTGAGAATACCGGATTCAGAGCTACAGGGTGTTTCAGATCTGATAATGCCAATAGCTATCTGCATCTCATATCACCAGGTTAAGATGGAAAAAGAGAATGGGATGTGGCGAATTTATAACACTGTGTACGATCGTATGAGCAGGTAGGCCCCTACTCGCAAACCTATTTTCAGAACTTCACAAGGCGAATGGATAAAACCATTCGCCTTTTTTAGTGCCCGCTCCGTGCAGAACGGGGCAAAATACCGCTTAGGATAGCGTGGATTTAGAGAGTATTTTGATAGGGGGTCATATTTTTTCCCTTAAAACCAAGAAAAGTGCTAAAAAAAATCTCAGAACTGTATCTTAATAGAGTTAGAGGAGAAAAGACAAATGCACCGGAAATACAATCTGAGACATCTCATTCTAGCTAGCGTTGTAGTCTTGGTGCTGCCACGGCTGATGGTAGTCGTTGACGCACAGGCACGGATTGCCTTCATGTCTGATAGGGAGTGGCACTGGGAAATCTACGTGATGGACGCTGATGGGGATAATCAGCGAAACCTTACTAACAATCCCGGTGATGATAAGTACCCCTCATGGTCTCCTGACGGCAAACGGATTGCCTTTAGCTCTGATAGGAATGATATAGCTGGGAACCGGCAAATCTATGTGATGGACGCCGATGGGGGCAATCAGCAAAATCTTTCTAACAATGACTTTGATGACATGGACCCCTCATGGTCTCCTGACGGTCAACGGATTGCCTTCACGTCTAAGAGGGATGGACTCAGGGAAATCTACGTAATGAATGCCGATGGGGGCAAGCCTAAAAACCTCTCTAACAATCCCTTTCCTGACTATTCACCCTCGTGGTCTCCAGATGGCAAACGGATTATCTTTGTTTCCGTTAGGGGTGGGAACATGGACATCTACGTGATGGATGCCAATGGGGGGAATCAGCGAAGACTTACTCATCATGACCGTTCTGACGAGGAACCCTCCTGGTCTCCGGACGGTAAGCGCATTGCTTTTACTTCCTTGAGGGGTGGGGAAAACCGTGATATCTATGTGATAGACACCAATGGGGATAATCTGCTCAACCTCACTAATCATCCCGATAGAGATTGGAATCCCTCATGGTCGCCGGATGCCAAACGAATTGTCTTCGTGTCGAATAGGACGAGAGATCTGAATCCGGACATCTATGTGATGGATGCCGATGGGAAGAATCCTCGAAACCTCACCAATCATCCCGATGATGATGGCGATCCTGCATGGTTTAACTCACCTTTTTCGGTTTCTCCCGCCGGCAAAAAGTTTACAATATGGGGACGGTTCAAACAGGTCAACCGGTAACTACCATTATTGAGAAAACGGTGTTTAAGGATAAAAGATTGATTTGAGAACAGAGGAAGAATAACAGGTGCAACGGAGATACAATCTGACACATTTCCTTATAGCTAGCATTGTCGTGTTGGGTCTAACGCTGCTGACAGTAGACGTTAACGTACAGGCACGGATTGCCTTTGTGTCTCATAGGGATGGGAACTCTGAAATCTATGTGATGGACATCAATGGGGGGAATCAGCGTAACCTCACCAATCATACTGATGCGGACTTTATGCCTTCTTGGTCTCCGGACGGTAGACGCATTGCCTTCTCATCTAATAGGGATGGGCACGTTATAGACGGCATAACCACTCTTGAAATCTACGTGATGGACGCCAATGGGGACAATCCTCAAAACCTCACTAACAATCCCTCTAATGACTATTCACCCTCATGGTCCCCCGATGGTAAACGGATTGTCTTCGTGTCTTATAGGGGTGGGCACTTTATAGCCGAACATGGTGGAATCACTCTTGAAATCTATGTGATGGATGACGATGGGGGGAATCTACAAAAACTCACTGAAAATCGAAAGGATGACAGAGATCCCTCATGGTCCCCTGACGGCAAGCGGATTGCCTTCGCGTCTGATAGGAAGGGGGACGCTGTAAACTATGAAATCTACGTGATAGATGCCGATGGGGGAAATCAACAAAAACTCACTGAAAATCGCCATGATGACGCATGGCCCTCATGGTCTCCCGACAGTCAACGGATTGCCTTTTATTCCCTTAGAGGTATGCACGCTGACATCTACGTGATGGACGACGATGGGCAGAATGAGCAAAGACTCACCAATACGCATGTTGACGCTAGCCCTGCCTGGTTTAACTCTCCTTTTTCAGTTTCTCCGGTTAGCAAAAAGTTTACAATGTGGGGACGGCTCAAACAGGTCGACTGATAACTGCCATTATTGAAAGAACGGTATTTGCCGTTTCCTTTCGCTGATTTGTGCAGCAAAGATAGCAATCCGCAATATGCTTGACGCGGATTGGACGGGTTGATATAATGCCCAATAAACCTTTCAGTCTAATGGGGTGTTCACATACAGTGCTAGGAAAATCTTAGGACTGTATCTTGATAAAATGTTGAGGGGGAACGAAGACCCGTGGCTAATGACAATACGCTCATTTATCGCGCCCAAGCTGGAGATGAAGGGGCATTTGCCGACCTAATGCGGGAATACTATCCCTTTGTCTATACCATTGTTACAAGAAGCGTGGAAAATCCCCATGATGTCGAAGAGGTGGTACAAGATACCTTCCTCAACGCCTATCGAGGACTGACCCAGCTTGAGGATACGGTGAAGTTCAAAGGCTGGCTGGCAGAGATTGCGCGGAACTGTGTGCGACAGTGGCTCCGCAAACAGAGGGACGAGACCGTATCCTTTGACAAAGTGAGCGAGGATATACTTCAAACGGAAGACTCACCTGATAAGCAATTGATGCGACAAGAACAGAGGGAACTGATTCGCCAGACAATGGAAACGCTTTCGCAGAAAGATAGGGACATTGCCCGCGCCTTCTATCTGGAGGGTGCAAGTTACGACGAATTGACAAGCACGCATGGACTATCATATAACGCAATTGCGTTTCGGCTTTTCCGCATCAAGCGGAAGCTCTCCAAACGGTTGCGCTATCTTCTGACAGGCATCTTCGTTTCTCCCGGACTGACGTTGAAAAAGCTTTATTCGGGAGGTCTAAACGTTATGAAGGTTGGAATAGTGCCTAAAATAACGATTGGAGCGGCAGCGTTAATTGCGGTCATTTTCATCGGTTTTGTTGGGGTTCGTCAGATGAATGCGCCCACAGTTGAGGAACGGGTATATTTGTCGCCGTGGGAGGATGGAACGGCACGCCCACGAAACAGTCCTGAAGGACTCCTAACTGACATCGCTCAAGATACAGAAAGCCGGAATAGTCTGCCACAAATTGCTGCTGCGTCCACAGCAGGAACAGGGACAATTGATGACTTCTTCGATCAACCCGACGAAACAGATATGACACAGTTCACAACAGAAACAGAATTTGAGCCAGACGCAGAGCAGATCACTACCAACATATCTGCCTCATCAGAAAACACAAGTCAGTCCGCTGAAGATGTGATGTATGCTTACTTAGAGGCGTGGCGAAACTTTGATTCTAAGGTGATATACTCGTTACTGACAGAGCAGTATAGGCGTAGCATCCGGGCCAATTCTAGTGAGGGGGGTTCCATAAATACGCCAGATGAAGCCCCGGATGAGGTCGTCGAAACTAGGAGTCAAATGCTAGCTAAGGCAATCCGTGAACTACAAAAGCAGACATCGCTTGTAAGCAGCGAATATGCCGGGGACGAATTTCACTTTCAATTGAGAACACCAGAGGGGATTTCAGATCAGGGGAGGCCAATGGTTCACTGCCCATATCAGCAGGTTAAGATGCGAAAAGAGAATGGGGTGTGGCGAATTTATGTCGTTCTGTTCGATCGTGTGAGTAGGTAGGTCCCTAGCTCACAAAGCTACTTCCAAGAATTCATGAGGCGAATGGATTTATCCATTCGCCTTTTTTTATTGGTTGCTCCGCGAAAAAACAGGTAAAATATCTCTGAGGGTAAGGTAAATTTGAGGAGGACGTGGCGGATAGCCGTATTTTTTTTATTTGAAAGCAAAAAAGTGGTAAAAAAAATCTCAGAACTGCATCTTGGTAGCATCTGGAGAGAAACGAATCAGGCCTAAGGTGTCAACCAACTAGTACGCTGTAAGAGATTCATTGAGGACATAGAGATTGCAATTTATAATGGTTATCCTGATGGACTCAAGCGACATGTGAAAAGCACCGCCGTGAGAATCATAAAAGTCGAATTAGATAAAAACTCTGAATTGACTTATAGCAAAAAAGAAAGGAGATATCTCATGAAGCATACAATGGTTATGTTGATACTTACGTTGTTGGTGTCATCGGTATGGGCGGAGATATTTCGTGATAATTTTAACGATGGGGACTTACAGGGCTGGACGCTTGTACAGGGTGGTAAAGATGGTGGCATTGAAAATGGTGAATTGGTTCTCGGTTCGCCTAAAGTGATGGATGCAGTGGTCGGTTCTCCTAAAGTGAATGCAGTGGAGCGTAAGGTCGAGGTAATCATTGTGGCTGATGGTATAATCGCAAGCGATTACGAAGTGTCGGTATCCCTAAAAATCAGCAAGCTAGCTAGGAATATTAGCGGTGGTGCAGTCATTGGGCTGCGCGCTCATATGGATCCGCACCACGTTGAGCTGCTCACTGAATATTTGAAGAGGAACGAGGGGATGGACAGGAACGAGGAGATGGACAGGAACGAGGGGATCGAACTTATGTACAAGCGATCTTACAGGTTCTTCATAGGCAATATAAATAATACAAAAAGAGGTCTTGCAGCGACCATTCAACTTCTGAAGGTTTCTGTGACAAAAGACGGATTCCCGACAATCTTTTTAGCGGACAAGCTACTCACATTTCGGGAATTTGATTTCAAAGTGCACGAGTGGTATCGGTTGAAGATTATTGCCAAGGGGAATCGGTTTCAATGCTTTATTGATGACACAAAAATGCTAGATTTTCTTGACGGTACCTATACGACAGGGGGAATTTATCTATCGTCAGGAAGGGAGCACCGTGTCCACTTCGATAACTTTGAGGTTCAATATGAGGCTCTTTCAGTGCAGCCCCGGAAGCAACTCACAACCACTTGGGGAGAGATAAAGAGTAACTTCCATTGAAGTCCCATGGGTGTTAAACAAATTCAAGGAGGATTATATATGTTGAAGCAACTCTCAGTGTATCAGAAGATTTTTGGTGCCATGATATTTCTATTTGCATGGAGCCTGTTTACTGAGCAGGCGTCCTCCGACGAGCGGACTGGCACCATTACATTTCTATCCGATCGAAATCGAGATCCCCTTTTTCGGATTGATATAATGGTTTATCTGATTGATGCCGATGGATCAAACGAAATGCCTTGGATGGGTAGTGATGGTCCAATTGCCTGGTCCCCGGATGGAAAATCTATTGCCTACCATCTGCATGACCCACAGGACCCATTTATCTCTTTTATATATTTGCACACTCCTGTTATTCTTCTTGAATTTTCGGGGCCTCGTCCGGGGCCTCGTCCTATAATTCAAATCAAAGAGGTGACCAAACGGTTTGGTGGTCAAACGTATCTATCGCCAAAATGGTCTCCCGATGGGAAGCGGTTAGCTCTCACCAGCACTGATGGGTCACCAGATGGCATGACTGACGTTTGCGTTATGGATAGCGAAGGGATTGTGTTAAAGAATTTAACACAATCGCCGGGAAGGGATGAGGTCGGTTCTTGGTCCCCTGACGGTTCAAAAATTGTGTTTTTTTCCAATCGGGCTGGGAATGGAGAAATCTATGTGATGGGTTCAAATGGTAGAAAGCAGGTCAATTTGACCAACCACCCCGCACTCGACGCTGCCCCCACATGGTCTCCCGATGGAACAAAGATAGCGTTTCAGTCCAATCGGGAAGGCGATCAGGACGATATCTATGTGATGAACCCAGATGGAGCGAATGTTATCAACCTAACCCGTCATCCATGGGAAGACCGTGCGCCTGCGTGGTCTCCCGATGGGAGATGGATTGCGTTCCACGCATTTCAGGCTGGTCAGCGTCCAGATATTTATGTGATGGATGCCAACGGGGGTAATCGGGCGCAACTGACTGAAGATCCGGGTTCGGATACGGATCCGACGTGGGTCATTCGTGACCGTTCTTTGTCGGTGAAGGTGTCAAGGAATCGAGCTGTCCTTTGGGGACGTATGAAATTGAAGAGGCGGTGACAGTTTGAAACACTAGCCTTGGAAAAGAGAGATGAAACTCATATCCCAAAGAAAGTACAAAACACAAAAAGTGCGCTTGCTGTCGTGAAAAGTTAGCACAGTCAAGAAAAGTAGCAGAACAGAGAATATAGGCGCGTAAAGCATGAGCTCGGTAGATGTTTGCCAATTACGGATATGAAGAAGGCATGAAACGGATAGCTGCCAAAGACCCCGAGTTGGCAAAACAGATACAGCAGCTCCTTGAACGAAAAAACAACTGTAATATTGTAGCCGCCTGATTTATCGGACAAAGAGGGACCCTGCGTAATTACAATTGAGCTATCGAAGAATTGTGCGCGATCCACTGCGCTTGAATCCGTATTGACTTACAACAGAGAAGCAAGGGGCTATCTTATGAAACACATGATGGTTATATTGATACTTACGTTGTTGGTGTCATCAGCACAGGCGGAGATATTTCGCGATAATTTTAACGATGGGGACTTACAGGACTGGACGTTTGTAGAGGATGATGAAGATGGTGGTATTGAAAATGATGAATTGGTTCTCGGTTCTCCTAAAGCAGAGAGTGGAGCGAAGGTTATGATTGCGGTTAATGGTATAATCGCAAGAGACTGCGAAGTGTCGGTATCCGTAAAAATCAGCAAGCTACCTAGGGTTCTTAGCGGTGGTGCATCCATTGGGCTGCGCGCTCATACGGATCCATTCCTTCAGCCTTTCATTGATCAGTCGAATAAGAAGGCCCGAGTACGTCTTTACGATCGATCTTGCAGGTTCTCTCTAGGTAATATAGATACTGGTGATAATATGCCTATTCAAGATATAAGAAATATAAGAAAAGGGCTTGCAGCGACCACTAGGGAAGAAAACTTGAAAACTTTTGTTAGGGGCAAGCTATACGCATTTCGGGAGTTTAATTTTAAGCTGCACGAGTGGTATCGGTTGAAGATTATTGCCAAGGGGAATCGGTTTCAATGCTTTGTTGATAATAAAAAAATGCTAGATTTTCTCGACGATACCTACACGGCAGGGGGAATTTATCTGTCGTCAAGCTGGGGGAGCCGTGTCCACTTCGATAACTTTGAGGTTCAATACGAGGCTCTTTCAGTGCAGCCCCGGGAGAAACTCACGATCACTTGGGGAGAGATAAAGAGTAACTTCTATTGAAGTCCGACGCATGAGTGCCAAACAAATTCGAGGAGGATTATACATGTTGAAGCGACTTTCAGTGTATCAGAAGATTTTTGGTGCCATGATATTTCTATTTGCATGGAGTCTGTTTATTAAACAGGCTACCGCCGATGAGTGGACCGGCACCATCGCATTTTTATCCGATCGAGGTCGAGACCCCCTTTTTCAGACGGCAATTTATTTGATTGATGCCGATAGATTCGGATTTGAAATACCGGTTGACATACCACCATTTGAAATACCTTGGCGGCTTAGTGATCACAGATACGGTCCAATTGCCTGGTCACCGGATGGAAAGTATATTGCCCACCATGTGCATGACCCACAGGACCCATTTGTCACTTTTATATATTTGCAGACTCCTGTTATTCTTCCTGGATTTTCGGGACCTCGTCCTAAAATTCAAGTCAAAGAGGTGACCAAACGGTTTGGTGGTCAAACGTATCTATCGCCAAAATGGTCCCCCGATGGGAAGCGGTTAGCCCTCACCAGCACTGATAGGTCGCGAGATGGCATGACTGACGTTTGCGTTATGGATATCGAAGGGATCGCGTTAAAGAATTTAACACAGTCGCCGGGAAGGGATGAGGTCGGTTCTTGGTCTCCTGATGGTTCAAAAATAGTGTTCTTTTCCAATCGGGATGGGAACGGGGAAATCTATGTGATGGGTTCAAATGGTAGAAAGCAGGTCAACTTGACCAACCACCCTGCCCTAGACGCTGCACCCACATGGTCTCCCGATGGGACACAGATAGCGTTTCAGTCCAATCGGGAAGGCGGTCAGGACGATATCTATGTGATGAACCCAGATGGCTCGAATGTCGTCAACCTAACCCGCCACCCATGGGAGGACCGTGCGCCTGCGTGGTCTCCCAATGGGAGATGGATTGCGTTCCACGCATTTCAGATTGGTGAGCGTCCAGATATTTATGTGATGGATGCCAACGGAGGTAATCGGGCGCAACTGACTGAGGATCCGGGTTCGGATACGGATCCGACATGGGTCATTCGTGATCCTTCTTTGTCGGTGAAGGTGTCAAGGAATCAAGCTGTCCTTTGGGGTCGTATGAAATTGGAGAGGCAGTGACAGTTTGAAACACCAATCGGGGGACGGAAAACTGTCTTAAATCATACTACCCTTCGCTTCAATGCGAAAGAGTGGTAAAAAAAATCTCAGAACTGTATTTTGATAGGATGTTGGGGGGAACGAAGAGTCATGGCTAAGGAGGATACGCTCATCTATCGCGCCCAAACCGGGGATGAAGAGGCATTTGCCGCCCTAATGCGGGAATACTACCCCTTTGTCTATACGATTGTTATCGGGGGTGTGAATAATCCCCATGATGCCGAAGAGGTTGTGCAAGATACCTTCCTCAGTGCTTATCGAGGGTTGACACAGCTTGAGGATGCAACCAAATTCAAGAGTTGGTTGGCAGAGATTGCGCGAAACTGTGCCCGGCAATGGCTCCGAAAACAGCGGGGCGAGACCGTACCCCTTAATGAAGTGAGTGAGGGGATACTTCAAACGGAGGATTCTCCTGATGAGCAATTGGCACGACAGGAGCAGAGGGAGCTGATTCGCCGGACCATGGAGACGCTTCCGCAGAAGGACAGGGATATTGCCTGTGCCTTCTATCTGGAGGGTGTAAGCTACGATGAACTGATCAGGGCGCATGGGCTATCATACAACGCAATTGCGTTGCGGCTTTTCCGCATCAAGCGGCAACTCTCCAAACGGTTGCAATACCTTCTGACTGGTATCTTCGTTTCTCCCGGAATGATGCTAAAGAAACTTTATTCGGGAGGTCTAACCGTCATGAAAATTGGGACGGTGCCTAAAGTCACAGTTGGTGCAGCAGCGTTGATTGCGGTCATTTTCATCGGTTTCGTTGGAGTTCACCGGATGAATACGCCCATAGTCGAGGAGCGGGTGTATTTGTCTCCATGGGAAGATGGCACGGCACGCCCACGAAACATCCCTGAAGAGCTCCCAACTGACACGACTCAAGATGCGGAAAGCAGAGGCGTTCAGCCACAAATTGCCACGACAGAATCTGCAGCAGTAACGGAGCCAATTGACGATTTCTCCGATCAATCCGACGAAACAGATATGACATACTTAGCAACAGAAACGGAATTTGAGCTAGACGCAGAGCAGGACCTTACTACCGACATATCTGTGTCATCGGACAGCACAAATCAGTCCGCTGAAGATGTGATGTATGCTTACTTGGAGGCATATAGAAATGCCGACGGTGACGTGCTGGGCTCGTTAATGACGGAGGAGCATAGGTATAGCCGCCGTGATAATGCTAGTTTTGAACTACCGCTTGAAATTGTCGACAAGATAGCTGAATTGATGCGTGAAAGGAACAGTCGAGCGGAGATTGAGAGCAGCAAATATGTAGGCGATGAATTCCACTTCCAATTAGCAGCACCAACATTAGATATACCGATTGTTTTGGATGGGGGCATAACGGTTTTTATGGGTGCCTCATATGAGCTTATTAAGATGCGAAGAGAGAATGGGGTGTGGTTAATTTATGACACTGTATTCGATTTGGACAGGATGCAGTTAGAGATGCCGGAGGTGCCCCGCTCTCACTAGATCGCGAACCTATCCCCAAAACTTCACGAGGCGAATGGTTCTATCCATTTGCCTTTTTTATTGCTAGCTCTCGAAAAAGTGGATAAAATATCTTTCAACACAAAAAAGTGGTAAAAAAAATCTCAGAACTGTGTCTTGGTAGGGTGTAAGGGAGGAATGGAGAGTCATGGCTAAGGAGAATACGCTTATCTATCGCGCCCAAACTGGAGACGAAAGGGCATTTACTGATCTGATGCGAGCGTACCATGCCTTTGTTTATACGATTGTTGTCGGAATCGTGGATAATCCCCATGATGCCGAGGAAGTAGTGCAAGACGCGTTCCTCAACGCGTATCAAGGGTTAAGCCAGCTTGAGGATGCGACCAAATTCAAAAGCTGGTTGGCGGAGATTACGCGAAATCGCGCACGAAACTGGCTCCGCAAACAGCGGGGTGAGACCGTATCCCTTGATGACGTGAGCGAAGAGATGCTGCAAATGGAGGATTCACCTGATGAGCGATTGGCACGGTTAGAGCAGCGGGAATTGATTCGCCGGACAATGGAGACCCTTCCACAGAAAGACAGGGAGATTGCCCACGCCTTCTATCTGGAGGGTGCGAGTTACGATGAACTGATTAGGGCGCATGGGCTGTCATACAACGCAGTTGCGTTGCGGCTTTTCCGCATCAAGCGGAAGCTCTCCAAACGGTTGCAATACCTTCTGACAGGCATCTTCGTTTCTCCTACAACGGCACTAAAAAAACTTTATACGGGAGGTCTAACTGTCATGAAAGTTGGAACGGCACCTAAAATAGCGGTTGGTGCGGCAGCACTGATTGGGCTTATTTTTATCGGTTACATTGGGATACGTCAGTTGAATGCACCCACAGTTGCAGAACGCGTGTATCTGTCGCCATGGGAAGATGGCACGGCACGCCCACAAAGTAGCCCGGAAGGATTGGTTGCCCAAACTAATCCTACTCAAGATACAGAAAGCGGGGATACTCAGCCACAAATTGCTTCAGCAGCATCCACTGAAGAGGGGGAACTGATTGACGATTTGTTGGCTGAACTTGACGAAACGGATCTGGCACAATTCGCGACAGAAACGGAATTTGATCTAGACACAGAGTGGGATTTCACTACTGACACATCTGTTTCATCAGAAAGCACAAATCAGTCTGCTGAAGATGTGATGTATGCTTACGTGGAGGCGTTTAGGGATTCTGATTTTGAGGCAATGAGCGCGTTAGGGACAGAGGAGTACATGCGTAGCAACCATGCTTATTATGGTGATGGCTCTGAGATTTCCGTAGACTCTGAGATTTCCGTAGATGTGTCAGATGATGCACCGGATGATGTCGTCGAAATTATACATCAGTTTAAACCAGTGCTGGGTGAGTCAATCCGTGAAACGATAAGTCAGGCGGAGGTTGTGAGCAGCGAATATGTAGGCGATGAATTTCACTTCCGGTTGAGAACACCGGCACCGGAGATGCCGAATATTTCATCAGATCATTCGACATCAATTTTTATCTCGCCCGGATATCAGCTTGTTAAGATGCGAAAAGAGAATAGTGCTTGGCGAGTTTATGACAAAGCGTTTGATTATGACAGTGCGATGTCGGAGGCGCCAGAGTGGCCTCACTAGTCCGCAAATCTATCTACAAAACTTCACGAGGCGAATGGTTTTGTCCATTCGCCTTTTTTATTGCTTGTTCTCTAATTGCTGCAAATAAATCTGATTAAAACGCTGTGGACATCGCGAATCCAAATGTTTCGAGCCAAACGTACATCAGACTGACACCGTGCTGTTTATAGAAATAGTTGAATATCAGGTGAGGTTCTTTTCCATCATACATCCCACGCACAGAAAAACCTTTGCCAAAATCAATGCTAGCACCAAAAGGAAAATTGAGTTCATCATCCCACTCAGAATAATTCACGGTTCCATACACTGAGAGTGGGATATACGGTAGTCGCTTGGTAGCAGTTAAAAAGTAGGCATGTTCGCCCACGGGAGAGCCAATGCGGTCAGAACTTGTTCCGAGAAATATCGCAGGGCGGATATCCGTTTCTGTAAACAGGAATAGACTAAAGAGCGGCGATATCTCCGAAACCACAAGATTGTACTCGATACCTACTTGAAGCCTGTCTATCAAACGGTAGTTCAGCGTCGTCCGCCAGCGCGGACGTTCCTGCTCCGTATCGACATAGCGCAGAGATACCGCCCATTTGGTCTGAATGCCGCTTCCCCGAAGCGGTGCCCCTTCGCCGGGTCACCCACTTCAAGCGGGGGCTGTGGAGATTGGTCGTTTCGGTTGTAACGGCTTGAGTTGAAATTTGCCCTCATCCGCCCATCCACTGACCGCCACTGTTAAAAATAAACAGAGAAGTGAATACCAAATGCACATAGGAGCTTCCCGTTAATCAAATTCGGACAGTTTGACAGGCCGACCTTCCGCTGCCGAGAGGTCTGCGGCGAAGACAACGCGGTGCGATTCAAACGCTGTGTCGAAATCGGTCAGGGGCATCGGTTCGCCTGTGCCGATGCTATCAATAAACGCTTGGAACTGTGGTTCATACGGGTGATCGCTCACATCTCCCGAATCGATGAGTGAAGTTTCAAGTGTGCTCCATCTACTCTTATCCATGCCCTTCAACTTCGCTGAGTAGATTCGGTTGTCTAACAGACTGCCTTCGCTGCCGACTAGATGTATATGGAAATAGTAGGGCTGGAGGCAGTCCACACAGGAAGTGACCTTCGCAATTTTGTTCCCGCCCTCAAACTTGAGAATCGTAACGCTGGTTGTCTCGTATTCGTACGGAACGAAATCCTTCCCCTGCGATTGCGTGTGATAACTCGTGACCTCCTCGACCGGATCATCCATGAAGAAGAGCAGGGCATCAAGCGCGTGGCAACCTGCCGTCAATAGGCTGCTGCCGGCAAAGTCTTTTTTGATGTTCCAACCGTACTGACCGTACCAAGGTCCGATGCCGTGATAATAATCCACCTCGCTGTAGTGCAGATCGCCGAGCAAGCCTTCGTCAATGACTGAACGGATCATTGTGAAGTGCGCGCTGTATCGGCACTCAAAGCAGACACATACACCCACCCCTGCTTTGCGTATCGCATCGCGCACCCGTTTGGCATCCTGATATGTCAGACAGATCGGCTTTTCAATGATCAGATGTTTCCCTGCTTCCGCTGCCGCGATCGCCTGATCCGCGTGAAACGGGTGTGGTGTGCAGATGTCTATGATGTGTATGTCTGGATTCGCTATCATCGCCTCATAGTCCGTATAGGCTTTCAACGGTGTGCCAAACTCGGCTTCCAATGCCGCTTCGTCATGTTCACGTCGGGAGCAGATCGCTGTGACATTTCCGCCCTGAACCGCCTTAAAGGTCTCAATATGCGCCCCGGCAACCCAACCCAGTCCAACAATACCAACATTCATATCACTCATTTTTTACCTCCGAATATTCCTGTTTGTTTTTCTTTGTAACACGCTTAACCTGTTGTTTGCCTAAATAATCTATACCGATTTTGAGTGGATGTCAACACATTTTTTCATGTAGCGTAACCGCTCGCAATCTGCTATACTGTGATTTATAACTACTTTGATTTGAGTTGAACATGAAAAAGGAGAACTTGATGGATGCGTTACTACTTGATTTTCCAGAATCATTTGAGTCAGACCGATTGACCATCCGTGCCCCGCGTGCGGGGGATGGGACTGAAATCCACGCTGCGGTTGAAGAAACCTTTGATGACCTCAAGCCATGGATGCCGTGGGCGCGTCAAATGCCCACTTTGGAGGAATCTGAATCCTTTGTCCGTCGTTCACAGTGTCAATTTTTGGCGCGGGAGGATCTGGCACTGCTTCTTTTTCTCAAGGGCACAAACACGATAGTCGGGGGCAGCGGCTTGCATCGAATAAATTGGGCTATCCCTAAGTTTGAGATTGGCTATTGGTGTCGAAAGCGTTTTCAAGGACAAGGCTACATCACCGAGTCAACGGAGGCAATCACAAAATTTGCGTTTGAGATCCTTGGAGCGAAGCGGGTGGAAATCCGTTGTGACACAAAAAATGTCAGGAGCCAACGCATCCCCGACAGACTTGGATTCAAATTGGAAGGCACACTGCGACATGATTCGCTTTCGCTAACCGGGGGACTACGGGATACACTTATATTTGCGAAAATAAAAGAGAATACGTGAAGGATGTTGAAAAATCGGTACTCATATCAACTCGCACAATTGGAGGGGACGATATGCAACTGACCGAAGAACAACTGGAACAATATAGAACAGAAGGATACACCGTCGTGCGTGGATTGATTTCGCCCGAAGAGGGGTGTCGTGTGCGTAACCGTCTCATGGATCTGCTAACTGGCAACCACGATTGGCCCGACACCCATTTTCAGGTGCTGGATCCGTCGAAATTCCGAAATAAAAAGGATGGCTTCCTTCCGATAGGTGTGCAACGTCCTGCCATGCAGGAAGAAGTATTCAAAGAGATAGCCGATCACCCAAACTTGCAGCGCGTGATGGAACAACTGCTCGGCGGTCCTGTCAAACGCTTCACCGATCAGGCGTTAATCAAGCATCGCGCCATCAGTGGTCAATCGTTCTTCCACCAAGATTCGTTCTATTGGCATTTGGCACCTGAACAAGGGTGCAATTCGTGGATCGCGCTTGACGAGGTAGGGGTAGATGGGTGCGCTTTGGCAATCATGCCCGGCACGCAGCAGTCGTGGACGCTGATTGAGCATGAAGGTTATTACGATAAGCCAAGCTATCACAACGCTCGAAGCGGTGAAGCGTTCAAGCGGTGGCGCATTCCGATAGCGGAGATCGATTTTTCCGGGGAGGTGCTGTTGCCTATGTCGCCGGGAGATGCGGCATTCTTCACCAATTACACGTGGCATCGCTCCGAGCCGAACAACTCTGGAGTTCATAAGTGTGCGTATGCGATCGCGTATCAGTTGCGTGGCTGACTCGTTCCCGACAAAACACGGCTTCTTGGTATACACGCTGATCAAATATTAAAGGGGACCTAATCTTAATTTTACAGTGGACGACAACGAAAGGTAGAGGTAAATCATGTTAATTTTTGATGGCGATTATCCGATGGCGTATGGTGCGATTGATCTGAACCGAGATCTGACCTTGCCGATTGAGGAGGTCCGAGCAGTTCAGGAAGGATCGCGGGAGGGAGACCGGTGGCCCGCTTCTGGGACAATGGCATCACTTCCGGAAATGCGACGCGGAAAAATTGCGGCGGCGTTGGTTAAAATATCAGGGCGGATTGAGCGAGAAAATAGTCCTATCTGGGGCTATAGAAGCGGTGATGTTGCCTATGCTGCAGCACAGGCACACCTCGCCTACTACCGAATTCTGGAGGGCAGGGGTGAGGCACGTATCTTGAGAACCCGCAAGGACTTCAGCGAACATATACAAACGTGGTCAGAAGCCACAAACTATGACGATTTGCCGATTGGCATGGTTCTCGGCATGGAAGGAGCAGACCCCATCCTTTGGCCCGAACATGTCCACGAATGGTGGGAGAGCGGACTGCGCACAATTAACCTGGCGCATTACGGCATCAGTACCTATTCTCACGGAACGGGCAGACCCGGTGGGTTGTTACCGCCAGCCAAACCACTGCTGCGCGAGATGGATGGGTTGGGGATAGTGCTTGATCTCACCCACACCGCCGATGAGGCGTTTTGGCAGGCACTGGATCTATTTTCGGGACCGGTGATGGCAAGTCACCAGAACTGCCGCGCGTTGGCACCCGGCGAACGACAGTTTTCTGATGAACAACTCAACGCTCTCCTTGAACGCGGTGGTATTATCGGCGCGTCGATGGATACGTGGATGATTTACGCAGAAGGGGGCATTGATTGGGGTGGCGATATTCCACCACGTCGCAGCGTCTTCCCAAGAGAGGCGATTACGTTAGAGCATCTGGTAGATCACATGGATCACGTCTGTCAGTTGGCGGGCAATTCGCAGCACGCCGCCATCGGCGGGGATACGGACGGTCAAGGAGGCAACGACGGTGCCCCGTACGAAATTGATACAGTAGCGGATTATCAGAAAATCGCAGCTATCCTTGATAGGCGCGGCTATGCCGAAGAGGACATCGCCAACATGATGTATCGTAACTGGCAGCGATTTTATGAGCAGGCGTTGCCGGCGTGAGGGAGTTTGCCCAAAATTGACCGACATACCAGAGTGATCCGTCTACTTAGATTGAGACAAACCAGTTAATCTGACAAATCGAACGAAAGCAACCAACAGATGTACAAATCACCGCCTT
Organism: Candidatus Poribacteria bacterium; assembly: GCA_965207975.1. Classification (GTDB taxonomy): domain Bacteria; phylum Poribacteria; class WGA-4E; order WGA-4E; family PCPOR2b; genus PCPOR2b. The sequence goes on along the minus strand of OZ242315.1, from coordinate 2,226,883 downwards.
TCCCAATCAAAGAGATGACACCCGACCATCCAGAGTGGCAGGAATTGGTTGATGTCATCACGGAGGAAAACCAAACAGGTTGGGCATTTAATCCGCACTTTGAGCAATTCGCACGCTACTTCTTGGCTGCCAGACAGGATGGGAATATCGTTGGGTTTCTCATGTTCGTCGTTTGGGACATCGGTCCCCATGACCGCGACCAGCCCCCTATTCAGGTAGATGGACAGACACTGCGAGAGGCGAAGATTATTGCCTTTGGTGTAAAGAAAGCGTATCGGCGGCGAGGCATTGGTAGAGCACTTCAGGAATATACGCTAAAACGGGCGAAGGAGCTTGATTGTTACCAGGTTCGATCTGTCAGTGACATGGATCACCCAGAAAACCACCAACTCAAACTCTCTATGGGGTTTGCCGTAGAACCAATGGAACGCGAGGAACCGAGTTTGGCATTTATCATGCCGCTGAGTCAGATTGAAAAATGATTGCAATTGCTGCCATAACAAGGCAATTTGATCTAGCGCGAATTACCAACTCTTTTATATGAGTACTGACATGACACCCAAGCGGGGAAAATCAATGATGACACAAAACTACCAACAACTTATCATCGAAGGTATTAAAGGACTACCCCCGGAAACGCTTGCTGAAATCGCCGATTTTATCTTTTTCGTCCGCAAACGGACATTTCAGCCTCAAGCGTTTAAGGAGGAAATACAGCATTCTCTGCTCAATACCGAATTGCGCCAGTTGAGCCGTGACGAAGCAGCACATTTGGAAAAGGAATTTGAAGATTATGACAAACGCTACCCTCGCGAGTGAGTTCGTCGCCGATACAATTGGATTAGTTTTGCACATTGAACGACACCGATTAAGCGAGAAAGTGAAATCAATTTTCGATTCCGTTGAATTGGGGAGCACTATTCTTTCTGTGCCAGTGATAGTCTTTGCCGAAATACTCTACCTCTCTGAAAAGCAAAGGATCCGTACATCAATTGATGAGGTAGAAGATTATCTGAAGAAGTACCCAAATTACAAGGAATATTCGCTGAATTTTGCTGTGATTCAGTCCGCAGCCGAAATTACCGACATTCCAGAACTGCACGATCGTTTAATTGCTGCTACAGCACGCCACCTCAATCGAGAGCTAATTACCAACGATTCAGTAATCCAAGCATCTGTATTTGTGAATACTGTTTGGTAAGGATAGCCCTCTTTTTAGGAAAGGAGCACGAAACCAATGAGAGTCATTACCGGTGCGATCGGTCATGAGACCAGCACTTTTACTACTGTTGCTACTACTTGGGCAAGCTACCGTGATCAGCGATTCGGCTACCTAATTGGAGACGAAATCATCGACAAGTTTCGCGGCAGCAACACAACCATCGGTGGGTACATTGCAGGTGCGGAAGTACACGGATTCGAGCTAATCCCCACAATCTATGCCAACGCGCATCCGAGTGGCCCAACCCCGCGAGATATTTTTGATGCCATCCTGAAGGATATGCTCGATCGAATCGCCGAGGCGGGAGCCATTGATGGTGTCCTGCTCGATCTACACGGTGCAATGGTGGCGGAAGGGATTGATGATGGCGAGGGGCATATTCTGGCAGCTGTACGAGAGGTGGTCGGGTCACGGGTGCCTATCTTAGCGGAGTTGGACATCCACTCCAACGTCTCCCGCCGCATGATCGAAATGGCGGATGTGTTGATTGGAAGGGAGACCTACCCGGAGATCGATCAGGCAGAACGTGCCCGTGAATGTGCCGACGTTCTGGTGCGTATGCACCGAGAGGGGCTGCGTCCGACCATGGCATTGCACCAAATTCCACTGGTCTGGGGATTGAATCAGGTCACAGCACACTCGCCGATGCGGGAAGCGATCGCTGAATTGCACAGGATCGAGGCGCAACCAGGCGTGATTTGCGGTTCGATTGCGACCTGCTATCCGTTGGCTGACATTCCGGATATGGGGGCGTCGGTTTATATCGTCACTGACAATGATTCGGACTTGGCGCAGGGATATGCAGATGAATTGGCAGCATGGATCTGGGAACGCCGTGCGGACTGGCAGGCACCGATGCCGCCGACCCGTGAAGCACTAGCGCAGGCGACGGCAGCGGGAAAGTTTCCGGTGATTTTTGCTGATCGAAATGACAACACCGGCGGCGGTTCGCCGGGCGATAGCACCGGCATGTTACAGACGTTCATTGAAGCAGGGCTAGAGGATGCATGTATCCTGTACATTGTTGATCCAGAAGCGGTGCACGCTTGTCAAGAGGCGGGTATAGGAGCGACGCTGACCTTAGATGTCGGCGCGAAATCGACACCGCTTCAAGGACAACCGATACGCATGACAGCAGAGGTGATCACACTGTCAGATGGTAGCTTCCGTTACGACGGTCCACGGAATGCAGGGCTGGAGAGCAGCATGGGTCCCTCAGCATATATCCGACAGGACGGGATTCATGCGCTGTTAGTAACAGAGCGCGAGCAGCCGTTCGACACCGCTTTTTCACGAACCATGGGCTTAGATCCGCGCCAGATGCGTTACATTGGGGTCAAATCGACAGTCCATTTTCGGGCGGGCTTTGAGTCGTGGGCAGGGGCAATCTATGCGGTGTCCGAACCGAGTGTGCATGATCCGGTGGGGAAAGAGTTGCCGTTCCACAATCTCGGTCGAAAGTTGTATCCGCTTGATGAAATATAGTGGGAAAGCGAGAAGCGTAAACAGACCTCGCTCACGTTTTAGCCTTGGACGACGTTGAATTCATCTGATAGACTGCACGGTAGATCTTCCGTCCTTCCGCACGATACTTCATCTCAAAACTGGTTGGGATATGTCCAATCTCAAGTGCGTCAGATGGTAGGTAGGTCAGCGGCGGCGTATGCGCTAGACAGTCGTGAATTTCATAGAAATACTCGGCGTAGTCGGTAGCGACGTGGATATGCCCTCTACTCGGATTCAGCGTCCGAATCAATCCGTCCAACCAGACTTTATTTCTAAAGAGCCGACGCTTACGATGCCGTTTCTTGGGCCAGGGATCTGGGAAGTAGATGTGATACGCATCAATGGTGCCTTCTCCAATGTAGCGATCAACGAGGTAACCAGCATCGCTCCAGATTAGGAAAACCCGCTTAGCGTTTCCTTTCAGTAACCGTTCCTTTGTGCGTTGAACATATTTTAATGCTCGCTCGACACCAACGTAATTGATCTCTGGGTGTTGCCTTGAGGCTTCAAGCAGAAAGCGTCCCTTACCGCATCCGATTTCTATCTCGACAGGGTTCTCGTTCCCAAAGAGGTCACCCCAATTAATCGGGGGAGTGATTTCGGTCAGACTGATCTGCTTATCTTCCCTGAGATCGATTAAAGCAGATTTCCGTGCCATGAGTTCAAAGAATTTTTCGTGGTGTGATGCGTTCATACGTCTAGCCGAAGGCTCCCTTGGTATGCCTCCCCAACAGTCGCTGCAGCCGTTTGTCCGCTCCTTCAAAAACATGTTCAGGCATCCGGTAGTCGATAAACGGATAGAGCCGTTGTGCAATGATTCGCTGACTGTATGTGACCGCTGCAATGTATCGAATCTGATTTCGATTGTTAGGGGTGCCGCGATGCCAGACTTGGCTGTTAAACATATAAGCACCACCCGCTTTCGTAAAGAAGCTGACGGGTCCCTTTCCCTCAAAGGTTGGATTCTCTTCAGCAGGTGGTCTACGTCCCGAATAATGGCTGCCGGGGACGACCTGCGTTGGTCCATCGTCTAGCGTGTCAATATCAATGAGTGGGATGAGTACATTGATAACGAAGCAGGGCAGCGTGATGCGGGGGTCGTGTCGAGGCACATCATCCGGCAGTGGAAAATGAAGTCTATCGTCACTATGCCACCCACCTCCCTGTCCGGGCGCGTAACGTATCGCATTTTGCGACATCATGTGGCAGTCCTCACCCAAGATTGCCTCGGCGAGGCTAACATAAGGTTCTCGCACGATAAGATCTCGGTAAACCTGGTCATACTCAAACATGCGCATCATACTGATGCCGCGGATATGGTCGCCTTCCTCGTCGTGCATGCGTGGGTCGTTATATTTCTGCTCCATTAATGCTTTAAGCGTGGAGGCTTCTTCTGGGGTGAACACCTCGCCAAAGAAATAGTATCCGTCACGATTGAACTGTTCGACGATTCGTTGTGTTTTTTCTTTAGAAAACGGCTTGCCCTGCTGGATTTCGGTGGTCATTGGTTCTCTCCTTTAATTGCAAATTTCTTTTTATCTTATTGACAGGTTTTCTCAGATCGGCTAAAATCTTCGTCACAGATAGCTTGAAAGTTTTGTCTGCCTTGAAAGCCGAAAGGAGAACGGATTATATTATATGCGGTATATGCGGTCAGAACCTCGAATAACAGTCAGACACAATGGAAAAATCTCGATTTTTGACATCACCGGTTATTTTACGGAAGCCTCAGCCGAAGGGATAAACGCAGCTTATGACCAAAGTGCCAACGCATCGAAAATTCTGCTCCGCTTTGACCAGCACAGTTTTATCACCAGCAGCGGGTTTGGCGTCATTGTCAAGCTGATCTGGAAAACGCGCAGCAAAGGACAAATTCTACGGGTTGCCCATCCATCAGATCAGATGCGACAGGTTTTCGATGTGATTGGTTTATCCCAAAGTATTGAAATTTTTGCTTCAGAGGAGATAGCGTTGGCGGATTTCTAACGGCGATTGACTCTTAGCCTCTTGCAACTCTGTCGCGATGGCTATCTTTGCTTATTCAAAAAATTGATGCAAACCTCGAAAAATCTGCTGATGAACGGTTGACTTTTGCACGTTGCGTGAGACACCATCTAATCACTTCTATGCGAGCTATTCTCTTGAGTGACGGGAAACCCGGCCATTATAACCAGTCTTTAGGCGTGATTGAGCGGATGCCGGAGTGTGACTATCACTGGATTGATGTAAAGTTTCGCAGTAAACCGCGAGATAATTTGCTAAGGTTGTTGGCGCGTCTATTCGGTGGATTAAGATTACCGCGCCGGCTTATCAAAGCCTGCTTACGCATGGCACTCCAGCAAGACACATTGGAGGAAATCTATGCAGTCGCGCCTGATTTTATCCTTTCAACTGGTTCATCTGTTGCCGCGCCTAACTTGCTCATCGGACAACTCTTCGACGCAAAGACTGTTACGTGCCGTCGTCCCTCACCGGTCGGGGTTCACCACTTCGATCTTGCTATTCTTCCCCGGATGTATTGGTCCCACCGCAACAAAACCAACGTTTGCAAAACACTTGGCGTTCCAAATCGAGTGCAGTTAGAGAAACTGGAGACACAGCGCAAAGAACTCCAGACGGATTTAGATCTGTTGGATCAGAAGCGCATTGGAATTCTGATTGGTGGTGAAGACCGATACGACACAACCACTGAAACAACCGCCGCTCGTCTCGTCGAAGTCTTGAAACAGTTTGCAACGAAATGGGATAGCCAACTCTTGTTGACAACCTCGCGTCGAACCCCCGTCCCTGTTGAAAATCTGATTGCCAAACGCCTTTCAAACACCCAATATTGTCCAATCCTTGTGCTGGCACATGGTGAAAATTCGTTCACGGATCCGATCGGGACAATTTTCGCCCTATCGGACGTGATTATCGTTACCGAAGATAGTTTCTCAATGGTATGCGAAGCCGCAAGCAGCGGTAAACGGGTGATTATTCTAGAGGTTAATCACAAAACCCATCGTCGTCCCAAACGGGGCAAAGTCTATCCAGAAATTATGCGTCATGCCTCGGTGATGTGGTCTGGTGTTGAAGATTTGGGGACGAGCCTTGAGGCTGCCTTGACAGACACAAGTCCCATCAAGCCGTTACAGGACACGCAGGTTGCCGCAACAGCGGTTAGGCAGCTTCTCAAGGATTAGTCAGTTTCACACCCCATTTTTACCACGGCATTGTACGGTTGGTGTGTTTGCGACCAATATTCGCAACTTCCTCACCGCATGAAGGGATGCGAACACCGCTGTCGATTCTCTCAACTACGTTGTCTGGAGTCACACCGTCTAGGAACGCGATATTTTCAGCGTCACAGGCAGCCTTTACACGCGTACGTGCGTTTTCGCTCACTTCTGCGTAGGATGACTCATCCCTATCGAAATAACCGTGTGACAGTGCCATATCCCCCGGACCCCATTCTGCAAAGGCGATGCCGGGCACCCGCACCGTCGCCTCAACATTATTCAGTGCCCGCTTGTTTTCGATCTTCAAGCCGAGAAAGATTTCACCGGCTGGATTCAGGGGCCAAACATCGGCACGCTCCATGTATTCCTCTGTGGATATGCCCCAAATTGCTGCCGCATTGCCCTGCCCACCAGCACCACGTCGTCCGACATCAAGTCCTGCTCCGACACCGATTGTATGGATCGGATAACGGGCAGACTCAACGAACACTTTCACCGCACCGGGCGTTTCCGCATGACATAGTAGGATGCCGTGAACCCCTCTGGCAAGGACCTGTTTAATCATCCACGCATTTGCACGCATGACATGTTCGTCGGTGCCGTCCGTCGGCAGCGTGGTGATGACCGTTGGCGTGTGATGTCCGCTTTTTGTAGGACCGCTTGCAGCTAGCCCTTTCATAAATGCGTCCAATCCCGCGAGGTTAAACGTTCCATGTTCCATCTCGACCACGAGATAATCCGACCACGTCTGGGAGGCTTCTACGCCTCCTTCGTAACTGAGTTCTCTTGGACTGGAATAATAGACTGGTTGCCCCTGTTCGAGCAGTTCGATTGCTCGATTAACTCTTGCCATCTATGCACCTCTCTAAGTGTTGGATATATAATCTGATAAGTTTTCAAATTGGCTCGTGTAAAAAGAAAGCGTAAAAAAAGAAAAAATTTAACGCAATGACGCAACGGCGCAAAGTATTTTAGATGCCTTACGGCTATGTCCCTTTCTATGAGTCAGATAAAAAATGCCAACGCAAAAAAAAGTTTGGGGGTTGGAGGTGGGATTTCCCAATCCCGACTCTAGGGTGTAAATGCTGCAGAGCCAACAATAGCGCGGATCCACACCGCTTTTACCCCCTTCAGCTGCTCACCTATGAATGCCAACGCGATGCCAACGGGAGGGCAAATCATACCAAGTAATGCCAACGCTATGCCAACGTAAAAAAAGTGAACAACGCTTTGAGAACGGGTGAAATGCACTCGTTTGGGCTAAAGTAGGAAATTGTAGATTTCAGATAGTCATACATAGCGTTGAAGGCAGTCGCTGCCTGCGATCTCAGGTATCAGTGATGCTTCTACACCCCTCGGAGAGAATTAGCCTGCGTTAGCCTAGAGCCACCTTAGCCCGTTTCTCGGCGTTGTCAGGGTTGTGGTCATCAGAAAGTTGATATAGTCATATTTGGTGCATTTGAATGGGTTCATAGCCCCTATTATAACCTATTTTCTGACCATGTGCATAAGTCCTATACTTATTACTATCGTTTTTCAGATTGACACGCTTTATAGAGAACTCTAACCCGTCCATTACGAATTGATGAGGGCATCTAGGTCAGTTTGATCACCAGTTATAGGATCGAAAGTGAGTAATCTTTCTTTTTTTGCGGCTCTCAGCAGTCGTCCGTCAGAGCAAACAAGAATTAAATCATCACCTGCTGTTCGCAATTCATCGGCTTTATCAAGCGTACATCGTAGGATGTGTGCGTCGGTGGTGTTGATGTTATATGCACCAGGGCGTGCACCAATGAATTGCCATGCGGAAAATTTCTGATTCTCAGTCGCATTTACTTTTTTTACGTCCCCACTATGGATGAATTGTGTCTCGAACTGTTGAATCGCTTGATCGTATGCTGCTATGGTAATTTCCGCATTATTTGCCTTTCTAGCGATAGCAGAGTAAACTTCGCCCATACAATCAAACAAGCAAAAAATTCGGTTTAAGGAAACACGAGTAAAGAGATGGTTGATTAGAGGTGTTCCAGTCTCTGTCACGTACTGTTTAACAATCGCATTCGCATCTAACCAAAAATAATTCACGCAGGCTATTCCTGATTTACCTAATTTTGGTATTCCTCATGAAGCTCTCTTAAGAAGTCGAACCCCGCCGCTGCGTATCGATTGCAGATCTCATCGGCATCCTCCTTATACCCTTGATTGTACAAAATACGAACTATTTCTTGGATGTCAGTCGGAGGATAATCCGGATATACTTCGTTGTTTAACATTTCCAGATAAATTACCCCTACCTCTTCTGGTGTTTGAGGAACATGCTCCCGTAGGGCTTCAACAAAAAATACCGAGTCAGCTCCCTGCTCCACGTACCTTGCAGACAGTTTCAACCATTTCAGAGATTCTTCATCTATTTTATCGATTAACTCAAGCCAGCCGGATAGAGAACCTAAAATTTCCTGATATTCCGCTTCAGAACTATTTTGGGAAAGGACTTTAATCAAGACACGCCACGCCGGTCTCACCTTTGACTTGACTTTATCAGATGTGTCGTACCGTCTTCTTGAAAAGAAATGAACCATCCCTGAGAGGAGTTTTGGGTTGCCGCTATTTATCAATTGATAAATGAGACTAGTTTTGTCATTCAGTGTCTCGCGGTCCTCTATCCAGTCCCAACAGACATGCTCAATAAGTCTCTCCAATACCGTCTGATCCGCAAAGTCAGTATTCAGAGCCTTCTGATAGTCTCCACGTTTCTTAAGCAGATAATAGAGATCTTCGGAAGTTCTAGGAAGGAATAGGTATCCCGAAAAAACGGCTTCCCAGTGAAGTTCATCCTGTTGAGGGAAGATGCGGTCTATATTATCAACTACCCAGTCCTTATCCAGATATAACAGATTAAGCAAATAATTGCCAAGTGTGAATGAGAACTCAAAGGAGGGTTCAACGCTTCTATCCAGTCTCTTGGTAAAATCTTCTCTGATAGCTGGAGGCCATCGGTTTCCCTGCTTGGCATTATTCATGCGGGCATACCGTAAGGCGTAATGCACCATCGCCGAAAATACCTTGCCCCTAACAGAGTCTAAGACCTCAAAAGAAAGATCTTCTAGAGTGAACACGCTCGACTCAACCTTCTTTACGAGAATCATAAGAATATCTTCAGTTAGAGGCAATAGATACGCATCAAACGCATGTTTGTCATCACTCGTTCCCTCTGCTATCAAATCCGTTGTGGTAGAAATTATCCAATCCCTATAGTTAGGAGGTTCTTCAAAGTATTCGGTCCAAAACTGCTCTGATGAGAGGAGTTGATGTATAAATTCAAGCAAGGCCCCCCAATCAAACTCTCTCTTAGCGCGCCATGCCTTCAGTAATCCAAACAAGATTAAATATTGATGTTGTTTACGGACACTTTGGAAGGGTTGTAGATTATCCGTAAACTTTTGTGGATTCGCTTCCACACATTCCTGAAGCACTTTTTCCAATTTGAGTGGAGTCAAATCTGCCCAAAACTTTTCTTCTTGGAAATCATTCAGATACTGCGCGATTTCAGAATTTGACATCTTAGACAACTCTGCGGCTTTCATCACGCTCATCTCTTCGTATCCAATTCTTATAGAGCGAGAAAGCCCAGGACTTTCAATCTTTACTGGATTAATCCGTTCATACTTCTGATAAGCAGCAGCAACTTTTTCGTCGCGGGTTTTCAATAGCGCAGTGAGCCATTCACGCTTATAAAGAGCTGCAACCTTTGCTCTTTCTTCGCTCTCTTTGGTTAATGCTACGTAATACCGGTGGGACTCAATCCAATGTAATATCTGCTCAATTTCGCTCTTATCAAAACGGGGACAACGGGTTTCGATTAACTGGTAAAGTTGGGGCTTCAACTCATATTCTTCAAGCGGGTTGTCTTCCCACTTCCAAAACAGTTCTTTCAAATCGTCGTAGTGGTGTATGATAACGTTGAGCGCGATTCTGCTGAAGATAGCGGAGGAGCCTTCTGCTTCTTGGTGGTCGCGTTCTGCCGCGTCCCTTTCTTTTCGCAAAGACTTTATTGTTTTTTTGATGCTATCAGGGGAGACAAGATGGAACAAACGACAGGTAAAACTAACCAATAATTCTGCATACCTTTGCCGGCGACCATAGGAGGGTTCGACTTCAATCCTTTCTATGAAATCAAACGAATGCACGCCTTCAGCAATAAGGGTCCGAATTTGTGTAAGAACAATTTCTGCTGCTTCAAAACCACATAATTCGGAGATCGCTTGCTCCTGCTGTTTAATAGCTTCTTTGAGCCAGTATTCCTCCATTAGGGGGCGTATTTGGCCATTGACGACTTTGGCATCAAACATCACCTTGAGCAGCTCAAGGGATAAATCTTTCTTGCCTTCCCTGAGAAACTTAGGGAGGATTGTTTCACCAATTTCGCGACTCACCCATCCATATTTCAATGCAGTGCTCATAAAAGTGATATGTTTGCTTTCTATCCGCGCTATAGGAAATGTGCCGATAATTTCAATGAGCCGCTGGTTTGTGTGATAGTTTTCAATTCTTTCTCTAGTATCGCCAATATCGTCAACTATAGTGTTGATAATCTTCACAAGGACGTCAACGGAGCACTCCGGATGATGAGCGATCTTCTCCACATATTCTAGGGCATACCAGACAGGAGTGCGGTAGTACCCAGGACTATCTGGAACTTCATAAGGCAGAGGATTGTTCTCTGGATTAAACCAGCCTGCGTCTTTTAGGGGCTGCAGCCATGCAGGATGTTTAAGTTCTCTGAAGAAATACGCCCGTCTCGCATCGGATTTTAACAGATTGGGCAGAGTTTCTATTATCTCCTCAGTTGGTGCTTTATACGTAAGGATCCGATCCAATCTGCTCAAGAGGTTCAAATAGCTTCCTACCAGATCTGTCAATAACTCTTCAAAATCATACCAAAGATATTCAAATTCTTCTCGACTCCGGGGGGCTTTCCAAGCACCGTGGCGATGGGCAAACTTAGAAAAGTTTCCACTGATTTCAATCCATCTGAGGGCAAAACGTATGTTTACATCATCAGGATTAGAAAGTATGTCTACATCATCAATACGCAGTGCCGCCAAAATTGAGGCGATGTGTCCCTTGTATGCTTTTAGGGTGTCATAGTCTCCTATCTGCGCTAAAATTTCTTTTGTAAGTCGTTTCTGTATTTTTGCTTTTTCTTCGTCACTAGATAGGATGTCTCGTAACCCCCCATCAATTTCCCGGGTAATATGTGCCAATAGATACGGCGCAGTTTCAAAATTATCGGAGCGTAGTATCTTTACCCCATCCCGATAAAAGGCAGCGATTTCGGGTCCTATATCTTGTAGGTTTCGGTAAATTTTCTTCTGTCGAGGGGTCAATTCAGATTCAGAGGTTTGGGGGCTCACTTGTGATAAGTCTTTTTCCGCAGTAAATCCGTTTTTCATAATTCACCTCATATCAACTACCAGTTTATTCAAATTAATCGATAGTTTTGCGGACTCCATTTGCAGTGTGTGTTTAGGGTGCAGGTCTCCTTTTATGATGAAATTATAGCATTCATTTAGGGTAGTGTCAAAAAATTACGGTATAGATTGGAGAGGTAAGGCGAAAGCCTAAATTCCCATACCTACTCTCCGTTTGAAAGCCTCAAATGCTGGACTAAATATTTCGCTTGACCGCTCAGGACGCGTCTGATACCATCTTGTTTCAATAATTCACGCATGTTGCTTTGAATCCCGATTTATCGGGGAGGAATAAACGATGGAAATCACGATTAGCCCCGAAGAGCTAGCCAACAGTGAGATGTCCCAAACGCATCTCGATCAGGCTGTCCGTGCAATCCGCGAGGATGGGTATGTCATCCTATCAGGCATCATATCGCACGACCATTTGGATCTGCTCCGCGAAAAGATGGATGAAGATTTACGCACATTGATGACAGCGTCAGTCCTGCCGGCGCAATTTGTCAAGCAACACCTCCAGCAAGATCCACCGCCCTTTGCTCCTTATGTTTTCCGTGATATTGTCGCTAATCCGTGGGTGATACAGGTCACCCGAAAGGTTCTCGGTGAGGGTTTATTTAACAGCTGCTACACCGGTAACACCAATTGCCCCGGCAGTGGCACACAGCCGGTTCATGTAGATAACGGACAATTATGGCAAGGGTTGAAAATGGCACATCCAGCGGTATCGTTGGTCATCAACATCGCACCGATGGATGTCACCGAACATAATGGTAGCATTGAACTTTGGCCCGGATCCCACCTAGACACAAATGTTGCTCTAGATGACGCAACAATTAAGGTCGATGAGCGACTGGTCGAAGCACGTCGGGAGATTGCGCCGCCGGTGCGTGGCAATACGAAAAAGGGGAGTGTCCTTATCAGGGATATGCGCCTTTGGCACCGGGGTATGCCCAACTATTCTGACCGACCCAGACAGATGATTGCGATGGTCCACAATGTCCACTGGTTCCGACACAAGAAAGAGGTACAGTTCAACAAGGGCTGTGAGGATGTTTTTGAAAATTGCCAGATAGATCCAAACGTCGAATTTACCGACGAGCCGATCGATTATATTTTTCGGAATCATCCCTACGATTATCACAAAGATACCACTGAAAAAGCGAGTGAATAGTTAGATAGCACAGCACATGGGTGAAAATGCGGGCAAACCTTCTCAGACGGTAAAAAAATGGAGAAGAACCGGTGTCGGTCAACGCTTTTTCCTTGACGACTTAATCTATGTATAGTATATTAAAAGGTATCTATATAGGATTTAGGAGATGACCATGCGAAAACCATTGACCAAAAAACAGGATCGGATTTTTGAATTTATTCGGAAGCATGTGCAAGATACAGGCTATCCACCGACCGTCCGCGAAATTGGGATGGACTTTGGCATTTCTGAAAAGGGTGCCTACGATCACCTAAATGCAATCGAAAAGAAAGGTTACATACGGCGCATCCCCAAGAAACCTCGTGCGATCGAAATTTTGGAATTTGTGCCGCAAAAGCTGCCACAAGCGGCAGTCGAAGTCCCTATCGTTGGACGAGTTGCCGCTGGTGAGCCTATACTTGCTTCTGAGAATGTTGAAGGTACTTTACCTGTACCGCGGGAGGTCGTCAAGGAAGATACCTGTTTCGCGTTACGTATCAACGGGAAAAGTATGATTGAAGCTGGTATCTTTGAGGGCGACCTTGTGATTGTACGGTCACAAAATTACGCAGATACCGGGGATATTGTTGTCGCATTGCTTGATGATGAAGCAACAGTGAAGCGGTTCTTCCGTAATGGAAACAGAATTCGTCTGCAACCTGAAAATTCGGTGATGTCTCCGATTATCGTTGATGATGTCCAGATTTTAGGAAAGGTTGTCGGGCTTTTTCGCAGGATGTAGAACGTAAAATGTGGCCCCCTAATAGCTCTGTCCGCCCCAATCTTGCATCGGAACGTATGGCCGATCCTTGTCCTCTTGGAACGGAGTTGTGAAACGTAAAACGAATCCTTCCTTTCTCTCCACCCTCCTATCCTTCCATTCTTTGATTCTGCTCACCCCTACGTTCTTGGCAATTGTGCTCTGGTTATTCAGCTCGCTCATGTTAAGATTTAGTGCAAAGAAACCGAGTTTTTTCTTGAAAACTCAGTTTCTCTTCGTGCTTTGCACTTTCTTTTTATATGAGCCATTCAGCTTTACCACATTACTCTATGCCTTCCCGACACTCTCAACACTGGAAGCGAAAATCAATCATCCCGATACGGGAGAACTGTTGAGCGGCAAAGTTGAAATCTTTGGACTGGCTCGAGGCACGATGTTCAAGGAATATCGCTTGGAGTATATCCCTATTTCCACAGATCAGGGAAAAACTGTCTCGACCGGTTGGCGTCAGATTGGTGGCAGAGCGACAGCTCCAGTGACGGAGACCGGTTTTCTCGGACAGTGGGATGCACAACGGTTGCGTGGAGAATTCCTTGTGCGGCTTATCGTTGTTTCAACGCTGGGCGATGAAGTTCAGGACCAGATCCGTGTCTTTATTGAGAATGAACATCCACGCCTAGAGATTTCTAATCCATCTCAGGATCTGTTGACATTGGAGAAGCAGATAACAGTGCGAGGGACAACGGAAAAATCGAACGCTATTATTCTTAAATCCGAGCAGATGGAAATATCCTTACCTGTTGATTCAGGAGGGGACTTTAGCGCGCAGCTACCCTTGAGCGAAGGTCCAAACCGAATCGAGATCCAAGTCACAAACCCAATCGGTCTGGAGACACGCGTAACCCGGACCGTTGTGCGTGATAGCCAACCGCCGGAGATTACGTTGACATCTCCGCCTGACTTCGCTCTGCTAGAGGTGCCTTATGCCACTGTGTCCGGTCAAGTCAATGACCCCGATGCACGACTTTTGATTAACGGGACGATTGTACCCCTCAAGGCAGAGGGGCATTTTGAGCGCGTATTGCGACTGAAGGGAAATGATTCCACTAAGGGTGTAGGAGGGGAGATAGCTAATCTCATCACTGTGACCGCTATTGATCAGCTGGGACGCAGAACGGAGATACAACGCCGTATCAGCTATAAGGCAAAAGATCCGCTCCTTGGGATAGATCTTAACCCACCAGCAATAACGGAGGTGCTGCCGCCTGATGGTGCACTTCTTGATCGATCAGACGTAAAAATCACAGGGTTCTTGATTGATGATATGGAGATAGATCCGTTGACGATTCGTTTCAGTTTTGGTGAGGAGACATCTGTTTTCGATGGGAGTCCGGGGGCTGCTAAGTTTGATGGAGGTCTTTTTGATTTTCAACCAGAGACGGGCAAATTTACCTACACCCCACTGACCGAACTGATTGACGGTGCCTATCGCTTTAAGTTGCAGGTTCAGGATACCGCAGGCAATTCGGCAGTGCCAATTGATTTTACGTTTACTGTCGACACCCGCCCATTTCAAGCGTCAATTTCGGCGGAACGGGTTGAAGGTGCAAGCCATACACTCAGAATCACGCTAACTACAACGAAGCGATTGGCGGCAGGTCCTGTCCTTAAAATTCTTCCATCGGGTGCGCGTTTAGGGTATACACCTAATCTCGATCATTTCAGCGTTTCGGGTGAAGAGCTGAACGCGAATTTGAAAATGGGAAACCAACAATCGATCTTTCGCTATGCCCTTCACTTTCCGATTTCTTCTTCGCAAACAGGGTTTACGTTTTCTACCGAAGTTCGTTCTCTCAATGGACAAGTGCTTCCTGTGCGCGGCTATTTCACAGATCAGAACCGGCTTTTTGAAGATATTCAATTTCCGCGGTTGATTCGGGGAGAGGATTCTCGGTTGGAGACAATCCTCCTCTCTATTGATGACGGGCCCAGTGTTCTGCTATTTGAAGGTGATGTCGCGCCTCAAGTTACCTTACGAAGTCAGGACGGATTAGATCAAAATACAATTCGCGCCCAACAACAAAACGCCGATACGCGTGGGCTAACGATACTAGACCCTATCTACGTTGTCGAATCCTCTGTGGAGACAGCAGGTGTTTCATTTCAGCTTGCACTCCCACTTCCTTTAGAACCCAATAAGAGCGTCAACGGGGTTGCGATGTTTCAGTGGGACAGCCAATTCCAGCAATGGCTGCCGCTAGATGCAGTTAGAAACCAACTCGGTATGTTTGAAGCCATCGCTGATCGGTTCGGAAGCTACGCCCTGCTTGTAGATCGAACACCGCCTATCATAAATACCATTTTTCCCCAAGATTCCGCAGCGGTTCAGCCCGATCGCTTCCTTATAGTACATGAAATTACCGACGAAGGCTCCGGTGTTGATGTCATTCAGTTGTGGGTGGACAATCGGGCGGTGCAATTCCTATACGAGGATACGACGGGACACTTGACCTACCTTCCAAGCAATCTGGAGGCAGGCAGGCATACTCTTGAGGTGAGCGCGACGGATCGGGCTGGCAATGAAGCACGCCAGACGATGGAATTCTTTACTCAGGACATTTTCGATTTTGCCGATAAGGTTCTTGCATATCCGAATCCCACTTCACACGATGCCATCATTACATTCCAACTCACCAAGTCTGCCGATGTTACGCTGGAGATTTACGATGTCACCGGGGGTTTGCTCTATATGGATGTTTTGCACAATGTGGTTGGTCAACAGTCAGCCTCACTCGATGAAGCTTTCGTTTGGGATTGCACAAATCAAGCAGGCGAATCTGTCGCTGGCGGGGTATATATCTACGTCTTGGAAGCGAAACGAGAGGGAGAGACAGTCCATAGGTCGGGGAAAGTTGCGGTTGTTCGGTAGCCGATTACTATACACATATAATGAACTAGTGAACTCTTGAACTAATGAACTCTTGAGGTTACGGCATACGGATCCCCGATAGGATCGGGATTCAAAGCAATATGCCTGCTACTATCAAGTTGTGGGACTTCCACGTTTCATTTTTACATATAAAGGAGATTTCGATGGGTAAATTAGATGGACAGGTTGCACTTGTTACCGGTTCAGGACGTGGGTTAGGTAGGGCTTACGCACTCCACCTCGCTCAGTTGGGAGCGGACGTTGTCATTAACGACATTGATCTCGACGCAGCGAAAGAGTATAACGAAGAGTTGACGGCGGAGACTGTCATGGCGGAGGTTGAAAATTTCGGTCGTCGGTCACTCGGCTTTGAAATTGATGTTACCGAACGCGATGCGGTCTTTGCGATGGTTGGCGAGATTGTGGATAAACTGGGGCGAATTGATATTCTCGTCAATAACACCGGGGGCGCATTGGGTCAGCCGAAATCCTCAATGGCATCCGACACTGAAGAGGAATATTATAACTACATTATGGGGATCAATCTCAGCAGTGCAATTTTGTGTTGTCAAGCGGTGAGCGTCCCGATGAAGGAGGCGGGTTACGGGCGGATTGTCAACGTCAGTTCGCAGGCAGGTTTATGGAGTGCTTGGAACGGGGGAGGTATGGCGTATTGCGTTGCAAAGGCGGGGGTTGTTCAATATACTCGCCTCCTTGCTGCTGAGTTGGGACCATACGGAATTAATGTGAACTGCATTGCGCCGGGCTACATTCTTTCATCTCGTGGCATCGCCGGCGGCAGGAATAGCCCTGAAACACGCGAAAGACTGTTGCCGCAAATCCCACTGCGCCGTATGGGGATGCCAGAGGATTGTGCGAAAGTTGTTGAGTTTCTCATCACGGATCTCTCGGATTACGTGACGGGGCAGTGCATTCCTGTTTGTGGTGGATATGTCAGTTTCTAATCGACTATATGGTTAAGCAGTAGGATTAGGCTTAACAGGGGCAACTGTTTGTGTCGCGTTTCACGTTTTGCTATTGACAGAAAGCCGTTTAATCCCTTATACTAAAACATCTTCAGCGATGAGATTACACAATGATTTATCCTCAAGGTTGTATATGTGTGCTGGCACGCTCATGGTGACGAATCTCGTCGTTAATTTGGCTGAAAACGAAGGGTAACATGCAGACAATTCCTGAATTTTTTCATGGTAAAGTGATATTGATCGCCGGTGCGACCGGATTTTTGGGACAAGCACTTGTGGCGAAAATTCTCACTGCACTTCCTGATGTGAAGCGAATCTACCTGCTCATCCGTAGTCAGACTGGAGCCAATGGAGAAAAGCGTACCGCAACAGATCGGCTAGAAAATGAGGTCTTTACTTCAAGTGCTTTTGCGAAACTTGAACAGATTCATGGGGAACAGTTGGAGGAGTGGCTCCGTGAAAAGGTCTACGCAGTAGAAGGCGATATGGCTTACGAGCGGCTCGGTCTCTCCGATATCGACTACGAAACATTGCAGCGCGAAGTGCAAATCTTCATTAACAGTGGTGGGCTTGTCAAATTCGACCCGCCGATTGATGCGTCCTTGCAGAGCAATGTACTCGGTTCAAAGTACGCGGTTGAGCTGGCAAAAAGTTGTAACAATGCGATTTTTCTGCACGTGTCGACCGCTTATGTTCGTGGAGTTCAACCGGGAAAGGTGCCCGAAGAATTGCATCCACCGTATGAAACTTATGCTGAGCAATATCAAGCGGAAAAAGGGGCAGCGATCCCCGGAACCCTAGAAGCCGAAATCGAAGCTATCCAGCGGTTGAGCAAACAGGTCAGAAGTGAAGCAAATCAGCCTGATAAACTCGACCAGTTCCGGCGTGAAGCCGTAGAAGATTTAGGTGTTGACACAGGAGAAAAACTAGACAGGCAGATTGAAGTCTCCCGAGAAAAATGGATTGAGCAGCGTTTAATTGATGAGGGTTTGAAACGTGCCCATGCGCGAGGTTGGAACGATACCTATACCTATATGAAAGCTCTCGGCGAACAGATGATTACCAAAACGCGGGGAGATCTGCCGACGGCAATTATTCGTCAATCGATTATGGAAAGCAGTCTTGAGGACCCAGAGCCGGGTTGGCTCGGTGGTGCGCTGCGCATGGCAGATCCACTTATTGTCGGTTTTGGAAAGGGACGTTTGCCGGATTTTCCCGGCGACCCGGATAGCATCCTTGATATTATCCCTGCTGATTTCGTTATCAACGCTATTTTAGCAGCGACTGTGCAGACCTATTACCGTCGAGGCATAGAAGTCTATCACGTAGCGAGTGGAGCGCGTAATCCTCTGACTTTTGGTGATATTGTTAATATCACTCATGACTACTTTACGCGACAGCCGTTGTTAGATAACGGCAAACCGATACCTGTTCCTGTATGGAAGTTTCCCGATGAACAGAAATTTCAGAAGGATCTTCGTCAGAAGCTGCACTTGCTCGACACAGCCAGTCGTTGGCTTGGTCGCATTCCATTAAGATGGGCAAAACGGAAAGAACGTCGAATCGCGGTCAAAAAGAACGCCATTGAGACCCTACTACACTATGTGCAGATTTATGGTCCCTATGTCCGTCTCAGTTTTGAGTTTGAAATCGGTAAGACAGAAGCACTTTACGAGGCCCTTTCGCCTACCGATCAACAACAGTTCAACTTTGATATGTCACGGATTGATTGGCGACGTTATCTCCAAGAAGTACACATCCCAGGAATCAAACGACACTTTCTCAAGCTAGGCGACGACTCGGGGAGTCAGAGAATCAGCGAACCGACACCGAATCAAATCGACGAATTACCGGCGGCGGCCTCCTCCGAAGAAGACTTTAGAGCGGACAAGGAATCCGAGGAGCAATCTATCAATGGATCTGCCAAACCGATTGAAGATCAGACAATGATAGATTTGGTCGCCCAACAGGCAGCAGCCATTCCAGATAAAATTGCGTTGGAGATGAAACGGGGGGGGGAGTGGGTGCGCTATTCTTATAGTCAACTCTATGAGGTTTCGCGGCAGGTTGCTTTTACGCTGTGGGAACGGGGTTACCGAAAAGGCGATCGAGCAATCCTTTTTGCTGAAAATCAGCCGGAGTGGGGTATCGCTTATTTAGCCGCTGTACAGATTGGGGTTATTGTGGTTCCAATTGACCCACAGACCGCTGAAGAAGAAATTTTCGCGCTTGCGGAATACACGGAAGCGAAGGCGATTTTGACTTCTGAAGCCTGCATTGATCGTGTACACAACACCCAGACAAAACCAATTGCAGAATCCGCAGCACCAGAGTTCTTGAATATCAATCGTTTCTGCCAGCCTTTTGAATGCGAACAGGCAGAGACCTCTGTTCCCATTCCCATGGAGTCAGAACTTTCCGCAGTTCCTGATAATTTTCCCGATGTGGACATTCATCCGGATACAGTTGCATCGATCATCTTCACAATGGGCACAACCGTAGATGCGCGGGGGGCGATGATTTCACACAGGGGCTTTGTTGCGAACGTTGTGGCTGTTTCAAAGGCATTGCCTCCCGAAGACACGGACCGATTCCTTTCCGTTCTGCCGTTGTACCATGCGCTAGGGTTCTCTTGTAATTTCTTGATGTCAATTTACGCCGGTACAACCATCACATACACCAATAGTTTGAGACCGACCTCGATTTTAGCGATCATGCGGGAAACCAAAACCACTGTGCTTATTGGGGTGCCGCGCTTGTTCCAGCTATTATATGATACGATTAAACGTTATGTGGTACAGTCTCCCGAAGCAATGGAAGCGCCGCTTGACCCAGAAACTGTTGAGGAGATCCAAGCTGCATTAGGAGGGCATATCCGCGTTCTGGTCAGTGGCGGTGCTGCATTACCGGACGAAGTATACGATCGATTTATGGAGTTTGGACTGACAATTTATCAAGGTTATGGCATGACGGAAGCCTCTCCTGTCTTGAGTGTAAATCCGCACTACAAAAGCAAGCGGGGAACAGTCGGACCAGCAGTTCAAGGCGTACAGCTCCAGATAATCAACCCTAACGAAGACGGCGTTGGTGAGATCGTCGCAAGCAGCCCAAGCCTGATGCGAGGCTACTATCGGAATGAAGCCGTGACAGAACAGGTCATTCGAGACGGGCTGCTCTATACAGGCGATTTGGGGTACTTTGATGAAGAGGGTTATCTGTATCTCGCCGGCCGCAGCAAAAATGTGATTGTGTCCGGTGCCGGTAAAAATATCTACCCGGTTGAGCTTGAAGCACTCTACCAACATAGTCCCTTGATCTCAGAGATCTGCGTCGTTGGCATGAGCACTGATAATCTGTTTGAAGCGGCTCATGCCGTTATTGTTCCAGTTCACGATGATAATCGGGATAGGGCTGAGGTTGAAACAGCCATCCACCAGCACATTCAGGAACGCGCCCAAGATTTGCCGACATATCAGCATATCCAAACAGTGCACTTTTGGGATACGGAATTGCCCAAGACATCGGACGCAGTGGTAAATCGCCGACATGTTAAAGAGATTTTGCAAGAGCAGCTCTCTCGACAAGCACAGGTGACTCCGCAGCCCGATCCTGTCAAAGATACTCTATCTACCGATGGAAACGAGGATGCCTTAAAGTCAACGGTGGCTACTGATACACCTGCGGGGGTCGAGGGGGTTATTATTTCTGAACTCAGTCGTTTGGCGCGTCTGCCGGCGGATCAGATCCAGTTAAATAGCAATTTGGGGACAGAGCTCGGCCTAGATTCAATGGCGCGGGTGGAATTGCTATTGCTGCTAGAATCTAGATTGCAACGTTCAATTC
Organism: Candidatus Poribacteria bacterium; assembly: GCA_965207975.1. Classification (GTDB taxonomy): domain Bacteria; phylum Poribacteria; class WGA-4E; order WGA-4E; family PCPOR2b; genus PCPOR2b. Next base: position 2,205,792 of record OZ242315.1, on the reverse strand, counting down.
CTGATGAGTTGATTGCCAGAATCCAGACGGTTGGTGACGTGACGGAGACAGTTAAGACGTTGCAATCTAATTCCGCACCGTCTCCTATTGACGAAGAAATCTCTGCCTCTATTGAACAATCTGAATCCTCACATTTATCCGCAACACTTGCTGGGTTATTCCGATTCGGTGTGTGGGCGATTTATAAGTGTTACTTCTCGATTAAGTGTAATGGACTGGAAAACCTTCCGCGCGAACAACCGTATATTATCGCTGCCAACCATTCAAGTCACCTCGACACGCTTGCAGTCATGACTGTTTTGGGTGACGAATCCAAACGCTTGAGGGTTCTCGCTGCAAAAGACTATTGGTTTAGCACCCGTTTCAAAGCATGGTTTTCTGGTGAACTGCTCAAATTCGTGCCGTTCGATCGGCATGCTAATTTCTTGCAGGGACTCCGAATCTCACAAGAGGTGCTGAAACAGAACGAGTGCTTGCTGATTTATCCCGAAGGCACCCGCTCTGTTACCGGGGAACTTCAACCGTTCAAACCCGGGCTCGGCTTGTTGGCTTATGAAACTGGATCCCCAATTGTTCCCGCTTATATTGACGGTACTTACCATGCGCTGCCTAAAGGCAGAAATCTACCGCGTAAGAGCCGTATTCGGGTGACTTTTGGTAAGCCTATCATGCCATCTAGCGGACACGAGATAGGGAAGACGGACGCCGCTTCAGGACTGGAACAGGAGGCTTACAGGAAACTTGCTGATGCCGTCAGGACTGAAATTGAAGCATTACGAGCGGATTGTGTAAATCGTGAGGCGTAAGATGTCAGCGGAAGAAAAAAAAACGGCTGCCTTTTTTGATGTTGATGGCACCATCGTTAGCACAACCATCGTCCACTATTACGTCCAATTCCGGTCTTATCTGCTCCCTTCCTTTTTTCGCCCTTTTTGGATTGCTTGGTTTGCGTTGAAAGTTGTCTATTACTTTTTTCTAGACAAAGCAAGTCGCACAAAATTCAACCGAGTTTTCTATCGCAACTATCGAGGGTTGGATGCGGAAAATATCAAACGGATCGCTGGTGAGCAGTTCGAGACTTATGTGTGCTCAAAGTTATTCCCCGCCGCTTTAGATCATATTCGTGAACACCAAGATCGCGGAGAGTTGGTTGTGCTTGTAACCGGTTCCCTTGATTTTATTATCCAGCCCCTCGCCGACTATCTCCAAGCAGACGCTGCGTTGACTGTACAACTTGAGGAGGTACATGGAAAGTTTACGGGGGAGTTGACAACACCGCCGTTGAGCGAGGCGGAAAAAGTTCGCGCTATCCAAACTTTCGTCGAACAGCATAATGTTGACCTCGCTGCAAGTTATGCGTATGGCGATAGCCGTGCGGATCTGCCCATGCTAGAATGCGTTGGTAACCCGATCGCTGTAAATCCAAGCAAAGGATTACGGCAGGTTGCAATAGAATCGGGGTGGGAGATTAGTGAGTGGACGATCGGCGGCAAATAGGGGTAAAGATGACAACGGAAAGGCGAGAAAACGGGACAACGTGAAAACGAGTAAAAACAGAGGCTCATATAAAAAGACAGTGCAAAGCACGAAGAGAAACCGAGTTTTGAAGAAAAAACTCGGTTTCTGTTGCACTATTTCTTAACATGAGTCAAAACAGAAAGTGTGCAAGGTCGAAAGCCTGTAATTGTCTTTTCTCATTTTTGCTGATGCTTTTTGTGGAGGAAATTATGAAAGTTAACCGCTATTTTGAATCACATCACGAACCGAATGACACTATGTTTGTCGAAATTGACAACCGATACCGCTTTACCGGGCGCGGGGCAGATTGGGGCAAATTCCGAGACCACCTGATTACGGTTATCAAGGATACTATCTCCGATGAAGTTGCTGAGGAATTTGAGAAAAACACGGAGAATTGGGTATCCGCGAGTGCCTAAGATCTGAGGGGGATCGCCAGTGTACCAGATTTTCATATTCGACAGAGCGAAAATCGGGACGGAGTTGGACCGATTTGTTGATTATGCCCAAACACTGACGGGGCCAAAGGAACTTTCAACGGCGATCCAAGCGTGGGATACCATTACGTCTGTCACCGTTGCGCCGCCACTTCTGGCACAGGCGAATCTGTCGCTTGGGCGGATCTATCGGGAGTGGGATGAACTGTTTACCGCCCAAAGGTTCCTTGCGAAAGCGCACGAAATAGTGCCTGCCGATCCAACAATCCGCTCAGAATTAGAGTCCCTCAATCGCTACATTACCGATAATCAAACGTCGGTTTTCGATGAAAGGGCTCGCAAAAACAGCGATTCAATCGTCTCGCTTTTCCGAATTGCAACAGGACTCAAGCTACTTCAGATGGACAAGCCGGTACAAGCATATCCCCTAATGAAAAGTCGCACCAAAATTTACCCAAATGCGGCGGTGGCAAAGCACCTGCTCACAGGCATTATTATTACAGAGGACGAGAAAAACTCGGCAATCGAATTTCTGGAGACAGGAGAATGGTTGACGAGTACACAACACGAAGTGTACGCCATCACCGATCGCGGATTGTATGCGTTTTATACGGAGTTGGCGAAGCTTCACATTGCCAATGAAGCACATGACGAGGCAGCTGCATGCTACGAACAGGCGTATTGGCTCGATGATTCATCGACTGATTTGCTGTATCACAAGTTAATTTGCGACGCAAAATCTCAGGCGTGGCAGGTTGGGCTTGCACTCCTCAATTGGCTTCCCGATGAACTGCCGAACGGGATTGAGCCTGTGAAATACAGTAGTGCCGCTGCAACAATCTGTGGGCTTGCCTATCAAGGAACGCAGGATCCGGCGATCGGACAACGCGCCGTTGCAATGTGTGAAACTGTTTTAGAAGTTGACAGAAGGAATAAGGAAATATCAAACCTACTCAAATCCTTACGCTCCGAAAAATCCCTCCAGCCCCACCTACCGGAAACCAAATCTAAGAGAAGATGGTGGCACCGGTAAACGCTGCCGTGCCACTCAGCTACGCAGTGTCGCCCCCAGTTCCCGTTCTAACTGTTTCAAAATTCCGCCGTGAACCCTATCGACAATTTCATCCGTAAGCGTCTCCGTTGTCGAGCGATATTCAATTGCGAATGCCAAACTTTTCTTCCCTTCGGGGACCTGTTCGCCTGTGTAGACATCGAACAGGTGCAACGCAGAGACTAATTCGCCGCCAGCAGATTCAATGATTTCGGTCGGACGGTTAGCAGGCGTATCCACATCTAGCACAATCGCGAGATCCCGATTGACACTAGGGTAGATTGGGATAGGCTCAAATTGTTTTATCGGTTCTACCTCGTTGACCAATCTCTCAAAATCGAGTTCAAACAGATAAGCCTTATGGGGCAGATCGTAATTTTCCAGCACCTCCGGATGGGCTTCACCTAATACGCATAGTGCTTTATCTTCAACACGAATTTCTGCCCGGCGTCCGGGATGGAAGGCTGGATGGTCGGTGTGGGTGATGGTATAATCTGAGAGACCACATCGGTCTATCATACCTTCAACGATCCCTTTGATGTCGAAGAAGTCCGCCGGACGGAGCGGATCTCCGTATACACCGGCACCAAGATTACCCGCTATGATGCCTGCGACACGCTCAGGTTCATCTGGGTATTCACCTGTTCCGTTTGGAATAAAGACTTTGCTGCACTCAAAGAATTGCACATCGTTAATCTGATGGTTCCGGTTACGCTGGGCGTTTGCGAGCAAGCTAGGAAGCAGGGTTGTTCGCATGATCGACTGGTCTTCGCTCAATGGATTCGCAATTTGAACCGCTTGACGGAGTGGATCTGGCGACGCAAGGCGGATACGGTCAAAAACGTCCGGATGATAGAATGCGTAATTCATCGCCTCCATCATGCCACATTGTAGGAGGTACGTTTTCACACGCTCACGCAGATCTTCCTTTGGGTCAATCTGCGGAATAGGGATATCACCTCTTGGCAGCGTGGTTGGGATGTTATCGAAGCCATGTACACGTGCGATTTCCTCGACCAGATCAATCTCCTGCCCCACATCGGGGCGGAAGGTGGGAACTGTAACTTCAAACGTATCGGACACAGTAAAGCCAAGGCGGGTCAGGATGTTACGCATTTTATCCGCATTAATTTCAGTTCCCAATACAAAGTTAGCGCGCTCTGGACGGAATTTAATATCGGTAGCTTCTCGCTTACCCGGATACACATCAACAATCCCCGCACAGACCTCTCCACCGGCGATTTCCGCGATGAGTTGTGCTGCACGGTTGAGTGCTGGAATAACGCCTTCGGGATCTGTGCCGCGTTCAAATCGGTGAGAGGCTTCGGTGTGCATCCCCAAAGCCTTCGATGTTTTCCGAATGCTTGGCGGGTGGAAGTACGCACTTTCAAGCAGCACATCAACCGTCTGATCGGTAATCTCCGAATCGAATCCACCCATCACACCAGCGAGCGCAACCGGGTTTTCCGCATCAGCAATGACAAGCATATCGGGGGTCAACTCCCGTTCTTCCGCATCAATGGTTTTCAATGTCTCACCCGGCTTGGCGCGACGCACAACAATCCGGTTCTCAGTGAGTCGATGGTAATCGAAAGCGTGCAAGGGATGTCCGTATTCCATAAGGACGTAATTGGTAATATCAACGATGTTGTTAATTGTTCCAATGCCGGTGGCTTCAAGGCGACGCTGTAGCCAATCGGGGGAAGGTGTAATTTTTACCCCGCGGATAACTCGCGCTGCGTAACGTGGACAGAGGTCTGGTGCCTCAATCGTTACGCTGGTGAAATTGTGGACATCTGCCGTTCCCTGTTGGGCATTTACTTCGGGCAGCCTGAGTGAATTTCCCGTGGTTACGCTAATTTCCCTAGCGACCCCGATCATGCTGAGACAATCCGGGCGATTGGGTGTGATCTCAAGTTCTAACACAGCATCATCCAAATCGAGTGCCTCGACAATTGATGCGCCAATTTGTGTGTCGTTCGGGAGTTCCATCAAACCTGATGCCGCATCTGAAATTGCCAACTCCTGCTCTGAGCAGAGCATTCCGTGCGATTCCTCGCCCCGGATTTTTGCCCGCTTAATCGTTAATCCGTTGGGCAGCTGTGCACCGACAAGAGCGACAGGAGCAACCAACCCTTCACGCGCGTTCGGGGCACCACAGACGATTTGCGCGTCTGCCCCCGATCCAACATCAACATTACATAGAACCAGTTTGTCCGCCTGTGGGTGCTTATCTACGGTATTGATTCTGCCGACGACCACCCGATCCAATCCCTCTCCAAGCTGTTTGATCGATTCGATTTCCATACCGAGCATCAGCAACCGCTCCGCTAGTGCTTCAGGGGATAGATTGAAATCGACATATTCTTTTAACCACTTGATGCTTACGTTCATAATTCATTTTCCTCCACGAATCCTAAAACTGCTGGGCGAACCGCATGTCATTATCAAACATCAACCGTAGGTCTGGGATGCCGTATTTCAGAGTCGCAATCCGATCTACACCCATTCCGAACGCAAAGCCAGTAAACTGTTCCGGATCGTAATTGACATAACGGAAAACGTTTGGATGCACCGAGCCTGCCCCCAAGATCTCAAGCCAACCGGTGCCTGAACAGAGACGACAGCCTCCGCCGTGGCAGGTTGTGCAGGAAATATCAACTTCTGCACTCGGCTCTGTGAATGGGAAGAAGTGGGGTCGGAAACGAGTCCGTGTTCCCTCTCCGAACATCTGCTGCACGAAAGCATATAAGACACCTTTCAATTCACTGAAGGTGACCTGCTCGGCAACCAGTAGGCCTTCAACCTGATGGAACATCGGTGTGTGAGACGCATCGGAATCGCAGCGATATACTCGTCCCGGGACGATGATCCGTATGGGAGGCTTCTGTTTTTCCATATAGCGGACTTGAACCGGTGAGGTATGTGTCCGCAACAGTAAGCTATCAGTGATATAAAACGTATCGTGTGAATCTCTGGCGGGATGTTCCGCGGGGGTGTTCAGCGCATCAAAATTGTAATATTCATGCTCAACCTCGGGTCCTTCAGCAACTTGGAATCCCATGCCCCGGAAGATCTCTTGAATGCGATCGAAGGTTTGTGTCACCGGATGCTTTTTCCCCAGCTGCGGGGGGCGACCGGGCAACGTAATATCTACAGCCTCCGCTGCAAGTTGTCCCTCTCGTGCCTGTTGGTTGAGAGCTCTTTCGGCTAGATCAAATGCCTCTGTGAGACTCGCTCGCACTTCATTCGCGAGTTTCCCAACAGTCGGTCGCTCTGCTTTGGAGAGTTTCCCCATCCCTCGCATCACTGTGGAGAGTAAACCTCTGCGTCCGAAATACTTAATCCGTAGGGATTCCAATTCGCGCAAGTCGCTTACAGTTTCGAGGTCTGTCAGCCCTTCAGTTTCGATTTGCTTCAATTCTTGCCGCATTTATGTCTCCTGTAAAATTGCAAAAAAAAACGCCTATCACCTTGTCCAAGGGACGAAAGTGACAGGCATCGAGATCTTCCGCGGTACCACCCTTATTGGCAGATATAGTATCTGCCCACTTCATTAGTTGTTTCGGTAACGGTGAAACTCCCGGCACGAACCTAATTGCCACAATCGGCGTTCAACTCGGCGGCTCCAGGATGAAATTCAGCGACTCGTTCTAAAGATGCGCTTTCAGCCGGTGACGCAGCCTCTCTAATTAGAAGACTCGAACCGCTTACTTTGTCCTTTCATAGCCTTTACGCAAACTCAATTTTATTATCCTTTTGCAAGTTCCACAATACGGGCAAATCCAGCTTCATCATGGACAGCGAGGTCAGCGAGGACCTTGCGATTGAGGTCAATTCCTGCTTTTTTCAATCCGTTCATAAAACGGCTATAGGATAAGCCGTGCATCCGTGCGGCGGCATTGATACGGGCAATCCACAACTGCCGGAATTCCCGTTTTCGCGCTCTCCGGTGAGCATAGGCGTAATTCCAGCCCTTTTCGACAGCCTCCATCGCAGACCGCTTCAGATTATTGCGACCGCCGCGATAGCCCTTTGAGTGCCTCATGATTCTTTTGCGGCGTTGGCGACGGACGCTACCTGTTTTTACTTTTGACATTACAATCTCCTTAAAAACGATATTGGCAATCACCTAGTTGGACAGCAATCGACGCAGCCTTTTCTCGTTCGTTGAATCTACGAGGGTGCTTCTCCTGAGGTTTCGCTTCTGTTTCGCCGTTTTTGACATAAATAGGTGATTGGAAAAAGCCTTACGTCTACGAATTTTTCCATTCGCTGTGATTTTGAAACGCTTGGTTGAACCTTTATGTGTTTTCATTTTCGGCATCTGACTGGTGCTCCTCTACTTTTCTGACTTTGGTGTCAAAACCATGAACATAGAGCGACTTTCCATCCGTGGGGGCGACTCAATCTCGCCGACCTCTGCAACATCTGCTGCAAATCGTCGCAGCATTTCCATTCCGAGATCCGTGTGCAGCATTTCACGCCCACTGAATCTAACAGTTGCTTTGACCTTCCAGCCATTTGATAAAAACTCGCGGGCATGACGCAGCTTGAATTGAAAGTCGTGATCCCCGGTTCTTACAGAGGGAAACTTTATCTCTTTCAGGACAACTTTGGCTTGTTTCTTTTTAGCTTCTTTTGCCCGTTTGCTTTTCTCATACTGGAACTTACCGTAGTCCATAATTTTGCAAACCGGCGGATCAGCATTTGGAGAGACTTCCACCAAATCAAGTCCTTCTTCTTGTGCACGGTCGAGTGCTTCATAAACGGGCATGGGCCCAAGTTTTTCGTTTTCGGTGGTGATCAACAAGACTTGCCTTGCCCGAATCTGTCGATTCACCCTGTTTTGTTGCTGTTGCGTTTTCTGCTGGTAACGGCGACCTCTATTTTGAATCTTTGACACCCCTTCTCAATCTTTTAGTGTATATCGCGGAGATCGATTCCTACAATATACAGTGAGTTCCATTTGTTAACCATGACCTCAATGAAACAAGTTAAAAGTCGAAGTTTTGTTATGGAATATAATACAACCCTAACTTATTGTAGCATATCCGAATCTGTAAATGCAAGTGAAAATCCTCTGATATAGATATGTTTCAGCCTTAGACCTCACTCTAAAAATAATTTACTGTCCAGAGGGTACGTAAAACGATTAGACCGATTCCCATTCCACCGAAGACAAGAATCAGCAGGATACTCACAATCATTGCCAGCCGGATGATTTGTTCCCCCAATGTAGGCTGCTCGACTGACCAAGCGTGTGCCAGCCAAAAGATTAAGGCAATGCTGATAAGAATCAAAACTGATGCTCCCATAACGCTCAACAGAAGCCCTGAAAAGTCAACCATCATCATGCTTTCGATTAAAGAACCGCTCTGCGACCAGTGTTTGATAACACCGACTAGAATCCCAATGAGGCTTAAAATAAAAATAAAAAAAGCGATCAGCGTTTTTGTGAGTGCTGTTTTCATATCATTCAGAGCGGTATCACCTTACCGGGATTCATGATATTTTGTGGGTCTAGGGACTTTTTGATGGCGTGCATCACGTCAACGCCTGGTCCGTGCTCCTGTTTGAGAGCGTCGATCTTGCCCAGTCCGATGCCGTGTTCACCGGTGCAGGTGCCGTCCATCTGGAGTGCATATTCAACGAAAAGTTGACTGAGGCGTTGTGCCTCCTTCAACTCTTCGGGACGGTCAGGATCGAGGGGGAACACCACGTGAAAATTACCATCTCCCACGTGCCCAAGCAGCGGTGCGATCAAGCCAGACGCTTGGATTTCCTGCTTGGTTTTCAGGATGCAATCCGCCAAGCGTGAGATGGGAACGCAAACGTCCGTGACGTACCCAACTGATCCGGGGCGGAGTGCCAGTGAGGCGTAATAGCTATCATACCGTGCCTGCCAAAGCCGGTTGCGATCTTCTTCCCCGGCTGCCCATTGAAAGCCTTCGCCGCTATATTCGTGGACGATTGTGCCTACAGTTTGGGCTTGCTCAGTCACCGCTGATTCTGAGCCGTGAAATTCAAAAAGGAGCGTTGGCGCGACTTTGTAATCCAAGCCGGAGTAGTTATTAACTGCCCCTATCTGGATTTCGTCAAGCAACTCCAGTCGAGCCACAGGAATGCCGGATCCAATTACTTGGATTGCTGTGTTTGCCGCTGCTGCGATATCTGAAAACGCACAGACTGCTGCTGACACAGCCTCCGGTGTCTTCTCCAACTTCAGCGTCACCTCTGTGATAATCCCCAGCGTCCCTTCCGACCCTACAAATAATCGCGTCAGATCATAGCCGGCGGAGGACTTACGGGCGCGTCCCCCGGTCTGGATGATATTCCCATCGGCGGTTATTACCGTCAATCCTAGCACATTCTCTCGCATGGTGCCGTAACGCACTGCGGCGTTACCCGACGCGCGTGTCGCTGCCATACCGCCCAGCGATGCATCTGCCCCCGGATCGACAGGGAAGTAAAGCCCCGTCCCGATTTCAGACAGATGACTGTTGAGTTGATTCCGTGTTACGCCTGCCTGTACTGTCACGTCCATATCACTCTGATTGACTTGAAGAATTTGGTTCATCTGAGTTAAATCGACACAGATACCCCCATGGATAGCGACAACCGCCCCTTCAACTCCTGTTCCCGTGCCAAAGGGAACAATCGGAACCGAATACCGAGCACAGATTTTCACGATTTGAGAGACCTCGGCGTTGGTGTGGGGGAATGCGACAGCATGCGGCAGATGGGGTAGATGGTGAGAAACATCCTTCGCATGATCTTCCCGGACTTTTTTCGCTGTAGTCAGACGATCACCCAGTAAACTGTGCAATTTGTCAAACATTTCAGGGCTCATAGCGGCATCTTGATAGTATTGTGCGGCTGCATGGCTGCTCATTCTATCCTTTCCTCATACATCGTGATTTATTCCCTCTTGATTTCCTCTATGAACTAGAAATTGGGACATGCCCATTGGGAAGTAATTTCAGAAGTCGGATTATCAAGTCTTTACATTGAGCGTGTACGCGATGCGCCAAAGAGTTCCTCTAGCTTCTCCTGCACTTCAGTGAGTAGGTTCGGACTCGGTGGAGGATTCGGCGGACCAAGCAGATTGTTGGGATACAGTCCTTGAAGTTGTACTGTTGACTTCATTACCCCTAGCCAGTTTTTGTCAATTGCCCATTGGAGCCAAGGCTCTTCATAACGATAAACCACCTCCCACGCTTGAGCGTAGTTTCCCTCGACCAATAATTGATAAAATTGTAGGGCGATATCGGGACGGAAAGGTGCGATGGGACACAGGTAGGCAGGCGACCCAATCTGGTGTCCGAACACGAAGTTACGCATTTGTCCGCCGCTGACCACACCAAAACCCGCATTCTTTGTGGCACGAATCAGATCGTAATAGTCATAAAAGGGATGTGCGTCGTTCTTCATGCCAACGATGTTGGGACGTTGCGCCAATTTCGCTACAACCTCCACGGGGAATGGGGGTGGTGCAACACCCCAGAGCAATAACGGTATGTCGGACGCATCTTCAATCAGGTCGAAGTATCGGACTAATGCCTCTCGCGTCTTGGGCAGCCAAGGGTTAATTTGCACCTTGACAGCATCAACACCTACGGTGTCAGCGTATTTCAAGAAATCCCGGGTTTTCGCCGGCTTCCAGTAGCTGGTAGACGCAATACAGAGCGAACGTCCGTCGTTGGCAGACGCGACGGTTTCTGTTAATTCCCAGAGTTCTTCATCGCTGATACTTGCAAATTCGCTGCTCCCGTAAGTGAGTAAAAGCACAGGAGTATTTTCTTCACATAGCCAGTTGACATACGCTCCGACGGCGTCGTAGTTGATTGTGTCATCTGCGTTGAAACAGACATTGATAGGGACTACCGGACCTTTCATACGTTCTAACACTTGTGCAGCTCTATCCATGATTAAACCTCCAGCGGCAGTATGCAAATAAGGTGTTTCTACCATCCTACCTGTTTAAGAAACTCTAACGCCATCAGTGTATGTCCTTCCGGATTGGGGTGGACACCATCTTGGGTTGTCCACAACGCCCCTGGCCGTGCAGCCACCGCCCGGTCAAATGCTTCGTTTGTTCGTATCAATCGGGCGTTAAACTCATCCGCGAGCCGATGGATAATCTCATTATAGGCATCAACGTCTAACGGACGGGGTTGGAGAACGTCTTCTTCAATATAAAAGGTCTCGAATATGAAAAGCCCTACGCCCAGCTCATCTCTTGCACGAGTAAGGATGCGTCGATAGCACGTCTCCCATTCCGGGAGATATGCTTCGTTTGGAATACCTGCCCCAAGTTGACGTGACGCATTATTGATGCCAATCTTCACTGATAACCAGTTCGGTTTTTCGGCAATAACATCTGTATCCCACCGTGCTTCAAGTCCTTCAACGATATCGCCGCCGATGCCTTTATTGACATACTCAATTCGACGTTCTGGATACTTCGCGGTGATGAGTTCCGTTACCTTTTTCACATAGCCGTTCCCAAGTGGTGCATGGTCACCGCGCCGACCGCAGTCGGTGATACTATCTCCAATAAAAAGCACCTTTTCATCCGATTGAAACAGTAGGTTGCTCATTGGTTTCCTCTCACCTCGGTTTAATCTGTTCGTAGTCACAACTAAGAGTTAAGCAAGGAAACCCCCGCAGCAGCACGGAGGCTGATTTGCAACGGTCACTATACAATTGTAGGTGATGGACTGTGGTCTGTCAAGATCAAACTCAAATTCAAGCGGTTAAAAAATCTCAATACCTGTCACGTTTTCGCCTTGTTGTTCGTTTAATCTAATACTATGGCATTGAGAAGAATTACAGGTGCCATCTTCACGTTTCATTCCAGTTGACACAGCTGCGATGCCGTGATATAATCTTCACATCAAAACCTAATTTTTAGGAGAGTAGTATGCCTCGAAAGAGAACGATTGCCTTAACGGCGAGTCAAATTGCTTTAGGTGGTTCTATCGGTTTGGCGAGCGGCTGGCTCTGCTGCTTGATTGTCGAGCTGCTTTTATGGAAAGGCTTAATCGGTGATCGTGTTCAGCACGGCTTCTGGGTGGGTTTACTCCTGCTTATTTCCTTGGGTGTGACATACGGAATTGCTCTCGCTGGTGTTGCTGAAGGCGTCATCTTTGCCGGCCATCGCTTTGGCGTTAGTATAGACCGGAAGCGTACGTATCAAGGTGCCTTCCTTGGTGCTCCTGCGATAGTAGCGTTGATGTCACTGTTGAACATTCACTGGGAAGCATTGGTCGCTACGAATTTGCTGTTTTACATACTCTTAAATATAGCACAATTGCTTGCCCTTATCATATCTCTACCCCTTCGCATTTTACTAGCGATAAAATGCCCTCCCGAGCTCTTGTACATCGTTGCGGCACCGATTGGCGCAATCCTTGGCTACCGACTTGGGATGGAGCGGAGGCGGACAGTGTCAGTTGAACCCTAGCCCCAAATCCAGACCGTCAAGGTTTTCAGATGCCATGCAATAGCGTACCGGTGTGTGGCGGAACCCCCGATGAATTGGAGAACCACCCAAATATGGAATATATCAATGCGTTTGATGATAAGCCAAGATGTGAATGTGGGGTCTTCGGCATTTTAGGACACCCTAGAGCGATTGAATTTACTTACTTGGCTTTACGCGCCCTTCAGCACCGGGGTCAGGAGAGTGCAGGAATTGTTGCTGCAGACAACGATTCATTCACATATCATCATGGTATGGGACTTGTGGCGACGATCTTTGATTCGGATACCTTGGGAAAGTTAGAGGGTGATATCGCGCTGGGACACAATCGTTATTCGACAACCGGGCACAGCACCCTCCAGAACGCACAACCGCTGGTTCGGGAATATAAGCGGGGTCCTCTCGCTATTGCACATAATGGAAATCTTGTAAACGCCCAACGTATCCGCAATGACCTTGAGGATGACGGTTCAATTTTTAGCACGACTTCCGACACAGAGGTTATCGCTCACCTCATTGCTCGTTCCCGCCAAACGCTGCTGGAAGATCGTATCTTGGATGCCCTCAAGGAGATTCGTGGCGCGTATTCACTTGTCTTCATGGGAAAATCCATCCTGATCGGTGTGCGAGATATATACGGTTTCCGTCCACTCTGGTTAGGGCGCGTTGGCGATTCCTATATTATCGCCTCTGAAACGTGTGCCTTCGATGTGATTGAAGCGGAGCCAATCCGCGAGATAAGTCCCGGTGAAATGGTTATTATTACCGAGACAGATAAAGAGCCGGAATCATTTATGTTTGGGCAGACATTACCCCATCTATCACAATGTATTTTTGAATATATTTACCTTTCACGGCCGGACAGCGTTGTATTTGGTGAACTCGTTAACCGGCCCAGACGTGAACTGGGTAGACAGTTGGCACGTGAGTGTTCCGCAGCAGCAGACATTGTCATCCCTGTGCCAGATTCAGCAACGCTTTCTGCGTTGGGATATTCAGAAGAATCGGGTATTCCGTATGATGTAGGACTCTACCGGAACTCCTATGTAGGACGCGCTTTCATGAACCCTTCACAAGAGGTTCGCGAACTGATGGTCAAGGTAAAATTAAACCCGATTCGTGATGTGCTTGAAGGCAAGCGCGTTGTGGTGGTTGATGATTCGATTATGCGGGGAACTGAGAGCCGAAAATTTGTAAAAATGCTTCGTCAAGGCGGGGCTACAGAGGTTCACGTCCGTATCGCCTCTCCGCCGAATAAATTCCCCTGTTTCTACGGTATTGATACACCCACCCGCAAAGAGTTGATTGCTAGTTCACACACCATCGAGGAAACCTGTAAATACATCCGCGCAGATAGTTTAGGCTATCTCAGCATTGAAGGCATGCTCAAGTGTATGAAGTCACCCGAAGATTTTTGCACGGCTTGTTTTGATGGCAGCTATCCTGTTGAATTTAGTGGGCAATCGACTTCCCAACTCCCCATTACTTTTATAGATGAGGGGGATTAATGGTTGCAGAGGGAGCCATTCCAAAGGAGTGATTCAATGCAAAACAGATTAAGAAGAGAACGGTCCGGATCTTCTCACCCCTTTCAAAACGTCCGGCGAGGCTTATCCACATCGCAAGGCAGATTCACCTTTTACGCCATCATCTTATGCGCGATTCTTGGCATAGTGGTGTACCAACCGGCGATCTTGCTGGTTCAAAAACTAAGTCCAACACTTACTCCGCAAGTCGCCGCAGAGCATGCAATGTTAATTACTGTTGGATTATGTATTGTGGTATTGGTCGCTTCCCTGTTAAAGATGGATAAGATAATGACTTTCATCGGTAATCGGCGTTTAGAATCGTTTAATCAGCGCATGGAAAAGCGGAAGGAATCTGACAACTCTGATGTCTGAGCAAGGATTAACTTACGCCAGCACAGGTGTATCCATTGACGCACAGGATGATGCACTGAAGCGCTTAAAACCTCTCCTTCAATCGACCCATCGTCCTGAGGTCTTGAGCGAGGTCGGTAATTTCGGTGGGCTGTTTGCACTCGGTAAATATGAAAAGCCAGTCTTGGTATCTAGCACTGACAGCGTTGGTACAAAGCTCAAGGTTGCCTTTATGACGGGCCAGCACAATACAATTGGGTTTGATATTGTGGCGCACTGCGGAAATGATATCCTTGTTCAAGGAGCGGAACCACTCTTTTTTCTAGATTACATTGGCACAAGTAAGCTGTACCCTGAAGTCATTGAGCAGATTGTGAGTGGCGTGGCGGCGGGTTGCCGAGAAATCGGCTGCGCGCTAATCGGCGGGGAAATCGCGGAGCTGCCGGAACTCTACACCATGGGTGAGTATGACCTCGCTGGTACAATTGTCGGCGTGGTCGAGGAGTCGCAATTAATCACAGGCAGCAGAATTGCGCCGGGAGATATCTTGGTCGGTTTAGGCTCACTTGGCTTACACACAAACGGTTTTTCGCTTGCTCGACGAATCGTGTTTGAGGTTTGTGGCTATGAAGTCGATCGGTACATCCCTGAGTTCGGTACAACGATTGGTTCGGAGTTACTTGCGTACCATAAGAGTTATGTGAAGAGTGTTCTTGCCCTGCGGGAGTGTTGCGATATTAAAGGCATCGCCCACATTACAGGCGGCGGGTTATCAGATAACATCGTCCGCATTCTTCCTCCGAATCGCTGTGCGGAGGTTCGGAAGGGCACTTGGGAGATACCGCCAATCTTTCCTTTTCTTCAGGAGAAAGGTGGCGTAGATGAAGCCGAGATGTACCATGTTTTTAATATGGGGGTTGGGCTAGTACTTGTACTACCGCCGAATCAGATCGATGTGGCAATTGCCTCACTCCGAGAGTCGGCTGAATCACCATTTCTGATTGGTCAGATTATCCATGGAGAAAAGTGTGTCCAAATTATCTGACAACTTCCCGTCGTTTTTCTGCTAGCACCTCAACTCACCTGCCGAATTTTTCTCCACAGGATCCGTCGTTCACCGGTGCCGAAATCGCCTAACAGATCGCCACTTCCCTTCCTAATTTCCGATCCGGCCCCATTAAAAAAGTGTGCAAAGTGGATGGACCTGTGCAGGGACGAGATCCGTGTTAAGGCAACTGCGCCTCAATACGGTTCACATCCTGTGTGGCTTGATCAAACTGCTGAATCGCTCTCAATAGTGCTTTTACCACTTTGTCTTGGTAAGTAGGAGAGCTGAGTTTTTTATACTCTGCTCTGTTTGTTAAATATCCTAGTTCGACCAAAAGGGCTGGCATATTGGTATCGACGAGGACGCGGAACGGTGCACGCCTGACCATTTTGTCAGGTGCACTTCGATTCCGATTTCGTGCGCCGAGGTGGGACACAAGCACAGATTGCACAATACGGGCGGCTTCCCAGCTATATTTTTCCACACCTCTTTTATATAGGTTGCTGATGATAAAATCGACTGGGCTAATGACCTCTTCATCGTTTTCCCATTTGGCTAATTCTTCTGCGAATTTATCGGTCGCTTTTAAGTTAAAGATATAACTCTCCAATCCGTGAACACGAGAATTGGGATGTGAGTTACAGTGGATACTGATAAACAGGGTCTGGCTAGCTGGGAATTGATTGGCAAAATGGGCACGGTCTGCTAATGAAATCCAGCGGTCTCCCGATCGGGTGAGGTAAACGTCGTATGTCGTTTTTTCCCTGATCAGTGATGCCAATTTACGCGTAATTACCAAGTTGATATCCTTTTCATTTTGGCGTCCTGGGCCGACGCTACCAGGATCTCTGCCCCCATGTCCAGCATCGAGCACAATAGTGCTTAAATGAAATGGAGATTTGGTTTTAGTTGTAGGTTGGGCAGATTTAGACGCATTTGCTGATAACCCTATGGTAAATACAGACAAGAGTAGTATCGCCACAAGGTTGAGCGATTTTTGTGTTACGGTCATTTATCTTCTCCAAGCTAGGGTTCAAGTCAATCGCTATGCTGCGCCTAACGCAAAATTTTTAAATTGGTTTCATAAGAACGTGTGTAAATGAGAAAATAGTACTTGTAGCCACAAATAAAAATATTCCATTGGTAGGGGAGGTACATCGGGAAAATTAAATCGCCCAATACTAGCATTGGGTTGGGTTCAGCCTAAGCTATCGTGCTATACGTTGGCGGATAAAAGAATTTTTGATCTGTACAGCGACGGAAATTTAGGATTGACTCGAACCGGAGGCGGGTTCTTCGGCGGGAACATCGTCAGGAGCAGGAGATGGGATGTAAAGAATGAGCCTGCAACTTCCACAACGGATAAGTTGCTCATATCTACGAGCCTCTTGTAGCGTTTGCGGCGGAATCGTGAGATGACAATTGCCGCACGCATTTTCAACAACTAGTGACACGAGTCCCTTGCGATAACGTTTGAACCGGGCTTGATACTGGTCTATTAACCCCGAATCAATTTGGTGAGCAAAGTCTTGTTGTTTGCCTTGCCATTTTGCAATTGCTGCCTTAAAGTTTTTTGCTTCCTGTTCGTATGCGATTTTTTGTGCGTTATGTTTTTCTCGCTCGGCACCAAATTCCTTCTGTTGTTGGGTGAGTTCTTCGTTGAGTTGGTCTATTTGCAACATTGCCGATAAAATCTCATCTTCTATTTCTGCTTCCTTTACTTCGATAAAGCTGATCTCTTTATCCAGTGCTTGGTATTCTTTGTTGCTTTTCACCTCCCTCAACTGTGCTTGATATTTGCTACGTTGCTCGCCCTCCATCTCAAGTTCTGCCGTTTTGGAGCGCTGCAACTTTTCCGCGTCAGCTAGTCGCGCCTGTTTTTCTTCTAACTTTCGTTGATGGAGTTGAAGCTGTGCCTCTGCCCTCTTAATCTTGAGTGGGATTGACTTGAGTTTATTATCTATCGTCAAAATTTCGGCATCAATCTGCTGAAACTCGTACAACAATCGTAACTGTTCCTGCAAGTTGAGATTAGACATAACTTTCAGGCTCCTGTTCTGCAAGAAAGGCGAGGAAAATCCCCAGTTGATATAACAAGATAAGTGGAATCGCCATTAATAACATAGACAGTAGATCTGCCGGTGTCAACAGCGCGGCTGCAACAAAAATGAACATGACGGCATATCGTTGTCGCTCTCGAAAACCTTGGGCGTTAATAACGCCTATTCGTGACAGAAACGCCATAACAATCGGAAGTTCAAATGCAACACCGAAAGCAAGTAGTAGACCGACTAAGACCCCCAAATACTTATCAAAACTCCATAGGTTTTGAACGCCCGAATCAGCGAAGAGACCCGCAGCAAATTGAACGACAACGGGTAACACGATAAAGTAAGCAAAAGTCGCGCCAAGAAGGAAGAAGAAAACGATAATTAAAAATAGTGGAAGCGCGAACTTCCTCTCCTGCTGCGTTAAGGCAGGAAAAATAAACGCCCACACCTGATAGAGCACAATGGGCGATGCAAACAATATGCCGAAGGTAACGGCAATCTTGATAAAAGCCATGATTGCTTCGCCAGGTCCAGTTTTATTAAACTGAACCGTGCTCACAGCCCTTGCCCTCAAGGCAATCGACAGAAACCCCATGAATGAACCATCTGAATTCACACCCCGATCTATCCAATTCGCCAATTGTGCGTTGAGCGGTACGTCAGCGGGGCGCCTCAGGATTTTCATAGCCGGTTCGGTGTCAGTAAACAACAGGCTTATAAATACACATACCGCAATCGCAATCAGGGAAATGATAAGCCGTCGGCGAAGTTCTTCAAGGTGATCCAAAAAGGACATCGACGCATCAGAAGCCATGCTGATAACTAAACCGTCTTATTCGCAGATTTGGTCGAATCGCGCTCATTTTCATCAATTGATTCGACAATATCGTTCTGAATTTCTTTGCCGGCGTTCCTAAACTCTCGAATCGCCTTTCCAAGTGAACGGCCCATATCTGGTAGACGTTTGGGACCGAAAACTACAAGCGCAATGACAAGGATAATGATCAGTTCCATTGGGCCAATTGGCATGGTGATTCCTCCTAAAAAATGAAGGTTGTGACGTTGAAAGGTTGTGGCACCTCACTATTTTAAGCTGCCCCGACCTAAAACATTGATATTATACTGTATGCTTTTCGGAATTGCAATCGTTTTGTCATGGACGATAGAAGTTTCTGTCCTGCTCGATTCAAACTGCCAAATCCAACAGGAGTAAGCCTAGGACACCCGATCTACCAAATAAACCGATACATCGGTTTTTCTAGCACCACACCAATCAGTGCCCACACGCCACCGACGAGAAATTCGCCTAGTATCAATCCGAGGAAGAACGGTGCTAGACTGCGAAATGTCTTTAAGCCACCAAAACGCAGGATACACCACTTAATTATCCAACTGATGAACACCGAAAACCAGAAAAAATTGACAGCCCATGTGCCGGAGATGCCATATCCAACTGGGTATAGGGGCCACCAAACAAAACGTGTGCGTACAGCAGTGAGCAGGAAGGTGAACGCTGCCCCGAAGCACATTGCCAAGATCGACAGCACATCGACAGGTGCCGGGTTGGTGAGCCAGCTTTGGGTGCGTCGAAAGATGGATCCATACCAAACCTCCCACGCGCCGGACTTGTAGCCGATGTGGAGTGAGAACCAGAACGAAGTCAATGGACTGAGAACAACTGCAAGCAGTATCGCGTATCCGACACGGCGTGACGACACCCCCGTTCGCTCTGCGAGTTTCAACGCCTCTAGCTGGTGCGGCATGGCGTTGCCCCGATAGGCACGATTGAAACAATATACAAGTGAGAACAGGGTGAGACTTCTTGCCCCTAGCTGTCGCATACCGAACATCTTTGGCAGTAGAACATCGGGTCCCATGGCACGCAGATCGTGGATGGGTGGTCCTAACTCCGCGCGGATACGGGTAATAACGGTTACCGTTGTGAAATGGATGACGATAACGAGAAACGCGACCCAAAGGGGTAGTCCTGCTACCGCCCAAAAACCGACCAATAGCATGAAGCCAATAATCAGTCCGAGTACTGCGGTACGATAGGAGATTGGTTCGTTAGCTTCGATGTCTCTTTCCGATGGATCTACCTGTTTCGATTCCTGACCGTGGAAGCTAGGAAGCCTATGGGGTGAAGGACCGCGCCATGCGCTTACGAGTACGGTTCGTAAATGATGCCGGGCACCCCATAGCGTGATAATCAGTACACCAACACAGACTCCGAATGACTGATCGAAGATGAAGGGAAAACCGGGGATATGCTGAAGCCCAAAAACACTTCCCATGATCATTTCAAACTTCCAGAAAACGTAGAAAAACCAGAAGGTGAAGGAGAGATCGAGAGGGATAAAATATCCCATCCCAATGGCGAAGGGAAAGATAACGATTGGTGTCCAACCGATAGCGTTCCACGGTTTCGTGGTAAAAAAAGGGCGCAGGTCAAAGAATTCGCCGCCAAGTCCGGGGATAATGGGAAACAAAAAATGCAGCCCGTTGATGAGATCCATGCCGCCGGCGAGAACGAATCCTGCCCACATTAATCGATTCCGAAAGAAATCTGTTGTGGTCATTTGCTGTGGGAGTTCGATGATTGGATAGCTGAGTCGTTCCGCTTCAATCCACTGTTTCCGCAGGATAGCGTTGATGCAGAAAGCAGTGAAAAGGAGGACGATAATAAATCCAGACCATGCAAGGACGGGCTGCCACCATAACCGAAGATTTTCCGCGAGATAAAGACTGGAGTCCCCAACGAAATAGGGTGTGATACTTTTTTTATCAGTCAGTGCTAGCCAATCAGGGAGATAGTGGTGAAACAGTGTCGCCCATTCGTTTTCCTCATTTGACATCCAGCCGACAACCGCGATATTGGTAACAACGACTTGGAACAGGTCATGCCCACCGATTGCGGAAGCGATGGAGAGCATTGCATAGAGCGTCAACAATTCGCCCTGTGTCAATGCCAAGTTCGGCGAAAACCGAACGAGCCAAAAGTTCACTATCACTACAAACACAAAAATGAAGATCACATTGAAGAAGAGCGACATGGTCGTTGGGAGCCCCTGTTCCCAACGCAACATCGCAAATAACCAGTAGTTGTTGATAAAGATGAGTCCTAGACCTAGCCAGATCACGTTCCAACGGATCTGTGGTTGTTGGGCTTGGGGTGGCAGATATTGGGCTTGGGGATTCAATGCAATTTCTTTCGGACTTATACCGTTTTTCATAGGGCGGGCTAGCGAAGACAGAAACCTCTTGAGAATACATTCCTTGTGGATTATAATAGTTTGATATAATCGGTGAGCAAAGACCGCATCGAGTCCTCTAGGCTATATTATAGCCGTTTCCGTTGCGCTGTCAACCTTTTATAGGAGAGAGGTCGCCCGACAAACTGTGCTGTTCACGCGCAAGGTTTATCGGGGCCCAGGACTCTGGCAGCCCTCAAATTATAGAACAGAATTCAGGTAATTGCTTCGTATCACCAAATTCCTAGCAGTGGAAGCCCCGTCCTTTAGGGCGGTGAGGAAACTGCGCCTCCTTTCTTGATAGATTCAAAGCATTGATTATGAAAAAGACTTATGAATACAGAGCGTATCCAACAGTCAAGCAAGCCGATAAACTGGTCGCATGGCTTGAAATCCTTCGCAACTTGTATAATCAAGCCCTTGCATGGCGTAAGCAAACCTACGAACAGACCGGTCAGTCCGTTAAGAAATCAACCCAAGAAAAAGCCTTAACGCCGTTTCGCCAAGAATCAGACACAGTCGCATCGCTTCATATTGACGTTTTGCAAGATACGATTGACCGATTAGACAAAGCCTACCAATCGTTTTTTCGCCGTGGTAAGAAGGGAGACAAGCCCGGCTTTCCACGCTTCAAAGGTGCCGGTCGGTATCGTTCAATGACGTTTAAGCACTTATCGAACCGGTTGATACGCGCTATTGGCAAGCGGACAGCGCGAGTCGTCGTACCGAAAATCGGTCATGTTAAAATCCACTACCACCGTCCATTGCCCGATGGGAAAATTAAGACGTTGACACTACGGCGTAAAGCGAGTGGGTGGTATGTATGTATAGTGGTTGAGATACCAGACCCTGTTGAGATTCCCGTTGAAACGACAATAGGTATTGACGTTGGGCTTGTGTCGTTTTTAACCACCTCAGATGGTGATAAAGTCGCCAACCTTCGACACTTCCACCGGTCGGAAAAGAGACTTGGTAAAGCGCAACGGATATTGTCCCGTCGTAACAAAGGCAGTGTCCGCTATGAGAAACAACGGGAGCATGTTGCCAAGATACATGAACATATCGGCAATCAACGCCGTGATTTTCAGGGTAAGACCGCTCATTGGTTGTTCTGCCAATGCGAAGAAGTCGCTGTTGAAGACCTGAAAATCAAGAACATGGTAAAGAATAAGCATCTATCTAAGAGCATATCCGATGCTGGCTGGGGTAACTTTCGATTAAGACTTCAAAGCAAAGCTGCAAACGCTGGCTTGACGTTGACGCAAGTTGATCCCAAGGATACCAGTCAGAAATGCTCAGGTTGTGATTCAGTTGTACCGAAATCGTTATCAGATCGTGTCCATGACTGTCCACACTGTAGGTTAGTATTGGATAGGGATTATAACGCTGCGATAAACATTAAAAAGGCTGCTGTAGCCTTGCGTGGAGGTGTGTCGGTAGTGAACGACCCCGAAACCCCCTGTTCGGGGCCAGAAGCGCGGAACTCTATAAGACCCATTGGATGGACAAACAAGACCCGTCCTTTAGGGCGGGGTAACTGACGCAGGAGGTATCGTCATTGAAGCCGAAAATTTTTATTACCCGTCCGATCCCAGAAAAAGCCTTGGCAATGATCGAGGCAGAATGTGAAGTTGATATATGGCCTACAAGCGAGATTCTACCCCCGACTGCAGAGCGATTGCCGGGGCTTGATGGGCTAGTTACCTATAGTCACGAACCAGTAACAGCGGAGATGATCGCTAGCGCGCCAAATCTTAAGGTAATTTCCAACGTCGGTGTTGGATATAACCACATTGACGCAGAAGCGGCGAGAGCACAAGGCGTTGCGGTTGGCAATACGCCCGGCGTATTGAGCGAAACCACCGCCGATACGACTTTCGCACAACTTCTTGCAGCGGCACGACATCTTTGCCCTGCCAGTGTCTATGTTCAGGAAAAGCGTTGGACATGCTACGATCCAAATATCTTCCACGGATATGATGTGCATCACGCAACGCTCGGCATCATCGGCATGGGCAGAATCGGTTATGAGGTTGCCAAAAGGGCGTTGGGATTCGATATGCGGGTGCTGTATTACAAGCGGACTCGCCGCGAGGACTGGGAGGAGGAATTGGACATTGAGTACGCTAGCTTTGATCGTTTGCTTGAGGAATCTGACTTTATAACCTTACATGTTCCGATGACACCGGAGACTCACCATCTGATTAGTACGGAAGAGTTCAAAAAGATGAAGCCTACAGCCATCCTTGTGAATATTGCGCGGGGACCGGTGGTGGATTCAGCAGCACTGTACGAGGCGTTGAAGACCGGGGAAATCGCACGCGCTGCACTCGACGTGACGGATCCAGAGCCTATACCGACGGACGATCCGCTGCTAACGCTCGACAACGCTTTGATCTTCCCGCATCTCGGCAGTTCAACTTTACAGACCCGCACGCGGATGGCAACGATGGCGGCTGAGAATCTTCTAGCTGGATTACAGGGAGAACCGCTGCCGTATTCTGTGTTCGGCTAAAAATCAGGGAGATTTATAACTTGTGGCTTATTCAAAGTTGGATCGGACACGGCTAAAGATTCTTCCATTGGCTGAACGGGAACATAAAATGGCCGTTGCGGACATCTACCCGTTGGACGCGGAGACACCGTCGTATGAAAACGATGGTTTGCGGATAGTGGCGGATCGGATAATTCAAGCCCATCAAGAGAGGAAACAGGTGATATGGATGATGGGAGCGCATGTCATGCGGCGGGGCAATTCGCGCTATATCATCGATCTGATGGAACGGGGTGTCCTCACGCATCTGGCAACGAACGGTGCCGGTGCCATCCACGATTTTGAACTCGCCCTGATCGGCGCGACGCTGGAGGATGTGGAGCAGTATATCTGGGATGGCAAGTTTGGTAACTGGGAGGAGACCGGCCGTTACCTCAACGATGCAATCACCCGCGGCTATCACGACAGAATCGGTTTTGGCGAGGCGATTGGTCGGCTCATTCAAAATGGGGAGTGTGGCATCAAGTTTCCGCATCGAGAGATTAGCATGTTTGCCGCGGCATATCGTTTAGGAATTCCGATGACTGTGCACAAAGGGATTGGGTACGACATTATTGACCAACACCCCGTTGCCGATTACGCCGCAATGGGCTACACAACCGGCGAGGACTTCTTGCGCTTCGCCCACAGCGTCTCGAAATTAGAGGGGGGCGTGTTTCTTAACTTAGGGTCTGCGGTGATGGGACCAGAGGTCTATCTCAAGAGTCTGGCGATGGCACGAAACATCGCCGCGCAACGCGGTGAAGAGATCCGGCATTTCACTACAGCGAACTTTGATCTAATCGAATTCTCCGATTTCCGGGAGGAAGGCAGTCCCACAGATGCCCACTACTACCACCGTCCCAAGAAAACGATTCTCGTTCGCACTGTAAAAGATGGCGGCGAGAGTTACCATATCTCCGGCGATTTTGATCGTACCGTTCCGAAGCTATATTCCCTCATTACAGAGGCTTTTTGACCCGTGTGGCCGATCACGCTTCATTGCCAATCAAGAATGGCTTAATCCCGCTCTTTTGACAATGCCGAGTAAGAATGGCATGACACATCTAAATTCCCACTTCCTAAGAATTCGTGTATCTCACGTTTCCCGCTTAAAGTTGTTTTACATACCTATCTTTCTGATCTGTATTAGCTGCGCCGGAAGCAGTAATAGGGATCAGCATACAGTCTCTATTGCCGATCTGAGAGCGCAGCTACAACCCTTGGAGCGAATTGGCACCTATACCGGTTTCGATCTAAAAGCCGGCATACTTTACATGGGAAACGACTCCATAGAGCGCTGGGTTCGCTTGAATCAAGGGGGGCACACGGTTCAGACTATCCGCTATACTGGCAAACCTTCAGGGCAAAACTATATCAATCAACCCAGTGAGGAATTTCGGTTTCGGATTGGGAAGATAGTCTTTTCTGGGAGTAGTAATCTGCTGACTTACGACGATTATCAGATTGTCCAGAAAATTGGTGGGGGCAAGCGAGTTACGGTTCAATTCACTTATAATTCAGGTGAGATAATACAACCGACTTTTCATCTATGGATTCATTATGAGATCTATCCTGATCTACCCTTGATTCGCAAGTGGTTGACGATTCAGAATCTGACAGATTCAGCGTTTTTTGTGGAGGATATGGTAATTGAGTCTCTCCCTCTGTTTGTAGAGCAGGCAGACACCCTTCAAATCTGGCGGAGCGGAATTTCAGGAGTAGCAGAGGAGCCACTGCCAACGCCTTGGGAAGGGGGTACATCAGAGGCTTTTATTCTGGTAAGTGATACCAGCATTGATGGCAGCGTGGTGCTAGGGAATGAGAGCGCAGGTCTCCTTAAATATTACGCGGTCTATTCAGATCACGGGACTGTGTCAATTGGTTTAAGACCGACAACAGCTATCAATGGGACTGAAATCCGAGTGCCGCCGGGGCAGTTGGTGAATAGTCCCAAAGTCTGGACGATGCTCTTTGAAGAGGATCTCCAAGCTGCGATTGAAAAGATTAATCAGAACGGCTTGGCGTATATTCCACCGTATTCTAAAGATGCGAGACTGCAAATCCCTGAAATTCAATGGATAGCACTGGAAACTGAATGGGATGTATTAATGGACTCGATGCGCCCCGGAGATTGGATTGCCGTTGATTATAACTGGAACATCGAAGACCTGCAAAGCATAAAACAGATAAGTCAACGGGTGCATGAAGGTGGAGGCAGGTTCGGGATCCGTCTGCCAATTGCTGAGATTCGTACGACTATCTTAGATCGTCCGGAGTGGCAACTAGCACCGGTGCCGGTGTTCAAGTGGCAGGCAATGCCAAAAAGTCGCGATGCGGACGGAGAAGAGAAACAGGATGAGAAGGAGGCGCAGCAGTCCACAACTCACGAAGCAGCCCCGGTGGTTTATTGTGTTTTGAGTGATTACGGTTACTATCTCACACAGGCGGTAAAAACGTTGCTTGAAGAAACAGCAGCAGACCTACTCATCTTGGATCGTCCGATTTTGGGTTCACAGCGCAACCTCTCAAAAGGCTGCGATGCGCTAGGGCATCAACATTATACACGCGCCGAGTCGATCGGCGTAATTTATCGCTGGCTTTTTGAGTTTGCCGATCATTTGCATCGGGAATACCCGGCGTTGCAATTGGGGATTACGGCGAGTGCTTATGGGGTCGAACAGCCGGACGCTGCATGCCTTGCACATTTCGATCTGTTCTTTGGTCCATGATTGGTTTCACACATCACGGTAGGGAGGGTTGAGCGGATAGGACAGTATTCGTTATGCCGCCAAAACCTTAACGAAAAAACCTTTAGGTCTAAATCCCAATCCTTTAGGCTTGGGATACAGACTGCTTTAGCATTGAATTTGCAGGAGAAATATGGTATACTTGTCTTGTCTTTCGGTGGGAAGGTTCGACACCACCGCTTGGTGGTGCTTCCCACACCCTATCGAACAGGCAAACGAAAGACCGTAAGGACAATCCCAATGTATACAACCAAGAAACTGAAATATGATAAGACCCCTGACTTGGATATGCTTGCTCATGAGTCTGGTCGTGTCTATTGCAAAATTGTGTCTTTACTCTGGAAAGTCAAGCGCAAGAAAGGGTTTTGGCTATCACAAGGTGCTGTCCAGAAGTATATGCGTTTGCGTGGCTACAATCTGCATTCACAAACGGTACAAGCGATAATCCAATCCTACTTTGACTCACTGAAGAGTTACTTTAGTGCTGTCCAGTCCAACCCTGATGCGAAACCTCCTAAACGGACTCCTCATTTCTACAAGGTGCGTTGGATACAAAATGGTATTACTTTCAAAGATGGTGTTATCCGACTATCAAATGGTAAAGGGAATGTGGCTATCACCCTCAAATCAGATGTAAAGCCCGTGTATGTAGAAATGTACTTCCAACGGGGCAGTTACTACTTTTCATTGGTTTACAAAGTACAAATACCGCCCAAGCGTGAGACGGGTCAAGTGGTTGCCATAGATATGGGGGAGATTCACCCGATAGTTTCACATGACGGCGAACAAACCATAATCTACAATGGTCGTGCTTTACGGGCTATCAAACAATATATCAACAAGTTTAAGGCATATATCCAATCCAAAATGGATAGGTGTATCAAACGAAGTCATCGCTGGTATCGTCTCAAACGAGTTAAGACCAAGATACTGGCAAAGTTGAACGCTCAACTGAAGGACGCTGAACATAAAATCACGAGTCGATTTATATCCGACTGCATCAAGGCGAAGGCGGATACGATAGTGATTAGAGACCTAAAAGGCATTCGGAAGCGAGCGAAGTTTGGAAAAGTATCTAACCAGAAGGTTCACCAATGGGCGTTTGCCCGGCTCCAGTTGATGATATGCTACAAAGCGGAGTTGGCGGGTTTGAAGGTCAAGTTTGTATCCGAGGCATATACCTCACAGACCTGCCCGCGGTGTGGGAATCGAAAGAAACACACAAACCGTAACTACCACTGCAGCCATTGTGGCTTTGAGTATCACCGAGACGGTGTTGGGGCAATCAACCTCTGGAACAAAGTATCGGGATTCATTTTGAGTCCCGTAGTTGGGGCGATGGCATCCCCGATAGGTGTCAGATTTGATTGGCACCTATGTAAATCTGGCTAACATAGTGGATAAGAATCCCAATGCTTTAGCTTTGGGAGTACGTCAAACACTGCATCGGTCAGTCGCGTTAATTCTGTTGATGAGATTGTAAAGGCGGGCATGATATAAACGACATCACTAAACGGTCTAAGCCACACCCCCTCTGCTATAAACCGCTGCCGGAGTGCAAGTATATATTCCCCACTTGGGTTGGACAACTGAACGACACCGATAGCCCCCTTCACCCTCACATCAGCGACGTTCTCTAGTTTATGGCACGGTTTTAGTTCTTCTCGTAACTGCGTTTCGATTGCTTGAATCTGTGCGATTCGGGGTTCACGTTCAAACAGATCGAGTGAGGCATTGGCAGCGGCACATGCGAGAGGATTCGCCATGAATGTGGGACCGTGCATCAGCGCAGTTTCTAGCCGATCCGAAAGGAAGGCTTCAAACACATCCTCCGTGGCTAATGTCGCAGCCAACCCTATCATACCACCGGTGAGAGCCTTGCCTATACACATAATATCGGGTGTGATACCGACTTCCTCACAGGCAAACATGCTGCCGGTGCGCCCGAACCCAGTGGCAATTTCATCGGCGATGAACAGGATCTGGTGCTCCTTACAAAGCTGATGGATTTCAGTAACTATTTCAGGGGGATGGAACTTCATGCCGCCTGCTGCCTGAACTAGCGGTTCAATAACAAGCCCTGCCACTGTTTCTCCGATCTCTTTTAATGATTTTGCAAGCGCAGCAAAATCCTCCTTGTTGTTGGGGATGTCAAAAACATACTGTTCAGGCATGTAGTGATTCAACGCCCGGTGCATACCCGTATCGGGATCAGCGAGCGACATGCCGCCCATGGTGTCCCCGTGATAACTGTTCCGAAAACAGATAAACTTGCGCTTGTCCGACTCCTGTCGGTTAGACCAAAACTGTGCTGCCATTTTCATCGCTACTTCAACAGCTACTGAGCCGGAGTCGGAGAAGAAGACACGACTTAATCCTTTTGGTGCCATGGACACGAGACGGCGGGCAAGTGTATAAGCCGGTTCGTGGGCGAGTCCCGCAAACATGACGTGGGACAGTGTATGAAGCTGGCTTGAGATCTGTTTTATCAGATGGGGATGTTGGTATCCGTGACAGGCGCACCACCATGACGCGATGCCATCAATCAGTTCCCTGCCATCGGCTAAGGTTAGTCGGACACCGTTAGCAGAGATGACCGGCAGCGGCAACGGTGCGGTCTGCATCTGCGTGTAGGGCAACCAGATGTGGTCGAATCCTGCTGTTTCCCATTCAGGGATTTTGTCGGGGGTAGGCATGTTGCACTTTGAGTGGAAATCTATCCATCAATTTCCAAGATATTGTGAGCAATCTTTTTTAGTATGGGTGTGGTGTTACTCTGCTAAAAAAAAAGCGGAACCCGGAGGATACTCCAGATTCCGCTTCTTGAGCTCAGAATTATTGCAACTATCCTTTAATCTTCGCATAGTGGACCGGACGGTCAATAACAAGATTTTCGACCCTACCTGATTTCGGAACGATGATCTGCAGCACCTTATCCCGCAGCATTGCCTGAAAGTTTTCGGGTTGCGCTTCAATGCGAAACACATTGTTAAATCCGAGAGGGAACGAGCTGATACGTCCAGCCACTTCGGTAAACCGGGGATCCTCTAACTTGGTTTCTACCTCAACTGTGCCCGCCCCAAGATCCACCTGATATGTGTAATCCGGCATCCGATCTGGGAGATTGTACTTCCGCTTATATGTAGAATCAGGCACCCAGCGCGGGAACTCGATTTCGATGATGTAACGGTCTACTTTTTCTTCCATCCGGTTTAACATCCCGTAACGGCGATAGCGTTCACGGACATCTTCTTGATAAATAGGTCCGTCGGTGAGGACAGCACCCGGCATAGTTGAACGTGGGGAAGTGGGTTCCGTTACAAGCACCGGGCGCAACGCTGGCAACAATAGGCGAGCGACCAACGATGGGATCCAACCGTATATGGAAGCCCCATATCGAGAAGGCTCTTCGCTATCCGTTGTGATGAGATCGTCTCTAAATCGATAGAGTCCCTCAAGTACCGCCCAGATAACGCCGAGGAAAATCGCAAAGTTCCCTTTGCCGGTGAATAGCGCAGATCCTATATTCCCACCGGAGAAAAGGAGGAAAAGCACAAGGGGATAAAGTGTTAGGTTGATGAGGCTGTTAATTCCTGTTGAAATTGGTGCACTGAAGACGACCGGGTTCTGAGCCATCTCTTCAAGCTCACGCTTAAATTTTGCGTCGAAGGCACCTAGCACAAGCTGGGAGAGCATAACAAACGGGCGGAATATGGGACGAATCGAAGACTTGGGAGACTCTATGGTTTGTACAAATTCTTCAATTCCAATCTTATCTTCGTCCGCTGCGGCTGCGCCACCTTCTCCTTCGGCTGTCCCTGCTTTGGTCGGTTTAACAAAATCCTCAAAGAATTTTTCATTTAATTCAACATAAGAGGTCCACTGCTCTGGCACATCGTCAAGTATGAAAATTGCGGTGACCGGACACGCGGGCTCACATGCGGCGCAATCAATACATTCGGCGGGGTTAATATAGAGCTGCTTTTCCCCCTCTTTCGTATGAATACAATCGACCGGACACACATCAACGCACGCTGTGTCCATGACATCAACGCAAGGTTCGGCAATTACATAAGCCATTTCTATCTCTCCTCAGGCACATCTAGTCTTTTCGGCTATCTACGATTTCGGAAAATTTGTATGCACAAATTATACCACAGTCCCATAGAAATTTGCAAATGAGGATTTGGTACTGGTAGGGTCATTTAGTTTTCGGCAATATGTTATCGCTGTGGCAGTGTTTAACACAAGTGCGACGTGACATTTCCCGCCGCACTTGTTATAATTCACCTTAAAAATCTCCCACAACTTTTGAGGTGAAATATGACGAAAACAGAGTCTCGCCACTTGATAGCCATTTTAGCACAAGTCCCCGATCCCCGCAATGCCAAAGGGAAACGGCACCCCCTTTGTGCGATTCTGGCACTCGCAGTGATTGCGCTTATGTGTGGGTATCGGAGTTATAGCGCGATAGCCGAATGGGGACGCACCTACGCTTCAGACTTGGTTAAGGCTCTTGGCTTTACCCGCGCCAAAACGCCTTGTGCTGCGACATTGCATAACCTGTTTAAGAAGTTAGACATTGCTCAGTTGGAGGCAGTGCTGACTCAGTGGGGTGTCGAGACGCTTGAAAACCACCCCGTAGCCTGCTCTCGCATGGCTGTGGCGATTGATGGCAAGACCCTTCGTGGCAGTGCCAAGCAACAGGCGACAGTGAGTCATCTGCTTTCAGTTGTCAGTCATCAACTCGGTGTGACGCTTGCCCAAAAAGCAGTGGATACTAAAACCAATGAAATCCCTATCTCCACCGAGATACTTTCCGCCTTTGATGTCAAAGGCATGATTGTAACAACGGATGCGCTGCTGACACAACGTGATTTCTGCAAGACGGTGTGTGCTTTGGACGCCGATTATGTCGTGCCTGTGGGATTGAATCACAAGCAGTTACATCACGATATTCGCTGTTTGTTTGATCCGCCGACAGATATAAATCCAACTCAATCGACCTTCAA
This sequence comes from Candidatus Poribacteria bacterium, assembly GCA_965207975.1. GTDB lineage: Bacteria > Poribacteria > WGA-4E > WGA-4E > PCPOR2b > PCPOR2b. Next base: position 2,174,774 of record OZ242315.1, on the reverse strand, counting down.
CGCCCTTCAACAGATGCACACCGAATTGAACCAAACGCTTGATACCTATCAAACCGTTGAAAAAAGCCATGGACGGATTGAAACACGAACGTTGACGGCAAGTACCGCCCTCAATGAGTATATCCAGTGGCCCGGAGTTGAACAAGTCTTTGAATATAGGTATCACCGAATTGACCTATCTACCGGTCAAGCGAAGCAAAAAACGCAATATGGGATAACGAGTCTAAGTCCAGTCCAAGCATCAGCAAAAAGCCTACTCACTTTGCGACGCGGACATTGGGCGATTGAAAATCAGTCCCATTGGGTGCGTGATGTGGTTTTAGGCGAAGATGCCTCTCAAGTGAGGTGTGGTGTGATTCCGCAGGTAATGGCTGCTTTGCGCAATACCGCACTAGCAGTGTTGCGCTTTGCAGATTATCATAGTATATCAAAAGCCATGCGGTATTGCGCCGCACACCCGCAACACGCTTTTAACTTAATCAACGGGAAAACCGAAAACTAAATGACCCTATGGTACTGGAGACGCGGAAATTATCAGAATTCGGTAGAATTAAGGTTAAATTAGACCCATAGCAGGGAACGCAGATCTGTCTTCCCTACAATAAACCGACAGCTCCTCGAAATCAACTTCCATTATTCGTCAATCTCAAGCCGCACTTCCTTTCCTGTCTCTGCGCTCAGGAGTAGGGCTTCCATCATCTGTTGCACGATAAGTCCGTGGCGGAGTGGGGCTGCACACGGCTTGCCATCCAAGATACTGTCAATGAAATGTGCAGCGATGTTATCCCACGACTCAAGCCCTGGAGGTGGATCAACACGGATGTCTTGGGTGGCACCATCTTCCATGCGATAGAGTGTGAGTGGATTGAGTAAAGCACCCGCTTCTGTACCAAACAATTCCATCTGAAACTCACCCGGTTGGTGCGATGCCCAGAAACTTTCAATCTGTAAACCGGTGCCGTCTTCAAAACGGATGAAACCGCCACCATAGTCGTCTGATGCGTACTGCTCATAGAACGATTTAGGGGGAGGTGTACTGCCAGAATAGCCTAATCCGTAGGGACCAAACTTTGCGCCGGCAGCTCCCAACACGCCAACGGGTTTGGGCATACCTAGCACCCACCACACAGCGTCGAGGGCATGCACCCCCATATCCCGAAAGGCACCCCCGCCCTTCTGGATGAATCCGAGGCTCCAAGTGGGAATCCCATTTCGTCGGACGCTGCGAGATCTTGCGTAGTAGAGTTCCCCGAAATATCCCTGCCGTTGAAGGTTTCCGAGATATTGGCAATCACGACCGAAGCGGGTAGAGAGAGACATCATGTTTACGACACCTGTTGCCTCTGCTTCAGCAACTAATTCCTTCGCTGCTGCTTCTGAGTCGGCGAGTGGTTTGGTCACCATAACATGCTTCCCGTTTCGTACAGCCTCCAACGCAACAGGGACGTGCCATTGATTCGGCGTTCCGACAAAGACGGCATCGATTTCTGGATCTTTGCACATCTGTTTGTAGTCGGTGTAAAATTTGACCTCTTCCGGTAACTCCTTCGCAAATTCCTGCATGCGATCTTCTAACAGATCACAAAGCGCGATGACCTGCCCACGCGGGTTTGCTGACAAGGCACGTCCGTTCGGTTTGCCGATTCCCATACCAACAACTGCGATTCGTACTTTATCATTTGCTGCCATCAATTTCCTCCAATCTGATTTGTGCAATCTTTGTCATTTTCGTTCATGTTAAGATTTAGTGCAAAGAAACCGAGTTTTTTCTTGAAAACTCGGTTTCTCTTCGTGTTTTGCACTTTCTTTTTACACGAGCCTTCATTTTACACATTTGCCCCCTAGTTTCGCCTGTTTACATTCATGGATAGCGAATGGATTAAACTCTAGCATATTGCATGTTCCATTTCAACAAAAATTTTGGGGATATGCAGGTGAGAAATAGTATGTGCAGTTTGGTTTTTGCCTTGATTGGCTGCTATCTGTAAAGTAGTTTTCGTAAGGATTGTCTGCCGAGTAGGTATGATATACCCCACACTCCGATGAGGCTAATCAGAATAAACCCAATTGTAAGTTGTTGCGAATCGGAAAGTGAATCGCGCTGTCTGCCACCAAAGAGCTTCATTTTAGCAAGGACACCGATTTGTAAAATTATGGTGGGGGCAACAAGCAGCATTATGTTAGCAATGATTGTAACTAGAAGCGTCGCAAGTCGAAGGATGGGTTGCTTGCTGAAATCCCGATCTGTTCCTCCAATTTCTGCGACCCAAGGCAGTGTTCCCATTGCTGTATTGAATGCTGTGGCTGTTGCCGTAATCACCGCGGTCATCAATAGGATTGGCAGCCATAGTTGAGAGGGGATCCGCGCCAAATTTAATACTACGACAAGCCACACTTCTGTATAAGCTACCGCACAGAGCGTTCCGATCAAAAGTTTGCTGTCGAACAGCAGTGTCGGCGAAATCGAGCTCGATTTTAAGATCCACCACGTTTTCGCATCCGCTTTACACCCGCCCCATGAGAATCCGGCTGTCAATAGCACGCTGTAGAGCATGGTTTGAAAGGCTATCCCTGCTAAGTTTGGCAGATAAATGGCATAGCGAATTTTATCATCAGGGCGCATCTGATAAACTAAGATAAGTACCATTATCAACTGGACGAGAGTTATTAGTACAATCATCATCACTCGCCCTTCGTGCCGGAGGAAAACGTGGAAATCTTTTGCCATCATTGAGCGGATTTTACCGCGACCGAGGAGTGCAGCACGCCGCCGTTTCTTGTCGCTCCGTCTTGGAGTGAACTCTACACGCCTAGCGTATTCCCAACTCCGGTGGTAGGTTTTGGAAGCTAGTAGCACGCTTAAAGACGGTATGACTATACTTGCAACGATCAGTTGGATTCCCCACCGTAACGGTTGGATTTCCGATTCGGGGAGCCAACTCATCATGAACTTCACTATCCAGAGATGCGGATACCAGTCGGAGGCAGGGAAATTTAATCGTTCGAGAAGAAATGTGGCAATCTCATCTGACCGCTCAGATATAAATATAAAGATACTGAACCCGACGAAAAATCCAGCGGCAGCACTGATAGTTCCACCGACAATTTTTAAGAACTGTTTCATTCGCTGTGAAGAAAAAAAACGTATAACCAACATCATCACAACCACAACACTTGTCACGATAATGACAAGCAGGCAGAAACAGGTTGGGATAAGCCCAATGTAGAAATGCCATGGCAAACCGAAGAGTCGTCCAAATGCGATCCACGGGGGAAACAGCCACATCACCATGCCCAATAAACTCGATGCAATAAGTTGAACCAACTTAAACCCGAAAACGATTGATGGAGATAGTGACGACAGAAGCAGTGAGGTATCTTTGGCTTCGTAAAACTTTTTGATTGTGTCTTCCATTGTACCTCTCACCAGGACGAACACACCGAGTCCCACGCAAATATTGATTGCGCGTAGTATGGTTTCGCCATCGGCATCAGCCTGCTGTTCGACCATTTTGAAGATGATGTGTCCTATCAGGTATAATGCAGCCATCATCACAAGGAAGCCGATAATCTCTGCGGCCTTTTTCCGCCTATCCTCTGAGGCGTATTGGAGGTTATTTAACCAGCCTTGCCAACCGGTTTTGAGCAGAACTGATAGTGTGTGCATAGTCAAGGCGCGTTGGAGAATCAGAAAATAGGATCAGCGATGTCTGTTATTTGATGTGTTCGGTTTTTCCCTGTCGTGGTATCCATTCATTTCTCTTGATTCAGTGTATAAGGGGTGGTATAGTGGTGGCTCACTTGTAGACTTGTCGTGTATAAATCGAGAATTGATCTGAGTCAAGGAGGGGATGCAAATGCAGATTGGAACTATGTCTGGCACCTTTGCCCGTGCGACGTTGGAAGAAGTGTTGGATGCCGTTGTAGACCATGGCATGAACTGTGTTCAATTTAACCTTTCGAGTGCCGGTGTGACTAAACTGCCAACGCATATTGATGAGGATTTATGTGATAAAATCCGTGAAGAAATGGGAGCGCGCAACATAACAATAACCGCGCTTGGTGGCACCTATAACATGATTCATCCCGATGTACAGAGACGCGCCGACGGATTGCGTAATCTACGTGTGTTGGCATCGGCTTGTGAAAGACTAGGCACATCGGTGATTACCCTATGTACAGGCTCACGAGATCCTGATAATATGTGGCGGCGACATCCGGATAATGATACACCAGAGGCATGGGATGATTTAGTCATTTCGATGCGTCAAGCCATAGAAGTCGCTGAGGAATACCAAGTCACCCTTGCCTTTGAACCGGAAGTCGCCAATGTGGTTGATTCTGCAATAAAAGCCCGTCGCATAATTGACCAGATCGATTCCCCCTATCTGAAAGTGGTTATGGATGGTGCTAATATCTTTCATACCGGGGAATTGCCGCGTATGCGTGAAATTCTTGATGAAGCATTTGCGCTGCTCGGTGACCACATCGCTTTTGCACACGCGAAAGACCTCGATCGTGATGGCGAAGCGGGCCATCTTGCCGCGGGAAAGGGCCTTTTAGATTATGATCAATACCTGTCATTGCTCAACGATGTTGCCCCCGATGTGTCGATAATTCTTCACGGACTCAGCGAAGCAGAAGTGGATGGGTGTGTCAGCTTTCTGCGTGAAAAGATAGAATCCATCAACACGTAGAACGCAAAAATTACTAGGTTGATTAATAAATATCGCCTATCGCCCGCAAGAGATGGATGGATTTGGGTGAGGCGATTTCTATTCTGATTAGGGGGAACCAGAAAGATTAATATCGCTGAAGTTCGGTATCAATTTCCCGCGTCCATCGATCTATACCGCCAACCAAACTTTTGACTCGCTTGAATCCAAGTTGTTGTAGCAGATGTGCGGCATCTAAGCTGCGCATTCCTTTGTGGCAGTATACAACGATTTCAGCGTAAGGGTTCAGTAAAGAAGCCTGTTGCGGCAGCTCTCCGAGGGGAATCTGCTTTGCGTCTTTAAGATGGACAATTTTGTATTCCCACGCTTCACGCACATCTAATAAAACAATATCGTGCCCATTATCCATCAATCGCTTGAGGGTCCGCGGTTGGATTGCGTGTTCAGCAGGATTAAAAGGAATGATTGCTTCTTCGGCACTAGGTGCGGCGCGGGGTAAACTTCCTGCAGGAGTTACTTTCTTATTGAAGAGCTCTTGTAGTGCCTTTTTAATGCCGTTCAGCATTAGCTCTCTCCTTGCTTCTTGTCATATAGTATGAGTTCAAAATGAGGCATACTGCTTCTCGCAAAATTATAATCAAAGTGATAAAAAGATGTCAAGCATTATACGTTTTTTAACAAGCCTTCTCGGTCAAGCAATGAATTTATCAATCCAAAAGGAATATGGGTATTGCTGTTTACCTAAAATGTTGCGCTCACGCCCAACGTCGGCAGAATGGGAAAAAGCGGTTCGTCGCTCACCTCACATCTGATGAGTTCTCCCGTTGCCTCGTCGCGAACTTCACTGAATACACGTTCATGAACGTTTGATCTGTTATATAAGTTTAGGATCTGAAAATACTGGAAACAATCCCAATGCTTTAGCGTTGGGTCAGATGGTGTAATTTTAGTTGATTTTGATCTCAAAATATGGTATCATCTTGATACGTCCAAAAGCGGGAGCGTCTCACCCTTTGAGCCTTCAAAGGGCTCCCGCTCTCTCTGGTGAGACAGAGACGTTGGACGAGTGGCTAACCAAGCCACAAAATGGACGAAAACCAAGTCCAAAAACTGTATAACCGTCGTGGCGGGACACGCCAAGACGTAAAAACGCTTGTGGAGGGACAGTAAGACCTCAACAGCAGCACGAGGCAAGTCTCGTCGAAGCAAGTATACGGCAGGGATGCCCTTAACGGGCACACCCGTAAGTCCGTTAAAAACTCCCAAAATGGGACTCGTAAGAATTCCAATGTTTCAACTTTGGGAGTGGTCAACGTACCAGTTTCCCAAGGTCAGATATAAATGCTGTGATGGTATGGAGTCTCATGAATTTCGTGATAGCGGACCCACCTCGATCGTCAAATCGAGAGGATACGTGCGACAGTGCCACCCATGATCATCGCCAAGTCATCTGAGGTTAGGAAACTACAGTATCTCTCAATCCAGTGCCGGGATTGGCGGTATGTGCAGAAACGGTTTTGGAACGGCATATCTGTTCCCCAAAGTAGGTGGTCTGCGCCGATGCGCTCAACCATCGCTTCGAGGGTGGGCCAGACCTCTCGATAAGGGTAATCGAAGATGTCACCAATTCGGACGGGAAAGCATACTTCCAAGTTGAGATTCGGGTTTTGAAATGGTTCCCAGATGGCTTCTGGCATCGTGATGCCATCCCCATTCAGAAATGCACGCCAAGGGAAACCGTGAGTAATGCTGCAGACAGTCTCCGGGTAACGTTCCATCCATCGCATCAGGATGCGAAGTTCATTCAGATAGCCCGTTTGCTGTTCGGTGTCAGAGAGTGTATATTGCTCCGCCTCTGGTCCGCTGCCCAGTGTGAAGAATATCGGAACATTGAGGGAGGTAACTGCTTCCCAGAATGGTCGGTAAACGCCGGCATCCCAAGGCTCGGGACTTACTATGTAGGTCAGCGGATTGAACTTGATAGCGTGCAACCCGTGCACAGTGATAGCGGTGGTAACTTCGTCAATGACGGCATCCATCTCATCACGGATACGCCATTCGTCTACATGCGTCATTGAGCGGAGACGGTCTGGAAAGCGTTGTACACATTCCGCCTGATAGGTGCTATCCCTGCCCAGCATCGGGTTCGTATGGAGCAGTGCCATGTCCACATCCGCATAATCCATCTCGGCGTTCAAGCTGAAAGGTGTGAATTCGCAACTTCGGAGGTTGGGTGGGTAGAAGTGTTTGGTGTACTCCTCGCCTTCATAATTCCAGACCACTCTACCGCGGGGGTGGTTAATCCGAAATCGTACATCGGGAAGGTTGGATAAATCGCGCCGACCTTCGGGGGCAAGGACATCTGAGGGACCGGGTGCGCGGTCTCGAATCCGAAACGCTGGTTGGTGGTGCACCGCATGCGATGCCTGAACCCACTTGAGGTGCTCTTCGCTGCTAGCATATCCACGCGGGCTATCTGCCGGTTCAAAACAGTATGCGTGGGAGTCGATGATCATTGTATCGTTCCTTTCTTCCGTAACGCTACCGATGGTCATTTGGAGTACCACTATCGTTCGATAAAAAAAGGGCATTTGGCAAATGTAGGGAACACAGATCTGCGTTCCCTACCAGTCCGTTACCCCTACTTCACTCTATCGTACATACTGTGCGAGGTAGTCTCGTGAACGCTTCAACCCGTCGGATTCTGCTTCCCAAGTTTTCCAGTAGCGATAGTCTTCAAGTTCAACGCTGACAATTCCATCGAATCCTGCATCCTCAAGTCGTCGAACAACTTGGAGCCAATCGACGACACCATCGCCGGGGATGGTATATCGCCACCAATCCTCACCGAAACCGCGCGAGGGGTGAAAAGTCGGTCCCAGATTGCCGTGGAGGTAGAGTGCCTCTTGATCGAAATCGGTATCCTTGCCGTGGACATGCACGACGTGGGCAGCGAATTCATTGAGCATCCGTATATAATCAATTCCGATGCGGACTAAGTGCGACGGATCATAATTCACGCCGAGTCCTCTGGGACACTCCGCAAACATCGCGCGCAGCGTTTCGGGGGTGCAGCCGAGCGCGGGACAGTGGGGTGAGGGACCAGGGTAACCTTCAACGGAAATAGTAACGCCGCGATCCGCAGCAAACTCTGCAATCGGTGGGACGGTCTCCTTCCATAAGTCGAAGGCTTTTGCCCGTCCGATAGTTGGATCTGCTGGTGAGAAAACGCAGAACATGAGATGGACATCGTTATCGGCAGCAGCTTGGATGGCGGCTTTTGCGGCTTCTGCCCCCGCCGTTTGCTGAGATTTATCAACACTCAATAGGTCGCCAGTGCCCGGCATGTCTGAGGTGCCAATTGCCAATCCAGCGTCTCTGGCTGTCCCCACAATTTCGGGTGTGACGCTGCTTATATCGACGGCATCAAAACCGTTATCTGCACACCAACGACAGAACTCATCAAAGGGCAGCTCACGCGCTGTCCCCGGTATACGTAAACCAATTTTCATAAAAATCTCCTTTTATTATTGGGGTATGTAACTACCCCGAAGGGTTATCTGTTGCGTTTTATAGCTCCCCACGTTGTCACTATATTGTCTTTTGGGGTAACGCTCAGCACTGAGGGATCATATTCGTTTACCGTTGGGACTATCCCCAGTGGCGAAGACCCGCCAAAGGCGTAAATTTTGTCGTTTACCTTGGAAACTGACAGTCCTCCTCTTGCCATTGGCAGCCGAGTCCCACCCTCCGCGAGCCAAACACCGTTGTCTGGGGTAAAGATGTCTATTCTTGAGAGGCGGCTGGTGTTATCAGAAGCAGTTCCTCCGATTGTGTAGATCTTTCCATCGACGGTTTCGACACCTAAGCCAATGTTTGGCACCGGCATTTTGGGTTTGCGTGTCCACCGATCTTCAACAGGATCATACATTTCAACAACGTCAAAATACCGGATTCCGCCATGGGTGGTTTCTTTGAAGGTCGCGCCCCCGAAGACATAGATCTTTTCCTCAAATACAACCGCAGCGTGACCGCCTCTCGCTGTCGGCATATCCGCTTTCCGAGTCCAGGTGTCTCCGGCAGGATTGTACTGAAAGACGGTTGCGTAAACATCATCGGGAAAATCCCAGCCACCGATGAGGTAAATCTGTCCATTGACGACGCTTGTCGTCATCCGGTCTACCGGTACTGGCATCCGCTTTTTCCGTGTCCATTTATCTTTCGCCGGATCGTACATTTGGACGGTGTCAAGTGGTTGGAAAGCGACTCTGTGACCCCCAAACACATAAATCTTACCATCAACCACGCTCGCGGCGATTCCGCCTCTCGCCGTTGGCATATCGGCTTTCCTTATCCAAATATCTCCTTGTGGGTCATATTCTTCTACGACGGACCGCGAACCTCCATTGAGTCCACCAATAGCATAGATTTTACCGTTGACAACGGCAGTGGCTAGTTGCATCCTCGGTGTCGGCATGTCCGTTTTCTGCGTCCATTTCCCCTGTTTCGCGTGGCTCGCCGAAGGAAAATTCAGCAGTCCACATAATATTGAGCTAGCTAAAAGGGAAAAGAAATGGGCTTTCGTGTGTTTTTGCCATTTTATGAAAATCATGTTTGTCACGCTTCCTTTTCTGCTGAGACTCATCCTTCAATTAGACGCAAGGTGTCACGGGCGATCATCAGTTCCTCGTTAGTTGGTATGACAAGGAGTTTGACAGGGGCATCTTCCCGATGGATTGTCTTTTCCACCTCACTCGCTCGGTTTTTTTCTTCGTCAAGGTGAACCCCCAGAAATCTGAGGTTCTCGCAGATTTTAGCGCGGAGGGACGAGGCGTTCTCGCCGATTCCTGCGGTAAAAATTAGTGCATCCAAACCGCCAAGAACCGCCGCATATTTTCCGATATATTGTCTCACACGATAAGAGAACATTTGTAGTGCAAGTGCCGCTTGTGAATTACCCTCCGAGACAGCTTTGAACAGGTCTCGAACATCTGACGCTACCCCTGAAACACCGAGTAAACCGCTTTCACGGTTGAGCATCTGATTGATTGTGTCCGGGGACATCTGCACCCCCTCTATCAGGTGAAAAATAATGGCAGGGTCAATGTCGCCACAACGCGTTCCCATCATTAAGCCTTCAAGCGGGGTGAGTCCCATACTGGTATCAACCGATTTTCCCTGATCAATCGCCGTAATACTACACCCATTTCCGAGATGACAGGTAATCAGCTTAAGCGATGTCAGTGGGCATCCGAGGATTTCTGCCGCTCGCGTCGAAACATATTGGTGCGATGTGCCGTGAAAGCCGTACTTCCGAATACCGTACCGCTCATAGAGCGAGCGAGGCAGCGCGTACATGTAGGCGTAATCCGGCATCGTTTGATGGAATGCTGTATCGAATACAGCGGCGTGTGCGGCGTTTGGCAGCGCTTGACGGCAGGCGCGGATGCCACCCAAGTTATATGGGTTATGCAGTGGGGCAAGGGGAACGCATTGATCTATCGCTGTTTCAACTTCGGAGGTAATTAATACAGATTCGGCGAAGCGGTTCCCTCCGTGGACCACACGATGTCCGACAGCGACGATGCCACTGAGATTTTGAAGGATACCCTTTTCTGCGTCGAGAAGTATATCAAAGATTGAAGGAAAAACCGCTTCGTAGTCCATTGGCGGAACGTTAGTCTGATGTGTGGTGCCATCATGCCGCTCATAGAACAGGTTCGGAGATGGAGAACCCAGTCGGTCGACTTGTCCCTTTGCCAGACACACTTCGTCCGTCATATCAAAACATTGGTACTTGACAGAAGAGCTGCCGGCATTAATTGTAAGTATTATGGACATAGACATAAAGCGTGACGCGTGGTACACAGTGAGTGATCGAGCCGCCCCAATCGGAGCGGGAGATTCAGAGCAGCTTGACCGTCTGAACTATCGTGAGATTCTGTTACGCTTACTCAATCTCTATTCGGTCAATTTTAGGATAGCGAGGACACAAAGTCAAGCGGAAAGTTAGGCGTTGACACTTCGCAGCTAGGCGTGATACTATGGTGACTCATAATGACAACCGATGACATTCTATCCGGACTGCGAAACCAGACCATTGGACGACAGATCCAAACCTACGATCGGGTGGGTTCAACAAACGATTTGGCACTTCAATGCGGCATTGACGGTGCTGAGGAAGGCACACTTATCCTAACGGAGAGCCAAACCCAAGGGCGGGGACGGCACGGCAGAAAGTGGCTTGCGCCCCCTGGATCGAGCATTCTTGCATCCGTCATCCTACGGCATCGGCTCCGTGCGGATCAGGTCGGTTTACCGAACCTCATCGGTGCGGTCGCCATCGCAACGGCGATCAACGAGTTGACGAATCTTTCAGCGCGGATTAAGTGGCCCAACGATGTGTTAATTCAGGGGAGGAAGGTGAGCGGTGTCTTGACGGAGTTGGAATACGATCAACATCGGCAGCCATTTTTCGTCATGGGGTTCGGGATCAATGTCAATACGACTTGGGCGGATCTGCCGGAGGAACTTCGCGCTTCTGCTACCTCCTTGCGGATAGAAAGTAATAGAAAGATCTCCCGCGTCGTGCTACTCCAAGCTATCCTACACCGGCTTGAAGAAAACTACCTCCGATTGAAACGTAATGATACTGAACCGATCGTTGCAACGGTAAACAGGTTATCATACCATTTTGGCGATTGGATCCAGATAAAGGCTGCCGATGAGGTCCTTCGTGGACGAGTCGAGGTGATTGATCGGGACGGTGGATTGCTGCTCAGGGATGTGAGTGGGAATCTGCGGAAATTTCTGGTTGGAGAGGTCCTCCAAACCGGACAAACAACGCCAAAAAATTAGCAGATAAGAGAAAGGATTTTACTATGGCTATTGGAACGAAAAACAAAGTAATCAAAGGTTGTGGCGCGCACCATATTGCTGTGCATACACGCGATTGGGAGGACTCGCTGCGACTTTATCGTGATGTGCTTGGTATGGAGGTTGTCGCGGAATTTGGACCGCCAGATCGCAAGATTCTCCTGTTGGATATGGGGGATGGAAGTCACATGGAGCTTTTTCAACCAACTGCGGATGGACCCAAACCGGGGGATCCCGCGCCGAACAACCCGGTGCACCATTTTGCATTGACGACAACCGACATCCATGGAGCAATCGAGCATGTCCGCGAGGCGGGATATGAGATTACGGTCGAACCGCGCGACGTGGACCTTGGAGGACTACAGGTGACGATTGCTTTCTTCAGGGGACCCAATGGTGAAAGCGTGGAGTTCTTTCAAACGAATTGATGTGTGAAACGTGAGAGTTTATAGGAGTTATCCATGCAGGTCGAAATCGCCCGACATGCTCTTGATCGCGTGCCTTTGTCGATCATCTTTGATGACTCAACGGTGTTGGTTAATCTGAACTACTTCTTTATGCGCGATCGCAATCTGGTGGACGGGGAGAACCGTCGGTGGCAGGATGTGCCCGTTGTCCATCCGGAGTCATTTGTCCGTGAATTCGCTGAGTGGTGCCTTGAGCACGGAGTCCGGGGTAAGTTTAGTGTCGTTCCGTGCCCTGCTGCCTTGGGGCGCATTGACGAGGGACTGCCGCTTTTTAGTAAGGCGCAGCAGGAAAGTTGGCTGCAGATGTGTCGAGAGGTCATCACCCCCGCCTACGACATCACGCCCGAAATGATTACACATACCGTTGTCGTAGATCCGAAAACCTGTAAACCCCTGGAGTCGGGGATCTGGGAACAGTACGACTGGAACAACCTGCCTGTTGATCAAGAGGAATTGGTGATCGACTACATTACCACCGCCTGCCAGATTTTGGAGAACGTCGGATTAACACCCCAAGGGGTCACTTCCCCCGGTGGGTTTGGCAATCCACTTGATTTCTACGCGAAGGTTATCGGTATTGCAGCGCGGGAGGTAACGGGGAATCCTACGCCCTACTTCTTCAAGCGGGTCTCTGCTGATGGTCCTGTCGAAACGCCTATTTGGTACGCGGATCGGGAGGCAGGTACAGCCGTCGGCGAGATTATCGCTTCTACCGGTGACTGGACAGGTTCGTGGACCGGCTACGGCGAGGTCAATGTCGATAAATATATCACCGCGGACTTGCAGGGTGGACGCCTTCCCGCCGTCATTGACGCTGGTGATCCAGCGGTGCTTATTAGTCACTGGCAGGGGTTTTATGGCTTGCACAACGACGACCGTCGTGGGTTCAACGCCTTCAAGACCGTCGTCCGCCGTTTGAAGGAGCGTGACCCGAATGGTGAACGGACGCAGTGGCGCAAATGCAGCGAGATCACAAACTACGCCTGTGCACGAGAGATGGCTGAAATGGTAGTGGAAGGCAATACGATTCGGCTTGACCTGCCGGTGTGCGTGCCTGATTTTACGCTTCGTTTGGCCGGCGTTGATGTGCGAGGTGTTGCCGTAGACGGAAAAGACCTGACTCGCGCTGGAAGCCGTGCGTCATTCAAAGGCAATACTTTCTTCACGGAGAACAACGCAACTTTTGTGGCGTTTAATCCCATACACCGCCAGCCAGTTATTGAGATTCAAGTTTAGGTGGCAAACGGATATGACTTTACTCATTATCTACACTGCTTTCACGAAGCCGGGCTAACACATCAATACTATTCTCAACCTCACGGGAGTGAGGGCGAATTTGATTGCGTACTGCCTCCAACTGGGTGATAATATCCGTTACTGAAGTTTGGTGGTTTGTTTGAGACGACTTGCTGGTTTTGACACGATCTGATTTGAAGGTTATCATGCTATCAAGTCCACTTTTCGGGACCCTTACTGTACTACCCACTTTAATGTGAGGCAATCTTCCTTTCCAGATCCAACGACGAACGGTTTGCGGATTTACTCAGATATTCGCTATTCACGTTTATTGCCTCCTAAAGTTGGAGAATTTAAATAAAAAGGAATCAGAAACAATCTGTCTACTATTGTCTATAATAATACTATTATTGTTCCAAAATGACAAGTCATATTTTCGATGACATCTTAGAAATTTGTGTAACGGTTAAGGAATCCAACCCATCAGTTTGTTTGGGTATTCTCAAAGTCTTGTAAAACCGTTGGAAAGGAGCCAATATCTATGAGCGTTTCATTTAATAGTGTGCCTATCCTGCTCACCGATGAGCAGATGCGTCAATACATTGTCGATGGCTATGTTATGCTAGAGCCGTCCGTTCCCGATGACCTACATGAAACTATCCGCAGGAAACTTGCAGACGTTTTAGAAGCGGGCATCAATCCGGGGAACAACGTGCTGCCGCGGGTGCCGGAAATGCGGCACATCCTCAACAGCCCCGAAGTACGTGGTGCATTGATTAGCGCGTTGGGCGAGGGATATATCGAACACCCGCACCGTTACTGTCATCACTTGGCACCGGTCGCCGATCCAGACCCTGAACCGGAGGTCAAGTTAGCTGCAAACTGCCACCAAGATTCATATACCCCTTTAGGCAGGCCCCGGCAACACTATTCCCGTTTCGCTAGGATTATGTACTATCCACAGGACACACCGATTGAACTGGGACCGACCCATGCCATCCCCGGTACACAATTCCATAAGCGTCTGACCGATGAAGATAGGGCGCAAGCTATTCCGATGGAAGGGAAAGCGGGCACCGTGTCGCTGACACATTTCGATGTAGGTCATGCCGCAGGTGTCAACCTCCTCAATCAACCGCGCGATATGATAAAGTTTATTTATGTCCGTGCATCGGAACCTACCGCCCCGTCATGGGATTGTCAAAACCTCCAGTGGCAGAATCCGGATGCTATTGAAACACCGCACAATTTGGAACTGGCATGGTCTCACATGTGGGATTGGCTGTGTGGTAAACGTGACCGCTATGAAAGTTTCCGAAGCAATGGTATACAATCGACAAAAAATCACTTGTCCCAATACATCACTGCTTTAGGGGAGGATCGGGATTTAGCTAACCGGTTGAGAGCGATTTATGATCTGGCTGGGCTCCGTTCCGATGCCGCCGAAGCGATTCCCGTCTTAATTTCCACGCTGGATAAAGATCATCAGGCGGCGCGGGTCGCTGCAATCTATACACTTGGCGCGATCGGAGAACCCGCTGTTGCACCGTTGATGGAGAGGTTGAAGGCGGCAGGTCACCGAGAAGACGCGCATCCAGTTCCCGAACCGTGGAACGAAGGTGCTATCTCAATGGAGGACGCAGCGCACGCCTTAACTGCCATTGGGTCGCCGGCTGTTCCTGCATTGACCGAAGCCCTTGAGTCTCCGAGCGAATGGACACGCATTAATGCCAGCTTTGCCTTGGGTGAATTAGATTCTCATGCAGCGAGTGCTGTGTCAAAACTGACAGCGTGTTTAAACGATGATTCACATCGCGTGGTTCGCACAGCGACGGACGCGCTGAGTAGCATCCATCAGAATGCTCCGACGTTTATCCCGCATATTAGCCGCTTGCTGACAGAGAATAGACTTGACTGGCACGAGGAGGAGCGTCGTGGATGGACAATTCAGGACCAGGTTCGGGCCAACGCAGCGATGGCATTCACACGGTTGGGGAAGGCTGCCGCAGGCACTGAGGAGATTTTGTTCCATGCACTCGACGATCCGTGTGGCCATGTGGGTGCTTTTGCGATGGATGCCCTAAGACGCATTGATTCGCCTGCCGCTCGGCAAGCGGTGATGGCGTACTTGGAAGCCCAACGCTGGGATGAATCTATCACGGCGGATAGACAGTTTTGAAAGAGAGGTTGATAATGGTTTGCGCTTTCTATCCTATATCGCTTGGACGTCCAGTGTTCCTCACAGGTGTCACGTTTAGCGCATGTCTCCTACTGATGTTGCTTATTGGTGGTTGTACAGAATCAGGGGAAGACGATGAAATATTAGTGGAAGAAGACGTAATCACAGAATCGACCAAAGAAGATGAAACAGGAACTAATTGGTCAATTGCACCGTTAACAGCGGCACAGATCGAAGAAGTCTCAAAGTGCCATGTCGAAGAGCTTGCTGCTGAACGATATCCCGACAATATATTAATTGCTGGACTACCCGATGCTTTCAATCCTGTATCGGCATGTGATTGGGCAGTCTTAGCAATGGCGTACGCCGAAAGGAGTTGGGAGGCTGATACTGTACCGGAACCTGCCAAGAAAGCATTTCGAGAAGCGACTTCACGTAATTACGGTTTTGCGGTAACAACGCCACTGATTTACAGATATTTTGGCGAAGTTTCCTTGGGAGAGGCACCTCCGTTTGTAAAACAGGAGATTACCACAGTAAAAATTGATTACACATGGTTGGGCTTGGCTGGAGCCGGTGAACCCGACAGCTTCAGTTACTCTGTAAGAATTAAACAAGCCCACATCAAGCCTATTGTATCTGTCACAGTTATGCCGGAGTCATTTGACCCGAATTTAAGTTTGGAAGGATTAGACAAAGGTAAAGTGCAAGCTCTTGGTCCAACCCTGACAGACTTGCTACCTATTGAATCTCATTTTGAATTTGTTGTCTGTACTGATAACTATCCTGATTGGGCGATTTCTCTGACTTTCAAGGAGGGCACTCAGCTAGACTTAACAACCAACGGGAGTAACTTCCTATTTGTTGGTGGTCCGTGGCAGATGAAAATTGATGGTCAGAACTATGTTCAATTTTTATCTGGATTTGCAAACGCTATCGTTGATTTATTTGAAGCCTTAGGTCTACCGTTCGGGAGTCCAGCGGGTATGTATTGTGGAGGCGATACTCTTTTTGAAAAAGCCTTTCCTGATTGATGTCTTTCTATCAAATTTGCGTGTAAAGTCTGCTGCTAGTTGCTCTGCCGGCATGACTGGCAATCTAATAAAGTCAAGTCAGGATTAAGATGTCCATAATGGGGGTTAATATATTGGCTAAGCAGATCGAGACATATGTGTCGCAGTTGAGAGACGTGGGTTGGTGTGTGGTAGAGCGGGTTATCCCTGCAAACGAAGTGGACGCTATTCGCCAGCATGTGGAAGATGCCCATCTGGAGGCGACCGCCGAATATGAGGCATCCGGTGGGGCACTCGGTCGCCAGACGAACAAAGACGGGGGACCTGGGAAAAACGTCATCGCCTACATTCAGCCGTTGGCTCCCTACTTGGCGGAGAAGCGGGTGCTTGGTGTAATTAGGACAATGCTTGACCCGCATGTACGAATCGCGCAAACTGAGTTTAAGACCCGCCCACCGAACGACGATAACAAGATGTACCGTTCTTATCACTCCGATTGGCCCCATGACCTATCGGATAGGGACAGAGCGGGTGCTGTCCGTCAACCGTTTCCCAACGTTACGATGGGACTGACAACGATATGGTTGCTCTCACCATTTGGGCCCGAGAGCGGTGGTACATGGGTGGTGCCGGGGAGCCACCGCGATCCACGCAATCCGCGAGGACCGGAGGACGGGATTGATGAATTTAAGTCTATTCCCGGTGAAATGCAGGTCTCTGGTCCCGCTGGCAGTGTGTTGATAATAGACAGTCGTATTTGGCATTCGAACGCTGCTAACCCCAGCGATAAACCGCGAGTGGCGATTGTGGCGCGCTATGTGCCGTGGTGGGTGAGCGTGGAGTTTGGTGGACGTAACAATGCAATCGTCCCACGGCACGTTTACGAGGCGTTCCCAGACGACGTGAAACCGCTGTATCGGCACCGGGTTGATGGAATCGCAAAGAGCATTTCTTGAAAACAGAGGTTGCCTTTGGTTTAGGAATGGCGAAGATTCATTTCAAGGCGGTATGGTCAAGGGAGCAGTGAAACAAAACGTAAAATCCACAAGGGAGGTTATCATGAGTGGGAATAGCGAAGGCAGACTCGCCGGCAAGGTTGCCATTATAGCCGGCGCAGGTGGAGGCATGGGACGATCTACACCCCTCTGGTTTGCAGCAGAAGGGGCAAAACTGATGCTTGTGGCACGTCGAGCGGAGCCGTTGGCAGCGATGGTTTCGGATATCAAGGCGAGGGGCGGCGAGGCGGATTATGTGACCGCTGATCTTACCACTGTCCAAGGCGGTATCAAGATGGTGGATGCCACGATAGAGCGATGGGGACAAATTGATGTGCTGTTCGACAATTTGGGAGATGCCGCTGCAAGCGGATTGCGGTTGCATGAAACCGATGAGGAAGCATGGAAGTACCTTGTGGACATTAACCTCCACACCGGCTATATGTGTGCACAGGCAGCGATCCCGAAAATGCAGGAACAAAAGCAGGGATCGATAATCTTTGTTTCGGCTGCGGGTGAGACTCGGCAACGTGCCAACGCCGGGTATGGGGCAGCGAAATGGGGACTGATAGGACTTACCCGTAATCTCGCGCGTCAATACCGAGATGATGGGATTCGCGTGAATTGTATCTGTCCCGGCGGTATCGGCGACACGCGTGGTGAGGAGGATGCGGGACTGCCACCGTCCGAACTGGTTCGCGGGGGGCATCCAGCTGACATTGCGATGGCGGCAGTCTTTCTGGCATCGGATGAATCTGCTTGGATTAGCGGTGTCAGCATAGACATTGATGGTGGCGAGTCTATGATGTAGTTGGAAACCGATTGCTCATCGCCATTCCTGAACGAAACGCATCCTGCAAAGGGTTCACGCTTTAGCCGGAAAACGGTGCAATCGCTTTGCTCCGCAGGTAATCGACGTTCATCTCGATTCCCAAGCCGGGACGGTTGGAAAGATGCAGGCAACCGTCTCTGACATCCAACGGATGATCTATCAATACATCATACGCGTTGAGTTTGGCGCGACTGGTCTCCAACTTGTAGAAATTCGGGACTGTCATCATCGTATGCGCTCCAGCCAGCACGTTGATGGGACCGCTTGCATCGTGTGGGGAGATCGGCACGTAGTAAGTCTCAGCCTGCGTTGCAATCTTCTTCAACTCTGAGATACCACCCGCCCATGTCACGTCTGGCATAATATAGTCCGCAAGTTCGTTTTCAAGGACTGCCACGAACTCATAGCGGGTTTGGAGTCGTTCACCGACACAGATTGGCACGCTGACGTTCTGCCTGACCTGCTTCAATGCGTGGTAGCTCTCGACAGGGACCGGCTCTTCAAACCAACCGATATTGTAAGGCTCCAACCTTTTAGCGAGCCGAATCGCTGTCGCCACATCGAACCGACCGTGGCAGTCGATGAGAATTTGAATGTCAGGTCCGACCGCCTCTCGAATTGCAGCGATTACATTCGCGCCCTGTTCTTCTCCTGCGGTGTCCATCTGCCCGCTCAAATAGCCGTTGGCTTCTTCTGGGTGGTGCGGAAACGGATCGGTCTTCAACGCGGTGTGACCGGTTTCTGCAATCGCTTTGCAATGTGCAGCTGCACTCTCCGGATCTTTCCCACCCCCTGGATGTGTGTAAAGGGATATCGAGTCCCGAACGGGTCCGCCACCGACCAATTCATAGATTGGTAACCCTAACTGCTTACCGCGAATGTCCCACAACGCGATGTCAATGGCACTGACGATATTTGATGTAGCACCGCGTGTCCCCATGTAGGTGAACGCTCGAAAAACTTTGTTCCATATTTTCTCGATACGCGTTGCATCATCGCCTTCGATCAGACTACTGGTTTGTTCAAGCATGGCACACACTGCTCTATTTGCGACCCGGCTAGTGCCGGTAATTTCACCCCAACCCGTGATGCCTTCGTCCGTTGAGACTTGAACGAAGACATACTCTCGTTCTCTGTCAGGGCGGTCACCTGCGGTATCTAGGTAAGGTGCTGGTGATTTAACGAGCCACGGTGTGACCCCAGTTATCTTCATCGTTTAACTCCTGTTTTTTAGATTCGTGTTATTTTGCTTCTTCAGCGCGGCTGACAAACTCGGCAGCACCGGCGGTGATCCACCCACCAACACTAGTGAATAGGAAGCGGACGCCTGCCGCAGCGTACTTTGCAACATTGTCGTTGTTGGCGAGGGTCCCGGCGACCCGCCCTCCCGCTTGGATGCGATCTAGTGTGTCATCAATTGTGCGCTGCACATCGGGATGCTGGAGATCTCCAATGTGCCCCATTGAGGTCGCTAGATCCGATGGCGCGACGAAGAACACATCAATATGGTCTACCGTCAGGATCTCGTCGAGATTTCTGACGGCAACGATGTCTTCAATCAAAATGATTAACAGCGTCTCATCATTGGCAACCTGAACGTAATCGGGAACAGCGAACCCCTGACGGCTAGTATACATGCCCCGGTAGCCGATAGGTGCGAACTTACCGCCATCGACGAGGTTCTGTGCCTCTTCCTTTGTGTTGACGTGCGGGACGACAATGCCCTGAGCACCGCGATCGAGGGTGCGATAGATTAGCCCTTGGTCATTCTGGTTAATGCGAACCACAGAGGTCATCCCCCAGATATCGCAGGCACGGGTGAGGTTGCCGAGTTCGGCGGCATCCACGGGACCGTGTTCGCCTTCCAGCCAAACGCCGTCGAAGCCGTTTGGGCCAAAAGCATCAATATCGTCTGGATGGGTCATGCCACCAGCTATATAGGCAGTGCTACCTTCAGCCAATTTGTGCTTAACTCGATTCGGTCTAAGTTTCATATTTGATTCTCCTTTTTGGTGTTGGTTGACATGCTACTTGTAGAATGAATGTCTGAATCATGGTTTACGGGATTCAAGGATTAACAGGATTATTATCCGAAAATTGGGGTATTGCGGTGATGCGCTGTGCTATAACGGCGGAGTTATGGCTTTATCCTGTTCGAGCATCTGCATAGCCTTTCCTCATGGTGAGTTTCTCTGCGAATCGCTTAATCTCTGGATTGGGATCATAAAGCGCGAGTTCAAAGATTTCCCGGTGTTGGGTTACATCCAGCGTCGAAAGCAGGGCTGCGGTTTCAAGGCGCACACACGCCTCACGGTCTTTCAGTCCTCGCTCGAACCAACGAGGCGCATCTTCGACGGAGTGCTTGGCAAGTGCGGCAATCGCTGAGGCCCGAATCCGTTTGTTTTGAGATTCGGCAAATGGCAGTATAATGTCTGGATCTCCGTCGTCGCAATGGACTATCGTTTGTAAGGCAGCAATGCGAACGTCTATAGACTCATCTGAGAGCAACAGTGTGCACCAATCATAAAGATCTTCGTTTCCAAGCCGTGCTAACCGTTTAAGACCGCGAATGCGTCGTTGTGGTTTTGGGGCAGCAAGGTCATCAAAGGCGTTTTCTTCCCGTGAATCCACCGGTTCTGACGGAGGGGTTGTCTCAATTTCAGCCGGTTCGGGAAAACAGTCGAAACGCAAATCTTCAGGCGTGATTTCAATCTCTTGGAAAAAGTCGGGCAGCCATTGATGTAGCTTCTGTGCAAATTCTTCTGGACGGATGGTGCTGCCGGTGCCAGAGTTAGCGCGATTTTCCATCCAACGCGACAGTCGATCTATTCCGGGGTGGCGGGGACTAATACCTTCATAGGATTTGCGTCCAAGTTTCTGATTCACCCATCTAGCAATGTGTTCGGGCGAATTGAGTAATTCTAATGTAAAATGTGAGCGTATCACTGTCCGTGGAACACGGTCCCGGATGGCAATAACCCCACCGCCGCGCATAACGAGATGTTTTCCAAGGCGGTTATACAATTCTGAGACATTAATCTCACACGTAAGCACAAACGGTGAGCTGCCCGTTCTACGCGCCTTTTGTTTCGCACGTCCTTGAGCATACTGCTTACTTGTGGTGAACCAGACCGCACCTTTTCTTGGCAGAAAGCCGATCTCAGCAATTTTAATCGCGCTCCGTAAGGTTGTACCGTGATAGAACTTCATAACGTCCCTCCTCTACTTTTGAGATTCAGGTGGAACCCCTTCACTGAAGCGTCAATTTCATCACGCTTACCTTGCATTGGCATAACCCTTCCCCGCAGTGAGTTTCTCCGCAAGGTGCTTGATTGCAGGGTTGGGATCGTAGAGTGCAAGTTCAAAGATTTCACGGTGTTCGATCACATCCAGCGTTGGGAGCAGAGCAGCTGTTTCAAGGCGTACGCACGCTTCACGGTCTTTCAATCCTTGCTCAAACCAATGGGACGCATCTTCGGTGGAATGCTTGGCAAGTGCGGCAATCGCTGCGGCTCGAATCCGTTTGTTTTGAGATCTGGCAAGTGGCAGGAGTACCTCCGGATCTCCATCGTCGCAATGGACTATCGTTTGTAAGGCGGCAATGCGAACCTCTGCTGATTCATCCGAGATTAATAGCGTGCACCATTCATATAAATCTTCATGTTCAAGCTGCGCTAGCAGCTCAAGACCGCGGATGCGTCGTTTCGGTTTCGCGTGGGCGAGGGCGTTAAGTGCGTTTTCCTCACGTGAGTCAACCGGTTCTAGCGAAGGTTCTTTTTCAAAATCAACGAGTTCGGGAGAATAATCGAAGCGTAGATCTTCTGGTGAGATCTTGACCCCTCGAAAAAAATTAGGCAGCCATTGCTGCAACCTCTGTGAGAATTCCTTTGGACGGATGGCACTGTCCGTGCCGGTGTTCATGCGGTTTTCCACCCAGCGCGACAACCGATCTATTCCAGGGTGATGTGGACTAATGTTCTGATAGGATTCGCCTTGGAGTATCTGGCTTACCCAGCTAGCAATTAGTTCAGCTGAATTCAGTATCACCGTTGGTGGGATACGTCTCCGGATAGCAAGAAATCCCTTGCTGTGCATAACGAGATTTTTACCAAGACGGTTAGACAATTCTTGGACATCAATTTCGCAGACGAAGACAAATGGCGAACCAGCGGTTTTACGTGCTTTTTGCCTAGCGCGGCGTTGGGCACGGTGCTTACTTGTGGTGAACCAGACTGCACCCTTTTTTGGGAGAAAGCCGATCTCGGCAATTCTAATCGCACTCCGTAAGGTAGTGCCGTGATAGAAAGTCATAACACCCTCCTGTATAGCATTCGGTCGAAACTCCTTCACTGCAGCGTCAATTTCATCACTAATTCCTCCCCTGCCTGCTCGCCCGTGTGTTCAAAGCCTAACTTGCGATAGAAGTCCTCGGGACTTCCAGGACCGGGGACATGGCTCAGGAAAAGTTCCTTCGCATTCGGTCGTGTCTTCACATGCTCAATCAGGAGTTCAAGGGCACAGCGTCCGTAACCTTTTCCTTGATGTTGAGCATCAACCATGAAGCGCCATAAATAATATTCGCCTTTATCCGGTTGATCGGATAGCATCAGAAGAAAACCGACAGGCGTCTCGTCCGCATAGATTGCGCGAAACCAGGCATCCTCCGAGAAATGGGCTTGTGCAATAGAGACCGCGTTTGAAGCGACAAACTGCTGTTGCTCTTTGGTTACACGCAGATTCAGAATGGAGTTGACTGTATCCTGTGTAATCTCACGCAAACTAACCGTGGCCTCGATACCAACGGATGTTTTGGAATTGGGCATTTGTTATCTTCCGTTCATATGGATTTTCTGCACCTGAGCTATTTGCAAATACAGCGATTGCAGCAACACGCCTTAGATGACTGACAACGCAGCGAACAACGCTTTGATGTACCCAACCGAATATGCTAATCCGTCGTCGCCCTCCATACGGGGGATGTGATCGGGGTTTAAGCAACCATCGAATCCGACTTTATGAAGTTCGAGGACAATTTTGAACATATTCATGTCGCCATCGTCTAAGAGGACCTCCTCGAAGGCACCGGCAGTCGCAAGGCTCCCTCTGACATTGCGTAGATGAATCATAAAAATCTTGCCTTTACGACCGTAGTTGTTGATCTCGTCGAGAACAAGCGGGGTGCTGCCTGCCTCGCCTCTGGTGCCGCAGCAGTAGAGATATCCAACATTCCTGCTGGGAAAGGCGTCAATCACGCGATGGAATCCCAGACTTCCCAAAGGCGTATCGGGATTGGGCGTGTCGGAGGGGTGGATGGCGAGTTTTATATCGTGCTCTTCGGCGATGGGAACGAGATGCCCGTAAACTTCGCAGAAGCGTTTCCACCACTCCTCGAGTTCCTCAAAGTTTGGGGTTTTGGGAGGATTCACTGTCAATCCACGGCTTTCCCCACGCGATGTGTAGCCGCCGCGATGCTCAGAATTGTAACGGGTCATTATTTCGTTGAAGGTATCACCCCAGAACCGCTGCCTTGCGATAGGAACGCCCGCTTCCGCGAAAACCTTTAAGGCGTTACAGGTGTTCTCCAGTTCCTTTTCTGCGCCCGGCAGCCCTTTCATAAATGTTTCGGTGATGTCGGGCAGGGTCACGCGGTTGATGTCGAGTCCCCAAGAACGGATTCGCTTTCTAATTTTGATGGTTTCATCCAGATCTGGATAGCCCTGTTCTGTAACGCCGGGGAAAGAATTGCCACTACCGAAGTCGATGCAGTCTGCGCCTAACTGTGTAACCTGTTTCAGATAACTGTCCGAGAGACCTCCGTCCCAGACGGATATTTTCATCATTGCTTTTGCCTCCAATTTATGAAATGTGAGGTTTACGTAAAAAGAGAGAAATCACGAAGAGAAACCGAGTTTTTTTGGAAAAACTCGGTTTCTGTTGCACTATTTCTTATGAACGAATGAATTCCTGAACGCTTGACTGTCGATACAGCGACACCCCAGTTATATTTCGCCGCGGTCTACCCTCAATCCGGCGGCGAGACTTGCCTGCGTTCCCATGCACACATTGGGGATATCGACATATTCAGGGATGTCTGTTTCTCTGTGGTAATTTGGATCGACGTAAGGGAATGACCCCAAATTTGCCACCGCTATCGGATAACCCGCGTTGATGTAGGACCCGTCATCATCGCCGGGGGATTGTCGCTGAAATTTCTCTTGTATTAATCCGATGTTGTAAATTTTGTTCACATCATCCATCAGATCGGCAAAACGTTCACCTTCAGGTTTCGTGTAGAGGGTTACATTTGTCCGGCGTCCCGCATCAATATCTGCCTGCGATTTGCCCCCTAGAGAATCCAGATTGAAGATAGCGACCAGATTATCTCCTCGCGCTTTCGCGTTTTGCGCCGCTGTCACACTGGTCCAGGGCTTGTGTTCTTCATTACAGAACAGAAACCAGATAGACTGTTGAGACGGGTAATCTTTCAGAACACGTGCTATTTCCATCGTTCCCACCGTACCAGCGGCGTTGTCATAAGCCCCAGGGGAATCCACCCAGCTTTGGGAATCCTTATGTGAAAGGAACAGGATAATCTCTTCGGGATAAACGGATCCCTGTTTTTTTACATACAGGTTGTAGGCGGTATACCAGAGTGCATCAGAAGCCGGCGGAGCATATTGGTGTGCTTTTGGCTTAGACGTATCGCACCCAAATGGTTGGACTTGAACACCTTCTTTCTCCACCGGATATCCCCACGATTCGAGGTTTCGTTGGATAAAATCGTCGGCTTCGTACAAAGTGTTTGTAGCGTGACCGGGGATAGTATAATTCAACCTCCGATAGGGCAAGGGTGCTTTCGACAGATAGAACAGGTTGCGCCTTAACTGCTCTGGGTCAACCTGCTTGATCCGGTCTGGAATAATGTCTCGTGTCATACTTGTGCTTCCTTTCTATCCGATCTAACGCAACCACTCTATTTTAGGCGATAACTAGACAAATTAAAAGAAAAAAATCACCCTTTCAAGAAATCAGACACAGCATCGCTTTGCCGCACTCATTATGATATAATAACCTAAGTTGCTAGTTGTTGTTCTGGTGTTTGTCTAAATCGTGAAACGAAGCGTAATACCTAATGTGGGGGATCGCAGATTAGGCAATCTGCGCCACGATTGAAAAAATTTACACTACTACAGGAATTCTATAACATAACCCAAGTGGTTAGAATCAGAAAGAAACCGAGTTTTGAAGAAAAAACTCGGTTTATAGTGCTTGGTTTCTCAACTAGCAACTTGCGTTATAATAGGCGGAGTGTGGAAAGGCAATTTTGGGAAGACGTGGAGAGTTGTGAGACCTAGCGAAGGACAAACCGTGAAAGTCAAAGGAAAAATCGCTCAAGATAACAGAGCCCATAGCTACTGCCCCAAGTGCTGGAGTGAATGCATCCAACCGTATGTGACCGAGGGCAGGGAATACTACCGATGCGGGGGTTGCGGATATGATGACAGCCGCCTCATCATGTTCTACCCGCAAATGCGTTACCGGATTTTGCCCGACGGTGAGTTGTTGCACTATTCCGTCGGTGCAGTCATCGAATGGGAGGGGAAAATCCTCTTATTCCACCGAAGATTATTTCCATTTTGTTATACAATCGTTGCTGGGCATTGGGATTTGGACGATGAGACACCGGAGATTGCCATTGCTCGTGAGATAGGGGAGGAGGCGGGAATTGAGATCCATCCTGAAAAGCCGGTATTCGTAGAAACCTTGGAAGAGCCGTGTCGTCGCGGCGCGGATTTCCACGAATGGCGGCTGTACCGGGCGACGGTAGATCAGAATACGGCAACGCTATCCGACGAAGCGGATATCATCGGGTGGTACGCCCCTGATGAGATCAGGGGACTTGATTTAACTATTCCGACTGAATATTTCTTAAAGAAGCTAGGGGTTATCTGAGGCGATGCATCCGTCAAAGTTCACCGATGCAGAACACAGTGTTCTTCGCTTCCAAGCTAACAATTTCGGAATAGTGGTACACTTGGGCAACTTCTACCCCATTTTCAATAATCGGAGTTGGTTTCTCGATAACGAAGTCGGCGAAATGTGGGGCATTGAAGGCAACATAAGCGAGGCTGAACGTCTCAATCTGCCGATCGTATCGCTTTGATAGGTCTGGAAATAGGATTATTCCTGTATCAACTTGGTAGATGTCTGCCTGTTCATCTATATTCATCGTTTTAACTGGACACTCAATAATTGCCCGCTGATTTGTATCGGCATCCCATATCTCTGTGTGCGTTACGATTGGCAGGCTTTTTCGCGTGGCTTCAAAAATAGCTGCGTTGCTATTGAGGACCTGTACCGGCGATGCCTCTTGGATATCAAACAGGGGCCCTCCCCACCATTCCTTCGCCGGTCTATACTCGACGTAGTTATCGTTGCGGTAGGCATGTCGTCTGAATACCGCTGAGTGTTCTTCTCCAAAAACCGGGAGAAAATCGTAGTTTGGGTTTACGAAAAGATCCCTCCTTGCAAACGTGTGTTCACTCTTACACGAACCACACTGGTAATAGTCGTTGAAACTTCCATCTGTGTCATCTATCAAGCGGCATCGGGATTCAATCCAAAATCGGGGCGCGTTTCCATTGCCGACAGAGTTGATAAAAGAGAGTCCATAATCGAGGCAATTCATTGGTATGTCCTTTCGGTGCGGTTCAGATATAAGAGTATCTTTTCACTGCATCAACTACCATTTCACAGGCACCGAGCATCTCAACGTCATCTTCCAGACGATTTACGCTTGGATAGTGTGCGCCTTGGCTGCGTCCTCCTGCACCGATAAATCCTGCTTTGAGCATTGTGACCTTTCTCCTTCGTCTTAATGTTCGCTAAATTTCGTAGGTCAGAGTATCCGTACTTTAGCACAAGACTGAATTGATTGCAAGAAATTTTTCGGGTATCGGAGAGCCTTGCGAAAATTTGGAAAGGCTCAGGGACGGTTATAAATCGAAAAGTTTGATTCTCTCAATCTTTTATGATATTCTTAATACCACATTAATCTTCAAGCAGTTAAAGCATTTCTCTGTTTACATTGGGATATCTCGTTGGATGATATGCCGGTATGTTTGAAGGTGCAAGGCGTTTTGTATCTGGTGGATGCGCCAGAAATAGTGTAAGGAGAGTCACCTCATGACAGATTTATTGGCAGCACGCGCACAGATGGCGATGTCGCTCGCATTTCACATTATTTTTGCGGTGATCGGTATAGCGATGCCGCTGCTAATGGTGATTGCGGAAGGGCTATGGCTCAAAACGCGAGAAGAGGTTTACCTGACGCTTGCGAAGCGGTGGGCAAAAGGGACTGCGATTATGTTTGCTGTCGGCGCGGTCTCTGGCACCGTTTTGTCTTTTGAACTCGGTTTGTTGTGGCCCAATTTTATGGCTTACGCTGGTCCGATCATCGGCATGCCGTTTTCATTGGAAGGGTTTGCATTCTTCCTAGAAGCGATCTTCTTAGGGCTTTACCTCTATGGCTGGGACCGCATTCCAAAATATGCCCACTGGTTTGCTGGGATGATGGTGCTGCTCGGCGGCACCTTGTCCGGTATTTTTGTTGTCACCGCGAATGCATGGATGAACACGCCTACCGGATTCTCTATTGTCAATGGAGAGGTGACGGATGTCGATCCGATTGCGGCAATGTTGAATCCCTCCTCGTTTAGCCAAACACTTCACATGACTATCGCTGCTTTTCTGACAGTCGGATTTGCGGTGGCGGGCATTCACGCCTATTTTCTGCGACGTGATCCCGACAACCTTTTCCATCGCCGTGCGTTTGCCATTGCCCTGAGTGTTGGTGGTGTATTCGCACTCCTGCAACCAATTTCGGGTGACATCAGTGCCAAGAAGCTTGCGAAACACCAACCTATCAAGCTGGCGGCGATGGAGGCGCAGTGGGAGACCGAACGCGGGGCACCTTTACGTATCGGTGGTATTCCTAACGAGGACACTGAAGAGACTCGATATGCGCTTGAAATTCCGAAGGCACTTAGTTTTCTTGCGTACTCTGACTTCAACGCTGAGGTTATGGGGCTTAAGGCGGTGCCACCGGAAGACCGTCCGCCTGTGGCGATTGTGCATTTCGCATTTCAAATTATGGTAGCGTGCGGGATAGTGCTGATTGCTGCTGGTGTTATCGGTGGTTGGCTCGCGTGGAAACATAAAAGACTACCGGATCAACGTTGGTATCTTCGGTTCGTTACGTTCTGTACACCGCTTGGGTTTATCGCGATTGAGGCAGGTTGGACGGTCACAGAGGTTGGACGGCAACCGTGGATTATTTATAATTACATGCGAACCGCTGAGGCAGTAACCTCAATGCCGAACCTCGTCGTTCCCTTTCTCGGTTTTACGGTACTTTATATTTTCCTCTCTATTATTGTTGTTATCCTATTACGTCGTCAGATATTTTTAGGCTAACGCCAAGCGTTACACACGATTATTAGATTGTTGCGACGAACCTACTGCCAGGCACCCACCGACACGTCGAGAGAACTTTCATGTTGAGTCTTGAATTCTGCATTGCATGTGTAATGCTTATTTCTCTGATTATCTATATGTTGGCAGGTGGTGCTGATTTTGGCGGTGGCATCTGGGATCTGTTTGCAACAGGTCGCCGTGCGAACGCACAGCGCTCGCTTATCGCACACGCGATTGGACCCATCTGGGAAGCGAACCATGTCTGGTTGATTGTGATTGTCGTTCTACTTTTCGTGGCGTTTCCTGTTGCATTCGCTGCAATTAGCACGGCTTTACATATTCCATTGACATTTATGCTCATCGGTATTGTGCTTCGCGGCACGGCGTTTGTGTTTCGCACCTATGATGTTCAATCGGATGTAATACACCGCCGTTGGAGCCGGGTATTCGCTGTTGCAAGTGTTATTACGCCTGTGATGTTAGGGGTTACGTTGGGCGCGGTCGCGTCTGGCACGATACACGTTGACGTGGAGAGTGGACAGGTGGACACAGATTTCATCTCGGCATGGTTTGCGCCGTTTCCGTTTGCAATCGGGTTCTTTACCTTGACACTTTGTGCGTTGCTTGCGGCGGTGTATCTCACCCTTGAGACTGAGGACACAGAATTGCAGGAGGATTTTCGGCGACGTGCTCTCATCTCGGCAGTGAGTGTCGGTGCGATGGCAGGACTGAGTTTTATCTTGTCTGCGGAGGGTGCGCCAGCAATTCGACGCGGACTCGGTAGCGCGTCTTGGTCGATCCCGTTTCATATTTTAACGGGCGCGACGGCACTGTGGGCGATCTGGACAATTTGGAAGCGTCAATTTCGTCTCGCGCGTATCCTCGTTCCGATACAGGTTACGCTCATCGTTTTCGGTTGGGGGCTGGCACAATATCCGTATCTTGTCACACCGGACTTAACCTTTTCAAATACGGCTGCACCGGATACAGTGTTGCGTCCGTTGTTGATTGTACTGATTGCGGGGGGTGTGCTGTTGGTGCCTGCTTTCTGGTATCTTTACGCTGTGTTTAAGGGTGCAGCTCGGCAGGCGGGGCAAACCAAAGAAGAGAATGGTCCTTAACGTGAATGGGATGAAAACGCCATTCCGATTCCACTCGGCATCGGTTAAATAACCGGCTCTTCAGAGTTAAGTGTGAAAAATGAAATTAACTTAGAGCCTGTTTGAAAAGTCATTTGATTCGGTTTCGCATCAAGTAAATGGAAGCGATGTACACCATAGTCTCAGCAGTCTTAGGATAGCGTTCATAATCCAAAGTCAATCGACGAAACCAACCAAGCCAAGAAAATGTGCGCTCAACAATCCATCGTAACGGGACAACTTCAAACCCCTGCTGCCCTAGCGTAGATGCAATCTCTAGTTCACACTGATGAGCAAGATATAACCAGTCTTCTAATTCTCCGCGATAGGCAGCATCGGCACACACCAACTGAATTGTTATGTACCAGTCAAATACTTCGGTTAGTAACTCAATAGCTATCTGATTGTCACTGACATTGGCATCAGTGACTTTGACCATCAATGGAATCCCCGTCGTGTCTGTTACCAGATGGCGTTTGCGTCCTTTGACCTTCTTGTGACCATCAAATCCTCGAGTCGCCGCCAGTTCCGTCGTCTTAACGGATTGGCTGTCAATGATAGCTGCTGTCGGTGATGGTTGTTTGCCATCATCACAACGTGTTTGTTCGCGAAGTGCCTGATGAATCAAGAGCCATGTATCGTTGGCTTTCCACTTTCTGAAACGGTTATAATCGTCCTGTTCCCGCTCGAATTCAGCACAGAATTCGGGGACACCGTGTCCCGTCGTCACCGCGAAGGCACCGATATAATCTGGCAATCCTGTCGCTTTCGGCGCGATGAAATCACCGAGACTGAAGTTCGGTCTGTTAAACGGCTGTTCCGTCTGTTGACGTAGGTGGTGTAGTGTAGCGATGGGTTCCGTCCGCGCTGCGTCGGCATAGATTTCGGTGTCTTCACCGACACCATTGGCAGGGAAAAGCCCAACGACAGCACGTGCTTGAAATCTTTTCTCTTCGATAATGATACGCAAAAGTGCTTCCGCATCTTTGAGGAGTTTGCGCGCCTCCTCGCCGACCTGCGGATTTTCCAATATATTTGGATACTTACCCCGGAGTCCCCAGATCGTGAAAAACGGACTCCAGTCAATGTAATCAACGAGTTCCGACAGAGGGTAGTCGTCAAAGACCTTAATCCCTATCATAGACGGTTCAGGTGGCTGATAATTCTGCAAACTCGGTGTGAATTTCCGCTCTTGTGCGACACTGAACGGTAGCAAGTTCACCCGCTTTCGGTTCTTCGTACGCCGCTCGCGGATATTGGCGTATTCTTCACGCGTCTGCGTCATGAACGCCTCCTGCCTTTCGTCGCTCATCAAGTTGCTGACAACACCGACGCTTTGGGATGCATCCCTCACATAGATCGTTGGACCGTTATAAACAGGTTCAATTTGGATAGCCGTATGTACTTCTGAAGTGGTAGCACCGCCGATGAGTAGTGGGATACGGAATCCTTCACGTTCCATCTCTTCAGCAACATTCTTCATCTCATCTAACGAAGGCGTGATGAGTCCACTTGATCCGATCATATCGGCGTTTTCTTTCCGCGCGGCTTCAAGAATCTCGTCTGCAGGCACCATCACACCGAGATCAATGACTTCATAGTTGTTACACCTAAGCACAACTCCGACGATGTTCTTTCCGAGGTCGTGCACATCACCCTTCACCGTTGCTATTACGATTTTGCCTCTCGATTGGACATCACCTTCCGCTTGTTCCTTCTCAATGTCCGAAATGAGATGTGCAACCGATTTTTTCATGACCCGCGCGCTTTTGACAACTTGTGGTAGAAAAATCTTACCGTCGCCAAAAAGTTCACCGACACGGTTCATAGCGCGTGCTTCCTTTGCAAGTGTCTTGAGTACTGTTAATTTTTCTTCCAGCGGCATTTGCTGAATTAGATCAATAACCTGTTCAGTTGTTAATTCGAGCGTTAGACTCATGCACATTACCTTCTGTCTGTCAAACTGTAGATTTCCTCTTTTGGAAACTTTGTAGATGAAAGCCTGCTTGAATAATTGGTAGCAAGGTCATTTGTAGGAAGTCATGTATTAAGTGTTGGCTGCTACATACCTGCGCCCCGCTGGGGCTTGGGGCCACGGGGTTTCGAAGTTTCTACACACCTTCCGCCCCGCTGGGGCTGTTAGAGGCTGGTGCGCAGTGCACACCCTACAAATGTACTTTTCAAACAGGTTCTTAGGACTTACGCAGTCGATCACTCAAATCTGCCTAATCCGACAGTAGGGAATAACGATCGTTATTCCCTACAAAAGCCTTTACACCTTAATTTTCGTTCATAACTGTCTAAACATTGGGGGTAACTTAAATGCCAGACAGGTCCTTGTGCCTTAAACAAACTTTTGTCTACTACCAAATCGGTTAAGGTAAACTGCTCAGACAAATCGACCGCATACTGACCGAAGTAAGAACTCGGGCAACCAACTCCGTTTGAATGTTGAACTTTAACTTATCGAAAAAACGCTTACCTCACCCGACTCGTCACCAACAGCAATATACTGGTCATTCGGTGACCAAACGAGGCTTGTGACCCCCGCTGTCAGAGCAACTTCATGAACCGCGAGAGAACGGTGGAGGCCTCGCAATTGCCAGACGTAGACCAGGCCGTCGGTGCCGCCTGAGGCCAGCAGTTTTCCGCGATGTTGAAAACGCACAACGCTGAGAAAATCCTGATGCCCGGAAAGCATAATGGGGCTGGTATTGGCCGGTCCACGCCCGGAACAATCCCACACCACAACTTCCTGACCGCCTCCCGTAGCCAAGTATCGACTCGTGGCATCCCACGAGAGTTCTCGTACTTTCGTCGGATAGCCAGACATTTGCAAGTCTTCACCGGTAGACATAATCCAGAAATGTACGGTCGAATCTTGATCTCCGGTGGCGATGTATTTGCCGTCAGGGCTCCACGCAATTACCAATGATGAGCCTTTCCATTCCAATCGGTGAACAGCTTCCGACTGTTGCGGATCCCACAGCGTGATGCCGCCGTAAGCAATCGAGGCAAGTTGTCTTACACGCGGTCTCCACTGGAGACCAGAAATCGTGCTCTGATGGTCGGGGTATTCGCGAACAAGATCGCCGACAGCGTTCCACAGTTTCAGCTTACGACCAGCGGCAGAGGTGAGTATCGGTCTTTTGCCGCCACTCCAAGCCAGGTGCTCAACCCATGCTGCGCCCCCGTCAAGCGAATGGGTTGGTTCGCCACTTGTCATATCCCACAACCGAATTTTCCCATCTTGTCCTGCGCTTGCAAGCACCTTGCTGTCTGGACGCCACGCGATTGACATTGTGCCGAATTCATGCCCTTTGAAGACATGGATAACGGCTCGACGACGACCTTCAAAAATTGTTACCGGACCGAGAACCGACGCGGCAGCGATGTATCTCCCATCAGGTGACCACGCCAGATCAATGACGTGGTCGCTGATGGTTGCGGTCCAATTTTCGCGCAGTTGAGAGGGCTGGACAGAGCCGTTGTTGAGGTTGTTCAAGCGAGACATGCTTCAAATCCTTCAGTCAATTCGGCCCGGTCGAGGTTGCGCCCGATGAAGATGAGGCTATTGTAGCGCGGTTCACCACCCCACGGGCGGTCGGGCCGACCGTCGAAAAGCATATGAACACCTTGGAAGACAAATCGGTTTGGCTGACCCTTGATGCTCAGAATACCTTTCATGCGGAAGATGTCGAGACCTTTTGTCCTAAGCAGATCGCCAATCCAATCGTTCAGCCGGTCGGGGTCGAGGTCGCCGGGGGTTGTGATGCCGACCGATGTGACTTCGTCATCATGTTCGTGGTCTGGCTTAAATTCGCGGTCAACAACTGGCTTGACAAGGGTGCCGCTGCCAAAGAGTTGTGCTTGGAATTCGTCGGGGTGATGCTCGGTAAACAGCGCGTAAGCACCGGGGTGGTCGATCTGCACGTCAAAGCGTAATTCGTCCGCTGTGAGATTCAACTCAATGAGTTGTCCACTCGGTTGAAGGGTGCCACCCGCCGAAAGTTCATGCTCATCATCGGAGAAAACCATAACGACTGGCTCAACAGCGGCCTTCAAAGCTTCATCGGTTGACTCATTTACGGGCACCAACGCGACTTTCATCGTCGGGTCAGGACCTTCTTGGAGAACCAGTTCATGCGTGCCTGCCGAAAAGTTATAAACACCAGCCCATTCAAAGGGATACTCCGGTTCCATAAACTGTGGGTCAATCTCCATCGCCCGATCCAGATCGAATCCGCCGACATTGAGAATCTTGTCCATTTCCACCACGGCATCTTTCGTTCGATAAATCTTCGCGGCAGCGTTCATGCTGCGAATTCTAGATTCCAGCTGGACTAACTCTTCCTCGGTCACAAGGTCAATCTTGTTCAATAAAATGACATCGGCAAAGGCAATCTGTTCACGCGCCTCGTCGCTGTCATCGATGTGCTGCCAGATGTGTTTGGCATCAACCACCGTCGTGACGGAATCCAGTTGCAGTTTCTCCTCCATTTCGGCGTCCATGAAGAACGTCTGAGCAACTGGCCCGGGGTCCGCAAGCCCTGTGGTTTCGACCATGATGTAGTCGAACTTATCGCGACGCTTCATCAGATTCCCCAAAATACGGATGAGATCACCGCGCACCGTGCAGCAGATGCAACCATTGTTCATCTCGAAAATCTCTTCTTCAGCACCGATGACCAAATCATTATCGACGCCGACCTCGCCAAACTCGTTTTCGATGACGGCGATACGTTTGCCGTGGTTTTCGGTGAGAATGCGGTTGAGAAGCGTGGTTTTACCAGACCCTAAAAAGCCCGTCAACACAGTGACGGGGACTTGATTGTTTAGCATGGCTGTGTTCATCTTTCTCTCCTTGTTGAATTTAGCCAGCGGTCAAGCTAACGATGTCCGTCTGCTTCACCTCCGCCAGCGGTTTATGAATCTTGTATTGCCGGGGCTTTCCGGGTGTCTCCATGATTGCAATGACCGTTTCAATAGGCGGGCAGCCTTCTTCGGTGCATTGCAACTGAGTAATCATCACCGAGACATCTTCTGATAGGTCAAAGGTTTGGGATACCCACGATTTGACTTGGACGAGTTGCCGTGGGTCACTCTCTTTTTGCGAATTGAAAAAATTCAGCACTGTTGTATGGCCTCCTTTCCTCGCATATGATGCTGTTTTAATACCTGAAATCTTGCCACGAATCGGTCCTCGCACACGATTCTGACCAGATTTTTCTCAAGTCCGCGGTCTCTATTCTGCGGAAGACGTGTACGGAACTCCGCCAACCAGTTGCACAGTCCTCTAAACTGTCCGCCATCAAGTTCGTATCAATGCAGCAACTCTGTACGACAGGCACCTGCCCGGCGAACGCTTGCCACGGTGAAACCTTGTAATTCACGGGTCGCTTGTTTTTTCTAAAACCCGAACGAGGGAGATCGAAACCGATCAAAACGGTGACTATCAAAGGCTGAAGGCAACGGAAGTCGCGCATCTGTTCGTGCCACGGCTTCCGCCCAATCCACGAGTCGCGCATAGTGTAGATGGGATTCTATCTGTCCTAACCACACGACGCCGTGCGGTGATGTGATACAGACGACATTTGCGAGATCACACGGCCCAAGGCAACCTTCGCTAATTGTCAATGTTATTGAAGGGGACAGTTGCCTGTTCCGCCACTCCTGTTTGAGCCACTCGACCGGTACGGGCGGATTTCGTTTCTCTGTCACGCCACAACAACAACCCTTACAGACCAGCATATGCGCTAAGACACGCCGCCTTGATGCCAGCTTGGGCGACGATTCGATTCCATCTGCTTTCATACCTTTTTCCTGTGTGTTACACTCCTGCGAATATACCGATTCATCACTACCCAATGATATTCAAGGGTAGTATGGTAGTTTGGTAGCCCGATGACGTACATCGTCGGGCGGTTATTCAGCACAATTATTATCTGAGCTTGAGGTCTACCAATCGCTTCCAGGCTGTGAAAGCAAATATTCGACGAGTTCATGCCACTTTGTAGCCATCTCGTGTGCAGGAATACATTTCTTCTTCCATGCGTCAGTACACCGTTGGCGATAGTCAAGTCCGTATTCAGAAATAATCCACCGCTCGTAGTCGCCCATCCATGCGAGACCTTGAGTGAGCAAGCTGAAAACACGACGCCACGTTTCCACATCACATGGCTGCGTAAGCTCAGGGAGTTGCTCCGATTTCCATATGGGCAACGAAAAATCGACCGCTGCTGTCTGTTTGGGCGCGAATTTGTAACGCTGCAAGAAAAGCCCTCCTCGGTCCCCATCGCCATAGAAAAACCCGAATCCCCATAAAATAACTCGACTTCTGCCAGAGTTACGCCACTCATAAGCGGGACTTCCGTGCTTGCCTTCCGGCGGCCGATGTTTGGTAAAACCATAGGCGAGCAAAGCATTTCCCTCTGCCCGGCGAATGTCCTGTCCCCAACACCACAACTGTTGGTCCAACAGCATCGTCCCGATCTTCCTGATCTTATTCAATGCACCGAACCAACGTGCAGATCCGTCGTCAGTTCTGCCAGACATGACTTATTCCCCCATAAGAAGCCGCTTCTACTTCTCCACAAGGTCACGAAGCAATTCAAAAGCGTCATCAAGAATTGCATCTTGGCGTGTTTTCTCTGTAGCTTGGCACGCTTCAAAGCGCGACTGCAACTCAGTAGCGTCGATTCCGCCATACTCACCGATAAAGACTAACTGCGTGTCCGGTTTCTCGTCGCCCCACGGTGCACCAATGATCAGCCGCGCCCGTTGGCCAACAACGTGGACGATTCCCTTCCGATCCGGTGTCTCATCAAGATAGACAAAGCCTTTGGCGCGGTAGATTGTCGCCGGTAAGGTTTTCACCGCATGACGCACTGCCCGATGTGACAGCGGTTTGTCGGTTGTATAACTCCACGTATTAAAGACCAACGTATGGTCGTGTTCATGGCTGTGTTCGTGATGGTGTTCCTCCTCGTGGTCATGTGCATGGTCGTGGTCATGCGCCTCGCCGTCGGCATGGACGTGAACATCCAAGCCCGATTTCCCCGAAAAGCGGTGGAGGTCGTATGTCCCAACGCCGAGCACCAAATCGAGCGGAGCCTTACCGTGTGTGGTTTCGAGGATACGCGCCCTCGGAACAAGGTTTTTGACAAAGCCTGCCAATGCCTCCCGTTTTTCATCATTGACCAAGTCAACCTTGTTCAGCACCACAATGTCTGCCATAGCGATTTGGTCTAACGCGAGCTCCCGATACTTTCGGTCTACCTGATCAATCTGCTCGGAATCAACCACCGTCAGCATACTGTCCACTCGCGCCCCCGACCGCAATTCGGGCGACATGAAGGTCAATGAAACCGCCATAGGGTCAGATACGCCGCTGGTCTCAACGACGATATACTCCGGCGGGTCTGCGCGTTGAACCAATTGTACCGTGGCCTCAAGCAGGTCGTCACGAATTGAGCAGCAGATACACCCGTTGGAAAGGTTAATGGTGGATTCACCAGAGATGCCCGAGATCAGCTCGGCATCAATGTTAATCTCTCCAAAATCGTTGACCAATACCGCCACGCGCAATCCGTGGTCGGTGTTGAGAATGTGGTTGAGCAGGGAGGTTTTGCCCGCGCCTAAAAAACCGCTGATGATGGTCACCGGAATCGGTTCTGTGAAGTCTTGGATTTCAGTCATCCTCTTACTCCTTGAATTACTATTTTCATCACTCATCCTCTAAAATCCGGCCGGGTGAATGCCTATCCTCCCCAATATTCCAGCAGCATGTGCAGCCGACCGGGTGACTGAGGTTGGACACCTCCGGGGTCTCAAACGCTCCAGGTTCAGCGGCCTCTCCAGCACCCGACTCGCCGGAATCTACTTCAGTGCCGGATGGATTAGAGTGCCCCCGGCTGATGAGAAAGGTGGGGGCACTAATGACCTTTTCGACACGAGGCGTATAGCAGATGGGGCATTCGATAACCACTTCGTCCAACTGTGCAAGGGAAAGCCGTTCCTCAAAGAGAATATCACAGTCGGGACATTCAAATTCATAAATCGGCATTGCGTGTTTCCTGATCGATCTGGGCACTTAAACGTCCGGTTCAATTGCCGATAACGTTTCACGCTTCACGTCTTCATTGCCTCCGATAAGCTAACTCAGATCTCAAGGCGTTCACGATGGTATCTATGTTGTGACGCATCAACCCGATATACGTCCCTTCAGGAGTTCCGGGCGTTCCCATCGCATCGGCGAAAAGATCGCCGCCGATTTCGACCTCGAACCCCTTTGCGCGAACAGCGGCTTGAACAGCCTTGATGCCCTGCGACGGGGTTGAGGTTTCGACGAACATCGCCGGGATGCGATGTTCAATAATAAACGCCGCGAGTTCTCTGACATCGGCGACACCCACTTCCGTTTCTGTGTTCAACCCTTGAAGCCCACGCACCTCGAAACCGTAAGCGCGTCCGAGGTAACCGAACGCATCGTGCGTCGTGACGAGAACGCGACGCTGAACGGGTATCTGTGCCGCGAGGTTTTGTAGGTCGTCATGCAATGTTTTCAACGCTGCCAGGTAATTCTTCGCGTTAGAACGATAATATTCGGCATTATTAGGGTCGGCTTGAGCCAACGTGTCTCGAACCTTGTCAACTGCCTTCATCCAGAGCGACACATCGTGCCAGACATGTGGGTCGTAACCGCCCTGAAATTCAGATGATGTCCGAAGGTGTGAGCGTAGGATCCCGTCCGTAACGGCGACGACCTGCGTTTGATACGTCATCTTATCGTGGGCGGTGCCTATAATTTTCGTTTCGAGATTCAAGCCGTTGTAGAAGATAATATCAGCGTCCTTTAGCCGTCCGACATCTCCCGCTGTCGGTTTATAGAGATGCGGATCAACTCCTGCACCGACAATCCCGGTGACATCAATCCTATCTTGACCAATATTTTTCAAAATGTCGGTAATCATGCCGATTGTTGCGACGACATGAAGTTTTTTTCCTGTCGTAAGGTTTGCATTTGCGGGGTCTTCTGTGTTATCCTTTTGACATCCGCTAGCAACCATCAGCAGTAACACCAACAAACATAAACTCGTCTTGAGAAATTGCCAATCCATTTTATTAACTCCTTCTGAATTTGTTATTAGGACTTACGCAGCGCGTTCATAAGTCCCCCTGATAAGGGGGATTTAGGGGGTTAAAAATCAAAAATCTACCCCGTTGTGTACCAAATTTACGTAAGTTCTGTTATATTATAACATAACAAATTCAGAAGTCAAGTCAGAAATGGAATCTTCTAGGTAGGAGGAGTTGACTGGATCTTTAACGAAAAAACAAGACAGCATTGTCGTTCTTTTCCACTAAAGAAAAGACGTTTTGAATTCATTGACAAAAACAGCGTTATGTCATAACATAACATACACCCTCATTTATAAGGAGCTAGGGATATGTCTTTTACGGATGCGGAAAACACAACATTTGAAACCTTTCCCAAGCCAACCCATGACCATTCTCAGTGCGTCAAAGACGCATTGGCAAAGGCTTTGGCGATCTGTCAGGTGCGAGGCGTGCGATTTACCGAGCTACGGCAACAGGTTTTTGAACTCGTGTGTGCCAGCCACAAGCCAATCGGTGCCTACGATATTCTTGACACCTTTCAAAAACGTGGCCGGAAAACCGCACCGCCAACCGTCTACCGGACCCTCGACTTTCTGCTTGAGCAAGGCTTGATTCATCGGATTGCCTCGTTAAACGCCTATATCGGATGTGACTTCCCACAGGAACCTCATCGCGGCCAGTTTGTCATCTGCAAATTGTGCGGCGAGGCAACTGAGCTTGTCAGTCACACGATCGAGAAGTGTATTGCTGGCGCCGCCGAGAAACTTGACTTTCAGGTTCAATCCAGAGTGATCGAGATTCTTGGCATCTGCTCGGTCTGCCAATGAGTATTTCGCGACGGTTTATTCGCGAGCACAAAGCGTGATAAGCGAGTCTTTTCTTGTCTGCCTTTCCGCGCTTTGGTGGCTGCTTCAGATGAGAAGCTATGTGTCATAGTACCGGAAAACAGAATCCAAACACAGATAACGCTTAAATGGCTTTGATGCCAGATAATTCGCTTCTGCACCATCAGCTGGAATCTGGGAGAGAATCCAGTTGATGGTGCAACCTTTCCTCGCCTTTTTTATCGATGTTTATCTGCGTCCCTTCCTTAAATCCGATGCCGACGGAGTTTATGACAAGCATTGTCCTTTGAAAAAAAGGAAATGGATGGAAAAAAAGTCTTGACACGAGAAAACACATTTGATATAATTAACAGTGTTAAGTTAAATTACTATGTAAATTGGAGTGGCAAAAACAATGGGTACTAAAGAACGCAGAGCAAGGGAAAAAGAGCAGTTACGGCGTCAAATTCTTTCTGCAGCACGAGAGTTGTTCGTCAATGAAGGCTATGAGAACGTCTCTATGCGAAAGATTGCCGATAAGATCGAGTATTCACCGACGACGATCTATCTGTATTTCAAAGACAAGGCAGATCTTTTGGATTCTGCTTGCCAGGAGACCCTCTTGGACCTGTTGAACACACTTGAGCTGCTAAAAAGAGATAAAAGCGATCCTGTCGAGACTCTGAGAAAAAGTGGGAAAGCCTATGTCGAATTTGGCTTGAAATATCCGCAAGATTACAAGCTGACGTTTGTTGTCCGTCCCCAGTTCCAGAAAGGGTTAGGTCTGGGAGAGGGAACGGTTGGCGAAAGGGTGTTTAATTACCTGCGCGAAATGGTGTCTGAATGTATTCAACAGAAGGCATTCCGTCAGGTGGAGGTCGAAACCACTGGTCAGGCACTGTGGTCAGCGGTTCACGGTGTCACATT
Source organism: Candidatus Poribacteria bacterium (assembly GCA_965207975.1). Taxonomy (GTDB): domain Bacteria; phylum Poribacteria; class WGA-4E; order WGA-4E; family PCPOR2b; genus PCPOR2b. Next base: position 2,134,014 of record OZ242315.1, on the reverse strand, counting down.
GCTCCTAATTGATTTTTCCGATTTCCCGTGGACCGAGAAAGACAAATTGATCGATACGGTCATTCACACAATGATCGAGGGATTGAAAGCATAGATTTTAATTATAGTGAATTCTACAAATATCAAGTATCTTGAACCGGAGCGTCAAGAAAGATAACCTAATTAGGAGGTGCAACATGCACATGAGAACACTTTTCATCGTTATATTGGTGATAACATTATGTGGTTGTGAAGCAGCTGTTGATACAGTGGTTACGCAGCCGGAGGAACACCCACTTGTCGGGGTGTGGACCATCGAGACGATAGATGGTCAAACATTAGAGATGGCTATGCCCGAAGCGCAAAAGCTCGCTGATTTCTTTGACATCTGGACGTTCTATCGTGATGGTCGATACGAGCGGATATGGGGGTGGATGCCCGCAGCCAACGCCGATGGCGTATTCGTCTCACCGCCCCTCTACTTTAGCATTGATGGGACCTATACTGTGGAGGGTTCGCGATTTACCGTGACGGTTGAGAACTCACTATTCTTTGGCGATGCGCCAAACCCCGGTGACGAGATGAGCGGCACATGGGTCAGGGAGGAATCGACATTGACACTCACCTATGATGCTGGAACGGTTATTGTCCTGAAAGAAAGGCTGTGAACGACTTATGGCAGTGCAACAGAAACCGAGTTTTTTTTTGAAAACTCGGTTTCTTTAAGCATTTTACGGTTTTTTTAATGGATCCTGTAGGCTGGACACTAATCAACCAATCAACAAATTGTTTTCACGTTTCACAGCCTGTCCCGCCTGTCCCGATGTATCGGGGCACCACGTTTCCCGTTCTTAGTGTTTTGCACTTTCTTTTTATATGAGTCTGTAAGTTATATGGCAAAGAGTGCCATATTTTTTTGGCTATCATATTAACACTGTTAAGTTATTTATCTGTGTTAATACATAGAAGATCCTGAAAGGAAAATAGGAATGAAGAAACGAAACTTATTCTACAAACACTTTCTTTTCGCAAAACTTAGCTTGACTACTAATCACACGAGGTACTATGAACTCAGCCGGCTCTTTGTGCTGGTTTTTGGAGTCTTCCTATCCGGCTGTTCGGGTCTGTTCGGTCAAGAAGCTGATCCGATGTCAACTGCCCCTACGGAATTTACTTTTAAGCAGTACGAGGTCGTCACCGGTACTGCGAAACACCAGACCGTTTTGGCGGGATTTCTACTCGGTGATGCTACCGCGGAGCTTGTGGTGGTGAATATTGATGAGGAGAACGACCGCCGCTTGCACATCTATGCGTTCGATGACGACAGTTGGGCACTGAGATTGGAAGCAACGCTGCGCCCTGAAGTATTATTCGTTGACGTGGCTAACATCGGTGGACGTGACCGCTTGATTACCTACGAAAATAGTTGTCTGAACTGGTTCGATCCTGAATCGGCAACAGAGCAGCCACTAGCGGCAGTTACTTCCAACGCTCCGCCTCCCATCGATGTAATTCCCCACCTTGATATCACTCGTGACCTCAACAACGATAACCGTGACGACTTGGTTGTGCCAGACTCCGATGGCTTCTGGGTATTCATCCAGATGGACAATGGTATGTTCGCCGATCCAGTGAAGATTGGTCCCTCTATTGAGACGGGTAGAATCTACGCAGCCGATGGGTATCAATACAACCCTTGGACTGAAGCACGTATCCATGAAATGGACTATGACCAAGATGGTCGCAGCGATTTAGTATTCTGGAACGAAGATCATTTTGTCGTTCATCACCAAGATGAGCGTGGGTTATTCTCCCCTGTGGCTAAGACCTTCACAACCGATGTTGCCTTTGACTCCGATGACCTCGGTTCCCTTGTCGCTCCCGACGGGGTTCGCGGCAGGCGTTTCGACCACGGAGCACCCGGTGCCATGACGGGAAGGGTGCTGCACAGGTTGACCGACATGAACCACGACGGTATCGCCGATCTCTCGATCTTCTCGTTGCAAGCAGGGAAAAGTGGTTTTCTAGGGCAGACCTCCGAGCTATGGAATATGCACTCCACCTACGAGGTGCACTTCGGCGCACCAACGCCCGATGGCATCGTATTTGGGCAAGAAGTTGACACTCTGATCCGGTCGGACGGCATCCCGTTTGAGATAGACGCACGCGACTTCGACCACGACGGTCAGGTTGATGTGATGTTTGCGGTTATTGACCCCGGCATCTTCAAAATCATCGGTATGTTGGCCAGGGGAATCGCGACGAATTCTGCATTGCTGGATCTCAATCTTTACCGCATGGAAGGCGGCTCATATCGTGACAAACGCGATGCCAGCTACAAGATCAAGGCGTACACCCCCGGCGATTCAGGGAAGAAAGCGATGCACTTTCCGTCGTTACTATGTGGGGATGTGAACGGCGATGGACGCCCGGACCTGCTGGTGCAGAATGGGTTGAAAGAATTGCACGTCTTTATCGGCATGCCGGGACCAAATCTGTTCGCCGGGAAGCCTCAAAAGGTAGCGGTAGCCATGCCCTACGAGGAATACACTTGGCTGGTAGACCTCAACAGGGATGGGGTGCAGGATCTTCTCATACATCACCCCTCCACCACTGAATCACATCGGGTGACGATGCTGATCGCTCAATGAGCGAAATCGGTGATTTATGGTGGATTCTAAAAATAAAGAAACACTTTCGCCCCCCATGTTTGGTAGGTGCTGTTTGTAACTGCGCCGATTTGGAGTGTCTCATTAATTCTAAGGTCCACTATATATGATTGCATTTCATATTTCAAAAAGGAGAAAAACAGTGATACGTTCAATTTTTTGCTTAATCGCTATTCTTTTAGGGATAACCTTCAGTTTCTCAGCTCAAGCGCAAGCAGCTGACCTCACCAGAAATTTCGGTATTGGACTCCAGGGAGCTACACCTGCATACGGTCTTGTTCAAGAGCAGTCGGAGCCGATTCTGGGCGGAATCAGTTTTCGCTATAACGGACTGGCACCCATCTATTTTCAAACCGTTGGACATTTTGTTCTCAACGATCAGGATAGCGACCATATATTAGGTGCTAGCGTTTCATACGCCATATTTGAACACCAAAGTCAATGGAATATAGCCCGACTTTATTTCGAGTTAGGGGGTGGGGGGCGGTATCAAAAAAAACAGGGAGTCAGTCAAGATATGCTCAAAACCACAACTCTCGGAGTTGGACTCGCTTTTGGAGGTGAACTTGTGTTCTCACTGGGGGGGATTCCTCTCGGCTTGAACGTGAAAGTCGGTCAAGGGTTTGGCAGGGAAACAGTCGACTCCCAATCCAAGGGCCGCGCTGGCGTTTACGTCGGAACAGGTATACACGCTTATTTTTAGACGCTCTTTTTTAGTCATCTGGATCAAAAAAGCAAATGGAAACGCTAAGAAAAACGAGGTTCTTGGCAAAAACCCGATTACTATTGCACGCTTTCTTAACATTAACCACTCATTTCATCCCTATGACGTGCACCGGTCAATCAAAATATCTTGCTTTTCCATATTGTTCTGTTTATCATAGAATAGAACCAGAAAGGGTGAGGTAATGATTCATAAACAGATCAGAGCAGTGCTAATCACGATTTTGGTATGTACCTTATTTTCTCAATCGAGTGCGGCTTCCGCTGAATTGAGTGAGGCATCGCAGCTCTATGAGACTGCTTTCAGACTGATAGTCGAAGGAGATTACGGTGAGGCGTATGATCAGCTCAACGCAGTCATCAACAGATACCCGGACACTCTCTATGCGCGGTTTGCGGAAGACCGGAAGCAACGGTTGGAACAACTGAACCTGCCAAGCATCCGACGCAAGCAAATTGACCAAAGCGGTCGAGTTGGGACTGTGGTGTTCAGCACCTTATATTCGACATGGCTGGGAATTGGCACAGCGAGGCTTGCTGATGAAACGGACAACGCAAAAACTATCGCTGCGGGTATGATGATAGGAGCACCGACGGGGCTTCTGACTTCTCTAATTGCGACGCGGAACGCTAAATTGACTCGCGGACAGTCTGCTTTAATTAATTTCAGTGGTGTTTGGGGAACATGGCAGGGGTTGGGGTGGGCAATTCTAATTGACGAGGAGGACGGCGAAAAGCCGTTGATTGGCGGTGCAATGATTGGCGGACTGTCGGGCATTCTGACAACCTCTGTGCTCACAAGGAAAATCGATCTAAGCCTAGGAGACATGGGGATTATCAATTACGGTGCGCTTTGGGGGACATGGCTATCTTTGTGTGCAGGACAGGTTGCGGGACTACCAGGTGGCGATGAACTACTCGCTTGGACGCTCATTGGGGGCAATATAGGGTTGACCGCAATGGCACTGCTTTCTCCAAAAATTGACATCACGCTGGCGCGGGCAAATTGGATTAATCTGGGAGGCGTTATCGGCACTATAGTCGCGAGCGGGATTGTGACAATAATCGCTGAGAACGATATTAGTGAATCAGCTGCGTTTGCTACCCTGATGGTTGGCGGCATTGCTGGACTTATTACAGGCACCTATACCACCCGTTATATCCCCCCTCCAGAAACGCGCGAAAGGTTGAGTTGGCGAAATGATTCGACGCTCTATGATAGACCTCCTTATGCATTACAGTTGAATTCTAACGGTATACACGCCAATTTCTTCTCCCTCCGATTTTGATCGTAGATTTTTTTTTGAGTCAACAATTAGAAAGGGTGCAGCTATGCCGAATCAACTCATCAAAATTATCATCGTAACTCTGCTTTTCTGTTTTTCACACCCGTTGTGGGCAAATGAGATTGAATCAGAGCTCAAGGCACTAGAAGCACAATTAATCTATGAAGAAGCTGTTAAGCAGGTTGTCGATGGGGCGTACGATAAAGCACTCAGACAACTGGACTGGCTCAGTGCTTCCTATCCCGACACAGCACATGGGCGATTGGCAACGGATAAAAAGCAGGAAATTGCTATTTTGCTACAGCAACCCAAACCCATCAGCGGGATGAGCAGAGCGGGGCTTGTCAGTTTTGGTACGCTCTTTACGACATGGCTAGGTGTTGGCGCACTGATACTTGCGGATGTAGAGGATCCGGTCCCTTACGGGCTTGTTCTGATTGCGGGGCCCGTAGGCGGATTAGCCGGTTCTTTAAGTCTCACGCGGAACAGCGAACTGAGCGATGGGCAGGCTTCATTGATTAATCTTGGAGGCGTTTGGGGCATCTGGCAAGCGGTCGGGGCAGCTGCCCTTGCTGATGCCAGTGAAAAGCCGACTGTGTATGCTAGCATGGTAGGTGGTGCCCTTGGACTAGCATTGGCTGGCAGTATTGTTAAAAATAGGGATATCAGCCCTGGTGATGCAACACTGATCAATTTCGGTGGAATCTGGGGAACATGGTTTTCGATTTGTGGAGCGATGGCTGCTCGCGACAGAAGCAGTGATAACAGCAAATTTGTTCTCGGCAGTGCGATGATGGGTGGCAATATTGGACTGTTGACGATGGCGGGATGGTCAACAAAGCTGAACATGAGTCGTGCCCGTGCACGTCTTATTAACATCGGGGGCATTGTAGGTACACTCTACGGCTTAGGCGCGAGTATTCTGCTTGATATTGAGCCGGAAGACCGGAGTTTTTGGTCACTCATGGGAATCGGTGGTGTGGTTGGGTTGACAGCGGGTTCCTATTTTACCCGAAACTACGACACTCCAGAGAGTTATTTCACAGAAGGTGGTGTGGGGTTACTGAATCTTGAACCCACCGAGAAGCAATGGGACCTGTCTTTTCCAACGATTACTGTTGCCCCTGTGGGCGGTGGAGATTCACGGATTCCCAATATTGAATTACGGGCATCGTTGGTTCGGGTCCGATTCTGATTGCAGAGGTTAGAAAGGAACACGACAATAAAAGCGCAATGAATAAGGTTGAAGGGACGCGCTCCACAACAGATCAGATGCCCCCTGATTTTCCTGATAGGACTACCATCCGGGCTTACTATGTCGGCATGTTTCTCTATTGGGGCGCGCTATATGTCTACTCGCCGATTTTATCTGTATATGCTCAGTCGTTGGGTGCCTCGTTCACGACAGTGGGAATGGTTGTCGGGGCGTACGGTTTCGTACAGATGTGGCTACGAATTCCGTTGGGGGTATGGTCGGATCGGTTGGGACGACGCTTGCCATTTCTTTACGCCGGGCACTTCTTTAATCTCGTCGGGTGTTTGGGGCTTGCGATGGCACCGACACCGATGTATCTTGTAATCTTCCGCGGTGTGCTTGGTATTAGTGCCGCCACATGGGTGGCATTTACTGTCCTTTTCGCTAGTTACTTCCCACCGGATCAGAGTCCCAAGGCGATGGGTGTTGTTACGGCTATCAACGGCATCTCGCTTATTGTGGTCAATGGACTCGGCGGTCAAATCGCTCAGATGTGGGGAATGGGTGCTACATTCTACATTGGGGCGGTTCTGGCGGCTGCAGGTCTTATAGCGACCGTGCCTATCAAGGAGCATCGGGCAACGCGTCAACCTCCCACATTTCGACAGATATGGCGCATCATCGCACACCCTGCCCTAATGCTCATTGCGGCTATTACGGCTCTCAATCACTACTCATTTTGGGCAACCACATTTGGTTTTATTCCGCTCCATGCGGCGAATCTCGGTGCAAGCAAATTTGTACTTGGCATTGTTGGCGTGGCGGCGTTGGTGCCCTATACCTTAACCGCTCCGATGAACCATCACTTTGCTGCTCGCTTGGGCGAAAATCGCGCTGCCTTTGTAGGAATTATGGTGATGGCAGTGACGATGCTTGTTGTCCCCTTGATCAACAATATTCCGCTACTAGCAGTCTCCCAAGGGGTGAGTGGATTTGGGCGTGGTCTCGTATACCCTTTGTTGATGGGACTGAGTATCCGGGAGATATCTGGTGAAGACAGAGCGACAGCAATGGGCGTGTTTCAAGCGGTATACGCAATCGGTATGTTTTTGGGACCAACGACCGCCGGTGCTGTTGCCGATGCGGTGGGGCTTTCTGGGGCATTCATCATTGCCGGCACGGTCTCGGTGATTGCGGCGGTAGCAGCTTTAACTCTGCTGAGACGGACAAGCGATCTGTCAAAGCGTGGACAGGTCTGAAGCTAAATTGATACACATCATAGCTTCCCATCTGCTCGCATTCGTGCACCGTAGTTTTCGAGCTCAGTTTTTTCCTCTGGCGTGAGTGTGTGGCGATCGGATAGTGCCGATGCGATTTGACAGAATCGAGGCACGTTTCGCAATCCCATAATGGTTAGACCTACCGATTCATGACTGAGGACGTAGCGGTAGAATTGTTCTGGATCCGGTGCACCTTCACCATCGAAGAGCTTATCATTGCGTGACGCATTCATAATCACTACGCCGGTGTTATGCTTGCGTGCCTCCGGGAACACGGTGCGCTCCGGCTCCTTCATGGCGCAATTATACCAACACAGCACAGTATCAAAAAATCCGGTCGCAACCGCCTGCCCGATCTGTTCCCAATCGTGACCCGTAACCCCGATGAAGCGAATTAGTCCTTCCTCTCGCGCTTGTTGAACTGCTTCCAGGGCACCATCGGCTGCCAGCGCACGATTTCGTTCCTCTTCGGTATTTAGATGGTGGAGTTGGTAGATGTCGATGTAATCTGTTCCCAATAAGCGCAGCGATGTTTCAAGATCTCGACGTGCCCCTTTGGCATCGCGTTGTTGGGTCTTGGTTGCCAAAATCAATTCGTGCCGCCGCCCTTGTATAGCATTTCCGATAACCCTTTCGTCATCTCCATCCCGATACGCTCGTGCTGTATCCATATAATTGATGCCACAATCTAATGCAGCTCTATACCCATCGGCGGTTTCGCAATAGGCACCGCCGGTTCCCAGTCGAGTTACGACCAATCCTGTTCGACCAAGAGTTGTTTGGGGAATCTGATTTGCCATGAACGTACACCTCCGTGTTTTGTTCATTATGCCAACTATACACCTATTGTCCCACTGGGACTGTGTTGGTTCATTGGTGCATTAATTATACTGGTTTGTTAAGGCGTGTCGATCTAAAAGGTAGGGATGCGATTCCGGGAAATCTGCTTGACATGCTACTTGTCAGTCGTTAAAATATATCAAATCCTGACATTTTTCGCAATGTTTGTTAACAATAACCGAGTGAGAGGAGTTTCATTATATGCCGACATACGAATATAAATGCCTGGATTGTGGTATCCAATTCGATCGGTTTCAAAGTATCACCGAAGATCCCATCCAGGAGTGTCCCGAATGTTCAGGTCAGACCAAACGGTTAATCGGTGCCGGTGCCGGGCTGATTTTTAAGGGGTCGGGCTTCTACATCACGGACTATCGCAGTGAGGGATACAAAGAGAGCGCGAAAAAAGACAAAGATTCGTCATCGAGTAGTGACGGGGACAGCAAAAGCGGAGATAGCAAAAGCAGCGATTCTAAACCTAGCAAGACGGAGAGCAGTGATTCTTCCAAATCGACTTCAGATGCAAGTGCTTGAGAGATAATTAATAGGCTATTCCACTCCGATAAGGTTGGAATTCCAAGTAACATTTTGTACGGAACTACCCACCGGCACCTTGCGATAGGCAACGCTCTCGCTATAGGCGATTTTCAGATAGCTTGCTGTATCCATTCGTCGAAAGGGGAAAGCATGGACCACACCCACCACCATCATGACCACGCGCATCACCACCATGATGAAAAGGAGGATCGGCATCAACATAGTCATCAACATCGCCTACAGGGAAAATTTCGATTCGCAGTCCTGTTGACAACTTTTGTGCTCGTTATCGAAATAGTCGGGGGGATTTTGTCGAATAGTTTGGCATTGTTGAGCGATGCGGCGCATGTTTTCTCAGATTCTCTATCTCTGATCATGAGTTGGCTGGCGATTTATCTGTCAACTCGCCCGGCAACTAGCTCACGCACCTACGGCTATCACCGGACAGAGGTATTCGCTGCGTTCATCAACGGGGTTTCACTGATCGCGATTTCTGGGTGGATATTTTACGAAGCTGCCCACCGGTTTATCGAACCTGAACCCGTTAAGAGTAAAGAGATGCTCATCGTGGCGATTATCGGATTTATTGCGAATATGGTCGTTGTCTGGATATTTCACGGTGAAGGGCATAAAAGTCTCAATGTGCGGAGTGCGGTGCTGCATGTCATTGGAGATGCGCTCGCTTCCGTCGGTGTCATCATAGGCGGGGCGATAATATATTGGACCAGCTGGTTCATTGTTGACCCAATTCTGAGCTGTGGTATTGGTCTGGTAGTCTTGATCGGCGCGGTCAGGGTTACAAAAGAAGCGGTTCACATCTTGTTAGAAGGGTCTCCAAAACACGCGGATGCCCACAAAGTGGCGGCGTGCATCAGTGCTATCGATTCGGTCAAGGATGTCCATGACATGCACATCTGGTCTTTATGCTCTAATTATTTGGCATTAAGCACACATGTGTCGATCGCTGAGGACGGAAGCAAATCCTCGCATGAATTACGGCAGGAGATTAACGACAAGCTACAAACGCAATTTGGTATTTTCCACACGACAATTCAGATTGAACAGCCCGGTTGTCCCCACGAGGGAAATCTGCTGTGTAACGCACCCCACCACTGATTTGACACTCGTTCATTAGTCCATTGGTTCATTAATGAACTAATGCACCGATGAACTTTTGAACAAGGTTAATATGACCGGGGCAAATCCAATACATGAGTGGCGAGGTAAGCGAGTACGAGGTTGTTGTTGACCGGCGCGACTTGAAAAAGCCGAGTTTCCCGAAACTTGCGCTCCACATCGTATTCATCGACAAAGCCGTAGCCACCGTGTGTGTCAAGACAGATATTGGCTGCCTGCCAACTCGCCTCGGAAGCGAGCAGTTTTGCCATATTCGCTTCTGCCCCACAGGAGGCATTCGTATCGAAGAGCCAAGCGGCTTTGTAGCGCACCAGATCTGCTGCGACTGTCGCTGCATAAGCGCGGACGATGGGGAACTGTACGCCTTGGTTGCGACCAATCGGAGCTTCAAAGACCTCTCGCTCACAGGCATAGGTGCTCGCCCGATCAACAAACCAGTAGCCATCACCGATGGCTTCTGCTGCTAGCAGGATGCGCTCGGCGTTCCAGCCGTCGATGACGTAGCGGAAACCGCGTCCCTCCTCGCCGATCAAACTATCAAGGGGCAGCTGTAGATCGCGAAACCAGACTTGGTAGGTTGCGTAGTTGAACATGGTGCGGACAGGCTCCACTTCTAATGCGCCTTTTTGCCGACGCGCATCGCGTAAATCGATCAGAAATAGGCTGAGTCCCTCCGTCCGGCTATTGACCGCTTCGTGCGGTGTCGTGCGTGCCAATAGCAGAAGTAGGTCTGATTGCTCGATGCGGCTGGTCCAGTTCTTGTGACCGTTGACGATGTATGCCGAGCCCTCACGCCGGGCAAGGGTGCGGATACTGGGAGTATCGGAGCCTGCTTCCGCTTCGGTAACTGAAAAGGCCTGTAGCCGCAGCTTGCCGCTGGCGATGGATGGGAGCCAACGCTCTTTCTGTGCATCGCTGCCGTGGCGAAGTAACGCGCCCATAAGATACATCTGTGCGTGAAACGCCGCCGAGTTTCCGCCCGAACGATTGATCTCCTCCAACACAATGCTTGCCTCCGTCACACCCAAGCCAAGTCCGCCGTATTCTTCTGGAATCAGAATCGAAAGAAAGCCAGCCTCTGTGAGTGCCTTGACAAAGGCTTGTGGATAGGCACGCTCACGGTCAGTTTCGCGCCAGTAAGTATCGGGGAATTGGGCGCAGAAGTCACGGACGCGCTCTCGGAGGGCTTCATGTTCGGGGGAGGGGCGAAAATCCATCGTATATCCCTTTCTAGTCGGAGAACCGTCAACGTTCTGACAATCCTTGCGTTCCTAGTTTGTATCTTATCACACGCTCTGTGGAATTGCAAGATGGATCTCGGACTCATGAGAGGTTGTGGATTTCACGGATGGGTCGCGAGAAAAGGTAAGTCGGTGGTATCTGTTGAATTGGTAAGTGGAGATAGGCTATAATTCAGAGAGAACCGACGAGAGGGTTTCAAATGATGTGCAAACTGCTATCCCCAAACTGGCTATTTTGCTTTATACTTATGACATTGCTGGTTGTGTGCTCACAACCCATCCTGTACGCGTCAGAAAGTCAATTGATACGATGGCCTCCAATTATCTGGCCAACGCTGACGGAAAATTTGATCGGTGAGGATGGAAGTAAGGTCATTCGAGTATATCTGCCGCCAAGCTACGAGTTTACCGAAAAACGCTACCCCGTCATCTATGTATTACACGGATTCAACGGGACTTCAAACAGTCTAACCCGAAAGATGAAATCAGCGATGGACCGTATGATCCTGAGTGAGGAGATTCAGGAAGTAATCGCTGTGTTTGTTGATGGATCGAATCGGTTTGGCGGGAGTCAGTATCTCAGCTCGCCAACGATCGGCGATTATGAAACGTACATCAGGAGGGATTTAGTTAATTTCATTGATAAACAGTACCGAACAATACCCCATCGGGACAGTCGCGGCATTACAGGGTTTTCGATGGGCGCGTACGGTTCGATGCACCTTTCGCTTAAATACCCAGAGGTATTTGGTGTAACTGTCGCACAAGCAGGTACTTATAAATTTGATGATGATTTGATAAAGTCCTTTACGGAGAAGGGAGGCGTTGTCCTAACCCTCATGGAACCGCTGAAACAGAAATCTGGGGACGAATTTTGGAACGCACTGGAAGACTTAGCCAATTCGGATGTGTTGCAGAAAGTTAGCCTACCATTTCGTAGTGGTCTGGCGTATTTAGCGGGGGTTGCTTCCAATCCTGATAACCCTCCCTGCTATCTAGATTTACCATACAGATTAAAAACAGGGGTTCCTCCGTGGGAGCGTGATGAAGCGGTTTGGGAACAGATTCTTGAGAATGATGTCATTCATGAATTAGATCGGTACTTGAACAGATTAAAGCAAAATCCACAACAACCGGTGCGGTTGAATGGGATTAAGTTGGTTCATGGGCTTGAAGATGAGAAGGCGTTGCCCAGACAGGCGGAAGCGTTGGCTCAAAGGTTGACGGAGCTTGGTATCGACCATGAGTTTGTAACACATGCCGGTGGACACACATTCATCGCGGAGGAGTCGCTGCTATTTATGGCGAAACATCTCGCATTTGAATCGCCACCCGCCACTCCAGATGGTGCTGGCACTGCTACGGTTTCACCGTATGCTGTTGCGGCGCATAGCATTGGCCACGAAATTGTAATTACCTATACCGCTGAGGGGTTGATACGCCACGGTGCCCTTACGGTTCACATTCCGTCAGGTTGGACACCGCCGCAGAATGTTGCAGGAATTCTCGGATACACGACTGTAACCTCAACCGGCATTATCGGCGATATAACATTCACCAACCAAAAGATTGGGGTCGATATTCAGACTTTGATGCCCGACGACACAATAACACTTATCTATGGGAATGGTGGATATGATTCAGGAGTAACTGTGCCGGGTAATCAATTCTCAACCTTTATCATCAGTGTTGCCTCAACATCGGATGGGATTTTGACGCTGATTAAACAGAGTCCGGTTGTTGATATTTACCTAGATCCGTGGGATGTGAACGATGATGGGACTGTGGGGATCCTTGACTTGGTTGCCGTAGGGTCTGCATTGGGGAGGGTGATAGATGGGGTAGTTTTCGGTCAAAATCCGGACGTGAACCGAGATGGACTTGTAAACTTATTTGACCTTGTTGCTGTTGGGGCTCATTTTGGGGAGACTGTCGGCAGTCCAGCAGCACCTGAACATCCCGCAACCCCTATATCAGCGACGATCAAATTCGGGGATCCCCGGTTTATGGGGAATCGTCTCCTGCTCGATCTGATGATTGAAACAACCGTGCCCTTTGTGGGCTACCATATCCGGGTCGCGCCGCAGGGGCTTTTGAAGGTCGATCTGAACAGAAGTGAGAACGATGTATTTCGTTTAGAGGAGGTCGCTCAATCCGGAACGTTGGTAGGTACGAAGCTGAGCGTGGAGCACCCGTGGCACGGTCGGGTGCGGCTCGCCACGCTGGAATTGGAAGCGAATAGTTCGGAATATGCAGTGCCTGTCCTAAACCCCAAGATTTCTGTGGATGCAGCGCATCTCATTTCTGTGGACGGGCAGACCATCGGCGTTGGCGTGGAGCCATTTTTCATGAATCCGTTGCGCCCTCTCCGGACGGGGGTGTTCTCCAACTATCCCAATCCGTTTAACCCGGAGACATGGATTCCCTTCCAACTGCACAAGGATGCACATGTCCGCATCACCATTTATGATGTTTTGGGGCGTAAGGTTCGGGGATTTGATTTGGGTTATCTGCCCGCCGGTTATTACAAAACGCGTGACCGCGCCGTGTATTGGGATGGTCGCAACGATGTGAACGAGCGGGTCGCCAGTGGGGCTTACCTCTACCGTCTGGAAGCGGGTGATTTTGTTGGGGCGCGCCGGATGGTAGTCTTGAAATAATGCGAGTTGTGCCATTGCGATATAACTGTCGCCCCGGTGTTGGTTTGAAACGCTTCCGTTGACAGATTTTTTAGTCTTGCGCTTCCGTAGCGCTCAAAGCTAATGGTGTTTTCGCCAACTCTGCGTCTAATATGCGAATATCCGCTGTCACCTTCTGTTCAGCGAGCCACGCTTCTCTGCGTTCTTGCAGTGCTTGCCCGGTAAGTTTGTCCTGAATCTCTTGGCTGACTTCTGGATATGTTTTCTGGCGAGGCAGTTCTTTTTTAAGCAATTTGGCGATGAGATAACCTTCAGGGGTGGGAATGGGTTGGCTAACTTCGTTAATTTCTAAGCTAGCTATTACCAACTGAGCCTCCGTATCGGCTGGAGATGTCTGCGGTTCTGGAACAATCCGAAGAATCGGGTTATTGGGATAAGCCTCCTGAATTTCCTGAAAGGTTGCACCCTCTTTCAACTGACCAGTGATTATCCCGGCAAGGGTCTCGGCTTCGGCTTGCAGATCTGCTGAGTCGCTAGGTTTTGAACTGACCAAGATATGCTGAAATTGAATCTGTGCGGGTTCGATAAATTCTGATCGATGTAGCTCAAAATATTGGGGAGCCTCTTGATTGATCTGTTCATCGTCAATACTGTTGCGAAATTGGCGGACGATCAGGGCGTTCACAATTAAGGCGTTCCTCACCCGTTCCTCTACCTCCTGATATTCTAATCCTATTCGCTTCAGATCAACCAAGAACGATGCCTCGCTGCTATATAAGGATTTCAATGCTTGAATTTCTGCGTCCACTCTCTTTCCCCAACTCCAGAGCATCATTCCGATATCGTCTGCTTGCTGTAACATCAGTTTCTGATCGATGAGCGTTTCTAAAGCTGCTCGTTTGACTGTATTGGGGGGATCCTTAATTTCTTGAAGGGTTGGCTGGTTTTCTTGTTCGCGAATGATTAGTTCGGTCTCCAGTTCGCGTAGCGTGATTGGCTGATCGTTGACGACGGCGATCACATAATCGAGGGTTCTCTCCTTGCTGAGTCCGTCTAACGAGCTAGCAATAAAAGCGAGGCAGAGCAAAATGTAGCATGTGATGCGTAAGGTATAGAACGGAGGACACAAAACGTCGGTATGCTTTCGGTCTTCCTTTCTTTGACTCTCGGTTGAGTGTCCAGGCCTTTCCATCTCTATCCCCCTGCCCGTATTTGATCCTAGCGGATGTTGTCACTCCTCTGACAGCAATTCGATAGTAGAATTATATTCGTTCAATATCTGCCTGTCAATTAGAAGTTTTCACGGTTGATAGAATCAACTAGCTGTGCTATCATATAAATTGTGGTGCCGCCTGTTGCTCCGCAGGGTCTAGGTTGGTTCATATGAATCTCGACCTGTGTACCACGATCTGTTAGATTGTGATCCCAGTTTGCAAACTAACAGTTCGCGCTACATTTGGTAGATTGCCTGGTGATTACAGCGTTTGCTGAATGAGCAGCTTCAAAATGTCAACACGCCCTAGGTATATGCGACGCAGTAAAAGTTAAACCCCGACACCTGTAGGTCGGGCATCTTGCCCGACTCATAGCCCCAGTTGCTTTGAATCCCGCCTGTCCCGATTTATCGGGGATTTATCGGGGTGGGGCGACATGTATGTGGTATCATCCCGCAACTAGCAACTTAGGTCACAATACTATCATATAGTGTAACGATTTCGGTTTGGAAGAGAGGTGGAAGATTGTGAAAAACGCGGATCAGCCTATTTCAAGAGAATTGTTGGAAACATTGGATACGATCCAGCAGCGTGTGTTGTGGTTGGCAACGCTCATCATCCACTACGCGAACAACCTTCGTCCCAGTCCAGATCAGACGAAAGTCGGGGGGCACCAAGCCTCATCGGCATCGATGGTTTCGATCATGACGGCACTTTACTTCCATTTTCTTCAAGCTGGAGATCGTGTCTCGGTCAAACCACACGCTTCGCCGGTTTTTCATGCGATCCACTACCTGTTAGGTCAACTGTCAAAAAAATACCTAACTATGTTTCGTTCATTTGGGGGGCTGCAGGCGTACCCGAGCCGAACGAAAGATCCGGATGCAGTCGACTTCTCGACCGGCTCTGTGGGTCTGGGAGCGGTTGCGCCCGCGTTTGGCGCGTTAGCCCATCGCTATGCGCTGTCCCACTTCGGTCACGTGAGTTCGCGTCGTTTCGTGGGGGTCATCGGTGACGCTGAGTTGGATGAAGGCAATGTGTGGGAGGCGATCCTGGATCAAGCACTCACCGGTATAGATAATCTGCTGTGGATTGTTGACCTTAACCGCCAAAGCCTTGATCGAGTTGTGCCGGGCATTCGGGCGCGTCAACTTCAACGTCTCTTTGAGGAGAGCGGTTGGCAGGTACTTGAAGCGAAGTATGGTCGGCAGCTTCAGGAACGCTTTGAACGACCGGGTGGTCCCGCCTTGCGTCAGCGGATCGACGAAATGAGCAATGAGGAGTATCAAGCACTGATTCGTCTCCCCGGTGAGGAACTCCGCTCTCGGATTGTTGATTGTGAGGGGATTGATAACGCTGAAATCGCATCAGTGATCCAGGATATTCCAGATGAAACGTTGTCGTCGGTATTAAGCAACCTGGGTGGACACGATTTAGAGGAATTGCTCGCTGTCCTGTCGCAGGCTGAAACGGAACCGGAAAAGCCGACAATTATCTTCGCATATACGATTAAAGGGTGGGGGACCCCTATCGCTGGGCACCCGCTGAACCATTCAATGCTCTTGAGTGAGGAGCAGATAGCAGATCTGCGGGAGCGGTTGGGGGTATCTGCTAACGACGATTGGGCGCGATTTGAGCCGGAATCGCCCCCCGGTCAACTGTGTCTCGAAGTTGCCGATCGACTTTTTCCACCCAATCCTGCGCCACCGGTAACCCTGTCCGCCGATGATGTGCCGACAGCGCTCTCTCTTCCAACTCAAGGGTTCTTGAGTACACAACAGTCTCTGGGTCGGCTGCTGATGCGTCTGACCCGCGTACCGAAGCTAGCGGATCGGATTGTCACGACTTCGCCGGATGTATCGGTGTCTACCAACCTGTCTGGGTGGATTATCAAGACGGGGGTGTTTACGCCGCACGAATTGCCGGACTATGAGACTGAAGCGAACCAACTCCGAAGTTGGCGACACGGACCGAGTGGGCAGCATATCGAGTTGGGAATTTCGGAGATGAATCTGTTTACGTTGCTGGGGATGCTCGGCTTGTCGGCTGAACTGTGTGGGCAGCATATCATCCCGATTGGCACGGTCTACGATCCGTTTGTGTGCCGAGGTCTTGAAGCACTCATCTATGCCCAGTATTCAGGGGCGAAGTTTATTTTCGCCGGGACGCCATCGGGTATCACCTTATCGCCGGAGGGAGGCGCGCATCAATCCACTGTTACCCCATCACTCGGTGCGGAGATCCCTCGACTCAATGCCTACGAACCGTGTTTTGCACAGGAGTTAGAGTGGATATTGTTGGACGCGCTACGCCAGTGCTGTGACCGGGAGGGGGGACGCTCGACCTATCTGCGACTGTCCACCAAGCTGATTGATCAGCGGCTGCTCACGCCGGCGTTGGAGCGTCTGGGAGAAGATGAATTGCAGCGTCAGGTGCTGGCTGGCGGATACCGGTTGGTCGATTGGCGCAATGCGGATCCGGTTGTGCCAAGAGAGCGGTTGGTTCATATTGTGACAACCGGTGTCATGGTTCCAGAAGCGATTGAGGCTGCGGACATGCTTCGCGAGCAGCGGATCGCTGCCAATGTGCTGAATATGACCAGTCCGCGCCGACTATTTGAGGCGTGGCAGACGATGCAACAGTTTCCCGGATACCCACAAGGTGCAGGAGAGGTCGCTACCCCGTTTGACTGGCTGATTCCAAGCAACGAGAGGCATGCGCCGATTGTCACGGTTCACGATGGTGCCTCCCACGCATTATCTTGGTTGGGGAGCGTCTATGGGGAGTTGGTTATCCCGCTCGGTGTGGATGAGTTTGGGCAATCGGGCGATCGTGTGGAACTTTACCGACACTTCGGCATTGATGCCGAGGGTATCGCTGCGGCAGCGTTAGCGGCATTAAGTCGATGTGGTATCTCTGTCTGATGTTACCGTATCGTTAGCGGAACGATGTTGGATTCAAGCGTTGCCAAGCCCCGGAATGAATCTTTGAGGAGATAGGTCCCGTCTAGTTGAGCTGCCTCCTCGCTCCGCAAACCTTCAATCTCTCGCTCTAAATTGCGGATCATCCGTTCCTTCATGTCGTCTGGCATGACAGTGTCTACTTGCACCATCCGAATTTCGTTCTTTATCTCAAGTACCTCTGGCGGTTCGGGGGAAAAGATCTCCCGATAGACTTTCAACTCCATAAGCACCTGCAATGTATAATCACCGGGTCCTAATCTGTAGTAAGCCTTCAGGTCTTTCAAACTTGCCTTTCGTGCCTCTCCTGCCTTGAGTTCCGTTCCTTGGATGCAACTCACCACCTTGTCCTCCCACATCACGGTTTTGGTTTTCGCCGGGAATGTGATCGGCGGTTTGGGCGGGATAACTTGCCCCAAACTGTTTTTGACCACCAATTTTGTGAATGCTCCCCTGCTCGCAACGGAGGCATACGGCACGAGTAGATTGAATTTTCCCATCTGAATCGTCATATCAAGGGGTATCGGTTCGTTGAGACCGTAGCTTGGCTTTGCCAGTGATAGATGCAGCTCTCCAAGGGATGCTGGGGTCGCCGGTTCTGCTGGTGTGGGGGCGGGTTCGGTTTTTCCGGTTGTTCCGCTCAAGCAACCGGTGATGTAGAGACTACACAGGGTTAGGGATATTAGAAGTCGGGTTGTCATGGGATCCTCCTGTTGCTTTGGAGTAGAAGAAAATCTCTACCAATCTTCGCGAACAACGCTTTTGTTTTAGATCGGGTAAGGGACCGCAAACGCCCCCCTGACAAGGGGGATTTAGGGGGTTGTTTTCGTCCGGCAAACAATTGTAACCTAAAAAACACCCGAAACCGAGTTTTTTCTTCAAAACTCGGTTTCTTTGCTCCCTTTTTGTGTACATCTTTCAGCCATTCCTACTGAAAGTTAATCACGAAATTCGTAGACGAGCCCATTGGGTGCATCTCGGAGCAGCAAGATAATTTTCCCGGATTCCCGTTGGTAAGCGGATTGATATAGACCTTTGATTATGCTCAAGTCAAATTGATGCTTCTCAGTCGGGTACGCTTCACATGGATCGTTATTCGCATTGTGCGCTAGTAACAACACCAATCGGACTGGATCTGATTCTAAAAATACCCCATCGGTGACAAGCGTAAATTGATGGTCCTTGCAACCACCGCTAAACGAGACGCTGACTGTTAATGTGTCTCCTGTTACCACTGCCGTATTCAGGCGGTATTCATCAACGCCAAACGGTTCAGCAGCATCAGTAATGACCACATTGGAACGGTCTATTACATCCGACCCGTCAACGGGGACCGTCGTATCTACATCGGGGACATTCACAAGTCCGGGGGGCGTAGCTCCATCCCGCGCCCATTCACACCCCAACAAGGACACAAACATGCAGATAGACAATACAAATAGTAATCGCAAACTTAGCGTAAACATTAGATTTCTCCTTATGGTAGATTGTTCAAGAGGTATCCTTCTTTTTGTCCTTCACGCCCCGTCGCATAGGATGTGGGAGCCTCGCCATGCGACGGGTGTCACCTCCCACCACTTTCAGTCCCCCTTTTCATCGGGAAATAGGTTGTAATTTATCTGCGTTGAGCCGTCTTTTGTTATCTTTGTTGCCTTTCAGTCCCCTTTTCATCGGGAAATAGGTTGTAACTAATCTGCGTTGAGCCGTCTTTTGTTATCTTTGTTGCCTTTCAGTCCCCTTTTCATCGGGGAATAGGTTGTAACGAATAACGGGTCAACCTGTAGCCAAGCCGATTGAAATCGGGGGAAGATTGCAGAGTGGAGCAAGGATAGAAACAACGGAACGTTAGTATCCACGCCGGCGGTTCTCTTCCGTACAATCCTTGATAGCCTTAGCACGGATTTGTTGAGCTACACCAGATCCCTGCAAACCGCGCGCACCAATGTCAGCTGCGACCCTATCATAGTATTCTTCGCAGTCTATTTTGGGCAATTGAGGCGCAACTGGCACTATCACGACAGTTTCCTTCCTTTCTGTGCAAGAGAAAAATGTCGTGATGCATATCAAAGTGATAATCAGAAGTGCTTGCACCGTAATATCCTCCTTCTATGCTGGTGGGCAGCATCTATACTTTCAGTCCCCTCTTAATCGGGGCATAGGTTGTAACTTTGCTGCCGCTCCGTGCGGGGATCACCGCTACGCCTTTCAGTCCCCTCTTAATCGGGGCATAGGTTGTAATACCATTTCTGATAGACATTTCCCCATGAATTGTTCTATAATAACGCAAGTTGCTAGTTGAATATCCATGGAATTTCCGTTAGAGTATTTGTGTCTCAAACAAAACTCTTAAAACAGGAGAATCCCATGGACTTAGTAATCGTAGCATTTTATACACTTTGTGACGATCTGTTAATTGAACACGGATATCAAGACGACCCACGAGCCAAAATGTCTGCCGCAGAAGTAATGACCACTGCCTTAGTGGCAGCAGAACTGTTCGGTGGCAATCAACAGATGGCACGGTGTCTACTCAAGGAGCAGGGATATATTCCCAATATGCTCAGTAAGGCACGATTCAATCGAAGACTCCATCAAATTGCACCGATGTTTCAGACACTTTTTGAATCACTTGCCACAGACTGTAAAGCACAAAACTCAGACCAACTCTATATCATCGACTCGTATCCCGTGCCAGTGTGTGATGTGATTCGCATCTCTAGTGCAAAACTTTATCAAGGGGAAGTCTGGCGCGGGATGATAGCCAGTAAACGGAGATACTTCTATGGACTCAAACTGCATCTGATGGTCACCGAGTCTGGCATACCGGTTGAGTTTTTCTTAACACCGGGCAGTTTTAGTGATGTTCAAGGGTTGCGGTGTTATCCGTTTGATTTACCTCAAGGGGCAACCATTTATGCAGATAAAGCCTACTGCAATTATGGGATTGAAGATGCCTTAGCTGAAGCCGGTATCATGCTCAAACCGTTGCGAAAAAAGAACAGCAAACGGCAATATCAAGCCCACGAAGTTTACATACACCATCACCACAGGAAGCGGATAGAGGTGACAAACAGTTTAATCACCCAACGGCTACCCCGCTCTATTCATGCCGTCACTGCCGATGGGTTTGAGATTAAGATTATTTTGTTTCTCATTGCTACTATGATTACACTTATCATTAAATAAACACTAGCAACTTGCGTTATAATATCGGTCTGAATGTCTCAGCCACTCAACTCCCTATGAAATGAGGAAGCTATGAACCGAAGCCTCCCCGAAATTACAGAAAGTGTCCCCGAACTGAAAAAGCGGCTCAGAAGTGAATCGGTCGGTTATAAAAAACAAAGGCTCACCGCTCTATACCTTTTGCAAAGTGGTGAAGCGAAGACTCGCCAACAAGTTGCAGCTTTAATTGGGGTTGATAGAAAGACCATAGGTCACTGGTTAGATGCCTACCAAGCGGGGGGCATCAACCAGATGCTATACCGCCGCTATCCCCCCGGCAGAGTGCCTTTGCTTTCGGAGGCACAGCGCCATGAGTTACGTGCAGAACTGGATAAGCCTTGTGGCTTTAGTAGCTATGGAGCTATCCAACAATTTATCGCCGACACCTACCAGGTTCAGATGAGTTATAAAGCGGTTTATTCACTCATTCACGATAAATGGGGGGCAAAATTGAAAGTTCCCCGTAAAAGCCATCAAAAAAAAACGAGACACTAAACGAGACCTTTGTTTCGACCTTTCAATCCCAAGTCGAGACGGCTATTTCAGAAAAACAGAGTCCGTCGGTTCGGTTGTTCTGCCAAGATGAATCAAGATTTGGCATTTTGCCCGTTGTCCAAAGAAGAATCACCGCCTGTGGTGTCAAACCCATAGCAACTGTTGATTATCAGTATGATTGGTTTTATCTCTATGGAGCGGTCGAACCGCGCACCGGCGACCGATTTTTCCTCCAACTCCCCCGATTAACCGGAGAGTGCTTCCAAATCTTCATTGATGAGTTTTCAGCGACTTTTGCCAATACCTTGAATATAATGGTTCTGGACAATGGTCGATTTCATCATGCAAAGTCGCTGGTAATTCCTCAAAACGTGGTGCTGATTTTTCTGCCACCCTACAGTCCGGAGTTGAATCCGATTGAACGACTCTGGCAGGCTATTAAACAGAAACTCTTTACCCACACCTATCAGACATTGGACCAAATGCAACAGCAGTTAAGTGGGATTCTTGGCACCTTTACCAAGGACGCTGTGGCTAAAATCACTGCTTTCTCATATTTTATCAACACCGCTAATGCGATATAAACTTACAGAAATGGTATAACTTCGCAGAGAGCTCCGCTTCAATCTCCGCTTTGATTCTTTCAGTCCCCTCTTAATCGGGGCATAGGTTGTAACCGCGGCGTGGTCGGAAGCTGGGGCAACGATGGCTGGCTTTCAGTCCCCTCTTAATCGGGGCATAGGTTGTAACCCATCTACCTGCCCCCTTTTCCGCTCTTTTAGATACCTTTCAGTCCCCTCTTAATCGGGGCATAGGTTGTAACTGCTGTCAACGGATCTCATTGGTATGTGGCAAATACCTTTCAGTCCCCTCTTAATCGGGGCATAGGTTGTAACCATGAACATTTGGAGATTGCGGAATCACTGAAGCAGGCTTTCAGTCCCCTCTTAATCGGGGCATAGGTTGTAACACCAGTTCCGTCAGATCGTCGAAGATCTCCGGCTCATCCTTTCAGTCCCCTCTTAATCGGGGCATAGGTTGTAACTGTGGCGCAGGACGGTGCAGAATACCGAGCGTTGCCGCTTTCAGTCCCCTCTTAATCGGGGCATAGGTTGTAACCATTACGAGAAGATGATTTTTATCCCGCGCTCTTACCTTTCAGTCCCCTCTTAATCGGGGCATAGGTTGTAACGCATCATTGTACATTGTCCCCGCCATCAGAACCGCTCTTTCAGTCCCCTCTTAATCGGGGCATAGGTTGTAACCGATAGCGTCGTCACCCCCGCCCTGACCGAGATTACCTTTCAGTCCCCTCTTAATCGGGGCATAGGTTGTAACAGATGCAAGCCGCTGGGCAAGGTTACGATCACGGGTTCTTTCAGTCCCCTCTTAATCGGGGCATAGGTTGTAACTCCAGGAACGAATGGGGAAAATAGAGCATATTAATCACTTTCAGTCCCCTCTTAATCGGGGCATAGGTTGTAACGCATCATTGTACATTGTCCCCGCCATCAGAACCGCTCTTTCAGTCCCCTCTTAATCGGGGCATAGGTTGTAACCGATAGCGTCGTCACCCCCGCCCTGACCGAGATTACCTTTCAGTCCCCTCTTAATCGGGGCATAGGTTGTAACCCTTGTCGGCGAGCTCGAGGACAGCCAGATCCCGTCCTTTCAGTCCCCTCTTAATCGGGGCATAGGTTGTAACTAGAAAAATCCGTTTCAGCATCGAGCATAGGGACTATCTTTCAGTCCCCTCTTAATCGGGGCATAGGTTGTAACTTGTCCCATCGCGTCTCGTAGGCGTGGAGGCTCGTCTTTCAGTCCCCTCTTAATCGGGGCATAGGTTGTAACTGATGTCGGCTGCGCGGATAAATCTCGGTATTCCGGCTTTCAGTCCCCTCTTAATCGGGGCATAGGTTGTAACTGCGGGGATGATCGCCGAACGGTTCGCTGTCATGAACTTTCAGTCCCCTCTTAATCGGGGCATAGGTTGTAACTACGAGTCATCGCCTCAATATCCGGGTCAATATGTCTTTCAGTCCCCTCTTAATCGGGGCATAGGTTGTAACTGAGGAATGGCATTGTTAAACCTTTCTGAAGTTGTGGCTTTCAGTCCCCTCTTAATCGGGGCATAGGTTGTAACTTGTGACGAGATGGAAGGCAGACCCTATAAATATCTTTCAGTCCCCTCTTAATCGGGGCATAGGTTGTAACTTAAACGAGAAATTAACGCCTCAACATGAGCCGATACATCTTTCAGTCCCCTCTTAATCGGGGCATAGGTTGTAACCTCAACAGGGCGAGGCTCGCAGGCTTGCAAGGCGATGTCTTTCAGTCCCCTCTTAATCGGGGCATAGGTTGTAACTTGACGATCACGGTGCGGGCGTTGGGTCAAATTGCTTTCAGTCCCCTCTTAATCGGGGCATAGGTTGTAACACGCGATGGGCCCCATGGCGCAGTGGATCACGAGTTGCTTTCAGTCCCCTCTTAATCGGGGCATAGGTTGTAACTCTCATCTGTTGACGGTCCTCCCGTATTTGGCAATTCTTTCAGTCCCCTCTTAATCGGGGCATAGGTTGTAACTATACCGGGTCAGGTATCGCGAGCGAATATTCAAGCGCTTTCAGTCCCCTCTTAATCGGGGCATAGGTTGTAACCCCAAACGGGAACGGTATCGCCCGCGAGCCAGTCCTTTCAGTCCCCTCTTAATCGGGGCATAGGTTGTAACCCGACAGCCTGCACAATCCCCCAGATCTTATCAGCGCTTTCAGTCCCCTCTTAATCGGGGCATAGGTTGTAACTCCCTATCCGCAATCGATTGCGGATCAAATGTGCTCTCTTTCAGTCCCCTCTTAATCGGGGCATAGGTTGTAACCAGATGATTTGCCTGGGGGACTTTATATAGATCCCGTCCTTTCAGTCCCCTCTTAATCGGGGCATAGGTTGTAACGTGATAGAGGCTTTGGGGGATGCACTATCATCAGGTGGCTTTCAGTCCCCTCTTAATCGGGGCATAGGTTGTAACTCAATACAGGCAAAGGGCTCATTTTTCAGTGTCAGCTTTCAGTCCCCTCTTAATCGGGGCATAGGTTGTAACTCCACGACTCACCTTCGTAGTCTTCGTTCCTGTACCTTTCAGTCCCCTCTTAATCGGGGCATAGGTTGTAACATCGCACTTAAATATGTCCTTGCCATACTGGCTAACTTTCAGTCCCCTCTTAATCGGGGCATAGGTTGTAACTTCATTATCACGATTGTGTCACTTGCATCCACGCCGCCTTTCAGTCCCCTCTTAATCGGGGCATAGGTTGTAACTGCCACGGACCGTTTGCTTGAAGGGAAACGGCAGCTCTTTCAGTCCCCTCTTAATCGGGGCATAGGTTGTAACCCCAAACGGGAACGGTATCGCCCGCGAGCCAGTCCTTTCAGTCCCCTCTTAATCGGGGCATAGGTTGTAA
The DNA here is from genome assembly GCA_965207975.1 of Candidatus Poribacteria bacterium. GTDB lineage: Bacteria > Poribacteria > WGA-4E > WGA-4E > PCPOR2b > PCPOR2b. The sequence goes on along the minus strand of OZ242315.1, from coordinate 2,109,136 downwards.
CTTGACTACTGGCAGGGATAGCAGTTTGGACGTTTCGTTACTTTCAGTCCCCTCTTAATCGGGGCATAGGTTGTAACAGCACCGGCAACAACGCCCGCGCCAATTCTCCGGCACTTTCAGTCCCCTCTTAATCGGGGCATAGGTTGTAACTGCCACGGACCGTTTGCTTGAAGGGAAACGGCAGCTCTTTCAGTCCCCTCTTAATCGGGGCATAGGTTGTAACACACGACATGCAACCGGTGCTTACTCCCTCCAGTCCTCTTTCAGTCCCCTCTTAATCGGGGCATAGGTTGTAACAATATAAATGCAGGGATCATCACAGGGACTACAGATCTTTCAGTCCCCTCTTAATCGGGGCATAGGTTGTAACTTCATCCAAAAATGGTGTAGCCGTGTCGGGCTAGGTCTTTCAGTCCCCTCTTAATCGGGGCATAGGTTGTAACTATACAATCTCCGCTGATGAGGAGATCATTGGTATTCTTTCAGTCCCCTCTTAATCGGGGCATAGGTTGTAACTTCATCCAAAAATGGTGTAGCCGTGTCGGGCTAGGTCTTTCAGTCCCCTCTTAATCGGGGCATAGGTTGTAACTATACAATCTCCGCTGATGAGGAGATCATTGGTATTCTTTCAGTCCCCTCTTAATCGGGGCATAGGTTGTAACTCCCTATCCGCAATCGATTGCGGATCAAATGTGCTCTCTTTCAGTCCCCTCTTAATCGGGGCATAGGTTGTAACTAGAAAAATCCGTTTCAGCATCGAGCATAGGGACTATCTTTCAGTCCCCTCTTAATCGGGGCATAGGTTGTAACTTTCTCCAATAAAAAACAAAGACATCAGCATTTAACTTTCAGTCCCCTCTTAATCGGGGCATAGGTTGTAACTTCAGCAAGGATAGCACCGATACCGGCGATAGACTTGACTTTCAGTCCCCTCTTAATCGGGGCATAGGTTGTAACCGACTACGGGCAGCACTCATAGATCACTCCAGAATATAGAAGATACCTGTGTTTTTGAAGCGTTCTCTGTATCATGGCATGAAACACCTCCATGTTCAAGAAAAAAGTGTATATCTTCAGCGCGCCTTGTGTTCATCAGTATCAGCGGGATTCGGATCGCTATTTTCGCAAATCCCCGTTGTGAGTTTCATCCCATCTGTTTGGCTATCGAGACCAGAGGAAGTCTGTCGCAAATCGATCTTCGGGTAGGTACAAGATCTGCCCCCTACAGTCTTCGCTTTGATTAGATCGGTGCAATCCCTGATTTGGTCAGGCACAAAGCCTGACCCTACAGTATTTTCTTTTTCGCAAATCGCCCCGCTTTTTCCGCAGAAACTCAATTTGCGATATGCTCATAAAACATCGGCACAGAATCGGCGAAATTCGCATTCGACACATTTTCCACGCTGTGGCGTTGGTGGAGGCATCCACTCGTCTGATAGCATACGCCGTATCTGTTTGATAGCGTCGAGTGTCCTGCGCCGAAGTGTGTCTGAAATCGGAACGGCTGTGATGCGCCCTGTGGGGATCCGATAGATAAACCCTTGGGACACCGATTGACCGAGACACTCCTCCACCATCAGCGCGTAGGCTGTCAACTGGTATTTCGCGTTTAGATTGAGTCGTTGGGTCGTGTCCTTAAACTCGACTGGAAATGCGCCATCTTTGGTCTTGATGAGTAGGTCGAGCACGCCGCTCAGTCCAAGGGACTCGGCGTATAGTGAGATGTGGAACTGACGGCTGCCATCCTCCAGTCCGTAGCGGGAGAGGGTTCGTCGTCGCTCTAGAACACTCAGCACTTCATGTTGAACTGCGCCGATTTGCATCGGGTGTGTTGTCGGGCGGGTCACCGGGGTGTAGTAGGTATGGTAGACCACCCGTGGACAGTAGAAGTATTGTTTGATATCGCTGACGCGTATATTCATTTGCCAGTCTCCTCGATGACGGTCCGTTTGTCGTAATCTTTTGCACACACGCTGAGGATCTCGATCTTCCCTTCTGCCTTGCCGAGTTGTTCGGTCAGTTTGTCTTCCAATGCGCGTCGTCGGGTTGGGTTGATGTCACCGAGGAATGCGCTGTACTGGATGCGTTTTAACCCGTAATCGAGGCAGACATCAGCGATTTTTTTGCGGATGCGGTCTTTTACAATGTCGTAGATGACGTAGGTGTGCATAGATTATAGAAACCGAGTTTCTAAACTTTTTACCATGTGGCGGTGAAAGGTTGATAGTCCCGTTCTCGGCGGAGGTGCATGGCGAGGTGACGGGCTTGGAGTTGGATGATGTTGCAGAGTTTCTGCGCTTTTCGCTCGAATCGTTCAGTTTCTTGAAGCCTCGCCAATACGCGATCGGCAAGTGCGCGTCGGGTCGCTTGGCTGAGGCGGCGTTGTGTTGGGGTTTCTGTCTCCGCATCGGGTTTTGAGGACTGGTGCGCGGATTTGGCGGTGTCGCTGTCGGGGTCTTCCCACTCGACTTTGAATCGTTTGTTGATCATCGCGAACACGACCCGATCCACGACTGGTTGGCGGAACTCTTCGATGAAGTCTAGCACCAGCGAGGGTTTGCCGGGGCGGTCAACATGCAGAAATCCGGCAAAGGGTTCAAGCCCAGCCAGTGTGAGCGCGCTCCAGACTTGCGAGTAGAGTATCCCGTAGCCGTAGTTGAGCAGGGCATTCACGTCATCAACTGCGCCTTGATGGTTGCGGGTGGTGAAGCGTCCGGCGGGCAATAGTCGTTGGACGCATTCCCAGTAGAGGGCACCGGCGCGTCCTTCGAGGTTCAGTAGTGTGCTGCGTGCGTTGTCAATCGGTGGTTCGGCGGCTGCCGTAACGGTTGGGGATTGGACAAGTTGGATCTCGTCGATCAGTCCTTCGATCTTTGTGATCCGCTCTATCAGTTCGGCGTATTTTTTAGGTGCCTGTTTCTTGCGGTATTTGCCGAAGTAGCGGATGAGGTTGATCTGGTTCTTTAGTTTGCCTACAGCGAATTGTTTAGCAATCTCTAGTCCGCGCTCGTCGTGGTAGGCGGCGAGTTGTTCGCGCCTTGAGATCACGGTCGCGGTCAGCGACGGGCTGTTGAGTTTCGCATACGGTTTGCCGTTGAAGCTGAGGAATGCGATTTCGATGCCGCGCTCGGTGCAGGCTTCGATGAGGTCTGAGGACATACTGACGCCGCGTGAGGTGATAATGATCTGGTCGAGGTCCATCAGGGGGTGTTCTTCTTTTTCGCGGTCTTTGTCTCGGTATCGGACGCTGACGCGCTCGGAACGTTTGCCGAGGTACGTGCCGTAGTCGGAGATGATGAGTTGATTCATATACGTTCCCTCTCGTTAGTTAATTTCAAGTGGTATGCGCTGCAAGTAGAAATCTGGTAAGCGAAGGTCTTGATCTGGTAGAGGAAACTCTACATAATCTACGGCATCACGAACAGTTCCGCGGAGGATAATATATCGCATTGTAACCGCGAATATCTCAAAATGGCCGAATCGGTTACTAACATTAGGGGTGCCTTGTAACCAAAAAGTCGTACACTCTCCATGATGCCAGTTACCTTCGATGATCGCGGAGAGAGTCAGAATTTGAAACATCGTCCGTTTCTTACCTAGCAGAAAGGTCTGTCCTTCGCAAAAGTTTTCTAGCAACTCCGGTTTCTGAGAAAAAGCGTAAGTAGTCAATCTTCGATCGGGTTGCACAGCTTGCCATGAACCATAAGTCGGTGCATGTCCCGGACGACTTCCTACCTTAAGGTTGTCATCCTTGCGGTTCACTGTGTAAGCTCGACTTGTGGTTGGAAAGACTTCTGAAACCGCGTTAAAATAGCTCGCATCTAAATCGTCTGATGGAAGTTGAGATTGGTTTTGTGAGAAATCAAATATCCCCGGAGTAAACCATACTGGCATATCAGCCACATGATAGTCCCGAACAAAATCATAATTATCTTGCTTGATAATAATTGGCTGCGGTTGCCATGTTGCGCCGCGTGTCAGGCTCGCATAGAGGGCTTCTTCGGTAACATGTGTATGAGTTCGGTAATCTGCACCAAAGTCTGATTTAACAACGGTAAAGCGGCCACAGTTGCGCAATGTAATTTGCTGTCCATAAAAAGAAGACACCCTGCACCTCCAGCTACGAATGTCTGTCGAAACCGGTTTTTCCATCATATCCCGGCTTCGACACGAGAATATGACTTAGCCTAATGCCTCGACATATTGTGAAAACTCATTTTCCAATGTGCCTGCAAGTTCTTCAATATCCCCTTTTTCTTGAAGCACTACCGGGCTATGACCGCCTGCGAGTCCATCAAAGATAAGATTCATCTCTTTTTCCTCTTCCATATCTGCTAACATGTTAAGAACACTGAATCGAGGATAACCCGTTGCCACGGCGAGGAATTCAGTACTAAACTTGCCATGGTTCGCGTTGTACTTACCATAGCCGTGAAGATCCGCACGGCGGATGGTGTGTAGCAGGCTTGCAACGTCAAGTCCCGTTGGACTTTCAATCATGGTGATGAATGGGAATCGTGTGCCTGCCTTAACATATTCGTAGAGATGATAAGTTTCTGCGCCACGTCCACGTGGTTTACCCTCTTTATCTGCCATGAGGTCTTCGTAAACTTGATTGCCGATCCCCATTTCTTCGTTATCCATACTGCCAATGCAATCTTCAGCAGCTTCAAGCGAATAGCTATCAAAATAACGGATGCGCGTGAAAGTTGCTGTCTGACCTTGTGCGTCTAAGGCACCGAATAGGCTACAGTTCCAGCAGGCAACGCAGAGTCCATCCGGAATAACACAAATCGTTTCGTTAAAATGTGTTCGGAAAAATTGCTTCCAGTCGTTATCTACAGTTGTCGCAAGTTCACGGAAGAGCCCGATATGCATTCGTCGTTCGATGCCTTTCATCTTACGAGTTAGAAATTCTGCTCGACTTCTTCCACCTAGGTTTTCAACTTTATCCACGTAGGTTTCGTTAGAATGTCCTTCATGAGAAACAGGAAGGAAACGACTGGCAACAGTTTTGATGCCGACAATTGTGACTACCTGTTTCGTCCAGTTAGGAGAAACAACCGAGCGAGCGTTCCTACCTGTCCCTAAAGTTCGAGGAACGAGTGTGTCAACTGGTGCTAATCGTGCTTGGAATTGGTGCAAATTGGTGCTCATTAACTGACCTCCTCTGTTAATGTGGTTTCGTTGTCATCCGAATCAACTGACTCTTGGTTAGGTTTCCAATCTTGATAGTAACTGCGTTTTGCAATTAGAAACTCTCTTGCATCTTCAATAACAGACTTGCTTACGATACCTCCGAGTTCTTGCTGCGTGTGCTGAGTTGCTGTCATGAAATCCCGGTTAATTACTTCTGGTTCAAACTGTGTTCGATTTCCACCATGTGCTTGAGCATATGATACGGTCAACCGCCGCCGTGGGTAGAGCCAAGCGTATACCCGAGCGTACAGACTCCGCTTGAGGTGGTTGAGTGTATCTTTACGATGTTCTTTTTTCTCAAATAAAGTGCGGTTTTCCGGTGCGACTAACCAATTTTGCAGGACATGAAAGTATGGATAAACGGATTCACGTTGCTGCCTATTCACACCGCGCAACGTTCGTGTCTCCCACTCTGAGAAGCCGCTTTCCACATTTTCATAGCGTCCTAATAATCCAACCAACAGCCGAGGGTACTTCTCGAAAGCGTGTGCAGCCTCACCGAGACGAGGCGGAAATAAACCAGCGTGGTCAAGTGCCCGGAAAAGATGATCGCAGAAAACGTCCAACTTTTCGACATTGATGTTCTTTGGCATCGTATCTTCTCCCTTTGTTGTTTGATAAAGGTTTTGATAAATTTCTTGGTATTCATCCAAATTGACAATACCAAGACCTTTAGTAGTTTCCCAATCGTTTGATAAACGCTTATACTTCATGTCGAAATCATCGCCTCCCCGTATCGGAGAATCGCGCAGTACATCCGAAAATACACCAAGCGGATCTGTAAGAAGTCGGTCAGCAAGCATAATTTGGTCAGCAAGTTGCGAGTGACCGTCACGGTATTTAACAACCCGTTGTGCAAAGTCAACGATTTGAGAATAACGCTGTAGATTACGTGCAACCGGTTCAGGACGATTGTGAATATAAAAATGATTTTCCTGCATACGTCCCGGGGCTAGTTGGGGCAGACTTTGGAAGTACCATGGACCGTTACCATTGGTAAGTTGTTGAAGGAAAGCCAAAAGTGTAAAAGCAGCAAGACGACTCTGTGAAAAGCGGCGTTGCACGAAATCTAGTCCTTCTTTACTACCCGGTCTCAACTGTGGGAGCACGAAAACCAGCAACTTCTGTGAACCTGCACCTAACGTAAGCACATCGGCTTGGATGTCGCGTTGACAGGCATCCGCAACAGTTTGCGATACGCGTGCAACTGGCTCGGCGGCGTCAAGTGCCGCCCATGGATCATCATAATGGTTTGGGACTTCACTCACATTCATTTCAGCACAAACTTGATCGCGAATTTGGACGAGTTCTTCTAGTAGCTGAGGTGTCGGTATGTTTCTTTCCTTTCGATGGAAAATATAGTCAATCTGTCGCTGAATTGCCCGGATCTCCCAATCTTGATAACGGCCGTAATGAAAAATGGTATTATAGAGTTTGGGTATCGGGAATCCACCGTCATCAAACAGCATTCCCAAGCGACGGTTTTCCAAATAACTCGCTGTGGCACAACGAAGACAGAAGCGTTCATTGGTTTTTCGTACAGATTGATTAAATCGTCCACCCGTTTTTGAACCGCCCAGGATATTCTTCTCTGAAATTTCCGCGGTATTTGCACCACAGAACCGGCAAACCAGTGAAGTGGATGGTGATGTCTGATTTCGGCTAAACAACACAGTGCCTAGTTGTGTGCCAGATAAGATAAGATCGGTTAGTACACTTGTATTGCTATAAAACATCTTCTGATTCAGGTTGGTTGCTATCGCGTCAACTGTTCCTGAGTTAAGTGCTGTCTCGACCTTTTTGAGCCAATGCTCAATAGCGATTTCTAGACTATCGAAGTCCACTCCTGCGCTGTCTTTCTTCGCTGCCTCGAATTTCTTTTTTTCAAATTCATCTGTCGTGGTCATGCCGAAAGTGCGTTTTACCTCAGTTACAGGCAACCTATCATCGCCTATTGCCTCAGAAAGAAAATAGTGAAAACTTTGCATCTCACGGCCGTCTTTAGCAAAGAAGAAAGTAAGTAAACTCAAGATGACATTGATTCGCCACCGTTCCGCAACTTCAAGTGGAATATGGCCTGCATCTGCCAATGCTTTTGGTCCATTATTTCCTGCGAGTGTCCGCAACCAATTTGCCACCACTTTCAGCAACTGGGGGAGTTGTTCGCAAGGCAGGATAAAGACAGGGAACGGCTCAATATTAGATTTGTAAAAAGTCAACATTTGGGTCACGTCACCGTGTATTCCTTGTTCCAAATTCTCATGTCCTAGTAGTAGGGCAGGTAATTTTCTTTGGACCATCTGTCGAAATTCATTAGCAAACGCAAGGGCATCAAATTGTTGTCCACGGAGCAACACAAAACTGTTTTCGAGATCTGGTATTACCGGAGCGACTTGTGCACTCAGGGTTTTCGCTGTGTCAATAACGGCTTTGTTCAGAAAGTCGTTAAGTAAGACACAGCCTAAAAACACCTCCTCTCGGTCAATTACTGGTGAATAAAGCCTAAGCAACATCAACTTATCACCGTTCGACAGGGTTTCTTGCCACTGTGAAACCCCCTCCGTAATTAACTGTGCTAACATTTCGGCTTTGGAATCGTCTTTGATTCCAATCGTTACAAGTGCTTCATCTGCTGCTTGGGTAATTAATTCAGATTGTGTTATATCCATTGGTAACCTCCTACAAAGCTGAAAAGAAACCGAGTTTTTTCAAAAAACTCGGTTTCTAGTTGCTAATGTAATTTACTAAAGTCCAGCAGCGAGCAACTCCAATGTTTGCCGAAGCGAATAAGTGCGTGGATCATAGGCTTGGATGCTTTTTTCAAGTTCGTCCGCTTGGTGTAAGAGTCGATTGAAGGCGGTGCGTAAGTCTGATATACCTTCAAATGCTTGGTCAAGACTGCGTTTTTGCTCAAAAGCAAATGACCCCATTAGATCACCTAAGATTACCAAACCGCCAATGGGGTGAAATTTGAATAGCAGGTCCGCCAATGTGAAGCGACAGATTTCGTTTGGGTAAAATGTTGTCCATTTGCGTCGGACACACGGGCGGATTGGGTTGTCACCCCATTTTTCGTATGATAGGTAAAACAGCCCATGATGCGTAACGACAAATGCCCAGACCCAGTCCATAGACTCCGGATTTGTCAAATGATTCGGGTTGATAGAATAACTACAGACTGCCCTGATTTCCTGACAAATTTCGTTGATGCTATCTTCCACCAATTCTTGATGGTCGTAGTCAAAACTACTTGCCTCATGTTTGACGCGCTTTTTGGGGAATTTTGACAAATCTCCTGGATAATCGCGAGCGGCTTTTAGCATCTTCTGGAAATCAGGGTCAAGTTTACCTACATCATGAACGGCTGTGGCGAAAATGGCAATATCAGCTATGCGTTCGTCGACTCTATGTGTTAGCTGCAAAGCCCGCACAGCAGCCTCTACACCATCAAAGGTGTGACGGTAAAGGCTTTGCCCACCGTGATTTGATTTTCCCAATGCGCTTTTGTAACGTTCAACCCACATCCGTTAACCTCCTATAAGCATACAGACATGCTCCAACCAACTGTTCAATCAGCACGATATACTCGCCGTTTTCATCAACATGGAGTTCTTCTAAGTCATAAAGGCCAAGTTCCTGTAATTGGATCTGTGCGTCATCTTTATTATACCGCATTACCAACCACATCTGATCCCGCAAAATAATCGGTTCTCTCATCACGGTTTCAACGCAGCTTGAAGAACCATCTTTACCTTTACGCCATAAAAAAACAGGTCCTTGCCCAAGGAGTAATTTTTCGTCGAGAAGTACAGCTTTACCAAGCCGTGCGAATCGGTCGAAAGGTGGTTTAGAGCTACGTTTTTGAAGTTCCACTTTTGTTTGCTCCGGTTGCTCCCGCCATTGTTCACGTATCAATTCGGTATGTTGACTGTAACTAGGTGCCATCAACTCAATAAAGTCGCTTACGATACCCGTGCCGCTTACAATGTGCCATCGTCCTTCTAGGAAATAAAACAGGAATGCACTTGATTCACATGTTCGTTCCCAATCAATAATGATATCCCAATTGTTTCGGCGATAGATGAACTCGTTATATCCGACCTTTGCAACGGCTGCTTCAAAAGGTGAATTGGGGGGCCATAGTCTCTCATTCTGAATCCGGCTCAACACATAAAAAGGGTCGCTCCCTACCTCGCCGTAAAATGTAATCTCCGGCAGTGTGCCACGAAGCCCATACCGGAATGGCACATCTGCATTTTTCATAGCGTCTGCTAGTTGACTAACGTTCGTGTCTGAAGGGAACATTTTGTTGTTGAGGTTTGCACCAATCGCGCCGATTTGGTCGTTAATCTGATGGTGAATTGCACTGACGAGCGGCGAATCAGGAACATATACTCGTGCGGGGAATAAGCTTATATCAGGGTTAGTGGGTTTATCAGGATTAACAATGAACCGCGAAAATTCGTCTCGAGGCATTTCTGGCGATTGTTCGTGCAGACGAGGGATACACCGTTGGTTTCGGAGGAGAACGCTAACTTGGCCAACCTCACCAGAACGCCCAACACGCCCAAAACGTTGGAGGAACCCGTTCCCATCACATTCTTCAGTAATGAGGGTATCAGCGTCAAAATCTACACCAACTTCCACCGCAGGTGTCGAAATAAGAATCGCCTTCTCAAGTTTACCGAACAACTCCACAAGACCGTCACGGTTATGCTTTGACATCTTGCCGGAATAAAGAATTGTTGTAATGTCTCTATCTTGCCATGTGGTGATATAGCTTGATTTCGGTTGAAGTCGTCCCGTTTCTATTGCAAATTTGAGTTTTTCCTGAATTTCTGTTCTGAGACTTGTATCTGATATAATCCAATTCCATGACAGCCACCGGAAGTAGACATGACGTTCCTGAAAACCTTCACCTCTGGGTTTTGCACCACCAACATCTTCAGGTTTGACAACAATTTGCTCAACTAGATAACGACATACAAATTGACTCAAATCAACACCAAGTTGGGTCCCCCTTAAATCGGCTTGCAGCTGGCAAAAATCCGGAGGACAATCCTCAAGGTTGGTTCCCCATTGATTATCAAGTTGGTCAGAAACCTCCTCAACCCATCGGTAGAATTTAGCCTTAACCTCTGCTGCTGAGTCTCCATCATCAATTCTGTCAATAACCATTTGCCAAATCAACTTGTGGGCTTTTCCAAAATTGGCAAGACGTTGTGAGATGAAGTCAATCAAAGGTCTTTCCTGTCGTTGGGCTTCGTAGCCAAGTCCGGCAATTTGTCTAATATTGCCTTCAAGAAAGCGAGTGAGTGCGGACATCAGTTTGTCGGTTGGGAGTAGAACAGGATCGTGTTCTGGTAATTCAGCTATTGTGAAAGGAATTTCGCACTCCATCCATGCTTCCAAAGCAGCCACCGCTGTATTGAGTCCATTCTCCTGAAACCAAGTGGATAGTTCCCTCCATGTGAGATGTCCTACGTGCAGCCATTGTTCAGGAGTCAGTGTAGGAGGATAATCTTTAACTTGATTGTATAAATGGTGGGCCCCACTCGCTGAGTTGAGAACGACTAGTGTTTTGCGTTTTCCTCCTGTCAGGCTTTCTTCAACGGCTTGACGCAGTAGCATATCACGTTCATCGTACTCTAATGGGGGGTATAGGAAATTCACCTGTATGTTGCCGCACTTAGAAACCCCATTAATCTGCTCTCCATCGGTCAACGCTCGTAATTCTTGGGTTGGTGTTGCTGTCAAAATGTGCCATCGTGGTTTACGTTCGATAATCTGTGCCAAATGGGTAATTCGTTCTTTGAAATGGCGTAGGTTCTGAAGCATTAATCCGTTGAAAAGATGTGCCTCATCAAGCACCCATTCATCAATCAACGCGAGTCCGTAGAGTAACATGCCTGTATACTTCACGTTTTTCTGAAAGAACCAATAAACCGCGTCTGGAGTTGCGAGAATAACCTGTCGATTGAGATTATCAATGAGTTGGGAATGAGACATCCCACCTTGAAGTTGGCCAATTGTCACACCGGTGATCTCGCCTAAATCGTCCATAACCCGGCGTTGATCATCCATTAGGGCGATTGTGGGGTACATCAGTAACGCTTTGCGAATACCTCCATTTTGTAGTTTATGGAAAAGTGGTACAGCAACAGCGAGAGTCTTTCCTGCAGCGGTTCCAGCCACTAAGAAAATTTCTTTGTCCACATCAATTTGTCGAAAGACCGCTGCCTGATGTGTGAACGGAGGAAATTTCTTTCCGTATTTTTTTAAGGTGTACTTTTGGAATAACTCCATCAACGGTGGAGGTACATTTACATCGCTTTCGGGAGGTTGATTGGTAACAGTAATTTCCATTTTTTGAATCTCCGTGAATTCAAGTGATTTACTCGCTTTATTCAATCCGATATTTTCCCAACCCAAACGTCGCGTTTTTGCCAACGTGCAGAAACTTGCCCAACGCCACGAATGGCAGGAACGCCGCCAAATCGCCCGCATAGGTCACGCTATCGATCAACCCACCGAGTTGCATCTTCTGGTTTTGACGCGAGGAGTAGCGTGTCCAATCCTTCCATTTTAGGTTATTCTGAACAGTTTGGACCGTTTCCGCCTGTGCGATGAGTCCCTTAAAATCGAGATCTAGCGATTCGCCACAGTGGAAATATGCCAACGCCGAGATTCGCCCAATCAACCGTCGCCAAAATAGGTGGAACGGGAGTTGATCCGTTATTTGCCCCTTGTGCGTGATTCGCGTGGGGGTGAGCAGGTGCACGGTCAACTGGTCGGTCGTTAGTGATGTCGCTTCGCCCTGAATCTCGTCGAAACTGAGTGTGTTATTAAGATTATGTACCATTTGGGTTTCGCTGTCATAGATTGATTCGCCGCTATCGGTCTGGACGTGAGTCAGTTGGAACCGTCCACGCCCCTTGCCGATGCCGATTTCGCCCAGTTCGCGGAAGCTGACGAGAAAATAGGGGAGGTAGTCAATAGCGCGTCCTACGAGGGTAAGCCGGAATACGAAAGATTCTCCTCGGCGGTATTCGCCTCGCGTACTCAGGGGATCGATCACGAAGGGTCTAGGCACGTCCCCATACGTCCTTAATTGCTGCGCGCCCTCGAATGGGGCGGTCTCGAAGATGTACGGGTATGGGCAGACGGCTTTGAGTGTACAATCTCGGCAGTCGATTGGTCCTTGGGTGCAGACCATCTTCCTGAAGGCGTGTCCGAATCCGCCTCGGTATGTTGAGCCTGCGTAAGGTGGCATCACAATCGTTGAGAGCGCGGTTAGGATGATATGGTAACGTGCAAGTCTAAAATTTTGAAGTAGCTTCATTGGTGTGTCCTTTTCTTAAATTGTCCGCTTTTCATCGCGTCAGATTGGTTGCAAAACGCACCGAGAGAAACCGAGTTTTGAAGAAAAAAACTCGGTTTCTGGATTATTCAAACAACTTCTGCTTAAATCTTGTCCTAATTATACCGATCAATACCGTCAGAACGTGTCGGTGATCTGAAATTTTGATGTTTTTTTTAGGCATTTTCGTATTTTTTTCTCATTTTCTCGATTTCTTGGGCGACCTCCTCACGAAAATCGGATGGTGCGACCACCTCCGCACAGCTGCCCCATTGCAAAATCTGACGCATCAACCCTTCTCGTCCTTCGGTGTCGAAATGCAGCTCAATTTGGTCGTCCGCTAAGTCGATCTGTTTTTGCAAACCGGGCCATTTCTGGGAGCGCACCCAGCGGGAGGCGGGCGGCTCCACACGGATAACCGCCTGTACCGGTTGGTCTTTTATGCCGCCAAATCCGCGTGTGATGTACTCGTTGAGATCGAAGCCTTCCTGAGGTTCAAAGGTTTCGTCGAGGATTGTCAATGAGTGCATCCGGTCGTCAAACACAAATTCGCGGACTGCTTGTCGGGTGTGACAATAGCCGATTAGCCGCAGCGCGTTGTCGGAATAGGCGATGCCATACGGGTCAACCTTGCGTTGGAGCGATTCACCCCGGCTCGCAGAGTGATAGAGCAAGTTAAGTCGTTGGCGTTTCGCACAGGCACTTTGTGCTTGGTTGATGTGTGGTGCGACGCTTTGAAAATCCTTCACAGGTTGGAGGCGAAAGGCGAGAATGTCTTGAATCCGGCTGAAGTAATCCTGACCTTCAATCGGTAGCGTGGTGTGCATTTTTGCGAACGCGTTGGTAAGTGCTTCAAAGTATGGCGTTCCTTTGAGAAAGGTGGTTACGTCTTGTGCGAGGGTCAACGCCAACCGTTCGGGTAGGGACAAATCGAGTGCTGGGAACTGATAGTCTTTCTTGAATCTATATCGGTTTTGCCGCCCTTCCTTCTCTTTCAGAATTGACGGGAAATACCGCATGAGGATAGGGAGGTCCCGCTCGATCGTGCGTTCACTGGCCCCGGTTTCTTCGATCAGTTGTTTCTTTGTGACACCATTGCGTCTGGCGATCTTATTCAGGATTAGCCATTGCCGTTCTATCTGCTTTTCATCTGCAATTCGTTGAGGCATTGTTTGTTCCTTTTTCTGGTTCGATATTTTTATCGACATGTCGTCCTGTTAGGGCTAAAAAACTTAGGATGTCCTTAGTTCTATACACATATCACCCCTCTGGGGCTATGTTGTTTCATTGGTGTTGGATTTCACTGTCGTTCAACCCAACCTACGAGAATTACTGTTGTATATAAAAAGGTGGTTCATATCAAAAGAAAGTGCAAAATGCAAAGAGAAACCGAGTTTTTTCTTCAAAACTCGGTTTCTGTGTTAGAACCTGTTTGAAGCGGTTCAGGGGTAGGGAGTTGAAGGTAGGTATTAAGCGTTGCTCCAATCGTATTCATGGACGACCTGCTGTCCTGTGCCAATTTCGTTGAGTTCGAGCAGGTTGCCGTCCGGGTCGTAAAAGAAAAGCACATGCCATTCGCCTTCACCGGTGAAGCGGACGGGTGGGGAGACAAATTCTACGCCCGCTGCCTTTAACCGCTCGTAGATGGCGGGGACATCTTCGACGCCAAAACAGATGTGGGCACTCGGTACGTGATTGATGGGGTAACGTTCAACGGGACTGGCGGGATTGAGCCACTGGATGAGATCCAGTGTGAAGCCCGGTCCGTCGTTTCGGGTGTGGCCATGGATACCATCGGGTGCCCGCAGCCGATATTCGCGCATGTGTACTTTGGGGATTGCAACCATTTCGGAGATTGAACCGTCGTTGTGTTCTTCGGGGGAGACGACTTCCAGTCCGAGCAGGTCGCGGTAGAAGTGGAGAGACTTTTCCAGATCGCTGACCATGACTGCGACGTGGTCGATTTTGATTGAGGCGTTCATAGGGGTGTCCTTTCTAATCTGTGTTTAGATTTCTTCTCTCTAGTAGATATGCAGAAGTGAGTCTGAGTCTACAGGTTCAACTGACTGATTAACACATCCGTAATTAGCAGTTCAATCGGTGAGTTATCCACAATTACCTGACAAAATCTAACAAAATCTAACACTTTTGACAAAAATTCTGTGAACTTCTTGATGGGGTCCTGATTGTAGTTGCCCAATTCATTGGGCGTTGGGACCGGTGTCCAGTTGCCCTGAATCCCGATTTATCGGGGCGGCGACTTATCGCCGAGCTACAAAGCGTTGAGCATTCACTGCGTAACTCCTATATACTTCGCGGCGTTTCCCAGATTGTTGAGGGCAAAATATCAACACACCCTAGCAACTCAGGTTAGCTTATTTCGTCGTATATCCACCATCGACTGTCATCACAGAACCTGTGACATACGACGACTCATCGCTTGCCAAGAATAGGGCGGCGTAGGCGACCTCTATCGGTTCCGCGAAACGGCCGAAAAGATTCGCCTTGCGATACGGTGCGAGGTGTTCCTCTGGGATGTTTGCTGCCATCGGTGTGTTCATCGATCCGGGACAGATTGCGTTGATTCGGATACCCTCTTGGGCGTGGTCGCACGCCATGGCTCTGACCAGTCCAATAACGCCGTGCTTGGAGGCGTTGTAGGACGCTTGGTTTGGCTGCCCGACGAGGCCTGAAATGGACGAGATGCAGATAATGCTTCCGCCACCCTGACGGCGCATCTGTGGGATAGCAGCCCTTGAGCATAGAAAGGTGCCTTTGAGGTTCACACCCAGCACGTAATCCCACTCCTCCTCGGTGGTGTCAGGGACGTTCTTCTCAACCTGTACCCCCGCATTATTGACTAAGACATCGATGCCGCCGTAGGAATTGACGGCTGCAGCAATCATACGCTCGGTGTCGTCTGCCTTGGAGACATCCGCTCGGACAAAAATCGCGTCGCCGCCTTCCTTGCGGATAGCGTCCACCGTTTCCTCTCCTGCCGTCGTATTGATGTCGGGAACGACAATTTTGGCACCTTCGCGGCTGAATAGTAACGCCATTGCTTGACCTAGGCCCATGCCTGAGCCGGTGATGACGGCAACTTTATCCTTCAATCGTGACATCGGCTTTTACCTCCTCTCTATTCAGAAATTATTCGGATTCGTTTAGAAGTGGCTTACCTCAAAAGAAAGTCCAACATACAAGTTGGTTCATTAATGAACTAGTGAACTTATGAACAAATGAACTAACTCGGTTTCTGTTTCATGATTTAGAAGTTTGGGAACTCTAAAGGTTGGTCGGTGAACACCTTTTCATCGGTTGTTGAAACATCCTCGACGATTGGCGTAAAGCCCATCCCGTCCAGTACATCGCGTTGGATGTCAATTCCCGGCGCAACTTCCTTTAGCTCAATGCCGCGATTCGTCAGTTGGAAGGTTGCGCGTTCGGTGACATACAGGACTTCTTGTCCTGTTTCGCGGGCGTATCTGCCGCTGAAGGTGATCTGCTCGACCTGATCGACAAACTTGGGCACTACGCCTTCCTTAACAACCCTGACCGCCCCATCCTGAATTTCGACCTCTGCCTTCACGGCGAGGGTGCCGCAGAAGACAACCTTCTTGGCGTTCTGGGAGATGTCGATGAAACCGCCGCAGCCGGGGATGCGGCTGCCAAATTTGCTGACGTTCACGTTGCCGTGCCCGTCTACTTGGGCGTGCGAAAGGAAAGCAATGTCGATGCCCCCGCCCTGATATGAATCGAACTGGTAGGGCTGATCCAATATTACCATCGGATAGTACATCGCGCCGGAATCGAGTCCACCTGCGGGAATACCGCCCAAGCTGCCCTGTTCGATGCTGAGGGTGATCTGATCTTCAATTCCGTTCTCTTCGGCGATCATCCCAACACCAAAGGGCATACCGAACCCTAGATTTACGACAGCATTCGGGCGTAGTTCCAACGCCGCCCGTTTGACGATGACTTTGCGCTCATCGAGCGAGAGCCTACCCATACTCAGATCGCCTTCGCGAGCCTCGCCACACAGTGCCGGATCGTAGTCGATCTGGTAGGTCTGTTTCTGATCTGGGGCAAGTACAAGGGCATCGACAAGGGTGCCGGGGATCTTGACCATACGGGGATCGATGCCACGTTTCCCAACCATCCGCTTAACTTGTGCGATGACCTTCCCTCCGGAGTTCCGAGCCGCTTGTGCATCCGAAAGCATCTCAAAGTAGGCTGCCTCATCCTCCATTGAGATGTTGCCATCGGGATCTGCGGTTGTGCCGCGGATGAAGGCGACGTTGACAGGGAAGCTGTGGTACATAAGATACTCCTTGCCCCGCAGCGTGACCACTTCGACCAGATCTTCCGTCGCCCGTTCGTTGAGTTTGCCGCCTTCGATTCGGGGGTCTGCGAATGTGTGCAAACCGACATGGGTAATGTAGCCCGGCGCACCGGCGGCGATACTCCGCATCAGGCATGACAGTGCACCTTGTGGGAGATTGTACGCTTCGGTTTTATTTTCAATGGCGAGTTTAGCCATCGGCGGTGACATCCCCCAATGCCCGCCGATGTCCCGTTTAATCAGGCGTGGATCGGCGAGGTGTCCCAATCCGAGTTGTCCCTGATCGCCCATCCCGCTGATGTGAACAACGGTCAGGTCGCGTGGCTGAAGTGTTGATCGAAATCGTTTCCCCAACGCCTCGATGAGTTTTTCGGGGATGGCGTGTCCTGCGCCGCTGCCCCCGATAACGAGGGTATCCCCACTTTGTACCATCTGCACCGCTTCTTCTGCGGTGATAATCGGTTTTATCATTTGGTGACTCCTACAAATCAGGATTGATCGAGAATTCCTATTGTTTGGTTGTCATTATGCTTCCGCACAGTGTATGACCGCAACCTCCCAAGGTTCAATGACAAGTTGGAATGCACCATCTGTAATCGGCACATCATGATGAGCCAACAGGTCGTGAGCGTGGCTTGTTTTCCATTTGGGACGTAGGGTGACATGTGCCTGTCGTGGTTCGAGGTTGAAGGCAAACAGCAACCACCCTCCACGGCGTGATTTTCGCACAATCGGCACCACACGGTCTCCTTCGACGGATGCTGCGGGGTGTACTCCAAACTCATTTGCCAGTCCAAGCACTAGGTCGGGCTGTCCCACATCGCCGAATCCCGCCGATAGCGTGAAGCCGAACCACGTAAAGTGCCGGTCTTCCGTCTGCACGGCTACGGTGTCGCCTCCTAAAGATGCGATTGACCGTGTATCGTTGCGCGGTTCTAGGATAGCATATCCGCACGGTGTCTGGGCAGTCACTTGTCCATAGGGGGTTTCGACGATATTCCGTCCACATTCGATGTCGTACGGTGTTACTGCTGAAAAGTCCGCGACCCGCACGCCGAATCGGTCAGCGAACCCTTCCGGTGGACGATAACTGGACTGCCCATCGGTGGAATACATACCGAAACTTCCCTCTGCCACGAAATGTGTTTCTGGATTTTCCTGCAATGTCTGTTCAATCCGTTCCTGCGTTTCTCCATTCATCAGTGTGACGTTGGGCAGAAACAGCAATCGATATCCCGACCAGTCCATCCGGGGCGTAATGACCTCCGCAGAGATCCCATTGGTCCAAAGCGTCCGGTACACACCGCGCAGATCCGCCAAGAAGCGGTCGGATTCACCGTTATAGCTGAAAAGTTCCTGCGATTCGGGATGATACACGATGCCTACGTCGGCGCGTGGACATTCCAGAGGTAGGTGTTCGGTGAGTTCCTCAATCTGGGCTATCGCCTGCGCTGCCGCATTGAAACGGGGGGTTGGCTCGCCATCCAGTGCGACTAGGTTATAGCCGGGAGACTCGAAACTGAGATACTCCGGTCGATATTGCCAGAACATCGTCCCCGCTGCGCCACACGCTAAGGTCATCCAGAGCAGCGTTGTCAGTTCTCGCGGATCAGATTGCTTTTTCCATGTTACCCCACCCCTCGACATGCCTGCGTAGATCTCTTCATTCCACCAACGTCCGTTGCGCCCGGCACTCCGCGACCAATCAAAGCTGAACGCTCGATCCGCAATCTGGTAGGGGTCATCCGATGTGAGCAGATTGTTAGATGACATCGACATCCCCCAGCTGTCCACAATCCGCGCACACCGCTCATCCCACGGACGTGGGGACCAGCCGCCGTGGGATCGCACCTCATGATGGGGGTCGATCTCCTCGACTTCGTCCACCATCCACTGCAAATGGTTTGCTAGGTTTTCGTAGTGAAATTCGCGGTAGAGCAGCATCTCGACGATGTTCTGGTCTGATCGGGGCGGTTCCACATCTTCCCAGCGGCGATAACGGCGTGAGAAACGGGTATTGAGCGAATCCAGTGTGAATCGCTCGCGCAGCCACTCTTTGTACTTCGCAATTGTGTTTTCACAGTAACACGGGTAGCCATCGCCATCTCGGTGCCAGACCGATGCCAGATTCACTCCATCCCAGAGTCCCCAAATTAACAGGCTAGGTCGGTCTTTATAGCGACGAACTACGTGGCGCAACAGGCCGCCACCGTACTCGCGCCAAGCGGGATGGTCGTAACAGTGGATCATCGCGCCTTGTGGATAAGCGGGTCCCGCGTCGGGTTCTGCACGTTGACCGCGGTGATTGACGACCCGTATATCGGGATGCTCACGGGTCAGCCACTCCGGGCACGCGCCGTGCGTCCCTAACACGATGTCGAGCCAGACGGACAATCCGTGTTTTTCTGCCAAGTCGAACATGTAGTCGAAGTCATCCAGTTCGTAGATGCCGGGGCGCGGCTCCATCCAATTCCAATAGGTAAAGCTGCGCACAACCCGAAAGCCTGCCGCGTTCAACCGGGCGAAGTCTACGTCCCAGCAATCGAGCTTAGGCGTGGGCGCACGGTAGTATTCTACCCCGACGGGAAATAGAGTTTTTGGATGTTCAAAACGTTTTGTGGTGGACATTTGGTATCTCCTGTATGTGGTTGAGGGGCGTGCGTAAATATAGTTCTCTCTTATTATGTGGCTGTTTGAGTATTATGCAATTATTTGAGCAATTTATGCAACCCCATATTCCAAAATAGGGTATCCCCCTAGCAAAATTGCGAACATATTCAACCGCTTCGCTCATCATCTTTTTCATATTTAGGACTTACGCAATTGGTTCATAAGTCCCCCTGACAAGGGGGATTTAGGGGGTTAAAAATAAAAAACTCAAAATAATTACCCTTTTCCTGTCGTCCGTTAAAAAAATAGCAGAATTTTCTCTCAAGTTGGGACTTTATATTGAAGGAGATTAACGGCATGAAATGAGGAGACCGATATGGAGATGTTGAAAACTCTCATCACTCGCGCACAAACCGGTGATTTATCCGGCTACGGTGAAATTGTCCGGCGATTTCAGAGTATGGCGGTGGGTTACGCCTACTCGATCCTTGGCGATTTTCATCTGGCGGAAGATGCTGCACAGGAGGCATTTATTGAAGCCTACCAGTGTCTGCCAAACTTGCGGAATCCCGATGCCTTTCCCGGTTGGTTTCGTAAGATTGTTTTTAAGCAGTGCGATCGGATGCTGCGGGGCAAGTCAGCTGAAATAGTTCCGCTGGAATCCGCTATCGGGTTGCACTCAGGAGCCGGAGATCCGTTGGAATTTGTCGAAGTTCAGGAAATGAGGGACAGCGTATTAACGGCGATTGCGGCATTGCCGGCCCACGAGCGTACTGTCACAACACTTTTCTATATTGATGGCTTCTCCCAAAATGAAATTGCCGATTTCCTTGAGATTCCCGTGACGACGGTCAATAGCCGTCTTCGATATTCCCGAAAACGATTGAAACGGAGGATGCTAACAATGGTACAAGAAACAATGAAAGAAAAACGCCCAACGAACCTTGATCTCGCTAACAGAGGTAAAGTCCGAGATCTCTACGACCTTGGTGAGCAACTGTTAATCATCTCAACGGATCGGATCTCAGCGTTTGATGTTGTGTTACCGAATAGGATTCCGTACAAAGGACAAATCCTGACCGGACTCTCTGAGTTCTGGTTCGATTACACAAGATCGATCGTCGATAATCACATCATCACGACCGATGTTTCACAGTATCCTGACGTGCTGCAAGCCGACGCGGAAGTGCTTCAAGGACGATCCATGCTCGTGCGGAAGGCAAATCGAATCGATATCGAATGCGTCGTGCGGGGATACATCGCGGGCTCCGCGTGGTCGGAGTATCAAGCGGATGGAACAATATGTGGTGAAAAGCTGCCGGCAGGGCTAACGGAATCGGAACGTCTGCCAGAACTCATCTTCACGCCTGCCACGAAAGCGGAGCAAGGGGAACACGACGAGAACATCTCAATCGCAGAGATGGAAGCAGAGATTGGAAGAGAGTTGTCAGAAAAGATTATCCAAACCAGCTTCGCCCTGTTTGAAGCCGCAAGCGAACATGCCGAAAAGTCTGGAATCATCCTCTGCGACACCAAGTTTGAGTTTGGGCAGATTGACGGTCAACTGATTCTCATTGATGAGGTCTTCACCCCCGATTCATCCCGCTTCTGGCCCAAGGACGAATATAAGCCCGGCAGTTCCCCGCCCAGCTTTGACAAACAGTACGTCCGCGATTATCTGAGTGATGTTGGCTGGAACAAAGAGCCCCCAGCACCTGAATTACCTGCGGAGGTCATCCGCCAAACCAGTGAAAAATATCTGGAGGCGTATCGCCTGATTGTTGGTCGAGAATTATTGTAAAGGTTGGGCTGTGACGCTAGACATCTGTTGACGTACTCCCAAACCTAAAGGATTGGGATTCTCACCCATTTCAATAGGAGTGGAATTGTGCTATCATGCTTGCGAAGTTAGCTCCGATTTATCGGAGACTTACGACCTCTCCCGCAAGGGTTGATGCCCCAACCCTTCGATGAATTGGTAAACAACTGTGTCTATGGTTTGAATTGAGATAATTATGTGGTCAATAAGTGAATGCAGGGCTATCATCTTTGATATGGATGGATTAATGCTCGACACCGAAAGACTCGCGCTTAAAGCTTGGCAGCTTGCGGGTGCTGATTTTGGGTTTCCTATCAGCGATGATATTTTTATTGCTATGGTGGGTCGAAATCGCAGGGATTCGGACTGCATTTTAGTTGAAATTTTTGGCTCCGATTTCCCCGTCGATGCTGTGCGAAAAAAGAGGCGGGCCTACGTTGATGGCTGGATTGATGAGGGTAAGTTAGCCGTTAAGTCCGGCCTGCTGGAATTGCTATGTTTCCTAGACGAAATTTCAATGCCGAAAGCAGTGGCAACGTCTACAGGGTATGAGCGAGCGATTTACAAACTAGCACTCACAAATCTGTTAGAACATTTCCCCATAGTGATCGCCGGTGATCAGGTACAAAAGGGTAAACCCGCACCGGATATTTTTCTTGCTGCTTCGGTACAACTAGGTGTTCTCCCAGAGAGTTGTCTTGTCTTGGAAGACTCAGATGTCGGCATTCAGGCAGCCTACAACGCAGGGATGACACCTGTTATGATTCCGGACATGAAGCCACCTTCAGAGAAAAGCCTTGCTTTTGCGTACAGGATTTTCGGAGGGCTAGGGGAGTTTCACCATCACCTTCGGGAAAGTTTAGGATTGATGTAACCGTGCCATTATCTAGTATACTTTTTTGCTTTCAGGGATAGATAGTCTTCAATATTGAAATCTTGTGATAGAAAAATCATGCGGCTGCCACGATTATGTAACATTAGAATTGACACAGAAGGAGAAAGATTGATGGATTGTAAACAGATTTTGAAAGCTTTTGCGGTACTGCTCTTATGCCTTGCAATTATTGGCAGTACCGCAGCACAAGCCCCGAATTTCCCCGACCGGATGCCAATTGTCGAACGACCATTTTCAGAGGATCCGGACAAGTTCACTTTCGCAATTATTGGTGATAAAACGGGTGGCGGTCTTGATAAGTGGCACATATTTGATCGTGCGATTAGCGAAATTAATTCGTTGCAACCTGACTTTGCCATCATGGTTGGCGACCTGATACAAGGGGTAACGACTGATATAGCACAGCTTGACACGGAATGGGAGGAGTTTTGGCAACATGAATCCCCTTTGGTTGTACCGTTTCTCCCGTTACCGGGTAACCACGACATCACCAATCCGGTGATGTATGACTATTGGGTTGAACATATCGGACGGACTTATTCAGCTTTCACCTACAAAGATTGCCTGTTTATCATACTCAATACGGAGGAGAGACACGGGTTGCCTCAAGGCGTGGAAGACTGGTTTGGCGAGGCGCAAATTCACTACGCAGCGGAGGCATTGGAACAGCACCCGGACGTGCGACACACTTTTGTGCTGTTGCATAAACCCGCATGGTTACACGAAGGATCCGGTTGGAATCAGATTGAGGAAATGCTGGGGGACCGGGCATACACTGTTTTCGCGGGGCACTACCACAACCTCACACTGCATACACGCAGTGACCGTCGATATTTTGTTCTCAGCGCGACCGGCGGTGGGCTAACCCCCCGCGAGGTGAAAGAGTTCGGTGCGTTTGACCACTACAGCATTGTGACGGTGGACGGTGATGATGTCACTGTTGCGATTGTTGAACCGGGCAGTATTCATCCGGCAGACATCTCGACCACCGCGTTCAAAGAGAAATTTGGAGATCTGCTCACCGTTCAGCCGGACTTTGAGGTTGACCGAGCAGAGCCGGTTGCCAGTGGAAGGCTTGAAATCGAGTTAAAAAACAGGTTTGAAAAACTGGTAAAGGTTGAAATTGCGTTTGACCCAAGCGATAATTGGCAGATAACTCCGAATCAGCTCACCTTTGAAGTGAAACCGGGTCAAGAGACAGAGAGTGTGGTGACGTTTTTAGGCGCGTCTGATGCGCTGCTTCCTTTGCCAACGTACCACTACTCTATCTTGTACGGTGGGGAGCAGTTGTATGGCCGGAGCGAGAAGGTTAAGTTTGTCAATGAAGTAGATTTGCACGCGCTCAAAGATTGGCAGATTTTGGGTCCCTTTGACCTCGGTATGACCGAGCAGCCGACCGACTCAAAAATTGTGCCGGCGCAGTTTATCGCTGAACAGCTGCCGATAGAGGGGTCAAGTGATAAAACCTATTCGGGCAAAAATGGGCAGATCCACTGGCAGGAGCATCGCGCTGATAGCGAGGTTATCAACTTAAATGACGTGTTGGGAGGACCGGATTGGGCACTTGCTTATGCGGTAACCCATATCAAGAGTCCTGACGACCGGATAGTTTTCGCTCAAATTCGATGGGGGAGTGAGTTGGGACGACTCTCTGTCAACGGTGTCGAGATTCAGGGAGCGTCGGTGCCGGAAGCAGATCTGTTCTTCAGTTGGGCTTACGTTGAGTTGCCGTTAAAGGCAGGTTGGAATACTGTGATGGTCAAATCCGCAAATTATACGGGCGGTTGGCACTATCGGATGTGGGTTGAGAACCAAATGGACGCGCTTACCTTTTCCCATCAGATGCCGCACTAATACACCACAAGTTGCCGGTTATTATGCAAAAGGATTACGGCATATTGCTCTGAATCCCGATTCGTCGGGACGGAGTATGCCTACCTACCTTAAAGACGCGCAATGAATTGCGCTACTACAAGCTCAAGGGCGTAACTCCTAAAGAGATCAACGACACGCTTCCGCTTCATTGTAAAAGCCCGATAATATAGCTATCGGACTGGCTATTTGCACTGTTGACGGGGATTCAGATCTCTGCTATACTGAGTCGGATCAACGGTTGAGAATCTGCGCCGTCCATCGTTGCATCAGCATCTTTAGACGGATGGATCCGGCGTCAATTTTAGCACGCTATACCCTTTAGGAGGAAGACACTATGAGACTCATCCTCGTCGGCTGTGAATACGCCGGTAAGACAACGTTAGCCAATGAAATTGTAAAATGGATTGATAAGACACTGGGTGGTGCTCGCGGCTTCCACGACCATTTTACCATCCCTTCTAATGAATTAACAGTGGAAGATCAAGATCAATTTGCGGCACTGAGTCCGCGGCTCAAGGAGATGTTCCAGCGTTATATCATTGAGTATCACCTGCAACCTGCATTTTATGCGGATCCAGACCACAATATGACCGGTTTTCATATTGAGGAGGCGGTCTATGCGCCGTTGTATTACGGCTACGGTGGCAAAGGTGAATATGCGGAACGCACGACGTTAGCGCGGGCGGTGGAGAAAACGATTATGGAGGAAGCACCTGACACAGTGCTCATTCTACTGACAGCGTCAGCCGAGGTCATTGCACAACGGATGCGCGAAAATCCACAACCACGCGGTGTCCTACAGGAGAAGGATATCGAATATGTCCTGCAACGGTTTGAGGAGGAGTACCAAGCCTCGCTGATCCGCAGAAAGTTTACCCTCGACACCACAACCGCGACTGTGGAGGAAACACTCGCTGAATTTGCCGAGCAGATTGAGTTGTACCTGTCAGATGCGGACCGCTTGCGGATGTTGGCTCATCAGGCTTTACACGCAAAATGAGTTTGAAAGGAACAGCTATGAAACGGTTGGCTTATACAATCGTGGCGGCGGGTGTAGTTTCCTTGTGTATCGCTGCTTGGGCACAAATGGATTTCACAAGGATTAAAATTAAAACCACTCACGTTGCCGGCAACATCTATATGTTAGAAGGGGCTGGCGGAAATATCGGTGCGTCGGTCGGACCGGACGGGATTCTGCTTGTTGACGATCAGTTTGCGCCGTTGGCGGAGAAGATTCGGAACGCACTCAAAGAGTTAGGTGAAGAGCCGTTAAAGTTTCTGATCAACACCCACTTTCACGGCGATCACACCGGCGGCAACGTTGTCTTCGGAGCTGAGGCACACATCATCTCTCACGCCAATGTCCGAAAACGACTACAGATGGAATCCTCTCCCCAAGAAGCCTTGCCGGTTGTCACATTCGACGATTCGCTGTCTATCCACTTCAACGGTGAGGAGATCCGTGTTATCCACTTTCCGAATAGTCATACGGATGGGGACAGTGTCATTTTCTTCACCGGATCGAACGTTGTACATACGGGAGATCTCTTTTTCTCCGGGCGATTTCCCTACGTTGATTTGAACAACGGCGGGGAGGTGGAGGGATTAATAAAGCATATTGAGAAACTCTTAATTGAACTCCCGCCCGACGTGAAACTGATTCCGGGACACGGGCCACTTTCGGATATTGATGATCTCAAGACGTATCACCAGACGCTTGTGGAAACAACGAGGGTGATTCGGGATCAGATAGAAGCGGGAAAAAGTTTGGAAGAAATTAAAGCGGCGGGACTTCCCAAAAAGTGGCGTTCTTGGGGAGCCGGTTTCATTTCGACGGGACGATGGATTGAAATCGTCCACCGGAGTATAGCAAAAACAGGTGACATTTAATGGAAAACCGCAGATTCCATAGAATCTCGTAGGGAATGCCCCATCGACATAGTTCTATGAAATCTGCGGTTCTTTGTAATTCTACAGGTTATAGCCTCGTTCATTGTGTAGCGCGAGGTCTAATCCTTCTTGTTCATCGTTGTATCTGACACGTAAACCAACCGCCCTATCAACAGCCTTGAGAATAATAAAGGAAAGAATCCCACTCCAAAGTATGGTCACGATGAGACTGACAAACTGACTCCAAAGTTGTAAACCAATACTCTTGTCCATTCCCATTCCACCCAATCCTTCTGCGGCGAATATGCCGGTCAACAAGCAGCCGACGATACCACCGATACCGTGTACGCCAAAGGCATCGAGCGAATCGTCATATCCTAGGCGCCGTTTGAGGCTGGTTGCTCCCCAGAAGCAGACCACGCCGGAAACGAGTCCGATAACCAATGCGCCCATCGGTCCAACGCTGCCTGATGCTGGTGTAATTGCCACAAGTCCTGCGACGGCACCGGTGACGATACCTAGCACGCTTGGCTTTTTGTACTTTATCCACTCAATAAACATCCAAGCCAATGCGGCGGTACCTGTGGAGATTTGTGTGACTAGCATCGCCATCCCTGCTGCACCATCAGCTGCCAAAGCACTTCCGGCGTTGAAACCGAACCAGCCGACCCAGAGCATAGAGGCACCAATGACTGTCAGGGTCAGGTTGTGGGGTGGCATGGGGGTCTCAGGATAGCCGTAGCGTTTGCCAATCATTAGGGCAGCGACAAGTGCCGCAACACCTGCGTTGACGTGCACCACAGTCCCACCGGCAAAATCGAGTGCGCCCAAAATATCTCCAAAGTATGAACCATCCCCAGCCCACGCCATGTGGCAGATTGGCGCGTACACAATTATAGACCAGATCCCCATGAACCAGAGCATAGCGGAGAATTTCATTCGTTCCGCAAAAGCACCCGCGATCAGGGCGGGTGTGATGATGGCAAAGGTCATCTGGAAGCAGATAAACACTGTTTCCGGGATAGTGCCTGATAAGCTATCCGCATTCACACCCCGAAGGAACGCCTTACCGAGTCCGCCGACAAATGAGTGGCCATTGGTTACTTTTGACATCATGCCGGTTGCATCAAAGGCGATGCTATAGCCAATCGCAATCCATATAACGGTAATCAGCCCGGTCAGCGTAAAACACTGCATTAATAGCGATAGAACATTTTTGGCACGCACCAGTCCGCCATAGAACAGGGCAAGACCGGGAATGGTCATGAACAGAACCAGTGCTGTTGCTGTGAGCAGCCAAGCGGTATCACCCGAATCAAGCGCATCTTCAGCGAGCGCGAGTTTCGGGAGAGCTAAGAACATTAGTACCAACAGCATTCCCAGAGCAGTTCTGGGCTTACCGTATCTTAAAAGTCTTATAGGTTTTACTGTATGTTTCTGAAACCTAAACACACTCTGCGGTTGTTGGTGCATTTTTACCTCCATTTAGGTTTAGACGATCACTACCTGCCCCAATCAGATCCCCGATGAATCGGGACAGGCGAGACAGGTCCCGGTTCTCGTGAAACGGAACGGGATTTCGCTACGCTTAACTTGAAAATTGTTTCAAACTCCTTGTCAGGCAGTATAACACCATCAGTTTCAAAAGTAAACAGAAATTTTTCGATTTTATTCTAGCTATCTCTTAGCTAATGGAAGAGATTGTAAAATCTGGATATGCACTGGCACCGTGCTCGCCGTAATCCAATCCTTCCAACTCTTCTTCTTCGCTAGCGCGCAATCCGACGATTGTTTTGATACCGTAAAACAGGATAAAGCCTGCTACCATGCACCACGCGAAAACAGCAATGACACCGATGAATTGGGCACCGAAGAACTTGAAAGCTGCGCCTTTATCCGCTGCATAGAGGATTCCTAGCTCTGTGTGGAACAATCCAAGCAGCAGCGTTCCCAAAGCACCGCAAACGCCGTGTACAGAAATCGCACCAACTGGATCGTCAATTCTCAGGTTTTCAATTATCAGGACCGAGAATACGACCACAACACCTGCGATTGCGCCAATGATTACTGCTGCCACCGGTGTAACAAACGCACACGGTGCGGTAATAGCAACGAGTCCGGCAAGGGCGCCGTTGAGTGCCATACCGGCATCGGGCTTCTTGAGTTTGAACCAAGCGGTTATCATGGCTAGGATTGCGCCTGCTGCTGCGGCGAGGTTTGTGGTTACAGCGATTAATGCAATGGGTTTTGCGTCAGCTGCCATCTGGCTACCCGGATTAAATCCGAACCACCCGAGCCATAGAATAAACACACCGAGTGCTGCCAACGGTAGGTTATGTCCGGGGATCGGACGGGGGTTTCCATTCGCGTCATACTTACCGGTGCGAGCACCGAGTACGATTGCGCCTGCTAAAGCGAGCCAGCCACCCGTTGAGTGGACGACCGTTGAGCCCGCAAAATCCAACATTCCCATACTCGACAGCCAACCGCCTCCCCAGATCCAGTGTCCGACGATTGGGTAGATTAAACCGGTGATGAAAACGCTGTAAATCAGATAGCTTCTGAACTTTGTTCGTTCCGCCATTGCACCAGAGACAATTGTCGCTGCGGTGGCGGCGAAAACCAGTTGGAACAACCATGCAGCGAGCGTTGGGACGGAACTCCACTCCAGTGCGCTGAAGCCTTTTGTTTCTCCGGAGACGAACCATCCACTTAATCCTATGAAGCCGTTGCCATCGCCAAACATAATTGCGAACCCAATCGCCCAGTAAGCGATAGCCCCCATTGAGAAATCCATTAGGTTTTTCATCAGAATATTGACGGCGTTTTTCGCACGGGTAAATCCCGCTTCGACCATGGAGAAGCCTGCCTGCATAAAGAAAACCAGAAAGGCAGCGACCAATACCCAGATGGTATCAGCAATATATTTTGAGGTTTCGATCTTTTCACCTTCGACGAAGCCGTCTAAGGCGAAAGCACTCGTACCTAGACATAGCGTCAAAATCAGAACAATTCCTACAATCTTGTAATCACTCAGAAGGAATTTTTTCATTTTTGTCTCCTTATTAGGTGGCACCTTCGTCGGCGTATTGTAAATTATCCGTAAAGCGGAGGAAAGATTAACGAAAGGTTGTAGTTACTTGGATCGTTTATCCTTCTAAATATAAAGACCCAAATCTTAATGCTACTGATCGTAGGCAAGAAAGATGCCATCGGCTGATGAGGGTATTTTTTATAGAAGTGGCAGCAGTTGAAAGACAGAGACAACGGCGTTACGATAGGATTTTTTGAAATGATTGGCTGTGGAATGTGCATTGCAAAGTGCTGATACATTTTTTAGCAATCTGCTGAAAATTTAGGCAGCAAATCACCTAAATTTCAGGCAAGGGAGATACGCTGGATCCTGATTCTTGTCTCCTTTATCTTGGCTTTACATTTTGCGAAGGCTTTAGGTATAATTTAATAACACAGTTGATTTATTGGTTCATCGCGCCATGATGAACAAACGAGACAATTCCGTTTTCCGATTTTCATGTTTCACAGCCTGTCCCGATGTATCGGGGATGTATCAGGGATTTGTCGGGGCATCACGTTTCACTATAGGAGGAACCATGGATCAGCCGGTAAAAGTTGGTTTTGTTGGAACAGGCGGCATCGCAAATAGCCATCTCCGTAACCTTGCGGAAATGGAAAATGTGCGTATCGCAGCCCTTTGTGATATTGATGAAGCCCGCGCAAACGCAGCAGTTGAAACCTACGGCGGACAGGCATACACAGATTACCGTAAGATGTTTGATGGAGTGGATCTGGATGCTGTCTATTTCTGTTTGCCGCCCTTCGCCCACTCCGACGCAGAAATAATCGCAGCAGAACGAGGATTTCACCTATTAGTGCAGAAGCCGGTTGTGCTAGAACTTGAGACCGGGATTCGCATTATGGAAGCGATTGAACAGTCAGGTGTGATTTCCTGTGTTGGCTATCAAGGACGGTACAATAACGTTGCAACCGCTGCACGTGATTTTCTCAAGGATAAAACCATCGGCATGGTCGCTTGCCATCGGTGGGGAGGTGTCCCTGGGGGACCGAACCATTGGTGGCGTATGATGGAGAAATCGGGTGGAATGCTTCATGAACAGGCGACTCACCAACTTGATATGATTCGATACACCGCCGGTGAAATTGTCGAGGTCTATAAGATTGATGCCATGCAGATTAATGTTGATCAGGAGAACCATACAATCCCTGATGCGGAGGTGGTCACGCTTGAGTTTGAGAGCGGAGCAGTTGGCTACATCTCGACCAGTTCTGCGTTGATTAATGGTGGTGGGGGATCGCGTACCGATTTTATCGTCGAAGGGCACTACACCCTTCAGCTCGGTTGGGGGGATGTGCGGATTATTCCCGAAGGTGCGGCAACAATTGAAGTCTCTGATCAACAACCCCTCTCAATTGATGAGGCGTTTATCCAAGCGATTCAGACGAGGGACAGATCGCTTATCCGGTCGTCCTATGCAGATGGACTCAAATCGGCGGCGGTATCAATTGCTGCAAACCAATCCTCACTTGAACACCGACCGGTACGTGTACCAGCGATTTCGTAGGAGAGAATTTATATCGAGAAAATGCAATAACGGAGGTAACAGATGATTATTGATACACATACGCATTTCTATGATCCGACACGACCCGAGGGCGTACCTTGGCCCGATCCTGACGATGATGTGCTTTATCGCCCTGTGTACCCGGAGCACCACAAAGCACTTGCCATCCCTGAAGGTGTGACCGGAACCGTAGTTGTTGAGGCAAGTACATGGGTTGAGGATAATCAGTGGATACTTGACCTTGCGGAAAACGAAACGTTTATCGTTGGGTTCGTTGGGAATTTAGACATAGGCTCGGCGGATTTTGAGAGTAACCTTGAACGCTATTCTGCGAATCCGCTTTTCCGAGGGGTACGGCTTCGAGGAGTGGATATCGGTGAGGTTGTGAGGGGTGGAAATCTAGCGAATATTGAGATGTTTGCTGCGAAGGATTTATCGGTAGACCTGCTATCATCGCCAGATGCTTTGCCGAGCGTCGCTGCGTTGGCAGCGCAAATCCCCGAACTGCGTATTGTCATTAACCATGTCGCCGGTGTTCCTATTGATGGGCAAGCACCGGATGCAGGGTGGGTTGAAGGGATGCAGAGGGCGGCGGCAAACCCGCATGTCTACTGTAAGGTTTCAGGATTGGTGGAAAGTACGAAAGACAAGCCCTCACCTGCCGATGTGGCGTATTATGCGCCGACGGTGGATGTGTTGTGGGATGCATTTGGGGCGGATCGGTTGGTCTACGGCAGCAATTGGCCCGTCTCTGAACGCTTTGCTGACTATGCGACAGTGCAACGTATTGTATCACAATATTTCAACGCGAAGGGAGTTGTTGCTGCTGAAAAATATTTCTGGCGGAATGCCACGGTGGCATACAAGTGGTTGGATCGGGGATAGCTTGACGCGGCATTTTGATGCTTGCCCTATCGGTACATAGGTTCATGTCAAAAGAAGGTGCAAAACGTAAAGAGCGTGAAACGTGAAAATCATTTGTTCAGGGGGGCAGTCGGGCTAGAGAGCCCGAACTGCGGTGCTAAAAAAAAGAAAATGCAAGGCACGGAAAGAAACCGAGTTTTGAAGAAAAAAACTCGGTTTCTGTTATACGATTTCTTGCCATGAGCCAAGACATTTACCCGGTGTCAAGAACTTCCCGTATACCTGCAACGATATTATCCCGATCCGGGAATACATGGTCTTCAAGTCCGGGACTATACGGTATCGGTACATGCAGCGCACAGACACGCTTGGGCGGTGCTTTCAGCTTTGCAAAGGTTTCGTTATCTTCAGTGACTACGGTTATGATCTCTGCTGACGCGCC
Source organism: Candidatus Poribacteria bacterium (assembly GCA_965207975.1). Lineage (GTDB taxonomy): Bacteria > Poribacteria > WGA-4E > WGA-4E > PCPOR2b > PCPOR2b. Next base: position 2,077,239 of record OZ242315.1, on the reverse strand, counting down.
TGCGGTGGGACCTGCCTCGTCGGCGATGACCAGCCTGCCTGTTTTCTGTACAGAGGCGCGAATTGCTGCTTCATCCAGAGGTACAAGGGAGCGTGGATCGATGACTTCGACGGAAACCCCCTCTTTCTCAAGCATTTCGGCTGCGGCAAGTCCTTCGTGTACGAGCCAAGCGAGTGCCACCAATGTGACATCGCTACCTTCCCGTTTAACGTCAGCGACCCCCAACGGCACGGTGTAGTCTTCTTCAGGCACCTCGCCCTCAACGCCCATGAGCCTGTTCGATTCAAATGAGATGACGGGGTTATCATCGCGGATGGCAGATTTGAGCAGCCCCTTCATATCGTAAGGTGTTGAAGGCAATATCATCTTCAATCCCGCAAGATTCATAAACATTGAATAAGGACTCTGAGAGTGTTGGGCAGCGACCCGTCTACCACCGCCGACCGAGGCGCGAAATGTGATGGGAAACTTCGCTTGGCCCCCAAACATATAGTGAATTTTCGCCGCTTGATTCACGATCTGGTCCATGGCGACGAAGGAAAATGTTATCATGCCCCAGTTGATGATCGGTCGATAGCCGGACCCCGCTGCGCCGATGGCGATACCCGTAAAAGCTCCCTCAGCGATAGGTGTGGCACGTACCCGTTCGGAGCCAAATTCATTGACTAGGTCGTCCGGCGCGCTCGTTGCGAGGTGAAATGTGGTTGCGTCCCGCTGCATCTCCTCGATGAGCGCGTCCGTTCCGGCTTGTGCATAAGAGATTTTTCGCATAGTAGATTGCCCCCGTAATTTTTGATCAGGGATGGAAAGGTTTCACGGAAGAAAACGGGATCTTTCTTCAGGACTCGGAATCCGACACGCCTCCCTCTGTCCAAACCATCGGTATCGGTTTCGAGCGACAGTCCGATAAACGAAATCCCGAATACCTCGCGGCACAAGGCACAGCAGACTCAAGAACCACCATGCCCCTCCCAAATGTCGATATACCTGTAGAAAAGCATCTGACTCTTTGTGAATTCCTCGCTCATCTAAATAGAACATTGACCACTCTTGAGGTGCCTCGGAGAGTGGTGGTAGCAGTTGCTTGGCGGTTTCCCCTTGAATTGGTGCGAACCTAAAGACCTCTTTGGCATCAATCCTCAGGATCAGATCCACAAATCGGTTGCACATACCGCACACACCGTCAAAGAAGATGATAGGTGGGTTCTGCGCGATATGATCTGTTGTTTTGTCGGTCTCTGAATTCATGGTAGTAGTGGGTTAGGATTCAGCAAAGATGTCTTCGACCGCCGCTTCCGGCTCCGGAAATGGGCTCTCCTCGGAAAATCTGACTGCGTCTTCAATCGCTGCGAGGATGTCAGCGTCCATTTTCTGCCACACTTCTTCGGTCAGAATACCGTGCTCCATCAGGCTTGTGGCAAAGCGGTTGATTGGGTCTCGCTGCTGCCATTCTTCGATTTCTTCCTTCGGACGTGGGTCCTCTTGCCCCGGTCTTTCGGTATGTCCACGCCAGCGGTAGGTTTTGCATTCGATGAGGGTGGGACCTTGACCGGCACGGGCGCGGTTGACCGCGGCTTCGGCGGCTTCATAGACCGCCATCACATCGTTGCCATCGACGACCACCCCCGGAATACCGTAGCCGGCAGCACGGGCTGCGACATCGCTAAGAGCTAAAGTTTCTGCTGCGGTGGTGCCTGCGGAATAGAGGTTATTCTCGCAGACGTAGAGCATCGGCAGCTTCCACGTTGCGGCGATGTTGATTGATTCATGGAAGGGTCCTGCGTTTGAGGCACCGTCCCCAAAGAAGGATACAGCGACCCGTCCCTTGCCTTCGAGTTGGGCAGCCAGACCGGCACCGGTTACGATAGGAATACCGCCTGCGACGATGCCGTTGGCTCCTAGCATACCGATGCTGAAATCGGCGATGTGCATCGAGCCTCCTTTGCCTTTGCAGTAGCCGGTTTGTCTGCCGTAAAGTTCAGCCATCATCCGATTCAGGTCAGCACCCTTGGCAAGACAATGCCCGTGCCCACGGTGGGTGCTGATGATCTGGTCGTCGCTGTTCAATGCCGCACACACTCCCACGGCAACCGCTTCCTCACCGATATAACAGTGCACGACGCCGTAGATGGTGCCTGCCTGATAATCATCTGATGCCCGCTCCTCAAAGCGACGGATGGTCTGCATCGAGCGTAGCATCTCAATCTGTTTCTCTGTTGTGAGCGTCATGTTTGTTCCCTCCCAAAAATCTCATCTATCGCCTCAAGCCTCAGCCTTTGATCGTCGAAACAGCACCGTGCGGGCTAGCACAAGGACAGCAATTACGAGCGCAACGACCGGACCGAACCAAGCTCCTTCTTTTGGCACAGTTAATATAAAAATATAGATAAATCCGAGCAGATACCACAACCTATCCAACCGCCCTTGCACTAATCGTGCTGCGAGGTACGCACAGGCAAGCGTGGTAAACGCAATCCATATCCATGAGAATAGGGGCGGTGTCCAACCGTAGAAGGGAATGCTGATGAGCGCGTAACCCGTCCAACCTGTTGGAAAGAGGTCGAACGCGTGATGGACAGCGAAACCGATGCTGATACCCATCGCAAAGGCGTATAATCCCAAGCCGATTCTTAATGCTAGTAACAACAGTATGAGCGGAATAAGCGGACTGTGCGTGATGATGGAGCGGTGGAGTAGCCAATCCGTTCGTTGGTCGATATCTGGCATCACGATCCCACAGTGCAGTCCGACGACAACGAATACCGGGGCTACCAGAGTAATTAAGAATCTGCCCATTGCGCCCATGTTAGTTCTCCTATTATGCGGGTCTATCACCCTTCTGTACGGGTGCAGTCCGGCTATCGACACCGGGCAACATTTTTGCTGGATCACGGGTCACAATTACGTCAATGATAGTCGGTATATCACGCGCAGCGATGCCTTCGGCAAACGCCGCTCCCAGTTTAGAAGGCTCTGATACGCGAATACCGTGGCACCCAAGTTCACGCGCCACGTTTGCATAGTGGGTCTCGCTCAGATCACTCGATTGATAGCGTCCGCCGTACAGACTGTGCTGAAGGGCTTTGACATAGCCGGATGCGGCGTTGTTCACGATGGCGAGGGTGAAACCGAGCCCCAAGCGTCGAGCCGTTTCAAGTTCTCCGAGCATCATGTTGAATCCGGCATCGCCGGTAAGCCCGACCACCGGTGAATCTGGTGCTGCGAGTTGTGCACCGATAACCCCTGGCAGTCCGTAGCCGATGGAGGCGAACCCCCGATTTGCGATGTAGGAACGCCCCGCACGGGTTGAATCGTAGAGCAGTCCAGTCCAATGGGCGGCGAATCCGCCATCAACAACAAGAATCCCATCATCAGGCATGACACCTTGCAGTTCGCGGACCAATCGTGCCATGTGGATCGGACGCTCCTCGGAAGCGTAGCGAGGCTCTGCCTCTGTGCGCCAAGCTGCCATTCGCTCTGCTACTTCCACTAGGTAGGATGCGTGTTGAGTTTGCAAGGTTTCGGTGTCGTCAGCGAGGCTAACATGAAGGTCAAGAAGTCCCTCGGTGGCATCGCCCCAGAGTGCGACCTCTGTGGGTGTTGTGCGTCCAATCTCCTCCGCCACGATATCGAGATGGATGAACGGGACACCTTTCGGCATCAGGGCGTAACGCTTGGTGGCGATCTCACCCATCTTGCAGCCGACGGCGAGGATGCAATCTGAAGATTCGATTAGGTCGTTGGCAATCCGTGACCAGCGACCGAACAAGCCTACACTCAGTGGGTGCGTACACGGAATAGCACCCTTTCCGCTCAATGTCTGAGCAACCGGAACACTGAAATCTTCAGCGAATTTGAGGAGTGGTTCATAGGCTTCTGAGAGATGGATACCACCCCCCGCAAGTATAATTGGTCGCTTGGAGCGGCGGAATTGCGCGGCGGCTCGGGCAACGGCTTCACGTCCCGGACGGGGACGCTGGGCTGGGATACAGATGGTTTCTGGATCAACATAAAACTCGTCGCTTGGGTAGTCGAATTCTCCGTGTGCCACGTCTTCGGGGACATCGAGAACAACGGGCCCCGGTCGCCCGGAGGTAGCGATGGCGTAGGCACGTCGTACTAGTTCGGGGATGCGAAGTCCATCTTCGATCCGGATTAACGCCTTGACCGATGGGGCGAGAATCTCGGACTGGCGCGCCTCCTGTGTCATGTTTTTCCAAGAATGTGCACGGTTGCTGTTGCCAACAATAACGACGAGGGGCACCCCTGCGTTTAATGACTCAACAAGCCCGGTGACTAGGTTTGTGGCTCCCGGGCCGAGCGTGGCATCGCAGATGCCGGGACGGCCGGTGACCCGTGCCCATGCATCGGCAGCGAACACGCCGCACCGCTCGTCGTTGATGAGTGTATGTTGAAGCCCCAGCTCGCGCACTGCGTCGTAGAAGGGCAGTAGTTGGAACCCAGCCATACCGAACATCGGGGCGGGGTTGTGGTTTTTGAGCATTTCGGCGAGTGCTTGCCCGCCGTTCATCTGTCGAAACGAAGCCATAGATTTTCCACCCCCTCAGTTATGAAGTGAGCAATTCTGCAAAGGTGGGCACCGTCATGCCGGCGGTGATGCCACGTTTGGCAGCTTGTGCATTGATGTGTGAGATGATCCCGGTTTCCCATGCGGAACGTGCATCGCCGATGCGAGCGGTCATGGCATCGACTGTAACCGCTGGAACGGAGTTTTGGTCTAAAATTTCGAGACGTTGAATTCCAGCCATATCTATCCCAACGCCGGCATCGTTGAACACCGCCCCTCGCGCTTGTACTGCAAGCCCGTAACCGGGGTGTCTGGCAAGTCTTCCGCCGTGCGAACCTGTAATGATGATTGCGTCGCTATCGTTGGGTTCAACGAGTGAGGCTGAGTCGCAGGCGATCACTCTCACCGGCACTTCGCGCAGCAGCTTGCGTGTTTCTAGGTAGGTGGGTGCGTCACCTTCAAACGCTTTACCACCTTGCATGATTTCTGCCGCCTCTTGGCAGATTTGGCCCACCGTACAGCCGAGAGCTTCAGCGGTTGCGTTACAGTAGCTGATCTGTCCGCGTGTGAGCATATCAGCACCATCTCCGATACGTGCCGATGTATGGGCGACAGTTGCGGCGGCCATACCTAGCCGCTGTAGATAATCGAGTGCTCCGATGCCTGCGTTATCTAGCCCGATTCCTGCGTCATTGAAAATCACACCGCGTAAGCCTGCGAGTGCTGCTAGGTATCCGCAGTAGCTGCCTCCGTGGGAACCGGCAACGAGCACTGCTCCCCGGAACTGAGGCCCGAGTTTGGTAATGCTGTCCGCGACTTGAACGGTCCTGATGTCATCGGGATTCAAAGCAACTTGCATCGGATTTTTCTTTTCGGTAGTCAGTTTCTATAGATATATCGCTCCTCCCCGATAAATCGGGATTCAAAACTGGAGCGAAGATTGAACACTTGACGGGCGGGGCAACCCCGCCCCTACGGGAAAACTGATGGATTTTCAATAGGTGGCAACTTGGGTTAGTATAGCACATTGATAGAAATTTACAACATATTTATCCAACGGATTACTGCCGTTGTAGACGGAGGTGTATCAGGAAACTGAGTGTACCGACGACGGTCAGGCTCGCACCAGTTAGGAAAAGACTGCGGTAGCCGAGTGCTTCGATGATATAGCCGCCTCCCAACGCCATGGCTGAGAAACTCAAGCCTGATGCCATCTCTCCGGCACCGGACATCGTCCCTCGACGGGCTGGTGACACTACCTCCATCGTGTAGACGAGGAAGGTCGGATACCGGATCGAGGTCAGCGCAAGGACTCCAATGAAACCGAGCCCGGCGGCAGTCCAATGAGAGATGAGGATTAGCGGCAACATGCTGATGGCGGTTCCTAGTGATGCCCACGCAGCAGGGCGACCATAACCCCATCGTCTCGTCAGTAGGGGCACAATCAAGGCTGTTGGGATAGAGAGCAGCCTACCGGTAGCGGATAACACACCGATGTGAACTGTAGACATGTGCAAACCGGCATCCATGTAGACGTTAAAGAAGATGAAGAGGGTCCCTACACCCGTTACGACGAGGAGCCGAACTAACGTGAGGAATGCGATCAACCGGAAGGGAGACGCATTCCCTTTGGTTTGTTTGTCTGCTATGGGTTGAATGTGAGGTTCACGGGTCGCTGCGATTGCTATAACCGTAGGGACCAACAATAGGCTGGCAAGTAGCAACGAGTATCGGTACGGCGCGGCCTGATCGAGCGAAGCTTCAAGATATATAGCACAAACTCCCGGCAGGAAACCACCTACTAAACTCCCAACAAATCCAGCCAGCGACCAGAGTGCTGCTTGCACTGAAAAGACATGGCTACGTTCATTTTGCTGAGTGACTTTCATCACAAAGGGTGCAGTGTTTGCAAAGTACATGGCAAAACCGATGAAAGCGAGGCACCAAGTAATGAGCAACCACACAGCTTGCCAGTTTCCTGTACGTAATTCGGCGAAGGGTAGGAATCCACAGCCTATCATGAGCAAAGTCAACCCTGTGATCATCATACGACGATTGCCTAAGTGGCCGCTGAGGGTTCCGGCAGGCAGGCAAAAGAGGGCAAAGAGCAGCATCCCACTCCCGTTAACCAAGCCAACAAATTCGGGTCCATACCCCAAGCGCAGTAGATACAGGTTGAATAGAACGGTATAGACTCCGCCATCAACAGTAAGCCCGATTAACATTGTAGTGATGAGGTATAGGCGGACATCGCGGTTGAAATCGCGCAGGACGTGGAGATAGGTGGGAGTCGCTCTGTTCATGCTGTTGGACGTGACCTATCCCCTCTCGACCAACTGGCGTGTGGCATCCACTACGTAGGTTACATCATCGCGTGTGATGTGACGGTGGACAACTAGGCGTGCACCGGCAGGAGGGCGCGGATTCGCGAGGATACCGCAGGTTTTCCACTTTTCAATGAGCGATTCAGAACGCCACCCTAGTTCCTCGACGTTCACCATGGCGAAATTGGTAGGTGTGGGAGGTCGTTGGATTTTTAGCCCTTCAATTGCCTCCAACCCTGCACAGAGTAGACAGGCGATTTCGTGGTCTTCCGCCAGTCGATCCACCATCTTCTCCAGCGCGACAATACCCGCTGCCGCGATAATACCCGCTTGACGCATACCGCCGCCCATGCGTTTGCGTACAGTATCGGCTTCATCAATAAATGCACGGCTACCGCACAGTAATGATCCCACCGGCGCACTCAATCCTTTTGATACGCAGAACATCACCGAGTCAATGTGCCGGGTATAATCTTTTACACCTATCCCATGTGCCACCACTGCATTGAAAAGCCGAGCGCCGTCCATGTGGATTTTCAATCCGTGCGCCCTCGCTGCTTTGGAAACTGTTTCTACCTCTGCGGGTGTCCACGCTGATCCACCGCTCCCGTTGTGGGTATTCTCAATGCACAGTAGGCTCGGTTGGGAAACATCCTCCGAATTGATGACCTCGTCCAACTGTTCGGGTTGAATCACTCCGAATTCTGCCTGCATCGGGCGTGGTTTCACTCCATGGAGGGCGGCAAATTCGCCTCGGGCTCCGGCGAACAGATGGGCGCGTTCCTCGAAAAAAACATCGTCCCCCGAACGGGTGTGAGTGAATAACGCACATGCGTTGCCCATGGTGCCGCTAGGCACATAAAGCCCCGCTTCCATTCCGAGTTTTTCTGCAGCTAGTTCTTGGAGCCTATTGACGGTAGCATCCTCTCCGTAACCGTCATCTCCGAGGGCTGCTTCCATCATGGCTTCCTTCATCTCTGGCGTGGGTAAGGTGACGGTATCGCTTCTCAGGTCTACTATTTTTTCTGGCATTGTCTTTTTTCTTTTGGGAATAAGTTGTTACTGATTTTGGGATTATTAAGCGAATGTAATGTTGCGTGATGCGTAAGTGCATAACTTGTTGATGTTTATGCGTTATTTGAGCGAAGTCTATATTTCCGTATGTAATCCAAACTGCACATGTCGCCCCTCTGGGGCTTTGGTCACTAGGGCGTGTCGCTCGGCTATAAACATGTCGCCCCTCTGCGGCTATGTTGGTTCATCAGTGCAATTAATGGACCTTTGAATGAATTCTTGAGGTTACGGCATACGGAGTATGCCTACAACTTTAGTGGGGCTCGACCCTGAAGTGTTTCACCACGTCTTCATTTAGCTCAAATCCCAATCCCGGACGGTCAGGCACTTGGATAAATCCGTCTGCATCAACTTCTACCGTCGGTGTCAACAGTTCGGAGATAATTGGCGAATCTGGAAATGCGATGGGTGTCTCGAAATACGGCATGTTCGGTAGCACTGCAGCAAGATGGATTTCTGCTGCCACTCCGACGACATGGCACCACGCATGTGGGACACAAATCAAGCCCCTACGATAGGCTGCCTCCGCAATTCGTGTAATTTCTCGAATTCCGCCTGAACGAACTGAGCTGGGTTGGACAACATCCACCCGTCCTTTCTCCATAATATCCTCAAACTCAAATCGTGTGGTAAAGCCCCAATCACCGACGGCAATGCGGGTATCTACCGCATCCGCCAATCGGGCATATCCGGCAAGGTTATCCGCAGGCAGGGGTGCCTCGATAAAAAACGGGCGGTATTCCTCAATCGCACGGATCGAGGCGATGGCTTGTCCGACCTCGTACCAGCAGTTCTGTACATCAATAAGGATGTCTCTGTCCTCACCGATGGTTTCACGGACCGCTCCCACGATCTCGGCATCGCGCTGTACGCTGACATGTCCGAAACCGCCGGGCCACTCCTCCAGTTTCATTGCATGAAAGTTCCGTTCTTTTGCCAGCGTAAAACGTTCGACAATCTCCTCTACATCCTCACCCGGCGGATAGACGGTTGCATAGGGCATCACCTTCTTTTTGATTTCGCCTGCTTCCCGCACGGTGCAGCAGGCGTGCCAGATTAGTTCGCAGACCGGCTTGCCGAGTGCTTTGCCCGTAATATCCCAGAGTGCGGTCTCCACCGCCCCGATAGCTGCGATGGTAACACCGCGCCTCCCGAATAAACCTGTGGCGGAGTACATCTTCTGCCAAAGGCGTTCAACTTGTAACGGATCTTCGCCGCCCAGAAGTCCTTGTAATCCGCCATCCGTTCGGATGATAGCATCAATTACTAGTGATGGGGATTCCGCCTGTCCGATCCCGGTGATGCCTTCGTCGGTATGTACGCGCACTAGGGTTTCATCCGCTTTGCCTGGATCTGTCAACGCAACGGTTTCTATTTCTGTTATTTTCATTTTGGTTTAGCCTCTTATCTCTCGCTAGGAATGCCTTTCGATGGCGGATTATAGCACGTTTTCTGAAGTCGAATCAAGTAGATTTCGGTTGGCTAGAGATTCATCATGAAACGGTGAGAGTTGAATCGTTTACGGGCGAGGGAACCCCGCCCGACGGGTTGGGTAACCCAACCCCTACGAGTTCAAGCGTGTCCGTATGTGAAAAGAGGTTACGGCATACGGAGTATGCCTACTACTATTTCAAGAGAAAAACTGGGGGAGCAGTTCTTTTGATGCAAGGAGTAACTCATCGAGCATCGCTTCCGCTTTGTCGGGCAGAATTGCCATTTCATCAATCAGCAACGCTTGAAGTGCGAGGTTACGATCTCCCTTGACTGCGGCATCGGCGACCAATTCGTGCCATACGAACCGTTTCTCCAGAATACCTTTGAGCACCGGCGGCACTTCACCCATCTGTATTGCGCGTACACCCCCGGAATCCGTTACACCCTCCAACTCGACTTCAGCCGTTACTGGAAGGTTGGCGATTGCGCCTTGGTTGGCGACGTTGACAATATAAATCTCACGACGACCATGTGCAATGGCACTGATAAGGCTTGCGATACCTTCGCCTGTAATCGAGTTGTCCTGTGCGTCGGGGAGTTGGATCTCGTCCAGCAATGCTTGGTACTCCTTAAAGAATTCCGCGCGGATTTCCGGTTCAGCGGGTGCTGCGGTCGGTTTTCCTGTTTCATATCCGTGTCCTAGAAGGCTCTCATACATGTCGTAAGGTAAATTCTTCGGGCCGCCCTGCACCTGTGTTAAAAACGGATAAAATTCTATAATGTGATCGTCGGACGGATAAACGATGTGATACCCGTAAATTTGCGATAACCTCGCACTGAGGACTCGCCCTTTCGGTGCTTGGCGTTCGGCGACGCGGCGCATCAATTCTGGATACAGATCCTCTCCCTTGTGCAGGACGCGGGTGAACCAGAAGTAATGATTCGTTCCGACCCACATACAATCCAACTCCGTCGGCGGGACACCCAGAATCTCTGCCGCATACACGATTCCCGCTTGCACCCCGTGGCAAATGCCGATGACATTCATATCGGTATACTTGTGCATCGCGCGTAGTAGCGTCGCCATAGGATTTGAATGGTTAAACATGATAGCTTGAGGACAACGTTTCTCCATCTCTTGGCAGATGTTGATGTAAGCGGGAATTGAGCGCAGTGCCATCATCATCCCCGCAGGACCGCAGGTGTCACCGATAACTTGGGAAATGCCGTATTTCTCTGGGATGCGGATATCGGCGTTGTGGAAATATGAGTTGTAAACATTCCGCGTAATTTCAGCACCGCTACCGCCAATCGAAGAGATAGCGAAATCCGCGCCGTCAACGGCATCAGCAAGGTCAATCGTTGAACGAATTTTGAATCTCGTTCCTGCAATTTCGGCTAAACGCCTTCCCATCCCCGCCATTCTTTCAACTTTTTCGCTGTCAATGTCGTAGAGGACGAGTTCCGAATCACCCAGATCTTGGCTCAAGAGCAGATCTGGTATTGCGCGGCGAAAATAGAGGCTTCCACCGCCGAGACACACGATCTTTTTAGCTGGCACAACGACACCTCCGTAGTGATAATGAATTAAGATTTTGGGTTGGTTCTTTTGCCATGAATTTGGTTTGAACGGTCAGAAAATCATCAACGAGATTTTGAACCAGTCCTGATTTGTACAAATTTTATGACAGTTTTCAGAGGTTGTCAATATGCGGGATTCGGTTTTCATATTGAGTTTTGGCGGCTTCGGTTGTATAATTTACGCAAGGGTCAACGCCATTTTAACCGAGTTCGTTTTCAAGGAGGGGTCACACCGATGCAAAATCGAGTGAGTACATTTCTGGCGGATCGATTGCCTCTCAAAGATGTGGAAAATCACATCAAAAAACCGCTGCCGAAGCATATCAACTGGCTTTTCTCTCTGGGGAGTATGGCAGCCTTTCTGCTGATTCTTCAAGCAGTTACTGGGGCGTTTTTAGCGTTTTACTATTCGCCCTCGCCCGACCACGCCTATAACGCTGTGAATTACATCAGCAAGGAGGTGGCTTTCGGCGGGTTTGTGCGCGGGTTGCACCATTGGGGTGCGAGTGTGATGGTGATTATCGTGTTCCTGCACCTGCTGCGTGTTGTCGCTTACGCCTCCTATAAACCGCCGAGAGAGATGACGTGGGTTACCGGGGTCTTGATGCTGCTAGTTGTGTTGGGTTTCGGTTTCACTGGCTACTTGCTGCCGTGGGATCAGAAGGCGTACTGGGCAACCGTGGTCGGGGTTAAAATTGCCGGCACCGCCCCTGTCATCGGGGAGTTTGTCGGGAAGGTGCTCCGCGGTGGGGAGGAGGTCGGTGCGGTTACGCTCACTCGGTTTTATGCGCTGCACACGATCTGGCTGCCGTGGCTCGCTTTTGGGTTGGTCGGTGTCCACCTGTTTTTTGTGCGCTATTACGGTTCAGCGGGAACCCCCAAAAACAGCCCCGAAGATATGCGGTCGGGCAAACCGTTTTATCCGGATCAGCTCTTTGAGGATGCGATCGCAATCTTAATCTTATTCATCATTCTTGCTGCGATGGCAATCTTTATTCCTGTGCCGCTCGAAGAGCTTGCTGATCCGACGGATGCCAGTTATGATCCGCGCCCAGAGTGGTATTTCCTGTTTTTGTTCCAGTTGCTCAAGTATTTTGAGGGACCACTTGAGGTGGTTGGTACATTTGTCATTCCCACGGTTGGATTTATCCTGCTTCTGTTCCTGCCCTTTTTGGATAGGAAAGAGGAGCGGACTTCCTTGCTGAAACGTCCGGTCGCGCTTACGGTCACCTGTCTGTCCGTTGTGCTGATTGTGCTACTTACTGTTCTTGGGGCAATTGCGCCTAGATTGGAACCTGCTTCTGAGCAAACTCCCGCGGCTGAAGGGGCAGTGCCGAGTCAGAGTGAAACTCAAGAGGAAAAGGAAGAGGACGCGGCGGTTTTTGATTTTGGTTTGGATTAGGGATTGTCTGAATCAGGATTTTCAGGATGGGAAGATAAACAGGAGTAGGAACGGATACGTCCAAGAATTTTGAGAATCTTGAAACTCAGTAGACATAGATGCAAACAAGGGAAAAAATGAGCGAACCATTGAAACTATTCATCACCTATTCACATAACGACCGATAGCAGAACACCGAGTTGAAAACACGCCTTGCTGTAATGGAGAGTGAAGGGAAAATAAAGCTTTGGGACGATAACGAAATACTTCCAGGCGATGAATGGTATAAAGATATTTCCACGAATTTTGCCGCTTCGGATATTCTTCTCTACCTCGTCTCCGCTACGAGTCTTGCGTCGAAAAACTGTAATAAAGAATTGGCAGGGGCGTTAAGCACCAAGATAAGAATTATCCCTATTATCCTTGAAAGTTGCGATTGGCTGAATCACAAACTTAGCGACTTCCAAGCTTTTCCCGACCAAGGTAACCCCATTAACAATTGGCAATCTGAGAGTGATGGTTGGCAAGATGCTTCTGTCAGCTCATAGTACCCGCTTAATCCTTGACACGCCTCCTTGTAATGTTCTATACTGTCTGACCGAAAAGGAGGTTGTAACGTGGCACAACAGACGACACCGGAGGTGCCGTTCACTGAGACACCTCGAACTCACATTAAACTCCTTTGCGTTACAGCAATCTTCCTGATAGTGTGGGCGTGTCTGTTGCGACCTACATTTGCTCAACATACAGATCCGTTGGGGAACCCTGTCTTCGATAAGAGCGGGAAAGAGTTGTATACGCTCCAGGCGAGTTTTGGTGTGTTGGGTGGCGACTCACTCCTGCGCCGTGACTCGGAGTTTCGCAAGAAGACGAGCAACCGGAACTTCTTCACCTTCAATATTCCGGGCGAAAATGTGCTCCATCAGTTGACTGTCGGGAACTTTCCAACCAAGTTTTCGAGTTTCACGCTCAACAAGGAACTCTTTGACGCAGCGCGTTGGAATATAACGGTCCCGAAAGCCGGTGGCAGGGTTTCGGCGTTTGTAGGGCGGGTGACGAATAACACCTTTGCCCTGTCCGGAGATCGAGTCAAACCGATTGAAGACAAGGATATTGTGAGTGACTCTGACTGGTTCATGGCGGGTTTACGGGCGGAGGCAAATCTCGGTGCCCATGAGGTTCGATTGGGTGCGTTACCGGAATTCACCATGCCGTTACCTAGGGTCGGGTTTAACTATGTGAATCGTTTTTTTACCAACTACGATCTTACCCGCACGACCAATCCGTTTCGTGGCGTTACGATTGCCAGTCCGCCACCGGAACTGTATCTGCGTTTCAGCGATGCCTCGCCGGAGAACCCCGGCGGCGCGAAGGTTTTTCGCGTCCGGGTTTTTGTCGATGATGTCTTGGAGTACGATATCATCGGCGGTAGGGAGCTGCCCGGTGTGCTGCTGTTTCCCAACGACAGTATGCGAGACGGAGATTCACGCTGGGTGGATGGCGAAGGGACGTTTACCTATCGATTCTTCCTGTTCAGCCCTCAAGAGATTAACAGTGTACGATTTGAGGTTGATGTTGCTAACGACTATCAAGTTGAACTTTCAACGGATAATCAGAATTTTCAGGTCGAGTTAAGTGCCCCGGGCAACGTTAAGGATGAATCGAATCGGAAAGTGCATCGGTTTGAATATGGTGAATTAACCGATGAGGCGACGATGGGATTTGACCTCCAAACGACGCTATTGGGGTTTTCGATTGAGGCGGAACGTGCGTGGTATGTGCAGACGAAACAGTATCCGCTCCTCAGTGGGAATCGGGCACACCGCACAACCGGCGCATGGTTCATTGATGTGAATCGGAATTTCGGTCCTGTGACTTGGCGTAGTGAAGTTACACGGATTGCCCCCTTTTACACGGCAAGAAATTTCATTGACGATAACGATGACGATGATCCCTATGCGGATTCCCGCGAGCCGGAGATTTTGATTTCGGGGAATACAAAGGATGACCTAGATGGCGATAGGGTCAAGGATTGGGACGACGATTTCTTGTTATTCTTTGCGGATCCGCCGAGTTTTCGCTTAGGTCTCAACCGTGAATCGATCGACTTCAATAACAATGGGCAGCCCGACAACCTTGAAGACGATGATAGACCGAACTACCGTTACGATTACGACGAGGGTTCTTCTGGGCACCACACCTACCTGAAGGTTGAATTGCCGTTTGTGGAAGGGCTTTCGGTACTGCCCGGATATTATGAGAAACATCTCATTCTTCAACACAAGAGTGCGAAAGGATGGTATAATGTCCTATCTTACGCACCGAAGTCGATTCCCCATTTCGGGACGATTCTCTTTCGTTACACCTTTCGCCGATCTCACGATATTATTCCGGACGATGTTGTGATTCGGAGTACAGGCGATATAATCGAGGATGATTTGGTGCGTCAAAGATATCTCGGCAACATTTTCACGATGATTGTTGATTATCAAGATATCAAGAATCTTACAATTCGCAGCAAATTCAAATACCAGCGGGATACGTTGTTCCACACCCGTCAACGGGTTATTGACACGGCGTTGATTAACCAGATTCGCTACGACTATAAAGTTCGTGAAGACCTGACCATTTCTCCAGCGTTTCGGAGTGATCGGAACATCGGGTATACGTTTCCTTTTGATAAGCGGACCGCCTTTGATACCATCCGAAATGCTTATATCTTAACCTTAACCCATCAAGTTGCAGCGCAGTTACAGTTAAGTGCTGGCGCGCAGTTTCTGACGTGGCGGGATCGCAAGGATTCACAACGCAATCTCAACCGAACTGTTAGCTTTTTGGAGCTTGTGTTACAGGGCGATGCCTTCGGACAGAGAATGGGGCTGCTGATTACTGGTGATTATGTTATCCAGACTTTCCTTGAACCGATTGGGGGCGCAGAAAGGTACACGAACATTGGGATTTCATTGTTTTTGTTGTAGCGTGCTACCGCATGTTGCCTCCTCTGGAGCGAAAGATGGAGGCGTTGACGGGCGAGGGAACCTCGCCCCTACGGATTTTCAATACATAGCAATTTGGACTGTAAATAGAGAAATAGAAAGGAGTAACAACCGTGCAAGGACAACCGTGGGATGAAATGCAGCCATATTTTCGGCTCATCACCCCCAAACGCATTATTTTGGTGATTGTTATTTTGCTTCTTATTGCTGTATCCCTGACCAGTATGTACACCGTCGAAGCAGATGAGGTGGCCTTGGTGCTACGGTTTGGGCAATACATTGACACAACTCAACCCGGCTTGCGCTTCAAACTCCCATTTGGGATTGACCAAGTCATCGGTGTCCCTGTCAAAAGGGTATTCAAGGAGGAATTTGGGTTCCGCACTCTGCGTGCAGGGGTTCGTACCCAATATGATCCCAGAGACTATTCCGACGAATCACTGCTGTTGACCGGAGACCTCAGCATTGCTGATGTTGAGTGGGTGGTTCAATATCAGATTGGTGATCCGCGAAAGTTCCTGTTTGCCATCCGCGATGCGACCCGGTCCTTGCGCGATCTCTCTGAAGCGGTCATGCGGACTGTCGTTGGAGACCGTACTGTCACGGAAGTGTTGACCGTTGGGCGTATTGAAATCGCCGCCGAAGTGAAACAGAGCCTTCAAGAATTACTTGATCGGTACAACACCGGTTTACTCCTTGTGAACGTTACCCTGCAAGATGTGAATCCCCCGGAGACAGTGAAACCCTCTTTCAATGCCGTCAATGAGGCAAAGCAGGAGAAAGAGAAACTAATTAATGAGGCGCGGAAGGATTATAACGAATCTGTCCCGAAAGCCAAAGGTGTTGCGCGGCAAAAGATCTTAGAGGCGGAAGGATACGCGCTCAAACGTGTCAATGAGGCAAGAGGCGATGCCGATCGATTCAACGCAATCCGACGGGAGTATCAAAATGCCAAAGCGGTGACCCGTCGCAGGCTCTATTTGGAGGCTATGAATGAGGTTCTGCCCACAGTCAAAGAAGTCTATATTATTGACGGTAAGTCGAATGCTCCGCTCCCAATTCTACAGCTTGACAAGTAACCATTTTCATCTCACGAAAGGATATCTACGATGAACCCCAAAGCACTAGTATCAATAATCGTTATTGTCATCATCGCTATTCCCTTAGCCTCAAATGTGTTCTACACGGTTCGTGAAGATGAACAGGTGGTGATTACTCAATTTGGCGAAGCGATCAAAACAACGAGTGAAGCGGGACTGAAGATAAAAACACCGTTCATCCAGAAGGTCCAACGTTTGGAGAAACGGATCCTTGAATGGGACGGCTCCCCCAACGAGATTACGACGAAGGATAAGCGATTTATCTGGTTGGATACCACTGCACGTTGGCGCATTATAAATGCCCTTGCGTTCTACGAGAGATTCCGTGGTGGGAATCCAGAAGCGCTTGCCCAATCTCGGTTAGATGACATCATTGATTCGGCTGCCCGTGATTTGGTGACGGGGCAACTGTTAGTCGAAGTTGTACGCAACTCAGACCGTATTCTGGATCTTAATTTAGAGGAATTAGACCAAGACGAAGGGGGTGGTAGTGCTGAACAGTTGGAAAGCATTTCAGTGGGCAGGGATACAATTGTGCAAATGATCCTTGAAAAGGCGCAACAGAGTATCCCCCAAGACTGGGGCATTGAGCTAGTTGACGTGCGGATTAAACGAATTAACTATGTAGAATCTGTCCGTCGGGAGGTTTTTGCTCAAATGATTTCCGAACGGGATCGAATCGCTGCCAAGTACCGGTCAGAGGGTCAAGGTGAAGCCGCAGATATCATGGGACAGAAACAGAAGGAGTTAGAGCGCATTCAGTCTGAAGCATACCAGAAAGCCGAGCAGCTTAGAGGTGACGCTGACGCGCAAGCGATCCAGATTTATGCTCAATCACACGGCAGAGATCCAGAGTTCTTCGCATTCCTTCAGACGCTAGAAACTTATCGTAAAACGATCAACGCCAATACCAAGATGATTTTGTCGACAGATAGTGATCTTTACAACTATCTCAAGAACGCTGGGTTGACAGGTAGGCGGTAGTATTGACAAAGGGTAGATGCAAATGATTAAATCACTTCCGTTATATCAAGAGAATAGCAGTGGTGGTTCATGTCCCGATGCCGTATCCAAGCATCCCGAAAATCGGGACTTGTCGGGATTCTCGGAACGGAACGCGACCGGTAAAAAATCGGTTCAATACTCTCCTACCCGCCGGCATCCGCCGTGGATTCGGGCACGGGTGCCATCGGGACCCAACTATACCGAACTCAAGCGGCTGATGCGTGACCTTGAGCTGCACACCGTTTGTGAGGAAGCACAGTGTCCAAATATCGGTGAGTGTTGGGAAAGCCGATCCGCCACTTTTATGATCTTGGGCGATGTCTGTACCCGTCGATGTATGTTTTGTGCGGTCACGAAAGGGAATCCGGAGGGTGTTGATTTTGATGAACCCCGTCGGCTCGGCGAGGCTGTGGGGCATCTGAAACTGAAGCATGTGGTAATCACTTCTGTCAATCGCGATGAGCTTCCCGATGGTGGTGCCAGCATCTTTGCAGCGTGTATCCAGGAGTCCCGTCGGCATAGTCCCGGCTGCACCGTTGAGGTGTTGATCCCGGACCTTGAGGGGAATTGGGACGCGCTTGGCGTGATCGTCGAAGCAAAACCCGATGTACTCAATCATAATACGGAGACGGTGCCGCGCCTCTATCGTCGTACCCGTCCGCAAGCCAAATACCAGCGCACCTTAGACCTATTGCGCATCGGCAAAGAGATGGACGGGACGATGCTGACCAAGTCGGGCTTGATGGTGGGATTAGGAGAGAGCACCGAAGAATTGCTAAAAACGATGCAGGATATCCGCGATACGAACTGCGATCTTTTGACGATTGGACAGTACCTGTCGCCGACATCGAGGCACCTACCGATTCAGCGGTATTATACCCCGGAGGAGTTTGAAGAGTTAAAAATAGCCGGTATGAAGATGAGATTTCGGCATGTAGAGTCAGGACCGCTCGTCCGGAGTTCGTATCATGCGCGGGAACAGGCACAGTTGTGATCTGTTGCTGTTTTGATTGATGGTTTGTAATTGCGTTAGGAATTATAGGGAAAGGAAGTCTACGATGACCCCCGAATACAAAATTCTGATAGCCGATGCCCCGTGGTCTGTAGAGCCGGAACGGGAGGTCTTCGGAGAGTTAGGCGCGGAGTTAATCGTCGCTGAGACAAAGACAGAGGAGGAACTGCTCTCTTTAGCCCCTCAAGTTGATGGGATACTGACTGACAGGCAGTCGATAACCGACGCTATCATAGCGGTGGCACAACGGTGTAAAGCCATCGCTCGGTATGGCGTTGGGTTTGATAACGTCGCGCTTGATGCGGCAACGGCTGCAGGGATCGTTGTTACCAACGTCCCGGCTTACTGCATTGATGAGGTTACCGACCACGCGATGGCATTGCTGCTAGCGTGCGCTCGGAAGATTCCGCTTTTCCATAAGCACATCAATAGTTGGAATCGGGATGTGGGACCTCCAATGCGTCGTATCCGTGGGCAGACGTTAGGTGTCATTGGGTTTGGTAGGATTGGACAGGCAATCGCGCCGAAGGCACAAGCCTTTGGGTTGGAGGTCATCGTCTTTGATCAGTATCTCACGTCGGAAGCGGTTCAAGCCCACGGTGCGGCGAAGGTTGAACTCTCTGAACTTCTTGCGAAATCCGATTTTATCTCGATTCACACGCCGTTAACACCCGAAACGCAGAACTTAATCGGCGAAGTTGAACTTCGTCAGATGAAGTCCAACGCCTACCTTATCAACACTGCGCGAGGGGGTATTATTGATACAGTCGCGCTCTACAAGGCGTTGAGCGAGGGTTGGATTGCTGGGGCGGGTCAGGATGTCTTGCCACAGGAACCTGCGCCCCCCGATGAGCCGCTCCTCACGCTGGAAAACGTCATTTTAACACCGCACGTTGCTTTCCTCTCAGAGGAATCAACGTATGATGCTCAGGAGACCGCAGCGTCAGAGGTAGCGAGGGTGTTGACAGGACAGATGCCTGAATCGGTGGTGAATCCAGAGGTTCTAGATAGTTCCGCACTCCGTGCCAAAGCACTCGCAGGAAGATGAGAAAACGAGAAGCAAAACAGCTTATCACTAAAACAAAGGTATCTAAGCCGTGCCGATTGGCTCCCCCATTTGGGGCTGGTAAAGACTGATTTCTGATATGATGGACAGGATTTCGGGCACTTCCTCACGATCAAGAGCAACGTTGAAGTCGGCGATTAACATTGTTCTTACTCTTTTACTGAAGAAAGCGCGTTTTTCAACTGCAAGAGTTGTGTTTCTGGAAGGTTTGTGATTTCAGAAATGAGCGTCATGTCCATTCCCTTGGCAAGCATTGCCTTTGCGGTTTCAATTCTACCTTTCTGCTCACCCTCAAGCAAACCTTCCTGCTTGCCCTCAAGCAGACCGTTTTGAAAAAACCGCTCCCTTTCTCTTTCTAACGCTGTGACTAACATCGTCCTCACCTCCTCTTCGTTCTGATAAATGGACTCCAATGACTGATAATCTTCAGGTTCAAGCCGTCCGTGGAAAGCCAACTGCCTAAACCAGTTTAAGAACAAACTGACTGCCTCTTTATCCACCTCCGACGAAAACAGATTCAGCAGCTCTACCTCCAACAAATCTAAATCATAATGCGATTCTGCTAAAAACAACGTCGATACGATGTTTCGGATTTTTAACAACGCCTCCTGGCTATATTGGTTTTCAGCAATTAGAAAATACTGAAAATCTAATGCAAATGTACCCAGTGGCGGGTTCTGCTCAATTAACGCCGAAAGGTTAACCGGTACCGTCCACGGCACGGCTCCATTGTACAACACGATTGGAAAGACTGCCGGCAGTTTTTTAACACCGCTGTTATTGACGAGAAAATCCATGTAAAAATTGGTGATGTAGTTCAGCACCCGCAACGCCATGAACGGATCGACAGTGGATTGAAACTCGATGAGGATGTAAATATAGACTTCGCGGTTGTGAAACTGGACTTTGTAGATTAAGTCGCTCTCGGTTTCTTTGTAGTGTTCGGAGATAAAGGATTTATCGAGAGGTTCACACTTGTCGAAATCGAGAGAATGTACCCATTCTTGGTTGACGAAGGTTTCAAGGAGTTGTCGAAATATGGTGCGATTTGAGAATAGTTTCTTATATCCGCTGTCGTGAATGTTCATCCCTAACGCCTTTTGAACCGATGGCCTAGGCGGCTGCTTTCCGGTGTTGACGAAAATACACCAAGTCCGTATATGATGTGAAGGTTCATGTTAACAATTCGTACAACAGAAACCATAGGGAACAACGATAATTGTTCCTTACTGGCAAATCTTCGGTTTTTTGCTCTTTCTTTTTCCATGAACCAAATAGCAATTTATAGTGGAGGCTAAAAATAAAGAGACACTTTCGCTCCCCGGTAGGTGCGGTCTGCAACCGCACCTACCGAGGGGTGTTTCACTAATTCTAAAATCCACTATAGTTTATACTACCTCTGCTACGCCGGATGCTGTGGAGCGATAGGCTGCGTCGAGTAGCTCTACCCCTCGCATAGCGGCTTCCCCCGGCGACCAATTCACATCGGTTATGCCGAGAATCAGATCCACGAAGTTGTTGGGAGGACCGTTGCACTCATAAGCACCGCCATCTGGAGCGACATCGGCAACTTCGTCAGTTCCGTTGTGCCGGCGCAACTCCATGCGAGCGCGTTCGGCATCTAGGAGCAGCATCCCTTCAGTGCCAAAGAGGCGGATATCTACCTGAAATGGTCGGTGGGTTGGAACCGTGCCTGAGCCGCTGACTGTGCCAACCGCACCACTTGTGAAGCGGGTCGCAATTGCATCATAGAGATCTACCTGTGCCCCCGGGGCGGTCATCATGCTAAAGACAGTCTCCGATCTCAAACCTGATAGCCAGAACATCAGGCCCGCCGAATGCGAAATTTGCCCATGCCCATAACCGCCTCCCGCGACTTGGGGATCCGCCCATGTCGCTGGGTCCGGATTGAACATTGTCCCTTCGGATTGTCCGCTCACCTCCGCAACGTCCATGCCTTCGCCACTGAGCAGCCCACGAATCGGTGAAGCCATGTGACACAGCACATACTCTATTGCACCGATTCCGCCGTCATCCATAAGTCGCTTGGCATGTTGGATAAATGGCTTATGATGCCAACCGTAAGGCACCAGCAGTTGGATGCCCTTTTCATCTGCCAACCGCACCAATTCTCGTGCATGTTCGGCACGGGTGGTTAGGGGTTTCTCACACATGACGTGTAAACCCTTTTCAAGCGCGGCGCAGGCGTGATCGTAGTGAAGGGTATGGGGTGAAGCCACAACCACACCATCTAATTCGCACTTGTCAAGCAAGTCGTGATAATCTTCGGTCGCATACGCAAATCCGAACGCTTCTTGCACCTGCCGTAATTCTTCTTTCCCCAGACGGCAGATGCCTACTAGTTCGACATCCTCACGCCCCGCGAAAACGGGCATGTGATTGCTGGTTGCCCACCACCCTGCGCCGATAAATCCCAAGCGCGCTTTTTTTTGTGCATTCATGATGTGTTCTCCATTCTAGGAAAAATATCCAACACTAACGCCTAACAAGCCAGAATTCACCTTCGCTGTGTGTTGCCAACGCGCCTAGCAATACAGCGCCGGGAAAATCTTCCGCCATATCAATCGCCATTGTGAAGATGCGGATATCGGTTGTAGCTTGCTGCTCGATAGCCTTTAGGTCGGGGATACCTGAAGTCAGAATACCATCGCTAAATAACACCACGATTGTGGGGTCCCTGCTGTGTGTTTCTTGTAACGCTTCGAGCATATCTTTGTCTGAATAGCGCTCGCTTTTCACAGGTTTTGCACCCTCAAGATGGGCAACGGTATCAGCGATGCTGGTATCGCTGACGGAGAGAAAGTTGGGTTGATAAAATTGGACCTCTTCGCTGAAGGTGCAGACGTTGAATTGATCGTGGGGTTCGAGAAAGTCGAGCGAATCCGTCATGATGCTGAGGATTCTCCGAAGTTTTCGCGGGTTCAAGCCGATCATGCTTGACGAGAGATCGACGCAGTAGATGATCCGCTGCGGTCCCT
This sequence comes from Candidatus Poribacteria bacterium, assembly GCA_965207975.1. Classification (GTDB taxonomy): domain Bacteria; phylum Poribacteria; class WGA-4E; order WGA-4E; family PCPOR2b; genus PCPOR2b. The sequence goes on along the minus strand of OZ242315.1, from coordinate 2,054,739 downwards.
CTTGCCTTTCGATAAATTTGACGAGTCGGCTTTTACGACGTTCCTCCGGATCAACTTTTTTTATGGGATTTGTTATCACCCGTTCCATCTGTGGCATTGCTTGCGGCGCAACGCTTTTTGTGGATAAGCCCACATTGTCGTCCAGATTCATTGGACCAAGGCTAAACTGTGTCGGTTCGGCTGCTGAAACGACCCCTCGTTCTGTGGCGGGCGCGTTGCTTGTCAAGATCTTCAGTGCCGGTTGGTTGGTTTGTACATTCGCTTTCTGGCGCCGTACTTGCGGACGTTTCGGGCGATTCATCCGTTTCCGCTTAGGTTCTTCGACCTTCATCAGCACTGCGCTGATAGCGTCTTGATTCGCGATAAACTGCTCTCCGGTCCAGAAGAAAAAACCTATGACACCAACGATGAGGTGTAAGATGAAGGAAACAGCGAGGGCTTTGCTTGATCTATACTTTGATAGCATTTTAAGGTGATTGTTCCTTTAGTTTTCTGAAGGGTGTTGGCGTTCAACGGCTTCTCGCAAACGCACCATATCCGCCTGCAATTCGCTGATAATCCGAGCATGAGTCGCTGCAAGCATTTTTGCTTCAGCCGCTTCAGCCATTGCTGCGTCGGCATCTGCCTGCGCTTGTGCGGCTCTAGATTCAGCAACTTCGACTCGTATTTTTGCTTCAGCCGCTTCAGCTCTTGCCGCTGCGGTTTCGGCTTTCGATTCGGTGAGTGTCACTAAGGGTGTTCCATCGGGTAGATAGGGGCGCATGAAACGGAGTTTGTTAGGGAGATCCTCGGTTGAAAACAATAGATTTAGGGCTTCGCTGTACAATGCCCCTCGCTCATCGGCCGGAATAGCTGCATATCCGTCTCCTCTTCGCCGCCATCCGCGAAATTCGGGAGGCCGCTCCCCTTCCGGTTGATGGATGAAGTATTCATGGATACCTATTTCCGAGAAATACCGCCTCATTTTTTCCCCTCGATCTTCTTTCGCTGTCGAATCGGATAGAAATTCAAAAACAACAGTTGGAGCCGCTCCTTCTGCCCATGTATAAAAACTTCGGCGCAGCGGTTCGGAAGGCACACCCAACACCACGAATACATCGGGAGCAACGAATTTCCGTACATCTCCCTCTTGATAGTAGACAAAGCTATCTGTGCCAACATACGCCCGCGTGTCGCCCCGACTGAAATAATCGTTTAGTTGCTCGCTGAGGATGCTAATTTGGTGTCCATGAAATTCGGTAGCTGACATCGGTTCACCATCTTCTGTAGGATAGCCCTTTAGGTAAACAGTCGGTTGACCAAAAGCCCTTGGCATTTTTGGCAAAAATTTGCGGCGTTTCTCTTCAAAGGTTGTTAAATCCATTATACATCCCTCCTTAATAAATCACGACGCATTCCGTTACCGCATTGACATTTTCTCAGGATCGCTCTTGCGTCGGAGGACAACACCCCATTGACCGACCACCCATAGCGCATCGCCGTCTGGGGCACGGACGATAGTATACAGATTGTTCGATATGTCGGTATGTTCTCGCTCCCATGTCGTGCCACCATCCATTGAGCGGAGGATTGTGCCGGATGCACCAACGGCGTAGATTTCCTGCTCCGACAACGCGAGGATGCCGTAGAGCGTTTCGGTGACACCGCTCGACAAGGCTTCCCACTTAAATCCACCACCCGTTGTGCGGAGAATAATGCCGTAGTCGCCAGCTGCCCATCCCTTCCGCTTTGTGATGAATGATACACTGTACAGGTCATAACCGGTGTCGGTTTCATGGTGTTTCCAATATCCACCGCCGTTGATTGTGCGTTGGACAATGCCGCTATGGCCGACTGCCCAACCGAGCGGCGCAAATTGCATCTCGACCCTTTCGAGGTCTTTCCCTGTGGAAGTGCGTTGGGGTGTCCAGATGGGACCGCCATCTTGGTTATGAATAATCTGTCCATCCCTGCCGACAGCCCAACCTTCGGAGAAGTTACCAAACGCGACATCGTTTATCTCAAAGGGTAACGGCGGATCCTCCTCAAATAGCCCGGGGCGCGTCGGGGTTTGTCCCGCCGACCATTTCACACCGTTGGTTGTATATAGCACAGTACCATCGCGCCGCATTGACCAGCCCCATCGGGTTGTGTCTTCGGAGTTTAATCCTGAGACATCCGCAAAATGAACGCCGACAAGGGTCTGTCCAGTGCCAGTTTGCAGGTGGGTCCAAGTTTTCCCGCCATCCCGAGTTTCCAGCAGGATGCCGTTATCTCCGGTAATCCAACCGTGTGCGCTGTCTAGGAAAAGGATATCGCGAAAGTCATCGAGTTGCTCACCGAGTTGCCGTTCCCACGTTTGTCCGCCATTTTCGGTGTGATAGATATGTCCTGCGTCACCGACCGCCCACGCGTATTGATCGCCGACGAAATGCACATTTGTGATTGGCAGCCCGGATTGACGGAGACCCCGACGGCGGCGGGTTGGTCTTTCTCGGTTTTCGGTTGCCGTTTCTGTCTGTGTAATCGCTGTATCTTCAGCGTCTGATTCAATCTCGCCTTCGGGGGTAAAACGCCCGGCACGTGATCTCTGATCGGTCATATCTCTCTGAAAGATGTCAGTGAAACTATCGTCTAGCGGATTGGTGATTGCTGGCTGTGGCTCTTCAGCGTTATTCGCTTCTGCTTCCATGTCCGCTTGCTTGCTCTGAGCGATTAGTTCTGCCGCTGTCTCAAGCCCTACATAGGTCGGCAGCCAACTCTCACCTTGATCGTTTGTCACGAGAATAGCTCCATTACGGCCAATTCCCAAGCCCGTTGATGGTCATAAAACTTGATTCGACGAAGTCCTTCTACCATGTCTTCCGGGAGGATTTGTTTCCACGTCACACCGCCGTCTTGAGTGATGAAAGATCTACCGTCCCCCCCCACAATCCAACCGAACTTTGCATCGGCAAAATGGACTGCAGCAGCAGGTTGATGGGTCTTGTCCTGAATCTCCCAGTAGTCTCCGCTGTTGACAGTGTGGAGAATAAGCCCACCTTCGACCCGTTGGGGGGTAATTGCCCACCCTTCGGTGCTATTGACAAAATGGAGTGCTGTGATTGGTTGGTTCGTTGTCCCGGTCTTCTGGAGTTTCCACGTGACACCGCCGTCCGTCGTATGGAGTGTTTGCCCCTGATCCGCGCCGAGCCAACCTTCTTGCGTGTTGATGAACTGCATGGCACTGATTCTCTGGAAGTTTTGCACCACCTTTTTGATGACTTGCCACGTTTGCCCGCCGTTTTCTGTTCGGAGCAGCACCCCACGTCCGGCGATCCACCCATGATCTTCATCGACAAAAGTGACACGTCGCAAAGCTTCTTTCACACCGCTGTGTTGGGGCAACCACGTTTTACCGCCGTCCGTCGTGTGTGCAATCACGCCGCCGGATCCAACCGCCCATCCGCGCAAAGTGGCTGGCTCATCCGTCGTGCGATGGAAATAGGTATCGGCGAAATCGGTCTGCCAAGTTGCCTGACGGACGATGTCCCAATGATAGGTGACCTCCTCAACAACCGGCGGTTCCTCGACAACATCGGTAGCTTCCGTTCGTTCTGCCAAAGGAGGGAGTTCAGCTGGGAGCTCCTCTGCGTCGACAGAGTAACGCATCGCAATTCCGCCTTTGCCGACAGCGACCATCCCTTCCGGTGAAAGCGCGAATCCGTAGAGATCATTCTCTGTGTCGCTCTCCTGCTTCTCCCATTTCTTCCCACCATTGGTGGTAGTCAGAATAACGCCGCCATCTCCCACGATAAGACCGTGCTTCTCATCAGCGAAGTACACCTTATTCAGGTTTGTCTCCACGCCGCTGGGTTGGAATCTCCACGTTTTTCCGCCATCTTTGGTGTGCAAAATTTCTCCGAACTGTGCAGTTACCCAGCCGGTTTTGTTGTCGATAAAGTAGATTGCGTACAGTTCATTATAGGTAGGTGTCTTCTGTTGCGTCCATGTCAGTCCGCCGTTGGCTGTGTGGATGACGATGCCGGGCCAACCGACCGACCAGCCTTCCTTTTCGTTGAGGAAAAATACCTCTTTGAGCATGTGAAATTCGCCCGGTGTTTGCTGCACCCATGATTCACCGCCGTCAGCGGTATGTAAGACTGTCCCAAGATCGCCAACGACCCAACCTTTTTTTGGGCTAACGAAGTAGGTGCCCCGGAGTGAGTACCACCATCCGCTTCTTTGGGTTTCCCAACTCTGTCCGCCATCGGAGGTGTGGACAATCATGCCACGATCACCGACCGCCCAACCCTCTAGATCGGAGACAAAGTAGAGGCTTCGGATATGGTCCCAGATATCGGTCTGAACCTCAGTCCACGTTTGTCCACCGTCCTGACTCATGGCGATGGTCCCTTTTTCGCCGACAGCGATTGCCCGGTTCCCATCAGCAAACTGTATCTCCTCAAGGTTATTGGCAGTCGTACCACTGGCTATCGTCCATGTCTCCCCACCGTCCTCTGAGTGCATAATCGTGCCTTGCCAGCCGACCGCCCACGCCTCGTCTGGAGTGGTGAACTGAACCCCGGTCAGATTATTTTCGGTGCCGCTCTCTAGCAATCGCCAATTATCACCGCCGTCCTCTGTGAATGTGATGAAACCGATGTCAGCGACCGCCACGCCGCGTTTATTATCTGTGAAATGGATACTATTCACGGTGTCTCGGACATGGCCATTGATCAGTGGGATGCGGCTATCTTGACGCGTCCATTCGGCACCCCCATTTGTTGTGTGGAAGATCGAGCCATCGGTCCCGACAAGCCAACCCTCGTTTTGGCTGATGAAGAAGACCCGCTTGTTGTCATTGATCATCCGGTCGCGTTCACCCTCGTAGCGGTTAGTCTGCTGCCGCCACGTTTTTCCACCATCCTCTGTGAGGAAAATCCGATCGTTTGCGCCAACAGTCCAACCACGGCGTTTGGTAACAAACCAGACACCGCTGAGTGGAAACTCGCTGATGTATTCATACCGTTCCCACGTTTTCCCGCCGTTCTTGGTGTAAAGCACGTCGGCATCCTCTCCGACGATCCACCCCTCATCAGAGTTTGCAAAGTGGACATCCCTGAGCGTTGCCAAAGTGCCGCTGTCTTGGAGATGCCAGCGGCGGCCATCATCAGTGGTAGCGATTAAACCCCTATCGCCAACCGCCCAACCGTAGCGGTGATTGGTGAAATAGACCGCCTTAAAATCACCTTCTGTTCCAACTTCTTGGCGTTCCCACGTTTTTCCACCATCGTTTGTATGGACAATCGTTCCCTTTTCGCCGACGATCCAGCCACGTTCGGCATCTGCGAAGTGTAGATCTGTGAAATTGACTTCCCAATCTGCTTTGCGGGTCACGTCTTGCCTACAACCGATGAGTAATATTATGAGTGCAAGAGCAAATGTCATTGCTCGAAATATATGTTGGTATCTCTGTTTCATCTGATTTTTTCTCCTTAATAGTGTCATAATGCTCCTAGGAAGTCGGAAAGCCTGAAGCCCGGTAGCGTACCGGATCGTCTTTGGAGCTATCTCAACTCGATGCGCAAGTGTGGAACAGTAGCACAAATGCCTCCCGAAATTCTTGATCCTTTGGACGTAGCAGCAGCCTAAATGTTGAAGTGATTAATCTGTTTGTATGGAAGCTCGCCGTTAAAGTATAGCATAATCGCCTCCGAAACCCTAAGCCAAAATTTGCTGTACCGGGAGATCTATCTGAACATTCTGCCCGATGGGAATACGGCGTTGTTGTGGCCTGCTTTTTGCTTGCATTTCAGTAATGGTTATGCTAACATGAACACACTATTTTGGACGAAGAAATCATAAAGCTATAGTCACGCAGATCTCATTAATAGACGTTCTCAGGCTGGATTTGCTGGGCTTAAAATTGGTAGGATTGATAATGGAGCCGAGTACTTGTAACTGTTGATAAATTGCACTCATCAAAGGTAAACGCTGGTTTCGCCTTTCCCCGGTGAAACAGGAGGCTTTAGGTTTTCTTAGCGATTACATTGGAAATTATAGAGTGAAAAAGAAATATCAAGTTTCATTAACATGGAACGATTGATAAGTTCTCTTATCGGATAAAAAAAGCAAAGGTGAGATAATGCAAATTACTCTGAACATTGATTTCAATTCTGATATTGAACATTACAGCGCAGTGTTAGAACTGAATCCTAATGATTTTGATGCGTATGGTAATCGTGGTGCGCGTCACATTGGCTTGGGCAATTTTGAGCAAGCCATTGCAGACTGTACCAAAGCGATAGAACTGAATCCCGATTATGTTGACGCCTATCACTGGCGTGCAGTGGCTCACCGTGGCAGTGGTAATCTTGAGCAAGCCATTACGGATTACACAACAGCAATTGAAATCGATCCAAATTATGGTGCTGCTTACCTCCAGCGTGGAGAGGTTCTTGACAGCTTAGAGCAATATGAAGCTGCCATTAGTGATTTCGACGCTGCAATTCAGCTTGAGACCGATGAGGAGGAGGTCACAGAGATCTACCTCAATCGGGGAAAAGCAAAAAGTAACTTGGGGCACCATGAATCTGCGATTGCTGACTTTGATGCTGTTATCCGTCTCCAGCCTGATTATGCAGAAGCGTTTATCTATCGAGGAGTCGATAAGGCAGACCTAAAGCAATATTCTGATGCTATTGCTGATTACAACGTCGCTATTCGTCTCCTACCCGATTATGCCGATCTTTACTATCTTCGGGGACGCGCGAATCTATACATGGAGCAATACTCTGAAGCCATTACTGATTTAGATACCGGTATCCGCCTTGGTTCCGATGATCTTGATGCCGAAGCGTACCTAAATAGGGGGATAGCCAAAGGCTGCTTAGGACGCTATGAATCCGCAATTGCCGACTTTGATGCTGTTATCCGTCTCCAGCCTGATGGTCTAGACCCGCCTGATTATGCAGAAGTATACCTCAATCGAGGAATAGCAAAGGCAGAGTTGAAACTTCATAATGCAGCTATCACCGATTTCGACATCGCCTTGAAACTTGCCAAACGCGGAGGTAATAAGGAACTTGAAGTGGAAATTGAGCAAATTATTCGAGAAATTTCTCCCTCGTAAGAAAATGTTCAGTATTCTCAGAATATCCGATAACTCTGATTATCCGACTATTAAGGAGGAAATATGAAAAAAGAAGCGAGGAAAGCTCCGCATGGAGAACGAGCGATTCAGCTCACTGTTAATTTCTGGACGGCTGGTATTGTGGAAGGTAAGGGGAATATACGCCCAAAACATGCGTGGTCATTCGGGATTATTGACTTGAGAGCTAAGAAGGCACATGGCATAAAATCGTCAAATCTTCATTTCGATTCGTTAGCTGAGATTCCCTCCAAGATTGAAGAATTGCTAATTCGTGAAGGGATTACTTTGCATCCGGGCGCGAAGATGGCAAAGTATATTCATCAAGAGGAGTAATGTCCTATAAAATCGGTTGGTTCATGTAAAAAGAAAGTGCAAAGCACTCAGAGAAACCGAGTTTTGCCGAAAAAACTCGGTTTCTTTGCACTAAATCTTAACATGAGCCAATCGGTTATAGGACATTTCTGATAAGTAGATAATAAACTATGATTGAAAAACTTGATTCTAACAGGATTACAAGGGACTGCCAAAACATTACTCTACCTGCCGCGATTGGCGACGAAGGAAGAATATCATGATAACAGCATATTGTCCGATAATACTTAATCTTTCAAGTCTGACAGAAGCACAAGCAGATCACGCGACTAATATCTGCCGGGGTTTTGTTAGCGATTGTCATAAATACTACATCGCGCACTACTTTGCGACGAAGGGTAGTCATTCCGAAATAGCCAATATGAGGGGGCAATCACACCCCCCAGATGCGCGACTATTTTTAGGGACTCAGTTTCCCGATCAAGATCAGTCGCCCGGAAGATCTACAATATCGTATATATTCTTTTCTGACCTTTTTCAAGCTGATAGTGATGGGATATACGAAGACTTTATTGCGAAAGCATTGATTGTATTCATTTATCACTCATGGAAAGAGAATTATAAGAAACGACTCATTGCTTCATTGTCAATATCAGCAGATGATGTGGAATGGGATTTAATAGAGCAGGACATTCGCCTCGTGAGAAATAAGATACTTCATAATGATTCTGTAATCTCTGCTAAAATACTAAACCGCCTAAAAATACTGCCGCGGATTTGGAACATCCAAGAGGGACGGTTGATGATTTCAAGCGAGATGATCCAGGCATTATTTGAACAGATTAACTCCACTGAAATATGTAAAATCTCACCCTAATGAGCTGAAACTAGAAAAAGTGAGTTACGCATCCTTCAAGTTAGGATTCGTAAGTGTAGCACGTTTGTGAAATATCCAATAATATTTCTTATGGGACATTTTAAACCATTTTTTAGAAAATCCCCAAACAAGATCCAGTCATAGTGCGTATCCCACTAGCCTCAATAAGCAAAAAATATGTCCGATAACTTGTATCGGAGTTCGGAAAGGAGGGCATCGACATGAAAGCCGCTCAACTGTATGCGTATGACAAAGAGATGAACGTCGATCTTAAAATTGAGAGCGTACCTGAGCCAATCATCAGCAATCCGGAGGACGTGATTGTTCGCGTGGGTGCTGCAGGCTTGTGCCGGACGGATCTGCACATTATCGAAGGGGTGTGGCGGGACGTGATGGATGTGGACGGCGCGTTGTTGCCTTACACCATGGGGCATGAAAATGCGGGTTGGGTTGAGGAGGTCGGCCCTGGCGTGAAATCGGTGAAGCCGGGTGATGCCGTCATCTGCCATCCTTTACGGTCGTGTGGGATCTGTGCAGGCTGCCGCCGGGGTGAGGATATGTACTGTGAGAACAACACATTTCCGGGACTGAGCGACAACGGTGGCTTTGCCGAATACTTCCTAACCAACGAGCGGGCATTGATCAAACTTAACGAGAATGTGTTACCAGTAAATGTGGCTCCTATGGCGGATGCCGGTATCACCGCCTATCGGGTAGCCAAGCGAGCGGCGAAGATATTGAATCCGGGCAGTTATTGTGCGATCCTCGGTGTGGGTGGGCTGGGACATATTGCCCTCCAGTGTTTGCATGAGTTGTGCGGCACCCGTACCGTTGCTATTGACCGTAGTGAATCCGCCCGAAAATTGGCTAAAGACTTGGGGGCTCACCATGTGCTTGACGGCGGTCCCGATGTCGTTGAGGAATTGAAGGAACTCACCGGAGGCGGTGCCCACGCTGTCATTGATTTTGTGGGAGAACTCGGCGCAGAGCAACTCTGCTGGCAGATGTTGCGTCAAGGTGGAACCCACTTCGTCGTCGGTTACGGCGGCAGAATTGAGGTCCCCACCGTTCACATGATTATCAATGAAATCGCAATTGTCGGCAGCCTTGTTGGCAATTACACGGAATTGGTCGAATTGATGGAGCTAAACGCCGAAGGTCGCGTCAATATGCGTGCACAACAGTACTCGCTGGACGACATTAACACGGCTATCACCGACTTCAAAAATCGTCAGATTGTGGGTCGAGGCGTTATTGTTCCTTAACCCCCTGTCATGCAAATTGATGGAGGCTCATGTTAAGAAATAGTGCAAAGAAACCGAGTTTTGCCGAAAAAACTCGGTTTCTCTTCGCATTTTGCACTTTCTTCTGATATGAACCTTGATGGAAATCTAGCGCGGCGTAAGTGGAGGACAAAATGTACGATGATGTGCGGTTATCGCTTCCTGATACCTTGGACCGAGAGGTCATCTTCAAACGGCTGGAGACGGTGCTTGATCCTGAACTTGACGAGTCCATCCTCAAACTTGGTTTCGTCAAGTCGATTGAAGCAGAAAGCGATCATCTGACAATTGAACTACACCTTCCAACCTACTGGTGTGCGCCCAACTTCTCCTATATGATGGCTGAGGATACCCGCCGTGAACTTCTGACGGTTGGCGGGATCCACGATGTCACAGTTCGGTTGAAAGATCATTTCGCTGCAGGAACAATTGAGGCGGGTGTCAATGCTGGCAAATCCTTCTCGCAGGCTTTTCCGGATGAGGCATCTGAAGATCTGTGTCAACTCAGCGATCTTTTTCTCCGCAAAGGGTATATCAGGCGTCAAGAGCGTTTGTTGCAGAACTTGAAAAATGCGGGTTTATCATTCGAGGATATCGCTGCCCGGCGCATGGGCGACCTCTATTTCGAGGACGAATCTTATCGTATCCGGCGTAACGATGGTCGGATTTGTGATGTTGGGGAGGCAGAAGTCGCTCGTCAATACTTCCAGCGTCGAGCGGAGATGGACCTTGATTGCTCGCCTACCGCGCCTTTGATAATCGATCTGCGTGGTAGGGAGGTCACTGCCGAGCAGTTAGAGAAGTATCTGATACGTGCACGCACCGTGCGCGTCGCACTGCAAGCCAATGGGTCATTCTGTGCCGCTGTGTTGGCAGCACGGAAAGGCAAAATGAGCTAACCTTTCAAAAGTGGTTCATGTAAAAAGAAAGTGTAAAGCGCGAAGAGAAACCGAGTTTTTTCTTGAAAACTCGGTTTCTGTTTCAGAGTCATAAATACCGTTAAATATACAAGGAGCCTCACAATGTATAAAGAAAATGGGCAAGAGATTTTTGTTGTTGACGGACATATGCACTTTTGGGATGCCAACCCGGAAAACTGGCGTAACGAGTATGGCGAAGGCTGGATCCGCTGTTTCTACGATTTCCATACCGCCCTCAGCCCGGAAGAATATGTCTGGTCGTTTGAAAAGTATTGCAAATACGGTGAAGAGACGCTGATCAACGATCTCTTCTCGGAGGGATATGTCGACGTTGCGATCCTCAACTCAACATATCTTTATGAGTTTTACAAAAATGGATTTAACACCCACCAACAGAACAACGAGATCAAAGCGAAGTACCCCGATCGTTTTATTCTCTGTGGTTCCTTCGACCCCAGAGCGGAAGAGGCAGGCTTGGATGCGTTCCGGCAGATGGTAGCGGATTACCCGGTTCAGGGGCTCAAGCTCTACACCGCCGAATGGCGAGACGAATCGAAAGGTTGGCGGCTGAATGATCCATGGGCTTACAAGTATTTTGAGCTTGCCGAGGAACTTGGGGTTAAAAATATCCACGTTCATAAGGGACCGACGGTTTATCCTCTTAATCGCGACGCTTTTGATGTCGCCGATGTAGATTATGCCGCCACTGACTTCCCCAACCTCAACTTTATCATTGAGCATATTGGACTGCCACGGTTAGACGACTTTTGCTGGATTGCCACGCAGGAAAAGAACGTCTATGCCGGTATGTCGGTGGCGATGGCGTTCATCCACTCACGCCCGAAATATTTCGCCGAGATAGTAGCAAATCTGCTGTTTTGGTTAGGCGAGGATAGGATGATTTTCGGCAGCGACTATGCGATCTGGACGCCCAAGTGGTTGATTGAGAAGTTTATGGCGCTTGAATTACCGGACGATATCAAAGAGGAATATGGGGTTGACCTTACACCAGAAGCCAAGCGCAAGATTTTAGGCGAAAATGCTGCCGGTCTATATGGGATTGACCTCTCCACCCATCGAGCAAAACTGAGTCAGGATGAGATTGGCCTCAAACTTACTGAGGGCACATAAAACGGCACTGGAATTTGAAACCGTGTGACTTCACCTTATATATTGCGAGGGGTGCCCATGATCGCTGCTCATACCGATGTCGTTGGCAGTTTGCTCCGTCCGCCTGAGCTTCTCAAAGCGAGAAGCGAGGTAGCCGCGGACAAAATAACGCAAGCGGCGTTCAAAGCGATTGAAGATCAGGCGGTTGATGAAGCGATTGCACTTCAAGAAGCGGTGGGCTTGGAGGTTGTGACCGATGGCGAGATGCGGCGGTTATCCTTCCAAAGCCAGATGACAGAAGCGGTCAGTGGTTTCGGTGAATACGATCTCGATGCGTTCCTCTGGGGTGATTGGCTTGGCGACGAAGGTACGGGGAGTTTGAGCCTAGAACGCCCCAAAAACTTGGGAGTTGTCGGCAAACTCACCCGCAAACGGCACCTCTCAGCGGAGGAATTCATCTACCTGTGAGCGCGGACGACTTGCATACCGAAGATTACGTTGCCCAGTCCGAGTCTGTGGATAAACTTCTGGTCGTCAGAACACTCCGCGCCTACCTATTCCACGCTCGACAGTTTTCTTGCGGATGTCGTTGACATTATGCGGGACGAGGTCGCCGAGTTAGTCCGACTGGGTGCAACCTATATTCAACTTGATGCCCCCCATTATCCGTTGCTACTCGATCCCAAGACGAGAACCTTCTACGAAGGACAAGGTTGGCGGCTTGATCAGTGGTTAGACCGGGGTATTGAGATGGATAACGCTGTGATTGGTGATTTTCCAGAGGTGACGTTTGGCTTTCATCTCTGACGCGGCAATCAGGGCAGCCGGTGGTTGGTCGAAGGGGGATACGATCTGATTGCCAAACCGATTTTCCGAGGCATCCGTGCCCAGCGTCTCCTGCTCGAATACGACGATGAACGCTCCGGTTCATTTGAACCGTTAAAGGAGATTCCCGATGACAAGATCGCTGTTTTAGGGTTGCTCACGACGAAAACACCGCGTAGAGAGACGACGGAAGGGCTCACCGGACGCATCAAGGAAGCCAGTCAATTTGTGCCGCTAGAACGACTTGCGTTAAGCCCGCAGTGTGGCTTTTCAACTTCGGTTGTCGGCAATCGCATTACGGCAGAAGACCAGAAGCGTAAGTTGTCGGCGGTTGTTGAGACTGCTAGAAGAGTGTGGGGCTAAGCTGGGAAAGATTTTAAAGGAGGTAGGACATGGCGCAAACGCCTAAAAACCATCAAACTCGAACCGAATCTATTGGGAAATGGACGGTTCGGATCAGATCTTACCAACTCGGTGATGCGTATATCTGCACTGTAGATAACGTGAGTCCCGGTGCTGTCATTGCTCGGTCTACGGCGGCAACTCGTGCTGATGCTGAATCTGAGGCATTGTCACAAGCGAAAGCCGCGATGGCATAATTGTATTACACGAGATTAAAGAAACCGAGTTTTTTCTTCAAAACTCGGTTTCTGATGTATTTGTAGAAGATACGAAAGTTGGGAGCGATAGGATGAACCTAAATAGATTGTCTCGAAAACATACCCTTACAAGCCTTGCAAAAACGTGCGGGTGAGCGGCGAAAGTCAGTCCAGTTGGACTGGGAGAACTGCTTGCCAAATTGCCGAAGAAAAATGATCCGAATCTGCTCGTTGGATTTGAAACTAGTGACGATGCTGGCATCTACCGCCTCAACGATGAGATGGCATTGGTGACGACCGCCGATTTTATCACGCCGCCGGTGGATGACCCGTATCTGTTTGGTCAGATTGCTGCCGCCAATTCAATCAGCGATATTTATGCGATGGGCGGAAAACCTGTGACCTGCCTGAATTTGGTGGGGTTTCCGGCGGACAAGTTGGATCCAGAAATCCTACACGGCATTGTCGAAGGTGCGTTGAGTAAAATCACTGAATCTGGTGCAGTCTTGGCGGGTGGGCATACGACCGATGATGAGGAACCGAAGTTTGGGCTGTCAGTCACTGGGATTGTGCATCCGGAAAAATATTGGCGGAACGTCGGTGCGGAACCGGGGGATGTCCTAATCTTGACCAAACCGATCGGCAGTGGCGTGATTTTTAACGCCAACCTGAAAAATTGGGTGTCAGACCAAGCGTTAGACGAATGTATAGGGGCTATCACGACGCTCAATAAGGGGGCGGCGGCGGTTATGGCTAAGTTTGACATCCATGCGGTAACGGACATCACCGGATTTGGATTGGGTGGGCACGCCTTGGAGATGGCAGAAGGGTCGGGCGTGACTCTGGAGATTCGTGCCGACGATGTGCCATTTATGCGGGAGGCACTGGAGATGTACGAAAGAGGGATGCGGACAGGTGTCAACACCGCCAATCGAGCGTTGATTGAAGATTCCACACGCTTTGAAAAATCACTTCCTGATTGGCATGAGGAGATCTTTGTTGATCCGCAGACCAGCGGTGGTCTGCTGATGTCCCTGCCAGCTGCTCAAAGCGAATCGCTGTTGACGGCGTTACACAATGCCGGTGTGACAGAAGCGCAGATTATCGGGAATGTGAAATCCTTTGTTGAGCCGAACCATCTTGTTTTTGTATGAACTATGAAGATTTGCTTAGTTACCCCTGCCCCAACATATTCCCGGAAGGGCAACCGTGTGACAGCCCTTCGGTGGGCTCGCATCTTACGAGAACTGGGACACCGTGTCATTATCGCGGAGGAGTATCAGGGGGAGCGATGCGACGTGCTGGTCGTGCTCCATGCCCGTCGCAGCCACGCTTCTATTGTGCGTTTTCGCCACAAACACCCGGAGCTGCCTCTCATCCTTGCCTTAACCGGAACGGATCTCTACGGCGATATCCATACGGACGCATCAGCCCAAAAATCTCTGGAGATGGCGGATCGTTTCATTCTGTTGCAGCCCGCAGGCATTGAAGAACTTTCAGAACATCTGCGTCACAAAGCGTGGGTAATCTACCAATCGATAACAGCACCACCGGGGCGATTTGTCCCAAAAAAGAACGTTTTCGAGTTGTGTGTGCTAGGGCATCTGCGTCCCGTGAAGGACCCATTTCGTACTGCAATGGCCTCCCGACAACTGCCTCCATCATCTCGAATTCAGGTGGTACATGTTGGGGGTGCACTCACCGACGACATGAGAGTGCAGGCAGACGCTGAGGCAGCCGCCAATCCACGTTATCGCTGGTTGGGAGAACTCCCACGGTGGCGGGCACTCCGCGTCCTCGCGCGGAGTCGGGTTCTCGTGCTGACCTCGCAGATGGAGGGAGGCGCGAATGCGGTTTGCGAAGCGATTGCGTGTTCTGTCCCCGTCATCTCGTCGCGGATATCTGGCTCAATCGGTCTCTTAGGGGAGGGTTATCCGGGGTACTTCCCGGCAGAGGATACACAGGCGTTGACGGATATGCTCATACGCGTTGAAACGGATACCGCATTTTATGACACACTCAAAGCGTGGTGTGAACGACTAAAGCCGATTGTCGATCCCAATCGCGAACGTGAAAGTTGGGAATGTCTGCTGCAAGATTTGCAGTAAACCTTTAGGGATAATAGTATTAGATAGGGCTTACGCAGCGCGTTCATAAGTCCCCCTGATAAGGGGGATTTAGGGGGTTAAAAATCAAAAATCTACCCCCCCGTGTGCTAAATTTGCGTAAGTCCTGTTAGATCTACTGATCAGTGGCGACAAGAAGAAGGTGGAGGCAGCTATGAAAAGGGTTGGAGTTGTGGGTGCCGGCGCGTGGGGGACAGCGCTTGCAATTACGGCGGCGCGGGCGGGTAGTGAAGTTATCCTATGGGCACGAGAGCCGGAAGTTGTGGCATCTATCAACGGACGGGGGGTAAACGAGATGTTCCTTCCCGGTATCAAGCTGCCCGACACTGTCCATGCGGTCAACAATTTGGAGGCGATGCTGACGCAGGACGCGCTGTTGATGGTAGCACCCGCCCAATATGTGGGAGGCACCTGTGAGAGTCTGGCTTCAGCCGGTTTAGATGCCTCTCTCCCTATAGTTATCTGCAGCAAGGGGATAGAACAGAATAGCTTGAGGCTGATGAGCGAGGTTGTGGAGGAACATTGCCCCAATCCGCTGGCGATACTCAGTGGGCCCACCTTTGCGATAGAGGTGGCAAAGGGGCTGCCTGCTTCGGTGACGCTTGCATGTGGTAACGCAGCCCTTGGTCAAAAACTAGCGCAGTCGGTAGCACACTCAAAATTCAGTGTCCATCATTCCGACGATATGATCGGTCCCCAGATCTGCGGTGCTATGAAAAACGTCATCGCCATCGCTTGCGGTATTGTTGAAGGCAAAGGGCTCGGAGAAAGCGCGAAAGCGGCATTGATCACCGAAGGATTAGCGGAGATAAGCCAACTGTGCGTCGCCAAAGGCGGCAAACCCGAAACCGCGATGGGGTTATGCGGTCTTGGCGACCTGATCCTCACCTGTAACAGCCACACCTCACGCAATATGTCTTTGGGCTACGCTTTGGGACAGGGAAAGGCGTTAGCAGAGATTTTGAGCGAGCGCATGAGTGTTGCCGAAGGCGTTGCATCGTCCAACGCGGTGGCAGGATTGGCAGCCCAATTGGGCATTCGGCTGCGAATTTGTGGGATCGTTGACCGAATTGTGCGCGGTGAAGTAGATGGCGATCAAGTTATCTTCGCACTTGTTCAGGAATAAAAAGATGCAAATATCCCAACCATTGACCCTTGATGAAATTCCTGAAGATGAGCAGGAAGCGCTGCTGACAAAGGTTGCGGCGGAGATCGTTAGGCGGTGCCTAACCGTGCCTGCGATTTTATTCCTTGAAACTTGTAAACCTCTCAACTTTATCGGTAGTCAAATGCTTATTGCACTCAACCCTTTTGTAACTTCAATTTTTAACACCGCAGAATACCAGAAATTTGCCCTGATAATCGAAAAGGATGCAAACGTTGAATTGCTGACTCAACTCATTGAAAAATTAGACGCAGAGGAGAAAAAGTAGGATGTCGGACCAGGCACAGGGGATACGCTCGATCCTTGCGACAGATTGTGGCAGTACCACCACGAAAGCCATCTTGATAGAGAAACGGGGGGACGAATACCATCTTGTGGTTCGTGGGGAAGCACCGACGACGGTTGAGGCACCGGTGGAGGATGTCACCGCTGGGGTCATCAACGCGATAACGGAGGTCGAGGAGCTCGCTGGACGCAGGCTGTTGAAGGACGGGCAGATCATCAAGCCGCAACAGGGAGATGAAGGCACAGATCTGTATATCTCGACGAGTAGCGCGGGCGGCGGTTTACAGATGATGGTCGCAGGTGTTGTGCGGAACCTCACCGCTGAAAGTGCAGAACGTGCCGCCCTCGGTGCAGGCGCAATTGTCATGGATGTAATCGCATCCAACGACAAGCGGCTACCTCACGAAAAGATTGAACGTATCCGACACCTTCGTCCGGATATGGTGCTCCTTTCTGGCGGGATTGATGGCGGGACAACCTCTCACGTTGTGGAGTTAGCAGAAATCATTGAGGCGGCAAATCCCAAACCCCGGCTGGGGGTGACCTATGAATTGCCGGTGATCTATGCAGGCAACCAGGACGCGAGCGAGACCGTCGGTGAGCGACTTGGCGATAAAATGGCGTTGGAGGTGGTTGATAACCTGCGTCCTGTGCTAGAGCGCGAAAATCTGATGCCGACCCGTCTGAAGATTCAAGATCAGTTTCTAGAGCATGTCATGGCGCACGCCCCCGGCTACAAAAAATTGATCTCTTGGACCGACGCGCCAATTATGCCGACGCCCGGTGCTGTCGGCGCAATTATGCAAACAATCGCTGCACAACAGAACATTGAGGTGGTCGGCGTGGACATCGGTGGCGCAACGACGGATGTGTTCTCCGTCTTCAAAAATCAGGAGGGTGAGGCTATTTTTAACCGCACGGTGAGTGCCAATTTGGGGATGAGTTACAGTATCTCCAACGTCCTTGCGGAGGCGGGGATGGAGAACGTCTTGCGGTGGGTGCCCTTTGATATTGATGTCAGTGATCTTGGGAATCGGATCAAGAACAAAATGATACGCCCTACGACGATTCCGCAGGCGTTAGAGGAACTAATTATTGAGGGTGCCATTGCGCGTGAAGCGTTGCGATTGGCGTTTGATCAGCACAAGCAGCTTGCGGTCGAACTGCGTGGGGTGCAGCAACAACGCACCATTTCCGAAGCATTCTCCCAATCTGAAACCGGTGCGACACTTGTGGATATGCTCTCATTGGACCTGATGGTCGGAAGCGGAGGTGTGCTTTCCCATGCACCACGCCGGAATCAGGCGATGTTGATGATGGTTGATGCATTCCAGCCAGAGGGAGTGACTCACCTCGCTGTCGATAGTATTTTTATGATGCCTCAACTCGGTGTATTGGCTCAGGTCAACGAAGCGGCGGCGACGCAGGTATTTGAGCGCGATTGTCTCATCCATTTGGGGACTTGTATTGCGCCGGTTGGGATTACTAACCCCGGCGATTTGGGCCTCACAATCAGCGGTGATTTGACCGAAACCGTGCCGTTTGGCGAATTGCGTCTCTATCCACTAAGTGTCGGGGAGAAAGCACGGGTGACGATCCAACCTGAGCGTCGTCTCGACATGGGAGCCGGGCGCGGTCAGCCGGTCGAAGCGGAGGTCGAAGGTGGCGTGGTAGGTTTGGTGGTGGATACACGCGGTCGTCCCCTCGAAGTCTCTAGTGCGTCCACCGAGCGTGTTGCCTCCCTCAAGAAGTGGTTTGAAGCGTTGGAGGTATACCCCGAAAGATTTGTGTAAAAAGTTAAGTACAAAACGCTAAGAGAAACCGAGTTTTTGGCGAAAACTCGGTTTCTGTTGAGGAGTCTCTTATAGTGGGACCAAGGCAGATTAATCTTTTCGATCGCGTCATGAAAATCTTGGGGCGGCATTACGCCGAATCGTTTCTGAAACTCGCTTTTCCCGATACTGATTTTCAACTGGTTGGAACACTGGAAAATGTCGAAATCACCCTGCCAGATCGACGCGCTGACTTTCTTCATAGACTTCGGGTTGAAGGTGAGGAATATTTGCTTCACTTTGAATTTCAACTTCAACACCGGACCGATTATCCCCGCAATGTTTTTACTTTCTCTGGCGGGTTGACGGACCAGCATCAGAAGCCGACAATCACTATTGTTTTGTATCTGGAGCGGCGGGAATCAGACCCGCCTAGCGAATATGTCGTTCAAATCGGGGAATGGGTCATCCACCGGTTCACCTATCCGATCATAAAGCTGTGGGATTATACAGACCGTATCCGTTCTGGAGAGTTGAGGGAGTTTGCACCGTTGTTGATTATGTTGGAACGGGAAAAGACGGAAGCGGTGCTGCATCAAGAGAGGGAACTCATTTTACAGGAAACCCACCCGCAGAAACGGGCGGATTCATTGGCAACAGCGGTGATGATTGCGTCACGCTATTTTGAACTTGAATGGTTATGGGAATTTTTTGGAGAGGAGGTGGAACAGATGCGCGAATCTGGTTTTATCACTGATTGGATTGAGGAGGGCATCCAGCAAGGACTGGAGCAAGCTCTTCAGCAAGAGAAACAGTCGTTCCTCATCCGATTACTTGTTGCCAAATTTGGGGAGCTTCCTCAATCGGTAACAGATCAAATTCAGGGAATGACCGCGGAGGAGGAACTAGATCAGCTGGGAGTACGCCTCTTGACAGCAAACAGTCTTGAAGAGATGGGACTGAATGGCGAACAATCTCGCTGACGGGGAGCACAACAGAGGAGGTAGAACAGATGCGCCAATCCGATTTTATCGCTGATTAGGTTGAAACCTTCGTAAGGTTTTACATAAGGTCATAACTTCCCCCTTTGTGCCCTATTAACATATGTCATGGATGCGGATTATAAGGCTACGAACAGACAATCAGAACAGGAGAAATTGACGATGCCGATTATGGATGCGCTGCCGGATATGAAGCGAGAACTCAAGTTCTTTCCGGTCAAGAACGAGAATCCCCAAAAACTGACAGCGGAGCAGATTCGTCAATTTAACGAGAAAGGCTATATCTTTCCGCTGGATGTATTTACACCGGAAGAGGTGACGGTAAACCGAGCATATTTCGATCGGATTATGGGGATGGCAAAGGCAGCCGGTTTGAACAGTTATTCGATTAACGGTTGGCATCCCACCTGCCGGGGGATTTACGATCTGGCATTAGACAGCCGCATCCTCGATTATGTACAGGACCTACTCGGCGAGGACCTAATCTGCACGATGACCCACTATTTCTGTAAGGAGCCGGGCGATACGAAACAGGTCACTTGGCATCAGGATGCTTCCTACTGGCCCCTGACTCCCAGCAAGGTGGTTACGGTTTGGTTGGCAATTGATGATGCAGACGAAGAAAATAGTGCGATGAAGGTTATCCCCGGATCCCATTTAGGTGGACAGATCCCCTTCGAGCATAGCACAGCGGAGGAAAATAATGTTCTTGGCCAATCGGTGCATCAGGCAGAGGATTATGGAGAGGCGCCTGTTGCTTTTGAGATGAAAGCGGGTCAGGTGTCGTTACACACCGATCTGTTGCTACATGGGTCCGAGCCGAATACCTCGAATCGGCGGCGTTGCGGTCTCACCCTGCGCTATTTTCCGCCGGACGTGCGGGGGAGAGATCCGAAACACGGTTCGGGTATCATCTGTCGTGGAGGCGACAACAAAGGTTAT
The DNA here is from genome assembly GCA_965207975.1 of Candidatus Poribacteria bacterium. Taxonomy (GTDB): domain Bacteria; phylum Poribacteria; class WGA-4E; order WGA-4E; family PCPOR2b; genus PCPOR2b. Next base: position 2,034,408 of record OZ242315.1, on the reverse strand, counting down.
TGGCAGCATATTCCGAGACCTGAGGGAGATCAGATTCGTAGGATGTAAGGGAGAGGTTCATATAAAAAGAAAGTGCAAAGTACGAAGAGAAACCGAGTTTTTTCTTGAAAACTCGGTTTCTTTGCACTAAATCTTAACATGAGCGAAGGGAGATTGATACCGAGACGTGAAACGTGAAAACAGTTCGTTCATTAGTACATTGGGTAATTAATGAACTGATGAACTAGTGAACTAATGAACTAAAAAGGAGAAAGATATGCCGGTTTTAAGCACAGCAGATGTAGATTTTTGGGAAGAGAACGGTTACGTTGTGGTTCACGACGCGGTGCCGCCGGAGAACTGTAAGGCAGCGGAACGTGCCATTTGGGACTTTCTTGAAATGGATACAGACGACCCGGAGACTTGGTATCCTGACCCGCCGCGACGTGGTATCATGGTCGAGATTTATCAGCATCAAGCGTTGTGGGACAATCGACAATATCCCCGAATCCACCAAGCCTTTTCTGAGATTTGGGGGGATGAGAAACTGTGGGTCAGCTTTGATCGCGGCAGCCTGAACCCACCGGAACGGGACGACTATAAGTTCCCGGGCCCCCACCTGCACTGGGATATGTCGTTGGATATGCCGGTTCGGCTCAAGGTACAGGGGGTATTATACCTGACCGATACACCCGGCAATCAGGGGGCATTCACCTGCATACCGGGATTCCACCATAAACTGGAGGACTGGCTCAACGATCTACCCGAAGATGCAGAACCGCGGCAGGCGATCAAGGAGAGAGATGCCGATGCCGTGCCGGTTGCGGGCAAAGCGGGGGATCTGGTTATCTGGCACAGTGCCCTGCCACACGGGAGCAGCCCGAACAGCGGAGATCGTCCTCGAATTGTGCAGTATATCACCATGTCGCCGGCACCAAAGGATAATGAGGAAGGGCGTCAGAAACGGATCGCCGGCTGGCGGGAACGGCTGACAGGGTTAGGCAAGGAGGAGAAGGAGAAGGAACATTTCCAAGGCAAGACAGCGGAACTGACTCCGCTAGGACGCAAACTTTTGGGGTTAGATTCGTGGGAAAAATGAAAGTCCCGATAAATCGGGATGCTCGGTACGGCATGGGAAATGGCGTAAAGACAAAGGTTGTGTTGGGACTTACGCACATAGTCAGAAAATAGGGTATAATAGAAGCAATGCACCCGCTCAAATGCACCGAATATAACTATACAGCCCTTACGCATTTCAGAGTTTTGACCTGTCAGGGACCTGACAAATCCCTGACATTTGGCTTGGTTATGGTGCCATTTCAGTGAAAAACGGTTCATAAACAGTGCGTATATGTCAGGTCAGCAAGCTGTCTGGGCGCACCTTCTGTTGCGTGGTAAAAACCTACAAACGCTCTGAAGCTAAGGCCCATCGGGGTTCAGAGAGACATCCACCAATGATGACCCCCCGATGCGAGGTTGAATTTTTTTTTGGACCTGACAGTGCCCTGACAAATTGCCGAATTGTGCCGGTGGATTATTGAAACGGAGGTGTCAGTTCCGATGTATCGGGAGATTCCATTCCGCAAGTTCCGATTTCATCAGAACGGGATATTACATTTCACTTGTAAACTAGCGCCATTCGTTATCCTATTTCAAATCAGTTATAATTTATGGAGGCTTATGATGTATAAATGTGCATTTTTGGGTTGTGGTGGACGGGCGCGTGGTCACGCTCACGCATATCAGCATATCGAGCGCGGTGAAATTGTCGCGCTGTGCGATATGAACGAGGAACTGCTAAATAGTTTCGGCGATGAATTTGGGGTCGAGAAACGGTACACGGACATCCATGAAATGTTGGATAGGGAACGTCCCGACCTGCTGCATATCGTGACTGCGCCGGTGCTGCGGGGATCGAACGAGTTGATCCGCTACCCGCTGATGAATATCGCATCGGAACATGAGGTGCCTGCCGCGATTGTCGAAAAACCGATTGCAGTCATGGGGGAAGACTGGCGTCAACTGAGCGAATTATGCCAGAATACCAAGACCAAATTTGCGGTGAACACGCAGCTCAATTTTCATCCGCCGAATCTGAAATTGAAGGCTGATGTCGCCGCTGGAGCGATTGGGGATCTCGATTTTATTGATGCCAGTGCGCGTTCAACGCCGATTGATCAGGGACCCCATGTGCTGCAACTGGTCTCCTCGTACATCGACAATTCGCGGCCGGTCAAGGTGTTCGGTCAGGTCTCAGGGGGTGAACATCTGGACACCGCCCAACCGTCGCCCGATCATGCGACAGCGTCTATCACGTATGCCAACGGGGTTCGGGCGTTGGTCACGTTTGGCACAAAAGGCTCGCCCGAAATTAGCGATCACGAATCGGTATTCCAGCACAAACGGGTCCGCGTTTTTGGGAAGCGCGGGTTTGTCCATTGGTGGATGTACGGTTGGGAACGCAACACACCGGGAGACGGCTATAGTCACGGAGCACACGAGTACGGTGAGCAGGATGTCTTGGGGCAGGCGGGCCTTACCGAGGCGATGTTCGATTGGCTTGACGATGACGGAAAGGTGCATCCCACCCACTTGGAACAGTCGCTTGCGGAGTTTAATGCGATTTTGGGAATTTATCACAGTGCATTGACGCACGAGCCTGTTGAACTTCCATTTGATCCGTCCGACGGGTTGATTGAGTCGCTCAAAGAGTTGCTGCTGTGAAATGAGTTAGTGGGGATAGATTCCAGAGTTTCAAACAGTTTCCGTACTGATAGCTCTGTCTCGTTTGAACTACCAAGAGGTTGTTCACATTACTGAAAATCGTACCAGTGAGCACTTCCAAAGTAGATTAAGTGGTTGAAATATTCTTGACTGAAATGATACTATATGCAATATCAATTCCATGCGTCAAGATAGATTACTGGCAAAAATGAAGAATAATCCGCGGGCTGATTGGCGGATTTCTGACGTTGAAAGAATAGCTCAACGATATGGGTTTTCGATTAGTCGACCTTCCGGTGGTGGCAGTCACGTTACCTTACGCCACCGTTCCGGTGAGAAGTTGACTGTTCCGGCCAGACGACCAATAAAGCCAGTATACATTCGGCAGCTTGTGCGAATGATCGAACGATTGGAGAAGGATGAAGCATAATGACACTTGAATATCCATTTATTACAAGCGTATTGCCGGAAGCAGAGGGTGGTGGATATTTGATTGAATATCCTGATCTACCCGGTTGCATGTCCGATGGGGAGACAATCCAAGAGGCGATAGAGAACGGCAGGGATGCAGTGCGATGTTGGATAGAGACAGCAAGGGTACATGGGGATGAAATTCCTGCTCCGGGTTCATCTAGTACATCAAGCGGACGATGGGTTCAGCGTGTCCCCAAAAGTCTTCACACACGGCTTGCCCAACGAGCGGAACATGAGGGTGTTAGTCTGAACGCATTGGTTATTTCACTACTCGCCGAAGGACTGGGACGAAAGGATGTGTTCCCTTCCGAACACGAGTCTCAACTATGACCCAGCCGGGTCATACCACCAATATACGCCAATGAATGAAATAAATTCTATACAAATAGCATTGGATACAGCTCGGGCAGAGCTGCTTGACTTGGGGTTACGCAACTCGCTCATTAACTACAGGCTGCTCAGGACGCGAGGAGTTGAAATTGTTGATGAATCCCCTCCAGATGTTTATCGAATCCTTGTTCAAGAGCGGAGGGCGATGTCATTCCTGCCACGGCCTGAGCCTGAAGCAGAGGACGACTTACAACCGTTTGAAGATGATGAGGCGGAAGCAGACCCTACTCGACATACCGATAACAGACTTCAAACAGACTATTCACCCACGGAACTTCAAAGACGTTTACTAAACACTTACTATACGGCGCGGACAGCTATCGAAGAGCAAGGAGTGACTACACTCTACCTCGCACTCGGCATGCTTCAATGGTATGAATCCGAATCGAGTGACATGCTGCATCGTGCCCCATTACTTCTAATTCCGGTAGAAATTAGCCGTACTAGTGTCCGTGCCAGTTTCCGTATTCACTATACAGAGGAAGATATCGGGACGAATCTCTCCCTTCAGGAAAAATTAAAATCTGATTTTAGTATCGAACTTCCAGACCTTCCTGATGCGGATGACCTTGAGCGATCTAACATTCATAGCTATTATCAAAAGGTGAATTCTGCAATTTGCCATAAAATTCGATGGGCGGTTGATGAGTCTGCGATTGTGCTTGGTTTCTTTTCGTTCGCCAAGTTCTTGATGTATCATGACTTAGATATGGTAAATTGGCCCAATGATTCTCTATCTCAGCATCCCGTATTGCAATCGCTGCTTACAATTGGATTTCAAGAACCAGAATCAGCTATTCCTGATGATGCTCAAATTGACGAACACCTCAATCCTACGGAGATCCATCATGTCGTTGATGCGGATAGTTCGCAGGCGTTGGCTATCCATGATGTGAGTCAAGGGCGAAATCTTGTTATCCAAGGCCCACCGGGCACTGGAAAATCCCAAACCATTACTAACCTGATTGCGGAAGCCATCTCAAAAGGAAAGCGGGTGCTGTTTGTAGCGGAAAAGATGGCGGCTTTGGAAGTCGTCAAGCGGAATCTGGACAAGGTAGGGCTCGGAAATGCATGTCTGGAACTGCATAGTCATAAGATGAACAAAAAGGCAGTACTTGATGAACTAAAACGAATCCTAGAACTCAGCGAGCCAAAGTCGAAAGTCCTTGAAGAGGAAGTAAGGCTACTACTCAATAACCGTGATGTCTTAAACAGTTACTGTCAGGCGGTCAACACGCCTATTGGTGAAAGTGGAATTACACCTTATCAGGCGTATGGAAAACTTTTAACTGTAAAACGTCGCCTTTCAGGAGTGGAACCTCCACCTTTAGATCTACATCAATTCCAACATTCGGTGTCTGAATTTAGGGAGGGGTTGGAGCAAACAGAAAAATTACAGGCGCATCTGGAGGGGATGGGGATACCGACAAATCACCCATTTTGGGGCAGTCGTTGTAAAGTCTTTCTTCCAATTGACAGAGAGCCACTGGAACGGACAGTAGCAGAAGCGAGAAAAACGGTCACAACACTCAAGGATTCATCCAAACAACTTGCACAATACCTCAAGCTCCCGGTGCCAGACACTTGTGTAGCTGTCAAGGTCCTTATTCAGGCGGCATGTCATGCCTTAAATGCACCGAACTTAGCAGGTGTTGACGTGCAGTCAACCCAATGGGGGAGGCAATCTGGCCATTTAGACGCGGGCTTACGCGCCGGGGAACGGTTAAACCAACTTTATAAAAAATATGAGAACCTCTTGAACAAATATAATGGTAACTTAATTGATGAAGCGTGGCTTAAAACCGTCCGTGAAATTGACCAAGCACTAGAGTTGTTAAACCATTCATCTACGCAACTAGCAAAGCATCTCAAACTCCAGTCTCCAGATTCCCTTAAGGCTATTGAAAGCATGATTCATGCGGCGCACTACCTATTGGATGCTCCTAAAATGGAGGGTATTGAGTTGAAGGCAACCGAATGGTTGACACACATTGAGGATTTGGAAACAGGCTTACGCGCCGGAGAACAATTACACCAACTTCACAAAATGTATGACCATGTCCTTATTCCTGAAGCATGGGCACAAGATGTCCTTGGGATTCGTAAGGCACTAGCAATTTATGGTCCGAAGTGGTGGCGTTTTCTTTCGGGTAAATATCGACGTGCCCGCAATGAATTAGCAGGACTATGTGTACAACCGCTCTCCAAATCCCTAGAAACTCAACTCCGTCTCGTTGATGCAATTCGCAAAACACAACGTGAACAATTACATCTCGAAGAGATACAGGCAATTGGACAACGACTCTTCGGCATACATTGGCGTGGAGAATCTTCTAATTGGGGCCAACTCCAGACTATCACTGAGTATCTTTCAAAACTGCATCAATTGATAGAAAGAAATGAAATGCCAGGAGAATTGGTTGACTATCTTGCAGCAAACCCTGATTTGGAGACACTTAGGATGCAGGTTTCAACGATTGAAGAAGACCGAAACAGATATCGGGCTGCTGTTCGTCCCTTTGAACAAGAGATTCAACTACCCGAATCTCTGGACATTCAATATCGCGTTGTTAATATGATCCTTGACGTTAAACGGATTGCTGATTCAATTATTAATATGCAACGTAACCTTGAAGGAACTCAAGAACTAGGAAAACAATTTCTTGGCATACATTGGCAGGGAGACACCTCAAATTGGTCTCAACTCCAAACCATCATCCAGTATGTATTGGTAATACACCAATCAGTAGATATGGATGAGTTACCAAAGAAACTAGTTAATTATCTCGCCTCCAACCCAGATTTTGAAAGACTCCAGGGAATAATCTCACCCTTAAAAGCCCAACGCCGCATTGTTGATGGAATTATTGAAATAAAACAGACTGTTGATGCGATCATTGAAGCGCAGCAGGAATTTGAGAATTTTCAAGTGCTGGGAAAACAGCTTTTCGGTACACGATGGCAAGGAGAATCCTCTAATTGGTTTCAACTTCAAGAAATCGTCGAGTATCTTTCAGTGCTGCACGAATCGGTAAAGAAAGGTGAATTACCAAAAGCGTTAGTTCATTATGTCGCGTCTAATCCAGATTTGGGAACACTTCGGACACTGGTTTCAACGGTTGAGACACACAAAAATAATCATCCACAACTCCTTCGGACTGTCACCAAAAAAATCCAACTTGACGAAACAGGGCGTGATGGACTGAGCGCGTGTTCACTCACACAACAGATACAGATTCTTGAGTGTTGGGAACGGGAGGCGGAGAAGCTCCAGGATATTGTCACTTATAACCACTTAGTGGATGTGTTAGAGCAAAGCGGTTTCGCTGAAATTGTGAAGATTGCAAATGTCTGGTCAGAGGCGAGTCAGTTTCTATCGGACGTACTTAAATGGGCTTGGTATAGTGCACGAGTTGGGGATGCAATGCGAGAACGCTCGATCCTTGCTAGTTTTAGTAGCGATGTCCATCAGTCTATTGTTGACTTGTTCAAAAAGCGGGACAACCTCTCACTTGAGTACAATAAGGCTAAGGTTGCATACAAGCATTGGAAGTATCTACCTAAGCAAGAATTTTCCGGGGGCCAGCTGGGTTTGTTGAAGAAGGAGTTTGCAAAAAAGCGACGGCATCAGCCAATTCGTCAACTTATGGACAAGGCAGGAAACGCGATACAAACGATTAAGCCTATATTCATGATGAGTCCGCTTTCAGTTGCCAAGTTCCTACCGCCGAACAGTGTTGATTTCGATTGGGTGGTGTTTGACGAAGCAAGTCAGGTCAAACCTGTTGACGCTTTCGGAGCGATTGTTCGGGGCAAGCAAACGGTTGTTGTTGGGGATGATCTTCAACTTCCACCAACCCGTTTCTTCGATAAGCACATAGCCGATGACGGTGAAGATACGGAAGAAAATCTAGTGGGCGATATGGAGAGTATTTTGGGATTGTTTAGTGCCCGGAACGCGCCAGAGCGTATGTTACGTTGGCACTATCGCAGCTTACACACATCTTTGATTGCGGTATCAAACCATGTATTTTACAATAATAAGCTCATAATCTTCCCAAATCCTTATGAAGCCCGGGAGGATATTGGGCTAATCTATCATCACAATCCGGATACTGTTTATGACCGTGGAGGTAGTCGAACTAACCCGGAAGAGGCCCGAATTGTCGCAGAGAAAGTCATGGAACACGCCCGCTCACGTCCTGATTTGACCCTTGGCGTAGCAACATTTGGGGGCCCGCAGATGACAGCGATCCAGGATCAACTTGAAATCCTGCGGCGGGGAGATCCATCATGCGAAACGTTTTTCAACGCGCATCCTCAAGAGCCGTTTTTCGTCAAAAATCTGGAGAACGTTCAAGGCGATGAACGCGATGTCATTTTCATCAGCATCGGCTACGGCCGGGATGCCAATGGACACCTCACGATGAACTTTGGGCCTCTCAACCAAAAGGGAGGGGAGCGACGGTTGAATGTCCTAATTACGCGGGCCCGGCAGCGTTGTGAAGTGTTTAGCAATTTGACTGCTGATGACATTGATCTGAGTCGTACCACAGGACACGATGGTGAGCTATCACGCGGTGTTGAGGCGTTTAAGCGTTATTTAAAATATGCAGAGACAGGCGAACTGGATATCCCAATACTGACCGACAGAGAGGCAGATTCTCCATTTGAGATAGAGGTTGCAGATGCCTTGCATAGACTCGGCTATCAAGTGGACCGTCAAATCGGTTCCGTAGGTTATTCGATTGATCTCGGTGTCAAAGACTCAGAACGGCCGGGACGCTATCTGTTGGGCATTGAGTGTGATGGTGCAACCTACCATAGTGCACAATCAGCACGTGATCGTGACCGACTTCGGCAGCAGGTGCTTGAAGGATTAGGTTGGCGTATCCATCGCATTTGGAGTACCGATTGGTTTAAACGGCAAAACCACGAACTCAAAAAGGCGGCCGAAGAGATTGAAGCAGCTAAAGTAGATGTTCCACCTTCACCTGAATCTCCTTCCGAAAACGATCCCCCTAACTTCGATGAGGACGATAGAGTGCCAGAAAGCGAAATTGATGTGCCGGATCCGCCCCGGGAAACGCCCCAGTATGAACTTGCTGAACCTATTATTTCTACTAATGGACTCGATTTATATGCTGTTTCGCCATTTGTGATGGCAAACTGGATTCAAGGCATTGTTAAAATTGAAAGTCCGGTGCATCTCGACGAAGTAGCGAGACGCATCGCGACCGCTGTGGGGATAAGTAGAATAGGCAATCGCATCCGAAATAAAGTCAAGACTGCCGCTAGGCAAGCAACGCGCTCTGGTGGCGTTCAGATTAGAGGAGAATTTCTCTATTGGACAGAGCAAGAGGATGTCACAGTGCGGGACCGAAGTGAACTCCCGAACGCTTCACGAAGGCTGGAGTTTATCGCGCCTGAAGAAATAGAGGTGGCTATCAAGCGGATTGTATCGGACGCTTTTGGGATCGAGCGAGCAGATTTAGCCCGTGAAGTTTGCAGGCTTTTCGGCTTCAGGTCGGTTAGCAGTGATATGCGACGGGGAGTTGACAGGGTGGTAGAGAGACTGATCGAGGATGGACAATTAATTTGGCAGGGGAATTCGTTAGTTATTCCTTGAATTGTGTATACAATATTGTATCTTAATTACGGAGGTATTAGATGGCACAAAAGACATGTTTGATGATTGGTGGAAGCGGCATGGCAGGCGGTTGGATCCGAAACTTTGTCGATAACTTCAGCGATCGGATTAAAATTATTGGATTGGCAGATGTGCTGCCGGAGGTGTTACAGGAGCAGGGAGCGGCACTTGGTCTCAGTGAAAATCAGTTGTTCTCAGATTTTAACGAGGCGTGTGCGACGGTCAAGGCGGACTTCTGCGGCGTTGCCACACCCCCACCGTTCCACAGCCCTGCAGCGATCGCTGCGATGGAGAACGGGATGCCGGTAATCTGCGAAAAGCCGATCGCGGATACGCTCGAAGCGGCGAAGGCGATGGTAGCGACTTCCCAGAAAACTGGGATGCCGTGTGCAATTATCCAGAATTATCGTTATGCGCGGAACAAGCAGGAGTTGGTTCGTATTCGGGAAGAGGGGCGGTTGGGACGGCTCCAGCATATCGTGGGGCGGTATGCCTGCGACTATCGCCGCTATCAATCGTGGGGCAAGGCGTGGCGGCACGATATGGATTTCAGCCTGCTCTTTGAGGGTTCGGTCCACCATCTCGACATGCTGCGCTTCCTCTCCGGCGGGGACTGCGAGACCCTAGTCGGGTTCGGTTGGAATCCTGAGTGGTCCAGTTTCAAGCACTTTTCCAGTGGGTTGTATCTGATGCAGATGGACAACGGGGTGCATACCTGTTACGAGGGAAATAGCTCGGCTGCGGGCATCGTCAACTGTTGGCATAATGAACATTATCGCGCGGAATTCGAGGATGGGTGTGTCGAAATTGAGGGTGAGGCTGAGGTTACGATTCATCGGGTCGGTCAGGATCCGGAGATATACGAAGCACCGGAGATACCCCGCTTCGGTCATGAGCATCTGTTCGACGAATTTATCAACTGGCTTGATGGCGGTCAAGCCTCTGCCACACGAATTGAGGATAACATCAAGAGTTTCGCGTTAGTGATTGCGGCGATGGAAACAAGCGTTGACGGACAAACGAAACACATCGCGGACTACTTGAGCGGGCTGGATCTGTGATTCGTAGAGGATGGGTTTAACAGGAGTTTACTATGCTTTGTGTTATGAGGAGGTGATTATTATGGCAAGAAAAAATCAGCCATATTTCCGTATTCGGAATGCGGACAAAGCACTTGAGTTCTTGAAGCAGTGGGGGTATGAGTTGCAAAAGCCTTGGAGCGCAGATCCTTTCTCCTATCAGGTGATTGGAACGGATCTGTATATCCGAACCTTTTCGACAGGACAAGCGGATATCCAGCTGCTCTGGGATTATAGCCGTGAAGATTACAACCTATTCCGACGACTGAAACGACGATTTTGGGATGACCACCTATACTTCAAACAACTCTTTGAGACCTTGAAATGAATACAGTGCCGGCTATCGAACAACTCAGAGAAATTCTCAATGAATATGTGCGACTGCTGGAGCAATCTCCTGTTCGAGAGCATGTTCTACAGACTTATTTAACCGATCACCCCATCCTGCTTAATCTGTCTCATAGGGTGGTACATTCTAAGTTTCGTTTAGGGGCAGAATACATCGCTGACTTCGTTATTGAAACCTACGATGGAAATTATATACTTGTTGAGATTGAGAAACCAACTGATCGGCTTTATTTGAACAACGGCGATCCATCGTCCGCATTGACTCACGCCGAACAACAGGTCTTAAATTGGCAGAGTTGGGTGCGACAAAATGTAGCCTATCTCCGTTACCAATCTAATTTGATGATGAACGATCCGGAAGGTTTGGTGGTTATCGGACGACGTTCGCAATTGAATGGTGAAGATATTCAAAAATTAGATGAAAGAAATCGAAGTTTGCGGGGACATCTGCAAATTGTGACATTTGATACCCTTTCGATGCGATTAGCTCAGACCATCAACAATATAATGGCATAATTCTGTGAATCCGAATGTATGAAGGTATAAGGAGAGGAAAAATGGCAAATTTAGCGATCAACGGCGGCACCCCCGTCCGAACCGAACCGTATCCGTCATGGCCCACCTTTGACGATAACGATCTCAAAACCTTTGAGGAGATCTATCGGAGCGGGGTATGGGGCACCAATGGGTCAAGGGTGCCTGAGTTTGAGGAGCGTTTCGCTCAATTTCAGGGTGTAAAATATGGTGTGTGTGTGAATAGCGGCACGGCGGCGCTTTTTGTCGCGCTCAAGGCTGCGGGCGTCGGGCTTGGCGACGAGGTTATCACAACGCCGTATACCTTCCAGGCGACGGTGGTGTCAATTCTGATGGCGAACGGCACGCCGGTGTTTGTGGACACGCTCCCCGACGGTTTTAATATTGACCCGTCAAAAATTGAGGAGGCGATCACACCGAAGACCAAAGCTGTTCTGCCGGTTCATATTGCGGGCTATCCCGCCGATATGGATGGGATTTTGGAAGTTACGGAACGGAATAACCTCGTTGTAGTTGAGGATTGTGCCCAAGCACACGGCGCGGAGTGGCGGGACAGAGGGGTCGGCGGTTGGGGGCATCTCGGTTGTTTTAGCTTTCAATCCTCCAAGAATCTTTGTGCAGGCGAAGGTGGTATTGTGCTGACCAACGATCGGAAACTTTATGAACGTGCGTGGTCGATTCATAACTGTGGTCGCTCTCCATCTGAATCTGAGTTTGAGACAGAGCCGTTCGGCGGAAATTTCCGGATGACAGAGTGGCAGGGCGGATTGCTCCTCTCACGTCTTGGGTGGTTGGATGGCGAGGTCAACCTACGCAATACAAATATGCGCTCTTTAGATGCTGGACTGGGAGAGATCCCCGGCATCAAAGTGGTGCCACTCGATTCACGCGCTACCCGCGGCGGTTGTCACGGTTATAAGGCAATTTTCGATCCAGAGGAGTTTGAGGGCATCTCCCGCGAAACGTTCATCAAGGCGATGAGCGCGGAGGGCGTTCCAATGCGACATTGGTACACGACCCCGATGTATCGAGAACCGTTTATGGAATCGGATCTCTTGAGCGCGAAGCCTGACTATTCAAACGTCTCCTGTCCAGAGACGGAAAAGTTGTGTAAAAACGGCTTGGCACTCAGTCAGAGTATTCTGATGGGCACCGAGGAGGATATGGCGGACATCGTCACCGCAGCGACAAAGATCCGTCGTTATGTGGGCGAATTGAAGTCGTGAATCTGTACGATTAACGGATACAAGGGACGGGCAATGCACCAAGAGCTCACCTACAAGCTTGCCCAATGCTGTTCACCAGAGGCGGGGGAGGCTATCATCGGATATTTTAAGGAGGATGGCACGGTTACTGTCCACCGGTCGGATTGCGCTTCCGTTCAGCGACTGCGCCTTGAACGATTGCTTGAGGTGACATGGGATGAAATCCATGCAGCGGAAACGCCCGCTGATATGGAGACGGAAGATCCGACATTTGATAAACTGGATGAGGAGGATTACCTCATCCTGAAGCATCATCAAGAATTTGGGTTAGACTATTCGATTGTCGTCTCGGAGATGCTCGGTTTGCCTCTTGAAGATACTCACAACCGCCATCGGAAGTTGCGGGAATTGGGTGGCTTGAAACGTGTGGAGAGACGGATGATTCATTACCGCAAGAACATTGTGAAGGGGAAGTGGATCAAGCACCGCAATCATACTTACTACGAATTGACGCCCAAGGGAAATCGGTGGATACGCTTGTTTGAGAAGAAAACAGAGATAGCTGCATCACAAAATAAGCGCGTGAAACGTGATGCGTAAAACGTGAAAACTATTTGGTTCATAGGTTCATTAGTTCATTGATGAAGTTGGGTTGGGAAATCCAACCTACAGAGGCGAAAAAAGACAGGGCAGAATGTAAAGAGAAACCGAGTTTTTTCTTGAAAACTCGGTTTCTGTCGCACGATTTCTTAACATAAGCCAAAGGGAATAGTTTCAGGAGAGTGGATTGCAACAAAACGGAGAAAGTCGGAGTGTAAAGGGAGGAGTGGAGGGACCCGGTGGCTACCGGGAGGTCTGGCTGTTAGCATATCCGATCGTTATCACGATGCTATCACGCACGGCGATGATGTTTGTGGATACGGCGATGGTCGGACGTTTGGGCGCGACAGAATTAGCCGCTGTCGGACTGGCAGGGATATTGACATGGACGCTATTCTCCTTTTTTCAAGGATTTCTGGGTAGCGTCAACACCTTTGTCGCACAACGCTACGGAGCGGGAGATCGACATGGTGTCACCGTTGCGGCGTGGCAGGGGCTTTACCTCGCACTCGGATCGTATCTCATCATACTGGTGATGAACCTATTTACAGGACCTGCGTTTGCCCTGATGAAACCGTCTTCTGAGGTGCAACGTCTGGCGGGCATCTACACGCAAATTCGGTTATACGGCGGCATCACTGTCTTTATCTCTTTTGGGATGGCAAGCTTTCTGCGGGGCATCGGCGACACGAAAACACCGATGCGGATTGAGATTGTCGCAAATTTGGTCAATCTCATCCTCGACTATCTGCTAATCTTTGGAAAATTTGGGTGTCCTCGGCTTGAAATTGTTGGTGCTGCGATTGCCACGTTAATTGCCGGTGTAGTTGCAGTAATTTGCTATTTTGCTGTTTTCCTCTCGCGGAAATCGAATCGGGCGTTCCAAACCCGATCCCATTTCCAGATTGACTTGCGTGAACTCCGTCGTATTCTTCGGATAGGCTTGCCGATGGGTGTTCACAATCTGATGGATATGGGGAGCTTTACGGTGTTTGTTGCCCTTGTTGGACGCATGGGCGACATCGCACTAGCGGCGAATAATGCCGGGGTCACTTTGATTTCTACGTCGTTTATGCCGCTGTATGGAATTTCTATGGCAGCAACGACGTTGGTTGGGCACTACATCGGAGCCGGTCAACTCCATTATGCCCGCAGAAGTGGCTACACAGCGATAAAATTGGGAGTTGTGTATACCTTTTTCGTTGCTATTACGTTTTTTGCAGTACCAGAGTTTCTTATTTCGCTGATTACGCCGGATGCGGAAGTTATTCGTCTCGGAACGCGGGTCCTGTTTTTTGCAGCACTTTTCCAACTCTCCGACGGCTTTGGCATCTGTGCGTCGGGTGCACTCAAGGGTGCGGGCGATACCTTTTTCACGATGTGTGTTAGCATTGGCTATGCGTGGCTGCTCTTTCTTCCGCTCGCATATAGTTTAGCATTCTTGTTGGGGTATGGAGTGCCTGGTGCGTGGTGCGGTGCGACAATCTATATCATTTTGGCGGGTATAACCTACTTTCTCCGTTTTCGCAGTGACCGGTGGGAGCGTATTCGGATCTAAGCGTTGATCTAAATGATATGTCTCGACGATGTCACCGCTTTTGAATGTATCAATAGGGAAATTGCATCTGTTTATTTGGGAGATTGCCAGTCGCTTTCCCCTTGCTGGCCACTTGTTAATGAGTTGATGGGTTCATTTTTTACGTTTCACAGCCTGTCCCGATTTATCGGGGCATCACGTTTCACGCCAAGGAAGTGCACCAAAGGACTCACAGCAACGCAGGGAGTTTGATCGCTTTCACATATGATTGTTCTCAGTGTATCAATGGGAGGGACGGACAAATGCTTGGACGACATACGGAATTCAACAAAATTCGACGACGATCGGCGATACTAGTCGCTCTGATTTTGCACCTAATTATCGGAATTGTTTACGTCTTAACTCCTCGCAAGGAAGTGGTAAAAGATAGGGACCAGATCTGGGTGGAATGGGTAAGGGAACCGCCGAGACCTGAGGTGAAAACAATCAAAACCAAGCCGCCACTGAAGATGGAGGTCCGCAAGCCTGACGAGAATTTGGCTCTCAGATCGAAGGAAAAACTCCTTGAATCCTCACGCAACAAATTGACAGAGGTTGCCCGCCTCAGTCAACGGATTGTACGCGAGAATTTCGATGTGACCACAGCACCGCTCACCGAGAAGCTGCCGGACGTAATGACAGATGCGGACTTGCGGGAATCTGAAAGGTCAGATATTGGGCGACCGGTTTCACTTCGGGCGGACGGCCAAGGCGAAGTGACGGGACGGGTGCGCGTGCGTGGGCAACGCAGCGGTCTGGATATGGTTGATTCGATGGGAAGTTCAAAGGATGGGTTGATTGGTGGCGGTGGATCGCCGGGTGCTGCAAAAAAATTAAAAAAATTGCCGAACATCAAGGACAAACTCGGCATCATCGAATTCATTGAGGAAGCGGAGGGCCCCCAACAGGTTGTCTTCTGCCTCGATGTTTCCGCGAGTATGCAGGCGGCTGGACTCAGAAAACTGGAATTGGCAATTGAAGCGATCAAGGAAGCGCTGTCTTCCCTTGATGCGGATGATTCTTTTAATATCATCACCTTTGATGCGAATGCAAAACTAGGACAACGTAAACTAGCACCGGTAACAGAGAAGAATATCGAGACGGTATCGAAGTATCTGGATCGGTTCACGCCCGAACGAATCGCAAATAGTCAAGGAACGAACCTCCTCGAAGCCATTGAAAAAGCACTTGAAGTCAACCCATCAATTATTGTGTTGGTCACCGACGGTTTACCCACAAGTCCCTTTGGCGGTATTGAAATAGATTCGACGAAAATTCTTGAAGCCGTCAAGGCGAAAAATGTGAATAATGCAAGCATTTATCTTGTTGCGCTTGAGATAGATTTGAAGCATTCGCCCGGTGCTGATCTTCTCGTTGATCTAGTTGAGCAAAACAGTGGAGAGATAAAAGTTGTCGATTATAAGCAGCTCGTGCAATTTGCAGCGGAGGACTTGGATACAGAGGAGTTCTGATGATAGGTTTGGGGAAAGTCTCGACTGTCTCTTGGTATTTCCTCAGCCATTTAAGTAAAAGTAATACCATTTCTGATAGACATTTCCCCATGAATTGTTCTATAATATCGGTCTGAATGTCTCAGCCACTCAACTCCCCATGAAATGAGGAAGCTATGAACCGAAGCCTCCCCGAAATTACAGAAAGTGTCCCCGAACTGAAAAAGCGGCTCAGAAGTGAATCGGTCGGTTATAAAAAACAAAGGCTCACCGCTCTATACCTTTTGCAAAGTGGTGAAGCGAAGACTCGCCAACAAGTTGCAGCTTTAATTGGGGTTGATAGAAAGACCATAGGTCACTGGTTAGATGCCTACCAAGCGGGGGGCATCAACCAGATGCTATACCGCCGCTATTCCCCCGGCAGAGTGCCTTTGCTTTCGGAGGCACAGCGCCATGAGTTACGTGCAGAACTGGATAAGCCTTGTGGCTTTAGTAGCTATGGAGCTATCCAACAATTTATCGCCGACACCTACCAGGTTCAGATGAGTTATAAAGCGGTTTATTCACTCATTCACGATAAATGGGGGGCAAAATTGAAAGTTCCCCGTAAAAGCCATCAAAAAAAAACGAGACACTAAACGAGACCTTTGTTTCGACCTTTCAATCCCAAGTCGAGACGGCTATTTCAGAAAAACAGAGTCCGTCGGTTCGGTTGTTCTGCCAAGATGAATCAAGATTTGGCATTTTGCCCGTTGTCCAAAGAAGAATCACCGCCTGTGGTGTCAAACCCATAGCAACTGTTGATTATCAGTATGATTGGTTTTATCTCTATGGAGCGGTCGAACCGCGCACCGGCGACCGATTTTTCCTCCAACTCCCCCGATTAACCGGAGAGTGCTTCCAAATCTTCATTGATGAGTTTTCAGCGACTTTTGCCAATACCTTGAATATAATGGTTCTGGACAATGGTCGATTTCATCATGCAAAGTCGCTGGTAATTCCTCAAAACGTGGTGCTGATTTTTCTGCCACCCTACAGTCCGGAGTTGAATCCGATTGAACGACTCTGGCAGGCTATTAAACAGAAACTCTTTACCCACACCTATCAGACATTGGACCAAATGCAACAGCAGTTAAGTGGGATTCTTGGCACCTTTACCAAGGACGCTGTGGCTAAAATCACTGCTTTCTCATATTTTATCAACACCGCTAATGCGATATAAACTTACAGAAATGGTATAAGATAGTATGATACAGCTAAAAGATAATATACAGGTTACTGCATTCACTGTCATCGCCATTGCTGGAATTGCTAGTTGTGCTCCGATGGCAGCCGAACCAGAAATGAAGCTGTCAGGAAGGTTCTATGAGGACAGCATAGGGGAGTTTGGAACTATGCCCGTGTATTTTCTTGTGCTTAATGAACCGTGCTTCATTCAACGAATCGTGATAAATACGAAGCGCCCCGTCAAAAACATAGATGTCTTTGTCCGGGTGGAACCGGAGAAGTGGAAACTGGTGAAGCAGTTCAAGAAACCGATAAACGCTGCGACTCGCATCAATATTGCTATGAGAGGGGATACCATTCGAGTTCGTCCGAAATCTATGACTGTAGCCAGCAGCTATTGGGGATATGATGGTGAAGGATATATTCAGGGGCTTGAAGCATTTGGCTCACCAAGATGATAGGAGAAAGTGATAAATAGTAGATTTTAGAAGTAATTAGACACTGCCGATCGGCGAGGTTAGGAAATATCGACTACCGGGGACAAAAAAAACCGGGCTATGACCCCGGTAGGTGCGGTTTCTAACTGCACCGCATCGGCGCAGTTGGAAACAGTGCCTACCAAACACCGGGAGCGAAAGTGTCGATTTATTTTTAGGATTCACTAAATACCCGGGCAACTTAGGTTAGAATGGGGTTGACAGTTCATGGGTGCTTCCATATAATTTGCACCGATTTAGATTGAGTGGCGGACAACAGGTGTTGTCCAGTATACAAACAGTTTTCGTAACTTCTATATCGAGGTGTTTTTGTCAGTTACCCCACCCTGAAGGGCTGGGGCTTGTTGCCCGTTCCCCGGGATTTATTGGGTTACGCGCTTCTGTCCCTGTCTGAGCAGGGGTTTCGGGGGTGTTAGTTACCACCGCACCTCCACGCAAGGCTACAGCAGCCTTTTTGATGTTGATTGCAGCGTTATGGTCACGGTCAATTACCAGTCCGCAATAGGGGCAATCGTGAGTCCGAACCGACAACTTCTTGGGTACAACTTCATTACAACCGGAGCATTTCTGACTTGTATGGTGAGGTTTCACTTTCGTGAACTGCTTGCCGGCACTTGCAGCCTTGCTTTGCAGTTTCAACCGAAAACTGCCCCACCCCGCGTCGGATATGCTCTTGGCGAGGTAATGGTTCTTGAGCATGTTCTTGATTTTCAGGTCTTCTACAGCCACTTCATCACAACGTTCAAGGATGCGATGCGCCGCCTTAAACTGGAAGTCCTTGCGCTGATTTGCTATCCGTTCATGGATACGGGCGACAATCTCGCGCTGTTTCGCTCGACGTTTGCTCCCTTTTGTGCGCCGAGATAATACGCGCTGATGTTTGCCAAGTTTCTTTTCAGACTGACGATAGTGGCATGGGTTAGCAATACGTTCGCCATCAGAATCAACGACAAAGGAGTTCAACCCGACATCTACACCGAGCGTCGTCTCAACAGGGACTTCAACTAGGTCTGAAACTTCAACGACGATGGTGGCATACCAACCGGATGCCTTCTTGGAGATGGTCAATGTCTTAATTTTGCCATCGGGCAACGGGCGGTGGTATCGAATCTTCAAATGTCCAACTTTGGGGACAGCCACACGGGCGTATTTCCTACGGACATTGCGAATCAGGTGCTTTGCCAAGTGGCTGAAAGTCATCGACCGATACCGTCCCTCACCTTTGAAGCGTGGGAAGCCCGGTTCATCACCCGTTTTGACACGGCGGAAGAATGCTTTGTATGCTTTATCCAAACGGCGTATGGCATCTTGGAGAACGTCGCTGTGAAGGCCGGCAAATGCCTCAGATTCTTGCTTAAGGTCTGGCAAAGCGTTGGCTTGTGTCGTCCATTTCACTGTTAGCCCGGCGGTTTGGTATGCTTCGATACGCCACGCCAGGGTTTGGTTGTAAAGAGAGCGCAGTAATGCTAACCAGACGGTAAAAATCTTTCGTTGTTTCGTTGTAGGATAGGCGCGATATTCATAAGTCTTTTTCATAGTATTGTCCTTGCCCTTCATATCGGTTCAGTGGATGTGTGTGGGAAATTCTAGCGGGTGTTAGGGCTAAAACTCTCCCACGAAGGACAAGCCAATTTTAACATACTCACAATATCTTTCAAGCAAAAAGGAGGCGGGATTTCCTCCCACACACTAAAGGGTGCGGGCTCCATCCCGAAGAATTCTGATGAATAGAAGCAGTTGGATTATTTGTAGTTTACTTGTTCTGTTGTTTGGATTTACTAGCGGTGCTGCCGATGCAGCGAAATTCAAAGTTGCCTTACTGACACCCGGTTCAATTAGCGATGCTGGGTGGAACGCGCTAGCTTATGAGGGACTCAAGCGAATTGAAAAGGAGCTGGGAGTCGAAGTCAGCCATGTCGAAAGCAAAGCCCCATCGCAGTGGGAGGAGCATTTCCGATTCTATGCGAGTAAGGGATTCGGTCTAGTTTTTGGGCACGGATTTGAGTATCAAGAGGCAGCAAAATCTGTCGCGCCTGACTTCCCGGATACAGTGTTTATCACAACCTCTGGAAACACAGTTTTGGATAATGTCGCATCGATTGTGTTTGAGCTTGAGGAGGTAACATATCTGCTAGGGGTCATTGCCGGCACAATGACCCAAACGGGCAAGATAGGGCTTATCGGCGGCATGAACATCCCACCGATCAACAGCACCTTTCACGCCCTCGAAGAAGGGGCGAAATCTGTCAATCCAGATATCAAAATATCGACTTCTTACGTCGGAGATTGGGAGAATATCGGAAAAGCCAAGGAGTTGGCGTTATCCCAAATTACAGAGGGGGTTGATTTTATCTTCCACAATGCGGATGCTGCCGGGCGTGGGGTTTTTCATGCTGTCGAAGAGAGTCGCAAAACGGGTAAAGACATTTACGCTTTCGGTTCAAATCTGGATCAGAACGACATTGCCCCTGATGCGATACTTGCCAGTGCTGTTATTGATACCAAAGCCTTTGTATACGCCGCCGACTTGGTGCAGACCGGCAAATTTGAGCCACGGGTGATGTGGATGGGGATGTCGCTGAATGAGACTGTGAAGTTGGTTTACAACCCGAAACTGAAGGATCGCATCCCTGAAGATCTCCGCGCCAAAGTTGAGAAGATTCGTCAAGATATTCTCGCCGGTAAGTTTAAGGCACCTCGCGTAAAATTTTAGAAGCCTATCCTGCAGATGCAGAAAATGGTGGAATGCACGTTGCTATCTTAAAAAGAACTGGAGAAGGGACGGGGCAATCCTTACGCATCAGATGTACGGTCTGAACAAACAGGTTCTACCTATGAAAATTACCGAAATTGAAGCACTGCATTTGCGCTTGCCTGTTATTCAAGAAGTCGCCGACGGCACCCAAGACTGTCTCATTGTGCGAGTGCACACCGACGCTGGACTCACCGGGTTAGGAGAGGTAGTCTCCTGCTCGTATGTCGCCCGGGCGGTTATTGAAGCCCCACGTTCCGCGCCTTTTCGGCACGGCTTGGCCTCCATTGTCAAGGGCATGGATGCGGAAGATATAGATGCTGTATCACGGGCAATGATCGAAGGCACTGCTTGGTACGGTCCCGGTGGTGTTACCCGACACGCAATGAGTGGGATCGATATGGCACTGTGGGATCTGCGTGGTAAGGTGATGGGGGTGCCCGTCCGTGCGTTACTCAGCGAAACTCCTGTTGACTCAATACCGTGTTATGCCAGTGTTCTCTGGCCCGAACGTCCAGAGATGATGGCGGCGTCAGCACGGGAATTCTTGGAACAGGAGTACCGGGCGGTGAAATATGGTTGGGCACCGATGGGCCCAGACCCCGACCTGGATGAGGCGTTGGTTGCCGCTGCCCGCGACGCGCTGGGACCTGAAATAGACCTGATGGTAGATGCGGGCCGCGCGTGGGATGTGGGGGCAGCACTGGAGCGCGTTGAGCGGTTTCAGAAATACGATGTTTTCTGGCTTGAAGAGCCGTTGAACCCTTACGACACGGTAGGGTATAGGACGCTCTCCGAGTCCTCGTTGATACCGATTGCCGCCGGCGAGGCGGTGACGTTAATCGAGGAGTACGAGACCTTGCTCATAGATGGCGGAATACAGGTGGTTCAGCCCGATCTGGGGCGAGTTGGAGGGATTACCGGGGGAAAGCGGATTACCGCTTTGGCACAAGATACCGGTGCGTGGGCTGTCCCTCATGCCTTTGGTACTGGTGTGCTGCTCGCGGCTTCTGCTCAATGGGCTGCCTCTTCCGACAAGCCGATGACGGAATTTACTCGCGCTCCGTCTCCGCTGGCGCAGAACCTAGTGCATCACAGTATGAGTTTCCGAGACGGGGAGTTGCACCTAACCGATGCTCCGGGCCTAGGCGTGGAATTGGATGTGCAGGTTGTGGAAGCGTATCGTGTGAACTAGAGTACCGTGGCAACAGCGATATTGCCGTCGAGCGGCAGTCGGACGCTGAATAAAGGGAAAATCATCCATTGGCATTACTCGCACTTGAACTGCACGGCATCACGAAAGCGTTTGGGAACAACCTCGCCGTAGATAGCGTGGACTTCGCGTTAGAACAGGGAGAAATTCACACGTTACTCGGTGAAAACGGGGCGGGTAAGTCCACGTTGATGAACCTGATCTACGGCTTGTATCAACCCGATGCCGGGGAGATTCTGATCGACGGAAAGCCGAGCCTTGTCGATTCCCCAAAGACGGCAATTACCTTGGGGTTAGGCATGGTGCATCAGCACTTTATGCTTGTGCCTTCGTTAAGTGTGGCTGAAAATATTGCCCTCACTTCTGAACGTGGCAAATTCCGGTTTCGGCGAAACGAAGCGGAGGAGAACGTCCAGCAGCTTTCCACCCGTTACGGTCTGTCCATTTCACCACAGATGAAGGTCTGGGAGCTTTCGGTTGGGCTTCAGCAGCGGGTTGAGATTCTTAAGGCACTTTCAGCAGATGCCCGAATTCTCATCCTCGATGAACCGACCGCGGTTCTATCCCCACAAGAGATCACAGAACTGTTTGCCATTTTGCGTCGTCTCAAGTCTGATGGTTATTCCATTATCTTTATTAGCCATAAGCTGAAGGAGGTGATGGAAATCAGCGATCGGATTACTGTATTACGTAACGGCAAGCGTGTTGCGACAACAAAAGTCGCTGACACCTCTCCTGCCGGTTTGGCGAAACAGATGGTTGGACACGAGCTGCCAGAGATTCAGCGAAGCACCCAAGCCCCCGGTCCCCCAATCCTTGAAATCCGCGATTTAACCGTTACAGACCATGATGGTCGTCGGGTCGTTGATGGTCTCTCATTTGATATTTGCGCCGGTGAAATTGTGGGGATCGCCGGTATTGATGGCAATGGACAAATTGAGCTTGCCGAAGCGATTGTTGGACTCCGCAGGTCTCAGCGTGGTGCCGTCCGTTTTAAGGGACAATCCATTACCAATATTCCGACGAGCAAAAGCCGTCAGTTGGGATACGGCTACATCCCCGAAGACCGACAGACCGCTGGACTTATCCTGAGTTTCACAATCGCGGAGAATCTGATTCTCAACGTGCATCAGCTCAAGGGGTATCGGTCAAAACTTCTGAAAGGTTGGGGGGCGTTTTTAGATCTGAAACGGATTGACGCCGATAGCGAGAAACTCATCCAAAGCTATGACGTGCGGACGACCCACACCCATGCACAGACGGGATCGCTATCTGGGGGAAATCAGCAGAAGGTGGTTATTGCGCGGGAACTCTCGCAGGAGCCACAACTGTTGCTGGCTGTCAATCCGACCCGTGGGTTGGATATCAATGCTGCTGACTATACGCATCAGCAGTTTCTTGAACAACGCCGGAAGCAGCGGGCTGTCTTGCTAATCTCGACGGAGCTTGATGAGGTCTTGGCACTGAGTGACCGAATCTTTGTCATGTATAGAGGCGGATTGACTGAGGCGACGCAGTTTCGAGATGATCTATCCAAAATCGGATTGTTGATGACGGGAAATTGGCAAAGTGAACTGGAGCAAGCGAGTTAATAAGAGAGGTGCATGTAAAAACAAAGTGCAAAGGACGCAGAGAAACCGAGTTTTTTCTTCAAAACTCGGTTTCTGTTGCACGATTTTAATATGAGCGATAGGAGAAATATCTAAATGTTGCTAACACAAAAGGTAGCTAATAAAAACATAGAAATGCACGCATTTGGATGGGCATTACGGTTGACCGCATTTACGATCGGCTATAATTTCCTAGAGGGCGTGGTTTCAACCTTGCTCGGATTTCAAGACGAAACGCTCGCACTTTTCGGTTTCGGCGTAGATAGCTTTATTGAGGTAATTTCAGCAATCGGTATCGCCCACATGATTACTCGCATCCGCCGTTTTCCAGATGTATCAAGGGATAGATTTGAAATCACTGCGCTGCGTATTACGGGAAGCTGTTTTTATCTTCTAGCGGTAGGTCTTGTTGTTACCGCGGTTATCAATATCGTTCAGGGCCATCAACCTGAAACTACCTTCTGGGGAATTGTTATTTCAGCGATCTCGATTGTTACCATGTGGATTCTAATCGTTTTGAAGATGAAGGTTGGAAAACAACTAGATTCCCAACCCATCATCGCTGATGCAAAGTGCACGAAAGTATGTCTTTATATGTCGTTTGTTCTATTGACATCAAGCCTCATCTATGAACTGACGCACATAGGCTACTTAGATAGCGTAGCTGCGTTGGGCATTGCCTATTTTTCAGCAAGGGAAGGAAAAGAGGCATTTGAAAAGGCACAAGGTAAAGCCTCATGCTGTGATTGTGAAGAATAGGACTGACGCAGCGCGCTCATAAGTCCCCCTGATAAGTGGTACATCCCGATGAAATCGGGGGGGATTTAGGGGGGGTAAAAATTAAGGCTCAGATAAAAAGAGAGCGCGAAGAGAAACCGAGTTTTTTTGCCGACGCGTCGGCAAAAAAACTCGGTTTCTGTTACACGACTGAAGTGCGTGGATCCTATCCAGATCAAGCATTCTTGTCTGTTAGAAATCGGCGAAACCATTCGACCATCCACTCAAAGTATTCAGGGAGAAAGCGATGGTTGCCGTCTGGCTGATAGACCTTGAACCGTTCCGGATGTCCCGATGATGCGTAAACCGGCTCCACAACCTGAATCAGTTCGTCTACCCCCGTGCGGGGCATATCCTCATCCTGAGTGGGTGCCACTATCATGAATGGACGCGGTGGTATACATGCAGCAACAACCTCCGGATGATCAAAGTAGCGGAGCATGTGGGGGATAAAGAAATAGGCACTGTGGCGTTCGATGTCTCCTTTGTGGATAACGCTCGCCATACGTCCCACACCGCCGCAAATTGGTGCACCCGCCCGAATCCAAGGCGCAGCTGCCATCGCATACCATGTCGCATTCCCACCGAGGGACATGCCAGTAATCCCAATATTATCGGGATCTACCCCTACGTTTGCTGTAAGAATACGCGCTGCCCGCAGCGTCTCTTCGACAAGAATTCCCATCTGTGGACGACCATAAGGCGTGAGGAGTTTTCCTTCAAGATTCCAGTGTTCTATGCTAGGGTGTCGGGTGACGCTCCCTTTAGGCGAAATTGCCAACGTCGCAAAGCCGCGTCGCGCCAATTCCCGCGCCCAACCGATCAACATGCCGGGTGGGTCTTCCTCCAGATAAAATTGTTGATGGGCAATCTTTTCAGCGGAGCCGCCCGTGCCGGGGATACAGACGATGCCGGGCAGTTTCTGATCCAACGAGTTAAGCGGGGTCATGAGAATTCCCGGAACCGTTTCGCCGAGCGAATTCACGTATGTCAATTGCGTGACGCGAATGCCCTCTTCTTGCGTCGTTTCCTCTGCGAAGTCAACTTCCTTGGGAATCTCGTCCAATCCTAGCAGTTCTAATAGTTTTGAACGCACTGCGTCTTTGGGGACATGCACAGGGAACGCCGGTCGGATGTCCTTTGGAATAACGTTAGACATTCACCCTCTCCGATCTCTTACTTCAATCGCAGAATCTCACGCTGCGTCTCTGACAGAGAATCCATGACATGGTCGCTAAAGACCAAACTCTGACCGCCCCAATCGGGCATGTAGCCGATACTGTAGCAGTAATATAGGGTGCGGCGCGGACGTTTCGAGGTGTTTACGAACGAACCGTGTGTCAAGGCTTCGGTGAAGATAATGGCGTCGCCCGCTTTTGCGGGGATGGGTGTCAACACCGGGTTTTCGTGGGGATGGTTGCCCCAGGGTCTGACAAAGTTGCTCTTGTGCGCCCCCGGAATGACGGCGAAGCAGCCGTCCTCAACATCGCAATCCAGCAACGGAAACACGGCTTTGGTCAGCGTCGAAACCATTTGACCGTTGCGGCAATGATACTGACATTTGGGGATGATCGGCGTGCCGTTCATGTGCAGCCCTGTATAACCACCGCCCCACCGGTAGATGGTGTAGGTATGGTTGAGTCGGTAAGGTCCGCCGGTCACACCTTCAACGACATCCAATACTTCGGGCAGGTCGATCAGCGGATTGAAAACAGAATCGGCTTCGAGGATATTGGAGATATAGAGTTCCTTTTCTGTCTTGGGGGTGCCGAGGCAGAGCGGCGGCGGATAGTCCTCCGGCGGCATATCTTCCAAAGGATCTAACGCTTTGTTGCACGCTTTCACCACAGATTGAGGCACCACATCTTCTAAGACAATATAGCCTTGCAGGTCAAATAGATATTTTTGTTCTTCTGTCACTTGCTTCGCCTCCTTAGTTATTGGTTGTTCTACTCGGAAATGGATCTCAATTCGACAATTTCCTTGCTCTTTACCATAGTGCTAGGGCCACTGCGTTTCAAAGGCATCGGTTCCGTCGCCGTATACCAGCTTGCCATACGCCTCCCAAAGTGGAAGGTTTTGTGAGAAGTGTTCCCCGCCTTTCAGGGCGATAAGGTTCTCCTCCAATTGTGCCGGTGTGGTTGGTGCAGTTAATGCGATATGGACAGCGGGATGGTGCAGGACGTATTGATAGCAATTCGCTGCGGTTGGCACGGGACCGTTCCAATCTTGATGCCCTGTCAGCAGCGATCCCCACCGTGTACATGTAAATGCAACGACCGGAACGCCAGCATTAAGTGCCGCAGGAAGTACCTGCTCTTCCGCGCCTCGATGTGCCATGTTATAGCGGTGCATAAGCACATCAATGCGACCGCTCTTGATGAGTTCTACGGCCATGGGTCGGTTATGCGATGTGGCACCGACGTAACGGATGCGTCCCTCCGCTTTCCACCGGTGGAGTTCGTCAAACACACCCCCTGCGCCCAGCAGCATTTCCATGTTATCACCAGGGGAAACATACTCTGCGTAGAAGACATCCACTACCTCTACTTCCAATTGACGATGCACCTGATTGAGGTAGGAATTCAACGTTTTGAGGTTACGGGATTCGCTCCCCGTTGCTACGACTACCGACTCCCGATTGTCGCGTAGCACGGATTTCAATTCGTCAATGAGTATGGGATATGACTGATTATAGAAGAAGTAGTAATTGACACCTGCGTCGTACGCTGCGGTAACACAGCCTTCCTCCATATTTGGATTCCCAGCTAGACCGAGCGGCTGCACCGGTTGATTCAGTAGGGTTGTTATCTTGGCATCTTTTTCCATAGACTGCTCCCGTGTTTTCTGTTTTCGCAATAACCCCATATCAGATGTTTCCATTATATACCTTTGAGTCGGTGTGTCAACCAAATTTTTCTATACATCTACTCGGAGATATGGTAACATGGCTCATGCGGGATTGAACGTAGAAAATTAGCGAGTGTAGACATGGAGATAGAGAAACCGAGTTTTTGACAAAAACTCGGTTTCTGCGCCTTGTTCATATTAAGATGGCAATTCGGGGCGGTCCACTGAACTATTGTCGAGGTCCGAGACATAAAAGACCAACCCAACAAGAAACCAGAAGATCAGCAGTGGTCGTTGGTGAAGAATTTGATCTGCAAGCCCGTAGACAAGGGCAGAAATTAGGAAACCGCTACCCCCGATAAACAGACCTAAACTCCAGAAATCATCCCTTTTACGTAAGGCAAAAAGCCGACGGAAGATGAGAAAGAGTATCCCTAAAAACAGAATGAGCGATGGGATCCCCTGTTCAACGGCGATGTGCAGATAGATGTTATGGGCGTGATACGGTTTGTGCTGGGCACCTGCCGGTGCATGTAGTTGGTATTCATGGCGAAACCTTCCCAGACCGATGCCGGTGATAGGATACTGTGTTATCAATTGGGCAGACGTTTTCCACCATTGGGGTCGCTCGCTCATAAAGCCCGATGGGCGTTGGCGCATGACCTCAAAACGATCCTTGACAGCTTGGGGCATCAAGAAGGGGGATAGGAGCGCAACGACTAGCAATCCCCAGAGCAGTTTCCGCTGAAAGTAGATTGCGATATAAAGCGTTGCGGCGAACACTCCAAGCCATGCAGCCCGCGTGAGTGTGAGGGCGAGGTTAGCCCCCATGGTGCATAAGAGAATTCCTAATATAGCGATGAATTTCCAGTTTCGAGGGACGGGCCGGCTCCGTTCCGAGAGTCCGAGACCCGCAACAAAATAGCCTATCGCTATCGGTAGGACGATTACGAGGTAAGCCCCCAAGTCGTTAGGCATCTTGAAGGTGCCGGCGAGTCGGGGTTCAATCATGTAAACTTTGAATTGTTCCTCACTTTTCCTGACAGCGTACTTGCGGTTATTACTATCATCCACTATCAACCAGTCACCATATTTTGTCGAAGGCAAAACAGTTGCATTTTGGGAGAGTCGTCTGCCGTTTTTCTCGTAAACTTGCCGCAAATCTTCCGAGACCTTAACTCCCTCGTTACGGTGGACTGCATCGTTGAAATGACTTTCTAATTGTGCTCCCACGTCGAACATATAGGCGGTTCCCATGTGTGCGCCGGTTGCGTAGTAATATAGACCAAGAACAGAGGAGAGTCCCCCGGCAAACACAAAAGCGATGATAAGGTGCCGCCAACGACCACCCAGCCGACTGTGAATTACCGCATAAAATAGTAGCACGGCTCGGAACAATTTCCAGAAATACCCCAGACTGCTTGTCGCTGGGTGTGGTGCAAGGAGCGAAGCGACAAGGGCGAGCAGGAGAAAAACAGCAATTGGGATATCTAGCGGTGTTCTTTTCCATTCAAACCGACGTTCATGGCAGATACGCCCTACCCACCCAAACAGTACAAGTAACAGGCTTGCGTTCAATATTGCCGTTGCATAGCCAAATGGAAGGATAAGTACGAAAAGAAGAAAGCCAACGTAGATAGCCAGATCAAAACAATCGCTTGGACGGCGATAGTATTGAGTTGCGAGTTGGCGAATTTTGTCTAACATAGGCATTTTTATTTAGAACTGACCGCCGAGGCACAGAGGAAAATTAGCAGAAACGAGGGAGTGAGTATCTTCCACACCTCCACGCCCCCTCGCCTCCACGCTACCTTTCTAAGAAATCTCTGCGTCTCTGCGGTTGATTTTAGCTGATAATAATTTATTCCCTAATTTACAGCGGGTGTCCATCCATAAATGTAACATATCAGGTGTCAAAAGAACGAGCAAAAATGATTCGATAACTGGAGGCACGTTGTGAAGGGATTTAGGTTATTGGTTCTGCTTTTTGCTGTCGGTTTCCTAGCTTCTACCGTAGATGCAGAACAGAAGGGAACAATAATTCCCCAATTCTCTTTCTACTTTGGTGTGAGCCAGAATCCGCCGGGCGATCGTATGCTGCCTCGTGTTTCTCGGTGCATTGTCTTTAGTTTGGATGACACCAAAATCATTTCCAAAATGGAGGATGGGAGTGTAGTGCAGTGGGATTTGGAAACTCGCGGAGAAGAATATGTTACAACGACCAAAGACCTATTTGCATACTCACCGGTTCGTAATCTGCTCTTGATAAAAAAAGAGAACGATGATGTTACGCTTCTCACTCTGGACACCAATCAGGAAATGATTCTGACCAATGGTGCTTTTGAAAATGCGAGTTTGTCTGCAAATGGAAAATTTGTCACGCTATCACGTGGGGATAAGGAGATAGAAATTTGGGAGGCAGACCAGAAGCGGCTGCTAAAACGTCTGAAGGCGGTTGAGCCGGTGAGAAACGGTTTAGCAATTTCGCACGATGGACAGTACGTTGCGGCGGCTGAAGGCACGTATCGAGATGGGGAGGGACATCGCACGAAGATTGAGATGTGGGACATCAAGCGAGATACCCCGGCGGATCTGATTGATACGGGTATCATCTTGGGTGTCTGGAACCTGCATTTTTCTCCTGATGCTTCAATGCTAGCTGCCGATAGTCAAATAGAGGCGCAGGCGGGGATTCGTGTGTGGGAGAGAAGTACAAGAGAAGAACTATGTATTATAGACGACTTAGAAGCGTATTGGGCGCGGGCCCTCACGTTTGTATTAGATGGTAAATACATTGCGCTAGGGGATGAATCGGGAATGCTAATGCTCTTGAATATCAAGGAAGATAGAGAGGTATTTGCATTGAGAGTCGATACCGGAATTGAGTCTCTTGCGTTTTCTCATGATGGGAGATATATGGCAGTTGGGCTTTTTGACTCGACAGTCCAAATCTGGGTGCTCAAATCCGATCTCTAGTATTTTCTCGGACTTTTTATTATTTTGGGGGACATCTGTTATGAATCCAAAAGGTGATGCATCATATACCGATGCGAAGGGTCGCACCCGTTGGCACCGCAATGACGAAATCGCGAAAAAACTCCAGCAACTCCACGACATCTTGGTTATCGGTGGTTATGAAGAATCTCATGCTACAAGATATACAAGGTTAGCCTACACTATTTCCCGCCACCCGGAATCGGTAGAGGAACTGCATCGTGAAGGACGCTTATCGACAATCTCCGGTGTCGGTGAGACGATTGCCGAGATTATCGGTGAGTTTATTGAGACGGGTACATGTACGAAGTTGGAGGAATTTGCTGAGCACACCCCGAAAACTGTGTTAGAGTTGACAGCACTTCCCGGAGTCGGTATCAAGACCGCAAAGGCGTTGTACGATGAACTTGGTATTGATAGCCTTGCTTCTCTTAGCCAAGCACTGGATGAAGGTAAGCTTGAAGGGCGCAGACTCATGACAAAAAAGACGCAGGAGCGGATTCAGCAGTACATCAGCGAAAATCTCAAATAACAGCGACAGAGGGGAGAAAAAAAATGCAAGGAACAGATCAATCGTCTCAGTCTACGCCAGAATCTGTCCGCCGACTCACCGGCAAAGTAGCAGCTATCACCGGTGCGGGTCAGGGGATTGGTAGGGAAACCGTCTTACGATTGGCGCGGGAGGGCGCATCAATTTTTGCCAGTGACATCAGAGAAGATTTGTTGGAGAAACTGGAAAATGATGCTAAAGGGACCGGTGCTGCCATCGCCACAGGAATCTTCGATGCTGCCAAAGCGGTGGACGCTCCACTGTTCGTTCAGGCTGTCGTTGATCGGTATGGACGCATTGATATCATGGTCAACAATGCGGGAGGCATACGAACGCAGCCGTTCCCAGATGTTACGGAAGATACGTGGGACTGGACACTCAATCTGAACCTCAAGGGACCTTATTTCTACATGCAGGAAGCCGCGAAACCGATGATAGCGCAGAAAAGTGGCACGATTATCAACATTGCCTCAGTGGCTGGAATCGCTGGGGGGATGACCTACTCACCGCCTTATGCAGCGAGCAAGGCAGCCATCATTAATCTGACCAAGGTAGCTGCTGCTAACCTCGCTGAGCACGGAGTTACGGTCAACGCTGTTGCCCCCGGTATTGTGGAGACCGCTTTTAACTGGACGCTTGATGACCTGATAGGGGTTCAGCAGATGGGGCTGTCCCCCGGCGAGTTTATGGAGCGTCGGCGTGACTCTATTCCACTCGGTCGGCTGCAACAGCCGCAAGACATTGCCAACGTTGTGGCTTTTCTAGCAGGCCCTGATGCTTCCGAGATGACGGGCGAGACGGTTGTCGTTTCCGGTGGGTTAGTAACACGGTAATCACCTAAAGGAGAAACCATGATCAAAGAATCAGTATTATCAAAACCGCAGTATGAAACAACTCATGAAAAGAATCAAGAAGTTACCATGCGGGACGGCACGGTTCTTCGTGCTAATATTACCCGTCCTAATGTGGAGGGCAAGTTCCCGGTACTGATAGAGCGCACACCGTACAACAAGGAGGGGGGATCTGAAAATGGGGTAGGATCTCCCCAATTCTTTGCCCAGAGGGGGTATGCTGTCATTATCCAAGATGTGCGCGGCAGGTTCGCTTCTGACGGTGACTTTTACCCATTTCGAGACGATGGCGCGGGGATAAACCGCGATGGCTATGACACCATCGAATGGGCGGCGGCGCAACCGTGGTCTGACGGAAATGTAGGGACAATTGGCGGTTCCTATTCTGGAGCCACCCAGTACAGAAACGCGCTCAGTCGTCCACCCCACCTACGGGCGATGTTTGTCCGTGAATCCTCTGCGGACTACTATCAAGAGTGGGTGTACCGTAGTGGTGCATTTGAGTTGGCGTTTAATATGGCTTGGGCACATGGAGTAACGTTGACCAATCTCGCACACCTCGCCGAGGGTGAGGAATTTAATCGACAGGAAGGCAGACTTGAACGGGTCCGGGAAGAGATGGATAGCTGGTATGCGCGACTTCCGATCCATCCGTGTCCGTTCTTTGAGGGTTTGAGCGATTGGTTCAACGATTGGCTTCAGCACCCAACGGATGATGGATATTGGGACGCGTTCAACATGGACAAATTTCACGATCAGATAGAAACGCCCATGTACCACCTAGGAGGCTGGTTTGACATCTTCTTGGCGGGGACCTTCAAGCACTATACGGGCATCAAGGGACGTGGTCGTACAGAAAAAGCGCGCCAGAACCAAAAACTAATTATTGGACCTTGGGTGCACGGTCCTGGGGCTATCAACACCCAATTTGCCGGCGAGTTTGATTTTGGCACTGATGCGGCTAAGGATTTCAACGAATTACGTCTACCTTGGTTCGACCACTGGCTCAAGGGCATTGACACGGGCATTATGGATACACCGCCGGTACGCATTTTCGCGATGGGTCGTAATGAGTGGCGTGATGAAACCGATTGGCCCCTGCCCGACACGCATTATACAAACTATTATCTTCATGGTGGACAGAGCGGCTCCATCCAATCATTGAACGATGGAACGCTATTGCCAACGCCCCCTGAAGGGAGTGAAAATCCGGACAGTTTTGTATACGATCCGCTCCAGCCTGTTCCCACTCGAGGCGGCAACACATTAAATGTACCCGGCGGTGTTTATGATCAGCACGAGGTTGAGGAATTGTGTCTTACCTTTACGACCGAGCCACTAACGGAGGAGCTCGATATCACAGGTCCTGTGAAAGCGGTGATATACGGGCTGTCATCCGCGCCGGATACCGATTGGGTTGTGCGACTCACCGATGTACATCCGGACGGTTACTCGCGACTGCTATGCGATGGTATCCTTCGGGCACGGTATAGGGATTCTTTCGCGCAGCCTGAGTTGTTAGAGGTCGGTAAGGTATACAGATATGAGATTGATTTGTGGGCGACGAGCAACGTTTTCCTGCCGGGACATCGGGTTCGTGTTTCGGTCACAAGTAGCTGTTTTCCGCGGTTTGACCGCAATCTCAACACCGGTGGATCTATTCACAATGAGGCTGCTGGACAGGTTGCTATTAACACAGTCATGCACGATGAAATGAGACCATCTCATATTGTGCTGCCGGTGATTAAACAAGGGTGAGAAAGGGTTGTTTTGTTGTGGATATTGGCAGGTGGGTATCTTGCTGCTAGGAGGGGTTGTAGCGATAAATGAGTGAATTGCTCAGTCCTCACGTAGTTGTTGAGGACGTGTCAATTCGGCGGTCAATGCTTCAATAGACTGACTCAGTACCAGATCTTCCTTGAGTAATGTTTCGATTCGTTGACAGCTTCGCACGACTGTTGCGCGACTTTGTCCAAACCCTTGATTGATCTCTTTCAACGAGAGAGAAGTCAACTGACGGGTGAGATACATTCCGACTTGTCGAGGGAGTACAAACCGTCTTCCCCGCTTTCGAGAGCATAGTTCTGACAAGGTGAGATGAAAGTACCGTGCAACGGCTTCCTGAATATGTTCCAACGTGATTGTGTCGGGAGGCGGTCGATCTGGGGTTTTGTTCTCTAGCACATGATGCGCTGCCTGAAGGGTCAGCGGTGAACCCAAACGCACCTCTGCCATTAATCGGTTGAGCGCGCCTTCAAGCTGACGGATGTGTTGTGTCAGATGCTTTGCCAAATAACGGAGCACTTTCAAAGGCACGGGTCCAGAGTCACGTTCTTTTAATTTCTGCTTCAGAATTGAAACCCGCAGATCAAATTCCGGTGCACAAATTTTGACAGTATGCCGCTGCGCGAGGGTATCGGGCGAGTCCCAAAACTTCTTCAGGAATTGCGGCAAACGATCGCAGGTGCATACAAGCTGTTGACCCCGTTCATTTAAGTTGTTAAGTAGATGGAAAAACTCTTCCTGAATTTTTTGTTCTGGTGATAAAAATTGAATATCGTCAATTAGCAACAGATCTACCTGCTTATACTGTTGCCGCAATGCAGCAGCTTTCTGAGGGGTAGCAATGGACTGAAGCCATTCACGCATAAATCTCTCTGCTGAAGAGCAGTACACTGTGCGATTCAGATGCCCCTGACGGAATTGGTTCCCAATGGCATGTAACAGATGAGTTTTACCGAGTCCGACCCCCCCATGTATAATTAATACTCCCTCCATCTCTCCAACCCCATTCATCATACCTTTCGCTGCATCAAACGCGTCTTGATTGCTGTGCCCAACGACAAACCGGTCGAAGGTCAACGCCGGATTCAATCCTGAATTGGCGGGTAGACGCGGTGCTGAAGTTTGTATACAAGTTGGCAGTTCGGATGGCTGTGATACTAATGGCTGCGGAGAGCGATTATCGCTGTCGCCATTCGAGTGGTTCATTGCTATTGTCCTACAATTGGAGGTTGAATATTTCTACTGATACTAAATCTACATCTAAATGTTACAAAAGTGCCTAGGTAGGGGGCGACCGAAATCGCTCGTTCTTTGCAATCTGTAACATCATAGTTGAGGGTTTGTATGGGGTCTTGTCATCCTCTATCGCAATAAGGATGAGGAGACAATTCAGGTAGGACTATAGTCTATCAAAAAATCGACATGAGATCAAGCCTTTTTTTCGGTTTTTTACAACATTTTTTACTTTTCAGAAATATCCCATATCTTTCAATTTTCGTTCGTCGCGTCGCCAATCTACTTTGACGGACACGCGCAAATCCAGAAATACGGTTGTCTCCAAAAACTGCTCGATTTCTGCGCGGGCGAGCTGACCGATCCTTTTGATTGTTTTACCACCTTTTCCCACTAGGATCCCTTTTTGTGACTGTCGTTCGACATAAAGCATCGCGCTGATGTAGATTTTTCCGTTTGGACGTTCTTTGAACTCTTCGACCACGACGCTGGACGCGTAGGGAATCTCCTGACTGGTTCTGAGGAAAACCTTTTCCCGTATCGTTTCCGAGACAAAGAAGCGTTCCGGCAGGTCACTGAGTTGGTCGGGCGGGAAGTAGGGGGGACCTTCGGGAAGGTGTTTGACGATGGACTCGTGAAGTTGCGGGATACCGTTGCCCGTTGTTGCGGAGATTGGGATGAGTTCAAGGAAGGGGAACTTTTCCTGATGGCTGGCAATAATCGGTAAAAGCGAGGGATTGGGTATTAGGTCGATTTTGTTAATTACGAGTATGACTTGCTGCGCTGCCTTTTTGAATTCAACAAGAATCTTTTCCTCAATGCCGGAGTTTAGTCGGCTCACATCGATCATGTAAAGCACAAGGTCTGCGTCTGTGATTGCAGTATATGCGGCTTTGACCATCTGGTCGTGCAAGCGATATTTGGGGGTAAGAACTCCAGGCGTATCTAGGAAAATGATTTGATACGAATCGGTTGTGAGAATCCCTGGTATCCGGTTGCGCGTTGTTTGCGGCTTGGGTGTGACGATTGCGAGCTTTTCCCCCATCAGCGCATTCAGCAGCGTTGATTTGCCGACATTTGGCTCACCGATGATGCTAACATATCCGGATTTGAATGGCTTTTGTGCTTGCATTTAAGGATCCCGTAACTGATTTGAGGGGATAAAAAAAAGCGATGTTTTTGACATCGCCTTTTGGCTGATTCAGATGAATTTCACTTTGCCACGAATAAGAACGAACGTTTCTCTCCTAGATTTAGGAAGGGTTCTTATCCCCTCGCGATTCGTGGTGGGATAGGTGGTCAATGTGGTTCTGATTCATCTTGCTCAGTTCAGATCGAATCTCTGACATCTCGGTTTTCAGTTCAGATCGAACTTCCGAGATTCGCTGATTTACTTCGACGAAACGCTTATCCATCCGATCTTCTAGGCGTTCGATCGCATGAACGAATGCCTCGCCTTGCTTTTGCAGCTGTTCCGTGTTCGCTTTCAGTCGCGCTAACACGGCGATGGCTTGTCCTATTATCGTTGCCAATGCTAGTGCTGCCACAATCAGATGTGACGGCGACCATGCAGAAAAGTCCATTTCAATCTCCTTTGTTCAAAATGTTGTCTATGCGCTTGATGGATTGTCTCAATCTCCAATCTATGATTAGCGTGGAAATGAGACTACATAGAAAATAAATAATCACAAGCATCGTGTCTGCAAAATTCACCTGATTTCCCTCATTTTGTGGTCAAGTACAGACTGTCCAACTTATCGGACATGTTTTTTCAGTTTTGAGATTGGGCAAACCCGCACCGTTACTGGATCTGATTTTTCTGATTTTACCAAAAACTTCCTAAAAACGTTCGATAATAGATTTTATCGGATATTTTATTGGTGTTCCATTACCATTAGGACTTACGCAGTTGAGCGCTCAAAACCCTGTAGTTCGGCGATTCATCACCACGCGGGACCACTCTCAACGCCCGATAAATCGGGCAACTACACGCAGTTACTAGGCACCAGTTCTGTTTCGTAGGGAACGCGGATCTGCGTTCCCTACAATCTGAAGTGCGTAACTCCTAACTATAAAAATATGATACAATCCTATGCAATTATTTTTCTAATAAGGAGAAATACAATGTCATCATATTCAACATCATTCATGAAGCCAATTGAAGAAAACTCCTCGAAAAATCCAAAAGCGGAGAGGGGTATCATACCAACCGTAGAACCTTCTACCGACGAAGGTGTAAACGAACAGATTAGTAGAAGATAAATGCGAGCAGTTACCGCCTATTAAATCTCCAAAACCGAAGGTTAAGTCTCCCTATATGCTCGATGAAAAAGACGGCATCTACCTTATTGTTAAATTAGACCCTAGCTGGTAACTTAACCTCTACTAAGTTCTTCCCATTTATGGTGGTCCTTACGTGCTTGGCGATGGTTTCCTACCGCATTGTGAGCTACAGACCGATTATAATAAATGTTTGCCGAATTAGGGGCTAGTTTAATCGCTTTGTCATAGTCTCTGATAGCCCGGTCATAATCCCCCTTGAGATGGTAGGCATTACCCCGATTACTATAGGCATCTGCATAATTAGGATTAAGTTCTATCGCCTTGTCATAGTCTCTGATAGCTTGCTCATAATCCCCCTTGAGATGGTAGGCATTACCCCGATTACTATAGGCGTCTACACGATTAGGGTTAAGTTCAATCGCCTTGTTACAGTCTCTGATAGCTTGCTCATAATCCCCCTTTTTGCCGTAAGCAACACCACGGTTGTTATGAGCGTTTGCATAATCAGGGGCAAGTTCTATCGCCTTGTTACAGTCTCTGATAGCTTGCTCATAATCCCCCTTGTTGTCGTAAGCAGCACCACGGTTGGTATAAGCGTCTACATAAACAGGATTAAGTTCTATCGCCTTGTCATAGTCTCTGATAGCCCGGTCATAATCTCCCTTGTTGCTGTAAGCATTACCCCGATTATAATAAGCGTCTGCGCAATCAGGGACAAGTTCTATCACCTTGTTATGGTCTCTAATAGCTTGCTCATAATTCCCCTTAATGCTGTAAGCAGCACCTCGATTGTTATAGGCGTTTGCATAATCAGGGTTAAGTGCTATCGCCTTATCACAGTCTCTGATAACTTGCTCATAATCCTCCTTGAACTTGTAGGCATTACCTCGATTGCTATAAGCATTTGCATAATCAGGATTAAGTTCTATCGCCTTGTCATAGTCTCTGATAGCCCGGTCATAATCCCCCTTGTTGCCGTAAGCAACACCACGGTTGTTATAAGCATTTGCATAATCAGGGTCAAGTTCTATCGCCTTGTTACAGTCTCTGATAGCCCGGTCATAATCCTCCTTAGAGTTGTAGGCATTACCTCGATTGATATAGGCGATTGCATAATCAGGGTCAAGTTCTATTGCCTTGTTATAGTCTCTGATAGCCCGGTCATAATCCCCCTTAGAGTTGTAGGCACCACCTCGATTGTTATAAGCATTTGCATAATCGGGGTCGAGTTCTATCGCCTTGTTATAGTCTCTGATAGCTTGCTCATAATTTCCCTTGAACTTGTAGGCATTACCTCGATTGCTATAAGCATTTGCATCATCCGGGTTAAGTGCTATCGCCTTGCCACAGTCACTGATAGCTTGCTCATAATTTCCCTTCTTGCCGTAAGCAACACCACGGTTGTTATAAGCATCTGCACCATCCGGGTTAAGTGCTATCGCCTTGCCACAGTCACTGATAGCTTGCTCATAGTTCCCCTTGTTGCTGTAAGCAACACCACGGTTGTTATAGGCATCTGCACCATCCGGGTTAAGTGCTATCGCCTTGCCACAGTCACTGATAGCTTGCTCATGATTCCCCTTGTTGCCGTAAGCAAAACCACGGTTGTTATAGGCATCTGCATAATCGGGGTTAAGTGCTATCGCCTTGTTACAGTCACTGATGGCTTGCTCATGATTCCCCTTGAAATTGTAGGCATTACCTCGATTGTTATAAGCATCTGCATAATTGGGGTTAAGTGCTATTGCCTTGTTATAGTCTCTGATAGCTTGCTCATAATTTCCCTTGAACTTGTAGGCATTACCTCGATTGATATAGGCGGCTGCATCATCCGGGTTAAGTGCTATCGCCTTGCCACAGTCACTGATAGCTTGCTCATAATCCCCTTTCTTATCGTAAGCAACACCACGGTTGTTATAAGCGGCTGCATCATCCGGGTCAAGTTCTATCGCCTTGCTATAGTCCCTGATAGCCTGCTCATAATCCCCCTTAATGCTGTAAGTAGCACCACGGTTGTTATAGGCATCGCGGTAATTCGGATCTAGTTGAATTGCTCTTGAGTAACGTTGGATGGATTTTTCCAACTGTCCTAACTGTTGTAGAAAAAAACCTTGACCAAACGACAATTCGGCAGGTGAGGGCAGAGCGTTGGCGAGCCTCCGTATGCCATCAACTATACTTTGCCATGCGCTATTTTGATCTGCCCATTGATTAATCGGTTTGGCTCTTTCAGGCAAACCTTGGAAGCCTGCAAGCTGATGATTTTTCCAATTACATTCTTCGAGGATTATAGGAATAACTCTTATTGCTAGGCTCAACGCTTCTGCTAATTCTCTGTTGCAATTCGTAGAACCCAGACTAGCATCGGAGACAAGGTAAAGAAGAATATCCGCATCGCCAAGATTGTCAAAGATTTCTTTTTGCCATATATCACCGGGGAGTATTTTATTATCATCCCAAATCGTTATAATGCCTTCCTCCTCCAATGGGGCAAGTTGCACTTTTAATTCGTCTTCTTGATGTGAGTCTTTATGCGAGTAGGTAATAAACACCTTGAAGAGATCACTCATTATTCTCTCCTTTCCCCATTTCTGGAAGTTTCGCCACAAGGGAGGTGTGGGGAGATGTTCATCTAAAAGTGTCTATCCACTTGGACAGACATCAAAATTTCAAACACTGTTCTCAATGCTGGTCTGGATAAACATATTCCAGAAATGCCTTATTTGCATCATGGTATGCCTTTTCAAATTCT
The DNA here is from genome assembly GCA_965207975.1 of Candidatus Poribacteria bacterium. Classification (GTDB taxonomy): domain Bacteria; phylum Poribacteria; class WGA-4E; order WGA-4E; family PCPOR2b; genus PCPOR2b. The sequence goes on along the minus strand of OZ242315.1, from coordinate 1,995,024 downwards.
CGTCGTTTCTTCAAACTCTCTTTCGTTACATCAAGGATGGCTTTTAGGGCGTTCATTTCATCTTCTGGAGGTATAGGTATCTGTATTTGTTTCACATCTTTAACCTTTGGTGCTATTTTAGAGAGTGAATTGAGCGATAGATAAAGGTACAAATCCATCGTTATTAGTTGGCAATCCGTCCCATTGGACCAAAAGATTAAACAGAGCCATAGTGAAAGCAAGGCGAGTTTTGAAATAAGCCCAACATCGATGTGTCACTTTCTTCAAATGACACACCCCCGTCAACATAGATAAGATGGTCTCTATCAGCATCCTATCGTTCCATTGTCCACGGGGACATATACGCAAGTTTGAAGGGTGCCAATCGCCTTTGGCAAACCCTTCATCAGCAAAGACCACCATCTGGTCACTCACATTATCAACGATATGTTGAAAATGGCTTCCATCGTAAACATTGGCAGTGGCACAATCCCAGTCCACAATCAGTCCCAAGTGGTTGACCAACACACACAGTTTGCCCCCGACAATCCATCGTTGGTTGGATATGCCTTTTTTGCCGACTTGTTGTTCAGAACGACCTTCTCGACGGGGATGAATCAGTTCAATACCATAAGTATCAATCACTCCTATCAATGAGGGATTTGCCATGAACATATCCGTCAGATGGTGATGCCTGTTGAACAATCGGAACAGGCGGGTTCTTTCGGGTAAATTGGGAAACAGCGACTTATAGTTGTTTTCTATCCAACGATAGAATGCACGGTTGCCAACACCTTTGAGGGCAAATAGCAAGGCGATGGTAACCACTTCAGACGGATAGAGATTGGCTTTGGTATGCTTCTGGTTCTTATTTGCTTGTGTGAGTTTATCATCTACTCGACAGAACAATTGTGTGATAAAATCTATAGTGGTCATGAGCTTTGGTTCCTCTCGTTAATCGAGTTTGGTTGATTACCCCGATTAACGATAGAAGTGAGGATACCGGCTCATGACCTACAAATTATACTAGCACCATTGGTTCTTTAGGATATATATGAGCTGTTTGCCCCCGGATACAGCGTTGTAAGGCTTCATACCCTTCTTCTGTTCTGAGATACATGAGAACGTAATACGGATCTATTTTTTTTGGATTTACCCGTATAACCATAACTTCAGCGGTGCACATAACCTTATTTTCATATTCTTCTGGAATATAATCTACGATATCTATCTTTTCACCAATATATCTTGGGTTGTGTGCTGCGGTTCCAACAATAATATCTCCGATCTGAACCCGTTTTGCGATATGTCTCTGAAAGAACTCCTCGGTTGCAAAGGCACGGTCATTCAACCCCCATTCAACACCACGATTCGTAATATTCCGCCATTTAAGGATACGAACCGCAGCATCGGTGACAACGTGTCCCCCAGAGTCGGCATAAGCTCCACGCCCTGGGGTTGAACCACTAAAAATCACTTCATCACCTAACTCGTTAAGGGATTTTGTTTCCCAATCTTCACGCCCACTGCCTTGGAGAAAAAAATCAGGAGCGAAACCTGTTTCAATAAGCTTTCGTCCATTTGTGACGGATGAGCGTTTTGACAGGTCAATATTACCCTGTTGATATTTTTTGAAATCTTGAACGATCGTGGGAAGATCGTTCCGATGATCACTTCTGCCTGTATTGTCATAACCAACGTGTTTGGCGATTGCTGTAAAAACGGGATAATCCAAGGAAGGGCTCTTGGTAGTCTTTTTAGTCAGAAAAAGTACTGACGCTTTACCTACACCCTTGAACGGGGCAAATGTCTGTGGGGGTAATGATACAATTGCATCTACTTGACAGTTGTCCAGAATGAAGTCTCTAACGAACTGCATCCATGCATTCGTGAGTATACTTTGTGGAAGTACGATAGCCATCCTTCCACCGGGACGCAAGAATTGAAGAGTTCTTTCAAAACCAAGTATCTCAAGAGGCAGTGAGTCTCGACCTTTACCGAGCGCAAACCTACCGAGTATCTGCATAACCTCTCCAGTGAGCAGTGCTCCAAATGGAGGATTAGTCAGACATACATGAAATATCTCTGGACTTGTATTGTCTTCTCCGCCTAGGGCTTGTATATCTGGATAATTATCAAAGCTTAACAAAGCATCAAGACAACGAATATTGCTATGACCGTCGTCGTGTAACATCATATCAGTCATCGCAACACGAACCATTTTGGGATCTTTCTCAATTCCGTGCAAGTGGAAGAAAGCAAATTGCCTATAAGTGTATTCATCAATCGTGTTTTTATAATTTTTTTCCACATGCTCAAGTGAGCAGCTTAAAAAGTGACCGCTGCCACAGAAAGGGTCAAGTATCATTTCATCTGGTTTCGGGTCAATAATTCCCACGATCATTCGCACAACTGGGTCTGGTGTGAAATATTGTCCCATACCAGCGCGTATAGCCTCACCAATCACCTGTTGAAACGCTTGACCTTTTACGTCAGTTGTACTATCAACAAAACTATAATTCTGTAGTAGTTCAACAACACCTAGCAGAGCAGCACTGCTAAGCTTAATTTGATCTTTGAAAACGCCTCGTGAGTTTTCATATCCTGGGATCCGTTGTCCATATCTTTCCAAATCCGTGTTTCGCGCCTCCTCATAAAGGTCACGAATAGTAGATGCTATTTCCTCTGTGTTCCCACCGTAGGTTTGAAAGGCAAAAGCCGCTCCAACAGCTTTTGATATAATCTGACGTTCGTCGTAGATTTTGGTATAAATGACCTTGCATAATTCGTCAAGACTTTCATCATCGTGCAAGTTATCAATTGAGCGAATTACACTATGACAACGAAAAAGAACATCTGTGTATTCTTCTCCAATTGGTTTTAATCCTGTTTGCTTACCCTTGGTATAATCGGCAGGTAGTTCTCTAACGAGTTTTACCTTCTGGCTAAGTTCACCTGCTTCATAAGGTGGAATATCTGGAATATAATCAAAGTCGTTAGGATCTATTTTTTTTAGCTTCACTTTAGTTCTGGCAGGGCTTCCGTCAGTAACCATACCAATTGTTGCCGTATGCGTTGAGGAAAGATATCCCTCAAGCTGCCTTTCTGCACTTAAAAAGTCTGTGTCGGAAACACCTAGACTTTTGGTTTCAACGAATAAATAAGTTTTTCCTCGCTCATTCTTGATAGACACGTCTGCTTCTTTCTTCATTGTTCCCATTTGGACAGTTTCTTCAACAACGATTCGTTCCCCTAGCCATTCTTCAGGGTAACCATAAGTTTTAATCAGTTCTTGAAGAACCCATTGGCGGACGTACTCTTCGATATTTTTCTCATCCAAATCGGGATTTTCCATTGCCCTTTTCTGGGCAGCAGCAACATCTGCATTGGTTGTGAAAAACCAATCTTCAGGCTTAATACGGTAAAAAGAGCTAATTTTCATCAACTTTCCTTGATGTAACGATTATAGCGGGGGTATTTTTATCCCGCATTTATAGGAGGTGGTGTCAAATATCATTGTACTGCCATCCCAAATGTGTGGCATGTTCTGAGAGGCAAGTCGCAATTGTTCAACTGTATCAACTATTTTTTGGTTTAAGATGGTCAAATTATATCTCCGTTGTGAACAAATCCCCAACAGGCTCCTCTTCTGTTTTCTGTATTATATATTTTCCTGATTCAATACGGTCACGTGCAAATTTATAATATGCGGGAACGATCTCGAACCCTATGTAATGTCTTCCTTTCATTTTGCTCACTACAGCAACTTGTCCAGACCCTAAAAATGGATCTAAAACAACCTCCCCTTTTTGGCTGGAATAATCAAGAATTTTCTCAATGAGTTCAGCTGGCAATTTAGTTGGCGTTTTGACTGCGCCTTGCCAATATTCTCTCTTAATTTCCCAGACATCTTCTTTGTCTTTATAGTGTGCAGAGCTACCGTTTTCAGTCTTGGCATCCTTATCAAATCGCCGATAGGGATAAAACTTCCTTTTCTTGTCGTTTTTGCACAAGTAAAGGCAGTGATAATGGGAGGTTACATACTTACCTCGATTTCGTACAATGAAGTAAACAGTTGAATCTGGTTTAGAAAGGTCTGCATCCAATAATAACGTGCCATTGCCCCCTTCCAAAGGTTATCATAAAAATAGCATAATCCTTATGACCACCGATGGAGGGAAGTAATGGCAAACAAAAGGATACCCAAAAGACGTAAAAAACGCAAACAGAAAGTCAGTCACTCCACCGCTCACGCGCCGTTGTGTGCATTGGGCGAAGTGCTTAAAGAGAAAGCGTTCTTTGATGAGATTCATCAAAGGGTTGAAATCCCTCAGAAGACGATTACCTATCGCCCGACAGACAAATTGGTGTTTGCCACGCTTGGCATAATTGCCGGAGCATCAACGATTTCAGACATCAACACCGCCCTCCGTCCGCATGGTGCGCTGCTTTTGGCATTTGGGTATTGCAAGTGTGCGGATCAGTCAGTAATTCAGGAGACGATAAATGCCGCCACGTCGGAAACAGTTTTTCAACTTCAGCAAGCGGTTGATGGTATTTGGGAGAAACATCACCTGACGTCATCTCCCCTCTCATCGTTGACCGAATCAAAGCCGGTAACTATTGATATGGATCTGTCGGCGCTGCCGGTCTCCAAACGCGCAGAAGGAGCCACCAAGGGGTATGTCCCCCACCGCAAAAATCAATACACCCGTCAAGTCGGACGCGTCCTGATGCCTGACACCCAGGAAATTGTCTCCCAATCCCTTTACACGGGAAACACCTCGTCTAAGGCGGTGTTCAAAGAAATGGTTGCCAAAATGGAAACCACCTTAAAACTGGATACAAACGCCAAACGGCAGCAGATTCAATTGAGACTCGATGCCGGATTTGGCACCGACGCGAACATCAATTTCGCGCTCTGGCGGAATTACTCGATTCTGGTAAAAATCTACTCGTGGAAAAGAGCCACTGCTTTAGCCAAATCTGTGCAGAAGTGGGTGGCTGTCCCATCGTGTGCCAATAAGACCGCTAGACAAGCCGGGTGGGTCACAAAGCCACATCGGTATGGGCGCAAAACGGTACAAGTGGCGGTCAGAACCCCAAACCACAAAGGCGGTTATAACTATTCGGTTTTGGTGACTACCGATACAAAAGCAACGTTAACCCAAATTGTCACCCATTATGATAAACGAAGCGGGGTGCCCGAAAGCACCTTTTGCCAAGATTATCAAGGGTTGTCGATGAGAAAGCGTCGAAAAGCGGGATTTGAAGCCCAACAGGTGCTGCTTCTACTCTCTCAGTTGGCTCATAACATTCTCATGTGGTCCAAACGGTGGCTTATTGATGCGCTCATTGCATCGGGGAGCAAGACTGAAAAACAGACCCCACCGCAACCCAGCGCATCAATCAATCAAACTATTGCTACCATTCAAGCGAGGGGAATCAAACGGTTGATGCGCGAGGTGTTAGGTATCTCTGGCAAAGTACAATTCAAAAACAAAAAGGTCGTCTGTATCATTCTTAACCCTTTATATCCACTCATTGAACGCATCATTACTGCATTTCAAGCCTTCTTAAAACCCTATAAAATACGCGTCTTATTGGGCGAAACCTAGGTACTTACGCTTGGTAACGACACCAAACTGGTATTTCCAAATCAGGTGATTGACTGTAGTGAGATTGCATTGATCAATAGCGATTAAGAGGTCTTTTAGGCAATTCCAGCCAGAAAAGATATACATGCTGCCAGAATCTTTTAATACTCGCGTCGCAGCAGAAAGCCATTCAAGTGTGAATGTGAGATAATCGTCTGCTTCAATCTCATTGTAGCCTTGCAGAACTCTATCCCCCGTCCGGTTGTAGTTATGTCGAGTGGCTTTGAACTCGATGGCAAAAGGGGGATCCGTTATGATAAGGTCCACACACTCATCCGGCATTTCGGACATCAACTTAATGCAGTCTCCTTGTCTGATAGTATCAATGTACTCTAGACAATATGTATTTGCTACATCTTGTGTCATATATCTTCCTTTCAGATAAATGTCCGATAGCCATCTTAACGTTTAATACAAGTCCGGCGGCCCACCTGCGTTTTTTTTATCCCTGTTTTACTCTCGTCTTAACCGGATGCGCGTCTGCCGTGAAGCTGGACGTGGCTGTTGACTGAGCCGCTTCAATAGGTCTTCAACCTCTGCATCGTAGGTATCGAAGGGATCTTTCATCTCAAAAGGTTCTTCGTGCGAAAAATAGATCTGATTCCAATCAATGATACAGGGCAGGCGGTGTTGGGATAGATAACGCATTACATAGGAACGGGCTTTTGCCCTTGTGTTTTCGGGGGCATTCCGGATCGCTGCCTCAATCTGTTCGTCCGTCGTAACCCGTCTCACATGTCCTTCGCGCTCAAGTTCGTAAAACAGTCCCTTCTCGCGGTTGAGATGGTGATACTCAAGGTCGAGGCTCTCGATCCACGAGTCGGTCCAATCCAGCCCCTCCTCCTCCATAAAAGCCTCAAGCAGCCATTTCTTTGTTACCCAATCGACGCGATCTATTAAAAGCTCCGGATCCGTTTCCAAGTCGTCCAAAACCGATTCCCATTCGGTTAATACCCAATCTGTGTCGTCATCTTTGCCTTTCAGGACTTTTTGTGCGAGATTGAGGTATTCGCGTTGCAGGTCTATCGCTGAGATGGTGCCGCCGGATTCCAATTCGACAATCCACTGGAAGGTCTGATCGCGCGAGATGTCTTTAATGGCGTGCACTGGGTTGACTAAGCTCATATCGCGGGGGCGATGTCCTTCCTCAAGAAGATCAAGTATCAGAGAGGTTGTTCCGACCTTCAAAGCCGCGGCAAATTCGGACATGTTTGAATCGCCGACGAGTAGATGGAGACGCCGATATTTGGTGTAGTCACCGAGGGGTTCATCGCGCGTGTTGATAATTGCTCGACTGAACTGTATCCACTCGTAAATTTCTGTGACAATATGATCTGCGCGTTGAGAGATTTGGTAGCCGACAAAATCGTCACGTCGATGGTGCGAATCCCCAAATTCAAGGATCTCTTCGTGTCCGCCGACACGACCGGCACCCGCGTAAATCTGGCGCGTGACAAAGAACGGTAAAAGCGTAGGAATAACGACCTTGTAAAAGGGGACATCCCGCCGGAGTTGATAGTTTTCATGGCAGCCGAAAGTCGCGCCTGTGAAATGATCGATATTGTTTTTGAAAAAGGAGATATCGTCCTTTAGCCCAACATCGTCGAGGATCGTGATAATCAGCTGCTCGATGGCGCGGTCGTAAGCGATCAGATCGAAGAGGCTAACACACTCTGGCGTAGCATACTCAAGATGCCCCATATCAATGTAGAGCCGCCCGCCATTGAACAGAAACCCGCCGTTGCCGGGCGGTTCTCCCCAATCTCGGTAGTGCATATCCGACATTCCGAGTTTCAACTCGTGAAAAATATAATCTCTCACGAGTGCAGCGGTCCCTTCCGAAGAGCCGAGGGAGCCATCCGAGTCTGCCATACATCCAAATTCAGTTTCGATACCAAAAATACGTCTGCTCACGGTTTTGCCTCAAGGACAAACGTGAGTTTGTCCATATTCGTATTAAGTTCATATAAAAAGAAAGTGCAAAGCATAAAAAGAAACCGAGTTTTTCCGAAAAAACTCGGTTTCTGTTGCACGATTTCTTAACATGAGTGTCGTATTAAAGCCAGTCTGCGATTGCTGTATTAATTTCGTCGGAGTTCAGAAAACGGAACTTATTATTACTTCGACGGGAAGTCTCCAATACCGCCCCTTCGATTTCTCCTGTCTGCAATTCATCTCGAAGGACTTCGTGCAATCGCGCTTTGTCCATCGTCAATTCCGAACCTTCGGTTGCCTCCTCATCCGAATCGGTCTCTGTTTGTTGCACGCCCAACTCCCAACCGACCACCCAAGTCTCTAGGGCTAACTGTAAGGCAGCGGTGAGCGAAGACTCGGACGCATCAGCGGCGGATAGGTAATTCTGCATCGCCGTTTCGGCTTCGTGGGTGCCACCGATGACTTCTCTGTCTTGATTTGATTGCACGGTGCCATCGTAGTTCAGGGCGATAAATCCATCCCCTTCACCGCACCCACCAAGTTCCGCCAACAACATTTTAATGATGTAGGCGGAGCCAAAGATGGCTTCAAAGGATTGTTTGATAGTGGGTCCAAGCACGAAATTTGTCAGACGATGGAGAGTTACATCATCAACTGAACTTTGAAAACCTTGTACAGATGCGGTGTCAGTTGCCATCATGCGCAGCCGTTCAACATCGGCACTATGCCCTATCGCTGAGAGTGCAATCCGGTCATGTACTTCAAAGATTTTACGCTGCCCGCGTCCAATGGTCACAAGTAAAAGCCCATCATCGTATCTCAGCCCGACGACGGGACTCCCGCCGCGAAGTTGGTCTTCGATATAGTCGCGGCGGTTATTAACGGCTTCAAGCCACCGATAAGGTTCATCTAGCATAAGTTGTTTCTACAGATTCAGCATAAATCTCTTGGAGTCTTTCGACAGAGAGATCTTGAATTCCGTCCTTTGTGATCGTTTTTACTGTTGGATAAATATTTGATTTCGGGTTATAGCCACTTGTCGCCGAGTCATATTCTGCAGCTGCATCGAGTAGGCGCAAAACGGTAACAGTAGCCTCCTGTTCATCCATGTCGGCAAGTGGTTTATCGCCCCAACGGTTTTGATACAACAAAATCCCACGAATCCACACAGAGCCGGATCCAGATGTCGCAAAATCGGCACTCTCGAAATGGGCACCGAGTGCGTCGTAAAAGAAGATTTTGCCACCATTTTCATCATCGCTTTGCAAATCATAGATGGCATAGATTGGTATCACGCCCCCAATGCCTTGCAACGTCATGGGCAAATTTTCACGGATTAGGCGGGAAAGTGTTCGCAGTTTGCCTTCGAGGCTCAACTCTTGAAGTTGGCTTCGGCGGAAATATTGGAACGAATGTTCGAGGACTCGCGCCATTTCATAAGCCATTGCGGGTGATCCTGCGATCGCAAGAACGGAGTGTTCGTCAATCTGCAGCAGCTTCTCTGCGCGATCGTACATGACAACGTTGCCCGCTGTTGCCCGCCGGTCTCCGCCGATGAGGACACCCTCCTTATAGCGCACAGCGAGGACGGTGGTGCCTTCTGTTTCTTGAATCGGAGGCGAAGCCCCATTTGTGGGTGTGGCGGGCAGATCCAGTTGAATCTGGCAATCGTTCGCCTTCAAGAGGTCGAGGAAATCCCCCTTGTGATTTGTCATGGGTTACTCACCTGTTCGTTGGCGATAACGCCGGGATTGATCTTTATCGACGCGCCGCATCCGCCTAACCAGATTTCTCGTATCCGGTCTCGTAACGTCTGGACGTTTGGGACCATCATCGTCCCCACCATCGCCCGGACCCACTGGTTTCACCGGTCTTTGAATTCGATCGCGTAGATAAATCAAATGCTGTGCTGTCATCGTAATAACCTCCTGTAAGGGAATAGATTTAAGGGTTTCACTTACTAAGTTCCAAATCTTTAACTAACGCTTCAACCGACTGTGCCTGATCGAGGATGCGATTGTATTTTTCTGCCATCTCTGCATCCGCGAGTTGATTCATGCTCACTGAGACGGTTTTTTTGCCCTTTGTATTAAAGGTAACGTTATCCCATTGGATCGACTTGACTTGTGGACGGAATTTGTCCAATGATTTGCCTCGAAAATATGCACGGGTATCAGCAGGGGGATTGTGGATAGCGTGTTCAATCTGCTGATCGGTGACAAGGCGCCGCATCAATCCACTTGTTTCAAGCTCATAATATAACCCCGCTTCTTGATCGATGTTGTGATATTCGAGGTCGAGGCTCTGTAACCACGGGTCATCCCACGTGAGTTTTTCTTCATCAATGAAGGCTTCTAGCAGCCACTTCTTGGCGACCCAATCCAATCGATCAGTGAGTTCCATCGGATCTTTTTCAAGCCTATCGAGAGTAGATTCCCATTCGGTGAGAACCCAATCGGTATCACCACTTTGTGGGTTGAGGTGCTTTTGAGCTAACGCGAGATATTCGCGCTGCAGATCGATTGCGGAGATGCTTTTACCGTTGGCTAATTTAAACCGCCATTGATAGGTCTGGTCACGGGAGATTTCTTTAATTGCGTGAAGCGGATCTTGCAAGGTAAACCAACCGGGGACGCGCTTCTGTTCAATGAGATCAATAACGAGTGCGGTTGTGCCGATCTTGAGTGCCGTTGCATACTCTGACATATTGGCGTCACCGACGATACCGTGTAGTCTTCGGTATTTTGCTGGATCAGCGTGGGGTTCATCGCGCGTATTCACAATTGGGCGGTTGTGCATGGTATCAACGCTGACTTCGACATGGAAAAAATCGGACCGTTGTGCAATTTGGAAAAAGCCGGCGGAGGTCAATCCTGATTCGGTTTCGATTCCTACCTTGCCCGTCCCTGCAAAAATCTGTCGTGTCACAAAAAATGGCATGATACTCGCTTTGAGGTCATCAAAGGGAATAGCCCGTTCCATTAGGTAATTGTCGTGGCAGCCGTAACTGTGTCCATGAAAGTCGGTGTTGTTTTTGTATAATAGGACACGTTTTCCCAATTTTTCGCTTCGCCTGACTGCACACTGCTGCAGTATCCGCTCCCCTGCTTTATCGTGGGCGACCAATTGAAAAAGGCTGCGACATTCTGGCGTGGAGTATTCGGGATGGGCATGGTCGTTATATAAACGGGCACCATTGGTCAAAATCAGATCGCTTTTGATTTCGACGAAGGACAGGTTTCGCTGACGATCGGCTTCCTGATGTTCCCGCTCGTCGGGGTGCTCCTGCAAAGTTTTTGCACGGAAGCCACGCTCGTCTTGGAATGGATCCTCGCCGCTATAATCCCACATTGGTCGAAAATCATCCTGCCGGTAGCTTTTAATCAATTCGACAGATTGGCTGACGGGATCAACGTGTTCCTCTGATTCTAGCGTGATTCCGTATTCAGTTTCGATTCCAAAAAGTCTTTGCATAAACGCTTCATCCTAAATCACACTGCTCGTGGCTTTTCTACGAGTTGATTTCTCCGGACGGATTGGGGTCACTTTGACAACGTTTTCTGGATCGTAATCGAGCAGCTTAAGCCAATCCTCGACGCTGTCTGTCGGGGGGAAGATATCGTTCTCGCGATATTCTGCCAATGCGCCTTCCAACAGGTCTTCAACCCGAATTCCCACCGCATCCTCAGTGCCTTCTATCGCACGTTTGATTGCGGACTCTTTTGCGCGTTGAACAATGGAATCGACAATAGCACCGCTACATAGATCGCCACGGTACATAATATCGCGGCGACCACTTCGCAGGGCAACCTCTAAAAACTTGTTACTTTCATCTCGTTGGAACAGTTCATCGCAGACCTGATCAATGAGATGAGAAACTGCTGCCTCTGTATCGCCGTTGTGGGCATCAAGGATTTCTGGATGGAGCGGTAAATCTGGTGTAAGATAAATGCGGAAAATCGCCTTCGATGCTTCTTTATCGGGACGGGTGACCTTAATCTTGCGATCAATTCGTCCGGGGCGTAAGATCGCAGGGTCAATGAGGTCCGGGCGGTTCGTTGCAAGGATGATTACAACATCCTGCAAGGATTCAATGCCATCCATTTCGGCGCAGAACATTGGGACGACGGTGTTAGAAATATTATGAGAACGGAATGAACGGCGCGTTCCCAATATTGATTCTGCCTCATCAATGAATACGAAGGGGAGATAACCTTCTTTACTCTTCTCGCGCGCTATCTGGAAGATTTCACGGACTTTACGCTCCGACTCGCCAAGCCACATATTCAAGATTTCGGGCCCCTTGATGTGTAGGAAACTGCCTTCTACCTCGACTCCTTCCCCTTCGCTCAGGCGTTGCGTCAGGTTGTGCGCTGTTGCCTTTCCGATGAGTGTTTTCCCGCAGCCCGGAGGCCCGTGTAGGAGAAAGCCTTTCGGAGGCGCGTATTGGAACTTATCGAAGAGTTCCGGGTGTAAAATTGGGAGTTCGATGGTATCTTTGATGAGTTGAATGGTATCGTCCAGTCCACCTACTTTCGACCAGGGGAGGTCTGGCACGGCTTCGAGGTAGTAATCCTGTGCTTCTTGTACTTCTAGGCGTTCTAGTGCGACTTTGGAATTCGGGTCCATGCGAATTTCGTCACCGACTTTGAGCTTTGCATTGGCTAAATCGGTGGAGCGTTGTAAAATAATTGATTGTAATCCGGCGGGCTCACCGCCAACGCGCAACCGTCCATCGGGCATCAAATCAACGATTTTTGCAATCGATCCAGAGGTGTTGTACCCTAGCTCACCGACAATGACATAAGCATCATTAAGGAGCACGCTAAAACCGATCTTCAGCGCTGCGGCATCCAATTGTGGGTCAATATTCGCATAGTATTCAGATCCGCCAATAATAACATGGGCAACCTCCTTTTTCGGAAGCCCCAGCAGCGTTCCAATTCGATTCGCAGGAGAAGTCAACTTTTCGATTGTTTCCTGCATTTCAACGATGGCTTCTCGCGCCTCTTGGAAGGTCATTTCATCTTCCACAATCGCCCGCCGAAGTTGAAACAGCAGTGGTCGCCGACGATCATTCTCGTGAGTTGCATAAATGAGTCGATCGACTAGCATCAAGGAACGGGGGGTACCTACCTGATCATCATCGTCCTCAATTTCTTCTTCGAGGTCGTCAAATAGCCGGAAATCGTCTTCTGGTATCGTTTCGGGTTGCCTTCTATCGTTCTGGTCACGCATTGAACCCTCCTCAAACAGGATAGTCAGTCGTATTGGATGGTATTTCAGAATTAATTTCTTTTGCCGTAGGAGAAACGCGGGAAAATTTCCCTAAAATAACGTTCCTAATATTTGGAGTATTCGGTTGCTAACATTTTCTTGAATTGACAGGCTTCGTGAGATTGTAACGGTCGCTGGAAAGAGAGTCATGTTTGACCGGCTAGCGTTTGGTCACCCAAGACAAATCGAGAAATGGCCGAGACATGAGAAAATGTTAGTTGGCAAAAGTATGGGTCTATCAAATGGTTCATCGTATAAATGCGTTTGTATTCTATCACATCAGTAGGCAAACATCAACACAAAAAGTAGAAAATCCTCATGAGAGTATTGCTTAGACGTGGGGAATTTCTAACAAAAAAGCTGAATCAATTGTGCATAATTATTGCCTTCCTCTTCTTATTTTGGTATAATCTGCCTTACAATTTTCCACTCTAATGAGTAGAATATTGTAGGTTACAAAGGATATGATAATGGAAACGACAGAATATCGACTTCGGCTAAAAGACCTGCCCGAAGATGAACGACCGCTTGAACGGCTTTACAAATATGGTCCGCAGGCACTTAAAACATCGGAACTCATCGCAATTATTATTCGTACCGGAACGGGCACCGCAACAGTCGTTCAGGTCGCAGAGCAGCTGCTTCAAAAGTACGATGGCAACTTGAAGCGATTGGCAGATAACAGCGAGAAACAGATTGCAGAAGGTATCAAAGGGATGGGCACGGTGAAGGTGGGCCAAATCAGGGCAGCTTTTGAGTTGGGACGGCGGATGGCGGCTTTTCTTGAAGAGAAACCCCAGATTGGTTCTCCTAGCGATGTTGTACACGTTGCACGAATGGCGATGCCCTCAATGCGAGATTTGCGACACGAGGAACTCCACGTTTTTTGTCTTGACACGAAGAACTATGTGACCAAGCAGCGCCGTATCTTCGAGGGGAGCTTAAATGCAAGCATTATTCATTCTCGTGAAGTTTTTCGGTTTGCGATAGAGGAGGCGGCGGCATCAATCATCCTTGTGCATAACCATCCATCCGGCGATCCCGCCCCAAGCCCGGAAGATATTAATGCGACACGGCAGTTGGTCGAGGCGGGGAAGTTGCTCGATATCCGGGTGACAGATCATGTTATTATCGGGGACGGGTGTTATATCAGCATGAAGGAAGAAGGGATAATTTCGTAACTCTGTGTTTCAGCGTCTACGATTTACCATCAAATAGGAGATTTCAATATGACCGAAGAGAAAGCATACAAGGTGCGTGCGATTCACTGTAACCACAAAGCCTCTCCGGAGGAGATTTACGAAAGGCTCAAGACGATTACCGCGCCTCTGACGCGCTCATGGGAGAAGATTGAAAAAGCCCGCAAGATCGGTATCAAGGTGAACATGCAGATGCCCCCGGATAATATCCGTCGTATTGGAGGCAGACGGCAGGAGTTGGTCGACGACGATGTGCTCCGCGCATCGCTCTGTTTGTTGCGAGAGCGCAGCGACGCACATATCTTCGTGCTTGATACCAGCATGGCACCGGTGGGGCAGCGCCCCGGCGACGATTTTAATACGCGCTCAATCTTCGCGGAATTCGATATCCCTTATATTGAAGCCGGCGATCCACCCTTTACGCAGTACAAGGTGCCCGGTGGGGGTATAATGTTCTCCGAATATCAGCTTTCTGCCTCCATTGGCGAAGCGGATGCCTTTGTGTCCATCGCTAAGATGAAAAACCACGCCTTTATGGGTATCACGCTGTGTCTCAAAAATCTTTTCGGTTTGCCGCCGATACAGCCTCATGGGCGGGTGAGAACCTACTTTCATCATGTCATCCGGCTTTCATACGTCCTGCCTGATCTCGGTCTGATTACCCAACCCTGTCTCAACATCATCGACGGTTTGACGGGACAAGCGAGGCGGGAGTGGGGAGGCGATGGACGTATCTGCGATGCGCTGATTGCCGGGGACCATGTGATTGCCACGGATGCCTGTGGCAGTTACCTGATGGGCACCGATCCGCGCCTCGATTGGCCCAATCCGCCCTTCCGCCGTGATCGAAGTCCGGTCGCAGTGGCGGCAGAGCACGGGTTTGGGACTGTGAATCTGGAGGAAATCGACTTTGACATGGGAGAGCTGCAACCGCCCCTTGCTGAGTTTGACTCGCAGGAGATGGATCCCAGCGAAAAAATTGCAAGCCTGCGTCAAACTGCGTGTCATCAGGCGTTATTTTATCGGGATAACCAAAACCGGTTAGTAGATCGTCACGCCGGTTCATTTATCTATCTGCAAGATGAGGAAGTTATCTGGAGTGGTTCGCATCCGGATCAGGCGGGTGCTGTCCATCAACTCAGCGGTGAGCGTCCGGATCAGGCAGTGTGGCTCAAACTGGTCGATCCAGAGGAGACAGAGGGTGAACGTATGCGCGTGTATGAGCGGATCTTGGCAGCGTAAACGCTCTTGACATGCGTGTAGCGACCCGATCGGAACTGCCGTGTTACTCAAACCTCCTAAATAAGGAACAGTATGTCCCAACAAAAACCTCATGTCTTGCTGCTGATTAACGACGAACATCGTCCTGACGTTTTGCCGGTTGAGGGTGACCGACAGGTCCGCACCCCCACGTTGGATCGATTTATCAACGAAGGTACATATTTTCGCAATGCGTATACGCCTTCGCCGATCTGTGTGCCGGCGCGGCAGAGTTTTATCTCTGGACTCTATCCCCGCAACTGCGGCAGCCTCAACTTTGGCGATCCGATGCCGACCGAGGTCCGAACCATTCCGGGGCATCTCGGTAACTACGGCTACTACTCGTGCGCCGCGGGGAAGATGCACTTTGTCGGCAAAGATGTGATGCACGGTTGGCGGGAGCGGGTGGGTCGAGACATTGTAGGCGATAACGGCTACCCTTACCCTGCCGTTGATGATGCACATTCCGCCCAATTTGAGCGAGAGCCGGGCACCGGTTCTAAGCAGAACAAGGTTATCCAAGAGATTCGCGATGCCCAACCGGGCATGGGATATTGGATGCTCCACGACCAGTACGCTGTCGATGGCGCGTTGCTGTTCCTTGAGGAGTATTTCGTGGATGTCTCCTATGACCGGTACAAGCCGAATCCGCTGTGCATGGCGGTAAGTCTTTGGTGTCCGCACTATCCGTATCAGTGTCCGCTTGACCTGTTTACCTATTATATGCAGCGTGTCGAGCCGATTATTGAGGGGCCAAACAATAAATTTGAGTGCAACGACTTCTTCAAAGTTCGCTTAGGTGAGGACGTGACCCATCGCCAAGCGCATCGCGCTACCGCTGCGTACTACGGCATGATCGACTGGATGGATCAGCAATTTGGGCGCGTGATTGAAAAACTTGAACATCTGAACGTTCTTGACGACTTCATCATCGTTTTCCTGTCGGATCACGGCGAGATGCTCGGCACGAAAGGGTTGTGGGAGAAACAGAGTTTCTTTGATGCGTCGGCGCGTGTGCCGTTCTCCATCTGGTATCCAAAGCGGTTTGGGCGTGAGCCGCAGGTCATTGAGCAAAATGTATCCTTGGTGGACCTGTTTCCGACGCTATGCGATCTGGTTGACATCCCCGCTCCTGACGAAATTGACGGACGTTCACTAGCCCCACTCCTTGAAGGGTCCACCGATGACTGGCACAACACGGTCTACAGCGAGCTCTGGCGTGCCCAAAATGGTCCGTCCGTGATGGTCAAACAGGATAGTCTGAAATATTTCCGCTTTGATAATGGAGCCGGTTGGCCTGAGCAGTTGTTCGATTTATCGAGCGATCCCGATGAATGCAACAATCTGATTGATAACCCCGCCTATGCCGAGGCACTTGCAGGGCTGCGCGGTAAAGTGGATGCCTTGCCTCCACCACGACGCAAGGATGCGGACAATCGCTTCATTGATCCGTATTGTTCGATGGGTAGAGATTGACTTCAACCGTAGAAAAAGGGTAATATCATGGGCTTTAGGAACAAATGCTTATATACGGAAATTGGTTTTTTGTCCATGGTGCTTTGTACAGTTTTTTTCTTGGGTTGCGAGAAAAGTGATAAATCGTCATCACAGCAGACTGAAACGAATCTGAACAGCAAGGGGACTGTAACCGAAAAGCCTCCGGCACCGGCAAGTGGGCCCCCCGTGAAGCCGGAAGAACTTACCTTTAAACTAGTCAAGAGTATAAAGTTCGCTGACGGCACCGAAGTGAAGTCCATCACCAAAGCCAATATTGAAGCCCTTAGAGATCGACCTATTGATATGGGAGGGAACGATACTGATGGAGTTACACTAACGAACGACAAAGACGAAAAAGTTCATGTGCGTACGTGTAGAGAATATAATGCTGCACTTGAGGATAGCTACTTCCCCAACACAACTTACGATATCTCAATGGGGTCGTGGTTCAAGTATCCATGCGGAACCCTCAACTTGCTTGAGAGAGCAACAATTCCACAACAAAGTTTCATCCCAACCCTCGAAGAAGGAGTCGTTAATTTAGAATTGGTGCCCTTTTCGTTGTTTCCTGTACTGTTTGATTTTGAGGATAACATTGAAAACGTGACATATCAGGATCGGGTGGGGAAGGGATTGCTCAAGGTGACAGGCCTGGGTCAAAACTGGTTCAGCTGCGAGGACGATGGACTGAGGCAACATTTGACTGAAGTGGCACGCGCTGACTTTAATGGCGACGGTATTGAAGATATCCTGCTCTCTGAAGCTGTCCATGCCACACAGGGTACATACCGCACCTACGATATGATCGTTTTGACTCGGAAATCAATGGAGGGGAAGTATGAAAAGATAGAACCGCATGATTCCGAATAGTCGCGTGGGGTTAAGAGAAGGACAATCGTTTTTACATACATTTAGAACTAACATGCTGAGGTGCATTTATGTCAAATTATTCAAAGACTTATCGTGTGGGACTCGTTGGGAGCGGCGGCATTGCGCGGGCGCATGGCACTGCCTGCCAAGGACTCGACGGTGCTGACCTTACCGCTATCTGCGATGTTTCACAGGAAGCACTGGATCGTTATGGTGAACAGTTTGGTGTTACCAACCGATACCTCGACTTGGACGATATGCTGGAGGATGCAAACTTGGATATCGCCATTCTCTGTAACTGGGGCGCAGTCCACGCCGAGACGGGGATTCAGATTGCGAAGTCGCGGAAAGTACGAGCCATCCTGTGCGAAAAACCGTTCACCAATAATGCGGCTGAAGCAAGGCAGATGGTCGCTGCGGCGCAAGAGAACGGTATCCTTCTCGCCGAAGCCTTCAAGTTCCGCCATCACCCGATGCATCTCAAAGCAAAAGAGTTGGCGGATTCGGGTGCGATTGGCGATGTGCTGACGATTCGTAGTACGTTCTGTTCGGGTGGCAGCGGTGCCGGTCCTGAAACGCGGAAACCGGAGAACAACTGGCGTTTCAACAAGGCAAAGGGCGGCGGCAGCGTCTATGACCTCGCCTGTTACTGCATCCATCATGCGCGTTTTATGTTTGGCGCGGATCCTGTTCGGGTTTTTGCGTCCTCACAGCCGGGCTTAGAGGTTGATGACGCTATGTACATCCTGCTCGTCTTTCCGGATGACCGTACAGCACAGATTTCTGTTGGGTTCAATTCAGCGACTGCACAGTACGTTGAGATTTGTGGGAGCGGGGGAATGCTCCGAATAGAGATCGCGTGGAACAACGAGAATCGGTCTGTAGATCTGGAACACCGTAGCCCTGATGGAACGGAGTTCATTAACTTTGAACCGATCCATCAATTCACGAATCAGCTTGCCCACCTATGTGATTGCCTCGAAACGGGTCAACCGCATCGAATACCGCCGGAGAACAGCATCAACCAGATGCGGACTATTGATGCCGTGTTTGAATCGGCGGCGACGGGAAAAGCTGTCGAGATGTAAAAGGAGTGTGGAAAGATGGAAGACACGAAAGGATTTCAGGGAGACAAGAAGGGACAAAAGCGACGAGGATTGCCGGTTATTGATTGTGATGTGCATAATACCCTGTCTTCAGAAACGGTGTTGTATCCGTATCTCTCCGAGCGTTGGCGTCGGCATCATCGGATGTTGGGTGCCCCTGACCGCGTCGGGGGATATGTCCCACGCGGTATGCCCTACGGTGCGCGTTACGACGCTTGGACCCCCTCCGGCCATCGTCCTGGCTCGGATTTAGACTTCCTACGGAAACAGTTGCTCGATATGTGGGACATTGAGTACGGCATCCTGAACTGTTTGACGCCTGTCTGCGAGATGCCGAATCTGGAGTACGCTGCAGCATTTGCACGAGCGGTCAACGATTGGCAGATCGAGAACTGGCTGGATCCAGAACCCCGACTCCGAGCGTCGATGATCGTTGCCTGCGACGATGGGGTGTTGGCATCACAGGAGATAGAGCGACTCGCCGGAGATGCAAGGTTTGTCCAAATATTGCTTCTCACCCGCACAATGGAACCGTTGGGCAGACGTAAATACTGGGAGATGTATGAGGCTGCGGTGCGTCATGATCTGCCGATTGCGATTCACTTCACCGGTGTCGGTGTGGGTCCAATTACCGCTGTTGGCAAACCATCTCACTACATTGAAGATCACACTGGTATGACGCAGGCGTTTCAGACACAGGTAACCAGTCTGGTTTGCGAGGGTGTTTTTGAGCATTTCCCCACGCTGAAGGTGGCTTTAATTGAGGGTGGGTTTGCTTGGCTTCCGCCGCTGATGTGGCGGCTTGACCGTGCATGGAAGAAGCTGCGCGATGAGGTGCCTTACCTCAAACGGTTGCCTTCGGAGTACATCCGTGATCATTTCTGGATGACAACACAGCCGATCGAGGAACCGCCTAAACCGGAATACTTTCAACAGCTGCTTGAGCATATCAACGCGGATGAAAGGTTGATGTTTGCCACAGATTATCCCCATTGGGACTTTGATTCTCCCGATCGCACCCTTCCGCCAAATCTGTCTCCGGGGTTGAAGCGGAAGATCATGGCAGAGAACGCTCGTGCATTTTATCGATTTTAGGAAAGGGGATGGAAGAATTCGACAACTAAAATGTTCTATTCTTTCTTTTACTGTTTCTAGAAGTCTGTTGCCGTTGACTATTGGGGGTGTGAACCTGTTTCTCTTGTTGGGGTGCCGTAATGGCTGATTATACCTTGTTAAGGGTTTGGAAGTAGCCCTTCTGCTGGCGGAAATAGAAGAAATCGATTTGGTTCATTTGTTTGTTACAGGTTTCGGAATAAGTAGTTAGGAGCTTATATAAGAGGTATAATAACCTCATGAATTCTTTCTTCAAACTCGATTATTGGGCGCAAGTCTGAAGATTTTTTAGTGAGTTTGAAAGTAGAGGAAGATCCCTTATCCATAGTTACTAAGTGTCCGGCTGTACCTTCTGTTATTTCACCTTTTCGCCAAGCATCAAATAAAATCTCGTCTGGTGAAATGCCTAAACAAAGAACTGCTTGATAATCACGATGATAGCGTATGTGATTAAACTGAAAATTGCTGTGAACATCTTCCGTAGCAGTTTTGATCTCAAATGTTACAGATTCTATCTTAATATCCCAAGGGCTTTGAGCACTTTCAGGAGATTCCCATTTTATATTGAGTGCTTGACACCATTGTTCAATAAAAGCTTGTCCGACACTACCAACATGTGTGTTGCTTAATATCTTGATTTCTCCAAGTGGTGCATCTATCCATTTGGAATTATGTTGATATGTCCCTATGATATGCTGCATCAATTCAATAGGATTAGTCATCAACGAATCCTCCATCTATAACTGCTTGACGAATATGGTGCATAGATATATGCCTACAGTTATGAACGGCGAGATTAGAGTAATTATTCCAATCTATATTATTTAGTAAATTGATAATTTTACTGTGTTCCTTCTTAATAATTACTCCATATCCGCAGGCATACCTGACTTGTGAAAAATCTTGAACAAGGCGTGGTGGATCTCTAAAGTATGTTCTTTGCAGAAAGTAGTCTGCTTCTTCCATTCGGGCTTGTCCACAAAGGCGTTCCTTGCGAGTATCTACGGTGAATAGGTCTATCCAATTATTACAACTTTTGAGGGCCCGCATCCGGTTGATACCGCGTCTCCATATTTGCCAAAGGGCATTGATTTTGACCGAACTTCCATGCTCGTCTGTAAAAGCATTAGGGGGTAATGGCTTAGATAGAATAAGTTCTGCACCTCTTACTCTGTGTTTGGGACTACCTTTCCCGTCGCTTTGAAACGCCATGGGTAGTATAAAGCCTATATAGTCAGCAAAGCGAGCAGAGTGATTTACAAAAGCAAGAGCAAGCCACGCACGATAACCGAACGGTGGATTACCCAGGACAGCGTATTGATCATTAGTCTCTGGCGGAGACCAAGTTAGGTAATCTTGGTCTATGAACTCTAATCGGGATGGAAGAATATCTATTCCAGTTCGTCTTTCTTTTGGCATTAAATTGTAGAATACTCCCGTCCCCGCTCCTGGATCAATGAAATGGTAGTTGTTGAGATTTACACGATCATCTTGCATTCTAGAATATAGGCTTTCACTACATTCATACGCTATATCAGGATGTGTGTAGAAACGGTCTAATTCAACTTCTTCCTTGTTTACCCATGTGGGAATTCGTGAACATTCCTGCCAAGATTGATTACGTATTGACTTGGCCTGTTCGATTGTTCTTAAAGGAAGCATTTTCTCATAAAAGTCCATAGCAGTCCGCTTTCTTTTTGGTGATTGTATTTATAACTTGCTTCTGCTACATAAAGTGGGGTAAACTTTTACTAATAATGATGATGTGAGCCAGATCGCACTCGTTTCAGAAGCGACCAAAAGCCTTCTACAAAGGATTCTGGTGCTTAACGGCCTTGTGCAGTATAATTGCCTTGCCTACCGAATCGCTTCGAGATGGACAAAACAAGATTCGTGATTAGGACAACGCTCAAATACAGTAATTAGGTTCAATGCTTACTTCCTTGCTGATGTATGACTTAACATACATTATGCTATACATTAAAAAAATTGTCAAGCCCCTAACTACTTACTAAAGTTCGTACAATTTTTAGGTGAAAAAAGGCAGAAAAGAGGTTATCCTTTCAGAAATCACCACAATTTTGAAAGGAGAATTAAATGCACCTCATTTTCTGCCTGAGTCATATTTTAACCGAGTTTGGTCCATTATTCAACCGTCAAAACTTCGCGCTGTTCTGCACGTTTATTTTGGGGCTTATCACTCACCGACGCCAAGCGACTCTGACCGAGATTTATCAAGCCGTTCGCCCCAAGAGCGGGTACGGTTCATTGGTGAAGTTCCTCTCCCGTGGCAAATGGGATGCCGATGCAGTAGCCAAACGGTTGATTGAGCTATTACAAGGTCGGTTTGGCAATTGGGTCTACGTTTACGATGAGACCCATGCAACAAAGACAGGCAAAAAACAATTTGGGCTTCACTTTTTTAGAAATCATAGATACCAAACACGGAATACCAATCAGTCGAAGTTCCACCACGGTCATCAGTTTGGTGCGTTGGGCTTGCTTTGTAGCACTGTCACACAGACGATTCTGTTTCCCGTTTGGGTGAAGTTGATATGCCCCAAGACAGATGCGGACAATAGCCTATCGGTTTTGCGGCGGATTTGCTCCCAAATCCCACCCGGCCTGATTCTGTTTGACCGGGGATTCAATCGGCGAAAAGTGTTTACCTGCCTGCTTGAGTTAGGGCATCATATCTTATGTCGTGCCAAGTCCAATGCGGTCTTTTACCGGCTACCAGCCGCCCCCAAGCGACCCAAACGGGGACGCCCCAAGAAATACGGCAAACGCCTACAGGTGCAACGGTTGAGGTATAAACCCTTTGACATTGACAACAAACGGTATGCTATGGCATCGGTGGTGGTTCAGACCAAAATGTGTCCCACAAAAGTACGCCTCGTGGTGATGCGAACCCGACCAAAAAAGGCAAAGGCGTTTCGATACTTCTGTGTGTTCACCACCGACCTGACTCTTGACGTTGAGCAGATAGTTCGATACTATCGCCAAAGATGGTTGATGGAGACCGCGTTTCGTGATGTCAAACAGAACTTTGGATTTGACACCTATCGCGTCAAATCCCATCAAAGTATCAATCGTTTGGTGCAACTTAGTTTCGTGGCGAGCTGCTTGACTCAATGGCTATTCTATACTCCTGATGCCAAAGATGGCGCAATAACTATTGACCAAGTGTGCCGAGCTTTAGGCATTGATTGGTATCGACCCACCAAGTTGACACGCGGGTTGATGGCTAAGTATCTCTCTGCATTGATTGAGGGACGACTATTTTCTGCAACTAGCGATGAAGATACCAAATCCAACAATATTCAACAAACTCTTGATAAAGCCGCATGAAAAACACACAGATTGTACGAACTTTAGTAACTACTTATTCCGAAAAGTTTTTGGTAGGTCGAAGAGATTCGTTGATTGGCTCATGTAAAAAGAAAGTGCAAAGCGGGGGTGCCTATCTGTAAATTTGGTTGATTTCTGTAGGGGTAACTACCCTTGTAGTTGCCCTTATCTGTGGTGCTGTTGGGTAGGCTTGTCCCCATCAGATCGGGCCACAAGACCTTCCCTTACTGTTGCACGATTTCTTAACATGAGCGAGTTGATTTTACATATAATAACGGAAAGACGGAAGAGGTTCTTGTTCTTCTCCTACTTCCGCCATGATACCGCCGACTCGTCTCGAAAAAAAGAGTGTTACCGGATGGGCACTGCTAATACTGGCAGTATTCCAATTCATACGGGCAAGACCTAGGATATCTGAAGCGACCTGATGCATGTCAACTTCATCGTTGCTCATAAGTCTTACGGGAGCGGGAATGTGTGGTCCAGGATATGTCTGCCATTCAGGCATATAGCCTGTGGTGAATAGGTATGTAGCTGTGCGATTTATCGTGCATAGAAGCCCTCTTCTTGACGGATATACCCCATATTTTAGAAGACGAAACTGGGTCGGCATAATGTTAATTAGTTCAACTATAGGGACATCATAGAAAGCGCGGCGGAAACCTTCTTGCTCCGCGTTATTAAATTTAGATGTCTTATGAAGCACAATCCGTTGTGGATTACCACCTGTTCTTTCCCGGTATTCTTGAAGCACACGACAAGCGAGATTAAATGCTTGATCTGCCGTTAGGTGAACATTACGTCCCTGTCCTTCATCTCTCGGAAGTGCTTCACCTCGGAGCGCGAATCCATCCCCGGCACTTGAAAATGCTTGTGCCAAACTTGAATAGACAAGATGATGCTGGGAAGTTCTTAGATGGTGAAAACTGATACCAACAAAGCATGTCTCTGGCCCGTCCGTCTTAAATCGCCAAGGTATTCCCCCAGCTTTGTAATAGAGTCCTACACTCATGTTCCACGCCCGTGATGCGCGATCTTGACTGGTGGAGAGATCCTCAAACAATCTGTTTGTTCCCATTTGAATTGGCATCCGAAATTTCATCGCACGGGCTTTCAAAGCGCGTCTGAAATCCCGATTCAAAAGATCTTCTTCCGTTTCTTCAACATTCAAATTATCGAATGGCAAAAGTAGTTGTCCCCGTTCAAGTGTTTCTTGCCGCTTCTTGATGAGTCTTCGTTGCCAAGAAGTTAACGACTTTGAAATACTCCAGCATTTTTGGACGACAGCGTCTGGCAAACAACATATAACAATATCGGGGAGGAGGTCAGTGTTATCAACTAACCTCTCTATCCCGTTTGCATAAAGATTCAATACCTCCTCAAAACGGACCTTTGGGGCTTTTGTTAGCGCAACTTCAAGCTTATCATTGTTAATTTTTATCATCCATCGCTGGTTGAACATAAGTGTAGCATGGAATGCAGATTGAAATCCAGGAAAGTCCATATACTGTGTGGAATCCTTAATCTCAGACGGGATCTTAGTGTTACACTGTTCTAACCACCGCTTTCCTTTCTGGACCATCTCAGCAGTTCCAACTAAACCTATTCGTATCTGTGTTTTGTGAGCGGCACCAAAACGGAGGTCAAACGGTCCCGCTTCAGCAAGTCCTGTTTTCGGATCGCTGAAGGTGCCAGGAGAGCCAAACTCAATATGCGGCTGCGGTAATTGGGTGAGTTCAATCTGAATTGACATTTTCTATCTCTTCTATCTGCGAAATTTCCTGCGAAATTTCTGATTCTAATTGCGCCAATCGGTTTGACTCCAAATTTTCAATTTGTCTATGATGTAAAGCACTATCTGGCTCCACAGCCTGGTCAACCGTCGTCGATAAATTTGCCCTGATCAAAATTTGGGGACCGCTCCCGTTGTGAACATCGTTTAATGAATTTGAACCTTCCTGAGCAACAGTTGGATTGATATTGAGTGCGAAGGTACTTTGTTGTCCACCAGAAAGAACCCATGACCAAAACACAAGATCGTTATGAACTGCGTTGTTATAATCTCGACTTTGGCGAGCCGTGGAAAGTCTATTAACTAAATTTCCTTCCAAAAGATTACCCCGGCCATCGGTTGTGAAAACATAACTAGGAAGTATAACAAGCGTCCAAGCATCTGCAAAAGGTTCAAACCGGAACCAAAAAGACTTATGTTCCCAATAACGATTTTTCCGCTTTACCACTGTTCGGGTTGCTCGACGTACACGGGCTTGGTACTCGATTGTTCGCGGTCCATCATCAGTTTGAGGAAAATATACCCGCTTACGATATCTGTCTATCCAGAGACCTTTTGCTTTAAGATGTCTGTAGAAACATTCATTAAGTAACCAGACAAAACGCTCTTCTCCATAATTAGCGATAAATTCTTCAACAGTCAAATTTCCTATATCATTAACATCGATCTGCGTATAAAGTGAGTTGGCGAGTTTTGAAAGATCGTGGAAGGTAAAAAGCATCCCTTCATGGAGGATAAATGGTGGCACCCAATCCATCCCTGCGTTTTCTAATACTTCTTGTGGCCTTCGCGCATCAGTTCCAGCGTACCAAATGATATCAGGAAACTTAACAACTTCTAGAAAATTGCTTGCATACCGAATGAAGTTACGATGATAGGCAGTTTTTGTAACTTCATCAACAACTTCTGGGCGACTGCGGATTGTTATCTCAAACGTGGCATTATTGTCAATAGGTCCGAACTTAACCTGATTTCTGTTTTCAGTGCAGCTGCGCCATACATCTGACAGTCCAGATCCTTCTTTTTCCATCACCCCAGCACCATAGAACAGATCTGCTACAATGGGATTCCGATAGCCTTTAATTCCACTTATGCCGCTTTTGATTTGGTTTTCAAATGCAATCTTTATTTCTTCACTAGGCTGACTTCTCACCTGATTTACAACTTCCGGTACAAGGCCCCCCGGATTACACACACGAATATGGGTCTGTTCAATCTCAATAACAATCGGCTTGGTTTGTGTGTAATCACGGTGAACAAGCGCGTTGACAACTATTTCTCTTAATGCTCCGGGGGAGTATGGTTGTACAGTTATTGAGACTTCGTCCTTTAAAAGAAAAGGTTGATTGACAAGAGAGAGAATATCAAATATCATGTCACGTTGACTCCAAAGGTTTCCCTCGATTATCCGTTCTATTTGATTGCCGATTATTTCGTCATCGTCTCCTGTATCACCAAAAACTTTTTCCAGCCATTCTGAATTTCCCTTTACACGCACAATGACTTGAGCGGGTTGGATATAGGACTGCGGACTCTTGGCAAAGAGTAAGCAGCCACCCACCGTTGGGAAAATATTCCCCTCTTCCGTATGTAAAGTGAGTTCTTGATCACACAGCCGTTGAATAATCCAATCATTGTTCCTTATTGGCGGCACCGGAATACCCGTTCTTTCGCAGTACTGTGAGAGCCGAACTATCATAGTTGGCCATTCAAAATCATCTAGGCTGGCTGCTTTAATCGGTTGCAAGTCATAAGAACGGATAGCTGATTCTTCGGAATTTGTCGTTATTTGAATACGAGTAGAATCAAGTTGTTGATGTAGAACATAATCTTTCAACTGCTCCATCACGTTATCAAATCCATCAATGGGGACGACTTGAAAGTTGGTATGAATTTCACTCGCAAGTTCATGGGCGAACGGAGCCAAACTATCAGGACCTTCTTCCTCATAATTTCGAGCGCACCAATAGATTCCATTTCGATAGTTGTCTGCTGCTTCTGCATGTTTGGTAAGAAGATGTCGCATCACCGACGGTTCAGTGCCTCGATACCCTATGACAATCAAGGGGTGATCGCTCAAAAGCGGCAGTAATTTTGAAACAAGAGCTGCATCGAGTTCTTCATTTATTTCGGCGAGGGTGTTTTTGTCAGTGTAATGTTGGACTGAACCATGTAAGTAGATCAGTTGAGGGCGTTGGGGGCTTGTTGATATCGTTATAAAGTCAGACACTGTTTGGATGACATCAACATGGTGAGGGCGACGGTTCGCTTTGCACAAGTCCCACAAAATTGTATCAAAGTTTGTGGTGAGTACGGTGCGAACGAATTTCCGTGCCATAAGTTCTACCATGGACTCGTACCCTTTGCTCGGTTGCACCTGTGTATTCAGAATCTCCAAGAAGAATTCTTTCCGCGCTTCGCGTGGTTGAAGAATGTTCTCTACAGCGAAAGGATAATTATCCGCTTTTTCCCCATTTTGCTGATACCAGTCTTGGCTTTCTAGCCACCGGTACCAGTCACTCCGCCTGATGCGCGGATCTTCAGTGGAACAACTGTTTTCCTTACAGTATCCCCATCTTGCTATTTTTTCAACCATTTCGTTAGCAAGAGGGACACCTGATTTAACAGAAGCACCTGCACCAAGCAGGAAGACCGGATCGGGACCCTCTGCAAAAAGCGAACGTAAATGTCCAATAGTTGCTGTTTGAAATACCAAAATTCCGTTCCTCTCTCAATGTACATCTAGGCTAACGTGCATATAGCCCCTATCTATATCTTTGTTATTATGCCATCGCAATCGATCGACTAAATTGTACCCTATTTTCTAAATATTATCCAGTGGAAGTTACCGATAGAAGCTATGCCGTCAAGAATATACAAAATTTGAGCCTTCGTTCCATATTTCTCGGCTCTATTCCGTGCATTTATCCAACGCTTTTGTATTTCATAAGAATCAAGTTTGGGGTTTCATTCTTACTCGTAGCCGGTCAATTCGACGTACCCGTGACCGGCAACTGCTGCACCATCAATCTGTCCACTCACCCACACAGCACCCTCCCAATATGTGAAACTCGCGCGAAACTCTTGATTCGGGATCAGCGGTTCAACCTGAAGGGCAATCTTTAACTCTGGAAAGGTAATTTGCCAACCGGAGGGATAGGTGGCACCGCTTTCCGGACTTGTCCACTGGCGGATAGGGGTCAGTGTAAAATCTTTCGTCCCGATGCGTAGCTGCCGACCATCGGGATATACCAAAGTCCCCTCAAACGTCTGTGGATCGCACGACTGGTCTGACCGGCGCAGACAGTACAACATCAGTGTGGTGCCATCTTCCAACTGTAAGCTGAACCAGTCCCACCCCACGAATCCTTCGCCCAGAAAACTGGTGCCGAACTCATGATCCATCCAGCTGACCCCGTTGACAGCTACTGTTTTGCCATTGACTGTGATCTCACCGCTGGTCTCCAACCCAACGAGACTATAGTAGTAGGACGCATTTCCTGATTCGGGTCCCTTTTGGCTCAAGCCACGATCTCCTTGCAGTATCGGTGAGCGCGTCTGTCGCAGGTTGAGTGATAGTCCAATCTGCGGTTCCGTTTCGATAGAATCGGAGGTTGAAGCGACAGACAAGTGCATCACACCCGGCTCTGTTTCTGTCGCCGACCAATCCTCCAGCCAGACTTTGTAGATTGGATCCCCCGTTGCTCCCGCCAATCCACCTGCCCCCCGACTCCTACGTTCAAAGCAGAAATATTCCCCATTTGCTGCATCTGTAACGGCAAAATGCGCCATGTAAACTTGGTTTGTGGCGAGGTGTGAACTCCGCTCCGGCATTTGAGGGGTCAGCGCAAAGCGGAAAAAGGTCAACTGATAACCGAAAGCCTTCCCATCGTCGGTGTGCAGATTACCGGTATAATACCACCACTCGATTTGATATTCCGGATGTGCCCCGTGATCGCGTGGGAACCGGAACGTCATCGGCTCAAGCGCACGGGCGAACCCCTCATCGGCTTTGCTGCTCAGCGTACCACTGACGCTGGTGGAATTTCGCTGTGCCTCCGCGAAATTGGTGCTTACGATTGCCAGCAGAATCATAGCCCACAAATGGAGGGTAGGGGGTAGGATAACGGGCTCTAATTGAGTTGGTTGTGGTACTAATTTTGGCATACCTTCAGAGATTTTTGTGTTTACAAACCTGATTAACTGATGTAAGATACGCATATTTGGATAACCGAAGTTACTACCTGTCGCCCCGCTGGGGCTTTATGGGATTTGGATCGCTGGTATTCTATACACATACCGCCCCGCTGGGGCTAACTGAGGAGTAAAAAGATGATCTATGAAATACGAACCTACAATCTAAAAGTGGGTCAACTTCAGGACTATTGGGAACGCTTTGGCGAAAAACTACCGGCGCGTCAAGAATTATCGAAACTCGGAGGGCATTGGTACACTGAAGCGGGCCCGTTGAATCAGATGGTCGCTATTTGGCCCTATGAAAGCCTTGAACAACGGGCTGAAATCCGACATGCTGCGGAGGCGGGACCGAATCCGATTTGGCCCCCCGATACAAGCGACCTCATCGTGTCAATGGTATCTGAGATTTTTCTGCCGGCCCCATTTATGACACCTTTGGGCGAAAGAGACATCGGACCCATATATGAGATGCGTATATACACCTATCCGGCGGAGGGAATGCCGCAAGTGTTAGAGGCGTGGGGCGCAGCCGTTACTGAACGCGAAAAATTCTCACCGATGGCGGGCTGCTGGTACTCAGAATACGGTGGGCTCAACAACTTTATCCATCTGTGGGCGTATAGGAGTTTTGAGGAACGTCTACGCATACGGGCAGAGACACGGGAGCAGGGAGTCTGGCCCCCCAAGGGCTCTGTTAGACCGATAACACAGGAGAGCAAGATCCTGCTTCCCGCACCTTTTTCGCCAATGCAGTGAACGTGAAACCCCTTGGTTCATTTGTTCATTGGTACATTGGTTCATTAATGTCAGCTTCGATCCCGATCTTATCGGGGAACGAGTGAACTAATGAACTAAACCGGTTTCTGTTACACGATTTCTTAACATGAGTAAAAAACTTTTGCTGCGATTTACTAGTGGGAGTTCATTCCTGCGGCCTTACAGACCGAATATGGTTGACCGCACAGTCAGTCGTAGCAGAGTTGATTCTCTAGGTCTTTGGCAAAGAAGAAATCGAGTCCGTGACCGCAATAGCCCAATTCCGTATCTGCTCCGGGTAGCGCAGCATATAGGTAAAAAGCAGGTTTCAGTTTGGCAAGGATATCACTGCCAGAGGGCTCTTTTGGAACCTCCACAACCTGTGTTCCATTTTTCAGGGAGGATGTCTTCTCCGCGGTAAACCCGATGATTTCGTAGCTGCCGAAGTTCCCGCCTTTGAATTTATCAGGGACCTTGATTCGGAATGTTCCCTTCTTTTTACCGCTAGTATCCACTTTTAGCCAACCGACGGGACCTAGATATTCGGTCTTCTGATTGACTGTATCGTGCAGCCACGCGAAAATTGCACGGCGACCCCTGGGCATCTTTAACCCTTTATAGGTTCCCCGAAATTCGTTTGCTGCTTCATCGTATACGATGGTGCCTTTGGGGCTATTATCGTTCTTAAAATCGTAACCGTCTATAAGGAATCCGCCGTACATCGGTTGGACTTGCTGATCTTTGCTTTCTTGGCTCTGAACTGCCCATGCTATGCAGCATATTACAGCAGCTAGTACTAGTAGGAACAACATCTTCAGTTTCATTTTATCCTCCTTTGGATTTGGGCAGGTGAACCTTTTCTACGCGGTTTCCGACTGCCCTGCTGTTTATAGTGATCAGTATATTTGATATGAAAAGAAAAATCAAGCCATTTTTGAATGCAAACTATATGGACTTATCAACTTCACCGAGGAGCAGTGAAGGATTGTGCAATCTGTTGAATTAACAAAACACTTTTGACTTGTCCTGCCGAACGAATCTTGCTATTCTCTTTGAAGAGGAGGCGACATTACATGAAAGTCTTACTAAGACAACGTGACCTTTCGGATGAGTATATCCAGTTTGCCGCACAGATTGGTGCCGACGGATTTGATATTCATAATGCCGAAAGTATCCCTGGGTTGGTGGAACAGGGTTATCCAGATTTAGAACAGCTGACAAAGTTAAAAGAGAGAGTCAACGCCGTTGGACTTAACATCTACCGTGTCGCGCCCGCCGAACCACAGAAATTTCTGACGGGTCAACCGGGCGGCGAGGAGGAACTCGATAATCTGTGTAAGTCGCTTGAGATTTTCGGTCAAGTCGGGATCCCTTTTATGTCGATGCCTGTGCATCTAGCGCAAACCCCGGCACATCGAGATGCGAATCCGGGATACCGGGGCGGATATACCAAGCCCCTCCGGGGCAATTATACGTTCGGTGGATTTGATGTCGAATTGATGAAGCGGAGTATCGCAGAGAAACCGCTTGATCCGTTTTCTGTTGAAAAGCATTGGGAACGTTGCGTCCAGATGTATCAACGACTTGTTCCGTTCGCTGAAAAATTTGGTGTAAAACTCATTATCCACCCATCGGATCCACCGCTACCGGAGACCGAATTTTCACCGAAACGGTGGGCTGCCATCCTTGACGCTGTGCCAAGCGACCACAGCGGACTGCTCTATTGTATTGGGACCTGCTATGAATCGGGTGTGGACATCTTTGAGAACATTCGCCATTTTGGAAAGAAAGGGAAAATCTTTCACACCCATTTCCGCAACGTGCAGGGAACGATCCCGACAGGCGGATATATGGAGGTTGCCCTTGACGATGGCGACATGAATATGTTCAAGGTGCTTCAAACCCTAACAGAGATTGGGTTTGACGGCGGCTTACAGATTGATCATCTGCCGAACTATATTGGCGACGTGGAACAACGAGCAGCTTCAGCCTATGCAGTGGCTTATGTGAAAGCGTTATTGAGGGCACTTGAGGCTTAACTGTGAACCCTGATCACGGATATTACAGATTAACAAATTGACGCGAATTTTTCCCGCAGAACTAAAAGCATATTTAACGCAAGGACGCAAAGTCGCAAAGAAACCCTTTTTAAGATTTTTCTTGCGCCCTTGCTACCTCGTGTCTTTGCGTTAAGAAAGTGCAGATTTCACTGCGTTCTGTGGTTGGTTTAATCACGTTTCACGGAATATTTACCTATAATTAACGCAAGTTGCTAGTGTTTATTTAATGATAAGTGTAATCATAGTAGCAATGAGAAACAAAATAATCTTAATCTCAAACCCATCGGCAGTGACGGCATGAATAGAGCGGGGTAGCCGTTGGGTGATTAAACTGTTTGTCACCTCTATCCGCTTCCTGTGGTGATGGTGTATGTAAACTTCGTGGGCTTGATATTGCCGTTTGCTGTTCTTTTTTCGCAACGGTTTGAGCATGATACCGGCTTCAGCTAAGGCATCTTCAATCCCATAATTGCAGTAGGCTTTATCTGCATAAATGGTTGCCCCTTGAGGTAAATCAAACGGATAACACCGCAACCCCCGAACATCACTAAAACTGCCCGGTGTTAAGAAAAACTCAACCGGTATGCCAGACTCGGTGACCATCAGATGCAGTTTGAGTCCATAGAAGTATCTCCGTTTACTGGCTATCATCCCGCGCCAGACTTCCCCTTGATAAAGTTTTGCACTAGAGATGCGAATCACATCACACACTGGCACGGGATACGAGTCGATGATATAGAGTTGGTCTGAGTTTTGTGCTTTACAGTCTGTGGCAAGTGATTCAAAAAGTGTCTGAAACATCGGTGCAATTTGATGGAGTCTTCGATTGAATCGTGCCTTACTGAGCATATTGGGAATATATCCCTGTTCTTTGAGGAAGCATCGTGCCATCTGTTGATTGCCACCGAACAGTTCTGCTGCGACTCAGGCAGTGGTCATTACTTCTGCGGCAGACATTTTGGCTCTTGGGTCGTCTTGATAGCCGTGTTCAATTAACAGATCGTCACAAAGTGTATAAAATGCTACGATTACTAAGTCCATGGGATTCTCCTGTTTTAAGAGTTTTGTTTTGCCTAACAAACACTCTAACGGAAATTCCATGGATATTCAACTAGCAACTTGCGTTATATAATTACAAGAAAGGATAGCTAATGAATCGACCCCCAGAAACCTTTGTGAGTGTGCAGGAGGACCGCCTCCTCGCCTTTAGTACCACCTGTTTTGAGAAAGCTGGATTGTCCCATGACCACGCAGCGTTAATCAGCCGTCTGCTCGTCAACTCAGACCTTCGCGGGGTGCGGAGCCACGGTACGCGGACGGTCAGTGGTTACTGCAGCGGCTTTGAAAACGGAGATATGAATCCCCAACCCAATATTCGCCTTGTCCACGAAACCCCGACAGCTGTTGTTCTGGACGGCGATGGGACGCTCGGCTACCTTCCAATGGTTAATGCAACTGAGGGAGCAATCGCCAAGGCGAAGGAGGTCGGGTTGGGCATGGGGCTCGTGCGTCACATCGGACACTACGGTTCCGCAGGACACTATGCACGGATGTGTGAGGAGGCGGGTTGTGTCGGTTTCTCCGTTCAGGGCTATCAGGATCTGGGCAATGCCGCTGGCAGCGATCCCAAACCACAGCTCGGCTACTTCGGCAATCCTCCCATCTGCTTTGCTATCCCCGGTGGAGATGAACCGTCTGTGGTGCTTGACGCAGCGACGTCCATCATGGCGGACTATCAGCGTGGGGAAGAGTATGATGCACTCCTTTCCCTCATTCCGGCTGCTTTTTTCAAAAGTGTGGGTTATACTGCGGTTGCGGGACTCTTGGGCGGTGGATTGACAGGATATACGCTTCCTGGCGACGAGCCTATTAAGGAACGTTGGCCCGGCGGGGCCCGGTTGGGAGGTATGGTTCTCGCCATCCATGTGGACGCTGTTATGCCCGAAGCTTTCTTCTATGCTGAAACCGATCGGATGGTTCGAGATGTGCGGGAAACATTTGAACCGATGCCCGGCTATGATCGTGCGCTGCTACCCGGCGGGATTGAAGTAGAGAGAGTTGAGATGCACCGTCGTGATGGCATCCGCTACGGCGAGATGGAACAGGAGTCAGCCCGTGAAGTCAGTGAGCGTCTCGGTGTCCCGCTACCGTGGGACTGATGCCGTGAATGCGAGAAAACGAGAAGGCGAGATGTACCGGACCAAAAGAATATTTAACGCGAGGGCGCAAAGTCGCAAAGAACCCCTTTTTAAGATTTTCATTGTATCTTTGCTACCTCGTGTCTTTGCGTTAAGAACCTGTCCCGATGAATCGGGATAATCTCTGAAAGTTGTCATTTTACGGGTAAATGCCCTCAAAAAAGGAGATAAATTACCCTTTACTGGTGACTTCATTAGGCGAGGGTATTTTATACCTTTGTCTGTGAGATTTGCCTAATTCTTCTGACGGTTATGGAGACTTAGCATGATAGGTTGATATATGATCAAGTTGCTGTGCATGAGACTTTTCTACTGCCTTATCAATCTTATCCGATAATAAGTCAGTTCTGCGCTCAAAAGCCTCTGTTCTTCGATTCATCTCTGCCAAGAGATTTTGAACATCATCTTTAGTTGCAAGATTACCAAAGAACGCAAACAACAACAGTAGGATATTGATAACAGCAATTATCATTATAACCAATGGACTTATCTTCTGCAAAGTATCCATGATTTACCTCCGATGTAAAGCGTATGAATTTTAGATTTTCCTTTTTACTTGACATTTAATCGTAATTATAATGGGTAAATCATAGATAATCAAGGGAAATGGTGCTTTCACACTATACCCATAAAGCATTCCCCGATAAACTTGTTAAAGATGTCCTCATCCTTACGGTTATTAGATTAAGCCATTTTTATTAGGAAAGGAAGAACTTATGGAACCACTTCGTGTTGGATTTATCGGTGCTGGTGGCTTTGCTAGACACACTATCTATCCGGCGTTGCACCTAGCCCCGGTCGCGCTACAAGCGGTCTGTGATATGGATGAAGCAAAAGCGAAAGATGCCGCGGGCAAATTTGGTACGGGACGTTGGTACACAGATCGGCATAAAATGTGGGAGCAGGAGGATCTGGAGGCACTCATCATCAGTATGGGACCCGCCCCGCGTCAATCCCTCGTTCGTGAAGCTTTAGAGGCGGGGTATCACGTCTTTGTGCCCAAGCCACCCGCCCTATCTTTGGCAGATGCCACTGAACTCGCAGAGACCGCTGACCAGAGTGGCAAAACGTTGATGATCAATTTTCAGCGGCGGTTCAGTTTGGGCATCACCCGTGCTAAAGAGATTATGGCGCAGGAGTCCTTTGGTCAACTGACACAACTCTTCTGCTCCTTCTGCAGCGGCACCTATCCGACGGTACAATGGTATCTTTTGGATTTTGCTATCCACCATTTTGACCTTGCACAATACATTGCGGGTCCAGCGAAAGAGATCGCTGTGTTTCACAATGAGGTCGGTGGGCAGGGATCTTTTGCAGTCGCAGTGGAGTTTGAGAACGGCGCAGTCGGAAACCTCCAACTGAATAGCCAACGGCTCTGGAGGCGCAACTATGATCGAATCGAAATCACGGGACAGGAGGAGTACATTGTCCTTGATGGCCTGTGGGAAATTGCTCACTACGCCGACTCCCAGAATGTCTTTACAGATAACTACAGTGACCAACGCAATGGCGAATTGACAGGCGACGGTTATAGCTTGACAGAGTTCGTCAACGCTATCCGTGAAAATCGTGAGCCGATAGCGAGCATCAACGATTGCTTGAAGTCGATGCGGTTGTATGAAGCGGTTTTAGAAAGGCGCAAAGGGGTTATCACGCTGAATGATTGATAGTCCTTCAGCCTTAAGAGCAGAGGTTCTATATGGCGGTTTCGATTCGAGAATACCGTGAGGTTGACCGTGCACAAGCTGGCATGATCTGGTCGGCGGCTTTTGACGGCGGTCAGCCCAATCCTAGGCTTGACAATCCAGACCTGCCCCTTGACCTCCGAAGTCCTGATGAAGATTCGCAGGTGTTCGTGGCGGACGTGGATGGGGTTGTCTCTGGTGCGTTTCAAATCTTTTATGCCCCCATAACCTGCCGAGGCACACATTTTAGGTGTGGCGGCATGAGTGGCGTTGCTGTCGCGCCTGCGAGCCGAAAACGGCATGTGGGAAGTGCGATGATGACGTGGTCAATCGAACAGATGCACCGCACTGGGGAGGTTGTCACAAATCTGCGTGCCGCTCATGAATTCTTTTATCGGCGATTTGGCTGGGAGTGTTGCGGACGTTGTGTGCGTATTACCTGCCCGATCCCACTGTTTCCCCGGATGGATTGTGTACTGCCGGTGCGCCAGTTGAGTGTAGATGACTGGGGACAATTGGACGCAACATACGAGGAGTTCGCGCATCGCTATTCGGGGATGCGTCTTGCGCGCAAAGGTTTTGGCGTGTCGCGGCTTACGCAGACCGAGGGCACCCCACCTTTCGTGTTCGCTGCCGGCGATCCGATAGAGGCCTATGCCATATTGAGACTGACACCGAGGACAGATCTATCTATAATCGAATTTGTGTGGACGACATTACGAGGCTATGAAACAATGCTTGGGACATTGGCGGGCACTGGTATAAATCATCAGTCTATTACTTGGGATGAGCCCTCTAACGGTCCGTTCTTGTCTTCAAAATGGTTTACCCGTGGCATGACGGCTCAACTCCCGGACCCATCAATGTTCCGCGTGTTGGATGTACCAGTCTCACTCACAGGACTCTCCACAACCGCATCCGGAACCTTCACGATGACTATTGATGACGAAATCCTCCCATCCAATCGGGGACCGTGGCGGGTCTCTTATTGCCCTGAAGGTGTAAAGGTTGAACCGAGTGACACTGGAGATCTGCACTTGGACATCCATCAGTATACGCAGGCGTGGTTGGGCGAACCGAGCCTTGCTGATCTGTTAGCCCACGGTTTTGTGTCGTCATCTAGCACTGAGGCGGCACAGGCGGCTACCGCACTTTTACCACCCAAAACGACTTACTCCCTTGAATATTTTTAATATGATACCGAGGTAATGCAATGGACCATACGATTATCTACAAACGAAAAGGGTTTTACGGTGCCTTTCCTGTCCTAACCCACCTCCCCGACGGGCGGTTGACGGTCGGCATTCCGGTCGCGCCATTCCATGACCACTATGCGGTCGCCGATTGGTTGGTGCTACTGTCGGAAGACGAGGGCGAAACGTGGCAGCAGAGCGATGATCCAACGCTTCCCGACAACTGGCCCGGCACATCACCACGTGAGATATATGACCGATTCGCCGCCGTGATGCCAGACGGGACGTATCTCTGTGCCGGTACGGTGGGATGGAAAGCGTATCCAGCAGAGCAACAGGCGGATGTAGAAGCGCAGGGGCTATTTGTGCGTCCACACCCAAACGACGAGAACGCAATTATGGTAGGTAGCAACAAGGTGTTCGTCCAGCGTTCGACTGACAAGGGACAGACGTGGGAACGGCAGGAGTGGACTGTGCCCGGCGTTGAACATCTCACAGCGTTTCCGCGTTCCGCGTGGCTGGCGGACGGAACGATTTTGGTCCCTGTCTACGGTTCCGATCCCGATGCCCGGTGGCGAACCTACATCTGGCGGTCAGCGGATGAAGGCGAGACGTGGCGTTGGTTGACGATGGGTTCTTATGTAACGGGGGTGGAAGGCAACGAGACATCACTTCTGGAGGTCTCTCCCGGACGCGTCCTTGCCCATACACGGACGGAGGGCAGCTACCTGTTGGAGACTTGGTCGGATGACGGTGGACGCACGTGGTCGCAACCGTTACAAACACCTATCTGGGGGTATCCACCGCACCTGTTGAAACTTCGGGATGGTCGGATACTGTGTTCATTTGGATATCGACGGGAACCGATGGGAGTGCGTGCAGTTCTGAGTCACGATGGCGGGGTTACGTGGGATATGGACAACGTCATCGTCCTGCGTGACGACGGTGGGACACCTAGCGAATTCCGATCCGATACGGAGTGTGGGGGTGCCGATGTCGGCTATCCGATCTCCACCCAACTGTCCGATGGCAGCATTCTGACCACGTATTATATCACGTTGGCGGATGGTGTAACGCATTCAGTAGCAACGCGCTGGGAAGTTTAATGGCTGAAAACGGGAAGATCAGAAAATCCCGACTCGTCGAGGATGCTCGATGAAATCGGCACAAGATGAAATCAACCGGAACCTGATTTGAAGGACGGAGACACTTACGATGTTAATTCAAGAACAGTTGCCTTGGACTCAAGTGGACGATGAGCATTTGAGCCTATTCAAAGCCATTGGTGTGGACTATGTTACGATTAACCCGCCGCCAGACGATCTCAAGGATGGGACAGATCGTGCCGATTTCTGGAAGGAGATGAGTCGCCGCGTCGACTCCCACGGGATGAAGTTGGATAACGTGGGCATGAACTGTTGGGACGAGATTTCACTTGCCCGTCCGGATCGGGACCAAAAGATCGATGCGTGGTGCACAATGATTCGGAACCTCGGTGCCGCGGGGATCCGAACTTTGGGTTATAATTTCAAACCCATCGGGAATTTCCGTACCACCTCGGCAATCGGACGCGGCGGTGCCCGCTATAGCACCTTCGACTATGATGAATTCATGGAAGATCCGGCGGACGTTCCCGAAAAGTATATCTCCGAAGAGCAACTGCTAGAGAATTTGCGTTATTTCCTTACCCGTATTGTTCCGGTGGCTGAGGAAGCAAGTGTTAAACTCGCCATCCATCCGGACGATCCACCTATTCCTGAGCCGCTTGGCGGCGCAGCCCGAATTCTTTCAACCCTCGATCACTTTGAGCGGACGTTTAACACAGTCCCTAGCGAGATGAACGCCATGCTATTTTGTCAGGGGTGTGTTCGTGAGATGGGAGAAGACGTACCTTCCGCTATCCGACGTATCGGTTCGCAGAACAAAATTGCTTACGTCCACTTTCGCAACATTCGGGGCACCCCTAAGAGTTTCCAAGAGGTTTTCGTGGATGAGGGCGATGTGGATATGTGTGAGGCGATGCAGACCTATCGAGAGGTGGGATTTGAAGGTCCCTTCATGATGGACCACACGCCCAGTTTCCCGCAAGAGAACACGCAATGGGCGGGTAGAGCCTTCGCTGTCGGCTACATCCGATCTATGATTCAAGCGGTCTACCGCTAAATAAGTTAGCAAAAGGTTAGGGTGTGTTGACATTTTGCTGTTGCTATTGCGAGAAACACTCGACTTCCCCGCAGCGCTGTTGAAAACCGAGTTTTTTCTGCAAAACTCGGTTTCTTAGCACGGTCCGTTAAATGAGCGTCCCCATCATCTGGGTCAATTTGAGTCGTCTGATCCTGTGAATCCTTAAATCCTCATAATCTTAATTCGGATTGCCTTGAACCCTTGATGAAATCGGGGTTGCTCTGAATCTCCCGATTAAGGATCGGGATTCACGCCTGCCCTCGGAACGGGGGAACGGAACCGATGCAGCATTGGGGCAATAATTATAAACACCCTCCAGCTGCCCTTAATTGGTTTCAGTGTCAATAGGTAATCTGCACCCCAATCGACAATCTGTTGAGCAATTTGTGTTTGACAACCGATAGTATCAGTTGTTATAATACAGATAACAATCGTCAATCAACCGTTGAACGTTGATTTGCCTTGTCGCACCATCTGCCGGTCAGATCCGGGAAGCATTCACTCGTGCAGAGTATAAGGCGATTCAGAAAAACGTTGCAACTGGACAAAACACCAGACCGTGCTCTAACAAACCCACTCCGCCTAACACCCCAAAAACGGAAAGAGAAAACACATGAATCACAAACAGAAGATAGGCTATACAATTTTAGGTGCTTTCATCATGTTAATCGGAATGTCGATTGACAATCTCACCTCATCCCCCGTCACCGCACAAAACGACGGCGAGATAACATGCTAGAAACTAACCTTTGTCGATGAGACCGGCGAGCCTTTGTTCATCTGGCAAGCTAAGACGGAAGCGGTTAATAATCACCAGTTATCTATCCGCAACAAAGCAGGGCAGGAAACGGTTCGCTTAACTAGCAGAATCTTTGAAAGTTCAGGACGAGCTTTAAACGATGTGCGTTTATTCAACGACAAAGGGGAGGTAGCGGTAGCCTTAACGAGCGGAGGTTATGTGGGCCCCAGCGTGGAGATCTACGACGACGACAGTCAGGCATCGGTCTGGTTAATCAGTGGCGGGCCCGGCATGTCAGGCGGACGTGTCACGGTCAGCAACAATCAGGGCAAAACGTGTGCAACAATGGGCATCACTGAATATGGCGGGCGTGTTGATGTTTTTAACAAGCAGGGGGAAAACCGTGCAGTAATGAGCGTTAGTCAACACGGCAACGGTGCGGTATCCACTTGGGACAAGAACGGCTATCGCCAATAAGAAACCGAGTTTTTTCTTGAAAACTCGGTTTCTCTTTACACTTTCTTTTTACATGAGCTACTTTTGATTGTTAGGTTTTGCCTGAACGGATGCTAACAATCGGATAAATTACAGAAAGGATTCCCCAATGTCAAACAAAAAATTTGATAAACCACTCAATCTGGATAATTACCCAAATCTCCCGATTATCCTTATCGAAGAATTCGCTCGTTTTTACACGACAACACAGATTTTAGATTTCCTTGAAGATCTACAAAAGGAGTCTTTCCTAAAGAAAGTCCACCAAAGCCGAGACGAGCTGCGCGAAATGATCCGCACCGTGAATCCCCACAACGCGAAATTCAACCGCGCAAAATGGGGAGAACTGTTTGATGAATGCCGGCAAGAATTTCTCGCTGAATTGAGAACGCAAATGGCACAGACCGCCGTCACGACTGCCAATCGCCTCTACAAGATGATTGAAAACGCAAGCATCCAGCAGATTCGCACTGTCAAAGACCTTCACGAATATGTGAAGTTGCTGAACACATTTGAAAAACTTAACAGCGATTCAAACGATGAGATCGCGCAAGCGTTGAACGAGGGGATACTTCCTCAACCCTCTATCGAAATGTTACAAACGAAAGCCTCAACAACGGAAATGTTACAACCGGGCATGAACGGGCAGAACGAAACCGTCTAAACCCGCTTGTCCCCTAATGTTTGCAAATGCCCGGAGATTCCTTCTTTTCTATCTTTTTCTGTCTTAGGTCTGTGGTTGAGAATGGGGGTAGGAGTTATGCACTTCAGTAGGCGTATCGGACTATGAGCAGAATCCACGCCCACCATAGGCGGGGCATCTGGTTCCCCCGATCAGAGCAATATAATGAATCCTAAGAATAAATAGACTAGGAGTTACGCATTTCAGTAGGGAACAACGATCGTTGTTCCCTACGGGATCCTTGATGGTGCCCCTACTGTAGTTGCGCGTTTCTTAATCCCCATTCATCGGGGGTTCATCGGGCGTTGGAAATGGTGTCTTGCAGCGATGAATCGCCTGCATATTTTAGTGGCAATAAAAAAATAGGCATTTGGGCGTCTAAAAATAAGGAAGGAGAAATCCCGATGAATTATCGCAAGTATATGCAATCCAAAGCGTGGCAAGAAAAACGCCAAGCGAAGTTGGACGCCTGTAGTGGAAAATGTGAATGTGAAGGAGGTTGCACTCGTGAAGCAACACAAATTCATCATCTTCACTACGATAGTCTTGGCAATGAGAGTTTAGACGATTTGCAAGCATTGTGTCCAAAATGTCACATGCAGAAGTCTAAAGTCCGAAACTTTTATGGCAATATTCACTATACGTGCTGCCTGAAAGAGGGCGAACAATCTCCCGAAAAGACTTTACCGTATGAGGTATGGAATGAGGCTAACTTCCATTATCAAATGGCAACTGGACAGAGATGGAACCACGAAGGGCGTAATCCTAGAACAAAAGAAGATTATGATCGAATCGCATTGGAATTAGAGACAGATCCTGTTATTGTTGCCTTGCTGGACAACCTAGGGATCATGTTCGCTTGTGGTGATATCGGAGTGTGTGATGCTGTCACCGAAGCTATTGGGAGGTTCGTAGATATTGTGAAAGGCGATTATAACACTCCACCCGAGAAATGGCAGGAACTACCTGATGATGAATGGCCTATATATGTAATCAAACCCGAGTTTCAGAAGTTTTTTCAAAGAGAAAAATATTAGCGTGGACTAAAAGCCTGTTTCTACATAATCCCTATCTTTTTAGTTTTGAGGCTTGGTTTAGCAGGAGCAGCACAATACGCATTGATCATAGCATTTATTGCTGTGTAAAGTGGACCCCTTGTCGAGGCCAAAATACAGTAAAAATAAGTAAGATATTTGAGATAGAGTGAGATTCCTTTAGCTGAGATACACCTTAGCCGGAGTTGCATAATTGAGACTCTGGTGAGGTCGTTTGTAATTATAGAACCGGATATAATGAGTTAATCCATCAAACAAGGCTTTTGGCGTTGGGTAGAGTTTTGGATAAACATCTTCATACTTGACGCTACGCCAAAACCGCTCAATGTAAATGTTGTCCATGGCTCTGCCTACGCTGCCCATGCTCATAGCAACGCCAGCGGCTTCAACGGTATCGGTGAAAGCATTTGCCGTAAACTGGACCCCTTGGTCAGTATTGAAGATAATGGGAGTTGCGGCAGATAATGCGTGATGTAAAGCGTCGAGACAGAACCGACTTGATAGACTATTGGACACCTCCCAAGCAATGATGTAACGACTATACCAGTCGAGTATCGCCACCAGATACATAAAGCCTTTATCCATCGGGATATAGGTAATGTCAGCCGACCAGACCTCATTGGCGGCGGTCACCTCATAGTCCCGTAATAGGTATGGGTAAACCCGATGCTCACTGTTGATAGCCGAGTGTTTGGGTTTGGGATAAATCGCTTCTATCCCCATCAAACGCATCAGTCGCTGGATGCGTTTGCGGTTGACACCGTAGCCAAGCTGCTTGAGATGTTGTGTCATTCGACGACTCCCATAGAAAGGGGTTTGCATATACTGCTGATCTATCTGCCGCATCAGATGCAGATTCTCTGCTGACTCTGTAGCCGGTTGACAGTAAAGCGTTGACCGGGAAAAACCGAGCAACTCACATTGACGACGGATGCTCAGTTGGGGGTGGTTAGGTTCAACGAGTTTCCGTCTCTGTTCTACTGTTTGAGGTGGCTTTTTTTTTCAACCAGTCCAGTTCCATATTCAACCGACCAATTTGCTCATACAGACTCGACTCTCTGTCATTTTGCTCACGCTGTTGCTTGGTGGGGCGGGTAGCGAAAATATCGCTACCCTGTTCAAGCAACTGCTTCTTCCATTGACTGATTTGGCTCGGGTGCAACTGGTGTTCGCTTGCCAATTGGTTGATAGTTTTATCTGACTTGATCGCTTCAAGGGCAATAGTAAACTTAAATTTTGCTGTATGACGAATCCGTTTGGTTGACATATTCAGACCTCCATTTGTGGGAGTGAGTTAGACGTTAAATCTTACTTAACTCCTGGCCCAAATATTGGGGTCCATTATAGTGATGCTTGGATTATTTATAGTGAATGAGGATTTCCGTTGTTGCTGCTTGTGGCTTGTCCTATTGCTGCGATAGTTGTTTATTTGTTCGTAGGTTGGTTAATGTATAATGACTACCTGTAATGGAGGTGAAGCGATGATATTCCGTGTGTT
Organism: Candidatus Poribacteria bacterium; assembly: GCA_965207975.1. Taxonomy (GTDB): domain Bacteria; phylum Poribacteria; class WGA-4E; order WGA-4E; family PCPOR2b; genus PCPOR2b. Next base: position 1,951,246 of record OZ242315.1, on the reverse strand, counting down.
GCTGGCAGTTCTGCTCTTGATTATAAGCGTAAGTATGACAGGGGCTGACAATCATGAAATTACGGTGTTTGTCGGGCATCCGTCCGTGAGATTGGGGGCAGCGGGGGTATGGGACGAAAGCATGAAGGGGAAGATTCAACTGGAAAAAATCCCTACTGAAAAGAAAGAGGAATATGCTTGCATAATTGTTAAGCGGGGCGATAAGTATTTTTGGAAATCAAGGGAAAACTATGAAGTCACGAAGCACTTAATTGGAGCGTATGTGGAATACCGTCGCCCAGATCGTTGTGATTATGTAAGGATAGCCAATCCATCGATAAGAGGTGATGAGCTTGTTAATGCTTTAATGTTCAGTGATTCTACACATCATTATGTTGAACATCTGACGATTGGATTGACATCAATAAATTATTGGGGACGGGTAATTTACGAGGATTGAAATTATTGCGTTTCGATATGCCCGTTCTATCACACATGAATCGCGGGGTCTACGAAAATGCACAATATTTATCTGATGAACTCTTTTATCTGTTCGCCCACCAATCCGATTTCGGCGGGCAATGGAGACCGCAGAAGTCGGGAGCCGCGCACTGCTGCGGATGCGTCGGAGTAACGATGTCCATAGATTCATGACGAACCTGCTCATATACCAGATGACCTATGGCGGAAATACCGATAGAACAAACTTCAAAAAATGAAAAGGGAGAAATATTGATATGTATGGTGCAATCGGTCGCGGCATTTGGAACAAAGAGTATTGGGGTGAACAATCTGATGATTTTCAGTCTAATCTTTTTTATAATGATACACTTAAAGACCTTGAAAAAGTCGCGCGGGGACATCACCCTATTCTGCAGACAATCCAGAACCGAGAGCGCGATGCACAAGACTTATCCTCACGTTATTCGCTAACAGAAGATGACGATCCCGATTATACGTTTGGGCATTCATACACATTAGAATTTATAAAACGAACGTGCCAAGAGAATGGAGCGGATAACGAAGGGGCAAACCGCTTATGGGCAGCGATAGGTTGGCGGGAAAACTCCGATGAGATTAAAAAACTCGAGGAAGAACTGCGGGAAACTCGAAACGCAATGTATCGCGCACGAAAGGGCGAAAGCGATGAAGAAAGAGAAACCTATACCCAAAACCGTCAAAAATCATTTGAAGCAGAAAACTCATTGAAATCCACTAAACGACACGCTATCGAAAAATATACCGAGTGGTCCTGGCATAAGGACTACTATGATTTTAGAAGCGACTTTGAGACTTTTTTATCTGACATTGTATTTCATCGTCGATATTTAAGAGAACAACTATATCCTGATGAACAAATCAAAGAACTTATCCAAAAATATTTAGAAAATCCTTCGTGGCATGTACCTCAAATTACCGATTTCCTTTTAACCGATCTTATTGATTCAGACCTAATCAGGCTTGAAGAAGACTTTCATCTTGGTCTGTTTTCATCTGACATTGCAAACCAACTTAGGGGGACCAACTCATTCTTTTCATCTCTGAAGGAAGCATCGCCTACTTTATCACCCGAATCGAAAAGGAAACGCTCGCGATGGCGTACAAGAAATTTCTTAATTGGTGCCGGTTTAATATATTTCGGGATATTTTTGTCGGGTGATGAATATCTAGAACCTTGGATAAGTAAAGATTTGCTTCCTTGGATACTCAAAATTATATCGGTTTTTGGATTCTGTTTGATTGTTTCAGTATTAACCTTTGGTGCTATTTTAGAGAGTGAATTGAGCGATAGATAAAGGTACAAATCCATCGTTATTAGTTGGCAATCCGTCCCATTGGACCAAAAGATTAAACAGAGCCATAGTGAAAGCAAGGCGAGTTTTGAAATAAGCCCAACATCGATGTGTCACTTTCTTCAAATGACACACCCCGTCAACATAGATAAGATGGTCTCTATCAGCATCCTATCGTTCCATTGTCCACGGGGACATATACGCAAGTTTGAAGGGTGCCAATCGCCTTTGGCAAACCCTTCATCAGCAAAGACCACCATCTGGTCACTCACATTATCAACGATATGTTGAAAATGGCTTCCATCGTAAACATTGGCAGTGGCACAATCCCAGTCCACAATCAGTCCCAAGTGGTTGACCAACACACACAGTTTGCCCCCGACAATCCATCGTTGGTTGGATATGCCTTTTTTGCCGACTTGTTGTTCAGAACGACCTTCTCGACGGGGATGAATCAGTTCAATACCATAAGTATCAATCACTCCTATCAATGAGGGATTTGCCATGAACATATCCGTCAGATGGTGATGCCTGTTGAACAATCGGAACAGGCGGGTTCTTTCGGGTAAATTGGGAAACAGCGACTTATAGTTGTTTTCTATCCAACGATAGAATGCACGGTTGCCAACACCTTTGAGGGCAAATAGCAAGGCGATGGTAACCACTTCAGACGGATAGAGATTGGCTTGGGTATGCTTCTGGTTCTTATTTGCTTGTGTGAGTTTATCATCTACTCGACAGAACAATTGTGTGATAAAATCTATAGTGGTCATGAGCTTTGGTTCCTCCCGTTAATCGAGTTTGGTTGATTACCCCGATTAACGATAGAAGTGAGGATACCGGCTCATGACCTACAAATTATACTAGCACCATTGGTTATTATATAGTATCGTAGGCGAGGCAATAAATAAAAGGAGAATTGATATTAAAAGTTTGCACAGAAAAGCACATACACTACTCAACATTCGTTGGGATATACTATCAGGGATATATGACGCAAAAACATGTATTGAAAGACTAAAACGCATAGATCAGCCACTGCACATATCCAGTTTAGTTTATCCATTATTAGAATTGCAAAAGCGACTTCAAACACTTCCCTAGCCTGAGATTGCCTCAAGGCTCAACTACTCTTTTCCTTGAACCGTGCAATCGCCCCCGCTCTGCCAACTCCGCCTTGGCATAATGCGCCGGCATCTGTGAACTTTTCCATCTGCCCGCTACTCGCGGCGAAACACGCATATAAAAAAAGGAGGATTGAAAATGGCATTAGAAAATAGGCAACGATTGTCGGTTCAACGAAACCGAAATATAATAGATGAAATACTAGGTGAATTTGGTGATGAGGTGCGTGCTGCTTATGCAGGCTATTAGCAATATCGCCAAGAACACCCGGAATACAGGGACAGATCTGTGAGCGAGCGATGGCAAATCCCGGAAGTGAGGCGGTATTTTGTTGTCCTGAACATCATGCGTTTTTATGGTGAGCGGATGATAGGTCAACCAAGAGAGGTACTCATTGAAGCGTTGGGCAATATAGAACGCACGAATAGAAATGAACGGACACACAGGAGGAGGCGGTATCGTGCCGCCGGCAATGAACCAAAACCCCCGGCACGCTTGCCCTGGGCACCGGAAAAATCAGAGGATGAATTAAATCAATTGATTAACGAGGTTGAAAATCTGTTCAATCGAAATAATTAGACTTCTTAATCTATCAGAGTATCCATGGCAGGAATACCGATGGGGCTAACTTCAAACGATGAAAAGGAGAGATGACGATGAATGATCGTATTGATGAAAGAAAGGTGAACAGATACCTTTACGAAATCGCAGGGCGCGCTGGCACGAGCTGCCAGCATAGCGACTTATGGGAAGAACCAGAATACAATCAAGCGATGTGGTTGTATCTAACACTGCCCCATACAGAACTCGAAGCCCGACTCGCCCCCACGCGTGAGAATGTAGTGCATCCATCAGGTGCTGTTATCCAATGGAATACGTATTGTCGAATGGAGGAACGGGCATATAAACGGGAGTATCTGAAATCTGATCAGTGGAAACGTAAAAGAGATGCGGTGATGGCTCGGGCACGTTTTAACGCGAATCGAGACTTGCCTCCGAAAATACCTAATAACCCTGTTATCAAACGTACTGTAGACAGATATGGTCGTGTGATAAAATCAATAGAAACAGAGGAGTATGGTCCTATCTGTGAAAATGAGGGCTGCACAAACGAAGCGAAACAAGTGCATCATCTTACTTATGAGCGGATAGGTAAAGAGCATTTGGAGGATTTGCAAGCATTGTGTCCCGAATGTCACATGCAGAAGTCTTAAGTCCAAAACTTTTTTGAAGGGCGATTTATCGCCCGTCGTGACACGCAATAAATTGCGCTACTACAAACTGAACTGCGTAACTTAATAAAAAAAATCGTTCATGTTAAGAAATCGTGCAACAGAAATTGATTTAATCCACTAGTACTCAGTCAAATAAATTATGCTAATGTGTTAGTATAAAAATGTTTGAATTTGTGTCGTGCGTGATTGAGAGTAAACTGCTAATTGCCCCGGACTTGTTTTCAAAACTTGCCTGACAGTGTACTAGTTCATTGATAAACCAATGGCCTTCACATTTCACATTCCGATTTATTGGGATCCTTGGAACGGGACATCACATTTTACGTTCTTAGTGTTTGGTACTTCCTCTTGATATGAGCTAATAGGACTTACGCATTTCAGCACAGTTGGCGCGGGGCAAGTCCGAGAGAATCCCGTGACCGGAGATGCCCGCCTACGGTTGGTTGTGTAAGTCCTACCAAAAAATCTTAGTGCAGATTCGTGTGGATTCGCGGATGCTTTTGTGTCTTGGCGTCCTTGCGTTTCTTTTCTTTTGAGAGGTCAGTGAAGATGAAAATAGATCCAATAACCCTTGCCGTGATTCGCGGCAGCTTAGAGCAGATTGCGGATGAGATGGATGCCACCTTAGAGCGAATGGCATTTTCGCCGGTAATCTCCGATGGCTTTGACCGTGCCAGCGGTATCTACGATAAAACCAACGGCGAGGTCATCATGCAGGGACCGCGCGGGCTGCCGAGTTTCATCTACGTTATGGAATTCACCACCCGCACGGTGATTGAATCAATTGAGAACATTGAACCGGGCGACATCTACATCGTAAACGATCCATACTTGGGTGGTACGCACTTGATGGATGTGAAGATGGTCAAGCCTGTTTTCTATAAAGGAAAACTGACCGCCTTCCTCGCCAATAGCGGACATTGGCCCGACATTGGTGGGCGGGTGCCCGGCGGTTTCTCAAGCAAAGCCACGGAGATTTATCAGGAAGGGCTTCGTCTTCCGCCGATACGGATTTTGGACAAGGGAAAACTGAACAGAGAGGTGCTTGACATCATCCTGCACAATGTGCGGGTGCCAGATGAACGGCAAGGCGATATTATCGCACAGGTGACCGCCCTCAACTTGGGTGCTGAACGGTTGACTCGGCTACTTGACCGCTACGGGGAGGAGACGGTCTTTGGTGCTATCGCAGAGTTGAGAGCCCGTTCAGAGCAGTTGATGCGAAGTCATATTGAGAGCATTCCGGACGGGGTATACACATTTGAAGACCATATCGACAGCGACGGTGTAGAATGGAAACCACTCACCATCCACATGGAGATGGAGGTAAAGGGGAGCGATGTCCATATTGACTTCTCCAAGAGCAGCCCGCCCTGCAAGGGACCCCTCAACAGTGTCCTCAGCACGACCATCGCTGGAGTCTATATCGGCTTTAAGCATATCTTTCCCGATGTCCCTATTAATGCGGGGTGTTTCGCACCCTTCTCCTTTGATTTGCCCGCTACAACTTTTATCAACGCCCAACTGCCACGGCCCGTGTCTGGGTGTGCCTCTGAAGTCTGTCAGCGTATCATTGATGTGGTGTTGGGTGCACTCAGTCAAGCGATTCCCGATAAAAGCTACGCCGCACCGATGGGAACGGTGACCAATCTCTCTGTGGGAGGCGAAGATCCAGAGAGGGGATATTATGTCTTTTATTCCTTCATCGGCGGTGGATATGGCGGAAATTACCTCACCGATGGACTTATTAACGGCAATCCGACCATTGCCCTTGCCCGAACCCAAGCCTTGGAAATCTTTGAATCTCGCTACCCTGTTCTCTTTACCCGGTATACCATACGGGAAGGATCAGGAGGAGCGGGTATGCGTCGAGGCGGTCTCGGCGTGATCTTTGAGTTTCAGATTCGGCGGGGCGAGGCGAGCGCGTCAATGCTTGGAGAGCGGGGCCGTTTCGCGCCTTTCGGAATTCTCGGTGGGAAATCCGCAAAATCGGCAAAACATACTTTCATCCTCCAAGGTGAGGAATACACTCCACTCCACATCAGCAAGGATGAGGGGATTCCCATGCAGGCAGGTGATATTCTGCGATTGGAGACGCCGGGAGGCGGGGGATATGGTAATCCCACAGATCGGCCACCGGAATTAGTCTTACAGGATGTCAAACGTGGCTACTACGACCGGAAAACTGCGGAGGAAGCGTATGGTGTCCTGATCGCAGAAAATGATAGGGCGATTGACGTCGAAGGAACAACACAACTCCGCGCCTCTCTCCGCGCTCAACAATGAGATTATTGTAAATGCCTACACCCGAAAGCAAATCTCGCATTCGCTGGTTGCCTGCCGTTATTATTGTTGCCTTAACCATTTTAGCAATTATACTGCTCTGGATCGTAGACGCACCACACCGACAATCGCGGGTTCTTCATACAGTATTGGCCCTGATGCTTTCATTCCTGCTAATGCTGTTGTGGTTACTCTTTTTCTCACGGGTACGGTGGAAAGTCCGGCTGCTTACGTTTGGCGCGATTGTTCTAATTCTTTTCCTTTCGACCGTCCTGTTTCGCGTAAAGGGATTTAGTGGAGACTTAGTGCCACTACTCGAATGGCGTTGGGGCGAAAAGGCTGCTGAATCTTTGATGGGAAGTTCTCCAACCGCCCCCCTTTTCCCCCCGCAGGCGGGGGGGAAGGGTTATCCGCAGTTCCTTGGACCACATCGCAACGGGACGGTTCAGGGGATAAAATTGGCACGGGATTGGTCGGAACGTCCACCGCAGCTTTTATGGCGACAACCCATCGGTGCCGGTTGGTCGGCTTTTGCTGTGGCTGGAAATTCAGCGATCACCCAAGAGCAGCGCGGCGAATACGAGATGGTCGTCTGTTACGATCTGAAATCTGGTCGAGAGCGGTGGAGTCATAGTGATCACGACAGATATGAAGCAACGCCTGCCGGTGTGGGTCCCCGCGCAACGCCGACAATTGTGGAAGATAGAGTATACACGCTAGGTGCGACCGGCATCCTCAATTGCTTGGATTTGGGGACCGGAGAACGTATATGGTCGGAGGATATCCTCTATGATAACGACGCTGAGCTTGCGTCGTGGGGGATGAGTGGTTCACCGCTCGTCTTAGATGACCTTGTAGTGGTGAGTGCAGGGGGCAAAAACGGTAAGTCATTGGTCGCCTATCACAAGGATACAGGGGAGCGCGTCTGGCGAGATGGCAGCGATCCGGCGGGATACAGCTCGCCGTTGATTACGACGCTCGCAGGTGTACTTCAGATCCTTATTTTTAATTATGGAAGTGTGGCTGCCCATGACCCAAGCAACGGGCAAGTCCTCTGGCAGCAGCCTTGGCCGAATACCACCGAATGTATCGCTCAACCGGTGCCGCTGCCGGAAGACCACCTTTTCGTTTCAAGTGGCTACGGTATCGGCTGCAAGCTGTTCCAGATCGAGCGTGATGTAAATAATCAACTGAAAGCCACCCTCGTATGGGAAACGCCCCGACTCAAAGCGAAGTTCACAAACGTCGTTCATCGAGACGGGTACATCTATGGGTTGGACGATGGTGTGCTTGTGTGTCTTGACCTCGTGGATGGACAACGCAAATGGAAGCGTGGTCGTTACGGGCATGGGCAGGTGATATTGGTTGATGACCCCGATGGAACTAGAGATCAAAATAGTTTGCTGCTTGTGAGTGCAGAGTCCGGTGATGTCCTCTTGGTTGAAGTCAATCCGAATGAGAGCAAAGAGCTGGCGCGTTTCCCTGCGTTAGAAAGCAAAACGTGGAATAATCCCGCACTCGCTGGGCAATATCTACTTGTGAGGAACGATAGAGAGGCAGCGTGTTACGCGTTGCCTCTGGAGTAACAGGAAAACCAGAGAACGGGAAATCCCTCCGCGAATCGCGCCAATCTTCACGAATTAAAAAGGTGCGGAAATTACCGAATTAATAAAATAATCTGCATACAGGTTGTGCTACAAAAAATTATCTACTTGTAATGTCTACTTATTTGTAGAATTCACTATAAAAGCAGGTAAAACATGAATCAAACGATAGCAGACAAAGTTCGTCTCAGTGTTTCAGGGACAAAAGGGATTCCCAGCCAAAGCGTGCCCATCACGCAAGGTGTTCCACTGCCAAAAGGTGCATTGCACAATCTGGATTCAGTTTGGGTCGAAGATGGTGAGGGCCAACCTGTATCGACACAGTTTCGGACGTTGAGCCGATGGGAGGACGGGAGTCTGAAGTGGGTGCTGACCGATTTCTCATCCCGATTGGATCGGGACGAAGGAGAAGTTAATTATTTCTTCTGCTACGGGCAGAAGCCTACATCAATTCCGTCAAATAGGACAATCCGGATCGATGAGAGCGATGACCGAATTACTGTTTGTACGGGACCGCTGCGATTTGTCGTCAATCGTCAGCAGTTTTCGCTGATTGAATCCGCTGAATTGGGGAATGTGGACGCGGAGGGTGGATTCGTACCGGAGCGCGAAGTCGTCAGCGAAGGTGTCCCTTCAGCGGGTGAGGCGTGGGTGCGTATCTGTGAGTCATTTGACAGCACGGAGGGAAAACGCTATATCTACGGGATGGGCGGCGACTGCTTAGCTTCGTTGGCAAAAGATGATTTCAGCGTAGAACTAGAGGAGGTAGGACCCCTGCGAGTGGTCATCAAATGCAGTGGGGCATTTGAGGCAGACATCCCTATGCACCACTACGCGGGATACCGACCCTTTCGGCTGGTGACGCGGATTTATGCCTATGCGGAACAAACCCACCTTCGTGTGCTTCATACTGTGGTAATGGCGTGTAATCCGAGAGAAACCGAGGTGGAGGAGATTGCCCTACGGGTGCCGGTTTCCCTGAAAACCCCGGTACGTTTTCGGGCAGCGTCGTTGCGACGAACCGAGGACCGCCTTAATCCTGATGAAGCAATCTTGTTGCACCAACGATCGGACAATCAGTTCTTACTTGAGCAGCAACGTGTAGGAGCACATCAAATCGTCGCTGAGGGTGAACGGACGGAGGGGTGGATGACGGTTGAGGATGACCAAGTAGGAGTAGGAGTCGGTCTGCGATACATGCCAGAAGAGCATCCCAAAGCGTTGCGGGCGACAGGAACTGGAAAAGGTGTTGATGTTTATCTCTGGAAATGTGTAGATGGAAAACGGCTCAGCCTCAAGCGATATGCAGAGGAAATGTCATGGGGAGAGGGCGAAGGGGTCTACGCCGACGGCACCGGCACGGCAAAAACGAGCGAATTTTTTGTTTGCTTCTACAAAGCTGCAGAGCGTGAGGATGTTCCCGATAGGCTGCAGGGGCTGCTGACACCGCCGCACGTCGCTGTTGATCCTGAATGGGCGGCGCATTGCGAGGTGACCGGTGGATTCGCTCCAATTAATCCCAAACAATTCCCTGAGTCTGAGCGGATGATGACTGGCTTTTTGGACTGGTTGACCCGGAACATTCAACTCGGTCGTTGGTATGGCTTTTTTAATTGGGGCGATGCGCTTGTCACGTGGGAGCAAGAGGCGAACGATTGGCGGTTCTATGGACGGTGGGGTTGGTGTAACAGTGAATGGGACCCGCGACACGGTGTCTGGATTCAGTATCTGCGAACAGGCCGATCGGACTATTTTCAGTTGGGTGAGTCCATGACACGACACTCAGCAGATGTGGATACCTGCCATTTCCATCCGTTCCGTCCTTACATGGTCGGCGGCTGCTTTCGACACAGCACAGATCATTTCGGTGATGAGCCTTGTGCGTCGCATACCTTTGTGGATAACTGGATAGATTATTACTATCTGACAGGCGATCTGCGGACTTATGAGGTGCTTCGGGAGGCAGGGGAGTTCTTTTTACGCTACAGATGGACGGAAGATCCAAGCTATAGCTTCAGTTTACGAAGTATCGCCAATGTGCTTAGGGGGTTGCTCTATCTATACGAAATTACCGGCGAATCACGATTCTTGGAACGAGCCGAGGAGGTCTACACCGTAATTGCAAGGGGGCAGAACGAGGACGGCAGCTGGCACAAACGATTTCAGGTTTCGACGCCGGATAAACTGCCAAATCAGGGACCCTATGGCATGGCGACGGAAGGGACAACGTTGGCGGTGGAGATGGGAACCGCCCCGCCTTTTACCAACGAGGAGTACTGGAAATGGAAGGGCATCAGTGCCGGGGAATTTGCCGCTCCAAACTCAGAACCAGCCATCCGTGTGTTACCGATGGAGGAGCAGAAGGGGTATCAGACACACTATCTGATGGTGGGGTTGGAGCTGCTCCACCGCATGACTGGACGGGATGATGTCGCGGAAGTTTATCGCCGTGCCGTGGACTGGTTTTGCGGCTATCCAGATCCCCTCAACGCTGAATTTGCCCTGCAACAGCGTTACGGCGGTATTATCTGCCGACACCTCGCCTATGCCTATCAGTTGACGGGAGAACGGAAATATCTGGAGATTGGGCGGATAGTGCTTCGGGACCTTATCGAAGGTCAAAACTGGGGCGATGATCCGAAACGTCGGGGCGCAGTAGAATTGACCCCGATGACGGTGAGCTTGCTCTTTTTCGGCGTTCCGTATTTCCTCAGGATACTAAATGAGGCAGGAATGGAGGAGGCAAATGAAAGTGTGCAGGTGAGAAAATGAGAAAGTGAGCCAAGCCAAAAGCGTTGGTTTCTCTCTTTTCGCTGGATTGTCAACGGATAGCAACTTCGATTATGCTACTCACGAGCTAAAACGACGCGGGCACCCTCAGCCGAGCGAATCTTCCTCACAGTCCCAGCTTTGAGCAATGCCAAGTCTTCGCCCGACAGCTCAAATTCCAATCCATCAACGGTCAGATTGATTATCCCTCCGACAACCAGCCAATGCTCATTGTAGGTCAAAGGTGCTTCGTCAATTCCCTCACCGGGGCCGAATGTGACGGCTCGCCACTCACTTAGCGGGCAACGTGATCCACGGTTCGGAATGGGACCGGTGTTACTTTCGCTGGGAACGACAAACCCCGGTACAGTTGGGATTGGTGACCCCGCTTCCTCAACCAAGATATGTATCGGTCGCTTCTGTCGCTCAAGCTGCGTCACGATGGCGTTGTTCTCGTAGTCGGTAAACATCTGGAACCGGTGCACAACGCCCATCGGTGTGTAGACTATCGTGTTAGGTGTGATCTCGAAGCGTTGATCGTCTAGCCACACCTCACCGCGACCCGCGGTGAACAACCACATCTCGTCATTGTCGTGATAGTGTGGTTCAACGCCTGTACCTATCCGTTGGTCAGGAAAGTGACGAAACGCGCTGAGGGCTGTCCAGTTTGGATAAACCCCTTGTTCCCAATAGATATTGTTCGAGTTTCCCGATCGAATCATGTAGTGTTGGTTTTCGATTATCATTTATTCTCAGGATTTTTAGGCTCAGGGTTTATCCAAGTTAATCAACACGTTAGCGATATTCGAGGTGTACCTCAAGTTTCTCAATCAGAATTTGATGTTGGGCATCAACAGGGCGTTCAATCACTCGCACACCGACGAGGTTATCGCCAACCGCTAGAAACTCGGGCTGTACCGTAAACACCAGCCACCCTTCCTCAACCGTCGGTGTCCCTAAGAAGATATTGTTCACCCGTACCTCGATCTGATCTTCGATGCCTTTTGCCGCTGGGGTGTTCTGAAGGGTGCCGGGGTGGCCGATGGTCGCCACAGTGACCGGCTGCAGCCGCTGATCTTCTAGCAAGTCTTCCGCCTCTGGATCCGACAGCAGCAGACGGAGCGTAATTTGATCGACGTGATCAGCCTCCGCAGCTACATCATCTGCGACAGCAATTGTTAAAAGAGTATCCACCGCCCCATCATTATCTAACGGTGCAGGCAACTGCCCGAACATATTGGTGTTAAAGTACATGAATCGCGGTGTACTCCAATCCTCCGGGTTGGGTATAACGATTGTGCCGTGACCACCGCCACGACGCTGCACAACAAAGATTTTGTTCTTGTATTTGAGCCCCTCCGCATCACCAATTTCTTGATATGCCTGACGATGTGTACCCCAACCCTTCTCTAGGTACATCTGGCCAAGGATACGATCTGTTTCCTCTGGGGTTGCGTGGGCGAAATTGAAGGTCTGGATACCATCTGCACCCTGCTGATACCAATTCGCTGCCACACCCCGCATCACCTCAATGGGAGGCCACTGGTAGCCGTCTGAGGCGTGGTGGTCGTCGATGCACGGATAGAGTTTGATGTTTGTCCCCTCTGTGATTCTACGGAACGCCGGGATGTCCACATCGAACGATCGACACCCCATGATGAAGATATCTAACAGTTCCTCCCGCGCCCACGTTTCGGGGTCAATGCCATCAAAATGACATCCCTCCAAGTTTTCGGGTATGCGCGCCGCAAGCAGAAGTGGACGCCCACGTTTGTGTGCAACTTCCTGCAGCATCGCTCGTGTCGCTCGTATGAAATCGGTGAGTCTATCGCGGTACTCCCACTGATGTCCCGGTGGCAGGACAGGGCAGACCCTTGCAAAGTCCAGTTCGATACCGTCGAAGTCGTAATCTTCCGCCGCCTCTCGGAGAACCTTCAATTTATATTCGTGGACACCTTCGAGGGCGAAGTTCCAATAACCGTTAGCGTTCCACGTATGGATAAGCCAGTCGGGATGTGCTTCCTTCATCGGAATTTCTGCGACGGGACCCAAGTCGTTGTCCGAGCCGTTGATCCGGTAGGAAAAGAACGATTCTATGCCGCGCTGCTTCGCTGCCTCAAGAAACACTTGGACGATATTAACTCCGTCGTCCGCCCACTTTTTGAATCCGGGCGAATCGTAGAGCGGTAGAACTTCGCTCGGATAAGGTGCTTGATGCCCCTCACCCCAACTCCAGTAGATGCTGTCGATGTGTGTCCCTGGTTCGTCGGCGAACATAAACTTCCACTCGATCAACCGTTCGATCTCTTTTGTGGCAAACCTTGCGCCGTCCGCTGAAATAACGTCGAAATTGACAATTACCCGTCGGCGTCGATTTATTGCATCAATGTGTTCTGAAGAAAGTTGTCCCTTCATTTGGACTCAGCTCCTTCTGTTATCGGAGTTGGAACGCATACAGCTTCACCGACTGTCCCACGAACCTCAGGCGCACCGTTTGTCCTTTGAGCCCTGAGAGATCTTGTTTGCCGTCCCACGTGACGGTCTGGGAGGTGCTGCTGCCACCGAGTCGATCTGCATCTGCCTCCGTGAAACCTTTTAGTGGTTGCAGCCCTTCATCCAAGATTTCGACCTTGAGCCAGCCTCTGGCACTGCCGTCCATGTTTACCTCTAGGTAATTCCCTTCAATGGTGAAAGGCAGCGTGGTCAGCCACCCCTCCTGTCCGGCGGCATCTTGAGAGACAAAACCATCAAGAGGCAAAAGAGCGGATCCGATGGCTGGACAGTATTCTTTGCTGGGGACTTTATCGTGGGGTTGATCATAGCCGGCGTAGTACAACCGAAGTTCATCGCCAATAGGCAATACACCGACCCCCATATAGATCATCAGCGAATCGAAAGCTCCATCGGGACCGAGCCGCACGAAGGGTTCTCGCCACCGTGTGAAATGTATCCCATCACGGCTGGTTGCAAGTTGAATGTCCAGTGCGTCGGTGGTGTGATAATAAGCGGCGGTGAAGATAAAATAGGCATCGTTTGCGAAGGGATACTTCAGTGCCGCTGTGTCGTAGAGACCACCGCCCCACATATCTGCATCTTCGGGATTGTCGAAATCCGGCTCATGGATTTTTTCTGGCACGGGAAAGTTCTCAAAATCTATGCTTTCTGATCGGGCGATGGCACGATAGTCAAAAGAACCGCGAAGTGCTCCATCCTCCACCCGGAGGTATTCGTTCCAGCGGACATACGCCACGTACCTCTGAATACGATCGTCCCAAAAAGCCACATTTCTGGTATCTGTGTACCACGGCATAATCAGTTTTTCGCAGGGTGTCCAATGGATTCCGTCGGGTGAATACAAACCACCCACGCTGCCGTAATGCCATGTTTCCGGTGGGTCTTCGTCGTACCGGAACCGTGCCCCACCGCAATTTACTGCTATGTAGTCATATTTACCAGCACCAAGAATACACTTGAAACGTCGTTCAGGTTCGGCGGATGGGTCTTTGAAGATGCTCCCGTGATTGAGATCGAGAGAGATGATATTATTTTCCCGCGAGCCTTGGTAGTCGATTAGTCCAAGGTTGGGACGTTCCCAGTGAATCCCATCTGTAGAGGTGGCGTAGCAGTCTCGTGGTACTCCATCCTCCCCGTTGGCGGAATACCACATTTTGTAGACACCTTCATCCAGCATCACCGTGGGATTATTGCAGCCGCGCGACTCCCACGGTTTTTCAGGTGCCAGCACAGGTGTATTGGTCCGCGTGGCGGGATTCATGGTAGTGGTGAAGCCTTCTTTAGCTTCGACAAGAGCGTCATCAAAGAGGAGTTGTTTTGCTGTTCCCAAGGATAAGGGATTGGATTGAGGCATGTAATTTCTCCTTATTGCAAACTATAGTGGACCTTAGAATTAATGAGACACTCCAAACCGGTGCGGTTTTCAACCGCACCTACCGGGGGGCGAAAGTTAAATTCCAGAGTATTCGTAGGGTCCCAAATCCGCATCCTGACCCCGATGAAAATGCTTACCCATCAAATACTTGACCTCTAGCTCCACATCGCGGATATAGCTTTCGGGAACGATGTCCGGATCGCGTTTCAGCAACGTGACTTCGAGCGTGTTGTCGCCGCGTTGGGGCCAATGTGCTTCGTCCAATCGATAGATAAACCAATAGCCCGATCCGGTGCGGTAGCGCGGGGCACTCATCCGGTACATCTCATTCAGCTTGCGTAGCAGTTTATCTGGCAGATCTACGCTATTCAACCGGAAGCGAATGCTATCGAGCTCTGTCGTGTTCATGATCCGCACACGGAGGAGGACTTCGTGGATGCGCCCAACTTGATGCCAGCGTGGTAGGTCATCGCTGATCTTAAATTTCACTTCGGTGGGTCGGTCTGCCGCCAATGCAGCCGGCAGTGACATGGCGATACCGGGTTCGGTCGGGGGTTTGGGATAGCGTCCCGTTTCCGTGGGAACGTAGTAATACTTATCCTTGGGTGCCATCACCTCCGGATAGGGCAGCTCTCGCAGCTTTTCGTAGAAATCCGCTTGATAGGGCCAATTGCCGAACCAGTGTGCTAGGTAGAGTCCATGGACCCCCTGTGCCCAGTAGTTACAGGCGGTGGCACGAACCATCTCAATAGAGGCTTCCCCCAAGCGGTCAGAATCTACATGGCTCTGAATGGCGGCATGAACCCGACAATTGGTGCCTTCGGCTGCTTCGGTCAATGGGCGAAAGTCAACTGTTGAGTCTACCAACTCCGGCCCCGAAAACGTCTGTCCGATAATAACATCTACGATACCCTGCTGCATCCAATCTCGCACATCCATGCCTACTTCTAGACAACCTTCAAGACTTGCGGGGATACGAATTGCTAATTCGCGTTTTGCACCGCTGCTCTTGACGGCTTCATAGATCCGTCGGACCCATGCGGTCATAATCTCGCGCCCGGCTTCGACCTCGTCCGGGTGAAAGTAGTACGGTGTGTAGTTGAGCTGCAACTCAAAGCCGTCAATCGGATAGTTGTTCAGGGTTTCCGCGATGAGCGCAAACCGTTCTTCGCGCACCTCCTCGTGTTTGAAGTCAAGGCAGGTGAGTCCGGGGAAGTCGGCCTCCAGATCGCCACGCGCACCAATCTCCAAGTGTGGGTTATCAAAACGGAAATTAGAACAGCGCACATCTTGTTCGCGGGGAGCTCGTCCTTGTTGCACCAGAAGCGTGGGATAAATCAGCAGCCCCTTCGCATGGGCGCGGTCACAGACGATCCGTAATGGATCATTTCCCGACTCAATCAGGTGTTTGGCGTTTTGATGCGCTCGGCGAAAGACGAGATGGGGCCATTTTTCGACATTATGTCCCCAGAGTTCGCCAACCTTTGTATCGTGCAGAACGGTGCGTCCATCCCCTAGACAGAACATCAGCGCGTCCACGGGCGTACCGACCAACTCGTCAACCGCTGCCTCACACTCCTCTTTCTGCATCGGTGGCTCGTACATATAGATGAGCGGATGGCGTCCATCGTGATAGAACATGATGCGTGGTTGTGACATGGTAATTTCCTTTCGGGTGTCGGAATTTGGAAATCCCTCCTACAGGAGAACAAAATACCCCTCCCCCCGTAGGCGGGGCATCTTGCCCTGCAACAGAGGTGTATAGGGATTTGGAAATCCCTCCTACAGGACCTTTCGACGACAGGGTCAGTCTGAAAATCGTGTTCCCTTTCGCGCTTCGGACATTACGCGGATTGTCTCACGCGCCGTCGCTGGATCAACAGGCGGCGGACCACCGTTGCGAATGGCATCATAAAGCTGATCGTAGAACGATGGACCGGGTGGTGCCTTGGCTTCAAGTTCTACTTTTTTAAACTCAATTTCATCGCCGCCTTTAACACCATATTTTCGTTCAGCTGCAAGGGGCCTATCAATCGCTTCAAGCGGTGCTAGGGCATCTTTCACATAGTGCAGCACAGCTGTTCCCTCTGTAACGGTTAGCGTACCGCGTGTCCCCATGAGCGTCCACGCAGGCAGGGATACTGCACAAGCGTTTGTGAGTTCCAGATCAATGACCCGACCGTTTTCACCCCGCATCACCACTTTAAGGTGGTCTTCTGTATCGCCCGGTTGGAGGATCTGTTGAAGGTCTCCGAAGACATCCACGATGGGCGATTCCATGAGGATGACACACTGATCGACGACGTGTACGCCGTTATTGTTAAGCAATCCACCGCCATACTTCCGCAATGTCTGCCAGTCATTGCGCCGACGATAACCGTAACCACCTGAACGGATGAAGAAGACATGTCCTAAGCGTTCATCCTTCAGCATCTGCTGGATAAAGAGAAAATCTTCACCCCAACGACGACTCTGATGGACGGTTAGGATTTTGCCCGCGTTCTCAGCGGCAATGAGCATACGGTTTGCGTCTTCCAAAGCCGTCGCCATCGGCTTTTCGGTCAGGACGTGTCGTCCCGTTTCAAGTGCGGCAATCGAGTGGTTCGCATGATCCACCGATGCAGTCGCGACGACGATGAGCTCAGCATCGCAGCCCCTTAGTAGGGAATCTAAATCATCGAACGGTTGCGCGTCTGTTTCTTCCTCTGCTTGTTTTTGACGGTCAGGGGCAGGATCGGCAACGGCGACTACATCAAAATCTTCACGTCCCTGCATTGTGCGGACATGGATATTCCAGCCGGCGCGGCCTAGACCAATTACCGCAGCGCGAATGGGTGTAGGCGGGGTCATCCGGTGAGCTCTCCTTTGTTTGAGTTACAAGAGTTGGAATTAGTAATTATCTTCTGCCGGAAGTCGTCCTGCGATTTCCTAAACAGTGGCCCATGTCTTCCCGACATTTATGGACGGAGTGTGTATTGTTGTACTGCATCTTCGTCGAGTTCAACGCCCAACCCCGGCTTGTCGGGGACTATCGCATAACCATCTTGGACCAGCGGTTCGGCAAGCAGACTGTGTTCGTGGACGAAATTACCGCATAGGTCACTGCCCAAGGTGCAATTTGGAGTGGCAGCGGAAGCGTGGAGACGGAAGACATCGAAGATGCCGAGATCAACGTTGGAAGCTTGCCATACGGGGAGGTCAGCAGCAGCCGCAATCCGTGCCATGTCCAGAAAGCCCCAGTCCGAAGGTGCGACATTGATCCCGTCCACAGCCTCCAGATATACCATTTCAATCACTTGACGTGGATTCTGAAGATGGGGTGCAATGAGGATCGATGTTTCTTCCTTGAGCCGCCGGTAATCATCTATGTTATC
The DNA here is from genome assembly GCA_965207975.1 of Candidatus Poribacteria bacterium. Lineage (GTDB taxonomy): Bacteria > Poribacteria > WGA-4E > WGA-4E > PCPOR2b > PCPOR2b. Next base: position 1,933,195 of record OZ242315.1, on the reverse strand, counting down.
CTTGGGAATTGGGTCTTCAAAGATGATATCATACGCTTCGATTTCACGTGCTAGTGCCAACGCCTGTCCGACGGTGTGAAATCGATGACCGGGATCTAGGACGATACGCAGTGAGGGCGCAGCTTCGTGCATGGCGTGCACTCGGTCTGCCACATTTCCGTCATCTATAGTGCATTTTATCTTAATGCCGTGGAAGCCCAATTCAGATGCTCGTTTGGCAGCAGCAGCGGATGCCTCCGGTCCCATCCGTCCGATCCAGTAATCAACAAGCACACGGTCTTGGAATTTGCCACCGAAGATACGATACAAGGGCAAGCCGGTTGCTTTGCCGATCAGATCAAGCAGGGCAATATCATATCCGCCGCCCCCCAAGTTACGGGGCTCGAAGTCAAGCGGGTTCGCCCCGACTAAATCTGGGATCTGTTCATCACGGTCCCCGAAATAGGGCCCGCTCATACCGAGCCCAGTAATCCCTTCATCTGTGTGAATACGGAGCACATCCTGTCTTCTTTCTCCAAGAGGTGCGGGATAAGATTCGGTGAACTCCGCGTATTCAGGCGGTGGCAGGATGCCGGGCAGGAACGGCACACAGACGACGGTGCGTTCCAGGTGCGTGATTTTCATTCGTTTTTTGCTCAGTCGTTCCAACGACTCGGATTGATTCCGGGGGCGTCGGTCGTCATCCCTTTCGGCTTATGTTCAAGCTTCCAACTGTCTCCGGTGGTGTTGAGGCTCTGCAAGAACGGCTTGGCTTGTTCCGGTGCGTTGGCGACCAATTCAGGATCCCACTCCTTCATCGGTTGGATCGGTCCGGCCCAAGCGGGTCGATAACCGAACTGGATCAACTCTCTAGGCAAACTGTCCGTATTCGGATGCGTGGCATGAAACATAGTGCTTGGAATGATGACCGCTGATCCGGCTTTCATACAGAGGGTGAGCTCTTCCGGATGGGACTTGTAGCGCACGTAAGGACTTGCCTGTGCGTGGAACGAGATATGGCTTCGTGGGATAACTCGGAACGGTGCGCGTTTTGGGAGGAGATCGTCAAGGTAGTAGAGAACTCGCAGCAACCGCGGGGAGCTGCCTTCATAGTCAAAGATTGAGGAGCCGTGGGGTTGACCATCGGTGTGCATTGAGATTCCGGGTGAACCGGGATTCGTGCGCTGAAAGAAGCCGCGCGTGAATACGATGTCAGGTCCCATCAATTCCGTAAGAAACTCAATCATCGGTGGATGCCCGATTAGCTCTGCTGTCGTGTTACTGAACCATTGCGGCTGTACAGATCCGACGGTTTGGTACTCGCTATAGGGTTTCGGCGACATCGGCATATCGGCAAGTTCTGCTTTGAGTTTCGAGATGAGTTCCGCATCTAACATATCGGGCAGCACAACGTAGCCTTCTACTTCAAAATGACGAATTCGCTGTGCCGTGTTGAATGAGCTGAAGTCTGTCTTGTCAATGTTCATGAAGTCAATGACTTCGTCGGGGTGGATTTCAGGGATAATGGTTTGTTGTTCAGTGGTAGCGGCTGCTTGCATGGGTTCCTCCTTATCAAATGGGATCGTTTTGGGAACGTCCAGTAAATGTTTGATTGAAAGTCAGTTACGACCATACAAAAATCTCTTCGTCGTCCGGAGACATGGCAAAGAAAATTGCTAACACAGCTCGTGGTCTATCGCCTACGACGAAAGGCACTTCGTGGATATTTTCGGAATAGAAAAAGTAGAGGTCGCCCGGCTCTAGTTGGACTTGCGTACGGGGGATACTGTGTTCAGCAACATATTCCCGGAAGGTGCCGTTCTCGCGTGCCTCCTGCACGGCATCCGACCATGTGCAGTTATAGAGAAAAGGTTCGCCGCTCTCACCCGCATCGCTAGAGTTTTGAAAACAGAGCACGCCAGCGAATTGATGTTGAAATCGAGAAACGGCGTAAGTGAATAACTTTGATCGTTTTGCTACGGAATCGTAGTGGGGACCGTGTCCCAACCCGTCGTGGTAGATACGGAAGATAGCGGGACCGTAGAGACTACCATCCGACTCCCGCGCAGTCATCACGTTCTTGCCCGGTGCAAGTTGTGACAGGGCATCGTACATGGTCTTCACCGGGTCGTCGTACCCATCGAACAAGGTGTTGAAAAGTTCATGCGTCCCGGCGGAGTGGGCAAAAAACTCGTCACGGTCAGAATTATAGCGTCCCAAGCTGGTGCCGATGTCCACACGGTGCGGTTTACCCTCTCCGACTTTGTGTGGATCGTACATCAATCCACGCTCATAGAATCGCTGTATAAGCCCCGCACAGTGACTGGGATCATAGGCTTGTCGTAGGAGGACAGCTGGCATCTCACCGGCTGCAAGTGCCATGAGCGGCTGCGGATATTTTTGGAGTATGTCTGTTAAATTGCCCTCAAAGGGTGTCCATGGCTGGTTTTCTGTCATGATTGGATTGTTCCTCCAAAAGAAGGTTGTTCTTAAAAGGTGAGATAGCAGGTCGGGGTGACGAATTATAAGTTTTTACCTCAGAGTACGGTAAAATAGGTTGACAATACGAAACATTTTGATATACTATTATGACCCGAAATAGCCCATTATGGTCCAAAATGACCTATCTAAACACATCTTACCACAAATTGAGGAAAAAATGTTCAACAAAGACAATATAATAGCAGGAATAGGTAGCGTAGTTGACCTATTCGGAACTCGAAGTTCCAACCGATATCGCAATTCTTCTGATGAACGTGAAGCCTCTTCTGACTATGATGCTCTGAAATCTGACTGGATTGCTATAGGAAACGATATGTCACAGGCCATGAAGTCATTTGTGTCACGTTACAAGGATACCATCAAAGATAGGGTAGACTAGATGGCTAACCGATCGACAGCACCTCAACCCCAACCCGATGATGAACCTCAAAAATCTGTGGTAATTCCTGAGAGTAAGGAAGAATTAGAAAAATTCTTGATAGCGGTTTATCAAGAATTTGCTGGTCCTATTCCCCCGCCTTCTATGATGAAACAATATGAAGAAACCCTGCCGGGATCAGCAGATAGAATTCTTAAAATGGCGGAAAACCAAAGTGAGCATAGACAATGGATGGAAAAAAAGAATTATCTTTTCCCAATCGTGAAGTACATATCGGTCAAATGCTCGGTTTTTTTATTGGTGCTATCGCTATAGTTACCGGGGTATACGCAAGCCCTAAATGGAGCTCCGATTTCTGGCGGATTCATTGGGACAGCCGGAGTTGTAGGTCTTGTATCCGTATTTGTTATTGGAAGTAGCAGAAAAACTCCCAAAGAGTGAACTAATCATTCTGTTTTGCGGAGAGATGCTGAAAGAAAGTAAGCTCTCGGAGACAGAAAACTGAACACCAGAGTTACATTGCTTCAGGATAATTGTGAAAGGTTACCCCACCTACTGCCTGCGCCAACAGTTCCTCCACTTCCAGCCTTCCAATCCAAAGTCTTATCAGAACACACCATCAATGCTCAAGAGCGCGACGGTGCCGACGATTTGTAGGAAGCCTGTCGCATACAGAATATTTGTTTCGTCGAAATAGGTATACTCATTATAGCCGTAGGAGTGAGCTACCATAAACTGAAGTTGAAATGCCCTGCCGAGATCGTAGCGCATCCCCGCACCCCAGCTAGAAATCCGTACCTTAAAGTCCAAACGTCGGTCGTTTTGTGGATGGAGTGCTTCGTTGATGAAATCGTCTCGGGTAACATTAAGATAAGCAAACGCTCCCGCCTCCCGATACCGATAGGGATTGTGATTCTGAATCAGTGTTAAGTCAATCTGAATTTGGTTCTCCCATGACGTTTCGGTAGTTTCATCGTCTTGATTGAAGCTACCCCGGAAGTCCTCAAAGTCGGGTGTTCGGAAAAAACTGGTATCGATCAACCTAAGGTAGGTCAGACCGTTAGAAATTGCGAATCGCAAGTCTTCGTTTATGTCATAGGTCAAAGAGACTTCAGCCCCGATCTGATTCCATCTGATTCGCTCTTCAAAGTCTGCATTTGTTGCAAGGTCGGCATCAAGATCATCCTGATTGTCTATCTCAATATCCTCAAAATCATAAATGTACCGTAACTTTGTCTCTGTTTGGAACGCAGAGGATATCAGCGAAGATGTAGGGGCGAACACGCTAAACCTCAATGTTTCACTGTCAACGAAATAGAGATTACCGGTATAATCAATGGCTTTAAGACTCAGGTGCGCTTGCCCTTCATTTTCGCGCTGGAAACGGATCAGGACCTTCTCGGCGTATTCCCCATCGGCGTAGAATCGTTGAACCCGCCGTACACGGGTACGAAAGATGCGATAAGGGACATGCCCGAACTGAAATGGATGGTATCGCTGTCTAGGTAAATCGGAGGCATAATCCTTTTTATATTTCGCTTGATCCGCGACGAGGATGGTTCCGTCTTCCAGTGCGATGAGATGGAAGGGCGATATAAACTGCCCGGCGCGATCCCCGTACTCACCGAACGAGAGTAAAAATTGTCCCTCCCTGTCATATTTCAGGACACGATGTGCATCCTTATCTACAATGTAAAGGTTTCCCTTACGATCCACGGTCATATCCGCAGCTTTGCTCAGCTGCCCGGCACTGGGTTGGGATGTGGTAAAGGTTCCTATAGAGTTGCCATCTGCATCCAGCTTATAGATATAGCCATCATCGAAGACGTAGATACGTCCTTCATCATCGACCGTCAACAGCAGAGATCTCTGTGTATCCCCCTGTGGGATGATGAGTGCGTAGTTTCCTTCGGCATCAAGTGCCGGCGCAGCAGCTTCAAGTGTCCCAATCCGTTTGGTTAAATCTTGAAGCGGATAACTCGCAACGAAGTTCCCTTCCGGATCAAATCGGTGGACGCAAGGGGCGTAGTTGAAGATGCGTGGGGATTCTGCGCCGTCCACTTGTACCATAATCCAATCTACGACATAAATTGTCCCGTCCACCCCAACCGCGATGTCCATCGGGTTACTGAAAAGAAACTTATCGGGATCGGTTCCTTGAATCTCGAATAGGAAGCGTCCATCGGGGGCGAGTTTTTGGATGCGAAGATTTTCGGTGTCAGCGATATAAATCCCGCCGTCCCGATCGAATGCGAAAGCTGTTTTCTTTGCAAATTCGCCCTCGCCCGCACCTTTTCCTCCAAACTCTCGGATCAATTCTACTTCCTTATGTGCATTGGCAAGGGGATGGATCAGGAGACTTAAAATCAGTCCCCAGAACACCGTGCGAAATAATACCAACTATTCACCCCCACTTGTTCGTAAATCTGCTAGGCTAACCATTTCGGTGCCCATGTCCTTGATTTTATCCAAAATCGCATTGATAAACTGTGGCGAATCTTCGGTGCTGTATTTCTTTCCCAGTTCAATGGCTTCATTGATTGACACAGCGGGTGGAATGTCAATGAGATAGAGCAGTTCATAGGTGGTACTTCGCAGCAGGCATCGGTCAACAACCGGCATGCGATCGATCTTCCAATGGGTCGCTGCCGAACGGATCGCCGGATCAATCGTGGCGAGATGTTCCATTGTGCCCTCCGCTAACAAGTTTGCGAAGCTTTTAACGGTTTCCGGTGCGTCGTTTGCCCGCCAGAAACGTTCTTGGACGCAACGAATTGGATCTTTCGTTATTTCCGTTTGATACAGCATCTGAAGGGCAAGAATCCGGGATTGTGTGCGTGTCTTTCTCATGATTATCAACTCGTTCATTTTAACGCAAGGTCGCAAAGCCGCAATGGCGCAAGGTTTTTTTTCGTCCTAGCGTCGTTGCGTCCCTTCTTGCTTGCGGCTCGATTTTACCCGCGAAACCTAATTGTAGCAAAGGTATTAGGTATTGTCAATAATATACCGACAGCAAAAACTGTTTTGAGGTCAAAAGCGAATTTTATACTCGACAAAAAATAGGATATCCACTACCATAAAAACACGAAGCAGAAAATCCGCATTAAAGAAGAATACCCCTTTTGGATTTGGTATGACAACCCACGATAGGAGTTTGCGCGAAATGTCCGATAGACCAAATGTCTTGGTGATTATGACAGACCAGCAAAAAGCCACCGCCAGCCACCTTTACGGTAATACCTTTTGTGAGACACCAGCCATGGAACGCTTGGCGAACGAAGGGGTGCTCTTTGAGGGGGCATTCACACCCCATCCCCTGTGCGTTCCAGCGCGAATTTCGCTCTGGACTTCGCAGTTCCCGCATTCGCACGGGGGTAGACGCAATCAGACCCTGATGCCAGAGGATGCGACCCATGCCTTCCAGCTCTGGAAGGATGCGGGATACCACATAGGCTTGATTGGCAAGAATCACTGTTTTGAGCGAGCGGAGGATTTGGCACTTTTCGATACGTGGTGCGAGATTGGGCACGGTTGGATGTCAGGACATGCAGAGACGCGCGGCATGGAGTGGTTTCGTCCAATTGAGGGAATTCAGGCTGCCCATGAACTGCGGCGGGGGATGGTGCCCCAGACCCCACGCTTTGGTTATGCCACCTCCAATTTTCCGTTGGAGGACTATTCCACCGGGCTGGTTGCAGGTCAGACAGTCCGTTTCCTAGAAGCCCACCGAGATGATCCTTTTGCGTTATGGGTTTCGTTCCCAGATCCGCATGAGCCTTGGGTTGTGCCTGAGCAGTACGCTGCGATGTTCCCGCCGGAGAAGATTGATCTGCCTCCTTGGCGAGAGGACGAGTTTGACGAGTGTGCACCTGAACGAAATCGTGTGCTGTATCAGATGCTGGGTGTGGGCGAGGATGCCCTTGAAGATGTGTACGGCGTAATGGGGGTCTATTACGGCATGGTGCGCTTCATTGACGACGGTTTGGGACAGATTTTGGACGCGCTAGAACACCTCGGCCTGCGTGAAAACACGATTGTGGTGTTCTGCTCGGACCACGGGGACTTCATCGGTGAGCATCAGATGCAGTGTAAAGGCGGTGTCTTCTACGACTGCCTGACGCGTGTGCCGCTGATTGTCTCTTCGCCCGGTGAGATTCCCTCCAATGTACGGGACAGCAGCATGGTGAACCTAATTGACATCGTGCCGACGCTGTTGGAACTTCAGGGGTTAGAGATACCCCGCTCAATGCACGGTGAGGGGTTGCCAACGGTAACCACCGCCGAACCACGAGATGTAACGTTTTCTGAGTATGGCAGTGGGGGACCGCCCTTCCGAATGGCAGATCTGGAGAAACTACCGCAGCCCTACGGCAGGCGTGCGCTGATACAGTCCCTACAGTGGCGGGAAGCGGAAGGCAGACGTAAGATGGCACGGACCCGATCGTGGAAGTACGTGCATGATCCGATGGGGGATCGCGACGAACTGTATGATCTGGAGAACGACCCGTGGGAGTTAGAGAATGTGGTGGACAATCCTGCCCACCGGGAGGTATTGGCAGATCTACAGCTACGTTTGGCGGACTGGAGCATTCGGACGGAGGATGCGAAGCCTGTACCGTTACCGGAAGAAGAACATATAAACCTTTGAGGTTCATTGCAAAATGCGAAGAGAAACCGAGTTTTTTCTTCAAAACTCGGTTTCTTTGTACGATTTCCTAACATGAGCCGCCTTTGATTATCCCGATCTCATCGGGATGGAGGGAAACTATGGATTTTACGAGAATCAACGTACCCCTACCGGAGGGGCTTATTCCGGAGTTGACACTGTTTTGGGAAGAAATTTTCGAGAATTCCTATGAAGACTTCAAGCCCATCTTTGCCGGCAATGAAATTGAGGACAACGAAGATATCCTTTACCTGACGCGACAAGGCGAGGACGTGGCGGGCACCTCCCATCTCACCGTTGGCAAGGCAGTGCCGCGGTTGGGTGGATTGGGAGAGGTGGCGACACCTCCTGCGTTTCGGCGTCAAGGGATTGCTGCCCGGCTCTGTGAAGCTGCCCGTGACGATTTTCGGAGGCAGGGTGGCGAAGCGTTCTTTCTCGGCACAGGTAATCCAGCGGCAGCACGGATATATTATCGGCTCGGCTGGCGGAAACTCGCCGGTGCCAACGTGATGGCACTGATTGTATCTGGCAATTCGCCGGAAGCGTTTCTGGTGGACTACTTCAGAGAAGCGGAGGGGCAAATCACTATCGTACCGGGAACGTCGGCACAACGGGTCCCTATGATTCCGCTTATCGTCTGTCCGCACGACTGGCAGGTGTTGGATGCCAATGCAGGCATATTTTCGACACGCTATGCGGTACAGTCATCGTGTATGGGGTTGTATCCGAAATACGATTCGCTCATCCAAGGGCAGAACGGTACTTGGTTTGGGGCACAAACAGGCACCGGTCATCTAATTGGACTAGCGACAGCACGGCTTGACGGATCGGGCGTGTGCCATGTGGATGGTTTTACACATCAACAGTGTTTGGAGGCTTGGGGGGATTTGATACAGGCGGCAATGGACTGGGGTGCTGACCGTGGGGCGACGGAGTGGTGCGGAACCCTCTCGGTGGAAGATGAGGACAAGCGGCCATTGTTTGAGCCGTTGGGATTTGAGGCGGCTAGAGCGGGTGAGGCGTTTACGCTAGGGGAACGGCAGGTGCCATCGGTGCTGCTAAAACGGTCAGTGTAAATCCTATATTCGCGTTAGCTGCTCCGAGGCTACCTGCACCTATTTACATATTTTTAAGTCCATGCGGTCTTTCTTGATATGTGGTGTTCGTGTTGGTCACGGCGGGGCGGAATTTCCGTCCCCCTCAATTCACGTATCAACTCAATAAGCCCTTCCGTTGCTGCCTCTAAGAACTTTTCCCCTTTTTCCACGGTGGCTTTGGTTGCATCGCCTAACACGCCGCTTGCGGTCTGCGAACTCCAATACGGTATCAAACGCGCAGCCGACCCTTGGGGGTGTGTTCCCGCGAGCAGATCCGTTTTGAAACTCGGCGGCAACGGCGACCTCTCATCAACCGCCTTACTCATGTCAACCAGATCCGGTTTTAAGGCGAGATAGAGGGCAGTTTCATATTCTCCTCCGTGTGATGTCCCACCATACTCAGAATCTCTGACCTCGGCACCGACATCCTTAATTTTGCGTACGTCCCAATGGTTCACTGAACCGCAGAGGATCTGCCCTTCATATTCGATATTCGTCAACCGCGCTGCGAGGTCGAGGGGAGAGGCGTTGCTCCCGTGTCCGTTGACAATGAGGATTCGCTTGAATCCGTGATGGGCAAGGCTGCAACAGACATCCCTGACATACTTGATAAAAGTGTCCCAACCGATGGTGAGCGTTCCGTGGAAATCCATGTGATGGGGGCTATAACCGTGCGGGACCGGCGGCGCGAGCACTGCCTCTGATGGGATACGCGCTACGGCGCGTTCACAGATGCCTGTGCAAAGAACGACATCCGTATCGACAGGGAGGTGGGGCCCGTGGTCTTCATACGTCGCAACGGGGAGGACAGCGACACGATCTTGTTCGGCAGCCTCTTTGGTTTCGTACCAGATCATTTCAGCGAAGCGGTATTTCATTGTTTTCTCCTTACTTCCGGGTGGTCTCTTTATTATGTGCAAATTTCAGTTGTCGGCGGATTTGCGTAACACTGATAGTGGGATTCGACCTTCGCTTCCGGTGTTATGCCTTCGTGAACGTAGGCACGGAATTGGAGACGGACGTTATCGTGCGGCGGATGGTGGAGGATGCTCATCTGCTGTTGAACGGCGATCTCCCCGAAGAAGCCGGGGTGTTCGATGTTTTCCGGGTGATCAAACAACGCGAGTCCATTCACTCCATCCCCCACAGTACCGCCGAGATCGCACCAACGCGCTCGCTGATGATGCACCTCCTGCCGACCGATCAGTCCCTCCGAATTTTCAATATGCCCTTCGTCTGGCAGGTTCATGGAGGGATTTAGTCGTGCCACGAAGAGAAATTGCCGGTCCCCGATGTCTAGCGGCGGCGTGGTCTCGTGGGTGATATCCAGAAAACGCCTTCCATTATCGGCGTACCAAGCACGTGCTGTCCGGGTTTCGGTGAGGATCTGGTCGCCATTCCCTTTGACGTAGATCAGGTCTTCCACAAATTCCGCGTACACCGGTCCAGAGGTGAGTCTGATAAATCGTTGGTGCAGCATTTTCCCGCAGGGACCGTAGGGCGGTTCATCCCAATCTGACCAGATATTCGCCGATCCGCCCTCGCCATGCCCGCCGTAAGCGAGATAGAGACCAGTATGATGTGGGTGATCGCCGCCGCCCGCTCCACGCACAACCGTGCCATAATTCCCGTTGAGAGGCCAGAAATACGGCTTCCAGATACCCAAGAAATTGTATCGCGTGAACACCTGATTATCGACGGTAATAAGGAGATGGGCAGGCTTCTGCTCGATAGCGTACCGGTTGTTGGGAGGAAGATCAACGACGCGGATAGCATACCATGCCGATTCTCCCGCACCTAGCGCACCGGTCTGCCAACTTAATTCACGGATTGTGGGCTCAAACTGAGCCGGGGTTTCCGTATCTAGCGGAGATCCATCCGCATCGGTTTGAGCGATAGCGAGTGTCGAAACTCCCTCCTGCCAATCGGGGAAGTGGTCTTTGGGATTGAAAGGGAATCGGATAAGGTCGTTATTTCGATCTATGGAGCCTGCATCAACTTTGACAGTGGCGACGTTTGGATTGTGTCTCAATGGTCTGCTCCTTGCGTAGGAAATTGTGACGATAGGTATAATGAAACCTCATGTGAGTAGATGGTATCACAGTGACTGATAGCGGTCAAGTTCAAACCGAGAAAGCGGAAATATCCATTCAGGTAGGCATAGATTTGTGGTATAATCCCTTGAACAAGAAAGATGATGGCTTTATCTATTTTTACTAGGACCTGTTGGCATTTGAGAAATTAATTTATCTCTGCTCCGAGGATCTTCGATGGGCAGGTTGAGCCCCGATGAATCGGGGTAAACTACGCACAATCCCGATCCATCGGGATTAAGAAACTTGTGGTTGCCCTATTGTAGGTCGATTTTCCAAAATCGACAGGGCAGCGTCGAGATATGAATATAGACCTACAGATTGTCTAGCAACTGGCATTATTTGTACTAAATATTCCCGGAACGCTTGTAAGGAAGGTGGATACAGATGGAAGTGTTATCCCAAACTTGGACCACGGTTAGAGATTTTTTTCTTGAACTGAGTCAATCCCCACAACGTGGACTATGGTTAAGCGTTATAACCATTGCTACGCTGCTGTTGGTTAAGGCAATTTTGACGCGCCCTATAAAAGCGTATGTCTATAAGCGGGCATTGAAGACGGAAAACGCCGATAATTTCATGCTGACATGGACGTTTGTCTGGGTTGTGATTATTGTGATTTTCGGTGTTATCAGCCTTAGCGGTTCAATCCAGGCACTTGGTATTTCCGCAGGTTTTCTGGGAATGATTGTCGGTTGGTCGTTACAAGCACCTGTAACTGGAGTTGCTGCGTGGCTAATGTTGATACTTAAACGTCCTTTTAGAATTGGTCAACGGGTCATTATCGCTGGTATCAAGGGGGATGTCGAAGATATTACACTCACTCATGTGATTCTAAATCAGGTTGGTGGCACTGTTACGGGTGAGGAGCGTTCTGGTCGTGGAATACTGATTCCCAACGCAATCCTTTTTAGCCAGACAATTACAAATTATACCTTTGAGGTGGAATATATCCTGAGTGAGGTGCCGGTACGGATAACATTCCAGTCCGATTGGGATGAAGCGGAAAAGATTTTAGTTGGAGCGGCGAAAGAGGTAACAGCGGACACTATCCAAGCGACTAATGAAGAACCGTACATCAGGGCAGAGCTGTTTGATGCGGGAATTTTGATGCGTTTGCGTTATAAGACAACCCCTGAAGATTATGCAAAAAATGTCAATGATATTGTAAAAATCATCCATAAGGAGTTCAGCGACAATGACAAGGTGGAATTCTGCTATCCACACTCCGAAGTCCTCTACTCCATGAAAAATCCCCCGCCTGTTGTAACATCAGAAGAATCGCCCACAGATTTTTCTATCCCCCCACAGAAAGGAGAAATCCGATGAATTTGAATCTACCGAAGGTTGCCGTGCCTGACCGGATAAGCCTGGTCCAACCAATAAAAGTAAATGAGCGGACGACCATCGCGAACTTGGAGGGTCCAGGCTGCATACGACATATCTGGGCGACGGCGGGTCGTGAGGGGAACGGCCGTCAGATTATCATCCGCATCTATTTCGACGAGGAGCCAGTCCCTTACATCGAGGCACCGTTTGGAGACTTTTTTGGGGTGATGCACGGACTTCCTTGGTATCCGGTGAACAATCGCTACCTATCCGTGCAGGGTTTCAGCGGTTACAACTGTTATTTCGACATGCCCTTCGCCCGATCCGCCCGAATCGAGATGGAGTGTGGTGTGGCGGACAGTTCGGTTATTATGTTCGTGAATTGGCATCGTTTTCCGGATCAGGAACTTGAGGAACCACGTCGTTTCTGTGCCCGGTGGCGGCGTGAGGCACCGACGGAACGCTACGGGGAGGACTTCCTGATGCTAGATGCGGACGGACCGGGTCAACTGGTCGGATTTGTCTACGGTGTGCGGCTTTACGATGATACCGACCGCTGGAGTCACGGTGGAGGAGATAATATCTACATAGATGGCGAGAGCGATCGCCCCGCCTACCTTCGAGGGATTGGAGGCGAAGATACATTCGGCTCATCGTACGGTGGGGCATTACATACGCCTGAGACGCATCTCTACGCTGGTTTGCCCTACTATACGCACGCGGATGTCGGTCAAGCCCGACCCGCCCAGCGATTGGTGGGTTATCGGTTCTTTGAGCAGGATAGTATCGAGTTCAGGAAGTCGCTCCATGTGCGGTTCGGTTCAATGCAAAATGACATCTGCGCCACATCTTACTGGTATCAGGAGGGACCAGTTCGACCCTTTTTTGAGATGCCGGACTGGCAACTGCTCCGACCCGCCGAGCGATTTGAGCCACCGTGGGGCGAGCTGCCTAGGGGAACCTATGACCTACCGCTCCCGGACAGCGGAAGTTGGTGGGTGTGCGGACCGTTCTGGAATCAGGAAGAGCGTGCTATGGAAGCGAATTTGGATGCGGAGACCGGCTTCAATCCCGAAGCGACTTTCGACGGTATGCACGACGAAGAATCTCCTTGGCTGACGGAGGGATCTCGTGAACTTGGCAGGGATGTCCCCCGCTGGAAAAAGCGATGTGCGCTCCGTGGGTTCGTAGATTTCAATCATGTCTTTCGTCCCCATATACTGGGGACCCCGAGCCACAGTCGAGATGCCGTGGCTATTGCGAGATGTATCCTAGAGGTGGCAGAGGACACGAGGGGGTGTATTCGTCTGGCGTGGGATGACCGACTGATCCTCCGGGTGAATGGGGGCGATCGAATAGATTTGGGACATCACGATGCTTTCCGGGCGCAGATGATTCAGATTGATCTGAAGAAGGGGCGGAACGTGCTAGTCCTCAAATTGAGCAATACGTTGGGATCTAACTACTGTGGTTGGACATTTGCGTTTCGCGCTACTTTGCCCGATGGCAGTGTTCTGATCCCCCATGCAGAATAATAGAAAGTGAGGTTGGCGCATGAAGGATAACGAAGGGTTGCACTGGTCGTTTGATTACAATTATGGTGCACAAAATCCCCAATTCACAGAGCAATTGGTCGAAACGTTCCTCAGATTTTATGCGGAACCCAAAACAGACCGAACGGGTGCCGAAACCACTGAGCATATTTATGATATATTTCCGAACTATTGGCGTGGCTACGCGATCAGAGAGCATCTGCAAGATAACCTAAACCTCGGCGAGGCAGTTATCAAACGGCGGCAAGCAGACGATACGCGCTGGCACTACACAATTCAATACACTAACACAACAAGCGGTGAAGAGTTGCAACTCCGTTTTCATACCGCTGACGATCTACACCGATCGCTCACAGGTAAGTGGGACATCCAAACACAGAACGGCTGTCAAGACAGCTATTCTACATTTGCCTGTGAGGGGCAGCGTGTTGCGGACGAAATTCGGCTGACAATCAACCACGCTGAGATTACTGTTGGTCTGTTACAGAAAGATACCCCGTTCACCTGTAATTGGGCACTGTTCGATGTAATTCCCGCGCTCAGTGGGGCGATTCGCGGATCAGGTGAAGTCGTGGAGGTGGCTATCCTAGAAGACCTTGAGAAGTTAAGACCTGTGAACCGCATCGGTTTCCTTGAGTCGATCCGAATGCACGAAACGCAACTCGATGGCTATTACCTGTACGGAGAAGGGCTGCTTCCGTCCTACTGGTGGCTTGATATGGGCGGCAACGTGGCAATTTCTGCCAACTTCTTCCAAACCCTTGTGCTTAGAGAGATTGTAGGAGGCAGCGCATGAATAAACGACCGAATATCCTCTTTATCAATACGGATCAGCAATCTTGGAACGCTATTTCTGCCTATGGCAATCCATACCTGCATACGCCGAACATTGACCGTCTCCACCGAAACGGTACATCTTTCATGCGTTCTTACTGTAGCGACCCGGTATGCGCTGCTACGCGATCCAGTTGGGCGACAGGGCTTTACACTTCAGAGACGGGTGTACCCTTTAACGGTGGGTATATGCACGAAGAAATTCAGGATATTGGGCAAATTCTGAATGCCAATGGATACAAGGCTTTTCACTGTGGCAAGTGGCACGTGCCGGGTAGAAACGTGCGCGCAAGTTTCCACACCCTGTATTATGGCAAGCGTGACATCGGTGCGGGTGGTGGAGAGTATTACGATTCAGCTTCTACACACGCTGTGGTAGATTTTCTGACAACCTACGACGGTAGCGCGCCCTTCTATCTACAAATTGGCTACGTCAATCCGCATGATGTGTGTGAATATCTGCACAACCACGAGGAGAAGCGCATCCCAAATCCGTTGCAGCAGAGGATTATTGCTGAAGATGAATTACCGCCGCTGCCCGAAAACTTCCATTACGATGAAAATGAAACTGTGCTGCAGCAGGTCTGCCGCAGAACCGATGACGCGCTCATTCACTCAGCGATTCTGAATGGAGTGCGGGATTGGGACGAGTTCCATTGGCGATATCTTATCTGGAATTATTACCGATTTATCGAAAAGGTTGATGCGGAGATTGGTATCGTGCTCAACGTACTCCAACAGACACCTTTCTGCGACGACACGGTTATTGTCTTCAGTGCAGACCACGGCGAAGCGTGTGGGAGTCATCAGATGTTCCAGAAGTTCACGCTATACGAGGAAAGCATTCGTGTCCCGTTCATCGTTGCTTGTTTGGGCGACGGTGTGCCGGTGCAGAAAAACCGTTTCGATAGGGAACATTTTATTTCTGGCGTGGATGTGGTTCCGACAGTTTACGACTACGCTGGCATAGATGCAGCGGAAGCCGTGCAAGTCAATCGAAGCGATGCCCCAAGGCTCCGAGGTATGAGCGTGCGCCCGCTTGCAGAAGGCGATGAAGCGCCTTGGCGTGACTTCGCTTATGTGGAAAGCAATTACTGGGGCCGGGCGGTTGTCGCGGATAGATATAAATATGTCACGGAGTATAAGCCCGCTGACCCAGAGGATTTTCGTCCGCCGGGACCGGACGCATCGCGTCTTGGACGTGCGCAGCTTTTCGATCTACAGGAAGATCCGTGGGAAATACGGAATTTGGAAAGTCAGTCAGGATACGAAAATATAATTGATTCGTGTCGCGCAAGCCTGCTTGCCCAAGAGGCGAGGCTAAATCGATGGCAGATTGAACATCCGACTCCGCGCAGCGTCATATCCAATTGGGGGGCATCTCTGCGAGCTCAGTGGGACGATTTATCCGCGTCCTAAAACTTCTCGCGGATGTTGGCAAGACGCTGGCATTCCTAAAGCACCCCTTCGTATAGACCGCAGACGGCGAGAGACAAGCTATATCACAAGAGATCAATCAAGCCTATGCCAAAGCGACAAATCTCTACCAAAAAATTGATTCAGATTATTTGATGCCCGGGGGCACCGGATCCGTTCATCTCTACATGATTTCACGCATTCATTGGAACGATATCCACTGAATTGTTGTGCAAATCATACAAAACAAAAAGCTGCTTACTCTATAACCGTTTCAATCGCTTTCACATGCGATTGCCCTCCTATATCCCTTGTCCTCCCTTTTTTCATGTGCTACAATATCTGATAATACGACCTATCATGTAAAAGCAAGGAAGGTAAGAATTGATATGTCAAAACGATTTCTGTGGTCGAATATCGCATTAGGTGTTGGTTGGTTCTTCTTCCTCGGTGGTTTGGCAGCAATAGCAAGTCGCGCTCAAGACCCTACGGTGGAAACGAATATCGGTCCGTTCATGGGACTGCAAATTATTTTAGGCGTATCAGCCTACAGATCTGTCAAGCGGACAAAGTTAGGTCTGAAAGAAGAATCTTTTGAGCGGAGAGGTTTAGAGATAGCAGCGTTAGTCATTGTATGGCATAGAACTGCCATATTCGTTGTTGCCTTGTTGTTTGGGAGATACAACCCTGAATTGATACACGAATTTAATTATGAGCCTGCAACGCCATTGATGGAACATCTAATAACGCCTGTCTGGACACTGACTCGCTACATCCTGATGCGCCGCACACCGGCGAACACAGATAACGTCCAATAATGTGCTGTTATCTTATAACTGGCTCTCCGATGCACTTCGCACAATACCCTTCTAAAACGAAAGGAACGAACTCCAATGCAACATAGACAGAAGTTCAGATACACACTCCTAGGCGCAGCGATTCTCGCACTCGGTGTCGTTATCGGACAATTCATCACCCCCGGCAGCGAATCACAGAGTAGTAGTGTGTTTGATGAGATCTCGTGTCGAAAGCTCACCATCATTACTGACACAGGCGAATCAGCGATTGTGCTGTCCAGCGATGAACAGAGTAATAGCATAAGCATCGCTGATACGAATGAGAAACATATTGCACTTTCGTTGGGCGGGGATCAGGAAGGAGCTCATTTGCTGGTCAATGAGCCCGGCGACGAAAAAGGGATAGTGCTCTCCGCCAGTTCAGGACACAACGCTATCGGCATCTACGGTCAGCGCAACGAAACGACGATCTATCTATCCAATCTGATTTTGGGCGGTTCACAATCGAGTAGTATCGCCATCAAAAAAAATGGCAGGAGCCAAATCTCACTCTTTTCCGACGCGGGGTTCCCTCCCCAGGCTAATCCCGAAAATAGTATCACGATAATCAATCAGTACGGTCGACCCCAATCCGTATCTGATTAAGTGGAGGACTGATCATGAACGATCTGATACCCATCAACACCACCGCAAAGGCTCTCGTTACCACCGAGCTCGACGAGGAGATGCTCGATTGGTATATCGCTAATATGCCACCTAAACCGTCAGGGCATACAAAAACGCCATCGCTAAAATTGACGCTTGGCTAATATGCCTGCCTACTACGTAAGGGGCATCGAAGCCGAGAACGATGCGATCGCTAGATACAAATATGGGAAGGGACGAAAACGTGGACAGAAATGAGTTGATTGTGCTTCACCTAACACAGGAGGTTGAAAGATGAGCGTTGAGAACTACATCCAGCGGAGCAGCGAAGCTGCTCAACATTATTTGCAGGAACAGCTCGCCAAAGATACGTTAGTAAAACGACTTGAAGTCGCGGGTATCACCGGTTCCACGATAAGACTATATGTCTATTACTTCAAAAACCGTGGCAAAGAAATTGTCGATCTTACCGACGACGGCATCAATTACATTGCCCGATGTGCAGGCGTTGTCATCGAAGATGTGAGTGTGACTGAAGAAAAAGAGATGTCCTTCACTGTCAAAGCGAGTGCTGTCAATCAAGATGGCGATAGGCATATCGGTATCGTACGAGCGGAGCGCGGGACGAGAGACGGATACCCGACCAGTGCCCCGATAAAGGAAGCAGTGGCTAAAGCACAACGCAACGCGAAGAAGGGACTGCTACCCATGACATACCTGCGTAATTTGATGGAGAGTACCGGACGAACACCGGCGGATGAACTTGATCAAGACCGAGAGAGTCAGATAGATCGCTACTGGGACCTGTGCAGAGAGATTGACGATCTCAAAGACCAAGTCAAACGTCTGGAAAAAGAAAACAAGAACCTCCTAGCGGCGTGGGGCGGGGCGTGAACTGCGACAGACAATTACCGGACTAAAAGGAGGTAACGATTAATGAGCATGAACACAACTTTACGAAACTGGCTTCCTGCACTCAAGAAAGAAGCCGAACTCGGCAAGCCCGATGCGATGGGCATACTCGCCCGTATGTACCGGAACGGCATGGGTGTCGCGCAAACCTGTTTGTCCATGAAGCCACGCTGAACCGATGGCAGATTGAGCATCCGAATCCGCGCAGCGTCATATCGAATTGGGGGACACGTCTGCGAGCCCACTGGGAAGGCTTATCCGCATCCTAAAATTTCTTGCGGAGGAACTCGGATGTGCTGACATTAGACTTGGAATCGTGGGTCATTCTGCCGAAACAACGAAACCGCTCCCTCCATCAACCACACGGATTTCGAGCGCATTCCCATAACGCAGCAGACCGTAACTCAATCGTGTTAAATAAAAAATGCGCGTTGCGGCTCTTACAAGCGACAGCGGTTTTTGAAGAGAATCCCTCCATCTTTTCTTGCCAAAGACGGGAAGCACGATTGAAGCCACATGAACAGAAACGCAGGCAAACATATCCAGGGCGAACGCAAGGAGAAAGAGAAGCGGAAGGGGAATCCAGATGTTCCGCTTCGGTTTGGCTGCATCTCCGCTGAGGATGCGAATTCTTAGAACGAGTGCAACACGCCGACGACTCGGCCTACTCATCTTTCCTCCAATCGTGACATTATTCGACGCGAATCACCACGCCGTCACTTCCATCAAGTACCGACACAAAGTCAAACGTGCCGATATCTTCGAGTTCGTCAATCCCTTCTTCAATCACTTCGCAGATGGTGGTGAAGACTTCAGCGAAGTCAAAATCGGCGTATTTCTCACGAATCAGTTGGGCAGAGCCCTCAAACTCTTTATTTTTACTTATTGCGAGATCGACCATGAAGGGTATCAGCTTTGCGGACAGCGGCAGGAGCCGTCCTGCCAACTTTACAAGAGATAGCGGCAGTGCAACACACACGGCCGGCGCTTCTAAATCACCGTCGAATACGAGAATCTTCAGTAATTTCCCTTTGTAATTGCCAGATTCTGGCTGCATTGATGTGGTTTGTGTATCCATTGTTGTTCCTCCTACTGCTTTTAAGGTTGAGTCAATTGAATAACGTGTAACGCTTCAGACTGTTAATCATCGGTTGATATGTTAATTTCGTCAGCGGATTCAAATGATACAACAGATGTGGATAAATCCGTTTCAGCGGATTTTGATGAGATTTTGCGAGTGAACGGCGTGATGACTCAATTGAATGCAGTGTTCGAGTTCTCGAGAAATGACTCCATCTCACTAGCACGGTGTGGATTCGCTGGAATACGATTGCAAAAACGCGAAGGTAGATTCTAGGCGGTAATAAAATTAAACTAACAATCATTGTGGCGAACGCTTCGGGGAATCTTGTCAATTGTCCGCTAGCAAGTTGTCTTGATACACTTGTGATGTATCCTAGCTCTTGGGAGAAGTCCCACGCCGATGCCGACCCCTCTATTCGCTCCATTACATTATCCGCCAAATCTGAAGGGGGTTCAAGCTGTGGGTAGCTTGCGATGCCGCGGAGAGTCGCTTGTAAATATTCCATCTCCTGCTTGCAACGACTACAGGCGAGCAGATGGGCTTCAAACTGAGCAATACGTTTGTCATCAAGCACCGCATCTATGTATAATTGGGATAACTCTTCAAAGTTTCTACAATCCATGGTTCATATTTTTCCTTCTACAAAGGCTTGCAACTTCGATTTTAGAAGTTCTCTTGCGCGAAAGATGTGGGTCTTCACTGTTCCCATCGGAATTTCCATCACCTGCGAGATCTCTTCGTAGGAAAGTCCGTTGAGGTGGAAGAGCGTGATAACCAACCGATACTGGTGCGGGAGTGTGTTAATTGCCTCGTGAACGATAGATTGGGTTTCCTGCTGCTCAATCAACTCCAACGGCGATGGCGTTGAATCGGCAATCTGAAAACTGTAATCTGTTGTCAGTTGCTGATCCAGTGAAGCCATATTTTCATGGCGCAAACGATTAAGGCACTCGTTCCGAGCAATTCGACATAGCCACGTTTTTAGGCGGGCATCACCGCGAAATTGCTTCAGGGAACGGTATGCCTTCAGGAACGTATCCTGTGTTGCATCATCCGCCTCCTCAAACTGTCGGAGCATACGATAACACAGGTTGAAGATATGCTGTTGGTGACGTTCAATCAACAACCTGAACAACTGTGTCTCCCCCATACACACCTGTTTGACTAATTCGTTATCATCTGCTTGACTCGCATCGGCTGAGTGGGATAAATTTCCATCGTCTTTCTGACAATCTGTTTGTGGCATCGGCTTATCTCGTTTGCGACAATTTAACGTTCAGAATAAATAGACACAGATGGTCAGTATATGTTTCAAAAAAGTTTGGAACGCTTCTGTTTGTCGGTTGCAAACTTCATCACCGATAAAACGAATACACTTCAATGTCCCACAAGAGTCGAATAATCACCCACCCACCACCGACGATAAACTCTCCAAGAATCAATCCTAAAAAAAGTGGGAACGCTTTTCGATACAGACGGATTCCACCCGCTTTGAGCAGCACAGTTTTGACTGCCCACGCGATGAATATCGAAAACCAGAGTCGTCCCATTGTCCACCGCTCAACACTGAGGAGGTAACCCGCTGGATGAAAAGGTGAGAGGGGAAATCGTGTTCGCAGCCACCAGAGAAAGCCGGTAAAGCAAAAACCAAATCCTGTAAAAACGACCCCCGGAATGTCTGTGTCGGTCGGATGATAAAGCCAACTTTGCAGGAGATTATACCCACCAGTGCCCAATCCACTGACCACACCAATTTCATAACCGACGACGAGGTACGCCCAAAAAGCTGCAAGAAGTCCCATAACCGTCGCTAACATCATCGCGATAGCCAATCCGCCAGAATTCATCTTTGATTCTTCGGCAATTTTTAAGCCTTCGAGAGTATGGGGCATCGGATGGGCACGGGAACCGCGATTAAACGTGAAATAGAATCGCATCATGGTGAGGCTACCGGGGGACAACCGCCGCGCCCCAAATAGATTGATGAGAAATTCATGAGGTGTAGATCTGACGCGATTCATCGGTGGACCCACTTCGGCGCGAACCCTCGTGATGCTCATCCCCAAAAGGTAGTAAATTAGAAAGTAAAGCCCTGCTGTCCACAGTGCCATACCACCTTTATATGAAAAAGCCAGCAGAACAATCAATCCGCAGATCAATCCAACAAATGCCCACCGATATGGGATCGGTTCTTTTGACTCGTCAACCCGGCGCGTGTTGTCAACACCGACCTCTGTGCGATACTCCGCTTGTGTTCCATTTCCGTTGTGCCGTCTCTGAAACGGAAAGATGCTTCGACAGATTGAAAGAAAGTAGCGTCTTCCACCATAAAGCGCGAAGCACACGAGTGCCAAATATCCGCCCATGACCTGTGACCAATCGTAGGGGAAGTCGGGCATAGATGTCAGCCCAAGCGCGCTTCCCAATACCCGTTCCCCTTTCCAGAACCAATAAAAAAACCACAACGAAAAAGACATCTCCAACGGTGTCAGAAAAGCAAGGCCAATGGCGAAGGGTCGAATGTAGACCGGTGTCCAACCGATAGCGTTGTACGGCTTTTGGGTGAAGTATTGACCAATCTCTGCGTGGCGCACCGGGAGTTCTGGCAGTGCCGGAAAGAAGAAATTCACTCCGTTAATCAGATTAATTCCACCCGCGATGGCAAATCCAATCCACATCATCTTTGATCGAAAAAGTCTACCGTCGGAACGGGTCATTTCCAACGGTAACTGGACGATTGGATATGCCAACCGTTCATTTTCAATCCACTGCCTGCGAACCAAGATATTGAGGCAGATCATCACCCAGATAAGCGTCGTCAAAAGTGCCGTCCACCAAAAAATAGGACGCAGCCAAGCCCGGATATGGGCTTCGGTGTAAAATGTGCTCTCTCCATCATAAAACGCTTCCAAGCCCGAAAAATCATTCGTTGTCAACCAAGACGGAAGGTATCGCCAAAAGAGTGCTTTCCATTCATTTTCAGGGGTGGCAAACCAGAAACCGTCGGGAATCGTCGGCACAACCGTTTGCATCATGTCATGCCCGGAGATCGCTGAAGAAATTGAAAGCATCACAAAGACCGTCAAAAACTCTTGCTGTTTGAGGGCAAAACGTGGTAGGAAACGCTTGAGGAGGAGGTTGAAGGCGACTAGCACTGTTAAGGTGATCACCACGTTGTAGATAAGTGCCATTGTGGTCGGCAGTGTGCTCCAAAACCTCAGATGGTTCGCCATAATAAAATAGGTGTTGACCGGAATCAACAACAATCCGAGGAGCACCGCTCGAAATGTCACACTCACAGTCGTTGTCTGGTGGAGCTCTGCTTTTTCGACCATTATCCGCGCTTCCTTTTGATACAGGACTTACGCACACCAGATTGTAGTTGCCCGATTCATCGGGCATCGGCAACGGTGTCCAGCGGCGATGAATCGCCGAAGATACCAAGACTATTGCGCTATAGTCCTGGCTCAACCAGCCCGGAGTGTTGCGCGACCGTTTCTGGTGTTCGCTTTGACCGTTCAGCTGCGTAAGTCCTATGATATAAAAAAAGCCCTATGTGTCATGCACAGGGCTTTTTTAGCTCAATACTTTCCAATACGACGTTACATCGGGAGTCGTAGGTACATCGCAACTCTGTCTATCCGTATTCGGACACACGCCTTAGGGGCGATGTCTTGACGGAAGACAATTGTTCATATTATCACCCGTCCGCATTCTCGCGGCGCTTCTGCATTTCCAACAGACACAGGTCTGCGAGATCACTGCCCAACGGATCATCTATCTCCAAGGCATAGCGTTTGAGTAACTGGGCAAGTTCAGTAGTGACTTCGGTATATGGTGGGAAGTGGAGATACTGATTGTGACCATCTGCCCGCGGTGTATTATACAGATTTAATTCCTCTTCCGGGTCGTTGACCAGATCATATAACTCGTGGTTGCCCGTATAACTACGCAACCCACCCACAGGTCGGCTCAGAATCAGCTTCCATTCGTTGGTGCGAATACATCGCTGGTCGACGAATTGATCGCGGGTGATGTTCTGGGTGTAGTGGGCTTCCCGCCACGACACTGATTCACCTCTCAACAGTGGTGTCATGCTGCTACCGTGCAGATAGTCAGGAATTTCCAATCCAGCCCAATCGAGGATAGTGGGCATCAGGTCTTGCAGCCCTACAAAGTCCTCAATAACTGAGTCTGCTTCTATGGTTCCCGGCTGGCTGAAGATCATCGGCACCTTAATCGAGTCCTCGTGGCAGGTAAACTTGTGGTCTGAGCCTCGATAGGAGAACATATCCCCGTGGTCGGAGTAGTAAACGACGATGGTGTTTTCGGCGATGCCGAGTTCGTCTAAAGCTGTCATCAGTCGTCCTACATTGTAGTCAATGGCACTGACGGCGGCGTAATAGCCGGCGTACGGCACCCCCTTACCCCGATACGGTTCATAGAATTCTTTGGGCGCGGTGTAGGGATCGTGGGGCGGGTAGTAGCCGTTCACCGCAAAAAAAGGCTTCCCGCGTGTTGCCTGTTCCTTGATGAACTCGATCATCTGGTCTGTCTGTTGGTGGGGCTTGTAAACGCCATCCCGTTTATTGTCCACCCAATGACCTCCGAGTGAGTTAAATCCTTCCCAAAGGTCGAACAATCCCGGATCCTTTTCACCCAGATGCCACTTGCCAAAATAAGCGGTTGTATAACCGCCTGCTTGCATGGACTCGAAAACCGTACGCTGCTCGTGGGAGGTCTCTTTGAGCAGATTATCCATGTTGTAGGAGTTGTAAATCACCTGATGCTGGTGTGGATAGACACCGGTCCACATGGTGGCGCGTACAGGGGTACAGACGGGCCACGGGGTGAAACTGTTTGTGCAGTTCGCACCGTCCGCCGCCAACCGGTCTACATTTGGTGTAGAAACAAACTTATTGCCGTTGCAGCCTAAACTGTCCCATCGTTGTTGGTCAGTCATAAGCAAGATAATATTGGGTCTTGTCATTTAAATTCCTCTTCTTTTATCTATGCAGGTGGACTCGGTAAGTATTTGGTGTAATAGGGCATCAATGGACGCAACAGTTCGGTGAGTTCATCCTCTTCGTCTGCGGTGAGTTCTGTGAGCCCAACCTCCGACCTCACGGACGCGCATCGTGCTGAGGCAAAAATACCGCACCGCTTCATGATAACCTTGTTGTTGAATTGTCCCTTGATATATCCTCTGAAATGTTGCAGTGCAGCAATGTGTGCATCAATGCGCCGCGCTTTGACAATGTCGCCTGCTTCCATGGCGTTGATGACCGCCATGAATGGTTCGACGACATCTGCAGATGCCATGAACATCCGCGCCCCGGCGAGGTAGCCGAGCACAAGCGGGGAACCAACCATGGTCCGCAAATAGCCCTCACCGCCCGGTAGACTTAAAACCGCCGAAACCCGTTCCACTGCACCGAGGGGTGCCTCTTCCTTCAGGTAACGGATATTTGGTGATTCAGCCGGAAGTTTGGCAAGCTGCTGAGTGGATAGAACGAGATCGCCCGCACCCCCGACCGAGTGGACAAGGTTGGGAACCGATACCGAATCAGCTACCGCTTTAACACACGACACGATGTCCGCTTCTCGACGTATCCAAGGGGGTATAACGACTGCAATCATGTCTGCCCCCATCTCTTCGGCGCGTTGGGCCGCCGTAATGCTATCAGGAATAGATATGGCAGCTACAGCCGCGCAGACCGGCACCCGTCCCGAGCAGATTTCAAGGGTAAGCTCTAAGCACCGGATCCGCTCGGCTTCGCTCAGTGTCCACGTTTCACAGCCACGCATACCCGGAATCGCAAGGCAGGTCCCAACATCCACGACGTGCTCGACTTGGCGGACATAGGATGCGAAATCGACTCGATCATTTTCGAGCAGGGGCGTTTTCAGGAGTGTTGCCACTCCCTTGGGTGCGAGTTGGGGATCGAACAGGTCAAACTGAGCCATTACTCATTTTCCTCAATGTTGCTGGATGAAGGGGTGTCATTTGGTGGGTAGAGTATATCACATTTCCCCGAATTGCGATAGGGAGCATTTCATTGCGGCAAACTTAGGTTGTGCTGCTGTAATCCTGTTTGACAATCTCTTTGACATGATAGTACGGAGCAGTCTCTATCAGTTCCAGCGTCTCCGGCGATAATCGGGCTTTGATATCTTCGGGAAACGTATTCAAGGAGAGCATATGTTGCGGTCTATATCGCAGGATCAGGAAGCGGCGATCCCGGTCTTCAGGCTGCCAGATTAAGACACCGTGGGTGAGCAGTTCTGTGATGACTACCACGTCCCCGGCGCGCGGCGTGATATTAACGACAGCCGGGTGAGGTTGGGGATCACTGTCCTCGCTGTCGGGAACGAAAAAATCTTCGGGGCGTTTGAACTCACTTTTGTGAGAGCCCGGAACGACAACTAGACCTCCATCTCCGGGGAATACATCCGTGAGATAGAAGAAGAACACTAAATCGTCACAGTAGATACGTCCGTCTTGACAAAAATAACGCGGCCACTCCAGAGAGGTGTCTTCTTCCCGCCGGGAGTGCAATTCAAAGAAACGACGCTGTTCGCGGGTATTAACGCGCAGGGAACCGCCGACAAGCTGAGGTTTATCGTTGGTTAATTCTTTGATAATTGGCCAGGTCGTCGGGTGCATGGTCAGCACCTCTAGTGCTCTATCAAACGCAAAGCCGTGTGTATAGTTTCCCTCATCAGCTGCAAACCCTGCCGGTAGAGCATCGGGCGGGGTTTGAATATAGCGATCTGCTGCCTCTTGGGCGTTGTGCAGTTCTTTGGGGTTAAGGACGTTTTTCAGGTGCAGGTATCCGGTCAAATCGAAAAAGTAACGCTGTTCAGATGTCATCATAAGGGGGCCTTCAACGATGGGGTGGGCTTCCAAAAATGTTAGCAGAGAGTTGTTTGTTGACACCTAATCACTTCTAACGTATAATTGATTTCCCTCTCCTGTGAATTTCTGCCGGTTTCTCCGGCAAGTCGATATACAATTCAGACGCTTATCATCGGAGGAAGATTATGGAAACTCATGGAATTTCAAGTAATGATTTGAAGTCAATCCTCACACATCTGTCTGAACACGGGTATGCCGTAATTGAAGGTGTACTCAGCGAAAAGGAGGTCCTGCACTACCGGGGTCTTGTAAAGGAACTTTTTGAACGAGAACGAGGACAACCTTTTGAGCCAGAAGATGGGCCCGCATTGCCAGAGGATGCTGAAATGGAAGCGTACCTGAAAGACAGCTATCAAATCAGCGAAGCGGAACGGGATCGACTCATGCGGCGCATCCGCCATTCACGTGCACAAAATCAAGGGACACCGTGGCCCGTTCCCCCTTCAGCGGTGGTTAAGAATTTCCTCCACTTGCCGACGCTGTTTGATTATGATCAGTCGCAGCGGATCTGGAACTTGGTCAACAAAGCCCCGGATTTCGGAAAGTTGATAGAGCATCCGACGGTGCTTTCATTGGCGCGGGGGATTCTCGGCGATGATTGCGTGCTCGCCGATTGTAGTGCGACCAGTATCGGAGCTCACACCGACGAAGGTGGGGCATGGCATGTGGATGTGCCGCTCGGTCAGTTACCGGAGCCTTTGCCGGACTTCCCGTTGACCATCCAGAATGCTTGGATGCTCGATTCATTCACAACGACCAACGGGGCGACACAGATTGTTCCTGACAGCCATCGCACTCGCAGAAAACCTGTGTGGGGAGAACAGCAGCAGAACGGGAAGATGCTGACTGGATCTGCCGGTTCGGTCGCTATCTGGCTTTCAAATACATGGCATCGGTCAGGACCAAACGCGACGGACAACCCCCGCCGGGCAATCCTCTGCTACTACTCTCGTTCATGGATTAAACCATTTACCAATTATACATCAATAGCCCCGGAGATTGTACAAACATTCTCACCAGAACTGCGGTATCTTCTGGGATATTCGGCGAGCGCACCCGTCCGAGGGTAGAAAGAAATTTTCTCTATGTCTATGCTATTCTAAATTTCACTAACTACCAAAACTATAAATTTACTGAAACGAGGAGATATTACAATGATCCGTGAAACAATCCAAAAAGTTGTCGATGGACAAGACTTAACCGAGCGTGAAACCGTTGACACCATGAACGAAATCATGAGCGGCGAAGCGACGCCGGCGCAGGTTGCTTCATTTATTACCGCTCTCCGAATCAAGGGGGAGACGATTGAAGAAATTACCGGTGCTGCACGCGTTATGCGCGAAAAATCGACAAAGATTCACACCAAACACCCTTTTGCTGTTGATACTTGCGGCACAGGCGGAGATAGCTCACATTCATTCAACATCTCAACGACTGCGGCGTTTGTTGTTGCAGGAACAGAGATTCCGGTGGCAAAGCACGGGAACCGAGCCGCTTCGAGCCAAAGTGGTAGTGCGGACGTTCTTAAGGCGTTGGGCGTTAATATCGAAATCGGACCGGAGCAGGTTGGAGCGTGTATCGATGATGTGGGAATCGGCTTTCTCTTTGCGGTTGCACTGCACGGCGCGATGAGATATGCGATTGGACCTCGTCAAGAAATCGGTATCCGTACAATTTTCAATGCACTCGGTCCGCTCACGAACCCTGCCGGTGCTCAAGCACAGGTCCTTGGTGTCTACGCGCCAACGCTGACAGAGCCCTTAGCAAATGTCCTCAAAAATCTTGGTAGCCAGCGTGCGTTCGTTGTACATGGCGGAGATGGCCTGGACGAGATTACAACAACGACGACGACTCAGATTTCGGAGTTAGTGGCTGGCGAGGTCAATACATACACGCTTGATCCGGCGGAATTCGGCATCCCAGCAGCACAGCCCAGCGACCTCAAAGGGGGGACACCGGAGGAGAACGCAGAAATGACTTTGAGTATCCTCAGAGGTGAAAAAGGACCCAAACGGGACATCGTATTGCTCAATGCAGCGGCGGCGATTGTTGCTGGCGGAAAGGCTGTGGACATCGCAGCAGGACTCGCAGTAGCAGCCGAATCTATCGATTCCGGGCGGGCGTTAGAAAAGTTAGAGGGGCTGAAGGCGAAATCAAGTGAGGCAGCTTAACCTTGAGCGGTATCTGATTTTCTGGAGATGGAAATTCACGGAAACGAGGGAGATATTACAGTGATCCGCGAAACAATCCAAAAAGTTGTCGATGGACAAGACTTAACCGAGCGTGAAACCGTTGACACCATGAACGAAATTATGAGCGGCGAAGCAACACCGGCGCAAATTGCTTCGTTCATCACCGCCCTCCGAATCAAGGGCGAGACGATTGAAGAAATCACCGGTGCAGCGCGTGTGATGCGAGAAAAATCAACGAAAATCCACACCAAACACCCCCTTGTTGTCGATACGTGCGGCACGGGTGGAGATGGCGCACATACATTCAACATCTCAACGACTGCGGCGTTTGTTGTGGCGGGAACCGGGGTCCCGGTGGCGAAAGCTGGTAGCCGAGCCGCTTCAAGCCGGAGTGGAGCTGCCGATGTCCTCAAAGCGTTGGGCGTAAATATCGAAATCGGACCGGAACAGGTTGGAGCGTGTATTAATGATGTAGGAATTGGTTTTCTCTTTGCGGTTGCATTGCACGGCGCAATGAAATATGCGATTGGACCCCGCCAAGAAATCGGCATCCGCACAATTTTCAACGCGCTCGGCCCACTCACGAATCCTGCTGGTGCACAGGCGCAGGTCCTTGGCGTTTACTCGCCAACGCTGACAGAGTCGTTGGCGCATGTCCTCAAAAATTTTGGAACTCATCGTGCGTTTGTTGTGCACGGGGAAGATGGGCTAGACGAAATCACAACGACAACGACGACTCAAGTTTCGGAGCTAGCAGATGGCGAGGTCAATACATACACGCTTAATCCAACGGACTTGGGTCTCCCAACGGCGCAGCCTAGCGACCTCAAAGGGGGAACGCCGGAGGAAAACGCAGAAATGACATTGAACGTTCTGAAAGGCGAAAAGGGTGCCAAACGGGACATCGTATTACTCAATGCAGCGGCGGCAATTGTTGCAGGTGGTAAAGCTGCGGGCATAACAGCAGGGCTCGCAGCGGCAGCGGAATCTATCGACTCCGGGCGAGCGTTGGATAAATTAGAAGGGTTGAAATCGAAATCAAATAAGACGGTTTAACCTTGAGCGGCACCTAATTTTCTCCTAGAATCTTGGTGTCGCCTTCTAGCACTGATATATGGTGCGATCTGTAAACAGAATGAGAAAGAGAGGTTCAAATGGCTCAATTATCTAAAGCGACCCTCGGACGGACGGGCCTTGACGTGACTCGCTTGAGCTACGGTGCGATGGAGATACGGTCAGAGTGGGCTGGCAACGATGAGCGGCCGCTGACCGAAACACAGGCAGAAACTGTCCTCAATACACTCTTAGATGCCGGAATCAACTTCATTGATACCGCCGATTGCTACGGCCGCAGTGAAGAGTATATCGGCAGGTTTATCTCCCACCGACGTGATGAATACTACTTGGCGAGCAAGTGCGGCTGTCACCCAGATCATGGACAGAAGCATTTGGGTTGGGTCGGCAAAATTTGGACGAAGGAAAACGTCCACCGTGGCGTGGACGACAGCCTGCGTCGCCTGAAAACCGACTATCTTGATGTGATGCAGTTCCACGGGGCAACGGTAGAAGATTGCGAAAAAGGGTACGTGATTGATGCGTTGAACGAGGCGCGGGAACAGGGAAAGGTACGCTGGATCGAGACATCGTCCGCCCTTGAACATAAACCGACCTTTCTGGAATGGGGTTCGTTCGATGTTTTTCAACTTGGATATTCCGCCCTTGATCGCACCACCGAAAACTTTATCACTGAGGCAGCTAACGCAGGAACCGGAATGATTATCCGAGGTGGCGTAGCACAGGGTGAACCGGGGGAAGGCAGAGGGAGTGCTGATAGATGGCAGCAGGGATTCGACGAGGCAAAATTGGATGAACTCCGCGAAGAGGGCGAAAGCCGTACTGCTTTTATTTTGCGTTTTACCCTGAGCCATCCACACGTTCATACGACCATCGTGGGGACGCGGAATGTTGATCATCTGCTTGAGAACGTCCGAACTGCTGAAAGAGGTCCATTGGCACCGGATGTTTATGCGGAGGCAAAACGTCGCCTTGATGCAATCGGGATGACCCCGGCGGAATCGCTCGAAGAAGCATAATTGTCTAAATAGTCGGCTGTAACACAAGTCTTGTATAGAATAAAAAGGTAGGAGTAAGACAATCGCAATGACTAACAAGTTTGGCAGTGAAGTCTACAAAAGACTCGGTGTGCGACCGCTCATTAACGCTGGAGGAACGCAAACGCTTTGGGGAGGTTCGACGCTTTCCCCTGAAGTGATGCAGGCAATGGTAGATGCCAACTCCAACCATGTGGAGATGGAGGAACTTCTGGACAAAGCGGGTGAGCATGTTGCGAAACTGATGGGGGTTGAGGCCGCCTACATAACCTCTGGCTGCTTTGCCGCGCTCGCCCTGAGTACCGCCGCCTGTATGACAGGCAGAGATCGGCAGAAAATTAGCCGACTTCCAGAGATCGTTGGCATCAAGCACGAGGTGCTCATCCAAGCGAAACATCGCAACAGCTATGACCGAGAATATCCTGTGCCCGGTGGAGTGCTTGTAGAAGTGGGGGACGCAGACGGATGTACCGTTGATGCGTTAGAGGGGGCGATAGGACCTAGCACCGCTGCTGTTGCTTACCTCGCTAGAAGGGATAGCGACAGTTCGATTATACCTTTGGCAGATGTCGTCGAAACGGCGCACGCCCACGGTGTGCCTGTCATCGTTGACGCTGCGACCCATATCTATCCGATAGACTACTTCCGAGGGCTTGCCCAATCGGCGGATTTGGTATGTTTTAGTGGCAAATACTTCAATGCCCCGCCTGCGGTTGGGATTGCATGTGGCAAAAAGGAACTGATGGAGGCCGTAGCGGATCACGGCTATATCGGCTTCTACAACCCCGATGGACGTTCATTTGGGAGAGGTTTTAAGATAGGCCGTCATGATGTTATCGGATTGGTGGCAGCACTAGAGTGGTGGTTAAACGCAGACCATGAGGAACGTCATGCGAAGGATGAAGCAAAACTCACTAGTATGCAGCAGGTATTGGAAGGTGTCCCGGGTGTTGGGAAGATGGAGATAGTGCACGTCGGCGCACATACCGGGTCTACTCTACAGATCAGCATCGATTCAAAAGCTGCTGGGAAAGATGCGAGGCAGGTTGTCGCTGACCTTGATAGCGGCGAGCCCCGTATCAGGGTTGGTGGGGGCGAGGATAGCATCACGATTCACGCCCATCCTCTGAACGAAGGTGAGGAAGAAATTATCGTCGATCGATTGAAGGCTGTGCTTCTCAGCTAAATGGTGATTATGTTAGACTTTTTTCTTTTTAACACTGGAGGATCATAATCAATGATGCTAGGTGCCCATGTTTCCGCCGCTGGCGGTTTGCACAATTCAATCTCGAATGGGGAAAAGTTGGAATGCGAAGCCATTCAGATTTTCCTTAAAAATCCAAACCGCTGGGTCGGCAAAGAGCCCACCGAATCGGATATAGAACAATTTCGGAATGCGTGGGAGGCGTCTGACATCGTTCGCGAAGGGCTTGTCCACGACATCCACCTAACCAATCTTGCCTCGCCCAAGCAGGAGGTTCTTGAGAACTCTCGTGAACAGTTTCTTTCCCAAATGGAGCTCGCGGATGCCTGTGGACTTCAGTATATTGTAACCCATCTCGGATCACATCTTGATGCTGGCGAAGCGGAAGGGTTGCAGGTATTGAGTGATAGCCTGAATGAACTCTTTGAGCAAACGGCGGGAGGCAGCGTCATTGTCTTATTGGAGACAACAGCGGGGCAAGGGACGAATTTGGGATACTGCTTTGAGCACCTGCGTGAAATTATTGATGAATCGAAATATCCGGAAAGATTGGGTGTCTGTTTTGATACCTGTCATGTCTTCGCGGCGGGATATGATTTGCGGACGGAAGATGACTATCATCAAACGTTTGATCAATTTGACCAAATTGTAGGGTTGGATCGGTTGCTTGCGTTCCACCTCAACGATGCGAAATCGCAGTACGGCAGCCGGGTCGATCGTCACGAACATATCGGCGAAGGCAACATCGGGATAACACCTTTCCAACTGCTTGCCAACGACCCACGCTTTGAGAATGTCCCAATGGTTATTGAAACGCCGAAGATGGAAACGATGCACGCGACCAATCTTGCGGTATTGAGAGGATTGATGAACAATTGAAAGGTCTTAGACGAGGCAGGCACTGGGTGTCCATGAGTACGTTGACGATTTATGTATTGCGTTTCACACATCGGAGGACCTTAATATGCCCATAGGTCCTTGGGAAATGCTGATTCTGCTCATCATTTTTGTGGGTATCCTTCTGATTTCGCGTCGTCAAACCAAGCGGATTTGTCCCCGATGCGGTTTTGCGATCCGGTCATATACCGCTGAGTGTCCTGAGTGCGGGATGGTTTTTCCGAGGAAGGAAAGGTCCGGTTCATGAAGATTACGTTTCTTGGCACAGGCACATCGCACGGGGTCCCGATGATTGCTTGTCGTTGTGATGTTTGTCAATCGAAAGACCCCAAAAATCGCCGCACCCGTCCCTCAATTGTTATTACCCTTGATAACAACAAAAACGTCCTTGTCGATACCTCACCGGAGCTTCGACTTCAAGTCCTCCGATGTGATATTGACCACATTGATGCCATCCTTTATACCCACGCGCACGCAGACCACCTGCACGGACTTGATGATGTCCGAGCGTATTCTGAGATTCAAGGTGCCTCCATCCCCTGTTACGGCAGTCCCGACACCCTCGATCGCCTCAGCACTGTTTTTGAATATGCCTTTCGGCTTCAGCACCTCGGTGGCGGTATTCCACAACTGGAACTGGTGCCCATTGATGGCCCTTTTCAGCTGTTTGATGTTGAATTTGTTCCGGTTGACCTGCTACATGGATGGACGGAGGTGCTTGGATTTCGGATTGGCAATTTCGCATACGCTACGGACTGTAACGCGATTGCGCCAGCCTCTATGGATTTGCTGAGTAATCTTGATGTTCTGGTGCTCGATGCCATCCGGTGGGAACCGCGACATCCGACCCATTTCACGATTCCAGAGTCGTTGGAAATTGTGAAGGAACTCAACCCCAAACAGACCTATTTTACCCACATGACCCACGATGTGGACCATGATTCGACGAATGCACGTCTGCCGGAAAATGTTCAACTTGCCTATGACGGCTTAGTGGTGGAAGTTTAAGAACGAGGAAGATATATGAACCACCCTCCATTGCTAGATGTTGAACACATTGAACAGGTGCCAGATGTTTATCTGAGCAGTGTAGGCTCTGTCTTTGCGGTTTTTGATGAACGCTCCCAAGATTCAGGGAATATATCCTACGGGGTGCAAACCCCACAAGGACACTATTTCGTAAAGACAGCGGGATACCCCGATGATCCGAATCCCTTTCTGAGTCACTCCGAGCGGGTTTCACTGCTTCAAAACGCTATCCGGCTTCGGCGGAGTTGCAATCACCGCACCCTGCCACCGCTGCATCGGGTGATAGAATCGCCTACCGGTCCGCTGCTTGTATATCAGTGGGTTGATGGCGAGCTGATTCGGGTGGATGCTGCAATGCGCGACGATCCGCAATCAACCTTTCAGCGTTTCCGACGGCTCCCATCTCACGAGATAATACGCGCTCTGGATCTGATCTACGAGTTGCACCACCAACTCGCGCAGTTAGGGTGGATTGCTGTCGATTTTTACGATGGCTGCCTGATCTACGACTTTGACCATCAGAAACTGCATATTGTAGATATAGACCACTACTGTGAGGGGTCGTTTGTAAATGAGATGGGTCGGATGTTCGGTTCATCGCGTTTCATGGCTCCTGAGGAGTTTGAACGTGGCGCACGCATTGATGAACGTACCACTGTGTTTACTATGGGGAGAACCGCAGCCGTGCTGTTGTCCGATGGTACGTTAGAGCGTCGTTTATTTCGTGGAGGCGATGCACTGTATGATGTGGTTCGCCACGCTTGTCACGGTGATCGAGAGAAACGATACGATTCAGTAGCAACCTTTTTTGCTGCATGGGAGGATGCGCGTATTTCGGAGTCAGCCAATTGATGAACAATATTACCAACTACACTTTCAAGCTCTCACCGGAACATCTCGCCGCCATCAACCGGAAACGGCGAACCATCGTGAATCATCAAGTGGACGGTTTACTATGTGCCGTTGAGCAAGGATTGACCGTCGATAAGATCATGGCGTATGAGTTCGCGTTTGCCGACGCGCCGGGGAGTCACATTGACGCGCAGTGGTGGTCATTCGATAATACCTTCCCACTAAAGGGACGACCGCTAATAGACGAGACAAGCCCCTCAGTGCCAAAATATGTAAGTCCTGAGCGCGTCAAGATTTTCCAGCAATGGTTAGACGACGGTATTAACATCGCCGAAGTTTACATTGAGGAAACGAAGAAGCGAGGACTTGAATGCTTCTATACCTATCGACTTAACGAGGATCCGTACACCGAACATCGTGAATTGGCAGCAGCGCATCCCGATTGGCTAATCACCGGCGAGTGGGAACAACCGCTTTGGAACTTTGCTGTGCCGGGTGTGCGCGATTACAAGGTCGCTATCTGCCGAGAATTGGTGGAGGGGTACAACTTCGATGGATTGGAGATCGATTTTGCACGCGGTCCAATCCAGACGCCGCCGGGTCATCAATGGGAGCAGCGTGAGCATATCACAGAATTCCTTCACCGGATTCGACAGGAGACCCTTGAAGTCGAGCAGAAGTGCGGACGACCTGTTCTACTAGCAGCGCGTATCCCAGATAATCTCATCGGTTGTCACTTCGACGGACTCGATGTAGAAACGTGGGTGCGCCGCCATCTCATAGACTTTCTGATCTTGGGTGTGCGTTCGTATGAATTGGCTGTCGATCAGTTTCGGGTCATTGTTGGCGACAAGCCGATTCAGATTTTCGGGACGCTTGACGACCATCATTGCACGGATGGCTATTCTTGGCCCCCAATCGAAGTGTGGCGGGGTGTCGTTGCCAACTGGTGGCAGCAGGGAGTGGACGCGATTCAGACCTTCAATTGGGGCGTTGCGCCGCCGGAAGTTGCCCAGCAGTTGAAGGTTAAGACGCACGGTGCCTACTTTGACGGCACACGGATGATTCCTGTGTATCAGCAGGCATACGGTGAACTTGGCGATCCGGAAAAACTGAAATATTTGAATAAACACTTCGTTGTCCAACGTCGCGGCGGCGGTGGATCTGGTGGAGCCAACGTGGATGAATGGCATACCCCCCGGTTCAGTTACCAAAACACGAATATGTTGGGGCAACTGCCTATCACCTTGGATAACTTAGGGCTAGTTGACGTGCTGATTAGGCTTCGCATCTCCGACGATTTCGCTGCTGAAGCGGAACGGATTGAGCGATTGACCCTTCGCCTCCTGCTTTCTGACCCGGGTACAGAAAATCTATCGGAGCATCAAAAAATTGACACTGCGCCCATCAATCCCTTCTGGGATCGGCCGCAATTGTTCACCTCACCGGTGCGAAAGGATATGATTGACCGACTCCAAGTACGTCTCAACGGCGTGCTATTGGACACGGTGACTGTCAATGCAGGTTGGTTTGTTTTTGACGTAAATCCGAAACTATTTTCGGTAGGGATCAACCTAGTTGGCATCTTGGTTACGAGTCGAGATTCACAGGAGACAGCCATAACCGTAGAGAAAATCGAGGCACATGTGGAATATCGGTATCCCTGAAATTCCATAACCGCTTACCTTAGGGGAGGTTATTGGGGAAGGTTAGGGGTCCGTTTTAACGTCTCGGAGGACGGATTCATCGCGCCACGGCGGGATGTGCGCTTCTAGCCCCTTCGTTTCCAAAGCCAACCCAGAGCAGTTGGACGCTAACACCTCGAAAATCTTATTCGCTACGATGCGGTGACCGAGGTCGTTGGCGTGTACGCCGTCGTGGTGGACAAGCCAATCCGCGTCGCGGTATGATCCCAGTAGGTCGACGAAAAGGCAATCACACCCATCGGCGATCCCTTTAATCGCATCATTATAGTGATAGAAGATATCGAGGTCGGCATGACTCCAGCGTTCACCACCAGCGGTGAAATCGGTCATGTAATACGGACCGGGTAAGACGATTAACGGTTGAATATGCTCCCGGACGCGCTGGATGATATCGCGCATTTCGTCGCAAAAGAGGTCGATCGGCGTACCACCGCGTGCATCGTTGAGGCCATACGAAATTACCAACAGATCCGGTTTGTTTTCAATGACATGTTGGTTGATACGCTCGTTGGCAGCGGGGTTTCGGTCAGATGTGAGATAGGCGGGCCCTTTGGTCGAGATCAGGTTCGCACCGATGCCCACGTTGACCAACTCCACAGGGACACGCTGAAACTCGTTGATGAGTCGCGCCAACTGATTCACCCAACATCGCTCGCGAATACTGGACCAGCCGCCGGCGGTTGTGCTCTCTCCAATGGTAACTAGCTTTTGGAATTCTTTATTCCACCAATCCTTTTTCATCCCTGTATGTCCTCCCAGAAGTAGGTTGATGCTTTGTTTACTTCCTACCAACTAGCGAAACCGCCCCCCCCCTTAATTATGGTGAATTCTAAAAATAAAGAGACACTTTCGCCCCCGGTAGGTGCGGTTTCTAACCGCACCGGTGCCGATTCATCGGCATCCTCGACAAGTCGGGATTTGGAGTGTCTCATTAATTCTAAGATCTACTATAAAAGGTCATCACAAAAGGTATAGAATGCTACGATGATTAAGTCTATGGAGTTCTCCTGTTTAAGAGGTTTGTTCTGATTGACAGATATTCTAACGGAAATCCGATGAATATTCAACTAGGTTCTGTTGACATTTCACAGTTCGTAGGTTGGGTTGAACGGTTAGCCGTCAATCCCTATCAAGTACAAGAGAGATCGGATTGCTCAACAGCACCTGCTTATAGGCAGATAGAGTGAAACCCAACTCCGTTTTTCATTGGGGCACTTCCTGTTCAAAAAACTGTTTCGTAAAAGTGCGCTTTTGTACCACGATCTGTTAGATTGTGATCCCAGTCTGCAAACTGTTAGTTCGCGCTACTTATGGCAGATTGCCTGATGATTACAGCGTTTGCCAAATGAGCGGCTTCAAAATGTCAACACGCCCTAGCAACTTGCGTGAATATAGAAAATATGTCAGACGATTACACCCGCTTTGATGCGAGTGTGCTTGAATTGGAAAGGAGGAAGTAAATATGCTTCTTAGTGAAAGTGCTGCCGTGAAAGTCGTTCACACAACCAGCTACCAACTCAGCAACAACAGCGAGAGGACAATTTTGATTATGGGTGAAACCGGTGTCGGTACAGACTTGGTCGCTCAAGCCATTCATTTTGGAGGGGCCCGGGCGTCAAAACCTTATGTGTCGGTCAACTGCGGTGCAACTCCCTCTACACTCTGGGAATCCACTTTCTTTGGCCATGTCCATGGCGCATGCACCGGAGCGACGGAAAATCATAAAATGGACAGATGGGAATAAGGCAGCAGCGGCGCGGCTGCTGAATATCCCCCGGCGCACATTGTATCGAAAATTAACCATGTACAATTTGTGAATGCGAGGTGTGTCAAAAATGGCAGATGTTTTGCCATTTTTGGCACAATTTCCGCCAAAAGCCTGCCAAAAGTGGCACAACTCCTATCCCGAATCCGGTGCTTATCTGCCCCCTTAATAAAAAAAATAAAGGGAGGCAATGGTCGCCTTAATGCAGTCACTGTAAGGATCTCAAGCGTTAGACCGCGACATAGCGATGGAAGAAATAGGGCGTAAAAGGAAAAGTGGCACAAAGATTGCTCATTATGAGTTCAGTTATTGAGTGATTACACGTCCCAAAGGAGATATTCTCATTGATGAAGGCAATCTTTCCTTTTCTGATTTTAGCCCTAATTGGTATAGCATTACGGTTGGCATCAAGTTCCGAATCTATGTGCCCAACTGAGGTTGAATCTGAACATAATCTGACGCTGCTAATCAGTGGAGAAGAGTTGGGTTATCTTGAACCGTGTGGCTGTGCAGAGGGACAACTCGGTGGATTTCCCAGACGGGACAGTGTGATTCAACAGTTGGCAGTCAAGGGCAAAACGCTTCTGCTAGTTGCCAACGGTGATTTGATTGACCACGCAAGTCGCCAATCCGAGTTAAAGGCGGAGATTGGATTTACTGCCCTAAAAGAGATGGGCTATGTTGCCTATAACATTGGTGAGCGAGATTTGCTATTGGGTGTAGATCGGTTGAGATATCTACAAAATACGTCAGGGATTCCATTTCTGTCAGCGAATCTGTTTCATGGAGAAAACCGAGTCTTTCGCCCCTTTGTGATTCACACAGTCAATCCCCACGGCAACCAAATACAGATAGCAATTATAGGGATTCTCTCCCAATCGTTTGAAAATCAGATTGAAAATGCAGGAGCAGATTTGAGATTGGAAGATCCAACTGCTGTACTAACGGGTTTAGTAGAGAAGTTAGATCAAGCCGCGGATCTCATCGTTTTACTGGTACATGCGAATCTTGCTGAATCGGAGAGGTTAGCGTCAGCTTTTCCTCAGATTGATGTTGTCGTCTCCGGGCATGAAATTGAAGAATTGCACCAAGATCCGGTTTTCGTTGAAAATACGGTGTTATTGAATACTGGAACGAAGGGAAAAGCCTTTGGACAGCTTGATATTCGGTGGAGTGACGACGGAGCGATCCCCAATTATGAGTTTCAGCCAATCTTCCTCTCGGAACGCCTCCCTGATTCACCGCGGATGATTGAACTTCTGACACTTTATCAACAGATGTTGATCGCTGAAAACCTATCGGCGGATCTAGAACAGGAGCCGCCTGCAACAGGCGGGGTATATGTGGGAAGCGCGAGCTGCAAGGGGTGTCACGCCGAAGCATACACAATCTGGAAGAAAAGCAAACATGCCCACGCTTATCAAACGCTGGTTTCGCACGGGCACGCCGCGGACCCAGAATGTTTGACGTGCCATACAGTAGGGTTTGGATTTCAGACCGGGTTTGTCAACATCGAAACGACACCCAATCTGCCGGACGTGGGGTGTGAAAACTGTCACGGTGTCGGTGGAAACCATGTAAAAAATCCGAAAAAAGGGTATGGACAAGTCACTAGAGCGAATTGTTTGACCTGCCATACAACGCAGAATAGTCCGAAATTCGATTACGAGGTCTACTTTCCAAGAATTCGGCACTGGAACCATATAGGAGGGAATAATGAAACTGCAAAAGGGTTTTAGCGGGTTTAAGTTGGTAACAACCTTAATACTTGTTATTGGGATGGGGTTGATTCTGTTTTCTATTTTTTCGTGGATATTCTTCAATGAGCAATTCTTTTCTAAACGCCTGCCTATGCTCGCCCTCGACTCAGATGCTACAACGGGGTCACAGCGGCTGCGGATTCAATCTGCCAGCACTCCTTCTTACCAAAATGAGGCACCTGACGATTGGCAAGCGGATATATCTTCTGACACGGATGCGACTTTGTTTGAAAACGCAGAGATAGCAGAGGGAGAGGCTTCCCCGGTAGACGGGGAAACGACGGAGATATCGGAGTCCGAAGCGGTTTCAGAGTCTCAAGAAGAGCTTTTTTTCGGGTTGACTCGGTCTGAGATTGAAGCCGAGATTCCTGTGCTTGAGGAAGAAATTCGCACTAATCTGACACAGGCGGTGACGCTCTACAAGGACCTGATAAGTACAGACGGGATGGCAGGGAGCTCACCGGAGATTGCTGAGTGGCGTGACGAGACGTGGGCAGAGGTGAAGCAACTCTTCCAGGAAGCAGCGCGTCAAAAAATTCCGCGTTATATCTCATATTTGCGGGTCACAGACGGAGGTAATCCGCTTCGCGAAGGGGAATGGCTTTCTGAGCTGATGGTCCCCTTACCCATGGGTGTGACCTACGGTGGAACAACTCGATAAACTCTCTTACAAGGAGGTGAGGCACAGAGCTATCATGTTTGTCGCCGGCAGTGTTACTTTGCATTATTGTAGCTGTTATTGATGTCGTTGTCGAAAGATTCATTTATCACTTAAAACTCAAAAAGGAGATTTTACAATGAAAACGAAATTTTGGAGCGTATGTACTATCGCCGTGCTAGCCTTGTTGGGTGGTGTTTACTTTTCAACTGCACAGATGTCGGACGCACCCTTGGTGTTATCCGGCTCTCAAATGGAACAATTGTCAGGTACGGGTATCCGAATGGACTGGGATTGCGTTTATGCAGACCTTTGTACTTCTATTCCTTGTGATGAAGACACTTTAGTAGAGACAGTTGCAGGAAGTTCTACCTGCACACTTTGTGAGACGGAAGAAAACAATACTTGTGATAGTCTCGGATATAACTGTGCAACTTGTACGGTCCGGCAGTATATTGACAGTTGCTCAGGTAGCTACGAATTTTATTATGAGTGGGTAGGAAAGTGCGAATAACTCGGAGTAGAAGGTTTGGCCTGGCTCGTTGTGCACCTGCACTGAAAACTATGTGAAAGTAGCTTATTTTCCATGAGATTCTGAGTTTCAAAACTCAGAATCTCATGGAAATAGGTTCTAATAATTTGCTTTCAAAGAGGAAAACAATATGATGTTCTTTGGTAGAAAAAACATTCTTTTATTACTTTTGTGTTTTCTTATTATTGCTTTTATGTTAGGTTTCTCCTCCGTTACCTTTTCATTAGACGTGGACATGGATTTGAAAGTGATTTTAAGTGGGATACAGTATTATGATTCCCTCATCAAATCTGGCGAAGGAGAAGTCATCTACAAACGTGTTCAAACTCCAGGACTCGCTGATGATGGCCATCGCATAACCTGCGAGTATTACCTGATCTTTAATCAGCGTCAAACCCGGATGGATATTCCGGAACGCTTCTCAGGTAATATTCATCACCCTAAACTTACTTTCGTTGATACTGGAAGCGAGGGAGAGTGGCATTTACCTGACAACAAGCAAGGTATTCCTCGACCCGCCTACTATACTGCTTCTACGAATACTTTTACTGACTGGCATCCCAAATTGATAATGACGCAATGGGAAACAGGCAATGTTTATGGACATTTAAAGGAAAAAAACTTCAGGATTAAGCAAAAGCAAAAGCTGAAACAGGGCACTTGTTATGTTCTTGAGAATACAGAAGGAGAGAAAATGTGGATCGCGCCCGAACAAGGATTTCGTCTTTTGCAATATGAGCATAGATTTGCACTGAGAATAAATCTTCCGCGTCGAGGTCTGAAGGAGGGAACACCCATGCTCGAACGCAAGGAGGCCTCTTACCAAAAATACGGGGAGGTATGGTTCCCCAAACAAATTCTCTTTCAAACATTTGCGATTAATCAAGAAGGACAGAAGCAACTTCTCTCAATGACACAAATCGAGATGAAACATTTTGAGGTAAATCACAGCATTTCCAAAGAAACATTCACCGTTGATATTCCAGAGAACTCCCAAATTTGGGTAGGTGATTTAAGAAAACGCTTGTCCAAAAAGGAATTCTTAAATCTTTATGATTCAGAGTGGGTGAAGTGACCCAATTAAGAGAGTATGGCTTTAGTCCAATATGTACACAACTAATTCCCTCTGTTTTTCTGGCGGTTTTGGTTGTCTAGTTCTGCAAACGGTTTGTTGTGTCGGGCAAAAGTGGCCAAAGGCGTAAAACCGAATAAAATGAGAGCTAGTTTGCCCTTGAATTCACTGAAAGGAGTACTTAATGCTAATGCACAAAGACACACTTTTTTACATGATTCTGGTTATAGTTGGAGGACTGGCGCAGTCCGGCCAAGCGAAGTCTCCTTCTTGGATGTGCGGACCTTACGCGCTGTGCCAAGTTGCCGAAAGGCATGGGATGGTGCTCAAGCCCGAAAAAGTCGGGGAATTGGCGGGAACGACAAAGGCGGGAACGACGATGAAAGGGCTTGCCGATGCCGCCTCTCAGTTGGGGATGCAGCCCGTCGGTCAAAAGATCAATTATCGGCATCTTCGCCGATCGCCAATGCCCCTAATTGCCCTTGTCAAAACTCCAGATAATTCAACCTCTAATCACTTCGTTGTGGTCGATAAAATTGAGCGGAATTGGATCGAGATCTGGGATGTGAATCAAGGATACTTGATTTTATCTAGAGAGAAATTTGAATCTATGTGGGAAGGTTACGTAATGGTGTTTTCTCCGCTACACTTGCGAAGTCAAATTCCGGTAGATGCACCCGATATTGAAATTGATGCGCCGATCTACGACTTTGGGGCGATTCCGCAGATGGAAGCGGTTGAGCACACCTTCACAATAAAGAATGTCGGAGGGCGTCCATTGGAAATTTTAGAGATCAATCCCTCTTGCACTTGTGAAAAGGTTTACCTGAAAGAAAAAGTGATACCTCCCGGTGAAATTACCCAATTAGACTTACGCTATCAAGGTTCAAACAATAGTGGAAAAATTCGAGCCTCTGTGTATCTGAAGACTAATGATCCGGACGAGCCAGAAATGGTCGTTTCGCTTTTTGGGATTGTCAACGGGACTGCGGGTGTCTATCCGGGGCATTTCAACCTTGGGGAAATTGGACAAGAGGAGTTAGTTCGCAAGTCGTTTGTCATTTTCCGTCCGGCATTCGACACAATCCGGGTCAAATCGGTCAAATCCAGTTCACCGCAAATTCAGACAAAGTTTCAAAGGCTTGACGAGACAGATCTCATCGCTCGGGTGCATTTTGACCTCCAGGGGCTTCCTCTTGGTCCTTTTCGTGAAACAATAACTGCCACCACCGACGCAGAAAAGTATTCCGAAATTTATGTGGGTATTGAAGGCACGGTGGTCGGCGAACTTCTGCTTGAACCGAATCAATTTTTCACAGGTTTCCTTCAGGTAGACACGCCGGTTCAGCGCACTGTTACGCTTGAGAAACGTGGACAGGCAGACCTTGAAATCTTGAAAGTTGAGAACAGTTTATCCATCGTTCAGACCAAAATCGTTCCGGTGGAGCTGGGGAAAAAATATCAGATCGAAGCCACGTGTACACCAACAGCGGACTCGCCGAAGTCGATTCGAGATGTCATTGAGATTCATACTAACAGTAAAAAGCAGCCACTCCTGAAGATTCCCTTGTATGGTCTTCTTCAAAAGGCTACGGCAAGCGCAGGTCAGGATAATTGAGTATGACTTTAAGCAAGTGCAAAGCGCGAACAGAAACCGAGTTTTGAAAAAAAACTTGGTTTCTGTTGCACGACTTCTTGGCATGAGCGAAAGAAATTACCTCTAGTTTTAGGCAATAATCCGTCCGTCAACCAGACGAGGCACAACGTCAACGATGTCCATCTGGGCGCAAAATTCGAGGTCTTCCCCCAGTCCAATGCTGGCAATGTGTCGACCGTGATAGCAATTTCTCAGCATCCCAAACAGATCCTCACGATGCGTCTGATAGAGGATCTTTGCTGTTTCAGCGGCATCGGTCAGTTGAGCTCCCGCCAATGCCTCCACACATGCACCGGCAAAAACGGTATCTTCCGTGCAGAAACCGCCATCCCTGCCGGAACATGCAAGGACAAGTTCCCCGTCGACTTGAG
Source organism: Candidatus Poribacteria bacterium (assembly GCA_965207975.1). Taxonomy (GTDB): domain Bacteria; phylum Poribacteria; class WGA-4E; order WGA-4E; family PCPOR2b; genus PCPOR2b. The sequence continues at coordinate 1,889,184 of OZ242315.1, read as the reverse complement.
CCAACCGGTCCACAGTTGTGCGGAGATTGAGGAAGGATCCAACGAAAACTCGACTGGCAGCACGGCAGGCTTGTAGGGTACGGGTTCCGTTTGTGGTTGTCAGGACGATCTGCCGGTTTGAGACGACTGCCTCGGTATACTCACGCGGTGAATTTCCAAGATCGAACCCATCAACTTTCACCCCACCACGCTCGCCGCCGATTAGTGTGTTTGGTTGATCCGCAGCAAGACGAAACGCCTCCTCTGGGGTCAGAACAGGGGTGATGGCTGTTGCACCATTTGCTACAGCGAAGGTGATGGTGGTTGTCGCACGCAAAATATCGGCGACCACAACCGTTTTGCCGGTGAGATCGGAAAAGGGGAGGAGATCTGGTGTGAAAACAACATCAATAGAAGTGGGCATGGGTTATAAGAGAAGTTCATTCGTTCATTAGTTGATTAGTTCATTAATGTACCAATTACCCAACAAATCCTGAATCCAAAAAGTTGGTAAAGACCTGTGCGTTTAGAAAACGTTCATCGTCCATGATCTTTCGGTGGAGCGGGATGACTGTCTTGACACCTTCAATAGTAAATTCATCCAAAGCCCGCCTCATACGCGCAACCGCTTCGTCTCGGTCTCTACCGTGGACGATCAGTTTCGCAACTAAGGAATCGTAGTAGGGCGGCACACTGTAGCCGGGATAAAGGTAGCCATCCACGCGAATGCCGATTCCCCCCGGCGGCAGATATGCTTCAACCTTCCCCGGAGAAGGGGTGAGATCGTTATCGGGGTCTTCCGCATTAATTCGGCACTCGATGGCATGTCCGTTCACCTCAATGTCCGATTGACCGTATCCGAGTTCTTCACCCCACGCCAGCCGAATCTGCTCTTTGAGCAGGTCAATTCCCGTGGTCATCTCTGTCACCGTATGCTCGACCTGGATGCGCGTGTTCATCTCCAAGAAGTAGAATTCCTCATCGGTATCTACCACGAACTCAATTGTCCCGACATTGTTATACCCAACTGATTTTGCTGCTTTAGCGGCGGCCTTACAGATATCATGCCGTGCCTTCGACGATAGAGAGGAAGCAGGGGCTTCTTCAACCAACTTTTGATGCTTGCGCTGGATGGAACATTCCCGTTCACCGAGATGGATAGCATTTCCATGATTGTCCGCCAAAATCTGGACTTCGATGTGGCGAGCATTCTCAATCCACTTTTCGACATAAACTTCGGTGCTGCCAAACGCAGACTGCGCCTCTGCTCTCACGGTGTGGAAGAGGTCCATCAAGTTGGTGCTGTCATGTGCAATTCGGATGCCACGTCCACCGCCGCCGGCGACCGCCTTGATGCCTACCGGATAGCCGATCTTTTCTGCGATTTCGACCGCTTCTTCAGCATTTTCAACCAAGCCTTTTCTGACGTTCCGCCGAAGCCTCCGACGAAGGCTGCCGCTTCCCGGCACCAACTTGAGACCTGCTTTCGACATTGTTTCCCGTGCTTCCGCCTTGTCGCCCATCGTTCTCAAATTTTCTGCTGTCGGACCGATAAAGGTGACCTCATGGGCTTCGCAGATTTCAGCAAATTGTGCATCCTCGGATAGAAACCCCGCGCCGGGGTGGATAGCGTCAGCGTCCGTTAGTTCAGCGACGGTAATGATGTTTGGGGGCCTGAGATAACTTTCCGTTGAAGCGGGTGGACCGATACAGTAGGCTTCATCCGCATATTGGACATGCAGCGAATCCTTGTCGGCGGTTGAATAGACAGCAACTGTCTTGATACCCATGTCCCGGCAGGCACGGATAACCCTAACCGCAATTTCACCACGATTTGCAATTAAGATTTTCTTAAACATTTTTTCAACCTTTGGAGATTAGCGGTTCATCCCTGAATCGAATAACAGAAAGGAAGCAAGCGTGAAGCAGTCTTATTCACACTTTCACACCTGCCTACTTTCTCACTTTCATTCTTCCCTATCCCATCCCCAACAAGCCACCGATTACATCGCCGTATTTCGCAATTAATCCTGCGAATACCACCGACACCATCGACATGAGTTTGATAAGGATGTTAAGCGACGGACCTGATGTGTCCTTGAATGGATCACCAACGGTGTCACCGACAACGGTTGCATTGTGGTTATCAGAACCTTTACCGCCGTATTCCCCGCCCTCAATATATTTCTTTGCGTTATCCCACGCGCCGCCGGCGTTTGCCATCATCACCGCTAACACGAATCCCGTTGCCAAACCGCCAGCAAGCAAACCGAGAACGCCTGCAACGTTAAAGACCAAACCGACGATTACCGGCACGATAATAGCGATCAACGATGGAAGAATCATCTCTCTTTGCGCGCCTACGGTCGAAATTGCGACGCATCGGGCGTAGTCCGGTTTTTCTTCACGCTTCATGATGCCCGGCCGTTCGCGGAATTGACGACGGACTTCCTGCACCATCGCACCAGCAGCACGTCCCACCGCTTTCATCGTTAAAGCACAGAAATAAAACGCCATCGCCGCACCGATAAACAGACCAATCAGCACTTTGGGATTCATCAGGGTCACATTGTAATAGGACATGAATTGGGCGATGCTGACCTTGACAGTATCAACCATCCCTTCACCGGGAATGTTCAGTTGCGTCTTATCTGCCATGTGAATAAGCCCGTATCGAACCTCCTCAAGATAAGCGGCGAGAAGAGCGAGGGCAGTCAATGCAGCAGATCCAATAGCAAAGCCTTTCCCGGTGGCTGCGGTCGTATTTCCAAGTGCATCGAGCTGATCCGTGCGTTGACGGACACTCGGATCAAGTTCAGACATTTCAGCGTTACCACCCGCGTTGTCTGCGATAGGACCATACGCATCGGTTGCCAGCGTGATACCGAGCGTTGCGAGCATACCCACCGCGGCGATACCGACACCGTAGAGCCCCATCAATGTATTGCTAGCTCCACCCGTCAGATAGAAACTGGTAGCAACTGCAGCGATGACTGTTAGCACGGGGACGGCGGTAGATTCCATGCCCACAGCGATGCCTTCAATGATAACCGTTGCAGGACCCGTCTCCGCTTGCTTGGCAATGGCGCGTGTGGGTTTATAATCGTGAGAGGTAAAGATCTCTGTCACCTTGCCGATAATCAGACCGGCAGCCAAGCCTGCTATAATCGCACCCCAAATCTGCCACTTGTTTGGGAGATCAAGAATCCATAATACGGGAATCGCACAGATAGCGATGCCAACGGCACTTCCATTGATGCCAAGGTTGAGCGAACCCATCAGCTGCCGCATCGTTGCGCCCTCTTTCGTGCGAACCATGTAAATCCCTAAGATCGAGAGGATGACACCGATCCCTGCAATAATCATCGGTGCCGAGAGATACTTCAACTGAAGTGCAATGTTATCGTGATCTGTCGCTGCAACCGCCGCAACACCGAGCGCAGCGGTGGCGAGGATCGATCCCGCATAGGATTCGTATAGGTCGGCACCCATACCGGCAACGTCCCCTACATTGTCGCCAACACTGTCAGCAATAGCAGCCGGGTTACGCGGATCATCTTCAGGGATCCCAGCTTCCACTTTCCCTACGAGATCTGCGCCGACATCAGCGGCTTTCGTGTAGATACCGCCTCCGACACGCGCAAAAAGTGCCTGTGTTGAGGCACCCATACCGAAGCTCAACATGATTACAGTAATCTGGGGCAGCGGATTCGCTCCCAAGAAGCCCGGAAAAATCTTTGGAAAAAGATAGTAGAGGATCAGAAACCAACCGGCGATGTCCAATAGGGCGAAGCCAACAACCACCAACCCCATCACCGCACCAGCGCGGAAAGCGATCCGCAAACCGGAATTGAGCCCCTCCATCGCGGCACTTGTTGTGCGAGCCGATGCGTTCGTTGCGGTCTTCATGCCAAGAAAGCCACAAAGCCCTGAGAAAAATCCACCCGTCAAAAATGCAAAGGGCACCACTGGGTTTTGGGCATTCAACCCGAAAGCCATGATGATAAAGATAACGCATAGCACAGCGAAGACAACCCCCACCACTTTATACTGCTGTCTCAGGTAAGCCCTTGCCCCTTCACGGACAGATTGGGCGATTCCCTGCATTACCTCGGTGCCTTCATTCTGCCGCATGACTGATTTATAGAAGACAAATGCGAACCCCAAAGCGATCAATGAGCCGATTGGGACGAGCCACCACGCGGTGGGTAGAGGTGGGAGCGATGCTGATTGTGCAAAGGCAGGATTTGTGACTACTATTCCCACCAATGAAGTAAGAAATATTAACCATCCGCGGCTCCTTTCACGGAGCCGTTTGATAACTGTTTCAAGCATAAAACATCTCCTTTTACAAAATGAAGAATAATGTGCAATACGTAGGAGGTGGTCTTTCTTTTTACGTATTACTCGTTACTCGTTATGTGTTTATATGTCATTTATACCAAGTACCTTCATCGCTTCTCCGACGATATAGAGGGAGCCTGCGATGCATATAAGATCTGAGACCGCGGCGATGGATTGTGCCAACGCTATCGCCTCACGAACATTCGGACAGACATGGAAATTTTCCCCTATTTCTGACCATGCCTCTGCAATCTCTTCAGCAGGCGTGACACGAGGATTATCAAACGCTTGCGTTGTAATAATTTCATCTGCAAATGGACACAAAATCTGACCAATGGCTTGCAGATCCTTGTCTCGCATCAAGCCCACAACAACAATTAAACGCTGGTAGCGGAAAACCTCACGGATAGCTGTGCACAATGCTTCCGCTGACGTTGGAGAATGGGCACCATCCAGCAAAATAACCGGCGACCGTCCAACAACTTGCATCCGACCCGTCCAATGGACCTCTTTCAGTCCGCTATAAATACTAGTCCGAGGAACTGTGTATCCCTCCTGACGAATGCGCTCAATACAAGCAATTGCAGCTGCTGCATTGATTGCCTGATGTTCACCGAGCAACGGTAAAAAGAGGTCTCGATAGGATATCAACGGTGTTGTCAGATCAAATGTCTGTCCATTGATGTTCCAGCCCTTGCGTTTCAGGTGAATATCGTGCCCAACTTGATCCACCGGGGCGTCCCGATCTGCAGCGACGGCTTCAAATACCGCCTGCGCTTCAGGGACTTGTGGGGCTAATACGGCCGGACGATTCAGTTTTATAATCTCCGCTTTTTCTTTCGCTATCGCTTCGTGCGTATCTCCGAGTATCGCTGTGTGCTCCAAACTGATCGGTGTGATAACACTTACAAGCGGATCCACCACGTTTGTTGCATCTAGTCGCCCACCAAGCCCCACTTCAATGACCGCAAAATCAACCGCGTTGTCCGCGAAGTAGGTAAAGGCAAGGGCTGTATAAATCTCAAAGAATGAAACACGCCCAACCCCCCCTTCCCCCCCGCTAGCGGGGGGGCTTGCCATCGCCTCAATTGACGGCTTGAGTCGGTCAACGTACCGTGCAAATTCCGCTTCTGAAATAAGTCGAGAGTTGATGCGACACCGTTCACGCGGGGTAATCAGGTGGGGTTGCGTAAACAAGCCTGTTTTGTAACCCGCATGGGTCAGGATTGAGGCGATTAGTGCTGCCGTTGACCCCTTCCCTTTGCTACCGGCGACATGAACAACTTTCAAGCGATGGTGCGGATCCCCCAACTTCGCTAGCAGACGAGAGATCCGTTCAAGGTTATAAAAGCGTGCCTGCCTTGAGAAGTCAGGGCTTTTCTCGGAGTTAATAAATGTATCAATATAGGCGAGAGCGGCTTCGTAATTCAATTTTGGTTTATGTCCATAGATTCAGATCTTCATAGATCGGAAATTGGCCACAAAGATCGTGAACTTTCTCCCTCACACCCCGCTTGGTTTCCGCGCTTCTGCGTCCTTCAAGGGTCTCTGTTATCAAATCGGCAATCATCTGCATCTCTGTCTCTTTCATGCCCCGTCCTGTTATCATCGGAGTGCCAAGGCGGATACCACTCGTTGTAGTCGCAGATCGTTTATCCAACGGAATTGTATTTTTGTTGACAATAATCCCCGCGTCCTCAAGGTGGTCTGCGGCTTGCCGTCCACTCAACTGCTTGTATGTCGCAGTTAAATCAATTAGCATGAGGTGGTTATCCGTGCCGCCACTTACCAAGCGAAATCCGTTGCCCATCAGGGCTTCGGCGAGTGCTTTGGCGTTTTTCACAACTTGGCTCTGATAGGCTTTGAAGGCGGGCTCCATCGCCTCTTTGAAAGCAACCGCCTTCGCGGCGATTGTGTGCATAAAAGGACCGCCCTGTATCCCCGGAAATACCGCCCGATCGACCGATTCTGCCAGTTCAGCCCGGCACATCACAATTGCGCCACGCGGACCCCGCAACGTTTTGTGGGTCGTTGTGGTGATTATATTACAATAAGGCACTGGATCCGGATGTACATCTGCAGCGATAAGTCCGGCGATATGAGCGATGTCTGCCATCAGATACGCACCGACGGAATCGGCAACTTCCCGCCATCCCGCAAAATCGAACCAGCGTGGGTAAGCACTGCCGCCCACGATAATTAGCTTAGGCTGGTGTGCTTTCGCAAGTTTAGCTATCGTATCCATGTCGATCTGTTCCGTCTCCGGGTCAACACCGTAAGACACGACGTTGTAATATTGACCTGAGAAATTCTGGGGAAGCCCATGACTCAGATGACCGCCGTGATCCAACCTCATCGACAGAATTGTATCCCCCGGCTCAAGCAGCGCTTTATACGCTGCCATATTGGCTAAATTCCCGGCGTGCGGCTGGACGTTGACATGATTGACCCCAAAAAGTTGCTTCGCACGCTCGATTGCGAGGCTTTCCACGCCATCTGCGGCTGCACAACCGTTATAGTAACGGGCACCGGGCGTTCCTTCAGCGTATTTGCTGGTCAGGACACTCGCCTGCATCTGCATGACCGCCCGACTCACATAATTTTCCGAAGGGATCAGTGTCAAGCAATTTTGCAGCCGATCCAAATCTTGAAGCATGATCTGGACAATCTGTGGGTCAGCCTCACTCAATGATCTGTTCATTGTACAACCATCCTCATCTCAGTAACTGGGATTTTAACGTTTTGTTCGGTAACCCGTGGTTCTAGTCGAGCCATTGAGGTAACTTCCCAATCTTGACTGTGAGGCTCTTATTGCCGATCCGTTTCACGAGTTTCAACTCCGTTTTCCGCCAAAACTTGTTGAAAGTCCTCAAGGCGATCTGCGAGTACTGCTATACGAAACAACTGCTTGAGATGTTGCAAATCGTCAACGGCCTCCAGATTCTGCTTTACCGTCTGGCCAACATCGGACTGGAATCGGAGTGCCAACACCTCAAGGATGTCTTCAATGGCGCGTTCTCTTACACCCGCTTGGTGGCCTTGTTGCGTGGCTCTCTCTGCGAAGTATCGAACAATTGATGATTCATACATAGTCTCCTCCGATATAATGTTTCTAATCGTTTGGGGTTCATAAACTAATCCACTCAAGATGGCCAATTCCGTGAGATACTCCGCCTTGTTCGGTACGTCAAGGTTATCGGCGGTTTGTACACAGTACCGCAACCACTGCTCGTTTTCAACACCCGCAGGTGGCTTCATCAAGGGTGTGAAGGGGATCAGTCCTGCATTTTTTCCATCAAGAATTGGTTGCCCTTCCAACTCAATGAGACGGAAAACCTTGTATTCAATTATCACACGATGGCCCGGTGGTTCCTGCACATACCGGCCAGGGTCACGCCGCCCGGCATCAGGGCGGAGATAAATGACGTTGGAATAGACAGGCAGCCCGTAAGTTTCAATTGCCCGGCCGATGTACCCTGCCATCCGTTGGGGCATTGGCCGATGAGTACTATCACTGGTCTGAAATTCAAAATGTACAAGTGCCATCTCACCGTTGAACTCCACTTTGATGATGCTATCGGCCTGACGCGCCTCAACAGTAGGTTGTTCAGGGGTAAGAACATCGAGCACCTGTACTCCATTGGGCCCAAGGCTGAGCTCTGCGAAATCTTTAGGGTTGTTGTAAACCCTGTTTTTCGATACAGTATCAAGGTCTAACATCTCAACAACCGTTGTCGTAACGGATCCCGGGGGTTCCCTCTGCATGTTTATCGGTCAGGACGCTCGCCTGCATCTGCATGACCGCCCGACTCACATAATTTTCCGAAGGGATCAGTGTCAAACAATTTTGCAGCCGGTCCAGATCTTGAAGCACAATCTGGACAATTTGTGGGTCGGCTTCACTCAATGATCTGTTCATTATGCGATTATCCTCAGAATTTCTATATCCTCGTCGTATGAAGTTCGGTTCTAGAGCCTAGGGTGGTTGTGCTACTCAACTCGCTTAAGCAATTTTTCGGTTTGAGCTTTGAGACGCTTATTACCAGCCTGTTCTGCGAGTTCTAATGCAGTGGTCCAATCTTTCTTTGCCGCCCAATTGCGATCCAGTAGGTAATTCGCAATTCCCCGCCGGAGGTAGGCGAAAGCATAATCGGGTTTGGCATCGATCGCCTTGTTATAGTCTTGGATAGCAATGAAGTGTTCGCCTAGGTCGCCCCTTATCGTCCCCCGAAAGTAGTAGGCGACAGCAAAATCGTTTTTGAGGTCGATAGCGGTATCATAATCTTCGATCGCCTCCTTGTATTGACCCAACGATCGCTTCACAGTGCCCCGAAAGTAGTAGGCAGGGGCGAAATCGGGTTTGAGATTGATGGCAGCATCATAATTATCAATGGCAGCTTGATATTGGTCTGATCTGTACTTGGCATAGCCCCACCTGAGATACGTTTCGGCGGATATGGATTGTTTGCCCCGCCACAACGGTTTTACCTTCCCTGACTGAGCGAGCAACTCCTTGAGATAGTTTGACGGAATAGCGAAATTGATATTCTGACCGCCTTCAAGTGTTATGAGAGAGATTCCGATGACTTCGCCCTTTCCGTTTAGCACGGGCCCGCCACTGTTCCCCGGAAAAATCAGAGCGGTTATCTGGAGCCGTTTTTTAGCGTCCCCTTCGTGGAGATTATTGATGGTGTCATCTGAGAATGTGCCGTCCAACCCTCTCGGATTACCCGCCACGTAAACTGTCTCACCAATTTCTGCCGCATCGCTATCGCCGAGGGGGAGCGGTTCACCTTCAAACCCTGTAACCTCTAGGATGGCAAGATCGTTTTTTTCATCAGTTGCGGATAGACCATCGACAGTATATTTCCTGGGGCTACCAGCCAATTGCGCTGTGCCTTTCGCTGCCCCTTCAACAATGTGAAAGTTGGTCGCAATCTGGGTCTGCCCGACGAAGAAACCGCTGCCAAATCCGAGGATGTTGTCATCCTTATCTGCCATCTCTAAATACACTGTGGCTGCCAACACTTTTTCGGCAAGTTGTTCATCGTTCTGGGCAGATGCCGCAGCAGCTATTAAGAATGAAATAAGTCCCAAAGCTGTGAAGCGTAATAACGCTTTTCTCGGATTCCTCATAACAGTGTTGCCTATTATATGTTAGGTAGTAATATCCATGAAGTAATTCGCACAACTTGTAATTTCAGGAACATCTGATTGTAACACAGATATTAGGTGGTTTCAAGAGAAATAATCGCACAAAGCGTTGTTCTCAACTTGTGCCTGCATCTCATTTCCTCTCTCAAACTTACGTTGAGTGAATGACCTTCGGCATATCTGGTGGCGTTGTTTTCAGGTTAGAAATGCGTTGACGGAAATTTTGAGAGGGTTTATAATATCCTAACGCCAGCTTCTAGGTTTCCGTAGGTCAAGTTTTCATACTCGACAACTATAGTGGATTCTAAAAATAAGTACCTCGATTTCGTACAATGAAGTAAACAGTTGAATCTGGTTTAGAAAGGTCTGCATCCAATAATAACGTGCCATTGCCCCCTTCCAAAGGTTATCATAAAAATAGCATAATCCTTATGACCACCGATGGAGGGAAGTAATGGCAAACAAAAGGATAACCAAAAGACGTAAAAAACGCAAACAGAAAGTCAGTCACTCCACCGCTCACGCGCCGTTGTGTGCATTGGGCGAAGTGCTTAAAGAGAAAGCGTTCTTTGATGAGATTCATCAAAGGGTTGAAATCCCTCAGAAGACGATTACCTATCGCCCGACAGACAAATTGGTGTTTGCCACGCTTGGCATAATTGCCGGAGCATCAACGATTTCAGACATCAACACCGCCCTCCGTCCGCATGGTGCGCTGCTTTTGGCATTTGGGTATTGCAAGTGTGCGGATCAGTCAGTAATTCAGGAGACGATAAATGCCGCCACGTCGGAAACAGTTTTTCAACTTCAGCAAGCGGTTGATGGTATTTGGGAGAAACATCACCTGACGTCATCTCCCCTCTCATCGTTGACCGAATCAAAGCCGGTAACTATTGATATGGATCTGTCGGCGCTGCCGGTCTCCAAACGCGCAGAAGGAGCCACCAAGGGGTATGTCCCCCACCGCAAAAATCAATACACCCGTCAAGTCGGACGCGTCCTGATGCCTGACACCCAGGAAATTGTCTCCCAATCCCTTTACACGGGAAACACCTCGTCTAAGGCGGTGTTCAAAGAAATGGTTGCCAAAATGGAAACCACCTTAAAACTGGATACAAACGCCAAACGGCAGCAGATTCAATTGAGACTCGATGCCGGATTTGGCACCGACGCGAACATCAATTTCGCGCTCTGGCGGAATTACTCGATTCTGGTAAAAATCTACTCGTGGAAAAGAGCCACTGCTTTAGCCAAATCTGTGCAGAAGTGGGTGGCTGTCCCATCGTGTGCCAATAAGACCGCTAGACAAGCCGGGTGGGTCACAAAGCCACATCGGTATGGGCGCAAAACGGTACAAGTGGCGGTCAGAACCCCAAACCACAAAGGCGGTTATAACTATTCGGTTTTGGTGACTACCGATACAAAAGCAACGTTAACCCAAATTGTCACCCATTATGATAAACGAAGCGGGGTGCCCGAAAGCACCTTTTGCCAAGATTATCAAGGGTTGTCGATGAGAAAGCGTCGAAAAGCGGGATTTGAAGCCCAACAGGTGCTGCTTCTACTCTCTCAGTTGGCTCATAACATTCTCATGTGGTCCAAACGGTGGCTTATTGATGCGCTCATTGCATCGGGGAGCAAGACTGAAAAACAGACCCCACCGCAACCCAGCGCATCAATCAATCAAACTATTGCTACCATTCAAGCGAGGGGAATCAAACGGTTGATGCGCGAGGTGTTAGGTATCTCTGGCAAAGTACAATTCAAAAACAAAAAGGTCGTCTGTATCATTCTTAACCCTTTATATCCACTCATTGAACGCATCATTACTGCATTTCAAGCCTTCTTAAAACCCTATAAAATACGCGTCTTATTGGGCGAAACCTAGGTAAGTAGACATTATAAAGTAGATAGTTTTCTGTACCACGATCTGTTAGATTGTGATCCCAAGCCGCTCAACTGTCCAAACTAGCATATCAGGAACCCCTTTCTATGTTTAAGCGTTATTCCATTCTCAATTTGATTGGGATTTGTAAGCAGCATCGCATCACACTCATCTGTTTATTGATATTCATCGTCGGTTCTCAAACTGTATCCGCCCAACAGCAGATAGCCCTAGATACCCACGCTATCTTTGAACGAAGCTGCTTCAACTGTCACGGTCCTGACGGTGCTTATAAAGAGACCCTCTTAATAGAACACAACGCACTCATTACAGAAAACGGTCCCGTTGTTCCGGGAAACTTAGAAGCTTCTAGGCTGTATAAGCGGCTTCTTGGAGAAGGGGGACAACTCATGCCGCTGGGCGGTCCCCCTTTACCCGATTCACAGATTGAAACGGTGAAAAACTGGATATTAGCCGGTGCTCCCGATTGGGCGGTAACTTCTGTCTCCGATGGCGATTTCATCTCTCAGGGTGAAATCCTCACTACCATTGAGACCCACCTGATGTCCCTTGCACCGTTTGACCGTGCGTTTGCCCGTTACTTCACAATGACACATCTCTATAACGCAGGAGAGTCTGTGGGGATTCTCCAAGAATACCGCAAGGGACTCTCCAAACTGGTCAACAGTCTCTCATGGAAGCGTGAAATTACCAACCCACAACCCATCGACCTACAAGAGACTATCTTCTATATCGACCTCAGACACTACGAGTGGGATGTCAATGATAGCTGGACGAAGATAGAAACGGAGTATCCCTACCATATCTCGTTTGATACACCGGCACAGACCGCACTGAAGGCACAACTGACACGGTTACAGACCGAAATGAAGTGTAATATGCCATCGGTTCATATCGACTGGTTTGTCGCACAAGCATCTCTACCTCCACTGTACCATGACCTACTCGATTTGCCGTTGACAGATAGGGAGTTAGAGACCCGATTGGAGGTTGATGTGGTACGCAATATCACCAATGCGCCGGGAGTTGATGTCTGGCGGGCGGGGACCAACCATTCAGGTGTTTCGACTAATAATCGGGTGATAGAACGCCATACCTCTCGTTATGGGGCATATTGGAAAAGTTATGACTTCGCTGGTAGTGTTGGGACACAGAACATCCTCACCCATCCGCTCTCTTTCACGCCTGATGGCGGTGAAGTGATCTTCAATCTGCCCAACGGGTTACAGGGCTACTATATTACCAATGCGTCCGGCTTCCGTCTGGACGCAGCACCGACAGACATTGTTTCCAATCCCGCGGCGAGTAACCCGAAGGTGCGTAACGGGCTCTCCTGTTTCGGTTGTCATACAGAGGGAATGAAGACGTTTGAGGATGAGGTGCGTTCGGTGATAGAGAGTAATGCCACCCCTGCTTTTGATAAAGCGCATGCGTTGAGACTCTATGTTGAACAGGCGGTGATGGACGGACTTATTGCTGAAGACATGGGCAGGTATGAAACTGCGCTTGAGGCGACAGGCGGTGTGGTTGACGACATTGAGCCTATATCCCGTTTCCATGAGGTGTTTCAGGAACCTGTGGACGCTGCGTATGCTGCAGCCGTGGTTGGGTTAGAAACCGAAGCCTTCCAAGAAAGGATTCGTGAGAATGTGGGGTTACAGAATGTAGGTTTGTTGGTGTTAGACAGCCCAAATGGAAGTATGAAACGGGATGCGTGGACTGAAGGTTTTGATGATGTGATATTTGCGCTGGATTTCCCTGAGTCTCAAGTTGACAGTCCATCGCAGCCGGAGCTGCTACCGGGCGGGGGTGTTCATATCCCTGACTCGAACCTGCGGACTGCGATTGCAGAGGAGCTGGGCAAAAGCCCCAATGCCTCAATTACCGTTGAGGATATGGAAAAGTTGAGAGAACTCGATGCACGGAACAGGGGTATCCAAGATTTAACTGGACTTCGGTTTGCAACCAATCTGAACCATTTAGGACTTAAGGACAATCAAATTTATGACCTGTCGCCGATTGCAGGGGTTATTAACCTGCACAGACTTCACCTTAACAGAAACTCAATAGTCGACATATCGCCCGTTGCAGGATTAGTCAACTTGGAAAGATTATCTTTCGACGATAACAACATAACTGATTTGTTGCCCGTTGCAGGATTAGTCAACTTGGAACATTTAACTTTTTCCACCAACGGCGTATCCGATCTGAAACCTCTGACAGGATTAATCAACCTGACACTCATTGGCTGTTGGGGACACTCCATATCCGATTTATCGCCCCTTGCGGGATTAACAAAACTGGAGAAGATAGATTTTTGCGGCGGAGATATATCAGATCTTACCCCTTTGGCAGGATTAACTGGTTTGAAAGAACTGTATCTTGCCGGCGAAGAAATATCGGATATATCCCCGCTTGCGGGATTAACCGAGTTAACACGTTTGGGGCTTGGTGAAAACAATATATCGGATATATCGCCAATTGCGGGGTTAACTAACTTGGCATGGTTGGGAATTTACGAGAACAAGATTTCTGACATTTCGCCTTTGGACGGGTTACGCGAGAATACAAAACTTACATGGTTCGGTAATCCGGCGTTCCCAAAAGGAGGCCCGAAAATAGAGGGGCCGTGGCTATGGGTTGTGCTACCGGAGGCAAGACTAGATAGCAATACAGATTTGCTATCAGAAGTGAGTGGTGGCACGGTAACGGAGATCGGGATTGCTACTCGTGGGGTGACCGCAGGAAAATCTGTCGGTGATGACGTGTGGACCTACCACAACCTCCCACCTACAGGGTGGAATAACATCGGAAATATCATTGAAGATATGTTGAAACGGTCCCATCTTGACGGGATGATCTACGGCGACGGAGTGGCCTACGGTTCTATATCGCTGTATTCTCCACGGGAACAAAATACAACGATGTACGTCGGCGGCAAACGCGGGGTAAAGGTTTGGCTCAACGGGACTTTGATTTACAAGCGCAGCCCTTATTGGCATGGTAACGATTACCAAGACTTTGTCTCAGTCACACTGAAGCAGGGAAGAAATGTCTTATTAGTCGCGGTTAGTATTCATGATAAAGATGGTAACGGCTTTTTCGGGTTTGAACCGGGTACGGAATATACAGTGACAAACCCCGGTGTCGGATACACCTTTTCCAAGTCACCAATTCATATAGGCGATACCTTTACCCTAGACATCCGCGCAGAAAATATCACCGACTTGGCAGGTTGGCAATTTGATATCGCCTTCGACCCTACTGTTCTTGAAGCCGTCAACGTGAGTGAAGGTAATTTCCTGAAGACCGATGGCGGAGCCACCTTCTTTCAAGGCGGAACCATTAATAACACAGCAGGTAAAATCACAGGGCTCAGCGCAGCGCGGCTCTCGGCCCAAGGGGCGACCGGCACCGGTTCCCTGCTCAAAGTGAACTTCAAGGCGAAATCGGGAGGTGAAACGAAATTAACGCTGCAGAACTTCCAATTCGGCTCTGTCACCGGCGATAGTATCCCCGCCGGACCACATGAAATCACCATCGCCGTGGAGGGACGCCTTGCGACCGGAGATGTAAACCGAGACGGACAGGTGAGTATTCTGGACCTGATTCTCGTCGCACAGCAGTTGGGTAAAAGGGTGCCCGCAGGCTCGCCGGTGGATGTCAACGGCGACGGTGTTGTCAGCATCCTCGACCTCATCCGTATAGCACAGGGGATTGCCGGATCATCCGCTGCACCTGCAGCTAGTGAAAACATAGATGCTGCGATGATAGAAGCGTGGATAGCACAGGCACGGTTGGAAGATGACGGTTCGCTTGCCTTCAAACAAGGCATCGAAAATCTTGAAAACCTGCTAGCATCACTGATCCCTGAAGAAACCGCGTTATTGGCAAACTACCCGAACCCATTTAACCCGGAGACATGGATACCGTATCAGTTGGCAGAGCCAGCAGATGTAGCATTAACAATCTACGATATGAATGGACAGTTAGTGCGCCGTTTGGTGGTCGGGCATCAGGCAGCGGGTGTGTATCAGAGTCGCAGCCGTGCAGTCTATTGGGACGGACGGAACCAACTCGGAGAGCCCCTCGCTAGTGGTCTCTATTTCTATACACTAACAGCCGGTAAATTCACAGCAACGCGCCGGATGCTGATATTGAAATAGTATCAAATGCCCCGATGATGGTTGAAATGGTGATGTTTATTGCCTTACAGTCATCAGACATGAGCGGTTTGGGTGGGTTGAGCGAGCCTATCCTTATCCTCAGAAGCGAGGTAAGTCAGAATGACCGGCTTCATCCAAGCTGTGACGATAGAGTTTCCTTTTTGCGGATATTCATCAATTGGCATAGCCACCTAGATCCGTTGTCCATAACTGAGCATGATTTGATAAGGTGTTAGTGATGAACATTCACGACAGCGGCTATAAGAAACTATTCTCAAATCGTACCATCTTTCGACAACTGATTGAGACCTTTGTCAACCAAGAGTGGGTCCATTCGCTTGATTTCGACACCTGTGAACCCCTTGATAAATCCTTTATCTCCGAACACTACAAAGAGACCGAGAGTGATTTAATCTACAAAGTCCAGTTTCATGACCGCGAGGTCTATATCTACATCCTGATTGAGTTTCAATCCACTGTAGATTCGTTCATGGCGTTGCGGGTGCTGAACTACATCACCAACTTTTACATGGATTTTCTCGTCAATAATAGGGGAGTGAACAAATTACCGGCGGTCTTTCCAATTGTGCTGTACAATGGAGCGGCACCTTGGACGGCGCCGGTCAACCTTTCGGCGTTGATTGAGCAGATGCCCTCACTTGGTACATTTGGGTTAGATTTTCAGTATTTTCTGATTGCTGAAAACGAATACAGTCAGGAGGCATTATTAAAGATCCGAAACATCGTATCGACATTGTTTTTGGCAGAATCGCATTACGATTTAGATGTGCTGGAGGTGGAGCTGCTGAATCTATTTTCGACTGAGCGGGACAGACAGGCGGTGAGTCTGTTCTTAAACTGGTTTAGGCAGTTGGCTTTTCACGGACGGCTTGAATCTGACGATTATGAGTCATTGGAGTCCATTTATCGAACCGAAGAGGAGGTGCAGACGATGTTAGTCACAGCATTAGAGAAGGAGAGGGAGCGGTTTTTTCAAAACGGTTTGCGTGAAGGCAGGCAGGAAGGCAAGCAGGAAGGGCTGCTTGAGGGTGAGCAGAAAGGCAAGCAGGAAGGGCTGCTTGAGGGTGAGCAGAAAGGCAAGCAGGAAGGGCTGCTTGAGGGTGAGCAGAAAGGCAAGCAGGAAGGGCTGCTTGAGGGCAAGCAGGAAGGCAGAATTGAAGAGAAGATTGAAACTGCAAAGGCAATGCTTGCTAAGGGAATGGAAATGACACTCATTTCTGAAATCACCAATCTTCCAGAAGCACAACTTTTGGCGTTGAGAGATGAACTTTCCTCCATAAAAAATTGAAAACAGTGTTAATCACCACTTTCACCGTTGCTTTTGGTCGTGAGATAGTGCCCAGTTTCCTGCTCATCATATCAGAAAACGGTCTTTACCGCGCCCAAACACGGAAGCCAATCACTAGGCTTGGACACCTTTGTTTTGGCAATAAGTCTAAGCAACTCTGCACTTTCTTTTAACATGAGCCACCTTTTTAATCTGAATCATGCTATTTTATCTGCGAAAATCTGCGTAATCTGCGTCCCTATCCACTTTATTGGGATCTTCGGCATTGCTAGGACGCGCTTTCTCACACACTCGCTCCCTCACATACCCGCTTCCTCGCTTCCACCTGATTAGGACGATTTCGGGAGTTGGCTGTGCATTGGAAGTGTCTCATTAATTCTAAAATCTACTATATTATTTGGTCTGTTATGTTGACTTATTCTCTTGTTAGCACTGCAATTGCTGGAGATCGAAGCGCATTGAGGCAGGGGATGCGCCGTCTCGCAGAAATTGCCCATAAACACGGCATTCCCATTACATGGGGGATCGGGGCGACTGCTGCACGATCCTTCGCTGCGGATCTAACCGAATGGCACACCTCCCACGGTGACGAAGTGATGCTGATGGTCGATATTGCACCGGTTTGGGGGGCGGGCACAGATTCCGACGACTTGAGCCGATCCGCAGAGCATATCGTGACAATGCGCGAAAAGCTTCCGGATTTTATCTCGTCAGAAAAAGATCGAGTCCAACGGGCAATCGAATGGGCAAATCCTATTGTCGCGGGGGCGGGACAGAAAAATCATGTGCTGCTTTACGCCTTAGCACAGATCGGTTTCACTGGATTGTGGGGATACGGTTGGGACGATGGAGAAGATGAGGGGTGTCCGTTTGGTTGCTTCTTTCCGTCGGTGGATCGGCACAATTTCTGTGGAGCATCCACAAGCCGAATTATCGGTATACCACACGCCTCTCTGCTCCCTACTCAACTCCATAGGTTTGAGGCAACAGAGGGCACCAATTTACAAAGCCAAATCTTGAATGGAACGGCGCAGCAGGAGTTTGATTGTTATGTAACGAACGCAGCGTGGAATCGTTGGTTGAGTTATATCCAGCGGATTGACCCTGTAGAGGTTGCATCGCTGACATCGGAAGAGCTCGATCAGTTGGATACATATTTGGGGTATGTACGTGAAACTCTGGAGACACAGATTATGTCGCTTCCCGATGTTGTCCGTTCATGCCAAGAGACCAACGAGCAGACGCAGCCAACTTTCTTGCTCACTGATCCCAACTCAGAAGGCGAGGACGAGACATCAATGGGTTCGACCAAATCACTCTTCTCCTATTACGATGCCGAGTGTCAATTGGTTTTTGAAGAAGGCAAAATAGAACCAATCCAGGCAACAAACTACATCTCACCGCCGATTAATTCGCCCAACGGTGCAGAAGTGAATCTGCCGCAAATTGAACAGTTTCGTCCCTCTCGCTCGCGCAGCCAGTTGCGGATGCAGTTTACCTTGGAATCGACAAAAGCGATGCCGTACGGGTTAGCTGTCTGGGGGAATCACGCCGGCCTCACGTTAGCGACTTCAAACGCGCAGGAAGTGACGTGGTTAGGCGATCGGTTGTTATTTGTACGGGTCAACCTACAAGTAGGAAAAAACGAAGTCGAGGTTGTTTTAACAATCTAACCAGTTGAGCGCACCAGCACGGCAGATCGTCAATGTCGAAAGCCTTGAAGGGAGATGGTATCAAATGGCTATTTTCTACGATTGGAGAGATAGAAGGGGCAAGGGCTTCAAACCATGGCGGGAGTATCTAAAAGAGCTTCGGTCTCCTCTGTTTATCGCTTTAGGAATCGTTTTATTTTTGTCGTTGATAACTTCGGGGATTGTGTGTAGTGGCGTTGTGCAACCTTAATCAACCGAATCTTCTCTGTAAGGTAAAGGTTTGAGAAAAACAGTTATGGATGCCTGCCAAACAGTTAAAGCGTACTTTGACGCACTCATCACAGGAGACACAGACCGGCTCATTGAGATGATGTCTTTGGTTGATCACTATGTGAAGATTGGTACGGAGCCGGATGAGCATATTGAAGGGGGCGAAAACGCAAGAGATTACTTTCAGAGCATTGTCGCGAATGCAGCGGATATTGCGATTGAGTATGAACATCTTGACCTCCAAGAGCGGGGCGATGTGGCGTGGTTCTACACACGACAGATATGGCGGCTCAAATGGTTGGGTAACCCCGAAGAATTGGCTGTGCGGCTGACGGGTGTCCTCGAAAAAGAGAACGAGATATGGAGGTTTGTTCAGATTCACGCTTCGGTCGGTGTTCCTGCATAGTGGCAACGGTGAAAACCGGCATCCTGTCAGACAAATTCTTGACAGGCAGGTTCAATCTCTCAGACTACTTTTTATATTAATCAAGGGTGAAGTTTTACGATGATTCAAGGGTTCTAAAGAGGAGATGCTTATGTCTAAAAAAATCTACGCTTACGGGATGGATGGCTTTATCGTTCCGATGATGAAAAAATTTGTTGCTGAAGGGTGTTTGCCGAACTTTGAAAGGATGCTCAAAAGTGGTACGGTGAACCAGACCTTTCCATCCTTTCCGGTCTGGACGCCGACAAATTGGGCGACCCTTTCTACCGGTGCCCACACCGGGACACACGGCGTTACCCGCTGGCGTGTGGAGGTTGCCCCCGGTGAACGGATCAACAGCTTCGATGGGCGCGCTCCGAATGCGGAGCGGATCTGGAATGCCCTAGAGCGCGATGGCAAAACAAGCGTTGCTGTGCACTACCCAGCAGCCCATCCGTCGGGCATCAAATCGGGTTTCGTCGTGGATGGCTTTGGTCACCCCGGACACGCCAGCACCGACTATGAGGTGGCATCCTGTCAAGCGTATACGACGAGCGATCAGGTTGCTACCGTCGAGATGGATCATGACGGAACCGCTGTCCGTCGGACACAACGCAGCGTCCAACCAATTCCAGCCTTACGGACCGCAGTCGGTTGGGAAAATCTGCCGCCGAGCCAATCGCCGCCCCTTGAATCCGTAATCGAAATTCATGCACGTCTCGGCGGCGATGTCAACACCTTCTACCTCCTTGCGCTTGACAGTCGTGGGAGGGGGTATGATCGCCTACAAATCTGTCGCAAGAAAGATGGGGCTGCACGAATCGCTGCGACAGAGGTCGGTCAATGGAGCGATTGGGCGATTGAACCCTTCCAAATCGATGCTCAAAAGCAGGAGGCATCAATTCGGTTTAAGCTGATCGAGCTCACGCCGGACGGGAAAAATCTGAAACTCTACCGTTCGCAGGTCACCTACACCGACGGATTCACCTATCCTGATGACCTCGCAGCGAAGCTAATAGAACGCTTTGGTCCCTATCAGGAGCACGCCTCTATGACACCTTACACATCGGGTATGGCAGATTTTGATACTGCTCTTGAGGAGTGCGAATATCAGGGACTCTGGTTCGCCGATGTCGCCAACCACATGCTGCATGAGCACGGGTGTTCCTTTTTTATCTGTCATTGGCATCTGTTCGACTATCTGAACCATATCCACCTCAACGATGTGGATCCCGTATGTCCGGGCTACGACCCAAACAACGTGGATACAGCGATGGACTACTTCCGTCGGGCGTATCAGGTCGGTGACAGGGTTTTGGGACGCATCTGGGAGGCTGCCGACGATGAAACTTGTGTGGGCGTACTCGGTGACCATGGAGCTTACCCAGATATTCGGATCGCTAACATCCGGAAAGTCCTTGTCGATCAGGGGTTCACCGTCCTTAAGGACGGCGCGGAAGGTGTCGAACGTGATGAAGTCTTAGAGAAGGATATAGATTGGGAACAGACCCGCGCCTATCTCAAGGATGACAAAGGTTTCGACATCTACATCAACGCTGAACCGGGACCAGCATTCGACGAAATTGAGCGTGAACTGCTGTTGGCATTACGCACTTGGGTTGATGAAGAGGTTGGGCGGACACCCATCGCCATTGCGCTGCCAAGGCGGGATGCCTACATCCTCGGTCAGTGGGGCGATCAGTGCGGCGATGTTATCTTTGCTTGGGACCACGGCTACGTCAGCGGCTACTACGGTCAGTGGAAGGGAATCGTCGGTGGCGGGGCAGCTGGCGCGCCTGAAGTTTATGGCGCACATCACGGTGGTTTTCTCCCCACCCGAAACGAAGACATCTCCTCTAGCTTTGGAACAATGTTACTGGCTGGACCAGGAATCAAAAAGGGGTATGAGCGCGATTATGATTCACACGGCTACATCCACGCCGCCGATGTTGTCCCCACCTTTTGTCATATCCTCGGCACCGCTCCACCGGCACAAAGTCAAGGCACAGTTGCTCATGATCTGTTTGAAGGGAACGAGATGACGCGAGAACGAGATGGAAACTGAATATGTGTCGAAAATTTGCCAAGAGAAACCGAGTTTTTTCTTCAAAACTCGATTTCTTTGCACAATTTCTTAACATGAGCCTTTGTAGGTATTAGGAATAGGGATTTCTTTTGACAATATGATTGTGATGTGATAACATCTTGTTTAATCATTTTCTGTCCTCTTTGTACCTATCTACTCTTATCCTTGGTTCACCTAATTACACCATTAAGGAGGCACTCCCAATGGACACAAAAATTTCCGATGCAATGCCACCTAAATTTTCTAAGGTAGCACTGACATTTGATGATGTTTCATTAATCCCTGGTGAATCAAACATTCTGCCGAATGCGGTTGATACTAGTACGCAGTTGACCCGTCGTATTCGTCTCAATATTCCGATCTGCAGTGCCTCAATGGATACCGTTACGGAATCCGAACTTGCAATTGCTCTCGCGCGAGAGGGGGGTATTGGGCTTATCCATTACAACTGTCCCATTGAGCAGCAGGTTAATGAGGTTGATAAGGTCAAACGCTCAGAAAGCGGAATGATTATCGATCCGATTACCTTGACTCCCGATAAGAAGGTTCGTGATGCGTTGGAGTTGACCGCACGCTACCGCATCGGTGGTATCCCAATTGTAACCAAAGAGGGCTACCTCGTTGGGCTAATAACCAATCGTGATCTGAAATATGAGGAAGATTCCGATCTGCCTGTGACTGAACTGATGACACCGAGTGAACAATTGGTCACGGCTTCGCCTGGGGTTGAACTGGCAAAAGCGAAACAGATTCTGCACCAAATTCGGAAGGAAAAACTCCCAATCGTTGATGAGGAGTTTCGCTTGTGCGGACTTATCACAATCAAAGATATTGACAAGGTAGAAAAATATCCCCTGGCTTGTAAGGATGAGTCTGGGAGACTGAGGGTTGGCGCAGCAATTAGCCCTTCTTGGGATTTAGAAAAAGTGGGACTGCTAATTGACGCAGAGGTTGACGTGTTGTCGATAGATACCGCGCACGGCCATCATCGAAATGTAATCAATGCAGTGCGTCGGGTTAAGTCAGAATTTCCCGATGTGGAACTGATTGCTGGAAATGTTGTAACCACCGAAGCAACGCGACAGTTGATTGATGCGGGCGTTGATGCTGTTAAAGTGGGTATGGGCCCCGGATCAATCTGTACCACCCGTGTTGTCACAGGAATAGGAATTCCGCAGATTACAGCGGCTTACGATTGCGCCCAAGAGGCGGACAAAGATGGCGTTCCTGTTATCGCTGATGGGGGTATTCGGTATTCCGGTGATATTGCGAAGGCTATTGGTGCGGGTGCAAGCTCGGTGATGATAGGGAGTCTACTGGCGGGTACAGAGGAAAGCCCCGGCGAAACGGTTATCTATCAAGGGCGTACATACAAAATCCATAGAGGCATGGGCTCTCTATCCGCTATGAAGGAGCGCCGTGGTAGCGAGCGATATGCTCAAAGTAGCGAATCCTTAGCAAAGCTAGTGCCTGAAGGTATCGAAGGGCGGGTGCCTTACAAAGGTCAGTTGGGCGATTTTGTCTATCAACTTGTCGGCGGTCTCCGTGCTTCGATGGGATATTGCGGTACGCCAGACATTGAATCATTACGGATTGAGAGCCGGTTTGTTCGGGTACAGAGTAGTGGTCTTCGCGAAAGTCACCCGCACGATATTGCGATTACAGAGGAAGCTCCCAATTATAGCGTAATGATGTGAGACTGTTTGAGTTATGAATACCTTTTCAGATAATACAGTAATTCCCTCTAATACACATGACTGCAAACCGACCTTATCAGACACAGGGATACTTGAGTTTCTAAAAAATGGGTATCTCAGGCTTGAAGGGGTTGTGCCTGATAAGATTAACCAGCGTGTTGTGAAGTATTGTGATGCACATCCTACCGTGCCCTATATGAATGGCATCTTATATGAGGAATGGTTTGTTGAAGGGGTAATGAGGAATAATGAAGTTGCCGGTGCTGTGCGGTCACTGTTGGGTAAAGATTTCCATCTGCCTGTCCAGATGGTGAACCATCGTGTTCAATGTCCCATCGCATCAGTTGGGGGGTGGCATATTGATGGGAACTACAACTATACCCATGAATTAAACTTCCTTCAGGTGTTCTATTATCCACAGGACACACCCATAGAGATGGGACCGACACAACTTGTACCCGGCACACATCTTGTACGGCAGAAATCAAGGCTCATGGGGCATCTAGGGAATATCAAGAACACTGTATCAACGGAAGCGCCAGCAGGCTCTGTGTTCATCACAATCTATCATATCTGGCATCGCCGCCCATCATCAACTGTAACTGCAACCCGTAACCTGTTGAAATATTTCTATTGGAGAACCAGTCCACCTAAAAGGGATTGGGTGGTTGACCCTAATTTCGATTTTGCTACTGCTGACTACGATAGTCCTGCCGCTAACCTAGTTGAACAATTCCGAAGTGCAGTGAAGGTCGCAGAGACGTTTCTATGGTTATGTGGTAAACATGAGATGTTCCAAAACTTAGGAGGGCAAAGCTTTCCATTACCCGTACCTCGAACTGGTACGCCCTATGGGTTTCCTGAAGGATTGAAAAATGACCCGAATCCGTAGGTGTCTGCAGCCCGATTTATCGGGGCGGGGCATCTGGTTTTCCCGCCGTAGCCTCGACCAGGAGATCGAGGTTACGGGATAAATGACCCTAATCGTAAAAAAATAGTTGTTGCATTAATATTGAAATTGTGCTACTATTCGATTTGAATCTTATTATTGAAAGGAGAACGGCTTTCCAGCAAAGACTTTTCGCTCGATTATCAAAGCCGCGACGCTGTTTCTATGAGAGTAAATGAAGAGATGTCGTTTTGGGACAGGCTTTATATCCCCGGACTTATTAAGGGCATGCTCACGACACTAAAACATATTCCCAAGAGGAAGTTTACTTATCAGTATCCCGAAGATCCACGGAGTGTTGAAGAGCGCAATGATCGCTATCGTGGCGTTCATAAGTTACCGTTAGATCCGGAAGGAAATGTTAAATGTGTGGCGTGTTTCATGTGTGCAACAGCCTGCCCGGCAGATTGTATTACCATTCAAGGCGGTCCCGCGCCCGAAGGCTGGAAAACGAAGGAAGGTTATCAACGCGAAAAATATCCTGAAGTTTTTGAGATTAATATGTTGCGTTGTATCTTCTGTGGATACTGTGTCGAAGCGTGTCCAGAAGATGCAATCCAGATGACAGGAATTACACTCCCGCAATACTTTAGAGAAAGACAAAAAGAGGGTGAAGTGCTCGGCGGTGCGCGGAAAGATTTCATCTTTGATCGAGAGATGCTGATAGCTAATAATGACATTCCCGAACAAGGACTTCATCCCGATTCGTAAGTACCCGAACATAAGTTTACTTTGGGGTGGTGGCTACCCACTAAGCGCGTGGCGGTGGACTCTACCCAACAGAATGTGCAGAGATTTTTAGTCTGATACTTAAACGGAAAATACGCACATCTCGACATGAACTGTTAGGGCAAGGCTTCCCATACCTCTGAGGTATAGTACGGGCAAGAATTGCCCATTTTTTATTGAATATGTTAAGGAAACGACTTTGGACAAAGATCAACCGAATCAAATTCAAGACCTATCCCTAAACTTTAGTTCAGATTCCCTTTTTGCTTTAACAGATAAGATGAAAGCGAGTGTTGAAGGACGGATCGGTTGGGGCGACACCTTTGGGATGGGACTTGGCGCGAAGAATGACAAATACTTGCTCATCTGGACGCCAAAGAAATCGTCCGAAGGGCAAGTTCTCCCCGGCTTCGACTCAGAAGACGGAGAACTCACACTCAAAATGAGACCGCGACCCGGTGCTTGGATTTCTTGGATTGACGAAGTCAAAATTGCGGCGGAAGCGAAGGATGACCATGATCGGGTTCGTAGGAGTGTGCAAGAACTGGAGCGTAACACACGTCAAGTAACGGACTTTGCCGATGGTGTTCTCAAAGATATTACCACCGTACATCTAGGTAAATCCCTCACGTTGTCGGAGATGGTTCAAGAGGTTTTGAAAGTCGAGTTCACAATACCAACCACTGTCAAAACCGGCGGGTATGTCCTCGCATCATCACAAGAAACCGCAGCCGAATTAGCGAAGGTCATCATTCCAGAACAGACGAATATTCACGGCGTGCATCTGAACGAGGATGAACTGCTTGATTCTGTTGCCATGAGCGATTACGATCGGCTCTTGGTTATTCATCGTACCCATATCAAACACTATCCTGATTTGCTCGATATTAACTACTGTTTAAGGCTTAGTGAGTATCTCCAAGGTAAGTCCACACAGGAGGAGGAAGGGCAGAGCAAATCGCCTCACCCTGCACAAGGCTTAAGACCGATAGAGGTATTTCCAACGGCAGCTGTCTATAACCCGCTGTCTCCGGACAGTATCAAATTCGTTGTTACCGCGCTCAATGGTGACTACGATGCTGTCCGTGAAACCGTTACCGAATGCTCTTCAATTATTGATGAATATGTGTCGCAGGCAAATCAGCGTGCACATGAAATCATGACGAACTTCCAAGGGCGTATTGATGGTCGGCTTCAAGCACTCACCCTCCAACCGGGGCAACGGATTTATGAGAGGGTGTGGGATGACCTAGCAATTGATGAGCTGCGAAATCAGCTATTTGAATTCAGCGAATTTTTTGGCAAATATATCGGTGAACACCTAGAGGCAGATAATGTGGAATCTAGGAAAGAATCGCTTAGGACCAGTATCGATTCAATCATCGAGGCATGGCAACTTCAGGATTCGCGTCAAACCACTATCAGGCATCTCATCCTAGCTGGATACAAATTGGCGAATCAAGTACTGGATCAAGCGATAGGACTTTTCTATGACCTTCTATTTGAAAAGTATTTTATTGAAACTGGGCTCCTTCGTACAGTTGAATTGATGGTACTTGAGGATGGGGAACTTCTAGATGAAATTCGCTTGCCAGAATGGACAGACAAAACAGTACGAGACCGAATCTACCGCCTTGCGTTGAATCCGGCTATCCATCCCAAACAGACGGAGAGGCTTCGGGATTTATGGATAGAATTGCTAGAGATCGCGAATTTTGCGGACAGACATCAGCAACAATTTGAATCTATTCTCAAACCGTTGTCTGACGTTCTGTTGATGCCTAAGCACTCTACCGCCCCGGGCGGAAATTCGGGGGCACGCAACATCTCGCTCCGAAGAGGGAATACTTTTGAAGGGTTTGGTATTTCGGAGAAGATATTTGAAAATGCCTTGAGCCGCCTCCACGACAATTTCCCGGTGATTAAACGATGGATTCAGAATACGCCAGAAGAACGAAGCGGACATGAACCCTATTATCGGACGTTGTGGACAATACTCACCGAGGGGTTGGTTCGAGAGCATCTCTGCGAAGATTTTCAGCCAATTTTCGACATCAATCTCAGCCTCCCGTTAGAGACGAAGAGATTAATGGACCTCGTGCTTGGTGGAAAAATTGTTATACGCAATGAAAAAAATTTAAATAGCCTGAAACGGAATCTTGACCGTGCCTTACAAGCGAAAATTGGTCGTGGGCTACAGGAAATTAGTACACCTACTATGCTGCAAATTCATAGCGATACTACCCTGTGTACACTACGCGAGGAATTGCTAACATACCAGCAGACGCTTGATAAACAACTGGTCCGTGCGACCAATCCCAAAGCCTCCAAAAAGCAGGGAAAAGGGAAAAAGGGACGGAAAAAGGGGAAATCCCCCGAATCCGCTGCAAAAGTGATAGCAGCAATTGAAGAGGAAAAACCGAAAATTACCGAACTGATAGAGTTCCTGAATTCCTATACCAATGCACCGCTAACGCTGCTGGAGACAGCGATCACTCCACATTCTCAGCAAATCAATCAGATACGCGAGCATCAGGTGCTGAATTTCGACCTGCAATCGCTGCCGCCGATCGAGGATACATGGCTCGAGAACGTGAAATCTCCCGATGAATATCCAAACTTGCGTGCATTCCTGTTTGAAAACAAGTTACCTATTTCCACCACCGGGCGTGCATTGACGAAGCTGAGAAGGATCTTTCCTGATCCCGCTGATGTGGGGGAGGCTTCGGTGAATGTGTTTAGTATCGCCATCGACCTACTTCTAGAGTTAAGGACCCTCCAAGATGCCGGCTATGAGGGCGATGTGCTGCAACGATATGCAGGCTACATTTCTGAAAAATTGTGGCGGTGGGAGTTGACACAGATTACAGAAACAGAGTTGCCAATCCTGATTAAAGAAAAGGTGTTATCCTCGCTAATCTGTTACGAAAAGGAGGTCGAAGCACTTCTAGAATACGTTGAGCGCTACGAGCGGTTATTAGAAACAAAGCTAGTCCCTGAATCTGAGATGAGTACACAGCGCGAATTGCTAGAAGAAAACTTCCAGACGCTGATTGAAACGATTCTATGAGCTTGCTTTGAGACGGTTTCACGCATCAACTGTTGGATGGTCGCCATTGAGATGAAGATAAGCCTCCTCGGAGGGGGAAGTTGCATTGCTCCTGTTGCATCAACAGTTTGTCACTTAAACCTCTTTTCTGAAGTCGTTTGGGTGGATGATAAGCCAGTGCCACGCCGCGATACGCTGCAAGACTTGAAACAAGCAGTTGCAGTTGGAGGAGTTGACACTGAACTATATGTGACTCATGATTGGTCGATGCTGGCAGATTCACAGATTGTGATTCTACTTCCCCACACATCGCGCCCTATTCAAGCGCAACGTCGGGCGAATACTTCGCTAGCCCAACATTCTGCTCGGCACATAAAACGATATGCTCCGAAGGCACGGGTCATCGTTGCGGTGCCTTCAGCCTGTTCGCTCGCGTTTTACGTTTATCGCGTGCTTGAGGCGGAAGCAAGCCAAGTCATCGGACTTTCTAGCGGGATAGGATGTGCATATCTGAAAGCCCAAATTGCCCATCAGTTGAGCGTTTCTGTGCAAGATGTCACAGCTCTTGCCATCGGGAACGACGAGACAATCTATCCGCTGCCACAATACTGCCGTGTAAATGGTATACCGTTAGGGGAGTTATTAGGCAAAAAGCAGATTGATGCGTTGACGGACGCGGTGCAGGATAGACATAAAAAATCTAGCACCGTAGATGCCCCATATACGCTAGCTGCTTGGATCGCACAAATTGTCACGGCAATTGCCCTAGATAAGAAGCGAATCATGTGTGTCAGTTCCCTGATTCAATCGAGCGCGGCGCAAGTTTACCTCAGCGTTCCGACGCAGATTGGTCGGGATGGGGCTGAATCGGTTCTTCAACTCGATTTGACTGACATCCAGCGTGAACAGTTCACCCAATTGGTAGCGAAAAGCGTTAAAGAACAACGAATACTTTAGCTGACTTGATGCGAGGGAAGAAAGATGAGAGAGATATATCAAAAAGCAATCGAACTAATTGAATCCGAAGAGATTGGTGCCTACTGTACGGTTGTAGAAACAAAGGGATCCACGCCACAAAAACCGGGATCTAAGTTGCTGATTTTACCAGACCTGCGTAATGTTGGGACGCTCGGCGGCGGCTGCGTGGAGGCAGAAGCGCGGCGGCAAGCGATTGGGTTAATGCAGGGCGGTGGACCGCGTCTGCTCGATTTTCAGCTAGATAGCGACTACGGTTGGGACGATGGACTGATATGTGGTGGGAACATGAAAATCTTCATTGACCTGCCCCAAACCCAAGAGGAGTCGTTGATATTAACCCGCCTACAGGAACTTTCGGAAGCAAAAATCCCCCTCGTCTCTACCACAGTCGTTAAAAGTGAGGTAGACCATATCCAAGTCGGTGCGAAGATGCTGTTCGCAGCGAATGGCGAAAAGGTCGGTTCGCTAGGAGAGGCAGCGTTAGAAGTGGCACTCCAAGATGAACTGATGGAGGTTTTAGAGAAGGACGCGCCCGGCGTGTTTCGGTGGGAAGAGGGAGCGGTCTGGGTCTTTATGGATGCGGTGCAGCCACGTCCCACGTTGCTCATTGCCGGCGCAGGTCATGTCGGGCAAGCCCTATGCCATCTTGGAAAATGGCTCGGTTTTGATGTCGCAATCGTTGATGACCGTGCGGATTTCGCCTCTGAAGAACGACTTCCCGAAGCTGATGAGATTATCATCGGTGATATTGCGGAAGAGTTGCGTAAGTATCCCGTTGATCATCTGACTTACGCTGTCATTGTCACACGTGGACACCAGCACGATGAGGAGGCGCTCTACAGCGTCATTGAGTCAAATGCACGTTATGTCGGTCTGATCGGCAGCCGTCGGAAGATTAAGCTGATCTACGACGATCTGAGGGATATGGGTATCTCAGAAGAGACACTAGCAAAGGTGTACGCGCCGATCGGATTGGATATCAACTCCAAAACGGTGCCGGAGATTGCTGTGAGCATCGCTGCACAACTCATCCAGGTCCGTAATAGCACCAAACCAGACATCCATTTTGACGCGCAGCCGGCAAGAATGCCCACGATTAAGGTCGGTGCCTAAACACCACGAGTCAGAGCGATGGTAACCATTCAGTTAGATAGCGACAAAAGCTACACCGCAAAAGAGGTTGTTGAATTGACAAGGCTCGCCCTAGATTTTATCGGGGAACAGGGGGCTGACAGCGATCTCCAGTATGCTGCGTCCGATGTCTACTGGATCTTGCGAAACCTGCTTGATTATGTGAACCAACAGGCGGGCGGAGAATTTACCCTCAAACGCCTCAGAAAAGGTTCATGGGGACTTGAGTACAACGATAAAACATCGGCAAAGCGCAAAGCCGATGACGCTGCGCAACGGGAGATTAAGCGCACAACAGAATATCTCGAACAACTGAGAACTCGCCGCTCAACTTGGTGATAAACTGTTGCTGCATTCTCGTACCGTAGGCAGAGCATCTTACCCCGCTATTACCGACGTTCAAAATACAATACCTTCGACTATCTCTAGCGTGCCACGATCCGATGTCCATCGTTGATAACGTTCTCAATGAGCGAATTGTAAACCTCTCGGAGACTTGGATCACAGACATCACAAAGGTTGCAGCGATAATCGCTATCGACCCGCTCCCCGAAATACTGGCGCACCACCACACCCCGGCAGCTATCCGTCCTCGCATAGCGAATCATCTGGTCAAGTTGATGCCGCTTGTTTTGGATATACTGCTTCCCGCCTATCTTCTCCTCAGAGATGTTTTCAAACAACTTGCTTCCGTGATACAACTCAATCAACATCGTGTCCTCGGCACCAGAGTATCTTAGACACCCATCGCTTTGCAGGTCGGTCAACTCCTCTATCAGTTGGTTTGGATGTAGGTTGTGCGCTTGGCAAAAATCTATGACTCGAATTCTTGGCTGATCCCGTAGACCCTCCAATACCCTCGACTCGCCGTTTGAATCTTTGATAAAATTCACGGATATACTTGATGGGATATTGGACAGCCTTCGGAGGAAACCGAGTTTTTCGAGATAACTAATCCCCACCCGAATTTTGCTTTCATCGATGTCATTTGTGGATTGTGGATTCTATCTCTTGCACTTTGACCACTCGGAACTTGCCGACCGATGGCGAATCCTCGATCTGTTTTAGCAGCTTTGAGAGGTCTGGCTTGTTCGGCGCGCTCTCCTCTATAAAGTGTTCGTGCAGACGCCGGTCGCCTGAATAGAAGAATAGGATACACTGTGAATCCTCACCGTCCCGTCCCGCCCGTCCTGCTTCCTGATAATAGTGTTCGAGGGATCCTGCAATGGTCCAATGGATAACATACCGGATGTCGGGCTTATCAATCCCCATCCCAAATGCGTTGGTCGCAACCACAGTTTCAATCCCCGCCGCTGTATCGTCGAAAAACATATCTTGCACCCGCGTCCGTTCAGATTCCTCCCGAGCCCCATGATAGAAATCAACACGGTATCCCTTCCCCTTGAGATATTTCGCAATCTCCTCCGTCTGCCGCCGGGTGCCGGCATACACAATCCCTTTCCCAGTGAGTTGTTCCAACTGCTTTGCAAGTAACTGATACTTCTCCGGTTCGCCCGGCACCTCACAAACACTGAACTTTAGGTTGGGACGCTCCACGCTCTGGATTAAGGTTTCGCACTTCTCGACCTGGAGTTGTTTTAAGATGTCCTCCCGCACCTCCGGCGTTGCGGTCGCTGTGAATAGCGCGACCGAATAGGGGTTCACTGCTTGGATAGCAGTCCGCAGCGCGAGATAATCCGGTCGAAAATCGTGCCCCCACTGAGAGATACAGTGTGCCTCATCGACCACAAACAGCGAAATCTTATACGATCTTAGGGTATTCAAAAATCGACGGCTCCGAAACCGTTCGGGCGACACATACAACAGCTTAATTTTACCGTCCGCCAATCGCTTCAGCTCCTGTCTATATTCCACAGGGGTTAAGCTGCTATTCAGTAAGCCTACCGAATCAATCCCCCTTCCTCGCAAGGCATCTACCTGATCTTTCATCAGCGAGATTAACGGCGAAATAATCACCGTAAGCCCCGGTAACATCAGACCCGGCAACTGGTAACAAATAGATTTCCCAAACGCAGTTGGAAAAGCTCCGAGCAGATTTTTGCCTAATAGAAATTTTTCAATCACCTCACATTGCCCCTCACGGAAGTCGTCATATCCGAAATACTGCTTCAACGCTACCCGTGGGTCTAAAAGATCATTCGAGATGCTGTTTGGTGCTTTACTCCTTTGCTTAAACCAGTTATCAATTATTTGACGGATTATGGTGATAAACGCACGATCAATGGGAAGCTCCTTTCTTCGGACAAACAGGCGATGAATTAGCTAGCTAGGTCCGGGGTGATTAAAATGCCACGAAAGTAATGAAAAATCAGCACTTTTTATTTTCGTTCATGTTAAGATTGAGTGCAAAGAAACCGAGTTTTTTCTTGAAAACTCGGTTTCTCTTCGTGTTCCGCTCGTTCCGCAAAGCGGAATCCCGATGTATCGGGACTTGCACTTTCTTTTTACATGAGCCTTTATTTTTTAGACACCGTAGTCAGGAATTGGTATAATATTTAATGTACTAACATCATTAGACCTTACCTAAAAAGAGATCGGAATTTTGACAAACTGGGATGGGTGTGCTATGCTCTTGACCTAATAATAGCACCCCTATTCCAGCATGGAGATTCATCTATGACAACAGATTCGGCTGTAACAGTTGAAGATATCGAAGTATTTGCGGACGACCTAAACCCCCAAGCGGCTGCGGAAACATTTAAAAAGCACGGCGCACTTGTCGTCCGTGGGCTAATGAAACCGTACATTGATGAGATCCACCGAGACATTGAGGCGGCTGCCGCTGAGTCGATCGCAGCACTTGATTCTGCGGAGAAAATTGTGGAGGGCTGGCGAACGCCAAATGGGACCCTGTTTCTGCCCGCACCGCCGGACTACTCTCGTGATCAACAGATCATGGTCTTGGCAATCAACTACCATACTAGTGCTGCCTTCTTCCACTCCGCACTTGATGAGCGTGCGTTGGACATTGTTGAGGCGATTCTAGGGCAGGTTGTCGAGGTTTACGGCAATGGACAGTGCCTTTATAAAGAGCCGGTCGGTGGGCATCCGAAGCATCTGCATCAGGATTCCGCCTACTTTGAACACCGCTATGAAGGTCCCGTGGGAATTCTGAATTATGTGGTGGATACTGATCTGGTAA
This sequence comes from Candidatus Poribacteria bacterium, assembly GCA_965207975.1. Classification (GTDB taxonomy): domain Bacteria; phylum Poribacteria; class WGA-4E; order WGA-4E; family PCPOR2b; genus PCPOR2b. The sequence goes on along the minus strand of OZ242315.1, from coordinate 1,856,198 downwards.
ATGGTGCGCTGCACGTCGTCCCCGGCTCGCACCGACTCGGTCAACTCAAGCATATTGACACCTTTTCGCACCTCGGTTTAGATGATGGTGAATGGCCCTGGGAACGGGCGCTGCCGATCGTTGGTGAAGCGGGAGACTCCATCTTTTTCCACGTCAAGATGATTCACGGCTCCAAACAGAACCACTCAAACAAGCCGCGTCCGGTGTTCATTAACCGTTACCGGCGGGTGGACGATTACGTTGTTATTGGCGGGACCACCACTACAAACCGTGCAGAATCAGAGAAACGCGCTGCCGAAGCGAAGAGGACGAATGCAGACCGTGGGCTGATGGTTCGCGGCTTCCGTCCCTACACCGAAGAATGAGAAGGGGCTCTATCAGTGGAAAATGAATCCAATCGATCTCGTCCACAACAAAACCGCCTCTATCGTTGAGAACCTCGCAGGGTTGGAAGGTGTGCAGGCAATCTTGTGCTTCGGTTCGTATGCGATGGGCACGTTTGATGAATACTCAGATCTGGATCTTTTCGTGTTTTGCGAACCTGAAATTGTTTCAGCGGTGGAGCGGCGGCGAATCTTGGAAAGCGTCCAAGGGGTGACCCATTTTGAGGAAAGCGACACCGCTGTGGGGTGGGATAATCAGTGGTCTCCACAAGTCGATCATCTCCGTATGAACGGGACTCGGTTTGAGATTTCGTACAACACGACGGACTGGATTAGCACGGTTGTCAGGCGAGTTACACAGGAGGGTGCGATATCCATTCCTGAACAGAAATTCCGTCCCTATACAATGCTTGGGCTTTTGGAGAACGGAGTCATTCTGCACGATCCCTGCTCACTCTTGAGGCATCTGATTGATTGCCTCTATCCTTATCCGGTTCAACTCAAGGGGAGGTTGATTTCAGACAGCCTACACACGCTGAAAGATTGTCTTGCAGAACTTAAGGACGGGGTCAAGAGAGGGTTTGGTCTCACATTTTTCCATTTCTTTTTTCACAGAATGTGTGATGCACTTTATACCCTGCTGTTCGCCGTTAATGAAAAATATGATCCAGCGGTCAAACGGCCTGAGGTGGAATACGAAAAACTGAGCCTATTACCTCCCAATTTTCTTGAGAGATACGTGGTACTCCTTGAGGGACCCTTCAATAAAAATGGAAGGCAGCAAACCATTCGTGAACTAGAAATCCTCATCACCGAGATTGAGATACTAATTACCGAATCAACTGATTTACACGAAGGAGAAAACTATGGGGTTGACTGAAGAGGAACGTTTCCGTTTCGATTTGACCGGTTTTCTGATACGCCCGGCTATCCTCACGCCGGAGGAGATTGCTGGGATTAGGGATCAGATATACCATATCCACCATGATCGGGAATCATTACCTCCAGAACATTGCGCTGTGCCGAGTGGTCCGTCGGAGGTACTGATCGATCATCCAAAGGTCATTGACGTGCTGCACGAAATTATCGGTCCTGATATTCGGCTTGAGAATAGCTACTGTGTCTGGCGTCGGAAGGGACAGGCGCACGGGGACCTTCACGGCGGAGGTCCTCAACAGGCGGACCCTATCTTTGGCTACCGTGTCCGGAATGGACGGATCCACGCGGGGATGGTGCGCGTTGTCTTTGAACTGACCGATATCGGTAAGGAGGATGGCGGGACCCATTTCATTGTCGGCAGCCACAAGGCGAATTTTCCGATGCACCCGGATCATATGTCGTTGGAGCCAGAGAAGCGCAGTCCGTTCTTGATGAGTTATGACTGCCCAGCCGGTAGTGCGGTCTTTTTCACAGAAAACCTCTGTCATGCTGGACCTATATGGCAGCGGGAGGAACCGCGCGTAACGGTGCTCAATGCTTATGCCCATCTCGCAACCCATTGGCATCGGCTTACGATTCCACCTGAAGTGATAGCCGGACTGCCGCGAGAAAAGCAAGCCTATTTCCGTGAGCCGTGGGTTGCCGATTTCCGCACCCGTCCAGCGACCCACAATACAATGGAACGTTTTATCAACAACGATGAGTCGTCGGTGAATACCGATCACCGTCCCTGAACCCGAATATCTGGAGGGTAGTGCTATGGGCATGACCGAAGAGGAGCGTTTCCGGTTCGACTTAGCCGGTTTTTTAGTCCGTCCGGCGATTTTGACACCCGATGAAGTCGCTGCAATCGTTGACCAAGCCGACCGGATCCGGCACAATCCTGAATCCTTACCGCCGGAGCATCGGAGAGTTCCGGGCGGTGCCGCAAGTGTGCTGATTGATCACCCAAAGGTGATTGAGGTGCTACACGAAATCATCGGTCCCGATATCCGACTTGAGGCTTGTGGACTGACTTGGCGATTGAAGGGGGAGTCGCACGGTGAATTGCACGGCGGTGCACGGGGACAGGCGGATCCTATTTTCGGTTATCGTGTCCAGAACGGTCGGATTCACGCAGGAATGGTACGAGTTGTCTTTGAACTGACCGATGTGAAAAAGGAGGACGGCGCGACCTGTTTCATCGTCGGTAGCCACAAGAGAAACTTCCCGATGCACCCGGATCATCTGTCGTGGGAGGACGGGAAAGAGAGCGAGTTTTTGGTGCGTTACGAATGCCCTGCGGGTAGTGCCATCTTTTTTACGGAGAATCTCTGTCATGCGGGACCCATCTGGAAACGCGACACGCCGCGTATTGCCATTCTCCATGCTTACGCCCATCTTGCAACCCATTGGCATCGGTTGACGATTCCGCCCGAAGTAATGGCAGGTTTACCGCGTGAAAAGCAAGCCTATTTCCGTGAGCCGTGGATTGCCGATTTCCGAACGTCTCCCGCAACTATTAATACAATGGAACGCTTTATAAACAACGATGAGCCATCGGTGAATACCGATCATCGTCCTTGAACCTTAAAGCACGGATATGGAGGAAGCGATATGGCGATGACCGAAGAGGAACGTTTCCGGTTTGACTTAACCGGTTTTTTAGTCCGTCCGGCGATTTTGACACCCGATGAAGTTGCTGCAATCGTTGACCAAGCCGATCGAATTCAGCACGATCCTGAGTCCCTGCCGCCGGAGCATCGAGCCATTCCGGGCGGTGCCGCAAGTGTGCTGATTGATCACCCAAAGGTGATTGAGGTGCTACACGAAATCATTGGCCCCGATGTCCGCCTTGAGAACTGTGGATTGACTTGGCGGTTGAAGGGGGAATCGCATGGTGAACTGCACGGCGGTGGGCCGGGACAGGCAGACCCTATCTTCGGCTATCGTGTCCAGAACGGTCGAATTCACGCAGGGATGGTGCGGGTTGTTTTTGAACTGACCGATGTGAAGAAAGAGGACGGTGCGACCTGTTTCATCGTCGGCAGTCACAAGGCAAACTTCCCGATGCACCCGGATCATCTGTCGTGGGAGGACGGAAAAGAGAGCGAATTTTTGGCGCGCTACGAGTGCCCTGCGGGCAGTGCAATCTTTTTTACGGAGAACCTCTGTCATGCGGGCCCCATCTGGAAACGCGATACGCCACGGGTCGCTATTCTCCACGCGTATGCACATCTTGCCACCCATTGGCATCGGCTGAAGATTCCGCCGGAGGTGATGGCAGGTTTACCGCGTGAAAAGCAGGTTTATTTCCGTGAGCCGTGGATTGCCGATTTCCGAACCTCTCCCGCAACCATCAACACAATTGAACGTTTTATGGGTAACGATGAACCCCCGGTAAATACAGATCACCACCCTTGAAGCAAAAGAACATTAGTGAATTCCAAAAATAAATACACACTTTCGTTCCCCATGTTTGGTAGGCGCTGTTTCCAATCCAGACAGGTCGGGATCCCGAGCATCGGGACAAGCCGATTTGGAGCGTCTCATTAATTCTAAAATCTACTAATGATGCGTTAAACGTGATATAAGGAGATATTGATGCTTACAGATGCAGAAAAAGCCCACCTTGATGAGCACGGCTTTGTACTTTTGGAGAATGCTATCACAACTGATCATGCGGACGCACTGCGCGAGCGATCAATAGAACTCGCTGCACAGGAGCGAGAGGTGTTAAAGGAGCATGTGTATCTGGATGACAAGGGGCAACGGGTGTGGAATCTAGTGGACAAAGACGAGTTGTTTGAAAACGCAATTCAGTATCCTCCCGTACTCAGCGCGATAGAGTATCTACTCGGCGAAGATTGCACGCTCAGTTCGTTCACTGTGAACATCATCGGACCCGATGCGCCGGATGGCGGGCTTCACATTGATCATCCCTTGAGTGCGATGCCAACGCCCCGTCCAAGTTTTGCCCTTTCTGCCAATAGTGTCTGGTTTCTTGATGATTTCACGCTTGAGAACGGCGCGACCCGTTGTGTCCCCGGCAGTCACCGCCGACTGGAATCCCGTCCCGAACCGGGCGTTAATTACGACGACGAACTACAGATTACCGGTCCAAAAGGTTCGGTGATGATTATCAACGGATCGCTGTGGCACGCTTCGTCCGCGAACCATACCGATCGCGCTCGCGTCTGTCTGCTCGGTTTCTTCTGCCGTGCTTTTATGAAGCCGCAGCAAGATCAGCAGAAAATCGTTTCCGAAGAAGTTGTTGCCCGTGCGACACCGACATTGAAACGGCTACTCGGCTATGATTCCATGCCGAATACCAATGCGTAGGGGCGTAGTAGAGCAATTGACTGGATTTGTAGCAGCCCATCTCTGGTGGGCGCGGCGACCCCTTGCCTCCTCACGCGCCACAGCTTACGCTGCCCTAATCCCTCCACCGAAAAACACCGAGGAATGGAATCACAAACGGGATTTTATCATCAATCTCGCAAAGTGGGAAAATTCGCTTAATCCGCATCTCATGAAACAGGCGAAGCAGGATATCCTCAACGCCAACGATGGTACGCCGCCGAAGGTTCTCGATCCCTTTGGGGGCGGTGGAGCGATTCCTATGGAGGCACTTCGGCTTGGATGTGAGACCTATTCCAACGACCTCAATCCTGTTGCAGTCCTGATTCAGAAGTGTACGCTGGAATATCCGCAGCAATATGGCAAACCAGCGGAGAGTGCCACCGAGGAAACGCTTTTCGGGAATCCCCCCAAAAATCCCCTGCTCGAGGATGTCAAGAAGTGGGGTGCATGGACCCTTGCGGAAACAAAAAAAGAACTGAAACGTTTTTATCCTAAAGAGAAGGACGGTTCAATCCCGATTGGGTGGATTTGGGCGCGGACAGTACCATGTCAGAATCCGTCCTGTGGAGCGGAAATTCCACTAATGCGTCAACTTTGGTTGGCAAAGAAGGCAAAGAAGAAGATTGCCCTTTATCCTTATCTTAAAAACAGTGGTGTCGAATTCAAAATTGTCGGCGATGGTTACGAGCCGATGCCCGACAGTTTTGACGCGACAAAAGGCACTATCTCACGCGCTGTGGCGGTGTGCCCCCGCTGCGGTGGAACTGTGGAAGCACAGTTGACTCGTCAACTGTTTCAGACGGAAAAAGCAGGGGAGCGAATGGTTGCTGTTGTAACACATACGCCGGGAACGACAGGCAAACGTTATCGTGTGGCGACAAAGGAAGACCTTGATGTCTTTGAAGCTGCGAAGACACACCTTGCAGAGAAGCGAGAGCAGTTGATGATGGTATGGGGAGAAGATCCTGTGCCAGATGAAAACTTGCCCTTGATGAGCGGGGTTTTCAATGTCCCAATTTACGGTATGAATAACTGGGGTACACTGTTCAACGCAAGACAGAAATTGGCTTTGATTACGTTTGTAGAAAAGGTGAAAGCAGCACGCCAAAAAATGGTCGTGGAGGAGATAGATGAGGAGTACGCGAAAGCAGTGGTGAGTTATTTGGGACTCATCTTAAATAAAGTGGCGGATTTGAACAATATCCTTTGTCAATGGCGGTCAGATTTGGAGTCTATAAACCATCTGTTCGCCCGACAAGCCTTGCCAATGCTTTGGGATTATGGCGAAGCCAACCCCTTGGGCAGTTCTTCTGGCGGCTTTGAATCAATATGGAAGTATCCTTTGAAGGCGATTGATTATTGTTCAACGTCTTGTTCAAACGTTGCAACAGTTACCCAATCCTCAGCTGCGCGCCTATCGCATCCCGATAACTTCTTTGATGCAGTTTTCACAGATCCGCCATATTACAATAGCGTTCCGTATGCAGATTTATCAGATTTTTTCTATGTATGGCTAAAAAGAACGGTGGGTGATTTGTACCCAGAACTTTTTGCAACACCTTTAACGCCAAAGAAAAATGAAATCACAGAAATGGCAGGATGGGATCCAAGGAGGTATGCTTATAAAGATAAGAAGTTCTTTGAAGAAAACCTCAAGCAATCATTTCAGGAGATATATCGTGTTCTAAAACCCAGGGGTATTGCAGTCATTGTCTACGCACACAAATCTACAGAGGGGTGGGAGACACTAATTAACTCTCTACTTGACTCTGGATTAATTATGACCGGCGCGTGGCCCCTCAATACGGAGATGAAAGCGCGTCTCCGTGCCCAAGAATCCGCTGCCTTGGCTTCTTCCATCTACATCATCGCCCGGAAGATGGAACGTCAACCCACAGGCTTCTACAACGAAGTTAAAGAGGAAATGCGAAAGTATCTCACCGTTAAACTCCACCGGCTCTGGGAGGAAGGGCTAGGTGGAGCGGACTTCTTCATCGCTGCCATCGGCTCTGCCATTGAGGTTTTCGGTAAATACGAACAGGTGATGGACTTTGAGGGGGAGATTATCCGCGCTGACCGTCTGCTTGACGATGTGCGGGAGATTGCCACCGATTACGCCGTACGGCAAATTCTGCACAATGGGTTTGCCGGTGAAATCTCTGACCTCACCCGTTTTTACGTCCTTTATCGGTGGGAGTACGGAGAAGCACGGGTTCATTTTGACGAAGCGCGAAAGTTGGCACAGTCCTGTGGGGTTGACCTCGCCCAAGAGTGGGACGGAAAAAGTTTCATCGTCAAGGAGAAGGCGTTTATCCGTGTCCTCGGTCCACAGTCTCGAAAAATGGACGATCTCGAAGACACAGAGGAATTGATTGACGTGTTGCACCGTGTCTTGCTTCTTTGGAAAAAAAACCAGCGAGATGAGATCCTTCGCGTTCTTGCACAAAGCGGCTATGGAGATAGCGACGCGTTCTATCGCGTGGCGCAAGCCATCTCCGAGACGGTTCCCATTGGGAGTCGGGAGAAGAAGTTGTTGGACGGCTTCCTCGCTGGTCGTGAAAGGATCAAAGACGAAATGAGACAGGACAAGTTGTTTTAGATTTGGGTTAGTAGTATAGGAGAGAATTGGTTTGTAGTAGGGCAATTTATTGCCCGTCCGGCCGCGTAATGAATTCCGCTACTACGAACCTCCGGCGAATCGCGCTACTACAAACCTCAAGCATTTTATCTAAGGAGAAAAACGAGTGACTCCATTTCACACAATTGCTGTACCCCACCGCGACATCTTAGAAGGCAGACTCACGCTGGATGTTTTTGCGGCGGATCTGTGGGAAGTGTTCAGAGGCACGGCACCAGATGAATACAAAGATCCCACACAATTCTTCCAGAAAACATATCAGACCGATGGACTCAGGAATCTGCTTTCAATTGTTGAAGGGCGACTAAAGGGGCAGGGCGGCGATCCAGTGATTCAGATCCAGACCCCCTTTGGCGGTGGTAAAACCCACGCGCTGATTGCGATGTATCACAAAGCGAGTGAGTGGAACGCACAAAAAGTGGTACTGGTCGGAACACCTATGGGTGCGTCCGATACATTATGGGGTATGTTGGAAGAACAGTTGACAGGTAGGGTTGAGCGTTTTGATGGGTTGACATCACCGGGACGGGACGCACTCCGCGGACTGCTTTCAGAGAACCAACCCGTACTCATTCTGATGGACGAGGTGCTGGAATATATGACCAAAGCCGCTGGCGTTCCCGTAGCGGATAGCACACTCGCCGCGCAGACGCTCGCCTTTATGCAGGAGTTGACCGAAGTCGCTACCATTTTAGAGCAGGTTGCACTGGTCATCACCCTTCCATCAGGGACTATGGAACACTATGGCGAAGGGGCGGAGCAGCTATTTAGGCAACTTCGACAGGTTGCAGGACGGGTGGAGAAGATTTATACGCCAGTGCAGGAGCATGAGATCGCTCAAGTCATCAGACAACGGCTTTTCTCACAGATCGATGCGAATCGCGCCGGTGAAGTGATTCGAGATTTCATGGATTATGCCAACCAGGAATCTATTCTGCCGCCTGGAACCGAACCGTCAGAATACCGAAAACGGTTTGAAGCCGCTTATCCGTTTCAACCTGAGGCGATTGATGTACTCTATCAGCGGTGGGGCAGTTACCCAAGCTTTCAACGGACACGGGGTGTGTTGCGGCTCCTATCGTTCGTGATCCATTCCCTCAGAGAGAGCGCAATTCCCTATATCAGTTTGGCGGATTTTGATTTGAGCGTTCAGGAAATTCGACAGGAACTGTTAAAGCACATCGGACCAGAATATGACAGCGTCGTCGCTGCAGACATCACGGGTGAAGATGCCGGTGCGAAAAAGGTTGATGCTGGGCTCGGAGATGCCTACACAGGATTGAAGTTGGGCAGCCGAGCTGCGACGACCGTTTTTCTATACTCATTTTCAGGCGGCACGGAGAGTGGGGCGAGTCTCGGAGAGATTAAGCGAAGCGCGACGACAACGGGGCATCCGTCGAGTGCTCTCACGGAAGCAGGCGACGGTTTGCAGGAAAAGCTCTTTTACCTGCAGCACGAAAGCGGAAGATCCTATTTCACCAACCAGCCCAACCTTAACAGTATTCTGCTGACCCGAATGGAGAATATCAATGAGCGGGCAATTGACGAGCTTGAGGAAACTGAACTGAAAAAGAACCTCTCTGGGAGACAACTCAAGACCTTCGTATCGCCCAAAAATGGGTCAGATGTTCCAGACAACGCTGATCTGAAGTTAGTTATCCTAAAGAAACGCGATGATACCCTGATGAAGGAGACATTGGAAACCAAGGGAAATATACTGAGAGTCCACCGAAACATGCTTTTCTTTCTGATCCCGCTGGAGACTGAGGCCGCTGGGTTTTATAGTCAACTGCGAAAAATCATCGCCTACGAAGCCATTGGCAAAGACAAAACGCTGAACCTTTCTATTGAACAGCAGCGGGAGGTCCGGACGGAGTTGAAAAAGGCGACGGATGAGCTCAATGATAGGTTACGTCGGTATTACCGAACCGTGTTCATTCCCACAAGAGAGGGACTTAAAGAGAGCGATTTGGGACTACCAACCTACGGTGTGTCGAAGAAACTGGACGAAGCCGTATATGACAAACTGCGTTCAGACGGGGAGATTCTTGAAACTGTCCATCCATTGGTGATTAAGGAGCGGTATCTCAGAACCGATGAGTCCGTTTCCACGGAACAACTCTATCAATCAAGTGCAAAGACACCGGGAGAAGCACGCGTCATCGGTCAAGGATGGGAGTCAGGAATTCGTGCCGGAGTAGAGCAGGGGTTATTCGGTCTCGGTGAGTTAGAAGATGAGAAACCTATCTGCCGATACTTCAAAGAGCATCCACCCTCAATTGCCTTTTCTGGATCTGAAGTGATTATCCGGGAGGACATCTGCATCGCCCAGAAGAAAGCGATAGAAGAACCACCTAAGCCTACCGGTGGTAGCACTGGAGGGGAAATCGCAGATCCACCAACGCCAGATGGACGTGACAGCGTTCGCCTGAAATTCACAATTCCCAAAGGAAAAGTGGCGGGACTCATGGGCGTGATGAATCTGTTGCAGTCAAATTTTGACAACCTTGAAGTTGAGCTGTTAGCGACAGAAGGACAGATGTCAAATCAGGATTACGAAGATAAGATCAAAGAGGCGTTTGTGCAGTTGGGAATCGATCCGGAGGAATAAAACTTTAAGACTTACGCAGTTGAGTGCTCAAAACCGTGTAGTGCGGCGATTTATCGCCGCACTACACAATATCCAACCCTGGTCTCTCCGTTCCGAGAGCAGGCGGAACGGACACCCGATAAATCCCCGATTTATCGGGCCCGGTAGGTGCAGTTTCCAAATTTTCCCCAGGCCCGGTAGGTGCGGTTTTTAACCGCACCGGTTTGGAGTATCTCATTAATTCTAAAATCTACTATAAATTATAATCCCAATCTGCAATCAACAATAAAAATCCCAACGATAAGATGAAGACAAAATGTAACCGTTTGTAACTGTTTGTAATACGATTGAAGGGCTATGGCAAAACGTTTCATGCTGAAATAGGGACAATTTTCCCATTTGCGCGGGAAAAATGGGAAAATTTGATTTTCGCACGGAAAACGTAACCTTTTTAATCTCGCTCATGCAACCTTTATCTGTGAGATCTGCGTCCGTCCCTACTCTTAAAACTGAAGCGCGTAAGTCCTAACTTTTTGAGAGTGCATTCGGAAAATGATTAGGAACTATGCCCTTGAGTTTGTAATAGCGCAATTTATTGCGCGTCAGATACCAACGATGTTGTGCTAAAATATCTGGCTCAATTCACCAAATACTACCTCACCACACAACGGGTATTCGATGAATCACCCTACTATAAACCTATGAACCTACTGTAGTTGCCTGATTTATCAGGCGTTGTGCGTTGTATTGGTGAGGAAGAGGAAAGCTATGCCAACGATGTTGTACTAAAATATCTGGCTCAATTCACCAAATACTACCTCACCACACAACGGGTATTCGATGAATCACCCTACTACAAACCTATGAACCTACTATAGTTGCCTGATTTATCAGGCGTTGTGCGTTGTATTGGTGAGGAAGAGGAAAGCTATGCCAACCACTTTTGAAGTAATTAACAAATGGATTACCGAGGCACGCGCCAAATTGGAAAATGGCGGACTTCAGCAGAGAGATCTGGATCAGCTCCACCAGATTATCAGTGCAAACCGGGAAGACACGCGACAGTGGTTGCTCTATCTCCACACAGCGACACCGAGCATCCGCTCGCAGGTCATCGGGATGGCGTTACACGAACCGGTCCAGGGATCAGTGACAGAGATTATGACGGAGGAGCAGGATTGGTCCTACAATACCGTGCACGATGCGATTCTGGACGGTTGGCAGGTCATCCACTTTCCAGATCAGCGGACGGAATTTGATGACCGGGAGATTGACATCTTGGGTTACGAATTTATCCTACAAAAATTGGAGGTTTACAATGGCTGACAAGCCGTATCTGTTGAGCGACGACGAAATCATCTCTTTTATCATTCAAGGTTCGCATATTGTTGAGCCAGATTTCCCCGAAGGCTTCAACGAATCAATTTATGCGGAGCTTGAGACGTTGGATATCCAGCGAAACAATCCGGGCGATGGCATTCTAGACAAGGTCCCGAAACTCTATCAGGTCTACGACCATCCCAAGGTGCGCGGCGCGTTGGTGAGTCTGCTTGGCGAAGATGTTCAGATGAACGGTCATCGCCACTGCCATGTGAATCCTCCCGGCACGCGGAGTCAATCGTGGCACCAAGACGGCACCAACAAACGACACCACCATATCCAAACCGTTTTGGCGATGTACTATCCCCAAGATGTTCCTCCAGAACTGGGACCGACAGTAATTATGCCCGGAACCCACTTCCGCAATGCCCCGACGGATCGCATGGCGACCTATGCCAATTTCCGTGAGCAGGTTCCTCTCACCGTCAAGGCGGGGACGGTCGCGATCACGCACTACGACATCTGGCACGCCGCAGCCGCAAACCGTGGGACAAAGACGCGCTACATGCTCAAGTTCCTCTTCAGCCGCGGCAGCGAACCAAAATCACCAAGTTGGAATCACCATCCGGAAGAAGCTACCGACTCAATGCGTCGCTTTACCTATGAGCGCGCGTGTGCCTGTTCCCAATCCGATCACTACAAGGAACGCGGGTTGCGGATGGAAATGTGGGAACACCTTATTGGGAAAACTGTGTCATAAAAGGAGACTCTATGAAATTGAGTTGTTGTGCGGGGCTTGCCTCCTTCGTTCCGCAAACGGTAGATGCCAGACAATTAGACACGGGTGCAGCCTACAAAGCAAAACTGGAGAAAGCACCAGCGACCCTTAAAACCTTATCGGATGCTAAATGTGATTTTTTCGAGTTCGGTGTGGGGATGCTCTGCCCTGAATCTCCCAGATCCCTTTTCGAGGAATTCAAGGATATAGTCTCAGATTATTCTTTGCAAGCAGAGTGTTTTAATAGCTTTATTCCTGCTGATCTAAAAGTGACTGGACCAGATGTCGATAAGACTCGATTGGACAACTACTTGGCTGCTGCAACTGAGCGGGCGGCCGAACTTAGCGGCGAGATTATCGTGTTCGGGAGCGGTGGTGCACGTCAGGTGCCGGAGGGTTTCTCTCGCACACGAGCACATAATCAGATCCTTGAGTTCTTGGAGACTGCCGCGAATTATGCGGGGAGACATGGGCTTGTCATCGCCATAGAACCCCTCAACCGTGCAGAGACAAACGTGATTAACAGCATCGCTGAGGCAGTACAGTTTGCCGATGAACTTGGGCGGCCGGAAGTCCAGGTGCTCGTTGACTTTTACCATCAGATGCTTGAGGCCGAAGCGTTTGACGAAATCGTCCGTGCAGGAGAGCGGATTGTGCATGTTCATGTCGCAGACACCGATCGGCTCTATCCGGGCAGCGGCAGATACGATTATGAACGTTTTGCCAGAAGCCTTGCTGATGCCGGATACAACAAACGGGTCTCTGTGGAGTGCAATTTTAGGGATTTCGATAAGGAAGTGCCTCAATCGATTCGGTTTCTGCACGAGGTATTCAACGCAGCGCAGTGAAATTCAGATGTAATGAAGGTTTGAACTTACGCTTGAGCCTTGATACAACGGGATATTTTTCACTTGCCCCCAGTTTTTTTTGAGGGGTTATTGTCATTGGTTTTGCGAGCGATAGGAGTGAGAAAGTCAGGTCAGATATGATAAAATACCTCCCTACCGAAAACACTCACTGTTTAGGGCAAGGAGGTATTATGAAAGGAAAACACTCTCAAAAACGGGTGAATCCCACCCCCATGATAACCACTATCACTGAGATTTTCAAGCCTGTTTTGAAAAAACCGGCGTTAAAAAACCTGATGCTCACCATCATAGCTATAGCCTTGGCGCAGTCCTTTGGCATCAACGAAATCGCTTCACGGTTGCCGGTGTCAGTCAAGCATCAAAAGACGAAACAGAAACGACTGCTTCGATTCTTGGCACGTACATTTCCCATAGGTGCGGTGATGCGGTGTTGGTTAGTCTTCGTGGTGAGGCGTGTCTGTCACCCCGGCACTGTGCGTCCGTTAATTTTAATTGATGAAACCCAGGTGCTTGGTACTTTCAAAGCGATTGTCGCTGCGGTGCCGTTTCGACAGCGTGCGATACCTATCTATTGGCACATCTATACCGATGCTGAGATTCAGGATATGAAATATAAAAGCCATAATGAGATTATCCAACGATTTTGCCGCACGGTCTATCGTCAGGCACGAAAAGCACTGCCCCCAGCGTGCGAACCGGTGTTGATATTCGACCGGGGGTTCGCCCGTGCGAGATATGTGATAAAATTTCTCAAAGCAAAAGGCATACCGTTTGTGATGCGCGTCTGTCGCAACGTTCGCATTACCGTTTGGGGTCAGGTCAAAACGATGGAACAGATGCAGAAAACTGGGTTCTATCCACAGATTCTCTATTACCCAACCGAGCCAATTCGACTGAACCTATATGTGGTCAGAGATGCACGGTTTGCTGAACCGATGTATCTGATTTCAAGCCATCTGACGGGCAGTCAAATCCACCGGTGTTATAAACGAAGAATGCAGATTGAACACGGTTTTAGAGACATCAAGACCGGCTTTGGATTTGGCAAGCTGATTCTCAAAAAACCGACAAAAGCACGAATCAATCTGTTATGGCTGTTGGCTTGTCTGAGTTATGGACTGCTGTTTATCATCTACCAAAAATCCGGTGACCGATGGACCAAAGCATTCAACACAAACAAAAAAATCTATTCGTTGATTAACGTGATTAAGCGCGTGATTGCTCAAGCTTGGCTGGGGTGGACTCTCAATCCCTTTTTCACACTGCCACTTTGTCAGACAGATGCCTTGCAAGGCGCATAATCACAAACATTCTCACAAACATTACCTCTCAAACACACTCAACTCTTAAATCAGAAAAAACTGGGGGTAAATGAACGGGATATTTTACTTGACACCATTATAGTCCAATGCTATAATCTAACGCATTCTTGAGCAGTATGGTGACGTCCGGGAGTGAGGTTGTAATAGAAGTTGATCGACTCAATATCCGGAGGAATTATCGGTTACAAATTCAAATCTTAGAGGCAAAGTCCTTTGGGAGATAATAAGACGAGATGGTGCGCTATTTCCCACCAGTATAGTGATAGCCTCCATCCCGTAATTCTAAAGATAAATACCGAGGTAAGGTTACTATGGCTACGATCAAGAATCCATCCGAAAAGAAAGATTCGAGGAATCCCCTTGACGAGATGCAGGATCAGGCAAACCTATCCGCACCGTCCTCAGAGCGGGTTTCTTCCGAAAGAAAGATTCGTGAGCTAACATTCACTATCGAGTCGCTGGAGAGCGAAATTGACGATTTGAGAAGACGCTTAAACGCTGCGCCTTCCGAGGAGGTTGAAGTTCGTCTCTACGAAATGACCCGCGACCTAATGCACGCACACCGTAGAAATCGGAAGTTGACCAGTACCCTCCAAGAAGCAAAAGAGAAGCTGGAACAGTTGAAGGAAAAGGTTGAACAACTTAGTGCCCCACCGAATAACTACGGCGTTTATCTTCAATCAAACGATGACGGAACCCTTGATATCGACCTTGGTGGCAAACGGTGGCGCGTCAATGCGGATCCAGAAATTAACACGGATCAGCTCCAAAAAGGTCAAGAGGTCATCGTCAACGGCGTGATGAATGTTGTGAGTGTAAGGGAATTCGAGCGGCAAGGTGAAGTGGTTAAGGTTAAGGAGATGCTTGACGATAACCGTGTGCTTGTGAACCTACGCGCCGATGAAGAGCGGGTTGTGGAAATATCGGATCCGCTCAACAAGGAGGAAGAACTTAAGTTTGGGGATAATGTTATGCTGAACCCAGTCACCGGAATGGTTATGGAAAAACTACCCAAGCTTGAAGTTGAAGACCTACTGCTCGAAGAGGTGCCAGACATCAAATACTCGGATATTGGTGGATTGAATGAACAGATTGAGGCGATTCGAGATGCTATTGAAACGCCTTACCTCTACCCCGATGAATACAAGGAATTCCAGTTAAAGCCTCCGAAAGGTGTACTGCTCTACGGTCCCCCCGGCTGCGGAAAAACGTTAATTGCCAAGGCAGTCGCCAACAGTCTAGCTGCTAGGGTCAGAGAACAGACAGGTAGAGATAATGTTGAAAGTTATTTTATCAACATCAAGGGTCCAGAGCTACTCAATAAGTATGTTGGCGAAACGGAGCGAAAGATTCGAGAAGTCTTCCAGAAAGCCAAGGACAAATCCAAAGAAGGGGTTCCTGTCATCATCTTCTTTGATGAGATGGACTCGCTTTTCCGATCCAGAGGCATGGGGATTTCGTCTGATATGGAGTCAACGGTGGTGCCCCAATTCCTTGCTGAGATCGATGGTGTCGAAGGACTTAGAGATGTGGTTGTCATTGGTGCAAGCAACCGCCAAGATCTCCTAGACCCCGCTGTTTTACGCCCCGGTCGGTTAGATATCAAGATCAAGGTCGATCGCCCCGAAGCTGAGGGTGCCAAGGATATTTTCGCCATATACCTGACGCCTGACCTGCCGATTGCCCCGTCAGTGTTAGAAAAATTCAATGGCGATCGTGAAAAAGCGGTTCAATCTCTGTCGGAGCAAGCGATTGAGAAGATGTATGCGACCACCGATGAAAACAAATTCATCGAAGTGACTTACAACCGCGGGGAGCGTGAGACGCTCTACTTCAAGGATTTTTCAAGCGGTGCAATGATTGAAAACATCGTTGATCGTGCCAAGAAGATGGCAATCAAAAGGTTGATCGATTCTGAAGGGAAAGAGAAAGGCATCACCCTTGATGACCTCGAAATGGCAATCCAAGAAGAATATAAAGAGAATGAAGATCTGCCTAACACCACCAATCCCGACGATTGGGCGAAGATATCGGGACGAAAAGGTGATCGAATCGTCAACATTAAGGCGTTGACCCACGAGCCAGAGCCGAAAAGACGGGATGTCAGAACCGTCAAAGGTGGCGCTTACCTCTAGACAGATTATGACCGTACCAACGATTATGGGGACCGAAACCGAATACGGCATTTCGGTCAAAAATGCGCGAGATCCCGATCCGGTCGCGGCATCAACGCTTGTCGTCAATATCTACAAGGACCGTGGGATCAAGGGGATCACTTGGGACTATGATCAGGAAAGCCCACTGATGGACGCTAGGGGATTCGTCACTGAAGGGGAAACTGATATCCCGGATCAGGAGAATAATAGTCTCATCAACGATGTCCTCGCCAATGGTGGGCGGTATTATGTCGATCACGCACACCCAGAGTATTGTACCCCAGAATGTACCAATGCGCGCGATCTGGTCAAATATGAGAAGGCAGGGGAACTGATATTAGATTTGAGTCGTCTGGCTGCCCAAGAGTTGTTGCCCACGAATCAAGAGATTATTATCTATAAGAACAACAGCGATTACAAAGGTCACAGCTACGGTGCCCACGAAAATTATCTGATGTCTCGGAATGTTCCCTTCCAAGATATTGTTGACGGATTAACCCCTTTTCTCGTAACGCGGCAGCCAATTACAGGGAGCGGTAAGATTGGTGCTGAAAATGGCGCAGCGGAAACGGATTATCAAATCTCCCAGCGTGCCGATTTTTTCGAGACTGAAGTCGGTTTGAGCACGATGGTGGCGCGCCCAATTATCAATACGCGGGATGAGCCACACGCTGATGAGATGATATACCGTCGGTTGCACGTAATCGTCGGCGATTCCAACATGTCTGAATTTTCCATCTATTTGAAGGCGGGAATTACGGCGGTTGTGCTGCAGCTCATCGAACAGGGCGTTGTCGGGGATCAGTTCAGGCTCTCTGACCCTGTTTTGGCGATTAAGACGGTATCACGCGATCTTTCTTGTAAAGAACCTTTGGGTTTAGAGGATGGTCGGAAGTGGACACCCATTGAGGTTCAGCGCGAATATCTGGAGTTAGCTCACAAGCATATTCCCACGGCGGATCTGTCTGAGGTAGTACGCGACGTGATGGAGGCTTGGGAATTCGTTCTTGACCGCCTCGACGAGGATCCGATGAGCCTAGATCGGCACCTCGATTGGGTGATTAAGAAACGGCTGATTGATGCGTACCTGCGCCGCCACAATTTAGACCATTCAGACCACCAAGCTCGGATGTTAGACCTCCAATATCACGACATCCGCCCAAATAAGGGGCTTTACGCAAGGTTGTTGAAAAATGGACGTGTTGAGCGGCTCCTCAAACATGAGGAGATCGTTCAAGCGATTAACAATCCACCTATTGATACACGTGCCTATTTTCGTGGTATGTGTTTACAAAAATATCCCAACGAGATTCACAGCGCGAGCTGGAATTCAATGATTTTTTGTACTGACAATTCTTCTTTAGATAAAATCTTAATGGATCGTCCGCATTTTGGGACACAGGAGATGACGGGTGATCTGTTGAGAGACTGCACGGCTGCAGAACTAGTTCAAGCCATTCTCACATCCAACGATTAGAAGGAGGGAAGTAACATGCCAGCCGAAAAGCAACAGGAACAAAGAGACAAACGGACTCAGGATACTGAGGAAGTTCAACCGGATCAAGAAGTCGTAGAGCAAGGCGAAGAGATTAAAGAAGATCTCGATCAAATCCTTGATGAAATCGACGAAATCTTGGAAGAAGACTCAGAAGAATTTGTCGAGAATTACATTCAGCGAGGAGGAGAGTAGTGGTCTTTAGCGGCTCCGACCATAGAACCTCCGATTTCCTTGAACTTTTACAAAAGGAACGTCCGGAGCTTCTATCAAGGTTTGGTACAGGGGCTTTTGGTACAACGCCCCTGCTAGACTCACCCGCTGCAAGTGCCGATTTTCGGGCATTCCGCTACGCGGAACTGAAAGGACAACGTGTGCCAACTCCCAGTTTGATGGATCTTTATGATAACCTGCTTGAAGGCACAACTATATTAGCCGCTGTTTATAACGAGGGGGTCATCATCGCCGGAGACCGTCAGGCAACGGCGGGATTCCAAGTGGGGGAACGACGTATCCGGAAAGTCTATGAGGTGGATACCTATTCGGCTATCGCTATTGCAGGGGTCGCCGGACCAGCGATGGAAATGGCGAAGCTCTTCCAGGTCCAGGTGGAGTTCTATGAAAAGATAGAAGGTTCGCCGTTAAGCCTAGATGGCAAAGCCAATTCGCTGTCGAACATGGTCAAATCTAATTTGCCTATGGCGTTGCAAGGATTGGTGGTCGTTCCGATTTTCGCTGGGTATGACCTGAAGCGGAAGCAGGGAAAGATCTTCAAATATGACGCGATAGGGGGGCAATACGAAGAAAGCGAATACTATGCGACTGGCTCCGGTGGTAAGGATGCACAAGCAACGCTCAAAAAACTGTATAGCCCCGATATGTCCCGTGAAGGTGCCCTACAGATAGTTGCGGAGGCACTCTGGGATGCCGCTGATGAAGATGTGGCTACAGGGGGACCTGATTTTATTCGGGAGATTTTCCCAACAATTAAGATGATTGATTCGACGGGAATCTCAGATATACCGGATGCAGATGTCAAAGAACTCTATACGGAGCTACTTGACAAACTCCGCAATTGACAATTGAAAATCGGCAATCAGTCCGCCACAAGGATGCCCGTTGGATTGGTGAAACCAACGAAAAAGTAGGGGTATTCCTATTGGGACTGAGCCGCTTTGAGGACTACTGATAATTGATACCTGCAATTTGATGGAGGAGTAGATGCCCGCACCGTATTACGTGTCGCCCGAGCAAATCATGCAGGAAAAGGAGGATTTTGCTCGGAAGGGGATCGAGAAGGCAAAAGAGGTTATTGTTATAGAATACCGAGATGGTATTCTGATGGTTGCAGAAAATCCGTTGGCGACAGTTTTCAAAATTTCGGAAATCTATGATCGGATCGCACTTGCAGCGACTGGTCTCTACCCGGACTATGAAGCCCTACGATATGCCGGGATTCAGGGTGCCGAAATCAAAGGATTTACCTTCAACCGTGAAGATGTTACAGCGCGATGGCTCGCAAATCAGTATTCGCAGCAGATTGGTGCAATATATCGACAACCGGATATGAAACCGCTTGAGGTCGAACTGCTCCTGTGCGAGATCCGTGAAGATGCTTCATCGAACAACAGAATCTATCATCTGTCTTTTGACGGTACGTTTTGGGAAGACAATCAATATACTGTCATCGGCGGAAGGGCGGATGAAATTGCAGGCATCCTCGAAGATGAATATAGCGATGGCTTGGATCTGAGCGGTGCTGTGAGGCTTGCAGCAAGAACTTTTGAAGCGATCGAAGCGGAAGCCGATGAAGCAGAACGATACCAAGTGACGGCTGAGACAATAGAAGCAGCTGTACTCGACGAAACTCTAAATCGGCGCAAATTTAAGCGTTTGCTGCCCGATGAACTGAGTGAGATTTTGAGCGCATGAACCGAAGGATTTACGGTCTAGAAAACGAATATGGGATCATCTGCACGTCGGATCGGCGCGGTGGAAAGGCGTTATCAATCCAAAATGCGGTGATGTATCTCTTCCGGGAGATTATTTCTGGACGAATGTATCCAGACGTTTTTCTGGAGAACGGTGCCCGGTTCTATCAGGACATCGGGTGTCACCCCGAATATGCGACACCTGAATGTGATAACGTCAGCGACCTCGTCAGCCACGATAAAGCCGGTGAACGGATTATCGAGCGGCTGTCTATTGCGGCAGAGCGCAAAATGCAAGCCGATGGCTTTCTTGGACGGATTTCGGTCTTCAAGAATAATACCGATACGCCCGGTAACACATACGGCTGCCATGAGAACTACCTGATGGATCGCCGTGTGAGTTTTCGCCAACTCGCTTCGCAGCTCATTCCCTTCTTTGTAACGCGCCAAGTCTTTGCCGGGGCGGGAAAGGTCAAATCCACCAACCGCGGCGGATACGCAATCTCCCAACGGGCACAACATATCCGTGAAGAAATCTCAATCGCAACGACAACGGCACGGGGCATCATCAACACGCGCGATGAGCCTCATGCGGACAGAGAAAAATATCGGCGGCTGCACGTAATTGTTGGCGACTCCAATATGTCGGAGTTCGCGACCTATCTCAAGATCGGTACGACGGCAATCGTCTTGCGGATGATCGAGGATAACTTTATCAAGCAGCGTCTCGCCTTGCGCGATTCCGTCCGAGCGATTCAGCAGATCTCCGAGGATATCACCTGTACCCGGAAAATTGAATTGGAAAACGGCAAGCGGCTCTCTGGGGTCGAGATGCAGTGGGAGTACCTTGAGTGCGCCAAGCAGTATTTCGAGCAGGTAGAATCGGATCCAATCACCGATCAGATTATGGCGCGATGGGAGTATGTGCTGACCTGTCTAGAAACCGATCCGATGCAGCTTGACCGAGAGCTCGATTGGGTTATCAAGAAGAAATTGATTGAAACCTACGTGACGAGTCGGCAACTCAAATGGAACTCTGCCAAGGTTATGATGCTTGACCTACAGTACCACAATATTCGGCCAGAGCTTGGATTGTACTACAAGCTTGAAAAGGATGGACGTGTTGAGCGAATTGTCAGTGATGCCGAAGTTGAACACGCGATGCATCACCCCCCTGAGACCACCCGCGCGAAGTTCCGTGGCCGTTTTGTGAAGCTGGCGAATGAACGCAAGATTCTGTGCGGCGTTAATTGGAGCTATATCCAACTGTACGAACCCTACCAAAAACTCTTCCTTTCCACAGATCCCCTGCAAGCCGAATATGAAGAAGCTAGCCGGATGATCTATTCGATTTAGTGCCTGTCCTGATGAATCGGGATTAATATCTGAAAGCTGCCATTTTACGGGTAAATACCCTCACAAATCGATTGGTTTTGCCCCTAAAGTGGTAAAAGATGACCGTTTCACCTACTTTCACAACAACCCTTAACTATGGAGGATTTAACGATGAAAAAACGCTTAGTTTCCTTTCACATGAAAGCTACATTGCTACTGTTACTAATTTGTGTCTCTATTGCTTTAGTGAGTTGCGGTACAATACAGGAGATCTTAAACCCTACGATGCCAGCGCAACAGGCAATTGCGATCCTCGGTTCGGCGAGCGGAAGTAACCTGACGGGAACAGCGACTTTTACACAGAACGGCGATACAATCACGCTTACTGTCGAGATCCAGAACGTATCTCCGGGGCTTCACGCCGTGCATATTCACGAAAAGGGTGATTGCAGTGCGCCCGATGGCACCTCCGCCGGCGGCCATTGGAATCCCACCAACGTTGCTCACGGAAAATGGGGAGTAGGTGAATTCCACCTCGGAGACATCGGCAATATAACCGTCGGTGAAGATGGTACAGGCACAATTGAGTTGACGACAAACCTCTGGGAAATGGGCACCGGTTCCGATCTAGATGTTGTTGGAACAGGCATTATTGTCCATGCAGATGCCGATGATTTTACCTCACAGCCTTCAGGCGCTGCTGGCGCACGAATCGGTTGCGGGGCAATTCAGTTGGCAAACTAATCTTGATGATCTTCTTTTTTACAACGCTTTTGATGAGTGGAATGTGGAGTAACCAACCGGAGGAGATGATTGATGTATAGAATAAACATAGGAACGGTGTTGCTACTCGTCGTTGGACTGATGGTTTGGTCATTTGGATGTGGAAGTGCTATCAAGGATTTCGGTTTGGTCTTTAACAACCCTGCGGATGGTGGTAGACCGAGTCCCTCTTTTAGCACTGATATCGCTCCTATTCTGACAAGCCAATGTGCGATCGCAGAGTGCCATGTCGTTGATGGACCGCACGAGATTGATCTCCGCACGTATGATACTCTCATGAAGGGTGGAGACGAAGGGGCTATTGTTATTGCCGGCAATGCGAGAGAGAGCGAAATAGTCGAAGAAATTGCGGAGGGCAAGATGCCTCCTGAAGGAACCCCGTTGGATGCAGCCCAGATCCAACTGATCATTGATTGGATCAACGAGGGTGCTAAGAACAACTAAGCTTTATTGGCTCATATAAAAAGAAGGCGCAAAACACGAAGAGAAACCGAGTTTTTTTGCCGACTCGTCGGCATCCTCGCTACGCGGGACTTCAAAACTCGGTTTCTTTGCACTAAATCTTAACATGATCCTCCCTATTAAAAGTGCTTGCTATCTACACTGACCTTGCGAGTGGAATGTGAAAAATCAAACAGGAGGAAGTAATTGGTATATAGAATAAAAATAGGAATTGTGTTACTACTTGTTGCCGGACTGATGTTTGGTTGTGGAGGTGATGATACCGGAACGGGGGATGGTCACGACCATGTGCACGGCGATGAAGGCGATGACTTTGATACCGCTGTCAGTAATCTCGGATTGGTATTTGATGATCCGGCAGCTGCTGGTAGACCGAGTCCCTCTTTTAGTGCGGATATTTCGCCAATCCTGACAAGCCGATGCGCTACCGCAGGCTGTCATGTCGCCGGTGGACCGCACGGTGTCGATCTCCGCACCTATGACAGTCTCAAAGCGAGCGGAGACGATGGGGCTATCGTCACTGCAGGCGATGCCAGAGAAAGTGAAGTCGTCAAACAGATTGTCCAAGGCAGAATGCCCCCGGACCCTGCTGAACCCTTGGAGGCAGCCCAGACCCAACTCATCATTGATTGGATTAATGAAGGGGCTAAGAATAACTAGCGTCTTATCGGTAACATAGAAGTGGTTTTGTTTGATTTACCATCCCCAACAGTTTCTGACAACAATGAACCCAGGAGTTCATCTATGGGGGATTTTAGAATTAATTAGACACTGTAACGCAAACTGTTAGTTTGCGGGTTTGTATCATCCCGATAAATCGGGATGATACAAAAGACTATCTACTTTTAATGTCTATTTATTCTTGGGATTCACTATAATTGATGTGCATGTAGTTTCAACCCTAACAAGTGTCCCTCCCTTCGTGGAGGGATTTTCTTTGTTTAATCTTTTGTGTGAATCACATGACTAAGGAAATGATAATTCTGAAGACGAAGTGACGATAGTTGTATAGAGTTTCTTAACGTATTACTCGCTATACACTGTTTTTTTAAGGAGGTCTTGAATGGCTCAAGATAAATACGTCTACTTTTTTGGCAGCGATCAAACCGATGGCAGTGCCGAGATGAGAAGCCTGCTCGGTGGTAAGGGTGCCAACCTTGCCGAAATGACCAGTTTAGGTATCCCGGTGCCGGCCGGTTTTACAATATCGACCGAAACTGGCAGATTATATCACGAAAACAATAATCAGTATCCCGAAGGACTTGACGAACAGATTGATGAAAATTTGCGAAAACTAGAAGTAGCGATGGATGCAAAATTCGGGGATACCGAAAATCCACTGCTTCTCTCTGTCCGATCGGGTGCGGCGGTTTCAATGCCCGGTATGATGGACACTATCCTCAACCTCGGCTTAAACGACGATGCCGTCAAGGGATTGACGGCAAAATCGGGGAATGAACGTTTCGCTTACGATGCCTATCGTCGATTTGTACAGATGTTCGGGGATGTTGTGCTTGGTGTCGAACACGATGCGTTTGAGCATCTCTTGGAAGCGAAGAAGGAAGCGAAAGGTGTTACGCTCGATACAGACTTAGATGCGAACGATCTGGCGGAATTGGTTGCCGAGTTCAAGGCACTCGTAAAGGAGGAGACAGGATCTGATTTCCCCGATGATCCGCGTCGGCAGCTCGACATGGCGCGTGATGCCGTCTTTGAATCGTCGAACAACGAGCGAGCGACCATCTACCGTCGATTAAACAACATCTCCGAAGAACTCGGCCGGACGGCGGTCAATGTCCAAGCGATGGTTTTTGGGAATATGGGCGAAACATCGGGGACAGGTGTCGCATTCACGCGAGATCCTTCAACCGGCGAGAACTCTTTTTACGGCGAATTTCTGATGAACGCCCAAGGCGAGGATGTCGTGGCAGGGATTCGCACACCACTTCCTATTGATGAACTCCAAGGGATTATGCCACAAGCCTATGAGCAGTTGACGTCAATTGGGGAGACCCTAGAGTCGCATTACCGTGATATGCAGGATGTCGAGTTCACAATTCAGGACAGGTGTCTGTATATGCTCCAAACCCGTAATGGCAAACGGACCGGTGCCGCCGCCGTGCGTACTGCCGTTGAAATGGTAAACGAAGGTCTCATTGACAAAGCGACCGCTCTGACCCGCATCCCACCGGATGATCTGGAGCAACTCCTCCACCCGATGATTGATCCATCGGTAGCGGTTGAGCCGATTGCGAAAGGATTGCCCGCATCTCCCGGCGCTGCTGTGGGCAAAGTGGTTTTCACAGCGGATCGTGCCGAGGAATTGGTAGCTGAAGGCGAAAAAGTAATTCTAGTCCGTACCGAAACGTCGCCAGAGGATATCGGCGGAATGCACGCCGCAGAAGGCATTTTAACGGCGCGTGGTGGGATGACCTCACACGCTGCTGTTGTCGCACGGGGCATGGGAAAATGCTGTGTGGCCGGCTGCAGTGATATCACCGTCAACGAGGGATCGAAGGAATTTCAGGCTGGCGAACTTCGGCTGACAGAGGGAGACCACATCACGCTCAACGGTTCAACCGGCGAAGTGATTGAGGGCTCGGTCAAGCTGATTGCCCCCGAATTGAGTGGTGATTTTGGGACGCTGATGGAGTGGGCGGACGAATTTCGTAAACTTGGTGTGCGCACAAATGCAGATACACCAAGCGACTCACAGACTGCGAGAGGGTTCGGGGCGGAGGGGATTGGTCTCTGTCGTACCGAGCATATGTTCTTTGAAGGAGAGCGGATTGACGCTGTCCGTGAGATGATCCTTGCAAAGGATGAGACGGGACGCAAGGCAGCGCTCGACAAATTGCTTCCGTACCAACGGGAGGACTTCGCCGGTATCTTTGAGGCGATGGACGGTTATCCTGTCACAATTCGGACACTCGATCCACCGCTCCATGAGTTCTTGCCCCAAACCGATGAAGATGTCCAAGAGCTTGCGGATAAGATTGGTGTCCCCGCTGAGACATTGTACCAGCAGAGGGAAGCGTTGCACGAATTTAACCCGATGCTAGGTCACCGTGGATGTCGTCTCGGTATCATCTATCCGGAAATCACGGAGATGCAGGCGCGGGCAATCTTTGAGGCGGCTGTCGAAGTCACCAAACGTGGCGTTAAGGCGATCCCTGAGATTATGATCCCACTGGTTGGGCATGTTCAGGAGCTGGCATTACAGCGTGAGGTGGTCGTCGATACGGCGAACAAGGTGTTTGCGGAAACCGGCACTGAGGTCGAGTATCTTGTCGGGACGATGATCGAATTGCCGAGAGCCGCGCTCACCGCGAATGAAATCGCGCAGGAAGCAGAATTTTTCTCCTTTGGGACGAACGATCTCACACAGACCACCTTCGGGATGAGCCGCGACGATGCCGGCAAGTTCCTAGGCGATTATGTAGACGGCGGTATCCTTGAACATGACCCGTTCCAGGTGCTGGATCAGAGCGGTGTCGGTCAGTTGGTACAGATCGGTACGAACAGAGGACGCGAAACTCGTTCAGATCTCAAGGTCGGTATCTGCGGTGAACACGGCGGTGAACCGAGTTCCGTTATCTTCTGCCACGACTCCGGTTTGGACTATGTTTCCTGTTCTCCGTTCCGCGTGCCGGTGGCACGACTCGCTGCAGCCCAAGCTGCCGTCGCTGATGAGTCCTGAGATGGGTGGGATAATTGACTATGTAGGGGCAGGTTTCCAACCTGCCCATCTACAAACCTGCTCCTCACGATTCATCGCATGTTTGTAGTAGCGCAATTCATTGCGCGTCGAAGGCTATATTTAGCATTCACAACCACCGTAGGCGGGGCATCCTGTCCCGCCCTAGTGATGAAACATTGAATTGCAATACCTCATCGTTCAGCTGTGTGAGTTCTATGAAAGTAAAATATTTTCATGACACGGATACCGCCTTAGTTGAGTTTTCGGAGCGTGAAGTAACCGAAACGAAAGAGATTAACGAGAATATCTATATCGATCTGGATGCCTTTGGCAATCTGGTAGCAATGACCATCGAACATGCCCATCAACAGGCAAGCCTGCCAGATCTATCCTATGAGCAGATAGAAAATCCGAGCGCGGATTTATCGAACTAGAAAATTCACAGATGTATCTTCTGCCTTCCTTGTAGTCCCCTTTACGTCCTCCTTATCAGAGAAAATAAAAAAGCCATGTAGAACGTTCTACATGGCTTTTTTTGTTGCACAGATTTCTTTCAAAATTTGGAGAAACTACCGTCTAGCACGGCGGCGGGTGGTTCGACGTTGAGACTCGCGATCGTCATCGTCCGACGTGTCCGCTGTACGCTGACGGGGACGTTGTCGCAGCTGTTCCCGGACACGCGTCCTGTCGTCTATGGAGTCATCCGCTAGACGATTTGAGCGGGTGTGCCGGCTTCGGTTGATCCGCTGTTGGAATGCGGCAGAATCCCGATGTTCTCCAACACGACGATTGGAGGGTGTTTCTTGAATTGACGTTTGAGCGGGAGCACGTTGGACAGGCTTCTCATCTGCACGGTAGCTATCATTCGGGTTTGGGTCAATATTCAGCCAATAGGGTGGTGGATGCCCCCATTCAGATCCGTAGCCGTAATATTGCCGATACTGGGACAGCCGCCAAGCGTCATAGAGGAAACCGGGTGGGAGACTATCATAAATACCCACCTCATCTTCATAGATCCGCTGTTCCTCCTCAAGAGGAACGGTGCGGACGCTACACCCCGCCAAAAACATGGCTGCAAGTGAAACCACCAACACAGCGTGGAAACGAGGTTTCATGATAGCCTCCTATTTTCTATTGAATTTGCTGCCTGTAGCGATGGTTTAATCGCCCCATGAAGATCCACGTGGCACCCACAACCACTGCCGTCCTGGATAGAGTCGCGTCCGATCGAAGTCATAATCGTCCTGATTTGCTTCGGCGAGCCTGGGCCAAAGTTTCTCATTGTCATATACCTCTGGACGCGAGGCGATAATTGGAAGGGTATCGCCTTCCTTCACAAGGTATCGATCGACTTTCTCCGGGGAGGAGATTGTAAAGCTAAAGGTGCGACCCGATTCAAGGGTATTGCCAGCAGCGGCAGTATCTTTGACACCCGATATGTTGACTGTATACATACGTCCTGACCGATAGGCTTCATTAGGAGTAAATGTAATCGTGTTTCCGCTGCCAGAGACGGTGCCGGCAACCTCGCCGGATTGTTGCGTTCCCGAATCCGGCGTTGATTCAACAGAGACACTTAAACTACCAGATGCGGTGTCCACATCTTCGCTGAAGGTGATTGAGATAGGAACACTCACACTCAACGAGTCTTCATACTCCGAAATAACCGTTCCATCTGCGGGACTGACTCCCGTGATTGTTGGAGCGGTTGCGTCGGTGTAGGTAAATTTCTGGCTCATTGTAACAGTACCCTCCGGCTTCGTGTTGCCGTTGTTGGTAACAACAACTGAAACCGATTCGCCTGCCATCCCTGCCGGTGTCACTGCCGTAATCTCCATTTTACTGGGGACATTTACGCTTGTGGCATTCTTCCCACCCACTTTCACCGTAACGCCATTTTTCATATCGAACTTGTCGCCCGTAATTCGGATGGTTGTTCCACCGGTTTCAGGTCCTTCCATTGGGCTGAAACTTGCCGGTTCAGGGGGCGGATTGCAGCCGCTGCATCCGGAGATCCCTGCCAATATAAATGCAATTGCGATAACTGTTGAAATATTTCTGAGTGTTTTCATTAGGTTTTTCTCCTGAACGTTTGGACTACAATATCAAGTCGTCTGTTGAAATGCTAGGGGACAGTCAAAGCTCAGGCTATCATTCTCATTGAAACAAAGAATCGCGCCGTTGTAAGGACTTTCACTGCGTGGGGGCTGACATTGTAGTATAAGCTGAAATTCAAAACCCTTTACACAAAAGATAGATTAAGTGATAACTTCCTCTAGTATACAGATTGATGGGCGGTTTGTCAATACTTTTTATGGACGTATATTTGCGCCAGTCATAACAGGCTTTTAAGTGTTTCAACGAGAACCCCGATACCTCGTTTATAGTTCATCGTAGACAGCGTCCTCTAGGTTATCCCAAACTTGCAGGCGGACTCAGAGAGATTGGTTACGTCACGAGTCGAAACTTCTATATCAGCATCTTCTGAATTTACAAGCGCAGCTAATATTATACGCTTATCTTCTTGGGGCATTTGTTGAATAGCACTAATGATTTGTTCGATTGTTAAAGTTTGGTTCATCTTCTGTCTCCTTTAGCACCATAAAGATCTAGAAAAATTATACCATAGTATATCATGATACGCCAACATGCTTTACGATAAAGGAGCAGCCAATTCAAGGCAAATTATCGTTTTGTCGCTCTTATCAGCGTACGAACCATCGCATAGGGTAGTTGCCTTCGATATCCTCAAACACCAATGTGTATGGATCGCAGCGTCTGTATACAACCGATCCGTCCGTCCGCACCATCAGCCAGCCAAAGTCCCAACCCCGGCTCGTGTATACCAAAGGCACAGAGGGCTTGACACGGATAGTCGGATGCGTTCCAGCGATAAAAAGCTGCTGCGCTGTGTAGTAGTAACACGATCCGGTCTGCACGAACATCTGATGATCTATCGCTGTAGCGGGATCCGCTGTCAAATCCGCACACAAACCCCGAACCCCAACCTTCACTTCGCAGCCTTGTGAGAAGGCATCGGCGAGGTCGTGAACCGATCCGGACTGGACTGCCCCCTCGGCATCGTGCGAAAGCACCTCACGCCATTCGTCGCGCACGTAGAAGCGGTATAGGTCAAAATCGTAGATAAAATTCTGACTCGGCGCATTGGTCTGCTGATCCCAGCCATCTTGTGGGTGGTATTTCGGCATATCTGTATGAGCGTCAACGTACAGGGCGGTAGGAGCTTGCGTTGCCCCTTGTGCGTCGAGATGGGGACGGGCAATCGCCTGCTGCCCGTTCTGGTTGTAGAGGAAAAACGACATGGACGCGCGTGGTCCGAAACTGTCAGGCAGCGAAACAGGTTGGCGTAGGCTCATTATACCCGCTGTCCAAGAATCCTCTATCAGGTAAGTAACGCCAAATTCGGCGACTTCGCGTATACGTTCGGTGCTGTCAGAGGTGACATCAATGTGTTCGTTGTGGATAAATTCAGTGTAGATCCGCAAATCGCAGCCACGCCTTATGGCATCAGCGAGGGCTGCTTCGCTGCCTGCTACCTTATGACGTTCTGTGCTGAGTTCCAAGACACAATTCCATGGGACCATGAGAGACTCCTTATCGATTAGAAATACCGTTCAGAGTTTCTGAATGAGATACCTATCAGATACAACGGCTAAAATAAATATTGGTTTGATTTTTAACAGAATCGTGGTACAATTGGGGAAAGCATCGGAGGAGAATATATGTTTGTTCTTAGATTTGATATTGAAAGTGCGTACGCGCTCCACCCAAGTCTTGAGTCCGACGAGAACTGGCAGATTTGGTTGGAGGAAACCCTCGCTAGCGTTGAACAGATTACGCGGGTTTTGAAGCGATATGAGGCACCGGCAACCTTTTGTATTGTGGGAAAGGTGCTAGAAAGGGCCGGTGATAATCTCGCCGATTTGCTGAAAGACGATCCCCTGTTCGACATAGCGTCGCATACCTACAGCCACATGGGAATTTCAAGTGATACACCCGCGGTGCTCCAACAGTTCAGCGCAGAATTGGAGCAGACATCAGACCTTATTGCGCGATATTTTGGGGCAGATCCAATCGGTTTTTGCGCGCCCGGCGGTTTTTACAATGGGCTACAGGGACACCCAAAGCAGCTCGGTATTCTGTCGGAACAGGGATACCAGTTTATTGTTACCGATGGCGTGGGACCGCCGGAACAGCCGATGCCTGCTCTTTTCACTCAACCGTATTGGTACGTTGAAGACGGATATCCGGAGCTGTTTGAAATACCGGTAACTGGTTGGCATTGCAATCTACTGTTCAATACAGGACACCAGAGCGATGACTGGAAACCCGCTCCCGGATTTGCAGACGGAACAATTCTGGAGAGATTGCCTGCGACGATAGAGGAAGGGTTTCAAGCACGAAAAAAGGAATTTCAGTACGCTATTGACCGTAATCTCGTTTATGCCCCGGCGATGCATCCGTGGTCGGTTTATCGTTTTGATCCGGAACTGAAGCACATCGAATGGTTGATTGAAATGGCACATGAAGAAGATGTGCCGATTATGAACTGTTATCAGCTCTATGAGAAGTATCGGAATTTAGCAGCGGCAGCCTAACGAGGATATCAGGCGGTTGCGCCTTCACTACCCGCGAAAGAAACTACTACACTTACACTGTTTCACCATTTTCTGTTATGAGGTGCCATTATGACTACGATTAACGCTCCAATTCTCAACGACCAACAGATAGCGGACTTCCATGAGAACGGCTATGCGATTGTTCGCAATGTACTGTCCCCTGACGAAGCGGATAAATATCGTCGTGTCGTCCAAGAACAAGCACAATGCAATTCCTACCCAGCTTCGCTGAAGTATCCTGAGCCGGGGAAATATACAATCGCCGGCAATAAGATGGCGGAATCGAGCCTTGCCTCTATTGCGGAACATCCGACAGTTGTGAATGCTGTTGAATGCGCGCTCGGTCAGCCAGCGCATCTGACCGCTTTCGTCGCATACCTGCGGAGTCCGGGAGATCGAGGCTCTGGGGGCCACTGTGACTACAAGCGTTGGCGCCCGGTCGGCTCATCCATGAACTGGGTCTTCGCTATCATTCCGCTGACCGATTTCGATAAGGTGTACGGGCCCTTTATGGTGTCCCCCAGATCTCATAAATTGGCTCAGGTTATTGACGAGGACGCACATATCTTAGATCTCACCCGTCCCGATACCAAGCAACTTGCGTCCTTTATCGATCCAGAGCTCAATGCAGGCGATCTGCTGATCACAAGCGAGCATACGTGGCATAGTGCGCCCGCTGGGTCGGCTACGGACGACCGTTGCGGGATTTTCCATAAATATTGTGCGGTCAACGCGCCTCCCTCCGCAGGCTACTACCCGTATAATTCCGCGACGCTTAACTCACTAAGCGATGCCGGCAAACGCCTTATCCCTGTCTGTTTCGATAAGCCCATCACGACGACACGCCTGCTCATCGAATGTCCGTCTAGTGCTGAATCGAAATACCTGCTGCTGCACGACGATGAAAATAACCGTTGGGAATTGCCCGGTGGAGAAGGCTGGGAAGAAGAGGAGGGGGTCGGCTGGGATGTCGGTGCACGCATCGCCTCTCTGCAAGATCTCACACAAACGCAGCTCGGATTAAACGTTCCGTGGATGTCCTATATTGAGGATGTTGAAAAGGCAGACGGTATCTGTCGTATGTACGGCTACTCTGATCCGTCGTTGGGGTCTAAATCACTGACCAATGGTCGCTATGACTGGTTTACGAAAGATCGTGTGGGACAGATGCTTGGTGATGATGACTATATCTCTCATGCTATCCACACATGGCACCGCGATGACATCATTCGGGGCAAAGGCAAAGCGTGCCGTCAGAGCAAAGAGCAATTCGACTAAATCTGCACCAGAAGCCTCCGATGTAATCTCACAAGGAACTTCCTCATTCTTCGTAGGGAACGCAGATCTGCGTTCCCTACTATCCGCTAGACTTGGGGAATAGCGGATCCGACAGGGCTTCCTGATAGGTCTGTCGTCTGCCGGAATGATCTCCGCCGAGCCATCGGTACGGTCTTGGATAGAGTGTCAATGAACGATCTTCCAGCGGCAGCTTCAACGGAGCATTGCCCCACAGCGCGGAATACTTGGCAGCAACCGCTGCTTCGAGAGACTGACGCAGGTCGTGCCCGGATATAGCCAGTTCTCCTCCGCTTGACACCACGTTGAGGAAAGACATTATCGACGTTGCCAGATAGGAGAAACGGGGATATTGTACCGGTGTATAGGAAGTTTCCACCTTAATCCGCGCTCCGTTCTGATCAAAGCCACGATAGATTTCAGGTGGTCCCCAATTCCATCGAATAAGTGTATCGTCAGTCCATACATCAACACCGCGGTAAGGGGTTTCCTGACCGAAAATAGGGCAGATGAGACCGTTACTCAGACGAAATTGTCCGTTGATGACCAAATCCTCATCGTTGTCGCTTTGGAGGGCTGCTTCGGGTGTGCCCCAAGCGATTACCTCGCGGATCTCTGCCTGTGCCAAAAGTCGCAGCACGGCAATATGCTGACACCCGCCGCCCGATATCTCGCCGTTCCAGCGGTGGACGCAGGTGCCGCGTAGTTCGCCGTAGTTGCCGGCGCGGAGCCAACCTGTGACCTCCTGGACCTCCGAAAGGGCCCGCTGGAGATTGCCACCAGCAAAGATAACGCCACGTTCCTCACATACATCTACCATTTCATCGACATCTGCCAGACACGCCCCGATCGGTTTGTCGGTGGATACGCCTTTGACACCTGCTTCAGCACTCGCAATTACCGCGTCCTTTATGTACCTGCCGGGCAAAACGACAGCGGCAATGTCCGGGACGATTTCCCTATACATCGCTTCCGCGTCCGGATACAGTGCTTTGATGCCAAAACGTTCACCGACAGCGTGCCGTCGCTCTGGGTTGTATTCGGCGATGGCGACCAACTCGGTATTGGGCAGTGTCTGATACACCTCCGCGTAGTGTTGACCGAGACGGCCGCAACCAATAATCGCAACGGTATATTTGGGTTCAGCCATGATTAGCTCCTTCTTACTATTTCTCAACGAGATTCTCCGGTGATAAGTATTAACCAATGGTGCTAGTTTGCAGCTGTTGATAACGTGGTGCATAGAACGTAATGCGTGATGCGTAAAAAACATTGGTTCAGCGATTCATTTAGCCCTAGCGAGGCGACATGTGTATAGGACTTTCGCTCCAGAGGAGCGATAGGTCTATAGAACGGCGATGAGGTCAATCCCTGCGCTCCAGTTGCTTTGAATCCCGATTTATCGGGGAGGAGCGCGATGTGTATGGCGGGGTGAATCTTCGTAGGGGTCGGGTTCCCCGACCCCATTTTTGTAGAGGTGGAGTAACCCACCCCCTACGATTTATTTTCGCCGATATATCGGGATTTTCAACGTGCTTTGCACTCCGTTTTTACATGAGCCAAATTATTATAACGCAAGTTGCTAGTGTTGAAAATCCGTCAAATCATTATAGCACGGTAGTCATAGCAGATCTACTGAATTTGAGAATCTACTTTAACGGCACCCCTGGCAAAATCTAACAAAATCTAACACTTTTAGGGTTTACGCATCCAGCCGTAGGTGCTTGCATCCCGATTTTATCGGGGCAATAATATGGGAGAATTAAATGACCGTAATAAAAATGAGAAAAAGGTTGACAGTTTTTAACAACTACGATACAATGAAAAAATCTGTTCTAGCTTGAATATGATTGGACATCATCATCCAAAGTCTTACTGTTTTTGGGCGATAATTGTTCGTCAATCAAAGGAGGAGAAAATGTCGAATGCCGATGTTGCTTTAACTGCCCATCTGATGCGTCGTGCAGGGTTTGGCACAACGCTAACAGAGTTAGGAGAATACGTCAAAAAGGGCTACGAAAATGTTGTTGAAGACTTAGTAGACATAGAACGTTGCCCGCCGGTTGACGAGGATGTCTTGGATCGTTACTTCGGCGGTTCTGAGGGTGGGTATAGGAATACATGGATGTTTCGGATGATTAACAGTCCACGCCCGCTCGAAGAAAAAATGGCGCTTTTCTGGCACCATGTGTTCGCCACGGGTGTTGGAAAAAATCAGCATATTCTTGCTTCTGCTCTCCAGATTGATATGTTCCGGCGCGTCGGACTCTCAAACATGCGAGAGATTCTGCTTGAGCTATCGAAAGATCCAGCGATGATTTTCTGGCTCGACAATAACGAAAACCGGAAAGGTGAACCGAATGAGAACTACGGCAGGGAATTGTTAGAGCTGTTCTCAATGGGTGTCGGTAATTACTCAGAGGACGATATTAAAGATTGTTCCCGGGCCTTTACGGGATGGACGTTCACCCAGCCCCCGCCCTTGTATCCGCAAGGTTACTATCCCGCACACTTCGTGTTCATTGAAGAGGAACACGACAATGGTGAAAAGACGTTCTTAGGGCATACAGGTAATCTTAACGGTGATGATATAATCGACATCATCGTGAAGCAACCTGCCTGCGCGAAGTTCATATCCAGACACCTTTACAATTTCTTCGTCGCCGACGAACCGCAGGTCCCGTCCTGGAACGTGATGCCTCCACAAGATCCGGAAGCCATTGATACGCTGTCAAACGCTTTCTTGGATTCGGATGGGAATATGCGCCACGTACTCAGAACACTCTTTAACTCCGATTTCTTCAAGGAAGCGCGATTCAAAAAGGTGAAGAGTCCCACAGAGCTTGTCACAGGTATCCTGAAGTTGGTGGGGACGCATCGAAAGCCCCAACCGGGCATGGGAAGCTATCCGGGAGCCACCACTTTGATGGGGCAGGAGCTATTGAATCCCCCGACTGTGGAAGGTTGGCACACCGGTAAAGAGTGGATTGATGGCGGTACGCTTACCGAGCGCATTAACTTCTCTGTCGGTGAACTCAGTGACCCCGGCAAGCCGGGTATTGAACAGATCATCAGTCGGCTTAAATCAAATGGGAGTGCCCTATCTCCCGATGAGTTTGTAGATAGATGTCTCGAACTGGTGGGACCACTGGATGTCGGTGAAACGACACGTGAATCCTTAACCCGGTTCGCAGCATCTCAGGGTGATCTCAACATAGGTGCTGACGACGCTGCAGAAGAGAACAACGCTCGCGTGGTGCGTATGCTACAGTTAATTGTATCTTCGAGAGAATATCAGTTTGCCTAATTTGGTTCATTAGTGCATTGGTTCACTAGTTCATTAATGATAGGACTTATGCACCTGAATGCTCAAAACCTTGTAGTAAGAGATTTGTCGAATACCCGTTGTATCGCGCGGTAGTATTTGGTGAATTGAGCTAGATACTTTAGTGTGATGTCATTGGTATCTGACGCGCAATAAATTGCGCTACTACAAACTGAAATGCGTAAGTCCTAGATGAGTTAATTGTTTTCACGCATCACGTTTCACGTTTCAGGTTCTATACGCCGAAGGGTTACATACCCTACGGGGAAGGAGTAAGTCATATGGCTGTCAGTAAGAAAGATCCCGTCCTTGTCGTTGTTGAACTGAAGGGTGGCAACGACTTCATGAACACAATTATTCCCTATACTGCGGGCGTGTACTACGATTCCCGGCCAGTTGTAGGGCTCAAGGCAGAAGAAGTTCTCCCTCTCAACGATACCTTAGCCTGGAATCCAAATGTCGAGCCTCTCAAGGATATGTACGACCAAGGTGAGGTTGCCATTGTTCAGGGTATCGGTTATCCTGACTCCAGTCGTTCCCATTTCCGGGCGATGGATGTGTGGCACACCTGCGAACCGATAGAAATCGGCACAGAGGGGTGGGTAGGCAGAGTAATCCGGGAACTGGATCCTAATGGAGAGAACGTCTTAACAGGTGTCTCTTTTGGCAAAGGTCTGCCGAGAGCACTCGCTCTTTCTGGTGTACCGGCTACCTCTGTTGATAATCTTGACACCTACGGGTTGATGACCGATATCGAGGCGGATCCACAGCGCCTCCAAGCCCTTGAAATATTCAAGGAGATGTACAGTCCTGCTATCGGCACCGGTGTTGTAATGGATTACCTGTCGCAAACGGGGCTTGATGTTATCAAAGGCTCCGATGAGTTGAAGAAAGCGCCAGCGATGTATACCTCTGAGGTTGAGTACGAAAGTAACCCGATCGCCAAGAGTTTGCGGGATGTTGCGCGAGTTCACCTTGCCGACCTCGGAACGAGGGTATTTTACACGCAGCACGGCGGCTACGATCACCATGCAAATGAGGTGCCGTCGCATCCGAAACTGCTCGCAGAGCTATCGGGAGCAATTCGCGATTTCTTCAAGGACTTGCGTGACCACAACGCCTCTGACGAGGTGGTTATGCTCGTCTTTTCAGAGTTTGGACGACGCATCAGGGACAACGCTAGCGGCACTGACCACGGCACCGGCGGTGGTGCCTTCATCATCGGTGACCATGTCGAAGGGGGACTATACGCAGAGTATCCATCCCTTGACCCCGCTCGATGGGCAAACGGCGAAGACCTTGAGCATACGATAGACTTCCGTGGCATATACGGAACAGTCCTTGAACAATGGATGGGACTCGACCCTGTTCCAATCGTAGATGGATCATTTGAACAGATCTATCCTTTTGCTAGCAGGTGAAACTTTGAGGGGGCGAGTGTATGAGTGTATGGGGAAGCATAGGAAAATGGGATAACGAGCAGGATAAAACGCAAGAACACTACGACGCAATAAAAGAAAATAAAAAATCTTTGTGCCTTTGTGCTTTTGCGTTAGATTTTCTGTTCTGTTTTCTCGCCTCCTCACATACTCGCTCACCCGCTCACACAGATTTTAGGAGGTGAATCATGGGTAGACCATACGGGCTGCTACGTGCAGGTTTCCCATTCTTCAAGACTGTAGGTATGCGACGACACACCAACTTTCCTGTTGATGTCGCGCTTGGAAAGGAAAACCGCCTGTACATATTGTGTCGAAGCGGTGACGCATCGATGGTTAGAAAGTACAGCGTGGATGAGGATAACTTGGGCGAAATTGGTGGTGTGGCGACGTGGGGGGTTGCAATTATTGCTGACAGCGAGGAGAATCTTTACATCTCTGACGAAGCGAAGCATTGTATCGCATCATTCAACGCAGATGGTGAGTCCCTCGGCAGTTGGGGGGAGCATGGCGACGGAGATGGACAACTCAACGCTCCCTCGGGAATTGCCTTTGATGCGGAAGAAAATATCTACGTTGCTGATGCCATGAATCACAGAGTCCAGAAGTTTACTAAGGACGGCGAGTTTATCTTGAAGTGGGGCAGCCACGGCGATGGAAAGGGCGAATTCAATATGCCTTGGGGCATAACCGTTGATGAGCTGGGAGATGTTTACGTCGTAGACTGGCGCAACGACAGGGTGCAGAAGTTCAATTCTGAGGGCGAGTTTATCTTCGGATTCGGTAAATCGGGCTCCGGGGATGGTGAATTCAACAGACCCACTGATGTTGCGGTAGACGAGCACGGCGATATCTACGTTGCAGACTGTGGAAATGACCGCGTACAACTGTTCAATTCCGAACCGAGGTATGTGGAGAAATTCCTAGGCGACGCAACGCTATCACAAGCTGCGATCGATTATATGATGACAAACGCCAATCCCAATCGTCTGAGGGATATGGCGAATCTTGAACCACAGAAACTGTTGAGGCGTCCAACATCGGTGACAATCAACGGAGATGGGCTGCTGTTTATATCGGACAACTGCTCCTATCGGGTGCAGGTCTACAAGAAGCACGCTATCCCATTGACAGAGCTAGAGCTCGGTCCCCCAAGACGTTCACCGACGCTTCACCAAGAGTAGTTTAATATAGTTTGTTGTTGTTTAGCCCTCGGTCTTAGATTCGACTGAGGGCTTTTTTTTTAGCGATGAAGCCGCGCCAACATCGGAATGTTATATGTCTTTAAGAGCGATTATCATCGGTCTTGCCTTGGTCATCATACAAACAGCGGTCACACCGTATAATGACTATTATCTTCAAGGGACAGATATTTCCGGGAGTCATTTTCCTTTAGGCGCACTATTTGCGCTAATTGTCCTCACCCTAGGCATTAATCCTATCCTGAAAAAGATAACACCGAAAGCGGAGTTAAATCCCGGTGAATTGATGATCGTGTGGGTGATGCTAGTCGTCACTTCCGCTATTCCTTCCAAAGGCATGATGGGGTATCTGCTTCCCTATCTGGTCGCGCCACGCTATTTCGCTACGCCAGAAAACGAATGGGCGGATACGCTCTACCCACACCTTCCAGATTGGCTTGTGGTATGGGATAAACAAGCAGCCTCAGATTTCTACACGGGCGAAGCGTTCGTTCCATGGGCGGTGTGGGCAAAGCCACTTATTGCTTGGACGATATTTATCATCGTTCTGTATTTCGTCACAATCTGTTTGTCGGTCGTTCTGCGGAAGCAATGGGTTGAACATGAACGATTCATATTCCCGCTTGTTGCCGTGTCCGCCGAGATGGTTCAGCGTACAAAGCCCAACGCCCTGCTCAGCGGTTTTTTCAAGAGCCGAGCGATGTGGATAGGATTTACAATCGCCGCCGCATTTCATCTGCTCAACGGCTTCCACGAATACTTTCCCGCCCTTCCTCGCATTCCGAATCGCTACGATCTTTACGGACCATTCACCGAGAGACCGTGGATCGTGATGCGCTGGTGGCCCCAACTCCGCTTGTTCCTCTATTTCTCCGTTATCGGTATCACATACCTTCTCAGCATGGAGGTCTCCTTTAGTTGTTGGTTTTTCTTTCTTTTTTTTAAGGTCCAGTATTTGATCATCAACGGTTTTTCCATCCCGATCAATCCCTGGATCTGTGCACGAGGACAAACGATGGCGGTCTACGTAGTGCTTGTATTGGCTTTCATATACAACAGCCGCTACCATCTCAGGGATATACTGAAAAAGACATTCGCCGAAAGGCACACAGCCAACGCAATTGATGATTCCAACGAGCCACTCCCTTACAGATGGGCGTTGCTGGGATTGATTTTTGGATTTCTTCTGTTGGGTCTCCTCTGTGCCCACGCTGGGATGACGCTCTGGGTTGCGCTGAGCATCATCGCTTTTTTTCTCATCGTCTCTACCGCCTTGACATGGATGGTTGTCAACGGTGGATTATTGCTCATCCAAGCCCCAATGTACCCCTCCGAATATTTCGAGACCACAGTCGGGACAAGAATCATCGGCGCGAACAGTTGGAGCCTCTTGGGATTCCAACGGGTCATGATGCGCGATTGGGGCGGGATTTTGATGCCGAGTATTCTACACGGATTCAAAGCCGCTGACCCTGTGAAACTCAATCGAAGGAGTCTATCTTGGGCGATAACCCTCGCCATTCTCTTTTCGATAGCCGTTTCCTATGTTGCATCATTGCCGTTGATTTATGACAAAGGCGCGTTAAACTTACAACAGGGACCGTTCATCAGGTCACCCAGATATTTTAACCACATAGCCTCGTTGATCCAGTATCCAAAGGGACCAAAATGGGCTGAAATTTACAGCATGCTTGTCGGGACTGGAATTGTCTCTTTTCTTCTCGTTATGCGCCATCAATTTATCTGGTGGAAGTTGCATCCAATCGGCTATGTGATGGGGGCTGTCTATTCGTCGTATTTTCTTTGGGCGTCGATGTTTATCGGTTGGCTTTTGAAGTATGTAATTATGAAGACCGGAGGGGTTGGGAGTTACCGTAAACTCAGACCGTTGTTCATGGGGTTGATTCTTGGTGAATATGCCATCGTTGGTTTGTGGATGGTGATCGGAATTTTTACAGGGGTGGACTATCGCGGCGCGCTGCCCGGGTAATATTTTTAGCTTTTCTGTTTGGTTCATGTTAAGAAATCGTGCAGTAGAAACCGAGCTCTTGACAAAAACTCGACTTCTCTTCCCACTCCCGCAAACTGGGAGCCAATAAACCTCTTCACGTTTCACGCATCACGTTTCAGTTTCTTTAGGTTTCATCGGGCTTTTCACACCCATACCGTATACATGGGGCGATCTAAAATAATCCCAAGCAGCGACCATCCGCACGCGAAGATATAATCCCCCACAATCAATCCCAGAAAAAACGGCAACGATCGGCGATATGCCCGGGCACCGCCACTCCGCAGAATTATCCATTTCAGGGTCGAGGCAAAAACTATCGTAAACCAGTAATCATCGACGCAGCGACTCGTCGCTAACGCATAGCCCGCTGGGTGAAATGGCCACCAGAGTAACGTGCGACGTAAGAAGGTCAAGACAAATGTCAGTAACAGACCAAAAAGCAGAAAGCCGTTGCCAATCCAATCCGGTGAGCGTGGGTGCTGCAACCAGTCGGACAATCGGTTGAAGGCATCCCACCCGACCGCCCTCATCCCACCTGCGCGCGCTTCGGCACCGTAGCGATAGAGAGTCTGCGGAAAAATGATGAATGCCGAAAGAAGTCCCACTACGGTTGCAAGAATCAGAAACCAAAAGACAGGACGGCTTGAAAAACCGGTCTGCTCGGCAATTTTGAAGCCTTCGAGTTGATGCGGCATCAGGTAATTTCGCTTGCGATAGCTGAACCACACGAAAAGGGATAAGCCCGAAAGGTTGCGGGGACCGAAGCTGCGAGTGCCCAACAAACTTACGAGCGAATCTTGCGGAGAAACCACGTGCATAATATGCTCCGGTACGCCGGATTCAGCGCGGATACGTGCCATAGCAATACACATCATTAAAAAAAGAAGAAAGAAGGCGGCAATCACCCAAAGCGACAATCCCATCCGTTGAGCGAAAATGCCAAGCAGGACGCTGCAAATCACAATGCCAAAAATCGCGCCACGATACCGCAACGGTTCGCGAGAATCGTCTATTCCTGTGCCCAAGCAGACTTTTTTGATCACATCCCGGAGATGACGGTTAATCGAGACTAGGGCAATTATGCAGATGCCTAACACAGCCCCCATTGATTGTTGTCCCAAAAAAGGGTATCCCGGAATGTTGGACCACCCGGTGATAGCACCGGCAATCCGTTCGATTTTGCGAAGTATGTAGAAGACCCAGCAGGAGATGGACAGATCCAACGGCAGCAGATAGGTCATGCCGATCATGAAGAAGCGGAAACGGATGGGTGTCCACCCGATGGCGTTCCACGGTTTTTCTGTGAAATAGTGATCGAGTCGGATACCTCGCACAGGAATGTAGGGGACGCTGGGATAGAGGTAGTTCAACCCGTTGATGATGTCGACAACCGCTGCCACCGCGAAGCCAATCCAGAACAACCGGCTGTGAAATAGTCGGGTTTTGGGGTTACTCATCGAAAGCGGCAGTTGTATGATCGGATAGGTCAGTTTCTCCTGTTCCGTCCAAGGGCGACGGAGGATGACTGTGATACAGAGCAGCAGAATGGTTATAACTAACACAAGAAATGTCCAACTGATCGCCGGGATTAACCAGTATCGCCAATAATTCGCCCCGTAAAAATCGACCTCTCCAACGTGAAAATCGTGCACGGCTTCTCTGTTGGTAATGATTAGCCATGGCGGCAGATGTCCTGCAAACAGATTTCCCCAATCGTTTTCGACAGTTGCATACCATGTTGTGTGTGGCAAAACTCCTATCAGCCCAACGAGGCTGTCGTAGCCCGCAACCGCGCTCGATGTTGCCAAGATGATGTAAATCACTAGGAGATCCGTCTGTGAGAACGCCAGCCGAGGGGAGATTCGACGCGCAACCGCGTTATAACCGATGAGCCAAAACAGGATGAAGATTACATTCAACGGGAGCGATACAGCGGTGAAATGCAATCCGGTCCACACCATTTCTGCCACAGCGATCCAGTAGATATTGAGCGGGATGAGCGCGACAGCAAAGACAACCGCTTTCCATGAAATCCTTTGGGTTCGAGTGGGACCAAAAGCATTTGGTTTCTCCTCCCGTTCTCCGGTTTGGGATCGAGAGTCAGAAAGGGTTCCCGCGTTCCAAGCTTCCATTGGCACTTCCCTTTTCACTTGCTCGGCTTGATGTAATCGTTCAACAGCCGATGCTGCTCTTTAGGACTTACGCTGCTGAAATCAGTAATACGGCGGGTTGCTTGTGCCGTGCGAATTGATCGTTTGACGAGTTCTCACAGACGAAGTTCCTACGTCCGGCTTACCTTGCGCTGTTTTCGGAAGATCTCGCTGCTTGCACGCTGCTTGACATTCTAACATAGCGTTTCAGTAATCAACATCAAAAATGGTCCGCTCAATCCTGAAACCGTTACTATGGGAACGGAATCCGATTCTCCTTTCTGGTTTACAGGTTTGGGCAGATTTGATACAATATACTGTATGTATAAATGCGCCGTAGGTTGATAGATTTTCTGCTGTCCTGTTGCAGTTAAGGCTTGCACAGAAGAATGGGCGATAAATCAAGGAGGCATGTATGGACACATCGTGTTTTGATTATTGCTTGACTGAAGATGAACACCGTGAATTTGAGAAGAACGGTTTTTTTATAGTGGAGGACGTTTTACCATCAGAGATGGTCAAAGACCTCACAACTGTCGTAGACCGGCTCGATGCCCAATACCGGAGCACGGAGATATCGCCAGATCAGAAAGTTCATGGCACTATAGACCCCAACCGACCTCCAGCAGAGTTAGTAGGTCCTTACGATCGGTTGAACCTGATGGACTTTGTGGGGAAAGACGAAATTTTTCTGGAGCTGCTCGATTGGTATAAGACGTTCCCAAAGGTGTGGGGGCTCTTGGGATGGAACATCCAGCTTTACCACTCTCACATGACGGTCACCCCGCCGGGACCACCTGACGCAGCTGCGATGAAAAAGCGTTTGGGATGGCATCAGGATAGTGCGCGTTTGAACGCCGAGTTGGAAACGATTCCCCAACCACGCATCTCCCTCAAGGTGGCTTTCTTTCTGACCGATACCACAGAAGAAGGTCGGGGCAATTTCTACGTCCTACCCGGCAGCCAGCTACAAAAGACACCCGACTTTCCCTCAGATGGCGTTTCGGATCCTGAAGAGGCATTAGCTGTGAGGGCACCGTCCGGCTCCGCGGTATTTTTCGATCGCCGACTCTGGCATTCTGCCAGTCCAAATTATTCCGATAGCCCGCGAAAGGTGCTCTTTTACGGCTACAGTTACCGGTGGCTACGACCGAGAGATGACATGACCGTGGATCACTTTATGGATCGCTGCGATCCGATTCGGCGGCAGCTGCTCGGTGCTAGCACGGGTGGACACGGCTATACGTCCCCGACTGATGAAGACGTGCCGTTGAAGCTTTGGTTGGCGAAGCATCTCGGCGAGGAGGC
Organism: Candidatus Poribacteria bacterium; assembly: GCA_965207975.1. Taxonomy (GTDB): domain Bacteria; phylum Poribacteria; class WGA-4E; order WGA-4E; family PCPOR2b; genus PCPOR2b. The sequence goes on along the minus strand of OZ242315.1, from coordinate 1,812,784 downwards.
GGTGGCGGCTTGAGCGTTCATTGCCTTATCTAGACTTTCGGAAGAAGATCAATTCGTTCCTTCACGGCTCATTTTCCAGATCTTCTTCCGTCACAATTTCTATCCCGTGCCGGCGAAACAATGCCGTTGTGACCCCATCGCTATCGGTGAGGTTGCCGGTGAAAGAGCCGTCGTATATCTTGCCACAACCGCAGGATGGACTTTTCGACTTGAGGATGGCGTGGGTTGCACGATGTGCCTGAGCGATTTCCAATGCGCGATAAGCTCCCGCTAGAAATGCCTCAGTCTTGTCTGCGCCGTCTACCGTGACGACTCGCGCCTTCCCGTCGAGGACATCCTCACCATCTCCGCCGACAATCTCGGCAGCCGGTCGAGGGGTCGAAAGTCCGCCCATCTGTTCTGGACAGATCTGAATCAACGAACCCCCTTCAAATCTGTTCATGACCGCTTCGCTCTTGCTGTCGAGACCGTTATAACGGCATTTTTCACCGATGAGACACGCGCTGATGACAATTTTTTTCATGACAATTCCCCAACTTTCCGATCAAGCCTATAGATGTCAACCCAATTTTCTCAACTAAGCAACCACATTTTCATTCATCACGGTTCTACTAATGTGGGCATTTTACGCGGCGGCAATCGTGCCCTGTTGATTGACTGTGGCGACGGTAACGTGCGTTCAACCCTCAATGCGCTCGGAATCACAACAGTTGATACAGTGCTATTTACACATCATCACCGCGATCAAGCATCGGGGATTAGAATCATAGCCTCAAATGACACGCGCATTGGAGTTCCAGCACAGGAACGCCAATGGTTTGAGTCGGTCGAAACGTTCTGGAACGACCCACAGATGCGCTGGCATCTCTACAACTATCATCCCCACAACCTGATGCTTGCCGAGTCGATCCTTGTGACCGATACCTATGCCGAAGGTGATTCCCTCCGGTGGGGAAACGCAAAAATCCACATCATCGACACCCCCGGTCATACGGATGGGAGTATATCTTACACGGTTGAAGTTGATGGACTCTGTTTCGCTTTTTGTGGAGATCTGATTTACGATACAGGACAGATCTGGGAACTATATAGCCTCCAAAAAGGGGGAGAAACAACGGATTATCACGGTTTTCTCGGTGATAGGGAACGATTGATCCATAGCCTGAAAAAACTGCGGCAATGGTATCCCGAAGTCCTCATCCCTTCACACGGAAAGATTATGCGGGATCCGGTGGATGCGATTGAGACACTCCTACAGCGACTTGATACCTGCTATGATAAGTACGTCGCTATTTCCGCGCTCCGATACTATTTTCCGAAACTGTTCACCGCGTTTGAGGGCAGCACCGGACACATGCCGATTCGCGATGGTATAGAGGTGCCCGAATTCCTGCGCCACTACGGAACAACGTGGATGATTATCTCGGAAAACAGGGAGGCGTTCGTCATGGATTGCGGCAGCCCCGGCATCCTGAAGCAGATTCAACGTCTCAAGACCGAAGGAGAGATCTCCGACGTGACCGAGTTCTGGATTACCCACTACCACGACGATCATGTGGACGCCATCCCTGATTTTCAGGAAAGCTTTCCTTGCACAACCCGAACCGATTCGGTTGTGGCTGATGTCGTAGAGAACCCACACGGCTTCCGACTTCCCTGCATTTCGCCCGCTGTCGCTCGGATTGATCATCGCACCCAAGACTGCGATTCGTGGACGTGGAACGAGTTCAAGATGACCGCTTACCACTTCCCCGGTCAGACCTACTATCACGGCGGTTTGCTCGTTGAGGGACGCGGTGTCCGTATGTTTTTCGCCGGTGACTCTTTCACTATGGCAGGTATTGATGATTACTGCTCTGGAAATCGTAATCTGCTCGGTGAAGGTGTGGGATATGATCGATGTCTTGCATGGATTGCTGAACTCCAACCGACTCATATCTTCAACTGCCATGTACCGTGTGCTTTCGCGTTTACGGACGAAGATATTCGGCAGATGCGCACGAACCTAGCTGAAAGGGCGCGTCTCTATGCCGACCTGTTTCCGTGGGACCATCCCAACTACGGAATGGACGAACACTGGGTACGCCCCTATCCTTACGAGCAAAACGTCACCGCCGGCGAGACAGTACCCTTGCGCCTAATTGTTACCAATCACTCCGCACAAGCCCGAATCGCGAGTTGCCGCCCAATCCTTCCTCAATCGTGGGACGTGGATATTTCCGAACAAGCGGTAACCATCCCACCGAAGCAGGAGGGACATATCGCCTTTTCGATTCCGATCCCAACACACGCGAAGGGTGCACAACGCACCGTTATTCCTCTAGATATAACTTATGATGGACGATCGCTTGGACAGTTCCGTGAAGCGATTCTTGTCTTTCCACCCAACGCCTAATACTTCCTGAAATCTGCCTCTCAAAATTGTCCTCGGCGGAACCCGTAACGGATCTCACCTGTCAGAAACTGCTGTTGCTCCGGTGTCACCCGCTCAAGCAGATCTGCCGGCGGATCGTAGCGTCGCCACGTCTGCATGAATGGCGGTGTGTAGCCGTAGACCAGCGAGTAACGCGGAGATGAACCAGTTTTGAGTTGGGGACCGGCATGGATCAGTGTCTCACTCAAAATGAGGACATCCCCAGCTTGTGATTGCAATTGCTTCGCCAAGGTTTCGTCCATAAACTCGCGCAGCGTTGTCGTGGGGATGTTCATCCGATGACTACCCGGCACCACCCAAGTGCCCTCGCCCGGACCGTTATCCGTCAGGTAGATGAAGGCTTTACTAAACATACAGTGATAGTGTCCATCCGCCTCAAAACTGCCGAAATTCGGGGCGGTGCCCCGGTGCCAACCTTCGTCCTTGACATGAGATACTTGGCTGGAGTTTCCGTTTCCTGTCTCATGTGAGTAGTTAATCAGATACTGATGCTCCTCAAGACGTACGTCACCGCCGACTACATCCTCAATGATCGGGAGCAGAATTGGGTGCATCGCCGTTTCTAGCAGATGCGGATGATACCAAGCACACCGTGAAAGAACGGTAAGCGTCGGAGTTTTCGGATAGCCATCGTGCTTATAGGTACATCCGTCGTCAGCGTCCATCTGCTCTGCTAGGTCGATGAGATGCTGAGTTTCCGCTGGACTGAAGATTCCCTTGAGTAGGACGTAGCCATTTACGTCGTAGAAATAGCGTTGTGCCGGAGTCAGTTTTGCATCGGTTTCCATCTGGATTTACCTTCCCTTAGTTCGATTAACTTCTCCCCTATTTGATAGACTCTGCGTTTTCAGCGATATATCGCTCAACCTCTTCTTGTTCCACACAACCCACAAAGGTTCCTCCCGGACCGACATAGTAGAAATTCTCCGCGTACTCGAGCCCGTACTCCCGACCAATCTCTCTATACGCCTTTAAACCGAAAAGTCTGATGTACGCGCGGTCTGCCATCTCATCATCGCCGTCAAGTGCCGGCAGATGTAACCCCTGTTTTGCGAGTCGTGCCTTAAGTTTCGATCCACTTGAACCTGCTGGTCCCTGCGACTTATTGACGCTCATGGAAGCCACCTTCTCCTCCATATAGTCGCTAATGTCCACCACCCGATTGTACGGTTGCCCCGCACGCGCAACCCAGTAATACTGCTCTGTCACCGTATGAGGTGCGATTCCGAGTGCCACCTGTTCGGGATAATCCTTGCCCATGCCAGCCATCCAGCGCGCTGCTTCGACCGCTTGAGCGGTTACATAGTGATCTGGATTCTCCTCGCTGTGCCCCCAAGGGTTGAAGGTGAATACAGTGTCAACCTTCAGCGTCCGAAAAAGAAAAACCAACCGAGCACGCAGCTCTAATGGTGATGCTTCATCGAGGCGGTGATTCCGGTAGCCAAGATTGAAGACCCCCTTGAGTCCCAACACCTTCGCCAATTCGTCAACCTCGCGCTCGTTGCTCAGGATAGTTTCACCGATGCTTGATGTCGGTCCACACTTTTCGTCATTGGTCGTCTGGATGAGATAGCCGGTGTAACCTTCTGCGATGAATTTGGCGATTGTGCCACCACAGAAAAGCGGGATGTCATCTGCATGTGGTTGGACTGCGGCGAGCACCTTACTCTTATGGGGTTGTCCCGCTACAGGTCGCTCGATGATGACATTCCCGCATTCCATTTCTTTATTCTCTATGGCTGTGGACATTGTTCTCTCCTCAATTCTGCGAGGTCGGATAGACAGTTTTTGGGATAACGGAAGATTCATTGACGATGAGACAATATGATGACATATTTTAATGCAAAAAATCGGTGTAACTGCTCAAACCTCCTCTACATATCGCTCCGCTGAAAAAGGGAAAGGGACCTTGGGTCTTCTACAATCTATCGCATCACTAGTGCGATAGTCCGTTCCAAAAAGACTTGTGGAGATCCGCTTTGTCTTTGCCAGCTTTCTCATTCTCTCAATTGCACACTTACTGCTTTTACGCCTACTCTTGTTGCTTTGCCAGTTGTTGGAGCATACGGATACATTCATCGACCATCCGCTCGCCGGTGCCTTCTTCCGCATAGCTGTGTAGTCCCATCCAAGTTTGATAGCCACCGAATGTGTGCGCCTCCCGATCGGGCAGGTAGCCCATCCAGTCATTGGCGAGTGAGACGATGTAAGTATACTGAAAAGGTGAGCGTTCCTTGAGTTCGACACCTAAGCCTGTAAACAGTTCGCCCGGCACACCGACAATAGCCACTTCACCGATAACCATCGCTATGAGTGTAGTTTCACGCAGCTGTCCTTGTTGGGGCGCAAGCACTTGGCGCATGTTTCGGAAGACGTTGATGGTGCTATCCGCACCGTCCGGCACCCGCTTACGACAGTATGAGGACACCTTTTCGTCCTCCACAGTTTCGTCAAACGTCCGAACCAAAAACGTAAAAGAACGTTGGATGGATGCCAGTTTATCAACGGGCGTAGGCTTTGCCAGTTCCATAGCTTCGGTAATTACTCCCTTGAGCCGCTTAACCGCTTCGGGAGGTGGCACCTCGGTGACATTGTGCGTTGAACCGAATGCGCCCGGCAGAAAGCACACGCTACCCCCCAACTCGGTTTCTAATTTCTGCGCTGTCAAGCCGTAGAAGCTCGGTGAGCGGACATCCCCATTACAGGTGCCAATCGTATGGGTGGAATGGTTGTACATCAATGCCTGAAGTTGATCATCGGTGTCGCGGAAGGCGAGAACCGGCAGTTGTGGATCGAAAGGACCGGTAGGGCGCACCGCATCTGTACGAGGACCCACCCACCAGATTGTGCCGTCAGCAAGCAATAGACGGCTATTCCCACCGATGGTATTTTCTTCGCCTTGATGAAAGTAGAAATAGGTCTCGTTGTCGGCTAAATTCGCATCTGCTTGTTGGACAGCCCGGATAATTCCTTCGCGTAGACCTTGGCAAAACACCTCGTCGCGACCATAGCCGTGCACAACGATGGTACTCGGCGCATGATGTGTGTGGGTGGCACTAATCAGGATGTTGGCTGGCGAAATGCCGGTGGTCTTTTCAATTTCAGCAAGAGCTACCTGAACATCCTCACGAGTTACGACGATAACATCGCAAACGACAATGGCAAGTTTGGAGGCCGGCGGCTTTTCGATCACGATGGCGACCGCCCTCAGTTCACCTTCTTGACCCTTGACATGCCTCGGCAGGATGCTACCAGCGATGACCATCGAATCATCAGTCTGAAGGTTCACACTGCCCGTGCCCACACGTAATCCAGCGACTGTCAGTGATTCCATTGGGTTGCCTCCAAGAGTTGTTTGTTTAGGTGTTAGTAGTCAATCGGTTCTCGTCCAAAGTGCCGGTGGAGGCGGTATCGGATGTCGCAATCGACATCGTAGACCTCAAAGGGATTCTCAATATTCGGATCTCGCTTCACCAGCGTGATGTGCACCGTATTATGCCCCGGTTTCGGATAATATGCAGGGGACAGTTGGTATTTGTACACCTGTCCATAAGGACCCACTGCTCCGGTGCTTATCAGGCGGTAGTTCAGATCTTCTATATCCAGCATGGAATCTGGCAACGGTTGACCGTTCAGTTCAATTCGTACCTCGTTCAGGGTAGGCTCAATCCCTATCATGCGTATTCGTAGTTGAACGGATTCAACCCTTCCTAGTGCGCCCCATTTTCCCAACTCATCGCTTATCCGCAGTCGCACCTCGACCGGTTCTCCTTCAACTAGTGTCTGCGGGAGGGAAGGTGCTACACCGGGTGCCCAACCGACACCTTTGGTCACACCCCGTGTTTCTGAGCGGACGCGGTACAATTTATCAGCTGTCGCCAACATTTCGGGGTGCCCCAGCAGTCGCAAGGTCTGGTACTCGTCATGCGTCCAGGGCCAACCGTTGGGTGTCCAATGGGCATCCCCAATCCCGAAACCGTCTGCGCCTTGGGCATACGCATTTGCAGCTGCAGCCCAGATCATCGGCGGGGTGGCGTACTGTTTCAGCTGCCTACCGAGCACATTTTGGAAGGAGACAAGCACCCGGCACTGCGTGCCATTAACCAATGCTACCGCACCGGAGAGATCGGGATCCTGATCCACAGGTCCCTGTGTGAGTCCGGGTTGACAGATTAAACCATCCACCAATCCCTCCGAGACCCAAAGTGGAACATCATAGCCAAGGGCTCGCCAAGCGTCTGGATGCGCGGGGATACGAACATAAATCCGTTTACGCCGCCCCTGATCCGCTTCGGCGTTCCGAGCGACTGCGCGCAGATCGCGTATCCATTGGGTCATAATCGGTGCGAGTTCTGCGACCTCATCGAACCTGCAAAACGGAACGAAATCGGTCATGTTCAGTTCGATCCCATCGGTTTGGTAGCGGGTGAGCAATTCTTCGGAGACCTGAAAGCGTTCCTCCCGCACCTCCGGATGCAGAAAGCTAAACCGCGTCGTTGATGCGTCCGATGCCCGCGGGTCATCCTCTTCACCCACCTGAAACTCTGGATGCTCATACACAAAGTCGGACTTGCGCCCCAATCCGCCGTCAGTCACTCTATCCCCGCCGGAGAGGGTGACCGGGTTGCTAGGGATGAACCAGATCCCTTTTTCATGGCAGCGCTCACAGAGCAGCTTCAGTGGGTCATAACCATCGGCGACTAGTTGATGGATATTCCGCCCGGCGCGATACCAGACCGTATGCGTCCATTTGACGACGTTATCGCCCCATTTTTGTGCGACACGGCTGTCATACATGGTCACGCCCCCCTCAAGCACCGCGAAGTATATGAGGGTATCTACGCCGCTGTCCGCGAGTTGGTCTACGTTGAAGGTAAAATCTGACGGTTCGAGGGGTGGTTCAAATTGGTAGAGGCTCGCAGCGTGCCGTCCGTCATCGAACATGAAAACGCGGGGTTCGTCCAAGGAGTGTCTGCGCTTCATAGCGGTTTGCCTTTCCGGTAAGAGGATTCAAGATTCATACGGATGGAGGATCAAAGGCTGCCAAGTAAGTTCGCGTCGTCTTGTTGAGGTTGCCGTAAAACGCTCGTACCTCTGGATCTGGATCGTGACGCGAGAATCGAGGTGGTATCACAGAGCAGTCGCTCAAGTAAGGGCGAGAACGGTGCCCATAATAGGCTTGAACCGTTTTCCGCTCTCGTTGTGTGACGCGAACTGTCGCCGTATGCGGAACAGCAATGTTAAAAAGTGCGACAGTGCCTGCGGGTCCGTGGAGGTCTACGGTTCCATTGCGCTCGACATTCTCTGCGACCTCCAAGATCGGGTCATCCACGGATTCCGGCGAAATAGAGAAGCAGTGTGTCCCTTCATCGACATCGGTGAGATAGACCATCAGTTGCATGTAGTCCATCCGAAGCGGATGCTCCTCCCAATGCGGCTTGTCACGATGGAAGCCTTGGTGAGGTTCGCCCTCATAAGCTCCCATGTGGCGCAGACAGATTTCGCCGAAGCAGACGGGACCGCCCATGAAAAATTCAATCGCCGGTAGAATCTTGGGATGGCGAAGGAGTTGGTCAAATTCTGGAGAAGTGACTAACGCGTTGCAGTTTCGCGTCTGGTTAGCAAAAGGATGCCAGCAATTCGGATGGCCAAACTCCCTGCGGTCACGGTCATAAATTTCACGGAAGTACGTTACTTCATCGGAGGTGAGGGGATCCTTGAGAATAACATAACCGTTCTTGCGGAAATGTGGAAGGAGCCCTTGGAAATCATCTGTTGTTTGGGTGTCGGTCATTCGTCTGTTCTCTCTAAAAATGTGTGTGAAGAATTGTCTTTTGCAAATTAAATCACTCGTGCATCATCACTTGTGCAGGGTTGATAGCCCCGTATTTACCTTTGTTTGCGGTTATCTCAAAGGCTTTGGGGACGGATTCGATACCAGATAAAACGTGCTTGATGGTCGGTTTCAGGCGAATCCGTCCGGAGGCAACCAACCGTACCGTATGTTCTAGGTGCGCTAAGGTACTGATGTCTGGGAACAGACATCGGAGGCTTCGTTCCCGCAGCGCGTCTACATCAAGTTCCATCGGGTGACCGAACCACGAAACGATATTTAATTTCCCGCCTGATCGGACGGCTGCGATGGCTTGTGTAAGTGTTTTCGTTCCCGACAACCCTTGTTTCGGGCTGCCGCCCGCGCATTCAAAAACAACATCGGCACCGTTGCCGTCCGTCAATGCCTGAATCACCTCAACTGGATTATCCTGACTTGCATTGATGCTGTGGTCAGCGCCCAACTCCACAGAGACTTGGCACGCCTCCTCTCGGACATCTACGGTGATCAACCGTCCCGCACCGCTCGCACGAGCGACCTGCATACATTCAAGTCCCATGCTGCCCTGACCGAAGATAGCGAGGGTATCCCCAATATGTATCTCCGCTGTATCCACCGCTGCGAGGCTGTCGGAGAGCGATTGCAAACACGCTGCCTCGCTGTCAGAGATCCGGTCGTCCACCTTCGTCAAAGCAATTTCGGGCAGGAGGGCGAACTCGGAGAAGCAGCCGGGCAGCTGAAAGCCGATAATCGGTCCCCGACGGCAGTCGTTCCCACGTTCCGATAGGCAGAGGGAGCATTCGCTACAGGGCAGCTTGGCGCGGGCTGCCACACGGTCTCCGGGTTGGAATTGGGAATCCGCATCCGCTTCCACGATTCGAGCGCAGAACTCGTGTCCGAATAACCGTATCGGTGCTTCGGTTTCCAATCGGTGTTTAATCTGCTCGTAAGCGAGGGTCGGAACCCCGTAAGCCAGTTGTGCTTCGGTGACGGAGGGTTGCACACAGAGAATCTCTGCGATCACATGCCCTTCACGTCGGACTGGGTCGGGGACCTCGTCCAACCGCATATCGTTAAATCCATAGAAACGCCACGCTTTCATCTGAGATTTCTCCGATTATGTTAAACGTGATGCCCCGATAAATCGGGACAGGCTGTGAAACGTAAAACGTGAAAACAATTTGTTCGCGGGTTTATTAATAAACCTAGGACTTACGCAGTTGAACGGTAAAATCCAACCCCTTCTGCTAGTCCCGATGCTCGGTTCCGTTTCAATGTCTCACCGGCACGATTTGGCAATTTGGCAGGGCCCTGTCAGGTCCAAAAAAATATTTCAACCTCACATCGGGGGTTCATCATTAGCCGATGTCTCTCTGAACCCCGATGGGGCCTAGCTTCAGGGCGTTTGTAGATTTTTGCCACGCTAGAGAAGATGCGCCCAGACGGCTTTTTGACCTGCCAAATACGCACTATTTATGAACCTTTTTTCACTCAAATGTTACCATAACCTCGCCAAATGTCAGGGATTTGGCAGGTCCCTGACAGGTCAAAACTCTGAAGTGCGTCAGTCCTAATGTGTAAAAACCGTGTAATGATCCGTCCTAAGTGATTTCAGATTAATTTCTGGACAATGGATTTTGTACATAGTATCCTTTTTTTTGAGTTTTTTGCTTCAAAAGGCAGGATATGATGAAACGCCCCAAACAGGTTCACTCTTTATCAGATTCGGAACTGATCGAAATCCAACAGGTGATTAGCACACACCCTAAACCGCGTGTGAGAGTCCGTGCGATTATGATTCGCATGTCCCACGAAGGCTTATCCGCTCCTGAGATTGCCACGTTACTCGGCGTAAGCCGGCAAACAGTCCTTCATCAAATTCAACGCTACGAGGCATCGGGTATCATTGGCATTGAGGATAGACCTCGGTCCGGGGCCCCCGCCAAAGCTAACGCTGAATATATCACTAAACTCAAACAAGCAGTAGCCAGCGACCCCCGTGAATTGGGATATCGCTTCAGTGTGTGGTCAGTCGAAAGGCTTCAGAAGCATTTGGTTGAGCAAACCGGTGTCGAACTCTCGCCCATCTATCTCCATGACCTGATGCAGAAACATGATATTGTTTACCGTAAACCTAAGCATACCCTTGAGCATAAACAAGACCCAGAAGAAGTTTCTCAAAAGAAACAATTACTTGAGTTTCTAAAAAAAACGCAGTAGATTGTCACTATCGATTTGAGTTGCTCTATATTGATGAATGTGAGGTGCATTTGCATCCACCCCTACGCAAAATGTGGATGTTCAAAGGGCAACAAGTAACGATTCCCGCACCGGGTGCAAATAAGAAACTACACCTGTTTGGTGCCTTGAACTTCGCCACGAATCGTGTGGATTACCAAGTGTCTACCGCCAAGACCCAATGGGCAATGGAGACTTTCTTGTGTAAACTGTTCACCGAAAGTTATCCGACTGATTATTTGGTGCTTGTCATTGATAGTGTCAGCTATCACCAAACTCCATTGATTGCGCGTATATTGGCAGAATACGCGCATCGTGTATTCGTGTTATGGTTGCCTAAGTATTGCCCTGAACTCTCTTTAATTGAGCGGTTTTGGGAGCATATGAAACAGGTGGTGTTTGACAATTACTATTTTGGCGATGAGTCCAATTTAGAGGAGGCAGTCCATCTGTTCTTCAAGGAACACAATACCCAACCTCCCTCTGATTTAACAATTGATTTTCGATTGTCCAAAAACTTATCTGAGGATTGAAAATACCTTAAAATAAGTTTTTGGACAATCCTACTCCCAAAATACAGACTATATGCGAAGCGAACAAACACATTTGTCCAATGTCCAATTACTTACCTGAAATCACTTAGCAACTTGCGTTATTATAACCTATTTTTTGACCGTGTGCGTAACTCTTATATGTTTGAGGTACAAAAATCCTCTATCCGCTGCGCCCCACACTGGAAAAGCGATCTGTTTGCTGGCACGTCAAAGGTGAAAAGGGGTTTGCCCCATTCCGATATCTGCTGTGCGAATTGCAGCGTCTTGCTGCCTTCTGAGGCGTGGGCGATACATATCTTGTCTGCAAGTGCCGCAACAAATGCGTTGCGCTGGTTCGCCAATGCTGCGGTCGATCGTCGATATTTGCTATCAAAAGTAGACAGGAGTAACAGACGCCCCTCCGCTAACGCCTCTTTCCATGCTGGTTTCAATCGCATGTTTTCGATACTCCGAGCGGGACATAGGATAATCGGTTGTGAACCGCGCAGCAGGACGCGAAGGCATTCCTTTTCAACTGGAGAGTGATACCCTCCGATGGTGGGTACTCCTAATGCCCGGAATTGTTGAGCCAATTCATGCGCTTTCAAAATAACCTGACCGGGACATCTGCTCGAACAGAAAAGTGCCCAGAGGTCTCCGTTTATAGTAGACACAAGAAATAACGGGACAATAGTTTAGAAGTATGTTATCCTGTTGGCATTATGGCATATTCATCAGATTTACGCACACGCGTCCTACAATTCATAGAAAATGGTGGCAGTAAAACAGAAGCGGCAAAACGGTTCAAAGTCAGTCGAACTGCGATTTACCGATGGCTCAATGACAAAGACCCATTCACACCGGGCAAACCGGGTCCCCGAAAACCGAGACTGCTTGACCCCACAGCATTGTCTGAACATGTCAAAGCCCACCCTGACCAAACCCTTAAAGAACGCGCTCAACACTTTGGGGTTTCACCCGCCTGTGTTGGCTATGGACTCAAACGACTCGGCTATACGCGTAAAAAAAAACGGTTGGATATAAGGAGCAATGTCCAGAAAAACGCGCAGCCTATCAGGAGCAACTCACAGAGGCAAAAGCATCGGGCAAAACGCTGATTTACCTTGACGAGACCGGTTTTACAGATGAAACGTTTAGAAGTCATGGCTATGCCCCCCGGGGACAATGTGTCCACGGATGGATACCCAGTCAAAAGACCCGCACCACCACTTTGATAGTGGCGCAACTGAATAATAAGTTGATTGCCCCCAAGCTAATATCAGGCAGTTGTAATGCACAACGGTTTAATACATGGCTCGATGAAGCGTTATCTCCACATTTAGATGCCAACAGTCTCGTGATAATGGATAATGCACGGATTCACAAGACCCCTGAAACCCAAGCATTGATACAACGGTGTGGGGCTAAGGTGTTATACTTGCCCCCGTATTCGCCGGATTATAATCCCGTTGAACACAAGTTTGCCAATATAAAGAAACTCCGTTCATACAATGCGGATAAGCCGATTGAGGAGATTATCAATATGTATCGGTAATTGTTAAATCTACTATAGATGAGCCTCTCGATTTGTCAACAGGGCGATATTCCCCTGCGCCCAGATGGTTTCTGGGGCATCTGTTTTCAAATACCTTTTCAGCTGCGCCGGGTAATTGGGATCCTTTTGTGTGATGCGTTCAATTGGAGGTGTCACTTCCGAGTCTCATACGAATACTGCGTCGGGCTAAACGATCTCCCGACTTTTCGAGGTGAATGTGCCCCTTATGCTCTCTCAGCCAAACACGATTGGGCTGCCTTTATATAATGGCTCTGCGCCTTTAGATCTACATCGTCAAAGTCTTCGGGCCAATCTCCGTAAGCACCCGCCTCATCCAGATCGGCGGTGTCGATTTTGGTGGCACCATTTTCACCCCGTGTGAACCAGTGCAGCTTCACCAACTCCGGCGGGAGGCTGCCTTCGGCGACAAGCGTTTGTATTGCCAGAAGCAGCAGCGAACTGTGTGTTTCCGCAACGACACGGACACCACGTTTCGCCGCATCCGCCAATACCTGTGCCAATGCAACTTGTGCACGAGGGTGGAGGTGCAGCTCCGGCTGTTCCAGATAGACCAACTGTCCCGGTCGTGCGACAATCAGGGCGACCAAAACGGGCAAGACTTGGGACGCACCGAATCCCACATCGGCTATGCTAACCATATCCATTTTGTCAGTTTTGTAATAGGGAAGATGCCCAACCTGAAGTTCAATGCAGGTATCGTCAATTTTTTTAGTGCCGATCTGTCCTGTCAGTCCAAGTGCATAAAGGGAATCAGATAACATTCCCAGACGTTCATCCCTCGTTTCCTGCCATTCGTGAATGATACTCGCAGCGTAATGTTCAAACGTGCCGGGATACCATGGTCCGGTACTGGTCGGCTTATAGGTGCGTTCTGGGTTGCCTCGTAATCCGGGGAGATGAATGCTGTTGAGAATATGGTACTCAAGGTTATGGGTTACGTTCTCGGACGTACGACCATCTTGAGATTCAAAACGTAAAAAACATCCTGAACGTCTCACGATTTCAAGCCCCTTGGCAATTACATATTGGTCAGCCAATGAGTTGATTTCTTCAGAGGTCATTTCAGGGTACAAGGTAATATGCTTGGAACGCCATGATGGAGTATCCTCTGATTTATCTTCTCTTGTCGTTTCGACAATTTCAATTCCACTTTGATCCTTTCTGAAAGTTGCTGTCGTTGAAAAATAATCAAACCCGTGGATATCAATCCGAATCTGAAAACGATCTGTCCTCTCCTCGTTGACCAACTTGGACAAAAATTGTTCTGCCAACGTAAACTGAACGTTCGGTCCCTCAATCAACAACGGTCCCGGATCGTATGGTGCCTCCAGCGTCTGCTTGAGCATAAGGAGCGGTTGCATGATGCTCGACTTCCCGGAACTATTCGCACCGACAAGAATTGTTAGTGGATGGATGTTGATTGCACACTCTTCCGCTAGCGACTTGAAGCCGCTTACTACTATCTTGGTGATGCCTTCGATCGTTTTTTTCGACATGCGCTAGGTACTCCTGAAATAGGCTCCGGTATTATTAGAATCAAGTTGTATTACTTTGGTAAGGTCTTCGATGGCACGGTCATACTCACCCTTGTGGTGGTATGCTAGCCCACGATAGATATAGGCTTCAACATTACTGGGATTCGTTTCTATCACTGTGTTAGTCAATTCTATCACTATTTCATAGTCTTCAATTGCCCAGTCGTACTCCTCTCGTGATCAGTGAACTTCGCCACTCAATAGATAGGCTTGGGAAAGGAGCTCGTTGTTCCTTGCCTGTGCTTCGGCGATGCTTTGAAGTGCTAACAAAAATGCGACAGTATCACCGTCTTTTTGATATTCTTCAATAGAGGCTTCGAGATAGGCAATCGCCTCCTCGGGGTCGGCAAGTATTCCAATTAGGTAATCACGGTATTTTATCATTTGCCTCATTTTTGAGGGCCCTTTGTATTCCCGCTAGTAGGGTTTCGGCCGTCCAATTTCACTCGCTTCCTTATCCCATCCGGTATTTGATGTCGTAGCTGATGGTGAAGTCTAAGTCTTCATTAGTAAAACCGTAGTGTTGGGCAAGCACGTGATTGATTGAGAACACATTCGACGTGGTAATCGTTTACCTAATCGTTTACCTAATTGTTTACCTAATTGTTTACTTTTTGGGCACGTACCTGCTACCCCTTCCCTTTCCTACCGCAGTCAGTAATCCTTTATCTGTCAAATTTTTTAGTTCCTCATAGGCAATCCGGACCGAGACACGGTTGATGTCTACGTATTCCTTCCTCACGATTTGTCCGTTCCTTTGTGCATAAAATAGGGCGTTCTTTTGACGTTCGTTCAACTGTTCTGAAATATCATCAATTTCTATAAAAGTTCTTTCTTGAATCGGTGAATCAAAGATGACTTTGGTTTCAAGTGGGTGAAGTGCGTAACGCAGTTCTTGGTTTCCCCACTCTTCACATAATCTTTGCATCATCTTGATTCCAGAACCGTACCGTTCGATGAAGCCAACATCATACATCAGTTGGCTTAGAATTGGATTTACCGGTCTGTGAATTGGTTCCTTTGGACTAACGCCTTCTGGAAAACTGCCAGGATTAATAACTTCAACACGGTCCTCGAATATAAAGCACCGGACATCCGCGGGTTCTTGGTAATTACGGTGAATCAATCCATTAATAATTGCTTCCCGCAGTGCATCAAGTGGATATTCAAATTTGTCTTCTCTTTGGAAACTCTTTGAATTCCGAGAACTAAGCAGCCGGATGTTTTTTCTTATGAATTCTTCTGCACTATCAACGATTTCCCATAGGCTCCCGAAGCAATCGAGCCGATCAATGACTGGATGGGTAACCGAGTTCCCCTTGAATCTGACAACCCGCAACTGTGCATTCTGGAAAAATCTTTGCGGTTGCTTACCAAAGCAGAGAATCCCGGCATTGGTTGGTGTTCCATCACTGTTGATACTATTAATGTTTCTCAACAGTTCTGTCATACTCATGTCTTGCGATTTAGCAACGTTCCGAATCGCTTCTCGACGGGTTAAGTACCATCGAACCTTTTGTTCATCTATATCATTGGGTTCTGCATTCACAGCTAAGAGTTGATCCCATGTTTGTCCCACGGACTTGAGGTGCATCTGGGCAATTTCTTGTGGGGACATGACGCGGTTGCTACTACCTACTCTCTTATAACATACCCCTTTAACAGAGACCGGTTTTATAGAACATTCTGTGATACGTATCAACAGAACTGAATGCCCTTCTACGTTAACCACTTGAATTTCTGGAGTCACCCGCGGCTCAGTCGCTTGAGAAATTCGGTTTGACAGGTCTCTTAATGTCTCTTTGCCAATGGAAATCCCCTTAATTTCTTGCCTATCAGACACGCCAATGAAAATAACTCCTCCATTGGCATTGGCAAATGCAGCAGCAGTCTGAATGGTTTCACGACCAAAGTTTTCTTTGAATTCAACCGTGGCGTTTTCTCCTAGTGCAATGTGTTGTTTGATATCAGAATCCATGGTTCTTTTTGAAAATTGCAAGAGAATTGAGATGGAAAAGACTCAAAAATTGTTTCAGTCATTTCCCAACCCCATCCGGTATTTGATGGCGTAGTTGATGATGAAATCTAATTCTTCGTTGGTGAAGCTGTAGTATTGGGCAAGCACGCGATCTATCATGTCAATAATGGATTAAGAGAATAGGGAAACTATTTCTTTTAGGAGTTACGCACTTCGATAGGGAACAACGATCGTTATTCCCTATCGAATCCTTGACGGTGCCCTCGCTGTAGTTGCCCGATTCATCGGAGGTATCGGGGCAGGGCTGTCCCTCCCACGACAGGGCTTTGAGCGTTCAACCGCGCAAGTCCTAAAGAAGTTACTCGACACCTTTTGTGCAGTGTGCTATTCCTTCAATACCTTTTCCATTTCGGCTATCAGTGCATCTACCTCAGCCGTGTTAACCTCCTCTGTTTTCTGTGGTAACGTCGGCTGCTCGACTGAGCCAGTGTTACTGCCTTCCCTCAACCTATGCCGCCATTCAAACCACTGTCGCATCTCTGGGGGAATGACTGTTTGTCGCCACACACGCCGTGTGCCGACCGTTTCGTACCTGCCCGAATGCTTGGTAGGGAGACCTTCGTTGTACGCTATCTTGCTGTGGGCATAACAATAGCGGTATTCACCTTCAACCACGGTGTCGCAATATTCGCACGGGTGCCAATTATCTCTCACGTCGCAAAATAGGCAATATCCTTTGTACCCGTGAACGTAATAGTCGTGACAATGATCACACTTTGCGCGCTGATACACAATACGCCGGTGTTTCACCCGCAAATCCCACCCGGCAAAATCTGCGGTGCGGACAATCCATTCCTTGCCCTGCGTCCGTGTATGCAGAATCCGCTTGATTTCGGTCAACGTGGCAGTTTCTGGAATGATCACCTTCAACGCTGCGATGCTCTGTTCTGTCTTGACCGATTCCACTTCTGAATCGGTGGGGTTTACCAGTAAGCGCAACGGGCTCGGTTTGCCTTGGGTGTGACCTTTGTTGATACCCGGTATCGGCTTACCTGTCCGCCTTGACTGACAGGATGGCTGCAGGGTCAGCATAAAATCGTCCACCGCCACCGTTTTGTACACAACGTGTGGTGTTCCCATGTTCGGCAACTTTTGTGCCTTTCCGACGCTGCCTTTTAACACTTCCTCAATCATAGCGTTAATTGTGCTCAAGCTGTGCCTCCAGTCCTCTGATATAAAAAGAGGGCACCCACAAGTTTCTTAATCCCGATTTATCGGGTGGGTGCCCCTACGCTATCTAGTTTCCTCTCACTTCCCCTTAGCTAGCCCCTTTTATAGGGGACCTGATTGAACTACGCAATAGGGGTGCCTCCAATCGGCTCAAAGCAAACGCGAGACCGATTGCAGTTCTCTGGGGAAACAAATCGATCATCCGGTCCTACCACCGTCATCGTGCAGTTGCACCAGTAGTTTGAGAACGGATTGGTCTCGACAAGGTTTTGCAGGTTTCCGCCGTGGGTGTAGAGTGCCTTAGTACATAAGTTTTGACATATCGGTTTATTCAAGAGGGACGATCCTTTTTCTAATTGCATGTTCGTTCTCCTTATGATGGTATGTAGGCAGATTTTCCAAAATGGCTAATGTTAAGAAATCGTGCAAAGAAACCGAGTTTTGCAGAAAAAACTCGGTTTCTCTTCGCGTTTTGCACTAATTGATGCAGCCGTGTTTAAGCGAGGTCCATTGCGGCGCGGCTGATAATGTTCCGGGTTAATGGGACCTTATAGCCGTTGTCGGTCATCGGTTCTGCGTTCGCCACTGCTGCCTCGCCAGCCTGCTTTGCCACCGCTGCCGTGATATGTTTGCCGTTCAACGCCGCTTCGGCTTCTTTAGACCGCCAAGGGATAGGAGCGACGCCACCGAGGACAACGTTCGCCTTGCTGCAGGTTGTTCCACTCATCTCAAAGAAAGCGGCAACGCTCACCAACGCAAAGTCGAAGGAACCGCGTTCACGAACTTTGAGATAGGTACTCTTTGTGCCAGCCTTTGGTTGAGGGACGTGCACCTCTGTGACGACCTCATTTGGTTCAAGGACGTTTTCACGTTGCGGGTTGACATCGGGGAGAACAAAGAAATCCTCTAATGGCATCGTCCGCTCTCCGTTGGGTCCGACAATCTTCACTGTAGCACCAAGAGCGATGAGTGCCGGTGCCGTATCAGAGGGGTGGACGATGTAGACGGGACCTCCACCAAAAATTGCGTGGTACTTGTTCAATCCCTCGACCGCATAGCAGGTATCACCACCCTTTTTGAGACAGATAATGTCGGGATGGCGATAGTACCAGCAGCGGGGACGCTGACACAGGTTGCCACCAAGCGTGCCGACATTCCGAATCTGTGGCGATGCGACGGAGTCGGCAGCTTCTGCCAGAACGGTGTAATGGTGCTGAATGGTTGGGTGTGCAGCGATGTCAGCGAGCGTCACAAGCGCACCGATGGTCAAGCCCGATGCATCCGCCTTGATCTCGTCCAGACCGGGGATAGATTTGAGGTTGACCACCTTCTTCGGCGTTTCGATGTACTCCTTCAGCTCGCCGAGGAGATCCGTTCCTCCCGCAATCATTTTTGTCTCGTTCCAGTCGTCGCTTAATAATGAAGAGGCTTGCTCGACATCTGCTGCGTTGACGTAAGCAAAATTTTCCATCTTTTCATCTCCTTCCGCCTCTGCTAACTGAGGGCGTTGAGGACTCTGTCCGGTGTAATCGGGATTTCCCGTATACGGACACCGATTGCGTTGTAGACAGCGTTTGCAATTGCCCCCGCTGTCGGGATTGTCGGCGGTTCTCCGATTCCCGTTATTTTTCGGTCGGTATCGTATGCGATGGACACAATCTCAGGGATCTCCATCGTGCCGGGGACTTTGTAATCCTCAAGGTTCGGGTTAATCATCACGCCGGTCTGGTCGTCCATGATACGCTCCTCAAGCAACGCATAGCCCAATCCCATAATGACCGCACCATTGATCTGGCTCTCGGTCGTTAAGCGGTTGACCACCAAGCCGCAGTCTTGGATGGCGACTATTTTGATGACCTTGACAATACCAGTTTCCGTGTCAACTTCGACTTCGGCAAACTGGACACCGGCGGTATCGCCGACGCGGAGGTTTTCGTCCCATTCGCCCCCTTCGGAGATGGTCTCCATGCCGAGATACCCTGTCGCCTCTTTCCATGGAATGTGCATCCTTAGATCTGATTCAGTGTAAATCCTGCCACCGGCAGCACGTAAATCTCCCGGTACCGCTTCTATTAGCGGTGCAATATGCTCAAAGAGCTTACGCTTGGCTGCCATTGCTGCGGTTTTTATCACCGGTGCTACAGAACCAATAGTCTGGCTACCCCCGCTTCCGCGAGAAGGCAGTCCCGGTGCTGTATCGCCGATTTTGACCGTGATGTCTTCGGGACGCAGCCCAAGTTCTTCCGCAACGATAATGGCGATAACCGTCCGGATAGCTGTGCCGATATCCTGCGTACCCGTGATCGCCTCAACAGCGCCGCTTGCGTGGATGGTCACACGGGCTTGCGTTCCTTTACCGCCGCCGCCACCCCACAATCCACAGCCCATACCGATGCCGCGTTTCTTGACGCCTGTACCGGATCCGGGGGCTCTGTTGCGTCGGTGCCAGCCGATTTCTTGTGCGCCGAGCGTATACTCGCCTTGACGGATTCGGTTTCGTCTTGCGTCGCTATCGCTATTTATCCGGCGGAACTCTAACGGATCCATATTCAGCTGTTCAGCAAGTTCGTCCATCAACGAATCCATAGCGAAGGCACCCTGTGGATGACCCGGTGCGCGCATGGCACGGGCACTGCCCGCGTTGATTGCGACAGCAGATTTTTCAGTCCGGTAATTCGGCACATGATAGACATAGGGACCTGTGAAACCCGCGCCACTACCGATGCCGCCTGTGCCGTAGCCGCTCATGTCGTAAGCGATGAAGCGACCATCTTGTGTCGCACCGGCACGGACCTGCTGTGTCATTGAGGGACGGTTGCCGGCAACAAGATGTTCGTCCTTGCGCGTCAGCATCAACTTGACAGGTGCACCCGCCTTTCGGGCCAGCTTCGCAGCGGTGATCCCTTCCACCCCAGGACCGAATTTACTGCCGAAACCACCGCCCATGTGTTCGGTGATGACACGCACTTGGTTTTCAGGCAGCTCAAAATGTCGCGCAAGATTTTGGCGTGTGCCAAAAACCGCCTGCGTCGAAGCCCAAACGGTCAGGTTATCCCCTTCCCATTCGGCAACATGCCCATGTGTCTCCAGACAGACATGGGTTTGAACCGCCGCGTGGTAGGTCGCTTCAACCTCGACTGCAGCTTCGGCGAAACCCGCCTCAAGATCGCCACGTTCATCGACTCGTGGTTCACTTTGGTTGCCCATCCAGTCATCACGAATTTGGGGGGCACCTTCTGCTTTCGCTTCCTCAACATCGACGACATAGTCCAATTCATCATAGTCATATTGAATCAATCGAGCCGCATCTTCCGCTATGTCGGGAGTAATAGCGGCTATCGCAGCAATCTCTTGCCCCTCAAAGCGCACCTTTTTCCCCGGTTCAATCAGCGGAATAGCGGCTTTGATGCCGGGCAGTGCCTCTGCTGCACTCAGGTCTATGCTAGTAATGGTCGCATGTGCGACCGGTGATCGCAGAATATGACCGTAAAGCATTCCTGGACGATTGATATCAAATGTATACTTTGCTTTTCCAGTAACTTTATCAGCGCCTGACAAACGCGCGATCCGTTTCCCAATCAAGCGCGAATCCCTTGCTTTTCCCCATGATGCCATTTTCTAGCCTCCCATCCCCGATAAGATCGGGATTCAAAGCAACTTACGCGAAGCCGTTTTGACTGCCTCAAAGATAAAGGGATAGGTCCCACAGCGGCAAATATTGCCCGCCAACCCTTCCTTAATCTCTTCATGGCTTGGGCTCGGATTCTGATCTAAAAACGATTTCGCAGCCACGACAAAACCGGGGGTGCAGAAACCGCACATCAAGGCATCGTGCTGGACAAATGCCTCTTGGACCGGGTGTAACTGATCGCCGTTGGCAAGCCCTTCGACGGTGGTAATACCCTTCCCCTGTGCGTCGAGGGCGAGCATCATACAAGCGTAAACTGCCTTTCCATCAACCTGCACCGTACACCCGCCACATTCTCCACGCTCACAGATGGACTTTGCGCCGGTCAGATCCACGCGGTTTCCGCTGGTGTCGAAACTGTCTCGCAAAACGCTCAACAACGTCGTGCGCGGTTCAACCTCAACTTCATAGGTCTTGGCGTTGATATTGAGTTTGATTTTAGCGCGGGTGATCTCTTCACCCATCTGGGCTTCCGCCGCTGTCTCTGCACCGATGAGAACACTGGGGGCAACGCTTGCGGCGACCGCGCCGGTGCCCACGCCTTTCAGGAAATTCCGCCGCGATATGGTCGTTTCCTGAGTTTGCTCTTTCCCTTTTGACATGTCGTCCTCCTATCTTAAGCGGTCAAGAGTCAAAAAAGTCTGGAGGGCACCCACAAGAGGTGCCCCTACAAAAATAGACTAATGAGGCACTCCAGAATTTTTCCGTTGTAACCACTCAATGATGTTGAAAATCCTGAACACAATCTATCATATTTCGAGGGTTCCGTCAAGCGAAAATTCTATCTTAGGGTTTGCACTGATGCTATGATTGATAATGTTCAGTTGCGTGCTTTTTGTTGAGGGTTTTCTTTTCTCTTGACGCCAAAACTTGGGTATGATAAACTGCCTTGAAACTTGCACACACATGAGAGAAGGGCACCCACAAGGGGTGCCCCTACTTTCGTTAGATCTTTAGAAGGGAGTCCAGAGATGAAGACGAAGATTTTTACCTTAACGGCAATCGCGTTTTTACTGACCGTCGCCGGCGCGTTGGCTACACAGCCTGAAACCGTGCAGGGCGAGTACTTGGAAGCCCGATCCGTCAGTGTCTATGTTGGAGCATGTCACTACGGTGCTGAGTACGTCGAAGGGGGCAGGGAGGCGACCCTTATTTGGAATATCCGTCAAGGGACTTGGAAGGGTGTTTCGTTGGAAGGATTGACTGTTGTTGCAGTGGTTACGGCGCAGAACAACCTTGCTATTGATACCAGCACACGTCGCAGTGTCCTGTATCTCGACGAAAAGACAACATCGGAACAGCGTACCGCCTTAATCGATCTGATGACCACTAAACGCAGTGCAGTCCTCGGCGAAGTTATTAGCACAGAGAGTGCACCAATCACTTTCACTAAGGAAGGTGTGGAATACGATCTGCGTGTTGGGAAGGTACTAACGCTATCCGTTTCGCGCTATCCTTGCCAAAACTGCACACAGCCGCACCAGATATGGTACAAGCCGCTGGAGCAACTTGATACCTCTATCGTCGGTAAATCGACCTCTTATTGCTACCAAGACAAAATTCTCTCCGTCACTTGGAATTGTGGCGAAGACACAAACAACGTTTTTGTTGGAGATTTTGCAATGTAGATTATCTGGGTGGAGGGTTGTGTCTTCCCACCTTCCACCCTTCCTTCCCGCCCAACCAATTCCTATCCCCGATATGCACTATTTCTTTATCCTTAATATAACCGTTGTTTTAACAAATCAGAGGGAATATCAATGCTAGACAATAACGTGTTTTTAGGTGAACTCACACGGAAAGAACTTGGGGAAGCCATCTCCAGCGGTACTATAAAAGGGGCGATCGTCCCAACGGGTGCCACCGAACAGCATCAGGATCATCTGGCGATGATTCACGATACCGTCAGCGTCACAGAAATCGCCAAACGGGCTGCGACGAACTTTTATCCCCATGTGCTAGTCACGCCCACCGTTTCTATGTCGGTGTCGGAACACCACATGGATCGGGGCGGTGCGTTGACGATACGTCCGGATATCCATCTTGAATATGTCCATGATGTGTGCAATAGTCTGAAACGGTTGGGCGTCCCGAAAGTTATGGTGCTCAACGGTCATGGCGGCAACAAGCGAGAGAATCTTGAGCCTGTTGCTCCCGATGTCATGAAGCGGATTGATGACTTGGGTGTCACGTATGTGACCTATTGGGAGACTGCCCCGCAATCCTTTTATGAGGCGAATCTAGAATTAGAGCGAAGTGCGGGTCACGCCGGCGAGTTTGAGACCTCATTTGCGATGGTCGTTTTTCCGCAGCGTATCCGCACGGACGAGGTCAATTACGACAACGCAAAATTGGCAACCATCCCGAAGGGGGGCGAAATTCTCAACGCCGTTGTCGACGGCGTTACCGAGCGAGTTCAACAGATGCTTGACGAAGCGTAGGATACGATCAAATCGTAAGGAACGTAGATCTGCGTTCCGCACAAGGAGGTTATAGTGGCTACATACAGTTTAGCTTTAGGACTTTTCTTTCTGGATGCAGAGGACAAAGCAAGGCATAATCTCGTCGCGGCACTTGAGTCGATTGCTGCTGCTGGTTTCAGTGAGACCGAGTTGATGGCAGAAGGCGACGAGTGGCAGGAACCGGGGTCACACGACGCAAGACCGTGTCGTGAGGCGCTAGAACGATTTAAGATTTTCCCCCACACAATACACACACCCATGTCGGGCGTAAACTTGGCAAGTTCAATTGAGGAGATTCGGCGTGACAGTGTTACGCGTATTGGGGATGCGATGCGGTATCTCGGAGACCTTGGTGGGCGGGCTGCAATTGTTCACCCAACAGGTGCTACCACCTCTGAAGAACCCCCTTATGCGCTAGAAAACGTCGGTGCAGCGGCGGAACGTATCCACCGTTCTGTCAGTGAACTGGTTCCGGTTGCAGAGGAAACTGGGGTTCGTATCGCGCTGGAGAATCTCCCGAATACAAGCATACCGTGCCGTCCACTGAAGTCTATGGAGGAACTACGTGCGTTCATCGCTGGCTTTCCACCTGAACATGTGGGACTCTGTCTAGACACAGGTCACGCTTGCATCAGTGGGCTCGATGCGGCGGAGCAGGCGCGGGTCGCCTCGGAAAGGCTTTGCGCGCTGCATATACAGGATGTGGATGGCAAAGACGACTGCCACTGGGTTCCGGGACACGGTGTGATTGACTGGTCCGCCCTAGGAGCGGCACTTACAGATATCGGCTTCGATGGTGCGTGGACGATAGAGGCATTGGCTGGACGCACAGACGCAACCGCAGAACAGGTCGCTGCCGAGTGCACAGCATTGTCCAAAGATTGGGAAGCAGGGGGAATGTCGAATCCGGGGTAGCGGTAATTTCTGTTGTAAGATGACATTCCTGTTAAATTCATCCACGAATCTACGCGAATCAGGGCAAATTTATTAGCGTGATTCGTGGATGCGTTTTTGCCCATCCCATCTGTGGAAAAGATTCATTTCTTTTTGTCAGGAACCAAAGACGATAGTAGGCTATGAGAGCTTATATCTCTATTAAATACCGTACGGACAATAGTAATAGAAATTGTATTGAGAAAATTGCATCGGCACTTGAGCAAAATGGTTTTGAAACAGTATGTGTCACGCGTGATATTGAGAAATGGGGACAGATTGAATTAAGTCCCGAAGAATTGATGCAAAGAACATTTTCTGAAATTGATTTAAGTCACCTAATCGTGATTGATTTAACAGAAAAAGGGGTAGGATTGGGTATCGAAGCGGGTTACGCATACGCTAAGGGAATCCCTATTGCAGTAATCGCAAAGAAGGGTTCCGATATTTCTGCAACATTACAGGGCATTTCACAACAACTGTTTTTGTATGATGAATTCGATGATCTTACGCACTTTTTCAAAGATACAATCTCGCTTGTTCGGTAATCAAATAAAGGATTCGTAGCTTGCATTGAGGTTGCTGGGGAGATAACAGAGGCGTTCAAAAACGCAATTTTACCCGACACTGTGGAGCATATATGATTACGATCACGGCGACGACACCGCTTACCGGAACCACCCGCGTGGGCGGTGTTGGAGCGGCAGCTGTTTGATCTCATGGGCAAATCGGTGTATCCATTCTTGGAGAAATACACTCATCCGGATGGCAGCTTGATCTGGGAAGGAGATATCGGTGGTAGTGAAGATGACCTCTACGAGAGTTTCTACAACTGGTCCCTGCTTTATCTTTTGGGCGGTGGGGACGATCTTTTAGAGTTGGGGGTGCGGCAGTGGAACGCTGTCACCCGACAATTGACCCAAATGGGACGGGTTCATAAGGAATACACTCGTCGGGACGATCAATTTCATCAAGGTGAAAGCGACATCTATTTCTATCTGCTCTGTACCGCTGATCCAAATCATCCAGAACACCTTGAACGGGCGCGGCGATTTGCTGGACTTTACATGAACGAAGATCCCGCAGCCCTTAACTACGATCCGGCACATAAAATTATCCGTTCACCCTACAACGGCAGTGACGGTCCCGATATGTCGATGCCTGAAGGACGTTCCTATAACTATTCCCCCGGAATGGCGCGATACGGCTTACCCCACTACGACATTCCCGGTATCACCCAAATTGAAGACCTGAAAGATCCGGCACTTGCACGGCGTATGGGCGAAGCGATGAATCAACGCATGAGTCGTGGGGATGTGGTTGCCAACCTTGCTGTCACTAGTTTGGTCACCAACGCCTATCTCCTGACCGGCGAGGAAAAATATCGCGATTGGGTGCTAGAGTACACTGACGCTTGGATAGAACGCGCCCAACAGAACGATGGACTGCTTCCGGACAATGTTGGGTTGTCTGGTCAGGTCGGTGAGTATATTGAGGGGAATTGGTATGGCGGACTCTACGGTTGGACCTGGCCCCACGGATTTTACAATGTCCAGATGGCAGTGCTGGTTGCGGCATCTAACGCCTATCTCCTAACCCAAGACGCTAGCTACTTGGATCTGCCGCGTATTCAGATGGATCGTATTGTGGCGCGCGGCGAAATTCGTGATGTCCGCTTGGAACACATGAGCCTCGGTGAACACTGGATCGGTCAGTTCTCAGCCTTGGGGGGACAGCACGAGACCTTCCTCGTTCCATACCGTTACGGGGATGCCGGTTGGTTCGACTATCAACCGATGTCACCGATTTACCCGGTGTCGCTCTGGAATCTTTCGATGGTGTCAGAAGATTGGGAACGGATTGAGGAGATCCGTCAAGCAAGTGGGTATGACTGGAATAAGGTGTTTTCATTCCACACCAAAGAAGATGCGGGGCACGAGCAGCCGTGGGTCCGTTTTCTAGCGGGTGATAACCCGACCTATCCCGAAGATATTTTACGCGCCAGTTACCGTCAGGTCTGCCGACGACTAGATCTCGTTCGCGGAGATGAGGAGGCGACCACCCATCAAGATCCGCACCGCTGGCAGCAGACCAACCCGGTAACCACCGAGGCGTTGATTCAACTGACGTTGGGGGCACCACAACTGATTTACAACGGGGGACTCCTGATGTCTCGTCTCCGCTACTTCGACTGCAATCGAAAACGTCCCGGTCTGCCCCAAGATACCGCCGCTCTCGTCGAAACGCTTGAAGCGAATCGGACGGTGGTGCGATTGGTCAACCTCAGTCCCTTTGAGACAAGAGATATGGTGGTTCAGGGAGGGGCATTTGGCGAACACCGATTTACGGAGGTTCGATACACCCATCGCACAAGTGAGTACCCGGGAGCGACTGCAGCCTACGCTGCACCGCCTGTAACCGAAGACACCCGGACCGCGTCCGTAGAAGCAAGCAACCTCCGGATTGTTTTGCCTCCTGCAACCGAAATTACGCTTGACTTGGGAACCGCATGTTTTGTTAATCAACCCTCCGCTGCCCTTCCTTGGTAGGCTAGGAAACACCGCATAGGCGGGAGCGTTATAGATACGACTATCACCAGCTTCTTAGCAGTGGAAGCCCCGTCCTTTAGGGCGGGGTAACTGACGCTGTCCAGTACAAGCTAAAAATATGGAGATGTATCGCTATGCTAACACCATCACAAATTGACGAATTTCATCGCAACGGTTTCCTCAACGGTGGTCGCATTCTCACCGATGAAGAGTTGGAGGCGTTGAGGACGGATTTAGACCGCATGTTGGAAAAAGGTCCAGATGGCTTTACCAGCGAGGAACCGCAGCCGGTGTCGTTCCGCAACATGTCCCGGCGGGAAGATAAACCCACCGAACTCGCTGTTTGGCAGATTGTCAATATCTGGGAGGCGTCCTCGGCCTTTGAGAAGCTAATCTACCACCCATCCATCGTTAAGGGGATAAGTCAGTTGACGGATGCCCCCAATCTGATGGTCTGGCACGACCAAATCCAGTACAAACCCCCCAACTACGGTGGAGCAACCCGATGGCATCAAGATGCACCGTTGTGGCCCATCATTCTTCCGATGACACCTGTGTCGGCATGGATCGCCTTGGATGACGCTGACGAGGAGAATGGTTGTATGTGGATGGTGCCCGGAAGCTACAAATGGGGCGATCAGATGGAGTTCCTTCGCACCCAACACCACCTTGAACAACGCGAAGAATTTATGAACATCCAAGGATTTTCACCACCCGTTGATTCTGAAGTCAAGTCTGTCGCACCGCAGCCACGGCCCGTCAAGAGCGGTGAGGTGTCATTCCACCACTCGCTGACTTGGCACGGCTCGCCCTTCAACCGATCAGATCGACCACGGCGGGCTATCGCCATTCACTACATGACCGGGGAATCGCGTTTTGTGGCAAGCGGTCAACATTTAATGAAGCAGTTTGTAACGTTGGAAGATGGCGAACCGATGGCTGAAGCCGGCGAACATTTCCCTGCTGTCTGCCGAGATGGTCAACCTATTGGGGCTCCGCGTAATTGAGAGTGTTAGGAACCAGTTAAAGATACTACGGAAAAACAGCTATGAAAAGTAGACCGCGTATTGCACTCGGATCGATCCTCACCGAATGCAACGAGTTTGGCGGAGTGCCCATTGATATAGGCTGGTTTGAGCGTTATGAGTTGTGCCGAGGGGAAGAAGTCTTGCAGGTTGACGCCGGTGTAGTGGGCGGGCTGATGCAGGTGATGCGCGAATGTGGAGCGGAGGTCGTTCCCCTGATTTACGCGAGCACCTGCCCCGGTGGTCCCCTGACCGCCGGGTGTTATACACAACTCAAGACGGAACTCCTAGACCGCTTGCGCGCTTCTACCCCTGTTGATGGTGTGCTGTTGCCACTGCACGGTGCTGCGACGGTCGAAAACCTCGGCGATCCGGAAGGTGATCTTATCAAAGCGGTGCGTGCAATCGTCGGGGATGCGATACCGATTGTCGTTACGCTCGATTTGCACGCGCATGTCACCGCCGACATGGTTCGTTTCGCCGATGGGCTAATTGCATGGGAGACCTATCCCCACCAAGATACCTTCACCACCGGCGAGCGGGGTGCTCGACTGCTCTGGGATATCCTACAGGGAGGCTGCTGTCCAACCATGGCGATGGCAAAGGTGCCGGTGATTACTGCTGCGATTAACGGCTCGACCGAAGGTGATGATCCTTTCGCCCAAATTATGCACGCTGCCAAAGCACTCGAAGGGTGTGATGACGTCCTATCCACTAGTGTTTTCTTGGTTCATCCCTATCTAGATCAGCCGGACATGGGCAGCGGTGCGTTGGTAATCACAGATAACGATATGGAGATGGCGGTATCGCTTGCAAATCAGCTTGCCGAACAGTATTGGACGCGACGGTTTGACCTTGAACCCGAGATCCACACCCCAAGCGAAGCTATTGCCAAGGGCTTAGAGGTAGAGGACGGTCCGGTGCTCTTGGTTGAAGCAGCGGATTGTTGTGGTGGCGGTGCAGCGGGCGATAGCGTTGCCACATTGACCGCGCTACTTGACGCAAAGGTAACAGTGCCTTCACTCGTACCTGTGGCGGATCCAGAGGCCGCCGCTGCTTGTCATCGAGCCGGTGTCGGTCAGGAAGCCACCGTTGCGCTGGGACATCACCTCGATCCGCGCTGGGGTAAACCGGTGACCGTGACGGGCACAGTCACTCGGTTAAGTGATGGTCGTTTCCGCTATATCGGCGGGATTTGGGACGATGTTGAAGGTAACATGGGTCCATCAGCGGTGTTGACAATCGGCGAAATTCAGGTGCTCGTTGCTACGCACGGCACATATGACTGGGTGGATGAGCAGTTTCGTTCTATGGAGATGCAACCACCCGATGCCAAGTTCATCATTGTCAAAAACCCGATGAACTACCGCCTCGCTTACGGTGAAATCGCCAAAGCAGCCTTTATCCTTGACACACCCGGCGCGACACCGGCGACATGCCGACATCTTCCCTACAAACATCTCAAGCGGCCCTATTTTCCGCTCGACACGGAGATCCCTGGACTTACACCAACCATCCTTCAATAGACAACACACCACACAGGAGAACGATATGAACGACAGACGTTATCGAGCAGCCCTCATCGGTTTAGGACGTATCGCAGATACCATCGACGACGAAGTGATAGGCGATGGCTGGCTCGTTCCGTTCAGCCACATGGGCAGTTACATGGACGTGCCAGAGGTGCAGGTGGTCGGTGCCGCTGACCTATACGCCGAACAACGTGAGGCATTTGGTGAACGCTGGACCATTCCAGACACGCATCTTTATGAGAACTACGAGGAGATGCTTGAGCGCGAGAAGCCGGACATGGTGAGTATCTGCACCTCCGCCGCGCCCCGCGCAAAGGTTACGCTAGACATTGTGCGTATGGTCCGTGAAGGGCGGACGGGTGTGAAGTGCATCTGGGTGGAGAAACCGATGGCGACTTCTTTGGAAGAAGCGGATGCGATGGTCGAGGGCTGCCGCGAAGCTGGGATCATCCTCATGATGAATGCGATGTGCGCCTCCGATGTATACTACCGCAGGGCACGGGCACTTATCGACGAGGGTGTGCTGGGCAAGATGCTGCAAATAACAGCGCACGGTTCAGGCAATCTGTCACACATGGGTGTCCACTGGCTCGGTGCGATGTGTGTTCTAGCAGGCGGGAATGAACGTGTCTCTTGGGTTGTGGGAGAGGTGGAGAGCGACGAAAAAGCCGCAGCCGATGCAGACCTTGCCGGTAACGCCTATATGGCATTTGAAAACGGTGCCCGTGGGTTCTGCCGTATGCTGCCGAGTGCTGCATCAACATGGACGCTCGACGCAATCGGTGAGCACGGCACAATTCACCTCCGCAACGCCAACGACGGCTATGAGTTCGAGTTGTGGAAAATGGGAAAGGTCACTGACGACGCGCCAGCCACGCCGGTGCGGCACATCTTTCCGCGTCCCCAACGGATCTGGAGTGCTGGTGTGGGGCAGGTCAAGGATGCTATCAACTGCATTGAAACGGGCAAAACGCCCAACTGCTCTGGCGATATGGGACGGCATCTGCTGGAGCTTGCCATCGCCATCCGTGAATCGCACCGCCGGGGCAATGTGCGTGTAGACCTTCCGCTCCCCGATCGTAGCCTATATATCCGTTCAGCAGAAACGCTGCGCGGGGAGATGCCGCGGGCACTCGTCAATCCCATGCGTCGTCGACCTTCGCATCTCATCTCTGATATAGCGAGACGTGAAGGTATAGGGAAGCGTCGACCTGTTTCGTAGTAGTGGCAGGTCTTGTGCCCCGATAGATCCTCGATAAATCGGGACAGGCGGGATTTCACTACGCTCAACCTGCCCAAAAGCGGGCCACCACAAGTTTCTTAATCCCGATTTATCGGGGGGTTGCCCCTACAGGAGAAATTAAATGTCCGAACCCCAAACGGCGAAGCAGCCGAATCTGCTTTTCATCATGCCCGATCAGCTGCGGGCGGATTTCTTGAGTTGTTACGGTGCAACTTTCATTGATACGCCGCATATCGACAGCATTGCGGAGGGCGGTGTACGTTATGAGCGTGCCTATTCTGCCTCGCCGATATGTGTGCCGGCTAGAGCGTCGCTCCTAACAGGGCTCAACGCAATCAAAAACGGCGTGACCGATAACGGTCAGTGGCTAAGTCCCGATCTCGCTGCGTCCGGCATAGAAACTTGGCCCCAAACGCTGTCTAAGCAGGGCTATTACACCGCCGCCATCGGCAAGATGCACTTCTATCCGTGGGACATTAATCTAGGATTCCAATACCGAGTCGCCGCCGAAGACAAACGGTGGCTGGAGATCCGTGATGATTACTACCACTTCTTAAAGGAGGGCGGTTACCGAAAGCTCCACGGAAACGAGCACCCCGGCTACCACGAAAACAAGGGTGCGATCATCAACAAGATTCCTTGGGGCTATTCGGTCGATCGCTTCGTTGGGCAGGAGGCGTGTTGTTTTATCCGCAACTACGGTGATGAGAGCCCCTTTGCGATGATGGTCGGTTTTCCGGGACCTCACTGCCCGTATGACCCCAACGCCGAATTTTTAGAGGGCTTCGATCCAGCCGACATGCCCGATTCTATTCCGGCGGTAGAAGGGGATACTCTAAGACTTCGGCGGCAAAATATCGAGGGCAACCGTGGACCATGGAACGGTGTTGATTACACCGAATTTACGGAGGCGCACAAGAAGAAGATTCGGGCACACTATGCGGGGTTGGTCAAACAGATCGACTACGAAATGGGGCAAATCCTTGATGCCTTACGCGAAAAAGAACTGTTAGACAACACGATTATCATTTTCTCCAGCGATCATGGCGATTACCTCGGCGACCACGATTTCATCGGCAAGGGCACATTCTTTGAATCAAGCATCCATGTGCCGCTTATAGTTCGTCTGCCGTGGACGGACCAATCGAAGACGTGCGCAGATATAGTCGAATTGGGCGATGTGACCGCAACAATGTTACATTTCGGTGGGTGCGAGATCCCTAACTACATGGACTCCATACCGTTGCCCGAACTCGACATCCCACGCAAAAACCGGAGGGAGCGTGTCATCGGGATGGTCAGGGGCGGTTGGATGATTTATGATGGTCAGTGGAAGCTATGCAAACACGCGAGTGGTGAGGTGTTACTGTTTAATCTATCGGAAGATCCGAATGAACAAAATAACCTGATGAAAGAGGGGCGATATCAGGAAGAGTATGCCAGATTGGATGTCGAACTGACGCGAGAGATTATGAATTCAATGGCTCTTTCTCATGAGAGTAAACGGGTATATTCTAAGGATCTTGCCGGTAATCCAGCGTTCGGTAAGGAAGATTGGCAGCGCCCCTATCCGAGAAATATCGCCGACGCTGATTAGCCAATTTGACTAGAGTGAGAATATAGACATAAGGATAGAGAAACCGAGTTTTTGGCAAAAACTCGGTTTCTAGTGTTGTCGATTTTGAAAATTAACCTACACGTATATAAGGAGACTTCTTGTGAAACACAATGTTTTGTTTCATCTCGTAATCTTGATGGTCGGGACGATGTTATGGCTAGGTTGCGGTGGAAAGACAGCCACCGACGAGGGTATGGCAATGGCCAAAAAGGTAGTCCACCAAGAAATTATGGGACAAATCACGGCGATTGACAACCATGCCAACGTTGTTACCGATATTAAACCCGCTGCATTCAGTACGCTCGGCTGGAAGCTGAAAGATACCATCACAGTCGAATTTGAAGATGGACGGAAAATCAGCTGTCGCTACGTTGAAAACTATGGCGATGTACCGGTCGGGGATTATTTGGTGCGTTTCAGCGTAGAGGGTAGTGTACTTAAAATTGCCATTAACGAAGGCTATCTAGCGGAAAAGTTGAAAATCAAAAGCCCCGGAAAGGTCGTTCTCCGCAAAATGCAAGTTCAGGGCGACAATCAATAACTGAAAGCGACGAATCCATGGACACGAACCGACCATTTGCTGCCGCACCCGCTGCGGAGCCAGCCGGGGAATTTCGGACCTCTGAAGACATTCCTCCCGAAGGGATACGGCGCATTCCCACTAATGCCTATGAGCCAGATCCGTGGATCGAACTGGCTTGGAACCTGAATCAGGGATGGGCATGGTTGACGCTTTACGTAACGCCGGGCGATCTGCCGATCCAGCAGTGGTATCAAAAATTCTCTATCCCCGATGTGTCTTACGCAGAAGGTATCTCCGTGATTCGACACCTAACCCATCTGGCGAATCTGCTGCACTCCATGTATGCCGCTAATCCTGATACGGTTGGGTTCACCCCGCAGATGACAGAAGCATTGCAGAATTTCCGTGACTTCCTGACTAGGTGAGCCGGGCTCTTGGAAGCCACTGTTATTTATATTCTTAATGCCCAAAGGGCATGGGTAAATCAATACGAATACAGACAATGAAAATGAAAACACGCATACTGGGTAAAACAGGACTCAAAATCAGTGAACTTGGGCTCGGATCTGCCTTTATGGCGGGTCAAGGGCAGGCTGCTGTGAATCGTTGCGTGGACTATGCGGTTGATCACGGCGTGAACTATTTTGATACAGCCGCAAACTACGGAGACGGTAGGGATGAGACCATGCTGGGTGCTGCCTTAAAGGAAAAACGGGACAAGGTCATCCTTGCCACCAAAGTGGGATTTACAAACCGTGAGCGCTACCGCTTAGAGGAACATCGCGGCGTTGACCAACTCATGGAGCAATTCGAGAGTTCTCTCAAGCGGCTTCAGACCGATTACGTGGACATCATTCAGATTCACGAAGCGGATTATCTGAAGTGGTGGACTGACGATATACCCAATGATGGAAATTTGGCGGATTGGGGTGCTCTCATTGAGGATGACACAGACTATGACTTCTCTAATGCACCAGCGATCGATTTTCTCGCCAACGCAAAGCGCAGCGGCAAGGCGCGTTTTATCGGATTGACGGCGAAGAATGCACGCTTGTTGGCGCGGATACTGAAAATAGTCGAGGTTGATTCTGTCATGGCAGCGCATCAGTTCAACCCGGTTTTTAGGAATGCTGTTAAATTCCTGTTCCCAACGGCTCAAGACTTGGGGGTGGGCGTTGTAATTGGTGCACCGCTGATGAAAGGTTGGCTCGCCGTTCCCCAAAACGCTTGGCGGGAGAACCCTCCCGATTGGATGGACGAGACTTTCAAGGCCTCCTATTTCAAGTTTCTTGATATCCATGCGGACGCTGGTATCCCTATGGCAGAACTCTGTATCCGGTGGATGCTCTCGGAGCAAAGGCAACAATCCATCGTCGTTGGCTTCAGTAATCTCCAGGAGGTCGAGTTCAATATGTCTGCTGCGCGGCGTGGGGCACTCTCTGACGACCTCAACGCTGCGATAGAGGAAATTGGAATTGTTCATCCCCTCACCTATCAGGGGCGGACAAAGATCTGAAGCCACGAGCAGAACAAGGAGAGTTACACAATGTCAGTGGACATTCAGGAAATGGCGGAACAAATTCTGGTGGACGGTTTCTGCATTCTGCGGGACCAATTTCCTCTCCTCGCCATTGAGGCTTGCAACGAAGCCTTTGCACCAATCTTGCGCGATTATGTCGTCGAACATGCGGATAACCCAAATCGTGGACCTGCGAGACATTACATCACGCTGCCTTTCGAGCCGCCGTTGTATAATCCCTGCTTCTTTGACGACGATATGGTTATCGCCATAGCAAGCCAAGTGCTAGGAGAGGATTTCGCGATAGATCAGTACGCCAGTGACACGCCGCTCAAGGGATCAGTGTATCAGGAGATTCATGGGGATGTTGGTCCCCTCTTCCGTGAAAACCCCGACTTCCAACATCCGCCTGCGATTCTTGCTGTGAATTTTCCTTTTATTGATGTCACGCCGGCGCACGGACCGTTTGAGGTCGCACGCGGAACGCATTTGTTGCCAAAAGCGGAGGCGTTGCGTCGGATTGAAGATGGCGCAATCCCACTTGAACCGCTACTGATGAACGCCGGCGATGTCCTCATCCGAGATCCCCGTTGTCTGCACCGAGGGACACCCAATCACACAGATACCCCACGTCCCGTTGCCGTGTTTGCCTGTCTCCGTGGCTGGATGCAGCGAGAACACCGGGAACGGAACCCAGTTCCTGAATCTGTCTGGGCAGGGTTTTCGGAACGCGAAAAACAATTGATGCGAAAGCTGCCGAGGACACCATCAACCTTACAATAGGTTGGGTGCCAATGAACTAATCACGTTTTACCCATCACGTTTCACGCGCTTAACGTTTTGCATTTTCTTTTTCCATGAGCCAATAAGGATTCATATATACCTAATCCCAAACGGAAAGGGAACACTATATGTCTAATAAATATACCGCGGCAATTATCGGTTGCGGATCTATCGGCAATGCCCACATGGACGGCTATAATTTGAATGACAATGTGGAAGTAGTCGCAGTTGCTGATCCACTGTTAGTCGCTCGCGAAGAATATATGGAAAAGTATAACATCCCGCAGGGCTATCCCACTGTTGAAGAGATGCTGGAAAAGGCAAAGCCGGATATCGTCAGTGTATGCACATGGCACCCGCTGCACCCCGCACCGACCATCGCAGCGGCGCAAACCGGCATCAAAGCTGTCATCTGCGAAAAACCGATGGCGACTAGCCTAGGTGCAGCAAACAGCATGGTTGATGCCTGCGAAGCGAGCGGCACGAAGCTGATAATCAGCCATCAGCGACGCTTTACGCCCGGTTGGGAGAAGGCACGCGAACTGATTCAGGGGGAGGCTATCGGCGATCCGGTCTTGGTAAACTGCAAGATCGTGCAGGGACTGCTCAATTGTGGCACACATGCGATCGACGGATCACGTTTCGTTTTGGGGGATCCGCAAGCACTCTGGGTGATGGGAGCGGTAGAGCGGGATACAGATCGATATGAGAGGGATACGCCGATCGAAGACAGCTGCATGGCACTGGTGCAGATGGAAGGCAATCTCCAACTGTTTATACAGTCGGACCTCGACATGGAGGGTGCAGCGGCGGGCGGGTTTCACATCCGAGGCACCGAGGGCATGTTGGACGTCAGCGAAGCCGGAGTCAAATTGTTTAATGCTAATTCCAACGGTTGGGAACAGGTGCCCTTACGTGTAGAAGCAGAGGAGATTCGAGCGATCGGCGGGCACACCAACGCCGCACAGGTGCGTGAACTTATCGCTTGGATCGAAGGCGGGCCCGAACACCGTGGCACCGGCAAAAAAGCGCGCGCAACTGTGGAAATCATGATGGCTCTCTACGAATCCGCCCGACAGCACCGGGTGATTCATCTTCCTTTGCAGGAGGAGGGCTATCCGTTGGAGTTGATGGTGGATGAGGGCAAGCTACCGGTAGAAAAACCGGGCAGATACGATATCCGTGGTTTTCTCAAGCGCGATGCCATTGACGAAAAAGCCTATGCCGAACTGAAAAGTCAAGGTATGGGGCACCATCAAGTTATGAAAATACTAAACGAGAAAGAGTAAAAGGAATAGGAGGATATGTAATGAACCGTCCACCCCAAGAATCCAAACGTATTTCGGAAACGCAGTTGCGTGACTTTGCTGGAGCCTGTTTCAAAGCCGCGGGCTTGCACGGGGATCACGCGGAACAACTCGCCCAACTGTTGACCAACGGCGATCTGCGGGGCGTACACTCCCACGGTCTCCGGCAGGTTCCCGGTTATTGCGAGGGTCTGCGAGACGGATTAATCAATCCCAATCCCAACTGCCAAGTCATCAAAGAAACCCCCACCGCTGTCCTGATCGATGGCGACGGCGGCTTGGGCTACGCACCGATGATGATGGCAACCGAAAGTGCTATCACCAAAGCAAAGGCGAACGGCGTAGCTGTCGGCGCAACCTGTCACATTGGACACTACGGTTCCGCGGGACACTACGTCCGTCGGGCGATGGAGGAGGGTTGTACCGCCTTTTCCGTACAGGGCTGTTCAAGTGAATTTGGTCCAGCAGACCCCAACAATCGTCCCCCTTCTGCCTATTGGGGCAATCCTCCGCTCTGTTTCGGTTTGCCCGGTGAGGACGAACCGCCGCTTATCCCCGATATGGCGACCTGTATCCTCGCCGATTATCAACGCGGTGAGGAATTCGATGCCTTGCAGGAGATGATTCCAGCTGCGTTCTTCAAGTCTATGGGCTATACCGGCGTCGCTAGGGGGCTTGGCGGACCCTTTGTCGGCACGGACAGCGCACGGGCGAAAGCGGTAAAGGAGAAATGGCCCCGTGGACAAGCCGGTGGCATGATTGTGATTATGGATATAGGATTGTTCACCGATCCGGCAGAATTCCGCACTGGAGTCGATAACTTGGTGTGAGGCGTCCGGGAAACCATGGCACCGTTGCGAGGCTACGATGAGGCAACACTTCCCGGAACACCTGAAGCTCGCAGGGAGCAGGAATACAGACGTGATGGTGCGCCTATCAGCTTCGCAGATATCGAGCGACTCAACCAAACCGCCGCGGAATTTGGCTTGCCACCAACAATGCGATTGTAATAAGGATAGTAGGGAACAACGATCGTTGTTCCCTACTGACAATCGTTGGGCAAAACGAACTGTCAAGCATCAACAGTCGATAATTTAAGGAGGGTTAGAACCATGTGGAAAAGCTTCAAAGTCAAAGTTGAACCGCTGACCCCCGAAACCTTTGCGCCGTTCGGGGAGGTCATTGAAACGTTCGAGGAAGCCAAACCGGAAATCGCAAAGGGGGGACTCCGTTCCGCTGCGTATCCCGTGACTGCGGATCTTGCTGAGGCAACTGCGGACACCGAACTCGAAAAAACGCCGCTCTCCGAAGGATTGCAGCGGGCGCACTTCGCCTTTCACACCGACGCGGGTCAGGCGTTCTATCCGAGCCTGCATCGTCCAACAGTATTTCTGGTCGGTCCTGTCAAAGACACCCTAGAAGCTGAAGATGTACGCGCCTTCTATTCGGACGGGAGCACAGGAGTCTGTTTGGGCCTCAAAGTCTGGCATACCATGCCTATCTGCGTGGATGGGGACGATGTATACCAGACGGTTCGTGGGGATCAGGACTATCACGCCCACTCGGTCGAAGTCGATTTCGATCTGGAGCAAGGACTGGCTATCGAACCGGATATGGAAAATTATACCCCATAGATAGCGGAGGCACTATGGACAAAATTAGACTTGGGTTAGTCGGCTGTGGTGGGATGGGGACGCGGCACCTCTACGGTTTGCGGGAGTTGGTGCAAAGTCCTTTCTCCAATGTCGAGCTTTGCGCCGTGTGTGACATTCGCCGGGCAAATGCCGAGCTTGCCGCCTTAGAAGCGGAGAAATTGATGGACGTCCGTCCAAAGATTTTCACCGACTTGGAGGAAATGACCCGTGCCGTGCCCGACCTTGCCGCTGTAGACGTGGTAACAGATCCGTCGGTACACCACGACGTTGTGTGTCAAGCACTCGATCTCGGACTCCATGTGATGGTGGAAAAGCCGATGGCAATCACGGTAAAGGCGTGCCAGCAGATGATCGAAGCTGCAGAACGGAACAACCGTCGTCTGTCGGTGGCGGAGAACTTCCGACGAGATCCCTCCGCTCGGCTAGTCCGCTACCTGTTGGAGACTAGCGCAATCGGGACGCCTTATCTGGCGTTGTTTCATGCGCTGAGTCCGGGGAACGGAATCTTCATCACCCCTTGGCGGCACCTTAAGGAGCGCGGCGGCGCGATCCTTGACATGGCAGTTCACTTCACCCACATGGTCCGGTATCAACTCGGCGATATAGCAGAAGTTTACGGAGATGTGCGGTTGATTGAACCGGTGAGAAGAAAGCCTGACAGCATCGGCGACACCTATACCTTCTACCAGAACCGGTTTCGGGTGATGGAGGCGGAAGTTCCGGCGACGGCAGAGGACACTTCGCTAGCGATGTTCAGAATGGAGAACGGGGCGACTGTGAACTGGCTAGTCGGTCTTAGCGGGCACGGCAGTGCTGGCGGCGAGCTCATCTTTGGTGATAGAGGGAGCATCAACGGCTTTGGGACGCGCGGCGGCAGGATCAGCATGCAGCAGCGGGGTCAGGAAGCGATAAACCAAGAGGAGATCCTGGCATCCATAGATGGGTTCTCCCTAGAACCGTTGGCGGAACATCTCTTTCCATTGGGCGTTTCTGCCGGAGATCCCGCGGTAGATTGGAAACTTATTGCGCTTGAATACTACGAACTGGCGGAAGCAATTCTCAACGGACGAAAGATTGAGGTCGATGGAGCCTGCGGATTGAAGGATGTGGCAGCCCTCTACGCAATATTTGAGTCCTCCAGAGCTGGCCGGGCGTTACGAATGCGCGAAGTGGAGAACTGCGAAGTTTACGAGTATCAAGCAGAAATTGATGAGGCGCTCTCCCTGAGATAGTGATTGTATCTGATCTTAACGGACATTTTGGTAGATTTTAGAATTACTTAGACACTGTCAATGTACAGCCAACCCCCTAAATCCCCCTTATCAGGGGGACTTTTTGATGTTATATGATTGAATATATTCTTGAAGCAACAGTTCGCTACGCAACGCCACTTTTGCTTGTCGCCCTCGGAGAAATTATCGCTGAACGCGCCGGAGTCATCAATATTGGGTTGGAAGGCATGATGATTTTAGGGGCGTTTACCGGCTGGCTCGGTTCGTTCTACATCCAAGGTATGAACCCTGGGCTTGCGCCGTGGCTCGGTATTCTATTCAGTGGATTGAGCGGAGTGTTCTTAGCCAGCATCTTTGGGGGCTTAGTCCTGTGGCTAAAAACCGATCAGGTGGTGACAGGCACTGGCATCAACCTCTTGGCGTTCGGACTTGTCGAGGTGTTGTACCGCCGCATCTTTGGTGCAACCGGGGACGCACTGAAAGTAGCGATCTTCCAACCGATTCATATTCCACTGTTATCTAGCATTCCGTTTATCGGTCCCATCCTATTTCAGCAAAATCTCTTGGTCTACATAACATTTCTCGCTGTTCCCGCAGTCTATTTTTATCTGTTCCACACCCATCACGGTCTCGCTATCCAAGCCTGCGGCGAACACCCCAAGGCAGCGGATACGGTCGGTGTAAGTGTGCTCCGGTTACAAGCGAAATGTGTCCTTTTCGGTGGGTTCATGGCAGGACTTGCCGGTGGGTATCTCTCATTGGTGGACGTGCCGTTCTTCAGCACAGAGATGACCGCTGGTCGTGGCTTTATCGCACTCTCGATTGTCATCTTTGGGAAGTGGCATCCGGTCAAGGCGTGTGGCGCGGCGTTGCTCTTTGGGCTTGCCAACGCTTTGCCCGACCGTTTACAGGCAATCGCGGATCTCGGATTTATCCCCTACCAATTCTTCCTGATGCTGCCGTATGTTTTGACGCTGCTTGTGTTGGCTGGATTTGTCGGACAAGCAAAACCGCCCGCTGCGCTCGCCCTACCTTATCGCCGGGAATGATGTGAGGCGGTGCCGAGAGAGGAGGTCTACGGTCTACGACGCTGTAATTCAGCTTCAAGTTGACGAATCCGTTCCTCTGCCGCGGCAAGGGATTGGGTTTCTTCAGCGGCACGCGCTTCC
Organism: Candidatus Poribacteria bacterium; assembly: GCA_965207975.1. Taxonomy (GTDB): domain Bacteria; phylum Poribacteria; class WGA-4E; order WGA-4E; family PCPOR2b; genus PCPOR2b. The sequence goes on along the minus strand of OZ242315.1, from coordinate 1,772,189 downwards.
GCTTCCGCACGAGCATTTGTCATTTCCACATAATCGAGAATGGCTTCGCCGCTTTCCTCATAGCAAACTAAATCTTTCCCATTCAAGCCGATCCAAAGATTGACCGGTTCAAGCCATAGCCAGCCATCCGTATTGGGACTTAACTCCTCATAGCCAGCCGGTGTGAGTCGGTAACCCACTAACTCTCGCTCCATTACCCCTTGTCGCTCAAATCGATCTACGATGATGTAATTCGGTACGCCGACCCGCGCATAGTGGTCAACCTTCGTGACAACATCGGTTGAGCGGGTTGAAGGCGAAACAATTTCGATAATCAGGCTTGGCTTGGTTCCCTCCTCTGCTTCCGAAAAGGTGCTCCAATTAATGCGCCGCCGGAGGTTGAAAATCACCGAAATGTCGGGCCCGTGTGCCCTGAAATCAGGGTGTGCCCACGCCACGCGGAGGTCGTGTAACACGATAGCGTCCGGCTGATCTGCGAGTCGGGCGGATAGCACGTTGTAGAGATAGTTACAAAATCGCTCATGCTCATCGGAGTGCATTCGGTAATCTCCCACCTGTGGGTGAAGGATGTCCTCAAGTGTCAGCGGCGTCCGTTCCAGTACCTCTGTCCCGTCTGGCAAAGTACGCATGACTTCACGCCACCCGTAGGGATAGGGATCTTTCTTATCAAGGATTTCTCCATTGGTTGGAGTCGTTGCAATTTTCATGATGATTTCCTTTGCTCAAAGGATAAGCCCGTATCTCAATCCTTTGGAGTCTGCGCTGAATTAGTATATATCCGTTTTGACTGCACACGGTACGATGATCGAATCGACCATCCCATGCAGCACTTTTTTGTCTTCAGGGCAGACGGTCGCTTGAATCCCAGCGAGGCGCACTTTTTCACCGGTTGTAAAATAGTAAGGACGAAGCAGTGCCCGCCCCGGCATCCTTTGAACTTCACCCTGCTCAAAGTCGTAATAGGTCATGGTGAGACGTTCTGCTCTGTGGAATTTTTGCAGGATATGGGGGGTTTGGTGAAAACCTATTAGCGCGTTCTCCACTGCGCCTTCCCAATCTTCGGTGGGAAGGTCATGCCCGATTGAAACCCCACGGCTGCCCCACGCCAATTCAGAGAATCCCGACGGCTTGAGCACAAGCTCCCGTTGACGTTGCGAGACAGGGATAATTTGTCGCCAGTTTGTGACAGGCATTCCATCGATCTCAAGGTCTGGGATGACGGCGTGTGGTGGCAGTTCACGCGGATCGAGCAGCCATGTCTGCGGAATGACGCTCGGTAGGAATTGGTAAGTTTTTTTCCCAAGTTCTCGTTGCCAGAAGGGTTGGAGGGAGGGGTGATGGAACAGGGCGAACATCAGTTTTTCCTCAAGGTATGTCTTGGGTGGTGGGGTCATGACCACCGTTCGCCTTTTGGCACCGTAGAGCATCAGGTCTACTTTGGGAATGTTTTTCAGATCAAACAGCTCAAAGAAGCGGTAGAGGACATCAATCTGGACCTTTCCCTCATCTGACTCAAGGAACAGCGCGTCTTCCGTAAAAATCACGTCGCGGGGTTTGATGGTATAGGCAGCCAAACCGACCTCTCGCAGTGCTGACTCTAACCACTTCATCTCGTCCCAATAATCTGCGGATTCATCGGAGACGACGATTGCCAGCGTGGGGTGCTCAACCTTTGCCAGCGACCTGATCATCTCTGCAAAAGCGAGTTGCATCCCATTGCTGCCGCCAATGATGTCGTAGTCCAGTTTGGCGTACTGGGCTGATAGACTACCCGTGAATCCCATACCGCCGGGGACAGAATCTAATTCAGTGATGGCAAAACCGTCGGGAGTCGGCAAGATGTCAGGACGAATCACTTGCGGCAGCTGACTCTTGAACCGATTCATCCGTCCGAGTTCTATCACGGACTCAGGCTTTCCCTGATCAAGGTATGCTGCGACCCAATCCGGTTGAATGCCGCGGACGCTCTGTGAGTAGAGCAGATTGCAGGCTTTGTAGAACCGCAATAAATGCGGCCCAAGTTCCTCAAGCCAGTCCAAGTGTTCTTGAAGAATCCAAAATGGCTCCGGCGAAATCCGCCACGTTACATTGCTATCGGGGTGAATGGCCTTCTGCTCACCGGTGAAGAGTCCCCCTTTGGGAATCTGACTGTTAATAAATAGACACTTTTCTTCAGCGTTCAAACCACTGCTCCTTTATCAGGATTGTTGATTTTTCCTTATTCTTTAATCCTTGAATCCTGCTTAATCTGTGTCACCTACACTCCAAAATTAACTATAACACCTACAAAAAGGGTTGTCAACGAAAATTATCTTGACATCTTGTCGACAGGTCTGTTAAAATTAAATGTCTTTTCACAAAATTTGCGGACATCTCTAGCAGTTAATGGAGTTAAATAGTACTATAAGAGGCTAATGAAAAACTTCTACCCACATACCCACATTGCACACCAAACAACACTGTACTTCTTTTATCTCTATCTCTTTTTGTTGTATTTGTGCTGCGATGGTGGGCGGGTAGACTTCGCATCGAAGATGTAGAGATTATCCCACATTCGGTTGTTCATTGATGCCCATCATCGAAAACAGGTTCGGTGGTGGGCGTTTTTTTTTGTCTATAGGAGGCAGTAAAATAATGCAGACCAACGGTACAATTGACAGAAATGTCAAAGACTATCAGACCTTAATGAGTCCGAGGCAGTTGCTGACGGATCTCCCAAGAACAGATGCGATGACGCAGACAGTCCAACATGGCAGAACAAGCATCAGAAACATCTTGGACGGCACCGATTCGCGAAAATTTGTCATTGTTGGGCCTTGTTCCATCCACGATGCAGAAGTCGCCCATGACTATGCGGCACGCTTGAAAGAGATTTCGGATGCCGTTTCAGATCGCGTAGTTGTTATAGTTAGATCCTATTTTGAAAAACCCCGCACCAACTTGGGTTGGAAAGGCTTAATCTACGATCCACATCTAAATGGAGCCGGGGATATCAAGGATGGCTTATATATCTCAAGAAGAATATTGATGGATAATCTTGAAATAGGGTTGCCATGTGCTACTGAATATCTCGAAACCTTCACGCCTCAATATAATTCTGATCTGGTTTCGTGGGCTGCAATCGGGGCGCGAACAACTGAATCACCCCAACACAGACAACTCGCTTCCGGTCTCTCGATGCCGGTTGGCTTCAAAAACAGTACTCAGGGTGACATCTCTGTTGCGGTCAACGCGATTCTATCTGCAAACGGCGAACACTCTTTTCTGGGAATCGATGGATATGGTGCTCCTTCCGTTGTACGCACAACGGGTAATCCATATACCCATATTGTGATACGAGGGAGCAATACGGACGTAAATTATGACTCACAAAGCGTTCAGGATATTCAGGCGATGCTGACAGAAGAGGAACTACCTCCAAACGTTGTGATAGATTGTAGTCACGGAAATTCAGAGAAAGATTACAGCAAGCAGCCCGCTGTTTTTGAGGAGATATTGAAACAGATTCGTGATGGTAATGATGGGATTGTAGGGATTATGCTGGAATCAAATATTAACGCTGGAAGTCAGAAAATACCCTCTGACTTAACAGGGTTTGATCGATCCACGCTTGAATACGGCGTTTCTGTCACAGACAGTTGTATTAGTTGGGAAACAACCGCTTCACTGCTTAAGGCTGCACATAAAAGCCTAGCGTAGAGGTATCCCCCCGATAGATCGGGATTCAAAGCAACTTGTGGTTGCCTTGTGCACTTGAAAGACCATTTGGAAGGGGTAAGGAGAATCTCCCTATGGCATGGTATGAAACCTTCTTTGATGGGAACTACCTCAAGGAGTATGAGAAGGGGCTTACGCCTGAGCGAGCTCAGAAAGAGGCGAACTTCATCAATAGCGCGCTGAATCTCCCGCAAGCTGCTCCTGATGCAACCGAGGGGGCGCGAGTCTTGGATCTCTGCTGCGGGCACGGAAGGCATACGGTTGAGCTCGCAGCAGCAGGCTATTCGATGGTTGGGCAGGACCTCTCAGCTACCTTCCTCGATCTTGCGAAAGATGCGGCTGTAGCGCGCAATCTTCAAATTCAGTTCGTCCATGCCGATATGAGGGAGATTCCGTTTGAAGGTGAATTTGATGCGGTCATCAATATGTTCACAGCTTTCGGCTACTTTGACGACGATACAGAGGATCAGAAAGTCCTCAACGCTGTTGGGAGAGCGTTAAAGCCGGGAGGTAAGTTCCTCATAGATCTCCTCAACACCCCACGGATTATCCGTGATTTTCGCGCTCAAAGCTGGGAAGAACTGTCAGATGGTACATTTGTCCTTACCCAACGGGATTATAATCTCCTGACAGGGAATAACGAAGAGCTCCGCGCCTACATTGCTCCTGATGGGAGGGTGCACGAAGTTCGCTTGACTTGTCGATTGTATTTCTATCCTGAGTTGACAAAGATGCTCCACTATGCAGATCTTGCGCCGATTCAAGTATTCGGCGATTATGATGGCAGCGAGTACACATGGGACTCAAGGCGGATGATTATTTTGGCTGAAAAGCGGTGTGAAACATGAAGGTCCCAAAATGGATAACTCCAACGCAAAGGAGACCGAAGCCATTAAATGCACGATTGCAGGTTGTCCCGGAGAATATGAGGAGCGCAAAATTGTACATCCAGTACGTCATAATAACCAAGTAATCGTTATTGACCACGTTCCTGCAGATGTCTGTTCGGTCTGCAGAGATATGCTTCTAAAACCAGAAACAATCCGTCAGATTGAGAACGTGCTCCAAACGGCAACACAGCCTGCACGCACAGTTCCCCTATATGAGTATGCGTAAAAGAAGCAGGACAAAGTGTTAAAAGGAAATTATATATCACGTTTCACGCATCACAGAAGGAGGTGATGAAGGTGGGGTTGACGGCTACCGACGAACCGGATTTACGTGATACTGAAGACAATTTGACATCGTTAGAACAAAGGACTGAATATAGTACAATTACAAAAAAGGAGAATCATACAGTGTCTGAGAAAGTTTATATTTTTGATACAACCCTGCGAGATGCCGAGCAAACACCCGGTGCCGCACTGAATCTTGAGGAAAAACTGGAAATAGCGAAACATCTCGCAAAACTGCAAGTCGATATTATCGAAGCCGGTTTCCCTGTCTCATCACCCGGTGATTTTGATGCAGTGACGCGCATCTCCAATGAAGTTGAAGGACCAGAAATTTGCGCGCTCTCACGCGTAGTCGAGAAAGACATCACCGCGGCGTGGGGAGCGATTAAAGATGCACAGAAACCGCGTATTCACACGTTTGTCGGCACATCACCCATTCACCGAGAACGTATCACACGGACCTCTCCCGAAGAGACGCTGCAAATGGCAATCGACGCCGTCACCTACGCGAAAGATCTATCTGCCGGACACCCCGGTGCAGTTATCGAGTTTTCGCCGATGGACGCCGGACGCACGGAGCCAAGCTATCTTTATGAAGTGGTCGAGGCAACAATTGCGGCGGGAGCGACGGTTGTGAACATCCCTGAAACGGTGGGCTGGACTGTACCGGCTGAATTCGGAAAACTGATCGCAGACATCAAAGCGAGTGTCCCGAACATCGATCAGGCGATCATCAGTGTCCACTGCCATAATGACCTCGGATTCGCTGTTGCGAACAGTATCGCAGCGATTGAAAACGGCGCAAGGCAGGTTGAGTGCACAATCAATGGACTCGGCGAACGCGCTGGCAATACTTCGCTTGAAGAGGTTGTGATGGCAATCCGAACTCGTCGAGACTATTATAGTGACTACTATACCGATATCAATACGAAAGAGATTGTTCCGATCAGTCGTCGCGTTAGCCGGACGATGGGCATACCTGTCCAACCGAACAAAGCCATCGTCGGTGAGAATGCTTTTGCACACAGTTCTGGCATTCACCAAGATGGTGTTATCAAGCAGCGAAATACCTTCGAGATTATCGATCCGGCAGATGTCGGTTGGCAGGAGAGTCAGATTATCCTCAGTCCGAGATCCGGGCGTAACGCACTTCGGCACCGTCTGAACGCGCTCGGTTATGAGGTGACGCAGGAACAACTCGAAAAAATCTATGAGCGGTTCCTCAGCGTTGCCGATAAGAAAAAAGAGGTTCACGATGCCGATCTTGAGGCAATCATGAGAGATGAGGTCCGCTCGATTCCCGAAACCTTCCAATTGGAGTACATTCAGGTGGTCAGCGGGACCAAAATCTCTTCAACAACGACGGTGGGTATCCGTACCGAAACGGGCGTCGTTGAGGAGGCATCCACCGGCGACGGTCCCGTTGATGCAGCCTACAAGGCAATTGATCGGGTGGCCAAAATTCCCCTCTTACTCACGGACTACAATATCAGAGCTGTGACTGAGGGAAAGGATGCCATCGGTGAGGTCACAATCAGAGTGCAGGACAACGGGAATGTGATCATTGGGCATGGTGCTAGCACGGATATCATTGAAGCGAGCGCGAAAGCCTATATTGATGCCATCAACAAGGTTGTCCACCTGCGCTATGAAGAGTAGGATCGGAAATCCATAAACAAGAAAGCCGTAGGGGCACGATATACTGTAGTCTCTACGGCTTTTTTTATTTTATGAATCAATCACTCAAATCGCTTAGACAGGGCCCACCTCTCTACCTCTAAAAAACTCTCTGCCATTAGTGAATTCACCTGCCTCTTCCGCTCACTCTTATCCGTTATTGCTCTCCATAGAAATCCTCTCAGCAAGTAGGCCGACTGTATCGGCTTCAGACAATTTTTAGAAAAAAGTCGAACTTTTTATCCTACCGTTTGCCTAACCATGACGAAAATCAATTTTCATAAACCAGTAGTAAATTCATTTCATTTTTCTTACGGAGGGAAATATCATGTTTTTAACTTTGCGGAAACCCAACCTATCAAGTCCAAAGCTGAATCGTCCACTCGTAGCTATCCTTGTCATCGGTCTTGTACTATCAAGTGCATACTTCATCTCAGCGCAAGAGGATACACGTCCCGATCGTTCGAGTCGCCAACAGCAGGAGCGTGGGGAACGACGCGAGCGTGGCAGGGGGCAATTTGATCCCGCGCAGATGGCAGAGCGACAAACCCAACGTGCTATTGAGAATTTGGATCTTTCTGATGAAGAAACTGCTGTCTTAGTGCCAAGAATCAAAGCCATTGCACAGCACCGCCTCCAACGACGCCAGGAGTTGCGCCCATTTACACAAGCCCTGCGTACATCGGTTGATGGTGGGGATAACACACAAATCAAAGCCGCACTGAAATCTTTCAAAGCGCATCAGGCTGCACAGAAGGAAACAGCCGAAGCGTTAGAAAAAGATCTCGTTGAACTGCTAACTGTGCGCCAAGAAGCGCAGTTGACCATCGCTGGTATTGTCAACAATGATAGTGGATTCAGCGGGTTTGGCGATCGTCGGGGTCGCCGCGGCGACGGAGAGGGCCGTCGCGGTAATCGACCGAATAGGCCACAAGGTAATTAATAGGGTTAGGCTTGAAGCCAAGCGACTAAGGGGAAAGTGAGTAGGTCCTTTCCCCTTAAATTGTTAAGGAGACAATTATGACACAAAGATTTACTCATTTAGCTAACACATTTTTATATATTACTATCATACTTATGAGTAGCAGCATCGTTGGAGCAGCCGATCACGAATCAGCTACTCAAGCGGAATGGCACCAATGGCGGGGTGCAAATCGGGATGGGATATCTCCAGAAACGGGAATCCTCACGGCGTGGCCAGAGGCGGGGCCAAAAGAGTTGTGGCGACTCCCACTTGGCGAGGGGTTTTCAGGAATCTCAGTTGCGAACGGACGCGCTTATACCATGTTCGCCAAGGGCGAGGACGAGGTTGTCGTGTGTCTTGATGTCGAAACCGGAAAAGAGCTTTGGCGGTATCTTGACGATTGGTTTTACGCAGAACGTCAGGGTGGAAACGGGCCGCGTTCCACACCGACGATTGATGGCGATACGGTTTACGTCTTGAGTGCTTTTGGTCGGCTCGTTGCACTCAACGCAACTACAGGAAAAGAACTCTGGGACCACGATTTCACAAAGGCATTTTCGAGTTCAATGCCGCGCTGGGGGTTCTCGACATCACCTGTTATTGAGGGTGATCGTTTACTTGTTGAGGTCGGCGGTAGAAACGATAATGCTATTGTCGCCTTTAACAAAGGAACCGGAGACCGTATTTGGGGAATGGCGACTTCTCCTTCCAGCTACTCCTCCCCGATTCTTGTGACCGTCAACGGCATCCGGCAGGCACTCTTTTTCGCGCGCGATGAGCTTCTCGCTGTTTCACCTGAAGATGGAAGCGTGTATTGGCGTTATCCGTGGTATGGTGGGCGAAATAGCGATAATCGTGTAACGCCGGTGTTCATCTCACCTGATAAGGTTTTTATCTCCTCTCGTAGTGGTGATGCCGGAGTTGTCCTACGGATTGCCGGGACAGATGACGATATGCGGGTCGAAGAGGTGTGGCGAAGCCATACGATGATTAATGGCTTTTCCACAACAGTGCTCCATGACGGTTACATCTACGGTTTCTCAAACACCATCTTTAAGTGTGTCAACGCTGATACAGGCGAGGAAAGATGGAAGACCCGCGGATTCGGTCAAGGCACGATTATCTATGCAGATCACCACCTTATCGTTCTCGGTGAGGACGGGAACCTCGCACTCGTTGAAGCAACCCCGGAAGCGTACCGGGAAGTTGCACAGACGCAAGTCCTTTCTGGACGGTGCTGGACTGCCCCCACACTATCCGGCGGTAAACTTTACCTGCGAAACCATCAAGAGATAGCCTGTTTAGATCTAAGGGATCATGGAGAATAGTCGGTGAAAAATATTATCTCCTTATTATTTGTGAGTATTACCATTTTGGGATTCATCATATATTTCACTATGTCCAAGATGGTACAGAGCGATACAATCCTCAAATCGTTTCAACTTCCACAAAAAGTACATTCATCTCAGCCCGCTTTCTCCGAATCAGAACGGGCTTTTCCGCTTTACCCGGAACTAAAGGATTACGAAGTTATCGCCGAAAACAACCTATTTCGACCGCTCGGTTGGAAAAAGGAGATCCAATCGCTGGAGGAACCCACCTCTACAGTTATCCCTGAACCGATTGTTGAAATACTGCCACCGCCGCCGACCTATACATTGGTCCTGACTGGGATCGCTAAAAATGGTTCGGATTGGATCGCCGTTGTCGAGGACCTGAAGCGGGACGAAGGCGCATTTCTCCGCCGTGGCGAAATGCTAAAGGACGTGCGCGTACAAGAAATTATGTCTGAACACATCACGCTAGCTCGCGACGAGATGATCGTTCAACTAGCGTTGGGCGAAAGCATCGAATACGGAGTAGATGGGCGACTACAATTCGATACCGCTGGTGCAGTGAAAATGCCAGAGCTTCCCAACAAAACGGACGCGCTTTCGCAAACACAGGCGGATAGTGGAGATGACGGTGAACAAAGTCTTATTGAACGGATGCGAGCAAGGAGAAAAGAGGAATTAAATCAATGATAAAATCTGTGAGATGGATATTTAACCTTAGCTATCCACTGCTTTTTCTCCTTACGGTGTCTATTTTGGTGATCGGTGAAAACGAAGTTGCGGAAGGAGAAACTGAATCGAAACGCATCTCCATGCGGTTCAAAGACGCTTCACTCGAACATATTTTAGAGTTCATCTCCGATGCAACAGGTTACACTATCGTCAAATCGGCAGATTTAGATATGCGCGTCACCATCATCAGTCCCGACGACATACCGTTGGATGAGGCGTTTTCAGTGTTGAACACAACCCTAGCAATCAAAGGATATACGAGCATCCTTAATGGGCGCAGCCTGAAAATCGTTCCACTGGTGGAGGCGAAACTTGAAGCCACGCCAATACGGGTTGGGAGCGATCCGGAGAAAATTAAATCCGAAGATACTATTACCACGCAGGTGATGCCACTTTCTTCGGCGGATGCCACACAACTTGTCAAAGATCTCAAGGATTTCGTGCCACAATACGGTGTGATGACCGCCTATGGTCGGAGCAACACATTAATCATCACGGCATCTTCAGCGAATATCAAAAGGTTAGCGGAAATTGTCCAGGAACTCGATATTTCAATGCTGGATCGGATCAAGATTGAGGTGTTTTCGTTGCAATATGCGGATGCTACCAAGTTAGCCGAAGTCATCACCAAACTGTATGAGAAGCCGCAGGATGCCGAAACCGCAGCGGAACAGGAACGACAACAACGGGGGCGCCGGGGCGGGTTTGGTGGGGGCCGATTCGGTGGAGGTGGTGGGGAAGGGCAAACAACAACTGAGGAAGGTAGTCCTACAGAAGGGGGTGCGTTGCAGCTGCTCGGCGAGGTCAAAGCGGTTGCTGATGAAAACACCAACTCGCTAATCGTATCCGCTAGTCAACCAAACCTCATAGCGATTCGCAGGCTGGTTGCAGAGCTAGACACACAACGGTTTTCTCAGCCGGAGACACGCGTGTTTTCGCTGAAATACGGTGATGCGACGGAGATTGCCAATGAGCTCAACCAAGCCTTCTCCAGTGCTGCGCGAAATGTCTTCACTGGTGGTGGGTTTGGCGGATTTGGTGGATTCGGTGGTAGAGGCAGAGATAGACGTTTTTTTGAGGAGCAACAACAGCGGCAACAGCAGAGTGGACAAAGTGGTGAAGGTGTACTTGGCTTACCAGAGTTAGTTGCGGTACCGGATGCACGAACCAATTCCGTGATAGTAACAACGACCGCAGAGCAGATGGAGGCTGTTGGTAAGCTCATTGAACAATTGGATAGGGATATCGCGGACTTTGCTGAGGACACCCGGATTTTTACCCTTGAACACGCGGATGCGGCAAACGTATCAGGTGTGCTCAACGAACTCCTTTCTACCGAACTCTTTGAACGTCAAGCAGCAACCCGCACAAATTTCATAGGGGGTGGGTTTGGTGGGTTTGGCGGTGGATTCGGGGGCGGATTTGGCGGCAGAACGTTATCCGCCGGCGCGTTAGGTTCAGGGGCACAGACCGCCGATGCTGCACGCGGGCTCACAGGCAATGTGAAGATCGTTGCCGATGAGGAGACAAACGCGCTGCTGATTACTACGTTTGTCCGAAACTTTCCCGCCGTTGAAAAACTGGTCAAACAGCTTGATGTGTTACTCCCTCAAGTCCTCATTGAAGCGCAGATTATTGAGGTAACGCTCGATGACGACAGTGCCTTTGGGGTCGAGTGGATGTGGGAACAGGGCACAACCGTCAACGATGAGACCTATCACCAAGAGAGTACCACCAATTTCGGGCTGACCGATCAAATTTTCGGCTTGAAATACGGCATCCTCTCAAGTAAATTGGACACAATGCTTCACGCTCTGACGAAGGATACAAAAGTCAACATCCTTTCTACACCGCGGGTCATGACTAAAAACAATCAGGAAGCAGTTATCAACGTCGGTCAGGCGGTGCCGTTCCTCGTCAGTACACAGGAGACAGCGACGGGGGGTATCTTAACCAGCACAGACTTTCGGGATGTCGGTGTCATCCTGACTGTCACACCGCGCATCAACCGATCCGGAACTGTTTCCCTTGATGTCAATCAACAGATCAACAGTTTGGTTGAGTTTACTCTGTTCGATGCCCCAATCATCTCCACACGCGAGGCGTCGGCGTTCGTGACAATCAAGGACAAACAAACGATGGTCATCGGCGGGATGATCAAGGACGACAAAACGGAGACTGTCCACAAGATACCGGTGTTGGGAGATATTCCGCTGCTGGGTAAGTTGTTTCGACGAACAGACACGCGGGTTGAAAAAACGGAGTTGATGGTGTTCATCACGCCGCATGTGGTCTACACCGATGCAGACGCAGATCGGGTGACAGCAGAGCAGAGAGAGAAATTACATCTACAGAACGGCAAAACGGGTAACTAGGGTCAAATACGTAAATTCTACCACCCTCGTAGAAACTATATCCTCACCGACTATCACTAAAGGTTAATAGGTACTTTGCACCTGAACCCCGTGTTGAGCACTCCGACGCAGCTGGTCAAACCTCCTAACGTTTGTGGATTGAATCGCCCGGTTCTTACGTTCGAGGTGCCGACGATAATTCGTCGCCTCGCGTGGAGTAGCGTTCTGTCGTGCCGGTTGTGCTTTGCCGCGTGGTGCGCCAAGCCACGCTGTCCCGCGATGAAACGCATAACGGTTCTCAGCATCGCGGGCGATGACGGTCGTTGTGCCACGCAAGCCATCGGCGATGAAAATGCCGCGGAGATCGGTTTCACCGGAGATAAAACGCCCAACCGCAGAGTCAACCGCTTTGACGTGGACTTTTGATTGGTACTTCCCCGCGACAGCGTCTCGTACATTAACACGCACCCTCCCGCTCACCGTGCTCTCCTGCACATCAATCTCCAGCGGCGTAATTAGGATTAAACCGCTTGCGAATAGGTTGTCCCCTCGACAGATGACGAGATATGCCCCCTCCTCCGTGAGTGGCAGAGCGATTTCGCGGCTTTTGTCGATGTAATCTTTCCCGTCACCGAGTGGAACGGTTTGGCTGACCGCCGGCTTGATTCCCATGAGACGGGCTTGGGTCACTTGACTTAGGTTTTTCTCCCTCAGATAGAGTTTCATCAGGTCAACCCGGTACACCTGAATCACAGCTGTTTTGATATTGCGATATTTGAGCGTCAATACCACATCCGTATCCGGACGTTTAATAGTGACTTCGGGAAGGGCAATCCGCTGTGCTTCAAAGTGGGCGATGGACTCGTCGGCATCGGGGTAGACTTTCCTGACCTTGTTGTACCACGTTATTGCCTGTTCCGGTTTCTCTTGGACGTGATAAATCTGTCCGAGGATGTATCGCGCAAAATCGCGGTCTTCGCTCTCGCTTAACGCGACAGTGGTCGCTGCTCCGATGGCTTGCTCGTGGGCTTGTAGCGAGAAGAATCCGAGTGCCTCCATATACTGAAAACTGCTCAATAGATGACTCTCTGGGTAACGCGCTTGACTCCTTTGACACAGTTGTACCACAGTCTCGAAATCTTCCACATCCATCAAAACGTTCGCTAGTGAAAATCCTCCATCATCAGCGAGCGGGTTCGTCGGATACAAGGTTAAGAATTGGTAGAGCGTCTTTGCCGTCCGCGCTAGTATTTCCTGTTTCGTTACCGTTTGTGATTTCCCATCCCTGTTTTCCTGTATTTTCTCATCTTTCCTTGCGTAAAGGGCTTGAGAGAGTGCAAAGTAAGCAGGGATGGTTGTGGCGGTGTCAGGGTACTCGCGCCATAACTCCTCCATGAATCCAAGCGAACGCAGGAATTTTCCCTCGTCCTGAAGGGTGGCACTGACATTGGCATCATTCACAAAGCTGGATTCAATCGTCGAACGATGGACAAACGTCGCCCGCTCAAACTCCCCAATGTCCCGATATGCAGTACCAACCGCCCGAATCTTGTCAAATGGGATATACAGTTCAGGATAACGCTCGCGTGACAACTCGAACGTCTCGACCACTTTTCTAGCGTCGTAGTGTGCTTTCGTGGTGTACATCCACAACAACATCTGCATAGTCTCTTTCTTGTTGTAGTAGGAGCTGTCCGCGTGAAGTTCTTCAAGCAGCGGGAGCGCGTCGCTATACCGGCCATCGTCAAAGTAGGCTTTTCCGAGCGTGTACGCCTCGGTATCGTTCAAGTGGTATTGATCAGGGGATTTTTCACCGGGCCCTAACACAGTCAATGAAGCCATCGTGCCGAGCCGCATGTCGCCGGAGTGTTGTGCGTCACGGATAACCGTCGGGAGGACACGGTACTCGCCGGGGGTGTAGCTGATTAACTGATAGGTGTAGCGGCGCACGTTCCCTCCGGGTTTGTAGTAGAAGTGAATCACCCCATCTCCTAGGTCGTAATGATGAAAATCGCCTTTAACACTCCCGTTGACAACCGTCGTCCCAGCAGGAAAATACTCATCAATGACGAGGTGTCGGTCTTTATCCTGGTGATGGAACAAAATGCCGTCTCTTCCGGGAGTAATATTGATGGCGACATCCGTTCTCATCCCAGTTTCCAGCTGCGTAATTTGTGTCGTACTCCGCGCCTCAATTGGTCGTCCTCCATACTCTAGCGGCGTGTGATGGTAACGGCGTGTTATCTGCGTTTTTTTCCAGTTCCCTGCTGTTTGCACTTTAGTTCCGATCCAACTTGGAATCAGTGGCGAAAACCCGTTAAGTGTGACAAGGTAGGTATACGTCCCACCCCCAGCCATTCGCATCTCGACGCTGTTCTGTCCGTCGATAATGTGATCTATCGGCACGTCGATTACATGATTCGCGGAGTCCGCCCGCACCACAATCCTTTCGAGTTCCTCACCGTTCACGAGTACGCTCAGTTTGTAGTCATCTGCGGTGTATTGTGTCTCCTGATAGTAGGTTGCCAGCGCGGCGACAACAGGACCTTTGGCAGTATATGGCGAATAACCATAGTAACGGCGCTGTCCAATCAAGTATTCGACTGCTTGCTTGACCCGCGGCGAATTTGGACGGACAACTTCCAGTCCCAGCAACGCCAATGCAATGGTCTCCACCCGACCTGACCCTGTGAAGGACGGGACAGTTTTCACCTCTCTCTTGAGCGGTGAAGGTGCGGACAACAGATCTCGATGCTCCAACACATTGAGTATCTCTCCTGCGATTTCCAACCGCTCCAGATTCACAAACACCAGTGCGGTGTATGCCAACGCAGCGTCGGTCATCTGATTCCGCTGCCGATACAGCCGGTTCGCATATGCAAAATCCGCTTCACCGAGTGTCGAGAGGGCGTGGAGGATGACCGCCTTTGTGTCATTGTCCTTCTGATCAGTCTGAGCGAACGCCGCTTTGAGATAGTCTGTGGTTCTTGCAATCGTTTGGTTGTCCACAGCGACACCCGCCTGACGTGCGGCAACCATCGCCCAGAGATTGCGCGAAGTCACACGGGGATGGCTCTCTAATCCCCTACCGATCCAACTCCATCCGCCGTCCCCATTTTGGGTCGCCACAAGCCTACCAACATGGGTCCGCGCCCGCGCAAGCAACTCGCGATTATCGGTGGTGTGCCCGCCTACCTTTTTTACATAGTCGAGCGCGTAGGCAAGGGCAAGTAGATCGCTTCCGCTATCGCCGGGCATCCGCCCCGTCGATCTGATAGCGATGTTGTGGCACCATTGAGGATGGTGGCTCATAGCAAGGTCAAAAATCAATCGTGAGACGTTTGGTCCGATGCTAACTGTAAGTCCCTTCCGCGTATAGCGTTGGTCAGCTGGGAGTTCAACGTAAGCGGTTCTGTCCCCACTCGCCGTGCCGCTCTGCGTATCGGCATATTCTATCCCCCATGGACGGATGGGGACTTCGCGCTGTATTCCATCGCGCATTGTTCCCGCGGTTGCGGTCGCTTCGATGGTGAGCTGATCTCCGGCGGGGACGGTGGTCGCCTCAAAAATAAACTCGGTTGTGTCCTGTCCCTGTATCGCGAGTTGTTCATGGTGGCGCAGGGAATGACGTGCCCCATCAACGGTGAGAGTGAGTTGAACTTCGGCATCCCCCTCAAAATCGGTCAGATTGTGAAGGCGGACATGCGCGCGAATCTTATCTCCTTCGGTGATAATTGAGGGTGCTTGGATATCGAGGAAAAAGTCCTTCCGGGTCACCGCGTGCACGCGAACCTCCCCTACGAGCGTATCGACGGTAGCGCCACGTCCTGTCAGTCGCCACCTCGTGGTCTTCTCCGGCATCGGGATGGTCATGGTTGCCACACCCGCATCGTCCGTGATGACCCCGCCAATCCAGTGTCCTGCGGCTGTAATCTCTTCGCGCACATGCACCGGATCGGGTTCAAGCGAGTCATTAACTGCACCTATACGAGCCGCCTCCACAGCCTCAACACTTATTGATCTTCTGACAGTAGGTTTGACGACAGGTTTGATAACAGGCTTGCGAACCTGCGGCTTCGGGGAGGCTTCGCTAGCTGCAGATATGCTAGTTTTCCCAGCCTCCGCCTGTAGCTCGGCGCGAAATTCGATGACATCTGCGCCTACCATATCTTTTGCTGCAAGCCGTGTTTCCTCCGCCAAGATCTCTTGAATCACCCATCGCGTCGGTGGTTCGTAGCGGAAGGTGCAGCTTGAAGCAGTCCGCATCGCCGATTTGCGTCGGCTGCCTTTTTGGAAAAAATCGTTGATCGGCGTGAGTGTATCCGAGTAGATGGCGAACAGGGCTTCGTCTACCAGTGCCAGCGAAAATTCCGCTTTAACGGGCTTCCCAAGTTGATCGGTAGCGCGAACCTCGATTTCAGCTGTCGCTCCCGGTTCATAAATCGGGAACGGCTCAAAGTTGTAGTCGGGACGGGGTTGCTCTTCCTTCCAACTCACCTCTAGGTTCAGGCTTCTTTCAACAACGAAGTGCTTCTGTGTCGTGCGGAGTTGCTGACCGTCTATCGCCGCCACCCCAAGATAGAAGTTTGGAAAGTGTGCGTGTCTGACTGTGAACTGAAGGGGATTCATGCCCGATTTCAGCGCGAGCACTTCATAAGCGATGACCCCTTCGCCTTCAAACGTGACGAGCGCGTGGACTTGCGTCAGACGCGAGTGGAGGCGAAGCGTTTCGGCAGCACCCACTTCCGTTTTCGTGCGTTCTGCAAAGATACGCAGTTTGGTTTCGTCGCTCTCATCGGAGATACGAACGTGACCGGCACCGACAACAGGTTGACCAAACCGATCCACCCCACTCGCACGGACAATGTATGTGCCCCCTTTGGTAAGTGTCAGTTGAATTGTGCCGACCCCCGATGTGTTATCTGTTTGGAGGTGATGTTCCTGAATCGTCACTTCGGTAGGTTCTGCTGTGCCGACCCCCTCAAGCCAAGGAATCTGCGACAAGACAGGGGGCGCGAGAGGGTCTCCCTGCTGTTGAACCACCTTGACCGCCAATTTCGCCCCAAGCGGTTCCCCATCGGCACCGGTCGTCCGGACGATCACGTCGAAAGGCTCGCCGGAAAGGACCAGATCGGCATCAGGTTTGACAGTGATTGAAAATTCAAGGTGTGCCAGCATGACACGATCTCTAACGCTAGCGTTCTCACCCAAAATCGTTCCGTGAAAATGCAGCTGATTCCCGGGCTGCATCAACGTCGTGTCGAAAGTAACTTTCAGTTTCCCTTGCTCATCTGCCTCTTCCGTATAACTTCGACCATCTGGCAGATCGTATTGAATCCTCGCGTGCTTCACGGGTTGACCGTAGTAGTATTGTGCCGAAAAGGTGGCTTCAACCTGTTCGCCGCGGAAATAGACATCGCGTGGGAAATCGAGCGTCAACTGCACCTTTTCGAGTTGAAATCGCTGAACCTGAAACCGCCCGATAAATGTGCGTTCCGTACCCTTCGCGTCGTATGGTGAAACCTGAATGCGATATTCACCAACGGGGGTGTCCGCATCAAGTTGCATTTGGGTGTCGAATCCACCGAACTGTGAGAGATTGACCGCTTCCTCACGGATGGCGCGGCCCTGTGCATCAATCACCGACAGCTTATATCGCACGCCATCGGGCACGATGTAGGTCCCGTCCCTAACATCGCGAAGGATGCCACGGATTGAGACGAGGTCGTCCGGACGGTATGCTGGACGATCGGTGTAAATATAGCCACGCGGTGTCAGTCCTGTGCTGAACCCAAGTCCTGCGAGGTCTAATCCATCCGTGGCGACATGTCCATTTTTAGCGACAAACGTCGCCACCCGATTCGCATCCTTGAGGCGGTTCTCCCCCAGCGTGTCAGCCAAGAGGGCGTTTTCGGTCACATGAAGCACCCCATCTGTTCCGGTGAATCTCTCAAAGATGACCTGCGAACCGTCGCTCACTAGCACTTTGGCATCGGCGACTGCCTCGCCCTTCAACATATCTTGCACGAAGACAAGCACTTCCCGGCGTGACGTTTTGGTGATGACTTCGATGTCGCTGCGGATAAGGAGCGTTGTTGATTCCAGATCTGTCTCTCCGAGTTGTACGGCGTAGACACCTGCTCCCTCTATCGGGATGTCAATATTGAGTTCAAACAATTTATACTTCTGATAGGCTGGTACGCGATATTCCCACGTTTTATCCGGTGCAATCAGCGCGAGGTCAAGGTCTTCAACCCCTTTCACATCGTACAGCTCGCGCCAGTAGGCTTCGAGGTTGAGTTTGTAGAGATTTACGGTAAGGGTTTCAATATTCCGCAGTGAAACGTGAACCTCCGCTGGCTCATCCGTGCGAGTCGTCCGTTCTGTTACTAGTTTCAGGTGCTTTTCCGTCAATCGACGAATACGCTCTTGTGCCTGCACGTGCCACTGCCCCCATGTCAATTTTTGGTAGAATTCAAGCGCGTTCTCAAGGTCACCCATCTTCTCCTCGTAGGTCTGCCCAATCCGAAAGAGCGCGAGCGAGGATTCGTCACTGCTCGGATATTTGCTGACCAGTTTTTCCCATACCGCAATTGCAGACAACGGCTCGGCGTTATGCAGGTGAATCTGACCATAGATTAACATAATCTGCGGGACACGCTCATCCAATGGGTGTTTCACCTGAAATTGATCGAGCACACGCACCGCTTCGTCATACTTCTCTTCGGCAAGGAGCGTCACCCCGATCTGAAATTCGGCGTTGATGATCCGTTGCTGTGCATCTGTCCACTGCGGTCCGTTGGGGAACTCTCGAATGTACTGAGTCCACGCTTCAATCGCATCGGTGTACTTTCGTTGACCGAACCGTATCGCTCCAATCTGAAAAGTGGCGGACATTCGCAGCCGACGGTGATGTTCGGCGAACGATTCGCTTGAATCTTCAGCATCCTGTGTTTCAGGTGTGACTTTGAACCCTTTGTTGTCTAGCACATCTTGATAGGCGGCGAGGGCTTCTTCGCTTCGACCACGATGCTGATACGCCTCTGCAATTTCGTGCGCCAGCGTCATTGACCGCCGGTCATCGGGGAAATCAGCCTGAAAACGTCTAGCGCGTTGCACGCCAAGCTCCAACGCCTCGTCTGAGCTGGGAGAGGGGAACTGGTAGGTACGGGTCAACAGGAATCGTGCGTCCTTGAGTAGGGGGTGGATTGCTGTCTTTTCATCATCAATCAATTTCACCAGAGCTTCAAGCGTCAATTGCGCCAGTAGGTGCTGGTTCATGGCAAGCTGACACTCAGCGAGGTGGTATCGTGCCTGATAGCGGTGACTTCCCGGCGGGTTGTTCGTTTCCGTGCGCTGTACCGAACCGGGTGAACGTCGAAAACCATGATCAAATTCAACAAGGTAAGTTTGATAGTCGTTCGCTGCCTGTCGATATATATTCTGTGACTGCATCATACGACCAAGACGAAAGGTCACTACCTCGCGCAGGTCACGACTAATCTCCAGCGTCGACACCTTCTGATAGAGTTTATAAGCCTTCTGATAGTTCGGCGGAGGGGTGTCTAGGTCTCCCTTTTCCGGCTTCCGTGAGAGTGCTTCGGCAAGCTCAATATAGACTTGGGCGATTTCCGATTTGCGTTCTGACGAAAGCAGTCGGTTGACCTCGGTGCTGTAAATGGCTTCAGCTTGCTCAAACGCTTTGAGATTGAAATGGCACTTGGCTTGGAGGAATGTCGCTTTTCGCAACCACACCGAATTTGGGTGTGCCGTTAAAAGTTGGTCGCACGCCTGAATGGCTTTGGTATAATCTTCATTGTAGAATAGTGCGAGTCCCTTGAGATAGAGCAGATAATCGCGTTGCTCATCTCCCCTAGCGAGAGCAACGTCGATCTGTGCGACAGCATCTGTGAACTGCTTTGACTGTAAAGCGAGTTGGACACGATTATATAGGAGTTGGTCGGTGGAATCTTGTGCAACACTTACATGGGTAACGATTAGAAAAGCGAATGTAATCAGGGTGAACTTTTTCATGATAATCCTCCTCAAGCAATTTTGAATTTTAATAATCCGTGCCGATTGCAGGGTCAATCAAGCTGAAAACAGGGATACGGTAGCCCCTCACCACGCCTTAAAAAAGGATGAGGAGTTCTCGCCCCTAGGCCCTCGCAGGCCCCTATCCATTATAATCTTTTGAGTCCTTCAACGTTTTTTATTCAAATTTGTATAATGGCTGGCAAGGCACTCTATGAAACACGTGAATTTGACCTGAACCGGCGACGCTTGCATCTCAACGCAATTTGTATGCCATCGGTTCTATCACCGACAATACTTGCCAAGAGGGGACTTTCGCATCTAGTTAACCGTCTGAATGTCCGAAAAAAGACAAAACTGTCAGTCTGGGTTGTACGCTTTCGTGCAGCAAATAAAATCTTGCAGGATTAGCAATTTTTACAGTGGGGTAGTTGGGCAGAGGTGGTTTGACCGCCCGGTGTTCGTGAGGAAATTAATCGGGAAATTGAGCAGACGGTGAAAGAATAGGGGGCGACCTGAAAATGGGGGTAGTACGTCATTTGAGGGGGGTCAACCCTTGATGGGGTTGATAAATTTGTAGTGACGACTTCGCTTAGAAATGACGAAAGGCATCACTACAAAGTTGACAAAGCATATAACCATTCAACCCCGCATAATGGATTCAACCTCTGGCAGCACAGCTTTGACCGCCGCCTGATTGACTCCCGCAGCGACCCCATCATAGCTAGCCGTGCGGATCATCTCCGCGAGATTATTGCCGAGTTGTTCCATCGTCCAGCCAATCGAATCGGGAACGGTCGCTTTATCGAGATGGCGTTGGTCGTTTCTGCCAGATGGATCGTAATGGTAATGTGGATCTTTTCGGAAGCAATCGAATCGAAGCAGTTGTACTGCTTCACCATCGACATCGCCGTAGACACGGACAGAAGGACCACCGTCGCCGGTTATGGTCCGGTTATCAACGTGGAGTTCAACCCCACCGACTTGGAAAACCTTTTCCTGACTCATAGTAGAAATCCCTCCTTACCATATTGGATAGATAGTGGACATTATATCATCTTCTGTGAGATAACACAATCATCTAAATTTTTCTTGGCACGAATCCATTTTGATGATAGAATAGCAGAGATTTCTAATCATTGAAAATTGGGACGTTTCTGGTGACTGTCCTTTGTATCAGTCCTGATTGGCTTGGCGAGACATATCCAAGCCCCTTCTATGCTTTGTAGTGGATTTGTCGATCCGCTACTAGCGATAATACCCCAACGGTTTTCACGCTTCACGCATCACGTTTTACGCCATGGAGGTTATCTAATGTTAGCTATCGGTATTTTTGCACCTTACGGAACAGACCACGAACGCAACATCGCTTTTTGTCATGATACTGATGTCCATCACATCGTCTTGGGTGCTGCTGGAATTGGCGATGAAGACTCCATTCCTTCAACCGATGCTCTGAAAGACCTTGTCAGAAAATACGCCGATGCGGGGATCACCCTCGCCGCACTCACACCGGACCGCATCCGTCAGGCTGCCTTCTCCGACCCTGAAATCCAAAAGGAAGAGGTGGCGACTTTCGGGCAGCTTATCCGAAATATGGGGGAAGCCGGCATCCCCTACGTGCACCTCTATCTCAACGTCGATAAATTGAGTTCCGATGCGGAGAGAGAGGGGCTATGGGACGGCTTGATTGAGGTCTATAACCAAATCACCCGGATCGCCGAAACTGCCGGTGTCCGAATCTCCACCCACCACTTCCATGTGCCGGACCGTCTGCTCTGGAATTATGAAACAATGTCGCGACTTCTCAGCGAAGTGAATAGTCCTGCTAACGGTGTCACGTTCTGCCAAGGGAAGTCCCAGATGGCTGGCGACGATTTGGTGAGGGACATCCTGAACTACGGCGATCAGATCTTTATGTTCCACATCCGCGATGTCGTAACACAAGTTGAGGGCGACATCTCACCGGAGGTTGAAAAGCGTTTGGCGGATATCGGTTACCTCGAAGTCGCTTTCGGTACGGGTGAAGTCGATATGGTTGGTTCGATCCGTGCCCTCAAGCAGATCGATTATCAAGGGCAAATCTACCCCGAACACTACCCATCCATTGCCGGAGATTCCGCCGCCGGGCTCGCTTGGACTATCGGCTATATTCGGGCTTTGGATGAAGCGGTCGAGGCGTGATTCACGTCTGGTTATATTGACGCACAGCTAAGGAGCGATGGTGATTTACCGTACCAAGGACGCTTATGGCAAAACATCCAAATATCGTACTGATGGGAATTGACTCCCTCCTTGCGACCCACATGGGTTGTTACGGTTACCACCGGCTCACGACACCGTATATTGATCGATTCGCGCAGGGCGGAACGCTCTTTGAACGTACTTATAGCGCGCATATCCCGACTACCAGTGCCTATGCGTCAATGCTCACAGGGATGGATGTTTTTGGCACACAGGTGGTCGCGCTGCGGCACAAGGGACCGCTCAGACCCGAAGTCAAAACCCTCCCCGAAATCCTTCGGGAGGTCGGCTATGAGTCTACTTGTGTCGGTTTCAGCGGCAACCCCAGTTCGCGTGGGTTTGATAACTACTTGGACTATTCAGGTTGGGGAAGTTGGGAAGAACGACCCAGTCCGAAAGCGCAAAACCTCAACGAGGTTACAATCCCTAAACTTGACCGCCTCGTTGAGGGAGGCGAGCCTTTCCTCCTATTCCTGCGGCACATGGACCCGCATTCCCCATACCTCCCACCGCCCCCTTACGAGCGGATGTTCTATCACGGCGATGAATTTGATCCGGCGAACAGGTCAATGGAACCGGTGATGGACTTTAAGCCGTTCTGCGACTATTTTGCGAGATGGATGCCCCCCGGTGTCACAGACAAGGATTATATTATCGCCCAATATGATGGGGCGATTGCCTATATGGACGCTTGTATTCAAACCATCTTCAACGCCCTAGAGGCACACGGTATCTTTGATGAGACTATCGTCATCATCAACGGAGATCACGGGGAAACGCTTTACGACCACGAATGCTGGTTCGACCACCATGGGATTTATGATGTCACCCTGCATGTGCCGTTGATTATCCGCTATCCCGGCAAAGTTCCCGCCGGAAAACGGGTCAGCGGCTTTAATCAGCATAAAGCACTTGTGCCAACCATCCTTGAATTAGCGGAGATCGAAACGGATATCGCGTTTGATGGGGAGAGTTTGATGCGGTTGGTCAGAGAAGAAATCCCTTCCTACGAAAGCGAATTTTACATCACGGAATGTACGTGGATGCGGAAGCACGGTTGGCGCACCCCAGAATGGAAGTTGATTATCGCCCTAGAACCGGATTTCCATTTCAAACCGCCGGTCGAACTGTACAATCTCATTGAGGATCCCGATGAAAACAATAACCTCGCTGAAATATATCCTGACATTGTAACGGTACTCGAAACGCGAATGCAGAAATGGATTGCGAAACGTGAGGCAGAAACAGGACTCAAAAACCCGATCATGACGCAGGGGGACTGGCATGGGCATGAGGGAGTCGGGCATTTCAAAACCTCTCAGCAAGCGTATGACAGCCTGCATATCGGCGAGCGAGGGGAGGCGGCGAGACGACAAGCGGCATTGGAAAAATAACACTCATGTACAGAAATGGCTTTTACGTTTCACGCATCACATTTCACGTTTTCTTTTGACATAAATCTTTACTAATTTGCACCCATAGACGGAGGCAAGTTCTCATGTACCTGACTGAACAACAACTCAATTTTTTCCATACCTTTGGATTCATCCATATTCCGCAGCTTTTCACGCCGGAGGAGGTCGCTTGGATTACAGAAGAGTTTGAGCACGTCCTCGATACTTACGGAAAAGGCGATGAACACGATGGATCACAACGCACCATGATTGTTCCGACCATCGATCACAGCGCAAAGCTCTGTACGCTGCTCGACGACCCACGCATCGTCGGCATCGCCTCCGATATTTTGGGGGATGATTTTAACTACGCTTCCGGCGACGGCAACTACTACAGCGGAGATACCGGTTGGCATGCTGATGGCGGATACCCTGAACTCTTTGCAATCAAAATAGCATACTATCTCGACCCGCTAACCCGAGATACCGGCTGTTTGCGCGTCATGCCGGGCAGTCATCGCCCCGACTCTTTCTGGCGGACGGAAAATATATCGCCGCGAGATTCTGAACAGTTATGGGGTATCCCGCCCTCCGAGGTTCCGGGGAATGTCGCCTTAGAAACGAATCCCGGCGATCTGGCAATCTTCTATCACGATACCCTCCACGCTGCCTTCGGGGGCAGCAAGCGCCGACGCATGTTTACGATGAATCTGATTAAGCAGGGGGTAACGGAGGAAGGAATTACGCGCGTGGATCAATACCTCCGCCATCATTGCCCTGTCGCGCACGGATTCAAAATCGGCGGTATGTACACAGATCTGATGCTAGAGACCGCCGGGCCAGAGCGACTCCGTCATTTGGCGCAGTTGCACGAACGTCACGCGCTGGTTCATCCGCACGACACACTCCCACGACCGCTGCCACGTCTGTGATAAAGTAGTAGGCATACTCCGTATGCCGTAACCCTTGTGCAGGCTACCTTTAGCAAGCAAGACGACGGAAAACGGATGAATAAAAAATTACCCTCCCTTCCGAACTTTGATACGCCGGAGGAGGAAGACGAATTTTGGCAAACACATAGTCCACTCGATTTCGAGCATGAGGAAATTAGTATCCCTGAACCACGTCAATTTGTTCGCCCAAACGGAAAGCTGATTGTGCAATTAAGTCCCGCAGAACAGGAATTGTTGAATCGGATTGCTGAAAAGAAGGGAGAGCAACCAGTGATCTTGGCGTTGCGATACATTCAGTCAGGCTTGCAGATCGAATCAGAAAATCTCTGATGATATGCGATGAGGCGAGGTTCTATAACGTAGACGACAAATAACGATGTCCATCTTTCTCATCGGAATAGATCGGGCAGCGGGAGCCATTCACTTCAGCGATCGAATTGCATGGATCTGGCGATCTGCAGCCTACCATAACCTGCTTCTTATTGCGATGATTGCAGCAGCAATCCTCCTAATTCGGTACGCTGCACGTCGGGAATATTGGCGAAATGCTGCACGTCAGGTTCGCGTGCGCCGGCTGGCGATGGTCTCCTTTGCTATCCTGTCGGTCTACGTATTGGTTGGATTGCTCGATAGCCTCCGTTGGAGTGATCCGGTATTCAATCCCGATGGAAAATTGGTTCGCAACGAAACGGGACAACTCATCTATTCCCCGCGAAGGTGGAGCCTCCTAGATCGAATCTGCACACCGTTACGTGAGAACACCGAAAAAACCTACTCCGCTCCCCTCGCAACCCACCTCTATACCAAAAGTACGATTCAACAGCCGGATGGGCGAGTCACCCGCGAGCATCCGCCGCTGCAACACCCACGTTCACACCTCTTCGGCACAGACAAGGTAGGCACCGATGTCTTCTACCGGGCGCTGAAAGGGATTCGGACGGCGCTGATTATCGGTGGGTTCACAACGCTGACCGCGATCCCGTTCGCGCTCTGCTTCGGCGTGATCGCCGGTTATCTTGGGGGACGGGTTGATGACATTGTTCAGTATATTTACTCCACCCTTGCATCAATTCCGAGCATTCTGCTGATCGCTGCGTTCATGCTCCTGTTTGGACACGGCTTGTTTAACCTCTGTCTTATCATAGGGATCAGCAGCTGGACAGGGTTGTGCCGACTGCTGCGCGGCGAAACGCTTAAGCTGCGGGAGCTAGAATATATTCAAGCCGCAGAAGCCTTCGGTGTCAGTCGGTGGAAGATCATCCTCAAGCATATCGTCCCAAACGTTATGCACATCGTGCTGATCTCTGCTATCCTGCGTTTCAGTGGACTGGTTTTCTTTGAGGCATTGCTGACCTATCTCCAGATCGGCGTAGATCCGACGACGGGCAGTTGGGGCAACATGATCAACACCGCCCGCTTGGAGTTAGCACGGGATCCGGTGGTCTGGTGGAATCTCATCGCCGCGTTTACCTTTATGTTTGGGTTGGTGCTACCGGCAAATCTATTTGGGGATGCGGTGCGTGATGCGTTGGACCCGCGCCTGCGGACAGAGTAGGAAAAGGAGGATAGAAATGGATATTATGGAAACTTTTACAGTGAACGTGACAGGAGAGTTATGGAGCCTGCCTGTCGGTGCGATTGCTATCTGTGCGGCTGTTATTACTATTATTGTGAATATTGGCTTTGCGGTGGCGGTGTTTCGGGATGCTACCTACCTACGCGCCCCTCGAAACCTGCGCCATCCTCGAAAACCGATTTTCGTGGGTCGCATGATTTGGTTTTTGGGAACACTCGTTGGTGGTGTGTTTGTGGCGGGTATTTACTGGATCATGCACCATTCACGTCTGAATCAATTGATTCCCGTGACCCCACCGGAAGATTAAGGTAGTCTAGTAGTGGGGGTGCTCCGCCGTGCTGTCGCATACATGAGGGTTACGGCATACGGAGTATGCCTACTACTATATCAGAACCGCCATTCAAGCAACGTCGCGCGGTGACGTGACACGAGTGCCCCGGTAATTGTGCCGACCGCTGCGCCGGCAATCACATCGGAGGCGTAATGCCTGCCTAGATAGATTCGCGTGATCCCAACTAATCCTGCCCCGATGTACAGCGGAATGCGGAGTTTGGGATACCGATTCCCAAGGAGCGTCGCACCGGCGAAAGCGTAGGCGGTGTGACCCGATGGGAACGCCGGATTGCCAACCACATCGTCTAAGGGGCGTTTACGGCCGATAATCTCCTTCATTCCCCAAACGATTACGCCTGTGCTGATGAAAGTCGAAGTCAGCAGCCTACCCGTCTCACGGTTTTTATCGTCCCCGTAAGCCATCAGGAGAAGGGAAACCCCCAGCATTGTTCTGCCATCGCCAAAATAGGTGCCTATCTCCATAGCAGTGCCGAGCGGTTCACTTCGAGGCGGCTCATCGTAGATTGCATCGAATATATCCTGATCCAACCGCACCAAAAAATTGTCGTCATTGGCATATCCGGCGACGGCAATGAGGCAGAAAAGGGACACCCACAGGATAGATCGGAAGGTTTCTGTTTTCATGATTTGACAGCTCAGGCTGGGATAGAATAGGAACTAAAGCCCGCTCATAAACTGAAAGATTTCATCGCCGAGTCCCGGCAGATCTTCGTGTGCAAAGTCAGGGTAAATCGCCAAAGATTTATCTGCTGTTATCTTGTTATAAGCGGCAAATTGTGTTGAAGGCGGACAGATGGTGTCCATCAGCCCTACCCCCATAAACACTTCACTCCGGATACGTGGACATAGATACTGCACATCAATATAGCCTAGTTTCTCAAATATCGCCTCCTCGCGCTCGTGGAGCGGATCGAATTTACGGAAGTATTCTCCCAATTCAGCATAGGCATCTTTTGCCTGATCCATCTCCCACACCCGCTGGTAATCGCAGAGGAACGGAAACACGGGCGCTGCCCGTTTGATGCGCGATTCAAGGGCTGCACAAGCGAGTGTCAATCCGCCGCCTTGGCTTCTGCCGGTCGCACCGACTCGATTTTCGTCCACATCCGGCATCTCCATCACAATTTTTGCGAGTTGTGCTGTATCCAGAAAAATCTGACGGTAGAGCAGTTTTTCCGGCGGATCTTCAAGTCCGCGGATAATATGTCCGCGCAACGTCCAGCCTGTCACACCGCCCGTATCTTCCGACGAACCGCCTTGACCGCGGCAATCGAGCGCCGCGACGGTATAACCGAGGGCGGCGTAGCCCAACTTACTTACCCAATCGCCGGCATCGCCGGAGTAGCCGTGGAACATCAGCACCGCCGGATGGGGACCGGGAGCATTATTCGGGCGGATGAGTTTCGCGTGAACCCGCGCCCCGCCGACACCGGTGAAATAGAGATCCGAACATTCCGCAACGGAGGTCTGGAAACTTGCCGGTGAGATCTCAATCTGCGGATCAACCTCCCGCATCTCCGCAAGGGCTTCGTCCCAAAAAGAATCAAAGTCATCGGGGCGGGGATTTATACCCTGATAGGTTTCCAACTCCGCTAACGACATATCAAAGGTTAAAGGCATACGATTTCTCCTCTCTCATTGTGACTCCATTTACCAGCCAATTGCATAAGACGTAGAACGTGGATCTGCGCCACCGATGCGTGTGCCTGTCTCAGGATCAACGGTGATTGCGCACACACGGCTGACCCCTGCACTCCAATTGTCGTGATCGTGGAGGTGATGCCCACGATTCCGCAAAGCCTCGCGGGTCTGTGGAGCGATCCGGGCTTCGACCACTACCTCGCCGGGCAGTGATCCATGGGGCCAGAACGAATTCGGGAAACTGTGGCTGATGACGCGGGGGGCTTCGATCGCCTCCTGCGGCTCCATCCCGAACTCAATGATGTTTAGGAACACTTGCAGCATCCCCTGTACCTGTGCATCGCCGCCGGGGCAGCCGAAGGGCATGAACGGCTTTCCATCTTTGAGAGCCAACGCTGGATTTGGGGTGAGGCGGGGACGCTTCCACGGCTGCAGGCAGGAGGGGTGTGCTGGATCGAGCCACGTCTGCGTCCCTCGTCCTGAGACAGGAAAACCCAAGCCCGGAACGATTGGAGACCAGCCAACCACATCCGAAGGCGTAGCGGAGAAGGCGTTACCGCTCTCATCTATCACGCAGAGGTAACTAGTATCGCTCTCCCAATGTGATATACGCTCCGGTTGCGAGCGATTTGGGTCGAGGACCGGATAGGGTCCGTTCTCTCTGCGCGGCTCCGGATGGAACCGCCACGGATCACCGGGGAGCGGCATGTCGGGGGCGGCGCGTTGTGGGTCAATGGCACTTCGTCTTTCAGCCGCATATCGTTCATCGAGCAATCCCGCCATCGGGACTTGGACAAAATCGGGATCACCGAAATACGCCTCCCGATCCGCAAACGCCAATTTCAGGCTTTCGATTACTGTGTGAAGATAGTCCACAGACTCGTGCCCCATTCCCTGCAAGTCAGCCCCTTCGAGAATCTTTAGGGCCATGTTGAGGGTCGGTCCCTGACACCACGGTCCACAGGTATAAACGTCATAACCTTTGTAGGTGATATGTGTCGGCGGCTCGACCCGAACCGAGAATGCGGCGAGATCCTCGTAGGTCAGTAGTCCCCCTTCCTGCCTGTGGAAATCGGCGATTTCGTGGGCGATTTTGCCCTTATAAATCAGGTCGCGTGCGGCTCTGATTCCCGTTTGCCGATCGCCACTTGTTCCCCGTTCGGCATCGATCATCCGCCGGAAGGTATTCGCCAAATCTTTCTGGAAAAAGATCTCCCCGATCTGTGGAATATGTCCACCGGGGTTGAATACAGCGGTCGTCGATGGATCGCCTCCTAGCTCCCGGCTGGCAAATGTGTGGAACTGATCATCGACCGGGTGACCATTCTCGACGAGGTCCAACGCGGGTTGGATGACCTTTTCAAAGGTCATGGTGCCGAATCGTGCCAACGCCGTCAGCCACGCATCGGGCGATGCGGGTGTAACGGTTCGCAAAATACCGGGCGGTAGGTCGCCATCGTGATATTTTCGGAAATAGTCGATGCTCGCCGCACGGGGAAAACGTCCGAGTCCACTGATGGTTTCTACGGGTGCCCCCGACCCCGGACAGTAGATTATCGGTGCGACACCACCAAAATGGGTGAATCCCGGCTGAAGCACATTGATACAGATACCGACGGCGATGCCGGCATCAGCGGCATTACCGCCACTTTCGAGGATACGCACCCCGCCCATTGTTGCGAGATAGTGCACCGATGAGACAACGTACTGTTTCCCGCGGACTGACGGGCGATGACTTCTTGGCATTACAGTTTCTCCTTCCACTTAATTGGGTAGTAGTGACTTGAGTTGTGAATAAGACTTAATCATAGCAGAGATGAAGGCAGTCCGTCACCCACCTTACAAGACGAAGTAGACACCTTTTTACACGGCATCTCAGCTATTTTGTGTGTTATCTCTGACCCCGACTGACTATTATTTACTCAGGTCCCACAGAAGTACCGTGCCGTCAAGCCCACCACTGGCGAGTGTCCTACCATCGGGGCTGAACGCGACGCTATAGACCTGACCTGTATGCCCTGTAAAGGTTTGCTTGTGCTGTCCAGTGTCGGTATCCCATAGGCGTAGAGTTTTGTCCCAACTCCCACTAGCGAGTGTCCTACCATCCGGACTGAACGTGATACTATAGACCTTGTCCTTATGTCCCGTAAGCGTTTTCTTATGTTGTCCAGTGTCGGTATCCCATAGGCGGAGGGTCTTGTCGAAGCTTCCACTAGCGAATGTTTTGCCGTCCGGACTAAACGCAACGCTAGAAACCCAAGACGTATGTCCCGTGAGGGTTTGCTTGTGCTGTCCTGTGGTGGCATCCCACAGGTGGAGGGTCTTGTCGGAACTCCCGCTAGCGAGTGTCGTGCCATCGGGACTAAATGCGACACTCTCAACCGAATCCGTATGCCCCGTGAGGGTTTGCATGTGCTGTGCTGTGGCAGTATTCCACAGCTTGATAGTGTCGTCCGTATCCCCGCTGGCGAGTGTTTTGCCATCCGGACTAAATGCAACGCTACGGACACTACTCGTATGCCCTGTGAGGGTTTGTTTGTGCTGTCCAGTGGTAGCGTCCCACAGGCAGATGGTATTGTCATTGTCCCAACTGGCCGAGCTCCCACTGGCGAGTGTTTTGCCATCCGGACTAAACGCGACACTCTCAACCGAATTCGGATGCCCCGTGAGGGTTTGCTTATGCTGTGCTGTGGCAGTATCCCACAGTTTGATGGTACCGTCCAAACCCGTGTTAGCACTTGCAAGCGTGCTAACAGCCG
This sequence comes from Candidatus Poribacteria bacterium, assembly GCA_965207975.1. GTDB lineage: Bacteria > Poribacteria > WGA-4E > WGA-4E > PCPOR2b > PCPOR2b. The sequence continues at coordinate 1,741,281 of OZ242315.1, read as the reverse complement.
GACTGAACGCAACGCTATTGACCATGCGTGTATGCCCCGCGAGGGTTTTCTTGTGCTGTCCCGTAGTGGTATCCCACAGGTTGATGGTGTCGTCCAAACTCCCGCTAGCACTTGCAAGTGTCCTGCCATCCGGACTAAACGCGATAATGTAGACCGTGCTAGGTTGTTCCGTGAGGGTTTGTATGGGCTGCCCGGTGGTAACATCCCACAGCCGAATGGTGTCGTCCGAACTCCCGCTAGCGAGCGTCGTACCGTCCGGACTAAATGCAAGGCTCTCAATACTACGGCTGCCCGTATGTCCTCCGATGAGGGTTTTCTTGTACTGTCCTGTGGCGGTATCCCACAGCTGGATGGGACCTTCACCGTAACTGCCACAGGCACTGGCAAGCGTGCTACCATCCGAACTGAACACTACAACAGAGATAATCCCCGTATCCCTTGTGAGTATTTTACGGTGCCGTCCGGTGGCGAATCTCAGGAGACGCCTCGGCATGACCAATAACCTGCTAGGGGTTTTCTTGTCCTGTGTTATAGGGATATCCCATAGGCGGAGGGTTTCATCCATACCCCCACTGGCGAGCGTCGTACCGTCCGGGCTAAACGTAATGCTATTGACCGCGTCCGTATGTCCTCTCAGCGTTTTCTTATGCTGCCTAGTGGCGACATCCCACAGGCTGATGGTGCCTTCCCAACTCCCACTGACACTTGCAAGCGTCTTGCCCTCCGGACTGAATACTACCCTCGCGACCGCGTCCTCTGTAAGGATTTGTTTGTGTTGCCACGTAGTGACATCCCACAGACGGATGGTTCCGTCCATACCCCCACTGGCAAGCGTCTTACCATCCGGACTGAACGCAAGGCTCCAGACCGAGTTCGTGTGTCCTGTGAGCAGGGCGATCTCTTGATAGGTCCGGGTGTCATATATCCAAATCCCGATGCTGCTGGCGACTGCCAACCGAGTGCCATCCGGAAAAAACTGAACATCCTGTATTATACCTTTGCCGAGGCGTACTTTGGCACCTTCGGGTAAATTCCATTGAGTGTAATCTTGGGCGATGCTATGTGATGGACATAGCGTTGAAATGATAATGGGCAAAATGGAAAAGAGTGTTGCTTTCATTACATATAGATCCTTTTCCCGGAGTTAATAGCTCTCTGTGGAATATGTGGGAACGAAATTAGCTTCCCGCATAAAATTGCGATTCTCCCGCAGGCAACCGGTGACGCATTCCTACCTACGCCCCTTCTCGGCACCTCAGCTCGGGCCAGATTGATCGCATCTGCCACACATCGAGCGACACAATCCGCGCTTCGCCCCCGATTGAGAACAGAGAGATACCGTTGCTGTCTTCCCGCTCCGGGTAAGCACGTGCAACGGCACACTGTCTGGAGAACAGCGGGAAAATTTTGTCGATCCCTTTCCTTGGAAACGCCCATTCTGCCTTGCACTCCCCGTTATCCGCGAAAACTTCGATGAGGCTCCGATCGATGAAAACGCGCAACCGTATCCGTCGATCTGTCCCTACATAGAACGGCGCGATCTCCGGCGGTTTGCCGACGAGGTCAGTCCTCAGAGAAGCGTTGGAGGTGTCGATCTGCAAACTATCGTTGGTCTTTGGGTGTCCGTGGTTGTAGATCGAAATTTTCGTCCGCTCGCGCCCGTCTGGTGAACGGAGCACATACACCCCAACCTCCCGCGCCGTTCCCATCTCTACGGTTAGATCGATCTCAATGGCTCTGCCTCCCACCCCAGCCAGAACGTGTTCCTCGTTTGCTGATAACGGGAGGTCCGCGAAACCGTCGTGATAATAACGAAGATACTTCACCTCATCGACAGGTTCTATCGCCAACATGGTGTCTTTCTTCAAGGAGAGTTGCCAAGGCAGTGTCATACATCGTCCCCACTCGGATTGTGGACCTTGCCTGCCGTCCGCGCAGTTAAGGATAGTAATGCAACGTCCGTGGCTATCTATCGTTGCGGAGGGACAGGCGACATGGCCGCCGCCAAAGGGACCGTGGTTAATTCTGCCGTGATATTCTGGCGTGAATCGGTGTGTCCCCCGGTCATATTCACCGATGTAATAGCGCGCTGCCCGTTTATGACTAAACAGGAGTAAGATGTGCTTGCCGTGACCGATAGGCAAGAAATTTGGCACTGCCCCGTCTTCACCCAAGTCACAGAAAACATCATCGATCAGCAGCGGATGTAGATATTTCCATTGAGACAGGTCTTTTGAATAGAAGAGATGGGAGGCAGAGCGACGCCGTTCCCGGATGTAACCGTCAATTGATGTTCCAGAAATCGAATAATAGCCGTCTTCCTCTTTCCATATACATGGATCAAATACGTTGTAGGGACGTTCGTATTCATCCGTCTTAGGGTTGGGGATAACCGGATTATTCGGATGCTTTTCCCAGTTTAGCAGGAGCGGATCCGTTGCAGTGGCGGTACTATTCCCCGATTCCTTGCCGTGGTAGATGGCGATAACCCTTTCGTCTTCCACAAGCGTCTGGCCGCTGAAACAGTGGAGCTCCGTGTCCGGATAGAGCGCTGGCGGCAGATCCCGCCAATGTACCAAGTCATCGGCGTAGCAGTGCCCCCAATGGCATCGGTCACTCCCCTCAGGACCGAATTGGTAGAATAGATGATACCGCCCTTGCCATTGGCAAAGCCCATTAGGGTCTCCCATGCTTGATAGAGAGGACATGTGATAGATCGGACGATAGGGGTCTTTCGCCATCCGCTCTCTCTGTTTTTTGTATGAAATCAACGTCTCATCTGTCTCAAGCGCGGTGAGTTGTTCTGCCAATCTGTCCGGATAGGTTTTACCTTTTAATCGCTCCCACCGATCCCCCATAGCTTAATCTCCATAGCCGAGTTGACGCAGGTGCTCAAACGACCTCTCTATCCGTTTTCTGCTCCTCTGTGCCCTCTGCGTCTTTGCGGTGTTTTTCTTACGTTTCACGCATCACGTTTCATAAATATTTTCCATCTGCCATGCGTCCAGCGACTTGAGTTCACTATCTTGTCCTTGAGAACGCAGCGACACACCGACGCTATCTTTGCGGTCAGGATAGACGCGCATCGCAACGCACTGCTTCCCGTTGACGAACACCTCGACCACGCTCTTGTCGATGAACACACGCAACTTGAGCGTTTCATCCGGCTCGATGAAAACAGCGGCGGTTTCGGGGGCGCGTGAAAGCACATCCGGCGCGGTCGACGAATACGAGGAATCAATCGTTATTAGGCTATCCCGTCCCTCCCGTTCCAGATCCGGGTCCCTGAAACCCCGTTCCCTGAAGAACGCGATACGGGTGAACTCCTCCTTTTGCGGCGAGCGGAGGACGTTCATTTCGACCATCGGCGCGGTTTTCGGATCTATCTCAGCGACGATTTCCATCGCGTTCCCTTCGATATTTTGCAGGACAATCTCCTGATTCGCAGGCAGCGTCATCCCACTAACCGCTTGGTGGGCACCACGCAGTGACTCGATATCTCCGGCGGGCTCGATTGCCAATTCATCCCTTGAGGCGAGGGTCAACCGTCGCGGCAAGGTCATGATCTGATTCCAGCCTTGGGTCGGTTTCGCGGGGTTCATGTTCCAGATGCAGATGAGTCCTCCCTCACCATCGGGGGTTGCGGAGGGTGCGTGTACACCCGCGGGGGAGGCCGCGCCGAAGTTGTTCTTTGCGCCCGCGGTCACGACGAACTTGTCGCGATCCTTATCGTAATCGCCTAGCAGATACTGTCCACCGCTCATGTGGCTGAAGAATAGGAGGATGTGACGGTTACCGATGGGCCAAAAGTACGGACAGGCACCGTCATCGCCCACCAATGTGTACTGGTCATCTTCGAGGAACGGGTGCAGATACTCCCAATTTGCCAAGTCCGGCGAGCGGAGCAGGAAATTGGCGCGGATCCGTTTGCCGCCCGGTCCATGTGGCAGCGTTCCCCCTGAAAGCGAATAGTACATCCCATCCTTCTTCCAGATGCACGGATCGAAGACGCGGTAGGGTGGAGTTGACCCGTCCGGGTTTCTCATCGGGATCACCGCCTCCCCCGTCACCTTCTCCCAATTCAACAGCAGCGGATCACTCGACACAGCGACCATATTCCCCACCTCCGTGCCGTGATACATCGCTATCACCCGATCTTCCTCGACATAACTCGAACCGGAGAAACAGCACCTTTCGGGGTTGGGGTAAATCGCATAGGGCAGATCTCGCCAGTGGATGAGATCATCACTGATAGCGTGTCCCCAGTGCTGACGGGTATCCTCCGGCGGATATGCCTGATAGAAAAGATGCCATTTCCCACCCCAGAAACAGAGTCCGTTGGGATCGTTGAGCATCGCTTCGGGATTCACGTAATGGTAGATGGGACGATGCGGATCGCCCGCATACCCTTTGCGCGACTCGATTAGCCGGAGCATCAGCGGATTGGTTTTGAGCTGCTCCTCCTGTTCTTCGAGGGTGTCAGCAAAGGTGTAGTGAGGAACTCGTGAGGTATAATCGGGGGTGTCGTTCATAGTTTGTCTCCTTTATATTAGTATGTACTATCTTCTTTCTATAAGAAACATCTGCTCTGTCACATGAATCGTCCGATTTCTGAGATTTCTCGATCCGCGAAACGTATTGTAGCGGACACTAAACTCGTCAACAGTACCTATTTTTTGTAGCACAGCACGCATCTCATCAGGGCTAATGAACCCCTCATTATTGAAAGAGATTAAGAGAAAACGTGCGTCGATGTTGTGAAGCAGTTCTTCGAGTAGCGGTAAAGACTTCGCTCGGACATTATATCCTGAACGCCTCCAATCCGATGGAATACCGGACACACGGCTTATTTTATCCGGTCGTTTGTAATGGACAAGTAGATTGAGCATAAAGTAGTTGGAGCCGTAGGGGTGTTGATTATAGGGTGGATCAATATAAGCCAAGTCGAGCCCCTTTATTTGACTGGCTACCTTATTGGTGTCATCTTGCAGAACTTGATAATCGCACTCGTACTTGCTCAACACTGGGATTTCAAGTTTAATTTTGCCCTTGATTCGCTTTAGGGCATCCAATCCGGTCCCACCGTACTGACCGACCCCGGTAGTTCGGTTTTTATAAAATCCCTTGAACACACCTGCGGTATTTGAGTGGACGGACGCAGTACTCAGAAGGGGACCCAAAAGCAAATCGCGAAAGTCCGGGGGAACCCCATCAATCATCCTGCGGTAGTTGTCCAAGCGGCGGGCATTGGTGGTCGTATAGAAAACCCTATCAGCCTGTGTGATTTCTGATTCATCCTTTGGGGCGTAAAGTGTCTCAATAAATCCTTTGGAAAATGGCTCATCAGTCACACGAGCGTTTAGTTCTTCTACAATCTCGGACAGCGCAGTGAAATTAACTGAACTTCTGTTACGCAGGTAGCAGTGGGCAATCACTGCGGCGTAATCCTCAAAATCGTTGCTGACAATAAACGATGCGTGCGCTTTCAGAAAACGGGAAACGACACCGGAGCCGCTAAATGCGTCGAAGACTCGAAGACGTTCCTTACCGGTCCGCTTCTTGACACACATAACCGCTTTGCCAATCTGCCCAAGAAGTGCACGTTTGTTCCCGATATATGTGATGAGTTGCTCTGAGAGATAATCTGGATCTTCGGTGAAGGGAGTATTGTCGTGTGATTCAAGTTGACAAGCCCCACCCTCCGGCACCGCTGCGGAAGTATCACTAGGTGCCTTCACCATATCCCTTTCTCCTCTTTTTATAGACATTCTATCTTTGCATCTGGTGTTCGTCAATTCTCTATCGTCGTCCGGGGAAGTTCCAACATCTTCGGGCTGAGTTCGCGTCCCAAGCCCGGTCGCTCGCAAAGGTCTAACATCCCCTCTTTAACGGTTATCGGTTCATCGATGTAGGTGTTCCACGTCGGATAGTGGTAGGCGGTGAATTCAAGGTGCCGCGTGTTGGGGATAACTGCCATCAGATGTGTCAACGCCATGCAACTGAGCGGTCCATAGTTATGCGGTGCGACCGGGATATAGTGCACCTCTGCGTAGCTTGCGATCTTCTTCACCTCTGAGATGCCACCGGTCCAAGCGAGGTCTGGGTTGAGAACATCCGCTGCTCCCAGCTCCAATATCTGCTGAAAGCCCCATCGGGAAAAGATACGCTCACCGGCGGCGATGGGCACACCGCCGCTCTCTCGCACCTCTTTTAAGGCTGTGAAATTGTGGGGTTGAATCGGCTCCTCAATAAAGTAAGGGTTCAGATGTCGCACCGATTTCGCAATCCGAATCGCGCCGGGCACATCGAAGGCGGCATGAAGATCTATCCCCACCTCCAGCGCGTCCCCAACCGCATCTCGCACCCACTCGAATCGCTCAGCACCCTGTGAGGCATCCGACGCGCTGATGTAGCCAGTCGTGTCGGCAAAGTCCGTCTCACCACGACTGGGATAAAAATCGCCGAAGAACCGGGCGGTCTTACACGCTTTCCAGCCTTCGTCCACACACCTCTTTGACCAATCCTGAAACGCCGTTCGGTTCGTCTCTGTCTCGTCGTAGATACCGCTGAAATAAACAGGCACTTTGGAGCGGGTCTGCCCTCCCAAGATGCGGTAGAGCGGACGATCTAACATTTTTCCCAAGAGATCCCACAATGCCATGTCGATGCCGCTCATCGCGCGGAGTTCAGCACCCATCAGTCCGTGGAAGGACGCACTGCGGTACATCCGATTCCAAATCTTCTCAATATCTTCCGGGTTCTGACCGAGCAGATGGCCGCGGGCAAATTCGTGGATCACAATCTCCGCGGGATCCGCACGGTGGTAGGTCTCCCCGAGGCCGACATACCCCGCATCGGTGCTGATGAGAATCCAGCAGTAGTTTCTACATTCCGAGCGGATGGTTTCCACTCTGGTAATTTTCATCTTTTCTCCTATGTTTTATAAACATGCCGCCCCTTTGGTGCTAAATGAACTAATGAACCAACCTGTCAAACCCGGTAGGCAAAAAGCTTCGCTTGGAACATTTGGATACGGATAGCGACGGTCTCGCCGATGCTGCTGATGTCTCGCTGCCCCTTCCAGGTTACAACTTGGTCGAGTGCATCGCCGGTCAGCGGATCACAGGCCGCAAAGCTGAAGCCGGGAACGGGATCGCCGTCCGGAGTCATCAGATGCGGTGTCTTGTCAAGGAGTTCCACCTTGATCCAACCGCCGGGCTTACACCGGTAGTTGAGCCGGAGTTCATCGTGGCAACGGTAGACGGTCGGAATCGTAAAACGCCCTTCCAACGCTGCGACCAAACCACAGAACCGATGCGGTTGCCAACGCGCCCACCGAATTTGCAGCGGACGGTGGGCGGGGAACATCGCACTTGCCATGTCGGGCAGGACGTTGTGGAGTTTTGAGTTGCCTGTATAGGGCGACGCCCAATAGCCGTCGGGCAGCTCGACCAGTCCACCGCGCCAAAAGTGGGCGGAGCACTCATCACCACTACCCGGTGGACCTACCTCAAGGACAGGCTTCCGCTCTGGACGAGACCAGAACAATCCATCGCGGCTGAAAGCGATCTGACCGTCCATATGATCGGCGATCTGGTGATAAATCGGGATCAGCATCCCGTGTAGATCGGTGCGTCCGGGGTACGGAAAATAGTTAGCACCGTAGAACGATATATCCAAATCATCCTGCGCGTCCGGCTCCAAAATCAGTTTCGGGGCGGGCCACGTGCGAAAGTCCTCCGTCCGGGTGAAGCCGATGGTGCGGCGATGGGTGCTCTCCTCCAAACGACCCGTACCGATACCACCCATCATCTCCGTTGGGTAGCCCATGATCTGTAGGTAGGCGTAGTAGTTATTGTGATGCGGATCGAAACGGGCAGCGATCGCACCGTTGACAGGTCGATTGCCGAGCGGTTGTTCTAACGGTATCCACCGGAATCGGTCAGGAGAGGTCCACCCCAGCATCCAGCCCCAGATGACCGCTTTCGGTCCCTTATAGGCTGCGCCTTCAGCGTTCTGGGCGGCAATCCGCTTACCCGCTTCCTCGCCGACCAACCTTTCGTTGGTATCCGGGTCGTACCACGCCATATTGCCGCCCATCGCTTTGTAGCGTTCCTCCGGCGGTGCCTGCGGATCCTCAAAAAATCCCGATGCCCCGCGCGGCGGATTGGCGATGAGGTTGTTCTGTTTCGATCCCTGAAATTCCACCTGTCCCAATTCGGGACGGGTCCACTGATAAGCATCATTGCTGTGGGCATAGGCAGCACCATTGCCCCCTGATTCGTAGAGCATGTGATAGGCACCGTCATCCTGCCAGATGTAGAGCGGGGCGATACCGGGACGCTCCCACGCTTGCACCGCTTCGAGCAGCGGTTCAGATTTCAGCGCGGTCTCCACCTCGAATCGGATTCCAATGGGAGCATCGAAGGGCGTGAATAAATCCTCACGGTTCATGCCCCGATTGCCGCCGTAGATATCGACGGTATCCACCAACGGGCTCCACGCCCCTGTGTTACAAAGGATTCGTGGGGGTCTCACCTGTAAAGGGGTATGTTTTTCTGTCTGCATAGGTTTCCTTTTTATTGGTTCATTAGTACATTGGTTCATTGAGATGTTGGGTTTCGCTGTCGCTCAACCCAACCTACGGGCTGTGTTCTCTGCGCCTCTGCGGTGGATTTATTACACATCACGCTTCTCAAAAGTCGGCCCAATCAAAGATATACGTCAGCCGCTCACTCCGCCTGTGCAGAAGATTTTGATACGCGGTCTGGGGGTCGCGGGGAGAGATTTTCGTCGCTAAAGGGGCAACCGACATCTTACCCGCAGCCAACCCTCTCAACCCGGCGGCGAGATTGCCGTAAATGCTGTTCGTCCGAAACTCCGTCGGTTGATTCGGCAGTTCCCATTCCCATCCACTCCGCACGACCACATAGTTGTGGAAAATTGCGTGCAAGATACTATGGGCATACATCTCCGTATACCGTCGCCACGGCGTTGCAATCAGCACCACCTCACCCTTCTTGCGGACAACGTTGCAGCCGTCCAGTGCCGCCTGTTCATGCCCCGAACAATCGATAACCAACCCCACCGTACCCGCAATATTGGGGTCATCCACCGGAACAGCGGACAGGACATTCTTGAGCCCGCATTCGACAGCGACCTTACGGCGAGATTCAATCGGCTCACAGGCAAACACCTCATAGCCGGCGTTCGTGAAATTTTGAGCGGCGAGGTTTCCAACGATCCCCAAGCCGGTGACAACAACCCGCTCCGGCGGTCGAGCGGTCGTCGTGGTCAGCGTCGTCAAGCTCACGTTCATCAGCCGGGCGAAAACACCGGTCTCCGGTGCGAGCCCTTCAGGCAGCAGCAGACCAGCATCCCGCTTCACCCGTTGATACGATTGATGATTCCCCATACAGAAGATGTGATCGCCTGCCTTAACATCGTCCACGTCGTCCCCAACGGATTCCACCTCAAAGACCGCTGCGTAGCCGGAGCCGCGTGGGAAGTTGCCCTCCGAGGGGTAGGAGCCCGTCGATTCCGTTCCCGCGCTTATCAATGTGACGATGCTGCTACCAGCAATCTCGTCCGGTGCGAGGGGTGTCGGGTCCCGCTCAACTGCCCGTAGTTCCGCCTGTTCGCGTGCGACAAACTGAACCGCATAATCTTTCTCTAAATCCATGTACGTTCCTTTCTTCAGGTGTGTTGGTGTTTCGTGCCGATGGGGTTGTTAGCCCATATATGGTAGATTTTAGAATTAATTGGACGCTGTGAACGAGCGAGGTCAGGAGCTTTGTTCGCGGAGTTACGGCACACGGAGTGTGCCTACTACTATTAATGTTTATTTATTTAGGAGTTACGCAGTTGAACGCTCAAAGCCTCCGTTTCGACCCCCTCTAACTCCCCCCGCCCCGATAAATCGGGATTAAGAAACAAGCGGGGGAGAACCAACTGTAGTTCGGCGATAAATTGCCACACAGGACAACTCTCAACGCCCGATGAATCGGGCAACTACAGTAAGTTCTTAGGCACCGATTCTGTTTCGTAGGGAACGCAGATCTGCGTTCCCTACAATCTGAAGTGCGTAACTCCTATTTATTTTTAGAATCCACCATACTATACACATGTCGCCCCGCTGAGGCTAAATCCACCCACGGGCTCTCCCCTTCTCACTTCCCCGCCTCCTCGCTCCCCCGCTCCCCCGCTCCCCCGCTCCCTCGCCTCCTCGCTCCCCCGCTCCCTCGCTCCCTCGCCTCCTCGCTCCCTCGCCTCCTCGCTCCCTCGCTTCCCCCTATCTCCCCTGAAACTGCGGTTTCCGCTTCTCCATGAACGCCCGCCGACCTTCCTTATAATCCTCGCTGGCGAAACAGGCATCTACAAGCTGTTTGCAAAGTTCCAGGTCCCGATCATCCGGATCCTTGCAGACCTCCGCAATAATCTGCTTGCAGGCTTTGATCGTCAAGGGCGCATTGCCCGCGATAGTCTCCGTGTACTCGTCCACAAAGGCGTCGATTTCGTCCTTCGACAGCACCCGGTTGATGAGTCCCATATCGTAGGCTTCCGATGCGTCAAACTGTCTAGCGGTGAACAGAATCTCTTTGGCGCGGATGGGACCGACAAGGGCGACCAACGGCTTCAACCCACCGTAGCCGTAGCCAAGCCCTAACTTCGCTGCAGGGATACCAAATTTTGAATCGTCTGTGGCGAGACGCAGGTCACAACAGAGCGCGATTCCCAATCCCCCGCCGATACAATATCCCGCAATCTTCGCGATAGTCGGCTTAGAGATATTCGTCAGCTTTTCGTGGGCGAGTCCCGATGCGACATTGTACTCCTGAATCGCGTCCGTCGATGCCCGCTGCTTCTCAAATTGCGATATATCCGCACCGGCAGAAAACGCCCTGCCACCCTCGCCTGAAACGACCACAGCGCGAATCGCATCATCCTCCTCGAAATCCACCATGACCTTCGCGATCCCCTGCCACATCTCGTAAGAGATGGCGTTATGTTTTTCGGAACGGTTGAAACCGAGATAGCCAACACCGTTCCGCTTGTCGGCGATAATCAGATCTGTGGTGCTGCTTGCCGCAAAGTTCATACGACATTCTCCTTTCGCATTGTTTCGATTTCATCATCCGAAAACCCAAATTCCCCCAAGATTTCATCTGTGTGTTCGCCCAATTCGGGTGCCGGGCGATACGGCATCTTTGGCGTGCCGCTCATATTTGTCGCGTGGCGCAGCACGTCCATCCTACCGAGCACGGGATGATCCACGGGGCGCGACATTTCGAGATGCTCTATATGCGGGTCTGACCACATCTCATCCATCTTGTAGATAGGTCCGCACGGCACACCTGCGTCATTGAGTGCCTCGATCCATTCGTTGCTGCTTCGGATTGAGAAATATTCTTGCAATTCTGCGTTCAACGCAGCCCGATTCCGTGACCGCGCCCCATCGTCCGCATAGTCGGGATTGTTCCGAAGCTCGTCCGCCCCTAGGAGGTCGCAGAGCCGCTCCCACATCGTCCCACCGCTCGCCGCTATATTAATGTAGCCGTCGGTCGTCTGAAACACGCCGGTCGGAATGCTGGTCGGGTGATCGTTGCCCGCTTGACCCGGCACGTCGTTGTCGATGCTCCAACGCGCCGCTTGGAAATCGAGCATCGCAATCTGTGCTTCGAGCAGCGATGAGTGCACCCACTGCCCTTCCCCCGTCTCCTCGCGCTGCAGCAACGCGATCAATACCCCGATGGCGGTATACATACCGGAAGCGAGGTCTGCGATCGGCACCCCAACCCGCAAGGGCCCCTGCCCCGGAAATCCAGTAATCCACATCAAACCGCCCATCCCCTGTGCGATCTGATCGAAGCCGGGACGACCCCCGTAGGGACCGTCCTGCCCGAACCCGGAGATACTGGCGTAGACGATACGGGGATTCTCGATTCGGCACGCCTCGTAGTTAATCTTCAGGCGATCCTTGACGCTGGGGCGATAGTTCTCTACCACCACATCCGCCTGTTTTACCATCCGCATGAACGCAGCGTGACCAATCTCCGACTTGAGGTTCAGCGTCATGCTCCGCTTGTTTCGCTGGAGGTTCTGAAAGTCCGAGTTATGGCGTGAACCGAGGGCATCACCCTCCTTACCGGGGGCTGGCGGCAGTTCAATTTTTATGACATTCGCACCCCAATCGGCAAGCTGACGGACGCAAGTCGGACCCGCACGGACGCGGGTTAAATCGAGAACGGTAAAACGGTGGAGGGGCGGTTTATGGTCGGTCATCGTTTATGGCAACTCCTTTTCTGAATTGATAAATCCAAAAGATCAATTAAGTGTAGCGCAGATCCACACAAAACACAAGATGAAATGATGTTCTTATAGGGATTCTCCTTGGGAATATCCCTTATCTTTTAGTTCATTTACCCCCAGTTTTTTCTGATTTAAGAGTTGAGTGTGTTTGAGAGGTAATGTTTGTGAGAATGTTTGTGATTATGCGCCTTGCAAGGCATCTGTCTGACAAAGTGGCAGTGTGAAAAAGGGATTGAGAGTCCACCCCAGCCAAGCTTGAGCAATCACGCGCTTAATCACGTTAATCAACGAATAGATTTTTTTGTTTGTGTTGAATGCTTTGGTCCATCGGTCACCGGATTTTTGGTAGATGATAAACAGCAGTCCATAACTCAGACAAGCCAACAGCCATAACAGATTGATTCGTGCTTTTGTCGGTTTTTTGAGAATCAGCTTGCCAAATCCAAAGCCGGTCTTGATGTCTCTAAAACCGTGTTCAATCTGCATTCTTCGTTTATAACACCGGTGGATTTGACTGCCCGTCAGATGGCTTGAAATCAGATACATCGGTTCAGCAAACCGTGCATCTCTGACCACATATAGGTTCAGTCGAATTGGCTCGGTTGGGTAATAGAGAATCTGTGGATAGAACCCAGTTTTCTGCATCTGTTCCATCGTTTTGACCTGACCCCAAACGGTAATGCGAACGTTGCGACAGACGCGCATCACAAACGGTATGCCTTTTGCTTTGAGAAATTTTATCACATATCTCGCACGGGCGAACCCCCGGTCGAATATCAACACCGGTTCGCACGCTGGGGGCAGTGCTTTTCGTGCCTGACGATAGACCGTGCGGCAAAATCGTTGGATAATCTCATTATGGCTTTTATATTTCATATCCTGAATCTCAGCATCGGTATAGATGTGCCAATAGATAGGTATCGCACGCTGTCGAAACGGCACCGCAGCGACAATCGCTTTGAAAGTACCAAGCACCTGGGTTTCATCAATTAAAATTAACGGACGCACAGTGCCGGGGTGACAGACACGCCTCACCACGAAGACTAACCAACACCGCATCACCGCACCTATGGGAAATGTACGTGCCAAGAATCGAAGCAGTCGTTTCTGTTTCGTCTTTTGATGCTTGACTGACACCGGCAACCGTGAAGCGATTTCGTTGATGCCAAAGGACTGCGCCAAGGCTATAGCTATGATGGTGAGCATCAGGTTTTTTAACGCCGGTTTTTTCAAAACAGGCTTGAAAATCTCAGTGATAGTGGTTATCATGGGGGTGGGATTCACCCGTTTTTGAGAGTGTTTTCCTTTCATAATACCTCCTTGCCCTAAACAGTGAGTGTTTTCGGTAGGGAGGTATTTTATCATATCTGACCTGACTTTCTCACTCCTATCGCTCGCAAAACCAATGACAATAACCCCTCAAAAAAAACTGGGGGCAAGTGAATATCTTTTAGCAGTTGACTTGTATCACTAAACATTATATAATAATGCAAGTTCAAATCTTCGCAGTCATTTCGATTAACAGATTATCACAAAGTTTTCTATGTCGATTTTCTAAAATTGACATCCTGCTGCAAAACACTTGAGCACCTGATTAAGGAGACCATTAGCCGTGCAAATTTCTAAGCAGTGGTCTGTTTCAGGTATTGTTACTGTCACCGTTGTCCTTTTTGGTATTCTTGCCAGTTGGTTCGCCTTAAATTCAGATGTCAAGCAGTTATCTAGAGAAATAGCACTGATTCGTAGTGACCTTAAGAAAGGATTAGAGTCCGCTGCCAAAGACAGAGAACTGATTCGCAAAGAAATCCAGTCGATTCAAAATAATATAGAAGACGACATAAAAACGGAAGCAGAGCGAGCGGCCAAAGATAGAGAACTGATTCGCAAAGAAATGTCGAGGCTAGCAGATCAACTAGATCGTCTCAACCAGAATTACATCGAGCATCTGTCTTTCCATCACGGGAACGCTCCCAAAACTCCGCCTCGGTGAGCGACAGCTCCAAAGCAGCTGGGGCTATGTTGGTCCATTGGTTCATTAATACATTAGTTCATCGAGCCTGTAGGTCCTACGCACATGGCACCCCTCTGGAGTGCAGGGTTTGGCCCCCATTGCTCATCTATAGACATATCGCCCCTCTGGAGCTTTAGGATATTTGGTTTATTCGTTTTCTATAAACATATCGCCCCTCTGGTGCTAACCACCCCAATGAACTCTCCCCTCCCCGCTCCCTCGCCTCCCCGCCACCTCGCTTCCTCGCCACCTCGCCTCCCCGCTTCCTCGCCTCCCCGCTCCCTCGCCTCCCCGCTTCCTCGCCTCCCCGCTCCCTCGCCTCCTCGCCTCCCCGCTCCCTCGCCTCCCCGCCACCTCGCCACCTCGCTCCCTCGCTCCCTCGCTCCCTCGCTCCCTCGCTTCCTCCGCGCCTCTGCGGTATCACATTTCAAAACAGCTCATACTTCAACAACCGGCACTCAATCGGTCCATTATACAATGTAAACCGTTTCGCTGTCCGTAGCCCGATCGACTTCGCCAACTTCAGATTGCCCGTGAACAGATACGCCGTATACCCCGCACACCGCTGTTTCAGCACATCACCGAACCCCCTATACAACGATTTCAACGCCTCCACCTCACCCGTCCGTTCACCGTAAGGCAGATTGCAAACGATAACCCCCCGATTCCCGCGCGGACTCAGCTTCAGCGCGTCGCCCCTCATGAAACGGAGATGCCTTTCCACCCCCGCTAACTTCGCATTCTCCGACGCAACCCGGATCGCCGGTCTCGATATATCGTATCCGAGCAGCCTGCCCGGAATCTTCTCACGAATCCCCTCTCGTGCCTCATCGGTCAAACGCGCCCACAGCTGCCGATCAAAGTTCCGCCACCGCTGAAAACCGAACCCCACCCGCCCCGAAGATCCGTCCCCACACCGCAGGAGTCCGGGCGCGTAATTCATCGCCTTGAGCGCGGCTTCGATGACGATCGTGCCAGAGCCGCACATCGGATCGATGAACATCCCCTCATTATCCCACGCCACCAACCCCACAATCGCCGCGGCTAATGTCTCCCGCAACGGCGCGTCCGTCGCCTGACGACGATACCCGCGCAGATGCAAGCGATCACCCGACGCATCAAGGCTGAGGACACAGCGATCTTTCGCGATATGCGCGTTAATCTGGAGCGAGGGACGCCGCCGATCCACGTTTGGGCGGCGACCGACGCTATCCCGAAACCCATCCACAATCGCATCCTTGATCTTCAGCGCGGCGTAGTGGGAATGCGTAATCTGCGAATCGCGGCAGTTACAATCGACGGCGAATGTGGTGTCAACCGTCATCCAATCGCGCCACCGGACGGTGCGTGCATTCTCGTAGAGGGCTTCCGGCGTCGGGCAAGGGAACTCCGCTATCGGCATCAGCACCCGATTTGCGGTGCGGAGCCAGAGGTTCGCCCGGTAGAGCATTTCCAATCCGCCCCCGAAATGCACACCGCCGACGGTGGATCGGATGTTCTGGGCACCTATCGCCGCCAATTCCCTCGTAACGAGCGGCTCCGCCCCCTTCGCTGCCGTCGCAAAAAATCGCATATTTCCCATCTATAGATTGCCTCTCTAAAAATAATTGTAGAAGGTGCCTTGTGATCGTCTTCCGCCCCAGCGGGGCGGCATGTCTATAGAATAGCGATACACCCAACCTCTGGAGTGCAGGGTTTGGACTGGGGCTTGGGTTGTTTGGTTATCGTGTTATTCTGCCATTCAAATCTTCCCATCCCCCATCTTTTTTTCTCAATAAACTAGGATATGTGCAATCGTGTAAAAAGTCAAAGGTTTTCCTTTGGTTAGCGGGGGTATTTAGAACCTATTTCATAAGCGGGGAAGCACATCAAAAACAATTTGTGATTTCAATTTGATGTATGCTATAATTTTCCTAATTCACCTACCTACAAGTGAAGTGGGACCATGATGGAGAGCCCTTTAAGTCCTGCTTCAGGCTTGTCTTTGCAGCGGCATAGTCTGTGCTATTGTCGCTGTGGCGTTAGGCAGGAGCAAATGAACATTCGTTTTTACCGAAATCCAGAAACCGGATTGCCCCATATTTATGAACATGGCGTTGACGAAGATGAGGTTGAAGACGTTTTACTGAATCCTGGTGAAGACTGGGCGGGACGTAGGAAATCGCGAAATGCCCTCGGGCAAACACAAAGCGGACGCTACTTGCAAGTCATCTACGTTCGGGACCCGCAACCCAATAGCGTTTTTGTGATTACAGCTTACGAATTGACAGGAAAACCGTTAAGGGCGTACCGCCGACGACAACAAAGGAGAGGTATACGATGAAACAGAACGAATTTCCTCCCGGTTGGGATGAAGAGCGCGTACGGAGTGTCATCGCGTACTACGATCAACAAACGGAGGAAGAGGCTGTCGCTGAAGCTGAAGCCGCGTTGCAGCATGAATCTAGCACACTGATGAAAATCCCCACAGAATTGGTGCCCGCTGTACTTGAATTGATTGACAAGCACTTAGCCAATAATCAACCATAAAGGAAATATGACTTATGCACTTCCGTAGGGAACGCAGATCTGCGTTCCCTACACGCACGGGGACACCGTAGGTCCTATATGTATATCGTGCTTCAGTTGGGTCAGCCGCATCAAAGACATATTTCGGATTATAGTGACATTCCTCTGGGGCTTTAGGGGATTTGTTTATCTTGTATTCTATAAACATATCGCCCCGCTGGGGCTGCGTTGGTTCAGTGAAATGTTGGGTTTCGCTGTCGCTCTACCCAACCTACAGTCGGTCCAGTTTTCTAATTTTCCCACACAAGGGTTACCGCATACAGAGTATGCCCCCTCACTCCCTCGCTTCCTCGCTCCCCCACCTCCTCGCCTCCTCGCCCCCTCGCCCCCTCGCCTCCTCGCTCCCCCGCCTCCCCGCCCCCTCACTCCCCCGCCCCTCCCTTCCTCGTTTTCACCTACTCAAGGTGCAGGAGCAGATCCCGCTTTGTCAACGGTCGGTCGAGGTGCATCAGATAAATCTGGAACGTATCGCTGCGATCCGAAATAAACGCCAACAACCTCGAATCCGGCGAAAACGCCGGCTGCATCGACGCACCAATCCCGTTCGTCAACCGCCGTGCATTCGACCCGTCCGCGTCCATCAGATAAATCTCAATATCCCCGTCCCGCGCCGAGACGAAGGCGATGGTCTCCCCGTCCGACGAGATCACCGGGCTATAGCAGTCGTGCGGGTTCGGGTTCAGATGCCGCTCATCGCTGCCGTCAACCTGAATGCTATAGATCTGATGCCGTTCCGCCTGCCCCTCCACTAAGTCATCCGTCCGTGCCGAGACAAACGCAATCCGTTCCCCATCGGGAAAGAACATCGGGCTACCGTCGTCCACTTCGTTATGCGTAATCTGCTGGGACGGAATCGTCGCCGGATCAATCGCACCCAGATCCACGTCGCGGAGATCGAGGATATACAACTCCAGATTACCCGCGCTATTCGATTCGTAAGCGACACGCTGCCGATCCGGCGAGATCCCCAACGAGCGGACACCGAACCCGACAGGCATTATCTCCTGTGTCGTCTTACTATTAATATGTGTGGCATAGAACCCCGCATAGATCGGCGTGGATCCGCTGCTCTGCAGCAAAATCTTCACCTGCCGCGAAGTCTGCGGTTCACGGCTATAGATAACGTAGTTCGGGTTACTCAAGAACGCGGGCTCCCCCTCATCGTAGTCGGTGGTGAACGTCACCCGCTTCCGCACACGCCTATCCGCTATATCCATGATGAAAATCTCACCGTTATCCAACCGATACGACGCGAACACCAGCTGCAAACCGTCCGCTGAGAATCGCGGCGAATAGTTATCCTTCTTGCCACTCGTCAACGGCTCCACCCGATACGCATCGGTAATAAGTCCCGCTACCTGCTGTAGAACCGCATTATCTGATGTGGATCGGACAACCGCCCGCAGCTCACGGTAGCCCGAATCCCGCAGCCCCTGTTTCAGATACACCTTCGCCAACGCAAGCCGCACCGTCGCTTTGTCTTCAGGTTGAGCGGCGTACAGGTTGATCGCTGTTTTGTAATTGTGGATCGCTTGGTCATAACTCCCCAACCCCTCATACGCCTGACCTAACAGAAACCGCGCCTTCGGGTTCCGATCGTCCACCGCGATAATCTTCTCCAACAGGTTAATCGCCTCCGGGTGCATCCCCGAACGGATCAACGTCTCGCTCTGCCGGAGCGGTTCGTCCTTCCCACCGCACCCGACGGCGCATCCGAGAAGCGTCATCAGCAGCGTGAAACGTGAAACGTGAAACGTGAAACGTGATGCGTAATGCGTGATGCGTGATATATTTAAGATATTGTATCTTCCTTCCATCTTTTTCTCCCCTAGATTTTGTGAAATCAATGTCAATTTGCGTCTTCCACCATGATGTGTGTCCTTTGGTTAGTCTTTCACATATCGCCCCTCTGGGGCTAAAATCCTCCGTTTTCCCGCTCCCCCGCTCCCTCGCCTCCTCACCCCCTCGCTCCCTCGCCTCCTCGCCCCCTCGCTCCCTCGCCTCCTCACCCCCTCGCCTCCTCACCCCCTCGCTCCCTCGCCTCCTCACCCCCTCGCTCCCTCGCCTCCTCACCCCCTCGCTCCCTCGCCTCCTCACCCCCTCACTCCCTCTGCGTCTCGGTGATGGGTTTATCACGTTTCACGCATCACCTTTCTTCGGATCATTATATCAAAAAACCGTTGATAAATCAACCCAACCGTGATAACATATTAGACCATTCTCCCAAAGGAGGCGGTCAACCATGAAAACCGTAACCACCCTATCGCTACTTCTGCTCTTGGCCTCCCCCGCGTTTGGCCAACTGACGAAGGAAGATCTCCAAACGCTGAAGGAAGATCTACGCGTTATCATCAAAGAAGAAATCACCGCGTCCGAAAAACGTACGCGGGAGTACATCGATCTCAAAATTGATGGTGTGGAGAAAAGTCTGAATGCCAAAATTGATGCAACCAATGCCCGAATTGATGGTGTGGAGAAAAGTCTGAATGCCAGAATTGCTGGGTTGGATAAGCGAATGGACAATATGTGGCGTTTAATGATGGGGCTCTTTGGACTGGTAGCCGCGACGATTGCGGTCCCTCAAATCATTATCGCTTACCGAGACAGAGGCCGGAAGGAGATGGAAAGAAGTCAAAAGGAGATGCAACTCCAAATTGACCGACTCCGCGAACAGATCGAAGCAATGAACCAATGAACTCTGTCCGCTTTCCCGTCCCACCTGTCGCCCCGCCTCCTCGCTCCCCCGCCCCCTCGTTTCCCGCAAAAATATCTTGCCAAACCGACCGAACCGTGATACTATATCAGACCATTACTCTCAAACGAGGCAATTAAGCATGAAAACCGTAGCAACCTTCTCCTTACTCCTCTTCCTAACCGCCCCTGCGTTTGGCCAACTGACGAAGGAAGATATGCGCGCCATCATCAAAGAAGAGGTCCCCCCTATCGTCAAAGAAGAAATTGCCGCGTCCGAAAAACGGATGAAGGAGTATATCGATCTCAAAATTGAGACGGTAAATGCCAGAATTGATGGTGTAGAGAAAAATCTGAATGCCAGAATTGATGGTGTAGAGAAAAGCTTGAATGCCCGAATTGATGGGACAAATACCCGAATTGATGGGACAAATACCCGAATTGCTGGGTTGGATAAGCGAATGGACAATATGTGGCGTTTAATGATGGGGCTCTTTGGACTGGTAGCCGCGACGATTGCGGTCCCTCAAATCATTATCGCTTACCGAGACAGAGGCCGGAAGGAGATGGAAAGAAGTCAAAAGGAGATGCAACTCCAAATTGACCGACTCCGGGAACAGATCGAAGCAATGAACCAATGAGACCCCTCTACAGATCACAATCTAACAGATCGTGGTACATGCCCCAATGAACCCTCCCCGCCTCCTCGCTTCCTCGCCTCCTCGCTCCCTCGCCCCCTCGCCTCCCCGCTCCCTCGCTCCCTCGCCTCCCCGCTCCCCCACCCCCTCGCCTCCCCGCTCCCCCGCTCCCTCACCCCCTCGCCTCCTCGCTCCCTCGCCCCCTCGCCTCCCCGCTCCCTCGCTCCCTCGCCTCCCCGCTCCCCCACCCCCTCGCCTCCCCGCTCCCCCGCTCCCTCACCCCCTCGCCCCCTCGCCCCCTCACCCCCTCGCCTCCCCGCCTCCTCGTTTCCCGCAAAAAAGCCTTGCCAACCCCACCCAAGCGTGATACCATATCAGACCATTCCCCTCAAAGGAGCCGGTCGACTATGAAAACCGTAACAATCCTATGCTTACTCCTTTTCTTAACTATCCCTGCGTTTGGCGAGCTGACGAAGGAAGATGTACGCACCATCATGAAAGAGGAAATTACCGCGTCCGAAAAGCGTCTAAGGGAATATATCGATCTCAAGATTGATGCGCTAGATAACAAGCTAAGTACCCGAATTGATGCTGTGGATAAAAAATTGGATTGGGTGTGGTTCATGATGATTGGGCTGATTGGGTTGGTAACCGCTGCGATTGCCGTACCTCAAATCATCGTTGCTTACAGAGGGCAGAAGGAGATGCAATCCTAAATTGACCAACTCCGCAAAGAGCTTGAAGCGATGCAGCAATGAGACCCCTCCACAGATCACAATCTAACAGATCGTGGTACATGCCCCAATGAACTCTACCCGCCCCCTCGCCTCCTCGCCTCCTCACCCCCTCGCCCCCTCGCCCCCCCGCCTCCTCACCCCCTCGCCCCCTCGCCCCCCCGCCCCCTCGCCCCCTCGCCTCCTCGCCCCCCCCGCTCCCCCGCTCCCTCGCTTCCTCGTTTCCCGCAAAAAAGCCTTGCCAACCCCACCCAACCGTGATACCATATCAGACCATTCCCCTCAAAGGAGCCGGTCGACTATGAAAACCGTAACAATCCTATGCTTACTCCTTTTCCTAACCGCCCCTGCGTTTGGCCAACTGACGAAGGAAGATGTACGCACCATCATGAAAGAGGAAATCACCGCGTCCGAAAAACGACTGAAAGAATATATCGACCTCAAAATTGATGCTGTGGATCAGAAACTGACTGCCAGAATTGATGGTGTGGAGAAAAGTCTGAACGCCAGAATTGATGGGACAAATACCCGAATTGCTGGATTGGATAAGAGAATGGACAATATGTGGCGTTTAATGATGGGGCTCTTTGGACTGGTAGCCGCAACCATTGCCATCCCTCAAATTATTATCGCTTACCGAGACAGAGGCCGGAAGGAGATGCAATCCCAAATTGACCAACTCCGCAAAGAGCTTGAAGCGATGCAGCAATGAGACCCCTCCACAGATCACAATCTAACAGATCGTGGTACATACAAATCACAATCTAACAGATCGTGGTACATGCCCCAATGAACTCTACCCGCCTCCCCTCACCCCCTCGCTCCCTCACCCCCCCGCCCCCTCATTTCAGCAAAAATATCTTGCCAACCCCACCCAACCGTGATACCATATCAGACCATCTCTAAAAGGAGACCCCCAATGAAACCTGTTCTCGTCCTTTCAATACTCTTTTCTGCGATCGCGTTGCCAGCCTTCGGTGAACTGACAGATGCGGATCTTGACAAGATTCGCTTGATTGTTAAAGAGGAAGTCAAAACCGAAATCACCGGAGTCAGACAGGAAATCGCCGCAGTCAGGCAAGAACTGACAACGGAAATCGCCGCAGTCAGGCAGGAACTGAAAGCAGAAATCACCGGACTCAGACAGGAACTGAAAGCGGAGATTGCCGGCTCCGAGAAACGGATAAAAGATTATATCGACGCCAGAATAGAGGGTGTCGACAAACGTTTTTCAGCGTACAACTGGGTGATTTATATCCTCATGCCGCTGATTGTGGTTGCGATAGGTGCCCCCACATCCGTCATGGCGTGGCGGAGCGGAAGGGATCGCTCGCTTGAAAGACAAGTTGAAATGCTCACAAAGGAAATCGAACTGCTGAAGGAACAGCGAATTGTAAACCCGTAACAGATGCCACCGGCGTGGCTATGTGGTTCATTAGTTCACTGAAATGTTGGTTTTCGCTGTTGCTCAACCCACCCTACGAAGATTCCCCGTTTTCTGTTTTTCTCACGCATCACGCCCCCCACGTCGCCCCGCCCCGATGAATCCCCGATAAATCGGGACTCCGACAAGCCGAGAGCAGGCAGGCGGGATTCAAAGCAACTGGGGCTTGGGTTGGTAGGGTATGCCGCCCTGCTATAAACATACCGCCCCGCTGGGGCTAAAATCCTCCGGTTTTCCCGCTCCCTCACCCCCTCGCCTCCTCGCTTCCTCGCCCCCTCGCTCCCCCGCCTCCCCGCCCCCTCGCTCCCTCGCTCCCCCGCCTCCTCGCTCCCTCATTTCAGCAAAAATATCTTGCCAACCCCACCCAAGCGTGATACCATATCAGACCATTCCCCTCAAAGGAGGCAATCAACCATGAAAACCGTAACCACCCTATCGCTCCTTCTGCTCTTGGCATCCCCTGCGTTTGGCCAACTGACGAAGGAAGACCTACGCACCATCATGAAAGAAGAGAACGCCGCGTTGGAAAAGCGCATGAAGGAATATATCGACCTCAAAATTGATGGTGTAGAGAAAAGTCTGAATGCCCGAATTGATGGTGTAGAGAAAAATCTGAATGCCAGAATTGATGCCGTAGATCAGAAACTGACTGCCAGAATTGATGGTGTGGAGAAAAGTCTGAATGCCAGAATTGCTGGGTTGGATAAGCGAATGGACAATATGTGGCGTTTAATGATGGGGCTCTTTGGACTGGTAGCCGCGACGATTGCGGTCCCTCAAATCATTATCGCTTACCGAGACAGAGGCCGGAAGGAGATGGAAAGAAGTCAAAAGGAGATGCAACTCCAAATTGACCGACTCCGCGAACAGATCGAAGCAATGAACCAATGAACTCTGTCCGCTTTCCCGTCCCACCTGTCGCCCCGCCTCCTCGCTCCCCCGCCCCCTCGTTTCCCGCAAAAATATCTTGCCAAACCGACCGAACCGTGATACTATATCAGACCATTACTCTCAAACGAGGCAATTAAGCATGAAAACCGTAGCAACCTTCTCCTTACTCCTCTTCCTAACCGCCCCTGCGTTTGGCCAACTGACGAAGGAAGATATGCGCGCCATCATCAAAGAAGAGGTCCCCCCTATCGTCAAAGAAGAAATTGCCGCGTCCGAAAAACGGATGAAGGAGTATATCGATCTCAAAATTGAGACGGTAAATGCCAGAATTGATGGTGTAGAGAAAAATCTGAATGCCAGAATTGATGGTGTAGAGAAAAGCTTGAATGCCCGAATTGATGGGACAAATACCCGAATTGATGGGACAAATACCCGAATTGCTGGGTTGGATAAGCGAATGGACAATATGTGGCGTTTAATGATGGGGCTCTTTGGACTGGTAGCCGCGACGATTGCGGTCCCTCAAATCATTATCGCTTACCGAGACAGAGGCCGGAAGGAGATGGAAAGAAGTCAAAAGGAGATGCAACTCCAAATTGACCGACTCCGGGAACAGATCGAAGCAATGAACCAATGAGACCCCTCTACAGATCACAATCTAACAGATCATGGTACATGCCCCAATGAACCCTCCCCGCCCCCTCGCCTCCTCGCCCCCCCCGCTCCCCCGCTCCCTCGCTTCCTCGTTTCCCGCAAAAAAGCCTTGCCAACCCCACCCAACCGTGATACCATATCAGACCATTCCCCTCAAAGGAGCCGGTCGACTATGAAAACCGTAACAATCCTATGCTTACTCCTTTTCTTAACTATCCCTGCGTTTGGCGAGCTGACGAAGGAAGATGTACGCACCATCATGAAAGAGGAAATTACCGCGTCCGAAAAACGACTGAAAGAATATATCGACCTCAAAATTGATGCTGTGGATCAGAAACTGACTGCCAGAATTGATGGTGTGGAGAAAAGTCTGAACGCCAGAATTGATGGGACAAATACCCGAATTGCTGGATTGGATAAGAGAATGGACAATATGTGGCGTTTAATGATGGGGCTCTTTGGACTGGTAGCCGCAACCATTGCCATCCCTCAAATTATTATCGCTTACCGAGACAGAGGCCGGAAGGAGATGCAATCCCAAATTGACCAACTCCGCAAAGAGCTTGAAGCGATGCAGCAATGAGACCCCTCCACAGATCACAATCTAACAGATCGTGGTACATACAAATCACAATCTAACAGATCGTGGTACATGCCCCAATGAACTCTACCCGCCTCCCTCGCTCCCCCACCCCGCTCGGAGGTCGGGGCAGGGATGCCCCTCCCACGGGGTGTAGATTGGCAAACGAACCCCCTAAATCCCCCTTATCAGGGGGACTTTCTCCCTTGCTCCCTTTCTCGTTTCCTAATCCTGAAAATCCTGATTCAGCCAATTATCTGCTTCCCGCGTGTGCATTGTGAAGAATCGGGGCAAGATGCCCCTCCCACGGATGATGGTGGGTGTCTTTCACGCATTACGCATCACGTATCACGGCTTCTTATAAACATACCACCCCGCAGTGGCTAAAATCCTCGCCCCCTCACCCCCTCGCTCCCTCACCCCCTCGCCTCCTCACCCCCTCACCCCCTCGCCTCCCCACCCCCTCGCTCCCCCGCTTCCTCGCTCCCCCGCTCCCTCACCCCCTCACCTCCCACTTTATTAAAAAAAACCTGAAACCCCCCCACACCCCCCATCGTATTATCCACAGCATAATCGCCCCAAATCTAGCCAGAGATCCCCATTTTTCCGGGCAACCCCCAAAAACCGGCGATTCCTGTGAATTTTTTCACAAAAAAGGGTTGACAGATATTACAACTTGTTGTATTATAGGGCGTCTCTTAATTTGGAAAGGGAAAATTGTGGGAAAAATCAGGGCAAACCGAGCCCGCCCACACATACTCCCCCGGTTTCCATAGGAAGTCAATTCGTAGATTGGCATTTTAATTTTATTATGAAAGGATTTTACACTTATGTTTGAACCAACAGACGCATCGAAATGTGACGAGCGTCAAGTTAAAAAGAAAGCTAATTCTTTAACTAACAAAAAGAAAGGAGAAAGACATATAATGTCTACTCAAGGTATGAAAACTTGGAAGTTAGGGCTATTTTTTGTTATGAGCTTGATGTTGGTGGTCGGGTTGTTTGCTGACACCGCTCAGGCTCAGGAAACGCGGACCGGAGTAACAGCGCGTGTTACCGTCAACACCTCGGCAGCAGCTAAATCGGGAGGTACACTTGATACGGTGACTGTTACGTATATAATCACAAGTATCGGCGATGAGGCGGTGGAGACTAGCGATAACGCACCAGATATAGATGCTAATGCTGTCGTAATTACTCTACCGACAGGTTGGGGAGCCTCTCTGCCTGCGGATACACCGGCATTTGAGATTGCTGCTGGGGTGCCAGATGAAGATGCTGCTACTAAGTCGTATGCGGTTGTGAGAACCAACTTTGGCCTTGATGTGACTACTACTCCACCGGTCGTAGATTCCTCCACGGGTAAAATTACAG
Organism: Candidatus Poribacteria bacterium; assembly: GCA_965207975.1. Classification (GTDB taxonomy): domain Bacteria; phylum Poribacteria; class WGA-4E; order WGA-4E; family PCPOR2b; genus PCPOR2b. The sequence goes on along the minus strand of OZ242315.1, from coordinate 1,715,387 downwards.
TTACTGCTGCTGCTATGAAACGAGGGGACAGTATCACTGTTGTCTATTACAACGTGCGTGTTCGTACGTTTAGCAGCAATCAGTTGGGAGGGACAATAACCGGTGAAGATAATACCGAGACGGCGAAACTTACGAAGGCGCAGCAGGATAGGTTGGGGATGGGTCAACCAGTAGTGATGAAAGATGAAGTTAGTGTTACGGACTCAAATACCGATCCCGACGGTGACACTATTGTTATTACGAAAACAGGCAGGCAAGAAATTACAGTGACAGGTCCGAAGCCGAGTACAGTCACAATCACGGCTGCACATAAATCGGTTATAGCGGAAGAGTTGATCAGTGCCCTCAAGGTTAGCTATACGGTTACTGAAGATATAGCACTTGCTGATGCTGATGCCACTAATGCAATTACCATTCAGCTTCCAGTGGGTTGGAAAGCCGCTTATCCTCCGTCTACTGATACAACTGGTACCGCTGCTGATAGCTTTGGAGCAGACGTTCTGACTGAAGCACCTGATCTTTCTGCACTTCCTGCGAATGATCCAGCAGAGAGGATGCGGTCGTATGCGGTGGTGACAGATCCCTATAAGGATGCGACTGCCGACACCAAACCTGCTTTGGGTGCTACCCTTACCATTGGCACCGACAATGAAGTTACACTTACGTTTTCGGGCAATGCTACTAACGCAACGAAAATGACGAAAGGTGACACGATTGCACTTACCTACCACAACGTGAGAGTTCAAAGCTTGACGGAGGCTCAATTGACGGCGGGGAAAGCTGTGACAGCTCAACTTGGCGTTTACGACACCACGGTAGGTCTCCAGCATACTGCCCCTCCGCCGGAGGGCGAGACTGGACCACAGATCTACAGTTTGGCTTACAAGTCCAGTGGAGAGATTATGGTAGGCCCGCCAGCTAAAAGCCGTGTAATGGTCACGACCGTACCGGGCACGGTGAAATCGGAAGCCAACCTCCGGAGTGTGAGGGTAGCCTATACCGCCCAGACTGCTGTGTTTGGGGATAACATGATTACCATTCGGCTGCCGGAGGGTTGGACACCCGCTTATCGTGCATCTGGTAGTGATGCTGCTTCTACCGATATGAGCTTTGGCGAGAATGCGTTGAGTAACCCACCGAGTACCGGTGCAAACACAACTTCGTATGTCGTGTTGAAGTCAAACAGGGGCAACCTCGGCGCGTCTGAGGGCAGTAATTTCGTTATCTACCAGCCAGGAATGAATGCAGAGGTACTGGTTGCGATCAAAGACATGCCCCGTGGCAACACCATTGAAGCGACCTTCTATGGTGTAAAGGTCCCGCCGTTGGAGGGGGAGGACTTGGCGAAGGGTTCTGCTTACGCCCAGCTTGTAGTTGCGGACTCCAAGATAAGCCCGCAGGGCACAGCATACAAAGAAAACGCTAGGATTATGGTGCACCGTCAGACCAAGAGTGCCGTTTCGGTCGCACCATCCACGGCAAAGGCGAACATGGAACTTCCGACCGTAGCGGTTACCTACAGAGTCATGGATATGATAGCTGGTTCAAATATGATTACCATTGAATTGCCAGATATCTATGATCAAACATCTATCCCTGAACAGGCATGGGGACCGGTGTATGATCACACATTTGCCCCTGGAACCATTGACATGATCGATTTGGGCGGGGATGCAACCGCCACGCCGGCTGTCGCTGCTAAGACAATGGTATCTTCAAAGCCAGCGGATGCTGACGCAGCCAAAACTTCGTATGTGACAGTGGCGTACAACGCAAGTGGTTCAGGACGTAAAAATACCGCTGAGGTCATCGTCTCTGGCAATGAGGTTATGGTTAATGTGAAGGGCGACATGATGGTGAATGACAGGGTCGTCGTCACCTATCACAATGTGATGGCTCAAGGGATAATTGGCACGACCCCTGTAAAAGCAATGCTGTCCGCAAAGGACAAGTTGAGCCCCGACGGGATGGTTTACGATGAAGATGCATACATCACCGTGAACGCTTTGGCAACAAGCTCCGTTTCGCTCTCACCGAGGACGGTTATGGCGGAGGATACTCAGAATATAACGATTACCTATGTAGCCAGAGCCGCAGTCAAAGCCAATATGATTACCATTGACCTGCCGTCAGGCTGGGGAACCGCTCATGGAACTTCCTTTATGAACGGTATGCCCACCGCCGCCGCCGACAGAGCCACGACCTCCTATGTGACAGTGACTCCAACCGCAGAAAATAAGTTATCTGTCGCTGGGAACAGCGTTACGGTCGACACCGGCGACATGAACCGTAACGAGAGGCTCGTTGTCAAGTTCCACAACGTGATGGTCCCGCCGTTTGGTCAGATAGTCTTTTCCAAAAAGGCCGACGGCACGCAGGAAGATTTTACTCAACTCCGCGTTACGGACAATATTACTGGATCCGAAGGCACCGATTATGATGCCACGACTACCATAACAGTGACCGCGCTATCGCTCGGCAATGTGAGCGTCAAGCCCGCATCGGTGGAGGCAGAGGATGTTGTCTCCTTGGCGGTCAAGTATACCGCCACCAGTACGTTGGGCCCCGGCAGGATTGTGGTCGAGCTGCCGACCAAGTGGGCCACCGCTAACCCCACAATTTACGATAAGCGTCAGCCCGGCAATTCCGACGCGACCTATGTGGAGCTGTCGAGGTCGGGTCGCGTGAAGTTGGCGAAGGATGGCACGGTGGACCGCATGCATACGGTGAGCGGTGGAATGGTCACCCTTGACGTTGACGCTATGCTGGCGACAGACCACATCACCCTCACCTTCCGCAACTTGAAGATAGCGCCGTTGGATGCACCCCGATCAGAAAGATACGAGGACATAGCGAGCCCGGGGACGATGAACAGGCTTCAGGTCATGGTCAAGTCTAGGAAATATAGCACTGCGGCAGACCGCGACAGCGGCATACCAGATATAACGGCGAAGACGTTGCACAAGGACAACCAAGTCGCTGCGAAAGACGGAGGTCCTCACCCCCATCCGACGGTAACCGTAAAACGGAAGGCGCAGGGCGAGTTCGCTGTGTCGCCGAACGAGGTGACCGCGGGCAGCCTGAAAGACTTCACGCTCACCTACAAAGCCACCAAGGCGATGAAGGCGGGCGACGCGATTGAGGTTCGGCTGCCAAGAAGCTGGCCCTCACCGAAGATTTACCCGCTTAACGGCAAAGATGCCAACGTTGATGCCAAGGACGAGAAAATGCCGCACATCTATCTGAGCGGATCCACCTCTCGGTTTGAAGGCACTGAAGTCAGCGTAATTGACGGCAACGGGAGCGACGAGACACCGGGCACTGTGAACAGTAGCGGCTCGATCGTGCGCGTGGCGTTAGGCAAAGATGTGACGCGGAACAGTTCGATCGTGCTCAAATACAACAAGGTGACGGTACAACGGCATCTGACATCGGATGCCAACCCGGTGCTGATTGAAACGTTCTCTGGTCCCTCGGCGAGCGTGGGCGAGCTGCCGCAGTTCCCTGTCATAAAGCAGACGGACGACAAAATCACGGTGAAACACGCCGCTAACGGTTCCGGTAAGGTCACATTCGAGTTCGGTAGCGGGCTGGTCAAGCCGCTGGCAAAGGGGGTTAACGCTAACACGAATGAAAGCATCCCCGCCGGCACGGTCAAAGACGACGAACACTCGCTACGGGTAATCTATACGCCCGATGGCGATATGGGCGCGGGCGAGTTTGAGATTCGACTGCCGTCCGACTGGAACGCAGCGGAGGTGCTGACCTCGTTGGACGATAATCCGAAGGTCAATAAGGCGGGCGATAAAATCACAACCGTAACCGCCGCGTTACCCGCCCTGTTTGGTGAGAGTGCCAGCGACAGATTGGTGCTTACCTTCACCAACATAACCGTTCCGAAGACGCACGGCAACCAAGCGTTCGTTGCACGGTCGAAACAGACGGGCGGCAGCCTCACGCAGCTAAGCCCGAGACCGATGGCGTTTGTCGGTAACACGATGGCGGACCACGATGCTGTCGCGGTCAAAATCACGCCGAAAGAGGCGTACCAAAACCAGGAAAACGTGGACTTTGTGATTACGATCACAGCCAACGGTCCGATGCACGACAGTAAGATTCAGATTCTCGTGCCGGAGGGGCTCACCGGTCTGCAAATAGATGATGCCGCTAAGGCGAATTACGTCAAGACGACCGCAACGGTCGGCGGCGTGATGGTCAAGACGTTTGATACGGACGGCGAGACAATCAACATTGGGACGGCGCAACTCAACGCGGGCGGAAAAATTACCGTTCGCCTCGATAACGTTGACCTCGAAAATGTGTCTGCCACAGACCCTGAGACTGGGGCTGGTGGGTTCCGTGTCGAGACGAAGACCCGCGGATCCCAAGCCGATCTGTCAGATGTGAGCTATTTCGCTATTGAAAAGTCTGATGGCAAACGGAGCATCGATGGCGGGCTTATCCGAACGGTCAAAGGTTCAGGGACGATGGCGGTTCAGCCGAACCTCTTTAAACAGGGGGCTCGCGCCAGGAACATCACCCTCACCTTCACCGCGACGACGGATCTCCCAGAGGGCGGTTTGAACTTGGTGATTACCGCACCGTCCTTCATAGCGACCGACCTGGCGGAGAACACGCACGTCCCGCAAGCCGCGGCATCCAAGTTCCACAAGGATGTGAAGGCGGAAGATCGATTGGTGGTTAGTGGCAACACGATCACCTGGAAGAATATTGTCTTGAGGAAAGGTGAGAAGTTCGTCACGCAGATCAATCGGGTGAATCTCCGCGAGGAAACCGGCGTTGATCGGTGGGGCGTAACGCTCGGCGGCACGCCGCTTGTTAGTACTGATAACGAACAGATGACCGTTTTCGGAACGTCTGCAGAGGATGTTGTCTTTGAAATCGTGGACGATGCCGGGATTGTGAGGTCGAGTCCGGCTTACCCTGCATCCAGTGTGCAGTCGATACGGTTCCGGTTCACAACGGTGAACACGGATATCGTGCCAGGCGGTAGGCTCTGGTTCTCCGTTCCGGGCGGATGGACGATGCCGAGTCTCATTGACAGAACGAGCCGCGCAACGGTGAGCATCGTGCGGGTAAACGGTGAGCCGGTCAAAGACAAGGACGACAAGGAGGTCCTTGATGCCACGATGGTGCCGTACGACGGGGACAAGAAGGGCGAGAAGCTACAGCTCTCAGTGTCTGGGCGTCAGGTTATCGTCACTGTCGGATCGAAAGGCAGACTCAAGGAAGGCGACTCGGTCACCGTCCGATACGGCGACGCGCCCGATCCGATGAAGTACCCAGTCCGCATCTCTGCGAGTGCCACAGGCACTCCGGCTAGTGATACGGACGGGTTGGCTATTCCTGGGTTGTATCGTACATCGAGCGAGGCTGGGTTCCGGCAGCACAGTGCAGGTACCATCCATGTTGATGTGGGCAATGTTGAGGATGCCACCGGCACTGTCATCCTGACAACTTCACCCTCACAGGTGAGAGCAGGCAGCACGAACAACAGGGTCGCTGTCGTCTACACCGGGACGGGAACCATGAACACTGGTGCTGTCCGTCTGACCATCCCGGACGGTTGGGGTAAGCTGCAAACCAATACGCTCAAACGGAACCATATCGCGGTGACGGTCACAGGCTCAGGCGCAGTACTTGCTAGCCCTGCGTTTGAAATCGTCGGCGGCGAGGGTATGATGGTCGAGGCGTATCTCAAAACGTTCGGCAAAAACAACACACTCACATTCACCTACGGCGGCGGCACCGGCAGCAGCGACAACAGAGGTGCTGAAGCCCAAGCCGAGATCGGCGAAGCGACATTCATCGTCGAATCCAAAGGCAAAAGCGACGGCGACTTCGTCCCTATAACAGATGCGGACTCGCTGAAAATGCTCACCATTAAGGTCGAGGGCGCAGCAAGCGGCTCGGGTGATTTCGAAGGCACCGTAATGAAGAACAAAGCGGGCGAAGTCACTTACAACGGCGTAATGGAACGGCGGATTTTCACTGGCGACGACGAGACCCATCTGGAGTTTACCTACACGGCAAAACAGGCCATTGAGGATGGAGAGTTACGATTTATTGTCCCGATGGGATGGTCTGCGCCGCAAGATGAGGACAGCAACAAAGAGGGCTACACCCTGGTTGACCAAGGCAATGCGACGATCAATCTTGCGAAACCCCAGGGTCAATCCGTTATCGTGACCGGAGTAAATATGCGACCGGGCGATGTGATTAAAATCCAATACGGTTGGTATGACACTCAAGACGGCGGTGCACAAGTGCCTCGAATGGCGGGCACTTACAAATTTCAGTTGGAGTTTGATGGCGCAGCTGTCGATGATCCACCCTTGTTCATCGTCTATGGCGGTACGGCATCGAAGTTAATGGTCGACGCACCGAGCACGGTGTCAGTTGACTCAGGTGCCGATCCAGTCACTGTCACCGTCGAGATCCAAGACGATAGGGACATGGCCGCCATCGTCGATAGTGCTCTTGAGGTCACGTTGAGTTCTACCAGTTCGACAGGTTCGTTTACCGATGCCGCGGGTACGGTGATAGCGAATAACAGAGTCACAATCCCTGCCGGCATGACGCAAGCGACCGTCCACTATAGCGATACAACAGTAGGCACAGCGACGATCACAGCGAGTGCTACTGGGCTTGCTAGTGGTCAGGACACCATTGAGGCGACCTCCGATGTCGATCGTGTTGACGAAAACAGTATTTCTGTCAGCTCTGCAACGGCTAAAGAGGGCGATACGGTCACGGTGACCGCAAGCGGTACAGCGGGCAGGACCGCGACCTTCTCGGTCGGTGGGGTTGTCACGGATGGGACGATGACAGAGAGCCCTGCTAATTCTGGCTCTTATTCAGGCAGTTTTATGGTCGTCGTACAATCTCACGATGGGACGAACATGGATGTGACGGTCACTATCGGTGACGCGAGTGATACGCTGGCAGGTGCCATAACCATTGACACCAGTGCGCCGACCATCAGTGCATCGGCATCGCCGATGACCGTTGCAAACGGCGGTATGGTGACAATCACCGCTATGGCTACCGGTGCTACCTCCGTTACGGCGGATGTCTCTGCACTGGATACCACTCAAACCACTGTCCCGCTGACAATGGTGAATGGTGCCTATAGTGCTAGCATCACTATCAGTGATAGCAACGAAACGCTGAACGGCGCGAAAACTATTACTGTGACCGCGATGGATGCCGCTGGTAACAGCGCAACGGCTACAGCAATGGTTACGTTGGACAACAAGCTGTCCTACACCTCAATGATACCACGAGGTCAGAGTCTGTTCCATGTGCCTTTGGCTGTCGAAGGGCTTGATACTATTGGCGATCTCAAAGCCGCGCTTGGCGACGCTGTGAATCTCGCGATTGTCTACGATCACGCAGTGAGTGATTGGATTTCTAGAAGCGATGATGTGCCGATCACCGCCGGCCTTGGTATCCTCCTTACGATGTCCGCCGCAGTAACCCACACCTTTGAGGGTCAAGCGTGGGGCGATGGCGCATCGACAATCAGCCTGAAATCGGGTTCTAATAACCTCATCGGTCTGCCTGTGAACGATGCCAGAGTGACCAATGTCAGCGACATCATGACGCTATTTGCCCCTGGTGTCGTTGTAAGCATCACTGTCTCGACTGGTGGAACTCCCCCGTTTGCAGCGGTTACCACCGCTGGTGGCGCAAATGATCGTCCTGTCAAGGGTGGTGCAGCATACCTCGTAACAGCGACCGCTGATGCGCATGCTGCTGTTATCGGTACAGGTTGGAGCAGCGCCGCTACGGGTGCTGCGCCAGTCGCACTCGCAGGATACAATGTTGACGGTCAAACGGCTGCCCTAGATGTCAGCGGTGCTGTCGTTGACGAAATCACCGGATTGGCGAAGGAAGGTTTCCGAGTCAAGGTGAAGAACCTGTCAACGAAAGCCGCACTCAGCAAGGTTACCTCCGTCGAAATGGCAGAGGGTTATAACATGACCTTTGTTGACCTGAAGGCTGGCAATGCGGCACGGATTGGCGATGTCTTAGAGATTTCCGCTGACTCACCGGATCCGCTCATCGGTGTCAAACCGGTCCGTCATATCGTTACTGTGGATGATGTGAAGAACAGCACGCTCCAGTTGGAAAACCTCATCGCGTATGAGATTCCCGCTGAGACGGAGCTACTTCGCAACTATCCGAACCCGTTCAACCCAGAAACATGGATTCCGTATCATCTCGCAGAAGATGCCGATGTCACGTTGCGCATCTATGCACTCAGTGGCGAACTGGTACGTACCATCGATGTGGGACATCAAACCGCAGCGAAGTACGACACCAGATCCAAAGCTGTCTATTGGGATGGTCGGAACCGTTTCGGCGAACAGGTTGCAAGTGGTGTCTACTTCTACAGCCTAAGTGCAGGTGACTTCTCAGCGACCCGTAAAATGGTCATTCTGAAGTAACCGACGCTATACACTCACCCGATATAGCTGTTGGTTGTCTCACACACTAAGGCAGCCAACAGCTATTTTTTGTGTAAACACCAATAGAAACCGAGTTTTTTGTACCACGATCTGTTAGATTATGAGCTGTACCACAATCTGTTAGATTGTGATCCCCAAGCTGTACCACGATCTGTTAGATTGTGAAAGTATCCTTTTGTACCACGATCTGTTAGATTGTGATCCGAATCCGCAAACTAACAGTTTGCGTTACGGTTTCTTACCACTTTCGTAGGGAACGCAGATCTGCGTTCCCTACAACTTTACTAGGGTTGTATTGCCCAACCATACAAGAACCCAATTGACTGGACATCTTGCCCAACCTACCCCAATGACACACTATCCCTTCCTGTTGACAAGCCCCCTCCCCTTTAGACCGCTTACCCCCGATCTATTAGAGCTGGACGGGACCCTGGTAGGTGCGGTTTGTAACCCTGGTCTCGATTTATCGGACCGCACCGCATAGGCGCAGTTGAAAACAGCGCCTACCAAATATGGGGGGCGAATCCGTAGGCAGGGCATCTGGAAAAATCTGGACTATGACCCCAGTAGGTGCGGTTTGTAACCCTGGTCTCGATTTATCGGACCGCACCGCATAGGCGCAGTTAGAAATAGCGCCTACCAACTTTGTACCACAATCTGCTATATCGTAATCTGAATCCGCAAACCAACAGTTTGCGTTACAGTAACTAGAACTGACCCACTTCAGAGTTTTGACCTGACAGGGACCTGCCAAATACCTGACATTTGGCGAGGTTACGGTGCCATTTTAGTGAAAAACGGTTCATAAACAGCCCGTATTTGGCAGGTCAAAAAGCCATCTAGACGCACCTGCTGTTGAGCAGTACAAATCGACAAACGCCCTAAAGCGAGGCCCCATCGGGGTTCAGAGAGACATCGGCTAATGATGACCCTCCAATGTGAGGTTGAATTTTTTTTTTAGACCTGACAGGGCCCTGACAAATTGCCGAATCGTGCTGGTGGAGCACCGTACCACAATCTGTTAGATTGTGATCTTAACCCCGCAAACTAACAGTTTGCGTTACAGTTTTTGTACCACGATCTGTTAGATTGTGATCCGAATCCGCAAACTAACAGTTTGCGTTACAGTAATCTAAAGTCCTGTACCACGATCTGCTATATCGTGAAAGTATCCTCTTGTACCACAATCTGTTAGATTGTGATCTTAACCCCGCAAACTAACAGTTTGCGCTACAGTAATATAAAGTTCTGTTATAAATAACCCGATGTTGACACCAAAAAAAGATTGAATTTATACAATAATTGTGGTATAATCGCCTTATCTTTCGTGGGAGCATCTGACCCCTTCGTACCACGATCTGCTATATCGTGATCTTAACCCCGCAAACTAACAATTTGCGTTACAGTAATCTGTTAGATTGTGATCCGAAGTCGCAAACTAATAGTTCGCGCTACATTACGCACTGTTCTTCATTCCAAATGGTTTCATATATTAATGTATCTATTGACACACATTGGCACCTTAACAAAAAACAGGGGAACGTCCCGATAAAATCTGGATTTACCCCCATGGACCCCAAAGTGGACAGAAACCGAGTTTTGAAAAGACTCGGTTTCTCTAATTAAATCATACTGATGGGAACTCTCAGGAGGAAAATATGAGTAGCAAGAAGTTAGTTTGTTTTTTAGTAATATCGCTTATCTACGGGCTAATTGCGGTTGGGGGTGCCCACGCCAGCATTATAGGTATTGAAGGTGTCGTCAGCGATGCTGAAGGTACGCCCCTCGCCGGTGTGAAGGTGACAGCCCCTGATTTTGGAAGTATACCGGTAAACGCTGTTACCGATTCCGATGGTGCTTACTTCCTCCCCTATATCTCTTTTGCTAACGTGGTGATAGCGGTGGGGGATGAAATTACGGTAGTCGCTACCGATGCTGAAGGCACTGTCGTTGAAAAAACACATACCGTTACGGCGGCAGATATCACCGCTGGGCGGGCGACGTTTAATATCACCTTTGTCTCAACAACTGTCACAGTGACCGTTGACCCCACAGTCTTCAAAGCAGACACACCGGGCACAGGTACTGTCACGGTCACCGTTGCACGAGATGAGCCTGTAAAAGATGAGACCGTCACGTTGAGCCTATCCCCCGCTGTCGGAACAGTCAGCAGCCCAGCGACAAACAACGGCGACGGCACGTACAGCGCGACCTACACCTCCGGCGGTGCCGCGGGTAATGTTAGACTCACCGCAACGGCGACCGACGCGAAAGCTTCCGGCAGCGCGACCATAACAATCAACGCCGGTGCCCCCACCGCAATTACCCTCACCGCAGTTCCGGACACAGTTTCCAGCCTAGCAAGTTCCATCATAACTGCTATGGTTAGCGATAACAGGGGTAACGGTGTCGGTGGCGTGAACCTGACCGGAACCGCATCAAGCGGAACCGTAACCAACTTTGCATCGGCTGCGATTTTTGGTGCCTATACCGCGACCTATACCGCACCGATGGTTGAGGCCGAAGGGACCGACACGGTAATGGTCACGGCGGATGACATTTCGGCGGAGTTGACATTGAATTTGACACCTGTGCCGCCTAGAGAGGTCACCATTCTGACCGTAGATGGAACAGTGTTCAAAGAGGACGGCGAAATCCCCGCTGACGACGTTAAAGTGACGGTTACGGTTGGGACAAACCCGCCCAGGATGACCACCACCGATGAAGATGGAAAGTACTCAGTCACGCTCGTTAATTTGGCCACCGTGGCACGCACCGGCGATCCGGTTTCAATCGTTGTAACAGATGATACCGACACGGAACGGGGTAAAACAAACCTTATCCTGAACAATGATCATCTCGGTGAAGATGGTACGGGTGCCGTTGACGACGGAGACGTTACAACAAATATCATGATTCCTCCCAGATCCGTCAGTGTCTTGGCCGTGGAAGGGGTTATTTATTCAGATGATGGGAGTCCGCTTGAGGATGTTGATGTCACTGTGACCGTTACTGTTGGGTCCAACCCGCCCACGACAGCTATCCTTGGGGAAGATGGAGTTTACTCAGCGACAACTGTTAAGCTACTGGGCACCGTTGCAAGTACCGGCGATACGGTTTCAACAGTGGTTGTGACCGATGCCGATGGCGCGGAACGCGGTCGAAACAGCCTTACCCTGAGCAATAAACAACTCGGCGAAACTGGGTCAGCGACCGTCACACTAAATGTGAATACAAATATTACGCTTCCGCCGAAGTCGGTCAATATCCTAGTTGTGGAAGGTGTTGTATACAGAGACGATAGGACGAGCCCCGTCGGTCCAGGACTTGACGTGGCGGTTACGGTCGGTTCAAATCCTGTTCAGACCACCCAAACTGATTCAAACGGCTCCTTTGCGACGACAAACGTTAGTTTGTCGGGGACCGTTGCAACCAGCGGCGATGCGGTCTTAATCGTTGTGTCAGATGGCAGCGGCGAACGTGGCAGAGATTCCTTTACCCTTAACAATGCACTACTCGGTGATGACGATGCTGCGACTGTCACGCGGAAGGTGTACACAAATATAGGGGCTACCTCCGGTGTCCTCGCCGTAACGGGCATAGTCTACCTCAAAAATGGTCAGACGCTGGTCCCCGCAGCGAGCCATCTGAGGGAAGGCGATTTGACTGTCGTTGTGACCAATACCACCCGCAGCAATCTGAAGGCGAGCGGAATCGTTGACGACGACGGCGGATATGATGTCACCTTCATTGATCTGCTCGGAACCGTCGCAGAAACGGGTGATACCCTCACCCTTGAGGTTGAGGTGCTGAACGAGGCGGGTGATGCCGTTGGGCGGGCATCCCACACCCTTACCACTTCGGAGGTCACCGCGTCGAGCGCGGAAGTTGATATTCATACAACTGTTCCCGCAGAGGTCAGGGTACTTGATATTATCGGTAGCGTGGTCGAACTAGATGGTATCGCCGCAGGCGCAGGCGTGGAGGTCACCATTGCCCTCGAAATGAACGGGCAAACTATGCCGCCAGTCAAGACCCTCACAGATGCGGCTGGCAGTTACGAATATATCTTCGTTGATCTCCTTAATCCGGTGGCAGCCACCGGCGATATCTTGATAGTTGACGTTTTACGCGAGGTTGACCAATACCACGGTCACCGAAGGGTAACGTTACACTCCTACGACCTCGTTGACTCGCAGTTGACTGTTAAACCGATCATGCTGATGCCGCCGGTATTGAAGCTGGGTGGTCTTTCAATCAACCCAGACTATACAGGCATCCAAGATCCGATGGTGAAGCAACTGCTCAATACGGATCTGACACAACTCACCAATCTGGGTGTCAGTATGGGTGCCAGCCTAGGGCTTCCAACGGATGATTTGTCGAATTTAATCCCACCGGCTCTAGCCCCGCTGCTCACACCGATGTTGGCGGCCGTCGGCGCGTACCAGCTTGAGTTACCATCGGGCTTCGATCCAGACAGCGACAATATCGCTCAGGAGAGTTTCGGTAACGCGATAACCACCAGACCGACGGCATGGGTAGACTGGCAGGGACGAGACACCGGTCGATGGGTGAACGGCGACCAACTGAATCTGTATATCTTGGGCGCGCCGACCATCAACAGTGTGACCTTCACCCTCAACAGCGGCTCGCCTATGCCAGGGATGTCTGTCCCCGCAGGCGGCACCTTCCCCTACACCTTCCAGTTGGAAGAGGAGTTGATAGCCCTCTTTGAGGGACATATGCCCGCGTTTGGCGCGGTACAACTGATGATCGACGGACAGTCGCCGATCGACATGACCTCTAACGGTATGGGCGGATGGTCAGCCGAAGCAATGCTGAGCCCCGGTGCCACAGTGGCTTACCACTATATGATTAAGCTTGCCAGACCGTATCACGATCCAAGCCTCGGCCGAGCCATTTCAAGTTTCCCGCTCATTGATCCACGGAATCGACAGGTTAAGATAGATAACCTCGCTCAAACCATCGACACCCTCCTCAAATCAGGGCTCCAGAAGTTGGAAGGGGTGAGGTCTGTGTTTGATGTGCCAAAGGTTAATTCTCAACAATCGCTCTGGGTCGCCACATTACCTCTTGATGGCGACGATGGTGAATACACCTTGGATGTCAATGTCAGCTATCGCGGCGGCTACCAAGAGCCACCAATCACTGCGATGTTCACCGTTGACCGTACACCACCGACCGCAACGGTCTCACTTAACCCCGACGCACCCGGTCACAATGCCGGTATGTATAGTCCAGCAGATGGACTCTATGTCGCAACGGCTCCGATGCCGGGAGCGGCGAGTTTAACCGTCTCCATCTCGAGTGCGACTGCACACGAGCCAGACGGTGCGGCTTATATGTACCAGTTGGCTAAGTTGGATGCCGCAGGCAATCCGGGGACATGGAATCCAGTTGCTGCTGCGGATCCGTTGTCGTTAGACTTGGCGACACTTATCTCCAATCCCGGCAGTGTGCTACCGTTGACAAACGGTGTTCCGGTCGAGATGCTCATCCGCAATTCAGAGGGCGGCGCGCTGCCCCCCGGTACATACGGACTACGCGCTGTCGGTATTGATAGCCTCCTTAATATGGACTCAAGCACAAGTCGCGACTTAGTGCTGGAGCTCGTTCCCCCGGATCCCGATGTCTTTGAGGTTACCTCCGTCCACGCTGACTTTAACGGCGATAATGCAATCGGGGCAGATGAAATGCAGCCCACAGCCGTAGATGTCGTGGTCTTCTCAGACTCGATGGTCACGCTCATCGTTGATGTAATAAAAAGTACGAGGCACGGGGTGAAATCAGTCGCCATTGAGGTTGAGATGCCGGGCGTTGGGTCGCAACAGGTTGCCATGTTCAGTGGCGATCAGCTTGCCGCGCTGGGCAATCACTTCCCAGTCACGCTGCCTGTGCCTGACATCCCCGCCTTACCGGATAGGGGCGGCCACGTGATGTTGCGTACCGTTACAACCAATGCACTGAACGTTGTCAACACGCAGGAAGTCTCGCTCGTATACCAACGTCGGACACCACCAGAGGTGTCAGCGGTTCACACTGCTGTGACCGACTATCACCCCGTCAGCGGTGCTGCACAAGGGACGATCACACTCAGTGCATTCACGCAGGCGATGACCTCGCCGGATGCATCCGCAGTTCAATTTGAGTATCGTCGTGCCGCAGATGCGGATTGGATGCCGCTCCCAAATGGTGTCGTACAGTTAGCCGGTACAACGGTTATCTCTCACGTTGAGATCGCTATCATTGAGGATCTAATCAATTCGCTTCTTAGCGGTGCACCCACTGCACCGGTGTCCCCGATCTACCGAAAGTGGTCCCTTGCGGTGGATAGCGCGACACTTGAGGATACCATCATGGACGATGGTCCTGATGCAAGTCAAGATGATAATCCTTATGTCGTTAGAGCTGTCGCAGCTGATAGGGATGGCACAGAGTATCCAGCGGCAGATGGGATAGAGGATCGTTTCTCTACCGACAACTACTCACCCACATCAATTACCCAAGTTGCCAATGAGGTTGAGATGGTCGCTCAAGGCGAAGACGGTAGCTACCACGTCAGCGGATTAATCCATGACAGTGTACCGACTCCGATGCTAAAGCTGACCGCCTCCACCGGCGCGCATCCCAACGCGTTCCCGGGCGGTTTGAAACTTACCGTCAACAACGCTGCGGGAGAAGCAGTAGAAATCGCGGAGACTGTCTTTAACGCTGTCGGTAACCATAACTACATGGGGAACTTCGATCTGGGGTCAATCCCTAACGGGATGTATACCTTCATGGCAGTGGGACACACCGCCGATGGGGCAGTAGAGGAGAGAATTGTCGCTATGGCGATCACCGTTGAGGTGGGTAACTTCACACCACCCGACAACTTTGCAGACCCAACGGTTGATATCCTCAGCGTTGTCAACACCCGTGGCGATGCACATAGCCCAAGCGAAATTGATGCCCAGTATGTGACCGGATTCCCGGCGATTGGCGATGAGGTGTGCGTGACGCTAATTGTCCCGAATGTCGCTGCCGGTGATGTCGATATTCTCATCGGAGATGACGGAATGTCCGCAGCGGCGATGGGTGCCCTCACGGTCATGGATCCCGATGCAAACAACAACATTTCGGTGTGCCTTGATACCTCCGGTCTCGACGAGGGTATGTACAGCCTCGTGGGAATGGTGAACAAGCCAAACGGTTCTGCTGCATTCGGCTTGCCATCAATCCAAGTTGACAGGTCTGCACCAGTCATTGAGATTGTATCGCCGTTGGAAGGGCATCAGGTGAGCAGCGTGCCAACCGTTCAGGTGGCATACAGCGATGCGACCGGTTTCGATCCAGAAAAGAGGGATCCGAGAGCCATCGAGATCTCCTTGACCCGTTTGGGTAGCCACAAGGAGGTTGCAACCAATCCAGAGATGATCCGCTCGGTTACGGCTGCAGGTGAAGTGCTGACCCAGAGTGGTAGCATCAGCTACACGCACGATGTCCCACTCGTCGGCGGTGCATACCGCATTGATGTCAGTGTGACCGATACGCTCGGCCATACCGGCACCGCAGAATCGGTTGAGTTCACTTCATCGGGTACGCTGGCAGGCGTGTCAATCATAACACCCGCCTCTGGGCAGGTGGTTGACCCCGATCAACCGTTGACCATCTCCGCCGCCCTTTCAGGTAACGGTGAACTCACAGTATCCGAGTTCTCACTCAACGGTACAGCGGCAACGCCAACCGTCGAAAACAACATGCTGACGCATACAGTCGATCCTGACGGTGTGTTCAACCGGGGTGCGGGGAACACCGTAACCATCAAGATTGTTGATGAGGAGGGGAACACCGCCGAAGCGACATCAACCTTCACCCTCGCTTTGGATACTACCCCACCGGTGGTTGCCACCTACTCGCCGCTCGGTATCATTCGGACCGATAGGCCCATAGCAGCCGCAACGGTGACCGATGAATCGGGCATTGATAGAAGTAGCCTGACAATTATCATCGCAGGTGTGCCGGGGAATCAAGGCACGGGCAGACGTTCAAGTGCGACCTCCACAACTGTCACATTTACGCCGAGCATCTCCGTAGACCCAGGCCCTTACACGGCACGGGTTACCGTCGTAGATGTCCACGGCAACCGAACTGAGGTGGAGTGGCAGTTCACGGTCGAACTGGATGTAACGCCACCGGCGATAACGACCAGTTCACCGCACGGCGTGATTCGTTCGGATACACCGATTATCTCGGTTTCCGCTAGCGATGATATGTCCGGTGTCGATACGATCGAAATCGGAGTCAAAGGTGACGGCAATCAGGCGGTCGAAGGGGTAACCTCTGTCCGTT
Organism: Candidatus Poribacteria bacterium; assembly: GCA_965207975.1. Taxonomy (GTDB): domain Bacteria; phylum Poribacteria; class WGA-4E; order WGA-4E; family PCPOR2b; genus PCPOR2b. The sequence goes on along the minus strand of OZ242315.1, from coordinate 1,698,537 downwards.
CTGATAAGACCTCCGCGACCTTTACGCCGACCGCAGCCTTGACAAGTGGCACCTATACCGTTGATGTTAAATTGGCGGATATGAGCGGAAACAAGGCGTCAGGTCAATGGCAATTTACCGTTGAACTGGACACGATAGCACCGAGTATTTTCGACACGCGTCCGTCGCAGGAACACACCGAACATCGGAGGCCCACCATCTCAGCAACCTACACCGATAATATGTCGGGGGTTGACGCTGAATCGGTGAAGCTGACGCTTGACGGTAGCCCTGTTGAGCCAGATGCCCTGTCAGATACTCAGGTGGTGTTCACACCCAAGCAGGACCTGACCTTTGATCAGCATACGGTCAGACTCCAAGTTTCCGACAACGCAGGGAACATGGCGGAACAAGAGTGGGTCTTCTACGTTGAGCGGATGGGAATTGCCGATGCACGGAACTATCCGAATCCATTTGATCATGAGACTACGATTGCCTTTAGGGTTTCTAGGCAAGCGAGCATCTCTGTTCGGGTCTACGACTTCACCGGTAGGCTTGTCGCACAACCTATCACAAATAGCGTCTACGAGGCGGGTCTAGTCGAGATCGATTGGCACGGTGAAACCGATGCGGGGGATCACCTCGCACGAGGGGTGTACTTCTGCCATATCCTCATGGAAAGCGAGCTAGAACCTCAATCTGCTATTCTCAAGATGGCAATTATCAGCGAATAGCAACATTCACTATCTCCTCTGACTCGGAATCCAGCCGATTCCGGGTCGGAGGATTTGCCTTTGGCTCATGGAAACCGTAGGCGGGGCATCCTGCACCGCCCGTGCCAAAAACCGAGTTCCTATTGCACGCTTTCTTAACATGAGCCGTCTTCATAAAGGAGGGAGACAATGTTTCAAATTAAGCATAAAGTACTATTCAGTTCAATTGGGCTGCTTGCCCTCGTAGTTTTGCTTGCACCTGTCTGCTTCGCCGGCGTGAATGCTGCACCCCATCTTGGGACGGGTAGCGGTGCGCGGGCACTTGGATTGGGCGGTGCGTTTACTGCTGTCGCTAACGATGCGACTTCAACAATATGGAATCCCGCCGGGTTACCGGCTGTCAAAGATTTGACAGTAACCTTCGCTTCTGCACCAATGTCGCTTGACAGGAGACACAGCTTTATCGGCTTGGTCAAAAAAGTCGGGAAAGGCGGTCTGGGGCTGTCAGTAATCAATGCCGGTGTCGATGGTATAGATTCCTATAATGCTAGTGGTGCCCGGACCGGTTCATTTAACCAGAATTCTAACGCCTTTGCCCTCTCCTATGGTCATCACCTTGGGGTCGTGGCTCTCGGTGCGAGTGCACGGATGTATATGGATAGCTTCGGAGATCATTCGAGTACAAGCGGTTTCGCCGGTGCTGATATCGGACTTCTCGGCGGCAACCAAGCCCGTACCTTCAACTTCGGTATCGCAGCGAGGAATCTTGGCAGCGCAATCGGTGACCACACGGTACCCATGATAATAGCGGGCGGTCTTGCATATCGAGTGCTGCACAAACACGTTGCAACCTTCTCCGTTGATGTTCAACACCAAGTTGTTGACCTGCCAGAATCTGCAACCAGTCTTCATCTTGGGACCGAGTACCTGATCGCAAAGACCTTTGCAATTCGAGGGGGTACTAAACTGACCACCGATCGCGCTCAGTTTTTCGGCGGATTTGGTGTCAACGTCGGTGGACTACAACTCGATTACGCCTTGAAGGCAGTTGATAGTGCTGTCCATAATGAAGTTGGTAGCGGTACGCACTTTGTATCACTCTCTTATAGCTACTAATTCTAACGACCCGACCAACCCGGTAGGTGCGGTTTCTAACCGCACCGGTTTGGAATGTTTCATTAGTTCTAATATCCACTATGATTCTAACGACCCGACCAACCCGGTAGGTGCGGTTTCCAACCGCACCGGTTTGGAATGTTTCATTAGTTCTAATATCCACTATGATTCTAACGACCCGACCAACCCGGTAGGTGCGGTTTCCAACCGCACCGGTTTGGAATGTTTCATTAGTTCTAATATCCACTATGATTCTAACGACCCGATTATACCAAAGGAGCATACCCTATGAAGATAATGAAATCGATCCTGCGCTTCTCACTTATCCTCTATCTCTGTGTGCTTTTGACAGGGGCATCCTATATCCTCACCGCCTCTGCCAAAATTACCCCCAATCCGGACATGGAGGGCACGACACTCATCACCATTATTAAGGGCGATACCCTGTGGGATCTCGCTGCAACACATCTAGAAGATCCGCTTAAATGGCCCGAGTTTAGAAAGTATAACACCTTTAGCAATCCCGACCGGATCTACCCCGACGAGATGATGCGAATCCCCGCCAAAATGGTGATGGAGATGGTTGACGATGCCGTCAAGGAAGACATGGTGACCCTAGCAGAGTTGGAGAAGGTTAAAGCGGAACTCGCTGCCATGGAAGCCAGAGCGATGGCCGCAGAAGAGGCTGTCGGTGTCACCGCCGCTGATGTCACTGCGATCAAAAAGATGGTTGATGACCTGATCACCCAGCAGAAAAAGGTTAGGAGTGGTCTCAAGGACGTAAAAGCAGAGGTCGCCGGGATGCCGGCTGTTGTTGACAAGATCAATGCCTCCCTGATGGAGCACGCCGAAGCCAGCAAAAAGAAAATCTCAAAGGTTCACGACGAGGTCCGCGATGTAGAGGAGGATGTTAACGCGTTCTATAATAATATGAAGGAGTATCAAGAAGCCAACGAGGAAGCGCACAAAGCCTCCGACGAGATGCTTGCCGCTGCAATTCAGGCGAATGCAGAAAGCCTCGATAAACTCCACAAAATGCACAGAGGTGCGACCGAAGAGCCGAACAAATCGAAACGCACCCTCGCGTTCCTGACCACATTGGCGGGCACAGCCGCTTGGTTTGCCATCAGCGTTATGGATTAATTCGTCTAAAACAACAGGTTTTAATATTCGAGCAGGGATGGTTTACATCCCTGCTTTTTTTATTTGTAAAGTAGCGCAAACTGTTAGTTTGCGGTTTGGGTCACAATTGAAAGTAGCGCAAACTGTTAGTTTGCGGTTTGGGTCACAATTGAAAGTAGCGCAAACTGTTAGTTTGCGTTAGGGTCACAATTGAATGTAGCGCAAACTGTTAGTTTGCGTTTTGAGATCACAATCTAACAGATTGTGTTACACAAGAAACACAATCGAAAGTAGCGCAAACTGTTAGTTTGCGTTGGGATCACAGTCTAACAGTATCAATAGCGTCCTCGTACCGCAAGCAGATAGAAACAGATGAGCCATTTTGACTACAAACCGTTCTACCGCCGTAACTTGCCGCATATACAGCCGCCGGGGGCAACTTTCTTCGTTACATTTCACCTTGCGGGATCTCTACCACGGACTGTATTGCAGCAGTGGAAAGCGGAGAAATGCCAACTTGAGGGAACCGAAGATATAACATTTGAGCAAAAACAGAAGCATCGTGAATGGAAACAGCAGTGGTTCCAAAAGTTTGAGAAAACGCTGGATAATGCACAAAGTGGACCACTATGGCTCAAAGATGAGCGGATTGCTAAAGAGGTAGCAGAGAGCCTGCACTACCGAGATAGAAAAGTATACTGCTTGGACGCTTATTGCATCATGGCAAATCATGTACATGTTGTGTTTACTCCACTCGCAATACAGCCTGCCGGGGAGGCGCAAACTAACAGTTTGCGGTACAACACGCTTGCGTCCATTATGCAATCGCTCAAAGGTTATACAGCGTGGAAGGCAAATCGGTTATTAGGGCGCAGTGGCGCATTCTGGCATCACGAAAGTTACGATCATAGTGTGCGTAGCACAAGCGAGTGGCAGCGGATTGTCACCTACGTTCTCAATAATCCTGTAAAAGCGGGTTTAATCAAGGATTGGAAAAAGTGGCGGTGGAGTTATTGTAGCGCAAACTGTTAGTTTGCGTTAGGGTCACAATTGAAAGTAGCGCAAACTGTTAGTTTGCGTTTTGAGATCACAGTTGAATGTAGCGCAAACTGTTAGTTTGCGTTAGGATCACAATCGAATGTAGCGCAAACTGTTAGTTTGCGTTTGGGTCACAATCGAATGTGGTGCAAACTGTTAGTTTGCGTTTTGAGATCACAATCGAATGTAGCGCAAACTGTTAGTTTGCGTTTTGAGATCACAGTTGAATGTAGCGCAAACTGTTAGTTTGCGGTTTGAGATCACAATCTAACAGATTGTGTTACAAAAAACTATCTACTTTTAATGCTCCCGGTAGGTGCGGTTTTGTACTGCCATCGGAAATTAGGGCCACTGTCTAAACCAAGATTGTGATAGAATATCAATCTAATCGAAAGGAGCTTTCCGATGGCAAAACGTAGAAGATTCACGCCCCAATTTAAGGCAGAAGTGGTCATTGAGGCACTGAGCGGTCAAAGTTCTCAAGCCGAGTTGTGTCGCAAACACAACCTCAGTGCTGACCAACTGTCGAAGTGGAAACACCAGTTGGTTGACAACGCGGCGAGTTTGTTTGAATCGACTGACAAGCAATCTAATGACCATAACGAACAGATTGCTCAACTGGAACAGCTGGTCGGACGGTTGACTATAGCGTTAGACATCCAAAAAAAAGCCTCGACGTGGCTCAGTTGAATCGGTCACAAAAACAACAGATAGTTCAGGCGTTGCAGACCGATTACTCGGTTCGACAGATTTGTGAGGTTCTCGGTTTCAATCGGAGCAGTCTCTATTATCAACCGAAAACAGACCCTTCTGAACAACAGTTACGAGATGAGATAGAGAAACTGTCTGCCCGGTATCCTACATACGGCTATAGACGTATCACCCAGTTGCTGAAGCGTATGGGATATGACGTTGGCACCACCCGGATCGCCCGATTGATGCAAGAGCAAAATCTTTCAATCCCCATCAACCGTGCGTGCCAAACCACCCAATCGGTTGCGGGGTTAGGTCAATGGGTGAATCGAATTGAGAACCTTGACATCTGTCGACGCAATCAGGTGTGGGTCGGTGATATTACCTATGTTCGACTCAAGGGACAATTCATCTATGTGTCGGTGTTAATGGATGTATTCACGCGAATGGTCAGAGGCTGGCAGGTGAGCCTAAACTTGACACAACCGCTCACCTTGAGACCCTTGCAACACGCATTAACCCAAAGTGTTCCGGAGATTCACCATAGCGACCAAGGGGTTCAGTACCTTTCGACGGCTTATGTGTCGACGCTCATCAGCCATGGGATTAAGATTTCTTTAGCCCATAGAGGACGACCTTGGGACAATGGCTATGCCGAAAGACTCATACGAACCCTCAAAGAGGAAGAGGTCCATCTCAATGAATACGATGATATTATCGACGCAAGAACCAGAATTGAGCATTTTATTTTACAAGTGTATAATCACAAGAGACCTCATTCAGCGTTAGGCTATTTAACGCCCGTTGAATTTGAACAACAACTCTTGGCTTAAATTTGGCGATTTATGGCCCTAATTAACGCGGGCAGTACATTTCCCACCGCACCGGTTTGGAACATCTCATTAATTCTAAGGGCCACTATAGATGTGCTGGAAGTGAAGACAATGTTAGTCACAGCATTAGAGAAGGAGAGGGAGCGGTTTTTTCAAAACGGTCTGCGTGAGGGCAAGCAGGAAGGTTTGCGTGAGGGTGAGCAGAAAGGGCGAATTGAAGAGAAGATTGAAACGGCAAAGGCAATGCTTGCCAAGGGAATGGAGATAACGCTCATTTCTGAAATCACCAATCTGCCCGAAGCACAACTCTCACGGTTGAAAGAAGATCTTGCTTTAATGGAAAGTGAAGATGATGAATCAATGAACCAATGAACCAATCAACTAATGAACTAATGATCGAATCCAAACAATTCCAAGATACAATCCGTCGCTTCATTGAACTCTACGGAGATCGAACCGAAGGGATCGGAGACGACATCCACGCCGGACTCGCATGGATTGATGAAACCAAATTCGTCCTGATAGGCGGAGCCGATACAACCACACTCCACCCACCCAGCTGGCGGCGTGTCTCACGGCTGTTCGACCTTGCCGAGCAACTTCAGCGACCCGTCCTATTGTGGGATGTCCCATTCCAAGCGGACATGATCAATTCAACCGACACCCTGCTACACCGGAGCGCAGCACAAAATAGTAAGTTACATCTGTTGAAATTGCCTGTCCCCATTATCGGTATCTTTGACAAGTTATCCCATGAATCAGACTTTGCCGCGGTTGATGCAGCAGTTGTCGTACAACAGGGAGAGGCAGTCTCACAGCCAAAGCCTTCACAGGATCACCCCTCCCCGATTTTGGTTAAGATAACAGACGATCCTTCCCACCTCAAATCGGATATTCTGGAACTACTTCGCCACCTGTCAACCCTTCCTATCGAAAGGTTGGTAGATCAACGATTAAATAGCATCCGCCAAGCCGTTGGAGGCGGTCCCTAATCTCGGAATGACCCGATAGAGCGGATAACTACTTATTGCGTGAAACTATCCTTATCTGTTATAATACTGATTGATTGGAATCATAAATGGAGGTGATAGGAATGCAAATTAAGGAGATACTACAGATAGCATTTTATTCTATAGCAATCCTGAGTGCAATCACGGCAGTTATTGCCTATCTCAATGCTCTTGGCTCTTCAATCAAAGGACTCGGAGGTAAAATTGATAACCTTGAATCAAAGTTTGAGACTAAGTTTGATGACCTTGAATCAAAGTCTGAGACTAAGTTTGATAATCTTGAATCAAAGTTTGATGACCTTATATCAGAGTTTAAGACCTTTCGGTTGGAAGCCAAAAATGACTTTAGAGAAGTAAACAAGAGAGTTGATGAATCTAACAAGAGAGTTGATGAATCTAACAAAAGAATTGATACACTATTACATCACCTTATTGAAAAGAATCTTGATAACTAAACACACTCGGCTGGCAGAACAATACCAGTCTTTTTCACGCCCAAAATTAACTACTCTATAAATATAGTTACTCGACAAAAAATAACTTGACATCTATATCACAATAGCGTAAAATTAATTGAAATTTGGCGATTTTAAGCGTGTTGAATAGCCCCAACTTCAAAAAAAGGAGAGACACATCATGAAAATCCAATCACTTTTCGCCCTGTTAGTGGTGTGTGCATTCGCGTTTCTGACCGTGTATCCTGCCGATGCTATCATCTACGGCAAGCGCGGGGACGATGAAGCCACAATTCCTTGGGCAGAAGGCATCAAGCATTGGGAGCCGGGCCCCGGCGCACAATTTGAGATTAAGGGAGATGAACTTGAGCTTAAGTCTGAAGGCAATACCGGGCTCTTTTTCAATCACCCGGATACCAACCCCGCTGAATTGACCGACTATGAGCTAGAAGTGTCTGCACGAAAAATCGGCGACGATAGCAAATACTTCCATCTCTTCACCCGGACCGTTATACCGACCAAAGACTTCTATTTTGTTGAGGTCAGCTACAACTCCAACACCATCTCGATGTATGAATTTAGAGACGGTGGTGCCCATGAGATTACCCCCGGCGGTAACGCCGGACGCCCCAAACGACCCGATTCAAAGGATACGAAGGGCGGCGAGCATTACGTCCTCACATTCTCGGCTGAAGGCGATATCCTCAAGTACTCGGTTGATGGTCGTCTATCAATCGTTGTCAAAAATGACAAATGGAAAAAAGGTCCTCCGGGTATCGGCGGACGTGGCGGTCAAGTGAACTACTACTGGGTCCGCGTGGATTCCTTGCCGGAGCAGGGATTGCAGAACATCCCCTCAACGGACAAACAGCTGTCAGTCGATAGCAAAGGCAAGTTGACCACAACATGGGGTAAGCTGAAACGCGGTTTCTAAAAATAAAAACAACACTGAGCATAGCAAGGGCGAAGCATCAATAGATGTTCCGCCCTTTTTTTATATGCGAAGAGAAACCGAGTTTTTTCTTCAAAACTCGGTTTCTTTGCACTATACTCAGAGAAGGGAGGAGGTAATAACTATGGGTGAATGGTCTCCATCGCATTTGATTGTGGCTGCAATCGCAGTGGCGACAATCATCGGTCAACTTATCGTGATACTGACACGCCTGAAAACGATAACGGAACGGTTGGAAAAGCAAATCGACAAATGCTAACGGTAGAACGAGTAAACCTCAATCCCCCAAAAGACACGGATCAGCACCCAACCGCCACCGACCAGATACTCCCCGAACAACAGCCCCAAGAAAAAGGGCAACGTCTTCCGATAGAGCCGAATCCCACCGACCTTCAACACAGTCGCTTTGACCGCCCAACTGATAAATACAGAAAACCATACCCAGCCGAAGGTCCAAGGACTGCTTGCAATCGCGTAACCAGCGGGATGGAAGGGCCAAAGCGGAAATCGCATACGAATCGCCCAGAGGAATCCCGTAAAGAGGAATCCCACCCCCATAAAAAGCACCGCCGGCACATTGGTCTCCGTTGGATTGTAGAGCCAGCTTTTCATGTTGGCATACGCCCCCTGTCCGAGACCTACATTGATATTATCACCACCGCTTCCGTAAGCGAGCGTCAGGTACGCCCAGAACGTGGTCAGGATACCCGCAACCACCGCCAGAACCATCACGCCAATTAAGCGACGGGGTGCCATCTGCGTCGCATCCGCCACCTTGAACCCTTCCAGTATGTGCGGCATCGGGTGGGCGCGATAGCCGCGATTGAACGTATAGTAAAACCCCATCATGACCAGACTTGGCGGTGGAATCCGACGAGTCCCAATGGCATCTGTGATAAAAAGGCGGGGGTTGACAAGGAACATCTCATTCGTTGGTGGGCCCACCTCTGCGCGGATGCGTCCCACAGCAATTGCCAAAAGATAATAGGTCAAAAAGTAAAGCCCCGCCATCCAGAGCGTCATCCCGCCGTAGTACGAAAATACCAGTAGGAAAATCACCCCACCCGTCAATCCCAATACCGCCCACCGATACTTCATCGGTTCGTTCTCTTCGCCCGGCTGGTCACGTAAAAGGTTCTTGAAAACCGAGATAAAGTAGCGACGGCCCCCATAGAGTGCAAAACAGGCAATGGCGAAAAAAGCACCGATGCTTTGGGGACCCTCATACGGAAAGCCCGGAAAACTGGCAAGCCCCAACGCACGTCCCAGGACGCGCTCCGCTTTCCAAAAGAGAAAGAAGAACCATAGCGAAAAGGACATCTCCAGCGGCATCAGAAACCCCAGTCCCAGTCCGAAGGGCAGTATGTAAAGCGGTGTCCACCCCATCGCATTCCACGGCTTCTCGGTAAAGAACTGACCTATCTCCGCTTGGCGCACAGGGATCTCCGGGAACGCAGGGAACAGGACATGCAAGCCGTTCATCAGATCAATCCCACCTGCGACCGCAAATCCGAGCCACATCATCTTGGATCTGAAGAGCGAACCATCGGAACGGGTCATCTCCAACGGCAACTGAACGATCGGATACGCCAACCGCTCGCGGGTGATCCACTGCCGACGCAGGATTGCGTCCATGCAGATCATCACCCAAATCAGCACGGCTAGCAAGACTGTCCACCATAGGATCGGTTGTAACCACGGGCGCAGGTGTGCTTCTGTGTAGGGTGTACTTTGACCCTCATAGAAATCGAGCAGGCTCAACGGATCTCTCACCGTTAACCAAGAGGGCAGGTATCTCCAAAACAGCGTCTTCCACTCATTTTCAGGGGTAGCGAACCAAAAACCGTGCGAGAGGGTGGGAACGACGGTTTGCATGACATCATGCCCCGCAATCGCCGAAGAGAGTGAGAGCATCATGTAGATCGTCATCAACTCCCCCTGTTGCAGCACAAAACGCGGTAGGAAACGCTTTAGCAGCGCGTTTACGATGATTAACACGGTGAGACTGATAACCACGTTGTAGATTAGCGACATCGTCGTCGCCAGTGTGCCGATATACTTGACCTCGTTTGTGATAATAAAATAGGTATTCACCGGCATCAGTGCCAATGCAAGTATTACAGCCCGAAACGTTAATCCAGTGTGTGGGGTTTGATTGCCAATCGGTTGTTCAGTCATAACGAAAGTTCATTGGTTCAAAAGAACGTAGATCTGTGTTCCCTAAAATTGTCGCTGCAAAGGGATTCTAATGGGCACGTATCGTCTTTCAACGTCTCCGAGTTGGGGATTGGGGAGGGTAAAGGGAGGATTGCGTTCACAGGAAGTGATACGTGAGGGGAGATTCGACAGGACGAGCACAGCGATGATTATGCCAATGCCTTCAAGCGGTTGTCGTCAAGCGGTTGTAACGGCGTGAAATCCCGGTTGTTGTGATACCAGTCACGCTCTGTACCGGTGCAAGCATTGCTAACAGCATTATAGTTCAAATACATGATCGCCCGCCGCCAAGGGGAGACATTGTTGGAGGAGCCGTGCACGACATTGCAATGGCAAAAGCAGATCGATCCTGCGGGTCCTATTAACGCTTCGATACCACGCTCTTCAGCCAATCGCTCCAGGGTGGCGCGATCAATATGGTGCAAAGCGTAGCCCTTCGCGTCCTTGTGGGGTTTGGAATCGAGAAGCCCATGCGTATGTGAACCTGGCACGACCAGTAGCGGCGACGTAACCGCTGTGCAATCGTCTATAAACACCGATGCCATAATACACTTCGGTTCCGTCATCCCGTCGATGCGATGCCACGGTGGGAAATCCTGATGCCAATCCCACGACGCACCGCCCCCAAAGCCCTGTTTGGGGTTGAGGCGACTCTGATGGAGATATACATCGTCATTCAACAGTTGACGTATTGGGTTCAACAAGCGTGGAAGCAACGGAAGATACCGGAACGGTTCAGAATAGACATGCGCTCCAAATGCCAGTCTGACGGAGTCCGGGTTATCTTTTTCAGGAATCACCTCCGGACCCCGACGGCTGAGGATCCCCGGCATCGCCCGCTGCAAGACCGCCACCTCATCTTCCTCCAATAGACGTGGGAAAAATAGGTAGCCCTGTTGGTTAAAGCGCGCAATTTGGGTGTCACTGAGTTTCATGGTATCTATTCCGTATACCGAGAATGACGAGTACCCCATCCTTACGAAGGAAGAGACAAAGGAAGTTCAGTCCTCCGCCTCCTATTTTCACCGCTGGCTTTTTAGCGTGCCCCATATCATCGCTAACTTTTCCCGTGGATCGACCGAGAACTTCTCAGGGAAGGGCCAACCGGGCGGTTGGTAGGCCTCATTTTCCCTCTCATTTCCACCGGCACCGCCGTTCCAACCGCCAATGGTATAGATCTTCCCATCTGCCACAGCGATTCCAAAACTTCCCCTTGGGGTAGGCATAGCGTCCATACGGCGGTATTTATTCTCTTCTGGCGAGTATTCCCAGACATCTTGGTAAAATACAAGATCGGGATCATTTGGTCCGCCCTTAAGTCCGCCTTTGCCCTTAAATTTCTCACCGCCCATGACATAAATCTTTCCGCTATTGACGAAGGCGGCACCGAAATTATGAACGGGTCTCTGTATCTTAGCGATGGGCCTCCATGTCTCTGTTTTGGTGTCGTATTCATCTGCTTCTGTGGTTGACTCCTTATGGGTGAAATCGGTCGCGCCGCCAAAGATATAAATCTTCCCGGGCGGCACAGCTGCACCGGCTGCCCCCCATCTCGGATTCGGCATGTCCTTTTTCTGCTCCCAAGTGTCTGTCACAGGGTTGTATACCTCGATCGCCGGGGACGGAAAAAAGACATCGGTTGCGCCGCCAATAGTATAAATCTTGCCAGCCAACACGACGGTAACAGGGGCAATGCGCGGCGTTGGCATATCCGCTTTCTTTGACCATGTGTCAGTCTTCGGGTCATACATCTCCACTGTCGCCAGAGGCGCGATACCGTCACGGGTTCCGCCGATGACATAGACCTTCCCGTCAACGGAGACAGCAGCGTGTCGTACCCGACCTGTAGGTATCGGCTTCTTTTCGACCCAGTTATCCTTCTCTGTGTCGTATTCTTCGTTTTTGTGTATCTGGGGGGTATCATCTTGTCCGCCGATGGCATAAACCTTGGTGCCGACGGCGGCGATTTCGAGTCCCCATCTATGCGTTGGCAACGGCTTCAATTTTTTCCAGCCCGCAAGGCTGCTTGTGGTGAAGCAAAAGCTAAGCAGCCCACATAGGGTCAGTCCTGCTAATATTTGATAGCTTGTCCGCTTCATCGTATATGCCTCCTTTATCAGTTTTAGTTAGGTTGCTTGTCAGAGAACCTTTCACCTTCTTTAGACCTAGTTTCCTCCGTTAAGTGGTGTTGTACATTGCAAAACAGATGCGCTATTGATGCCTTTTGAGTTTTCCCCATATCGTCGTCAGCTTGTTTTGTGGATCGACCGAAAACTTATCAGGGAAGGGCCAACCGGGTGGCTGATAGACATGCGTACCATTTTCGTCACCCGCACCGCCCGCCCAACCGGCGGCGACATAAATCTTGCCGTTCGCAACCGTATGTCCATAACTGGACTTCGCCTTCGGCATACGCGCCCCCATACGATTCCAGTCATCTTTCTCTGGCCAGTATTCCCAGACATCGTCATAGAAGGTCCAATCCGGGTCGTTAGCACCCCCATCAACACCCCCTTTGCCCTTCCATTTCTGACCGCCCATGACATAAATTTTACCGCTATTGACAAAGCTAGCGGAGAAATTATGCAACGGTCGCTGTAGTTTTTTCTTGGGCGTCCATGTCTCCGTTCTGGTGTCGTATTCATCCACATCTGTGGTTGATTCCTCGTGGGTGAAATCGGTCGCGCCACCAAAAATATAAATCTTCCCCTTGGGCGCAATGCCGGCAGCGGCTGCCCCCCATCTCGGATTCGGCATATCCGCCTTCTTCTCCCAAGTGTCCGTCACGGGGTTGTAGACCTCGATCGCCGGAGACGGAAAGTAGAGGTCACTCGCACCACCGATGACATAGATATTTGAACTCATTGCGACCACCATCGGAGCGATTCTTGGGGTCGGCATATCCGCCTTCACTTTCCAGACATCATTTTTGGGGTCGTATTCTTGGACGCTTCCCAAGGCGGCAATCCCATCGAAGCTTCCCCCAAAGACATAAATCTTTCCTCTGAAAGTGACCGCAGCGTGCCGCACCCGACCCTGCGGCATCTCCTTTCTCTCTTCCCATTTGCCCTTTGCTACGTCGAATGCTTCCACTTTTGAAATCTTGGGGCTATCATCTTGCCCAGCGATGGCATAAACTGTGCCACTCACCGCGGCAGCGGCTAACCCCCATCGACCCGTTGGGATAGGTTCCAACTCTCTCCAAGCTCCAAAGCCTGTCGCCGAAAAGCTGAACAGGCCACATAACAACAATCCTGCTAACATTTGATATCTTGCCTGTTTCATGGTACAGACCTCCTGTAAAAGATTTAGTGTAATTCCCCTCCAGAGAACTCTCCGCTTTCCGAGCTGAGTGCTAGTTGTCTCCAAAATAGATTTCACTATCGACGCCGTTTAATATCGCCCCATATCGCCGCTAGCTTGTCTTTGGGTGTGACTGAGAACGCTTTCGGGAAGGGCCAGCCATCGGGTGTGTAGACTTCCGTCTCTCTCCGAGGACCGCCACCGCCATGACCGCCGACCGCATAAATCTTTCCATTGAGGACTGCGGTTGCCAAAGTTGCCCGTCCGGTTGGCATCTGATCTTTTAGCCTTGTCCATTTATTCTTTTCTAAGTCATATTCAAAAACAGTCCAATGCAAGATCCACCCCTCGATAGGCTGGCCATCTCTTTCGTTGCCGTTAAAGGTCCGTCCTCCAATAGCGTAAGCCTTGCCACTGTTGACGAAACTCACCGACATATCGTAATAGTCGAGTGGCATATCGGCTTTCTTCGTCCAGGTGTCGGTCTTCGGGTCGTATTCTTCGGTCAGGTCGGTATACTTCTGATGGGTGTTATCCACGGCACCGGCACAGATGTAAATCTTCCCCTTCGCAGCAAAAATACCCGCACCCCATCTCGGGTTAGGCATATCCGCCTTCTTCTCCCATGAGTCGTTTACAGGGTCGTAAACCTCAACCGCAGCAGATGGAAAAAAGAAAGAGTCCGCGCCGCCGATGACATAAATCTTGCCCCCTACCGCCGCAGCAAGTGTCGACATCCTCGGGGTGGGCATATCGGCTTTTGCTGTCCAGGTGTCGGTCTTGGGATCATATTCATCGGTCAGTCCAACCGCTTGAAAGTTATCCTCTGTCCCTCCGAAGGCGTAGATCTTCCCCCTAACAATGGCACTACTTACCCGAAATCTGCCGCGCGCCCACTTGTTTTTAACGTCCCACACATCCTTCACTGGATCGTATTCACCCACAAATCTGCCCGGCGGTTTCAGGTCATCCTGTCCACCAAATCCGTAAAGTTTCCCATTAAACGGTTGGACCCCTAACCCCCAGATACCCACAGCACGGTCACCGAGTTGTGGCAGATTAACTTTTTTCTCCCATTCTCCCGCGAAACTGACCGCTGAAAAGCCGAACAGCCCGGCTACTATCAAGCCTGTTAAAATGCTATATGCAATACGGTGTTTCATTATGAACAACCCCCAGTTTTTTTATTGATTCCGCTTAATTTTTCCCCATTGCGTTGCTAGTTTGTCTCGGGGATTGACCGCAAAGGCCTTTGGAAAAGGCCAACCGTCGGGAGTATATACCTCTGTTATCCCAGGTATACCAATATGCCCTGCAATGGCATAAATCTTCCCGTCCAGAACGGTTGATGCTAAACTCGCACGCCCGGTTGGCATCTGATCCTTTAACCTTGTCCATTTGTTCTTCTCTACATCGTATTCAAAAACGGTCCAATGATAGCGCCACGAATCAGCCAAACGTCCATCTCTGTCGTTCCCGCCGAATGTCCTGCCCCCGATGGCATAAGCCTTGCCACTGTTGACGAAACTCACTGCCATATCATAATAGGCGACCGGCATGTCTGCTCTCTTCTTCCAGGTGTCCGTCTTTGTGTCGTATTCTTCCGTTAGGTCGGTATACTTTTTATGAGTCTGGTCTACGGCACCACCACCGACATAAATCTTCCCCCTAGCGGCAAAAGTGCCAGCTCCCCATCTTGGATTCGGCATATCCGCCTTCTTTTCCCAAGTATCGGTTACGGGATCATAGACCTCGACAGCAGCTGACGGAAAGTAGAAGGATTCTGCACCGCCGATGACGTAAATCTTTCCACCCACCACCGCGGTAGACATCATCATTCTGGGGGTCGGCATATCGGCTTTGGGGGTCCATGTGTCGGTCTTGGGATCGTACTCATCCAAGAATGGGGATGCCTGAAAATTATCCTCCGTTCCACCGACGGCATAGATCTTCCCCCTTATCAAAACACTGCCCAACCGAAATCTGCCCCTTTGCCATTTCTTGAGTCTAGTCCATACGTCTCGAACTGGGTCGTATTCATGTACCAGTTTGCCCGCAGGCTGCAGGTCATCTTGTCCGCCAAAGGCGTAAATCTTCCCATTGACTGCCTCGGCACCCAACCACCAGGCACCGCCTGAAATGGCACCCATTTTTGGAATCGCAGCTTTCTCTTCCCATTTTCCCGCAAATCCTACTGCTGAAAAACCGAGCAGCCCACACACTACTAATCCTGTTAAGAGATAACGTGGTATCCGATGCTTCATAATGTATACCTCCATCTTTTTTATCGTTTCTGCTTAATCTCGCCCCACTTTGTCGCCAACTTGCCCTGAGGATCAACCGAAAAGACATTAGGGAAGGGCCAGCCGTCGGGGGTATATACTTCCACTTCTCTGCGCGGCCCGTTGTGATGCCCGCCAATAGCGTAAATCTTTCCGTCCACGGCGCTTGTAGCTAAGGTCCCTCTACCGGTTGGCATCTGATCGTTCAGTCTTTGCCACCTGTTTTTCTCCACATCATATTCCAATACCGTCCAGTGAAGGACCCAACCTTGAAATTTGGGACCATCTTTTTCTCGCCCGTCGAAGGTCTTACCACCAATAATATACGTTTTTCCACTGTTGACAAAACTTGCTGCCATATCGAAAAATTGAATCGGCATATCGGCTTTCTTCGTCCAAGTATCCGTCTTTGGATCGTACTCCTCGGTCAGGTCGGTATACTTCTGATGGGTGTTATCCACGGCACCGCCAAAGATATAGATCCTACTCTTGATTGTCACCGCCGGCATTCCCCATCTCGGATTTGGCATGTCCGCTTTCTTTTCCCATGAATCTGATACGGGGTCATAGGCTTCAACTGCAGCGGAAGGAAAAAAGAAAGATTCCGCACCGCCAATGGCATAAATCTTCCCGCCTACCACAGCGATGGCGAATCCCATTCTTGGTGTCGGCATCGGTGCTTTAGCGGTCCATGTGTCCGTTTTGGGATCATACTCATCGACGTTGGGAAGGGTTTCAAAGTTATTCGCTGTGCCACCAAAGGCATAAATCTTACCGCGCACTGTAGCAGTGCCGAGCCGAAATCTGCCCTGTGGCAATTTCTTCTTGTCTATCCAGTTATCCTTTAGGGGGTCATATTCCTTCACAACTTTGCCCGGATCTTCCAAATCATCTTGACCTCCAATAGTATAAATCTTGCCATTCACCACTTCGGTGCCTAACCCCCATAACCCGCCAGAGAGTGCACCGATTTTCGGCATATCCGCTCTCTCTTCCCACTCTCCCGCAAAGCTGATTGTCGAGAAACCGAACATCCCACACGCTATCAAGCCTGTTAGGAGGTAACCTAGTCCCCAATGTCTCATAATGTACATCTCCATCCACTTTTGCTGTTTCCGTTAATCTCTCCCTACCTTGTCGCAAGCCTGTCTTGGGAAGATATGGCAAATTTCTCAGGGAATCGTCAACACGTTACCACTACTGCGTGGGGCGGAGCAGCCGCCTCTCCAACTCTCTAGCGCAGTATTCCTCCGGGTTTTGCCAAAAAGAACAAAATCATTCTATCAAACATTACTGCCTTTGTCAAGTTAAAATCTCCCTTGAGAAGGTTCGTCCAAATTGCTGAATTTCTTTAGGTTTCAACTGTTCAAAGAGATTGATTTATTACTCAATTTGTGCTAAACTACCTAGGTTTCGCCCAATAAGACGCGTATTTTATAGGGTTTTAAGAAGGCTTGAAATGCAGTAATGATGCGTTCAATGAGTGGATATAAAGGGTTAAGAATGATACAGACGACCTTTTTGTTTTTGAATTGTACTTTGCCAGAGATACCTAACACCTCGCGCATCAACCGTTTGATTCCCCTCGCTTGAATGGTAGCAATAGTTTGATTGATTGATGCGCTGGGTTGCGGTGGGGTCTGTTTTTCAGTCTTGCTCCCCGATGCAATGAGCGCATCAATAAGCCACCGTTTGGACCACATGAGAATGTTATGAGCCAACTGAGAGAGTAGAAGCAGCACCTGTTGGGCTTCAAATCCCGCTTTTCGACGCTTTCTCATCGACAACCCTTGATAATCTTGGCAAAAGGTGCTTTCGGGCACCCCGCTTCGTTTATCATAATGGGTGACAATTTGGGTTAACGTTGCTTTTGTATCGGTAGTCACCAAAACCGAATAGTTATAACCGCCTTTGTGGTTTGGGGTTCTGACCGCCACTTGTACCGTTTTGCGCCCATACCGATGTGGCTTTGTGACCCACCCGGCTTGTCTAGCGGTCTTATTGGCACACGATGGGACAGCCACCCACTTCTGCACAGATTTGGCTAAAGCAGTGGCTCTTTTCCACGAGTAGATTTTTACCAGAATCGAGTAATTCCGCCAGAGCGCGAAATTGATGTTCGCGTCGGTGCCAAATCCGGCATCGAGTCTCAATTGAATCTGCTGCCGTTTGGCGTTTGTATCCAGTTTTAAGGTGGTTTCCATTTTGGCAACCATTTCTTTGAACACCGCCTTAGACGAGGTGTTTCCCGTGTAAAGGGATTGGGAGACAATTTCCTGGGTGTCAGGCATCAGGACGCGTCCGACTTGACGGGTGTATTGATTTTTGCGGTGGGGGACATACCCCTTGGTGGCTCCTTCTGCGCGTTTGGAGACCGGCAGCGCCGACAGATCCATATCAATAGTTACCGGCTTTGATTCGGTCAACGATGAGAGGGGAGATGACGTCAGGTGATGTTTCTCCCAAATACCATCAACCGCTTGCTGAAGTTGAAAAACTGTTTCCGACGTGGCGGCATTTATCGTCTCCTGAATTACTGACTGATCCGCACACTTGCAATACCCAAATGCCAAAAGCAGCGCACCATGCGGACGGAGGGCGGTGTTGATGTCTGAAATCGTTGATGCTCCGGCAATTATGCCAAGCGTGGCAAACACCAATTTGTCTGTCGGGCGATAGGTAATCGTCTTCTGAGGGATTTCAACCCTTTGATGAATCTCATCAAAGAACGCTTTCTCTTTAAGCACTTCGCCCAATGCACACAACGGCGCGTGAGCGGTGGAGTGACTGACTTTCTGTTTGCGTTTTTTACGTCTTTTGGTTATCCTTTTGTTTGCCATTACTTCCCTCCATCGGTGGTCATAAGGATTATGCTATTTTTATGATAACCTTTGGAAGGGGGCAATGGCACGTTATTATTGGATGCAGACCTTTCTAAACCAGATTCAACTGTTTACTTCATTGCACGAAATCGAGGAAACTAAGTTCACAATCGAGAAATATCGACATCACGAGGTAGAGGATGGATCCTATCCATGTTTGAAGCAAAGCTAAGATCAAAGATCAGTTCAATACTCTCACCCCTGGCACGGATAATCGTATCGCTCGGCATCACTGCGAATATGGTCACCATGTTTGGTTTGCTCGTTAATCTGGTGGCTGCTTTCTGTTTAGCGACGGATCGGTTAGTAGCAGCGGGGTTGTTGATTTTATTCGGGGCGAGTTTCGATATGATAGATGGTGCCGTTGCGCGTGCGAGAACATCAACCAACTCTTCGGGAGCACTGCTAGACTCTGTGATTGACCGGTATTCAGAAGCGGTGATATTCCTTGGTGCCCTTATCTATTTTCATCATCTACAGAACTTTTTCGGAGTGATATTGGTTTTCGCAGCGGTGATTGGATCGATACTTGTCAGCTACGTGCGTGCCAAAGCGGAGGGACTTCAAATTGAGTGCAAGGTTGGGTTGATGCAACGGCCCGAAAGGATTATATTACTGGCGTTAGGCGTTCTGGTACAAGGGCTTATTCCAGATCAATACACATTTTTGCAATCAAAGGGAATTATACTTTTTGGGGTGTTTGCTATTCTCGCCGTGACCGCGCATATCACCGCTATCCATCGACTTGTCTTCTCGTTCCACAAGTTGAGCGATCATTGAGTTGATAGGGATATGATACCGTTTCTGAATAATTGTGTCGCATCAAGGTTTGGGGGAGCGAGGATGTTTTACTCGCTGCCACGCCTCCTTGCTCCCTCGCCCCCACTCACATCTCCTCCGGCTCTCGCTTCCGAATTAGGTTCGGAATCAACGAAACCAGAACGATGAAAATACCTGCACCAGCGAGGTAGATTAACGTTTTCTTGATATTCCCTTCGCCAACGTTCACTGCGGCACCCAACTGGACGTAGGCAGCGGTGCCGGGTAGCATACAGATCCATGAGACACAAAGGTAAGTAGCAAACCGTATTTTCGTGAGGCCATAAGCGTAATTCTGCAAGTTAAAAGGAAAGAGCGGGACGAGTCGGGTAATCATCAGCATCCGCCAGCCCTGCCTTTGCACCCCCTCATCGATCCGCCGAAATTGCGCGTTACCTTGGACCCAGCCCTCCACCATACCGCGAGCGACGTAACGCGCGATAATAAAGGCGCATGAGACACCAATCACCGCTCCAATGGAGGCGTAGACAACCCCCCAGATGGGCCCAAAGGCAAGGCCGGAGAGCATTGTGACGGGCAAACCGGGCAAAAAGAAAATGGTCGCAAGGATGTAAAAGCCGATGTATACTAGCGGAGCGATTACGCCGAAACTGTTGATTTTCTCTTTGATTTTGGGGATATTATCGCGCTTGAGATAATCTGTCACACCGTAGTGGCTTAATAGGCTATACACACCAACAATAATAATAACAGCGATGATAATCTTCACAAGGTTCCGTTTCATGGCGTTTCAATCCCTTCACAGTTTTGGTTCGTTTGTTCATTGGTTCATTACGAGTGCTTGCCGAGTTAGTTCGGGCAAGTCCGAGAGGATCCCGTGACCGGGGATGCCCGCACTACAGGTTACGTGCTATCAAATGCCAACAGAGCTTAACAACTTAAGTTATAATACGGAGACATGAAATGTCTAAAACCTACAGTGCAGCCGTCATCGGATCGACCGGCAAGGGCGGCTACGGACATCGCCTAGATACTGCATTCGATATCGATGATGTCGAACTAGTTGCCATTGCTGACCATGATCCCGAAGGACTTGCGGATGCTGGTGAGCGGTTGGGAGTTTCCCGACTCTACCGTGACTACCAGCAGATGCTTGAAACGGAAAAACCCGACTTTGTCAGCATCGCTCCGAGCTGGGTCACAGAACGTGTCCCCATGATTGAAGCCGCTGCGGCGGCAGGGTGCCACATCTATTGTGAGAAACCGGTCGCTGGCAGCCTCGCCGAAGTCGATGCGATCGTTGCTGCCTGCCAAAATGCAAAGGTGAAGATGGCGGTCGCGCATCAGTGGCGTGCGATGCTCCCAGTACAAAAGATAATCGAAGATGTCAAAGCCGGTACGTTTGGAAAACTGCTTCGTGTCCGCACCCGTCCGAAGGACGACAGCCGGGGTGGCGGCGAAGAGTTGCTCCTACACGGGACGCATCTGTTCGACCTGATGATGGCTTTCGCCGGTGAACCACGCTGGGCGAGCGGACATGTCACTCTCAATGACCGAGATGCTACAACGGACGATACAGGTCAGGGCAACGCCCCCGTCGGTCCCATCATCGGTGATTCCATTTCCGCAATTTTCGGTTTCGACAACGGTGTTCGAGGGTTCTTCGACTCCACCGCCGGTTTGGCTATCCCCGGCGAATCAAATTTTGATAACCTGTACGGGCTGTCCCTTGAATGTGAGCGAGCGTCGCTGGAGCTCCGTGAACCGGGCGATGTCTACATCTATCCTGTGCCACGGGTATTACCCGACCTTCAAAATCTCGTTTGGGAACGGGTCTGGCTGCCGGAATGGCATGAACGCCCCGAACATGCACCGGATCTGCTCCGGAAAAACTGGCTATCCATAGGTAACAAAGCCCTTGCTTGGGACCTGATTGATGCTGCTGAGACTGACCGTGAACCGCTCTCAAGTATCCGAATGGTACGTTTTGTAAACGAAATGGTTCAGGGTGTCTATAGCTCGCACCTGCGCTCTAGTCGTCGAATCACCATTCCTCTAGCCGAACGTGCCCATCCGCTCGACGGATCGTAAAAGACCTACGACTCTCTGTTTCTACTGACCCCCTCGGCACAGACCAGCAATAAAATAAGTACGCCTTGTATAATCAGAAATAGTTCCCTCGGTACGTTCGTTAAAATCTCAATATCCAGTGCGCCTTTGTTCAACGCGCCGAATAGGAGAGCGGCAAAAAGAACACCGTAGGGGTGATTCCTTCCAAGCAATGCAACCGCAATGCCAGTGAACCCAAAACCGGGAGAGAAGTTATCAAGGAAACGATGGCGATAACCCATTACCTCCCACACGCCAGCAAAACCTGCAATCGCCCCGCTCAACACCATCGTCCAAACCGTCACGCGACGCACGTTAATCCCCGCGTAGATGGCGACTTCTGCGGCATTGCCGACGAAACGAATCTCATATCCCCATTTAGTGCGTGTCAACAAAAACTGCGTCAATCCAATCAGTCCGAGTGCGATGAACAGTGTGATGTTTAAGGGATTACTCGGCAGAAACACTGAAGTGAAAGCCGCCACACGTGGCAGCTGCGCTGCTTCATGAATTAGAGGTGTGTGTGGCGACATCTGATTGGGTGCCTTATAGATTTCGGTGACGAGGTAGTTCGTCAACGCTATTGCGATGAAGTTCAGCATGATGGTGTTGATGACTTCATGCACACCGTAACGCGCTTTGAGTATCCCCGGTATAGCGCCCCATAGCCCCCCCGCAAGGATTGCAGAAGCCAAACAGGCAGGTATGATAACCCAAGCACCTCCCCAGTTCAAGTGGAACCCCACCCACGCCGCGGCGAAACCCGCGAGGTAGAGTTGCCCTTCACAACCGATGTTAAAAAGTCCTCCCTTAAACCCAAGCATAACCGATAGCCCAGTAAAAATTAGGGGAGTTGCGTTAAATAGAGCGTAGCCGAAATCGTCAAGACTGCCGAAAATGCTCTGCCATAAGAGTCTGTAAACTTCCAATGGCCGCTCGCCGAAAAAAAGAATTAAAACGCCGCCGAGTAGAAATGCGGTGCAAAGAGCGAAAACAGAGGGTAGCAAGCGAAGCGACACATCACCTGTAAAATGTGAAAGATGAGATGTTATATGTGAGGTGTAAGTGGCGAGTTTGCTCATTCTCCGTTCCGTCCCGGCACTGTTTCGAGCATCCCGATGTATCGGGAGGAGTCTCCGCCCTGTTACTCTGACAATGCTGCTAACAAGCGCGCCACATCTGCGCTCCCATTATAGAGATGGGTTGAAATCCGCATCCGACCGAATTCGCCCCAACACAGTATACCCATTTTACCTAACCGCCCCTGCATAGCGTGTGCATCTTCAACTAGAAAACAGGTGTTTCCTGATCGCGCCGATCGAGCCTGTGGACTGATGACCGTGAACCCTAGTTTTTCCAACCCTACACTGACTAGTTCAGACAGTGTGCGTGCATGATCAGAGATTCGCTCGATTCCAATCGAGAGCAGTACCTCCAACGCTCGGTCTAGGTGCATCACCACCAGCATTGATGGGTTGCCCGGTTCCAGACGTTCAGGCATCGGCTGCTCCTCGACCTCCGGTGCGCGTTCCGCCTCTTGGGGAGGCCATACCACTAAGTTGTGCCAGCCGAAGCAGGTTGATGCGATCTGTCCCTCCGCCCGTCCACTTAGGTACATAGGGGCTACGCCGTGGGTGGCGAGCAACCACTTGTAGCTGCTGCTCACGGTCAGATCGGTCAGCTCCGCAGGAACATCTACAACCCCCGCAGCATGGGTCGCATCCACTGCAAAAAGCGTATTCCGCTGTTGAAGTCCGTCAGAAAGCTGGACTATGTTCAAGCACTGTCCTGTGTAAAAACTAACTTGGCTCACCGCTAAGACCCGCGTCCGTTCATCCACCGCATCTAGCAGATCGGTCTCGTGCACCAGCCAATCCCGATGTGGCACCAATCGTACTTCCACCCCGCGAGCGCGGAGGTCTCGCCAAGCGTAGGCGACCGATGGAAACTCCAAATTGGTTGTTACTACATTATCCCCCTCCTGCCAATCTAGACCGCGTGCTAACCAATTCATCCCCTCCGCCGCCGATGGCATAAACGCAATCCGATCCGATGGTACACGCCAAAGTTCACCCATCTGGCTTCTACAACGTTCTCCGCGTGCGTAAATCTCTTCCCGCCCGTCGTGTCCAGCACTCTTCAAACGGGCGAATTCCATATACACCGCTTCCTGTGCTTTCAGCCAAGGTGCTTCTCCCCCTGTGCAGAGATGCGTCACGCCCTCTAACCCTACAAATTGATCGGGGGAGATAAGCGGCTCAATGTGCGTATCGGAATGATTCATGTGCAATCCTTTCATGTTGTGCAGCCTGCGTGGATTGGATATATCCACGTCGGGATTATAGCAGTAGTTCACCATGAATACAACGCAAAAGTTCAACGGGATAGCCTCCCTTCGTTTGAAGTTCTTCATTTTAGCATTGAGGGAATTTCTGGGTTCTGCTAAAATAGCGCAGATAGTATCTAATCCGCCCTTTCAAAATATATGGCAATTAACAGGAGGTGCCTCTTTATGACAACCAGTTATCGTGTTGGTGTCATCGGTTGTGGCAGCATCGCCCAACGCCACACGAAGGCGTATCAGAGTGTACTGGGCTTTCAGCTCGCCGCCGCCGCTGAGCCTAACGCTGAGACAGCACGCACATTTCAGGAGACTTTTGCCATCCCTACGATGTACGCAGATCCAAAAGAAATGTTGCAGAACGAGTCGCTAGATGTCGTCAGCATCTGCACTTGGCATGGATTACATGCACTCCAGACGCTCATGGCAGCCGAACACGGTGCTAAGGCGGTCCTCTGCGAAAAACCGATGGCGGTGAGTCTAGACGAAGCGGACCAAATGATTGCTGCTTGTCGAACAGGCGGAACCAAACTAGCGATTGGACATCAACGGCGTTTTTATCCCGGCTGGACAGAGGCGCGCCGACTCATCAGCGAAGGTGCGGTTGGAAAGCCTACCATGGTCACTGGACATGTGGTTGATGGTTTGCTTAACACCGGCAGCCATGTCATTGATGGTATACGTTATGTGTTAGGTGACCCGCAGGCGGAGTGGGTCATGGGAGCCCTCGAACGCAAAACGAATCGCTGGGAGCGGGATGTGCCTATCGAAGATTGCTGTTTGGGGCTCACAAGTTTCGCCGGCGGGGCTCAGGCGTTGCTTCAGGTAGATCTTACCCCGTACAGTTCTGCAGATCATTTCACGGTGCAAGGCACGGAGGGGCTGCTGATGGTGGTACCCGATTCTCTCCGTCTTATCAACTCCGATAATAGTGATGGAGAAACGCGCCCGACGCTGTGGGATCCACAAACCAAATCCGCAGCTGGATCGGTGGGCTTCGAGAGTTATTTCCATATCGCGTACACCGCCCAAGCCCAGGGACTGAAGGTGTGGTTGGACGGGGCAGCTGACTATCGTAGTGAAGGGACACAGACTCGCCACACTGTAGAGATCATGATGGCACTCTATCAATCGGTTCGTAGGGGTGAAGTGATGCGTCTACCGTTGACGGAAGGAGCCTATCCGCTATCTGCTATGATAGCGGAGGACAAGCTGCCACTCCGCTACCCTGAAAGATACGACATTCGAGACCCGCAGCGGAAAACGTGGATCCACCGTGAGGCGTATGATCGTATGCGTGCTAAAGGGTTATCGCACTCGGAGATTATGGCGATACTTTTCGAGAAATGAACGTATCAAGCACCAATAAACTGATGAACCAATTGTTTTCACGTTTTACGCGTCTAAAACATGAAAGAGAGCACCTAATATGCAATCCTTTTCCATTGACAGCGATGCAATTTCGCTGCCGCGAGGGGCATGGGCAAAAGCCCATCGGCTGAATGTGAGTTGGCATGGGAGACCTATTGCCGCTTTGAGTCAAGGCGAATATCGCGCCTACCTGTTCCCTGTATACACCCCGGCGGGGTTCGCCGTTACCTCCGAGAGTCCAATAGATCACCCACACCACAACTCGCTTTGGATCGGTGCCGACCATTTCCATTGTCATCTGCCCTTCTCGACCAATGCCTATGAGGAAGCCACCTATAACTTCTACGTCAACGATACCTTTCAGGGACGAGCACCGGGACACATCGTCAGTGTTTCGGTCGAGGAGACGGAGGTATCAGAAAGCCATCTCCGGCTCATACAGACGCTCAACTGGCAAGGTCCGTCCGAGTGGGGTGCACCTCAAGGACGAATCCTCGCGGTCGAAACCCGTACTACTGATATCTACCCCGGCGAAACCGCAAACCTGATC
Source organism: Candidatus Poribacteria bacterium (assembly GCA_965207975.1). Classification (GTDB taxonomy): domain Bacteria; phylum Poribacteria; class WGA-4E; order WGA-4E; family PCPOR2b; genus PCPOR2b. Next base: position 1,672,791 of record OZ242315.1, on the reverse strand, counting down.
GACATTCGTTCACAGCTAAGTCCAACCGATTGGGATATTAAAATCGGACCGACGCGCCACGCCTACTTTGGTGTTCGCATGGTTGAATCCCTACGCGCCACAGCCGGTGCGACCCTTATTGATGCTGACGGTCGATCTGGAGGTACGTCGATAAGCGGTGGGAACGCGGATTGGGTGGACTGTTCAGGACAAATTGCTGCGGACAGGCGTGTGGGTGTGGCGTTGTTTCAATACCCTTCTACGGTTAGTGCGTCGTGGTATATCGCCGATTGGGGAACGCTAGCGGTGAATCCATTTGCGCGAGAGGGGCGAATGATAAGACATGGCGAGGTGCTCGATCTGGCGGTGCGGGTCGTCGTTCACGATGGAGACGCAGAAGCAGCGGGGATTGAAGGATTGTATCAGCACTTTATCCAAGAGATTCAGAACTAGCGAAGAAGTAAAACCTAATGTTGTTGAGCTTCCATATACGCTCGTAAGACCGCATTCATGCGTGTCTGATAACCGCTACCATGGGATTTGAACCACTCTAAAACATCGCTATCCACGCGCAAAGATATAGCACGCTTTGGTTGTGGCATCACTACTTCGGCATTTGCCCAAAACTCCTCATCCGTTGGTTGAGCATCTGCATCTGATGCAGCTGCTACTTCAATCTCGGACTCAGTCATATTTTTGACACGCTCCCAATCTGTCTGTGAATCCTTTGGGAGGTTATTTAGAGAATATCTCAAAGTATTTTTTCCTTTCACAGCGATTCGCCCTCCTTGCCGAGATAATACGCCAAATGCCATCTCGAACGGTGTAGACGACGTACAAGATGACATCCTCGACGGTGCCCATCGCAGCGATTCGTTTTTCACCATAGTTACGGCGATTATCAACCACTGTGAGCGTTGGACGCTCAAAGATACGCACCGCATCCGTAAAATCGATACTGTGTTTTTCAATGTTACGCTGGTTTTTAACCGAATCCCATTCAAATTCCATGACATACTGTAGTATACATTCTGTATATACAAATGTCAATAGTATACTAACATAATATAAAAATACAAATGACTGGCTTTGCGCTTTTTTATTGACGTATCGGTATATTTTTGACTACAATCTTTGAGATGATTTTTTTAATGCCCTCAGTTATTATCTAATTCCCTACGTCGAACTAACATTACTTAAACGTTTATTCACCCTAGGAGGACATTGATTATGGCAGTAACTGGAGCTGTGCCGAAAGCTCGTTCTGAAGGTCGGGGACCGACGATTTGGCTCGCTGGTACTCCCGACGAGTTGGAGCCATTAATGCCGCTGGGCATTGCTGGAATTGTTACCAATACTGTAGTGCTTAATCAATACGCTAAGGCGTACGGTTCGGTCATCGACCTGATCAAAGCATATCTCGACATAACCGACAAGCCTGTGGTCATGGAAATTGATGGTCACACAGTCGAGGAACTGCTCGCGGTTGGGAAAGTATTTACTGATCTGTCGGAGGATCAAATTATCCTAAAAATTCCCTGCACGTTTAACGGGCTCAAAGCTTTCAGCGTCCTCAAGGCGGAGGGGGTCGAGACCTTCTGTACAACGGTTTTCTCCTTGACCCAAGCCGCTGCTGTTGCCCAAGCCGGGGTCGATCACATCCTGCCGTTCTGTGATCCTGTCAAGGCGGTGGGCGGCGATCCAACCCAACTGATACGTGAATGCGCGCAGATGTTCAGTGGCTGGGAACAGAGGCCCTTTATCATGGCGGCACTCGTCCGCTCGGTGGAAACAGCCCACGCTGCCTTCCGCGATGGTGCCGATGAACTCGTCACCATGTGGTCGGTCTATCGTGAGATGATGGACCACCCGCTTACCGAGCAATGGAACAAAACCTTCTTGGACGAGTGGGTGGATATGCACGAGAATGGGTTGCTAGAAGGTGTACCGGTCACGCTCCATTGAAGCTGAACCTTCTATTCTACTTGCAACCCTTCAGTACCATCGACGATTATAAAAACGTCTGAGGAGCTCCCTTACCCCGATACATGAGGCGAATGGTTCAATCCATTCGTCTTTTTTATTGATTGTCTCCGAAAAGATTGGTAAGATAACCCAAGTTGCCACCTGTGAAGATGTTCCTGCTATCAGCAGATGGCTTTGTCTATCTGTGGTGATTACTCTCTTATTCAATTGATTTTTGCTAAGATTTACGGTTAATGACGGAGGTATATAAAATGGCTGAATCTTTACGGATACTCTCAATTGGCGCACACCCGGCGGATATTTTTGATCAATCCGGCGGTACGATGGCACACCACACGAGTCGAGGAGACTACGTCGGTTGTGTGGTGTTGACCCACGGTGCCCGTGTACATGACGCGGTGATTAGCGACTCAATGTTTCATCGTGAGGAGGTGCCGGACGAATCTGACCTGCTGGCGTTGATGGAGGAACGCTCAGATGTGAAGGCGGAGGAGGTGCGTAAGGGATGCAAGATTTTGGGCGTTGAAGATATCTACTTCTTTGGTGCGGACGATGCCGTTCTGCTCGTCACGGAGGAAACGGTGAAACGGCTCGCGCGGTTGTTGCGCGAGGTGCGTCCCGACATCATCCTGACCCACTTTCCCAAGGAGGGCGATGGATTAACCAACGCACACGCCGTCGCGGGGCAGATTACGCTCCACGCCATTTCATATGCGGGTAGCGTCGATCCAGGCGATCGAAATACACCCCATAAGGTAGCACAAGTCTTCTTCTTTGGGGCCGGTGCGGCGGCTATACCACGAAGCGTATGGCAATCCGAGGGCGGCTATTATAACGATGTGTTTATCGACATCACGGATGTGGCGGATAAAAAACTGGCAGCACTGGATTGCTTAGTAAGTCAGGGATATGGTGGAGCGTATGCCCGAAAACGGATTGAAACCAGCGATGGGGCATTCGGTAGCGCAGGCGGCTGTGCCTATGCAGAAGGATTTATCTCATCAAGTGCGGAAACCCATTACTACCTACCCGTCACCGAACACGCACTCAAAAATGCCCGCGCCTCCGACCATGAGCGGATAGCGGCGAACTCTTATCGGGTTTCGGTTGACTGAGAGATGTGGGGGCGGGTTTGCAACTTCCCGCCCCTATTGTGTGATTGAGGATTTAGGAATATCTCAATAACTGCTTTGTCGTGAGGTTGATGCACACCATCGTGATTTCATCAGGAAGTGCATCAGGATATCTCGTGCTTCCGTGGTTCCGATCTGATGAAGCGTGTGTGCGGCATTGGCGCGGACATACCGGTTCTCATCCTTGAGTGCGGCTTTCAACGCAGGAAGTGCTTCCTCCGCTTCTGAACCGATTCGTGCTAGCGCAAGTGAGGCATTTCGACGCACCCACTCATCCGTATCATCTAACACCTGTGCCAACGCAGGAACCGCTGTCGAACACGACTGTGTGACGATGCCTAGCCCCTCTGCGGCGACTTTCCGAACCTCCGCCGATTTGTCTTGTATTGCTTCGATTAGCGTGGGTATGGCTTCTTGAGCGGCTGATCCCATGTCCCCCAACGCGTCAACTGCAATCACACGTACTCCCTCGTTTGAATCGTTTGCAGCTTCTATCAGTGCTGACACAGCGGGGGATCCGATAACGGTTAAGGCATAGCTAGCATTTCGGCGAACCATCTCAGATTCATCGTGCAAGGGTTCAATTAACGCTGATACAGCGGCTGCGCCTACCGCACCCAGCGCATAAGCGGCGTTGAGACATGCCGATTCCGATTCGCTTCGCAGTGCGTCGATTAATTTGGGGATAGAACCGTTTTCTGGAGCCTCTGTTCCGTTCCCTGTTCCCAAGTGCCACGCCCACAGGTGTTTCCACATCAACTTTTGTCCATTGTCGTTGGGCATCCACTCTGTTCTTTCGTTATTCCAGGAGGGTTCTTGGGGCTCCTCCATGCGCGTGAAGAGAAACTTCATCATATACCGATTCATCTCGGTGCGGTTCGGCATGGCGCGATGCCAGAGGTCGTAATGGACGACGGTCATTGACCCCGCCTCCCCGGCAAGCGGTAACTCTACCTGTCCATTATCCGGTTGGTCGTTGTAACACTGACTCTGCGGAAGAACCCCCGTCGGTCCCCGCACTTCAGGGGTATCTTGCGGATAATAGAATGCCATCACCCAACGGGTCGGATGCCGTCGTCGCGTCCAACTGTCCTTGTGCAATCGCTGTCCGCTGCTGCCCGGTGGGTTGTAATGGCAGTGGCGGTGCGGATGGGTGTAGTAATTTGGACCCACAAGGCCGGTCAGCGCACCATCGACGATGGGATGGTCGAAGATTTCTTGAATATCAGGGATTCTGGGTATTAGGTTGTTCCCTGGGTTGCCTTCCTTCTCAAATACCGCTTCAGTCTGCTGGAAGATCGCTTCGTGAAAATCGGTGGGAAGGTCGGTTTTGATATTGATATACCCGTTGACAATAAAGTGCTGCATCTGCTCGTCGGTGAGCAGATGTTTGCTATCAGTCATCTTGAAAAACTCCTTTCTAAATGTATCGGAGAATCCTACCACCGAAATTGGTGGGGTCCAAAATCTGCCCTGTAGTATTGTCTGATTGCCCCGCCGGGAGGGGCGACTTCATCGATCCGCTCCCGGTCTTCATCCGTCACCTCCACGTCGGTTGCCCCTAGGTTATCCTCCATTTGTTCCATCGTGCGGACGCCGACGATTGGACTGGTAATCCCCGGCTGTTGAGCACACCACGCCAACGAAAACTGGCTCGGTGTGCACCCCTTCTCCGCTGCAATTGCTAAGACAACCTCCAAGACGTTGAACGCTGCATCTGAGAATAGATCTGGATTTTGGCTCTCATCTTGGTAGCGTGCGTCCGCCGGTCGCGCCTCGCCGCGCCGGTACTTCCCGGTGAGAAATCCACCTGCCATCGGCGACCACGGAATGAGTGCCGTTCCATACGTCTGCGCCATCGGGACCAACTCCCGCTCAATGCTCCGATCCAATAGGTGATAGGGCGGTTGTTCGCAGATGAAGCGATTGAGACCTAGTTCTTTTGAAGCCCACAGGGATTCGACCACCTGCCACGCAGCAAAGGTGCTACTACCGATATAGCGCACCTTGCCCGTCCGAATCAAATCGTCCAACGCCCGAAGCGTTTCGTCGATCGGTATATCTGAACAGGGACGATGGATTTGGTAGAGGTCAATATAGTCGGTTTGCAAGCGTCGCAGCGATGCCTCGCACTGCTCAATGATGTGGCGACGGCTGTTGCCCTGTGCGTTTGGGTCTTCGTCGTCCATGCGGAAGTGGACTTTGGTCGCTAACACAATTTGTGTGCGTTTCCCATTTCGCTTGAACGCCTTCCCGACCATCTCCTCACTCTTGCCGCGGACGTACATATTCGCTGTGTCAAAGAAGTTGATGCCCCCATCAATTGCTCGATCGATGATGTCCATAGAGTCGGATTCGTTCGTTCGACCGCCGAACATCAAGCAACCGAGACAGAGCGTGCTTACCTTTGTGCCTGTCCTACCGAGACTGCGATATTCCATCTCTGCCTCCTTCCTTTTTCGCGCTCCTTAGTTGTGTTACTATGAGGGCACCCACAAGGGCTGCCCCTACTTTATTCCTCCGCGACCACGGGGTTACGCAGGACACCGACACCTTCGACCTCAATTTCAACGGTGTCGCCGGGCGCGATGGGGCCCACGCCGGAGGGTGTACCGGTCATGATTACATCGCCGGGCAGGAGGGTCATCACCGCACTGATGTAGGCAACTAAGTGAGCGACAGAAAACACCAGATCAGAGGTGTTGGAATCCTGCTTCACTTCGCCGTTCAACCGCGTTTTGATATCGAGGTTGGTTGGATCGAGGTCGGTGGCGATCACCGGGCCGAGTGGGCAGAAGGTGTCGAATCCCTTCCCAAGTAGCATACAGCCCATCTCCATCTCAGCGAATTGGATAACCCGCTCGCTGATGTCGTTGCCACAGGTGTAGCCGAGCACATGGTCGAGGGCCTCCGCTTCGGATACGCGTCGCGTCTCTTTGCCGATAATGACCGCCAACTCGCACTCGTAATGCACCTCTTTGCCTTGGTGAGGATAGATGATAGGCTCCTCGGGACCGATAGCTGTCAGCGTTGGTTTCATGAAAAGCATCGGATTGGTGGGGAGTGGTTTGCCTGCCTCACGGGCATGTAGGACGTAGTTTAGACCGACACCGATGATTCTAGGGGATTCGACTGGTGCGAGGAGCGTCACTTGGTCCAGATGTGCAACGGCACCGCTCGTATCTAGGCTCTCGAAAGGGCCTCCAGCTAGTTCGCGGATGCTCCCATCATCGTCCAGAATACCGTAACTCGCTTCTCCATTGCTGCTATAACGTAGAATCTTCATATTTCATATCTCCTTGTAGTTTTCAGAATTGTTATAACTGTCCGCGCGGAATATCCGCGCCCGCTGCATACTTTTCTACGGCTTCAGGATCCAACTCTAGCCCCAAGCCCGGCTTGTTCGGATCGGGTGACCACATGCCATCTTTGGGTTCTGACCACTCTTTGTAGACAATTTTGTCCGACGCTTCACCTGTCCCTAGGTACTCCACCACTTTCAAGTTTGGCGTGGCGCAGGCAAGGTGTAGATGGATGAGTTGGTAGGCGTGCGGTGCGACCGGGAGGTTGAACGCGTGCGCGAGGTGTGCCACCTTCATCCACTCCGTGATACCGCCGACTCTCCCGACATCCGGCTGAACGATGTCCGCTCCGCCACGAGCGATGAGCTCTTTGAAACCGAACTTGGTGTATTCGTGCTCACCTGTGGCGACGGGTATATCTATGGCTTTGGCGATGGCTGCCAATCCGTCGATATCGTCAGCCAATACCGGCTCTTCAAACCAACCGACGCGGTATTCTTCAAAGGCTTTGCCCATGTAGATTGCCTGCTTGGCATAATAGCCGTTGTTGGCATCGATGTAAATGTCAATATCATCTCCGACTGCCTCGCGGACAGCGGCGAGCCGTTGGATATCTTCCCGCTCGCTCTTGCCAAAATCTTTGCCGACCTTCATCTTGACCGCTTTGAAACCGCGCTCAACATAACCGGTCTGCTCTGCCACCAATTCCTCTAGGTTGAAGTTTGTCCAACCGCCGCTACCGTAGACCGGGACAGAATCGGTGTAGGGCCCCAACAGTTGGTAGAGCGGAACGTTGAAGTGTTTCCCTTTTAAATCCCATAGGGCGATATCAACAGCAGAAAGAGCGCAGAATGCCAACCCTTTCCGCCCTACCCCTCGGACGCACCAGAAGAGATCATCCCAGATCTTTTCGATGTTTAATGGGTCTTGACCTACCAACAGTTCCTTGAAGGTGCCTTCTATGAGCGTCTGTGCTGCGCGCCCTCCGCCCGATGGGCTTAAGCCTTCGAGACCAGAGTCGGTTATTATGTGCACAAAACACGCGGTGCGTCCTTTTGCCACATGACGGATAGTAGCATCCATTATTCCACCGAGTGGTAAGGACAGCAACGTTGTCTTGACATCTGTTATTTTCATAGGCATTTCCTCCGTAGTGTAGGGTATCGTCTAAAGTTGATGACCGCCGGTTGATTTGTAATGGTGATCTGTTTCATTGAATCGTATAACACCGGTTTTATTATATTATCCCTATTTTCAAATATCATCAGAAGCCTGCCACCCCGGTTCCATATAGGGGATCTGCCCCCGCATGGAGTTTTCCATCCTCATTGATGCTCACCCCTGTGGGACGGCCAAAACCGCCACTGGCTGCGGCGTCCATACTCACAACGCGGTGTCCTATATCCGCCAATGCGCGCTGTACATCTTCGGGGATCCGTGATTCAAGGAACGATTCTTCATACAACGCTTCTGCCCAGACGCGGGGTGCCTCCATCGCACTTTGGATATCCATATTGAAGTCGATATAGTGGAGGAGCGCGTGAACCACGCCGCTCATACTGCGTCGGGCACCCGGTGCGTCTACTGCCAAAAATGGCTTGCCATTGCGGAAGAAGATGGGGACGTGCGCGCCTCTCGGAGGGCACCGACTCGGTCCGAGGGAGAGCGGATGCCCTGGTACCGGATCGAAGTTGCACATGTGATCATTCATAACGATTCCCGTTCCGGGTATCACAACATACGACCCAAACGCGTTGCCCAAGCTGGTGAGCATGTTGAACATATTCCCTGCACGGTCAGCAACAGCGAGGGTGGTGGTATCGTGACCGCCAACCGATTTTGTGTTCCCCTGCACCGGTTTCGGGGATTCACCGCCTTGGTAAGGCGCGGGCGACACCGGTTCTACATCATGTCGCGCTTTGTCGAGCCGGATACGCCTGGCGACTTCAGCTGCGTAATCCTTACTCAGTAAGCCCGGTTCACGCGGAAATGCGAAATAATTCGTCCATGCCTGCCGCATGGTTTCGAGAACTAGGTGGCGATAGGTCGGGCTGTCGGGACCGAAGCGCGCAAGATCGAAATTCTCTAAGATGTTCAGTGTCTGCGTGAGGAAATTGGAATCCCCTGGGGTATAGCGCAGCCCGCGGTATTCGCCAAAGTGCTGCTCCTGCAACTCGCGGGTGTCAGACTCATAATTTGCCAAGTCGTCATAGGTCAGTATGCCACCGCCTCTTGCTATCTCAGCGGCAATCGCTTCGGCGATTCTGCCTTTGTAAAAAGCGTCCGTTCCCCCCTCTGCAATCGCACGATAGGTGTCGGCGAGTTCAGGATACCTCAATTTATCGCCCGGTGTCCAGAAGTTTCCCGGTGCCGGCGGCAGTCCGTCTATGAGATAGAGGGCTCCCAAAAGCGGGAATCGACGGAAGTGCTTCATCGTTCTCGCAATCATCACAGTGGTTCGTGTATCTACCTCTATCCCGTTCTCCGCCATTTCGATGGCTGGGGCAAGGACATCTTTGATCTCCATTGTCCCGTAACGCCTCAAGACCGCGCCTAGACCTGCCACTGTCCCCGGTATCGCCACAGACTTATGCCCGATGATATTGGCATCGTCCCGCACATTTTCCCAGCCGTAGAAGCCTCCCTGTCCCGGTAGGAGTTCAAACATATCCGGTGTTGCTGCCGCTGGCGGCACTGTGGTATCGTCGAAAATAGTGGTTTCGCCTTGATCAGCAGAGTGAACGCAAATGATACCGTTACCGCCCACGCCACACATACCCGGCTCCGCGAGTTGTGCGACAAATGCAGCGGCGACGCCTGCGTCTACTGCATTGCCACCTTGCTGCATAATCTGCACGCCGGTCTGGGCGACGAGGTCATGACCTCCTGCAACAACGCCGTTTTCCGCAGCGATTTCTTTCCTTGTAGACTCTATGCTGCTCTGTATCACTTTACCCTCTTTCGAGCACAATGCCTTCCCGCTCGATCCGCGCGAACATTTCTTGATATGCCGGCGTGCCATCGTTATCCCAATATTCTGTGGAGATCGGTGCGTCGTAGCTCATCGGGATGAGGCGGCTCCGATCCGGCCTCACCATGAAGATGGAGTTTTTCGGATCTGCGATGTTGTACATCTTCGTCCCGTTCTTGAACTGCGACTTAATAATCCACTTTTCCTGCTCTGGTAGTTTCAAGTTCTCCAGCTTCTCCAGTTCGTCGCGGTCGAGTGTGAGTCCCAGTCCCGGCTTTTCTGGTACGCGCAGAAAACCGTTAATCGGCTCCAACCGTTCCTCTACGACATCGTCCTTCCAGGTTTCGGTGTCGGCGAAAAAGTGGAAGGTTGCGGTCGGGAATGCAGCCATCATGTGTGTCGTCATCGTCCGCGTGATAGTGCCTCCGACGTTTTGGAGCATGAAGGGACTGTTGTCTGCGGCAAATAGCCCAGCGCGACGGATGGCATCTCCGATCCTTGAATGCCCTAGCATGTAGGCATCGGCGGGTTTCATCAATACTTCGTAGGTCGCACCCATCGGAAAATGGTGGAGGACGATGGGCAGCCGTGATCGCTTACGCAATTCGATATATCCCTCGATATCCTCTCCCGGCAAGGGATCCTCAAAACAGCCGGCGATTGGATACTGTTCCAGTTTGGCGAGTAGCTCTGGCATGTGGTCGTCTGTGCCGTGCATGGTGAAGTCGTAATGAATCTTAAACCCTTCTGGCGCGACCGCTTGCATCGCCTCGGTTTGGTCCATGACGTTCTCAAAGGGTGAGAGGTGATATTTCAACCATGTGTACCCCTGTGCAGCGTACTGCTCCACTGTTTCCGCCATGAGGTGGGGATGTGCGGACACCGTCCAACTGCCCACCGGCACCCAAGAGCGGTATTTCTGCCCAAACAGTTTATAAACAGGCACACCCGCGTATTGCCCCATCAGGTCGTACATCGCTGTCCCCAATCCGAGGGAGACCTCGTCCCCCATCCAGTCAAAGGGATTGGTTCCGATGTAACCGTCGATCACTTCCTGCGATTCTGTACTTCCGCTCTCTCCCAGCCCGACCAGTCCGTTGTCCGTGTGCACGACGTACACCGTGCGTGTGATAGGACCGTAGAAATGGTTGAGTTGATATGCAATCCAGTCCACATATTCGAGGGTGATTGGGTGAACTTCGATTTCAGTAACCTTCATGTTTCCCTCCGTCTGATGCTGCGTTGCTCCTGTACGGTGAAGGAGTTGGAGGCGGGGCAAGATGCCCCGCCTACAGCTTCTATTGCGCGATTTCTTAATTTCAGTTTGGAGCAGGGATTGTCCCATTAAGTTCTGATTGAAGAATCTGCCGATTACCCTCCGAAGCTAACCGCTTGACTGCATCCCACTCCTCCAATCTGTGGTCTCCTATGGTGAGTGGGAAGACGCAGTTGTTGTGCAGTAGCGGATCTGCGTCCGGATCAAACCCGTAAACTTCCCCCGCTCGTTCCCACTCAACGGTGCCGGGGATAGGCGTGAACTCGGCAAGTTTCACCTGAACGCCTTGCGCGTGTACAAACTGGATACTTTCAATCACCTCTTCCAACGGTTGCCCGGGCAGTCCCATCAACAGATAAACGCCGATATCCTTGGCTGTAAATCCAGCGGCTTTCAGCCGTTCAACCGCACGGGTGAAACCGTTGTTGGTAACTTTGGGACCGGTCAACTTTTGTCGTACCACATCGCTGCTCTCCAAACTGATCCGCACTGTTTTGAATCCGGCGGCGTACATCTTATGTGCCAGTTCCTTGTCAATCACTTGGGCGTGCATTGAATTGGGGGTATGGAAGTAGAGTTTCAACTCGCGCTTAAGGACTTGGTCTAAAATCTTGTGGATATGTTTCCGTGCATTGAGGAGGAGCGCGTCATCGTAGAACGCAAAGTTTTGCGTCCCAAATTCGTCGTAGCACCACTGGAGTTCATCAACAACCTGCTTGGGCTCGCGTTGTCGGAAGCCGGGACTGACCGAGCGCACGGCGCAGTAGGAACATGTCATCGGACAACCTCGTGCCGTCAGGACCGCCGCGAAATCGAGTTTGCGGATGAGGTCGTGGGCGGGGAACGGGTAGTCGTTGATATGGATTGGGAGTTGGGAGTAGTCCGATTGGTTTCCCGTCAACTGATCAACCAGTCTCAGGGCAGAAAGTTCCCCTTCGCCTTTGACTACGAAATCGGCTCCCGATTTTTCCAGCGCGTGTTTGTAACAGAGTGTCGCATACGTCCCGCCAAGCACCACCGGCACATCGGGATAACGTTGTTTGACACGGCGGATTACCTCGTGCGGTCCCGGATACCAGTAGGTCATCTTTGATGTCACTAGCACCACCTCCGGCTTTGGACGCTTATCCAGTTCTGATTCAAAAATCTCCGGCGTGATACCGTAGCGGCAGAAATGGCGCGGTACATCTTTGACAACTTCCGGGCGTTCAACCGGTTCTCGGTGATACTTTCCCGTGCCGTAGGCGTTGCCCTTTGGCGCGGTCAATCCTTGCAGCTTGAGGAGGTCTGGATTGTAGCGATCGAGACAATCGATAAAATCGAGTTGATAACCGTGTTGACGGAAGATACTGCCGATGGAGAGCAAGCCAATCGGCTCCACCCAGAGGTTGAAGGCGGCGAAATCGTAGATCCACGGGTTGATGAGCAGCAAGCGGCGTTCTGACATGACAACGTTTCCTCTAGTCTTTAACTCGATATTCCATCTTGACCGTTGATGAGTTGTTTGAGCTTTTCGAGGGTTTCTGCATCCAAGTCGAGTCCGTGCAATCGTTCCTCAAGCGTCAGTCCGCGCACCCGTACTTCAGGAGACATCTGCTCAAGTAGCTCGTCTTTGTTTAAAAAAGCAATCAGATCTGGTCCGAACGCTTTCGCCATACGCTCAAGTTGTTTGTCATATAGACTTTGCTTTCCAGCCATTCTTAGGACCTCCTTTGTCAGGTCAGGATTTGTACGAGAAGCATAGTTAATGTACGTTGCATTTTCTTCTTCAATCAATCGAAGCATGAACCGGCGAAATTTCTCCTGTGAAGCCGCAAACAGAAGAAACGGATAATATTTCGGTTCGACTGGAAGTTCATTACACACAAGCAGGTGAACAGGTAGGAGATCTGTGCTGACGTAATGTCCAACGCCGATTTCTTCCCACTTCACATCATTTTGGCTCTGGCGCAAGACTTTAATTGGTTTGCGAGCAGAGACAATAGTAACAGTCATTTCGGAGCTTCGGTGGACATTATACTTTCTTGCCTTCACTCCCTGCTAGTGCGAAAGTAATGTTTTCGGCTTCAAATTTCTAAGCGGCCCCGACATCTTCTAACGGCACGGTCATCTGCATCGCACCGAAACGAACCACTGCTTTCTGAGTCTGTGGGTTCACGTCGCTGAGTACCCCAACGCTATCTAGACTGTGTACGCGGACTTCATCGCCCGCTTTCAATTCGTGAATGAACTCCTGCCGTTCCTGCGCTTCTGGAAATTCGCTGAGTTCATCAGCCATATAGCCGCTGATTTCAGATAGTGATTCAAGCAAGGACCGCCGGGATGCTTCCGACTGACATAATCGGTCAATCTGTCCTTTGACTCCGTGGAGTAGGGCGTAGGTATCTCCGCTGAGTTGTGCCTGCAGCTCCGTTTCACGCGCGGAAATTTCGTCCAATTTTTGACGATATTCGCTTTCTAGACGAGCTGCCTCCGCACCCGCTGCCGTCGCAGCGCGCTTATTTTTCTCCATTACCACCTTCGCGGCTTGTAGCTGATTTATCAATTCAGCTGTCCCGTTATCTCCTCCAGTTGAACTTTTTTCTGCGTCTGCGATTACTTCGTCTGGCAGCCCTAGGCGTTTAGCAATTGCTAGCGCATTGCTGCTGCCGGGGGTGCCGATCAATAGTTTGTAGGTTGGTCGCAAGGTGGCTACATCAAACTCTACGGACGCGTTTTCGACCCCCGGTACGGTGTAGCCAAGATTTTTAAGCGGACTGATATGCGTTGAGACAACCGTGCGTGCGTTGTGCGTGTGTAGATATTCGAGAATGGATTTCCCCAACGCTGCGCCCTCCGCTGGATCGGTGCCGCCGCCCAACTCATCAAGCAGCACCAAGCTGTTTTCATCCGCGGCTGAAAGGATCTCTGCGATGTTGCGGAGATGGCTGGAGAATGTGCTCAAGCTTTGCTCAATGCTCTGCTCATCACCGATGTCTGCTGATATGTGTGAGAATACAGCCAGTTCAGAACCTTCTCCTGCTGAGATGTGCATACCCGATTGCGCCATCAGCGTCAGTAGACCAACCGTTTTCAGTGTGATAGTCTTGCCGCCGGTGTTGGGACCTGTGATAATCAAGGTATTGAAATTGTCGCCTAGACGGAAGTTGATGGGGATCACCGCTTCGATATCTGAATCTTCCTCCCGCTGCAGGGTTAAGAGCAATGGGTGGCACCCCGCCTTGAGGTTGAGCTGTCCATTTCCGTTCAAGATTGGCGGATTCATCTCATAATCGCGGCTGAAACGCACTTTCGCATAGATCAAATCGAGATGGGCGAGTATCTTCAACGTCTCACCCATCGGTTCAGTTACCGCTGCGATCTTGGCGGTGATTTCGCGGAGCAGCCGCACAATCTCTGCGCCTTCAGCATCTATTGCGGCTTGTAGCTCATTACCCAGTTCGCGCACCGCTTCTGGCTCGATAAATACGGTATTGCCTCGGTCGGATCTATCTCGCACTGCGCCGGGGACGCGGGACGCATCGCGCTCTTTGACAGCAATCACAGGACGACCCTTGCGCTCGCGTATAATCGGATCTTGTAAGTATGGACTGATACTTTTTGAGCGGAGGGTTGATTGCAGCTTGCCCTGAATGCGTCCTTTCACTGTCTGGATCGTCTTGCGGATAGATTTCAGTTCGGGGCTGGCACTGCTCTTGACTGCACCGTTTTCATTCAGTGTATTCTCAATCTTCGCCTCAATTTCAGGATACAACCGAATCTCCCCCGCCAGTTGATGGAGATGTGGATAGTCCCCCTTTGCATCTTCCAAATATCCTTTGACAATCCTGAAGGCGCGGAGGGTATCCTTGGTGCTCATAATCTCCTCAATAACGAGGATATCCGCATCTTTGTCCAATTTCTCCAGAATTGGAGAGAGATCATGCAGTCCGCCCAACGGCAGGTAACGATCCGGTGACAACAGTCTTTTTAACTCGGTCGTTTCCGCAATCAGCTGCTCAATCCGATGCAGGTCGGTCAACGGTTGAATTTCCTGCCCCAGTCTTGCCCCTAGGCCTGACGCTGTATAGCCGACCAACAATTCTCTGATTTTGTCATATTCCAGAACGTCGAGCGTGTGTTGGTTCACGGTGATTCGTTCCCCTGAATTTATGGTAGATTTTAGAATTAACTAGACACTCCTAATGCACAACCAACCCCTAATCAGGTGGAAGCGAGGAAGCGGGTATGTGAGGAAGCGAGTCCCGGCAAAGCCGAGGATCCCGAGAATCGGGAGAAGCGTGTACAAACTCGCCATCTCTGGTCCTCAGGGGGACTTTGGCAACTTCGAGTAGGTTGGAGTTATTAGTAAATGTCCACTTATTTCTCTGATTCACCATATTTATCCTCTAGGACTGCTTTCAGTCCCTTCACGAACCGTTCGTTCTCCTCCGGCGTGCCAATCGTCACACGGATCGAATTGGGGAAACCGTATCCAGCCACAGGACGCACGATCACACCTTTTTGCATGAGTGCATCGGATATCTCTCCACCAGACCTGTCAAAATGGACGAGAATAAAATTTCCCTCGGATTCGACATACGCTAGTCCGATCTGATCCAACGCTTCATAGAGATAGGTTTTGCCGATGGCGTTGACCTCTTGGCTGCGGCGTACATGCGCTGCATCTTTCAACGCAGCCCGCGCTGCCGCCTGTGCAACGAGGTTACAGTTGAACGGCTGACGCACCCGATTCATTGTTTCAACAATGTCGGGCTTGGCGAGCCCGTATCCGATTCGCATCCCCGCTAGTCCGTAGATCTTGGAGAATGTGCGCGTGATGATGACGTTGCGTCCCTCGTGGATGTAGGGCAGGGTCTGCGGGTAGTCGGGTCGATCGACGTATTCGTAGTAGGCTTCGTCGAAGACAACGAGGACATCGTCCGGTACACGCGCCATCAATTTCTCGGTCTCCACCTTCGTGACCATTGTCCCGGTTGGGTTGTTTGGATTGGCGATGAAGATGACACGGGTCTGATCGGTGATTGCATCCGCCATCGCCCCTAGGTCCTGTGTATAACCGTCCATCGGCGTAACGATCGATTCTGCACCGAATACCTTAGCGACTAGCATGTAGACGACAAAGGCACTTTCCGAGTAGATTACCTCGTCGCCCGGCGATACGTAGGTCTCCCCGACCAGTTGTAGCACTTCGTTGGAGCCGTTCCCTAAGATTAGGTTTTCGGGTGGAACGCCAATGTGTGCTGCCAGATCCTGTTTTAGGTAGTAGGCGTTTCCGTCGGGGTAGAGGTTCACCTGCGTTGCTGCCTCTTGGATGGCACTCATCGCTAAGGGCGAAGGACCCAGCGGGTTTTCGTTAGATGCTAACTTGATAATATCCGAGATGCCCAACTCGCGCTGGACTTCTTCGATCGGTTTGCCCCCTTGATAGGGTTGGATGGTTTCAATTCCGGGTTTCGGTCTCATAGTTACCTCATGGTTCGTTTGTCCGTTTCTTAAAATGTAATGGGTTATTGTGGGGAACGGTGATTTTTACCGCAGAGACACAGAGGGCGCAGAGGAAAAAACCTATATCTACTCATTTTGCTTGGTGCTTTGACGCTCCCGACAGGTTGATTCAGAATGAGTAACACTTTCGCAATAGGTGAATTTCGCTTTTTTGGGCTAAAGCATAAAATTGCGGATTTTAGATTGTCGTACATGGCGTTGAACCCGCTCGCTGCCTGAGATGTCGGCTGTCCGCGCCCCTGCTTCAGCTCCCGGGGGCAATTAGCCTGCGTTAGCCTAGAGTCGCTTTAGCCTATTTTGCTGCGTTGTAAGGATTGTCGGAATCAGACAGTTTATATAGTCATATTTGATGCGTTTGGGTGGATTCATAATGCTTAGTTTTGATGCGCCATCTTCGCTTTCAATTCATTTTCATCGATGCCAGTCTCAGCCCTTATTTCCTCGAAGCTTTTGCCATTCTGCAGCATATCCTCTGCTTTGTGCTGTTTTTCAAAATTGTCCACGAGTTCTACTAATGCCGCATAGTTGACAGGTTGCCCTGCGGCTTGGAGTTCCTTTTGTGCTTTGGTTTCAACATCCTCGTTGGGTTTGTTTTGCTCGACTGATGGGAGTGGCACTCTGACACTCCTAATGGCTTGATTGAGGGTGAGCAACGCCTTTGGAACAAGTGAGATTTGCTCTTTTGGGCTAAGGGATGAAATTGTCGCTTCCAGATTGTCGTATGCGGCGTTCAATGCAGTCACCGCCTTAGATGCGAGTTGTCGGTGGGACTGATCCAGTTCCCGGAGGTAATTAGCCTGCGTTAGCCTAAATTGCTTATCCCACTTTTTCGCGTTGTAGCGGTTGTCGTTAGGATTGACGGTGCAGATTGCCTCTTTTGCCAGTCGATGGTCGGTTTTTGGATCGCCGGTTGTTCGGTCTGGGTATCGCTCGACGAGTGCGGCGGCGACTTCTCCTGTGCTGTAATCGTGGGCAAACAGGGACAGCCATTCTGTGAGTTCGGATTGGGTTTGGTGGTATGGGTTTTTGTATTTTCGCTTTTGTACCATTTTCTACCCTTTTTGGTGGTTTTGAGGAGAGTAATGATTGTAGGAGTTACGCCCTTCGGTTAAAGTAGTGAGAGGTTAGAAGATTAGGGGTGGCTTCCTGCCATTCGTCCCGTTCTTGGTTCACTATATTATACCCTATTTTTTGACGGTGTGCGTAATTCATCTTTATGGTGCTGATAGATCGGGTTGGCTGGTTTCAATTCCCGGTTTGGGTATTACCTCATGGTTCGCCTGTCAGTTGATTGGGCGTAGGATTGTATCGAGCATTGGATCTTATGTCTTGCTTTTAGGACTTGAACTTTTACTATCATGTTTGCAAATCCGAACGCAAATACCAACAACTATAGCAACCATAATAAGAGCGACAATAGTTTCGGCTGTAATAACTAACTTGATAACCCACTCATCAGAAAGCCGCAAGTCAGGGGTAGTCCAAATATCGATAGTCCCCAAAGTAGCTTCAACCTTTGTATCAGTAGGTTGAACGATGGTTTCAACTTTTATATCGCACGTTACAAAAAGAGCTATAACAATATATACTCCGAACATCCAATATCGAAGGCTTTGGGACTTCAATCTAATTGTTCTGCTTTGACTTATGCCATGTGAATCGAATTCCAAAATCTGGTCTAACTTAAGAATCCGCGAGAACCGGATGTTAATTCTATCCATAACAATTTCAGATGATAAAAACCAGACCGTCATTAATGTTACCCCTCCAGAGACGGCGAGCAACTTAGGAGCTCCAGTCTTCAGATAGGGTAAAGCCAATGCAGTAATAGATAGTGGAAGAAAAACAGCTGTCAATTTTGATAACATGTCATTATCATTTCTCAGATAAAGACCTAATTCCTTGTATTCTTCTAGCAAGTGTGAGTTTTCATGTAACATCGTTGAGTCTCCTCCTAAATCCACGTTTTAGTCAGATACACCTGCTACCATCAGCTGCTCGGTTTCCTTTTTGCGTCAAAAGCTAATTCATTTTTCGTTATTATTATCTCAGCCTGATCTAATTTCTCTAACAGAGAAAATAACAGATCTATTGAAAACTGTCCTAATCTGCCATTCCTGAGAGCGGTCATTTTAGATCTGCTGATTCCGAGAAATTCGGCGGCTTCCTTTTGAGTCATTCCCTGATTTGCAATTAGGCGATTGATCTTTGATGCGAGTTTGACCTTCACTAATTCTTCGTCGGGATTTGGAAAACCTAAATCCTTAAAAATGTTTCCTGAACTGATTGTATAATCTGCCATTTTTTGCTTTCAATTTCCCCCTTGATAGGGTTGGCTGGTTTCAATCCCCGGTCGCGCCATCATCGCTCGCCTGTTCTTCAAGGAAGTCCTTGATTTCTTCCAATAATAAATCCTTTGCGGTTTTATAATTATCAAGGGTTCGCTTTGGGATTGATCTGTTATGTGCCACGCAGTTTCTCAACTTTTCAATCGAATCAACTCTCTGCTCCAAACTTGCCAAGAAATCAACATATCGCTCTTTTGTAATTGGATTGGCGGTCATTTTCTGTTTCAGTTCTTCAAAGTCTTCGGCCTGTTGAATGTATTCAAAGATTCCATCTTGGTTAGGACGCTTGCGATTGTTGATCCGGGGATAGTGGCTAAAAAGAAGAAAGAAGAACTCATTCTCGTAAAATTGTTGCATGCGTTGTACTGAGGGGCGCTCAGTTTGCGTGATATCGACGTCTTTCAACAGTGTGTAGAAGTCTTGACCATAGGTGTCGACGAAAATCAAGGAAAGAGCTTCTCGTAGTTTCATTTCGATTTCAAAGATTTCTTCTCCGTAATCACGAAGTGTGCGCTGCAATTGTGGATCATTTAATTTTAACAGGTGTTCAATTCCTTCATCGGTACAATTCGCTAAAGACTCGCTGAAGTCGTCAATTAATTCCGCCAATCGTTCCTCTTCACTGTCAAATTCTACGGAAAATCCGGAAGTACAACGGCAATCTTCCTGCCTCTCGGCCTTATCTTTTCTTCTCTTGGTATAACGGATGTTGATGTGCTGCCTTAGTTCCTCTTCTTCTGGCGGCTCATCGTACACATCTTCCA
The DNA here is from genome assembly GCA_965207975.1 of Candidatus Poribacteria bacterium. Classification (GTDB taxonomy): domain Bacteria; phylum Poribacteria; class WGA-4E; order WGA-4E; family PCPOR2b; genus PCPOR2b. The sequence continues at coordinate 1,653,524 of OZ242315.1, read as the reverse complement.
GTGCGTTCTTCAACATTTCCGTTAAGAGGTACATCAGATCTAGCTCCTCGGCATACACTACGAGGTAGTCTACCATCACGGCCATTTCAAGATACCTCCCCGCTCAAAAGCTGTATTTCAAATTGTGCCTTCGCATCTTCCCAATTTTTCACGGCCTCTTGTCGTAATTCTGCAGCTTTGGATTGTCGTTCCATCGCTTCATCTGCGATTCTTTCTTGGACATCAAGCGGTGGCACAATAACACTGATTGATTTTAACGCAGATTGGCTGATTTCAGGAACAACTCCACCATTGTTATTCTGAAAAAACTGGGCTTGTCCAATTTGGCTTCTAAAGAAGGCTTCAAGGTATTTTGGTAGAATCTGATCGGCATTCAAAGTAACTTTGAAAATGTGGGAACTCAGGATGGCTTCTCTAATTTCATCTTCAACAACTGATACCAAACCCAAAGAACCAGAGCGGGAAATTAGAAAAGAGTCACTTGTCAGTTTTATCTTGTCAGGAATTGCTTCAACATCCACATATCTTGGATCATGATTTTCGATGCCATGCTGTCCTAGATCTGAAACTCTCAAATATCGATAGCCATAATCTGAATACGTTCTTATCTCAACACCGTTTTTCAGATCGGTGATTAAGCTGGAAAGTGGCACAACTCGGTATTTTCCTGCTTCCAAAGCCCGTTTGAAGTCACTATATTTGGGTTGATGGAAGTGTGAATCAATCCGATTACCTACCATTTCATTGGCATGAACCACAAAACACTTCTTTTCCTCAACCACTGGTACCTTAATCCCTAATTCTGCTAGCACATAATCATTAATCGAACCTAAGAGTGTATCCACTTCCTGCCCCTGCTGCTGTTTTTGTGCATAGGCGGATTGCATCATTTCGACAATTTGTGGCTTGTAGATAATCGGTATTGATTTAAGGGCGTGATAATCTAACGCTGGTCGGGTGCCTCCTGTTGAACGTCTTGAGGCTAGTTTTTCTCCGACATCACTATTTAGAAATGCAGCTAAAACTTCAGAGGTTTGATAATTTTCAGTCTTTATCGCGACAATGTGTTGGTTGATATTTCCTTCAAAGCCATAAGGGGCTACTGAGGAAACCGCCATTCTTCCAACACCAGTAATTTTTACGAGCAAGTCTCCGCTACTCACTTGGCTTCTTTTTAACAATTCATTATGTGTGTCAAAAGTGATGTATTTACAGTCATCCAATCGTAATCCTTCTGGAGATAGGTTTTGCACTCGAATAAACGAAACTCCATTATGGGCCTCCGTATAATATTCATCACTTCTCTTTGTATCAGGGGTCGCCCCGCTAGAAATGCGGGTGATAAAATCCTTTAATGTTTGGTCAGTCAACCTCCTAACTTGTGCTTCCAGATTTGTAAATTCAGGTTGATAAAAATAAGGATCTAATCTGTCTTCGATTTTGCCCCGATAAGTTACAAAAACCTGATTTTCCCTATCAGGGCTTACCCGAAAAAAATCTGGGTTTTCGTCGCTGAACCTTCGATATTCATTACAGATCATATCAAGGTCATTAATCGGATCTTCTCGTCCAGTTGCATCATAGCCAATCCGCTCTGCAATCGCCATAAAAATCGGTTCATCGTCGCTCAACTTTTCACCGTCCGCGCGCCTACGGAGAAAAACGATGCTTGCTTTCACACCCGCCCCGAAATGGGCAAACGCCATTTGCGGCAGGCTTACAATGGCCTTAATCTGGAAACGTTCTAACAAAAAGTCACGTACCTCTTGTAGCGAGGAGTTGGTTAAGATTCCGTCGGGTATGATGACCGCTGCACGTCCGATGCCGGGTTTAAGAAAATCCCAGATACGTTCAATAAAAAGGATTTCGGTTCGCTGATTTTTGCGAGGTCTCTTACGCCCAGTTTTACTCGTCTGATTGCCCAATTCATAATCCTCAAGGTAGGGGTATTCAGACAACGACACCTTTGCGCCGAAAGGTGGGTTTGTCAAAATCAGGTCAAAAGAACCTTCTTTGAACTCGTTGTTACCGGTCCTTTCACGGATACGATTGAACTCTTGCAGTGAGTTTGCACTGATGACGTTGGTGTGACCATCATCGTGGAGGATCATATTCATTTTAGCAACGCGGGCAATTTCTTCATTGATTTCAATTCCGAAAAGCAGATCTTTGGCAAAGTCGTGCCAATACCTAAAACGACCTATAGGATCATCGTGATATTCGCCTGCCTCTTTCCGTATATAATCAAGTGCGTGTAGTAGGAAACCTCCGGAACCGCAGGCTGGATCTAGTACACGTTCACTATTTTGGGGCTGCGTCATCTCGATCATGAAGTCAATGACTTCTCTTGGAGTGAAATATTGACCGAAATGGCCCTTAAAAAAGTCATCCATAAACGTTTCAAATGCTACTCCCTTTGTATCAAGGTCGGTTTTAGAGAGGTTAATCCCTTCAATGTGGGAGACAATGGTGCGAAGTGTTGCGGCGTCAATCTTGATGGTATCGGTGAAAACATCAGGTTCTCTTCGCTGCTGTACCTCATAAATTGACCGGAGGCGTTCGGCAAGTGTACCACTCGACTCGTGTGTTTTGATCTGGAAGTCGTAAGGTTCGCCATTTTTACGATTTGCCTGCTCATCACTGATTTTGACGAAGATAATTTTACACAGTTCACCGAAAGCCTCTGGGGGTGAGAGTTTGCCTCCTCCCCAAAGGGTCTGATGACATTTCTTGATTGTAGAGATGAGTACATCTTTGTTGACAGGGGAAATATCGTCTTGAGTCCCTTTCCGAAAACGGAATTCTTCTGGCTTGCCATACTGCCGGGGGAGGTCTGCGACGATATTCGCCTCGCGTTCGAGAATACCATATCTCGGAGAGAAATCAAGGAATCGTCGTGTCTGACCGGCGACCACCCCAACAAAGTTTGCGCGAAACTTAGCCCATGTGCCGTTACCACAAGCTTGCTCAACTGCTTGATCGAATTCCGAATCGGTGATGTCGTCGTGTTTGCACTCAATCACAGCATAGGGACGCGTCTGTCTATCATCGCGAAAAACGACCAAATCAGCGGCATCCCTTGGAGTCCGGTCAGGGACTGTTACTTCAACCCCAATCCGTTTTGGTTCATAGCTGTAGCGATAGATTAGCTCCGCCCAATATTCCGCTCTAACTTTTTCTTCGGGGTCGGCATATCTTTCTGTATGGTTGATTGCAACATAAGTAATCTTTTCAGCTTTTCCTTCTCCTGAAAGGTAAGCATCTCCATTTTTAAGTGCTTTCTCTAGGTAGGTCATGTTTTTCTCCTATGGGTGATAGGCATGTTACAGTCGTGCAGTTTGTTTATACTTAGGTTTGATTTTCCGCTATATTTCAATAATTCCCTCTCGTTCCAATACTTGACGAACTTGATCAAATATTGCTGATATATTCCCTTTCGGAAATCGAATCTGACCTAGCCCTTCAATATTGCTAAATTCTTCACAGTCTTCTTCAAGCAGGATGATTGCCCTTTCAAAACCTAGCCGACCTTGAAACAAACCTACTTCATGGATTACATTCTCGCGTGCATGTAGTTTGCCTTCGGCATCCTCATCTTCAGCTGTCATCACTAGGAATGCCATACACGCTTGGTCTAGCATTTGAGCAAGACGTATAGTGTTAGGTATGCCAGCGATTGATACACGGTTAAACTCATCCCAGGATAGCCCTAATCTATCGCTTATAAAATCTTTGAATTCTCTCCGATGGGGAGAACGACCATGGCCAATAAAAATTTTGGTTCCGATTCTGTCTTCTCGCATAGTGTTTTTTTCCAGATTCTGTATGTGGTTAGCTATGCTTACTATCTGCTTTTTTAAATCCTTACATGACTGGAAAGATTGTTTTAAAACCGCGGCTGTTCCTAAAACTGTTATATGCGGAGGAGTTTGTGGGCCTTCAGCAGCAGCTCTATAATCTCTAGTTATGACTTTACCTTGAGGCGTTATAGCCTTAACAGGGGAAATGTCAGGGTCAGTATTTAATGACTCAACTTTAGCTACTAAACTCTGGAAAAACTTGTCTCTTTCAAAATTACAATTTACGTGAACAAGGGAAAGAACTAATTGTTGTGTCTCTTCAAATACTTCTCTTGCTTCTTTAAGATCAGCAACCCACCAATCAGTAGATGAATTGCCAGCGTTTTTATAAATAGATTGTACGACTTCATCAAACTCATGTTCTATCCAATTTCCAATTCCCCATTGATGCTCTTTCCACTGTTGGCTAAAAGCTTCACCGGGCGGTGGTGGCTGAAAGTCAGCATAATAGACTCTTGAGTGGTAACCAAGCGGAGAACCAGACCATGACCTGCCAATAGTCCTTGCGGCTTTTTCAAGTGCATTTAACTCAGAGTAATCATAATCGTCGTACTTGTCCAGTTGGTTGGCAATTTGCAATAACTGTTTTGAAATTGACATTATAACTCCGTAACCTTTGGTCAACATGAATTAAACAGAATCTGCTAATAAATTAACCTAATCTCCCTGCCACCATCACCTGCTTGGTTTCCTTTCTCACTACCTTCACAATGGCATCAGCTTCTTGTCTAAATTTTGCCGCGTGGAACCAGCTCCTTAACAATTCCGTGGTTATCCTGCTTGATTAAAAAGTATCACGAACTTCAGGTTATGTCAAGGGCAAACAGAGGAACGTTAGGGTCATTTAATTTTCCCATAGCCTCGATCTCCCGGTTGAGGTTACGGCGGGGCAAGATGCCCCGCCTACGGATTTGGGTCATTCCGAAATCGGTCAAAAAACGGAAAACCAGATAGCCCTAAGAAGGGCGTTTTGAGATTGACAGTTTCAGTCCACTTGGGGTAGAATGGGGATCAATTTCTACGCGGTGGGAGGATAGTCCGTTGATAGGAGGAGAGGGATGGTTATTGAATGGAATACGCACATTTTTAGTCCGGATCTGAAACGGTATCCGTTTCATGAGAAGGCGGTTTACACACCTGATGTCTCTAGCCAGTCTGCGGATCCGTTGGGGGCATATCTGGCACAGATGGATCAACATGGGATTGATCGTGCGGTGTTGGTGCATCCAGAGCCTTACGGGGATGATCACCGGCTCGTTCTGGACTGCTTGGAACAGGAGCGGGAGCGTGTCAAAGGCACATGCCTGTTCTACCCCAAGGATCCGGACGCGCCTCGCAGGTTGGAGGCGTTGGTGGCGCGGCATCCCCGGATTATCGCAACGCGATTCCACGCCCACCGTGGCAAGGAGACCTATCTGGATAGCCTGACCAGTCCTGAGGTGCGGCGGATCTGGGAGAAGGCGTTGGACTTGGATCTGATCATCGAACTGCACATCGGACCGAATTACGCACAGGGGGCGGCGGAGATGTTGCGCGACTACCCGGAATCCAAGGTGTTGATTGATCATCTGGCGGAGCCGCATACAGGGGATGCGGTGGAGTTTGCATCTGTGTTGGATTTAGCGGATTTTGATACTGTGTATATGAAGCTTTCCGGTCTCAACCACTTTGCTACGGATGCGCCGCTCTACTTGAGTGCGCGTCCGTTTACCCGTCGTGTCATTGAAGCGTTTGGTCCGGATCAGATGGTCTGGGGCAGCGGCATACCCGATATAGTGGATGCACATCTATCGGAATACACGGAGGCAGACCGGCAGAAGGTGAAAGGGGAGAATCTGGCGAGGTTGTTGGGCTGGGATTAGGCATATTAAAAGGGGAGAGGTTCATGTAAAAAGAAAGTGTAAAGCACAAAGAGAAACCGAGTTTTTCCGAAAAAACTCGGTTTCTGTTGCGCGATTTCTTAACATGAGCCAAGGGAGAAAGGATTTCTGATGGAACGTTTTCCTATTTTTCACTCATACGAATTTGGTGAGGAGCAAAGGGCAGAGATGGACAGGGTCGGGCATTTTGTTCTCCCCGGCATCTTGACCTCGGAGGCGTGTGAATGGTTGACTGAATCGCTGTCGTACATTCAATCGCTCGTTCCAAATGCGACCGAGGGACATGAGCCGAATCGGTTTGCTGCGGAGTACGACGGATTCTTGGAGAGCTTGATTGGTCATCCGCAGATGGTCACGCTCGCCCGACAGGTGCTTGGGGAGGACATCCGCTACGATCACTGTGTGACACTTAACCGGCCGGGTGGCAACCAGGGCACCCGTTGGCATAGCCACGAGTACTCGGATGACGATTCGAGTCTGGGATTTATACGTATTTTCTTTTATGTCAATGGGTTTGATGTTGACGATGGTGGGCTGAAGGCGGTTCCGGGGAGTCATCTGTATCGAGATCCTAAGATCCATTTCCAGACGGATGAGGAGCTGCAATCAGGATGGATGGCGGACAAAAAGCATCCGCTTACCGGCGAGCCGTTGGAGATTGAAGACCTGTCCGTTCCCGATGGCACGGTAGCACTGATGTGGACACACGCGGCACACGCTGTCAGTCCGAGACAACCCAATAGCAAGACGCGGTGGACGGTGGTCTATGCCTATCGTAACCCCGGCAGACCCTCTGCAGCCCGTTGGATTAGTGAGGAGTTTGAGCGTAAGCCTATTGATGGGGTGGAAGGATTGATGAGTCTTTATTAGTCGGTCGAGATTCACATCCCCGATAAATCGGGATAACTAAGAAGCCACTCGACACAAGGATGTAGATTTTGGGAAATCAATCTACAAAGTCACATCGGTTAAAGCATCAAATCTCGGCATAGACTTCGAGCATATTTCCTTCAGGATCCGCAAAGTAGACCGTTCGGTGCCCCCTCGGCTGGTCGGTAGGTGGCTCAAGGATTTTCACGCCTTTGGCGACGAGTTGATTGTAGCACAGATCTACTTCGGACGGTGATACTAGAAAGGCGAGCTGCACGCCGGGTAGATCTGGACGAACACCGTTCCCGTCGTAATATCGGGTGCGTTTGCGCAGCGAAAGCAGCACATCGCCTGCACGGAATGTCAAGCCTGTCTCGGACTCAGAGGCCACTGGAAAGGGGAACAGATCGCGGTAGAACGCTTTCATTGTCTCTAAGTTGTCACAGAGAACGATTGCGTAGTTGAGTTGTTTAACGGGGGTAAACACGGTTGAATCCTCGATTTAAGATAACGATGTAGGAAAGATTGACGCTTATGTTAAGAAATCGAGCAAAGAAACCGAGTTTTGTGGAAAAAACTCGGTTTCTGTTCGCACCCTTTCTTTTTGCATGAACCAAGATTGAAATTGAGAAATGCCTTGAAGTTCCTCAAAACAGAAAGCCAGACTCAAAGAGGTAGGACATCTTGGTGAGGACTGCACGCTCACCGGTGGTGCTGTCGGCGAACACGAGGAAGAAGCGGCTCTCTGGAGTGAAGCGATAATCAAAGACGGAATTGAAGTTGTACTTTACTTCGTGAGACATGCGCTCGTCTACCCGCTCTGCGAAGATTCGCCACCCCATCCGTCGAGTGAATTGGTAGGTGGTATTCACCCCGACGATGAGGGTATTGCGATGTTCGCGCCAAAAGAAGTTGCTTCCGTTCAGGCTGAAGCTGAGTTTGCCAAAGAGATTGACAGTGGTGGAGAACCGCGTGTATCGGCTATACTTGTTTTGCCGCGGTCCGAATCGATTATACAGCGATAAGCGTCCCCATTTGGGCCGGTAGCTAATATTTGTGCCGATATATTCTCTATCGTAAAGTGCTCCGTTCTCGCGTCGCGTTCCGCTTCCAACAAAGGTATATAGATCAAACCTACCGATGTCAATCCCGCCGGACAACCCGATACGCCGATCCCATAACAGGTGTTGTCCGTTGAGTTTATAGAGGTGATAACCACTGACGTAGTATCCGCGGACGAGGTTGTCTTTGTCGAATCGATGTCTATATCGCAAGCGGCCGAATGTTTTGCGGAACGCCTCATCTTCCAACCCCATCTCGTTTGGACGGAAACCCTCTGGCATATCTTCGACGCGGACTTCGGCACCCAAACCGTTCTCATGATCCCAGTCCATTGAGGCGTGGAACGCTGAGTGCATCTCACCGTGGATCCAATCGGTCACATATTGACCGCGAGCGGTTAGGTCACGATGGAGGGCGAACCGACCATCTAACGAAAGCAGGGTAACATCTCGGTCTTCTTGATGCTTCTGCAAGCCCATCGCACCAATCACTGTGCGCTGACCAACGTTTCGGCTGACTCGCGTGGCAAGGAGGTTTGCCTGTTTCTTCTGATCGTCGTCGTAGCGGTCAACCATCGTTCCATAGGTGTCGATGAAGGCGAAATTATAGTCCCCAACTTTCCCTGTTGATTTGACACCGTAATCGATGTCTTGAACTCGGCGGCTATAAAATAGGTCAAGTGGTAGTTCAAACAACTCCGATCCTTCGCGGAAAAATGGACGCCTTTCCGGCAGGTACATTTCTCGATCGCTTGAGACGCTGATGCGGGTAGAATCGCTCTCCAGTTGTGAGAAGTCAGGGTTAAAAGTCAAGTTTGTAGTGATGTTCGTCGAGAACGGGATAGCAACGTCTAAACCAGCATTCATATCAATTGACTCGCCTTCTATCGAGCGTTGGGTGACGTAAGGCAGAATATCAATCTTTCGATTCGCATTCACTTTGTTGAGTTCGAGGTCTGCTAGCTTACCGAATTCTGAGACCCGACTAAAGTCGTCTCCTGTGTCCGCCCACGTATAACGGGTCCCTTCCATCGGATGCGGTCGCGCAAAGTTAATACCCCACGTCGTTGTTTCGGGATCGAAGCGGAGCTCGCTGAATGGAATTGCCATTTCTGCTGTCCAATGGTTTCCATTCTTCTGGACCTTTGCCTCCCAGTTCGCATCCCATGCTTGGTCAAAGTTGCTCTCATTGCTGATTTTTGCGTCCATCTGGGTTCCGAGCGTGTTGACTGCCAAAACGTAGCAGTTGCGTTGATCATGATAGGTATCAAGCAACACCTGAATCGTATCATCCCGCCAGATGGGGGCATCACGGCGCGTTTGCGTCTCGCGCAACGCCTCCATATTCGGTTCGTCGCAACGCACGCCGACATAAAGCGTATTTTCATCATACAGGACCATCGCTTTGGTGCCCAATTCTGCGGGGACACCGTGCGCGCCTTCCACGCGGTAAAAATTGTCCGCGATCTCGGCTTCCTCCCAGACAATATCACAGAGATCTCCGTCAATAACAGGTGGGGTATCCAGCCATTTGGCTTTAATAACCCGACCAGAACTTTGACTATCAGCAAAAACTGATGATCCTAAATATACCGTTATAATTAAGGTCGCCCAGCTTATCCATCGTTTTCGTTGAACATTTATCCACATTATTAATGCTATCTCCTATTTATGCTGCCCAAGCAGAATCGCCGTCAATTGAATTTGTATTTTTGAACTGCTTGTTATACATATCTGCGTACATCCCATCAGCTGCTAACAGCTGTTCATGGGTGCCAACCTCAACAATCCTACCCTCTTTCAGCGCAATAATCATATCCGCATTCAGAATGGTTGAAAGTCGGTGTGCGATGACAAATGAGGTTCTTGACTGCATCAACCGATCCAGTGCCTCTTGAATCTGTGCTTCAGATTCGGTATCCAAGTTGGAGGTCGCTTCGTCCAGAATCAGGATGCGGGGGTCTCGTAAAATGGTGCGTGCAATAGCGATGCGCTGCTTCTGCCCGCCAGAGAGACGCATCCCGCGTTCCCCCACTTCTGTTTCGTATCCCTCTGGCAACTGATCGACAATAAACTGATGTGCGTTGGCGGCGAGGGCGGCTTGCACTACTTCCTCGTCCGTGGCACCGAGTTTGCCGAATCGTATGTTCTCGGCAACTGAACCCGCGAATAGGAAATTATCCTGTAACACGATTCCCATCTGATTTCGCAGCGACTTAATCGAAACGTCGCGGAGGTTATACTCATCCACAAAGATATTTCCCTCTACCGGATCGTAAAATCTGGAGATCAGGTTTGCAATGGTGGTTTTTCCACACCCTGATGGTCCCACCAATGCCACCATCATCCCCGGCTTGGCTTCAAGGTTGATATTGTGCAGTACCGGGTTTTCTGGTTCGTAATGGAAGGAAACGTCTTCAAACTTGACATGGCCGCGAATGTTGGTAAGGTTTATTGCGTCGGGCGATTCTTCAACGGTCGGCTCCGAATCGAGTAGGCCGAAAACGCGTTCAGCCGAAATCATCGCCTCTTGAATTTGTGTGTTGACCCGAATCAGGTTCATAATTGGTTCTTGGAGGCGTTCCATAAACTGGTAGAAAGCGATCATTGCCCCGATGGTAAAGTCGCCCTGAATGACTAAGTATCCCCCATAACAGAGGACCGCAGCCCTACCGATTGACCGGAAGAAGAGGGCAACGCGCCCCATCGCTGTTTGGGTTGCCATGATTTTGATTCTCGATTCAAGGGTTTCGCGCATATTATGGAATAACTGTCGCTCATGGTAACGTTCGCGATGAAAAGCCTTGACGACCTTTGCCCCCGCGACCGCCTCGTACATCCCTGTTGCAATGTCTGCCCACTTGTGCCGCCATTGACGCCACATTGGACGCAGCCGTTGGAGGAAGATGTGATAGTTCCCGATGATTAGTGGGAAAATCAGCAGTGAGAAGAGCGTCAGTTTCCAATTCCAGTACAGCATAAGGCCAAGCATGAGGATGAAAGTGACCGCATCGGTTACAATCCGAATTGTTGTTTCGGTGGCGAGATTCCGCAGCGAAGCGACATCCTCCCTGACCCGTGAGAGGATCTGTCCCGTCCCTTGGGATTCATAGAATTGCATCGACAGTGACTGTAGGTGAGAAAACACCTTATTTCTTAGGTCAAATAGGACACGCTGACTGACCCATGTCATCACGTAGGTGCAGAGGTAGGACAGGATACCGAAAATCGCGTAGTAAACAACAATAACGAAAAGGATAATAATCAACCAGTTGACCAGTGTGTAATGGAATTCACGCCCTATCAAGGTGTGTGCAAGCGTTGCGGTATAAACCTTAATTTCGCCATCGGCGACGTACAGTTTACCGTTTTCTTTCCAGATCGTATGCTGCTTTTCATTTGCTCTATCAATAACAAGCCAGTGGCTGCCTGCTTCTTCAACCGAGACAATTGCCTTTGAAGATAGCAGAATGTCCTGATCTTTGAACGCTTTATGCAATTTGTTGGAGGCTTTATTGAACTCCTCACGCACAGAGGTTGGCATCCCCTCCAGTGCCGCTAAATCAGTCACCTCTTCAAGTGTTTCTAGATACTTCTTCTTCTGGAACTCTGAATCAAGCCGAAACACCTTCTGATTGATGCGGTATTTCTGCCCTGTTTCGATGTCATCGAGTTGCCATTTTTCTCCCTGCTTTTCAATTGAAACGACAGTGCTTGAGGAGAGTGAAATTCCTTTTGCCTCAAACTCCTGCCTCAGTCTGTTAGAAAGTCTTGTCTGACTGTCCAAATCATCCCGGAACATCAAATTGATGCTTGCGAGCGGTTTGTTAGCGGGTATCAAAAGGTCATCAATAACGAACTTCTGAACAAGCGGCATAAATAGCGGCGACTGTCCGACAAGCACGACTAAAAAAAAGCCGAGGATCAGCTTGGGTATATAAGGTTTTGCGTATGCAAATAGTCTGAAAAACTGTTTCATCGTGGACTCCACTTCCCCACAATTTATGGTAGATCTAAGAATGAATGAGACACTCCAAACCGGTGCGGTCCGATAAATCGAGACCAGGGGCAAAAGTGTCTATTTATTTTTAGAATTCACCATAGTTTCCGCTTACATCTTTGTCTTTTCACTCGTTTGAAGCACGTTCCGAATTTCTCTGGTTGCCTTTGTCTCGGTTACAACGGTTTTTTGGAGCACCTTAATCGCTGCACGACATTTCGGCTTGAAGTGACTCATCGCTTCTTTCGGAGTCTGTGCCCCCTGATTCGAGTGCATCCACAAGTGCATTCGAGATAGTCCCAAGCCGAGTCGGACTTTCGTTTTGTCATCCACCGGAGCAGCTTCGTTTGCTTCAAGTGAAGGCAGTAGTCTCTGGACAGCTTTGAGCAATCCTACAACCTTCTGGTACTCAGCAATCGCTTTATCCAGATGCTCTAGTTCTTTCTCATCTTCAAAGTGCTCTCTGATCATTTGTAGATAGTCCACAGCTGCTGTTCGCGCTTCAATAAATTGTGCCAGCGGTTTGCCGCTCCACTTCATAACTTTAGAAACGTTATGCTCAGTCAGCTTTCTCCTTCGACTCAGTAGACCGCTCAAGTGTGAGATTAGTTCGTCATAGGCTGCGAGACCGATTGCACATCCGTGAATTTTTCGGCGGGTCTCTGCCATTTTTCTCGCGACCCGCAAGGTTCCTAAGGCTGCGTCGCGTCCCTTGGGTTCACGCTCACGCTCGCCGATCACAAATTGGTAGTAGCCGCGGGGCCCCAGTTCAAGAAATCCACCGCTCGGCTGCCACTCTTTGTGGAGTTCTGCGGTTTTGATCTGATACCGGGAACCGTTCTGGCAGATAAGGGTTTCGGGCCCGTCGTCTTGGGTAAGGAACGGACAGGAGTCGTCGAACGGTAGCAATGTCGGTTTTCCGGCGCGCGTATTTTCTTGGAGCCGCTCTGATGCTGCCTCGTAGGTGTCATCGTATGAAACCTCAAAGCTATAGCCGAGCGTCCGGCAGGTTGCACGCAGCGGGTTGTGGAAAAAGGTATTCATCCCTGCTTCAGGGTCAGTGCGGTTGTAAAAGAAACGGAAGGCTTCGCCGGACACACCCATCAGATAGGTGTATGAAACATCGTCCTTGCGATACTTCAGGGCTTCTTGGACAGTGTGGATGTAGTCTATAGGTCGTGCTAGGGTCATTGGTTGATTCATTGTTACTTCTCCCGGCTTTTTTCAGCCTTTGTGTTGGGGTTTCCCCAACATAGAATGATGGAGTGGAGTAAAATTGTCTCCACCATAGCGACACGAGACGGCTATTGTGCATAAACTGTGCCAACTGTGCATCCATGCCTATAAAAGGGGTTAAACCCTTACTATGACTGGATCTGCGGGGAGGCAGTGTTGATCGGAATAAATATTTGAATTGTTTCAAAATGTGACAGTCGAGGAGGGTCAATGGAGGTTATTGGGGAGGAAAAGTGCGCTGCAGTGCATCAACACAGGGTTTTCGCTTGGTGTGTTACATTTTGCAACACGATACATTTTGCAACGGAGGAGTATGAAGTGTGGAGGCATTTTTCCTATTGTCAACCACCGACGGGAGGTGTTAAAATACCTCTGAACATCGAAAAACGCTTAATTTCAGATTTTTGAAGGGAAACGTGCAGGTAGATATGAACCGATCCAAACTTGTCGTTGGCTCATTGATCGCAGAACCGGGGCAAAGCATCGAAGGGCATCTAAAGGTAGGAAATATGCAGGATGGTACGCCCTTCCGATTGCCGATTGTTTTAATTAATGGTGCACAAGGTGGGAAGACGCTCTACCTACAAGCGGCGAGCGATGGAGATGAACTTAACGGAATTGCTGTCGTCCACGAAATGTTACGCCAGATTCACCCTGACAGTCTGCGCGGTCGAATTATCGCTGTTCCGATCGTGAATTTTCACGCATTTCACGCCAGACAAGCCCATAGTCCTGTCGATAACATGAAGATGAATCGCTGCTTCCCGGGACGCCCCGATGGCACCTCCAGTGAACGGATTGCTTATAAGCTTTTTCATACAGCCATCCGCCAAGCTGATTACTGCATTGATCTACATCAGGGCGGGGTTCACCCTATGATCGATGAGGTTCGAGTGCGTGTTGACCCAAAACACCCGCAACATGCAGCCTGTCTTGAGTTGGCTCGTATCTTTGGACTGGGTTACATTTTTGATCAGAAGGGCCCGAAGGGGCAACTCGCTCAAGCTGCACCGGAGATAGGTATTCCAACGATTGATCCGGAATTAGGTGGGTGTCACGGTTGGGACGCTGCTAGCATTGCAAAAGGTGTGCAAGGTGTGCTGAACATCCTGAAACACTACGGTTTTATTGATGGCGAACCGAAACTCCCCCAGCGGCAGGTTATTATCAACAGGTTTGTGTCACTTTGTAGTGACCAAGGCGGTTTTGTGTACTACCAAGCTGACCTGTATGATCAGGTTGAAGCGTATCAACCGATTGCAGAAATCTGTGATGTCTTTGGTCATTTGCGGGAAACTATCCGGGCACCTGAAAGTGGCATCTTCTGGTCGCGTCCGGTGTATCCGATGGTTGCTAGCGGCGAATCGATTGGGAAGATCGGTATTCCGTCTGGCTATCTCCAGTAAAGGGAAGAAAACGAGAGAACGAGAGGAATTTAACGCAAAGTTGCAAAGACGCAAGGAAAATCTGAAAACAGGAAGATAGGAAAACCTGAAAACGGGACAGTGAATTATCGCGTCTTCTCATTTTCCTATTTGTGCTAAAATGCCAACCCAATTCTCTCCGCTTTGTATCAATTGATGATGTTCTTTCAGTGGACGGGCCTCAAGCACTCGGAAGCCGTTTGCCTCCAATTGGGTTTCGATCTGCGATGCCTCCGTTGCCAGAATCCCCGACAGTATCAATCTGCCCACCGGCTCAAGGAAGTTCGGATATATAGGAATCATCGGCAGGAGGGCTTTCGTCAGGATATTGGCAACAATGAGCGGATATTGTTGTCTTTCAAGTGCGTTCAGTCCGTCGCCCTGATATAAACGGATAATTGATTCCACCTTGTTGAGTTGAATGTTGCTTCGAGCAATTGGAATCGTTGTCGCATCTAAATCAACAGCATCAACCCGCTTGGCACCCAACTTGGCGGCTGCAATCGCCAGGATCCCAGAGCCTGCGCCAATATCAGCGACAACATCCCCCTCCTTTATGGCTGCTTCCAGTAATTCCAGCGCAAGTTGTGTTGTGGGGTGTTGCCCTGTGCCGAATGCCATTCCTGGATCCAATCGGATCAAGACCTCAGATGGTTCGGGCACAATATCCTCCCATGTCGGCGCGATAACTAAGCGTTTTCCGATCTTTTGAGGTGGAAAGGCTGACCGCCACTGTTCTGACCAATTATCTTCCTCAATGGACCTTAGCGTGACCTTTGCAGGCTGCGTATCAAACCCCGCCTGAATTAAGTTGGCGAGAAATTCACGCAGATCATGGACGCGCTCACCGATGAGGTCGTCCGCGGGGAAATAGGAGATCAGTGTGACAGAGGGAGAGCTTGGGGGGAGGTTGTCTACTATCTCGATGCCCGTTGCATCGCGCTCAAAGAGATAATTTGCGACAGCATCCGATGCTTCTTGAGAAGTTGTGATTGTTACCTGAGCCCATTTCATAGCTCGTTGATAGCAGGTTCGCTACTGCGGCTTCACAATCCGCACAAAATTGTCAACTTTCATCGTTTATCCGTCTTTATCCTCGTCATGGTCATCATGGCGGTGGAAGAGCTTATCACCCAGTTTATCGAAGAAACCTGAATGTTCCTCACCGTCGCCTTCACCGCGTACCCGCACAAATGTTTCCAAAAGCTCTTTTTCGCGCTCTGTTAGGTTCTTCGGGGTTTCAACTTGGATTTCAACAATGAGATCTCCAGAGCCGTAGTGATTGTAGTAAGGAACGCCCTTGTGGGGAATTCGTAACCTTGTGCCAAATTGTGTGCCACTGGGAATTGTGAGTTTCGTTGTGTCATCAATCGTCGGGATTTCAATTGTAGTGCCGAGTGCAGCCTGTGGGAATGAGATCGTCGCTCTCGTTACCAGATCATTATTTTCTCGCATAAAAAGTTCGTGGGGTGCTACGTGGATGATAACAAAGAGGTCACCGGGCGGTCCTCCATTGACTCCTGCTTCGCCTTCCCCTCGCATCTGAATCTTAGCCCCTGTGTCAACCCCTCTAGGGATACGAACCTTAATCTGACGCACGTTCCGAACCAGTCCCTGACCCCGACATTCGTTACAAGGCTTTGGAATCACCCTGCCTTCACCCTGACAGCGTGGACAGGTGCGGGACATACTAAAGAAGCCTTGTGTTCGTGTGACTTGTCCACGTCCAAAACACTCTGGACAGGTTTCCGGTTTGGATCCGACTTCAGCACCGGTGCCGTGGCAGGTTTGACAAGTTTCCAAGCGCGGGACATCAATGGTCAAGGTTCTTCCGAGCATAACATCTTCTAAGGAGATTTCCAGATCATATTGTAGACTCCGTCCCCGCTTGGGGCCTCCCTGTCTGCGGCTAGAGCCGCCAAATCCAAAGAGATCTCCAAAATCACCGAAGATGTCCCCGACAATATCCTCAAAATTACCGAAGTCAAATCCGCCTTCCCCCATCATTCCTTCTAGCCCTGCATGGCCGAACCGGTCATAGCGGCTACGTTTCTCTGAATCGCGCAAGACCTCGTAGGCTTCGGTTGCCTCTTTGAATTTTTCTTCGGCTTCTTTGTTATCAGGGTTCTTATCAGGGTGGTATTTAATTGCCAGTTTACGATAGGCTTTCTTAATCTCATCTTCGCCCGCGTTTCGACTGACATTGAGTACTTCATAGTAGTCGCGTTTTTGCGCCATGGTCCTCCCCACTATTTTTTGTCTGTTTTATCGTCCATGTTTTCGTCAACAACTTCCGCTTCAGCGTCAACAACAGTTTCGTCCGATGTTTCTGTTCCAGTGGTCGTATTTTCTGCTTCCGCGGTTGCCTCGGATTCGGCTGCTGCCTGGGCATACATTACTTCTGCTAATTTATGACTTGCCTGCGTCAACGCATCGGTTTCCGCCTTAATGGCTTCGATGTCATTTCCGTTCAATGTTTCCCTTAATGTTGCGATCGCACTTTGGACTTCGTTGCGATCTGCTTCAGAGATCTTATCCCCATATTCGTTGAGGGACTTTTCCGTGCTATAGATTAGCGAGTCGGCATTGTTGCGTGCCTCGGCTTCCTCTTTCTTTTGTGAATCTTCTTCGGCATGTTCTTCGGCGTCTGCAACCATCTGCTCGATTTCCTTGTCAGACAAGCCGCTTGAGGATTCGATTTGAATTTTCTGCTCTTTCCCTGTCCCAAGATCTTTCGCAGAAACATGTACAATGCCATTCGCATCAATATCAAATGCCACATCAATCTGTGGCACACCGCGCGGTGCGGGGGGAATACCTATCAGATCAAATTGACCTAGCGTACGATTGTAGACTGCCATATCCCGCTCGCCCTGCAGCACATGTATGCTCACAGCTTCTTGGTTATCTGAAGCGGTTGAAAAGGTTTGGCTCTTCTTAGTCGGGATGGTGGTGTTTCGTTCGATCAGGCGCGTGAAGACACCGCCAAGTGTTTCGATGCCGAGTGAAAGGGGTGTGACATCAAGTAGCAGCACATCCTTAACCCCTTCATCGCCGGATAAGACACCACCTTGGATTGCTGCCCCAATGGCGACTACTTCATCGGGATTGACCCCTTTGTGCGGCTCCTTACCGAAAAACTGCTGAACTGCTTCCTGTACCTTTGGCATCCGTGTCTGACCGCCGACTAGTACCACTTCGTCAATGTTCGATGCGTGTAGATCGGCATCCGCAAGGGCTTGACGACACGGCTCAATTGCCCGATCAATAAGGTCTGCGGTCAGTTGCTCCAGTTTCGCACGCGTGAGCGTTAGGTTCAGATGCTTGGGGCCACTTGCGTCTGCGGTGATGAAAGGTAGATTAATCTCTGACTGTAGTGCCGTTGATAGTTCACACTTTGCCTTTTCCGCTGCTTCCCTCAAGCGTTGGAGCGACATTGGATCTTGTCGCAAATCTATGCTGTTTTCGCTAAGAAATTCTTCGGCTAACCAATTGACAATTTTCTCATCGAAGTCATCGCCCCCCAAGTGTGTGTCCCCGTTTGTGCTTTTGACCTCGAAAATGCCTTCGCCAATCTCAAGGATCGAGATGTCAAAGGTGCCTCCGCCTAAATCGTAAACGGCAATTTTCTGATCCGTTTTTTTGTCTAATCCATAAGCGAGGGAAGCGGCTGTCGGTTCGTTAATGATTCGCAGTACTTCAAGTCCAGCGATTTGCCCGGCATCTTTGGTGGCTTGACGTTGTGCATCATTAAAATATGCAGGAACCGTGATGACAGCTTGCGTAACCGTTTCACCGAGATACGCTTCCGCTGTCTCCTTCATTTTACGCAAAACGAGTCCTGAAATCTCAGGAGGTGCGTGCTCACGATCATCAATCTTGACTCTCGCTTCACTACCGCTTCCCTCAATTACCGCATAGGGCACCCGCTGCATTTCTTCACTCACTTCATTATAGCGTCTTCCCATGAAACGTTTGGCCGACGAGACGGTGTTCTGGGGGTTTGTTACCGCTTGCCGTTTCGCAACCTGTCCAACAATCCGCTCGCCATCTTTTGTAAAGGCGACAACAGAAGGGGTGGTGCGGTTACCTTCAGCATTTTCGAGGACCTTTGGTTCTCCGCTTTCTAAAACTGCGACACACGAATTCGTTGTACCGAGGTCTATGCCGATTACTTTACTCATTCGATTCTTCCTCCTCGATGTTCGGAACTTCGCTTTCTGCAACCTGTTCGCTTTTTCCCTTAGAGACCGAAACCATCGATGGGCGAATCACGCGATTGTGTAACATATATCCTTTCTGCCACTCTTCAATGACATTATTTTCGGGAACATCCTCTGATTCAACGTGCATTACTGCTTCATGTTGCATGGGATCGAACGGTTTATTAACGGCTTCAATTGGAGTAACGCCGCGCTTTTCAAGGGTGCTAAGAAGCCCCTTGTAAATCATCTCAACTCCCTCGACAAGGGCATCAACATCTTGGGATTCTTTTGTCGACTGGATTGCTCTTTCGATACTGTCTATCGTCGGGATCA
The DNA here is from genome assembly GCA_965207975.1 of Candidatus Poribacteria bacterium. Taxonomy (GTDB): domain Bacteria; phylum Poribacteria; class WGA-4E; order WGA-4E; family PCPOR2b; genus PCPOR2b. The sequence continues at coordinate 1,634,655 of OZ242315.1, read as the reverse complement.
ACTCTTTTACGAAGCTTTCAAGTGCGTATTTTAAGGATTCCTCTTTCTCGCGTTCAGCCCGTTTTCTTGAATTATCAAACTCCGCGATTGTGCGGAGCATCTGGTCGTGTTGCTTCTCGGACTCAGCTTTATATGCCTGATATTCGGCTTCGAGTTTGGCGAGTGCCTCTGCTTCGGGTGAATCCCCCGATTCAGCATCCGCCCTGGACTCTTCTGGGGCATCGTTGGTCGTTGGACTCTCTGCCTCCTCCGAATCGGCTGTTTCTATTTCTTGTTCTTCCACATCTGTGTTTTGTTCTTCTGACATACGTATGACCTTTCTAAGGAATAGCTATAAAATAATACTTAACATTTTGCCAACACTAAAGTGATTCTTCAAACAATTCGCTAACCATCCGGGAAGTAAATTTGACAATTGATACGATGCGTGGATATGCCATTCGGGTCGGTCCTATAACACCTATTGTTCCAAAGTGATTCGCTCGCACTCGGTAGCTTGATCTGACGATACTGCACATTTCCATGCCTTCACAGCCGTTTTCGCTGCCAATAAGCACCTGAGTTCCGAGGGGTTCTTGCCGGGTGGTTAGCAGATCGGCGATCTGCTCCTTTTGTTCCAAAACCCGAAATAGCGATTCAATTTTCTGAATTTCTCCAAACTCAGGATGGCTAAAGAAGTTGGAGGTACCATCGATGTAAACATGAGACTCCTGTTCTAGCGCAAAAGTATTTCGTGTAACAGTTGCGATTGGGTCGGACAGGTGTTGATCGAAAACCGCTTTCAATTTCACAGGGTCTTGTGAAATCTGCCGTATCTGCTTCAACGGCAGCCCTGCTAACTTCTCATTTAATATCCTGTTTATCCGGTAGAGTTCCGCATCGGGCAGATCTTTAGGAATGGAAACGACCTGATTTTTGACCGCTCCAGAAGCCATCAATAAAACGGCAAGTATATGCTTGCTATCAATCGAGATAAGTTCAAGGCGACGTAAAATGCTCTCGTGCAACTCTGGACTCAAGACAACGCCGATGTGATGGGAGATTGCCGACAAAATCTTGGAGGTTTGTTCCATGACCTCTTCAAAATCGCGACGAGATGAGGCGTATCCGTCTCGGATAAACTGTTTCTCCTTTTGACTCAACTTCTGATCGGTCATCAGGCTGTCGACGTAGACGCGATAACCACCCTCCGTTGGCACACGTCCAGCAGAGGTATGAGGATGTGTCAGATAGCCAAGTTCCTCTAGATCTGCCATGGTATTCCGGAGCGTCGCCGCACTTAACCCCATATCGTAGTCCCGCACAATTTTCTGTGAACTGACGGGTTCTGCTGTCCGGTTATAGCAATCGACAATTGCTTCCAAAACGGCATGTTTTCGAGAATCCAGCGTAGGAGTTATCAACAGGATCGCCTCAATTCGCAGGATTTATTAGCACTCTGTTCTTGAGAGTGCTAATAAGTTAAACTACCATTTTTCAAAGGGATTTGTCAAGCAAAAAGGAAACGCAGCAGATGGGAAATTGGTTACATCAAGGAACTCGGAAGAACCCATTGGCTACAGAAAGTCCCATGAACAGAAAGAAAAACAGCCTGAAATGAAGTTAACAATTTCAGGCTGATTTTCGGTTGTAACTGACATAGATTGTGTGACGCTGGATACTTTGTAGACTGGCTTACATCATCCGTTTAACGATTGATGCACCTTGTTCCTCTGTAACAGCGAGATCCGTCTTTCTGCCGAGTGCCCCGTCCTGCAGGACCGGTTCGAGGTCTTCGAGCGCGGGACGACTTGTATCCTCATAAAACAAGCCAATAGGGATCTCATCCCCCCAAATCATGGCTTGTTCAAGGGCCGCTTGGGTATTCGTCGGATCATGTTCTTCATCTTCGAGTTTTCGCACATGCTGTTTGAAGAAAGCGAAGGTGTTATCCTTATTGAAGGTGATGCAGGGACTGAAGACATCCACGAACGCAAACCCGTTGTGTTCTATACCCCTGTGCAGCAGTTCGGCGAGATGCTTCGTATCACCACTAAACCCTCTGGCGACGTAGGTGGCACCTGAAACGATCGCCAATGCGAGCGGGTTAATGGGTTGCTCAACACTGCCAAACGGTGTACTTTTGGTCTTCATACCCATTCGGCTTGTGGGTGAAGCTTGACCGATCGTCAATCCGTAGATCTGATTGTCCATCACGAGATACAGGAGATCGATGTTGCGGCGCATGGTATGCATGAAATGGTTTCCGCCAATACCAAAGCCATCGCCATCGCCTCCGGTGACGATCACTTTCATATCGTGGTTGGCGAGTTTCACGCCTGTTGCCACAGCAAGAGACCGACCGTGAAGGGTGTGCATCCCATAGGTGTTGAAAAATCCGGGCAGGTTGGACGAGCAGCCAATCCCGCTGATCGTGATGAACTCGTGCGGTTGGCGTCCAGTTTTGGCGCAAGCCATCTCAAGGGCTCTCAATACGCCAAAATCGCCGCAACCGGGGCACCAATCTGGGGAAACGCTCCCCTTAAAATCCTTCGCTGTTGGAGCCGCTTTTATAGGCTTTCCATCGTTTGCCATCTTATTCCTCCTTAAACTACAATTTCTTGATACGGAATATACAACTCGGTCTTACCCGCCTCAATCTCTTTAGCACCATCAACAATGTGGTGTGGCATGAATGGCTCACCATCATATTTGCGAATATGGCCATCAGTCTTGAAGCCGGTTTCGCCGCGCAGGAAGCGTGCAAATTGACCCGTGTAGTTACACTCGACGATAATTGACTGCTTGCATTTCGAGAGGATCTCATTGACCTTATCTTCAGCCATTGGGTAAAGCCATTTGAAGTGGATATGGTTGACGTTGTACCCTTCAGCTCTCAACAGACTGGCAGCTTCCCCAATGACACTCTTTGTAGACCCCCAACCGATCAGGGTGAGTGCTGCGTCTTCAGGCCCCTCAACCGAGGGAGGCGGTAACTCAGCAACGATACCGTCCATCTTGCGCTGCCGTTTTTCCATGATGTCTCGGCGTATGTGGGGGTTCGTGAACTCATCGCTAATCAGTCCGCCATCCTCGTCATGTTCATCAGTGGCCGCAACGTAAACATGCCCCGGCGTTCCGGGCAACGCTCGTGGGGAGATTCCGCTGTCGGTAATCTTGTAACGTAGGTACTTTTCGTCTGTATCGTTGCCTTCAGTGATGATCTCGCCGCGATTGATCTCCTGATCCCAATTGATAAGGTCTGGATCGATATTTGTATATCCCATAGAGAGCGTGAGGTCGGAAACCACCATCCCCGGACACTGATATTTATCAACCAAATTGAAGAGCTCTGGAATCACATCGAAACCATCCATGATACTAGTCGGTGCCGCAATAATCTTTGGGAAGTCTCCTTGGCTGGCCCCAAGTGCCTGCCATAAATCGCCTTGCTCGGTCTTGGTCGGTAGCCCAGTGGAGGGACCGCCGCGTTGGACGTTAATAAAAACTACCGGAATTTCCATCATCCCGGCACTGCCGATAGCTTCGGTCATCAATGCGAAACCGCCGCCGGAGGTCGCACACATCGCGCGACAGCCTGAATGAGCGGCACCGATCGCCATGTTCGCAACACCGATTTCGTCTTCAACCTGCCGTACCATGATGTCCAAATCACGTGAATGTTCAGCCATCCAGTGCAGTACACCGGTTGAAGGGCTCATCGGATAGGCACAATAAAATTTGACGCCGGCTGCCGCGCCCCCCATTGCCATCACCTCATTGCCAGTCGTCACTGCGAGCGGCTTGTCTTGTATGGGTAGTGGTGTGGGGAACGGTGTGAAATTTTCAGCGGCATGGTTGTATCCTGCTCTGGCGATACCGACGTTTTCATCAACAACTGCCTGGCCCTTTCGCTGAAACTGGATCGTTAAAATATTCTCCAACTGTTCCAAGCCCGCGCCAATCATTTGAAGCGTGGCACCGAGCAACAGGGTATTCAACATAATCCGGTTTCGGCTGTTGTTGGACAGTTCCTTGAAGGAGAGTGGACATAACTGAACGCCCTCTGGAACATCTCCTTCGGGCTTTGTGTTGTCGCTGTTATAAAGAATTGCCCCGCCGGAGACAACGTTCTGAAGGTGCTTGTCCATTGCGTCTTGATTCAAGGCAATGACCAAGTCAATCTTATCACCATGGTTAGCAACAGGTTCGGAGCTGAGGCGCATGGTTAAAAAGGTGTGACCGCCACGGATGAGGGATTGGTATGCACTGTAAGTGAACGCATAAACGCCACGACGCGCACAGATCCTCAACAGCAACGGTCCACTACTCTCAATACCTTGGCCGGGTGCCCCACCCATACCAATGGCAAAATCGTAATTTCCCATTTTATATCCTTTCTATCGTAGAGTTTCCATCTATCTGAAAGTCGTAGATTAACAAAGCCAAAGTCCCCCTACGTGCGCGAGGGAGGAGTGATTTGCTTTTGACTATACCAAATTCAGGAGTGCTGTTCAAAAATTCGTTGAATATTTAAGCGAATACAAGTTTTTATGGTCGAATAAGGTCGAGACAACAGTAAACCGTATTAAGCATACCACATCCTACCTTATTTTTCAAATGAATTCTATACAACTAGCGACATCCCGTGTCTTCGTTAAGGAAAGATGTTTTCTTTTGAAGAAACAATTTTAATTTTACAGTTCGCTTAACGCTTTTTCTGCTTCAGGGGTTCCAATCTCTGACAACGCAAAAGCCACATGTTCGCGGACCCGATCGGATTCATCGGTTAAGGTAGCTATCAGAGCCGGCACAGCGTCGCTCGCAGCTTCACCGACATTTGCCAGTCCAACTGCAGCGTAGGTCCGAATCTCTATTTCATCGTCACCGAGTGCCTGAATCAATGCAGGCACAACTGCATGGGTAGAATTTCCAATTGTGCTCAACGCACGGACGGCATATTCGCGGACAGGATCATAGGTGTCGTTTAATGCCTCAACTAAAGCCGGAACCGCAGGTTCTCCAATTCGAGCAACGGCGTCAGAAGCGTTGAGTGCTACATGTCTGAACTCATGAGCAAAGGTATCTATCAAAGCGGAGACAGCAGGTTCTCCAATTTGCGCTAAGGCATCAGCGGCACCGTCGCATACATCCCAAATCACGTTTTCCAACGCTGTTATTAGGTCAGGCACTGCGGGTTCACCGATCTCAACCAAGGCTGCAATCGTCGCTTCTCGATCCTCGTCATATTCCAACTGTTCAATCAATTCGTCAATATCGTAATCTTCCATAAAATATCCTTAGCAGCTTCTTCTGAGGGAATTGCCTCCTTTTCTGCACTTTAGACGCCTCATCTATCCTTCTAATGCGAGCAAGAAGGGATTCTCCAGTACATCAACCAACTGGCGCAGAAAGTGGGCTGCGTCAGCACCATCAATCAGGCGATGGTCGTAGGAAAGAGCGAGCGGTAACATCAGGCGCGGCTGAAATTGGTCATCGATAAATACCGGTTCAATCCGACTGCGGGAGACACCGAGAATAGCAACTTCGGGGTAGTTGATTATGGGGGCAAAGTTTGTCCCACCGATGCCGCCGAGGTTGCTTATCGTGAAGGTTCCACCCTGCATCTCTTCCAAACCGAGCTTCCTATTTCTTGCCTTCTCGGCTGCCTGATTCAACTCAGTTGCTAATTCGGTAATGTTTTTCTGATCGACATTGCGGATAACGGGTACTAGAAGCCCTTGCGTCGTGTCCACTGCCACACCGATGTGATAATATCGCTTATAGATAATCTCTGCTCTATCCATATCCACGCTTGCACAAAACTGCGGAAACTGCTTTAACACGCCTGCAGCGATTTTGAGGAGTATTGCCGTGATTGTGAGTTTACCACCTACAGCCTCGACCTTTAAGGTGTGCTGTTTGCGGAGTTTCTCTAACTCTGTAATATCTGCTTTATCGAAATTTGTGACATGTGGGATCGTCCCCCACGCAGTCGCCATATGCTTCGCAGTAGCGCGGCGTATCCCTCCCAATGCAGCTCGCTCAATTTCACCCCATTTTGAAAAATCTGGTAGTGGCTCGGCAGTTTCTATGATCCGTTGTGTTTCGGCTGATGGTATAGCCGGTGTTTCCTCCCGTTTTTCCACTCTGGTAGGTGGGGGTGACACCACCTTGGGGTCAGGGGCGGTCTGCTGTGGTGTTTTTACAGGTTCGGTTTTCCCTTCACCCGCTCCCTCGGTATCCACCGTGAGAATCGGCTTCCCGACCTCCACTATTCCGCCTTCCTCCACATGAATCGCTGTGATGGTGCCGCTGATGGAAGAAGGTATTTCGATGGCAGCCTTATCCGTTTCGATCTCCAGCACCGGCTGATCTACTTCGATTGTGTCGCCGACAGATACCAGCAGAGCAACGACATCGCCGGCGTCAATATCTTCTCCGAGTTCGGGGAGGTTAAATTCGGTTGTCATATCTGTTACCCATAGAATATGAGACGTGAAGGGCGGAAACCATTGGTTCATTGGTACAGTCCGGTCCACCGTTACAGCATTGGGTTTTAGAGCTCCAATTCAACCCAATCTACGAGCGATACGACTGTCGTACCACTGAGGCTATGGATCGGGCGAGACGACTTACCTATTAGATAAGGTCAGTTCTTCTTTCAACTGCAAGAGTTGTTCTTTTGGAAGATTGGTAATTTCAGAAATGAGCGTCATTTCCATTCCCTTGGCAAGCATTGCTTTCGCAGCTTCAATCCGGCCTTCAAGCAGACCTTCCTGCTTACCCTCGCGCAAACCGTTTTGAAAAAACCGCTCTCTCCTTCTCTAATGCTGTGACTAACATCGTCTGCACCTCCTCTTCGGTCCGATAAATGGACTCCAATGACTCATAATCGTCAGATTCAAGCCGTCCGTGAAAAGCCAACTGCCTAAACCAGTTTAAGAACAGACTCACCGCCTGTCTGTCTCGCTCAGTCGAAAATAGATTCAGCAGCTCTACCTCCAGCACATCTAAATCGTAATGCGATTCTGCCAAAAACAATGTCGATACGATGTTTCGAATTTTTAACAATGCCTCCTGACTGTATTGGTTTTCAGCAATCAGGAAATACTCAAAATCTAATGCAAATGTACCCAACGGAGGCATCTGCAGTAGATTTGAGAATTAATTAGACACTGTGGACGAGCCCAATAGATCGAGGTTCACGGAATTACGGCACACGGCGTGTGCCTACTACTAGCAACTTAAGTTAAGATACAGTAATTATACATTCTCCTGCCTTCACGAGTCAACCCAGAGAAGAAATAGGCCGCTCAATATCGGGGATGCCCCTCTAAGTAGAAGGGCTATCACACAATTACCTCCTCCAGCCCTGTTTTAAGGAGTTGTGAAAATCGTGAATTTGGGTCTCCGACAAGGTGTTCCCGTTCCCCGTGTTCTTGGACTGCACCATCTTCTAAGATCATTATTTCATTGACCCGTTCAACAGTGCCCAGACGATGGGCGATGATAATGCCTGTCCGGTTATGGAGCAGCTTCTGAACTGCGCGATCAATCTGTTGTTCGGTTGCCGGATCCAGTCGAGACGAAGGTTCGTCAAGGATAATGATTCCCGGATCTTTGAGAAATACCCGCGCAAATGCGAGCAATTGTGCCTCTCCGGCGGAAAGCTCTCCAGAAGCGATTACAGTATCAAGACCGTTTGACAGCGACGCATACCATTCTGACAACCCCAGTTCTTCAATGACACTCAAAATCTGTGAGTCGGTGATTTCAGGGTTAAAAAGCGTGATGTTGTCCCGGACAGATGCATAAAATAGCTGGACATCTTGTGTGACTAACCCCACATTTTGACGTAGGTTGTCTTGCTGTAGCTTCATTATCGGCATGCCACCTAGGCGGATTTCGCCCATATTTGGCTCATAGAACCGAAACAGTAAGCGAGTCATAGTTGTTTTTCCACTGCCTGTCCGTCCGAGCAGACCGAGGACTTTGCCCGGCACTAGGTTAAAGGAGATCTTTTTTAGAACCGGTTCGCCTTCATTGTAGTTGAATGTCACCTCATCAAATTCGATTGAGATTGCACCTGAGGTGGGAAGTTTTTCCGTTCCATCTTGAATGTGAGCGGTTGTGCGGTGCAAGGCTTCGATTCGCTTTAAACCCGCTGCCGCCTTCTGAAGATCGTTAAGTTGGCGGCCGATCTGGTCAAGGGGCTGTCGGAACATGGCAGTATAATAGATGACCATGGTAACTGTGCCAATGGTAAACGCTCCCTCTCGAAAGATATAGATACTCATACTCATTGAAATCGCAAGGCCTATGGCAAACATAATCCTCGTGGTTGCTTGCACAATCTCGCCCATAATCTGTGCTTTCAGTACCCGTCTATGGGCATCGTTATTAACATCGTAGAACCGATCCATTGTATAAGCGTTTCCGCCGTTGGTCCGAATATCTTCAATCCCGATCAGTCGTTCTTCGATGAAGCCATACAGTTTGGCATATCCCTCTCGCTCGGCGGTATACGCTGGAACGGCGATACTTCGTATGAGATTGCAGACGACAAACGCAATAATCACAAACGCTGTTAGCACAACCCCAACTCGCCAATCCTCTCGGAAAAGTACGATGAGGACGCCAATTAGTAGGAATATGTTGCCGATGACCTGCAGTACAAATTCCGAAAAGAAGTTTGAGAGTGCTGTTGTGTCACCGTCCACGCGTTCGACCATCTCTCCAGGGGTATACTGGTGATGGAACGACATGTCAAGATTCAGACAATGAAACGCCAAATCCTCTCGCATCCGATTGGTTACCCGCCAACCTACATCCTGACCCAAATAGGAACTAATCAGCATGACGATTTGCCCAAAGATACCAACTGCAAGAAATAACCCACCCGTAATAATCAGATTTCGGAGTGCGCCACCTGCCTTTGCCGTGTCGATGAAGTAACGAAGAATTTGGGGATTGAGCAGACCTAAGCCAATTCCACCAAACATGGAAACCGCGAGCAGCATCACCCGAAACCATAGGGATTTGAGGTAGTGGACGAGTAGTGAAACATATTGTCTGAGTGGTACTCTTTGCAAGCGGATTTTGTCCTTTCATCAAAGCGAGTAATCCTAGAAGCGGGGTCATTTAGCGGGATGCCGGGATTCGGAGATCCCTCTCCGTTCCGAGAGTCTTCGACCTACATGAGAACTATATGCTCCTATCCTAGAGAATATCTGCTTTAATCATGTTCGTCGTTCCCGGCACATCCGCCGGTATCCCCGCGATGATAACCACCTGATCCCCTATCTGGGCAAGCCCTGATTTCAATACGGCTTGCTTCGCACTTGTAATCATCGTGTCTGTGTCAGGCGCGAATTCAATTGAGACCGGGAATGCACCCCAAAAGAGCCCTACACGCCGGAGCGTAGTTTCATAAGGACTGACAACCGCAATCGGTGCGGGTGGGCGGTATTTAGCCACTAGTCTCGCGGTTTGACCTGACCGTGTACAGCAGATAATCGCTTTCGCGCCGATTTCTATAGAGGTGTGACAAGCAGCGTGTGCAATTGCATCCGGCACACTCTCTTCAAGGGTGATTGGCTGGCGTTTGAAATATTCCACGTAGTCAATGGTAGTTTCAGTTGTCGTGGCAACTTGAGCCATTGTTCGGACTGCGTCAGAGGGGTATTTGCCGATAGCAGTCTCGCCGGAAAGCATCAAAGCGTCCGTGCCATCAAGAATTGCGTTAGCGATGTCTGTGACCTCTGCTCGTGTGGGACGTGGATTGAGAATCATTGATTCAAGCATCTGGGTTGCAGTGATGACTGGCTTACCCACAATGTTTGCCCATTTAATAATCTCCTTTTGGATGAGCGGTACTTCTGGAAGGGGGACCTCTAATCCCAAATCCCCTCTAGCGACCATCACCCCGTCTGCTTCAGTGAATATCCTATCTAAGTCATCTAATGCCTCACGTTTTTCTAGTTTAGCGATAATCGGTATATCGGAATCGTGTTGTTGAAGGATGGATCTAAGGTTCTGAAGGTCTACAGCACTTCTAATAAAGGATTGGGCAATCCAATCAACTCCGTGATCAATCCCCAAGCGCAGATCTTCGATATCTTTTGGGGTTGGAATGGCTGTTTGTAATGAAATATCCGGAACGCTGATGCCCTTATTTGAACGGAGCAGCCCGCCGGCGATGACTTCGCAGATGATGTCTGTGCTTGTGGTCGAAATCACGCACAACTCGATCTCTCCATCTGCCAATAAAATGCGATTTCCCGGTTTAACGTCCGCAACCAATTCGGGATAGCTGATTGATACGGTGTTGAGATCGCCGACGATTTCGCGGGTTGTGAGGGTGAACTTTGCATTCGGGGATAACTCAATTGGCTCCTCCGAGAATTTGCCGATTCGCATCTTTGGTCCCGAGAGATCTTGCAAAATGGGGATTCTCACGCCGAGCTGCTTGGATACTGTTTTCAGATGGGCGATGGTTTGTGCATGATCGGCGTGTGAGCCGTGTGAGAATGAAACTCTTGCGACATTCATCCCTGACTCAATCAGTGAACGTAACATTTCTGGCGAGCTGCTAGCGGGACCGATTGTACAAACAATATTTGTGTGTTTCCGTTGCATGTTATATTTTTTATGTTGGCTGCTATATGTTCCGAAGGATGTACGGTTATGGACATTTTATCAGGATTAATTACCCCGATCAAGCAAAAAAGCGGTAAAAAATTGGCACTTGATTTCAAAGATAAACTTTGCTACACTCTTTGAACGTTTCTATACTTGATAATTAGCAGAAATTCTTTGGAAAATCGATCGTAGTATCTTTGCACTGATACCTCCAATAACTAATTTACAAACCATCCATGATCTTTACTATCAACAAAATCCATCACAAGATCTTTCTCACTTATAGTTCTGTATTCCTTATCATAATCATAGGAATCTTTGTGGTAGCACGTGTTGGTATCGTGGGGACTTTAGATAGTCAGATTCAAACGGAGGTCCAAGAGTTTAGAACACGGCTCACCCACACAATAGATCTGCTTCGCCAAGATATTGAGGAAAAAGTTCAGCGCGAAATCAAGGACTGGCGTGTTGTTCAGGCGATCCGAAACCGTGAGCCGTATCCACCTAGCATCACCGACAGTGTAATGGATATCTTGGAATATGGAACCGACGAGGGTGTTGTTACTGCAAGTAAAGTGGGAAATGATGAACGTCATTCTCTTAACTTGCGACATGGCGAACAGGATTTGGAAGCGTTAGATCTGGCACGAAAATCGAAGCTAGAACCAGCGTCGAGGCTCCGAACATCTGAAGCAAGGGCGACAATCGAGATTACATTGCCAATTCAAGCGGAGGGTAATTTTTTAGGATTTGTTACCGGCGGCTATTTTTTACACGAGCATCTCAGTCAAGCCTTAAAAGATCTGACACTCCATCCGATCTTTCTCAAAGAGGGTCCTCGCCTTGTACCGCTGAACGCCCCTGGTGATACAATCCCAAAGTACCAACGAGAATCGCTCCTAGCGCGCGCAGATGACACAAATCAGACCTTTCCAAAGATTGAGCTAATAGGTGTGCCGCACAGCGTCAGTCGTATCCCAATTTTAGCCTCAAATATCGAGGCGCAGACTGAAGCACGGCAGAACCCCCAAGTTGTTGGGCCAGAGTTGGTGCTTGCATACTCCCATCGGGATCAAATTGAATTACAACAGCGGCTTATGTCTGTCCTATTTATCATCGGTGGGGTTGGACTGATTTTAGTATACATTGTCAGTTATATCGTTGGGCTTCAAATGACAAAACCGATCAATCAGTTAGCGGCGGGAGCGGCTGAAATCGCGTCAGGCAATCTTGAACAGCGGGTCGCCCTCCAAAGTCGAGATGAGATTGGTAGATTGGCGGGTGCTTTCAACCAGATGGCGGCAACGCTGAAGACGAGTCTAGAGAGACAGCTCGCTGCCGAGCGACATGCAGCGTGGGGAGATGCTGCCCGTTGGGTTGTCCACGAGGTTAAGAATCCGCTATTTCCCATTCGGCTTTCAATCGAAAACCTGCAGCGAGCTTATCGAAGTGGGGATGCCCGACCAACGATGTTTGATGAAATTTTTGTGCAATGCACCGACATAGTTATCGAGGAGGTGGAACGACTACAGCGATTGGTAGATGAGTTCGATCAGTTTGCACGAATGCCCCCTCCTAAACGGGAGGTGTCTAATCTCAATCAAATCGTGCAGAACGTAGTGAGCCTGTACGCGGAGTCCGCTGAGAACATTCAAATTCAGGCAAATCTTACCTCTGATCTCTTTCCTCTCTCTCTTGATTCGGAGCAGATTACACAGGCGTTAGGAAATCTGATTAAGAATGCGATCGAAGCCATGCCTGATGGCGGAACACTGAATGTATCGACTCAATCGGTAAGTGAGATGAAGATTCAGATCCAGATTCGAGACACCGGCATCGGTATGTCACCAGAGACGCTAGCACAGATTTTTGAGCCCTATTATACAACAAAAGATACGGGCACAGGACTTGGTATGGCAATTGTTCAACGTATCATCACCGATCACGATGGGGAGGTTTTCGTCGAGAGTGAAGAAGGGGTTGGCACAACCGTTTCGATTGAATTGTTTCGTGAAACGTGAAAATATTGGTTCATTGATGCCTAATCTACAGCGTTCATATCAGAAGGATGTGCAATACGCTCGGTTTTATTCTTGGTGCTTTAAGGTCTGGACTCCTGAAGCGGTGCCGATGATGACTTGGTCAGTTCGGTTAATAAAAAGTCCGTTTTCGACAACGCCGGGGAGATTGTTGATTTCAATCTCAGTGGTAACCGGATCAGGAATACCATCAAAGGCGCAGTCCAGGATATAATTGCCGTTGTCGCTAACAAAATCAGGACGCAGGGTTGAGTCTCGGCAGATCCGGTTGAGGGCGATTCGGGTCGACTGCCAGCCAAATGGGACAACCTCCACCGGTACGGGAAACTTGGAACCTAATTGTTCTACCTGCTTTCCTTCGTCAACGATGATAACCAATCGTTTGGAGGCGTGGGCAATGATTTTCTCTCGGACTAACGCTCCGCCCGCTCCCTTGATGAGATCGAGGGTAGGATTGACTTCATCCGCACCGTCAATGGTTAAATCAATCTCGGGGTGTTCCCCAAGGGTTGAGAGCGGTATACCCTGTTGAGTCGCGATTTCTTCCGTCTGTTTGGAGGTTGGGATTCCGATGATATTGAGACCGCTCCGAACCTTTTCGCCGAGTTTTAACAGCGCGTAGTAGATTGTTGAACCGGTGCCGAGCCCGACAATCATGCCGGACTCTACCTCCTCGACAGCCTGTTCTGCTGCGAGTTGTTTTAGTTTTTCGATTTCCATATTTTCTCCTGATAAGGATTCGTTCCGATAAATCGGGATTCCGCTGCCGTTCCTGCCTGACCCGATGTATCGGGGAGCATCCCGAAAATCGGGACTTGCGGAACACGAAGAGAAACCGAGTTTTTGGGAAAAAACTCGGTTTCAGATGCACGATTTTTTAACATGAGCGTCTAATTTTAACACCTCACGGAACGGTTTTCTACCCAAATTGTTACATTGTATAATGCAATACATACATCATGATTTTCGTTTCATACAAGGATAACCGCCAATGAATCTATACCTCCGCCTACTGAGCTACGTTAAGCCGTACTGGAAAAGCATGGTGGTCACGCTGATAGCAATGTTGGTTGTATCCGTCGGCAATCTGGTTCCAACATGGATTGCAGGGAGGATTGTTATTGATGGGGTGATTGTACAGCGGGATATAAGTCGCTTACACTGGATCGCGCTCCTGCTGCTTGGCATTTATCTCGTAAAGAGCATCGCGGTAATGTTGGCAGAATGGCTGTCCCACGAAATCGCTGAAAAGATTATTTATGATATGCGGACGCAGATCTATAGCCATTTGCAGAAACTTTCGTTCCGCTTTCACAAGGACAGCACTACCGGTGACCTGATGTCGCGTGTCGTGAATGACATTGACGCGATGCGGGATATGCTCGCTCATACCATACACATATTCATCGTGCAAGCGTTGACCTTCATCGGGATTGCTATCATATTATGTGCCACAAACTTGAAAATGGCAATCCTGACTCTTGTCCCAATCCTGATTTTGGGACCGTTGATTGTCCAGTTCGGTATAAAGCTGCGTCTCATTTCCCGCGATGTACGTGCAGAACTTGCGGAGGTCAACGCTCGTTTGCAAGATAACCTTTCGGGAATCTTCGAAATCCAAGCCTTTGCCCGCGAACCTTATGAAGAAAAGCGGTTCATCGCCCGATGTGCCGACTACCGCAACTCAATCATCCGAGGGATACGTCTGTGGGCGCGGCTGAATCCCGCCGTGCAGTTTTTGCTTGGCGCGAGTTACGCAGCGATTCTGTGGTACGGCGGTTGGCAGATAATCACCGGATCGAGCGATATGACCGTTGGGCAACTGTTTATTTTTCTTGGATTTTTGTGGCAGCTGTTTATGCCGATTCAGATGGCAAGCCACGAAAATGAGCGGCTGCAGAAAGCCCTCGCTGCCGGCGAACGGATGATGGAGTTGTTAGACACGGCACCTGAAATTAAAGACCTCCCGAATGCTTGGACGGGGAAAGTTAAAGGGGAGCTTCTGTTTGAAGATGTTTCATTCAAGTACACGGATGAAGATGTCTTGACAGATGTGAATCTCAAAATCCGACCGGGGGAGACAATCGCTTTCGTTGGTCCTAGCGGCGTTGGCAAAACGACGTTAGTTGGTCTTGTACCGAGATTCTACGATGCAACCAGCGGACAGATGAAGGTTGATGGTGTCAGTGTGCGAGAGTGGCAAATTCAGGCGTTGCGGCATCAGATTGGGCTTGTTCCACAAGAGACGTTCTTATTTAACGGAACAATCGGGGAGAATATTGCTTACGGCAAACTGAACGCAACACAGATAGAAATTGAAATGGCGGCGAAATCCGCCAATATTTACGACTTTATCATGGGGTTACCAGATTGTTTTGACACCGTTGTTGGAGAACGCGGTATGCGTCTTTCCGGTGGACAGAAGCAACGGGTCTCGATTGCGCGTGCTATCCTGAAAGACCCGCCCATCCTGATCCTTGATGAAGCGACTTCCTCTGTGGATACGGAATCCGAACAACTGATTCAGCAGAGTTTGGTGAATCTGCTACATGGACGTACCACGTTGATTATCGCTCACCGACTTGCAACTATTAGGTTTGCGGATCGAATCGCCGTATTGGCGGACAATCGAATCGTCGAACTTGGTACACACGTTGAGCTGCTTGCACAAGGTGGTCTATACACACGGCTTTACAATGCACAGTTTGGGGACAAGGGCTCGTAGCTTTGAAATCGTGGCTCATGTAAAAAGAAGGAGTAACGTGACAGGAACGTGAAACGTAAAAACAAACTATTGGATCGTTAGTTCATTATTAGTTCATTAGCAGTAAAGAACAACGATCCTCCGGTCTATGACCGAGAGTCCGAGAGTTGGCTCCTACGGTTACTGTTGCACGATTTCTTACCATGAACCACTCAACTCAGTCGGTATATCGTTGTTTACCATCGAAGGAGGTTCGGGGCCAGGTTGTGTGGGGCCAATCCGTGAACTGATACGGAATATAGTGATTTGCCATGACATGGCGTAAGGCACCACGCTGCTTGATTGGTCCTCCGCGATGGATCAAGCCACCGTGAAATAACACTGCATCTCCCTGATTGGCTATAATGGAAATTTCAGGGCGATTGTTTTCCTCAAAGATTCTTTCGGTCTTCGCGTGGCGATATTCATAATCCATCTTTCCGTTCTCATCTAGTGTCTCCCAGTACGTCACAAGTTCCCCTTTGTGCGAACCGGGCTGTATATAGATAGTGCCGTTTGCCTCGTTGACATCTACCAAAGGTAGCCAAGCGGACATGCAGCCGGGCAGGGGGCACTGGTCTTGGTGACGCCTCCCTTCGGAACCCTTGTAGAAATACATAGTCTGTATGCCCTCAACGTCAGTTTCAAAGCAGTCTTCCAGCGGTTGACGCAGACGTGAATCAATGAGCAGTGCAAGAGCCTTCGGATCGTACCAATGCTGATTATTGGTACGTCCCCAATCGTCTGGCTCGCGGGGAGCGAAACCTTCCAGTGTCTTTTGCCCTGAGTGAAGTGCCATCATGTGCTCGACGAACTCCTCACACTCCGCTTTGGAAAAGACCGATTTCAGGATGGTATAGCCATCCCGATCGTACTGTGCTTTTTGTTCTGGGGTTAGACCTTTCATTAAAAAACTCCTTTCATACTGAGTAATTCTACATCTCCTCGTATAGCCACTCGATTGGACGGATAACAATTTTACGGTGACGGGGCCAGGAGGGTGGATCTGTGGAGGCATCTATCTGCGGGCCGAAGTCGTAGAGCAGTACAACTTCATCCCCCAAAAAATGTGCGTTCGGATACGACACATATATCATGTCAGCTGGAAGCTCACCGAGTTCCTTCTCACCACGAACCATACCGATCTCGTTGTCGGGGTCAATGCGATTAGCTCTATCCGCCGGCCCGCCAACTTCGAGTGTCTTGAAGTGCCCCCAGCTGTCCCCATCATCTGTCGAGATGGCGAGCGACAAACGAGATCGGCGAAAACCCCGGCGAATTTCATCACCGCTTACCTGATTCCACACACAGAGCAGGTCTCCAGTGGTTGGGATGACACGGAGTCGGCATGGTGAGTATGAACTAGCAAGAGCCGTCGGTTGAGGCAATGACCAAGTGAGGCCCTCATCATCACTGAAACTCTGGTACAGCCTGCCCAGCGTCGTTCGGAACATCATCAGGAGTCTGCCATCGCGGAGTTGCACTGCACCGGGCTCGTCGCAGGGCCACATTCCGCCGTAACCGTCTTGGTGCCAGATTACAATGTCTTGAGGGCACCGTTTCCAAGTATCCCCCTCATCGTCCGAAAAATATACTTGACTTGTGTCAATCTCCGGACTGTGAGCGTGTCCCTCTGTTTTGAAACGCTTTCCTTGAAAGGTGCCGTAGGCACCGGCATCCTTCAGTTCTGGAAATGTGCAAGGTGGACAGAACCGCGTAGGTAAAACTAAGCGACCTGATCGGAGTTGAAAGAGTACGTCGTGATAGTTGCTCGCAGTTTCGCCGGGTAGGTTGATGGCTGTTTCTTCTGACCATGACTCACCCTCATCGTCTGAGGTGCGAAAGCAGAGCGTGTAGCCAGCCAATGTTCCACCGGCTGTACCGCTAAAGCGACCGTATAGGAGACCGAGCTTGCCTGACTGCAAACGGACCAAGCAGGTTGGGGCACCTGTTCCGATAATGGGTTCGCCTCCGGTCTGAAGAGGTTCCCCCGATGACCAAGTTCGTCCACGGTCATTGGAGTAGCTGCTGTTCAATCCTGACCAGACCATTAGCCAGCGTCCATCCTTGAGTTCGGTCATACCTCCGGAGCCACCCGGGGCGATGCCTTCAAAAACCTTAGAATCTGCCATTGTCGGTATCCTTTTCAAATGTTAAAAATCTACCATGTCTTTTTTGCAATTTTGTGACATAATATAACCTAAGTTGCTAGTTGATAAATCAAACGTCAAAAACCGAGTTTTTTATAGGCGAGGCACACGATTTAAGGAAAAAATCAACCTATTTTCCCAAAATCAGAGGATATGAATACGAAAAACTCGGTTTTTCTACACTACTAGCAACTTGCGTTAATATAGTATAAACTATTGTATAATGTTTTAGATTTTCGTTCAACAGGATTATATGAAAAACAAGGGATAAACGGAGCCAACATGATTACCGAGCAAGAAATTCAACAGTTTTCAGAGATGGGTGCAGTGACAGTCGATACGCCGCTGACGCAGCAGCAGCTCTCAGCGGCATCAGCTGTGTTTGATCGCCTGCTTCCGTTTAGCGAACCGGAGGCAGGAGAAGAACCGCGCTATCGGGTCAGCACAACGTGCACCTTCTATGATCTAGAATTGTTGGACATCATCCAACATCCATTTTTTGAGGAGGTAGCCAAGCGTGTGCTACGAGCTGATGAGATCAGTTTCTTTCAAACTGCCATCGTGACAACTTATCCGTCGCCAAATACTCCCTTCAGTTTCTACCAACACGTGGATGTCCAGTACTCTCTCTCGAATCTCGACGCTACGCCTCGGTACATGGTTTGCACCTTTTTTGTCTGGATAGATGATGTAACGGCAGAACGTGCGCCCTTGATGTATCGCCCCGGCAGCCATTGACTGATAGCTAAACATAGAGAAGACCAACCGGACCTGAAAGGCAGCACTCCACTCGTCGGCGGTGTTATGTTTGATGGGCTGCCTGCGCTTGATTACACCGAGGCAATCCCTGTGGTGGCGAGAGCCGGACAGGCGACCGTCCTGACTACTGCGATGGTGCACGGCGCATCAACCAATGTGGACACCGTTCCTCGTAAGGCGATGGTCATAACCTTCACGGCGGCGGGTGTAGAGATTGGCTTGCCCCAGAATCAAGCGGAGATTAAGCGCGCTTATGACCGCAAGTTAAAAAGGCTTCTTCGGGCCGAACGAGCACACATTGTTCCCGCTTGACGGTTCGGTGGAGAATAGGCAAACCTGAAGCAATACGAGCACGCAACTAGGCTTTATTATTGACAGTACAATCTATGATTAAATGCCAATGAGTGTAAGCAAGCTGTTGAACAACAGCGGATTAGGTATTGGGATCTACGGAAGAGTCTGTGGCTCTTCATCAATCACGACATTGTAATTGTTATGAGTGAAAACGTAAAAACTGATCAGGGACGAATTTCGGATCCGTGTGTGATGGTCATATTCGGTGCTTCAGGGGATTTGACGAAGCGTAAATTAGTGCCCGCGCTATACAACCTTGCACAGAACGGGCTGTTGAACGAAAACACTGTCGTTGTCGGGTTTGCACGCAGAGAAAATAGCCACAATAATTTTCGTGCTCAAATGACGGAAGCAATTAAAATGTATGGCACGACTGCGTTTGACTCATCACTCTGGGAACGGATGGAGCAACGGCTTTATTATCATCAAGGCAATTACGACAATGTAGACGATTATAACCGTCTTGCAGAATTGCTGAAGCGGTTGGATGGGGAATGGGGAACAAACGGCAACTATCTCTACTATTTCTCAACTCCCCCAAGTTCGTTCAGAGCAATTTCCGATAGTTTGGGGAGGGCTGGACTCGCAAAATCCGAAAATAACGCGGCATGGCGACGGACTATTGTTGAGAAACCGTTTGGGCATGACTTGGATTCTGCCAAACTTCTAAATCGTTGTTTGCTTGAGACTTTTGACGAAGAGCAGATCTACCGGATTGACCACTACTTAGGGAAGGAGACCGTACAGAATATCATAGTCTTTCGGTTTGCCAACGGTATTTTTGAACCGACATGGGACCGCCGATATATCGACCATGTACAGATCACGGTCACTGAGAGTATCGGCATTGAAGGGCGTGGCGCGTATTACGAAGAATCAGGGGTGCTGCGCGACATGATCCAAAACCACATGTTCCAGTTATTGTCGTTGGTGGCGATGGAGCCTCCAATCTCTTTCGAGGCGGAGGCGGTACGGGATGAGAAGGTAAAGGTGTTAAATGCGATTCGTCCCATGCGTCCCGAAGAGATCATCTCCAATACGGTGCGTGGACAGTATAGCGACGGAATAGTGGAGGGCGAACGGGTAATTGGATACCGCGAAGAACCCGGAGTTTCACCTACTTCAGAACGGGAGACTTATGCGGCACTGCAGCTTTTTATTGAGAACTGGCGATGGGCGGGTGTGCCGTTTTTCTTGCGGTCTGGAAAGAGATTAGCTAAACGAGATACACAGATAGTGATCCAATTTCGGAGTGTTCCCCACCTCCTATTTCGTGGTGGTGCAGAAGAGCAGTTAGAGGCAAATCGGCTTGTTCTCCATATTCAGCCCGATGAGCGCATCACCATCCGATTCCAAGCAAAGATTCCGGGACCAACGGTCCGTCTGATGCCGGTTGATATGGACTTTCGTTACGAGGACCTAGCGGGAAGCAGTCCCGCAACAGGGTATGAAACGTTACTGTACGACTGTATGAACGGCGATTCCACGCAATTTCATCGCGCGGACATGGTAGAGTCAGCATGGGAGATTGCGACCCCTATCTTGGATGTCTGGGAAGCCTTACCGCCTCGTGATTTTCCAAACTACGAAGCTGGAACATGGGGCCCCAGTCCTGCGAATGATCTTATTGGAAAAGATGAACATGGACGGCGGTGGTTGAATCCCGATGTGTGATAGCATCTGACGTGACCTATTCTTTCACGGATTCTTGGCACACTCAAAAGGAGACTTGGTGACAATGGCTGATCAGAAAACCTTGACAGTTGATATAGGCGGCAGCGGTATCAAGACGATGGTTCTTGATGCAGACGGAAATCCGATAGGGCAACGGACGCGCGTCCCAACGCCGCGACCTGCCAGACCAGATTCTGTCCTTGAAGGAATCGTTAAGTTAGCCAAGAGGCAGTCAGACTTTGACCGTGTATCGGTTGGCTTCCCCGGTGTGATACGCAAAGGCGTGACCGAAACGGCAGTCAACCTCCACAAGGATTGGGTTGGGTTCGATTTGGAGGGAGCGTTATCCAAAAAACTGGAGAAACCTGTGCGTGTCTTGAATGATGCTGATGTTCAGGGGTTCGGCGCAATTTCTTGCAAGGGTGTGGAGCTGGTTGTTACATTAGGGACCGGTTTCGGATCTGCCCTGTTTCTCGATGGCAAACTAGTCCCCAACCTTGAAGTTGCACACCATCCATTTCGTAGAGGTAAGACCTACGAGGAACATTTAGGGAGTGCTGCACTAGAAAAAGCGGGCAGAAAAAAATGGCAACGGCGTGTGATGGAAGCGATTGCCTCTCTCGAACACTTATTTAACTACGATACACTTTACATCGGCGGTGGTAATGCTCGGAGACTTAGGGTTGACCTTCCTCCGAATGTCAAAATAATTCCCAACGTCGCCGGTTTATTGGGCGGTATCGCTCTGTGGAAGAACTAGATATTGTTCTGATTTACCGTAGAAAGAAGGGCTACTGCATGAAATCCCCAAACATTCTGTACATCCATTCCCACGACACAGGACGCTACGTCCAACCGTATGGACACGCTGTACCGACACCGAATATCCAACGCCTCGCTGAAGGCGGCGTTCTTTTTCGGCAGGCATTTTGTGCCAATCCCACCTGCTCGCCTTCCCGTGCTAGTCTCCTGACCGGCAAGTGGGCGCACAGCTGCGGGATGCTTGGCTTGGTCAACCGTGGCTTTTCGATGTCGGACTATAGCCAGCATATTGTTCACACTCTTAGAGATGGGGCTGGGTATCATTCGGTATTAGGAGGACTCCAGCATGTCGCCAAAGACCCCGACCAGATTGGCTACGATCAGATCCTAGATGGCGAGCGTAGTCCCGAAAAGGTTGTCTCACGCACGGTTGATTTCCTGAAGGGTGCTCCATCGCAACCTTTCTTCCTTGATGTTGGTTTTTTTATGACACATCGTGAATTTCCAGAGCCCGGTCCGGACGAAGACCCGCGCTACTGCCTGCCGCCCGCCCCCATGCCCGATACACCTGAAAATCGCTACGATATGGCGGCTTACAAAGCGAGTGCCCGTATTCTGGATAACAGTATTGGAGCGGTCTTGGCTGCACTTGATGAAAACGGGTTAGCCGAGAATACGTTGGTCATCTGCACCACC
Organism: Candidatus Poribacteria bacterium; assembly: GCA_965207975.1. Taxonomy (GTDB): domain Bacteria; phylum Poribacteria; class WGA-4E; order WGA-4E; family PCPOR2b; genus PCPOR2b. Next base: position 1,612,855 of record OZ242315.1, on the reverse strand, counting down.
GACCACGGACTCGCCTTTCCGAGCATGAAATGCAATCTAACCGATCACGGCATCGGTGTGATGCTGATAATGCGTGGGCCCGGCGATTTTACCGGCGGAAAAGTTTGCGATGCGATGGTTTCCCACATCGACGTTCTTCCCACAATCTGCGACCTATTGAAGATTGCTGCACCGAAAGGGGTACAGGGTAGCTCAATGATGCCGTTAATCCGTGGCGAAGTGGAAGCTATTCACGACGAAATCTTTGCGGAGGTCAATTATCACGCTGCCTACGAGCCTCAACGTGCCGTGCGGACACAACGGTGGAAGTATATCCGACGGTACAGCGATCGGCAGAAACCGGTGCTTCCGAATTGTGATGCAGGTCCAACCAAAGATGTGTGGATGCAGCACGGTTGGCAGGATCGGTATGTTGCACCTGAACAGTTGTACGACCTGATCTTCGATCCAAATGAAACACACAATTTGGTTGATGATTCAACTGTGGCATCTGTGCTTGAGGATATGCGCCATCGACTCGACAACTGGATGCTTGAGACGGATGACCCGTTGTTGCACGGGCCAGTTCCCCCAAATCCCGGGGCGCAGTTAAACGATCCTACTAGCATATCGCCGCCGTACGTGCTATACACCGTACCTTTCGATTAGCCGCTCTTAAGATACCAATGGGGCAGTCAGCGTATACAAACAGATTCAGCCGATCCCACTCCAGAGGAACAGTATATTCATAGAATGTTGAGAGGGGAATTTGGGGTGTTGATTATCCTGTGAGATCTATTTGACAAACTTTGACAGATATGATATGATTAACTCGCCTTATTGAACTGAAAACACCGGCGCTTTGATTATTCCCAACTTTATTGAAGTACCTGAGTGATATACATCAGGTTGAGAGGATTCAATCGTCAATTTTCAATAATATAATTTTCGATAACTAATTTCCGAATGAAACAGGAGGATAAAACCGATGACCTACGTCATCACTGAACCTTGCATCGATGTTAAAGATACTGCCTGTGTTGATGTTTGCCCTGTTGACTGCATTCATCCAACCTCAGACTCAGACGACTTTGAAAATCAGAATCAGCTTTTTATTGATCCTGTGGAGTGCATTGACTGTGGAGTATGTGAGCCGGAATGTCCGGTCGAAGCGATTTTCATAGATGAGGATGTACCGGAAGAATGGGAGCATTTTACCCAGTTAAACGCTGACTATTTCCAATAATAACGTGCTATAAAACCTAAAACGGGCAGCGATTTGGGCCGCATCCAAATGCGATGCCCAATTGCTGCCCGTTTTTGAGATACCATAATTCAACCCCTTAAAGGGATTGGGGTGGAGCCCATCCTTGAGGGTGTGGAAGTACGTCAAGAATGTTTATTTACTCGCACAGGTCCAGTGAACAATTCTTCAGGCAGAAAACTCGTTGTCTCAGTGGTGTGTCTGTATTCAAAACCCTCGGTTGTGACGACTCCCATTGCAGTAAAATACTTAGACTCGCCGCTTGTTCCGCTCTTGTTCCCCCCGCTGTGACCCCGTAGCCAATCCGGATCAATGACCTGTTCCCCCTTCCAGATACCACCCGTCGCGTTCAGATGACCAAACCGGGCGAGGTCCGATGCACTGATGACGACCCAGCCGGGACCGCTGCGGACAGAGTGTCCATTAATCTCATAGGGAGGGTCGAGATAGGTGTACGAATCTGGAATTGTGGGATACAAATATTTTTTGTCTTTGACATAGTCTCCGGTGAGCCAATCCCATCGCTCTGCTGGGATGCCTATCAGGTCAAAGAGTCTCTCCTGAATAATATTCTTCAGGTCATCCCCTAAGACGTAGGTAAGTGCTTGGCTTAAACGCCAGAACCCGGCACTACTATAGAGACTAACTGTGCCCGGCTCGGCGTGGGAGTAGAGGTCATAGAATGGATCGCCGCTCCACTTGGACCATTCAGGAACGCCCGGTATAAGGTTCGCTGCCTCAAGTCCGGTGACCTTCTCCCTCCAACGGATCCCCAACTCTATTGGAAATCCTCCGTGGTGAAGGGACTCGTGCTTTGATCCAATGATATGCCGCCAAGTCAGGTTCTTATGATGCCCTTCAGTCAAATATTTGTGAGGATGGGAAAGTTCGCCCTCGCCGGTCCAATATTTGTTGATTGGCTCGTCCGGATCAATGCGGCCGTCTGCGATCGCAAAACCGAGAAGTGCCCACATAAAAGCCTTTCCGACGGAAGCGGTTTGGTGCAGATAATGCCGATCTCCCCACGTGTGAACCAAGTAACCGCCACGGGCGATCACGGCACCATACTTGTCGCCGGAGTGATCCTCTCCGCCGAAAGACGCGCCCTTGACCTCCATGCCCCCTATAAAGGCTCCGAATTTTTCGGGATCAAGCCCCGCCTCCTCTGCCGTAATTTCAATCCAGTCATCTTCAGGATATGTTACCCAATCAGGAAGTTCAGTAGTCATCCAATGTCTCCTCCCTCAATAACCTTTGGTGTAAGTTGGTAAGGCTGGGTTTTTCACGTTTCACGCCTCACGTTTCATTTATTGATACTGTCATTTCGCTATTCTCTTGACAGGAAGTTTGCCCTAGTATATCCTGTTGATGTTCACAACTCAATTGAAAAAGGAGAAGAGCGGTTGAGTCCTTACATCTGAATTTTAAGGCTCCCGCTGCACAATTTCTATGAAATTACTTGTTGCTTCATCATGGTCCCAAGAACGACTCGAAGAGGCACAGAAAACCTTTCCCCAAGTGCAGTTCACTGTTGCTGCTAACCAAGATGATATTCTGCGCGAAATTGTCGACGCTGAAGCCGTTTTCGGCGCAATCAATCGAGAAGCCTTTCTCGCAGCCAAACAGTTGAAGTGGATCCAAAATACCGGTGCTGGGGTAGAAAGATTGGCGCGAATCTCTGAGATAGCAGAGAGCGATGTCACTGTTACCAACACCCGCGGTTCTCACGCTGCCACAATCGCCGAGCACGGTTTTGGATTGTTGATTAGCCTTACACGCCAATTACCAAGTCTTTTGGACGCACAACGTGAACACAACTGGACACGTCCATTCAGCGGGCCTCAGGTCGGATTGACCGGTTTGACGCTAGGAGTGGTTGGCATGGGCAATATCGGTCGTGCCATTGCTAAGCGCGGCCACGGCTTTGATATGGAGGTCATTGGGGTTGACATCAACGAAGTCCCCAAGCCCGACTTTGTGACTGAACTAAGGTTGTTGGATGGACTCGACGATCTAATGCGACGTTCAGATGTCGTGGCAGTTGCAGCCCCAATCACACCAGAAACCGCCGGGATGCTCGGTCCTGAACAACTCAGGCTCATGAAGCAAACAGCCTACCTGATAGTTGTTTCGCGAGGCGGCATTATAGACGAAGATACGCTCATGCAGATGTTGAATGACGGGCAACTTGCCGGTGCTGGATTGGACGTTACAGCAGTAGAACCGCTGCCTCAAGACAGTCCGCTCTGGGATACGCCGAACTTGCTGATAACCCCACACTGCTCTGGAGGTTCTTCCCAGACCGCTGCTGCGGGCAAAGCGATTTTTTATGACAATTTACGGCGATACCTCGCCAAAGAGCCGCTCACAAATCTGGTCGACCTGAAGCGGGGATTCTAATCGGATTTTGATACACGATTTCTGCGACGTGTCATCTTCAGGAGCAGCTGGGAGGGACTCTACTGAAAATCTTCGCCGGGAAATGTGCCCCAAGGGACCGCTTCTGCCTCGCCCTCATAGACCGGCAGGAATTCCTGTGTGATGTGTCGCGTCTGTTCGACCCAGTCAGCCCATTCAGACCTACTGGTGATGTGGTCGCGGATTAACGCCTTAACTTCGTCGGGCATGTCGTCATAGGCGGGCCAATACCAGATCGTGAGCACTGTGCGGCGCTGGTCGGTCTGGTTGGCACGGGCGGAATGCAACAGACGTGAGTCGCCGACGACAATATCGCCGGCACGAACTGGTACGTTAACCTCACCCTCAATCTGTTGGAAGACGAGATTATCCATATCGGTCGCACGGACGACCGTGTCGTCGTCCCTCGGTCGCATATCGTGCAGCGGGTGGCGTTTCAGGTGAGAGCCGGGAATCAAACGTAAACAACCGTTGTGTATATTTGTGTCAACCAAGTAGTACATCAGGAAGTACTGCTGCGGCTGATTGGTGTAGCTGATGGGGTGTTCCCACAACACGCCGTCTTGGTGCCAATATAACGGTGGACTGTGCGGAGGCTTGCTAATCACAAAGCCGCTCCAGAATTTAGGGGAGTCAAATCCCAATTCACCGAAGACTGCCATCGCACCGGGATCAATGAGGAGTTCAGTGAAGGCTGGATGGGGGCAAGTCCAGTAGGGAATGATGCAACCCTGTGAACGATGCTGCTCGAAGTGTTCCTCATCCTGTTGCGCTATCATCCATTCGCTCATATCATTTATAGTAGACGCAAGAAATAACGGGACAATAGTTTAGAAGTATGTTATCCTGTTTGCATTATGGCACATTCATCAGATTTACGCACACGCGTCCTTCAATTCATAGAAAATGGTGGCAGTAAAACAGAAGCGGCAAAACGGTTCAAAGTCGGTCGAACTGCGATTTACCGATGGCTCAATGACCCAGACCCACTCACACCGGGCAAACCGGGTCCCCGAAAACCGAGACTACTTGACCCAACGGCACTGGCTGAACATGTCAAGGCACACCCTGACCAAACCCTTAAAGAACGCGCCACACACTTTGGGGTTTCACCCGCCTGTGTCGGCTATGGACTCAAAAGACTCGGCTACACGCGTAAAAAAAAACGGTTGGATATAAGGAGCAATGTCCAGAAAAACGACAAGCCTATCAGGAGCAACTCGCAACGGCGAAAGCATCAGGCAAAACGCTGATTTACCTCGACGAGACCGGTTTTACAGATGAAACGTTTAGAAGTCATGGCTATGCCCCCCGGGGACAATGTGTCCAGGGGTTGATACCCAGCCAAAAGACCCGCACCACCACTTTGATAGTGGCACAACTGAATAATAAGTTGATTGCCCCAAAGTTAATATCGGGCAGTTGTAATGCACAACGGTTTAATACATGGCTTGATGAAGCGTTATCGCCACATTTAGATGCCAACAGTCTCGTGATAATGGATAATGCACGCATTCACAAGACCACCGAGACCCAAGCATTGATACAAGCCTGTGGTGCTAAGGTGTTATACTTGCCCCCGTATTCGCCGGATTATAATCCCGTTGAACAAAAGTTTGCCAATATAAAGAGAGTCCGGTCATACAATGCGGATAAGCCCATTGAGGAGATTATCAATATGTATCGTTAATTGTTAAATCTACTATAGTTTCGCTACCATCTCCGGTGCTATTACATTCTCAAAGACGCAGAAACCATCGCGCATGAGTTGATCTCGTTTCTCCTTAGCGACGATTGGCATTGATGGTTCTCCTTTCGTGTTAGTAGGCTCCACCTGAATCTATTGAGGTTTCACAACAGCTTTCCTTGCGGTTGCCTCGGTCGTATGGTGATTCCAGCCGCGTAGCACCAAATTCTCACTAAACTGATAGAGGTCCTCCTTCCGATCCTTGCCGGAAAACATCCTCGCGATGACTACTTTCCTTGGCTTCTCAGAGCGGTTGGACTCTGAACCGTGTACAATAAAGTAATCGAAGAAGGTAACGTCACCGGGCTCGGCTTCAATCGACGTGGCACCTTCAAATGGAAACTTTTCGTGAAATTCAGGGTCAACCGCCTTTGAGCTCTCCATCCGCCCCTGTTTATGCGATCCGGGATAGACTCTTAGACACCCTATTTCTTCCGTCGCTTCGCTGACGTGAATCATTCCCGCAATCATGGTGTTCTTTTGGGTTGGCAGGTAACTCCAGTCTTGGTGCATCTTGAAGGGGGTTTCTCCGGTTGTCTTTCGCTTCTCAAAGAGTGTCGAATGGTTGAGGACGATATCGGGTCCGATGAACTGTTCAACAATGTCGAGGAACCCCTTGTGAAGTAAGGCAGTCAACCACAGACTTGAATATTGCTGCACATTGCGTGTGGAGATGATGCCGTTATGGTTTGGATCGTTCTCGTTGGGTTTTTCGAGTTGTCCCACAATGCGGTTAAACTCGTTTTCAAGTGAACTGATCTCATCTGTTGAGAAAACACCTTTTGCCAAGTAATAGCCGTTCTCATCGAAAAATGTCTGGATTTTGCTCATGGTCGAAGTCTCCTTGTGGGCCCAATCTAAATCCTAAATTTTCCCCAAATCAATAGATTCTTGCCTCCGCTTTTGAAGAGTGATAACATATCTTTGCTGTGGACAGTTTTGACTAGATAGAATACGTTAGAAATAAAAACGTAGCTCCGGCATATGCTGGCACGGTTAGTCAGAAAATTTTCGGTTCAAAATGCAATTATACATAGAGGGTATCACACGGTCAAGCAAAAATGGGAATGTGGTTCAAGCCTCAGCCTAAAGCGGCTGACAGTACCGCTTGTTCGCTACAGATTAGGAAAAGGCTTTGAGTAGTTATTACGCATGTAGATTTTCGATAAGTTTAGATTAGATCAAGTTGAACAGAATCTATGAAAGGAAAGCAAATGCAAGGAATTATTAGGACCGGTGACGGCGGACCAGAGGTCTTGGAATTAGGGGAAGTGCCTGTTCCCATCCCTGGACCCACACAGCTATTGATTGACGTAAAAGCAACCGCACTCAATCGGGCGGATACTATACAACGGCAAGGCGGATATCCACCCCCGCCGGGCGAATCGGAAATTCTCGGCTTGGAACTTGCCGGCGTCGTTGCGTCGTGGGGTGATCAAGTTGAAGGCTTTGAGCGACGTGATCGCGTGTTCGGTCTAGTCGGCGGCGGCGCGTACGCGGAGCAGGCGGTCATCGACTATCGTATGGCGATGCCAATTCCTGACGGTTGGAGTTTTGAGAAGGCGGCGGCGGTTACGGAGGTCTTCTTTACTGCCAATGAGACGCTCTTCACCCTCGGCGGCTTGCGCGCTGGGGAATCCGTGCTCATCCATGCCGGCGGCAGTGGTGTGGGGACGGCGGGAACGCAGATGGCGCATCATGCGGGTGCTCGCGTCTTTATCACAGCCGGTTCCGCAGAGAAGATTGAGAGAAGCAAGCAGCTCGGTTGTACGGAAGGCATCAATTATAAGGAACAGGACTTCGCGGAAGAGATTATGCGACTGACAGATGGGGAAGGCGTGGAGTTGGTTCAAGACTTCATCGGTGCGCCGTATTTGGAGCGCAATCTATCGATTCTCAAGACGCGGGGTCGCCTGGTTATGGTTGGGTTGATGGGCGGTGCCGCTGCAGAATTAAATATGAGTCAAATCATGCGGAAACGCTTACAGGTCTTCGGATCGGTGATGCGGCCACAGTCGATAGAGGAGAAGATTGGGATTACGCAGCGTTTTGTCGATCGCTGGCTGCCGCTGCTCAAGGAAGGAAAGATTCAACCGATCATTGATTGTGTAATGCCCTTATCACAAGCTAGCGAGGCGCACGAATATATGGAGGCGAATCGGAACTTTGGGAAGATTATCCTGAAGGTGGGATAGAAAACATATTGGGGTAGGTACTTAGGAGCTTCAGGCGGCAATTTCGATTGGCAGCTGCTTGTCGAAGTATTCTACCGGTGTACACCCCTCTAACGCCTCCAACGGGAGTTCCAAAAAGAAATCCGCAGCCACCCCAACAACCGTCAGGAACTGTTCAAGATAGAAGAGATGATCTGCATTTTGAACCGTAGTATAAATGCCCTTGGAAAGTGCCTCTGCAAATTTCAAACAATTGCGGGGATTCGTGCAGGTGTCATGCTCACCGGTGAAGACCAAAGTCGGCACGTCTGGAGAATCCGTCAAGTCTAGGTGTGATAAAGTTGTGACCCGCAGCATGTTCTGTTCATATTTCCTTAAATCGTCCGTGGAAGCTGTGGACACTATTGACCGCAGGACTCGCTCAACTGAACGGCGTTTCGCAACAAACTTTTGCTTATCTTGGCAGATTAAAAACTGAAGCACATTATCCACAAAATCGGCTTTTTTCCCCTCTCGCAACAGTGTGAGTGATTTTTGAATATCTTCGACCTGCTCAGCCGGGATCTCTTTCATGGATCCAGCTAATATCATTCGATTCACTTTATCGGGATACAATTGAGCAAAACCGTAAGCGACAATCGTGCCGTAAGATACACCCAACAAATTTACCAGGGATATTCCCTCCTTTTCGAGGACCTTCAAAAGGGAGTTTGCCAAGAAATCGAGACCATAATGGGCAGGTAGCGGGTCCGAGAGACCAACCCCTGGTGGATCAAACACAATGACCGGGGCGAATTGATTCAACCATTCGGCGTGCTTTTTCCACCCATCTATTGACTGAAAACTTCCGCTGATAAGCACAAAGGGGGCAAAATTGCTTTTAGCATTGGGGTAAACCTTGTAGAAGTAACGAAAGCCATCAATACAAAGTTCAACATTCTGTGTTTCCATTGTGATTCCTTAAGTTTGGAGGCTGATATAAAAAGAGAGTGCAAGGCATGAAGAGAAACCGAGTTTTTTCTTGAAAACTCGGTTTCTGTTGCACGATTTCTTAACATGAGTCAGTTTGGATGAGTTCGTCTGTTTACTTACACATACCCAGAGATATTGTGTGTGGCATTGAAATCCTGGGCACTTGCTATCATGTGTGTATTGAATGATGAGCCCGCCCAATCTTCATCGCGCAAAGTCTGCAACCGTTCGTGAATACTGGGCAACAGTTTAATACCGGTTTCAAAATCAACAATCCGATTGCCCAAATAAAAGAGATACACCGTTGTTAACCAGTTTGTGAAATCCTTCTCGGTATGCAGGTGCCGCTTCATGTGTAACATAATCCAAGCGAAGTGGACATACACGTCGTAACAGGTTGAGCAATCTCTCTCGTTACCAACGGAACACCGGCGGGTTGTTTTAAGATCGGGGTTGTAAGCGCGAAAATGGGTATTGTATGGATTCCCATTTTTAATACGCTCCCTGTTTATCTCATTGTCAAAGGTAACGCTCGGGCAAACGTCATAACTCCATTTTTGACCGAACAACTCTCCTTTTGACACAACTTCAGCGATATAAGGCGACATTAAAATCTTATCGGGATGTCGTTGAATCGCCCGATCAATCTCACGACGGACCTTTTCAAAGCCCTTTCTATGATCGAACTTTCCACCTAAACTCGATACATCACCATAAAAATTGAAGGTGACATAGTTGCCGTTAGCAGCACACTGATCGACTACGCTTTCAATTTCATGGGCATTGCCGGGGGAAGTCGTGTAGTACCAAATTGCACGTGGGTCATCTTTGAAGTTTTTTAAGCCTCGATCAAAAACATCAATTTTCCCATACCCTCGCAGATGTGTATCTGTTTCATGGTCGCCCCAGACAGAAATACCGATTGGCATATTTTCAAAGCCGTCGTAAGGAATTTTGCGGAGCCCGTTGGTGACAACAACTAGCCAGAAATTGTCATAAAGCTTTTTGAGGCGATCCAACTGGAGACTGGGTTCCCCACCGACAACTGTTATGTAATTGGTCCCTCTCGCTTTTTCCTGCTCAATAAAAGTGTCAAGCACTGCTTCATCGCTAGGCGATTTATGCTCGTCTAAGTTCTCCGCAAAGAAGTAACAGCCTTGGCATCGCAGATTGCACAAGTGTGTAATGTCTACCAGTATAGATTTGAGAGGACCGGCTTGCCTAACCTCAGAAAACATCTGATTCAAGAGCGGATCCTGCAAATATGTCTTTAATTTGCTACTCATGTTTTGCTCCTTGTACGAATAATGTAAGCACTAGTGGGAAACCTTCACTAATGGAATCCTTGCTGTAGTTGCCCGTTTCCCCGATTCTCGGGATGTCCCACTTAATCTCGCCTGTCCCGATTCATCGGGGATTCATCGCGCGTTGGAAACAGGACCCAACGGCGATAAATCGCCGAACTACCAGTTCTTATAGGGATGATGCTGTGCAGTGATGAGTCCCCGGACTATACCTATATCAAGCATTGGATCATCAATAGGAATAAATGTGTTATTACGGACGATCTTGACGCTGGTCTTGACGGCAGCAGGCCTAACGCAGTCGCCGTTCTCATCAAAATAGGTCAGACCAGTAACGCCTACATAACCTTCCTCCGGTGTGCTGATTCCGGCCAAATAATCCCGGATCGCTTTGCGGTTCTCGCCGCCTTTTTCGATCGCTTCGGCAATCATGCCAACCGAATCGTAAGTTAATGCTGCCCAAGCATTGGGAGCAACCCCATATTCTTCCTCAAAGGTCAGTGCCATCTTTTGCGCTTTGGTGCCGCCAAGTTCAAATGTAAACGGTGCTGAAACATACACACCTTCGGCCGCATCGCCTGCGATTTGGAGGAAATCCGGAGAATCAACACCATCCGCACTAAAGAGTGGCGTGGTGATTCCTGCCTTACGGGCTTGTGCAATAATTAAACCTGCATGGCTATGTAACCCCGAGATAAAAATCAGATCCGGGTGCTTCGCCTTAACACTTATCAGTTGTGCCCTAAAATCAGTGTTATCCCGATTGTACGCCTCGGTCGCAACGATTTCTAGCCCAAGTCCTTTGGCTGCATCGGTAAAACCGTCTTTAAGCTTACGCCCGTAGTCATCGTTATCAAAAAAGATGGCAATTCTCTGGACGTTCCCTAACACGTTTTTGATATGTTCCGCTGCAAGTGCACCTTGAAAATGGTTGCAGTAAGAGTTTCTAAACGTCCACTCGCTTCCGGCACAAACCTGGGCGTTGGGCGAGCTCGGCGAGATCACAACAATACCAGCACGTTTGTAGATGGATTTACCTGCTAATGTACAGGAGCTATTAAAGTGTCCAACAGCTGCAAGGATACTCTGGTTCGTCGCGATCCGCGCTGCAATCGAGCTGGCCTCTTTATCTTTGCCAGCGTCATCTTCAAATATGATGGTGAGCGTCTTGCCATTAACACCACCAGCAGCATTAATCTCCTGTGCTTTAAGCTCCGCTCCTCGCTTGATCATCTCCCCGAAAGCAGCAAGAGGACCGGTAAGGGGAGCCGCTACAGCGATTTTAACGTCCTTTGTGTTATCACCTTTAGGACTAAAAGTAAAACCCAGCAAGGTAATGAGGGTTATCAGTGTGAGGGTTATCAGTGAAAGTGTAATCAGATGCTTTCCTATCTTCATAATAAGTTATCTCCTTAGTTTTCAAAATTATTCGGTAGGTGCTCCCCGATAAATCGGGATCGCAAGCAGAGTTTCCAACTGCGCTAATGCTACCCTGTTCGGTTTTGGTGCGTTTACATTGACTGAAAGAAATCGGCTAGGCCTTTGCCGTGCGTCCCTGCGTTGACCTATTTATCGAGTTTGATGGTCTGTCTGTATGCTTTCCTTGATTAGTTTGACGAGATCCTTGCCGTGCGTTTGCGTGTTTACATCTCGATCTATCGCACGAATATATCCCGCTTTATCAATAACAAAAGTTGACCGGTTGGAAACCTCAAGTTTTTCCGTGATACCGCTGTAGATTTTGCTGACCTCGAGTTCCGTATCGGCAAGTAGGGGAAATCCAAAATTTTCTGCCTCTTGAAACTTTTTATGGGAGGCTTCATCATCGACGCTGATCCCCCAAACAACCGTATCTGTCTCCTGAATTTGGCTCAACTCATCCCGGAGTGAGCGAAGTTCTGCCAGTCAGCCACTGGTAAAGTCTTTGGGGTAAAATACCAGAGCGACATTCTTTTTCCCAAGATAATCGCTTAGGCTATGGGCAACTCCATTTCCGTCATTGAGTGTGAAATCCGGCGCTGCCATGCCAACCTTCAGGTCTTTGAATGTTTCCATCTGTGTCCCGTTCACAATGATCGCGCTAATAACTGCGAATGTAACAACAATAGTGATGCAGAGCATTAAAATTCGTAACATTGTGTGTCCTCCTTTTTTATGGTCTAGGCACATGGAATGCATAAACCGTGCCAGCCACTAACTCAGGGGTGAGGAAAGGGGACTAACGGCGGATAAATCCCTTGAGGACAGCCTTTTCAGGAGAGCACACCGTTTTTTGAGTTTTTTTTTAGGGAGCACAAGTTGCTTTTGAATGTCGCAAAATGCAGCAGATTAGGAAAAGGTAGCGGGGAAAATCGGTGGGAAGCCTGTGATGACGCGGGCTGCGGAGAAAGTGCTGCATTCTGCAGCTTGGTCGCATTATGCAGCAGCAGAGAAAAGCCGCTCCACGTAAGTCGAGCGAAAAGCCGAAAAAAAGCACCGGGACCCTACATTCGTTCATCGCTCATATAAAGAATGAGTGCAACAGCAGCCACAGATGCTTGCCTCCCAGTTTATCGGGGAGTTACTTTCCCCCTGCCCCGATAAATCGGGATTTCGCTATGCTCAACTTGCTTTCCTCCCTGCTTGCTTTCCCCCCCTGCTTGCAACCTCCCTCCGTTTACGGGGGGACCGAGGGGGGTAGGGGGTAGAATAAGGGAGGCTGGAGGTGCACTTCACTTCGTGCTTTGCACTTTCTTTTTATATGAACAGGACTTACGCAGTTGAACGCTCAACTCTGTAGTTCGGTGATTTATCGCCACTGGATACCATTTCCAAAACCCGATGAATCACCGATTTGTCGGGATTAAGAAACGGGCAACTACAGTGCAAACGCCTGATAAATCAGGCAACTACAGTAAAAATGCCTGATAAATCGGGCAACTACAGTGCAAACGCCTGATAAATCGGGCAACTACAGTGCAAACGCCTGATAAATCAGGCAACTACAGTAAAAATGCCTGATAAATCAGGCAACTACAGTAAAAACGCCTGATAAATCAGGCAACTACAGTGAAAATGCCTGATAAATCGGGCAACTACAGCCGAAACCCCCTCAAGGAGTTCGTAGGGAACGCAGATCTGCGTTCCCTGCTGAAGTGCGTAACTCCTAATGAACCAAAAAAAATAGCCGTTGAATGCCCCGATTGTATGGGGCCTCCAACGGCTATATCAGGCGAGTGTATAGTGATACTATTTCAGTATTACCATTTTACGGGTCGCTGAGAAGTCACCTGCACTCAAGCTATAGAAGTAGACACCACTTGCAACCTGTTCACCGAAATGGTTCCGACCATCCCAGTAGATTGCTTTGGCTCTGGACTCATACACTGCTGCGGATTGATGTCCCATATCAATGGTGCGTACCAGTGCGCCATTTGCATCGTAGATGGTTAACGACACGTCGGCATCTTTTGCTAGACGATACGGAATCCACGTTTCTGGGTTGAACGGGTTCGGATAGTTACGAAGTAGCTCCGTCCCAGCGGGAATCTCATACGCGATTAGGGCTTCCAACTGGATAGTGCCTCTCTTCACATCGTCCACCGTAACGATATGCCGCACCGGTTCGACACCCATCCGCGGATCCGGTGAATCAGCAGAAATCTCTAACACATCACCGACCCGTGTTGCGCGAGCGTTAGCTAGGTCAAGCAGGGTCACGCTGTATCCGTCTGCTGTTTCGACGGAAGTGATCTCGCTGGCAGAAGCCTTCGTTGTCAGGTTTTTGACCTTGACTCGGAAACCTTCCCTCGCGACTCCGGTACCTTCGTCAACGATAGCACCGAAGACGGACAGGGCAGGTGTTTGGTTATCGTGTATAGCGTGCGCGATAGGTGCTGCGCCCGCGCCGGCCTCGTCGTCCCGAATCATGATCTGCACCTGGCTCGCCGGCATAGCGTATCCGGCCGGCGGTGCCCCAAGCACCAGTCTGAATGTCTCGTGTTCGGCATCGGGGTCGTGCGCCGTGGTGATGGTTCCCGTGCCGGTTGTCGCGCCGGCTGGGATGGTGATCGATGCGAGCGGCCCGTAGTCGTCGGACTCGGCCCATACATTCGTCAGCGTCACCGGGATGACCACTTGGCTCGCCGCCGCCTCCGACAGCGTCAGTGTCACGGTCACCGACGAGCCCTCGTCCACCGGGTTCGGAGACGCTGACATCCGGATCGTGGGGAGCGTCTGCGCCGGGATCTCGATCTGTGCGGTGGGCGGCTGCAACTTGCTGACGGTGATTTCGTAATCAGTGTTGGCAGTACTGTCCGCATAAAACAGAGCAGCCCACACCAGCGTGTCGCCGCTGGCTGCCAGGTTCACGGAGTTGGAGGTGCCGGATGTGGGGACTATTATAGCGTCGGTGATTACGTTGTTCCGGCCCGGTGTCGTGGAACCTACCTGAACCTCGGTGCCGGTAGCGGTCCATGTGGGCGTGATGCTCACGCTGGTTGTGTCATGCGGGACACTCGCCGTATAAGACCTTATTTGGTCGTCGGCGGACGTGGACGTATGGGTGATCGGGACCGCGGTCCCGTTGACCGACAGCGACAGGCCGGTCAGGGTCTGCCTTGGCACCGCCGGTGCTGTCTGCGGCGTGCCCGTAGTGCCCGTGGCAAACGCCCAGGGACTCTCAAGATAATCCATAGTTACCGCGCGTACGCGTACCCGGTAGGCCGTATTGTCGTGCAGGTATGAAATCGTCCAGGAGGTCGCGCTGGACGAGGGAGCGAAGTACGTCTCCACCCAGCCGACGCTGGGGTCGCTGCCCGGCACCGCCTGGCCCGACATCGCCGCGGTGTCGGCGACTGCGCCGCTGCCAGTCTTCGGTGCCGAGGTGAAGTGCACGTCGTAGCCGGCGATAGCATCCACCGGTGCCGTCCACTCAAGGAACAGGTCCGTATTACCCGCCGTAACCGTTAGGCCGGTTGGTGCCGCCGGCGGTGTAACCGTCGCTGTCTTCGGCTTACCCGTGGCGAACGTCCAGGGGCTCTCAAGAAAATTTAGCCCTATCGCGCGGACGCGCACCCGGTAGTCCGTATTGTTGGTCAGGTCCGAAATTGTCCAGGAGGTCGCGCTGGACGAGGGATTGTAGCGCGTCAGCACCCAGGCGACGCTGGGGTTGATGCCCGATGCCGCCGCGGTGTCGGCGACTGCGCCGGGGCCCGCCTTCGGTGCCGAGGTGTAGGCTACGTCATAGCCGGCGATAGCATCCACCGGTGCCGTCCACGCCAAACGCAGCTCCGCATCACCCGCCGTAACCGTTAAGCCGGTTGGCGCGGCGGGCGGCTGCAACCTACTGACGGTGATGGAGTAATCAGTGGCAGTGCCGTCCGCATAAAACAGAGTAGCCCACACCAGCGTGTCGCCGCTGGATGCCAAGTTCACGGATGTGGAGGTGCCGGATGTGGAGACTGTTATAGTGCTGGTGATTATGTTGGTGAGAAAGCTCTCGCCCAGCCTCAGGGAACCTACCTGAGCATAGGCACCGGTGGCGGTCCATGTGGGCGTGACGCTCACGCTGGTCGTGTCGTGGGGGACGCTCGCCGTATATTGGCCGTTGGCAGACGTGAACGGAGGGGTGATTGGGACCGCGATCCCGTCGACTGACAGCGACAGGCCGGTCAGGGTCGCTGACACTGAAGGAGCAGCGAATAGGAAAAGCGCGCCGATCAGCAGCGCGATAGCGGGGAGGCAACGAAAGAAACTGGTTTGATCAGATACAAGTTGCTTTGAATCCCGATTCCATCGGGGACCTGACCCTACTGTTGCACAATTTCTGAACATGAGCGAAGATAAAATGATTCTTGTTGTTTTCAATTTTCAGTACTCTACCTTTCATTGTAATGGTACATGTTTTTGTGATCTAAGCACATGGAACGCAAAACGCATAAACCGTGCCAGCCACTAACTCAGGGGTGAGGAAAGGGGACTAACGACGGATAAACCCCTTGAGGACAGGCTTTTCACGAGAGCACGTCGTTTTTTTTCAGGGAGCACAGATTGCTTTTGAATGTCGCATTATGCGACAGTTAGGGAAGGATTTGGCAGGGAAATCGGCGGGGAGCCTGTGATGACGCGGGATGCGGGGAAAATGTCGCATTTTGCGACTTGGTCGCATTATGCAGCAGCAGAGAAAAGCGTCTCCACGAAAGTAGGGTGAAAATCCGGAGGAGAGGCGCAGGGACTTGTAGTGGATCTTAGCATTAATGAGACACGCCAAATCCCGCCTGTCCCGATTCATCGGGGACTTGTCGAGGATACCGATAAATCGGCACTGGTGCGGTTACAAACCGCATCCCGATTTATCGGGACGCTGTTTCCAACTGCGCCGATGCTCCCCGTGTCTGGTAGGCGCTGTTTATAACTGCGCCGATGCGGTGCGGTTAAAAACCGCACCTACCGGGGTGGGGTGAAGGCGGGGAAAATCCGAAAATCATTCTGACGCGAGCAGTTGATACGTCTTCAATTTCCGATAAAGGGTCGCTCGATTGATACCCAACGCTTGGGCTGCCTTACTGACATTATTGTCCGTAGTTTCGAGGGCGTGGGCAAGTGCTTGCTTCTCGACCTCGACAAGTGGGAGGATTGTCGTTGGGGCAAGATGGGGGGAGGAAACAGCCGGGGAAGTGGAAATAGGAAGGATAGACGAGGATAGATTGGACGCTTGTAGGCTATCCGTTGTCTCAAGCAGGACAGCGCGTTCAATGATGTTTTCTAGCTCACGTACATTGCCGGGGAAATCATGCCATATCAACAGTTGTAAGGCACTTGGGGAAATTTCACTAATGGATTTGTCAGTATCTTCGGTATATTTTTTTAGAAAGTGTCTTGCCAATAGGGGAATATCTTCGCGTCGGTCTCTGAGTGGTGGAATCTCGATCGGATAGGCGGCGAGACGATAGAAAAGATCTACACGAAAGGAGCCTATTTCTACCGCGGCAGGTAAGTCCTGATTTGTCGCCGCGATGACTCGGATGTCAATGGGAATCGTTCTGGTCCCACCGACGCGCTGGAGCTCCCGTTCTTGAAGGACCCGCAACAACTTGGCTTGCAGGTTAAATGGCATATCGCCAATTTCATCAAGAAAAATTGTTCCGCCATTGGCTTGTTCAAATTGTCCTATTTTTTGAGTTGTTGCACCCGTGAAAGCCCCACGTTCATGTCCAAAAAGCTCGCTTTCAATAAGTGTGTCGGGAATAGCTGCACAATTGACGACGACAAATGGCCCCGCTTTTCGAGCACTATTGAAATGGATTGATTGGGCGACTCGCTCTTTACCTGTCCCGTTTTCCCCCTGAATAAGCACGGTGATATTGCTTTCAGCCGCCCGTTGTATCAATGTGAACACCTCTTGCATCTCTTGGCTCTTACCTATGATTCCACTAAAGGAGGAGGTTGTTTGGAGGGTGTTCCGTAATCGGACAACTTCGGATTTCATCCGCTCGAATTCGATCTCTTTGGATGTGTCCCGGTAAGTGATAATGTTACCGGCAATGTTTCCCTTATCATCATGCACCGGCGCGGTCAGGCGACGAAACAACCGGGGCTTTGATTCGCTAACTTCCATAATATCTTCCACCCTTCCGGTATTTCCAAAGGGTACGTTTATCTTCGCTTCAGGAGAGATCGACTCTTGAAAACGCGCTTTGACCCGTGCTTGATGGTCGTTGGGCGCCATCTGCTTCAATTCACCTTCTGTTAATTCAAACAACTCCTCATACCATTGATTTGCAAACACCAAGGCCCCGTTGGTGTCAAACATTCCGATGGCATCTCCCGTAGAATCAAGTACCGTTTCAAGCCTTTTATGACTGATTGTCAGTTCCTGTTGGTTTTTGATTAACTCCTGTTCAGCCCTCCTTTTTTCCACGTCAATGTTCCACTTTTCGACAAGGGAAAGGGCGAGCTGCTGGATCTCCTCCTGCACGAAAGGCTTTCTGATATAGAGCAGTTTGTGAAGCAATTCCATATCATGGATCATCTCAGGCAGCGGTCTATCCGTATAAGCGGTCATGATGACAATCTCTATGTTTTTATCAACCTGTCTAATCTGATGGATTGCTTCAATACCATCAATCCCCGGCGGCATTCTGACATCAATGAATCCTACAGCAATGGGACGGTTCGATGCCTTACTCGCTTTCACGATTTCACACGCCTGCTCTCCGCCCATCGCATGCAAAATTTCAAAGTCCGGCAGATAGGATTTTTGAGGTTCATCGAGAAATAGGTCTACGAAAGCATCCGTTTCTGCCTTATGACTCTCTGCTGCCTGCATAGAGTTGAAAGTCAACATATCTTCAAGATCATCGTGGATCTCTTGCTGGTCATCAACAACCAAAATGCGATTGTTCCAATCCGTTTTTAATTCCATTGAATACCCTCTTATATTTAACCTAAGTTGCTAGTGATGTTTGGTAGGCGCTGTTTCTAACTGCGCCTATGCGGTACGGTTGAAAACCGAACCTACCGGGCCCCTGTTTGGTAGGTGCTGTTTCTAACTGCGCTGATGCGATGCGGTTGAAAACCGCATCTACCGGTCCTGGGGAAAGTTTGGTAGGCGCTGTTTCTAACTGCGCCGTTTCAACCTACACTACGGTGCCTATTCCATCTGGAATTTGCATCGCCAATATGGATAATCTCGAGCTGACGCGACTATACCCGCTCTCACAGGGTTCGCATAACAATAGCGGATTGTTTTGTTTAAGACCGTCTTGTCCCGAATGCCCCAATCGGTATAACCTTTCTGCCAGAGGGAGCCGGTCCGGGATAAATGTTTGTTAATTTCGCGTCCTGTAAAGCGTTTCATCGAATGCAAAACTTGGCCCAGGGTCTGCCCTTGTCCAAGTTTAATAATCGTGTGTACATGATCCGGCATCACCATGATACATACCCATTGTTGACGGTTCTCTATTTCGAGCCAGTCGAATGTTTTGAAGATAATTGATGCGATTGTGGGGTCCATTAGAATTTTCTGTCGCTGGTGTGTACAGATGATGATGTGGTAATATGTGCCCTGTATTGAAGCCCTGCCTTTGCGGCGGTTGTGGCTTCGACGTTTGGGAGCGGTGTTCATGTTTGGTTTTCCTCCGTATCTACCGTTCTCCCGCTTGGTAGGTGCTCCCCGATAAATCGGGATCGCAAGCAGAGTTTCTAACTGCGCCGATGTGGTGCGGTTACAAACCGCACCTACCGGGCCCGGGGAAAGTTTGGTAGGTGCTGTTTCTAACTGCGCCGATGCGATGCGGTTACAAACCGCATCTACCGGATTGGACTGAATTCGGTGCGGTTTGTAACCGCACCTACCAGGGTGCGAAAGTGTCTATTTATTTTTAGAATTCACTATAAGTCGTAGACCGGAGGCGATTTATCGCCCGACTATGGGAGAACAGAGGAGAGCCGCAGCATGACCCGCATCGTCATACCTTTGCCGATACCTTCACTCACCGGCTCAATTTTCCCGCCGGCTGAGATGACAAAATTAGCGATCGAATGCAAACCTAACCCGCTCCCCGATTTCTTTGTGGTATAACCGGCGGCAAAAATCAGCTTGTTGTTTTCCTGTTCTACTCCTATACCGTTATCAATCACCTCAAGGCAGTAAAAATCTCCATCGACATAGGTTCTGATACGGATGCGCGGGGTTTCATTGAGACCGCCCGATTGAATCAATTCATCAATGGCTTCAATTGAATTTTTGATAAGATTGGCCAACATTTGATGAAATTGACTCTCCTGAATCCGAATCTCTTGTGGCGCGTTTTCGCAGTCGATATCAATCTCGACCCCTCTTCTGCTGATCGACTCTTGCTGTAACTTTAGCGCATCATCAATCACCTCATAAATATTGACATCCTTGCGGACTATACTTGAATTGCCAAACGACTTTTGTGTGATGACAATATCAGCGATATGTGTCGCCCGCTGTTTGATCCGTTCAGCCCGTTGCAACCACCTATCGTTTTGATTTTTAAAATCGGCGGCGATTGCACAAATAAACGGGAGCACCTGCTGTCCTTGTGGGTCGTTTTTGATGTAATCAATCCAATTATCTTCACGCGCTTTTATCGCGCTAGCCAGGGCAGTAAGACGGGGGATTAACGGATTGCCCTGTAACTCTCTCTGGAGTATTTCAGCACCTGACGTTACGCTGTTGATTGCGTTGCCGATGTTGTGGAGAATCGTATCGACAATCTCCAGCCGTCCCTGTGCAAATGCTTGGGTCAACGCTTCTTCGGCAACCATTCGCTGAGTCACATCTCGAAATACAGCCACGCCCCCCTTCGCGTTGCCTTCGTCGTCGTGTAAGGGTCTCGCATTGACGCTGATAAAAACACCTTCTGGTACATTCGGATTGCGTACAAACATCTCTAGGTCGTCTACGATTTCGCCTTGGATGGCACGCACTAGCGGGAGTTCATCTGTTGGAAAGGGCGTCACTCTATCGGGGAAAAAGAGTCCATAAGTGTCGCTCCATTCATCGGTCTCCGTCTCTGTTGCCCCTACACCGATAATTCTTTCGGCACTTGGATTAAAAATTCTAAAGTTGCCATCTACATCGGCGACGACCACGCCATCACTAATACTATTAAAAATGGATTCTAGCAGCGCACCCTGCTCTTCAAGTTGTTCAACTATATCTTTCAAATTGGTTTCTGCCTGTCTGAGTTCCGTGACATCGCGCGAGACGGACACGCTTCCTGTCATACTACCTTGTGTGTCATATAGGGGTCTCGCACTAACATTTACATGAATACCCTCCCGCATTGTCGACGAATTGTATATAAACATCCCAATGTTCTCTGCCGGCTCACCGCGGAGGGCACGGGCAATCGGAAGCTGATCAACGGGGAAAGGCGTTTTTTCATCGGGGAGAAAGAAGCCGTATAGTTCAATGGCCTCCCTCAACCCTACGGGCCTCTGCAGCCTACGACCGATCATTTGTTCCGCAGTCCGATTAGCCATAATATATTGGCCCTCATTATTATTAGCAAGAATCACGCCATCACTCATATTATTAAAAACGGTTTCCATCAGTTGGGTCTGATTTTGCAATTCGGTGATTGTTTGTTCCAACTGAATCTCTGTCTCCTTAAACTCGGTGACATCGCGGACTAGGACAACGCCCCCTATCAAATTCCCATCTGGGTCTTGTAGAGGTCTCCCACTAGCCTTGATAAAAATACCTTCCGACAATTCCGAGTTGCGTACAAACAACTCAATGTCGTCTGTGATCTCACCGTGCATAGCCCGTGTGAGCGGAAGATCCTCTCCCGCAATAAGCGTTTTTTTATCGGAGTAAAAGAGACCGTATGCCCGAGGCCGTTGAGCAATTTCTAAATCCCGTACCAAAGGTACACCAAGCAATTGTTTCATCTTTTCACTAAAGATCAAGTATTTCCCGTTTGTATCGGTAGCGATCACGCCATCGCTGATACTGTTCAAAACGATATCCATCAGTTGGTTCTGATTTTCTAGTTCGGTGATTGTTTGTTCCAACTGAATCTCTGCTTCCTTCAACTCGGTAACATCTCGGAAAGCGATAACGCTACCTGTCACATCACCGTCGTTAGACCTCAAGGGCCTCCCACTCACGCTGACATAAACACCCCCCGGCCTCTCAGAATTGCGTATAAACAGATTGAGATCGTCTATTGCCTCACCGGATATGACACGCATGAGCGGCGGCCCTGCTGGAAAAGGTGTCGTTTTATCAAGATGAAAAATACCGTATTTTTCAGCCCATTTATCAGGGGGTGTCTCTGTTAATCCTATACCGATAATTTGTTCTGCCTCCGGATTCACAAGTAAAAGATTCCCCTTCTCATCGGTGACGCTCACCCCATCACTAATACTGTTAAAAACGGTATCCATCAGTTGGTTCTGATTTTGCAATTCGGCGACGGTTTGTTCCAACTGAAACTCTGCTTCCTTCAACTCGGTGACATCGCGAGCAACCACCACCCCTCCTCTCAAAATGCCGTTTTTGTCGAGTAGAGGCCTCCCATTTACACTGACATAAGCCGCCTGTGACGATTTCCCGCCGCTTACACGCATTTCGACGTTGTTTGTCGCCTTACCCTCGATGGCCAGGGCGAGTGGGAGCTGATCTGCGGGAAACAGGGCGTCTGTAGCGGGATCAAAAAGACCGTATTGCTCAGATGCGCGGGGCAGATTTAGATCTTCAAAATTGCGACTGATCATCCTTTCCGCAGCTGGGTTCGCCATTATGTATTGCCCCTTGTCGTCGGCAACGACCACCCCATCGCTCATACTATCAAAAATAGTATCCATCAGTTGCGCCTGCTTTTCCAGTTCATCAATGGTCTGTTCTAACCTGGCCTCCGCGCGCTTAATCTGCGTCACATCGCGGAAAACAATCACGCCCCCTCTCACCTCATTTTTCTGATCCTGTAGCGGCCTCCCATGGACATTGATAAAATTACCATCCGGATTTTCCGGATTGCGTATAAACACATCGACTCCATCTGTGGACTTACCCTGTATAGCGTGAACAAGCGGCAGCTGATCCGAAGGGAAAGGGGTCACCTGATCGGGATAAAAAGTGCCGTATTTTTCCGCCCATTCATCGGGTATCGCCTCCGTTGCCCCCATACCGACAATCTGTTTGGCACTTGGATTAACGAGTAAAAAATTCCCCTCTTCATCGGTAACAACGACGCCATCACTGATACTATTAAAAACGGTATCCGTCAGTTGAACCTGATGTTCCAGTTCATCAATGGTTTGTTCCAACTGTGCCGCTGCTTTTTTGTCCTGTGTGATGTCGCGAATAATCGCCACGCTGCCCCGAATCTCCCCACTGCTATCAAATAGAGGCACCGCCCTGCCCTTGGCATAAACCCCATCCGGTTGTTCCTTATTGCGTATAAAGAACTCCGCCTCTTCTAATACCTTACCTTGGAGGGCTTGTGTCACCGGCATCTGATCGGCCGGTATATATGTTTCTTGATCCGAATAAAAAATACCGTATGTTTCAGCCCACTCATTGGGTTTTATATTCTGTGGCGGCATACCGAAAATTCGTTCCGCACTTGGATTGGTGAGTAATGCGCTGCCCTCTGGATTGATGACAATAATACCATCACTGATGCCGTTCAAAACGGTTTCCATCAGTTGGTTCTGATTTTGCAATTCAGTGATTGTCTGTTCCAACTCAGTTTCTATTGCCTTATGTTTCCTCATATCGCGGAAGGTCACAGCTATGCCCACGATGTTTCTCTGTTTGTCTCTGAGAGGCGCGGCATGATAGTCAATAGCGATTTTTAGACCAGATTTAGCATTGAGGCTCGCAGCATCGCGGCCCCCTGACAATCCCCACTGGAGAGTGATTCCTCTGTGGAGTACATTCATCAAGCTGGTTCTAATAGACCTGTTCGATTCTCCAATGGACACATTGAAAACGTGCGTTATGTATTCCCTACCAGCTTCTTCCAGCGGCCAGCCTGTCAAGATTTCAGCAACCGGATTCATAAATGTTACGAATCCACCTTCGTCCGTGGTAATCACGGCATCCCCAATATTGTTGAGAATAGCAGATCTCCGCTGCTCTTCGTCCATGGCTTTCTGATCTTCCGCATACCGGTAAAGTTGGTTTTCGATAGTCAGGCGTAACTGGTTCGTTTCATACGGTTTGAAGACATAGCCAAATTCCCTGGTTACCTTTACCTTCTCTAATAAATCTTCGTTCATGGAATCAATCAGATATACCACCGGAATGTTGAAACGGTTAGATATCTCCTTAGCCACTTCAATGCCTTCTAGCTCCCCTTCAAGTCCTGTATCAATTAAGGCTAAGTCGGGACGCACTTCCGCCGCTCTCGCAACCGCTTCCGCCCCGGATGAAGCCACGGCGCAAACAGTATATCCTAGTGTCTGTAATCGTTCTGCGATGTCTTCAGCAACAAGAGAATCGCTTTCAACAATCATGATCTTCGCATCTGCCATTCTGTTTCCTTTCTCGTTAGGAATTACGCAGTTCAGTTTGTAGTAGCGCAATTCATTGCGCGTTCTTCCCTCCCCCCGCCCGCTTTCCCCCCGCTTGCAACCTCCCCCCGTTTACGGGAGGACCGAGGGGGGTAGGGGGGTAGACCAAGGGAGGACGGGCGATAAATCGCCCTACTACCAACCTAAGAACTTACTGTATATGAAGCAAAACCGGTAGGGGCAACCTCCCCCCGCCCATGCCACATCCCGATTCATCGGGGATTTATCGGGGCAGTAAGGGTTGGGAGACCCAACCCCTACGAACTTTTCCGGTCTCTTACTGGATAGGACCTACACAGTTGAACGCTCAAAAAGCTCTTAGGCACCAGTTCTGTTTCGTAGGGAACGCAGATCTGCGTTCCCTACTGAATTGGAATAATACGAACCGTTGCCGAAAATGTCTCAGCCGGCGACAGGACAATCACACCAGCAGGTACGCCCTTCGCCTCTAAATTGATAGCGTCTGTCGGACAAGTATATGGTTCAAAACAGATAGAGGGGCGTCCCGGCGGTGTATACACAACCAATTCCCTGAATTGGGCACCCGATTCCAAAATCATACCGCGTCCCGTATCTCGGTTGTCAATGATACAACGACTGATGCCATCTGTCAGTTGAACATCTGTAAAAACGTGGTCTAATGCTGCGTTGGCAAAGGGTCGCCCATTCCGCAGATCCAACGCACCAGAAACCGGGAATGTCCTTCCGGTGGGCACCAGCACATCATCCAGTTCCCAATATCTTGCTGCGGGAACGGTAATCATCGCCTGCGCTGCAGCCGAGTCAGGAGCAAAGAGTGTATGAAAATAGGGGTGGATGCCGAAACCCATCGGCATATTACGCCCACCGGTATTGGTAATTGAAATATCCATTTTCAGACACAGTGTTGGTGTCTCAGCGGACGAATCCGGTGCACCATTTGGCGGATTAGCCGGGGCTAGGGTATAGGTAATCTGAATCTTAAAAGGGAACGGATATTGCCTAACGATATCCGGAAAATCGCGGGTGTCAAGTGAACAAATCAATATCGCACGGTCCCTGCCGGCGGTGCAGCTTTCAACCTGATACCGTTGGTTGAGCAGCAATCCATGAATAGAGGTTGGGGATTCGGGCGGTTTGTCAAATTGATAGGTTTCGCCCTCAAACGTAAACGCGCCACCCCGGATGCGGTTTGGGAACGGAAACAGAATCGGATTGCCGTAAGCGGTAGGACGTTCTTTCAACGTCCCAAGATCCGGAGGCGATTCTATCACCTCCATCCATCCATCACCGTCGGCGACCTTAAAAAGGTAGCAGTTATTTCCAAGTTCCGGCACAATTTCAGCAACAGCGAGCCAATCCGAGGGCTTGGCATTCGGATTCTCACCGAAGATTTTAATATCCGCCGGCGGTGAACCCAAAGCCTTCGGTTTGTGGGCACTAAGGTGATAAACTCGAAAACCGTCAACGGTCCTATAACCCGCCGTATAGTCTAAATGCTCCATAGTGTCACCTACATCCGCTATTCAGGGCGCAACATCAACTTCACTCCCTCCCGCCTCTCGAAGAGATCAAACGCCTCCTGCCATTCGGAGATGGGCATTTCATGGGTGATCAACGCCTTCGTGGAGACCATGCCGTGTTCCATCAGTTTGAGTGCGCGCTCCCATGCGGTTTTCTTCTGTGAGATGAAGCCCGTCACCTGAAGCTCCTTAAACGCAATTTGCTCAAAATCAATGTTGATTGGATTGCCGAACAAACCCATCTGCGTATACTTCCCACGTTTGCGAGTCAGTTCGATGCCTAGCGGTGCTGCCGGTGCCGCCCCCGAACATTCCAAGACAACATCAGCACCGTAACCGCCTGTACGCGCCTTGATAATTTCTACTGCGTCGTCCTTTTCAACATCGATCGTCAAGTCTGCACCGAGTTCTGCCGCCCGTTTGAGCCGATTTGTATCAACGGAGGTGCCGCACACAGCGACAATACCCCCTTCCGCCTTCGCTATCTGCAAACTGAGCAGTCCAATAGTCCCCGGTCCAGTGATCACGACGAAGTCACCGGCGGAGACCTTCGTCTGCTCGATTACACCGTGAACGCAGCAAGCGAGCGGCTCCGTCAGTGATCCGGAGGTCAAATCCACGTTTTCGGGAAGTTTGTGTAAGCCGTGTTCAGGCGTGGTGCAATACTTGGCGAACGCTCCATTATGCCAGTAGCCGATAATCTCCCGCTGGTTACACAGGTTATAAAATCCCGATCGGCAATAGTCGCACCGTCCACAGATCGAAAAAGTTGGCTCAACGGTCACCCGATCTCCGACCTTGACGCGGCTCACCTCTGAACCACAAGCAATAATCGTGCCACTAAATTCGTGGCCGATAACAACCGGCGGACGCATCGGGAGGTTGATGTGATCGTGATGGATGTGCAGATCAGACCCACAGATACCCGCACTGTGTACCTCGATGAGAACTTCGTTGGCGTTAGGCTCCCGAACATTGACATCACGGAGTTCGGTGAACCCGTCACCACGCTGATATTTGACGACGCCTTGCATCAGAACGACTCCTTTTATTGGCCCATGTAAAAAGAAAGTGCAAGTCCCGATTCATTGAGGATTCTCGCAAAGCGGAACACGAAGAGAAACCGAGTTTTGCCGAAAAAACTCGGTTTCTTTGCACTTATTTTTTCCGATAGATTACCGGGCAGTGTGTGGGTGTATCGATGAATGCTGTTAATCCACTCCGGAGATTGTCAACCGGTCTGGACTTTTCCGTGCGTAAATGGACTGCAAAACTCCGCCGTGGTTTCCCTGAGAGATTGGGCCCACTGCCGTGATAGGTGAGGTTATCGTGGAAGCTAATGCCACCGGGGCGAAGAATGGCGGGAACCTCTTCCCAACTTTCATCATCAGGCACTTCGATTTCTTCGCGCTGTGCTTCGTGGTCTTGTCCGTAGAAGTCGCTATGGCCGAGGAATCCCCACTTGTGTGAACCGCGAACAAATTTCATGGGACCGGCTTCCGGAGTCACATCGCTGAGTGCAATCCACGCTGTGAGGAGTTCGCTGCCTTCCTCCCACACCTGCCAGTAGTGGCGGTCTTGATGCCAGCCAATATTTGTGGCCACAATTCCATCTGGGTCAGCGGGAGGCTTGTAGAGGAGTTGTACCCACCACACCTGTACCATCTCGGCACCCGTAATTTCAGCTGCTAGCTTTCCGATTGATGGCTGGCTGACCAGCTCCATGATTGCACGGTTCGCAATCTGAGACATCTCTATCTTGCACAGTTTCTTTGGATCGTCACCCGGATTCCAAGCCGACGGACGTGGAGGCGTGCCCGTTTCGTATTCTCCCGCTCGGACCGCATCCATGCCTTCGATGGTGCGTTGAATCACTGCGCTATCAATAATAGGCTCTGGGAAAAGGTAGAACCCATCCGTCTCGTATTTCGCACGTGCCGGAGAGGATTTTGGCGATTGCATCAATATCTCCTTCTTACTCACGACAAATGGATCGACTTGAACGACTCAATTTGGGCGGTAATGGCACGCTCTGTTGGCAGACGTTCAGCACTTGATGCACCGTAGAACCCAACGACTCCGGTTGTGTTGTCAAGAATATACTGGGCATCTTCCGGCTCGGCGATGGGACCGCCGTGACAGATGACCAAGATTTCAGGATTGACCGACTTCGCTGCATCGTGGATGGCTTGCACCCGTTTGGCGGATTCTTCAAGCGTCAGTGCTGTTTTCGCGCCAATGCTCCCCTTTGTTGTCAATCCCATGTGGGCAACGAGGATGTCTGCGCCGGCATCTGCCATCTGTTCCGCCTCCGATTCGTTGAAGGCGTAGGGCGTTGTCAACATACCGAGGTTATGGGCGGTACGGATCATCTCTACCTCTGGTCCGTATCCCATCCCTGTCTCTTCCAGATTCTGTCGAAAAGTGCTATCAATTAAGCCCACAGTCGGGAAGTTCTGTACCCCAGAAAACCCGATAGCGTCGATCTGTTTGAGGAATACATCCATCAGGCGAAACGGATCCGTCCCGCAGACACCTGCGAGCACAGGTATATTTTCAACAACCGGCAGCACTTCGCTCGCCATTTCAACCACAATCTGGTTCGCATCGCCGTAGGGCATCATCCCCGCGAGCGATCCTCGACCTGCCATGCGAAAACGTCCGGAGTTATAAATCACGATGAGGTCTACACCGCCAGCCTCCTCACACTTGGCAGAGATGCCGGTCCCTGCACCCGCACCGATAATCGGTTTGCCTGATTCAACGTTTGCCCGCAATCGGTCTAAAATATCTTCACGTTTGAATTTCATCTGCACCTCCAAAATTGAGCGTGGATTTCGCGGAAGGTAAACGTAGGGAACGCAGATCTGCGTTCCCTACCATGCACTACACCGGAAAAACCAATTTCTGATCAAAGAAAACCTGACTGACCGAACGTCGCTGATGAATCCTCAGAATTGCCTCGGCGAGAAGTGGGGCAATAGACAGGACTTGGATTTTGTTGCCGATCTGTTTCTCAGCGGGGACAGGAACAGTGTTGGTGACAACAACCTCCTGAATGGAAGGGCGATTCAGACGTTGCAGCGCCGGACCAACAAGCACTGGATGCGTGATACTGAGGTATGCTGGCTTGGCACCCGCTTCGACGATGGCATCCGCCTGCTGGTAAATGCTTCCACTCGTCACGAGGTCATCAATAATAATTGGGGTTTTGTCCACAACATCGCCGATGATTTCGGTGACGACCTTCACTTCTCTGCCACCGGTTCCGCTTCGGCGTTTGTGCATGACTGCCAGCGGCATGCCGAGCATATCGACGTACTTATCCGCTAGTTTTGCCCGACCTGCGTCGGGAGACACGATTACACCATCTTCGATCTGCTTCTCCTTAAAGTAATCTGCCAGTGTCGGCAGTGCCGTCAGATGGTCGGCAGGGATATCGAAGAAACCTTGGATCTGCGCGGCATGCAAATCCACACAGACAACCCGATTCGCGCCCGCCGTTGTGAGCAGATTCGCTACTAGTTTCGCGCTAATCGGCTCTCGCCCGGTCGATTTATGGTCCTGTCGTGCATAGCCAAAGTAGGGGATGACAGCAGTGATTTGTTGAGCAGAAGCGCGTTTCATCGCGTCAATTATGACCAATAATTCCATCAGACTATCGTTTGTCGGCGGGACTGTTGGCTGCACAATATAGATGTCTGCCCCGCGGATGCTCTCCTCAACTTGGGCGTGGGTTTCATCGCCGGGAAATGTGCTGACTGACATTTTTCCCAATTCAACCCCCAGAATCGTCGCAATCTCCTTCGCCAATTCCGGATTGGCACGCCCAGCAAAAAGCCGGAAGTCGTCTCGAACTTCCCCGTTGGTGATTGTGGACATAGCTAAGGCCTCCATAAAGCGTAATACGTAGAAACAAATAATGATTATTCTTCTCATCACCAGTGATTTGTAATCTCTGGTGGGAAAGTGCCGGATTCAATCTCTGCAATCAAATTTTGCAGTGCGTTCCTCGCCTGATTTGCCAAATCGGTCTGGATCCAATTGTGCGCTATGGCTGACTCAAATTCATCTTCGTCTTCAACCTGATAGCTGCCATCCGGTGAAACCCACAGATCCAAAAATAAATCGGTTATTTCAAAATGAGTCTCCGTCCGTTTCATCGGTAGGATGATGTCGCAATAGTACCCTGTGAAGTGGTCTTCAAGATTATAGATTTTCCCTATATCATACCAGCGGTTGGCGAAGACAAACCAAACTGCCCGGTAATTATCCCCAAGAACAGTTACACCGTCAATGATGATTGGACTGGAAGGTTTGATTCGTTGTGTGGTGACAATAACATTGTCGTCTTCGTAAAGCAGATTTTGCGGAAAGTGGTTTACGCGATCCGGTGGGCGTTTGTAAATCAGTTCGATTGTTTCCATTCACAATCTACCTCTTTCACATTCCGAATAAATGCCTTCACTTTGACCGGATCTTTTCGCCCGGGACTCGCCTCGACACGGCTACTGACATCAACGCCATAGGGACGTACCTGCTCGACAGCTGACCCAACGTTATCAGGATCGAGCCCACCTGCAAGAATGATTTGACCGTACTGTTTCGCCTTTACGGCGATACGCCAGTCAAACGCCACCCCTGTTCCGCCCAGTTCTCCCTTGACATAGGTATCCAGCAGATATCCGCTAACACGGTAATCGGACAGACGGGAACAACTCGATTCATCTTTAACCCGCACCGCTTTAATGACCCTGCGATTGAACCCTTGACAGAATTGAGGGGATTCGTCGCCGTGCAACTGTAGCATGTCCAGATGGCATTCATCGGCGATTGACTGAATCAACTCCGGGTCTGCGTTGACGAATAGTCCAACTGTTGTGATGAAAGGGGGAAGTTGTTCGATAATCTTTGCCGCAGCTTTTGTGTCTTTGAGATAGCGTGGTGTACCAGGGACAAAATTGAAGCCGAGAGCATCCGCACCCGCATCAATTGACATCAGTGCATCGTCAATATTAGTGATTCCACAAATCTTGATTCGAGTCAATTCGTTTCTCTCCCTTGTACCTACCCTACCGGATAACAATCTCAAACGGCATCACCGTTGCGGCAGGTTCATTGGCAAACAGATGTAACCAGTAAAGACTCGGCAAAGTCTGTTCAATCGGTGTCGGCAATGGAAACCGTATGTCCATTTCCATATCCTCTATTAGGGTCTCGAAGAACGTCTTTGGCTTCGGCAGTATGATGAGGTCGATCTCATCGGTAGGGTCCATTCCAATCTGTTTTTTGGCAATTGCGAGTGCGGTATCGAGTCCACCGAGTTCATCGACAAGCCCGATTTCCTTCGCCTGTTTTCCTGTCCAGATCCGTCCCTGCGCGAGTTCGTGAATCTCCACTTCGGTTTTATCCCTGCCCTCAGCAGCCTTTTGGACAAAGCCCTGATAGATCGTTTCTAACAATTTCTGCAATCGCTCACGCTCTGTCGGCGTGAAATCGCCGTAGTCCGAATAGAGATTTGCATTCTGCCCGCGTGTGATTACCTCTTTTGTCAGTCCAATTTTGTTGTAGAGTCCTTTGAGGTTGAGTTTGCCGCCAAGTACTCCAATCGAGCCGGTAATTGTTCCCGGTTCAGCGACGATCGTGCCCGCAGCCATAGCGATGTAATATCCACCCGATCCGGCAACGTCCGACATCGATACGATCACGGGTTTTTCCCGTTGCGTCAGCAGCACTTCCCGCCAAATAGCATCTGATGCAACCGCGGACCCGCCGGGGCTATCAACCCGCATTATGACCGCTTGAATATCATTGTCCGCGCGGGCTTCGCGGAACGCTTCCGCCATCACACTAGGTGTAATAACCTGTCCGGATGTAAATGGACTGGTAGGTGCATCGGACATGATGGGGCCGGTGGCGTAAATTAACGCAACCTTCGGTTTCCCTTCTCCAGAGGTCGGCTGCTTTGACGATGAAAGCATCGAAAAGAGTTTCATAAAACCCGCAAAGCCGGTGAGTTCGGGTGCTTCCATCGATTTTTTGCCGTATTCCGACACGACTTCGGCTTTTTCCTCCGCACGTTCCTCAATTGATTGCACCAGTTCGTCGTAGTATTGGATTGCATCAACTAGTTTTGCCTGATGTGCTTCTTCGGCGGTAAAAGGTCCCTGATCAATGAGAGCAGCAGCCAACGCCACATCAATTTCACCCCGTCCGTTGGCGATCATTTCAACCTGCTGCACATAAAGGTCATCAAGGATTGCATTTATCGCCTCTCTCTGAGTTTCCGACATACTGTCCCGTATGAACGGCTCAATCGCCGATTTATACTTGCCGATGGCGTACATATCGGCTTTGACCTCTAGCTTATCTAGAAGTCCTCTGTAGAACATCACTTCAGCGCGTAGTCCTGTCAAACCGACCATCCCTGCCGGCATCAACACAATCCGATCCGCAGCGCAGGCGAGCAGGTATTCCGTATTGCCGCCACTTTCGAGATAACTGATAACTTCAATCCCATCGCTTCGGAGTTGGATAATTTTGTCACGGAGTTCCTGTAGCTTCGCCCAACCGATCCCAAGTCCCTCGATTTTCAGCAACACGCCGGCAACTTCGTCGTCCTTGCGGATTTTGTCGATCTGTTGTGTTATGCTTCGGAGGGTTTTGGCTTGGGGTGAAAATACAAATGTGGGTCTGACCTCTGCAAGCGGTCCCTTGATTGCTAATTCAACATACTTTTGCGAAGGCATCTCCTGTGCATCTGAAGTTTCGTCTAAGGAATCGGGGGATACCTGTGGTTCAACTGTTTCCTCTCCGTTCCGGGAGTCTAAGACTTGGGCAACAGTTGGAAGGCAAATTAGAAGGATGCTGATGACGGTGAGCAGCCAGAATCGCGTTGTCAGTTTCGGCATGGTGCTACCCTTTCTGATGTGATGGGTGAGATTTGAACAAATTCATTTTAACAAATCGCTCGACATGTTTCAACCCCAAATGTATATTTCCTTTGCCTATTAAGTCGTGCGGAACGCAGATCTGCGTTCCCTACAATGGACGAAACTCCACCAACCGGCTGTTACCATCAAACCCAGGTGCGCCCACATACTGGATGGCATTTAGATTGATGCTGTCCGCATGTGCAAAATGAATGTGGCCGCAAAAAACAGCGACAAGGTTCTCCGCCCTCACAAGGGTACGCGCAAATTCTAAGGTTGGGGGTAGATCTTCTCCTGTGCCCCATTGATCTCGCCCCTCAGGTCCCCAGTCCGGATCAGCAATTAAAATTGGATTCTCAAAGCGTTCTAATGTTGGCTCCCGTAGTGTTGGCAGGCTCACAGGGATATGGGTGAGCAGCACCGTTGGCATTCCGTTTGTTAGATGTGTAGTCACAAACGCTGTCTGTTCTTCGTCTACCTGATAGATGGAATCATCGACCAATAAAAATTGGATGCCACCGATTTCATGTCGGGCATACGCCGCCTGTCCGTGGTGCAGCGGTGCCAATGCACCCCACCACTCCTCCCGCAATTCTCCACGCCCCTCTATCCCCGGATAGTGCCAGTCGTGGTTCCCGGAGGTATACAGCACCGGCACGTCTACTTTATCAATCGACTTTGCGAGGGTTTCGACACCCGCTTGAGAAGGAAAATGTACCATATCGCCCGTCAATGCAACCAGATCCAGGGAACTCTCTTTGGCTTCTTCCATCAGTTTGTCAAAGGTCTGCTCTCTCGATTCAAAACGCTCGCACGCCCCCTGACAAGCCTCTATATGTTCAGCGTCACGGTCATCAATGAGGGCAATGTGTGAATCGGTGATGTGGAGCATCCGAACCGTTTGATCCAATCCTTCGACGCAAATTGTTGCTGTATCATCACTCCATTTGTGTGTTGTTCGCATGATTGTACTCCTTGTATGTACTCCAAGTTACTAGGTTAGGACTTACGCATTTCAGCCCAGTTGGCGCGGGGCAAGATGCTCCGCTCCGATAAATCGGGATGCAAGCACCTACGGTTGGCTGCGTAAATCGCAAAAAGTGTTAGATTTTGTTAGATTTTGCCAGGGGTGCCGTTAAAGTTAGGATTTACGCATTAGAAGATACTTCTGACTCCCGACAAAATGTTGCGGGGCAAGTCCGAGCGGATTTCCGATAAATCGAGAGCCAGCTCGTGCCCAGGTATGCCCCACCTACAGTTGGCTGCGTAAGTCCTATAGGTATTGAAAATCCATTGGATTGTCGTTAAAGTTGATGTGTTCAATCTTTCGCTCCAGAGGAGCGATATGTCTATAGTATGTCGATGCATCCCATCTCTACACTCCAGAGGAGTGCTATGTGTATAACAAAGTGTGTCTAACCGCCAGCAGTATGAAAATGCCCCATAAACCGCTTCGTTACCCGATCGATGGTTTCCTTTACATCAAACAGCGCATCTTCTGCGGGATATAATTCGTCCTTCTCAAGTTTCTCATACGGTAAAGCAATTGCATATTCAACCGCTGCAACTTCATAGCAAACTTCTCGAAATTCTCGTGAATCAGTGGAATTACCTCCAGTTTCCAGTGCACTAGCGATTTGGGGATGATCTAAGTTTATAAAAATTGTCTTCGTATCTCCAGCGTACCTTGATCGATTCTGTTCAGTAGTGATACGCTCAAATTCAATGGAGAAAACTGCTTTTCGCCGTCTTTCGTTCCCTTCGCTGGGGGGCTTTCTCGGCTTGGGTTTGTTTTCTGGCGGCATAGTTGGTTTTGGCTTCGGGGTATTTCCTGACGCGTTGCTACTCCTAGAACGCCTCACCCTTTGCGTCATTTCAAAGTCCAGCTCTTGTTGCGCGAAGTCTTGATTGAGAATATTCGAGATTCTATCAGCTTCTTTCACTAGCTTTGCTTCCATCGCTGATTGACGCTTTTCACGAGCTTGTCTCACAAGTTCTAATCTGATTTCCTCAAGTTCCTGTGAAAGCCAACCTAGCAGCACCACAACCACGGGATTTTGTCGGTTCAGCGTGTTATTTCTTGTGTTGTCAAAGGCAGGAATGGGCCATTCACCATCCTCTAGGATTGGTACATCAATCTGCCCAAAAATTTGATTCGCGTTCTCTTTTCTGTCAATTCCTGCGAGCGTCGTTTCATGCCAGATGCCGTGTGATAAAATGTCAATTCCTCGTGTATCCTCGTCTAACGGTACAGGAGACACCTTCATGTTCAAGGATACGTCACCAATGTCTTTGGCAATTTCTGTTGATGGAAAGCACTCAAATTGTTCTACAAATGGTGGTTCTTTAAACTTGCACACATGTCCGTTTACAGTAACCCGAGCACGAGGACGGTAACGGCTGAGATGGCGTTCAACGTATGAAATCACCTTGTCAACATTTGGACGTCTTATGTTGAACTCACGAATGATTACAATTGTCCCATCATCTTCATCCGTTGGCTGATTTACTCCAATGTCTCGAACAGAAAAAGGTTCGCCACTTTGTGCTTGTTCAATGTCTCTCCTGTGTAATTCAACAATATTCCGCGAACCCGCCTGAATTGTATCAATGCAAAGCAAATTTGCCAAACCAAAGGCGGCACATTTGCCTGTGCCAAATCGTCCTCGGACTCTCTTTCCCTGTTTTCTATGAATATTCTCTCCGTGCATCTGAAAAAAGCCGCTTAACTCTTTTCTCGACATGCCACGACTATTGTCAGATATGCTCACTTCGTGGCTTGTTATCTCAACGGCAATGTTTGTTAAGGTGTTATCTTTGACGGCATCCAAAGAGTTAGCAACGTATTCCCAAACCACTTTGGACATGGTATTAAAATATGCAGCGTTCTGAAGGAAATCCCTAGCCACATGCGAAGTAACTTCAATAGAGGATTGTTTCGGCATTACTTTATCTCCTTTGAGAATTTCGTCTGAAGCAGATCCCACAATTCCGATAAGGTATCATCATCGCTTACTGCGTTTGCTATGATTGCGTATCGTCTCTGTCTGGCTTTGGTTTGAAAATACTCATTCACGCGTGCAAACTCATAGAAATCTTGTATGGAGATCTCTTTAGATTTGTCTTGAATGAATAGGTTATATGCTTTTGTCTTGAATAAACGGTCACGCTCTAGCTGCTGATTTGCAGAGATAGAAGCTTTCCTATATTTAGCTGGGAGTTCATCTTTAATAGCATCAAAATCCACAGTTTTTACCCACTTCAAACCTGCGGGACTGAGCATCCAACCTTTTGTATTGTTCCCAACTACCAATCCTCCATTTTTAGTTTTCTGTGCGTCCCGGAGCGCAAAACTAACAATCTCTAGATTAATTCGTTCAGGATATTTTCGCCAATTAAAACGCCCAGGGGCAATATCGTTCGCCTTAATGGCGACATCTTCATGATCAACATACGCTATGTCTCCATCTAAGAGTGCCACGGCTATCGTCACGAGTTGTGGTTTTGAGAATTTAATCCTTTGCATTTCCCTCGTCCTTTTCTATTGTAACCCTTCTTTCCCATGTGTTGAATATAAACTTTAGACGCTCTCCCGGCTGACAGTTCAGCAATTCAAAAGGCTTTTTCAAGCGTCGAAATTCATTCTCAACTGCATTTAGCTCACCCGCTTCCTCACCATTAACATAGCAGGGCCAGTCACCTCTGAAATCCCGGAACCGTTCGCAAAAAATCGTCCCTGAGCCCACAGCGATTGCACTGGGGGTAACACTCACTATGATGCTCCCGTCCGTACGGTACTCAACTTCCGGACGAAGTGGTTGCTTTTCTCTAGCAGCTTGGGCGCGTTCTATATCTTGGTAGGTTACTACCTTCCCGCGCAGCTTATATAAACCTGACTCTATTTTATCAAACAAGGGAGAAGAATTTAGGGTTGCGTGTAAGGTAGGAAAAGATAATTCGCTTTCTACAAAGGCGTGAGCTAATTCGGAATGATGCAGCACGGGACCGATTTGCTCTAAACAATTCATTATGATGGTTTCACCTTTGCTTAGCTTCTCGTCGCGGGCACCCTCCCAATAATACAATTCATTGTCACATTGGTAGCCGTTAATCCTAAGTATCTCAGCCATCACATCAGGAGGAGGCACAGGAAATATTGATCTTGATCGAGCAGTATCCCTACTTGCTAGGTATTCTGGTACAGAGGATCCTGACCTTGATATTCCGTGTCTTAGACCAGCACAGATGTCATCAATATTCAATTGTCCACAGTACTGAAACATCTGATGTAGGCAGCGGTGAAAAACATCACGGGATGAAATTTGGGAAGGACTGGGAGTAAACCATCCTGTGGAAAGAGCTCTGTATCCTAGCCCTTGCAATATATCTGTTATCTCTTCTAATTCCATTTCCATTTCTTGGGATAGCCACCTAGCATATACGCCTCCGGAAAACTTCCTGTGCCGGTTGATGAGTCTTTTGGCTTTATCAGATAAAGTGTTAACTGCATGTAGTATTTTAGCCGGGACATCTGATTTGCCTTTGGCTGCAAGTTGTACAGCATACTGTAAATTCTGAGGCATTTGTAACCAGCGAATCTCACAATCAGCAAGTAAATTGTAGATTGCAATCATGGTTTCTACTGTATCCGTACTGACAAACTCCTGCGATGTCCAATCGCCAACGAGCCCTGATGACCGAATACGCTGTGCCCATCCTGCATAGGTAATATCGAGACCTAAATCTCTCGCGATGAGGAAGGCGGACTGCATTCTATGCAGAGCGGGTTTAGTCTTTAGGTTGCTGATGGAGATGGCCTTTTCCTTGAGCTCACTGCGTATCTGCCTTACTCTTTCACGCGAAATACCTAGCTTCTCCCCAGTTTGTCTCAGGTTTTTAGGTTCTAAACCATACTTGGAGAGCAAAACGGGTACACAGTGTTGTCCGGGAATCTGGTTGAGGAAAAACTCGATTTCCTCACAGATATTGAGTGAAGAGCCTAAAATAGTTGCTAAAACCTCATATACGCGATTACTCTCTATCGTTTTGATCTCCGTACGCCAGTCTTTAACCCAGTCTTTTATCGATTTTTCTGCAATAGGCACCTCATAGTGGAGCAATCCTCTTGATAGCTGCTTCTTGACTAATTGTACTTGCCACATAACTACTACCCATGAAATTTCATTATCTTGGGGTGTAATTGTATCTATATTCGCTTTAACCTCAGAATCACCGAGGATTTTCACCTGATCCAGCTCATCTTTTATTTCTGAGATAGATTTTCTTCCAAGACCGCGAATAGCCCAGAGCCTGTCTGATTCAACCAGTTGTAAAATTTGTCCAACTGTTTGAATACGGGCGCGTGTGAGGGCGTTGAAAGCCCGTGGGGTTAAGTCTAGCCTCTCAATAGGATCTTCTAATGAAAGGAAAACATCGTCTTGGTTTAGAATTGCTTCTGTGTCTGTTTCAGAATTATTGAGAATTGCTACCTGATCCAGCTTATTTTTTATTTCTAAGATAGAGTTTCTTCCGAGACCGGGAATTGTTCGGAGTCTGTCCGATTCAACTAGCTGTAAGACTTCTCCAACTGTCTGAATACGGGCGCGTGTGAGGGCGTTGAAGGAACGATTGGTTAGGTTTAATTGATCGATGGAATCTTCCGGTGAAAGATTAGCATAATTTAGGAAAAGTTGGTTCATAGTCAAAATCCTTAGTTAAAATAACGTAAGTTGCTAGACAACCTGTAGGTCGAGTTTTCATACCCGATGCCTATCAGAAATAACCAAATTTACGACACACATGTCGCCCCGTTGGGGCTTGGGGGAATTGGTTTACCTATGTGCTATACAGATATCGCCCCTCTGGGGCTTTGTAGATCGGGCAAGATGCCCGACCTACGGGTATAAAGGGCAATTTTATCGGTCCGCACATCACTAGCAACTTAGTTTGTAATAGCGAAAGGTGTGGCAAATTTGATGCGCTTTTGGTGCTAATGTGTTGACTCAGCTCAATCTCCTCAAACTCAAGTTCTTTAATTCTGTTATGTCTTGGAGATATACGTCATAGGTTCGTGACATACTCTACCTGTTTTTCAATATAAGGTTTTAAGTCCGATTTCACGGACTGAACGGCAACAAGGTCAACCTTCTTCTCAAACAGATCTTCGAGGAAGAGAACGAGCCCCATGTAGTTACGAAAAGTTGATTTTTTTAATTCAACGAGTAGATCAATATCACTTGCAGCGTGTGCAGTTCCATTCACGTAAGATCCGAACAGTCCAATCTGCTTAACGCCGAATTTCCTCAGTGTATCCCGGTTATCCGCAAGTGTCTGTTTGATAAAGTGCTTGCTAAGAATTGCTTGGTTTTCCAACTTGAAAACCCTCCGCTAAAGCCTTTAGAACATGGCTAGCAATTACAATGCTTTTGTGAAAATTTGAATCCTGATTTATCGGGACGGGGCGACATGTGTGTCGATTTCTCAATCGCAGCCCCTCGTGAAAGATAGGTATCGTTTCGGTCTGGCATTGTGTCTATATTCGCGTTCTCTTCAGAGATTATTGGGGATTCACCTGATTCAACTTAAATTTACCCTATAGGATACCGCAGTGTACTACAGCGAGGGTATAAAATGGTATCATTTGTGTTGTTTGTTGATGATCCGTTGGATTTCGCCTTTCAGAATCGGAAGTTCGGATTGCACTATATTCCAGATAATATCAATATCAATGTCAAAGTAAGCATGAATTAGTCTATCCCTTAACCCCGCAATCTTTCGCCAAGAAACGCTTGGATAGTTTTCGCGAATCGAGTCAGGAACCCGTTTGACTGATTCACCGATGATTTCAAGATTTCGGACAACTGCATCAAATCGCATCCGGTCGATTTCAAACTGGCAACGAGTAGTGTCTTGAATATACGATTCAATACGGTTAATTGCCTCCACGATGTCTTGAAGATATATGTCAGAGGTTCGCAACATACTCTACCTCTTTTTCAATATAAGGTTTCAGGCGTGGTTTAACAGACTTAGCGGTAACAAGGTCAACCTTCTTCTCAAACAGATCTTCGAGGAAGAGAACGAGCCCCATGTAGTCATGAAAAGTCAATCGTTCTAATTCAACGAGTAGATCAATGTCACTTGTGGCGTGTGCAGTTCCATTCACGTAAGATCCGAACAGTCCAATCTGCTTGACACCGTATTTCCTCAGTGTATCCCGATTGTCCGCAAGTGTTTGTTTGATAAAATGCTTGCTGAGAATTGCTCGGTTTTCCACTTTAAACTCTCCGCGCCTTTGCGAGAATGATATTTTTCCCAGTTTAGGTGGTGCTTAACTTTATTATACATCTTTTTATATCGTTTATCAAACTCGTACTGTAGTATAATTACACCACGACTAGAAAAAGAAGATACCCAAACAGTAAATTGGCTCAGAGAATCTATGGAGGAAAAAGGAGGATGATCATGCGCGTTGAACTTTTAGCTATTGATTGCCAAAATGACTTCTGTGATCCGGGTGGCGCGCTTTATGTGCCGGGCGCAGAAGATGATATGTCTCGCTTGGCGACATTTATCGCTCGAATCGGAGATCGTCTACACAATATGCACTTCACGCTTGACAGCCATCACACGGTTGATGTCGGACACCCGATATTCTGGAAAAATAGTGCCGGTGCGTCGCCGGAACCGTTTACCACCATCACGTATGAGGATGTTAAAGCGGGAAATTGGCTGCCGTACAATCCAGCGTTTACCCAACGGATGCTAGATTACACACGATTGTTGGAAGAAAATAATCGGTATCAACTGACAATATGGCCCATACACTGCCGGATCGCGACGTGGGGGAGCGCGCTCCATCCTTCTGTAGATCAGGCGGTACGTGACTGGGAGACATCTCAATTGGGGGTTGTTGATTTTGTAACGAAGGGTTCAAATATGTTCACCGAGCACTACAGCGCGATGAAGGCGGATGTCCCGGATCCGGAAGATCCCGCCACGCAGCTTAACACCGACCTCATCCAGAAACTGGAACGGTGCGATCAGGTGATTGTTGTCGGTGAAGCGTTATCCCACTGCGTCGCAAGTACGGTGCGAGATATCGCAACCGAGTTTGGCGACGAAGGAGCGAGGAAGCTCATTATCCTTGAGGATTGTGCGTCGAATGTCCCCGGCTTTGAATCGCTCGGCGATGCGTTCCTGCACGATATGTCACAGCTAGGCGTGACCATTACTAATAGTGTGGACTTCATGCGGTGAATCATAGAGGGATTCGCGAAACCCCCTTGCAAAAAGGACGTTTCCAGAGAGTGGGAGGGTATCTATGATGAAACCGAAACGCAAACCCAAGACGTTCGCAGGAGCGGTGGCCCAAAGTCTAACGCGAAAAAAGCAGATTGAGACTATGCGGAAGCAACTGTTAAAGAGTGCACGAAAATATCCAGATCGCAAAAAGAGCACCTGATTGCTTACATTACGCTCTGACAGCGTCGCAATATTGCCGCAGATTCTCCTTGCCCAACTTCTTATAAACCGTTTCTCGCAGCCGATGCTGTTCCAGTCCGGAGTCTTCTTTCAGTAACCGCTCGACCTCTTCTGTTTCT
Organism: Candidatus Poribacteria bacterium; assembly: GCA_965207975.1. GTDB lineage: Bacteria > Poribacteria > WGA-4E > WGA-4E > PCPOR2b > PCPOR2b. The sequence continues at coordinate 1,571,923 of OZ242315.1, read as the reverse complement.
CGGAGTTGAAGCGGTAACGATTCCGCATTCAGCTGACGCAGAACGAGCCGTGCGCCGAGTGCCGCTGCCTCTCGGATGGACATGGTATCGGTCTTATCCACCGTGTCAAACGCTGTATGTCCAAACCCCCTGCCGGGCGGGAGTCCAACCGTTGTCATGCTGCCGGTCGGGAGACCTCTCAGGAAATAGGGGTAGTGATCGGAATAGCAACTGATACCCTGTCCCACGGAGATGTCTTGTCCCATCTCTTCGGCTGCGTTTGCGATGAAAGGTTCAAAATCCGGCCACCGGTGCAGCTGAATCCCTTTTCGTCCGCCGGGATTGCCGGCAGAATCGAAATTCCAAACAAAGCGGACATGCGCCGGATTGTCGCCTAACCCCTGTGCATCATGATACGCGCCGAATAACCCTACCTCCTCATTGCTCCAAGCGATAAATCGCACAGTACGATCTAACTCATCCTCTGCATAAGCTGATAGCACACGCGCCATCTCTGTGACCACCACCATCCCACTGAGTGGATCGTTAGCGCCTTGCGTGATGTCGTGTCCGTCGTAATGGCACCCAACAATGATGACCTCTTCGGGATGCGTTTTGCCGCGGAGTTCCCCGACGATGTTCCACGCGGTTGTGGGTCGATATTCATCAGTGGCCTTAATCCTTACGCGCACTGTCCCGTTTTGCCGAGACAGTCGGTGGAGAAATTCGCCAGTTTCATAGGAGATCCCGATGCCGGGGATAACCGCTTCGTGATTCCAGCCAACGGTGCCGGTGACCTCGCCATAACCGGGATAGTGGTTCTGAAAGATGAATCCCTTTGCGTCGTATAAAATGGCGCGGTCATACTTCTCCATACGGTGGATGCCGCCACTCCGAGAAATGACAATATTTTCTGCGAGACGGTCTTTCTCTTTCTCGAAATCTTTCTCAACCCCTTCATCAACAAAAACGAGATCGCCCTCCACCATTGAGGCTGGACAGTAAGGCAGCGAGATACACGGCACTTCGCGGGCTACAGGACTGAGAATCTCCAAGGTTGCTTCCCCGCGATACCAACCATCATAGTCGTAGGCATCTTTATGGACGTTAGCCAGTCCATAGGCGGTGAATTTTTCTTCTAGTAGGTCGGCGGCAAGGGCTGCGCCCTCTGTCCCGCCGAATCGCGATCCAAACTCGTCACAGAGCGTTGTCAGCAACGCCATCGGCTCAGTTGAGGTGTATATATCCCCAACGATTTTCTGATCCAATTGGAGGTAAGGATTGGTCGTTGGCATACTGTCTTTTCTCCTTCCAGTTCCACTACCCTTTGGGAGATCACTAAAAGATGAGTGTCCTGCCCCGTTCACGTCCCGATTCTATTCCCGATATCTCGGGCTGAAACGGAAGGTTCCTGTTGGACTTGCCCCGTGGTTTCAAGTCCTCTCGTCTTCTCGTTCTCTCGTTTTCTTCGCGCCTTTGCGTCCTTGCGTTAAATCTCGCTTGGTCTCTTGGTTTCTCAGTTCATATCTGGCATCGCTTCTACCTCGCCAGACGTATCCCGTTGTATCGTCGGTCTGATGACCACTGATGGAAGGTTAGTCCGTTGTGGTAGACTCGCCATGAGACAGATCGTTGCCGAGGTTTCGTCGACATCCACCATCTCCGGGCGTGTTTCATCGGGAGGGGGAATGGGACGCTTATCGAGGATGGGTGTATCAACCTCACCGGGAATAATGACGCTCGCCCGAATGCCTGTGTTCCGAAGATCGACATTGAGGAACTCGGTAAAATTGATGACCGCTGCCTTGGCGGGCCCGTACGCCAAACCGCTAAACGGTCCGGGTGTTACGCCAGCTAGGGATGAAACATTGATAATGGTCCCCTGCTTTGCCTTTAGCATAGTGGGGACTACCGCTTGCGTGCAGTAAATCGTGCCAATCAGGTTGGAATCGAAGACGCTGCGAATCTCCTCCGGCGTGATAGTCAGCAGCCGACGATTTTTAGAACTATGGCCGGCGTTGTTCACTAATACATCAATGCGGCCAAAGGTATCGACTACCTCCTTCGCCATCTGATGAACGGCGGCGTGGTCAACGACATCCAGTGAGATAGCTACAGCTGTACCGCCATCGGCGATAATCTCATCTCTGACCGCTTCAACTTTTGACACTGTCCTACCGATCAGCACCACTTTGGCTCCCTGCTGCGCCATCATTATCCCCGCACCGCGTCCGATGCCGCTGCCGCCGCCGGTGATAATACAAACTTTGTCTTGTAAACTCATCTGTCACCTCATTAATAATTGAATAGTTAGAGTGTTGGAGGTTCAATGTATGAGTTCATTAGTTCATTAATTACTCAATGAACCAATTGCCCAATGAACTAACTTCACGTTTCATACATTACAGAGATGTTACCTCCTATTTGTTTATTCCTAACAGATCGAAGATAAACGCGTACTCAAAAGCAATCTCCCTCAAGTAGTCGTATCTTCCAGACGGTCCGCCATGACCCGCGCCCATCTCAGTTTTGAGAAGCAGCTGCTTATCCCCCGTTTTCGATGCGCGTAACTTCGCTGTCCATTTGGCTGGTTCCCAATAGTGGACTCGTGGGTCATTGAGGCCTGCTGTCACCAATATGTGCGGGTACTCTTTCGCCTCGATATTGTCGTAGGGAGAATACGATTTGATGTAATCGTAAAATTCTTTCTCGTTGGGGTTGCCCCATTCATCGTATTCGATGACCGTCAGAGGAATAGAAGCGTCGAGCATGGTGTTGACAACATCGACGAAAGGTACTTTTGCGATGACAATCTCAAAAAGTTCTGGGCGCATATTTGTGACCGCACCCATGAGTAGTCCACCCGCGCTCCCACCTTGAATAACTAGCTTATTACTCGCAGTATATTTCTCAGCGATTAGGTGTTCGGCACAGGCGATAAAATCGGTAAATGTGTTTCTTTTATGGAGGAGTTTGCCATTCTCATACCAAGGCCGTCCCATCTCTTCCCCGCCCCGAATGTGAGCGATAGCGTATATGAACCCTCGATCTAACAGACTCAATTGGTTTGATGAAAAATAGGGATCGCTGTTGATGCCGTAAGACCCGTATCCGTATAAGAGCAGCGGATTCCCTCCATCTTTGACCAGTCCTTTTTTGTAAACCAGCGAAATCGGGACGGACGTGCCATCGGACGCTTTAGCAAAAATTCGTTCCGATTCGTAAAGGGAGGGATCGTATCCACCGAGAACTTCGTCCTGTTTCTTCAGCTCACGGGTTCTGGTGTCCATTTCGTAATCAAAGACTGACATCGGGGTAACGAGCGAGGCGTAACTGAAACGGAGGGTCTTTGTATTGAACTCTGGATTCCGCCCCTGCCGGACGGTATAAACGGGCTCAGGGAAATCCACCGTGTGTTCTTCATCCGTGGTGAGGTTGCGAACCCTGATTTTTTGGAGTCCAGCCTCCCGTTCAGAAATTATTAGATGATTCTGAAAGGCACTGACACCGTCCAGCTTTACGGTTTCCCGATGGGGAATAACCTCCTCCCAATTTTCCTTCGACGGATTGCTGACGGAAGCACGCATTAGCTTGAAATTCACCGCATCCGCATTAGTAACAATGAACAACTGGTCGCCGTGATGCTCAACGGAATACTCCAACTCCGACTGGCGGGGCGAAATGACTCTGAATTCACCTGTGGGTTGATCGGCTTCCAGATAATGAACTTCAGAGGTATTGATGTTCTCCAACTCCATCAGCAGATAAGCCTCGCTCCTCGTCTTGGAAACGTCTAGGAAAAATGACTCATCTGTCTCATGATAGATAAGAACATCTGCTGCCGGATCGCTGCCGAGTCGGTGTCGATGAAGTTTATAGGGACGTTTTGCTGTATCTAGCGTGGTATAAAAGAGGGTCTGATTATCGTTTGCCCATTCGACACTGTAGTAGGTGTTTGGGATCTGATCCCCTAACAGTTGACCGGTATTCAGGTCTTTGACGTACAGGGTATAACTCTCTCCTCCAGTCGTGTCGGTGGAATACGCCAACAGTTGATGGTTTGGGCTAATTTTATAGACACCCATCTCCAGATATTCATGCCCTTCGGCAAGTGCGTTCTGATCTAGAAGTACCTCCTCCTCCGCCTCCAAACTTCCCTTTTTCCGACAATAGATCGGATACTGTTTTCCCTCCTCGGTGCGGGTGTAATAGTAGTAGTCACCCAGCTTTTCGGGGACGGAGAGATCGGTTTCTTTGATTCTTCCCAAAAGTTCCTGATACAGCTGTTCCTGAAAATCCTCGGTATGCTGCATCATCGCTTCGGTATATCTGTTTTCGGCTTCAAGGTATTCAGTGACTTCCGGGTTTGATTTTTCCCTAAGCCAAAAATAGTTGTCTGCCCGCTCCTCTCCGTGCACTGTGTCTACTTTTGCGTCAGTTTTCGCAACGGGAGGGGGCTCTGATACAGTTGGGGTGGTAGTGGCTAACCAGTAAACGGTTGGTAACATCTTACCTACATCTCCTTGCGTTGATTGGACGGAGTTCAATCCAGATAGTCCATCTCCGGACGACGATCCCAACGAAATTGGTCTTTCGGTTTGGTGTGTTCCGCCCACGCCCGGATAATCTCTATATCTGCCCGTTTCTGTTCCATCTTCTCGGCAACTGCCTCGGGATCCCAACCTGTTAGCACCTCGGCGGTCAGTTGCTCCCGTATTTCTTGGCAACCTGCATCCTGTGCCCGATCCGATAGTTCGTCGGGGTCTTCAGCAAGATTAAAAAGCTGCGGTTCTTGACCGTGGTAGTAATTCAGTTTCCACTCATCCCGTCGAATCATCCTATGTAAACAGTCCTCGTAGGTACAGTATTCCGAGAAAGCGAGATCCTCCCACTCTGTGTCAGGATGACGCACCAGATCGAGCACGCTTCTGCCACAAGCGTTGGGCAGGGGCGGTGCACCGAGAGCCTCCAGCATTGTTGCGTTCAAGTCGAGCGAACTGAGAACGCGATCACACTGGACACCTTCCGGTAAGGCTCCGGGCCAAGAGAGGATTGCTGGCACCTTGACCGAAGCTTCGTAAAAGGTGCGCTTCATCCACAAGCCGTGTTCGCCCATCTGATCCCCGTGATCGGAACTGTAGATGATAAGCGTGTTCTCTACTAGGTCATTCTTTCGGAGTGCTTCGAGAATCTCACCAATCATGATGTCCATCCGCGTTACCAACGCCCAGTATGCCGTCCGCGCTCTAAGAATCTCTGCTTCGGAAACATCTATGAGATTTCCCCACTCTCGCCACCACTTGAAGTAAGGGTGGAGTGCGTCAGAGTAAGGTTCGGGGTGTTTGGGGAGAGTCATGACATCTCGGTAGAGTTCGTAGTCCTCTTGACGTGCCACATAGGGTGAATGTGGGAGCATGAACCCCACAGAGAGAGAGAACGGTTCCGTTTGCAAGCCGGCTCGCTTTTGAACACCGAGCCGGTCTAAGTAGTTGACGGTCGCAGCGGTCACATCTTCGTCGTGGACCTGATAGCTGCTTTGACCTGCCCCTGCTTGTTGCAGACTACCACGCAAATTGCTCGGGGCGACTCCATTGCCGGGGTAATTGCCGCCGTGATCGCCAACCAGACGCTCTGCATAGCCGTGCAGTTGATCCGGTCCCAATCCGTGCATACGGCCAATCAGCACCGGATGGTATCCCGCTGCCCCCATCGCGTGTGCGAACGTGGGAATACCGGAATCCATAATGTGATTGTTCGTCCAGACCTCGATCTCAGATGGATACCTACCTGCCAACATCGACATCCGTGAAGGCACACAGACGGGTGACGGGCAGTAGACGTTTGTGAAGAGGGTTCCCCTTGCTGCGAGACTATCGAGGTTCGGTGTTTGCACCAGCGGATCGCCGTAACAACCGATAACGGCGGGATTATGCTGATCGGAGTGGATGTACAAAAGGTTCGGACGTTCTGTATTCGTTCCCATCATTTTTCTATCCTTTACTCATTCGGGGGAAGGCATCTATCCCTTATTAGGGTACTGCTGAATTTCACACAACTAACAACATTTTCACCCAAGATGCACTTGGACCATTGAGATTGAGTGCGGTGGCAATGTAACTGTGAACGGATTAGACGGCACCTCCAATTCCCGTTTCACCAGTTTCACGTTTTCTTCGCCAAAGTCGTTCATCACTGTCGGATCTTCGCCGGTGATCTCAAACAGGAGGCCATTGCCCTTGAGATTCCCATGTTGATTTTCGATTACGACCGGCAGTGCATCCGTCTGGTGCCTGTTAATCAGGTTAATTGAAATGCGTCCGAGATCTGGCTGATAGCTTGCGGAGGCATCAAGATATGGAACTTTGCCGTGCTGTTCCGTTTCAAAACTGTCCGAATCCCAGTGTGCATCGAGGGCAATCGTTCCATTTTCGAGGGTGTGCAGTTGCAGGGGCCAGAAGATTGTCTGCAAAAACAGCCCTTCTGTGTTTGTGTGGATCGGCGCAATGACGTTGACCAACTGCGCCATATTTGCTAGCTTGATCACGTCCGCATGACGGAGGAAAGCGTTGAGGAACATCCCGACCGCTAGGGCATCCTGCAATGTGTATCGCTCATGTCGCGGATGCTCAGGATCATGGCTGTACATCACATTCCATTCATCGAAAGCGATTTTCAGTTTCTTCCCCTCCTCTGAGTAATACACCCCAACGTCAATGATCCCGCGCGCTGCCCGGATAAACTTTTCGATATGTTCAGATGCGGCCATGTACTCGTAATAGCCGCCGTACCAATCGCCGACGTACATGTGGATCGCTAGGTAATCGGCGATGTCCGCTAATTTCTCAACCACCACTTGGTTCCACCTCATATCTGAGGCGTTTTGCTCGAATGAACCGCAGGCAGCCAGTTCGATATTTTTATCGACCAGTTTCATCACTTTTGCATATTCGTACGCAAGGGCGGCGTATTCCTCCGCTGGTTTGTGTCCGATCTTCCAGTGACCGGAAACCTCGTTGCCCAATGCCCAATATTTTACATGATACGGTTCGTCGTGCCCATTTTTCCGACGGAGGTTAGCGTAGTAGGTGTCCTCTATCCCGTTGCAGTACTCCACCCAATGCTGTGCCTCGTCCATTGTGCCGTTTCCCATATTGACGCAGATGTAGGGTTCTGTCCTGACTTCACGACAAAATTGGATAAACTCATCCGTCCCGAAGCGGTTCGATTCAACCGTATTCCACGCCAACTCCATCTTGCGTGGACGTTCATCCTTCGGACCGATTCCATCCATCCAGTGATAGGCAGAGACAAAGTTCCCACCGGGCCAACGGATATTCGGCACTTTCAATGACTTGATAGCTGCAAGCACATCCCGCCGAAAGCCCCTCTCGTCCGACAACGGTGAGCCTTCTTCGTAGATGCCGCCGTAAATACAACGCCGCAGGTGTTCGATGAAATTTCCATAGATATTCGGATCTATCGCGTCAATCTGCCGGCGTGGGTCAACCAAAATTGTTGCCATGTTCCCTCCCTGTGCTACCAGAACCACACCACGTACAACGGTGTCTCGATAATGACACTCAAAATTGACCAGTAACAGCCGCTTGCAACATCTCCCAGAATAAGCCCTAGGAAAAAGGGTAGGAAACGCCGGTATAAGCGCGCTCCGCCAACCTTGAAGACAATAAACTTAATGGTTCCGGATAGGATCAGGGCGAACCAGTAGTGATCCATAGTGCCGCCATTGATGCCCATTGCATATCCGACCGGGTGCAGGGGCCACCAGATAAATTTAAGCCGCAGGAGCCCCAATAGCATGGTAAATGCGAATCCTAAACCGATTGCCATGGTGCCAAAAACATCTATTTCGCGCGGGAATTGGAACCAACCGGAGAGTTGGTTGTAAACGCCCTGTCCCGGTCCCAACACCTGTCCGGGAGCGTCTACAGCAATTGAGGCACCGAAGTCGTACAAACAGTAAAGGTAAACAAGAAAGGCGATGAAAACACTGGGGGCAATTCCAAGGAGCATAATCACCATCAAGCGACGGTAGTTGATTCCGGTGCGTTGAGCAAGCTTGAAGCCTTCAAGTTGGTGAGGCATCGGGTGGCTTCGGTTTGAACCGTTGAACCACGAAAAAAGTGAAAACAACGTCAAATCACTCTTACCGAACGCTGTCACACCAGCCACCGATGTAAGAATCGTTTGCGGATTTACGCCGCCCATGTTATGCACCGGCGGACCCAGTTCAGCGCGAATGCGTGTGACCGCCGCTGCGATAATCATGTATAAGCCAAAAAAGAGGGGGAACACCCACGCGGACATTCCCGCTTGACTGGAAATCACATAGAGGAGGAGAAGGCAGATCACGATACCGATGAGGGCAGATCGATAGCGCACCGGTTCTTGCGAATCATCAAGGGACGTATTCATGCCGATCACACGCTTTAGAATGTCCAGAAAATGTTTCCGCCCCGCCCAAATTGCCATCGCAATAATCGCAAGGAAGGCGCCAACGGCTTGGTTCGGCAGGAAGGGGTAGTACGGGATCGTATACAAGCCAGCAGCCCGCCCACCGATAAATTGAGCTTTTCTGACCCAGTAAAAGAACGCCATTGAGAAGCTTAAATCGATCGGCAGCAGAAAACACAACCCGATCATGAACAATCGTAAATGAAAATAGGTGGCACCAATCGCATCCCAAGGCTCGTTATTCAGCCATAAGGCGAGATCTGCGGTTGGCTCGCGGATGGGTATCAGTGGGACGGATGGATACAGAAAATTAAGTCCATTGATAATTTCGATTGCTGCCGCAATTCCAAATCCCCACCACATTGCGCGATTCTGAAAGAAGCTCATCCCCGGAGCGGTCATATCGAGTGGCAGTTGGGCGATAGGATACGGCATCCTTTCATGTTCAATCCATTGGCGTCGGATGAAGACGTTCAAGAAGGCAACGAGACAGAAGATCAGCGTGGCGATTGCTGTCCAGCTCAGGATAGGAGCTATCCAGTAACGCAGATAACCATCGGTGAAGAAGTTCGCACCGCCTTCGTAAAATGGGCGTGCCACCTCGGTGTGTTCCATGACCAGCCATTTTGGAAGGTGAGGATGGATGAGTTGTTTCCATTCGTTTTCGGGTGAAGCGAACCAGAATGCATGGGTGAGCGGACCCATGAGACTCACCATATTGTCGTGAGCGATCACCGATGTCGTCGTTGCCATCATAATGTAGATGACGAGCAGTTCGGCTTGGGTCAGTGCATAATTGGGAAAGAAACGGTGGATGCCGGCGTTCACAAGGGCAAGGGTGAAGACGATGAAAATTACATTCATCGGGATGGAAGTTGCAGAGAAATGGAAGCCGTGCCAGACCATTTCGACCATGGCAATCCAATAGGCGTTCACGGGCATGAGGATAAACCCTAATAGCACGGCGCGTAAAGTAATCCGCGACTCAGAACGCGGGGATGGAAATGTTTGCATTATTCCTCCAGGATGGATGCCTGACCACCTGAATCGCTTGCGTGATATGACGGATTTGATGAATCAATCTGATATATTATCAAAACTGGCAACCATCCAGAATTATCACGTTAGAGGGTTGAAGGGGGTGAATCATTACGGAGTGCACCCCTCGTGACGGGAAGTCCCGAGAGATTGGGATGCAAGTTGAGTCAAGAGATGTCCCTAGCGGGACAAGCTAGGATTATGGCGATGAATAGATTAAGGGATCCCAACCGCATCAAGGGTAGGTTCTGCGCCGAAGCTTACTTTTTCTCGAATAATGTACACCCCGGATAATTGACAGACAGCGTATGTATGCTGCGCTTCAATGTAATCAGGTATGAATGTTGTTGAGCGACGGACCTAACCTTGGGATCGCCGCCCCGGGTCGCGATAAATGACACGCCCGCGTGTTAAATCGTAAGGCGATAGTTCGACAAGGACTTTATCTCCCGGCAGAATTCTGATGAAATTCTTCCGCATTCTGCCAGAGATGTGTGCCAGGATCTCATGTTTGTTATCCAATTCGACCCGAAACATGGCATTGGGTAGGGTTTCGATCACTGTCCCTTGGACCTCGATTTTGTCTTCCTTGGCTCGGACTCGGGATTGGACACCATCTCTGGTTTCCTGAGTCTCTTGCTCTGCACGAACCTCAATCTTATCCTTACGAAATTCACGCTTGTTTTTCTTTTTATTTCTGGTTTTTCCTGCTCCTTGCGTCGGTCCTCTGCCTTGTGCAGGTCCTCTACCTTGTGTAGGTCCTCTACCTTGTGCAGGTCCTCTGCCTTGTGCAGGTCCTCTGCCTTGTGTAGGTCCTCTGCCGTGCGTCGGTCCTCTGCCTTGTGCAGGTCTATTTCTACTTGGTGATGTGTTTCTTCCTTGTGTAGGTCTTTTGCCTCTCACTTGTATACATCTCCTCTATATGGTTAAAGGGTTATCAAAATCTTCCAATCTATAACTCTGTCATTCATGACGGAGGGTTGTCAATGGTCTTCAAGGCTGAAAATCTTGCCTTTTTCGATGACAAGTGCGCGAAGATACTCCGCTGCTGCTTGGAGTTGAGATTGGGCGTTGCTTTCGTCATTGCCGGTCGAAACCAGATCAACAGGCATATACTGATTGTCATCGCGTCGCAAGGCGACATAGGCTTTTAAGTAGACGTTTGGGTGTTCACCCATTACCTGTTGCAAAAGCGGCGCAACTTCCGCCTCAAACATATTTACATGAACGCGCAATGTTGCAGTTTTCGCGCTATAGCGTTCAGCAATCAGCGGCGCAATGTAGGTGTCAAAAATGGATTTCATCTCCCGTGGGGGGCCGGGCATCAACAGAATAGACGACGAATCTTTCGTAACATGAACACACGGTGCCCAACCGACCGGATTTTGAAAAACTTCGGCGGTTTCGGGAACGGTCGCCATATTAACCATCGCATCGGTCACGTCGTCACGGTTCGTTAACTCCCGTCTCTCCATAAAAGAGGTTAATGTTTCCTCATGTACAACAGGCTGTACCTCAAGGATTTTTGCGACGATCTGCACTGTCATATCATCGGGAGTTGGTCCAAGTCCCCCGGTTGTGAGGATCAGATCCGTTTTCCGGTGAATTGAATCCTCAATGGCTTCAGACATTTCGTCAAACTCATCTCGAAGCATGGTCACGCGACGCAGCTGACCGCCTAACTGAAGAATCTGCTGTGCTATCCAGTGGGCATTGGTATCTTGGATCTGCCCAAGGATTAACTCGGTTCCAATTGAAAATAACTCAATAACGGGCGTGCGTTCCAACCTAACCTCCTCACCGCTCAAGAGTTCATTGGTTCAAAAGTTCATTAATGAACTAATCAACAAATTGTCTCTACGTTTCACGTCCCGATAGATCGGGATCCTCGGAACGGGACATCATGTTTCACTCTCGGTCTCTGACCGGAGCATGTCTCAACAATTGCAAACTATCACCATTGGTTATTAGCTTATCTATCACAATTTCTGTTCAAGGAATTGAAATGCCCCAACCCCGTGAAAGCTATGGGCAGCTTCAAACACCTCAAGTCCTAACTGATCCTCAGCACCGAAGGCGCGGAAAATTTCTTGCGCTTGGTCAAACGCAAATCGTGTGGCATCAATTGGGAAGATGGTATCTTCCGTGCCGGACTCGACGAACATCGCCCGCGGAGCAATTAAGCCAGCTATGTCATACATCTCCGCGTACTTGAGAACTCCGGGGATATAGTTGTCGATACAGTGGTTGATACTCAAGATGCTGTCACGGAATGTATTGAAATAACCGCTGACGACAGCCACCTTGAACCGCTCATCTATTGCTGCTGAATAAAATGTTGTCGTCCCACCGCCGGAGATTCCCATCACGCCGATCCGGTTCATGTCAATTTCAGGGCGTGTTGAAAGGTAATCGAGGGACCGCATCGCATCGTAAACCCGCCAGCCAATCATCGTTTGCCCAAGCAGAAATGCTGCCCCGGAAGCAGGCAGACACGATGAATTGCCCGCTCCCCGTTGACAGGCTGCTTCATCGCGACGATGTCCGAACCCAAACTGTTCTATTGCCAACGCAGCATACCCTCGATCTACACACTGAAGGGCAAAATCGTTTTGATACTCGCCGTATTCGGTTCGCATTGTGCCATCTTCCTGAATTCCAACGATGTCATCAACACCACGTCCATGTCCATGCAGACAAAGGATGGTGGGCCCCGGCGTTGCAAAATCTTTAGGCAGCAGCAAATAACCGAAAACGGTCATATTGGGACGGCTTTGGAACAGCACTGTTTCACGGGTATAGGTCGGAAACTCCTTCGTTTCCGTGACTCTGGGCAACAATTCACATCTCTCGTCCGGAAAATCGCCGAGCAGTTCAACGAGCTTGGATCTCAAACTGCGTTGCCAGCCCTCGGCTTCCACACTAGTCGAAGCCTGAAACGACATCGCACGAGAGGCGTGATCGTACATTTCATGTGAAAAGGCTAAGGTATCTAAGTGGTCTTGCGACATCTGGAAATCTCCATTCTAATCCCACAGCCTTGTGCTGAAGTATCGCTCCCCGAGGTCGTTGAAGACAGTGACAATGACCCCTTCTTTAATCTCTTTAGCGACTTCATAGGCACCTTGCAGGTATCCCCCGGAGGACTGACCAACAAACCAGCCTTGCTTGGCCAGACGGCTGCACATGTCATATGCGTGATCGATGGTAACAGAGATCTTTTTGTCAATGATACTCTCGTCGAGAATCTCCGGAACGATGTCTTCGGGTCTCCCCATCGGCTTGAGTCCCTCAATACCCGGAAATTCATCAGGAACAATACCGCAAACTTGAATATCCGGGTTATGCTCTTTAATGCGTCGTCCAACGCCGGTAATTGTTCCACCTGTGCCCACTCCTGCGACAAAGTGGGTGACATGTCCCGCTGTTTGTTTCAGAATTTCTACCCCTGTTGTATCATAATGCGCCCGCCAGTTGTTATCGTTCTGATACTGGTCGGCAAAGTAATACTTATCAGGTGTCGTTTCATGGCGACGATGGACTTCGCGGAGGGCTTCATCGTAGCCAAGGATTGCGTCTGTGTAAATGATGTTTGCACCGTGCGCTTGAATCCGCTTTTTTCGTTCTTCACTGGCGTTGCTGGGAATGACCAATTCAACTTGGTAGCCTAAAACAGCACCGATCATGGCATAAGCGATTGCAGCATTTCCAGAACTCGAATCGAGAACAAATTTGTCGCGCGTTAGCTCGCCGGATCGGATGGCTTCCGTCAACATACGCAGTACAGGCCGATCTTTAATAGAGCCGCCCGGATTGTACATTTCTGCTTTTGCATAGATTTCTACATCAGGCAACTCATCGGCAAATAGGTCTATTTTGACCAGCGGTGTATTTCCGATCTGTTGAAGAAGCGGATAGTTTGAGAGAGAAACGGAGCCGGTCGATTTTTTGCTCATTTAGGATGTTACTTCCTTTTTCTTATGGAGTTTTATAGGAGATTGCCGTCGAGCAGTTTTGAAAAATGACTCGTAATACACTGTGGAACGCAGATTGGCGTTCCCTACTCCGCTTGAGTCAGTCGCTGCTCAATTAACGAGCGAATATAGTCTTTAGCGGTGTCTCCGGTCAATTCGCCGCTGAGAATGTCGGTCACTTCAAATTCCGCTAAACGCAAGGTTGGTTTCAGTCCATGCAACGGTGGCAGCCAGTCTCGGAATGTATCGAAAAAGGCGCGTTGTGCAGCTCGGCCGTTAATAAACGGAAAATCTGCTGTCTTTCGTCGAAAACGATCTGTTCCCTTCTGAATCGCCATCTCTTGATGTTTGAGGCACAATTGGAGATACGCATGGCGATCAAATCCCAGAGCTAAGTCTTCCGAATAAAAACCCAAAGTTGTCTGACGAAACACGGTGAAGTGTTGTAATTCGTCAAATTCAAAGATAAAATTGTAGGGCGCAGGAAAATAGGCATCGGGAGTTAAGTGTCCGTCTGCTTTTGCGGATAAGCCCTCCCAATCACCGCCCATCTTTTCAAAGAGATCTACAATTCTCGGATAGTATTCACCGAAATGTGCCGGGGATGGTTTATTAATCAGCCAATCGAATTGGGCGCGTCGTTCAGCAGGAACCCCTAACACCTCCTCAACGAGTGCAATGATGCCGATTTCAAGACGCATGTTACGTGATGGCTCCTCCACCACTAATTCCCTAAATCAGACGGGTTATCCTAACCTTGTAAAGTTTTGAAATTCTACCGAATCATAAGCATACCACAAATCGGATCTTCTTTCAACTGTAAATTGCGCCAATCAATAATCCTCGCTTTCAACACTTGCATCGGTTATAATTATATCTGATTGCTTAATCTATCCCAATTAAGGATACAGCCCGTTACGATCCGGACGTTTCGGTACTATCAGAAGACAGCCCACGAAAGGAAAGAAAATGACAAATCTGCTTGATGATGCCCAAATACAACAATTTATCACCGATGGCTATATCACCCTCCGAGCCGACTACCCTCCCGAATTTCACCAAGACATCTACCAACAAATTGAGACGATGTTTGAAAGTGAAGGCAATACTGGAAACAATATTCTGCCGCGCATCCCCCAAATCCAGAAGATCTTCGATCATCCGGCGTTAAAGGGTGCCTTGACCAGTCTGCTAGGGGAGGGTTACATCATGAACCCACACCGGCACTGCCATCTCAATCCTCCCGACAGCAAAGGGCAGCACTGGCATAAGGATTGTTATGTCTTTGATCACAATATGCGTCACCCACGCTTTCAGTGGGTGCTCGCGCTCTATTATCCTCAAGATACGATCGAAGACATGGGACCAACAGGGCTGCTGCCCGGCAAGCAATTTTACAAAAAAGTGAGCCATGCCGATCCGCAACTAGCGAGTGAGCCTGCGGCCCCCTTATGCGGCGAAGCCGGCACCGTTTCGCTCGTTCACTTCGATGCGTGGCACCGAGCAACGCCGAATCTTAGCACGAAGAAACGATACATGCTCAAGTTTCAGTTTGCGCGGATGCAGGCGCCTCAAGGGCCTTCATGGGATCACAAACGTCGTGAGTGGGAAGGCGACCCAAATGATGAAAGTCGAGCCACATCGGTAGATGTCTGGAACTGGCTATGCGGAAACCATTCGCCCTCCGAGCCAGATGCGTTGGGAGATACAGCGTCAACTTTGGTGGAGGCTTTGGGGGATAAGTCAGAAACCGTTCGTCTGAACGCCGCATATACACTGGGGAGGATGGGAGAATCTGTCGTACCTGCGTTAATTGACGCTATGCGGAAGGAGACCCTCGCATCGATTGAGGAAACGACCGCCAAACCCCCTGACAATTTGCACGGCACCAATCCGACCGCCGGTTATGCGGCGCAAGCGTTATCTGCGATTGGTTCACAAGCCGTTCCGGCACTAGTCGAGACATTAGATGATGAAGATTGGTGGGTACGCGCAATGGCTGTGGATGTTCTGACAAAGATTGGACAGTCAACGGAAGATGCAGTACCGGCATTGATAGAACGTGCAAATGATGAACACTGGTGGGTGCGCCGCAATGCGATTGAGGCGTTAGGAACCGTTGGATCTTGCAGCGCAGACGCAACACCGCTACTGGTTGACGCGGTCCGAGATGAAGACTACCGGGTACGCCGTAACGCCGCTCTCACTCTGGCGAAGCTAGGACACCCCGCAGACGAAGCCATACCTGGGCTGGTGGAGATGTTGGAGGACGAGAATCGGTACAATCGTTTTTATGCAGCAAATGCGTTGCGACGGATTGACACCTCTGCCGCACGGGACGCGTTGATGAACGCACTTTTCACCGCTCGATGGTGTTCCATTACCACGAAGGATAATCAGTATTAGAGAAGAACATCTTCCTGTGAAATTTCAATAACCCAACCCTGTTGCGACCTCATCAATCGTTTCCTCCAGCACATCAACTGTTTCGAGGACTTGTGACTCGTTGATTGTGAACGGAGGACTGATAGCGATATGATCACCAGCCACGCCGTCAATCAGTCCGGGTGCGCCGGGCATTATCAGAACCCCTTTATCAAAAGCCAGATCTACGACGGCTGAGGTCACGCCTTTTGAAACGTCGAATGGTGTTCTTTTTTCTTTGTCTGCAACAAATTCGATGCCAGTCAGCAACCCTTTCCCACGAATATTCCCAACAATTGGTGACGCTTGAAGGGGCTTCAGTTTTTCCAGCATCAGATCTCCCATCCGCGCACACTGTGTGACGAGATCATGCTTCTCGATATAGTTCTGCACGGCGAGCGCGGTGGCGCATGATAGCGGATTCCCGCCGTAAGTATGTCCGTGCGTAAAGCTGCTCGATTTCTTATAGATGGCATCATAGACTTTTTCGTGGGCGATCGTTGCAGCGATAGGCGTATAACCGCTGCTCAGCCCTTTCCCGGTAGTCATGATGTCCGGAACGACATCCCAATGCTCAATGGCAAAATTGACACCAGTGCGCCCGAATCCGGTGACCACCTCGTCTGTAATCATCAGGATGTTGTGACGATCACAAATTTCCCGAATGGTAGGATAATAGTCGGGTGGCGGTGCCACCCCCGCTGCCGACGTGCCGAGAATCGGTTCGGCGATAAACGCTGAGATATACTCGCTGCCTTCTTGATGAATTACGCGCTCAAGTTCATCCGCACAGGTGAGATGGCAGTCCGGATATTCCTGTCCGTAGGGACAGCGATAGCAGTACGGGGCTGGAATGTGTGGAAAATCGAGCAGGTAGGGAACATAGTCGTCCCGCCAAGAGGTACGTCCGGACATTGACAGCGCGCCGATTGTATTGCCGTGCCAGCTTTGCCACCGCGAAATCACCTTGTACTTTTTGGGGTTACCAGTTTCGATATGATACTTGCGCGCCATTTTCATGGCAGACTCTGTCGCCTCTGAACCGCCGGAGACAAAGAACACTTTTGAGAGTCCCTCCGGTGCCATGTCATCTATTTTTTGTGCGAGGTCAATCTGCGCTTGCGTGAGGAAACGGCTGTATGTGAAGCAGACTTGACTCGCTTGTTCGCCCATGACATCGGCAATCTCTTTGACACCGTGACCGATGCTTACTACGTGCACCCCCGCACACGCATCGAGGTATCGTTTGCCTTCCGTATCAAATAGATAGATGCCCTCGCCGTGAGAGATCTGTTGCCATTGCTGTTTAAGTGTTCTATGAAAAATATGATCGTCGTTCTGGACTTCAGTCATTCATTGATCTCCTTATTCCGCAGGGAACAACGATCGTTGTTCCCTACTTAGTGAATCTTCCATTTACATCTGCTCCCCCAAAATGAGGGCATTGACACTCAATTCTTCGGGCGTTTTGGTGGAGTTGCTGAGACACCTTCCATACCGCCGCTGACTCTGAGCACCTCACCCGTAATCCAAGATGCCTGTGGGCTACATAGAAAGGCAACGCCCCGTGCAATGTCGGTTGGTTCGCCCCACCGTCCCAACGGGATGGCGCTGCGGACGCGCTCGATCATCTCATCTTCAGTAATGTTGAGGGTTTCGCAGCGTTGCGCCATGTTTCTCCTGTTAAACTCGGTGTAAACTGGACCCGGACTCACGGCATTCACTCGCACACCGTACGCTGCCAACTCCAACGCCAATGTCTTGGTCAAGCTGATTATGCCTGCCTTTGCTACGTTGTATGCTGCGACTAATGCCGCCGGATTTTGACCGTTGATCGAGGCAACATTAACGATGCATCCCTGTTCCTGACGCTCCATAATCCCACCAGCAGCACGGCAGCAGTAGAATGCCCCGGTCAAGGTAGCCTTTAACACACGATTCCACTCCTCATCACTTAACTCCACGATGGGGGTGACCTGCTGACCCACACCGGCGTTGTTGACCAAGATGTCCAACTGTCCGTGTTCACTAGCGACCCTTTCAAAGAACGCTGTTACCTCGGCACTGTCGGTAATATCCAAGTGAGCTGCATGTACCTTTAAACCATCAGTTCGGAGTTTGTCGGCTTCCGTTTCAGCCTTCTCCAGTTGTAGGTCAGCGATGATTGTCGTTGCACCATCGCGGGCAAGTTGCGCTACGATGCCGAGACCTAGCCCCTGTGCCGCACCAGTTACCACTGCAATTGAGCCATCAAGATTTTGTACACCATTTCCATCATTGTTCATAAACATACCTCATTTCTTCCGAGATAGCGAAACTATCTCAACCTCTCTGCAATTTTCCATTGTCATATTTTGTGCCTTTTGCTACAATCGATCGTGTTTGGACAAGATGCATAAATAGCAATCAAAGGAGGAAATTCAATGGCTACTTACATCGCATTGGGACGCTATACGCAACAAGGCATACAGAATATTAGAGAAGGACCTGCGCGCACTAAAGCTGCCCAAAAAAACGCTCAGGTGCTTGGCGCGGAATTTAAGGCATTTTATATCGTGATGGGTCAGTACGATTTCGTCACTATCATTGATGCCCCAGACGATGAAACCGCAGCCAAGTTCGCGCTGACTACCGCTGCGGAGGGTAACGTTCGCATTGAGACCCTTCGCGCCTTCACGGAAGATGAATACGGGGAAATTGTTGCTTCTCTACCCTAAGCTGTTTTTGGTGCACAACCCATATCATAAAAAAATACCTTAAAAACAATTGTAATACACTCCTGCACTAGCTGGTCAATGCTCCGATATCCTCAACAGCATGAGCCAAGTGGGTTGGGTTCGCACATTGTAATTCCAAAAGCGATCCATATCCATAAGTCACCGCAATTGAGTCAATCGCGTTACCTTGAGCACCAATGACATCATGTTCCCGATCGCCTATCATCACGGTGCTGTTATTTTTCGGTTTTCCTAGCATTGATAGTGCGTGTGCAATGATCTCGGTTTTTGAGGTCCTTGTTCCGTCAAGGTGACTTCCAACAACGGTGGTGAAATATTGATAGAGGTTAAAGGCATTTAAGATCTGATTGGCAAAAACGGTCGGTTTTGATGTTGCAACAATTAACGTCTTCCGCTTGCTTTTCAGATCTGCCAATAAATCGGGGATTCCGGGGTAAACTGCATTTTCATACATTCCAGACGTAGAAAAATATTCACGGTAGAAATCAACAGCGTCTTGCGCTTGACCCGTTTCAAAGCCGTAATTTTTCTGGAATGATTCGGACAGTGGTGGACCAATAAAGGATTCGAGGTTATCAAGATTGTCTTCTCGGATGTTAAATTTCGATAAGGCATATTGAACAGACTTGGTGATGCCAATTTTTGAATCGGTAAGGGTTCCGTCTAGGTCAAATAAAATCACATTGTATCCGATCATCTTTATTAAATCCTTTTTTCAAAACCCTTATTATGAGGTATCTCCTAATGTCTTATTTTTCCTCTGACCGGTATAGCTTTTTCAGACGGCGTATGTACTCTCGATCTCGTTTTTCGACTGCCTCGTCGAACCTGTTTGGGTCAACGAACCACGGCTTCCCTTCTGCCATACGCTCGTTAATCTTCTCAGCAGCGTCGTCAAGCGATTCGGACCCTCTGCGTCGCCTAGTGCGTATATCTGCGGGCCATTTCCAGATCCCCGCTAGGTCATAGTGGAGAAACGGACCTTCGTGGGGCATACGGAAACCGAAGGTGGACTGGATTCCGAGTTCAATCTCTTCGGCGGTCGCCACCCCCTCTGCCCACAATCGACTTGCCTCGCGTCCCATGGCACCCTGTATCCGGTTCAGCAGATAGCCCGGCAACTCTTTAAGCACGCGGATCGGCACTTTCTTGACTTTTTTCATCAAGTCATAGATGATATTGTATGTTTCGTCGGTCGTGCCGGGACCCTTCGCCACCTCAACGCCGGGCACAATGTGCGGCGGCGCAAAGTAGTGCGTTAATCCAATTTTGTCCTGACGCTTCACACCTGCGCCGATATCGCTCATCACAAATCCGGAGGTGTTGCTAACGATGATAGTATGCGGCGGGCACAGCTGATCCAGTGTATTAAAGAGAACCTGCTTGTCTTTTAACCGTTCGACAATGACTTCAGTAATGAAATCACTTTGTGCTGCAACGTCCTCCAAATCGGTGGTAGTTGTGATTCGGCTGATTGTGTCATCGGCTTGGGCTTGGGTTATCAGCTCCTCCTCGACGAAGAGATCCATAGCAGACTTGATGTTTCTCATAGACTGCTGTAGAAGTGGGTCACTGAGATCCCTGATAACCGTGGGGTATCCGCCCAGCGCAAAGTTTATGGCGATGCCGAACCCCATGGTCCCGCCCCCGACAACGCCTACCTTTTTAATGTCCGCTAACTCCATATTCACCTCCCGTATTTGCTAGTGCTTGTCATAGTCGCCATCATTGGACGAACTATTAGAGGGGATCTACAATTTTGCGAAGCCCTTCACCAAGCTGAACTAGGCTACTTTGGTATATAAATCGATCCCAGCCCATACAGAAGTGGCGGACCCCCAGATCAATATAACGTTTTGCTTCTTCAGGCGCGCTAATTTCGATCCGTGGGGCAACATCATATTCTATTGACTTCTTGATAACAAGCTCCTCAAACGGTTGTATCTCCGGGGTGCTCATAAGGCTTGGTTCGCCTCTAGAAAAACCAAAATCTGCGGGACCCCATTGGGTCATGTCAACCCCTTTTTCTTTTGCGACAGTCAGAACCTCGTCAATATTCTCAACCGCTATGTTTTTCTCAATCATAATCAAAAACACGATCGAATTCAGGTCTTCAATATAGCCATCTGCACTATAGCCACCTAATGCTGAACGACGGATCTTGACTCCCATGTGTCCACCGACATCGGGCAGGTCCGGTCTTATCGCTTGATGGCATCGGTCAATATCCTCTACGGTCCGCACATCCGTAAAAAGCACCGCCTTAAAACCCGCGCCGATCGAGGCTTGTGCCCAAAAACTTTCGCTTTTCTGGTCTAGCTTTGTCATCAGCGGTAAGTTGCCGCACTGGCCCGAACGCGCCATGTGGTAGAGTAGCTGCATATCAAAAGTGCTATACTCGGCACAGAATTCGCCGTAGTCAAACAGACCGGTATCTCCGATGATTTCTGGAAGATCTGGGTCGCACGAGAGGTAGTGTGTGCCGATGGTTGGTTTTCCTTGGTTGAGTTTTTCACGAAACGTATTAGCCATTACCATATAACCAATTCCTCCTTCCCGATAAATCGGGATTTTCAACTTGTGATTCTACTGACAGTTTGATCCTTGCGAAGGCGTAAAACCCTCGCAAGGATAAGGGACAATATGGACTCGTGATGACTAGAGGAACATCGTGATGCCCATATCGATGTATCTATCGCGATCGTTTGGGTCAATACCCCGGAGGCAGACCGCAACGCCAGTGCCTTGCAGCTGCTCTGCCACATGCTGCGCGCAGTCATCAAGGGTTTTGAGCGAGTGGTGTGGATAGCTTTCTAAGCTGAAACTCAGATCTGCTGGTCCAAAAGAAAGACAATCAACACCCGGCTTCGCTAGTTTTCTCGCATTGGTGACCGCATCCACCGATTCTATCTGCATCCAGAGAACACCGTTTTCGTCCCACCATTGTGCATACTCAAGGCGTCCGCTATGTTCCGGTCCAACCTTCCGAGAAGGTCCACCCCAACTGCGCTTGCCAGTTTGTGGATAGTAAAAGAAATTAATGGCTTCATCAACCGTCGACTCAAGCTCTACCTGCGGCACCTCAATGCCCGTCGGTCCCAAATCGAGGTAGTTGCCAATAAGGTAGGCATTACGGGTATGCTTAATCCGAAATTGAACGGGCATATCAAATTCGTCTGCAACCTCACAAAAGGTTTTCAGCCGTTCTTCGTTAAATGCAGAATGCTGACTGTCGGTATTGATGAAATCGAAATCTGCCCCGTCAAGAATCGCTCTGAGGTCATCCGGATCCGATGCGACAGGGGCTCCCCGCCCGATCAGTACCTCTCCATCGCGTATACGTTGTTTCAAACTTTTTTCTGCCATCTGATACTTCCTTTCTAACTTGATTGTATTCGATGAGAACTTCCAATCTAATCTGCACAATATTGTGATACGCATAACATTGGAAAGCCTTCATGAGCCATTGTACCTGTTTTTCACTTTCCGATCAACAAAAATCAGAGATTCGCATGACAATGATATCTCCGGCATGGACGACGATGCGAAACTGCGCTCCGATCGGTTACAAGATACAACAGGGCAAGCGTAGAGCCTGAATGATTCCGCCAAGCATGATCTCTGGGAGTTAATTTTCCATTTCTCCTGCGGATTCTTGACGATTTTCCACCCGAACATTCTGTTAAAGTGATATAATCTAAAAGTTACGCACTTCAGATTGTAGTTGCCCGATTCATCGGGCGTTGAGGGCCCTGTCCAGACTCCACACCCATCGTAGGCGGGGCATCTTGCCCCGTATTGGCAATGAAGCATCGGGCTAAAAACCTCATCATTCAACGGCGTAAGTCCTAAATATAATGAAGGTCTTGGATATTTCATCACCTTCTAAGCCAAAGTTGATTTTGGTAAAGGAATCAATCAATGACAGACTACGAACAGATAGCTGAAGAACATCGAAAATACTACGGTGAAGGAGAAAGGCATCTTCGTTTTTACAAGCAGCTTTACAGCGACAAAACCCATTTCGTCTATGAGCTTATTCAAAATGCTGACGATAACAAAAGCCGGTGTCTGGATCTGCAACTGAGTAAAAACGATTTGCTCGTTTGGAATGATGGTTGCCAATTTAGCGAAAAAGATGTACGCAGTATCTGTTCTATCGGTTCGAGTGAAAAAGATTTAACACAAATCGGTACTTTTGGCATTGGTTTCAAAGCAGTTTATAACTACACAGATTATAAAGACACAAATCTCCCGGAAATTTACTCCGGTGATGAGCGTTTTTGTATCCAGCTTTTCACACAACCTAAAGGCATTGATGAGGCACCGCTGAAAGCTATAAAGCACGTAGCTAAGGGCAAAACAGTCTTTCGCCTGCCTTTCAGGGACGATCTTCGCCAGGAAGACGTTGAACGCTTAAAAGATCGGCTTTGCGATTTAGAAAAGCGATCCCTGTTATTCTTACGTTATCTCGAAACAATTCAATGGTGTGATGAACGTGACGGGCAAGTGGGAGATTATTCTTGTCGCCGCCAATCCCATGATACAATTCAGAATGCACTTCAGGTTGAGTTGATTGCATCCGTGAATGGTGCCAATCAATCATCGGAAACATTTTTGGTTTTTCGTAGGGAAATTCAGCCTCCACAAGCGGTAGTCGATGCGCTCTTACAAGAAGCAGAAGACGATGAAGAACAAGACCGCATCCAACGATCAGTAAAGCAACAACAACCTATTGAAATCGCATTCAAGCTAATTGATGGTCGAATTACAGCGATGGACAGTTGTGTGTTGTTTGCCTATCTTCCCACCCAAAGAGAAACACATCTGCGATTTCTCATTCAGGGACGGTATCAGACAACGCCCGCTCGTGACAATATGCCAACTGATAATCCGTGGAACAAATGGTTGGTGCAGGAAACCGCCAACTTCCTTCCTGAAGTATTGGAACAACTGAAGGCGGGCGGATTGCTTGAACCGATGTTCTTTGACGTGTTACCTCTGGAAGATGACGGTGTGCCGGCGGAGTTCGCTCCCATCGCTGAAGTCCTGAAAGCGGTGATGAAGGATCGCCCATTCGTTCCAACTCAGGACGGAGGATATGCAAAAGCGGACAGCGTATTCTATCCCCACAACGAAGCTCTGCTAAAATTGATTGAAAGCAGTTGGTTGCATCCAGATAGCAGCTGGCTACATCCTGGCATACAGCGAAATACGCGATGTTTTGAGGTGATGCACGACGCTGGTGTAAAGGAAATAAACGTCAGCCAAGTGTTGCGTTGGCTTGAAACACAATCTCGCGACTGGTTCGTGGATAGATCTAACGAATGGCTACTTTCTCTGTATGCCTATTTGAGGGCACAGGGCACAGAATTGGAGCGAATAAAAAAACTCCCCTTGGTTCGACTTGAAAATGGAAAGCATGTTTGTGCGAGCGATCGGTCAGTATTCTTTCCACCAGAGACAAGGGAAGAGCGTACAGAAATCGAGTCCTTCCTCAATGAGTTGCCTATTCTTATGTCAACACTACTCGAAGGGGATGAGCGCAACGACATTGAAGCCTTCTTAAAAAACTTGGGAGTTAGGCCGTTGAACCCGGAAGCACTGATCCGCGAATGGATTATCCCTCAATATACTCAATCCGACAACTCTAAACCTTCTGTGGAGGAAAACCGCCTACATCTGCGTTATCTTTTTAAGGTTTGGGACAAGGTTTCGGGCACAGAACGTAGCAATTTGAAAAAAAAATCAGCGTCATTCCAATTATACAGGCTTATAGCGGTGTTCAACGAGAAACCCATAACTTTGTCGCACCTTGCAAGGCCTATCTGCCACAAGCCTACACAGAGAATGCTGATTTGGAAACCTACTTTTCTGTGTCTGTTTCTGTGTCTGGGGCAGACGTTTGGTTCGTAGACGATAGGTATCTAGAGAGTGATTCTGAGCGGAGAGATTGGCTCAAGTTTTTGAAAGAGATTGGTGCTACAGATGTACCGCGATTTCTCAAACATTGCCCCGACACCTACGACGAAGACCTTGAGGCCCGGAATATTAAAAGGGAAAAGAGCACAAGAGAAGAAACCATTGAGGAATATTATTTTGATGGTGTGCACTGTGTGCTGGATGCATTTGAGGAACCGAAATTTTCACAGGTCTTCTGGCGTTTGCTGGCTAAAGCAGTATCGCTAGAGCAAGGGAATCGAGATGCCCTCTTTCAAGCGACCTATCGTTGGTTCTATCGCCATCCCGGAAAAAAAACCTATGATGCTGACTACTATCTCCTCCTCCAGAGCTCCTATGCTTGGATTCCTGACGAGCAAAGCAAGCTTCGTTATCCTTCGGAGTGTTTCGCGCCAACCCCCGAAAACCGTGGCGTGTTAGGGGATAGCGTAGCTTATCTACATCGTGGCATCGATATCAGTAATGAGCCTGCACAATGGCTGGCTGAGAAATTGGGGGTACATCTGAACGCGGATACGAAAAATGTTCTCAACTACCTTCAAGCCCTGAGTGGCACAACGGTAAACTTGAAAGACGTTGAACCACTCTATCGATTCCTTGCTCGACAGGAAGCACGGCCACACGGAAAATTTGAGGAAGAATCTCTCATCTTCACTCCTGAACCAGAAGCGGGCTGGTGGCAGACGAATCGAGTGTTTTGGGCAGATGAGAGCGCGGTTTTCGGCAATGATTGTGGCTATCTTGAAGCACATTACGCAGAAACGCTAAAACCATTTTTCATCGCTTTGGGAGTATCGGAACGAGCTTCTCCCTTAGACTATATTCGTGGTATCCGAGAGGTTGCATCTACAGCACAAGCGAACGATGCAGAAGTCCGTGAGCGCGTTAAGATTCTCTATCGTCGCTTATGGAATGTGCTGCAAGATGGCGGCAGCTTGCTAGAGAACGAAAATTGGAAGAAAGAGTGGGAGCAAACGCGCAAAGGTAAATGTTGGCTTGGCAAAAAGGGACGTAAATGGGGATTTTTCTACCTAGATGAGTTAGTTTGGAATGATCATCATCACCTCGCTTCTCTTTTTGAAGGCAAAATTCCATTTTGGGAATTTAATGATTTATCGGATCTTGCTATTGAATGTCTGGGTGTAAAGGCTTGTTCTCAGGCTGATGTCCAATTTCACACTAGCGGCAAGCGAGAAAAAGATGAGAATTGGTCTGATAAGGTGCGAGACCTACGTCCATACATTCATGCCTTCCTCAAATCGCCGAGCCTGTTTGGTCAGAAGTACGAGGAAGTGAAATCTGATCAAGTCTTAGATCAATTGTGGGTTCGCTTGGCTCAAAAACTAGAGACGACGTACAAATTGAAAGGAATTTTTGTTTCTGACCCGGAACCACGTCCGAGTTGTTTGGACATGACCGATCAAGAGGTAACGCTCTGGTTGGGATTAGAAGCAGGCAAAGAAGACTACCCCGAACTTATCGGCGATGCCTTAGCGGATTATTTTGGTATTGAAGTGTTGAGCCAATTCGTAGAAGGTTTATTAAGCAAAAAAGATCGAGAGAAAGTACTTTCTCGCTGGAAACGGAAGGGGCTCCAACCTGATTTCTCATCACCAGAGGCACCTTCCGAAGAAGATGAAGAAAAACTAGTAGATACTTCTGATGAAGATAGTACAAGCATAGTTGATAATTCAGTAGAGGATAAAACTGAAGACTATTCCTATTCTCCGCAGCCTGTGATAGCGGGCACAGGTTCGCGTGGGGGACATCAGGGTGGTATATCCTACGGAGGTGGGGGTGGCGGCGGTCATGGCGGTGGGGGCGGAGAGGGGCACACGCATAAGGCGTTGAAGGAATACCTCGCAAATAATCCCTCTCAACTTGGCGCAAACCTGAAATTGGTTCAGACCGAGTATATCTTCATCTCGAACGATAGGGTGGATATCTTGCTAAAAGATAGTTCTGGAAAGCCTATTACTGTTGAGGTGAAAAGGGAGATTCTCCCCGGAAGCGAATCCGAGGTCTTGCAAGCCGTGAAGTATAAACATCTTGCCGCGGACAAGTATAAACTACCGTGTGAACAAGTACGCAGCATACTTGTAGCACCAGAAATCCCTGACGATGTTAAAGCAAAATGTAGAGCATTAGGAATCGAAACCAGAGAGGTGACCGTGCCTCTATAAGACTTACATATTTGAACGTTCAAAGCCTTCGTGTATAGCAGGAGCGAACACCACAACCCAAATCCCGTTCAGGGCAATAGGTGTGCAATTATTAGATGTTGAGTATGGAAACTCGACCTACGGGTTACTTGGCAACTTGGGTTATGATACATCAGGAGGAAAACATGTCGACAGAAGAAAAGCTACACCAGTTGAAAATGAACGGCTATTGTGTCCTTGAGGGAATCATTCCGGAGGACAAAATTGATGAGGTCCGAGAAAGTGTGGTGGCAGCGCAAGCAGCACACCACGAAAAGGCGGAAGCAGAACTCGCAAAGACAAGAGCACGGGGGCACCGTGTGGGCGTTCAGGGGGTTGCAAATCTGAGGGCGGTCATTAACGAAACGCAAACCTTTGCTCCTTACTTGGCAGATGAACGAATTATGGTGCTCACCGATGCGTTGTTCGGATCGTATGTGCGAATTTCCTGCACAGATTGTGTGATTAACTATCCGGGAAATGAGCGAGGCTACTGGCATTCGGATTGGCCCTACAATCAAACCAATGCAACGCACATCCCCGCTCCGTATCCGGACACAATCATGCACCTCTCAACGATTTGGATGCTAACCCCATTTGGTCCCGAAACGGGTGGAACCTTTATCATTCCCGGAAGCCATAGAACCGACGACAATCCTTCCGCAGCAGGGATAGCCGGAATCGATCCTGATGCTCCATATCCAACAGAAACACAGGTTTCGGGGCCCGCAGGTAGCGTACTACTTTACGACAGCCGGCTCTGGCATGCGGTGCCACCAAATCGTAGCGATAAACCACGCGTTGCGATTATTGTCCGCTATGCGCCATGGTGGCTGAATCTGAATCCTACACAGTCTGGCAATCCGGAACACACCCGAATGGTGATCGAGACGGACGGAAAAAATTACGATTCTCCCCTCATACGATCAGATGTCTACGAGTCACTACCTGATAATGTGAAACCGTTATACCGGCATTGGGTAGAAGCGTAGACTACCCAAGCCCAACACTGCTAGTAGACCGAATTAGCCCTTTAATTGTAAGGGGGTTGCCAACATTAACTGACCTCTATCCATTCCAAAGAAAAAATAATTTGAAAACAGAGGAGGAAGGGCAGATGCACCGAAGATACAATCTTGTACATTTGATCTTGGCTGTCGTTATAGCCTTGGTGCTGACACCGCTGATGGTATGCGCTGCCCCGCCGGCACAGATTGCTTTTGTGTCTGAGCGGGATGGCACCCGGCAAATCTACGTGATGGATGCCGATGGCGGAAATCCACGAAACCTCACTAACAATGACTTTCATAACTGGGATCCCTCATGGTCACCGAACGGCAAACGCATTGCCTTTACCTCTCGTAGGGCTGGGGACTTGGAAATCTACGTGATGGATGCCGATGGGAGTAATCAGCGAAACCTTACCAACGAGCGCGCGTTTGACTTTTTACCCTCATGGTCACCGGACGGTAAGCGCATTGCCTTTGTTTCTATGAGGGGTGGAATGAACCGGGAAATCTACGTGATGGGTGCCAATGGGGGGAATCCGCGAAGACTCACTCACAATGACTTTGATGATTGGAATCCCTCATGGTCACTGGACGGTAAACACATTGCTTTTACTTCTAGTAGGGATGGGAATCAAGAAATCTACGTGATGGATGCCGATGGGAATAACCAGCGGAACCTTACCAATAATCCCCGTCATGACAACGAACCCTCATGGTCACCGGACGGTAAACACATCGCCTTTGCTAGAGAGGGGAAAAACCGGGAAATCTACGTGATGGATGTCGATGGGAGTAATCAGCGAAATCTTACCAATAATCCCCGCAGGGACTCGCATCCCTCATGGTCCCCGGACGGTCAACGTATTGCCTTCGTGTCTAATAGGGATGGGAACCGTGAAATCTATGTGATGGATGTCGATGGAGGTAATCCGCAAAGACTCACCAATATGCCCCGTAATGACATTGATCCTGCGTGGTTTGACCCTGCCCTTGCAGTTGCTCCTGCGAGTAAGATACTCACGATGTGGGGATGGCTTAAGCAGGACGACCCATAGCTGCCGTTATTGAGAAAACCGTGTTTACTGAGATGTGGGAACGGGGGTTAAACGTCAGGGAAGGGGCGAAAGCTTCATGCGATAGTAATCCGAGTTACCTCTTTAGTTGAAAACGGGTTTTCAACACCGGCTGCCCTCCACAACCCAGAGGATAAACAACCGATTTGAGAACAGAGAAGGTAGAACAGATGCGACGAAAATACAATCTAGCACGTTTGATTTTAGCGAGTGCTGTAGTGTTGATGCTAACGCCGATGCTGGTAGGTGTCGACGCACAGGCACGCATTGCCTTCGTGTCTGAGAGAGATGGGAACGTTGAAGTCTACGTGATGAACGTTGATGGGAAGAATTTGCGAAGGCTCACTAACAATCCCGCTGATGAATGGGATCCCTCATGGGCTCCGGGCGGTAAGGGCATTGTCTTTAGTTCCAAACGGGATAGGAACAGTGAAATCTACGTGATGGATGCCGATGGGGCTAATCCGCGAAGACTCACCATTGATCGCCGTAGTGACTGGCATCCGTCATGGTCTCCTGACGGTGACCGTATTGCCTTTGCGTCTGATAGAGATGGGAACTTTGAAATCTACGTGATAGATACGAATGGGAAGAATCAACAAAGACTCACCAATACTATCCGTAGGGAATGGCATCCGTCATGGTCTCCCGACGGTCAGCGCATTGTTTTTGCATCTGAGAGGGATGGGAACTTCGAGATCTACATAATGGCTGCCGATGGGGGTAACCCACAAAGACTTACCAATAATCCCCGTAGCGACTGGCATCCGTCATGGTCTCCTGACGGTGACCGTATTGCCTTTGCGTCTGAAATGGATGGGGACTTTGAAATCTACATAATGGCTGCCGATGGGGGTAACCCACAAAGACTCACCAACGATCCTGGTAGCGACTGGCATCCGTCATGGTCTCCTGACGGTGACCGTATTGCGTTTACGTCTGATAGGGATAGGGACTTTGAAATCTACGTGATGGATGTCGATGGGGGCAATCAACAAAAACTTACTAATAATCTTCAGGATGATACTGATCCTGCATGGTTTGACCCGGCTTTTGCAGTTGCTCCCGCAGGTAAACAATTCATGATGTGGGGGTGGCTCAAACAGGTTGACCGATAACTGGCATTATTGAGAAAACAGTGTTTGCTGAGAGAGGATTGGGCATAAACGCCAAGGAAAACTCGAAACCTTCATGCGATAATAATCTGAGTTGCTCCTTTAATTGGAAAGGGGTTTCCTACACAAGATGGCCGCCATCAACGCCAAAGGATAAACAACTGATTTGAGAACAGAGGAGACATAGTAGATGTACCGGAGATATAATCGCGCACATTTCCTTTTAGCTAGTATTGTAGTCTTGGTGCTGACATCGCTAATGGTGGACATTGGCGCACAAGCGCAGATTGCCTTTGTGTCTGATAGGAATAGGAACCAGGAAATCTACGTGATGGATGCCGATGGGGGGAATCAGCGAAGACTTACTAGAAATGACTTTGATGATTGGAATCCTTCATGGTCTCCGGACGGTGCCCGTATTGCCTTTGTGTCCAATAGAAAGGAGGATAAGAACAGTCAAATCTACATGATGGACGCCGATGGAGGTAATCAGCGAAAACTCACTAATAATCCGCGTGGTGCTTCGTGGCCCTCATGGTCTCCGGATGGCAAACGCCTTGTCTTTGCTGCCACTAGGGCTGGAAAATTCTTGAACATCCACGTGATCGATGTCGATGGAGGTAATCAGCGAAAACTCACTAATGATCCCGAGATTGACTGGGAACCCTCATGGTCTCCGGATGGCAAACAGATTGCCTTTTCGTCTAATAGGGATGGAAACTCAGAAATCTACATGATGGATGCCGATGGAGGCGATCTACGAAGACTTACCAATAATCCTCGTAATGACTTTTCACCCTCGTGGTCTCCGGATAGCAAACGCATTGCCTTCATGTCTGAGAGGGATGGGAACAGGGAAATCTACGTGATGGGCGCCGGTGGAGGTGATCCGCGCAGACTGACCAATAATCTTTTTCCTGATAGGAAACCCTCGTGGTCTCCGGATGGCAAACGCATTGCCTTCATGTCTGAGAGGGATGGGAACTATGAAATCTACGTGATGGACACCGATGGGAAGAATATGCAAAACCTCACCAATACTCGCCATGATGACATTGATCCTGCCTGGTATGCCCCCCCTTTTTCGGTTTCTTTCGCAGGTAAGATACTCACAACGTGGGGGTGGCTCAAACAGGTTGACCGATAACTACCATTATTGAGCAAATGGCGTTTGCCGTTATTCCGCGTATTCATCAAAATTGGTGACTTTCCACTGGCCATCAATCAATTCGGTGAAGATCACAGTGTTACGAATCGTGTTTGAAAAACTTGTGCCTTTGATGGTCAATTGGTATCTGAAGAATACACGATTGTCATCCTCAATTTTTTTCCCCACCTGCTTATACTCAATATTTGGCTTTACCTGAGATTGGTCACTGCCGCTTCGGACCTCCCGTAAAAATTCGATTTCGGTTTCCAGCTTCACCTTAGCGAGCCCATCGCTCAAGCGTAATGCCATCCCTTGATTTGCGTGCTGGTAATAGTTATAGACAAAATCCTCTGCAACACCTTCGGGCGTGTTCCTGTCCGAACAAGCAGATATAATTAATAAAAAACTGAAGCCGATCCATGCCCTTTTCATGGTATTTCCTTTCGCTGAACCGTTCAGCAAAGATGGCAATCCGCAATTTGCTTGACGCGGATGGGACGGGTTGATATAATGCCAACGATTCTCTCGACCCGATGAGATGTTGACATAACTCTTGGCAAACAGGAAGGAAGATTAATGATTATTTGCCGCTGGTTTATTTCATTACAATTATTTTTATTGTGTATTTTCATCTGTTTGGTGGGCGGTAATCCTTCACAGATCCAAGCACAGACCAATTCCCCCCAACAGTCAAACCAAACCGCTCAGTCTACGAAACCAAAACGGGGACCGAGGACTCTGGAAGCATTCCAAAACGCCCTTAAATCCGGACAGGTGGGAACCATCAGTGGACGGGCGCTATTCAAAGGTGAACCCCCTCCGCCCAAAGAGCTGCGTGTCACCTTAAACAAAAAGACGTGTGGGCATACGTATCAATCTGAAAGTCTTCTTGTCTCTGAAAAAGGAGGCATTCAGAATGTAGTCGTGTCGTTGTTGAGAATCCCCAAGGGGTTGCCGATGGAAATTGGTGACAAGCCGATTCAAATTGACCAGCAGAAGTGTGTTTTTATCCCACATGTGCTGCTAGTTCCCGCCGGCGTGGAATTTGAAGTCCTAAATAGCGATCCTATATTGCACAACTTCCATACCATTGGAAAGCACAACAAAGAAATCAACATCATGCAGACCAAGACGAAAAGGAGACGGCTGCCCCTGACGTTTCCCGAACCCGACACTATCGAAGTGGTTTGCGATGTGCATAGTTGGATGAAGGCTTGGATTGTTGTGACCGAGCACCCCTACTATGCACTCACGGATGCAGAAGGCCAGTTTCGATTAGAAAATGTGCCAGGGGGAAGTTATCGTATTAAGGCGTGGCATGAAGAATTGGGGGCCCTACCGGTTCAAGAAGTTGTGGTCACCACCAATCAAGATGTGCAGGTTGATTTTGAGTTTAGTCAACCCCAACAGGCAGCTCAATGAGGTATTAAGTCAACCGTTCTCGCCTATAGGTATTTGCTAAAGGTATCTTTGACCAATCCACTCCACTTCACGCCTCCGGGCAAAAAGAGAATTCTCTATGTCATTTCCACCGTCCTCAACAGATTCGTGCTTATCTTATTCAGAGGATTATCGAATGATAGCCTGTAATGGAATCAACGTCAAGAAAAATTAAAGGCTCTAGCCTTGGGAGTACATTAAAGGATGAAAATTACCAAACTCGAAACGTTCCTGATTGCACCCCGCTGGCTGTTTCTGCGGGTACATACAGACGAGGGAATTGTCGGCTTGGGTGAGCCGTATCTAGAGGGACGCGCCACAACCTCCGCCGAGGCGGTCAGGGAACTGGAAGATTACCTCATCGGTCAAGATCCGCGACGAATTATCCACCACTGGGAAGCCATGTATCGACAACCGTGTTATCATGGCGGCGCAATTATGATGAGTGCTATCAGTGGGGTTGAGGCAGCACTTTGGGATATTCTTGGTAAGAGCGTCGGGCTGCCGGTATGGCAGCTGTTGGGTGGACGCGCACGAGACCGTATTCGTCTGTACAAAGGGGGCGGCTCCATTGAGCAGATGAAGGAAGATGTCGCACGAGGATTCAAAGGATTCAAAATCGGTTTGCCGGGACAATATCCCAAAGTTCACGCCACAAAGGAATTTATCGATCAAGCGGTTGCTTGGGTGGGAGAAGTCCGTGATGCCGTTGGGCCCTCCATTGACATCGCTATTGATCTACACGGCGCATTCCTTCCCGCTGCCGCAATGCCAATCATCAAAGCCTTAGAGCCGTTACACCCTGCGTGGATCGAGGATCCGTGTCAGTGCGAAAACTACGATGAGATGGCGCGAATTGCTCAATCGACAAGCATCCCCATCGCAGCGGGCGAGCGCGTTTTCACACGTTGGGCGTTTCGTGAACTTTTGGAGCGCGGCGCAGCGAAGATCCTAAATCCAGATCCTTGCCATGTTGGCGGCATTTTTGAGACGCGCCTCATTGCGGGGATGGCAGAGATGCACTATGCCGGTGTCGCGCCTCACTGTCCGCTCGGCCCGATCGCGTTGGCGACCTGCCTGCAACTCGATGCCATGATGCCAAACTTCGTGTCTCAGGAACATGTGACGCTTGGTGAGGGCTACCTCAAAGAACCGTTTGTGCCAGTCGATGGGTATTTGCCGATTCCCGACAAACCGGGGCTTGGTATTGAGCTCGATGATGAAGCGATGGCGGACAAAATCGGTGCTATCTTCCGCCCACAATCCCCGCTTCACCCCGACGATGGAACGGTTGTTGATTGGTAAGGTGGGAGCCGTACCTACAAGAATTTATGGTGGATTCTAAAAATAAATGGACACTTTCGTCTCCCGGTAGGTGCGGTTTCCCCGCACCGCATAGGCGCAGTTAGAAACAGCGCCTACCAAACGGTAGAACGGTAGTTTCGTTTTCCTAACCTCGCCGATTGGCAGTGTCTCATTAATTCTGAAATCTACTATAGTTTGCCGCGTAGTACAAAGGAGATGGTGTAAGTTGTTATGATAGACCGTTCAAGAGTTCGAGAAGCACTTACAGGTCCCGTTGCCTCCGTCCATACCCCCTTTCTACAGGATGGGGAAATCGACGAAAATGGGCTGCGGCATATGATTGACCATGTGATTGACGCCGGAAGCGGGAGCATCATCTTGACTTACGGGGATAGTCTCTATTCGGTGTTGACCGATGAGGAAGTCGCTCATATCACCAAAGTGACCGCAGAACATGTGGCGGGGCGCGCTATGGTCATCGCAGCAGATAGACAGTGGTGGACCGACAAAGAGGTCGAATTTGCCAAATACGCTGCAAGCGTCAACGCAGATCTATTGATGGTTCTGCCCCCCAACTGGGCGGGATCTTGCACGGTGGAAACCTTTGTCGAACACTACGCCGCTGTGGCAGACCATATCCCGGTGATGGTTGTTACCAATGTGTTTGCGAATGCACAGGATCTCGGTCTAAAGACGTTAGAGGTCTTGCGAGATGAGGTAGAGGGGGTTGTTGCCATCAAGGATGACATCGTTGGCGCGTTTGCTAGACGGATGGGATTGCTATTGCATGGCCATTGGGGCGTGATTTCCGGCGGACAGAAGCAGAACCATCTGGACGTGCTGCCTTACGGCTGCGACGGGTATTTCTCCACCTTCATTCACTTTAGACCCGACATCACTCAGGAATACTGGCGGGCAATCCAGACGCAGGATTGGCAGCATGTGAAAGAGATTATACAGAATTACGATTTTCCCTATTTCGACTTTGTCGGTGGTTTGACAGGAGGCGGAGACGCCGGTATCCATGGAACGCTGGAGCTATTCGGGATTGCCGGGCGTTGGCGTAGGAAACCCTATCACACGCTGAACGATGCAGAGATGGAACAGTTAAAGGGATTTTTCCAAGCCAAAGGTCTGCTTTAATTCCGATTGCCCCTCCTCCTTTGCCACTCTTCATACTCAGCCAACGTTTTTTCATCCGGCGGATAGACACCGACGATGCTTGCCCCCGACTGTATCTTTTCCGTGATAAATATCTCCTTCTCCTCCATTTCAGCAGCGGTTTGTGCCACCTGCTCCGCCAAGTGTGCCGGCACCACGACCACCCCCTCTTCATCGCCCACAATGATGTCGCCCGGATACACCGCCACATCGCCGCAGGCAATCGGCACCTGAATCTCGCTCGGATGGTGTATAGTTTTGTTGGTGTGGGCATTCATCGCTGCAGCGTAAGCCGCAATACCAAGTTCCGCGATGACTGGACTATCACGGTAAGCACCATCGGTCACAATGCCTGCTGCGCCGCGGCAATGGAGGCGCGTCGCAAGGATTGACCCCATCGTTCCTGCACGGGTATCTCCTCGTGCATCAATAACCAAGACTTCTCCCTCACCAATCTGCTCAATCCCGACACGTTGGACATCTTTCAGGTTATCAACTGTGCCCGGATCCAGATCTTCACGCATCGGTATGTATCGGAGGGTGAATGCGGGACCTGCCATTTTCATATTGGGGCGTAGCGGTGTGACACCGTGCATAAACGTCCAGGTGATGCCATGTTGCCGCAGCACCGAAGTTAAGGTCGCGGTGCTAGGGATTAAAAGCATATCAAGCGTCTCACGCGATATTTTTTTTGTCATTGATTTCTCCTTTTACAGAATGAATCTTGCGGAAGTGTGAATCTATTTACCCGATATTATAAACCAGAATGATTACAATTCAATCCTTAAATTCAATCAGGATTTTCAGATGCTTACCCCCCGATCTTATTCGGGATATTTTCACGCTTCACGTTTCACGTTTTACGCTTCGGTTTTGAGTTGACGCGCAAAGGTCGCTATTGTATAATCTGCCTGTATTTCACTACATACCCAGATTCAAAGCGTCAACAGGATTGCAGAATGAGAATCGTTGCTGGAAAATTCAAAGGCAGGCGCTTAAAAACACGTAAAGGTTCAGAGGTTCGTCCCACTGCCGACCGCGTTAAAGAGTCGTTATTTCGTATCTTTGGTGAGCAGGTCATCGACGCCGATTTTCTGGACCTCTGTGCAGGAACTGGTAGCATCGGTCTGGAAGCATTGAGCCAAGGTGCGAGATCTGCCACTTTTGTTGATAGCAATTATCACTCTGTCCGCACTATTGAGTCTAATCTTGAAATGTGCGGATTTGACCGTAAGCAGCCGCACGTCAGGCTCATTCACCTTGACGCGCGGAAAGCGCTTGCCCGGCTTGGCAAACGTAAAGCAAAGTTTGACCTGATTTATTTCGATCCGCCATACGCCTCTAAAATTCACGAATCCTGTGTGAAACAGATTGCGGAGGGCGATCTGCTCTCTGCAGCCGGGGTGCTCGTTATTGAACATGGGAAGGTTCAGGAGCCTGATTGGCCTGGGGCTTTGACACTAGATGAACTGGTTTTAAGTCGCCAAGAACGGTATGGTGACACAATGCTTTCATTTTACAAATGACAGCCGTAAAGGATCAGAATCATGCCAAATCGTGCGCTAGACTGGTCGAGGCAAGCTGACAGAGATTTTGAACAGGCGGAAGATTCCCGTCATGCTGGGCGACATGAGTGGGCGTGCTTTGCTGCACAACAGGCAGCAGAAAAAGCAATCAAGGCTTTACACCTCCATGAAGGACAGAAGGCGCGGGGTTGTGTCATCTCCCAACTATTTGCGGGGTTACCGGAAACCGTTGATGTGCCGGGGCTATTGATTGAAAAGGGGCGCGTTTTGGATAACTTCTATATTCCAACCCGCTATCCAAATCTCCATTCGGCAGGTGCACCTTTTGAGCACTACGGTCCGCTGCAAAGTGAGAAAGCAATTCAGTATGCTAGTGAAATTATTGAGTTCGTCCGCACTCAAATGACAGAATATCCAAACTGTTTGGACTTTAGACATGAGCTAAAGGTAGCCTCTACTCAGTTGCGATAAAAGGAAGAATTTTGCAATACAGAAACGATACCAATGACCTCCCACTCGATCAGATTTTGTGCGGCGATAATCTGGAGTTGATTCGACAACTCCCAGATCGCTCTGTTCAACTCGTTATTACCTCACCTCCCTATTTCCAACAACGCGACTATGGTGGAGGTATGGGCAACGAGGCGCGTTTGGAGGAATATCTTGGGAATCTGTTATCCCTGTTCCGTGAGTGTGTGCGTGTTGTAAAAGATGATGGAAGCCTTGTGTTTAATTTGGGGGATAAGTACGAAGATAGCAGCCTACTCCTTGTGCCGTACCGCTTCGCGATTAGGGCAACGGAAACAGGATTGGTAAAACTGGTTAATGATGTAACATGGGTGAAGAAAAATCCAACGCCACGCCAATTTACACGGCGATTGGTCAGCAGCACCGAGCCGTTCTTTCATTTCGTCAAGACAGCGGATTACTTTTATAATCCCGATGCGTTCATGTCAAATGAGAACGTTCCCTCCAAATTGCAGTCCCAAGGGGCAAATGTGGGGCAGAAGTATTTTGAGTTGATTAATCAATCAGATTTGTCTGAGGACGAAAAACATAACGCCCGCCTTGCCTTGGAGAAAGCAATCCAAGAAGTTCGCCGTGGTGAAATCGCCGGATTACGGATGAAAATTCGTGGCATCCATGCAGAGGCATTTGGGGGACAGGATGGCGGACGTAAGATTCAGATCGAAAAAAATGGTTTCACACTTATTCGATTACGGGGCAATAAACTCAAGCGAGATGTGCTCGAACACTCCGTTGAGTCAATTAAAGGAATCAAGCATCCAGCAATTTATCCCGTAAAAATTGTTGAGGAATTTTTGCATCTTCTCACACGCCCTAGCGATGTCGTGTTAGATCCCTTCATCGGTTCTGGTTCTACAGCCGTTGCCTGCAAACAACTTGGACGGTACTTCATCGGCTATGATATTAACCCGGAGTATTGCGAATATGCACAAAATCGGGTTGAGACGATGATCAATGAAGATACATTATCTCTGTTTGAAAATCGGTTATAGATACTCCCTCTCCTATATTGCCAAGAAAGGTAGTTTGAACCACGACCCGCATTGTACCTACTCTTGAAGAGATTCATACTCAGCTGACGGCTTTTGATCTCTTTCAGTTGTTAGCTGATGAACCGCACAGTTTTTTCCTTGATAGCGGCATGGAGGCCCCAGGGCCCGCAAAGGGAGGATTCCGCTACGCGGAACTTGGACGCTATTCGTTCATCGGTTCGCAGCCGTTCCTGATTTTCCGCAGCAAAGGGACAAATCTCCAACTTGATTGGGGGGACCGGATTGAACAGCGATCAGGCGATCCGTTTGACGCGCTCCGGGACATTTTGAATCGGTTTCAATCACAAACACCGTCCGCCGACCTACCGTTTATCGGTGGAGTTGGATATTTGGGGTATCCACTCCGCTGCTTCATCGAAGAACTACCCTCTACAACACACAATGACCTCAAATTGTTCGATTGCTACTTTGCGTTCTACGATGCCGTTGTTGCATTTGATCATCTGTCGAATCAGGTCTATTTATGCCAATCCAATGTCAACGATGGTTTCGCCAATCGACATAAACAGCAGGTCGAAAACCTCCGCTCAATCCTCCAATCTGGAACTCGTTACTCGCAACGTCGCTGTGAATCGCTCAGGTGCGATTTTCCACATTTCACAAAATATCCTATTAAATCTAATTTCTCTAAATCCGACTATATCTCCACTGTACAACGCGCAAAGGCGTACATCGCATCGGGCGACGTTTACCAAGTTAATCTATCACAACGTCTATCAACTTCAACCGATTTACCCCCACCAGGGCTATACGCTCGCTTGCGTCAATTAAGCCCTGTCCCTTATGGCGCGTACCTCCACTGTGGTGATTTTCAGGTTCTGAGTGCCTCTCCTGAACGGTTTCTCCATTTTTCGCCTAGCAATCGAACCGTTGAGACCCGTCCAATCAAAGGGACCCGTCCACGCGGCTTGACACCGGCGTTAGATCGCAAACTAGCAGCAGAGCTGCTGCATAGTGAAAAAGATCTCGCCGAACTGTTGATGATTGTGGATCTTGAGCGGAATGACCTCGGGCGCGTCTGCGAAATTGCCTCCATCCATGTGCCGGAGCGCGTCGCGCTCGAAAGCTATTCCAACATACACCATCTCGTCGCGACTGTCAGAGGGACGCTACGGAGGGACGCTGACCGAATTGA
This sequence comes from Candidatus Poribacteria bacterium, assembly GCA_965207975.1. Lineage (GTDB taxonomy): Bacteria > Poribacteria > WGA-4E > WGA-4E > PCPOR2b > PCPOR2b. The sequence continues at coordinate 1,532,641 of OZ242315.1, read as the reverse complement.
TCTCCTAAAATCGTGCTTCCCCGGCGGCTCGATCACCGGAGCACCAAAAATTCGGGCGATGGAACTGATTGATGAACTGGAGCCGACGGATCGCAGCGTGTATACAGGAGCAATCGGCTACTTTGGGTTCGACGGGACGATGGATCTTAATATCGCCATTCGGACCTGTATCCTCAAGGAGGGGCGTGCCTACTTTCACGTTGGCGGCGGCATTGTTGCGGATTCCGAACCCGAGGCAGAGTATCAGGAGACGCTAGATAAAGCGAGCAGCTGGATGGCTGTTTTGGAAGGTGATATGAAACATGATAGGTAAAGGTCAGATCTGTTGGATTGTGTTTAACCGCTAAACCTGCGGTCATGAGCGACCTACTCATAAGGAGAACATCATGAGCCAAACAAGAAAAGTTGTTGTTATGGATAGCAATGGCAAAATCTGGACGGAGGAGCAGCCCACCCCTGAACTTGAGTCGGGACAATTACTGGTGGAGGTCCGCGCTTCTATGGTAAGCCCGGGCTCTGGACTCGGTGGGGTCAAGGACAGACGCGCGAACCCAGAACCGAATCCAACCAAGCGTCCCTTTGGTTATACCAATGCCGGTGTCATCATTGGTAAAAAGGGGGATTGTGATGAGTTCTCGATCGGCGACCGGGTGTCGGGGATGGGCGGTGGATACGCACTGCACGCGACGCACGCCTGTATACCACACAATCTTTGTGCCAAGATTCCCGAAAATGTGAGTGATGCGGAGGCCGCGTCCAATCACCTTGCGGCTACAGCCTTACATGCCGTGCAGCGAGGCCGAATCACAATTGGTGAAAATGTCGTCGTGGCGGGGCTGGGTTTGGTGGGACAGTTGTCCTGTCAAATTGCACAGATTGCTGGTGCGTATGTCATGGGGCTGGATCATTTTCCCCGGCGTGTGCAGATTGCACAGGAGGCTGGTGTGGATCTGCCAATCCAGTTAGGCGATACAGACCCTGTGCCGATTGCAGAAGAATTCACAAAAGGATACGGGATGGACTGTGGGATTATCGCATTCGGCGGCGATGGCACGGAGGCATTTCGCCAAATTCGCAGTATGCTCAAGACAGCACCGGACACGCATAAGATGGGACGCATCGTGATCGTCGGTGGTGCAAATATTACGCACCGCTTTGCCGCTGGTGTTGGAAATGTGGACGTAATCAGCGCAGCCCGGACAGGTCCCGGCTATCATGATGAGGCTTATGAACATGGTGCAGACTATCCACCGGTTTTCGTCCATTGGCCCACGCAGCGAAATCTAGAATTGGTGCTTCAGTTCATGTCTGAAGGCAAGCTAAGGGTGAAACCGCTGATTACCGATATTGTGCCCATCGATCAGGCTTCCGACGCGTGTGAGAAACTCATCCAAACCCCGAACGAGGCGTTGGGGGTTGTCTTCACTATGCCGTGATCCATAGACGAAAAATGGATTGACAATCGAAAATATGGTACACTATACTAACCACACTATCACTGTGTTGTTAAAAGGGGGGTGAGCCACGATTTTCCGAAAAATTAAAATTATTCTAGACATGATCAAATTTGAGCACACAATCTTCATGCTGCCTTTTGCAATCATGAGCGCATTCATCGCCTCGGACGGATTCCCGGCGTTAGATAAGTTTATCTGGATACTCGTTGCCATGGTCGGGGCACGGAGTTGTGCTATGGCGTTTAATCGACTCGCCGATGCTGAAATTGACAAAGCGAACCCACGTACGTCAATGCGAGCTATTCCCGCCGGGTTGATCGCAAAGGGAGCGGTATGGGGGTTTACACTTGTTTCCGCCGCACTGCTTGTATTCGCTGCATATAACCTCAATCCACTTGCTTTTGCACTTTCACCTGTTGCGCTTGTGGTGATTATGGGATATTCCTACACCAAACGCTTTACCTCCTTCTCCCACCTTTGGCTGGGCACCTCCCTCTCAATTGCACCGATCGGCGCGTGGATCGCCATCAAAGGTCAATTTGATTGGACACCCATGCTGCTCGGATTGGCGGTGCTGCTTTGGACAGCGGGATTTGACATCATCTACGCTTGTCAAGATTTCGATTTCGATCGCAAGCATCGATTATACTCAATTCCTGCGAAATTCGGGATCAGACCCGCATTATGGATTTCATCGGTGCTGCATGTGGTGATGGTTGCAGTTCTGATTGGTGTTACACTGTTGACGGACCTTGGTGTCGTCTATCTGGTTGGTGTTGGAATTGTTATTGTTATTTTGATTTATGAACACGCTATCGTTAAGCCGAATGATCTTTCACGGGTAAATCTCGCCTTCTTCACACTGAATGGCGTGGTGAGTTTGGTGCTCATGACGTTATCTGTTGTGGATATGGTATTGTAGCATTCCACGCTTGGTTGGTTCGGTTGCCAATCGAGTGAAGGCATGATCAGTCATTCCAATCTGAAATCTTCATAGATAGAAAGAGACAAAGTTATGGACATCAGCTTTAGTACAGGTGCAGGTGGAGGGGCATGGAGCCTCGAAGAGTGTGCCAAATGGGCAAAAGCAAACGGTTTCGATGCAATTCGTCCTAACGCTAGTGGGGCCTTTGATTCTGATCATATCCTGCGAACAGGCGGTGATGAGATCAACGAAACCTTGCAATCGTACGATATCTATCTCGCTGCAATAAGTGCCCATAACAACTTGCTGGACGACGATTCCGAAACGCGTGAAGCTGCCCGTGAAAATCTCAAGCGCGCGATTGAAGCGACAAGTCTTCTCGGCGCCCCAGTCCTCGTGACATACGCAGGCAGCCCTGTCAGTTGGCATTTTTACGGGCAATTTTCCTCGAACCCCGGAAATCCGGGCGATAGATCGGTTGAACTGGTGGGCAGATTCAAGGAGATGTGGACACCGGTCATCCGCTTTGCTGAAGAGAAGGGTGTGACGATCGCGCTTGATTGTGCTGTCCGAATGGGCAACATTGCCTGTAATCCGGAGATGTGGGAACGCATCCTTGACGCAATTCCTTCCGACAACCTAGGGTTATCTTGCGATCCCTCCCACTGGCTCTGGATGGGGATTTTGCCGGCAGAGGACGCTATCCGCATGTTTTCCGGCAAGTGGTACTATGCCGATGTGAAGGACTGTGAAGTCAGTCCACAAATGCGCTTCCGTCAAGGAATTATCGGAAACTGGTGGTGGCAATATCGCGTTCCCGGACGCGGACAGTTGAACTGGGGAACAATCATCGGTGCACTGCTTGAGTCCGGATATGATTATGTCCTTTGTGTTGAGAATGAGGATCGGGGGATGCCGGGACTTGCTGGATTCGCACTAGGTGGGCGACATCTGCGCCAGTTTCTACCCAAGCGCGGAGAGCCCTACGACCCTGCAACTCTCTGGAAGGTCAGGAATTGATCTTGCAATCGCTTCTTGAAATATGCTATTATTTAGCGGTTTTGCACATTCCTGTTAATTCTCTCTTACGGGAGGTAGACAATGGCTTCTATTCACGACAATCTTTCGCGGATTCAAGATCGGATAGCTGCAGCTGCCACACGCGTTGGACGCGACCCAGATTCCATAGAGCTCGTTGCTGTTTCTAAAACCAAGCCTGTCAGTCTAATTGTAGAGGCAATTGAGGCGGGGATTACGCATATTGGTGAGAATCGCGTCCAGGAGGGACAAAGTAAGCATCCGCAGATTGACCATCCTGTGAAGTGGCATCTGGTCGGTCATCTGCAAAGGAATAAGGTAAAACAAGCCTTACAGATTTTCGATCTCATCCACTCCGTAGATAGCCCTCGTCTTCTTGCTGAAATTGATCGGCGATCTGCTGAGTCGAACCGTACGACAGAGATACTGATTCAGGTCAACACCTCCGCTGAACCCAGCAAATACGGTCTGGAACCGGATCAGACGCTAGACTTCATTGAAAGTGCACACCCTTACACCCATGTCCGGATCAAAGGATTGATGACAATCGGGGCCTTTCTGCCAGATCCTGAAGCGGTGCGTCCGATGTTTGCATCGCTGCGGCAGCTTCGTGAGAAAATTATCACCCAGCAATTTCCGAACGTTGAGATGGACACCCTGTCAATGGGAATGACCAATGATTTTGAGGTTGCCATTGAGGAGGGTGCGAATCTCATCAGGGTTGGTACAGCAATCTTTGGAGAACGAGAATAAAACGTCCCGATTAGATCAGGACAGGAGCATAGCCCTTTGGATACAAAACTTCGAGTCGGTTTCATTGCTGTTGGCAATATGGGAGGTGCGATTGTCAGAGGCGTTGTACGTGATTTACTACCGCCTGAACAGGTTTGGGTAACAGATGTCTATCGTCCCCTCGTTGACCAATTGTGTGAGGAGTTAGGGGTCAATAGTGCGGAAAACATCCCGCAATTAGTAGAGAATGTGGACTGTCTGTTGTATGCAGCCAAGCCGAATAACGTACCAGATGTTTTCCCAGAAATTGCTGCGATCCTCCGGCCTCCAGCCCAGTGGATTATCTCCATTGCAGCGGGTGTCTCGACAACCCAATTAGAATCTTATTTTACCTCTCCGCCGCCGCCAATTGTCCGTGTGATGCCAAACATCGCCGCATCTGTGGGGGAAGCAATCTCCGCAATCGCAGCGGGAAGCACTGCCACGTCTGAACACCTTGCCGTAACCCAAGCAATTTTCAACGCTGCAGGCAAATCGCTGATTATGGAGGAGAGACACCTGAACGCCGTTACCGGTTTAAGCGGCAGCGGTCCCGCGTTTGTGTTCCTCTTCATTGAAGCCTTCGCCGATGCAGGGGTGCAGGTCGGCTTAACCCGTCCCGACGCATATCAACTTGCCCTACAAACCGTGCTCGGAGCGTGTAGGATGCTTGAGGAGACGGATGAACATCCGGCAGTCCTGAAAAACCGGGTGACGACACCGGGGGGAACAACAGCAGCAGGATTATATGCGTTGGAGAGTGGACGCCTGCGGTCGGTTATTGCTGATGCTGTGAGTGCCGCTACAAAACGCTCCGAAGAGCTTGCAAATTGAGTGAGATTGGAAGGGTCCTCGACTATGGAAGTGTTGATACCTCTCATGATTGAAGTGGTTGGGATTTACTCAATCATTGTTTTTGCCAATGTGATATTATCTTGGGTTGTGAACTTTTCTGGTAACATGACAGTAAGACAACTTTATTGGATGACGAACCGATTTGTTGATCCAGCGCTAGACCCGATTCGGCGCGTTCTTCGTCCCATGACAGGGGGCTTGGGAATTGACATCTCACCGCTTATCTTAATACTTTTTTTGCAAATACTGCAAAGGCTGTTGCGGTCAACCTTGTAAACGTCCATCTGTTCAGAACTTCTGACTTCTTGTAATCATTAGGTCTCCCTAACGGTGCTTGAAAATGCTGACTGAAGAAAAAATCCTGAAATCATGGGATGAGATTGATATTTACGCTCAACTAATCCAACGGGCGGAATCGACACCCTACATTCTTCGCGAAATGCCTACGGCTACCCATCATTTGAAGTTGGATATGCTTAAAGGTAAGATCTGCCAAGACATTTTTCTTAAATCTAACATGATACAAGGACTGGGTGTTGAGTATGTACCGCATTGGGATTATTATACTCCTGCTGTTGAAACAAAGGCGTTGAATCGGGAGTATAAGGATAGTACCTTTGATGCTATTCGATTTCGCCGGCAGTGTCGCCGTGAGTTCCAACGTGAGGTTGACCAACAACAAAACCAACTGCAAGCGATTGGGATTTTTGGAGATTGGAAGAAGGGCAAAACTCTGGATTCACGCGATGAAGCGAAAATTATCAATGCTTTCAGCGCGTTGCAGGAGTTGGGGTATTTGCGTAAAGATCGAAAATTGGGAGCATGGTGTCCGAAATGTAATACTGTATTAGATGTGGATGAGATGAAAAATCATCCCTCCCCGGCGCATTCTGGGTACGTCAAATTTCCTGTTAGCACCGGTTTAGAAGAGTTTGGCGAGGACGTTTACCTGTTAGCGTGGCTTCAAGATCTATGGTATCTTGCTGGGAGCGTTGCGATTGGGGTACAGGAAAGTAGCGAATATTGGATTGTTGAGCTAGATGGCGAAATCCTTATCCTCACTGAGGATGATCTCTCAGTTTGCTTTCCACCGGATCAGCAGGCAAATATAAATCGATTGCAAACCTGTCCAGTTGATGTACTGACGGATTGCTTTTGCGCCCATCCATTTCTGGGCAAAGATCTTCAGGTAATTATTATTCCAGATATTTCTGAGCAACGCGATGCGTGGGACGATGGGACAATGTATCAACCAACGACCGGGGTTAGGCCACTCACCCCGGGGCACCGCCCTGACGATTATCAGATTGCTCAAACCCTACAGCTTCCAATCACATCGGTTATTGATGATGCCGGACGTTTGACGGAGGATTCCGAGCAGTTTTGTGGTCTTGAAGTTTCCGATGCAGGAAAATTCATTGCCTTTGAATTGGAAAAACGGGGTTACCTAATATCAGCAGAATCTAAGGAGATGCATCAGCCTCACTGTTCGCGGTGTGATATGCCAGTCCTGTTTCGTTCCGTTCAGCAATGGATTTTTGCCTTAGACAGCAATCAATTGAGGGAACGGGTACTTTGTTCAGATGAACATTTGGCATACTATGATCCTAAAGATAAAGATTGGATACAACAAACGATTCAAGAGCTACCGCCTCCAACAGTTTCACGTCACAGAGGCTGGGGAACTCCGATTCCTCTTTTTCAATGCCAAAAATGTGGACGGGAACTTTCTGATGCCCGAATTGTCAAATCCATCCGTACTCTGGTGAGTCGTCGCGGTGCTGATAGTTGGTTTAAGTTGAATGCTGAAGATCTGTTGCCTCCAAACACCGTATGTCCTAGCTGTGATGGAAAGGAGTTTCGGAAAGAATTCACTACCCTTGATGGACGCTTTGCAGTTCTTCTCAACGCAATTAACAATCTTGGGACCAAGGGAAATGAAATTAATTCAGTTAATGTCTACTTCTTTTACCCGAATCAATTTCATAAGTGGTTCGCTCAGTTCGTTTTGACTTCAGTTGCGATCTCCGGTGCGGAGCCGTTGAATGTGGATTTGACAGGAGATCGTTCAAATGTCCAATCGGTTGATGTCAACCCAAGCTGGCTGGAGGAATATCCAAAGGATGTGCTGCGTTTGTGCTGCATCCAACCCAATTTGGACCCGTCGTCAATCGAGGCGCATCTCCAGCAGTGTCAGCAAGAATACAGTGCCATTCAAGAACTCTGTGCCACGATATTAGGTCATCTTGAAGGTTTTACCCTTGATCCAGATGAAACCCAGCTAGAACTGATGATGCCGGATACACAGGAGTTATCCACCACTGCTAGTGTGCTGCAATCTATAGATCTCGCCTACCAGCAACGCGACTATTATCAAGCGTGGTGTCTTTTGAGAAACTTCTGCCAATCAGATCTTCAACAGTTCGTCGATAATTGGTTCAATGCGTCGGAAACCGTTCTGGAAAAAAGATCTTGCCAAACAATGCTACTAGGGATTTTATATGTCTTAGTACAGCGGTTTGCACCAATCATTCCTTTTTTTTCCGAACAGATCTACGCTTCAATCCGAATATGGGTGGATACTGATTCGCCTTCGGATGACACCCAAAGCGAAGATGAGTCTGAATTGTCGAGCATCTTTTTGAAAAATTGGACTTCCCCTGCTAATTTTCCTTGCTGTGCTGATGCAGAAGTGCATTAAAGGGGCCGCTAAAGGAAAGGATATTCCCAATGCAGAGAAACATACTAAAATTGGTTGTACCTATATTTGGTGTTACGTTGCCCGTGTTATTGCTGGATCAATTTACTAAGTGGCTGATTCAACAACATATTCCGCGTCACGGTCAACATGTGATCATTCCGGGGATACTCAACCTACGCCATGACACAAATGACGGTGCTGCGTTTGGGCTGATGCCGGGGCAAAGTGTACTGCTAGTTATCATCTCAATTGTTGCGATTGGCTTCATTGGCTACTACTACAGACAATTCCGCGAGAGTTTGTGGATGAAAATTGCGCTCAGTTTTCTGCTTGGGGGTGCACTTGGTAACTTTATTGACCGTGTTCGCTTGGGAGAAGTCACAGATTTTATTCAATTTCGACTGCCCGGTTTCTGGTGGCCCACTTTCAACGTTGCCGATGTCGCTGTTTGTATCGGTGCCGGGATGTTGATGATTTACCTATTTCAGCATCGAGGAGACTACGATGAGACGAAACAGATCGAAAATTAGGTTACTTATCATTCTGATGATAACTGTGATGGTTGTGACTAATGCGCTTGCCCAACTTCAGGAAAGTCCGGAAGAAGGGGCATCGTCCGCCCGTCAGCAGGAAGAGGAAGGTTACCATGAAAGCACACTACGTCGCTTTGAAATTATTACGATCATTGCTCTACCGTTTACAGCGATTCATAGCTATGTAGGTGTACGGGGTATCCAAATGATTCGACAAAACGAGTTCGCACCGGAGCTCTCCACGACAGATTTCAAAATTATCGGGGCATCTGCGGTGTCGCTCGCTCTTCTTATCGGTTTCTGGGATTGGCTGCATACGCATGACAAAAATCCTTCAGAAGAACTAATTCCTACTTCGCCGCAACAGATAACTCCTCCACGACGAATCCCAATCCAACGGGTCGGACAGAACGACTGGAGCCCCGATGAGCCGCAAGGGGTTGTTGTACCGCTCGTTCGCATTCGATTTTGATGGGCTAACGCTCAAATTATTTTTGACTTATTGATTCGCTTTTTTACACGTTTCATATTATGGCTGTTTTAGAAATCCAAACCGACGATGCGCTTGTCTTACGGCAAAAGGCTGCTCCTGTCCAAGAGATCAATGCGGATCTACATCCATTTATCGAAAATATGTTTGAGACGATGTACGAGGCACAAGGGATTGGTCTGGCAGCACCACAAGTCGGTGTGTCCAAAAGAATCGTCGTCATTGACATCGAAGAGCACCACCCGGAATATCCGCGGATTGCGTTGATTAACCCCGTTATTACAATGACCGTCGGTGAAGAACTGGGCGAAGAAGGCTGCCTAAGTTTGCCGGGGGTCCGGGGAATGGTTCGGCGGGCAGCGATTGTGAAAGTAGAAGGATTGCTGCCGAATGGGGATAAAATTGAGTTTGACGCTAGCAATCTGATGGCAAGGGTTTTGCAACATGAAATTGACCACTTGAACGGGATTCTGTTTACCGATCTGCTGCGTCTCGAAGATCAAGAACTGCTTGAACCTCGACCGGAATCAGTTGAAAAAAACGGTGATGAAAATGAAGATTCTCTTCATGGGAACAAGTGAGTTTGCGGTTCCGAGTTTAGAAAAATTGATTGCGGAGGGGTTTGAACTCGTTGGGGTTGTAACACAGCCAGACCGTCCAAGCGGTAGGGGAAAACGGCTTACTCCACCCCCCATCAAGGTTGTCGCCGCGACGCACAATCTCCCGATTTATCAGCCGGAGCGAGTTCGGCACCGTGAATCTGTTCGTGTGCTTAGAGAACTTCAACCCGATGCTATCGTTGTCGTTGCTTTCGGTCAGATTCTTCCGAAATCGGTGCTAGAACTGCCGCCTTATGGCTGTATTAATGTGCATCCTTCGTGTCTCCCAAAGTATCGGGGTGCTGCCCCAATTCAATGGGCACTCATTAACGGCGAAACGGAAACGGGGGTCACAATTATGCTGCTCGATGAAGGAGAAGATACGGGGGATATTATTCTGCAAAGCAGTTTGCCCATCGATATTTTGGATGATGCGGCTACCCTTTCAGGCCGATTGGCAAATTTAGCACCTTCCCTGTTAATTCAAGCGTTAGGACGTATCTCGGCTGGTCCGCCACCACATCACCCCCAAGATCATTCCCAAGCAACCCACGCGCCTCGACTCACCAAGGAGATTGGTGTAATTGATTGGAAGCAGCCGGCAAATCAGATTCGTAATCTGGTGCGTGGCGTTTCGATGTGGCCCGGCGCATATACATGGGTAAAAGCGGGCGAGCATCCTACAGATGATGACCTCCGCTTAAAAATAACTGCCTGTGCTGTTGTCGACCATCTGAATTCCGCAGAACTTCCTAGCGGCACACTTGAGGTTACGTCTAACAAAGAACTCATTGTCTGTACCGGGAAGGACAGCCCGAATAGAGTCGAAACGCAAAATGACCGCTACGAATTGGGAGGCAGACACTTACGATTAGATCGTGTCCAACCCGCAAACAGGAAGGAAATGGACGCTAGTGCCTTTATAAATGGGTATCGGTTAAAAACAGGCGATCAGTTTTTTCGTAAGGAAACGCCAATAGGTTAATAGGTTGAACATGCGTCGAAATGCCATATTATTTGCTGTTATTAAAGTTTTACTGCTTTGTCTCGGAGTGCTCGGTGTTGTCGGACTGGTTTTCCTCTTTGGGATCATCCCACATCAAGTCCGCACCCCAGAAGTTGCTGTGCCTAACTTAGTAGGACAAAGTTACGAACAAGCGGTGTTGCTCATCACGAGTTCAGGATTGGCAGTCGATCCTGTACAAGAAAAAAAGCCGAACCCTGACTTTCCAGAAGGGCAAGTTATCGAACAAGAGCCACCAGCGAATTTCAAGATTAAATTGAACAAGCCCATTCGACTGACTTTGAGTTCGGGTAGTGAACAGGTTGCGATACCTGATGTTACGGGAAGGTTATTGAGCGATGCCGAGATGTTACTCACAGACGTTGGATTGCGACGGGGAAGAGTTGCAGCGGTCTACACCGATCGGTATCCAGAGGTGCATACTATCATCGCACAAACTCCCCGGGCGACGACTCTGCACCCGTATGATGGCGAGGTTCATTTGCTATTAAGTTTGGGTGTCCGCCCAAAATTATTACGAATGCCTGACCTCAGTCTTATGCCAATTGATGAGGCGCGTCCCTTACTAGAATCACACGGACTCCAAATTGGTGAGTTGGTGTATAAACCACACCCGGAAATTGATCAAGGTGTGATTATCAATCATCGACCGAGTGTGGGTGAACTACTTCAGGTTGGGCAGGTGATCAATTTTGATGTCAGCGGCTCTCAGCGAAAGAAAGAGGACAAGGGAGGCTATCTGCCAATAAAGTACACGGTTTCTGCAACCGGGACGTCCCATAAGCGGGTGCGAATCGTCGTGGAAGATGAACGTAAAAAGCTGATCAAGGTTGTTGATGGTTGGTATAAGTCCGGCACACTTGTCGAGAAGCCGCCGGTACGTGTTATGGGCAAAGCAACGATGCGTATTTATGAAGATAACCGATTGGTCGATACACGGAAGTTTGATTGGTAAGCAAAATTTAACGCGACCTTCAAAATTCAATAGGTGCTATGAGGTGAGCAATTGTTAGAGCGAAACATTATGATCGCCCCTTCCATGCTGGCATCAGACTTCAGCCGAATTGGCGAGGAGGTTTGCCGAGTGGCTGAAGCGGGCGCCGATCTCATCCACCTTGATGTGATGGATGGGCACTTTGTTCCCAATTTAACAATGGGACCTCAGTTTATCAAATCGATCCGATCCTATACAGATCTCCCTTTTGATGTTCATCTGATGATCACTGAACCACAGGCGTATATTGATGCCTTTGTTGATGCGGGTTCGGATCTTATCACGGTTCACATTGAGCTGGAGGAACAGTTCCCAACAATTATTGATCAGATTAAGAACAGCGATGTCAAGGTTGGCATTGCCCTGCGACCCAAAACACCTATAGCAGCAGTTGAACCGTATCTCGGTGATATTGACTTGGTTTTGCCAATGAGTGTTGAACCCGGATTCGGTGGTCAATCGTTCCAAACGGATACGCTTGATAAGATTGGTCAGCTATCGCAGCTAATTCAAACCCGAAAGCTGAATGTTGCAATCGAGGTTGATGGCGGAATCAACCAAGAGACTGCGGCGTTGGTTGGGCGTTGTGGGGCGACAATTTTAGTAGCTGGGACCGCAATTTTCGGACAGGATAATCTCCGGAGCGCGATCCACGACTTACGCCAAGCGGCTTCGTCAGGTTAAGAGACAGTTCAGATGGATCAATGAAGGTACACGCTTATGACCCACAAGTTGAGCCGGAACGCTCCCCTAGTAAGCCTTTATCCTGATAATCGTATGAAATTAGCATACCCCTTTTTGCTTCTTTGTTGCTTCTATCTCTTCTTCTGCCTATGTTTCCCTGTCCATTCACAAAACTTTAATGCTGATAATCTATTGGGCTTTGCACAATCCCTCTTTCGGGAAGGGGACTATCCAAATGCTGTGCATGAATATCAACGTTACCTGTTCCTTTACCCGGGTACAGCCCAAGCGGATTTTGTTCAACTCCATATCGCTGCCTCGTATCAGAATATGGGAAGGTTGGACACAGCAATAGAAGCCTACCAATCCCTAATTCAAAACTACCCACAAAGCCCATTTATTGAGCGCGCTCGATCTAATATCGCCGAATGTCAGCTCTTGAGCGGCAATCAAGCCACATCAATTACATCGTTACGTCAATTCTTATCGGACTATCCAGAAAGCGAGTTGGCACCGCGAGCGCGGTTTATTATTGCAACAATTTATATGGACGAAAAAGATTGGACAGCTGCATCACGAGAATGGCAGCAGGTGCGGACGAAACACTCACAAACCCCCTTTGCGGAAATGAGTGATCAACTGATACGCATAGCTCGGCAAGCAGAATCGCTCCCGCGGCGATCTCCGAGTACCGCTGGTTTGCTCTCAACATTTCTTCCGGGGCTTGGACAAATCTATAGTGGGCGATATTCGGATGGTATGTATTCCCTGTTAGTTGTCGGTGCGACCGCTGCAGGGACGGCTCATTACATCGATCAGAAACGCTACGAGGTTGCAATTCCAGTGGGTATCATCGGACTATTTTTTTATGTCAGCAGTATTTATAATAGCGTGCAGCACGCCAAGGCTTTTAACCATCAACACGAGGATCAACTCCGAGACAGGCTCCGAAAGCGGATTTCTGAATCTGATCTGTTCAGTGCTTCGGAGGTGCCTCCGACTGATAGGACACTTGTGTTTTTCGCCACTCGCTTTTAGTTCCTTCCAGGCTCCTAATTGGAAGGAAGATCAATATTTCCAACCATTCTTTTCGCTTCTCAACTACTTTTGTTTAACAAAAAATCACTTTAGGGGTAAGTTCTCCTCCTTTAGGTGGGGATACACCCATGCTTTAGCATAGTGTTTTTCAAGGCTTTAGCCTTGATTCTAATGATGAAATGTGGTATACTTGCCTTGTCTTTCGGTAGGGGATTTCTACCGCCAACACCCTCGTTGGCGTCCCCTACACCTCGTAGAAAAGGTATGAAAGACCGAAAGAACAATCCCAATGTATACAACAAAGAAAGTCAAAGTTGACAAGACACCTGAATTGGATGCGCTTGCTCATGAATCAGGTCGTTGCTATTCAAAGATTGTTTCACTGATTGGTAAGGTGCGAAAGAAAAAAGGGTTTTGGCTATCTCAAGGTGCTATCCAAAAGTACATGCGGTTACGTGGATACAATCTTCATTCACAGACGGTGCAAGCGATAATCCAGTCCTATTTTGATTCGCTCAAGAGTTACTTGCGTGCTGTAAAGTCAAATTCAGATGCTAAACCTCCTAAGCGTACGCCAAAGTATTTCAAGGTGCGGTGGATTCAGAATGGAATTATCTTCAAAGATGGCATCGTTAAGTTATCCAATGGCAAAGGCAATAAGCCAATTCTTCTCAAGTCCGATGCAAGACCTGTCTATGTAGAGATGTATTTCCAGCAAGGCAGCTACTACTTTTCATTGGTCTACACGGTGCATACACCCCCTAAGCGTGAAACCGGCAAAGCAGTTGCGATTGACATGGGTGAGATTCACCCGATAGTCTCTCATGATGGTGAATACACCATCATCTACAACGGGAGAGCGTTACGGGCTATCAAGCAGTATATCAACAAAGTCAAGACATACTTCCAATCCAAAATGGACAGGTGTAAGCAACGATCTAAACGCTGGTATCGTCTCAAGCGAGTCAAGACAAAGATACTAGCGAAGTTGAACGCTCAAGTCAAGGATGCTGAACATAAAATCACGAGTCGATTCATATCTGACTGCATCAAGGCGAAGGCAGATACGATAGTGATGGGAGACCTGACAGGTATCCGAGATGGAGCCAAGTTTTCAAAAAAGTCTAACCAGAAGATTCACCAATGGGCGTTTGCCCGTCTCCAATTCATGATATACTACAAAGCCGAATTAGCAGGATTGAAGGTAAAATATGTATCGGAGGCATATACCTCTCAGACTTGCCCGTGTTGTGGAAACCGAAAGAAACCCACTAACCGTAACTATCACTGCAACCATTGTGGCTTTGAATATCACCGAGACGGCGTTGGTGCTATCAACCTCTGGAATAAAGTATCGGGATTCATACTGAGTCCCGTAGTTGGGGCTATGGCGTCCCCGATAGGTGTGCGGTTTCACCCACATCTATCTAAACACGGCTCACACAGCGTGTAAGAATCCCCATCCTTTAGGGTGTGGGAATACGTCAATTTGGGGTAATTTGCTGATGATTTCCTACTTTTTGATTTCCCTGCTCACCATCGTTCAACCCCAATCCGATATGCGTCAGCTTCTCTACGCCGAGCACTTTTTCGACCAAGGTGCTTATCGCTCCGCAATCCTTGAGTACAAGCGGTTACTTTTCTATCATCCGGACATACCGAAGGCAGACCTGGCACGCTACCGGATCGGGTTGAGTTATTACCATCAAGGTAACCGAAAGTTGGCTCGACAGAAATTTGAGGAGGTTACGCAAAAGTTTCCCAATTCCCCACTTAACCTCCAAGCGCAACTGATGCTCGGCAGGACGCATTTTGATGCTAAAAACTATTCGACCGCCCGATCGACCTTTTTTTCTATTGTTAGTGCAGACTCAGACGGAGAGACAGCGGCGCAGGCACGATACCTGCGGGGCTGGTGCTATATCCATGAACGCGCTTGGTTCAAAGCGATAACAGAGTTCCGCACCGTTCAACAACTTCAACCGGATACCCCACTCAGTCAAATCTCCGATCAGCTAGCTGATGTCACTTATGCAAATACACCTTTACCCTTCAAATCTCCACAACTGGCGCAGTGGATGTCCACCGTTCTTCCGGGTGCTGGGCAGATCTACGCCGGCAAGCGAGAAAGTGGATTGATCTCCGGCGCAGTCCATGCAGCTGTATGCTACCTATTGGTGGATTCGATACTGGACGAGCGTTATGTGGATGCGGTTGGGATTTGCTTGGTAGGTTCGCGCTTTTATATGGACAACCGAGTCAAGGCGAGGGAGTGGACGATTGAACATAACCGGAGACTTGAAGCCGACTTCATCCGTCAATTGAGGCAACAGGTACAGGATAACACGCCGCCGGATTTTCAACCGAAACTGCCGGGTTAATGCTATGGGCAGCACTTGGGTAGTTTCATGAAAGACAACGGTACTGTAGCCGAGCCATGAACAACTCCCTATTCTAATAGATTTGGTCGTGGACATTCACAACCAAAGCCGGTACTATGCGGCAGTTGCAGCATCGGCGAGCACGCGTTCCACTTCTTGTTCCCAAGTCCCTTCGATCTTAACACCATACTCTTTGAAACCACCTGTTGCTTCTATACCTGTCAGATAGGGGCGAGTCGTTCGATTTTCCTCGACTAGTTGCGGTTGGGCATAATCAGTATGCAGAAAATGAATAGCCAAGCCGGCACGTGGTTTAGGGGTATTGTTGTGACCGGTCGCATGGGCGGTGCCGTAGCAGAAAAATGCAACGCCTCCTGCGGGCAACTCAAGCGATACAGCGCGTTCTTCGCGTTCTTCTGGTGGGTAACATCGGATGTGATGGTCGCTGTGAGGATCACGGGAGTGTTCATATTGTTCCCAATGAGAACCGGGAATGACGCGGAGGGTTCCGTTGGCGACTGTTGCGTCGTGGATAGCTGTCCACATTGCCGTGCCGCGCAGCGGATCGCTAATCTTGAAATAGGCGTTGTCCTGATGCCAATTGGTAGGCGAGCCGGTATTGCCCGGTTTCAGAAAAATCTGATCCAGATGCTCGATGATCCGGTCCCCGATGAGTTGTGTTACCACGTTGATGATTTTAGGATCAAATGGCATTGCTCTGAAAAAATCACTCTTGTGATAAATCGGACAGATCTGGAAATTGAACTGTGTAGTTGAGTGTGTTTTTCCGTCACCATCGGTTGCAACGTTCCGCAACAAGCCGTCTCGAAACAGGCGGTCAAGTTCAGCCTGCAGCGCTTTTACCTCACGCCGAGAGAAAAAATCGGGAATAACCAGATACCCCTGCTCCTGAAAGTGGTGGATGTCCTGTTGCGTTAACTCCATTGTATCATCTCCTACTCATAGTTGTATGATAGATCTGGTAATTAGAAATGCTTTGATTTCGTGCCTGCCCATGTTTTTCGGGTGCTGCTTTCGCTTGATGTCTGTTGCGAAATGCGCTACAATATTTTATCCGGTTGTGTTTTTTTGTCAAACAAAAAAGCGGAAGATACCCAAAACATCGCTTCACATCTTTTAATAGCAAACCATAGGGGGAAATCCTTGGATCTATCCGAGACCGCCCTTACGGGTTTTGAAAAAGAGATAGACGCACTACGCGAGGTCGGTAATCATTTTCACGCGCGTGGTTGGTCGCTCGGCACGAGTAGTAATTACAGCGTGGTGACTCGTCGTGAGCCGCTGGAGTTGCTCATTACCGCAAGCGGCAAAGATAAAGGCTGCCTTTCACGAGGCGATTTTGTGCGTGTGGATGGGGCTGGTCTCCCCATCGTTGTGAATCAGCCAAAAGCATCTGCAGAGACCCTGTTACATATTGCTATCGCTGAACAACCTGATGTTGGGTCAGTGATGCACACACACTCCATCTGGGGCACGCTGCTCTCAGATTTTTATTTTTATGATAGGGGTTTCAGGATTGAAGGCTATGAAATGCTAAAGGGACTTGCCGGCGTAACGACCCATGAACACGCTGAGTGGGTGCCGGTCTTTGACAATACACAGGATATCCCCGCGCTAGCCGAACAGGTACGCCAATGCTTGAAAGATTCCGAGTCTCCTATTCAGCACGGATTTTTAATTCGGCGGCACGGTCTGTATACATGGGGACACGATCTAGACGAAGCAAAACGGCACATCGAAATTTTTGAGTTTCTTTTTGAATGCGTCGCTCGGCGTCTGACATTTGCCGGGGCGATGTAGGTTTCAACAAGCAACCCTCAATTCAAATAAGGAGGCATATTATGGCTCGCATTCGAGTGCAAGACGAAAACCGAGAAATCACCGATCATCAAGAGATTCGTGAATTTCTGAAACCGTTTGGCATCTCGTATGAAAAATGGGATGTCGAGGGCCGCATTGGTTCCGAGGCGACAAACGAAGAAATTCTGGACGCTTATGCCCCAGAGATCGAACGCCTCAAGGAACAAGGGGGATTTGTGACAGCTGATGTGATTAATGTCACGCCAGAGACGCCCGGCTTAGACGATATGTTGGCAAAGTTTAACAAGGAACACACGCACAGCGAGGATGAAGTTCGCTTCACTATCAAGGGAAGCGGACTCTTTCACATTCATCCAGATAACGCTCCGGTATTTGCGATCCAAGTGGAAAGCGGCGATCTGATCAGCGTGCCAACGGGGACCCAGCACTGGTTCGACCTGTGCGATGACCGCACCATCCGCTGCATTCGCCTGTTTGAGGACATGTCAGGTTGGACACCGCACTACGTTGACAATCCCGTCCATGAGAATTACACGCCTGTCTGCATGGGACCAGCCTACCTGTCTCCTGCCAGCGACATTGAGTTTGTGGTAAAAGTTTGATGAAATTTTTCGGACGTGGAATCCTGCTCGATATCGAGGGCACAACTTCGTCGGTCAGCTTTGTCTACGATGTGATGTTCCCTTTCGTCCGCCGCGAATTGGATCAATATCTGTTTGCGAATTGGGATTCGACGGTGTTAAACGAGGTGTGCGATCTGATTGCCAAAGATGCCGGTTACGAATCTTTCGTTGTGTGGTGTGGGAGCGAGACTGAGGTAGGCAAACAGCAGCAACTGCTCCGGGCGGAGGTCCTTCGGTTGATGGATGGCGATGCCAAAGCGACAGGTTTGAAAGCACTTCAAGGCTTAATCTGGCAGGCTGGCTTTGAAAGTGGCGAAATGCGGGCGCACCTCTACGATGATGTTCTGCCTGCGATTCAGGCTTGGAACGACGCTGGGTACGATGTCCGCATTTTTTCATCTGGGAGTATTGCGGCGCAGAAACTATTTTTCGGGCATACCGCGGTTGGGAATATTCTGCACCTGTTTCGAGGTCATTACGACACAACCACCGGTCCAAAAAAGGAAGCAGCGAGTTACCAAGCAATCGCCAAAGGCTTTGGTCTGCCGCCCGCACAGATTCTTTTTTTAAGCGATGTGCCTGATGAGTTGGAGGCAGCCCGCGCCGCCGGGCTACAAACCGGCTTGTGCAAACGTCCGGGCAATGCGAAAGTTGCAGCGGGGCACAGTCATCCAGAGATTACATCATTCGACCAGATCAAACTGTTGCGTGAGGTCTAAAGGACATCATTGCTGTGTCGCTAGGTTGGCTGTTTCTATCTACGAGGTGGCAGCTCTTGCGGCCTCAAACCCCTTAACCGCTGTCTCTAAATTTTCAGGTGTGTGAGATGCAATTACAGAAATCCGCAACCGGCTCGTTCCTTCCGGCACGGTGGGCGGTCGAATAGCGGGGGCATATACGCCGTGTGAAAGCAGCGCTTCGGCGAACCGTGACGCGACATCCACAGAACCGAGGATCAACGGCAGAATTTGGGTCTGACTCGGTAGGAGCTGGAACCCTCTTTCCAGCAAAGCATTTTTGAGTAGAAGAACGTTGGATGACAAACGTTGGCGTAATTCAGGGTTGGAGCGGACTACGTCAATCGCTGCCGAAGCACCTGCCAACGTGGCGGGTGGGAGCCCTGTTGTGAAAATGAACCCCCGCGCTCGATTTATTAGGAAATCAATCAGAGCTGTACTGCCGGCAACATACCCCCCCAATCCGCCGATCGCTTTGCTCAACGTTCCCATCTGAATAACGCCGCGATTTTCCAATCCGAAATGTTCAATTGCCCCGCCACCGGTTTCCCCTAAAACGCCAAAGCTATGTGCGTCATCAACCATTACGGTTGCATCGTAATGTTCTGCTAGCCTACAGATTTCAGGGAGTGGTGCGATGTCGCCATCCATGCTGAAGACTCCATCGGTCACAATAAGTTTATGTCTGAACTTCGTTGATTGTGCTAGCAGCGACTCTAGATGTTCGACATCGCAATGCCGATAGATCTGTTTTGTTGCTTGACTGAGGCGGCACCCATCGATAATACTTGCGTGATTGAGAGCATCGCTGAGAATCAGATCTGCCTCACCTGCCAACACAGGAATTGTTCCAATATTCGCTAGATATCCAGATCCGAAAACGAGGGCGGCTTCTGTCCCCTTCGCTTCAGCAATCTTTGCCTCAAGTTCGGTGTAAAGGTGACAGTTGCCTGACATCAGGCGCGAGGCACTGGCACCCGTTCCGTATTTCTGCACAGCTGCAGCGGCAGCTTCAACCACGACCGGATGTACACTCAAACCGAGGTAGTTGTTTGATCCGAGCAGAATAACTTCGCGTCCATCAAGTAGGGTACGCCCTGTTGGTGCTGTCATGACGGAACGGAGTGATCGCGAAAGCCCAACTTGATCAAGCTGGGCTAATTCAAATTTCAGCCAGTGCTCTTTAGGCATGGGGTGTCAGAGAGGGATGTGCTATCGATCGTTCTGAGGGTATGCGCCTCACGGTGTCATACGTGAAGCATAAAACGAGATGAGGCGTGGTGATTTTAATCGTTCCAAAATGGCGTGAAGAATTCGTTATGACGAACCTGCCAATTTCTGTGTGACACTATCCCAACCACTAGGTGCTTTTTCAGGAACCTGTGACGGGATCTTATTGGCGTGGATAACAGTGATACCGTAATCAAAGACCTCATCAACGGTATATTCGATGGTGTCATAGGTTACTTTTTCGCCCTGTTCCGGCAACCGACCAATAAGTTTGAGTATAAATCCCCCGATCGTATCGGAGCGATCTTTGGGAATATTTGTAATTAGTGTTGTATTAACAATATCGATCGGTGTTCGTGCATCGAGCGTCCATGAATTGTTCCCTAGTGCTTCGACATGTAGCGGCTGCCGTTTATGGGAATAGCGAATCTCACCCACAATCTGCTCAAGGAGATCGTCCAAACTTATAAATCCAACACAGCTACCGTGTTCATCAATAATGATTGTCACAGGTTCTGTGGCAAGCCGCAATTCTTCAAGTAATTCACCTATCAGCTTTGTTTCTGGGATATAGTATGCAGGTCTGACGAGGGGATTGAGTTCGTTCGTTCCCTGCGAAGCGTACAAAATGTCCATGATACTCACGATTCCCGTTAACCGGTCAATCCGTTCTTCATAGATTGGAATAAACTGATAGTTAGAATGCTGTACCATCGCTTTTGTCTGCTCAATGGGCGTGGCAATATGAACCGCCACCATTTCCGATAAGGGAATCATAATTTCCCTTGCAGTTGTCTGCGAAAGCGCAAAAATTCCATGCAACATCCGCGCGTCAGTCTCTGAGAAGGCGCTGACATTGTCGAGGACAATCTGTTTAATCTGTTCTGCTTTGGGATCTCCCTTAAGTTTCCGTTTCCCGAATAAGCTGCGTTCCGGTTTATCTGTACTTGCCGGCGCGGGAAGTGTTTGTTGTCGATTGTTTGCCACAACCAGCGAATCGGTTGGCTCTCTCGTGGTTTCTGGGTCTTTTTTCGTTGAGCTAGATCTATTGTTTTTCAATTGTATTTCACTCCCATTTTAGATAATCGCGATAACTCTATTGAAGGACATTGTAGGATATGATTGAGATTTAGCATACAAAACCAAAAAATTATAGCATATCTCATAAGTGTCTTTCAATCAAAAATCATCTATCTACCCTCAGGAGGTGTGCAGAGCAAGCACGTCTGTCGTCAATTACTTTTAACCAAGTGCCATTTGGACTATACAGAAAATTTGCAGTAATTTCAAAGTATCCGGTCAACTTATTCGCCGGGTTGTTCCTAATTTCAACGGCTGGCTTCCAACTCTATAAGAGGTTTGAACCACTTTTGTGATAAGAACATTTTTCCGCTTGCCAACTATGGAGGAAGGTGCTACAATACACTTTTCACATGCCATGAAAATGCGTGTTTGATGATTCCCGCTATCATTTCTTTAGTTGATTGATCTGCAACTGAGTTATAGTCTGAGTTGGGGCAATTCAAAATTGGTGTGGGTAGCCTCTTTAATAGGGCATAGCCTTATTAGGCTTGTGTGCAAATACCGTAGTAACTTCTATTCAAATCCTAAAAACTAGCGATGATGTTGTGAAACCTTCAGGTAAGTGTCTAGAAAGGAAAACAGATGAAACTCAATAAGCACTTACACCTCCATGTAAACCACGCTATAACTGGTCGGGAATTGAACTCCAAATTGAGTGTTTCTGTTCTGTTAATAAGCATCCTTTTACCTCTGTTGTTAGTTGGTTGTGGAAGGATTGTAAATACTTTTGTAATGAAAGGTGAGTATAAAGCACCTACGCTGCCCAAAGCCGAACTGGCGACTATCCAAGTCAATACGGCTGGTGGATGGCTTCGACGGCTTGATCAGTTAGCATTGCGGATAGATGGCAGGTTAGCCTTGGAGGAGAAAATTGATGTTGACGAGGAGGTTACCATTAAGGAAATTTTGGTTTCTTCAGGGCAGCATAACATGTCAGTGCGGATTATATACAGGTCTTTTGATGATGTAATACCGCAGCCCCATCAAATCGTAACCGGTTTTTCTGCTGATGTAGAAGCTGGCGGTAGTTACCTCTTGCGGGGCGAATTTTCCCCCAGTGCTGGTGGGGAACTATCCTTTAAAAGCTGGCTCGCTGATACTAATACGGGTAAAGATGTTTCCAAGAAAAATATCCTGGAAAGGATGAAGTTTAAGGTAGAAGGCAACTGATTTGGGTAAGTGATTGGTTTGTAATGAAGATTCAGGGCGATAATTCGCTTAACCCGCCGTTGTAAGCTTGTCTGTCCCTATCTTGATAGGGCGGATGGTAGGTTTTGCAACGAATCAAGGTATTGACGCACGACTTTACGCAAAAGGATTTTACAATATGGTCAATTTCGCAGTTGTGGGTTTAGGCGTGGGCAGCAGCCGCGCTCGGATGATTAAAAACACAGAAGGTGCTGAACTGAAGTGCGTCGTCGATTTGAACGAAGCTCTTGCCAAACAGATTGCTGAGGAACTTGATACCGAGTGGACACCGAATCTGGATGATATCTTGGGTCGGAACGATATCGACTGCGTTATGGTGATGACGCCAAGCGGGACCCACGCAGCACTCGGCATCCGCGTAGCACAGGCGGGGAAGCATGTGATTACTACCAAGCCGATGGATGTTTCGACCGAAGCCTGCGATCGCCTCATCGCCGCTTGTGACGAGGCTGGTGTCAAGCTAGCTGTCGATTATCAGAGCCGCTATGTAGACACCAATTATCGCGTTGCAGAAGCTCTTCGGCGTGGGTGGCTCGGTAAGCCGATTCTGGGCGAGGTCCGCTTCAAGTGGTTCAGAGCCGACGAGTATTTTGAAAGGAACGGGGGCTGGCGCGGAACGTGGGAAATGGATGGGGGCGGATCTTTGGCGAATCAGGGAGCACATCTGCTAGATCTTATCTCTTGGTTCATGGGCGATTTTGAATCGGTCTACGGTGAGATGGCAATTATGAATCACGACATTGAAACCGAAGACATCGGGCTCGCGATAGTGAACTTTAAGAGCGGTGCCAAAGGGGTCGTTGTTGGAACAACAACCTTTCCGACAAGCGTCTATTTCAGTGCTGAAGTACACGGAACTGAAGGTGGGATTCTGGTTGACGATGTACTTGGTGGGAAGATGCGTGTCTTCGGTGAAGGGTTGGAGGAACGCCTCCAACAGATTGAGAACCCCACTCACAGTATCATTGAAGATTTTGTTCAGGCTTTTGAGGAAGGTGGAGATCTGAGAGTTGATGGCAGGGAAGGGCGCCGGACCGTTGCACTATTGGAGAAAATCTACCAATCAGCCAGAGAGGGGAAGACCCTGAGTATCTGAGGACATACGAAATCTGTTTTTCGTGTCATTTGTGAAAATGGAGATTGTGATTGGAAGAAATTAAAACACAGCAGCGGAATAAAGGAGCAACGGGACGCGCTGTCCTAATTGGTCTGGCGCTTGTCGCCTTCAATGCCTATTGGGTAACAATTACGGAGATGAAATACCGAGCGGAAGCGACTGCACTGCCGATATTCATCTATCCGATCTTTCTCCTGTTCTGGTTGGTCGTGCTCAACAACGGTATATTGCGACTGTGGCCACGGATTCAATTCTCGATGGGAGAACTCCTCACCATCTACTCGATGATTGTGATTTCGACTTCGATCGCATCGTATGGGATGTTGCAGGATCTTTTTGCTATCGCGCTCCACCCCTACCAATTTGCGACCCAGGAGAATGAATGGAAGGAACTCTTTTTCCATTACATCCCACCTTGGTTTACCGCCGGTCCACCCGATGCCATATTAACCGGATACTACGAAGGGGATGCCTCCTTTTACGAGCCTAAGCACTTCAAAGCATGGCTGCGCCCCATGATAGTTTGGACGGTGTTCACACTGGTCTTGCTATTTATGCTCCACTGCATCAACTCCCTCGTTCGACGGCAGTGGGTGCACACTGAACGGCTCGCATTTCCAATCATCCAGCTACCTGTAGCGATGACGCAGTCGTCGCATTTTTTGCGGAATGGTCTACTATGGGTTGGGTTCTCTATCCCTTTCGTCTTGGACCTCATGAACGGGTTACATGTCCTTTTCCCGTCTGTTCCATACCTTCATCTCAAGCTACACTTTATCGGCAGACAGCTCACTGAGAAGCCTTGGGATGCGATGTCCAATACGATGATATCATTCTATCCGTTCATGATCGGGCTCGGTTTTTTTCTGCCGTTGGACCTCTCGTTCACCTGCTGGTTCTTCTTTTTGATACGTCAATTCAGCCGTGTATTAAGTAGCTATCTTGGGTTGGACACGCTTCCCGGCTTTCCCTACTTCTATGAACAATCCGCCGGCGCATGGATCTGCATGTGCCTCATTGCTATTTGGGTAACACGGAGGCATCTGGTTTTTGCGTTTCGGACAGCATTTTCTGAAAAATCCGCTGCCGATGCCGACGAACCGATGCGTTATCGGACAGCACTCTTTGGACTGGTTGGCGGATTTCTATTCATGTTTATTTTCTCTTATCAGGCGGGCATGTCGGTGATAGCGATTCCAGTTTTCTTTGGGCTTTATTTCGCTATCGCTATCGCTGTTACCCGCTTAAGAGCGGAATTCGGGGCACCCCACGGTATTTTCAACCATCCTGCGGACATGATGGTAACTGCTTTAGGAACGCTGACTTGGGGTGGTGGTAGTTTAACCGTGATGAGTTTCTATCAATGGTTCAATCGGAGTTACCGATCGCACGCAATGCCGAATCAGTTTGAACCGCTCAAGATGGCTGAAGTTGCTCGCATTAATGGTCGTAGATTGATAATTGCGATGATGGTCGGGGCAGCTGTAGCACTCATCGTTGGAATGTGGACAAACCTAGACATGATGTACCGAGACGGTGCATCGGCACGAGTATCATTCTTCAAGGGTTGGGTCGCCAATACCGCTTGGACCCGATTAGAAAATTGGCTATTTCACCCAATGCCGCCCGACGTACCACGCACTACATTCATGGGCGTTGGTATGGCAATCGTGATTGTTCTTCATGTCTTACGAACCCGTTTCTTTTGGTGGCCCCTTCACCCTGCCGGTTACCCACTTGCCGTTAGCTTTGCTATTGATTATTTTTGGTTTACTTTTCTCATCAGTTGGACGGTGAAAGCCATTATTTTGCGAGTTGGTCAGGTCAGAGGATATCAACGCTCCATCCCATTCTTCTTCGGCTTGATCTTGGGGGACTTTATCACCGGCGGTCTTTGGATGATCTACGGCGTTCTGACACAACAGCAGACGTATATGATCTACTTAAATGGCGGGACATGGTATTGAAATATAGATTGCAAAAATTTCAACAAAGGGGGATAGGATTGTGGAATATGTAAACTTTGGGACCGCCGGTGTCCAAGTGAGTCGGCTGGCTTTCGGCTTGGGTTTCAGAGGGCAGCCCGATGAAGCAGAAGCCCAGAGAGTCATCGAGCACGCTTTTGAACTTGGAATTAACCTCATCGATTGTGCAAATTGGTACGGTCCAATGGACGATCGAGCCAATCAGGGGCGTTCAGAGGTGATTCTGGGCAAGGCACTCAAAGGTAAGCGAGATAATGTTGTGATTACCACGAAAGTTGCCGCTCCCACAGGATTAGGTCCGAACGATGAAGGGCTATCGAGATATCACATCATGCGCGAAGTGGAGCGGTCGCTCCAGCGGTTGGATACAGACCATGTCGATGTCTATCTGGTCCATCGCTTCGATGAATTAGCACCACTTGAGGAGACGATGCGGGCGTTAGACGATATCGTTCGGGCGGGGAAGGCGCGTTACGTCGGGTGTTGCAACTATGCCGCATGGCAAGTTTGCAAATCGCTCTGGATTGCGGACAAGCGCAACGTAGCACCGTATATGTGCGTCCAAAATCTATACAATCTACTAAATCGTCAGATGGAAGGCGAAATGTTTGGTTTGGTAAGGGATATGGGATTGGGGGCGATGGCGTTTAGTCCATTGGCGGTCGGTCTTTTTAGCGGGGTATATTCACCGGATCGCCCACCGCCATCGGGAACTCTTTTTGCAGGGCGCGAGGATGATTTTGCCCGTATGATGGAGGAGCGTTCTGCTCAAGTTATAACGACTGTTAGGCAGCTCGCTGATGAGTTGGGGAAAACACCCGCTCAACTGGCTATAGCTTGGGTGCTTTCACATCCAGAGATCACGGTCGCTATCAGCGGTGCCGACACAATCGAACACCTGAACGATAATATTGGTGCTGTCGGTTGGACACTTGATGATTCCGTCCGAGAAAAACTGGATGCTGTTTCCGAATCATTCGTCGGACGACCTCAAGGAAGTTTCTAGAGTATCTCAAGTTGAAGGAAGTCGCTTCAAGACTTGAGACACGCTATACACTTTTTCCTATTTGCAGGCTAAAACCCACGTTTCATCTTGCCCCAGGTGACGGTGAGTTTGCCAGCCGGGTCAGCCGATAGCGAATTTTTGACATTTTTGTTGATTTCGTCCGGACTGAGTGTCCGGTCGTAAACACGATAGATAGCGATGGAACAGTTGCAGGTTCGCTGCTGTTCAACACGGCCGGAAGTGAATATACCGTGCTGTAGCATTTGATGCGCTGGATCCCACTCCACCTCGGTTGGAGTGTTGGAAACCTCGGTGCCATCTCGGTAAATTTTTATACTTTCTCCGCTTTTGAAGGCGATATGCACCCAGTGCCACTCCTGCTGCCCAATATTCAGCTTGTTTTTCCGCTTTGCTAAGTCTTGGCGATGCTGCACAACGTTCTGGGCGATACTTATATTTTGGAATATCCCACTGCCATTGGCATCTAACCATACTCGAACAATCTGATCTCTCGGTGCCCCATCATTCCAGCCGTCTTTAATGGGATCCCACGGCTGAGTTTGAATGCCAAAAACCTGATGCTCCTCCATGAAGAGAGGACCATTTATTCGCATAAGGAGCCCAATGGTAAAATCTTGAAGATGGACGATAGGTGCATTTTTGTCCTCCTCGTCGTTAGCAAAAACTTCCTTGGACTGAGTTGCGGTATACCAAGCGGCATCGTCCGCCTTAACGCCAATTGAAGGGATTTCAATGGTGCCGTGTTCAAGGTTCGGCTTGCCAAACCCTTTTTTTAGTTGTCCACCGGCTGTGCCAGCGTTCCGCCACACACCGTCATTTTTCTGCTGGTGCGTTTCTACAGGGTTAAAGTAGAGCACGGGGTCCCTGACTGGACTCACGGCGAATGCCATGGACGAGATAAGAACTGTAATCAGTGCCACGCTCAGGATCGTGCTGATAGACGTTTTCATTTCAATCACCTCCTAGTGGATTCTGTGGAAATCTGATATTCCTCTATTGGGTTAATCACTTAGTGAAACGTTTGAGGATAAGCTAATTTGTTGGAAAACTTTCAAATTAAAATCCACGCTTCATCTTACCCCAGGTGACGGCGAGTTTGCCAGCCGGGTCAACCGATAGCGAGTTTCTCACATTTTTGCTGATTTCATCCGGTGTGAGCACCCGGTCATAGACGCGGTAGATAGCGATTGAACAGTTGCAGGTTCGCTGCTGTACCTCAAAGTTAGAGGTAAATATGCCGTGCAGGTTCAATTCATGTGCTGGATCAAACTTTACTTCTGTAGCGTGGGAGGCTGCCTCTGTGCCATCGAGGTAGGTGGTTACACTCACACCACTTTCAAAAGCAATATGAATCCAGTGCCATTCGTTTTGTCCAAGCTTCAGTTTGTTTCTCCTATTTGAGAAGTCATGACGGGCTTGTATTACGTTCTGGGCGATACTTACGTTTTGGACGATGCCTTTGCCTTGGACATCTAACCATATCCGAACAACCTGCTCATGCGCCCGAGGTGGGATCTTCCCTTCGGTTTGGATGCCTATAATGATATTCTCCTCTGCGAAATATGGACCGTTGACTCGCATAAGGAGCCCAATGGTGAAGCTTTCGAGATTCAGAACTGGTGCTTTGCGGTCCTCCGCCTCGTTGGCGAAAACTGTCTTAGACCGAGTTGCGGTATACCAGGCGGCATCGTCCGCCTTAAGACCGATTGATGGAATTTCAATGGGACCCATTTCAAGGACTGGTTTGCCTTCGCCCTTGCTAATTTCTCCGCCAGCGGTGCCGGCGTTCTTCCAAGCGTTGTCCCCCTTGTCTTGCCGAGTTGCTAAGGGGTTGAAGTAAAGCACAGGTTTCTTCACTGGGCTAGCGGCAAGCGCTATGGAGGATGTCAGCACCATGATAAGCGCGAGAGTGAGGATAGTTCTGTTAGACGTTTTCATATTGACTTTCTCCTTCTGAATTCTGGTATAGGGGAGCTTTATACCCTCCCCATTAAGCAACCGATAATTTGTGCGATTCTGGTTGCGGAATCCCCACAATAAGACCTGAGAATCCTTATAAAAGTTTAACAATAAAAGTTTAACAAAAAATCACTCGATTGTCTACAAAAATAAGCAATTGTACTGAGGTAACATCAGATGGTCAATTTACATAACAGATGGATTTCCTTTTTCCTTATTGTGATTTGTCTTAATTTGTGCAGTGTTCTCCTCTATTCGGAGTCGGAGTTTCAGACGCATCTCCAGAAGGCAGATCTGTACGCGAGCCAACGCGAATTTTTCAAAGCGGTTGAACATCTCTCGGAGGCGATCAAGATTCGTCCGCGAGAGGTTGAGGTATACGTTCAATTTGCAATTGTCTGTAGTAGACTGGGCTGGATTGATAAGGCAGTTGAATATTACGCAATTGCGCTACAGCTCGATCCCGACTCACCAAGTGCACAATACGGTTTAAAGGTGCTCGGACATTACCAGATTGGTTTAATCTATGCGAGGAAGGGGACATTTGAAAAAGCGAAAACCCAATATCAACTCGCCATCAAATTGGATCCAGAACTAGCACTGCCACATTTCCAACTCGGTTACCTCTTGACCCAACAAGGGAAGTCTGAGGAAGCCGTTCCCTTTTACCAAAAAGCGATAGCACTTTATCCAAATCACACAGGTGCCTACTATCAACTGGCGAATGCCTATTTCCGAATGGGCAAACAGGAGGAAGGGAAACGTCAGTTGGAAAAGTTTCGGGAGATTAAAGCGAGGGAACGGTTTAATCTCGCAGAGCAATCGCTGAAGGAGGGAGAGATTGACCAAGCACTGACAGCGTTTCAGCGGGCACTTGATATGGATGCCGCCTTCGCGCCGGCTTATGCGCGACTCAGTGCCATTGCTCTCCAACAGAATGATTTGGAAACCGCGGCGGAATATCTCCAACAAGCACTTGAGATCAGACCCAATTTTGCTGCGGGTCACTATCAACTGGGCAGTATCTATCACAAACAGGGTGAAGGCG
Organism: Candidatus Poribacteria bacterium; assembly: GCA_965207975.1. Classification (GTDB taxonomy): domain Bacteria; phylum Poribacteria; class WGA-4E; order WGA-4E; family PCPOR2b; genus PCPOR2b. Next base: position 1,503,291 of record OZ242315.1, on the reverse strand, counting down.
AGAAAGCAATTGAATCGTTTGAGACCGCTCTCCAACTTCGCCCAAATTTTGCCCCGGCTTGTAATACACTCGCTTGGCTCTATGCCGAGAGCGAAAAAAACATAGATGACGCGATTACACTTGCGAGAAAGGCTATTGAGTTAAAGCCAACCGCTTCCTACTGGGACACCCTAGCTTACGCTCTTTATAAAGCGCGAAGATACAAGGAAGCCGCCGAAGCTATTGCCACGGCACTTGACTTACAACCCAATGATCCGGACTATATAGCACGCCAGAAATTAATCCAAAAAGCAATAACCGAACAGAAGAAATGAGGAAAAGCAGAATGGAAGGAAGGTTACTTTACGCAATACGCAATACGCAATACGCATTACGTTTCGTCCATCACGTTTCGTCCATCACGTTTCATGTACTCCTCCTCTTGCTATTTGTCCCTCTAGCTTTCGCCTCTTCAACACCAATCTTCACCGACGTGACCGCAGAAGCCGGCATCGGTTTTAAGCATACAAACGGCAGGAGCGGCGAATTTTACTTTGTCGAACAACTCGGCTCAGGAGCAGCATTTTTTGATTATGATAACGATGGAGATCTTGATATTTATTTCGTCGATGGAGCGAATCTCCCCGGTTTTCAATCGGAGAATCTACCAACAAACCATCTCTATCGAAATAATGGAGATGGGACTTTTACCAATGTGACAGAGATCGCCGGGGTTGGAGACAAAAGTTACGGGGTTGGCTGCTGTGTCGGGGATTATGACAACGATGGGTATCTTGATCTGTATGTGACCAACTTCGGAAAAAACCGTCTCTACCGCAACAACGGAGATGGAACTTTCGCCGATGTCGCAGACCGAGCCAATGTTGCAGATATGCGGTGGGGGGCTTCGTGTGCCTTCGCAGATTATGACAATGATGGGCATCTTGATCTGTACGTGACCAACTATATTCAGTACCAACTGGACAAAAACAAAATCTGTGAGACTAAAGGGGTACGCACGTATTGCAACCCACAGGAATACGTGGGTGAGGCGGATATCCTCTACCGGAACAGTGGTGACGGAACATATACGGAAGTCACCCAAGCAGCAGGCGTTTACCAACCGCGAAGCAGAGGGCTTGGAATCGTCTGGGGTGACTACGACAGCGATGGCTATATTGACCTCTATGTGGCGAACGACACGAATGAGAACCACCTGTTCCACAATAACGGCGATGGCTCATTCTCCGACATGGCTTTTTTTGCGGGCGTTGCGTTGAACGAAAACGGCGAGATGGGGAGCGGCATGGGTGTTGACTTTGGGGATTATAACAATGATGGTCGCTTGGATATCATGGTTACTAATTTTCAGGACGAAGTGGCAACCCTATACCACAATGATGGAGATGGTTTTTTCTCTGACGCTTCTTATATTTCTGGAACAGGCGAAAGCACCTACCCATCTTTGGGGTGGAGTGTCTGTTTCTTCGACTATGATAACGACGGTGCCAAGGATATATTTATCGCCAACGGACATATCTTCGGCAATGTTGAGGAGTTCAATCCTGAAACAACTTACGCGCAGATCAACCACCTTTTTAGGAATATAGGTGGTGGAGTTTTCCAAGAGGTTACAGCCAATGTCGGACTCGATCTATCCCAAAAAGCACCCAGTCGGGGGGCTGCATTCGGAGATTATGATAACGACGGTGACATAGATATATTGGTTACCAACAGCGATGGAAAGCCACAACTGCTCAGGAACGATGGTGGAAATCGGAACAATTGGATGAAAGTGCACATCCGTGGAACCACAAGTAACCGGGCGGGGATCGGAGCGCGGGTCGAGGTCGTTACCGGGGAGGTTTCACAGATGGCTGAAGTCAAAAGCGGCTCCGGCTACCTTTGCCAAAATGCACTCGCTCTGCATTTCGGTTTAGGAGATCATACGGTCATTGATAAAATCAGCGCGACATTTCCAAGTGGATATGTTTATACAATGGAAACGGTTCCAGTCAATCAAATTATCGAAATTACAGAGTCCAACGGGAAGTGACATCAAAAAATGGTTGCAATAATTTGCGAAAAATGCTAATATTATATACCAGACAAAGCGGCAGTGTGCCGCCAAAATCTTGATTCTGCTGGAACGACTCAGCATCGACTCGTAAATATCAGGAGGTTCATGCATGAACACGATGTTAAAATCGACTTTGATGTGTGTCAGTCTGATTGCTCTTGGGCTGATTCTCGCGCATCCAGGGTATACCAAAATTGAACTTGCCGACGAGGACATCGTAGGAATCTGGCTCTTTGATGAGGCAGATGGCGCTGCAATCGTTGATGCAAGTGGCCACCACGCAGACGGTACAATCAATAACATCTCCGCAGGTGGTGTAACCAGAGAACCAGGTAAATTTGGAGGGGCTCTTAAATTCCCCCACGTAGATGGGGAAATGAATAACGTCACAATCCCGAATCCACAGAACTATAACGCCTTTGACGAGTTTACCATATCCTTGTGGGTTAAGGCACAATCTACTCCTAACTTGAATCAACGTATGTTTTCAAACGAATCGTTTCCGGGCGGAGACGGGAGCCGGAATATCGTCTGGGAGCTGAACTTCGGCGCAGGGGAGACAGCGCGTATTGTTTTTGGTGCCGATGGATGTTGCAAGTGGGCTGATGCTCCAGCACCACGCGACAAGCTAACGGACGACGTATGGCATCATGTCGTTGGGCTATGGAAACAACCGTCCTTGCTCGTTTACACCGATGGTAGAAAAGGACTCGAGAAATGCTTCGATGGGGACAGCCCGAACGGTGACGACCCGTGTAACGCACTGCCAGACCTCAAGGCAGCCGGAGATCCATTCATTATTGGTACCCGTCCGAATGATACCGGTAATTTTAACGGGCTCATGGACGATGTCGCGCTGCTCGATCGTGCATTGAGTGAAGACGAAATTCGGACCATCATGGACGATGGACTTGAGGCAGGTGCACTTGCTGTTAGTCCGAAAGGCAAGGCTACCACAACTTGGGGTGCCATCAAGAGTCGAAATACTCGAACGAATTTTAGCAGGTAGTACTCCGTTAATTTTTTTTTCAATCAACTCAAACCTTGCGAGGGTGTCAAAAACCTTCGCAAGGTTATATCTATTTTATCACCTCCCACCTCCGAACCTTGCCCTCCTCAACACCTACCGCTTGGAGTGAGTGCCTGCTTCCTAGTCCCGATTTATCGGGGTTTCTTGATCCCCGATTTTATATCAGGGTAAAGTTGTTTGCCTAGCATCCCCGAAAAGGAAACCAAATATGCAAACGCTGGATCTGCGTGTCCGATATTTTCAGGACAGTACCCCTATTGAGGTCCCATGTCGTGAGGAAAACTTTATCCGACGCGAAATCACGATGCCCTTGCCTATCGAGCAAACTGCGTTGGTGCTGGTTGATGTCTGGAACGTGCATTTTATTGAGAGTTGGATTGAACGCGCGAAAGACGTGACTGTCAACGCAATCGTTCCTGCACTCGATGCCGCGCGTGAGGCGGGTTTGACAATCGTGCATGCCCCCTGCCCAGAGGTCGCCGGACAATACCCTCAACTGAATCGGCATACCCCTCCCGAAAGCCTGCCTTCGCCCGATTGGCCCCCGCCGGAGTTTCGGAGTCGGACCGGTGAATACGCTGCCTACCGGGGACCGCGCAATCAGCCGCCGAGTATTGGCATCCATTGGGACAGCCTTTCTGACAAATTGGGGATGTCCCCAGCAATCGAGGTGCAAGACGATGATTTTGTCATCGCAACGGGGGAACAACTGCATCAACTCGCGAAGGAGCGCGGCATCTTACACCTAATCTATGTTGGCTTTGCAGCCAACTGGTGCGTCGTTGGTCGTGACTACGGCATCCGTGCGATGACTCGGCGGGGATATAACATTGTCCTCCTCCGTGATGCAACTACAGGTGTGGAGTTCCCGGATACGCTCGACCAGCTTTTCACCACCGAAATTACGATTCGAGAGGTTGAGCAGCAGTGTGGCTTTTCTGCATCGAATGAGGACTTCTTTGCAGCGTGTCGGGCTGTATAACAATCCTTGAAGCACAAAATCAGAGAATTTGCAATAGGAGTATTATATGGAAAAAGTACGCATCGGTGTCATCGGTTGTGGGGCAATTGCTCAGGTCCATCATTTACCCAATCTTAAAGCCCTTCAAGACGAATTTGAGGTGCCCATCGTCTGCGATGTATCGCAGGGTGCTGCAGCATATGTTTCCAAAACCTTCAATATCCCTCGCTATGTGACGGATTATCGCGATCTCCTCGCATCTGATGTAGATGCTGTTCTGCTCTGTCACTCGGATCCGAAGACAAGGGTCGCCGTGGCTGCATTCAACGCAGGCAAGCATGTCTTCATCGAGAAACCGATCTGTTTTTCCATTCAGGAAGCGGATGCTATCGGTGCTGCGTGTCAGGCATCGGGAAAGGTTGGTCAAGCGGGGTACATGAAAGTGCACGATCCCGCATTTGAGTTGGCAAAACGTGAGGTCGATACGATGGACGATATCCGGTTCGTTCAGGCGAATCACCTCCACTGTGGTAACGAGCTGCATCTCCAAAATTTCCGAATCAAGCGGTTTGATGACATTCCACCAGACGCAATGGTTGAGGCTGGTGAAGATGGAGCGAAAGCGCGCCACGATGCGATCGGAGACATATCTGGTGAGGCTGGGAGTGCTTTCTCCACACTCTCAGGCAGCGGCATCCATGACCTATACGGTTTCCGCGCCATGCTGGGTGTGCCGGAGGCGGTAGCTAGTACCGAGTTGTGGAATGGTGGGCGTGGTATCACTACGATTCTTGAATATCCAAACGAAGTGCGCCTCGTTTATACATGGGCAGCCATTCCGGGCTTGTGGGACTTCAAGGAAACGCTAGAGGTTTACGGCGACACTAAGCGCGTCATTGTCAAATACCCCACAGGATTTTCTCGCGGCATCCTCTCTACTGTCACAGTGCATGAGATTGAAGCGGACGGCACAACGGTTCTCAAAGAGCCGGCGATAGTGTGGGAGAGTGCTTTCAGCCGTGAAATCCGCCACTTCCACGCCTGCATCACCGAGGGAATTCCCTGTCGTACATCGGTGGTCGATGCCCGTAACGACATCGCGCTTATTATCAACATCGTTAAGTCCTACACCGAACACGTACGCATTCCGAGTGACTGGTAGACCTGATAATATCGATTCAACCTTATCTTACAAGGATAGACCAAAGCCAAAACAATCTATCTCAATGAAAATTACAGACCTAAAATGCACTGTCTTGGGTAGCAACCCTGTAGTTCGCATAACAACCGACGAGGGAATCAGTGGGCTGGGGGAGGTGGCAGCTCGTAAACACTACCTGAAACCTCATATTATGTTTTACAAGGATTTCATAGTCGGTGAAGACCCTACGGATGTGGAACGGGTGATGACGCGAATCCGCAAAGGCGGCGGTTTTAAGCCGTGGGGATGCGCAGTGAGTACCATAGAGATGGCACTTTGGGACATCGCCGGCAAAGCAGCGGGCGTTCCGGTCTACAAGTTGCTGGGTGGTAAAATCCGGGACAAAGTTCGGGTCTATAATGGCGCGGTCAGATTCCCGATGGACGGCAATTCCCCGGAAGCCTACGCTGCGAATATGGAAAAGATGAAAGCCTCTCCCGAAGGCTTCACCATTATTAAGCAGGGCATTGCATTTCATAGCGGAATGCCGAGTGAGGTGCCTGACTACTTCTACGGTGAAGTCCAAACAGGACGTTTTGCAAGAACTAGCGGTCCCTTGACTGAGCGCGGGTTGAAATATACGATTGATTGTATTCAGGCGATGAAGGATGTTTTGGGAGATGAGGTTGGTCTAGCTTTGGACTGTGGACCTGGATTGGCAGTTCCTGATGCACTTAAACTTGCAAAAGCTGTGGAACCGTTAAATGTGATGTGGCTTGAAGACATGATCACCGGCGACTATGTGCCGTACGTTTTAGCAGATCTCTACCGAGACGTAACGCAAAGCACATCGACACCGATCCACACCGGCGAACAGATCTACCTCCGACAGAACTTCAAAGACCTAATCGAGAAACGGGCTGTGGATGTAATCGGTCCAGATCCAGGTGACATCGGTGGCATTGCCGAACTAAAGTGGGTTGCGGAATATGCAGATCTGCACGGCATTCTAATGGCACCCCACGGTATATTCATTGGACTCATCGGTCTTGCCGCGCTCGTTCAGGTGTCGGCGACCTTACCCCAGAATTATATCGCTTTCGAGTATACGGTCGGAAGCCCCAAGTGGTGGTACGATATAGTCGAAGGGCTGCCAGATCCTATTGTCGAGGATGGATTCATCACAGTTTGGGACGCGCCCGGCATGGGTGTCGAACTCAACAAGGAAGCCACAAGGCAGTATCTCCCTGAAGGCGACGAAGATTTTTTCGATTAAGTTTTCGCGTCCCGATACATCGGGATCCTCCCCGATTACATCGGGACAGGCGGAACGGGATTTTACGCATCACGTTTTACGTTATCAACAATTGTAAACTAACACCATCAGTTTTATAGGATTAAGGTTATACCAAATCCAAAGGAAAAGTCATATCAATGAAAATTACGGACTTAAAATGCACTGTTTTGGGTAGTAACCCTGTGATTCGTATAACAACCGACGAGGGAATCAGCGGGTTGGGCGAGGTGGAGGCTAGTAAACACTACCTGAAACCTCATATTATGTTTTACAAGGACTTCATAGTCGGGGAAGATCCCACGGACGTGGAACGGGTCATGATGCGGATCCGCAAAGGCGGTAGCTTTAAGCCGTGGGGCAGCTCAGTAAGTGCGATAGAGATGGCACTTTGGGATATTGCCGGCAAAGCAGCGGGGGTTCCGGTCTACAAATTGCTGGGCGGTAAAATACGGGATAAAGTTCGGGTCTATAACGGCGCGGTTAGGTATCCAATGGACGGAGATTCCCCGGAAGCCCACGCTGAAAATATGAAAAGAATGAAAGCCTCCCCTGAAGGTTTCACCATTATTAAGCAGGGGATTGCATTTCATAGCGGAATGCCAAATCGGCCGGACTACTTCTACGGTGAAGTCCAACCAGGGCGTTTTGCAAGGACCAGTGGTGTCTTGACTGAGCGTGGACTGAACTATACGATTGATTGTATTCAGGCGATGAAGGAGGCATTGGGGGACGAGGTCGGTCTGGCTTTGGACTGTGGACCTGGATTAACAGTTCCTGATGCACTTAAACTTGCAAAGGCTGTGGAACCGTTAAATGTGATGTGGCTTGAAGATATGATCACCGGCGACTATGTGCCGTACGTTTTAGCGGATCTTTACCGGGACGTAACGCAAAATACATCGACACCGATCCACACCGGCGAACAGATCTACCTCCGACAAAACTTCAAAGACCTAATCGAGAAACGTGCTGTGGATGTAATCGGGCCCGACCCGTGTGACATCGGCGGGATTGCAGAGCTGAAGTGGGTCGCAGAATATGCAGACCTCCACGGCATTCTTATGGCACCCCACGGTGTGTTGGATGGGCTTATCGGTCTTGCTGCCCTCGTTCAGGTGTCGGCGACCTTGCCCCAAAATTATATCGCCTTTGAGTATCCGACCGGAAATCCCGCGTGGTGGTACGATATAGTCGAAGGGCTGCCAGATCCTATCGTCGAGGATGGATTCATCACGGTTTGGGACACGCCCGGCATGGGAGTCGAGCTCAACGAGGAAGCCACAAGGCAGTATCTCCCGGAGGGCGACGAAGACTTTTTCGATAATTAGAGGGACAGACATGGCGAAAATCAAATTGGGTGTCATCGGGGCCGGTGGCATTGTGTGTCGGCTGCATCTTCCCGCGCTCGTTGCTGGAGAGGACTTTGAGGTTGCTGTGCTTGGGGGTAGGCGAGAGCATCGACTCAAGCATCAGTGTGAGCAATTCAACATCCCTCGCTGGACGCAGGACTACGATTCGATTATTGCAGATGACTCGCTCGACGCTATTTTGGTTGGTACGCCTCACCCGCTCCATGTGTCTTGGGGAGTCAAAGCACTGGATTCAGGGAAGCATGTCCTGATGCAGAAACCGCTGTGCGGTGAGATGGACGAAGCCAATCAATTTGTGGAGGCGACAGAAAGAAATCACTTGACCGTGATGTGTCTCCCTCACGTAAGTGCCTCCATCGGCAAGGCGCGTCAATTGCTAGCGGAAGGCGCGATTGGTAGGGTTTCGGGGGCGCGGTTCCGAAGCAGTCACGGCGGTCCCGAAATCTACTACGCAGAGATTAAAGACATTTTTGGTGAGAAAGATGACGATCTCTGGTTCTTTGATGCCAAACGGGCGAGCGTCGGAGCACTGTTCGATATGGGTGTCTACGCTGTCTCCGGATTGGTCACAATGCTAGGGACGTTTAAGCGTGTCACCGGTTTTGTGACTACCTTCGATAAACCAACTGAATTGGAAGATGTGGCGACCCTCGTTCTAGAGATGGAATCAGGGGGCATCGTCACCGCCGAAACAAGTTGGTGTGATCCCGCTCGGACGTGGGGCGCGAGCATTCACGGCACGGCAGGCAAACTCACACTGCCGGGGGAGGATGGGGCTGCATTGAGTCAGTGGACACCGACATCTTACACCCGCGAGACAGCGCCTGTAGATTTGAAAGCGATTGATTGTTCAGACGCTGATCTCGGTGATATGCACACGCATTTCGCAGAATGTATCCGTGACGGCAAGCAGCCCCCACTGTCGCATGTTTATGCAGCGCGTCATGTTACTGAGATTCTATTGGCTGGTATGGCATCCGCTCGGACCGGCAGGGTAGCCGAATTAATTACCAGGGCAGATTCATGAAACATAAGAGGTAGATTATGAAACTTGAAGATTATTTTGACTTTCAGGCACCAAACGACATCCGACTGAAGGGAACGCGTGTCGGCATTGAACGGATTCTCTACGACTACATTCATCGCGGTTGGTCGCCGGAGCAGATTGAAGAAACCTATCGCCATGCCTTAACAATGGAACAGGTCTACGCAACAATCACCTATTACTTGCACAATAAGGAGGAGATTAGTCAGTATCTGACCGAGTGGATCGAACATGGAAACCGGATGCGGGCTGAACAGGCAAAGAATCCGGATCCAACAACACTCAGATTACGTGAAATTCGCAAAAAATACGGAAGCGTACGCAACTATTTCGAAGCTCAAAAACGCCATGAACGCCCGCAAATACCTTCTCGATGAGCATGTGACTCCCCGCTTAAAGATGGCGGTGCACCAACACAGACCCGAAATCATTGTCTGGTGTATCGGCGATCCCGGTACGCCCTCACGCGGTACGCTTGACCCGGATATTCTACTCTGGTGCGAGGCGAACGGGTTCTCGTTGGTAACGGAAAATCGGGGGTCAATGCCTATTCATCTCCGAGACCATCTTGCGGCGGGACACCATGTGCCAACCATCTTCATCTTGAATGACGAGATGTCAATAGGGCAAACAGCAGAAGAACTGGTGCTAATATCGGTAGCGGCGCAACTAGACGAATATGCCGATATGATCAGATTTCTTCCTATCAGTTCTTGACGATTGTGGCAGATTCACAACCGCTGCGTCTCCTTGCACGTTTCCAAGAGATTCGCCACCGTTTCCTTCGCTTCAATTCGTCCACCTTTGAAGATAATGATGGAAAGCTCCGGTTTCTCGCCAATGATACACAAACGCTGCGTAAGTCCTATTTGTAAGACGTAAAATGAATTGAAAATCTCAACGTAGCCGTTCAGCACTCACCGGCGTTATCTCTTAACAGAACGGTTACTCTCAACATTTCTTAGTTGAAAGGAGTTTCACATGCTAACTCAAGAACAGATTGACTTTTACAACGAAAATGGTTATCTCGGTGTCGAAAATGTGCTTTCTGAGGAGGAGGTTGCTGATCTTCAACGGGCTACAGATGAGTTTGTTGAAAAATCCCGTGAAGTCACTGAACATACCGATGTGTTTGACCTTGAGCCGGGGCATACCCCAGCAAACCCGCGCGTGCGCCGGATTAAAAATCCCGTCCTGCACCACATTGTCTATGAGCGGACGTTGCACCATGACCGCATCCTTGACATCGTTGAACAGTTGATTGGCCCCGGCGTGAGTCATAATGGTCACAAACTCAACATGAAATACCCCGAATTTGGTAGTCCCGTCGAATGGCATCAGGATTGGGCGTTCTATCCTTATACCAATGATGACCTGCTAGCAGTGGGTGTAGCGATTGACGATATGTCGCTAGAAAACGGTTGCCTGATGGTGATTCCCGGCTCCCACAAGGGGCCAACCTATGACCATCACCAAAATGGTATTTTCGTCGGTGCGGTAACAGATCCCAATTTTAGCGACGATAATGCCGTTCCGGTCCAAGTAAAAGCCGGCGGCATCTCGATTCACCATGTTCGCACGCTGCACGGTTCCGCCCCTAATACCTCTAGCAACCCCCGCCGTCTATTGTTGCTCCAGTATTGCGCTCTTGACGCTTGGCCCATACATGGTGGGGATTGGAATGTCTTCAAATCCTTCGCGCTGCGTGGCGAACCCACGAATCAACCCCGTGTCGTTTCCACTCCTGTTCGTATTCCTCAACCGTCTTCTGACCGAACGGGATCGATCTACGAGGTGCAAACGCTTCTAGAAAATCCCATCTTTGCGGAGAAGAAGGTCAAATAAACAGCACCATCTCTTAGAGAAGGTGATAAATCGAGACAGAGAACTCAAGGAGACGATCTCATGGGGAACGGTATTGTGAGGGATAAGTTCTGGATCTGGGGGCACCATGCCGGGAGCCACAATGATCACTGGGGATTGACCGCTACTTCACGGATGACGCCAGCAGAAGGTGCTTTCTATCTTAACGTGCCCAATATCATATTGGTGCGTTATAATGATCTGCCGCAACCACCGTATGAACAGTACGCATTAGCGTTGCGTCCGTTGAAACAGGTTGTCTGGTCTATCGTTGGAGCGGGTGGTGCCACGGAGCATTACGAGGTGGAAGCAGCCCGCAATCTGGCGGAAAAATTCCCGAATTTTACCGGCGTGATGATGGACGATTTCTTCAGTGATCCGGCAACCGGTAAAGTCGCTGTCCATGATGTCGAATCACTAAATGCCATTCAGAAACAGTTGACCGTAGCGGATCGGAAGTTAGATCTGTGGGTCGTTCTCTACAACCATCAGCTCGAACACCCCGTCGGTCCGCATCTGGAAACTTGCGATGTTGTCACCTTCTGGACATGGACTGCCGACCAATTGGTGGATCTGGAGAAAAACTTCCCGCGTGCCGAAGAGCTTGCTCCATCGCCTCGTAAAATCCTCGGCTGCTATATGTATGATTACGGCAACCGTCAACCGATGTCGGTTGAGTTGATGCAGCATCAGTGTGAACTCGGTCTGCGATGGCTCCGTGACGGTCGTATTGATGGCATGATTTTCCTCGCCAGTTGTATCTGCGATTTGGAATTAGAAGCCGTCGAGTGGACGCGGGGATGGATTCAGGAAGTCGGCGATAAGCCACTCTGATAAGAAACAGGCACAGATATCATGATAGAAGCTACTAAAAATGTGACCGATTTTAACGAGAAAAGCTCTTTCACCTCTGGATTGCAGGAGGCGATTGATGCCCTCCCCAAGAGTGGGGGCGTTGTCTGGGTGCCGCCGGGGGTTTATACCCTACACCGCCATGTACGGCTGCGTGAAAATGTCACTATACGTGGTGCGGGACAATCCAGCCGTGTCGTCCGTGCGCCGGAGGTTTCTTCCCCACTTATGAGCGAAGCCGAAGCGGGTGAGACTTCCGTGCATGTTGAAAGTGGATCCGAATTCACCGTCGGTATGGAAGTCAGCGTATTCGACAAGGCGCAACACGGCTGGTACGCCACACACGCTTTCATTGTGGACATCAACGAAAACAGACTCCATCTGGACAAACCTATCAACCGTCCCTGCCACCCGGATCGTAATGGTATGGCTGCTCACGCCTTCTCGGCATTTGTGGGTTGGGAAGAGCGCGGGTGTGAATTGGAATCCCTCTGTATTGACGGAAGTAACGCAAACGGTCAGAGTGTTTTTGTCGACTTTACCGTGTCTGGCATACATCTGGTACGGACGGTAGATGCCCGCGTGCGGGGATGCGTCGTACAGCATTGGCTCGCGGACGGTATAAGCGTTCAGGGAGGGACTGGAGCGATTGTCAGCGATTGCCTTGCCGAAGGTTGCCTGGGACACGGTTTCCACCCCGGCACGTCCGTTCAGCACAGCCTCTGGACGAACAACATCGGGCGGGATAATGGGCGTGATGGACTCTATTTCTGTATGAACGTCCGTCACTCCGTTGTCAGCGAAAGTACCTTTTACGGAAATGGTCGGCACGGCATCGGCGGTCTAGCTGATGGCGGCGATCGATACAACGTTGTTGCCAATAACACCTGTGTGGACAATGCCTGTCACGGTATTGAAGCCTCTCGGGGTAGAGATAACACGATCAACAGCAATATCTGCTTAAACAACTCACAAGAGGAACCGGGCAGATATAGCGGGATTGCCCTAATGGATGTCACCGGGATGACGGTCACCGGCAATAGATGTCTCGACGATCAGGACACACAAACGCAAGCCTACGGAGTTGAAGAGGGTGGTACAAGTGATAAGAACCTCATCATTGCCAACCATTGTCATGGGAATCTGGTGGGGGGGGTGATCACCGTTGGGGCTGATACAAAATCTGCGGACAACCTTGAATAGAACTAGTTGGATCATCTAAAAAAATGGTATAAGGCACGAAAAGAAACCGGGTTTTTGACAAAAACCCGGTTTCTCTCGCGCTGATACAAAATGCCTTCACCATCCAAAAAATCCTGCTATTCCGGTTCATTCTCCGCCGCCCGTGGCGCAAGTTCATTCCATACCTCACCAAATTCATAGACCTTCTTGTACATCGTGTAGACCCCTTCCCACATCGCTTTCCGCGCCGCAACGGCAGCGGGATTATCCCCATTAGCGTGAAGTTCCTTGAGTTTAGTCCCCATCTCTTTTTGTGCACGGGCACAGGCTTGCGCTGCCTCCGCAAGGCTTTCAGCGACCGCAACGTGGTGGTCAATCAGTTCTTCAATCGGTTTGTTTGGGTCCTCATCTAGGTCATAAGCATTGGGTGATGCGAACCGATGCGGCAGCCGTTCTCCGTCCTCCGTCCGCGGGGTATGGGTCGGATGAATGTGCGGTGTCACCGAAAGGTACATAATCATCGGTTCGTCCCCAATTACACGTACTCGGTGGACCTCATCGGCTAGCGCAACGCACATTTGACCGGGTCCCAGTTTTTCAACCCCATCGCCAATCTCAAATATGACCCGTCCTTCGAGGATTAAGAAAATTTCATGTCCCAAGTCGTGGCTGTGAATATCGGCGACTGAACCGGGCTCCATCCGCAAAAAACGGGAGCGGATCTGTGGCGTAACCAATACATTACGAATGTCCTCGTCGTTGTGGTAATCGTAGATAGCAAAACTCATCATTTCCCTCCAATTTTCATTATCGGTTGATAGTAACGCGGCTTTCTAAATAATCAGAAAAATCCTGTAATCACCTTCAAGTGTATCAAATTGCACTAAAAAGTCAAATGCTAAAACGTAGTCTCTATGCTTTGAAGGTTTTTTGTATTGACCAGCGTTCCTCAATTACGTATAATGAATTGACCATTGATTGTTAATGACAATAGGTAATCCAAAAGGAGAATCAGCGATGGCAGAAAAGAGATACCGCGTCGGTGTGGTTGGGCTAACGGGGATTGGGGCAAATCGTTTGGAAGCGGATTCAGAAGCGGTACTGAACACCCCGATGCCGGGGTCGCATGTCGCATCTTACGCAGCACTCCCACACACAGATCTGGTCGCGGTGTGTGACCTGAAAACGGAGCTATTTGACCAGTTTAAGGAACGGTGGGGCGACGTGCTTCCTGACGTGCAGACCTATACAGACTACCGTGAGATGCTTGAAAAAGAGAACCTTGACATCCTCAGTGTTGTCACCTCTGATAACCGCCATACCGATATTGTGGTTGACGCAGCAAACGCGGGAATAAAGGGTATAGCCTGCGAAAAGCCACTTGCCACAACGGTTGACGACTGCAATCGCATGATCGCTGCCTGCGAAGCGAACGGTGTGCCAATTTCGATTGACCACACCCGAAGATGGTGGCCCGCCTATCATCGCGCACGCAAGGCAATCCGTGAAGGTGCAATCGGTGGTGTGCGTCGCATTGTGGCACACATGGGCGGTCCCAGAGCCATGTTGTTCCGCAACGGCACGCACCTGATTGACGGTGTGTGCTTCTTTGCTGAATCTGAACCGGAGTGGGTGTTTGCAGAATTAGATGAGGGTTTTGAAGACTACTTTTCCTACCGTGGAGATGGTGGACGTAGCCCGGCTGGCGACCCCGGTGGAAGCGGATATATCCATTTCAAGAACGGTGTCCGTGCACTCGTTAACGCATCAAAGGGACAAGCGAGCGGTTTTTGCCTTGAGATCATCGGTGAGGAGGGATGCTTGGATGTGGAAAATACAGTAACTTTGTCGACCGGTGCCGGTAGATCCGAGTTACTTGACCTACCACCGCACATGATAATCGGTATCCCCGCCTACATTGAAGAGCTCATTGGAGTGATAGAGAACGGTGGCGAACTGCTCTCTCCTGCGTCGGAAGCGAAGAAAGTGGTCGAGATTATTGTTGGGTTCCTCAAGTCCCAAGAGCGCGGGAATGTGCGTGTAGATCTGCCACTACCGCCGGGAAATTGATACCATATCCAATAGTTAGATGATTTGTCAAGAGGTGGAATATGCACATTCAGTATACAGACCTACCCGAACCAAGATCGCTACCCGAAGGGACAACGATTGAGTACGCGACACAAGATCAGGACTGCCGTTCTCTTGAACGGTTCGCTATCCGCACCCTCGACGCAGGGATGTGTACCCCAGAAATTATTGATGAATCGCGTGAATCATTTTGGATTATCATCAGCGGAGAAGGGACGATGGCCCGTGGCGACGAAACCACCCCAATCCAACCGCGGGACCTAATCATCACCCCGCCGGGAGTGCCCCATTCGCTTGCCGCCAGGGATACACCCGTCAAATGGTTTGATGTTGCGTTCCACTCCGCCACTTGGGGGATTGCTGCGGGGGCGTTGGAAAATGGGGTTGGCGATCCGCACGGCGATCATGTCAAGGGTCAGCCGTCTCTGGTCCGGGGTGAAGAGCTGCCGCCGCAGGAGGGGGATTCCTGTTACCGGTATCCACACGCCCGACCACATTCGACGTTGGATCATTGGGATCAGAATAGCAGTGAGCCCGGGGCGCGTGCCGCTAACCATGTCCACGACAGCCATGAGGAGTTTTGGTACATCCATGAGGGTTCAGGTCATGTCGAACAAAACGGGCACATCTTTGAGGTTTCAGCGGGAGATCTCATCGGCCATGCGCCGGGTGTCCATCATACGCTCATCGCTGAGAAGGAGCCGATCCGTTGGTACTGTTTCTGTATGAATCGCTGGCTGATGCCGCTTGTCAAAGACGCACTCGTTAAGGCTTAATCGTGCCGGACGATCTATCACAATGCCGTGACGGAATCCCACTATATCTAAAAAAAATTAAATGAATGAACTCTCCAAAATTTTAGCAACAATCCGCCGTCCGTTTCAGCAAGAAATTCGGAGCGGTTGTAAAGACAGTGTGGTGATTAACGGCTTAGGTGCCTATGTCCAACTCTGGGTCAGGAATGCCGAAAAGTTGACGCTTAATCCCACTGAGAAGCAGATGTTGACTTCGCTTGTGAATCTGTTTTCGGATTATGATGCCCTATCGCCGACGAAGCGTCGGGAGACCGTGGAAACCGCTATCGAACAGATTGAAGGGATAGAATCAGGAAATCAGAAGGCATCGCCGACCAAAAAACCTGCGGCAACAATGGGAGCAGACGATCTTCCTCTGTTTCAATCATTGCCTAGCCAATCGTCAAAGGCACCTGCTCCTCCGGTGGAAAGTGCCGGGAAGGGTAAAAGTCAACAAACGCTTTTTCCTGCCACCCCAGAGGGCAGTGGAACGTCAGAGACGATTAAACCGTCCTCTTCAAATTTCACAGTCCAGCCCGATTCATCGGAATCTCAAATTTCACACGCTGATCCACAATCTGCCCCCCCAGCAAAGGTAGAGATTAAAGATGTCCCTATCTCAACCGATCCGGCATCACTGAAATTCTTAGAGACCGAGATTCAATATGCAAGTGGAATCGGACCGCGTCGAGCGGCGAGACTGATAACAGAACTCAATATCCGCACTATTTGCGATCTGTTGGAATACTACCCGCGTGACTATCTCGATCGTGGACATTTCCGGTCAATTTATGACGTGGGACGTACCGGCGAATATGAGACAATTCAAGGTAAGGTAGTCAATCGAAGCGAATTCACGCCGAACCGCAGAGGCGCACAGCCCGTCGGCAAGATTGCCGTCTTTGACGGGGATGGCGTGGCACAGTTGGTCAACTTTGGGCGGCGCGCCGGCTATCTCAAAAACCTGCTGAAAGTCGGGACACCTGTTGTCGTAAGCGGCAAATTTACCCGCCGCAACAACGAAATCCAAACCACCGATTTTGATTTTGAGGTGCTTGAGGAGGAGGACGCAGATCTCATTCACACAGGCAGAATCGTACCTAAGTACGCGCTGACAGCGAAGTTGACCCAACGGATGCTTCGACAGTGGACCAAAACAGTCATTGACGGATATGCAGAGGGCTATCCAGAGATTTTGCCGCTAGACATCCGACAGCGCAATCAATTGATAGATCGGTGCACGGCGATCCAAGAGGTTCACTTCCCTTCAACCGAAGGGTATCAAAACGCAGCGCGAAGGCGGTTAGCGTTTGATGAATTTTTCCTGTTGGAATTGGGACTAGAACTGAAAAAGCAACGCTGGAAAACGGAGGAGAAAGGGATCGCTTTCCAAGTCAAAGGTCAACTGCTAGATAAGTTTATTGAGGCGTTGCCGTTCCAATTGACCTCCGCACAGCAACGGGTGATTGAGGAGATTAAGTCGGACATGGCGAACGCAGAGGCGATGAATCGGTTGCTTCAAGGGGATGTCGGATCCGGGAAGACAATCGTTGGGGCGGTTGCCTTATTGTGTGCGATTCAGAGCGGATATCAGGGGGCGTTGATGGTGCCCACAGAGATTCTCGCCGAGCAACATACCTACAACCTGTCGGAATTGCTTGAACCGCTGGGCTTGAAAGTCGTCCTACTCAAAAGCGATCTCTCCAAATCGGAACGTGATGAAGCCCTCACTGCCATTGCCGATGGTTCGGCTCACATCGTTGTCGGGACGCACGCCCTGATCCAAGAGAGTGTGGAGTTCCATCAGCTTGGGCTCGTAATCATTGATGAGCAACACCGCTTCGGCGTGATACAACGTGCGACGCTTCGTGACAAAGGGACAACCCCGGATGTCTTGGTTATGACGGCGACCCCCATCCCGCGGACGCTTGCCCTGACAGTTTATGGCGACCTCAATGTGTCCGTGATTGACGAAATGCCGCCGGGCCGTCAGAAAATAACGACAAGATGGGTGAAGGAAAAAGATCGCGAAAAACTATACGCACAGATAGAGAAGGAGGTACAACGCGGGCGACAGGCGTACATCGTCTATCCACTTGTCGAGGAGTCAGAAAAATTAGAGGAAATTAAAGCTGCGACAGAGATGGCAGACCACTTTCAAACTAATGTGTTTCCGCACCTGCGGGTCGGGTTGTTACATGGACGGATGCGATCGGTGGAGAAACAGGACGTGATGGGTCGCTTCAAAAATAGAGAGATCGATATTCTCGTGTCCACCACCGTCATCGAAGTTGGAATTGATGTGCCCAACGCTACGCTCATGGTCATTGAAAACGCGGAGCGATTCGGATTGTCGCAAATGCACCAGTTACGGGGGCGCGTCGGACGCGGCACTCACAAATCTTCCTGTCATCTGATTAGCGGTCCAATGACCGACGATGGAGTGCGTCGAGTCAAAGCGATGACATGCACCAATGACGGTTTTGAGCTTGCAGAGGCAGATTTGGAAATCCGAGGTCCCGGCGAATTTTTTGGGACCCGCCAATCTGGACTTCCAGACTTCAAAATTGCCAACATCCTCAGGGATGCGTCATTGCTTGAAATCGCTAAGTCAGAAGCGAATCGGCTTGCTAAGGCAGATCCAAGTCTGAGCCTACCCGCGCATCAGGTACTGAAAGAGGTGCTACAGACCCAGTGGCGTGGACATTTGAAAATGGCATCAATCGGTTGATTGGAAGGAGTTAATAAAATGTTAATGACCTATACCGCAAAATATACAAAAATAGATTCTGGGTACATGGGACAGTTAGTTGAATGGCCCGAAGTAATCACTGAAGGAAGCACTTTGGAAGATTGTCGGGAAATGCTTCAAGATGCACTGCACGAAATGATAATGGCATATCATCAGCAGAACCAAGAGATCCCGATTGGAGGAGCACTGCTCGAGCAGATGCCTGTTGAGATAGGAAATGAAAGATAGCTGCCGTGCATTTGAATTTCCTTATGGAGTCGGCAGCTATCTTTCAGTCAGACGGCGTGATCCAATCAAATATTTTCAGGAAAACGGGTTTTATCTATTGCGTGAAGGTGGAAGACATTCTATCTACACGAATGACCAAAGGACAATCCCGATCAAAAGGCATCGCACCATTGATCGAATAACCGCCAATCAGTTGTGCAAACAAGCTGGATTGAGACCGAAGTTCTGATATTGAAAGGAATGATTTATGGCAGAAAACGAAGATACAAATGTAGAGAGACACGCTGACGATCCCTATGCGCTGCGGAGCGAATATATTCAAGAACCTCCCGTCGGTTTTTGGAATACGGTCAAGTTTCTCGGACCGGGGTTAATCTTAGTCGGTTCCGTGGTCGGATCAGGCGAAATTATTCTGACGACAACGCTCGGCGCAACGGTCGGTTTTGTAATGCTCTGGTGGATGCTGCTCAGTTGCTGGGGTAAGAGTATTGTGCAGGCGGAACTCGGACGTTACGCTGTCTCATCGGGCAGCACCGCTCTCTCTGCGTTCAACGACATCCCCGGCAAGTTTCCCTTTTTCCGCAGCAAAATGTCTTGGTTTATTTTGCTATGGTTCCTGCAACAGATTCCCGGTCTCATGGGCGGTGGCGGAATTTATGGGGGCGCGGGGCAGGCGTTGAGCATGATGATGCCGTTTATGGATTCCAGATATTGGACGATTATCGTTGCCGTAGTGACGGCAGTGCTAATTCTGAGCGGCACCTATCGCTTCCTCGAAAAGCTGCTAACCTTTATGGTTGTGACCTTCACTTTTATTACGCTGGTATGTGCGGTCCTGTTGCAATTCACAGAATATGCAATCACATGGGGGGACGTGGGGGCTGGACTGAGGTTTGATTTCCCCGCCTTCGCAATCGCAGCCGCATTGGCAGCTTATGGAGGCACCGGGGTCAATGCCGGTGAGTCGATGGCGTACACCTACTGGTGCACCGAAAAGGGCTATGCCCGTTTCACCGGACCGACCGATGACAGCGAAGGTTGGGTAAACCGGGCGCGTGGCTGGATTCGCGTTATGCAGACCGATGTGGTCTTGACGCTAATTGTCCTGACTTTTGCGACGATTCCTTTTTATATGCTGGGTGCTGGTGTCCTGAACCGTATGGGACAGATGCCCGATGGGTTGGATACGCTCAGTATTCTCTCTAACATGTACACGCAGACGTTAGGTCAATGGGCGTGGTGGCTGTTCATGTTCGGAGGATTCTTTGTCCTTTTTTCAACGGTAGTTTCAGGACTCGGCGGTGGCTCACGAATGATCGCCGATGTAATGGGTGTCATCGGTGTGATTGACCCCAACGACTACGAAAAGAGAGTCCGTGTGCGACGTATTTGGGCGGTGGCTGCACCAGCCATTCAGTCGCTATGCTATTTCTTTATTAAGAATCCGGTTTGGATGCTTACTATCAGTGGCACGATTGGCGCGATGATGATGCCACTCGTTGCGGGTAATACAATCTACCTGAGATATTTCCGCGTTGACCGTCGCATTGCGCCGGGAAGGAAGTCGGATGCAGTGCTTTGGATCTGCTTCCTTGCGATGATCGGACTTGCAATCTATGCCATCTATCTTCAGTTTATTAAATCTGCATAGTCATGAAAGGAATGGAATTGATGCTCACCCCCGAAGAAAAGCAATCTTACGATGAGAACGGTTTTATTCTAAAAAAAGCCCTCGCTTCACCTGAAGAGATAGAAAAAATCCGTGAAGAGATAGAAGACATCCACAATCGCATGGCGGAACGACCGGTCGAGGGCGTTAGTCTCTCGTGGGAAGAGTTTGATGACCCCAACTTACCCCCGCGCCTCAAGCAGCTGATGCACAGTGAGGTGATAAGCCCGACCCTGAACAAAATCTTGCGTTCAGATACGATGTTGGACATTCTTGAACAGATGATTGGTCCCGATGTTTCACTCTATCACAGCAAGCTGCTCCCCAAAGATGCCAAAGATGGCACGGCGATTCCGTGGCATCAGGACTATGCCTATTGGAATCGGGACGATAATCGCCCGTTGATGGTGAACTGCCAACTCGCAATTGATGCCACAACACAGGAGAATGGCTGCATCCAGTTCGTTCCCGGCAGCCATAAATGGGGTTTGCAAGAACATCAACGACGGCAACAGACATTTGGGGTATTCTTACCGGGACACTACCATGAACGTGAGGACGCTGTTCAAGTGGAGATGGAACCAGGGGATGGGGTCTTTTTCAACGCGCTGATTATTCACGGTTCTGCCGCCAATACCTCTAATCTACCTCGACGAATGAACACCTTTGCGTATAATGTCACCGGTAACGGGTTAATGCAGTGTCGGCAGGCGTTGCGCGGCAAACCGCTGTGATATGTGCAACACGACGGGGCATTTTCCTGTTCGCTCATGTTAAGAAATCGTGCGACAGAACCCGAGTTTTTTCTTGAAACCCCGGTTTATCTTCGTACTATGCACGTTCTTTTTATCTGAGTTTTCACGTTTTACGCATTTTGGATTTTGCACTTTCTTTTGGTATGAACCTTTCTGTCTTAATACGAGAGTAGGTATAATATGGCTTCTAAGAAAACTGTTGGTTTCAACGAGCTTCTCGATTCTAACGATCCCACAATTTACGATTTGGAAACCCATTCACCCGGTCCTGAGGGCAGTCTGCCACTGACGCCGGAGATGCTGCTCAATTTGCCGAGCGGAGATGTCTTCGCATGGAGTCATAATGCAGGTATGGGATGGGCACCCGGTGAGCTCAATCGGAGAGAGTTTCTTATCCTTAGCACCCAAGGCGGTATCCGTGCACCGGACGGGAGTCCGATTGCGCTCGGTTACCACACCGGGCATTGGGAGGTCGGCTTGTTGATGCAGGCTGCCGCCGAGGAATTCAAAGAACTCGGCATGATCCCGTTTGCCGGATTCTGCTCGGATCCCTGTGACGGACGCACACAGGGCACCCCCGGTATGATGGACAGTCTTGCCTACCGTAACGATGCCGCAATGGTTTTCCGGCGGCTCATCCGATCCATGCCAACGCGCAAAGGGGTAATGATGGTTGCGACCTGTGACAAAGGACTCCCCGCGACGATGATCGCAATCGCTGCGATGCGCGATCTGCCGTGCGTATTAGTCCCCGGTGGTGTAACGCTGCCGCCCACCGAAGGTGAGGATGCGGGCATGATTCAGTCTATCGGTGCCCGTTTTGCGCACGGGGAGATCTCCTTGGAGGATGCCTCTGACTTTGGGTGTAAAGCGTGTGCAAGTCCGGGGGGTGGATGCCAATTTCTTGGGACTGCTGGGACATCGCAGGTCGTTGGCGAGGCGCTAGGGATGACACTGCCTCATTCCGGGCTTGCACCGTCGGGTCAACCAATCTGGTCAGATATGGCAAAGCGGTCCGCTCGTGCTTTGGTCAACCTCGACGCGAAGGGTATCAAGATGGGCGATATTTTGACAGATGAAGCGGTTCGGAATGCGATGATTGTCCACGCTGCCTGCGGAGGTTCGACCAACCTACTCCTGCATATCCCCGCCATCGCACATGCGGCGAAACTCGATCGCCCAACCGTCGAAGATTGGATGGAGATTAATTGGCAAGTGCCTCGTCTCGTCGATGTCCTACCCAATGGTCCTGTCGGTCATCCAACTGTTCAGCTCTTTCTAGCGGGTGGCGTTCCAGAGGTGATGCTGCATTTGCGGGCGTTAGATCTGTTAAACGAAGATGTGCTCACCGCCTCAGGCGAACCGCTTGGGCGAAACCTCGATTGGTGGGAGAAATCGGAACGCCGTCAACGTGTTCGAGATCTCTTGATGGAACGGGACGGAGTCGATCCAGACGATGTAATCATGACCCCGGAAGCCGCAAAGGCGCGTGGGTTGACCAGCACAGTTACCTTTCCGCGTGGGAATCTTGCGCCAGAAGGCTCCGTCATCAAAAGCACCGCAATTGACCCCAGCGTTGTCGATGAGGATGGCGTTTACCGAATGACCGGGCGGGCGCGTGTCTTTGTCCGTGAGCGGGATGCGATTCGAGCGCTTAAAAGCAATGAAGAGGACCAGATTAAGCCGGGAGAGGTGATGGTGCTTTGTTCCCGCGGTCCAATGGGGTCTGGTATGGAGGAGGTCTACCAGATCACTGCCGCGCTCAAGCATCTTTCGTTCGGTAAGCATGTCGCCCTAATCACCGATGCGCGATTCTCCGGCGTATCTACCGGCGCGTGCATCGGACATGTTGGTCCAGAAGCGTTGGCAGGCGGACCTATTGGCAAGTTGATTGACGGCGATCAGATCCAGATTCGCGTCGATCGGAATCGGCTTGAAGGAAGCATTGATCTGGTCGGTCATGGAGATCAGATCTTCGGTGTTGAGACTGGTACGCAGGTCTTAGCCGAGAGATCGCCACGCCCTGATCTTGCCCCTGACGATCTGATACCGGACGATACGCGCCTGTGGGCGGCACTCCAGAGCGTCGGCGGCGGGACATGGGGAGGCTGCGTCTACGATGTGGATGCAATTATCGAAACACTTGAAGCCGGTATGAAGCGTGAAACGTAATAAGAACTCAGGCATTAATTAAAAAAAGGAGGCCGCATAGCTCGCCTCGATTATATGGAGGTGAAGAATGCGGGTTTGTTATGATAGCACACACGAATCTCGTTGGTTGTCGTAAGGAAGAACTAGATACGCCTGCGCTCCTAGTTGATTTGCCGACAATGGAGCGTAACATTGACCGGATGGCATCTACTATTATTCATGAAGCTGGAGCAAATTGGCGACCTCATACAAAAGGGATGAAAAGCCCAGCACTCGCCCATAAACTCCTCGATGCAGGTGCCATCGGTGTTACCTGCGCCAAGCTCGGTGAGGCTGAAGTCATGGCTGCTGGCGGTGTGAAGGACATCCTCATCGCTAACCAAGTTGTCGGGCCACAGAAGGTTGCTCGCTTGGTCAATTTACGGAAACATGCGGATGTCATGGTCGCTGTTGACTGCGAGGAGCATGTAGAAGCCATTGACCGTGCAGCCCGTGAGAAGGGCGTGCGTATTCGCCTCGTCATTGAGATCAATACGGGCATGGATCGAGCCGGTGTGGATCCTGGAGAACCAGCGCTCGCTTTGGCTCGTAAGATTCAAGGCAGAGAAGGGGTACAACTTGCGGGTCTCTTCACTTGGGAATCTATCGCGCTCCGCATTGAAGATCCAGAGGAGAAAAAGCGGATCGTTGACGATGCACTGACCTCGGTTACGGACACCGCGCAGAAATGCCGAAACGAAGGGATGCCTATTGACATCATCAGTTGTGGCGGAACCGGCACCTACTGGATCAGTGCTTTCCAACCGGGTATCACGGAGATTCAGGCAGGCGGTGGAATCTTCTGTGACGTTATCTATCGCCATCAGTACGGTGTTGAACACCCTTACGCCCTTACCGTCCTCGCCACGGTTACCAGTCGCCCCGCCCCCACGCGGATTATCTGCGATGCCGGGAGAAAGACCATGAGTGTGGGCGCAGCAGATCCAGATCCTATCGGAATTTCGGGCGTAGAATCGGTGGGGATGTCGGCGGAACATGGGACAGTGAAGCTCACTGAGCCGAGTGAAACGCCGCGTGTTGGGGACAAAATCGAGTTTGTTATCGGTTACTCAGATGTTACCGTTGCACTACACGACGAAATCTACGGT
This sequence comes from Candidatus Poribacteria bacterium, assembly GCA_965207975.1. GTDB lineage: Bacteria > Poribacteria > WGA-4E > WGA-4E > PCPOR2b > PCPOR2b. Next base: position 1,478,903 of record OZ242315.1, on the reverse strand, counting down.
ATCCGTGATGGCGTTGTCGAAACAGTTTGGCCCCTTCTCGGACGTGGACGACTGCAATAGGAAAACCGTGAAGGGTTTGGGTTGAATCCTTGTGGCGATTCTACCGAAGGATCGTTTTCTCAGGCGTATCTGTCAAGCGGCGACTGTTCGTTGATCAACATGATAGATTGTCCGTTAACAACGACACGATAGGTGCGGCTGAGAAACGGTTTCCCTTCCAAATGAACGAGTGCCTCCGGCAAATCTTTCGGGCGTTTAAGCCCCCACCACAGCAGATCGCGTCGGGTTTCTAAACCGCTGCGTTGTAAGAGTTGCCCTAAACCTTGACCTTTGAGCGTCAAACCTTCTCTAACGGTTTGTGGGATTCTGTCCAGCACAATCATTGAGGTTGCGTAGACGTGGACGGTCGGCTGCTGGCCGTCCTTTTGCCCCGTTTGCAATATCACTTGACGGGTAACGATTTCCGTGCCTTTTTCAGCCTCGAGCCAATCATGACTGGTCGGTAGGGTTTGCGTTTCTTGATGGAGCAGCACAATTTCAACTGGATAGAATGTATACGCTTCAATGAACCGTGTCACTGTTCCATCAATGACCAATAGTGCCCGCTGAAACGGCGTCAATTGACTTAGGTTCATTTCCTCTAAGTCCGACGGTTTTGCAAACTGGGCGACAAAGAGATCTTTCATCCGTTTTGTGGAAATGTGGGCTCTCTCTGCTGTCTCATGCACTGTCACTGTTTTAATCCCCTCTCTTGATCTGCCCCCACAGTGTTGGCAACTTGTCTTTTCCTTCAACGTGCAACGTGCCGGTATCAAATTCCTCCATGGCAGGGAGAATGGCGGGCCCTAGTCCTTCTGCAACCCCGCCAACGGCATAGATCTTATTGTCCACAACACCCGCTCCCAAGAACACTCTTGCTGTTGGCATATCCGTTTCCTGCAACCATGTATCACTCGCGGGATCATACCTCTCAACTGTGGATAGACCCGGACCTTGTATAACGGCAGTCCCACCAATCGCGTAGATTTGTGCACCAACAACGCCGGTTGCTAGGGCACTCCTTTTGCTTGGCATATCCGCTTTTGGTGTCCAAGTTTCCGTCGTCGGGTTGTATTCCTCAACGGTTGCAAGCACGGGTCCTTGCACGTTAGATGTGCCGCCAAACAGATAGATTTTCCCATCTACAGTTGCGGCAGCCATTCCCGACCGCGGATTTAGCATGTCAGCTTTTTGGTCCCACTTGTCAGCCACCGGATCGTATACTTCGACAACCGGTAGCACAGGACCGAAGTTTGTCGCGATACCACCAATCGCGTAGATTTTTCCATTGACAACAGCGGTCGCGAAAAACACCCGTGCTGTGGGCATGTCAGTTTTCTGTGTCCATTTATCGGTTGCCGGATCATATTCCTCAACGGTTGAAAGTGCAGGTGCTTGGTTATTCCAGCCGCCGATGGCATATATCTTTCCATTAACAACCGCAGTCACGATTCCCGCGCGTGCAGCTGGCATGTCTGCTTTCTGTGCCCATGTGTCAGTCACGGGGTTGTAGACATCTACTCTCGCAATCGGTTCGGCGAGCATACCACCGATAACATAAACCAACTCACCAGCTGCGCTTACCGAGAAAAAGAGTCTTGGAAAAGGCATGTCAGTTTTTTTCGACCATTCTCCCTCGGCCGCAAGACTAATCGAAGGGATCGCCAACAGTCCATTTAGCACCAATCCAAGTCCAAGTGCCCAACCCAAAAAACGTTTCATCAAAAAACTCCTTCCTTCTCTGCTTATTGTTCATCACCCATCGATTGCCTTACGGATTCCACCAGTATGTCATCTTGCCGACAACCGTTGATTCCGAGAGACTAATCGTCCCACCGTTGTCGTCATAAACTTGGTTAAACACAAAGTAGAAGTCGCTACCCGGGCGGTAGATATAGTTGAGCAGGAAGTTGGTTGAAACTATATCGTCTGCGCTATTCCACTGTGCAAACAGCTTTGCAAAGAGGCGGGTAGAGAAGGAGTAGACAATCCGGCTTGCTACCAAATTTGCATTGAAAGATCCCGCAGGGAGTTCGACCCTTTCAAATTGATACTGCGTTTCGACCACAAGCCGTCCACTCGGTTTGAAGCTAGCGTCAACTTCAAACCCCCGTCTCGTCCCGTCGAAGAAATTCCCAACATTCACCCCAAACTGTCCAGCGAACATCCCGCTTTGTGCGGTTTCGACCATTAGGCGAACCCAATTAAATTCGTATTCGTCAACGGGAATAATAATGTCATCGTATATATCGAAGTCTTCCTCAAGACGCTCCGCTGTGCGCTTGGCTTGAAGGGTTATTCGCTCACCATTGTCGAGTTCAACCCGACTACCAAGTGTGAGATCACGGGTTTCCAATTCATTCTCCTGAGTGAGAATATAGTCTATCTCGGGTCCCACCTGAATCTCGCGAATCCTGAATTTACGAGGTCGGGGTGTGTACTCCATTTGACTATGGAATCGACGACTTCCCTGGTGTCTAACGTATCCAACTCCTGGGTTGAAGTCATCACCGATATCGGTGTATCCAGCTGACAAATCAAAGAGGTCCGCCTGCCAATTTGAACCAATGTACCAGGCATTGCCACCCCTGATGTCCTCCTCTGAATCCGCTGTCCGTGCCCACAACCCACGAATTTCCAATCTGTCCGCTGGACGATACGAAAAATCAAGTCCACCGGCACGATTGTAGTTCTCTGAATCCTGCTTGTTAATGGCGATTAATCCAACACGAGAGCCGCTGAGCAGGTCGCGCGTCATCCGTAGTACAGAGTAGTTAGTACGTGGCACACTGACAACCTCATCGGGATCGGTGACTGATTCATCGGTCTGAAATTCGTTGGTGAACACATTGAGCAGTCCTACGCCGTAGGGGCCCATTTTTCCCGTAATCTTGCCACCACCCATGATTGGAATAGGATGTCCATCTTCAATGCCGATACGACGGCTGTAGAAAAGGAGGAACGGAGGTGGGCGACGAAAACTAGGACGTGGAACGCCAAACTCAAAAAGCCCTGCCCCCTCCAAGAAGAATGGACGCTTTTCAGGAAAGAACAGACTGTAGCGGGTGAGGTTGACCTGTTCCTCGTCGGCTTCGACCTGTGCAAAATCTGTGTTATATGTCAAATCGGCGATGAGATTCGTGGTTATTCCGTACTTGAGATCCAATCCGATCTCGAAGTCCTCAGCCGTTTCATCATCATCTTTGGTTCTACTTACGCCGGGTAACACATAAGGCAGTAGCTCAATCTGTCTTTTCGGCTTAATCCCTTCTAATCCCACTAGACTGCCCATGTAAGCGGTGCGGTATTTCGCGCGGCCACCATACGATGAAGGGACCGGTGCCCATGTGCCCTCCTCATTGGTTCGGCGGATGCCACGCGACAAATTCATCCCCCACGTCATCTGTTCGTTCTCTTTGAAACGGAGTTGACCGAAGGGGATAGAAATTTCTGAGGTCCATCGATCGGAATGGATTCGGCTTTGACAATCTACTACCGCATCCCAGTTTCGGTTGAAGCTATCGCCGCTGTTGCTTATTGCGGTATCCTGCACCGCTCCTAACGCATTAACACGAAACGCAACACCGCTCCGTTTATCGTTGTAGGTGTCGAGAATGAGAAAAACGTAGTCGTTTTCATGCAACTCACGCGCGTCGCGTCGCATGTCGTTGGCAACTATTTTGGAAACGTCTGAATCAAAACAGGTAAAGCCGAAGTAGACGTTCTCTTCATCATAGAGAACGCGGACTTCGGTCGGTAGGGTCATCGGATCGCCCGCATCCGGCTCGACTTGGCTAAATTGCCCGACAGGTTTGGCTTCCTGCCAGTCCGGCTCATTGAAATCGCCGTCAATCTCGATGCTACCAAAAGTCCGGTACGCCTCCGCCTGATATTCAGTGGCGTTTTGGGACGCGCTGACCATAAGGGGCGTTAAAGCGAGCAAATATACAAATAAACAAACGAGCGAATAGATTTGGTAAGGTGCTTTCCCTCGAAAGAGAGAACATCTCTGTGATTCACAATCCATAGACATCTTTCCTTTCGTTTTCAAATAGCTCGAATGTGCGGTCCAATATTCGAGGATGATGGTTCTGGTGGAGAAATTACTCCCCTTGTAGATGTTGGATTAACATATCTCGTGTTACTGGTTGGTCAAAGGACATCAGGTAGATTTGGAGGGTGCCGCTCCGGTCAGAGACAAATGCGAGTTTTTGCCCGTTTGGTGAAAAAGCAGGTTGTACTGAGACACCGATGCCGTTAGTGATACGTCGTTCATTCGTCCCATCTATATCCATCAGATAGATCTCAATGTCATCCATCCGTCCGGATACAAAGGCAATGGTTTTTCCGTCGGGGGAAATCACCGGGCTGTAGCAGTCATAGGGGTTGGGGTTCAGATGTTTTTCATCGCTGCCATCAATATTGATGGTATAGATTTGATGAAGTGGTTTGCTACGACCAGGGGCGACACGACGCGGGCCCGTACCTTCCGGGCCCGCCGACACAAATGCGAGCCGCTCTCCATCCGGGAAAAAGGTTGAGCTACCCTCGTCCGCCTCACTATCAGTAATAGGGATAGGGACGATTATGCTTCTTCCCATGTTTTCCAGATCAACGCCGTTTAAATCTAGGGTGTATAGGTCTAAAGTTCTATCCCTGCTTGCCTCATAAACCACACGCTTCCAATCTGGCGATAAACACGGTGCACGGACACCCAATCCAAGTGGTAGCAGTTCGTGTGTTACTTCTTTATTGAGGTGAGTGGCATAAATACCCGCGTAGACCGGTGTTGTTCCATCACTCTGGAGGACAATATGGATTTCGCCGGCACTTTTTGGTTCGCGGCTGTGCACTATATACCGTGAATCACCCAAAAATCTCGGGGTATCTTCATTAAAATCCGGTGTGAACGTTATCTGTCTGAGATTGCTTCCATTCACATCCATCAGATAGATTTCACTGTTACCTGAGCGGGACGATGCAAAGGCAATCTGTTTGCCATCGGGGGAAAAGTTCGGTGAGTAGTTATCTGGATTTCCCTTTGTGATTTGCACTACTTGGTAAGCATCACTGACCAGTCCTGCGACCTGCTGTATCATCGCGCTATCTGATGTGGAATGAACAATCGCACGCAGTTGATTGACCCCTTCTTTGCGAACCCCCAATCGCAGATAAATCTTAGCTAGCTGGAGTCGTGCCATCGCCCGATCTTCGGGTTGAGCAACGTACAATCGAATTGCAGCTTTAAACTGAGGAATCGCGCGATCGTAATTTTCCAGTGCTTCATGTGCCTGTGCCATCAGGATCCGGGCTTTCGGGTTACGATCGTCGTCGGCAATGACCTGCGTTAGCAAGGCAACCGCTTCATCATGTCTACCTGAACGGATTAACTCCTCACTTTGCTGGAGGGATTCGTCTGTTCCATCGCAGCCGATGACGAATAGGAGGGATAGCAAAGTGCAATATAGTGCGTGAAATGTGATGCGTGATGCGTAATGCGTAAAACGAGAGATCGTCTGCTTTGCCTCCTTCCTCTGAAGGGGTGGTCAAGGTGAGGTTGAGGGTGATCTTTAACCCAAACACCTACAGATGCTTTTTTGACGCATCTGTGCTGAATTTGTTTATTCGTGTCTGAGGGCTTCAATCGGGGATAACTTCGCTGCTTTCCATGCCGGATACGCTCCAAAGAAAACGCCGATCCACGCCGCAACGAAAAACGCTACCGCCGTATACATCGGTGAAATGATCGTCCGCCATCCCCAGATTGATGGCACCATTTCCGACCCAAATATCCCAACGCCAATCCCAATCAGACCGCCGAGGATTGACAGCGTCATTGCCTCGATCAGGAATTGGATTAGGATGTCATGACGTTTGGCACCGACCGCCTTCCGTAAACCTATCTCCCTCGTACGCTCTGTTACCGACACCAACATAATATTCATAATCCCAATCCCGCCGACGATCAGGGAGACGATTGCAATACCCATAATCATGTAGGTGAACGTCTGCCCCGATTCCTCTAGCGTCTCAAGGAATTCCGTTTGATTCCGTACATTAAAATCGAGTTGCTTGTTAGCAGGAAGTTTGTGTTGTTTCCGCAGCAGATTCTCAATCTCAGCTTGGGCAGGCTCCATGGCCTCACTACTGATTGCCTGTGCGTTGATACTTGATAGGTAATCCCTACCAAAAACCCGTTTCATCGCCGTTGATACCGGAATAAAGACCTGGTCATCCGGATTTCGCCAACCACTCGCCCCCTTCTCCTTCATGACACCAAGCACCCGGAAATTGAGTCCGCGAATCTTGACAGTCTCGCCGATCGGATCTTTTCCCTCGCCGAACAGTTCATCAACAACCGTTTTTCCCAACGTGCACACCCGTCGCCGAGTACGCACATCGTTCTCGGTAAAGAACGCCCCTTTCTCGACCGGGAAATTCGCTGTTACCTGATACTCCGGTGTTGTGCCGACAATCGTCGTATTGTGGTTTTTGTTTCCATGCTTGATTTGGGTACGTGAGGATACTTCCGGTGTGACTAAGAGAATATTTTGGGCGCGTTCCCTCAACACCATAGCGTCTTCATACTTCAAACTTTGACGGTCCTGCCCCGAACTGCGTCCACGAAAACGGCTCTGGCCCGGACGGACTGCTAGGATGTTCGCCCCGAGCGTCTGGATGCGTTCTGTGATATCTGCTTTTGCCCCCTCACCGATTGAGGTGGTGGTCATAATTGCTCCCACGCCGATAATAACACCAAGCATCGTCAACGCCGATCGAAGTTTGTTCGCTAATAAACTGCGTAATGCGTTTGCTAAACTTTCGAGCGTTCCCATCTATATGATTCCTCCCCTGTTATCACCGGCCCCCTCTGCCGCCACCGCCGCCGGCGTTCCGCTGCATCCGTCTCATTGTCGAAGCCGGATTACCCATCATACGTCTGAATCGTTCCATATCCCCGCCACCTCTGCGATCGAAACCGCCCACGGCGACGGCTTGCCCTTCGTTCAAACCAGAGATGATCTCTGTTCTGTCGAAACTACTCACGCCTGCCTCAATAGGCTGTGGACGCCCCGGCTGACCATCTTCGCCGATGACACGGACCATTTTTCGGTTCCCGAAAGACAGAATCGCCTCATTCGGGAGGACCAATATATTCCGTTTGTTCGTGGCAGCAATCTCAACGGTCGCATTCATCCCCGGCTTCAAGAACGGCGTATCTGTCTCTTCTGACGGGCTTTCCTCACGAACTGACTCTCCCGTCCCCGTGTCACCGAAGAAGCTGTCTGCCATCGCCATCCACGGATCGGGTGCCTCCGTAGGTTCAGCAGCTGCTACATTTTCGTTGGAGGTTTCGGTATTTTCTGATGGTGTCGCTTCACCCTGTCGCTGCCGGCGCATCTGTCGAAAACGTTCTCGCTGCTCCGGCGTAAATTCCCCACTGCCCTCGCCTCCACCTCGACGAAAACCGCCGCCTTCACTGCGACCCGGGAATCCTCCACCTCGTCCCCAACGTCCACTGCCCCTTGGGCGCGTATTTGTAATTTCAGTGATGACCTTGAATGTCGTTACGTTTTGAACCACCTGCCCTTGCGGGGCGATACGAAGCACCTCCCCTTGCAATGGCTGATCCGGGTAGGCTTCTACGGTAATAGTCACAGATTGTCCGACCTTCACCTTGCCGATATCGGTTTCGTCAACCTCTGTTACCACGTAAACCTTTTCGAGATCTGCCATCGTTGCGAGCACCTGACCTTCGGACGAGACAGAGCCGCCTCTACCACCACCTCCGCCAAAACTGGAAACGATTACCTGTCCCTCCTCCACCTTTTTTTCAAGAACCGTTCCGGAGATGGGAGCGCGGATAACTGTATCTTCATAACTTTCTTGTGCGAGCTGCAAAGCACTCTCGCTACGCATACGTTGTGCTGTAGAACTTTTGAGCTCTTCCTCCTTCAGATTGATCTGTTTCTTGTTAGCAAGTGCCAACTTCAAAGCGTCCTCGGCTTGGGTAACACGATGCTTCTGAATCTCTATCTCCATGTCCCGATATTTTTCTTTTTGGATCTGTTCTTCTGCTGCATTAATGGCGAACACCGCTTTCTTAATCTCAGCCTGCGAGAGCTGTAACTCCTCTGGGCTTGCTGGTTTTTTAACTAGTTCCAATTGCTGTTCAGTCGAGTCATACTGTGCTTGTGCTGATTGAAGCTGCGTCGCGGCGGCATCGAGATCTGATTTTGAGATATACTCTCCCTCGAAAAGTTGCTGTTTGCGTTTATACTCCTTTTCGGCAAGGTCACGGTTGGCTTTCGCTTGGCTCACACTCGCCTCTGCACGCTTCTTGTCCTCTGCTCGCACTGTATCAGCTGTCAGGAGCATGTATCGCAACTTCGCCATCTCGTGGCTATTTTTCGCATCGTCTAACTGGCGCTGATTGGTTAGCTTTTCTATCTTTATCTGTTCATCAAGTTGTTCCAACTGTTTGTTTGCCTCAGCTAACTTTTCTTCCGCCTGCTGAATCTGAATCGTGGTTTGTTCCTTTTGCAATTCGATATTAATCTTAGCTTGCTCAAGGCGCGCTTCGGCAGCGTTAAAGTCTGCCTTTGCCTGCTCCAGATCCGCTTCAACATAGGTGGTTTCGATACGTGCAATCACAGCATTCTGTTCGACATAATCCCCTTCTTCAACGGTGAGTTCTAAAATTTTGCCGCTCGCTTTGGAGCTCACTTCGACAATGTTAAGCGGCTCAATGGTTCCAGTGGCATCAATTGTCACCTCAATATTGCCCCGCTCAACCGTAGCGGTCTTGATTGCAGGCGCACTGCTTGCGTCCTCCTTGGTTGCCTTGGCAAATTGTCCGCGCAGCAACAAGCCGCCGGATACGAGGATCACGACGGCAATCACTATGATAATAATCCATTTCTTCTGCATCGGCTATCCCCCTTTATTGGCGAGACAAAGAACAAGGGGAGAATGGACGAATCCATATCTCCCCCTATTTCTGTGTTGAGATTTAGCGGCCCATGTTACCGCCGCCACCTCTCCTACCTCCACCTCGACCCATCATCTGGTTCCGTTTCTTTGCGAGTTCGTCGAGCTGGGCTATCTGATCCTCGGTCAAGACCGATTTCAAATCTGCCTTGAAGCCACTGCCAATCTTCCCGAAGGCTTCACGCAGTCCTTCTCGACTCCCGGATTCACGAACTTCTTTGAGGGTTTTCTGAAGATTATCACGATGTTTCTGATAAACTGGGCGGGCTTTGATGAGTGTCTCATCATCGACCTTAAGTGAAAATGTGAGGTCTGTCCACGAGCTGTCAATAATTGAGGTGAGATTGAATGCGCGCATTCCGCCTCCACCACGTCTTTCACCGCCGGCTCTATCGCGTCTTTCGCCACGGTCGGGACGTTGGGCTTGGGTAACTTGATTGGTCAGGAAAACGGTAACTGCTGCCATTGCGAGTATCGCTGTGAGTACAAACCATCTGCGTTTCATGGTAAAATCTCCTTCTTTCTTATCAAATGAATGTTGGATTAGTGCCGAACCACGGAGTTATTATCAATAATATGTAGGTTTCGGCTATAATCTTGTGTCTCTGCTCCTTTGGGCAGATGAGTTTGGATTAAGTTCGCACTTTTTTTAAGAAAAATGAATTGGGGCACCATCAACCCAGTCCGGTGAACGAGGAGAGGAGTAAGCGAGGGAGCGTGGAGGCGAGTGAAAATACGCGCTCACACGCTTTCTCACATACTCACTACTTCTTGTTCAGGCTACGGGTCGCCAACGAATTGCTTGGACGCGCGGCATATATTGAAACCCCTCCGGTGTCGCGGGCCCTTCGCTGCCCCAGTTGCGCTCTGACCGCTCACCGACAAGCGTCAGAATCATCCCCGGTTTACCATCTGCCAGATGGGGTGGTAAAACGCAGCTACCAGAGTACCCCGGATACGAAGGCGTTGCGGTCATGAAGTATAACTCTTCGCGCCAAGTTCGTCCTTCATCGCAGCTCACCTTTGCCCGCTCGCCACCGCGATACGTCGGTCCACGGTGTGTATAAAGAAAGACAACCCGCCCGTCCGGTAACTGTACACCCCCGCCGTGCATCTCTTCCAGCAGAAACGTCGCCGGACGCTGACCATGCCACGTCTGTCCGCCATCATCCGATTCTGCCAACGTGACGCGCTTCGTGTAGGAGGAGAGATTGCGAGCACCTTGAAACCGCTGCCACAACCGCCATGGACCCTCGTTGCGAAACGGCCGTTGTAGATCGTTAGGTGGAACCCGCGGATTGTTACGGCAGAAAGCGAGCAGCTTTCCCGATTGTAATTCAAGAATTTGCGGTTCACCCCCCGGACAGATTGGTGTGCCACCCGACCATGTCATGCCCCCATCGGTTGAGCGAAACGCGTGCACGGTAAGGGGACCCGCTGCCGTTTCGGAGCTGATAATGCCAACCGGTATAATCAGCGATCCATCGCGCAGCTGTTCAATACCCCCGACTTGTGGGTGTTCGGAGGATTCAATTTGTCCTATCGGTTGCCATGTCCTCCCCTGATCGTTTGACTGCGATACTTGCAATATTTCGCCTTCGGATTCCACCGCTAGGAACGTCCCGTCGCGCAATACAGTGTTGACCGTCTTAGTGACCTGTAGATTATCCCATGTTCGTCCACCGTCAGGGGTACGCATCACCGTGTGCCCATCGCTCATCTGTGCGTGGATTTCGTCATTGTCCGTCACAATCAATGTCGCTTGCGTGTCAGCATACCAGTTCCGATCGTTGGTCCACGGCAGCACGCTCCGCTCCGCCGGCATCTCGTGCACAGCACTCTGTTTCGTGTACACGACTCCCTGATATGTTTTCTCAAAGACCGGGTAGTTGACGAAGATATAATCCTCCGGACTAATCTGCTCACCAGTCCCAGCGATAAGTCGGGCGCGGAACTCTCCAATGAACGGGAAATCCAACGAGAGTCTGCGTTCGCTTTGACCGGGTGCGATAGGTTCCACAAGCGTATGAGCGAAGATTACACCCCCTCCGACAAGTTCGCTGACCTCCAACGTGATTGGTTCGTTGATCGCTTCAGCTGCGTGATTATATGTCGTCAGAGACAGTTTGAGCGGTCCGTCATTGAGGTGAATCAGCGAGCTATCCCGCCGCCCTTGATTGGGGCGTACTCCGGGACACCCCACTACCGATGCTTCGACATCCCGGCGTGTCTCAAACTCGGTTGCTTGTGGTCCCCGCTCCAACTGTGCGGCATCGAACCAAACGACCGCTCCCGCTTTATCTGCTGTAACCTTGAAGTCAACGACAGCGCGTTCTTCCAGTTCGTCCGTGCAGCACGTAAATGTAAAACGCTGCCACTCCGTTGAAAGTGGTACTGCATAACTGAGCGAATCGGGGGACTGTGTAAAGTCCACTGGACGCGTCCATAAACCGATCTCCAGTTTTGCCGATGCCTCATCGCTCCGCGCATAAACTGAAATGGTATACGGCGTACAAGGCGTGACATTCACCATCGGCGAGAGCAGATGTCCCACAGCGCTGCCACTTTCCCCCGTTTCATCGGAGTTTAGGACGGGTTCTGTCTCAACCCGCGCTGCACGTTCACCATCAACCGTCTCGTCCGTTGCTTCACTGCGCGGCGATACTTGCGGGACCTGAGTTATCCCGATTTCATCGGGATTCAGATCGAGGTGCAGCTGCAACGTCAACTCATTTTGGGTGTCTCCCCAGTTCGTCGGTACAATGTCACCGAAGTCGAGTTCAAAACTGGCATTAGGTAGCAGATTTTTCAAGAACATATTTGCAGCTATCTCCATGTTTGAAATGGTAGCGTTCACATCGATTCCGTGTATTTGCTCGTCTTACTTTTCAAGCCGCAGCGACCTGATTTGCCGCAGCCTGTTTAGTCACCGTGAATGTCAGTTCATCTGCCTTCACATCAACGCGCAAATGGTCGCCATCACGCACCTCGTTCTGGATAACCTGCATCGCTAGCGGATCAATGATGCGCTGCTGAATCACCCGCTTGAGGGGACGTGCGCCGTAAGCGGGGTCGTAGCCCTCTTGAATAAGGAGATCTGCCGCTGCATCTGTCATCTCGATCGAGATGTCTCGTTTGGCTAGCAACTCACGAACGTTGCCAAGTTGAATTTCTGCAATTTGACGGATGTGTTCGCTTTCCAGACGATGGAAAAACACCACTTCACCAATCCGGTTCAGAAACTCCGGACGGAAATGCTCACGGAGCGCGAAGGTCACCCGCTCACGCATCGCTTTATCATCCGTAATGTTGAGGATCGAATCGCTGCCGATGTTGCTGGTCATGATGATGACCGTGTTACGGAAATCAACGGTACGTCCTTGACCGTCCGTGAGGCGACCATCATCAAGCACCTGTAGGAAGACGTTGAACACCTCCGGGTGTGCTTTCTCTATTTCGTCAAACAGTACAACGCTGTAGGGACGGCGGCGGATAGCTTCGGTCAACTGACCGCCCTCGTCGTACCCCACATAGCCCGGCGGCGCACCGATTAAGCGGGCGACTGTGTGCTGCTCCTGATACTCGCTCATGTCGATCCGCACCAGGTTCTGCTCGTCATCGAACAGAAATTCCGCCAACGCACGGGCGAGTTCAGTTTTGCCCACACCCGTCGGTCCCAAGAAGATAAACGAACCAATCGGACGATTCGGATCTTGTAAGCCTGAACGACTGCGCCTGACCGCCCGCGCCACCGCTTCGACCGGACCGTCCTGCCCGACGATTCTGTTATGCAGCCGTTTCTCCATCTGCACTAATTTTTCGATCTCACCTTCCAGCAGTTTACTCGCCGGAATTCCTGTCCATTTACTGATAATGGCGGCGATGTCTTCGGAATCTACCTCTTCCTTTAGCAGGGCACCATCACCCTGAAGTTGTACGAGTGCCGCTTCGGCATCATCAAGATCATTCTCTAACTGACGGAGATGACCGTAGCGGAGTTCAGCGGCTCGCTGCAGATCTGTCTGACGCTCCGCTTCCTCGATTTGCTGGTTGACTTGGTCAATCTGCTCACGGATACCGCGTACCTTCTCAATCGCACTCGTCTCCGCTTGCCAACGGACGGACAGCTGCGTGCTTTTCTCTTCGAGGTTGGCGAGTTGTTCCTCAATTTTTTCTAGCCGTTCCTTACTCCCTGCGTCCTTCTCTTTTTTCAATGCCTCCCGCTCAATCTGCAGCTGCATGACCTCTCGGTCAACTGTGTCCAATTCCGCCGGTTTGCTATCAATCTCGGTGCGGAGTCGGCTCGCGGCTTCGTCCACAAGGTCGATCGCTTTGTCCGGTAGAAAACGATCACTGATATAGCGATGGCTCAGGGTTGCAGCAGAGATCGCTGCACTATCGGTGATACGGACACCGTGATGGACTTCGTACCGCTCTTTGAGACCCCGCAGGATGCTAATTGTATCTTCAACGGAAGGTTCATCAATATAAACCGGCTGGAAACGACGTTCGAGTGCCGCATCTTTTTCGATATGCTTGCGGTACTCATCAAGTGTAGTTGCACCGATAGCGTGCAGTTCACCGCGCGCTAGCATCGGCTTGAGCATGTTGGACGCATCCATCGCCCCTTCGGCTGCCCCTGCACCGACGAGGGTGTGCATTTCGTCGATAAAAAGGAGAATCTGTCCTTCGGCACTCTGAATCTCTTGTAGCACTGCCTTCAGGCGTTCTTCAAACTCACCACGATATTTTGCACCGGCGACCAACGCGCCGAGGTCAAGCGCAACGAGTTTTTTTTCTTTCAGGCCGAGCGGAACATCACCTCGAACGATTCGCTGTGCAAGTCCCTCGACGACAGCAGTTTTACCAACACCCGGCTCACCGATGAGTACCGGATTGTTTTTTGTGCGCCGGTTCAGAATCTGGATCGTGCGCCGAATCTCTTCGTCCCGACCAATCACGGGATCGAGTTTCCCTTTGCGAGCCTCCTGCGTCAGGTCACGACCGTATTTGACCAATGCTTCATACTGGTCTTCGGGTGTCGGGCTGCTGACCCGCTGGGAGCCGCGAATGCCCATTAAGGCATCCATGATGCTCTGTTCGTTCACGCCGAAGGACGCTAGCAATTCGCGGACTGTAGATGCCTTTGCCTGCACCAGTCCTAACAGGATATGCTCGGTGGACGTGTAGTCGTCCTTCATCTTATCGACGATTGCTTCTGCCGCATCGAGAACATTAACTATGTCCCGATCCATTCCAACTTGAACCGATGCACCTGTGGCGCGTGGCATACGATCCAACGTCTCATCAATGCGCTGTCCCAGCGTATCGGTATCCACACCAATCCGTTTGAGAACAGACGGCACGACACCACCTTCTTGCTCAACTAGTACCTTGAGCAGATGCTCCGGTTTGACCGCCGGATGGCTGTACTTCTGTGCCAGATTCTGCGCTTCTAAAAGTGCCTCTTGACCCTTTTGTGTAAATTTGTCAATTCGCATAACTGTTCCTCCTGATGTGTATTGCGTGAAATGTAAGTCGTGATTGAGTCAGCAAATGACGTGCCAAAACAATTCTACTTCGCTCTAATTACGCTACAAACGCACATCAGGCATCTTTGAGCGAATTTTCGGTCAATATAAACGAAAGTCTGCTCATCTGCACTATGTCAAATTGACACATTAATCGTTCATTTTTTGTCAAGACAACATTCCTAAGCCCCGAAATTTTACCCTGTCCTTACTTCAGATTATATTTCAAATAACTGCATGTGTTCTTCAAACGTCTCTGAACGACGGATTTGGATTAAGCGATCTTTATCAACGAGGTATTCCGGTGGGCGCATCTTGAGATTATAATTTGAACTCATCGCGTAGCAGTACGCACCGGCATCATGGACGACAAGCCCGGCACCTTCGTGAGGCGTTGGCAGCGTCCGATCTTGGCCAAGAAAGTCCGCCGATTCACAGACGGGGCCCACAACGTCATAGGTTACGACTTCGCCATCAATAGGCTCAATAAAGTCGATATGCTGATAGGCATCGTATAGGCTCGGTCGGATGAGCTCCGCCATGCTTCCATCAATGACGATGAAATGTTTGTTACCGTTTGTTTTTACGCCGGTGACTCGATTGACAAGCACCGCTGAATTGCCAATGATTGATCTGCCCGGCTCGATAATCAATCCGATGTCATCGGTCAACACATCCCTAATTGAATCAATTAGATGGGAAGGCGTTGGTATCGATTCACCCGTTTTTTCGTAGTCAATCCCCAACCCTCCGCCGATATTTAGGTATTTCAGATCGAATCCCGCATCTCGAATCTTTTCAATGAACTCCATCATCAAGATAGTGGCATCGCGGAAGATTCGTACCTTCTTGATCGTTGATCCGAGATGGCAGTGAACACCGACAAGGTTGAGGAGCGGTTCGGCTTGTATCTGATCAAGAAACCAGTGCAGCCGTTCATTTCGGATGCCAAACTTAGAGTTTTTAATTCCTGTTGAGACATAGGCGTGAACTTGGGGGTCAACGTCGGGGTTAATGCGGATGAGAACATCAGCGACTTTGCCTACTTCCTTGGCAGCCTC
The DNA here is from genome assembly GCA_965207975.1 of Candidatus Poribacteria bacterium. Classification (GTDB taxonomy): domain Bacteria; phylum Poribacteria; class WGA-4E; order WGA-4E; family PCPOR2b; genus PCPOR2b. The sequence continues at coordinate 1,463,281 of OZ242315.1, read as the reverse complement.
TTGCACATGTTCCAGATCAAACTCGCTGTCGATATTAATCATCACGCCGTGCTCCGCTGCGAGGATCAGTTCAGCGATAGTTTTGCCGTTTCCGTTCAACACGGTACGCTTGGGGTTGAATCCTGCTGCAAGCGCAATCCGAAGTTCGTTCCCACTCACTAGCACTGCGCCACTTCCTAATTCACATAAATGTTTGAGAATCGTCAGGTTGTTATTGGCTTTAATTGCGTAACCGATGATTGACTCAACGCCTTCCAGCGCAGTTTCATAAGCCTTATAATTCTCTGTGATTTGCGTGAGACTATAGAGGTAAAATGGGCTCTCTGGAATCTGGTCTTGAATGGTTTTAATTTTTAAGTTTTCGCAATAAAGGTAGCCATCTTTGAAGTGAAAGCTCATATTTTTTATTTAGTTCCTTTCTTTCATACACGAAATATGAAACATTACGCTTATGTTAAGATTTGGTGCAAAGAAACCGAGTTTTCTCTTGAAAACTCGGTTTCTCTTCGTGTTCCGCAAGTCCCGATTCTCGGGATGCTCGGAACGGCAGCGGAATCCCGATGTATCGGGGCTTGCACTTTACTTTTTACATGAGCCAAAAATTAAAGTAAACCGGAGAACCTGATAGAACAAAAAGGGTAGAACTTACGCTAGACTTATTTCAAAAGGTTCTCGGAAAATTACCCTTGCAAACTAGTACCATTGGTTAGTAGGTTCTGTTGACATTTCATCGCAACCAGACCATCAAGAGGGAGCACAAACGCATAATCCTTCGTAGGGGTTGGGTCTCCCAACCCTTTGTTCGCACGTCAGAGACCATTTCGGACTTTTGTACCACGATCTGTTAGATTGTGATCCCAGTCCCGTTCCAGCCTGCCCCGATCTATCGGGGAGGACTCCGATAAATCGGAGCCTGCAAACGCTATTTATGGCAGATTGCCTGATGATTACAGCGTTTGCCGATCCCGATACCGTTGCGTCGGAACGATGCTTACGGGATCGTGGATGCCGATTGGATCGGCATTAGCAGCATCAAAATGTCTACACGCCCTAGCAACTTGGGTTACTTTATGGTGACAGCACCTGTTTTTCAAGTTGCCAACTCAAAATCCAAAAAAGCGTTACGGATAGAATTATATGATAGAGTACCAGCCACACCCAAATCGGTGCAATACCGAGGGCAATGTCGGTATCAGACTGTACAATCGCAACGAGCACACACAAGGGACTCAACACTCGCAGTAGTTCTACTAAGATAGTCGGGATATCCACCAACGGTGTCAATGCAGGAGTGATAAGTGGAGTAAAACTCAATAACAGCACAACGGCATAACTCCGTCCCATTGCCCGATTCGGGGTCCCCAGCAAGGTAAAACATGCGCCAATAAAAAAAAAGGCGATAAATCCGACGATAAGCACCAATCCGCACTGAAGGAGTTGATGAATCTCCAATCCGCCCGTGTAAACCGATACGCCAAAGAGTGGAATCGTCAACCCAATACACCATAATAACCCTAAGACTGCCCCCGTCAGTTTGCCAAGCAGAAACTTTCGATGACCGATGGGTGTGAGATTGAGTAAATCCCAATTCGATCTATGTCGTTCAATCTGAAAAGATTCAACGGCTTGCAGTGGGACAACCAAGCCAAGTAAGAGGCAAAAAAAGAGTGGTATTAGGAGAGCGTAAATACTTTCGCCAACCAGAATTTGTGGTCGCCCACGGCTTAACGCGAATTGCTCAAACGCTGTGGCAAGTAGGGCGAAAGCAAGAGTGCATAGAATAATAAACTGTGTGCGGCGATACTTTGGTTGATGCGCGTAACAACGCAGCTCTTTAAGGATTAGGGGGTTCATATCTTTATCGCAGATTCCACGGAGCCTCGAAAGTGCTGTATCCTGGTCACGATTTGGCTGATGGCAATAATTATAACCGATTCGCATCCCATGAGCAAGGTTAAGCTGTCAGTCTGCCAAAAATGCTTGAACATTACGAGTAGATGTGTTAATCTATTGATATATTGTTGCCTTGGCGCAACTTGTTTTCACAACGATTATGCCCAAACATATCTTTCGCCCCTAGCCCTAGTAGGTGCGGTTTCCAACCGCACCGGTTTGGAGTGTCTCATTAATCATATATAGGAGATTAAGTCAGGTCAACTACCCAAAGCAAAAGCATTGGGCTTGTGATAGTGTCTGCCATGCAATATCCCGATCTTATTGAGATGTTGTAGGAATCGCCCAGTCACTCCCTTACAAGTTAAACCGTTGACTAGCTAGCTAGTAATCGCAACCCTCTACGTGGCAGTAGAAAAGATGGTACGGGTGCTCCCCAAGCCTGTATCCGCTCTGGGGTGTGATAGCGATGGGGCAGTACATACTCAGAGACGAGGGTTTACAACCACCATCTGCAAGCATAGATATTGAGTCAGATCTGACATTTTCAAAGTGCGAGTTGAGATAGTCAGAAACAGCTCACCTGAATCTTGTCGGTCAGGAAACCGTGCCGTAATTAACGGGCCCCTTTTTCAATTTGCTAAAGCAGAGCTAAAGTAAGTATTTCCTCCCAAACCTAAAGGTTTGGGGTTCCATACCTAAAGGAGTTTTTCGATGAAAAAGTGTGTTTCTCGGACACTACAGATGCTACCAGTGATACTTGTTCTCATCGTGGTTTTGCTCAGTCCCCTTCATGCGAATTACAACGGCGAATGCTGGGTTGTTAGCGGCGGGGATACAGTCTATAAACTTAATGCAGATGGTCTGGCAGATCCAACGATCATACCCGGCCTCACTCAGGCACAAGCTGCCGTGGTTAATCCTCAAAACGGTATTGTTTGGATCGCTGTCTCTGCTGCGAATGCTGTTTTTCGATTTGATCCGGCAGCGCAAGATCCCAACCTACAATTCATCACACTTCCGCCGATTGAGCGTCCACATTCTGTCTCAGTCAATCCAACCGATGGGACCGTTTGGGTTGGTGGAATTAATACGGTCCAGAAGTTCTCAGCCGACGGCAGCCAGGTTCTTGCAATGGTTACTGGCGTGCACGAACCAACAGTTGCAGTCAATAGCACCGATGGTAGCTGCTGGGTCACAGATTCCCGTGGAACGATTGCTCGGTATAGTGCAGCCGGCGCAGCCGCTGCGACCTCCCCAGTAAAACTGAAAGAACCTAAGTATGTCGCTGTCAATTCCCAATCGGGCAATGCGTGGGTGACAGATCCACACGCCAATGTTGTTGTAAAGTTGAGTCCAAACGGTCAGGAATTGCTCAGAGTTGCCGATCTCAAGCTGCCAAGTTCGCCGACCGTCAATCAGAAGGATGGCACGCTTTGGGTTGTTGCCGATGGCAATACCCTCGTAAAATTCTCTACAGCCGGTCAACAACTGATGCAGGTGCCCGCTGGGATGGCGGTTCTTTCTATTTGTGTCAGTTCCCAAGATGGCAGCGTTTGGGTCGCAGATCAGTTTGGATCGACCTTTCAAGGTGGGGTCAGTAAGTTTTCTGCGGATGGACAGCAGTTGTTTGAAAATCCGATACCACAACCCTCTTTTGTCTCCGTTGGAAATTGGGCGGGGCAATAATTCATTTAGGGGAACACGGGTACTAGCACCGCTTATCTGCTCACTGTCTCATGTCTTATCCGAAATCGTTGATTCTCTTCCAACCTGTTTCCTAACTGATCCCAATTCATCGGGATAAAAAGGGGTGTTCGTATGAATAGATTTCATTTCCTGCTTGCCTTAATGCTGTGCTTTATTGCATTTCATACGCAAGCACAACAGGCACCGCTGCCAGACTTTGAGGTGGACAGCACAAGTTTTGTGTTTTCCAATCCATCTCCGCTTGAGGGAGAGGAGATCACGATTTCTATCATCGTTAAAAATGTGGGGCAGGTTGCTCCGACCATGAATGAAGATCTTATCGTCAATCTTTACGAAGGGGCCCCAGATACAACACCCCTACAGATTATGTGTAGAGATGTAATTTTGGGGTTGGGAGTTGGCGAATCAAAAAGCGTTAAAACGCAATGGCGACCACCGCCCGGAACAACGGAAGTGTATGCTGTTGTTAATCCGGCTGGGGACGATAAAGAGATTCAGGAAGCCAACCGCAGCAATAACATCGCTCACACTTCGATTACTGCTACACGACGCACGTTTCCCAAGGCAACTCCCGCCCAGATCCAAAACGCAATACAAAGAGGGGTAGAGTGGGTGAGGGCCCAACAGGGTAAACATAACCGCACCTGCTTGCAATGTGGTTCCGAGAATCAGCTTATCTCAATCTGCGTCATCTGTGGCGCGACACTCAAAGGGTTGCCTGAAGATCTTATACCCGGTCCAGCGTGGGACTTGGGGGAAGATAGTAAGCAAGAAACAGCACTTGCGATGCTCGCTTTAATATCGGCGGGAGTTCCTGCCTCAGATCCTGCCATACAACAGGGGCTCGATTTTCTTATGCAGCAGGATTGGAATTCCTTTGATGCCTACGTTCACTCTATTGTGTTACCAGCACTCGTTGCTGCCGACCTGCCAGAATATCGCAAGCGTGCCCAGTTTTCAGTGAATCAACTCGTTAAGCTTCAGTTGCCATTTGGGGGCGAGGAGTTTTCAGATCCAAGAGATTTTGGCGGTTGGGGCTACGGGGCAACAGCCGATGGGGCGCACTTTAACTGGGTTATCTACGCCCTCTACGCAGCGAAACAGTGGGGGCTTGACGTTCCGGCAGAGACTTGGAAACGCGCTGAGGAGTGGATTCGCAGCAATCAGACAGAGACCGGCGGCTGGCTCTATAATCGGGTAGAGCACGGCTCGCCTTGGGCGGAAGGTGTCTACGGGAGCATGACAGCGACGGGGCTTTGGACACTCCGCGCGTTTGGTGTTCCTGTTGAGGACCCACAGGTACAGAAAGGGTTGGAGTGGATCAAAAAACATTGGTCGCTTACCCGCAATCCCGGTGCAAACTCTTGGCATCACTACTACTTTGTAACATTACAACGCTTCTGTGACATTCCCCCGAAACAGGGTACGCTGGTTGGACATGATTGGTATCAGGACATAGCGAGTATGTTTGTCGCTGAGCAGCAACCCGATGGACGCTGGATTGATCACGAAGACTATTTCCCAACAACCTGCTTCGCGCTGATGTTTCTGACGCGTTCCTTGCCGAAGCCGATGCAGCCAGACCTCGGTGCCGTGAACCGTAGCTTGCGCTACTCTCCGCCTTCGCCGCGTGTCGGCGATCCTGTGCGAATCAGTGTTACATTGGTAAATACCGGCGCACCGATCGAAGCAACAGTTCCGGTGGATTTTTACGACGGACCCCCGGCGCAGGATGGGAAAAAGATCGATTCTCAAGAGGTACTCTTTAATAAGAATCTTGACGAAACGACCACTGAAATTAATTGGATCCCAAGCGAGGACGGAGATCTTACACTCTATGCTGTTATTGACCCAAATGAAAATATTGCGGATTTGAACCGCGACAACAATACCACATCGCAACAATTGACCATCCGCCCAAAGTCTGCCGATGCGCTAGCCCCAACCTCCGCTTTCCGGGACATCGGTGGGGGCGTCTATCAATTTGGGTCCGTTACTGTTGATGTTAATAAACACGAAGTGGTCATGAACGGCGAAATTAACCTTATCAGCAGGGAGACCATCCTTGAATTTTTTGCGGTCGGCAAACTAGGTAAAACACATGAAAGTCTCATTATGCTTGATGCCGAACCGATGCATATCCAACTTGCGCTGCTCCGCTTGAATCTAAATCCGGGTATGAACCTCACCGTAGAAGGAGATCCGCATCTTCCCAAAGGTGATCCGGTCGAGTTATGGGTTGAATGGGAACGTGGCGAGCAAATCATTCGGTATCGCGCCGAAGAGTTGGTATGGAATTCAATGACGAAGCAGCCGATGCAGCAAACCCATTGGGTGTTCACCGGTGGACGTTTGATCCGTAATCAGTTTACCACTCAGTTGTTCCACAATATTATTGCTGTTTACCGCGATCCAGACTCAATCTTCAACCATCCGCTGCCCGGCGGCACAGATGACCGAACCTACCGCGTTAATACGGATATTGTCCCCGCCAAAGCAACACCGGTAAGAATCATTGCCCGACAAGTACAGAGCGAGGCGCAGGGGAATCGCCGCAACGGCCCCACCAATCAGCAGATGGGCGAATAGATGAATCGTCTGACGCAAGTCCTTCAGAGGGGCTAACGGTGAACATTCACGACAGTGGATACAAAAAACTTTTTTCAAATCAGACTATATTTCGACAACTGCTTGAGACCTTTGTCAAACAAGAATGGGTCAATCAACTCGATTTTTCGACTTGTGAAACGCTTGATAAGTCATTCATCTCTCAACACTACCAAGAAACCGAGAGTGACTTGATTTACAAAGTCCAGTTGCTTAACCATGAGGTTTATATCTACATCCTCATTGAGTTTCAATCTACCGTTGATCCGTTCATGGCGTTACGAGTTCTCAATTACATCACCAACTTTTACATGGACTATGTTGCCAATCATAAACAGATCAAAAAGCTACCCGCGGTTTTCCCCATCGTGCTCTACAATGGAGAAGACCGCTGGACAGCACCGACTAATCTTTCCGATTTAATTGAACAAACACCGTCATTGGGTGCGTTTACGTTAGCTTTTCGATACTTCTTAATTGCTGAGAACCAATACAGCCAACAAGCTCTGTTGAAAATCCGCAACATCGTCTCTACACTGTTTTTAGCTGAATCGCATTATGATGTAGATGTACTGGAGGCGGAATTGCTGAATCTGTTCTCGTCGGAGGCGGACAAGGGGGCGGTTAGCCTGTTCTTAAACTGGTTCAAGCAGTTAGCACTCCACGGGCGGATTGCAACTGAGGATTATGAGTCATTAGAAACTATCTATCGAAACGAAGAGGAGGTAAGGACCATGTTAATCACCGCGTTAGAAAAAGAGAAGCAACAAATCTATCATAACGGACATCTCGAAGGCAAAAAGGAAGGACACCTCGAAGGCAAAAAGGAAGGCAAAATTGAAACCGCGCAAGCGATGCTTGCAAAGGGAATGGAGATTGAACTTATCGCTGAAATTACACAACTTTCCCAAGCACAACTCTTGCAGTTGAAGGCAGAGCTTTCCTTAGCAAAGAGGTAAGGACCATGTTAATCACTGCGTTAGAAAAAGAGAAGCAACAGATCTATCATAACGGGCACATAGAGGGCAAAAAAGAAGGACACGTCGAAGGCAAGAGAGAAGGGCACGCCGAAGGCAAGAGGGAAGGGCGCGTCGAAGGCAAGATTGAGACCGCACAAGCGATGCTTGCCAAGGGAATGGAGATTGGACTCATCGCTGAAATTACAAATCTTCCAGAAGCCCAACTCTTACAATTAAAAGCACAACTTTCCGTCAAATAAGTGTTGTATCAGTGACAAAAACTGTCAGGAAAATAAGGACAAAGTGTATGAAACAACAACTCAATCCCAAAGAACATAAAATGGTCATCCTCGCCGAAGGTTCATTCGGCATCCTCGAATCAAAAGCAGCGACGGTGTTAGTGCGTTACCATACCGAGAACGTTGTCGCTGTTATCGACAGCGAACAAGCTGGAAAAGATGTCAGCGAAGTCATTGAAATTGGGGAAGGGATTCCGGTCCTTAGCAGCCTCGCAGAAGCGATGGAATTGAACCCAACGATGCTCGCCATTGGCATCGCGCCACCGGGCGGTGAACTTCCTGAACCGTGGATAGCGATTCTGAAAGAAGCTATCGGACATGGACTGCATATCATGAGTGGGCTCCACTGGTTCCTGAGTGATGATCCACAACTTGCCGACCTCGCCAAACGTAACAACGTTACGCTGTGGGATGTGCGGAAACCGCCGGCAGACCTACCGATCGCCACCTGCAAAGCCGACGAAGTAGATCAAACGGTTATCCTGACCGTCGGATCAGATTGTCGAATCGGCAAGATGGTGACGGGGATTGAACTTGCAGACACGGCGAGAAATCGAGGGATAGATGCCGAATTTTGTGCGACCGGTCAGAACGGCATCATGATCTCCGGCTGGGGAATCGCCATTGATGCGGTGGTGTCCGACTTCACAGCGGGCGCGTCGGAGCAGATTGTCTTGGAAGGGGCAACGAAGGCAAGCGATCTCCTGATTGTCGAAGGACAAGGATCGCTGGTGCATCCCGGCTATTCGGGCGTCACATTGAGCCTCCTGCACGGCTCAATGCCCGATGCCATAATCTTCTGCCATCAGCCCTCACGGAAAATTGTCGCCCGGTACACTGTACCGCTCCCCCCTGTACCAGAATTGATCCGTCAGTATGAGATGCTCGCCAACCCCATTAAACCCGCTAAAGTCATTGGGATAGGCCTCAACTGCTTTGATCTCACCGAAGAGGAAGCCCTCCAAGCGGTTGAGGACACAGAACGAGAGACAGGACTGCCCGCCACGGATGTCATCCGTTTTGGGGCGGATAAGTTGGTCGATGCGATTCAGAAGTTTCAATCAATATAGAACCGACAATATTTCATCTATCAGTGGGTCGGTGTAAATCGACAAACCCTATCAAACGAAATTCGTAACCGCGGCAGTGCTTCATAGGGCCACGGATTAAAAGACTGCGGGATATAGTGGCACGCAAAACTGTGGCGAAATGCCCCCGGCTCCAAAATGGGACCGCCGCGATGGATAAGCCTACCGTGAAAGAATACCACGTCCCCCTTTGAGGCTTCGACAGCCACTTCTGGAAGCCCATTGCGTTCAAATAGAGCCTCGAATGCGTCTTCGTGCTGCCAACCATACCAAGGCCCCGGTTTGCCACTCTCGTCCGTTCTAAAATCCTTCTTATCAATAATAGGTCCTTTGTGCGAACCAACTTGAACGTGGATGCTTCCATTCCACGCGCCAACCTCCTGCAGGGCGATCCACGCCGACATGCAGCCCGGAAGATGGTATGCGTCCTGATGCCGACGCTGCTCCGAACCGACATAGAAATACATACTCTGCACCGCATCCGGCTCATCGCCAAGGAGCGTCCGCAACGGTTGGTACAGTCTGCTATCCAGCATCCACTCTAGCCCCACAGGTTCGTGAAGGGAACGGTTATGCGTCCGGCTCCAATCGTCCGGCTCACGCTCAGGGTAGCCTTCAACGGTCTTGCGTCCGGCGTGTAAGTCCATCATATACTCGATAAACCGATCGCACTCCTCTGGGGCAAAGGCACCTTTGGCGATAGTATAACCATCTCGCTGATATTCTTCTTTCTGAACCGATGTCAATTGTATATCCATAAAACCTCACCCAACAATCTTGTAACGGGTATTAGACACCTTCTATATACCCTCCAAAACAGCCTCAAGTTCCGCGACACTGGCAACCGCCACCAAAGCAGTGCACACGCCTTCGTTCTCGAGCACCCATGACAACGCTTTGCCGGTTGGTGAAATCTTTTTCTCCGACTCAACCAATTCTCTCCAAGGACCAGCGGTAAAAGAATAGACAAGTGACAATTCACTACGCATACTTTCACCGAGGGGTGAAAGTTTCACCAAAGTCTCCTCCGTCGCTTGGGTCCAGTCCGTCCCGGTTTTATGCCCCCAGCTTAAATACTGTCCGCCAAGTGCCTTCATCACCAAGACTCCCTTTCCTGCCTTGGATGACGCTCGAATACCCGGTGCCTGACCACGGCAGACATAGTTGTAGATAACCAAGTCTGCGTCCGCCGCCTTTTCTGGACCGCGCGTTATATAGGCATCTTGGTCCTCCTCAAAGTGACGTATTGTACAGAGTGACCGCACCTTACCCATCTGTTTGAGATCGGCGATTCGCTTCCTCAGTTGAGCGTCCTTCATGTAGCCGTAATAGTGTACCCGAAGGATGTCGATCGCATCTCTGCGTATATTTATAAGATGTTTGTCGATTATTCCCTCTAAGTCTGCTGCTGCGGGTGCGCCAACTTTCAGGGAGAAGTGGTGCTCGTCCGTATTACCCTTCAACTCTTCCGGAATATGAATCTCATCCCCGTAGCCCATATCAAATAGGTTTATCCCTGCTTCGGCTGCTCGCAGATAAATCCGCCGCTTCTCTTCGGGGGGCGGATGACCGGACTCTCCCTCCCAATAATGTGCAAGGAGACCGCCGGTCCCTATGACACTCAGGCGCATTCCTGTCCTTCCAAATTCACGATATTCCATAACAGACCTTTCTGATAACACTCGTGTTAACAAATCGTAGGGGCGGGGTTACCCCGCCCGTGCTTTCTAGATACTACCCATCGTTTTCAGTCGGTGCGCTTCGGAAGTTTAGTGTGAACATCCGTCTGCCCACACGTCCCCCAAACGACGCATGCCAGAGCTGATGACTGAAAAAGACAACATCACCCGGCTCAGATTCAATCGGAAAACTCGGAATGTCACACGGCGCGAGTCCAAAATGATTCGTATCAGGATCCGACAGGAATCGTTCCGCACCTTCCTTATCGCCCGTCGCCTGTTCCCACATTTCGAGGAGTTTCGGGCGTACATTCTCAAACTTGTAGGTATCGTCTTCCGACACAGCGGAAGGGACATTCAGATGGAGCGACCATAACCGGTCGTGGTACGGATTCCGATGTGCCCCCGGTATGACACGAAGGCAACCGGTATCCTTGCCCACTGAATCTAGATAGAAGGCAACCTTGATGCTTGGACGGTAGTGATACCGCCACTGTGCAACGTTTCGGTGAGGGTCGTTTTCTCCTTCCGGAATGTGCGGATCCCATCCCAGATCCGGGTGCCAACCGGTGTCTCCCACATAAAAGTTGCCGTCATTTCCCTGCTTAAATGTATAACCGGGTCCTAACAATTGTTCAATTGGTACACAGATGCGCTCACTATCAATCAACAACTCCGCGCAAGGTCGCCCAAGATACCAGTCATTCACCTGCTGACGTATCTTGCCATCGAAGGGTTGACCATCTCGGTCTTCGAGCATCGCCGCCTCAAAATCGTGGATAATGATAGCCATCTCGTCAGGGGAAAACAGTTGTCGAAGCACAAGAAATCCGAACACATCAAAATGCTGTCGCTGTGGTTTGGTGAGCATATTTTCCTCCACATATACCTTCCCACAAAATGGTTGACGTCATGTTCTGCACAATCACAAAAAAATCACCTCTTTTTTGTGATGAGAATCGAGTATGGCGTGTGAGACCTTAAGAGCCGCCAAGCCATCGACACCCGTAATCGACGGGGGCAGATCGTTGGCTACACAAGCAATAAAATGTCGGCTTTCCATCTCGTAGCAATCTGAGGTGGCATAGGAATCATCAATCACTTCAATATGCTCGTTTTCCATCTCACAGGTCTGCCAACGGAAATGTTTTCCAGTCCAGAGGCCCGGACCGTCCACAACCGCTGTGCCTAGAGTTCCAATAACCCCGCGGGCATTCATGCCGAGGTGAGAGGACCAACTCGCATGAATTACGGCTGTGCCTCTATTGGATAAGGTCAGAACCACATGTGCATTATCATCGAAACCCTTCAGATCTGGATTGGAGACCACAATATTGGCGCGGACATCAACGATTTCTCCCGCTATCCACCGGATGAGATCAATATCGTGCGAAAGGGATTCAATGCTCATACCGCACATCAGTTGCGGATCTGTCCGCCAATTGTACCCTTGCGGAATTCCGGGACCAATCCGTTGACTCCACATATTGACAAGTTTGCCCAATGTACCGGCGTGAACCATCTCCTTGAGACGATTAAACCCTGTTCTAAACCGATTGTTGAAGGCAATCATCAGTTTCACATCGGCTTGTTCGGCGGCTTGTACCATGGCCTCCGCATCAGCCAAAGAGATAGAGATCGGCTTTTCACAGACAACGTGCTTTCCAGCCTCAATCGCCGTCAGTGCCAATTCTCGATGAGTAGAAGGGGGCGTGAGGATGTACACTACATCAGCGCGATTCACACAATCTTCCAAGTGCCCATAAACCGTTGCCCCAACCGTACTTGCAAGGATTTCAGCGCGCTCCTTATTCGGGTCAACAATGCCAACGATATTTGCGCTAGGGATACGCATCAGCGAACTGACGTGTGTTCTAGCAATCCCTCCAGCACCGGCCATTATAATATTTATCATCATCGAATCCTTTTTTGATTTGGGTGTAACTGAACTTGTGAGGTTTCAGGGAGTTATTCAGACCTTGGATAGATAAGTTTTACGAACTCCGGTGCCCGTTATATCGCGCAGCTTTTTCCGCTTGACAGCCTACCCGCAAAGTGCTAAACTGCAACGAGATACTATCATTATCGGCCCAACAAATCAAGAAAAAGTTCGGTGTTGTAAACCGGTAAAATCCAGACCTCAACTATTGAATTTTCTCAGAAATCCCTTCGCAGCGTCTGGGAAGGTAGGTTAACCATGAAGGAAAAAGTGTCATCTCCTGATTCCGCCCCCGCAATGCCACAAAACCCACTTCTCGTTCCCGAAGTATCCGATCCGACGCTAGCACAGCTCCTGCTGCGTCCAACCGGCGAGCTTGCAAGTGCCACCCGTCCTAGCTTTCTCGTTAATAATCACTCTCCTGTGCAGTGGTCTCACAGCGATTGGGAACGGTTAGAAGAGAATCGCGAACCTCTATTCGACATGTCAGCGGTTGCTGCACAATTTGACTACAACAGCTTTTTGAGGGATGGATATGCCGTTCTGAGAGAAGTCATGACACCCAAAACCATCGAGGACTGGACAGCAGCGTTGAAATATGGTCAACAGCTCAACGACAGATTGCTGAAGTCAGACTGGACACAAATCGATTGGGATGCCCTCGGTCGCACACCACCGACAAAATCTCTCACCGTTGAAGAGATTAATAACGCCCTCGGAGGGAGCCAGAAGGCACCACAGTCGGACGATGCGGCTGGGGTGAAAACGTTGCGGCAGCACAGTGTGTTTGCTGAGTATTTTCCGGCAGGTCATGTTCCGTACTTAATGAACGTCCTCATGCACCCCCAGATGCTCCAACTGCAACGGATGAGCCTCGGCAGCGATGACATCTATTTCGATCATAACCAGCTATTGACGAGACCCCCAGGCTATCCCGGTGGTGCGTGGCACAGCCATAAAATCGGCGGCGGTGCTGATAACTGTGGTGTAGCAAATCTTTCAGAGTATCAGACGCAACCGAATTTCAATCTCACGCTCTGTTACCCTCAAGGCTTTGAAGCTGAGGACGACGGAGGGCTGAAAATCATTCGGGGCAGCCATCTCTTTCGGGATCCAGGCGGGTGTTGGGCTGACACTGACGAAAAGATGCAGAAGGAATGGTTGGCAGGACGGGTACATCCCGTTACTTCTGAGCCTCTTCAAATTGAATATCTCTCAATTCCGCCGGGAACCGTCGTCTGCTGTCTATCGCACGCCGCACATGCCGTGTCACCCAAAGCCTTGGACAAGGATACTCGTTGGTGCTCGCTTTACTGTTACAAGAAACCGAGTGATGTAACCGGTTACACCCAACCGTCTCATTCGATCCCACCGGTATGGGCAATGAAGGCGCAGCGGGGAGAGTTGCCAGCTGTGCTCACTGAGCTGTTTCGACCAAGCTATGACAGGGAGTTGACGGGCGGACGGACTGTGGATTCGCAGCCTTGATAGGTCAGTTCAGGGGATTGTCCGCTTCAAACACACGTCGCTCTGCATCAGAGAGTTTTCCTGCCGCTACGGCGCGCTCTACCCAATGGGTGGGGATACCGCCTGTCCACTTGTCCGGAGAAGCTGCAGGGTCAGGCGTCCGATACGCCATCAGCAGCCCCCACCGGGTCGGAGCCCCCGGCGGACGGCGTTGAACGTGATGCGGCATATGATGAACAAACGAAACCATGCTTCCGGGCGGTAGCGATAGATGTACGATTTTCAGCGGCTTGCCTGTGATGGCGTGCGTCTTTCCCTTTAGCCAATTGGCTTGCATGTCCGCGTCTTCATCGAGGCGTTCTGTGTTCCACTTGAACGGGATCCTGTAAAGGTGAGATCCCGGAATGATGCCGAGTTCTGCACCATCTCCACTCTCCGCCCCTTCTGGATAACATAGTGTTCGGATACACTGCTGCTGTAAAAACTCAGGGGTTCGCACCTTACCAGTGCCGATAGGGTCTTCGACTTCGTACTGTCCATCTCGATACTGGTGAGCGTGCCAGCGTCTCCCTCGCGAGCCAGCTGCCCGGTTGAGCATCAAACAGTGATCAAGCACGAAACGATCGCCGAAGAGTTTCTTGAAGAGGTCCATCATCTGCGGATGGGCAGTGGTGACATCCATAATGAAGTCATCGTATCCCGCTGGAAAATATTCCGGCATCACTCCCTGCGACTTATATCCGCGTGTGACTAACGCCGGCCCCGGACCGAGAAGTCCATGTTCGTGCATATAGGCACGAACTTCTGATCTGAGAAAGCTGGGCATCTGCTCTGATCCGCCGCAGCAAGATTCCAAAAACTCTGGGGTGATTTGCTCGGGCGGCGGCGGTGCCAATCCACGCGCCTCAAAGTCGATGGCAGTCCAGTCGGTATCCATAAGGATGCAATCGTTCATGTGCTGCAGTTGCTGTAGACTAGCGGTGAACTGCTTTTGACCTGCGTCGGTCAGTATGCCCTCCCACACCCAAAATCCTTCCTGCTCGAAGGCTGTGCGGTCAAAGGCATCCAGCACCTCCGGGCGCAGTAAATTGTCCACGCGGGCGGCTTGCTTCAGTTCCTTTGAGTTCTTCATTGTCTCTTGTCCCTCAATTTTGTATACTTAACAGGCAGAAAATGGACAGTTTCTCAAAAAACATCTGCATCATAACACAGCTATAAACAACCTGTCAACGGATTTAACCTACATCCGGCGTGTAGAATTGACCAAAAGGAAGACTACATGGAAATGTATCCAGGGAAGCAGCTATTTATAGACGATTTCTTCATCGAATTGATGGCTGGAGCGCATCGCGTACTCAATTGTCCAGAAAAGGTCACTGTTGATGAACCGCTTCACACGGTTCACCCAGATCGTTCGTGGGAGAGTGAACCCGCTCGCGGACCAATCATCTACGATGAAAAAAATCACACCTTTCGGATGTACTATACAGGTGTGAACTCTTTGATGTGCGTCCTTGAGTCCAGCGATGGAGTTCATTGGGAACGGCCTAATTTGGGTATCGTTGAGTTTGAAGGTTCCAAAGACAACAACATCGTCAATTGGCCCAGCGACTGCCCACAACTAGGGAACATCCTGTACGACCCCCATGAAACGGACGAAACCTATCGGTGGAAGCGAATAACCACTATGCCCCACGAAGGTGTTTGGCAGGCACTCTACTCGGCGGATGGATATAATTGGTGTCACTATCCCGCCGGTCCCCACAATCATCAGAAACAGTTCTTTGCTTTCGGTTCTCCCGCAGAAACCTTCGGCGGCACCATTGACCCCGATGCACCTTACATACTCTATAGCCAGCGCGGTTCCAGCCGTCGAACCCGTGTTCTCGGACGGCGTGATAGTCAGGACTGCCTCAATTGGTCGGGCCTACGCACAGTCATTGATCAAGACCTTGATGACCCGCCCGGGACAGAGTTTTACGCTGCAGGACATGATATGGCAAACCGTACAGATGGCGGATTACATATCATCATGCTTAATGTCTTACATATCATCATGCTTAATGTCTTTTTTACTGATTTGACCGAGCCATACGCCATTGAACAACCGGATCTCTACTGGGGAACCACCGGAGGGTCGCCGGCATTGCCAGCGCGGGTGGATGGGGTCGTTGAACCGCAACTGGCGGTAAGCCGTGATACGGTCTCATGGAAGCGGTATCGCCAGCCATTTATTTTTCGTGGTAAACCCGGCGCATGGGATTGGGGATCTATGTACGTCTCTGGTCCTATTCATCACAATAAGAAGCTTTGGTTCTACTACAACGGGGTCGGTGTAACCCACAACAACCGTACACCACAATTGCACTACGCACTTAGCCTAAAAGAACATCAGACAGGGATTGGGGTTGCACAACTCCGGCCCGATGGATATATCAGCGTGGAAGCGGATTCGTATGCGCCGGGAACCCTGACCACGCATCGCTTCCGTCAGGAATCAGGGGGAACGGTGACTGTTAATGTGGATGCCACAGCAGGCGAACTACGATATGAAGTATTAGAGGACACCGGCGCGCCCATCCCCGGTTTCACCGCCGCCGATTGTGATCCCATCCGTGGTGATACCCTTGGCACTGTGCTGTCGTGGAACGGAATTTCCAGATGGCCCTGTGTAAGTGAAGAACGCCAATCAAGTTACCCCAATCTTCCCAAGAGAGAGTTCTACATCAAGTTGCGGTTTTATGTCTCTCCGGGGACCAAACTCTACTCCTTGACACTAGACCCGCCGGAGGTTACGATGTGGCAGGTTCGTTCGCAATCAGTCCCCGAATAGACCTATCCACAGTTGCACGGCGTTTGAGTCGCTACTAGGTTCGCATAAAATTCGATTGGCATCAGTTGGTCTAAAATGGTAGAATTTGAGCCATTCGGGTGCGAAATTGGATTATGTGAAAAGATGGTCGGCATCTAAAATGATGTATCATTCATCTTTACGCTGAATTTTCCTCGCCTGAATGGATTTTATAAATTTTAGTGAACTGTTACGAGATAGGAGTTTATTATATAATGCAAACCGATAAAAACCGATGTGTCGTATTCGTTTCCCTCACTGGGGATGAACAGATAAAATGCTACGACATGGACCCCGATTCAGGTGCATTACAGCTGCGCTCGACCAGCAACGCCCATGGTCCTTCAGGTGCCCTCTGTCTGCACCCAGCTGGAGAGATAATGTACGATGGTCATGTGGGATCAACCACATTGGCTAGCTTTCGTCTGAATACCGATTCAGGCGAACTCTCCCTCATTAACAAGGTGGACACCGGTGTTGATATTCCCGCCCACCTCACCACAGACAAAAATGGTCGCTTCCTGCTCACCGCCTACTACGGCGGAGGTGGTGTCACTGTGCACCGACTAGGGGACGATGGCGCAATCGGAGAACTGGTGCAATATGTCGATACCGGCGAGAAGGCTCACGCAATCATCGCAGTGACCGAAGATCAGTTCGTCTTTGTGCCACACGTCTGCCCCAATAACAGTACCTACCAATTCCGTTTTGATAGCGAGTTGGGTCAACTTACCCCCAATGATCCCGCCGAGCTCACACCACCTGACGATGAAACAGGTCCCCGCCATATCTGTTTTCGACCTGAAGGAGATGTTGCCTATATCGTCAACGAACAAGGCAACACCGTGACCGCTCACCGTTACGATTCCGAAAAAGGTACGCTCCAAATCTTCCAGAATATTTCGACGTTACCAGAAGACTACACAGAAGGTGGGGCGACTGCCCATGTAGAAGTGCATCCGAATGGAAAGTGGGCGTATGCATCCAATCGGGGACACGACAGCATTGTCGGATTTAACGTGGACACCGATGGATCGCTCAATGTGTTTGGGCATTTTCCAATCTCGGCAAGTCCACGGTCATTCAATATTGACCCGACGGGCACCTTTCTATACGGCGCGGGTGAAGCTGCGGACACAATGACCTGCTATCGTGTGGACGCAACAACAGGTGAATTACAGCCTCTTCAAGACTACGCCGTTGGAAGCCAACCGTTCTGGGTTATGGTAACTCCACTAGGTTAGATTTTATTGGGCTTTTTGTCCTACATCTCCTTTGCATCAGGAGAGTTCTTTAATCAGCGGTATTCAATCACCGTCTAACAATCAACATATTATACAAGGAGAATAACAATGGTTTATGAACTTCGCACCTATAGAATTCCGGCAGGCAAAATGCCGAACATCCTCAGTCGATTTGAAAATATCACCTTTGGTCTGTTTGAAAGGCATGGCATAGAAGTCGTTGGATTCTGGACGCGGTCGGATGCCAATGAATTGGTGTATATCTGTAGATATGAAAGCGAAGCGGCGATGGACGCGGCATGGGAGGCTTTCCGTGCAGATCCCGAATGGCTTAAAGCTCGCGAAGAAACCGAAGCGAATGGTCCAATTGTCGAGGAAGTATTCTCGAATACCCTTATTCCGACCTCTTTTTCACCAATACAATAGGGGTTAAATCTGTTGGGTGCTAATTACAGAACAACGCAAAGTAGAATACTGCCATGACAAATGTTGGACTCATCGGTTTTGGTCAATGGGCTCGCCAAGCATACGCACCGTTGCTTGGCGAGATGCCGCAAGTCCGGGTTGTGGCTGTTTCCGCTCGGAGTCATACCTCAAGAACACTCGCAAAGCAAACATTCGGCACAGGGACAAAGACGTTTGAGAACTACCACGACCTGTTGAACGATTCAGCTGTTGAAGCTGTCCTAATCGCGCTCCCCAATTCCCTACACGCCCCGGTCCTTCAAGCAGCAGCGAGGTCAAAGAAACATCTGTTTTTTGAACCGCCTGTTGCGGAGGACTCGGAGACAGCCACGCATGTACTGGACGCATTGGTAACAGGTAGAGGTGTGGTTCAAGCCGATTTGGAGCTCCGATACCTCCCGGTGATGGATGCTATATTGGCATGTATCCAGGCCGGTAGGGTAGGCGAGCCGTTGATGGCGAAGATCCGTCTATGGTGTAACTGGGGGTATGAAGGCGGTGCGTGGTATGACGAAATTCAGGGGCAAAGTTTCTTCTTTTGGTTGGGTTGTTGGTATCTTGATGTTCTAGATTGCATCTTCAAACGGGCTGCGATTCAAGCGTCTGTTGTGGGCGGACACCACAGTAATGGGACGCTGATGGATGCTGGTTGGGTGTCGCTGGTTTATTCCGGTGGCGGAATCGGTCAGTTTGAATTCAACTTGGTGATACCACAGGAGACAGTCATTGAGGTGACGGTTGCCTGTCGATCAGGAGAGATTATCGCGGATTTGCAGACCGGACGGTGGCGATGGCGTGGTGAAACGGGTGACTGGCATACTGAACACACCCCTGCCTCGACACCCGCTTACGGATTCGTGGGTATGCGCGAAAGCCTACAAGGGTTCTTTGATACCATCCATGCGGGCGGTCGTCCTCGTGCAAATGTTGATGTGATGCGCCGGGTGCAGCACGCCGCACAACTTTGTGCAGAGGTTGAATGAAAGTTTCAGGGATATAGCCCCAGACACCTTTCGGAAAGGATAGATATGAGTTGGCTAGATGTTATCCAAATTGGACACGATCTGAAGGTGTGTCCCGACTGTGACCGCGAATATGAGGTGATGGATGAATTTCTAGCAAAGAAAGATGAACCACTGATCGGAGACGATTGGCTCGATGAGATGTTCAGTGAAGAGTATTACATCGCATTGAGGTGCCCACAGTGTCTGGAAACGCGCAATTTGCGTCTCAAATCGCTCACTGAAAAGCAATATCAAACAGCGCGAGAAGAAAATTAACGTCACCAAAATCACCAAATATGAATGTCTACCCTTGAATATTGCTAAGTACCCCCCAATTATCCACTTTGAAATAATACCTTTCCATAGCCTAGTCAACCTCTCAACCAAACTGATATTTTTGCGTCTAACACAGATCGAGTCCAATGAATCAATTTATATTCCGTTGTTGAGGGGTTCATTACCATTTGTCTGAAATGTTAAAAAAATCCAAAGTAGTATTCAAGCAATCGTAGGGGGAAATGCGTGCGAATTATCAAAACTGTAAAACAACACCGTCCGTACCCGAAAAAACCAGCTCTTTCTACGCTATTATCTAAAAACGGGTGCTTTTTATTCATCCTTATCCTTCTGTTCCAATTTTTTCCGTCCTTTTTCCTTATGCAAGGTGAATCGCTTGTTTGGGCGTTACGCTTTCCAACTCCACCGCGGGCGATTGATGATATCAATGAGGATACTGTTTTTAGTCCAAACGGAGATGGTGTACAAGATACCCTCCTTATCAGCTTTATTACCGATGGTGATTTTGGTGATTTCCGTATTATTATTGATACACATGGTCCAAGCGGGGTTGGTCCACCTGATGGTCAATTTCGTTTTGACGAAGATTGGGTAATATTGGGAGAGCTTGGTCCTGGAATTGATGAGGAGGACCTTCCAAGAGCAATCCGCGAGGCATGGGATGGCAATGATTTTTCCAGACAGCAAGAAGATAAAAATCCACGCCTTCTCAAAGATGGACGGTATCGAATCCAAGTCGAAATTGATGATGCTCCCAACGGAGAGGTGAATCGTACGGAATCAGGATACCTTTCGGTTCAACTCTCAGCAACAATTGACAATACCCCTCCTGAACTATCAGGCATTGCTTCCCAACTGGATTTGTCGCCGAATGGTGACAATATCATAGACGAAATGCAAATTGACTACCGACTTTCCGAGGATTTGGAGGAGCTTGAGTTACAATTTACCAATCCATCAGGGCGACCGGCAGTTTCACTGACGGGACTTACGGAAGGAGATCACTCATTTAAGTGGGATGGGACTGATGGCTTAGGTACGATACTAACTGACGGGGTGTACACCGCTCAATTACATGGAAGTGACAAGGGTGGTAACGTAGGGACTTTTGGAATCGATACTATCCAAATTGACACAGAACCTCCTACCATTGTCCAGCTAACGCCAAATCGGAACTCGTTTCAGAACACACCCATTGAACAAATCGAGGTGATATTCGACGTAGATGATGGAAGCCTTATTGATGTTGAATCAACCTTCACAGAACTTCTTTTATTAGATTCAAACAGTGCACAAATTGATGGGATTCTCAGGCATGATGAGGATGCAGGGCGCATCACGCTGACGCTTGATCTGCCTCTTGATTCCAGTGATGAAAACGGCGTTTACACAATCAGTGTTTCTGGTGCAGACAAAGCCGGCAATATTGTCTCAGATGAAGTTAGTTTCACCTTTGATAATGTTGCACCGACGGTCACAAACATTGCAACCGATGCCGGTGAGTTGACTCCCGATACCAGTACCACCACAAAATTCACTTTCCTTGATGTGATCTTGGCGGATAACATTGATGCTAGGGTCAATACCTCTTCAACGATTCGCTTGAGTAGGCCTGAGGGAGCTGCAGTAGCTGGGGTCCAGAGTCAAGTTGGAGAAAACGGTCTCCGTTGGACACCGGG
This sequence comes from Candidatus Poribacteria bacterium, assembly GCA_965207975.1. Taxonomy (GTDB): domain Bacteria; phylum Poribacteria; class WGA-4E; order WGA-4E; family PCPOR2b; genus PCPOR2b. Next base: position 1,442,100 of record OZ242315.1, on the reverse strand, counting down.
ATTTCCTCTTGCGACGGACGGTTCTTACGACGGGGGTTACACCATTACAGTGCAGTCTCGCGACCGTGCAGGAAATGAGGTTGAGATCCAGATCCCTTTCCTCTACGATACCCAAATACCCGAGTTAGTCACACTTACATCGGAGGCGGGTGTTCAACTGATCCCTGTGGCGGGTACAAAAACTTTTCTCAACAGCTCTCTATCCGTGGCGACAGCGACTTTTAATGATGGAAACGGTGGTGGTGTTGACTTCAGCAAAACAACCATTGAAATGGTTCACCTTGCTGGAGTGAGCGGGGCGCAAATTCCAGTTCAAGGAACACTGACACCTAATCGGGATAATGACACGCTAGAATTTCAACTGGGCCAACCGCTAGAACAGCGCAATGGAAGTCAGGATGGGGGCTATCGCATTCGAGTGCAATTGACTGACAAGGCGGGCAATAATGAGACAAAAAACTTTGAACTTATTTACGATACGCAAGCACCTGCGATTGTCTCAACAATTCGGACCGCAAATCCGCTGACCACTGAACGGATTGAGATTGAACTTGAAGTAACTGATACTTTTGCAGGTATGGAAGGAAGTGGATTTGACGTTTCTACATCAACCTTTGAGTTGTTTGATGTAAATGGTGCTATGGTCGACGGTGCACAAACGAACGATGGTGCCGGTAAATTTGCGTTTCGCTCTCGTGTACTGCCGGAAGGTGGCATGTATACCCTTGTTGTTACGCTGGTGGATCGGGCGGGCAACCGCAGTATTCCACTGCCGATTATCTACGATGCCGAAGAGCCTACCATTGAAGCAGTCAGCCACATTGAACCGACCGCAACTGTCTCTAACGTGAGTGAATTTCTCACGCGGCTGGAAGCGACTGTTAACGATGTTGGCACCGGTATCAATTTTGGTCAATCGCTGATTCAGTTACTGAATGCTGCAGGTGAAGTCATCCCCGGCACACCGTATCACGATGATGAAGCGACAATTGGGTGGGAGTTAGTTACCCCGCTCACCCGCGAAGGTAACTTTGATGGGTTATACTCCCTCCGTGTCAGGGCTGTTGATAAAGCCGGGTATGTCGAAGAAAGAACCTATGCGTTACGCTACGACACGCAGGTGCCTATTATCCATACCGCTTTTGTTACACAGAACGATGGGACCGCTGTAGCGTTGTCCGGTGTAGAAGCTCAACTGATTACATCTCCAGTCAACCAGATTACCGTGAACCTCTCTGATGGAGAGGGCAGTGGTATGGATGTTTTGCGAACAACCGTAAGCCTTATCGGACCGGAAGGGATGCCAGTTGGCACGAATCAGAGTGACAATGGAGTAGATACAGTTTATCTTTCGTTCAATCCGTTGCGCGTAGATGGATCCGACGATGGGTTTTACCGTATTCAGGTAACTCCCACCGATTTAGCAGGTAACACGCTCACAAGCCCGGTTGAATTTCCATTTTTCTACGGTACGCGCAAACCAGAGGTTATTGCCACAACACCAACTGAATTTGCAGCCGTCACCCACCTGACCGAAGTCAGCGCGATATTGCAAGACCACAGCGGCAAAGGCATCGATTTTGATCGTACAACAATTCTCTTAAAAGCACCGGATCAATCATCAATTCTTGGCTATCAAACGGTAGATGAAACGCAATCATCGGTTACTTGGCAACTAAATCAGCTTCTATCACGGGACGGTTCAGTGGATGGCGAATACACCATCCAACTGTCGCTTGTTGATAAGGCGGGAAACAATGCAGATGCCGATCACACATTCATCTACGACACGCTTATCCCAACCGTCGTTTCTGTGATGGTGAACACAGATCCGCCAACAGTCCTCCCATTAAACGGATTAACAGCTATTGAGACTTCGTTTAATGGATTGACCATCAAGCTTGCTGATGCAAATGGCGCAACAACACCGGTGAGTGGAATAGATCTGGTTGGCACCGGTGTCCAGTTACTCGCTCCAGGGAAGACACCCCTCAGCATCAATGCTCGCGATGATGGCGTAGATACCATCATCGTCAGTTTTGCGTCGCTGTATCAGCCGGGGACCTACACGCTCGCAATCACACCGCGGGACATAGCAGGCAATGTCTCAAGCCACGCTGTTGAGTACGAATTCGGTTTGGAACTTGGTCACAGTACTGTTTCTGAGGTAACGATTGGTAGGAGAATGGCACCGGTCGAATTTGTGAATGGGTTGGATGAAATTATTGCAACACTTGAGGATGTCAGTGCCACCGGTTTGAATTTGACTTCAGATGGTTCGACAATTACCGTAATGGGGCCCCATGGTGAGGTTGAAGGTGTTCAGACCTCGCGTGACGGAAACCAGATTGTGTGGAGACCACTACAGCTTGCCACAGATGGTTCAGCAGATGGGATTTACTCCGCAACCATCACCCCTATCAATAGTGACGGTCGATTGGGAATACCAGCTCGATACCAATTCACGCTTGATACACAGGAACCTGAAGTGACTTTGGTAACGCCAATTGATCTGACGCAGCCGTTGTCCTACATCGGTCGGCAGCTTATCCAAATCGCTGCTCAGATTGAAGATGTGGGACCAGCGGGTTTGGAGGTTGAAGACCAACGGCTTCAATTGCTTGATGCCGGGGGCAATCTCGTGCCAGCGATTCAATCCGATAATGGAGAATCTCAAATTTTTCTGACGCTGTCGCAACCTCTCACAGCGGATGGGAGGGACGATGGAGTATACACCGTCACCCTAGATTTGATGGACAAGGCTAGTAATCTTAACTCGATTTCACATCAACTTGTTTATGATACGCAAGCCCCAACACTTGTTAGTACGAATCCAACCGATGGCAGTCTTCGTAGTGACGATATAGCGTTGATTACAGCGCGGTTGAACGACCTTGGTGGTAGCGGCATTGATTTTGCCGAATCAATGTTGACGCTATTAGATTCAACCGGCACCCCAGTTAGCGGCGTGCAGAGCAACGATGGGAATCGAAGGTTAACATTGCAAATTAGCAGTCTTGTAGCGGATGGCAATTATACAATCCGTGTGGAGGCAATCGATCGCGCGGGCAACGGATCAAACGCTCCATTTGAGACACAATTCACCTTTTCATCCGGTATGCCGGTTGTTATTTCAACCGCTCCTCAAACTACGCCCGCAGAAGAAGCATTCACAAACGAACCGCTTCGTCAGATCTCGGTTGAACTTCAATCGGACGATGAAGGGGCAGACCGTTCGACGATTGCGCTGCTTGCTCCCGATGGCACAACAGTTCCAGGACAGCAGGTGCGTCGAGGAAAATTATTAATTTATCGACTCTTGAGAGAACTCGCCACCGACGGCTCCGACGATGGCACCTATACCATTGTAGTAGTACCCATCAATAGTGCAGGGCGACAGGGACAACCGGAACAATTTACCTTTGTTTATGATACCATTGCGCCCGAAGTGGTCCCAACCTCTATTCAACTAATCGTTGCCGAACCGGGTGTTAATAATTCGTTGGTTTCGGTCGGGGCACTTATCACAGATGACGAGCCAAGTTCCGGGGTGGATTGGGATAACCTTGATCTGTCATGGATTACTCTTAATGATACCAGACGGAACCGTAAGATTGAGGGAACACTTGCTACCGATGAGGAACAGGCACTTTTGTTAAGCTTGATTATGCCACTCGCTAGCGATGGAAGTCAAGACGGTATATATCTATTAACAATTGCACCGAAGGACCGGGCGGGCAACGTCACTGAAGCGGTCAGCTACCCCTTCTTCTACGACACACGTCCACCGATGATTGATACTAATTCGTTGTTTATTGATGGGCAACCGTTGCTTACTGACTCGAATGATCCGTATTACCCCTCAGCGACCAACAAGAGCGGCAGCATCATTATTGATGCAAAATTCTCAGATGTCAATCCGGATGGCAGTTACGGTCTTGGTCCCGATCTGGTCAATTCATCAATTACCGTCCGTTCTCCTGCTGGAGAGGTTATCACCGGAACCACCACACAGAACGGCACCGATAGCATCCGATTCAAATCTGGCCCACTCAATGAACCGGGACATTATCAGGTGACTATCACCAGTGTTGGTCTGGATTCTGCAAACCTCGGCTTCCAGCCAACCGATTCGGTCACGACACAGTTCCTCTTTGAAACAACAAAGCCGGTCGTCGAACTTACCGATTTAGTTGGAGAAACAACATTTGAGGATGAACCGTTGCCATTACAAGGCACCGCGCGGGATCCGTCAGAGGATGAAATCCCTGCATCTGAAGTCGCGCTAGTTGAGGTGGTCGGTACTGGTCCTGATGGACTACTCATTGATCCAGTTGTTGCAAAAGATGACAGTGAGGAGGAGGAAGATCCGTGGAGTCGCTGGTCAATTGATTTTCTGCCTTCTCAGTCTGGTGAATATAACCTAGATGTTCGCGTCACCGATCGCGCCGGTAATGCTGGTATTTACGATGCCGTGACTATCAATTTCTCAGTGTCACTTATCTTCAAAGGTCCAACATACGTCTGGCCCAATCCACTGAGTCTCTCAAGACGTTCAAATGGTGAAATTGCTAATTTCTCCTTTGAAGTCAACGTTCCCGGGGGTGAAGGCGCGCAGATTGTCCTAAGTATCTACGATTTCGCCGGCGACTTGGTGTACGAAAAGGAATACGATGATCTCGGCATTGGTAGAAGCGACAATAAAGTGAGGTGGGATCTCACCAATCAGTCCGGCACTAATGTTGCCCGTGGAATCTATATTTTCCGCTTAGAAGCCGAGGATGTGGTGACGAGTAACCGCACTAATGCGGTCGGGAAGATTGTCGTGGTAGAGTAGATGTGAGCGACCCTTGTGAATATAGCTCAAACGTTCAGGCATTCATTTACGAACCAATGCACCAAATTACAGAATTGGAGAAACAGATGCCCCTAAAACAGGAATTAATCGGGATTAAAGGATTAACAGAATTGACAGGATTAAAAGACAGGGATTGCTGCAATCCTAAAAATCCTAAAATCCTGAAAATCCTGGTTCTGACAGTATTCTTTGTAATCATTGCTTTCCCCGCCTTTGCTGCAGATATTCACGACGATGCCGGCACAACGGGTGCCGCATTCCTTAAAATTGAAGCTGGCAGCCGCCCTGCTGGGATGGGAGGCGCGTTCGCAGGCTTGGCTAACGATGTCAATACGCTATACTGGAATCCCGCTGGATTGACTGCGGTGGGTGAACGTCAATTTACTGCCATGCAGAATTTCTCGATTGCAGATATTAGTAATCAATTCCTCGGTTATGCACAACAATTCAGCAACAGAGGCACTTGGGGGGCGAGTTTTCTCGGTGCGTTTACAGAGATTGAACGCCGTCGTAGAGCAACCGAGGAACCTGACAGCACTGCCACGGTCGGCGGTTTTGCTGCGGGATTGTCCCTCGCATATATTTTATCCCCACAGTTGTCGGTTGGAGCAACAGCGAAAACAATTTCTCAGCAACTTGACGTTGAAGACTCAATTGGTGCTGCTGCCGATATCGGAATGCTTTTGCGAATCGCGGACAATCGGTTTGGCGTAGGAATCGCAGCGCAAAATCTCGGTGTTCTGGATACAGGGGAAAATCTGCCAATGAATGTGCGAGGTGGATTCGCTTACCAGGTCCGCACTGAGTCTAACCCTGACAGTGGAAGGCAGCCGCAAGACCTTTTTGCATTAGCTGCTGATGTCAACTACCCAATTGTTGCTGGATTCCCAACCTTTCATGTGGGGGCGGAGAATTGGTTCTATAATATGCTTGCCCTTCGCGTTGGATATAGTTTTAGCCAAGGAGAGAACCCTAAAAATGGGTTGACTGCTGGGTTCGGACTGCGTCGGATCGGGGAAGCGTCTCTGCAAAACGTCAATTTCCAATTTGACTATGCCTTCGTTCCAGACCAAGCTGTTGGTAATGCTCACCGAGTTTCTCTCCTCCTACGATTCTGAGCGTCCATCAGGTTTGCTACCTAGACAAACTTAGACCTGCTTGCCCAAACCGGAGCATTTCTATGAACATCATATGCACAGGAATCAGTTGTTCAGGACGAAAAGAATTGATGGCAGAGTTTGAAGCACTCTGCTGCGATAAAGGGCTGCGGGTTGGCTTCTTCAACGTCGGCGATTTTATGCACAGCGCAGCTGCAGCCTCCGGAATTCAATTCACAGACAAAGTGCTCGACTCTGATCCCGCTGTCCTGTCGTTGGCACGCCGCTCCGCTTTCTATGAGATTGCCAACGCTGCACACGGCTATGACCACACCTTTGTTGGTCTACACGCTTGCTTTCGCTGGAATGGAAAACTGGTTGAAGGTGTCTCATTCCAAGATGTGCAGGGTTTTCCGGCTGACGTATTCATCAATGTGGTAGACAATCTTGCCGACATCACTCAACGTATGAAAGACAATCAGCAGTGGGGGGACATGAGACGCGATGAAATTAATGTCTGGCTCGACGAAGAAGAATTTCTGACCAAACAATTTGCTAATCTCAAAGGAAAAAATCACTATACCGTTGCTCGACAGCACAATCTGGAAAACGTCTACGACCTGCTCTTTTCAAAAAAGAAGAAATTTTACTTGAGTTATCCGATCACACTTATCCGCCAAGAGGCACCGGATCAGATTGAAAACATCCGCAGGTTTGGTTCAAAGATGCGGAAAGACTTTATCATATTCGATCCGCTTGACATTAAGGATATGGACCTGATTCATCCTGCGGAATCCGCTCAGGAGGAGGCAGCTGATAGTCGGACGACAACTGTCAGTGATATCAATCAGGATTTCAGTGTGCAGATTAAGACACGCACCATCTCCAGAGATTATCAGTTCATTCACCAGAGCGATTTTATTGTTGTTATCTATCCAACCGATAAACTCTCCCCCGGTGTCTTGAGTGAGATGAACTTTGCTTCCCGCTATAACAAACCCGTTTATGCCGTATACTCCCATGCGCGTAGCCCATTTTTCGAGCATCTGTGTGAACGTATCTTCGACACCATTGAGGAACTCGAAGCTTTTTTGGAAGATCAGCAAGTGGGGATTTAGCGGATAGGCTTCGGTTCTAACAGAACTTAGAGTCAGTGATTCCATATAGGTCCCAGTCGGAATGTCGAGGCCATGAAATTAGGATTTGAAAATACTGGAAACGATCCCATGTCCCGATAAATCGGGATCCCGTATCACCTATATCCGACAAGATGCCCAACACCAAGCAACAACGGCTATCGTCAATGGTGCAAGTCGTATTGGAATTGAGTCGCTCAACGTTGCGGGTATGCTAAAGAATCACAGACTTGCAAAGCCATTATCAGACGCTTCATTATCAAGTCTGCTGGCTATGCTCAAATACAAGGCAGAACGGATAGGCGTAAAGATTGTGGAAGCCGATACGTTCTACCCGTCCAGTAAGACGTGCTCGGCTTGTGGATCCAAAAATAGTGACCTGTCACTATCGGATAGGATATACCGTTGCAGCGATTGTGGGCATACCCAAGATAGAGACTTAAACGCTGCAATAAACCTTAGAAACGTCGCGGCGGGACACGCCGAGACGTAAAACGCTTGTCCGCAAGGATCCCGATTTATCGGGGTGGAGATTTTGTAAGTCCTCACCTTCAACACGAGGCAAGAATCGCTGAAGCAAGAAAATAGCATGGAGACAGAAAATGTCTACCAATCAGTCTATTAAGAATCCCAATGTTTCAACTTTGGGAGCAGTCAAAATTGGCATCATCTCCCTCGGTACACAAAACCACGCCACCCGACGATTGGTTGAAGCCTCACTCGCAGCCGGGCACATACCGAAAGTTCTTAACCCATTTGGATTCTATCTGCATATCGGCGGTTCAGGAGCACCTATTTACTACGAAGAAACCCCTGCTACAAATTTCGATGTTGTGCTCCCACGACTAAGTGCGTCAACAGCGCAATACGGTGAGGAGGTAGTGGCGCATTTTGAGTGGAATGATACACCTGTAGTCAATCGATCATATGCGATTGCAAACGCTCGAAATAAATTTCGCGCCCTCCGCATCCTTGCACAGCATGGTCTACCTATCCCGCCCAGTTTTGCCGCAGGTTCAGCCCGTTACGTGGATAGATCTGTCCATCAAACCGGCGAATACCCCTTCATAATGAAACCCTTTGAGGGGACTCACGGCAACGCAATCTTACTGCTCGATACCCCGGCATCGCTACAATCGGCGATTGGGGCGATGTGTGATCTCCATCAAGACTATGTCATCCAGCCTTTTATTGGAGAGGCGGCGGGCAACGATGTACGGGTGATTGTCATCGGCGGAAAGGTTGTTGCTGCCATGAGGAGAACCGCACAGAAAGGCGAGTTTCGAGCGAACATCCACCGCGGCGGACAGGGACATCCTATTGAACTTCAAAACGAATATATTGACACAGCAATCCGAGCTGCAGAAGCAATGGAGTTGAATATTGCGGGGGTAGATCTGTTGGAGACGCTAGCAGGCCCAATGGTGTTGGAGGTCAACCCATCACCGGGGTTTGAAGAAATCGAAACAATTACAGGAATCAAAGTCGCAGAAGCCATGATTACATTTGCTGTCGAGTATTCTCAAACTACCAGAAAAGCGAATTAATACCTATGTGTTGATGAACCAATGAACCAAAAAGGTTGGGATACCCATGATCATTGACTGCCACACCCATTTCTGGCGATATCCAGGGGAACTTACTGAGGAACTCGCCCACGAAACCTTCATCATGCGTCAGCAAGAGGTTGACTTAGACATCACACCGGAGATGCACGCTGCGGCTGTAGCAAAAGTAGACCGCGCGATTGTGTTTGGGTTGCGTGCGCCGCTCACCGGATTCTTTACGGTCAACGATACCGTTGCTGAATATATTCGCACGGATCCGAAGAAACTGATCGGCTTTGCGGCAATCTGTCCAACTGAAGACAGCGCACTCGCGGAGGTAGACCGTGCTGTTCAAGAACTGGGGCTTCGTGGACTGAAGATGAGCCCAATCTATGGTGGCTGGGATCCGTTAGACCCGCGCGCCCTGAAAATCTTCGCGCGAGCGGAAGAACTCGGATTGCCGATCATGCTCCATCAAGGCACGACCTATCCTCGGAAGGCACCGCTGAAGTACGCCAATCCGGTGCTGCTTGAAGATATCGCGCTTCGCTTTCCCGATCTGAAGATGATCATCGCCCACATCGGACACCCTTGGGAAGCCGAAGCCATCGTCCTGATCCGAAAGCAACCCAATGTTTTCGCCGATATCTCCGCCCTGTTCTACCGTCCGTGGCAATACTACAATTCGTTGCGGTTGGCGGTCGAATACGGTGTCGCTGACAAGCTGCTTTTCGGCACCGATTATCCCATAACCACTTTCGATGAATCTGTCAAGGGGTTATACGATATCGTTAAACTTTCCCAAGAGATGCGGCTGCCGCCGCTGCCAGAAGATCTACCCGATCAAATCTTAAATCGTGATACGCTGAAGCTTCTGGGGCTTGATGATCCCGCCACCCTCTAGAGGCACTAAAATCTACGCCATGCCCCCTCGGTAGCAGCGTTAATAAGTATCCGCTCTTTCTGGCTGCGTCGTACGCGCTGTTCTAAATCAACCGGATCCCAGTGAGATAGCAGTCGCGCTTGAAGGTCTTCGACGATTGACCGGTATGCGGTATCTCCGGCAAGATCCTGGAATTCATTTGGATCGGTCTGAACATCGTAGAGTTGCGGTGCATCACCCAAACTGTAGATGAGTTTGTATCTACCCCGCCGCAGCATCGCGACCGGACGCGCCACACCGTGCGCCAAGTATTCGGAAAAGGCTTCATCCTTCCAGTCTTCCGCCTCACCCCGCATTAGCGGCAGCAGACTATCACCGTCCAGAGGGGTGATGGGGGTTACACCTGCGATCTCAACGACGGTGGCGATAAGGTCTACTAGCGATACAACCTCATCGACCCAACGACCAGCGGGAAGATGTCCAGGCCAAACAATTTGAAGCGGTACGCGAGCGGAGGCTTCATAGAAGTTAGACTTCCGCCACATGCCGTGCTCTCCATTCATTTCGCCGTGATCGCTCGTATGTACAATTACGGTGTTATCTAACTGTCCGGTTTCTTCAAGGGTTTCGATGAGGCGACCAATCTTTTCATCAAGGTAAGTAATGAGACCGTAGTAGCCTGCCCGACCTCTCCGCACCAGTTCTTCGGGGAAGTCAACACAACCGAACATACTCCGCATCCGCTTGAAGACTGGATGCTGGTTTTCCAAATGTCCTTCCGGAATCTCCGGGAGGTCAATTTCATCAAGAGGATACAGATCCCAGAACCGTTGCGGCACAACGAGCGGGAAGTGGGGGGCGATGAAAGAGACATTGAGTGCCCAAGGCTGATCTTTTCGCGCCGGATCGCGGAGGTAAGCCAACGCCTGTTCCTCTGCCAAATCATCTACTTCGATTTCCGTAGTGGTGCCGGGACCTGCCTCCTCAAGACAGGACCAGGGGCGGGCTGCAGCGAGTGTGTCGTTTTCCCAATCAATGACACCATGATCGTTCTCTGCGTGAAGATCGCGAGCAAGTTGGGCACGGAACCCGTGAAGTTGGTCTAGTCCCTCAAAGTGCTGTTTCCCGGAGAGGACTGCATCATAGCCAACTCCGCGCAATAGGTGTGCCCAAGTAACAGTGTCAGAAGGGAGCGGAGTAGCGTTGTCCCAAGCACCGATGTGGTGAATATAGCGACCTGTCATGAAGGACATCCGTGAAGGCATACAAAGGGGAGAGTTACAATAGGCGTTGGTAAAGGTGACACCGTCGGCAGCCAGACGATCCATATACGGAGTCTTAACCAAGGGATGCCCATACGTTCCACTGTACATCGGGGCATGTTCGTCGGACATAATGAACAAAATATTGGGCAGATCTGAGGTATTCATGAGAGCCCTCCTTTACTGAATTAGGACTAAACACATAGGTTCCTACCTGCTGTGATGCCGATATTGTAACACGGTTTAATCGGGAGGACAACGGGATTTTATTTGACCTGTCCATACAAACTAAGGTAAAATAGAAGTGCTCGGCCTTCGCCCATTGATGGGTTGGATCGAGGCAGTTTTTTTAATACGAGAAAGGAATCTCTCATGGCAACAAGATCAATCACGATTCGCGAATACCTTCCACCTGAGCACGATTTGGATTTATCAACTGAAGCACCTGATGACATCGCTTCTTACAAAGTAATGGGGTTGGCTGATCCCCTGTCAAGTGCGGAGGTACAAATCGCAGTTGATACGTGGCGTCAAATTCAACGTCAAAAGGCGACGGTTCAAATCATTGATATTGACACTGACCTCATTGCACTTTCATCAGTTGAGTTGCGCCAAATACTGGAACAACTTATCAGTCAAAACACAATGAAAGTCATCGTAAATCTCAGCAGAACGCGCCGAATTGATAGTTCAGGATTAGGCATACTGGTCAGCAAATCAAATGAATTAAGACAGCGCGGTGGTGACCTCAAAGTCTACGGGTTATCAGCAACGCTAACACGCATTTTCGAGCAATTGGGAGCAGCAAATCTAGAGAAGTTTATCTACCAAAACGAAAGGGATGCACTCGCAGACTTTGAGTTAAACCGAGAGACAGGTGTATAACTTTGTTTCGATGGTTATGCTGTTTCTCACCATTGCTTACGAAGCGTATGCTACCTTGTAGGTGTTGACGATGGTTCTATGGATACCTCAATCGGGCTGACACCCACCTTCATTGGATTTTCAGGGGGAAGTGGATCTGGAAAAACAACGCTCGCCGCAGCGGTTCATGAACGACTGGGCAATCATAGATCTGCCGTGTTGAGCCTAGATGCCTATTACAAAGATCTCAGCTACCTGCCCCTTGAAGAGCGAGCGGCGGTAAATTTCGATCACCCTGACGCGTTGGATGTCCAATTATTGACCCAACAGATACGCCAACTTAGATGTGGGCACGCTGTTGAGGTCCCACGCTACGACTTCACGACACATACACGCCGCCCTGAAACTCTCACGCTTCGGCCTAAGGCAGTTGTATTGGTCGAAGGAATTTTGCTGCTCGCACTTGAATCCATCCAGTCACTGCTTGATCTGAAAGTGTTCGTTGACGTGCCTGCCGATATCCGCTTCATCCGTCGAATGCTCCGCGACATCCAAGAACGTGGGCGCACAGTGGATTCGTGCATCCAGCAGTATTACGCGACGACTCGGCCGATGCACTTCGCTTGGGTTGAGTCGAGCAAGGCGTTTGCAGATATGGTTGTTTCGGGTGAAGAGGAGATTAACGCCCTTGCCACGGTTCTCATTGAGCGCATTGAGAATTTGTAAGTCTTCTGACTTCCGTTTGTTGATCAACACAACAACCCAAAGTTTGTCTGACTGTGGGGTGAGTCCCCAATGACCCAAGATTTCACGCATACCTATAAACTTAGGAGAAAAGTCTATGGACAGCAATAAATGTGTCATGTCCGACGAAGAAAAGTATTTTTTTGATCTCACAGGCTATCTTGTCGTTCGCAGTGCGTTGATGCCAGAAGATGTTGACAAATGTAATGCAGCTATTGATCACTATGCCGACAAGGTTCGTGCCCGTTCAGTTGACGATGGTGGGCTAGCGCGCGGATCATCAACGCTTCAAGGACAAACAGGACGGTTAGAACTGACGGGGATGCTAGGTTGGGAGAAACCCTATCGAGAACCGTTTCGCGAACTCCTAGTTCATCCAGTGATCGTTTCTCGCCTGAACGGGATGTGTGGAAGGGGATTCCGGCTTGACCATGGACCGTTAATGATTGGAGCAACATCTGGAACGGAAGGACATCAATTACACGGAGCAGGAGAACCCTTCAGCCCGGCGGTTTGGTATCATCAGCAGAACGGGACTATCTACTGTAGAGGTGTTACTGTGGCATGGCAACTCACCGATGTCAATGAAGGGGATGGCGGATTTGCGGTTGTTCCCGGCAGCCACAAAGCCTGCGAACCTACACCCGAAGGCGTTCGGTCCGTGGAAGACGATATGGGGTTGACCGTTCAGCCGGTCATGAAGGCAGGAGATGTCCTTTTTTTTGCAGAGACTGCCACTCATGGAACACTCCCTTGGAAAGGGAAGGGTGAACGGCGTTCCATCCTTTTCAAATACGCTTCCCGCGGTGTTGCCCGCGCGGTGGGACGATTCTTTACACCTGAAGCGCGCTTCGGCGAGTGGACGAAGACCCTCTCGCCTGAACAACATGCTGTACTTTACGGTCCAGGTGTTCACACGGGAGGTCTGCCCACTCTTAAATCCGATGGAAAGAAAACTTGGGTGGTGAAGTAACACCGAGCCAACATTAACTGTCGTACCGATACAGTTTGCAAAATGGAGATGTGCAAAATGGACAAACGTGAACGCTACTTCTGGGATCTCACCGGATACCTTGTTCTCAAAGACGTGCTAACTGCCGATGAAATTGCAGCAGCCAATGAGGCTATTGACCACTATGCTGACCAAATTTACGTTGGTCAACCCAACGAGGGTGCTCAAGATTCTCAAACCTTGCGGGGCACCGAACAACGTGTCCTTCACGGTCTACTAGAGCTCGAAGAGCCATATTGTGAACCTTTCCGCAAGATGCTGGTACATCCGCAAATCATCATGCGCCTCAATGTGATGTGCGGGACGGGGTTCCGATTCGATCACGGACCCTGGGTGACCGACAGCGTGAAAGGCACCGAAGGGCTGGTCATGCACGGACAAGGAGAACCACATAGACCCTACGTTGCCTATCATCACCAGAACAACAAAATGCACTGCGGTGGAGTCACTGTGACTTGGCAACTGTCTGATATCAACGCAGGCGAGGGTGGGTTCGCCTGTGTGCCCGGCAGCCACAAATCTAGATTTCCCATGCCTCACGGTGTCCGAACCTGTGATGACGATATGGGCGTGGTTCTTCAACCGGAGATGAAAGCGGGAGACGTGATTTTCTTCATGGACGGTGCTCAAGCCCACGGCACCCTTGCTTGGCGGGGTGAACATCACCGGCGATCGGTGCTCTTCAAATATGCTGATCGGACATCCGTGCGTACAGGTGTTGCAAGGGAAATTGCACCTCCAGAAATCTACTGGGGAGAGGAACTTGTTGAGGGCATGACAGAGGCACAACGTGCCGTTATGTATGGACCTTGTTCATCGCTCGGCACCACCAAACTTACGGTGGACGAAGATGGCACGGTTCGCGTTGAAAATGGCTAGATGTTTTGAAGGAGAAACTTTGTACCTGTTACAAAAGATGGGAGGGATAACGTCCAAGGCACCTATTTTTGAAACGATTTTCTCTGGCTAAACGTTTTGTTCTATTGAGAACTCTTTGTGCACTCGCGTAGTACCAAAATTGGTGTTAAAGACTGACAAAAGTTGGTCAAACACCAATTTAACGCCAGGAGAGAACGATGTCTCTGACACGAGCAATGCTATCTTGCTACAGCGCAATAAATCCATTAGTGGGGCTTTCGTCAACAGCCCTACGTCTATATGGAGCGCTAGAGGTGTTTAGAGATACCTACCAATCTCCAATGAAGGATGGATGGTTCCGGGCACCTCAGTTAGATAAACGGCTAAAACAAATTAGCTTATCCAAGTGGGAAATTGAGAAGGGATTCACAGAACTGATAGATGCCGGATTGCTACAGATACGGACTGAACGTAACACTCGGTGGTTTCAACTTAAATGATTGAAAGCCCCCAATTGGACAACACCCTCCCCAATATCATTCTTGCCTCAAAATCGCCACGCCGCGCAGATTTGCTCAAGCAGATTGGTCTTGAATTTGAAATATACCCCAGTGACATAGAAGAACCGCAAATCACAACATCTCCAGCAATTGCTGTCCAGGAACTTGCCCTTACAAAAGCAAGAACAGTCGCTGCCAAATTTGATGCAGGGATCGTTCTCGGCGCAGATACCGTTGTTGTCATTGATGGGCAGCCAATCGGTAAACCGGAGAATGATGCACACGCTATCAAGATCTTAAAGCAACTCAGTGGAAATCGGCATGACGTAATCACCGGCGTTGCATTAATTGATATTAAACGGCAAAACGAAGTGGTATGGGCAGAAAAAACGGCAGTCTATTTTAGAACACTGCGCCAATCGGAGATCTTGGCGTATGTCCGCGGTGGTGAGTCATCGGATAAGGCAGGTGCTTACGGGATACAAGGAAGAGCTGGGGCTTTCGTCGAGCGAATTGAGGGATGTTATTTCAACGTGGTGGGCCTGCCGTTAGCAAGTTTGATCGTGCAGCTTTGGAGGCTACTTGAGGACAATCCATGATGGGTGATACACTGTTCTTACCAAAGACATTAAAAGTAAATAGTCTTTTGTACCATAATCTGTTAGATTGTGATCCAAACCCGCAAACTAACAGTTCGGGCTACAATGTATAGTTAATTCTGAAATTTACTATAGTTCTGAATTTTTGGTAGAATTTAGCTATGGAGGCTAACCGCGCTCCAAACATGAAAATTCTTGGTGTCGATACATCAACGCCCATCGGCAGCGTCGGCCTGATTGATGGAGAACGCTTCGTTGCTGAACACACACTCAGCATTGTGAAAGCCCATTCGTCTAGGCTGATGCCCGCTATAGACCAAATCTTAAAATGGGGAGATCTGACTGTCCACGACCTCGACGCATGTGCTGTTGGAATAGGTCCGGGGTCATTTACAGGCATCCGAATTGGGGTCGGTACAATCAAATCGCTCTGCTACGCCCTCAAGAAACCGATCATCGGTATCTCAACACTGGAAGCAATCGCATACAATCTCCGCTACACAGACAAACTAATCTGCCCAATCCTCGACGCACGAAAAGATGAAGTATACGGTGCACTGTTTCGTGGAGGGCAAAATCTACTGCGAAAGTCTGACGACCTGTGTGTGCCGATTGAATCGCTATTGAGTCAGATTGATGACGATGTGATTTTTGTCGGTGATGGCTTGCGGCGATACGCCCCCGTTGTTCAGGCGCAATTTGGCGAAGATGTGCCTCTCGCTGATCCGATTTTTAACGTGCCGCGCGGCGCGAGTATCGCACGAATCGGCTACGACCGATTGCTCGATGGACAATCTGGCGATTACTTCTCACTGACCCCCAACTATGTTCGCGACAGCGTCACGTAGATCGCGCTATGCGTTGTATGACGTCGCCTGAACTATACATTACTTTTCTTGATTTCTTGGCGCGCTCAAAGTGCCATTATCGTCCATTATTGAATATGCCCCAAGTCAGATTCTTTACTTTTCTATCTCCCGAAATAACTCCTCTGCTTACCCAATATGCCCCACCGGGTTTTGAAGTAAGCATACACGCGAGCGATCTGCCAGATGAGGAGAAAGTCTCCCTCGTGCAGGATGCGGACTTTCTGATTCTTTTTCCTGGCCAAATCTCAGAACGGGTCCTACGATCCGCTCCTCGCCTCAAACTAATCCAGTTAGTCGCCGCGGGCTATGATAGCATGGATGTGAGCCTGTGCCAAGAACTTAGCATTCTTGTTGCGAACAATGGAGGAGCGAATTCCATTGATGTCGCAGAGCATACCATAGGACTCATACTAGGCTTTTATCGCCGTCTGATAGAGTTGGATCGCAATGTTCGAGCGGATCGATGGCGTGATATTGACACCGGATCTTCAACATACACCATCAACGGCAAGACAGTCGGAATTGTAGGGCTTGGAAATATCGGAAAGCGTGTCGCTCATCTGTTGCGTGCCTTTGGAGCACGCATCGTCTACTATGATCAGTATCCACCTGCGGGGGACATAGAGTCGGAACTTGGCGTAACGCGCACGGCATTGGAGGATCTGCTTCGGGAGTCAGACATTGTGACGGTGCATCTGCCCCTTACACCCGAAACCCGTGGCATTATTGGCAGACATGAACTTTCTCTGCTGAAGCCCACAGCCGTGCTCGTCAATACATGTCGAGGTCCGATCGTGGACGAAATTGCCTTGACGGAAGTACTGAATGAACGGCGCATCCTTGGAGCCGCCCTTGATGTCTTGGAGCAAGAACCACCGTCCCCGGACAATCCCCTTCTGAAGCTGGACAATGTGCTGCTCACGCCGCATGTCGCGGGTGTAACCTACGATACGTGGACGCGAAGGGGACAATTTGTGTTCCAGAATCTTCTGCGGGTATGGGAAGGAGAGCCACCGTTGGCAGCCGTGCAAGAGAGCCAATGATGGCAAGCGAATCCTACGATGCTTTTCTAGCACTAACCGAAGTTGCTAGTAATGTGCGGCGCGATAAAATTGCCCTTATGCCCGTAGGTCGCGCATCTTGCTCGATCTACAAAGCCCCAGTTGCTTTGAATCCCGCCTGTCCCGATTTATCGGGGATTTATCGGGGCGGGGCGACATGTGTAAAGGTAGTAGGCATATCCCGTATGCCGTAACCAGCAGTATCCTGTAGGTTACACAATACATGAGTCAAAAGTAGATAGCCTTTTGTACCACGATCTGTTAGATTGTGATCTTAGTCTGCAAACGCCACTTATGGCAGATTGCCTGATGATTATAGCGTTTGCCAAATTAGCAACATCAAAATGTCAACACACCCCAGCGTCTCAAAGAAATAAATTCATCGTCAGGAGCTGATATGAATCAAAAAAATCCATATTTGCAAATCGATCAACAGATAGTTGGCGACATCTATACATCACGGGAGGTGATGGACAACCTCACCGTGTTGTGCGACGACTTCGGATCACGGTTCGCAGGTACGCCAGACGAGCGCAGGGCTGCAGACTTCATCTGCGAGACTTTCGACCGTTACGGCCTCAAAGACGCTCGATTGGAGTCCTATTCCTACGCAGGTTGGTCGCGAGGACCCGCAACGTTGGAAATTATCGAGCCGATCCAACGGTCACTTCACTGCATCTCACTGCCCTACTGTCCTACTGGCGACACTACGGCAGAATTAGTCTCTGTCGGCTATGGCAGTCCTGCCGAGTACGAGGACTTGGGTGATGAGATGCAAGGCAGAATCGTAATGGCAGGCAGCGCATCTCCCCCTGACTTGGGCCGATGGGTGCATCGCAAGGAAAAATATGAACGCTCCGTCTTGGACGGTGCCAGTGCATTTATCTTTATCAGCGAAAGCCCCGGTGTCGGACCCGAAACGGGGAGTCTACAAAACGACCGACCTGCCCCGATTCCGGGCATCTCTGTATGCAAGGAGGACGGTGAATTTCTGACACGGTTGATGGAGCGGAAGGGAACAGTTAAACTACATCTTCACACAACCGACGTCAACGAGCCCCGAACCTCGTGGAACGTCGTCGCTGACCTGCCGGGAAAGGAAAATCCCGATGAGATGGTAATTCTGGGTTGTCATTATGACGGTCACGACATCTCACAGGGTGCCGTCGATCCGGCGTCGGGTATGGTACTCGTCATCGAAGCCGCGCGAGTGCTCGCTTCGTATGCCGGTGAACAACTCAAGCGAACGGTTCGATTCCTCGGCTTCGGCACCGAGGAAATTGGGTTAACTGGCGCATTTCGCTATGCGGAGGCCCATGAAGGTGAACTGGATAGCGTCCGTTTCATGTATAATCTTGATGCAGCGGGCGGTTCGAGCCGAAAAGGCGTGGTGCTACATCGTTGGCAAGACTTAGTGCCGTTCTTCCGAGATGCCGCAAAAGAACTTGCAGCTGACATTCCTGTCGGTCAGCATATGCATCCCTATTCTGATCACTTCCCTTTCGTCCTAAAAGGTGTTCCAACAGGTCACATGGGTGATCCCGATGCCCCGCCTTCGGGCAGAGGCTTCGGACACACGGCGTATGATACGCTGGACAAAGTGGAGTTGGAAAATCTGCGAAAAGGGAGTGCGGCAGCGGCGCGGCTAGCGTTGCGAATCGCCAATGCTGATGACTTTCCCGCCCAACGCCGGAGTGCTGAAGCCGTTCAGACACTCATCGACACGGATCCGGGCTTGGAAGGATACCGCGTGTCGTTGGAGTTGAGGAGGGAGCCTCAAACATCATAGAAAAAAAACTTTCGCCCCCCGGTAGGGGCGGTTTCTAACCGCACCGGTTTGGAGTGTCTCATTAATTCTAAGATCTACCATAAAAGGAAAAATGGATTACCCTATACTTTCCTACTTCTGATCAGATTTTCCTGAGAACGAGGAATTGCACGCCTATCAGGGATGCCAAAAATTATAGAGTTCGGGCCAATTGAGGCAGAGACCAAGAATTGTCCAGATGCCAGTCACTGCAAATTCCCCTAGTATCAATCCGAGGAACAAAGGAGCAAATTGCCTATATCGTCTAATTCCCCCATATCGTAGAATAAACCACTTGAAGATCCAAGCCACCAGCAAACAGGTCCACAAAAAGCTCATCCCAAAACTTCCTCCCAGCGCATAGCCCATCGGATGGAGGGGCCACCAAACAAATCGTGCTCTCATGAACGCCAAAAAGGACGCGACCACAGCCCCTAACCCCATCAGAGCCATGTGAATATAATCCACTTCTGTCGGATTGCGTAACCAGTCTTGTAGGTAAAACCAGACCTCTGCCCCCCAGCGTGGATAAGGCGTATTCTCAAGACCGTAGCGATAACTGAGGTGGAGTAGGAGCCAGAAAATTACTACGATTCCAAAAGCGCACGCCAACAGCATTGACCAGAAAGCCCGTTTGGGACTCGTTCGACTTCTGGAGGCAATCTTAAACCCTTCCAATTGATGCGGCATGATGTGGCTCAGGTAGATACGACTGATGTGCCAGAAGAACGGCATGGCGACAAGCGTCCGTTGCGACAAATTTGCAGTCCCGAATGCGGAGGTAATCATCTGAATCGGACCTCCAAAGTGGACATCGTGGAGTGGAAAGCCAAATTCAGCGCGAAGTCGAGTGATACATGTTGAGATGTAATAATAGAAAAGAACAAAGCCGATTGCCACGCCGATTGTCATGCCAGCCTGATAACAAAATAACATAAGAATAATCATCCCGCAGATCATTCCACACCATGCCGTTACATATGACATTGGGGCATCATCCATCTCCCTCTCTCTATTTCCGATAACAGATTGCTGTCGGACTCGCACCATGTGTCGCGCTGCCCGCCAAATCGCAATCGCTAAAACGGCACAATATGCCCCAACCGATTCTTGTACAATATAGACATGCCGACCATAGCCCGGATATGTGTGCCAACCTGCGAAAGCACCCACAACTCGCATTGCTTGCCAATAAAGGTAGAAGAACCAACACGAAAACAGGACATCCAGCGGCATGAAGAAACTTAACCCAATAATCGAGGGGATAAATGAGACTCGCATCGCCCAGAGCGCGTTCCACGGTTCCTCTGTAAAGATGTAGCCGATATGTCTAAATTGGACAAATGTTAATCCCGGGAAACTCGGATACAAAAAATGGAGTCCATTTACGATATTAATCCCCGCAGTAATAGCAAATCCAATCCACATCATTCGACTATATCCACCCGACTGGACCAGAGTCAGCGGAATCTCAGCGATCGGATAAGCGAGTTTCTCGTGTTCAATCCACTGCCTGCGGACGATAATATTAATGCACAACATGACAAAGACGAGGACAAGGGTAAAAAATGACCACCACAGCAATGGGGGTAGCCATGCTGCCAAATGGCGTGCTGTATACAAGTTGGCTTCGCCACGGTAATACCCTATCAGAACGGACGGCTCGTTAACAACAAGCCATTGAGGGAGATCTTTGTGAAATAGTTGTCGCCAGTCATTTTCTGGTGTCGCTCCCCAAAAGGGATAGGTGATGACATGGGGTATGACTGTCAACTGGGCGGTATAGGAGCAGAGTGATGACACCATGTTGACCATGATATAAATGGTCAATAGCTCCCTGTTGTCAAAGGCGAGTTTCGGTGTAAAACGGCGCAGCAGTCGATTTAATAAAAAGAGCACCCAGAGCGTAAAGACTGCATTAAAGAACAAGGAAAAAAACGTCGCGCCAAAAGCTCTCCGGAGGCTCTCCATCTGTATGAGCCAGTAACAATTCATGACGATGAGCACACACCCGACCATCCATGCCCGTGCGATGGATTGCATTTTCAAAGCCCTCGTATATTAACGTGAGTTTGGTAAGGATATAGACGGTGCTTGGTGTCATGTGGTTAGAAGCGGCGGGTGCCACTACACCACGGCTCTAAGCCCTGAACCTGTCAAGGCTCGAATGCCTCAAGTCTTATTGCTTAACATTTTAGAGCGGTTTGCCCCGAAGTGCCTCGCGACACTGGGTTACGCCGTTACCTGTAACATTATAGGCGAAGGTATTCATTCGTCGAGGGTACGTTGATGTGTTGGCAGCGGAGCCGTGAATAATTAGTGCGTTAAAAAAAACACCAGCCCCCGGCTCCATCTCTACTGGGACAGCATCATCTCGTTCATGGTAGTGTCCCGGCAGAAAGAGACGAAACTTCTCTTGTCCCCGTTCATGTTCCTGTAACCCCCATTTATGGCTACCAGGGACAAATTGGATGCATCCATTCTCCTGTGTTGTTGCGTCAATTGCGAGTTGGCAGTTTACCATCAACGGACGGTTATCGTCCAAATCCCAGTAAGCATAATCCTGATGCCACGGAATTGACGTGCCGTCTTTGGCGTCTTTGGGGAGTAGTTTGCTGTGAAACAGTGAGACGTCGGGTCCAATCAGTTGCCCGATAATATCCAGCATTGCGTCCGAACGTAAGATTTTGTTCAGGGTTGGACTGACCAGTTCACTCTGCATCAGCTGTTTAATCCGCGGCGGCGTGTTTGGGTCATCAAATTCCTCCCACGCCACTTCGATGCCGTCAATTGATTGTTTTGCCATCCGACTGTGGATATCATGGATTTCCGCTTGAACCTTTTCGATCTCTTCGGATGAGACAAGCCCTTGCTTCAGCACATAACCGTTCTCGTCGTAAAATTGCTTTTCGTCAGATGTAAGCATAAGCGTCATTTCTCCTTGGCTTGAATTCTCAGCAAGATAGACACGCTAACTGCCCGATTTATCGGGAGCGGTTGCCTGACTGTACTAATGAACCAATGAACAAATAGTTTTCACGTACCGACACAGCGAGGATCCTCGCTGTGTCGGGATTTCACGCTTATAGTGTTTTGCGCTTCCTTTTAACATGAGCCGCTGATATCATGTCCGGTAGTCCGCATTGATACTAATATAATCATGGGAATAGTCGCACGTCCACATGGTGACCGATGCATCGCCGGCATTCAGATCGACAGTAATGGTCACTGTATCCTTGGAAAAGAGTTCTGTTGCTTTATCCTCATCAAACCCTGCGTCCATTCCATCCTTGACCAGTTGATAGTCACCGAGCCACACATCCACCTTGTACGGGTCAAATTCCGCGCCCGATTTTCCGGCCGCCATCATGATACGTCCCCAATTTGCGTCTGAGCCGAAAACAGCGGTCTTCACGAGCGGTGATTCAGCGATTGAACGGGCTGCCATCTCCCCTTCTGTTTCGTTCTTTCCACCTTTCACGACTACCTCAACCAGCTTCGTTGCACCCTCGCCATCTCGTGCAATCTTCTTCGCTAACTCAATACAGGCGTGGTCCAGTGCTTCACAGAATGCCTCGTAGTCATCATCAGTTGTTGCGGTAATTTCTGCGTTCCCTGCACTGCCCGTTGCCAAGATTAGCACCGTGTCGTTTGTACTGCTATCCGTATCAATCGTCATACGATTGAAAGACTTCGCGGCGGAGTCGCGTAACGCCTGCTGTAGCGGCTCACCGGTGATATTCACATCTGTTGCCAGAAAAGCGAGCATCGTCGCCATATTCGGAGCAATCATCCCTGCGCCCTTCGTCATGCCACCAATCCGAGCGGTTTTTCCCCCAATTTCAAACTCCACGGCAATCTCTTTGGGGACGGTATCTGTTGTCATTATTGCAAGGGCGGCGTCATGTCCTCCATCTGGGTCCAACGCCGGCGCAGCGAGACGGATGCCGTTAGTAATTAAATCCATCGGCAACTGCTGCCCGATGACTCCCGTCGAAGCCACTAATACGAGACTTGGATCAATACCGAGTGCCTCCCCCACCAGCGAGGCCATCTGTCGTGCGTTCTGCATACCGATCTCACCCGTACACGCATTAGCGTTCTTACTGTTGATGACAATCGCCTGACCTGTATTGTCGCTGAGATTTTCACGGCACACCAAAACGACTGGAGCGCAAACACGATTTTTCGTGAAGACACCCGCCGCAACCGCCGGCGCATCCGCTGCTATCAAAGCAACATCCTTTTCATTATCCGGCTTCAGTCCTGCGTGGACGCCGGTCGCCTTCAACCCCGTTACTGCTGTTATTCCGCCCTCGATCTGTTTCATTACAGTTCTCCATTGGATAGATATTTGATTTCCCTCTCTGCTCCTCTTGCCCCCTGAATGAGTGCGTCAATTATAGCGAGTTGCGGGAGAATTGTCAATCGCCAATCTGTAGGAGGAATCTCCGAATCTCCCGATTATCGGGATTCTCGATGAAATCGGAACCGACACGGCATTCAGAAATGGGGCAATTGACGGTAAGTTCTATTTTCAATTGTTCACGAATGACTTTGATGATATAATGCAATTATGGTGAATTAGAAAAATAAACAAATACTTACCAATATTCCAAAGCTCCCCTGATAAGGGGGATTTAGGGGATTAGTTGTGCCTTGGGACTATCTAAGTAATTCTAAAATCTACCACAAGATATACAAACCACCAATCAAGTCCGTCTAAATGGGCAAATCAGAGATGAAGCTATACAAAAAATACAAACCAGATAAAGGATATACCCGACTTATTGAGAGCGGTGAAATGGGAATAACAGGGCTTGATTTTGGTATCCTCAATCTCGGCGTCGGTGAATCTTTCTTTGAAGACACCGGGGATAACGAGGTGATGCTGGTGGTACTCGGAGGTCAGTGTGAATTGCTTGTTGGGCATAACGGGAATAAAGCCCACGGACTCATTGGTGACCGTACAGATGTCTTTGACGGCGAGGCGTATCGAGTATCTATCCCGTATCGGACAACATACGAAATTCTCGCGCACGATGATCCCGTAGAGGTCGCAATCTGTAAAACACCCTCCTTTCTCCAAACAGCAGCCGTCATCCTAGAACCGGGCGACGATTTCAACCGTGGTGAACATGTGTTGACTGTCAATGAAACACCCGATTGCTCAATTTCTGGCGAAGCAATCTGCTTCTACCGTCTCACACCTACGGACGGGCACGCCTCTCAACGCATCTACAGCGAAAGAAATGCGTTTGAACAATCCGTGAGTGTTCATCACAATAACGTATTCGCACTGCCCCAAGGCTACCACGCCGAACTTGCAGAGGTGGAAGTTCAGTTGTATTGCCTTCAAATTTCTGGCTTGTAATCATAAAAAGGGAATGAAACAATCATGGAGATTACCGCGGCACAGGTGGATCATTTTCACGCGCACGGATTCTTTTTTGTGCCCAATCCTTTTGGCGAGGAACGAATGCGCGAAATTGATCAGATCGCTGTGGTAAACGAGGAAAATTGGACGAGCACAGGTTGGCCCAATGGACTCAATAAGCTCGCCTGTCAATTTCTTACGATAGGAGAGCCAATCCTCCAGATAGTGGAGCAACCACAACTCATCGAGGCTGCCAAGCAATTGCTAAACTGTGAGCAGGTACATGTGGGAGCATGCGGATTGGGAGATGCGTTGAGGGTTATCTCCGAGAGTCAAGGTCTACACCGGCAGGTTTATTGGCACGCCGATGGCGGTCCCGATGTCAAACAGGTCTCGTTCCGGACGGGTCTAGACCGACATGATCCGACCAATGCACCACTACGCATCTTGCCGGGCAGCCATCTAAGAGCAAAGGAGGAAATCTGGGAAGAACTGTTACAGTTAGAGATTGCTACAGGGCAACACGATCTGGTGCCGAAGGAACTTTATGCGAAGCACCCCGGCGAAGTTGAGGTGCTCCTCGATCCGCGCTGGACATTGGTTTGGACACCGAGCTGCTGGCACGCCACAGGTGTTAAGACGGCTGCCGGTCCGCGCCGGGCAATGGGTTGGAACTACTTCCCCGCCGGCGGCAGAAAGCGCGATGTAGAGGCGTTGAAGTACATTTTTCCAGACGAATGGAAAGATTGGAACGATGAACGAAAACAACTCTGGGGGCTGCTAGACTGAAACTGGGTAGCACCAGAATAGCACGAACTTAAGGATTTTGTTGTGAGAGAAAATTGCTGAAAACCAATCGTCACTATGATGCGTTGAAGAGATAAAACTCAGGAGAGGTCTCGGACTGCTGGGGCTTTGTTGACCTTATCACCCCAGAACTTCAATGCCCATTGCTTTTCTGCCACATATATCCTCTGCGCTTCTGTGTTTCGGCGATTCAATCAGGACAGATGTCTAGCTTGTGGCATAGGCGATGGTAAATCGTGGAACAGATGCTTTAAAATAGCGTCAACGACCATCTCATGGGCTCGGACAACAATCAAATCCATATGTTGGCTATGAGCAAACATCTCTTGCGCGTTATGTTTCAGAGATGCCATTGTTGGCAGATCAGAGCGGCAAATCTCGGTGAGAAAAGCGTGAGCGGATGGCCGGGATTGGCGGACACGTTGGCGTAACTCTTCAAATTTGGATGTGTGTGCCCACGCTTGGCGAATTTGCTCACTGATAGTTTCAATCGGGAAACTCGTTGCCAACCGTTGGGCGACTCGTTCGATGACGTTTCTTGGTATACCACGTATCCCTTGAACTACAGTGGCAGGTGGGGCGCGAAGGTCCCAAACAATTCTAAAAAACGCCAGAAACTTCAAAACGTAATATGTGAAATCGATCTGCCACCAATGGAATCCTTGTCGGGTTGAACCCTGAAAGTAGTGGTGGTTGTTGTGCCATCCTTCACCAAAGGTGATGAGTGCCAGAAACCAGTTGTTGCGTGAGTCATCCCCGGTGACGTAAGACTGTTTGCCAATAAGGTGAGCTAGCGAGTTAATCGCAAATGTACAGTGAAAGAGGAGCATCGTACTGATGAAGAAACCGACTACCAGTCCAGACCAACCGTAAACCAACCACACCCCGATTCCCAACAGCACTGGTGGTGCGTGTTTGTACTTGTTGAGCCAAACGAGTTCAGGAAATTTCATAAAATCCTTCATCAGATCGTAGTTCGCTTCGCTCTTGGTTGCCGAAAAAATCCAACCGAAGTGGGCAAACCAGAAACCGTTTTGAAGTGGCGAGTGTACGTCTTGTGGGGTATCGGAGTATTTATGATGTTTGCGATGGTGGGCTGCCCACCAAAGCGTGCCCTGTTGCGCTGACGACTGTCCAACGAACGCAAGCAAGAATTGGAATACACGGCTGGTTTTGAAAGAACGATGTGAAAAATATCGATGATAGCCACCTGTAATGGCAAACATGCGGAGGGCGTACAATACGCCACAAAGTATCAGGTCTGAAGCCTGAACACCGGTCCAGATGACCGCAAAACAGGCAAGATGAACCAGTGCGAAGGGGATGACTGCGGGGTAAATGATGTCAGCCTCATCGGCATGACGCGCAGTCTTAGGGAAAGACACTTGCAGTTATATTCCTTTCTTTGTCTGTTGTGGGTGGATACGCCGCCGCCATTCCGGGCAATTAAGGATGGCGAAGGTCAACGTCGCCCGAGTGTTTCCAAGTAACGTGTGCATCTTAAGCGATCTCTTGATTAGCGAGAACAAATTCCGCATAGAATTTTTATCAAGGCGAGCGGCGACGTGGACTATTCCTACCTTTATTGGGACGACTATGGTTCCGCTTGTGGCGCGATAGTGCCTTTCGTATCGGTTTTGAATGGTTCTTCTGGGATTGGCTTTCCGGTACGAAACTACCGTAATCAAAATCAGGTAACCGCCGCCGTTCGATTCGTGTCCCCAGCAGTTTTTCAATGTCCTGTATCATCTGCTCATCCGCTCGTCCGGCAAGCGTGAATGCTTCACCGGACCGGTGGGCGCGACCGGTGCGACCAATCCGGTGAGTGTAGGCATCGACAGTATCGGGGATATCGAAATTGATCACGTGCGATATTTCCGACACGTCTATGCCGCGCGCAGCAACGTCCGTGGCGACAAGAATGTCGTATTTCCCATTGCGAAAGCCATTGATCGCTTTCTGCCGCTGACTCTGCGACATGTTACCTTGTAGTGCTGCAACGCGATGACCACCTTTTTCCATGTCACGTGCTAGGTTACGGGCGCGATACTTCGTGCGGGTAAAGATCAAGACCCGGCCGGTGGGTGTCTGTTGCAACATTGTCAGCAGAAGATCTTTCTTGAGGCTATTGGGCACCGGGTAGACCGCGTGTGAAACGGTCTCTACCGGAGCAGTCTTACCGATTTGAACCGTGACCGGATCTTTGAGGATATTATCTGCCAGTTTGCGGCTATCCTCTGGCATTGTGGCTGAGAAGAAAAGTGTCTGGCGTTGGGCCGGCAATAGCTTCAGGATGCGGCGAATATCGGGGAGGAAGCCCATATCGCACATGCGATCAGCTTCGTCCAAGACTAGCATCTCAATGCACGATAGATCGATGGCGCCATCGTAAATGAGGTCAAGCAGGCGACCAGGACAAGCAATAACGATCTCTACGCCACTCCGCAGCCGCGAGACCTGAGAAACTTTGCTCACACCTCCGTAGATGGATACGCTGTTCACATCGGTATTTTTGCCAAGATCAAGACCCATCTGATAAATCTGTTCAGCGAGTTCGCGTGTGGGCGCTATGATGAGGGCACGCACACGACGG
The DNA here is from genome assembly GCA_965207975.1 of Candidatus Poribacteria bacterium. GTDB lineage: Bacteria > Poribacteria > WGA-4E > WGA-4E > PCPOR2b > PCPOR2b. The sequence continues at coordinate 1,414,226 of OZ242315.1, read as the reverse complement.
AACGGGCCTTTGGTTAATCGTTGTAAAATAGGCAGCATGAAGGCTGCAGTTTTACCGGTGCCGGTATGGGCTAAACCCATCACATCATGCCCTTCGAGCACCATGGGGATGGCTTGCTGCTGAATCGGGGTAGGTGTCGTGTAATTGACTGCTTTAATTCGGGCGACAATGCGCGGGTCAAAAGAAAATTGTTCAAAATTCACTGGAAGTACTCCTTGAGTCTGTTGAGCCAAGTCGTGCTCTCAGCTCGATGATGTTTTGCTAATTGCTTTACTAATTATGTCGCCAATCAATTGTTCGCACAAACAGGACCTTTTGGCTGACGTTGAACTAACGTTATCACGGATTATCGGGTATTCTTAACAGCGATTAGGGTTTCAGAAGTGCCAATCTTTGCTAATACTTTAACCGCATTGGTAAGAGAATTACAGTCGATACCTCCGTTTCGCTGCACTGATTCTTATATTTTTCACTGAATATCTTTAACCCTAATGCGGTGTCAACTGACTCCTTTGGGTTTACTCTGAATCATCTTGAACTGGATTGGCAGGAAGATCTTCGGTGATCTCAGAGATTTCCCTGCTGACAAGCGTTGGCCCGGCATCCAGGTTTTTCACCTCCATCATCGAAGCAATTCTTTGAAGGGATGAAAGTAATGATGTTTGTTCCCAATTCTCAAGTTTCTCAAATTCCTTCACAAAACGGTCATGGAGTAGTGCTGGGGCATTCGCAAGTGCCCTTTTGCCCAAATCGGTGAGTTTTACGAGAACACTGCGCTTATCCTCATCGGCGCGCCTCCTCTCTATCAAGCCGCGCTTTGAAAGCCTGTTGAGTATTCCGGTGACCGTTGCATTGCTAAGATTGACGTTTTCCGCCAATTGACCTGCTGTTATCTTTCCCGACCGTGAAATTTCACCTAGGACGATAAGTTGAGGTGCGGTCAACCCGTGGTAGCGCGCGAGATAACTCGAATAGAGATCGATTGCCCGCATGATGCATCTGAGTGCCATAAGCACTTCATCCCGTATATCTTTTTGATCTAGAGCCATTGTGAGTCCTTCCAATAAAGAAAGAATATGCAACAAAATTATACGGAGTAAATGCCTTGTTGTTTATTTAGTATGCTAAATAATAACATCCCAAAACTCGTAAGTCAAGACGAAACAGCGGTACTATGAAACATCAGTTCGATATTGGGAGCGAGGAGACAGGGGCAGGAAAGAATTACAAATTGCAAATTGAGAAACCCATCCCCATCTTCTCATTGGGTTTTCCCTTGTTGGTATCCCTGTGCCTTTGTGGTTAATTGAAGGGATTCTGCATACTTACGCCGAACTTATGTTACGAAGCTCAAGTTGTTGAGGCAATGTTACAGCGGGAGGTGTTGAAGGGTGTTTAAGTAAATGAAAAATTAGTGTGCAAAATACTTGTCGTTCATGGAAGTCGCTTCAGCGGCTTACACTAATTTTAGGCGTGTGATCTTGGCTAGATCGTGAAGTTCCTGCAATAGAGTTTAGGCACTCGATGAACATTGGCTCACGGTTGAACGTTCATGTGGGATGCCGGATGGTAGGATTGACCAAGAAAACAGGTGCCAAGCTGCTCCAATTAATACAGAGGTGATTCAGGAGCGTTATCAAGACTATGGGTGACTACTCCTTGAACCGTTATAGTGAAGAAGGGCATTGGGGATTTGCATACGGAAGGAAATTGAGGAATTGAGGCGTAGAGCTGAAGAGTTGTTCCATAACCGATGACTCGTTTGAAGGCTTACGGTGGGAATCACGGTGAACAGATGAGGCCAACGAAATCCTTAAGCCCATGCCGTTCGGATAACACTCTGAGGTTTTCTGTTGACTCCAAATCGAAGCCATGATATAAAAAATGATGAATGGGATTGGCACTCATTCATTATCTACCCCAGCATTCGGAGCCGGGGGTCAAAGGCAAATTACACAACTTGGGAGGTTATGTTGTACAGTGAGGTTCGATTCTCGGACAAGCACGAGCCACCTACTTTTGCCTTTAGGCGCGCACCATCGTTGAGTGGATAGGCTGCTACTTTACGGCAAACAGGACCGATAACCTTTGAGTCGTGGGGTTGCATTCAACATATACCGCTAGCGTAACACAAATTGTGCCAAAGAAGCGTTTGATTAGGAGGAGGTTGGTTCGTCGGATAACTTCTATTTCTGTAGGAGTTACGCACTTCAGATTGTAGTTGCCTGATTTATCAGGCGTTTAGTTGTCCGATTTATCGGGGATTCATCGGGCGTTGAACGTTCAACTGCGTAAGTCCTATTCTGTCAACAACCTAATTAGCAAAACTTCAGGATGACATAACTCAAGTGAGGAGCAAAAGATGCTATGAATACCAATCCTATTGTCATCGGCATGATCGGTGCCGGTTTCTCCGCGACGTTCCATGTCCACAATTATCGGCTTGTCCCCGGCTTAGACATCCGAATCAAGGGGGTCACTGCGAGGAGCCAAGAGAGTGCTACCGCCTTCGCCCAAGAACACAATATAGAAACAGTTTATCCCACAGCGGAAGCCCTGTTTGTGGACGAGGAAATAACTGTCGTCGATCTTTGCGTTCCCAACTACCTCCACTATCCGCTAACCATTCAGGCAGCCGAAGCCGGCAAACACATTATCTGTGAAAAACCGTTGACGGGCTATTTTGGCGATGGTGGGGAGACGCTTGTGGGACGCGAGACATCCCGGCGCACGATGTTTGAAGCGGCACTAAAGGCAGCCGATGAAATGGTGGACGCTGTTAAACGCAACGGCGTGACGTTCTGCTACGGGGAGAACTGGGTGCACGCGCCAAGCGTGCAAAAGGCAAACGACATCCTCGCACAGAGCGACAATACTATCCTCCGAATCATTGCCGAAGAGTCGCACAGCGGATCGCATTCCGATTACGCAAAGGAGTGGCGATACTCCGGGGGCGGCGCGCTTTACAACAAGGGCTGCCATCCCGTTGGCGCGACACTCTATCTGAAATACAACGAAGGGCAGCGAAAGTATGGGAAACCCATCAAACCGAAAAGCGTTGTTGCGGAGGTCGCAAACCTGACGCATATTGAAAGTTTCGTCAATGAGGACGAAAAGTGGATCAAGGAAGGTTGGAAGGATTGCGAAGATTGGGGATCCATGATCATTACGTTTGACGACGACACCGTCGCGCAAATCACCGCGTCAGATATTGTGCTTGGCGGTATTCAGAACGTCATGACCGTCTATTCAAGCAAAGCTGTGGTGCAATGCAACATCAACCCGAACACAGGGATGTTGACATACACGCCGAGCGATCACGTTTTGGGTGATACCTACATTCGAGAGAAGGTGGAGACCCGCGCCGGTTGGCAACTGACCAATCCCGACGAAGATTGGATGAACGGTTTCCCGCATGAACTCTCTGACTTCTGTCAAGCGATCGCTGACGGACGACCGCCCAAAAGCACGGTAGAGTTGGGACGGGACATCCTCGCGGTGTGTTATGGTGCGTATATTGCGGCGGAAACCGGTGAGCGTGTTGATCTCTCTGAATGGATGTAAAAGGTTCGTTGGGGCTGGAGAGATGCCCGACGATGTTTTTTATCTGATCTAATCGGAAAAAACAACAATTCTATGAGGAGCCATCCCATGAAATACATTATAAAAACCAACGAGATGCCGTGGCAACCCAAGTTCTTTCCCGGCGAGGAGCAGCAGTACGGCGACTTCAAACCACTATGGCAAGAACACGGCACCGAACAGTTTGAAGTCCGGCTGACGCGGATTCCGGCTGGCGGGACAAATACGAAATACCACACCCATACAAAAGAGGAAGAGTGGTTCTACGTGTTAAGCGGTTCATGCCACATCCATATTGAAGGGGAATGGTATCCCATCGAACAAGGCGATTCTGTCTTTAAACCAACAGGGGCGTATCACATCTTTAGAAACTTTGGGACAGAACCTTGCGAACTGATCATGCTGGGGACCAATGTGGAGGGAAATGAGGTGCATCGCTTGCCGGAACCGGAACCACCGAAATAAAATGGCTCATGTCAAAAGAAAGGGCAAAACACAAAGAGAAACCGAGTTTTTTCTTGAAAACTCGGTTTCTAGTGCACGATCTCTTAACATGTGCCAATAAAATATAAGTGGTTAATCGCTCACGCTTCAGCGGTCGTATCTTCCCTGAAGCGAAATGCAGCCTCTTTTGTAAATCCTGTGGAGGTAATCGTCGGGCACAATCGTTTTTCGATGTGCTCGACTATCAGATCCGTTCCGCGGAAATGGCTAAACTCAGGAGCTACCGGTTGAAAGAATGAATCTGTCAAGTCGCGGCATAACACTACATTCTTGCCGTGGTAAACCATCTGCCTTAGCCCAAACGGTCGTCCAGAAACGCAGATATTGGTGTGGACGCCCATCAGAATTACATTGTCGATGCCCCGTGCCTGCATCAGGTTATAAACCTCTTGACCATCGTCGCTGATTACATCTTCGGACGCAATCTCAATCGTCTCGATTTGCCGGGTCCAAGGCACGTTCCCACCCTGCCACTGTCGAGTCCCTTTGTCATCGGCAACCCAACCGGGACACGGCTGGATGCAACCGCACCCACCGTTCCGTATGAAAGACAGTGGTTCTCCCTCGCGTTCAGGATCCCAATAGTTCCACTTGATTTCAACTGGTGATTCGGTAAGCGGTGCCGCTACGGCTCGCTGACGTTGCGGCGTGTCTTCATAAAACGACATCGTGCCGCTCGGCGCATGGATGATGAACACACCAGCCTCCCGTGCTGCTGACACCATTCGATTCATCGTTGGAACCATCTCAGCGACACGTTGGGCAGCAGTTTTACACGTATGATCATCCCACATATCACAGATAATGATTGCCGTCTGTCGTGGATCCCAGCGGACGGTTTGAACGCTCTCCCGATCTTCGCACCTGCTGCGCTGTTCCAGCAAGAGGTTTTCCTGTTTCCGACTTGTCATTTTTTTTCTGCCAGTCATTATTGACGTAAGGAGTTGGAAGAATGGAAGAAATCAGTTGCTTCCATTCTTTCGCTAAAATTGCGCGACTACTCTTCAAACGCCGAATCAAACGCACGGGCGGATGGCTCAAAGTCGTAGCCTTTGACTTTGGCACAGGCTTCGCGTGCCCCGTGCTCCCGGTCCATGCCGCTGTCCTCCCATTCAATAGAGAGAGGCCCATCATATTCAATGTTATTGAGTGCACGGATGATTTCTTCAAACTCAATGTTACCGCGACCGATTGAACGAAAATCCCAATACCGGCGAGCATCGCCGAAATCCAAGTGTCCACCAAAGACACCAGAGAGGCGCGGCGTTGACGACCACCACACATCCTTCATGTGGGCGTGGTAGATGCGATCACTGAACTGTTCAATAAATGCAACATAATCAACACCCTGATAGCCGAGATGGCTTGGATCGTAGTTGAACCCAAACGTTTCACGCCCATTGACCGCTTCGATGGCGCGTCCTGAACTCACGATATCGAAGGCAATCTCGGTTGGATGAACCTCAAGCCCGAACTTAATCCCGACCTCATCGAACACATCAAAGATTGGATTCCAACGGTTGGCGAAATCCTCAAAACCCGCATCAATTTGGGCAGGATCATTGGGTGGAAAAGAATAGAGCAGGTGCCAAATGCTACTGCCGGTAAATCCGTTGACAACGCTCACACCCAGTTTTGCCGCGGCGCGGGCGGTCTTTTTCATCTCTTCAGCAGCGCGTCCACGAACCCCTTCAGGATCGCCATCGCCCCAAATATCGGGCGACAGGATAGCTTCGTGACGGCTATCAATATTGTCACAAACCGCCTGCCCAACAAGATGATTGCTAATTGACCAGACCTTCAGTCCGTATTTTGCTAAAAGGTCATGCCGTCCTTGGCAGTAGCTATCATCTTCGAGAGCTTTATCCACCTCAAAATGATCTCCCCAACATGCCAATTCCAATCCATCGTATCCCCAATCACTGGCTTTTTGCGCTAGCTCTTCAAGTGTTAAATCCGCCCACTGCCCTGTAAATAGTGTTACAGGTCTTGCCATCTTATTCCTCCTTAGTATTAGGTCGTAAAAAGTAAGGGGTTGGTAAGGGATCTGCCAACCCCAAAGGATGATAGGTTTTACATTTCTCTTTACGCCGGTGGCGTATAGCTTGCGTCCACCCATCCCCGTTTATTGCCGCTTTCCACCGCTTTGTGGATAAAGTGAACACCCCGTGCACCGTCCTGCACGGTTGGAAAATCTGTATCGAACTCATCTGGTGCTTCGCCGGAGAGTTTTGCAGCAAGCGTGCGTCCAGCGTTGACATAGACGTTCGCAAACGCTTCTATGAACGCTTCTGGGTGTCCGAAGGGCAGGCGTGAATTGTGCGCCGCAACCGGAGCAACGTAGTCGTTACCGCGCTTATACACATGCTCAGGACCATCTGGAAAACGGACATAGAGATAATTCGGATTCTCTTGATGCCATTCGAGCGAAGCCGCTGTGCCGTAGACGCGGATACGAAGATTGTTCTCTTCGCCAACAGAAATTTGCGAGGCATACAGCACTCCCCGTGCGCCGCTTTTATAATGTACGAGAATATTCCCATCGTCTTCGAGTTGTCTGCCATCAACAAAGGTGGTCAAGTCCGCACAGATCTCCTCTAACTCTAAACTAGTAATATAATGAGCGAGATTTTCAGCGTGTGACCCAATATCTCCGATACAGGATGAAACCCCCGCTTGGCTTGGATCTGTCCGCCAAACTGCCTGTTTTGCTCCTTCTCCCTCCAAAAATGTTGCGAGCCATCCCTGCGGATACTCTACAACAATTTTCCGAACCGATCCGAGCGTTCCCTGTGACACTAACTCACGGGCTTGCTTTACCATCGGATAACCGGTGTAGTTATGCGTCAACGCAAAGACCACATCGTGCTGCTTCACTAGCCCACAGAGTGCTTCCGCATCTTCTAGCGTCGTTGTCATCGGTTTATCACAAACGACATGAAATCCTGCTTCGATGAATGTTTTAGCGACGTCAAAATGGACGTGGTTTGGTGTCACAATGGACACAAAGTCGATACGCTCCCCCTCCGGCAAGGCACTCTCTTTTTCCGCCATCTCCTGATATGAATCATATACGCGGCTAGAGTCAAGCAACAACTCTGTGCCCTGTTGCTGTGATTTCTCAGGTGATGCAGAAAACGCTCCGGCAACAAGGTCGATTTCCCCGTCAAGTGCTGCAGCCTTTCGATGAACCGCTCCTATGAATGCGTCTGGACCGCCACCGACCATTCCGTAACGTATTTTTCTTCCAAGTGGCATATTATTAACTCCTGCGATTTTGAATGCTGAACCCGCTCTAAAAATCTACGGGTTGCAAACACGGATTATAGCACGATTCGGAGCTCTTGTCAAAACGATTCAGATCCAATCAGAAATTTGTAACCAAGTCCTTGCACCGCAAGGGCAAAAGATGATAAACTTGCTGCGATATTATTCATATCGGGATTACACACTTCGTACGGAGTCTGGCAAATCAGGACAGGAGGGTTTGTATGGCATTACGCGTCGCAGTTATCGGGATGCGGGGGATTGGAAACACACACGCCAACGTCTATAATGAACACGTAGGGACATCATTGGTTGCTGTATGCGATATGGTCAAGGAGCGTGCGGACGAATCGGCACAACGGCTTGGGTCAAGGCATATTACAGCGTTCCATCGCTCTTAGAAAATGAAGAGCTCGATGCCGTCAGCGTTGCAACAGGTGGCTTTGAAAACGGTGGGGCTCATTTTGAGCCAACAATGCAGGCACTTGAAGCGGGGCTTCATGTGCTATGCGAAAAGCCGTTGTCGAACGATGTCGCTCGCGCACGGGAGATGGTCAACAAGGCAAAGGAAAAGAATGTCTGCTTGGGAACGAATCTCAATCACCGTTTCACGCCGTTAGCGATCCAAGCGAAGGAGTGGGTAACGAGTGGAAAGCTAGGGGACCTGCTTTTCATCAACATGGTGCTGTGGATCGAAAATCCGAATGAGACCTCACCGTTCTTCCATCTCAGAGCCTTGCACCCGCATTCACTCGACGTGATGATGTACTTCTGCGGTGAGGTGGAGAAGGTACACGCGTTTGCGGTACGTGCACCGGGACGGCAAAATTGGAGCAACGCTTCAATTAACCTCAAGTTTAAGAGCGGTGTGGTTGGACACCTCAGCGGTAGCTATGATGCGGGACGGCTAAATGAGCGGTGTGAGGTTGCAGGAACGAATGGACAGTTTGTCCTTGATGGAGTATTTGAGAGACTGACCTTTTTCCCTCGACAAGGTGACGAAGTTGAAGAGTATTTCAATCCACCGCCGGGAGCGGAGGGACACATGGACTCGTTTTCGGATACCTTCTCAACACGAATTGGCGCGTGGATTCAACAGCTTGTGGATGGGGTTTCGCCCGATGAAATTGATGCCTCTGGTGCCGCAGGACTGGCGGCGCAGGAAATCATCGAAGCGGCGATTAAATCGTTCCAGACCGATACAGTTATTACTTTGTAACTGTCTGTTCTGATCAAACTGTAAACTCTAGCTTGCTCTCTTCTCCGTCACGTATCGCTGCGTAATGTTCCTCGAAATTCAACATTTCAAATAGACTTACACCGGATGCCATCTGCTTCAGCATCTGATCTTCCTTCCGTTGAATTTCCTCCGCAATCGAAATCGCTGCTGCCAATTCATCAATCGATCCAACAATAAGCCCATCGTCGTCGCCGAAGATAATATCCCCCGGATTCACAATAACACCGCCGCAGGTAATCGGGATTTGCGTCTCGAAGATCTTATGAGTTGTGCCCGCTATTGGGTTGAAGGAACGTACATAATAGGGTACATCTAAGGTTCGGATCGTTTTGGTATCTCGGCAGGGACCATCTATGACGATGCCCGCCAACCCTTTCCGCGCTGCCTCTGTCGGAAACAGTTCCCCCGCCACCGCCCGACGACTCCCTTGAGTATCAATCACAAGTACCTCCCCCGGCTCGGCATCCCGTAACCCTTTGATTACTGTGAGAAAGTCTTCATGACAGGTCACCGTGTGTGCCCGCCCGACAAGTTTGAGTCCAGTTCGGACAGGACGGATGGCGGGATCAATAACTCTTAGTTCTGTAACCGTGGGATCGGCAGCTCTCTCCGCTTTATTACCATCGCATACGCAAGCGGTGTCGAGTGCCAGCAGACGCTGCTTTATCTCTTCAAAGTTCATTAAAATCTTCACAGTGGAGATCCCCTTTTTTCGCTGGGGAGAAAACTGTGTCTCCTTTCTTTTCATTGTATCTACATGATCGGCTGCTATTGTTCTTCGTGACCTTTTTTCGTTCTATTTGAGCCTAATTTATGATATACTAAAATCAGTCAATAAATGAAAGAGATTGTGCCTACATTGACATTTATGGAAGCCGAACTTCGATGACAATCACTAACGGAGGCAGGAACCGTGTCGATTGATCACTTGCTTAATATCTGTTTTCTCATTCTGTTTTTGTCCCTCTTGGTGGCAGTGCCCTGCTATCTATCTTGGCAGCGGAAAACAATGGGACGAATCTTGTACCATCTGTCTATACCAAGATTCCACAAGGTGTTTCTGGGTGTTGTTATCGTTCTTTGGGTCGGTGTCATACTTACGCAAATCGTGTTGGTGGTAAACAACGGTTGGCAATCTTCATCGAAGCTGTGGCCAGTGCTAGGATTAACACTCCCTCTACTTTCTCTGTCTTCCCTAAACCGGTTTGAAATCGGAGAAGGGGGCATCTATTCTCAGGGACGCTTTACAAAGTGGAAAGACCTATATGCCTTCCAATGGAAAGAGGAAGGGGATTATAAACTCGGCTTTGGGAAAGAGGCGTATATCCTCGGCTTACACATGTCAGGGGACAGGTTCCCATGGTGGCTTGAGTGGGATAAGTTTCAACCGAATCAACGCGAAGACATTGATAAGCTATTAGCCCAATACCTCCCGAAAGCGTCTTGACGTGCTATATCGGTTTCTCAAGAAATTGGGCGAAGATTTGAATAGGCCTCCCGCGCGTATTGTGGGAACAGTTCATCGTGGATCTCGACGCACTGCCAAAGATGAACCTTCCGTTCCTCATCTGCGGTATCGAGTATGAGCGGATGATACATGCTGGCACCGGTGTCGACGTTATAGCCACCGGGCGAGTGAATACTCAGATACTGGCGTAAGGTCTTAAGATCTGGCTCAGTTGTACAGTGGCGGGTTAGGTTCATGGTGAACATCCGGCGCCGTTTGCCCCCACCGAAGGAGGCGTGATAGGTGTCGTGGTTAAAGATGACCAGATCGCCCGGATTCGTTTCCAACGCAACGCTGCCGGGAAATTCCTGTGGCGGAACACCGAAAAGTTCTTCCGATTCATTCGGATTTATCTTTCCTGCTCTCACAAAATGTTCCGGGTGCTGGCTGCCGGGGATAACTCGCAGACAACCAGTATCGGCTGTCAGTGGATCAAGGTAAAATGCAATCTTGCAGGAAAAGAGTTGCCCCCAGTTGCCATCCGGGTGCCAACCCGTATCGCCGGTGTAATAATTACCATCTCCGCTGGCGTAGTTAAAATCCTCACCCAACACCCCACCGGCAACACCAAGCACGCGCGGATCGTCTAGCAAGGAGCAAAGCCTTGGACGATGTTCAATCGGACCCCCAAACATGGTTCGCTTTGAGCCATCGTGTGCCTTACCCGCACCGAAGTTTTGGATAGAGAAATCAAATTCTTCGGTGATCCAGGCAGCCTCGTCAGGCGAGAAGAGGCCAGAAAACGCTAGGTAACCAAAGGTATTAAAAAAATTGACCTGCTGTTCGGTGAGTTTCATGGAGTTCCTCCACAGTATCAAGTCAACGCTCATGTTAAGATTTAGTGCAAAGAACCCGAGTTTTTTCTTGAAAACTCGGTTTCTCTTCGTGCGTTGCACTTTCTTTTTATAGTAAATTCAAAAAATAAATAAACACTTTCACTCCCCATGTTTGGTAGGCGCTGTTTCTAACTGCGCCGATTTGGAGTGTCCCATTAATTCTAAAATCTACTACATATAAGCCAAAGTCAATTGGTTTACGTACGCTTTTCCTGTTCCGGGAAAGGCCTCCGAATATCGTAACGGTCCTCCGTCAACTCAGGGAAAACACCTTCCTTTATCAGCAGTTCAAGTGGCGATTCGCTAATTTCGAGCGGCATCGTGACTACATTTTTGATTCGCAACGATTCATAGATCGCCATCATGATCTCCATCGTATATCGTGCCTGTCGACCTGTGCTTCGATGTGAATTAATTTTTCCCTCCATCCAATCAATTAGCTCCTGGTACTGATCAATTGGCTCCGGGCGCGGCTGAATCTCCTGCCAGCCACTCGCCTGATTGTTCTGAAGCAGCACGGTCCCATCTTCCCCCATCTTGATCTGCCCATCTGTTCCGGCGACTGTCGCTGCCGAGACCGCAGGTTCGGGCAGGTCGCTTTCATAGACACCGCGTGCACCGCCTTCAAAGCAGATCAACCCCATACACAAATCCTCACACAGTGTGCGACGTTCCCATCGGTTTGTGGACCGAGAAACTTGACCAATCACCCAGAGCGTTTCCGGATCCGACAGATAGTATCGCATCCGATCAATGGCGTGCGTGCCGATATTGAGCAAACCGGCATTCGGCTTTGACCTCTGATGGAGCAACGTCGGTTCGCCAATAGCACCGTCTTGGACAAGTCTTCGGATCTCGGTGTTTGCCGGGTTGAAGCGTCCATTATGCCCGATGACTAGCTTCGCATCATACTCCTCACATACCGCAATCATCGTGTCCGCTTCCCCTAGCGATGCCGCCATCGGTTTTTCACCGAGAATCCCTTTGACCCCTGCTTTTGCCGCGGCAACGGTAATCTCCGCGCGGACTCCCTGCCATGTCGTGATGCTCACAATATCGAGTGCTTCTTTTTCTAGCATCTCGTTATAGTCGGTATACACAGCGGGAACAGAGAATTCATCGGCAAGACGTTTCGCCGAGTCCGCGTTTACATCCATCGCTGCGACCAATTCTGTCGCCGGATTCTGAGTGTAAGCTGTCGAATGAGCGCGTCCCATCCCACCACAGCCAATAATGCCAGTGCGATAAGTTTTAGCCATTGATTTACCTCATCAGTGATTGTTGGTTAGGATTTTTGAAAAAAATGTGGCTCATGTTAAAAGAGAGTGCTGAGCGGCTTGGAGAAACCGAGTTTTTTCTTGAAAACTCGGTTTCTTTGCACGATTTCTCTACATGAGCGAAAATGTCTGCTTTCTCTATCCAGATGGCGGATACCACCCTTCCAAAGGTCAGTCAATCTACCCAAATCGGTTCAGTCGAAATTTGTCTATCGGATAATCCGTTTTGCCATCAACGGCGAGTTCAGCGAGGATCTTACCGACAATGGTTGAAAACTTGAAGCCGTGTCCTGAGAACCCCGCCCCGACAAAGATGTTTGAATTCAGTGGATGATGTCCGATAAGAAAGTCATTGTCTGGCGTGAGCGTATACATACAGGTCGATCCTTCAACAAAGGAAGGGTTGACTCCGGGCATAATTGTCGCAAGCCACCGCTCCAGCGCATTCTGTACGCCCAAGTCTAGCGTTCGATTGACCGTGTCAGGAGAGGTCACGGGTCCATGGCCGTCATCCGCTACCTTCATCCCGGGACCGTAGCAGGGAAAACCGTAGTAGCGCAAGTCATAGTCTGCATAGACTGGCAAGCGGTCGGGCTGATACAACGCCCCTCCGTCTTGTGGCTGGAAGTAAAATTTCTGCTGTCGTGTCACCTCAAGCGGCAGTGAGAGATCTTTGAGAAGCTGCGAAGCCCACGGCCCGGGAGCAACGATAAGCCTTTTGCAACGATAGCTGCCTGCTGAAGTTTCAACTTCAGGATGTTCCTTGCTCATGTCAATATGACGGACGCTCACCCCGCTGTGAACTGTCGCCCCGAAACGCTCCGCTTGTGATACATGGGCGCGAACACAACGGCTTGCGTTTAGGAAACCTGAGTCTAGTGTGTAGCAGCCAACAGTGTCCGCCGGGAGGTGAAGTGCTGGAAATCGGGCGGCAACCTCTTCAGCCGTCAATACTTCGTATGCTGCTTTCGTTTCCCTCATGACACGGATATTCTGATTCAGTCGTTCATTCCCCGGTTTGGCAAAGGCTAACATACCGTTGAGAGTCAGCAGCTGTTCACCAGAAAGCGTCTCTAATTCCTGCCACAACGGAAGGGCGGCTTTCACCAAAGTCACATATACGGGATCGTTATAGAAGACGCGGAACGCCCTTGAGTGACCGTGAGAGCTGCCGTGCGTATGACCGACGGAGTACTGCTCTATGCCAACCGGTGCTGCACCTTGACGGGCGAGATGATATAGGGCAGCACTCCCCATTGCACCCAACCCGACGACCAGACTTTCCACATCTCGGTACATCTGATTATCCCTTCTTATTGACCAATTTAATCAAAACCATAAACACGCATCGCATTTTCTCCGAGAATCATCGTTTGTTCATCGGGAGAGAGTGATTGTGTATGCAATTTTGCCAATTTCGCCAGTTGCGGATAATTTAAGTGGCGCAACAGCCCCGGCAAATCCGTGCCCCATAAGATTTTTGAAGGTCCAATCCGTTCAAGGGCAAGGTGAAGATACCGCTCCGCAGTTGGATAGGGGAAATCCTCATCCGGCAGATAGGCGGGCAAAGCGGCGGTATCAAACCACACATTGGGCAGCTGTCCGAGATCTATCTGTTCCTGCCATAAGTCCCAGCGTTCCGCATCCGCTTCCGCCGATGGATTCGGCTGCCCCAGATGTGCGATAACAATCCGTAGATTCGGATGGTTCTCCGCAATGGCACGCACGGCACCGGTTTGATAAGATCGGCTGCCTATAGCCCCCAAGTCAAGGGTCAGCACCAATCCGCGCTGTTCAATCGCCTTCCAGAGCCAAGCGATGTCGGGCATATCGAGCCTAGCGTCGGGGTACAAGCCACACAGTCCAGTCGGTTCAGAGCATTCCAGTTTGACCACCCGAAAGCCCGAAGACGCTACAAGGTTCTCAAAATCTTGGTGAACCTTCGTCTCCCATGGATCGAAATACGCCGCACCGACGAGACGATCTGGGTAGCGGTCCAGTGCCTCAAGCACATACGAATTGCACTCCCCATAAAACGGTCCTTGGAGCAGCACCGCTTTGTCAACACCCGCCCAATCCATATTTGCTATAAGCATTTCAGGTGTGAATACGGTTTTTTCGTTATACGGCGGCAGCAATTGGGTTTCCTCACCACCAACAGCAATGCGACCATAACCCGGTCCGCGGGTGGAACCCCTACCCGTTACACCACGGACTTCGGGAAAGATATGGGCATGTGCGTCAATAATCATGGGCAAGTATATCCTTACTTTTATTCCAAGTTGGCGTGTCTCGTAAACATTGACTCCGGCGTTTTCCCGGTTTTCTCCATTAGTAGGAGGACGATCGCATCCAATATCAACAAGAGGCTCTGCTCAAACAGAGATCCCATCGGCTGCACTGAACGAAAACCGAGATCCCTGTTGACTTTGGGTGAGGGGGCGGGGATAGTGAGAACCACTTCTGCCACTTGAGCAATTGGTGAGTTCTCATCAATAGTAATGAGACAGATGGTGGCACCGATTGCGTCGGCTTTGTTAGCACCGACAACCAAGCTGCTGGTTGAGCCCGAACCGGAACCGATTAGCAGCACATCTTTGTCTGTGATACTAGGGGTTACAGTCTCTCCCACGACATAAGTATCAAAGCTCATGTGCATCAGGCGCATAGCAAAGCTTTTCATCGCCAAACCAGATCGCCCAGCCCCAGCGACAAAGATCGTTTCGGCAGCCAAGATCGCATCAGCCAGTTTCTCCGCCGAATCGTTGCAGACATGCTCCACAGTTTCGCCTAGTTCGTCAAGTATCTGGCTGATATATGCCTGTAGCTTCACCGATATTCCTTTTTTAAGTCAGCAATTCCCTGATTTCGAGAGCCGCCTGACGAGGGTCTAGATGGTTGGTGATGAAACCGCCCACAATGACGACCGCCGGACGATAAGCGATAATATCCGGCAAGATCTCCGGATTAATCCCACCCGCCACCGCCATCTGAGCGTGTTTCAGGGCAGATTGAACGAGCTGAATTTCTCGCAGGGGATCCACACCGTGGTCTTGGAGGTCGAAGGCGGTATGGACACAGCAGTAATCTGGGGCAATTGCCTCGATCTGATCGATACGCACCCGAACATCACCGACCGCTATCAGGTCTACCATTATCTGCTTACTGAGGGGGCGGGCTTGGTTCACAGCGCGGCGAATTGTAACATCATGCGCCACGCCAAGCACTGTCACAATATCCGCACCCGCTTCAAACCCGATGCTTGCCTCAATATCGCCGGCATCCATGATTTTGAGATCCGCGAGCACCTCAAGCTGAGGATACGCATTCTTGATCTCTGTGACAACCTTTACCCCCTCTTTCATGAGCAAGGGTGTGCCAACCTCAACAATATCCACAAGATCACTAACTTGTTCAAGGATACGTCTGGCTTCCCGACTACTGCTTGAGTCCAAAGCGAGTTGTAATTTCATAATATCATGCCCGTTTTTTCAGTCTGTCTGCTGCGCTGCGGCATTTTATCACGGATAGGGTTCGCTGTCAAAGTAAGAAAGGCACAAAAAGGGCATGAAAAAAGCGCCTCGGTTGCCCGAGACGCTTCTGTTTTGAAACTGATGGATACTAAGAAGGTCTACCCGGCCCCCCTGGAGCTCCCTTCCGCTCAGGTAAAATCACCCGATCGCCTTCCACCAATCCACTCTTGATAATGACATCGGTTTCATTCTGCTCGCCTGTCTCAATAGAAGCGCGTTTTCCCTTCTGCCCTTTTGAGTTGCCGTTCCCTTTTTCAGAACCGTCCTGTGCATCGAGCATGACGAACTTATCTTTCGTGATTTTAATGTTGGTCGAAACCCCATCCGCCTTCTGCTTACCGTTTACAAGGAGAGTAAAGGTGCGTTCACCATCACGCAAGCCGCGCTGTGAGCTATCGAGACTGATTGTCAATCGGTCTCCGCTGATGCTAGTTACCTTGCCGTTGAAGCTCTTTCCGGTTAACGTTTTGAGCTCAACCGCTTGATCTGTTTTGAAGGCGTCTACATCGGGGCCAACCCTCGCCGTAGCGATTGCCGATGTTTCATCTTGGACCGCATCAATCGGCAGCATCAAGACATCTTTCTCCTCATAGGTAACGACATCGACATCGGCACTCATGCCGGGGCGCAGTTCAGAGGGAGAACCGACCACCTCGACCATTACCTCAAAGGTGATAATGTTATCCCGCTCCTCTCCACTCGGGGAGATTTCGGCGACGCGGCCCTCATATATTTTGTTCTTATATGCGTCGACTTTGATGTTTGCCTGCTGATCCATCCTAAGTCGTTCCATGTCGACTTCGTTTATATAAGTCTTCACCACCATTTTTGACAAATCTGCTATGGTCATCAATGGGGGGCTTTGCGAGAATGCCGAGCGACCGGAGGTCACAATCTCGCCCTCCTCAATTTCGAGCAGGGTTACAGTACCAGCCATCGGTGCCTTGATAACTGTCCATTCCAACTGTTCCTCTTGGTTCTTCAAGCTACTCTGGCGTCGCAGGAGATTCGCTTCTGCGCTCACCGCCCCTTGCTTGGTGACGGTTTTTTCATTTTCAAGCGTTTCCAGAATCTCCGTAAGGCGGGTTCGACTGATTTGTAGCTGAAGCTTTGTCTCCTCCTCCTCCGCTGCTCTCATTTCACGGAGTTTATCCAAATTCATTTTTTGATAGGTCAGGGTTAGGTTACGATTTGCGATCGCGCTCTTTCTCGTGGCGATGGTCTTCAGTTGAGAATTTGCCGTTTCCTGCTGAGACTCTAATCGCTTAAGAGCCGTCTTATATTGCGATTCCGCACTGGCATATCTCGATTCCGCCTCCTCTAAGGACTTCTTAGAAACCAGTTTCTTCTCAAACAGTTCCTGGTTCCGATTCCTTTCAGATTCGGCGTTATCCCGCTCCACTTTTACAGACTCAAGCTCTGTTTCGAGTTCTGCGAGCCTTATGTTCGCCCGGTTAAGTTCGATATTTGCCTGTTCTAGCGCAATCGTATCTTGATCCAACTGGTTCTTCGTTGTTTGGATATCCGTTTCTGCAGAAGTAATCTGTGTTTGTGAAGCGGCTTCGGTTGTCCTCAAATTCGATTGGGCGATTTTCACACTGTCTTCTGCTTGTTGACGCGCGCTCTCAAGCTCTTCAGTTTTCAATATGATGTTGAGTTGTGACTGCATGAGTTGTGCTTCAGCAGCGTGGACATCGGCTTCAGCCTGCTTCCTTTCTTCAACGTACTGTTCCGGATCAATCTCTAACAGTACCTGATCCTTCTCAACGTAATGCCCATCGTCCACATACAGATTAATAATTTCACCTGCAACGTTTGCCTTGACCTCGACATCAATGAGTGCTTCAAGATTTCCTGTCGCGCTAATCAGCTTCTGGAAATCTCCACTTCTAACAACTTCAACCCGCTTTTCAGCTGCGTCCTCGTTTTTCCCGCGCCCTTGAATCCACCCACATGATGCGAGGGTTGCCGCTAAAATAAAAATTGCAACAGTTCCTATTATCTTTTTCACTGTTTGATCACTCCTTTGTTGATGATTGCCACTTATGGTGAATCCTAAAAATAAGTAAACACTTTCGTACCCCGGTAGGTGCGGTTTTCCCCCGCACCGGTCTGGAGTGTCTCATTAATTCTAAGATCCACTATAGTTTAACGTCTTATGTAACTCTGACCACCAATGTCTTTGAAAGTTTATCACCCAACCGCTGCTTTTTCTCTCCTAAGATGAAAATACAATCAATCACGCTAAGGATCGGCAGCGAAAGATTGCGGAGAAAAGATTGCCACAAGTTACAAGGCAATCCACTCTTTGAATCAATGACCCTTGTTTTTGTGAGCCTTTTGCCGATGCTTCGTCCGTTTACCGCATCTTGAAAGAGTAGATACAGTAACGCAATGGAAGCAGCAACCCAGAGCACAATATTGGACCCTTCTAATCCGATACGCGTCCACACACCGAACGGAATAGCGACAATAGCAGCGTAGACCAAGCTGTCCAATAATTGTCCCCAAAATCTTCCGGCAAGCGGGGCAAGCTTAAAATCTTGTCCATCAATCTTGAGATTTTCATCTCCCGGCACCTCCCGCAACGCTTCTATCGGCATTAAAATTGCCGCTCTGTAGGCAGGATACAATCCGAAGATAACCCCAATGCCCACAGAGACACCCATGGCGATGAGCATGGTAGAGTAGGAGATGACCGAGGGCCAGTTGCTGCCCTCCCACACAAATTTGGCGATTAACATGGCACTACCCTTCCCTAGAAAAATACCGAGGATTGCACCGAAGATACCGCCTGTTATACTCAAGACCAACGCCTCAATCAGAAACTGGTTCAAAATGTCGCGCCGCTTTGCACCAAGTGCCTTCCGCAAACCGATCTCCTTTGTTCGTTCCGTGACCGAGACCAACATAATATTCATGATACCGATACCTGCCACAAACAGTGCAATCAGCGCAATCCCACCCATTAAGGCTTTCATTGTGTTCCCAATTTTTTCAGCGGTTGCCAGTTCCTCCTGTGCTGTCCAGTATTGATATTCCTCGCCAGAATTGTTGTGCAGCCTCCCCAAGATGTGCTTCGCATCTTCTTTTGCGTTTTCAACCTCATCAAGGCTTGTTGCCTCCACACGGATACGCTCAACCTCCTTCCGCCCGGTAAAGCGCTGCTGAAAGGTCGTGAGGGGAATGATAAAACGCTCATCCCAGCCTTCGGTATCCATCGCATCGCCCTTTTCTTCCATCACACCGATCACTGTCAAGCGCACGTCGTATCGGGGACCCCAACTCGTTGTCCGGGTCGCCTTCATCTCCTTGCCGATTGGGTCCTCACCTTTGAAAACTTCATCGTAGATTTTATAGCCGATAACGGTGACCGTGCTCGCTCTCTCAACCTCTTCCTCAGTGAAAAAACGTCCCATGACGGGATACCAATTATGTGATCGATCATACCCCGCAGTCCCTGCAACCACTCTAGAATTCCTACTGGCTCCCTCATGATATACATTCCAGCCGGGCATGTCATCTTCACCGACCACATGAACAACACCCCTTCCTTTTTCCATAATCTCGTATATATCTTGGGTTTCCAAATGTTCTGCACGGTTTCTACGCCAACGTCTCAGGGTACGTCCCGCTCTTCTGCTGAATGTCCCTGATTGGCGATCCCAATCATCCCGAGTAATCTCAATCATGGTCAATCCGCCGGTGCGCTCAATTTCGCCTAAGACCAGAGCGCGTGAGCCATCACCGACCGAAACCATACTCACCACCGCACCAACACCGATGGCGATACCCAAAATGGTCAATCCAGAACGAAGTGGATGACGACGTAAACTGGCAAGCCCAATCATAATACATTCGATGAGATTCATACGATTTACTCCTTTGGTTCGTACACTCGGTTGTTCGCCGGTTCCTTACAATTCACTGATGTCTCTATTCTGTCCTCAACGCTTCAATCGGCGAAAGTTGTGCGGCTTTTACCGCTGGATAGACACCGAAGATTATACCGATAAGTGCCGAAAAGGCGACAGAGATAACTATCCATTGCGTAGAAATAACAGCGGGCCACTCCGGGACAACCTTAACAATCTTTACCGCAATATTCGCCATCCCGTGACTTGCGCCGATACCCAGTCCAATCCCAAGCAATCCACCGACGCTACACATAACCACCGCCTCGACTAGGAACTGCAAGAGAATGTCGCCCCGTTTGGCACCAATCGCTTTTCGCAAGCCAATCTCTCGTGTACGTTCCGTAACAGAGACCAACATCATATTCATAATACCAATCCCGCCGACAAGCAACGAAAATCCAGCGATACTGCCCAGCGTAATTTTGATGACCCAACTAATTTTATGCAGCTGCTCCATACTCTCATTCAAAACCCAGATGTGGAAAAAATCATCTTGGTTGCGATGTTGTTTTCTCATCACCGCTTTGACCTCTTCTTGGGCTTTGTCAATCAAATCTATATGTTTTGCCTTGACAGTGAACATCGTGACGTGATCATTTCCGGTAAATCTCTCTTGGGCAGTTGTCAACGGTACAAACAGGATGTTATCAAGATTCCAGCCAAAACGGAGGCTTCTGCCGCGTGTCTCCATTACACCTACCACCATGAATCGCACCATCACTCTTTCTCGTTCTTCTCGTCTGATTTCCCAGTCGGTACTGCGTGCGACCTTGATCTGTTTGCCAATGGGGTCATTATCGCCAAACAGTTCAGTTGCTAGCTCGGATCCAATCACACAGACTTTTTGCCGGTTGTTGAATTCAGTTTCCGTAAAGAAACGTCCTCGTCCCACCTCCCAATTCATCCCAATCGGAAAATGCGAATCAACACCGTTATATCCGGTGCGACTTTCGGCACCATCTGCGGCTTGAACGAGAATTCCACCCCATCGTGGAATACGCGGTATCACCAATTCAACGGAAGGACACTCCGCTTCAATTGCTACGACATCATTGTACTTTAGAAACTCACTGCTACGGTTGCGGACCCATTGCCCCTTTTTTTTAATCCAGCCACCGCGCCACATACTAAATTGACTGGCACCCCCTAGCTTATCTGCATCTTGCAGTACAATTGTTTTCGCTCCATCCCCTACGGCAATCATTGCGAGCACCGAAGCGACCCCAACAATGATCCCTAACATTGTCAAAAGGGAACGCATCTTGTTTATGCCGATGGCTCTGAGCCCGATTGAAAATCCTTCACTGAGTTTCAATCTCCTCTCTCCTTTCGTGTTAATGCCATTCTCAACGCTTCCGTAAACGAGGATGGCAAACTTCTGGCTCTAAATTAAATCCACACGTTTGAGAGTTCTTCACTCAGTTCCAAATTTCCTTTTTTCGCTTATGTTAAGAAATAGTGCAAAGAAACCGAGTTTTTTCTTGAAAACTCGGTTTCTCTTCGTGTTCCGCACTTTCTTTTTATATGAACCTTCGTTTTTATTCGGTCCGCAACGCTTCGATAGGCGAAAGCTGTGCAGCCTTTACCGCTGGGTAGACACCGAAGACAATACCAATAAGTGCCGAAAAAGCAACCGAGATAATCATCCACTCTGTAGAGACAACAGCGGGCCACTCCGGGACAATCTTAACAATGTTTACCGCAACATTTGCCATCCCGTGCCCGGCAGCAACACCCAACCCAATACCTATGATACCACCGACACTGCACATCGCAATCGCTTCAACCAAGAATTGGAGGAGGATGTCCCGACTTTTGGCACCAACCGCTTTTCGTAAGCCGATCTCTCGTGTGCGTTCCGTTACAGAGACCAACATCATGTTCATGATGCCGATGCCGCCCACAAGCAGCGAAAATCCGGCGATAACACCGAGCACGATTTTGATAACCTTGCTAATTTTGAACAGCTGCTCCATACCCGCCCGCATCTCCCAAACGTTAAAGAAGTTGTCCTCATTGCGGTGCCGTTTCCGTATCACCTCTGTGACCTCTTCCTTCGCTTGGTTAATCAAGTCGACGCTCTTTGCTTGGACGGAAATCATTGTCACCCGATCATTGCCGGTAAATCGCTCCTGAACCGTTGTCAGGGGAAGAAGCACCCGGTCATCCAGATTCCACCCGAAACGGAGACTTCGTCCACGAGGCTCCATCACCCCCACAACGGTGAACCGTTCCATGCTTCTGTCTTGGCTACGTTGTTCCCAGCGACGGCGCCTGTTGCCGGAGCCACGTGCGATCTTGATTGTCTTGCCAATTGGATCTTGACCCTGAAAAAGCTCACTCGCCACATCCGATCCAAGGACACAGACTTTAGATCGCTCCGCCACATCTTCCTCTGTTATAAAACGCCCGCTTGCAGGCTCCCAGTTCATCCCAATTTGGTAGAAAGACGTAATCCCTTCATACCCCGTCCGTTTTTCCGCGCCGCCTTCCGCTTGTACAAGCACCCCACGCCACTGTGGAATGCGGGGGATAACCCCCTCGACCGAGGGACATTCTGCTTCAATCGCCAGAACATCTCCATACTCAAAATATTCGTTGCTGCGATTCCGCTCCCAACGACCGCTGCCTTTACGGATATGGCTGCTCCGATACAGGGTCACTTGATTAGCACCGCCAATTTTTTGCGCGTCTTGGAGCACAATCAGTTTGGCACCATCGCCGATAGCAATCATCGCTAGCACGGAAGCGATACCAATGACAATGCCGAGCATCGTCAAAAGTGACCGCATCTTATTCGCGTGAATCGCTGCAAAGCCGACTGAAAATCCTTCGCCAATTCTCATCTCTACTCCTCCCTTATTTGCGCTGAATTCCGTCCTAACACTTGGACGAAACGGCATAGGATTGGTTTAGATATTTGATGATAGACAAACTACATCAGGACCTAAAGTGGTTAGTGAAGCAGATTGATAGAAATTGTCTTGACAATTTCGGCAATCGCTGATAATATATACCTCCCAAATTTGGTTTACCCAAATTACCCATAAATTGCGAGGTTACTCAGAATGCCACTTATCTATCTTGAGGATATCTTGGAGCAGAGCGGTAACAAATATTTGGCTGTGAATATCGCAGCCAAACGAGCACGTGAAATTAATGCTGAAAATAGCCTGCCTATGTTAATGGCTAGTACCGAAAAGCCTGTAACGATTGCAATTGATGAACTTAGATCGGGGCGCATTGACTACGAGGAGTTAGATCAACCGGGAGAACGCTTAGAAGGCTCACCATTCGTTACCATAGAGGGTGAGGAAGACGAGGAGGCTGAGGGGTTGGAAGAACTTCAGCCAACTGAGGAGTATTATGAAGAAGACGAGGTGACAGATCCGGATGAGACGGAGGAGGGGTTGTAGGTGAATTATCCGGTGAAGCTGGAGACTGTCACGCTACGCGAAAGAATCCCATAAAAATTAGCCACCGTTATGCTCGTTGTAAGGGGTCACGTGGAGAGGAATGAGATTGTTCCCTTCCTGTGTGACCCCTTTTTTATTTTCCAAGCCGTTCTGCTTTGTTGTTGATCCAAACTGATAAACATGCTAAAATGAAAATGTATTTAGGATTTACGCACTTCAGACTGTAGTTGCCCGTTCCGTTTCACGAGAATCCCGATGAATCGGGACCTGTCCCGATTTATCGGGGATTCATCGGGTGTATTGTAGTTGCCCGATTTATCGGGCGTACTGTGGTTGCCGGCGGCGATAAATCGCTGAACTACAAGTCGAAGACTCTCGGAACGGAGGCGTTGAGCGTTCAACTGCGTAAGTCCTATGTATTATTTCAAAGTCCAATTTTGGAGGTATAACATGGCATTAGGTGAGGGAGATTATAAATATGAATTAGTTGACGGATGGCCAAAACTGCCGGAGGGGTGGGTATTCTCTATGGTGTCGGACGCAGCAGTCGATTCCAAGGGACGAATCTTCGCCTTCACCCGCGGTATACATCCGGTTATTGTTTTTGACAAAGAGGGGAACTTCGTTACCTCGTGGGGCTATGGAGATTTCGGTGTTTCCCCGCATCTGATTAGCCAATCGCACGGAATCTTCATCGGGCCCGACGATGAAGTTTATCTGACCGATGCGTGGCAGCATATTGTGCGCCGTTACACGCTCCTCGGTGACTTGGAGCGTGAGTGGGGAACACGCGGTGTTGCTGGTGTGACATACCATAAACGCGAGTATAACATGCCCACCGGTGTTGCAATCGGCCCAGAAGGGGAGATCTACGTCGGGGACGGATACGGCAATCGACTCGTCCACAAGTATTCCAAAGAGGGAGAGCACCTTCTGGCATGGGGCGAGGCGGGCAGCGGTCCAGGTGAATTCGCGGTAGTCCATAATATCGGTTGCGATAAAATGGGGCGCGTCATCGTCTGTGACCGCGAAAACAACCGCATCCAGATCTTCGATCCGGATGGGAAACACATGGAAACGTGGACGGATGTCGTTGCCCCCGGCGATGTGTGGATCACTGATGAAAACATGATTTATGTGGTCGAGCAAGGGGCAGGCTCACGGGTCAGCGTCTGGACCCCGGAAGGAGAGCGGTTAAGTCGGTTCTCCGGTGCGGAAAACAACGGTATCATCCAGTCGGTGCATGGACTTTGCGTTGATGACGAAGGCAGCATCTACGTCGCCGAGATCGGTGCGCCGGGTAGCGGACAGCGGTTTCAGAAATTCGCCCGCGTCTAAACAGATCCGCTCATATTCAGGGCTTACGCACTTCAGATTGTAGTTGCCCGATTCATCGGGCGTTTCGGGGTATGGTCAGAATCCATACCCACCGTAGGCGGGGCATCTTGCCCCGCGCGGCACTCAAGCATCGAACTACAAAAACTCAACGTTTAACTGCGTAAGTCCTAATGTTAAGAAACCGTAGGTGCTTACAGCCCGATTTATCGGGGGGCGGGGTTAGCCCGCCCTTACTTGCTTAGCCCGGCTGCACGGGTCGCGTCCGATCGTGTGGAATTAGCGGACGACTGCCGCTGGGTGTTACAAGGAACGATTTCTCAATGTGCAGCGACCCAACGCCCGGCATCGAAATCATCGCTTCCAGATTGAGAACCGTGTCCACCTCAAGCGGTAGGTCTGATGGGACATCCACACAATCATCCTGAATCCGCTGCCCATTATCTGCGACAATAATCGGATAATCTCGGACCTCCAAACCCAACCCATGTCCATGCGGAGATGAGGCTGTGATGCCGTGTGCGTTGAGCGTTTCCCACATGGCAGCTTGAGCGGCAGACGCTTTCGCGCCCGGTGTCATTTCTTCTACCCCTGCCTCAACGCACTCCCGCAACGCCCTATGCCTCTCAATCAGCGTCGCCGATGGTTCACGCATGGTTAATGTCGTACCGCTATCGGAGAACGCCCCTTCATAAATGCAGCCAAAATCCACATAGAGTATATCGTCGTCGGTCAAGATATAGTTTGGCTCCGTGGCAAGCCCTAAGCCGCGCACCCCGAATGCAAAATGATCAAAATCTGCGCCATCCTCAGCGATCTGCTGCCGATAGTGTTGAACAACATCGGCGATTGGGTGCCCCGGCTGAGCAAGCGCGAGTGCTTCCATCGCTGCTGTTTCGCTGATTTCCGCTGAGCGGGTCAACCGCGACAACTCATCTTCGGTCTTGACCATCCGAATGAGGCGAATAAGGTTTGAGCAATCCTTGATCCGCGCCTTTGGCAGCCCTGCCTCGATTGCGTCCTTTGCCCTCGGTGACAGCCCTTCCATCTCGATTCCGATTCGAGCATCAGTCAACCCGCGTGCTGTGAGAACACTCAAGAGTGCATCGGTCGGTGTGGCGTTTTGCTGCGGTCGGTGAAGTATATCAAAGATCCGTTGCTCCACATCGGACAAGTCCCCCAACGGCAGCGAATCGTCCAACCCGTGGTCCCCGAAGATATGTACGTCTTTCACCCACAGATCGGATGCGTTCACTGCAAACGTCGGACTCGCCACAAGCGCGGGTTCCGCCTCTAGTGGAAAAATTGCATAAGCAGCGGTCGGATCGGGATCGCTTAGCGCGCCCGGCACCATCATATATGCCTTGAACAGTGGATCAATCCAGCACCGATAATCCGAAAAATAGGTAATGTTGACCGGCGAGGTTGCCACCAAGACATCCACACCGCAGCGGTGCATATACTCCTGTGCACGGGTTTTGTTGAAAAGCACTGTATTGCTCCTTTGTTCTAACAGCGAGTTCTGTTAGGGCGTGTGGTCTTGTGTACCACGATCTGTTAGATTGTGATCTTCGTCCGTCCCGACCTGTCGGGATGCTACTTATGTCAGATTCCCCGATGATTACGGCGTTTGCCGAATCAACATTCTCAAAATGTCAACACGCCCTAGCATCTTTTAGAATTTCAAGCCGAGGCTCACACGGTGTGCCCGTTGCAGCGGTCCAAAGTCAGCAAACGCATAGTCAAGAGACAACATTGTTGCGGCAAAATTCATGTGGATACCCAAGCCGAGCGTCAGCCCCTCTTCATCATCACTCCGATCAGGACCCAAGCGGAGTTTATACCCCCCACGAATCGCCGCCATCTTTCTATACCAGTACTCTAATCCGAAGTTCAGCCGCTCGCTGTTGTCATTCGGATGGTTGGCATCAAGCGCGACGGTGAGGAGATTATCCCCGCTATCAAGTAAATCGTAGGCGATACCGAGCCGGAAATTGGACGGCAACGGGAACTCTACGGTTTCTAATTCAGCCTTTCGCGTCGGATTCGTCGTCTCTGGATAGGGGCGATAATCCGCATTCCTAGAGTCCCCCGCTTCTTCGGCACCGGTCATAAGGTCCGGACCGCTGAAACGCATCTCGGGACCGAAGTTCGAGAAACACATCCCTATCCGTAAACTTCTCCAACCTGTGTGGTATAGGGTGCCAACATCAACCGCAACCCCTGTGGCACTCTCCCGATGGATCTGCTGATGGATGTATTTCGCATTGATACCGAAGGAGAGGTTGACCCCCGACTCTTTTTCGTAGAGTTGTCTAGAATACGCCACCGACACCGCTGCGTCCCATGCAGAGTACCAAAGCCCCGTCCCATCCGGCTTTGCAAGCGTTGTGATTTCCGTATCGGGGACGTTGAGGAATGTAACGCTTGCCCCCAAGGTGCCTACCTTTTCCACCGGCGTGGCGAACGCAAGGTAGTTGTATCGGGTATCGGCAAGCCATATCGTATGCGTGTCCGAAAAGCTAGTCTGTTTGAGTTGGCTTAACCCGGCTGGATTCCAGTAGATCGTAGTAGCATCGTTGGCAAGCCCGCCAAACGCGCCTCCCAAACTGTCCACCCGCGCCCCCGGTCCAATTTTTAGAAACTGTGCACCGGCAGTTCCAACGTTGGTGGTTGCGTCACTGGGAACCGTCCATAAAAACGCAATGGCAGTTAAGAAAGTAGAGATTACCGAGGCAAATCGCCTCAACGCTGAATTCGCAAAAATGGTATTGTGCATGTGCTTACCCTAGTTTATCCCCCTTTATCGAATAATTGAAAACCGACCAATCTTATTCCCGATAACATCATTGCTGTCATCACGTGCTTCAACGTGGTAAATATAGACCCCACTTGCAAGGGCTTGATTGTAGAGATTAAGGAGATCAAATGTCTCCGTACCACCCTTGTCGCCCTGTGCCAAACGTTCATCTGCGTTGAAAGGTGTGAAGCTATCGTGTTCGAGCTCCCGCACCAATTCGCCCACCAGCGTATAAATCCGAATGGTGCACCGTGGCGGAAGGTGCGTGAAGAAGATTTTATCCGTTCCTTCAGCAGTCACAGCCCTGTTTGTGATGAAGTAGGGGTTTGGCACAACACGGATACGTTCTAGGTCTGCTTTGATGTCTTCGGGGACGAGCGACGCGCCTTGTGTCGTCAACAGAAATTCGTCACCAGTCCGCGGCGCGCTGATGCCCCCCATCTCAACAACGAACACATCTCCGGCAGAGATCTCATTGTTGGGATCTTTTATGTAGACGTACCCACCCCGAATATAAATCCGAAAGAAGCCCGGTGTCGCCTCCCTGCTATATGTGTCAACCCAACCTGCCCCTAGAATTGCATATCCTTCGGCACGCTCGCCGTTGAACGGAATCTCCTCACCCGTATTTTCGTCCACCACTCTGACGTGTGTATCGTCAATGAATGTAATCGAGTACCTATGCGGCCGGTAGTACGTCGCCCAAAAGATGTTGGGCCAAGTGTTTTCGCCGACACCGGGAGATTGGATGTCCACCGACCACCCCGGAACAGAGCCTGTGGTCAGTTCGACGTTTTCGATCGGGTTTTCGGCTGGACTTCCGTAAGTCACATCAACCCCTGTTATCTTTAGGATGATTCCATCAAACATCGGGGACAGCACTTCAACCGCTTCGTGGTGGATAGGATCATACCACTCAAACGGTTGCGGTTCCACAACCGTTCGATCTGTTGCCATGTTGATAATCTCATAAGTAGGCGGTTGATAGCCGGGACCTGTCATATACGCAGCGGGCCCTATCTGCGTTGCACCCTGCCAGACAATTTTATATTGATCGCCCGTCACCTTGTTTGGTGCGAGCACCATCGGTTCAACGGTGACAGTTCCCACTCCTTGACCTGCCACATCAGCAGCTGCCTCTCGATACCCAGCGGGTTGGGCGCGTGGAACAACGTGGAGCATCGTCTCAATCTGGCTGCTCTCCATTGAGATAAGCCCGGTTTTTGGGTTGCCCCTATCGTATGAGGTTACCGCATAGGTATATTGAAGCCCGTTGGTCAACCCTTCGTCGGTGTAGAAATTCTTGATGCCCGCATCTTCGCCAAGTGCCTGTGAAGGTGTGGAAACAACACGAAAGATATCGCCCGCCACAGGGGGACCTGAGGCACCGTCCGTAATTGTTACATACAACCCCCCGAAGTAGATTAGCGCACCGGAGCGATAGGTCCCGTCAGGATAAGGTTCTCCTGTGTTCGGATCCTTCACAACAACATATCCCTCACCGTTCGCTGGGAATTCGGGATTATGCGCCATAACCTCCCACAGCGTTGTATTAATTATCTCAAAGGTGGTGCTGGAATTGAACTTGATTGCGTAGACGGCATTTTTGAAAAAGTCAGCAAAAAACGGTTCAGCACCGTCGCTTGTAATGGTAGCGTCTGACTGTTTACCGACATGCGCGACCGTGAGGAAATTACCGGTCGCACTCGGTCTGTCAAACTCCATTAACATTGTCCAATCTTCCACAGGGGTGCCGGTATCTGGATCGTACGAGGTATCTCGCCGATAGACTCTATAGCCCTCAAAGACTTTCTCCAGATCGGTGGGATCCACATACTCTTCGATACTTTTACCCAACCATTGTCCTGCGCTTTCCCAGACAAGTGTCACCTGTCCATCGGCGGGATATGCGGTTACCTCCGGGGACGGCGGCGGGGCAGGCGCAACATAGTCATCATCATACAACTTCTGCGCCCAGTCCGCAGCCGCTTGTAAACCGGCGAGTCCCTCACCGATAGCCACCGCTGTGACAATGGTAAACTCCTGTCCGGGCGCGAGCGATGCCACAGGTCCGTAGGATTGGACAAAACGCTGATCGTCGTAGTTTGCGGGGAGCGGGTCAACACCGGGGACACTGATATAAGCGTACATTTCCGCATCGGTCGTTGGGTCGGTATTTATCGTAATCCGTTTGTGCGCTGTAAAAGG
The DNA here is from genome assembly GCA_965207975.1 of Candidatus Poribacteria bacterium. GTDB lineage: Bacteria > Poribacteria > WGA-4E > WGA-4E > PCPOR2b > PCPOR2b. The sequence continues at coordinate 1,384,804 of OZ242315.1, read as the reverse complement.
AATTTTTGCCCCGGGGTCCTGCGAATCATTTCCCACATACGCGTCCAACACCCGCAAACCGATGTATCCGGGAGCAGAAGCGTTAGAGAACCCGTAAGAGAGATAGCGGTTCGGATGCGCTTCAGGGTTGAGCGCGTCCGGTGTCTGATCCAGTGCAATAAAATCATCCGCTGAATAGCTCGCTGTACCTGTTTCGTTGCTGGAGACATCTACATCATACCGGAACGCCATAAACAGATCCTCAAGCGGCTCACCGCCAACGTTTTTGACCCTATATTCTAAAATAAAGAAATCGTAGAGCGGTGCATAACTCCACTGAAAGCCATCGACTACAATCTCTAAGCCGAGTATCAATCCCTGATTCGCATCAGGATTTGTGTCGCTACATTTGAACATAATCGCTTGGCTTGTCGGGGTCCCTTTTGTGGTCACACCGGGCTTGTTGGAAATCACTTCCGGCACATCGTCGGTGGGCCAAATTTCGCTCTGTCTGCCATCCGACGTGGAGACACCAACCTCCCCACCTTTTTTCGCACCGATCCAGATATCGCCTTCATAGATGTAGGAATCGTTGGTTCCCGCAGGCCACCAGCCTGAAGGGTTTGCAGTTGGATTGGTGGGGTGGCCAACGACTGCGGTGTTGTAGACCGCGGACGACAGATTGCCTACGTCCAATGCCTTCCAATCCACGGCAGCCATCACCGGCAAAATTACTATAATCAATAGCCCAGCTATGAGGGATACTCGTAGGGGCAGCACTGCACGTCTGCCCGATTTCTTCTGTTTCATTTTTCCTCCTACTAACGAAAAATTCAGTTATCTTATTCCTTGTGCGTGATTTGTGTTTGGTTAGAAGCACGTAGGTTGGGTTGAACGGTTAACCAATCCCTATCAAGTCCAATAGAGGCTCCGTCGTTCAACGACATCTGCTTATAGACGGATAGAGTGAAACCCAACTCCGTTTTTCATCGGGAAGTCTCCTTTTGAAAACATTATTCCCTAAAAGTAGTCTTTTGTACCACGATCTGTTAGATTGTGATCCCCGTCCGCAAACGCTACTTATGTCAGATTCCCCGATGATGACAGCGTTTGCCGAATCAGCATTCTCAAAATATCAACACGCCCTAGCAACTTACCTTGCAATGGATGAATCAACTGATACCACGCTTACGCAGCCAAACTTAGAGGAGGTCTGTTGATAACCGCCTCAACGAAGTGCGAAAATTAGAGAGACTCTATCATCAACGCAAATGGCGGATCGTGTTAAGATTTTTTCGCATGTCTTATGGTCTGACCTGTGACAATGCCTAGGCCAGTGAGAATTACTACAGCTATTACAACTGGAACCCATTCCATAGTTTTCCTTTCAAAATAAGGGTCTGTTTCCGAAAGGGGCCCCTCTTTTCTGCCTTTTTTACCTAAAATTGTTCAAACCTAATACATAAGGCTGAACCAAAATATCCGCTGGAATTCCAAGACCGTTGTGCAATTTCCGGATCATGTCCAGAGACAAACTGCGTTGCCGATTAAGAACTTCTGATACACAAGGATGCGAACCAAGATAGGGTTCAAGATCTTGTTCGGATAACCCTTCATTCTCCATGTAGTGAAGGATTGCCTCAATCGGATCTGGAGGTGGAATGGGATAATGTTCCTCTTCATAAGCCTCCACTAGTGTGACAAGCACATCAAGTTTATCTCCCTCCGGCGAACCATAGCTTGAACCCCAGAGTTTTTCTATTTCTTTCAGCGCAGCTTCATAATTTGATTCGGTTTTGATTGGTTTAATTTCCATAGTTATTACCTTAGACTGTTCCACATCCGGGCGCGGCGCATGAATACCAAGGGATCTGCCACCCATTCTGCATAGCCGATATTCCTGTTATCCGTCAGATAGTTCAGTTTTTCATCAATGCAAGTAGCGAGTGCTGCATCTTCCACGGCCAGGGTAAATCCACCAAGCTCAAACTGCTCATCAAGGGCGGTGACAACGAAGGTGTTACCAGAGACTTGAACAGCATCGCGGTTTCCAATCTCTCCTCTAGCAATTGCGTCAATGCTACCTGCGGCGAGGGCATCCAGAAGTTCCGATTCCCCCACCTCATCCCCAAGATAAATGACTTGCGGCATATTTTCCGAGGGCGGATAGAGATGACTTCGTCCTGCCAAATTCGGGGTGGCACCGGCGGCGGTAATCGTGTATGCCGCAGTGCCATCAGCAACGACAGGCCCTAGCGGTGTCTCAACGCGCGTCCCCTTGACGAGAATACCGTTGGGGGCAACGAGCCCCGTTAGTTCCAGTAAGCGTGCTTCTCCAGTCGTAGCGGGAAGCACACCCACGCGCACATCACTCGTCAGATCTGCATGGACGGCGAAGCGTTCTGCATCTTCGGCACGCACCAAAAGCGACTGGCGAAACTTGATATGCCCCGACGTAAAAATGATAACCGTGTTGCCGGTCGCATCTCGGGTCCGAGAATCGAGAATCGTGATGCCGCCGCCCACAATATCATATCCCGGTTCAGCGGACTTGAGCCAGATGTCCGGCCAGACTGCAATAGGATAGCGGACAAAGGATAATCCTGTGCCTTGCATAGCTTCAAGAGCTGTCAATAAGTCTGCTTCATAGCCGAGATGCCTGCTGAAAGCGTCGGAAGCAGGATCTTCCTCAGCACTGTAACTCACGGGTAAAAAATACGCGTAAAAACCGACCTTGAGGACTCGAGCCCCATCTGTGCAGGTCCCGATTTGTCGGGATTCTCGGAACGGAACATGCGATGGCATAGCGGGTTGAACCATTTGCTGCAGTTGTTCACAAGCAGAAAGTCCCACAACGAGAATAACAATCGCTAATACAGATACAAGTCTTGTGATTTTTTTTATATCCATTTCGACAATGTTTGTATTGGCAGCTGGGGTTGGTAGAGTCTTGTTCTCTTTTTCGCTCATGTTAAGAAATCGTGCAACAAAAACCGTAGGGGCGGGGTCCCCCGCCTGTAGTAGGGCTTGGGTAACCCAATCCCTACAAAAACTCGGTTTCTCTTTGTGCTTTGCACTTTCTTTTAACATGAGCCAATCTGGTTACTTACCTCGATTTCGTACAATGAAGTAAACAGTTGAATCTGGTTTAGAAAGGTCTGCATCCAATAATAACGTGCCATTGCCCCCTTCCAAAGGTTATCATAAAAATAGCATAATCCTTATGACCACCGATGGAGGGAAGTAATGGCAAACAAAAGGATAACCAAAAGACGTAAAAAACGCAAACAGAAAGTCAGTCACTCCACCGCTCACGCGCCGTTGTGTGCATTGGGCGAAGTGCTTAAAGAGAAAGCGTTCTTTGATGAGATTCATCAAAGGGTTGAAATCCCTCAGAAGACGATTACCTATCGCCCGACAGACAAATTGGTGTTTGCCACGCTTGGCATAATTGCCGGAGCATCAACGATTTCAGACATCAACACCGCCCTCCGTCCGCATGGTGCGCTGCTTTTGGCATTTGGGTATTGCAAGTGTGCGGATCAGTCAGTAATTCAGGAGACGATAAATGCCGCCACGTCGGAAACAGTTTTTCAACTTCAGCAAGCGGTTGATGGTATTTGGGAGAAACATCACCTGACGTCATCTCCCCTCTCATCGTTGACCGAATCAAAGCCGGTAACTATTGATATGGATCTGTCGGCGCTGCCGGTCTCCAAACGCGCAGAAGGAGCCACCAAGGGGTATGTCCCCCACCGCAAAAATCAATACACCCGTCAAGTCGGACGCGTCCTGATGCCTGACACCCAGGAAATTGTCTCCCAATCCCTTTACACGGGAAACACCTCGTCTAAGGCGGTGTTCAAAGAAATGGTTGCCAAAATGGAAACCACCTTAAAACTGGATACAAACGCCAAACGGCAGCAGATTCAATTGAGACTCGATGCCGGATTTGGCACCGACGCGAACATCAATTTCGCGCTCTGGCGGAATTACTCGATTCTGGTAAAAATCTACTCGTGGAAAAGAGCCACTGCTTTAGCCAAATCTGTGCAGAAGTGGGTGGCTGTCCCATCGTGTGCCAATAAGACCGCTAGACAAGCCGGGTGGGTCACAAAGCCACATCGGTATGGGCGCAAAACGGTACAAGTGGCGGTCAGAACCCCAAACCACAAAGGCGGTTATAACTATTCGGTTTTGGTGACTACCGATACAAAAGCAACGTTAACCCAAATTGTCACCCATTATGATAAACGAAGCGGGGTGCCCGAAAGCACCTTTTGCCAAGATTATCAAGGGTTGTCGATGAGAAAGCGTCGAAAAGCGGGATTTGAAGCCCAACAGGTGCTGCTTCTACTCTCTCAGTTGGCTCATAACATTCTCATGTGGTCCAAACGGTGGCTTATTGATGCGCTCATTGCATCGGGGAGCAAGACTGAAAAACAGACCCCACCGCAACCCAGCGCATCAATCAATCAAACTATTGCTACCATTCAAGCGAGGGGAATCAAACGGTTGATGCGCGAGGTGTTAGGTATCTCTGGCAAAGTACAATTCAAAAACAAAAAGGTCGTCTGTATCATTCTTAACCCTTTATATCCACTCATTGAACGCATCATTACTGCATTTCAAGCCTTCTTAAAACCCTATAAAATACGCGTCTTATTGGGCGAAACCTAGGTACTTAAATATTCTTCTATTTGCATCAGACGCATCAGGGGGCATTGAAGTTCTTTGGTCTGTGTTTTTGCATAGCTTCTTAGTTCCTCTAGGCACTCGTGAAATCTCTCATTAACTATGTACTCAAGTTCAATGCCATACTGTTCCTTGATATTTGCTTTAATGTCCTTTAGATGTTGGATTTGATTATATTCCAACTTCCCTTTTGAGTCTTTAACTATCGGACTCCAAAGCATAAGGTGAGGCTTGTACTGATCTAAGTACTTGTGTACATATTCGATGTCTTTGGAGAATTTTTCTGTGAGTTTTTGAACATTATTGGGCCGTTTGTTTTTCACATATTGAAGTCCTGTTGTTAGATGAATGGCTACCTCGCAAACGTAAACTTGCTGCTCCGCTAGGTTCAGTCCAACAACGTCAATTTCGCCCTGAGATTCAATGGTGTATAAGTTTGTTTGGATAAAATCGCACCGCCGGATGTATCGTAAGTACGAAGATACAATTTGTTCACCTACATTTAGCATCATGGACCCCTTCAGTAGCTAACGGGAAAGCTAATCTGTACCCGTACCGCGAGCACGCCTATTCCAAATGAAACGGTCCACATCTCGGACAGAGAGACCAATATGTGCTGCGACGGCTTCCAAGAGAAAAAGTGACTCAACGGCTGAGATTTTTCGGTCTAAGATATCAGATATGAACCCAATAATGTGCACGTCAGGCTTTGTAGTATCCGCACCAAAGAGCATTCGCAGATACTGAAAACCAGCAAGTCCAAAACCTCTAATGTTCAGCGTTCGGTAATCTTGAGGTTCGGCTTGAACTGCCCATCGTTTGAGAACCTCTTCCTCGGAAGTTATTGGTGCTTCCTCAATAGTTGAGTAAACGTGTCTGGCAACAGATTGAAGAGTCTTTGCACGATCCTCGTGATTATAGTTGAGTTCTTGTTGCATGAACGCATGGGGAGTTGGATAGCTATCCATGAGATTTACCAATTCAACTACCCGTTGTGTATCAGGATGATTGTTCATAAAAGTTCTCAATCGGGGAACCACAAACCCGTCATATTTCCGATTGAGAGAAAGGACACAGTCAATGACTTTAACAGCCGGGGGATTTGACCACTCAGGCCCCTCTGTTACTGTTGCGGGAATATCAGATGCAATCTGCTTTAATCTAGTTGCTACGATAGCAATATCAGATTCTGTGATATTGATTTTCTTCATTTAGAATCTTACCCCCTAATTCCTATATTGTTGTCATAGACATTCATCTCCGGACTGTCCCAGTCTTCAGCAAAGGATGCCAAACGTGCCCGTATATCTGCCGCCTGCGCTTCGTCAATGCCACGTTCCTGTAAATCTATAGCATTGGCTGGCAGAAAGGTTACGATGACGGGCGTACCCTCACACATATCACTGGGCGTTTCCGAGAGTTCAACCTTACCGTCGCGATAAATGCCTTCAATAGTTGTAGGCGTGGTCATCTCTCCTCACTCCCCTCTTTCAATACAGACCGTAAGGCTTGATTAACAGCTTCTTCGGTAGGGAAAGCAGCGGCAACATCCGGTGCAAGCTGGACAGTGTTTATACCGGCAGCATATTGTTCGGCATATTTCCCACGAACCTCATTTTTCAGGGAGGTTTCATCGTACTCGGGACGCAATTCGTCATTGGGTGTGATTGTGTCAGTCATTTTCGTAGTGTTTAGCGAGATTACTTGCTGCTTTGTTAGAATGCCATTCAAATTCCATATTGTCGACTCGAAAAACCCACTTCCCCCTAAAAATCCAAACTCACACCAACCATAACCAACCGAGGCGAACTCCACGAAGCTGGACTAGAATGCTTTCGGGCGGTAAGCGGGATGCCATACCGATCGTATGTCACCGGATCCAGCAGATTGTCCAGATTTTTCGTGTTGAAGATATTCCGAATATCCGCAAAAAGCGTATACGTCACCTCACCAAACCGGCTGCGCTTGCTTAGCAATACGTCAACATTGTAGGTTGGCGGATAACGCTTCGAGTTCACGTCAGGTTTAATCGGCGCGCTCGGATTCGGCGTGTAAGGCAAACCACTGCCGTATCGACCAATCAGGTTAATCGCACTGTCGAGGGGCAATTGAATGTCCAACGTTCCTGAGACAACGTGCCGCTGATCCCAATCTAGCGGGTGGCTTTCAGTCACTTCGGGTTGTTGCCGATAATAGGTCAGGTATCCCAGATTTCGACTAGAACCTTTCCCCTTTGCGACGGAATAGGTATAGTTGAGCATCCCAGAGACCGGACTATTCCCAGTGCGCCACTTGCGAATTGTCAACTCAAAGCCTTGAACCCGTCCGTAGATGTCATTGATGAAATAGCTGTAACCGTTAGTGATGTCGACATGCACACTACTCACCAGATTGTCGATATCCTTGGTAAACCCGGTGATGTCAGCCGTCAGATCCTCGGTGAACTGCTGCGCGATGCCGACCTCGTAAGCGATGGTTTGCTCCGGTTCCAAGTCGGGATTCCCTCTTCTGCGGATCGCCCCTCGCATATCAAAGTTGAGATTTTCGTAGAGGTCGTCGCCGCGCGGGATCTGGTAGTAATGCCCATACGTGAAGTGCAGTTTCGCCCGATCCGTTACCGGGAACGAGATACCGAGCCGTGGGGCAAGCGTCTGTTTGATAGACGCTTCAACCGGATTCTTGATAACAGGCAGTCCGACTTTGTAGACACTTTTATCCAGCTTGATTGTTCCATCCTCATTGAGTTCAAGCGGATCCAAGGGATCTGCGGGTGAAACTCCGTCTGGACTATACAGATCATACCGCAACCCCGCATTGACAATCATCCCCGCATACTCCATCTTGTCTTGCAAATATGCACTCAGGGAGCTAGGTGCTACATCATAAAACTCCATGTAGAGGTTTGAACTCCCCCAATTGGTTGTACCGAGATTGTAAATATCTTGTGCCGTGAAACCAACACCTGTCTGGATCTGATGATTCTCCGTGACCTGGCTGGCAAAATCCGCTTTCACTATTGATGTCGTCGAATTGCGGTCAGTCCAAGCGTTGTCATCACCTGCAATATAGTAGGTTGTATCGTTGTACGCCTGTTGGGTTGGGTTTCTGATTCTTCCATCTTCCTGATTGTCTTCAAACGATTGTTCGGGATCCCAAGCGTTTTCATCAAACGTTTTATTCAACGGATCCCACACTTTATCCGGTTGATGGCTCTCAAAAGAACGATGGAATTGCCCAAGCGTCAAGGTGTAGAAGGTGCCGGAGTTAAGGTTATGTGAGAGTTGTACGGAAAGACCACGTCCATCCCTGTTCCCCACCGGAATCGCGCTGGGTAAAAAGCGCAGACTGCCGCCATAGGAGGTGGATTCGCTCCGATCGAAAAGCCCACTTGCCGTGAGTTTAATTTCAGGCGTCACTTCAAACCTGAGCTTGCCCTGAAAGGTATATCCCGTCCCATCAGCATTGGGTAGGAAACTTTCATTCTGTTGCAGCTGGCTAGCGACGGAGAAGGTCAAACGATTGCCCCATATCGGTCCGTTGAGCGCGAATTCCCCGATATGGCTCGGACTCAAATCATACGTTTTCGTATCGTTGAATAACCCGCTGTATTGGTTCAGATCCACGATGTAGCCGTCGAACAGCGTAACCTGCTTCTTCTCATAGTCAATAACCGTACCGTCGGTGTCTCGATAAGGTTGGCGTGCCATAACCACTTCACCCGCGGCATCCACCTGAGGCTCGCCTGTAGCAGGACCAATAACAGGCAACAGCGGATTTTCCGTCCTGTCCGCATACACGTCGGGGATAATCTCCGTGAAAACGACCTGTGCATCGCCCTCTCGATTTGCCAACTCCTCGACCGTAGTGGGGTCTCCCCGATAGGGGGTTTGATAGCCGTAAGGTTCGCCGAGAAAGATCCCCCGGAAAGGTTCGAGTGCCACCGGTCGGAAGCCGTTGTCTGGATCTAGCCACGGACCGTATACCGGATCGCCGTGGTGCGTCGCCCACTGCCCGACTCGATACCGGATTCGACCCGAAAATTTTTGGCTGCCGGCTTTCGTGATAAGATTAATCACGCCGGATTGTGCGTTACCGTGTTCTGCATTGAATCCACCCGTGATGATTTCCATCTGTTCAAGGGCATTCGTGTTGATACCGATACCTAAACCGCTGCCAATTGGGTCATTGACCGGGAGACCGTCAATCAGATATTGAATCTCTATCGAACGACCGCCGCGAATATGGACCGCGCCGGAAGCGTTATTCACCGCTACACCCGCCTGCGTTTGGAGAATCCCATTCACGGTATCGCGGGGCATGGCTTCAATATCTTCCGCTTCAATAATTCGTGTCGTTTGCGTAACATCCCGCTTAATCAGCGGTTTGGTAGCCGTTACCGTTACCTCTTCGAGCGTGACAACATCAGCAGCCTTTAGCGCGAAGTTTAAGGTTGTGGTAAGCCCGGCAAACACCTTCGCACCCGCCACAGTCTCCGTGCCGTAGCCGGCGAGTACTGTCTTTACATCATAGCCGCCCGGCGGGATATTGATAAGGACATAGTAACCGGCCTCATTTGTCGTTGTGGTGCTGCTTGTCCCGACAAGTGTCACCGTGACATTCACCAACGGTGCACCCGTCGCTTCAGCGGTGACTACCCCTGAAATCTTACCGGTGATGGCAGCGGAAGCGTCCCAGATACCTACCAATGCCACGAAAGCTACAATGAGCAAGAAGTAGGGATAACTTATAGCTGTTCTAATTCTATGAACCTTGTAACACAGTAAATCATGTTTTCTTTTCATTTTTATCCTCACTTTTGTAAACTACTCAAGGCTAGGTATTGCCTCCTCTAATGGTTCAATCGAAAGCCGCCATCCAAGTGCATTTAGAATGGTTCCGAGCGTATCGAGCGTCGGTGTGTTATCGCTTGATAGCATTTTCAACGCGGTTTGTGGTGCGGTATGGATTCGATTGGCAAGTTCATGAATTCCGCCCTGCGCTTCAACAACGGTCTGTAGTGCTAGCATAAGTGCAGCAGTGTTGCCATCAACTTGGTATTCTTCTAGTGCAACTTGAAGGTAGCTAATTGCCTTTTCCCGGTCCGCAAACTTTTCAATTAGGTATTCGCGCCATGTTCTCATTTCTCTCATCGTTGTGCCTCCTTGTATTCCAACCAATAGGTTTTTGCGCGTTCAATGTCCCGTGTCTGCGATGACTTGTCACCACCACAGAGTAGAAGAACAACCGTGTTATTTATTTCACTGAAATAGACTCGATAGCCGGCACCGAAATGGAGACGTAGTTCAAAAACACCCCCACCAACAGATTTATGATCGCCAAAATTGCCTTCTTCGAGCCGGTCAACTCGTCTTTGAATTCGGTTTTGTGTCCTTTGATCGCTGATTGATTCTAACCATTCGGTGAAAGGTTCCCGCCCGTTTTGAGTTCGGTAGATTTGTAGTTCTCGGGGGTGTACCGTAAGCATAGATGAATCCCCGTTGTTGCCTGCGACAGTTTGTTATATCCTGAGTATTTGATTAAAAGCATCCTTTACCGTGAATAAGGATTGAGTCCTCATACTCTTTGGGCTGCAGAATGCTCATCTCAAGTCCTAACCCCCTTTGCTCTCCTTTGTCGAGGGGAAAGCGTCTTGTGTGTAACTACTCATTTTCTTACTATTCCGCTTATTATACTTTGATTGATGCGTATTCGTCAAACAATCTGGTTATATCACAGGACTTACGCACCCCATATTGTAGTTGCCTGATTCATCAGGCGTATCGGGGCATGAGCAGCATCCACACCCCTCGTAGGCGGGGCATCCCCGGTCGCGGGATCCTCTCGGACTTGCCCCGCATTGGCACCGAAGCCTCAAACTACAAAACTTCAGCGTTCAACTGCGTAAGTCCTAAAAGCAATCACCCTCGTGACGGCTCTGTCATCGTCTTTCTGAGTTCCTGATGTAATGCTGCGAGGTGGGTGTCATTTTCCATCACCTGCTCCAAGTGCACCATCCGCTCTGGACCTGCGGTGCGGATCATCGCTTCGCCGAGGATTTGATCGATCCAGAACCGTGCCTCTTTACCGAATGCGTCACGCAATTCTCCAAGTCGTTCCTCGGGGTAACGACAGCAGAAGTTCATTGTGTACATCCGTCGTCGCTCAGAACCCCCAAACGCAGCGTGCTTGAGATTTTGATTGAATACCACAATATCACCCGGGTTCGTCTCCAAAACGAGTGCCGGGACCTCAGGACCAGACATCCCCCAAATCTTTCCACTCTCACGGATATCGCGTTCAATCGTGTCGGCATAAGGCTCGCCAACCCGGTGGCTGCCGGGGATGACGCGGAGTGCACCCGTATCACGGGTGAGCGGATCGAGGTAGAAAGGGATCTTGATGTCCATCAGCCGGTTTCCGTTGTAACCGTCGGAGTGCCAACGGGTGTCCCCTGCGTAGAGATTGCCGTCGCCGCTTGTATAGTTAAAGTCATCACCACAAATACTAGCAGCGATGTCGTGGATGCGCGGATCGTCTAACAGCGAACTGAGGTACTCACTGAGATCCGGGAACGGGCAGATGCAAGAACGATTCACCCCGTCGTGCAGCGCGCCGTTGTGTCCGCCGCCGTGAGCAGCCCAGACAACTTCAAACTCGTCAATAATCTTATCAACGCAGTCAGCCAATAATCCCGGAAAGAACAGGAACCCGAACGTATCAAAGAATGCCATCTGTTGGTCGTTGAGTCGTGTTGATGTCATTGTCATGTCTCCAATCTCTATCGGCTCATGTTAAGAAACCGTGCAACAGTAACCGTAGGGAACAACTCTCGGACTCTCGGTCGTAGACCGGAGGATCGTTGTTCCTTACTGCCAAAAACTCGGTTTCTCCTAGCATTTTGCACTTTCTTTTTCTATCGGAACTCTGTCGATGGCATAATCTCGGCCAAGACCAATTGAGCCATCAGCCGCGTGATGGTTCAGTCATTGTCTTTCTGAGTTCGCTGTGTAATTCGGCAAGGTGGGTGTCATTTTCCCTCACCTGCTCTAGGTGTACCATCCGCTCTGGACCCGCAGTGCGAATCATCGCCTCACCGTGGATGCGATCAATCCAGAACCGTGCTTCATGACCTAACTTCTCGCGTAACTCCCCAAGCCGTTCCTCCGGGTAACGGCGGCAGAAGTTCATTGTATACATCCGTCGCCGCTCAGAACCGCCAAACGCAGCGTGCTTGAGGTTGTGGTTGAAAACAACAATATCGCCGGGGTTCGTCTCCAAAATAAGTGCCGGGACTTCAGGACCGGACATCCCCCAGATCTGCCCGCTCTCACGGATATCGCGCTCAATCGTGTCGGCATAGGGTTCGCCAACGCGGTGACTGCCGGGGATGATGCGAAGTGCGCCGGTGTCGTGAGTCAGTGGATCGAGGTAGAAAGCGATCTTGATGCTCATCAGCCGGTTTCCGTCGTACCCATCCGAGTGCCAACGGGTGTCCCCTGCGTAGAAATTGCCATCACCGCTTGTGTAGTTAAAATCATCACCACAGATGCTGGCGGCGATGTCGTGGATACGCGGGTCATCCAGTATCGAGCTGAGGTATTCGCTGCGATCCGGGAACGGAAAGATACAAGAACGATTCACCCCGTCGTGCACTGCGCCGTGGTGTCCCCCACCGTGGTCTGCCCAGATGGCTTCAAATTCGTCAATAATCCTATCGGCACAGTCAGCCAATAATCCCGGAAAGGACAGGAACCCAAACGTATCAAAGAATGCCATCTGTTGGTCATTGAGTCGTGTTGATGTCATGATTGTGTCTCCAATTTGGTGGATGCAGCATCTGTTCAACGTTCTGCGTTTCCTCAATCGCGCAATTGTCGAGGAATTGTTAAAAATCTATACGGTAGCGACGCTTAATCCGATCGCTCTTTTTGTATAGATGATAGAATTTCCGGGGAACCTCTACCGTTTCAACAAACCTAGCTCCCACAATTTCGCACGTTCTCCTTGAAGCCATATTGTCGGGATTACACGTAATCCAGATCGGATTAATCTCATGACGGCGTGCAAGAGGCAAGATGAGTTGGCAGCTTCTTGCGGCATATCGATGCCCCCTGTACGCCGGCGTAACATTGTAACCGATATGTCCCGCGTATTTTTCGAGGTTCTCATCGTTCCCGATCCGCAGCGAGATATGCCCCATATTTGTATTTTGACCGACAGATCTCATTGCGAACTCATAACTAGGGACATATCTCCTTGAGGAATCGGCGGGACGCTTTTCAACTAAAATGAGCTCTAGATCGCCATCGACCAATCGTCCGGGAGGCAAGAATCTAAAAGCATTGTCATCACTCATTGCAGACCGCCTATTACGCTATTACACTTGTAGTGGAAAATCTTGTCGTTTTCTGGCAATACGCCAATCAACTCCAGTCATTGCTCTAATACCCAAAATTAGTGAACCTTTCTGCTACCTTCACGTTTCACGCATCACGTTTCACGCTTTTAGCACGAGTCTCAAATATCTGTACCTTCTCCTACCAGTTCTTCACCCATACGCTTCAGCCCAGCGGTCAGCCCCCCATCAACAATGAGGTTTGTTCCAGTAACAAAGGATGCTTGGTCTGATACCAGAAAGAGGGCAGCTGCAGCAATCTCTTCAGGTTTGCCAACCCGCTTGAGCGGATACCATTTCGACAAGCGGTTAAAGAGGTCTGGATCTTTCTCTAGCACCGCCTGCCATGCCGGCGTTTGAATGGAACCCGGGCAGATTGAATTGGCACGGACACCATGCTCTCCGTAGCGGACAGCGATGTTTTGCGTCAGCGAGATAACCCCCGCTTTGGCAGCACTGTACGCATCCTCGCCGAGTCCGAGCAGTCCATTCACCGAAGCAATGTTGACAATCGCACCCTTGCCCTGATCAATCATGTGTGGCAATGCAGACTTACAGCAGAGGAAAGCACTTGACAAGCATCCCCGGATATTTCTGTTCCACAGTTCCTCATCAACGGTGAGAATGTCATCTCCATCGCAGAAGTAGGCATTATTCACCAAAATATCAATGCTGCCGTAAGCATCAATCGCTTGGGTCACCGTCGCTTCAATTGCAGCAGTGTCCGTTACATCGGTATGCACAAACCGAGCGGTTCCGCCATCGTCTTCGATCGCTGCAACGGTTTCCCTTCCGGCAGCGTCGTTAATGTCCGCTACTACGACACATGCTCCTTCAGTGGCGAATCGGCCGGCGGTCGCACGACCAATGCCCGATCCAGCCCCTGTTATAATCGCTGTTCGATTCGCTAATTGCACAGTTTCTGCTCCTTCCTACTGTAGTTGATCACTGCTGAACGCGGAATCTTAGAGGCCGTCCTGCTCGCTCAGTCGATGCAACAGCTTGCAATAGGCTTTCTGCCCACCCTCAAAGCTGCTGAGTCTGAAAAATTCGTCCGGGGCGTGTGCGTTTTCATCCTCCAAACCGAAGGCAAAGGTCACTGTATAGACATCTAGCTTATCAAGGAAGAGACGGCATACCGGAAGTGTACCGCCCAACCGAGTGAAATACGGCGTTTTTCCGTATACCTCCTCAAGCACAGCGTAGGCGGCTTGATTCCCCGGATGGTCGTCGGGGATGCGGTACGCTGGAGAGGGTGCAGCCTTGGGAGTAACACCTATCTTCACCCCCGGAGGTGTATACTTTTCGATATGCGTGGTAAGTTGTTCCAAGATTTTGTTGGGGTCTTGGTCGGGCACAAGGCGGCAGGTAATTTTGGCGTGGGCTTCACTCGGAATCACAGTTTTGCTGCCCTCTCCTTGGAAACCGCCCCAAATTCCATTCAACTCAAGTGTTGGACGAACCCATGCCCGTTCAAGTGCCGTATAACCGGGCTCGCCAAAGAGGTGGTTCACGCCGAGTTGTTCCTTATACTCTATTTCATCGTGCCCAATAGCGGCAATCTGATCCCGATCCTCGACGGAGAGTGGGATGACATCGTCGTAGAATCCTTCAACTAAGACATCGCCCGCAGGGCTACGCATAGAGTCCAAGAGGCGAATAAGGGCATGAATCGGGTTTTGGACGGTGCCGCCGTAGATGCCGGAGTGCAGGTCTACATTGGGGCCCTTCACATCGATCTGTAGTGCACACAGTCCCTTGAATCCAACGAGCAGTGAGGGTTGGTCTTCGCGCCACTGCAATCCATCGGCACTGACCACCAGATCGCAAGCCAATAATTCTTTCTGGGAGTCTATCAGATCCGGCAGATGCCCGCTACCGATCTCCTCCTCACCTTCAAAGAAGAATTTCAGATTAACCGGCAGGCTGCCCTCGGTTTTGAGCAATGCCTCTGTGGCGAGGATGGGGATGAGCATGTTTCCTTTGTCATCTGAGGAACCGCGGGCGTACACCTTCCCGTCCTGCACGACGGGCTCAAACGGCGGGCTAGACCAAAGATCGACCGGATCAACGGGCTGCGTATCAAAGTGACCGTAGATCAGGATAGTCGGTTTGTCGGGGGCGTGTAACCATTCACCGTAGACCACCGGGGGACCGCCGGTCGGTAGGATGCGTATCCCTTCAATACCAGCAGCGTCCATACGGTTCGCAACCCATTCACCTGCCCGTTGAATATCACCAGCGTGCTCAGATAGTGCGGAGATGCTCGGAATACGGATAAAGTCGAGCATTTCGTCCAAGAACCGAGACCTGTTGTCTTCCAGATAATTTTCCCAATTCGCCATAGATTTTCCTATTTCTCCCTTTCTTCTGTGGCTCCTGTTGCAAAATCGTGCAACAGAATCCCTAGAGGTGGGGTTGCCGTATCAATGAACCGATGAACCAGTGAACTAATGAACCAATGGACTAATTGTTTTTCACGCTTCGGTGCCTACTTAGCACCCTCAGCCACAAGGGTCATTTCTTCTTTACCATCAAGCCCAGCAGCAACTGGAAAGGACTTCCGCTCCGGCTTCCCGTTGCGTGGCACATAACGGACTTGCGGCGAGAAGTATGCGTAAAGCGCGGTATTCCTCGGATGCGGCGATTGATTCGGTCCGGAACCGTGTGCCATGAGACTGTGGAAAAATAGCGCACTCCCCGCAGACAAAGGAACATCGATCTGCTCTGAGAAATCGCGATCCTTGTGGTCTGTCAAGGACTCATCCTGCTTACGAGCGATATGTCCCCAAGACTGAAGTCCCCATTTGTGGCTCTGCGGGATCACCTTAAAGCAGCCATTTTCAGGCGTGGCATCATTGAGCGCGATGCTGACCGTTACCAACAGCGGCGGCTCCATGGGCCAATACGCAGAATCTTGGTGGATGCCGTGTGCCGAACCGTGGAACGCCGGCTTGAACATGAGAGTGCTTCTGAACAGCAGCAGATCTTGACCGATAAGGTTTTGCACAACTTGGATTAACTTCGGATGGACTGAGAGACGACGAAATACCTCCGAATACTGACGGGTGTTTTCAGCCTTTCGGAGTACCGGAAGTCTATCGTCCTCTGCCAACGCCTGCGACTCATTTTTGGCATAGGGCTCGCGTTGAAAGTGACCGTTCTCTCCCTTCGCCTCAAGTTCGGCAGCGAGTTTGTGCAGACGCAAAATTTCCGCCTGACATGCCGCCAATTCTTGGGAGGATAGCAGGTTCTCCACAACGAGGTAGCCCTCTTCTTCAAAGAAAATTTTCTGTTCTTGTAGGGTCATATCAATCTCCTTGACCGTTTGAGTTTCATTATCGGCGGTGTGATGTACCACCTACAATCTCGGCAAGCCGTTTCACAAGATGTGCGTTAAAATTGTAGGGAGTACCGTATCCGGGTGCCTCTTGAAATTTTCGACAAATGAACAGATGACAGC
Source organism: Candidatus Poribacteria bacterium (assembly GCA_965207975.1). Lineage (GTDB taxonomy): Bacteria > Poribacteria > WGA-4E > WGA-4E > PCPOR2b > PCPOR2b. Next base: position 1,368,272 of record OZ242315.1, on the reverse strand, counting down.
CATCGCAATCAGCTTCGATAATGAGTCGACGGCCGGAGGACTCGCGTAAGAAATCAACGACACCAATCTCAAACCCGATCAGATCCACCAAACGCAGGGCGAGCGATACCATCTCCTCATCAAGGGTTTCTAAAAATTCGTAACGTGCTCCCGTCGCAACGTTGATAATCGACTTTTCAGCCGTATCAACGCCCTCCTTCACCCGCATCGTACCCATAACCACCCGATCCCCGACGACGTACATACGGTAGATGCGGTCATTGGTTTGTGCGGTCGTGCCGATGAACTGTTGCACATAGTAAGGCGGCGCAAGCACAAGCGTCTGATCGAGGAGGCGGTTGCGTTCTCCAAAAACGACCCGATAGGTCTGATCTCCCCTCCGCGTAGTAACCACTCCTCCGTCACGCCGTAAAATCCGATGCCCTACACCGCCGCATAGGTGTGTCGACTTCAACAGAGCGATTCCGTGACGGTCCAACATCTCCACCACCGCATCGGGTGTCTGGGAGATAACCGTTTCAGGTGTCGGTAGGTTGTTTTTGATCATGAGCCGAGAGGTCGCTATTTTATCAATAGCAATCTCCTGCGCTCGTATCGAATTAACAACCAACCGTTCTGCTTCAAGTTGTCTCAACTTCTCCTGTTCATCACAGGGGAGCACATAGACCAGATCTACGTCCGTCTGATCGAACGTTGCCGTTGTCAGTCGATAACTCTGTCCACCGACAAGACTGATTTCATGCTCAAGCCCCCGAACCAGATCTTCCAACAGAAACCAATAGGCGGGTTCGTAGAGCAGTCCAATTTTCATAGCGAGTCTAGCGCACGCTTTTGGAGCTCAGCAAACTTCTCGGCGCAGGCAGCCCGCGCTGCCCGCCACCCCTCCAAGTCACGCTTACCCGTTTTCACGAAGTCAAGCACATAGCCTTCAGCTTCCATATATTCCGCACAAAGACGGGCAACACAACCGGCAATATGATTCGGAATCGTCGTTACACCGTTGCAATCCCCATGTATCAAGTCCCCCGGATACACCGTGATCCCGCCGACATGCACAGGGACGTTCACCGCGGTAATTTGGTGATAGCCGTGGGAGGGGTTGGTGCCGCTCGTGAAGGTGGGGAAATTGATCTCCCGTACCTGATCTAAATCTCGTCCGGCACCACTTGTGACCAGTCCTACGCAGCCAAAGGTCTGGTAGGTCATACACATCACTTCGCCGAATGTCGCCGCAGCAGACGGGACATCAAGATCTTGGAAGACAACAACACGGGGTTCAGGAAACGAATCCATCTGTACAAGCTGTTCTTCCATACCGGCGTAGGTCTCCCCCTCGCGCGGCGGATTATCAGTACAGAGCGTCGCGGTTGTTGCATAACCGACCATCGGTGGCATTTCGGGGAAACAGGCTTGGATACGGTCATCCATATAGCCGGTGTTTCGCGGACGCACATCAAACAGTTCGATAACGTTACAAATTGTGGGCGTATCTGCAACCTTAAGAAGTTCTAACTCTTCAGATGAGATTGTTTGGACTGGATTCATAGTTCTCCCCTTAGGGCTATTGTTAAAATGCGGAGTACAATCATCGGAATTTGTGAAAACTGATTATAACATGATTTGATTGCGAAGGCATATATTTTTTTCTGATTCAATGGTGTACGGCTTGATTCGCCCCAAAAATGAACCAATGAACCAATGAACTAATGAACCAAACTGTTTTTCACGTTTCACGCATTACGTTTCACGCCCTTATTTTTTTATGAGCCTATATTTCTATCGCTCAAAGGGGTGAAACATTTGTTTCTCTTAGAAACATCTGTTTCACCCGTCCCGGACCTTGAGTTTGAAAGGGTTTGCGAGGCGTTTGCCTCAAAACTGCCTTTCCATCCGTTTCACCCCTTCACCCGGTTCCATTTCATACAATATAATGATGTCCGCACGGGATTAACGCGACGCTGCAAAGTGCATAAAATGTAGAAATAGAGCCGTTTTCATGTCCTTATCTCCGATGCAGTATAGGAACCAAGAAGCCCTACCTCCTCCTCCTTGCACATCTTGGCAGATGTTTTGCATATAGAGAAGCATAAATTAAACGACAGGAAGGAGAAACCATGTTAAGTCCAACCATTCAGGAAGCATTGAACAAACAGATTAATCATGAATTTTACTCTTCCTACTTCTATCTTTCGGTGTCAGCCTACTTTGAGTCGCTTAATTTGGGAGGTTTCGCGCACTGGATGCGGTTGCAAAGTCAGGAAGAGAGAGAACACGGGATGAGATTGTTAGACCATCTCCACGATAGAAACGGACAGGCGACCTTTGAGGCGATTGCTCAACCGCCTATAGAATTTCAGTCGCCAGCAGAAGCCTTTCAGCAGGCTTTGCAGCATGAGGACCATGTCACACAGACTATCAATCAGTTCTACGAGTTGGCGTTGGAAGAAAAGGACTACGCGATACAGGTAGAGTTACAGTGGTTTATTTCAGAGCAGGTCGAAGAGGAAAAGCAAGCCCGTCAGATACTGGATCAGCTGAAAATGATCGGCGATCAAGGGACCGCTTTGTATCTGCTGGACAAGGAATTAGGGGAACGTGAGAGCGGCGACTAAGTGTGAAATCGGTATTTTTTAAGGATAGGAACTATCAGACAACACAGGGAGAATTATGGAAACTTTAACGCAAACTCTCAGTCAGGAAGCACTTCTTGGCACGAGAATTGGTGAGGTTTATAGAGCGGAGTCCAATGAGATCGGGGCGCAATTTGAGACATACGAGCGACACAATGAGTGTACGCCTGTAGAGCCCAACCTCGGTCCCGCCGTCCAACCGAGTTCTTTGCCTGTAACCGTCTATATGGAAAACATGGCAAAGGAACATATTCTCGTTGTTGATGACGAACAAAACATGCGTAATACCCTCGCATTTATTCTAGAAACAGCAAATTATCAGGTGACGACCGCAGCAGAGGGGCGAGAAGCTTTGGAAGAAATATTGGCGGCACGAGAGAATGGCCAGCCGGTAGACCTGCTCATCACCGATTTTCGGTTGCCCGGTTTAACCGGGCTTCAGTTAATTGACGAACTGAATTACCTGAAAATAGAAATCCCTGTGCTAGTAATCACCGCCTATGGGAATCGGTCACTATTTCTTGAACTGAGGCGCACCGGTTGTGCGGACTACCTCGACAAACCCTTTGATTACAAAGAACTTGTCAAGCGCGTTGATTCGCTTGTAGGGAAAAATTAATTGGGTGAAAAACATCAATAAAAACAAGGAGGAAATAGATATGCTTTGGGGTGAAGCGTCTTTAAGGCTCAAACTCAACGGTTTTGAGGATGGATTAAACCACACGATAGATCGATTAACCTATGAGATCCTTCAGGAGTATCGCGAAGGAGTTGATGTGGCACATCAGTTGATGGAACCCCCAATGTGGGACACCTTTGAGGATATACCGGTTCCATTCTTCAGCCCGAGCCTTGAACCGGACGAAATCGCCTAGAACGGGTTGACATTTGACACGGCGTAGGTTGGGATGAAGTGAAACCCAACACCATACTGTAGGTCGGGCATCCCCGGTCATGGGGTACTCTCAAAAAGCCCCAGCGGGGCGATATGTATATAGCACATCGGTACACCAATTGACCCAAGCCCCAGTTGCTCTGAATCCCGATTTATCGGGGAGGGGCGACATGTGTATCGTAAATTTGGCTATTTCTGATAGGTGTCGGCTATGAAAATCCGATCTACAGATTGTCTGGCAACTTAGGCTAAATAGTAAAGCAGAATATCAGTCTTAGAAAAAATCGGAATAAAGTTTGATGCAATCTGGACGCTCTATCTATTGCGTACCAAATATAAAGGAGGCAAATACCATGGCAGTCATCACCGTTTCCAGAGAATACTACAGTCGCGGCACACAGATTGCCCGGCAGGTTGCCCAAGACCTGGGATATAACTATTTTGATAAAAATATCCTTACCGAGGTGGCAGGCGCAGCCAACACAACCGCCAAACAGATTAGCCGCTATGACGAGAAGTGCGACAATGGACTGAAAGGTTTCCTCAAGAAACTCTTTGTACCAGAGTTCTCACGATACCTGGATTTCCCTTACTACTACTACCCATCCGAATTTCTGATGGATAGCTATCCTGTTGAGAGGGATACAGCCTTTGAAGAGGATCTGATTCCGACCGAAGCGGAGACATTGGGATTCTTCCAGCATGTCATCGAAAAACTGTGGAAATTGGACAATGTTGTCATTGTCGGACGCGGCAGCCAAATGATTCTCGCCAATCTGCCAAATACACTCCACGTGCGCTTTATCGCGCCTGTCGCAGACCGCATTGAACGAATCATAGAGGATCAAGGAATTGTTTATCCCTTAGCCGAGAAAGAGATTGAAGCCGCCGACAAGCAACAGGCACAATATATCAAATATTCTTATGATGCCGATTGGGCGGATACAAAGCACTACGATCTCGTACTAAATACCGGTTCAATGAGCGACGAACAAGCGGCAAAAGTCATCATCACCGCTGCCCGTAATCAGGAGACTGAAGCGCAGAATGGTAAAAGTGTGGAGGCATCGAAAAAGACGAATCTGAGCGCACTGCCCTCTTTTATCTCTCACACGCCCCCAAGCATACTCCGCGACCAGCCCAGACATTGGGGTTAACGGTGCTACCTGATTAATATGGAAAGGCAAAGAGAAACCGAGTTTTCCGAAAAAACTCGGTTTCTTTCTTCTGCCCTAGGTTGCTCAATTTCTTAACATGAGCCAAGATTCAGTATTGAAAGAAGGTGAATTAGCTGTGACCTTAGCGGAAACCTTTGATTTATGTCAAGAGATTGAACTGAGACATGCAAAGCTATACGCTACACTATCTGTCCGATTGGGCGGTGTCGATGAACGAATTGCTCGATTTTGGCAGGAGATGAGCGCAGAGGAATGGCAACACCATCTCCTTGTCGGTTTTGGACGCTCGCTTTGTGCCCAGACTTTCGGACTGGATGGCCCCGCCCCTCAATTTGCCGATATATCTATCGAACGGATTAACGACACATTGAGTGAGTATGAAGAGCGTGTGTATGCAAAGCAGGTCACTCTCAATGACGCATTTGAGATTGCCATTGCGCTTGAAACCGGTGAGTCAGATGCAATCTATGCCGAGCTGGTTTCGACCATCAAAGACGCAATTTATCAGAGCAATCGACCCTATCTATTAGACCGCATCTCCCAGATGGAAAAGGATATGCACGATCACGTGAATCATCTGATTGATGCCGCCAAACGGTTTTCTATTAATCCAGATCTGGTGCGAAAAGCACACCGCCTGACAGATCCCCACACCCCTCCATTGAATTGACCTAGCCACCTAACCAAGCATGGAAGCGAGGAGGGGAGTGAGCGTGGAAACGAAAAAGACACGCCCCCTCGCTACCTCACAGACTCATTCCCGCGTCCCTAACGCTTTCCGTTAGTTCCAAAAAGATGTCCTCCAAGCTCAGATCCGTCGCTGTGCGGTTCTGACGCAGCTCATCCATCGTTCCCACCGCAACAAGTTTCCCTGCGTTAATGATACCGATCCGATCACATACCCGCTCTGCAATCTCAAGGATGTGTGTGGTCATGAACACCGTGCACCCACGATCACAGCACGCACGCAAGAGCTCCTTTGCGATGCGAGCACTTTTGGGGTCAAGACCGCTAGTCGGCTCATCTAAAAACAGGACGCGCGGCTCATGTATTAACACCGCTATCAACAGAATCTTCTTCTGCATACCGTAGGAATAACTTTTGATTAGTGCCTCCCCAGTGTCGGTCAGATCAAACGCCGCTAACAACTCCTCCATCCGCCGTTCTGACCGTTTCGGATCAATTTCATACAGATCTGCAATGAAGCGAACAAACTGCCTCCCCGTCAATGTCTCATAGAGGTTTGGCGTATCAGGCATCAGTCCAGTTATCGCCTTCACCTGCGATACCTGGGTTCGGAGGTCATAGCCGCAAATCGTTGCTGTGCCGGATGTTGGACGAATCAAGCCGGTGAGCATATTGATGGTTGTGGTCTTTCCGGCACCGTTGGGACCCAAGAAGCCGAATAGCTCACCTGCCTCGACCTCCATGGTCAAGCCATCTACAGCGACAAGTTTACCGAAACTTTTGGTCAGATGTGTTGTTGTAATCATTTCTCCCTTTGTTCATACATTAGAGATAGCTTCAGATTTCTGTAGGTCGATTTTCCAAAATCGACACCCCTAGCACATCGCACGATAGTTTTGGCTCAATCAACCCGGATTGTTGCGTGCCACGTTGAAAATCCCGATAAATCGGGACAATTGACTTTTGTACCACGATCTGTTAGATTGTGATTTTAGTCTGCAAACGCTACTTATGGCAGATTGCCTGATGCTTACAGCATTTGCTGAATGAACAGCTTCAAAATGTCAACACGTCCCAGCAACTTAGTAGGGTCATTTAGTTTTTGGTTTTTTAACTGATTTTGGAACGACCCGAACCCGTAGGCGGGGCATCTTGCCCCGCCGTTGCGTTCACCAAGACATTGAGCTACGGAAGAATTAAATGACCCTAGCAACTTAGGTTATTATATCACACCGCCAAAGAGATTCAACGGTAGGGTCATTTAGTTTTTGGTTTTTTGAATGATTTTGAAATGACCCGAACCCGTAGGCGGGGCATCTTGCCCCGCCGTAACTTCGACCGGGAGATCGAACTACGGGAGAATTAAATGACCCTAATTCAACGGAAATAGCCATTGACAGAACCTACCCACAATGCTATCCTATCTACACACATTTTTTCTACTCACAGGAGGGTTACAATGGCAAACACAGTTTTACTCGATCCAATCGCTCCAAACGACGTGTCCGACAAATTTCTCGCGCCGCGCCTTGACGAACTCAACGGCAAGGTGATGGGCTTGCTGAACATCAGCAAAAACGGCAGCGACATCTTCCTCGACCGCGTCGAAGAACTGATGCGTGAGCACTTTGACCTTGTAGATGTCGTTCGCGTAACAAAGCCAACCTTTGCGCGTCCTGCACCCCAAAAGCTAATCACAGAACTCGCTGATCGATGCGACTTCGTAGTTGAAGGACTCGCGGACTGAGGTTCCTGTATATCGTGCAGTGTGCACGACGGAACCGCTTTAGAAGAACGGGGCATCCCCAGCGTATCGATCTGCTCAGATGTGTTTTTCGCTGCCGGAGAAGTTCAAGCAAAATCGCTCGGCTACCGTGATTTCCATCCGACTACCGTTGATCACCCAATCCAGAGCCTCACACACGATCAAATCCGGGGCCGTGCCGATGGTATCGTCGAAAAAATTGCCGCTGTATTAACGAAACCTTCATAGCGGAAGCAGGATTCGATTTAGAAGGATAACAACCTGTGGTGTAAGCCGTTCATTAGTGCATTAATGAACAAATTGTTTTCACGTTTCACGCATCACGTTTCACTCTCGGTCTCTGCCTAGAGCACGTCTCAACAGGGGCAAACTACCACCATTGGTTAAAAAGGAGTGTGCACATCCATGAACGTCATCTTTATCATGAACGATACCTTTCGCAGGGACCACTTGGGGTGTTACGGTAACACCTGGATCCAGACCCCCAATCTGGATGGATTTGCCCAGCACGCAGCGGTATTTGAACAATTCTACGCAGCTTCCTATCCGACGGTGCCCAACCGGTGGGACTTGGCGACTGGGCGATTCGGCTTCCCGTTTCGCGGGTGGCAGCCCCTGAACCCTGAAGATGCGACGTGGGGACAAATCCTATCTGCGAACGGTGTGCATACCCAAATGATCTGGGATACCCCAATGCTCGCGATGCACGATTACAACTACACGCGCGGCTTTGGAGGACTCAGTTTTGTGCACAGTCAGAAGGGCGATCCATGGATAACCACCCCCACCCTTGACATCCAGCTAGGGGCACAACCCCATAAAATCCGCAATATCTCCGGGCTACAAAACTACCTCCGCAACCACGCCGCCCGCCAGTTTGATCGCGAATTCTGCATTGGACGTGGGATGTCGGAAGCGATGGACTGGTTGGAGACCAACTACAACCAAGAGTCGTTTTTCCTCTATATCGACATGTGGGACCCTCATGAACCGTTCGACTGCCCCTGGTACGACTACGCGCTATACGCCGATCCCGATTACGATGGCGATCAGATGTTGTACCCGGAATACGGTCGTCCAACATATATGTCCGAAGCGGAGGCGGCGCATCTCCGTGCACTTTATGCCGGCAACGTTACACTGACGGATCGGTGGGTGGGCGCGTTGCTAAATTTGGCAGAACGGCTGGGACTCTTCAAAAATACGCTCATCATCTGGGCCTCCGACCACGGACACCTATTTGGGGATCATGACCTGCAAGGCAAACCGGGAGCGGAGCTCGGCAAACTCTACGAAATCACCGTCCGAATCCCCCTCTTGATCCATCACCCCGAAGGAGTGGGAGCAGGCGAGCGGGTTCACGGTATCGTCCAACCCCCTGACATCTTGCCCTCAATTTTAGATTTCCTCGGAATACCGGCTCCCTCTCATATCCAAGGGAGTTCCTTCCTACCTTTGATGATGGGGGACGCTGCGAATATACACGATTACGCCTTCTCAAGCCGATTCCCACCGAGCGCAGGGACAACCGGCTATACGCCGGTAGAAGGTGCCACCTTCGATGGCTGGGTCGGCTCTGACCGAAACGTTGAACCCAGTACCATCACCGATGACGAGTGGGCTTACCTCTGTGCACCGCAGGGGATGCCTTCCGAACTTTACAACCTGAGCACTGACCCCGACCAGACCCATAACGTCATTGATGCCCAGCCCGATGTGGCTGCACAGATGCGCCGTGCTTGGATTGCGTTTCTGGAGAATCACGGTGCCTCCGAAACCCGAATTCGCCCCTTCCAAGATGCGAACGTCGAAGTGCACACGCCAGCGGGTGGGACGGTGTACGCCTTCCGAGACGATCAAGGACAATGGATCGCCTTCCCCACTGAAGGACAAGCGCGACGCGCTGCGTATCACGACGATGCGCCGGGTCCGAAGCGGGAGATCCAAAAGATAACCTTCGGTGACCTGCTAGCCGATAATCCGAAAAACCTAATTCACTTGTACGGTCAGTATTATTGGGCACAAGATCTGGCTTAATAATCTTTCACATCTCTGCAAATAGGAACTTTCTAAATCATGGCAGGAACACAAACCTTAGACAACACCTCAATAGAGATAATTCGTGAGATTGAGGGTGCAAATATTCAACACGCCCTATTTGATTTCGACGGAACGATCTCACTGATACGCGACGGTTGGCAGACTGTCATGGTGCCCATGATGGTAGACATCCTGCTCAAAGAAACACAGACCGGTGAAACGCCGGAGGAATTAGAACGAGTTGTTGTTGAATTTGTGGATGAACTGACCGGCAAGCAGACCATTTACCAAATGATGCAACTGGGCGAAGAGGTTGAGAAACGGGGCGGAGTCCCCAAGCAACCGTTGGAATACAAAGATCTGTATAACAGTCTACTCCTACCAACCGTGGATGAACGCATCGCCAAGCTGGAAAGCGGAGAGATTGAAGCCGCGGATCTGCGCGTACCGATGTCCCTTGAGTTCCTACAGTCTTTGCAAAAACGCGGTATCAGACGTTATCTCGCTAGTGGCACCGATGTCGAATTTGTCCGGCACGAAGCAAGGTTATTGGGTGCTGCCTCCTACTTTGATGGTGGTATCTTCGGCGCATTGCGAGAGTATCAAAACTTCTCAAAAGCGATGGTGATTCAACAGATCCTTGATGACTTCAACCTAACCGGAAGCGAGCTGCTGGTAGTCGGAGACGGTTCAGTAGAAATCGAAAATGCGAAAGCTGTCGGCGCAATCGCTGTGGGCGTGACCTCCGTGGAGAACAACCGCTACCAGATGAATGCGGACAAACGGGGCAGGCTGCTCCGTGCCGGTGCGGATATTCTGATTCCCGACTTTCGAGACGGGGATCGCCTACTGACCTACCTTTTTGACCGCTAACCAACAACACGCCCAATGCCTTAACTTTGCGTATTCAACTGCGTAAGTCCCCCTGATTTCCCAAAGTCCCCCTGACAAGAGTTTCCCCCCTGATAAGGGGGGCTAGGGGGGTTAGGGGGTTACAAGTCCGTAGGTTGGGTTGAACAGTTAAACGGCAATCCCTATCAACTACAATAGCGGCTCGCTCATCCAACAACACCCGCTTATAGACAGATAGAGTGAAACCCAACTCCGTTTGTCATCGGGAATTCTCCTTTGCAAAACATTATTCCCTAAAAGTGTTCTTTTGTACCACGATCTGTTAGATTGTGATCTCCATCCGCAAACGCTACTTATGGCAGATTCCCCGATGATGACAGCGTTTGCCGAATCAGCATTCTCAAAATGTCAACACGCCCTAGTGTATGTGTGGCGTAATAAAATCCACTCCTATCTCCGTAGGTCGGGCATCCCCGGTCGCGGGATCCTCTCGGACTTGCCCGACCCACAAAGCCCCAGTTGCTTTGAATCCCGATTTATCGGGGCGGGGCGACATGTGTCGCTTTAGAATGCTGACTTTTATCAATCCCAAGGGATAAAAGAACGATCTGAGACCAGAGGAGGACAGACAGATGCAACGAAGATATAATCTCGCACCTTTGATTTTAGTTGTCGTTGTCGTGCTAGGGCTGACACAGCTGATGGCAGTCGTTGACACACAGGCACGGATCGCCTTCATGTCTGATAGGGAGTGGAACTGGGAAATCTACGTGATGGACAACCATGGGGGCAATCAGCGAAATCTCACTAGGTTGTGTTTACATTGTGTAAGTTATTGACATTTTAAGTAAGTCTTTGTAAACTGTCTTGCATGAAAACTCAACAGATAGATGCCCCTCAAGACTTTCCTGTGATGCTTAGTGATGCAGCTTGGCAGAGCATACACCCGTTTTTGCAAACATTGCCAAACGTCTATGTCGGGGCCCCTGAAGATTGTAGACGTTTCCTTTCGGCACTCATCTGGATAACAAAAGAAGGGGCGACTTGGCGGTCGTTGCCGAAAGTTTACGGATATTGGAATGCCATCTATAGACGCTTCGGCAGATGGTGCGATGCCGGGGTCTTTGAAAAACTCCATGAACATTTCCATGAGGCGGGTGCATTCTCGGCACTCCTCATTGATTCAACGATTGTGCGGGCACATGCTGCTGCAGCGGGTGCCCCAAAAAAAACGGAGGTCAGCAATCAGAAGCACTCGGTCGGAGCCGAGGCGGCTTTACCACGAAACTCAATGCTGCGGTGAATGATGCGTTTGTTCCTTTGCGTTTTACCTTGACAGCGGGTGCGTGTCATGACGTGACACAAGCCCCGGCATTGATTACCGGCTACACGTGCCAATACATTGTTGCCGATGCGGCTTATGACGCCGATGCGCTGCGAGAAATGATTGTTGCCCAAGGGGCGGTGGCGGTGATAAGGCCGCGCAACAACCGCGTTGAGGATCGGCCTTATGATAAAGAGGTGTATAAACGTCGCAACATTATAGAGCGTTTTTTCCATCGGTTGAAGCAGTATCGCAGGGTTGCCACCCGATATGATAAATATGCAAACCGATACCTCGGATTCGTCTATTTCGCAGCTTTACTTATCACTGCTAAAAAAATGTAAACACTACCTAATAATCCTAATGATGATAGGGACCCCTCATGGTCCCCTGACGGCAGACGAATTGCCTTCTCATCTAATAGGGATGGGAACCGGCAAATCTACGTGATGGATGCCGATGGTGGGAATCAGCGAAACCTTTCCAACAATGACTTTGACGACAAGGAACCTTCATGGTCTCCAGACGGTAAACAGATTGCCTTTGTGTGGGACAGACAAATCTACGTGATGGATGCCGATGGGGAAAATCGGCTAAACCTCACCAATAATAGGGGGCATACGGACAGATCACCCTCATGGTCCCCGGACGGTAGGCATATTGTCTTTGCTACCTCTAGGAGGGAGCGCGCTGGAAACCTGGAAATCTACGTGATGGACGCCGATGGGGAGAATCAGCGAAACCTTACCATTAATGACACTCATGACAATAATCCCTCATGGTCCCCTAACGGTAAGCACATTGCCTTTGATGCCTTTGGACCTGGGGCTCTTCGCACAGATATCTACGTGATGGACGCCGATGGGCGGAATCAGCGAAACATCACCAATCACCCCGATAGGGACTATTCACCCTCATGGTCGCCCGACAGTAAACGGATTGCCTTTGTGTCGAATAGGACGAGGGATTTCAATCCGGACATCTTTGTGATGGACGCCGATGGGGCAAATCCGCGAAACATCACCAATCACCCTGAGGACGAGAAAGCTCCTGCATGGTATAACGCTGTTCTTTCAGTTACTCCCGCCGGTAAGACCCTCACGATATGGGGACAGCTCAAACGGGTTGACCAATAACCGCCATTATTGAAAAAACGGTGTTTAAGGATAAAAGACCGATTTGACAACAGAGGAGGAATAACGGATGCAACGGAGATATAATCTCGCCCACTTGATTTTAGCCAGCGTTGCAGTCTTGGTGCTGACTCCGCTGATGGTAGTCGTTGGGGCACAGGCACGGATTGCCTTCATGTCCGAGAGGGATGGGAACCCTGAAATCTACCTGATGGACGATGATGGGAAAAACCAGCGAAACATCACCAATCATCCCGCTAGGGACTTAGGCCCCTCATGGTCACCCGACGGTAAACGCATTGTCTTCATGTCTGATAGGGATGGGCACCCCCACCGTGTCCCCGGTTGGTTTGCTTCTGAAATCTACGTGATGGATGCCGATGGTAGTAATCCGCAAAACCTCACTAACCATCCCTCTGATGACAGCTCTCCCTCATGGTCACCGGACGGCAAACGGATTGCATTCGTGTCTGATAGGGATAGGTTCCTTGACATACACGGTTTCCCCACTTCTGAAATCTACGTGATGGATGCTGATGGGGAGAATCAGCAAAACCTCACTAACAATCGCGCTGGTGACTGGTCTCCCGAATGGTCACCGGACGGTAAACGCATTGTCTTCATGTCTTATAGGGAGGGGCACTTTATAGGCGATTTTGAAGACACCACTTCTGAAATCTATGTGATGGATGCCGATGGAGGTAATGAACAGAGACTCACTGAAAATCGCAAGAATGACGAGGGACCCTCATGGTCACCTGACGGCAAACGGATTGCCTTTTCGTCTGATAGGAAGGGGGACTGGCTAAATTATGAAATCTATATGATGGACGACGATGGCGGGAATCTACAAAGACTCACTGAAAATCGCGATGATGATGGGGGGGCCTCATGGTCACCGGACGGTAAACGCATTGTCTTTTCCTCTGATAGGGATGGAAACTCTGAAATCTACGTGATGGATGCCGATGGCGGGAATCTTCAAAACCTCACCAATCATCCGAGGAATGATGGTGGTCCTACATGGTTTGTTCCTGCTTTTGCCGTTGCCCCCGCGGGCAAAAAGTTCACAATATGGGGACGGGTCAAACAGGGTGCCCGGTAACTGCTACTATTGAGAATATAGTGTGCTCAGATGCGGTTACGCACGCGAGTGAGTCGTAAGCGTCAAAGAAGGGGCGAAGGCTTCATGTGATAATAATCCGAGTTGCTGATTTACTTGAGAACTCCCTATAGGAATTTGTGTCTATATCATGACTATAATTGTAAAGGGGTTGTCAACACCAGCCGACCTTTATTGCTTGCGAAACGCAAAAGACGACTTTAGAGCAAAGGAGGGATACCAGATGTACTGGAGATACAATCTCACCCATTTCATTTTAGCTATTGTTGTCGTATTGGGACTAACACTGCTGATGGTGTGCGTTGACGCACAAGCACGGATTGCCTTCGTGTCTGAGAGGGATGGAAACAAGGAAGTCTATGTAATGGACAACGATGGCGGGAATCAGCGTAGACTCACTGATAATCGCCATGATGACTGGCATCCTTCATGGGCCCCTGACGGTAGACAGATTGCCTTCGTGTCTGAGAGGGATGGAAACAGGGACATCTACGTTATAGACAACGATGGGGATAATCTGCGAAACCTCACTGATAATCGTCATAATGATTGGAATCCTTCATGGTCCCCTGATGGTAAACACATTGCCTTCGTGTCTGAGAGGGATGGACATGACTGGCAAATCTACGTGATGGATGCCGATGGGGGGAATCCGCAAAACCTCACTGATAATCGTCGTAATGATTGGAATCCCTCATGGTCCCCTGACAGTAAGTACATTGCCTTTACTTCCATGAAGAATGGGGGGAATTGGAACATCTATGTGATGGATGCCAATGGGTGGAATCAGCGAAAACTCACTAACAATCCTTTTTCTGATAGGGATCCCTCATGGTCTCCGGACGGTAAACGTATTGCCTTCGTGTCTGATAGGGATGGAAGCAGGGACATCTACGTGATGGACAACGATGGGAAGAATTCGCGAAACCTCACCAAGAATCCCCATGATGACACTGATCCTGTATGGTATAATCCTGCTTTTGCAATTGCTCCTGCAGGTAAGAAACTCACGATGTGGGGGTGGGTCAAACAGGGCGACCGATAACTGCCAGTGCTGAAAAACGATGTTTAAGGATAAAAAAAACGATTTGACAGCAGAGGAGGAAAGACAGATGCAACGGAGATACAATCTCACCCATTTCATTTTAGCTATTGTTGTCGTATTGGGACTAACACTGCTGATGGTAGTGGTTGATGCACAGGCGCAGATTGTCTTCATGTCTGACAGGGATTGGAACGATTGGCACTGGGAGATCTACGTGATGGATACCGATGGCGGTAATCCGCGAAACCTGACTAACGCCCCTGGTGATGACGGGCATCCCTCATGGTCGCCTGACGGCAAACAGATTGTCTTTACGGCTGATAGGAGTGGTAAGGATTGGAACCGGCAAATCTACGTGATGGATGCCGATGGGGCGAATCAACGAAACCTATCTGACAATGACTTTGAAGACTCGGACCCCACATGGTCTCCTGATGGCAAACAGATTGCCTTCGCGTCTCAGAGGGGTGAGGGTCCTGAAATCTACGTGATGAACGCTGATGGTAGCAAACCAAAAAACCTCACCAATGATCGCGCTCCTGACTATGGGCCGTCCTGGTCCCCGGACGGTAGGCGCATTGCCTTTCATTCTTGGAGAGGTGGGAACATGGAAATCTACGTTATAGACGCCGATGGGGGTAATAAGCAGAACCTCACCAAGAATGCTAGTCATGATGAAAATCCCTCATGGTCTCCTGACGGCAAACGCATTGCCTTTGCGTCCTGGAGGGATAAGAACGCTGAAATCTACGTGATGGATGCCGATGGGAATAATCCGCGAAACATCACCAATCATCCCTTTAAAGATTGGGACCCCTCATGGTCCCCTGACGGGAGGCGGATTGTCTTCGTGTCTGATAGAGAGGCGGATGGAAACCCTGAGATCTTTGTAATGAACGCCAATGGGGGTAACCCTAAAAATCTCACCAATCATCCCGAAGATGACCTTGCGCCTGCATGGTTTGGTTCTGCTTTTTCGGTTGCTCCCGCCGGTAAGACCCTCACGCTATGGGGACAGGTCAAACAGGCAAACCGCTAACTGCCACTGTTGAGAGAACAGTGGCAGGACTTACGCACTCCAGATTGTAGTTGCCCGATTCATCGGGCGTTGGTAACGGTGTCCAGCGGCGATGAATCGCCGAACTACAGTGCTTTGACCGTTCAACTGCGTAAGTCCTAAGTGTTTAAGGATCAAAAAACCGATTTGAAACCATAGGAGGCATAGCAGATGCACCGAAGACATAGGCTCACCCGTATGATTTTAACTATTGTTGTAGCATTAAGTCTGACACCGCTGATGGTAGTTGTTAACGCACGGGGACAGATTGCCTTCTCGTCTAATAGAGATGGGAACTATGAAATCTACGTGATGGATATCAATGGAGATAATCCGCAAAAACTCACCAATCATCCCCATGCTGACATCAACCCCTCATGGTCGCCCGACGGTAAACGGATTGCCTTCATGTCTGCTAGAGATGGGCACGGTGGACACGGTCCCTCCATTTATGAAATCTACGTGATGGACGCTGATGGAGGGAATCAACACAGACTCACTAACAATCCCTCTGATGATAGGTATCCCTCGTGGTCACCGGACGGTAAACGGATTGCCTTCGAGTCTGATAGGGATGCGGAGGGTAAGCCTCATGGTATTGACATCTACGTGATGGACGCCGATGGAGGGAATCAACAAAGACTCACTAACAATCTTACTGAGGACCAATATCCCTCGTGGTCACCCGATGGTCAACGGATTGTCTTCAGTGCCCGTAGGGAGGGGCACGTTGTACACAACTTGGACATCACTTATGAAATCTACGTTATGGATGCCGATGGTGGCAATCAACACAGACTCACCAATAATCGGAATAATGAGTTGTCACCCGTATGGTCTCCTGACGGTGAACGGATTGCCTTCTCATCTGATAGGAAGGGGGACTGGCAAAACTTTGAAATTTACGTGATGGATGCCGATGGGGAGAATCTTCAAAGGCTCACTGAAAATCGCATCATTGACCGGAATCCCTCATGGTCACCGGACAGCAAACGGATTGCCTTCTCGTCTTATAAGCCTAGGGACTGGGAAAGCCTTGAAATCTACGTAATGGACGCCGGTGGGGGGAATCTTCAAAGACTCACTAATAATCCCAATGCTGACGTTGGTCCTGCATGGTTGAACACTCCTTTTTCGGTTGTTCTCGCCGGTAAGACCCTCACGCTATGGGGACGGGTCAAACAGGCAAACCGCTAACTGCCACTGTTGAGAGAACAGCGTTTAAGGATAAAAAACCGAGGCTCATATCAAAAGAAAGACAAAATACCGAAAGAAACCGTAGGCGGGGCATCTTGCCCCGCCCACCCGTGCCAAAAACTTAGTTTCTGTTGCACGCTTTCTTAATATAAGCCAAAACCGATTTGAAACCAGAGGAGGCATAGCAAATGCACCGAAGACATAGCCGCACCCGTATGATTTTAGTTATCGTTGTAGCATTAAGTCTGACACCGCTGATAGCAGTCGTTGACGCGCAAGGACAGATTGCCTTCGTGTCTCGTAGAGATGGTAACCCTGAAATATACGTGATGAATGCCGATGGAAAAAATCCGCGTAGACTCACCAATAATCCCGCTAGCGACTATGCACCCTCATGGTCTCCCGACGGTAAACGTATTGCCTTCATATCTGATAGGGATAGGCACCCTCGCCGTCGTATCCCCGATTGGTTTGCTTCTGAAATATACGTGATGGATGCCGATGGTGGTAATCAGCAAAACCTCACTAACCATCCCTCTGATGACAGCTCTCCCTCCTGGTCCCCTGACGGTAAACGCATTGTCTTCGAGTCTGATAGGGATAACGATAAGGGGCATAACATTGAGATCTACGTGATGGACGCCGATGGAAGCAATCAAATAAACATCACTAAAAATCTCACATCGGACACGGATCCCGCATGGTCCCCGGATGGTAAACGGATTGTCTTCAGTGCTCAGAGGGAGGGGCACGTTGTACACAACTTGGACATCATTTATGAAATCTATGTGATGGACACCGATGGCGGGAATCAACAAAGACTCACTGAAAATCGGAATAATGACTGGCATCCCGTATGGTCCCCTGACGGCAAACGAATTGCCTTCATGGGTGATAGGAAGGGGGACGCTATAAATTTTGACATCTACGTGATGGATGCCGATGGGGGGAATCAACAGAAACTGACCAATCATCGCGATTGGGATGGGTCTCCGTCATGGTCCCCCGACAGTCAACGTATTGTCTTCAATTCTAATAGGGATGGGAAGAGTGAAATCTACGTGATGGACACCGATGGCGGGAATCTTCAAAACCTCACCAATAATCCGCATAGTGATTTTGGTCCTGCATGGTTGAACACGCCTTTTTCGGTTTCTCCCACAGGCAAACAGTTTACAATATGGGGACGGCTCAAACAGGGCAACCAATAACTGCCCTTATTCACTCCAACCCGGTAGGTGCGGTTTTCAACCCTGGTCTCGATTTATCGGACCGCACCGGTGCCGATAAATCGGCATCTCCCGATATATCGGGATCCTCGGAACGGGACTCGACAAGTCGGGATTTGGCGTGTCTCATTAATTCTAGAATCCACTATAATCTGAAAACAGAGGAGGAATAACAGATGCGCCGAAGGGACAATTTCACACACTTGATTTTAGTTATCGTTATAATCTTGGGACTGACACCGCTGATGGTAGTCGTTGATGCACAAGCACGGATTGCCTTTGACTCTGATAGGGAGTGGGACGGTATACGCTTTGAAATCTACGTGATGGACACCGATGGTGGTAATCTACAAAGACTCACCAAGAATGACTTTAGTGACAGGTCTCCCTCATGGTCCCCGGACGGTAAACAGATTGCCTTTGTGTCTGAGAGGAGTGATAAGGATTGGAACCGGCAAATCTACATAATGGATGCCGATGGGAAAAATCAGCGAAACATTTCTAACAATGACTTTGATGAATGGAAACCCTCATGGTCCCCGGATGGTAAACGGATTGCTTTTAACTCTGATAGGAATGATAGGGATTGGAACCGGGACATCTACGTGATGGATGCCGATGGCGGCAATCCTCAAAACCTCACCAAGAATCGCCATGATGATCAGCAACCCTCATGGTCCCCGGACGGTAACCGGATTGCCTTCATGTCTGATAGGAAGGGGGTGAAGTTTCAAAACTACGACATCTACGTGATGGATGCCGATGGGAAAAATCAGCGTAGACTCACCAAGAATCGCCATCATGACAGTTCACCTTCATGGTCCCCGGACGGTAACCGGATTGCCTTCATGTCTAATAGGGATGGGAACCTTGACAGACACGGTTGGCCCACTGATGAAATCTACGTGATGGATGCCGATGGCGGGAATCTACAGAGACTCACTGAAAATTTCGTTTATGACTGGTCCCCCTCATGGTCCCCGGACGGTAACCGGGTTGTATTTGTGTCTAATAGGAATGGGAATGCCGAAATCTACGTGATGGACGCCGATGGAGACAATCCTCAAAACCTCACCAATAATCCGCAGCCTGACGGTAATCCTGCATGGTTTAATTCTCCTGTTTCGGTTTCTCCCACAGGCAAAAAATTCACGATATGGGGCTGGCTCAAACAGGGCAACCGCTAACTGCCCTTATTCACTCCAACCCGGTAGGTGCGGTTTTTAACCCTGGTCTCGATTTATCGGACCGCACCGGTTTGGCGTGTTTCATTAATTCTAAGATCCACCATAAAAAGAAAGTGCAAAACGCAAAGAGAAACCGAGTTTTTTTGCCGACTCAGCTTGCCCCCCTGGTCTCGATTTATCGGACGATGCAATCGGGGAGCATCCCGAGAATCGGGACTTGAAAACACGGTTTCTTTCTTCTGCCCTGGGTTTCTGTTGCACCGCTTCTTAACATGAGCGAGAAATTTTACGCATCACGCATTACGCACTGTTCTTCCATTGTGCGATGACGCTCGCCGTTTCTCGTGCGACGATAATCTCCTCATCCGCTGGCACAACGAGAATCTTCGCCCGGCTATCGGCGGCGGAGATTTCCCCTTCACCGGTGTGCCTTTCATTCCTCTGTGAGTCTAACAAAATACCCTGCCATTCCAAACCATCACAGATTGCTGCACGCGCCGTTGTACTCTTTTCGCCGATCCCGCCGGTGAACGCAATCACGTCCACTCCACCGAGCGCGGCGATGTAAGCACCGATATGTTTCTTGACCTGATAAAAGAAAGTATCCATCGCCAACCGTGCGTCGTCATTCCCTTCCGTTGCTGCCGCTTCGACATCGCGCAAATCGCCGCTGATGCCTGAGATTCCTCGTAATCCCGATTCCTCGATCAATTGGCGACGAATTTCTTCTGTGTCCCACCCCTCCGCATCCATCAGGTAAAGCACCGCAAACGGATCCAAATCGCCACTCCGAGATGACTGGATGGGACCGTATTGCGGCGAAACCCCCATCGTCGTATCAATTGACTGTCCATCGCGAATAGCACACAGCGATGAGCTCCCACCGAGATGACAAGAGATAATCCGCAGATTCGCCGGTGGATCGCTGAGCAGCTGGGGAACCCGCTCCGAGATGTAGCGATGTGATGCGCCGTGGAAGCCGTAGCGACGAATCTGATGCCTCTCCACCCACCCCCGTGGTACACCAAACTCGGAGGCATAATCGGGCATCGTCTGGTGGAACCATGTCTCAAAAACAGCGACCAATGGTGTGTCCGGGAGTCGCTCCTGAAAGGCACGGATCGAGGCGATATAAGCAGGATTGTGGGTGGGAGCAAATGGAATATCCGCTTCGAGGGCGTTGACTATCTCCTCCGTTATCAACGCAGAACGCCAAATCCCTCTGGCGAGAATGGTCTTAAAGCCTATCCCCACAAGGGCACTGAGATCCGCCATCACCCCTGTTTCGGGAGAAGTGATCAGATCTATCGCGTGCACAATCGCAGCATTATGGTCTGGCGCGTCGATTTCTCCACTCACAGTCGGTTTGTCGGGGACATCGTGCGTAAATGGTGACGGCGAATTGCCGACCCGCTCAACACCACCTGTGACCAGCGACACCGATGTTCCGACATTAATGATTTGATATTTGAATGAAGTGCTGCCAACATTGGCACAAAGTATAAGCATGATAGATGCTACGCTCCTCTACCCAGCCGTTCGCAAAAGCAATCCACAAACCTTTTTTTACCGCCGAGACACAGAGAGCACAGAGGAAAAAAATGAAGGAACGTGGTTCATTGGTCAATTATAGTGAGTCTTTTGTACCACAATCTGTTAGATTGTGATCCCAACCCGCAAACTAACAATTTGCGTTACATTTGGCAAATTGCCTCCCGATAAAATAGTTTTTGTACCACGATCTGTTAGATTGCGATTCCAAAAGTAGTAGGCACACAGCTTTGCCTCCCGCCTGTTCCGTTCCGCCTGCTCTCGGCTTGTCGGAGTCCCGATTCTCGGGATCCTTGGTGCTGCCGAAACCCACTTCCTCACACAACTCGCCCCCTCATATACCCGCTTCCTCGCTTCCACCTGATTAGAGGGTTGGTTGTGCATTGGGAGTGTCTAAATCATTCTAAAATCTACCATGCTCCCACATTCTCATACCACTTGACATTTCCCGTACTCAACCCCCCTGCGACGATGTCCACCCGTCCGTCGTCGTTCAGGTCAAGCACGTGCATGTTGCCGACCCCCAAACCACCGTGGTCAATGAATTCTTTCGTCCACCGATTTTGATCAAGATTCTCAGGACGATAGAGTTGAAGGTTCCAGCCCTCACCGTTATACCCAGAGATAATTTCCACCCGTCCATCGCCATCGACATCGACTCCATGCAGCGAGTGTCCGCGATTCAACGTGTCATCAATCTGGTGGCGTGTCCACTGACCTGTCCGCAAATCCCCCGATGCCTTGTACCACGATAGCGTGTTCCCATGCCACGGTTCAATAGATAAAATTTCGTTGACCCCATCACCATCCAGATCCACCGTGAAAACCTCGCTGCTCTCTCGGTCACTAATCACCCATCGGCTCCACTCGCCTTCTAACGGATCCGCAGGAGGTTCAAGCCAAATGACTCCATCCCGGCATCCAATCAGGATATCGAGCCTGCCATCCCCATCCACATCGCCGACACTCATCCCGTGATTGAGATGCAACTCGCCATCAATTAAGCGGCGTTCCCAAGGTCCATTGACCGGATCGCTTGGAAACGGGTAACACCAGAGGCTACCCGGATCGTACCAATCATCTAATCCGCCCTCAGGACCCTGAATTGATGCGGCGAACAACAGGGGTTGACCATCGCCATTGATGTCAGCAACCGCAATACGGTGCAGGTATGGGATCTCTTCGATGAAGTGACTTTTCCACTGCCCACCGTCCGCAGGGGCTTCGAGCCAATGTAGATATTCGATAAGGGAACGATCGCCCCGATTAAACGCGCTCCCAACAAACAGATCCGGTACGCCATTTCCCGTCAGATCCTGAGCGGCAATGGTGATATTACCGGGGTGTTGATCTGAAATGAGATGCCTTTTCCAATCAGGTGCTTCGTACCAAACAATGATCGGCTCCCCGGTCGAGCCCATGACAATGTCCTTCCGTCCATCACCGTTCATATCGGCGACTTCCAGCCCGTAAACGCTCCTGATTGTATCATCAACAAGATGTTCTTTGAATTGCATGATTTTCACCTACAGTTGTGGAAGTGAGTGTTCCCTATCATCGTGCATACTAAGACCGTCCATCATAACTCGCGTATACCGATTGAACTTGCTGTAGAAACGACGAACCTCTGGATCTGAGTGATCTCGCCACAAGCTTGGAGGCATCATCGTCACTTCGCTCAAGGAACGACGGTTAGGATGCCCGTAATAGACCTGAATTGTGCGGCGCACCTGATCAGTCTTCCGTAATGTAACACCGTGCAAAGTGGCACAGTTGAAAAGGATCGCCGAACCCGCGCTGCCATAGAAATGGAGGATACCACCACGTTCAAGATGTGCCTCTTTGTCGTCAAGGATCTCCCCACCGGCAGGCTCCGGGCTGATAGAGAAACAGTGGGTAGTTTCATTCACATCGTTCAGGTAATAAATGACCTGTGGATAATCGAGGTTCAGGGGGTGTTCGGGCCAATAGCCACGGTCCCTGTGCCACCCCGTATCATGTGCTTCCTCCTCCCCATCACGGTGGCGCACCGCGAGCTCCTCAAAGCAGATGGGACCACCCATCAATTCTCCGATAAGCGAGAGTAGCCTTTCATGGCGGATGGTCATCTCAAAAGCAGGCTCTGTCAACAGGAGATTGCAGTTATAATCGGGTGCTGTTCCAGAAAACCACATAAAAGGGTTTGCCTCCCGATCTCGGTCGATGGCATCGTTAAGCGTATTGACTTCATCGGGCGAAAGTAGATCTGGGAGAATAACATAACCGTGAGTTTTGAAGCAATCAATCTGCGCTTCAATATCGTCCGGATCCGCGATAACAGGGTCAACGAGTTTGGACATAGTTTTTAATACCTCCTCGAAATGGGGTTTTTACGCTTGACACACATTAACTTTTCCACTAATCTTAATGCCGATTGATGGCGTAAGCCGACTGGAACTACATCTACCGGTATTATATCACAGAACCTCCAAAGTGAGGGGCAATTTTTTATCGATAAAAAGAGTTGCGTAACAAATCACTTGCGTGCAGAAGGGTTTACCAGAACTAAGGAGATCTAAACGATGGACAAAGTCAACGTCTGTATAGTCGGCACAGGCTGGACAGGTACGAACCATTTTAACGGCTACAAGGCAATCCCTGAAAAAGCAACGGTTGCCGCTGTGGTAGCACATTCTGACACCTCAAAGGCAAAAGCAGAGACGTGGGGCGTTCCGAAAATCTACCGTTCATTCGACGAAGCCTTGAAGGATGACGAAATCGACGCATTCAATCTGTGCACACCCCACTACCTTCACGCAGAACAACTGCTCGCGTGCTTGGGTGCAGGGAAGCACGTCCTTGGTGAAACGCCTGCGTGCCTCACCATTGAGGAGTGCCGGGCACTTCGCATCGCTATGTTTGAATATCCGAACCAGAAAGCTGCCACAGGGCATATCTGCCGATCTTGGCCCACCTTTGCCCATGCGAAAGAGATTGTTTCCGGCGGAGGGGTCGGCGATCTGTTCTACCTTTCGTCCAATTACGCACATAAAGCAGATCCAGATGAATATCCGAGCCGCCTGACATGGGGACGTAGCCCACGGGCGCAGATGCGATTGGGCATCGCCTATCACTCAGTAGACCTGTTGCGCTGGGTTGCCGGCGACATTGAGGAGGTATCCGGCGATTATACGGAACATGCGCGACTCGCAATCCTAAAATTCAAAAATGGCGCGATGGGCAAAGTGTTTACCAGCGCATCAGTGGTGCGCCCATATATTATGTCGCTTTCCGTCTACGGGCACGGCGGGACAATCATCTGTTGGTGGGAGGAAGAAGTACTGCACGGCTATCTCCACAAATCAGCCGAATGGAATCCAGAGCAATTGACGACCACGCCGCTACACGGTCGTGGCTCCCCTGAATGGGCATACGAGATGGAGAACTTTGTCGATAGTATTTTGCAAGATACACCTCTGGCTTGTCCGTTGTCCGAAGGGATTGCAACGGTTGAAACCTGTCTAGCCGTTGAGGCAGCAATGACACATAATACAAAAGTTAAAGTGGGCACTTGATACAAGCAATTTTTATGGGATAAGAACGTAGGTTGGGTTGAACGGGAGCCGTGAAACCCAACTCCGTTTTTCATCGGGACGGCTCCTTTTGTACCACGATCTGTTAGATTGTGATCCCCTGCCGCAAACTAATCCCGACAGGTCGGGACACTACTTATGTCAGATTGCCCGATGATTACAACGTTTGCCGATCCCGATACCGTTGCTGCGGAACGATGCTTACGGTATCGTGGATGCCGATTGGATCGGCATTAGCAACAGCAAAATATCAGCACGCCCTAGCTTATTCATCACGTTATCACGCATCACGCATCACGCGCTTATCGTATTGCACTTTATTTTTTTTGAGCCAATAATGAAAACCACATCACTAACAAAATGGATTTTCAGCCTCATATCTCTGATCTGGCTGCAAAGCCCAATCGCCGCAGAAACACTCCCGCAATTCGTCGATATTACAAGCGAAGCAAGAATCGATTTTGTCCACAACACCGGTGCGTTTGGCGAAAAATACCTTCCCGAAGAGATCGCTTCGGGCTGTGCATTCATTGACTACGATAACGACGGCTGGCAGGATATTCTGTTAGTGAACGGTAAAGATTGGCGAGGGCATCCAACCGGAAGGCGGCAAACGATGGGGCTCTATCGGAACAACCAAGACGGAACGTTCGCAGATGTCACAGAAACTGCCGGACTTGCCATCGAATTGTACGGACTCGGTGTCGCTGTCGCTGACTACGATAACGATGGCGACGAAGATCTGTATATAAGCTGCTTAGGGGCTGATCGGTTATTCCAGAATCAGGGAGATGGAACCTTTATTGATGCAACCGAATCTGCCGGAATCGACAACCCCGGTTTAGGAACAAGCTGCGCTTGGCTAGATTACGATAAAGATAGTAATCTTGATCTCTTTGTCGCCAATTACGTGGAATGGACCCCTGAAACCAACCTTTTCTGCACCTTAGATGGTGTGAATCAATCGTACTGCGGGCCCAGATCGTATCCGGGTCAAGCGAGCAAACTATTCAGGAATCGTGGCGATGGGACATTCACCGATGTCTCGCGAATTGCCCTGATCGAAGACCCAACCAGTAAATCGCTCGGTGTCTGCATATTTGACTACAACAACGATGGCTTCCCCGACATCATCGAGGCGAATGACACACAACCGAATAAGCTCTATCAGAACAACGGGGACGGGACCTTTATCGAAAGAGGGATGCTCGCCGGCATCGCTTACGATGAAAGGGGGGTTGCGAGGGGAGCAATGGGGATTGATGCCGGGGACTATGATGGCAACGGTCGGGAAAGTCTTGTCATCGGCAATTTCTCTAATGAGATGATGAATCTTTATCATAACGAAGGGGAGTTTTTTATCGACGATGCCCCTATTGCCAACATCGGATATGCCAGCTTGCTAACGTTGACATTTGGCTGTTTCTTTTTCGATTTCGATCTGGACGGAAAACTCGATATTTTCGCAGCCAACGGTCACATTGAAAACGATATCAACGCCGTGCAGAGCGGAGTGACCTATGCACAACCGCCCCATCTGTTCCACAACATCGGTAACGGTCAGTTTGAAGATGTTGCGCCAAAAGTCGGTTCAGATCTCCAACAGCCGATCGTCGGGCGCGGTGCGGCGTATGGGGACATTGATAATGATGGCGATTGGGATGTACTGGTCAATACCTCCAATGCAGCAGCCCGTCTATACCGTAACGATGGTGAGAATCGAAACAATTGGATTAAGCTGAAACTGATCGGGACCAAAAGCAATCGGAATGGAATCGGCGCGAAGATTACCGTACAGTCCAAATCCGGTACACAGAGGCACACGCTGAAAAGTGGAGCAAGCTACTGTTCGCAGAGCGAACTCACCGCTATCTTCGGAGTTGGAGATGACCCCCAAATTGATGCAATTACAGTCCAGTGGGACAGTGGGGACACCGATCAGCTTGTTGACGTGAAACCGAATCAGTCCCTTACGATTACTCAAACTCGCCGCGAACCGTCAACGCACTTGCCACAGAAATAAAATCCCGTCCCTCTTCAACGCGATCGTTATTGTAGCTCAAGCCAAGATTCAGATCAGCAGTGAGCCGTTCGCTCAACCTATATCCAACCCGCAGAGACGTTTCGTATCGCTCAGACCGTTCTTCCCGATTCGCCCCGAACCGTTCGCGACGGATAACCGTTGAAAGGGTGTTACTGAGATCTAAGTCGTGCTCAAGGGGAACCTTGCCGATAAAGGGAAGCCGAATGCCGCCTTCTATCCGCACCCGGTAATCGATGCTAACGTTCGGGGTAACAATAAACGAAGTTGTATCAATCCCGCTTCGTTCCCCGTCGCGTTGCGTGAGGCGGATACCAAATGCGGTTCTTGTCGTCTCTCCCCATGTATGACTCCAACTCACTGAGGGTTCATGGGCGGTACTCTGACCAATCTGGGTACTGATATTGCTCTGATCCCGTAGCGTATAACCGTATCTTAACTGAAGGCTTGATGTGTTTTTTGAGTTGAAAATCTTAACATCCCCTTCGTAACGGAGGGACTCGGATCGGGAGGATGTACTCGAAGACTTGGTAAAGTTGTTGCTGAGGTCAATGTTGCCCCCGAGTGATGCCCAACTCCACGGATCAACCGATGTCCGAAAACTGTAGCGCGTCCCTTGGCGCGACTGGGTGCGTTCCTCTGCCTCATCTGGAAGTTGTAAAATATCCGCAATCCGCATACCCGGCTCCAATCCCCGCAGAGAATCTTGGTTATTGAGACTAACATTCGCGTTCAACCCAAGGCTTTCGATACTTCGTTGAATAATGCCTGCTTTCTTTTCTTCTGGCTTACTCTCTCGCTCTTTCAGTTTCCGTGCCAATTCTGCCTTATCACGACGAATCCAGTCCCCGCGTTGATCCTCTGCATCTTGAATTGTTTCAGAATCAATGCCCATCCGTTCAAGCCGGTCAAGTTCTCGTTGACGCTTCTCCTCAAGGTGAGTCTCTTCCTCAAAGCTGTCAAATTCTGAGGGCGGTTTAGATGGTGGACCACCCTGTTCCCTGTTTTCCCCCTCTCCTTCCTCTGCTGCCCCCTGTTCCCCCGCTTCTTCGGGAGGCGTTTCAGGTTCCGGTTCTCGGAACAACCAACCGAACCACGCCCGTGGACGGACATTGAGGCCTAAGCTCACATTCGCGCTGATCCGGGCATCTTTTCGATCGCCGAACCAGTTCTCGTTCAGACTAACTCGGTTATTAATCGTTGGACGGATACCTAGCAAATCCCGATTCAAACGCGGATTCAGAGCAAGCCGATGTTCGCGTTCCGCAATGGTGAATATAGGAACTGCTGCCGGTTCTTCTGTCTCCTCCATCGTTGTGACTGTTGATTGCGCGAGACTGCCGAAACCACGTCCGCCTTGAGCACTGGGATCCTGTTTCTCTAGGGTGCGACGGACTTCGTACTGCGGATTCAGGCTAAAACTCTCAAACGGGCTGATATCGATCGAAATACTGCCACTATCCACCTTTTCATCCCGGCTGCGCCCATAGTAGCTCCCAAAGGAAGAACTGCTGCCGCTAGAGGTATCTGTCGCCGTTGACGAATCCGTTTCAACGTCTTCGTGATGATACTGAACATCCAGCCCAAAAAATGAGCCGAGATCGAACTGGAAAGAGCCGGTATAGAGATCGCTGAGTTCCGTGCCTTGGCGTTCATTCCAGAAATCTTGGCGATTGAGCGCGAACCCCAACACTGGAAGTGGACGCAAATTCAAACTCGCCGAAAAATCCCGATTCTTTGTTTTGCTCTTGCCACTTTGGAAGGAGCTAAAAGATCCGCGCCGGCTCTCTGTCTCAGATTCATCCTCTCGCACAGAGTACCGAACGGGAAGCCAAGAAAAGAGGGTGAGTTCAGTATTGATATTGAAATCATTGCTAGTCGTGCTATATCCCAGATCGTGGCGACGTTGGCGCCCTGTATCGCCAGCAGAATTCTCGAAGTCTTTGTCTTGCCTTGCATATCCACCGTCTACCTTGAACAGATCGCCGAGTTTGACGTTCATGTTGGCGCGCCGGGCCCAACCTGAACGGACCAGCGGATTGCTTAGATGAATTTCGTTGACCCACAATTCCCCACCAATCTCCCGTGCAGTGTCATTGCGAAGGCCAATTAAGATGCCTCCAACATTCTTTATCGAAAGTTGGGAACTGTTTGTGCCCCGCACAACGAAACCATCTGGATGTCCATCCGGTGCGTCGGCATCTATCTCTGGCTCAGTTGATGGGTCCGTCGAGGTCGTTGGATCCAGTTGACTAATTTGACCTGTCTGCGGTATAACGCCGCCTAGATCGGTTAGTGGGTTCGCATCAGGATATTCATTTCGCTTTAGATCGCGCAACTCAATTTCAATCAGTTTCCAGCCATCAAAATCAATGACGCGCGTGTATTCGTAAAAATCCCTCAAATTTTCAAAGACATTGATATCTTCTTCTTGGTCTTGCGGATCCTCAAAGGGACCCGCAGAACGATAGGTAGACCGAAATCCGGTACGGATACTCGGCGCAAGGCGCAACACAAATGTCGTCTCGCTTCTGTCGCCGTAAATCCACAATCTGAGTGTATCATGCTTTGAAAAGTCTTGTCCCTCGCCATGTTGCAGACCGCGCAATACCCGCGAAGTCACGCCGAAGGATTCCGGCAGAAGTACATAATTCAACGTCAGTGTTTGCTCGCGCTGCTGTCGTTGTTGGTAGCCGTATGTCGATTCCGTAAAAGGGTGTAACTTTTTGAAATCGTCTTCCTCCTTAATCCGGTCATAAGCAGCCTGATAATCGCTGAAATTAAAGTTGTCTTTGGTCCCAACGGTAAACCGTTCGGCTGCATCATTAGTAATTGTGTCATTTCGTGTCACTACACCGCGCTCCCACTGCACCCCGACTACCTCAATTGATGCCCATTCAAATTTGCCTGTGACAGTGCCGGATCTGTTCTTCTGTAACCAAAAACGCAGATGTTGAATAAAACCAAGGTTCGGTAGACGATTGCCTTCTGTTGTGGCTGCACTAAGGGGGATGCTTAGAAATGTCCAGCCGTTTGCATGTTGCCGTTTTAGCCACTCTTCAGGGATATCATTGAGTGGAATTTTGATCTCAAGGTAGGCATCGATAGTGTCTAGAACACCATCTCCATTAAGGTCTTCCGTATCCAAAACCGTGTTGTTGGGACCAACTTTCGTCGGCTGGAACCCAGCACTATACTCCCACCCGACATCCTCACCTGTGTCCAACGAGCCATTTGCACGAAATTTGTGGGAAGCAGGCAGGTTTTCCAAATCAAGGTCTAACGCATCGACTTTTCCATCCCCGTTAATATCTTCTAGCTCCGGCGGCAGATCTTCGGTGTCAAGGCGGTTATCCAAGTCGCTGTCTTCGCTGACGACACCCAGATCGATATGCAACGTCACATCCGAGTCACCACGCACGCGAAACCAAATTTCGAGGAATTGGCGTTCCGAGAAATCCTCCCCGGACGCAGACAAACCGTACGAAAAGCCACCCCACTCTTCGATGACATCTGTCAGATCGTAACCAACCTCCATGATGAGGCGTTCTTCCGTTGAGTTTGCCAGCGGATTAATCACCGATGCTGGCACCTCACGATTGCGCATATAGTTACCAACAGCTTGGGATTCGTTGCGATCCCGTGCGAGCACCCGAAAAAGGGCGCGATTATCTAAGGTCACCCCTTCTGCGATAGGTAGGCTGCTCACACGCCAATGATGTTTGAACGTAGGAGTATTTGATGCCTCCCGCGCTCCTTCCATACTATCAATCAGGGCAAGTCCGACACTGTTTGGGTTATTGTGGGAGAAGGCTGTTTCCCCACTGAAATTTATTGACAACGGAAAATTACGGATTGCGACAAATGGTAGCGGGTTCAACAGCCATGCTAAATTGAAATCCCTGCCAAAGCTGGTGTTGAAATTGACAGCCTGCAATCGGCTCGGCGCACCATTGACATCAGGGATACGAGACGGCTTTTGTCCGGTGTTCAGAATATAGCCTGTTGCAAAGCTGAATCCTTTCTGGAATGTAGGATTAAAATAGCTGCTACCACCGGCGCGCAACCCTCGCCTAGATCGACCGCCCAAGCTTGAGTATCCACCAAAACCGCCGCCAAATCCACCGCCAAAACCACGGGACCTACCGCCACCAAATTGACTGCCACCAAATCCACCGGGGGATCTTCGGCCGAAGGGGCTGTCTTCAATGTCAGACCGATCGCCTATTTCCGGACCATCAATCCTACCGATAAGCCGTTCAAACCGATCGAACTTCTGCTCTTTCTGCTCTGTCTTCGGTTTGGGAATATAGGAATATTCTAGCCATAGTCCGGCAACCGTTTGTTGCAGCGATCCACCGAATGGAGTTCTCTCAAATTCCACTACGATTTCATCGAACTCGTCAAGTTCAGTAAAAAAACGAAGGCTTCCTACTTCGTAGATCATTGTATAATCAACATCGCGCTGCAGCAGTTGCCCATTGAGTCTCACCTTCTCACTGTTTGGGATAACAAACAGCCCAACGTTATACGTCTCCGATTGAAAAGAATAATCTACGATGATCGTGTAAGCCGCATCGGTCGTCCGTGGATTTTCGTGGTAGATGGCTTCGTTGCTTAACTGTTCACGAAATTGGTAGTAAGGACTTTGGGGATCATCAATAACAAAGGGACGCAAATCAGGAAACGTCAAGATGCCTCGGTCAAAGTCGATAAACTCCGGATCAACAATACCATCTTCATTTTGATCGAGCCCAAAAATTTGGATATACGGAATTTCTTCGCTCCCTGTATCGAACGATTCGCCACTCCCCTGACGCACAATGGCGATTCGATAATCCCGTGGACTAATATTCCGGTTGCCAAGACTATACACGCGCCGCGATTCTGTGCCTCGCAGGCTTTTCTCTTTGAGGGTGACATAGCCGATTTCTTCTCCTTCTTCATCGACTGTACCATCGCCGTTCTCATCCTCAAAGACATTCCCCGGATTCCCAACCATACCACCGCCCTCGCCGAGATATTCATAAGCAACAACAATTTCGTAGCTGGCAGAAATCGGCGTTAAGAACTCGATTTCGCCAGTTTCATAATTGATATTGTAGTCCCGACCAGCTTGCTGGAGATTGAAGTAGCCACGCCCCGTCCGTACGCCGCCCTGATTGTTGCTGGCAACGTTATCGTCGATATAGATTTCCTCGCTGCCACGCTTAATTGGGCGGTAGGAATCGTGGAGAAGCTCATCTTCGCCGAGTTGAATAAGGTAAAAGCGTTCTTTAACATAATTCGCATCAGGAATTGGGAGACCTCTGCCACCGCCTGCGCGGCGTGATTCCCCACGGAAACGGCGTATATCAGTGATACCTTTGCTGCGGGAGCCAAATGCCGTCAACTTTGCCCCACCAAGTTGGGCAACCGCCTCAAGTCCAAATAGATTGCGATTCACGTTCAAAAAACGGGTATTGGGTAGGTTAAGGGTTAGATCGCCAAAAGAGAGGGTTTTGAGGATACTCGTTTCTGACCCTTCATACCAAACGCGGATTTTCTGCTCCTTTGCACCGCCGTATCCACCGCCGTAACCACTGCTATAGCCACCGCCATACCCGCCACCATATCCGCCACCGGAGTCGCTATAGTCTACCTCAACATGGGTATGTTCTCCAACCCGCCCATGCAAGCCGACTTCGAGGGTTTGCCGAATATTTATCCCCGTATCGCGAGGCACGCCGTAACGACCGCTCCCAAAACCGCTGTCGTAGCCGCCGCCATATCCACCACCATACCCGCCATATCCACCTCCGAAACCGCCGCCATATCCACCACCATACCCGCCACCGAAACCGCTACCAAAGCTATCGTAGGTATAGGAGGAGGTCAACCCAAGATCCAGGCCGGAGCCAAAACCACCCCCTCCATAACTACCGCCATAACGGTTGATATCGCCTTCGCCAAAATAGTGCGTTTGGTGGAGTTCAACTGTTACCGACTTATGACCCGTGATCTGGAGGTTCGACTGGAGGGGCAGCGCAATCCCCTTCTCCTTCTCTTCCCGTTGTCCCTCGCGGAAGTCATCAAGGTCGCGGAGATCAAGGAGGAAAGGTGGATTCTTCCACCGGCGCAACGACTCGTAGTACGGTGCCAACATCTCTAGGCGGAGGTCCTGCTCTTCTGTTTCTTCGGCTGCCGGGAGCGGCTGGGGTTTCCACGGGTCTTTATCCGGATCTGCTGGAGCCGCCCAAAAATCTTGTGTTTTCGATTCTTCGGCGAGCTGGGTTGGAGGGAGGGTTTCTTCTGTATCGAGTGCTAGAGCGCGGCGTTTCATGTAGTATTCGGTCAGCGATACATCTTTGAGAACAGGTTCGGCTTGAGCAGCGGGAGGATGTAACGTGGCAAAAATGAGGGCGACGATGAAGAAGGAAGACAGGCGGGAAATTTGTGTGCTGATCAAAGTCAATGCGTATCTCCATCGGATCTGGAATCGGATAAACCGTTCACTAATTTGGCAGATCACCGAAAGATAGCTGCCGATTCCATAAGGAATTTAAATACACGGCAAGTATCTTTCACGATGGCTTACCCAGATTTGGAGATAAACGCAGGAGAGAGAGGACTAGTTTACAAAAAAATCCTCGCTTATGTTAAGATTGAGTGCAGAGAAACCGAGTTTTTTCGGTAAAACTCGGTTTCTCTTCGTGCTTTGCACTTTCTTTTTACATGAACCAAAATCCTTTGGTTGAAGAGATTGGTTAATGCTTCTGTGCAGCTGGTGGGTACAATGCAACAAAAAATGGATAGTAAATAATCCGTAAGAGCGCATGGTCAAATAACGGTCCCCTTCAAGGAGAACGTCGTTAAACAGATAACCCCTTACGTATTACTCGTTACTCACTGTTTTTTTTGACGTACTCCAAAAGCTGAAGCATTTGTCCCGATCTTATCGGGACGCTTTCTAATTGTGCGATCAACAACGCTGCACCCCGTCGGGTGTCTTAATGCGTCTCTCGCAAGGGACAACGCCCTGCCCCTATGCCAGCGTCTATATCCTGCTTCCCGGTGCCGGTAACTGTAGAAAGTATACTATATTTGTTCAGGAACATCAAACAAAAAATGCGCTAAAGCATGGGTGTATCCCAAAGGTAAACCTTGGGGTTTTACCCCTAAAGGAATTTATGATAACGTGCCTTTAGTTGAAAGCACACCGCTGATACGATCATCAACACTGGTGGAAATATCAAGTGCTTTTGCAACTCCCTTGAAAATCGCTTCGATGATATGGTGACGATTGGTTCCGTAAGGGACATTGATGTGCAACGTCGTTCCGCTATGGTTGACAAACCCGTGGAAAAATTCCTCAGCAAGTTCCACGTCGAAGGTGCCTACCTGTCCATGATTGAGGGGTGTTTGGTAATGAAGGTAGGAGCGACCGCAGAGATCCAGATCAACCTGTGCAAGTGCCTCATACATCGGAACGGTGAAATTGCCAAATCGACGCATTCCGGCTTTGTCTCCGACTGCGCTCACGAAAGCCTCTCCTAAACAGATGCCCACATCTTCGACGGTGTGGTGTGCATCAACGTGAAGGTCGCCGGTAGCATTCACTTCGAGATCAAAGAATCCGTGTTTGGCAAAGAGTTCAAGTAGGTGGTCCAGAAACCCAACACCGGTAATGATATTGGACTCCCCTGAACCATCAATATTGAGTTTAAGCGTAATTTGCGTCTCCCGCGTTTCGCGGACAACTTCAGCCGTGCGTTTCACACCGTCTCCATGGCACTAGCCACGCCTCCTTCTATAGTGGATTCTAAAAATAAGTAGACATTAACAGTAGATAGTCTTTTGTACCATCCCGATTTTATCGGGATGATCTCAAGCCGCAAACTAACAGTTCGCGCTACTTATGGCAGATTGCCCTTTACAGCGGAGGCGGGCCCAGTGTGCCGTAACCCTGCCAATCCCGATCTATCGGGACTCGTTCATAGTGCCCAATTAATACTAAAATCTACCATAAATGAATGAAGCGTGAAACCTGACAAACAGATAGGAAACAAGCCGACGAGGAAGCGAGGATTTTTTCTCACAGACTCGCCTCCCCGTTCCCTCGCTCTCACACTTACTCATTACGCATCACGTTTCAAGTGCTTTCCTAAAATCGTCACCGTGTGTCTTCCACCAATCGAAAAGGATTGAAATATCGGTGCCAATGCAGAAATGGCGTACCCCCATATCAAGGTAGGCTTTCGCCCCATCCACCGTATTGACCTCGGCACGCGGTGGTACACCCATCTTTATGGCAGTTTCAAACACTTTGCGCTCGGCAGCTTGGATTTCAGGAGAGCCCCGTTCACCGGCTTTGCCGATATTCATCGAGTAGTCGGATCCGCCCCACTGGATCATGTCGACCCCGTCAATCGAAAGGACTTCCTCTAGGTTATCGACAGTGCCCGCCTTCTCAATCATAATCACGACGACGACATCCCTAATTGCCTCAACATATGTTTGGGAGCCTCCGTATCCCATGTATGCAAAACGGCGAGTTGCGACACCATAGGAACCGCTGTCTTCAGGTGTGTCCGGGCGTGAGATGCGTACACACTCCTTGACATCTTCTACTGTATGGCAGTCGGCAAACAGCACGCTCTGAAAGCCGGAGCCGATTGCACGCTGCGCGATAAAGCCGCGCGGCTCTTGGTCAACCTTGATCATGCTAGACATACCATATAAATCCGCCGCCCGACCCAAGTTATCAAGATCGTGCAGATCGAAGGGACCATATTCTGCCACAAATTCAACATAATCATACAACCCTGTATGCCCAATCGCTTCGACAACGGAGGGCCAAGTACTATGGATATGAGTGCCGAGCGTCGGTTTTCCCTCATTCAACAGTTCTCGTAGTTTGTTACGTCGCATATAAGTTTCCTCCAATATTCAGGTTTAATGAGTTGACGGTTACAATCCGCAACTCGGAAAGTAGCAGTGCGTTTGTATAAGACGAGAAAATGATCGGGCGAGAGAGCGAGTGTATGAGGACTCGCTTCCTCACTCTCACTTCCTCCCGTTTTCTGGTTTTCCCGCCTTCTCGTTTTCCTGTCTATACTTCTGCCTAAGTTTCGGAAGGCTGCACCAATTCTAGCAATCGATCAATGATATCAAGGCTTGATATCCCATCAGCTTCAGCGTTGAAGTTCGTGAGAATGCGGTGTCGCAGCACCGGTTTCGCAACGGCGCGTATATCGTCGTAAGAGACGTGATAGCGACCATGCGTAATCGCTCGCGCTTTCGCTCCAAGCACAAGATATTGCGATGCTCTGGGACCTGCACCCCAATTAACCCAATCCTTGATAAAATCTGGTGCGTCTGGCGCGTTTGGACGAGAATGGTGACTCAATGCAACCGCGTAATCAACGATTGATTCCGCAATCGGAACCTTCCGGACAACCTGCTGCAACCGCAGGATCTCTTCGCTTGTGATGACGGCATCTAGCTGCGGTTCATACGCGGAGGTCGTCGTCATAACGACCTGTTTCTCATCGGCAGGATCGGGATAGTCAAGATAGATGTTGAACATGAATCGATCCAGTTGCGCTTCAGGCAGCGGATAGGTGCCCTCCTGCTCAATCGGATTCTGCGTCGCTAACACAAAAAAGGGACGATCGAGTTCATAGGTTGTGCCACCCGCGGAGACTTTGTACTCCTGCATCGCTTGCAACAGTGCCGCTTGCGTCTTGGGGGGGGTGCGATTAATCTCGTCCGCTAGCACGATATTGGCGAAAACAGGTCCCTTAATGAACCGAAAGAACCGTCTGCCGGTGTCCACATCATCCTGAATGATATCGGTGCCAATGATGTCCGCAGGCATCAGATCCGGCGTGAATTGGATGCGACTAAAGTCAAGATCTAAAATTTGAGCCAGACTATTGATAAGCAGCGTCTTTGCCAGCCCGGGCACTCCCACAAGTAAACAGTGTCCTTGTGAAAAAAGCGCAATCAACAATTCATCGATAACCGCTTGTTGACCAACGATTCGTTTCTTAAGTTCATTCAAAATTGATTCTCGCGCGTTTTTCAGAAATTCTGCAGCTTCTAAATCTGCATCTGGCACATCAACGGAATTGGTGTCATTCAACTGTTCGTTCTCCATAGATTGCTAATTTGTTACAACTGGATTCTAAGCGAGTCCCACGCAGCGGCACTCCATCTGAGGGGTTGCCCTATTCTACAATATACACTCGACATCTGTCTATAAGTGTAGCCTATTTTACAACACTGCGTCAAGGACTGCTTTTTGAATCGACAAAAGAATGCACAAATTGGGGTATTGCAATTAAAAAAATAAAATGAGGGAGATCCAGCGTTTTTGGGAGGGTTCGCTTGGAATATAGAATTGGAGGGAGGTGTCATTGGAAGGGAAACGGAAGGGGAGAGCGACCGCCATGGCATACTTAAAACAGATTCATCCAACTTTCCGAACATGCTTCAAGAGAGCCATAGCGATCATTATGATTACTTAATTAAACAGCGTCTCTGAGCCCTTTGCCAGCTTTGAAGGCGGGAACGTTCTTCTCTGCGATTTGGATTGTGTCTCCCGTTTGGGGATTTCGACCTTCACGGGCGGCTCTCTTCCTGACTTCAAAAGTACCAAAGCCGATGATCCCAACAGATTTGCCGCTGGCTAAAGAGCCTTTGATACAATCAATAACGGCGTCAACGGCTTTATTTGCCCCTGCTTTGCTCAATCCTGTCGCGTCAGCAACGGCGTCAGCAACGTCCTGCTTAGTAACGTCAGCCATATTATCCTCCTAAATGAATGAAAAAACTTAAAAACTATACTACAAAACTGCGCCAATTATACTACACACACATTAGCATGTCAAGCAAAAAAGACAGTGGTAATGCGGGTTTCAGCGTTTTTGGGGTAAGTTTCTTGTGTGCCATTGGGTTCAGCAACCCAACATCTTGTGGTATATCGTGCTTAACAAACGACAACTTTCTTCGTGCGGTTTCGTTAAATTCGCCTTTCTCACACACTCGCTCCCCCACATACCCGCTTCCTCGCTTCCACCTGATTAGGGCAGTTAGATGACAAACATCCCCATGAATTCACTCACCGGCATGGCTTCCAGTTGCTCCCTATTCAAGCATAGTTCCGTTATTGCCTTCACCTGTTTCGCCGGAAAACGGGTTGCTAGGTTATTGACGAACTTTTCCTCCAACAACGGAATCCCTTCCGCACGACGACGAC
The DNA here is from genome assembly GCA_965207975.1 of Candidatus Poribacteria bacterium. Lineage (GTDB taxonomy): Bacteria > Poribacteria > WGA-4E > WGA-4E > PCPOR2b > PCPOR2b. Next base: position 1,330,524 of record OZ242315.1, on the reverse strand, counting down.
GATGCCCAATCGGATACTCGACCTCAACCTTTTCAGTCACTGAACCATCCTTGAAACGGATTTGAAGCGCATTGGCGATTGAGCGTTTATCCGGATCGAGATAATCTTTGCTATACTGCGGATTTTCGACGACAGTCATCTTTTCACGCAAGATGTCAATGCGCGGATCAACCGCAACCTCATCTTCATAATGATCGGCGGTGAGTCTGCCGTAGATCAGTCCAATCGCTGCCATGTATTGAAGGCAGTGATCGCGATCGGCGGGGTTGTGCAGCGGTCCCGTTTTTGAAATAATGCGAATCGCAGACTCATGTGTTGCGATTGTAATCTCTTCAATCTCGTCCAAACGCTCTCTTACATTCTCATGCAACTTGAAGGCGCATTCCACCGCTGTCTGGGCGTGAAACTCCGCTGGGAACGCAATCTTGAACAGAACGTTCTCCATCACGTAAGTGCCATAGGGCTGCCGGCAGACGAATGGTTTTCCTTTGAACTGTACGTTGTAAAACCCCCACCCATCAGCGGAGAGTACAGACGGATAGCCCATTTCTCCCTTCATCGCCATCAACGCCAGCCATACCGCACGACTTGTCGCATCGCCCGCCGCCCACGATTTCCGTGAACCGGTGTTCGGTGCTTGTCGATAGATCCGTAGACTGCCCCCGTCGGCGAAGGCATTGGAAACGGCGTTGATAATCTCTGCCTCTCTGCCCCCCAGCATCCCCGTTACTACCGCAGTTGATGCAACTTTCACAAAATGTACGTGGTCCAACCCAACACGGTTCAAGCTGTTCTCCAGCGCAAGGACACCCTGAATTTCGTGCGCTTTGATCATCGCGGTGAGAAGATCGCGCATCAAAAGTGGCGAACTGCCCTCTGCTATATTCCGGCGACTCAAATGATCTGCGACCGCAAGGAGACCGCCTAGATTATCGGACGGATGCCCCCACTCTGCCGCAAGCCATGTGTCATTGTAGTCAAGCCAGCGAATCAGACAACCGATGTTATAGGCTGCCTGTACCGGATCTAATTCAAATTGCGTCCCCGGAACACGAGCACCATGTGGGATATATGTACCGGGAACAGTTGGTCCCAAATGTTTCGTACATTCGGGATAGCGCAGTGCTAACAACGCACAACCGAGTGAGTCCATCAAGCAGTGCCGCGCGGTCTCATAAGCGAGATCGCTGTCAATAACCTCCCGTGCGACATACGCAGCGATATCAACAAGTATCGGATCCGGATCAGGTCGAGTGTTCGAGATGTGTGATACCATAAAAACACCTTCTTTCCTTATCAGTTCAATTTTGTATTTCGCTCATGTCAAAAGAAAGCGTAAAATGCGAAGAGAAACCGAGTTTTTTCGGCAAAACTCGGTTTCTGTTGCATGATTTTTAACCGAGCCGGTCTAGTTTAACTCAAGTTACTGCCCGAAACCCTAACGGGACAATATGTCTACGGAGCGCAGTTCAATGAACTAATGAACAAATAATTTTCACGTTTCACGTTCCATGAGGTAGCAGCTCGCGTTTTTTCAATACCACGTCCCCCCATTCAAATAGATCATATAGACCTGCTGCTGTGTCAAAACACCGTAGACCATCCAGAGCCCACCCGTAATGAAATCCCCCAAAATCAAGCCGAAGAAAAACGGGATGGCGCGTTGATACCCCCTAACTTTGCCATACTTCAGGATAACCGCTTTTAACCCCCAGCTAATGAAAAAGGTGAACCAGAAGTAATCAATCGAAGAGCTAACAGCGAGCGGATAGCCAGCGGGGTGAAGAGGCCACCAAAAGAAACGCATTCGCAAGACGAACAGAATCAAGGTCAACACCATCCCACCGCCCATAAACGTCATACGCAGCGAATCAACAGGCATCGGATGATATAGCCATGTTTCCAACCGCCGGAACGCTGTATTGGCGACCCAGATCTTGAAAAACGACACCCGTGCAACTGCCCCGTCGCGGTACATCATGTCTAGATTTGTCCACATCCCCACAATAAGTGCGACAGCAGACCCAAGCATCATCGCCCAAACCAATCGACGGCTGTTGATATTAGCGACCTCCGCCATCTTGAGCGGCTCAAACTGATTTGGGTTTGCGTGCGAACGATAGCTCCGGTTAAACCACTGATAGAAGCTCATCACAGTTAGGTTGCGCCCACCCCAAGCCAGCGATCCAAAACAGGTCACCATTACATCCATAGGATTATTGGATATTCTGTGCGGTGCCCCAAATTCTGCCCGTAGACGGGTGATCACAATGGCAATTGCAAAATAGAGAACAAAGAAGATTGGGATAGCGATCATTGACATGCCAGCTTGAGCGGAGAAGAGAGCCATGAACAGAAATCCACCCGCCAATCCGATCAGTGCCGTTCGATACCGCATCGGTTCATCCGCATCGACCGATGAGGTCGTGGAAAACGCGGTCCGAAACGCAAAAGCCAAATGCTTCCGCGTTGCCCATATCGCAATGAAGAATAGGCAGAACCAACCACCGCCGGCTTGTTCATGAAAGTACGGAAAGCCGGGGAGATGCGTAAGTCCCAAATATGTAACCAGAACACTGATTAGCCGGCGCAACACATAGAAGAACCAACAGGTAAAGGAGAGATCGAGCGGCAGGAAAAATCCGAGGCCGATCATAAACGGATAAAAGGAGAGCCGCGTCCCTGCCATCGCACTCCACGGTTTTTCGGAGAAATATTGACTGATGGAGGTCAATTTAAGGTGGAGATAGGGAACGGAGGGATAAAGGACATGCAATCCGTTCATAAGATCGAGGACAGCGGGGATAGCGAAGCCGAGCCATAAAAAACCGTTCCGAAGGAAATGTGGTGACTGCGCCATCGCTACGGGCAGCTGGATGATTGGAAATGCCAGTCGTTCCGTCTGCACCCACTGCCGACGCACGAGAGTGTTCATGCAGTGAAGCATATATAGCAACACCAACGTGAATACTGTCCAGACCAATATAGGTCTCACCCAAGCGTTAAGGTGCTTTGCTTTGTAGAGCGTTGAATCGCCTTCATAGAATTCAGCGAGTATATCATGAGGTGTGTTGGCGGTGAACCAAGGCGGGATATAATGGAAAAACAGTTCCTTCCACTCATTTTCTGGCGAGGCGAATTGGTACGGGTGAAGGAAGAACGCGAACAGATCCTGTAACATCCCATACGACGCGATTGAAGTCGAAATCACGAGCATGGAATAGATGGTAAGCAGTTCCCCAGGAGATAAACAGATCCGCTGCCACACCTTCGATAGGCAGTTGTTGAAAACGACGAGGCCAAACAGAATGAAAATGGGGTAGATGAATATCGGCAGAGCGGTCGCCTCCGCGCGATATTTCATCTCCACAAGTGTCACCCAATAGACGTTGACAGGGACCAAAAACAGACCAATCTGTATTGCGCGTGCCGTTGCACCGTCATATTTCCTGCGTTCGGAGGTCTCTTGCAATTAAGCACTCCATTGTCCTCAAACCAATTTCATTCATAAAAAAAGAAAGCACAAAACACTATGAGAAACCGAGTTTTTTCTAACCCCCCTGCGAAGGGGGAAAGACAATCCCGATTTATCGGGACTTGTCAGGGAGGTCAAACTCGGTTTCTGTTGCACGATTTCTTAACATGAGCCACCAACATTCACGATAATCCCCATTGCCGAATGAGTGTAGCATCAAGCAAGTCTGTTGTCAAGAAGGGTTGAAGGATTACGCCAATCTGTGGTACTATACCCTCCGATCTGACCTAAGATCGGCCGTAAAGACTGCGGTCAGAAAGTGAAGGTGAAAAATGGCATCCGCTCAAAACAATTCCACTTCTTATCTTACCGCAGCGCGTGAACTCGCGCCCCGTGTTGCAGCGCTCACCGACGTGATCGATCGCGAAAGGGAACTGCCTGACGAACTTTTCGCGGAACTTGCAGACAACGGATTCTTCCGTCTGCTAGTGCCGCGTTCCCTCGGCGGCGGAGAGATTGACTATCTGGAGCATCTTTCCATCGTTCAGACCTTCGCTGAAGTAGACGGTAGCACCGCTTGGTGTATCAACCAAAATAATGTCTTTGCGACTGTCTCTGCGAAAATGCCTGAACCCCTAGCGCGAGAGATTTGGGGTGCCCAGCGAGCGGTGGTCGCAAACGGTCCCCCAACAAATGCCTCTGCTGTTCCTGTCAATGGAGGATACCGTCTCACGGGTCGGTGGAATTTTAGCAGCGGCTGCCGCCATGCAACTTGGATGGCAGCCGCCGCTCCCGTGAAAGATCCTTCGACCGACAAGAGGGAGGATCGGATGCTGATCATGCCGAAAGAACAGGTGACCCTCGTAGATGTCTGGCAGGTCAACGGACTTCGGGGGACTGGAACTTTTAGCTTTGAGGTCGAGGATGTCTTTGTCCCCAGCGAGCGCACCTTCAATATGGCAGATGCTCCGCATGAGGAAGGACCACTTTATGTGATTCCGATGTTGCTGCTGTTTGCTTCGGGGTTTGCGTGCACGGCACTCGGCGTTGCCCGTTCCGCACTAAATGCCGCGGTTGAGTTAGCAGGCGGGAAGCGTCCGCGTTTTGATCAAAATCTATTGCGAGATAAACCCATCGTCCAACGCGAAATCGGCAGAGCGGAGGCAATCTGGGGATCGGCGCGTGCGTTTCTGATCGAAGCCGCAACCGCAGCGTGGGAGAGTGCCTGTCAAATTCACGCCCTGACGGTTGAGGAACGCATCCGACTACGATTGGCTTCGACCCACGCTATCCGCATGGCAGCAGCAGCGGTCGATATTGTCTATGAGGTGTGTGGTTCTGACTCCATTTTCGAGCACAAGCCAATTCAACGCCGGTTTCAAGACGCACATGTTATCACGCAACAGATTCAGGGACGTATGGCACACTATGAGACGGCGGGGCAGTTCTTCTTGGGACTGGAGCCGGAGGGCCTATTCTAGCGATAATGGAGGGTAACTTTGCGAATTGCCTCGATGATGTCCGCAATATCCTCATCGGTAAAGCTCGGGAGCATACTGAGATTGACACCCCGACACATCAGGGCTTCGCCATACGGACATTCGACAAGCCGGTAGTCTATCGGCTTGGCCCGTTCATAGTCGAACGGGAAGCGCGTGCGACCGTAGCAGTCCGGTTCAGCGAGAAACGGGTTGCGGTAAAGAGGACCCTCCTTCCCCGATCCGATGTACGGTCCCGACAGCGGGACCCCCTCTCTACTCACCGCTTCGGCGAACTCTCCGGCGGAGCAGTTGAGCCGGTTGGTATCAATCGTAAAACCCAGGACCCAGTAGGTGTGGCGGTCGCCCGGACGAACCCGCTGGGGCGTAATCTCCTCGATGTCGCCAAGCCCCTTGATAATCTGTTGAGCAGCGCGAATCTTATTCGCAATATAGCCATCAACCTTCTTGAGTTGTGTCAGCAACACCGCCGCAATCAGGTCGTTAATCTTATAGTTCGGTGCTAAGAAGTAGTTCGCATAAGGTAGCCCTTCATACGGTCCGTTGGCGCGAGGCAGCGCAGCGTCAGCGAAGAGCACACCGCGTCCCCAGAGTCCCTCATCATTGGTTAAGACGATACCACCCATGCCCGCCGAGAGGTGTTTTCCACCAAAGCTGAAGCCGTTGATATCGCCAAGCGTGCCGACAGTCTTGCCTTGATATTCCGCAAAGTGAGCCTGACAACAGTCCTCGATCAAGAAAAGCTGGTGACGTTGTGCAATCTCCCGTAGTTGATCCATGTTGCAAGGATTGCCAAACAGATGCACGGCGATAATCGCCCGCGTCCGTGGCGTGATCTTTGCCTCGACATCTTTTGGGTCAAGGGTGAAAGTGTCGTCAATGTCGGCGAATACGGGGACGCAGTTGTGTAATAACGCACCGATGAAGCTGCCGCCAGCGGTCCAAGGCGAAACGATAATCTCGTCGCCGGGATCGGGATTGATTGCACCAATGCAGACGTGCATCGCCGCCGTACCGGAGGTAACTGAGATGGCATGTTTGATGCCATGCCTTGCCGCAAACTCACGCTCAAACTGGGCAACCTGCGGCCCCTTACCGATGTTGCCTGAACGAATGACTTCGGTGAGTGCTGCGATGTCTTCATCACCAAAATCGTGAGACTGCCCAAACGGTTGTGTCCGCACCGGAGTGCCACCATTAATAGCCAAACGCTCACTCATACAATGTTCCTCCTTTTCTTTTAACACCCTCCACTCACCTTCCCTCTAGCTTCCAAGACCTTTGACACGACCATTTCGACATCGGCTTCATCGACAAACGGGGATAAGATGAATGACTTTAACGCAACAATCGGTTCGCCGTATTGGGTTCGACGATAACAGTCTGTTACCGAAATCACAACGCCTCTTCCCTCCATCGCTTCTGAATGTACGTATTGAGAGATTTCTCGGTTGTAGTCGTTATGTTTGAGCAAGCTATCGCGATAGGCAGCATCCTCAAATTCCTGCCGCTTGATTGAGAAGGTATCAACACCAACCGGATAGACGCGGAAGAGCGTGACGGTTCCGAAATTTTCTCGGTTCAGCACGGTTGTGCCTTCGTGTCCTTCGAGATGTTCCCGCAGGAGTTGTGTCATTTCAACGATGTGTCCGAGGATGACTTGTAACCCCTGTTCTCCGAATAACCGAAAATTGGCGAGGGCAGCGAGGGGACCTGTCCCGGCTCTGGAGGTTTCAAGCGTATACATTCCGGGGCGATGTTCCCCAAACTGATAGAGATACGGCATCTGCGCCGGATGACGTTTCACCAGTTCCAGATCTGCTTGATTCTTAAAGAGGACGAGGCTGGAAATATAAGGCGTAAAGCCGGTTTTGTGGAAGTCAATTCCCACCGAATCTGCTAGGGATAGATGCCGGATTCGCCGACACGCGCCTGCCAATGCACGAACGGTACGCGGACGAAACCCCAAAGGATTATTCTCAAAATCGTAGTTATTGAAAACTGACCAAGCCCACCCTATCACTGCATCTGCGTGGAGGTGGGGTTGATAGTCAAGTTGGAATTCATCAACGAGCGTGTCTCGTAATGTTGTAATGTGCGCTAAATCGTCCAACCCAAATGCGTCGGTGGTGCCCAACGTCGCAATGATGGCAGCAATCTTTTTTCCGGTCCCTAGCGCTGTCCGTGTTTCCTCCTCAAGTTGCACGAGGTCCATTTCGTTCTCGGTTGTTGTCGGAATCGTAACCAGATTGTTCGTTCCTATGCCGAGCCAACCGACAACGTTAGCAGCACAGTAGTGGCCTGCGTCTGACACAAACACGACCGCATCTTCAGGGGTGCCGTTGTGTATCGTTCCCGGGCACGCCTTCTCAAGCCCAAGTTTCACGCCGTAGAGTGTCGTCGCGGTGCCACCAAAGGTAAACACACCGCTCGCCTGTTCCGGGTCATAGCCGACTAGTTGTGAAGCCATGGCAACAGTCTCAACTTCTGCCAACGCCACCAAGCGACTATATTCATCCCAAGCGATATTCGGGTTATACAGAGAAGCGAGAAGTACCCCAATCAGACTTGGAATTGTCGGTGGCGGAACAACGTTCTGTTGCGTCCGGGGATGCCCGAACAAAGTCATCCCACGGAGGTAACCCACCAGATCAACCGTGACCGCCTCAACCGAGGTCATGCCCTCCGGTAACGTCGTTTCCCTCGCTTTCTCGAAATCGCCGGGGACGATGTCACCGAGCATCGGCAGATATGTTTTCAGGTCATCAACCTGATCCAAAGCACGCATAATCGAATGCACGAAGTACGAATCATGTATAGCATCGGATACCGGTTGAGGAAAGGTAAGTCGAATTTTTTCTAAGATGTCACGGTAAGCCATGTTGTCGCTCCGATCCATCGTTCCTCAGCATCGGGAGGTTAGTTCACATTAGATTAGGAGTTACGCACTTCAGCTTGTAGTTGCCCGATTCATCGGGCGTCCATAGCTTGTAGTTGCCTGATTCATCAGGCGTCCATAGCTTGTAGTTGCCCGATTCATCGGGCGTCCGTTCCGAGACCAGGGTTGGAGACAGTATCCTACGGCGATGAATCGCCGAACTACAGGTCAAAAACTCTCGGCACGGAGGCTTTGACCACTCAACTGCGTAAGTCCTAATAATTACAAATTACACATTTTACACGTGAAAAACGTACAGATCTCGGTTCTGCATCGGCAAGTCTAACCACCGACCGCCCTGCCGATGACTCTCCGCCACAGTGATACACGCCTCTGTGATTGGATGAGTGACCTCAATATTACCGATCGACGGTCGTCCTGACTCATGCGCGTCTACCAAATCCTCTAGCAAAGTGACAACTGTGCTGACCGGAGTCTCCTCTGGAAATACCTCCCCTTCCCATTGCAGAGGCCAATCGTCGCTACCGTTCAACTTCCGGAAAGTCACCGCTGCACCATCCCACATCGATCGGAGGGTGCCCTCCGTCCCGACTATCTCATACTCTCTGCCCCCGTCCGGCACCGACCACGCCTCGATTCCGTTAGCGAAAACGAGTTGAAAAAGTCCCTGCGGATCTTCCTCAAGTCGGTTGTCCTTAACCTCTATATTTCTGGGCAGCAGATCCCCCCGTACCGCTGCAATCTCTGGATCGCCGAGCAGGTAGGAAAGGGTATCCATCCAGTGGATGTGCACGTGCATCAGGCTAGCAGCGCCATAAACCACCGCTGATTGCGGTTCACCGATGTCCCCTTGTGCAATCATCTCCCGTATCCGCTTGTATCGGCTGCTAAAACGTCTCAATACACCGGTGTTGAACGCAGTGCCGTGTTTGCGACAGGCTTCAAGAACTTCGTCAGCCTTCTGTACAGAACAAGAGATCGCCTTCTCCACGAACAGCATCGGTACACCAGCGTTCGCCGCATGAACCGCCATATCCGCGTGTGCATCGTCCCGAAAGGCGGTCGATGGTGCACGATTGCCCGGCTTAGGCAAACCGGTCGCTGTCGTACACACCGCCACTATATCCGGCTGCTCCTTCTCAATCATCTCTTGATAGTCTTCGTAAACCCTTTCTACGCCCCATTTCTCTCGGAATGCCACCTGTCGCTCTGGAATCGTTTCCGCCCCTGCCACCACTTCAAGCCGTTCACTCACATAGGATGCCGACGCAATCGATTGATCAAGTGTACTACCCATACGCCCTAGCCCCACAATCGCCACTCGGTAGGTCTTCATTGTATTCTCCTTCACATATAAATTATGAAAATGTGCAAAAGCCTTACACGATATATTTTTACTCGCTCGGATGTTACCACAAATGCAGGTAGGACGCTATCAAAAACTTCAGAGACGATATGGCAATAAATCATTACAGGCTTATTTAATACAGAAAACCCGTAGGTCGAGATTCATATCTTGACAAAACACTGACTTCCTCAAAAACCGTAGGCGGGGCATCTTGCCCCGCCCGCTCGTGCCCCAAACTTAGTCCGTAGGTTGGGTTGAACGGTTAAGAGCACATTCCTATCAGTGACAATAGCGGTTCCACCCTTTAACAATATCTATTTGTAGGTAGACTGAGTGAAACCCAACAATATATTGTACGTGCCCAGAATCCATTGTAGATCGAGCCTCATATCTCGACAAAATACTTTACGCTTGACTCCGTATAGGGAGCGTGATACAGTAATTTCGCTTTTTCCTCCCATCAGTGCATCGAAATCATTCAGACATTTGTCTTTTGGTTCATATCAAAAGAAAGTGCAAAATGCGAAGAGAACCCGAGTTTTTTTGCCGACTCAGCTTGCCCCCCTGGTCTCGGAACGGACGATGCAATCGGGGAGCATCCCGAGAATCGGGACTCGAAAACTCGGTTTCTTTGCACTGTTTCTTAACATGAGCCTTTCTTTTTTATCTGCGAAAATCTGCGAAATCTGCGTCCCTACCCGCTTTTAGAACTGAAATGATTAACACGAGCAAAAAGGAATCGAGAAATGAGTCGAATATCATACATCACACCTGACAGCTTTACCCAAGCGCAAGAACGTCTTTTCAAAAGCATCACCGGCGGCAAGCGCGGCGAAGGGCGTGCTCCCGAAGATCTCCTCAACTCAGAAGGAGGGATGAGCGGTCCATTCAACCCGTGGCTCAGAACCCCAGTGCTGGGCGACGCAGCACAACGGCTCGGCGAAACCGTCCGCTTTGAAAGTGCCCTCCCGCCCCAGCTACGAGAACTCGCAATCTTAATCGTTGCCGCCAAATGGAAGGCACAATATGAGTGGTGGGCGCACGAAAGGATTGCAAGACGAGAAGGCTTGGACGAAGGAGTAATAGAGAGCGTCAAATCGGAGACCGTTCCAGATTTCTCCAACCCAACCGAGACGGTGGTCTATAACTTTGCCCATGAATTGCTCGACGAGCATCGTGTCTCAGACAGTCTATACGACGAAGCAGTTGAACTGCTCGGTGAAACAGGGGTTACGGAGCTAGTAATCCTGCTCGGTTACTACACACTCGTGTCAATGACACTGAACGTATTCGAGGTGCCAGTGCCCGCCGGTGAGGATGCACCGTTTGTTAGGTACTGAAGCAAGGAAAGATTAACAGAACGTTTTGAACGAAAGGAGATTGTGTATGGGGCTTAGTAACAAGGTTGCAATCGTCGTTGGAGCCGGACAAACACCGGGAGAAACCATCGGCAACGGCAGGGCAACCGCGATCCGTTTCGCAAAAGAAGGGGCGCAGGTGCTTCTCGTTGACAAACGACCCGAATCCGCCGAAGATACCGCCCAGATGATAAAAGCAGCTGACGGTAAAGCCTCAGTTTTCGGTGCAGACATCACCGTTGAAGCGGATTGTCAGGCGATCGTCGAAGACTGTGTTGCCCGCTACGGACGTATCGATATCCTGCATAACAACGTCGGGATCGCAGCGGAAGATGCTGACACCGTTGATGTGACCGAGACAAATTGGCAACTATTGATGGACATCAACCTCAAAGGAATGTTTCTCACGATCAAGCATGTTCTGCCGGTGATGCGAGATCAGGGGGCTGGGGTCATTATCAATATCTCCTCGACAGCGTCCCTCTGCACACGACCAACCATGCTCGCCTACAAAACCAGCAAGGCTGCGATCAATGCGATGACACAAAACCTCGCCATCGAAAATGCGGAATACGGGGTGCGTGTGAATGCGATTTTGCCCGGTCTGATGGATACACCGATGGCAATTGAGCGGCGGGTCGCGGAGCGAGGGGTGAGCCGAGAAGTTATCCGTCAGGAACGGGACGAAGATGTGCCACTTCTCCAAAAGATGGGTTCCGGCTGGGATGTCGCAGCTGCGGCTGCATTCCTCGCCTCCGACGATGCACGATACATTACAGGGGTACTCTTGCCCGTTGACGGCGGCTTGAGCGCACGGGTCGGATAGGATGTAAGCAATAGATCAGTATTGCGTGAATATGGACAAACGGAGCGGCATCGTCAACGACCCGACCGATTTCGTCGCTCCAGCGGAGCGATATGTCTATAGAATGCCGATACAATCAATGCCCGCGCTCCAGAGGAGCGCAATGTGTATGGCAGGGTGAATCACCAAACCCATCAGTGTTGTTAAGCCTAACTTTCATGCTTTAGTTGGGTTGGAAAAAGGGGTCGTAGGGAATGCAGATCTGCGTTCCCTACACCAATTAACATCTACCAATCCCAAAGATATAGGTTCCGTTAACATTTCATCGCAATCAGACAATCAAGGGGGGCACACAGACACAAGTCCCTTCGTAGGGGTTGGGTCTCCCAACCCTTTGTTCATACATCAGAGATGGCTTTGAACTTCTGTAGGTCGATTTTCCAAAATCGACACCCCTAGCACATCGCACGAAAATTTTGGCTCAATAAACCCTGATTGTTACACGCCACTGTGTACTTTGTCGAGATATGAATCTCGACCTACAATCTACTTTTGTACCACGATCTGTTAGATTGTGATCTTAGCCTGCAAACTAACAGTTCGCGCGACTTATGGCAGATTGCCTGCTGATTACAGCGTTTGCTAAATTGCTAACATCAAAATGTCAACACGCCCTAATCATTAAACGACACCATCAATTTATGACTACGAAAGCCGTGTGCGGTGAAAGTCGCACGCCCGGTTTGGGAGGGGAATACAGAACAAGAGAGATGTTGCGATGCACTGTTCCGAATGAAACTACCCCTAAACTTTCCTCCCCCGCTTTTATCCTAAAAATCCTCCAATCCAGTAAATCCCGATCCAGATCGCTCTGAATCCCGCCTATTCCGTTCCGCCTGTTCCGTTCCGCCTGTCCCGATGTATCGGGGAGAATCCCGATGAGTCGGGACCTGCTCTCGGCTTGTCCCGATTCATCAGGATTTATCGGGGATCTATCAAGAATCCATCGGGGCAATAATCCGCGTAATCTGTGTTATCTTCTTAATCCGCGATTCAGATAATATAATTATGAAAACCCTTCAATTAATTCTAAAATCTACTATAAATGACCATAACAACTATATCATGTCGTTGCATCACGTTAAACAATATGGTATAATTTGGCAAAAGGAGGGTATTGCGCTATGGATATACGATTCGACAAAGCAATTGATGGAGAGAATCCACGTGCTTTTGAATGTTTTCAGGCGTATCTCGGAATGCCAACGCCTCGATCCATTGAAAAATTATGCCAAGCAAATATCAATGGAAAAAAAAGTGTATCTCGGACATTGTATCGGTATAGCAGCGATCATCATTGGGTAGACCGTGCAGAAGCATTTGATAAAAAACAAGCACAGGAAGCCCTTAATCAATTGATCCAGAAAAGGCAAGAGGAAGTAAACGCCTTTACCGATACAGACTTTGAACATGCACAGCAGATTCAGTGTCTGGTAGGTCAGAAATTAGCCGCACTGCAAAAAGCAGATGAGGTGGATTGGAAGGAGCTCAGAAGGGTGGTGATGGTTTATCGGGAGACGCGCGTGTGGATACAGGAACTGCTCGGTCTAATTTCAGACGATGAAAGGAGAGTGGAAAGTGAGACGAGTTAAGCGAAGGACAATAAAACGGTATGACATACCTCAACAGTCCCTAGTTGGGAAACGATCCCATGCACCGGGGGAATGGGTGAATGTTGAAGGGACACGCTATAATCCAAAGACAAAATGGTGGGATGGGGTGCCTGAAGACGTGATTCCTTACGTTGTGATGGATAGCGTCGAACCGGGCTTTCGATGGCCTCTTGCCCCCCTCACAGCGGCGGGACTAGTTTGCAGCTGTAAGAATCGTAAACAACTAGGGTCAACGCCGTCCGCACACGCTGCGAATTGTGATAAGGACCCGACGAATTATGCGATGTTGGTTGAGTTAGTCGAGAACTTCGAGAAGGAGAGGTGAGATTCATGTAGAAAGAAGGTACAAAGACCTGTCCCAGTAAGGCTATTTATGGTAACTTCTTAAAATAAACAGACATTAAAAGTAGATAGTCTTTTGTACCACGATCTGTTAGATTGTGATCCCAAGCTGCAAACTAACAGATCGTGCCACTTATGGCAGATTGCCTCCCGATTCATCGGGGCAATAATATGGGAGAATTAAATGACCCTATTTCCCAGAATTTTCACTTGACCCACTTTTTCCTCAGTGCTATGATAGAAACACAATACGTGAAACGTGAAAGCAATCAGTTCATTAATGAACTAGGGCATGTTGATATTTATGTGAGGGCTGCCCATAATTATTGTCTGAATCAGGATTGTCAGGATAGAGTACCTGATGCGTGAAAGTCCCGATTCTTGGGAGTCTCAATCAAATCGGGACGGGAAAAGGTGCGTTGGTTCATTTAGCCCCGGAGGGGCGACATGTTTGTAGAACGTAAAATATTTTTTTCACCTGACAGTGCCCTGACAAATCCCTGACATTTGGCAAGGTTTTGGTGCCATTTCAGTGAGAAACGGTTCATAAACAGTGCGTATATGTCAGGTCAAAACACCGTCTAGACGCACCTGCTATTGGGTGGTAAAAATCTACAAATGCGCTGAAGCTAGGCCCCATCAGGGTTCAGAGAGACATCGGCTAATGATGAACCCCCTGATGTGAGGTTGAATTTTTTTTTGGACCTGACAGGGCCCTGACAAATTGCCAAATCATGTTGATGGGCCATTGAAACGGAGGGGTCGGTTCCGATAGATTGGAATGTCCCTTGGTTTCGATTTATCGGGGCAGGGGAAATCCGTTATTTTCAGGAGAAACCGAGTTTTTTCTTCAAAACTCGGTTTCTGTTGCACCCCGCCCGGATTTACTCTATAAAACCGTAGGCGGGGCATCTTGCCCCGCCGGTCCGTGCCAAAAACTTATGGTGAACACCAAAAATAAATAGACACTTTCACCCCCGGTAGGTGCGGTTTCTAACCGCACCGGTTTGGAGTGTCTCATTAATTCCAAGATCTACGATAATGAACCAATGAACAAAGAGCTTTCACGTTTTACGCTTCACATTTCATCACTTTGAACGGTATCCAATCCATAAAATAGAATCAGGAGATATAATACATGAGTACAAAAGTTGCTATCGTTACAGGTGCTGGCTCTAACATCGGTCAGCGAACGGTGCTTGCACTGCTAAATGAAGGGTATTCCGTTACCCTAGCTGGACGGCGACCAGAAGCGTTAGAGGATACGGTCAATCAAGCGGGAGAAGCGAGCTCACGAACATTGATTGTGCCCACAGATGTAACAGATCACGACTCCATCAAAGCCCTGTTTGCCAAGACAAAGGAGACCTTCGGCAGGCTCGACCTACTCTTTAATAATGCGGGAGTCGGGGCACCGGGTGTCAACTTAGAAGACCTGACCTACGAGCAGTGGAAAACGGTCGTGGACACCAATCTGACCGGCTCATTCCTGTGTACGCAAGAAGCGTTCAAAATTATGAAGGATCAAGATCCCAGAGGCGGGCGCATCATCAATAACGGTTCCGTATCGGCGCATGTGCCGCGCGTCAACTCCGCGCCCTACGCTTCCACCAAACACGCACTCACCGGGCTAACGAAATCGACCTCCCTCGACGGACGTAAATACGATATTGCGTGTGGGCAAATTGACATCGGCAATGCGTCAATTGATGCCGAGCAGCGCAGCGATACCGGCAGCCTCCAACCGAATGGAACGCTCATGGTCGAGCCACGGATGGACACAGATGATATTGCCAGTGCCGTCGTGTTCATGGCGAGCCTACCACTGGAAGCAAACGTGCTATTCATAACCGTCATGGCAACAAAGATGCCCTATGTTGGACGCGCGTAACTACTAGTAGTAGGCATATTGCTCTGAATCCCGCCTGTCCCGATTTATCGGGGATTCATCGGGGCTCCGTATGCCGTAACCCGCGCCACACCCGTAGGTCGGGCACCTTGCCCGCCCCAAAGCCCTAGCGGGGTGACATGTTTATAGAAACTAATAGTAGGCATACTCCGTATGCCGTAACCCGCGCCACACCCGTAGGTCGGGCATCCTGCCCGACCAATAGTCCCAGTTGCTTTGAATCCCGATTTATCGGGGCGGGGCGACATGTTTATAGAACCGTGATCTACTAATGACCCAAGCCCCAACGGGGCGACATGTGTGTCGTAGCAAATTGGTTCACGATAAATATAAAAAAACACCAGATCGAGAGAATTCAGGATGCCTGACAAACACCAGATCCAGGGCTGGCTAGACAAACTACGCGCCGGTACACTCACGGAAGCAGATCTCCAACAGGCATTAGACCGTCTGAACGACAGCACTTCAGACGACGACTCACCTAAACGACAGCGACTGCTGTATCTGAACACTGGCAACACCGGCGTTGACTCCCAAGTCCTCGGCATGGCACTGGTAGAGAACGGTGAAATCCTCGAAGGACCCGACGATGTGGACGAATGGCCCTACAACTCCGTACTCGAAGCGATGAACGATGGCTGGCGAGTAATCAAGTTCCCAGAGATGGCACTGCTGCTCCAAGAAGACAAAACCTTTGGACTCGGCTGCGAGTTTATCCTCGAAAAATTGACCTGAAACCGTGACCGTTTGTAGGGAACGCAGATCCCGCGTAGCGAGGATGCTCGGAACGGCATCTGCGTTCCACAAAGAAGGAGTTTCTTGATGACCCCGACAACATCCTCCCCGGTTGAGCAAATCGGAATCCCACACAGCGAGACAACAATAGGAAGCACCTACGACTGTGAACCCACGCTGAACGATCAAGAGGTATTTGAATTTTGCCGTAAAGGCTATCTGCTGCTTGAAGGTGTAGTCGAAGACGCGGTCAATCAGCGCATGATGGACTTCGTGGACGAACACCCAGAGCACCAACCCCTTGAACTGCTGACCGAAGACTGGTTTGTTGATGGCGTATTCAAAAATCCACAAGCGGCGGGTGCTGTCAGATCGTTGCTCGGCAAAGACTTCAAACTCCCTCAGACGCTATGCAATCACCGCGCCCCATGTCCGGCACCGCCCCAAGGGTGGCATCGGGATGGCGGATCAATCTACACACCACGCTTGGACTACCTACAGGTGTTCTATTATCCACAAGATACACCGAAGGAAGCAGGTCCCACCGAGGTGATCCCCGGCTCCCACTTTCTGCGTACCAAAGCCAACTACATGGCACACCTACGCAGTGTGAAACTCTCCGTACCAACCACCGCACCGGCAGGTTCTATCTTCATCACCGTTTACTCGATATGGCACCGCAAAGGAAGAAGCACTACCAACGGTTTCCGCAACCTGTTCAAATACAACTACTGGCGGACAACCGAGCCGCGCCGTGACTGGATAATCGATCCCGATTTCGATTTCTCTTGGCCCACCTTCGGCGGTGAACCTCACTTTGAGCAGTTCAAATGTGGCATCGCCGCCGCTGAAATGTTCAGTTGGTTAGCCGGAGAAGATTATCAACACACCGGCGGTCAATGCTGGCCCTGCGAAGCACCCGTCAAACCACCGGCGTCCGACCAAGAAGGATTGCCGAGCGGACTGCGTCGATACTCGGAGGCACACGTATGAACATCGGGTTCATCGGTATCGGACGCATGGGACGCTTCATGGCACGAAACCTTGCCAAAGGCGGTCACAACCTGACGGTATTTGATACACAAAAAGAGGCAGCCGAAGAGTTGCTGTCGCAAGTTGCTTTGAATCTCCCGCCTGTCCCGATGGAATCGGGGATAAATCGGGATTCTCGGAACGGAACCGATTCTATCGGGGGGGCATCGTGGGCGGAGAGTCCAGCGGCTGTAGCGGGGGCGAGTCAAGTCGTCTTCACCGCGCTGCCACGTCCCCAAGATGTGGAGGCGGTTGCTCTCGGAGATTCTGGGATCCTCAGCGGTGCTGCGCCCGGCTTGGCATATTTTGACCTGAGCACCACCGATCCAGATACCATCCACCGAATAGCTGCCGCTGCAAAACCCAAAGGTGTCCATGTGTTAGATGCCCCCGTCAGCGGTGGTGTCACCGGTGCCGAACAGGCAACACTCTGCATTATGGTCGGCGGCGATCAGTCAGTCTACACGTCTTACAAGCCCGTCCTTGACCTCATCGGGGAAAAAGTCATGTACTGCGGTGAGCAGGGCATGGGAGCCGTCTGCAAAATTGTCAATAACCTCATCAATCTTGGCAACTACGTTTTGGTATCAGAGGCATTGACGCTGGGACTCAAAGCCGGTGCCCAAACAGAGACCATGTTTGAAGCGATCTCTCACAGTTCCGGCAATACCGAGTGTATGCAGGAATTTCCTGCAAGTCTGTTTCAAGGCAATTTTGAACCGGGGTTTAAGTTGGATCTCGGCGCAAAAGATGTCAGTCTGGCGACCGAACTCGGTCGTCAATTGCGCCTGCCGATGGAACTTGCCAACATCATCGAACAGCGTTTCACCGAAGCGCGAAACCGAGGTTGGGGGCAGCTTGCATCAGTCTCGGTGGCACGCCTTCAGGAAGAACGGGGGGGCGTAAAGATTCGCACGTAACCGCCGAGACAATAAACCTTTGGTGCGAGTTTGCAACCGTTGATAACGATAAGCGTAAAGGCTCATATAAAAAGAGAGTGCAGAGCATGAAGAGAAACCGAGTTTTTTCTTGAAAACTCGGTTTCTGTTGCACGGTTTCTTTACATGAGCCAACGTAAAAAGCAGACTAGAACGCTTGAACGCAGGTCCCGTTCCAAGGACTCCGATGAATCGGAGGATGCTAGGAAATTCTCTTGAAAAACTTTGCGTCATTGCGTTAAGTGTTTTTAATGAACTAATGAACTGGGGTGAACTATGAAAGTCGGTACATTTATGATGCCACTGCATCCGCCGGAAAAGGATCGGACGCAGACATTTGAAGAGGACGTAGAGTGCGTCATTTGGGCAGACGAGCTGGGATTCAGTGAAGCTTGGATTGGGCAGCACCATACCGCAGGGTGGGAGCCGATTCCCTCCAACGATGTCTTCATCGCCCACATGCTGCCCCAGACGAAAAATATCCGCTTGGGCACCGGCGTGACGATTATCACTCAACACCACCCCGCCAATGTTGCCGTCAGGCTCGCCTACCTCGATCACCTTGCGAAAGGCAGACTCAACGTCGGTTTTGGACAGGGCGGCGTTCCAACCGATTGGGCGCTGTTCGACCTACCCGACCCGCGGACACAAGGCTTGATGACCCTTGAAGCGATGGACATCGTCCTCAAACTCTGGCAAGAGGATGAACCCTTCGAGTTCAAGGGAGATTACTGGAACGTCAAGCTCGACGAACAGATTCCCGAACTCGGATTGGGTCAGATTCTGCAACCGTATCAGAAACCGCACCCGCCAATCGCGATGAGTATTGTCAGGGAAGAGTCGATGGCCGCCACAACAGGCGGGCAGCGGGGATTCATTCCAATCAGCATCAATATGGCACCGCCCCACAAGGTGAAACGGCAGTGGGAACTCTACTCCCAAGGTGCCCTCGAAGCCGGACGCGAACCTGACCGGTCAGAATGGCGTATCTCCCGCAGCATCTTCGTTGCGGAATCAGATGCAGAGGCACGAGAACACGCGTTGAACGGCGCATTCGCCGCCTCACTTGTCTACCTACGCGGTATGCTCACGCTTGCTCGGATGCAGGACCTGCTGAAATGGGATCCCGATATGCCGGACGAAGCAGTTGATGCCGAATATATCATCGACAACATCGCCATCGTCGGCAGCGTCGACACGGTTACCCAAAAGCTTCAGGACCTCTATGATCTCACCGGCGGTTTCGGCACAGTGTTGATGATTGGCCACGATTGGGACGACAAAGCGAAGATGCGCCGATCCATGGAACTGATGGCAAAAGAGGTTATCCCTCAACTACCATGACGGATGCTTGAAAGTCTATGTACCTAGTTTCTGTTGACAGCTCGTAGGTTGGGTTGAACGGTAAAACGTCAATCCCTATCAAATCCAATAGAGGCACAGTCGTTCAATAACACCTATTGATACATAGGTAGAGTGAAACCCAACTCCGTTTTTCATCAGGGCATCTCCTTTTCTGTACCACGATCTGTTAGATTGTGATCTCAGTTCGCAAATTAACAGTTTGCACTACTTATGGCAGATTGCCCACTGACTTCCCTTCGTTCGGAGGATCGCACATGGCTGACTTCATTGCCGATCGCAGTTTCAGCACCGCACCAATCTATGTGACGGATCTCGAACGCTGCCAACCCGCAGATCGGCTCTCTCCCGACGGCGGATTCCGACGCTGGCACACCATCCCCTATGAAGCCGAAGGCTTCTTCGGTGTCATGCTAAAAGCGGGTCCAGAAACCCGCGCACCAGAGATCCGTTACCCGTTGAGCATGACCGGCTGGCACGCAATCTCCATTGGGGTACACCCAACCAGCGAGGAGGGGCTCCCTCAAACACTCGTCAAGTTAAGCGGTGCTGATACCTACTCCGTACTTACGTGGGACACCGGAGGGCACCATCTACGACGCAAGCAGCTCCGAGAGATCTTCTGGAAAGTCGCTGACCTGAACGGACAAGCGGTCGACTTCTGTCAACTGACGCGCCGCATCGATCCGGGCGACAGCTTCGGTTCGGTACAATGCGGCGGTGTACGCATCGCCTACATCAAACTCGTGCCACTCACTCCGACCGAAGTTGATGCACTACACGCCGAACAAGGGGGCGGTGCACACCGCGGTCTCTTCGCGCATAACGACTCACACGGTCCCCATTTCCTCTATCGTCCCACCTCCGCTGAAGAATTGCGCCGCGAGGTTGAGCCGTATCGAGACACCGACTTTTCGCGCATGTATTGGGAGAGCGGGAGCGGCGATGTCCTGCATTACCCCACCAAAATTGGACGCACACCCGATATTCCCAACATCACAGAGTTTGCACGGGTCGGCGACCGACTGGTAGCGGAAAGCTGGCGCAGTTACCTCAAGGCTGGACTCGATCCGTTTGCGATAGCGCTTGAACACACACACGCTATCGGTCTCGAATTCCACGCAGCCTATCGACTGGCTGGATGGACCTATCCACCGCCGCTCGATCACAATTTCCGGGGTGGGTACTACCAGAACCATCCGGAGCTGCGCTGTGTTGATAGAGACGGAAAGCACCTGCCACGACTCTCCTACGCCTTTCGCGAAATACAGGACTACTGTCTAACACTGCTACATGAGATGGCTCAATACCCGATCGATGGAATATGCTTACTCTTCAACCGACGACCCCCATACATCGCGTACGAAACACCGCTGCTTGAGGCTTTTTCAACCGCTCACGGCAGTGACCCGCGAGAAATTGCGGATACCGATCCAACGTGGCTTGAGTTTTGCGCAGGAGTCATGACAGACTTCATGCGTCGTGTGCGAGAGGAGATGGATGCGATTTCTCGTGAACAAGGAAGGAGACGGAGGATTGAGGTGTCCGCATGTGTGCTGGGTTTGGAGGAGGAGAATCGGTACTTCAGTCTTGATGTTGCTACGTGGGCGAGAGAAGGGCTGATTGATGTCCTGATCCCGTACAGTCCAGCACCACTCGCAATGCCAACCGAGGAGGACATCTGGTCGAGTCCATCACAGCTTGAACCTTTCGCCCGCGCAACTCAGGGAACTTCATGCCTGCTGGCACCGAATATCATGCCCCGCCATCAGAGTCCCGAAGATTTCCGCCGTAACGCCTATATGCTCTACGGCGCAGGCGCAGACCGCCTCTTCTTCTGGGATTGCGCTGGTCCGGGTGGCAGAGCAAATTACCAGCCGATGTGGAACGCACTCCGCCGTCTGGGACATCGTGAAGAAATCGCGGAGTGGGTGCAGGCAGGCGAACCCCCGCTTGGCGATTGGACGAAACCGCTGCTTGCTCTCGGTGATTGGGACATGACTGTGATCGCCCCAGGGTAGGGGGCTATTTCCCTTCGCTTTTGAACGCTGCATACATATCTGCCACACCCGCCGCTGTCGCATCCCCATCGTGAGCCAAGATTCGTATGCCGAGATCCAGTTCATCACCCCGATTCAGTACCCCCTTCTCTCTCATAAATGGATTCACTAACATCGTCCCGTAGTCGAAACAGAACCATTCGATGCCAGTGGCGGAAGCGTGTGGAATCACAGTTATCCCTGCCTTTTGACCGCCCACCGCGGGCCCCGATATATCAACCCAGTCTGCAAGTTGATTACACACCTCCTGCTGCCCGACTCGACCTTCGGAATCTATCAGTTTTCCACCGTTGGCAGGGCGCAGCTCATCCGCCATCCGAATCGTAAAGTAGGCGTGGCGCGTTGTGCCGATGGTGATATCCCATTCGGTCGGTCTCAGCTGGGAGCGGATGTCAATGACGTTAGCAACCTCCCCCGGATAGATGTCGATGGTCCGCGTTTCTTCCGCCAATACCCGGCGACCAATGTCCGCCGGCGCACCCCACTCTTCAGGACCCTGCCACTGAATGCTCTGTACGACGCGAAGATGGTTCTCCGAAATCTCCTCGCTGTCAACCCCAACCACCCAAATCCTGCCCGGAGCGCGCCCTTGGAAGATGTTGTTGACGTAGAAATTATATGTTGCCTCCTCTGTTAATGTGGAAATCGCCGGAGACAGTGGCGGCAACTGGACAAAAAAGACATCGGCACTGACAGTGATTGAATTGTGATGCGGATGATCCACCGGGCTTTCAGAAGTCAAGGAGACACCCGCAGGGGAGTATACCGGGAACAGGTAACACCGGTGAATTCCCTGAGTCAAATCGGTTATCGCTCGTCCCTTCCACCGTATCTTGACGCTGGTAAACCGAGGTGCAATTGACTTCGGTTCAGGACGTTGATGGATATCAATATGGAAATGCTTCATCTTTTAGCCTTTCGTTTTATAGTGAATTGCAACAATAAGCAGACCTTCACCAGTAGTTCCCCTAGTGAAGTCTCAAAAGTCTCCCTGAACCCCTCTGGTAAGTTGAAAATCCCAATCTATCGGGGAGATCGAAACCGAAATGAACCAATGAACCAACTACTCACTATCTACTCAGGTGGAATTTCTACCGTCTGCCCAGTTTTGGAGGATTTCACCGCGGCATTGGTGATCCGAATCGAGTTCAAGTTATCCCGCCCGGAGACTTGGGGTTGGACACCCGCTGCAAGCGCACGCTGCATCTCTCCCATCGTACCGCCCCACGCATCGGGAAACCAGCTACCGTGGATATGAAATACCTGTTGCTGATCAGGATCCTCTTTGAACGAGATAGTCAGTTCTGTCCGTCCATCTCGGAGAGGTCCATATCGCGCAATCGAGGCGGAAGCATCTGTACCATCAATGTGCCACAGATACGGGCTATGGTGAAGTGCCGGCGCAATGTTGTTGAAATGCAGGGTTGACATCAGATCATCCGGCTCATATTCGCAAAGGATTGAGTAGATCATCGGATCCATCGCATACTGACCCGGAACACGGGTGGTTGTTGTTTTCACCCAGCGCGGCGTCCGATCAGTAAAGTAACGGGAGAGATCGACGTAATGAATCCCATTGTCTATGATGGTGAAGTCAGGAGTCGTCAGCCACTTGGAATCACTGCTATCTTGGCATTGGCGGTGGACGTGTAGCACGCTGTATAGGTGGCCGAGACAACCACGGTCAATCAGTACCTTCATCGCAGTGTGATACGGTGCCCAGCGCGCTTGCTGGTTGATCATCAGTGTGATGCCCGCCTCCTCACATACCTCCACAATGCGTTCCGCTTCCGCCAATGTCGGTGCGAGTGGCTTTTGAGAGAGGATGTGCTTACCGGCGGATGCCAACTGCTCCACCGCTGCCATGCGATCTTCCGGGCGCACTGCGAGATCAACAATATCGACATCGCGTCGCTCGATCACCGCTTCAATATTGGTCGTCCAGAAGGGGATACCGTATTCTTCGGCAACCGCTCGCGCTTTCTCCTCAATAATATCGCAAGCCGCAACGACACGATATCCAAACTTGTGATAGGCGGGCAGATGTGTGTTCCGGGCGATGTTCCCACAGCCAACGATGGCGATACCGTAACGTTGCACAATCTCCTGCGGTGGGGCCGCCGGGAGGTAATCCTCTGGGTGTAGTTCAATCTGTTTCATAACTAAGTCTCCGTTCCGTTGTTTTGCAAAAAGGTGCGTGCTGCTTCCAGTGCCTCCTCTGGTGTCTCGATTTCTCCCTCAAACCGGAGATCTTCAATATGCCGTAGAATACGCCCAATTTTGAGGCCGGGCACCGTCCCAAATACTTGTAAAATATCGTCGCCGGTGATTAATCTGCCTTGCTCTATTATCGGACAGATTTCGCCATAATACAGGTCGGCGATCTGTTCTATCAGTTCATTGACTTGGGACATATCCCCGTGCGATGCTCGGAGATTTGCATAAAATAATAACAGGCCCCCTAACCAGTCATCTCCGGCGTTTCTTAGAAAACGAATCGTCGCCCGACGCTCTATTTGACTGTCACTATCTATCAAATCCATTAGGTACAAGTGATTCTGCACAAGACAGCGCATCAACTGTGCGGCTTTCCTGCCGAGCCGCAAACGATTCGTTATTCGGACAGCCATTTCCGTTTCGCCTTTGTACAGTAACAGAGCTAGCTTGAGAATCTGCCCCCGGTGTAAGTCGTAAACTAGTTCTTCGCGCAGGTATGCCTCAATTTGCGATTGATATGATTGTAGTACATCTGGTGTTGGTTCTGTCTCAAACATTTCGAGACCGAGCAGCGAATGATCAAGGGTGTCCTGTCCTAACCCGCGTATCTCCTCAATTTCTGGGATAATTTCCGAGAGGAGGTGCGTTTCGTCCATTCGGCGCAGATAAGCGGTCGCATTTTTAACACTTAATATTTTTATCAATTCATCGCGGATGCGTTCAGATGAAACCTGTGGCAACCGATTTCTATGTCGGCGAATGAGATCAATTGTTGCTTCAGGGAGGTCAAACCCCAACTGCGCCGCAAAACGGTATACCCTCAACTGCCGCAGCGGATCATCAATCACCACCCTTTCGCTTGGAAAACGTAATGTTTGTGCTGCAAGATCCGAGAAACCGCCACACGGATCAATCAAATTCACCGCCGGGTTTGCCAAGAGTAATGAAAGATCCAGTGCCATTGCGTTGATTGTCAAATCGCGCAGCCGCAAATCTGCCTCCAAAGTCTCGGCACGAAATCCGGCGAAGTCTAAGGTGAGCCGCGTTTCTCTGATAACAATTCGTGCAGTTGGCGGTTGCTCTTCCAATTTAACAAACGCCTCGCCGGTTTCATCCGCAAAGGCTATGGCAAAAGCAATCGCATCATCAGCAAGTGTGAAATCAAGATCCGTGAGGGACTGATTAAGTAGCAAAGCTCGGACGGAACCACCGACAAGGTAGAGTTGAACCCCTCGCTTTTCCGCGAACGCATGGAGTTGACGGATTAGCTGCAGCTGCGGTAGATTTTGACGTAAGGGTCTGCTTGGAATAGATTGCATCTCATTAATATTCCAATATTGGACGATTAGCTACAAATTTAATTTGCCAAAAATTGTTGGTCGTTGGTATCATTGTGTACAATCATTAGAATTATAACAATTTATACGTGATTTTTTCCGGAACAATTATCTACATTGTTGGTGAAATAAAATAACCGAAGTTGCTAGTGATGTGCGGATCGACAAAATTACCCCTTATACCCGTAGGTCGGGCATCTCGCCCGATCTACAAAGCCCCAGCGGGCCGATATGTGTGTCGTCAATTCGGTTGCTTCTGATAGGTATCGGGCATGAAAACTCGACTTACAGGTTATCTAGCAACTTGTGTTATAGTAAGATTCTCATAATTGCCCTGCGACATTTTCCTGTCATATCCAATTCAGAGAGGAAAAATGTTAAAAGCAAAAAGGCGAGCAATGAATTCATGAGCCAGACGATAAATTACCGACCTACAAATCGAATTACGTCTCGCGCCATTAGTGCATGAACCAATCCCGTTTGGAAAGGACGCACAGTGCAAGGACAAAAACAAGTAACCAAAGACTTACCACGGGTTCGCGTCAGTTCCCGTCTCTCAAAAACGTGGATACACAGGCAAGAAACCGGACGGCAATCAATCAGGCACTTACCAGAATTTAATGTACGGCACCGTGTTCGTCGTACCGAACATCGACGACGAAACCGGTCCGCATTGGCTACCGCCCTCATATTGCATTTTATCGCTGCGTTTTTTGTCATACAATCGATTCAACAGCATATCGCAGAAGACGATGTCATCCACGTTGAGTGGGTTGAGTTGCCGCCACCAGCTCGTACATTGGTCAAACCCCGTCCAATCGAAGAAGCAGCGAAAGCCCAAAACGACGATACAGGGACAGTGCCCACGCAGGCAAAGGTGATAGTACCGGTACTTTCAGCACCCAATACCCAAGAACCGCCTCCGCTAGAAGCGGATGTTCTCCAGGAGTTGGGGGTTAGCGAAGTGGAAACACCGCAACGCGGGGATACAGAAACGCTTCTCCCTGACTCCTCGACAGAACGTAGACTTGACCGGGGGAGTTATACTCGCTCTGGTAGTGGAAGAGGTGCGAGTAATCCAATTATTGGAGGTACGCGTGGAGAAGGGAAAGGAGGCGCAGCCGCAGGCTCAGATTTGGCACTCGCTCCAGATGAAGCACTCGGGTTGTCGGATGAGAAGCTAGTCCCTGAAGATCGCTTAGGAGCAATTCTGGAGGGAGAAGGTATGGACATTCGCGGGCATATTCGCCTAGTCCGACTTAAACACTCCCTTTCTGACTGGTGGCAAGACCCAAGCGCGATACCGAGTTTTGCACAGTGGCTAGAAGATAATACCAATCTCCGCGCCGACATGAAATATGCAGGCGGAGCACTTCATCTGACAGATCCGCGTATCCTTAATGCGCCGATGGTTATCATGACAGGGCACGATAAGGACATGACCGTTGGACGTAATCTCGCCACACCGGATCGCAAAAAAGCGACGCTAGCCCCACACTTTACCTCGGAAGAACGGGCAGCCCTACGGAAATATGTCGTTGAACGGGGCGGAATGCTATTTTACGACGACTGCGGGTTCAACGGATTACTCGCCGCAACGGTGGCTAATGAGTTGTATAGAACCTTTCCCGAATATCCCCTCCAGAACCTGATGCACACCCATGAAATCTATACTATCTACTACGATCTCCCCCTGCCTCCGACAGGGGGAGATGTTTTCTGGAAGTCTGAAAACCATCCGAAACCGTCGAAGTTCAAATACCAAAAAGGTGTGACTATCAATAATCGGCTCGGCATCGTCTATAACCGCAAAGACTATCTTTGTGCGATGGAGACGGTGGAGATCAGCAGCCGAACCATGTTGCGGATGCGTCGCTCAAAAGATGTCCATCGTTTCATGACGAATCTACTCATCTATACGATGAAATACGGCGGAAATACGGATCGGTCAGGGTATAAACCATAGTTATAGTGAATTTGAAAAATAAGTAGACGTTAAAAGTAGTAGGCACATGGCTTTGCATCCCGATTTATCGGGGCTCCGTGTGCCGTAACTCCGCGCCCCCCGATCTATCAGGGCTCGTTCACAGTGTCTAATCAATTCTGAAATCTACCATATCATCGCCAGAAAACCTCTACCCCCAATTCGTCTGCCAGTGCTGCCAGCGATTTCAGTTGCGTTGGATGCAACGGGATGCCGTGACGCAGCGCATCCTGCTGATGTAGCCACTCAAGCTCGCCGGGGAGATAGATCCGTTCGACACCCTCAGCGCGTGGTGCGTCGCGAACAGTACGAATCTCTGCATCCACCGCTTCCGTAAATTCGTCTAACGGACAGAAATTGCTGACCTTAATAGCAAAAAAGAAATGCCCCCGTCTTGCCAAGTCCGGTGGTGTTTCCGCCGTCCGATTGCAAGCAGCCGGTCCCCCGGTCATCACGCCGCTGAGGATGCTCATCACAATCGCTAAACCGTGCCCTTTATACCCCCCAAAAGGCAGCATCCCGCTCGCTTGACGCGGATCTTGTGTTGGTTTGCCGTCGGCGTCCAACACATAGCCGGGCGGTAGCTGTTTCCCTTCCATTGTATACGTCCCAACATGGCCCCACGCAATCTGCCCAACCGCCATGTCCAACACAATCGGCAGCTCTGTTTTAGTCGGTATTGCGTAGCCAACAGGATGGTTGCCGAGCAGTCCCGACATCCCGCCGTGCGGTACGACACTTGCCCCACCCGTTTTAGTGGTACTGAAGCCGATCATCCCCTTTGGCAATGCCATCATCGCGAAACACGCCGCCGCACCGTAATGGTTGCTATTGCGGACCGCAACCGACGCAAACCCTGTGGTCTCAGCCTTTTCAATTGCCATATTCATTGCATATATCCCAGCGACATGCCCAAGACTGTTATCCGCATCAACGAGTGCGGTGCTTGGCGCGTCCGTCAGAACCTGCGGTGTTGGCTTCGGATTGATTTCGCCGTTGAGGATGCCGCGCACATAGCCGGGGAGCGCGCGGGTACCGTGTGAAAACACACCTCGCTCATCGGTGTCAACTTGCATTCCGGCAACGGCATTAGCATCAGTTTTAGGAACACCGGCGCGTTGATAGAGGGCGCTTGTAAACTGGCGAAAGGGTTCCGATTCAATTCGGATTTTGTCGTTCTGTTGATTCATGTCTTCTCCTTAACCCAAAAGAAATAATAGGAGGGGCGAAAATATCCTATTTTTGGCTCTAATGATAAGTGGTTTTCTACACTAAGAATCTTGTAGTGACTTGCAATCTGTAAGAGTTAGAGGCATCTGGGATGCGCGGATGTAAATCAAAGATTCACCGAGCGGATTTCCGAACCACACGAAAGCCAAATGTATAACACGCGATATAGTGCCGAAAACGGGCGGCGGTTCGCACACTGCATGCACTCCGTTGCCCCCGATACCACGAGCCGCCGCGCACCACATAATATTCGCCGCTATCAGGACCTTGAGGATTGCGAGACGGAGCATGGCGGTAGTAGTCTGTCGCAAACCAGTCGTGGCACCACTCCCAAACATTGGCGGCGCAATCCATCACACCGTAAGGCGACCCACCCTGCGGATAGCTACCCACAGCCGTTGTCCCCCTCCCGGCAATATTGCATTTATCTTCATCAAATTCATTTCCCCAGGGCCAAAAGCGTCCATCGCAACCCCGCGCCGCTTTCTCCCACTGCGCTTCGGTCGGCAAACCGATTTCGATGCCCGTTTCCCGACTAAACCACTCACAGTAGGCGAGGGTGTCCTTGCGCGTTACACACACAACGGGGTGGTCTAGCCGTTCCGCAAGTGGTGCTTCTCGCAGCTTATACCAGATTGATTTGCCGAGACCATCCAATTCCCGTTCCGTCCGATAGCCAGTCTCATCGACAAATGCCTTAAATTGCCGGTTGGTCACAGTGTATTTCGCAATGGTATATTCAGAGAGATAGACCTCTCGTTGTG
This sequence comes from Candidatus Poribacteria bacterium, assembly GCA_965207975.1. Taxonomy (GTDB): domain Bacteria; phylum Poribacteria; class WGA-4E; order WGA-4E; family PCPOR2b; genus PCPOR2b. The sequence continues at coordinate 1,301,557 of OZ242315.1, read as the reverse complement.
GTTGCTCGCGCGCAAGCCACTCATCGGGAAACTCGGTGTCAAGTGCTTTGATGCGGTGATCCTGCGCTGGATCAGACCCCATGATGAATTCCCCGGCGGGGATAGTGACCCATTCCATTTCGTCCGGTTTTGTGATTATATGTTCTTCCATCGTAGTTCTCTCAAAAGCAAGCGTTATATGAGAATTACCGCAGCCCCAACTGCTTTCTTATATGCCTTGCCAATCTTTCATCAATCTCGGAATGCCTTGGAACGGGTTGTCGCTGTCCCGTTTCAGGATTAAGATAAATGTCATGTTTTGCACCATGCCTCAACATAACACATCCCTCTTTCAAGAGCTGCCGGACAAACTGTCTTCGCTTCATATCGCGATTTCTTTTACCTCATATTCTTCAGGCACATCATCCATAGCCATTAAAAGATAGGCATCTTTTATATTTTCTTCCAATTCCTCAAGGGTTTCCCCCTGCGTCATTATTTCCGGATGTTCAAGGAGTTTTCCTAACCAAAATTTATCCGATTTCCAATAGACCATTGTCATTTTAGGTTTCATGGTTGCACCTCCGATTGATAACGTTGTGTCTGTTAAGATGTGGGGATTTATATCATGGCACTGCTGTGAAACTTTGAGTTTGTGATTCAGTTAGCATTCGACTCTCACTTTTTCCGCGCTTCAGAATCGTAAATCAGAAACTGAATAATCGGTTCTGCCGTTTTCGGTGTCAAACCTGATCCCGGTTTCCGCATCATCTTGTAGACATATTTTTGCCACGTCTCCCCGGTAAATTCTGAATTAATTGGACGGGCGAGGGTGTGGCAGCGACTACATTTTTGCTCAAACAGCTTATAATTTTCCTGCATTTCTGGCGGATAAGTCGACACATCAATAAAGTTGATCCCCTTGTCCGCTGGAAAAATTTTCGGGGTCGCCTGTGGCATCCTGACCAATGCAACGGTTATAATTACCATTAGACCAATAACTAGTATCACTGAAATCCAAACGACGGGTTGACGCATCTATCAGTTCTCCTAAGAATCTCAATTGGGTATACTCTAATACGCCTTTTCGGTTTCTGTCAATCCTTTTTTTACCCAACGAAAATGTGCATAAATCCTATATTAGCTTATCACTTCCAATACAAGCAGGTCAGCGGTCATGAGGGAATCGTTGGACGGTTGTCTGAGACCGAAATTGTAAATCTACTTCCCTGTGTCGTTGAGGTTGCGACGCCGGAGATCTACCCGCCGGGGAGCATCGTTTGGTATGCGGGAGAATTGAGGCCCGAAGAAATTGACCGGTGCCGGTGGATGACCTTTCTGACGCAGATCAACACGCTCGTTTGGAGGGATGAGGCTGCCGATCGAGATCAACGGATAGCGGAGACCCTGCGAAAGGACTACGATACCTTTTGTGCCTTCATTGAATCTGGTGCCCATCATCCGATCCTCACGCTCGACAAAGACTGGGTTGCCACAATTGCTCCACAGGCGTTTGATTACCAATCTCCAGCGAGGCAGTCTCCGTATCTGATTCGTGCAATGCTGAATCTCAGTTACAATGCGGAACGCGTTGGGAGTGTGCTAGATCCGATGGGCGGCTACGGGCAGACACTTTTCGAGTGCGTGTTAAGAGGGATTGATGGTGCAACGCTAGAGATTTCTCCCACAGCCTCGAAACGGAGTGCCGAGAACCTCCGAAAACTCCTGCAGCGGCTTGGGATACCTTTTGAGGAATCCCACGATGGAACGCAGCATCTTTTCACAACCCACAGCATTCCCCAAAACCGGTATCAGATCATCAACGGCGATACACGAGAAGCGCATCAATATCTGCCTAACCAGCAATTCGATAGCCTGATCACAGATTTCCCTTACGGTGTCCGTGCCGGAAGCCGAAACGAAAAACTCACACCGATCCCATTAGATGAACTGTTGGATGCCGCGCTGCCAAGTTGGGGACAGTTACTTCAACCGAATGGGACGATTGTGATTGCGTATAACTTGAAGGCGTTGCCACGCGAAAGGGTGCTTGATCTGATTCAGGGACATGGGTTTCGCCAGCGTTTCGCAGATGTTGACCTGCGGGCACGAATCTCTCGTAAGATTCATCGGGATATTGTAGCGTTTGAAAAGGCGTGAAACAATACTGATGATTCGCCGATTCATCGATAATTTGGCACCGGCACAACCTCACCATCCCTTTCAGCAGACAGGTGTGCACAAATCCCCGGCGCAGTATAATCCATCGCATCGTATACATCAATTGGCGGTTTCGTATCCTTCAGGATAGATTCAATGAACCCGTCAACGATTCTATTCTCAGCGACTCCGTGCCCACTGTCGTCACTTGCAAAGGGAGTCATCTCTCGGTCGGGGGCTATTCCACGGAAGTATCCACTCACTCTGTCGCTGTATTGACGTTTGCTTTCTAACGCGCCGTTTGTGCCGTAGACGACATACCAGTGAAATGCCGGGTGCCGTTCAATCGAGAAGCCGCACAAGATCTTGACCACCGCACCGCTCTCCATCTGAAACAGTCCTACCTCGAGGTCAATTACGCCGAGGTCAGGCGCGATATTGGAGCCGGTATTTAACCCCGTCGCTGCGACGCACCGATCTTCCATCAGGAAAAGCAGAGGTCCGAGGCTATGGGTGCAGTATTGAATTGGCGGCATCTTGGCTCGCCACGTCAACGTCCCGTCCGTACGCCGCATCATCCCTCGGCAGTCGTGAATATATTCGGCTTCCGCGTAGATAATTTTCCCGAGTTCGCCAGCGCGGATCTGTTCCTTCCATGTGAGGTGCATATCGCTATAGCAGCAGTTCTCAGCGAGCATATATTTCAATCCGGTCTTTTCGACAACTTGAACAACCGCCTCACACTCTGAGAGCGTGTATGCCGCCGGTACTTCACAGAGGACGTGTTTTCCACCTTCCAATGCGGCAATTGTGTGTTCGGCATGTTGCGGCATCTCCGTGCAGATAACCACTATATCCAGATCGTGTCTTAGAAAATCCTCATAATCCGTGTATCTTGACGCATTGACCGGGCAGTCAGCCGCCTCCAATCGAGATGTGTCTGCATCGCACACCGCAACAATTTCTGCCTGAGTCTGTTCCGAAAAGCGGTCTAGGTATACGCGTCCACGCCCTAACCCCACAACACCAACCTTTAACTTCATCAATTTTCTCCTTAACGACTGTGCAAGATATGATATGCAGCAATTCCTAACGACACATGAACGTTCAGCGAAGCCCCCTTGCCGTACATCGGGATATAGATTGTCATATCGCAGACAGCAAGAGTTCGCTTTGTCACACCGTGGTCCTCATGTCCAACGATTAGGCAAAGCTTATCGGGATATTCGGTTTCATTGTACGGCACAGATGCTGCGGTTATCTCTAACGCACAACTAGTATATCCCTGTGTTTTGAGGTCTAAAATTGCATCCGCTGCCTGTTCCACATAGCTCCACTTCACCCGGCGAGCCCTGCCCCGTCCAACCTTCCGAATCAGTGGGTGCGGTGGACGTGCGCTAATCCCTGTCAAAATGAGTTGGCGCACACCTGCCGCATCTGCAATCCGAAACGCAGATCCAACGTTGACCGGATCTTCGACATCCTGCAAAATAAAGATGAGTTCTTTGTTCGGACGCTTCGCCCCTTTGAGGAAATCCTTGAGCGGTTTGCCACGCAGCTGTTTCACTGTTCCATCTCCCCTTCCAATGCCTCGGGTTTCTCTCTGTCTTTGCCGGCAATGTAGAGAACACAAAGGGTCACAACTATTGCAATCGCCATCCATAAGATGCCCCACACAACCGTCGGGATGTATGGTGTTATCTCTTCGTGCAGCATACGGGCATCGGATCGGAGATGGGAACGGTCTATAATATCGCTCTTGATGTCAAGAATCGCATAAAGGCAACTAGTCAAACCGATTACGCGCAGCAGCCATTCGTTGATCGACTCTGGAAGGAATCTACCTACAATAATCAATACCCCGCCAAACCCAACGCCGAATAGAAAACCGAAACTGTTTCGCAGATAGAAGATCGAAATAAGGATCATGCCGATACCGACAACAGCACTGATTAATTTACCCAAGTGCGTCCTCGCTGCGAGGATCAAAATCAACCCACCCCACATTAGGCTCCCAAGATAGCCGGCGGTGAGTGTCCAGAAACGTGAACCGCCGGCTGTGATCGCGTGCCCACCTTCTTGGGCGACAATTTGGATCTCTTTGATACTACCACCTGTCGCAAGCGCAGCGAGGCCGTGACTGACTTCGTGCATAAAAACGACAAAGATCTTGAGCGGATAAACGACCGGCGTATTCCACAGAAAAGCGATGACGATGAAAATACCAATCAGGCGAATGTCTAATCGTTTGAAGAATTTTATGATCATATTTACTTTCGTGAACTTTTGGTTGATATTCGGGGGTGGATATGCTATATTTGCCAAGTATTCGCATCAATGCCTTCAAGTCTCAGATGAGGGTTAGAGTAACGGATGCATGGTAGATTTGTCAAGGCGTTTTAAGTCTCGATAGGGTCATTTAATGCTCCTGTAGGAGGGATCTCCGAATCCCGACACTTCACTCGATCCCATCGGAGCAGATTTCGGTAGATCTCAAATGTCTCTATTGAGAAGCAATGCGGAACTGAACTGGAGAGCAGCATAATGGGAAATACCTTTGGTCACCTCTTTCGGATTACAACATGGGGCGAATCGCACGGCGGGGCTATCGGCGTCGTGATTGACGGCTGCCCACCACAACTCAAAATAGATATCAGCGCCATTCAGGCGGAACTGGATCGACGACGACCGGGGCAGAGCCATCTCACAACCTCACGTCAAGAGGAAGATCAGGTGGAGATTTTGTCTGGCGTTTTCGAGGGGCAAACACTTGGATCCCCGATCTCAATGCTGGTATGGAACAAAGACGCGAAACCCTCTGCCTACGAACACCTCAAGGATGTGTATCGACCGTCACACGCCGATTTTACCTATCAACAGAAGTTTGGTCTCCGAAATTGGCAAGGCGGCGGCAGGGCAAGTGCCCGTGAGACAATCGGACGGGTAGCAGCGGGTGCGATCGCAAAGCAGATTTTACGCGAACAGTGTGGGACGGAAACCCTCGCCTACGTCAAGCAGGTTCACACAATTCAAGCAGAAGTTGATTCGGAGGTTGTGACCCTTGATGAAATTGAATCCAGTCTCGTTCGATGTCCAGACCCCAGAGCCAGCGAGAAGATGGCAGAATGTATTGATCAAGCCAGACGGGATGGCGACTCCCTCGGCGGGATCATCGAATCGGTGTCACGGAATGTGCCCATTGGACTCGGCGAACCGGTGTTCGACAAACTCAAGGCAGATTTGGCAAAAGCGATGATGTCCCTACCCGCGACGATGGGTTTCCAGATCGGTTCCGGCTTTGGCGGTATAGTCGGCACCGGCTCGCAGCACAACGATCCCTGCTACAACGACGACGGGCGTATTCGTACCCGGACAAACAATTCCGGTGGAACGCAGGGCGGCATCTCAAACGGTGAAAACATTCTTTTTCAGGTCGCTTTCAAGCCGACAGCCACCATCCGCAAGGAACAGGAAACGGTGGACATCGACGGAAATCCTGTCACGCTATCGGCGCACGGACGGCATGACCCCTGCGTTTTGCCCCGTGCCCCCGCAATTGTCGAAGCGATGACCGCGCTGGTATTGGTCGATCATTTTCTTCGACAGCGTGCAAAAACCCTATAAATCTCAATTCAAAAGACGCACAAGATCAAACTGAAGGGAGGTGTTAAACATGGTTGATGTTGCCTCGTTAAGATTCGATGTTATTTTTAAGAAGGCCTTTAGCCAACCTGATGTGTTTCGGCAGTTTGTTTATGATATTTTGGGAATTTCTATTCAGGTGGATACAGTCATTCAGGCGTACCGATCTAACTGAGATGTTTGCGTAAGCCTCAAAATTCGTAAAGGAGATTATCATGAAATCGAATCGTTCGTTTTATTTTGCGTTCAGCTGCTTGATCGCATTGACAATCACCGCATTTGCACAAGAGGCAAAGGTTGACTCAGACAAAACAGCGGATATTACCTTTGAACTCGTCACGCCGATAAAGTTCGCAGACGGCAGCGAAAAAAAATCCTTCACCAAAGCCGAGATTGAAACCCTTCGCGATTTGCCCGTTGATATGGGAGGGAACAAAACTGATGGGGCGACCCTAAAGAACAAACAAGGCAAACGCCTTGTCCGCACATGCAGAGAATATGATGATGCACTGGCAAATGGATACCGCCCCGGCTCAACCTACGACATCGCAATGGCATCATGGTTCAAGTATCCGTGCGGAACGCTTCAATTGCTTCAGCGGGCGACCCGCCATAAACGGAGCTTTTTGCCGACCCACAACCAAGAATTGTTTGATCTCAAGTTGCTGCCACTTAAACTGTTTCCTGTTTTGTCCGATTATGAGCAGACATACGGGCGCAACATTGAGAATGAAACCTATCATGACCAAGCGGAAAAGGGAGAACTCGAAGTGATAGAGAAGACCCCACACAAGCTAGGGTGTAAACTCAGGGGATTGAAGCAATACTTAACTGAAGTAGTCCGGGCGGACTTTAATGGCGATGGGACTGAAGATATTCTGTTTCGCGAAGCGGTCTATGCCATCGGAGGGTCGTTCCGCAGCTACAATTTTATCATCTTGACGCGGAAATCGAGTGAAGCGAAATACGAACGGATCTTCAAAAGCAGATTCGTCATGCTCCCAAAACATCTGGACAACGCGTTGAAAGGCAGTAAAACGCTACAGGAGGATTTCAGATGAACCACAAGCAGAAGTTGGGATATATGGCATTAGGCGCAGGGATTCTGGCACTTGGTATTATCATCGGGCAGTGGGGAACACCGGAAATTGAGGCACAAGCGAATGGGGTGTTTGATATAATCCGTTGTCGTCAACTCTGGGTAGTTAATGAAAACGGCAAGATAGGAATTATTATGGTGTCCTCAGAAAATAACGATCACATCATTCTCGGTGGTCGAAATAAAGGGCAGGTCGTCTTATCCGCTAGCAAAACAGGGTCTCTCAGTAATATCACCCTCTTCGACCTGAAGCGCAATCCAAGAATCAACCTCAGCAATACTCATCTCTGGAATCAAATCGACATCCGCAGCAAAGCAGGAAATACGGCGATTTGCTTGAAGTCGCTTGACAGTAACAACGATATTACAATCTACGATCAGGCAGGCAACATTAACTGGATAGCACCCGAACAGGAGGATTAATCATGAATTGGTTACTAAGCAGCGCGAAAGGGAGAGAAGGGTTTTTAATTGCTACTGTTATCTTCGTGGGATTAGGATGCTTGATAATCTTCATAATCTTCGTATACCTAACTGAGACTTCTCATAACCCAAGCGAAAAAACAGGTGATGGCAGCCAGACATATCTTGATCAGGGAAAAGCAAAAGCGGATAAAGGTGAATACTTTAAAGCGATAAGCGATTATGATATGGCGATAAGCCGTAACCCAGCTAATGCTAAATCCTACCATTATCGGGGCGAGGCGAAAGCTGACCTCGAACAATACACCGATGCCATTATTGATTATGATACCGCGATAAGTCTTGAACCCGATGCTGCCTATGCTTACAACAGTCGAGGTTGGGCAAAATACAAGTTAGGGCAACACGACGCTGCGATTGCCGATTTGGACAAGGTGATAAGCCTTAAGCCCGATGCGGGCTATGCCTATTGCAATCGAGGGGACGTAAAGAGGGACTTAGGGCAGTATGCTGCTGCTATTGCTGATCACGACAAAGCGATAAGCCTTGAGCCGGGGCGTGCTACTTTCTACACCAGCCGAGGCAGGGTGAAGTCTGCGTTAGGTCAACGTTTCGCAGCTATTGCCGATTACGACACTGCTATCCGCCTTGATCCTGATAATCTGGTTGCCTACTTCCATCGGGGCTTGGAGAAGCGAGAGCTAGGGCACAAGGAGCGAGGACGTAAGGATTTAGAAAAGGCGCTAGACCTTGCGGACAGGGGCAGTGATCTCTATTACCTGATTCTGCGTGTAATGTATCAATGATAATTTCATCACATTAAAGGGAGAACAATCATGAACGAATTGGTAACACGGCAATAGGAAACGGTGCTTAGTATCAGCATCGAGACGAAAGAATTGATCCAGTCCAGCATTGTCGATAGCACTTTGAAACGATACCAGCGACTATCGAAGCAGATAGAAGCTGGGCTTAATGGCCAGATCTTAACTGACGGGCAACTAGCGAATTACATCACCGATAAGCCGGGTGGAAAGACTGCCGATCTGGAATGTCAAAATATGCTATAATTGTATTGGCTTTCGTGGGAGAGGTCAACGCCACTGCACAGTGGCGTCTCCTACATCCATTGACCGGGCATGAAAGCCAGAAAGCCAAATCCCATCAAAACTTGCAAATACACGCGGTTAATATCTATCAACTGCGGAAGGGTAAGGGTAGATGAAACTTAATAAGCACTTACACTCCTATGGAGATCAGGCTGTAACCAGTCGGGGATTGAATCTCAAATTGAGTATCTCCATTCTGTTAACAAGCATCTTTTTGTCTACGCCGTCAATCGGTTGCGGAGGGATTGTCAATACTTTTGTAACAAAGGGTGAGTATAAAGTACCTGCGCTGCCTAAGACTGAACTTGCCACCATCCAAGTCAATACGGATGGTGGATGGCTTCGACAGCTTAACCAGTTTGCATTTTGGATAGATGGTAGATTAGCCTTGGCTGAGAAAATTGATGTTGACGAGGAGATTACTATTAAGGAACTTTTGGTTTCTCCAGGGCAGCGTAACATGTCAGTGCAGATTATATACAAGTCCTTTGGCGATGCAATACCGCAGCCTTATCAAATCACGACCAACTTTTCAGCTAATGTAAAAGCTGGTGGTAGTTACCTCTTGCAAGGAGAATTTTCCCCCAGTCTTGATGGGGACCTGTCCTTTAAAAGCTGGCTTACTGATGCTAATACTGATAAAAATGTTGCCAAAAACAATTGGCTAAAAAGCCTGATGTTTGGAGGAAAAATTAAGCTAAATGATTGAAGATTCAGGGTGATACTCTGTGAAGAAAATCAGCAGAACTTATTGTGCATTTTAATGACTTATGGCATATGTAGAGGTGGGCGAATATCAGCGTAGCCTAAAAACCATGAAAGAGGCGCGCCTCCGCACGCCCCCCTTATGGCGAGACTTCAAAAGATGGGGATTTGAAAGGAGAAGTTGTAATGATTGATAAGATTCAGACCGCTCTAAAAGATTTTGAGGCGTATGCTGTCAAAAATCTGGATTGCAGTGCCAATGGATCCTCAACACCTTTTACAGAAGGTATCATGACTCGGCTCTGTGATATAGGACAAGATGCGGGCTACTACGTTTATGTCAAAAGCATATCTCAAGCCGATGGAGGTGAGTGGCTCTATGATATGACTTGGCTGGTGTATGATAGAAAGCGGTTGACAGATATTGGTCTGGCACTTGAATGTGAGTGGGACTATTTTCCGGGGGTTCTAGAGGACTTCCAGAAGCTCCTCTTGGTAAGAGCCGATCTTCGCTGTCTGATCTTCTGGTCAAAGACACTACAAAGCACACGAGAGAACATTCGGAGGCTTATTGATGAGGTCGTCGGATGCCGAAAAAGCGAACACGGAGACGACTATCTTTTCTGCGTCTGGGTAGATGAACAAATGGGCTTTATGTTCCATCCTTACACCCATGAATCTGCCACTTGACAAGACAGCTGCACGTCGAAGTGCCGAATAGGGAAAGAATAGAATGTCCGATAAAATCGGTTATCGGATATTCTCTCAAAACCATTGAGCCAAAAATTGAAGCTGACGAACTTTCTATTTTCATTCAAAATGAGTAATAAGAAGATAATATGAAGGAAGAAGCGAAGCATCGCATTAAAAACGAGAATACTGACAAAGCCAAGCGACTTCTTAGCAAGATACACAGACGGGTATGAACCTGTATTTTATGTGACAAATATCCGAGTTTCATACGGTGGCGGAGTTCCGGGCGAAGTTGGATCGGCAAAGGAAAAACGATGATAAAAATGTTGAGTCGGCATGGAGGGTGGTTTATCTTCGGCGGAACGCTGTTGATTATTATAGTGCTTATCATTGCATACAAAACTCGAATGGTGGATCAAGGGTTAGCAATGATAATTGTAACTACGATATTGGTTGCCACTACAATGTATTATAGTTTGTTGAATCAGCGTTTATTAAAAAATAACGCAAGTTGCTAGTTGAATATCCATGGAATTTCCGTTAGAGTATTTGTGTCTCAAACAAAACTCTTAAAACAGGAGAATCCCATGGACTTAGTAATCGTAGCATTTTATACACTTTGTGACGATCTGTTAATTGAACACGGCTATCAAGACGACCCACGAGCCAAAATGTCTGCCGCAGAAGTAATGACCACTGCCTTAGTGGCAGCAGAACTGTTCGGTGGCAATCAACAGATGGCACGGTGTCTACTCAAAGAGCAGGGATATATTCCCAATATGCTCAGTAAGGCACGATTCAATCGAAGACTCCATCAAATTGCACCGATGTTTCAGACACTTTTTGAATCACTTGCCACAGACTGTAAAGCACAAAACCCAGACCAACTCTATATCATCGACTCGTATCCCGTGCCAGTGTGTGATGTGATTCGCATCTCTGGTGCAAAACTTTATCAAGGGGAAGTCTGGCGCGGTAAGATAACCAGTAAACGGAGATACTTCTATGGACTCAAACTGCATCTGATGGTCACCGAAAGTGGCATACCGGTTGAGTTTTTCTTAACACCGGGCAGTTTTAGTGATGTTCAAGGGTTGCGGTGTTATCCGTTTGATTTACCTCAAGGGGCAACCATTTATGCAGATAAAGCCTACTGCAATTATGGGATTGAAGATGCCTTAGCTGAAGCCGGTATCATGCTCAAACCGTTGCGAAAAAAGAACAGCAAACGGCAATATCAAGCCCACGAAGTTTACATACACCATCACCACAGGAAGCGGATAGAGGTGACAAACAGTTTAATCACCCAACGGCTACCCCGCTCTATTCATGCCGTCACTGCCGATGGGTTTGAGATTAAGATTATTTTGTTTCTCATTGCTACTATGATTACACTTATCATTAAATAAACACTAGCAACTTGCGTTAAAAAATAATCAGCTTCTATTAGCTGCTATGGACTCGCCTAAAGTTATATTAGCTATACGACCCTGGAATACAGGTAAAAAACAGTATGTGTTTGTCATAGAGAATGTAGGCACCGGGATTGCTTCCGACATAAAACTAAAGATGTTAGATAATCACCCCCTCATGCTTAACTCAGAGCTAGATCTAATGACTGCCTGTGCTGAAATCAAGCCTATTCCTCCAAAGCAAGATTATAAACTTCCGATAGAAGTTGAGGGGTGGACACATCAAGAAAGAATAACGCCTTTTGACATTGAAGTTAGTTACACAAATTCGCAGAGGACGAAACTGTACTGCCATCGGAAATTAGGGCCACTGTCTAAACCAAGATTGTGATAGAATATCAATCTAATCGAAAGGAGCTTTCCGATGGCAAAACGTAGAAGATTCACGCCCCAATTTAAGGCAGAAGTGGTCATTGAGGCACTGAGCGGTCAAAGTTCTCAAGCCGAGTTGTGTCGCAAACACAACCTCAGTGCAGACCAACTGTCGAAGTGGAAACACCAGTTGGTTGACAACGCGGCGAGTTTGTTTGAATCGACTGACAAGCAATCTAATGACCATAACGAACAGATTGCTCAACTGGAACAGCTGGTCGGACGGTTGACTATAGCGTTAGACATCCAAAAAAAAGCCTCGACGTGGCTCAGTTGAATCGGTCACAAAAACAACAGATAGTTCAGGCGTTGCAGACCGATTACTCGGTTCGACAGATTTGTGAGGTTCTCGGTTTCAATCGGAGCAGTCTCTATTATCAACCGAAAACAGACCCTTCTGAACAACAGTTACGAGATGAGATAGAGAAACTGTCTGCCCGGTATCCTACATACGGCTATAGACGTATCACCCAGTTGCTGAAGCGTATGGGATATGACGTTGGCACCACCCGGATCGCCCGATTGATGCAAGAGCAAAATCTTTCAATCCCCATCAACCGTGCGTGCCAAACCACCCAATCGGTTGCGGGGTTAGGTCAATGGGTGAATCGAATTGAGAACCTTGACATCTGTCGACGCAATCAGGTGTGGGTCGGTGATATTACCTATGTTCGACTCAAGGGACAATTCATCTATGTGTCGGTGTTAATGGATGTATTCACGCGAATGGTCAGAGGCTGGCAGGTGAGCCTAAACTTGACACAACCGCTCACCTTGAGACCCTTGCAACACGCATTAACCCAAAGTGTTCCGGAGATTCACCATAGCGACCAAGGGGTTCAGTACCTTTCGACGGCTTATGTGTCGACGCTCATCAGCCATGGGATTAAGATTTCTTTAGCCCATAGAGGACGACCTTGGGACAATGGCTATGCCGAAAGACTCATACGAACCCTCAAAGAGGAAGAGGTCCATCTCAATGAATACGATGATATTATCGACGCAAGAACCAGAATTGAGCATTTTATTTTACAAGTGTATAATCACAAGAGACCTCATTCAGCGTTAGGCTATTTAACGCCCGTTGAATTTGAACAACAACTCTTGGCTTAAATTTGGCGATTTATGGCCCTAATTAACGCGGGCAGTACAAACTTCCACCAGAAAAATTTAGCCTTAGTATTGAAGCAAGCCGCCACTATCTACAAGGCGATCTTGTAGCGGAACGTTTAGGGGAGATCGCTGACCATATTGAAATGATCACCAATCAATCTTCTGCCTCCAAAGACACTATCAATCAACCCCCTAACACCGACGATCCAGGGAGCAACACCCCAACTATCGACGATCAAAAAGAACAGGAAAATCTAGAGAAAGAGGAGATGTCAAAAGCGCAATCTCCGTAGCGACATACGAAAAAGAAAGGAAGATTTTATTATGGTAGTGGATATACCTGATGTCAACCTCCGGGTTGCAATTGAAAACGAGCTTGATAAAGAAACTGACGCACCAATCAGCGTTAATGAAATGGCTAATATAAAAGAGTTGAATGTGATAGAACGTGGCGTGTCCTGCTTGACTGGGCTTGAAGAAGCAACGAATCTCTCTGTCTTGCGAATAGGAGGCAATTTTGTATCGGATCTCTCACCTTTGAGAGAATTAACGAATCTGAGATACCTAGATTGTTGGGGAAATACCATATCAGATCTTTCACCTCTTGAAGGGCTGGTTAATCTAAGGGGATTATGGCTTCAGGGTAACGAGGTGACAGATTTCTCACTTTTGGAGGTCCTAACCCACCTAGAAAATCTGAATCTTGATGGCAATAACGTAGAAGACATCTCGCCTGTGGAGAGATTACCTAATCTAAAATGGCTATCTCTTGCCCGCAATTTCGTGTCCGATATATCTCCACTTGCTAGGTTGAGGAAAATGGAGGGTTTGTGGCTTCACGATAACGCAATATCCGACATCTCGGTCCTAGAGGGCTTAACGCGATTAAGGGAATTACGGATTGACAACAATCATATACCAGACCTTTCGGTCCTTCAAAAATTAACTCGACTGTCAAGGCTACAGGCTGACATTAATTCATTATCAGATTTCTTTTTTCTAAAAGAATTAAACAGTTTACAGACATTGCAGGTTAAAATAGAAGATCGCTTGCCCTTGACTTTCTTAGTTGACGGCGAAAAAAGAGGGGGCGTTCTGAGAGTCGATATTAAGCGTTTCGATCAGGAATGAAAATAGGCCGATAATATAGCATTATCGGACATTTAGAGGTTAATTTTAGCGCAATCTTAAAATAGAGATCTAGTGTTCATGCGGATTCCGCCAGTCTCAATAAGCAAAAAAGATGTCCGATAACTTATAGAGAGTGATTTATGAAATTACCAAACATTAACAGGGTGGAGTATGGATGATGAACGAAATTAGTAACACAGTGCGAAAAGACGAGGCTTATAATCAGCGTTGAATCAACAGAATTAATTCAGTCAAGCATTGCAGATAGCACATTGAAACGATTTAGCAATTTACATCACCGAGTTATAAACCTCCTGCCGAGAATCTCGGCAAATGAACACAGAGGACCTAACAATGAGCATTTATGAGGAATTAGGCGTCCGTACCCTAATCAATGCAGCAGGAACCGTCACCCGGTACGGTGGCTCCCTGATGGCACCCGAAGTATTGGACAGTATGCGCGGCGCATCTCAACAGTTCTGTCATTTAGATGAAGTGCAGCAGAAAGTCGGCGAAAGGATTGCTGCCATGCTTGAGGTAGAGGCAGCGTATGTGACTTCGAGTGCTGCTTGTGGGTTGGTGCTGACCACCGCTGCCTGTATGGCTGGGACGGATCCCGCCAAGATTACACAACTGCCAGATACAACTGGGATAAAGCATGAGGTCATCATCCAAAAGATACATCGGATTGCGTATGACCAAGCGATTCGTGTGGCTGGGGCGACACTGATTGAGATTGACGATCAGGGGACACCGCCGACTGAAGAGATGCGCCGTGCCATCAATGAGAACACCGCAGCTATCTTCTTCATGGCAACGGTCATGAACCACCCCGCCTCTGTACCGCTAGATGAGGTTGTAGCGATGACAAAAGCAGCATCGGTGCCGGTGGTTGTGGACGCAGCATCAGAGTGTCCACCGGTTTCGACCTTAACGCGTTTCTGGGAGGCGGGTGCCGATCTGATTATCTTCAGCGGCGGTAAGAGCATCATGGGACCGCAATCCACCGGGCTGGTCATCGGGCGAAAAGACCTCATTGCGGGGTGCGCTGCCAACGGCGTGCCATTCGCCACTGTGGGGCGACCGATGAAGGTGAGTCGGGAGGAAATGATCGGGTTTATGAAGGCACTGGAACTCTATTTGGCGAGGGATCACGAAGCCGATACCGCCCGATGGACGGCTCAACTAGACCACATCGAAGCAGCACTACAAGGGATACCGAATATAACCGTTGGACGGTTCACCAAGGCGGAGACGTATACAATCCCACTACTGTACATCCGCCCAGAAGCGGGGGCTAACTTCACACGATCGATGATAGCAGAGGCACTGGAAGCGGGCGAACCGGCTATTGTCGTTGGTCAACACTTCACCGAGGACAGCGTTACGATTAATCCCCACAACCTGCAACCGGGGCAAGAACAGATAGTGGCAGAACGGTGTAAAGCCGTGCTGGCTCAGATCGGCTAACCCCCTATTCCGATTTGAACATGCCAAATGCAAACGCCTCCGGCAAGTTGTCAAAAATGATATTGCCCGCATCATCCGTTGCGAGGTAGTTTCCCATATACTCTGACCACCTCTCTAGGGCAGGATCTTCACGGCTCTTGAGCCAATCCGCCTCGGACGGTGCGACCGCGTGCAAGAACAGACGGTCCCCTAAGCGATAGATCGACATACTCACACTGTTGTCGTCCATACTTTTTGCAATTTCGGGCCACAGGTTATCGTGGGCTTCTTTGTATCCCTCGTAACTCCCGGGCTTCAGTTGCATAGATAAACCGATTGAATACATTTTAACACTCCTTTTTGTGAATGGTTGATGTTAAGAAATCGTGCTACAGAAACCGAGTTTTGAAGAAAAAACTCGGTTTCAGGGCAAATCAGTTGACCCAAAATGACTTTTCAAGCAGGCTCTCAATTAGCCAGCGACCGAACAAAATCCCGAAACAGAATCGTCTCCGACAGATTGTCACATGCGTTACAATTCTCCCATTCCGTCCAGACATACTCAACTCCGAACCAGCCGCCATATCCATTCGCCTGTGCAACTTCCAAAATCCGTTTGAAATCAATTGTGTTGTTGGCAAAGGTCTCTTGCAATCGCTCATTGCGCGCACCTCTTACGTGGAAGTGGCTTGCGTATTTGACCAACGGCTCCACAGCCGCATCCGGTAAACCGATCCGCGTGAAATGGGCGTAGTCTAAGGTCAGGGTCAAGCCGGGGACTTGCTGCATTAACTGCTCCGCTGGTTCCGGTTGTGGGACGATGGAGCCGATGTGGGCTTCGACACCGTAGACGATGCCACGCGTTTTGGCTTGCTCAACCCGCCAGCCCAGTTCGTCAACCGCGCGGGCAAATGAGTCGTCGTATGACTCTGTCTCGAAATGTGCGCCGGGCAATCCGGTTACATGCTCACACTCACACTCGGCGGCGTAATCAAGTGCTTTGATGAACCAATCGCGAGCCTTCTCCCGTTGTGATGTTTCAGGGTGATTGACCGCGTGGGACTTGAAATCCAACCCCATTTGAAGAAATATATCAGCAGCCTCCAGCCCCCAAGTGTCTAATCTATTTTTCAATCGTCGCGCAGATTGAGTAACGTTCTCGAACTCTTGGGAGGGCCGAAGATGGGAGCGCTCCTCAAACAGACCGATGTCCACACCTTTGAACTCCAGCATGGCGATGAGTTGGAGGACATGCTCGTGAGGCAACAACGGAAAAGTAAAGTCAGCACAGGCAAGTTTAAGGGTCATGATGGCTCCATAAATTTCGTTTGTCCCACAGTTTCCCACTCAGCGGGTGTGATATATCCCCCATCTACCACCAACGACGTGCCGGTGATGCCGGCGGAGTCCTCACAGGAGAGATAGCGTACCGCTCTGGCGATATCCATCGGTGTGATGGCAACGCCTGTGGGCACACGACTGAGACGGTTCGCAAGCGTGGCTTCCGGATCCGGGGTGGTATTCAGGTGGTAGCGCAACATCGGGGTGTCAGTGATTCCGGGGCAGACGCAATTACAACGCAGCCCTGCGGCGGCGTAATCGAGCGCGATGGATCTGCTCAGTCCGAGCACCGCGTGTTTGGAAGTGATATACGCCGGCGTTAGGGCTTGTCCGATGAAGCTGCCCACCGAACCGATGTTCACCATATAGCTGCGTTGGTTCTTAGTCAGGTGAGGATGCCCATGCTTGATAGAGAAGAAGATCGATTTGACGTTCACACCCATCAGCTGATCCCACTCCTCCTCCGAGTATTCGTGCAATTCTACAACGTGAACAACCCCGGCGCAATTCACGATGATCTGCAAGCCGCCGAAGTGTGCAACCGTTTTCTCAATTGATTGGCGCACCGCATCCTCTTGGGCAACGTCGCATTCGTGGAAGATAGCTTCACCGCCGTTAGCGGTAATATCTTTGACAAGTTTCTGACCGCGCTCGGCTTGTACATCTACGACAGCAACCTTTGCTCCTTCCTCTGCAAAGAGTTGGGCGGTGGCTTCACCCATTCCCGAAGCACCACCGCTAATCCAAGCAATCTGTCCTTCCAACCGTTTAGGATTCATAAGGTCTCCCATGTTTGAATACCTGTTCAGATTATCCGCGTCCAACGTAGGGCATCTTCGTTGCCATGATGGTCATGAACAGCACATTTGCCTCTAACGGAAGACTCGCCATGTGCACGACGGCACGCGCTACATCATCTACAGCCATTCTTGGCTCAACCGCAACGGTTCCATTCGGTTGTGGAACACCCACTTCCATTCTGTCTGTTCTTTCAGTCGCTGCGTTACCAATGTCGATTTGACCACACGCAATATCGTACTTACGTCCATCAAGTGATGTCGCCTTTGTAAGACCCGTCAACCCATGCTTGGTGGAAGTATAGGGCGCGGAGTTGACCCGCGGTGTGTGCGCTGATATAGAACCGTTATTGATAATGCGCCCCCCTCTGGGTTCCTGGTCCTTCATAATCTTGAACGCTTCCTGCGTGCACAGAAATGCGCCTGTCAAGTTGGTATCTGCAACCGTTTTCCATTGCTCGTAGGTCAAATCCTCTAGCGGCACAGGTGGTGCGCCCGTACCCGCATTATTAAACAGTACGTCAAGCCTGCCAAAGGTCTCCTTCGTTCGGGCAAACAAGTTCTGGATAGAAGCGTGATCTCCCACATCTGTCGGCACAACGAGGACTCGTGAGCTATCCGCTCCCATCTCCTTGGCGGTTCCCTCCAAAGCCTCTACACGACGGCCAGCCAAGACGACGGCATAGCCCTCCTGCGACAGAGCGATCGATGTCTGCCTGCCAATCCCAGAACCTGCTCCCGTTACGATAGCAACCTTCGTAATTGAACTCATCTATAAATATCTCCTCACAATACATCTATAATAATAGGATTTACGTCCTTCGGTAGTGAACAGTGATCGTTGTTCACTACGAACTTATTGTAGTTGCCCGATTCATCGGGCGTTGGGAAGGGTGTCTAGTGGCGATAAATCGCCGAACTACAAAGGGTTCAGCACTCAACTGCGTAAGCCCTAATAATAAAGAACGAAGCGGGGGAATTTTCCCCGCCATTTTTCACATATAACGGTGTTGAATAGATCTCCAAAACCTGATACAATAAGCGCGTTTTATTGAATGAACCTTTATGTATCAATGCTTTAGTTTTGGGGTATGTCAATATACCATTGCCCAAAAAAAACGTCAAGTGCAAAAATGGTTGGAAGCTCACCTTAAGATAGCTTGCAACAACAACCGTAGGGGTGGAATATTTCTCCCGTATTGGCTGTATCAAATTGCTATTACGTTTCACGCATCACGTTTTACGCTCTCTGCATTTTGCGTGTTCTGTTGACATGAGCCATGGCTAGATAGCTCCACACTATAGGAGTGCCCTGTTATGAAGTATTTTTCGGTGGAGAGTTCAGACATATCCGTTCCGAACGACTGGATGGATGATCCGGTTCGGCTTTTGAAGGTTAGTTGGAAAGGCAAACCTGTTACCGGCTTCAACCAATCTTCTCGCCGCTGCTACGTCTATCCGGTGATGACACCGTCGGGTGTCCCTGTTACGAACGAAAGACCGACCAGCGACCACCCCTTCCACCAGTCAATCACTGTGGGAAATGACTACTTCTTCACGTACCAGACATCTGCTGCGGGACGGTTTGAGGATCCCGGTATGTGCTTCTACACCAACGAGCCTGACATGCGCGGGAGGGGAGAGGGACGCATCGTGGCGATGACGCACAACGAATGTACGGAGTTCAACGAGGATCATCTGGAGTTCATCGTAAGGATGCAATGGCAGGGACCTGAACAGGGGTACGCCCCAAAATACCGCCGCGTTGTTGCCGAAGAGATGCGCACCATCAACGTCTTTCCCGGCGAAGTTGCCAACCTCCTCGACGTGCGTTCACAACTTAGACCAACGGAGTGGGATATCCGCTTGGGACCGTCACGACACGGATATTTCACAATTCGGGTGGCTGATCATCTAAGGGTTGCGGATAGGAACGGTGTGAAACAGGACGGTAACATTGTGGATTCTGAAGGACGACGAGACGACGACGTAGGTTGGCAGCACGCAGATTGGATTGACTACTACGGAACGGACGCCCAAGGACGCACCGCTGGTATTGCGGTTTTCCAGTTTCCTTCGATGGGGAATGTGGCTTGGTATGCGGGGGACTATGGAAGCATCCGAGTCAACCCGTTTCGCAAGGGAGCCACCTATGTATCCCGTGGAGAAGAGGTGGACTTAGCGGTTCGGGTGGTCGCCCACGATGGAGATCCCTACGAAGCGGGTGTTCCGGATCTGTACGAGTCTTTCAAGCGAGAGACCAGCTAATTTCAGGAGAGGAGATTGAGCTATGTCAACTGTATCTGCTTCAACCCAGACAGCGGTTGGGACGCCGCGTATAGATGACCGTGACTGGAGCCAACTCACGCTCGGTCAACGCATTCAGCACCTTGAGGTCGAAGGCTACGTGGTGCTCCCCAATCTGCTTGATGCTAACCACATCGCGCGCCTCAAAGCACAGACCTCGCAATTTGAAACAACCCACGTAGACTACAGCGTCCACCAGCGGGGGCGATCAAGCGTCCAGTTCGCAGGCGGTGTGATCTCCGAGCTGATTGCGTATCCACCGATGATCGATTTCCTCAGGGAGTTATGCGGGGATCAGATCGTTTTGATGTCCTACGACTACTCCCGGTCTGAGCCGGGGCACCCCGGTATCAGTCTGCACTGCGACGGCCAACCTTGGGGATCCCGGATCTTCAGCGCGGAATACACCTGCCCCAAAATTATCCGCGTCCTCTACTACCTAGACGATCTGATTCCCGAAGTTTCGCCTTTCCGCGTGGTGCCGAGATCCCATTTGAGTTTCCACAACGAGGCAAACCCCTACCTGCGCTACGCAGAACACCCCGAAGAGATGATGGTAACATGCAAGGCGGGTGCTGCGGTGTTGTTCAACAACTATGTTTTCCACGGCAACTACCCAAACGTCGGGACATACCCGCGGGAGGCACTGCAGCTTTCATACCGACCGACTTGGGCAGGGCCCGCCGACGAGGTGGAACCTTGGGACAAGAATGAAGTTGCCAAACTCTCTCCAGCTGTGCGTGAATTGATGGGGGATCGCAGTGCTCGCATCTGGATATATGAAGGCGGCAATAAACCGCCCAATATGCTCCATGAAGCCCCCGGCATGAATCCGAGTCGGTGGGAACGTGAGTAATACGGGAGGCTTCTAACCCGCCATAATCAGGGAACTCACCCACTCCTGATGCGGATTCAGAATTTTGTAGGTCGTGCCCGCGGGAATGTGAATCATATCCCCTTCGGTTATCTCCTGTTCTTCACCATCGCTTTGGAGCACACCGCGATTCTCCACTACATAGTAGACCTGCTCAATATCCGTGTGGCACCGCTCAATTGATTCGTTGCCGGGCTGCACAGACTCGCGAGCGATGAACTGCATCCCCTTCAGACAACCATTCTCGCTATCGTCTTCAGGTTCGAGTTGATACCATCGTACCGCACCAGTGCCGTCCCCCTGCGGCGGTGTCTGGGTCCAATTGCGGATGGTAAACTTACCACCACGACTCGGCACACCCATACTGATGACATGATGTTCCAACCAACCCTCATTCATGGTGTTGAACATCTGGTGATGGATGTCAGCCGGTAAGTAAACCGCATCACCATCTGTTACGGGATAACGCTTATCCTCAAACAGTACCTCTCCCTTCCCGCTCAGGATGTAGTAGACCTGTTCCAAACTCTCATGCTTGTGATAATCGGATGTCTTGCGTCCTTGAAGCGCGTGTCGGGCGAAACCTCCCAACCGGTCCAGACGATGCCGATCATCGTCGCCGCCTTCCTTTACAGAGCGTAGACCTCCCCAATGTACCGCGCTTAGATGGGAGATGTTAGGCTGGACATCGCGCCAGTTCTTTATATAAGCCATTTTTTCCTCCTTATCTGATTATACTTTCTGGTAGTAGGGAACAACGGTCGTTGTTCTCTACCGGTATTATTCCCCGACAAACGCCTTAAATAGCCCTACATACAACGCTAGCACCTTCTCAGGATCTGGTCCGCGATACGCACATTCATTGGAAATATAGCCATCGAATCCGATGCGTTGCAGCCACTCGAACATCTGACGGTACAGTTCAAAGGTCTCCGGATCTTCGGCAGCGTGGGTATGTACAGCCGTGATGTGCGACGCAACCTGCGAAAAGAGTGGTTCAATACTTCCCGCCTCGCAACCGACGAACTGTGAGTTAAATACAAAACCAACGTTGGGCAGATTGACACCTTCAATGACCTTCATTGCTGGGACGGGATCTATGAAAGATCCGTGCATTTCGATCGACACCGTAATCCCTTTTGGTTGGGCATACTCCCCAAGTTCCTTCAGTCCATCGGTGACATACCCAACAACAGCATCGCGGGTGTTATCGTCGAATCGGTCACCGAGGACGCGGACGTGATCGCAACCCATGAAGTCCGCCATATCTATGACACGTTTGATGCGGTGCACACTTTCGGCGCGGTCCGCTGCCTCCGGTGAATGAAAATTCTGGCAACTCGTCAACGATGAAATCACCACCCCACTGGCATCGACCTCATCTTTGAGCCTTCCCCACTGGTCTTCGGGCGTATCCCACTCAAAACCGTGTTTCTGCTCGTAATCCATCAGTAACTCAACGCCATGATACCCTGTGTCTTCAGCGATTTTGAGTATTCTGCTCAACTCCCAATCTTGACAGGTCTGATATGTGTTCAGTGACCATTTCATAACGTTTCCTCCCAATTTGACTTTGCAGCAGAGTTTAACACATGCAAGGCATCAGGTCAACTCTAGAACGTAACACTAAAATCCCTCTCCTTCTACGCTCCGCAATTCTTCTAGAAACCACCACATATCATCCGGCATCGGGGCGGAAAAGGTCAACCGCTCATCCGTCTCCGGATGGACGAACCCAAGCGTGTGGGCGTGCAGTGCTTGGCGATTAAGTGCCGCAAGTGCCTCTTTGACAGCGGCGGAAGGGGCATCGTGCATGGCGCGAGCGTATCCGCCCCCGTAGACGTGATCGCCGGCTACGGGGTGTCCGATATGGCTGAGATGGACGCGGATCTGATGGATACGTCCCGTCTCCAATGTCAGTTTGAGGAGGGAGAACCGGTCATACCGTTCGAGGAGATGATAATGAGTGACCGCTTGACGGCCACCGATCCCTGTTACTGTCATCTTCCGTCTGTCTCGCGGACTCCGGATGATACGGGCATTGATTGTTCCCGTTTCGTTAGGAGGCACACCGCAAACAACAGCGTAGTAGTGACGTGTAGTGGTGTGTGCCTCAAACTGAGCCGAAAGATGTTGATGTGCGTAATCTATCTTAGCGGCGACAATCGCGCCGGAGGTATCTTTGTCGAGACGATGCACGATGCCGGGACGTTGAACCCCGCCGATACCGGGGAGGGTTTCACAGTGGTGGAGCAGCGCATTAACAAGCGTGCCGGATTGAGCATCACCAGCGGGATGGACAGTCATACCTGCCGGTTTGTTCACGACGATCAGAGCGGAATCTTCATGCAGAATATCGAGCGGAATCGGTTCAGGTTCAATGGTCTGAAGGGGGCGTGGATCGGGGATTGTGAGGGCAACCCGATCGCCGTCTCGGAGTTTGTAGCCAGGCTTCGATGGTTTGCTGTTGACGGTTATAGCACCTTCGCGAATCAGCTTTTGGATGTATGTTTTGGACAGGGAAAAGGGGGAGGGTGTTTCTACCTCCGTCTCCACCTGCTCTAAGAGCTGCACCTCGACAAAACGGTCAAGTCTAACATCACTTGGGGCGAGTTCTCTGTTAGACACACCCTCTCCAAAAGGGGGAAAATGGAAAACTTGAGACTTAGACATGATGCAGTACAGTAAATATAGTAGTAGGCATACTCCGTATGCCGTAACCTTTTTCACCCTGACAGCCATGTAGGTTGGGTTGAACGAGCATAGTGGAACCCAACTCAATCCTATTAGGCATTACGCATTAATTCTTTGGGATTTGGGGTGTGATGAAATCTCTCATCACACTGCGATTTTAAGCGACAACTTGCATCAAAAAATATGAATGGCGCGGTCATAGGCTGCTTCAGCAGATTCCATAACAGCTTCCGCAAGGGTCGGATGTGCGTGGATTGTGTGCGCCAAATCAGCAACCGATGCCTCCATACGGATGGCAACGACAGCTTCATGGATCAGGTCTGAAGCGTGCGCGCCAAGGATATGGACACCGAGAATGTCACCAAATTCCTGATCTGAAATGACCTTGACAAATCCATCTGTCTCGCGCATCCCCAAAGCCTTACCGCTCGCCGCGTAAGGAAATCGCCCGACCTTGACCGCGTAGCCCTCTTCCTCGGCTTGCGCCTCTGTCATGCCGCATCTAGCAATTTCGGGAATCGTGAAAACACACCACGGTATAGTGCTATAGTCCATCTCCGCTTCCCCTCCCATACAGTTTTGTGCGGCGACAATCCCCTCCGCCGATGCAACGTGTGCTAACAGATACCGGCTTGCTACATCGCCGACTGCGTAGATACCCGGCACATTGGTTTCCATCTGTTCATTAACGATAATCTTGCCTTGATCTGTGCGAACACCGACAGTTTCCAGTCCAATACCTTCGGAGTTGAAACTCCTGCCGATAGAAATCAACATCTTCTCCGCGTTGAACCTTTCGCCGGATTCCAACGTTGCAGCCACACCGAATTCCGATTTGTCCACCCCCGTTACGTTGGCATCCGTCTTGATTTCGATCCCTTTGCGTCTCATCAAAAGGCGGAGTTGTCGAACAATCTGCACATCCTCCGTAGCAAGGATTGTCGGCAACAGTTCAAGCACGGTGACATCGCAGCCCAATCCGTTGAAGATCGACGCAAACTCACAACCAGCAACACCGCCGCCGACGATGATGATGCTCTTAGGAAGTTCCGTCAATTCGAGAATGCCTGTCGTCGTCAACACCTGCTGCTCATCAATCTCAAAAAGGGGAATATTCGCAGGTTCGGAACCGGTGGCGATAATAATTTGGTTCGCTTCAATCTGCTCCTGTGTGCCATCTGCTTTTGTTGCTTCTATCCTATTCCTCCCGGTGAGAACGCCGGTGCCGTTAATTGTGTCAACCCCGTTCCTTTTGAGTAGCTGCGCGATGCCGCCGGTAAGTTTTTTGACGGTGGCATCCTTATGTCCTAGCACCTGTGCATAGTCAATCTCCGCACCGCTAATCTTGACTCCGAATCCCTCTGCTTCCCGGAGCTGTGTGGCGAAGTGCGCCACCGAAAACAGCGTTTTGGTCGGGATACACCCCCGGTTCAGACAGGTGCCTCCCCATTCCCCTTTTTCGATTAAGCAGACCTTGCCCCCTAATTGGGCAGCCTTGATCGCCGCAACATAGCCGCCGGGTCCGCCTCCAATTATAGCAACATCATAAGTAGACATTAACACCTCCCATGTGGGTCTTTACATCACAGCTGCTAACTGTTCCCAAATCTCCTCCGGCACCGGCGTGGTTGCTGCAGCAAAATTCTGTTCAACCTCTGCTGCGTCCTTAGATCCTGTCAGGCTCATATGGATAAGCGGCTGACGCAGGCAGAATTGGATCGCCAAATTGAGCAGGTTCTGACTGTTTTCTGCCGCCCATCGCCAAAGTCGATGGGCTTGTTCTCCCTCCGGCGGTCGAGCAGTTACGTCCGGTTCAACGCCGGAGAGCAGTCCCATTGCGATTGGGCTGCCGTTAATCACGCCGATGTCGTGCTTTGCTGCAAACGGCAACAAGCTCTCTGCCGCGGTCTGGCTAAGCAGCGTGTAGTCAAGAAAGGTCAGGATCACATCCACAACGCCCGTTTCAATGGCGATACGGTGAAACTCGTGTTCACGGACACCAAGTCCAATAAAGCGCAGCAGCCCTTCATCGCGCATCCGCTGAAGCTCCTCAAATGCGCCTCCCTTTGCAATCACAGGGTCCATGCTGTCCGGATCATGAACGAGGCACACATCTAGATAGTCTGTGTCCAACAACCGCATGCTATTTTCGACGCTTCGGCGTGTTGTTGATGCCGAAAAGTCGCCACGCCATTCGGGATGCGTCCCTATCTTTGTTGCCAAGTAGATCTTCTCACGCCAACCACCAGCCAACGCAAGCCCAATCCGTCTTTCACTTTCGCAAGCCCCATATAATGGTGCCGTGTCGAGGTAGTTCATTCCCAGTTCTATCGCCCGATGTACCGCTTCAATCGCTTCATCATCGGATACATTGTCGCGTCCAACACCTGCGCCACCCATACTGAGCGCGGTTACTTCTAAACCTGTGCGTCCCAACCGACGGCGAGGCAACATTGTACTTTCCTGTGTCATGATTATTCCTTATTGTATATAACTATCCAAGGTGCTAGTGGTAGACATATTGCTCTAGATCCCGATCTTATCGGGTTTTACGCATTACGTTTCACGATTCAGACAGGCACCAGACCAACAAGCAACAACTCGCGCCATTATAGAGTAAATAGCAGCCTAGATTATAATTCTCTATGTAAATGTCCGCGACGCGCATCCGGCGCAATGACACTAACCCACTGAATTCCTTTTACAGTATCATCGGGAATATGGCCATGCTCGATGCCTTTTGGGGTTACGACCAAATCGCCCGGCCCAATCTGATACGATTGACTTGTGCCATCAGAGGTGCGCAGGGTAACAGTTGTTGTGCCTTCGGTGAAATACCAATACTCATCGTAGTCGTGATAGTGTAATTCTGTTGGCTGATCTTTGGATACTGCAAAGTGGCCAATACTTCCCATATCCACTGGATCGAGGAGGAGCTTAACCGCTTCTCCGACACGTTCTCCATCACTGAGTCTGACCACATAGATATCTGTTTTCATCGCTATCTCCGCTAGTTTTTTGATTATTTTGTTTCCACTTAATCTCCATTGGTTATGGTATCTTAAAGGACCTGTCCCATCAAACCTGTAGCGAGGATGTTATCACAAATTGAGCGGAGAATGCCATGAAAAAACGGTGAAATTTGAGCACCGCATCCACCTAAAGCTGATGCATCTATTCCCACCTGTAAAATCTATCCCGAATGTGATATAATAAAGATGACGACAAATCCTCTTACCGCATCACAACTTTAATTATGAAACTAAAAATCCCTAAATTTTTCAAAGGTTCAAAGCAGAAAGTGACGGTTCCATCGGTTCTTGAGGAAGCACAACCCATAGAGCAACCGCAGCCATTTAATCCGGATGGAATTCGATATTGTCCGCAGCGTCCTTTCCCCCCCTATCGACATGTGCCGGGGGTCACGCCGCATCCGATCAGAGATCCAGAAGGGCATAGTTACGGCTTAGAGGACGACGACAGCCCGGTTTCCCTGCCTGCGGAGTGGCGTCAAACCGAAGATTATCTATACGGGGTTGATCTCTATAATTTTGCCTACTGGTGGGAAGCGCATGAGGCGTGGGAGGGGCTTTGGAATAAAACGGAGGACGATTGTCGGCTGTTTCTCCAGGGGCTAATTCAAATTTCAGCGGCACTGATTAAGTTCCACATGCGACAACTTCGTGGATTGCAAAGTCTTTCAACCAATGGACGCAACAAACTACATCAGGTGCTAACCAACCTTGACGATCCGACAGGGATGTACATGGGTATAAATCTACCCGAATTCCTAACTTGCCTTGATACATTTTGCGATCCGTTCTTTTCCGATACAGTGTCTGAGCAAACCTATTCTCATGTAACGGTGAACCCGCTCATTCACCTGCATTTCTAGACTACGGTTGAAGTTAAGAGAGAGTCACTTTTAACTTCTTGCAGCATTCCGTGAGTCGTGTTATAATTATACGAACTAGATGATTCTACAAGAGTAAAATCTCAACTATATGCTGTACTTAATCAAAGAATAACAAATATGAGGGGGATTCATGGTGCAATATAGAAAACACACTTTGCCTATCGCAATTTTGGGAGCTGCTGTTATCATCGCGCTCTTTCTTGTACCGCTAGGAGAGAAAACTGCGCTAAGTAATCGCGATGGCAGGAACAGCCTCATGCTGCAAAAGGCGCTAATAGAAGCGATTAGAAAGGCAGACGTGCATTACTACAACGACATCGATCAGCAGGCGATGTACGAAGGCGCGATCAAAGGTGCACTTGTCGCTCTGGACGATCCCTATACTTTCTACCTACCACCGGTGGATCAGAAACGCGAAGCGGAAAATCTCTACCATGCAAAATTTGGCGGACTCGGTATTCGGATTTATGAGGAAAAAGGCTTTATAAAAATTGCTCGTCCCTTGGCCAAGACTCCAGCCATGCGAGCGGGATTACAAGCAGGCGATTACATAACCAAAGTTGATGGGGAGCCGATTCATATTAGTGCAGGCGGACAAACGCTTTCAGAGGTTGTTGATATTTTAAGAGGGTTAGTTGGCACAGAGGTCACCGTCACCGTGCAGCGACGAGGGTATTCGGATCCATTTGATGTGACATTAATCCGTGAGGAGATTGAAATCGAGAGCGTTAGGAAGACAATGCTAGCGGACGGAATCGGTTATATAAAAATTGAGAACTTTACCGGCAGAACCGTTGAAGAGTTCAAGAAAGCGTTAAACACTTTACTTGATACTGAAGACAGAGCGATGACGGCACTGATTTTGGATCTCCGGCACAATCCCGGAGGATTGCTTAAAGCTGCCTACGACGTAGCTGATGCCTTTATCTCTAGAGGAATTATTGTGTCAACACGCGGGCGGCTTAATAGATACAACCAAGAGTATCCCGCAACCCCTGAAATACTTTGCTCAGCAGAGATCGAGCTAGTTGTGCTGGTGAATGAGTATAGTGCGAGCGGTTCTGAAATTGTCGCGGGTGCCATCAAGGATTCCAAGCGGGGAGCTATCCTCGGTAAGAAAACTTTCGGCAAAGGTGTTGTTCAGCAACGGTTTCCTTTGAACAGCTTAAACAAAGAGGGGGCAGTATCACTCACAATCTCGACTTATTACACACCCAACGGCGTATCAATTAACGAAAAAGGGATTGAGCCAAACGTCGTGGTTGAGATGAGCAAACTTGATGAGGTAACGGCGGCGATGCGATTGTATGCGAGGAAATATATCAAGACGTTTGTTGAGGACTGGATCGAACGGACAGAAAAAGAGATGGAGGAAACTCCCAAAGATTTCGCCGAATTGGAAGCAGGACTCCCAGAGTTAATGGAAACGCTTACAGAACACAATATCATACTTGATATGGAGATCGTCAAGAACGAAGCAAGAGCGGTCTTCAACAGAAATGTCGGTATTGACCCATTGGTAGATCTCATCAATGATAACCAGCTGCTGGAAGCAATCCAACTGATTAAGACGGGTGGAGTTGAGGCGGTCCTTGTATCAACCACAACAGTGGACCTATAATAAAAAAGCCCTAAATCTACAGCGGTTACGTTTTTGTCATTGCCGAACAGCGTTGATTCATTTTTTGGAGATGGCAGAAAATTAGCGTGTGACCTGTCTGGATCATAGGGGTCGTATATAGTGAACCTGCCGGGCAATTTCGACAAAGCCCATCTTGGGATAGAATGCCGCTCCAACCTGATTCTGTTCTAGCGTCTCAATCCGTGCGTAAAGCATTCCTTCCTCTTTGAGATACACCAACGCTGTCTCAATCAGTTGTGTCCCCAATCCCTGCTGCTGGAAGTCTGGGTGTACAGACAAATTTGGGATGCCACCGATTTTCGTTCGATGATTGACATAGGTAGTGATATAACCCGCCACCTCCCCGCCAATCTCTGCGACAAACACGCCGTCCGCATTTGCCGCTACATCATCGTTAATGTGCGGCATCTTGCGCTGTGTCCAATCGAGTTCATTGATAATACCAAACCTGTCTTCGATATTCTTATCGATTGAAACTCCCTCGAAACAGATTGCGGTGATTTGCCGTAGCGTTTCAAGATCTGATGGTCGATATTTCCTTATCACGGTTTCTCCTTCCTGCGAATTGCCGCTAGGGCTGCACCCATGGCGGTGATTTTATAGTGAATTCAAAAAATAAAGACACACTTTCGTTCCCCATGTTTGGTAGGCACTCCCCGATAAATCGGGATCGCAAGCAGAGCTTCCAATCCCGACAGGTTCCGATATATCGGGGAGAATCGGGACAAGCCGATTTAGAGTGTCTCATTAATTCTAAGATCTACTATAGTTGCTTTCTCTCCAAGCTACCACACAATAATCGGGAATTTGTACGGTATTCAGCAGCCAATCGAGTTCTTAAGGTTATGTCTCATGCCCAAAGCGCACCAGAAATCAGGCGTTTCAGATATTCGATTTCGTGGGCTGCCGTCTCATAGGGTGGGTGGTGGCTGCCGTGTTCGATAGAAATATAACCATCAAAACCGTTATCCTTTAATATCCGCGCGAACTCCGTAAAATCCTCATCCCCGGTGTCCAGAAATGTCAGATTGGGCCAATTTCCAATCCAATTGTGTGCATGAACATGAACAACATGGGGACCCAACTGCGCCGCTGTCTCAAAGACCGACTCGCCTAACAGAGGTGTCTGGAGGTTCACCTTCAGATTTTCCATCCCTACGTCGGCTAACAGTTTCAGCGTAGTTGGACTGGTATCTGTTAAGTTAGGACCAGAATGGATAACCTGATGGGTTTCGAGCGGAAACACGATGCCGTGCGGCATACCCATCTCACAGATCTGCCGCAACCCGTTCACACAGGCATCCCACTGCTCCGTTGTGGCATCCGCGCTGCCGACATTGCCGGTGTACGTGCGGATAAAGGGATCTCCCAACTGAATCGCATATTCAATATATCGTTCTGCATCCCGGATACTCTGCTCCCATGTCTCTGGGCTTGTGGTGAAGTCAAAATATGGGCAGATCTGGACAATTTCGAGGTGATGGGTGTCCACTATCCCCTTTAGCCATTTTAGATCTGCGCCGGAGAGGTACTGTTCCCAAAACTCCAATCCGTCGTATCCCATCTGCGCCAACTTCGGGATGGCTTGTTCAATATCCTGCTGTGTGTTGCCAAAGGCATTCGTGCAAAACGATGCTTTCATACCGTTCTCCTTCGCAAGGTTATTGCCTCGAACTTGCCGTTCCTCCAGCAAGCGAGGGCAAGGACAAAATCCTGATTTTAAGGCGGACTTATGTTGATGGTTCGTTTTTATATGCTTTGCTTTTCGCTTGCAACAATCTTCCTATGTTACCTGTCGTTGTGGATTGCGAAGATGCAGATACGCTTCTGCTCGACACCGAATCTGACTCGCTTCTACCCTGATACTCAAATTGGGAGGTCGAGGAAGGGGCGAAATCGCTGGGCATTGTTGATGTTTCTTCTGTTAGGGTTGCCTTCTTTTGTCTCAAGCGTGAAAGTGTTAGGGATGAGGCGTGATCCTCTCGGTGGCGAAGCGACTTTAACTGTGCTTTGAGTTCCGCGAGATAGCCGCTCGCAATACTGAAACGACGCAGGACCATCTCCAAAACGAATAGAATCAGGCTGACTATTAACAGCGTAAACCAGAGCGGTTTCAAATATTCAATCGCTGTCCCACGGTGTTGGGCGATCTGTTTAGGTGATGGCTCAAAAATTCCGTTCGTTCGGCTGGCAAGTTCATTGAGCAACTGATGATTCGTTTCAAATTCGGCGAACTCTGTCGGGTAGGAGAGATCAAGGCTTTCATAAGTGGTGCTTTCGACCTGCCCATCTCGGTTTTTCTGGACAGTAATAAGGTACGATCCGCGCGCTCGCACGGGGAATGTTCCCGAATATTGCGTCGGTGTGACACGGCGCAGTTCGATTACCTCTCCCCTGCCGTTCGGACGGGCGATACGCGCATCGAATGTGATTCCGTGCGTTTCCATGGTTGAACCTGTATCAATGAGTAGTTCGCCCCTACCGTCCTGGTGAGTTGCGTTCAAATTAAAATCGTCCGCTTCATCTATTGATGGTAACGCCCAATTAACAACCTGTCCCCAAAATTTCCCAAAGTTCTCCCACTCAATCCAATCCGCTCCCCAACCGGGCTTTACATCAGAGGTAAAGGCGATAGATCTGCCCAACCCGTAATTCCAGCCAGCGAGGATTGGATGGTCCTCATGGGAGTGGATATAGGTTTGTGCCAATTCCTTTTCTGAAGTGGCAATGTAGCCGTGGAGTTTCGGGACGCGATCGATCCCCGCTAACATTGGGTAATCTCCATCATTGATGATTGGCTGAAACGGTTCTTGAACGATATATTTTTGAGTCTGGCGCACTTCGTCAGCCATAATCTTTGGCAGTTCGCTGATGTTCCGAACATCTCGGTATCCGCCTCCTCCAGCCTCAGCGATTGATCCCATCAACGCCCGATCTGCATCACCGAGGGCGATGGTCGAGAGAGTTATCTTGTCCGCTGCAATCCGTTTCGCCAACGGAATAAAATCGCCCGCCGACTTGCCGTCTGACAGGAGCAAGATATGTTTCTGTTTCGCGTCAACCGTTTGGAGTCGCTCATAAGCCTTCTCCAGTGCGGGATACATCTTTGTGCCGCTGCCGGGACGCAGCTTTCCGGCTTCGCGGAGTATCTCTTCGTGTGCGGTTGTCGGTGGATAATCCATCCTGATTTTCGCGGCGAAGGCAATCACTCCGACGCGATCTTCATCATCGAGTGCACGAATGGAGGCACGCACCCCCTCAAGTGCCAGTTGGATTTTCTGATCCGGACCGATATAGTTTGCCATACTTCCAGAGGCATCGACAACAAGCATCAACGCTAGGGATTCTTTTTTTTGCCGAGGTGTCATCTCAAGGGGGGACACCTGCTCTAACGGTGTGTCGTGATAGCCGCCCCTGCCGAAAGCACGATCCCCACCAATCACGACCAATCCCTTTCCCAGATCGCGAACGTAGCTTTCGATGTGCTCCATCTGACGAGCGGAAAGTTCATCGGCGGATACATTGCTCAAGATTATGGCATCGCTGTTTTGGAGCGCGACAAGATCGGTTGGAAATTCGGAAGGCAAAAGGACTTCAACCGCCAAGCGATTCATTTCAAGGACGGTCTTCAAGGTGTTTGCCTGTCCGGCATCTCCCTCAATATACAGGATATGTGGTGTTCCGTAGACGCGGGTAACACCGTACCCCGTGTTGTTTTCGGGGTTATCGCCGGTAGCGTTATCAACAGAGAGCTCGATTCGATACTTATAGACATTTTCCTCAGAGATTTGTTGCGGAAAGGTAATTGGCTGCTTGCCCCGTTTCAAAGCTTTTGTTTGCGGTTCAGTCACGGGGAGATCGTTGCGGTAAAGTCTGACTTGAACCGCTGTATCTGTTGTCGCTTCGACAATCGCACGAACCGAGAAAGTTTCATCTGCCCGCACCTGCGACGGGATTTCCAGCGTTCTCACCCAAACTTCATATTCCCGATCGGACGACAACGGAAGCGTGAATATTTCGATTTCACTCGCCCGGACGAGGTCGAGTAAAGCTGTCACTTCACCGACGTTTTGAGCACCATCACTCAACAATACCAACCGCTTTTGTCCTACTTGTGCATCAGACGATAGACTCAACCCCAGTTGAATCGCTTCTGCGAGATTGGTCGCTGTTCGGTCAATTTCTGCACCAGATAGAATCTCTTCTGTTAAATGAGGCTGCGCTGCTTTCGGTTGACTCGGCACGCTCACCGCAGCTCCCCCCGCGAACAGAATGACGCTGAATAGGTCGGTCGGCTTGAGTGCGTCAAGGACTGTGTTAATCTGATCGATCCCTGCCTTCTGCTGTGCCGTTGGAACACTGTCGGACACATCAAGGAGGAACACAACGGAGAGGATATTTTCTTGGTCTTTCTGCTGCAAACCAACTAATGCCAAGATGAGGCAGAGCACCGCACCAAGACGCAGCAGCAGGGTCCCAACCTTGCGCCACCGCGCTGCTTCAATGCGCGTGTAACGGTTAATAATTAGCAAGATTGGGATAATGCCGAGAAGAAAAAAAAAGAAGGGATTACTAATCTGGAACATAAATATCACAAGATCCTGAACTGTCTAGGCCAGAAAGACTCTAGCTCCGCCAAAAAGGTCATATCTTCTTTTCGTGTGGGGTGACTGATGGTAAGGGAACGGGCGTGTAAAGCCAACGCCTTCTGTCCAAATTTGACTTTAGAGCCATACCGAAAATCGCCAATCACTGGATGACCACGATGTGAAAATTGTACACGGATCTGATGGTGTCTACCTGTTGCAAGTTCAATCTCAACCCAAGACACACCTTTGCGATACCGAAGCCGCCGAAAGGATAATTCCGCACGTTGACCGCCGGGCCCTTTAACTAGATGGCTTGTGGGACCACGGCGATGAATCTGATCGACCAACGTCCCGTTAGTTGGCGTTTTGCCTTCGACGAGTGCCCAGTAAATTTTTCTAACATCTCCCACCCGAAACTGCTCGGACAACCGCTTTGCTGCTTTGGAGGTCAACGCGAACACAACGACACCCGATGTCGGTCGGTCAAGGCGATGAACAAGGCCTATATAAACATTGCCGGGCTTGTTGAACTTATCTTTTATGTATTCCCGTGCATAATCCAACAGTGACGTATCGCCGGTGCGATCGCCCTGTACCAACATGCCCGCCGGTTTACGGACGACAAAAAGATGATTATCAGTATAAAGGACTTTCAATGTTTGCAAGGTCAATAAAACGCGAGGACATAGCCCACTATAATCTCGATTTCGGTTCAGCAGCAACTTGGTATAACCGCTTTTTTAAGGCTGCCGGATTCGTCCTAATTTCGAGCTCAATTTCTAACACAAAAAACTGTACAGATTCTGGGAGCGAAAATTCTGTTGTTGCGACAAAGGTGTCTAGTTTCTGGGAATCTTTCTCAGTCGTCACAACTATATTTACCTCAATATCACGTGCGCTTGCACTGATGCTGTTGAGGTCTGCCAACGAGTAGTGGTGATGATCCGGGAACGCTAGAAGTTCCACAGCCTCCGGTCCCAACTGATGAAGTGTCCCAGCAAAGGCGTCGGGGTTGCCGATTCCACATACCGCGAGGATACGCTGCCCCTCTAACAGATCTAGTGCACATTCTTCGCCGGTGCTCAGTTGATACAACCTCGTGGGTTGATGACAGGTCTGGAAAATCGGTTGCCCTTGTCCAAATTGTTCAAAGTTGATGGATTCTGCTGTAAGGTCTGTCCGCGTCAACAGAAGGATGTCTGTCCGTTTCAAAGCGGTTTTCGGTTCGCGTAACGTTCCCGCTGGGATCAGTTTTCCTGTGCCAAAGGGCTGGGTGCTGTCAATTGTAAGGATATCCAGATCTCGTGCCAACTGTCGCCGCTGAAAACCATCGTCCAAGATAAGCACACCATTCGTATGTCCCCACAGTTGAATTACCTCAAGGCCGGCGGCATAGCGATCAACCCCAACCACAACGGGAACGCCTGGTAGCTTACGGGCTATCAGGCCAGCCTCATCGCCACTCTCTGTCAGAGATGTCAAAACCCCTTTCCCATCGGATACGACCAAGGTTGAATGACGGTCTTCTCGACCATAACCACGCAGAAGGACTCCCACCTGAAACCCTTCGCTTTGAAGATATTTCGCTATCCAGATAACTACCGGCGTTTTGCCTGTACCACCGGCAACGATATTCCCGACGCTAATCACCCCACAAGGGAGCTGTTTCTGTTTGAAAAGTCCACAATCGTAGAGCCAACCACGCGTCTTGAGGATTACAGCGTAGATATAGCTCAGTGGGGTCAGCAGGCCGATCAGGAGGGACGAAATAATCCCCGTCCTTCTGCCTGTAATGATAGAATACAGATAATCCTTCATGAGCGGTTCTTCTTGATAAGCCCAACAATCCTATCACGGTTTGTTTCTATCAGCTCCCGCTGTTCGGGCCAAAATATCGCTGGGAGGGCACCGATTGGATACCACGCCAGTTCGTAGTGGTGTTCGACATCGGTTGGAATACCCTCTACCTGCTCTGTAACAAAGAGGAAATAGTGGGTGGTAATCCAGCAAACTCTGTCATACGAGAGGCGCGCTCGAATACCCAGCTTCGCAATCAGTTCTAGCGAGGATAAGCCTGCCTCTTCTTCGATTTCCCTCTGGGCAGCTTCTTCTAAACTTTCGCCGGGTTCGACACCGCCCTTCGGCAAAACGCGTTCCGTCAGTCCTAGTTCCCCGACAAGCGCGACATAAATCTGTCCATCTGCTATCCGTACAACAACGCCCCCCGCAGATGTTCGATCTGAAACACCGGGCGGGCGTTTGTACCAACTTTCATCAATCATTTAATTCTCCTCATTGGAGGTGGCTCAGTATCAACTGAGCGGTTCGTTTCGCTGCGCCGGGCTCTCCTAGTTGCTTGTACACCCAGCGTAGGGTTTCTTGCTGCGCTTCTCGCTTTTTTGAGTTCTGCAACAGTTCAAGGGCGATAGGGGCGATACGTTCTGCTGTGACCTGATCTTGGAGCAGTTCGGGGACGATTTCGCGTCCTGCGATGACATTGGGCAATCCACTGAGTTCCAGTTTAACCAGTTTTCTGAGGATGTGCCACGATAACCGCGACATCTTGTAGACCACAATCATCGGTGTGCCTAAGCAAGCGGCTTCAAGGGTCGCTGTCCCCGATGCAATGAGCATCAAATCTGATGCACGCATCGCTTCATATACTTGTTCCTCTACAACGTTGACCAACGGCATCTCTGGCAACGTCGCTGAATCAATACCGGGTGCAAGTGGAAGGACAAATTGGCAATCTGGCACAGCCTGATGTACCTGATCTGTGACCGCCAACATCACCGGCAAGAGCCGTTCAACTTCTCGGCGGCGGCTGCCGGGCATCAGTCCAAACACGGGTTGATCTTCGTTCAGACCGATCGCACCACGGGATTCCGCACAACTCAGATCGATTCGGGCAAAGTCCAACAACGGATGCCCGACAAACTCCACATTCGCGCCCGCCTCCCGGTAAAAGTCCGCCGCAAATGGAAAGATTGACGCAACAGCGGTCGTCGTTTTGGCGATCTTTTTCGCACGGTTCGGTCGCCATGCCCACGCCTTTGGAGGAATGTAGTAGATAACCGGAATCCCCAGACGATGGGCAAAACGCGCCAAAGCCATGTTGAAATCGCCGAAATCAACCAATACGACAGCATCAGGGCGTTTCGCACGGATCAGCTCTTTGAGGTGTTTGCGTTTCTTCAAGAAAGCAGGGATAGCAGTAAACACCTCGCCGATTCCCATCACCGCAGAATCGCGGATATGATAGATGAGTTCAACCCCCGCTGCCTCCATCAGATCGCCTCCCATGCCCAATAGTG
Source organism: Candidatus Poribacteria bacterium (assembly GCA_965207975.1). GTDB lineage: Bacteria > Poribacteria > WGA-4E > WGA-4E > PCPOR2b > PCPOR2b. The sequence goes on along the minus strand of OZ242315.1, from coordinate 1,264,736 downwards.
CTACATCGGGAGCGAGTTCCTGCAGCGCGGCAGCCACACGGGAGGCTTGGAGATCACCGGACGGTTCACCGGCGACAATCATAATCGTTGGCATAGTATTGAGTGATGCGCGAAACGTAAAGAATCATGTTAAGAAATTATGCAACGGAAACCGAGTTTTTTCGGCAAAACTCGGTTTCTCTTCGCGTTTTACACTTTCTTTTTACATAAGCCGCTTTTTTCTTATTCATCCCCAGCGGTTTGCGTTATATATTCACCGATAACCTCCTCCGGTATTGCCTGCCTGCCCCCGGTATGACCGAGCACCATAGGGGTATATTGAATCGGTGCAGATGCCTGTGGGATTGTTTCAACTGTCAGCAGATATTCCCCAAGTTCCAGTTCCCGAATCATTACAGGGCTAGATGCCAATCGCTTAAATTGGTTGTCAAAAAGTTTAGCGTCCAGTTGGTCGCTCTCCGTGCGGATGCCTACCCCCACCTTTCCGTTTACCGTTACATTAAATTTGAAAACTTGGATCTCGCCGGGACGAATTAACCGGGGACTGTCAGATGCACTGTCGAGCGGCTTCGGAAAAACCTTCAATAAGCGGATATTCCCTGTCTGCGTTGTTCCTTCCAACGGTCGTGTCCAAAGCTGATAATCCCCCGGCGGCAAAAAATAACGAAGTTGTCGCCCTGTGTTGCTGCTGCCAACACTCGTAGCCAAAACCTTTTGATCCGCTAGCAGTGCCGTTACGCCTGATCCCTCTGCATCAACAACGATGTAAGCAGGGTGCTTCAAATCGAACATCCAGCGTTGCGATCGGTTTTCTAATTTTGCTACTCCATCAGCAAGACCTTTTACTCTGCGAGGTTTCTTGCCTATAAAAGCCAAATCTCTCTCCTGGGGGTTGGCTTCCCAAACCTTGACATAGCCGGGTCCGTATGAGAGTTCAAGTATCCCCTTTGACCGGTGTACTTGAAAACGCTCACCTTCACGAACAATCCCGTCGTTCCCTAAAAGACGAGCCCTCACCGCATCCCCGGCTACAAAGAGTTCTTTCCGGTCTTTTACATCCTCTATCAACAGCGACGCGGTGCCTGTTTCGGCGAAAATCCCTTCAAATCCCTGTTTCGAGTCGAAAGCCTGAACGGTCTCCACAGTTTCTCTTTTTCTTTCGATGCGGAATAAACCGGCTTCGTCGCCCCGGTTAACGATGAATAGTTCCCCACCGGGAACGGTAATTGACTTCTGAGTATTGCCGCGTGCGGCAATGAGTACTTGTGTGTGTTTCCCATCCCAAACAAACGCGACCAGACCGCCGGTAAGCAATAGCTCATAACTCTGACGGGTTTTATCTAGCACAAAGGCCTTGGCACTGCCAGCCTTGATTGGTCCCTCGTATGAGAGCGTTTTACCAAACTTTACCTGTTCTTCCATCTGAAAGGTGCGTACCCTAAGATGGATCTTCTCGGTCTTGATTGTTTCACGCGTTTGCCAGATTTTGGCGCGGTATTTTCCTTTGCCCGGAACCGCTGCGACCGTTTTCGATGATGCCAGTCCCATTCCACCCCAGTGAAATTTTGATCCAAACTGACTGTCAGAGGCATAGGTCATTGCGCCAATCTGCCCCCCGATAGAATTTACTTCCAGCAACAAGGGGCCATCAGTTTCGTGTTCGAGATTGAAGGCGAACGGCAGTTGTCCCAGTTCAGCCGTTTTAGCCGTTTCTTGTCCCGCGTAGCGAGGATTCCGATGAATCGGAACCAATACAAAGGGTTCGAGGATCAGGTGCTGGGTCTTCTCATAAGAACTCAAAACTAGCCAACCGCGCCCATCATTCATCACCACCGGCGTATCATCCTTGACAGGCTCAAAAGGTCGCTCTAGCGTGGACGAAAACTGCAGCGACGCACCGGTACTCTCATGTACCGAGTAACTGCTCTGATCCGCATCGGTTAATTCCAACGCGATCGGTTCGGCGTATGGGGGCCAAAGCAGTTCCGTTTGTTTGGGCAGAACGGAAACCGGCTTGACCTTGAGAGGAGCGACATCTAGGGTCACGTCCCCCGTGAAATCTCCCAATCCCCAAAGCAAAATCTGATAGGAGGTCTCCGCTTGTAAGGGAACGTAGAACGTGGGGGCTTCAGTGTCATTGACTTTCCCTTCGTACAGTGTGTGTGTGCCCTTTAGCAAAGCAACACCCAATTCGCCCTCCCCATTTTCTGTTGGGAGTTGGGAGGCGTTTACAGTAACGCCGACGAGAGAACTTGTGCTATCAACCCTGAACGGAATCGCTAACACTTTTTCCTCAAGATCTGCCTCCACTGAAAACGGTGGGACACCGCGTTCGGGGAGAGCGTGCTGCTCGCGAAACTGCATGAAGACATGAACGATGTCGTAATTCTGCCCAACTGGGACCAATCTCAAGAGATAACGTCCGGCAGCCAATCGCTGCGAGATACGGAAATTCCAATCGTTCGGCATGTCGTCATTTTGTGCCAAAAGCCGCGTCCCTGTTTCATCCCATAGGCTAGCCTTCACATCAGTTGAACCAAAACTGGAGAGATCAACGATTCCGGGTTCTCCCAGACGGACGGTTAGAGCGGCTGGGAGATCAACAGGCTGTCGCAAGCCGGGGATAAGTTGGGACGTTTCTATTCGTAGGGTGTAGGGCAGCAAGTTATTTTCTTTAGCACTTTTCACCGCAATTTCATACTGCCCCGGTTGGAGCATATCTTTCCATTCGCTGCCCCCTGTTACTGTTCTAACTTCACCCGTTTGTCCACGAAGGCGAATAACTCCTTCCATTCCACCGCTTAATTTGATTTTCACATCAACGGGTGCCGTAATTTCCACTGTGAATATATCTGGTGGTCTGCCCTCCTCTTCCCGCCACATCATCTTAACCGTTTCGTTGAAGGAGATAGGATGGGGACCTTTGCCGACGCGTTCCTGTTTCTCAGTCATTCGCGTCAAAGCGGTAATTCGTGTAGATTCGACCGGCAATGGCATTGAGTAGTAGTGGTAAACGCCCGGCTCGAAACGTGCGTGCAACACTCCTTCGCGCCCGGGCTTAGTCAGGGGCCACTCCCCTTTATCCTCTAAGCGATAGGTGAAATCTTTACCTAGACCAAGGGTTTGCAGGTGGTATCGCCCCGGTTCGTCAATTGTCAGTGTATATCGGAGGGCGACATCCGGTTCCAAGTGCGCTTTTTTCACCACTCCGACTGTAGGTCCTTCCTCTAGGCGAAGAGGGGTCCGACGCAGATGGATTCCTGCCCGCCCACGAGACTGTCCCTCTGTTTGTACAGTGATTTGGTACACACCGGGTCTGAGATACTGCTGTACCAGGGCGTTACGTCCGATACCATTTTGCTTGGCAGTAAACAGTTGGGTAATAAGTGCTGTCCGCACGGTCAACTGGGTTGCTAGACGACCGCTCGTCTCCAAACGGTAAAGACTCGGCTCCTCTACAATAAGAGTGAAATGCTGCTTTTGCTTGCGTTCAAAGTTGACGTACAGCGGTTTCTGTTCGGTAAGCTGCGGAAATGGCTTGGGTTGCTCCAACTGATTCTTTAGATCGCTCAACGTTAGTTCCGAAGGCGGTTCGGCGGGAATCGTCTTTAGGGTGAAGAGCGTTGTTTCTGTCCCTGAGTTTTTCAGGCGTAACTTATGCGAGCCGGGCGACAGGATTGAGTCAGCATTCAATTTTCGCTCCCCCGCGGTCAAGAGAAAGGGAACCTCTTTGTCCGCTTGAATAACAAGGGTGGACCGTTTTCGCACACGAATAGAAACCGGCACCGATTGCCCCGAGTTAAGGATCACAGGCAGTGGTTCACTTAAATCCATCGGCAGCGAGCGAATAACTATTCCCGTGGCGACATTCTGCCGACGATTCAGTTGAAGCGTGTATCGTCCGTGACGTTGGGGTAAGGTGACTTGGGGCAACAATAAACTCTGTTTCCGAGCGGCTGGAGGAATCGTCTGGAAATTATCTGCCTCTGCATCCTTCTGGCGTAGAATGAATGAGAGAATCCCCTTCGATCCATCAGGTCGGATTGTGAGTTTGTAAAAACCCTGAGTCAATTCAAACCTTTTCCCCGGTGCCTCAAATGGTGGGGGTAGATAGTTCCTAGGCTTCTGCACCATAAACGGTTCTATTCGGTAACGCCCCCTTGCTCCCTCCCGATTTATCGAGGACTCCTCAATCACATAGGTTCCGGCGACTTCTAACTTGAGAAACAGGCTGGTGTCACCCAGCAGATTGAATGTCCCGGTGACCAAAGGCGTTTTCAATCCAACGGACAACACCTGTGAACCCACCGGTGTCTGCTGCTCCGGGTGACTCAGAATCCCCGTAACGTCAATAGCGTCACCTCCCTCTGCTGAATGTAGGGAGGAAATCCAATAGTCCCCTCTATTTTGAGAAAAGGAGAAGGGTTCGCGCGTTTTGGTGAAATAGGTTAGAACGACTCGATCTCCGGGGTTTCCCTGAACGGTGACCCATTGGTACCGCTTCTTCTCCCTTGTGTGTACAACCGCCCAAGGGTTGCGGGATTCCTTTGTGATGGCTGCTCGATCCCTGCCACCATGTCGGCTCGTCTTATCGTCCCACCGCCTCACCGATAACGTTGTCGCTTTTTTATCCGCTCGCGAAATCTGAAAAAAGTCAGTTTTCGCTGGTGCTACATAGGTGTCTCGGCCAAAGGGAGAGAGTGTGATAATCTGTTTTCCGCTGGTTCCCAATCGGTGGTATCCTATACGCAGAGAGAAAGGGTGTGCTCCCGAATCGTCAGCCCACGCCAATGCCGCACCGCCATAAAATGTCAATTGGTATATTCCCGGATTAAGGTCGTGATAAAATTCCGCGTACCGCATCGGTTGACCGTTGACCGGCTCATAAGTTGAGAAGCCCGGCTTTATATCCTCAAGCCAAAGCCCATCACGCCACAGACGGCAATCTTTGAGGTTTCGCCCGATTGCTTCAAGTCGCAGGATCCGCCGTTTTTTAAGATGCAGCCAGAAGGACTGCTGTTGCAGATCTTCCAGTGAACTGTTTTCGATTTGATAGGCGTCGAGTGAGAGGAGTTTGTCGGACGAACCGATCTCCACAAACGGGTGTACAGCTAGTTTCAGAGTGCCCACGCCCTCTTCATGAGATCGCAGTCGGATTTTATAAGTGCCCTGATCCAGCAGCAGATCAAGCCGCCCATCCTGTTCGCCGGCACTCCCTGCGGCAGCGAAGGGGCCCGCCATATGGTCTACAATTTCGATTTCTGTGCCTTGATCGCTTTGGGCTTGTAAACTATAGCGACCTGGAACAGCGATATGCAGCAGCGTTTCGTTCATCTCGCGGGCAGCAAATTCGGTTTGCTCCAAACGCGGCAATTCACCCTCAGTCTGTCCAGCAATCGAAGTGGAAAGGGTTATACCGACAAAAACAAGCCATAATGTTCTTCTCCAAGTTTTCCCTAGCATGTTGTTTCTCCAAATTGATTGTGAGTCGTATAAAAATTACCAGTTCTTCCAGAGAAATCATAGAAGCAATTGTTATGCCTACCCTTCAAGAATCGTGAGCAAAAAGAACAATATTGATAAGTTTACCACATTCTTCTCTATCTTTGCACACTAGTTTTAACTTGAGTCGATTGGTTTTATTTTTGTGAGGCTAAGTGGGTACGATATTAATAAATTAATCTTCATTCAACCGCACCGGTTTGGAGTGTCTCATTAATTCTAAGTTCCACTATAAATCAAGCTGAATTGACGGAAGGGTTGGTTTGCTTGGCGTGGCTAAAAGGTAGATATAGAGGGATGGCGTTGCTGTTTTAGTGTCAGCAAAGTGCCCACAGAGAGTAGTTACTAGGGAAATCAGGGTGAAAGGAATGGAACACCGAAGTTTGAGGAGGTTCTATTCGGAAATTGGAGAGGTCATATCACGCGAAGCAGGAAGCCAGGCTCGCATTGCCCAATCTGTTTCTATCTATAGGCTTCCGATTTGCCGTTTACCGCTTTTTCAACGCACCCCACGTCGTCGCCAGTCTCTCTTTTGGGTGCACAGCGACCTCAATTCCATCAATGGTGATGTTGTAGTCAATGAGTTCAAAAATAACATCGCTGCTATTGAGAGCTTTCACTATACCAATATCCGGGGCCAGCCACATTGTGCTCTGTGTAGAAAGTTTGACTAGGCCTGATGTGGAGAGCTCCTGCTCTATTTTCAAACAGTCGTGGAATGTGCCAGCCGGGACAGTAACATCTTCAATCTCGACGACCTTGGCAGCGTTGGTTACTTCGATTGGTATGACACCCAGTCTAGCTTCGCCGGTTACTGTCCATGCTGACCCCTTTTTTATTGGGATGGGCAGGAAAGTTTCGGGTGGAGAATAGTCAATTGTAACATCAAACCCTTGGACTCTTGCAGTCGCTCGGAATATCAGAACCCGGTTCGGCGTGGCTTTGATAAAAAACTTATTGGGATTGTTACTTGCCGGATCTGAAATGGGATAGGTCCCATCCGTAATGACTTTTAGCGATTCATTACCGACGGTTTCAGGTCCCTCAATTATAACAACTCTTTCATCAATCCCATCGGTGCTGCGTAGGATCCAGGTGTTTCCGAAATCGTCAGGATAATATCTCTGCGCGTGACCATCTAAAACCGAGCCGCACACGATTACGATTGATAAAAGGCAGATAAAACAGTGACGATAATCGGTTGTAAGAAATCCAACTTTCATAATATATGATTTTTTTTACGTGCTGTGGAAATCCACCTCCGGCTACGCATTTTCATGCTTGTGGCTCATGGGCTCACTTGCATATTGATATGTCGGCGGGGGATTTCAATTCTTTGTCCAGGGCGAATGAGATTTGGATTTTTCAATTTGTTATAGGCTAGCAAAGTACGCAGATGGAGATTGTGCCTTCTTGAAATTTTCCACAGGGTATCCCCTTTGTGGACATAGTAGACCTCCACTGCGCCGGCGGAGGTATTCTCAGGATGCGAGGAGAATTCTGACGGTTCGCTAGACTCCTCAGTTTTCGCTGCGCTGAATTGATCTTCGTATGATATTGCCTCAGTTCCTTGTTCACTATATGTAACACTGTTCGGTTCCAATAAATTTGTGAGATCTATCTGTGTGAGTTCTGTTGGTGTGAGTTCTTCTAACTGTGTTCGCGCGGTTGCTGCATCATCGCGCAATTTAGTGAATAGTACCAAATTTAACACAAAAATCACAGCAGTCCATATTAACACCTGTTTGCGAGCGTACATGAGACCCTCCCTTGAACGAATAGAATATTGAGTACAAATAAAATAACGTCAATAACTATGCGACCGATTCATAAAACTTATGGTTGAGAGTCTTAGAAACGACACTAGTTTCTAATTCAAAAAGATTTTACCTTAGACTTACCTCATTTGATTCAACAATTCCACCGCTGCATCGGCAATCTGTTCGCCACAGCCTGGACGAAAATGGGAAGAATTGGACTCATACCCACCCTGTTTGTAGGCAATTTCGACCGGAATATAGCCGATACTTCCGTTGGTCATGCTCATCACGAACAGGTTTTCCCGTCGCGCTCGGTTTAGGATGTCAAAGCCGATCTCGACGAAAATCTCGCCCGGCAGTCCGATAAAATAGATGGATCCAACCGCGATACATTGGAGGGCAATCTCCTCGGTTGTCTTTCCATCAACTGCTTCTTTTAGCTCTAGGAAGTGTTTTCGGTGCACCACCCGTATTTTCGCTTCATCCGAGGTTTCAATCCATTGCAGGACCTTTATCGCCTCACCCCCAATGGTTCTGCCAATCATGCGAGGATATTCGCCTTCACGCTGGATGGGAACAATATTGCCTGCACAACCCAATCCAAACAAACACGTTCCCCCCTCCCCTGTTTCGACGACCTCCATTGCATATCCCGGATAGTCCGCGCTAATAGTGTACATCCGATCCGTTGTGGTGACAGGGTGGCAAGCGAAATGGATAAGAGAAGCTGCTAGTTCTCCCGTTACGCTATCAACGCGGAGGACTCTCACCGTCGAATCATAGGGACCGAACGTTAAATCTGAATCGGGATCGGGTAGACGATAGCTGGTTTGTGCACTCCCATCTGGACGAATCGTGTGCCGATTATAGCTGACCTGATCCGCGATGCCCTTTCCTGCGCCAATCCGTGCCGGCTGAAGCTGCTGCTGAGCGAGTTGCGTTACTGTTGTTAGCTGCTGCACAAGTATATCAACGTAAAGGCGATTCTTGGGATTACTGGGGGTGGTAGCGCGCGATGCACGGACTTCGGGCCCGAAATGCGTATGAGAGCAACTGATCATTACGTTGCCCGCCGGAATCCCTGTTGTCTCCTCAATTGTTTGACGAACATGATCAACAAATATCGCTTCTACACCAATCAAATCACTGGTGATGATTGCAGCTTGTGTATTCCCATCATCAAATACGATGGCTTTCGCGTAGAGCGCGTCAGCGATTGTTTCACTGCCACTGTCTCGCCCCGCATATCCTGCCATGTTGCAACCGAGCGGCGGCGTGATATCAATCTTCGCAGCACCAACTTTTAAGTTTCCCATACTCAATCCTCATCTGCCGCTGCGGTCTTGACTAGGACACCACTCACAATCAAGAAAGCGAGTGCCCGCAGGACAACATGGAGTTGAATGCCGAGTTGAGGAAGCCACATCCCGATCGGGAACGCGAGGACGGCGATCAAGAAGATGTATCCTGCCAACCGGTTCCAACCGCCAATGAGCGAGAGACCGTAGCATAAAGCGGTGAGCGCAGCAAAGAAGGTTCCAGTCATCAGCAACGCTTCCGCAAACTCTTCCGATACTTGGTAAATTGCCATCGCATGGGTTGGATGATCTGCGTGCAATTCACCCAAGGTGCGAAGCGGAGCAGTTTGAGAGAGATGCCCTACCATCTCTAAAATCAGCCACATCGTCGCAAAACCGAGCCCAAGGTAACTGCGTGTCGTCGCAGTGGCGTTGAGTGATACAAACAACGCGATGACCGTCGGCACAATCAGAATGAGACTTACGACGCTTAATCCGTGCGTTACTCCCACCAACTTCAATGCCGGTGTCCCCAAAGCAGCATCTTGGAGACGCATTACGACTATATAACTTGACACGAGCATCAATATGCCGCTAAGAAGACCAGCGACGCCACCGATTAGATTCAGTCCAACAGGTTTATTGTTCATGAGAGGGCCTCCTTGTTTAGATCAGGATCCGCTGTGTAACCCCCGTTATTTGAGGAGATGGGGGAGAGAAGATAAATGAGACAGATTCAAACTATTATAACCTAAGTTGCTAGTTAGCCATAGTCAAGTCAGTCGCGATTTGGAGGGTACGCCCCCTACCCCCCGTTTTCTGTAGGAGAGAATTCCAATTCCCGACTATTGCGATAGAATTTTTGTAAAAAGTGTTAGATTTTGTTAGATTTTGACAATTTGATCGGACTAACTGTCCAATCCGGGAATCGCTCACGTCGAGCCTGTGTCACAAGCTGCCGCTTTCCCATTGCCAAGCGATGCAAAGCTGGAAAAAACCTTCATCGGCTTTTCCGCACCACAATCGGGGCATACAAGTTCACTGTTATCCGCATTAATGGATTGCAGTATCTCAAATTTGGATTCGCAGGTCTTGCACTGATACTCATAAATTGGCATTGTGTTTCCTCCAAATAGATTGGGTTGTAAATTTTACTTCATTGTTGCTGCTAACGCCTTTGCCTGTTCCACCTTTTCACGGATTAAATCGCATCCACCCTGCCAAAAACCGGGCGAAGCGATATCAATCCCCATGTCACCGACCAATTGGATAGGTGTCGCAGAGCAACCAGCACTTAACAGATCGAAGTAGCGTGGTACGAACGACTCGCCATCGCGTTGATATTGGGCATAGAGCGACAGCACCAGCAACTCGCCGAAGGAATAAGCATAGACGTAAAACGACAGTTGGAAAACGTGCGGGATATAGAGCCACCACCACTGATGGTCTTCGCCCAGTGTTAGTGAGTCTCCAAACATCTCCTGCATCATCCGCTGCCAGACCTCACAGTAGGCTTCTGTTGTCTGTTCCCCCTTGTCGCGGCGCAGACGGTGTGCCTCCTGCTCAAAGCGATACATAGCGATCTGACGAAACACGGTAGCAAAGATGTCCTCTATTTTACCACATAGCAGTGCCAAACGCTCCTCTGTCGATTCTAGCGTAGACTGCAACTGATCGAACACCAACATCTCTCCGAAGGTGCTTGCAGTCTCCGCCAGGGGCAAGACAGGATGATAGTTGAGCAAGTTTTGTTTGCTAGCGAGTACATCGTGAATACCGTGCCCTAACTCATGTGCTAGCGTCATCACATCACGCGGTTTACCGGTGTAGTTCATAAAGACATAGGGGTGCAAATCAGGCGTAACCCCCGCGCAATATGCGCCGCCACGTTTGCCCGCACGGAGTTCAGCGTCAATCCAACGTTTGCTGAAGAACGGCTCTGTTATTTCCGCCAACTGCGGTGAAAACCGACCGAAGGCATCCATCACCATACCTTGTGCCTCATCGAACGGGATGTTACCGCGATCGCCGAGCAACGGGGCGTACCTATCGTAGTGCGTCAGCTCATCCAATCCCAACAACTGCTGCTTGAGATGATAGTAATCAGCGGCGATATCGTAGTTATTAACGCACACATCCGACACAGTGTTGACCACTGCCTCGTCCACCTCGTTGTCAAGATGCCTCGCTGCTTCCGGCGATGAGTGCCCTCGCAAACCGTCCAGAATCTGCTTTTCGTGGAGGAGTGTATTAAAGATGAAAGTCAACACATGAGCCTCCCGCTTGAGTGTATCTGTCAAGGCGGTCGCGGCGGCTTTACGCGTTTCACGATCTGGGTTGTAAAAGTTTACCAACAACTCGCTTTGAGTCAGTTCTTCGTCCCCCATGCGGAAGGTCTGCCGCGAAGTGATTTCGGTAAACAGGCGTCCAAAAGCGCGTCCCCTCGTGTTTGCTGTCTCCTCCAAAATCTTCTCTTCTGCTTCGCTCAAATGGTGCGCTGCCAGGTCCCGTTCATGTTCAAGATAGTGTCGGTAGGGAGCGAGTTGCGGATCTTCGATGATTTGATCAAAGGTTTCTTGCGGAATCTTGCCGATTTCAAGGTCAAAGAAAATCAGGTGGGTTGCCGCTGCTGAACCGACCTCACGTGTTCTCTGCAACAACGCGCCTCGTTGAGCGTCCGCAGTATCCGTCGAAAACAGCAGATTGGCATAAGACCCCGGCTTATACTGTGCTGTCATCAAGGCTTCATAATCGCTGAGCGCGCTACATAACAGATCCGCTGTCACATCTGTTGAGGCGATGCGTCCTTTGTACTTCTTCTCAAACTGTGCCGCCTGATCGACCATCGAATTGAGGTCGGTATCTAACCGCGAATCGTCAACGCTATCGTATAGATCCGACAAGTCCCATGTCGGTAAACCGTTTGTACTTTCAGTGCTCACAGTATTATTCTCCTAGACATCTTCAAAAGGACCAGCGCGTAGGGCTAGATTACTCAAGATAGATTAATGCTTCCCAGTTAATGGCACAAAGCGAACCGGCATTATCTGCCTTGTCATAATTGATCCCGATTTTGTTTTTTGTACAAGGGTCAGGTTCTGCACCCGGAAACGCCCACCAACCGGGATACATAATTTCCCACCCGGTTTCAGTTGATGGATTAACATCGGTGGAATATGATCCGGTGCAGCGGTGACAATAATCGCGTCGTAAGGCGCGTGTTCCTCCCAACCGAAGTAACCATCGCCGATTTTCACCGTCACGTTTTTATAGTCGAGTCGTTTCAGCCGCTTCTCAGCACTTTCGCCAAGTTCCTTGATAATTTCGATCGTGTAGACATGATCAACCAACTCCGCTAAAACCGCCGCTTGATACCCCGAACCGGTGCCTACTTCGAGGACTTTGTGCTCTTTTTTAGGGTCGAGTAGCTCCGTCATATATGCAACGATATACGGTTGCGAAATTGTCTGGTCATACCCAATCGGCAACGGCATATCAATATATGCTTGGGATTTCAGATAGGCAGGGACAAATTCATGACGGAGCACACGCCGCATCGCTTCCAAAACAGACCTGTTCTTGACACCGATTCGACCATCGGTGATCCCTTCTGCGTCAATCTGGTGTTTGACCATCCACTCACGATCACTGTCGAAATCACCAACGCTGTGTGGGGGTATAGCGATTAACAAGAGAAATGTGGCGAGGATGCAAAAGTTCTGTTTCATGATATGCCTCCTTATAGAAAATTGCTAACCTGTTTGCAGTAGAAAAATTATGGGGCTTTTAAGTGTCACCATTTGATCGAAAAAGGTAGCATGGGTGAGATTAAAAAGGTTAGGTTTCGCCTGTGAAAATCAAATTTTCCCATTTTTCCCGCGCAAATGGGAAAATTGTCCCTATTTCAGCATGAAACGTTTAGTCATACTCGCTAATCATATTACAAACAGTTACAAACAATTACATTTTCTTCATCCTAAACTCTCCAGAGATGGATGCATCCACCAATGAGGTAGATCCCGACTGCCAGCAGAATCACAAGGTTAAAGCCGAACGCAATCGCAAGACAGGTCGCCAGAATCGCGCTTACTACAGACGCATAACCGTTGATACCCCACGCCCAAGCAATTAGATGCGGATGGTGTCTCTGCAACCAGTCTATACCCAACGGGAAGGGCATTCCCATGAAAAACGCTAAAGGTGCAATCAATCCAATTGATACCACAATCTTCAGAGTATCGGAGCTCGCGAGAAAGCGGTGAAAAATTGGGGGAAGCAGTTGCAAGTAAACAAGCGCGAGAACCGATAATATGCCGATTGCAACGGCGATTGGAGGTTGCCGCAACCACCCGATTGCTTTCAGCTGCACCGAGAAAAGGCTGCCGAGACCCGCAAAAAGCAAGAACGCACAGAGCACAACCGCAACCGCATACGTTGGGTTCGCAAGCAGCAGAAGAAACTTCTGGATGAACGACATTTCGATGAACATAAATCCAACACCTAAACTCAGAAAATAGATGAATACCCGCCAAGTCTCGGACACTCTGAACGGAGTGGTAGAACGCGAGTTGGGTGCGGTGGGGGAAGTGGCTTCCCGCTTCAGGAAAAAGAGTGGTATCAGAATCAAGACTAGCCCTGCCAGCACCGCTTGGATCAATGTTGCAATCAGGAGTAGATATCCCCATTCGATGAACGGGATAGCACTTCTCCCGACTGTCCGAACCATCTGAATTAGTGAATCAAATCGCAAAAATTGAAAGAAATATGGACGATTATCAGTTGTAGGGCGGATATTGAAGGGATACCCTTCGTAAAATTGTTTCCGATCGTTGGATAGAATCGCTTGTGCGGCCCGAAAGTAGATCGGTTCCGTCAATTGGTTGTAGCGATTCGCTTCTACCTCCGACATTTGGGGATAGTACGCTATATCAAAAGAACGCTCACGACAAAAATCCTGAATCGCCGCTCGATCTGCCGCGTCGAAAGTCCCTTTCTTTATTAGCAACGTGCCGGTCCGCCAGCCACGAATCATCGCTAACTGTTGAGCAGGAGCCGCGCCATCACCCTGTTCCAACGTCTCAACTGCCGTTGCGAACAACCGAATCATGTCACGCGGCGGGGTTTTCAGCCAGCGCGTAATCGAGATAATACCCCCAGGTGTCAGATGTTGATACAGGTCTGTGAACGCCTCAACGGTGTAAAGATAGCTTTCACTCAGGGCGTGCGTCCCTGCAGCGGACGCGCTCACAGAATCAAGCAGTGCAATCTGGATGAGATCGTACCGCTCTGTTGTCCCCCTCACAAATCCACGTGCCTCTGCAGCATGAACCTGCACCGGATAGGGTGAATCTGGCGCGTAGATATGCCCGGCGAAATCTTTGTGCTCTTTCGCTACCAGTTCAATTACTTGTGGATTTAGCTCCACCGCATCAACCGATACCGCATCGTGATACAGTGCGTTGAGGACATCCCCACCGCCCCCGGCACCCAAGACCAGTACGCGGGGTGGTTCAATCAGGTGATACGCCAACGCCGACGTTGTATCCCCAAGATAACCTAGCTTTGATAGGTCACCTCTGAAATCGGTTATCGCCGTCATTCCATCGGCATCGGTGAATAAGCCCAACTGTGGCTGTATCGGCTGCTGTGTGTTTAGACTCAACCCCGGCACCGCACGGATTAATCCACTATGAACCACATGCAGCACGCCAAAGGGACTATGCCGCTCATTCAGAATCTGTGCATCTGGAAAATTCAGTGTGCTACTCAACCCTTTGTAGGGTGAAACCTTGATTGAGATAGGGTTGAACAATAGGTAGCCGATAAACGCAGCAGCAAGTCCAGTTATCGGGATAATTCGCCGCCACCGCCGCGTTTTCCAACTTTCCCAATTCGCAATTAGCACCGCACAAAACCCAACTGTTGAGATGAGAGTCAGGTTTTGTGCCGGGGGAATCAGGTACATCATAACGATGATGCCTAAAGCCCCAATACCGGAACCAAAAAGATCGAAAAAATAGAGACGGTTGACGTTTCCTGCAAATCGGAGCAACGCCAGACCGATGCAGGCTGCACCAAAGAAAAACGGGAGCGATAAAATAAGATACAGCACGAAAATCGACAACACCTGACTCGGCTGCCAAACCAGCATCAGTGGATTAAACGGTACATATTGATGCAGCACAAAACACCCAACAACGCCGATTGAATAGAGCAATCCACAAATTGTGTAAGCATTGTGAAAGCGTCGGTCTACTTCGTCGGATGTCCAACGATTCCCCATCAACCAACGTTGCGTCAGCGAAATCGCTGTTCCACTCGCACCAAATCCAAGCAGTGCGAGGCTGATAATCATGTGCGCGAAATGATGCCATTGCGCTATTGAAAACAGGCGTACCAACGCAATCTCATAAGCGATGATTGAACCGGCTAGCAGCGCAATGGAGAGGAAATAGGGGTTCATCGTCACATGGATTTCTACGGCATTTCTCGGAGAAGTTGTTTGGTTACGACCTCAAATCGCGCACGCGTCGCATGCTGTAGTTGCGGAAACCAGAGAGCCGGATCCGATGGCTTGCTTGTCCACTCTGCTGACCCGCTATACAATACATAGACATCCCACGCAGTTTCGTTTAGGCGGAGCAGATCTTTCCAAAGGTCGCCAGTGGCTTTGTTGCTATCCCAATAATGTGTAAATCTTTCGTGAGTAAACTCATTGGCGCGTCTCTCTGCCGAAACCCGATTATCGCTATTAAGGATCGGTTGCCAGATAAGGTAAGCCCGCAGTCGTTCATCCCCAACCCGTTCAAACAGCTTTATTATTTCGGAGACCCCCCGACGACATTTCGGTCAGCCAGGGGAAAGCAGCGCAACTACGCGAACATAACCTGTGTCTGCCTGGAACTGATGCATCAACTGATCTATATGCACGAGTTCCGTTACAGGTTGCCGATCACTCCTAAAAACATCTTTCTGCTTTTCGGCAGTCTTACTCATCTGAGTAATCAGGGGCTTACGCTCCTTTTGGTCTAGGACACCGAGCAACGTGTATTCCCACGCCATCGGAATGAGGACATCCATCTGTTGCATGAGCGTCAGCCCATCAAGGGTACCCCACCGTTCCCTAACGACTCCATCGGCGATCCGATAGATGTCGAATCCTGACACCGTTACCTTCTTGTCAGTTGGGTCAATCCCCATAAAACTATTTTTGTGAGTACCCTGCATGGTGGTACGAGCCACCACCTGATCTCCGTTGACAATCATCTGCTCAACGGTGAAACGTAGGTCGGGAAAGGCGAAACGTAACGCTCTTACGGTCTGTTTGAAGCCTTCTATGCCAGATTTACCCCCTGGACCTATTGGGTTATGATTGATATATTCAGCGGCAATTAGCGCATCTACTTGATCTAGCTTTCCTTTGTTAAAGACCTCTTCGTAGATGCGAGAGATGATCGCTCGGTCCGCTGCCGCTCCGGTGTCTTCTGCCTCCGCAATTGATACCTCAATTAACAGGCAAGCACCGATTAGCAGCACTCCCACGATCAAGAGGCGGGTCAATTTTGTTACTGTTAGCGATTGTTTCATAAATTAAACTCCGATCTATTTAGATTCTGATTAAATTTGCCATCAGGTCCTTCAATTATACCAATTCGATTGACAATGTCAACGAGAAAATGCAGGCTCGCCCTTCTTTTTTTATAAGTCCCATCGATCGGGATTCCTAGCACGTAGGTTGGGTTGAACGGTTAAAAACTAGCCTCTATCAAGTACAAGAGAGATTGGATCCTTCAACACCACCTCCTTATAGACAGATAGAGTGAAACTCAACAAAGTTTTTCGTCGGGGCATCCCCTTTGAAAAAAACTATTCCCTAAAAATGGTATTTTGTACCATCCCGATAAAATCGGGATGATCCCCGTCCGCAAACTAACAGTTCACGCTACTTATGTCAGATTCCCCGAATGTCTACCCAAAAATTCCTTGACTTGCTCTCCTACCGCCACTATAATCTGCGTATCTCGTGCGTGCTGTGTGACAGGACAGGCACGCTTTACGCAATCCACCCACCTCACATAAGGAGTTGCCGAATGAACACGATTGTCATCTGCTGCGATACGCTTCGAGCAGATGTGGTAGATCACACTTGGGAAGATCACGTCGATACCCCCCATCTCGATCGGTTGCGAGAAAATAGCACGGTGTTCAATAACGCTTGGGGGGAAGGTGAGCCAACCATCCCGATGCGGCGCGGTTTCTTTACGGGCATGAGATCCTACCCGTGGCGTTTCCATATTGATGACCGTGGTTCTGTCCCAAACATATACGGCTGGCACGCTATCCCTACAGAACAGACGACACTAGCAGAGCACCTGCTGCTCAACGGTGTAGCGACGGGATTGGTTGCCGATGTCTATCACATGTTCAAGCCGACAATGAATTTTACACGCGGCTTTATGAGTTACGACTATATTCGAGGACAGGAATCAGATCGGGTGCGGAGTGGTCCCCTTTCCGCTATCAATATGAAACCGTACCTGCCCGACGAAATCGCCAACCCAACGGATCGCCCCGGTATCGCACAATACCTGCTGAACATGCAGGATCGACGAGGGGAGGAGGACTACCTCGGCCCGCGTGTCTTTCGCAGTGCGGCGCGGTGGATACAGGACAACTACGAAAATCAACCGTTCTTTCTCTGGATCGATAGCTTCACACCCCACGAATGCTGGGACCCACCGATGCACTTCGCCGATCAATATTTCAAAACGGAGGGTGTCAAGGATTACATCTATCCACAGATGGTACAGAATTATAAAGCTTTGACGGACGATGAGATACGCCGCACAAAAGCCCTCTACTACGGTTATGTTACCTTTGTCGATAAGTGGATCGGCTACATGCTGAACGTTCTCACCGATTTGGGGCTGTGGGAGGACACGGTCATCTGCTTTGTCTCGGATCACGGCACCGAGTTGATGGATCATACCCAGTTCGGTAAGACAGCAGACGCGATGCATCCGTATAACACTCGGCTCAATTTCTGGATTCGCCACCCGGATCCCGCATACCACGGCAAGACAATCGACGCTTACGTACAGAATATCGACCTGATGCCGACAATCCTCTCCATCTTTGGGGTTGAGGGTGAAGCGGTTGATGGTTATAATCTCCTGCCCGTTATGTCCGGTTCACAAGAGGGGCAGCGCGACCACGTCATCACCGGTTGGACGACGACCGCAGGGGTTCGCACCCCTGAATGGCTCCTCATGCTTGAAACAGTGAACGCGGATTCCAACCCGCGCTTGTTCCATTCAGTCAATGATCCGAAGGAGGAGCATAACGTCGCTGCTGCTCACCCCGAAGTCGTCAATCAGTTGCAAGGGAAATTAGAGGATTTAATCGGGGACTCACTGCCGACCACCTATACCCATCAGCCAACGATGGAACACAACGCGACATTCGCGCAGTGGGCGCAGAGCAACCTGGTACGTTAAAACGGATTTCACGCCGATGGTGCGTAGGTTGGGTTGAACCGTTAAGAGCGAATCCCTATCAAGAACGATAAAGGTGTTACCTTGATTAACCTATACGCTCTCTTGGAATAAAATGGGGTTACGAGCAAATCGCTTGTAACCCCATTTTTTTGACACCAAGTGGAGGACATGGTATAATGAACAATAGTCAATAAGTTTGAAAGTTGAGAAGGGAGGTATACAATGCCACTTTGGGGAACAATCTTAACTGTTTGCTTTTCAGGTGTTATCGCTCTTGTTGCCGTTATCACACTATTCAGAGGCATCCCTACACGGAAAGATATGGAGTCTATTAAGGATGATATGCAATCCCTAAGAGCTGATATGCAATCCCTAAGAGCTGAAATCCGAAGTGATATTAAACTGCTTGTAGATAGGATAGATAGCCTTACGGAACGTTTTGATAGGCATCTTGAATACCACGCATACAAAAGAGAATCCGATTGACATATATTGAGGATATGAGTGTACTGCCATCGGAACTTTGGGCCACGTGCGTAAGTCCTATTGCGTTATTATATCTTGATAATATCTTGCCCCGATAAGATCGAGATTCAAAGCAACATGACAACCCTAAATCTCAAACCAACCCACAAACCCGTCAAAGCCTACTACGAATCCCTTCAACGTTTCGAGTCAATCGGTGTCTCCCACGAAACCGCTGTCCGCTCGGCATTCCAAACCCTACTCGAATACTGTGGACGGCAATTTAACTGGATCCTCGTGCCTGAGCACTCAATGACCCCTCTGATAAAAGGGGTTAAAAACAAGCGGATTGTCATTGATGGCGCATTAATCGACACTTTCCAACTCCCCCACGGCTATTGGGAGGCGAAGGATATCCACGATGATCTGCCAACCGAAGTGCTCCGCAAGTTTGAAAAAGGCTATCCCCGCGACAACATCCTCTTCCAAACCCCACACCGCGCCATCCTTTGGCAGAACAATCAACGGACGCTTGATGCCGATCTGACCGACCCGACGCAACTGATACATACCCTCGAAACCTTCTTTTCCCACTGCCCACAGGAGTACACCGAATGGGAGGAGGCGGTTGCACAGTTCAAAGACAGGGTGCCCGCACTTGGGAACGGCTTGGCAGAATTGATCGAAAAGGAACGGGGCGCGAACCGTGAGTTTACCGCTGCCTTTGCTGCCTTCCATGAGAAATGCCGTCAATCAATCAACCCCAACCTCTCCGAAGCCGCCGTTGAGGAGATGCTGATCCAGCACCTGTTAACCGAGCGGATCTTCCGAACCGTTTTTAGCAACTCCGAATTCACCCGCCGCAATGTTATCGCCCGCGAAATCGAAACCGTCATCACCGCGCTGATGTCTCACGCTTTCAGCCGCGAAGATTTTCTGCGTAGCCTTGATCCTTTCTACGTTGCAATCGAGCGCACCGCTGCAACCATCGACGACTTTTCCCAAAAACAGGGATTTCTCAACACGGTGTACGAGCAGTTTTTTCAAGGCTTTTCAGTGGAGGTCGCCGATACGCACGGAGTGGTCTACACGCCCCAACCGATTGTCGATTTCATGGTGCGAAGCGTTGAGGAGATTCTAGGGTTTGAATTCAATCGATCGCTCTCCGATTCCGGTGTTCACATCATCGACCCGTTCGTAGGGACCGGCAATTTCATTGTGCGGACGATGCGCGAGATTCGCCCGACCGCACTTGAGGATAAGTATCAATCCGAACTCCACTGCAACGAGGTGATGCTGCTGCCGTATTACATCGCGTCGATGAACATTGAGCATGAGTTTTACGAGGCGACAGGGGACTATCGACCATTTGAGGGAATCTGTCTTGTCGATACATTTGATCTGGCGGAAGACCGACAGTTGCCGCTGTTCGCCCCCGATAATACCCGCCGTGTTGAAGGGCAGAAGGAGACACCGATGTTTGTGGTCATCGGCAATCCGCCCTACAACGTCGGTCAGATCAACGAGAACGACAACAACAAGAATCGCAAATATGAGACCATGGATGCGCGGGTTAAGAATACCTATGCGAAAGCCTCCACAGCGACCAATAAAAAAGCGTTGGCTGATCCATACATAAAGGCGATTCGATGGGCATCGGATCGGATAGGGGATGAAGGGGTTGTTGCCTTTGTAACGAACAGCGGATTCCTGGACGGTGTAGCATTTGACGGAATGCGGAAACTCCTCGCGGACGATTTCGACGTGATTTACATTCTGAATCTGAGTGGGAATGTCCGCAAGAACCCAAAACTCTCAGGGACAACCCATAATGTCTTTGGAATTCAGGTCGGTGTGAGCATCAATTTCTTCGTCAAGCGGCGCGGCAAAACAAATTCCCAAGCCAAAATCTTCTACGCCCGTGTCGATGAGATTTGGCGGAAGGAGGACAAATATCGCTATCTTGATTCAAAGGGATATTACCGAAACATCAAATGGAAATCGATAATACCTGACCGGCGATATACATGGCTGACAGAGGGGCTCCGCGCCGAATTTGAGACCTTTATCCCAATCGGAACTAAGGAAGCGAAAGCAACGAAGGGTGACGCGGTGGATGTAATTTTTAAGATATTTAGTAGTGGAGTTGCAACTAGCCGTGATGCGTGGGTTTACAATTTTAACCGGAATGTGCTTACTGAGAACATGAAGCGGACAATTGAATCTTACAATGAACAGGTGTTCAAATGGGAACATCGGGAGAATAAGGAGGCAAATATTGATGATTTTGTGGTTTACGATGACTTGAAAATCAGTTGGGGATCCGCCTTAAAACAAAAACTCCAAGGTGGTCAAATTGCAGAATTTGCAGACTCAAAAATCCGACAATCTTTTTATCGTCCCTTTACAAAATCAAACCTATTCTTTGATCGCGTTATGAATCAGAGGGTTTTTGTTCTCCCGTCCATTTTTCCTACCCCTGAAACGGAAGTGGAGAATCAAGTGATATGGCTCAAAGTCGGTGCTACATGGCCGACGTTTGCGTTAATGATTGACAAAATTCCCGATACGCTGCCTTCAAGCGGTTCCCAATGCTTCCCCTTCTACACCTACGATGAAAACGGGACAAACCGCCGAGAGAACATCACCGATTGGGCGTTAGCACGATTCCGGGCTCATTATCGAGATGAGGCAATCAGGAAGTGGGACATCTTCCATCACGTCTACGCGCTCCTGCACCACCCCGTTTATCGGGAACGGTATCAGGCAAACCTCAAGTGGGACCTGCCACGCCTGCTGTATACACCTGATTTTTGGGCATTTGCCAAAGCGGGGAAACGGTTGGGAGAAATCCACATCGGCTATGAGGCGGTGCCCGAATACCCGCTACATTTCATCGAAAACCGGGAAGTACCGATCGATTGGCGCGTGGAGAAGATGAAGCTGTCCAAAGACAAAACGCAGCTGGTGTACAACGATTTCCTGACACTGGAGGGGATACCCGCAAGGGCATTTAACTATCGGCTTGGGAATCGGTCGGCGGTGGAATGGGTAATCGATCAGTATCGCGTCAAGACAGACAAACGCAGCGGCATCGTCAACGACCCGAACCGCGCCGACGATCCGCGGTACATCGTCAAGCTGATTGGGAAGGTGATTGCGGTTAGCTTGGAGACAGTTGAGACTGTGGAGAAGCTGCCTGATTTGGGGGTGCCTTCTCAATAAACAAGGCACACAAGAAAACGTCTTAGCCGAGGTATTTATTCATTTGACTGTCATTCATTCATGAGGTAGAATATAATCAGTCAATCAGTTGATAAAAGGAGGTCATACCATGCCACTTTGGGGGACGATTCTAACCGTCATATTCAGTGGGACAATTGCTTTTGTTTCACTTATTACCTTCATCAGGGGTATCCCGACAAGGGACGATATTGAATCTATGAAGAGTGACATACAATTACTCATAAATAGGATGGACGGTCTTACAGAGCGAATGGACAAACTTACAGAGCGATTCGAGAGGCATCTTGAATTCCACGCATACAAACGAGAATCCGAATGACTAAATTAGAACCTTGCAAATGAAAAGGGGACTGAAAGTGATTCGGAGGTAAATCATGAGTATGGAATATCATGCAAAGATCCAACTGAAGTACGTAAATCCTATTATGGGGCAATCAAATGACTGAAATAATTGTCATCACCGGTTCAGTCCTTGCCATAGCCGGTCTTGGTGTTACTATTTGGTCTTTCATAGATACAAGAAGACGGTATAATGAGAAATATATAAGGGGAAAACGCCGTGCGGACGATTAAGAGCTTCAGCCATCTATAAAGTAGCGTGAGGTGTAGACAAGGACGATGAGATGTAAAGCACGAACCCCCTTTATTTTTCGATGTTTCAGAAACGCCGTTGAAAACAGCCCATACTGTTCCAAGCATCAGAACTACCCACCGACCGGTTGGCGATATGGCTTACTAACGGCGTCAAGGATCGCCACAGGGATTGCTGGAGCTGCGGTTGCGGTCATCGGTTTCGCCTGCCTGAGAAACTGCCCGAACAAAGATTTGAAGGAGAGCGAAGGGCAGCTGAACGGGCAGCCGCCATTCGATTACGCTGTGTTGTGTCTGGCGATTTACGAGGCGAAGGAGGCACTTTACCTCTCCACAGAAACGGGTGGATCCACGATCTTTATGACACCCGCGGGAAGTAGCGATGTTTACTTCTCTCGAATAACGGAGCCGCCCGACTGGATGCAGCTCTCCGCTCCTTCGCGTCGGAGCCAACTCCCGGACGGGCTAAAGGACGCAAGGTTTGAAGATGCGAACACAGGCTTTCGTGCGATGCTATACCAGTCAAAAGACACGGAGGAAATTGTTGTCGTTTATCGGGGTGTCAGGAGAACCAATGTTCTCCAAGATAGCCAGACGTGCCTTTCTCAGGGGTTAGGGTTTGGCGCAGCAGTATATCGACAGGCTATCCAACTTGGCAAAGCGGTGGTGGAAGCGTATGGGGATAAGGTGTTCTTCACAGGACATTCCATGGGCGGCGGTCTGGCAGCTGTCGCGAGTCTCGTAGCGGATCGGCCGGCGGTGACCTTCAACAGTGCAGGCATCCATCCCGCCACCCTTGAGGGATTTGGCTTGGACGACGCAACCATTGACGAAAGGCTGAAATCTATTGTGAACTACTATGTGCCGGGCGAATGGCTATCCACCCTGCAAGGTCCCTGCTTTGTCAAAAGTGCCGCCGGTATACATATTCCACTGCCAGATGTCCGGGGTAGCGTTTCTGTGAATGCAGTCCCTGCCAGAAACAAAGGACGCGGTAAACACTCAATCACATTGATTATTTCGACACTGTACGATCTCGCCGAGTCCTCGCAGCTAGTGAAGTAATTGAAGAGTGCCCATAAATATTCTTGGTGGGAGTGGCATCCTTGCCACGATTGCCTTAAATGTCTGGAAACAGTCGGGATCAGGAGATCCCTCCCACAGACATCTGTGGCTGCACAGACGGCTGAATTATGAGCTATTGATTTAGGTTTATCACGCATCACGATTCACGTTTCATTCCCCCGTATTCGCAATCGCATCTAGATAATCCTTAACCCGCTGTCGATACCGCACAGGAATCCGATCCCTCTCTACCGCCTCCGCATAAGCCTGTTTTGCGTTGAGATAGACCTCGCGATGTTGTATATAATTGGGTTCTTCCTCACCGCTCGGAGCCTCTTGTGTTGAGGCTGTGGCGAATTCCTCCGAGTTCGATGTGGTTCTCCTTAATTGTAGTGCTTCCGTGGGTTGTGTTTCTAAAGGCACTGCTTCAACCTGCGTTCCCCGTGCCTCTCCCGTTTCAGATTCATCGCCCGGTCCCCCATCGCTGCCTGCTACCCCTCCTGTTTTACGCGCCATTTCGATGCCCGCCAATCCAATATTTTTTCGGCTTGTCTTAATCTCCTCCAAAATATCTTCCAACTGTGCTATATCTTTTGCCTGCTGGTCAATCTCCAGAAGCGAACGTGCAATTTTCGCTAGCATCTCAGGACTGACTTCCTCCGTTCCAATCTCATTCAGTTGGTCCACAAGGTTCTTGGCAGCAGGGTTGCCCCCAAGCCGTTCAGCAAGTTGCTTGAGTAACGCATCCAATTCCGCCCGCTGCGCCTCAGTCAGTCCATCCATCTGATCCGATAGTTTTTCTAGCTCTGACGCAATTTCCGCTGTATCCGTTCCACTGAGCAGGTTAGAGTTTTCGCTCAATTTGGAAATGGTTTCGACCGCTTGATCCAACTCATTTTCCGCCAGTTGGTTTTTCTCTGCCTGAACCTCTTCACGAAGCTGGCTAAGTTTCTCTTGAGCGGCTCGCACACCGGTGCGCTCATTTCGTAACGCTTTGGCGGTTTCCTCAACCTGTTCGGAGAGTTTTGTCTTGTTACCGCCGCTAACCGCCCCTTCAAGCCGTGCCGCAGCGTCATGAATAGCCGCTTGTTCTAAGGGGGTCGGGGGAGGGGGGATTTCATACATACGCGGGATAAAAAACGAAAGCCCGACTAGCAACATAGGGATGGGAAGCCATTTGAGGGTCCGTGGGATCGTGTAGGAGACCACAGTGGCAGGGGGGATCCCTTGGGCTGCCCGTGCAGCATCACGAACCTGCAAAATGGCAAAATCACCTGCGTGCCTTCTGCCTATTGTCTCAAGAGCAGTGCCGAGACGTTCCTTCAGATTGAGGTGTCGATCCACAAAGCGAGCAACCTCAAACGGATCTATTTTCCGCATCAGACTCAAACCAACCGCGATGGCACTCGCAATGATAATCGACAGGGCAACTGCAAATCCAATCGCTATCGGCAACGGGAAAAACCGGTTGGCTACAAACAATATCCCAGCGATGAGAAGTCCCCAGAGGTTAAATGTAGCCAGATTCTGGAAGACACCCTCAATCCGCATTCGGCGTTGGATAGCGGATAGTTTATTCTGGATAATTTGTTCAGGTTGATTTTGTATTGCGTTTCGCATATCCTATTAGACGAACTATCCTGCAAAATCGTTCATAGAGAGATCTGAAATTTTCTATTAGCAACAAGAACCGATGGTCTCGAATAAACCTATAGGATAAGCACATCGTCGCAGAAAAACAATAACTTCGCATAGATCTGCCAACAATACTTTAGCAAAGGATGTATTCCACGTGAAAACAAATCAACAACCCAAAAACTCTGCCAATCACGTTTCACGTTTCACGTTTCACGTTTCACAGCCTGTCCCGATTTATCGGGGCATCACGCATCACGCATCACGTTTCACGTTTCACGTCATCTTGCTCATTGTGCTGCTGATCGGTGGGGGCATCGGGTGTTCAAGAGATCAAGCCCCCAAGCCCGGTCGTTGGGAGATTGTTCGGCGTGCAGATTGGGAAGCGCGATTCTACGATGTATTCTTCATTGACGGGCGCACCGGGTGGATAGTCGGCAATAATGCGGGAAGCACATTTGCGGAGGAACTCGACAGCGTGATAGCCCACACAACGGACGGCGGGGTAACGTGGCATCCACAGCAGAGCGGCGTTTACCATCCGTTGCGGGGTGTGCAATTTGTGGACAGTCAAATCGGGTGGATCGTCGGCGAAAATGGTGTCATCCTGCATACCAAAAATGGTGGAGAGACGTGGGAAAAGCAATCAGGGACTACGTATGATAACCTGTTCGACCTCCACTTCGTCTCAGCCCAAGAGGGTTGGATCGTCGGCGATTTTGGGACGGTGCTATACACGCAGGATGGCGGACAGAATTGGGTAGATCGATCAGAAGGGGTGGGCGACAACTCACTCCGGGGTCTGTTTTTTCTCAATGCCCGTCAAGGTTGGACTGTCAGCCACCAAGGCAACGCCTACTATACACGCGACGGGGGCAAACGCTGGACTTACCAGAGAACAAATGTCCGCTACGAGTTGTCCGATGTCCACTTTGTCGATGAGAACCGCGGCTGGATCGCCGGTGACAGAAGGATAGTGCTTGCCACAAAGGATGGCGGCAGGAATTGGGAGTATCTAACGCGCGGTTCAAATAAACGCCATGAAGAACAGTACGGTCAGCAGCTCAGAACCGGGGACGAACCGCTACACACCTTTCTCCTATACGCAATCCATTTCCCCGATGCTCAGAACGGCTGGATCGTTGGCGACTTGGGTGCGATTTTGCACACCAACGATGGTGGGAAGACGTGGAAACACCAGCGTGGTGGGGCGACACAACTGGTCGGAGCGGATGTCGTGCTGCTCGGTGTCCATTTTGTCAATTCTCGGCTCGGTTGGACTGTCGGGGAGTTTGGAGCGATCTGGCACACCAAAAACAGCGGGAGGACATGGGAGCTTCAATCCGCCCCTAGCTATCTACTCACAGACCTTCATTTCATCAGCGATAAAGTTGGATATGCGGTGGGTGACCGTGGCGAGGTCCTCCGCACGGACGACGGTGGATTGCACTGGCAATCGCAAGATAGCGGAACGATGGAATGTTTCGGATCGACACATTTTATCAACGACAAGGTTGGCTGGAGTGTTGCGGAGTGGGGGACCATTGTCCACACCACCGATGGGGGCAAAACGTGGTTACAGCAAGAAGCGGGGACAGAAAATGACCTGCTCGGTGTCTCCTTCGTTGATCCACAGCATGGCTGGGCAATCGGTCACAGCGGGGAGATTTTGCACACCACAGATAGCGGCAAAACGTGGACGAAACAGCGCAGCGGTGTCAACCGTCATCTCTTTGGTGTCCACTTCATTGACACTCAAACCGGATGGATTGTAGGGCAGGGTGGTGTGATTCTACACACGCGAAATGGCGGTCAAAAGTGGGAGGTGCAAGCCCAACTCGGAGAGGTCTGGCTATCGGGGGTTTACTTTACAGACCATCTAAACGGTTGGGTCGTTGGGATTGATGGATTAGTTATCCACACAACCGATGGAGGGCGCACGTGGAAACGTCAAAAGAGCTACGTAGAGAGTTTCCTTAATAGTGTCTTCTTCCTCAACCCGAATCTCGGTTGGGCGGTCGGCGGCGAAGGCACGGTTATCCGTACCCTTGATGGTGGCGAGAACTGGCGTCCGCAAAGGTGCGAAAGCCACTATAACCTAAACTCAATCTATATGACAGATGCTGAAAATGGCTGGATTGTCGGAGATCTTGGGGTAATGTTGAGATACGTGGTTGATGATTAGGAGGCAGTAGGTCAGCCATGAAACGTGAAACATATTTAGTTCATTGGTTCATTAATGCACCAATGAACCAATGAACTCTTGAACGTTACTAGACCACTGCCGATAAGCCCCCGTCGATATTAATCGCTGTCCCCGTTATGTACGAAGCCCGATCTGAGACGAGGAAAGCCACGAGATCACCGACCTCAGTCGGTTCACCCAAGCGACCCAGCGGATGCTCTGCTCCCCTTGCTTCCCAATACTCGTCAATTGTGCCGGGCGAACCATCCGCCTTCCAAGAACGTTCACCCTGTGCACTCTTGATTGAGGTCAAGCAAACCGTGTTGACGAGAATCTTGTCGGCGAGCAGCTCTTTGGAGAGTGCTTTTGTCATCGCAATGCCTGCCGCTCGACTGACAGAGGTTGGAACAGAGCCTGCGTCCGGCTGTTTGCCGCCGGGGTGGGTGATATTGATAATCCGTCCGCCACCGGTTGGTCTCATGTGAGGGATAGCCAACCGCGCACAGCGTACCGCTCCCATCAGTTTGAGATCGAGATCCTCGTACCACTCTGCATCGGTGACCTGTTCAAAATTTCCGCCCGCAGATTTACCAGCGTTATTGACTAAAATATCGATCTTTCCGTACTTATCAACCGTTTGATTGACGAAGTTTTCGAGGGTTCCGGCGATTGTCACGTCAGCGGCAACGGCGAGCACTTCACCGCCCGTTGCGTCACGAATCTCCTGTGCTGCCTCTTCTAAAACATCCTCACGACGAGCGCAGATTGCGACCTTCGCGCCCTCTTCGCAGAGACGTTGGGCGATGCCCTTGCCAATGCCTTCACTGCCGCCTGTGATGACGGCAACTTTTCCCGTTAATCCCAGATCCATGATAGACCTCCTATAATTGGGTTAGGGGTTCGCTAAACCCCACCCTGCCCCCCTTATTAAGGGGAGAAAAGGGTGGGACAGACGCTCACCCGATGTATGTTAATTGGAACTTTTCTCGTAAGTGTTCACCCAGAGCGGGATTGTTGCGGTTGACGGCGGTAAGCACCGGTGCGCATCACACGCCTGATAGCGAACATCTATCTTCAACGGAAACGCATTTTCGATTGTTTCACCCGGTTTCAACTTCATTTTCATTTTGACCGTGACATCTCCTTCGTAAATGGAGATTGGAGCATCCTTCCAATCTGCTTGGAACGGCTTCCCCGTGGGGTATGTGACCGACACGATTTCGACGGAAGCATCAGGACTGACGGACACAGTTGTCGGGATTAACAGATCCCACGAAGAGGGATTGGCGTTGATATGCCACCCTTCAGCGAGTTCAACTTTCACCTCCACATCAAAGGCGTTTCCGGGGACGATGTCCCCCGTCGAGAGTATGGAGGCTGCAAGCATCAACAGTTCATCTTCTGAAGGCAAATCCACTGGTGCTTTTGGCAGTCCGAAGATGTTGAGTTTGTCTATCTCCTCTGTGTTCAAACCGAATTGGTGTGACTCTGCTTGGGGTGCTACCCCGACCTTGGTCCAATCCGTCGAAAGATAGCGATTAGTGGCAAAAAGCATGTGCATGAAAGCACCGGGCGACTGTGCCATCATGCCCGCGAAGTTCTGAAGCGTTTTTTCCGCCTTATCCAGATAATCCTTTTCGCCAACGTGTTGGGCGATGGTAAGTACCTAGGTTTCGCCCAATAAGACGCGTATTTTATAGGGTTTTAAGAAGGCTTGAAATGCAGTAATGATGCGTTCAATGAGTGGATATAAAGGGTTAAGAATGATACAGACGACCTTTTTGTTTTTGAATTGTACTTTGCCAGAGATACCTAACACCTCGCGCATCAACCGTTTGATTCCCCTCGCTTGAATGGTAGCAATAGTTTGATTGATTGATGCGCTGGGTTGCGGTGGGGTCTGTTTTTCAGTCTTGCTCCCCGATGCAATGAGCGCATCAATAAGCCACCGTTTGGACCACATGAGAATGTTATGAGCCAACTGAGAGAGTAGAAGCAGCACCTGTTGGGCTTCAAATCCCGCTTTTCGACGCTTTCTCATCGACAACCCTTGATAATCTTGGCAAAAGGTGCTTTCGGGCACCCCGCTTCGTTTATCATAATGGGTGACAATTTGGGTTAACGTTGCTTTTGTATCGGTAGTCACCAAAACCGAATAGTTATAACCGCCTTTGTGGTTTGGGGTTCTGACCGCCACTTGTACCGTTTTGCGCCCATACCGATGTGGCTTTGTGACCCACCCGGCTTGTCTAGCGGTCTTATTGGCACACGATGGGACAGCCACCCACTTCTGCACAGATTTGGCTAAAGCAGTGGCTCTTTTCCACGAGTAGATTTTTACCAGAATCGAGTAATTCCGCCAGAGCGCGAAATTGATGTTCGCGTCGGTGCCAAATCCGGCATCGAGTCTCAATTGAATCTGCTGCCGTTTGGCGTTTGTATCCAGTTTTAAGGTGGTTTCCATTTTGGCAACCATTTCTTTGAACACCGCCTTAGACGAGGTGTTTCCCGTGTAAAGGGATTGGGAGACAATTTCCTGGGTGTCAGGCATCAGGACGCGTCCGACTTGACGGGTGTATTGATTTTTGCGGTGGGGGACATACCCCTTGGTGGCTCCTTCTGCGCGTTTGGAGACCGGCAGCGCCGACAGATCCATATCAATAGTTACCGGCTTTGATTCGGTCAACGATGAGAGGGGAGATGACGTCAGGTGATGTTTCTCCCAAATACCATCAACCGCTTGCTGAAGTTGAAAAACTGTTTCCGACGTGGCGGCATTTATCGTCTCCTGAATTACTGACTGATCCGCACACTTGCAATACCCAAATGCCAAAAGCAGCGCACCATGCGGACGGAGGGCGGTGTTGATGTCTGAAATCGTTGATGCTCCGGCAATTATGCCAAGCGTGGCAAACACCAATTTGTCTGTCGGGCGATAGGTAATCGTCTTCTGAGGGATTTCAACCCTTTGATGAATCTCATCAAAGAACGCTTTCTCTTTAAGCACTTCGCCCAATGCACACAACGGCGCGTGAGCGGTGGAGTGACTGACTTTCTGTTTGCGTTTTTTACGTCTTTTGGTTATCCTTTTGTTTGCCATTACTTCCCTCCATCGGTGGTCATAAGGATTATGCTATTTTTATGATAACCTTTGGAAGGGGGCAATGGCACGTTATTATTGGATGCAGACCTTTCTAAACCAGATTCAACTGTTTACTTCATTGTACGAAATCGAGGTAAGTAGGTTATTGGCTGCTACCGCATTCCCCGATGGGAGAGCAGAGTCGTAAGGATTCTTGGTGCGTACAACCAGATGTTTTTGGTTGGCAAGCGTGAAGTAAAAACCGCCGTTTTTGCTATCCCAAAATAGTTGGCTCATTGTGTCGGTTAACGACTCTGCTTCGTTCAACCAAGTCTCTTTGCCTGTTGCTTGATGCAACCCCAGCAAGCCGCGAACGAGAAATGCGTAATCATCGAGGTAGCCGTTATATTTGGCAATACCATCCCTGTAGGTCCGCATCAGTTGTCCGTCAGCTGCCCGAAGGTGTTTTAGGTTAAACCGCGCAGCTTTCTCCGCTACATCGCGATACCGTTTATCATCGAGCACTTCGTAGCCGTAGGCAAACGCATCAATCATTAAGCCGTTCCAGCTTGTAATCACTTTCGTATCGAGCAGAGGTTGTTTCCTTTGATCCCGCGCCGTGAGTAGTTTTTCCTTGAGCGGTTCAAGTTGGTTGTGGAGGTCGTCCTCCGACTTTTTGAGCGATTTCGCTATACTTGAAAGTGGGACGGGAAGGTAAAGGATATTGGTCCCGCCTTCAAAGTTGGGACCCTCCTCCACCCCATAAACCTGCATGAATAGCTTGGCATCCTTTTTCCCAAGGATCTCTTGAATCTGTTCTTTTGTCCAGATATAGGATTTGCCCTCTTCCGCCTCCACTTCCGCATCAAGTGCCGAGTAGAAACCGCCCTCTGCAGATGTCATCTCGCGAGAAACGAATCTGAAGATCTCCTCAGCGACCTGTTGGTAAAGCGGATTTTTCGTGAGTTGATAGGTTTGCAGGTAGACTTTCGCGAGTAGGGCGTTGTCATACAGCATCTTCTCAAAGTGGGGCACGAGCCATTTGGCATCAACCGAGTAACGATGGAAACCGCCACCAATCTGATCATACATCCCACCATACGCCATCTTGTCAAGGGTGTTCGTGACCATCTCAAGAGTCGGTTTGGAAGGTTCACGCTGATACTCGCTTAACAATAGCTCCAGATTCATCGAACTAGGAAACTTTGGTGCACTGCCGAAGCCTCCGTATGTAGCGTCGTACCTCGATTGAAGTGATTTCACCGCTGCGGAGATCAGTTTCCTGTCCAGCGGCGCTTCCCCGATGGAAGCCGGGGCGGCAGCCGTTGCCTGTATAATGACTTCTGTTATCTTCTCCGCCTGTGCAATAACATCCGCCTGTTGATTCGTCCACACCTCATGAAGTGCGTCCAAGACTCTCGGAAAGCCGGGACGACCCCGACTATCCTCCGGTGGGAAGTAGGTGCCCCCGAAAAAAGGAAGGAGGTCAGGTGTCAAAAAAACAGAGTTGGGCCAACCGCCAGAACCTGTCATGATTTGGGTGGCGGTCATGTAAATCTCATCTATATCTGGGCGTTCTTCCCGGTCTACCTTGATGTTAATAAACAGGGCATTCATCTGATCGGCTATTTCTGGATTGGAGAATACCTTCCGTTCCATGACGTGACACCAGTAGCAGGTGGAGTAACCTACAGACAGGAAAATCGGCTTGTTCTCAACCTTCGCCCGGTCCAACGCCTCGGGCCCCCACGGATACCAGTCAACCGGATTGTGGGCATGTAGAAGCAGATAAGGGCTTGTTTCGCCGATGAGGGCATTCGTCCACTTCCATGTCCCATCGGGGTTCTTGAGAGCTGCTTCATGTGGATGCGAATCCTCAGCAGCATAGACCGTGCCCTCAAAACTACTTCCAATGATACAGAAATACACAAGGAAGAAAATTAAACTCAATCGCATACCAACGTTTCCTCGCTTTTAATCTCAATACATCAAAACAACGGGGAAAATGAGGAACTTTCTCGTTTTCTTTCTATTTCATCTTTACAGATCAAGGATAGAACCATCGACATCGAAGGCATCCCATTTTCCGCGTGACGGATCGCCTGAAAGCGAGCGGATATAATCCTCGTTCAGCGAAACACCCCACCCCGGTCCTTGCGGCACTTTCAGATGACCATCGACCGGCTTCTCCTCAAATCCAACGATGAGGTTCTTCCGTTCTGGATTGTTACCGTTCGGAACCTCTTGGATCAGGAAATTTGGCACAACCGTGTCCAAGTGCAGGCATATCACCGTTGACAGGGGACTCAGTGGATTGTGCGGCGCAATCGTGGCGAAAAAGGCATCTGCCATCGCCGCAATTTTGAACGCTTCCATGATGCCACCGCAGGTACAGATATCTGGTTGGACAACATCCACGGCACCCTTGACGAGATACTCGCGGAAGGGGTAGCGTGTATAGAGTCGCTCACCGGTGGCAATTGGAACCCCCGCATTTCGTCGTAGCGTTGCCATCGCATCGACCGATTCTGGGAGCACCGCCTCCTCAAAAAAGAGGATGCCGTAAGGTTCAATCCGTTTTGCCATCTCCATTGCGTTGACGGGGTTCAGGCGACCGTGACCATCAATTGCTATCGGGACCTCGTCACCGACCGCTTCGCGTACCGCTTTGACTATTGCTTCTACTTTTTTGCCGTGAGCGAGACTAAAGGCGGGGCCCGTCGGATCGAATGGCGTAAACTTCAGTCCGCCCCAACCAGCTTCAATGCGTTGTACAGCCGCCTCCGCCCAAGATTCTGGTGTGCCTCCACCGATCCAGCAGTAAACCTTCATCTTGTGCCGATACATGCCACCTATCAACTCGTATACCGGGACGTTCAAGGCTTTCCCTTTGATATCCCAGAGTGCATGTTCAATGCCGGACAGCGCACCGATGAGCACCGGGCCGCCTCGCCAGAAAGCGTTGCGATAAATCATCTGCCAAAGTTTCTCGATCTGAAATGGGTCTTCGCCAATCAATGTATTTTCAAGATCCCGCAATGCGCCGACCAAGGCGCCCTCTTTCCCGGAACAGGACGCTTCACCGATGCCGATGATGCCTTCATCGGTGTGCAGCTTGACGTAGATATACGCCCGCCCCTGAAACGGCGCGGGGAGAATTTCAAGTTGTGTAATTTTCATATCGTTTTAATCCTTTATCTATAAATTTAAATTAGTAGGGCGTTCAGGCTTTTGCTTTGACAACCTTGTTAAAACTTCGGTATGATAAGGTGTCCCTGATACAATGGGACGATTGCAAATAGCATTAGATTAACAGCAATACAGAGAGGAGGTTTTAAGTGACATCAAAGCAAACAGAATATGCGATAGGTTCTCAAATTCTGAGTGAGTATTTGGGATCTCTGTTCCTCGTCATAGCGGCGATCTCGCCGATTATCCTATTCCATCAAGTACTAGAAGCTGGGATCGGTATGGCTGTCCTAGCTGATGCCCTTGCTGTTGGGTTTATTCTTTTCGCCCTTATTGAGATATTTGGTCCCATCAGTGGTGCTCATTTCAATCCTGCGGTCAGTCTTGCAATGGTACTTGAGGATAAAATAAGTTGGAAACAAGCGTTAATCTATATTTTAGCACAGGTCGCCGGTGGATTGACAGGAACAATCTTTTCGCATCTGATGTTCTATCATAAAATTCCCAAACTAATCGCTGTTTCTGAAGTAACACGCCCGGGAGGGAACTATTTTTCGGAGATTCTATGCACCTTTATTCTTGTTCTTGCAATTCTCCTTTTGGTGCACAATCAATCGGATAAACTCTCCTTGGTGGTTGGTATGTTGGTTGGAGGACAGTTGATTGCGACATCAAGTACCATGTTCGCCAATCCGCAAGTCACCTTTGCACGGATGTTTACCTACGCAGCAGCGGGTGTAAAACCCTTTGATGGTGCCGTGTTTATCTTGATGGAGATTATCGGTGCCGTACTTGCCGTGCTAATCTTCAAAGCGGTGACGCAGAGACGAGGCGAAGAGTAACGGATTTCTACTGCTTTAACTATCCGCCGCCTCCGGAGGCCAAGGATCTAATGTCGATCCACTCGGTTCCGGTCCTGTTGGGCGAATCGGCAGCTGCTCGTAAGAACGATAAGAGAGATCTGCCAAGTGTGGTGTTTCTAGGCGGATATGTCCCTCATACCTTGAGCGCATCGCCGCGTCTAAAACACCGGTTGTCAACAACGTCCGCTCGACGGGATATTGAGGCACACCTGTGAGGAACATCTCTTCGATGTTTAAGCTGAGATAGCTAAAATGTGCATGAGGTCCCCCGCCTTGTAAGCGAAACTGGGCACCTTGGATCTCGCCGTTAATCTGCCCTGCATAGGCGAAGTCGCTGATGTAGCCGTTCAGCATCAACATCGCTGATCTGAACCCATCGCTATGCTCAAGTAGAAAAACGGCGGGGTTCTCGCAATGATCTTCGGGTTTTCCCTCTAGCTTATCAGGGATCGGTGCACATGCAGCGGTTACTAATTCAGGAGACCAACGGCCCTCCACTCCTGCCTGCCAGACCGCTTCCCCTTCTAGACATTGGACAGCAACCACACCGGACTCCCCACCGGTACGCCGCTCAATCATACACTGTAACGTCTCCAAGGCATGGAAACCGTAGCTTTCGATGCCGCCATAGCCTATCCCGATTGCAGCCTCTAGCGGGGTATTCAGGTCGTATTCAACGAACGGATTCCGCCAACAGGTCGGCAGGGATGAACCCGCCATAAAGGGAACATTGAGCGCATTGGCGCGGTCATACATCCATTTGGCATCTGTCCAATTATACGAGAGGTGCTTGTCGCAAAAAACGGGGACAGAACGCCCACTCGACGCAAAGACACCGCAGATCTGCTCGAATAGGTAACGACGTGGGTACATGTGCTGCTCAAGTTCGTTATACGGATAATCGCCGTGCTCGCCGATCAGAAGGACACCATCAACCGCGAGTTCATTCCCACCAAGCGTCAGTGCTTGACGAATGCTCGGATAGATCGGGATGTCGTGTGATTCGGCAAGTTCGCGTCCGATGTCCCGTGGGTCAATCTGATCCAGATAGACCGAAACCAGATCGACACGCGGCTGCCGAAGCCCCTCGTCGGTCGGAAATCCCTTCAGATATTTTGTGGCGATTACATCTGCGTGAGAGAGCGGAAAATATGTGGTGATGATGGCTGCAATCTTCTTGCGTTCGGACATTGTGGTGTTCCTTTATTGCAAAGGTGAAATGTTGGATTTACGTGAATAATGTGGGATAATGTGCTATAATATCACACAAACCGACATAATCCGGGGAGGCTAACATGGACAAAGACACTCTGCAAATCATAATTATGGTTACTGGTTTCGCCATCACGATTATCACCTTTCTCTTGAAATTTCCGAGTCGAGATGAGATGAATCGACGGTTTGATGATACGAATAAACGATTCGATGATATGAATCAGAGGATCACTGATATGAACCAACAGTTCAATGAAAGGATTACCGATCTGAATAAACGGTTCGATGATATGAATAAACGGTTCGATGATATGAATCAAAGGCTCATTGATTTGAGTGCAGATGTAAGAAACATCTATCACATACTCCTACAGGGGAAGCTAGGAGAATCAGAACAGGACGATTAATCTCCCTCCGAATCACCAGCCGCTTCGTCGCCTCATACGCTCCCGCTGAGAGGTGGTAGAAGTAAACCCCACTTGTCATGCGCTAACCAGTATGATGTCAGTCCTCCCAATAGATTGATTCGCATGGAGAGAAACCGTATGGGCGGGTTACCCCGCCCATAGTTGCTGAAAGTTCGGTTTCTGTCGCACCATTTCCGAACATGATCGGAAATGCTTTTATCACCCCTGAACGACAGGATTCCTCAAAACACCAATCTTCTCAATTTCGACCTCAACCACATCCCCATCGACCAATTTCTGATCGGGGTGTCCTACACCTGCGGGTGTGCCTGTAGAAATAATATCGCCCGGCTCAAGCGTGACCAACGTTGAGGTAAATTCCACGATTTCCGCGCAATTAAAGATCATGTGTCCCGTATTGGCATCCTGCTTGGTTTCACCGTTGACGCGACAGGCGATACGCAAATTGTGCGGATCCGGAATCTCATCCTTTGTCGTCATACATGGACCGACCGGCGCAAAGGTATCGAACCACTTCCCATTGAGCCAATCAAACCATTCATCTCCATCTCGATCTACGCGACTGTCCTTAACTTTCAATTCACGCTCTGAGACATCGTTGACTGCGGTGTATCCCGCAACGTAATCGTAGGCTTCATCAGCGGAGATGAATTTCCCGCGTTTGCCGATGACAATGCCGATCTCCGCTTCCCAGTCGGTAAAGACGCCGTTGGGTGGGATGATAATCGGTTCCTCGGTAGCAACTATGGTAGTGGTCGGCGGTTTCATGAAAACGCGCGGCGTCGTCTCGGACCGACTCAACGCGACTTCGCCGCCTTCCTCAATATGCGAGGCATAGTTCCCAGCGAGCAGCAGTAGCTTTTTCGGATCGGGAATCGGCGACAGGAGTGGATCTGTGCTCCAGACCGCTTTCTCTGCATTTTCTGCCGCCACGTTGATTGCATGTGTAGCAGCATCGAATGCCCGCTGTCCGCCTTCAAGAAATGCGATCATGCCACTCAAGAGTGCGGGCAGTGCGTCATCGGTGACCGCCGCTTGATAGGTGGCTTGCAGGTCTAAAACCTTATCATCAATTGAGGCTCCCAATTTGGGACCATCGGAACTTTGGAAACTTACTAATTTCATAGTATCTCCTTTAATTGCTTTTATGGATTGAAGTCAACTACAAAGCCAAAACGCACCTATGCAGCAGAGGTGCGTGTGAATCGGTTAAAATTCCGTCTACTTCCCTCTATTTTCCTCAAGCCAGTCAACCGCGAAGTCCACGACAGCGCGTTGTGGCATTAATTGGCAATCTGCCAACCCAACCTTGCCACGATGCGCCTCGCGTCCTAGATCACTTCGGAGAAAGTCCTCACCAATCTGCTCAAAATCTGAACTATCCAGATCTATATTTTCAAACGTAGTCCACCTCCTTGAATCCGCCGTTGAGATTGGTGCCCCCTCTTGGACGATATGTTTTGTTGGAAAGGTGGCACGATATTCTGCAAGGTGCATAGATGTGTTGCTGTCATGGCCCACGCCGAGGAGCAGAACGAAACCGTCCAAATCGTAGATTCTAGCAAGCGGCGAATCCTCACCCAGACCAAACTCCAATGAGTGGTTATCTATGATAGTCGATGCTTGATACCCATACGCACAGAACGAGTGGTGTGGATGTGCGCTACGCAGAACACCTTTCTGCTTTCGGAATGCTTCTGCGATAGCTCCCATTGACCGCGTAGGTGTCAGATCCGGCTGATAGGCTGGCATTTTCTCACGTATGACTGACCACCACGATTCGGGGACGGGCGGATTTTGCCACTGACTCGGTTCGGTCAGATCGGTCGAATGGGTGGGCATAACAAGTGTTCCAGTTTCACCCAACACCTCCTGAAGTGCAATGATGACCGCTACCACCCCGCCACACACCCAACCCATCGCGCTCAAAGATGAATGAACCAACAATACCATTCCCGATCTGACACCAAGCGCACTGAGATCAGCCTGTAACGAGTCGATCGTAGCCGGAACTTCTGTTTTTTGAACGACCTTACCTTCACTCATCTGTTCTATACCCAAAACCCATACAGGAGGCACCTGGCGCGTGGAATAGGGGGCAATCTGCGCTGTTATGACGAGACGGATTATAGCAGATTCACGAATTCAAGTCAACGACAATATGGTTGCAAAGAAGCTGTGGCTTCTGTATAATAAACTTGCTTGAATAGAAGCCTTTATCATACAGGGAGGAAACAGGTGAAGCTAAATAATGGAATTAAACTCACGTGGCTCGGACACGGAACCTTTAAGATTGAATTTGAGAGACAGACCTATCTAATAGATCCATGGGTAGCTAGCAATCCAGTCTGTCCAGATGCCCTTAAAACGTTTGACAGACTTGACGCTATGCTGATTACACACGGGCACGCCGATCACACCGCCGATGCTGTTGACCTTGCAAAACAGCATTCCCCGACTGTTGTGGCGATGGTCGAAGTCAGCACTTGGCTTGCGGGTAAAGGCGTTGAAAACACAATCGGGATGAACAAAGGGGGCACTGTTTCGGTCAATGGACTAAGCGCGACTATGGTAACAGCGAACCATAGCAGTAGCTTCACAGAGGAAGATGGTACAATCGTCTATCTCGGTGAGCCTGCGGGATATATCCTCGAATTTTCAAATGGATATAAGATTTATCACGCCGGTGACACCAATGTATTCGGCGATATGCGGATTATCGGTGAAATTTATCAGCCGGATCTCGCCCTTTTGCCAATCGGTGACCACTTTACGATGGGGCCCCGTGAGGCGGCTTATGCGGCGCAGCTGCTCAATGTCCCCGCTATTATACCGATGCATTACGGAACATTTCCGCTCCTGACCGGGACACCGGACGCACTGCGTGAGCTAACCAAAGATCAAGCGGTTGAAATCGTCGAACTCCAGCCGGGGGAAACTTTGGATTGAAGCGTAAGGGGTAATCTGTAAGATAACTGATTATGTCCTAATCTGCAAATTTTTGATAGGAGACCTAAAAATGAAAATTGCTTATGCTCGACGTGAAGAGATGGAAGAAATCAGCAGCGTCCATGGTGGGGCGAAGTCGATCCTATTCAAAAGCCTTTTTGGAAGTGATGACTTTGGAACCCCATGGCGGTTTATCCATAGCGCGATTCTGCTGCCCGGCGGCGGTATTGGACACCATCGGCACGACACCGCTGAGGAGGTGTTCGTCACAGTTGACAACGCCGCCCAATTTACGCACAACGGTCGCACCGCGGAGATTGTCGGCGGCGCAGCTGTGCCGTTACGTCAGGGGGAGTCCCACGCCATCTATAACCACACCGACAAAGAGACGCGATGGTTCAATTTCAATGTTGCAGCGATCGGTGTACCCCCAGATTCTACCGATTTCGGGGATGACCGTGCCAATGCACCTCTGGAGTCAATAGACCGCCTCCCTGTCGCTCGACTGGATCGTAATCTACTGGGCTATGGTCAGTCGCACGAGGGGAAAGGCGAAATCGGTGCCCGGACGCTATGGGAACATCAGGATTTCCGCAATAACTGGGGCTTCGTCAGTCATGCCCTGTTACCGCCCGGCACTTCTGTCGGCTATCATCGGCACGACCGGATCGAGGAGGCTTATATCGTCCTGAACGGCAGTGGTCGGATGACTGTCGATGATGAGACAGAGGAGGTCTACGAAGGCGCAGCGATTCCGAATCGGCTTGGGGGATCACACGGAATCTATAATCACACACAGGACGACCTTGA
Organism: Candidatus Poribacteria bacterium; assembly: GCA_965207975.1. GTDB lineage: Bacteria > Poribacteria > WGA-4E > WGA-4E > PCPOR2b > PCPOR2b. The sequence continues at coordinate 1,224,956 of OZ242315.1, read as the reverse complement.
GATGCTTGTGGTCGCTGTGTGTCTGGAACGCGGCAAGACCGATGCAACCAATTTCGGCGATGATTTAACGACGCGGTAACGTAGTTGATGAAAATTCCAAAATCTCTTTTTCTCATTCTGTTCAGTTGTTTCGGTCTCTGTCTCAATACCTCGGAGGCGGCAGAAGCCAAAGTGCTTGCCGACTATCCGAATCAGGTAACGCGGGATGGGGAGTTGGTTATCCTGCCTGACAAAGGCACCGTGTATGTTGCAACGGACTTTCAGGCGCAGTGGAGCAATTTTAATCTATGGCTAACGCAGACAAGACTGGTGGAACGAATTGAAGCCGGGGAAGATGTATACGGTTTAATTCTCGGCGATGCGGTCGATCACAAGCCGGGCGATCCGATCTTTGAGCCTCACGGTGATGTGAAAATTGTCGATCGGATCATGCAACTTCAGGGGCAGCTGGGAGAAGAACGCCTCATCTATCTCAGAGGGAATCACGAACTTGCGTCCGCTGATATCTATGCCATGCTCAAAAAAGCCGGTATGAACCCTGATAACCGCCGGGATATGATTGCTCAGCTTTATGAGACTAGCCATGGTGCCTATTTCAAGCAATTCAATTTCGCTGAGCGAATGACAGATGAGCATTACAATTACCTGATCAACCTCCCAACGGTTGCTATCGGTAAAAATGGTTTTGTTGGCGTTCACGCAGGAACGTCGCGGTCTGCCAAGCACCTCGCTGACCTCGTTAGTCCAAGCAAAAAGGTGCTCGATGAGCTGCTGTGGGGCCGTCCTTCTATCGTGCTACGGAGTGGATATACCCCGTCCCAAACGGCTGAATTCCTCAAAAGAATCGGGGGTCGAGTGTTGGCTGTTGGACACACGCCGGTGGGTTCTTTCCCTAAATCTGATGTCAGTGATGGCGTAGCACGACTTGGGGCGCATCAACTCATCTTCTCAACCGGCTATGGTGCAGCGCCGGGGGTACGATCCTATCTTGCCATAGATCTCTCCAAACGCTACAACGCTGTCACCGATCTAAAATATGGTGCGGAGATTCATCCGCTGCGTCCCTAAAGGCTAATTCCATTTCACAAAGGACCGTCTATGTCGCGTCTATTGCTCTACGTTATGTTACCGGTGCTCATCGCCTGTGCCCTCATCGCCTCCCGATTTGTGAGTTGGGATAGCCTGAAAGGCGAAGACCCCAAGGCACTCCAGTTCGTTGTCAAAGGGACAGAATTTCTAGGGAGTCAAACAGACCGTGATAACCGCAGCGCAGTTTCCGCATTCACCCGTGCGATTGAAATCAGTCCAAAATACGCAGAAGCCTACATTAAACGCGGACTTGCTCACTATCGTCAGGCCGAATACCGAAAAGCCATTGAGGATTATACGCAGACGCTGAACCTGAATCGGTATCTAGCCGATGCCTACTACAGTCGCGGGGATGCCCATCGCGCCCTAGGTGATTATCAGCATGCGCTCGCAGACTATACAGCATCCTTAGAAAAACGATGGGCGGGGTTTGTAACGTGGAAGCGGGCGGAAACCTATCTGGAGATGGGGGATACACAGCGCGCGCTTGCGGACTACGAGGCGGTCATTAAACGTAAACCCGGTGCCGCAGCCTACTATTATCGGAGCGTTGCCTACACGCGGTTGGGAGAGGATCAACTTGCACTCACAGATCTTGACAAGGCAATCGAGATTGAGCCAGCGTTTGCAGAGGCGTATCTCCGCCGGGCAGAGACCTATTTACGCTTAAATCAACCGGACACAGCGGAATCTGACTACCACAAAGTTGTTCGGTTATCAACCGATGAGATTCAGGGATGGGGAGAAGACCATCCAACCTTAGGTCCAATCTACTTCCGCAGGGCATCTGCGTATCAACGACTGGAACGCTACGAGGAGGCACTCGCCGACTACGAGAAGGTCATCGCGCTTCAGCCGGTGTCGGAGATGGCGCAGCAAGCTGCAAGCGAATTGAATATAGGAGCGGAGGAGTGAACCGTAGATTTTAGGTTTGCCTCAGAGTTACCCAGAAACCGCCGAAAGGGATTTCGTCGTGAATTTAAGATACCAACTGTTTCCGAGGTCAGTAGGAATAACGGAACCGATTCAGCGAGTAATTAAGTGTTTTGAACTAGTCTACGACGAAATAAAATCGCCAGAAAACGAACTAAGCAGTGACAAAGTTTTACAAATCTTGAGACCTCATCTTGAGAATATAGAATTCATAGTTGAAAAGGGAAAATCTAAGGGAAAGAAAATTCATGTGCCTGTTCTCTTTGGAGAGAATAATAGCATTGATCAATCTTTCAATGCAGATGGCATTAGCGATGATGACAGAATTGTTTTGGAAGTTGAAGCAGGTAGAGCAGTTGCAAATTATGCGTTTCTTAAAGATATTTTTCAAGCCTGTATGATGCATGACGTTGAATTTTTGATCTTGGCTGTTAGAAACGACTACAGAGGCAGTGACGATTTTGAAAAAGTTTATACATTTTTGGAAACCTTATACATCAGCGGTCGGTTAGTTTTGCCTCTCAAAGGTATTACTCTTATTGGTTATTGATGGTCAAATGCTGTCATTATCTGTCATCTTTATAAAATTCTTTGATTAGGTGCCGAACTAAGGATCGATTGACTCCATCATGCCACACAACATCATGGCAACCAACCATATCCTCCTCAAGAAATTTGGTGAACGAGTTCAGTCATTGCGAAATCAGGCGGGGATTTCGCAAGAAAAACTGGCGGAGCTGGCTGAAATGCATCGTACCTATATTAGCGGTATTGAGCGGGGAGAAAGGAATGTGTCCCTGATCAATATTATGCGGCTTGCAAGTGCGTTAGGTGTATCTATAAGCAAACTCATGGAAGGGATTAATTAAATGCTGTCGCCTTATAGTAACTTGGATATGGTCGACTGGGAACTAAAAACTCTGGAATTAATTGAGCAATACCCGCTAAACTTGGATGAGCTAAGGGATATAGCTCTTCAGACGTGGCAGATTTTATGGCAGACGAGAATTGGCACCGGAAAATCTGCAATACGTCTTGATGAAATAGATGTACCTGCAATGGTAGTTGGATATTTTTTTGAAAAACTATATGCCAGAGAGCTAGGAAACCGCTATCCGAACCAGTGGCGTGGTGGACAAAGCAGAGATGAGAAAGATATAGTCTGTTTAACGAATCCATTTTTCTCAACAGAAATGAAATCATCCGGCCAACTGAGTACAAAAATATATGGCAACCGCAGTTATGCACAAAGAGCAAAACGTGACTCATCAACGTCAAAGGTTGAAAAATCAGGTTACTATATCACAGTGAACTTCTATCAAACAACATTGACTCTGCTGCGATTTGGCTGGATAGACTACGAAGATTGGCAGCCTCAAAGGGCGGCAACCGGCCAAGCTGCTACCTTGAGAGACGAAATTTACAAATACAAGTTGGTGGAAATTCGAGGAGATTATAGACTGAATGGACCCATCGGTTTGCTAAACGGAGTGGGTGGGAAGCGAATCGAAATATTTGCAGCCGAAGGAATCAAAACTATTCGGGACCTATTGGCTTATAGGGGAGACAGCCAACTTATTCAAAGGTTTAGAGAAGAAGCTACAAGTCTTGCAACAACATCAGACTAAACCGCTTTACTTGTCCCAAACAATTCTAACTGCGCTTCTTGCACTTTTCGATCCTGGAAAAAGTTATCAAGCCGGTCCGCAGCGATACGACAATAATCTTCTTTGAGTTCAAAACCAACTGTGGGACGACCTAATTTGAGAGCAACTTCAGCAGTGGTCCCGGATCCGATGAAGGGATCTAAGACTAGTTCTCTTGAGTTAGATGAAGCTTTGATAATACGTTCTATGACAGCCATGGGAAACTGAGCCGGATGGGAGGTTCGTTCTGTAGAAGCTCGGTTTTTACCAGATGTTACCTTCGGGAATTGCCAGACATCCGTAGGATTTTTTCCATTTGGATTTACTTTTATCTTTCCATTTTTCTTTTGGTTAGGATATTTAATATTTGGATCTCGAATGGCATCAAGATTGAAAGTATAATCATCTGGATTTTTTGCATACCACAGGAATTTCTCATTTCTAGGCGAGAAGAATTTTTTTCCGGCAACCCCAGCACCGTAGTTCCAGATGATTTCTTGAATCAAATGAAAAGGTATCCTGTCCCACAATAAATATGGAATGGGTATCGTTTTCGCGCGATCTGGTATTGAAAAGTATCCAAGATTAAGCCAGAAAGCACCGTTGGGGCGTGTAATTCGGTAAATCTCCGCAACCCATGCCTCACACCAGTCTAGGTATTTTTCCAATGTCATCGGGCTTTCATACGCTTTCCCGATGTTATAAGGTGGACTGGTTACTGTCAACCATACAATCTCTGCCGGCAGTTTTTTCAATGCCTGCAAACAGTCCATATTGTAGATAAGACAGTTATCCGTATCATAAAAAGGTTGTCCTAAGATGTCACGAATCTGATTGAGAACCATATGACTCTCCACTTGTTTTGTTACTTATAGTATACAAAACTTACTTTCAATAGTCAAGTTATTTTGAGTGTTCTAAACATCTTTCTGACAGAGTTGAGGATTTGTTTGTTGTGATGACAAATCAATGGAGTGCCACATTTTAAGGCTCACATTTTATAACATCATGCCACACGAATACCGCACCAAACGCCGAATAGAATTCTCCGATACCGACATGGCGGGCATCGTCCATTTTGCACGGTTCTTTGTTTTCATGGAATCCGCCGAACACGAATTCCTCCGTTCATTGGGTACAAGCGTCGCTACAGAATGGGAGGGAAACAAAATCGGTTGGCCCCGGCTGGCAGCCTCATGTGAATATCTCAAGCCTGTCAAATTTGAAGATGAACTGGAAATCCACCTGACAATTGCCAGAAAAGGGACCAAATCCCTCACCTATCAATTTGCCTTTATGAAGGGGGACGTAGAAGTTGCTCACGGTCAGTTGACATCGGCGTGCTGCATCTGTAACCCCGGCGAAAAGCTGAGAGCCATCCCGATACCAGACTTCATCGCGGATCAGATCGAAGCGGTAGAACATGAAACGTAGCCCCATTTGGTTCATTAATGAACCAATAAACTAGTGAACTAATGACCCAATGAACTCCCTCAAAGTATCCGACATCTATAAAAACTTTGGCACAGAAACGCAACCGATTGAAGTGCTGCGCGGCGTTTCGTTTGAAATGGCGCAGGGCGAATCCCTTGCGATCACCGGCCCCTCTGGCTCCGGGAAAAGTACGCTGCTGCATCTTATCGGCACACTAGAGCGACCTTCGTCAGGACGAATTGAGATTAACGATGAGGATCCGTTTGAACTGCCAGAACCACAACTCGCCAGATTTCGGAATCGGGGTATCGGTTTTATCTTCCAAGATCACCATCTATTGCCACAGTATTCGGTCTGGGAGAATGTGCTAATCCCTACTATGGCTTTCAAAAGCCCCGATGCGGATGCTGAAAAACGTGCAAGGGAACTCCTTGAACGGGTCGGGCTTGTCCATCGTTTGAACCATCGACCCGCCGAACTCTCCGGGGGCGAGCGACAGCGGGTAGCAGTGGCACGTGCGCTTATCAATCAGCCCAGTCTCATTCTCTGCGACGAACCCACAGGAAACCTCGATCGCTCTACTGCTGAGGGAATATCTTCCCTGTTATTTGAACTTCACCAAACCGAACAGAACATTCTGATTGTGGTGACGCACAGTCTAGAACTCGCATCTCGCTTTGGGCGACGTTTTGAATTGGAGGCAGGCAGATGCGCCGAAGTTTAAGCCATTTTTGGCGAATTCAGCTCGCCGTGTTACTCGGTGCCGCAGTGGCAACAGCGGTGCTGACCGGGGCGCTGCTCGTCGGAGATTCCGTCCGGGGCAGCCTACGAGATCTCACCTTGGATCGGTTAGGGCGAATTGATTACGCACTCGTATCAGAGCGGTTTTTTCGTGAAGAGTTAGCAACCGATCTATCGCGCAAATTGGAGGGCGAAGCACAATTCCATCGAGAAACGGTGTCAGCAATCCTGTTGAACGGCACTGCGGTCAACCCCAAGACCAAGACTCGCGCCTCTCGTGTCCAAATCCAAGGAATTGATGAGCGATTTACAGGTTTTTGGGAGAACGCTTCCGGTCAGACCGCCCCCTCTTTGGAGAAGCGGCCGGGACAACTCTTTCCATCTGTTCATATCAACCAATCGCTTGAGAAAGAATTAGATATAGCAATTGGTGACCAAATACTCTTTTCCTTTGAAAAACACAGCGACATCCATCGTGACTTTTTACTTGGGCATCGGGATTCCTCGGATGTCCTTCAGACCTTGCGACTGACTGTTACGAAAATCCTTCCAGACCGCGGCATCGGCAGCTTTGGGTTACGTCCTAATCAGAGCCGTCCGCTCAATGCCTACCTCCCTCTGACGGTTCTGCAGAAGGCTCTCGGAAGTGAGACGAAGGTCAACGCGATTCTTGTTTCTGCAGCATCTCCCAACTCATCTAACCTTGCTACAGCGGGTATTCTTCCTGCTTTACAGAATAAGTTGCATCAGGCTTTGAAGTTAGAAGATCTCGGATTAATAGTGCGTCATGTATCTTCCGATTCCATCGGAGGCGTGGGTTACCTCTCCCTTGAAAGTACACAATTTCTGCTCAAGCCGGATATCATTGAGGCTGCCAGAGCCGTTGCGATTGAGCGGCGCACACTATTCCTGCCAATCCTGACCTACCTTGCTAACACCATTGCCGCCAATGAACGAACGATTCCCTATTCAACAATTACGGGCTTAGATACGCAGCGTGCCTTTTCCCTTGAATTAACCGACGGCTCAGCTGCCCCTCCGCTCGCTGATGACGAAATCCTTCTCAACGAATGGGCTGCCACAGATTTAAGCGCGGAGGTTGGGGATGAGATTAATGTGAGTTATTATATTGTAGGTCCGAGAGAAAAGTTGTTGACACAAGGCGTGCAGTTCCGCTTGAAGGGGGTTGTTGCGATAAAGGGGTTAGCCGCTGATCGAGGATTAACGCCAGATTTTCCGGGGATTCATGCAGCGGATGATATGTCCGAATGGAACGCTCCCTTTCCGATAGATCTTAACCGGATTCGTCCCAAAGATGAGGTATACTGGGATCTTTTCCGTGCGACCCCCAAAGCGTTTGTATCAGACAAAACAGCGCAACAGTTGTGGCGTAGTCGGTTCGGAGATTTAACTGCTGTTCAGATCAGAACAGTTTTTGGTGCTGACCTTCAAACAACCCAAACGAACTTTCAGAGGCGGTTATTGGAGAAAATCCGTCCAGCACAGGTCGGTTTGGTGTTCCAACCCGTTAAAGCGGAAGGTTTAGCAGCTGCTAGGGGATCAACAGATTTTAGCTATCTCTTTATCGGATTCAGCCTATTTCTCATCGTATCTGCCGCGCTTCTAGTGGGATTGCTTTTCAGACTTGGCATCGAACAACGGGCAAGCGAAATCGGTATTTTGCTAGCTACAGGGTATACTATTTCGACCGTCCGACGACGTTTTATGAAAGAAGGTGGGTTGATCGCTGGAATTGGCGGCTTAGTCGGATTGAGCGGAGGTGTCGTTTACGCATGGTTACTGATGATTGGATTACGCACCTGGTGGTTGGCGGCGGTGGGAACCCCTTTTCTGTCTTTGCATATCAGTCCATTAAGTTTGGTCTTTGGATATTTGATTGCCCTTATCGTAGTCCTATTTTCGATCGGTTGGACCGTTCGGCAGCTTGGAAAGGTTCCGATTCCTGCGCTGATAGCCGGTGGCGTGGGAACTGGGGGACTCTCCAACCGAAGTACGAATGCTGGTACCCGAAGTCGAATCCTTGCCTTTGCTAGTTTAGGACTTGCCCTCGCTTTGACGGTATTCGTCCTTGCCTCTGAGGCTACCGCTTCGGTTGGACTCTTTTTCGGTAGCGGGGTACTATTACTGATTGCGGGGTTAGCTTTCTTCTCGATCTGGTTACGGTCAGGTGGGCGAGCGGTAAGCCGACCGAAAGTTGCTGTAACAACGCAAATGGGGATCAAAAATAGTGGGCGTCATCCGGGTCGCAGTATGCTTTGTGCGGCGTTGGTTGGCTGTGCCTGTTTTGTAATTGTTGCGGTGGGCGCAAACCGTCATGTCGAACAAAAGCAGGGAGCGGTTCCACAAAAAGAATCCGGCACCGGCGGGTTTGCTTTGGTCGCTGAATCCGACATTCCGTTGCATCATGACCTCAACTCTCAAGATGGACGATTTGAGTTGGGGTTTTCTAAATCCGACTCGGATGCCACAGCGGACACCCATATCTTTCCGTTCCGCCTCCTTCCGGGGGAAGATGCAAGTTGCCTCAACCTTTATCGCCCTCAAAAACCTCGAATTCTGGGGGCTTCACACGGTTTTATTGAACGAGGTGGATTTCGATTTCAGGGGACAACAGCGGCGAAGGAGAATCCGTGGGAACTACTAGAACACGAGTTGGAACCGGGGGTCATTCCAGCTATTGGGGATTACAACTCAGCCCAATGGATCTTACACCTTGGGCTTGGCGACGAACTGAGCATCCAAAACGAATCGGGAGAGCAATTAAAACTTCGTTTGGTGGGAGTTTTACAGCGCAGTATCTTCCAGAGTGAGCTGCTGATCTCCGAAACCAATTTCAAGAAACATTTTCCAAGCCAAAGTGGGTATGCGTATTTCTTAATTCAGACACCTTCAATGCCCAATCCTGCGGTATTCTCCGAAAGTACAGAACACATTGGGCACACGCTGGAAAGGGTGCTAGACGATTACGGCTTGGATGTCACATCAATGACCGAAAAATTAGCCAGTTATCGAGCCGTTGAGAATACCTACCTCTCCACCTTCCAAACACTCGGTGGACTTGGACTGCTTTTGGGTACACTCGGCCTGGGGATTGTCTTGCTGAGAAACGTTATCGAGCGGAGTGGGGAGTTAGCAACCCTGCGCGCCTTCGGTTTTCGGAGAAATACGCTATCACTGATGCTCTTGGCGGAAAACGGGTTTCTCCTATTAATCGGGATTCTGATTGGTACCGTTTCCGCGCTCATTGCAGTGGCACCACACCTGACGACCCCTGGTGCTCAAGTGCCGTGGTTCTCACTTGTAATGACGTTGATTTCAGTATTCTTGGTTGGAATGGCTGCTAGTGCTATCGCTGTCTCTTTTGCCCTGCACAGGCCGCTGCTGCCCGCGCTCAAACACGACGCTTGATCTGTAAACGGCTACTCCTCCTGAACCACATCGGGTCTGCTGCCGATGGAAGGCGGCATCAACATCCGCTTCTGCTGCGCCGTCAGGTTGTCGAATTCGTCCAGATCATAGTAGTTGTCCGACCACGCCGAGTGTCCGGGGCTATACTTGTAGAGCAAAGATCGGCGTTCATGTTTGGCGCGCCACGGCATCGTCCCGTGGATAAGTGCCTCTGTGAAGAATAGGGCATCGCCCGCCTCGACTGCCGGCTGCACGACATAGTGGGCGGGACGTTCATAATTGCGGATATCGTCGGGCAGGTTTGACAGAAAATTGGTTTTATGGCTACCCGGAACGCACGCAAATCCGCCATCGCCTTCGGCTGCATCTGTTAGAAAGTATGTGATGACGCTCAACCCATTGCGCATCACTCCGTCCCAGTATTTGTACCAGTGATCGCCGACAATTTCGGGACCCCCGTGCAGCCTGCCACTTTGGCCCCCCTCGGTCATGAATATGCAGTAATCATGATCGAGTCGAACCTTGGGACCCATCAACTCAATCAGATAAGGCAGTACCTTGGGGTGATCTATCAATTTTTGGAATGGATTCCCCCAGCACGAGACTCGGCTTGCGCGGCGGTAACAGATGTCACCTTCGGGCGGAAACGCGCGATCGGCGATTTCATTCATCTCCGCAACTTCATCAGCGGACAAGACATCCTTGATAATTAGATAGCCTTCGAGATCGAAGCTAAATTTTTCTTCACCAGTCATGACGTGACTCCTTGCGTGAAATGTGGTGTGTCAATATTAACACCTGATTTTTTAGGTTGTAGGTCTGCATTGGAAGGGTTGGTTATGGTATAATATTCAGGTTTCTATTTCAAACCAGAGCGTTCAATGAGTCTAACACAAAAAGACATTTCTGTGAAGGCGTTTTTTCTAACTAAAAGGAAGGATTCCAAACATGTATCGAAGCAAACAAATTTTATCTCAACTCTCCATTCATGCCTTAATTCTTTGTTTAATTGCTTCCACCGGTTGGGCTGGCTATAAACGGATTAACGAACCGAACCCAGACGACCCAATGGCGGTCAAGATTTATCAGTTGGACAACCGCTTGACCGTCTACCTCACCGAAAACCACGAAGAACCACGATTCTACGCGGAGATCTCAGTCCGTGCCGGCAGCAAGCATGATCCATCAGACGCAACCGGCATCGCTCACTATCTAGAACACATGCTCTTTAAGGGGACCCAGAATTTCGGCACCCTCGACTACGAAAAGGAGAAGCCACATCTGGATAAGATCACAGATCTCTATGAACAGCACTTCCACGAAACCGATTCAGAAAAGCGAAAGGAGATCTATGCTAAGATTAACGAAACCGCGCAACTCGCTACCCAATACGGCATTCCCAATGAACTTGACAAGCTATACAAAGCGATGGGCGGACGCGGGGTAAATGCACATACATGGGTGGAGGAGACCGTCTATAAGGTCGATCTGCCTGCTAACCGTCTGAAACAGTGGGCGGTCATTGAATCCGATCGCTTCATTGATCCGGTCTTCCGCCTCTTCCAGACCGAGCTTGAAACCGTATATGAAGAAAAGAACCGGTCGATGGACAGCAAAGGTCGTATCATCAGTGAGGCTGTCAGGGGTCTGCTTTACAAAAAGCACCCGTATGGACAACAGACGACCCTCGGTTCAGTCGAACATCTGAAAAACCCATCTCTAAAGCAGATGTATCAGTTCTATCATAGCTACTATGTGCCCAATAACATGGCAATCCACATCTCCGGTGACATTGACAGCGAGGAGACTATCGGTATTATCGACGAATACTTCTCCCGGTGGCAACCGAAAGAACTCCCTGAACCCAAGACATGGACAGAGAAGCCGCTTCAGGGAGCCGAGCGTGTGACGGTCAAATATCAGGGCGAGGAGTATGTCCTGCTTGCGTTTCGGACGGCCGATCGCAATCATCGCGATGCGGAAGCCTTGAAACTTCTGGATATGATCTTAGATAATGCCACAGCCGGGCTAATTAATCTAAATCTCAATCAGGGACAAAAAGTCCGGCAGGCTGGCTCCTATCCTTATCTGGACAACGATTATGGCGCGCAATATCTGTGGGGCATTCCTAAGGATGGGCAGTCTCTTGAAGAGGTTGAGGCACTCCTCTTAGAACAGATTGAACTGATCAAAAAAGGTGAATTTGAAGAATGGATCATTTCAGCGGTTGTGACCGACTTTAAGAAATCTCAGAAAGCGGATTTGGAGTCGAATCGTGCGCGGGTGAGTATCATGCGTGACTCGTTCTTAGCCCATCAGGATTGGGATACCACAGCGGGGGAAATCTCACGCATGGAGAAGTTGACCAAACAGGACATTATCGCTGTGGCTCACCGATATTTTGCCAACGACTATGTGGCGGGTTACCGTATAGATGAGCAGCACGAAGTCCCCTCTATTGAAAAACCTGCCCTCGATATAATTGAGATTGATGCCACACGGCAATCCGATTTCGCCAAGCAAGTCTTGGAAATGCCTATCGAAGAGATTGAACCTGTCTTTGTCGATGCCTCGAAAGACTATCAGATCGCCAACTATCACGAAGGTGTCACACTCTATTACGCCCAAAACCCGATCAACGATCTCTTTGCCTTCACCATTTCCATTGATGTTGGCAGCCGCCATAATAATAAGCTAGCTATCGCCGCGCAACTGCTCGACAAATCCGGCACATCGAAATATAGCAGCGAAGATCTGAAGAAAGAGTGGTATAAGCTGGGCACCGATTTCAGTCTCGACGTTGGAAACAATGAGACAACTATTTCCATTGCTGGGCTTGACGAAAACTTTGGCGCATCTTTGGCGTTGGCTATGGACTACCTGAAGCAGCCGACCGCCGATGCTGCAACACTTGAGGAACTCGTCAAAATCATCCTTGCCAATCGCGAAGATGCCAAGAAAAATCACCGTAGTATTCGAGGTGCACTGGTCAATTACAACCGTCACGGAAAAGATTCACGCTATCTGCGGCTGTTGCCCAGCAAAGCGGTTCAGCAGCTGACGGTGGACGAACTCCACGCAGAGATTCAAGGGCTTCTGAGCTACAAACACACTATCAGCTATACAGGTTCAATTCCGCTTGATGAAATACAAGCGACCCTCAAAACGCATCATCCCATCTCAGAGGCTTTGGTCACTCCTCCACCCTACTATTTCCTCAAAACACGCGTCCCCGAAAAGACCGAGATACTGTTTTTCAACAAAGAAATGGCTCAATCGCAGGTGGACATCGAGTTTGGGGGTGAGGATTACAACGAAGCGAACAATCCTGCCATCCAACTATATAATGCCTACTTTGCGGGCGGGATGTCCGGCATCGTCTTCCAAGAATTACGTGAAGCCCGCGCACTCGCCTATTCCACATTTGCCAGATATGCGACGGGCAGCCGCAAGGGTGAGCAAAATCTGATGTGGGGATACATCGCCTGCCAAGCCGACAAAACGCCGGAAGCGGTGGAAGCTCTCATTGACCTTATTGATAACTTGCCGGAATCTCCTGAACGATTTGATGAGGCACGTCAGTCCAGAATCAATCGATATCGCACGGCGAAGATCGGCTTCCGAGATGTCATTGGTGCTGTCCGTTCTTGGGAACGTTTGGAAGTTTCAATTGATCCGCGAAAGGCTCGTTATGAGTCGATACGGATGTCAAATATGGACCTAATGCTCCAATTCCATAAAGCGCATGTTCAAGGACACCCGAAGCTCATCTCCATCGTTGGTGATCGGAACAAGATGGAGATGGAAAGGCTAGCAACGGTGGGACAGGTGGTAGAAATCGGCTTAGAGGATATCTTCGTTGATTGAGTTTAACTGGTCGGATTTCTAGAACGCCCCCTTGATGCTATGAACATATATCTGGTCATCATACTAACCGCACTGATTGGCGAATTCGCGCTGCGTAGCATCGCGCGCTATCTGAACCTAAAAGCACTGGATCCAAAACTCCCCGATGAATTTGAGGGGTTTTACGACGGGGACAAATATCGCCAATCCCAAGAATATACCAGAGCCGGTGCAAAATTTACCTACGTTTCCTCAACGTTCGATCTGTGCTTGATTTTGGCTTTTATCTTGGTGGGTGGGTTCAACGTTGTGGATAATTTTGTCCGCGGGTTGGATCTGCCACCGATAGCAACCGGCTTAATATTCTTCGCGATCCTCTATTTTGTGAGGGATACTATTTCCATCCCCTTTTCACTCTATAGCGATTTTGTCATTGAAGAAAGATTTGGCTTCAATAAGATGACGGTCAAGACGTTCGTGTTAGATCATATCAAGACGTATGGGCTGGCAATCGTTTTAGGGGTTCCCCTACTTGGCGGGGTGCTGTACTTCTTTGAGAAAACTGGAGATCTCGCTTGGATTTATGCGTGGGGCCTGATATCCTGTTTCATCATAATCGCGCCGCCACTTTTTACCACACTAATCGCACCAATGTTTAACAAATTTACGCCGCTAGGGGAGGGCGAGCTTAAAGACGCGATTCAGGAATATACGGCAAAAGTGAAGTTCCCGCTTACAGAGATCTCCGTGATGGATGGCTCTAAACGTTCGACACACTCTAACGCGTATCTGAGCGGTTTCGGGGCGAAAAAGCGGATCGCGCTTTTTGATACCCTGATCGAGAAGCATCCCGTTGGTGAGCTCGTTTCTGTCATTGCTCATGAGGTGGGGCATCATAAGAAAAAGCATGTTCTAAAAGGCACGGTTTTTTCGGTTCTTCATGTGGGTGTATTACTTTTCCTGCTCTCACGCTTTGTTGAGAACAGGGTGCTCTTTGATGCTTTTCAGATGGAGGGGACTTCGATCTATGCGGGGATTGTTTTCTTCTCTATTCTCTACACCCCGATTGAACTGGTCCTGTCTATCGGTCTGAACTATATGTCTCGGAAACATGAATATGAAGCCGATGCCTTTGCTGCTGAGACCATTACCTCCTCCGAACCGCTCATTTCCGGTTTGAAAAACCTATCTGTTTCTAACCTGGGTAATCTTACACCTCACCCTCTGACTGTCTTTCTCAACTACAGTCACCCACCGATGCTTCAGCGTATCGCAGCTTTACGTCGATTCGACAACGGGTTACGCGCATCTTCAGACTGATTTATTGATCTTTCCAGTTCAACGGTACAGACAATTCTTGCGCGAGTACTTCTATATCCGTTGCTAGCTTGAGAGGAATTGGGATGCCATGTGCCAGATACTCGGTTCGGCGGCGATAACTACCCTCGCCGGGCCACTGTGCTGCGCCCTGATCTTCTGCCGGCGGTGCAGACTTTAGGTAGGATTTGAGCGACGCAGTTCTCTCGTGTAACCAGCCCCCATGTGGTCGGATAGCGATGAAAAGTTTGGATGAACCTCCCGATGTGTCCGTTGGTCGTCCCTCTATTCCGAGTTCATAGCAGAGCAAGCCACCCGCCAGTCCCGCTGTCAGCAGCTCAATCATGAATGCTAGGCCGGATCCTTTGTGTTCACCCATCGGCAGAAAACGTTGGGATTCGACGATGGCTTCCGGATCCGTTGTTGGCTTCCCTGCTGCATCTAAGCCCCAGCCAAGCGGAACGCGCTGCCCCGCCTCCGCCGCTTCCCGAACCCGGCCGATCGCGGTCTGCGTCATGGCGAGGTCTAGCACAACCGGCTCACCTCCATCTTCCACGGGAATACCAATACCCATCGGATTGTTACCCAGAGACGCTGTAGAAGTTCCCCACGCCGGAAAGTTGATGATAGCGTTTGTAAACGCCAAGCCGATCATTCCGGCGCGTGCCGCCCGTGCTGCATAACTATATCCACGTCCCCAATGCGCCACACCCCGGAGGGTGACTGCGCCGATGCCGTACGTTTCTGCGCGTTCTATCGCCATATCCATCCCGACCGCAGAAACATAACGCCCAATGCCCCGGTCTGTCTCCGCGAGCACCGAAGCCGGATACTCTGCAAGAACCTTCACTTCCGGATCGGGGTTCGTCAATCCGGTTTGGATGTTCTCAACCATCACCGGCAACAGTCGAACGCCGTGTGAATGTACGCCGCAAAGATCGACCTCCGCACCAATCTCTGCCTCTACCTCTGCGACATGCGAGGGCGCGCCAACAGCCATCAGCGTCTGTTTGAAAAATTGAATGAGCTCACGATGCTCAATTCGCTTTGAATCTGCCATTATCGAAAACCTCGGTTTCGGAAATAGTTCGTGTTCAGGTGAGAAAGAGCTCATTTGACTCCAACTCAATTTATGCTATAATTGACATAAAGAATATGATTGAAATATTGATCTGCGTACGACTTAGACAATGCAGAGAGGGAATTTAGCATGCCATCCGTTGATGAACTCGACTTCAAACTTCGCATTTTCATGAAACTCTATCGCTATCGACGTTACGACACAACGCCGCATACTCCGCTGCAGCACCCACTAACGGAATGCCGAGTTGCCTTAGTCACCACCGCCGGTTTACATACAGCGTCGCAAGAACCGTTTGATGATCATTTCATGGCCGGCGATTACTCCTATCGTGAAATCCCTAACACCGTTGATGTGCAAGCGTTGCAGAGTGCACACAGCAGCACTGTATACGATCAGACCGCCAGCTTTGCGGATCGGAATCTGGTGTTTCCACTGGATCGCTTTCGAGAGCTAGAGCGGGCGGGCAAAATCGGGGAACTCAACGACCGGCATTTCAGCTTTATGGGATCGCAGCCCGCTCCGGGACGTTTAATCAAGCGCACTGCCCCGCAAGTTGGTCAGCACCTTAAAGCGGATGACGTTGATGTTGCTTTTCTGACTCCCGTTTGACCGCTGTGCAACCAGTCCGTTGGGCTGATTCAACGCGCAATTGAAGCAGTTGGTATCTCAACTGTTTCTATTACTTTGGTTCGGAGTATCACCGAACAGGTCAAGCCACCGCGCGCCCTTGTCGTACCGTATCGTTTCGGTTACCCACTTGGCGAGCCGAACAACCCCGCGCTGCACCACAAAATCATCGCAGCTGCGCTTGCCCTTTTACAGGATACCCAGTCTCTCCCCATTCTAGAAACATTTACCCCGCAGTCGCTTTGACGGATTCACGATGAATGAGTTGAAGGGGAATTTCCTCTGAACATCCTACTTCAGTATAATCATTTTCTTCGCTGCTGAATAACTCCCCGCCTGCAAGTGGTAGAAATACGTGCCACTGGACACCCATTCTCCGGTATCACTCCGCCCATCCCAATATGCTGCTTTCTCTTGGGTGAGGTATAACCCCGGTGGTTGAGATCCTAACTCAAGTGTCCGCACCCGTTGTCCTCCACTGTCGTAGATGACGACAGTAACATCCGCTTCGGTTGCGAGTTGGTACGGTATCCAAGTTTCGGGGTTAAACGGATTGGGATAATTTTGCAGTAAGCGGGTCTGTTTCACGTAGCCGAGGTAAGTCAACAATTTCCCTTTCGGTTCGACTGCCAATGGATCGGCGTAGGTAAACCCGCCTTTAAGTGTAGCTTCCTCCCCATAGCGGTTCCTTACAACGACATCCTTCGCCCCAGGGGTCGTTGTCTCCGGTGTTATAATCTGCAACTCTCTTGATGACTTAGCAGTAACGGATGAGACAACTACGCCGCCAATCGTGACTCTGGGAGGCGAGGTTCGGACGCCAAACTCCGTTCCACGAATAATCACCGTCGTTCCACCTTTTGTCACTCCGACATTGGGCTTAATGCTGGTGATAGTGAGGGGTGGATTGTAGACGAATCCGCCTATCTTCTCGGCTTGTTGCCCGTCGGGATTGACCACATAAACATCTTTTCTGCCGGAGGACGACGGTGGGATCTTTAAGCGAATTTCGAGCAGCGAGATGTTGTCCAACTGTTCGACTTGTATCCCACCGATGGTAACAACGGCTCCGTCGCGGAAGTGATTTCCTCTGATGGTGATTTCTGTGCTACCGGCAGCAGGTCCTCTATTGGGATAAATCCTTTCAATGCTGGGAGGAGGAAATGGATCATAGGTGTACCCATTCTCCAAAACCTGCTCCCTTCCACCCGGGTTGGTTACGGTAACATCGACTGTTCCGACTGTGCCGGGAGGAACAGTGAAATGAATTAGCGTTGGCGTCACGACAACATCGGTCGCTGGGTTATTCCCGATTTTTACTACTGCATTAGGGAGGAAACCACTGCCGGTCACGATGCCAGTCATACCCCCCGTCTGGGGCCCATGAGTTGGGGCAATTGTCAGGGTTACTGATAGGGTATTTGTATAAAGAAATTTTTCCCTTTCAACGGTCAAAACACCACCATCTGGAATACGAACCTCAATATCCGCTTCGCCGATGATTCCCGGTGGTGTAAGTCCCATTATCAGCGTATTGGTCACCCAAAGGTCTGTCACTAACTGTCCGCCAATTGTAACAGTTGTCCCAGACGGAAAATCTCTTCCAAAAATCGTGATCGGTTCGCCACCTTCAACGTTGCCCTCTTGAGGGGAAACTGTCCTGACCTGGGCCAAGTAATAGATGCCGTCCGCTGTCGCTGCATAGAGTGCTGAACCGTGCGATAGAAGAGAAGGAACGGACCGTCCTTCCAAACCGGCGGGCGACCAAGTTTTTCTCTGTAAGTCAAAGACATAAATACCATGTGTATATTGGAACCCAGCGAACAACTGATTGCCGTGAACAGCAAATGCCAAGACATATGGCAGTGCGTCTGATTGTTGATGATTACCAATTGGCAGCCCAGCCATTGGGTATTCCCAAGTCCGTGTGGTTTCGTTCCATACTCCAACACCCTCATAGCCACCAACGTACAGTCGCCCGTTGAGTGCCGCCCAGGCATGTACATGACCAGGAGCAAAACGAGGGAGATTTTCCCACATCTTGCCGTTGTCAGGTGAGCGAAACATAGAACCGCTCGATACTGCACTCCAAAGATAGCCATCAAACTCCGTCATTGAGTGGATACTGTGTCCTCCCATCCACTCCGTTGAGATGTCGTGCCATGTCTCTCCACGGTCCGTCGATGTATAAGTGCCACTATGGTACATCACATTGATAATATTGCTGTTAGTGACAAGAATGTGACGGACATTGCCATAATAGCGTTCTCCCGCATGTTCGTGAAGGCGTAATCCATCTCGAATCGGTTTCCAAGTCAGTCCGGCATCATCAGATCGGAACACACCTTGGGACCATGTTCCTGCGTAAATAGTATCCTCATCAACTGTCAGCGTACTAACTGAGTTGTTGAACGAAGTGGGTGCCCAGCTGTTGCCCCCATCTCCAGAAACGAAGACACCGTTCTTGCTGCCGGCGTATAGTCGAGATTCATGGGCTGCAAGTGAAGTAACGCTTTCCATTGCTACCCCATTGTCGAGCTGTATCCAGTTGTTCACTCCCCACGCAGGGTTCAGTCCTACGACCATTCCCACAACAATCACTGCAACAGCAGCTTTGATTAAACGTTGAGTTTGCATCGTTTTCCTCCGTGTCTTTTGCGAGAGGTAATTTTCATTGCTGTGGCGAAGGGCAATTTTCATGCCGAATAACAATGCCCGTATAATCTGTGGCAGCGCAAGAACCTTACAAGTGAGTGTGCTGATAGTGAACGGTAGTGTTCGTTTTTTGCACGATAACGGGCATTTCATTGTAACGCAGAAAGCAAACGGGCAAAGCGAAAACCTTAATACCCCTGCCCCTTTTCCAAAGTTGTTGACAAAGAGAGAGGCAAGATGTTATTATTGCCAATATACGACCTAGCTTGATACAATTGGCGCACCCCCAAAATAATGTGATTTAGAGGAATGTAAGTGAACCACTTAAAATTTTTCCTAGCCCTGTCATCGACCTTTGGAATTCTGATCGTCACACCTGTATCCGTCGATGCACGCTCGCCCGATCCGGGATTGTTTGATGCTATTCGGTCCGCCCGAAAATATATCAATCCGAAGTCGCATTATACCCCTAGCGAAATTGAGGAGTGTTTTACGGACACCTTCAATATTCTTGCCCAGAACTGGGATCGCCTTCCAGCAGTCTATCAGCGCGAATTTCAGGGGATTTTCCTTCGACCAGGGCAGCCCGGCAGCCCCTACAGTTCCGTCAATCTGCCAAAGAAGTTTGACACCCCTCACTTTCGATTCCATTACACCACCGTCGGTCCCCACGCGCCACCGCTTGAAGATGTTAATCCCATGAACGGTGTGCCAGATTACGTTGATATTTGTGCCGAAGCACACGAGCGATCTTTCCATATCGAGGTTAATCTGATGGGCTTTAAAAAGCCCTTTGATGATTTTTGGGATGCGTATAACGGCGGCAATCATAAATATGATGTGTACCTGTTTCAGTTCCCTGCACTCGGTTTTACAACAACAAATTGGTTCAATGGACGGGTACTGCCGACCGTTGTGACCTTCGGTCCCTATTTTGCCATCAATTCCCGCCTGTATGACTATTTCGGCAAGTTAGAAGGTATCCGATTCATGGAAACGACTACCGCCCATGAATTCCTGCACGGGATTCAGTTCGCCTACAATGCACGTATGCCGGGCTGGTTCATGGAGGCTTCAGCAACATGGATTGAGTCGAAGGTATACGATGGCGGACTGGTTGATGATCTTGACGATATCCCAGACCCTGATGAATTTGATGAGACCGATGCCTATGACTATTACGCCAGGCAGCTTGGCATCTTTTTGGATCAGCCTGACATCGCGCTCGACAGCCGGGTCGGTTTACACGAATACGCAGCTGTGATCTGGGTGTTTTACATGGCGGAGCGATTCGATGTCGATATTGTTCGCCAGATTTATGAGGATGCAACAACCGGTTCTTACCGTGAATTCGGTAACTTTTTGGAGGTCTTTACCAATCATGGTACAACCCTAGTTGAAGCGTTTAAGACGTTTACCGAGTGGAACTACTTCACGCATAACCGTGATGAGGGGAAGCACTACCTCAATGGACACCGTTTCCCGCCGGTCGTTATTCACCCGCACGATGTGCACGACACCTACCCGATTCGCGTTGATTGGGATTCAGAGGAGATGCCGGAACCCTTCTCGTCACGCTATATTGTTTTTGAACCGCCTCCCGGTGTTGTGATGAACGAATTCGCGGTTAAGGTTGATGGTGCCGACATCGCTCCAATTGACATCAGTTCGCTCAACGTTACGGACCGAGCTGCAATTCAGAACGAATTGAATCGACTCGATATTTGGGGCTTGCGGGGATGGGGCGCAAAGTTTATCGTTGAAAAACGGGATGGGACCCACGAAGTCCGAGAGGCATTTACCTACCAACGTTCTCAGGAAGGGCAGATTACATTCAAGGATTTCGGGGGTAATATTAAGAAAATTACACTCATCCTAATTAATCTGCGGCCGGATGTCGAGCAGGTGATTATCCCCGGCGGGGACTTTGGTGGTGCTGTGAGTTATATGGCGGGTCGTCCACCCACTGGTGCCCTTTCGACACCTACTCTTTCGCAAGAAAGGGACACCAGCGTGCGTGTACAGTGGCAGCTCGAGGATTTGACGGATATTCATGAGGTAGTTATCGTCCGAAAGCGATATACGTCGTTAATTGAAACCGATGACCCGCAGCCATTCCAGACCGCTGCGGAGGTGTTGAACGCCGCAGATCGGAATGATGATGGCATTCCCAACGATGACATTAACATTGTCGGACGGGTCAACGCAACCGATACGCACTTTGAGGACACGACGATATTTCAAGATATTGATGTGGAGAGCACCAATTTCGATCCACTAAGCACCCACTACTTTTATGCTGTTGTGCCTGTTGATGCAATTGGCATCATGGGCACACCGAGCATTGACCCCAACGGTATTACTCCCATTTTTAACCCACTGGACATCGCTGCTGCCCCGACGCAGACTCGACTCTTCCAAAGTTACCCGAATCCGTTCAATCCGGACGTTTGGATCCCTTACGAGTTAGGGGAGGATTCGTCGGTTTCAGTTGAAATCTACAATATATCAGGGCAGTTGGTACGAACATTGCACGTTGGTATGAAGAAGCGTGGACAGTATGTCAGCAAGGATAAAGCAATTCACTGGGATGGGCATACCCAGTTGGGAGAGCGCGCTACCAGTGGTGTCTACTTCTATGTGCTGAAAGCTGGCGATTATGTCTCCATGCGAAAGATGGCGATTTTGAAATAAAGACATAAAACGTCATTGCGTTCCTTCACACTAGGGAGTTTGTTTAAGGTGATAAAAAATAGATTTTTTATTTGCTCTTTTATGTTTTTTTTCGTCCTCGGTTGTGGTGAGGAGGGGTTGATCGACCCACACGGCGAAGTAGAGGTTTCGCCCTCTTTCGGTGCGGGATTTCAAGCCTCTGATTTCCCCACAAACAACGGATCCGCTTGGACCTACCTTAATGTGGGAGATGGGTTGTATAACCCTGGGCAAGGAGAAGTTATCTCGGAACTACTAGAGGAGACGTTTACAATTAGAATTGAAAGTACACGAGATATTAGTGGGTTCACCCACCGTCAGGCGACTGTCAGTGAAGTCAGAGCAATTGTTCGCGCTGAACGTACCGTTTTCAATCAGCGTGGAGAGGAGGAAAGAGTTGTCCAAACGGAGGAGAGAATTTTCCGAGCAGCGGTCGATCATCTTTCTGCAAACGCGCTCTATTTTCGCTTTGACTCCGATTTCCTGGATGCCGATTTGCCGTTATTTGCAACCTATTTCTCAAGCACACCGCAAGCCTATATCGAATCAGCGTTCGATGTGTACGTTTTCTTTCTTGATAACCCTGTGCTACATCAGAAACATTTCCCGCCTCGCCTTCTCTGGGATTTTCCCTTGCAGATCGGAAAAGAGTGGACCGTCTTTGAAACCAAAACGTCACCAGCGCGTCGGGTAGTCCGTCGTGTTATTGATGCGTATGTCTCGGTAACAGTGCCCGCCGGAAGTTACGATAATGCTTACTTGGTTGAAGAGGAAATTGTCGGTTTGTCAGAACTGCCAGCGTTAAAATTCTCAGACGATTTCCAGACACTGGAGGCAGCCAACTACGAACCCGCGAAATATTGGGTGGTGCCAAATGTCGGTATCGTTAAACATCAGTATACCTATCTATTAACTGATAGGACGTTACCGAATGGAATTACCATCAATCTCCTTTTTTCTGGGGATTTTGAATTGAGTCATGTTGAACTCCCCGACGATCGCTCACGTTAGTCTACGTTTATTCATCATGTTGCCATTACAATTCCTTAAAAAGAAAATTAAGCAATTATTCTACATTCTTTATCAGAAACGCCTTGAGCGGGAGGCGAGCCAGTGGCAGATTCCTTATCATATCGGAATTATTTTGGATGGGAACCGCCGGTACGCGAAAACGGAAGGCTTTTTTGACGCTGCTAAACGGCAGTACGGACACTCCGAAGGCGGGGATAAGCTAGAGGAGGTACTCCATTGGTGCGACGAGTTGGGTGTCAAAATTGTCTCAATCTGGATCTGTTCTCTTGATAACTTTGTCAATCGTGGGGAAGAAGAAGTGGCGGAAATCTTCAATGTCATTGAAACAAAGATGCGATCACTTCTCACCATCGAAGGGCTCCACACCAATCAGATTAAGGTGCGCCCCATGGGCAAACTTGAGTTACTGCCACCGAGTCTCCAAGAAGCTATTCGTGATGTAGAGGAAGCGACAAAGAACTACGATAAATTTATCCTTAACGTCGCTGTGGCTTACGGTGGGCGCGAGGAGATCGTCGAGGCGTTCCGGCGTCACCTGAGATCGGAATTGGCAGAGGGTAAAGCACCGGACGAAATATCAGCAGAATTGAGTGCAGATAAGATTACCGCACATCTCTACACCTCCAATCTGCCCGACCCCGATCTGATTATCCGAACCAGCGGCGAGATTCGACTCAGCGGCTTCATGCTCTGGCAAAGTGCCTACTCGGAATACTACTTCTGCGACACCTATTGGCCCGGCTTCAGAAAGATCGACTTCCTCCGGGCAATCCGTGACTATAGCCATCGAGAGCGACGGTTCGGAAGATAGGATACGCACACAAAGGATCTACCGGCGGTGTGCAATTTCGATGAGTGTATCACCGACAATCTTGTATCTATGGGAATCCAGCCGCTCAACATCTGACCGTTTCGCTTTCGCATCAACCGCTTTTTCCTCCAGCAGCTCTGTGATAAATTCGTAGGGCGGATCAATACTGAACGGCTCAATTTCCCCAATTTTTTCCATCGCTGTCTTTCCCCCGACCTGCAAGAGTTCCCTCGCCTTCGCGGGTGCGAGCGACAACGCACTTGTTTGCGAGAGTCCCTTCTTCGTCATTACCGATACGATATTCGGCACGTACTGCTGCGTTTCAGCGATGGCGGTATCGTCGCCACTGATGAATACCGTTGGAATGCCGAACGAGCCTGCCATCGCGGCGTTAAATCCAATCTCCCCTATCAATTCCCCGTTAAGCCAGCAGTTGGCAATTGCGCGCGAACTCCAGCTATGGCAGAGGACACCGCGTTCCGTATTTCCCATTGAGTGATGCCCGTAGAGAAAAAACGCATCAAATGACTCATCCAACCCCCAAGGTGCCGAAATTGGGCGACCAATAATCATCTGTGCCTCCGGGTGCATCAGTTCATAATCAATTCCTCCAGGACCGTGCCCGTCCAAAAACCACACCTCCTGCGCGCCACCCTCTAATGTACCCTCAACGAGTGCATTCACCTCCAATGTTGCGAGCCGTTTTGCCTGTTCGTAGTACTTCGCATCGCTATAAGTCTGCTGGTGAAAATCAACGACACCGGCGGTGCCTTCCAAGTCACCGAGTATGAATATCCGCATATCATCCTCCCCTTAATCTCAGAAATTCCTTGACAACTGACCGTATCTGTTTCATAATAGATTTGTGAAACATTTACAAAGAAAACTTGGCGATTACAAGTCTGTAGGGCGTTACAGTAGATTCACAATTGGCTATTATAACGCAAGTTGCTAGTTATGTGCGACGCAGTAAAAGTGACCCCTCAATCTCTGTAGGTCGAGCATCTTGCCCGACTTATAGCCCCAGCGGGGCGATATGTCTATAGAAAACAGGATAAAACCAACCCTAAAGCCCCAGCGGGGCGACATGTATGTGGTATCATTACGCAACTAGCAACTTAGGTTATTATACCCTTGTTCGTTGTTTTGTCAATCTTTTCGCTGGGTCTTAAAAAGCAGCTGCTCTGAACCGATTTGCAATGGAGGCTAGACTATGGGTTTCAAACTTGGTTATAGTACGTTACGTTGGCAAACACCTGACCTTGAACCGCTTCTGTTAGAGCTGAAGGAAGCCGGTTGGGATGGATGGGAGATGCGCCAATCCTTCGATTGGGTGGGAACACCGAAGCGGGTCCGACAGGTCTGCGATAATGTCGGTATGCCTGTCGTCGTTGTCACCGCGCGAGGACTCCCGATTGACAAGGATTGGGAGCAGATGGAGATGAACAAACGCAGAATGGACTTCGCCGCTGAAGTCGGTGCGGACTGTTTCATGTTCATGGGAGCGGGTAAACCGCAAGACCGTCCTGTCAATGACGATGACATCGCTGCGCTAGCAGATGTGTCAGAGGAATGGGCGGAATATGCCGGACAGTACGATCTAGAGGTGTGTTACCACATTCATACCAACACAACGATTGACTCGATTGAGGACTGGGCGAAATATATGAGTCTGCTCCGAAAGTGCAAGCTGTGTATTGACGTTTCGCACTCGGCACTGTGGGGATATGATCCTGTTGAGTCCATAAAGCGCTATAAGGATCAGCTAATCTACGTTCACCTCCAAGACTATGCCAGCTTCTCCGGCGGCGAGGGCGAGTCTTACGATGTGAATTGGGTTGATGTCGGCAGTGGGACGGTGATGGACTTTCCCAAAATTATGACAACCTTGGAAGAGATCGGATATGATCGTTGGGTGACTGCCTGCCCCGGTCAAATCGAGGACCGGTCGGATCAGGATCGGATGCGAGTGAATCGGGAATATCTCCAGCAGTTGGGGTATTAGGGCGTAAAACTAAGGATGCAGGGCTGCTCGGAAGCGTCGGAATCCGTGCAGCCCGATATGCCTAGATTGTCACACTCTAGATATTGAAAGTCCATCGGTGTTCCCGTAGGGGTGGGGTTTCCCTGCCCGTCAAATGCTCTACTTTTACTCCTGCCTATATCCTAGTCCCAACCCTTTCTGCTTCATCAACTACAACAGTGTGTGTAATTACGCATCACGCATTACGTTTTACACGCCACGTATCACGCCAAAGAGGTGAAAAACCGTGTCACTGGTTATGGGAATTGACCTCGGCACCTCAAATGCCAAAACAGTTTTGATGGACGAAGCAGGTCATATTGTCGCAATGGCGAGCGCGGACTACCCGTTGCTGACGCCACACCCCGGTTGGGCGGAACAAAATCCCGACGATTGGTGGAACGCATTGTGCAACACAAGCCGTCAAGTGCTCGCAGAACTCAAGACACGGCATCCCGCTTATTCGATCCACGACATAAGAGGCGTAGCACTTTCGGGACAGATGAACAGCGCGATGCTCGTAGACCCCCAAGGGGTTCCAATCCGCCGCGCGATTGCTTGGTTGGACGGACGTTCAAAGCGGGAGTGCGACGAAGCGAATCAACGGGCAGGTGACCTATTTCGCAAGCGGACGCTACAGGTGCTTAACCCCGTCAACACGTTAGGTAAAATCCTCTGGCTACGCGAAAACGAGCCGGACCTTTATAACGATGCCCATTATGCTCTCATTCAGAAGGATTGGATACGGTTCCGATTGACAGGCAGCTTTGCATCGGACGTTTCAGACGCCTCGATATCGGCGGCTGGGGACATCTACACGCAGGATTGGAGCGGTGAAATCTTAGATGCACTCGAAGTGCGCCGCGATCTTTTTCCGCCCATCGTTGAATCCACTAGGGTGGTTGGCGAAATCACGGCTGCTGCTGCCGAAGAAACAGGACTGGCAGCAGGGACACCCGTATGTGCCGGTGCGGGCGATATGGCGTGTATGGCGGTGGGCGGCGGTGTCATCAAACCGGGAATCGCCAACGTCGGAATCGGTACAGCGGGGCACGCCTTGGCTTTTGCCGAGAGAGTCAGCGATGAAGGATACAATCAGCTGTGGCCCATCTGCCACGCGGTGCCGGAAAAATACTTGTGGCTCGGCTGCACATATACCGGCGGGCGGAGCCTAGCATGGGCGCGTGACCAGTTTGGCGAACGCTTTGAGGACTTGACGGGGCATGCTGAAAGCGTACCTGCCGGTAGTGATGGGCTATTTTTCATGCCTTGGTTTCAAGGGGCAGCGACACCGAATCCCGATCCCCATGCCCGTGCCGGTTGGATCGGCTTGACGTTGCACCACACAAAAGGGCACATGATTCGGGCGTTGATGGAGGGGGTAGCCTTTGACCTACGACACTCGCTCGAATGCTTCAAACGGTTGGGTTCCCCAATTGACGAACTCCGCATCGGCGAAGGTGGGGCGAAATCCGCTCTCTGGAGCGCGATTCAAGCCGACGTTTTCGGTCAGGATGTGCGGATAATGGAAACGCGGGAGGTTTCCGCTATCGGCGCGGCAATAATTGCAGGGATTGGCGTTGGCATGTTTTCAGACTTTGAGTCTGCATGTGAAAAGGCGATTGTGTTAGGCGAGACGGTCAGATGTGATGCGAATCGGGCCCAACAATATGAGACATACTATCAGCGATATTGTGAATTATATCCGATACTCAAAGGCTGGTTTCGCCAGTAACAACCCTTCAAGGCGATCTCATGTCTTTCAGGGAGCCAATGTAGAATAACCCATGAACAAATTGTTTTCACGTTTCACGAATTACGTTTCACGCTTTTGACGTTTTGCACTTTCTTATGACATGGGCCAAAATGGATAAACCACGAAAGGAAGCTCACCACCATGAAGATTACTCAGATCGAAGCGATACCGGTCAAGGTTCCGTATCATGAGGGCATCACCGAAATGATGGTCGAACGGAATCTGTATCAAGGAAACACCGTTTATAAAGTCTACACCGATGCAGGACTCGTTGGTATCGGTGAAGCTGAAGGGCAACCCAATGACGAACTTCAGCAGTACGTCGGCAGAGATCCGTTTGAATTCATGAATGGGTTGGCACCGACACCGCTTCAGCAGGCGGTCTATGACATCATGGGAAAGTCGCTCGGCGTGCCAGTCCATCAACTAGTCGGCGAAAAGGTTCAGGATAAGGTCGCGATCGGATACTGGTCGATAGATATGCCGCCTGCGGAATGGGCAGAGGAAGCCAAGCGCGCCTATTCGCTCGGATATCGACTCCACAAAATCAAGGCGCGTCCGTGGCATGATATCATCGAGCAGGTGCAAGCAATCACTGAGGTCGTTCCGTCCGATTACAAGCTGCGGATTGACCCCAACGACTCGTTTGAGACACCAGCGAAGTCTATTGAGGTTGCGAAAAAACTCCGGGATTACAATATCGAAGCGTTTGAATCGCCTATTCCCCAGGGCGATATTGACGGATACCTAGAGATTCGACGCGGCTGTGATATGCCGATCACGATACACTTCGGCAATCCCGATCCTGTCGAAGCGATCAAGGCGGGCATGAACGACTCCTTCATCATTGCGTACCCGGATTCGCGGGCTGCTAACGCCAAGCGCGAAGCATCAATTTCTGAATCCGCACATTTGCCGCTCTGGATTCAGATTGTCGGAATGGGAATAACGACCACCTATCTAATCCATCTCGCTGCCACGATGCCCAACGCTACCATGTCATCAATTACGCTGAATTGCCTACGGGCGTTTGATATCGTTACGCCAGCGGTCAAGATGGAGAACGGTTATGCAACCGTCCCTGATGCGCCGGGGCTGGGAATTGAGCTCGATGAAGACCTGCTAGATAACTCTCGGGCGTGAGTTGTTGCATCGTGTTTCAATAACGTCTTATATGAAGAAAGCGTGCAACAGAAACCAATTGAGTTCATTAATGAACCAAATAGACAAACCAATGAACAAATGTTTTTCGCGCTTCATACGGCTCGAATTGCTTATGCTCGGTCTGCTGCTAGTTCTTGGCTGTGGCGGAGGGGTTAAACTGATCAATCTGCCTGACAGCAGCAACGCGCTTAACTTATCGAAGGAACAGCGGGCGGACATCGAACCCAAGATTGTGCACATCCGGGACATCGTTGAGGATTACGAGTTTGAACGAGACGAAGTAGAGGCTGCATATCGCAGTTACTACACCCGTGCTAGCCTGCCTCGGATGAGCCGATATGAAGGAGGCAGGGACAGGGGTGTCCGGTTTGAATGGCATGAACTGAGAATGAAACTCAGAAGTTTTGTCGCACAACGACGGGAATATGGCAAGGAGATCTCTGGACTCATTAATGAAATCAAAACAGATCTGACCCCTGATCAGCGTGTTGCGTTTGAAGATATAGAGCTGCCGGAACTCCGGCTCCCGGAGGTGCTCAGAAGGCGTTCCTATGACGACCTCCGAATGCGCATGAGAGGGGTGCCATTCGAGTTCTAAAACAGCGTCCACTTAAAAAGGAGACATTTCAAACAATGAAGCTTTCACTCTCGGTTCGGGTGGCAGAAGCACCCGGTTCCAAAGAAGAAACCATCCGATCCTTCGACGAAATTGCCGCACTCGCCGATCAGTTGGGTTATAATGCTGTCTGCATGAGAGCATCACAGGCGGGAACCCAGACACCGCTCCAGCAAATCACCGCTATCCGCCAGAAAACCCGCCAACTCAACCTCGCTGTGTCAATGGTCACAGGCGATTTCCCGATTCCTATCAACAACGACCAGGGACCCAATGCCCTACGAAACATCACGCCTTATCTGGATCTGACCGACCTATTGGGTGCGAATCTAATTCGGATTGCGATGAAAAAAGAGGAAGATATCATCTGGGCGAAACGCGCATCCGACGAAGCTCGCGAGCGAGGGATCCGGTTGGCGCATCAGTCGCATACGCGCAGCCTATTTGAAACGGTGGATGGTTCAATTGATATCCTCAAGCGAGTAGGAAGAAACAATTTCGGCATCATTTACGAGCCAGCGAATTTAGACCTCTGCGGACAGGATTACGGTCCCGAAACGCTCAAGCGGTTCTCACCTTATCTGTTTAATGTCTACCTCCAGAACCATATCCGTCGTCCCGATGGAAAAACGCATCTTGAGACCTGGATTCGCGGGGATGTTCCACATGATCCGATCCGCTTGCAGGATGAGGGCGGG
This sequence comes from Candidatus Poribacteria bacterium, assembly GCA_965207975.1. Taxonomy (GTDB): domain Bacteria; phylum Poribacteria; class WGA-4E; order WGA-4E; family PCPOR2b; genus PCPOR2b. The sequence continues at coordinate 1,195,343 of OZ242315.1, read as the reverse complement.
ATCGACTTTTCAAGTGTGTTTGAAGGGTTGGCAGAGATTGATTACAACGGCTATGTGACGGTACATCAGGCTTTCACCGAAATCATGGAACCAGAAGATGCCGCACAACAAAGCTATGATTACTTAACGCAGCTTGCGGATTTTGAGGCAAGGGCAGCAGATTAAAGCTTTTAACTCAAATTGCCATCTAAAGCCCCAGCAGGGCGACATGTGTATCAAGACGTACCACAGTAGGTCGGATATCTTGCCCGACTACACCAATGAACTAATTTTCACGTTTCACGCATCACGTTTCACGCTCTTTACGTTTTGTACTTCCTTTTGACATAAGTGTGCATTTTTTCTGCGTTTATAGACTGGAGTAAACCTATGACCGATTTTTCCAAATTTATTCGGGATGTCCCCGATTTTCCACAACCGGGAATCCTTTTCAAAGATATTACCCCGCTGCTCCAAAATCCGCACGCCTTCCGCGATGCGGTGGATGCGATGGCGGCCCACTACGAATCGAAAAATATTGATGTGGTAGTGGGCATTGATGCACGCGGCTTTATTTTCAGTAGCGCGCTTGCCTATCGCTTGGGGGTTAGCTTGGTTCCCGTCCGCAAGAGCGGAAAACTTCCCTACCATACGCATGAAGCCAGTTATGAACTAGAATATGGCGTTGATACCCTCGCAATTCATCAGGACGCTTGTTCTCAGGGAAGTCGTGTCCTCATCTGTGACGATGTGATTGCAACAGGGGGGACAATCGCTGCTTCGATTAACCTTATTGAGAAACTGGACAGCGAAGTGGCCGGAATTGCAGTCCTTATTGAACTGACCTTCCTCAATGGACGCGAAAAATTCCCGGATCATGAAATTTTTTCTCTAATTGAATTTTAACCCCTTGATATGCTATACTATCCCGTTGTTGTTAGTTGAGCTGCGCCTGTAGCTCAGGGGATAGAGCAGGGGCTTCCTAAGCCTCGTGTCGGGGGTTCGAATCCTCCCAGGCGCACCATTTTTTATCCCTAGGAGAAATGAATGTACAGCGTTAGTGTGTGGAAAATAGTTTTAATCATTGTGGTACTCGTATTTTCAGCATTGTACCTTATCCCGACCCCGGAGAATCTTTACAATCCCCTATACGGAAATCTCTCCCTCTGGATGCAAGAGAGACTCCCCAAATTTGAAGCGACCGATGAAACGTCGTTAAGGGTAAGCCTGCAAGCAGTCGAATACCCGGAGGGCATCAACTTGCAGGATGCGACAACGGAGCTCAAGGAAATCTTGGCGAGAAGGTTGGAGGCTAACGGATTTACGGAGGCGGTGGATTATCAATTTGATACAACGGAAGAGCGAGACTTCGTCGTCAATTTCTTATCTCCAAAGAGCAAAGCCGATCTGGAAAGGATTCTGGAAGACCTACATCTTTACGGAAATATCCCAACAATCGTTCGGCGCTTGATACCAGATAATCGCTTAAAGCTGGGTCTCGATCTCAAAGGTGGCGTTCATCTCGCCCTTGAAGTCGATCTTGAGGAATCAAAAATTGAATTGTTGAAGGGACGGGCTGACTCGATTCCTGAGCGATTGCGAGCAGATAAAATTCATTGCAGGGAAGCAGAACCGGTCTTAGAGGAAAATGCGCTTAATGTCGTTGTGGGGATCCCGAAACGGCTTTCGGACCCAACCGAGCAAGCAGAATATCTCAAGAAGGCGCAGGAAAATCTTCAAGATTTAGAATTCTTTGATGCTCCCCAAGAGATCAATAAAACTGACACCGAAGTTACTTATCAGATTCGCTTGGATGAATCTGGCTTGGAACAGTATAGCGAGCAAGCGATCGACCAAGTTATGGTGGTGCTACGAAACCGCATTGATGCGTTTGGCGTTGCCGAACCGTCAATTCGACGTGAAGCCAACCGCCCCCGAATCATTGTAGAATTGCCCGGCGCAAAGGACTCGTCAAAACCCCTCCAGATTGTCAAAACGATGGGACGACTCGAATTTAAGTTGGTAGAAAAGAGTCCTACCGGTACAGTCGCTTGGACCGGGTCAGCGGATACTCCACCGCCTGACGATATTCCTGAAGGCACCGAAATCCGATACCATAGCGACGATGGGACAGCACTAGCGAATAGCTGGTATGTTGTCCAGAGCCCAGTGCTATTGAGCGGCGATCGAATTAAAAATGCGCGTGAAACCCAAGGCAATACCGCCTTCGAGATTGTCGTGTCTATGAGTTTTGACTCCCAAGGCACCCGGCAATTCGGGCAACTGACCACCAACCATGTCGGTGAACTCTTAGCAATTCTGCTTGATGGCAAGATCCAATCTGCGCCGCGAATCAATGAACCCATTCTCGGCGGAAATGCTCAAATCTCTGGAGACTTTACCTTTGAGGAAGCCCAATATCTGGCGAATATTCTCAAAGCTGGGGCGTTCCCCGTCGGTGTAAAGATCGCCGAAGAGCGAACCGTGGGACCAACCCTCGGTCAAGAAGCAATCGACGATGGCGTTCGCGCCGCAGTTATCGGCATGGGAGTCGTTCTGATTTTCATGTTAATCTACTATCGCTTTTCGGGTATTGTTGCGATTATTGCGCTGGCGTTTAATATGCTCATCATTCTGGGCGCACTTGCTGGATTTGGCGCGGCTTTGACGCTGCCCGGACTTGCAGGGCTCGTCTTGACCATTGGGATGGCGGTTGATGCAAATGTACTTATTTTTGAACGCATCCGTGAGGAACTACGCACCGGCAAAACCGTATGGTCCGCAATTCAGACCGGCTACCAGAAAGCCTTCTGGACAATCCTTGATGCCAACGTGACGACGTTAGCCGTTGCAGCGGTACTCTACCATTTCGGAACAGGCCCCATCAAGGGATTCGCCATTACGTTGGGAATCGGTATCTTCGCCAGCATGTTTACCGCCATTGTTGTCACACGAGAGATTTACGGCTGGGTGCTTGGCGGTCGAAATGTCGAAAGGTTAAGTATCGGACGGGAGGTCATCAGAAACACAACCATCGGTTTTCTTAGCAGAAGCCGAATGGGATTTCTCGTGTCTTCAGTCCTCATTATTATTGGCATTGTTTCGCTCGTTCTTCATAATGGTCCCAATTTTGGGATTGACTTTCGGGGTGGTGTCAAGGCTTACGCTAAATTTGACCGTGCAGTTACCCAATCGGAACTCTCCACTAAGCTGACGGAACTGGGTTATGAGCGTTCAAAGATTCAAGTGGACGCAGCGAAGCAGGAAGCCTCTATCGACATTGGCTACAGCAAGGAATTTGAAAGCCAAAGAATTGTTGTGCCGCTGATCGCTGATCCAGGCGACGCAACTGCGAGAAGTGTTCAGGTGAGTTCTACGCAGGAGAGAGTGCGTTTCCAACCCGGAGATACGATTCAGTTAATCGAAGGAGAGCATCGGTTGAGAAATGAGATTCGTGAGGTTATAGAAGGGGCGGACACCATTACTTTTGTGCTCGCAGACGAAATTGGATCCGATTTGACGCAAGCAGCGCAAATACAGATTCAAGCAAGTGTCGGACAGATCCTCACCGGGGCGTTATTACAGGGAGGCAGCGACTGGCAGGCGATGCAGCGTGCTGTGAATGTGAGTGAGGTCGGACCTAGTGTTGGTAAAGACCTTAAATGGGCAGCGTTGTGGTCTGTCCTCTGGTCGATTGTTATCCTGCTTCTCTATATCTCTTGGCGCTTTGAATTTCGTTTCGCCATCGGGGCGATCGCTGCCTTGATTCACGATGTGTTGATTACGCTTGGGGTCTTTTCAGTGCTAGTGAAGGAAATTAACCTGCCGACAGTTGCCGCTTTTCTCACAATTATCGGCTACTCCTTGAACGATACGATTGTTGTATTTGATCGTATTCGTGAGAATAGCACACTGCTCAAAGGCACCGACTTCGCTGAAGTTATCAACAGAAGCATCAATCAATCCTTGAGCCGGACTGTGGTGACCTCGTTGACAACGCTCTTTGTTGTTCTCGTTATTTTTCTCCAAACCGCTGCGGGGCAAGAGATTAACACCTTTGCATTGGCGTTGATCGTGGGTGTAATTGTTGGAACGTATTCATCTGTTTTCATCGCCAGTCCGATCATATATCTCTGGCACCTAAGAAGACGAAATATCGAAGTTCAAGAAGTCCAAGAAAGCACTGCATAGTAGTTATTGAGTTCATTAGTACATTAGTTCAAAAGTTCATTAATGTACTAGTGAACCAATGCACCAATAAACCAATTTCGTCGTTCGGACGAGTTGCATAGACATTTTCCCAATGATGCCACGGAGGTCTGACGACACACTCCCTTTCCCTTAACGAAAAAACCTTTAGGTCTAAATCCCAATCCTTTAGGTTTGGGATACAGACTGCTTTAGCATTGAATTTGCAGGAGAAATATGGTATAGTTGTCTTGTCTTTCGGTGGGAAGGTTCGACACCACCGCCCGGTGGTGCTTCCCACACCCTATCGAACAGGAAAACGAAAGACCGAAAGGACAATCCGAGTGTATACAACCAAGAAAGTCAAATGCGACAAGACCCCTGAATTGGATATGCTTGCTCATGAGTCTGGTCGTGTCTATTGCAAAGTTGTGTCTTTACTCTGGAAAGTCAAGCGCAAGAAAGGGTTTTGGCTATCACAAGGTGCTGTCCAGAAGTATATGCGTTTGCGTGGATACAATCTGCATTCACAGACGATTCAAGCGATAATCCAATCCTATTTTGACTCACTGAAGAGTTACTTTCGTGCTGTCCAGTCCAACCCTGATGCGAAACCTCCTAAACGGACTCCTCATTTCTACAAGGTGCGTTGGATACAAAATGGTATTACCTTCAAAGAGGGTGTTATCCGACTATCAAATGGTAAAGGTAATGTGGCTATCACCCTCAAATCAGATGTAAAGCCCGTGTATGTAGAAATGTACTTCCAACGGGGCAGTTACTACTTTTCATTGGTTTACAAAGTCCACACCCCACCCAAGCGTGAGACGGGTCAAGTGGTTGCCATAGACATGGGCGAGATTCACCCGATAGTTTCTCATGACGGACAACAAACGATAATCTACAATGGTCGTGCTTTACGGGCTATCAAACAGTATATCAACAAGTTTAAGGCATATATCCAATCTAAAATGGATAGGTGTATCAAACGAAGTAATCGCTGGTATCGTCTCAGACGAGTTAAGACCAAGATACTGGCAAAGTTGAGCGCTCAACTGAAGGACGCTGAACATAAAATCACGAGTCGATTTATATCTGACTGCATCAAGGCGAAGGCAGATATGATAGTGATTGGAGACCTAAAAGGCATTCGTAAGCGAGCGAAGTTTGGAAAAGTATCTAACCAGAAGGTTCACCAATGGGCGTTTGCCCGTCTCCAATTCATGATATGCTACAAGGCAGAATTAGCAGGACTCAAAGTCAAGTTCGTATCAGAGGCATACACCTCTCAGACTTGTCCGAGTTGTGGCAACCGAAAGAAGCCTACTAACCGTAACTATCACTGCAATCATTGTGGCTTTGAATATCACCGAGATGGCGTGGGTGCAATCAACCTGTGGAACAAAGTATCGGGATTCATTTTGAGTCCCGTAGTTGGGGCGATGGCGTCCCCGATAGGTGTCAGATTTGATTGGCACCTATGTAAATCTGGCTAACATAGTGGATAAGAATCCCAATGCTTTAGCTTTGGGAGTACGTCAAAAGTTCCCCTGTCAAATCGTATGAACGTCACCTGGTGGTTGGTTTCAAGTGGACTCGTTCTGATTCTTGCCGTTGGTATTCTGGCGATCGTTGCTCGGCGGCGGGGATACCCGCGTGCCCAAAGGCTTAATAATGAGCCAGCTAAACCGGCACATGCCCTCACCCGCGAATTAGTCCATGAAATTCGTAACCCATTAAATAGTATTAACCTCAACCTCCAAATTCTGGAAGAGGACCTATCCCCTGAGAACCCAAATTCCCCCAACGAGGTCCAGAAGCGCGTCCGGCGTATCCGTGGGGAGGTGGAACGCCTAGAACGAATATTAACCGATTTTCGGCGTTATGCCAATCTGCCTCCGTTGATGTTTGAAGCCTGCGATCTCGCAGTGCTTATCGAAGAAGTCTTGGACTTCAATGAACCAGAGGCACAAAAGCAGAACGTTCAGGTCAACCGTGAGATCCAAGTGCTGCCGCCCGTTCAACTCGATCAATCGCAGTTCAAGCAGGCGTTGCTGAATCTGATTATCAACGGGGTTCAGGCGATGCAAGATGGCGGCACACTCACGGTTCGCGCAAAGCCGTTAAATGGGGAGATACAGATCGATGTGGAAGATACAGGTCAAGGCATCGAGCCAGAGCAACTGGACAAAATCTTTGATCTATTCATCTCCACGAAAGCGGAGGGGACCGGTGTCGGTCTCACAATCGTAAAACAGATTATCGAAGGACATGGCGGACGTGTAAGAGTGGAGAGCAACCCCGGTCACGGCACAAAATTCTCCGTTCTGCTACCATTAAAGTAGTAGGCACACTCCGCCCCGATAAATCGGGATTCAAAGCAATGTGCTGTAACTCCGTGACCAAGGTTCCTGACCTCGCTCGTTCACAGTATCTAATTAATTCTAAAATACTAATGAACCAATGAACTAATGAACCAACACGTCAGGTGATGAGATGATCCCAAAAATCCTTGTTGTAGACGACGATTCGGGGAGCGTCGAGGCAGCCATCGAAGTACTTGAACGCGAAGGCTACGACCTATTTGCAGCGTCAGGTGGACGCGAAGCATTGAATATCTTAGCTGCTGAAGATGTTGATGTCGTCATCACCGATGAAAAGATGCCCGACCTCAGTGGGATTGATCTGCTCAAGCACATAAAAGACAACTACCCCTATACACAAGTGGTTATCTTAACGGGCTACGGCTCCATCGACAGTGCGGTTGAAGCCACGAAAGCAGGGGCAGATGGCTACCTCGAAAAGCCGATACAGATTAACATCTTGCGCCAAACGGCGAAAAACGCACTCGAAAAACGATCTATCTTCCTCCAGAACGTCAATCTACGAGAGCAGCTCGATGACAAATTTGGGTTTGCGAACATCATCGGCACGTCAAAACCGATGCAAGAACTTTTCCGCATGATCCGACTCGTTGCCCCGACCAATGCAACAGTCCTCATCCGTGGCGAAAGTGGCGTTGGGAAAGAGTTGATTGCAAATGCAATTCACAACCATAGCCGCCGAAAGGACAAACCGTATCGGACAATTAACTGCGGCGCGCTCTACCGTGAGCTCCTTGAAAGCGAGCTGTTTGGTCATGAACGGGGTGCTTTCACCGGGGCAACTACCCGCAAACTAGGGCTGTTTGAGCAGGCAAATGGCGGCACCCTACTGTTAGACGAGGTTGGAGAAATGGGCCCTGAAACACAGGTAAAATTCCTCCGTGTACTCGAAGGACAGGAATTCACGCGCCTCGGCGGGGATAAACCCATCAAAACCGATGTCCGTATCGTCGCTGCGACCAACGCAGACCTTGAGGAGGCTGTGAAGAACGGGAAATTCCGCAACGACCTCTATCACCGGATTAATCGATTTCCGATTCGGGTGCCTCCGTTAAGAGAGCGACGAGAGGATATCCCCCTGCTCGCCAGCGCGTTCATCAAAGAGTTTAGCAAAGAACATGACCGTCCCGTTTCAGGGATTACCCCCCAGGCGATGGATTACCTGAAAAATGCAGCGTGGGATGGAAACATCCGTGAGTTACGCAACGCCATCGAAACCGCCATCATCTTAGCGGGGGCAGAGACCCTAGACCTCGACGATTTCTCCTCCGAATTTCAAACGAGTTTCACAGATTCAGAGATCGCTGTGGATCCCGAGACTCAAATGGGAATTCCTCTATATCTCGACGCTCCAGATACTCAGGAAGGTTCAATTGATTTGGCTGATGAGAACGTGGGGACTGTTGGAATGACGATGGAAGCGATCGAAAAAGAGGCTATCCGCAAGACATTAGCAGAAACCGGCAACAATAAAAAACGGACAGCGGAAATACTCAAAATCGGCTTGCGGACACTGTATCGAAAACTAGAATCTTACGGCTGGCTGAACAAAAGCGATCAAACGGAGGAACTACGTGATTAAGAACATTTACTTCTTCTGTAGGTGCTTGCATCCCGATTTATCGGGGAGGGATCTCCGAATCCCGACCTCTCACTATAGTGAATTCTAAAAATAAATAGTCTTTTGTACCATCCCGATTTATCGGGATGATCCAAACCCGCAAACTAACAGTTTGCGCTACAGCGTCTAGTTAATTCTGAAATCTACTATAAACAACCTCACTACGTGATTGATTCAACCCAGGCGTGAAATGAACTAATGAACCAATGAACTAATAAACTAAATCGAGTAGGTCAAGATTCAGATCTCGACGTTTAATCGCCCTCTTTATTGTGATAGGCAAGGTGATCAATGTGGTTCTGAGTGAGCGTATCCAGCCGACTTTCTATCTGTATAAGTCGTTCATTGATTCGATTGTCAAGTCGCGTGATTCGATTATCGAGTCGATTGATTCGATTGTCCACCTGCTTGACAGAGAATAAGATGTACACCTGTGCAAAGCCGAAGATAGCGACAATCAGCGTGATGAGAACTGTCAAGAGTGTTTGGTGGTTTTCCCATTTCATAACTCAATTTCCTGTAGTTATAGTAGATTTTAGAATTAATGAGACACTCCAAATCGGCGCAGTTGGAAACAGCGCCTACCAGATGAGGAGCGAAAGTGTCTGTTTTTTTTATTCACTATAAGTATTGTTACATCGTATGTTGAAACAACGTATATTATACACCAAAACCACATATATCTCAACCGATAATTACAGCGCAGCAAAGGAGACACCACATGGCTTTAACGACCGATCAAAAAGCGTTCTTTCAGGAATACGGCTACTTGCCCTATACACGGGTTGTGTCTGACGAGGAATTGGAGGCACTCCAGCAGCGCAGCGAGGACATCGCTGAAGGGCGTGTAACCCACGTACCCTCCCGCTACATCCAGCAGGAGGCAGCGTTCCGCGATGGTGAGGAGACCACCACATCCCGCCTTGACACCGTCCGCAAGATGACACAACTCTGCTACTTTGACGACCTCTTCCAAGCGGTTGCAAAGAAGCCTGAGATTGTAGATGTCATCGAGGATCTCTTAGGTCCCAACATCAAACTCTACACCGACCAACTGATGATGAAACCCCGCTATAACGGGACAGTGACCGACTGGCACCAAGACTCACCCGCGTGGCCCTTCTTCGTCCCACAAGACCACGTCAGCTGTTGGGTCGCCTTAGATGATGCCACCGTCGAAAACGGATGTATGACCGTCATCCCCGGCAGCCACAAATGGGGCCCCGTCACCCGCGAATACAAACAGCGATTCATCGACGATCCAGAGATCGCCAAGCCGACACCTGTGGAATTGAAAGCAGGGCACTGCATGTTCCACCACGGTCTCAACTTCCACCGCACCGGCGCGAACCCTACACCGAACCGACGACGTGGTTTAGCATTGCACTATCTCCACGCCGAGACAAAATACCTTGGCATTGAGGACGAAGAGTCCCGCCTCCGCACCGAATGCGGGCTGCCACGCGGAGAATTTCGCTTCATGCCCATCCGAGGAAAAGAATTCCCCGGACGGGTCTGAACCGTTCAGATGGCTCCGTAAATCCTTAAAAGTGTTAGATTTTGTTAGATTTTGTTAGATTTTGCCAGGGGCACCGTTGTGGTTGCCCTCAAGCGGTGGTTTGTGGCTGATCAATGAGAGTATGTCCTCTAGTTCCGCTGGCAGCGTCCCTCCGTTGTTTAGCGGCTCCGGCAAGTTGGGAATTTTCTGATCGCTTGGCAGGTCTTGCTCTTGCAACTGTTGCTTTTTATCGTGGATTTCTCTTTCCCGCGCGATCTGTTGCTCTTCCACTTCCTTCAGTAGTTGGGCTGCATTGCCTCCCCGTTTTTCCCACTCATTGAGGAAAATCTGGAGCACCGTGTCTGTCTTTTCTTTCGTTCGCTGTAGTTCTGCTTCGATTTGGTGATCAGTCTCTTCGGTGTAGTCCTCCCAAGGCGGTGGGTCTGAGTTGATGTAGGCGTTGGTTAGATCTGCGTCTACAGCCTGAAGGTAGTTGTCACGAAAGCCAATGAAATCGGAAATAAGATGATGCAGCCCGTCGTCGTCAACTTTGTTGAGCACCTCTTGCGGGATTTTACTGTATGCCGATATGGTGTTTTCCAAAGACGCTCTGTTTTCTGTGTCTTTCTCGACTTTAAGGTATCTTTCAGCGTCTGATATTTCACTAGATACCCTACGCTCTCGTTCCTCTGCATACGCATGGCTCTGTTGCTTTGCGCTTGACTGGTATTTCGTTTCCAGTTGAGCTGAGCGGGTCGGCTTGTCTTTGTACAGGTCAAGCCTCATTTTTCTCTGGTCGTCTTTGACTTCGTGGTCCGCTGCCACCTCTGCGGGATCTGTTACCTGTGAGTCTGGCACGGTTGCACCGTAGACACCGGTGGCTTTGAGAATATGTACGGCTGAGACGATTCGGACTTTGATATCTGAATCGTGTAACCCGTCTTGAAGCGCATCAACAGCGTCAATGACAAGGTTGTTCAAACGGTTGAGTTGTCCGCCCCATACTTGTTGTCTACGGTCATTCAGTGTTGCGATAAAGCGTGGATCGTGGTTGCGCCATGTGTTGACGGTGGATCGCGATTTCCCGATGGTTTGAGCAACTTCTCTATCGTTTTTCCCAGTGAGAATCAGGTCAATCGCTGTTTCTTGTTGGGGTGTGAGTTGGTTCGGATGGGGTGCTTCTGCCATAATATGCCTCCAAGTCGGTTTTGGTAGTGTTGGTTGATTTGACCGATGTGTATCGGTGGCGTTGAGGGAGCACGCGGCTTTCCCATCTGAAATTATATCACATCCGTTACGGTAGTGCAACCTATTTGTGAAATTGTGGGTTATTGTTGTCTGAATCGGGATTCTCCCTGATAGATCGTCCGATAAATTGGGACAGGCGGGACTCCGACAAGCCGAGAGCAGGCTCCGTTCCGAGAGTAAACAGGCAGGATTGGGGGATTGACAGAATAAGTTGGGGGCATTTAGCTTCAGCGGGGCGATATGTGTCGTTTGTCTGAATCGCGGATTGAACGGATTACACGGATTGCACGGATTTTTTGCCCTGACGCGGTGATTGGGATTCAAAAACAATCTGAATCAGGATTTTCGGGATTTAAGGATTCTCAAGATTTTGGGGCGATGGGTCGATTTCTCCACTATAGCGATTTTTTTCCTGTCAGAATCGCAGATTATCGCGGATTCAGGGATTACACGGATAAAAAACATCGGCGGTGATGCTTATTGCTGGGGTGTCAGCATCTCGGCAATGTCTGCCGGTAACTGAACCCCTGTTATCTGCTCAAAAACTTCAACGCTTCCGTAATCGCGATAAAATAAAGTAATAATGTTTATCCCCATGTCTCTGGCAATTATCAGGTCAGATTTGGCTTTTTCCCATTCTCTCAGGTGTAACCACACGCCCCCGCGATAGTAATAGGCAAGGTGATGATCGGGCTTCACTTCAATTATCTTGGTGTAGTCTTCAATAGCATGGTCAAAGTCACCTTTTTTGAGGTAAGTCGTACCACGATTGTAATAGCCTTCAGCAGCATAATTAGGATTCAGTTCTATTACTTGGGTAAAGTCATCAATAGCCCTGTCATAATCGCCTTTTTCTCCGTAAGCCGCACCACGATTGTAATAGGCTTCGATATAATTGGGATTTAGTCGTATCGCCTCAGTATAGTCGTTAATGGCGCGGTCATAATTGCTTTTCTTGATGTGAGCATTACCGCGATTGAAATAGGCTTCAGCATAGTCCGGTTTGAGTGTTACTGCCATGTTATAGTCATCAATGGCACGGTCAATCTCGCCTTTATCACTATAAGTTGCGCCGCGGTTGTAATAGGCTTCGGCATAATTAGGATTCAGTCGTATCGCCTCAGTATAGTCTTCAATAGCACGATTATAATCGTCTTTTTTAATGTAAGCATTACCGCGATTGAAATAGGCTTCAGCATAGTCCGATTTGAGTGTTACTGCTATGTTATAGTCATCAATGGCGCGGTCATAATCACCTTTATCAGCATAAGCCATGCCGCAATTGTTATAGGCTTCAGCAGAATCCGGTTCGAGTTCTATCGCTTTGATATAGTCTTTAATGCCACGGTCAACTTCACCTTTATCACTGTAGACAGTACCGCGATTGATATAGGCTGCGGTATAATCGGGTTTCAGATTAATCGCGCGGTTAAGGTCTTCAATGGCACGGTTATAATCACCCTGTTGGTAGTAAGCCAATCCACGATTGTTATAGACTTCAGCATACTTGGGATTCAGTGCTATCACTCTATTATAGTCATCAATGGCCCGGTCAAAATCGCCTTTTTCCGTGTATGCTAACCCACGATTGTTATGTGCATCAACATAGCTAGAGTTTAGGTCTATCGCTTTGTTAAAATCTTTAATAGCCCGGTCATAATCGCCTTTTTTAATGTAAGCTGCACCGCGATTGTTATGTGCATCAACATAATTAAAGTTTAGGTCTATTGCTTTAGTAAAGTCTTCAATGGCACAGTTACAATCACCCTGTTGGTAGTAAGCCAATCCACGATTGTTATAGGCTTCAGCATACTTGGGATTCAGTGCTATCGTTTTGGTATAGTCTTCAATGGCACAGTTACAATCACCCTGCTGGTAGTAAGCCAATCCACGATTGTTATAGGCTTCAGCAAGTTCAGGTTTCAGTGCTATCGCTCTATTATAGTCTACAATGGCACGGTTATAATCACCTTTGTTGCAATAGACAGTCCCGCGATTGTAATAAGTGGCGGCATTATTCGGGTTGAGTTCGATTGCGTGTGAGTAGGCTTCTATCGCCTCGTCTATTTGCCCAATCATCATCAAAACGTTACCCTGTTGGAATGTTAATTCAGCACGCAGTTCTTCTTCAGGCGTACCAAGAGGCGAATCCATTTGAGACTGCATTGCATCAACGAATTTGCGGATACCATCCACCACATTTTGCCAACCTTTGCTATCAGGAACCCATTCGTTAATAGGCTTGCCTTTGTCAGGAAGAGCTTGGAATTCACCAAGTTGATGCTTTTTCCAATCACAATCCTCAAGGACAATTGGGATGGGCTTTATCTTTTTCTTTAAGGCTATTCCTAATTCCTTGTTGCAGTTTTCAGACGCAAGACTCGCAGCAGAAACGAGGTAAAGCAACAGATCTGAATCGGGAAGGTGCGTGGAAAAAATTTCTTCACGCCACTTGTCACTAGGGAGCATTTCATTATCGTGCCAAGTTACCAATTCATTTTGTTGCTTCATCACGGCAAGGCGTGTTATCAGTTTGTCTTTTGCTTCTGTGTCCTCATGTGAATAGGTAATGAATCCCTTTAGTGGTTTGCTCATTTTTTTCCTCTGTCTGAATCTGGATTCCCAGGATTTTTGGACACAGCCTTTCGTATCCTGTTTATCCTTCTATCTTTTACAATCCCAATCTCCCCATTGTCTGAATCGCAGATTATCGCGGATTAAGGGATTACACGGATTAAAAAATCCGCGCAATCTGTGTAATCCCTTAATCCGTGATTCCGACACTTTCCGCTCCCTCCACAATAGCAATTTCTTCAGGGGTAAGATCGTATAACAAGTATACTATCTGGTCAATCTCATTTTCAAGTTCGGATACATCGGCGTCTGGATTGGTGCTTTTGGCGTCCAGGATTTTGTCAACTTTTTCCTCTATCTGTGTGACAAGATGCTGGTTTGCTTTTGTGACAGGGGGAATTAAAATATTTTCAAAGAATACTTTTCTCAACTCTCTGGTTCCACCTTGTAATTCTGGACAGTTTTCACGAATCCACTTTGCTGCAATCTGAGAGTTAAAATATCCTGTAAAATATTTCAAATAATTTCCGCCCGTAATGATAAAACTTTTATCATTTGTGTAAAATCCATTTGAGTCGTAAACAAATGGGAGAAACTTTGTCATATTGGGGTAAACAACTTTCACTTTTTCAAATTCTGGGTAGTAAGCACAAGCCCTAAGATTCCACCAATTCTCACCTTGGTCGTCTCTGCTAAATACTCCTTTGCCTCTCACCCTTATTCTACCCGATTCTATCTGCTCCCCTATGGTTTGCAGGTGATTGTAGATAGCGGGGTAGTCGTTTGGAATATCCAGATCGTAACCGGTTGCGAGCATGTATAGGCCAGCCCATTGGACATGATAGCGTTTGATATCTCGACCACGCAGAAGAGGTTTGATGATTTCGACTGACCTTGGGTCCTGTGCTATCAGTTCTTCACGTTCGACTTCGTTTATGACAAACGCTTCGTTACAACCTGTTATGATTCCGCGATAGATGTTTACATCCCACTCCTTGAGCGGTTTGCCAACATCTTCTATTTTGCATTTCAGAGCAAGCTCGGCAGGTGAAAGTATCGCCCACGTTTCGCCTTTGGCAAGTAGTTCCATAGCCATCCCGTTATCTCTTAAGTATTGGGCTATGTCGCCAGTATGTTTGTCAAAATCAGATTTGATGGTTGTAGCTGTAAAGGTCCAGTGAGTCTCGGACGAGGTGTTTTGCAGTAGCAGGATGTTGGTTTCCACAGCGGCATCAAACACACCCGATCCCATGTCTAGTAGTTGAACGGGTTGGGTATGTTCAATGAAGTAATTCCTTAACTTTTTGCCATAGGCGGTACGCATCCACTTATTGGAAGTTATAAAACAGACATGTCCGCTATTTTTCGATAGTTGACTCGCTTTTTCATAGAACAGACAGTAAATATCTCCTGTCCTAGTAAAGGTGTCAAAATTGCACGGTTCATACAAACGGCCCAATCTTCCACCCTCACTTTGCAGTTGAATATACGGCGGGTTCCCAATTACTACATCATACCCGTCCTTGACATTAAACATCCATTCCGAATCAAAGAAATCAGCGGAGGCGTTTTGGTCATAGGGGTCCCAATGAGCAATTTTTTTGGTCGTTTCATGGGGAAAACCTTCACTTTCAAGCAGTTCGCTGATCTCGGCGCGAATTTGGGCATCAAGGTCGCGATATTTGGCTTTGGTTCTTGGGGTGCGAGCGGTGAAGTGCCTTCGGCGAACATCCTCAAGTTCCTTTTCCTTGCGGTCAATCTGCGGGTTGCGGATTTGCATTTGCAACGGCCTATCTACGCCGATGAGTGTATCGGCTGCAACAAACTTAGTTTCTAAGTTCGGCAGTGGACGCACACCACGATTATCTTGTGAGTCGTCAATTTGTTGGTCTACGATGAGAGAGATAAAGAAACGGAGTTTGGCAATCTGGGTGGCGATGGACTGAATATCCACGCCGTAGATGCAATTTTCAATCAGGTATAGTTTGCGCCCGTAGTCCAGTTCATTCCGCTCAAAAGCGGCTTCAATATCATCAATAGCACTGTCCCGGGCGATAGGATCAGGGATTGTGCTTGCTCTATCAATCTGTCGGTCTTTCCATTGAACATTGCCGGGATCCAGTTTTCCGAGAATGAATACTAGTCTATGCAGCACCCCCATTGGGAAGGCACCCGAACCGACCGCTGGATCAAGAATCTTGAGAGTGTCAATTGCTCTTATTAACACTTCTGTGTCCGCTCCATCGAATGGGTTTGGTTCATCGTTATAGGCAAACAACTCACGGAGTTTCTCCTCGATCTCAGTTTTTTGTTCATCGGACAGTGACACCGTTTCTACATCAAGTTCCGTTTGCACAGGGGCCGCCTGCCCCGTGAGGTCGAGTTGTGAAGGTGGGGTAGTCACGGAGAAGATATGTTGATCTTCAGAGTGGACAATGAGCTCGTTTTTCAGATAGGCAACCAACGATTCGTCGGTCATATAGTTGACAATCTCACGGGGGGTGTAGTAGGATCCGGTCTCCTTGCGGGCACTTTTCTTGGTTTCGGGGTTGTAGGCAGCAAGCAGGTTTTCAAACACCTTGCCGAGCAGCTCAGGGTCTAGGGCGACCTCCTCCTCAATAGGTGTATTTTCGGCAATTGTGAATTTATAGCTGCTGAGAATATCAATCAGACCGCACACCTTATATCGTTTGCCCCTTGTGTGGTAAGCGTCATTGAGGTCAACGGTCCGCTCATCCGAAAAGAACAACTCATTAGGAACGTGCAGCGGATTGTCGTCCCGGTCGGAAAAGCCATCCACTCTTAAAATCCGCGTGGCATCATCTTGAGATGGCCCATCTAGACATTCAAATAGACCGCCATTGAGAAAAGGGATTACCTCAAACATTCGCAGGGCATCGTCCGGGTCAATGAAATAGTCTTTGTAACGATAGAGTGATGTGATGTTGTAGTGCTGCCGTCCTTCACCGCGAAATTTGCGGTTATTGGGATTCTGTGGGGTGTTCATTTCCTGATTAAGTGTGGCAAAGAACAGGTTCTGAAGAATCGCCTTGTAGTAGGTGCTTTCCTGTGGGTCAAGATTTTTGAGAATATCATCAAGATCCTCTGGGTTAAAGAGCGCGTCCGGCACCAGTCCTTTTTCCTTGATGAACCAGACAAAAATTAACCGGGTGAGCAGGCGGATCACGCTGGTGGCGTTGCGTACCTCCTCATCTTCTCCCGCGTCGTCTGGGAACGTCACCTGATCGACCGCCCAGAAATACCAGTTGGCGAGTTCGCTGAAGAAGCGTTTGTTGAGTTCGGAGGTATCCAGTCGGGCAAGCCACGCCGCTAGTAAGCCATCGAAGTTCTCCGGCTGGTTGTTAGCATCCATCCACTTCGCGCACTCCTCCAACGAAAGCTCAAACAGAACCTCTGTATGTGCCCGGTGTGGATTATCCAAACGAATGTCTTTAATCAGTGTGACCTGTTCCAGCACATCGCGATCTGGGTCACGCCGGTGTTGACGGCGACCGACAAAGCCGATGGTCAAACGGTCTTTAACACGAAAGAATACCACAATCGGCATCATAAACCGCTTATTGACCTCCCGCGTGAATTGGGCATATTTGCCTCGTGGGTAGTCCGAATCTTTTAATTCGATAGCAAAGAAGGTGAAGCTTCTCACATATCCCTTATCAAAGGCAGGAGACTCAAAGAGTATTGGCTGATCGTTGGGGGCGATTTCCTCGCTTGTAATCTGAAACACCAGTTTTACCGATTCCGCGCTGTCGACGAATTCCGCTTCCGTCTCAATGTTTCTGTTCCGGGCTGGAAACTGCCGGATAAAGTCCGCCGCCGTTCCCGGCAGTTCCGCAGTACGCTCGCTACAGTAGCCCAAAACCGCCAGTAGGTCCTTTGAGGTTTCTAAAAAATCGTTGTCAATCATCGCCGCCAAAGCGGATTCGATTTCTTCTTTCTTTCTGATTTCTTCGTTGTTCATCTGTTTTGTTCCTGTTTGTTAGGGCGTGTTGACATTTTGATGCTGCTCATTCAGCAAACGCTGTAATCATCAGGCAATCTGCCAGATGTAGCCCAAACTGTTAGTTTACAGGTTGGGATCACAATCTAACAGATCGTGGTACAAAAGGAGATTGTCGGTCTATATTCATACCTTGCCAAAATACACAGCCCCGATAAATCGGGATTTTCAACGTGGCACGCAACAATCCGGGTTTTTTGAGCCAAAACTATCGCGCGATGTGCTTAGGGGGTGTCGATTTTGGAAAATTGACCTACGGAAATCTGGAGCGCGGGCATAATGGGTGTTGGTATTCTATAGACATATCGCTCCGCCCCGATAACATCGGGATTCAAAGCAACTGGAGCGAAAAGCCAGGTACTATAGACATGTCGCCCCGCTGGGGCTTAGAGGAAGGGTCCTATCGCCCGGCTATAAATATGTCGCCCCGCCCCGATAAATCCCCGATACATCGGGACAGGCGGGATTCAAAGCAACTGGGGCTAAATGAAGCGATGAACTATAGTGGATCTTAGAATTAATGAGACAGTCCAAACCGGTGCGGTTGGAAACCGCACCTACCAATTATGAGAGGCTCCAAACTGGTGCGGTTAGGAAACCGCACCTACCGACCCTGATAGATCGGGATTCGCGGAGTTATGGCACACGGTGCCCCGATGAATCGGGATTCAAAGCAATGTGCCTACTACTATTAATGTCTACTTATTTTTAGAATTCACTATAATTTCCATGAGTCGCTTCACACCCGATGAGGGGTTTTTGCGCTGTTCTTCATAAGCAGCTTCGACTCGTTTACGCCCAGCTTTGATGTAAGCATCAACCCGCTCTTGATTAAACAGGTAGTAGGTAATCGTTGCATAGATCTGCTTTAAGGTCAGATGTGGATGGTGTCGCTGAATCTCCTCTGGATTTGTGCCTTCAAGAAATTTCTCGATCACAACTTCGATGCCGACTCGTGTTCCTTTGATCCGAATTGTTTCCGGGCTAATAAAGTCAAAGGTATTTGCGAGTTCCACGATCTACTCCTTTTCTATGAGACTTGGATTTTCCCTAGCTTTCTCTGCTTGGCTCATGTTAAGAAATAGTGCAAAGAAACCGAGTTTGACCCCCCTGACAAGGGGGCAGCGAAGGGGCTCCCTTGTCTTTCCCCCCTTCGCAGGGGGGTTGAAAAAACTCGGTTTCTTTTCTGCTTTTGTGAATTCCTAAAGCTGCTTAACAGGGTTGGAGAGCTTGCCCAGTCCATCAGCCTCGATTTCTACAACATCACCGGGTGCCAACGGTAGGTCATTTGGTACGATGATGCCGGTGCCGGTGGAGACAACTGTTCCAGTTGGGACCGGATTATCTCGGCAAAGGAATTCGGTGAGTTCCTCAAACTTCCAGTTAATTTGGGAGGTGTTTACGCCGCCTTCATAGATTGGCTTTTCGTCTCGGATAACTGTGCATTTGATGTTTAGGTTGTAGGGATCATCAATTTCGGAGGCGGTCACGAACATCGGGCCGAGGGCGCAACATCCGTAAAAAACTTTCGACTGCGGCAGGTAAAGGGGATTGTCTCGCTCAATGTCCCATGCGGACACATCGTTGCAGAGGGTGTAACCAACAATTTCCCCATCCTCGCCGAGAACGTATGCTAACTCCGGTTCGGTGGCTGTGAGTATGGAGTCGCTCCGAATACCGATGAAACCATTCGGTCCAACGCACCGGGCGGGGGTCGCTTTGAAGAAAATCTCAGGGCGATCTGCGTTGTAGACGCGGCTGTAGATATCTTGCTCGCTGTCGTCATCTCGCATATCTGCGCTGCGTTTGTAGGTCACGCCGCAGCCCCACACCTCTGGCGAGTCAAGAGGAGATAGGAGGTGAGGCACCTTTGGGTCTGGAGGTACATCGAGCGTGGCAAATTTGAGTTTGTCTTCGTCTGCTTGCCCCGGTAGCGGACCATGACTTGTCGCACCGGAGACACGCTCTTGGATGTCGGCGAGCAGAATTCCCATACTCACCCCCTCCTCGTAGGAGAGTTCGATTAATTCTAATACACCCGGCGACTCATCGCTCGTGACATCGATCACGATGTCGTCCGGCTCAACGGATCGACTGAGTAAGCCGCGATCTCCGTCGCTGGCGATATCGGTAACAACATCGCTTCGTGTCACAACCCCGACACGTTTACCTTGGCCTGGTTGATGAAATTGTATAAGTCTCATGTTTTTTCCTGCCTCTAAAAATTGAAATGATGGATAAATCTGGAATCTAAGTTTTTGATAGCATACATCAACTTATACTTGGAACGCAAGTATTTTTGTGGTAGTAACCTATAGTGGATCTTAGAATTCATGAGACATGCCAAATCCCGATGCCGTTCCCCCGATAAATCGGGATTAAGAAACGAGCATTCCGATATATCGGAACTTGTCGAATCCCGTTCCGCCTGTCCCGATTGCATCGGCACCGGTGCGGTCCGATAAATCGAGACCAGGGTTAAAAACCGCACCTACCGGGGAGCGAAAGGAATTACGGCGCACGGAGCCCCGATAAATCGGTTCCGTTCCCCCGATACATCCCCGATGAATCGGGACAGGCGGGACAGGCGAGAATCCCGATGGAATCGGGAGATGCAAAGCCATGTGCCTATTACTATTAATGTCTATTTATTTTTAGAATTCACCATAGTTTGCGAGAGGGGATCACAATCTAACAGATCGTGGTACAAACAGCTATCTACTTTTAATGTCTACTTACTTTTAGAATTCACTATAGTTCCTTTGTAGGAGGGATCTCCGAATCCTGACTCAGATTAAATAGCCTTATCTATCACATTTTACGTTTCACGTCTTAAAGTTACAGCAACAAACGATAGAGGTACGGCGCAACCCCAAATACAATTACTGCCAAGACGGTTCCGAGGATGGCATCAAGTGCATAATGAAACCGTCCGTACACTGTTCCAACGACTAACCCCACGCCAAATGGGCACAGGATCGCAAAAACAACTGGGTCATAACGGGCAGCGTAGAGGACAACAATCACGCTAATCGCGCAGTGGGAACTTGGAAACGCTGTGCCTTTAGATGACGCACCGGAAAGGATCATGTGTACCAGTTTGAAAACATAGCCATCCGCGAGCGGTCCGCTAATTTTCTCAAACTTATAGCGCGGTCCCATGACCGGCATAAAGATATACCAGATGAGACATAAGTTGAAGGTCAGTATCTCCGCAAAAACGACTTCATGGAATGCTTCATACCTGCCTTGGGAGTAAAGCACAACAGCAAGTCCGAAAACAATAGCACCGTAACTAAAATAACACAGATGTAATAACTCTGACAGTCCCTTTGATGAGAGGCGTTCACTCAGATAAATACTCGGCTGCCCATTGAATAGCCGCTCCTCGCATTCGATGATTTTATCATCGAAATATCTTTGCACTACCATCTGTGTCAATGGTGGTATCTCCAAGTAAAAAATTGGAATTGTCGCAATCGGATACCAATCGCGTAATATCTGTAACGGAAGCGGCAAAGAACCATCGGGGAGGAAAGTCAGTGCAATCAGAACGGATATAACACTCGCATGACTTATCGCATAGATGCCCCACCATCGCAAGTTTTTATGAAAGATGCAAGCGAGCACGCCAGTAATTGCGAGATAAATGATTGTGATCCAGTCTGATGGGCGAAGGAGATTGATAATGTTAGAATCGTACATAAGATAAAGGCTTGTGTGAAAAGAAAGTGCAAAATGCGTAGGGCGTGAAACGTGATACGTGAAACGTGATGCGTGAAACGTGAAAAACTTGTGCAAAACTGTTAGTTCATTAGTACATTGGTTCATTAGTGCAGTTCGGCTAGGACATCAGAGACTGATACACTACTCCTCCCTCAACGCATCTGCCGGCTGCATCCGCCCCACGCGCCATGCGGGGTAAATTCCGGCTAACAAGGCCGCAAGTAGTGCAACGATAAGAGCTTGCAGGAAATAAACAGGTTGTAGGTGCAGCTGTAGCGTCCAACCGAAAGAGCGGAGATTGATGATATAGATCAGAATTACAGCAAGAACACAGCCGGTTGGCATGGCGAGGATCCCAGCAGTCGTTCCCATCAAGCCTGTTTCCACTAATGTCAACCGCCATAACTGGCGGCGTGTCATGCCGATAGCACGCAATGTTCCGACCTCTCGACGGCGTTCTAGTTGCAGACTCATCAACGCGCTCAGGATGCCAATGAACGCCACGGTCATAGCGAGCATTTGTAGTGCTACCGTTATGCTAAAACTGCGATCGAAAATAGTGAGCGAGTGTTCCCGAAGGTCACGGCTAGAGCGGATCACCAATTCAGCTTCGCCGGCGAACGCTGCTCGTAATTCGTTGATTTTGGCATCTACATCGACACCAGATTCCACAAAGAGTGCGGCAGACGATAGATTGGAATCGTTCCAATATGTGCGATAAATGGCATTATCGATAAGTGCGCCGGACTGCACATCAAAATCGTAAGCAACAGCCACAATTGGAAATCGATGCTCACCCCGATCTGTAAGCAGAGACACTTCATCGCCAACTCCGAGTTTGAATCTGTTCGACATCGGCTCGTTGATAATGAGTCCACCCGCATTTAGTGCTTCCCAAGTCTTTGCAGGGTCTCCCACGGATGCTTTGTAATAACGCTTATCACCGGCGATGTCCATGCTGACAGCGGCCAGCTGGATCATCCCCAAATCACCGGCACTGACATCGACCAACCGGCTCGTCGCAATTTGGACGACACCGGGAAACGTCTCTAGCTTTTCTACCACATCATGTGCAAGCGGAGAGGTTGTTTGATCAGAGATGAGACTTGGTGCCGAGACAAAGATATCTGCCTGCAACAGGTCTGTCAACCACTGTTCAACGGTCAGACGAAAACTGCTGATCATCAGACTGACGCCGACAATTACGCTAACGGCAACCATCAGCGCAGCAATGGCAACGGAGGTGCGGCTCAACGAGCGTGTGATGTCGCGAATCGCAAGCCGAATTAAAGGGCTGAAGGATTTCCCGAAAAATCTGATTAATCCTGCCCAAATATGCATTAGCCCTAACGTTAGAGCAGGTGTCAGCAGGCTAATACCGATGATAATAGCGAAAATCCCAGCAAATGTAATGATTAGGTGCCATTCAGGAATTAGAAGGGTGATGCCCAACAGTAATATCCCCACGCCAACTCCACTCACCCAGTATAACGCGTTACGCACCCGTTCTTCGATATGGCTGCGTTGAATAGCAGAGACAGGGGGCACGTTGGTTGCTTCATAAGCAGGGAGTGCGGCAGCGATTAACGCTGCTGCAATACCAATGACAGCCCCTTTTAGCAATGTCAAGGGTGGGATGTCGATCCGGCGCACAGTGACAACAAAAAAGAGATCGTTGATATTGGTCGTAACTATTTGGACCGCACCACGCCCTAGCAGATACCCCAAGCCAAGTCCGAGAATTGTGCCTATAACCCCCAGCAATCCCGCCTCGGACAGAATTATTGAGAAAATTTGACCCCGTGTCACCCCCAATGCACGCAGGCTGCCGAGAACCGGTCGCTGCTGCACCACGCTGAAGACAACCGTGTTATAAATGAGGAACATTCCGACCAACAGCGCGAGCAGACTGAGTGCTGTCAAGTTCAATCGAAACGCAGCTGTCATTTCCTCCACTGCTGAGTCTGTCGGCTGTTCAATGCGAGCACCGGGAGGCAGGGTAGCAGTGATACGTTTGAGAATTGCTTTTCCCTGTGTGCCTTCCGGAATAATCAGATCTATTCGATCGAGAGTGCCCACTTTACCCAATACTTCTTGGGCAGTCCCGATGTCAGCAATCAGTAGTCCATCAAGGCCGCGCTGTTCATTTTTATCATCTGCTTTTAGCAGAGACACAATCTGCAAAGTGTGGCGATGCCCCGCTACGTGTATGTGGATGAAATCGCCTACATGGATATTGTATTGATTGGCTAGATCCGCACTGAGCAAGACGGTATTTGGTTGAACAATAAACGCGGTGAATCCATTGTCATCCGCAAAGTTAGTGTTATTGTCATTTAGATAGTTGCGGAAAGGAGATTCAGCAAAGCTATCCACACCTAACAGACGCATTGGCTGCATGTCCAGTTCTTCGGCAGTGACATAGCCTTCCACAATCGGTGCGCTAAGGCGATAGCCCAACTGCTGCCGCAATGTAACATAAATGCTCTCATCCACCCCGCTGGGGCCTCCAACAATCTGGTGAGTGGTTTTGCCTGCCACGGCTTCCGTGCTGATTGTAAAAGCACGGTTGGCAGCACCGGTGGCGAGGTCTATTGCGACAATCATCGCAACGCCCACCCCTACACCGATGATGAAGAAGATGCTTTGAGCTGGACGGCGCCACGCATGACGACAAGCGAGAGTGATTAATAATTGCATAGTGAAACGTGAAATCTGTTCATTCAATGAACTAGTGAACTCATGTACTAATGAACTTTTGAACGATGTGGAAACGACATCCTCAGTACGAAATAACGATCGTTGTTCCCTAGGTTCTGTTGACATTTTGAGACTGCTGATTCAGCAAAGGTTGTTATCATCGGACAATCTGGCATAAGTAGCACGAACTGTTAGTGGGATCACAATCTAACAGATCGTGGTACAAAAGACTCCTTTGTACTTGATAGGGATTGACGTTTAACCGTGCAATTCAACCTACATGCTGCCAAATGTCAACACGCCCTACGCATCAAAGGTTATTACACGGTATCGTTGACTAGCGCGCCATCGATGATGTGCAACACCCGATCCGCATGGTTTGCAATCTCCGGTGCGTGAGTTGCCATCAACAGCATTTTGCCGGTGCCCCGAATCATTTCTAGCAATAACGACAGAACAGTTGCGCCGATTTCTGTATCCAAATTACCGGTCGGCTCATCAGCAAGCAGCATCAGGGGATTATGAACGAGCGCGCGGGCAATAGCAACGCGCTGTTGTTCGCCTCCACTCAGTTTATCGGGATAGGTATTAAACCGATCGCCAAGTTCAACTTGCTCAAGCAGGGTCTCTGCACGAGTTTGCCCGTCCCTATGGGATTCAAAACTACGTGTAAGTTCAAGTGGCAGGCGTACATTCTCCAACACCGTTAAGGTCGGAATGAGGTTAAAAAACTGGAAGATAATTCCGATGTGACGACGGCGGAAGAGGGTGCGTTGATGTTCGTTCAGGCGAGTCAAATCAACTTCTTGTTCACCTTCCCGAATAAACACATGACCGCTGCTCGGAGCGTCAATACCAGAGATCAGATTGAGTAATGTGCTCTTTCCACTGCCGGATTTTCCCAACAAACAGACAAACTCGCCCTCATAAAATTCTTGGGTTACTTGGTTCAACACGATCCGGTTTTGACCTGCTTCACTGTAGGCTTTGCTCAAGCGATCTAATCGCACTAGTGGAGCGGAGAGATTTTCGGAAGATGTGGGATTGGAAGTTACGGTGGTCAATTCAAATTTGGATTGGGTTTTAGTAAGCGGAGAGGAACGCTAGCAGTTCAGCCGTCGTTTCTTCCGGCAGTTCTTCGGGCAAAAAATGACCGCAGTCAAGGGATTTTCCACGCACATCAGCAGCTCGGTCTCGCCAGACAGTGAGCATGTCCAAGCTAGCACCGGTTTGCCAACCCGGACGCTTCGTCATATCGCTGCCCCAAAGCAGCAACACAGGACAGGTGAGTTTGCGACCTCGGTCGACTTCGTCGTGTTTCAGGTCAAGCTCGATGCCCCGGTAGTCCAAGCAGGTGGCGCGGATGGTTTCAGGGTCATTGAAACAGCGGAGATATTCTGCGTACGCCTCATCTGTAATGGAGCCGTTGATTGCGGTCCATCGCTCAAGCAGAAAGTCCAGATACACCTTCGCGCTGTTACCGATTAGAGTTTCCGGCAGCGGTGACGGTTGACGCATCAGATGCCAATGGAACCAAGCGAAGGAAAGCTGGCTGTCCATGTGATCAAATGCAGCTTGCGAAGGTACAACGTCAAGTGAGGTGAAGGTTCTCACCCGTTCCGGATGATCAAGTGCCATACGATGTCCGACACGCGCCCCGCGATCGTGACCAACAACATGGAACGATTCAAAGCCAAGTTTTTCCATTACTTCAACTTGATCTTGTGCGGTCGTGCGTTTGCAATAGACACTCAAGTCACCCTCCGGAGCGGGTGGCTTTCCGCTGTCACCGTAACCGCGCAGATCCGGAGCAACGACGGTATAATGTTCAGCGAGTTTAGGAGCGATTTTATGCCACTCAACATGGGTTTGGGGATAGCCGTGCAACAACAACAGAGGTGGTCCAACCCCGCCGTGCACGAGATTGATAGAGACACCATTGGCTTTGATTTGGGTTTTCGTGAAATTGTCAAACATGAGGTGTGTCTTCTTTAGGCTTTAATGGTCTGCTGTCGGAGCATCTCAACTGCCTTTTCAATCCGTTGGACTTCGCTGACCTCCGGTGTTGTGCGCTGTTGGACTAATTCTTCCTCGCTCATCTGTTTGAGGGACCAATTATCATCGTTGGCGATTCTCCAAGCCAAACGAGCGCATAGAAATGCAGCCTCCTTCACTTTGAGAGGATCAACTTTATCGACGGTATCATATGCGGTATGGTAGAATCCGGGCCAAGTATAGCTATATGGATCCCTGATAAATCCGCAGGCAACACCTTTTGCCGTAAACGGGTAGTGGTCGGAAGAAAGATGGTCGGGTTCACGCAGCGGAGAAGCGTCGAAGTCTACCATGAGGTTTTCGTTCATTTGCTGCCCCATTGAGCGGAAATAAGCCCGTGTATCTGGTCCATAGACCATCAGTCCTTTCCGTCCGCCGCCTCCTGCTGAGTCCAAATTGAACATGAACCGCGTCTTTTCGATATCCTTTGGGTGATTGTTGACATACGCATGTGCACCGATAAGTCCAAGTTCTTCAACACCAAATAGGACAAAACGCACCTCCCGCTTCAGTTTGTCCGCGTGGATGCCAAGCACTCGTGCAACTTCCAATCCTGCAACCAGTCCCGAAGCTGGATCTTCCGCACCTTGAGAGATATCGTGGCCATCATAGTGGATGCCGATGACGACCATATCCTGATCTGGCGTGCTGCCCTTCACATCTCCAATGATATTCCACGACGTTTTCTTAGCGGGAATGTCATTGGTTTCGATGTCAACTTCGACAAAACCGTGTCTTTGAATGGCCCTTTGGAGGAGTGCTCCTGTTTCCTTAGAAATCATAATTCCGGGTATCAGTCCCCATTGATTGAATCCCAACGCACCGGTAATCGGACCGTAGCCATCCTGATTTGCCATAAAGATAAACGCTTGGGCACCTGCAAGAATGGACCTATTGTATTTTTCGATGCGGTGAACCCAGCGACCCGCTGAAGCCGGGTTTGCGCTGTTCACGAGTGCAATATTACCTTTCAATTCAGCTTGTAAGGTGTCAAAGGTTTCAGATGAACCTGTCCCAAGATCGATAATTTTACCGCTGCACCTACCTGATGGTGACATCGGCATCGACAGACATGGTAGTTCTCGATGCCAAGGGAAGGTAATGGCCAATTTAGCCATGCCGCGTGTCCAACCGTTGTATTCAAACGCTTCACTGTGGACATCTTTGAGTCGGTATCGCTCCAACGTCGCTTGCAGAAATTGTGCAGCTTCCGCCTCCGCCGGTGTCCCTGCAAATCGGCTGCCCAAGTCATCACAAAGGATTTCGAGATTCATCTGAATATCAGTTGAAGTAAATATCTCTCCTCCAAGAAGTTTGTCAAACGCTTTTGCATCGTCATCAACTGCTTCAACTTGTTTATAGGACATTTGAATCGATCTCCTATGGTGTGATTGGCTCCGCTAATCGGATCCCACCTGTTGCACTAATACCCACGTTCCAAACAGAAGGGACGCATCACACTGTTATAGTCACTGCCGTCACGGTAGGCTCCCATAAAGAAGAAAGGAACAGCACCACGACGGCACATCTCATCTACAAACTGTGCTGTGAGCATATACATAATAACGTTGTTGAGAATACCAGTGGCAGGACAAACCTTATCAGGACGACCCGGAATAGAGATAACACCAGCCACCTCGTCACACCGATCATCGCAATAGACATCGCAACGGTCACGCAGCCCATCGTTATTGGAAGGTCCGATACCGACGAGGTAGTTACCGTTGGCTTGAGCCTCGTCCGCCCAAGCAAGTTCTTGTGGGTCATTCGCACTGACTGCGGCAATTAGAAAGACATCCTTATCGCCTCCCTCTTTCGCGGGACGTGGCTCAAAGGCATTGCACATCATCAACCCCTGTGCGACACCGCTTGCCTCACTCTGGATCCCCTCGTTACGGCTCCGCACATAGTAATGCCCACCGTCGATGATCCGTTTCGCTATTACTACCGCAATTTCGTTGATGTGATCCACATCTTGAGTGTGAACATCAGCAAGCCGTTCCAAGAGGAGATCCACATACTGGCGACCGATTGCCCCTGTCGGTGAACCATCGGTTGCCAATGCATGGGCAACTTCAGCAGTGATCATCCAGTGGATCGCACATGACCCGTTTGCCGATCCGGGGCAGATTTCCATCTCTGGGATTGCTGGCGCACGCACCAGCCCTTGATGCCACGGAATATGCGAATCAATGACACGCGATGCCACATCTTCCGGCACCCAATTATGGGGGTTTGGCACAACCTTGCCCGGCGGCGCATCTCGGTTGTTGACGTAGCAGGTGGTGAACACAACGACATATACCCCGGCATCCCGGGCATCGCGCACCGCCTCGCTGACGTGGTTGGTGAGAAGCACATCGCCCGCTCGCATCGCAGCAAATTGCTCCGGTGTACATGTATCCGCTCCGGTAAACTCAAACTGTGCCGGATTGCCCTCACGGTCGTTCACCAGCTCGTATGTCGGCATGTGTCCCGTTGTTATGTTGGCGTAGACCGTGTTCCCTGCACGGATGGCATCGGCTGCCTTTGCCGCAACTTCAGCCATAATCGCCGCATCATCGCGGATACTCCGCAATAACTTAACTGCGTTTTGATAATACTCTTCCCCAAATGGGAGGGTATGTCCCCAAGTATGCTCCGGGTGGATTTGCATTGACTGATATCCTTCCGCAGTGGGCGGTTTACCACATATATGGTGAATTCTGAAAATAAATAGACACTGTCGCCTACCATGTGTGGTAGACACTGTTTCCAACTGTGCATATCCGGTGCGGTTGAAAACCGCACCTACCGGGGTCATAACCCAGATGTTAATAGTGATTAACCATTCTGCGTAAATTGCCGATACGCGTTCACTAGATTCGATGCTGCTTCATGGATGAAAGCCAACTCATCTGCGGTTTCAAAAAACTGTGCCCCGCGTTCAACCCACTCCCGCGCTGCGCTTGCGTTTGATGCGGTCGTGCCGAAGTAAACGCCGTGTTTCTTACAGATTTCGAGAATTTCGCCCATTGGACCCGCCACCCCCGGATGGTCATATTCACCGGGGTGTCCCATCTCAATGGAGAAATCGCCGGGACCGACGTAGACCATATCGACTCCCGGTGTACTGATGATTTCTTCGGCATTTTCGTAAGCGCGTCGCGTTTCGATATGAACGACCAGTGTTGTTTCTTCATCCTGATCGGTCATCCACGTCTTCCAGTCGGCAGGTTGAACGTAGCTGCTGTTACCATACCCGGGTGCGACCGCCCGCGTGCCGACTGGTGGAAACTTGAGGTAGCTGCGAAGCGTTTCGACCTCCGCGCGTGTCTCGGTACGGGGCAGCTGAATTCCGACGACTCCACACTCCAGCAGTTTTGCGACCTCGGCACGTTCTAGCTGCGGTGCCTTGGCGATGACCGGGAGATTGTTGTCGCGGGCGCATAGGACCGAGTCCGCAAATGTGGTCATTTCAAAGAAGCCGTGCTCGTACTCAATATACATAAAATCGAAACCCGCCTGCACGTACAGTTTTACCAGTGACGGACGGAGATGTTCGGCAACCATGCCGCCGACGAGGACATCGCCGTTTTGCAATCGACGCTTTAGGAGATGCCCCGGTCCTCTTGTTGATCCGGGGGTATTCGTTGTATTGTCTAATCTTACCACTATTGTGTTCTCCTTAAAGAGATTTCAAAGATAAGACCTATGGTTTATTTCTAAGGGTTTGACAGCAGCTTCCATCAGTGCATACCACGCAGCAAACTCGTCAACAGGAACGTCCGCTTCTGCAGCAGCGATGCCTTTTGCCATGTCTTCGGCAATTATATCAAGCCATCTATCAGAAAATTCAAAAAACGGGATTATGGTGTCCATGTTTTACCGAGTTCTGCGTATTCACGGGCTTGGGCGGGGATGTTCACGCCGACCTCCTTCGACCAAGCGTCGAGCAGTCGCAGATAAATAGGACCGGGTTTTCCATCGCCGACTGGCTGGAAGTTAAAGCGGGTGACCGGTACCATGCAGATAGTGGTACTGGTCCACCAAGCTTCATCCGCTTCCCGTACATCGTAGGGTTCGATGTCCGCTTCGTGGACGGGGATGCCGAGTGACGAAGCAATGTCCATGCAAGCGTGGCGCGACACCCCACGCAAAATGTCGATAGGTTTTGGAGTGAAAATCTCGCCATTCCGAGCGATAAAGAAGTTGTTGCCTGTTCCCTCGGTGATGAACCCGTGCTCGTCGGTCAGCAACGCCATCGCGCCTTCCTCTAGCCGGCTCGCGTGAAGTTCAGCGAGTTTGTAGAAAATGCGACTCCGGTTTTTCGCCTTGGGATCGATATAACGAGAGGGCACCGATTGCTGCGGTGTGATGACAAAGTGTGATCCAGTTTCATACTTATCAGCTTGGCCACCGACGTGACGGATGAGTGGGAAGACGTTAATAGATACGATGGGGGAGGCACCTTCTTTGATGAGACCTTCGTAAAGTGGGTAACCTCCACGGGTCACATCGTGCATAATCTGAAAGTCCAAGTCATTGAGAGCGGGTAAGTTCCTCTCAATGGTCTCATAGGTGGCGGCTTCCATTTCGTCTATGGTGAGACCGCAATCGATTTCCGCATAGCGTATTGACCCATAGAGTCGCTCCAAGTGTTCGCGCAGACGAAAGGGTTTCTGGTTAAAGGTACGGGTCACCTCAAAAACCATATCGCCGAACAGCAGCGCGGAGTCAAAGATGGAGATACGTGCTTCGTGTTCGGGAATAAATTCTCCGTTGAAGTAAACCAGACGTTGAGACATGATGGGCTCCTTTACTAAGTTTTATGTCCACCGAAACAGTATGCCAAACGCCTCAATTGGCTGACGGTTTTCACCCATTCCAACTCGCGATGAAGTCATCAACACCGAAATCTTGAGGCATATCATAAAAGAGATAGTTCATCGGACCGCTCTGAAATAGCGGTTCATACTGCTTTGTATCCGATTGCAGTTTGCGATCGAGGACAGCGAATCGCTGCCAGAGTTGTTCCAATTCGTCGGGGGTAAAGCGGTCTGCCATGCGTTGGATATAGGGAGCGTTGCTAGATTCTTCTGAATCGGAATCTCGGTATTTGCGAATCATATAAGCAATCTTTGACAGGACAACCAGTGTTGTCATGCGGGCATGCTCACTGCG
The DNA here is from genome assembly GCA_965207975.1 of Candidatus Poribacteria bacterium. Lineage (GTDB taxonomy): Bacteria > Poribacteria > WGA-4E > WGA-4E > PCPOR2b > PCPOR2b. The sequence continues at coordinate 1,164,186 of OZ242315.1, read as the reverse complement.
GTGAATCCGGTGCAATCCTTCTGTAAATGCAGGTGCATCTTTCTCAAGGATGGCGCGGAGTGTGAATGCAATGTTATTGTGTCGTTTCGCGTGGAGTGATTCAAAGTGGTGACACATCTCAGCCGCCCCCGGCGACAAATGTTCCACAAAGTCAACTCCCATTGTGTCTGGGAGGAAAAAATGTGCAAATCCTTCGGCACCAAATGATTGGTATCCGAAATGAAGCGTCCGCCGCTTCTCATCGCCGTTTGGGGTCGCGCTATGCAGGATGCCGTTGATATAGACAAGGCCATCACCGGCTTTGAGGTCTACGGTAATCTCTCCCGGCAGCGGAACAACCCCCATACGACGCTCCAATCTGCTTTCCGCGTCGGTATTGCGTCGCAGATGGCTGCGGGGGATTACGTGTAGGTAGCTATCATCGTAGAGCGGAAGATTCCATTGGAGATAAGGTGGACCGTTGAGTCGAATATCTTCTTGCAATCCATCAAGCGGTGCCATATCAATTGGATGGATGTCGCGGTGCCAACCTGTGCCTGAATGACACAACACCCACATCCCCTGTGGGGCGACATCGGGTGCGTCCATCAGTTTGCGGGTGAAACCAAGGGTGCGGTCATCAAAATAGAACTCCACTGCGTTGGCAGTCTGTTTGTCAACCCATTCGGTCACCTGTACTCGGCTCGAAGGGGGTGCTCTGTCTATAATCGTGTCAATACTTTCACGCAGTTGTTCTAATTCGTCGGATGGGATGATGTCGCGCACGATGACGTATCCCTCCCGCATGAGTTGCTCTTTCTGTTCCTCAAGGCTTGTTTCCATCAGTTTACTCCGTTGTGATATTCCACTTTCAGCAGGCGGGGTTCTTAGAGGAAGATGTGTCTTATTAGAGTCAATGATATTATAGCACGATTCTATTGCGAAATCCATACATAAGCGCACAGTCTTAGCCGATGAGATCCCTCTCAAATGCCTCCCAAAGTTCCTCGACGAGATCTATCTGAATTGAATCGGGCATTTTGACGATATGGTGCCGGATGCGAATCGAAAAGGATTCACCGGACTTGAAAACTCCCGCTCCCGGATAGGCAATGTAGTCCATCGCGATGCCACCCATTCCGGAGGCGAGTCCGGCGGTCACAGCAGGCTCGGTGAAAACGATGTGCCGCCAACCTTTTGGGCTAGGCTGACCTACCAACACGGGCCGATGCCAAGTATCTGCAACTTTGCCGCCGCCCCTCAGCGCGTGTGGGATCAATCCGAGTCGCTCGAAGGTGGATCCGGGAGCAACGATGTAAGCGTCCAGATGTCTTCCACCGATGCTTTCAAAACTCTTGAACTGTCCGTCCGCTGACCAATAGAATTGACTTTTCTCCCTGTTAGTCTCGGTGTAGCAGGCAAAAAATTGGGCATACTCGACTAAATCAACGGAACCGCAATTCTGGATTGTTTGTCGGCAGTTGTATGTGAGTACATCATTGCGATCGTGTGGTTGGAAGAGCCACTCTTGGTAGGTCTGAATATTATCGCATGTGTATTGACTTGTGACGCAGATTTCGTCCCCTTGCTCTCCGTAACCGGAGGTCGCTGGGACCAGCCGGGGCCACTTTTCGTCTCCGCGACTGTGTTCCTTCCACCACTGCCACTCCCGACAATCCCACGATCCATCCTCATAAACAAGCTCAACCCCCTCGTCCACAACGACAAAACTGGCAACGCCTGTGTGTGTATGTCCGGCTGTCCGAACCCGAACGGATGCTAGAGACTGCCCATCTTGATGACGCAGCGCGATGTCAGCAAACGAAATTCCTTCGCTATCCTGATATATTCCCCGACTTGACTCCATTGGTGTTCCTTTCCCATTAGTTCATGTTAAGAAAGAGTGCAAAGAAACCGAGTTTTTCCGTCCGTTCCGAGACTAGGGAAAAAACTCGGTTTCTCTTCGCATTTTACTCTGCCCACACCTCTCGAAACAGTCTGACCCAGTTTCCACCGAGGATTTTGATAACTTCGTCCGGTTTGTAACCTCGTTTTAGGAGCGCGGCTCCCAGGTCTGGAAACTTGTCAGGCGTTTCAAACCCCTTGGGAGACATCGGTAATTGGTCGTATCGCACGTCTGGGTTCACAAAGGTAGACGGGTATTTTGTCCCCTGCTGCGCGCCAATATACTCCCAGAAGGAGACGGGTTGATCCTGTGTAAAGTCCGTCCCGACTCCTACATGGTCAATCCCGACCCGTTCCACCATGTCATCTATCGCAGCCACATAGTCCTCTAGCGTGGATTCAAATTGGGTTGGCAAGAAAGAGGTGATGGAGGTTGCACCGATTACGCCGTTCCGTTCTTTCAACAATTTCAGCGCATCGTCCGTCTTGTTTCGGGGATGGTTGAAGTAGGAACGGGCGTTCGCGTGGGTAATCGCGACAGGTTTTTCCGATAGTTCTATCGCCTCCAACGTGGTGCGATCTCCGACATGAGAAAGATCGATCAGAATACCGAGTGCATTCATCTCCCGGATCGCATCAACGCCGAAATTACTCAAACCTTCGTCTCTGCGTTCCCAGCACCCATTTCCCAATAGATTCCGCTCGTGGTAGGTGACTTGGATGACTCGCATTCCTAGCGCATGAAACAGCGCAAGTCGGTCGAGATCGTTCTCAATGGGAGAAGCGTTCTGAGAGCCGAAGATTATACCGACCTTCCCATCTCGTTTGGCTTGGAGGAGTTCATCTACGGTCTTTACCTGTATAAGGATGTCGTTGTATTCTCTAAGCCGGCGAAACCAAGCTGCGATGTTGTCCAGAGTCTCCTGATAATTTTCCCACGTCGCAACAGTGGCGTTAATGGCTGTTACACCTCCAGCGTGCAAGCTTTGGAACACAGCAGGACTCTCCCAATTGCTCACATTCAGACAATCTATCACCACAGATTTTTTGTAAAGTTCTTCCGCAGTTTCTTCTGGTGTTGTCATTTTGATCTCCCTTCAGGAATCATCAACATCAGGCGTATTTTTCGCGGAGCAGCTGTGCCGCCTGACACATCGCCTTTAGTTTCAAGTATGCCTCGTCTATATCCATAGGATTCTGAACGGATGGTGAAAAGCCACAATCCGGATGCAGCGTAATGCGCTCTTTGTCCACATAACGCATCGCTTCTTCCACGCGGGCAATCACATCCTCTGGCGTTTCCACCTGCCGGTCACAATGGTCAATGCACCCAAGCCCCAACCGGACATTCTCAGGAAATTGAGCGAGCGAGGTTAAACCGCCCGCGACAGGGGTAGCATATTCCATCGAAATCGTGCCGACCCGAACCTTTGCCAACGCGGGCATGATTAGGTCATAGGGTCCCTCCGTCCCGTGTTTGTGATCGAAGTGTGCGTGGCACAGATGCATCCCCGTGTCAACACCTTCGATTCCGCATAGCGTTTGGTTAATAAAATCGACACACTGATCCATCTCATACTGGACATCGGTGACACCCTCTCGCTCTCGAAAGTCGGGATCTACCATGGTACTCAGCCACGGCTCATCGAGTTGTATCGTGTCCGCACCCGCTTCGCGGAGGAGTTCAATTTCCTGTCGCAGAATCGGTACACAATCGGTCATCAACTGCTCGCGGGTGGGATAGGCGGCTTTTGAATGTTCGGGATGCCACATCCGTCTGCCAATGATATAGGGGGCGGGTAAGGTTGCCTTGATCCGTCGCTGAGTGCGTCCCCGTATGTAGCGGATTTCATCAACCACTAAGGGCCGGTAAGACTCGATTGGCTCTACTACTGCCGGATAGGGCAACCCACCACTAGGATTAAGATCTGCCCGAAAACCCCGTACCCGGTCAGCAAAAACCTTGACGTAACTTTCTCTGCGCCATTCGCCATCGGTGACCTCATCTAACCCTGCTCGCTCTTGCAGGTGCAGTGCTGATTCGACCGCCGGGTTCAGCAAGCGATCTGTCTCCTCTTCGGATATCTTTCCATCCTTTCGGTCAAGGATTAACTCGCGCACCCACGCAGATCGGGGCAGGCTGCCGATGACGGTTGTGGGAAATAGTATGTTTGACATGGTTGTTTTCCCTTCCTTGAGATTTTCCTTTTTGAAATGTATCTTCCTGATTATCGCTGTTTATCAGTTCTGAAAATATTATAGCATGATTCCCTCAAAAGATGCTATTACGATCCATCGGAAAATAGGTATGAATCAATTGACACCTTTTTACGAAGGGTGCTATAATTTTTGAACACCAACGCTCCTCAAAGTTACTGGAAAATAAATTAAGCTGCGAAGATGTGTGATAGTCATAGTCTTTCTTAGTGGGTGTTATCTAAACGCGCTACCTATTCCTTCATAACACCCAACCTCGCTCAGTAAAGGAAAGTTAGGTATGAACAGATTGGTTATAGTTGTTGCCACTGCTATCGCCATTGTCATCGCTGGTTTGATAATTTTTGTAGCACCTTGGGACGGGGATCCCCCGCCCCCGCCTCAATCTGACCCGGAGCCAAGCCATAAGGTGACCACTGAGCTCGACGATAATTCCCCGGAAGTTCGTCGCCCTAGGGAGCCTCAAATAGTTCAACCCGCCCCACCAACACAACCTGAAACTGGCACTGTGTCGGTTTCCATTAACGCTATACCGTGGGCGCGAGTTTTCATAAAACTACCTGAAAACGATTATTTTATGGAGCCACGAGTACGAGATTTCACAATACCCCCTGAACCCAACCAAAAAGAATCTAATGTTACTCCGATACCAGGCGATTTGAAAGTCCCGGTTGGGACAACAATCAAGTTAATGTATCGCGACAAAGAAAAAATCTTTCGTTACGACCAGTGGAAAGATGGGAAGACAATATCGTACGATTTTTTGAATCAATAATGGCATTTGAGTGTGTGCTTCTGTACAAGGATACAATTTTATGCAACGCGATCAAAAACTATTACTGAGTTTCATGATTGGGGTACTGTTGTTTTTTTATGGAATGACTGTAGCAACCGCCCTGACTGTCCGACAGATTGCCGAAATCGCGTTAGATTCTACGGTACATTTGGTCTTCACAGATGCCCAAGGTAACCGTTGGACGGGTAGTGGATTTGTCGTCTACGATGGTCATATTGCGACTAATCATCACGTTGTCAATAATATGTCGATTGGATTTGCGAAGTTGGTTGGAAAGGAAGAGGTGTATCCTGTTGAAACAATCCTTGAAACTGACAAAGAGCACGATTTAGCAGTAATAAAAGTTGGAGGGCTCGATGCTTCGGTACTTTCCCTTGGTGACAGTGATACGGTTCGGATTGGTGATAAAGTTTACGTTGCGGGCAATCCACACGGACTAGAAGGCTCATTCTCGGATGGCATTATCAGTGCGATTCGTGGCGATCCTGATATATTCTTCCAAATGACAGCCCCAATTTCTCAGGGGAGTAGCGGCGGTCCCGTCTTTAATGAAAAAGGTGAGGTGATAGGAGTTTCATTCGCAACTTTTCGCAATGGACAGAATCTCAATTTTGCTATTCCGGTAAATTATCTCAAGTCACTGATGCCAACCCTTCCGACACCGATCAAGCCAAAACTCGTCAAGCCTAAGGTCGATCCTCCTCCCGTCAAACCGAAACCAACCAAGCCTCAGGTTGACCTATCATCTACCGAACCGAAACCAACTCTGACTCCCCAAGAGATTGCCAAAATCGCTGAACGTTCCACGGTACTCTTGGAGACCAAAGATGCCAAGGACACCCCTGGGCTGGGTAGCGGTTTCATCATCCATGATGATCTGATCGCGACTAACTATCACGTTATCGAAAATATGTCAATTGGAACCGCAAAGTTGTTTGGAAAGGCAAAGAAGTACCGTGTTAAAGTCCTTGTCTTTGATAAAGAGCGTGATTTGGCAATAGTAAAAGCCACAGGGATTGACGCACCTGCGTTTTCCCTTGGTGATAGTGATACGGTTCAGGTTGCTGATAAAGTTTACGTCATGGGTAACCCACATAGATTGGAAGGTACATTCTCAAGTGGTGAGATAAGTGCCATCCGACCACCCGGTACCTACCTGACAACCTTCCCACTATCCGGTGGCAACTCCTGGGATTGGCACGCTCCCTGCAAACTGCTTCAAATGACAGCTCCGACTTCTAAGGGAAGCAGTGGTGGTCCCGTGCTAAACGAAAGTGGTGAAGTCATCGGTATCGTTTTTGGTGGGATACCAAGCTTTCTACAACCAGATTTGACCGTTACTACTCCTGAGAATCTCAATTTTGCTATCGCTGTGAATTATCTCAAGCAACTGGCTAAAGAAAAGGGTATACCAATCACTCCCACACCTCCTAAGATATCGCCCGTCATGAAGCATGCTCCTCCTTCACGCGTATCCGTTGGCGACACAATCCCACTTACGTTGGATTTAATCAGTTCTAAAGCTCCTCGGCAGGTTACGATCCACTACACAACCTACGACAAACGCCGCAACGAATTAGAGCAGAACAATCAGAAGATGCGTTTGTCGAACCAGCAATCCACGTCATCAACGTGGACTTACAAGATGAGTTTGCCCTCACAAAACCACGTCGGCTCGATTGCATACTACATTGCAGTTGAATATGATAATCGCTTATCGTTCAGATATCCAAGAGATCGAAATCGTCATCATCAAATCTCTATCGTCGATGGGAGACCGCCAAAAATATCCCTATTATATCCTCCTCCTGATGCGAAATTCGGTCCTAATCGAAAAATTACCTTCAGAGCAGAGGTAACAGACAATACCGCTGTCAAAGAGGTCCACATCCATATCTCCTCACCGTTTAACGATCCAGAAAATTACAAACTTATTGCAAAAGGTTCTTCGGACATATATACCGTACCTATCACATTCGCAAATATGACAAACCTCCGGTATCATCTGACCGCAACTGATGAGGAAGGCAACGAAGGCAAATCGGAATATAGACATTTGGAAATAAGAATTACACCTCAAGAAAATTTTGAAAACGGGATTAAGTTCTATGAAGAGGCAAGATACAGAGAGGCAATCATAGCGTTAAGCGCAGCCGTACGAGAGCTCGAAGATCCGCAAGATCGAGCAGAAGCCTATCTTTATTTAGGAGGTTCAAAGAGGGGAATCGGTGAAGGCAATGACAAAGTGAGGGAGCAATTCCAAAAGGCAATTCGCCACTATCCAGATCAAGAATTACCTCCAAGGTTAGGGAAAGATCACCCAATTTTTGCTGAGTTAATCGAGGAGGTGCGCCAAGAATTAACAGGCGAATTGACCGTAATCTCTCTACTACCGCACACAGAAATCTGGATCGAAGGAAACAACATTGATAGGAAAATGTTAGGCACTGGAATCGTCAGCAGCAGACTACTTACGGGCGACTACATTGTGGAAGGAATTTATGAAGGAGGATCCAAAAGGAGAACTGTTACAATCGAGCCGAATCGCCATAAGGAAATAGATCTGGGGATACCACCTACTGTGGAGCATGATTCTCCTCCAAGAATGTCCGTTGGTGAAATAATCCCACTTACTCTGAATCTAATCAGTTCCCAAGCCCCCCAACAGGTAAAAATCTACTATAAAACCTACGACAGAGGCAACAACGCATTAGAACAGAGCAATCAAGAGATGCGTTTGTGGGCCGAGCAATCGGCCTCATCAACGTGGATCTACAAGGTGGATTTGCCCTCACAAAAACATGTCGGTTCAATTGAATACTATATTGAGATCGAATATGAGAATTATGGGTTGTTCAGACATCCAAGAGATCAAAATCGTCATCATCAAATCGCTATCGTGGATGAGGAACCTCCAACAGTATCCCTGCCAGATTCACCTAACGTTGGAAGCGAAAATGAGTCAGAGCCGGAATCCTCAGGAATTAGCACTCCAACTGATAGCGAAGGGAATGGAAACAAACCAGAACCGGGAAAGGTGCCACAAAGAGAGCCTCCTGACGATCCGCCATCTCCACCTGCTACAATATATCAGGGAATATGGGCGAGTATTTCTACTGATGCCCCTTTCATATTTGATAGGGATGGGAATTATATGTTCAGGCTTGCTTATCTACGTGAGGGCAAAAGCCAATCAACGTTAGGTGCACAACTGGACTTTTCCCCGGATCGCACGAACATGAGCGCGATGGTTCAGTGGGGTCCACGCCCTCCAGGAAAAAGCAAGGTTACGTTTACGTTGCTGGGTGGCATCGCAGCATACGAGGATTCTCTTCGGTCAACTCATACTACACCTATCTTTGGTGGGGGAGTGAAACTCTATCCGCGGGACAGAATTGTAATAGATGCCACAGGTTCAATTCAACTGCAGCAGGATTCCGACACCATGGATCTCTATCACTACGAAGTGGGAGGCCGTTTTTACATAACCGATAAATTGAGTCTAAGAGCCGGATATGGTCAATTGTTCTTAGGTGATCAAAACGTCTCCACTATACAGTTTGGGCTTGGATATACCTTTTGATTTTCCCTATTACCCGATATAATGGCGATTAGAACAGGAGAATTAGGTATGGTTAGACTGATTATAGTTATCGCTACTGTCAGCGTAGTTTTTATTGCTGGTTTAATTATTTTTATAATATCTTGGGACGGAGAATCCTCCCCAAGATTTCAAGATGAAGCATCCCTTACATCACTGCCTACAGCGGTGTCCATTAATGCTATTCCGTGGGCAAGGGTGTTTATAAAGCTACCCCAAGGCGATGATTTTATAGAACCACGGGCACAGGATTTCACCATATTACCTACCCCCAACCAAGAAAAATCTAACATCACCCCGATACGAGGCAGTCTGAAAGTCCCGATTGGGACGACAATCAAGTTGGTTTATAAGGAGCAAGAAAAAGTCTTTTCCTATGAAGCATGGAAGAATGGCCAATCAATCTCGCACGATTTTTTGAACCAATGATGCCATTTGAGTGTGTCCTTCTGTGAAAGGATGCGATTTTATGCAACGTAGGCAAAAATTATTACTGAGTTTTACGGTTCAAGCACTTGTACTATTCTGCGGAACAACTGTCGAAGCTGCCCCGACTCCCCAAGAGATTGTCGAAATCGCTTTAGATTCTACGGCACACTTGAGTTTTACAGATACCAAAGGCAACCGTTGGACGGGTAGCGGATTTGTTATCCACGATGGCCATATTGCAACTAATCATCATGTTATCGACAATATGTGGATTGGAAGTGCGAAGTCAGTTGGAAAGGAAGATATATATCTTGTTGAAACAATCCTTGCTGTTGATAAAGCGCGCGATTTGGCAATAATAAAAGTCGCGGGGATCGATGCCCCTGCACTTCCTCTTGGTGACAGCGATACGGTTCAGATTGATGATAAAGTGTACATCGCAGGCAATCCACGGGGGCTAGAAGTCTTATTCTCGGATGGTATTATCAGCGCGATTCGTGACGATTCTACCGACAAGCTTTTCCAAATGACAGCACCAATCTCTCAGGGGAGCAGTGGCGGTCCCATCTTCAATGAAAAAGGCGAAGTGGTAGGCGTTTCACGCTTAATTCTTCGTGATGGACAGATTCTCAATTCTGCTGTTCCTATAAATTATCTCAAGACACTGGCTAATATACCAATCACTCCGACACCTGTCCAACCGCGCCCACCCAAACCCAAGGCCGATCCATTACCTATCGAACCGAAACCAGCCAAACCTGAGGTGGATCGACCCTCCGTCGAACCGAAACCGGTCCGTCCCCAAGTTAATCCATCATCTGTTAAGCCGAAACCAGCCAAGCCTCAGGTCGATCCGCCGCGGGTCAAATCAGAGCCAGCTGCGTCTCAGGTTAATTCACCTGAGCCGGAGCCACCAAAACCCCGTCCCCGTCATGCCATGCTTGACAAAGGGATTAAGTTATATGAACAGGCAAAATATAATCAAGCCATCGAGGTCTTGAGTTCAGCCATACAAGAGCTTACAGATTCAGAACAGCGAGCGGAAGTCCACCTTTACTTGGGCTGCTCAAAATGGGGATCTGGAGAAGGTAAGGACAAAGTACGGGAGCATTTTGAGGAATCAATTCGCCATAACCCAGACCAAAAATTACCTCCAAGGATAGGAGCAAATCACCCAATTTTTGGTGGATTGCTTGAAGAGGTGCGTAGAAACTTAACGGGTGAATTGACCGTAATTTCTTTACTACCGCAAGCAGAAATCTGGATTAAAGGCGGCAACATTGGTAAGACAATGTTGGGCACCGGAATCGTCAAGTGCAGACTACTTACGGGCGATTACATTGTGGAAGGAATTTATGCAGGGGAATCCAAAAGGAGGGTTGTTACGATCGAACCGAATCGCCATAAGGAAATAGATTTTAAGATACCGCCCATCATGAGGCATGAGCCTCCTTCAATGGCATTTGTGGGAGAAATAATCCCACTTACGCTAAATCTAATCACAACCAAAGGGCCCCGACAGGTTACGATCCACTACAAAACCTATGACAAAGAGGGCAATGAATTAGAACAGAACAATCAGAAAATGCGTTTGTGGGATAAGCAATCTGCGTTATCAACGTGGATCTACAAGGCAGGTTTGGTTTCACAGAAGGAGGTTAATTCGGTTGAATACTACATTGAGGTCGAATATAAGAGTTATTTGACATTCAGGCAGCCGGAAGCTCCAGATCGTAATTATCAAATCGCCATCGTTGCGGCTCTGCCCCCAACAATCAATCTCCTACAGCCACCCGAAGGTGCTAATTTCACGGTCAATCAACAGATTACCATCAGAGCAGAAGTAACAGGTAGTAACTCTATCAAAGAGGTTCGCGTTCATTTTTCACCTACCAACAGCCAAAAACTTACCGAGGAAGATGGATCGGGTATATACGCCATAGACATAACAGGCAGCAAGGCGGGATCCCTCCGGTATTATCTGACTGCGACTGATGAAACAGGAAACAAAAGCGAATCCGAATCAAGGCAGATAGAAATTAAAGCCGCAACTGACGATAGAGGTGATGAAAGCAAGGTAGAATCGGAGCCTGTAGCAACTAAAACCGCAACCGATGACAGCGGAAATGAAAGCCCGGCAGAATCGGAACCTATGGAAGTTAAGCCGGGAGAGGAGCCAGAAAAAGTAGAACCGCGAGATCCTCCCGCCCCCCTACCAACAGATTCGCCTGAAGGTCCTCCGCTAAGGCCTCCAACCTATCCCATGTACCAAGGGGTATGGGTAAGTGCTGCGAGTTACAACACTTCTCCCCTGGATCGGGAAGGAGGTAAAATGTTCAGGCTCGCTTACCTGCGTGAGGGAAAATACCAACCGACGTTAGGTGCACAACTGGACTTTTCCTATCCAGGTAACACAAACGTGAGCGCGAGGATCCAGTGGGGACCCGCTTTAGAAAAAAGTAATGTTGCAGTTACGTTTCTAGGTGGTATTGCAAAATACGAAGCGGATTCCCGGACTAGGACAACGCACACAACGCCCATTCTTGGTGTAGGTTTGAAACTCTATCCGTCGGATAAAATCGTTGTTGACGCTACAGGTTCTATTAAAGTCCAGTCGGATTTCGACGCGACATATTTCTATCACTACGAAATGGGAGTCCGTCTTTACATGACCCCCAGATTGAATCTAAGGGCTGGATATAGTAGATTGTACTTAGGCAGACGAAACGCCTCCACTACGCAGATTGGGTTTGGATTTACCTTCTAAAGTGTGCTATCCACAGGTTGCCAAGATTTGTTGCACCCGTTTTTCCCATTCGTCGCAGGTTGCGTGCGTCCGCTGTACGGATACCCCGACGTACTTCTTTGGATCGCGGAGTGCCTCCTGTTGTATGGGTGTGAGTTGTTCGAGGAATGGTTGTAATGTCTCATCCGCCCACAGAAGGTCGGTCAACTGTTGCCCCGTCTGATGTACCTGAGCGACAAGTTTACGGGTGTGGTCGTAAGCGTCAGGAAATCCGTAATACGCCATCAACAGATAGATCGGTTCTGCGACTGTATCACCGGCACTCGCCTCAAGATTGCGCTGCATGTTATCCACCTTCACATCCATCTCTCCTAACGCACGAATTAAGCGATAAATCGAATAGTCAAACGCGGTGAAAAGTTCCGTCAGGAAACGGCTTGATGCGGAGTTGGTAAGATCGCGCTGATGCTCCAAGATCTGGTCCATAAATACTGTCGTCATGCGCGGCACAAACGCTTTCCAGAGCCCCTTCACCGTTTCAAACGTTTCGGGATTAACCTTGTGCGGCATCGTGGAGGATCCGACCAATTGGGGATCATACTGCTTGCTAATCTCGGCGATTTCCGTCCGATAGAGGTGGCGGATGTCATCTGCGAAATTTGCAAGGATGGTGTAAGCAGAGGTAATCGCGTAAGCGAGGTCGGTGATAAACTCAGGTTCAACACACTGCGTCGAAGTATGTGTATCCGACGGTTTCAATCCAAGCTCCGCTAGAAGGTCCGCCTCCATCTGCTCCGGCTGCTCTACTATCAGCGCGAGTCCGTTGAACGCTCCCACTGCGCCCGAAAATTGGCCGCGTAGATTTTGGCTTGTACGGTCTATCAGCTCAATCCGGTTTCCGATCCGACTGACATAAAGCGCGATGGCGTAGCCAAAGGTTATTGGTTCTGCATGTTGACCATGAGTCCGTCCAATTTGCACCGTTTCCGCGTGCTCCCGTGCGAGGTCTATGAACCTATTCTCAAGTTCTATGAGATCTGGAAGAATTACCTTTTGCGTAAGATCTTTGAAGCGTAACGCCGTTGCGGTATCAAGGATGTCTGCGGACGTTGCGAATAGGTGAACATACGGACGCGCTTCAGGAGAAATCTTCCGTCGAATCACATTTACAAGTGAACGGATATTGTGTCGAATGCGCGACTGTTCTTCGTAAACCTCTGCCGCTGTTACCTCTTCCGATGCCCGTTCAACTTCATCTGCAATCTCATGTGAGCAGATGCCGTACTTTGCAAGCGTCCGCACCAATGCAGCCTCGACTTTGGCTTGATATTTGACGTAAGCGGCTTCCGAGACGTAGGGCAGTAATTTCTTCATAACCGCTTCACTGCCCCCGTAATATCTGAAATCAAGAGGACTCACTGCTTCGTAAAGTTCCATAATAGATCTATCTCCCTTTGTCAATTCTATGATGATATGTTAAATTATAACACTAGGCTCAGTGGATGTAAATCTCGATTTCAGAGGAGGTGAGGAGGCGAGGGGGCGAGGAGGTGGGGGAGCGAGGGAGCGGGGAGGCGAGGAGGTGGGGGAGCGGGGAGGCGAGGAGGTGGGGGAGCGAGGGGGCGAGGAGGATTGAGAATGGTGGTAAACTATTGGGAACTTGATGTCTATAAACTTGCTAGGGAAGGAAGACAGCGAATTTTTAGGTTAAGTTGTCATTTTCCCAAGGAGGAAATGTATAGCTTGACCGATCAAATTCGTCGATCGTCGCGATCTGTCTGTGCTCAAATCACCGAAGCGTGGGGAAGAAGGCTCTACCGCGCGGACTTCATCAATAAACTATAGTGGACCTTAGAATTAATGAGGCACTCCAAACCGGTGCGGTTGGAAACCGCACCTACCGGGGGCAAAAGTGTCCACTTATTTTTAGAATTCACTATACATATGGCTGAGAGTGAGGCGCGGGAAACTCAGTCTTGGTTAGAAACTACTGTTGAATGCGAATACCTTACAAAGGAGGTTGGTAGTGAACTTTTCCTACTATACAGTAATGTCATCGGCAAACTTGTCACGATGGAGAATAATCCTGATCAATGGTTACTGCAACCGAATAGATCTAAATAATTTCTCGCTCCCTCGCTCCCTCGCTCCCTCACTCCCTCTAGCGTCAGTCCTTATCCTACTTCTGACATCATTAATCCTTTCCCTGTCAACAACTATTGGTGCTCAGAGCGTGTTTGCACTTCCAATAGCGGACAATTCCCAATTCACACCGGGAGAACTACTGATTCGCGTGACACCCAAAGCACAAGCCGAGTGGGAGCGACTTCACGCCAAGTCACCGTTACAGAAACTGTACAATCAGATGGGGGTTCGGTCAGTCTATCCGCTCTTTCCGCACATTGCTCACCCGGGTGCCAATCCAAATCTTAAACGCACCTATCTCCTGCGTTTTCAGGTCCCTATTGATCTACATACTGTTAAAGCGGATTACGCCGCACACCCGCTGATTGAGGCGATCGAATTCAACTACATTCGCCAAACACAGGCAGCCGAAATTATCCCTAACGATCCACGCTTTGAAGAACAGTGGAATCTATCGCTTATCGATATGCCGGGGGCGTGGGCAATTGAGAAGGGCGATCCGGAAGTCATCATCGCAGTTGTGGACACAGGATTTGATTATACCCACGAGGATCTGGCACCACAGACTTGGGTCAATGCTGGTGAGATCCCCGACAACGGAATTGACGATGACAATAACGGGTACATTGACGATGTGCGCGGCTGGGATTTTTCAGAGCCACCAAGTCGCGATGGGGGTGGAACGTCGCAAAATGGCGACAATGATCCAATAGATGAATCGGGGCACGGGACGCATGTTACAGGAATAATTGGGGCGGTGGTAGACAACGATGTTGGTATTGCCGGCATTGCGTGGAATTGCACGTTGATGCCGATTCGAGGTGCTGGCGTGGAGGGGATACGGGATGACCGTTCCGCAGCCGCAATTGTTTATGCTGTGGACAACGGCGCACGGGTTATCAATATGAGTTGGGGCGGACGTGAGCGTTCCTTTGTGCTTCGCGACGCTGTGGATTACGCCTACGCACGGGGAGTCCTGATGGTTGCCGCATCGGGAAATGAGTCTGAAGGGGCATCCATTTTTCCCGCTGGTTATCGCAAGGTGATCTCCGTTGCCGCTACTGAACAACACAAACAGAAGTTTTACCAATCCAACTTTGGTGCCTCTATCGACATCGGTGCACCGGGCAATGTGATTTTAAGTACACATATCAATAATCGATACCGTCCCCTCTCTGGTACATCAATGGCAACAGCGCATGT
This sequence comes from Candidatus Poribacteria bacterium, assembly GCA_965207975.1. Classification (GTDB taxonomy): domain Bacteria; phylum Poribacteria; class WGA-4E; order WGA-4E; family PCPOR2b; genus PCPOR2b. Next base: position 1,149,165 of record OZ242315.1, on the reverse strand, counting down.
ATCCGGGGTTGCCGCCTTAATTATATCGAAACGTCCAAGTCTGACGCATCAGGAGGTCCGGCAGATTCTACTTTCGACCACCGACCCGATTACAGAGAGCCCCGAACTCGTTGGGGCGGGCAATCTGAATGCCGCACGCGCTTTGATGGCGAGCGGTTCCCCAAAAGCTCACATTCTTTTGCCAGAAGCCCACAGTGGCGGCTCAAACCGGATCGAGATTGTTGGCACCGCTGGCGGATTCAAATTTGATACTTGGCAGCTGCTATATGGACCATCGGTTGTCCCCACAGCGTTTCAACCCATTGATGCGCCTTCTCAACAGCAGAAGATAAATGAAACGCTGCTCGTTTGGGAAACTTCCTCCATAGCAGAAGGCATTTACACCATTCGTCTTGAGGTCAATGGCGTGGACGGAAAAGTGCTGCGTGATGAGGTTGTCGTTTCGGTAGACCGAACGCCACCTCAAGTGCAGAATGTAAAAGTGCTGAATCAGATTACAAAGGACAACTATGCTACCATCGTCAGCTGGTCAACAGATGACTTCACAATCAATACATTGAGCCAACGTGCCCGCGAAGCGACTGCCCCGTTTAGACCGATCGAGGAAAACTCCGCAAGCCGAGAACATTTCTTCACGCTCTCACTGGATACAGGAAGTTACGATTTATTCATTACCTCTCGTAACGATGTGGGGTTAGAGACGCTCGACAATAACGGCGGAAAATTCTATCGTGCAGAGGTTATCGACAAATCTATCCCACCAAACGGATTTGTTGAGACAGCGACCACACTTCCTCCAATGCACCTAGGCAGCATCACTGCGGATTTTGATCGGGACGGCATGATCGAAATTGTCGGACTTCCAATCACCGATGCCGCCGCTTCAGGGATCGAAGTCTATGAACGGACTCGTGCTGGCATCTATCAACTCCAACATACTAGTAGCACTAATGCTAAACCTTTTGCGGTTGATGATACCGATGGAGATGGGTTGTTAGAGATTTTATCCGGTACGCGAGAGAAGCTTTTCCTCCTCGAAAGTGTGACACAAGATGGCTATCCGGAAAAAATCATCTGGGAAACCACTTTTCTCTCATCGGGACAGATTGTTGATCTGGACAACGATGGCAGGAAAGAGATTGTCGGCGCAGACAATTTTAACGACAATATCCGTATCTTTGAAAACCGTGGAAACGATAGCTACGATGAAATACTTGTCATCAAGAATGAGACAGAAGGCTCCAATGTTTTCGGCGAACAATTCGCAGTCGGCGATTTCGATGCGAACGGTGTATTGGAGTTAATGGCGGCGGATAGTGAGGGCGAACTCTTTATCTACGAATCTGTCGGAAATGACCTGTTAGTTGAAAAATGGCGGATGAAACTTGATATCAAGAACGCCTATCAACTGGCAGTGGGCGACCTCACTGGAGATGGCATTCCCGACTTCGTCGTCGGCGGAACGGTAAAGGAGGACTATTTGCCTTCGATGCGGCCGCGTTGGGAATATCAGGTATTTACCGCTTTTCCACCGGTAGGCACCAATCCCCCAACCCGGGCAAGTGGTGCCTCGCGCTACCAATCAATATGGGCGCAGGCGATCACACCAGCCAACCTGAAGGGGAATAGTCTCGCAATCGGTGATGTTGACGGCGACTTGGAAAATGAACTGGTCATACTTGCGAATCCAAGCGTTTATGTGTTCAAATGGAGTGGCGGTCCCGATTTCATCGGGATTCAGAGCAACATGAATGGCGATCACCTCTCATCAAACCTTGATCCAATCTGGTATCACGAGGCTTGGGAAACGCCGCGCTTATTTCTCGCCGATCTGAATCGGGACAACTTTAGTGAACTTTACCTTAACAATGAGGTGAACCTGCTTATATTCACGCACGTTCATGCGAGTGATCCAAATAGCGTTGTGGACATTCAGCCGTATGGGCTATCTGCTACGCCGCTCAGTGCGCGTGCGGTTCGCATTGACTGGGAAACACCAGAACAAGCGGTATCTTATACTGTCTATCGAGCAGTTGGGGATCCAGATAAGGCATCCACCCGCTTTGAAGCAATTGCGGAGGATATAGATTTTGTGGGCTACCTTGACCGGAAAGTGACCAAGGATGTAACCTATTGGTACACCGTCTCTGCAAAGAATGAAGCAGGGCTCGAATCCGCTCAGTCCAAGCCGGTTTCCGTCACGCCTCGCACCCCGCCCGAATTGATTGCAGCGAAGTATATCCAAGACAACCAGGTCGCCGTTACTTATGACAAACAGATGGGATCTTCCATAGGCAATCCACGCCTCTATCTATTAAGAGAACCGAAGCAGTTGTCTGGTACAAATCCTATTTCCGTAATTCGAGACCGGATGGGAACGCGAGCCATCCTCACCTTCCGGGCAGCAGATCTGGTTCCCGGGCGCACCTATGAAATCACCGTTTCGGACGTGCGAGATACCGATCGAAATCCGATAAACCTGCTGGAGGCAACGCAGACATTTGATGTGCCGCTCGAAGCTGGTGTTGACAACTTTCAGGATTTTTCAAAGGCGAGAGTATACCCCAATCCGATTCGACCCAACCAATTTCACAAGAGTGCTGTCATGTTTGACCGCCTTCCCATTGGCACAACGATTGAGGTTTATAATACGAATGGAGAACGTCTTGACAGATTGACAGTCACTACTTCTGATGCTGGTCGTATCGAATGGTTGCTGCTCAATCGTATGGCGACAGAGGTAACGAGCGGGATTTATATCTATGTGATGGAATTTCAGGATCTGAAAAAGACTGGCAAGATTGCAGTCATTAAATGATTTTCATCAAAATTCCTACCTCCGATGAGCTGACTGCCTTTGGGTTCAAAATGGAACGTTAACGGCAAAAGCCCCAAATCAGAAAGGGCGGTTGTTACAGCCCCCTGTTTTTCTTTGGGAACATAAAACAGAAAGTATCCGCCACCCCCTGCTCCCAGAATCTTGCCGCCCAGTGCACCCGCAGCGATAGCGCTTTCATAGATAGTATCCAACATCGGGTTTGAAATGCTATCACAAAGGGAACGTTTCAACGCCCAAGCACGGTGTAACAGATGTCCAACCTCATCAAGGCAGCCCCCCGATAGATCGGGATTAAGAAACCCGCGGTTGCCCTTTACAAGGACATCATAAAACGCTGGCACGAGCTCCCTCATTTGCAGCAGCGTCTGGGGACTCGCAGAACGTTTCTGTTCGTGCAGGATAGTCTCGGCGCGTCTTTGAATCCCGGTGTAGAATAGGGTGAAGTTTTCTTCCAAACGCGCTATCGTTTCGGGGGTTAGTGGAATGGCTTGCGTATGGACACTCTCATCTTTGTTAAACTGAATCCGTCTCAACCCGCCATAACTTGCAATATACTGATCCTGCTTGCCGATAGGCTGTTTCAAACGGTCTATCTCAATCTCACACGCTTGCTGCGCGAGGGTTTCTGTGGGCATTTCGATTCCCTGATAGGCGTGCAGCGCATTGAGGAGTCCGACGGTTAATGCGCTTGACGATCCCAATCCACAACCACGCGAGGGCACATCAGAGGTGACCGTGATGGATATGCCACCAGTAACACCTGTTTTTCGCACCGCCTCTCGAATCAGAGGGTGTTGAATGTGGGCAGGGTCGGAAACCGTTTCTTGATGGTCTGGGGTGTTGATAGCAATTTGAGAGTTTTGTCCCTTCGTGATGCAGACAGAGATGTATTTGTCGATAGCGGTGCTGATGACCTCTCCCCCATATCGCCGGTAAAAGTTGGCGATGTCGGTGCCGCCCCCAACAAAACTGATTCGTATTGGTGTGCGCGAAATAATCATAAGTTCTCCTTATACCGGTAGGACTTAGGCACTTCAGTTCTAAGAGCAGATAGGGACGCAGATTTCGCTGATTGTCGCAGATAAAAAAAGAGAGAAATCTGTCGCACAGGGTTACGGTTTCACAATCTCACGAATTTGCGAACGATCAAGGGTATTGCCCTTTTGTGGTTGATGGGTGTAATACCACCAGAATCGAACATAGAGTAGCATCCAAAAAATACGGAAAATCCGTAACGGGTTTCGGTACTTTGTTTCGCCGTGAATTCGGGGGCGGTGATTGACAACTATTTCTCCAACTTTGTAACCCTGCAAATAAAGCATCGAAGTGAGGCAGCCGTGCATCTTTGACCGTAACGGTAACAGTGATTTGACCGCCTCCGATCGGAATATCTTGAGGGAGCAACTTGTGTCGTGGACTGGGTCCCTGAAGATAAGATAGCGGATGAGGTTGAACGCTCTCGAAACGAACCGTTTGGTTGCAGAGTCTTGGCGGTGTTTGCGCCAGCCACAGATAGCATCGTATTTCCCCTCAATCGCTTCGAGCAGTTTGGGAATATCTTGGGGATCGTTTTGTAAGTCACCGTCCATGCTGATGATATAGTCCCCAGTGGCGTAGGAGAAGCCGGCAGAAAAAGCGGGTGTCTGACCTAAGTTTTTTTTGAACCGGATAATCGTTAAGTTGCAAACCTTTTTCTGAGCACGTCGTAGGATTTTGTATGTGTTGTCAACGCTTCCGTCATCGACAAAGATGATTTCGTAATCGTAGGGTTGGAGCTCAAGCACCGCATCAAGTGCGTTAGCAAGCGGCATAACGTTGTCTTGTTCGTTATAGACAGTTATCACAACCGAAATCTTTTTCTGGTGTTTCGCTGACACGGGTTTGTATATTTGAGAGTCGTGCATCTTTATTGTCTGAATCGCGGATTTTCCCCGATAAATCCCCGATAAATCGGGACAGGCGGGACAGGCAGGATTTAAGGATTTTCAGGATAAGGAGTTAGCTGGAAATGCCCATTAGAAACGTAGCACACCCCGCATCTACTGTGAGAGGGAGATCCCTCTCCCGATAAGCGAGCACTGCGAATCGAGGCTAGGAAGCCTCTCCCACTGTGGGAAGCAGATCCTTCTCCTGATGCACATTGAAATCGATTTATGCACACCTCTTAATTCGATGACAACCCACCCAATACCTAGGAGGTGGACACCCGCTTCTGGGTCTGGTTACAAGCAGGTATCAGACGCTTCCTAACTTGGGGGGTCAATAGGACGAACCCCAATAACCCCAATAGAGCGGTCATAAGCACCTGACAACAGTGTATGAACAGTCCAACTGAGAGTGCCGCCCCTACCTCCATATCGGCAAACATGACCAAACTCGCCGCCCAACTCCCCTCTATGACCCCAAAGCCGCTCAATGAAAATGGAAACCATGCAGCAATCATAACGATTGAAATGACAACCAACAACACACTTAGCCTTTGATTGACATTTAGCGTTGATAAAAGCAGCAGATGACAGCTCACGTTAATCCCATAGGTACAGAGCGAAAAGGTGAGGGCTTTCAATAGCAGCCGTAGACAGCGAAACCGGTCAAGTTGAAGCGAGACTTCTCCTAATTTTTGACCGACAGAGTCCAATAAAGCCGTATGATGCCAAGGATATATCCGGACGATAAATGCCCAGATTCGTTCTATACCTTTGGGGAGCAGGGTAAAAAGAACACGATTCACTATAATCAAGCCCCCAGCGAGGGCTAAAATGATCAACAGATAACCTGTAGGTTCGCGTCCCAATGTCAATAGACCCAAGGTGCCACCCACGATAACAAATTGCAGGTCAAATAAACGTGCCTCAAAAAGGCTGCGGACTCCCTCGCTTACGGGGATTTTCAGGTGTCGGCGCAGCAGGGCAATATAGGAAAACTCACCGACCATCAGTGGCAGTGTGCGCACAAAAAAGTTGTGACACAACGTAATTGGGAACAGTACCTCCAATGGCAGCTCCTTCCGGTCCAAAAGCATACGGAAACGCAAAGCACGGAAGACGTTTAACAGAAGGAACAGAGCAAACAGTCCAAAGAAAAACCAGAGCGGAACGTTTCTGGCAAGGCGGAGAAAATGGGGGTAGTCAATCTGCCGTGCCAGATAGATGACCAAAATTCCCGAAACTCCAAGCCCTAGTAGTGGGGAAATGAGACGATTTAACCCATGTTTTTGAAGGAATGATTGAAACCGCACGTCAGTTATCAATACCGTATGAGTCTCAAGCCGTTGTGAATCTAAAAATTAACTTTATAAAATATATCAACCAATCCCCTCAAAATGCCAACCATATTTATGACGTACTGACGTAATATGTCAGTACGCCCTGAAAAAATGGTTGAGGTTAAGTGCAAGAATATTTATTTTGTTGTATAAAATAACGCGATTCTCAACTTTCATAGAAGAATGAACTACATAGGAGGATAACCATGTTAAAACAGGTAGTAACCTGTGTTTTTGTTGTAACTTTTTTTACTGCGGTGATTACACCGGTCTTGGGGCATCAGGAGTGGATATTGCCCAACTTTTTCTATACAAACGATGAATCCCCATGGTTGGGTATAGAGCACACATCGGGCGATCGACGGTTTGTCTCTGGACATGGGTCAGGAATCCTTTTTTGGATTATCCATCCGCAAGGATGGCGCATGGGACGACCATCATCTATTTTTGTTGGTCAGACGAGAACTGTCGGGGAGATAGAGTTGACAGAGCCGGGCACCTATCGAATTCAAACAGATAGCCCATCCCGATATGCGGCGGAGATTGAGGTAGACGGCAAGAGGGGGTGGGTTAGCAAATCGAAAGACCAGCTATCCGACCCAAAGATTATCCAGTCAAGACATCACTGGTCTCAGACCACCACTTTCGTGACAGTGAAGGAATACACGCAAGGTGTTCTGGAAGCTACCGGCACACTTTTAGAAATCGTGCCGGTAACACATCCAAATCAGATCTTTGTCCGAAAGCCATTCGTAGTTCGCTTACTGTCCAGAGGTCAATCAGTTTCGGGCCAACAGATCCGGGCTTATTCGGAGATGGACAGCGGACCTAACAGACCGCTGGTAACAGTTACCAACGCCGACGGTGAATGTAAATTAATCTTTCGGGCTTCGGGTAAGTATCTACTAACTGCCAATCTCCATCAGGATTCCAAAGATTCTTCCGGTGCTGATGTTGATATATTTAGTGTATCAATGCTGGTAGAGGTTAGGAAGAAAAAGTAACAGCGTTGATGTATCTGCTGTCGATTTGGTAAGTAGGCATTGAAAAATCGCCGGTTTTCTGTTAAAATTGAAGGACTTTATCTTCATAACACTACTTTCTAGGGCGTGTTGACATTTAGAGGCTGCTGATTCGGCAAACGTTGTAATCATTGGATAATCTGACAAATGTAACGCAAACTGTTAGTTTGCGGGCTCGGATCACAATCTAAATGAAGATTAATTTATTAATTGGGTAATTTCCGAGCGATGTCCAGTGCGGTTGAAAACCGCACCTACCGGGTCTGGGGGAAATATAGAATTACCCGTTTAATTTCTTAAAACTCATACAGATTGTGGTACAAAAGCCTCCTTTGTACTTGATAGGGATTCATGTTTAACCATTCAATTCAACCTACGGACCGTAAAATGTCAACAGAACCTAGCTATAAGGAGGAAAACGATGGCGTGTAAAACGATTCATGCCGCAGAAACCAACCTACCAAAGGATCTCTTTGCGCCCGAGGAAGATACGGAAGACACGACAGAAGCCAGGGATTTTAATTGGCTTCCCCTCATGTGCTGTAGTTACGGGACTTATGCTGCTGCGAGCGACATTATTTGGGAAACTGAGGATGATGAGTAGGCATTTATAAATGATCTGTCCCGGTTTACCCATGCGTAATAATCCAAGTTGCTGGGCTCCGTCGAGGTTCAATAACCTAGATTGCTAGTAGATTGTCAGATAAATGTAGCGCGAACTGTTAGTTTGCGGGCTCGGATCACAATCTAACAGATCGTGGTACAAAAGACCACTTTTACGAAACTGCTTTTTGAAAAGCAAGCGTCCCGATGACAAACGGAGTTGGGTTTCACTCTATCTGTCTATAAGCAGGTGTTGTTGGACGACTGTGGCTCTATTGGACTTGATAGCGATTGACGATTAACCGTTCAACCCAACCTACGGACTGCAAACGCTTCCCTAAATGGCTCCGTTCCGAGAGTCCAAGACTTGGATATGGCTATCCAAGCCGAGCAGGTTTGGCAACTAGCAACTTGCGTTATTAATATGAAAATTCCTCTGAACCGATATATAGTAGATCTTAGAATTAACGAGACACCCCAAACCGGTGCGGTTGGAAACCGCACCTACCGGCCCCGATAATAAGTTTACCCCGATTTATCGGGGGGATCGAAACCGAGGGACGAAAGTGTCCCTTTATTTTTTGAATTCACCATAAATGGCCAAAGCCAATACTCTCCTCAAACTGATTGCCTATCAAAAGGAACACCCCCAAGCCGGCGATGAAGAAATTGCCGAAGGGATTGGACTTTCACCGCGACAGGTCCTCCGCTGCAGAAAAGAGGTAAATCTTCTCAAACACCAGTTGGCTGATTCCTATTTGCAACCGGAGCAAATCCAGTTGATACTGTCACTCCTGAATTCACGAGATCCAGATCAGAAGGCTATTGCCCAACAGCTTCAAAAACTGATGGGAATCTCCTACACCGGTTGCCTTCGCACCGCACACCCCGACGAGGGGGCACCTGTTGGCCGGCTCGATATCGGAGAGTTGATTCCAACAGAAACGGACCCTTCAGCCAAATTGCACCCGGCACTAAACTTTTGGCTCCAGAACCTATGCTATGACCCGCTCCTCGTGTACCACCGAAACGGCAAGATCGAAGGACGACTTGTAGTCGATTGCGAGGCGGTGAAAGGATATTCGGAGTGGCAGCTGACTTTGAGAAAGGATCTTCGCTGGAGTGATGGAAAGCCGATTACGTTTGAAGAGATTATTGCAGCGTTTTCCAAGAGTCGCATCGCACCGATTATAACAGAGATTAAACCGGATGGTAAGACCCAACTTCGGGTTCAACTTTCTCAGGAAGAGGCACTCTTTCCCCTTCATCTGAGTGGGATCTTCGTCCATCCTTCTCATTCACCCCAGCCCTACCGCGTAACTTCTGGACCCTATCAATTGAAGTCCTTTCGCCCCAAATCCACGACCTTCCGCTTCACGCAAAACCCGGACTACTATCGCGGTGGGGATTATCCTATTGATTGGTTGACCCTAAGACGTTTTACACGCTCACCTAACGCGATTAAGGCGTTAGAGAGTGGCGCGCTAGACCTGCTTTTTGTCTCTCCCCATGCGCTGCGGTCCTTCTACGAATCTCCAACAACAGTGCCCCGTCAACAGTGGCCCTTTTTTCAGGACAACTACTACGTCCTATTTCTCAACCGTCATCACGGACCTCTATCAGATGAAAGGAACTGTAGGCTCCTTAAAGAAGCAATCGACTACCGGGCAATCAACCTCTATCTTCGGATGGAACAGGTTGATGAAAGAGGGGAGCGTTCACAATCGCCTCGCCTGCCCTTTGACCTTCAAATCGCCTGCACGGATGGCGTGTTTCGCCATTTGGCTCAACTGATTGGGAAGTCAACAGGTGCTTCCGTGGTAAATTCTATAGAGATGCGGGAAGATACAGAGGCCTTTTTAACTAACATCTTTTTTGGGGTTGGGCACAGTCGTCTGTCGCAATTCTTCCGTTCTGATGGGATAGATAACTTTTTTGGCTACGCCAACCCCCAAGTTGATGAGATGCTCTCTCAACTCAACCAAACAGAGAACACAGCGACAAGGCGGAGGATTGGGAGACGTGTGCTGTCTATCCTACAGGAAGATTTTGCGATAATCTCCTTGGCACCCCACTTTCAATATACATTCTCGCCGCTGAAAATCCAATTCGATGATCACCTCACCGACATAATCGATCTAGTTCAAAACATGAGCCAACTCACCGTGGAACGGCATCGATCTGATTAGTAATCCTCACCGTTGAACCGCTATCCAAGTTAAGACTTACGCACTTTGATTGTGCAAATCGTTACCCCTATTTCTGACTGCCCCGATAAATCCCCGATAAATCGGGACTCCGACAAGCCGAGAGCAGGTCCCGACTCGGCGGGATTCGTGGAACGGAACGGGCGGGATTCAAAGTAACATAATCCTTTGACAGTCAATTATGGAAATTTACTCGTAGACATCCCGATACATCCCCGATAAATCGGGATTCAGAGCAACTGGACCGAAGATATCCGTCAGGTCATTGGTTTTTTTCCGTATTTGGTTTGATGAAGGTGCGACAGCTCGGTGGCTGTTTTGTTTGGTTATCCGTGTTTTCTGCGTCATCTACTTAATCTGTGATTCAGACAATAATTATGCACACCCCTCTATTAACTCAAGGTAGACAAACTATTCCCCTTCAATTCGCAACCAATTTCAAGGCGTACTGACATAATATGGCACTACGCCCCAAAAGGTGACTGGATTTTCTATTTATTAGCTGGTATTTTATAATCGCAACGGGGCAGGTGAATCCGTGAACTGTAAAATTTGTTCATTTCTGTCCCGAACTTGGAAGATTTAGAAGGTTCTAACTCTAACAGCAGAAGTCAACTGCTTCTGCAAATCCGAAAGGAGTTACCCATAATGTTACGGAAAGCATTGACCCTCGGAATGGTTGTCATTTTTGGACTAAGCCTGTTAGCTGTGTCAATGATTACATGTTTTACCTATGACGCAGAGGCAGACCCACCTGGGCCGGGGCACGCTCATTATGACTGTTCAAGAAATGATCCCATTGAACACAAAAATGATCTCCACGCGCCTGAGGAGGGTGAAGAATGGTGCTGCACTTGGAAATGGATGACAAATGATTAAACTCAGGCATCTTCGTTATGCTAGAAGTCGCGCCACAGGCTTTTAGCATAACGATCTATTTACTTCGCTGGCTGTTTGGTCCTAAGTAGAATATCCGTGAATGACCTTAAATGAGCATTCCTCCCTGTAAAGAAGTGATTGCATTGCTCCTGCCACTCCCATATGAAGAAGGTATGAAACGGATATTGGCGAAACAGATACAACAAATTCTTAAACGAGAAGGCTTATGTCAAAAGAAAGTGCAGAGCGCGAAGATAAACCGAGTTTTGCCGAAAAAACTCGGTTTATCTTGCACCATTTCTTAACATGAGTTAACGAGAAAAACAACCCGATCTAGCCCCTACTGTTGCACAATCCTCCTCGCAATGAAACCACTTCCCCTGAAAACTTCCTCACTCTTTTTTGGTGTGTGCCTATTTGTAGCTGCGAGTGTGCCTCGGCTGTTCTCTTTGGGTGCCCACTGGACCTCTGATGAAGGTGGGTGGCTGTATCATAGTACAGTGTTTATGGTCGCAGTCGAGATGGGTGCCTTTCCAGAAACCCTCGTCACCTTCCATCCCGGTGTCATAACCATGTGGCTCGCTGCCCTGCGGACCTTTTTTACCGAACCACATGTGAGCGTTCAAGGCTTGGCCTTAGCTCGCTGGTTCATCGGCATCGCCCTGTTAAGTGGAATTGGTGTCGCAGCGATGCTGCTGTATCGATTGCTTGGACGTTGGGTTGCGGTCATCGGTGCTACGTTTCTATCTTTCTCTCCGCTCTTTTTAGCCCAATCCCGTCGCGTCCACACCGATGCGCTGGCGGCGATTTTTGTCCTGTTGGCAGTCCTGTTTCTCTTACTCTATTGTGGTGCACCCCAAAAACGCCGTTACCTCATCGGTTCTGGAATTGCATTCGGTTTAGCCTGTCTTACCAAAAGCAATGCCCTTATTCTTCTTTTGTGGGTGCCTATCTGCTTTGTCCTGTTTCGGAATCGAGAGGAGACGTGGCGGCAGTTCTTTCTCCGAGGGTTTGGAGCGGGCCTCTGTTTCCTGAGTTGCACGTTACTCACCGTTTTCGCGCTGTGGCCTCTCTTTTGGAATCCCATCTTTCTGATATTTGGGGTGTGTCTGTTAGGTGTCACGCTGTTTGCGTATCGGGAGTTACAGAAGGGGGCACATCAACGACTCACCCTATATTTGGCATCGGTTGTGGTGATAGGGGTGGTATCCGGCTTTATGGTCCGAACCATATCCAGGGTGTTCGATGGCGTTGCGTGGGCGATTACCACGCCGCATAACGTCGAACACTTCTTCCTGGGACAGGTGTTATATGATCCCGGCTGGCTCTTCTACCCGTTGGTGCTCTGTACAGAAACCACGCCGTTAACGCTTCCCTTAGCATTCGGTGGGTGCCTTTTGCTATGGAGGAAACGCCATGAGGAAGGGTATGCACGACAGTTTCGGATAGCAATCGGGCTGGTAGCGGTTGTTTTACTGTTCACTCTCTGTCTCTCGCTGACAAGCAAAAAGTTTAGTCGGTATCTGCTACCCGCTTTCCCAATGCTGGAGATACTTGCCGCTATCGGTTTCTTTGAATTTCTCAAATGGAGTTACTCCTATATCGACTCCCGTTTTGGGACCGAAGCAAACGCCCAAAAACTTACCTTTTCTATCGTGACCATCCTCTGTCTCTTCCTAATCCAAATCATGCCAGTCCTCCGGCTTCACCCCTACTACGGCACCTACTACAACCTCTGCTTCAAACTCACTGATATCAGAAAAATTATCACAGTTGGTGCAGGCGCGGGGTACGATCTCGCAGCGAAATACCTAAATGGGAAGCCAAATGCACAGGAGCTACGGGTTCAAACCTTTCCGCAAAGTGGTCAATTCTTTTATCAATACTTTATCGGACAGTCGCCCTGGTCCGACACAGGTGAAGCGGTCATCCCAGATTATGAGGTGGTCCATATCCGCGAATCCCAAGCGGGATGGGTGCCGCAAACGGGAACGCTCAACGGACAGTTAGAACATGTGATAACCCTCAACGGCATTGACTATGTCTGGATTTATAGGATACCACGATAGGTTGAATAGGGAGTTAAAATAGCCTAAATCCGAATCGCAGATTAACCAGATAACGCGGATTACGCGGATTCGTGTCTGAATCAGGATTTTCAGGATTTAAGGATTTGCAGGATACTCCTCAACTCCTGAACTAATGTTAGGGTCGTTGAGGAGGCACTAGGTAAATGTAGGGAACGCAGATCTGCGTTCCCTACGATGCCCCAAAAGGGCACACGTATCAGGAGAAGGATTTCCGCAGCCTAGACCCACAGTGGGAGAGGCTGCCTCGCCTCAATGTATACGCCATCGGTCTCATTAGCGATTCAGACAGATGGCACATGTCGCCCCTCTGGGGCTTGGAAGGGGGGCCTTATCGCCCGGCTATAGACATGTCGCCCCTCCCCGATAAATCGGGATTCAAAGCAACTGGGGCTAAATGCACCCAACCCTTATCACGTTTGACGTTCCGTGTTCTATCCTGAAAATCCTTTAATCCCCGATGAAGCATCGGGACTAAGAAGCCTGTAAATCCTGATTCAGACAATAATTATGAGCACCCCTCAAATACCTAAAAACCTACGATGAATCTGATTAAACTCACATCTACAGATTTTTTAGCCGGTCGAATCTTGCTCTCAGGGAAGGCATTGCTTGACTTACTGTGGTTTCTCATCAGCAACCCCCGACCAAAGTCCTTAAAGTTCGCTGGGCTCATCCTGCAGCTGATCCCCAGATATACAAAGGTGTCGGTGAAACGACTGATAAATCTCTATCGCTTGGTACAAAGGACAAACAAGTTGAATTTACCCGGAGATATAGTCGAGTGTGGGGTGTGGAATGGCGGATCTGCTGCCATGATGGGGGTAGCGGACCGAGACGACGCAACCTCCGGCAAAGTCAGGAAGTTGTGGCTCTTTGATTCGTTTCGTGGACTGCCGCCGCCAAGCAACAAAGACGGAAAACAAGCAAGAGAGACCTATTTCCAGGGGTGGTGTCAAGGTGAGCCGGAGAAGGTTAAGCAAATTTTCCGGCGATTTCGACTCTCGTTACAGCATGTCAACATTATCCCCGGATGGTTTGATGAAACATTGCAGACAGCGGACCTTCAAACTATCGCCATTTTGCATATTGACGCCGATTGGTATGCGTCGGTCAAGATAGTTTTAGAGACTTTTTATGATAAAGTAGTTGAAGGCGGGTTTGTGGTTTTGGATGATTATTGGAGATGGCCCGGATGCCGGGAGGCGGTAACAGATTACCTCAAAGAACATCAGATTCAAGGAGTAGAATTGAAAAAAACGGATCTACACGGTGTTTATTTTCAAAAGCCGCCCCAATGCAGACGAAAAACATCTGATAATTGATATTATCGGTCAACCCGTTTAAGCCGTCCCCACATGGTAAACTTTTTGCCCGCGGGGGCAACGGCAAAAGCAGGAAAAAACCATGCAGGAGCACCATCATTCCTCGGATGATTGGTAAGTTTTTGCGGATTCCCCCCATCGGCATCCATCATGTAGATTTCCCCTAGGTGGTTATCCCCATAGGACGAAAAGGCAATGCGTTTGCCGTCAGGAGACCATGAGGGAGCCCCGTCATTATCGCGGTTTTCAGTGAGTCTTTGTAGATTCCCCCCATCGGCGTCCATCACATAGATTTGATAATTTACCCAGTCCCCCTTCCTATCGGATGAGAAGACAATGCGTGTGCCATCGGGTGACCATGCGGGTGACTCGTCATTCTTGCGGTTTTCAGTGAGTCTTTGCGGATTCCCCCCATCGGTGTCCATCACATAGATTTCAGAAGTGATTCCATCTTCGCCTATAAAATGTATATCTCTATCAGAGGAAAAGGCAATGCGTTTGCCATCAGGAGACCATGAGGGATACCAGTCATCACCATGATTGTTAGTGAGTTTTTGCGGATTCCTCCCATCGGCATCCATCACGTAGATTTCAAAGTTCACCTCCCTATTAGAGGAAAAGGCAATGCGTTTACCGTCAGGAGACCATGCGGGAGACGCGTCAGTATTGGGATGATTAGTGAGGTTTTGCGGATTGCCCCCGTCGGCATCTATCACATAGATTTCAAAAGTGGTCCTAACACCGCCCTTAGGGACGTGCCCATCCCTATCAGACATGAAGACAATGCGTTTGCCATCGGGCGACCATGAGGGTGCTAAGTCCCTATCGGGATGATTGGTGAGGTTTCGCTGGTTTTTCCCATCATCGTCCATCACGTAAATTTCATAGTTCCTATCCCTATCAGACTGGAAGGCAATCTGTGCCTGTGCCCCAACGACTACCATCAGCGGAGTCAGATCCAAGACTATAACGCTAGCTAAAATCATACGGGCGAGATTATATCTCCGTTGCATTTGTTAATCCTCCTCTGTTGTCAAATCGGTCTCTTATCCTTAAACACCATTTTTTCAACAGTGGCAGTTATTGGTCAACCCGTTTGAGCTGTCCCCATATTGTAAACTTTTTGCCCGCAGGAGCAACGGCAAAAGCAGGAACAAACCATGCAGGATTACCGTCATTCCTAGGATGATTGGTGAGTTTTTGCTGATTTCCTCCGTCGGCGTCCATCACGTAGATGTCCCCCTGATTATCCCTATAGGACGAGAAGACAATGCGTTTGCCGTCAGGAGACCATGAGGGTGACACGTCCCTATCGCGATTTTCGGTGAGTTGTTGTAGATTCCCTCCATCGGCGTCCATCAAATAGATTTCATAATTTACAAAGTCCCCCTTCCTATCGGAGGAGAAGACGATGCGTGTGCCATCGGGTGACCATGCGGGTGAATCGTCATTCTGGCGATTTTCGGTGAGTCTTTGCTGGTTGCCCCCATCGGCGTCCATCAAATAGATTTCAGAAGTGATTCCATCTTCGCCTATAAAGTGCCCATCCCTATAAGAGGAAAAGGCAATGCGTTTACTGTCAGGAGACCATGAGGGATGCTTGTCAGTACTAGGATTGTCAGTGAGTTTTTGCGGATTCCCCCCATCGGCATCCATCACGTAGATTTCAAAGTCTCCCTCCCTATCAGAGGAAAAGGCAATGCGTGTGCCGTCAGGAGACCATGCGGGAGAGTGGTCAGAATTGGGATCATTAGTGAGATTTTGCGGATTGCCCCCGTCGGCATCCATCACATAGATTTCAAAAGTGGACCACACACGGCCCTTAGGGATGTGCCCATCCCTATCAGAGACGAAGACAATGCGTTTGCCATCGGGTGACCATGAGGGGGCTAAGTCGTCGCCATCGGGATGATTGGTGAGGTTTCGCTGATTTTTCCCATCATCGTCCATCACGTAGATTTCAGAGTTCCTATCCCTATCAGACTGGAAGGCAATCTGTGCCTGTACATCAACGACTACCATCATCGGAGTCAGCACCAAGACTATAACGCTGACTAAAATCATACGGGCGAGATTATATCTCCGTTGCATCCGTTATTCCTCCTCTGTTGTCAAATCGGTTTATTATTCTTTGAGGTGGATAGAGATTGGCTTGTGTTGGCAACCGCTTTTACAATTATGGTAGATTTTAGAATTGATTAGACACCGTGAACCAGCGAGGTTAGGCACCTTGTGCGCGGAGTTACGGCACACGGAGTGTGCCTACTACTTTTAATGTCTACTTATTTTTAGGATTCACTATAAAAGGGCAATTCGGATTATTATTGTATGAACTCGTCAGCCCCTCCTTGGCGTTTATGACCCAATCTCAACGAACGCTGTTTTCACGATAATGGCAGTTATTGGTCAACCCGTTTGAGCTGTCCCCATATCGTGAGGGTTTTAGTTGTGGGTGTAACTGAAAGAACAGCGTTATACCATGCAGGAGCTTTCTCGTCCTCGGGGTGATTGGTGATGTTTCGCGGACTTGCCCCATCGGCATCCATCACGTAGATGTCCGGATTGAAATCCCTCGTCCTATTCGACACAAAGGCAATCCGTTTACTGTCGGGCGACCATGAGGGTGAATAGTCCCTATCGGGGTGATTGGTGATGTTTCGCTGATTCCGCCCATCGGCATCCATCACGTAGATATCTGTGCGAAGAGCCCCAGGTCCAAAGGCATCAAAGGCAATGTGCTTACCGTTAGGGGACCATGAGGGATTATTGTCATGAGTGTCATTAATGGTAAGGTTTCGCTGATTCTCCCCATCGGCATCCATCACGTAGATTTCCATGTTCCCAGCGCGCTCCCTCCTAGAGGAAGCAAAGACAATGTGCCTACCGTCCGGGGACCATGAGGGTGATCTGTCTGTATGGCCCCTATTATTGGTAAGGTTTAGCCGATTTTCCCCATCGGCATCCATCACGTAGATTTGTCTGTCCCACACAAAGGCAATCTGTTTACCGTCTGGAGACCATGAAGGTTCCTTGTCGTCAAAGTCATTGTTGGAAAGGTTTCGCTGATTCGCCCCATCGGCATCCATCACGTAGATTTGCCGGTTCCCATCCCTATTAGACGAGAAGGCAATCCGTTTGCCGTCCGGAGACCATGAGGGGTCCCTATCATCATTAGGATTATTAGTGAGATTTCGCTGATTGCCCCCATGGTTGTCCATCACATAGATTTGCCAGTTCCAATCCCTATCAGATATGAAGGCAATCCGTGCCTGTGCATCAACGCATATCATCAGCAGTGTCAGTCCTAACACGACAACGACAGCTAAAATCAAATGTGCGAGATTGTATCCCCGGTACATCTGTTATACCTCACTTTGCTCTCAAAGCGATTTATTATTCTTTGGAGTGGATAGAGGTCAACTTGTTTAAGTAACTCCTTTCCAGTTAAAATTATACAACTGTTTAAGCAATTTACGCAACACCGTATCCTAAAACAGGGTCTCAAACAAAATCACTAACATATTCCACCGCGAAGCATTATGCACACCTCTTTATGATAAAGTATATCAATCAATCACCCTAAACTGCCACCAAATTTAGGGCGTATAGACATATCATGTCAATACGCCTCCAAAACCGACTGGACTTTTTATAGATTAGCGGATATTTTATGATTTTAACGGGGTAGATGAAGTCATGAACCGTAAAATGTGTTCATGCCTGTCCCAAAATTGGCAGATTTAGAAGGTTCTATCTCTAACAGCAGAAGTCAATTGCTTCTGCAAATCCGAAAGGAGTTACTCGTAATGTTACGGAAAGCATTGACCCTCGGAATGGTTGTTATTTTTGTACTGAGTCTGTTAGCTATGTCAATGATTACATGTTTGACCTATGATGCAGAGGCAGACCCACCTGCGGTGGGGCAGGGGCACGGTCATTATGATTGTTGGAAAGAAAAGCCCGTCTATACAGAAGACAACGATCGCCACACTTCTCTGGATGATCCCTGGTGCTGCACTTGGAAATGGATGACAGTTGATTAAACCAGGCATCTTCGTTATGCTAAAAGTCGCGCCACAGGCTTTTAGCATAACGATCTATTTACTTTGCTGAGGGCAGTTATTGGTTGGCCTGTTTGAATGGAAGAGAAGGGGGGAGCGGTGTGGCTGCGTTGGAGACCAAATCTCTTGGCCCATCGACATGCTGGTTCAAGACAATGTCTATGTCGCAGATGTTTTTGGGAAGGTCGAGGACGGTCCAGGCATTGGTGATAACCTCGCGACCGCCATCTACTCAAAATCCGGCAAGTGTAGGAGATACTTAGATAAGGCATCATAGGGGGCGAGCAAACACCCGCTATGATCAACAAAAGGAGATGTTATAATGTCTTGGCAAATGCTTGTTGAAATTGCCGTGCCAACAATAGCTATAATAATAGCTGCTTGGATTCAAAGAGACATCGTTTTAAGGGTTGAAATAGATATAGGAAGTATAAATAGTAACATCAGTCAGTTAAATGACAATTTAAGAGAACTGACTGACAATGTCCATGAAATACGAGAAGATGTGATTGTATTAAATAACAAAGTTAACGAGGATTTTGGTCAAATGATTGAAAGAGCAAGCGTAATTAGTGAAACTGTCCCCGGATTGATGAACACACTAAACGAGGATTCAATACTCCGAAACCAAATTGATGAACTTTTTAGGCGATGCCTTGAGATATTGCAATCCTATATAGAAACACATTCAACCGCGCCTTCATCGAAAACATAATAACGCTTGACCTTTGGCCTATTGTATTGTTATACATAAAAACGCCGTCCGGTTATGACTAAGATCGGACGGCGTTTTTTTATGTTAACCGGCGATTTGTTTCACATCGTCTGGCGATTCTCGTCGAATGATGTCCCGCACGCTTCCCTCATTTGTGGTCCAAATTTCCGATGGCAGTACATACTGACATAATATGGCATTACTCTCGAAAAAAATGGTTGAGATTAAATGTCAGATAGACGCTGTGCACTTCAGTCCCGATTTTATCGGTTCCGTTCTCTCGATACATTGTCCGTTCCCACGGGCGATAAATCGCTCCGCACCCGATGAGAGCGAAGTATGCCCCGCCTCCTACCGCTAGCGGTGGGTTTGGATTTATAGTGAATTCAAAAAATAACAGGACTTACGCACTTTAGATTGCAGTTGCCGGATTCATCGGGCGTATCGGGGCAGGGATGCCCCTCCCACACCCCCCTCAGTCCCCCCGCAAGCGGGGGGAAGGGATTTGACCGTTCGGCTGCGTAAGTCCTAAATAAATAGACACTTTCGCTCCCCATGTTTGGTAGGTGCTCCCCGATACATCGGGACAGGTCGATTTGGCGTGTCTCATTAATTCTAATAGGACTTACGCAGTTGAATGGTCAAAGCCTTGTAGTTCGGTGATTCATCGCCCGTCCCCCCTCTATCCCCCCGCCCCGATAAATCCCCGATAAATCGGGACAGGCGGGATTAAGCAACAAGCAGGGGGAGGGAAGAACGCGCAATGAATTGCGCTACTACAAACTGAAGTGCGTAACTCCTATCTAACTAAAGTTTGTACAATTTTTAGGTAAAAAAAGGCAGAAAAGCGGTTATCCTTTCAGAAATCACCACAATTTTGAAAGGAGATATAATGCACCTCATTTTCTGCCTGAGTCATATTTTAACCGATTTTCGTCCGTTATTCAACCGTCAAAGTTTCGACCTATTTTGCACCTTCAGCGGAAAGTGTTTATATGCTTGGTTGAGTTGGGGCATCATATTTTGTGTCGAGCCAAGTCCAATGCGGTCTTCTATCGGTTGCCACCTGTTGTCAAGCACCAAAAACGGGGAGACCCAAGAAATATGGCAAACGTCTTGAGGTGCAACGGTTACGCTATGAACCCTTTGACATTGACAACAAACGGTATGCAATGGCATCTAAGGTCGTGCGAACCAAAATGTGTCCTACAAAAGTACGTCTGGTGATCATGCGAACCCCAAAGCAAAAGACAAAGGCGTTTCGATACTTCTGTGTGTTTACCACCGACCTGACTCTTGATGTTGAGCAGATAGGATGCTGCGATCGGGATTCAAAGTAACTTTCAAACCCTTGACAAAAGTGCTGGCAATTCATAAAATGTAAAACCTAGCAGCTTGTAGGGGTTGGGTTTCCCAACTTGTTGGGGGAGAGAACTTCGTCCCTACGATTCGGCACTTATCGGAGATTACGGACACACGCCACATACACACCCTAGTAAACCCCGAAGGCTGTAAGTCCTAAAATGAATAAACAACCTAGCAAGCAATTCAATCTCGATCAGATCCAACGCATCCTGATTCTGCGCATGGGCCCCCTCGGTGAGACGCTCCTAACGACCCCTGTGATACGAGCGTTGCGGCGACGGTTTCCTGAAGGACACATCGCTTATATGGCCGCTCCGGGGCGCGAAGCCCTCGTTTCCGAAAACCCAAATCTGGATGAGGTGATTACCTACAGTGTGTCAATTCCCAAGCTAATTTATAATATGGCGAAAAGGTCATTCCAGATGGCAGTTGTCCTCCAACCGACATTTCGCCTTGTCTTGCACACATTCCTCGCACGCATCCCATTTCGGATCGGCTTTGAAACCAACTCTGGTAAGGGACGCTTGCTGCACGCTGCTGTTCCGAATAATATTGATCAGCACGAGGCTGCCAGATACCTTGACGTTGTGCGCGGGATTGGGATTGAACCGGATAGCCACGAACCAGAGATGTTTGTGAATGCAAGGGCACAAAGCTGGGCGGACGATTTCCTCGCCGGTGTTGGTGTTTCTTCGGATCGTCCTCTTATCGGGTTGAACCCTGGGTCAGGATCTGAGTCCCGTCGCTGGTCAAAGACGGGATTTGCACAGGTGGGAGACAGGTTACATCAGAAGTACGATGCCCAGATTTTTATCACCGCTGGCGATGCGGAAGGTGCCCTGCCTCACGATGTTGCGGATCTGATGTCCTGCTCGCCGGTTATCGTCAGGGGAATAACCCCGATGCAGCTGGGTGCGATACTCGAAAAATGTCGGCTCTATATCAGCAACGATACAGGCCCCATGCACATGAGCACAGCGGTCAAAACCCCGACAATTGCGTTATTCGGCGCATCAAATCCGCGCCAGTGGGGACCACATTGGCATCCGCACACGATAATTGCTCGTGAAAGTATGGAAGATATTACTGTCGAAGATGTGTTAGCGGCAGCAAATCTGTCGCTATCCCACCCCAATCTAAAGGAACAATAAAGATAGGAGTCCATAAACGGTCGGGGTCAAGGGCTCAAGAATCCATCATACGCTATGGCTTACGCTGACACCTTACGTTTCACGTTTCACGTTTCACGTTTCACGCTCATCGGCTTATTCCTCGCTGCGTCCCCTGTCTTCCCCGCAGCGTTTCCGTTTGAGGAAGCGCGTCCGCTTTACGTTGGCGCAAGGGCTTTAGGTATGGGCAATGCGTTTACAGCGGTCGCGGATGACGCTACGGCAGGGTTTTGGAATCCCGCTGGATTGATTCAGTGGCAAGGCGTAAGACTCTTTGGCGTTAATAAGTTCCACAATCGATCGGACTACGGTTTCGATCCAAAGGGAATCGGGTACGCTTATCGTGGGTATGGTCTATTTTGGGGAAACAAGATTGCACTCGGTGTGGAGTCTGGAACGCCGGATTTCAACTACTATTCCCTCGCACACCAGATCCATCCACATGTTGCAGTCGGCGCGAGTTTGAAGTTCAAACGTAAGCACCCAAGCGATTATTACCAATTTTTTGGACATTCCCCCTCCTACGATCTCGGTCTACTTGTCAAACCACGTTCCGATCTCAGATTCGGCCTGCTTGCGGGGCATCTGCCGGGCGAGCGTGGGATTCGCTGGCTGACGCTCGGAGCTGCATATCAGTGGGAAAATCTGTTGTTTGCGGTTGATCTTGTGGTGCCACGGGGGCCTCTCAACGAAACAGGACTTTACTACGGTATTGAGTGGACAGCACACCGCTTTTTTCGTCTACGGGGTGGCCGGTCGGATCAGTGGTGGACGTTGGGATTGGGATTCGATTGGCGGTGGATACGGGTCGATTATGCACGCATCTATGAGCCTGATTTCGCTTCGGATTTTATCTCGGCGGAATTAAGGTTTTGAAGGGAGTTGGCTATGAAAAGGTTAAAAATAGCTGTGGTCGGCACGGGAGGCAGAGCAAGAGCCCACCTGAGCACCATTCCTAAGCTAGAACCGATTTATCAACTGGTTGGTGTCTGTGACATTGACAGCGAGCGTGCCACGGAGACTGCTCAACGGCTGTCGGTTTCTGGCTATACAGACATTGAAACGTTGATTGAGATGGAATCACCGGATGTGATCCTGATCACAGTGGGCCCTGACGGCCACCACGTCATCACGGAGGTTGCCGCGTCGCACGGCGTTCATGTCATCACAGAGACACCGATTTCAACAACCCTCCCCTGTGCGGATCGAATGATCGATGCCGCCAGACAATATGGTGTCAAGCTAGAGGTTGCGGAAAATGTTTGGCGTTGGCCCCATGAGAGACTCAAACGCAAAATTGTCGATGCGGGGTTGATTGGCGAGATTACCCACGCCCATCTCTGGTATACCTCCGGATCGTATCACGGCATGAATGCCATTCGGACGCTTGTGGGTAGCGCAGCGGTGCGCGTCATCGGACATGCCAAGGAGATTGGTGATAGTTCATGGGAGGCGGGTGTCGTCGAATTTGAGAATGGCGTTTCTCTCATTTATGAACTGCCAACGCGCCGACGCGGCAATTATTGGGAGATCGATGGCACAAAAGGGGCAATCGTGGGTAACGAATTACTGCTCTACCGGGAGGCAGGAACAGAAACCTATCCGATTCAGACCGTTACGGCAGAGGTAGATGGTACAACAATCGTTGATCACGCTCGTGTTGATACCGATCCGCCGGTGATCTGGGAGAATCCGCTAAAGGCGTTTGGACTAGCGGATGCGGACGATGTCGCACGGGGTGCAGAATTGCACAGTATCTACCGGGCAATCGTTGAAGGGGTTGAACCGGAATATGGTGCGGTCAACGGACGCACGGATCAAGAGGTTCTTATCGCGATCCGTGAGTCTGCGCGGACGGGTGGGCAGCCAATTGACTTGCCGCTGACTGAAATCACTGGGCACGAAGAAAACCTGCATCGGGAGTATCGAGAAAGATACGGCGTTGATCCGTTTGAACCCATCGAGAAACAGAAAAGCATCCTGTTCCCACAGCGCGGCGTTGTGTGGGCGGTAAGAAGATAGAAAAAGGAGATCACTATGAGTTGGCAGGTTGTAGACCGCATGACGATATATCACGAACCGGGTATGTATGCCCTAAGCCCTACCGTGACACGTACACCCTCCGGCAGTCTGCTGGTAACATTCCAAAGGGCAACACATCTGGGATATTCCCACCATGAACATCCACTGTTCAATGTACAGGCGTGCCGGTCCGAGGACGAAGGACAGACATGGAGCGGACCACACCTCGTAACCGTCGATCCCCGCGGCGGAGTCATGGATCGCGGTGTCCACACCCTCCCGGACGGAAGCATCTTTCTACACTCCTCCTGCACCGAGTTGGTTCCAGCCGAGGATGCGGTGGAGCATGGCGGGAGTTGGGTGGTGCAGCACGGCAAACCGTTCTGGGTGCGATCACGCGATGACGGGCATACTTGGAGTGCGCCTGTACGTTTTCCGCCGCTGCCCGATGCGGTCTGGGGACACCCCGCCCAGCATTCAGGGGTCAGTCGCAGCGGTTTGTTGGTAATGCCGGATGGACGGCTACTGATGCCGAGTAAAGCAACTGATCCCACCACCGGCGAGTTTCGTTACTTCGGTATGATGCGCGTGTCGAAGGACATGGGTGAGACGTGGGAATACAGCGGGCGGATTGCAGAAGATCCCGTTGCCCACTTCAGTGAGCCAACCATCCACCGGACACCGAGCGGTCGCATCTTAGTGCTGTTTCGTTGTCATCCGGGACGATTGGGACCCGACATTGTTCGAGATCAGGGGTTTGAAGGTCCCTTTATAGACGATCCCGCGTTTGTCGGTCGTCTCCTCGTGTTGGTGTACTCTGACGACGACGGAGAAACATGGTCACCGTGGCGTCCAACCACGGTTCACGGCAGTCCCGGTCACATGCTTGGATTGAGGGATGGACGCATTTTTCTCACAGTAGGTACGAGATGGGAGGGCCAGCGCGGCTGCGTTGGTAGGGTGTTGAACCCTGAAGGGAGCGATTTAGATACTGCGCCTGAGTTTGTGATAGAGGATAGCGGGTTAAGCGCAGACTGTGGTTACCCTTGGTCGGTAGAACTCAACGATGGTCGGATATTGGTCGCCTACTGGCACCATTATCCGGACAATCACCGGGGCATTGAAGGGGCAATCCTCGAAGAGGTTTAGCCAACTGAGTTGGGTTATAGATGTTTAATTTTTTGGCTTATGCAAAAGGAGGAGGTAAAACGCGAAGAGAAACCGAGTTTTTGCCAAAAACTCGGTTTCTGCTGCTTGATTCACCAGTCAACTCGTAGTTTCGTCCAGCGGACGCCAAAGGGGCCGTCCTCTTGACACCAATGCGTTGCCAGATACGTCCCATCCTGCAACCGAATCGCTGTCGGGAAACCGAACATGAAGCTATACAACTCATCCACACCGGAGTCTATATCCTCCGGTCGCTGGCGCGTGGTGCCTGCGTCGTATAATATATCCTCGTAATGGAGCGTCCACGTTTCTTCCGTGAACGTTACCAAACACATCACGATAGCCTGCTCTCCGTAACGCCGATTGTACAGTACCAACAGCCGGTCATCGCCGAGTGGGATTGGGGTCATCGTCTGTCCTTGGATGCCTGTCGAATGCGGTGGACTCCACGTTACTCCGCCATCGTGCGAGAGTGCGAAGCTATCGGGCAGATCAACGACATCGCCCAATGTTACCGTCCAGCAGACACCCATGACATAGTCCGGAGCGATCTCGGCGAACTTCTGTTCAAAGTAGCCGTGCTGCCCGTTGGGGTCTTGGAAGGCTACAGTATGCTGCCAAGTCTGTCCGTTGTCATCGGAGATAGCCAACAGCACCTGCTCACCCAACCGCTCTTGGGCCGGAAGGGTCGCCGCCGGTGCCAAGATACGTCCAGCAGCGAGCGGTAGTACCCCGTGGGAAATCTCCAAAGGACAATCGGCTGGCATAGGAACCACTTGTGGCGCAGACCAAGTATGTCCGCCATCAATGGACCGGCAGAGCACTGGCTCGTTGCGCCCCTCACCGAACTTTTCTTTAGGTAGGCGATAGCTACGTGACCCATAGGCGAAAACGGTCTCACCATCGGTGGCACGTGAAAGCTTGAGCGCGCTGGTTGCATCAGGATTTTTCGTTAACGGTAAAATGGTGCCTTCCAGCGTCCAAGTTACGCCGCCATCGGTGGAACGCGCCCAATCTGTACCGCCGTGGACGTTTGGACCGCCTCCGACATTGAACGAACAGAGGATGTCACCGTTAGGCAATTGCACGGCTTGGGGAAACGCTGAATCCCGTTTATCTATCCAGCCTGTATCAAGAATTTCAATTGAGGGCATGGTATACTCCTTGTTGCAACATTAATCCTTTAGCACAACATTAATTCATTAAGTAATTTGTATGAGAAAGAGCTGGCAGAGCAGAAGGTGTGGTCATCTCTGTTGAATACCACAGGAAAGCAGGGCTATATTTCCCACACCTGCTCAAAAAGACGAAGCCAGTTTCCTCCTAAA
Organism: Candidatus Poribacteria bacterium; assembly: GCA_965207975.1. Taxonomy (GTDB): domain Bacteria; phylum Poribacteria; class WGA-4E; order WGA-4E; family PCPOR2b; genus PCPOR2b. The sequence continues at coordinate 1,123,111 of OZ242315.1, read as the reverse complement.
ATTTTGATCATATCCGTCTCGTTGTATCCGCGTTTGAGTAACTCCCCCGCGAGGTTTGGCAACTTGTCGGGTGTCTCCATACCTTCGGGATGAATCAGCGGATCCGGATAGACAATAGGGCGTTCTTGGTATTTTGTCCCTTGCTGGGAAAAGATCCAATCAAAGAACGCCTTGGGCTGGTCCTGGGTATAGTCGGTGCCAATTCCAACATGATCAATGCCTACACGCTGCACGAGATCATCTATAGCGTCTACATAATCCGCGAGTGTTGCGTCAAATGTGTTTTCAAAGAAAGCGGGAAACGCATTCGCGCCTATAACACCTCCTTTTTCAGCGAGTCGCAAAAGTGCCACATCAGTTTTGTTCCGGACATGGTTGACGAAAGCGCGGGCATTGGCGTGGGTAATCGCCACCGGCTGCTCCGATAACTCGATAGCTTCCAAAGTTGTGCTATCGCCGACGTGCGACAGATCGATCAGGATGCCCAAACGATTCATCTCTTTGATAACGTCTACACCGAAATTGGTAAGTCCTTCGTCCCTACGCTCATAGCACCCGTTGCCGAGTAGGTTACGCTCATTATAGGTAATCTGGATAATGCGAACGCCGAGGGCATGAAAGAGGTCAAGACGAGAGAGGTGATTCTCAATAGGGGAAGCGTTCTGCCACCCCAGTATGATACCCACCTTCCCCTCCTGTTTGGCTTGAAGGATGTCAGCCGGTGTCTTAACCGGAATTAAAATATCATCGTATTCTCTGAACCGATGCAACCATGCTGCGATATTGTCCATCGCTTGCGGGTAGTTTTCCCACACGGCACTCGTCGCATTGATAGCCGTGATTCCGCCGGTGTGCAAGCTTTGATACACAGCAGGACTGTCCCAGTTGCTGACATTCAGCGCATCTATCACAATTGCTTCATTATAAATTCGTTTTGCGGTAGCTTCCTCTGCCATTTGCTCCTCCAATCGCCGTTGCAACCTTAGAATTCACCGAAGTTTATTTGATTGTCTATTTTGCCATGCCCCCATCCGAAAGTCAAGAAATACTCTAAATCAGATTGAACCCAAGTGGGAAAACAACGTCCAAGACAGTATCCATTGCTGAGAACGCCGCCCTGCTTTACTTTGGCAGCGATTTTGATTTTAACTTGATGTAGGAGGGATCCGATGGGTGCCGATGCCATGCAACTCTTGGAAGAATGTATTGAGCGGTTGAGACAAGGGAATTTAGCCGAGGCCCATCTCCGTGATTTGGGTTCAGCCATAATGACAGACAGCACCAAACGGCAGCACTTGCTGTATTTGCAAACTGCGACCACCGCAGTCACCTCTGAGGTAATTGGGATGCTAATGGTCAGGGATGGAGCGGTTTCCGATGGCCCCTTCGATTATGCCGATTGGCCCTACAAAACCGTTCTGGATGCTATCAACGAAGGTTGGCGGGTTATCCGATTCCCGGTTCAGCTGCCGGTCGGTCATACCCAAGACACACACATCACCTGTGAATTCATTCTCGAAAAATGGGAGGGAGCCAAATGACACCTGAGATACAACGTGCAGCAAGCGACGTTAAGCCAACAATGACAGACCAAGCCGTCCTCGACTTCTGTAAAACAGGCTTACTCATGCTTGAAGGAATAATCCCGGACGCAACTAACCGATGGGTGACCGAGTACTTGGACCAAGAAGGAGCTACTCCCAACGAATTGGTTGGAGATCCGCGGTATATTGAAGAGGTGTTGTTGCATCCGGAGGTCGCAGGCGCAGCAAGGTCGCTTCTCGGAGAGAATTTCCAACTGCCGGACTGGATGGCAAACCACCGCCTCGTTGGACCGATGCCAGCGAAACAGTGGCATGTTGACGGCGGTTCTGGATTTGAGCGATTATGCAATCTGTTGCAGGTCTTCTATATCCCGCAGTCAAACACTAAAGAGATGGGACCTACCCTGTTTCTGCCGGGATCCCACATCGTCCCCATTGCGAGGGAGGAGCTAGACCACTTTGGGCACTTGGCGGGGCAAGCGGCAACGGTTGCGCCGGCGGGTTCAGTATTTTTTACCGCCTATTCGATTTGGCACCGGCAATCTGAGAAGATTGATCAGTCAACGCGCAATCTATTGAAGTGGGAGTTCTGGCGCACAGTTCCACCCAAACGAGACTGGGTTATGGACCCCAACTTTGATTTTGCTGGTGCCGACTACTCGTACACCAACAGTTATTTTGCTGGTGCGACACGGAAATGGCAGTCGGTGTTACGAGTGGCGGAGATGTTCTACTGGCTTTGCGGAAAAAAGGATGAGTTCCACGTCGTTGGTGGATCCGGTTGGCCCTTTACCGCATCAGATCCGGGGAGATGGGCAACGTTGCAATGAGTTCCACTGTGACGACCATAAGGCGTTTTGCTCATTTGTTCATTTGAAGTGCTTCTTCGGCGGCGTTGGTTCCAGAGATGCGCCCGAAAACTGTGCCCGCCATCATCCCCGCCCCGGAGGGGTAATTTCCATGCCAAAGTCCGCCCACCATCTCGCCAGCAGCATAAAGTCCGGGGATGGAGTATCCCATGGTGTGGATGCCCCTTGCCTCTGGCGTAACGCGCAGACCGCCAAAAGTGAATGTCATCCCACATACCACCGGAAACCCTTCAAAGGGAGGCGTGTCTATAGGGAGTGCCCAATTACTTCGGGGTGGAGTGATACCAATAGTGTTTTTTCCGTCCAACCGAAAGGGGTTAAATTTGCCCTGTTGGACAGCGGCGTTAAATTCGCTCACAGTATGGTTGAATGTCGCGCTGTCTGGGATGCCCAACTGTTTTGCCAGATTTTCTAGGGTATTTGCTTTGAAGCCGGTGGCTTTCTCATATCCCCGGATAACCTCCAACTGCCGATGCTTGCGATCAAAAATCTGGAACGCTATACCTTGCGGTTGCGCGAGAATCGCTCTCCCAATTTTTGCATAAGTGAGTCCCCGCCAAGTTTCCCCCTCGTCTATAAATCGATGCCCGTTAAGATTGACCATAATCCCGAAGGGATAGGAATAGCGGCTCCAAAAATCTCCTCTGATATCGGGTCCGGGAACGTCAAAGGGCGGGCGATTCAGGTCTTGAGGTGAGGCGTGGCAACTCGACCAACTCCCATAAGGCAGTGCTCCACTCTCCATCCCCATAGTGAGTCCATCGCCGGTGTTGTAGGGAACCCCCCGCAGCTTGACCTTCTCCCAGTCAGGTCCCAGGTGCCGGGCGCGCATTTCAGGGTTAGATTCAAAGCTGCCACACGCCAGAACCACCGCCTTGCCGTGGAAGTTACAGTAACCCTCCGCTGTTTTCGTCCGCACTCCCGTTACTCTGCCTTGGGAGTCCTGAAGCAAGCCTATTGCGCCGGTGTCGTAATACACGGCTATCCCCAGTTTCTCAGCCGTTTTGAACCACTGTTCTTGGAGACTGTAGCCGCCACCGTTGAATGATACTACGTTGGCAGAAACCGGGTTGGCGTAGGTTGGAATCCAAGTGTGCCCGTGGGAACGCATCCACCGGACAGCTGGGGCAGCCTGAGAAACCAAAACCTCCGCGAGTTCCGGGTCGCTCTTGCCCTCCGTTACGGCCATAATATCGTCGTAGTAGTCAGCGCGGGTGTACCTACCAATCTGGTCAGCCATGCGCCGCAGGTCTACCGAAGGTACGCCGGACAGGAGTGGTGTCAAATCATCCATGCCGTCATAGGGAAACCGCATGTGCACGGTCAATGCGCTGTTTCCGCCTCGGTGCTGACGCGGAGCCTTCTCTAGAACAACGACATCCGCTCCACATTCCCGTGCCGCTACGGCTGCTGAAAGGGCTGCGTTCCCAGCCCCAACGACGATTACCTGTGTCGAAACTTCAGTATCCATGATTTCTACCTTCGGATCGTTCCTGATTTAGCGGAATCTGATTCAAGACTGCTCCGCTTTCCAACGCTCATGCAGTTCCTTGGCTTGCCACCACGACGGACCCTTCGGCTGCTCGAGCACCATCGGTTGGATGAACGCCGCTGTCTTTTTCAACCCCTCCTCAATTTCGATGAACTCGCTCTCCATCTCAAGTGAGAGAATACCTTCGTATCCCAGAAGGCGTAGGGTTGTAATAACCTCGCGCCAAGTCTGATCATCGTGCCCCCAGCCGGGCAACGTGAACGACCAGCCGCGTTGTTCGGGATAAATTGAATCCGTTGAGTCAAACAGTCCGTGGAGCCGAGCGTTGGGTTCGTGGATGAGTGTATCCTTGAGATGGACATTTTGGATGAGGTCACCGAGGTAGTGCATCGCTGCAAAGGGATCAATACCCTGTACCCACATGTGTGAGATATCGAAGTTGCAGGCGACAACGGGCCCGATTTCATCGCGCAGTCGCATCAGTTTCGCCGGGGTGTGAATCATGTCAAGAATTTGCATCTCAAAGCACAACGTCACGCCGTGATCCGCAGCGATCTTCCCATGCTCTTTCCAGTACGGAATTAACCGTTGTTCCCACTGCCATTCGAGTGCTTCAGGAAATCCCTCTTTATCGGTGTTAACAATCCAGTTCGGAGATTTGTCCCCTTCCGCACCTTCTGGCACCCCAGCGACCACGACTAAACGGGTAACGCCAATCTTTTCCATCAGGGCACAAGCCTGTCGAAATTGACGCGAATATTCTGCGGCGACCTCTTTGTCCGGCGACAGCGGTGCACCGTGTGCAGCGAATGAGTAAATTTCAAGACCGTGACTGGCATAGATGTCGAGCCAGCGGTCACGTTCTCCTTCATTTGCCACCAACGTGTCCACATCGCAGTATCGCGTGACCCCGGATTCGGTTGCATCCACCTCGACCGCTTTTACCCCAAGTTCTTGACAAAATTTGAGTCCCGCTTCAAACCCAAACTTCATAATGAAAAATGTGTTAATGCCGAGTTTCATGTATCCCGTTCCTTCCTTGTGAAGTGTCCCAGTTTTTGGTCTAGCCCTAACTTTAATCGTTACAACCAGAGGTGTAACCATTATACGGACTGATTAAGCGATGTCAATAAGAAATGCGGTGAGATTAGGCAGACAGCGCACCGTAGAATTGGCGTTTTTTTATTGCCCGTTGGCAGATGATATGATATGATGCGCCCAAGCGATAATATTGGTGTCAGATAAATAACTTCAAATGGAGGGGAACATCAATGGCAAAAACAGTTGGCATCGTTGGAACATTGGACACAAAAGGTATGGAATTTCAGTTTATTAAAGAGCAGATTGAGGCAAGTGGGACATCAACATGCGTCGTCAACACAGGAATTATAGGAGAACCACACTTTGAACCAGATGTCTCCGCCGGTGAGGTTGCGGAAGCAGGAGGTACGTCGCTACAAGCACTTCAGGATGGAGGCGACCGTGGCGTGGCTGTGGCAGCGATGGCAGAAGGCGCAGCGAAAATAATCGCTGAGTTGAAGAGCGATGGGAAGATTGATGGCGTAATCTCGCTCGGCGGTTCTGCTGGAACTACAATCGGAACGACAGCAATGCGTGCGGTGCCCGTTGGTGTGCCGAAGATCATGGTTTCAACCTTGGCTTCCGGCGATACAAGTCCCTATGTGGACACGAAGGATGTTTCGATGATGTATTCCGTCGTGGACATTGCAGGCATCAACAGTCTCTCCCGTCAAATTCTGGCAAACGCAGCCGGCGCGATCGTGGGCATGGTCAACGCAGAAGTGCCCGCGGCGGAGGATAAACCCCTGATCGGTGCCACGATGTTCGGTGTAACCACACCGTGTGTGACGAAAGCGCGTGAACTCTTAGAAGATGCCGGCTACGAAGTCCTTGTTTTTCACGCCACCGGTGCCGGTGGACGAGCGATGGAAGATCTGGTCAAAGGCGGATTTATCGTCGGCGTGCTTGATGTGACGACGACGGAACTTGCCGATGAATTGGTCGGTGGGGTTTTGAGCGCGGGACCAGATCGCTTGGAAGCAGCGGGCGACCTTGGTGTGCCGCAGGTGGTTGCACCGGGCGCGTTGGATATGGTCAACTTCGGACCGCCCGACACAGTGCCGGAGCAGTTTAAGGATCGGACATTCTACCAGCATAACCCAACGGTGACACTGATGCGAACCACTGTTGAAGAAAATACCGAATTGGGCAGAATCATGGGACAGAAGTTAAGCCAAGCCAAGGGACCTACGACGGTGATAATTCCACAACAGGGTGTCTCGGCAATCGATCAGGAAGGACAGCCATTCTACTCGGCAGAAGCGGAGGCTGCGTGGATTGAGAATCTGAAGGCGAATCTTGGAGATAATGTTACGCTGATCGAGATGGATAACCACATCAATGACGATGCGTTTGCGACAAAGTTAGTGGAAACGTTGCTGGCAAGTTTGAACGGTGATGCGTAATGTCATAATGACTTGCGACTGAAAGGAAATTCACATGGCACTCACACCGGTTCTCTCACGTCAGCAGACGCAGCGGTATTGTGAAGATAATTACTTGTTGGTATCAGGGTTAATCCCGGACGCTATCGCGGAACGGGCGGAAGCGGCAATGTGGCGGTGGATCGGTCTCCAACCCGATGATCCGGAGTCGTGGGAGAACGTACAGTCCCCGGAGACCTGCGATGATCCCGATGTCCTTGCTGTCTATACGCCCCAATTCCTGACCGCTGCCGCTCAACTTGGCGAAGGCGATATGGCTCCCGACGTTTACCGTCCACCGAAGGGTGTAAGACCCATCAATATCTTCCCACAAACGGGTGTATGGGAACCGCCGGGATCGCATATTGACCATGCGATTAAGGAGCACGGGCACAAGACGTTTCCACCCGCCTTTCGCGTTGCAACTCTCACCTATCTGAACGACGTGGAACCCCATGGTGGTGGCACAGTTGTCTGGCCTCGGTCTCGTCCCAAAATTGAGGGACTGGCACGTAGCGATCCGGACCGCTATGAATATATGTGGGTACTCAATCAGGAATACAACCGTGAGGAACTAGGGGATTATGTGGAGTTAACGCCCAAACGCGGGGATGTACTGTTCTACCACGTCTTCTGTGCACACTCCGGCAGTAACAATATTGGACGTATGCCCCGTTTTGCTCTCCCCTGCAAATGGTGATTATAGTAGAGACAGGTTTCCTAACCTGTCATTTCTAATAGAATCAATGGAGGTTTTCAGTAATGACGCCTGAACAGAGATACCTGTTTCATGCTATCGCCTATCTAGGCAGATTGCAGATTGGGAAATCTGCGCCTACTAAGCCGGTCACAGATTTCGTGGAGACAGGTTTCCTAACCTGTCATGAGTGGATCCTCACTTTGGTCAGGTGATGGAGACAAAAATGTCCTTTGAATCATTATTCCGAAAGCGTAAGCTACCCCACTGGGATATTCCGGATGCAACATATTTTGTTACAGTCTGTTTAGCCGGGAGTATTCCCGCTGTAGGTCTTCTTGAACTGACACAATACCGTCGTTCGCTGGAAGAAAAATCACCTCCTGACGACATAGATGAAACAGAATGGGAAATCCAGAAACATAAGCTCATTTTTGGTCGTTTTGACCGATGGCTTGATTATAAACTCGCAGCAAGATATCTTGAAGACCATCGTTTAGCCGCAAAGGTTAGGGATTCCATTTACCACTTTGCTGAAGAACGCTACGACGTTTATGCCTATGTAGTCATGCCTAGTCATTTCCACTGGCTGTTCCGACCAAAGGAAAATTGGATAAAAACCTTCAAGTCCCATCACGTGAAACGTGGGCCTCGTGAGATTATTATGCACAGTATCAAGTTGTACACGGCAAGAGAATGCAATAGGATACTTGGGCGGCAGGGACGCTTCTGGCAGGCTGAATCTTATGACCATTGTGTTAGGGACGAAGCAGAATTATCGCGCATTATCGAATATATTGAGATGAATCCGGTGAAAGCCAGCTATACCACCTCAACCGAAGAATGGCGGTTTTCGTCTGCAAAAGACAGGTGGGAGTGGAACATTGATTATGGTGAGCCCCTGATCCCTTTGCGTTAAATTGTCCATTATAGGCTAGGTTCCCTTACCGGTCATGAATAGATTACAGATTAGGAAATCTGTGCCTACTATGAGAAAATTTCGTAGAGATAGGTTGCCCAACCAGTCAGTAGGAATATCGTAGTTTCCTAACCTGTCATTTCTAATAGAATCAACGGAGGTTTTTAGTAATGACACCAGAGCAGAGATACCTGTTCGATGTTACCGGATATTTACACCTAGAAAATGTGCTTACGGGTGATACATTGGGTGAAACTCAAGAAGCGATTGACCGATATATCCAAACCCCAGAAGACGAACTGCCCCCTGGGTTTGAGATCAGAGGGCTCCATCAACACGGTTTTGCGTTCGATAAGTGCCTCGAAGCCTTGACCCTCCACCCAGCCACTTGGCCAATTGTCAAGGAGTTGACCCTTAACAAACCGCGTTTCGCAAGAGGGTCGCTCAAGCGAGAACAACACACCGATTGGAAAGAAAATGAGCGAGCACGTACAAACCCAGGTGGACTCCACTGCGCCCGCGATGACTACGGTTGGTATAGCACCCTCTATAAGGTCAAAGATGGACGAATCTATTGCGATGACTTTGTCGCCTTTTTCTATTTTACCGATGTCTACCCCGGCGACGGTGGACTGATCGTAATTCCCGGATCTCATAAAAGCGAGTTTCAGCGTCCAAAAGATCTGTTGACACTCGACGAAGCGGATGGATTCGATCCAGAACCGGATCCGGTGTTTACAAACATCACCGCACGGGCGGGCGATGTTGTGATTATATCCGAGCTGCTCACCCACGGTGTCTTGCGGTGGAAACCGACGGATCGTGATCGTCGTATACTCGTCCTGCGCTACAAGCCGCAATATATGGGAACACATAATTTCCCACAGCCAATCGTAGACCGGTTATCACCGGAGACGCAGGAACTAGTCGCATCGGCACACTTCCAACATACCAAAGAAATCGTTAAACAGGACATCGTCCATCTTTCTTGAGCGGAGAGGATCTCAATGACACCCAAACAGAGGTATCTCTTTGATTTAACTGGTTATCTTCACCTGAAGAATGTTCTCAGTCCTGAAGAACTGCGTGATGCACAAGCAGCAATCGAACGGTGTCGTCAGACACCATCGAATCAGTTGCCGCCCGGCATCAATAGGGAGGGAGAAGGGCATTCCTACGGTTTTTCGTTCGATAAAGCGTTGGAGGCGTTGACGCTCCATCCAGTGACATGGCCCCTCATCAAAGAGTTGACCCGCGGGAAACCCCGTCTTAACCGAGGGACACTCGCCATCAATACACACGAAAAGCGTCAGCTAACCCCCTTCCATTGTGCACGAGAAGACTTAGGTTGGATCACCCGGCGTTATGAGGCTAAGGATGGGCAGGTTTTTGCCAATGATCTTGTGGCATTCTTCTATTTCACGGATGTTTTTCCCGGAGATGGCGGCTTGGTTGTAATTCCGGGCTCTCACAAGGCTGAATTTGAGCGTCCTGAAGGGCTGTTTTTCCCAGATCTTGATGACCCAGACCCTGAGCTGCATCCCGCAATGACAAATATTACACCTCGCGCCGGCGATGTCGTGCTTATTTCAGAACTGCTCACGCATGGCGTTTTAGTCTGGAAGCCGACAGACCGAGACCGGCGCTTTCTGATCCTGCGTTACAAGACCCAGTACTTTCAGGATGCATCGGGGGACACGAATCCGGTTCCCGAGGAGGTACTCGCGAGATTATCGCCGGAGACGCTGGAGTTGACTGAACCTGCATTTTATACTGATATTAAGGAGATTGCCAAGCAAGACAGGGTCACACTGACAATTGACTGACAAGACAAAAACTATTTTCCACTCCAGAACAGGAGATTACCATGAAAATCACCGACATCGAATGTATCCCAATTGTTATGCCACTTGCGGAACGCTACAGCGATCACCATGGTCGTGTCCGTATGGGCGATATTGATGAACACCTTGTTGTCAAGGTTCACACAGATAACGGGCTGATCGGATACGGCGATTATGAAGATGATCCCAATCCCATCCCACAGTCAATTATCGACACGCTCATCGGGCGCAGCCCGTTTGACTTTCTTCATAACAATTTTAATATGGCACTCGGTATGGCACTCTATGATGTGATGGGGAAACACCTCGGAGTACCGGCTTACAAACTCATGGGACAAAAAGTGCGCGATGCTGTATCTGTGGCAGCGTGGACTCGACCGTGTCCGCCAGAGGTTTTTCGTGACGAAATTCAACGCGCTGCTTCCCAAGGCTATACCATCTTCAAGATGCACTCCGGTGAATTATGGGATGTGCTTGAGCAGACCCGTCTCGCCGCAGAGGTTGCGCCCCCCGGTTTTAAGATTCACTGGGACTTCAACCACAACCGGAGTTTGGCCGTCGTTCTTCCTATCATCAATGAATTGGAGAAGAACCACCCAATCGTCGGCTACATCGAAGACCCGCTGCCGTGGACGGATATTGATGGCTGGCGGAAACTACGAGAGAAGACACGCATCCCCCTCATCATGCACGTTCCTCAACTCGGCGGCATTCAGGAAGTCATCCAAGGATGCGCTGACATTTATATGATCGGTGGTGGAATCGGCACCACTCTGATGAAAGGATTTGCGTATGGACAGGCAAATATCCAAGCACTCATCCAGCAGAGTGGCGGCACACTGATGAAAGCGTTGACCCTGCACCAAGCTGCTGTTCTTCCGAGCGCAACCGCTCATACGATAAACCTCGACGACCAATACTCAGAGGACATAACAACGGAGCGCGTTCCGGTGATTGAAGGGTTTTCCCCTGTGCCTGAAGCCCCCGGACTCGGTTTCGAGGTGGACGAAGATGCCATCGCACGATTCGCTTCGGGGACACCGTTAACAACAGGGCGAATCATCGGCATTCTGTCCCTGCCCGGTGGTCACAAGTTTTACACCCCTCGTTCCTTGAGCGTCGCAAGTTTGACAGGTTATGAGGAAGGTGCGATACGGGGAATTCACTTCGAGAAATGGGAAGACGATGGTTCATCGGAATTTAATCGTATCTATGAACGGGTGGAGCGGGAAGGTTCGTTCAAAGCAGATGAATAGGAGAGAAAAAATGAAAGTCCTCATTACCGGTGCCGCCGGTGCCGTTGGTTCAACACTTGTGAAAGGCATGAAAGATCGACACACGATTCGCGGACTTGACCGTCTGCCGATGCCCGAGCTCGAAGACGCAATCGAAGGCGATGTGGCAGACTTCGATACCATGCTCAGAGCCACGGAAGGCATGGAGGCGGTCATCCACCTTACCGGGACAGATAGTGAGTGGGAAGCCGCGCTGCAAAGCAATTTCATCGGCACCTACAACATGTTTGAGGCCTCACGCCTGAACGGCGTGAAACGGATAGCGTATGCTAGCCGCGCTGGAGTATTGGGTCCCTATCCGAAAAGTATCAAACGAACGATTGATATGCCAACCAAGCCGGTCGGTCACTATACAGTTAGCAAGGTATTCGGCGAAGCGATGGGATATTCTTACGCAAGCCGTTACGACATGGAGTTCGTTGGGGTCCGGATTGGAAATTTTAACCGTGACAGACCGCTGCCTGAACACCCCCATCACCTCGGTCATGGCGACGCAGTGCGCGTGTTTGAGCAGGCGATTATCCACCCGGATGTGAAGTTTGAAATTGTGTTTGGCGTTTCGGACAGCAATTGGCCCCTGTATGACTTAGACCATGGGCGTTTGGCAATCGGCTATTATCCGCAGGATCGTTATGAGCATAAGTAAATTCGTAGTATCAACTTCGTACCTGCTTTTGGGAGCGGAACTGTGCGTAAGATCGAACCGATTCTTGGGCTAATCATTGTTTTCTCATGTGCTTGTGGTATGCTCTATGAAATAATATGGGCACGCCAACTAACCCTGTTTTTCGGGAGTCCGGTGTTTGCTGTAAGTGCCATATTGAGTGCGCTGGCAGGGGGGCTAGGACTTGGCAGCTACTGCGTCAGGCGTTTGGGAGATGGAGAAAAGCGACCATTGCGCCTGTATGCTTTTCTGAGCGTGGGCCTCGGCATCTTCGCGCTCATCTTCCCAACTCTGTTAGATATTCTTAACGCTATCTGCGTTCTGATCTATCGTGGGTTGGGCGCAGGGTTCTATTTCCTTTCGTGGACTCGGTTTGTTTTGTCGTTTGTCGTTCTGTTGATTCCATCAACATTGATGGGAGGCACACTACTCCTACTCGGTAGGGCCGCCAAGGAAAGGTGTGCAGGATTCACGGTGGACCGCCCCTTTGCAATCGGTACATTTGCTGCGGGCATTGGCTGTATCGCGACTGGATTTTTCCTCATTCAGGTTCTAGGTCTTCAGAATTCAGTTTATTTGGGTGTGGCGATTAACTTGGTGCTGGCGGGAGTTGCCTTGGGTTTAGATCGCTCTTGGTCTGAAACATCTGTGGACTTGCAGCAAGACACGGACGACGAAGCAGGAATATCCCCACAAGAAGAAATGTGGCGACCCTTGTTATGGACATTTGCTCTCTCCGGCTTCTGCGCGATGGCTTATCCTGTCCTCTGGACGCGGATTCTGACCTCCTTTCTCGGCAACTCGGGTTATGCCTTCTCAGTCTCGCTGACCGCTTTACTGCTCGGCATTGCCGTTGGCAGTTTTCTATTTGCAGCAATCGCGCGTCGGATTCAATCGTCTGTAAACCTTTTCAGCTTGGTTCAAATTGGGATAGGGCTATCCCTTGTTGCGTTGATACCGGCTTTCGGAAACCTGTATGGAATTAGCAGGGGACTGCAAGCTGCCTTTGGGGTTGGGCGCCTTTGGGGATTTGTTGCCGGTTTTACCCTGATGATTATTCCTACTATCCTGATCGGGGCTAGTTTTCCGCTGGGTAGACAAATATATGCTCCTGCCGAATCGCAATCAGCGGTTTACCCTTTCAGCACAATCGGTGCACTCCTTGGATCGCTATGTGCGGGGCTCATTCTAATTCCACTGATTGGAGTTCGTCCGAGCCTTCTCTTGACCGCCGGATTGAATGCGGTGGTAGGATGTGTCCTGATTCTTCGGAATACAGAGAAGTCACAGGTTATCAGCGGCACCGCGATTGGTGGCACGATCTTAACCGGTGGAATTGGGTTGATGGTGTTGTTATGGGGGAATTCGTCTTCCTTTTTGAAAAATGGAACTTTTTGGGTACAACGCATAAACGATACGCTGGTCGAGCATACCGAAACTGTCGATGCGAACATCGCTACGTTTATGGATGACCAAGGTATCCTTCGGATCTACGTTGACAATGACGAAATCGTTGATGCTTCCCGTCGAGGATCTGTGCCGCATCGTATGATCGCCCATCTACCGCTACTGCTGCATCCGAACCCTGAACGTGGGCTTGTTCTCGGGTTTGGGATGGGAATCACCTCCCATACCATGACGCAGCACGGTGTGCGTGTAGACGCTATCGAAAACCCGCAGGGACTCATCGAAGCAGCGCGGAAACACTTTACTGATGTAAACCATAATGTTCTCGACAGCTCCTTGTTCAATCACACGATCAATGGTGAGCGAAATTATCTGTTGATGACACCAAAACGATACGACGTGATCTCCATAGGGGCCCTTCATCCGCTGGTGAGTTCAAGGGGGTCCAACCTTTATAGTGCAGATTTCTACCGGTGGTGCAAACGTATTCTCACAGAAGATGGTATAATATGCCAACGGATACCGTTCAAGCGGCTGCCAGAAACACATCTCAAGATAATTGTGAGAACCTTTATGGCGGTATTTCCAAACGCAACGATATGGTATAAATACACGCCAGACTTTGCACTCCTGATTGGTACGCCAGAACGGCTCAAGATAAATTATCAGCGTCTTATGGAGAGGGTGCAGGTTCCACGGATTCACGAGGTACTTACAGCCGATGACCTCGACGGTATGTCTCTCCTTGACTCGTTCATGATGGGTGAGAAGGCGGTTCGAGCGTATGCCGGTGATGGTCCAATCCATACAGACGATCACCCGCGTATGGAATTTTTCCAGTCCCGTGCACTGGTGAACACAACCTACAAGAACATCGCGGGACTAGCGAAATACCGTGAAAGCTCCACCCCTTACTTGGCAAATTATGGTCGTACGATGAGCGATAAGGTCGAGGTGCGGAAGCGAATAGATCTCTATTTTGATGCCACGCAGAAGCTGATCGAAGCGCAGATTGAATATGCCAAGGGGGAATATGAGAAGGCTGTTGGTGTGTTGAATCAGGCGATAGCCATTAATCCGGACGATTATACGATTCGATATAATCTTGGGGCTGCGGTAGAGCTAGCAAATCAGGATTATCAAGAGGACCTCAAACAGACTGAAAAGGTTCTCAAGCAGGCACTACAAAGTAATCCACAGGATGTCCAAAAACAGGTTGAACTGGGCATCACCTATGAACTCCAGGGAGAATTGGCAAAATCGGCCTCCGCCTTTGAAGAAGCACTGAAATATGATCCGAATCGTTTAGAGTTATATTCATTACTTGGACCGATTTATGAGCGTCAAGAACGGTACGATGAGGCGTTACGCACATATCAAAGGCTTGAGACATTAGATCCAAATCTGCCCGCCATCATTTTCGGTGCAATGGCATCGATCTATCATTTTCATAAGAAGATGCTTCCCGAAGCACTCCAATACGCGCAGAAGGCGTTAGCGGCGGATGCAAATTCTTGGCGTGTGCATAACCTGTTAGGGGTTATCTATACGGATAAGAAGGAGTTTGGGGCTGCAGTTGATGCTTTCAAAGCTGCGATGCAACTCGCACCGAATGAACCGATGCCGCACAGCGATTTGGCGAAAGTATACCTTGCACAAGGCAGATATGATGAGGCATTGGAATCGGCGACCACAGCAATACGTCTTGCACCGCGCGATCCATATTTTCAGGAACAACGTCGTCAAATCCAAGCAGCGATGACAATGCAGAGGTAGTAACGATCTCCAAATCGCGATAAATAACTGGACAAGAAACATCAGGCTAGCTTGAAGAAAAGCGGGCTATAGCGGTTAAAGAAGTAACCGCACATAATCATACACTCGATAAAGGGGTAATCGATAGAAAATGCAGATTCAATCACCAAAGGGAACGAGAGACATCCTCCCCTCAGAGGTTCAGACATGGCAATGGGTCGAGGGGGTCGCACGCGATGTTTTTGGCACTTACGGGT
Organism: Candidatus Poribacteria bacterium; assembly: GCA_965207975.1. Taxonomy (GTDB): domain Bacteria; phylum Poribacteria; class WGA-4E; order WGA-4E; family PCPOR2b; genus PCPOR2b. The sequence goes on along the minus strand of OZ242315.1, from coordinate 1,107,864 downwards.
ATCAAGAGATCCGCACGCCAATTTTTGAAAGCACAGACCTTTTTGTGCGTGGGGTCGGTGATACCACCGACATTGTTGAAAAAGAGATGTATACCTTCAATGACAGAGGCAACCGAAGCGTCTCATTGCGTCCAGAGGGCACAGCTTCAGTGGTGCGTGCAATGCTTCAGAATCGTCTGATGGACGGTGCCAGCGTCTTAAAATTTTACTATATCGGTCAGATGTTCCGCTATGACCGTCCGCAGGCGGGGCGATATCGAGAGTTTTGGCAGATTGGCATCGAAGCGTTTGGAGCGGATTCGCCCGCAATCGACGCAGAGATTATCGCAGCAGGGCAGCAATTCTTTTCAACGCTCGGCATCAAAGATCTCACATTGCACCTCAACAGCATCGGTGATCCGGCTTGTCGTCCAAAGTATGTTGAAGATCTGACAGCGTATGCGAAGGAGCATCTTGACGAGCTGTGCGGAAAATGTTATGCACGTCATGAACGAAATCCGATGCGGATCTTGGATTGCAAAGAGAGCGGTTGTCGTGCCGTTGTCGCCAACGCGCCGCTTCTGTCTAATTACCTATGTGACGCCTGTCGTCAGAATTTCGATATGGTAAAGAGTTATCTTGACGGACTCGAAATTGATTATCACGAAGACCCATACGTCGTTAGGGGATTGGATTACTACTGTCGGACTGCATTTGAATTCACAGCGGGCGGCTTGGGCGCACAGAACGCAATCGGTGGCGGTGGTCGGTATGATTATCTAGCAGCAGAAATCGGGGGTGCTCCAACACCCGGCATCGGATTCGCACTTGGTATGGACCGAATTATCATCGCCTTAGATGCCCAGAACGTTACGGTGCCAACCGCTGCGCCGGTGGATGTTTACATTACCGTGTTAGGGGACGTAGCGATGCCTATAGCTCTGCAACTGGCACGAGATCTGCGCGAGAATAGTGTCAAAACCGATCTTGAGTTCAAAGGGCGTGGTTTGCGAGCGCAGATGCGAACTGCAAACAAACTAAACGCACAGTATGTCGTCATGATTGGCGAAGATGAAATTAACAATGCTGCTGCAACGGTGCGGGATATGGGGAGTGGCGATCAACAATCAGTTGCGTTCCAACAGTTAGCAGAGATGCTGCGTGAAAAGGTGAATAGCTAGATTTGACAGTAGTGTCGGTCGGGATTTTGCTACATTCAATCTGTAGGTCGAGATTCATATCTCGACCTCCAAATGTCAACAGAACCTACACCTTGAGGAATGAAATTGCACTTTTGATAAATCGAAGGAGAGAATCAAGATAATGCCTGAAATGAAACGGACACATTATTGTGGAGAATTACGGCTCGCCGATGCCGGTGAATCGGTACGACTCACCGGTTGGGTATCTCGCCGCCGGGATCACGGCGGTGTCATTTTTGTAGACCTACGTGATCGAACAGGGATCACGCAGGTGGTCTTTGATCCGTTGATCGACCCCGAAGCACACCGGGCTGCAGGCGTGATTCGCAACGAATTTGTGTTAAGCGTCAGCGGAAAGGTTCGGGAACGCGGAGAGGGGTTGACCAACCCTAACCTCCTTACCGGCGAGATCGAACTGGCGACGGATGAACTGGAGATTTTGAACACTGCGAAAACCCCGCCCTTCCTAGTTGAAGATGATATCGATACCGCAGAGGATGTTCGTATGCAGTACCGATACGTTGACCTCCGCCGTTCAAAAATGCAGAAAATGTTACAGATTCGGCACAAAGCGACCCTTGCTGCACGGAAATATATGGACGAACAAGGCTTCCTTGAGATTGAGACACCAATCTTAATGAACAGTACACCAGAGGGGTCGCGTGATTTTCTGGTGCCAAGCCGGCTTAACCCCGGCAAATTCTATGCCTTGCCACAATCACCACAGCAGTTCAAGCAACTATCAATGATGAGTGGTGTAGATCGTTATTTTCAAATTGCTCGTTGTTTCCGTGATGAGGATACCCGCGCAAATCGGCTGCTTGAATTAACGCAGCTTGATATTGAAATGTCCTTCGCGACCCGGGAAGATGTTATGGAAGTGACGGAAGGATTATTCAAGAGAATCTTTGAGGAAGCGGTTGACATTCCCATCCCTACACCGCTCCGCCGTATGTCTTACAGTGAGGCAATGGAAAGATACGGCACCGATAAGCCAGATACACGGTTTGGAATGGAACTTTCCGATCTCTCGGATCTGGTAGCCGACTGTGATTTTAAGGTGTTTACAGGTGCCTTGGCAAATGATGGACAGGTAAAAGGTCTTGCCGTTCCTGGCGGGGCAGCACTTTCTCGTAGAGAGATTGATGATCTCACAGAGTTTGTCGCCATCTATAGGGCGAAGGGGTTGGCATGGATTAAGGTAACAGAGGAAGGTGCTTTTGAATCGAGCATCGTCAAGTTTTTCAGTGAAGATACGCTCAAGGCAGTTAGCGAGCGGATGGGCGCACAGCCGGGCGATCTAATGGTGTTTGTGGCTGACAAACCGCAGATTGTTGCGGATGCGCTTGCAAACCTGCGCCTGCATCTCGGCGAAAAACTCGAATTGATTGATTATGATCGCTTCGATTTTCTGTGGATTATTGATTTTCCCCTGTTCTTCTGGGATGAAGAGGAGAAGCGCTACGAACCTTCTCAACACCTTTTCACAATGATGCCCGAGGAAGATATTCCGCTGCTGGATATCGATCCGGGGAAGGCGAGGGGTCTACAATACGACCTAATTATCAACGGAGAAGAATGCGCCGGGGGTAGCATCAGAATTCATCGATGGGAGCTCCAACAGAAGATATTTGAAATCATGAAGATCAAACCTCAAGAGGTAACCGAGCGATTCGGGTACTTCGTTGAAGCGTTGCAATATGGAACACCACCGCATGGTGGTATTGCTTCGGGGTTAGATCGGATGATGATGATGATGACCGGCGAAAAAAACATCCGTGAAGTCACCGCGTTTCCGAAGACACAGAACGGGTTGTGTCTGCTCACCGTTGCACCCTCTGAAGTCACCGACGAACAGCTTGAGGAGTTGTCGATTCAGGTTGATGTGGCTGAGAGTTAATCGCATTTCTGGAGTGGTGCACTCTCGTTTATACATTTATTTTGCGAAACCTGTCCTAGACATTTGACGTTTCCACTTAGGGAGTTTTGTTTCCAGACAGTGCCGGATCAGTTTGTTTAGTAACCTGTGTCAAATTGAACACATGTTTCTCGACAAAAGGGCAAAAATGGAAACGGCTACAATGAAGGAAAAGATCCATTTCAGTCCAGAAGACCAACAGTTCATTGATCAAGCCATAGATTTTTGCCAACGAATGGGTGAACGTGCGGTCCTTATGTTGGTTGGGAGTCGTGCCGCTAACTTTGCCGATGAGTGGTCAGATCTTGACCTATTAATCATCGGTGATAAGCAGTGCCTTTCCGATGCGGATCGTAGAACTTATGAACAAAGCCAGCAACTCTTCGTCGATCGAGGCGATTATGAAGCCCACTGGTCGTTTTTTGACGAGGGGGATCTACGGGGGTGGTTGGAGAGATGGCCCAATGAAATGATGTGGCTTATTGCTACTTCGCAGACCCTCTACGGTTGTTCAAGTACCGCTGAAGAACTGAAGTATCGCTATCGACTATATCCGCCTGCGATCGCGGAAAGCAAGCTAAAATGGATGTTCGGCAAGTATTATTACTCGCAACGCGGTCCCTTGGCAATGGCGGCTCGGAGTCACGTGGAGATGGCGTTTGTTGCGGTGGGGAATGTCATTGAGTACCTTTGCAAAATTTGCTGCGTCGCTGAGGGGCAGCCGTTTCCCTACAGCAAATGGCTGGTTGAAGCAGCTAAACAAACACGACTGGGCACAACGGTATATCCTTCGATTCAACGGGCGGTAGACGGCATTAGAGAATTTCTCAACCCACCGGCGGATCGTCACTGGCGCGACTGGGTGCCGATAAAAGAATTACGAGCGACATTGCCGATTGTTCAAAACGAGCTGAAAGAACTGGGTTGGGGTTGCGATTGGATTGACAATCCGGAGAAGGTTTACTTCGAGGAGACAGTGAGACGACCTGAGCCCTAAACACCGACGAACCGGAATTAGAACGACAAACGACTGTATCGGGCATGACTCTTGCACGAGATATTACATGATTTTCAATGACGACGAAGGAGAATTTTGAGATGGAGAAAGAGCAGTTGCTCGAAAAACGAATTGCGGTGTTGATGGGTGGAAAATCAGGCGAGAGACAGGTATCACTGCGATCCGGAGCGCGGATCTCTGCTGCACTCGAACGACTTGGTGCAGATGTGGTGACAATTGATCCAATCGACCTCGATTGGGTGGATCGTATGCGAGCTGACTCGATTGAAATTGCGTTTCTGGGAGTGCACGGCAAAGGCTGCGAAGATGGGACAATTCAAGGCGTTTTAGAGGCATTTGAATTTGGCTACACCGGTTCCGGGGTGCTCGCCAGTGCACTGGCAATGAATAAGATCATGACCAAACGGGTGCTTTCGACGCTGGACATTCCCACGCCCGACTACCTGGCCGTTGACCCGAACCAAAATTTAGACCTGCAATGCGAGGAGGCAATCGATCGTTTGGGGTTGCCACTTGTGCTTAAACCGGCATCGGAGGGATCCAGCATTGGAGTATCGATTATTTCTGAGCTACCAGAGGTCAGGCTGATCGCCCATAAAACTCAACATCAGTTCGGGGAAATCTTATTTGAGCGATATATCCGAGGGCAGGAAGTCACGGTCGGATTGTTGGGGATTAATGAAAACCTCCGTGCATTGCCCGTGCTTGAGTTGGTTCCCAAACGCGAGTTTTACGACTATGAAGCGAAGTATACTGAGGGAATGACAGAGTTCATTATTCCCGCAAGATTATCCGATTCGCTGACCGAGGAAGTACAAGAAATTGCACTGGGGACGCACCAAGCTGTGGGCTGTTGGGGGTACTCAAGGGTGGATATGTTGGTCGATACCGATGGGCAGCCCTACGTGATGGAAATTAATACGCTACCGGGGCTGACTGACCTCAGTGATCTACCGGCACAGGCAGCAGCGGCGGGAATGTCTTATGATGAATTGATCTATGAAATCTTAACAAGTGCGCAAGCACGTCTTATCACATCGGATTAATACCGACTCGTCGCTAGTCGGGCTACTCCGACTTCAATTCACCTATGCAGCGGTGATTTCTGTGGGAATCACATCGGAGGCAGCGCCCTGCCGGAACTCAATGGCAGAATCAATCATCTTGAAGATATCAAACTGTGGTCGGTAACCGATAAGCTGCGCGCCTTTGGCGAGATCGAACTCATAATAGGTCGGCGTGTTGTCTACCAATTGAACATCAACGTAATCCACGCCTAGCTTCTGTGCAAGATACGGCACCGTTTCCTCCCATGTAAACGGCTTAGGTCCGGCGAGTTGAAAAGCTTCCCCGTATGCCTCCGGTTTGCCGAGCGCAGCTAAAAAACCGAGCACGATGTCGCGCACATCCGCTATATGTTTCTTATAGGATCTTCCGTTCTCATCTCGTGCGATGAGTAGGCGTTCTCCTGCGTCCCCAAACCCCAGTAGTTGTCGGCGGGTTTCGGCTGCGGCTCCTATAGTCCTGTTTGCGTAGGCATTCTGCCAATTGTCAAGGCGAAACTGGGCAAAATTCAAGATCTCGTCTCCAGCAGCCACGAAGGCAAAACGGAAAATTGAGATCGGCAGTTGATAGCTTCGATAGTATCCGTGACACATCTCTTCTCCCAGTACCTTTGAGAGTGCATACCACCCCCCCGGCTTCTGAGGCATCTCATCTTCACGGATCGGTTCTGACAGACCGCCGGGGAGGTATTTCTCGTAGGTCGCATCGGTGCTTGCAAAGAAGAAGTGTTTGAGGTTATCCACATTTTCACGGGCGGCTTCCAGCATGTTAAATGTGCCGCGCGCATTGATCTCGAAATAATCTTCATTAGAAAAAGGACCCCCGCCTTGGAATGCCGCTCCCAGATGACAGATTGCCTCTACTCCAGCGACCGCTCTATTTACATCTGCCGGATTGACCAAACTTCCTTCAACCAATTCAACCGGAAGCCCTTCAAACTTTTCTAACCGCGAATCCTTTTCCCACACCAATCCGCGCACTTCATGTCCTTCATCGATGAATGCTTTGGCAAGATTGGCACCGATTCGGCCAGATATGCCGGTAACAAGAATTTTCATAAAGATATCTCCTAATTTTATTGTGGAGCTCAGTTAATTTTTTATTTGTGATTTTGGCTTTACTCTGTTATCATGTTGTTATATTTTACGCAACGGTGTTTTAGATGTCAAAAGGAAAAATAGAAAGTGCAGTCTTTTTGAATAATTGCGGGGTTCTGTGTGTAGCTAGAAAAACTGGAACCCTCAAATAACTACCTCTCGGAGTATCTTATGTTGATACGTAACGAAGGAAAAACCTTAAAAAGCCAGATCGTTATTATGTTTCTGTTCATCGGTTTATCTCCGCTGTTTTCTGCCTCAATTCTGGCTTTCTATTCAAGTCAAAAAACATTGAACGAGGCCATTGGCAAGGTGGAGCGAGATTTCGCTATTAAGGCAATAGATAAAATTGATCGTGAGATGGAGAACATCCGTCTGCTGGTCGAGAACTGGACTAGTTTTGAGAATCGAAAGGTTCTGGCGAACACGGCTATGGAAGGTCAGAAAAAGAGTTACGATGAGTTATTTGAGCAATGGGACCTCGATGGATCAACTTCAACCCCTGGGGCACACTTTCTCAAGAGCCTCCAGCGGACAAACCAAACTCAATTTAAGGAGATCTTTCTGACAGATTTGCGTGGATATGTTATCGCTGCTACACACAAAACAACTGATTTCGATCAAGGTCCGGGGGATGATCCGCCGTTTGGGGAAAAGTGGTGGGCAGCAGCAAGGGAGAAAGGCGAACATATCGGAGAAATAGCCTTTGATGACAGTGCCGGCGTTTACTCTGTTGATATCAACATGAGCATCAAGGCAGATGATGATGAAACTGTGGGCATCTTAAAGGTGGTCTACAGTGTAGAGAATATCCGGAATCTCATCGGAGGTGGCGGACATGGGACTACGCGGCACTATGAACTACTGAATCGATACGGCTACATCGTTGCAGCGACTGCGACAGATCAAGCAGGTATTCTAGAAGAAACATCTGATGTTGTACTCCCTGATAATAAGGAGGTTTGGAAGCACCGGGCGAGTAGGAACGGGTTCGCTATCGGAGATACGGAGGAAGAACAGGTCCTCGTTGGTTGGTCGCGTGGCAAGGCGTGGACCGTATTGACATACAGCCCCCTCGACGTAGTCCACGCGCCCTTGCGGCAGCAGGCGCGGTGGCTTATCGGGGTCTCTGCAGTTGCGACTATTATCATACTTCTCGTTGCGCTAGCTGTAGGGAATCGTGTGGTCTCCGAATTGCTCGGTAAGGAGCTCATGGCGCAAGAGATTCAAACCGCTCAGAGTATGCAGATGGGGTTGTTACCCGAACCGCCTGATATTGCCGAACTCGATTTGGCGGGGCGTTGTCTCGCAGCGAACCGCGTCGGTGGGGATTATTACAACTATCTGTGGCTGGATGACGATCAGAAAAAACTCGCAATTGTCATCGCCGATGTTGCTGGGCACGACATGTCAGCAGCAATCCCTGCTGTGATGTTCTCCGGGATGCTTGATTTTGCCGTCAAAGAAGGGGCACCCGGTGCGATGCTCACCGCGCTCAATCAGTCGCTCTGTCAGCAACCTAAGCGTACACCTTTCATTACGTGCTGTGTTGCTATCATTGATCTGGATGAAAAACAGATGCAGTGGTCAAAAGCGGGTCATCCCGAAATTTATCACTACTGTGCAAACAAAGATGCTGTCGAAGAGTTAACTGCCGAAAGCTATCCACTCGGTGTGTCCCAGAAATCCGACTATTCAGATGAAACGGTCCATCTGCACGAAGGAGATTTACTCATTTTTTATACGGATGGACTGCCTGAAGCAGCCAACCCCAGTGGCAGGATCTACGGCTACAACCGACTGGAAAGGAGTATCCACCGTGTTGCCCAAGCCGGCCTCACAGCGATGGAAGGCATCAATCAAATGATAGACGATGTTCGTGGGTTCATTGACAATACTGAGCCGGAAGATGACATAACAGTTGTTGTGGCGAAGGTGACCTAATCCCGATAAGGCGTACTATGAAAAATAAGGATATGACAGAACAACCGACTCCCTTCTCTGCAAACGATTTGGCAGAAGCTTCTAATGACGACGAAACCGATAAACGGATTCAATTAATTTCATTTCGAGAGCTAGTCCCTGAAATCAAAGATACAGGGTATTTAACACACTCGATTTTTTATTATCCCGCTAAATTTATACCCCATGTTGTAAGATACACACTAGAGTCCTTCACACAGGAAGGTGATTGGGTTGTTGATCCGTTTGCAGGTTCCGGGACTGTTGGCGTTGAGGCTTACCTGTGCAGACGAAATGCGTTTCTACTGGACCTGAATCCGCTTTTGAATTATATGATACCACTCAAGGTGCGTACCAAAAAAGACCGATTGCGTGAAGACTGGCTCAGTCAGACATTAGATAGCTTAGAAAAAAGTAGGCACCATTTCACCCCAGCGTGGTCCAATCTAACGTACTGGTATCCGCCTGAAATGCTGGAGACGCTAAGTACCTAGGTTTCGCCCAATAAGACGCGTATTTTATAGGGTTTTAAGAAGGCTTGAAATGCAGTAATGATGCGTTCAATGAGTGGATATAAAGGGTTAAGAATGATACAGACGACCTTTTTGTTTTTGAATTGTACTTTGCCAGAGATACCTAACACCTCGCGCATCAACCGTTTGATTCCCCTCGCTTGAATGGTAGCAATAGTTTGATTGATTGATGCGCTGGGTTGCGGTGGGGTCTGTTTTTCAGTCTTGCTCCCCGATGCAATGAGCGCATCAATAAGCCACCGTTTGGACCACATGAGAATGTTATGAGCCAACTGAGAGAGTAGAAGCAGCACCTGTTGGGCTTCAAATCCCGCTTTTCGACGCTTTCTCATCGACAACCCTTGATAATCTTGGCAAAAGGTGCTTTCGGGCACCCCGCTTCGTTTATCATAATGGGTGACAATTTGGGTTAACGTTGCTTTTGTATCGGTAGTCACCAAAACCGAATAGTTATAACCGCCTTTGTGGTTTGGGGTTCTGACCGCCACTTGTACCGTTTTGCGCCCATACCGATGTGGCTTTGTGACCCACCCGGCTTGTCTAGCGGTCTTATTGGCACACGATGGGACAGCCACCCACTTCTGCACAGATTTGGCTAAAGCAGTGGCTCTTTTCCACGAGTAGATTTTTACCAGAATCGAGTAATTCCGCCAGAGCGCGAAATTGATGTTCGCGTCGGTGCCAAATCCGGCATCGAGTCTCAATTGAATCTGCTGCCGTTTGGCGTTTGTATCCAGTTTTAAGGTGGTTTCCATTTTGGCAACCATTTCTTTGAACACCGCCTTAGACGAGGTGTTTCCCGTGTAAAGGGATTGGGAGACAATTTCCTGGGTGTCAGGCATCAGGACGCGTCCGACTTGACGGGTGTATTGATTTTTGCGGTGGGGGACATACCCCTTGGTGGCTCCTTCTGCGCGTTTGGAGACCGGCAGCGCCGACAGATCCATATCAATAGTTACCGGCTTTGATTCGGTCAACGATGAGAGGGGAGATGACGTCAGGTGATGTTTCTCCCAAATACCATCAACCGCTTGCTGAAGTTGAAAAACTGTTTCCGACGTGGCGGCATTTATCGTCTCCTGAATTACTGACTGATCCGCACACTTGCAATACCCAAATGCCAAAAGCAGCGCACCATGCGGACGGAGGGCGGTGTTGATGTCTGAAATCGTTGATGCTCCGGCAATTATGCCAAGCGTGGCAAACACCAATTTGTCTGTCGGGCGATAGGTAATCGTCTTCTGAGGGATTTCAACCCTTTGATGAATCTCATCAAAGAACGCTTTCTCTTTAAGCACTTCGCCCAATGCACACAACGGCGCGTGAGCGGTGGAGTGACTGACTTTCTGTTTGCGTTTTTTACGTCTTTTGGGTATCCTTTTGTTTGCCATTACTTCCCTCCATCGGTGGTCATAAGGATTATGCTATTTTTATGATAACCTTTGGAAGGGGGCAATGGCACGTTATTATTGGATGCAGACCTTTCTAAACCAGATTCAACTGTTTACTTCATTGTACGAAATCGAGGTAAGTAGATACTGGGGATTTATCAAAAATAGTAGACGGGATACATACATTACAATCATAGAATCAGCACTGGTGAAGATGAGTAAGCACTTTTCTTATGCAGAGCATAGAACCCCGAAGCTATTCAGGTCTAAAAGTAAGCGCAAATATGTCGAAGAACTGCTACAGACGGATTGGGAAGAAAAATTAAAAGGACTGATTCGGAGTCATTCATTAGAGACTTTACGGAGTATGAATGACTTTGCAGTGCTTACGGACCGGCACAATAACCGTGTTGCGTTTCAGGGTGGTGTAGATTCTTCATACTATCCGTTTCAGCAGGAATTTGATGCCTTAATCACATCACCACCTTATCTACAAGCCCAAGAATATATGCGAACAGTCAAAATGGAGTTATTTTGGCTAGGTTATAACGATGAAAATATTAGAAAGTTATCCAGACTTGAAATACCGTATCGGAAGGCAGACAGGATAATTCAAACCCCAACACTAGAGAAAATAAGAGCGGAACTCACGCGGACTGACCTCGTTAAATTATTGGATTCGTATTTTTGCCATACCATCAACGCCCTTGAGAATGCAATGAATCAGTTAAAAGCGAACGGAACCGCCTGTATTTTCATTGGAAATCCGCTGATTGATGGGATAAAGGTTGAAATCTGGCGGATATTGATGGAGTATTTTACGGACAACGGGTATCTCTTTGAGAATCTATATGAAGATAGGATCAAGAACAGACAGTTATTCGGCACTCGGAAAAATAAAAATCCGGATGGGATAAAGTCTGAATTTTTGCTAATTTTGAGAAAAGGGTGATAGGCAACGAGGACTGGGAGCGAAAGTTGCCCTTTAGGAAAGATGAGATGAGTAACAGTTTACGCCAATCTGAAGCCAGAGTGACGCTTAAAGCTTTGGAATCATCTTACTGCCCTGAACCGATAAAAGAAGCGCGGGAACGGCAGGATGAAATACTGATTGAAAGATTCCGAGGGCATCCCTACGTGATTGCAGATATCGGTTGTGGCACAGGCTACCACGGCTCAATCTTCGCGCCCACTTGCCGACTTTATCACGGTTTTGAGCTATCAACTGATATTGCAGCAGTTGCTCAAGACAGATGGCGCAGGGAAGGGCTAAATAACACCGAGTTATTTCTGGGCGATGCCGCTCAAGCCAAAGTGCCGGACAATTTCTATGACCTTGTTTTTTGTTTATACTTTACCCCCGGCAATCTTCGAGAACCATCAATGGATCTGAGTGTTTATACGGACGCATACCTCGATCAAAATCCGAGTTTTATCGCTATATTCTCGAACTTTTATCGAGCACTGAAACCGGGTGGGTTGATGTTCTTAACGATCTACAAGGATGTGCCGGAAGCAGAGGACGCCCAGATTGATTTCTATGAGCATACCGATCAGCATGTGATAACCCCCAGAGGGGGGCGATTTGTGGCGACCGCAGAAAACTTCTGGTCTGCCAGATGGACAGAGAAAAGTCTCCTATCGAACCTGAAGGAATGTGGGATTGCCGAGAGCGATGTTATGTTTCATGACTTAAATCATATCGCATGGCTTGTTGAAATCAGTAAGTAATTACAGAGTAAAGGAGAAATTATGATAGGTCCCCGACTTCCCTACCGCTACGACCACTACACTTGGCCCGAAATCAGGGAGTTAATCAAAAAACAACCCGTCGTCGTCCTGCCTGTGGGCTCCACCGAAGACCATGGTCATCACCTTCCCTTGGACGTGGATACCTTTGTGGTCAGTAGCATCTGCGATGCCGCTGCACAGCAGATTCCTGACGAAGTACTGCTTTTACCCGAACTTGCTTACGGCTTTGAAGATCACCACATGGATTTTCCCGGCACCATCACCATCCGTGATGACCATTTACTGAACTTTGTTGTCGATATTACCAAGAGCGTTGCTCACCACGGTTTTCGCAAGATCCTTATTGTCAACGGTCACGGCTCCAACGTTCCTATCTTGGAGTTGGCGGCGCGTCGGACAGTGATTGAGACCGAGGCACACTGCGGTATGCTCAACGGGGGAGCAGGCGTTTCGGTCGATGAAATCGTTGAGTCAGACGTACTATCCCATGCGGACGAGATCGAAACATCGGTCTACCGCTATCTCAATGATGCAGCGGTACAGATGGACAAAGCTACCCACGAAGTGAAAATTCCAGTGTCCCGCTACTATTGGCGTGGCACAGTACGCGGCAAGGGCAGCGCGCCGCTACGGATGATGGATCAGTGGTCCCGCATCTCAGAGACAGGCGTTATTGGCGACGCGACTCTTGGTACAGTGGAGAAGGGTGAACGGTTTTTCAACGCTGCCGCTACAGAGCTCGCTGCACTTATCCGTGAATTTCGCACCCTGCCCATCGAACCGCGCGTGGATCACCATTGAACCTGGTGCAGGATTGTATATTAAAAAGCCTACCAACCCCATCCATGGGATGGATATAAGGATCTAATATGTCTCAAGATCAACTTATCGTCGCCTTAGACGTAGAAAACTTGGAAGCAGCAAAGCAACTGGTTACTACACTTGCCGATGAGGTCAGATGGTTCAAAATTGGCAAACAACTCTTCACTGCTATCGGACCTACTTCTGTGGAGATGCTACATGAAGCAGAGAGAGATATCTTTCTGGATCTCAAATTCCACGACATTCCCAACACTGTTGCGGGCGCAGTTGCGTCTGGGACAAAAATTGGTGCCAATATGATCAACATACACGCTTCAGGGGGCTTGGAGATGATGCGTACCGCAGCGGAAGTTGCTGAGAAACAAGTGTCCGAACTTGGCATCCCTAAGCCAATGCTTTTGGGCGTGACTATCCTCACAAGCGTTAATGAGGCGACTTTCCAGCGCGATTTTGGGACACAACGTAAGTTAGAAGATCAGGTGGCTTACCTCGCAGAACTATCCCAGAAAGCGGGGCTAGATGGCGTGTGTGCCTCGCCGTTGGAAATTGGGTTGATTCGGAAGGTTTGTGGGGACGACTTTGTGATTGTAACACCGGGCGTTCGTCCGGCATGGGCGGCTGCAGATGATCAGCAGCGGGTCATGACCCCCGCCGAAGCAATCGATGCCGGTGCAGATTACATCGTTGTTGGACGACCTATCACCGCAGCGGATAACCCGCGCGAGGCAGCGAGGACAATACTGAAAGAAATCGATCAGTGAAACGTGATACGTGGAGCGTGAGCTGCCAATTTGACGTTCATATTTTATGCCGGATCCCACTATTGACATAAGAGTTAGTGATGGATTCAACGAGATTATGCTTCTGCTCGTCATAGACAGAGATTATATTTTTCAACAATAGGATTATAATTACCAACAATCAATGAGTAACCAACAAAAGATACGAAACTACTGCATTTTAGGACATATAGATCACGGCAAAAGCACGCTCAGTGATCGGCTTTTGGAGTACACCGGCACATTGACACCCCGTGAGATGCGCGAACAGGTCTTGGATCTGATGGATCTTGAACGCGAACGCGGTATCACCATTAAGGCAACCGTTGTGAAACTCGATTATCGCGCTACGGATGGGGATGTCTACAAACTGAACCTGATTGATACACCTGGGCATGTGGATTTCACTTACGAAGTTTCGCGGAGCCTCGCAGCGTGTGAAGGGGCAGTTTTGATCGTAGATGCCGCCCAAGGTGTAGAAGCACAGACATTAGCAAATGCCTATCTCGCAATTGACCACGATCTTGAGATTATTCCTGTTATTAACAAAATCGATCTCCCGACAGCGCGTCCGGATGAGGTAAAACGGCAAATCGAAGAGGTGGTTGGCATCCCCGCAGACGAAGCGATTTTAGTAAGTGCAAAGGAAAATATCGGCACACAGGAGATATTGGAAGCAATTGTTGACCGGATACCGCCGCCGAAGGGGAGTACCGATGGATCTCTGAAAGCACTGGTCATTGACTCTGTGTATAACAGCTACCGGGGTGTTGTCATGTATGTGCGCGTGTTTGATGGAAGCGTGAAGATAGGCGACAAGATCCACTTGATAGCAGCAAGGAGTGCTTACGAAGTTGAGGAGGTGGGTGTCTTCCTACCACACATGAAACCTGTTGAGGTGCTATCAACAGGTTCAGTCGGCTACGTGATTGCCGGAGTTCGAGAGATAGCGGATGCCAAAATCGGTGAAACTATTACCGACCACACAAACCCCACAGCAGAACCGTTGCCCGGCTACCGTGAAATGAAGCCGCTTGTGTTTTGCGGGTTATATCCAGCGGACACCAGCGAGGTCGGAGCGTTGAGAGAGGCGCTCGAAAGGCTTAAACTCAACGACGATTCTTTCAGATTTGAACCTGAAATTTCTGCGGCACTTGGATTCGGATTTCGGTGTGGTTTCCTAGGATTGCTGCACATGGAGATTATCCAAGAACGGCTGGAACGCGAATTTGACCTCTCCCTTGTTCGCACCTCACCGAGCGTTAAGTACCGTGTCATCCAGCGAGATGGAGAATGCGTTGAAGTTGATAATCCGTCGAAAATGCCTCCCGTTGATCAGATCGATTTCATCACGGAACCTCACATCACCGCTGACATTATTGTGCCGCGAGACTACATCGGCAATGTGATGGATTTATGTCAAAAGCGGCGAGGGGTGTTCATACGCATGGATCAGTTGGACGCAACACGCGTGCAAATCAGTTATGATCTGCCCTTGGGTGAAATTCTCCTTGATTTCTACGACAAACTCAAATCATTGACGCGCGGTTACGGTTCGCTTGAATACGAAGTTGGTGAATACAAATCCGGTGATCTCGTGAAGCTAGATATTTTGCTCAACGAAAAGCCGGTTGATGCCCTCTCGACAATTGTTCACCGTGATATGGCTTACGGTCGGGGAAAGGCGTTGGTAGAGAAATTAGGGGAAGTAATTCCACAGCAGATGTTTATCGTGCCCATCCAAGCAGTAATCGGACATAAAGTGATTGCTCGTGAAACCATTCGTGCTTTCCGAAAGAACGTAACAGCAAGACTTTATGGCGGTGACGTTACTCGCAAGCGGAAGCTGCTCGAAAAACAGAAGGAGGGCAAAAAACGGATGAAACAGATTGGGAGCGTCGAGGTGCCACAGGAAGCGTTTATGGCAATTCTATCTATTGATGATTAAAAATTTGTGTTGTACATTGGAGGTAATGCACTTATGAATGAAACGTTGGCAGACACGCAGGAAGAAACACTTTCACGATGGCAGAAATTCCAGCGAACTGTGGTATGGGAATACCTTCAGGTCATTGTGGTTGCGTTTGTGCTTGTCTTTGGATTTATTCGTCCCTTTGTTGTTGAAGCGTTCAAAATTCCGTCCGGTTCGATGGAAGAGACTTTGCTAGTTGGGGATCGCATCCTTGTCTGCAAATTTATCTACGGCATCAACGTTCCGGGAACGAAAATTAAACTCTTTGACTTCCATAAGCCTGCAAGAGGAGATGTATTTGTATTCGTTCCGCCTCACGAGCGAACCAAGAATTTTATCAAACGGATCGTTGCCGTTGGCGGTGACACAATCGAGACGAAGGGAGATATGCTCTACGTCAACGGGGCAGCAATCGAAGATAGTGCTTATGCGAAGCATGTGTCCCACGCCATCGGTCAGCGCTACAATTTCCCACCTTTCCGCAAGCCCTATCATTTGCCCAATGACAACGCTTTTGCACCTTATAAGCTCTCACCGAATCAGTTTCACATGACATTTCCAAACGGCTTGCCGTTTAAGGTGCCAGAAGGATATGTTTTTGCGATGGGGGATAATCGAGATCAGAGCAGCGACAGCCGGACATGGGGACCTGTGTCCGTGAATGATATTAAGGGGCAAGCCTTCATGGTCTATTGGTCTTACGACGCATTCAATCAGAAAAGACCTTGGGAAGTTTGGAAGATTATCAATGGTATTCGGTTTACCCGAATTGGGAGCTTGATTCGGTCACAATTTGATGGTGGTCATTGAGAAAGGGGAGGAAGCTAACCATTGTCCGTTGAAGTTCGTCTAGACCATATCGTAAAAGCATTTGATACCACAATTGCAGTGAATGATGTCAGCCTTGAAATTCGGGAGAGTGAACTGTTTTTTCTGCTCGGTCCATCGGGTTGCGGAAAGACGACCTGTCTGCGCATTCTCGCGGGGTTCTACGAACCGGATAGCGGGCAACTGATGTTCGGCAATCGGGAGATGAGCAGAGTGCCACCGCATAAACGGAACACTGGGATGGTGTTCCAGAATTACGCGCTTTGGCCCCACATGACCGTCTTTGAGAATGTCGAATATGGTCTGTCACTCCGCAAGATTGATAAGGGGATCCGAAAAGAGAAAGTCCACGAAGTCTTGGAAGTGGTACAGATGCCAGAGTATGCCGATCGCCCTGTCAACAAGCTCTCCGGCGGACAGCAGCAGCGGATAGCCCTAGCGCGCGCCCTCGTCGTAGAACCGGATGTGTTGCTGCTTGATGAACCGTTAAGCAATCTCGACGCGAAGCTGCGGCTTGAGATGCGACAGGAGATTAAGCGAATTCACTCACAAGCCGGTGCCACTGCTGTTTATGTCACGCACGATCAACAAGAAGCTATCCACCTCGCCGACCGGATGGCAATCATGAGAGAAGGTTCAATCATCCAAGTCGGCACACCGCGGGAAATCTATCGGTTCCCCACCAATCCGTTTGTCGCTAGCTTCATCGGCGAGACCAATTTTATCAGCGGTAAAATTCAATCTCTATCTAACGGAGCTGCTGAGATTGAAACCGAAATCGGTGTGTTGCGCTCAACGACAATCTATCACGATTTTACAAACGGTGAGGCGGTGACCTGCTGCATCCGTCCAGAATCAATTCACTTCGACGAAGGAACTGCTGAAGGGACATCAAACCGACTGAGTGCAAAGGTTCTCAACGCAACCTATCTGGGACGGGTCGAGGAGTATCACCTAGCACTCGCCGATGAATTGACAGCGAAAGCGGTGCTGTACAACCCAAGAACGCACGGTAAAAATGTCGGTGATAGGCTTTCCATATCCGTTAGCACGGAGGATGTGATCCCTTTACCGATGGAGGAGCCCTACAGCCATGAGGAAGAGCGTGAAGAATTGTGAATCCACTGAACACCATCAAAGCCAAAATACTAATCTTTGCCGCAGCTGTCTTTCTCCTCCTGTTTTTCACCCTCCTTCCCTTCCGCGATTGGCTCGTGAGCATCTTCGCGCTCTTTAAAGATCCACAGGCGATGCGGGAATACATCGCCGCTTACGGTCCCCTGGCTCCAGTAATTTCTGCGCTCCTCATGATATTCCAAAGTGTTGCCGCACCGTTGCCCGCTTTCCTGATTACCTTCGCTAACGGGCTGCTATTCGGTGTCTGGTGGGGTGCTGCATTGTCGTGGAGCAGTGCTATGCTGGGTGCTGCCCTCTGTTTTTTTATCGCTCGATACTTTGGCCGCCCCGTCGTCGTCAAACTAACCAGCGAATCTGCCCTTGCCACTTCCGATCGATTTTTTGAACGCTACGGCAAACACGCGGTGCTCATTGCGCGATTAGTCCCTATTATCTCATTTGATATAATTAGTTACGGATCGGGGTTGACCGGCATGAGGTTTCTCGGATTCTGGCTCGCCACCGGAATCGGGCAACTGCCTGCAACGATTTTGTACTCTTATCTTGGTGATGAAGCGACGGGTACAATCAAAATCCTGTTTTGGATTTTCGGGATTGTCACTGCAATCTCCATTGTGATGTGCCTGATTAAACGTCGTTCACAGATCAGCCTTGTTGTATAGATGGAGGACTTCATGGAAATTCGTGGTATCCGTGAATCAGAGATAGAAGAAATGATTGACTTGCAATGCCGGGTTTTTCGACCCGATGGGCATGAACGGTACACGCAATATGTTCGCACTGATCCAAGCTACCGATACGACCAATCTCGCGTCGTGGTGGTGAACGGGGAAATGGTATCGACCCTTCGTGTCTGGAAACGCGAAATGCGAATTGGTTCTATCGCTGTGCCTATGGGAGGCATTGGAGGAGTGGGCACGCATCCTGACCATCAAGGGACTGGGTACGCTACAGCGTTAATGAAGGATACGATTGCCTACATGCGGACGGTTGGTTATGACGTGGGGGTACTCTTTTCGGCCATCCCATGTGCATTTTATCGGAAGTTGGGGTGGGCAAGTGTGCCGTTGGCAGGCTTTCGAGTAAAGCGGAGGGTGAGCGTTGGACTCGGAGAAACGGAGTGGTGTGTTGAGTCTTTCGACGAAAGGCGAGATCTAGAGGACTGCCTCGCGCTTTACGACAAGCATAACGCCCAACAAAGCGGATCGCTTGTGCGCGTAAGGTCTTATTGGGAAAGCGGCCCCGCACGGCTACGGGAAATTTTGCCGACGGTAGTCGCTCGGAATGAGAACAAGCTCGGGGGTTACCTCAACTTTCAAGTTGGTGAAAAAAGTGTGAACATCCTTGAAGTTGCCTATGACCGTACACAGCCGGAAGCCTTAACAGCGTTGGTGAACCATCTCCTCAAGATCTGTGAACGAGAAGACGTGGAGGAACTCCACGGTGATATTCCGTATCGACACCCAATGGTCGATCTACTTGTTGAGGGGACAGCGGGGGATACCTTCTTGACTGGCAATTCTGCCATGATGTTATATCCTGTGAATCTTCCTTCTTTGTTCCAGCGACTTCTACCTGAGCTACAAGTCCGGCTCGATGCAGTGAATCAAACATCCGCCCCTGTCTCTATCCGCTTTGCCGTGAATGACCAAGAAGCGGGGCTACGTTTACTCGATGATGGAACACTCCAAACCTTTGATTCAGATGAAAAGGTAGTTCGTTTGGCGTTGCCGGGGCACCTCTTTTGGCGTATGCTGCTTGGTGAATCAAGTTGGAGTCAAATAGAACCGACCTTGGACCAACAAAAAATTGCGGTGCAGCCGGCAATATCCTCCCTATTGTCGATCCTATTTCCACAACGGGAAGTCATTTTCTGGGGACCAGATCATTATTGAGCCGTGGAGAACATCCACCGTTGTTCTCTACTACATACAGGAGAAAAACATGAAAATCGGTGTGACACAAATTATTCTTGGAACAATGTCGCTGGACGACACGCTTAACCTCTGTCAAGATGCGGGTTATGAAGCAGTAGAATTAACGTTCCGGGACGGAAAAGATCTGAATGCAGACATGAGTAGGTCAGAAATTGAGAGCGTTGGTGAGAGATGTAAAGAGGCAGGTGTTGAAATTGGCAGCGTCATCGCTAGCTACGCAGACCGTGGGAATCTGCTCAGTCCAGACGCGACGGAACGGGAGAGCGGTGTCAAATCCCTCGTCCGTAACCTTGAAATCGCAGGCATACTTGGTGTAGGCGGTATCCTCTTGCACCCCGGACAACTTACCGTTTCTGACACTTATCAGTCGGTTTGGGATAACCTGATCGGTATTCTGAAAGAGGTTGCCCCAACTGCTGCACAAAACAAAGCCGTAGTTGGACTCGAAAATGTCTGGAACAAATTTCTACTCAGCCCGAAAGAGATGCGGGATTTTGTCGATGAGGTTGGAAGCGAATGGGTAGGGGTTTACCTTGATACCGCCAATATGATGGCTTACGGCTATCCTGAACATTGGATTCGTGAGTTAGGGACTCGGATTTGCCGTGTTCACTTTAAGGACTTTGACCGGGGGGCGCATCAGTTTGTTAATCTGCTTGACGGAGACACCGATTGGCACACCGTGGTTCATGAACTCCGGGCGATCGGATACGACGGTCCTGTCATCCACGAAGTTGGCGGCGACCATGCCGTTCAGGTTGACCTCGCTGAACGGATGCGGAAGATCGTTTCGATGTGATCCAATTCCATTTATTGGGTGTAAGGTTCAACTATCGTTGAATCTTACATTCGCGGGACGGACACCAAATTCTGCCTCGAAGTCGCGCCAAATTTCGAGGGGCACATCTGCGGTTGCGGCTTCGTATGCTTCTTCAACATGCGTTTTATTAGCGGGTCCCACCATCACAATACCATCTACGGGAGCAGCCAAGCAGAACTGCATCGCGAGATGACGGATGTTTACGCCACGCTCTTGGCACCATTGCCACATCATGTGCGCCCTCGGCATGGAACCGGGATGGCGACGTTGTTCAGTTTCGACATCCGGCTCCTCGCCGGTTAACGATCCCATACCGAGGGGACTTGCGAGAATAATGCCCACATCATATTGGCGGGCTAACGGCAGCGTTGTTTGAGCGACTGATTGGTCTAGCAGATTGTAATCAAGAAATGTGAGGACCACTTCAATGTAACCGGTTTCAATTGCGACCCGATGAAACTCGTGTGAGCGGACACCGAGTCCGATATGTCGAATAACTCCCTCCTCCTTCATCTTCAGTAACTCGTCTAGCGCACGACCTGGTCCCAAGGGATCCTCAATCGTGATTGGATCGTGGATAAGGACTGAATCTAGGTAATCGGTCCTGAGTTGCTTGAGGCTATTCTCCACGCTCCGACGGGTCGTCTCGCCGGAGTAGTCTTTATCTGGCCCCGGAGGACTAACCTTGGCTTGCAGATAGATCTTCTCCCGCAGCCCACCGGCAAGTGCTTTGCCCCAGCGTCCTTCTGCATGACGTGGGTAGGTATCCACATAGTCAATGCCCAATTCAACTGCACGATGGATAGCTTCTATCGTTTCGGCTTCGGATCCTTGTGCCAACCAAGCCGCACCCAAAGCGAGTGCCTTTGGTCGCATTTCAGTGCGTCCCATCCGTCGAGTTTCCAGTTCTGCCATCATCCCTCCTAATATATTGCTCTGAATTTCGTGGAATACTTTGGCGTTAACGTGGTCCGGGTATCGTAACCTTACCATTGTCTCTACGTTGAGATTCCAAGAAGCCAATCATAATCTCCACAACCTTATGCCCGTCTCTGCCCGATGATGAGGATTCTCCGCCTTCAGCAACGATACGCACCAGCTCTTGGACACCGGCGGGTATTCCCTCGACCTCCCATTGAGGTGGCGTTATGGGTTGGGAGGTTCCATCCTTTTCGAGGCTCGCTTTTTCGTTATCGATAAGGACATAGCCCTCTGTACCAACGATCTCAAGGCGGAAGTTCGGGGCGGGCGTATTCTTTGATCCACCGGCATAGTATCCACGGACACCGTTTGCAAAATGAATGTAACCGCTCGCGGCGGGTTCCGTCTTGGGTTCGTGTCCGCCATCTCCCTTATATTCCCAATAATCTTCGTATCCCGCTTCCAATTCGGCGATAACCCACTCTGGGTCAGAATCCGCATAGTAACAAATCGCATCGATAAGATGGGTGCCATTACGAAATAGCATAGCACGACCCCCATTCAGCGTACCGATGATATACTTCACCTCCCCGATCTCACCGGCTCCAACAATCTCCTCTTTCGTATGCCGCCATAGGGGTTGCCATCGTCGAGTGTGATCGATAGACAGGATTGTGCCGTTACGTTCAACCGCTTCGAGCATACGGTCAGCGTCAGCGAGATTGGTCGCCATCGGTTTCTCACAAAAAATTCCCTTCGCGCCTGCGTTGGCAGCATTGACCACCAGATCAGCGTGCCGGTGATCAGAGGTAGCCACCGTTACAATGTCTAAGTTTTCCTTCGCCAACATTTCTTGATGGTCCGTGTAGAGCGCGATATCTGACCAATGGTCTTTCCACTGCTCCTTGAATTCTGCGAGTGTGGGTTCTAATATATCGCACGCGGCAGCCAACTCTGCGTTGGGCAGCCCTACCAAGCCAGAGGTATGTCTGACGCCAATCCCTCTACATCCAATCACACCAACTCGATATTTTGCCATAATAGCTTCTCCAATCTTCTTAGGTTTTACCTTCGTGAAGGTTCCTGTTGTGTTGAATCGTTCCAATCTTACTTCCCTTCTTCCGCATCCCGTTGAAACAGCTGCAAAAGCATATCATTTGGACCTTTGAAGAACGCCAGACGAATGCCGCCGGCACCCGCGTCAAAAGGTTCTTTCTCGATTGGCACTCCCTTGTCCTTTAGATCTTGGGTGCTTGCATCCACGCTGTCAACCCGGAAAGAGATATGGTGGAAACCTTCTTCTGCCTCCATTGATTTCTTCGGCATCAGTTCTAAGATCATATCGCCGGCTTTGAGAAAGACATAATCTTCATCGTCTTCCACGGGGAATCGTTCAATAACTTCCAATCCGAGTGTTTCGGTATAAAATTTGACAGAGCCTTCGACATCGTCGGTAACTAGTGCTATTTTGTGAATCTTATGAATCATGCTTGGTTTCCTTTTGTATATTTGGTACTGAATATTGTTAGAAGGCTGATGCTGATTTGGCTACTGTAGGTAGGTTTTAAGTTAGGAAAGACAAATGGATTTTGAGGTGGGGTATATTATTTGAGGTGTTGCACGGTTTTGTGGCAGGACATCAAACGTAAAACGCAAAGAGTGAATCCTTTACATTTTACGTTTGACGACTTACCTGTACTGACTACGAGGCAGTTGCCTCAATCGCTCGACGGGTGTAGACCTGCGCCAAGTTCTGGCGATACGCCTGACTGGCGTGGATATCCTCTAACGCAGTTATTCCGTCAGCCGCTCTTGCAGCGGCAGCAGCGATGTTATCAGCAGTCAGTGCCGATCCTGTTAGCGCAGACTCAACACCCGATGCCCGATACGGGGCATCCGAAACGCCGGTAATACCAACCGAAACACTCTGACAGGTATCTCCGGATTTCGTTAAGACGACAGCCACGCCGGTGAGGGCAAATCCTGATGCGACTTGGTGCAGCTTCAGGTATGTCCCCTTGGTGTTAGCATCTGGAATTGACACATGGATTGCCGTAAGGATCTCATCGTCTCCGAGGTCTGTCTCGTACAGTCCTTGGAAGAAATCGGTTGCTTTGACAGTCCGCTCACCGTTGGGACCGGTGATTTGGAGGTCGGCATCAAGCGCGAGAATTGTCGCGGGCCAATCAGCAGCCGGATCCGCGTGTGCGAGGCTTCCGCCGATCGTGCCTTTGTTGCGGACTTGCACATCGCCAATTTCGGCAGCGGTCTGTGCAAGCAGCGGCACCTGCTGTTGGACCAGATCTGAACTCTCCAATTCATGATGCGTCGTCAGCGCACCGATAACCAATTTTCCACCAGATTCAGAGATCCCTTTCAAGCTACCAATGCGTCCAATATCGATGATAACCGCTGGCTCTGCCAAACGTAATTTCATCGTTGGGATCAGGCTATGTCCACCAGCGAGCACCTTCGCATCGTCTCCATGTTCCTGTAAGAGCGACAACGCCTCAGCCAGTGTTGTCGGTGCAAAGTATTCAAAACTTCCCGGAATCATTCTTTACATCCTCCTTCCTTCACTTGAGCATAACTTTCCACCCCCCTTTCTTCCCCCGCCAGCGGGGGACAGAGGGGGGACGGAAAATTATATTAACCCTTCGCATCTTGGATTGCCTGCCACACACGATTCGGTGTCAGTGGCATCTCGATATCCTTCACTCCAAACGGCGATAGGGCGTCCACAACAGCATTGACCATACACGGTGTTGAGCCGATAGTCCCGGCTTCACCAACCCCTTTGACCCCCATCGGATTGACAGGTGAAGGAGTCACCGTATGATCTGTCTCAAAGTGGGGCACCTGTGTCGCCTTGGGAACGGCATAGTCCATAAACGAGCCGGTCAAAAGCTGACCGCTCTCATCGTAGACTGCGCCTTCGTACAGTGCCTGCCCTAAACCTTGTGCAATACCGCCATGTACCTGTCCTGCAACGACTAGGGGGTTGATGATATTGCCGATATCGTCAACGCATACATATCGTTGAATATCGATCTCGCCGGTATCGGCATCAACCTCGACCACTGCGATATGAGCACCGAATGGATAGGTGAAGTTCGACGGTTCAAAGAAATGCGTCGCTTCAAGACCAGGCGTCGTGTCGGGCGGCAGATTCTTGGCAACGTGTGCTTCGAGGGCAATCGCCGCGAAATCAATTGATTGATCCGGTGAACCCTCAACGAAAATCTGTCCGTCTCCAAAGACGAGGTCATCGGGGTTCGCTTCCATCAGATGCGCTGCGAACTTTGCCATCTTCTCCTTCACCTGACCCGCAGCGATAACCATCGCAGTTCCACCGACAGCCGTCGCCCGACTACCAAATGTGCCGATACCGTAAGGCTGCCTTCCAGTATCGCCATGGATAACTACAACATCGTCAATATCGATGCCAAACTCATCGGCGATCATCTGTGCGAAGGTAGTCTCTTGCCCTTGACCGTGTGGTGAAACACCAGTCAACACCGTAATCTTTCCAGTCGGTTCGACCCGGACGGTACTACTTTCCCAACCGCCTGCGGGCATCGCTATGGACGGTCCCATCCCACAAATCTCAGCGTAGGTGGAGATACCAATTCCCATGTATCTACCCTGCTGACGAAGTTGCGCCTGTTGAGCGCGTAAGCCATCATAGTTGACAATTCCCAAAGCCTTATTAAAGCTTTCTTGGTAGTTGCCACTGTCGTAGATAATACCAGTCGGGATTTCAAGTGGGAATTCTGTCGGCTGCGGAAAGTTCTTGAACCGAATATCTTTCGCATCCATTCCTACCGCCCCCGCTGCCAGATCAACCATGCGCTCAATGATGTAGGTCGCTTCGGGACGCCCCGCACCACGGTAGGCATCCGTCGCCATCTTGTTCGTTAAAACACCGATCAATTCGATCTGGACATTTGGAATCTTGTAACAACCGACAATCATGAGGTTTGTCAACGTGGGGATAAGCGGGGTGAGCAGCTGATAGGATGCCCCGAGATCAGCGAGAATTTTCGCACGAATCCCGGTGATTGTCCCATCGTTGTTTACCGCCACATCCACATAATTGACTTGGTCCCTACCGTGGATCGTCGTCGTGAAGTTCTCAGTCCGCTTTTCCGTCCATTTCACCGGTTTACGCAACTGCATCGCCAAATATGAGACAACGACCTCTTCGGGGTAGACATTCAACTTGCTTCCGAAGCCGCCGCCAACCTCCGGGGCGATAACGCGAACTTTCTGTTCCGGCACGTTGACGATAAGAGACAATTGCGTTTTAAGGATGTGTGGAACCTGAGTTGATGACCAAACCGTAAGGGTGCCTTCGCCCGGTAGGTATTCAGCTAACACACCACGTGTTTCCATCGCATTCGGAACCAGACGCTGGTTGACGAAACGCTGAGATACGACATGGTCGGCTGCCGCAAAAGCTGCATCCGCATCTCCCGCCTCTAACGGCATTGCGAAGCCGATATTGTCGCCGAAGTCGTCATAAATCAACGGCGAATCTGCCTCGACCGCCTTATCAAGATCGGTAACAGCGGGCAGTTCTTCGTAATCAACTTCAATCAGGTCCAGCGCATCTCTAGCAATATACGCATCCGTTGCCACAACCGCAGCGACTGGCTCCCCAACGAATCGTACACGGCCCACTGCAAGTGCGGGGTGATCTGGAACCTTGAGGTCTGGAATCTCCGCGCCACAAGGGATGCCCCCAACGTCCCCTAGGTCTTCAGCGGTAATCACCGTGACGACACCGGGCAATTCTTTCGCTGCTGATGTGTCGATGCTGTTAATAGCTGCGTGTGCGTAGTCGCTGCGCAGGAATGCACAGTGAAGCGTGCCCACCAGTTTAATGTCGTCGACATAATGGGATAACCCTTGGATTAGCCGCGGATCCTCGCGTCGCTTAATCGGGGCACCTATCATCCGAGTCGGTGCTGCTATTGTCGCCATAGTATAAATCCTCCTATTTGCGTCCTGTATCTCGCTTGTTAGCCCTGCATCTGCTCCGCAGCGTGTTGAACCGCCTCAACGATGTGCTGATAGCCAGTGCAGCGGCAGAGATTTCCTTCCAACCCGTGCCGAATCTCGTCTTCCGTTGGGTTGGAATTCCGCGAGAGCAACTGATGAGCAGCCATAATCATACCGGGTGTGCAGAAACCACACTGCAAGCCGTGACGTTCCCAGAAACCCTCTTGGATGGGATGGAGATCTCCATTTTGTGCTAAGCCTTCGATGGTTGTAATTTCCGCACCATCTGCCTGAACTGCCAGCATTGTGCAAGATTTGACTGCTTGTCCGTTGACTGAAACCGTACAAGCACCACACAGGCTCGTTTCACAACCAACGTGTGAACCGGTCAAACCAACGACATCTCGGATGTAGTGGACCAAAAGCAGCCGTGGCTCAACTTCGTGTGTGTGCGCCTCTCCATTGATTGTTGTATGAATGACTTTCTTAGACAAGGGTATTGCCTCCTTTTAGACATCTCGCCCCTGATGGGACGGACTAAAATCTTACTTTCCGCTTTGAATTAAGCGGCATTATATCAGAATCGGTTTTTTACTGCAACAAAAAAAGGGAAGATTCTTGTACTAGGAAACCGACGGGAAAACCAACCTTGTTTGGAGGTTTTTTCTTAGATTTTCTACTGTTTACAAAAAAGTAACAAAATGATAAAATAAACCTGATTTTTTCACACGGATTGTCTGAGCGAATTGGGATTATTATAGTGAAACCTATCAAAAGAAAAAGAGGTTGATATGGAAGAACTAGGATCGCTTATCCGTCGCGCACAAACCGGGGATCTGGATGCCTACGGTGCAATTGTTCAACAATTCCAAGATATGGCAGTGGGCTACGCCTACTCCATCTTGGGAGATTTCCATCTGGCTGAAGATGCCGTGCAAGAGGCGTTCATCGAGGCGTATCCGATCATTTCAAAGGTCTACGGTCCCGTTGCTTTCCCGGGCTGGTTTCGGAGGATTATCTTCAAACACTGCAATCGGTTGACACGCGGGAAGCGCGACGAGATTATTCCCCTAGAAACGATGGTCAATATACCTTCGGGCAGAAGAGATCCAGCGGAGGAGCTTGAAGAACAGGAGACGAAATCCCTTGTGTTGGCTGCGGTTGACGCATTACCGGAGCACCAGCGTCAAGCCACAACGCTCTTCTATATCAGCGGCTTTTCACAGAAACAGATTGCGGACTTCCTAGAAGTGCCGGTGACAACCGTCGATAACCGTCTCCGTGCCTCAAGGAAGAAGCTAAAAGCAACCTTACATTCTGAAAGGATGATTGCTATGTTGAAAGATACGCTTGGTGAAAATGCTCCCTCACGCGACGATTCGTTTGTCAATGCAATCGGCATCTGCAATGCAGCGCAGGCGGGAGATCTGCAGCGGGTCCAGGAGATTCTCGCTGTCAAGCCAGAGTTAGCAACCCAAGATATCGCCTCAAATAATGAGCATCAGCCTATCCATCTTGCAGCAGAGGAAGGTCATGCCGAAATCGTGCGCGTACTACTAGAAGCAGGCGCAGACCCACTCAATGGGATATATCCTCACCGCGAAGCCACCAGTGCGCTGACAATGGCGAAAGATCGTGGACACACCCCCGTCGTTGAGATCATTGAGGCGTGGCTCAACGAACAACGAGGGACGACACCAAAGGGTGAAGCCTTAACCCGTGCTGCAGCGGACGGCGATATTGAGGGGGTCCGCTCATTGCTCAATGAAGATGGGGAACTTATCAATGCCACTGATCGGGGTGGAGAAACTGCGCTTTTCAAAGCGATTGATCGGGACGATTTGTCGCTTGTCCTTGAGTTGTTAGACCGAGGTGCCGACGTTGACCACCGGGCAGCGGACGGAAGTCGTCCAATCCACCACTGCCTTGCACACAGTTGGAAGGTACCAGACGAGATGTACAAAACCTACGCCATCCTCGCGGGTGCCTTGCTTGCACGAGGCGCAGCCTACGATCTCTGGGTTGCCTGTGGTGTCGGCGATGTCAAAGGTGCGAAGCGGTTCATCGACACCTATGAGGATAAAACAGAGCTATGCAAAAGCAGCGAGCCGTTTTGGGGAGACTATGACAACCCGTTGGTCGTCGCCTGTTTTCAAGGACATACGGAAATTGTCCGATTGTTAATTGATGCCGGGGCAGATCCGGATTCGCCGTTTGAGATCGATGTCGCCGGTGAGCAGATGAAACAGTGGGGGCATCCGCTCTGGCTTGCGGCGAATCGTGGACATTATGACGTTGTGAAATTACTGATTGAGCGTGGGGCAAACCCAAACACAGCGGTCTACGCCTCCGGTAACGCCGTATGCTGGGCTTATCAATATGGGCACAAGCGCGTCGCCGATCTGATGTTCCAACACGGTGCAGTCGCTGATCTGCTGAGTTACTGTCTGACCAATAATCTCCCTGCTATCGCGGAGATCTTGCAGCGGGATGCCTCAGAGCGCGAAGAATTACTGTGGAGTGCGATTCTAGCAGGCAATATTGACGTGGTCGAAATGGGACTGCGCGATAACCCACAGTATGATGACGCAAAGTGGTTTGATCTATTGGAACAAACGGTACGCGGCTGGCGGTTAGGCAATCTAAAAATCAACAACGAGGGATTTGACCGGCGCAACTACGTCACAAATTTAGATAAACTGCTTGAATATGGGATAGATCCGAACCTCAGAAATCCACGCGATGCACGATTCAATTTTACGATTCTCCATCACTTGGCTGGCAAGAGTTGCAATCCTATAACTTATGGACACACAGCGGAAGAGGTTATTGAGTTTGCCCGTATGCTGCTCGATCACGGTGCTGACATCAATGCGCTAGAAGACAAGCTAAAATCGACCCCACTCGGCTGGGCTGCACGGTTTGGTCAGAGAAAACTGGCTGAGTTTCTGCTTGAGCGTGGCGCAGACCCGAATCTGGCGGGTGCACCGTGGGCGACTCCGCTCGCTTGGGCAGAGAAGCGGGGGCATACAGAAATCGCTGAAATCCTTCAAGAACGCGGTGCAACAGGGTAGCACACTCTCAATCTTGGGATATAAAATACGAAAGCCGACCTATCATGGGTCGGCTTTTTTTTTGGTTATCAGTTTCTTGGAGACAGGTGTAACCTCAACTTGCTGGATTTCACCAAAGCAAACCAAAAGCAAAAAAATCTCGTCTCAGTGCAAAAAAATGCCAAAAAAATCTCAGAACTGTGTCTTAATAAAGTGTAAGGGAGGAACCAAGAGCCATGGCTAAAGACAACACGCTCATCCATCGCGCCCAAACTGGAGATGAAGAGGCTTTTGCTAACCTGATGCGAGAGCACTATGCGTTCGTTTATGGGATTGTTATTAGAATCGTGAAAAATTCCCATGACACCGAAGAGGTAGTCCAAGATGCCTTCCTCAACGCCTATCGTGGATTGACACAGCTTGAGGATGCAACCAAATTCAGAAGCTGGTTGGGGGAGATTGCCCAAAATTGTGCCCGAAACTGGTTCCGAAAGCAGCGAGGCGAGACCGTATCCATCGATGAAGTAAGCGAAGAAATACTTCAAACCCCTGATTCACCTGATGAGCAATTGGCGCGACAGGAACAGAGAGAACTGATTCGTCAGACGATGGAAATGCTTCCGCAGAAAGACAGGGAAATTGCCCATGCCTACTATCTGGAAGGTGCGAGCTACGATGAACTGACAAGCGTGCACGGGTTATCATACAACGCAATTGCATCTAGGCTTTCACGCGCGAAGCGGCAACTCACCAAACGGTTGCAATATCTCCTGACTGGCATCTTCGTTTCTCCCACCATGACGCTAAAAAAAATTTACTCAGGAGGTTTAACCGCCATGAAAGTTGGAACGGTGCCTAAAATAACGGTAGGGATAGCAGCATTAGTCGCACTCATTTTCATCGGTTTCGTCGGTGTCCGTCAGATGAATGCGCCCCTAGTCAAAGACCGCGTATATTTGTCGCCTTGGGAGGACAGCACTGAACGCCCACGAAGCAGCTCCGAAGGATTGACTGATCCAACTGACTCGACTCAAGAGACAGGAAATCAGGACAATTCGCCTCAAACTGCCGTAGTGGAGATAGAGCCAACTGATAATTTCTTCAGTCACCTCCAAGAAACAGATATGATACAATCCGCGGCTGACGCAGAATCTGAGACAGATGCGAATCAGGACCTCTTTGCTGAAATCTCTGCGTCATTAGACGACGAGGGACGGTTTCCTGAAGACGTGATGAACGCTTACCTAGAGGCGTATAGGAATGTGGACGCTGACGCAATGCGTTCGTTACTGACAGGAGCTGCCAAGGAAGGATTTGAAAATGGAATGATGCGTGTCTGGAATGGGAATGGAGAGTTACCACAAGATCTTGTAGATTTTGTTTATCGTTTGGTGCCAGAGGAGGACGTGGAGGTGGCGGCTGAAATTCTTCAGCAAGTGAAAGAATCGCAGCTACCAGACATTAAACAGAGGAATGCTCAAGCAGAGATTGCTAGCAGCGAGCATGTTGGTGATGAATTCCACTTTCGAGTAAGAATACCTACGCCGGATGTACCGGGACTGCCAGCCTCAGTCACCCCAATTCGTAAAATGCGAAAAGAAAATGGGTTGTGGCGGATCTATTATTCGCAATAGTAATTCAACCAACTTTTAACTCTATTCCGCAAGAACTCATAAGGCGAATGGTTCAATCCATTCGCCTTTTTTTATTTATCAATCGTGAAAGATTTGTTACCCTAAGAATCCTTTAATCCTATAAATCCGGATTCAGACAGCGAAATCTCCCAAAAAAGTGCTAAAAAAAATCTCAGAACTGTGTCTTAATAAAGTGTAAGGGAGGAACCAAGAGCCATGGCTAAGGACAACACGCTCATCTATCACGCCCAAGCTGGGGATGAAGCGGCTTTTGCTAACCTGATGCGAGAGCACTATGCGTTCGTTTATGGGATTGTTATTAGAATCGTGAAAAATTCCCATGACACCGAAGAGGTAGTCCAAGATGCCTTCCTCAACGCCTATCGTGGATTGATACAGCTTGAGGATGCAACCAAATTCAAAAGTTGGTTGGGGGAGATTGCCCAAAATTGTGGGCGAAATTGGCTCCGCAAACAGAGGGACGACACCGTATCCATCGATGAAGTGAGCGAAAATCTACTTCAAACGCAAGACTCACCTGACGAGCGATTAACACAACTGGAACAGAGAGAACTGATTCGCCGTATCATAGAGACGCTTCCACAGAAAGATAGAGAGATTGCCCATGCCTACTATCTGGAAGGTGCAAGTTATGACGAGCTGACGAGTATACACGGGCTGTCATACAACGCCATTGCGTTTCGACTGTCGCGTGCGAAGCAGCAACTCACCAAACGGTTGCAATATCTCCTGACTGGCATCTTCGTTTCCCCCGCAATAACGCTAAAAAAAATGTATTCGGGAGGGCTAACCGCTATGAAAGTTGGAACGGTGCCTAAAATAACGGTAGGGATAGCAGCATTAGTCGCACTCATTTTCATCGGTTTCGTCGGTGTCCGTCAGATGAATGCGCCCACAGTCGAGGAGCGTGTATATTTGACACCATGGGAAGATGGAACCCCCCGTCCACAAAACAACGCCGAAGACTTGGCTGCCCAAACTGATTCGGCTCAAGACACCGCAAACCGGGACAATCAGTCACAGATTTCCACAGAAGGGCTGGAGCTTGACGATTTCTCCGGTCAATCCGAAGATACGGATCCGGAGCAATTCGCAACAGAGGGAGAATTTGAGTCAGATACGGACCAGAGCTTCTTTGCCGACATATCTGCGCTATTAGACGACGAGGGTCGGTCCGCTGAGGAGGTGATGAACGTTTATGTTGAGGCGCACAAAAATGCTGACTTTGAGGCATTAATCCCACTCGTGACAGAAGCCGCCAGAGAAAGGATTGAACGTATTTTAGGTCTCTTCGGTGGGGAGTTGCCAGAAGAGTTCGTAAATAACATGGTAGATAGGGGGATTCAGATGACGCCGGAGGAGATGCAGGATCTGGGGATAATGGCAAAGGTACAAGGGATATTTAGCCAGATGTACGGTCAGGTAGAAGTTGTGAGTAGTGAATATGTAGGGGATGAATTCCACTTCCGATTAAGAATACCGATGCCGGAGATGCCGGAGATACCACAAGTGCCAGGACTGGAACTTCCGGAGATGCCAGAACTACCAGAGAGCATGGATAGCCTTGTCAAGATGCGGAAAGTGAATGGGGTTTGGCAAATCTATCACGATGAGTAGTGAAACGTTAAAGCTATCGGCAACTCAATCCCAAAGGACTTCACGAGGTGAATGGTTCAATCCATTCGCCTTTTTATTTGCCGAACACGAAAAATCTGTTATTCTAAAAATCCTTTAATCCAATAAATCTGGATTCAAACAGTTAAATTCTCAAAAAAGTGCTAAAAAAAATTGCAGAATGGCGTTAATAATAAAATGCAAGGGAGGAACAACGAGCCATGGCTAGCGACGATACACTCATTAATCGCGCCCAATCTGGGGACGAAGGTGCGTTTGTTGATCTGATACGGGTATATTACCCCTTCGTTTACGCGATTGTTATTAGAATTGTGAACGATCCACACGATGCCGAGGAGATTGTCCAAGACACCTTTCTCAACGCCTATCGCGGTTTGGCGGAGTATCAGGAGATGGCAAAGTTCAAAAATTGGTTGGGGGAGATTGCGCGAAATCGCGCACGCAGTTGGCTGAGAAAACAGCGGATCGATACCGTTCCGATTGATGAAGTGAACGAACACCTTCTTGGGACACAAGATTTGCCAGACGAGCAGTTGGTGCTCCGTGAACAAAGGGAACTGATTCGCCGTGCAATGGAGACACTCTCGGAAAAAGATAGGGAGATTGCCCACGCGTATTACCTCGATGGCGCAAGCTATGACGAACTAACAAGGACGCACGGGCTATCATACAATGCCATTGCCTTTCGGCTGTCGCGCGCCAAACAGCAGCTCACTAAACGGTTGCGATACCTTCTGACTAGCATCTTCGCTTCCCCTGCAATGACACTGAAAAAAATGTATTCGGGAGGGCTAACCGTCATGAAAGCTGGAACGGTGCCTAAAATAACGGTCGGTGCAGCAGCATTAATTGCGCTGATTTTTATCGGTTTCATCGGTGTCCGCCAGATGAACGCGCCCACAGTCGAGGAGCGTGTATATTTGTCGCCGTGGGAGGACGGAACCCCCCGTCCACAAAGCAGCGCCGAAGACTTAGCTGACCAAACTGATTCTACTCAAGACGCAGAAAACAAAGACAATCAACCACAGATTTCCACAGAAGGATTGGAGCTGGTTGACGATTCCTTGGGTCGACCTGAAGAAACCGATACAGCACAGTTCACAGCGGAGGCGGAATCTAAGATAGAAACGGATCTGGATCTCTTTACCGACATATCTACGCTGTTAGACGACGAGGGTCAGCTTGCTGAAGATGTGATGAACGCTTACATGGAAGCGTTAAGAAGTCTTGACGTTGAAGGAATACTCTCAGTAGTGGCAGGGGCTGCAAAGGAAGAGTTTGAGAGTGAAATGTTGCCTTTCTTAAAGGGGGAGTTGCCACAAGATCTTATAGATACATATTATAGCGTGGCTCGTGATATTGTGCCCCCAGAGAAGCTGGATGAGATGGCAGATGAGTGGATCCAGGCAATGAAAGGGGCGATGCTACCGGTACTTAAACAGATGCTTAGTTCGGCAGAGATCGTAAGTAGTGAGTATATCGGCGACGAACTCCACTTCCAAGTAAGAATATCGTCACCGGAGATACCGGGTGCATCGGATTTCGGGATACCAGAGATGTCGAAAATGCCGGACCAACTTAATAAAATTCGCAAAGAAAATGGGGTGTGGCAGATCTATTATTCGCAATAGTCGTTCAACCACCTTGCAGTACTATTCCGCAGGATTTCATCAAGTGAAGATCTCTATTCATATTTTCACTAACACAAAATAGGAGACAAACATGAAATTCCAACAAATCGGTGCACTTTTCTGTTGTGTTTTGGTCATTGCTGGATGTGCTTCAAGCACCTCCCACGACTTTTTTACAAACCGGTACTCCCTCGACACCAAGGAGTTTGACCGGGGTTATGAAATGGGGCTCGCCTTCGCAAAAACAGAGGGACCTTTTAGCTCCTCACCGAAGGATGTACCCTCTGCGATGCAAAAGATAATCGAAACCGAGTCGGATTCCTATCAAAAGGGGTTTCTGGCAGGCTATCGTGATCGGAAAGTTAGGAATCAACAGTTGAATGGTGTTGTTTTCTGGACTTCATGGGCAGTTATCATGACCGGTCTCATTATAGGCGATGATCTACGCGAAGAGTAATACTTTGAATATGCAAGTTCCCATTTTGGCTCATTGATTCATTTTTCACGTTTCACGCATCACGTATCACTTTTTCAGTTTTGCGCTTTACTTCTGACATAAGCCACACATTTCTATTGCCTTCTTTTCTACATCGTGATAACATCTATAGTGTCTCAATTTCAATGACCGTATTGGAAATCGCACAGTGTGAATCGTCCCATCTAGAACTCCAAAAGGAGGTCTGTTATGTACACGAGTGTCCAATATCCCGATACTATAGAACCTCAGGTGCAATTCGTAGAGGAAACCGCGCCTGAAGACATTGTGGAAAAGACGATAGAAAAACTCCACGCTGGGGTTTCGATAAAGGAAATGTGTACCGCGTCTGCGCTAGCGGTGGTTCGTTCATCGGAGATGCCTTTCTTTGTGAATGGGCAGTGGGGTCATCACGGTGGACACATGCATCCCGTTTCTGGAATACATGCGGTGAAAGAAATCTCCTCAAGACTTTCTGGGGACAATCGCTTTCTACCTGTGGTGCAAAATGTCGCTCTATCCAATAAGCACATCCATCATCCTTCGATGGGGCCCTATGTGTTGCCAGCATTTGAACCACTTGATGCCGGTGGAGTCGAGGAAACCAAGCATGCGTTCTTGGATGCGGTGCGGCGTGGCTCTGTCAATGACGCTGATCATCACTTTCTTTGGCTCGTTCAAAACATACCACACGAAGAAGCCTTGGATATACTTCTGACGGTTGCCACCCTAAAGAATTTAGTGGATGATCATAAGTTCATCTATCCGATCTATACGTGGCGGCTACTCGAATGGCTGGATTGGGAACACCTTCAGGTGCTCACCCGTGGGCCCGTCCGCTACATCTCACAACCGCCTTCAGCAAAACCTGTGCAGGAAATTACCGAGCTGATTGAGAAGTATCAACTACTTTCAACCCCGCTGCGCCAAACGACGGGAGCGGATGAAACTGATGCTATCGTTAGATTGCGTGCAGGGTTAAACGACTGCGCCTTCACCGACATCCCTGAAACAACCGCCAAGGCACTTGCGGACGGTCTTTCGTTAGAGGGAGCCGGTGAATCACTTTCACTTGCCGCTTCAGACCTTTTCTTGCGCTTGGATACCAGCAATCCGATGGATGTCCACATGCACACCGGCATCAATGCAAGGCGTCATGTCCTGCGCGTCAACGGTATCTGTAAAGAAAACAAGATATTAGCCCTCCTGCTATGGAATTCAGGACCCGAAGTCAGCAATGCACAAGGCCGTATTGATGACGGACCTTATCCTGCCTCCGATGCTGTAGCTGCAATTCCTCAACAGGATCAAGGACGGCTATTGTCCGCCATTGAGGATGCTATCGCTGCCAATGACGTGGATGGCGCAGCAGCACTAACAGCAAAGTATGGAGAGTTGGAACATGAGCCGGAAGCATTAATCACCCGCCTCACTGAAATCGTCTGCCGAGATAACGCGACAGAGATGCACGCGTTGAAACACCATCAGGCAACGGTTGAAGAGTTCCAAACAACCCGCCCTCCATTCCGTTCCCGCCACCTGGTTGCCGCAGCAAAAGCTGCAGCCATCTCGTATGGGACAGCCCAAGAGGTATATGAAAGGGCGAAACAGTTTTTGAATGACTGATACCGTTTAGGGAGCCAATGTTTCCTTCGCATCGCTTTCAATGGCTAAAACCAGCGAATAGCGATGCGGAGGTCGAGGTGGGAAAGAGAAACGCTGAGTGGGTTCACCTTTTTTTGCTGACTTGCCTGGTGGCACTAACAGGAGATTTTGGATGAGACACTTCGCGTTTCTCTTTTTTGCACTTCTTATACTTGGTCGAACGGTAAACGCACAACTACAAAACGGTTTTGTTCCTTTCGATTATCCTGATGCGCCTATAGTTGAGTTTCAATTTGATTTAGACCGCAGCACCATCGCGTTGATTATGGAAGACACGGATCCCCGTATCGTTTCGCTGTTCAA
The DNA here is from genome assembly GCA_965207975.1 of Candidatus Poribacteria bacterium. Taxonomy (GTDB): domain Bacteria; phylum Poribacteria; class WGA-4E; order WGA-4E; family PCPOR2b; genus PCPOR2b. The sequence continues at coordinate 1,071,310 of OZ242315.1, read as the reverse complement.
CGCGCTAGCACACCTACACCTCCGCAACTACAAAACAAGCCATTTTGACAAGATACTCTGGTACTACGGAACGAACTTGAAAGCGCGAGGGTGGAGCGCGTTCGAGAAAAGCGCGACCTTTCACCTGTACACTCTCACACAAAACGAGATCGTTATCGGTATCTTTGTGGCTGTCAAAAGCGGAGAAGAGATGTATCTAATAAATATGGATGGTCAGTTCGCACCAAAACAGGTCAGCGAACTGGTGGGAAATCTCAGTGCGCTGGGTATTGAGATACCCGAACTGAACGCATTTGGTGCGCGGTCTGCCCCTATGTCTGCTTCAACCTTGCTTCGGACACCCGAAGGGGACCCGATTCGTGAGGTGCGAATTCAAGCGAATCAGACAACCGTTGGGGCGCAAATTAGAGCGATGCTTGATGAGGGGCCCGATGAACTTATCGCAGCGATGGCAACCTTGCGTGGCAAACTCCCGGATACTCAGACACTGACGGTGAAGATTGACACGGAAGGTAGCGAACGCATCGCAACAATTATCGTTACGACGCAACCAGATACCGCGAATTTGCCAACCCCACCAATGGCAGCCGCCGATGAAATCACGCAGGAGCAAGTCCCCCCAACACGGTTTCAAACTGCCGAGGGTGAACCGATTCACGAAATCCGGATCCGAGGCAATCGGAAAATTACCGAGGCGGAGATTCGAGCTGCCCTTGACGAAGCACCAGAGAACATCGGAAAAGCGATTGACACCCTGAAGGAGACCCGATCCTATTTTAGTCGAGTTACCCTGCAGATTGAGGGGGACAGCACGAAGCGCGTTGCGACAATCACCGTTGCAGAAAAAGTGCTATCTTCCGACTATTATCTCCATGTAACACCACTCGTTCAGTTTAACCGCGTCACCGGATTGTTACCCGCTGCGCGCCTTGAAGTGGGAAAACGGAGGCAGATGGGGCCCCTCTGGCTGTGGTACATCCCCAGTACGGTTAGAGCACGTCTGACAAAACTGTCTATGGATATAGGCTACGGATTTGGAAATCAAGATCTCAATTACCGGGTGGGTGGAGATATAATCTGGGGTGAACCGGACATTTCGACTCTGGGGGTCTCCGCTCAGATTTATCGTGCGACAAATGTCATTGCCCCGGACCTCTTACCATACTATGCCAATTTGTCCACTGCTTGGGCTAACCTTTGGGGTGCTCCTCAGGTGCACAACTACTATTTGAACAAAGGTATTGAGATGTCGCTTCGATGGGAACCGGTGGGACCAACGCATGCTCTCAAATTGATGATGCGTGCCGAGTCACATGAGAGTCTACACAAGACTACAGATTGGTACATCGGGAATTGGTCATCAGAATTGAAGGCGCGAGAAAATCCACCGATAACCCCCGGCGGGTTGCGAAGTGTTACGTTACGATACGATTTAAGTACGCGCAGAAACCGTAACATCGGTTGGCGTAATACCTTGCTTGTCGAGCACAGCAGCCCTGTTGTCGGTTCCGATTTTGATTTTACACGATTTCAGCTACAGCTGCGATATGCGGTGCCGAGAGGTAACAATCTCATCCGCACCCGGTTGGTGTTGGGAGCTGCCACTGGAACGTTGCCGATTCAACGCCAATTTATGCTTGGAGGGGCGGGAACGCTTAACGGGTATCCACCCTATACGTTTACAGGGCCCCACGGTGCGCTACTCAATATAGAATATTTATATCGCCTCTCAAATCTATACCATTGGGGATTTCTGAAAGAAATCTTTGTCGTGTTGTTCTTTGATCAAGGACAAGTTTGGAATATGTCTGACAAGCCGTACCGCTTTGACCCGAAAACAAATGTCGGCATCGGTTGGCAATCCGGGGAGGATTACCCTTTCAGATTTTACGTTTCCAAATCCTTGGAGTCAGGGGGAGAGGCTGAAGTCATTTCAACATGGTATTATAGTTTCTAAGGTTATAGAATGTCTCAACATACAAACCGCGCCCTACTCATCTCTTTAGGGTTACATCTCATTTTAGCTATGACAGTTGTTCCCATTCTCATTCAGCCTGCCGATAAGATTAGGGATAGTTCGACTGTGATCCTACTCGAAGTGGAACCAATTCAGCAAGTGCGACGACGGGTGTTGCGCCAAGACCAGCCACCGATTCGACAAACCCACCGGGCAAAACCTGCGAAGCCGTCAATCCCTTCATTGGCTGCGCCGACCAATACGGTGGAGGGATCTGCCCCCCAAGCCCCGGTGCATCTTGATGTCGCTCCTGCCTTGGTTACTCATGCCAATCTGCCGGAAACAGGTGACCCCGCGCTGCCGAATGCTAATCTCGGCAAAGGTTTTGCTGGAAGCAGCACCGTAGGGATTAGTAGAGGTCGTGGCGCAGGTATTGACGGATTTAGGCACGACGTTCCGGGTGGAAACGGTGTCGAACAGCGATTTGCAAGCCTCACCGGGACAGATGAATTGGGTTTGGGAAATATTGGAGGTGCTTCCACAGGACTTGGTATCTTTGATACAACTGTGAGGACCGGGCACGGCTTGGTCGGAACTGTTTATGTTCGCGACGCGCCTATTCCTCAAGTGGATCTCTTTGAACGTTGCTTCACACCATCTGGGAGACTCTTTCAGATGCCCCCCTTTGAACATCTGACACCGGTTTATACCTTTATTACAGGTAACCTAAATGTATCGCCAAGAAACTATACAAAAGGCTTTCCAACGGCGAAAATGGAATCTGTCGTTGACAATTTCGCAATTCGATTTCGTGGCAGACTCGCTATTGAGACATCCGGCACTTATACTTTCGCTCTGAACTCCGATGATGGCTCGAAACTGTATATCAATCAGAATCTCGTTGTTGATAACGATGGGATTCATACGCCGCGGTACGTTCAGGGGAGCCTGAAACTCGCAGCAGGGATGCATCATATTGAAATTCACTATTTCCAAGGACAACCTTACCAGATTGCCCTGCAATGGTTCTATCAACCGCCGAATGGTCAAGAACAGATCGTTCCACCCGAAATAATCTATCTCCCGGAGCCCCCTCGCCCTCCGAGTGCATTAATAGGACTACAGAATCGACTGAAAAAGATTCGGGATAAGGAATTGCAATAGCTGTGAATACAGCGTAAAACCAAGAAGACTGGAATTGTGATGAGACTGGTTACGAGTTATGTAATGGCGAATGTGAATTACAGATCCTCCCACAACTTGCCGGATAGCATCCAGTAGGAAATTTTAGATGAGATACTTCACGCTTCTCTCCCTCTTGCTCCTCATATTCAGTGGTACGGCAAATGCACAGCCCCAAAGCGGTCGTGTCCCCTTCGATTATCCCAATGAGCCTTTCGTCGAGTTTCGGTTTGATCTGGACCGCAGTATGATCGCCCTCGTTACGGAAGACATGAGGTCTGATACCGCCTCGCTATTCAACACACTAAATCGCCTAGACCTCCGCGCCTACAAGGATCGTCATTTTGACAAGATGCTTGGTCATTACGGAACGAACTTGAAAATCCGAGGGTGGAGTGCGCTAGAAACAGACGAAAACTATCACCTATATACCCTCACCCAAGGCGAAACCGTTATCGGTGTTTTTATAGTTGTCAAAAGCCAAAAGACGGTGTATCGGCACACTGGCGATCCGGGCAGAAAGGCACTGTACCTGATAAACATAGACGGTCGGCTCGCGCCAGAACAGGTTAGCGAACTGGTGAGCAATCTGAATCAGGTTGGGATTGACGTGCCTGAACTGAGCATATTCGGTGCACAGAGCAATACCACATCTACTTCAACCCTGCTTCGGATGCCTGACGGCGATCCGATTCATGAGGTGCAAATTCAAGCGGATCCGACAACGGCTGAGTCGCAAATTAGAACGCTGCTTGAAGATGGTCCAGATGAGATCATTGCGGCTATGGCAGCTTTACGTGGCAAACTCCCGGCTATTCAGACGCTAACGGCTCGGATTGATACAGAAGGTAGCAAACGTATCGCAACAATTATTGTCACAGCGGAACCGGAGGCGGGAAGTTCATCAACCACGTCAATGACACATACCGATGATACCCCACAGGCACAAACCTCACTGACGCGGTTTCGGACTTCTGAGGGGAAGCCAATTCACGAAGTCAGGATTCGAGGCAATCAGAGAATTAGTGAATCAGAGATTCAAACTGCTCTTGAAAGCGGACCTGAGAATATAGTAGAAGCGATTACCTACCTGCCCTTGCCCGATTTTAATCGGGTTGTCGTAGAAATCGACGGTGACAATACGAGACGTATCGCAACGATTATTATCATAGAGCAACCGGATACGAAGGGATTGCGTCGCCCCTCAGTTACAGAGCTTTGGACTGCCGCTGGGGACCCAATACATGAAGTCCGTATTCAAGGTAATCAACAAATCACCGAAGCGGAGATTCGAGATGTTCTTGAAAACGGACCTGACGAAATCGAAAAAGCGATTGACAATTTGAGGGACGCACTGCCCTATTTTAGTCGGATTTCCCTACAGTTTGAGAATGATGGCACCAAGCGTGTTGCGATAATTACCGTTGTGGAAAGAAGACTCTCGTCGGATTATTATTTCCATGGGGCTCCACTCGTTCAGTTTAATCGTGTTACCGGTTGGCTGCTTGGTGCTCACCTTGAAGCAGGAAAACGGAGGCAGATAGGTCCACTCTGGATGTCGAACATCCCCAATGCTGTTAGACCGTATCTGCCAAAACTCTTTGGCGAGGTTGGCTACGGGTTTGGAAATCGAGATCTCAATTACCGGGTGGGCGGAGATATGATCTGGGGTCAACCCGACACATCAAGTATAGGCGTCTCCGCTCAAATCCATCGTGCTACAACTGCCGTTGCTCCTGAACTCTTCCCACACTATGGCGGTGTGTCAGATGCTTTCTGGGCACTCGGATTTCATAACTACTATCTGAGCAAAGGTGTCGAAACGTCGTTTCGATGGGAGCCGGTAATCCCAACGCATTCGCTCAGATTGACGATGCGTGCCGAGTCGCATGAAAGTCTACAAAAGACTACAGATTGGCAATTCGGAGACTGGGGTTCAGACTCGGAGGCGGAAGAAAATCCCCCAATAACCCCCGGCCAAATGCGGAGTGTGGCACTGATATACAACTTAAACACCCGACAAAACACTGGCGCGCACACTACCCCACAAATATCTTCGACAGGAATCTCTGTACCCTTGCAAAACAGTAATCTCGGCTGGCACAATACCCTGTTCATTGAACACAGTAGCCCCGCTGTCGGCTCCGATTTCGATTTTACACGATTTCAGTTACAACTGCGATATGCCGCTTCAAGAGGGGATCATCTTATCCGCACACGGTTGGTGTTGGGAGCTGCCACAAATGCGCTGCCGATTCAACGCCAATTTATTATTGGAGGCAGGGGAACGCTTAGTGGTTATCCGCTGTATGCGTTTGCAGGCGATCACGTTGCCCTACTCAATTTGGAATATTTCTACCGCCTGCCCATACCCAATCCAAACGCCTGGGAGTGGTTAAACCACCTGAAGACGTTTGTCGTACTGTTTCTTGATCAAGGACAGGTCTGGAACATGTCTGACAAGCCGTACCACTTTGACCCGAAAACAAGTGTCGGTATAGGACTACAGTTTGGACAGGAATCTCCTTTCAGATTTAACGTGTCCAAACCCTTGGAATCTGAGCAGGAAATTAAATTCGATCTGATGTGGTATTCTAGTTTTTAGTGAGGCAATCAAGAAAGGTGATATACAAACTATCTGAAAGGTAACCATCAACTATGTCCGAAATCCAACTCCGTCCCGCCCATACGGATACAACCGCTGCTGCTCGCATCATTGCCCAGCACGTTGAACCCACCCCTTTGAAGAAGGAGATAACCTTCAGCGAGTCTCTGAATGCAGATATATTTGTCAAGTACGAATTCCTAAGTCCCGTCAAGTCTTTCAAAATCCGGGGAGCATTGAATCTGGCTTGCGCGCTTGCTAACAGTAAAAACGTGTCAAGGGTTATCACCGTCTCTACAGGGAATCACGGTGCTGCGATGGCGTTTGCGTGTCAAAAATACGACCTTTCGCTCACCGTTGGCGTGCCTGTCAATTGCGATCAGAGCAAACTCGAATTGATCCGTCGATTTGGTGGAGAGTTAGAAATGATCGGGCGAGATCTGGACGAAACCAAGGAGCTGCTCCAGCAACGTCCACTCTCACCGGATACCGTCTTTATTGAGGATGGCTCCAGTCCCGAAATCGTCGCAGGCACCTCCACAATCGGGGCGGAAATTGTACAGGAACTGCCCAACGTAGAGGTTGTTATTGTGCCGGTTGGAAATGGTGCCTTAATTGGTGGGATTGGGACGGCACTGAAAGAGTTTAATCCATCAATCCGGGTGATTGGTGTCCAATCTGATTTGGCACCTTGCATGACGTTGTCGTTTCAGGCAGGGCACCCTGTGGACACCGAAAGTTGCGACACCTTTGCCAGCGGAATGGCAGTACGAGTCTCAATTCCGGAAGCGGTGGATCTAATGTTAGCGGTTGTAGATGAAATGCACATGGTATCCGAAACCGATTTGAAAGAGGCGATGGGTGTTTTCTATAATCATACTGGATACCTACCAGAAGGTGCTGGTGTCGCACCTTTAGCCGCAGCATTGAAAATGCGTACCACTCTAGAAAATAAAACGGTCTGTCTAATCGCATCAGGTGCGAATGTGGATGACGCATTGCAGCAAGAAATCAAAGAAAAATTTGTGTGAACTGTTGTATTATGGTGTATAATGTACTCTGAATGGCAATCTAGCCTTGCAAAGATTAAACACCTTTGCGAAAACACAAAAAGGGGAATATCATCATGGCAGATTTCAAAGATAAGATCGTAATTGTCACCGGCGGTGCCAGAGGTATCGGCGGCGGTATCAGTCGGGCTTTCGCCGAAGAAGGTGCTAGCGTCCTCTGCGCGGACCTGGACGAAGATTCGGGGGCACAACTCGTAGAAGAATCCGCAAGCATGGAAGGAACCGTTCGTTTCCTGCGGGCAGATGTTGCCCACAGCAGCGAATGCCAAGGGGTTGTCGAAGCAGCGGTATCAGAATGGGGTGGAGTGGATGTCCTCTGTAACAACGTCGGCATCCAGCCTGCGAACAGCTACCTACCCGCCCACGAATTTCCAGAGGAGATGTGGGATCGCATCATTGATGTCAATCTCAAGAGTTTCTTCCTCATGACCAAATACTGTGTGCCAGAGATGAAGAAGCGTGGAGGCGGCGTTATTATCAATACTGCCAGCGTTCAGGGGTTACAGTCTATGCTGGGTGTGTCTGCCTATGCAGCCAGTAAGGGCGGTGCCCTCTCCCTGACCCGTCAGCTTGCTCTAGAGTACGCCGAAGACAATATTCGGGTGCTAGCGGTCAATCCCGGAACAATCGACACGCCATTGGTAGCGGAGGCTGTGGACTTCATGGGAGGCGACTTGGAGAGTCTCAAGAAGCTATGGGGCAAGGCACACCCTATGGGACGTATCGGTCAACCCAGAGAAATTGCCAGCGTCGTGCTGTTCCTCGCTAGCGACAAAGCGTCCTTCATGACCGGCGAATACGTTTGTGTTGATGGCGGGATGATGGCAAAAGGTGCTTGGGCGGACAGCGAGTGAGGAGGAACCTGGGGTGAGGAGAAGCTGTGATGAATAACTCCCAGATGTTGACCGACGGAATTTCTGATGAGCGCGCTTGGCGGGCGAGTACCATTGATGATACTACAGCTTGGTACTACCCGTTATCCGAGGGGTGTCTCTCCAGTTTTAGATGTATCATCCGTGACGCACATCGTCAGTCGCGACCGATTACAGAGATTTACCGTCCGTCTGCCTTGTCCAATGGAGGTAGCGAATGCCTTCAACCGGCACTTGATGCGCTCAATTCAGAGCGTGGTTTTGCTATCGTTGAACGGGTGCCAATCGAACAGTATACGGTACAAGAGGCACTGGCCATGTACTGGTTAATTGGTCAATTCCTCGGCAGCCCGATGGAGCAGAATATTCAAGGCACGCTGCTGTACGATGTGCGAGATACGGGACAAAATGTGGCGCAAGGGGCTCGGTTTTCGGTAACCAATGCCGAGAGTTCGTTTCATAATGATAACTCCTTTGGTGAGACATTACCCGATCTCGTGGGATTGCTCTGCCTACACACGGCAAAATCTGGTGGGCAGAGCCAACTTATCAGTGGCTACGCCCTCCACAATGAACTGCTGGAAAATCACCCTGACGTTCTCGAAACCCTCTATCAGTTGTTCTGTTTTGATCGTCGGGGACAGTTCCGCGCCGGGGAATCCTCTACCTCTCAATTCCCAATCTTCCAGTGGAGTGGGGATGAACTGACGCTCCGATACCTACACTACTACATCCAAGTAGGTCATGAGCGTGCTGGTAAAACGCTGACCCCAGATCAGAGAAGGGCACTAGAAGTTGTCGAAGGGTTGCTATGTCGCGCAGATTTCAGAGTGGAGTTCAACCTACAGCCCGGACAGATGCTATTTACTAACAACCGCTGGATCCTGCATAATCGCACCGCATTTGAGGACTATACCGATCCTGAACGCCGGCGACATTATGTACGACTCTGGTTACGCCGGGAAGAATAGAGTGCCAGGACGCAGAAACACGGAGAAAATAAAGATGCTCATATAAAAAGAAAGTGCAAAACACTATAGAGAAACCGAGTTTTTTCGGAAAAACTCGGTTTCTGTTGCACCATTTCTTAACATGAGCCAACAAAGATATTCTTAGCGACATTGCGGCTTTGCGTTAAATGTTCTTAAGAGATATAGAAAGGAAAAGGATATGATTCGTGTTATCGTTGATGGTGCCTGCGGGCGCATGGGCAAAATGATTACGCAAGGCGTTTCGGAACAAGAAGATATGCAGATTGTCGGTGCTATCGAATTCTCTGAGCATCCCCAGCTTGGGCAGGATGTGGGGGAAGTCGCCGGAATTGGGGCAATCGGTGTGGCTGTTACCAGCGATCTGCCTGCAATATTGGATGGAGGAGATGTAGTAATCGAGTTCACATCGCCAAGTGCAACCGTCGAGCATCTCCAGAACGTTGTGGACGCCGGAAAGCGGATGGTTATAGCAACGACAGGATACGATGAGGAGGAATTGGCACAGGTACACGCACTTGCACCCCAAATTCCGTGCGTGATGGCATCCAACATGAGCGTCGGCATCAATGTCATGTTGCAAGCGATTCAACTTGTTGCAAAGGTGCTTGGGGACGACTACGATGTTGAGGTTATTGAAGCACACCACAACCAGAAGGTAGACTCGCCGAGTGGGACTGCCCTAACGATGGCTGAGGTACTCGCTGAAACACTAGACAGAAACCTTTCAGAGGTCGGCGTATATGGTAGGCACGGCATTGTTGGAGCCCGGCCCAAAAAGGAGATCGGTGTCCACGCCATCCGAGGGGGAGATCTTGCCGGCGATCACACAGTCCTATTTGTCGGTACGGGCGATCGCCTTGAGATAACACATCGCGGTCAAAACCGTGAACCGCTTGCGCGGGGAGCAATTCGTGCGGCGCGGTGGGTGATGGATGCACCGAAAGGTTTGCATGACATCTCCGAGGTTCTGTTCTAAGGTGTGAATACGATTGATAGGAATTCTCTTTATGGTCGGTGGTGCGTGACAAGTAATTTTACTTGTGCATTTGTTTGTCCCGGATATCGGCGATTTCCTGCATAATCTGCTCACCCATCCGCCGGTATAGCTCGCGTTTGTCCTCGATCTGTTGAACCTCTGTAAAGTCGATGGGGGTGCCAAAGGTTACGGAAAGTTGGGCGGGGTGAATCCATTTCGCATTACGCGGGAGTATCGTTCCTTTCACATAAGCGGGAATGGCAGGAACGCCTGCGTTATGGGCGATAAAACTGACACCACCATGGGCTTCGCCCAATGTTCCATCAACACTGCGTGTGCCTTCTGGAAAAATGAGGACTACTTTTCCTGATTTTAGGAGAGAGATAGTGCGTCGCAGTGCAGCGCGATCTGCCGTGCCCCGTCGTACCGGATACGCATTGTGTGCAGCGATTAGCGGACCTATTAGTGGCATTTCAAAAGAATCATGCCTTGCCATAAAGTGCAACTCTCGGTTCGCCGCTGAACCCACGATGAAGGGATCTAGATAGCTCCGATGGTTGCATAAGATCAAGATGCCACCTTGCCGCGGAATATTCTCATTACCGTGGGATTCTAGTTTGCCGAAAACATTAAAAATAAAATTGGTAATTCGGTGTGACCAACGATATGGGAGTTGATCTGTCCAGAATCCGAAATCGTGACGCCGCATTAGTTCTCCTCTACTCGGTTTAGAACGAAATCCACAGCTTGGTTGATGGTCATGCGGGTTGTGTCTACGACAATTGCATCTTCAGCGGTTCGCAATGGACTATGCTCACGCGATGCGTCCATCTGATCCCGGCTGCGAATCTCTTGTTCGACCTGCTCCAATGTTGTCTCAATTCCCTTTGCTTTCTGTTCTTTGAAACGGCGTTTCGTGCGCTCTTCGACAGAAGCGTTGATGTAAAATTTCAGGTCCGCGTCCGGGAACACAACGGTCGTCACATCACGCCCCTCGACGATGATGCCACCTTTTTCACCAATCCGCCGTTGTTGCTTCACCATTTCGTGCCGCACTTCAGGAATCTTTGCGATATTGACGATGGCACGATCAATTTCTGGGGTGCGAAGGGCATCCGATACATCTTCCCCGTTCAATAGGGTCGTCTTACCGTTGTCTAAGAAATCAATCCGGCAGCACTTTGCCAACTCGGTCAACATAGCCTCATTCGTCCGCTCGCCACCTTCTCGGATAGATAGGAGTGTCATCGCACGATACATCGAGCCTGAATTCAGATAAAGATAGTCCAATTTTTCGGCGAGATGTTGTGCAATCGTACTTTTTCCTGAACCGGCGGGACCATCCATGGCAATCGTTAAGCGTTCCTTCATCAGCCCTCCAGTGTATCCCTTAGCTTTTTTGCGTGTTCCAAGAGACGTTCAATTTCAACATCGTCTTGGTTTTCCAGTAAGGTTTTGAATTCAGCGAGATTTTCGATTGTTGAATCGATCATCGGTAGCAGCGAGTGGGCATTCTGCATGAAGATCGCCCTCCAAAGCGACGGTGAACCCGCAGCGATCCGGGTGGTATCGCGGAAACCTGTTGCAGCAAAATCCAGTGCTTTTACTGTGTCGTTACCAATTTCTCCGACGGTGTTTGTTAGAATAGAAGCAATGAGGTGGGGCAGATGGCTCGCACCAGCAATGAGCATATCGTGTTCGGTTGGAGAGAGATGATAGACCTGCGTGTCAACAGAATACCAAAGGTCTCTGACGAGTTTCAACGCCTGTGGGTGGGTGTTGTCCGTTGGAGTTACAATACACTTTGCACCGTCAAACAGGTCTGGGCGTGCCGCTGCAACGCTTGTCTTTTCGGAACCCGCCATCGGGTGGGATCCAACAAAATGCAGCTCGGTAGCGGTTAAGAAGTTTTCAATCTCCTCGACGATTTGACCTTTGATACTGCCAACATCGGTAATTATTAAAGGACGGGAGTCAGATGTTCGGATTTCTGCGATACGCTGCACCATTTCGGGGATGAGATCGACCGGTGTTCCAATGACTACTAGATCCGCGTCATGTATTCCAGCGTGAAAATCAGTCGTTGCGTTGTCAACTGCACCGCGTTCAAGTGCGATGTCGAGCGTCTGCATCCGCCTGCCGAGTCCGGTGATAGCTCCGCGGAAGCCCTTGGCTTTCAGTGCCAGTGCGAGAGATCCACCGATTAGACCGACGCCTAAAATGGTTATGTTCCTAATCTGACTAAAGTCTGCAAACATATTTTCCCATGCTCACTCTTCATGATATACTTCAAAGATTTTATAAGTTACCGGCGTTTTTGTCAAGTGCTTTTTCAGTATGATGTGTGATCTATGAGATGCGGAATCTTGTCCATCAGAATCACACAATTTAACGCGATTTTTTAAATAAAACGGAGGTTCCTAAAGGGACATTGAAAAATCTAGAATTCAAAGCAAATTGTGACTCACTCAACCTACTTCGCCAGCGTCTTGATAACCTCCAAGCTGAACATCGCCGTACTATGAAACAGATTGATACCTATTTTAATGTGCCACAAGGCAGATTGAAGCTGCGGGAGATCAATACTCACGAGGCAGAACTCATCTACTATGAGCGTTCCGATCTTGCAGAATCACGTTATAGCAATTATCAGATATGCGATATTCCCGAACCGGTGGCTTTCAAGCAGATTGCGACTATGGCTCTAGGAGTGAAAGGTGTTGTTGAAAAACAGCGGGAGTTGTGGATGTTTGGCGACACCCGCATCCATCTGGATGAGGTAAAAGATCTCGGTCAGTTTGTTGAATTAGAGACTGTGATTCACAGCCAAACGGAAGCGGAGGCACAGACGGAACACCAACTCGTGAAAGATACGCTTGGGATCAAGGAAGAAGATTTAGTTTCTGTGTCGTATAGCGATCTGATTTGAAAATTGGCGGTATATATCTAAGGCGAGTTGCTAGGGGGTAAAGACTTGTGTAGGTCGATTTTCCAAAATCGACATTTCGGTGTCGAGATGTGAATTGCAATCTATGGTGAATACCAAAAATAAATAGACACTTTCGTCCCCCGGTAGGTGCGGTTTTCAACCGCACCGAATCGGCGCAGTTAGAAACAGCGCCTACCAAACGGTAGAACGGTAGTTTCGTTTTCCTAACCGCACCGGTTTGGAGTGTCTCATTAATTCTAAGATCTACTATAAATTGGAGGACAACGTGATTGATTGGGACAAATGGCGAAAACAGTTTCCAGTGACAGAGAAATATATCTACCTGAATCACGCAGGGATTGCTCCGCTCCCGTTGCGTGTCCATCAGGCGATGGGACATTTTTTGGACGATGCAACCAATAACGGCGCGGTCAATTCCAAACGTTGGGAAGTTACAGCTGAAACCTGTCGCACAAACGTTGCCAAACTGATTAACAGTGATGTTGACGAGATTGCGTTTATGAAGAACACCTCACAAGGTATCATTATCGCTGCAAACGGAATTGATTGGTGTGAAGGCGACAACGTTGTGACAACGGCTGTGGAGTTTCCGGCGAATGTCTATCCGTGGTGGAGCCTGAAGCGTCTCGGTGTAGAAACACGAATGGTGCCGGAGCGAGATAGACGCATTCACATTGAGGATATCGAAGCGGCGATTGACGAGCGGACGCGGTGCGTGACCATCAGCCACGTCGAGTTTGCATCAGGGTTTCGGAACGATATCGCGGCAATCGGTGAACTCTGCCGAAAAAAGGGGATCTGGTTTGTGGTGGATGCCATACAGAGTGTCGGTGCGATTGGCGTGGACGTGAAGGCTTGCAACGTTGACATCCTTGCCGCTGACGGTCATAAGTGGCTGCTTGCACCTGAAGGCGCGGCAATCTTCTACTGTGCAAAAGAAAAACAGGATGCATTGATTAATACAAACGTCGGTTGGGCGGGTGTTGTCAATCCGAGGGATTTTCTGAGTTATGATTTTACGCCTCAACCGGCTGCAACACGCTTTGAGGAGGGATCGTATAACAGCGTTGGCTTGTATGGACTTGGCGCAGCGATTGAACTGCTGCTAGAGATTGGGATTCCGAATATCGAGCAGCGAATCTTGGATCTGACGGATCGCCTCATCGAAGGGCTTTGTTCAAAAAACTACCGGCTGTTGACATCTACAGGTGAATCCGAGCGTTCCGGTATTGTGGTGTTTGAAAGCGACCGATGGACATCTGCCGATCTGGTTGAACGACTCAGAGGTGAAAATATTATCGGGGCAGAGCGAGCTGGTGTCCGTCTATCGCCACATTTCTATAACTCGGAGGCGGAGATAGATCAGGTTTTAGAATTGCTGCCATAGGCGGGAGACGCCTTTCTATTAAGCAGAGATTTCCGTTGCAGAAAGATGCTGATTGACGTATAATAACGCAAGTTGCTAGTTATGGAATATGTCGTAAAATGGGAGAATGGGAACTGAATAAAGCCCATTACCGCTCGCAGTGGATTGGCAAATCCACTGCACACCTACAACGATGGCTTGGATATGTCTATCCAAGCCGAGCGAGTTGGACGAGTAAGCATAGGTAGAATCCTCACGGATTTTTCCCTGCTTCCAAACCGAGCGTGCGACTTTCACCGCACTCGGCTTTCACCGTCAGTTACCGATTATCTCATACAGGATAGTAACACCTTATGGAATTACGAGTTTTAGGTTGGCTGACTCTGTTATTTATCCCAAAAGATAATCTCAACCCTACTTACTCATGGAATATCAGAACTTTGGGGACGAGTCGCCATGTATAAACATGATTTGCGCTCATTTTCCCTGAATCTGTTGTATCTCATTTTCAGTATTCTGACTTGGACAGGCTAACTGTCCTCCTCTCCCTTATCTCCCCGATAAATCGGGGGGACTTAGGGACTATCCTAATCTCACAATGTATACATCTAAAATAACTTAGACCCTGACTTTACCCCGATGTCTACGACTTACATAAGGCAAATGCTAGAGTTACCTTACAATACGACATACGCTTTTTAGCCACAGGCTGTTGATAGTGCGTGCATAGGTGGACACGCTCACGCAGATTCACCTGTTCCCTAATAACGAGGCTTGCATCAGTTCAATTTTCATTTGGTCATATCATTGTAACCGGACGCAACGTCTTAGCGTGTCTGCATTCACGCCGAGTTGTTCGCCTTTTCCCTTTGCTTCCCACTTTGCTGTTTCCAGCAACGCAGTTAAGGTGAGGTTTACAGTGGTAAGTTCACTGAGTCGGAATCTAACCGACATTATACATTGTTACTTAGAATCGCACCTAGCAACTTAGGTTAAGATAGCGCGACGTGTTAGGGCAGTACGAGTCCATATTTCAAATCACCTTTTCAACGACAGGTGGTGCAGAATGTATAAAGCAACAACTTTTTCGTTTTACTTTTTTCTGTTGATGTGCCTGATTGTTCCGCCAAGTGTGGCAGCACAGGTGGTAGATATCCCGGATCCCAACATCCGCGTCGCGATAGCGGAACAACTCGGCAAAGCATCGGGGGCAATAATCACCACAGCGGACATGGCGAACTTAACCAGTCTTGAAGCCCACACGTGGGTGCACGATTTGACCGGACTTGAAAGTGCAACTAACCTGACTAGGCTGCTGATTCAGGGCCCCATATCGGATCTCTCCCCTTTGGCGGGTTTGACGCAGTTGAATCACCTAGTATTGTATAGCGCTAGCCCCATATCGGATCTCTCCCCTTTGGCGGGTTTGACCCCGCTGAATCACCTAGAGTTGAGGCAGGCTCGCAATATATCGGACCTCTCCCCTTTGGCGGGTTTGACGCAGCTGAATCACCTAGAGTTGAGGCAGGCTCGCAAGCTATCGGACTTGTCCCCTTTGGTGGGTTTGACGCAGCTGAATCACCTAGAGTTGTATCACGCTAGCAACCTATCGGACCTGTCCCCTTTGGCGGGTTTGACGCAGCTGAATCACCTGTCTCTTAGTAGCACCGCTGTATCTGACCTCTCTTTTTTGGAAGGTTTGACCAATCTGAGGCGCCTGTATCTTCATGGCACCTCTGTATCGGACCTGTCCCCTTTGATGGGTTTGACTCAACTGAATGGCCTGGGGTTTTCTAGCACCCCCGTATCGGACTTGTCCCCTTTGGCGGGTTTGACGCAGCTGAATTACCTGTCTCTTAATCGCACCTCTGTATCGGACTTGTCCCCTTTGGCGGGTTTGACGCAGCTGAATTACCTGTCCCTTAATCGCACCTCTGTATCTGACCTCTCTTTTTTGGAAGGTTTGACCAATCTGAGGCGCCTGTATCTAGATGACAACAACATATCGGACCTCTCCCTTTTGGAAGGTTTAAACCGCCTAATCGACCTGGAGCTAAAGGGAAATCTTCTGAGCTACCAATCTATCCACACACATATCCCAACCCTCCAAAGTAGAGGGGTTAGTGTTAAGTTTGATTCCCGATCCGTTGCAGATCTTCTGAACATCTCAGGCGTGATTACGGCGTCAAATAACACGCTTACCATTGAAGTGAGGGATAGTCTCGGACGGGCATTTGCAGGGGTGCCGGTGACATTTACTGTCGTCTCCGGTGGCGGCATACTGAGTGTAACGAACACAACCGCAGATGAACAGGGCAGGGCTCAGAGTATTCTCACGCTGGGGGACGGGAAACCGAACAGCGTCGAGGCATCTGTTACTGGGACTGCACTGGCAATAATCCTCAGCGACACGGTAGTACCAGAAGTAAAGCTCCCGGATCCCAACCTCCGTGCTGCGGTTGAGACCCTTCTTGGCAAAGCATTGGGGGCAACAATCACCACAGCGGACATGGCGAGATTAACCCATCTTCACGCCAGAAATATCGATATAAGTGATTTGACCGGCCTGGAAAGTGCAACCAACCTCACATACCTGTCTCTGAATGACAACAACATATCAGACATCTCACCCCTGGTGGCAAATACGGGACTGGGGACTGGGGATCATGTGCATTTGTGGGGGAACCCCCTCAGTAGCCTATCCCTTAACGACTATATCCCAACGCTCCGGGGTAAAGGTGTCAGAGTTATTCCAGATGAAGAGGCTGAACCGTACACAGTGGGAATGGTTTACTTCTTACCTAACGACAGTCAGCCGCGTCCGAATGTAGACGCACAGATCGATGAATTGATAAAGGAGATACAGGACGATCTCGCAAATTGGATGGAAGCCTACGGTTTTGGCAGAAAAACCTTTACCTTTCAAGCCGATGCCACTGGCAAGGCAGTTGTGCACCATGTAAACGGAAGATTCAACCAAGCGTATTACATCTATGATCCAGATCATCCTCGTCCGTTTCTGAAGGTCTGGAACGAACTCGACGAACACTTTGCTTCGCAACGCACCATCTATGTTTGCTTGATAGATGGTGGCGCGGGTCACTCTGGTAATGGAGGCGGGAGTTCCTTGAGCGGACGTGCAGTTATACGCTCCGACCCGTCTGGGAATTTTCACACGGGAGTGGTTGCCCACGAGCTTATGCATACGTTTGGACTACACCATAGTCGTGACCATAAGTACCAATTCGGTGACGCTAGCGAATGGGATTTAGCTTGTCGTACTGAATGGTTGGATGTCCATCGTTACTTAAACCCAACACAGCGCAGTCACGATGTCTCCGCCCCGAGCGTTCGCATGTTGCCCCCAAGTTTTGTCTCTCCACCGAATACCATTCGCCTCCGCTTTGAGGTTGAGGATGATGATGGTCTCCATCAAGCACAATTATTAAGAAACACCCATGACGCTGGTGTACACATGGTCGTTGCTTGTAAGCAATTAACTGGCACACATAGCACCGTTGAGTTTGTCACAACTGCCTTACTACCAAAAGACACGGATGTGACTCTTGCCGTTATTGATGTGCATGGGAATTTCAGTCTTCCAAGATTCTCGATTGATGTCGCCTCTATGATACCGCCACCCCAGGTTGTGTCAGTACCGGATGCCCATTTAGCAGACGTATTGCGGAGGGAGTTCGACCTGGCTCCCGGCGATCCAATCACATCACATAGGCTGCTATTATTACAGTCATTATCCGCGGGCCCCCTGATTGCAGACCTTACTGGGATTGATAGTGCAATTAACCTAAGAGAGCTAGCGCTTGGAGACAATTCTATATTGGACTTCTCCCCTTTGGAAGGTTTGACTAAGCTGCACACCCTGGGTCTTTCTAGGAACTCCGTATGGGATCCCTCCTTTTTGGCGGGTTTGACTAACCTGAGAACCTTGGTCCTTTTTGACAGTGCCATATCGGACCTCTCCCCTTTGGTAGGTTTGAAAAATCTGCGTTACCTAGAGCTTAGGAATAATTCTATATCCGACCTCTCCCCTTTGGTAGGAAATACGCAATTGGGATTTGGAACTTACATTTTGGTAGACGGAAATCCCCTGAGCTATCAATCTATCCACACGCATATCCCAATCCTCCAGAGTCGGGGAATCATAGTATCGTTTGACAACCAGGCACATAAGGCACTGCTGAAAATCTCAGGTGGTAACCAGACAGATGCGGCTGATACAGTCCTGTCGGATCCGTTTGTTGTTGAAGTGAAAGATGAAAATGGTTCAAAACTTCAGGGCGTTGAGGTAAGGTTCACCGTTACCGCAGGCGGTGGAACGCTCAGTGTAACAAGCACAAACAGTGATTCCAACGGCAGGGCGGAGACTACACTCACGCTGGGCCCAAATCTGGGAACAAACACCGTCGAAGTGTCTGCCGCTGGAATTGCGGTGCCGGTCACCTTTAACGCAATCGCCGATGACCCACCCTCCGAATACCTCATGACTGTGCCATCAGGCGTTAGCTTGATTCACGTCCCCCTGAAGGTGACTGCCGTTGATGGGATAGAAAAAACTATCGAATCTATTGCTGACCTCTACGACGCGCTCGGCGGTGCAAATGTTGTCACCTACCTTGTCACTTATGACTCACAACATGGAGACTGGCTCAGCTATCGAAACTGGTTCAGCTATCTTGTGCCGTCAGACAGAGATGGGTCCGCCGACAGAAAATTGACTGATGACATGGGCATTATCGCCAGCCTGAAAGCCCCGATGTCGGTGCGTCTGAGTGGTAAATCACTAGGGACATATAGAAACAGTGCTATCACTCTGAAAAAAGGGCTCAACCTTGTGGGGTTGCCGTTGAGGGATTCAAGAATCACCCGTGTGAGCGACCTATTAGCCTTCGACGGGATTCGTGGTAATGTCTCTACGATTATCGTCAATCACAACGGTGAGTTCCGGTGGGTCGGACGGGCAGACGATCCCGGAGACATAGAAATTACCGGGGGACAAGCCTTTATCATGGCTGCTCAGCACGCAGCAGCGGTTGCTATCTCCGGCACTGGGTGGACGAATGATTCAGGAGCTGCCGCGCCCCCGGTAACAGTCAAGGGTATCGAAGTGGGGGATACAACCCCTGTTTTGGGGTTGAGGGGGTCAGTTGTTGACGAGGAAGCAGGCTTAAAGGGCCCCAACTTTAGGGTAACTGTTAAGAACCATTCAACCGACAGAGCAGTTGCCACGATTACCACACCCGATGCGGGCGGCTATCGCGCCACCGTCGTTGATATAGAGACAGGACGTGCAGCTAGGGTTGGGGATGTTCTTGAAATCTCCGCGCAGTCTCCCAATCCGTTTATCGGTGTAGAACCGTTGCGGCATACGGTAACTACCGACGATGTGAAGCGGAGCCTGATTCAGTTTGAGATGGTTGCCTACGAAATACCGGTGGAGACGGAATTGTTGCACAACTACCCGAATCCATTTAATCCTGAGACCTGGATTCCGTATCGGTTGGCGGAGGACGCTTTCGTGACGTTGACCATCTATGACAGTAAGGGTCAAGTTGTCCGGACGCTAGAAATTGGACATCGAATCGCAGCGGCTTACGAGAGTCAGTCAAAAGCAATCTATTGGGATGGGAAAAACGATGTGGGTGAACAGGTGGCAAGTGGAATCTACTTCTACCGTCTGTCCGCAGGCGATTATTCCGCCACACGGAAGATGGTTATTCTCAAGTAGCAGGAGGCGGGCGAGGAAACCTCGCCCCTACGATAAGTCAACACGCCCTAGCAACTTAGGTTATAATAGCCTGAGCGGCGACCTTGATTGGGAACGGGTCGTCAACACTAGCTGACCTCTGTCACTTCCAAAAGACAAAAAACGGCTTCAAAACAGAGGAGGAAGGATGGATGCAACAGAGATACAATCTGACGCATTTCATTTTAGCTAACGTTGTCATCTTAGGTCTAGCACCGTTGATGGTATGCGTTGATGCACAGGCACAGATTGCCTTCACGTCGGAGAGGGATGGAAACAGGGAAATCTACGTGATGGACGCCGACGGAGGTAATCCGCGAAGACTCACCAATAGCCGCCTTGTAGACTGGGCTCCTTCATGGTCGCCAGACGGTAGACACATTGTCTTTACGGCTAATGGGCGGCCTGGAGACTGGGGAGCTAGGGGTGGAGACCTGGAGATCTATATGATGGCTGCTAATGGGAGTAATCCGCGAAGACTCACCAATAATCTCCGTCAGGACACTGATCCTGCGTGGTCCCCGGACGGTAAGCACATTGCTTATACTTCCACTATAGATAGAAACCAGGAAATCTACGTGATGGACACCGATAGAGGTCAGCCGCGAAGACTCACTAATAGTGGTAACGTTCATATTCATAACTGGACTCCTTCATGGTCTCCTGACAGCGAACGCATTGCATTTACGTCTAATAGGGATGGGAACTTGGAAATCTATGTGATGGACACCGATGGGGAGAATCAGCGAAGACTTACTAACAGTGGTGAGGTTCATATTCATAACTGGACTCCTTCATGGTCTCCAGACGGCAGACGCATTTCCTTTGCGTCTAATAGGGATGGAAAAAGCGAAATCTACGCGATGAACACCGATGGTGGGCAACAGCGAAACTGTACTAAAGATATGCATGGTGACGATCCCTCATGGTCGCCAGATGGTAAACGTATTGTCTTCGTGTCTGAGAGGGATGGGAACAAGGAAATCTATACGGTAAGCACCGATGGCAGGAGGGACCCGCAAAGACTCACCGATAACCCGCAGGCTGATACTAGTCCTGCATGGTATAACTCTGCATTTACAGTTGCCCCCGCAGCTAGAAAATTCACGATGTGGGGCTGGCTCAAGCAAGTCAACCGATAGCTGCCATTATTGAGAGAACGGTGTTTAAGGATACAAAAACCGCTTTGAGAACAGAGGAGGAATAGCCGATGCAACGGGGATACAATCTCGCACATCTCTTTTTGGCTAGCGTCGTGGCCTTGAGTCTGACACCACTGATGGCGATCGCTGCTCCACCAGCACAGATTGCCTTTACGTCCACGAGGGATGGGAACTTTCATGGGCACGAACAAATCTACGTGATGGACGCGAATGGGGGTAATCCGGGAAGAGTCATTAACAAGCCCTTTCATGGCTTTAGTCACTGGGATCCCTCATGGTCTCCTAACGGTAAACGCATTGCCCTCGTGTCTGAGAGGGATAGGCACTGGGAAATCTACGTGGTGGACACTGATGGGAAGAATCTGCACAGACTCACTAACAATCACTTTACTGCTAATGATCCCTCATGGTCGCCGGATGGTAAGCGCATTGCTTTTACTTCTAGTAGGGATGGGAACATGGAAATCTACGTGATGAACACCGATGGGAAGAATCAGCGAAACCTCACCAATAGTCCCCATCTGGAATGGTATCCCTCATGGTCGCCGGATGGTAAACGTATTGCCTTTACGTCTAATGGTGAGGGCGGATTGGCAATCAAGGATGGAAACTTAGAAATCTACGTGATGGACGCTGATGGGGGTAATCCGCGCAACCTTACTAATAATCGCCGTCACGACCGGGATCCCTCATGGTCTCCAGACGGTAAGCGCATTGTCTATACTTCTAGTAGGGATAGGAACGCAGAAATCTACGTGATGGATGCCGATGGGGGTAATCGGCGCAACCTCACCAAGAGTCCAAAAAGTGACTCGGAGCCCTCATGGTCGCCAGATGGCAAACACATTGTCTTCGTGTCTGAGAGGGATGGGAACAAGGAAATCTACACGATAAACGCCGATGGCAGGGGGGACCCGCAAAGACTCACCGATAACCCCCAGGCTGACACGAATCCTGCGTGGTTTGACCCTGCTTTTTCAGTTGATCCCGCAGGCAAAAAGCTCACGATATGGGGATGGCTCAAGCAAGTCAACCGATAACTATCATTATTGAGAGTACGGTGTTTGCCGTGTTATCTGCTTAATCCGCGATTTAGACAAGTACTCATCAATTCAACGAATCAATATGCCCCAGCGAAGTGACATGAGTTATAGCAACCGTGCTAGAAACCTGCTAGCCAATCGGAGAAAACATTATGTACATTCAGGATCTACTCAGTTGGGAACAGTTTAATGATGAGAATCTCAGTTTTTTTAACGCCATTGGGGTTGATCGCCTCTGCCTTGATATTCGCGGTATGCACCGTGTTGATCCCTCGCTGGATCTGCGAGATGGAGTAGACAGAACAGATTTCTTTGAGGCAGCAAAGGCGAAGACGGAGGCTCACGGTTTGGAGCTATACAGCATTTTTATGGCGGGCTGGGATGAGATTGCGCTAGCGATGCCCGATCGGGATGAGAAAATTGAGGCGTGGTGCACGATGCTTCGAGGCATCAGTGCGGCGGGCATCCCCGCGCTGGGATACAATTTCAAACCGATGGGCAATTTCCGGACAACCTCCGCCACAGGTAGAGGAGGCACCTCGTACAGCACCTTTGATTACGATGAATTTTCGCAGAACCGTCCTAAGCCGCACGACCCACCAGTTTCGGAGGAAGAGATGTGGGAGCATATAACCTACTTCCTCGAAGGGGTGATTCCTGTGGCGGACAAAGTCGATGTGCGGATGGCACTGCATCCAGATGACCCACCGATCCCTGAACCGTTGGGGGGCGTGGCACAGATTGTATC
Organism: Candidatus Poribacteria bacterium; assembly: GCA_965207975.1. Taxonomy (GTDB): domain Bacteria; phylum Poribacteria; class WGA-4E; order WGA-4E; family PCPOR2b; genus PCPOR2b. The sequence continues at coordinate 1,048,622 of OZ242315.1, read as the reverse complement.
AACCCTTGATCAGTACCGACGAATTTTCGACATTGTCCCCTCTGACTCCAACGGAATGCTGTTCTGTCAGGGGTGTGTCACCGAGATGGGAGTAAATGTCTATGAAGCAATTCACGAGATGGCTACCAAAAACAAGATTGTCTTTGTTCACTTCCGCAATGTTCGCGGCTGCCTGCCCAGCTTCCAAGAGGTTTTTCTCGATGAAGGCGATATAGATATGCACAAAGCAATGTCGATATATCGGGATGCAGGCTTTAATGGACCCTTTATGATGGATCACACGCCGGGTTTTCCCCAAACGGACGCAGGCAGAGCGGGCCAGGCATACGCAGTCGGATATATTCGGGGGGTGATTCAATCGGTGTATCGGTGAAATGCCGGGCGCGCAGAGAAAGCATAGCGAAACCAATCGTGGCGCAGGTTGCCTAACCTGCGATTGATGGCACACTAGCAGCTGGAATACTTTGGACTGTGTTAGCACGCCCTCTTACACACGAACAAACTTATGCAGCAAATTCTCAACACCGACTTCACCGATATATATGTCCCCATGCCGGTCTACCCAGATGCCGTGGGCACCGTGGGGCGCATCGTCCGGTCCGCCTAGCACGTTCCAGCAGGTGAGCAGCTTGCCATCCCTGTTAAAGATGCTAACGCCGCCGCCCTCGGCGATGTAAACGGTGTCGTCTGCGTCAATGTATAATCCACAAGGACCAAGCCGCCCTGGCCACTCAGAAAGGAAACCGCCGTCAGGGTCAAAAATTTGGATGCGATTATTCGTCTCTCTATCAGCGACCAGCACCCTGCCTTCTCGGTCCGTAAAGACATTATGAGGAAGAGTGAACTGCCCCGGTAATGCCCCTTCTTTGCCCCATGTGTTTAGCAGGGTTCCATCGGGCGAGAACCGATGTATCTGATGCTGACCGTAACCGTCCGAGACATAAATATCACCAGATGGGGCAATGACAGCGCGAGTCGGCATATTGAATGGCTCACCGTAGCCACCCGGCTTATTTGGGGTTCCAAGCGTTTGTAGGATCTCACCCGTTGTGGTACAGATACGCACGGTATGATCACCACAGTCGGCGATGTAGATACGATCTTCTGAGTCAATAAAAACATCGTGAGGCAGACTGAGAAAGTCTTCGCCCCATGATGAGAGAAAATGACCATCTCGGTCATAGACCACCATGGCGGGGTTCGGTTCACGGTCAAGAACGTACACTTTGTCCTGCGAATCAGCAGCAACGCCCGAAGCAATGCCTAGCGTGCGACCATCGGGACCTTTGCCCCAACCTTTAACGACTTGATAACTATGTTCACCACTTCCTAATATCATAATTACTGCCTCCGGATTTAATTTGTAGATATTGGGTTCCCAAACTGGCAGGATATTCGTTTTGTCCAAAGGCAAATATTATAGCACACTTTTCCAAATACCTCGAATCTAAAAAAACAACTTTTTCATCGGAGAATCAAACCCGTTAGGATTACCTAAATGAGAGTACAGGAGATGTTTGAGCTTCATGATCGTGTCGCCATCATTACCGGCGGTGCAACGCACTTGGGACGCGCAATGACGACTGCACTCGGCGAATTGGGTGCGGCTACAGTTATAGCGAGTCGCCGCAAAGCCTTGTGCGAACAAGTTGCAGCCGAGTTACAAGACATGAGCATCAGATGCGTCGGACTTGGCTGCGATGTCACCGATGAAGGGCAGGTCAACGCGCTTGTGGAGGAGGTGATCAGGATGCACGGGCGGTTGGACATAATGGTGTGCAACGCCGGCGGTGCTACGACAACGAGTTATATCCCGAACGCTTCGATTGATGAGTTCACCCAGACATGGGATATGAATGTCAAGAGCACCTACATGTGTGCACAAGCCGCAGCCCGTGTGATGATTCCCCAACGCAGCGGGACAATCATCACCCTCGGATCCATTCACGGCTTCCTAAGTGCTGACAAACGTCTCTACGAAGGACTGGATTTCAACCGTTCGGGTCCGCCCTATCAGGCGGCGAAGGGCGGCATAGTAAATCTGACGCGGGCACTCGCAGTTGAATTGGGTGAGCACGGCATCACCGTCAACTGTATCAGTCCGGGACAAATTCCAAAATCCACGACAGACCCGGAACTGGCAGAGCGGTGTCGCGTGAGTAACCCACTTGAACGCACAGGGGTTGCTGATGACATCAAAGGTGCTGTTGCCCTGCTCGCCTCACGCGCCGGCAATTGGATCACCGGACATAACCTCGTGGTCGATGGCGGTTGGAGCCTTTGGTAAACAGTAAGACATAGATTCATACAAATACCTAAACGAAAGAGGTAAAACATGAAAAAACTCCCCATGGGTCCGCTTTACTATGAGTTCAGCCGACATAACGAACCGCGCTTACGAATTACACCGGGCGAAACCGTGTTGGTGGAGGCAGAGGATGCCTTTTCGGGGCAGATTCGCACCAACGACGACCGACGGGATAAGACCAAGAAACCCTACGGCAACCCGCAGACAGGTCCCATCTGGGTTGAAGGTGCTGAACCGGGCGACGCGCTAGCGGTTAAAATTGAAGAGATTCGTCCAAGCATCGGTCAATGTGCCACCCGAACCTCGGATCCACGACAGCTTGCCGAATGGTTAGGCGATGACTGTCCCCACGGTGTGCATGTCTGTCCTATCCGCGACGGACAGATCTACTGGAGCGATGACATCACCATTCCTTACACCCCCATGCTCGGTTGTATCGGGACGGCACCGGATACCGGTGTGCCGACAACGGGACCGGCAGGGCCCCACGGCGGAAATATGGACATCATCGAAACCTGTCCCGGCAATACCGTTTATTTGCCGGTATTTGTATCAGGTGGGTATCTATATTTGGGCGATGCACATGCTGCAATGGGGCACGGCGAACTCTCGGCTTCCGGGTTGGAGATGCCGTCGGAGACGAAAATTACCGTCGATCTGATCAAAGACAAGAACCTGCCGGGTCCGCGAATAGAATCCCCTACAGAAATTATGACCGTCGCCACCGGCTGCCCGATGGAGCGTTCAACCGCTCAGGCTTATGCGTGGTTAATCTTATGGATGGAAGAAGAGTTCGGTTGGGATCGTTGGAAGGCGTATGACATCTTGACGCATGTCGGACAGATCTCGATCGGTTACTATCAGATTGGAACGGTGGCAGCAAAGATCGCCAAGCGATATTTATAAAACCGTCGTAGGGAACGCAGATCTGCGTTCCCTCTAGCGCGAATAAGAGGTGACAAACATGTACGGACAGAACGGACGAATCGGTTTGTTGGTGCCATCGGTTAACACGGTCGTCGAGCCAGAATTTAACCGAATGATTCCAGAGGGCATCAATGTCTATGCGGCACGGATGCGGAACACGCGGTCGGATGTAGAAGACTCCAAGGCGATGCTTCAACATGTGGAGCGCGCCGCTGATGAACTCGGCAGTGCACATGCGGATGTGATAGCCTTTGCTTGCACTGCGAGCAGTTTTGTGACAGGCGTTGAAGGTGAAATTGAGTTGCGCGACCGGATTGAACGGGCAGGCGAAGCAAAAGCGGTGACGACATCGGGCTCCGTTGCAGGGGCGTTGCGGACGCTTGGGGTTCGGCGCGTCGCGGTTGCCACACCCTACCCGGACGAACTCAACGTGTTAGAGAAGCAATTCTTGGAGGACGAAGGCATCGAAGTCCTGACAATTGCCGGCATGGACATCGTAGACGCATTCAGCATCGGAAAGGTAACGCCGCAAGAGACGTACGAATTTGCCCGGCGTGTCTGGCAGGACGATGCCGATGGAATGTTTATCAGCTGCACCAACCTCCGCACCATTGATGTGCTAGCACGACTGGAAGCAGAACTCGGCGTGCCGGTCATCTCTAGTAATTTGGCGACATGTTGGGGGTGTTTGCGAGCCTTAGGGCATCAGGATCCGATTGACGGATACGGGCAGCTTTTGTCGGAGCAACCCGGTGCGTAAAGGAACGGAGCGATGTCCAGTATCGTTGATATGTTCAAACGCATGAACTTGGAGATGTCCGGATTGGAAGCGGTCAAAGCAGCGGTCGCAGCAGAGGATTACTCCGCTGCTGAGGCAGCCTATCTGGCGTACTATCGTGAGCGAAAGCCACCGGTCCTCGATTGGCACACCGAGCATCGGGGCGGACGCTCTTTTGAGACTAACTCAACTGGCTGGAATTTCCTAACCGCCATCCCAGATTTAATCACTTGGCGCGACCGTGAGAAGGTCAAAGGGCTAATCAGTCTCGAAAAAGGCTACACCTTCAGCCGTACCGATGGGATAAAGCCGTCTGATTACACCGTGTTGGATCTGGCTGATATGCTCTTGGATAACAAGGTTTTTATCCCTTATCATCCCGAAGATGGTGTGCAGGATCTCGGTCCCGATTGGAACTGGGAGCATGTGCCACCCGTTGTTGGGCGGCGATGGACACTGAGCCTGCCTTACCAATACTTTCTTCGTTCTCTGGCGCAAGCCTATTGGTTGACTGATGATGAGCGGTATATCGCCAGACTGGTCAAGATTGCGACCCACTATGTCAGCTATGTGGATGGGAGGAGTCCGTGGATCTGGATTCCCGACATGCAGCTCGCGCGCAACTATCAGCAGTTGATGCCCTTCCTCCTCTCGTGGGACGGATTGTCGCCCCACGATTTCTGTACGATTCAATCTTGGCTGTCAGGCGGTTGCGCTGCATCAATGGAAGCGGTGACCAATGCGCCGGGCAATCAACTCCTGTTCAACGGCCTTGGGTTGGCGTGGATAGGGGTGGGAATGCCAGAGTTTAAGGACGCGGCACGGGGGCGTGAACGCGGCTTCAGTCAAGTCGAAGAATTCTTCGGTCAGGGTGCATTCTACCCGGATGGCTCATCGAAAGAGAATTCCTACGGTTACGTCGTGGGTGCTTCCGCAGCCGGATTAGAGGCTCTAACACTGGCACAGGTGAATGGATGGGATTTTCTGAAAAATCTGAATCACCCGATGTTGTTGCGAGCCGAGTTCCTCGCCTACACCGCTAAACCGGACGGCAGTTATGTGTGGACAGGCGATAGCACACGCGGCTCTGCCTTCGACTATGTAGAGACAATCGCGGATTCAGAAAACCGGACGGACCTGCAATACATCGTTAGCTTTGGGGAATGTGGCACTCCACCGCCGCGCAGATCGTCGTGGTATGCTTACGGAGGTGTTGGTGTGATGCGTAGCGATTGGGGACGCGAAGTCAACTACCTGTTTTTCGATGTAGGTCCGGTGGGTGTCATACATGGTCACGAAGGGAAATTAGCGGTGGAGGTTGTTGCCTACGGTCGTTCGATGGTGGAGGATTTGGGGATCCACACCTATGCAACGACTGAACGCGATATGAAATTTCACGATTTCTTCATTGCGTCCGCTGCACATAACACAGTCATTGTGAACGGAAAGAGCCAAGTCCGTCTGAAAACAGGACCATTCACGACCGATCAACCCCTGTCAAATCAATGGTTCAGCGCAGAGACCTGTGATTTTCTTTCGGGCAGCTATACCGAAGGCTATGGAGATGCGGGAAGCGACGAAATTGATCAATCGGTCGTCCACCATCGCAGCGTCATTTTTGTCAAAGGGCGCGAGGAGAATGATATAGAATATTGGATCATCACCGACCATCTGACCGGCGACGGCATCCACACCTGTGAGCAGCTGTTTCATCTCATTCCGGCTGAGGTGAATGTAGATACGGATACAAAGACTGTGCGAACGGCTACGCCAGACCAACCCAATCTGGCGTTCATCCCAGCGGTCACCGACGGGGTTGAAGTGGATGTTATCGAAGGACGTACCGAACCTAGTCTTCAAGGTTGGTATTGCGGCGGAGGCCCTCGCCCAACACCTGCTCCTTGTGTGACCTATCGCCGGGCTGGAATGCTGCCGACTATTTTTCAGACGGTGCTTGTGCCAATGAAGGCTAACGAAGTAGTTCCTCTTAAAGTTGAATCTGCTGGTGTTCCTAACGACGGTTGGATCCGTATTATACTCCCGGATGGTCGGGAGGACACCTACTGTTCGTCAGTACAAACGGGGCATCAGCAGTTGGAAAACATTGCCTTCACCGGGGAGGCAGCACTGATGCGCCACGACAGCAATGGAATGCTCTTGGATTGGGCGGTTGTTGGCGGGAACAACCTACAGTATCACGGCGAGACCCTTCCCGCTACCCGTGAATAAAATGTCCCGTTGCTTATGTAACGAAATCGTGCAATAGTAATCGTAGGGGCGGGGTTTCCTGCCCGAACATTTCGGGTTTTGAGCAGGTCGTAGGGGCTACCCTTATGGTTGCCCGTCTTTAGCTTTCTTTTTTATTTGCGTTGATTCGTATTAATTCGCGGATGTTTTAATACTTTCCCAAGTTTGAGAAGGAAAACATATCATGCAGCTGTCTAATGAACAGGTAGAACAGTTCTGGGAAGATGGATTTATCATTGTCGAAGATCTGCTTGACCCCGATGAGGTCGCATCGCTCCTTGCCCACGCCGAATGGGTAGCAAGCGGGAAAGCTGCCCATATCCCGGAAGGACAACTCCAGATCGAGCCATGTGTCAGAGCAGGGGAGGCGCAAGCGGAGAACTACGCCGATTCCCTGCGTAAGATGAGCCATCTTGCTTTCTACGATGAAGGGTTTGAAAACCATGCTCGCAATCCAAAGATTCTGGACGCGATCGAATCGCTGCTAGGGCCCGACATCAAACTCTACCAAGACCAGCTTTTTATGAAACCACCGCGGATCGGTTCCCGACAAGGCTACCATCAGGATATGCCACTCGGATTCTACATTGATCCGCCCGACATGGTGACTTGTTGGGCGGCACTTACCGATTCGACAATCGAGAATGGATGCGTCTGGATGCTGCCCGGTACTCACAAGTTTGGTATCACAGAAAAATCAAAATGGGCGGAGTATGAACAGATGTCAGTTGATGGAACTCTAGCCGAAGAACGTCCGTTGGAATTGAAGGCAGGCGATTGCAGCTTCCACCACGGCCTCATTCTTCACAGTAGTCGTCCCAACCTGACGAATCAGAGGCGGCGCGGCTACGCGACACACTACGTCAGTGCCAAGTGTCGATATACGGGTCCGCCGGAAAGGGAGAACGATGCGATGCTAATGCGCGGCAAATCAATGCCGGGGTGCATCTAAAAGATTTATCCCTTTCTGTTTGCCCTTTTAAGGAATATTGTAGGTTGGGTTGAACGATAGCGAAACCCAACTCTAATGTACCAATGAACCAACTAATGAACCAATACAACTATGCACACAAGCAAATTACTAAAATCTTCAGACTTTCAATATTGGCGACTTACTGCGGAAGAGCGTATCAACGTTGACTTCAAAGCGTTCTGTCCAGATTATCACGAACTTGACCGTGTCGGTGTAATCTCTCCCTGTCTGGAAGACGGAGTGCTCTACACCGGTGATGCTCTACTGGCGTTGACTACCGCCTTCTACGATGTTCTCCGATCGCAGGAGACCGATTTCTTCGACTACCCGCAACACTTTGCATTTATTGGTACAAGTGAAGGGGTCGTTCACACCCATAGCGAAAAATTACCGATGGATCGCATTGGGACAGGCTGGGGAAATTTGGATGTTTGGCCCGATTCAAAGTGGATCCCAACACCAAGCAGCGGCACGGGCATACTGAAAAAGGTTTTCGATTTTCAGATCAATCGACTGTTTTTGCCGCACGGTTTCAAGCCGGGCTCCGAAGAATCCCTCCTCCCCGCCTATGCCCGTAAGATGCTCGGCACTCGGCTTAAAACTGTTTACTACTACAACACGCCGATCCCCAATGTAGAGATTTGTGCCTCACAACAGGTAGCGGAGCTCATTCAGAAGAGTATTGCTGAATTCCCCAACATCGAAAATGCGGTCACCCCCCTTGCACAGAGTGATTTCCCTTCTGTCGGACGCTATCAACAAGTGGGTGTCGATGAGTTTCTCGAAGATATGGTAAGATGCTTCGAGGATAATTGACGGAAGGAGGTTGAAAAATGGCACGTTATCCCCAAGCGGTTCTCGTGTCCTGCGAAATACCGTGGGACGAAAACGGCAATCTGATGGAAGATCTGTTCCGCCAAGAGGTACGACATACCCTCAAGGCAGGGTTCAACCATCTGTATATCTTTGGCACTGCTGGCGAGGGACATGCGGTTGATACCACTCGCTTTCAGCAGATTGTTCAGATCTTCTACGAAGAAACACGAGGCACCGATGCCCACCCAATGGTTGGAGCGATTGGTCTGTCCACAGCGAACATCGTGGAACGTGTGGGGTTCGCACACGATGTCGGTTTCCGCACGTTTCAAACCGTTTTACCAAGTTGGGGAGCACTGAACGATGACGAGTTAATGATTTTTTTCAAAGACCTGTGTGGCACGTTCCCTGATTCACAGTTTCTACACTACAACCTGCCGCGGGCGAAGCGGGTCTTGGGTGGTGCGGACTATCGACGATTGATCGATGCTGTTCCCAACCTCGTCGCAACAAAGACGACGAGCGGCGGTTTGCCCGGTGCGGCTGACTTGATGCGTCACTCATCTGAACTGCAACATTTCTTCGGGGAGTGGAATTTTCCCCACGGCTGTATGTTCGGGGAGTGTTCACTACTTGCTTCGTTTGGTCCCATGACACCCCACAAGACGTGGGAGTATTTCGAGGTGGGACGCACCCGTCAAGTCGAAAAACTTTTTCGGTTGCAGCACGATTTTCACAGAGTGGGTATGGATGTACTTAGCCCGGTGTGGGATAAGGAACGGATAGACGGTGCCTACGATAAAATCATTGTGCGGTTGGGCGGGCTGGAAGAGATGCCGCTACGGCTGCTCTCACCCTATCAAAGCTTCACTGAGGCGGAGTATCAGGCGTGTAAACGGATACTCCATGAAAAGTACCCTGATTGGGTTCAGAGGGAATTATGACATCACTTAATTTCAAATCGAGAGTACCTGTTTTTGATGCCAACGTGAGAGTTGGCGATCTACTGGACGAACCCGCCCCCTACCGCGACCGGGAGGGATTGTTAGCAGAGATGGATCGACATGGGGTAGAACGCGCTCTCATCTACCACGCACACGCTGACAATGTCAGCGCGATTGAAGGCAACAACTACCTTGAAGCGTGGCTCGGCGATGACGGACGCACCCATCCACAGTGGATGGCGATTCCCACAGCGGATTCGCTTGCTCAGATTCAATTGCTTCATGCTGAAGGGAGAGTCAATTGCGTGCGATTGTTCGATACCGGGCAACGGGAGCTGCCCTTCCGTCCTTGGGCTTACGACACACTGTTATCTTGGCTCAGTGAGGCGCGAATTCCGGTCTGGATTCTGCTGCCGGAGGCTGATGCAGATGCAATAGTTACAACACTTCAGGCGTATCCAGATCTGGTATCGGTATTGGTGGGAGCGCACTATGTCCATGCGCTTTGGTTGCGTCCAATGTTGACCGCTTTACCGAATGCGTACTTGGAGTTGAGTCGCTACGAACCGATCTGTGAGATAGAATCCCTGCGCGACGAGTTCGGTGCCGAGCGATTGGTCTACGGCTCGTGGTATTCCCGTCTTGCGATGGGACCGATGTTGTTTTATCTGCACCACACGAACCTGACCGATGCTCAACTCACGGCGGTTTGTGCCGGAAATCTTGAGCGTATTCTACAAGGAGGGACGAAATGATTGATGGAATGCAAGTCATTGATTATCACGGGCATGTAGGGTGTTGGGATCCACTCGGCATGAAGGACGATCCGAAGTTAATGCTTCACGCGATGGACTCGGCAGGGATCGACATATCTTGTGTGTTCGGCATCTTTCATCCCGACGGTACGGCTAGCAATGACCAAGCTGCCCATTTTATCGCGCAGCATCCGGATCGGTTTGTCGGTTTCGCCTATGTTTCGCCGATGATGCCGGAGCGGATGATACTGGAATTGACCCGCGCGATTGACGAATTGAAGTTTCCCGCGATTAAACTTTATCCGCCCTACACCCTTTGGCCCTTTAATCAACCGCAGTGGCATCCGATCTACGAGTTCGCAAATGAGCGGGGATTGGCAGTCCTTTTCCATACCGATGGGGGTGAATTAAGCCGCCCCCGGTATCTGTCCGAGATTGCACCCCAATATCCAAATGCTAATTTTGTAGCGGGACATGCCGGCAACGTCATCGAACCTCGCACTGAGGCTATCGCTGCTGCACAGGCAAATCCCAACGTCTATCTCGAAACTTGCTCTACCTATCGGATGCCCGGCGTAATTGAGCAGTTGGTGAATGAGGCAGGTGCAGATCGGGTGCTGTTTGGTTCGGATACACCCTTGATGGATCCGCGTCCCCAAATCGGCAAGATAATCACCTCTGATATTTCCGACGAAGCCAAGCGGCTAATCTTGGGTGGCAACGCCCGCCGTTTGTTGGGGATTTAACCCGCCTATTCTCTGGGGTAGTAAGGACCATTAACCGAGTGATGCTAGCAACTCGCGCTGGCCTGATAAACGCTGCTCCCGTTCGTTGGCGAAGCGTTTAATTCCAGCAAAGATTGATTCAGCATCGAGATGGGCTTCCGCGATTACATCCGGTTCGGTTCCGCCGGTGAGCCACTGGTTATCCCAGTCTGCGGTCAGCGAATAGGCGTCCGTCAGCGGTCCAAGATTTTTGATGGGCCAAACGCGTTGTGTTCCTGTACTTACCACCATCAAGTCATAGCGTGATTCGGGAGGCAATACGGATCGGCGATAGGCATCGGGCTGTAGATCGAACAACTCCTCGCTCACAGCCGCGATGATTTTCACATTTATGCCCTCCGCTTCTAGACGGGGAATAGTCTGGACCAAATTGACGGTAGAGTTAGAACCTTGGACGAGCACATAGCCGTGTCTAGGAGCATTTGGGTCAAAATCGCGAATGACATATAGCCCTTTGGACGCGGCTGTGAGATCACTATCTGCAAATGTATTGCGATCCGCCACCGGAAAATCTGGTCGAGCGACTTCGATGATAATGACCCCAACCCGCGGATCGCGAGCGGCGACCTCGGCAGCGGCAAAATAGCCCGGTGCAACATCGTTGTAATCCCAGAAACTAACATGAATCGCCTGCCCCCGCGGGAAGAGCTTCCACACCTGCGGTGCAAAAATACCGAAGTGCGTCCGTGCATCGGCGGCGGTCTCTGGTCCTGAATGCCCAGCGAGGACGTTAAGAACGCCCATTCGGAAAGGGCTGTCCTGATTCTGTTGGCTCCATACGCGGGCGGGCAGGTACATCAGCGGTGTAAAAGCACCGTACGTGCCACTCAACGCCCAGACCCCGGCAAACTTCTCCGGGTCGAGAGATGCGCTTTGACCAACCAACCCGATGGCACTTGACACGTTCCCCGCCTCTTGGATAGGAGCTTTGAACCGAGTAGCAGCCGGATTTGTGATCGGATTGTAATGTCCCCAGAGGCTGCCATGTTCAACATTGATGGACTCTGAAAGGTCAGCGGCAAGGGTGATAAAGCGGTTATCTGTCACATAATTCATCCACTTAATAATTTCTGAAATTGCTCGGCGGGTTCCGGCAACCTCTCCGGGTTCCTTGAACAAGGTGATATCTATTTCCTGTTCCTCGCCCGATATTGGATTCTTCACGCTAGGTGTCTGCGGCTCAACCGGCAGATTTTCGACCCGAAGCCGGTCGTCCAGAAACGGATCGCGGTTGGTATCAACCCGGAGCGGTAGATCATCCTGAACCGCGTCACCAATATCGACGAGTCGATTGGCAAGCCAGTCTCCCAACCCTTTTTGTTGAAGTACCGACATCACCACGTCAATGTTGGTCTTGAACTGTATCAGACGTTCCCGCTCATCGTCTACCGGTCCTTGGCGAATACCCTCGAATTCTACCCCGTAACGATTCTCAAAGGTTCCTGCTAAGGCGACGAAATATTCTTCGTTCATTTTTAGCTGGTACGGGTGGCTTGGGTAGCTGACCAACTGATCGCCGTACCCCTCAATCTTCCCATCTACCGCACTGGGCCAATAGCCTTTGACCGTCCTGCCGATAACGATCATGGGGCGTCGGTCATCGGGATCCCAATCTTCCATCGTTTTGAGAACCGCAAGAACTTCATCATAATCATTGCCATTTTCAAGGGCGAACACATTCCAGCCGTAGGAAGTCCACTGCTCCTCAAGTTCGTACTGCTTATACTTGGAATCAATTACCCCACCCACTAAGGTATCATCAATACCAGCGTTATTATAAGAGAGTAGGATACGCAGACGTTTTCCCACCTGCATTGCAAGCCCCTGCGTTTTTAGCTCCTGGGCGTGTCCCTCAGTCATGGCAAATTCGCCCTCGAGTGCGAGCACCTTCAGTGAATACGGAGCCTCCAGAAAGTTCCAGAACGCCGCTTTGCCAGCAGCTGTCGCAATACCAATACCTGAAGGCCCCCCGTTGACATCGTTAGTCAGATCGGTTGTTTCGGAATGGCCTGCCAGCGACCGGATACCGCGTAACTTTGCCTGATCAAAAAGCGGATGGGCCTCCAAATCGTTCTCTTGCAGCAAGGTCTTTAGTGCCCCAGCACCGCGCCGAAAACCGAGTGCATCTATCGGCAACATGGCAATTTCCGGCGCAACCTTGTAACGTGAATCTCCTGTGGCTGTGTGCGCCTGCGCCATTGCTTCGCCCATAATCATCCACAACGCATACGCGGTAGGAATGTTATGCCCGCCGGCGAGCATGAATTTATCGCAGAACGGATGCTTGGGGTTACGATAGTCGTAGCGCAACCCTCCAAGTTCTGGACCCGCTAAATGGAGTGCGACATTGTAGGGCGTGTAAGCCAATGGACCTCCAAAATGCCCCGTTTGGGCATAATTACCAAGCAGTACCAACGTCATACAGGTCATGTGCCCGATATCCTCAAAGCGCGCCTGATCGTATGTCGCGGTTAATGCCTCAACAGGTGATAGTAAGGTGTTCGCATTGAGCGTATTTTGCATCTTTATTCCCAATATGTTAGAGGTTTGTGAGTGAATATATCGGAGAATCCCGACCCTTGAGCCAAGTTCTGTTTCGATGTTATTGTACAGCGATTATCTCGTCGAGGTTTGGCAGGTTGAGCGTCCTGCAATTCCGAGCTGTCGGAAAAACAGTAGTGTAAGTTTAAGGTAGGAAGATTAGTCGATGAAACTAGCTTTATCAATGATTGACCTTTAGGAAAAAGTTAATAGCTTAAACGTCCCGTCACATGAGCCAAATTATCGCCGACATGAACACGATGAATCCGTCGCAACATAATAACAACACCAGCATGCTCCGTCATTATCTCTGCCACAACTTCGCCGAAGGGATCGCGGACAGTGCCCAAACGTTGACCGGCACTAACTTCGTCCAACAGGGCTACGTCGGACCGAAAGTAGCCAGCAGCAGGTGTCGAAATGACGCTGTCCATATTCCCATCACCGGACAGATGATGGGTTATAGGTTGGGGTTGGGGTTGACCGTCCAGCATATCAAGATGCTTCATCACATTGATTACGCCGGTGGTAAAGCAATCGACATCGGACGGGTGGGCATAGCCACCACCACCAGCTTCGGTATAGATCGCCGGTACACCTAGGTCCGTGGCGGCTGACAAACTCCGACCGGGCGGCATTGGTGGTGGATGCTCCCAAACCACCGGGGCACCGAATGCCAACGCACCGGCTCGCGAGCGTCTGCCAAGCTCGTCGTCGCTGTAGGTATAGCCAATGAGTGATGGAATTTCGGAGGCAACACCACCACTGTGGAGGTCAATAACGAAGTCAGCGGGTTTGAATAGCTTTTGAGTAATCGAGTAAGCGATCCGTTGAGTGATAGTACCATCAGGATCCCCGGGGAAAACGCGTGCCAGATTCAATCCATCGATAGGGCTGCTGCGGAGAACGGATTCATAGGCGGGTACGTTACAAATTGGAACCATCAGTAATGTGCCGCGTAGCGCATCAGGGACTACCCGCCGGAATACTTCGGGGATAGTCTCAACCCCTTCATATTCATCGCCATGCACCGCTCCGAGGACAGTCAAGGTGGGACCAGCGGTTGCCCCTATCACATAAAGGAATGGTAAACGCCAGTCGCCTCCGTCTGCCCGTGGTCCAACTTCTAGCCATGCGGAGGCTTTGGAATCACAAGGCAATCGTGAAATGTCAAGTTCTTGAAAACGCACTGCGTCTAGTGTCCTCCGACTTCACCAACCTGAATCTCAATTTCATCCCGATCTCGGATCCGTTCAACCAATCCGTCGCGGATATCAACGATCCGGTCTGAAACATCGAGCATCTTTAAGTCGTGGGTCGCCGAAATAACGGTTACGCCCTGATCGACATTAAGTTGCTTAATTAAATCGATAATTTCACGGCCGATGACTGTATCGAGGTTCGCGGTCGGTTCATCCGCCAAAATAATGCTTGGACCATTTGCGAACGCGCGCGCAATTGCGACGCGCTGCCGCTGACCACCAGATAATTCATCAGGCCTATGGTGAATCCGTTCCCCTAATCCAACTCGTTCCAGCAGTTCTTCACCTTTATCGCGCCGCTCGCTTTGCGATAGACCCGCGAAAATCATCGGCAGGGTGACGTTTTCGAGTGCCGTCATCACGTGCAGCAGATTGTAGCTTTGGAAGATGTAACCGACCCTGTGACAGCGGAACCATGCGATTTGGGACTGGCTGAGCTGCCCCATATCTTGACCATCAATGAAAACTTTACCTGCGGTCGGAAGGTCTAAGGCACCAATCATATTAAAGAGGGTCGATTTGCCTGAACCAGATGGGCCCATCAATGAGATATACTCTCCGGTATAGATCTCCAAATCAATCCCGTCGAGTGCTCTGAGCACGTTAGTGCCCATACGGTATTCCTTAACAACTTTTTCAGTTTTGACAACAACATCTGCCATTAGCGTCCCTCCTAAACTTCAGTCCGCATCGCTTCCGCTGGGGGTAGCTTTGCAGCGCGCCACGCTGGAAACGCCGCGCCGATAACGGACAGAATCATGCCGAGCACACAACCAGCGAGGATAATCAGTAACACCCCGAATCTAGTAGGCTGCGCGTTCAACACCGGCAGCAGGGGGAAGTAAAAGAATAGATCTAAACCGTAATCCTTAAGTCCCAGGAGAAGTGATCCAAGACAACCGATGAGAGCTCCGATGAGTGCACCCGCTAACCCTTGAAATCCAGATTCTAACAGGAATAATCTCACGACGAAGCGATCCAAAGCGCCGAGACACTTCATCGTACCGATTTCTTGAAAACGTTCTGTGACCGCCATCAGCATCGAATTCGCGATTCCTACGACGCAGACAATTAGGGACATGATAATCAACCACTTATCTTTCATCGAAATCCCGGTTGTTTCTTCCTCTTCAAAAGTGGTGATTTCCTGTCTTGAGCCGCTCTCTTTCATTGCGACAGTTACCTCATTATTCACCAATACTGACACCAGAAATGCGATCCCCAACGTAATGCCTGCGGTTGTGATGACAGATCGTCCGAAACGGATCATCAAGCTCTGAAAACTAATCCTCACAGATTCCATGAATGGGAGCTCAATCTGTTGTCCAATAGTACCTCGTGTCTGTTGTTCCAAATTTCAGTCCTCCTGATTTCTAAAATTGCAAAATCATTTTATCATGCTGCGAGGATAAAGTCAAGCCTTGCACTAGTGAATTTAGGGCATTAAATTTTCAGAGACTCATGGCAGGGCTAGCGTCAATTGTTCAATCCGACCGGATACGGACCGTATTCAACGAGAATTTCTACATCCTCGACGGTAACTCCACCCACAAATCCCGTAGGCCGTTCCTTGAGCGCGACCTCCAACACATTTGCCCCCTTCTGTGGGCGTACACGTTCCATGTGAAATTCCAACCACTGACCGGCATACGGGTCTCGCGATCTGATGATGCTGCGTGTGCACCGTTCCTCCGCCAACGATTGTCCATTCAACCGCACATCAAATGTGTCCGCAGTCACCAGATTGGTCACACCAAGCCGGAGTCGAACACTTTGCGCTCGGTCATTTTGAGTGTCATCAGCGATGAAAAACGGGATTTGATAATGTCTCTCTGCATCCGCAGATCGGATTTCAACTGGCAAGAAGGCTTCATAATCGTGACCGCCTGTCGCATCGGAATGTCGGCGCAGGAAGTAATGTTTATCGCCTTCCTTGACCAATTCTGGGTCCCCTAACTCTGTGAGGGTGCGGCGTTCCGCATCGCCCAAGGGCCACGGCAGAAACCAAGTGTATAGTCCATCGACCCCACGTTCCCAAAAGTTAGCAGCTGCCGCCCGTATCATGGCAGGCGTTGCGTCCTCTACCGAATAGAACCGTCGATTTTCTTCGCTGTAATACGGTTGCAACATGGCGTATACCGAAATGTCGTTTTCGTGTGCTTCCTGGACCAACCAATCAATCGGCATGTTGGAGTCGAGCACAAAAAACGCATAGACCATCGGAACGACGAAGTCAACTAGCCCTTCTTGGAGCCAAGTCTGTACATCCAACCCCGTTTTTTGGTTTAACTCCAAGGTAGGATATATCCGCACACCGATCTGCCCGGGTTCCCCCGGTTGATTTCGTACCATCTCGGCGACACTCCGAACAAAATCGGTCATGACCGGTGTATACTCCGATGCGTCTTCGGGTCTAAGCCAGAAGGGACTGCCGCCCGGAGCCGCAGCGAAATCTAACTCCACACCCTCTACAGGATACTGCGTGGCGAGCTCTTCCAACACTGCAAACTGATGGTCACGGACTTCGGGATGGGCGAATCCCCGTCCGCCGTTTGCCAGTGCGTGCTGTGGGTTCATACCGCCGTAACCTCCCATCCGCAGACTGGCGAAAAAATCCATCCCTTTCTCATGCGCTCGGTCGATGAGGAGCGTCAGTGGATCAATATCTCGTTTTATCAGGCTCTGCATGTTTTCCCAGATGCGCCAGTAAGGGGCACTGTCGAAAGGACGGATGTCCTCCCCAAACTGCATACCGACTTTGGAGGGGTAAAATAACCCATCGGCGCGGGACACCCCGTAGATAAAAGTGTCGCAGCTTGTCCCGGCGACCTCGTCCACGGCAGACCATGCCTCTTCCAACCGGATCGGCGGCTCAAAAACGAACAGATAGTAATGACGGGCATCGTTGAAGTAGATGGTTCTATGTCGTCTCATAGCGGATAGACCTTCTTGTACCCTTACGGGGATCAGGGGCGGTAGTATTTCCTATTTTTTGGATCTTGACATTCAATCGTCAGTCTATTATAATCGAAGGTGAGAACATAGTCACTATAATTTTTACATTTTTTGAGGTATTGCTACGCAATTGAAGAAAATCATGAACACAGAATCTCTACGTGCAGATGTTATTGTTATTGGCGGCGGTATAATCGGCTGTGCAATCGCCTATAACCTTGCTAAAGCACAGGTAAAAACACTGGTTATTGATAAGGCAGATAGCGTCGGGCGCGAGGCATCGTGGGCGGGTGCGGGTATCTTGGCATCTCACGCATCAACGCACGACCCCTATGCCGAACTCTGCCGTGCGAGTTTGGATCTTTATCCGGCGTTGGCAGAGGCGTTGCAAGTGGAAACGCAGATAGATATTGAGTTTATTAGGTCTGGATCAATCGCCGTGTTCTTTACCGATGAGGAGAAACAGGGGTTGACGGGATTGGCTTCACGGCGGTTGGATCGGGGGTTTTCTGCGGAGGTGCTAACACCTGAAGAGGTCTGGGAACTGGAGCCTGCAATTTCCCCATCGGTTGTCGGAGGGGTGCGCTTCCCACACGACGCACAGGTCAGAAATCCCAAGTTGGTGCAGGCGTTGGCAAAGGGGGCAGCGCTGTTGGGGGCGGAATTTCTGTTTGGCAATCCTGTGATCGCGTTTTTACGAGACGGAGAGCGGGTGGTAGGCGTTGAGGTGAACGGAGAGCGCATTTACGGGGATTCATTTGTAATTGCATCGGGGTGTTGGTCCGGGACAATCGCTGTGCAACTCGGTGGTGCCCTGCCGATGGAGCCAGCACGTGGACAGATGGTGTTGGCAGAAGTGATGCCGCCAATCCTGCGGCACGTTATTGACGGACTAGGCGTCTATCTGGTGCCGCGCTCTGATGGGAAGATCCTAATCGGTGCTACCGTTGAATTTGTTGGTTATGACAAACGGACGACGTTGGAAGGTACGCGACAAATGATCGAGGCCGGCATCGGGTTAATGCCGAGCCTCGCTGAGAAATCTTTTGTACAAACGTGGGCGGGGCTACGTCCCTATGCGAAGGGGGGACCATATATTGGGATGCTGCCCGGCTTTGACAATGTGTTTGTCGCCGCCGGACACTTCAAAAACGGTATTCTACTCGCACCAATCACCGGGAAACTGATTGGTGAGCTGATTACAACAAGAAATCCATCAATGTCGCTAGCCCCATTTAGCCTGTAATAGAGCAACTCATAAAATGTAAGAGGAGAGACCCATGGACGTTATATCCGTACCCACAACCGAAGCGACGAAAAAGAAAATCTCCTTTGAAGACTACCTGCTGATGCCTGAAATCAACCACCCCTATGAAATTATTGATGGAGAATTTATGCCGTCCCCTGCCCCAATGCCCGCTCATCAAAGAATTGTTGCGAAAGTTTTCACGCCACTCTCAAACTATGTGGAGGCAAAAGACCTCGGCGTCGTGCTGTTTGCGCCGGTTGATATTATCCTCCAACGCCATCCATTGCGTACCCGTCAACCCGACGTGTTGTTCATTCACAAAGACAAACTCTCCGGCACCGGTCTTGATGCCATTGAAGAACTACAGATTCTTGAAATTGCACCGGATCTAGTCGTTGAAGTACTTTCATCATCAGACACCGAAAAAGTATTGTTAGGCAAGTTGTTGGATTACCAGCGGATTGGTGTCAAGGAGTGCTGGCTGGTCAGTCGTGAAGCCCGGTCCGTCGAGGTGCTGCAATTAACAGAAGAACAATCCCAGTCGTTAGGGCACTTTGGCCTCGGCGAAACCATTCGCAGTGAAGTCCTTCCAGATTTTCAACTGACTGTGGACGCAATTTTCACCTGATATCATCAGCACTTCTCTACGGTATTTTACGTTTCACGCATCATGTTTCACGTTACGTATGTCTTATCGCATCAATCGGCGTGAGTTTCGCGGCGCGGCTTGCCGGATAGTATCCAAAAAACACGCCAACACCTCCACCAGCGCATACAGCTGTCAACACCGATTCAATGGTGATGACCGAGGGCCACTCAATAAAGTCCCTCATAAACTTGCTGACCGCCCACGCAAAACCACTACCTAACGCCGCTCCCAGCGCAATACCAATCACACTACCGATGAGACACAAGATAACAGACTCGATGAGAAATTGTATGCGTATATCAAAATTCTTCGCACCAACCGCTTTGCGCAGCC
This sequence comes from Candidatus Poribacteria bacterium, assembly GCA_965207975.1. GTDB lineage: Bacteria > Poribacteria > WGA-4E > WGA-4E > PCPOR2b > PCPOR2b. The sequence goes on along the minus strand of OZ242315.1, from coordinate 1,029,100 downwards.
CAATTTCCGGGATCCGCTCTGTGACGGACACCAGCATGATATTCAGGATGCCGATTCCGCCGACAATCAAAGCAACAGATGCTATAATGACGAGAATCATTTCAATTACCATGATAATCCTGTTGGCAGATTCTAGCTCCTCCTTCATCACCCATGTCTCAAAGAACTCCTCTCCATCGTGGTTCCGCTTCAGAACTGTCTTGACCTCCCTCACGGCTTGATCTACAGATTGATGGTCTTTTGCGCGGATCAGAATGTGCCCTACCTGATCGTTTCCCCAGAAATGGGTCTGCGCTGTGGTAATTGGAATAAATACTTGGTTGTCCTCGCTATTTTCCGTGTCGAGCCCTTTGCCTCTAGACTCCATCACCCCCACGACGGTAAACCGTTGATTATTAATTTTTATCTCTCTCCCAATTGGGTCAAGTTCCGCAAACAAATCCCTCCAGATCTCCTCCCCAATTACACAGACCTTGCTCCATAGACTGAGATCTTCATCAGACAGAAATCTCCCATACCCGCTATACCACTTACGTGCAACCTGATATTCTTCAGCGGTGGCTTGCATCTGAGCAAACTTGCGCTTCCCTCCAACCGAAATTGTCGCACTACCCCTAGCCTCCGGGGTTGCCACCTCAACGGAAGGACATTCAGTTTGGATCGCCCGCACATCTTCCATCTTCAGATAGTGCTTGCTCGGATTTCGCATCCACTTCTCGTTCTTACGAATCCACTCGCGTCGATGCACCCCAAACATGCTCGGTCCGCCGACCTTTTCCACCTCCCACATCAGGAGCGTCTTCGCACCGGCTCCGAAGGACATCATCGCGATGACACCCGCGATGCCGATGACAATGCCCAACATCGTCAAAAATGACCTCAATTTGTTTGAGCGTAGAATTGAGAATGCAGTGAATACCCCTTCTAACAGTTTCATCTAATTTCCTTTTCCGGTTTGCCCCAGTTTTTCGTGAGCATCTGCAACGAATAATTCGTCCAATCGCCCTGTTCCCAATTAACAATGGCCTTTCAGGCACGGTGAAATCCGCCCGCTTTTTGATTGCGAGGTTACCCCCTATGTGATAGAATACCCGCCAATATAGTGTTCAAAATGATATGGATAATATATTTGAATAAAGCGTTCTCCCGCCTGCTCATCATTCAGACGACAGTTCGGCATCCAATGTTTAGAAATCAATCTTAACAAAAGAGATTAGGAAATGTCAAAGATAGCCAGAGAATGCCGATGTGTCCTATTCGATTGGGGTGACACCTTGATGCGTGACTTCCCGGAATTTAGCGGTCCGATGGCTGCGTGGCCCCATGTCGAAGCTCTCCCCAACGTCAAACAGGCTCTTCGCGAACTTCGTCCACAATGGACACTCGCCCTCGCTACAAATTCAGTGGATTCAGATGAGGCGGAAATCTGGGAGGCGCTAGATCGGGTCGGGCTCCGTTCATTATTGGATAAAGTGTTCTGTTTCCAGACTATTGGTCACAGTAAACCGTCACCGGACTTCTTTGGCTATATTGTTAAGGATCTTGGGATGGATAGGCATCGGTTGGTTATGGTGGGCGATGGCTTTGAGAAGGATGTGCTCGGAGCAAACCGGTCAGGGATTCGTGGCATTTGGTTTAACGAATCATCAACTGAAGTGAAAATCGGAAAGATGCACAGCACGATTTCCGACTTCCGATCCCTACCGGAGGCACTTGCCTCATTCGGCTTCAAATTCGATAACTAATGCAATTCCCTTCTCGTTAGGGGAGCGAAATCGAAATGGAAAATTTCTATTGATGAGAGACAATGTGGACAATAGTTATACCGCAGATTCACGAAAATCCCTCCAAACCCCTCTATCGGTATTAGACCGAGCCACTGTACCGACCAAGGGAGCAGTATTCCTCCCATATCCCCGCCTCGCCACCCGGAAAGAAATTGATATCCATCGCGAAAAACTCCAGCAGTTGAAGCGTAAGAGCGTAGCCGCATGGCTTTTGCTTGATACAGTGACGGTTGGAACTCGCTTCTGGCTCAATTTTGTCGAACATACGTTCCACCAAACCGAAAGACGAGAAGCCATCCAGAATCAACTCCGCGGATGGGGGCACATCTCCCAAACATTCGACCGTATTTACCTCCTCGCGGAGGCAAACGCGGACGCCCCCTGTTATGATATAACCGACTACATCCAACGTTGTGTGGACGGGGATGGCTCCGTTGCGGACAGGTTAAAAGGACGAACAATCTTTCGCCTGTATCAGACAGAGATGCAAGGGTATGACCTATTAAGCCAGCAGGGTGTCGATGCGCTCGCTCACCAAGTTTTGGAGAGGTACGTCCACGAATTTCACGATCTGATGGAAGGTGCCGTGGCAGGATTCTGCTGCGAATTCCCCACATTTCTTTCTCCTATGAAAGTGCCAGCAACCTCTATTCCTTGGAGCGACGCACTTCGTGAAACTTTGGATCCAGAGGTGCTAGCCCACCTGCCGTTAGTTTATTACGAAACCTACGACTCTGCAACAATCCGTAGTCTCTTGTGGGAGCGATTAACCCAACAGTTTGCAGCGGTTTGTGTCGGCGGATTGAGGGACTTCTTCCACCAATGGGATCTACAATTTGCCGTCAACTTCCCATCAACGGCGAAAGCCCTAGAGGTAGACATCGGAACAATTTTAAGCACCGCAGACCATCCCATCCTCAACGCCAATAAGTTGGATAAGCCCAAGCCGTTTTTAGTTGCAAAGCAGATTGCCAGTCGCAGACTCACGGAACAGAGCCATTTTGAATCCCCAAGAGGTTCAGGTCAAATCAGCCTATGCCGATCTGATTCACACGCCAATCGACTCGTTGCTGATAGTGCGTTGGGATTCAATTCATGGATATATGATGGTCCGCAAAGCAGCACTGAGGTGCCAGCAGGCAGAAATGAGCCCCATTATTTTAGCCGATTTCTATCAATTGGCGTGCCGAAAAGATCTATTCTGATCCTCTCTCCGATTCACAGTTTATGGACAAAACCCGATCCAAAGGGGTGGAATTGGCTGGTGAAAGAGTGGGGTTGGCTCTGTCAAACGGTATGGCAGCTTGGATACGATTTTGATATCGTCTCCGAAACAGGGATCGCCGGCGCGGAGGTAGATAAATCCGGCCGCACATTGCGCCTTAACGGGGAAGATTATTCGTCGGTTTTGTTGCCCTCTTGCTTAGCGCTTCAGGAGAAAACGGTGGACGTGTTGGCTCAATTTGTCAAGGCACGGGGCGGCCTAATTGCAATAGATCCGGTGCCGTACCTACTCAACGGTCGTATTGGTTTGGATCCCTACCCGCTTGAACGACTGCTATATCGACGGCGTACAACTATTCTGCGAGGACCGAGGAAAGAAAAGATCGCAGCACTTGAACGACTACTACGGAAACAGATTAAGCTGCCGATACAGATTTATACTAAACCCGAAAATACGCCAACACAGGCAATTGTCGTTCAACACCGCGAATCTGCGGATCTAGATCTGTTCTATCTGTTCAATCGTGGTGAGCGACCAATCGAGACGTTGATCGAGATTAGGTGGGAGTCGACCATTGAGGGGTGGGATCTGAGAAACGGTGAACGGAATGCGCTATCCCATTGGCATGCTGACGGGAAGACATACACGCAGTTACCCTTTGATTCCGGACAGGCGAGATTTATCGTTGCGCGCCGCAGTGGACCGTAACGAGTCTGAGTGTGCCAGACTTCAACCAACGTTTTGCGCTTGTGTTTTAAGCTGCATAGTGGTATCCTAACGCAAGTTCCCATAAAGTATTAGATAAAGTAGTAGGCATACTCCGTATGCCGTAACTTCCGTTCCAATCTTGTCGGGTCGAGGCAACAAATAGCAACTTGAATTAAAATAATCAATCCAAAGGAGTGTATTAATGACAGGTGGAGAACTTTTTGTCGAATGTTTGAAAGCGCAAGGCATTAAGGACATTTTTGGTATACCGGGCGGACATTTAGACCCCGTTTATGAATCGCTCTATAAAAATCGTGATACCATCCATCACTATGTGGGTCGCCATGAGGGTGGCTGTGCATTCATGGCGGATGGGTATGCCCGCTCGACAGGCGAAGTGGGCGTATGTATGACCGTGCCGGGACCGGGAGCAGCCAACGCTGCGATCGGAATTGGCGAAGTATACACGGCGTGCTCTCCGGTGTTGTTAGTCACCGGACAAAACCCCTCCCATCTCGCCAAAAAAGATCCGGGGAAGATGTTTCACGGCTTAGATCAGAAAGCTGCGTTTGCGACAATGACGAAGCACATAGAGATCGTTCATCGGGTTCAAGAAATCCCCGGTGCCGTCAACCGAGCCTTTGGGGCACTACGTTCAGGACGACCTCGACCGGTTTTAATCGAGCTTGCCACCGATGCGTTACATGCAGAGGTGGACGACTCTGACGTATTCGTTCCACCGATGAACAAAGGGCTGCGACCGGGAGCAAGTCCGGAGGAAATTGATGAAGCTATTGAGCTAATCCAGCAAGCGGAGCGTCCATTCATTTTTGCAGGCGGCGGGATCTGCCATACACGGGCGACCGAAGAGCTTCTTGAATTTGCGAGATTGCTCAATGCACCTGTCGCGACGAGCGCGAAGGCTAAGGGCGCAATCCCTGAAGATTCACCATACTCACTGCGTGTTTTCAACAATCCCACTACGCACAGAGCGTTGAAGGAATCTGATCTGTTGATTGCCATCGGTACACGCTTTACCTATCGGGACACAGGCAACTGGTCGCTGAAGATTAACCAGCCGCTGCTGCACATCGAAGCGGATCCCGCAGAGATTAATCGGGACTATCCCGCTGCCGTCGGCATTAGTGCGAATCCGAAGGTGGTCCTGCAGCAACTGAATGCCGAACTCAAGGAACGGTCTGACGGTTGGGGTGAGCGATTGCGCGAATTGCACAGACACGCGACTTATGCGGAACGTTCACCGATTATTGAACAACTCCGCGCTGCGATGCCCCTTGATGCTATCTTGAGCGTTGATGTCAATATCACCGGATATGCTGCGACGCAAGACTTCACAGTTTACGGGCCTGGCATGTATATCTGGTCCGGAATTTCCGTCGCGATGGGAATTGGATTGACAGGAGCAATTGGCGCACAAGTTGCCCATCCAGATCGTAAAGTGGTTGCCCTCTGCGGCGACGGTGGCTTCCTGATGAACAGTCCGGAGCTGGCAACGGCTGTGAAATATAATCTGCCAGTTGTCACAATCGTCATGAACGATAACACCTTCAGCTCTATCGCACGTACGCAGGTCGATAGGTTTGGGACAGGGTTAGGCGTCGATGTGGTCAATCCCGATTTCGTCAAATTTGCGGAATCGTTCGGTGCAGCCGGTTTTTGCGTCGAAGATGAGGCTGATTTCAAACCGACAGTCGATAAAGCGTTGACGCTGGATAAGCCCTCCTTGATTGAGGTTGTCAAACGTAAGCAATTTGCCGTTTAGTAAAGTAGTAGGCATACTCCGTATGCCGTAACTGTTTTGCAAATTACCGTGCATCGGAGTGCGCCTACTACAACATAGTGACCGGGAAATTTGTATCAGTTCAACCTCCCCATGAACCAACCAGATCCCCCACAAATAATCGAACAAATTGCTGCATATCTCCACATTTCACCGGATCAGATAAAATGCGTCCCAATCCGACACGGCACGTTTGAAAGAAACAATGTCTGGCGGTTAAACGCCGGCGAGCGTACCTTCATACTGAAGCAACACCTGATAACCCAGCCAGTCGGTGAATCTACCTTCACACCATTCCAGATCGAATCCGCGGTTCTCTTGAGGTTGCATCAAGCAGGATGCCGTGTGCCAGAGCTTTACTGGTGGTCAGATGCAGCCAACTGTTTACTGATGGAATGGTGCGGGGATACAACACTTGATGACCTTGCCCAAGAAACGCCAACCGATGAGTTGAAGCCGATCGTTCAGAACACCATCCGAGCGTTCTGTCAACTGGAGGCTGGGTTTGCCAAAACTGCCCACGCGCTCAACCCTTACATATACCCTCTTGATTATCCAACGTTCCTGTCCGATATGATGGAGGCACTACTAGATCAAGGGCGAAAAACACTCGACTATTTGGCGTGGATGAAGGGCGAGCCAATGCCCGCCGATCAAGCAGCAAGGCTTGACGCAATTTGGGAAGGTCTGTCAAATCGCTTGCATCGCGCAACGCCGACGTTGGGCACTTTGGACTATAACGCCCGGAATATCGTGGTTAATGGAGATACCCCCACCTTCATTGATTTTGGGAGCATCGGTTGGGATTGGGGCGAACGGCGTTTGGTGCAATCACTCAACAGTTTGGGGACAAATCGGGCGAATGGAAATTTTGTCAGCTTGTTAGACCAAACGATCGTCAAGGAATACGCGGGGCAGGTTGCCGAACATCGAGAGGACAGGTCGGAAACGGAGATGGCCACTCAGGTAGATTACCATCAACTGCTTTTTTATTTGTCGATCCTCCATCGCCTCCTTCAATCGACAGCCCAGCCGGAGGCACCGGAAAGCAAAGCCACCCTACAGGCATGGGATGACCCAAAAGCGAGATTTCAACACGCTTTAACGCTCCTCACCGATTCTCATCTGAGCTGCGACCCCGATAGCGCACACATCCGAGAATCCATCGCCGCTTTTAGGCACGCGTCAAACTAGAACAACGCAAGTTGCTAGGGCGTGTTGACATTTTGAAGCTGCTCATGCGACAAACGCTGTAATCATCAGGCTATCTGCCATAAGTAGCGCGAATTGTTAGTTTGCAGGCTGCGATCACAATCTAACAGATCGTGGTACAACAGTAGATTGTAGGTCGAGATTCATATCTCGACACCATAGCGTTGATTTTGGAAAATCGACCTACAGAGGTCTATCCGCTACCTCAGAAATGCCGGTGATTTGCGCTAGAATCAGCTCACCACGTCCGTTCCTTCAATAACTCTTCGATAGCATCTCTCGGCACAGGCAGCTCATCAATATGGTCCTCCAACCAGCCGGAGAAATCTTTTTCGATGTCGTCCGTCCACCGCGCATCAATCTGACCCGGTGTGTATTTACCTTCGCTCAAACGGGTTTTCCCGAACTGATCCCTCAAACGAACAAGCTCCGCCGTTTTCACAACCGTCTCCGCAAGATGTGGTGGGATAAAAATGACACCATCCTCTTTTCCGAGGACAACATCTCCCGGCATCACCGTTGCTTGACCGATCCGTATCGGCGTATTAACCCCCGTTAGCATGATTGTCGGTGAAGCGTAGGTTGGGCTCCACCCCCTGACAAAACTGGTAAAACCGGGGATTTCCTTGATACCGTCCAAGTCGCGCACGGCGGCATCGTGGACGACACCATTGCCGGATTTCGAGTAGATGGCGGTTGCAAGGTTATCACCAATGACGGGACCTTCTTCGACCTTGCCGAAAACGTCGGCGACATAGACATCGCCCTGAACCAGCATGTCGATGGGCCATGAGATCTGGTCTCCGACACAACCACACCGCTCCCCCTTCTCCTCCATCAGCGTCCGCATCGCCGGTCGTCGCGGCATGTAAATCGCCGTCAACGCTCTGCCAACCAGCACGCCGTCCGGGTGCGTACATTGCCAATTCCCTTCATACTGCCACTGGTATCCGTTACCGCGCAGGGTGCCCCACGCTTGAGTCACCGATACACTTTTCATCCGTTCGATGATGTCATCCGAAACCTTCGGACGACCGTCGGGAAATCGTTCTCCCTCCCACTCGCGGGTATATTCAATCATCTCATCTCGTGTCAGATTCAACGGTGCGAATTTTTCCATCGTCATTTCCTCCCAGAAATATAAAGTCAATCGCTCATGTTAAGATTTAGTTCAAAGAAACCGAGTTTTTTCTTGAAAACTCGGTTTCTCTTCGTGTTCCGCTCGTTCCACACTTTTTATATGAGCCAAGTCAATATATTCGCATTATAGTGGACAGTCCGAATAAAATCAAGACGACAATTCAGTTTTCCCGACTAGGAAATCCTGTAGGAGGGATCTCCGAATCCCAATCCTTCACTGTAGGTGCTTGCATAAACTGTGCAAATGATTGTATAATTTTAGTTGGAAAGGGGTTCCTAAACAATCTGACCTTTATCGTCCCCAGAGAACAGAAAACCGATTTGGGAACAAAGGAGGGATAGCAGATGTACTGGAGATACAATCTCGCGTATTTCATTTTAACCAGCGTTGCAGTCTTGGTGTTGACACCGCTGATGGTGTGCGGTGACGCACAGGCACAAGGACGAATTGCCTTCATGTCTGATAGGGATGGGAACTGGGAAATCTACGTGATGGACGCCGATGGGGGCAATCCGCGAAACATCACTAACAATCCTGGTGCTGATAAGGACCCCTCATGGTCACCGGACGCTAAACGCATTGCCTTTACTTTCGGTAGGAAGTGGAACCGGCAAATCTACGTGATGGACGCCGATGGGGGCAATCCGCAAAACCTTTCTAACAACGACTCTGATGAATGGGATCCTTCATGGTCGCCGGATGGTAAACGCATTCTCTTTGTTTCCACGGTGGACATCTACGTGATGGATGCCGATGGAGACAACCCTAAAAACCTCACCCATGGCCGCCGCCTGAATGAATGGGCCCCCTCATGGTCTCCGGACGGCCAACACATTGTCTTTGTTGGCTCTGGAGCGGATGTGGGCTCGGACATCTACGTGATGGACGCCGATGGAGCGAATCCGCAAAATCTCACTAACAATCCTGATGCTGATAGGGACCCCTCATGGTCCCCTAACGGTAAGCGTATTGCTTTTTCGTCCACGAGGAATGGGCAAACAGACATCTATGTGATGGACGCCGATGGGGGTAATCAGCAAAACATCACCAATCATCCCGATAAGGACTGGCATCCCTCATGGTCGCCGGACAGTGAACGGATTGCCTTCGTGTCGAGTAGGACGAGGGATTTGAATCGGGACATCTACGTAATGGATGCCGATGGGGGGAATCCGCGAAACATCACCAATCATCTTGAAGATGACGAAGATCCTGCATGGCTTAATCCTGTTCTTTCAGTTGCTCCCGCAGGTAAGACCCTCACGATGTGGGGACGGCTCAAACAGGTTGACCGATAACTGTCATTTTAATTGGAAACGGGTTGCCCACCCAAGCTGACCTCTATCACCCCTAAAGAAAAATAAACCGCTTTGAAAATAGAGGAGGAAAGACAGATGCAACGGAGAGACAATCTCACCTATTTGATTTTAGCTAATGTAGTAGTCTTCGTACTGACACCGTTGATGATAGCCGTTGCGGCACAGGCACGGATTGTCTTCCAGTCTGATAGGGATGGGCACGTCCACCCTAAACACGGTTGGCCCACTTATGAAATCTATGTGATGGAGGTTGATGGGAACAATCAGCGTAGACTCACCAATCATCCCAATTTTGACATAGGTCCCTCATGGTCTCCTGACGGTAAACGGATTGCCTTCATGTCTGATAGGGATGAGCACGTTATAGACAATGACCCCGGAGGACTACCCAATTATGAAATCTATGTGATGGACGCCGATGGGAACAATCAGCGTAGACTCACCAATAATCGCAAGAGCGATTTTCCTTCCTCATGGTCTCCTGACGGCAAACGGATTGTCTTCGAGTCTGATAGGGATGGGAATAGGGAGGGGAACTGGAAAAACCATGAAATCTACGTGATGGACGCCGATGGGAACAATCAGCAAAGACTCACTGACAATGATTTTTATGACGCAGGGCCCTCATGGTCTCCGGACGGCAAATGGATTGTCTTCTGGTCTAAGAGGGATGGGCACTTTATAGGCGAAGATGGACTCTCTTCTGAAATCTATGTGATGGACGCCGATGGGAACAATCAGCGTAGACTCACCAATAATCGCAAGAGCGATTTTCCTTCCTCATGGTCTCCGGACGGTAAATGGATTGCCTTCATATCTGATAGGAAGGGAGACGATGTAAACTATGAAATCTACGTGATGGACGCCGATGGGAACAATCAGCGTAGACTCACCAATAATCGCGTTGATGACTGGTCTCCCTCATGGTCTCCGGACGGTGAACGGATTGTCTTCGTGTCTAATCCGGATGGGAAGCATGAAAACTATGAAATCTACGTGATGGACAATGATGGGGGAAATCAACAAAAGCTCACTAATAATCCACACCGTGACAGTGGTCCTCAGTGGTTGAACTCTCCTTTTTCGGTTTCTCCCGCCGGCAAAAAGTTTACAATATGGGGACGGCTCAAACAGGTTGACCGATAACTGCCATTATTGGATAAACAGCCTTTGCTGAGATGTGGGAGCGTACGGAGATAGGTTATAAACGCCAAGGAAGGGCGAAGGCTTCACCTGATAATAATCCGAGTTGCTACTATACTTGCAGAACTCCCAGTAGGAATTTGTGTCTATATTATAACTATCATTGTAAAGGAGGCGCCTAAACAAGCTGCCCTCTATCCGCTCTAAAGAAAAATAAACCGATTTGAAAACAGAGGAGGAAAGACAGATGCAACGGAGATACAATCTTACCCATTTCATTTTAGCTGGCGTTGTCGTCTTGGGTCTAACGCCGCTGATGGTAGTCGTAGACGCACAGGCACGGATTGTCTTCCAGTCTGATAGGGATGGGCATGTCCACCCTAGATTCGGTTGGCACTCTTTTGAAATCTATGTGATGGAGGTTGATGGGAACAATCAGCAAAGACTCACCAATAATCCCAATTGGGACACACAGCCCTCATGGTCTCCTGACGGTAAACGGATTGCATTCAGGTCTGATAGGGATGGGAACGGAGAAATCTACGTGATGGACGCCGATGGGAGCAATCCTCAAAACCTCATTAACGATCCCGATAATGATTCGTCTCCCTCATGGTCTCCTGACGGTGAACGGATTGTCTTCTCGTCTAATAGAGATGGGAATAGGGATGGGAATAGGGAAAACTATGAAATCTACGTGATGGACGCCGATGGGAACAATCAGCAAAGACTCACTGACAATGATTTTTTTGACACGTCTCCCTCATGGTCTCCGGACGGTAAACGGATTGCCTTCATGTCTCGGCGGGAGGGGCACTTTATAGGCGAATTTGGACTCTCTACTGAAATCTACGTGATGGACACCGATGGAGGGAATGAACAGAGACTCACCAATAATCGCAAGAGAGATACGTCTCCCTCATGGTCTCCTGACGGTAAATGGATTGCCTTCTCGTCTGATAGGAAAGGAGACGATGTAAACTATGAAATCTACGTGGTGGACGCCGATGGGAACAATCAGCGTAGACTCACCAATAATCGCCATCATGACAGGTCTCCCTCATGGTCTCCGGACGGTGAACGGATTGTCTTCGTGTCTAATCCGGATGGGAAACATGAAAACTATGAAATCTACGTGATGGACAATGATGGGGGAAATCAACAAAAGCTCACTAATAATCCACACCGTGACAGTGCTCCTGAGTGGTTGAACTCTCCTTTTTCGGTTTCTCCCGCCGGCAAAAAAATCACGACATGGGGACGGCTCAAACAGGTTGACCAATGACATCAATTATTGGCTGTTTCTCCCTTGCATTGGGATGGTTTTTGAAAATAAACGCTGTGTAAATCTGCTCGTTTCTATTTTACCTTCCTACACAAAGACAGTAGCTGTAACAACCTCTCTTTCCTATTTCGGGCTCTCACAATTGGCGTATCGCTTTGAACCCCAAGGCAGTCAGACCATCGAAGATAAGAGCCTTGATGAAAGTCATTATCCCTACTGTAGGCAGCGACACATGACTCATATCTTACACTCCTACTTCTCCTAAGACGCTCAACCATCCCATCCTCGACTACCTCCCCAACCACCAGAAATTCCAGCCTCTCCGAACTACGGTAGGTTTTACATTTATAGTGGACCTTAGAATTAATGAAACACTCCAAATCGGCGCAGTTGGAAACAGCACCTACCAAACATGGGGAGCGAAAATGTTTATTTATTTTTTGAATTCACTATAATTATACTAAAGTTCGTACAATCTGTGTGTTTTTCATGCGGCTTTATCAAGAGTTTGTTGAATATTGTTGGATTTGGTATCTTCATCGCTAGTTGCAGAAAATAGTCGTCCCTCCATCAATTTGGTGGGTCGATACCAATCAATGCCTAAAGCTCGGCACACTTGGTCAATAGTTATTGCGCCATCTTTGGCATCAGGAGTATAGAATAGCCATTGAGTCAAGCAGCTCGCCACGAAACTAAGTTGCACCAAACGATTGATACTTTGATGGGATTTGACGCGATAGGTGTCAAATCCAAAGTTCTGTTTGACATCACGAAACGCGGTCTCCATCAACCATCTTTGGCGATAGTATCGAACTATCTGCTCAACGTCAAGAGTCAGGTCGGTGGTGAACACACAGAAGTATCGAAACGCCTTTGTCTTTGGGTGTCGGGTTCGTATGACCACCAGCCGTACTTTTGTGGGACACATTTTGGTCTGAACCACCACCGATGCAATGGCATACCGTTTGTTGTCAATGTCAAATGGCTTATACCGCAACCGTTTGACCTGTAGGCGTTTGCCGTACTTCTTAGGGCGTCCCCGTTTGCGTCGCTTGGGGGGAGTTGGTAGCCGGTAAAAGACCGCATTGGACTTGGCACGACATAAGATATGATGCCCCAACTTAACCAAGCAGCTAAACACTTTGCGCCGATTGAACCCCCGGTCAAACAGAATCAGACCGGGTGGGATTTGGGAGCAAATCCGCTTCAAAACCGATAGGCTATTGTCCGCATCTGTCTTGGGGCATATCAACTTTACCCAAACGGGAAACAGAATCGTCTGTGTGACGGTGCTACAAAGCAAGCCCAACGCACCAAACTGATGACCGTGGTGGAACTTCGACTGATTGGTATTCCGTGTTTGGTATCTATGATTTCTAAAAAAGTGAAGCCCAAATTGTTTTTTGCCTGTCTTTGTTGCATGGGTCTCATCGTAAACGTAGACCCAATTGCCAAACCGACCTTGTAATAGCTCAATCAACCGTTTGGCTACTGCATCGGCGTCCCATTTGCCACGGGAGAGGAACTTCACCAATGAACCGTACCCGCTCTTGGGGCGAACCGCTTGATAAATCTCGGTCAGAGTCGCTTGGCGTCGGTGAGTGATAAGCCCCAAAATAAACGTGCAGAACAGCGCGAAGTTTTGACGGTTGAATAATGGACTAAACTCGGTTAAAATATGACTCAGGCAGAAAATGAGGTGCATTTAATTCTCCTTTCAAAATTGTGGTGATTTCTGAAAGGATAACCTCTTTTCTGCCTTTTTTCACCTAAAAATTGTACGAACTTTAGTATAATTATACGCTATGAAAGGGCGAAGCCAGGAATTTGTCCGCAGGGTTACGGCACACGGAGCCCCGATAAATCGGGATGCAAAGCCATGTGCCTACTACTTTATATTTCCGCTTTGCACAACTGCACCATGTCGGTTATAATAATCACTGAACAGCGGGCAAAATTTTCCGTTTGAGTTTCTGAGAGAACTCCCGACAGAAAGGACAAAGGAATGAAAATCACAAAAGTCGAGACAATTCAAATCGAAACACCACGTTATACCGGTCAGATATCGGGGCATGTCATTGTCAAGGTGCATGTGGACGACGGACCAGTAGGTCTTGGCGAAGCTTCGGATAGCAGAGCCGATGATCTCGGCGCGATAACCCGACGCTACAACGAGCTATTGGTGGGACGTGATGCCACCCGTATTACGGAGATTAACGAGTTCCTACGGACACAGGATTTCGGCAGCACCGTTACCAATCTACACCTCGCCTCCGCCATAGACTTGGCACTCTACGACCTCAACGGCAAGGTACAGGGGGTGCCCCTCTACCAAATGCTGGGCGGCAAAATGCGTGATAGCGTCTACTGCTGTTATCCAACCTGGGGCGTACAGGTGCGGGAGGACTTTGAGAGGACCGCAGGCTACCTGCAACGATTGGTGGATTTGGGGCATCATCTCTTCCGTTACTACGTGTCGGGAGACAGCACATTGGATAACGACTTCTTGACGGAGATGAAGGCGAGATTTGGCGATCAGATTCGTCTCAAGCAACTCGATTTCTCCGGCCGCTTCAACGACTGGGAGACCGCTCTACGCTACGCCGATGTGCTTAGGCATCACGCACCGTTCCATTTTGAGCAACCCTCCCGCGACCTACGGGTATGCACGGAATTTACCAAACGGATGGATTTGCCGGTGAGTCTCCACATAAACGACTTGGCACTCGGCTACGAGGCAGCAGAACGTGGCGCCTGCACGGTCTTCAATGTGGCATGTGTTTCGGGCGGACCGACCCATATTCGTCGTCTATTCGCGCTGGCAGAATCGGCGGGACTCAGATGTTTAATTGGCACGGATCAGGAATCAACGCTTGGAACGTCTGCACAGGTCCAACTAGGCGTTTCGATGCCGAACCTCACATTCCCTTGTGATCCGATGGGACCTGTGCTTTACACGGCATCACCGGCGAAGGAGCGTATCCGCGCAGAGGGCAGCCACCTCTATCCGCCTGAAGGACCGGGGCTTGGCGTTGAGTTAGATCCGGACAAACTGAACGAATTGACCGTCGCATCGGCATAAGGCGAGCAGTGAGGAGGATATCCCAATGAGGACAGGACAAGTCGCTATTTTTACTGAGCCACAAGCACCGATGGAGTTCCGTGAGTATCCTGTGCCGTCAACGGAGCCAGATGATCTCTTGGTCAAAATGAGCATGGCGAATATCTGCGGTTCGGACCTACACTTTTGGCGGGGGCACGGACCCAAAATTGCCAGCGGTATCCCGCAGGTGTTGGGACATGAGATGATCGGCACCATTGAAGAGATAGGGAAGAATATCCAGACCGATAGCATGGGACAACCGTTGGCAGAGGGAGATCGAATCACCTACTCCTATTTCAAGCCGTGCAATTGTTGTTGGATGTGCCTCAATGGTAAGCCGGGTTGTCCGAATCGTTATCGGGATTGGCTCGGTGTGCCGAGCGACCAAGCACCGCATTTTCATGGGGCTTATGGCGAATACTACTACATGAAACCGGGACACTGGATCTTCAAAGTTCCCGATGAACTACCTGACGCGCTTGTTTCGCCGGTCAACTGTGCGTTGTCAGAGGTCATCTACGGGCTTAACCAAATCGGTATTACGCTCGGCGATACGGTTGTGATTCAAGGGGCTGGTGGACTTGGGCTTTATGCGACGGCTGTGGCAAAGGAGATGGGTGCCGGACAGATCATCGTCTTGGATCGGTTGCCGGCACGGCTGAATCTCGCCCGCGAATTTGGTGCCGACCATCTGATCAACGTCGATGAACTCTCCGTGAAGGATCGTGTTGAATACGTGCTTGACCACACGCGAGGGGTCGGAGCGGATCTCGTCGCCGAATTTGTCGGATCACCGCGTGTCCTATCCGAAGGGGTTGAGATGCTCCGTTGGGGTGGGCGATACCTCTGGATCGGGAACATCAATCTCGGTATGCCCACCGAAATTGATCCGGGCAGTATTGTGCGGTGCAGCAGGACCATCCGGGGGGTGATTGTGTATGAAGGTTGGGTTATTGCACGGGCACTGGATTTTCTGCTACGGACACAGGAAAAATATCCGTTCCATAAGATTATGTCCCACACCTTCCCCTTCGATCAGATCAACGAAGCGTTTGAATTCGCCGAGGAGGGCGGAGCAATTCGCGTCGGACTGACGTTTTAATACGAAAGCACAAATATGATCTATCATCATCTGTTTGACCAAATTAAAGATAAGCGAACTGTCCGTGCCGGACTGATTGGCAGCGGGCATTACGGCACGGCAGTTATCACCCAAGCGCGCTATATCCCCCTTCTGGAAATTCCGGTTATTGCGGATGTCGATCTTCAAGCGGCACGGCTCGCCTATCATCGCGCGGGTATTACTGACGATGAAATTGTCCTATGCGACAGTCGTGCTGCTGCAATGTGCGCCATGGAAGCCGGGAAATTTGTGATTACGGAAGATCCGATGCTCCTGATGGATATACCGATAGATGTTGTTGTCGAATCCACAGGTGTTCCAGAGGCCGGTGCTCTCTACGCCTATGAAGCCATCCAGCACGAAAAGCATGTCGCCATGATTAACAAGGAGACAGATGCTGTTATCGGACCAATTCTCAAGCATTTGGCAGACACCGCGGGGGTTGTCTATACCCCTGTGGACGGCGATCAACATGGACTGTTAATCGGCTTGGCTTTGTGGGCGCGGAGTCTGGGGTTGGAGGTGCTTTCCGGTGGCAAAGCGCGGAACAATGAATGTATCTATGACCCGGAAGCGAAGACAGTATCCTGCGGGGGTTCGACGGTCTCCGTAAGTGAATCAGAAGCGTGGGCACTGAATCGCATCCCTGAAGGAGAGGCTAATCGGTATATCTGTGCCCGTCGTGAGATGTTAGCTTCCCTTCCCAAAACCTCTAACTCAGATCTGGGAGAAATGACGGTTGCGGCAAATGCCACAGGACTGATGCCTGATGTTCCTGAGCTACACCTGCCCGTTGCTCGGATCAGTGAGATTCCAGAGGTGCTCTGCCCTGTAGAGGAGGGTGGCATTCTAGAGACAAAGGAGGCAATCGACATCGTCACCTGCCTGAGGGGAGCTGACGACGCTGGCTTGGGCGGTGGCGTATTCATTGTTGTCTCGTGCGAAAACGACTACTCCCGCACGATTCTCACGACCAAAGGGCTAATACCTAACCGTCGTGGCTCGACGGCGGTAATCTATCGTCCGTACCATCTCTGTGGTGTGGAAACTCCAATCTCTATCCTCTCGGCTGCACTCCTGAATGTTTCCACCGGTGCTGCCACAGTCAAGCCACATGTAGACCTTGTCGCAAAATCAAACTGTGAATTGAAGACAGGTACAATCTTAGGCGGCGGTCATAGCAACGATATTGACGCAGCGATTCTCCCTGCGTCTCCTATTACCAAAGGCAACCCACTGCCGCTTTATCTCTTGACCGGCAATGGTCTATCCAGAGATGTGGCAGCGGAGACGCTAATCACGCAAGAGATGGTTGACCCGCCATCAGATTCGCTGCTATGGTCACTCAGACAGCAACAGGACATACATTTCGGACTGAAGAAAAATTGAAGAGATGATTCGTCATGGGAAGATTTGCACAACGGCTTCAACCCCAACTAACCCTTGATTTCGATTCAACTTGGTGTTACACTGAAGCGCGTGCGCGATTAAAAGTTTCGACGATTCAGACAATAATAGGACTGACGCAGTTGGTTTATAAGTCCTCCTGATAAGGGGGGCTAGGGGGGTTGGGGATTTAGGGGGTTAAAAACGAAAAAATCTCGCGCTGCGTACCGAATTTGCGTAAGTCCTGAATAATTTCCGCATCCCTCATATACAGAGGTGACATCAGCTATGCACCATAAAAATTCTCCGCAAATCCAAGTTCCCTCAACAATGAAAGCCAGTGTGTACCGAGAATTTGGGGGACCCGAGGTGCTGCGCTACGAAGATATACCCACGCCTGAACCGGCAAAAGGCGAAGCACTCGTCAAGGTGCTCGCTGTCGCCATTGATTACATCCAACTCCACATCCGACACGGTGGCAGTGGTCGAATCGGATCTTCGGGTGAAGCGCAATATGGCATCAAAGATCCGCCGCACATTCCCGGCGGCATGGCGTGTGTGGAAGTGGTGGGGCACGGTCCCAATACCGAAGGAGTCGAAATTGGTACACGCCATCTAGTTGGTGGGCTGCGACCGGGATCATATGTCGAATACGGGGTAGTTGATGCGAAAAGTCTACACCCCCGTCCGGACGGACAGCCCAGGCCCACCGCTTATCCGCCGTCATTCACACCAGAGCAGGCAGCCGCCTTTGACTACGCTCCGGTCGCATATCATACACTGAAAATCGCCGCGGGCTTACAGGCGGGAGAAACGGTCCTCATTCACGCTGCGGCAGGCGGTACAGGTGTCCTTGCCGTTCAGCTTGCCAAATACTTTGGTGCCCGGGTTATCGCAACGGCGGGCAGCGAAGCGAAACTTCAATTGGTGCGAGAACTTGGTGCCGATGTCGTGATTAACTATCGAACTAATGATTTTGTGCCAGCGGTCCTAGAAGCCACAGACGGGCGCGGTGTCGATGTCGTGTGGGAGTCGATCGGCGGTGAAGTCTTCACGCGAAACCTCGATTGTATGGCAGAAGCCGGACGCATGGTGAGTTTTGGCTCAAACTCTTTCACGGGTATAGGACAAGTCGATTTTTGGCCCTTCTGGATGAAGAACCTAAAGTTGATTGGATGGGGCGGTGTGAGCAATACACAGTCTCGCGCTCCTGAGATTATGGAGGAACTGATTGACCTTGCCCAAACCGGCAAACTGAAGCCGGTGGTGCGGCATATATATCGATTCGCAGACGCATCTGAGGCACACCGTCTGATCGAGGAACGGGGTTCGATTGGGAAAGTAGTGCTAACGCCGTGAGGATTTCCGGTAGGCTGCGAGGGACACGGTCAAGTCGCCGACAGATATGAAAAGAGTGGCAGCAACTGTTACGACTCTGCTGTTGATAACCGGTATAGTGAAGGCGCGAGCCCAACTCTACGAACATCCTTTCAACCTTCATCAATTAAAGTTGGGTCAGGCTAGTATCGCCGCAGGGGCAGAATATGTTAACGAACGGATCGCTGCGGTTGGCAGCCTTGAATTCGGTGTGCTACCAACTATTGAAGGGTTTCTGAAAGCGGGGCAGCTTCATTTTGATGATACACGCTCAAGCACACAGTCGCCAATTTCGTTCATTTATTCTGGGATCAGTTCGATCCAACCGCTAATCAGAAGCGATTGGGAGTGTATGGCGAGCGCGAGTTTCTTCGGAAGTTTTGCAGATGAGAGAACAGGTGCCGAGAACAGTACGCTGGGGTTTTCCGTTGGATTCGGATTCTTCCATAAAATTGTCGGAGATTCGGCCCTGTCCGTTGCACCGTACGCACTCGCTTTTTATGACATGAGTTGGTGGACATTGGGGGAGGAAACGTCACGTGGCGGTGCATTTTCAGGACAGATCGGCTTAGAGGTTGATCTGTCGCCAACTATGAGTGTACTGGGGAGCATCATCTATCCCCTTAAAGCAGATAGGGGGACGTTATATGGTATTTTTTTATCCTTCCATCCGAGCATTACCGACAGTGCTATAGGTCCCTAGACATAATTTCTTAAGAGCTACTCAAGCGTTGTAAAGTTAGGCTTTCCTGACGAAATTGGTATCATAAGTTAATAGACACTACGCAAAACGAGGATCAAATGAAAAAAACAACAACAGTTATCTGCCATCACGAGCACGGCATTCCCGAAGAAGTAGCCCAAGTCGAAGCGTGGGACACCCCCGCCATTGACTCCAACCAAGTTCTCGTTGAGATGAAAGCTTCACCGATTAATCCCGCCGACATCAACAGGCTTGAGGGGACGTATCCGATTCGCTCCCCGCTACCTGCGATTGCGGGAAACGAAGGCGTTGGTATCGTTGCAGAAACCGGGGGTAAAGTTTCTAATCTGCGTGTCGGTCAACCTGTTATCTCACTAGATCGAGTGGGGCACTGGTGCGATGCGTATGCCTCAGACACCAAAAACCTGATTCCCCTGCCAGATGATATTCCTCTGGAACAAGCAGCAATGCTATCGGTCAACCCGCCAACCGCGTGGCGGATGCTTGAAGGGTTCGTTGACCTCAAACCCGGCGATTGGGTGATTCAGAACGCCGCCAACTCTGGGGTCGGTCGGGCTGTGATCCAGATCGCACGTCTCCGTGACTTGAGAACCATTAATGTCGTGCGCCGGGAGGATCTGATCCCCGAACTTGAGGCGGAAGGCGCGGACATCGTCGTCACCGATGAGATTCCACTGTCAAAACAAATTCGGGACTTGACAGGTAACGCTGATGTACCGCTTGGATTGAATGCGGTCGGTGGAGAGAGTGCGCGGGAGATAGCCAAATCACTCAGCGATCACGGCACATTGGTCACCTACGGTGCGATGGGGCTCCAGCCATTGCAGATGAGCAATAGCCTGTTGATCTTCAAAGACCTCTGTTTCCGCGGCTTTTGGATTAATGCTTGGTACAAACACGCTGATACTAGGGACATCCATGATATGTTCAATCAATTAATCCCTCTCATAACGTCAGGGAAATTGACAGTACCGGTTGAGAAGGTCTATCCACTCACCGATGCCAAGAACGCCCTAGCCCATGCATCTCAGGGAGGACGCAAAGGAAAAATCCTGTTCGTGATGAATTGAGAGGTGATGCGTGAAATGAAGTTGTTGTATTTGTCCCTTTGATATTACCTTTAGGACTTACGCAGCTGGTTCATAAGTCCCCCTGATTTTTCCAAGTCCCCCTGACAAGGGGGATTTAGGGGGTTGGGGGATTTTAGGAGGTTAAAAAGAAAAAAATCTCGCGCTGCGTGCTGAATTGCGTAAGTCCTGGCCTTGTAAAAACCGCCCGAAGGGTTGAGTACCTCGGGCAGATTATCTCCTTAACCTGTGGGAGGATTGTGCCGCAAGCAATGGAAGTATCGCATAGTCGCCTTGTTAGTAAATCGCCGATTTTCTACGGCTGGATTATCATGTTGATCGGGACACTGGGAATGATTATGAGCAGTCCCGGTCAGACCTATGTGGTATCGATCTTTATTGAGTCCTTCATCACAGACCTAGGGATCAGCCGGTCGCTTGTCAGTACGCTCTACACACTGGGCACACTTGTGGGAAGTTTCGTCTTGCCGATTGTGGGATACCAAATCGATCGGCATGGTGCCCGGTTGATAGTGGTGCTGATTACCGCGCTTTTCGGATTTGCTTGCGTCTACATGGGCTACGTGCAGAACGCCTTCATGCTCGGTTTGGGTTTCATCGCACTCCGCATGCTCGGTCAAGGAAGTTTGGGATTGGTCTGCACGAATATCATTAATCAGTGGTGGGTGCGTCGGCGGGGCATGGTGATGGGGATTTCCGGTATGGCAGGCTCCCTTATCAGTTTGGGCGGTTTTCCAAACCTTGTCAACTGGTTAATTCCTACCTACGGTTGGAAGTCTACTTATATACTCCTTGGGATAATACTCACGTTTGTGATGGCACCCGTGGCGTTTATATTTTTTCGTAACCATCCGGAGGATTATGGACTCCAACCAGATGGAGGGGAATCAAAGACATTCAGGTTTCGCAAAAGAAAACAGGTAACAGCAAAATTGACGGAGGTGAACTGGACGCTAGGAGAGGCGATGCGTACCTCCGTCTTCTGGATTTTGGTGGCAAGTCTTTCTGCGATCAGTATGCTGTCCACCGGTCTATTTTTCCACATGGTCAGCATCTTTACCGATAATGGATTGACACGCAATCTCGCCGCAGCAGTTTTTGTACCTATCGCTGTGACCACTGCTGTCGTTAATTGGGGCAGCGGTCTTCTCGTAGACCGAGTCCCGGTGCGTATATTGCTATCTACCGGTCTGTTTTTCCAAGCACTGTCACTATTGATGGCCTGCTCGCTTTCCGACATTACCCTTGCATTGGTGTTTGGCGTTGTCCTCGGAATTTCCAGCGGGCTCATTCGTATCTTGGGCAGCGTAGTCTGGGCGATGTACTTCGGACGGCACCACCTAGGAAGTATCACGGGACTCACCTCAATGATTACTATTACCGGCTCCGCGCTGGGACCGATGCCTCTCGGAATTGGTCGAGACCTGTTGGGCAGCTATAATCTTGCGCTGATGATTTCGGCGTTTATTCCGATCCTACTAGGGATTCTTGGCCTCTTTATTGCTGATCCCGCCCGTTTGGCGGGGCAGCTGCAAAAGTACGAACAGGAAACAGAGGGATAGACAAGCAGTAACCATTTTTCCTGATAAATCTACCTTACGAATATGTCGATTTTCCAAGATGTAATATCTTCAACATGAAGGGAGAAAGTTGTATGCCGACAGAGACCTCAACACGAGCCAAAATCGTCGTTCCCGGGGACAATCCACCACAGATACAAGGTTCCCCACATATAGAGCGACTCGAGCCCTACGGCGATGTTACTTTGTATACAGATCGTCCAGAATCACTTGAAGAACAGATTGACCGCACAAAAGACGCAGATATTGTCATGAACACACGCGGCATTGTGACGTGGTACGCCGAAGCCTTGCACCAAGTCCCGAAACTACGGCTAATCGCGACCTGCTCAATCGGGACAGATAATATCGATCTGGACACGGCAAGGGAGCTTGGTGTTGTAATTTGCAATCAACCCGGTAGGACAGCCCCCGTTGTTGCTGAACACGGGTTTGGACTGATGTTCGCTGCAGCCAAACGCGCCGCGTTCATGACAGCAGCAGTGAAAGACGGTGGTTGGCCCCGAATGGACAACATTTATCTACGAGACAAAACATTGGGGATTATCGGCACAGGGCACATCGGGGCAGAGATGGCAAGGCTCGGTCGCGCCATCGGGATGAACGTGATCGCATGGACTTTCAATCCTTCAGCAGAACGGGCGGCGCAACTGGGAGTCCAGTACGTCGAATTGGATCAATTGTTGCAAACGTCGGATGTCGTCAGTCTCCACGTCAAGCTGACCGATGACAGCCGCGAAATGATCGGAAAGCGGGAACTCGAACTGATGAAGTCCAACGCTCTGCTGATTAATGTCGCACGCGGTGATATAGTAAATACGAACGCGCTCATTGAGGTGCTGAATTCCGGGCATCTCGGCGGTGCTGGAATTGATGTCTACGATGAGGAGCCACCGCCTGCCGACCATCCGCTCCTCGCCTGCGAACAGGTTATTCTGTCGCCCCATTGTGCGGATATGACGCCAGAGGGTGTTAATCTGCTAAATGAGGGAATTGTGGATAACGTCATCGCCTTCTTGGAGGGCAAGCCGCAAAATGTAGTGGTATGATGCGTAAAGCGTAATTACTTGGCACTCCTCAAGTTTCAATAATTTATGCTAATGGGGTAGGGGTATCACGATGACAACTTCTGATCGGGAAGAGCTCCGACGGTTGATGCAGGCATCGGGCACACTGTATGCCGATGAAATGCCACTCACTCATACGAGTTTAGATGAGTTGGATCTGTTGCGATTAAGAGATTTCTTTAGGCAGCAATACGATCAGGAAGTTGACCAACTTGATGATTTTGCGGAACGCAGCCTATCAAACCTAAAACTCCTCAAATCACCCCATCTGACATTAGCAGGACTTCTCCTTTTTGGCAGAGAACCGCAACAGATTCGACCCCAGTTGATGGTCAAAGCGGTCACATTTATCGGCAACCGCTTGGAGGGAACAGAATATCTGGATAGCGAGGACATCGGGTCAACCTTAGCCGAACAGTTCAAAGGGACGATGGGATTCCTCAAGCGTAATCTACGAAAGCAACAAAACGGTCAGAACTTTAACTTTCCCGGCATTATGGAAATCCCTGAAATTGCCTTGGAAGAAGCAGTCGTCAACGCGCTTGTTCACCGGGACTACCTGATTAGCAGTAGCATCCGCGTTTTCATCTTCGATAATCGTATCGAAATCATCAGCCCCGGCAAGCTGCCGAATACAGCGACGGTCGAATCAATCCGAGCGGGAATACAAATTGTGAGGAATCCGGTGTTGATCTCATTTGTCCCGAAGATAGGAATCCCTTATCGTGGTTTAGGTTCTGGAGTTCCCCGCATGATCGAGGAATGTCGCAAAGCGAATCTCCCTGAACCTCAATTCATTGAAGATAAGGATGCTGAAACATTTACAGTTGTCTTTGATAGACGATAAATGCCTTCTACGACACAAATTTTGTCTTCCTAATAGAAGTGCTAGAAAATGAACCAACAGATTAGCGATAAACTCTCAAGCCTACCTACCGGTCCCGGTGTCTATCTGATGAAAGACGCAGCGGAAAAAGTGTTGTACGTCGGCAAAGCGGCCTCCTTGCGCCAGCGAGTCAGATCCTATTTCCAGAACGCTGCCACCCCACATGCCCTGACCAAGCCGATGCTGCGCTATGTCGCCGATATCGACACCATCCTCACTGCAAGCGATGTGGAGGCGTTAATCCTTGAAAACAACCTCATTAAAGAACATCAGCCACGCTACAATATTAGGCTCAAGGACGATAAACGCTATCCGTATCTGAAGGTGACAGTCAACGAACCATTTCCGGGGCTTTATATTACCCGTCAAAAAGAGAGCGATGGCGCGAAATATTTTGGTCCCTTTGTACATACCCGCGCAACACGCCAGACCATCAAGCAGCTGACAAAGGTCTTCCCTATCCGCACCTGTAATTTGGAATTGCAGGCATCAGGAAATCCCCACCGCGTGTGCTTAGATTATCACATTCAACGTTGTCCCGGCCCCTGTGCGGATCTGACTACCGTTGAGGAATACAATCAGATTGTGGATAATGTCCGCCGATTTTTGAGCGGGGACAAAGCGGCGGTCTTAAAGGATCTCAGAGTGAAGATGCAGTCCGCTGCAGCCGCACTTGACTTTGAAAGTGCGGCGAAGTATCGGGATCAGATCGAGAATGTCAAAGACGCGATTGCCAAACAGAACCTCGACAACCCGTCCGCAGAAAATGAGGACGTGATCGGTGTGGCACGAGCAGGAGATGAGGCGTGTGCACAGGTGTTGATGATACGCGATGGCAAGCTGATTGAGCGCGAACACTATTTCCTGAGAAACTCATCCGACTCTATAGTTGAAACGCTGACCGCGTTTGTGCAACAATACTATCAAGATGCGTCGTTTATTCCGAAAACCATTTTGCTACCCGACGACATCGAGATGCCGGAAGCCATCCAGCGTTGGCTGTCCGAGAAGCGCGGCAGTCAAGTAACATTGTATATCCCACAAAGAGGACGTAAACGCCAGTTGGTAGAGATGGCAGCGAAAAATGCGAATATCATCCTTGAGCAGAAGGAACAGAACGTCGTTTTCAAAGCCGATGACAATCCCGCGTTGATGGAATTGCAAGAGTTGTTGAACCTACCTCACCCGCCAGCCCGGATTGAAGGGTTCGATATCTCCAATCTGGGAGATCGGTTTCCTGTTGCCTCGATGGTGGTGATGGAAGATGCGCAACCCGCAAAATCTGAGTATCGACGTTTCAAGATTCGCACCGTTGAAGGGCAGAATGACTATGCCATGATGCAAGAGGTTGTCACCCGTCGATTTCGTCGTGCTATTGACGAAAATCGTTTCCCAGATCTGATCTTGATCGATGGCGGTAAGGGACAATTGAGCGCTGCATGTGAGGTATTGGAAACACTTGATTTAAGCCATCTGCCAATTATTGGGCTTGCCAAGCGGTTCGAGCATATCTTTCTTCCCGGCAGATCTGATCCAATTGTGCTCCGGCGCGACAATCCGACGCTCCACCTCATCCAGCGGTTGCGCGATGAAGCGCATAGATTCGCTATCACTTATCACCGAAAACGCCGCAGCCGTGCACTCAGCCATTCAGTTCTCGATGAAATCCCCAATGTTGGGGTCAAGCGAAAACAGGCACTGCTTCAACACTTCGGTGCTATCGAAAAAATTCGTCAAGCTAGTCTTGATGAACTGCTTGCTGTAAAAGGGATACCGCACGGTGTTGCGGCAACTATTCACAAACACTTGAGGGAACAAGAAGGACAAACTAGTAACGAATTATCGCCATAAATCAGAAAAAACAAAATTGGAAATATCTGCTTCTGCCAATCTGCTATCAGGTATGAAAATTGCTCTTATTGAGTGTATCCTAAGCTTGCCGGGAGGGATTGCCTGTCAACTGAGGATAAAGGTCCAGTTTGGTTCTATTACACTGTGGGCTGCCGCACCGAGATGGGCAATCAAACTGTACCAAGTAGTGCAAATCTGAGAAATCTCAGAGACAAAAAGAAGGAAAACTACTGGTAAATAGGGAAGAGGAAAATTGCAATGAATGAAAGAAATGTAAAGATCTTCGGAATATTGGCA
Organism: Candidatus Poribacteria bacterium; assembly: GCA_965207975.1. Lineage (GTDB taxonomy): Bacteria > Poribacteria > WGA-4E > WGA-4E > PCPOR2b > PCPOR2b. Next base: position 1,002,997 of record OZ242315.1, on the reverse strand, counting down.
ATTCTCATTATCGTCTTGGTGCTACACATCAAACTGTTCCAATTCAATGAAATCGTCCAACACGGTGCCTTGCAAACATTGGTCTGTCTCGGACGGGTGACAAAGGTGGATACAAGCGAAGATGTTGATCAGATTATAACCTTCCGCGTTATTTCGGGGAAATTTCGGGGCGAAACTGTTCAGGTCAATAACATCTGGACGGGGCGCGCATTCGGCGATCGGGTGATACGAAAAAAAGATGTGCTTTTCCTTGAGATGCCCCTCAGACGCCAAGCGAAAACGACGCTGAGCGAAATACGCGACAACGTGCGAATGCTTGAATATTTCCGAACACCTTTTCTGCTCTATCTTGCGGGGATGTTGGGCATCCTAATAATTATGGTCGCTGGTATGAAGGGTATACGCGCAATTTTGACGTTGTTCGTCACTGCCTTTGGTATTTTATACATCCTAGTGCCCTTAATGCTCAAAGGCTTCAATCCGATTGCCGCTGCCTTGTGTGTCGCAGCTTTACTGACCATCTCAACCTTTGTGCTGATTGCCGGGTTCAGTTTTAAGGTGATTCCCGGCGTGCTAGGCACCCTCGGTGGATTGGTCGCTGTTGGTCTCCTGTCAGTCATCAGCCAAAAGGCAATGCTCTTCACCGGATTGGCGCAGGAATTTGGATTTCTTGAACTCGGTATCGCTCTCTGGCGAACACCAGCTTCGCACGGTTGGGATTTCAAGGGAATCCTCGCAGCCGGGATGATTCTGGGAGCCGTTGGTGCCATGATGGATGTGGGTATGTCCATCTCCTCCTCTGTCTATGAGGTCAAGCAGGTCAATCCAAATGTCACCGTGCGGCAGGCTATCCGTGCAGGGCTTAACGTAGGTCGGGACATCATGGGAACGATGGCAGATACCCTTATCTTTGCCTATCTTGGCGCGTACATGATCACGATGCTACTTCCCCGTATTGAATTTCCCGAAGTCGGATACCTCTACCCATTCCTCCGTCTGGCGAATGATGAAACAACGGCAGTCGCTATCACACAAGCTATCGTCGGAACTATCGGGTTGGTTTTGACTGTTCCAATCGCTGCGGTCATCGCCGGTGTCCTGACCAAATATCGAAAAATCGCCCCTTCCGAGATTGATGAAGACCTGCCCTCAGAGGAAGAACTTGAAGAGCTTTTCCGCACTGATGACCCAAAAAGCAAAGCGCGTTTGGCCGTGCCAATAGCACTGATTGTTGTCCTTGTAGGCACACAATACTTCTACCATCGAATCAACCGCGCTTCAGCGGTGATTGTCGAGCATCATGACGCAAACGGTAATCTCACCACTAGATCGGAATATGCCAAGGGCAAGGTGATTAGCCTCCTTGAGTCAAACGCCCCCCTCCTATTTAGCGTCGACATGATAGAAAAAGACAATCTGGACCGTCGTCGGATCTCCGAAGATTTCCGACGAGCCTTTGAGCGGCATAACGTGCCGCTATCACAAGACCTCACCGTTTCTATAAAAGAATGGAGGGATACCAAATGGCTCATTAGGGATGAGAAAAACGAGGTCACGTTTTCTGTTGGCGAGGCGGAGGACAAACTCAACGTTTACGACGCGACGACAGAACATCATATCCTAAAAATCGAGATGCTTTCGGGGCTCTACGCAGGACAAACAGTTATCCTACGGAACATTCTCAACCATAAAGTCGATCTGCTGAGTATCCCCGCCGAACCAGGAGATGTGATCTTATGTCGCATGGGAGGAAGCCCGGATCAGGTCAGTCTGGTCAATCTCGTTCAAGAGTATGGGCGCGATCAGTTTCTAATCTGGATGTTTGGGTTGATGTTGGTGGTGATCATCATTGTGGGACGAAACGAGGGGGTACGTACCGCCTGCGCGATGATCGGTTCAGGTTTAATCCTCTATTTCTTCATGATCCCCCTGATTTCACGCGGCGAAAACGCCGTGTTAATTGTCACGCTGAGCTCCGGCATGATTGCTTTTGTGTCCCTCGTATTCGTGATCGGTCCTAGTCGAAAGACCTTTTCTGCTGTGCTTGGCACGATGGGAGGTATCCTTGTCGCTGGGCTGCTTGTCATGTTCGCCCAAAACTACCTCCGTTTTTCAGGCTTGGAGAATGCGGTCTCGGCGGACATCATAGAAGCCACTCGCACACCGCCTTTCGATTTCCGACAGGTACTGCTCGCAGGGATGTTAATGGGAGTACTCGGTGTGGCTGTTGATGGTGCGATTGAGGTCGCCTCCTCAATGGAGGAGATTCGCCGAGCAAATCCAAACATGCCGACGTGGAGATTAATCACGTCTGGGATGAACGTCGGCACCGATATCCTCGGCACCATGGTTAATACATTGGTGTTCGCTTATCTGGGTGTGGAGTTCCTGTTTATCATGGCAGTCGCGACACCCAATCTTGACCTCTTCCAATCTCCTACAATAGAACTTTTGAGTATCGGCATTGCGTCGTCCGAAATCGTGAGATTGCTCGCTGGCACACTCGGACTTGTCCTGACCATTCCGATGACCGCTACAATTTCAGCCATCTGGCATCGACGCAGAAACTAGAGAATCATTGCACAGACCGCCGGGACACTTGAATACTCACAGTTCGATTAATACTCGACGCGTGGACGGACGACCGTCTCCCCATCTTCTTCGAGTAACGGACGATTGTAGATATAAGGGGGTTCCAAAAGCGCGCGCTGCGCCTCGGTCAATTCATCAGCCCATTCGGGGAACGTCACATCATAATAGCCCCCGGCGTAGTGTAGATACTTCGGCGAATAACGCACGAGCAACGAACGGCGTTCGCGTTCATGGTTTTTCCAAGGCAGCGTTCCGTGAATTGTCGCCTCGTTAAAGATGATCATGTCGCCCGCTTTGGCGGGAACATTATAAACGATCTCCTGATTGGCTTCCCACTCCCTAATCTCCTGTGGGCAGGGAAAGTTTGCCTTGTGACTTCCCGGAACAACACACAGTCCGCCATCTCCCTCCTCAACATCCGCAAGTTGATACTGGAGCACCACCATCCCACAACGCATCTGTCCGTTGGTATAAATGTAATATGCTGCACCAAAAAAGTTATGGTTAGTCGCACCATGAAGGAGCAAGCCCTCGGTGCCAGGATCAGACGTTAAGATGAAGGGGGAGTGGTCCAACCGCCAGCCTCTTCCATGGATAGCGTCTAGATAGGGAATCGCTTTCTTGTGAACGATGATATCTCGAAATGGCTGACACCACGGCTTGGGCCACGACAACATACCGGTGAACATACCGCGCTTGTGGGTGCCGGCAAGCGTTTTGGAGTCACCGACAGCTGAGTTATCATCGTCAACCTGTTTATCGAGATTGGCATCAACAGCGGCGTTGAGCGCATCAACTTCCTCTGGTATTAGAACATCTTTCACCACAAGAAAACCTTGTAGGTCAAATAAGAATTTTTCGCGTTCGTTCATACATACTCCTTCCAATACAGAACATGGTTACAACCTAAGTGTAAGCAATAGTAGTGGACATTTTGTCCCGGTCGCCATCATACAGAAAAGCACTGCATCTGTCAAATCCTTTTTGACGGGGAGCGAAAAAAAGCCGTTGACTCACCTACCAATCGGATGTAAAATGAGATGATCGATTATCCGTTAATCTAGGTTCGTTTATTTTGAAATGTGGGCTTGTCCCATTCCACAACAAAGGAGCATACAGATGAGCAACGATACAATCCGTGTAGGTGTTGTCGGCGCTGGCGCAAACACAAGAACACACCATATTCCAAAACTCCAAGCCATTGACGGCGTCGAGGTTATCAGTGTCTGCAACCGCAGCCGTGAATCCTCTGAGCGGGTCGCACAGGAATTTGGTATTCCAACAATCTACGAAAATTGGCAGGAGTTGGTCGCCGCCTCGGACACCAATGCAATCGTTATCGGCACCTGGCCCTATATGCACTGTCGCGTCACGTTGGCAGGGTTAGCAGCAAACAAACATGTAATGTGTGAAGCACGAATGGCAATGAACGCACAAGAAGCACACGCGATGCGCAAAGCTTCCCGTGAAAACACGCATCTGGTCACGCAAATTGTCCCTTCGCCGTTCTCGCTGCGCGTGGACAACACCATCAAACGTCTCCTCGCTGACGGTTATATCGGTGATGTCTATGCGGTTGAAGTCCGTGCCGGCGGCACGTTCTTGGACCCTGACGCACCCATGCACTGGCGCGATGACTTCAACCTGAGTGGGTTCAATATCATGAGCATGGGAATCTGGTACGAGGCACTATTGCGTTGGGTCGGTGAGGCGACCGAGATCATGGCGATGGGGAAAACCTATGTCAGAATGCGCAAGGATGATGACGGTATCATGCGTCCTATTAGGATTCCACAGCATATCGACATCGTTGCGGACATGGCGTGTGGCGCACAGCTGCACGTACAGGTTTCCAATGTCGCCGGTTTGGTTGACGGTCCCGAAGCGTACATCTTTGGCAGTACAGGCACCTTGCGGTTTGCCAATAACAATCTCTACGGTGGACAGAACGGTGACGACGCACTTACGGAGATTCCCATCCCCGCTGAGGAGGAAGGGGGTTGGCGCGTCGAAGAAGAGTTTGTCAGTGCGATCCGTGGGCATGAAGTCATCACCCATACGAACTTTGAGGATGGCGTGAAATATATGGAATTCACTGAAGCCGTTACGCGCAGCATGACGAGCGGCAAAGCGATTTCGCTGCCACTGTGATGATCGGTTCAAATATTCTTGCCGTGAGGCATAGAGCAAACCATCGTTAGAAAGGGGGAACCGATGAATATTGTCACAACCGACTGGCGAACATTGTCGCTCCCTGAGCAGATTCGTCACCTTGAGGTCGAGGGTTATGTGGTGCTCCCTGACGCGCTAACGTCAGCGCAGCTTGAGCAACTCCGAGAGGAGACCGCGCAACTCCCCACTGAGCACAGCAGCTACCATGACCGACAAGGCAACGCTACCTGTCAACCTCAGTGGCATGGACGTGCCTTGGGCGAACTGATCGCCAATCCACCGGTTATCGATTTTTTGGAGCGTGTGATTGGACAGGATATCATCTTCTTCAGCGGCGGATACCGATACTATGAGCCGGGCGCGATTGGTGTCGCTATGCACACCGACGGCTACCCTTACGGCTCAAATCTCGGCGGTTACCTCTGGACAGCCCCGGTAATCGTCCGCGTTTCATACTATCTGGACGATCTGACACCGGAGAACGGTCCTTTCCGCCTCCTTCCACGCTCACATCTCTGTCTTCATCCCGATGCACAACCTTATATTCGATACGATGCCCATCCCGAAGAGGTCGCGCTCCCGGCGAAGGCAGGCGATGCGGTGCTTTTTGGTCCTCGTATCTTTCACGGTGCCCACCCATACAAGGGAACAACCGGAATACGGCGGGTGTTACTTTACGGGTATCGTCCCGCGTGGGCATCCCCCGTGCAACCTGTGGACGAATGGGATACGGAAGATTTAGCGAAAGCTCCCGATGTTGCACGTCGCTTCCTCCAACCGCTTAACACCAAAGGTTGGAGTTGGGAGCTTGACCATCGTCCAGAGGACATGTTTGGACGAGAGGGCACCGGCGTAAACCCGAGCCGTTGGGGGAACGTCGATTAATTACTAATGCGTCATTGTGTCAAATCTCCTGAAGGAGGTGGCGGATCGTATGAAATTCATGCGGTTCAAGTCCCTGAATGTGGGTTGGGTGAACAGTACCACTCACCCAACTCTAGCTAGACTGTGGCGGCACCTTGAAATACTTGCTTTAGTCACAGTTATAGGAATTACGCAGTCCGCTTGCCTTTCAACAAACACCTACAAATTAGCTGAACAGCGCGTCCATGAGAGGGACTATCAAGGTGCGATTGATATTTACCAAGCGGTGATTGATGACAAACCGGGAACATCAGAAGCTCGCAAAGCACAACTAGCAATTGGTGAGCTGCATATTGATAAGATGGATCAGCCAGAAGTAGGGGTGCGGATGTATCAAAATCTGATCGCCGCTACACCTGACAGTGAGGAGACCGTAGAAGCACACTATCGTTTGGGGGTGTACTATTTCAGAGCGATGGACTACGAATCGGCACAGAAATCCTTTGACACCATCGTCAACCAATTTCCACACCTTGAGCGTAGCCATAACGCACAATTGATGCTTGCAAAGAGCCACGAAAACGCTCGAAACTTTGAGAAAGCGATAGAAATCTACGACAATGTCGCATATCGCCATCCGGAGGGGAAGCGCGCCAGTCAAGCACTCCTCAATAAAGCCCGTATTCAGAAAGACTTTCTAAAGGATACGGACGATGCCAAGCGAACCTATCAATTGCTGGTCAAACGGTACGGCAGAATCAAAGAAGCGAGCGAAGCAATTGAACAGGCAAAACAGGAACTCCGATTGATGGGAGCAAGTATCCCTGAACCGGATTCGCTGTTAACGACAAAGTATGAACGCCTGTCAGAAAAGCGAAAAGAACGTCGTGAACAAGACCGTCTCAAGAATAGAGTTACTCGTAGTCCGGTAATGGATGATGCAAACCTAGCTATAGAATCCGGTTTTGGCGTAAGTCTTCAAGAGGTCATACAAGGTGTAGGACCAATTCGATTGGATGAGCAGGGCACGCATTATAATGCCATGCTGATGATTGCTACCGCTATGTTCCAAGCGGAGAATTATCGGGAGGCAGGAGCGTTATACCACCGCGGAATCAAGATCGCAATGCAGAATGAGGCAAGCGTGGATCCATATCACTACGTGTCCCTGTCCGTCTGCTACCGCAAGATTGGATTGCATCAACGGGCGCGTCAAGTGTTGAAAGAAGCGCTGAAAAAAGACAAGAAGATTCTTGATTCCATCATACTATCAGGTTCAAACCACTATGCCAATGGGGAGTACAAAAAAGCAATTGAGATCTATAGTTCTGTCTTAGGACTGAGTCTTACCAAGACACCGGGGCTTTACTGGAGACTTGGCTTAGTTTACCAAAAGATGGGGGAAGTGGAAAAGGAGCGGGAGTACTTTGAACGCGCTATCGCTGCGGACACGGACTACACCGACGCGCTTCAGAGCCTGGCTGAGGTGCTTTACTATCGACTGAACGATACAGCGAACGCCAAAATCTTCCAAAGTCTTGTTGATGCACAAGACCGTAATACCCTCTCTGTCGAAACAACCTATGCCGGCGAAAAAGCACTGGGAGATATCTGTTACAAGTATGGCAACTACTCCCGTGCAAAATCGAAATACGAGGCTGCCGCACGAATCGCCCAACGCGAAAAAGGAAACGTTACCAGCAAAGTCAAAGAGCGAATACTTAATAACCAGAACATTTACGCGATGGTTCATGCTGCGATGGCTGCATACAAGAGTGGAATGGAAGATAAAGCGCAAGCGATGATAGATACGCTCGCCGCCGAGTATCCAGAACACTCGCTGATACTATACGGGCACGGGCAGCTTGCCATGTTAAAAGGAGAGGTAGATACCGCACTTGCCGCATTTAAGGCATCTATGGAGAAAGATCGCCGTTCGGATATCGTGCCTCTCTCGCTCGGCGAATACTACCTGTCACAAGGATTTGTCGATGATGCGGTGGCGTTATGGCAGGATTTCATCAAAGCTAACCCTGATCCAAATCAACATCAGCGCGTACAACTTCGTCTCAAAGCGGCAAAGACTGAGATAGCGCGTTGACTCACTCAAGTCTATTTCCTAAAGAATAATCTGTAATACATGAAGATCTTGTCTTTACGCATCACGCATCACAAACGCATATCCTCCGGCAGATCACACATCTCTGCCATCGGACCAAAAATTCCGGTGACATCCTTTCGATATACATTTCCGCTGAGGATGTCAACAATGCCCTGCTGACATTCCGGAAACTGTCCCAAAAATCTTGCAAAACTGAAGTCTTTTGTATAGAAGGCGTAAACCAATTTACGGATTGCCTCCATTCCCGCAACAAATTCTGTGCCAAAACTTCTCAACTGTTCCGCTGAAACATCCTCCGTTTCCAAAGCTTCATTAATGGTGTCCGCTGCCATTTCGCCGGATTTAAGTGCGAGAAATAATCCAGAGGAGTAAACGGGATCCAGAAACCCGAACGCATCCCCTACTAATACCCAGCCATCTCCGGCGATACGGTTAGCGCGGTACGAAAAATCCTTCGTAACCTTTACCGGGAACAGTTGCTTGGCATCAACAAGACGCGCCCGCAGGGCAGGGCAACTCGCAAGCTCTTCGTCAAAAATCGCTTGGTGAGAAAGAGTACCATCACTTGCCCTTCGGTCTTGGAGGAGATACCCAAGATCGCCCACAACCCCCACACTCACCCGGTTATAGGGGAGTGGAATAGACCAGAACCAGGAATCCTTGTTCTCTGTGTGGAGAATTAGCGTCGCGCCTTCGTCAATTCCCTCGTCCCGAATCCCGCCCTCAAAATGGGTGAAGATCGACGCTTTTTTTAGCGTTGGTTCTATAGTGTTTATCTTCAACTTCCGCGAAATTAGGGCACTCTGACCTGTCGAATCCACAACCACCTTGGCTGAGAGTTCCTCTATCCGTCCATCCCCAAGTTTCGCTCGGACCCCAACAGCCCTCTCTCCGTCAAATAACACCTCATGCACACTAACACCGCGCCGGACTTCCGCCCCTTTTTCCTGAGCGTTTTCGAGCAGCATCTGGTCAAACTCACTGCGTAACACCTGCCAAGTCATGGAAGACTCGTGGGGATCGTTTCGGTAAAAATAGAAGGGCGCAGACGCTTTACCAGAACTGGCATAAAATTGGACACTATACTTTTCAGGAAAGTGACTATCTTTCAGTTTTTCTACAACACCCAATCGTTTAAATGTCCAATAGGTCGCTGGCATCAGCGATTCGCCCACTTTAAATTGAGGAGACTTATCGCGTTCCAAAAGCAGCACCCGATGACCTTTTTCTGCCACCAATGTCGCGGCGGTACTTCCCCCAGGTCCCCCACCGATAACGATTACATCATAACTTTCATTTTTAGTTGTGTCTTTTTTTTTCATCGGTTCCGTATCTGCCTCATCGCAACCCAAGTTGCTCTCTAAGTGAAGCGAAGGGGAAGTTACACTATTTCCCCGAAGACTGTTTTTCGTTCTCCTGATTCTGACCATTCAAACGCCACTCCTCGGACTGCCGCTCTAGTCTCCCGTAATCTTCCGGATTCTGAATATCAATGATATGTGGCGTGATAATAATGACAACCTCAGAGTTTTCCGCTACGGTTTCCATCTTTTTGAAGAGGCCACCGATAAGGGGAATATCTCCTAGAATGGGCACTTTGCTCTCGATTTGTTGGCGTTTCTCTTTAATCATCCCGCCCACCACAATCTGTTGTCCATCTTCTACATCAATAAAGGCACTAATTGAGCTATCCTCAGTGATAGGTGCGTTGAAATCGGTGAACTCGACAAAATTACTCAAGGTGATCGTTGAAATATCTAAGCCAATAGTGCGTTTTTTATTTTCCGCCGTTTGTGATTTTGCGATATGTGGCGTGAGCGTGATAGTAACGCCAACCGGTGGGTCAATGAAATCGTAGTTGAAGAGTGGCTGCGTCAGATTATCAGCCAAACTCGTAACATCTGCGCTCTGCAGAAACGGGACGCGTCTGCCAGAACTCCATGTCGCTTCTCGATTATCGCGCGTGAGCAGTGCCGGTGTTGATATGGTCTGCACCTTGTTTTCGCGTATCAAGGTGTGGAGCAGTGCCATATATTCCTTTGTCGCCAAGCTGATATTGAAACCGCTGATCTCCTGATTCAATCCTAGCTCTGCACCAAATTCTCCGACTAGCGGGTTGCCATTCCGAACCTCTGCACCGAACAAGCCACGTTCTCGTGCTGTCAGTTCCACCCCAAGTTTCGTGCTCTCATCAAGGGTCACTTCGAGGATCTGTATATCAATCCAAACCTGGCCCCGCACAAAGTCAAGTTCACGGATCATGGCTTCTACCTGCTCCATGTACCGTTGCGCGGTCGTCACAAGCACCGAGTTGGTTTGGTTGTCCGCTTCTACTTGAACCTGACCGCGCAGCGAGTTGATGTCGTTCTGTTCAAGTGTCCCGCCGCGTGCAATGAAACGCCCAAAGTTGAACCCACCACGGTCGTCTCCTGACTCTTCGCCCCACACATCTTCAAGTAAATCTTCGGTATCTTCAGCGTTTGCGTATTCAAGGCGAATCAGTTTGGTAACCTCCCGCTGTTCTTCAGGGGTTGGCGTGTCGAGCTCTTCGACAAATTGCGTAATGAGTGTAAAATTTCGTTGCGTTGCAGTGGAGATAATTATGGCGTTGAGTGTTGGATAAGCCTCTGCGGTTACATTTCCAGCGAGGGATCCTTGGTTCTGATTCCGCGCCCGCCCGGGTACAAAAAAGAAGAAGCCACCACTTCTATTGTTTGAACCTTGATAGACGTTGTTAATAATATTGGCAACATTTTCCGCGTCCGCATATCGTAGCTTATAAATGCGAGTTCCCCACTCCTGATCGGGCATGTTGACATCGAGACGGTTAATCAGACTGTCAATCGTTTCAAAGTTTTGGGAAGCTGTCGAGACTAGCAGGGCGTTCAGGCGGGTATCCGGCACAAGGTGAACCTCCCCTTGGACCCCAAATCCGCCGGCACTATCGCCCCGTTGTTCTTCCCGACGACGCCACCACCACGGCAGGTCCTCATCCCGACCGGAATCACCACCTTCAAAGAGATCGCGTAGGTTATCGGATAGGCTTTGCGACTCAGCAAACTTCAGGAAGTAGATTCGGATCTCCTCTTGCGGATCGGCTTGATCCAGTTGTGCGATAATTTTTTCGATAATGGGGAAGTTTCGCGGATCGGAGGATACAAGCACAGCGTTCAAGCGATCGCTTGATGAAATATTTACGGCACCAACGATACTCTGATACTCCCCTCCGTCTTCGGTTCGCCGCCGCATCAGATCGCGTCGCGTCCGTTCCCACTCGCGCCGTTCCCACCATTCCGCATTTCTCCCGGGACGCCTGCCAGCACTCACGCCCGTTATTAACTCCTCAAGCACTTGTGCCACATCTTGAGCAATTGCGTAATTCAGCCGAAAAATTCTGATCTGCGTTTGAATGCTCGGTGCTGTGTCAAGTTGTCTAATCAAATCTCTCAACACAACGAGGTTGGCTTCGGAGGCTTTTACAATCAACGAGTTTGAGCTCTCGTCGGCGGAAATCTGGATCCGCCCACGAATCATGTCGATGCCGCCGCCTTCCTCTCTCGCACGCTCCATCATCTCCTGCATCTCTTCGGGCTTGCTCGTTGAACCCATCTTTCGCAAGAGGTTCGCAACTTCGCCTTCCTGCTGGAACACGTCATCTAGGGTCTGGGCAAGTGATGCCGCGGTGGCGTTCTGCAGCGGAATGATCTCTACTTTGAGCGGGGTTTCCGGTGCTTCATCCGCTACCTGCAAAATAGTTGCAATTCGATGAATATTGGAAGCGACATCCGTAATAATCAACGAGTTACTATTACCATCCGCGAAAATATTCGCCGCTTTGCTCAACAGGGGTTTGAGGCTATTCACTAGCTCCGATGCGACGGCACTGTTCAGTTGAATCATATATGTCTGAATCTCGTCGGTCTGTTCAATCAGACTTGGATCTGCCGTAATTCGCTTCACTGGCACTTTCATTCTGACTGCCTTCTCGAATGTCGTAATCAACAAGGTATTATTCGTCCGAATCATGGTCAGATCGTATTGAGCGAGAACCGTTTTAATCTCTTCTAGTGTTTCGTCGATTGTCACATTCTTGAGGTTAGTCAGTGCAAACTTCTTGTCCTTGATTTCGTTTTCGGAGGCAATAATCGTCAGATTTGTCTCTGCGCTGATGAATTTAATTAAGCTTTGCAGATTCCCGCTTGGAAAGTCAAAGTTAAATCGAATCGCTTGACCGGCTTCGTCGCGTTCAGCAACTTCCATCCCTCTCTGATCGGCTTCCTGTGCTAATACTGATGCAGTAAAAGGTCCGGTAATACACCCAATGGATATTGATAACATGACAAAGGTAAGTACCCGCGCGGCAGTTGGCAAACGGGACTGCTTGTTTTCCCGCTGTCTCGTTTTCTCGTTGGTCAGGTACTCATAACATCTGAATTGTCGAAAACACATTGTCAAAACCTTCCTCTAAACATTTGGAGAAAATAGAACGCTAGCACACAGAGAAACAAAGAAAAAACCTCGCCCCTTTGTGTTTCATCGCGTCTCACGAGCACATCACGAAAGGCAGAAACCTTCTCACGTTTCATTATAGAACCCTAGCGATCATTGAGAGATTTGCACTGATGGTCGTTTCCTTTTTGTCCGCTATAGTGATTTGCAGATCCCTGACCTGCAACCATTTCGAGCTTGATTCGATTGCGTAAATTAGTCGAACTACGCGCTCAATCCTGTTACTAAAGCGCATATCAACGATGTAAGTCTCAGGCTGATGGGTAGAGGGAACAGAGGCAAGCCAACTGTGCAGTTGATCTTCCCGTTCCAAAATCTGATCAACGTACTGGGTGAGCGCACGGAGTTGCCGGTCGTAATCCAATGTTCTTTCAGTATCTTCTGCGTAATCTCTCTCATAGCGGTTGATTAATTTCTCGAAGTTCGACAGTAGGACGCTGTTAGACTTGAACTTAATAGCCGTCGTCTGCTTTCTGGCACCGATGCCAAAAAATCCATCACTCGCTTCATCGGTTTCTGCAGCGATTTGAGCCGCAAGAAATCCCCTCCTAAATTCAACCGCACCAGCCAGTTGCTGTTCCAGGTTTGATTGGATGAACTGTAGCAATTCGATTCGCAGCGTTAAAGGGATGACCTCTGGTAACGATACGAATTGGCGATTAGCTGCTCGCTCCAGCGATTTCGGCGTTGATAGTTTATCCTTCTCGACCTCCGAATCAGGTTCTTCAACTGCATCATCATCGGCTGATTGTTCTTCGGATTCGATTTCTACTACGCCTTCCTGACTCTCATCTTCTGTATCATCTTTCCCCCACCAAGCATCGAACATCGCCTCCATCGTCGCTTCTTCAGTTTCGATTTGCCGCTGCGCCGCTTCGTCTTCTATAGCACTTTGTTGTGATTCTAACTGTTGGAGTTCATTCGCTAGTTCCCCCAAATAAAGATGGTACACTAGATTTTTCTTCGTTTGCGATGGGAGATTTTCAGATTTTGCCCCCGGCATCGGCCTAATATTGAGTTGATAATTGGGACGCAGCCCTGCTTTGCTCGCAAGATCGGAGATTCGTCTTGAGATTACCGCTTGAGCCTGCTCCCCCTCAAAGATCGGCCCCCGTATCTCCTTTAGCTTGGCTAAACTTTCAAAGTCGCCGTAATGTTTCTTATAGGCGAGCAATGAATCTGCTTTATTTTCAAGGGCAGGGTGCAGTACCGCCAGTGCGGCTGCGCGGTTTGCTCGGTTGAGGGCTTTCAAATCAACCCGATTTACAATTTCTTCAAACAGAGAATCAGAGATAATCTGACCTTCTAAACCGACCTGCGCTTGAATCTCCCGGTCAATTTGCTGCGTGACTTGAGCAAGTTGGACTAAGTTCTGTGCTGTTTCCAATTTCTCTTGTTTCGCGGCGAGTTCATCGCCCGGAAACCATTGCCGAATTATCGGCTCGACAAGAAGAATCAAGAGCACAAGACCAACGACAGCAAGTAAAACGATTTCACGCCGTGTGAGTTTTCTCATCTGTTGACCTTCTTTTTTTCTAGGACATCGCTTTTCTGACTATCACTTTTGGGTTGCCGAGATAGGTTTCGATTAAGGTCACGGGTTTCGGCAAACTGGTGTATCGCATCTTTTGATAGATTACAGGTAATCTGCGCCTGAAAAATTGGCTTCTTATCGCGTTCAATGCTTGTGACCTGACCAGATTTGATATTCGTAAATGCCCCCGATTGTGCCATAGTGCTTATTGTCTGGCTCACATCTTGGTGCGATTGGGCTTCGATGTTGAAAGTAATCTTCGCTCTTTCAAGGTCATCTAATCTAGTGATGTTAAGTGTTGTCCAAGCGACCTTTGTACGGTCGGAAAACCGTACGCTCAATTCACGTACTATATCGAGCGGGGAAACACGAGGTGCTAAAAGATTCACGATGGCTAAATCTTTGGTCAATGTTCTTTTCGCGTTGGATTCGGCTTGGCTGATGTTTCTGATCGCTCCATCCAGAGCAACAATTTTCGCCTGATGGATTCTGCTCTGCGTTAGTCCACCCAACCCAAGCCCTACTAGCAGCACCAATCCAGCTGCAACAGCCATTAGCGTCCGCTTCCGCTGTTGGGCTTGTGTCAGTTTCACCTTCTCTTCTGAAGGAAGCAGGTCCAAGGAGATCTGGGAGGTCAACGCATTAACGCCTAGCCCCAATGCAACAGCAAGTGTATCGCTGAAACCGTCAACAGATTGGATGTCGGAGCGTTGTTCGTCCCACACTTCCTTGAACGCATCAAGTGGATTCCAGAGCAGGACTGGTACTTCTAACCGATCAGCGATATAGCCTGTTAGGCCAGAAATCCGCGCGCCACCGCCACACAGCCAGATTTCACGCACGATGCTATCCCCAGTAATGTTCAGTTCCCGTTTCGCCCCGTTGATAGAACGCTTCAGCTCTGCAACCAGTCCCTCCGCCCATGCATACGACGGATTGGTGGCTTGAAGGTGCTGATTCAGCGCAGCATCCATAATTTTTCGACGTTCAGCGATCTCAAAATCGCTCCCCGTTTCTTGCTGATAGAGATGCGTCAGATGATTTCCACCAATGGGAAAACTCCGGGAGAACCGTAGGGCATCTCCAGCTAGCAAGCAGAGGTCTGTCCGGCCCGCCCCAATATCCACAACCATTGTCATTTCAGTTGATGAATCATCTTTGTGGCTTGCTATGCCCGCCAACACACTCGTTGCGAGTATCGAAGGCATTACACCTTTAGGTGTAATACCGAGTGGTTTCAGATAATCGATCTGCTGTTGTACCGTCTCACGCCGTGCTGCGATCAGTTCGACGGAGATACCATCCGCCGAGCGATGCACGTCATGGTGGTCGTAGATAGCACTTTCCACCCGGAAGGGGAGTTCCGTTTCTGCCTGCATGGCAACGAGGTCAGAGAGTTGATCATCTGTTACAGCAGGAGGCAAGTTTGTCAATCGACGCGATGTAACTAACAGGCGGGGAATTGACAATGCCACTGAATTACCACGACCGCCTACACGTCTCCAGAGACGCTGTAAGGTTTCGGAGATCACTTCAGTCGGGATTTCCACCGTTGGGTTGGTATGGGGATAGGTTTCCACCCCTGCGTTCAGGAGACAAATTCCGGCTGCAGTCTGTTCTAGCTGCACCAACTTAATTGCGCTTGTCCCAATATCAATGGATATGATTTGGTTCTTCGCCATGATTTTTCCTGAATAGGATCCATGAACTTAGGGAAAATTTATAATATTGCGGTCATCCGGAATTTCGCTATAACTCCCAAATATCCACTTTTTCTTCCCATCGTTCCCTGACTTGCTTGAAGTGATGTATTCTGTCTCTTATTTTTCCGATTTCACGAGGATAAAAATCATCTAAGGCATCGCACAACTCTAACATCCACTTCTTTCTAGAGTATCCCTTGTTTATGATTATGTTGTTTGCATTGGCAATCTGTATTTGTCCCCAACCCAAGGCCCCGATTGTTAAACACTCCCACGATAAAAATTCAATCGGTGCAAAATGAACACTTTGAACATCTATGTGGACATCCGATATGGTATAGTCTATCATTAACAACACAAAATAATTCTGGTTGTCCTCGTAGAAACGAGCCAGCCTTTCCACAGAAGTAAGATTTGGCATATTAAATTTCGTTTCCAATCGGTGAGTTTTTACATCTACAATGTAATAGAGATTATTGAGATCTGTGAAAGCCAAATCAGCCATCGCTCGTCGTGCAAACTTCGCAGAATATTCTGTAGATAATTTTCCGATAATCTGTGAAAAATTTTCTTCGAGAATATGCTGAATTGCATCGCCGGCCGCTCGCGGGCTAGTGCCAGTGTCTGGTGTAAGAAAGTCAGGGTAACTGTTGAGAAACGTCTTTATGTTGTCTGCAACATCTTCGCAAGTATGTGTATGAAAGATCCGACTTCTCACTTCTGACCTCGATTAATTGTTTGGAAATAGTTCAAGCGTATTTTCATCCTTTGATTTTTCTTGTTGCTTTTTCTTTATATCCCGCAATGTATTTCTCTCCCAGAAAGTCCCATCGGTGTATCCTTGAATCGTTGCATCGGTTTCCGCCATCTGCAGCCTTTTTTGAGCATAAAAACAATATTCTTCGTCAATTTCGACCATAACAAAATTCCGTCCTAGCTTCTTTGCTACAACCCCCGCCGTTCCACTCCCCCCAAAGGGATCGAAAACGATGTCTCCTTTTCTTGAACTTGCAAGAATTAGTTTCGCAAGCAGCTTTTCAGGCTTTTGCGTTGGATGGGGCGTGTTTTCCGGCATTGACCAGAAAGGAATTGTGAGATCTGTCCAGATGTTTGATGGTGCAGTAAGCCGGAAGTTTCCATCGGCTTCCTCTGTCCAATCCTTCGGTTTCCCATCTTCCCGATAGGGGGCAATTGCCTGCCGCTTTAGCATCACAACATCTGCATCAAAATAGTAATCGTTTGAAACTGTACAGAACCAAATATCCTCAGAGTTATTCTTCCAATTCTTTTTTGCCCCGCGTCCTTTTTCCCTCTCAAAAGTAATTCTGTTTCTGACAATCAGATACTTATCGCAAACAAGCTGAATTGCTGTGGAAGATCGCCAATCTCCACAGATATAGACCGACGCACCCGGCTTTAGGGTGCGGAGCATTTTAGGTAGCCAAGACTCCATCCACTCCATGTATCCCTCGACTGACTGCTGCTTAAAAGAATAGGTGTTGAAATCCTTGGTCAAATTATACGGCGGATCGAGGAAGAGGAGATCTATAAAACGTGAGGGAAGCCAATCTAAGATATGGTGAAGATCCTGATTGATGACTCTGTTCAAGATGCTATTCACTGAAGCAGGACTAACGATTTTTAATAAATGTCGCTGGTAATCTGCTCTTTCCTGATCTGATAGCGTTATTGTTCGGTTTCGTGGTGCTCTCTCCATAACGGTCTCCACTCTAATTCTGTCTCCAATACTTAGTCACAATCTGTTCCCCGGTGCGATCAAGGGCACCAACACAAGAAGCAACCGTTTTGCCGAGATTGTCAACCCCTTCAGTTTCAATCAGAAAACCGTGCGAGCGATAGGTAACCAACTCTGCAATCTGACGGAAAGTCTCCATATCAATCCCCTCAACCTCAAGCAGCTGACTGATGCGCTCAAAAGGATTCCCCTCAATTCCAGCCTCTTCCAATGCTGCAGCCTGCTCACTGTCTTCAGGTTGTGATTCGCGACGACTAATAATTGCACCCGCTTTGTCCGTGTCCATGCCCGGCAAGAGTTGTAATATCTCTTGCGGTGCCGTGTTGATATTGATGACTCCACCGACTACTGAGTCATCCGTTGTGGTAATCTGATCCACAATGCTACTAAACTCTTCCTCCGTTATCAGCTTTACCTCTTTGAGTTGATCAACATTTTGGAAGTTACCTTGACTGTTACGGTAGTCGATAATCCGTTCGGCGAGGCCCTCATCAATGCCGTCTAACGTCTGCAACTCACCAGCATCAGCGGTGTTGATATTGACGATATCCTCATCTTCTTCATCGCTTTCTACACTGATCCGCTCGCGAATGTCGTTAAAAACCTGCTCCGTGACCGCTGTTGCATCAATCAGATCGCCGATACTATCGAACTCACGCTGTTGGACCAATGCGTCCTTTTCCCCTTGGGAGAAAACGAGCTGATTGTTGTTCCCTCGGATCTGTGTCAGCTGCTGTCCGTCCGCGTTGTTAATATTGACACGCGCATTGCCATTTGCATCCGTATTTTTGTCGATCGAATAGACTGTCACCAGATCAACCAATCCGGGAACGCCTAGCTGCGTCCCTGTCGCGTCCATTCCTATATCACTACCTGTGCCCTCGACTGCATTTGGATCTGCAGCAACCTGTTGCCCATAGAGCAGTGCCGATGTCATGCCTTCGACTCGCGCTAAGTCCCGAACAGTGCGGTAGGGTCTTCCCTGCTCAATTGCTTCAGCGAGTGGTTGTTCCGTTGCGGCAACCTCTTGATAGCCCATCAGGGTCAATAGCCCTTGAATCATACTGGCATCTGCGGTGTTGATGTTAATCTTGGCACTTTCATCGGTGATTTTAACGCGGTAGGTGAGGGGGTGTGCAGCTTCAATACCCTCCCCGATCTGTTCTTCTAGCCGATCCGCCCAATTTTCTCCGAGCGAATCGTAAGGGGTTTCATCTCCACGCAGCATCACAACTGCTCGCTCAAACCCCGCCTTTGCGGCATAATGGAACTTGGTTCGATCCGCGAAATTTGCCTGCGCCCGCTGCTCCAGACGAATCGAATACAAAAAGTGCGTTGCAAGGACTGAAAGAACTGTCAGCAACCAGAGTGTCGAGATAAGAGAAAGTCCACACTCGCAGCGGACCAAAAAACGGACGAATTGACTTGCCCGTTTTCGGGAGGGCTCTGCGCCTTCTGCATCTTTACGGTAAAAATCTGATTTATCCGCGATGGGCATTACATATTATTCCTTTCTTTATACCCTCATCCACCCGGCCCTGCTGCACCGGTTCCGCCGGGGGGTTGTTCACTGAAGTTCGCACGCATTGGCAGATAAACCATTGTCGATTGAGTTACTGTATTAGTGCCGGTATTCTGACGCTGCTGACCGCTTTCACCTGCGACTGTTACCCAGACGACAACAGATGTCGGGATCATTTCAGTGTCGTCCCATGACTCATACCATTCCTCGCCATCGTAGTATCTCAAATCAAAAGAGGTAATCTGATCGATGATTGGAACAATATTTACATAGATTGGATTCCCTGCTTCATCTTCAGTGGGAAGTGTGTCTGATTCGAGCAGCGGCTGAATAACGGTTTCCACATCCAAAGCTGTTGTTGATAATCGGTAAAGTGCTAATCCGTCCTCCACTTCGCTATCTGCCGTCAATAACCCTCCACCCATATCCCTCCGGTCCTCTTGCTCGTTTCCCAATTGCCAAGTGATATCTTCTCCAATATAGTAAGCGATTCGCTGGACATCACTCACAAGTTCCTCCTGACTGACATCTTCATCTGTGATGACCGTTTGGTTTCCCGCATTCAGTTCAGCGAGAAACGGATCGGGATCGGTATGAATCAACGTCACAAAACTGATTAAATCTCGGTCAATCCCTTCCTCGATCGGATTATCCTGTGACACAATGACGAGAGACTCATCGCCTTGTACAGCTTGTAGGTTGCTCCAGTCGGCGGCAACTTGCTCTAATGCGATTCGACATTTCTGCGTCATCACGATCCGTGATTCAGACTTCTGGTAAACATCCAGCGCAACGTTGAACGCCGTGTAGGAGGCACCTCCAATAATGACCAGAATACTGACAGCGACAAGCAATTCAAGCAAGGTAAAACCGTGGGCGTTGGGTATAGACCGTGAAATGTGAGTTCTCATCCACCACCCCCTTGTCCCTGTTGACCGCCCTGGGTCTGCTGCTGTGGTATCTGACGGTCCGCGAGATAGGTACTCATTGAAATTAATCTTTCTTCTCCACGTTCCTGCCATGTGACAGTAACGGTAACGAGGCGCAGCCCTTCAATCTCTTCCGATTCCACATCTTGAACATCCGAATGCCAACGGAATCGTGAATCCTCTCCAAATTCACCCTCCTCTTCGCCTATATCAGGATACCCTTCAGACTCAATTGCCGCCATCCGAAATTTAAGGAGATACAGCGCAGTTGTTCTGTTTTCTGCCAATGCTTGTCCCTTTGACGCTTCCGTAAAGGAACGGAGCAACGTCGGCAAAGCTAATGACAAAATGGCTAGCGTGACGACAATTTCGATTAGGGTAAAGCCGTTTTGGTCGTCCGCCGATCGGCGGAAAAATGAGATTAGGTTATTCAGAGGGGGCATCTCTCAACTCCAACGCCTCAAGTTGCTGCGAGTTAATTTTCTGAAGACGCACCCGGCCCGCTGCGTTTTCGACCGTTATCGACATCGCTTTACCGCGCCCATCTTGAATATATAGCACAGTGTCCTCCGACGAGCCTGTTGGAGAAAAGTAGATGTAATCCACACCGGTATCTATTTGAATAGTCTGAAAATGATGATTCGTTATCATGTGTGCTAAACTCACATTATGCCCCGGCTTCTGTGGTATTCCGAGTATTGCATTTGTTCGTGAAGGGGGCGGTTGCTGCAATACTGTCATCCCTTGGTCTACGGTTGGTTGTTGGGCGGGTAGCGAACTTGAGGAACTCGCAGTTACAGGCGTGGACGGGTCTCCGAGATTGAAAGTTTCGTTAGAAGCAAGCCAGTAGCGGTTTGTCGTCAAATCAAACACAACAAGGTAAGCTGCTCGCTCAGTAATTGCCATATCACGCGCAAAGTTGAGCATATCTCGGATGGCGTGGGCGGTGGATTTCAAGCGCGTCGATGCGGCGAATCCGCGTAGAGATGGCATCGCAATAGAGGAGAGAATTGCGATTAACGCAAGCACGATCATTACCTCGATCAGCGTAAAGCCTTTCGAGGTAAGCAGATATAAACCTTCTTTACCATGTAGAGAACAGCTATCGCATCGGGCTGAACCCCTTTCTGAACACAAAATCCGTCTGGGCAGGTGCATATCTTTTCCTTACGGGGTGAGACAAATGTTTGGTGCAATAAAGAACGATAATGCGTGCCAATCTACCTCACTGATTTATCGCCTGAATCCAGTTTGTGATATCAGTGTCAAAGTCTGTACCTCCTTCCTTGCCATCCTTACCAAACGAGTAGAGATCGTAACTGTAACCTTCGTGAAGGCCGGGATAGACATAGATGTAATTGTTGCCCCATGGATCTGTGAAAACTGGTTTGTTGATATAAGGACCGCTCCAATTTTCGGGTTGCGGGTTGGGCACTTGCCAAAGAGCCTGTAAATTCTGTTCCACCGTTGGGTAGTCCCCGACCTCTATCGCGTACATCTCTAACGCATTTTCCAAGGCACTAATCTCCAACTTGGCTTTGGCGACCTTTGCCTTATCCGGTGCATTCAAAACCCGCGGTGCAATAAAACTCGCCAACAACCCCAGAATGACAATAACAATCGTAATCTCAATTAGTGTAAGTCCCGATTGATCTGATCTTAACTGCTTGAGCACGTTTTACCTCCTATGTTGATAATGATAAGATGATGGCTATCCACTAATCGATGTGCTAGCTTCAAAGATTGGGAGTATCATTGCGACAGCAATAAATCCGATCAGTAACCCCATTAATAGAATCACTAACGGACCAATTGAGTTGGTAAGCCGTTCTAGGTCCTTCTTGATTTCCAAATCGTAATATACCGATAGTTTCGTCAGCATCTGTTCGGGATCACCGGATTCCTCACCAATTGCGACCATGTGGGTCAATAGCGGTGGGAAGACAGCACTTCTCTCCAACTCTCGTGACAAAGTCGAGCCCCGCTCGATTTCTTGTTCTGCACTTGCCACTGCATTTCCGTAAACCAAATTACCGATGGTATCCTTGACAACGCGAAGTGCCGGCAGCAGTATAACGCCATTCTCCAGCAGCGTTGCCATTGTGCGCGTAAACCGTACCAGCGCAAAGTTGCTAAAGATTACTCCAATAATCGGGAGTTTGAGTTTCACTCGATCAAAAGTCAGTTGTCCGCTTTCCGTGCGAATATACTGTCTGAGTGCTGCGATACTGCCAATCCCCGCAACTAAAATTATCCACCAATAAGCACTCAAGAAGTTGGTAATACCGATAAGAAACCGCGTCGGACCAGGCAAAGCAACATCCAACTCAGCAAACATACCGGTGAATTTAGGGATAACGAAGGTCATCAAGACCGCTACCGCACTGATGCTTAATGCTAACAGAATTGCGGGGTAGAATAGCGCAGAGGTTACTTCAGTTTTAAGAATCCGTTGTCTTTCAGCAAACTCAGCGAGACGTTCCAAGACGATACCGAGAACACCACCCGCTTCACCCGCTCTTACCATATTGACATACAACTCGGAAAACACCTTCGGATGCTGCGCAAGCGCATCGTTAAGCGGTGAGCCGTGGTCGACATCATATTTGACCTGTTCAACCACCCGCTTGAATTCGACGTTGGTAATCTGTTCGAGGGTAACTCCCAAAGCGCGAGATAACGGAACATAGGCGCTAATCAGCGTTGCCATCTGATAGGTGAAAAACTCAACCTCCGCTGCCTTAATCCGAGCAGGCAAGAAAAGAATCTTAATCCCTTTTCGATCCTGAGTTTCCGCGCTATCCTCGACGATACTTGTGGGCCAATATCCCATCACCTTCAGTTTAGACACAAGTTCAGCCTTATTGCTCGCCTCTTGTGTGTTGGTGACCACCGTTCCTGTGGCCGTCAGTGCTTCGTAACGGAATCTTGGCATCAGAAACTCTCTCTGGCAATACGTAATCCTTTCGCGCATTACGCATCACGTTTTAGACCTCATATCACTTCGCCGATGTCGAGCTCATCCTCTTGTGTGAGCCGTACAATTTCCTCGATCGTTGTGTAGCCAGCGACCACCTTTCTCCAACCATCCTCTCGCAACGTTTTCAACCCCAGCCGCATCGCGGCACGTTTCAGTTGGCTTGCAGATGCACGTTGAATTGTCATCTCGCGCAGCTCTTCACTCATCAGGATAACCTCGAAGAGGCCAATGCGCCCTTTATAGCCACGACCGCGACACTCTTTGCAACCGACCGCACGCGGGATCAGCAAATCAGAGGTGATTATTCCATTTTCGCTTCCAAGCAGGTCCTGGACACGCTCGGGCTCCGGCGTGTACATCTCATAACAGTGTGGACAAACCCGACGTGCAAGTCGTTGGGCAATGATGCCCTCCAACGTTGAGGCAACTAAGTACGGTTCTACCCCCATATCCACCAAGCGAGTAACCGCACTTGATGCGTCATTTGTGTGCAGTGAACTAAAGACAAGGTGCCCGGTCAAAGAGGTATGGATCCCCATCTCTGCCGTTTCATAATCTCGAATCTCACCAACCAGCACTTTATCCGGGTCTTGACGTAGGATATGTCTTAACCCCGCTGCAAAGGTCACATTTATCTCCGGGTTCACCTGAATCTGGTTTATCCCTTCCAATTCATATTCAACCGGATCTTCTATCGTGATAATCTTGACCTCTGGGGTATTGATCTCTTTCAAACAGGCATACAGTGTAGTTGTTTTACCGCTGCCCGTTGGTCCCGTTGCCAAGATAATACCGTGCGGTTTCTGGATCATACGGTAGAACTGATCCAAATTGTCCTCTAGCAAGCCGAGTTGCTCTAAACCGAATGAGATAGATTGCTTGTCAAGGATTCGCAGGACGACACTTTCACCATGCACTGTGGGTACGGTCGAAACACGTAGGTCGATCTGGCGGTTACCAACGCTCTGAACAGTTACGCCAATCTTTCCGTCCAAAGGACGACGGCGTTCCGCCACGTTCATGCTTGCCATGATCTTGATACGGGAGGTAATTGCAGATTGGAGATGGGGAGGAGGGTTGGGTTGGTCTTCCAGAACACCGTCAATGCGATAACGGATTTTGAGTTCACCGGGGAAGGGTTCTATATGGATATCACTGGCACCAAGGCGGACAGCGTCAATGATAATCTGATCCACAGCATTGACAACCGTTGGATCCTGGCTCAAGTCTTGCTCACTGATGCCGAAATCGTCAATCGTTTCTCGTTCAAGCGTAGCGACTGCGCCAACGGGTCCCTTGATTCCTTCACTCAGAATGGCAGCAGCAGTCTTGCCGTAGGCACGGATAATGGCTGCTTCGATGTCCCCCTCGTCCGCAAGCACCGGTTCAATCTCGCATTCTGTGACCAACCGCATCTCATCAATTAACCGGATATCCAACACATCCGCCATTGCGACTGTAAGGGTTCCTTCACTCAGACGAATTGGCAAAACCTTGTTCCGGTAAGCGAAACTCGCTGAAACACGCTCAGTTACTTCATGCTCCGGAGTAACATCTTCAAGCAGCGTGCACGGTACGCCATACTCAAGTGCCTGTTTGGCGAGCGCAAGAGACTTGGCATCCACAAACTTTGAGAGTGCTTGGGTGTGGGTAACACCTGTTGTTTCAACTTCTTCAAGAACATGCTGATGCTCATCTTCGGAGATTATGTCTGAATCCAGCATCAATTGTACTAATGATTTCCCCACCGCATTACGCATTTTTTGATACCCCTTCATCCTCCCAGCTTTCTGCTAGAAAGTTGTTGTGTGCATAGGTAGACGCAGAAGGGTAGGTGAGGTTTAGAGGTCTAATGACCGTAAGCCTCTCTTAATACAATCGCAACAGAAATTCAATTTTTCACATTCAATTCTCCGACTCCAAAAAACCTTGAAGTTCCTGAAGTTCTGTAAGTTGAACATCAACGATTGACGCATCGGGACACTCCTTGGCTTCCTCACCGACTAGCCAAGCAGTCCACATCCCTACACCTTTTGCACCAACCATATCGTCTAAATATGTGTCTCCGACATAGAGAGCTTCTTCGGGAGAGGTGCTTAAACCCGTCAACGCCGCATGGAATATGCCAGCTTCTGGTTTCGATACGCCAACAACGGTTGAATCTACCACGATATCCAACAAAGGTGAGAGGTTATATTCGTCACACCATCCCCTTGTGTTTCCAAAATTGTTGCTAATGACACCGAGTCGGTATCGATCTCGAAGCGCTGCGAGCCACCCCCGGTTCCGATCAAGGTGTTCCTTCGCACCTTGGCAGAAAAAGTCAACATACCGGCCTTTGACCTCCGGATCCAAACCGAGTGTTTCGTAAATACCGGTAGCGATGACATCCATCGTTTCGCGCAGCGTTAGCTGGGGTGCTCTTCCGCTGTCGATAAGACTATCAACAGCCTCACGATCCACCCGATCAAACGTTTCTCGATCAATCTCCGGATACGCCTGCTGGAGGAACCGGTATGTTCGATCCCGCCAATGAACTCCGTTTCCATCAAGTGTGCCACCAAAATCGAACAACAAGGTGCGAATTTTCATCATCAATCGAAGCCTCGTAATAGTAACGTAGGTTCCCAATTTGTGAGCTATCGTGGGTACAGGTTGCCCAACCTGTACATGCCCGTCCTCAATGAAATCGGAATCGGAAACTTACAGGACTGTAGATCCCGATCGGATCGGAGCATCACGTTTCAACCTCTTCGCAGCGGATCCGTCTGCAGCCAACCAATCATACCGATGATCTCGTCCTGCCGATCCTCCATCGATACTTCGATAAGAGCAGGTCGGTCTGCGGCGAGCGCGTCTTGCAGTACGCCCTTGAAGTCTGCTATTTCATCAACCCGCATAGCATAAGCCCCGAAGGATTTGGCAAACTGAATGAAATCCGGGTTGCTCAAGTCGGTATCAATGGTACGTCCGTTGCAACCCTTCTGCTGAGATCCTTTGATCGCGCTCAATGCGCCATCGTTTACAACGATCGTTACAACGTTGATACCGTACATCATCGCGGTAGCTAGTTCAGGGGAGCCCATCATGAATCCACCATCCCCACTGAAGCACACCACCGGCTTGTCTGGATTTGCAACCTTCGCACCGAGTGCTGCCGGGAAAGCATAGCCGAGAGCAACACCGATATTTGGATAGAGGAAGGTTTTCGGATTTAGCACAGGGTATTCAGCAAACGAAGCGTAGCCAATG
Organism: Candidatus Poribacteria bacterium; assembly: GCA_965207975.1. Classification (GTDB taxonomy): domain Bacteria; phylum Poribacteria; class WGA-4E; order WGA-4E; family PCPOR2b; genus PCPOR2b. The sequence continues at coordinate 977,062 of OZ242315.1, read as the reverse complement.
CCATGGACATCAACGGAGAGGATCCCATCGTCTGGAAGCACCTCTCGAATCTCCGGCAGCAGAGGCAAGGGCGGTTGAGCCGCAAACCGCTCCCGAATCCGTGCCAACGGCTGCGTCCATGAGTCTCTGTCTCCATCAACCTCTTCGATTAATGCTTGCAACGTCAATTTAAGATCACCGATAACACCTACGTCGCACGGATACTCTCGCCCAATTTCCTTCGCGTCCTCATCCAATTGAATTAGCGGACGTGGCGGTTGGAGACTCCAAGTTCGTGTGTCAATTGATGTGAAACGGGGACCGATGGCAAGCGTGCAATCCGCAATCTGCATCGCCTGATAACCCGGATAGCCGTAAACAATCTGCAATGCGAGTGGATGATCTTCCGGCAAAGCTCCCTTTGCACATCGTGCTACAACAACTGGGGCATTGAGTTTCTCAGCGAGTTGTTGCAATTCCTCGCGTGCGTCGGAGTGGATGACCGCCGACCCGGCAAACAGGACTGGTCTCTCTGCATTTCTGAGGGCTTCCACTGCGGATTGAAGATCCGTAGGATTGGGTGAGGCGGCTGGCTGGCGTTCAATCCGTGGTGGGATCGCAACTTCTCCCTCGCCGGTGACCACATCCATCGGAAATTCTAACACGACAGGTCCGGGACGGCCTGATCGCATGGCACGGAACGCATTTTCGACAACCTTCGGGATGTCCTCTATCGTTTGCGCGATTGCACAATACTTCGTGACAGATTCAAAGAAACTCATCTGATCCAAACCGTGAAACATCTTGCTCGGATCTCGTGCGTAAAATTCGGAGTCGCTCTGTCCAGTGATTAGCAACACAGGCACACAATCTGTGAATGCCTCCACAATCCCTGTCGACGCGTTGCTCGCACCGGGCCCCGGGACCGTCAGCGCAACACCGACCTCCCCGGTAGAACGCGCATAGCCATCCGCCATCTGCGTTGAAGCATATTCATGACGGACGAGATAGTGATCAATAGCACCTACTCCACGACGAAGGAGCGAGTCGTAGATCTGTATGTTCTGTGTTCCGGGCATTCCAAAAACGCAGCGTACTCCTTGCGCCTTCAAACATTCAATAAGAATATCTCCACCTTTCATAAGTGTGTTCTCCTTATGTTAATCCAAGTTGCTAGCCAATAAACTAAGCACCAGGAACCGGTGCAATAGTCAGGAATTAAAATTCCCTCCTACAAAAAACGGACTGTAGGGGGCGTACCCTCCGAATCGCGACTAGCTTGACCTGTTTTCACGTTTTACGTTTCACTTTTAATGATGACTTCAGGAATTGCTATTATAACCTATCTTTGGAAAGAAATCTATGCTTTCGTTAGCAAAATTAGGGGCTATTCAGTTCTCACTTTGGTTGTCAGAACTGATTTTCTTAGTAAACGCTTAACGGTGCGTTCATGTAATCAAGGGGCGATTGGCATGAACTGACGGCTAACTAGCAACAAGCCCAATGCTTTACCGTTGGGTCCAACCCTTATAGTATCGTGCTTTCGTTAAAAAACGTTGATATTGTCAGTAAAATATGGTATATTTAGATCATTGCCTTTGTGGGAGAATGCTACCACCACTGCTAAGTGGTGTCTCCCACACTCCAGTAGCATGGAGAATAACAGGTACAGGGCAAAAACCAAGCCCATAAATCTATAGACGCGGTAGGACTTACCGAGTCTCTAAACGCCTGTGGAGAGACGGTAAGCCCACACTATTTGTGGCACGTCTCGTCGAAGCAGGAAGGCAGCATCCCGTCAGGGTACTTAGTCTGCCAAAAAAGTGCTTCCCTACTTAGGGAACGGGCGAGAATCCCACTCCTTTAGGTTTAGGAGTATGTCAATCAATAAGGTTACGGAATTCCGTGACTATTTCAAATTTAGAATTGACCGATTGATTCGCTGACTTTGCTTGAACCCAGTGTTGGTGCGGGATGAAGCGGAAAAAGGTTACAGGCTTTGTCGGCATCCGTCGGTCAGATTTTTTGTTGCAAATAATCTCGATCTGATATATAATGGATATGCTTTGGGTGTAGGTGCTATTATGGTGCGGTTGCATTGATTGTACAGTTTGGCACGTTTTTTTTAGCCTTCAGTTTGTGAGAAATTTCACAACCCCCTTGAAAGGATGAGGCAAATTTTCGACTTACTATAAAGATACAAGAGAATTTGCCCTGTGGAACAAATGCTTTTTAATTTCGCGAATGTATTGCTTTTTCTAGTTGTTGGGTGTCTATTTGTCACACTTAATCTCGTCATGTCTCGCCTGCTCCAGACCCGACTGTACACCGACGAAAAGTATATGCCCTACGAGTGCGGTGAGGATCCTATTGGCGATACTCGCATTAAGTTTAATGCCCGCTTCTACGTCATTGCACTTATTTTCTTAATTTTTGATGTCGAGATTGTATTCCTATTTCCATGGGGCGTTGTTTTCCGTGAAATTGGGCTGCTCGCATTTGTCGAAATGCTGATTTTCATCTTTATATTGTTGGTTGGTCTCGCCTATGTGTGGGTAAAGGGAGACCTCCAATGGATCCGATCGATTCAGTCTGTGAGGGAGGAAATTGAACAATGATAATTGAGGAGAAGCTGGACAAAAATATCATCGTCACCTCTATTGATGCTGTCGCCAACTGGGCACGCGCCTCCTCTTTATGGCCCATGACCTTTGGACTCGCTTGCTGCGCTATTGAGTTTATGGCAACCGCTGCCTCAAATTATGACTTAGACCGCTTTGGGGCGGGAGTGCCGCGTGCTACACCCCGTCAATCCGATCTGATTATCGTTTCGGGGACAGTAACACTGAAAATGGCGACTCGAATTAAGCGTCTTTACGAACAGATGCCCGAACCGAAATATGTCATCTCTATGGGAAGCTGTGCGACAAGCGGTGGTCCCTACTGGCAGCACGGTTATCACGTCCTCAAGGGCGTAGACCGGATTATTCCCGTTGATGTCTACGTTCCCGGTTGCCCACCACGTCCGGAGGCTGTGCTTGAAGGCTTAATGAAGCTACAGGAAAAAATTAAAACGCAGACGGTTGCAAAACGAACAAGCGTGCCCTTCCTGAAGAAACTCTTCACCAAGACAGACTTGGAAAACAATGAAGAGGCGATGGCTGAAGCCCAAGCAGCACAGGCAGAACACGAAGAAGGGGAAGAAGCCGCCGGTTAAATCCTGAGGGACATACGCCAAAGTTTTGACCTGTCAGGGACCTGCCAAATTCCTGACATTTGGTGCGGTTATGGTGCCATTTCAGTGAAAAACGGTTCATAAACAGTGCGTATTTGGCAGGTCAAAACGCCGTTTGGGTGCCCCTTCTGTTGCGTGGTAAAAATCTACAAACGTCCTGAAGCTAGGCCCCATCAGGGTTCAAAGAGAAATTCACCAATAATGAACCCTCGATGTGAGGTTGAAATTTTTTTTTTGGACCTGACAGGGCCCTGCCAAATTGCCGAACTGTGTCGGTGGATCATTAAATGAACCAATGAACCAACACAGATTCAAATTCTAAGAAGGGGGAATTGCAACGCTGTTGCTAGCTATCCAAAAGCGTTGATACGTTTCCGTGACACCACAAGAAATTTACGAAAACCTAAAAGATAAATTTGAAGAATCAATCGTCTCGTTTGAAGAAGACATTGCGGATTCCTTCATTGTCATTGCCACCGAGTCAATCGCTGATGTCTCACAATACCTCGCCGAAGATGAGGGATTGACTTTCGATTTCTTGATGTGTTTGAGCGGAGTGGATCTCGGCGCGAAAGATCCCAACTACTACGTTGTATACCACCTCTACTCAATGGCCCACCGCCACAAACTGGTCCTGAAAATTGCCCTCCCCAAAGCAGAAGAAGAACCCCACGTTCCCACCGTTGAGCATATCTGGAGAACCGCTAACTGGCACGAGCGGGAGGCATACGATCTGTTCGGGATTATCTTCGATGGACACAGTGATTTGCGACGAATCCTACTTCCAGACGATTGGGAAGGCTACCCGATGCGCAAGGATTATACAGAACCTGAGTTCTATCGCGGGATGCGGGTGCCTTATTAATATTGCAGAGGAAATCCATCATGGCAGCACCACAACAGGACAGCAAATTTATTGAACTGAAGCCATTCACAGATGAGATGGTTGTTAGCATGGGACCCCAGCACCCAAGCACCCATGGCGTGTTAAGGCTTGAGTTGAAACTGGATGGCGAAATCGTCCGGGATGCAATCCCGCATATTGGCTACTTACACCGCTGCTTTGAAAAACATTCCGAAAATCTGAATTACCAGCAAATTATCCCGTTTACTGACAGGATGGATTATATCGCAGCAATGAATATGAATTGGGGGTTCTGTCTGGCGGTTGAGGAACTAATGATGGCGGATGAAAAGAAATTTCCCGGTGTCCCTGAACGGGGGGAATACCTTCGCGTCCTCATCGGTGAGTTAAACCGAATCGGGAGCCATTTGTTGTCCTTCGGCACCTACGGCATGGACATCGGTGCTTTCACCCCGTTCCTTTACGCTTTTAGAGACCGCGAGAAAATCCTCCTGCTTTTTGAAAAGATTTGCGGTGCACGATTGACATACAATTATATCCGTGTCGGCGGGGTTTCAAGGGATACACCACCGGGATTTATGGATGATGTTAAGGAATTTATTGACTACTTTGAACCGCAGATCGATGTGTATAACTCGCTACTCACCGCCAACCGCATCTTCATTGAGCGTACAGCAAATGTCGCTGTTATGGATGCTGAAATGGCGATTAACTACGGCATTACGGGACCCAACCTCCGCGGAGCGGGGTTACAATGGGATCTGCGTAAAGATGAGCCATACTCCATTTATGACCGATTTGACTTTGATGTTCCCGTTGGCAGAGACATTCCCGAGTTTGGCGTAGTCGCCGGCGACTGCTGGAATCGCTATAAAGTCCGGATGGATGAAATGAAAGAGTCGGTGCGGATCATCCGGCAGATTCTTGATTCTGGTCTTCCAGACGGACCCGTTCAGGCTGAGCTGAAAGCGGTGCGTCCCCCCAAGGGTGAAATCTTTCACCGAAGCGAAGCCCCCCGCGGTGAACTGGGATTTTATATTGTGAGTGATGGGACACCGAAGCCAGTGCGTGTCAAAGCCAAATCGCCCTGCTTCACGGCGTTGAGTGCGTTACAGGAGTTGAGTCGTGGATTGATGGTCGCAGACATTATTGCAATCATTGGTAGCATTGATATTGTTATGGGAGAGGTCGATCGCTAGATTCGATATTGGCTCATGTGAAGACAAAGTGCAAAGCGCAAAGAGAAACCGACCCTCCCCCCGCTTGCGGGGGGATTAGAGGGGGGTGAAAACTCGATTTCTGTTGCACTATTTTTTAGCATGAGCCCCGATGTTTATCTTCGCGAATCACGAATCACGTTTCACGCATAAGGAGTTTGAATGCCACTCGGTCTACAATTTGCTTTGAATCCCGATGGAATCGGGGTTGAAAACCTACATCAATTTTTCGTCCAATCCTCCGAGAGCTGGGCACAAAGGTTCGTCCAAGAGCACGCGCCGGTTTTAACACATCTCCCCGCTCCACTCGGCGAATTGGTGATTATGCTCGCATGTTGCGTAATTTTTGTCGCCGTTGTTCCCCTACTCCCGCTCGGTCTAGTTTTAGCAGAGAGAAAAGTTTCCGCACATATCCAAGATCGGGTTGGACCAATGCGAGTCGGACCGCACGGTATCCTTCAAACGCTAGCCGATGGAGTCAAACTCATCTTCAAAGAAGACCACATCCCGCGCGAGGGGGATAAATTCCTCTTTGTTGCTTCCCCATACATTATCTTCGCCTGCTCTTTTGCCGTGTTCGCTGCTATCCCGTTTGGTAAATCTATTCTGGTCAGTAACTTAAATATCGGTATCTTTTATATCATGGCAATCTCCTCCGTCATTGTGATGGGCGTGATTATGGCGGGCTGGGCTTCCAATAGCAAGTGGTCCCTGCTTGGAGCGATGCGATCCGCCGCCCAAATCGTTAGCTATGAAATTCCGATTGGTCTTGGTATCTTAACAGTTGTCATGTTGGTGCAGTCCCTAAACATGCAGGATATTGTCAAAGGACAAGACGGGATAGCGAATTGGCTGATTTTTCGGACCCCTTTTACCTTCATTGCGTTCTTCGTTTTTTATATTTCAGCGATTGCTGAAGTCAACCGTACCCCGTTTGATCTGCCCGAAGCAGAATCTGAATTGGTCGCTGGCTTCCATACCGAGTATAGCGGCATGCGCTTCGCGCTGTTCTTCATCGCGGAATACGCCAATATGTTCGCCGTCAGTGCAATTGCTGCAACCCTGTTCCTCGGCGGTTGGCACGGGATTGTACCTGCGGAGATGTTGCCTCAAGCCGGCATCCTCGGCTTTATCCTGAGAACGGTCACCCTCGGTGGACTCTTGGGGATTGCTATCAAAACCTTGTTATTGGTGTTCGTTATGATGTGGCTGCGCTGGACGCTACCGCGTCTGCGTGTAGATCAGTTGATGAACCTATGTTGGAAGTATTTTATACCGATCTCATTTTTCAATATTCTGGGTGTCGGAATCTGGGGATTGATTTTCCCGAAAGATTCGATGTTAAGCATTATTATCAGTATCGCTGTTATTATACTTGGACTCATTTTCACGTTCGGCGTGCTAGGGAAGAGTTTATCTAAGGGACCTGAACCACCGCCCAGTTCGGCGGAGAGGCGAATTTCTGCGACAACATAGAAAAGCCAAAGGAACACAAATTTACCTCGCAAGGAGGTTTCATCATGCGTCACTATTTGTCAAATATCTATTTGGGGGTTTATACAGCCCTTGTCGGTATGCGTATCACCTTCAAACAGTTTTTACGACCCTCCGTCACCCATCAGTATCCTTACGACCGCTCCTTTGAGCAGAAGAAAAATATTCGCGAAATCCCCAAAGGGTATCGAGGCAAGCTGCATAACCGCATTGAGGACTGTATCGGTTGTAAAAAATGTGAAATGATCTGTCCCGTCGATTGCATTACCATTACCACCCAAAAACTGCCCAAAGGCGAGCGACTTTGGGACAGTATGAACGTGGTACATCTCAAAGATAGGACGGAAATTGTCGGTAATATTGAGGGAGACGAGAAACCAGCATCCAATACAACGGTTACAATTCAGACACGCGACGAAGGAACCGTCAATATTTCAAGTGAGGAAATCGCTAATATCGTTGAACGCAAGCCGGTGATTTTCTACCTCGACCAGTTTGACATTGATATGTCACTCTGTATGTACTGCGGTCTTTGCACCGAGGTTTGTCCAACAGAGTGCCTGATTATGTATGATAATCTTAGCGATGGGATCGAGTACTCAACCTTTGACCGGACAGACCTGATTTACGAATTTGCGAAACCAGAAATGTATGATCAACCGGCTGATGAATCCACTGAGGCAGAAGCCGCAGACTAATGGGGTAAAATCTCAAACCCAAAAACTGAGACGCTCATATAAAAAGTAAAGTGCAAAACACTAAGAGAAACCGAGTTTTTTCGGCAAAACTCGGTTTCTGTTACACCATTTCTTGACATGAGCCGACCGAGAAATTGAGCTAACTCATGGAATTGAATCCTCAACAATTGGTTTTCTACCTTTTTGCCCTGCTGACCATTGGATCGGCAGTTATTGTCGTGACGATAAAAAATATCGTCTACGCTGCCTTTTCACTGATGGTTACCCTTTTTAGTGTTGCAGGGCTTTATGTTTTCTTACAGGCGGATTTCCTCGCCGCCACCCAAGTGATAGTCTATGTCGGCGGTATTCTGGTACTGATCCTATTCGGTGTTATGATGACAAGTGGCAGCTTGGATCTGAAGCTAAAACTCGAGCGCGGACAGATGTTTTGGGGAGCGATCGTCTCGCTAATCCTCTTTGGCTTGCTACTGAGCGTTATTACAAATACACCACAATGGGAAAACGTGGACGCAGGGGCATCGCAGGAACCGACAACTCGCAGAATTGGTGAGATGATTATGCAGGAAGAGTACTTGTTGCCATTTGAGATTGCGTCGATTCTTTTACTAGTTGCATTGATTGGAGCAGCACTTATTTCTCGTAAGGAGGTCAGAGACGAGTGAGTTTACAAAGCTACCTTGTCATCAGCATTATACTGTTCTGTCTCGGAATCTTCTGTGTTTTAACGCGCAGAAACGCTATCAGCATCCTGATGGGAATCGAATTGATCCTCAATTCCTGTAACCTCAATTTTGCTGCCTTTTCTCGCTACGTGACACCACCTGACGACATCAGTGGTCAGGTCATCGCACTTTTTGGAATTGTCCTTGCCGCCGCAGAAGCCGCCGTCTTTTTAGCCATTATTTTGGCAATTTATAGAGAGTTCAGTACCATCAGTCCCGACGAGACCGACACCTTGAAAGGATAAACCGTTTAGGATTACGTACTTCAGTTTGTAGTAGCGCAATTTATTGCGCGTTAGACGGACGACAAACAGAGATTTTCAATGATATATAAAGGATTGGAAACCACACCAGAATTCCGGTCTATCGCCCCCGTTCTGGAGTCTTGGACGAATTTATACGAGAAAACAGCAGAAGCCTTCCCCCAGAAAGATGATTTTTGGTTCACGGAGCCGGGACACGTAAGTATACTTTGTGCAGCGAGTTGGTTGATGAATATTCCTGCTGCCACCGAAGTGCCAACCAAGAAGCGGGGACGCACAAACTCAAGCCCTTTCGATATCCTGCTAAGTATAGGGAATGTGAAGATCGCAGGAGAGGCAAAATATGCTGATATTTACGGTACTGGGTCCCTTGATCCTGCGGTGCGTGAACTGACAGCAGCCCGAAAGGCAGCATCAGAACTGCCACAGGATCTTGCTAATCATCGACTAGGTATCCTTTTCGCCCTTTTCTGGGGCAAGCGAGGGCCTGATGAGAGTTTGGTAGGGAAAACGATAGAGCGATTTAGAGCTGAATATCCTGTAGGGATTGCCTGGTCCATAACTGCACCTAAGTCGCATCAGGCGAAAGAATATTCACCTGGTGCATTCATGGTCTTCTCTAAGCCATGCTAAACGTAGGCACGTAGGTTGGGTTGAACGGAACCGATGAAAAATACCAACCATTGCAACTGACTTTCGGAGTTCGATGCTGCTGGCAATTTCACAAATCAAGTGAAACCCAACACTAAATCCAATGGTTCCATGAGCAAATGGTTTTCACGTTTCACGCTCGGTCTCTAACGGATGGGCGTATCAACAGTTGCAAACTACTAGTTGTCAGGAGATAACAAAATGGGGCGTTTTGCCGTAGAACTCAAGTTAGCAAATAGTGCTGATGCTGTGCTTGTACATCGTGGTCTTCTCGCGCCCGATCAGGTACGTCAAACCGAAATTCGGGGTGTGGTGGATACAGGAGCGGTACGACTGGTAATCCCCGAACATGTGGCAACGGAGCTGGGTGTGCGCGAAGTTGATGAGATACAAGTTCGTTATGCTGATGGACGCATAGCCACACGGAAGCTAGTGACTGATGTACTAGTAGAACTGCTGGGACGTGAAGCAACTTTTCGCGCAAGTGTTGAGCCTGATCGAGATTCGGCACTCATCGGAGCAATTGTCCTCGAAGATCTAGATCTCCTTGTAGATTGTACCACAGAAAGATTACGCCCCCGTGATCCCAATCATATTATTTCAGAAATAGAGTAAGTAACTCCATTAGGAGATTATTATATGCCTGTTGTACCTCTCATTAGCATCATTTTACTTGCCCCCCTCGCAGCATTTGGGTTCTTCGGTCTGCTGTCGCTGACCGGACGTAATTACCGCCGTCAAGATCTGGTTTCGACCGCAGCAATGATTGTGGCGTTTGTCTGCTCTGTCCTACTGTTTACAAACGTCATCAATGATCCGGGTAAATTTTCACACGATGGCGCAGAGATACACTCACTCACATGGCTCCCGCTGGGTTCGGTCAACTTTTCAATGGGTTTCCTGTTTGACAGTGTAACCGCTGTCATGCTCCTTGTGGTCACGATTGTCAGCAGCCTCGTGCATATCTTTTCAATCGGATACATGCACGGCGATCCCCGCTACCCTCGCTTCTTTGCCTTCCTATCGTTGTTCTCTTTCTCGATGCTCTTCTTGGTTGTTTCTGACAACCTACTCGGTATCTATATCGGTTGGGAACTTGTCGGTGTCTGCTCGTATCTACTCATCGGATTTTGGTTTGAACAAGATGCCCCAGCGAATGCGTGCAAAAAAGCGTTTATGACAACCCGCGTCGGAGATGTCGGGATGTTCATCGGCATGATGATGCTTTTCGCCAAATTCCGCACGTTATCGCTCTACGGCGATGAAGGTATCTTTGCACTTGCCAGTAACCTGACCGCAGGTGATATGACGTGGTTATCGATTGCCGGGGTGCTAATCTTCTGCGGTGCGATTGGCAAGTCGGCGCAAATTCCCTTGCATACATGGCTTCCTGATGCGATGGAAGGTCCCACACCCGTCAGTGCCTTAATCCACGCTGCAACGATGGTCGCCGCAGGGGTTTATCTGACCGCACGAATGTTCCCAATCCTCACCGCGGATTCATCGTTGGTCATTGCGTATGTCGGGGGGATCACGGCGTTAGTCGCAGCAACAATTGCCATTGTTCGATTCGACATCAAGCGAGTCCTTGCCTATTCGACTATCAGCCAGTTGGGATATATGATGTTGGCGATTGGGGCGGGGAGTTATATCGCAGGGCTTTTCCACCTCACAACGCACGCCTTTTTCAAGGCACTACTGTTCCTCGGATCCGGCAGCGTCATCCACGCCTTCCACGCCGCTCACCATGCGCACGACCACGATCATGACCACGCGCACGACGACGACCACGCACATACCCACAATCACGATGCAGCATTCGATAGCTTCGGCATTGATCCCGCACAGGATATGCGTCACATGGGAGGGCTAAGACACAAGATGCCCATCACCTTTGTGACAATGTTGATTGCGACGCTGTCAATCGCTGGTGTGCCGTATATCTTCTCAGGTTTCTGGAGTAAAGACGCAGTCCTCGTCGAGGTGCTCTACCGAGCAATCTCTTGGAATTCGGTTCATCACTATATTCTCTTTGCTATGGCAGCACTCGCAGCTGTTATCACTGCATTTTATATGTTCCGCCTCATTTTTATGACCTTTACTGGGGAACCGCGCAATCAAGAGATGTATGACGGTGCACACGAATCGCCCCTGAAGATGGCGATTCCACTAATTATTTTAGCGGTTCTCAGTTTTCCAATCGTCAACAAATGGTCATTTGAAAAATATGTGAAGCAACCGGAACAGCCCCACATCCACGCGCCGAAACATGCACTGCACAATTCAAGTCAAGGTGTTCTACATGCACAGCTAGGGCTTTCCGATGCACACGCCGCAGAAGATGCACATCACGACGATGCAGCAGCACACCATAACCCAGACCACGATAAGGCGCATAATATCGTAGTGCCGCTATCGTTTGTTATTGTCATTATCGGCATCGGGTTATCCGCGCTTTTCTATTACTGGAAAAAGTTCTCTGCTGAAGCTGTTGCAGCAAGACTGCGACCAATTTACACGCTGCTCTGGAATAAATACTATTTTGATGAATTTTACGACGGTGTGCTCGTCGCACTTACCGTCGCCGGTTCAAAAGTACTTGGATTTTTTGACCTACGTTTCATCGATGGAATTGTCAATGGGGTCGGTGTCGCTGTGCAGGCAGGGTGCGCCCGAGTCGCAGGGTGGTTCGATAATACCTTTGTTGATGGACTGGTCAATTTAGTCGCCCGAGTTACCTGGTCAGTCGGCGGCAGGGTCAGACGAGTTCAGACAGGCATGATCCAAAATTATCTGCTAGCGGTCTTGGGCGGTGTTGTGTTGTTAATTCTGATTTTCCGTGCTTTATTCTAGGTTATCTTTCAGCCAAAAGTGAGGTGAAAATCATGGCATTTCCACTTCCGCCGATTGATGATCCGGCGTTACAAAAATTCTGCAAAACGCATAATCTGTATGAGGCGGTTGCTGTCGGTTACCATTACGCACACAAGTTCTTCCCAGCAGCGGAAACGATTGAGATTGATTTCCACCCGCCTTATCGTGATGATGAGCCAGAGGAAGCAAGCATAAAATTTGTGACCAAAACAGATATGACTATTGAGGAGGTACTTGAGGCCGAAGAGCAATTCATCAAAGCCATGAGGGATGTGCCGGGGGCTTTCTATATCATCCCCTTTCACAGATTCATCAAATGAATCATCTTGATTTCCTAGATACAGCAACGCGGCTCATGGCAGGAGATGTCCCAACCGAAGCAGATATTCGCTCTGCCATTAGCCGATCCTATTATGCTGTATATCACCATGTACTGGCATGGTGGAAAAGCAGTAACCAGTTTCCAGATTACAGAGATCGGGGACATGCCAAGATTCAAATGGCATTCTTTAACGCTGAAATTCCCGCGGCCAGAGATTTCAGTGTAGCACTGAAAAGCCTCAACTCACCGACAAGAAGCTGATTATGAACTTACGATTGAATTCAACCTGCAACGCGGGCAGGCGATCATTAATCTAGCACATCATACCATAGTTGCTTTTGATGAACTTGATAAAACAGCCCTTTCCGAAGGGATATTAAACTATCTTCAAAGAACAAATCAGATCTGACGTAAAACATGAAAAATTTGGTGTATCACGCCATAAATAGTAGGAGCGGCTTTCAAATCTACGCTACCTACGGACGCTTTTAACGAGGAGGATTTCACTGGATGTTATCGTTGATGATTTTTATCCCCCTGCTAGGGATGCTTGTGGTTCTGTTTGCTATTCGGCGAGAACAGGAGGAACTCGCCAAGCGTGTGACCTTTATTGTCACACTGATCCCACTACTGATTGCAGTGTTCCTTTTTATAGATTATGACCGATCCATGTCAGGGCATCAGTATGAAGAAGACGTGATGTGGATTAAGGCATTCAATATCCGCTACCACGTCGGGATTGATGGACTCAGCGTTACACTGGTGCTTTTGACAGCACTATTGGGTCCGATATGTGTTCTCGCATCGTGGAAAATCGACAAAGGAATCAAAGCGTACCTTGCACTGTTTCTGCTCTTAGAAACAGGGATGATCGGTTTCTTCTGCGCGCTAGATATGTTCCTATTCTACGTCTTTTTTGAGGTCACACTGCTCCCGATGTACTTCCTAATCGGGATATGGGGCGGAGAGAGGCGCGAGTATGCAGCAATTAAGTTCTTCCTGTATACACTCTTCGGCAGTGTGTTGATGCTTATCGCCATGATTGCTGTCTATCTCAAGGGAGGCACCTTCGATATTCCGACACTGATTGAACTTGCCAAGACCCCGGGCCACGCGCTTGCAGATCCCACATTCCAGATATGGGCGTTTCTCGGTTTCTTCATCGGCTTTGCGGTTAAAGTACCTATCTTCCCGTTCCATACATGGTTACCTGACGCTCACGTGGAAGCACCGACCGCAATTAGCGTCATCCTTGCAGGAATCCTTTTGAAGATGGGAACGTATGGGTTGGTTCGCATCAACTTTGCGATGCTGCCTCTAGGGATGGACTTCTTCTGCAACGGTAAAGGCACGTGGGGCAATTCGTTGGCAATCCTCGGTTTTATCAACATCGTTTACGGTTCACTCTGTGCATTGGCACAAACCGACTTTAAAAAACTTGTTGCCTATTCCAGTATTGGCCACATGGGATTTGTCCTGATAGGGCTTGCAGCGCGAAACGAGAGCGGATTAACCGGTGCTATCCTTCAGATGTTCAACCACGGCGTAATCAGCGCAATGCTGTTCCTCTTGGTCGGCGTTGTCTATGACCGAGCACACCACCGCGAAATCAACGGTTTCGGTGGACTCGGCAGCAAAATGCCGATATACACCGGCATAACGACACTGGCGTTTATGGCATCCTTGGGACTGCCGGGACTCAGCGGTTTCGTCGGAGAGGCGTTGTCTCTGCTTGGCGCATACAGCAAATTCAAAGTGCTGACAATCCTTTCAACCGCCGGTATTGTCGTCGGTGCGGCTTACTTCCTCTGGACATTACAGCGCGTCTTTTTGGGTGAGTTGAATCCGAAATACGAAAGCATCACCGAAATCAATGGACGCGAAATCGCAACATTGGTTCCGTTAGGCATCCTTACGATTGTACTGGGCATTTGGCCCTCAATCGCCATTGATATGTTTAGGGAAGCTGTCAGCATATTGCCGCTTGTACCATAAAGGGAGAGTTCATTGCCAAACATTGCAAGTATTCCTTACTTTATACCAGAAATCGTTTTAGTTGCCTTTGCGGTGATCGTTATCTTATATGATCTGGCATCGAAAAAAAGAGGTGGCGACGGTGCTGCCTATCTCTCGCTTGTCGGACTTGTAGTGGCGGTAATCACGGCAATCGTGATCGGATCCGAAGACCGATCCCTGTTCCTCGGCATGGTTCGACTTGATAGTTTCGCCATGTTCTTCAAAATTATTATCTCGGTTGCTACCGTCGCAACCATTCTATTTTCGGTGCGTTCTGCTGAACTCGATCCGGAGACAAAGGGGGAATACTACGCGCTGCTGCTCGCAGTAACGCTGGGCATGTATCTGATGGCATCGTCAACCCATCTCCTGATGATTTACCTCTCGCTCGAAACGGTCAGCTTGACCTCCTACATCCTCGCTGGATTCCTAACACATAGCCCACGTTCCAGTGAAGCAGCGTTCAAGTATATTACCTTTGGTGCGATATCATCAGGAACGATGTTATTTGGTATCTCTCTCCTGTTTGGAATGACCGGTACAGGGGATATCGTGCTAATTAGCAGCCGACTTGGTGAGATGTTCAGTCAAGGCGATGTCTATCCGTTGGCTGTCCTGCTGTCAATCACGTTTATCCTTGCGGGTGTCGGCTACAAAATTGCCTCTGTGCCCTTCCACATGTGGTCTCCCGATGTCTACGAGGGTGCCCCAATTCCAATCACAGCGTTCCTATCTGTTGCATCTAAGTCGGCTGGATTCGCCCTATTTATTCGCCTATTCTATTCGGGTCTCAAATCGGCAGATGCCTCAATTGATTGGTCACTAATGTTGGCAGTCGTCTCCGCCTTAACCATGACTGTCGGTAACCTGGCCGCGCTCCCGCAGCAAAACGTCAAACGACTCCTCGCCTACTCAAGTATCTCGCACGGTGGCTTCCTGCTCATGGGAGGGGTTTTGCTGACAAGCGAAGGACTTCAGGCGATCCTGATCTACCTAATTATCTATCTGTTTATGAATCTGGGAGCATTTTTTGTTGTTATCCTCATTGCAAACGAGGTCGGCAGTGAAACAATTGACGGCTACCGGGGCCTGGTTTCCCGCGCGCCGCTCATTGCAGTGTCAATGGCGATCTTCCTCTTTTCCTTGACCGGGCTACCGCCCCTTGCAGGCTTCGCAGGGAAATGGATTCTTTTTGCCGCTGTCATCAAAGAGAAACTCTACTGGTTAGCAATTATCGGCTTGCTCAACAGTGTTGTGGCACTTTACTACTATGTACGGATCGTCAAAGCGATGTTCCTTGAAACCTCCGATGACACCGAATCGCTCTCTTTTTCGCCCGGCAGTCTCGTCCTGCTCCTAGCTTTTGTTGTTCCGACCCTCCTGCTAGGTATCTATTGGAACCCCTTATACGAACTATCCAGAGCCTCCCTCGGAAAATTGATGGGCTAGTAGGAGTTGATTCCCTCCCCTCTCACTCAAATACCAAATAAAAAAGGGGCAACCATAAGAGGTTGCCCCTTTTTCAAATTGTACGCCTTACCTACTTCTGTAGTTGGTTCGTGTCAATCACTTCTGTCTCTTATCTTGACGATCACTTTTCGGCCTTGATAGTCGGCTGTGGTCGCCGCTGGACCTTACGACTTTCTCGTGCTTATGGGCTCGTTCAACTTGGGTGTGCTTGCGTGAGACAAACGGATCTGGCCATGGGTTACGAGCTTTTACTTGATTTTTCTCGACACGGCTCCTATAAGCGTTGGTTCTAGTCTCCCTTGTTTTTGAGGCTGAGGAACGTCTTTCGCCGCTCATGTCTACCTCCCTTTTAACTTTGATTCTCATCTAGACCTCTAGAGAGTACTTCGCGGTAACATGCTTCTATTAAATCCTCATCATCTGGAAGACCAAACGACTGAAGAACCAAAAGTACATTCTTTTGCTTTTGACGTACACGGTTGTATCCTTCTTCTATGGTGTGTAAATCTAAATTTTCGTCGTTTGCCTCAATATCAGCCCATAAGTCCTCAAATTCATATTGAAGTTCTGTGTAAAGCCTTGTTAGAGTTGAAAGATCTTTTAAATTTTATTCCCAGTTTAAAAGGGGGAGTATGTATGCTATAACCGCTGCGACAGCAACTATAACTTGCCATGGAACCTTTAAGTAACTATTTATAAAATCTGAAAAGGCGATTGTAGATATGGACACACTAGCCAAAACAATTTTCAACCGCCTATTCTTCTTGAACTGTCTTTTTCCAATATACCGCCAATACTTGGCATTCAAATCGGCATCTAACATTGATGTCCAGATCTTTCTGCCTATATTCTGTCGCTTTGCTTCTCGATTTTGGTTGTTTTCATCAGATTCTAACATCTATTGACTAGTCCTAATACGTGAATGATACATCTCCACATATTTTAGCATATTCAAGGTCAAAAGTCTAACATTAAAACGCTGATAGCTAGGACCTTCAACTTCTGTGCAAGCCTCTTGTGTTATCAAGTCGGAGCTTATCGATCAAGTTGTCCGAATCTCCTTGGTATGATAGCGTTGATACAGTGTACACAGCTATCAAGTGGATCTGGCTATCACTTAAAGTACACTGGAATCAGGCTACTCCCAATTACTTTCACCTTTTTTCTCGATGCGTTTGATATTAGATTGAATTCTAAAGTTAGCATGGCGTTGAACAAGCCAAACTCAAGGGAAAACAAAAAAATCTGGTTGATACAAAGAGCGTTTTTTGATAAACTGTGAAAAATAGGGGACAAACTTCCCTACCTCGTACTTTTTTATATGAACTGAAAAATTGTCTATCACAGATTCCTTTCTTTGAGGAGAAACTATGAAAGTAAAACTCGGTTTTATTGGGACAGGTGGTATGGCAGGAGCTCACATGAGAAACCTGCAAACCTTCGACGATATAGAATTTACCGCCATGTGCGATGTCTCGGAAGAACGCGCACAAGGATCTGCGGAGGACTTTGGGGGTAACGTCTACACAGACTTCCGCGAGATGTACGACAAGGAAGACCTCAATGCTGTTTATATCTGCACTCCGCCCTTTGCACACGGTGAACAGGAACGAATCGCATGTGAACAAGGGATCCCGATGTTCATTGAGAAGCCTATCGCCGCGGACCTAGAGCAAGCGGTTATCATCGATGAAGATGTCCGGCGGAGCGGTGTTATCACCAGTGTTGGATACCACTGGCGTTATGGTGGCAATGCCCAACATGCAAAGTCGTTACTCGAAAAGGAATCGCCGGTGCTCGGTGCACTAGGATACTGGCTGGGTGGATTGCCCGGCACGCTCTGGTGGAGAATCCGCGCCCAGTCCGGCGGGCAGCATGTCGAACAGACAACGCATATCTTCGATCTAGCACGTTTTCTGCTCGGAGATGCCAAGGCGGTGCACGGCGTTGCGACCAGTGGAAGTATGACAGATGTGCCTCAGTACGATGTCGATGACCTCAGCATGGTCAACATTGAGTTCGAGAGTGGTGCAATCGCCAATATTGCGTCCTGTTGTGCGATGGACGGTTGGAATCGGGTGCAACTGGAGGTCTTCTGTCGCGGTTTGGTGGTAACTGTTGGCGGACCTAACACCATTAATAGGAAAGGTGAGGAGGAATCACTGCCCGAAGATGATGGTCAAGACCGAGACCGGGTGTTTATCGATGCGGTGAAAACTGGCGATTCATCGAAGATCCTTTCACCCTACAGCGATGCGTTGAAGACGCTCCGAATCATGATGGCGGCAAGCACATCGTTTGAAACGGGTAAAGCGGTAGATCTATAAGAGGGGACTTGTGAGCCATAAGATCTGTTCTCGACTGTAGTTGGGAACACAAAAGGAGAAAAGAATGGGTTCAATTAATCAATCAATTTGTTACGGCTGTTTCACGCGGGACGATGCTTCCCCTGAACAGGTCATCCGCGAGGCGGCAAGAATCGGTTATAAATCCGTAGAAATGGCACCGCCAGAATATTGGCCTCTCGTGCGTGAAAATGGGATGCGCGTGGCAATTATCGTGGGACATCA
This sequence comes from Candidatus Poribacteria bacterium, assembly GCA_965207975.1. Classification (GTDB taxonomy): domain Bacteria; phylum Poribacteria; class WGA-4E; order WGA-4E; family PCPOR2b; genus PCPOR2b. The sequence continues at coordinate 958,683 of OZ242315.1, read as the reverse complement.
GTCCCTTCCCGATGGTCTCAACAAGCGCGAAAATCATGATCGCATTGAGGGGGAGATTCTGGAAAATCTCGAAGTTGCTGCCGCCAATGACATCCCCGGTCTCATCTGCTTTTCAGGCAACCGAGAGGGGAAATCAGAGGAGGAGGGGCGGGATAATACCGTCGAAGGTCTCTTGCGTGTCGCCAAGGCAGCCGAAGATAAAGGTGTTAACCTCTGCATTGAACTGCTCAACAGCAAGGTAAACCACCCCGACTATCAGTGTGATCGTACTCCCTGGGGTGTAGAGGTGTGCAAAGCTGTCAACTCACCGCGCGTCCAGCTACTCTATGACATCTATCACATGCAGATTATGGAAGGGGATCTCGTCCGGACGATTCAGGAGAGCATTGATTACATCGGTCATTTCCACACGGCAGGAAATCCGGGACGCAAAGATCTCGACGATGAGCAGGAAATCTACTATCCGCCTGTCATGCGTGCAATCGCGGAAACAGACTATGATCTCTACGTCGGACACGAGTTTGTACCGAAAGGCGATCCACTTGCTGCAATGCAATCCGCCTTTGATACATGCAACGTTACCGTTTAAGTGAACCAATAACGTGAAACGTGAAGGATTCCTACTCACGTTTCACGTTTTGTGCATAATAGGATAAATGCCCTCACCAAGCGGGCAGATTGGCTAACCTTTCCTGTTAAAGAATGAACCAATCGTGTAGTGTATTGTAGTCGGTTACCGGCTCTTGCAAATATCTACCTAACTGATTAAGCCAATACATCCAGTAATCGTAAGCGTAATCAATTGCCGCTTCCGTTGCCTGATGGGTTTCCAAATATTCGATCAACCACGCAAGCAGCTTCTCCTCAACTGGTTCAGAAACTTCATCTACCGTAACACACTCTTCGCAAAATCTGCGAACGTTATCAAGCGTTACGCAGAAATGCTTCCCGCTCTCGATTGCCAGATTGACCATCATACCGCACGTAATTTTCCCAGCGAGATTTTCTGACCATCCCATGCTCTCCACATATCGAAAATCTTTCTCCTTTACTATAAGATAAAGGGGAAGGGTCTGGAGATAATCCAATCGGAGGTCTAGATTTTTCAACATCCCATCGGCAATTTCAAACTGACTGAGCTGTTCAATTGGTTGTCCTCTTTCATTCTTGGATTTGATGGCAGCGGCAACTTCACCTATAATCAGATGCTCATCTATCACCGCTGATAGAAAATCTTCTTCAATTTGGCTCAATAGCGACATTTCCGTCACAGCTTCAGGATGTCCGCCGACCTGTACCATGCCTGACTCGGCGATGGCCAATCGTGCACGTTGTCGCAGGGATTCCGCATCGCGCTTCAATTTAGTCATCAATGTGTTACCGATCTGATAAAACCGGATCATATCGTTATGAACTAACAGGTGTCTCGCTCGGATAAGGTCGAGCTTGCTTCCATGCTCAAGTCCGAGGTTGAGTCGAAGAACGACATCCCTTGCCACCCCTCGCAGTTCGGATAGCTTAGAGATGTCAACCGGTTCCATAACTGAGCGTTTGTTCATTATAGCAACGATCTGGCGATTGAGTTCGTCAATCCGCTCGATTGGGACCTCCTCCAGTTCCCCAAGCTCAGACAATGCCCTGAACAGGAACAGGCGTGGGTCATATTCGATAAGGGAGTTTGTGTTTTCCATGGTGTGTGGCGTCGTTTGCCTATCTGCTTACTCGTCTAACTGTGGGTTGTCAAGGTCAACTAACTTCTCTAAATCATCTTCAGTGGGACCATCTTTGGCAGACCTTTTGGGTGATTGATCCCCGTCGAGTTGCGGATTGTCAAGATCTACCAACTTCTCCAAATCTTCTTCCGTGACACCTTTTTCTCGATCTCGCTCCTCGATTCGGGCTTTGGCTGCTTCTCGCGTTGTCCGCGCTTTGATTTCCCTAGCGTAACCATCTATTGCGGTTGAATCTTCGAGGAATATATACTCCATGAGGGATTGGAAGAGATTGCCATCCGCGGCGTAGAGCATTTCAATTAGCAGTTCGGTATCTTCTGTGTCGCAACTTAGATCTTCTGGACTCACGAGGGCTTCCTCTACCAGAAACGCGGGATAAGGAATTACATTGGATTTTGTAGTTACCAGTTCTAGCCGATCCCAGAAAAATTCGCCGAGCAGTTGCGGGTCAATGGACCGCAACATGCTTTCAAAGACCTCTTCTCCTGCGTGTAACATCTCCATCAGCCAGGCTTCAAATCGCGTGTCATCCAACTTGGCATTTTGGTAGGCAATCAGATCGACAATGTCTGCAAGCTGCTCGGAGGACGCTGCGGATAGAATCCCGGCAGATTGTCCGGTTCCAAGATGGGTGAGTGCCATCTGCATCACATTCTCAGTTGGACTCCGTTGAACCAGTTCCGTGCAATCAGGAACGAGGTAATACAGTTCCTCGCGGCTTTTCGCATCAGAAACCGTCTCAATGATTGCCAGCTGGTCATCTGTGGTATACTGTTGGAACTGGATGGAGGCTTGCTTCGTATCCATCTCAAGCAACGCTTTTGCTGCTGCCTGCGGATTACGAATCCTGATTTCTTTCATCCTAATCTCCCTAGTTGTGGTTGGACATATCCGTTAGGAAAAATCAGTCGTATCGAAAAGCGCATTATGTTATCATAACGCTTTATTGGATTGCAAAGAATTCTCAATGAAATCCTCTGCATCCTCCTAGATAGTGTACTGCCCCCGTTAATTAGGGCCATAAATGGTGCAAGTTAAACCAAGAGTTGTTTATCAAATTCAACGGGCGTTAAATAGCCTAACGCTGAATGAGGTCTTTTGTGGTTATACACCTGTAAAATAAAATGCTCAATTCTGGCTCTGGCATCGATAATATTGTCGTATTCATTGAGATAGACCTCTTCCTCCTTGAGGGTTCGTATGAATCTTTCGGCATATCCGTTGTCCCAAGGGCGTCCGCTATGGGCTAACGAAATCTCAATCCCATGCTCGGTGAGCGTGGAAATATACGCTTTTGAAAGATACTGAATGCCTTGGTCGCTATGGTGAATCTCTGGAACGCTTTGGCTTAATGCCTGTTGCAGCGGTCTCAATGTGAGCGGTTGTGTCAGGTGTCGGCTTATCTGCCAGCCTCTGACGACGCGGGTGAACACATCCATTAACACCGCAACATAGATGAATTGTCCCTTGAGCCGGACATAGGTAATATCGCCGACCCACACCTGATTGCGCCGACAGATGTCAAGGTTCTCAATCCGATTGACCCATTGACCTAACCCCGCAACCGATTGGGTCGTTTGACACGCCCGCTTGATGGCGACCGAAAGATTTTGTTCCTTCATCAATCGGGCGACCCGGGTGGAGCCAACGTCATATCCCAGACGCTTCAGCAACTGGGTGATACGCCTGTAGCCATAGGTTGGATACCGGGCAGACAGTTTCTCTATCTCAGTCCGTAGCGGTTGTTCAAAAGGGTCCGTTTTCGGTTGATAATAGAGACTGCTCCGATGCAAGCCGATGGCATCACAAATCTGTCGAACCGAGTATTCGGGCTGCAACGCCTCTACCATCTGTTGCTTTTGAGACCGACTCAATTGAGCCAGGTCGAGGCTTTTTTTTGGATGTCTAACGCTATAGTCAACCGCCCGACCAGTTGTTCGAGTTGGGCAATCCGCTGGGTAGAGTCGTTAGAGTGCTTGTCAGGGGATTCAAACAACGTCGCCGCGTTGTCAACCAACTGGTGTTTCCACTTTGACAGTTGGTCAGCACTGAGGTTGTGTTTGCGACACAGTTCCGCTTGCGAACTTTGACCACTAAGTGCTTCAATAACGACTTCTGCCTTAAATTCAGGGGTGAATCTTCGCCGTTTTGCCATCGGAAAACTCCTTTCAATTAGATTGATATTGTATCACAATCTTGGTTTAGGCAGTGGCCCTAATTTCCGATGGCAGTACATAGTGGTGATGGACAGAATTATTTGTTGTGCAAGCATACTATTCAACTTCAGATTTTCTATTGCTGCCTTTATTCCACAGGATACAAAGCAAATTTGAAAAGAATATCTACACTTAAAAAGCCGATTGCACGTCTAACGATAACAGTTTATACTCTATAAACAGAATCTGAATTTTGGTGTATCTAAGTGAAAAATCGCGGGAGATAGAAGATTAATTCATCGTCAAATAAATTAATTTTAACAGACAAGATGAGTAAACTGCCCGTGATACCTAATACACAGTTAAATTGATCTAAGGAGGTCACTCAAAATGAATATCTTCAAAACTGGAATACTCCTGATTGCGTTGACAGCCCTGCTGATGTTCATTGGCAACATATTAGGGGGCGAGATTGGAATGGCAATTGCCCTAATCTTGGCAGCAATCATGAACTTTGGCTCTTACTGGTTCAGCGATAAGATCGTCCTGTCGATGTATAGAGCGCAGGAAGTCAGTCCCAACAGTGAGTTATATCAGATTGTCAAACAACAGACCGAAAAATCAGGTCTGCCGATGCCGCAGGTCTACACAATTCCAACCGATATGCCAAATGCGTTTGCTACCGGCAGAAATCCAAGCCACGCAGCGGTTGCGGCGACAGATGGGATTATGCGACTCTTATCGCGAGATGAATTGGCAGGGGTAATTGGACATGAGCTGGCGCATATCAGGCATCGTGATATTCTGATTAGCAGCATTGTTGCGACAATCGCCGGCGCAATTATGATGATTGCGAACATGGCACAGTGGGCGGCGTTATTCGGTGGTTTTGGTGGAAATGACGACGAAGATGGCGGTGGAATCATCGGTTGGCTGTTTCTGATTATCGTTGCCCCGATTGCTGCAATGATTATTCAGTTTGCGATCTCCCGTTCCCGTGAATACGCCGCAGATCGTGGCGGCGCAGAAATCTGTGGCGATCCAATGGCATTGGCAAATGCTCTGCGTCGACTTGAGCGTGGCGTCGAAAGGCATCCGATGCGAGCAAATGCGGCCACTTCGCATCTCTTCATTGTGAATCCGTTACGCGGTGGGATAGCGGGTCTTTTCAGCACCCATCCACCAATGGACGAACGCATCCGCCGTCTAGAGGAATTGGCGGGTTATCGTCGATAGCTTCAGAAGACTATTCGGTTCAGTAACACCCTTACCTAGCGAAGGAGGCACCATGGAAATCCAAGCCATTGAGCACCCCTCGACACTGGCGGAATTTCTAGAAGGAGATTATGAATCCTACGAATTCGTGGAGGGGAAATTAATTCCGATGGCAGCAGCGAAGATTATTCATGGGGATATCGCAGCAGAGATATTGATTTTATTGGGTAACTATGTAAAGGAGCATCAGTTAGGGAAATTATATACAGCTGAAACAGTATTCACTGTGGGAGATAGAGCCAGGAAACCGGACGTTGCATTTGTCGCTTCGGAACGTATTCCCAATGACCTGTGGCAGAATTTCTCCATTCCTCCCGATTTAGCCATTGAAGTTGTGTCGGAGACGGACGCGATGAAAGCCGTGCACGAAAAAGCCTTTGAGTATCTTGACGCCGGCACGCAACTGGTTTGGGCGATTGAACCCTTCTCTCAAACGGTGACCGTCTACCGTTCACCCACGGACATCAATCTCTTGACAATTGACGACACTTTAACCGGCGAACCGGCGGTTGAGGGGTTTCGTTGCCGTGTGGCAGACCTCTTTACCTAAAAAGAAGGAAAGGTCAATTTGATTCGCTAAGATACTTGCGGAACCAACGCAACGTCCGTTCCCAGCGGTCTTTTCTATGCGAGGCTTTGCTGAGACTGTGACCTTCTCCCTTGTAAAGGACATAAGTAACGTCTTTACCAAGTGCCCTTAGATATGTAGTATACAGTTCGGCTTCGTGGGGAGTATCATGTTCCCCTTCAAGAATTAGCACAGGAGTTTGAACATTGGCAACGTAACTGATCGGAGATAGTTCTTGGTAGATATGTGGAACTTCCCATGGCGCCCCTCCTGTCTCTTGGGCGGAAATTGCATTCCACCGAGTCTGGCTACCATATTGACAAGTCAGGCGATAGTCATAAAGCCCACCCAGCAATACCGCAGCCCGAAAGAGCGTTGATTTCCCAATGGCATAAGCCCCGAGTATCGCACCATAGCTATAGCCATGTACCCCCATCTTCGCCTTGTCACACATCTGTTGAGATGCCAACCAGTCTATCCCTCTCATAACATCTTTATAGTCAGGTTCTTGCGTTGGGGGTTCGCACCACTGATACTGCTGGCTCCCACGCATATCAGGTGCGAATATCTGAAACCCGTTGGCTGCTAACCAATGCCACTCACGGTAGAAGATTGCTGCACCGCCTTCAGTGGGCCCTCCATGCACATCGACGATAGTGGGGTGCTCTGGGCTCATTGACTTGCCCACTGGTGTAACAACAGAGCCTTGAATTATGAGACCGTCGTAGGATTTCCATTCGACAACCGAGGCATCACCCAATTCATAATTGGCGAGTTGGTCGGTGAATTGCGTGACAACCCTTTCCTGCCCAGAATCGAGAGAGATTACACGAACATCCGGTAGAGACAACAACCCTCGAAAAACTGTCAAAAGCGTTCTCCCGTCCCGACTTATCCCCGAAAGATAAGTCCACCCTGTCCGTTCTACTACTACCTCTTTTTTTCCTGACCTGATATCAACACAGAAAACATGACGGTTGATGCCTTTTAAGCCGCTACAGTATATTTTCTGACCGTTATCTCCCCAGCAGACAAAATTGATAAAGTATTCGTCGCTTAATATCTGTACCTGCTTGGAATCCCTTTCCATAATGGCGCACAGATTACGGACGGGATGAATATAGCTATATGGGGAATATCCCAATGCTAAAAAATTTCCGCATGGAGACCATGCAGGCAGGGTCATCTCATTCTTACCGGGACCAATTCTGTCTTTTCTATTCCCAGATCTCCAATCAATGTCAAAAAGACACCAATCCGTATCGCTTTGGTGCTGGCTTTCTATAGCTGAATGAACGGTCAGCCAATTGCCATCTGGATGCCACGCCAACCCTTCGTAGGATTCACCCACGTTTGACTCCGCAATGTGGCTGACTTGGTCCGTATCCACATGAAGAATGACAATTTCACTCACGGTGGTGAGGGGTGGCGGGCGGACAATGACGATTTCTCCCTCATTGTCTTCGTCTTGTATCTCTAGATCGCGATTGATAATGAGGGCGATAAACTGACCATCAAAAGACCATTGAATAAAGCTGATGTCTTGCGTGTTCTTGCCTAACTGCTGCTCGGTTCCATCGATATACCTTATCCACACCCCGAACTCTCTGGTTTCAGGAAAGCAAGGACATCCGGCTGGCTAGGGGACCACTTAGGACTTCTACCTATGAAAGATTCGGATGTGTTCAATGTCTCCAGATCAGTGATATAGATTTGCCCCTGATGTGTGTACGCAATTCGCAGACCATCTGCCGAGAGGTCACATTCGTCAACGCCAGCGCACGGAAATGATGCAACTTCATCAACGCTAATCGGTCTGGACATATGTAGATTCCTTATCGCTCACATAATTCTGACTCAAATTATGAGCGTTTTCTATCTGCTTTTTCGTTCAATGTGGTGTTGCTTTGTCATACCATTCAAGAATGCGCCATTCATCCTTTCGACGTTCCAGAATGAAAATCATGCGTCCTGATGGATAGGAGAATTCTCCCGAGTTCCGTTGAAGGAATATCATTTCGTAGTCAAAGTCAACCATAGCTATCGTCTCATTCAAGAACTCGATATCTCCATGCTGAGAGAGATTCAAATCAATGCGCTCATTGTTATTGAACACATTTAATGTTCCTTCGCGTTCTTCATAGCCACCCCGAAACACTATATCATCGTCAGGATTATGGGGTGTGCCTAGGTCACTGATATAGAAGAATTCGTCTTCCCATATCGCGGACATATAGCGTTCAATATTGTAATTTTCGAGCCCGCTTTTCCACTGTTCCCAGATAACTGATTCTATCCGGGATCTTTCTCGATCGTGGTCAGTCTGACCATCCTCCCTATCATCTTCTGTATCGAAATCTTCCTGTTCCGTTTCTTCAACGGTGTCCTCCCGCTCAAGCGATAACGAAAGCCAAGCAGCAAAGTCCTTTATTTCATCATCGCTACTCTGAGCAGTCGGTACGCTTTCCGGAACAGGAGAGGTCTCCGTCTCAAGCGACTCGATAATTGTATGTTCTCGTTGGGCTCCTTTTACTCTCCTAGGTGCATGCTTGACAAAATGAGGTGTAGTGATTCGCCGCGCATCTGGCTTGACGATCTGTTTTTCGCCCTCTATGTCAGATGATTGGAGCGTCAACACTTCAAACGTGATAAATCCAGCGATGAATCCGAGGGCAAGAATAACAATGATGCCGACGATTATTTTGATGTTCATTCCGACTTCCACTGTTGCGACACCTCCTGAAATGAAATCTATGGAGGTCTGGTTTCTTCCGCAGCGAGTCGTAAGATACCCCGCCACTGTTGTTCCACTATAGCTGCCCTGTCTGTAGCACCTTCCATTCTATTTGTTCGTTTTGGTAGTTCAATCCTTCAGAGTGAATTTCATCGCAACCCGGAAATTCTATGTTAAATTTGTTGGTCCATACAAAACACAGCTGGAAAGAGTTAAGAAGAAGGAGGGGCGTGAAGTAATGCTGCCGATGGGGGCTAAAAACTCCATTTCGGGTGTACGATCTCTTACTTGAGCATTCCCTTGCTTCATTGTGCTGTAACTTCGCGCCACCGTTCGACCAATCTCTGTCGGTGCTTTGCCGCCCAGCTAGAATCAAATTCAATCAGCTTCACCTTATCAGCGGTGACCGCCCCTTGAGCGACTTCGGCGTTTGGATTCAAAGGAGTCCGAAACCACTTCTGCATCAAGTTCTGTGCGCGGACTGAAAGTGCCCAATCCATGAATCGCTTTGCTGCGGCTTGATTAGGTCCATCTTTAACAAGTGCCATCGCACCGATCTCGAACCCTGTCCCCTCCTTCGGAAAACTCAACACAACCGGATATCCCTTCGCAGGCCCCTTCTTGACAATATCGTGCGAAAAGGCAATCCCAACGCCAACTTCACCGAAACCCACCTGTGTCACGCACGCCGATCCGGACCTGTTATAATGATGGACATTTCGGTCTAACCGTGCAATATAATCGAAACCAGCCTCCTCACCCATCATCTGTACAATCGCAGCCAGCAATGTGTTAGCGGTGCCCGATGTATAGGCATAAGCTACACTGATCTCACCTTTGAGTTCAGGTTTTAGTAGGTCGTACCACGAGGTGGGTGGTGGAATCCCTTTGTGTGCCAAAATCTCCGTGTTAGACGCAAAGCCGATCGCACCGAAGTAGAAGCCGGTCCAGTAGTGTGCTTCGTCGAATGTGCCGGGAGGTGGCTCAAAATTGATACGCGGGGCATAAGGAGCAAGCAGCCCTTCACGCTTAGCGACAATAAATTCCGGCGATGGTCCGCCAAACCAGAGCGCGACCTGTGGATTGGGGTGCTCGCTTCTGATTCGCACCAGCACCTCTCCTGCCGACAGACGTACCCATCGCACCTGAATACCGGTATCTTCCTCAAAAGCACGGATATAGATCTTTGCCTCATTGGTGTCGAGAGCCGTATAAAGATGAAGTACCTCACCGCTAGTGTCCCCGGCAACCCCTTCCAAAGTCGCTGTTGGCAGTTCGCTGGCTAATGTTTGCCAACACCCTAGCAGCCAATAGACAAAGCTGGTACAGGTAAGAAAAATGCGTAGGAATGCTGCTCGACGCATAAAATAGCTCAAGCGGCTAGTAGTAGGCATATTGCTTATCCCGTTGGGATTAAATAAACTGATGAACTAATGAACCAGTGAATTATCACGGTTTTCACGTTGCATGCCTCACGTTTCACATGATCTCAATACGCCCGCGCAAAGATAGTGATCTCCTCGGCTTGTTTACCGCACACAATACACGCTCCACTCCCACCGGGCTGATCCGAAGGAATGCAGCGTGTCGTCGCTTTGGTATCGTCTTTAACCTTATCCTCACATGCAACATCCCCACACCACCAAGCACGGGCGAAGCCTTCTGCGACTGCTTCCTGGAACGAATCGTAGTCAGACGGCTCCGATATATTTGCGTCACGGAATTCTGTGGCGCGAGCCAGTAGGCTATTCTGGATGTCCTCAAGCATATCTGGGACGGCATCGGCTAATCCCGCCAATGGGATAAATGACTTGCCATCTCGGCCCGGTACATCACGACGAGCAACCACTACCTGCTCCTTTGCAATATCTCTGGGCCCAATCTCTATCCGTAACGGCACTCCCTTCAACTCCCATTCGTTGAACTTCCAGCCGGGAGAATATTCGTCGCGCTCATCTACCTTCAGCCGCACATCCGATCCTAACATGGCTTCAATCTTTTCTATCGCCTCCATGACCGTGCTTCGCTCGTCGTCCTTTCGGTATATTGGTACGACCACCACCTGAGTCGGTGCCAAGCGCGGCGGCAATACCAGCCCTTGGTCGTCGCCGTGCGCCATAATGATTGCGCCAACCATTCGTGTGCTCACCCCCCAACTAGTCGTCCAACAGTACTGCTGCGTCCCATTTCCGTCCTGATACTGAATGTCGAAGGCTTTGGCGAAGTTCTGTCCGAGGTTATGCGATGTGCCTGACTGCAATGCACGGCAATCTCCCATCATGGCTTCAATGCTGTAAGAAGCATCCGCACCGGGAAACTTTTCGCTGTCGCTCTTACGACCGGGAATAACCGGTATGGCAGCATCGTTTACAGCGAAGTCGGCGTACACATCTAACATTCGCAACGTTTCTTCCTGTGCTTCCTCCGCAGTGGCATGAGCGGTGTGTCCTTCCTGCCAGAGAAACTCCATCGTGCGGAGAAACAGGCGGGTGCGTAACTCCCAGCGTACAACATTTGCCCATTGGTTAATTAGCACCGGCAGATCGCGGTAGGACTGAATCCACTGGCTGTACATGTATCCGATGACCGTTTCTGAAGTGGGACGCACTACGAGTGGATCTTCTAATTTTTTGCCACCGCCGTGTGTAACAACCGCTAATTCTGGCGCGAAACCTTCGACGTGCTGCGCTTCCTTCTCGATGAAACTCATCGGTACAAAGAGCGGAAAATAGGCGTTTTCATGTCCCGTTTCCTTGAAGCGGCGATCCAGCCCTGCTTTTACATTCTCCCAAAGTTCGTAGCCGTAGGGTCGAATGACCATACATCCACGCACCGGGGCGTAATCCGCCAATTCCGCCTCCCGAATTACTTCGGTGTACCACTCTGAATAGTCCTCACTGCGGGGTGTGATTTTGTCTCTCATTTCCAGATTTGCTCCTTTTTAATTGGTAGAGTATTTCTTCTGTCTGATATAGGCTGCTATGGTTGCTTCTTTTATTGTCGTCGATCCAACCTCATATTCTTCAAAATCCCCGATATTGTCGTGATTTAAGTGAAGCTGCCCTTCCCCTATATTTCCTCTGTGTTGACCTTTGGAGAAATACCTATTATTTTCGACTTCTTGGGAAGCGAGTACCCAATACCTAATTTCATCTCGCCAAACAGCTATCCATATAAATACATCTGCACATTTAGGTTTGAGTTGTTGGAAGTTCATGTCAAAGGGGCGTTCAGAATCTGACAACAGTGCTTTTATATACAGTGGTTCATTAGGTCTTTCCGAATCAACAGCCCTTGATGCCTTGACTTCTATTTTTATTAATTCAGTTTGCCATTCCAAGAGCAGATCGTATTCATTGGAGTAATATGGGTCAATGCCTTTAGGTTTCTGGAATTCCGGTACTAACTGTTTCAAATGCCCAAATGCCCACCTATCACCAAATCCCCGTGGGGCAGAGATCTCAAAAATGTATAAGTAGAGGTTTCTGTCCATGTAAGAGCTTCTCAGGTCTAGGTATTCCTCATACTCCAGTCTATGTTTTCCTAGGAGAGTTGAGATTATGTATTCATATTCTGAGAAAGGAAAAACCGATATTAAACTATCCAATTCGCTTCTGAACTGTGAGGAATCTTCGAGTCTATCAATAAGATGATCTAATTCTTTCTGAAGTTTTTCCATAGATTGCTCCTCGGCGTAAGGCTAGAAGATTGTCAGTTGATCTTCTTGTTTAGTTCTTATTGCTTCACTAGTGGCTTCTAGTTCCCTGAAAGGGTTATCAAATTGAAAACCAGTTCGGTGTCTCTTACGAAAATGCTCTAATCTCCTAATTGTAATTTCAGCGAATATGGGGTCAATGTCAGATGTATAGCACACACGCCCCAACCTTTCGCATCCTATCAACGTTGTCCCTGAGTGCGAAAAGAAGTCCACAACCAAATCTCCTTCATGGCTGCAAGCTGCGATTATCCGTTCAACTGCCTTAAGCGGTTTTTGGGCATAAGCACCGGGCACGTTCTCCTCCATCCGATAAAAAACCTGCTGAATATCAACCCACACATTACCGGGCCTGATAGTCTCCGATCGGCTCCGTTCCAAGTTCTCCACTCGTTTCCCATCCACCGTTTTATAATAGCCTCGTAAAATTTTAGGTATATCGGTGTAGACAACTGCAAAGTCGGGGTTGCCCTTTGTATAGTAAAGCAGCTCCTGTCTTACCGCCATCCAATTTTTCTGAGTGCCATATCCCCTCTGATTCCGCATCGTGATGAAACTTCTCGCCTGTAAGCCCTCAAATTCCCTCATCATGACCATGAAATCGGGCAGAGGTTGAAAATGGTCCTTCTGATCTGCCCCCAGCCATGCGTAGAAATGCGAGTTTTCATCCAATATCTCAATCGTGTTCTCCACCCAATGGCGAGAAAACTCCATATACTCAACTAAATTTAACTTATTCAGATTTTGGGTCGTTTTGTTCCCGACACTTACATTATAGGGTGGATCGTTCACCGCTACCTTCGCCTTTTTGCCCCCCATCATTTTCAATACTGCATCAGGACAGGTTACATCCAATACCCCGATTCTATGCCCGTGCACGGGATCTTCCCAAACCTCTCCGGGATTAAGCCTACAATAGGTCAATAAATGCTTCCGAATTTCGGTATCAGAATCTAGTCTTGGCAAAGGTTCAGTAGCCATCATTTCTCCATTATTCCATGTGCGGTTGAGTTATCTGCAAACTACACCGGTTCCCTGACGATTCCCATGAACAGTATGGTCTGCGTTTTGGCATCATAAATAGCGAAAAAGAAGGGACGATCTACTCGAAAAACTGGTTTGGCAGACTCCTTTACTGTGACAGCAGTAACAGCGGCAGCTTCGGTCCCCTCTTCGTTCACTTCTACGAAGGTTTTATGCCGAACCTCACTGATAAAAAGGCCTGATGGCCCCATGCCGCTAAAATCGGCACCGCCATCGAAAGCAATTTCCATCCCTAATGCTTTGAGTGTGTCGTTGAGTTTCACTTCGTATTCCAGTTTGAAGCGAGGTAGCATCATATCGAGTGTTTCCTTGTGAAACTGTGCTATCCAACGCTCCCAGCGTTCAGCGTTCAAGCCCTCCAGAAATTCATTGAGGTTGGAGTCGAAGGCAGGCAGGAAAATATACATGCTCAACCGCCCATCGCCATACGGTAGGCCCGCTGCTTCAAAATGCTCACCGCGGAAGTATGGGTACTGCCCCGTTCGACTCATCATCTCTACCTGCTTTTCTCTCCCATCTGATAGATGAAAAATGCCCGGCCGCGTCTGAGACGTATCAAACTCATCCTGCCAGCTGCCTTTGAAATAGATAGCGTTAATCAAGAAAAGCACTGTTCCCGGTCTAATCTCGTAAACAATTTCCTCAATTTTGCCATTCGTATTTTCGTTAACCCAGCCGTTGATGATTTTTATCGCTTGCGGGTTGGTAAAATCGAGAGAGGTAGTTTCCGCTTCAAAAAACATCCGATTTCGCTCTAAAAAATCGGGGTTGAATTCAGTCCCCTGACGGGACCAAAGCGAGTTTGCAATCGAGATTTCAACTTTAGGCCCAGGATCCTCAAGGTTATTTCGTAATGCTTCGTTGGATTCGTTAATAATTGGGAGGGCTAACTCATCTATCTCTAGCACTTCTGCCATAGCGCGCTCTGTTTCTCCGACAGCACCATTATAAGTCATGGTCAGTGCAATTGATATACTCAACGGAGAAATGAAAATATTCGGCCCGGGCTCTCGTTCTCGGAGATCGTGAAGTAGCTTGAAGCCAAATTTTGTGTTAGCTGAAGCAACGCTTAAAAAATCCGGATCATCAATAGGCTTCAATATGTCGTCAGCGATATCTTTCGTAGGATTACTGTCGGGACACCCGAATAGGCACAGTAGTGCCAGCAGGCAGCCGCATCTGATAAGAATTAAACATCTCCAATCGTTTCTCATTTTAGGCTCCTTCTTGTTAGTAAATTTTAAACCTATGTGAAAAACAGGACTTTATTCTCCGACCTTATCCGTCAAAGCTTCAATCCCGGGCAACCGTTTTCCTTCAAGAAATTCCAACGATGCGCCGCCGCCGGTGGAGATATGTGATATCCGATCTGCGACACCTGCTTGGTGCACCGCAGCAACACAGTCCCCGCCGCCGATGATGCTAACCGCTTCCGATTCAGCAACTCTCCTCGCAATCTCAAGCGTGCCTTTTGCAAACCGTTCAAACTCATACACACCCAACGGTCCATTCCAGATGATTGTTTTCGCCGTATCAATAATTTCACCAAATTTTGCGACGGTTTCGCTCCCAATATCGAAACCACTCCAACCATCGGGGATGCCTTGACTAGAGATGACTTGAAATTCAGTATTCGGATCAAACGCCCTACCGATGACATGGTCTTCTGGGAGATGGATGGTCACATTCCGATCCGACGCTTTTTGCAGCAGGGTGCCAGCTAAATCAAGTTTATCGAGTTCCACAATTGAATTCCCAACCGATAGCCCTTTTGCTTTGAGGAAGGTATACGCCATGCCGCCGCCAATGATGAGCTGACCAACCTTGTCGATCAGATTCTCAATTACGCCGATTTTGTCCGAAATTTTCGCTCCCCCCAGGATCCCAACACAGGGACGCTCCGGATCGTGAAGCACCTTGCTGAGATACTTAATTTCCTTTTCCATCAACAAACCCGCAGCGCACTGATCGAAATAGCGCGTTACCCCTTCGGTTGAGGCGTGGGCGCGATGTGCTGCACCAAAAGCATCATTGATATAGAGGTCAGCGATCGATGCAAATGTTTTGGCAAATTCCGGATCATTTTTTGTTTCTTCTTCGTAGAAGCGGATGTTTTCGAGCAGCAGCACATCACCCTCACGGAGTTCGGAAACCACCCCTTCAACCTCTACCCCAATGCAATCGACGATATGCTTGACCCGTTGACCCAACAGTTTGCTGAGTGCTACCGCAAGCGGTTCCGTGGATAAATTGGGATCGAAGCCTTTGGGGCGTCCAAGATGCGTAATCAAGATAATTTTTGCACCACCCCGGATAAGCTCCAAAATCGTCGGTAGGGCTGCACGGATGCGTGTATTATCGGCGATGCGTTTCCCAACCATCGGTACATTGAAATCGACACGCACTAAAACCCGCTCGCTTCCAACATCTAAATCGTGTAGTCCGAGCTTATTTGTCATACATCCTCCCATCAAAAACTGATGGGGTCATTGTGCTACCGCTTGTACCGCTTTCTTCGCCGCTTCTGAAAGCCCATCAGCAGCGATTAGATTCAAACCGGAATCCGCGAGAATCTGCTTCCCTAGCTCCACATTTGTCCCTTCCAAGCGTACAACCAACGGAACTGTCAAATCCACCTGTTTAACCGCCTCAATAACCCCGTTCGCAATCACATCACACTGCATGATACCACCGAAGATGTTGACAAGGACCGCCTGCACCTTTTGATCTGCAAGAATCAGACGAAAAGCGTGCGTAACGGTCTCAGTCGTCGCGCCCCCGCCGACATCAAGGAAATTTGCAGGTTCACCGCCGTGCAGCTGGATGAGATCCATCGTTGCCATCGCCAGTCCCGCTCCGTTGACCATGCACCCGATATTTCCGTCAAGGCTGATATAGCTCAAGCCCGATTCTCCCGCTTCGAGTTCACGGGCCTCCTCTTCGTGCGGATCGCGCATTGCACTAATCTCCTCATGCTGCCAAAGCGCGTTATCATCGAAGTTGAGTTTGGCATCGAGGGCAACGATATCCTGCCCCTCATCGGTTTTCGTGATAGCGAGTGGATTAATCTCAGCGAGCGAGCAGTCAGAATCGACAAAGGCCTTATATAAGCCAATCATCAAATCGGCAGCCTTGTTGACCAATTCGCGCGGGATGTTCAAGTCGTAGGCAAGTTTCCGCGCCTGAAAGGCAGGCAATCCAATCGCTGGATCGATGGTTTGCTTGAGAATCTTTTCGGGACGGGTCGCGGCGACCTCTTCGATGTCTACGCCGCCCTCCTCACTACCCATTATGACAAGTCGTGAGTCAGTGCGATCAATCACCATGCCGAGGTAAAGCTCTCTCTCGATATCGCTGGCTTCAGCCACCAACACCTTGCGGACTAGCTTTCCCTCAGATCCGGTCTGAGGAGTCACTAGCTGCATACCGAGGATTGCGTCAGCATATTCCTTAACCTCTTCAGGGTTTTTCGCCAGTTTAACGCCACCACCTTTGCCCCGTCCACCCGCGTGGATCTGTGCCTTCACAATATACAGTGGGCAGTCCAGTTCGCGAGCGATCGCTTCCGCCTCATCGGCGGTTGATGCTACTTCACCGCGCTGAACGTTGACCCCGTGCGCTTCTAGAATCTGTTTTGCTTGATATTCGTGTACGTTCACTTATCTTCTCCAAGGTAATAGTTATAAATTCTAAAGAACGGGGTTTTTACGCATCGCGCCTCAAATGCGATACATGTTTGCCCTGTGGCGGTTCAAAATCCTTCGCATGTTCACCAATATAGTGGCAGATGAAACTCCGTCGCCAGCGATCGTGCGTTTCGTTCATGTACGAGCCGTGGATGGTTTTACCATCAAAAAACAGTGCGTCCCCCGGCTCCATGTCAACATAAAACTCTTCAACGCCTTTCGGCATCACCGACTGTACATCAGTGAACGAAATTGCCGTATTTGCAGCCTCCACCTGCAAAAGTCCACGTTTATGTGAGCCGGGAACAACCACCATCTGCCCAACGGATTTGTCCGATTTGTCCAATGCAATCCACACACCAATCAACGGTTCAGTGGTGATATATTGCTCATCCTGATGGAGTGCCTGCCCCCTGCCTCCCGGGGGCTTAAAATATAGCATCGTCTGCCGAAGCACGGGCTGATCAGCGATCAACTGTTCGACAAGTGCTAACATCGTCTCCTGCATCGCCCATTCCTCGGTCAACGCATCCCAATTGTGCATATTAATCATTCGAGGATACTGGTGATTTGAATCCTCTAGGTGGTCTGTTGTACCTCCACTATCTCCCGGTTTTGGTCCCTCAGCACGGCGTTTCATGTAGTGCTGGATCATCTGCTGTGCCGTTGCCGTATCAAAAAGTCCCGGCACCACAAGGAAACCAGTTTCTTCATATTGATAAATCTGTGCATCGCTTAAACGCATTGTTATATCTCCGTAAGAATTGACTGAAATGGGTGAAATTGAAAACGCTTTTGATAAGCAGCTTATGATAAATGGGTTCAACGATCAGATGTCCGAAAGACCTAACTTCGTTCTCACCACTGTTCGCACTACCTCTGTTGTTTGCATAGCATCTTCAGCGGCTTCCTCATCTGCCTGCGTTCCTGGATAACGAGTTGCAATGCCGAAAATGCTAAGGTGTGCCAATTGTGGTTTCAGTGAATCCAATTCTGAAAGCAATCCTCTACTTGAATTGAGCAGGACTAGAAGATCATGAGTTTTCTGAAAAACGATGTTGTGCTCCTCTAAAAATCCCTTCAGATATTTCTCTGCACACTGTTGAGCAAGAAAGCACACCACATTCCAAACGGGATCGGCGGTTTGAATCTCCCGTCGTGCAACCTTCCTATCGCCTTCACCCTTATCAATCCACTCCTGCGTTTCAGGCTTCATACAAAACAATCCCTTTCGTCATGACCTCTGTAGCAAAGATTCCCTTGCGTTTCAGAGAAGCAGCCCAGTCAGAGGGTGTGAATACGATAATGTCCAAAGGAAAGGGATGGTCAACAGCTGCGGCAATTCGAGCTGCAACATGAAGAGGCTTTTCTTCTGTATCCATCATAACCAGAAGATCCACATCGCTATCCACCGTTGCCGTACCGTAAGCATAAGAGCCAAACAGAATTATCTTCTGAGGGCGGGAGTGCTCCACAATCTGATCGGCAATTTCTCTAATGTGTTTTAAGGTTACATCCTTTTTTAGTTCAGCCATTTTACGCCCTTTGAGTATTCTGGACAAACCCCTATGCCACGAACAGCGGTTTCAGATACGCTATCGATTCTTCGACAACCCGCTGGACTTCAGCAAGCGGCGTATCTGTCCCACCATGTGTGCCAACAATCTCCAGCGTTACATGAGGCACATGATCAATTGTGTTCATAGCGGCAGCAAGGGCAGAAAGGTCGATACCTCCTTTGCCGGGGATCTGTGTCTCAACAGGACCTATAGGTCCCTCACGACTCTCGCGGTTGTCACGGATACGCAAGGTTGCAATGTAGTCTTTCAGTTGCTGGAGTGATTCGGTCGGATCCTCGGCAGCTGCTGTCCGCCAAATGTGACTTGCATCAAAGTTAATCCCCACCCACTCACGATCAACCTCCCGCATAAAACGTAACGCCGTTTCGGTTGAATACACCGCATTATTGACATGCGGCTTCAAACTCAGTTTGATACCAGCCTGTGAGGTGCGAGCAGCTGTCACACTAACTAGCTCAACCACCTGTTTGAAACTCGCTTCATCATCAGATCTTCCGCCTGTTCCTTCGGCGATTGCAGGTGCACCAATCTGTTGAGCAGCTTCAATCACCGCATCAAATTCAAGGCTATCCATCCCAATCCCGCCGGTTCCCGCTATTGATTCAATTGCCAAACCGTACGAAGCGACTTGCGCTTTAATCCCCTCATAGTAAGACACCGGCTTGCCAATTTCCAGATGGGGTGCCATCCCGGGACGAGCACAGAGTTCAATCGCCTTATATCCAGCTTTTGCAATGCCTTCGAGTGCTTGCTCTAAACTAAACCCTCCGTATAAAATTGTGCTGCAGCCCAGATCTTTCATACACGCTTCCTCAAGTCAGATGTGTTATTCGGATTAAAAATATGTTATACTTTACCTTAACTTTGCCAGATGGGTCAAGTGAAAATCCCGCTGGAACGACAAATTTCCGATTGACAATTTCCATGAGAGATGGTATCTTGAATCTGATGAACTTACAAATCTTTTAACTGACAATTTATCAATTAATATCAATGGAGGTCGATATCAATGAAAATGCACATCGGCGGCGAATGGGTTGACAAGCCGCAGAAAATTGAAGTCTTGAACCCCTATGACGGTTCTGTTGTTGACACCATTCCCAGAGGGGATCACGATGATGTCGAAACCGCGCTCAAGACCGCCGAACGCGGTGCCGAGATCATGGCGAAAATGACCGGTTATGAGCGATACGAAATCATTCACAAGGTCTCCGAGATGATGGCGGAGCGTGTCGATGAACTCGCTCGAATCATCACGTTGGAAGAAGGAAAAATCCTCGCAGAGGCAACGATAGAGGCGGGTCGCGCGGCCGAGATTATCGCGCTCTCCGCAGAGGAAGCCAAGCGGCTCTACGGGGAAGTTATCCCCCTCGAAGGTGGCCCCGGCGTGAAGGGGAAATTAGGTTTCACGGTACGAGTTCCCTGTGGTATCGTGGTCGGGATTAGCCCATTTAACTTCCCGCTGCACCTCGTTTGTCACAAAGTGGGGCCCGCACTCGCGGCAGGAAACGCAATTATCGTTAAACCAGCCACAGATACACCGCTATCAGCCCTGAAGCTCGTTGAGCTTTTCCTTGAAGCAGGCACACCGCCGGAAGCAATCCAATGTTTGACCGGATCGGGCAGCGTGATTGGCGATGGTCTTTGTGCTGATCGGCGTGTTCGGAAGATTACCTTCACCGGCAGCCGTGATATTGGGGAGCGTATCTGCCACACCGCTGGGCTCAAGCGCGTAACGATGGAACTCGGATCGAACTCTCCGCTGATTGTCATGCCAGACGCAGATCCAGAGAAGGTCGCCGCAGCTGCGGCAGCCTCCGGCTACTCTAACGCAGGGCAGGTCTGTATCTCAACGCAAAGGGTCATTGCCCACGAAGGTATCTACGGCGATTTTCTCGATGCTTTCAAATCCACCGTTGAAGATATCTCAACAGGAGATCCCCTTGAGGCACCAACCAAGATGGGACCGATGATTCGTGAAGATGACGCTATTCGCGTTAGCGAGTGGGTTGATGAAGCGGTCAGTGGTGGTGCTGAACTCCTCACGGGTGGTGAAAGAAACGGTCAGATTTACGCTCCGACACTCGTTGCTGACGTTAAGCCAGAGATGAAAATCTCATACGACGAAATCTTCGGACCAGTTGTCGGTGTGTCGAAGGTGTCAAACATTGACGATGCCATTGCCCTTGCCAATGACACGAACTACGGGTTGAGCGCGGCAATCTTTACCGAAAATATCGACTGGGCGATGCGGTTCGTGCGTGAAGTTGACTCCGGTAACCTGATGGTGAACTGGGGAACGCAGTGGCGGGCAGACCTCATGCCCTATGGCGGCTTGAAAGAGAGCGGCATGGGCAAAGAGGGACCAAAGTACGCTGTGGAGGAGATGACTGAGACGAAGATGGCTATCTTCCATCTGAGTGAGTAAGCTGTGAAACGCGTCATACTTCTTCTGATGTATTAGCGCAGTGCGGCGGGAATGTGTCGAAAGACAACCCCGCCGCCTTATCTGCAAACCCGATTCGCTAATCGTATTTGTAGATTAACAACTGAAAACTTGCATTTTTATCTTCTTTCGTTGGTCGGTGCTCTGCTTTATAAGCGTTCACCGACCTCTCCCATTAAACCAGCGTTTACTCCCCACATTTTTGTTCCTTCACACGAAATCAAATAGAACTTCTTGGATGAATAGCAACCTTGACAATCTTCGCCAAACAATCGAAACCATTCTACGCTGCAACCTTTCTGAAGCAATCGGCATGTCAGACACGGCAGAAGCTGAAAAACTGATCCGGCGATTTCTTTACGCTGTCTCGGATCAAATCGGCGATCGATTGGATCAGACTTACCAAGATTCAGAGCAGCTTCCCCGCCAAATTGACCCGCAATGGGTCATCTTAGCAGCCGGCAAAGGAACCCGCATTGATCCGTCCAGTCGTCTGAACAAAAACTTAGACCTGTGGTTCGGCGAGAAGAATACCCTCCAACTGTCTCGAAGCTACCTGCCGGGAAGCCGCTCACATATCATCGTTGTCAACGCCCAAATGGCTGCCCGCGTGGCGAAAACGGATATCCCTTCAAGTGGTGTTATCCCTCCTTCCGCACTCAATCCCGAAGAAACAGATCGACTGTTCGGGCCAGATGCCATCCTGTGCGTGCAACCCGAACACCCTTACGGCACAGGTGCTGCGCTGCGAGTCGGGTTATCCGCGATCACCGAATCCGATGCAGAATGTATCGGCGTGGCTTTCGGCGACGAACCGTTCCTGAACCAAGCCATCTTTGTCGGCACGCTCCTCTCACACTTTACTGTCGGTGCGGCTGTTACCCTCTGTGGCAAAATTCCTGACACCGTAGTTGATAAAGGCGGATTATTCTTTGACGATCAAGGTAAGTTCACAGGCACAAAAGAGTGGTACGACATGACCGATGGGGAAAAAGAGACGATGCGGCAGCACTGGGAGCTTGGAAAAGCCTACACCAACACCGGCATCACCCTAATCAGCCGTGAGGCTGCAGTTGCCCGGATCGATCGTCTACAACCCCACGGCGATAAATCTGAACTTCACCATGCCGATCTCATCCGGCACTGCTACGAAGACGACTTGAAGACCAACGCATACATCCATCAAGGCGAGGTTATCTCCGGCATCAACCGTTGGTCAAACGTCCTCAACGGCGAGGAACACCTGTTTGCGGAGACCAAGAAAAAACTGGTCCAAAAAAGAATTCGAGTTGACCCAGCAGCACAAATTACACTGGCAAATGACGATGTTGAAATCGGTCACGGCTGCTACCTTCTGGGACGTGTGCATCTCGGCGATGGGGTACAGATTGGGAACTACTGTCGTCTCGAAAATGTTGTGTTGATAGGAAATACCATCGTTGGCGACCGCGTTGGCTTAAAAGGCGTGACCGCAACGGACACAGTTTTTCAATCCAACCCGCTTTCAACCGAAGTTGCCGCGCCGATTAATGGTTTAGCTGTCGGCAGCTGTATCGAAAACAGTCAATTTGACTGTGTGAAAGTCGGGGATTCGACACACCTTAAATCCGTTGCTGCAAGGGCAATAGTACTTCCAGCAGAACTCTCCACAAGAAACAGACAATTAGGCGTTCCCGCCAGACCCGTCAGGCAGCCAATACGCAGTACATCATACGCTTCAACCCAGATTTCTCAAACTGTCTTGGATCAGCTGGTCCTACCGGGCTATAACCCTGGCGTATTCACTCTAGATGAAAAGCGTTGGTTGCCGGACTGGGAAAACATCCGCAAGCATGTCAGGTCGCATTCAGAGCACGAACTGATTGAACGTGCCACCCGCAACCCGACATTACGTCAAGCCGCAATAGATGCTGTTACCGAATTATTGGAGTTGCGAAAAGCTAACGGTGCATATGTCATTGAGGATTTGACCTTTGAAGAACTCTGGGGAAGTGTCTTCAAAATCGTTACGCTCTGCACAGGAAACCCGGACCCATACCGTGAGGACAAACTCAAGGCTAGACAAATAGCGATTAGCCTACTCTCCCAATTTTCGGACTGCGATTGGCTGGAGCGACTAAAATTGGTCATCGCTGGCAACATAATTGATTACAGCAGTGTAAGAATAGTGGCAAAACTCCAAGAAACTCCCGATTACTTCGACCGTGTATTTCAGGAGGCGATAGATGCCTCCTTGGCGATTGATTGCTTTGACCGGTTTCGATTAGCAGTTATCGAAGGTGAACCGAAGCGGCTTCTCTGGCTCATCGATAACGATGGTGAGTCGGTTTTTGATCTGTGGCTCATACAATCCCTCGCCGACTGTGGACATCAGATCACGGTTGTTGGCAAAGCGGAACCTGCAACTAATGATGCGACGCTCAATGATCTGCGGGAACTCGCTGCACATCCGCATTTCCGAAAACTTCAGGAACAGATTGCAGTTGGTAATGTGCGTTTAATTTCGTCAGGGTCGAATACTCCTGGAACTAATTTCTATCAGGCAACAGGAGAATTTGCGAATGTACTCCTTGATACGGATTTCGTCATATCGAAAGGGCAGGGCAATCTTTTCACCACGCTGGGGCTAAAAAAGGACACATTCTACCTACTACTCTCTAAAGGGATGACCTCGGAACATATGACCGGTGTTTTTGCGGATCAGACCAAGGTGATCGATGGGTTGATTTTGGCGTATGTGCCGGGCGGAACACGCTTAGATCGGACGCTCAAGGAATTTTGTGCGAACAATGATTGAAAGATCCCAATCTTTCAAAAGCTAAGACATTCATAATAAAACTTCAGAAGAGAGTATAGATAAAACATCTTTGCGTGAACGGGCTTGGTATGTTATGATATGTAATACATGTATTACAATAAAAGAAAAGGAGGGCTAAAGGATGTTATCTGTTCGTCTTACGCCAGAAATTATGGAGCGGTTGGAACTGTTAGCGGATAGAACTGGGCGGACAAAGAGTTTTTATGCACGTGAAGCTATCCTCCGATATCTTGAGGATATGGAGGATACCTTTATTGCCATTGAACGGCTTGAAACACCGGAAAAACAGTGGACTTTAGCAGAATTGGAGAACGAGGTTGACTTGGGAGGTTAAGTGGGATAACCGTGCCCGAAGAGAATTACGACGACTTGATGGTTCAGTTCAACGACAGATCTTGCAATACTTGCGGGAACGAATCGCGACCGCCGATCCTCCGAGACGATTTGGTAGAGCCTTGACCGGTGACCGAATTGGGCTCTGGTGCTATCGCGTCGGGGATTATCGACTGATTTGCAAAATTGAAGACGACCAGTTGGTTGTTCTGATCCTTGCCGTTGGGCATCGAAGAGAGGTCTACGAGTAGGAGTGAAACAACATTGCTTGTTTTTGATTGACAACCTTATATTTTTGCTTATAATACACGAAACAAATTTCTAAGGAGGATTCTATGGCAGCCAAAATATTTCCACCAGAAAATACAAAATATCCAATCTCCAATGCGCACATAAACAGCATGGAGCAATATCAAAAGATGTATGATGAATCAGTGGCAGATCCAGAGAGCTTCTGGGCGAAGGTCGCTGAACGCATTACATGGTATAAGAAGTGGGACACCATCCGAGAATATGACTTCGTGAACGCCAACATCAAATGGTTTGATGGCGGAAAGTTGAACGCCTGTTATAACTGTCTCGATCGACATGTAGAAGCGGGACACGGCGATGCGACCGCAATCATCTGGGAGGGCAACAGTCCCGACGAGGACAAGACCTTCACCTATAGCGAATTATTGGCGCAGGTCAAACGCTTTGCCAACGTTCTCAAAGCGCAAGGTATCCGTAAGGGTGACCGTGTCTGTATCTATCTACAGATGGTGCCAGAATTGACGATTGCGATGTTAGCCTGTGCGCGTATTGGTGCTGTCCATTCCGTTGTATTCGGTGCGTTTTCAGCCGATTCTCTGCGCGACCGGATCAATGACTCACAGTGCAAGTTGCTAATTACGCAAGACACCGCATTCCGTGGGGACCGCAGCGGCATCCCGATGAAAGCCAATGGCGATGCAGCGGTGGTGGAATGCCCTTCGATTACAGGGGTTATCGTTGTCCGCCGCACCGGCGATCCCGTTGATTTTGATGAATCACGCGATGTCTGGTGGCACGAAGCGATGGCAAACGCCGACGATGAGTGCCCACCTGAGGAGATGGACGCCGAAGATCCGCTGTTTATCTTGTATACCTCTGGTTCAACAGGACAGCCAAAAGGTGTACTTCACACAACCGGCGGCTATCTCGTTTATACATCATTCACCCACGAGATGGTGTTCGACTATCATCAAGGGGATATCTACTTCTGTGCAGCCGACATCGGTTGGATCACCGGACATTCTTATATTGTGTACGGTCCCCTTTCAAACCGCGCGATTACCCTCATGTTTGAAAGCATCCCAACATACCCTGATTTCGGGCGTTACTGGCAAGTGATCGACAAGCACCAAGTCAATCTCTTTTACACCGCACCGACAGCCTTACGCGCCTTAATGAAGGAGGGCAATGACTGGGTTACGAAACATAGCCGATCTACCCTAAGACTGCTTGGGACCGTTGGTGAACCGATCAAGGAGCCTGAATGGCTCTGGTATTACAATATCGTCGGAGATGGCAGATGCCCAATTGTCGATACATGGTGGCAAACGGAGACCGGCGGCATTTTGATGACACCGCTACCGGGAGCGACACCACTCAAACCCGGTTCCGCGACTTTGCCCTTCTTCGGAATTGAACCTATCATTCTAGATGAAGAAGGAAAAGAGGTTGAGGGCAATCCGGCACGCGGATACCTGTGTATGAAAACTGCGTGGCCCGGCATAATGCGAACTGTCTACGGGAACCATGAACGCTTCCGCGAAACCTATTTCGATCGATTTCCCGGCTACTACATGACCGGAGACGGTACATTGCGCGACGAAGACGGTTATTACTGGATCACCGGACGTGTCGACGACGTGCTGAATATCTCTGGACATCGCTTGGGTACAGCCGAAGTCGAAGGGGCTATTGGGCAGCACGAAACGGTCGCTGAAGCAGCCGTCGTCGGCTACCCGCACGAGATTAAGGGACAGGGTATCTACGCGTATGTCACGCTGATGAGCGGTGTATCTCCCTCGGATGACATCGAAACTGGCATCAAGGGTGTGGTACGCCAGCATATCGGTCCCCATGCGACCCCCGACAAGATTCAGTTTGCGCCTGCACTCCCTAAAACTCGCTCCGGCAAAATTATGAGGCGTATTCTTCGGAAAATTGCTGAAGGCGAGATTGATGATCTGGGAGATACCTCAACACTTGCCGAGCCAGCGGTTGTTGATTCGCTCGTCGAAGGGCGGAAATAGCACATAGATTTGTTGATTCATTGAGGAGGAACACAAGTGGCATCCGCACAGAAGATTGTAGACGAGTTGAAAAAATGGAACATAAGCCATGCGATCGGCTTGCCCGATAACGGAACAGCACAGATCTTCAAGCGACTCCACGAAGACCCCGAAGTTGATGTCATCACCGTCAGCCGTGAAGGCGAAGCATTCGCCATTGCATCTGGCTTATATGTTGGTGGAAAACACCCCGTGATTATCCTCCAGAATACCGGCTTTCTGGAGTCTGGAGACGCTATCCGCGGCACAGTTTTTAATATGGAAATTCCTGTGGTATCGCTGATCGGCTATCGTGGGTATCAGACCATGCAACCCGATGCACCTCGTGTCGACACCGCCGCAACCTTCCTTGAACCGACACTCAAGGCATGGGGATTGCCATACAACACCATTGAAACCGATGATGACATCCCCTATATTAGTGAGGCGTTTAAAAAGGCTCAAGAGACAGCAATGCCAACGGCTGTGCTCATTGTTGGCATCTCCACGTAGAGATTGAGAGTCGCTTGCTTGTGTTATTTCACGCATGGGCATGTGTCGGATAAATAAAGATTCCGCGCTGATTATCCGGTGAGTTAGGTATTGACACATCGTTATTACCCCCTCAACGTCCGTATATCCTAAGTCCTAGTGTGTCATTTTTGCAACAGCGGTGTAGCACAGTTCCAACAATCTCTCAGTGAGTAGAAGTAGTCTCCGAAACTACAGCGCATGTCGAAAACAGATACGAGGCTACCTTGAGAAAGCGTTTTCCAAAGAAATCTGTCCTCGCACCATTTCTTCAGGTACTGCAAAATAGTGCTGGCATCTTAATTGCTCAAGATCAATACGCCCAGTGAATTTCGCTTGGTGATGATTCGTACTGCATTTTATGTAGCTTTATTGATGTCTCAACAAGAACTCGCCACACAAATTTCACGCTTTGCTTTCTGAAGATGAAGCATAGAGGAGAATATCCAAAAGGATGCAACTTTATCATGAAAATTGAACGCCCATGCTCATATCGTCTGCCCGCACTAGCAAATACATGCCTTACCACTACGATTGTTCTGTGTCTACTTATTCTGCTTGTACCTAACAGCTTCGCCGTGCCAAAGCGAGTTGTTGTTCTATACTTTGAAGATCACAGTCGCTTCGATCATCCAACAGGCTGCGGTTGTATTCCCACAGGTCCTTTCAGCCCGCTTTTTGGTGGGCGCAAGCACCATAAAAGATGGCATCTGAAAGAAGGATTTACGGAATTACTAAACAGAAAACTTGTACAATCAGAGGTATACGAACCGGTCAGCCAAGATGAAATGCTGGATGCAATGGCGGAGTTAGGATTATCTAGGAAGGCACTGTCTGACCCCGAAAAACGGGCACAATTAGCAAAAGCACTTAAGGTCGAAGCACTCATCATCGGCGATATACGGAAATTCAACCAAGAGCGCGTGAAAGCGAATGCCGGACGCCTAATAAGACAAGGTGGAGCGGGATATCAAGGTGCATCAGCCAGTTATATTGGTGGGCTACAGTTAAGAGGAAGTCTTTACATCGCTTCTATCCACCTTGATGTGCGAATTTTTGGCACATTGGGCACTGAAATTGATAACCCCAAACTCACAGGCAGAAAACAACACCAGCTTGGCGGATTGAACATTGGTCCCCTTGATACGGTCGTGACCGAACAGGGCACAGAATTGCAATTCGGACAGTCACCGGGGCTTAAAAGGAAGCCGCGTCCAATTGTTGCACCTTCTGAGTTGAACAAAATTGAATTCGGGAGTGAGCAGTACGATAAAACCCTGTTTGGTATGGCAACGGACGAGGTTTTGCATAAGATAGTATTAGAGTTGCGTCAGAACATTGGTCCCGCATTGCCCGGTGCTGAAACAACGGTACGGGATAACGTGAGTAAACCCGGCCAGCCTTCTTCTCAGGCGAGGGTGATACAAGGATCAATCGTTTACGTTGATTCAAAGGACCCTGAGAATACCTATATCAACGTCGGTTCTGACAAAGGGGTTGTGCCCAATCAGGAATTAAAGGTTTACACGGCTGAGTCACTGATTGATCCAGATACAGGTGAGGTGCTTGGAGTCATTCCAAAACTAGTGGGGGTCATCAAGGTTGTTGAAGTTCAGAGCGATCGACTTTCGAGGGTTCAAATTATTGAGGGGTTCGGTGAGATAAAAAAAGGAGATCGGGTTAAACAGGAAAAGCCGAAATCATCGGAGTCGGAGACTGAGTCGTAGACTTGCCGTGCACAATGCAGATTTCAATCCCTTTGAACACGATAGTGCAGAAAAATCTCGTTACCTACCGTGCGGCGATCTAGTAGCTCCACGTCAACAATATCAAGGAAATCAAATCCATCTCCCTCAACACTCGTCGTCACATCTCGTCCGCCAATTATTTTTGGGCATAAAGTGAGATATACATCATCGATCAATCCCGCCCGAAATAGGTCGAAGTTGACCTGCCCGCCACCTTCAACTAGCAACTGCTTGACCTGATACACCTCTCCCAAAATTTGAACCACACGGCGAAAGTTGACTGTAGTTTCACCGACGCAGTGAACCTCCGCAACCTGTTGCAACAATGCGAGCCGGGTGGCAAGGATGCGTTCCGTTGTAAAAACCAATGCGGGTGCACCGTTGGGTTGGAACATCCGAGCGGTTTCAGGAACGCTCCCGCTGCCACTCACAACGACTTTGATTGGATTGGGCGCTAGACCGCGTTGGATACGTCGTTCTTTGTACTTACCATGTTCAGTAAATGTTGGATCATCAGCGATGATTGTGCCTGCTCCAACAAGAATTGCATCGGCATGGCTGCGGACTTCCCTAAGCCGAATCCCATCCGCCTCGCTAGCGAATCGAGGACCTGCACCATCACGGGTAGAGATCTTTCCGTCGATACTCACTGCCATGATTAGAGAGGTGTGTGGTTTCATCACCTATTAGTCCCTTTAAGCCTTGTTCAAAATTTCCTTAAACGAGTCACGCCAGCTAGGTGTCAGTGCAGGAAGATTTGCCGCCCTCTCAGCGGCTTCCGTATTCGCATTGTCGAAATGGCGCAGATGGACGATTTCTTTCACTGTCATTTGGCCCACTCCAACTTTTGTCCGCTCGATAGCATCGCCAGCACCTACTTCTCCCTCCTCCAATACACGCACATAAAATCCCACCCGCTCACTCTCTAAAAACGGTTTCACAATCTGTGGGTCCCTCATTTTGATACCCAACTTAAAACAAGGGACACGTGGTTGAGACACCTCGACCAGCGCGTCACCTATCCGGAAAACGTCGCCGATATGAACCGTTTCCTCCAACATACCTTCCACCGTTAAGTTTTCGCCGAACTTTCCGCAGGTCAAGTCATCTCTGCCGAGCTCACGTCTCCAATAGTCGTAATGCTCAATCGGATAAACATAGACCGCCTTGTGGATACCACCGTGTACGCTCAGATCTCCCTGCCCATCGCCATCAAGGTTCAATCGCCGCATCATCGTCCGACCGGATACCGGCTCTTTGAAAATCCCTGTTTTGATGCGTTTCCCGTTATACGACACTTCTTTGGGTTGTGAAACATTGACTGAAAGTAGTTTCATCGTTTAGTCTCCTGTACTGTTATCCGCGCACCCGCACCCGCGAACTCCCATTTCCCGTTCTATCGACTGCTATTCGGACCGGGATACGCCGCGTCAATTCCCCAACGTGACTAATGAGAAAAATGCTTCGTCCTCGCGTCTGTAGTCCTTCAAGAGCGGCGATGGTAACATCAAGTGTCTCGAGATCAAGCGTTCCAAAACCTTCGTCGAGGAAGAGTGAATGGATCTGGGCACGTCCGCGGCTGAGTTCGGAAAGTGCAAGTGCCAAGGTGAGACTTGTCAGGAACGACTCACCACCAGAGAGTGTTTCGACGGGGCGTTCCTCATTGGCGTTCCATCTATCAACAACGGTGAGTTTTCCGATGCTCTCAACCTTGAGTTGGTAACGTCCAGAGGTCAGGCGCTCTAGCTGTGTATTGGCTAAATCCCCCATCTGCTGGAACACAATATCCAACGCGAAGTCACGTAAGCTACTCGCGGGAATAGTGTTTTGTAGTCGTTGCCAACGCTCCAATTCGTGTGCCGATCTCTGAATTTCGGCAGCAAGAGCTTCTCGTTGGGAGAGAGCGTCTATTAGGTCCCTTATTTCTCTCTGTTGGTCACCAATGTTTCGGTCTGCCTCTCGAATCTGCGCTCTAATCTCGTCAGCCTGCCTAGTAATCTGTTCTAATACCTGTGAATCAAATGGATTTTCCTCAAATATGGGCCCCAATCTGGCAATGTCATCCTCAACACCTCGTTGTTCTTCGGTATAGGTTGCAATCGTCTCTACCGCATGCTGTCTCCAATCTTCTTCCCGGAATGCGTCATCATGTGCTTCTGGCGAGTCAAAGCCTGATGCGTTTAACCTTTCCAAGTAGTTGTTCCTTGCCTCTTCGAATCTTTGAGAACACACTGCATATCGGGATTGACGGTGTGAATGATTGGTTTGTGCTTCCGTGAGTGCTGTCTGACTCTCTTGGAATAATTCTTGGGCTTGATTACGTCGGACACGATTTTCCTCTAGTGCCGCTTCTAATCTTGCAACAGCCGTATCAATTTCATTTATGGTCGTAAGACCTCCGGTTCTGTCACGAACAGCACCCAAAAAGCGGTTCCCCTCGTTTCGATAGGATTCAATTTCAGTCTGTAATCTACTCTGGCGCTCTTGCTCCGTTTCAAGAGATCTCTGCCGCTCCCTGATACCAGCATTGAGTTGGTCCCTTTCGTTCTGCATTTGTTCACGTTCTCGCTCACGCGCTGCCACAGCCCTGATCTTATCATCAAATTGGTCTACTGCATCCTCTAGTCCTATTCCGTGAAAAGCATCAGGCACTATTACCCAAAAACGAGCCTCAATATCCGTGATTTCCGCGTTCAAATCTTCAATAATATCAGTGATCGTTTGTAAACTCTGTTTGGCATCATCCAGCAGCGACCTTTCTCGTCCCACGTTCTGCGCCAAATGATCAAGCTGCTGGGAGATTTCTTGGCAAAGGCGTGACGCCTGCGTCTGTGAATCGCGGGCTTCTTCAAGGTTCTCAATAGCAGTATCCGCGTCACGGATCTGCTGGCTAATCCAATCTGATGAAACCTCAGCATTTGGGTAAATCCCCCTCCATTCGATGGTAATGGATTGAATCTCAAATCTTAGTCGGCGTATCTCCTCACGGTACGCTTCAACCTGTGTCGTGATGTTGTTTCTATTCTGGCTAATACGAATTTCCTCCCGTTGCAGAGTCTCCCGACGTCCATGTGCCGTTCTTGCTACCTCTTTGGCATTTGCTAAAGCGTTTTCAGCCTTTTCTAATCTCTCTACTCCCTCAGATTCTACATCATCGGCACACGGATGTTCTGTAGCCCCACATACCGGACACGGTTCACCAGCTCGAAGATGCCGCCGCAGCTGACTAATAGGACTTACCAAAAGGGCAGATTCCCGCTCCGCTTCCCATTTATCCACAGCTTCGTCTGCCTCCTGACACACCTGCAATTGAGGGGCTAACTGGCTGCCAACTGTTTCAAGTTCGGTGTCTAGCGTGGCTATCTGGTTAAGAAATCTTTGCAATTCATGCTCTGCTTGAAGCAGTTGATCACGAGTTGTTTCATATTGCAGCGCAACGGACCTCGTCTGTTCAGCACGTTGTCTTCGGGTTCCCCATTCCTCTAAAGTACCTTGTGCCTGTAGTGCCGATAATGTGGCATCTGCATCCGTAAGTGAGACCGCTGATGCCTCCTGTTGACGTTCCAGTTCTTCTCGTTCCCCATCTAACTGTGCCAACGCTGTTGATAAGTTTGAGACTTCTGATGTGCTCCCCACCCGTGCTTCTGATCTTTCCGTTAGCTGCTGCTGTTTTATTCGATGTTCGGCAAGAATCGCATTGGCTGAAGTAAGGTGCTCTTGGCGATCCGGCGGAAGTCGGTTGTCAGCCAAAAAGGTTTCTATTGTATCAACCTCTGTTTCTAGAGCGGCATATCTCTCATTATCTTCAGTTAGTTCGGTTGAAAGGCTTTCGGTTCGTTCAGCCAGTACCAGTAGGTCTTCCTCCGACTCTTCAGCACGTGTAAATCGGGTCGTCGCTTGTATTACATCTAATCTTGCGGCATTATAATCGTTGGTCTGTTGGTTGTGTTGAATTGATGCAGCCTCATAAACCCTATTTGCTTCCTCAAAGTCGGTTCGGTTCACATCAAATCGCCTTTGTACGTCAGCAAGCTCGATTTCATCCTGACGCAGTGCTGCCTCAGCATCGCCGAGCTCGGATTTTGCTGTGTCGAATGTCTGCTTTTCAAGTCGAATATGGTTCGCCCGAGTCGCTCGCTCTAACTCTGCTTCGAGCGTGGCTATCTCCGGTTGCTGATTGGAGAGTTCCTTGCTGCGTTCTCTAGCATCGTAAAGTTCCGAGAACCACCTTTCGCGTTCCATTTCTCGCTGTATTTCAGCTTGGATCCGGTGGCTGCTAGCATTTAATGAGTCGGCCTGCTGTTGCAAATCCCTCAGATGATTTTCCGAGTCAGCAAGTTGTTCAGGAGTAACCTCCGGAATGCTACTCAGTTGTTGCACGACCTCCTGATGTGTACTCTCAACCTCTCTCACTTTTTGATTCAAGGCATCTCTCAATCTATTGTAGATGTCAACGCCGGCGGTAGTTTCTAAAATGGTCCTTCTTTCTTCGTTTGTTGCTCTCAAGAATGCTGCAAATTCTCCTTGTGCTAAAACCACGGATCGCTTAAACGCATCAAAATCCAGTCCCAAAATAGCTTCTATCTCATTGCTGATCGTGTTTTCGCTAGAACCAAGAGATCTACCGTGGGAGGATAGTCTGTCGGTAATCAGTGCGCCATTTTCAGCAAAAACCAGCCGTCCCTTAGGGCTTCTGTTACGCCTTAGGCTCCATTCAGCCATGTAACGGACACCATTTCCCACAAAATGCACTTCGGCATGGCAATCGGTTTCACTGTGGCTGAGTAGATGAATCGGATTCTGGGTTCCCGTCCCCGCCAAGCGCGGCGTTTTGCCGTATAAGGCAACGCAAATCGCATCCAGTAATGTCGTTTTTCCCGCACCCGTGGGACCAGTAATTGCCACAAGGGAAGCCTCGTCTAACGGCGATTTTTCAAAGTCGAGTTCAAACTCTCCGCGGAAACTGTTTAGATTCTTGAGTTTCAGTTTGCATAGTTTCATGTTTGCTCCTCGACGAGTCGCAACAATTCATCGAACGTCTTCATCATTGATTCATCAGGGGATTCATTAAATTTTTCCTTGTGAAACTGTTCAAAAATTTCTGTTGGTTGTTGCATATCCTCAATCGGTATTTCCTGTCGGTCCGTTTGTGCGGCTTGTTCAACCTCAATGCTCAAGACATCTCCTCCGTGTTGGTAGAATGCCTCTCGAATTCGGTCACTTGTACCGATGGCTGGTTGATTGCCTTGTAATTGTACCTGAATATATGTTCCGTCCCATTCTGACGACATTGCTCTTGAAAGTACCTCGTTGAGGTCCCCTGCCACGGTGCGGAGTTCCTTGAAAATAGGAATCTCAATATCTTCCACCTGTACATCACCGGAGGTTGGGATATCCAATAGATACACCTTTTTACGATAACGAGCTTCATTGAATCGCAGCGGCAGCGGCGAACCAGCATATTGGACAGGATAACGTGTTCCACTGATAGCGTGTGGTCGGTGCAGATGTCCGAGCGCGACATAAGCCACATCATCGGGAAAATCACTAATCCGCATAGCTGTTGCCCCGCCGATTTGGATATTTCGCTCAGATCCGCTCTCTTCACCGCCATGAACGAAGAGGTGTCCCATCAAAATCTTGGGAAGTTCCGACGGCATACGTTCAACACATTGGCGATAGAATGTCTTCAAGCGTTCCCGATAACGTTCCGCTCTTTCAGGTTCTGTCTCAAATGAAATATGTGAGAGTTCGCTTTCGGACAGGTAGGGAACTGCCGCGATCGCAACGCTCGGATTTTCGGAGGGAAGGGTGACAACACATTCTTCAGGGTCAGATGCAAGCCCAACTACGTGAATCCGTCCCATTCGGAGAAATTCTTGGGGCGCAGCCAAATTCATCGGGGAATCGTGGTTGCCCGCAGTGATGACAGCGTGAGCGTGTGTCTCGCTGTATAAGCGAAAGAGGAATCGGTAGTAGAGATCTGTTGCTTCTGAGGAGGGTAGCGCGGTATCGAAGATATCACCCGCGACAAGTAGCACGTCGATCGCATGTGCTTGGACTGTTGTCAGGAGCCAATCGAGGAATTGGTCATGCTCCTCGATTCGACGTCGTTCATAGAGTCGATGCCCGATGTGCCAATCTGATGTGTGCAGAATACGCATAGATGGGATTTCTGTTCCGAATAGATTTGGCTTGAGATAGCTACAGCCTACTAGTATAATAGACTATGTTGATAAGGATTACTTGTGATAACCTACATGACTATGCACTGAACCGCCGGGGGAGAATAACCGATGAAACCGATAAGTCAAGCCCCAAGATCTTTTCTCGCTGTTTCTATCCTGTTTCTACCAATGATTGGTTTAACGGGTTGTGTATCGACAGATCAAGAAAATCGCAGATATCAGCATGCGCTCACTGAGAAACCTGCGCCAGACTTCACGCTACGAGACCTAAAGGGGAATCAGGTCAGTCTATCGGACTTTCGAGGACAACCGGTCGTACTCAACTTCTGGGCAACGTGGTGCAGTCCTTGCCGCGTAGAGATCCCACATCTGGAGGCACTTTACACAAAATATAAAGATCAGGGGTTGGTGGTCATCGGTATGAACACCGAAACTGATTATATGAAAGTAAAGCACTTTGCAGAACCCCAGATCTCATACACTGTGCTATTAGACGGACAGACCCAGTCTCAGGCATATGATGTCAGCGGCATCCCGTGCACATACTATATCGACAGGGAAGGACTTATTCGCTACCGTAACGTGGGCTTTGGTCCCGGTGACGAGGTTCTGATTGAGGAAAAAATAAAAAAACTGCTCGCTGATACCGATCACTAACAGAGTTAAGAAATAGAGGCATATTTTAGAGGAATTCACTGCTTTCGTAGGAGGGATCTCCGAATCCTGCCACCCCAGTCTAGGCATATCTGTCAGATCCACCTAAAATTCCAACAGTTCATCGAGTTCCTTCTCGTCTGCTTCCTCTTGAGTAATCGCGTTCTGGACATCTTCCACGTCCTTCTTGGAGGCGAAGCCGTACAGTTCTATTTCAGAGATCTTCGCCGGTGCACGGACGTGCCCGGAGTAAATCCGCCAGCCGCGCACACGTTGGATATTCTTCTGCCGCAGTTCTGCATCATCTGAAGTCCGACTAATCCGAACTTTAACACCGGTGGTACGCACAGCGCGGTTCAGGCGAACATCAGTGACCTTCTGCTTAACGCTTTTGATCTCCTTGATCCGCTCCCATCTGCCTTGATTGTCAGCCACCCATATATCAAATGTCTGCACGTTAGAGGAATGTAACACAACGCGGTGAATGGATTTCGCGATGGGAAGGAGTATCACCGATTCGGAGGAGGCGTGGTGGCTTTGAACAACATCCGACGAAGGCTCAACATATTGCGATTGACCAATCGTTTTGAGATCGCCATCAACAATTGCCGGATCGTTGGCTTGTACGCCCTCCATAAGTGCGTAATTCTCGCTCCATGTTTGGTCAGCAATGAAAGCCGGAACGGTAGTACACCCGTAAAATGCAACAAGGCTAAACGCTAGAAAAAGATAGGTAAAGGTGGATTGGAATCGCATCTGATTTTACCTCCCAAGTTGTTTCTGGTTCGCCTGCATAATAGCCGACATAATTTCCGATCTGGTTATATGGCGGATATCGAATTTAAGCTCTTCAAAAAACGGAAAAAGATCCTGACCGGCAGCTTGGCTCAGATAGTAGACCAGAAAGCTAGTAGCCATTTCACCGGGCAGCCTTTGATGAAGTTGATCTTCCTCCATTAACTGAAAAACTGCCGGGTAAAAATCCTCGCCAAACCGATTTTTTAATTCCGCCACGATTGAGTAGGAGTAGCTATACCGCCACTGAGTCAACTGATCTGCGCTGAGATGCCCCTTCCAGAATTGGACCGCATTACGACCATCAAGATCTGTTTCCAAATCTGCGTGAAGGTCAAGCCGGCGGTGACTCTTGCCCCGCGCATATTCGACCTGAACCAGAACCGCGATGCCTTCTGCAAACCATGTCGGCAACAGGTAGATATTTGTGAACGCGTGGGTCAACTCATGCGCTCGAACATCCCTCTGGTTAAACATTGCAATAGGGAAATCCATTTCGATCCCTTCAACAACTTTTAACCACTCACCGTTTTGGTAGATTGTTTGGGTGCGAGTTGATGTCGTTGCAAGGTTTGTAGAGCCGTGATGGGTCTGCCGGAGGTTCACTTTCAGTTGGTGCTCCGGTTCAAAACCGAAGATGTCATGAACGTAATTGTAAAGACTCTCCATAAACAGCAGCGCACCTTTGCCCACATTCTGACGCTCGTCGGGGTCATCATAGTCTGGATGTGTTAGCAGATCCGCGGCAAAGGTAAAGGTGTAATGCTCGCTCTCAAGGGTCAAGCCATCCGCTGCCATTTCAATTTCAGTGGTTGGACGTTCAAATGTCACATACCGCTCTTGTTGCTGCTGTCGGGTTCGCTCCTGTTTGCGCTGTTGTGCTTTTTCCAAAGCAGCACAACCCATGAAAAGAAATGCAGCTATGACTAAAATTGATATAGGGGAGGAATGCTTGATACATTGATTAAGGTTTTTCACTTGTTGTTCTCCCTCTCCCATGAATGGGCGAAAAATTGACCAATCAAGTTGCTCTAATTCATTTATTATCAATCACGCAGGAGACTTTCCTACGAACCCGTCGATCTGGATTTTTCAGTGCAACTATCAAAAGTGGAACCGCGGGCGGACCGATGTTTTTTAACTCCTGAAGCGCACCTCCCCGAACCAATTCAGACTCGTCCTGTAGTGCTGTTATCAGCGGTCCAACGGGTTTCAAATCGCCGGTTTTTGTAACGCTTTTACGGCACCGCTGCGGACCTCTGGGTTCGGATCTTGTAACTGTGTAATCAGCTCATCAATATTATTCATCCCCTTGCTTCGTAAGGGAAATGTCAGCCAACGGATGCAGCGTTTGCTAGCTTTCAAGCGAACTTCAAGGATTTTTAGAAGAGTTAATCGGCAGCTATGTCAGCCGAGTCAACTTGTGCTGCGCGAATTGCATCACAGAGGTAACCGATACCTTCGCCTATATAATCAAGATGGGTGTAGGCGTAAGCCAAGCGGATGCTCTTGACGGGATCGCCTCGATAATGGAATGCGCTACCGGTACTGTAACCCACGTTGTGTTGGGCAGCAATTTCTGCGACCTTGTCCATATCCGTTGTTTCCGGCAAATCGATCCAGAGGAAAAGTCCACCGCGTGGCTCAGTCCACGTGCAGATGTCGCTCACATCCTCCCGGAGTGTGCCAACCACGGCACGACATTTCGCGCCTACGGCAGCGTTTGTCTTAGCGAGGTGTGCATCAAGATGTTCTTTGAAGAACTCTGCTACGATTGCGCTCGCTAGCGCACTACATCCACCATCCCATCGATTCGCATGAATCATCTCTTTATATGGTGATTTTGCGACGAAATATCCCTGACGGAGACCACAACCGAGAATCTTCGAGAATGTTGCGATTAAAATGACGCGATTTGATGTATCCAGTTTGTAAAGTGCGTCGGGTGTTGGGTTCGGCACAAAGTCAATGTCGCCATAACAATCGTCTTCAACAATCAAGGTATCATACTCTTCCGCCAGTTCCAACATCCGTTCTCGTCGTTCTAGCGACAGGATCGCCGAGGTGGGATTTTGGTGATTGGACGTGGTGTAGATGAAACTTGGCTTTATATTTTGAGCCTTGAGTTCTTTCAGCTTTTCCTCAAGTGCGTCCATGTTCATGCCGTCGATGTAGTCCATCGGCACACCCACGATATTCGCTTTGCAGTGTCGCATGATGCCGAGTGTACCGCTGTAGGTATACTCTTCGGTTAAAACCGTATCTCCGGGGTTAATAAAGGTGCCTAGAACAAGTTCAAGCGCCTGCATCGAGCCGGACGTGATTGAGATGTCATCAACGTCTAACGGCACCCCTTCCCGCCGTTCAAAACGCATTGACGCCAACTCACGTAAGCCCAGATAGCCTTGTTCACCGGGATAGTTCACAAGATCTCCGCCTAACTTACGCAGCGCTTTTTCACTCGCTTCAATTAAGCCCTCCGTTGGAAACGTAAACGGGTCGGGGCGTCCACCTGTAAAAGCAAAGTCTTTTTCCATAATATTCTCCTCCAAAACCGGTCGCCGGATTTCCGGCTGGCAAGCTCTGATATATTCCTACACACTAAAGTTGTTGTATTGTTCCAGTACTTATGGAACGATGAACCACGATGCTGTAGGGGCAGATAAAACATCATGGTACAACATTAAAACAATTATAGCGTATTTCCAGTAGAAATACAAGTTTTTAGATGAGATATTAGGGGCATTTGTTTTACTGTAGGAGTGATCTCCGAATCCCGACATCTCACTGTAGGTGCTTACATTCCGATCTATCGAGGAGCGATCTCCCAGTTGCGACTTTTCAAACAAAAAGCCCCAGTATTAATCGGCAATCTCTGCTAATACCGGGGCCTTTTTTATAATGCGATGCTTCCTTTTTTTATGGGCTAGATTAAACTGCCGTCTAGACGTCCTCCGGATTAATCAGGTTGTTCGCGGCATGAACGGGCCGGAAAAGGGTGCGACGCTTTGGTGGCATCGACTCAAGCAGTTCCGGGTGCGGATCCCAATCGTGCCATTTGGTGTCAACTGTGTTGTAACAACTGAAGATAGCGAGCCGGTCGTCCTCTGTATTTGTCCACGCCGAGCTGCTATGAGTAATAGCTTCGGTGAAAAACATCAAAGAGCCGGCAGGACAGGAATAAGTATCCCAAAGAGGTGAATCGGGGTCCTGAATGCTTGGAGGTGCGGTGTATACTGCCTTATGGCTCGCAGTGACGAACAGTGTGCCACCCTGTCCTTTCTTCACAGGATTTAACTCCCAAACCACGCGGGTTAGCCCGCTATGCGCCCTACCGGGGACGCAGTGGTAGAAATGGGAATCCCCCGGAAAACGCCACAGTCCATTACCGTTGTGTGGTCCGAATGGTGTATCACCGATTGTCCGATACATGAGGCTGCAAGATTCCATACGAAATCCGTAGCAATCTTGGCTTGCCAACGCCGGATACGCCACAAATTCATTCATAAATCCCACAACGAGCGGATGGTCCGAGAGTTTCTGCATCGGTCCACCGAGAGGAGATCGCTCATGTTCAGGGATAGATTCTGGGTCATTACGCAACTGGTAACCGAATTCCCGCATCTCTTTGACTTCGTTTTCGGTCAACACGCCCGGAATCAACACCCACCCTTTACTATCGAAGACATATTTCTGTTCCTGAGTGAGTTCAATCACCGGTTCACCGTCCGAATTGGTTCGGGTTAAATCGGTCTCATCTGGATCTAGGTTCGCTCCCAAGTTCTTATCGACGATAAACGGTTTTGCATAAGTGTCGTCTGTCAATGCCATAGAAGAATATCTCCTCCAATAATCGGTTGGAATTCCGGGATCAATAGGATAAGTGAGTCCTGTCTCCCACTTTCTTAACAGTTAGTTCGCGTCCTGACTTGTCTTATAGCCGGATACAATGGTATTGGTGTTCCCCTCCAACACATTGTTAGGATCAATCCGGTACGGGTCATCCTCATATCGACCAACCGGGCGCATCGCTGAATCGTGGTAGCCGAAGCGGACAGATCGCCGCCACTTATCGGTTCTGTTGACATTGGACCAGTGGATAACGCAGTAGCTAAAGAATATCACATCCCCCGCCTTAGCGGGTATCGGAATCGACTCCACTTTATCCGGGTGGTACACATCGGTTGGTAGATGCGGTGCAGTTTCGGGCCCCATGATGTGTTCAAGACCTCCGTCCTTATGGCTCCCCGGCACGACGCAGAGGCTTCCGCTCTCAAGCGGCGTATCGTCGAGGTGAAGCAGACAGTCGACAAAATCTAGACCATCGTGGGGATAGAAGGGATAGTCCTGATGCATCGGGAAGGGAGTCCCTCGTTCCGGGGGCTTTGCGTGTAAAACCGTGTGATGCCACTGAACACTGGAACCGATAAGATCTTGCACACAACCCACTAGCTTTTCGTTGAACATCACGCGGCCCCAGGTCGCTGAATAAAAGTGGGGATTGTGCATAAGTACC
Organism: Candidatus Poribacteria bacterium; assembly: GCA_965207975.1. Classification (GTDB taxonomy): domain Bacteria; phylum Poribacteria; class WGA-4E; order WGA-4E; family PCPOR2b; genus PCPOR2b. The sequence continues at coordinate 917,866 of OZ242315.1, read as the reverse complement.
GCCTTGGTCGCTTGCTGCTCATCTTCGGCGAGGTATTTCTCGCGCCACGGTCCCCGCCAGCCGATAGTTTCCTCTCCCCAGTCGCCGATAATTTTAATCATTTCAGATCCGAGCTCCTCAACCTCTTCGGGAGTGAAAAGCGCTTCAACCTTGACATAACCGTGTTGGTTATACGCGTTAATCTGTTCTTGCGTTAGCATGAGAAACCTCCTGTGGTAGAAAAGTGATTCAATTAACTGACACCGTTCCATACCTTGAAACGGTTTTATTTTTTTTGCGTTCTGTTGACACAGGACATATTAAACAACATCTACAGTGAATGTGTCAAGTCCATCGTGGAGAAAAATATGAAAAATCTTTGGCTTCTTACAGAAGAACGCCCCAAACCTGAAGTCATTTGGGCTATTGTTGAAAAATTCGCAGCGGATCGAAATTTGACAACTTCATCAACAGCTCCGGTTCAGATTCTACCGATTATCAAAGCTGGCCGATTTACGTTTACCTACCGAGTCAATGGGATATGTTGTGATGAGGTGAATGAAATTTTCATCAAGAGTGTCAGTGGAAAATCGAGTTTCGTTGATTTTCTTGTGTTTTATCAAGATGAAATTCCTTTGCCTGTCCATGAACCGATTTATGCTATTGAAGAAACCAAAACTGACGATAAAGAATCTCGAAATACAGGTGTGTATCAAAGATGTTCGAAGTTTGTTTTTATTAACTTTTTCTACCCGCATGTTAAGAAAATCATGCTCTATAATCTCAAAGTGGTGCAAGCAGAGGACCCGACAGATACCTATATTTTTGGCACACGACTGCTAATGACCTTTAACGTCGAGATTTTGGGCAAACAGCTTGACCCGGCTATCTTCAAACCCTTTGGGACACTAGAGGAATTAATCACATTTAAGAATGCAATGCGACGACCGCCAAGAGGGAATGTCCCCATCCGAATTCAGAAAACAGAAGATTCCATTACTATTTCAGGACGATTGATTAAAGACGGACGATTGGCATATGATCCCAACATTGGTGCTTTAACTATGATTAGCTAATGTATCAGAAATCTTGGTTGGGGAAAAGATCTTATCATCACTAAGCATGGATTGGCTCAGAATAATGTTGGCAACAGAAACAAATTCCTCAAAATCGCCAACCAACTTAATATAGGATTGGAAGGTTTAAACGTGCCCAATTCAGCACTCCCTGCAGCCTATTGGAACTACACAACTAAGACCGAAAAATTGGGGACTATTTTTATTCACTTGCTCGTAGAAGCATTCACAAATGCTCATGCCATTTATGAAAACCATGCCGGCTGCGAGAGGGGATACTTTGAGACACCTTTGGGAGAATATCTAGCACTTGAAAAGTATCTTGATGGAGATAAGTCACAGCAAGTATTCATACCGGATTTAATTCTATTCGACGGCGATCGGAACGAAATTATCATCATTGAAGGAAAAACCTTTGAAAAAAGAAAAGAAGGCATTGAGCAATTAGACAACTACGATTCACTCGAAAACGCGTATATCAAGGGGCATTACAATCCTCAACAGATTATTCGGACAGTAGTGACTTACGGAAGCCAAGAAACAGATATAACGGAACCGGAAATTGGTTTTATGCTCAATAAAGATGGAATTCCTGTTCTAGGACGACAGGCTCCGCAAATTTTCACTGATGCAGTAAATAACATGCTAGCCAGCAGCTAGCCCAGAAAAAACAACTCATTTTTCTTTTCGGAAGATCAAGGTAAATTGATGGAGTTGGTTGGAAACGTAAGCATACGGATAACCAAACGGGTAAAGTTTCAACGATTTGTCATACCAAATTTTGTAGCCTCTAAACCGCAAATTTTCGACATCAGCAAGGGTTGCGACAACATCGGCATGAATCATGTTGTGGTAATCTGCTGTTGGCTGGAGATCTTTGCAGAAAATGACAACATATCCTTTCGGTTTAAGATGCTGCATCGCTTGAACAATCACGGTCTTAAGCGCTTCATAAAACTGGGACGGCGACATATTGCCTAGGTCATCAGGACTATCGGTGAAAGGTGTTGGACTAGCATCTCCTGTTCTCTTTTTCTTATCACCACTGCGCTTCCGAGAGAGCATGTCACCATAGGGTGGGTCCGTCAAGATCAGATTGAACGGTTCAACCTCCCCTAGGAGATTTTCTAAATCTCTTGCATCTCCACAAAGAAAGGGCTGCGGTTCTAAGCCAAGTTCAGTAGAGGCTTGGTGGTAAACCTCAAGATATTCCTCTGAAAGATCGACCCCGACACCATGCCTTCCTGACATTGAACACGCTAGCAGCGTTCCACCGACCCCAACAAACGGATCTAAAACACGGCCCCCTTTCTTCGTAAAAAACTCAATCAGACGTTTCATCAAAGCGGGCGGTTTTGGGGATGGGTGCTGCTTCCGAATATGGTGGGCATCAGCTTGGGAGCCGTTGGTTGGATAGTGTGTATCCCAAACGGGTGCCGATGCAACTGCCCACTCCTCCTCAGACAGATCGTTGAGTCTGCCCACATTGTGTTCGTCTCCTTCCAATTCCACGGAGTTTAGGAAATATGTCCACTCACTCCCGGAGAGATCATTGAGCGGATTTCGCGGGTCGTAACGTCGTTTCGGTTCTTTTTCTTTTTTCTTCGATTGAGATCGTTTTGGCGAGGTTTTCACTTCTATATGAAATAGCAATTCCTGTACACGGTTGGCTGAGGTAGATTGATCGCCGTGAGAGTTGCTTTTGAACCGCCGATAGTCAATGGAAGAATCGCAGCGAGGTTCGCCGCGAAGCGAAAGTATAGACATCACCTCAGCACGTGACAGAATCCCTTCGTTGTTGTAACTCACCAGAATATGTCGTGCGTCTGCCTTCTCTATCAGGTCTTGGAACGCCTGATAACAATCCGATTTGGAGCAGTACGCCGATTTTTCTGTCTCGTCATAGTTTCGCAGGCCCGTTTTCCCGTGGAGCGGGGGGGCATCATACCGCGCAATTGTCTCCAACAGGTGATAGTTAGTGATATATTGACGCGTATTGTACGGCGGATCAAGATAGAGGACATCGCACTGAATATCTTCAATCAATTGGTTCGCATCGCGGCGAGACACTTGATGCGGCACATCTGACTGAATAATTTCGGCAGGAACCATGGGTAGATCTTTGTAGGTTCGAGGATCCCAGTGCTTCAGATATGCACCGTAAGTGCCAGAGATATTGGCGACCCTTGATGTAGCCTCCAACAACGGTAGGAGCAGCAAATAAAACTCGTTCTCCGTAATCTCACCTGCATCGTGCCACTGTTGAATCTGCTGACGGATCGCGTCAACCTTCTGTCCATTCCTGTCGGACAGGTATTGCCGACCGTATTCGTTATTCCCTGACGGACAGTAGTTGTGAAAAATAAACCCCTTCTTGCCCGGAAGAAAGTTTAACCAAGCAACCACCCTATCGTACGGAGAGGGATCGAGCGGCAAGCTATCGTTTGGCACATCACCGAGTGTTTCGGCAACACCGGCAAATGTGGGTGCCTCGTTATTGGCAATCAGCGCCTGCTGGAAGGCGTAGGAGAGTTCGAGAAGATCGTTGGAGATAACCTGAAATCCTCGACGTTTGAAGTGCGAAGCTACGCACGCCGTTCCCGCAAACAGGTCACAAAATATCCCCTCCTTAATCCCCAAATTGTCAACTATCTCTTCAATATGGGATAACAGGTTCAATTTACTGCCGATGTAGCGCATAAGCCACCTGCGTCTGGTTGGTTCAAACTGTTATACACTTCTGCATTTAACACTCAACGTCTTTCCCTTCACTACCGAACACTTCCAGCCGTTCCTCAGTGTCAATACTTCCGGTGCTTTCGGGGCAATAATGGAATTGCAACGCCCGACGCCGCAAGTTCGACCGATTCGCAGGCGTGCCGTGATGCAGCAGCCCATGCCAGAGCAGGCAGCCTCCCGCCTTGAGCGGCACCATCACCTCGCGGTCTACAGGGACATGCGTATCACATATCTGCCAATCACGCCTGTGGAAATGCACCATAGGTCCCTCTCGATGAGAACCGGGGATGACGTGCATACATCCATTTTCAGGTGTCGCTTCGTCCAGTGCAATCCAAGCAGCGACGACCGGTGTATCCAACGGCAAATTGAAGTAGGCGCAGTCCTGATGCCACGGCTTCTCTGAACCGATGTGTGGTGGTTTAATCAGTCCCATATCTTGGAACAGTCTAGGTTTGTCGTCAATCAGGCGTTGAACGACACTAATCAGTCCTTCATGCTCAGATATCGCTTTCAGACGCGGTTCAAAGTTCACAAAGGTGGCGATCTTGCGGATGATATCGCGTCTCTCTTCTGTGGGCAATTCCGACCTATATTTAACTAGTTTCGGTTCATATTGAATGCCCCGGTAATCTGGATTTTTCCCGTCCATCAGGTACAGCATCCCGTCTAATGTTTCGCTCACCTCTTCTGGACTGAACGCGTCGTGGATAACTAGGTATCCGTTCTCATGAAAAAACCGTATATCTGCATCGGTTACGGCGTCAAAACCACCCCAAATCCCTTCCGCAACTGAATCGAAGTGAAAGAGCTCTTCTGGTGGGCAGCTTTGAGTGAGTCTTCATCTATAGACTTCAGCATTTTATAACCTCCTTCTCTCTTTACATTCGTTGAGACATTGCGCTGCTGGCACTTTCAAAATCCCAGTAGCTGAACCTCCATCTCCAGATCAACACCTCTCTCCTGTTTGACGTGGGCTTGGATATAGCGGACAAGCGATAACACATCGTGAGCAGTCGCATCGTCAAGGTTGAGGATAAAGTTTCCGTGGATTTTAGACACCTCTGCTCCACCGATCCGGTGCCCCTTCAGACCGCACTCATCAATTAGCTTGCCAGCAGAATGACCGGGGGGATTCTTGAACATACACCCTGCGTTCTCCTCCGCAAAAGGTTGGCTCGTTATCTTCTGGTTATAGAGATCTTGCATGAGGTCGTCAACTTCTTGGGCATCGCCGGGAGTCAGTGTGAGCGTTGCTCCTGTCACACAGAAGTAGGACTTTAGTCCGCTATGACGATAGCTAAATTGTGCATTATCACGACTGAGATCGATTAATTCGCCTTTGTCTGTCATCACTTGCACACGCTCAACTAAGTCACCAAAGCTGCTGCCCCAAGCACCTGCATTCATAATCAACGCACCGCCGACAGACCCCGGAATGCCAAGCGCGAACTCGACACCGCCCAATCCATGGTTTGCCGCGATTTTCGACAGCCGTGGCAGCGAAACACCCGCACCTACGTCAACACGGTTTTGATTAAATTCAAGTCGATTAAATTCTCCGATTAATCGGAGGACAATCCCCGTATATCCGGCATCGCTAACCAGCAGATTTGATCCTCGACCAATGATGGCAACCGGCACGTTCCTATGTTTTTTCAGTTGTGCCACGTATGCCAATTCATCGGTTGTGCTCACTTCAAAATACGCTGCCGCGTTGCCACCTATGCCAAAATAGTTGTGCTTACTGAGTGGCTCGTCAAAACGGAGTTTGGAAGGATTTTTTCGGTTTTGAGTGAGGGAGGCGAGCTCTTCTTTCCAACCCATTTTAATTCCTCGCTTTAACTCGGATAAATAACATGCGAATTTCGAGGGATAATCAGCGGCTGAGGTCCATCAGCGGGAAATTGCGCCGCCCACTCATTTGGGTCATAATCCCGCGTGACAAAGCAGGAACGGTGCGCGGGGACAGCGTGCTTGAGTCCAACACGTTGCGCCATCTTTACACAACCGTCATAGAACGGAAATTCTCCTTCCGTCGGATGATTTGTCAAGAACCCGATGTCCGGGCTGTGTGCAGCGACAGCGTTCACCAACTCATCGTGGTCAGCGAAGGTGTTGATAGGATCGCCGGAAAAGTAGAGCGTCGCACCAGCCGTCTTGAGAACGTAGCCGAGATGGGTGACATCGGGCGGGGCAATATCTGCAGCAGGATGACCGTTTGGCGGTTTAGCATAGACGGCATTAACCGTGAGCGAACCGAGTGAGGATGACTCGCCGGCACGGATAATCGTCGTATGGTCTGTATCAACATCTGTATCCGATAGCACCTGCTCAATACTCTCTTCCGGTCCCACGCACCTCACCCCCGGTGAAGTTTGATGGATGCGGTCTATCGATTCGGGCCATGTATGGTCGCCATGGTTGTGTGTCAACAGCACATAGTCCGTTGGAAGTTGAGACTCATCTAGTGGCGGTTCGGTGTGGATGAATCTGTCAGCGGGGCGGTCATGTGGGTAGTATGGGTCAATCTGCACAATTGTCCCGTGCGAATCCTTCACCGCGAAAGTACTCTGTTCAAACCAGTGGACAGCGACAGCCCCTGCTGGCACTTCAAGATCTACGAGCGGATGCATCTTAAATCCTCCAATTATCTTTATTGTGTAAAATGTGCACGATTGCGTTCGTTATGTCTATAAGATGATTATAATAGAAATTACCACAAAGTAGTAGGCATACTCCGTATGCCGTAACCGTTGTACATACGACAGCACGGCCCATCTGCTAATGAACCGATGAACCAATCTATTTTCACGTTTCACGCATCACGTTTCACGCTCTCACAGTTTCCCCTCTCGTCGCAGGATGTCAACCAACGAATCACTCACGCCGAGGGGCAAATCAACCCATGCGTTGTTGCGCCGTTCTGATTCATAAATCGCCATGATAACTTCAATGGAGGCACGACCATCGTGTCCAGTACAGCGTGGCTGAGAGTCATTCTCAATGCAGCCAATCAGATCCTGCGCAGCGCGTAAGGTTGCGGTTTCCTCCCAAGTCGAATCAGGGAGCGGACGCGGCTCAAGGTTCCACCAGGATCCCTTCTCGAATTCTATCGGTTCCGCCTTCCACATACCCGCACCAAAGCCTAACCGCACCAGTCCTCTTTCGCACTGTAGTTCCACATCCCACCGCTCATATTCAGTCAGTTCATCACTAATAACAACACCGTCCACACCATTCTGGAACTGCAACAGGGAATAGCTAGTGTCCTCTACGCGGAACTCATGACGGGTACGCCGCCGCGCCGTTCCTAGCACCGATTCAACATCGCCTGCAAAGATACGCAGTGTGTCGAAGGTATGCACCGCATCGTGCAACAACGGTCCTTCGGTATCAGCGACCCAGTCCGGAGACGGCTTGCACCCCTCACAATGCGCGACGACGTGGAGTAGGTCTCCCAACTCACCGGAGTCTATCAAATCCTTGGCGGCTTGATATTCTCCCGACCATCGCCGCGAACAGTTGATCAGCATCTTCACTCCGTTCTGTTCGCAAGCATCGATCATCGCGTCGCACTCACCTATGCTCAACGCCATCGGCTTCTCACAGAAGATCCCCTTCACACCCGCTTCGACGGAGGCAATCACCATCTCCGGGTGTAGCGGTGGGTGCGTGGCGACGGCAACGATGTCTAAGTCCTCTTTCGCTAGCATCTCACGATAATCGTGATAAAGCGCATCCACTCCCCATCGCTTACCAAAGGCGTGCAATTTCTCCGCGCCTCGGTTACAGCCTGCAACGAGTTCGGTGTTGGGCATTGCTTCAAACGCGCCCGCAATGGAAATGGGATACGCATCAGACTCATCCTCCATCGTGCTAGCAATACGCCCACAACCCATAATCCCCACACGATACATGTCCATATAACCTCCTGCTAAAACGTAAAATGTAATTCGTAAATATCGTTGTCAGAAATTCTCCTGCTCTTTAATAAACTGTTGAATAGTCTTCACGTTTCACGCATCACGTTTCACGCTCTATGCGTTTTGCACTTTCTTTCTGAGCGAGCCTACCCTGTTCAGGTTTAAGAGATATTTCCTTTATCCAATCCCAATCTCACGCAGATACTCGCGGGTGCGTTTGGCAATCGGCAACGGTTTGTCGAAAGGTGCCGGATACATATCCTGCTCGACAATCGCGTAGCCGTCATAATCAATCTCTTGCAGCAAATCTCGAAATGCGAGAAAATCCACCGCGCCTTTGGACGGTTCAACAAACATATCCATTTTCACCGCTTCAGCGAATGGAATCCCTTCCGCTTCTACCCGTTCCTGTATCTCTGGGTCAATGCTCTTCAAGTGCAAGTACGGAATGCGATCATGGTGTCGGCGCATAAAATTGATGGGATCCCCACCGCGATACGCATGATGCCCTGTATCAAAGCAGATGGATACACGGTCTGGATCGGTCTGCGCTAGGAATGCCTCAATCTGATCTTCGTACTCAACGTGTGTCTCCGCATGAGGATGGAATACCAGTTGAAGTCCAAACCTGTCTCGTGCTATATCCGCCACCTTGTGCGTTGTTTCGATAAATCGCCCCCATGCACTTTTATCAAGACGCTTAGGCGCGATTGCCTCACCAGTAAAGAGATCCGTGTAGGTGTCGTCGATGAGCACAAGATATTTCGCATCGAGAGCTGCAAGCCGTTCGCCTGCACCTAACACCTGTCTTTCCAATTCACCCCATAACGACGGCTCTTCAACATTCGCCATTGCAAATGTTCCCGTAACCTTCAAGCCACGGCTGTTGAGTTCTCTGCGGAGGGTAGGCAAATCGGTAGGAAGATAGCCGTACGGCCCCAACTCCGTCCATTCGTAGCCGGCTTCGACAATTTCATCCATGAATCGATGCCACGGTGTCTGCTGCGGATCACTCGGAAACCAAACACCCCAAGAATCTGGCGCGCTGCCGATTGTGATGTTCATATTATCACTCCTCTAGCGCAATCTACCACTCGCGTACATAGCCAGCAGTCCAGCCACCATCTACGGGCAAGACAACCCCATTAATATAGCTCGCCTCCGGCGACACCAGAAATAGAACAGCGTGCGCTATCTCTTCCACCTTACCCGGCCGCCCTAGCGGAATGTGCGATAGCAAACTCGCAGCATTTTCCGTATACGCGCCATTGGGACCGTAGAACAACGCCTCAGTCCCGCGAGTCAGGGTAGACCCCGGCGCAACTGCATTGACGAGAATTCCCTCTGAACCGAGTTCTATCGCCATTGATTTTGTTAGGTTGGCAACACCCGCTTTGGCAGCGATATAGGCACTCTGCAACCGCAAGGGCACCAAGCCCGCAATCGAACTGGTGTTCACAATACGTCCGCCATCGGGGTTCTTCAGGATCTCCGGGATAATCGCACGACTGGTTACAAAGACACCCGTCAGGTCAACATCCACAATGCGTTTCCAATCTTCGAGCGAGTATTGGTGAATTGGCACGCGATCGCTGCGGGTATTGATACCTGCGTTATTGATCAGTATGTTAATCCGTCCAAGGCGGCCCATAACCTGCGCTGCCACAGCTTCCATCTGTTCCGCGTCAGATACATCACCCTCTAGCGACATACATGAACCGCCATCTTCGATTATTTGGTTTGCGGCTTTTTCGCCGGCCTCGCCATCGATATCCACAATCACTATATGGGCACCGTTATCGGATAACGCCTGCACAATAGCCCGTCCAATGCCGTGCGCGCCGCCTGTAACGATGACAACACGTTCATTTAGATCCACTTTCATTGATAGTTTCCTCCTGTGAATATTTTATTTGGGACTTACGCACTTCGGCTTTATAAAGTAAAGACAGATGCAGATTTCGCTGATTTTCGCAGAGAAAAAAAGAACAACGCACGAAGGGAATCCGCAGAGCGAAAATCCCGATACATCGTCCGTTCCGAGACCAGGGGGACGTTCCAATCTCTCGGAACCCGACACCTCCGTTTCAGTGCCCCACCGGCACGATTCGGCAATTTGGCAGGGCACTGGCAGGTCCAAAAAAAAATTTAACCTCACATCGGGAGTTCATCATTGGCTGGTGTCTCTCTGGATCCTTATGGGGCCTAGCTTCAGAACGTTTGTAGATTTGTGCCGCGCAACAGAAGGTGCGTGTATACGGTTTTTGACCTGCCAAATACGCACTGTTTATGAACCGTTTTTCACTGAAATGGCACCATAACCTCGCCAAATGTCAGGGATTTGGCAGGTCCCTGTCAGGTCAAAACTCTGAAGTGCGTAAATCCTGTTCAATTTCAGGCGGGAAACCAGATACCCGCCTACAATGGGTGCCGGAATACCAACACAAAAAGTAGACAAGCTTTGGAAATGGATTAGATTCGTGTTTTTGGGCTAAAGGTTGAAATTGTAACTTTCAGATGGTCATACACGGCGTTTAACCCGCTCGCTGCCTGGGCGGCAGGTGTTGGTAATACTTCTACACCCTCCGGCAATAATTAACCTGGATTAGCCTAAAACTGCTTAGCTCGTTTTGTGGTGTTGTAGCGGTTATGGTAATCAGAAAGTTGGTATAGTCATATTCAGTGCATTGGAGTGGGTGTATTACCTCTATTATACCTTATTTTTTGACCATGTGCATAAGTCCTAACTATTTTTACGCTTCACGTTTCACTTATACTGTACTGGAATTGGGAAAAGCCCACGTTTAATCTCCATGCTTGAGACATTTTCAGCTTGTAATTTTTTTCTAAGATAATTCGGAACGCCCCAAGGGTCAACGGACTCACCGCAGGTAAATACATCGACCGCAGCGTAACGGTGTTCGGGCCAAGTGTGAATAGATATGTGGGATTCCGCAATGACAACCACACCGCTGATCCCGTCCGGTTTGAAATGATGGAATGTATCTGATATTACCGTTGCTCCGGCATGACAGGCTGCTTCAAGCATATATTGACGGATTCGGTCTCTGTCAGTAAGTATCTCACTTTCGCAATCATAAAATTCGATCAGAATTTGTTGCCCTAATGCTTGCATCACCGGATTCCTACCCTGTTGCTGTGTCTACTATTTCGTCAATCAATACAAAATTGCGTACAACGAGATAATTATAGCACAGTTGCCAAAAAACGGATAAAAAAAGTAGCCTTTCCCCTCATTATATTCCAATAGCCAACCTCGTTCCGTGCACAGAGATGCCTGTTGATGGATTTTCCCCATTTTCCACTTAAAATCTGATATAATGAACTAATGAACTCATAAACCAAATAAAGGAGCTACTATGAAATTCTCGTTTCCTCGCTTTCTCGTTTTCTTAGTTGCGGCAACCCTTCTCATTCCCCAAGCCCGTGCCGAAGTGGTAGACATCCCCGATCCGAACCTTGAGAAAGCCATTCGCGAAGAGCTACAACTCTCCGATAGAAGTCCCATCACACAGCAAGAAATGTTGCGATTAACCCACCTAAGTGCCTCACAAAGCCAAATTGCTGATCTCAAAGGCTTGGAATACGCAACCAACTTGAGATCACTGTCCCTCTGGGGAAACCCTATCTCAGACCTAGCTCCGCTCTCCAATCTCACTGAATTAAGAGGACTTGATCTCGCTGGCTGTCAAGTGTCAAACATTACTCCACTTGCAACTTTGACTAAATTGGACGGGCTCAACCTTGGCTGGAATTTTATTGAAGACATCAGTGCCCTCGCCAATTTAATACAACTTGAAAGACTGCGGCTTTATGGCAATCCTATTATTGATTGGAGTCCCCTTGATGGACTTAATCTGATAGTGCTTGAACGCGATGAGTATTGTGAACTGCCCTCACCTCCCATTAAGGAACGTATCGAAAATCGAACCTTCCCCTCTGTCTTCGCTGCTTTTGGAAAACCCACTGATAGTCAAGTAAGAAACCTAACCCACCTTTCGCATACAGAACGACTGGCACTCCATGATTTAACCTGGCGTGACCCATACCTTTCACTTGGTTTTGTTGACACACATGAAGGTTGGAGGCTTGCAGGCAGCCTCGAAGAAGCACAAGCGATTCGAGATAACCTCCTTAATCTCAATCCCAACATACTTCTTCTTGTGGGTGTTCGCGTACGAGACGCATGGATTGGGTACTATCCTGAAGATTTTCCTTACTGGTTAAGAGACAAAAACGGCAACATAATTAAAACCCCATCAGGTAACTTTTTGCTTACTGACTTCACACAGCCTGGACTGCAAGATATTATTGTTCAGCAAGCAGTGGCAGTGGCAAAGTGCGGACTATTCGATGGCATCTTCTTTGATTGGTTCGCAGAAGATTTCCCTGTTCTCGTTGGTCAAGGCATAGAAGGTCCCGAAGGATATTACAGTTATGAAATTGAACAACAAGCAAAAGATAAAATCCTCCAGCAGATTCGCGCTGCTGTCCGCGAGGACTTTTTAATCATAGTCAATACCAACCGCAGAAAGCATCCTCGTAGAGCATGGGGTGTCAACGGCACCTTCATGGAAACCCTCAGGGATAATGATCAAGGATATACCCGCGAAGGAATCAAAAAGATCGAAGATACCCTCATTTGGTCAGAAGAAAACTTCAGAAAACCGCAAATTAACTGTCTAGAGGGTTGGGGAATCCCAACAGAACCGCCAGATAGCCCAAACAACCTACGTTGGATGCGCGTCTTTACCACCATGAGTCTCACCCTTTCCGATGGTTATGTTCTGTACGGCATGGAGGATTCACATCAGCATATCTGGTACGACTTCTGGAATGCCAACCTTGGGCAGCCCGTCGGTCCCCAAGCGCAATTTTACCAGAACATTGAAGGACTGTTTATCCGTGAGTTCACCAACGGTTGGGCGGTCTATAACCGAAGCGGTGAAGAACAAGCTATAACACTTCCCCAAGTTTCAACGGGCATCTCCAGTAAAAAACAGGACATCACCCATTTGCTCCCCGACCTCGATGGTGAAATCTACCTCAAAGTTCCAAACCCCGCCGATGTCAACGGCGATGAGGTAATCAATATCCTGGATTTGGTGCAAGTTGCCAATGGATTCGGTAAATCTACCCCAGATCCCAATGGCGATGGTATCGTCAACATCTTGGATTTGGTCTTTGTCGCGCAACAGTTCAGTCAATAATATCAGTCTTTTTTTAGGCAAATTGATTCATTGAATACTCCTTCGAGTCGAATTCGCATAAGGAATCCGTAGCATATCCATTGCCCCCTGCGCCGCACGGATACCAGAATAACACGCCTCCTCAAAAAGCGGCAGCCCCGTCACGTCTGCATTTGCGAAGAAAATCCTGCCAAACGGACGAGCACGTAACGCCCGATCCGGATGCCAGATAAAATTCGGCGTAGGTCTTATCATCGCGTGCCCCCATTTATAGAGATCGATTCGGGCGATATCCTTTTCAATGCCGGGGTGCATCTCCCAAAGGTCTTTCATGATTTCATTCACCCAGAAATCGTGTCCTTTGTCTAGTAGCTCTCTCCGCTTGATATCCGGTTCGCGGTCAAAGGGTAGATAGTAGGTCAGAACCGACGGACCCTCACCATCCGCTGCAGCCCGCGTCTGATGCTCGGCGGCGATGTACCCCAACCCCTCGCTCTCATACATGACATTATCCCAAGCAAGCGTGCTCTGCTTTGTCTGCGGTAGGCGTTTAAGGTGGACACTCGCGGTCAGCCACGGCGTATATTGGCACCCCTGAAAAGCGGTCTTCTGATCGTCGGGGAGATTCGGTATGATATAGTTGGCGATATGCTTCTGCCCGGCATAAATCGCTGTCTGTCCGCGCAACGTCGTGAACTGACGGGTCTGGGTATCCATGAAAGTTACGAGTACCTCATCTTCTACTTGGCGAACAGATAGCACAAGTGCATTCAAACGGACGTTGGCTACCAAAAAACGCTGTGCCATGCCGTTCACCAGAAAGGCGTTACCTTCGGGCCATGTGACCGTATGAACCGGAAAGCGATCCTGTAGTTGGTCTGCATAGTAGCGACAAGCGAAGTAATGAATCCCTGCCCACGCCGAAACCTCATCGATCGGACAGGCGTAATCGTCGCGGCACCCGTAGTTGACAAACCAATCCAATCGTTCCGAATCCCACCCTTTTTGGCGCATATATTCCCGCATCGTGATCTTATCTAACGCACGCACCTCCGGATCCGCGCTGCTATATTCTAACGGCAGCGTAAACGCACGGCGTTGATCCGCGCCTCTGTAGAGCGTCCACCGGAGCATATCGGTCTGAAATTCCTGAAATGCCTGTTGATCCTCCTGAGTTCCCGTGGAGAAGGGGTCGAGGTGCTCCACCCAACGATTCTCAATAAACAGACGTTCTGCTGGTTCACGCAGAATGTAGTCCGGATTCATGATGGGCCAACCGAGCGGGGTATAATCCACAACGACCTGAAGATCCTCAAGTACCTCAAGGATACAATCCGCCTCCATTGGTGGTGTGTTGATGTAATGCGCTCCCCAAGGGAATGCGATACCATTTGCTCCGACGTGACCGGCAATCGAAGTGCCACCCAATTGATCCCCTATATCAAGGATAACAAAATCGGTGATACCAGATCTCGCCAATTTCCAGCCAGCACTGACTCCCGATACCCCGCCACCGATAATGATTGCAGTATGTCGCTTGTCTGTGGGTGGAGGGATGAGCATCTCCGTAAGCGGTTGCCGAACAAGATGCCCAATCCCACTCGGTTCACCGATAGCTTCGCCCGGAATCTCGAAAGTCGATGGCTTGGGGGTGGGTGACGAGCACCGGGGCAAAAACGGCATCCCTAACCCAAGGAGACAGTATTGAAGAAAAAGGCGACGAGGAATTGGACGCATAATTTAAGTAAAACGTGAAACGTGAAAACAATTTGTTCATGGCTAGGAGAAACCGAGTTTTGAAGAAAAAACTCGGTTTCTGTTGCACGATTTCTTAACATGAGTGCAATCTATTTTCCACACAAGGGCGTAACTCCCATGAACTAATGAACTCAATGCTTTTGTCAACCTACACCAAAAGCCTTATAGCCCCCACGACTCCCACCCCTCCCGGTGATAGAAAAGCAGAACTGGTGTCAAGAGAGTATTGATTTGCGTTTCGACCTCATCAATATCTTTGTCAAAGACAAATAGTGGTGCGAGCGATTCGTTCGACAGAAAACGGGTTGGCACCGTTATCCTAACCTTCTGTGGATTGATTTGCCACCCACCAAAAAGATTAAATCCCCATTCACCGAAACTCGGTACGTTCACATGGTAAGCGGTCGCATACAATCCGGCGGATTCGATCGTCTGATGGATGCACCAGAACGCATTTTGTGCAAAAAAGGGAGAACTACTCTGCGTCACAGCGAGTCCATCTTTAGCGAGACGACGTTTGACGAGGCGGTAGAATGTGTCTGAGTAGAGCGACACAAGCGATTCATCGGTAGGATCGGGGAGGTCGATGATAACTAAATTATAGAGTTGATTAGTTGCTTGGAGGAACTGCTGTGCGTCTTGGTTAATCACCTTCACCTTTGGATTGTGAAGGGCATCTTGATTGAGTTGGCGCAGTGTATCATCTGTGGAGGCGAGCTCTGTTATCATCGGATCGAGGTCAACCACTGTGATTTCAGCCACCTCCTCGTATTTCAGGATCTCGCGTGCTGCGAGTCCATCACCGCCGCCGAGGACAAGCACCTGTCCACGCGAAGGAATTAGCGAAGCCGCCGGATGAATCAACGCCTCATGATAGCGATATTCGTCCATCGCGCTGAATTGCAGACGTCCGTTGATATAGAGGCGGACATCGTCTTTCCAGCGCGTTACGACAATCCGTTGATATTTGGAGGTTTTCGATAGGATGATCCGGTCGGTATAAACACGCTGCTCAAGGTAACCGCTCACCGGATCACTGATCATTAGTGCCACAACCAGTCCCGTTGTTACCAACACAGCGATCACAACGGTCTGCTTAAAACGCTGAATTTCGCGTCGAAATAGAATCAGGTTGCCAATCACCACAGCGAGATTTGCAAGCCCCATGACCAGCGAAGTTTCAAAGATGCCCAACAAGGGTAAAAACAGCAGTGGAAACGCAAGGGCACCGATTAATCCACCCAGATAATCAAAGGTCAGGGCATTTGCTAGGGCGATTCGTAGGGTCGTATATTCACGAAAAATTCGGGTCAGCAGCGGTAACTCCAAGCCAATCAGGGTTCCGATAAGAATAATCAATGTCCACATGATAGGGACGTAGATGAACTTGAAGCTGTATGCCGCAAAAAGAATAGGACAGGAAAAGCCACCAATACCTCCAATTACTAACTCAACTCGGATAAACGCTGTGATGAGTTGACGGGTAATATATTTCGACAGATACGATCCGATCCCCATCGCCGTCATAAACAGCCCGATCGTAATCGAAAATTGATAGATGCTGTTGCCCAAGAGGTAGGAGGATAGGCTCCCGATCCCAAGCTCATAAACAATCGCACAAATTGCAATAATCGAAACCGAGAGCAGAAGTATAACGCCACGTGACTTGAGACGCTGATCGGTGTCGTTTGCATTCATCTGAATCCCAAAAACCCCGCAAAATCCTGAGCAGTATCAAAGGATTGTCAGGATTGTCCTTTCATCTTGTTCGAGTTTAAGAGATTTCTTGCCTTCCATTGCCGCCAGAAATTCACGCCTGCGCTAAATAAAAACCCGATACCAATCATCCCCAACGTAAATCCACCTATCGCATATTGGGGGATCATTATGCCGTAGGAACCTACGCCAATTGCAAGAGCTGCAATGCTAAAATCGCTGAAGCAACGTCCTCGCGCGCGCTTGCGAATCCGCTGCAAATTCTTCGATCGCTCCTGTCTGACATATTTGTTCAGCAGTTCAGCGGAGATCTGCGTCGGATAGCCCGGTGTCTCCCGCCCAGCTGCATCGGAGCTCAAACGAGTTGGTGCGACATCTCGAACACACCGAAAACCGATATTGCTTGCGGTATAATTGGGTGGGGCGTGCAAACGGTTGGCACATCGAAAATATCGATTTGCCGTTTCGTCCCGAACCTCCAACCATGAGCCTCCCCGCAAAACCTTATGTTTTTCCCCATAGTCACCATCTCGATGGGGGTTTCCCTCATACGGTTGATACCAGTCGCTGGTCCATTCCCACACATTTCCAGCGACCTCGTGCACGCCGTAGGGACTTACAGCGGCGGGACGATCTCCTACCGGTGTCAATTGATCGGTGAACAGGCTCGCTCCCTGATTCGTAACAGCTTTAAACTCATTCCCCCAGGGGTAAACCCGACCATCGGCACCTCTCGCTGCCTTCTCCCATTCTGCTTCGGTGGGAAGCCGCCCTCGCGCCCATTGGGCGTAAGTGTGTGCATCATGCCAACTGATGTGAACAACAGGTAAGGTCGCTTCGTATGCCGGAACTTTCCCACCTTCCCAATGAGGGGGCGGCGTGTGTCCCGTTGCATTCACAAAAACTTCATATTCTACGTTTGTGACCGGGTAGCGAGCGATGCAGTAGGGTTCAAGAAACTGAACATGTACCGGTGCTTCGTCCAGTTTAGCATGCCGAGACTGCGCCAAAATTGTGCCGTAGAACGGTTCGATGTCTGTGCCCATAATGAACGCACTCGGTGGGATAAGAACAGTCTCCCAATCGTGGACGTTTGAAGAGGCACCACTTTGATCTATCGACGAAAATTCCATTCGGCGGACCCGTACTTTGTCTGTGCGAGCGATTCAGCAGTTTCGAGCTCTTGGGAAAACAATTCGGCTTCAACCAATTGTACACCGAGCGTTTCCTCAAATCCCATGGCAACTGCATCTTCAATCTGTTTCCGATAAACTGGAGTAGACCGAGACTGATTGATTGCAGTGGACTGTCCCACTGCCACCCGATCAAAGCCGACTTGTCTCGAAGCGAGGCCTAAGACCTCCGAGGTGGGAAGATCGAGAGCGATATAGCCTTGATACATCACGCCTGTTTGATTTCGACGCTGAGAAACGCCTGCAATCTTTTTTCCATTGATTAAGGTATCATACTGGGCCGGGTTAGTGAGGCAAATATTGGGAGCGTTCCCTGCTATTGGTTTTTCAATCTGGTGTGCGACATCAATGCCTAACCGCTGCAATCCATTAATCAGACAATCGCTGATGGCGCAGTATGCCGCCGAAATATCCTTCGGAAACAGCCCAGAGTCGTGAGGAACGATAATGGTATAGGTCACATCCCAACCGTGTATCACCGTGCCGCCGCCGGTCATTCGTCGAACGATCTCAATGCCATGAGCATCACACGCGGCGACATCTACCTCCTCTGAAATCCGCTGGAAGTAGCCGAAACTGAACGCTGGCTGTAGCCAGTCATAAAACCGCAGCGTCGGTTGGAGGCTGGCTTTTTGCGTCAAAAGCATCGCCTCATCAATTGCCATGTTCATGGCAGCGTTATTTTGCTCGGTGTTGATAAGCCTCCCAGTCAATAATATCTCCTACCTACCCTTTCCGGAGGGTTCATTTGCGTATAGTAGTGGCATACTCCGTATGCCGTAACCCTACTACTTTGGGGATCTACCAAAAATCAGGTATCGTAGGTTGGGTTGAACGGTTGAAAACGACTCACTATCACAGACGGTAGCACTTCTGCCTTTCACCACTGCGTTCTTACAGATAACGAGAGTGAAACCCAACTTATACCATTTCTGTAAGTTTATATCGCATTAGCGGTGTTGATAAAATATGAGAAAGCAGTGATTTTAGCCACAGCGTCCTTGGTAAAGGTGCCAAGAATCCCACTTAACTGCTGTTGCATTTGGTCCAATGTCTGATAGGTGTGGGTAAAGAGTTTCTGTTTAATAGCCTGCCAGAGTCGTTCAATCGGATTCAACTCCGGACTGTAGGGTGGCAGAAAAATCAGCACCACGTTTTGAGGAATTACCAGCGACTTTGCATGATGAAATCGACCATTGTCCAGAACCATTATATTCAAGGTATTGGCAAAAGTCGCTGAAAACTCATCAATGAAGATTTGGAAGCACTCTCCGGTTAATCGGGGGAGTTGGAGGAAAAATCGGTCGCCGGTGCGCGGTTCGACCGCTCCATAGAGATAAAACCAATCATACTGATAATCAACAGTTGCTATGGGTTTGACACCACAGGCGGTGATTCTTCTTTGGACAACGGGCAAAATGCCAAATCTTGATTCATCTTGGCAGAACAACCGAACCGACGGACTCTGTTTTTCTGAAATAGCCGTCTCGACTTGGGATTGAAAGGTCGAAACAAAGGTCTCGTTTAGTGTCTCGTTTTTTTTTGATGGCTTTTACGGGGAACTTTCAATTTTGCCCCCCATTTATCGTGAATGAGTGAATAAACCGCTTTATAACTCATCTGAACCTGGTAGGTGTCGGCGATAAATTGTTGGATAGCTCCATAGCTACTAAAGCCACAAGGCTTATCCAGTTCTGCACGTAACTCATGGCGCTGTGCCTCCGAAAGCAAAGGCACTCTGCCGGGGGGATAGCGGCGGTATAGCATCTGGTTGATGCCCCCCGCTTGGTAGGCATCTAACCAGTGACCTATGGTCTTTCTATCAACCCCAATTAAAGCTGCAACTTGTTGGCGAGTCTTCGCTTCACCACTTTGCAAAAGGTATAGAGCGGTGAGCCTTTGTTTTTTATAACCGACCGATTCACTTCTGAGCCGCTTTTTCAGTTCGGGGACACTTTCTGTAATTTCGGGGAGGCTTCGGTTCATAGCTTCCTCATTTCATAGGGAGTTGAGTGGCTGAGACATTCAGACCGATATTATAACGCAAGTTGCTAGTGTTTATTTAATGATAAGTGTAATCATAGTAGCAATGAGAAACAAAATAATCTTAATCTCAAACCCATCGGCAGTGACGGCATGAATAGAGCGGGGTAGCCGTTGGGTGATTAAACTGTTTGTCACCTCTATCCGCTTCCTGTGGTGATGGTGTATGTAAACTTCGTGGGCTTGATATTGCCGTTTGCTGTTCTTTTTTCGCAACGGTTTGAGCATGATACCGGCTTCAGCTAAGGCATCTTCAATCCCATAATTGCAGTAGGCTTTATCTGCATAAATGGTTGCCCCTTGAGGTAAATCAAACGGATAACACCGCAACCCCCGAACATCACTAAAACTGCCCGGTGTTAAGAAAAACTCAACCGGTATGCCAGACTCGGTGACCATCAGATGCAGTTTGAGTCCATAGAAGTATCTCCGTTTACTGGCTATCATCCCGCGCCAGACTTCCCCTTGATAAAGTTTTGCACTAGAGATGCGAATCACATCACACACTGGCACGGGATACGAGTCGATGATATAGAGTTGGTCTGAGTTTTGTGCTTTACAGTCTGTGGCAAGTGATTCAAAAAGTGTCTGAAACATCGGTGCAATTTGATGGAGTCTTCGATTGAATCGTGCCTTACTGAGCATATTGGGAATATATCCCTGCTCCTTGAGTAGACACCGTGCCATCTGTTGATTGCCACCGAACAGTTCTGCTGCCACTAAGGCAGTGGTCATTACTTCTGCGGCAGACATTTTGGCTCGTGGGTCGTCTTGATATCCGTGTTCAATTAACAGATCGTCACAAAGTGTATAAAATGCTACGATTACTAAGTCCATGGGATTCTCCTGTTTTAAGAGTTTTGTTTGAGACACAAATACTCTAACGGAAATTCCATGGATATTCAACTAGCAACTTGCGTTATTATAGAACAATTCATGGGGAAATGTCTATCAGAAATGGTATTAGATAGTGCAAAAGCACAGAACCGATTCCCGATTCAACGAGGATGGGGGGCTGAAATAGAATGAGATTTTAAGTATTCGGGACTCCGAGAATAGGTTTGTCCAACCCAATACCATCTGTAATCAATCTCTTCACCATTTATCCCTTTTCTCCGTTGCTTTAAGCCCGCTATGTGCCAATAAAAATTGTCACCCGCGGATTTTACAATCGCATTGAGACACTCTCGAATTGTTGCATCTTTTAGATGGACTGAGATTTTTTTCGTGCCTACAAAATCTTGTCCTTTAACAAAATGAACCCATGACAACCCATATTTCCCTAATGTCCGCCCGAATGGATGTGCATTAGACAGTAAATATGCCAGCTCAACATTTTCAACATCTAACTTGGGAATAATGGGATTAAGTATTGAATTGCTATACTCGTTATCTTTATCCCCTCGTAGGAAAACGTTAATCACACCGTTTGAGCTAATTTTCCATTGAAGGGTGTCGTCTAGCCCAATAACCTCGTTTATTAGCGTCCGATAAGTGATATTTTGGAATGATACATCATACGTGGAGCGATCCACGAGTGAGTTCCTTTCGATGCCTTCAAAGCATATCGGAATGTGATATGAGATACGCCCAATCAGAACGCTGATTGGCATGTCGTTGTGTTCAAACTTCTCAACATGCTCGTCCAACCAAGATTCAATTGGCTCAAACCGGACTGATGATTGGGGAACCCTTGCAGCATGAGCAACAGATCCGCAGAGCGCGAATATGCATATAACAATCAATTTCCGCAACCTACTGCCGATAGAGATCGAAATTTGAGCCGTATGGATCATAGATGTAAATTGGCACATTTGCGACTTCCTCTCATAGCAGTAGATGTGCAGCATATAACGGATGGCTCATGTAAAAACAGAGTGCAATATTTTGGCAATGTGTTAAACTGTAAGTATGGATTTCCCAATACTCGATTTAATTGATAATGAATCTGCTAGTGAATGGTTAGTCAATCACTTTCATCCCCACGGGTTGAAATGCCCGCATTGTGAAGCGAGCGTGGAGGAGGCACGTCCCTTCCGACAGACACCTACTAGTCAACTGACAGTCTACCGATGTCTGGTGTGCGATGGCATTTATAACCTGTATAGTTCGACGGTGTTTCAACAGAAACACCTCACTCCCGCCCAAGTCGTGCTGCTGCTACGGGGAGTGTACCAAGGAGCGTCCAGTGCACAAATTGCGCGTGAGATAGGTGTGAGTCGTCCGACGGTGCTTTATCTTCGACACGCGCTTCAAAACAATGCTCAAGCGATGCAACCGAACTCCCCACTTGCAGACCGACAGACTGAGACGGACGAAATGTTCCAAAATGCGGGGGAAAAAAAGTGAACCGCATCTCAATCCATCAGACCCACCCCGATGCCGTGCCAACAAGCGCAAAGGCCGTGGCACGTATGCCAATGACCGGCCGCCGATACTTGGCACGGTTGGTCGAGAAAGTGGTCAAGTGAGGTTGCGGGTGGCACATCGCACCGACACGGAGACCCTCTCTGCTCATGTGCATCAGTTCACTCAAGGCAATGCGACTGTTTATACCGATGAATGGCAAGGCTATTGTGGACTCAATCGCCTCCATGCCACCGTTTGTCATGGCAAGCGACACTGGGCAACAGATGCTGATGGGGATGGGATTCGAGAGGTTCACACCAACACCATGGAAGGCATTTGGACGACCGTTCGCAATTTCTTGCGTCCCTTTCGGGGTGTTCACAAGAAGTTGCTTGCCGGCTACATTGCCTTATGTGAGGTTCGCATTAACGCCAAAGCCATCACAGCGGCGTTTATCTCAGAACTCGTCGCTTGCACGCTTTCTTAACATGAGCCACGGATTTGCTCAAAGGGTTAGTAGTCGTACAGAATTAGACTGTAACCCCGCGCCATTCATCCTTTGCACACGTAATGTCAATCACATTACCGTCTGGATCAGAAACCTTAAAAGATCGGGTCGGTGGTTTTTCCCAATCGATCAGATTGCGCTGTTTGACATCATCACGCAATAGGTCGGCACCACTATCTAGGAGCTTTTTGTAGATGTCCGCCAAATCTTCCACAATGACCCCAATGTGCATAAACTCGGTGAGTTCCTCTAGCGGTTGACGTTCTTCCCCGTCGTACTGAAGGATTGTCATGTTGAGCGTCCCATCGGTAAGATCTATGCTGCTGGAGCTATCTGGGCCGCGATAGCCAACAAATTTAAACCCAATCATCTCATAAAATCGGCGTGTCTCTTCCTTATCTTTAACTCGCAATGCGACATGTCTCAGAACTGCCATTTCGATATTCCTCCTCAAAATTGCCTGTATAGTAGTAGGCACACGCCGTGTGCCGTAACGTAGGTTATTATAACCGAAATTCATAAACATGCCAATAAAAAAGCGGTGAACTCTCTGCTTGACTTAGACCACAAATCCGTGTTATAACTACCACTGTACTACATCATTTTTTCAGGAGGCAAGATATGAGTTGGGATTTTGAATTGGTTGCAGGACCATTTGATTTCACAGAGGGCCCGGCATGGGATGGGGACGCGGTGCTATTCACCGATATTCCAAATAACCACATCATGCGCTATGATCCGAGCAGCGGCGAATGCACAGAGTTTCGCACAGGAACGAACGAAGCAAACGGTCTAATGTTTGATAAGGCGGGCCACCTATACGCCTGCGAAGGCGGAAGTGGCGGCAGGCGGATGGTGCGCTACAACACAGATGGCACCACGGATGTGCTCGCGGACAGTTTTGAGGGGAAACGCCTTAACAGCCCGAATGACCTTGCTTTCGATGCACAGGGACGGATCTGGTTTACCGATCCGCGTTACGGTGAGAAGTTCGATGACATGGAACTTGGACACGAATCTGTGTTTCGGCTGGATCCGCAACCGGATGGTGGGTGGAAAATCAACCGAGTCACGTATGACACGACGAAGCCGAATGGGCTCCTGATTTCACCGGATCAGAAATGGCTCTATGTCGCCCAAAGCCACTATGGCGAGAACAAGCGGGAGTTACGCGGGTATCCAATCAACGACGATGGAACTGTGGGGGAATATGAAGTGCTGCACAACTTCTTTCCACATCGTGGGATTGATGGAATGTGTCTCGATACAGAAGGGAATATCGTCGCGACTGCGGGTTGGCAGCAGAGCGGACCGGGGCCCATGATCTACGTGTTCGCACCGAACGGTCGTGTGCTGGAAACGCATCCAATTCCGAGCGATCAACCGACAAACTGCACCTTTGGGGATGCAGACCTGCAAACGCTCTACGTGACTGCGGGCGGCTGCCTCTATCGCACCCGGACGGAGCGAAAAGGGTCTCTGATTTATCCGTGATGTGAGTTGACAAACAAAGCAAGCTACGAACTAGCGCAAAGCCTCCGCTTCATCAAAACTGCTATCTCACCTTCAGGATAATCGTCGTTTGAGTAGAGGGAAATATCAATCCCTTCTACTCTGAAACCCAATTTACGATATACATGGATAGCGGTAGGATTCGTGTTCTGTGTCTCGCAAACGATTATCCGAAAACCTGCACGACTCGCTTTCTCAGCTACACATTCCATCAATCGTTTACCGATATTTTGTTTGCGATGTGTCTCTGCAACATGAAATTCATGCACAAATAAGCTGCGATTCCATTGGTGCCCTTCAGCAATGGCAAGCCCTACGAGCAGATTGCTGTCGTATGCCCCAAACGAATAACCAGCGTTGAGGACCGTGTTATATTGCTGAAAGATTTCATCGTCATAGTGAAACCTTTTGATGTACGGCTTGTCAAGGGGGACAAGTCGCAGGTCAAATGAAACGCAGCTTTCTGTTTCTGTATAGACAATCGCATATTTACTGTTAGAGGAATAGCCGCTTGCAACCCGCTTTAGGTCAGCGAGGTCCAGTTCCGTCAACGACCGGATTTCAATCATCCTATTCAGTCCCGATGCAGTACAGATGCGTCCCGGTCCGCATGAAAAGCTGGGAACCGGAGACAGCAAGGGACGATAAAGTGTAGCTGCCATCCAGTTCATTGGTCGCAAGGGCCTTGAACGCTGGCCCCGCAGCGATAACCGTCGTCACTCCATACTCGTTGGTGATGTAAAGTTTACCATCCGCAAGGATAGGCGAAGCACTTACAGTGCCTTGTGCAGTACGTTCCGGTCCCCAGACCACCTCACCTGTTTTTGCATCAAGGCAGGTCGCTAGTCCCCTGTCGTCTACCATGTAGAAGTAGGTTCCATCACAGACCGGTGTCGGGACATCCGGCGCACCGGCACCGTCCCATTTCCAGAGCAGATGGCTGTCCGTTATATCACCGGTGCCACCGGCACGCAGAGCCAATAGTGGTCGCTTGCGGGTCGGCGCGTAGATGATTCCGTCCACGACAAATGGCGATCCGACAACTCGATAGTTGCCCTCCTGGTGCGGATTCAACCCACCAGAACGCCAGATCTCCTTGCCGGTATCTGGCTGATGTCCAGTGACATAATCTCCACCCGAAATCACGATCTGTGTAACACCATTATATTCAAGCAGTGCAGGCGTTGTATAAGCGTCGGGCGATTCGGCAATAGCGTCGGTTGGTCGTTCCTGCCGCCACACCTCCTCACCAGTGGAGGCATTGAAAGCGACAATATAGGAGGGGTCATCCGTCCTGTATCCGTGAAGCACTTCAATAATGAGCGATCCATTATGAAGCAACGGCGAGGAGGCATACCCCCACATAAGACCAAACCTGCCGTAATCGTCCTGAAGATTTCTCTTCCAGATCTCCTTTCCTTCCATATCAAAGGCAGCCACCGCACCCGTGCCGGTAACAACCCAAACATGCTTCCCGTCCGTCACCGGCGAAGGTGATGAATCATTTCCCTTACGGTGTAGTTGATTCCCTGTGTCAAGTTCGCGCTGCCAGAGCATTTCCCCATCCGTCCTCGAAATACATATCAACAGCAGCTCGTCACCGCCGGGAGAGCGTCCTCCGCCTCGACGGCCGCGCCGCCCTCTTCGCTCGCGCCGTTGTTCCGGGGGCGGTGTTACAGATTCACCTGTACCTTTTGTTGGCGAAGTAAGGAAGATCTTATCGCCCCACACGATGGGCGTTCCGCCGCTCCATGCCGGTAGTGGAGTTTTCCAAACAACATTTTCCGTCCCACTCCATGTGGTGGGCATATTTTCAGCCTTGCTGACACCCGTTTGGTAGGGACCACGCCATTGTGGCCAATTTTCTTCGGTAGCTTGGGACGGGGACTGCGACGATGTGGCTCCAACAATTATCAGGCCAATGAAGAATAGGAGGGCAGAAGGGATTTGATGTTTTTTCATTTTGAATTCTCCGTTTCAATGATTACGCTTACATCCAAAATAAGGTTAGAATCCACTGTATTGATCTGGCTTTGCGTAATATTATACCACGCATCCGCCCCCTCGTCAATCTCGCCACAAATGGGATAGAGTCATTGATGGTGAAATCTAAAAATAAATAAACACTTTCGTCCCCGATAGATGCTGTTTCTAACCGCACCGGTTTAGAGCGTCTCATTAATTCTAAGATTCACTATAAATGACCCTAAGCCCTTATTGAATCTGTTTGACAAAAAATAAGAGGCATTTTATAATAGCTAACCCAAGCCGGAGTTGTATAATCTAAAGTGGACCCCTTGTCGAGGCCAAAATACAGTAAAAATAAGTAAGATATTTGAGATAGAGTGAGATTCCTTTAGCTGAGATACACCTTAGCCGGAGTTGCATAATTGAGACTCTGGTGAGGTCGTTTGTAATTATAGAACCGGATATAATGAGTTAATCCATCAAACAAGGCTTTTGGCGTTGGGTAGAGTTTTGGATAAACATCTTCATACTTGACGCTACGCCAAAACCGCTCAATGTAAATGTTGTCCATGGCTCTGCCTACGCTGCCCATGCTCATAGCAACGCCAGCGGCTTCAACGGTATCGGTGAAAGCATTTGCCGTAAACTGGACCCCTTGGTCAGTATTGAAGATAATGGGAGTTGCGGCAGATAATGCGTGATGTAAAGCGTCGAGACAGAACCGACTTGATAGACTATTGGACACCTCCCAAGCAATGATGTAACGACTATACCAGTCGAGTATCGCCACCAGATACATAAAGCCTTTATCCATCGGGATATAGGTAATGTCAGCCGACCAGACCTCATTGGCGGCGGTCACCTCATAGTCCCGTAATAGGTATGGGTAAACCCGATGCTCACTGTTGATAGCCGAGTGTTTGGGTTTGGGATAAATCGCTTCTATCCCCATCAAACGCATCAGTCGCTGGATGCGTTTGCGGTTGACACCGTAGCCAAGCTGCTTGAGATGTTGTGTCATTCGACGACTCCCATAGAAAGGGGTTTGCATATACTGCTGATCTATCTGCCGCATCAGATGCAGATTCTCTGCTGACTCTGTAGCCGGTTGACAGTAAAGCGTTGACCGGGAAAAACCGAGCAACTCACATTGACGACGGATGCTCAGTTGGGGGTGGTTAGGTTCAACGAGTTTCCGTCTCTGTTCTACTGTTTGAGGTGGCTTTTTTTTTCAACCAGTCCAGTTCCATATTCAACCGACCAATTTGCTCATACAGACTCGACTCTCTGTCATTTTGCTCACGCTGTTGCTTGGTGGGGCGGGTAGCGAAAATATCGCTACCCTGTTCAAGCAACTGCTTCTTCCATTGACTGATTTGGCTCGGGTGCAACTGGTGTTCGCTTGCCAATTGGTTGATAGTTTTATCTGACTTGATCGCTTCAAGGGCAATAGTAAACTTAAATTTTGCTGTATGACGAATCCGTTTGGTTGACATATTCAGACCTCCATTTGTGGGAGTGAGTTAGACGTTAAATCTTACTTAACTCCTGGCCCAAATATTGGGGTCCATTATAATCATCTCACTGAGCAGCAATCTTGATTCTTCGACAGAGTTCAGATAATGCAAACTAAATTCTCAGCGACCCACCCCGAACCCATTAGCTGGCGACCAATTCTGATTACGCTGCTCCTCCTGCCCGTTTTCTATTGGTGGCATATTGAGTGTGAAGCCCTGCCCTCCTTTGGACCGCCCCCGACCCTGATGTCGCCCCTTTATACTGTTGTGCTCGCCGTATTGATATTGTCATCGCTCAACCTCCTCCTGAAAAGATTTTATCCCAAATATACCTTGACAGGCGGAGAGTTAATCACCGTTTACGTGTTGATGTCAATGTCGCTGATCTTCATGTCCTACGACATGTTCCTTCCCTTGGCCTCTATTATCGTACACGCATTCTATTTCGCCACGCCAGAAAATGAGTGGCGAGATCTCTTCTTCCACTACCTCCCGGACTGGCTGACAATCAGTAATCCGGAGATAGGATTTGCCTTTTATAGAGGCGATAAATCCTTCTTCGAGCCGCAATATTTCCTCGCTTGGCTGAAGCCTATATTCTGGTGGTGTTCTTTTGCGTTTGTCTGGTTACTTGTCACGCAGTGTATCAATGTCATCATCAGAAAAGCGTGGGCGGAACAGGAGCGGCTCACCTATCCGGTTGTCGAAATCCCCTACCAACTCGCCTACAACGCCAGCGGTTTCTTCCGCAGCCAGGCAATGTGGTGGGGATTTGCCATTGCAGGGGGGATCAGTCTTATCAACGGGCTGCACGTCCTATTCCCGATTATCCCGGTAATTCCGACCAAGACTATCTCTTTAGCACCGCTGTTCACCGAAAAGCCGTGGAACGCGCTGCTGCGCGGCGGGGGCACCATTGTCATATATCCCTTCGCTGTGGGACTTTTCTTCCTGATGCCGATGGATCTGCTTGCATCATGCCTCCTCTTTTTCTTCTTATACAAGATGCAATTTTTCTTTGCAATCGTAACAGGCATGGAACAGATCCCCGGCTTCCCTTACCCTTATGAGCAGCAAACCGGAGCATACACGGGAATATGTGTGATTGCGCTGTGGGCGACACGCCGACAGATTTGGCGGGCGTTGAAAGCTGCTATCAGACCGCAGCCGAAAGAAGAAAAGGAAGAGCCGATGCGGTATCGTACCGCTTTTTTGGGCGCGTTGTTAGGGGGACTTTTCCTCATCGGATTCGGAATGCGAGGTGGGATGGGATTCAAGATCGCTCTGCTGTTTTTCGCTGCACATTTTGCAACGATTGCGATTCCCCTCACACGGCTACGTGCACAGATCGGCTTTCCGATTCATTCAACCACATTCATCGGACCCCACCACAGTCTAGTCAGCCTGCTGGGGACTCGACAGATCGGCGCACAAAACCTGACATGGTTCTCGCTCTTTTTTTGGTTCAATCGGGACAACCGGAGCCACCCGATGCCACATCAACTTGAAGCGTTTAAGCTCTCTGAACGGGGACATCTTGATGTCAAAGGTTTATCCCGTTGGATGCTTGGGATACTCATTGTAGCAATGCCGATGTGTCTCATAATGTTGCTGGAGACCTTTTTCAGGTTGGGGGTAGACACCGGTAACATCGGAGGGCAAATCAATAGTTTTGGAGGGCGTGCGTATCGCTTTCTGCACGGTTGGCTGACTACCCCGCGCGATCCGCAGAACGGGCATATCGCCGCGATGAGTTTCGGGTTCTTTTTTACGCTGATACTGGGGATAGTTCGCGCTCGGTTTTTCTGGTGGCCCATCCATCCATTGGGCTACGGTATTTCGCTATCGTCCCACATGTTTATGTTTTGGGCACCGTTCATCATCGCCGGTGTCGCCAAATGGAGCCTACTGAAATACGGAGGAATAGTGCTTTATCGGAGAGCCATCCCACTATTTCTAGGGCTAGCGTTAGGAGATTTTGTCTTGGGAAGTTTCTGGAGTCTGTTGGGGATCCTCCTCAAAAGACCGACGTACACCTTTTATTTTGGTTAAGGAGAGATCATGAAAACCATTCGTTTCCAACTGTTTCATCGTACGGTTCAATTCGCCGCAATCATCAGTGCTATATGTTGCATCGGTTGTGCGGACCTTGATGATGTTCTCAAGGCTATCAAGGAGCCGCCAGAAGAAGCGGGGGGGTTCATTACAGATATGCCTATTGGGGAGATAGAAGTGCTACTTGCCGAGAGCGATCCTGTTCAAGTTACCGTTGAGATCAATGGATGGCTACCGGATCTTTGCAGCTCACACCGTGAAACACATCAAATGCGGGATGGAAACACTATCTTTATTAAGATAACAATCACACGTTCGACAGGTTTTTGTGCGACAGCGGCCCCAAGCTATCAAGAGAGGGTTTTTATTGGTGCACTCCCACCGGGCGATTATACAGTCATCGTCAATGATGTGGAGCAGCAGTTCCGTATTGACTGACCTGACGTTACTCGGACTTTTGACCCCAGTCTTAAAAGTTCAACCGATACAACAGCTTTACGTTCCGTCCGGGTTCGGGCATCACCGATTTGATTCTCGAAAGGTGTTGGCGATATTCGGCATCGAAAATATTCTCGACCGTGACAACTGCCTGATGCTCAAGTTGCCACACCGGAAACGCCAACTGGATACCTGCATCGTAGACGATATATCCGTCAGTGGCCTCTTCAAACTCGCCAAGTCGGTGTTGGTCATCTGAAAATCGTGCTGTGATGTGAACGTTTAACGATCGGGTAACGTATCGCAGTGCTACTTTTCCATTGAGTGGTGGGATACGTTCAAGCGGCAATCCACTGGTCGTCAAAGCTCCTTTTACGTAACTCATGCTTGCCTGCGCCTGAAATCGTGGAATAATTTCAGTGTCAACGCTAAATTCGACACCATCAAGTACCGCGTCCTGTCCTTGGTATTGATATATCCACAGCCACCCCGCTGCGCCACTCCCCCAATCCTTTTCACCTGTGTTGGACTGAATCAGATAGCCGTAAATTTGGTTGCGAAAAACGGTGAGATTAAGTTTCAACCGTTTGGCTGCATAGCGCAGGAATGCTTCTGTTCCGAAGCCATCCTCCGAGCCGAGTTCAGCGTTGCCAATTTCGTAGGAGTAGACTGCGAGATGGGGACCATCTGAAAAAAGTTCTTCGATCCCCGGCGTACGGAACGCCTTCATCAAGGTCGCTCCTGTTTCCAAGCGGTCATCCCAATGATAGATGCCCGAAACTGCACTCGATACACCACCAAAGTCCCGTCGTTCCACCGTTCCCGCGCGGGTGACAATACCTTCCTTAAACGGTTCCACCCGCCTGACATCGTAGCGAATCGCGCCTTGTAATGTTAAATTGTCATTGAGTCGTTTCTGTTTCAAATAGAATCCCGCCAATGACATTTCCCGTGTGTGCGGTGTCCAGTAAAACCCACCCGTCGCATGGTCACGGTATTCGCCCCAAACCCCGGCAACCGCGTCGCCACGCATATAAGCCAACGCGGAAACGTTGGTTGTCAGGACTCCAAACTCAACGCCGAGCCGGTTGTTCGATTCCCGCTCTTGATGCTGGTAGCGTGTGTAAGTCGAGTGCAGTTTCAGCTTCTCAAAAAACGACTGCTGAAACTCATACTCAAAATCACCCTCATACCGCTGGCGGTCAAGGTCAATGGTGACACCGTGGATATGTCCCTCCGGTGAACCGGGAACCCCATAATCTGAGCGGTAACTACCACCAGAGATCCCAATATGCCCCCAATCCTTGACCAGCGAGATGCCGGTCGAAAAATTGGTTTGCGATAGCGATGTGTTTTCCAAAATACCGATGGGGGTATGCGTGTCGTCGGTATGACGGCGGTTCAACTCCAGCCGCCACGCAAGGTCACTGATCGGAATCGTAAATCCTGTCGTCCCGGTCAGCCCGGAATTGACCGATTCCCCCTGAAATGTGAGATTCATCGTTGGACGATGGGGTAAGGTTTGCGGGATAGTCTCGCGCTTGACATTGACAACGCCACCGAGTGTGCTTGAGCCATAAATGAGCGATGCGGGGCCGCGCGTAATCTCAATGTTTGTCGCAGTAGTGGGGTCAATTGCGACCGCGTGATCTGCTGATGAGGCTGATTTATCGCCGGTGCGTCCACCATCTTCGAGGATAAGCAGTCGATCGCCGCCCATGCCCCGAATTACCGGACGCGCGGTCGCTCTACCCATTGTCCGCTGGGCGATCCCCACCTCCTCGCTAAGCGTCTCCGCTATAGTCGCTCCCATTTTCTGATCCAGTTCCTGCGCTGAAAGGTTCAGGTCGGTGGTTTTCTCAAAATGAGCGTGCTCCTCGTCGCCCGGTGTGACAATAACCTCTCCGAGTTTGACCGGATTGTGTTTCAATTTGATTGTCATTGTCAGCGGATCTGCTTCAACGACGATTTCTTCGGCTAATGTTTCATAGCCAACACGCTCGAATCGAAGTGTATATGCCCCCGGCGCAATTTCGTCAAACCGAAACTGTCCAGTCTTACCAGTTCGGAACAAAGATGTGCCTTCTCTGTCGCGCAACAGGGATACATCGACATCCACAACGGGAGTTTCCGTCTCTGCATCAATCACCTCTCCTGAGATGGAGGTATTGCGGGCAAAGGAGCTCCCTTCTATAAAATACATGAGAAAAATAGCAAATAGCACAAGACGGGTCCACTTCACAGTAAATGTAATCAGTAACGACGTGCATCTAAAAAAACAGGTAAACATAATTTCCTCTAGATATAAATAGATCGTCTTCCCAGCACCATAACTGAGGCATACTAAC
The DNA here is from genome assembly GCA_965207975.1 of Candidatus Poribacteria bacterium. GTDB lineage: Bacteria > Poribacteria > WGA-4E > WGA-4E > PCPOR2b > PCPOR2b. The sequence continues at coordinate 885,531 of OZ242315.1, read as the reverse complement.
GCTAGCATCAAATCAGCCGGGAAAGGCAGCAATTGATTAAACGGAAAAACAGAAATATGGATTAGACTAAAAAATTAAGCGGAGAACGCTGGTGGGGCACGACTTTGGATACTTTTGTTAAGTGTCGTAGAAATGAAAGTAGAATCGAAAGGTGGGTGAATTGAGATGCACGTATCAACATTGGCAGTGTCAACAGGATCAATTTCTATACCGACGTGATTGGCACTGAAGAAACAAGCAGAACAATCTGTCGAACAGTGGTTCGCATGGTCATGTTCGTGGTTATGGTCATGTTCATGGCCATGTTCGTGTGGAAGGCCAACCAAGCTTATTGCCATAAGGCAATAAGAAATGGCCATCGCAATTATCCAGCTAGTTGGATTGATGTAGATTCTATCGCTCTGCAAGAGCCTTTACCTCTTTCAAGAGTCGGATGTTTGGAAACTGAACAAAAAATCATAATACAAAGGAATAACTTTGATAATTTTTTATTTTGAGAATTATATGTAATAGTGCCGAAAGCCTAAATGATTAGGCTTTGGACTTCTTAGTGGTGGCGCGGGTATAGCAATGACTGGATTTGATCCCCAATAATGCTGTGGCTACGTTCTTTGGAGTATCAGGGATAAATTCTACACGCTTGTCTTTGATTGGGTGTCCGAATGAATCAGGAAAATGGCGAATAGCAAAAGCCGTAGCCACTTCATGGAGGCACCGCTACGGTACGACAACTGGTGTCTCAAATTGTCATGCTTATCGTGCACGTTTCACCTCATCTAACTCTAGTTGATAGACACCCATCAGCATCAAATCCTCCCGAAACTGCTGACCGACCGAAAGTTTACCAAAAATAGTGATTGGCATATCCATCACCGTTTGAATCTTCTCCTTTTTTGACGATTCAACGTAGATAACCTCATTGATGCGTGGTGCAACGCCAAAACAGCAGGACATCGTTGATTTAAGCAGTAGAAAACGCTTCACCTTCCCTTGGTCAACGTCAATCGGGAGCATAAATCCCGTGATAGCAACCTTCTTTCCATCAATTTGCTTAACTTCGTCGGGGATCTCTGCGTCGTAAGAAAGCGAGGCAATGTATTCTGAGTCTGCCAACCGCCTCCAATCCGGCTCATCCAGCCAGTAATCACCTAAGAAATTGAACGGCACACGGAGGTAGCCATTAATCAGTTCGGTGGGGAGAGCAACACCTTCAGCGGTGTCAACAGCAAAAAGACTAAAGTTAATCTGGATCGGGGTGGTTAATTTCGGTTCTGTTTCAACATTGTAGTCCGCGGATTGGATTTCAAACCCGCCGGCGAGCCGTAGAACATCGCCCGGTAACCATTGGACAAACCGACTGTCTCTTGAAAAATAGGTGAACCGTAACTCTTTCAATTTTACTGGCTTTTTGACACCGTGGAACTCAAAGGTCGCCTCCGCATCAGCTTTGATGGGTAAGCCATCAACTAGTCGGACATCTTCTGCAACGTTCAGGCTTTCGATCCGAAGGATAGCTTGCGGGTAAACATCAGCGTTCCACACAACCTTCTGTATTCCCTTATCAATAACAGTTTCTATTTTCAGACGTTTCATATCCATTTGGAACATCGCCTTAAACGTCTTATGCAGTGCATCGGGGGCAAGCGCGATGCTTCCGTTGATACGTTCGGTTGCCGCTCGGAACCGACTGCCTCCAAACATGAACACATTTCTTTCTTTGTCCAGCGTGAATGTTTTTAACTTTGCAGACGGATCGTTTTGAGCGAAAGCAAAGCCAAATATCGCGAGGATTAACCCAAAAACCGTTGCATAAAAAGCAAAACGTGATCCGTAAGAGGAGAATACGTTAATCATATTCCTCACTCCTTTTGGTCCAGCTGTATCCGATCCAGGTCAAGGTGGTAGATGCCGGTAAGTACCACGCCTTCAAACTTTGCTCCGACGTGCAATGTACCTAACAAAGTTATCAGTACATCTTGATGGCTATCGATTTTTTTCTTTTCTGGTACTCGAACATACACCCATTCGTTCAGGCGCGGCATGTTGCCAAAACAGCACGCCATCTGATCTTTGAGCAACATAAAAGTCCGAAGATTGCCCTCCGACATATCAAGCGGTAACATAAATCCTTGAATCTCAACGTTCTTACCGTCCATTGCTTGAATCTGCGGGGAAATTTGCTCATCAAGTTTGAGCGAAGCAATGTATGCGGGGTCCTCCATTCTCGCCCAATTCGGCTCCCTGAACGGATAGCTAGTAAGCATATTAAAGGTCAGGGATTGATATGCCCCTGTCGCTGATGGTGCTCCCTGTGCAGAACCCGGTTCGAGTGCTTGACCGGTTTGGTCATTTACACCTCGAAGTGCACGCATCGGGTGCGATTTCGGTAACAGCTGAAAAACGCCCAGCGACAATCCGACGACAACTGCGCTAACCATCGCAAAATTCAGCCACGCGCTGCGTCGATTTTTTGTTTTAAGCATTTTCATCCCTTTCGCCTCCTAACTAATGGTCGTCATGCTCACTATGTGTTTCCTCGTTGCCTTCGGGGAACTCAAAGTCGATGTCGGTGAACATCTGACCTTTTATGTCAATTGAAACAATTTCTGCATGAAATTCCGATGCACCCTTTAGTGCGTCCGATTGTGCTACAAATTGAGAGGTATCGTCTTCAATCTCCCCGGTCAGAACGTTCGCAACTCCTGAAAGTTGCAACATAAATTCAGACTGAATATCTTCTCGATGTATCTTGAGTTCAATTGTCTTCTGCGAGAGGCGTACCGGTTTTTCCGCCTCACCGTCTAGCACGTAGCCAGTTAGTTTTCCGGTAGTTTGGTCCAGTACAAACTCAATGTGTGCGAACTCATCGCCGAAGACAACCAATGTTCCACCGTGAGGCGCTGTATGTTCATGGGGTGTATCGGTTTCATGCGTTTCCGTATGTTCATGATGTGTTTTGGCTTCGGGCGTTGCTGCCTGTTCGTGGCGATGTTCTTCCTTTTTCTCACAACTGAGTTGGGCAATGACAACAGATAAAATCGCTGTCCATATCAAGAAATTTCTTTGGATTTTCATGATGATTCTCCTGTTTACACAATTAGACTGGTACGACTGTGGTTGGGCACGATTTACATCAACTCATGGGTGTTAAATTCGTCGCAACATCCGTCTGATACGCCTTGAAGGCAGGGACAATCCCAGCGATCACGCCCAAGAGGATAACGCAAACTGGCGCAACCACGAACACAGGATGAAAGTTCAACAGGTCTAAAACGATACCTGTTTGGGTACGAACAATTGCTGAAGCCGAGGTGAAAATCGCACCGTAAACTATAAATCCTACAATGACTCCCAGCGCTGCGATAGCTGCCGCTTCCAACACAATTACCGTAAACACTGTATTACGACGTGCGCCGAGCGATCGCAAAATAGCGAACTCACGCCGACGTTCATTGATTGAGTTGTAGATGCTTGCGAGAATTGAACCCGCTGCAACGAGGACAACAAGATAAGAAACGAGTGCCAGAATCTGGTTCATCCAACCGATTTTGTCAAACAAGCCAGCCATCACAGCCCCGATAGGCCACGCCAAGGTTGCCACCTTCCCCTGTTTGTTGATCATTGCATCCATCATGAAACCGATCTGCGGATTCCGAAACTTCAGCATGACTGCGCTGACTTCTTTGTGTGCATCAGGAATCTCTTGACCGGGTTGAGCGACATATTCCTCACCGCTTCCGCGCAACACATGACCCTCCAGCCGGTAAACTCCCTCGATCGGAATCCAGATGACGCGATCGGAGGGTGAATTGGTCGGTTCAAGCACACCAACGACAACATATTGTTCATCATGCCGCATTGATTCATCAAACACCAAGCCGTGATACGGGTTAAACCTGTCCCCCATCTTTAAGCCCAACTTCTGTGCGGCATAACTACCAACGACCGCTTCCTGCCGATCAGGATCGAAGAAACGTCCGTTCCCTTGTGTCCGAAACCGTATCCCTTTGCGGTATTCAAACTCCGTGAACAACGCTGTTGTCGTACCGACGAGACGGAAGCCATAATAGTTGTCTCCAAGCGCGTAGGGAATAGCGAGTTCGACACGCGGATCATTTTTCACCGCTTGATACATCGTCCACGGGATATTCCCCGGCGAGGTTTCGAGATGAAATACGGTGTTCAGCACCAATTGTAACGGACTGCCGCGTGCTCCCAAGACCGCATCAAAGCCAATCGGACCGCCCGTGAATGCCGAGACGGATTGCGCTCTGATGGCGATAACCGCCATCACAAGTCCCGTACCGAGCGCGATTGACAATGTTGTGATGAGGGTCGAAAGCGCGTGTTGTCGAAGACTGCGTTGAACGATGAAAAACAAGCCAATCCGTTTTTTCATTTTGAAAATCCGTGCAACAGAAACCGGGTTGTGGTAAGGGGCTCTTTGCGTTATGCGCGATTTACTTGAGCGAAATCTTTTGCCTCCTCAAATTGCCCTAGAACTTCTGAATCGTGGCTAACGATGAGCAATGCGGCGTTATTTTCGTGGCAAATTTCACGGATAAGTGTTACCGCTTCGTTGGCATGATGGTAATCCAGGTTACCGGTTGGTTCATCGGCGAGTACGAGACGGGGTCGATTCGCTACGGCGCGGGCAACCGCAACACGTTGCTGCTGTCCGACCGATAGCTGTGACGGGCGATACTGCATCCGATCGCCAAGGCCGACCCGTTCAAGCAGATGTTGGGCAAAATTGGTGTCAATCCCTTTTCCAAACATCATTCCGAGCATAACGTTCTCTAAAGCTGTGTAGCCAGCCAGTAGATTGAAGGTTTGGAAAATATACCCAATGTGATGAGCTCGTAATCCATCACGCCCAGATTCTGAGAGAGCCGTCATCTCCTCGCCAGCGAGCACAATGCTTCCGTTGTCGGCTTGCAGAATGCCAGCAATCAGATTCAGAAAGGTCGTTTTCCCTGCACCGCTGCTCCCTCTGAGTGCGATTTGTCCTCCTGCATCTATCTCAAAATGGGGAACATTGATGATGCGGCTCTGTGAACCTTCAGGTGAAGCGTAAGTCTTTTCAAGGTTCGTGACTGTCAAAAGGGACATTACAGTCTCCGATTAGTTTTCTAGTTCTTCACAGTGTTGGCATGCACGGCACAAACGACGATTCAGAAGATGCCCTGCCATAAGTAGAATCCCGCCACAAGCCATGAAGACGCTCTCGTACTGTTCTGGCACATGGAAGTGTGCGATAAATATACATACGAACGCACCACCGAGAATCAGAAATATCCGCCATTTTCGATGGTGGCGATAACCCCACGTCAGACTCCCTAGAGCGAGTCCTACTGCTGCGGCGATTATCACCAGTTCTACAGATTCACCGAGCAGAAATCCAAGACCTATGAGCGGTAGGGCGATTATCAACAACGGGGTTGCCATACAGTGGATGGCGCATGTGAAAGAGAGACATGCCCCAACATTATCTACAAGTGAGTGATTCAGATATCTTTTCAATTGTTTCCCTTAAAATCATGTGATACTTATTGTCGTTTTTACTTTGCTTTGCCTATATTACTAAACCCAGATCAACCATTGGATTTGGCAATATAGGCAAAACAATTTACCAAGCAAGTGCCCCTTACGGTGTAACCGTTACGGGAATAGAGAGTGCCGCTGTAAAATCAGGATGGTCGCCGTGCAAAAGTTGGAGTTTCGCTGATGTTTCTCCAGCTTTCAGCCCTTTCACCTCAAACGTGAATTGCTCGGCAAGCTCCTCTTCGTGGTGTTCGTCTTCTTCAGCGTGATCGTCTTCATGCTCATGTTCCTCACCTTCGTGAAGGTGGATTTCAACGATTGATGAGTCAAATCCGCTAATAGATAGAGCAAACACCTCTTCTTCACCATGGTCATGGTCATGTCCGTCCTCTTCTTCGGGGTTTTCAGGAAAGAATTCCTCTTCGTCGTGGTCAAGGAACAGAGTAAGAACATCCAACTCCTCCCCAACTTTGAGGGTAATACCGCCCTCATGTTCCCCTTCAAATTGGCGGTAAATCTGATTTCCGTCAACCTTGAGGACAAAACCGTCTGCATCGGCATGGAATGGTTCGTCTTCATGGTCATGGTCATCGTCAATAATGGGATTATCATCTTCGCCACAAGCGGCGAACAGTACAACAAATGCGAGTAATAACAAGGTGCATCTAAAAAAACAGTTAAACATAATTTCCTCCAGATATAAATAGATCGTGTTTCCCGGCATCACCACTTAGGCAAACTAATGCCACAGTCAACTCCGCAGGGAAAAAACATAAATTAATTAAATAAAAACAAAAGTATGGGTGAGGCTATAAATTAAGCGGAGGATGCTGGTGGGGCACGACTTTGGATACTGTTGTTAGGTGTCGTAAAAATGAAAGTAAAATAGAAAGGCGGGTGAATTGAGATGCACGTATCAACATTAGTAGTGTCAACAGAATCAAATTCTATACCGATGTGATTGGCACTGAAGAAACAAGCAGAACAATCTGTAGAACAGTGGTTCGCATGGTCATGTTCGTGGTCATGGTCATGTTCGTGGTCATGTGGAAGTCCAACCAAACTTATTGCCATCAGGCAATAAGAAATGGCCATTGTAATTATCCAGATAGTTGGATTAATGTGGATTCGATCGCTCTGCAAGATCCTTTACCTCTTTCAAGAGTGGGATACTTAGAAATGCAACAAAGCATTATAGCACAAACGGGTTAACTTTGACAAATTTTTATTTCACAAATCGGCTTTGAAGGTTATAATTGAGAGGGGGCGTAGGGCTGCCCTATCTACAGTAATGAACCAATGAACTTTTATAACGAAAGGATATAGAGCAAAATGTATAGATTCACCCTTGTTTTGATGATTATTTCTATCGTGGCGATTGCGAGTTTTTTAGTCCAAGCAGAGAGCGATGAAGGTAAAACGGCAGCCGAAGAATCCCACATTCCCGGTTGGTTCCGCGTTGATACCGATAGCTTAGGGACGCATTTCCTAATCGGTGCGACCCATTCCGTCGGTGGACTTTCGCTTGAGTCTAATATCTTCATCGACGACACCATCGGAGAGTTTGACCTTGGCGTCTCCATCCCCGCTGTTAAAGGCGACAGCTTCAGCGTTACACTGCTCCCCATGCTCGGTCTTGGGTATGACTATGCCTCGCCAGATGGTCCCCTCGCAATTTATCCACACCTCTTTGTCTTTATGCCTGCTGGAAAATTCTTCTTGAAATCGTGGACAATCGGCACCCTCTATTCCGTGTTTGATGAGGACAGGAATAACGACGTATACATCCGCAATTATATCACCTATTCTCTCAACAAAACCTTAGCCATCGGTCCGCAGGTTGAAGCCGTGTTCGTAGGAGGCGGTGTTGGGCTTGTCAGTTTCGTTTTAGGTCCGCGCATCAATATCGGCTACGGCGAAAATAACACACTCGGTATACTTGTCGGGTATGACACCAAAAAAGAGGAAGACGAAACGGGTATGACGGGCAGATTGAGTTTTACCCGCAGATGGTAGCAAAATATCCTACATCTCACGGTATCGCCGGTAAGCGGGGCAGGATGCCCCGCTTACTTCAGAATAACCATCCGCTTTATCTGATGCTCTGATGGCGTGGACAGCAGGTAGAAATAGACCCCACTGGAGACCTGTTCACCCAAGTCATTTCGCCCGTCCCAATAGGCGGCACGGGACCGACTTTGATAGAAACCTGCCGCTTGAACTCCAAGTGAAAGCATCCGTATCCGTTGTCCGGCCGTGTCGTAAATTGACAGTGTCACAGATGCAGCCTCCGACAGATGATACGGTATCCACGTTTCAGGGTTGAACGGGTTTGGATAGTTCTGCAGCAGAAGCGTCTGCTTCGGCGCACCAACCCCATCAAGCGTTACCGGCAAAACCGCATTTGCAAGCGTGTCGGGCGTTACTGTGAAACTAAACTTCTCCGAAGCAATCTCTCCGGTTGTATCGGTAACCGTAATCTCTAAAGAATCGCCGATCCGCACGATACTCCGGCGCGAGAGATCGGCGGTTGCTACGGCGAAGTACCCATTTCGTACATTACCTGTCATAATGGCATTGGTGCGTAGGTTTCGCGCCGTGACTAGATAGCCGTTGAGGTTCTGCTCACTCTCCAAATGTCCACTCCGTAGTCACGCTGCCCGGGAATTTCAACTCCTTCAGTGTACCATTCGGGAGACGGATATACGTCCGTTCCGAACTGTCAAACGCTTTGGCTCTGAACACGATGACACCGGCATCGCTGATGGCGTTCACGAAAAGGTACTCTAGGTTTGACAACACACCCGGATAGTCAAAAGTGGTAAAACTACCGTCAGCGTGACGTATATACCCATGATATACACCATCGGCATCTACGTAACTCCCAACGAGGCTGCCCGCAGCGTTCATATCATCGGCATAGGTTGTCACCGCCCCGGGTACATCAAACTGTTCATCGCCCACAAAGCCGTGAATGATGCCATCAATATCAAAAATATCACCAATAAGTAGCCCTGATTCACTAACACCAAAGATTTCCGTTTCGGCTGCCCCCGGAAAATCGAATTGTGTCAATTTACCAGCCTGCACAATCACACCATGAGAAACCTCGTTCGCATCCTGATAAGGATAAAGGGAAAAATAACTGTTTTCATCAGTATGTATCTCCTTAATTCTTTAGTTTAACGCAAGTTGCTAGTTGAATATCCATGGAATTTCCGTTAGAGTGTTTGTTAGGCAAAACAAAACTCTTAAAACAGGAGAATCCCATGGACTTAGTAATCGTAGCATTTTATACACTTTGTGACGATCTGTTAATTGAACACGGATATCAAGACGACCCACGAGCCAAAATGTCTGCCGCAGAAGTAATGACCACTGCCTTAGTGGCAGCAGAACTGTTCGGTGGCAATCAACAGATGGCACGGTGTCTACTCAAAGAGCAGGGATATATTCCCAATATGCTCAGTAAGGCACGATTCAATCGAAGACTCCATCAAATTGCACCGATGTTTCAGACACTTTTTGAATCACTTGCCACAGACTGTAAAGCACAAAACTCAGACCAACTCTATATCATCGACTCGTATCCCGTGCCAGTGTGTGATGTGATTCGCATCTCTAGTGCAAAACTTTATCAAGGGGAAGTCTGGCGCGGTAAGATAACCAGTAAACGGAGATACTTCTATGGACTCAAACTGCATCTGATGGTCACCGAAAGTGGCATACCGGTTGAGTTTTTCTTAACACCGGGCAGTTTTAGTGATGTTCAAGGGTTGCGGTGTTATCCGTTTGATTTACCTCAAGGGGCAACCATTTATGCAGATAAAGCCTACTGCAATTATGGGATTGAAGATGCCTTAGCTGAAGCCGGTATCATGCTCAAACCGTTGCGAAAAAAGAACAGCAAACGGCAATATCAAGCCCACGAAGTTTACATACACCATCACCACAGGAAGCGGATAGAGGTGACAAACAGTTTAATCACCCAACGGCTACCCCGCTCTATTCATGCCGTGACTGCCGATGGGTTTGAGATTAAGATTATTTTGTTTCTCATTGCTACTATGATTACACTTATCATTAAATAAACACTAGCAACTTGCGTTAGTTTATCTCATGTGTATTGAATATGTCAGAACTCACGCAGCTGGTTCATAAGTCCCCCTGACAAGGGTTTCCCCCCTGATAAGGGGGGCTAGGGGGTTGGGGGATTTAGGGGGTTGGCTGTGGATTGAGAGTGTCTAAATAATTCTAAAATCTACTATATTTGTTACAATCGTCTCTTTCCTTTGCTAGGATTTTGCCATTGAGTTCAATTACACACGCGCATTGAGAAAAATCTGAAGTCTATCCCGCAAATGGGGTTTCAATAGTCAAACAACTACGCAAAGGAGAAAAAACAACTGTGAAAATTGGTTTCAACTTTTGGGTCGTCTGGGCGTTTCTCACCATCTTTTTAGCGGTTCAATCCCCAGGCGACGGACAGGCTGCAGACAAAGCAGACCCGCATCACAGAACCGCTGCCGCTATCCGAATCAACGGTGTACCACCGCAGTTGGATGGCGTTTTGGACGACGAAATATGGAAAACCGCACCCCTCCACGAAGGTTTTCGTCAGCGCGACCCCGATGAAGGAAAACCGGCGACGGAACGCACCACGTTCCAAATTGCCTACGATGACGAAGCGGTCTATTTTGCGATTATGTGCTACGATGATGAGCCCAATAAAATTGTCTCCCGATTGGTCAGACGAGACAGCTATGTTGAATCGGATAAAGTCACCGTTAGCCTTGACCCGCACTACAGCAGGCAGAGCGCGTTCTGGTTTACTGCTTATCCCTCTGGCTCCGTGACCGACGGTATTGCGCCTGAAACCGGTTGGTGGGACAGCACATGGGATGGTGTATGGGAAGTAAAAACCCAAATTCACAAAAATGGCTGGGCGGCAGAATATAAAATCCCGTTTCATATATTGCGCTTCTCCCCCAAAAATGAATACACTTGGGGGCTACAGGTCGAAAGATACATCAGTCGCAAAAAAGAGCAAGATCACTGGCGTTTCGTCAAGCGCGATGAACCCGGCTGGGCATCTCGTTTTGGCGATCTTACTGGTATCAAAGATATCCACCCGTCCCGTCATTTGGAGCTAGTACCTTACGTCATGGGACGCACACGCCTCAATGATGAAACCGAGTTATGGGGCAATGTGGGAACTGATGTTCAATATGGAATTAGCTCCGGAATTTCACTGGATGCCACGATTAACCCTGACTTTGGACAGGTCGAGGCGGACCCGGCAAGCTTAAATCTCTCAGCTTATGAAGAGTATTTTAATGAACGTCGTCCCTTCTTTGTAAAAGGTGCAAGAATCTTTGAAAACTTGGATTATAGCTTCCTTTACTCACGGCGAATCGGGCGACGACCGGGACACTTCAATCTTCCCAGCGGAGCCACCGAACTGAGCCGTCCGGAATCAACAACGATTCTCGGTGCCGCCAAAATTGTCGGTAAAACCCAAGGCGACACCCACTTTGGTATCATGGAGGCGGTCACTGCGCCGGAGTATGCACAGATTGAGGAGAAGGTCAATGGGGAAAAAATTGAGCGCGAATTCCTCATCGAACCATTAACCAACTACTTTGTGGGGCGAATCAATCAGGATGTGCTGAAAGGGAATTCGGTCGTTGGGCTAATAATGACCGCCGTGAATCGACAGGATTCCAACTCCGCCTATGTTGGCGGGGTTGATTGGGATGTAAAATTTGCCAAAGAGAAATTTCAGTTGACCGGCACGTTGGCAGCAAGTCAGGCAGGAGAACAGGAGGCGCGTAAATCCGGCTATCTCACACACTTTGAAATCGACAAACATGGTGGGTGGTTGAGAGGAGAGACCAATGTTAAAATGCTCTCACCGGACCTGGAGATCAATGATCTCGGTTATCTTCGTCGTTCTGACAAGATAGAATGGAACTACGATCTTACGGTGCGGAAGGAGAAGCCGTTCAGCATTTTCCGACGCGCTATTCTGGGGCTCTACGGTTGGCAAACGTGGAATTATGACAGGACCCACATCAGCGGCTATGTCGAGATATGGACAGGCGGACGCTTCAAAAACTATTGGGATTATGACCTCTGGATAGGACGCAATTTAGAGACCTTTAGCGATCACGATGTTAGGCGTGGTGGAACGCTGATCAAGAATCCCGCAGGTTGGTGGATTTATACATGGCTCGCTACCGACAGCCGCAAAATGGTTCGGTTGGAGTTAAATCCCGTTTTCGCTTGGAATGACGATAGGAACTCGTATGACTACGATGTAGATCTTTCCCTGCGTATTCGACCCACTTCCAACATTGATGTGCGTATTGGACCGAGTTATTCTTATCAGGTAAAGGATGCACAGTGGGTAGAAATGGTTGAAGAGCAGGTCAACGGGCAAACTCAAAAACACTACATCTATGGAGAGTTGACAAGTCGCACACTTGACTTCACCACCCGTGCGAATATCAGCTTTACCCCGACGTTAAGCCTTCAGTTCTACGTGCAACCCTTCATCACCATCGGGGATTATACGAGTTTCAAGGAGTTAGTCGAACCGAAGTCGTATCAGTTCAAACCGTATCCGTTGAACGAGAACCGCGACTTCCATCGGCGGTCTTTACGCGGCAACACCGTGCTCCGCTGGGAATTTCGTCCCGGAAGTACCCTGTTTTTGGTTTGGTCCCAATCACGAGAGGTTGAGCTAGATCGTGTAGAAGGAGCAGATCTCGACTTTCGCCCGTTTCATCGTTTGAGATCTAGCTTCACCGACGATGGGTCGAATATCTTCCTTGTTAAATGTCGCTATTGGTTTGGAATGTAACTAGCGTAAAGTGCAACAAAAACCGAGTTTTTTCTTGAAAACTCGGTTTATCTTAGTGTTCCGCAAGTCCTGATTCTCGGGATGCTCGGAACGGCAGCGGAATCCCGATGTGTCGGGACTTGCACTTTCTTTTTATATGAGCCTTCGGGTTTTCTCTGCTCACTCTCTTTTCTCCCTCTGTGTCCTCTGTGCCTCTGCGGTAAAAATCTTCTCGTTTTCCCGTCGTATCGTTTTCTTTTTTCTGTCACTCGTCGGTAAACACAAATTCCACCGTCTTGGTTTCTCCCGCTGCCAACGTAACCTTCTGTTTCTGTGCTCCTAACTTGCTATGCCACGCCTCAATGTTATAAGTACGAGGTGCAAGTCCTTGAATCTTGAAAGTGCCTTTCTCGCCGGTAACAGCAAAGAACGGATGCGATAGGACATGAGCGTAAGCGACCATCCAGTGATGAACATCGCACCGGAGTGGGATGCCAATTTCGGCTGCCTCAAATTGATGCGTATATTTCATGCCTTTATTCGGTTGGGAAATATTAAACGGAGTCTGTTTCTTGGATTCAGTTCGGATATTGTGAAGTGCTGGATCGCTATTAAGAAATTCCATCGGCTGACCCACCATCACCGCAGCAACGTGCGGGATAAAGATACAACCTATCTGATCGACCACAACAGGTTTTGGCGACGGTTCGTAGTCACCTTTCGGTTTTCCTCTGACATAAACAAGCGTATCCTTGAGGGTATCATTCTGATTGATGATGACATCCTCGTAATGAACTTTGCCATCGTGTAAACGCTTGCAATCCAAATTAGCACCGAAATTAATTGCACGCCGAAAGGGGGCATCCCCTTCAAATTTCACCGTGCCAATGATGGTAGCGGTATCCGGTGTCGCTTCGGTTTGAGATATAGAAGGATCAACTTTTTTCTCTTCCGTCGTCCAACCCAACCGGACAAGAACTACAGTGAATAAAATCGCGATTAATACCAATCCAACGTATAGGGTTCGTCTGTGTAACATGGTTTATGCTCCTTTCATGCTAAACAATTTTAGAAAATAAGTCTCACATTCCGAACAAAGGTGGAAGAACAGAAAGGATCGAGCCCCCCCTTCCTTTCTTCCAATCTTCCTGCAACAGAAACCGAGTTTTTGACAAAAACTTGGTTTCTCTTTGATTTCCGACATTTACTTACGGTTGTAAAATGGGATAAAGTTGGTCAAATTGCACTATTCGACCACCTACCTTTTCTGCTAATGCCGTGGCTTTTTCCGCTGTTGGAAGGACAGCAATTCCATATCCCATCGGAGTCAATAGCTCCGAACTATGTACCAAGAACGCTTGTCTTACCTCCAACCAATCGGTCTCTTCGTAGTCATACCCCCAAAATTGTGTTATCGTTTCCTCCTGTTCTTTTCGATGGAGTGCTGCACAACCCAAATCGTCGAACTTCCGCAGCGCGCCGGATTCGGTTCGGTATGCGGAGGAGAACCGTTTTTCGCTGATAATCATGCGGCATCGATCACAAGTTTCTTCGCCGTATCGGATGCGAGGGGGACCGTTATCTTGCGTTCCACAGCCGGTCATGATTAATCCGATAACAAGTGCAATAGATGTGAAACCCGAAATGAATGTTTTCCTTCCCTCCATTTTCATTGGTTTCATTGCGCGCCCCTTCGTGGAAAGATGTAAATAGCGATTCCGAGTGGGATAAACACCCAGAAAACGAGTAATGCCATCAGTACCGGCAGGGTGAAAACGCCTAACACATCCGCAGCATAGCGGCCCGCTGCACCGAGTAACTCTAAGTTACCCTGTATCATCTGAATCGCCGCCAACTTAAAAACCTGCGCCGGATTTAGCAGCACCGCTGCAAGCAATACCTCCGGTGATAGTCTGAGCACAATTGCTGTCCCAATGAGACCCAAATCGCTGAGAAACACAATTGACAGCCAGAGGATGAGGGCAAGACTCAATGTTGTTGCACTTTTTGATGTGAGAACGGATAGGCAAAAACCAATACTGAGATGAACAAGACCGAGCAGCAAGGTCAACCCGACCAGCATCAAGTAGCTGTCCAGTTGTGCGAAACCGCCTTGCCACGCAATCACAAATCCGCTTAGTCCGAATCCGAAAAGGATTGCTGCAGAGAGTGCGGCCGCTGTTCCGAAAAACTTTCCGAGCAATACTTCCGTTGGAGTCACAGGCTGCGCTAGAATCGGAAGTAAACTGCCTCGTTCCCGCTCACCCGATATACTGATCGCACCGAGCAGTAAACCCATCAGTGGTGCAATCAGTACAACAAGATTGATCAGGCTAGCAACCGTGCGTCCAAACCCTGCTACGCCAAAGGTTCCGAGTCCCGAAAATCCGAGCGTACTTAACCCAAGTGCCAATCCGGTAAATACAACCGTGAACAGCAGAAACCAGCGGTTGCGCCGAGAATCTTGTATCTCTTTACCCATCACAACGGAAATGTTGGAAGCTGCAGCAATCATGGATCACTCCTTAATCTTGGTTATCGGTTAATTCAAAGTCGTAGATGGGGATAGCGGATTCTACCAATACTTGGAACGGTTCAGCTTTTCTGTCGTACGGTGCTTGTACTGAGATCTTCACGCCGTTGCATTTTGTGGAAAAACCTTGTCCCTCAAGTAGCTTTGCCGCTGTTTCGTGAAATGATTCGGGGATTGATAGGTGCAGCACCACATCTGTTGAAAGATAGCCGTTAAGGTGTGTCGGAGGACCTGCAGCAACCTTCTTTCCTCTGTCCATGACAATGACACGGTCTGCTAATCTGAAAATTTCATCGAGCCTATGGGTACAGAAGATTAAAGTCTTGCCCCCTTTCTTGAGCTCTTCAAGTGCTGCCCAGAACTCATGACGGGTGTAGACATCCAGATTACTCGTCGGTTCGTCCAACAACAGAATCGGCGGGTCCGACAGCAGCGCAATTGCCAATGCCAACCGTTGCTTCATGCCGCCGGAAAGATCTCCGACCCGTTTGTCCGCAATCTCGGACAAATTCCATTCAACCATCAGGGTTGTCCAGCAATCTTCAGAAACACGGCGCAGACGGGCGTAAAACGATATTGTTTCTTTCAGCGTCAGGTCGCTGTGAAGGCGAACCTCCTGTGGAACGTAACCAATCTGTTGGCGAACCATTTTGCTTTCGGTGCGCGACGAATATCCACCAACTGTTATCCTTCCATCAAAAGGCAGAATTCCCAATAAGCAGCGCAGCGCGGTTGTTTTACCGGCACCGTTCGGCCCCCATAACGCCACCGTCTCTCCGGAGGATATGTCGAAGCTCAACCGTTCCACCGCGGTCACTTTACCGAAACGTTTGATCAGATTATCGACGGATATGATAGGGACTGCCTGCGTCCCCGATGATTCATCTTGTATCCTATATTTTGAGTCTTGTGTCCTAGATGATAAGTTAGACGTAAAGTATGGAATGCGAAACGCAATAGGATCTAACCATCTTCTTAAATGTCCAGAAATGGACAGGGCGGATAAGAATAATACCGAAGCACCCAACAACCATGCTGATGAAAGTGCTCCTGTCGGTGCTTTGAGATCAGGCATCACGGGACGCATACGTGGGGCATCATCCACCAGCTTAGGTTGGGGCTTAAAAACAGGAAAGAGTCGGGAAGCAAAATCGAGTGCTTGGACTGATGGGCTATAGGTGAAAACGCGTAACGCGCGATGCTGCTCGGTTAGCTTCTCAAACAGATGTACCGACTGATACGGCATATCCCCGATCCCATCCCCATCTGCGTCATAACCGCTGTAATCACTCCAATAATTACCCCCCCATTGGTTAGTGCCAAGCCGCCCTTGTCCTTCAATAGCCACCTGTTCGCCATTGTCAACAAAACTGTTCTGGGTAAAGGTGTTCTTCCGAGCGGAGGGAAGTGCAAGCATTCCAAAATCATTAAAAGCGATTAGGTTGTTGCGAAAAGTGTTCGTTGAGTTATCCATGAACATTCCCGCCCGATTATCAGCAACGAAATTGTCCGCGATAAGTCCGTCGTACATATCTTTCTGACCAATCCCGTAACCGCTGGCACCGCGATTGGTTATCACCCAATTTTTCTGAAGTCGCAGCCGGTAACTATACATCAAATAAACCCCAACTGAGTTGCCGATCAGTCGATTATCTTCAATCGTTGCATCATCGCAATACATGAAGTGAATACCATAACGCCCGTTCCGAACCTCATTCCTACGCACCGTGATATTTTTTGAATACCAGATGACAACATCGCGACCATCAAAGACACGGTTATCTTCAACCACCGCACCACTACTATACCAAACGCGAATCAAATCACCCCGCCGTCCTACATCAAGATCTTTGCCGTAAAAAGTATTGTTGCGGACGATGCTGTCCGGGGCATTCCGCACTTGAACACCGAATAAAGCGTCCTCAAATCGGTTTCCTTCAATGATTGTTCCCTTCGCCTTTTTGATCATGATGCCGGCATCACCTTCGGAGAGCCGGTCACCGGTGTTCCGAATTGTGAATCCACCGACAACAACCGCCGGGGCACTGATTCTGATGACACTACCAACACCCCCTCCGTCAATGACTGCTCCATCTTCCCCGCGAAGCGTTACGGGTTTATCTACGACAAATCGCTCATGATGAATCCCACCTTTTACGATAATCGTATCGTCCGCCGTGGCACGTTTCACCGCATCACCAATACTAGAATTTTCATCAACAATCAGCGTTGCAGCATTCAAGGTTGACGCAGCTGAGAATAAAGATATGAGAAGCGCAGCTCCCATCACCGTTTGCTTAGAGTGAAGAACTCGGTATCTCTTGAGGAGAAGTGCACAGATAGACAGCAGCGCAGTCAGGATGGTGAGATAAAATCCAAGTTGGAACGTTGAGGTCGTGGTGACTGACTTGACTGTTTCCGTGCCAATCACCGGTGGAAGGAAGGGTTCAATGTCCGGGTAGAGTGCGACTTCGGGATCGAGATTGAGACCGCTATCCCGCAGCCACCAAAAAAGTTCACCAACAAAGACGATCGGAAAGATTAGGGCGGGTAACGTAAGCCAAGATGACCATTTTCGCGGGACAAAGGCGGACATCGACAAACATAACGCTATAACTACAATAGACGGAATGGCAACCTTCCGCTCAAATCGCCCCGCCGATTCAATGTCCCGCATTCCAATATCACGGTTCAGCTTGTCCACTTCTCGGATATTTCCTTCTATGCGGTTCGGCCGAATCTGAAGTATAGCACCTTTCGGAAATTTTCGTGCCTCAAAATCTACCCGCCAATAAGGAAATAGCAGCGAGATAAGCAACAGGACTGAGGCATCAATGATTAACCCTTTTACCAACCACTCTGGCTTCTTCAGATAGAATGCCGCTCTGGATAATACCGCTCCAAGCAGCGCAAGGTAGAATCCAATTTGAAACGATGCGTTTGCGTTGAACTGCGCGATTCGTCCTTCCCCAAAAATAGGTGGGATGAACGGTTTAATTGATTGGTTGAGCGGTGCCTTTGGATCCAGATTGAGCCCACTATCCGCCAACCACCAATACAACTCACCTAAAAAAATAATCGGGAACACCAAGCCGGGAAGTGTCAACCACATTGACCATTTGCGGGGAATAAACGCTGCAAGCAACAGGCATAACCCCGCAATGATGATTGCCGGGACAGCTATCGTTCGTTCTAATTTCCCCACCGATTCCAGTTCTCGCATCCCAATGTAGTGGTTCAGGTCATCAATTTCCTTGATGTCTCCATCAAGACGGTGGGGACGAAGTTCGAGCGTTAATCCTTTCGGATAAATTCCCGCTTCAAGGTCTACCCGCCAGTACGGAAACAGCAACGAGACGAGCAGCAGGATACCCGCGACAACTAGTAACGCACTTACCACCCATTCGCGCTGTGTGTGTTCAACTTTTAGGAACATAATCATTTCCTATAATGCCGTTACCGAATAATTTTGTCACATCATTCGAGAAATCACCGAGGAGAGACAGAAATTCAAAAGCGAGATTGGTCTTCACGCATCACGTTTCACGTTTCATTCTCACGGTTTGACAAGGAAATATCCTGCCATCTCCAAATGAAGTGCTGAACAGAACTCGGTGCAGTAGAAGGAATAGACCCCCTCCTTATCCGCAACAAAATCGAGCGTAACCGTCTCGCCAGCCTCAATGCTTGAGGTAATATTATAGCCGGGCAAGGCGAAGCCGTGCGTCGCATCGTAGGTGCGTTCAAGGTTGGTCAGATTCAATATCACCCGATCACCTTTGTTGACCTCTACAATCTCAGGTTCGTAATGGCTCCGAATAGCGGTCATAAAGACTTCCACGGTGTTGCCATTCCGCTCAATTGAACCTTTGAGTGCTGCTTTCGGATGCTTCTCTTGTTTGAAAGTATCCCAACCAACTTCAGGATAGACCTCCCATGGCTTCAATTTATCCGCTTTGATGATCTGTGCATAGTGAGGTTCACCAATGCCCAACGGCATGTCATAGAGCAAGCCCATGCCATCGGCTTCTTGGGATATATCGACCAGTTGAAGGTTCTGTGGTAGTAACGGTCCCACGTTCAGGAAACGGTCTACCGCCCATTTGTTGAGCGCAACGAGGTATTTCCCATCTGGCTCAACCGTATCCCCCTCCGCAGTCACCAGATGGCCTATGTTGTAATGGACGGGTAGCTGCTGGATAAGTCGCCATGGACGCTCTGGGGCTTTATATTTCGCATCTGGCCCCAATGTCCAGCGTGCGACCGCACTATCAAGGAACAGACTGGTGTAGGCATATCCTTTATTGTCGAATTGAGTGTGAAGCGGTCCCAATCCAACCTCTATCTGTGCCTCTTTGACTGCATCAAATCGTAGGATTGGCACACCGTATTCATCTATCCCTTCATAATCTTTGTCGTTGATGGCTTTCTTAATCTTATCAATATGATATACTGTGACATGCGGATCAAGTTTGCCCGAGACAACAATATATTTTCCACTAGGGCTAACATCAACACCGTGCGGACTTTTGGGTTCAGGCGTTAGATAAAGGATACCTTCCGCAACCGCAGTCTCGATTGTAATCACCGGGAACCCCTTAATCTGTTCAGTTTTACCTGCCTTAAACGCTGTCTCGGCTTTACGCCAGTTAATGAGATGCAGATAATCCATATCCCGTTCAGCCGTGCCTGCCTCAAAGGGAGGATTTCCGCTTTCGATACCGCCGGTGGCTAATTCAGAGTTAAAGGAGCCGCAAAAGACCCAGCCATCGCTCGCTACCTTTCCAGCATCTACGAGATCCTGCCAGTAAGGCGGAAGTTCAACTCCAAAGGACTGCTCTTTGACAATGCGTCCTTGACTGCGATCAAACTTCCAGAAAGTCATCAATCCTCGATACTTTTCTTTGTAGTCCGCAATGGGAGCATATTCATTACCTAACGGCATGGCATACTGCGAACCTTCCACCACATACTCCGTGTCTGGAGTCACCATCGTTGCACCGTGATCGTTGAGGAAGATTGGGTTCTTGACAATCTGTTTCGTTTCAAAATCCTTCAAATCAATAACTGCAATCCGACCATTGGCTTTATCGTTGATAAACAAATACTCACCATCATAATCCCCCGCAGTTTCGCTCAATGCGGGATGGTGGGTATCCGCCCATGTGAGGGATTGTCCATCAACAGTTACTCCCTCGCTTGAAGCGTCCAAGGGCGAGTCTTTCACTCCGTAACCGTAACCCTGCCACGGATCAGGCGTAAAGACCGCAATGACCTTCAGGATACGCATTGATGGCAAACCGACCGCAATGACCTGCCCACTATGCCCCCCGGAAGAAAACATCACATACTCATCATGTCTGCCGGTAGGGGTATAGGTCGCCAAGGCAGCCTTGATGTCATCAGGGGTTAAGCTACGTTCCTGCACGATACGCATCGCATCGGCGGGGAGTTGTGCCTGTATGGGCGTAGAGTCGCCCAAGCACAGAACAATCCCAAGCACGGCGATTCCTAACATCGAAAGCGAGTGTCGTAAAATTGTACGTTGCATCGTAAATTTCCTCCCTTATGAAGAGTTATATGTCCTTGCACGTTTCTAACCGCGCTCCGGACCTTTGTCATGATGAAGCCCTATGGTTCGGCTTGAAACATGCAATCGGTGTGCCATGATAGCGGACGGATAAAATTGCAGGAGGGAAGATGATGATGAAGCTAATAACGGTAAGGCTTTGAATGATATTTCACATACTTGCATTTGACGTTTCGTCTACTGGGAAAAATCAGGAGCACAATCACCCAAATTGACATTCTGTCGAAACCCCAAAATCTATCCAACTTTCGTTTGACATTCTGGCAAAAATCACAATTTTTTCGGGGAGGCACCCGACATTTTGTCAGTTTGGAGCGTGCAACGTGAAATAATTGAGAGGAGAGGCAGATATAGACTCTCTCCTTTCAAATTTCCATCTGATGTTATCTGCTACTAACACCAAAAATTTAACGTGCATTTTAGCTATATTCTAGTTATAATGGTGGCGAAATTGAGTGGCTTATACAAGTCAGTAATCCCCATTCTTAACTGGCACTGCTTTTGCACAATTGTGTTCAGCAAGGTCGGAAACCTCAATCGAATCGACAGGAAAGTAAAAGTGAGAAAGGAGCCTCAAAATGATTCACACATTGGTAAGGGATTGGATGGCGCAGGAGTTAAGCACAGCCGAACCGGAAACGGAGATTATTGAGGCATATCAATTGATGCTTGTCGATCAGATTCGGCGACTGCCAGTTGTTGCTTCGGATCGACTCGTTGGTATCGTGACCTTGAGTGATTTATATCGAGTCTTTGATTTATTGAGCAACACAGAACAAACACTCTCCCAAAAGCTGGAACAGATGACGGTGGGAGAGGTGATGACACCTGATCCAGTAACGGTTGCTGAAGATGCGACAATTGGCGAGGCGGCACAGCGGATGCTGGAAAACAAGATCAGCGGTCTACCCGTCGTTGATCCCGTGGGGGTGAATCTTGTGGGTATCATTACAGAGTCCGATATTTTCCGTATTGTTGCCCAAGAATGGTCGACACGCCGACACGGTTCGATCCATTTACCGCGCAAATAAGCATCTCAAAAATGAGGAACTGGGAAGACTCATACCGCATTCCATCTGAAGAACGCTGTCTCAATGCCGAATCTCAATAAGCATTACCGAGTGACAAGCACTGCTCGATCTGCCAGCTTTACAACCATCTCCGCTGTATCCTGAAAAAACAGTTCATACAGCCGCCCATGATGACTCGCGCTTAACGCGATTAAGTCACAGCCCTCTTTTTCTGCCGTTTGCAGAATGTTGGTTACAGTGAAACCCAACTGCGCCCTGAACTCTGTTTTTACTTGGTAGTATTGCAAATACCCACGCATCTGTCCAGAAATCTCGGCTGCCCTTATTTGCGTATTTGCTAGTGCTAAACCGAACAGACTCGCCTCGGCTCGTTTTGCCAACTCCGCCGCCAATTCAAGCACATGATCGGATGCCGCATCGCCGTGATGAACGGTCAGAATTTTTTGTAGAACTGTGCACTGCTCATGGACAACAATCGTCGGTTTCGTTATGCGGGACAAAATATCGTCGATGTTGTCGTGGATTAACCGCAATCCCTTCGTTTTGATTGACTCAGGGATACCGACCACGACAAGATCGGCAGTATGCGCTTTTTCACAGAGGTTTCTTACAGGATTGCCAGTGATAGTATCAACGTGAGCGGATAAAAACTCGAATTCAGCGAGTACTGATTCCGTATTGTCGAAAACTCTAGCGGCAATGTCTTCTTGACCGCGCTGTCTTTCATCAGAAAAGTAAACGCACGAAAGATGAGCGTCTAGCAGGGCAGCTAAATGCCCAGCATATTCAAAGGCATTTTTTTCATGTGGTGTGTCGCCGATGGCAACGAGGATGTTCTGAATCATTGTATCTCCTTCTTCGTGGGATTATCCTTCTGCTCCGTCCCCCTGAACTTTTGTAATATCTAGACAATCCCGTCAATTTATTAATCGATGGTGCTGATTTAATGACTGGTCATGAGTAAGTATAATAATAAACTCAAAAAACAACACAAAACTCAAAAAACATATCCAAGCCAAATGTAATCCGTCTGACATGGTAAACTTTTCACTGATTGATATAGTTGACCTCCATAATATTGAACAGATTCCTTCCCGTCGAAAAAGACATGCTTTTCTAATCCTTGTCCAACTTTCGATAGACGGTCCGCGATGAGATACCAAGTAACTTCGCAGCCAACTCCTTGTCTCCACCCGTCATTTTGAGCGTTTCCGAGATGAGCTGTTGCTCAACCACTTCCATAGGTGTTCCCAAAGGAATAGTAATTGACTTTGAATCGTAGGGATAGGTCGAGTCCTTGACACTTTTGTGAATTGATGCCGGAAGATCCATCTGTTCGATACTATCGGTCTGTGTCAATACCACCGCTTGTTCAATCGCGTTTTCCAATTCGCGGATATTGCCTGGCCAATGATAGGCTGCAAGAGCTTCCAGTGCGTGACGAGAAATGCCTTGAATCGGTTTCTTCGCTTTGTCACTATACTTTTTTAGGAAACAGTCTACAAGTAGTGGAATGTCTTCTTTCCGGCCGCGTAGCGGAGGAAGTTCGAGGGTAATCACATTAAGCCGGTAAAATAGGTCATCCCGAAAATTACCTGCCTTGATTTCCGCCACCAAATTCTTGTTCGTGGCAGCGATTAAACGCACATCTACACTAAGTGACTTTGTGCCGCCGAGTCGCTCAAAATTGCCATCTTGTAGAACCCGTAACAGCTTAACTTGCAACGGTTTAGGCATTTCACCAATCTCGTCCAAGAAGAGCGTACCCCCATCCGCGAGTTCAAAACGTCCAGGCTTGCTTACTTTAGCGTCTGTGAATGCCCCTCTTTCGTACCCAAAAAGCTCGGACTCCAACAGGGTATCGGGGAACGCGCCGCAATTCACTTTAATCATCGGTTTATCTGTTCTTGGGCTTAAAGCGTGGATTGCGTTAGCAAAAACTTCTTTACCAGTCCCACTTTCACCGGTGATGAGGATAGTTGCAGTACTTGATGCAACTTGTTGCACCTTTGTAATCAGTTGACGCATAGCGGGACTGTTTCCGATGACATTGCCTAAAGAATATTCGGCGTACATCTGTTCCCGTAGAGATCGGACTTCAATAGTCAACATCTGTTTTTCGAGGGCGCGGGCGATGGTGAGCAAAATTTCAGAACGTTTCAACGGTTTTTGGATAAAGTGATACGCACCGGCTTGCATCGCTTGAACAGCTATATCGACTTCACCATAAGCAGTCATCAGAACGACTTCAATCTCAGGGGAAAGTATTTTGACGGCTTTGAGTAACTGTAACCCGTCCATGTTGGGCATTCTCAAGTCAGCGAGAATCAGATTAACCGGTTGATGACGAATTATTTCCAAGGCAGATTCGCCGTCCGCGGCAGTTTGGATAGCGTATCCGTCTCGTTTTAGGATCCTTTCGAGGGAATCGCGAATAGGCGCATCATCATCGACAACTAAAACTAATTTATCTGCATTCATGATTATCGCCCTTCCAGTATGTAATATGTTTTAGTGGCTTAGTTGGTGGCTTCTTCTATTGTTCCACTTTCGTCCGATTTCTCGTCCCGTATTGGAAACATAATAATAAACTGTGTTCCTTGACCAACAACGCTTCTACAAAGGATCGTCCCCTGATGTTGCTTGATGATTTCCCCAACAAGCGGCAGTCCTAAACCGGTTCCACTCTTCTTGGTAGTGAAAAAGGGATCAAAGATTTGCTTCTGATCTGATAGGGGAATGCCCACCCCGGTGTCAGAGACTCGCAGCACAATCCGAGAAGCCTCAACATCGGTCTGTATTGAGAATTCCCCACCTGAAGGCATGGCTTCGATCGCGTTTTTTAGAAAGTTATGCAAAACACATTGGATCTGTTCGGTATCCAGTAAGGTGAAAGGCAAGTTCTCAGCGAGTTCTATAGAAAACGTGATTTGGGCTCGCTGTAACTGTGGTTCGATCAAGTGGCAAAATGTCTGAACAACAGTGTTGAGAGATTCATGCTCAAATTCAAAACGGGACAATCTCGCAAACCCCAGATATTCTGAGACAATATTAGCCAACCGCTTAACTTCATTATCAATAGATTGAAGTAGGGCGTTCGCCTCTGCGACATTTATCTCTGGACCATCGGCGACTTCATCGGCAAGCAGATCCAAATTCAATGCTACCGAGGATAGCGGGTTGCGAATTTCGTGGGCGACCCGGGCGGCTAGTTGTCCGATCGCAGCGAATCTCTCAGATTGAATGACCTGTGCTTCTAACTGCTGCCGTTCAATATATGCATCAATTGCTAGTTGCATATCCAGCATCAGCACCTTCATCAGGGCGAGGATAGCATTCTGAGCGCGCTCTGGTTCATCACGGTACGCCTGACATATCAACGGAATTAAGAGGTGGATATACAAATTGTATGTTCCGATATACCATTTCGGTGCTAGTCCGATTCTATTATGGGTATGCCCAATTTGCGAGCGGTCCGCCGCATACTGTTGATCATAATTTCCTTCTGTCAATCTCTCAAGATAGTGTCGTTGTACATCTAGTAACCGCGCCGTAATCAACTCATCAGTCAGCAGTGAAGCGGTTTCTTCAAATCCTTGTAGGTGTTGATAGAAACTGTGTACAATATCGGGAATGTGGGTGGCGAAAACCTCTGCGAGTGCTTTGAGATGTTCTTCATCCTGCTGATTAAACTTCAGGAACGATAGACGGGTCTGCAAATCATCGTGACGATTGGTTTCAGCTTCAATCTTGTTCTTTTCAGTTGGCATTTATCATGAGTCCCCTTAAGCGAGATTCAGTTGTCAATCCTTTAGTTGCGATTAGATTGAGTATTCGGAAATCTGCGCCTAAGAGTTTAGCACATTTATCCAATCATTGCACCCAAGTTTTTATAGGAGCCGACAATTCTAAGGAGTTAGAATTGACCTCCTCAAGCACAACCTAATACGTGCAAGATTGATGCCAATAGTTCTATCCTGGGGTAGGTCGAGGACGCTTTGAACTGAGTTGGATTGGACGCTAAAACGAAGCTAGCCTTTAACGTCCATCCGGTTTGTCATGTTCTTCATCAGTAAAACTGGCGTTAGGCATAAAAAAAGTGAAACCCAACGCCTAATTCAACCGATCCGCTGATTATTAGCGTTGAGTTTCACTTTATTGGTTCAGATGAAGCATAATGGATAATACATAAGAAAATCTTACGCATTACGTTTTACGCATTTAGAACGTGTAACCGACCTTAGCATACCAGTACGCCCCATTAAAGCCGAATGGACTGAATTGACCGTATTGGTTGCCAATATCCGGAGAGCCCGGCTGTCTATCCTCGGTATACGCTGGATTTTCGTCGGGATAGGTGTTGAGGATATTTTGGACACCGAGCGTAATGGTTATGCCTGAAGATGCCATGTAGGTTGATTCTAAGTCAAAAAGCGGTTTGCCCGTGTAAGTTGCATCATCCTCAGAATCGTACCAGTCTCCGAAGTAACTCGCCCGCCCAAGTACGCTCCACTGACTCGTGAGCGATTGCGTTAGGGTGAGTGCTCCACGCTGTTTCGGTAGATTCTCTTCCAATTCTTTTATCCGCAGGTCGTCGAGCGTGTCCGGATTATGGTCGGTAACGGTCGTCTCTGTGCGGTTATAAAGAACAGTGACATCGCCATTTGGTACCGGTACAGTAAGAACTATATCAATACCTTGGGTCGTAGTATCGAAGTCATTGGTAAAGAATCGGAATTCCTGTAGGTTTGCCGCGCTAGTCACACCTGCCTTAAGCAACTCCGCCTTCTGTTCTTCGCTCAGTGCGAAGTCTTGGGACAGGGCTAACCGGTCCTGCATCCGAATATCAAACAGGTCTACCGTGAGGTTTATGTCCCTTACCTCAAAGGTGAAACCGCTGGTGAAGTTTGTGGATGTTTCGGGCTCAAGTGCCCTACCGCCGACCAACGCAGCGGCTCGGTTAGTTGAAGGAATGGTTCCGTTATTGACCAAATCATTCTTTTCAAAATTGAATTCGGTCGTAACGTTGAAGGTGTTTTGTTGCCCTGGTGTCGGTGCCCTGAATCCAGTGCTATAACTGCCACGGAATTTCAGGATCATCTCATCATTGCCAATCAGATTAGCGTCCTCAAGAAAGTCCGTAACACCGATGTTCGTAGCAACCTTGTAGTTAAGGGTCTGTCCAAAATCTTCAAAATCTTCACCGCGTACCGCAAGAGCGACCAACCAATGTTTGAGGGGGTTGATTTCACTTTCCAAATAAGCCGCAACATTAGCGCGATTCCATTCGCCTGCAGCGACCTGGCTGAACCCAGAAAATCCGTTAGAGGCGGCGCTGAAGCCTTGACCCGCCAAAGGACCGATTTGATACGATTCCCTCTGACCCTCTACCACTTCAAAACCTTCGTTTCGATATTCCGTCCCCAAAGCGAAGAACAGCATGTCGCTCAGTGGGTACGTCAAATCAAAGTTAAGGTTATAATCGGTCTGAATATAGTCACCCGGGTCAAAATCCGTCGGGGTATCAGGTCCGAGAGAAGCATTGACCGTGTTGAAGATAAAGAAATCGGCATGATGCCGTCCAAAATAGCCACTCAAATCCCAACCTAAACCTGAGGGAAGCATCGATTCCAGAGCGTTGCCCTTAACCCCAATCAGAACAGAGCTATCCACTGTGTTTGCCCCAAATCTCGGTGTGAACCCGCCCGGAAACATCTCTTGGAAGGTGAAGAGATTCGGATCTGCGAAAACCTTTGCCAATTCATCGGCATCAGGCTTATTGTTGGTGATGGGGATGTTCGGGTACTCCCCTCCTGACAAATTTCCAACCAACAACGTCTCGCCCCCGTCAGTGCTAAACACACCGCTGCGCGTGTTCGGATTTCGGAAATAGAATCCGCCTTCGACCCGCTTGCTGGCGTAGTTGGCGTGTCCATAGAAATCCACGTTATCCGTGAGGGTGCTGCCGTAATTCGCGAAGAATTTGAGATCGCCTTCTACGATAGGCTGTCCCCAGATTTGCGCGGGATTTCTTACACTAGTATTGCCAGCATCAATTAGGGCTTGGGCATCAAAGCGTTGTACCGACCGGATAGTGGGGTCTGAACCACCATACTCTAAGCTCAGGTTGGTCCAAGTTTCCTCACTGCCCAAACCGATGTTGCCAGCGACCGCGTATTGCCGGCCGTCCCCATACTGATAAATCCCGGGCTTGAATTCAATGGAGCCACCCTCGTGGCTATCCTTGAGTTGGAAATTCATCACGCCTGCAATGGCATCGGAACCGTACTGAGCAGATGCACCGTCCCGGAGCACCTCCACCTGTCTCAGCGCGATAGACGGGATGGCCGATAAATCAGGTCCTTGTGCGCCATCAGCCAATCCATTACCTAACCAGTGAATCACTGCCGCACGGTGCCGCCGTTTACCGTTGACCAGCACCAACGTGTGGTCTGGTGCCAATCCTCGCAAATTCGCAGGTCTAACAACCGTCCCCGCGTCGCTGATTGGCTGAACGTTGACGTTGTAAGAGGGCACCAAGTTTCTGAACATGTCTTGTAAATCCGTGACACCTTGCTTGGCGAGATCATCACCGCGAATGGTGTCGATCGGCACCGCTGAATCAATAACAGAACGAGGACGCGCTCTTGAACCAATCACGACATGTCGTTCAAGTTCAACAACATCTTCTTCAGCTGCTGTATCAGACTCCATATCAGATGACGTGTCAGCATCCATATCATCTGACATCTCTGCTTCGGTTGATTCCTGTGCCATAACGGTGGACAGGACGAAAAGTAACACAATAACACTAAGCGAGACTAGCGTTATTTTCCCCGTTTGAGACATAGCTAGTTCAACTCCTTAATTAGGTTGTTAATTTGAATTATGGTGAATTCTAAAAAATAAATAGACACTTTCGCCCCTCGGTTTCGATCCCCCCGATAAATCGGGGTAAACTAATTATCGGGGCCGGTATCCCGATACATCGGGAGATTTGGAGTGTCTCATTAATTCTAAGATCCACTACAGATACATAAGAATTGACATGGCGACAAAAAGATTGAGGGATCTGCTCGGATGAAATTGGGCACTTATCAATTGCAGCCGATGTTATCGAATATTTCTTGCCGCAATGAAATAATATATTATTCTGTTGATTATTGTCAAGTTTTTTTACACCCACTATAGGGCTATTTAACGGATTTGGATAATTGGCGAGTAGCGCGGTCTGTCTCGGCTGAAGGTCTTCTGGTGTCAATATCAGTTCCGTGAACGCTCGACGGATATCTTTTGCATCGATTTCGTGATGCAGAATGCGAATCAGTTCACCACTTGCATCGCGTACCTCAATCGTTAGCGTGTCGCCAATGGAAGCAACCGATCGACGGTTCATATCTGCCCTTGACGGTAAACCAGGACGCTGCTACAATTTATGGTGAATTCTAAAAATAAATGGACATTCAAAGTAGTAGGCACGCTCCGTGTGCCGTAACTCCGCGAACAAAGTTCCTGACCTCGCTCGTTCACAGTGTCTCATTAATTCTAAAATCTACTATAATTTATGACTTTAACTGCATCTCCACGGCTCCCAAATTTTTCGATGACGGAATTGATGCCATTGGGACAGAGTAACCCGTTATTGCAGTGTTCCTCTAAACGGCGAATCCTGTTTTGCCGATTAGTTTATGCTATTATTATATTCATCGCTATCGCAGCAGCCCCTCCTGCGATAGCGACCCCCAACCAGAACCTCAAAATTTCCCCATCTATTCGCTTCCATAACCCTAGTGAAACGTTAAAAGTATGGGTACTCTTTGCCGACAAGGGATTTTCGACAGCGTCTGATCAACGTAGAGCGATAGATCAATATCAAACCCGGCTGTCAAATGGGGCAAAACGTCGCCGCGAGTTCCGTGCACAACTCAGTCGTCCGGATTTTACCGATTTGCCCATCGAACCCCACTATATTGAGGCGGTACTGCGATTGGGAGGAAAGTTCCGCAGCGAGAGCCGATGGCTAAATGGCATTGGACTAGAGGCAACAGGTCAGGAGATTCGCGAAATCGCTCGTCTGTCATTTGTCCGTGCGATTGATCCTATTCATCAGTACACAATGTCTTTTGAAATCCCCACTAGCGGTTTGTTCCCACCGAGTGCCCCTTCCTCTACCAAGGTTTTGGATTACGGAAACGCTAAGACACAAATTGCACAGATTCAGGCGGATTTCCTACACCAAGAAGGCTTTCTCGGTGGGAACATTGTTATCGGACTACTCGATACAGGCTTCAATCTGGAACATACCGCGTTGGAGCGTGTGGATGTTATTGCCCAACGCGATTTCATTTATGATGATCTCAATACCGCCGATGAAACAGATCAGGATGATCCAGATCAAGATGACCACGGCTCAGCGGTGTTGGGTATCCTCGCTGGCGACGCTCCGGGTCAACTCATCGGTATCGCACCCCGTGCCCGCTACCTCCTTGGAAAAACAGAGGTAGTTTCGCGGCGTGGTGTCGTGTTTGAACGGCAAATCGAAGAGGATTGGTGGGTTGAAGGACTTGAATGGCTTGAAGAGATGGGCGCAGATGTGGTGAGCAGTTCGCTCGGCTATTTTGAGTGGTATCGTTTTGCGGACTTGGATGGGAAAACTTCAAAAGTTACAGTTGCTGCGAACCTTGCCGTTCAAAAAGGGATGCCTGTTGTTATCGCTGCTGGAAATCTGGGGGCTCAACCACCAAGCGATGCACTTGGACTTTCGGGGCGAATTACCCCACCCGCAGATGGGTTTGACGTTCTCGCAATCGGTGCTGTAGACCGCGATGGACAGGTGTTACCTTTCAGTTCACGAGGTCCCACTTTCGACGGGCGGATTAAACCAGATCTGATGGCACTAGGTGAACGTGTTGCAACTATCAACGCAACCACGCGTGGAGATTTTCTCAATTATTATATCGGCACATCGGCTGCAACACCTCTCGCAGCTGGCGTTGTTGTGCTGCTAGTTGAAGCTTTCCCCCTTGCAACAGTTCGGGATATTGTCGATGCACTCCGCATGACTGCTTCGCAATCAGACAAGCCCGATAATATCGCCGGTTACGGCATTATTCGTGCGCGAGCCGCTTATGATAGATTACTCGATCAGTTTGGACATACAGGGCTTCCCAAACCCGTTGCGGTTCAGCCAACCTCGGATCTGCTACCAACCACCTTGGGCAAACTAAAACAAGGCGCACTTTTGCAGAACTATCCGAACCCTTTCAATCCGGAAACTTGGCTGCCCTTCAAATTGGCATCTGCCGGTCAGGTCGTCATTCAGATTTACAACTCTAATGGACGTTTAATTAACCTTCTTGAACTTGGAAGACTCGCTGCTGGAGATTATTCCGAAAAACATCGCGCTGCTTATTGGAATGGGCGCAATTTTGACGGAGAGAGCGCAGCGAGCGGCACCTATTTCTACATCCTAAAATTCCAAGGGGGAAGCGATACTCGGAAGATGATTTTGCTGGAATGATAAGTGGCAGGGAGGTATTGCTTATCATGTGAGACACTGACATCTAACTTTTTGGTTGGCAATTGAAAAATTTTCGGTTATAATTGAACTTCAGTTCTGACGGACTAAATTTCTGAATCAACACTAATGACTAGATTAAATAGGAGGCGTAAAATGGGATTCTTTAACCGTGTATCCACTATCTTCAAATCCAATGTGAATGCTGCACTGGACCAAGCAGAAGATCCGGAAAAGATGTTAAATCAGATAACGAATGAGATGCAGGAACAACTGGTCAAGGTCAAACAGCAGGTTGCCGCTGCCATCGCGCAGGAAAAACGGCTCCAAAAGGACTATGAAAACGAGCAGGAACAAGCAGACGGTTGGGAACAGAAGGCAACGATCGCACTCCAGAGAGAGAACGAGAACCTTGCACGAGAAGCACTGACACGGCGCAATGAGCATGCAAGCATCGCAACAGGTTACAAGGAGCAGTGGGATAAGCAAAAACAGGCGGTCACCATGCTCAAGGATAATCTCCGAACACTTGAGCGGAAAATTGATGAAGCAGGCCGCAAGAAAAACCTACTGATCGCGCGACAGAAACGGGCGAAGGCACAGAAGGCTATCCATGAAACAATGGCAGGGATGAAGGATAATAGTGCTTTTGCGACCTTTGACCGTATGGAGGAAAAAGTCGGCGATATGGAAGCACGCGCCGATGCCGCCTCGGAAATGTCTGAATTAAGCCGTGATCCACTTGAGGAAGAATTCGCTGCTCTTGAGACCGGAAATGTTGACGATGATTTGGCAGCCCTGAAAGCCAAGCTCGGCGGCAGCAAAAATGCTTAACAACAAGCATCTGACACATCAATAGATTCGGGCTGAAATATCTTTCGCCTGTTGTAGTGAAGGAGAAGAATAATGTCAAAATTGAACACGCCGGTAGACATCACGGTATTCCTAGATGAGCAGGGTTATAGCGTTTCCACGGAGGATGAGATCTTGATCATCCAAGATGAAGATGGGCTCAATATGTTTGCCGTCGTTGATGATGCGCAGGTTGAATTTATGATAGACCTATGCAGCGTCAACGATCTCGATACATCGCAGTTAGAAGAAATCTACGGAAAAATTCTTGACCAAAACACTGAAATCCTTCCAACCTGTTTTGGAATTGACTCAAGCGAACCCGATGACCACCACATCGTTCTAGTAGATAGTCTCGCAACAGAAAACATGGATTCCAACGAACTTCTACTCGCCTTGGATTCCCTCGCGGTCAATGTCGTAACTGCCCACGAGTTACTGCTCCCCTACCTCAAGCAGAAGTGATACAATGCGCCAAATATAACTGTGACCTTACTTATCACCGCTACTTTATCTGTTGCCACTTTTCCACCTGATCCCATACAGTGTCAACCGTTAATTTCTTCGTGCACTCCCAGCCAATTTTGCATTTGTGGGCACTACAGGGCCAGCACGGCATATCTCTCCTGACAATCGTTGCTTCCTCGCTGAAGGGTTTCCAAGCGACATGATCAGTAGGACCAAAGATCGCTACGGTTCGTACATCTAAAGCCGCGGCGATGTGCATGGGTCCTGAGTCATTGCACACAAAGAAATCGCAACGTTTTATGAGGGCAGCAAGTTCACGTATTGATTTCGGGGCGTAAGCGATGGATTTGGAGTGTAGCACTGTCTGGATATTTCTTTCTAATTCAGCTTCGTCGGGACCTCTAAGAATCAAAATCTTCGCACCGTATTGATGGGCAAGGGTATCGGCAACTTGGGCGTAATTTTCCTCGGGCCACCGTTTGTCAAACGAACTGCCGCCCGGATGGATGCCAACTAAGAAATCGTTCGTCCCGATTTCCCAATCTACTAACAGTCGTTGTGTTTCCGCGATTTCATCATCCAGTAGATTCAGCACCAATCGTCGATCTCCGTTTCCATCGCAAATTCGCCCAACTAAGTCAAAATTCCGATCGATTTCGTGGATTTCCCCTTTCTTATACTGTCCCCGCCAAGTGTGCGTCAGGAGACTCTTGAACCGCTTTTGGTAGCGTCCTAACCGATACCTCGCACCCGACAGAAATGCAACAAAGTTGCACCAGGAAGCAGTCCGCAGCGCAACGGCGAGGTCATACCGCTCATGTCGTAAGTGCTGATAAAACCGTAATCGATCACACAGCCGGCGATGTTCGTTTGCACGGTCAAAAATCAACACCCGATCGACATCAGGATTACCGACCAAGATCGGCGCATTCAACGGTTGGGCGAGCACCGTAATTTCTGCATCGGCGTAGTTCTGACGCAGCATCGTAATGGCGGGCGTTGAATTAAGGAGATCACCAATGCCATCGTTGCGGATGACTAAGATTTTGTGGATATTGGGAAGGTGACAGTCGGACATAATACCGTACCTTAGATCGGGTTTGAAAAAGGAACTTTAATGCCTATGTGGAGATGTGGTTAAACACACACTTCGCATACACACTATCGGCTACATTGCGATTAAACGTTGCATCAGAAATCTTGGCTAGAGCGACTGAACAATCAAATAAGACTTACGCAGCACGTTCATAAGTCCCCCTGCCCCTCCTGATAAGAGGGGAAAGACAAGTTGCTTTGAATCCTGATTTATCGGGGGAGAGAAGACCTCCTCTTATCTTCTCCCCTTGTCAGGGGAGTTGGGGGGATTTAGGGGTTAAAAATCAAAAATCTACCCCTGTGTGCCAAATTTGCGTAAGTCCTGTCAAAAAAAGGTAGATACAAATGCTAAAAATCATTGATACACATCAGCATCTTTGGGATACTTCAAACTTGAGTTATCCTTGGTTGGACGACTTTGATGCCCTTGGCAAACGCTATCTAATCGAGGACTATCGTCGAATCTGCGAGGAGATTAACGTTGTCCGATCTGTCCATGTCGAAGCAGATGTGGCACCTACACAGGTTGTCGATGAGGTCAAATGGTTGGCACAGATTGTGCAATCAGACAACATGATTGGTGCTATCGTTGCGGCTGCTCCACTTGAAGAGTCAAACGCCGAGGAAATCCTCAAGCAGCTGACTGAGTACGAACTTGTGGTGGCGATTCGTCGCATGGCGTGGCACCGTCCTGATAATCAGTTTTATCAAAGTCCCGAACTCATCAAAGGGGTACAACTGCTTGAAAGGTATAACCTCTCCTTTGATCTCTGTGCCAATTCACAGCAGCTTCCTGCGGCTATCGACTTGGTAAAAGCAACGCCGAATGTGCGACATGCGGTCAACCATTGCGGGGGTCCCGATATAAAAGGCAAACAGTTTCAACCGTGGGCTGACCATATAAGTGAGCTTGCATCGTTTGATAACGTACATTGCAAAGTTTCAGGGATCGTAACAACTGCCAGCGAGGACTGGACGAAAGCAGAGCTCAAGCCGTACATTGAGCATCTTATAGCGGCGTTTGGCTATGATCGTCTCATGTTCGGCAGCGATTGGCCCGTCTGTACCCTAGCCGCTGAATACCAACAGTGGGTGGAAGCCCTGCTGTGGTCAGTACAGAGTGCTACCGATGCGGACAGACAGAAACTGTTTCACGATAACGCAAAGCAGTTTTACAGAATTAAAAACGAGCATTAAACAAGGCAACGTTATAAGAGGCTCCAATAGATATTACCAGAGCATCACTAGCTTGTCAAAAAAATTAACGTTGCAGTAGAGTCATTTAGTTTTAGGTTTTTTGACTGATTTTGGAACGACCCGAACTCGTAGGTGGGGCATCTTGCCCCGCCGTTACGTTAACCAAGACATCGAGCTACGGAAGAATTAAATGACCCTAGACCCTAACTTCGGTGTCTTGACACTTGTCGATCGCTATTGTATACTATACGGCGATCTGTTGTCAGCAGACCCGGCACAATAGATGTATTACCCCACATTCACCCTGAAACAAAATAGCGCAGTACATTCACTATAGCGTTAATCCCGCGAGGAAATTAAGCATGAAACATACATTTAACTTTAAGCACATACTAATCTGGGTTGTCTTGGTTCTTTTATGTGCACACCTCGGTTATGGACAACACTACATCTCAATTTATCTCGAAAATGGAGATCACCTCAAAGGACGTTGGCTGGGCGGCGATGAAACATCAATCCAGATTGAGGTCTATGACCAACAGCTATCAATTCCCTTTCGTGAAATTATTTACATCACAGCCTTTGACGATGTGCGTGCCATCCCCAGCGAGGCAGCTGAAAAACACTTTCTTAACGGTCAGACCTTCTTGCAGTTGGATATGTACGACAGAGCGAAAGCAAGCTTTATGAAGGCGATTGACGAATATCCTAAATATACTGATGCCCATTATCAACTCGCTCGTCTCTTTGAAATGGAAGGAAACAACGATGAAGCGCTGAGATATTTTGGAAACGTGGTGAAGATTGACCCCAACGCATACAGTATGGAGGACAAGTTTAAGGCGGCGGGCGATGCCTATCTTGCGGCAGAGGAATACCGTAAATCGGTCAGTGCGTACCTGCTTTTATTCCGCATCTATCCCGATCGCTACGGCGCGGACGAAGCAGCCTATACCGCTGGCTTTCTTTTGGCTGACGAGTTGGGGGAACTCCAAGAAGGACTCAAAGTCCTCCAAGAATCGGTGGCACATTTCCCGGACAGCCAACACTTGGAACGCGCTTCATACCTCATCGGATCGCTACACTCGAAGCTAGGAAATTCCGAAATGGCGGTAGAAACATTAACGAGTTTTATCCAAAATTATCCGCAAAGCCGATGGCTTGCCAATGCTTATATGGCGCGGGGGAACGCTTACACGCAGTTGCGACAAAGTACGGACGCAACTGCCGACTATAATTCTGTCGGTCCATATACATCAAATCTCAAGCTAAAAAATGAAGCGCGAAGAAAGCGAAGCGAGAGTGCATGGACAATCTACACCGTCTCTGACGGGATACCGAGCAACCAAATCCAAGCGATCGCCATTGATGGAACAACCCTTTGGATCGGCACACCGAAAGGGTTGGCGCAAATTGATATCAGCGAGGGAACGTGGCAGCCGATTACGGACATAACCGATCATATCAACACCCTTTTTGACGAAGACACTCCGATTGATGTGCGAGCACTCGCCGTTGATAGTCAGGAATTGTGGATTGGAACGCTAAATTACGGTGTAATTCGTTATAACAAGGCAACAACATTTCCCGATATTTTCGATATACGCAACGGGCTGCCGGATAACACAATATATGACATTAAAATTGACAAGGATGAGGTTTGGATCGGCACCTTTGCGGGAGTTGCCCGTCATTCGCGATCCTCTGGAGATTGGAAAAGATATAGCAAAGCGAAAGATGGTTTGCCTGCCGATGATATTGTTGCTTTGGCTGTCACACCGGACAGAATTTGGATTGGGACTTCTCAAAACGGTATAGCAGTCTACAATCGAAGCATGGACATTTGGCAAAACTTTGGTGCCCTTGACAACCTCGATCTGAAAACTGGCAGTGAAATTGTAAGTTTTGATGTCAGTGCCGATAAGGTCTTCTTTACTTGGAATTATAGCGTGGACAAAGCCAACGGATACGGCGAAATCCATCAGGGCGATCTGAGCAGTACGGTGGAGGCTGTCCTTCGTTTTGTTGATCTAGTACCCTATCAGAGTATCTACGTTGCTGCTACCAAAGGTCCGATAACCGCCGTTAAACCTGCTACAGTGTGGATTGCGACTAACGGCGGCGTGTGGATTAAAACCGCCGAGGGATGGCGAGACCCCATTGAATTTCCTGATAGTCGGCTCAGTACGCCTATCGTTAGTGGCATTGTCTTAGGTGTAGGGGCTGCTTGGATTGGCACCGCCGATGGACTCGCCAAAATTGACACCAATGCAATTTACGGAAGCAACGAATAAGCCTGTCAATGTTCGTAATTTTATGCTTTGCAGTTTTCTGAAGGTGTGCTATAATAGGCTATTCTACAAATCCGGATCGGCTGGACTTGTAGTTTCATCAATACTATAGACGACAAGGAGAAAATAAAATGGCAGGAGTTATTCCGACGATTAGTTCAGGTGTTGCTGGTCCCCTTGGTGTCCTCCATCTACCAAGATTTTGGAGCAAGGTCACGTTGGACGCAGTAGGCCAACTGCATTCGGACTATCCCGCATGTGGTGCGGGCTTCGATCAGATGGTTCTTGATGGACTTGACCTTGATAAGGAAGAAACATTGGCATATATCAGCGAGAACCGTCCAAGCTATACCGAATTTGAAAGCTGGATTCTGGAGAAAAAAGGTGGGAGTCTAGATCAAGCTGCAGTCGATGAGTTGAATGCAGCGATTACAGGATACAATCACGATGACGATACCCGTGGAGCTATTTTAGGCGCAGCCGGCGTTGGCGATGACGGGTCAATCTTGGATGCCGTGAACCTCAATAACCTTGAGGACTGGACAGATTGGCATGCTTCCTTGACAGGGTAAATGTCAACCAATATGTATCCTTAGAAACACAGACGACAATTAAACCGTATGATTAGAGAGGGGCAAATTCAGAACTTGCCCCTCTTTTTATTTAATCTCGCCAGGGAGCGACGATTGAATTAGCTCCCGATATGCCTCCTCGGGTGCCCGGAGATCTTTTGCCATCGAAGGCTTGAGTTGGTTTATCGCCGATAGAAGGACATCGGGGGTTGCATCGCTGATTCGGAGATTGCATATCTTTGGAAAAATCTCAACGGCAGAACCGCGCACATCTACCGAGAGGTTTAGTACCCGCGTTCCCGGGATGCCATAGGCAGGAAGGCTGCCATGAAGCCGGGCAGAGACAACTGTATGGGCAGAAGCGTATTGTCGCAGCAACGTGTAAGGGTCCCCGTGAAACCAGAGTGCTTCGGACGGAATGGCATTACGCAGAGCGGTATACTCCCTATAAGCATGGCAAAGCACCCGAACATTGTAACCGTTCTGTTGGAGCGTCGTGTAGAAGTTCTTCCAGCTATCCGCAAATTGTTGGAGCCTATTACGGCGGGGAATGCGCTTGCGCCCAATCCGCTTCGGTGTGTGGCGTGGTGACGGTGGAACAAGAATGAGGTAAGGTCTCTGCTGCGCCGGCGCAATATTCCACATTTTACTTGCCCAAGCCGCAGCGCACGGAAGGTAGCTATTCGGTATTTCGAGTGCATTCAGCAAGGCATGTGCATACGCATCGCGGACAGTAAAGCAGAGGCTTGGTTCAACCCGTTGGCGAATAATCCGCTCTGTTTTTTTACTCTTTAGGCAATGTGCGACATATACATCAACACTGATAGCCGGATGAGAAAAACCTGCCCCGCCTGCCATCGTAAAGATCTTTAATCCCCAACGAATTACAAAATCTCGCCACAT
Source organism: Candidatus Poribacteria bacterium (assembly GCA_965207975.1). Taxonomy (GTDB): domain Bacteria; phylum Poribacteria; class WGA-4E; order WGA-4E; family PCPOR2b; genus PCPOR2b. The sequence goes on along the minus strand of OZ242315.1, from coordinate 847,094 downwards.
CGCGTCGTCATACCAATGCTTCCAGTCGTCGTAATTGTTATATTGCGGCATCCCGCCATAGACCAGAAACGGCGCGCTCCGAACAACCTCCTCATAATCCTGAAAACCCTTTGGACTAAAGCGATCAATCAGCACCCACACCTGAGGACCCAACACCTGTTCAAACAGATATTGCAGTCCCACCCCGATGAAGGTATCACCCGGATTATCGTTTGTCCGTCCAGTTGTGGTTATCAGAGGAATGTGCGTCATCGTTGTGAAATGTTAAAAGTAGGACTTACGCAGCCAACTGTAGGTGCTTGCATCCCGATTTATCGGGGCGGGGCATCTAATTTCCCCGCGCTGAAATACGCCAGTCTTAAAGGAAAAGGTGTGGAAGCGTTTTTATCTGAAATTTTCAGATCAGCGATTGTCCAGTCATTTCAGGGGGCTGATCTAAACCGAGCAATTTTAGTGCAGTCGGAGCAATATCCGCTAGTCTACCATCTGTCCTCAATTGACAACCCCTGAAGCGATCATCGACAAGGATGAGATTTACAGGATAGATTGTATGTGCTGTGTGCGGTCCACCCGTTTCAGGATCAATCATCTGCTCACAGTTACCGTGATCAGCAGTCACGATTAAAGCTCCATCTTTTGCCATCACCGCATCAACCACCTTCCCTACACACGCGTCCACCGTTTCCACCGCCTTAATCGAAGCAGGCAGTGATCCTGTATGACCGACCATATCGCCGTTTGCGTAATTCAGGATGAACAGATCGTATTTGTCTGACGCTATCCGGCGTAACATCTCTTCAGTTACTCCTGGTGCAGACATTTCGGGTTTCTGATCATAGGTCAACACATCGCGCGGTGACGGGATGATTTGCCGGTCTTCCCGATCAAATGGCTCATCGCGATAATCGTTAAAGAAAAAGGTGACGTGCGGGAATTTTTCTGTTTCAGCGCAACGAAATTGCGTCAATCCAATATCGCTCGCATATGCTCCTAGAATGTTGTGCATCTTAGGCGGTTTGGAAATTGCAACCTCTACCGGAAGTCCCCGCTCATATTCAGTCATTGTGACAAACTTAATCTCCAACTTCCGGCCGCGTTCAAAACCCATTCGCTGATTGACACCGTCTTTGCCAGTTGCTTCAAATGGAAACGCTGTGAGACAGAAAGCCTCGCAGAGTTGGCGTGGTCTATCCCCACGAAAGTTGTAGAAGATTACCGCATCGCCGTCGGAGATTCTCGGCAGCGGATTCCCTTGATCGTCGGTAACAACTGTCGGCTCAATAAATTCGTCCCCGACTTGGTTGGCTGTAGTGGGAGTGTCATAGTAGCGTTGGTAACCTTCAATCGCGGACGGTACACGATGTCCTTTTCCCCCGGTCAACAGCCGGTAAGCCTTCTTCACGCGATCCCAACGATTATCACGATCCATAGCATAATATCGCCCCACGACTGAAGCGATTCGCCCGACACCAATCTCCTTCATTTTGGCTTCGATTTGCTTACAGAAGTTGATACCGCTCATAGGCGGGCAGTCACGTCCGTCGCTAAAGTTGTGCACTAAAACACGGTTAGCGGGAATGTCTGTCTCTTTTGCTAGTGCAAGCAAAGCATAAAGATAATTTAAGGAACTATGCACACCGGCTTCACTTGCCAACCCCATAAGATGAAGGTTGCTACCTTGTGCTTTTACATGGTTCATCGCAGCGACCAACGATTTATTTCGTACGAATTCACCTGAGCGAATCATTTTGCTGATTCGTAAAAGCTCCTGATTAACAATCTGACCGGCACCGATATTTTGGTGCCCTACCTCACTATTTCCCATTGTGTCCGGTGGTAGACCGACATCTTCACCGGAAGTATGAATGTGGACATGTGGATATTCCCGCATGAGCCGATCATCAACCGGCGTTTTTGCAAGATGAATTGCGTTGGCACCGTTCCACTTGGGGTACGGGTTGTGCCCCCAACCATCCCGAATGATAATTACCATCGGGCGAATTTGCAGCTTCGTCACAATAACCTTCCAAAGAATTTTAATTTTTGCGCTATCAGTCTGTAGGTCGAGATTCATATCTCGACATTGAAAATTTAACGGAACCTAGTAACGTGCGTTATATTGGAATAGATTGATGTCTCTTGTTAACTATTTTTGTCAGCGGCAGAATTTGCTTCAAGACATTACATCAAATGCTGCTTGAGAAATTCCAGCCCTGGCTCAACGTCAACCTCATGACCCCCTTCAAAGTAGTCTAGCTCAAGGTTATCCGGACAACCGGCTGCGGCATAAATCTGTTCAATATGATCGAACGCACTCTTGGCATCCGCCGCGATGAAACACCTATCGTCCGATGCTATCTGCGCCATGCAGGGACGCGGAGCAATCAATCCTGCTACATCTGATATGTCGCCATGCCCACGCAGTCCAAACATAAACTGGGAACCGCAAGTATTTCCACGTCCCCGATCGTTTAGCGCATCGGTCAGCGTACTCAGGTAGCAAACGATAACTGCCGCTTTAATCCGTTGATCCAAGGCAGAAACGTAGGTTGTCATCGTGCCACCGAATGAACACCCCATACAACCCAGTCGTCTCCCATCTACATCGGGTCGAGATTGTAAGTAGTCCAAGCACCGCTGGGCGTCACAGATATGGAGCTGGAGCAGTTGATAACCAAAGTAACCGTAAGCCATATAGGCGACATTGCAGCCGTCACGGCCTGGGCGGCGCACCCATTCATCGCGATCTTTACGTTCACCGAAGGTGCGCCAGTCCGGGGCAATCGTGACGAATCCATGCCGCGTCAACTCAACAGCGAACTGTTTCTGGTAATCCTCGCCTATCCCGGCGAGCGGATCTTTACCAATCCCGTGCCCGTGTGCACAGAGTACCGCCGGACAACGATTGTTCGGACCCGCCCCCTCAGGGCTTAGAACATAGGCAGGAATAGAAGAGAAGGGATCAGGATTGAAAATTATCTTCTCACGCGTATATCCATCCATCTCTGTCCGTTCTAACACCTCCACCTCTAGCCGGATGGCCTCCGGTTTCGGTCCCAAGTCTTTGACTAACTTGTGTCGAAAGACTTTGCGCCATTCCCGCCACTCTGCCTTTGATGTGCCGGTGAAATGCAGAGGTGGTATCTGCTTTAACAGGTGCTCTACGCCAAGTTCCGCAGTCAAAAAACGGGTTACGGGCTCTGCCATTTTCAAGCTCCTTTTCTACTGTCAATTCCACACATATCGATTTTATTGAGATAAGTTTCTTGTCGACAAATGAGTGTATTCAGTATATCATACAACCTATATTCGATCTATCGTTTTTATCTCATCTGTTAGGGCTATTTATTTTAGGAGGAAAACCGTGAAAATAACTGACATAGAGGTCATTCAGTTTCGGACAACGACCCGGGGCCACCCCACCAAGTGGGGGTATGGTATCTGGGGCGACGAAGTGGATAGTGTAGGTACAATTACCAAGATCTCGACTGACGAAGGTGTAGAAGGGCACATGCTTGGGGGCGACAAAGCCACGATGGAAGGGGTTATCAAACCACTCATTCTGGGAGAAAATCCGTTACACCGAGAGCAGATCTGGCACTGGATGGACCAGATGTCCACTTTCAGTCATAAGCCCTCGGAGAGTGAAATGGGACTGGTTGATTGTGCGCTGTGGGATCTGCTAGGCAACAAGGCGGGTGTTCCGGTCTACCAACTGCTAGGTGGGGCGCGTGATAAGGTCAGAGCCTATGCAAGCACCTACCCGAACCTAGGGGGTCCCGAAGTTTATGCCGAACACGCACGAGCTTGTAAAGCGAAAGGCTACAAGGCTTACAAGGTCCACGCCTACATCTGCTGGAATCCTCACACCGAAGAACCTGCGCCTCAACTGCCGGGGTTCCCCAAGGAAGATGTCGAAGTGTGCAGAGCGGTGCGCGAAGCGGTAGGAGATGACATGGTACTGATGCTGGACCCGTTTGGTGTCTATACCTTGGATGAGGCAATCTGGGTAGGGCGTGAGCTGGAGAAACTCAATTACTACTGGTTAGAGCACCCCATGATTGAAACCCGTGTTGAAGCGTACCGGCGACTCTGCCGCGAGTTGGACATCGCCATCTGCTCGCCGGAACATGTGCCGGGCGGCGTGTTTAGCCGGGCGGAGTGGATACTACAGGGCGCGTGCGACATGATGCGTATTGACATCTTCTACGGTGGGATCACAGGATGCTGGAAGATTATTAATCTGTGTCAGGCTTACGGCATACAGTGTGAACTGCACGGCACAGGTGCACCCCACGTCCATCTTGCCTGTGCCGCACCGGAAGCCACCTGCCGGTATTATGAGCGAGGCCTCCTACGCCCCGGTGTAGATTATGAAGAACCGCCGCCGTATCTGAAAGCGATTGAAGATCCAATAGACGCTGAAGGCAATGTCATCGTTTCCCAGACACCCGGACTCGGTATAGAATACGATTGGGATTATATCGAAGCAAACCGTATAGACAGCTAGTCCGATTCGATTCGCCGCGATTTGGTGGTAGGGAACAGCGATCATTGTTCCCTACTTATCCCATAAGTTGTGCTTCCACCGTTTCGCCCGCATGTATTGTCACACCCGCTGGAATAACGATAAAACCGTTGGCTAAGACAAGTGAATGAAGGATGCCGGAACCTTGCGGTCCCGTTGTTTTTGCGTAATACTTTCCGTCGCGCGAGGTGATAATTGAGCGCATAAAACTGACACGTCCATCTCTGTTGGAGACATCTTCCTCCAAAACCGCCTCGAAGGTTGGCCGAAGCAGCTCCGAATGCCCCGCCATTTTGAGGAGAGCAGGCCGGACAAAGAGTTCAAACACAACCAGTGACGAAACTGGGTTACCCGGCAGGCCAAAAATCGGTTTGCCATCAGCGATACCGTAAGCCTGCGGTTTTCCCGGTTTCATCGCTACACGCCAAAAATTGATTTCACCAAGTTTAGATAGTACCGCTTTGACAACGTCGAATTCTCCGACAGAAACCCCGCCGCTGGTGATGAGGGCATCCGCCCCGTCCAACGCCTCACGGAGCTTCCGTTCCGTCTCTGCTTCATCGTCACGGGCGATACCCATATCGATGGGATAGCAGCCCGCCTCCTCAACCTGGGCACAGATGCCGTAGCGGTTACTATCTCGAATCTTGCCCGCCGCAAGCGGCTCCCCAAGGGGTGTAAGCTCATCGCCTGTGGAAACTACCGCGACTTTCGGACATCTGTAAACTTCGACCTCGGATCGGTTTAGCGAGGCAAACATCGCAATTTCCTGTGGGCGTATCTGCTTCCCTTTTGACATAACCAGATCGCCCTGCTCCACACTCTCACCCCTGAACCGGACGTTCTCATTTTTTTCCACCCCCTCAAAGATTGCAACCTGCTCCCCTGCCAATTCTGTCACTTCCTGCATCACAACGGCATCCGCACCTTCAGGCATCATCGCGCCTGTCATAATGCGCGCAGCACTCCCACGCTGGACACGGATTGTGGGGGCATATCCCGCCTGAATTGTCTCAACAACCGACAACCGAACCGGATCCGCTTTGGATGCGTTCGACACATCCTCGGCAACTACGGCAAAGCCATCCATCGCCGAATTGTGAAACGGCGGTATGTTCTCGCTAGCGTGCACATCTTCAGCGAGGATCACCCCGAGACTATCTAAAATGCCACGCGCTTCTGTAGGTAAAACGGTAATAGTGTTTAACATCCGCTGACGTGCCTCTTCAACTGTTAGCATGACGGTTTTCTCCAATATATTTATTCGCCTTTTCAAAGTCTTCAGGTGTATTAATGTTGAAAAACGACAGTCCCCGTGGATCAAACGCCCGCCATTCATGCGGTTCCACAATTCGGGCATCAATGCGATCGTACAGCGCATGAACGCGCAGTTCGCCGACTGACAGCATTTCATCAATAACGGGCAAACACCGCTCGGAATAAACAGCCGACAAGGTTTGAAAGACGGGGGTAAACCGGTCCGTCGCTTGAACACAGGGAACTACGGCATCATGATTACCGAGTAGGGTGACTAGATGAGATAGGAGGTTCGGCTGCAACAACGGCATATCGCAGCCGACACAGATCACGGTACTGTTTGCGGCACAAGTCAGTCCTGTGTGGAGTCCACCCAATGCCCCCATGTCCGGTACTATATCTGCGTACATCGGCAGCTTCAGGGCTGTATATAGGTCTCGTTCATTTGTGATCAGTAGGAGCTCATCTGTGACCGATTTCATTTGGCGGATGACATGTGCGATAAGTGGCTCATCTCCCAGACGCATCAACGCCTTGTTCTGTCCCATCCGGCGGCTCTGTCCACCGGCAAGTATAACGCCTGTAACTGGGGTGTTAGTAGCTTCCATAATCATTCGTGAGATTCCAATATTCTGTGTTCTGAGCAAAACGGAGGCGCGCAGCCCCAATCCACCGTAAGATGCCCCAATGACCCAAGCTCTGCACTTGTCAACACGCATGAAATCCCATCTATATAATACTTCCAATCATATCACTTCAGGACAACAGCGTCAATAAAAAACAGGAAAAATTCAAACAAACGAGGCGGATATCTTGTTTCTAATCTGCATCCATTTTTGTCCACTTCCACCAACCATCAGTGTGCGATCTAAGGCACCGGTGATTCCAAAATCAGCAGTCCCAAATCGCTTGGAAACACGGGCCCTGCCTCTGGCATCTGCGCTGCCCAGTAGATCGCTTGATTATTGGATCGGTGGATGACAAAGTTGAAACCGATGCGGTTATGATGTCTGGTTTTCAGGGGATGAAATCCGCGAAGCACAGGGAAAAATGGGATGCGCGCTTCGATAACGTAATAATTCGTCCGTTGTCTCACTGCGACATCGAGATTTGCTGCTTGATAGTTCGGGATAAATTCGGGTGCTCCCTGCCCGATATAGGGGCGGTCTCCGTGGAACCCACCGCCTTTTGGACATATCCAGATGACATACCGGTTCGGATCGTTCTCCATCTGCAAGTAATTCGGCTTTTTGACCGCCTCCGGTTGTAGATCTATGTGCAGCTCCAGCGCGTCTGCATCGCGATAATATTCGATGACATCTGGCACGACAACATCTTCATCATAGATCTGTGCGAGCAGATAAAGGTTATTTCTGTCCCACTGCAACCAGAGCAGCCCTTCATCTTGGGAGGTTTTGATGACTTTTTCAAGAGGCCAACCGTCTTCATGTCCATCAATCAACACCGGCCGATTTGTATGCGGTGCCCAAGCGATAAAATTTGCGCGACAGCTTATACTGATTTCAACGTTGGTTTCGCCGGTATCCGTAAGCCCATCTTCATAAGTTGCCCTGACAGTATCCCCACCAACCAGTCCAAGGGTTGGCGATTCATCAACCTTTTCCGAAGCAGACGCGGATTCGTCGATTATCGCTCGCCCATATTGTGTAAAAATCTGTCCTCGGAAGATGGGGGAATTGGCGTTTTCCTCATAGAGCGTAATTGATGTTTCCTGTGCTTCTGTCACAACCTTTAGCGTTGTCGATTCAACTTCAAAGGAATTGAGATTCAGATCTGCGTCCTCCAGTCGAAAATGGAGGGGAATTCCTACATTAAAGTGCCGAACCGGTGTCCCGTCGCGCCGAGTGATTGCGAGATACCCAGCAACCCCCTTGTTGGCGTAAGCGAAATCTTCGACGACAGGGTAGTTTACCCCTAGAAAATTAGGGGTATAGGTTGCTCGTATCTCTTCGTCACCTTGTACGTCCAGAGTTTCATCCGCAACCGGGGCGGTGCCGTATCGGGTCAGAACCGAGCCGGTAAAAATTCCTTCAGCACCCAACTTTTTACGAAGTATAACTTCAACCGCATCCCTTGTTTTATCGCCGGTAACCGTAATCTTGACTTCATCGGCTTCAACGACCGTGCTCAGAAGCAGATCTTCCAGCCAGAAGTAGATTGTCTGACCGGCATCAAAACTACCTAGCTCATGGGTTGATGCGAAATCTTTCGGTGCTGCCGTGAAGATAGGAGTTGCTGCTTCGGGATTAAACAACGAGTCGATGATGTGTGCATCAACAATGTGCAGCATGCCTGCGCTGCTGCCCAACACAACGGCTTGGGTTTGGGTCTGAACTTCCGTTTCGCCGGTTGCGGTAATTTCGTCGATATACACGGCGGTGATAACCTCTTTATCCGTGATTTGTAGGATTTCATCTGTGTCGATTGGGGCGGCACCCTCAATGATTGACGATTCTCCTTTTTGGGTCGAAAGATTTCCCTCAAAAACTCCACTATTAATCGATGTCTCGCGCACAATTATCTGAACATCATCGGCAACGACATTGCCCCAGACTGTCACCTTCGCACTGTCGGACACCGTTGGAGATAGATTCAGATCCTTATCTGTTAAGCGTATTCTCAACCTTTCACCTACATTGAAGCTACCGGTGCCCACAACAGAACCACTGATAATCACGCCACTATCTGCGCTATAGATTTCCAATTCACCTTTATCGCCCGTTTCGACAGAAAGTCTCTCTTGAATAGGCACTAGGGTTGCCCCTGTGTTCTGTAGGGCATCGATATAAGTGCATATCACAACGCCTTCGCCCTGTACCTGCAAGATATTATCGTCTAAAATAGGGGTATTACCGTAGCCAGTTCTAATCTCACCGCGAAAAATGTCCACACTATCCGCCGTTTTAGCCAATGTCACATTGGTACTATCCCTAACTGCAACTTCGGTGAAATCGGTCTCAAGCAGCTGTGCAATTACATCTGTGCCAGCCAGATCGGTGTCTTGGATTTCCAAAATCAACGTATCACCGGCGCGGAAACTTGATGCCTCAAGATTTTGAGCCAAGGCATAATCAAAATTGTTCTTGTTATAGACTTTGAGCTTCCCGGTGATGCCAACATTCGCCTCACAAGTATCATGAAACGCCACGTTGGTTTCACCCGTTGATTGCAGATCATCGATATAGATAGCTTGTACCTGCTCCGTTCCTCCCACCTGTAAGATACCATCGTTCTCCCGACGCTGTGTGCCATAGGCAGTTTGGATTAAACCGAAGAAAGTTCCTTCGACAGGGTAGATGCGGGTCCCTTCCTCCATCGATTGGAACAACTGCACTGTTTCTCGATCTTTCAGCGTTTCCCCAACAAGCGTGATTTCAACGAATTCATCGGTGATGTCCGTGTCGTGGAGACGAAAGTAGAGTCTGTCGCCCGCGTTAAAGTTTTCCAAATCGGTGACGTAATTCGCTTTAAGGATGTCAAGCACTCCATTTTTTCCAGCCCTGACCTGCACTGTGTCTGTAACTATAACTTGTGTATTTCCAGATCCAGCGAGTGCATCAACGTAGCTGACTGTTATAACCTCATTGCCTGTGACTTCGAGCACATCATTGGACAGGTTTGCATTTGTCGCATACTGGGTCCCAAATGTTCCAGTGAATTGACCCGCAACATCATGTGCCTCTTTGAGGGTGAGTTGATACTGGTCCTTGAGCCAATCACCTGTCAATAGCACATCGACGGCTTCTCGCTGATTCTCATCGCGGTTCAAATCTATGTCTTGCAGCAATACACTGAGTGTACTGCCTGCCTTGAAAAATTTCTGACTGTCCAATAATAGGAGTTGGTCTATTGGACCTAATTCGATTCGTCCTGTGTCGCCGATGACGGTGCCTACCTGCGCGCTCACCGGGACCTCCGTCTCGCCGGTTACTTGAATCTCATCCAAATAAATTGCTACCACTCTCTGTGCGCCCAACGCTTCCAGACGACCATTATTCGACGCTGGGGCTTCATTGTAGCCTGTAACTACCGATCCAATATAGCGTCCTTCCTCCGGCTGGTAGGTCAGTTTCACAGACTCAACCTCTTGCATCTCCGGCACGATACACCTAACAGTTACCCCCGTATGAAGCGATGTTGACGCATTAACCTCTTTAGCCGCTGATTCGCCGTCATTCTCCGGTTTGACGGTTGCCCCGAGTAGATCGGAATCTTCAACCTGTATGTAAAGAGTCTGACCAAGCTCAAATGTCTCAATCGGTTCGCCAGATTCTGTTGTAATTGCGATTGTCCCGGTCGATCCAATGTTCACTTTTGCAGTGGTAGTCACCGTTTGGTTTCGTTGAGTACTGCTATAGTAGGGATCGATATATTTCAAAGACACCGTATCCTCACCACGCACAAACAGGGGTTCTAGATTTACCGTCTCTTGATTGTGTGGATGTTCTCTACTCTCTTCGTTTTCGCCGTAAGCAGTGGAAATTTTCGCAGCAAAGAGGGAACTATTCTTGTCGAAATCGTTATCCGAATTATCGTCAGCCAGCGCGGCAAAGTTAGACTCATGGAGGGTAATTGGTATCAGCTGTCCGGTTGTATCATTTCGTAATTCCGCTTCGATCGATTCCACCTGATGGCGATCTGTATTTCGGTCGGCATCCCACACACAGAGGGTCAACGTGTCGCCAGCGTTAAACGCCGAGAGCGGTTGGGTTGCACGCCCATCCATTAACACGGCATTTCCGCTGATTCGATTGACAAGCTCAACTTCATTCCAGCGGCTCGGTGGGGCGGTGAGCTCGTCCGAAGCGTAGGCGAACCATCCAGATGGTCCCTTCATCAACTTGAGGTTGGTCATGATGTAGTTAAAGCCGATAGAGCGATCAATCGCCGGCTCAAAGGCATTTAACACCAGACCTCTAGGGATTCTAGCTTCAAGGATATACCCCCTCCCTGTTTTCGCAGCTTGGACTTCGATGTCCTTGTGAAAGTCGATGTTTTTCGGAATGGCATCTAGGTGATGGTGTATTTGCGACGGATGTACCCGAGGTTGTGGACGGTCTGGATGGTGGAGAGTAAAGACGAAGTGGTGGTCACTGGGGGTGTACATGCCCGGAGATTGGGTCCGCATCGTATCGATAAACAGATGCAATGCCTCGTTCCCGCTCGCTTTTCGAGGCATCGGAGACGGTTCAGCATATCGGTTGATAATCCCCGCAAGATAAAAATTAGCATCATCCCACTGCGCGTAGAACGTCACAGGTGATTCCGGGGGATTATCATAGTTTTGAGGAAGCATCGGATAAAGTAGTGGCCACTCATCTAGTGTCCCATCAATCACGACCTTTTCGCTCACACAAATTGCCTGTCCAATTGTTGCGCCATTTGATGCTGCTGACTCAGTAAGAGCGAAGTCTACTCCGGTGGTTGGATTGGCTTCAAAAATAGAGACCTCCGAAACCGCTGCATTCGGTCCCGCCAAACGGTTAAAGTTGAGGAAAATCTCGCCATCGGCATAAGCCTCACTTGGTATCGCGTAGGTGTAGGACTTTGCCCTGCTTTTCGGAAGTGCAAGTGCATCGTGCAGCAGAAATCCATCAACATCAAGGTTCTGTATCCGAGTCCCACTCTTTTCCTGAAGATAGGTCACTTTTGTCCAGTATAACAGCGATGGCTGCAGATCTGTGAATCTGACCCTAACGGTATCATAATGGTAAGCAAAACTCCTCTGGCTTGGTGTATTCCCCGCCTCCACCTCATCGGCTGCCTCACCTTCTGAGAGCCGGTAACGGTTTTCATCACCCATATCTCTATCAAACGCAAAGCCTTGTACCAGATGTGGTGCAAGGGTGTTTCCACCTTCGCCTAAGTTTTCATAGTGCATCTGCACTGCATTATATTCGTCTAACTTATCGTCGGTGGGAGGCGGCAGCCGATAGATGTCCGTGAAAACCTCGAACTCACGAATCTCAGGATAATCGCCGTACCAATCCCCCTGTTCAATCTGTAGGCGGACGTAACGGCCTGATATTGGCGGCTGGAATTGACGAAGGTGTGTAACCGTCTCATTGACAAGGGGGTGGGACAGATAGACCTCTGCGTACACCTGTCCGTCGTCGCTGACCGAAAAGTGATACCGCTTCAGGTTGTTTCCGGGACCATCTGTTGTCAGACGTACACCGTAGATTTGCTGATCTGATCCGAGATCGCCGGTTACTTGAATCGCGCTTGTTGGTGCCTTATAGGAGATTTCTATCACTTTTCTTCCATCGCCTTGTTCTACCTCTTTTTCTATCCGTTCCGCCCCAATCCATTTAGAGTTTTCAAGAGGAAGCAGATCTGTCAGTCGCTGGAGTTCTACGACATTGTAGTTTGCGCTGAGTAGCAAGATTGGGCTATGGGAGTGATAGCGGGGAGCGACGCGAAACGCATCTTTCTGCAGCCGTGGCTTGCTGCTGAACCAATCGTTGATGACGACTTGCACCCAGCGTGCTTCAATCGGAAGGGGGAATGCTTGTAGGGGATATGTATATTCGCGGGAACTGCCCGTATATGAAAATGCGCGTTCAAACCGCTGCCCGGCTCTATCGGTGTGAACAAGGAGGTCATACTGCCGAGGCCCACTCTCATCGGGGTTCTCAAAGCGGATTTCTGCTTTATCAATTCTATACACAAAACCTAAATCGTATGTAGTGACAATCGGATCTGTTCGCAGAATGCCCGTGTAGTGGAGTGGTTCATTATCAAGGATGCGAACAGGCGCGATAAAATCCTGATCATCAACCGATATAACCTCTCCACGCGGAAAAAACAGGAATCCGAGAAGCAGCGCACTCCCACCAAGTATCAGATACTTTATCATAGACGCCAGATCTCCTTACAACCGTGAAACACGATCTGTTTGAATACACTCCAAACGAATCAAACGGTAAGAGTATATATCACGCCTTACAAAAAGTCAAAAATCGTAACACTTTTTTGGGAGTACCGAGAGGAAGTACGAGAGCCGATATGGTTTTGATTGGTGATCTTTAGGATTGAGGCTAAGGAAGGAGTCATCAAATGAGGTAGAACAAATCTATATTAAGATAACCCAAGTTGCTAGGGTTGAAAACCCATCGGTTTACTGTTAAGGTTGGGGGATTCTATCTTTCGCTCCGGAGGAGCGATATGTCTGTAGAACAGCGATAAGGTCAACCCCTGCGCTCCAGAGGAGCGCAATGTGTATAGTTGTAAGTCCTATCTCACAAACGACAAGGATATTGATAGATGATTTCTACTTCGCCGGTTTTTTGATGGGACTTTCCATCAACTCAATCATGTTCATTCGTTCAAGCGCGGCACGAATTTGGTCAATCGGTATTGGGTTGGCGGTTGCCCCCCAAACACCGTAACGGACCTCATTGTCAACCGACATCGCGAGCAATCGTCCGTCGTGGTAGACGAGCGCGTCGCCTCTGATAATTTCACCGGGTCTGCCCGGTCTTGCAACCGTCAACGTCGCCACTTTCCCGTCATCGTTGATTTCGAGTTGTATGATGCTGTTGGAGAGTCGTGCGGTTGGGCGTTCGACAGCCTGCTGATGGATTTCCGGGGGGAAATTGGGATAATTCGGATAACCCCGTGTGGAGATCACCGTCATACTTGAGTGTGTGTAACCATCTTCCGGGTTGGGTAGGGGTATCGGAACGTATTCCCGCAGGCTGCCGACGTTTCCAAGAGCGATGGGACGCAAATCTGTCTGCCCATCGACCTGCACCACTGCCAATCCGCTCTCCGAGTCAACGGCGACAACTTTAGCAGATTGATAATCGCCAATTTTGGCACGAATAACCCCTGCTTCTGCCACGTTCGCAGGCACAAGAATATGACCGACTTGACTCAGGATAATCCCCGTGAAAATTTCACCGTCTGCTTTCACCGCCACGAACGATTTATATGCGGCAATTAAATCTTCTTCATACATTTGGCGTTTACGATTTGCTTCATTCGATCGCTTATCCGCCTCAGTTAATGGCGTTTCAGCGATAAGTTTCTGAAATTCAGGCATATCCTGAATTGCCGCGAAACGTTCCGGTTTCTCTTTTGCGTAATTAATAACGGCATTATTATCGCCATAGTGCGCGATCGCAATCTGAAACAGCGTCCACGTCTTTTCTCGGTTGCCTTGCTGAGAAAAGAATTCTGCCAATTCAGTGGCGTAATGACCGATATCGAGGTCCAGCTCTAATTCTATAGACAACCGACTTTCCTCAACAATCCGGTCGTACGCTTGATTCATAAACGGCATCACCTTACCCGTTTGCGCCCGTTTACGATAGAACCCTGCCATCGTGATGTCAAATTTGCGATAGCGAACCTCCGACATGATGTAGGGGTTGTTTGGCATGAAGGCAAGAAGCTTTTCATATTCGGCTATGGCTTTTTCCTCTTGATCTGTATCACTATAACCCTCTGCACGGAGTTGACTGATTTGGGGGATGATACGCTCGCCGGGAACATCTATATCCTCCGTCAGCAGTGCTGATACTAAATGTTCAATTGCCGTATCTTCTAACACGAAACCGTGCTCACTCTCGCGGAGGATCCCTGCTTTATCAATAACCACATAGTAGGGCCAACCATCTATACCAAACTGATACGGTAACGCCTCATCTTCGAGGAGTAGATGGATACCTGGCATTCCGTGTGCCTCGACAAACTGCTTCAGCTTGGCTTTACTGCTCCATGTGCAAACGGTGATTAGGACAAAATGAGGGGCTTCGCCGTGTGTTTCGTATAGCTGTTTGAGTCTTGATATTTCCCCGCCTGTTTCATCATCCCGGACCGTTCGCCCATCTCGCGTTGACCAGTGATAGAGCACGATCACCTTGCCACGTAAATCGTTTAACGAGACAGGAACACCGTACACGCTAGTATGCGAAAATTCAGGTGCAGGTTTGCCGAGGATGAGTTCGGCGCGAAGTAAATCAAATTCCGCACGTTTTGTCCAATTGTTCATCCTGCTGTAGATCTGTCCTTTGCGATCGTATACCTCAGGTAGTAGTGCTGGATCATCAATTTTATCCCACTCCGCAAGGGCTTCATGGAATTTGAACTGACTTTCAAGATGATACGCATGGAAACTACGAAGCTGGTCAGCGTATTTCGAGGTCGGACGTTCCGAGAGAAACGCTTCGACACCGGCCTCAAATTCCGCATCATGCCCGAGATTACGGACGTGTACGAGTTTTTTATATAAGACTTCATCGTACCGGTCGCTCTCTGAGTAGGTGTTGAGGAACTGCTCGCAGAGTTGTAGACCACGTTCCCGGTTTTGTTGATACTGTTCACGCCGTGCTGCTTGCTCCGTCTCTGTTGCGTTTTCTGGTAACGGTGCCGGCCAGAACTTGTGCACCGCCTGAATTTCCTGATACAATGCTGTCTCTGAGTCCACCGCTTCTGCCAACCGCATGACACCCATTGGCACAGCAAAACAGGCAAGCGTGAGCACTCCTATTGCTACTGCGATTTTTGTCATCGGTTTCCGATTCCGATTTTCAGCGAGAATCGTTTGGACCCTTCCTTCAATTTTAGAGGGACGTGCCATCGCTACAGTCGTCCGCGAAATGGAGCGCAACCCCTTGATGTTTCGGACAATATCGAGCAGATGTTGAGCGTAGTCGGTTGATTGATAGCCCGCGTTGAGTACATGGTCATCACACGCGCGCTCAACCTCTGTCCGCATCCGGCGGGCTGCAAACCATAGGAGCGGGCTAAACCAGTACACCGCACAAGTTATTTGTGCCATTGTCAGCATTAACCAGTCTTGCCGTTGGATGTGCGCCAATTCGTGTAGTAATACAGCGCGTTGCCGTTCTATCGACCAATTGCTCACATCAGCGGGCAGCAAAATCACCGGGCGAAACAGTCCCCACACCATCGGCACTGTGACGGCGTTACTCCTACGAACGCTGACCGATCGTTTCCAATCGGGCTGCACCTGTGAAATTGAACCATTGAAATTGTTACTACGGGCAGAGAGGTGCCAGACAGCACCGATTCCCACGATCAAACGGACAAGTAAGAATAGCATTCCGCCTGCCCAACACACCGTTATCCACTCAGTCCAATGGAGTGAAGCGAAACCTGTCTCTGACATATTGGATTGAGGAGCACCACTCTCGCTGGTTATGGATTTCGGCTGAATCGGTGTTAATGTGGTTTGGGTTGATGACGCAGGGGTGGATGGTAACGGACGCTCCACAATCGGAACGGGTGATGTTGCTGCCTGCCTGTTATCTGCGAACCGGGTTGCTTCAAATTCTACTGGTGTTGCCGGTAGAACACCAACTTCCCACTGCGGAAGTGTAAACGAGAATAACGGCACGATAAGAGCGCCGAGGATTGCCAAACTCCAAACCAAACCGCGCACCGCTGCCGAGTGCCTGTGCAGAATGAACCCGAGCAGCCCTGCAACGGCGAGAATCACGAAACTTTTCATCGTGGCATCAATCAAGAGTTTCAGCCACAGGTTTATTTCGAGAGTTTCAATCAACGGTATCATGATGGAGGTCCTCCTTTTTTCGCTTGCTCAATGAGTTGGCTTAAACGATCAAGTTCCTCGTCTGAAACTTCTGCATCAGCAACTAATGCTGCAACTGTTCGTTCCACAGATTTATCGAAAAAAGTCTGAACAACCTGTTTGAGTGCAGACTGTCCCGCCTGATGACGTGGCTGCGTTGGACGATAGATGTAGCGAGGCCCATCTTTTTGGTGGATGAGATGTCCCTTCTCCTCCAAAATCCGCAACAATGCCCGCACCGTCGAATAACTCGGTGCATCTGGAAGATTTTCAAGCACATCAGCAACGGACATCTGACCGTGTTGGTAAATAATGCCCATAATCTGTCGCTCACGACGACTCAGTTTTACGATACGATAATCTTCCATGCTATCCTCTCTTAGAGTACGTGGCGGTAAGCCCTAATTACATCGCGACTCAGAGCAATTTGCTTGCCAAACAAACCCCTTTTTGATAAGATGCTAAAATTTTAGCATATCCAAAAACGGGTGTCAAGGAAAAAATGCGAAAAAATTAGCAGGAAGGAAAAAGGAGTATTTGGAGGGGTAAATATCAAGGTTCAGATCAAAAGAAAGTGCAAAATGCGAAGAGAAGCCGAGTTTTTTCTTCAAAACTCGGGTTCTTTGCACGATTTCTTAACATGAGCCAATATCAAATAATACAAATAATTGGAGAGCGACTAATTGAGGAAACAACTATCACCTATTTCTTCTGATCCGTGATTAAATCTTCATTATATTGTACATTCCGTAAACCCAGTTCACCGCACAACACATAAAGCTTATCCCCCGAAACCGCAACGTCTAAGGCGGGAGCCGGAAGGGTTTTGAGATGAGTCCATTTCTTAAATTGATATTGCTCAAGCCGATCGAAGCGCAATAGGTATACCCCTTCAGTTCCCGCTGCCACGTACACCGCGGAATCTCCATAGCTATCTATTCCGTAGAGGCGAGAAAAGTGGTCGGAAACTGTCTTTTCCCCAACTCTCCATGTGAGCCACTTCAGGGAGGTATCCATTGAAACCACCGCGTGTTCTGTAGCTATAAAGACAATACCCTGATCTAACGGTGCCAGTGCTTCAAGTTCACGACGTTCTTGAGGGTTAGCACTCCGATACTGTTTGGCGATACTTGTTGTCTTCCCTGTCTTCCAATCCTCGCGGGGACCCATAAGAAATTTCATTTCAACGACATTCCCCGGAATCTCACCTCCGGTGCTCTGTGTCGGCGCATTCTTGAACCAAAGACCCATACCAGGGGTTGGTTCTCGCTTAAAGTCTTGGTACTCGACCAGTTCATCTCCAGCAACGAAGGTCTGATGACGGTAAATCCCCATCTCTACAGCGGCTGCACCGGGCAAGGGGTCCAGAACACGTTCAACCTGAGGCAAATGCGGCTTTTCCACATTGAACACCACTACCAAACCGTCGTGGCTGTGAATCAGATTTTTATCTTTTTCCTGCAGCGTCAAAACCAGTTTATTATCCTCACACCCAATATCGGTTCCAACTGGGTCTGTGGGCAGGTTTGGAGGGTTTTTGAGTTTGGCCAGTTCGTTCTCCAGCCTCAGATGTGCGATCTGTTTTGGTTGGGTTGAATCACCTATATCAACGACTAGTAAGCCTTCCGTATTGGTAATGTAGGCAACTGCCTCCGTCGAGTGCAGCGTAAGGTTGGCATCGTAACCGGGGAGCGGAAGTGAAGACAACAAACGCAGCTTACCGTTATCCCCGCTCTCTACTATCGAAAACTGTTTGTAACTGGCAATGTAGATGTACTCATCTCGAACAACAATCTCAGAGGGGCCAGCAAGCGTTTGGGTCAGTGATAGTTGGTCAAGAATCTGCCCTATGGCACCATTATCGGACAACTGAATCACAGTCAAAGTCCCCGGCGCAACTGCTCGTTCGACTTGGAGCGCAGACGGGCTACAACCAACGATGATAAGAAAAAAAATTAAAAACCGAAAAGATTTGCGCTTCATTGGACTGTCCTCCTTGTTTATTCTGACACATGGATTCGCTGTTCAATCACATCGTTTAATGTGAGGTTGAGTTTCCAATAGGCGGTCCCATCACTTGGTACATTGAGTGCCTCCATTTCGTATCGGTTCTCAAAAGCATGAACCCATTTTCCTCCCGTCTGCGAGACCAGAAGGGGGCCCACCTCTGTATCCGCACCGTGAATATCGAGAACAACCCCAAGTGCACGGCACCGTTCAATAACAGATAGAGGGGAATACCCACCGCATATCGGAATATCGTTACCGAAGACGATGAGCCGACGCTGTGCATCCGGACGAAAGGCGCACCGTTCAAGTGCGTACTGAATCGTATTCAGTTGAATATCACCGCGGAATGGATGAAGCGAGATGCTGTGTAGCACCTGAAGGGCTTTATCAAGACGGTCGTTCAACGGAAAGTACCTGATATAATGTGGGCCATCGACGAATTCAATGTCGGAGGTAATGATACCTACCCGGTAATCTTTGGCTGTCCCTCGGTATTGCTGAATCTCACGCTTGACAAATGCAACCACGTCGTTGATGTACGGATGCATTGTCTCCCTACAGGAGATGACGAACACAACATCAACCTGATTTGAACGGTTACGCGTCAACCTTGGAGGTTGAAGTAGATCCGGATCAATCGAGTCAGTGAGGGCAATTGCTCGCGTCGGTTTCTCCTTATCCATTGGAGATTGAAGAGCACCGGTGTGGTTGGAAAGGGTATTTTTGGGATTGATTGCTGCCCCACCCGATACAGGAGAGATTCTAATACCTGTGCTGGGGCGGTCCCCTAACCCTCCTTCAGCGGCATTACCACCCGTCTCGTCGAAGCCTTCACCGTTTTCCACACTTGCCATCAGTGGGGAGTTGTTGGAGAAGGATTGAAGAGGTAAAGCGGCGGAGCGAATCGCAGATTGGTAGGAATCCTGATGCAATCGAGGCGGTACGCTCTGAGACCCAATATCTGCTAACGCTTTGGGGGACCGAATCGGGTGGAGCGGTTTGTGTGATATTGATGTGCGCTTCAACGCGGGTTGTTTAATGGAGAAAAGGGTAACAGTGAACCCCTCCTCCACCTGACCGACAACAGGCTTTCTCAGTGCAAGAAACGTGATAACGGCTAACAGGTGCACCACGAGGGACAAAATAACGCAAAACAGCAGGAGGTGGTTTTGGATTGGCTTTTGCCGAGATTGTGAAGTCCCGGTCGCACGCGGTATGCTTTTCATTGGGACCTCCATTGTATGCGGTTAATGGTTTATTTGCAGGGATTCACTGAAAGGTGTACATAAATGGATACGGAGTGTGCAAAAAAGATACACCGTTATGTAGCTGTGTAAGGCATCATGCCTCCAGCCTAATAGTGCGCTGCACTGCTGGGCAGCTGCCTCGTTTGCTCCTCCGTGTACCCTACGCAATCTGCTGAATCTGTGATTGAAATCCCGATTGTATGATAGCGGAGCAATAATTATGCCTCCCTTATTGTTACTGTGTAATCTATCTTGAATTGTGTGATTGACGGGGTAAGATAATTTGAAAGGTATCATATCAGCGGCTGAGACCGGTGTCAAAGGCGATTTATCGCCAATCGGTAGAATACACTTTACAATCCAAATAGATAACGATATAATACCATTTACAGTCGGATTCATATAATCCTTGAAAGAAGGTAAAACGATGGAAGTATCTCACTCAGAAGCGGTATCGAAAGTAAAGCACCCCATAAAAATTGACACAGTAGAACCAATTTTGATTAAGCCATCAACCCGTGGATACGCATTTCTGATTGTCAGGATTCGGACGGATCAGGGGATTGATGGTATCGGAGAATGCCACGCCTCCGGGGAGGCACGATCACTGGCGATCCGAGACTTCGTGACTTCAATTGCGGGAGAGCTTGAAGGCACAAACCCGTTGGAAATTGAAGCCTTTCTGAACCGTGCTTCTCAGGGTGGCTCAGGTTGGGAGTGGTTCGCGGCGGTCAGTGCCGTTGAGATTGCGATGTGGGATATTTTGGGGCAGGTAGCAGGGCTTCCCATCTATATGCTTCTTGGTGGGCGCGTCCGGGAGCGAATCCCACTCTACGCGAATCACGGCGTTTTCGGTGAGTCCAAGACCGTCGAAGAACGGGTCGAGCGGGCGGTACGCACAAAAGCGATGGGCTTCGATATGTTCAAATGGGATCCGTTCGGGTATTACGGGATTCAAGGCACACCGGAGACGGCGCAGCTAGACGGAGCCATCAAAGAGGTGGAAGCAATGCGGAATGCACTCGGCGCAGACTTCAACATGGCGATTGATGCACACGCAAGGTTTAGCCTCGAAGGTGCACTGATGACTGTCAAGGCACTGGAGCCACTAAACCCCTTCTTCTTTGAAGAACCGACGAATCCGCCGGATCAGCCCAACCTCATCAAGCAGGTCGTGGATGCGACCTCGATACCTATTGCCACAGGGGAATTACTCTCCGAACGGCGGAGTGCAGAAAAGGTACTCGCCGGCAGCGGAATTCAATTTCTTCAGTCAGAAGTAGGCAATAATGGTGGCATTCTTGAAACCTTCAAGGTTGCAGCGATGGCAGAGGCGCACGATGTCAAGATGGCACCACACAACTGGTGTGGTCCCGTACTCGCGCGGGCGACTTCCCACGTCTGTACGACAATACCGAATCTGGTCTATATGGAGTATGCCGGCACCGCGCCGGAGGCAGCGTGGGAGTATGACTTAATTGATCCGCCCCTCCAGATTGAGAATGGTGAACTTATCCCATCGGATCTGCCCGGACTCGGATCAAAGCTGAATGAAGATGTAGTTACTTCTCGCCGTATAGACTAAATGTCTCAAAAGATTAGGACCTACGCAGCCACTCGTAGGCGGGGCATCTCGCCCCGCGCCAACTGTGCTGAAATGCGTAAGTCTTAAAATATATTGAAAGGTAGCATGATGCCGCAGTTACGACAGAAAATTCTTGTGCTCTGCCTGCACACACCTGATCTGAACAGTAATGTTGTTGCTTGGTCCATGTATGATGGAACGGGAAGCACGAATCCCACAACAGGCGATAGCGATAAGCCCCCCTATAATTCCGTTGTCGAAGCGATGCAGGGCGGTTGGCGTGTGATTCAATTCCCGCAGCAATTCCCCGCCTATCCGGGCATGGAATACAGTACTTCATATCTCAGATTTGAATACATTCTCGAAAAAATGGAGGAGATCGATGATTGACAAAAAGTATTTGTTAGACTCCAAACAGATGGCGAATTTCGTCGCTGATGGATACCTTCGTTTCGATGAGTTGGTCCCTGCGGACCTGAATGAAGCGGTCCATGCCGAAATGGAAGATCACGGCATCGGACGCGGAACAGCAGGAGTTCCCCTTAGCGAAATTTGGGACGAATCTTCGCCTATTGGGTCTGTCTTTCGACTCCCTGAAGTTCAAGGGATGATCCACAGCCTTGTCGGACCCGAACCGCTCTACGACCACCACGCTGTCCACACTGTCAAGTCCGCTAACGACAGAGGCCAACACTGGCATGCAGATGCGATTATCGACACCCGTATGCACTTTGACATTCAGTTCTTCTATTTCGCGCACGATACACCACGTGAAATGGGCGGCACGATGATCCTACCGGGCAGCCACTACCGACGCGTCTGCGAGTCGGATGTCGCTCGGTATCACAACTTTCTAGAGCAGCTGCCTATCGTGTGCAAAGCAGGTACAATCTTCGTTGTTCATCACGGTATCTGGCACTGTGCCCAACCCAATCTGACCGGCCGTATGCGGTATATGTTCAAGTTGAGACTGAATCCAACGGTGCGCCAAATGTGTCTCTGGAATATCGACGATATTGATGATCCATCAATTCCGGGCATTCTGAGCAAAAATCACAAATGGTACGGCAATGATGTCCGTCTTGAGATTGTCAACCGAATTAAGTTCTGGCGATTCCTAATCGGGGATGATAAGTTCGATGTAGGATACTGGATGGGACGGCTAGAAAATCTTCCGGAAAATGTGCTTGAAGCAGCGTGATGTATGCAAATTTTGCACACATTTGTAAACTTTGCATAGTAAATGACACGTATTTCAGATAGATGTTACGGTTTACCCCTCTGTTTTTTTCAACCTGCCGTAACTTGTGCCGGTTGGTATAATTCTTGCTCGTGCTATAATCGTCTAAGAATATAATGTGGAAAGTAGGCGATAATATCATGGCACGAGAGTTAAGACGCAAAAGTATCCATCTCTTGGGGTTAATCCTTCCTATCCTATACGTCTTCACAACGCGGCACACAGCCACTATCGCTGTCGGTGCCCTCCTAGCTATCGCTCTGGGGGTTGAACTGCTCAAAGTACTTCTGCCAGCCTTTCGGGTGATGTTCATGCGTATCTTTTCCCCGATACTGCGTTCCCAAGAACGGAGAGGCGGGCTCACCGGTGCCACATACTACCTTATCGGATCCTTTCTCTGCGTACTTCTCTTTGACAAAACGCTTGCAATCGTTTGTCTCTGCTTTCTTACCTTGGGGGACCTCTTCGCAGCGTTGATCGGGAAACAGTGGGGACGGATTAAACTCTTTTCCCGAAAAAGTCTTGAGGGGAGCATAGCCTGTTTTATCGTGTGCACAGGGACTGCGCTGCTGATAGGGCTTCACCCGGTTGTAGCAATCACTGGGGCACTCGTTGCAACATTGATCGAACTCCTGCCCACTGGAGTTGATGATAATGTAACAATCCCGTTAATTTCGGGTTTAGCAATGCACCTATTAATCAACAACTGGCAGTTGTAAGCATAGGTAGAATCCTCACGGATTTTTCCCTGCTTCCAAACCGAGCGTGCGACTTTCACCGCACTCGGCTTTCACCGTCAGTTACCGATTATATCATACAGGATAGTAACACCTTATGGAATTACGAGTTTTAGGTTGGCTGACTCTGTTATTTATCCCAAAAGATAATCTCAACCCTACTTACTCATGGAATATCAGAACTTTGGGGACGAGTCGCCATGTATAAACATGATTTGCGCTCATTTTCCCTGAATCTGTTGTATCTCATTTTCAGTATTCTGACTTGGACAGGCTAACTGTCCTCCTCTCCCTTATCTCCCCGATAATCGGGGGGACTTAGGGACTATCCTAATCTCACAATGTATACATCGAAAATAACTTAGACCCTGACTTTACCCCGATGTCTATGACTTACATAAGGCAAATGCTAGAGTTACCTTACTAAACACACGCTTTTTAGCCACAGGCTGTTGATAGTGCGTGCATAGGTGGACACGCTCACGCAGATTCACCTGTTCCCTAATAACGAGGCTTGCATCAGTTCAATTTTCATTTGGTCATATCATTGTAACCGGACGCAACGTCTTAGCGTGTCTGCATTCACGCCGAGTTGTTCGCCTTTTCCCTTTGCTTCCCACTTTGCTGTTTCCAGCAACGCAGTTAAGGTGAGGTTTACAGTGGTAAGTTCACTGAGTCGGAATCTAACCGACATTATACATTGTTACTTAGAATCGCACCTAGCACACTAGGTTCTGTTGGCATTTCCTCCTACTTTTGTACCACGATCTGTTAAATTGTGATCCCACCCTGCAAACACTACTTATGGCAGATTGCCTGCTGATTACAGCGTTTGCCAAATGAGCAGCTTTACAAATGTTAATACGCCCTAAACTACACTGTTTCTACGCTTCCTTCCCTTCCTCTCTCTTCTTCCATCCTTCCAAATTGAAATGCAAATAAATACCTGTTTAGGTTGATATATCTATAGACAACTGAAAAACTGATATGATAAAATCCATTGGGGTGAACCAATGAAATTGATATTAGAATGTCTAGTTATTCCACCTTTTGAGTCAAATTGCTGGATTCTCGGTTGCAGTGAAACACAGACCGCAGTCGTAATCGATCCAGGGGACGAAGCCAGCATTCTTCAAAGGCTGAACGCACACCGGCTGACGCTCAAATACCTGATACACACGCACGGACATCTGGATCATGTTTCCGCCACCGCTATTCTCCAACAAGAGACAGGAGCACCGGTCCTCCTCCATGAAGCGGACCAGATCCTCTTGGATAATTTGACGCTACAAGGCACAATGTTTGGACTCACAGCACCGGCACCGCCAACTGTGGACAGGTATATCTGTGAAGGGGATAGTATTGATTGGGGAAAGTACACGCTGTCCGTGACTGAAACTCCCGGACATAGCCCCGGCGGTGTCTGTTTGAATCTCGAAGGAGAGAAAATTCTTTTCGCGGGGGATACCCTCTTTCAAGACAGTATCGGACGCACGGATCTATGGGGCGGGGATTATGAACAGTTGCTAGATTCAATACGGGAGAAGCTGTGGCAGCTGGACGACGATACGATCGTTTGTCCCGGACACGGTCCCCGTACCACGATAGGGAGAGAAAAGCGTGAGAACCCGTTTCTTCAAGGATTGTAATCACTATGAATCGATCAGGATCCAAATACGGAATTGCTATATTTAAGGACGTGATGGTATCAATGCGCGATGGAGTTCGGTTGGCGACCGACATCTATCGGCCCACCCTCGATGGAGAGCTAGGGCCCGGGCCGTTTCCCACCATTCTAGGACGGACCTCCTATGACAAGAACAGTCCGCAGATGTGGGTGGAGCCTGTGGCTGAATTCTTTACTCAGCACGGATACGTGACAGTTATCCAAGACTTGCGTGGTCGCCAACGCTCCGAAGGTACAGGGCAATACTTCCACACAGCCAATCCCACTGAAGGGCACGACGGCTACGATACTGTGGAATGGATCGCCGCCCAACCGTGGTCGAATGGGCGCGTTGGGACGGTAGGCAGCTCACACGGGGCGATTGTCCAGAGTGTGATGGCATTATACCAACCGCCGCACCTGACAGCGATGTGGCAAGATGTGGGACCCACCAACATTTACGCACACGAGGCACGCGAAGGTGGGGCGATGGCACTCCACATGTTCGGTGCCCTATTCCTGCACGCTCACGATTCACAGGAGATTCAGGACAATCCGGTGGCGAAGGATTCAATCGCACAAGCGATGGAGCGGATGCGCGAGCTAGTTTATTCAACCCCCTTCAAACCGGGACACACACCTTTGGCGGTGGTTCCCAACCTTGAGCAGACCCTTTTCAACTACTACTATCGCGGCGAGTATGATGAATTTTGGCAGCAAGATTGCTGCGACCAAGAACGTTACTTCGATCGACACATAGATGCTCCGTCGGTCTTCAGTGGGGGTTGGTACGATCCCTTCTCGGTCGCAACAACAAACTACTTTGCGACGATGTGCAAGCAGAACAAAACAGCCCAACGGCTGCTGATGGGACCTTGGAATCACGGTGCCATGCGTGGAGCGGGACCCTCATACGTAGGTGATGTGGACTTCGGCCCCGATGCCGCATGGGGCGACGCAGTATACAATAAGGAGCGTCTCCGCTGGTTCGATCGGTGGCTGAAAGACATCCCAAATGGACTAGAGGAGGACCCACCTGTACGAATCTTTGTCATGGGTGGAGGCGACGGCAGACGCAACGGTGAAGGGCGTATGAATCACGGTGGTGTGTGGCGATCAGAAAAGGAGTGGCCCCTCGCCCGAACGAAATATACTACCTACTACTTCCACACGGGTGGAGAATTGAAGCCGGAAATACCGGCAGAGACCGATTCGCCTGCTCGCTTCCTACACGATCCAGATAATCCTGTGCCGACTATCGCTGCAAACGTCACAGGGTTTTACGAGCAGGTCGCGTTGGGAGAGGGGATGGCACCGCAGTTTACGTCGCCCAGAGCGCGGATGCGAAGCATTGTTATGGACGGTGCGGCACACCAGAAGGAGGAGCCCGGCATCGTGGGAGCGAAACCGCCGTATCTCTCCCTATCGGCCCGACCTGATGTCCTTGTATTTCAGACGCCCCCGCTAGATGAAGACATTGAGGTGACGGGAGCGATAGAGGTGAGATTGTGGATTTCGTCTTCGGCAGTGGATACTGACTTCACTGCAAAGCTAATTGATGTCTATCCGCCAAACGAAGATTATCCCGCCGGCTACCACATGAACCTCGTGGATTCTATTATCCGTACTCGTTACCGGGAGGGTTGGGAGGAAGAAAAATTGATGGAACCGGGCGAGGTCTATCAGGTCCAAATCGCCTTACCACCGACCTGCAATCTCTTTAAGGCAGGACACCGGATTCGAGCCGATATATCGAGCAGCAACTTCCCACGATTCGATATCAACTCAAACACCGGCGAGCCGATGGGACGACATACACATACCGTTGTGGCACAGAATACAGTATACCTTGACCGCAACCGTCCTTCGCACATTGTCCTACCTATCATTCCTCAGTGAACAGAAAATGAAGTTATAGTGAATTCTATGGTGAATTAGACAAATAATAGACATTTACCAATAACTCCGACCTTTGAGAAGTTGCCAAAGTCCCCCTGATAAGGGGGATTTAGGGGGTTGGCTGTGCATTGAGAGCGTCTAAATAATTCTAAAATCTACTATACTTGTCATCTTCAAACTCTGGTTTGCCTCGCCACTCAGCCAGACGAAAGTCGTCTTCATTAGTCTTCGTCTCCCCGGCGAACTGACCGAAAGTCATTATGCGGGGTTTCGGAGAACTGACCGAAGATGGAGGAGTTTCAACATTCTCTTTTGTTTTCAGGAAGGTAACAAGTACATCAGCCTGTTCAACGTTCTCAGGGATTTCTGCTAGCTCAATTTCTCCGTCCCGATAGGCACCTTCTACCGTCAGAAGCATTATGATTCACCTCACATTCCGATTTGTTAATTCTAAATTGTATTGTACACCGTGGCGATTGTCCACCGAAATTATAACTGGTGTGAAAAACGAATAGTATTAACAACTCATGAAATTGGAGTCTCCTATGCAGACAGTACGTGTAGCAACCTTCGATGGTCCCGGAGCCGCCCCCCAGATCCAGACCGTGCCCCGCCCAAATGTTCCCGACAAAGCCGCGCTAATTGAGGTCGGTGCCTGCGGGGTGTGCGGCACCGACCTACACATCCTCAAAGGGCATTGGCCCAAGTCCCTCCCTTGGCCCTTTACACTGGGTCACGAACTGGCTGGTGTTATTGCTGAAAAGGGTCCCGCTCTAGAAGTAGACTTTATGGGCAACCCATTGGCTGTTGGGAGCAAGGTCATGCTGCCGCCGTTGATGCCCTGTGGGGAGTGTTACTATTGCGCCCACTACCCGGAGCACGCCAACCGCTGCCTCAACCCGACCTACTACGGTCGCTATCTGCCCTTTGACAAGCCGCCGCATCTCTGGGGTGGCTGGGCAGAGATGGTCTATGTTGACTTGGAGATGTTGCCAGCCACGAAAATCTATCGCTTGCCAGACGATATGTCATTGATGCTGGGGGCATTAACTGAACCCCTAGCCTGTTGTATCCGCGGCCTCAACCGGGCTGCGTCGATCAACGGTTTCCGATTCGGCGATACCGTGGTCATCCAAGGTTCGGGGCCGATTGGGGTGTTGATGATTACCGCTGCCCAGGAAATGGGGGCAGGTCGTGTGATTATGGTGGGTGCACCTGAAAATCCCAGACTCGCCTTGTGCCGAGAGTTTGGCGTAGAAGCTACCGTGTCGATTGATGAGCACACGACAGCGCAGGATCGGATTGACGCTGTACGCGAGATTGTCGGCGGCTTTGGTGCAGATCTTGTGATTGATTGCAGCGGTCACCCCTCAGCGGGTCCGGAGGGGATAGAAATGCTTCGGGACGGTGGAACCTATGTAGAGATGGGACAGTTCACTGATGCAGGCTCCATCGAAACGAACTGGCACCGCATCTGCATCAAGGACATAAAGTTGGTGGGAAGTTGGGGGATTACTGCCAACGATCTCCCTGCGGGAATTGATATGCTTGATCGAGCGCGTGACCGTTATCCCTGGCCTCGGATGCAAACGGAGTTTCCCTTTACCGAAGCGGGAGTAGCAGAGGCGGTGCAATGTGCGATGACAATGCGTTGCGTCAAAGCCACCATCCTACCAAATACAGATATCGACTAATCCACCAAATCGAGATAAATTCATGCTAAAAAATCCCGCAACAGAAACCGAGTTTTTTCTTGAAAACTCGGTTTCTCTTAGCTCCCCGGTAGGTGCGGTTTCCAACCGCACCGCATAGGCGCAGTTAGAAACAGCGCCTACCAAACGGTAGACCGGTAGCTGCGGTTTCCTAACCGCACCGGTTTGGAGTGTCTCATTAATGCTAAGGTCCACTATAGTTCACTAGTTCATTAATGAACCAATGTACTAATGATTTTCACGTTTCACGCATCACATTTCATTTCCGAGCATGACTTCCACCTGATCCGGCGGTGAATAGAAGTAAGAACCCGCCTTCCACTCGCCAATATCCCCAACCAACCGTCGCTGTCGCGGTGTACACCGCTCCAATAACTCGGACGAAGGCTTTTCAAAATCGAACGCCCGCATGCATTGATGGACGTAACAATAAATCAACGATTTGCGCGGTTTATCCGACCTATTTGCAACAAAACCGTGCCACATGGCATGAGGAAAAATCGCCATGTCTCCAGCCTCCACACGTAGCGGCAACGCTTCGGGGATATACGGTCCCTCCTCAAATCCGCCGTCTGGAAAGAGGCGGTTGTGACTGCCGGGGACGACTGTAAAATTGCCCATATCCGGTTCAGGCAGATCGGTCAGGAAATATTGAAGTTTAATCTGGAACGGCAGACTACTCTCACTCACCCGTATCTGTCGCATCGCCTGACCGCCGTCTGTGTGCAACAATCCCTTTCCTTCCGGGTCTGTTGGCCGGACAATGACCTCGGACATACTCAAGTGTATGTAGGGACTCATCAGTTCAAGTACGATCGGAAACGTCGTGGGATGATCCATCAGGTCTACAAAGATGTCGTGATCTTCCATCACATTTCGCCGATCTAATCCCGCGTCAGGTTTCACATCGGGTTGTTCGAGATGATCCGCATACATCTTATCGACGACGGTCGTCAGGGTCTCAATTTCCTCTGAAGATAGGATGCCTTTCAGAACGAGATAGCCATCCTCCCTCCACTGCTGTTTCTGTTTATCGGTTAAGACACTTTCCTGTCCTTCAATTAACGGAGCTAGATCCATAGCGACCTCCTTGGAAATTCCTAAAAATATATGTTGATCCAAAAAAACAACCAAAATACCCCGTGATTTCTACTTTATTCAACAGTTGCAGGGCGTAGACTGACACTTGGGGCACCCATCTGCGTAAATTTTTGCGGCTTCGGTCAGATCGACACCGAGCAAACTAGCGAGTGTTGACAGCCACGCGAACACATCAGCGAACTCAGCGCGGAGGCGTTCTATATCCCGTTGTTCACGCCGAATCTCTTTGGCAAGTTCCCCAACCTCCTCAGTAAACCAAACAAATGTGCCCTCCACACCGCGTTCCGCATCTCGATCATAGTAGATTTGCTCTATCAGGTTTTGAAATTCTTGAATAGTCATCACGAGTTTCCAAAAATACACTTCCGATTTAATTTCGCATCGTGTATACTGTGGCACGGTGTTAAAATAAAAAGATCTCTATCGAAAAAAGAGGTAATAGGAATTATGGCAAATGACCGCACATGGCCCCATCTCAAGCGAGATTTGAGATTCTATCCCTCCAACTGCGAACAACCGCGTCAGCTTTCCCAAGAACAGATCGAAGCGTACAATCAGAACGGCTACCTGAAGGGATTTCGCATCTTCAATAACGAGGAAACAGCTGCGAACCGACAATATCTTGATAAGTTACTAGCGAATCTCGAATCCGACAAAAACAGCTACTCAATCAACGGCTATCATAAACACTGCCAAGGTCTCTATGATCTCGTGGTGAATCCGATCATCTTAGAATATGTTCAGGATCTGCTCGGACCAAACTTTGTCTGCTGGGGAACGCACTACTTCTGCAAGATGCCCGGCGATGGAAAAACGGTCTCATGGCATCAAGACGCGCATTACTGGCCCCTAACCCCCTCAAAAACTGTCACTGTGTGGCTTGCCATCGACGATGCGGATACCGAAAACGCCTGTATGCAATTTATCCCCAGATCCCATCGCCGTGGCGAGTTAAAACACTACGCTAGTGATCCCGCCGAAGATAACGTACTATACCGAACCGCCGAAGCCACAGAAATTCGCGCCGAACCCGTTCACGTCAAATTGAAGGCTGGTGAAATTTCCCTGCATTCCGACCTGCTACTGCACGGTTCGCCCCGCAACAACTCCGATCGTCGCCGTTGCGGGCTGACGATGCGCTACGCTTCAACGGATGTAATCGCTCACGAAGGGTGGAATCAGGGCAGCATCCTCTGTTGTGGCGTAGATGCCGACGGAAATTGGGCGAACCTGTCACGCCCCGAAAAGGAAGTTATATAACACGTCCATTCGGTAGCACCATATTTGTCGAGAATATCCTATTTCAAGTGAAATTATCTTAACAAAAACATGTTGTGTTGTCAAGCCAGATTTGGGAAGGTTATAGGGCAATCGCATATAAGAATTTAGAATAGGGTAGCCAGAACGGTAGTTAAGTATTGGGTGTCCCATGCGGCTTTCAACCGTTTGGTGGCAACGCCGACCTTGGCTGTCGGTTCTCCCTTGAGCAAGTTCAGTGCAATCCGTCGGAGTATGGCAAAGTTTTGAGTGCCATTTTCTTTACGAATGCGACACCCATCTTCATTAAAGGCAACATCTAATACCCAATGACAACAGTTTTCAATAGACCAATGGGTGCGGATAGCGTTAAGCAATTGGTCTGCATCGCCGGGTAACGAGGAGATATAGTATCGGGATTTTACCGTTGTCTGGCCGTTATGTTCCCGTTGTGCCGTAACCTGGACCACTGAGTTGAGATTGACAAAGGTTTCGCTCCCTCTCAACGGTGCAATCAAAGCGGAGTCCGTAACACGGATAGCAGTTCGGGTCTCAATCCGACCATGGTCGCCATCAATGGTCTGAGCGATGTCGGTTTGCACATCGGGCAACCGATTATCGGCAATGCCATCAAACAAGAGTTTGACATCTTCGTACAGTTGTCCTTGATTCGCTTTCAATGCCAATACATAATCCGCACCAGCGTCAACAATCTGTTGAGCAATGGGCGGGTGACACCCCATCGCATCGGTGGTCACAATACACCCGGAGATGGCTAACAGTTCCAGTAATTGCGGCATGGCGGGAATCTCATTGGAATCGTCAGCGACTTTCAGCTGTCCTAATGTCACCGATTGTGATGATGCCCATGCACTGACAAGCCGTATCGCACCTTGGTCAGTCGCCGTATCATAAGAACGACGCAACTGTTTACCATCAACAGCAACCACTTGACCGGCTGTCACTTCGATAACCTGTTTTATCCAATTGATGAAACAACGCTCAAAGGCAACTGAGTCAAGTAAACCAAAGACCCGACTAAAGGTGTCGTGCGATGGGATACCGTTAGGTAACTTCAATAAGCGAGACAACCACTTAGATTTCGCATGACCAAACGATTCGACAGCCACCCAGCTATCGGCACCACAGATAACGGCACAAATGGCTATCACAACCATATCCAGCAATTGATGACGTATCCGACTCTTGTCTGTGCGGGGGTCGGGTAAATCGGAAAAATGGGAGGCAATTGAGGTAATGGGTTTATCAGACATTTCAAAAACTCCTTTGTTTTGAGGATGCCTTATACATTACCTCTATTTACAACACTGTCAACTATTATTTTTTATATGCGATTGCCCTAGGGAAGGTTATATAGTTTTCAGCCTCCTATATATCGTCTGATACTATGAACCAATAAACTAACAAAGGAGTTACTATGAAATTCTCACTGTCCCGTTTTCTCGTTTTCCTAGTCACGGCAATCCTTCTCACAGCCGCCACCGCCTTCGCCCAAATCGTCGAAATCCCCGACCCAAACCTCAGACAGGCTATCCGAGAAACGCTGCAACTCCCTGATGGTCAACCCCTCACACAACAGCAGATGCTACAGATCACAGTGCTAAAAGCTGCTGACAAAGACATTTCCGACCTCACCGGCTTAGAACATGCTACTAATTTAGATTTTTTGAATTTAGGAAACAATCAAGTCAAGGATATATCCCCACTTGCCGACCTTATAAATCTTAGACATTTAGAGTTAGCAGCCAACGTTGTAGAAAGCATCGCACCGTTGGCAGAGTTGATTCGGTTGCAGATATTAAACCTGTCGAATAACCCGGTTAAAGACCACACGCCACTTGCCAGCCTGACCACATTAACGCAGCTGCTATTAACGAACAATCAGATTACAGACATATCTCCGCTCGCTAACCTCACCAACCTAACCCACTTATATCTAGGAGATAACGCCTTGGAAACTATTGAACCGTTAGCAGGTTTGATTAATTTGCGGGTATTAATTATAATGGACCCCAATATTTGGGCCAGGAGTTAAGTAAGATTTAACGTCTAA
The DNA here is from genome assembly GCA_965207975.1 of Candidatus Poribacteria bacterium. Taxonomy (GTDB): domain Bacteria; phylum Poribacteria; class WGA-4E; order WGA-4E; family PCPOR2b; genus PCPOR2b. The sequence continues at coordinate 814,199 of OZ242315.1, read as the reverse complement.
CTCACTCCCACAAATGGAGGTCTGAATATGTCAACCAAACGGATTCGTCATACAGCAAAATTTAAGTTTACTATTGCCCTTGAAGCGATCAAGTCAGATAAAACTATCAACCAATTGGCAAGCGAACACCAGTTGCACCCGAGCCAAATCAGTCAATGGAAGAAGCAGTTGCTTGAACAGGGTAGCGATATTTTCGCTACCCGCCCCACCAAGCAACAGCGTGAGCAAAATGACAGAGAGTCGAGTCTGTATGAGCAAATTGGTCGGTTGAATATGGAACTGGACTGGTTGAAAAAAAAAGCCACCTCAAACAGTAGAACAGAGACGGAAACTCGTTGAACCTAACCACCCCAAACTGAGCATCCGTCGTCAATGTGAGTTGCTCGGTTTTTCCCGGTCAACGCTTTACTGTCAACCGGCTACAGAGTCAGCAGAGAATCTGCATCTGATGCGGCAGATAGATCAGCAGTATATGCAAACCCCTTTCTATGGGAGTCGTCGAATGACACACCATCTCAAGCAGCTTGGCTACCGTGTCAACCGCAAACGCATCCAGCGACTGATGCGTTTGATGGGGATAGAAGCGATTTATCCCAAACCCAAACACTCGGCTATCAACAGTGAGCATCGGGTTTACCCATACCTATTACGGGACTATGAGGTGACCGCCGCCAATGAGGTCTGGTCGGCTGACATTACCTATATCCCGATGGATAAAGGCTTTATGTATCTGGTGGCGATACTCGACTGGTATAGTCGTTACATCATTGCTTGGGAGGTGTCCAATAGTCTATCAAGTCGGTTCTGTCTCGACGCTTTACATCACGCATTATCTGCCGCAACTCCCATTATCTTCAATACTGACCAAGGGGTCCAGTTTACGGCAAATGCTTTCACCGATACCGTTGAAGCCGCTGGCGTTGCTATGAGCATGGGCAGCGTAGGCAGAGCCATGGACAACATTTACATTGAGCGGTTTTGGCGTAGCGTCAAGTATGAAGATGTTTATCCAAAACTCTACCCAACGCCAAAAGCCTTGTTTGATGGATTAACTCATTATATCCGGTTCTATAATTACAAACGACCTCACCAGAGTCTCAATTATGCAACTCCGGCTAAGGTGTATCTCAGCTAAAGGAATCTCACTCTATCTCAAATATCTTACTTATTTTTACTGTATTTTGGCCTCGACAAGGGGTCCACTTTAAATTCTGTATAATGCCGGAGTAAAAGATATTACGCCGCTTGCAAATCTCCCTGCATTGGAATCGTTGGGGCTGGTTAGAAATATGATTGTGGATATAAGTCCGCTCGTTGGATTAAAAAACCTCAAACGACTGCGGATCGCCGAAAACCCTATCCAAGACTTTACACCCCTGCTTGAACTTGAAGGTGTTGAACTGGATTTAGGAATTGATCTCAACCGGCTAGACCAACTGCACCTTGTCGTGGAAGTACCAGACCCGAACTTAAGACAAGCGATTCGAGAGACGTTGGCTCTCCTTGATGGAGTACCCCTCACCCAACTGGAGATGTTACGACTCACAGAACTCAGAGCGTGGGCACTCGATATTACTGACCTCACTGGACTGCAATATGCTACCAATTTAGAGCGCCTCGCTCTATGGGGCAATCAGATTACCGACCTATCTCCACTTGCCAACTTAACCAAACTCAGGGAGTTAAATCTTGCTTATAACGCCGTTGAATCCGTTGAACCACTAGCAGGATTGATAAATTTACAGACATTGAACCTTATCATCAATCGTGTCCAAGATCTCACGCCACTTGCTAACCTGATTAACCTAAAGTGGCTTTATATCCAAGACAACCTTGTCACCGACATCACACCCATCCAAGGGTTAAATCTCATGGATTTTGAATCCGAGGAAGTCTGTGATTTCCCGCCTATCGCTCCACCGGTCAGAGACAGGATTGAGGGTCGGAGTTTACCCTCGGCCTTCGCTTGGGGTGGCACCAGTCCAATGTTTGGATTAGACCATCTGACACCCGACCAACGCGCTGCCCTTCATGATTTCGATCTTGGTCTATGGTTCAAACTGGATTGGGATCGAACCCCAACAGAACCCACTCGAGGACTCAGCATCTCACTGTCAGGCAATCTGCCCCTTTCGCGTGAAACCCACCAGAAGCGTCTTGACCTAAATCCCAACCTTATTACTTTGCTTACGCTTCATCACTTCTCTCTTCAACTTCCCCTTGACTCCGATTTTTATGTGCGGGATGAAAACGGCGAAATTGTCAGAACAGACTGGGACCTTGCACTCGTCAACTTCCTAAAGCCGGAAGTCCAAGACCTAATTGCAAAACGAATCATCGCTGTAGCACGCTGTGGACTCTATGATGGCGTGCACCTTGATTCATGGGGCGACGGAATTGAGCTCGGATTCGGTATTAGACGTCATTTTCGCCCACCCCCTGAAGATATTCTCCAAGCACGCCTTAACATTTTGCGAACCGTCCGTGAACAAGTGCGTGATGATTTTCTAATAGTGGTCAATGTTGGCGCCCTGAAAATACCGCACTATGCCGACTATATCAACGGCGGCTTTATGGAGACTGGTAGAGACACGCCTTTGGGATATTCACGCAACGAGTTAAAGAAACTTGAAAGCACACTGCTGTGGGCAGAAAAAAATCTCAGAGAACCGCAGACTAATTGCCTCCAAGGAACTGGCATTCCAACAGAACCACCAGACGGTCCAACAAATCGCCGTATGATGCGCATCATTACCACCTTGAGCCTCACCCACTCCGATGGCTATGTCATGTATACCACCGGCGCAAATACTGCCATCGGTCCCTATCTGTGGGGTCCCGCTCGTGCACAGACTTGGTATCCATTCTGGGATGCCGACCTCGGTCGTCCTGTCGATCCCATAGCACAACAGTATCAGAACATCGAGGGCTTGTTTATCCGTGAGTTCACAAACGGCTGGGCTGTCTACAACCGAAGCGGTAACGCCCAAACAATCACACTACCCACATCTGCTGCCCCTGTCTCTGATAGGGAAAACGACGCTGCGTCTCAAACCCACCTGCTACCCGACCTCGACGGCGAAATCTACCTCAAAGCCAAAAATCCCGCCGATGTCAACGGCGATGGGAATGTCAACATCTTAGACCTAGTGCACGTCGCCAACAACTTCGGTAAATCCGACCCTGACCTCAATGGCGATGGGGTGGTCAATATACTCGATCTCACCCTCGTCGCAAAGCATCTGAGTCAGAATGCCGCCGCTCCTTCGCAGTTAGCTCTCATCGAATCTATCCCCTCCACCGCCAAAGAAGTCATCGCCGTACAACATGCCTTGACCGAGTTAGAGGCTATCCCCAACAAATCACACGGCGTTCAAATCGCCATCGAACTGCTCCGTCACTACCTATCCATCGCAGACCCCAACGTCCAAGAGACCAAACTCCTCTCCAACTATCCCAACCCCTTCAACCCGGATACATGGATACCGTATCAGTTATCGGAAGGGTCTACAGTCACTGTCAAAATCTACGATGTGACCGGCGGCCTCGTCAGGACAATTCAAGTCGGACACAAACCGGCCGGCTACTACCTCACCCGCGAGCGGGCTATCTACTGGGATGGGCGAAACCAAAATCGAGAGCCGGTCAGCAGTGGTGTCTACTTCTATACTCTCAACACCGACACCTACACCCAAACCCGGCGAATGGTTATCCTCAAATAGTATCAAATGCCCCTCAGATTTAAGGAAAACGCTTGACAAAAACGTAGGAGTCTGTTACGATTTTTTCCCTTCCTAACATGATCCATCTCTATGATGAAAGGACATCAGAATGATTACCGAAAAAGTTCTAGGCGCGTATACCATCGTCGGCACGCTTTCGCCAACCGAACAGGCGGATTGGTATCGCAAAGCAGTGGAAGAGTGGAATATCAACACCTTTGAAGTCCCAATTTTGGCGGGTGTGCCCTTAGTGCCGGAAGTCGTTGACGTACTCACCGAACTATCCGCTTCGATTGTGGCAACCTTTGTAGCGCAGTGGGCAACGGCTGGGCAGAAGAACCCCGCGTACGGTCTCTCCTCACTGGACGAATCGTCCCGTCAAACAGCATTGGTGGATGCCTGTTCATCATTGCAGCAATGTATGACGTTATCCGAGGCTGGTATCCGTGTCCGCAACGTCTTCGTCCACACCGGGGGACGCTCCGGGGAAACCATTCCACACGCTATCGCATTCCATAAGAGTTTGACCGATTTGCACCAATTAGCATCCACTATCCTGCCAGATACCACGCTATCGGTAGAAGTAACGGACTGGCTTCCCTCTGACCATCCGATACCATTTCCCGCAGCGAAGAAGGCTTCATTGACGTTATCCGACCTTATCCAAATCCTATCTTTTGTGAATAGTGGAAGTGCATCAGGAAATCCCATCGCGCTCATGGTGAACTGGGGACGCCTGCTCGTCAACGGCGACGTGCCACTATCGGGGATACACCAGATCCTACAATCGGATGTGCCGCTGTCGGGCGTAATTTTGTCCGGGGCAGGTCCTTCTGCGGATGGATTCACGGACTCCCACAATTCACATCTCGATCCCCAGAGTGGCTTTACTGAGGAGGACGCGATATCTTGTGCTGCTGTGCTAGCATCAAGTTCTCAACCGATATTCCTTGGTACGAAATGTAGCACCGCCAAGGGGGATGAAGAACTGTCGCCTGAAACAGTATTGACCGCACAGGCGGAGTTGCTCAACAAGGCGAATTAATAATGACAAAATATAAACTGATTGCCTTGGACATTGATGGCACACTCGCCGATTCGGACGGAAGGATTACGGAGCGTACAAAGGAGGTTGTACATCGCGTCGCCCAAACAGGTGCAACCATTGTCGTTGCAACCGGACGACGTTTCATCACAGCAAAACCGAGGGTTTTACAACTTGATTTTCCAGAGTTGCTATTGGCAGCACACAACGGCGCGATCCTCAAGCGGCTCAACGGCGAGCTACTTCACCATCAACTGCTGTCTTGCGCCATTGCGAAAAAGGTCGTCCAGATTGCGAAGGAACTCGGACTCCGCCCAGTTGTTTTTGAAGGCACACAGGATTCAGCCAATATCTTTGTTGAGAACTACGGCGATAAACTTGATGCTTGGGAGCGTGGCTATCTTGAAGAAAATGCAGCTCATCTGAAATGGGTCGATAATCTTGCAACCGATCTGCCGGGCGACGTGATTGAAGTTATCTCTGTTGTTCCTGCGGAGAAGGCACATGAGGTCGCTGCAATTTTTCAGACGCGCTTGAATGGACAGGTCAAACCAATCCTTGTAATCATCAATAACGGACGACACGCTTTTCTCGGTCTCTCACACGTAACGGTTGGCAAGGATCTGCCGTTACGTTACCTTGCCGAAAAGATGGAGATACACCCATCGGAAATCCTTGCGATAGGTGACAACTATAACGATCTGGATATGCTGCAATTCGCCGGAACGGGCGTAATCATGGAGAATGCGGACGAGGCACTTAAACAACACGGATTCTATGTGACCGCCTCAAACGATGCGGACGGCGTCGCAGCAGCTTTAGAGCGGTTCGTGTTGGCGGGAGATGCTGTTTGATGAAAACTTCCCCCCTCCCGAAGGCTCATCTTCAAATTGAGGTTTTGACATGACAACTCCTCCAAACATTCTGCTGATTATGTCAGACCAGCATAGCCCACGCTTCCTGGGGTGTGATGGAGAGGAAGTTGTGCGGACCCCAACGCTTGATCGATTGGCGGCGCGTGGGGTTCGTTTTGCCAACAATCATTGCGCCAATCCTCTCTGTGTGCCTTCACGAATGACATTCTTGACGAGCCGGCATAGCTCAGATATCCGTGTCTGGACCAATCGTTGCCGCCTCCAATCCGACATACCTACCTTTGTCCATCACCTTGTCAACGCTGGATACGAAACAGTTTTGTGTGGACGTATGCACTTTAACGGTTCCGATCAACGACACGGTTTTGAACGGCGGATTATTGGAGACATCAGTCCCCAACTGGGACATATTCCCACCTCCACCGCCGGCCAAACCGCTGCCGGTGTCAAGGTTGCAGGTCCCGGACGTACCGCCTACACCCGCTATGATGAAGATGTCACGCAGGTCGGCTGCCAATTTCTTGAGTCGTTAGACAAAAATCCGGGGGATCGACCCTTTTTCATGACGGTTGGATATGTACTCCCACATTGCCCATTCATCGCACCGAAACGGCTTTTCGACGAATATCTTGAGAAGATTGATGTCCCACAACTTCCCCAAGGGTATCACGATTCACTTCACCCGTTCATGAAATCGTGGCGGGAACACCGTCAAGTCGATGAACTGACAGACGAGCAGGTACGCATCGCCCGTGCCGCATACTACGGTCTAGTGACATTTATGGATGAACTGATCGGAAAGCTGCTCTCCACACTAACGGACACCCGTTTTGGCGAGAACACACTGATTATCTACACCTCCGATCACGGTGAAATGGCAGGGGAGCATCGGATGTGGTGGAAGTCCAGTTTCTATCAAGACTCCGTCGGTGTCCCGCTCATCTTTTCGTTGCCCGGACAATTTGCCCAAGGGCGAACGATCTCTGATGTGACTAGCCTGCTTGATATTGGGCCGACGCTTGTTGACCTCGCAGGAGGCGAGCCGATGTTCAGGGTACGTGGACGCAGCCTCAAAGGATTCTTGGTTGATGATGGAAACGTTCCCGATTGGCACAATACCGCATTTGCAGAGTTGGGCGGTCTCCAAAACGATCCCCCCGCTCGCATGATTCGCCGTGGGGAGTGGAAACTGAACTATTATCATGGGTATGATCATCCCCAACTGTTCAATCTCGAAGCCGACCCCGGCGAATGGAACGACCTTGCCGATGCCCCCACTTATTCGACGATTCGAGATGAACTGCTTGCCGAAGTCCAAGCGGACTGGTCTGGTGAAACGGTGCTACACACACTCGAAACAACGCAAAATGACTATCAGGTTCTTGAAGAATTTGGTAAGAATGCCAACATTTCTACGGAAAATGTACCCGATCTCTGGACAGCCCCCGAAGGCTGTAACATCTTCCCTGAGATTTAGCGCAAATCTATTGGACTGTAACCCAAATCGAAATTAAAATGCGATTGATAGGAGGGCAGCTTGCCACACTTTGTCGAGCTCCAGCCACAGCATCTGGACGAATTGGCTGCTTTTTGCAACAGGAATTTTGAATTTCATTCAGGTCAGTTTGAAAAGGAGATTCTGTATAGACGGATTTTCGACGACCTCGATCACTCACTTGACCAAGGATTTCTCCTGCGTAATAACGGAAAAACAATCGGCTTCATGGTTGGCGTGTTACGAGGAAACGAGGGAGGCTTGAAACTCTTTGCTGTAGATCAGGCACACCGCAGATCAGGGCTTGGAAGCATGATGCTAGCGGAAATAGAGGAACTTTTTCGGTCAGGTGGTGCAGAGCGAGTGCGTATCCTGAATTGTTCACCGTACTATTTCACCCCCGGTTTGGATCCGCGCTACACAGAAGCATTCTGCTTCCTTCAGTCGCACGGCTACACTGCTGAGCGGTATGTCCACAACATGGAGGTAGACCTGACAGCAGATGATTTTGACACGGCACAGGTAGAATCGAAACTTGCAAAAAGGGGTTTCACGATAAGACGGTTGGAGCACGAGGAGGAACAGACATTTTACGAGTGGATGTTGGGGACTTGGAGCCAAAACTGGACAACCGAGGCGTGCAATTCGCTGAAAAATACGCCGGTGACAACCTTTATAGCCCTCGATTCAGATGGTAACATCTGCGGTTTCGCCACCTACGATGTCACGATGTTTCGTGGCGGGTTCGGCCCCACAGGCGTGGAAGAACGGTTACGCGGCTTGGGAATCGGGAAAGCCCTTTTTCTTCGCTGTCTCCAAGATATGAAAACTCGTGGTTATCCGCGCTGTGAGATTGCGTGGGTTGGACCCATCTCATTTTATGCACACACCGCCAGCGCAAGGATCTGCGCGACCTTTATGCAGGGAAGTAAGGTGTTGTAGGAAGCAACTACACTATTGGCTCATATAAAGAAATGGTACAACCGAAACTGATTGAGTTCATGAACTCACTAGCTTACGAATGCACCAATGTGTTGGGTTTCACGGTTGCTATTCAACCCAACCTACGCTGCATACGACGATAAGAGGGATAGAAAAGGAGGCAGAATCATGGGAACAACGCATTCCTTTCAGGCAAGCTATCTACACGCGATGACGCGAGAGGTGCTTATAGCGGCGGATACGCCTCGTCACATCGCGGAAAACGTAGCGGAGATCTTGGTGAATGCAAACCTCGCCGGACACGACTCACACGGCGTGATTCGCATTCCGAGCTATTTGCAAAGCATCGCAGACGGTAGGACGCAACCTGCCGCTGACCCAAAGTTTGTCAGCGAAACTGCCAACACTCTACGCGTTGATGGCGGAAGTGGTTTCGGTCACCACACAGCGCGAAAAGCGATGGAACGCGCAATTGAGAAAGCGAAAGAGACTGACACCTGTAGTGTGACTCTTGTCCACACCGGGCATATCGGTCGGCTCGGTGAATACGCAGAGCAAGCCGCGCGGGCGGGATGCATCGGCATCACCACCAACGGAAACGGTGTGAAGGATGGCGGGAACATTGTCCCCTTTGGCGGTGCCAGTGGGGCACTCGGCACTAACCCGATCTCTGTCGGCGTGCCCACCGGTGATGACGCACCATTTGTCATCGACTTCGCCACCAGCATGATCGCCGGCGGTAAGATTATGTTCGCCCAAAGCCGGGGGGTTGATCTGCCTGAAGGCTGCATTGTGGACAAAGATGGTAACCCCAGCGTCAAAACGGCAGATTTCTATGACGGCGGATTTCTGCTGCCGTTTGGCAAACACAAGGGTTATGCGTTCTCGCTGCTGATGTGTCTGCTTGGTGGATTGAGCGGGAATTTCGACGTTGCACGCGGTGCGATGGGAGGACAGTTTATGCAGATCTTGAACGTCAGTGCATTTACCCCGTTGGAAACGTATCAACAAGGCGTACGTGCGTTTCTCGATGGTATTAAGTCGATACCACCCGCACCCGGCTTCGGTGAGGTATTGGTTCCCGGCGATTATGAGCACCGTTCTCGTCTCCAGCGTCTAGCACACGGCGTTGATGTGCCGGAGACAACCTATCAGCAAATTTTGGAGTGGGCGGACCGATTGAACGTTTCTTTGGAAGAGAAGATGGTTGAACCTGCCGATGTGGAACGATACCAATAAGAAACTGCGGCTTATGTAAAAAAAGTGCAAGATGCGAAGCGCGTGACACGTAACGATTAATGCGTAAAAAAAAATAGTTGACCCGTCCTAGCGATAGTCTTCTGCTGCATCCTCCGGGTCGTATCCAACCACCTCACGGGCGTGTGAAATATCGCGATAAGCCCACTTGTTATCGGACACAACCTCGAAAATATCAAACTTCACGCTGTCAGGTGCTTCAATGCACTTTTCGATCATCTGTGCAACGTCCCGCTGGCTGCACCAGACAGAGAAACCACGAGTGTCTGTCGGACGGTTTTCATGGGTAACAGCACCAATGCGTAGACAGATTATCGAGATGTCGCAGGTGTCCGTATAATGCCTTGCCAACGCTTCGCCAAAAACCTTGGTACAGCCGTAGAGTCCCCCGGGCCACGTCGGCGTTTCGTGATCTACCTTCTTCCATGTCTTAGGGACTTCATCATAACGTCCTGCAACAATTGCGTTGTAGGGAAACACGCGGTCCCAATTTCTGACGGTTGCTCCGCTGCTAGCGAAAACTATTCGCTTAACACCCGCTTGCCGTGATGCCTCAAAGACATTGTAGCACCCTATGATATTTGCGCTCAACAATTCTTCCCATGTCATGCCCGACGGTTGCGCCATCGCTGCCAGATGCACGACCACATTAACCCCCTCGAAAGCGGGTCGAATGGCATCCAGATCCGCGATATCGCCTTGATGGCATTCGACACCCTCTACTAGGCGACGATTCAACGCGCTCAAGGTATACTTGCCCTCTATGCGGTCCCGCACGAGGCCGCCAATTAAGCCACTCATCCCGGTAACGAGTACCTTTTTTTCTGCCACGATTTTCCTCCGTTCTTACAGTATATTTTTAGTGAAAATAAATACCTTTCCAATCAATCCCGGTTTATCCTGCCGGTTTGCCCGATTATACATTACCTTGAATGTGTTGTCAAATCTTTGAACTCCTGACTAGGGGCATTTATAGTGGACCTTAGAATTAATGAGACGCTCCAAATCGGCGCAGTTGGAAACAGTGCCTACCGGGTTGGATTGAATGCGGTGCGGGGGAAAACCGCACCTACCCCGATACATCGGGATCGAAGCCGACCGGTCCCGATAAATCGGGATCGAAACTGAAGGGCGAAAGTGTCTATTTTTTTAGAATTCACCATAAATGACTCTGGTGTATTGATAGCTTTATGGTAAGATATGAATGGAGGTAATACGATGTACTTTCCTTATGATCAACCCCTCAAAGACGAGAAGCCTCGTCCGTTCAAGTGGTTCATGCGTTACCGCGATATGAAGCCACCGCGCTCGATTGAAAAATTGCACCGAAGCTGCACCGAAGCTGCACCGAAAAAAGGTGTTTCGCTTAGAAGCCTAAAGCAGTGCTTGGGCATCAGCGAGGGTGATTTATAGTGGATTTCAGAATTAATGAGACACCCCAAACCGGTGCGGTTTCCAACCGCCCCTACTGGGTTGGCGTGAATTCGGTGCGGTTTCCAACCGCACCTACCGGCCCCGATGAATCGGGATCGAAGCGGAGGGGCGAAAGTATCTATTTATTTTTAGAATTCACCATAATTTTCCCGTAGTTCGATCTCCCGGTCAAGGCTACGGCGGAAAACCAGATGCCCCGCCTACGAATTCGCGGCATTCCGAATGCCCCTAACATCAAAGCATTCGATATTTACAGTTTGTGAGAGGTGTGATACAATCGGGGCAGTGTGACAAAAGTAACACTCATTTTACCAATGTGTCAGTAATATGAGCCAACAGGGATAGCGGAGGGTAAAAATGGTTACGGAGGAACAAGCAAAATTTTTCGATGAGAACGGTTATCTGAGATATGGAAAGGTTTTAGAACAGAGCGAAGTTAAAGCACTTATTGATGGATTAGATCGGATTGTTGATATTGAATTAGCAGGAGGGGATGATTCATCGGTTGAGTTTAGTGTAGGACACCGCCGCACTATCAAAGATGCCGAGGATGAGCCACGAGTCCTCACTCAATACGTCAACATGTGGAAGCGAGATGAGGATTACGAAAAAACGGTGCGGCATCCGTTGATAACTGGAATTGCTAAGACACTTTTGAAGGCACCGAAACTCCGTCTATGGCATGACCACATCATCTCCAAACCGCCACAGGACAACGGTCATTTCCGTTTCCACCAAGATTTCTACGGTTGGCCCCTCTCCGCTCCAAGAATCCTCAGCTGCTGGATTGCTCTTGATGATGCCACTGTGGAGAATGGTTGTATGCACGTGGTTCCCGGCAGCCACCAAGACCCTCGTTTCTCCCCCGAAGCGAAAAAGAAAGAGGAAGAGGCGTTGGCAAAAGATCCGACCCTCAAGACCGAACGAGCAAAGATGGAGGAACGGCACGCCAGTTTCGGTGTACCTGTGGAACTTTCAACCGGTGAATGTATGTTCCACCACTGTCTGAACTTCCATGCAACCCCACAGAACACAACCAATCGGCAACGTCGCGCCTTCGTGATAATTTACTACGCCCAAGGGGTCTGTTTCAACGATGCACAAGCATCGCACCATTGCCTGATCCCAACCATCGAGGTCAACAACGGCGAACCTCTCATCGGTAGTGGGTTTCCAGCCGTGAGCTAATCAATATTGACTGATGTTAAGAAATTGTGCAACAGAATTGGGATTCCCTAGCCCAACCGCACCAATGAATATATGTTTTTCACGTTTCACGCATCACGTTTCACGGCATTCGTATCTTGCACTCTATCCTGATATGAGCCAAATATATAAAGGGGGTGTCCATGTTAAATCGTCAAGGGCTAATTCCCCTGCGGGAACGTCAGCGGCTGATTGCGACCTACGATGCCGGGGAGACTCCCTGTAGTCCTGAGCAAGCTGAGCGGCAAATTCGCTCCCTCGTACAATGCTTTGAGGGCTCGCACGTAGGAATCCTGCAGCGGTGCCTCGGTGTGATAAGAGCTTTCCAGAAATCCGATGTCCTTGAAATGTGGGAAACGCAGCAGGCTTGGGTCGAGGCGGGTATGGACCCCATGGCTGTCTTTGTTGATGAGTGTCACCGTTGTGGCATTCAGGCTTGGGGCAGTCGCCGGATGAACGATGGACATCATACATACAGGGTGCTCGAATTTGAAAAATATCAGACTAAATTCTACAGAGAGAATCCACAACTACGACTGAAATCGAAGCGCGACGCCCAAGTATCTCCAAGCTATGATTGGAATAAGCCGGAGATTGCCGCACAGAACCTGGCATTCTTGCGTGAGGTTGCAGAGAATTACGATATTGATGGACTCGATCTAGACTACACCCGTATCGGTCCCTACTTCAATGCGGGGGAAGAGGTTCAAGGACGTGAAATCATGAACCAGCATGTGCGGGATGTTCGCGCAATGTTGGACGAGGTAGGTGAGAAGAAGGGGAAATATCTGGGACTGTCAGCGCAATTATACTCACGGGACTCGATCTGGAAGGAGAAAAGACTGGAACTGACTCCTGAGGCAGGAAAAGCGGAGGTGCACGAAAGCTCGGAAGATGATATCCAGTGTCATTTTGCCGAGGGGTTGGATATACGCACTTGGATTCAAGAGGACTTGCTAGATATACTGATCGCACATTGCCGCACAATTAGTTTCTATGAGATGGACATCTCGGCATGGCACCGGACAGTTGAGGAAACAAATTGTCGCCTCGTGGCAGGAGCAGGTAAACCCGGCTTTTTCAAGTTCCGCCGAGGTGGATTGATAAATGGCTATCCGGCACACCTGACGCAGCACCTCGAACACATAGGAATTGCCCACCGGCTCTACGAACAGGGGGCAGATGGCATATTCTTTTACGACTATGTGATCCGCTTTTTTGACCTACAGTGGGAGGTTTACCGGGAATTAGGTGATCCAGAACGGCTCCGCCATGCCAACAAGGTCTATGTCTACCAGCTAGCCCTACCGTTAGCGTTGGGATACCACAGCGAAGGTGGTACAGCTGAAATGGAGATTGACGTTCCCGATGACCTTGGGGCTGGAAGTGCTGAAGGGTATCCGAGGAGCGTGAGGCTGCTCTTGAACATTACGGAGCTCATGACAGCGGACGATATCAAGTTGCAGGTCAACGGTCAGGAGGTCGCCGTTGGCCCCGAACCCTCCATCACCACGCCTCTTACAATCACAGACCATCCGGAGGACAAGCCCGGTTGTCACCTAGCGGCAGCGATTGCGCCGGAACTGTTAAAAAAGGGGCGTAACACGTTGACTTTCACACTCAAACCTGTCAACAAGAAGCCTCCAGGGGTTGTGCCGCAACCAAGTGAGGTTCGGAAGGTGAACCTTGAACTGGTGTACAGGGATGAGACCTACCCTTACTGGCTCGCACTGCAGCTTGACCGGAATCTCTAAGCGCAGCATAAAAAAACGCCCTGATTCAACCATGCCGACTCGGATTGCCCCGAAGTCCGATAGGTTATAATATCAAGGCGTTTTTTTAGGATTTACAAGATACGGTTATTTTTAGTATTTTGTCAAGAATTGATTAGAACGTTTGCGTCAAGCGCACTAGCGACAAACGCCCAATCTCCGGGGCACCGATGAATGGCTGATACATAGTGTTCAGCACATTTTGGATTGTCAGTGATAAACGAGGACTCGGACCGAACGGTATGTCATAGCCCGCGCTTAAGTCAATCGTATAATACGATTCGACCTCACCGATGTAAACCCCTGAATTCACAGGGAAGCCAGCCACAAAATTCACCCGCCCCCCCACTCCCAACCCCAGATTGGTGTTGAGGTATTGGACGTTTGCGCCGAACTTATTCTTAGGCGCGTTCAGGGCGATGTTCCTGCCTGTGACCTCGGTCTCAAATAAGTCTTTGCTGACAAATGAGTAATTCCCGCCGATACTCAAACTCGGATTGAGGTAATAGGTCAAGCTGCAATCCAGTCCGTTAAGCGAGATATCGCCGTAGTTGCGATAGGTCAGCAGAACCGCGCTTGGATCCGATGCCTCTTCGGGGGTCACCGTGCCAAAGGGGATAAAAGCGGGACCGTTGTTCTCAGTGCCAGCCACAAACAACTTTGTCAACTCATCAACAGCCGAACCGTTGCCGTTGCCGCCTTGAGCAGGAGCATCAAACGCAAGCAATGCCTGATTGAGCGTAGCATTTTTGGGATCGCTTAACGCCGCCGTGAAGTGTTGTCCGAGGAAGGCACTTAATGTCTCGGCATCCAAGAACACATTCGGGGTTTCAACGACCAAAGGACCAACGAAATCCCTAATCCTTGTATGATAGACATCGGCAGAAAAAGCCAACTTGTTCATGAGAATCCCTTTGTAACCGAATTCATACGTTTGGGTTATCGTCGGCTTAAGCGGGTCAACGTTATTGACATCTGCAACATCGGTAAACTCTGCTGTCTCTGGATTAAGGGTGCGTAGGACATTTTTTACCCCGGCCACCTGCTCCGGGATAAGGCTAGCAAATCCATTAAGGATTTCTTCCTCCGTAGATGCTGCGAGGGTGGCTGCAAGTCCCTGTACTATTTGCGGGGGTAGCACTTGAAGCACTTGTGGTACTATCTGCTGCAGCTGTTCGGGTGGCAGTGCCGCAATCGCCCCCGGTTGCAGCAATGGGGCTAGTTCCGGCGGTAGTCCTTGAAGCACTTGCGGTGGAAGCCCTGAAATCACTTCTGCTGCCAGTCCTTGAAGCCTCTCCGGGGGCAGTGCCGCAACAAGCTGTGGCAACGCTTGAGGGGTGAAAGTTTGCTGTATGGTCTGCTTTACGGCTGCTTCAAAAACGGGCTGCACGCCAGCCATGACCGCTCCTCGCCCGATGCCCCACATAAGGTTGGTAGCAATAGGATCATCAAGGGGAAGGGGTGTCTCTGCTGGTAGCTCTGCCACAGGTGAGAAGGGAGACCGAAACAGCGGGCGTCCAGCTGCATCCCTTTTGAAGGTCAATCCTGTGTCACTGCCGGGCCCCTGTGCACGTATATCAATATTCGGACTGAACCCTAAGATTGGTTCAAAATTGCTGCCTAACCCGTAGGCATCTGGAACTGCCAGCCGGTCAAGGAACAGGTTGCTAGCTGTCGGGGTACTATACGCCCGGTTATAGGTGAGTCTCAAGTTATGGTCGTTGTTCGGTTGGAAGGCAAGCGCCGCACGTGGTGAAAGGACTATATCATCAAGGTGGCTGTGGTTGTCAGCCCGTCCGGCGAGGATGAGCTTTAACTGCGAAGTGAGTTTAGTTTCTGACTGCAAGTACGCACCAATTTCAGTGATGTTGTCGTTTTCTTCATTACGTCCATTAATTGTGCCCTCAGTATCAGGGCGGGTCAGCAACAGATCCGCACCGTACGTGAAGCGTTGACGTTCTCCAAGGCTGTAACCGTGTTGAAGCTGCCCGACGTATAGGTCGGAATTATCGACAACCGGTAGGCCATCCCGCAGGGTATAGGTATCTCCCGCATCGCTACGATTCCAAAAGGCTTGTGCAAAGAGGTCTTTATAGATGAACCGTCCTTGGACGTAACCGTAAGTCCAGTCTTTGGCTTGACCGGCACCGAGCCCAGTCAGTTCCGTACCGGTGGTTTGTGTGAAGCCGCTGGCAAGAATCGCCATCAGATCATCGTTGGGCTTATAATCCACACGAGCTTCGCCGCCGGCTCTGTACGTATCAAAGATCGGTTCCCCTGGACCTTCAAGGTCTTCTTTCGAGCGTCCCGTTTCCCAATCATTTCCTCGTAAACCGTTGACTGAAAGTTTATAACCGAGGGTTTCATTAATAACGCCGGCATGTCGAAGTGATCCGAGGAGTATGCTTCGCTCACCGCCGCCGATGCTGATAGTTGTCCCCTGCGAGGTAAACGGCGAGCGGGTGAGGATGTGCATGACACCGTTGGCACTGTTTGGACCGTACAACGCTGAACCGGGACCTGATACTACTTCAATCTGTTCAATATCCTCGCTTGAGGTTGGGATGAGGGTGTAGGCATTGAGCCGTAGAGAGGGAACCCGAGCAATGCGGTTGTCAACGAGCGACAGCAGTGTACCCGAAAAAACGTTGTTGAAACCGCGGACGACAACCTGTGATGTACCTATCCCAGTATTCACGACATCCACCCCACGCACCGACTTCAAGTGTTCGGTAACACTTGGTGCGACACGGTCTTTAATTTGCGAAGCACTAACAAGCGCGACCGATGCCGGAGCTTCAAGCACCTTTTCTCGACGGCGCGATGCCGAAACGGAAACTTGATCCAGTTCAATAACCTCTGAAGAGAGAGCAAGTTCGACCGATGTGGTTCCGTCGGCGACAAGCTCAACGTTTGCCATGGTCTTATCGGCATAACCGGGGGCCGATGCGGCTATCGTGTAGACACCGGCAGCCAAATCTGTAATTTCGAGCATACCGGATGCATCGCTGATACCTTCATTGGAAACACCGGCTTGGGACATGACGGTGATGGAAATACCTTCCAGTTTTTCACCGGCTTGGGCATCCATCACTGTAACATTCAAGGTGGCGGCGTGCACCGACACCGCAGCGACAGAGAAAACGGCAACCAAGGCTAATAACAAGACACCGCGTTGCTTCAGTTGTTTCACTATATTATCTCCTTTATTTGGTAATGTTGTTGGTAGCTGCTTTGATCCGCAACATACTATAAACCTGCCAATAATCGTAGTTAATAGATGATGGCTTAATTCTCTTGTTCTCACTAGTAGGCAATCGGCCCGTACATTTATATAATATACAATATACAGGTATATTATTTATATTATACACAATATATTCGTTGTTTGCCAACATTTAGGGATACTCGTCAACTGGAAATTCACATTTTTGGCAGAAAAAAGATATTCCCAAGCTTTTATTTAGAAATTTCGACAATAAAAGTCCCCGGTTTCAAAGTAGAAACGGTTCAACCGCATCATCTATATCATACCCTCCGAATTGCTTACCGATAGCCTTACAGCGCACAAATTGGGTATAATTCCTAATGTCTTTATCATCAGTGTCATTCATGTAATAGTGAGTACCTCTGCCGCAGCCAATGCTTCCAGTCGCCAGTCACTCAATAGTTCCTCTGCGACAACCGTTGTCATAATCGCTCCCGTCTGTTTCGCGGCGAGATGCCAACTTTCCTGATGACGGGCAAACGCATCGCGATACCGTTTTTCAGCAGCGGCATCCACAAAAATCTCCTGCACCGTCTCCGTCTCTGAATCAATGAGTCGGATGTTACCGCGTTCGGTTGGATTCACGTCAACCTCCGCTAAGACCTGCACTACAACGACCGCTGTCGCCCGCTCGGCAAATTGAGCTAACACTGTCAATGGATCCCCGGGACAGAGTAGGTCACTGAGCAATACACGCAACCCAAATGGACGCCACAACGGGGGGAGTTTAACCAATGATGTTAAAAGGGCTCCACGGTAGTTAAAATCGATCTCGTCCCAAATTGACGGTCGATCTGCGCCATTGACCACCTGCCGATACCCATCACCCGCAACCCAAGCGGTGTGAGAGTATCCGACATTTGATGCCGCAGTCGCAAAGACTGCCGCTAACCCGAGTGTCGCTTGTGCCTTGGGGCTCGCTTCAAGTGCCATGGAACATGAACCGTCAATGACGACATCCAGATGCGGATTGACTTCATCCCGGTACAGTTTAACAGTCAATTTATCGCTCCGTGCGAAGCCACCCCAGTCAATTCGGCGTAGGTCGTCGCCCGGCTGGTATTCGCGGTGGTCGATAAATTCCAGTGAACTGCCGGGGCGTTTTCCCATTTGACTGCCAGCAATCCCGAAGGGAATATTGCGTGGTGCCGTCAAGGCATATCGAGCCCCCGCACGTTCGCCATCTATGAGATATTGTTGATAAGTTTCATTCATACAGCATCAATGCCCTTTTTCTTTATTATAACTTAGGTTGCTAGTGGTAGACATATTCTGCCCCAATTTCATTGGGATCGAACCGGAGGAAATTTTATCAAGGAGGAACACCATGTATAAGGTTCGCCAGTTTAATCAACCAATACACTAATGAATCAATGAACTAATGAACTAATCACGTCCTGTCCGTCCACTGGCGCGTTTTCGCGCCTGACTTAACGCGTCAAGCATTCCATCCCGATCGGAAGGTTCCTCGGGTTTTTCTGGTTCTTCCGGTGTGGACGGTTTCATTTTCTCTTCGGAAGATGGCCCGGCAACTTGAGCCACCGCCCGTTCTTTCCTTGATATGCGTTGCAACACAGCTGCTACGACCTGCCATCCATGTTTCATGGATAGCAACCCTGTACGGCGTTCTAACGTTTCGAGAAGTAGCAAGAGGAGTGCCACGATTAGTAGCCACGGCTGGAGCGATATCAGATGAGGCTGCCGTGGCAAGTCATCCCAAATTTCTCCCAGATTAATTCGTTGTTTCCCGGCGGTGGCTTTCGCAAGTCGTTCCATCGTCGCAAGCCCCGATTCTGTATGAGCGGGCTTGAATTCTGGTGAATACGGCAGACAGACGGGAGGCAGCGATATATTTCCGCCTCCCGGTATCCCCACTGTTGTCAGTACCGTTTCACTGCCGTGGATTGGTATATCGACAGCAAGGGTATCAGCAGATGTCCAAGACAGCTTGGTTTCATCGACAGACGGCGTTTCTCCGACAACGCCACGGAGCACCTTCACAGTAGGCAGTTCTCTGAACACCTCCGTCTCCCGTTCTGGATTAAGGTGAAGTTGCACCACATTGATTCCATTTTTGACGCTCTGTGTCACCAACATTTCACCGGGCAGGTTCCCGAAATCGCCCCCTGTCCAGCGCACGAGACTTGTGAGAAAATTGCCAACATCCTTCCAACCTGCAATGGGGCCCGTATGTGCCCCATCCGCTTCACCTGTGTAGCAGAGGACCCGTCCAATCCCAGCCTGCCACGCTGCCACAAGCGGTGCTTCGTACTCATCCACCGTCACGGCGGCGAGATTTGCGTCGGGACGAAGATAGCAGAGATTATAGCCACCGATTGGAGATGGGATCTGATAACCTCTACCGGTCAATGAAACCATGCCGCCCGTCGTCCGAACTGTGGTCGGTTCGTCAATAAATGTGCTACGTGCTACAACGAAGGTATCTTGGGCAAACAGACGCGGTAACTCTTGGGCGTTTTCGGTAAAAAAACAGCGTCCCTTGCCGCGGTAGGCGATGTCCTGCAGCAATGCGGCATCAACATCACTGGATGTGCCCAACCCAACGACACTGACAGTGATGTTGGCTTTTCGGCCCTCTTCAAGGAGCTCGCGGTATCGTCCGGGTTGCTCTGAATCAGCGGCATCTGCAAAGAGGATAATATGCCGGGTGCCGGCTTGGGCATCAAGGAGCATCTTGGCTGCGGTGAAAAGTGCTTCGTAGACGAAGATCCCGCCGCCCTGTGAGGCGATGTTCAGGATATCACTCCGTACATGCGATTGATTTTCAACCGGCGCGAGTTCTGCGATGATGTGCGGTGAGCTATCGACTGCAACCACACCAAATTCATCCATCGGCGATAACATATCAAACACCTCCACTGTGGCGAGGTTTGCAAGGTCCATTTTCGTCCGGCCACCTCCTACTGTCGCTGACATGCTACCGGATCTGTCCATCGCGACTACAATAGCAAGCGATAGCTTTCGATGCTCCCGCCGCAACTCCATTGAAACCGGCATAATCGATTCAAGCGGCGAACGGAAATAGCCACCCGGACCGTAAGCATGTGTTCCGCCCGTCATCATGAATCCTGCCCCGATCTCCTTCACCCAGACAGCGAGGTTCTCCATTCCGTGAAGCCCAATCTCGTCCGCCAACACATTCTCAATTAACACAGCGGAATATCCCGACAACTCATCGAGCGACCAATGGAATGCGGACGGTGGAGCGGTTTTTATATCCAATCCACCCGCCTGTAGCAGGCGCGCCAGTCCGGAATCGGAGCCAGTAGTAATATGCAAAATCGGACGTGATCCTTCAATACCCACCAGAATCTTTGCACTATTATTCTCTGGCACCGGATCGGCTTCGGTCCCCCCGATTCGCACGGTGTACTGATGTGTTCCCGGTTGCATCGCCTTGTCCCGAAAGATGAGACGACTCAACCCGGACGGTACTTTTCGCGTGCCAGCTACTAAACGTTGGTTTGCACGGAGCAACTCAAACGAAATTTCATTCGGAACCGGCGCGTGTATCCACGCCGCAAGCATGAAGGATTCGCCGGGGTTGACGGTCTCCGGTGCGTCTATATGGGAAATGGCGACATCATTTGTAGAAGTACGCTGCATGAGGCGGTAATCAAGAGGGATGCCTCGCGCTCCGGCTTGCGCTGCTATGCCCGATGGGTCTTTACCCGTCCACCTCCCATCAGAGAGTAGGAGCACTCTGCCGGGCGCGTTTTGTGGGATGAGTGCCATCGCTTTCTCAATGGCACCATTTAGGTCGGAAGCGTCCCCGTAAACTTCGTTGACGAATCCGGCGAATTTTCCGCTTTGGGGGGAATGTTCAATGGCAGCGTCTCTGCCAAAGGAAACGACAGCAAGGTTAGAATCGCTCCTCATGGCACCTTGGATGAGGTCGATCGCCTCCTTCTGCCTTGTCTCGCTGTCAGGAGGCATTGACTGACTTCTGTCCGCCACGACAACAATCGTACCCGCCCGGCTCGGCAATTTAATAGCCAGTCCGCACATCGCTAGCAGGATCAGGGACAGTATGACTAGACGCAGCACCCCAAAAAGACGGGAAGGCGGTTTCCACACGCGCAGGGATATGATTAGGGGAATGAGTAGGAGCAGCCAGATTGGATGGAGGAGTGTCATGGTGGCTGAATGTAGATTGAGATCAAAAAAAATGAAGAGAGAAACCGAGTTTTTTCGGAAAAACTCGGTTTCTCTCCGACTTGCAGGCAAAAAAACAGGAAATCACTCAGATGGCGGCATTCAGATAGAAGATAAAAATTTATGTTTTCAGCGGTGTAAGCATTGTGGCGATGTCTTCCGGCAATTTCAAACTATTTTTCTTTTCAAAGTCCGAGATGCTTCCGTAGTCACTACGAAATTCCGTGATGATATCTGCCCCCATCGCCTTAGCAACAGTCAGGTCTAATTTAGCTTTCTCCCATTCTTCCAAGTGCAACCACGCCTTACCACGATTATTATAGGCTTCGGTAAAACCGGATTTCAAGTCTATCGCTTTGTTATAGTCCTCAATGATATAGTCAAACTCTCCTTTTTCCTTATAAGCATTACCGCGATTGTTGTAGGCTTCGGCAAGGTTAGGATTCAGTTTTATCGCCTTGTCATAGTCTTCGATGGCACGGTCAAACTCTCCTTTTTCCTTATAAGCATTACCGCGATTGTTATAGGCTTCGGCAAGGTTAGGATTCAGTTTTATCGCTTTGTCATAGTCTTCGATGGCACACTCCAGCTTGCTTTTTTCATAATAAGCAATACCACGGTTGTAATAGACTTGGACAAAATTCGGATTCAGTTCTATCGCTTTGTTATAGTCTCTGATGGCGAGGTCATAATCATCTATACCACGGTAAGCAGCCCCGCGATTACTGTAAGGTTCAGCATAATCAGGTTTGAGTTTTATTGCCCTACTACAGTCCTCAATGGCAAGGTCATAATCGCCCTTGCTGCGATAAACAGCACCACGATTGTTATAGGCGATGGCATAACCTTGTTTCAACTCTATTGCCTTGTTAAGGTCTAAGATAGCCCGTTCATGCTCGCCTTTGTTACCATAAGTTACTCCGCGATTGTTATAGGCTTCGGCATAATCTGGTTTCAGTTTTATCGCCTTGGTATAGTCTGCGATAGCTTGATTAACTTCGCCTTTGTTGTCGTAGACGATGCCACGGCTGTTATAAGTCTCGGCCAGGTTCGGTTTGAATGCTATAGCTTTGTTCAAATCTTTGATGGCACGTTCAAATTCCCCTTTTTTACCGTAAGCCACACCACGATTGCCATAGGCTTCAGCATAATCGTTCTTGAGTTGTATTGCTTTGTTATAGTCTAGAATGGCCCGATCAACATTGCCTTTGAGCTCATAAGCATAGCCACGAAAGTTATAGGCAGGCGCGTAGTCTGATTTTCGATCAATTACCTCGTTGTAGTCTTCAATGGCTCCACTGTACTTTTTGGTGACCAGTTTAACATTGCCCCGTTGAAAATAATTGTAGTAACCTTTGGCTTCGCTAGTTGGCTCATTATTCATGACAGTTTTTCTCCATCGTTCGATGTGACAAGTGTTAGATCATAGGAATGTCTAGCAGTGTTCCTCTCAAAAAAACCGAGTAGATCAGCAAATAGTGTTTTTTCTGAGATTCCCATTTTTGCCAATTCTATTCTCAAACTTTCTTTATATTCAGCCGGGATAATGATTTCTTGAGTAATCATCTCCCTATCGATTTCAGGCAAGCCAAATAGAAACACTGATTGCTGCATAGTCATCCGTTCGGTATCCACCTTCCGACTGTCCAAAGTGGGTGCCCAAAGATACCACTGCTTTCGATCTACGTCAAAAAACTTTCCCAAATCGCTCTCAAGTTTTTCCACTGTTTTTATCTCTTCAATTTTTTCACCATCATTTTCTAAAACAATAACCTTTCCATTTATATCCTCATTATTCTCATTGGCACAGGCAAACCAAAGGGCAACCAAGGGACTGAATGTAAAATCAATTAGTCCTGTTGCTACTTTGTTATGCTGCAAATGTGCCATACATTCCAACGGGTGTAGGTCCCTGTATGTAGATGGATACTTTAGCTTAATCTCATTAACGATTTGTAACAGATAATCCCGGTGCGGAGAACGTAACACATCCGAGAGACGATTGTATTCCGTTACCGATGCCTGTTCCAATACCGATGCTCGCTCCGATACCGATGTCCGTTCCGAAGGACTGACGCTAATTTCTAAGCGACGGTAAGCACTGCTGTTTACTTGCCACTCTTCATTTTCCTGCCCTCGATAGAGATAACTTTTTCTCAAGTCAGTTACAGTATTTATTTGGTTGATGTAGTCCGTTAAACTAGCGATCTCAATTGGTTCATTCATAAGTTGATGTTCTAGTCATATCCCACACGAGTTGTCTGAATCGCAAATCAACATGGATTTCAAAAATCCGCGTTATTCGCATCAGCCGCTTAATCCGTGATTCAGGCAATTTACCTCCTCACCATTTCAGAGGTTAAATTATATAATGAGTATATCACCAATTACTCCCATTTTCAAGGATAGTCATCCACATATGTGCTAGTGCATTTCGCTTCACCATCGGTTCGGCATGGCTTGGTTAATCCTCTACGATCGACGCGTAGACCAATGGCTTAACGGTATGGCTCAGTGGAGAAAAGGGGATGTGCTGCGCTAGGGTAATAGCCACCAACTCATCCCGTGGTGAAATCCAAAATTCGGTGCTAGTTCCGCCGATCCAGCCGTACTCACCGATCTGGGAGGCAGGCACCCAATCGGTCTGCTGGACACGAACTGAGACGCCCAGTCCAAAACCGAGCCCTCCATAACGATCTTCAGGTTTTTTGTCGAGCGGTATCAGGTTTTCGGGTAAATGGTTGCGGGTCATCAATTCGACGGACTCCGCTTGCATCAACCGTTTTCCGGACAGTGCCCCCTTGTTTGAGAGCATAAGACAGAACCGAGTGAAATCGGATGCCGTCGAAACCAAACCTCCGCCAGCGGATAAGAATCTTGGTTTCTTTATAAAACTGGTTTTAGATATATGCCCGGTGCCACCCTCTGGAGCGTCAATGGTCTGTAAGCCTCCCGTCGACTTTGGAGCGTACATGCCCGCCAACCGATCGATTTTCTCTGTCGGCACATAGAACCCGGTATCAACCATACCCAACGGCTGGAAAATGCGCTCGGTTAGAAACTGGTCGAAGGATTGACCCGAAGCAACTTCGATGAGTCGTCCTAAGACATCGGCGGCAATGCTGTAG
This sequence comes from Candidatus Poribacteria bacterium, assembly GCA_965207975.1. Taxonomy (GTDB): domain Bacteria; phylum Poribacteria; class WGA-4E; order WGA-4E; family PCPOR2b; genus PCPOR2b. Next base: position 789,879 of record OZ242315.1, on the reverse strand, counting down.
TGCCATTTTGTTCCCGGCTGATACAACAGTGGGATTTTGCCTAATCGCTCGACGAGTTCCTGTAGGTTACACTCATGCAAACGGTGTAAGCCTGCTTTACGATAGAGCTTATCGACTGCGGTATTGCCAGCCATGTATCGGGCAGCACCGGGCAATCCGGCGGTATGTTGCATCAGATCTTGAACAGTCATTTCCCGGTCTGCTTTCACTGGCGTGAACATATCGGCGTCAGCGTCCTGAGCTACCTTCATCCCACTTAATTCAGGCAGATATACTGATGCCGGTGCGTCAAGCGTCAGTTTTCCCTCCTCACAGAGCATCATCACTCCCACGGCAGCGCTCGGCTTGGTCATTGAGTAAATGCGGAAAATTGTGTCTTTTCGCATCGGCTTGCCTGCTTTGATGTCCATCATGCCGTATGCTTCAAAGTGTGCCACTTTGCCGCGCCGGGCGACAACCGTCATCGCACCGGCAAGCTGCTTCCTGTCAATGAATTCCTGTGCCGTTGAGGAGACGTGTTCAAGCCGCTCCGCTGAAAGCCCTATCTCGTGTGGGTCAGCAGTTAGGTCAGACAGGTTGCTATCATAGTCGCTGCAGGTCTGTGTTTCAGAAATCGATTGATCGTTCACAAATTCCTCCAATAGCATCACTGAATTATAAAAATTTCCGTTGTTCCTTATAGGACGCAATCATTTACTTTACGCCCATCATTGAAAAATCATGTGCAATAATTACGCTATTGGCACTCTCCTGCACATCACATATACTTTAAGCCTTTGCTTGCGAAAGCGGCTCCTTCTTCAATAGGAATAAAACGAAAATTAGTCAGCTTGTATTTCCGAGCGCATTCAACAATTTTTTCTGTGCAGAAAAATTTCATATAAGAAATATTCGTCGTAAACAGATTCAACCCATTCCATGTATCATCTTGAAAGACGTAGGAGAATTTCGCACCTGTGGCATATTGGCGTTTGTGTGTTTCACTTATGTTCTCAATTCTTCTCCCGCATTCCGAACAGAATCCAAAATTTACATAACCGCTTGCTTGAAAATCAACTAACGCTCCATTAAGTTTTCTTCCATCGATCCAAAAATACTTTGGCGGCTCTGTTCCTTCCAATTTTTTGGGGTACGGTTCTGCAATCTCCACGGGCTGAATTGGAAATGTATCAATCCCTTCTACATCCCAGCAGTCAATCACCCTCTGGGAAACGATAAAATATGCGCCTCCTAAAGCATCAGGCCATTTGGTTCCTTTTCTACGCTCAAGTAAGACCCTTATTTTGCCATTAACATAACGCTGTGGTGCACGACATGCTATACAAAAAGAAAGGGGTGTTAATCCTTCTACTATAGGACCAATCCAAGGATATCCCCTTGTAGACAGGGTGTTGTCAGAAATACTAAAAAAATTTGGCATAATAGACTCCTATTCTTCCGCAAAAAGTACGGAGAAATTTTAACAGAATGAGAATTTATGTGTCCTAACTCGGTCGTTGAGCTTTTGGATCCCTCAAGTGTGTCGGGATTACCCCTTGATAATCCTGATTCTGAATCTATAGTAGATTTTAGAATTAATTAGACACGATGAACGAGCGATGTCAGGAACCTGCTCGCAGAGTTACGGCACACGGAGTGTGCCTACTACTTTGAATGTCTATTTATTTTTAGAATTCACCATAGATTTACACCGTTTGAGAAGGCTACGCGAGGAGTTCCTGCAATTTTGCGGACCGGTAAGCAAAAATTTTCTCTATGTCCGGAGCGACGAAAAACTTTTGCACGAGCCGACCACCAAGTACAGCGTACTCAACCTCATCCCTTACCAGTGTGCCATCGGGGACAGGAACAAAGGTATGTGTATGAACCCAACGGCGATAAGGACCCCGACGTTGTTCATCAACGAAGGAGTGCGGGGGATCCCAAGCCGTTATCTCGCTTTGCCAACGGATGGGAAGACCGCGCAGCTTTAGGCGGTAGTCGATCAACGTCCCAACTTTCATCTCAATTGGAGCGGGTGTTAGCATCTGGAAATGAAGCCAAGGTGGCGTTATCTCTGCTAAGTTGTACGCATCTGAAAAGAAGCTGAATAAGTCATCTTGTGATTTCTCAATTTTCTGTTCGGTTTTCAGGTGAAAGATTTTCATTTTTTTAAGTGATTCAAAAGGCAATGGATCAAATGTTTATGCCGAAAATATTGTTAATGTTAGAAACCGAGTTTTTCCAAAAAACTCGGTTTCTCTAAAGAAACGATTTGATAGTCTTACGTCTCACGTTTCATGAAAATTAAGTGCAGCGTTAAGATACCGAGGGCGAGCAGTAAGAAGAACCACGCAAAACTTTGGTAGCCCCACCACCGCAGTGTTGCTTCCCCCCAATCGCCCCAACGCCCTGTAGCCTTATTGGTGAGATCTGATTCAGCTTGATAAAGGGCGTTTGAGGAGAAGGCATATTTATCTACACCTGCCCGTATCTCATAGATGCCAACCCTCTCAGCTTTAAGGTTTATCGTTCTGTCAGGCACAGGGTGTACAAAGGTCCCACCATGGGGTAGGACAACTTCCACAGATATGGTACCTAACTTGGTCGTCAGTACAGCATCCTCACCTAGCCGAAGGTTGGCGCGTTCTAAACCGGGTGTTTGCGAGGTGCGCCACTGAAGCAGATTCCATATCAAGATCGGCCAGTTCGGAGAATTTTGGAGCGTTGATAAATCCGGGCGAAGCCGTAATCGGATTTCATGGACTCCGGTGAATCGTTCGGTGTCAGTCAATAGGGGCACATTTCCGGCGGTGATAATCGGTGTGCCCATAAACTGCTCCTTCAGACCAGCACCCCACACCACACCACCGAGCGAAAGCCCTTCAGTCAGCGGGTGTGTTAAATCGACAACAAAGGGACCGAGATAAGCGGATGCCTCCGGTTCGGTGATAATACGCATAGACCACGTCTCGACGGAACCATCGGTAGCTGTTGTCTCATCAAGAAATATCAATTCGGGACTTGTTTTTGTCGGTATAGTCCGATTGGTCGATATAAGCGCATTCTCAAAGAGCGAGCGGAGTTGAGTGTCTTGAATACGCACATCTACAAGCACCGGCTTTCGACGCTGCGGTAAGAGCACAACCTCGTTATCAATTGCAAGGGCATCATCACCAATTCGTGCTCGCAGGGGCGGCGTTTCAGGGGGAAGATTCAGAAAAATCCGGCGCGTTGCCAGCGGATCTATTTCAAGGGTTGAGCGGTGCAGGGAGGCAGATGGTTCTTGGATGGCAGCATTATCGACCTCGACAACCAACTCTGTACTGCTCGCGTGTGGTGAGAGATTGGTTATCTCCAACAAACATCGCTCACCCAAATCGGTGGCGGTTCGCATGGCATTAACAAACGCAATGTTGGATTGAGAGATTCCGAACGCCCACCACTGCACGCGGTCTGCCCCTAGTATTTCAGGCGGAGGTTCATCTGTCAGGACAAGTATTAGTGCTTTTTGCCCTCCAAGTTCGGCGGCGAGGCTTATCGCTGCCTCCAAATCGGCAGATGGCGAGAAACATCTCCAAGCTTCCAGTTGCGCGATTGCCTCATCCATAGTTCGTGCCGCTTCGTTCAGCACTTGTGGCTCTGAGCCTGCAAGTACATAGCGCACCGCATAGCTGCGCCGGGCGAATGGATTAAATCCGGGGGGCGCAAGTTCCTCCTCCAGCGCCGCAATCGCTTGGCTTTTGGGGGTATCGTCAACACCCGCTAACATCGAGAAGGAATCATCAAGCACCACCATCAGTGGTATTGCACCTTGTATCGTCCGAATGATTGGGGCTGCGATGGCGAGAGCAAGTAGTATAATCGTGAGCAACTCCAGAAAGAATAGCAGTGGTGTTTGCAACCGCTCAACGCGCAAGCCACCTTCCCGCGCTTGCCGCTGGTTTACCCAAAGCATTAGACTGGATACAGGGTAACGCCGGGATCGGGTGCGTAGTAGATAGATGGCAATAAGTCCCGGAATTGCCAAAAGCGAAAGGAAGCCGAGTGGAAGCGTAAAAGTAGGAATCATGAATCACCCTATTCATTGTAACTTCTTGGCACGTTACCCGGACCTGTTTGTTTGGGGATTGCTTGCCGCTTCTTCCCTGAGAGGTCGAAAATCGCTGACCCGTGTAACAAACCACGGCAGGCTGAGCACACCGACGAATGTTGCCCAAACACTTGCAATGGTTATACTGTTGGACACAAAACCCTTTGTACCAAAAAACAGAAGTGGGCCAAGGGGGCTAGCAACAAGCCATTCCTTATTCCACTCCCCGGAGAGGAAAAAGAGAGCAAGCGGTACGATCGTTGTTGTAATACCCAATAGAATCAAGGCGATCACCCACGTATAATTACTAGCGACTCTGTCCGCCAAAAAGCGTCTCCTTATCAGCGATGCGCCTAACGTATAACCGAAGGCATACAACCCCAAACTAGCTAATGCTCCGATAGCTGTTATATTATCGTCAGTCTGCATCTGCGGGAAAATGGTCAACCACACACCTATAAACAGTAAAGTCAAAATAATCTTTAAAGATGACCACGCCATGCCACTAGCATCGCCGCTATAAAAGAGAAATGCTAACAGGCGGAGTAACCATCTGCGCGGAATACTTCGGCGGACTCTCCGTCCCAAATGTTCTCTTTCGCTGACAGCAACAAATAGACCGATGGAATGAAGAAGAATATTTAGGATTGCCCACACCACGATTGGTGTGAAGTTGTTAACCCCGACGCTCCAGATTGCTGCGCCGACCCCAGTCAAGAGCCACACTGCGGTGATGAAGATACGCACGGACAATGCCCGGTTGGTGGAGAAAGGACTTATCAGCGCGATCGATAGTAAGGCAAAAATGCCGATAAGTGCCAGCCCACTGGCTAGCACCCCCAAGGCACCTCTCCAGAACTTCCAAGAATCGAGTTGGCTCCCGATGCCGGATTGTAGAAGGAAAAAAGAAAACAAAGTGATAAGCTGAAAAACAGCAAGAATAAGAACTAGCCAACCCACGCCAAGAATTACCTTGAGAACTTGATTGGCAGGGAAACATCCGATGAGGATAGCACCCTGGAGGCTCACTGCTACCACGATGAAATCGAACGCGAGAAGAATGAAAATCGACGGTAAGTCAATCCCTCGCAATAGGTAGGTAAAAGCCATAAATGGCATACAGGCACTATAAAGCAGGACGGTAAGAATGAGCCCTGCGAGGAACTTACCCCAGATGATTGAACGTGGTCGGAGGGTTGTGATGAACAGGAGGTCCACGTCAGCATCCGCTCGTTCGGTTGCCAACCGGAAGCCGGTATAGGCGGGTACAAATAGTAGACATGTTCCAAACAGAATCACTAGCAAAGCCTGAAAGATGTTTCGTCCTGCATCGAAAGAGACAGAAATTGATTCGTCTGTTATCAAGAATATCCCCATGGTCAGCAGTTGGAGACAGAGAAAACAGATTAATACTACGATTAGGAACTTGCCCTGAACCGCTTGTCGCAGCTCTTTTACAACGATAGGATTGAGCCGGTCAGTCATCTTTTCAATGACACCACGAATCGATTTCATTGTACCTCCCCCTTTGTTACGTTCATAAACACCGATTCCAGATCGCCACCTTGCTGCTTGAATTCTATAATACGGTATCCATCTTGGATGAGGCTTGCGAGCAGGTCACTGCACGTTTCTTCGGAACCGGTGATCCTCGCTTCTATCTCGTTTCCTAATTGGTTGACCGCTGCAACATTCGGCATTAGCAGCAACGACCTATATAGGGTGTCTTGTCGGCTGAGCGAACGGATCAGGATAGTATGCTGCTCAACCTCTGGCTTGACTATCTCTTGCAACGTTCCGGCGGTGATGATTCGTCCTTGTTCGATAATCACAGCACTATCGCAGATTTCCGAGAGTTCGGTAAGGATGTGCGAGCTAATCAGGATGGCTTTCCCTTGTCCAGACAGAATTCTCAGTAGCTCCCGCAGTTCAACTCGTCCCCGTGGATCGAGTCCTGCTGCAGGCTCATCCATCACCAACACCGGCGGGTCATGGATGAGGGCTCGTGCAAGGCTAACTCGCTGCTTCATCCCCTTTGAAAGCGTGTACAAGTTTTTTTCTCGAATACCCGTGAGGTTGGTAAATTCTTCGATGTTTTCAATGACTTGTCGGCGTTGCATCGCCATCAACCCATAAGCGCGAGCGAAGAAGTCGAGGTATTCATGCACAGATATATCCCGGTGCATGGGAAGGGCATCGGGCACATATCCAATGAGCCTACGTGCCTGCTCTGGCACCTCCACAATCGAGACATCATCAATTTTGGCATCGCCGCTTGTCGGTTCATCAAGCGTTGCTAAGATTCTCATGGTCGTCGTTTTGCCCGCACCGTTGGGACCGACAAAGCCGATGATCTGCCCTGATGAAAAGCTAAAGGAGATGTCATCAACGGCTCGCGTCGCGCCGAAATCTTTTCTGAGGTTAGTGATATTGACTTGCATGTGTATGATGTATCGGGTGACCGCAGAGGCACAGATAAACACTCATGTAAAAAGAAAGCGTGAAATGCTAAAAGCGTGAAACGTGATGCGTGAAAGCTCTTTGTTTATTGGTTCATTGGTTCATTAATGCCGGTTTCGATCTCCCTGGGTTCTCCGTCCCGAAAGCAGTCGATTGTAGGTCGAGATTCATATCTCGACAAAATACTGGATTATTTTGCTATTCTTCGTCCAAAATGCCGTAAACGACAGAACTATATTGCTTTTCCGTCACATTCTGCAGCCCTTCCTCAATAAACGGAGAGGTGTCCAAGGCAGCGATATAGCAGCCGGGCAGCAGATATTGCTCAGGGTTGATTTTGAGATGTTCGATATCCTCTATCCAATTATCAGAGGCAAAGATAGCGCGTAAATTGAGCGATCTCTCGCCGTAGATTCTAAGTGATCCCCCAACCCTGTCAGTTTTTATATTGTACGAATGCCTCAAAAGCTGATCCGTTATCTCCCACTGTCGTTCGCTATCTTGAACGGAAACAGTGACATTATCGGAAAGCAACATACCATGCCATCTCATTTCATCTCTTAACATCGGTGAGAAGTTCCCTCGATCCAGCTCCTGATTGATAGTCGGGTCCCAAAACTCAAGCTGCAATACCTCAGTAGAACGACTCAGATTGTCATCAATACGCAGGTCCGGTTGCAATACCAGCTCTGCTTCTAACCCCGCAGGAATATCTGTCGCAGCATAGATGGTGCCGTCCTGATCCTTCAACCAGAACTGGCTTATATCGGCACCCAGTCCATTGACCATACTGAGGCGGGCATCCGCCCCCCTCCTGACGGTTACACGCTCACGCCGTACTTCACTCTTGCGAATCATAAAATGTGTTGGAACACGGGCGGTTATCCAACCACTTGCCAAGTGCTGATTGCGTGTCCAGTCAATCGTAAGAACTTTATTTGTATTCCTCGCGGAGATTTGGGGTGTTAGTTCCGTTTCATAGCCAAAATGTAATCCATCACCTGGGGTCAGTGCCGAATAGAAAGCGGTCCAGCCAATGGTCGTGGCACGGTGAGCCCTTTCGTCGAGAATTGTTAATCCTTCTGTACGAACTACTCGTTTCCACCCTTCGGCGAAGGTTGCGTAGGCAAACACAGCGAAACAGGTCACTAACGAGATAACTGGCGTTGTCCAAAGCAGCCAGATACGCCGTTTTTTGCGAGACAGCACAATCAGGTTCACCGGTCCAATTGTCACAGCAAAAAGGAGCATCAACAAAAATAGCCCTCGAACAGGAATCCCCAGTTTGCCTACTACCGGAAAGATTCGGTTGGCTTCCTCAACCGAATTACCCCAGTGCCAAGGGGCTGCGGTCTTCAGCCATGACTCCACAATCTGCCGCCACTGTTTCTGATTTAAGCTTTTTGTGTCCGTTTCAGGGCTCACGATACACTGACCGAAACCGATATGGTAGATGTCAACTCCCGCAGCACCGGTGGGAGGTTCAGGTTGCAGTGATTCCTTCAATCTCCATTTTTCAGGGAGCTCTCGTGCTCCCAACACCAATAGGGCACCGCCGCACTCCACATAGTGCCATAATGCAGCTTGAACATCGGGAGGCATCTGCCGGCTATCCTCGTCCGTGACGATGACACCATCGTAGCGTGAGAAACCGAGCCAATTTGTGTTCCACTCCGAGACGGGCAGCCCCAGATCAATCGTTTCATAGGAGGCGGTGGCACCCCCGCCTCCTGAACGCAAAGGTCCACCACTTGGAAGGGATCCGCTGCCTGAAGGGGCGGGACTGAGTAGTTTGTTAGCCTGGGTGTGTAAAGCTGTAGCATCTATATTTCGACTAATCAAAATCCGGAGTGATAGCGGGTAACTTTTTGTACGCGTTCCCCTCCGTGGTGGAGCACCGACACCGACTGAAACACGTCTTACCCCCAATTCTCCTCGACCGTGTTGACCCCCGGCTAACAGCACCTCCTCCTTCTCCACCTTACCGTCAATAGCGACTCCTAATTCGCTGCCGTATGCCATCGGCACAGGTGGCTGAAGTAAAGAGACGTGGACAGTGGCAGCGGGACCGACAACAACCGAGCGGGTAATTTCTCGAATTCGACTTCCAGAAACGCCGAAAGTCTCTTTCGGCAAAATCAGGGTCACTTGGTGGGCGGTGTCAGGTGAGCGGTTCGATACGGCGATTCTGTATTCCGCATATCCGTGGAAGGTGTTGCTGCTTGGTTGGAGCTCAGGCGTGACAGTTATGTCGTCAAAATCCGTTCCTGCGCGGGTATCCGACACGATGGCACACATCCACATAACAACCAAGAAAAAGATAATGTGGAGAACAGAATATCTCACCATCAATTCATAGGAGTGTGAAGGCATTTCCAAGCTCCTTTATTTGTGATGAAATGAACTCACGTTGAACGAATTTCAAGATCATCGGGCAGATTGAGGTCAGTTTCGTCGAGAGTTGCAAGGAGGCTGTCCACAACCGTGAAGGTATCCACACCATCAAAGCGAGCTTGATAGTTCAGAATCACGCGATGGTTCAGCACGGCTGAAGCAACCGCTTTCACATCCTCGAATCCGACGGTCGGATGACCTGAGAGCAATGCAGAAGCCCGCGCCGCTTCCGCCATTGCAATCGCCGCCCGCGGCGAGGCGGCGTATGTGACATATTTGTTTACCTCTGCGGTGGTTTCAGGGGTGTTCGGCTGGGTAGCAGCTGTCAGGCGTGAGATATAGCGCGATACCGGCTTGGGGAGGAAAATCCTATCCATCACATCGAATAACTGGCGTAGTTGCTCGGCACTCATCGACCATGCAGGGACCGGTGGTTCGCCACGTCGGCGGGTTGAGATGATGTCGTCGAGTACATCCACATCGGCATGGGGAACAATCAACTTGAACAGGAAGCGATCCAACTGTGCCTCTGGAAGTGGATATGTCCCCTCTAATTCAATCGGGTTCTGGGAAGCGAGGACAAAAAAGGGATTGGGGAGGGCGCGGGTATTGCCAAGCAGGGTGACGGAACGCTCCTGCATCGCCTCAAGCAAAGCGGATTGCGTCTTCGGAGAGGCGCGGTTTATCTCATCGGCGAGCAGGATGTTTGTGAACACGGGCCCCGCTTGGAAACTCATTTCGCGTTGTCCTTCTGGGGTCTGTTGCAAGATATGCGTGCCAACGATATCGCCCGGCATCAGATCGGGGGTAAACTGTACCCGATTAAAATCGAGACTGAGCAATTGCCCCAGTGCTTTGACAAGCGCGGTTTTGCCGACACCCGGCACGCCTTCAAGTAGGATATGTCCCTGACTCAGGATGCCGATGAGCACCATGCGATGGAGCGCGGAACGTCCAAGCAGCACACGATCCAATTCCGCAAGCACTTTTTCTGCAAGTTCAACAGCGGGATTCAGTGCTTTAGGTTGAAGTAGACTCTCGGATTGCTTGTTATCTGACATGATTGTTTAGATGTGGCATAGATTGGTAATGAATTTACACAGAGAAACCGAGTTTGTCTAAAAAACTCGGTTTTTTTCTCTACCTAAATTCAATTTGCCGCTATCAGTACTTCTTCTGCTCGACGAGGTAGTTCAATAAGGATGAAATAGGATTCGGGATATAAGTAATCCTCCCCAGATTCATCTACGACCCTCATATACCCTTCTTGGGTTGCTGCTTCGTCAGGCAGGATTTGGTAGAGTTTCCGTTTTTCAAGGTCATCGCAATCACTGTTTTCGATGCAAAGCGCGAATTGAGTTTTTTTCATAATTTTTCGTCCAGGGACTGGTTCGGACGAAGATCTGCTTTACAACGTGTGTCAAGGTCTTTCAAAATACCGTTTAACTGCCCCTTTATGACGCGGTAATACAGTTTGGGCGAAGGACGAACCACCGCCAGCAGTCGCGCCTCCAAGTCCGCCCGATTTCGGTGGAAGACTTGATGTCTCGACCGATGGTGCTGCGATGCTAAGTCTAACCAGTTCACTGTCCTCAAGGGAGGCGATGTCTGATAGTGGGAGGGCTTCCGCTTTGAACTTCGCACCCTCCTCCGTGGTGCCATCGCTCCAAGTCATGGGTGCATCGCCACGACCCCGGTTGATCCTTCCACCTCGGCACCAGCCACCGATACACTGGGCTACCGACATATTCTCTGCATTCTCGGCGAGAAATGCAGCAAGCCCCTCACTATTGCACTCCCCAAGTTGCTCCCACACTTTGAGCGTTTCCAAATCAATCAGATTGACCTCATGCAGTTTCACCAACTGTTCGTAGATGTCGCTTTTGGTCAAGCGTAACGCAGCGGAAATTTCTTTGAGTTGTTCAAGCGTGAGTGAATTCGTATCGCCCTTCAGATCGGGAAGCTGCGCTGCGAGCAACGCATTCTCTTGCGCCGCCTCTTGGACCAATCCAGATAACGCCGCCATTGATTCCGCTAAAAGCCCAGCATCCATTTCCGATCCCTCGTTTATCAACCCTTCAGACAGGGTTTCCACTTCGGTTAGGCGTTCTGTTTTGCTTAGGGTTTCTTGTGCGGCGTTCGCTGATTCTTGGGAGAGGGTATCCGCTAGATGATCGAGTGTTTCCCACGTCTTGACCGGATCTTCGCCGGAAGCCTCCGCTTGGAGTTGATCCAGTTTCTCTTCGAGCGTCTCCGCTTCTGCGAACTCGATAATCTCCTCCTCCTTGAGGACATCGATCCCCTCCGCTAACTGTTTTACCTCTTCACGAATATCAAGGGGTTGCGCCTTAGAGATCTCCACGAAACGTTGGGGTATCAGAAAACTGATGCAAACAAATAGAACAGCACCTGCAAAACGCCCCCAAGAGACACCACCGCGCCAATGCAAACGGGGTGGATGTATTGATGGCATCTGTTTACGCCAGTTGCCGAGTTCTACAGTTTCCGCTGCCATCATCAACCCACCGGCACCGTTGTGTTTGTCAAGACTCGCTCGGAGGGCAGTTCGTTTCGGAATTTGACGCAACGCTAATACAACTGCGTAACCGATAGCGACTATCAGACCGATAACACCGGCCAATAAGGTCAAGGACGGCAGCCCAACGGTCGCACGGAGTACAATAACGCCGGTCCCCCAGATAAGCCCCCAAACAGTCGCAACAGCAAGCGTTTTTTTCAGGATTAGAAGTACTGCTATTTTGATTCTGAATTTACGGATTGTCTTATTTTCAGTGTTCATGCAAACCCTCCTTCTTTACATAAGTGAAAGGAATTATAATCTCTCATCGGTTTCAGTGGTTGTGAGATCCATCTTCTTTGGGTCCTGATCCAATCCGTATAACATGACCATCCAGATCTTCCACTCTGAATTCGTATGCCCAAGGGTAGTTTATTGGATGTTCACGAATCTTCGCGCCGCTTGCCTTATATTCCTCATAATATTCTTCGGCATCCTCAACGCCCATCCAGAGCCATGTTCCGGCGTGTCCCTGTCCAGCCTCAACTAGCATGATAGAGCAGTCATCGCGCGCTACACTTCCCACATCCGGCGGATCACCCCAGTCCCATTCCACCCTGAATCCGAGCACATTCACATAATAATCAATACTCGCGGAGAAATTCCTGACATTTAGGATAGGTATGATACACTCCACCTTCGCATCTGTTTCCTTCACTGCGGTTGTACTAGACATCTGAGGAATCTCCTTTCATTACAAAATGGACAACGTTGGCTCACTGTAAGAATAATGAGACAGAAGGCAGGGAAAAATGCAAAATATATCCTCTCGAAACTGAACACAAAACGCTGAATTAACTTTAAGATACATCATATCTATACAAATGTCAACAGGAATACAGGGCAAAGCAACGAACAGCTCGTCGCCTGTTATGACAAACGCAAGTTAGAAATTATCAAACAGTTCGCTACGGGAAATTATGGAAGCAAATCAATTTTGTCCACCGTCCGCACGAAAAAGGCTGAAAAACGCGTAGAATTGGCAAGTTTCTTGCAACTTTTCAGACTGAAGCTAGGACGATTAACAACAAACTTATTAATCAACCAGAACGAAACCTGTCAAAAAAGTTGAGAATTGTAAAGGAGAAGTATAAATGTCTAAACGAAAACAGGAAATAGTCAATTCAGATATAGCGAGCAAGAAGTCTCCAGCAACCCCTTTAGCGAAAATAGCAGATGAAATCGAGGTTTCAGGGCACACGGATCTATGCCGCCGGAAGCGTGACACACACCTTATGGAGGGACCAGTAGAAGTAAAAGCGAGTTCCAGACGAGCGCAGCTCAACGCTTTATCAAAATTTGTCAACAAGGCTTTCACAGGTTGGACAATCAAAACGCAGAGTTAAGGATAAAAGACACCTTGTTGTGCTCAAAGGAACTAGCTGAATGGCATCGGATTCAACCGAAAGAGAACTTAACAATTCTGAAAATCCTTCAATTTCGGTTGATTCCAACCATTAGTACGATAAAGAGAGGGCTTGTAAATGCAGAAGGTAGTAGGGAAGGTGGGAAAAACTTTAACTGTTATCTTGATGGAGAGAGGAATTAAAACATCAACGTGTCTATGATTTTCCGCAACAACTCGACAGGTCTTAACGATTCACCTGACGAAAAGAGATCTGAAATACGGATAGCTTGCACCATGCGCAATATGAATCGGGAAGTTTCAACAATTGTCCCAACGAAAAAGGGAATAAAAGAAAATAAATTCATTATTACCTCACATTCTGTCTTGTTTTTTACAGTTATCCCAGCCTAAAAGGGATAGAAAAGTTGTCCGTAGATCAATAACGAGAATATCGTCCCTCCGGTTTCAACTGTAATCCAACAAAAATAGAAGCAAGGCTTGAAACAACCTCTAGACCTCACCTACCCCTCTGCGTCTAACATTGTAATTTTCCTCTCTATTAGAACCCCGGTTGAAAACAACGATGTATTATCCGGACATAGATGAAGTATAATTCTCAAAAAGGTTATCATATGCGTGTAAGATGTGTAATTGGTGTGTTCATACTGCTGATTATGATAGGCAGTGCTGCGTCAGCACAGGAGGAAGCGGGAAAGTTGGTCTTTGCCCTCCGTAAACCGTTGGAAAATCGGGACGGTTTCCGGGCATCAACCAGAACGTTGGAAAAAGGGCGGGGAACAACTAAATGGTGGGAGTTCTATCAGTATGATGTCTGCACAATGAATCCAAACGGAACCGATTTCCGTCAGCTCACTGACGATGGGTTTTCCCGGAGCCCTCGGTGGTCACCAAATAGAGAGCATATCGCTTACATATCCGGGGTGGATGGTTCGGAATCGCTTTATGTCATGCGGGGAGATGGCACTGAGAATGAAAGGCTGGTCAAGAAACAACATCGCATTCACGATTTCTGGTGGTCTCCATTAAGTCACGCGATTCTCGTTGTGATTGAGATTGACCGTGCAAAGGACCGGCTCGAAAACTGGGACGTAACGATTGACGGTGAATCAACAAAGCGGTGGAGAACCCGCCGGTGGGCGGAGGGATGGCTTCACTGGGACGCAAAAGGCGAAAGGGTTAAAGAACCGAAAAACAAACTGATTGAAGCGTTGCCGGAAGGAATCAGATGGCCCAGGTGGTCGCCAGATCGCAGATGGATCGCGTTTAAGACAGATGGGTTCCTCGCGCTAGCAGAACCCGATGTTGTTGGTATGACCGGATCATGGTTTCTCCAAAAAGACGAGCCCCCTTGCCAAAGGATAGAGGAGTGGTCCCCGGATGGCAAGCAGATCCTATTTTATACATCGGGCGAAATTTGCATCGCCACTGTAGAGAAAGGACGGTTCAAGGATTATCTGAATCTAAGTCTTTACAAGGGACGGGATGCGACGTGGAGTCCAGACGGCAGTCAGGTTGCATTTATCGGGGGCGATACGAGCGGACGGCGAACCAGCGAAATCTTCACCTTAGATGTTGAAACGGGTAAGATGCAGCAGATTACCTCTACCCATTACGATTATTTCGATCTCCATTGGCGATAATTTGAAGGAATCGGTCGGAAGGATAGTCCTGTTCAAATGACCGGACAGATTTGCACTATAATCATAACAAAAAGATAGAATCAAGGATAATGCAAAAGTATAAACATACTCAGATTGGTTATTTGCTGCTCACCTTGTATAGTATGGTGGTACTGTTTTTAGGCTATTTCAATATCATGACGAGTTTTCACCCGTTGACCTTTATCGCTCTGATCATTGTCTTAGTCATTCTTGGAACATTTTCTCGCTTGACAGTAACAGTTGATGACCAGATGGTTAAGATTCAATTTGGGTTGGGAATTATCCGCAAGACTTTTCCGTTAGAAGAGATTGAGATATTTCGTGTGGTCAGGAACCCTTGGTACTACGGCTGGGGGATAAGATTTACGCCTCGTGGTTGGCTTTTTAATGTCTCTGGTTTCTCAGCGATTGAACTGCAGATGAAGAGTGGGAAGCGATATCGAATAGGAACAGATGACCCTGACAATTTAGCAACAGCACTTGACAAAGCCCTACATACAGAATCCCAATAAGTTTCAACCGTATTGACGTGTCGAGATATGAATCTCTGCCTACGGAAATCAGAACTAATCAGCGTATCCTACTCAGATTGGTTCAGTTTTAGATGTCCTAAAGTTCAGCAAGATGTAAAGTAGAATCGCATAAATAATCATAACCCAGTAGAACGTCAAGAATCGCCATCCGCCAACGGTAACGGCGAGAATTTCATTCGGCAGTAGCGGTTTGAAGATCAGATAGAACAGTGCTTCACTTCCGCCTGTGGCACCGGGAGTTGGTATGAATAGCGTAAGGATAAAAATGAGCCACTGTAGCACCAGAAATTGGATGAATTCAACTTCTACCCCCAAACTCGCCACAAGCATTGCAGCGACAGCGTTCCTGCATGTCCATTGTATCCCCGCAATGATAACGCTTAGTAAAAGTCGAGATTTACCCGTCCCTCCAATCGTTCGACAGACATTCAAAAAATCTACCCCGGTTGCCTTCAATTGCTCTTGAAGACCCTCCCACCTCCGAATTCTGAATCCTGATTTTCGACAAAGCAGTGCCAATCCACCTCCCCCAATCAAACCGCCAATCAGGCACGGTAAAACCCAATGCAGATCAATCCCCCCTGAAATCAGATTGAAAACTGGGTGATTCCATGACGATGAAATGGTCATCGCAATTGGCACCGCCACGATAAAGAAGAGGAAATCTTCAAGCGTTGGCAACGTCGCCACACATGCTGCTGCGCCGGTCCTAACACCGGTTTGAACCAGCATGGCAATCTTCAAAGGTCCCCCACCAATAGCTGTCGGTGTGATAGATGCGGCCAATTCGTTAGCAAGAACAATTTTGAAGAGTTTGACTAGACCGATGCGGTATCCGAGGAACCGCGTCCACATGATGGTGCGAACTGTGTGTCCCAACAAAGGAACTAGCGTCAACAACATCGCCAATAAAAGATAACGACCATCGAAACGGAGGAGTTCAACGAGTTGCTGACGGTCTGTTGTCCAGAGGCAGAAAGCCAGATTACCGACGACACCAACGATGACAAGAATAAGCAGGGGTTTAACAATTTTGTCGAGGTTTAGGAGAGAGGTTTTATGAGGTTTCTGTTCGGGCATGTGATTTGATTCAGTCAATTGTTCCATATCCTTTTCTATGCTCATCGAGGGCATGGCGAAATTATACGCAAAGGCTGTTACACGGTTATGGAAAAATTATCACAAGTTCATAACATTGCCTCTTCTTTGCGATTTTGTCAAAACTCTGTGAAATTTCCGTAACATCGCACTGCTATAATGTTACAGATTGGTTGGACTTATACAACGTCAAGACTAACAACTCAGTTTCTATTTACCGATAGCAACTTAGGTTGTCGTAATAGCACTTGGAGGTTACCAATGCCCCAGCAAAGGAAGATTCTGTGTATTTGTGGCTTGATGAACATCACCACTCAGATGCACCATATTGCACAAG
This sequence comes from Candidatus Poribacteria bacterium, assembly GCA_965207975.1. Taxonomy (GTDB): domain Bacteria; phylum Poribacteria; class WGA-4E; order WGA-4E; family PCPOR2b; genus PCPOR2b. The sequence goes on along the minus strand of OZ242315.1, from coordinate 773,377 downwards.
CGTTGCCAGAGTACGAACACTATAGGCGATCGAATATTTTCCACTTGATCTAAATCGGGGGGCGTTGTATAATCACTTCGGTTGATTCAGCCTACTTATCGCCGAACGTTTCAAGTTGAAAATTCTTTAATCTTTGCAGACAAAACAGGAAATGGAAATGAGGGAGGAAAATATTCAGATGAGCGCGAATAAAGCGGAAGATACAATGACGATGGACACTTACGTTAAAGAGGGTGAACGAAGGGCTTATGAAATTGGTAATCGGGGACCACTCCGATTTAACTCGGACGGTACGCTGCACAGGGACATCGCAGATGCCTACTGGCACTGTGGGTTCTATGTATTTGAAGGGGCATTGAGCACAGAAGAACTCAAAGATCTACAGAAAGATTTTGAAACCGTACTCGACCGCGCACCACATACGAAGGACGCAGAGGTTGATTCAGAGGGGAGGCCCGCGATTGGATCCGAATTTACGAGATCTAGCTTCAATTTTGCAAAGCCGTTGAGCGATCCCGTGGGTGGAACATCGAGAAACAATGGTCGTCATCCAGCCAAAATGAACGAACCTACTCCGCCGGAAGATGCCCCGGACTTTGTGATTACGTCTATCTCAAGCCCACTTCAACTGATGGACTCTTTCCTAAGACTCTATGGTCACCCACAGCTGCTGTCTGTTGCAGAACATATCAACGGTCCAGATTTCACTCCCTTCACGGAATCCATAATTGTGAAGCCGCCGGGGTTGGGCGCATCTGTCGCATGGCATCAGGACGGAACCAAACAGTGGGATAAGCCGGATTGGAATCAAGGCACCCACGGGTTCAATTTCATGGCGCAGCTATATGGTAGCACGGCAGCCAACGGGGTTTGGGTGTTGCCCGGATCACACAAGCAGGGCAAACTAGACATCAAAAAAATGATCGAGGATAACAACGGTTCTGACCGTCTGCCCGGAGCAGTGCCGATGGTATGCAATCCCGGCGACGTTGTCATGTCCAATCGCCAAGCCTTGCACGCCTCTTTCCCAAATACTTCGTCGGACTGGCGGGTGACAGTCAACTTTGGGTTCCACCGCTACTCGTCCGTTATTGACCTTGAAACCACGTATGGAGAGGAACCGGTGGTCTACGACGCAGAGCGTATTTTTGAAAGGTCTCGCCTGATTGCTGTAGGCGTCAACGCCCGTCAGCAGCGTTTCCCCGATGAACCGCGCTACGTTTACCAACCTATGGTTGGAGTGGAAGCCGACAATCGGTGGAACGAAGCGACAAGAGAAAATGTCGTGAAGGATTATAATCTGAGGGATCTCGGCATTTGAAGTACAAAGGTAGGGCTATAACACCTTTGATGGGTATCTATTTCAATAGCGTGGCATAGACGTAACGCGGGTTTGAGAGATTAGGCAAGGGGAAAGCATGGCTGCGACTCAGTTCGATACTTGGAAGGCAATTACCGAATCCGACGAGTTCATTAAAGCTGCCCTAGAGGAAGCCAATATACCTGCACTGATGGTGTCGCTTGTGCACGTGACGGGTGACATGAACATCATACGTGGGGATATTCGACCTCACCCTCGCGTTCTCGGTGACCCCTATGTCGGCATCACCGAAGCGCAGCGAGCCGCCGTGCGTGCACAAGCTCTTGAAATTCTTAAGGCTTATCGGAACGATGGTTGCAAACTGCCGCAATCCCCAACCATAGATCAAGTCCGTGAAATGATGGATTTCCTCGTTGGAGAGTCCCTACCCAATGATTACGGACAATTCCTGATGGGTGAGTTATCCTTGGAAAGTGGGGATCCTTATGCCCCGCCGGGGCTGGAAGATATCCCGCTAGAGAAAAGGCGTGCATTTCACGTTATCATTGTTGGTGCAGGTATGTCCGGTATCCTCGCCGCACACCGCCTCAAGGAAGCGGGGATTTCATTTACAGTTATTGAGAAAAATGCGTCAATTGGCGGGACTTGGCTCGAGAATACCTATCCGGGGTGCCGCGTTGATACCCCCAATCACATCTACTCCTACTCATTTAAGCCCAAGGATTGGCAAAAGTATTACTCCCCCCAAGATGTGCTTCTGAAGTACTTCAACCAGTGTACCGATGAGTTTGGAATTCGCCCTCATATACGTTTCAACACGTCGGTTGAATCGGCAGAATTCGACAAAAAAACTTACACATGGAAAGTACAGGTTAGAAGTACCGACGGCATGAGCCAAACCCTAGAAGCCCAAGCGGTCATCAGTGCCGTGGGGCAGCTCAATCGTCCGAGACTCCCAGATATCGAAGGGCATAAGTCATTTAAAGAAATTTCGTTTCATTCGGCCAGATGGGAACATGGGCACGATCTAACCGATAAACGGATTGCAGTCATCGGCACGGGTGCTAGTGCCTTTCAATTTGTTCCGGAGATTGCCAAACAGGCGGAGGAGGTCTTTGTCTTCCAGCGGACTCCGAACTGGATCGCAATCGAGCCCGTATATCATGACAACATCCCGGAGGGCAAACACTGGCTTTTGAACCATGTGCCGTTCTATGCCAAATGGTTCCGCGTTTTCAGGTTTTGGCATGTCGCCGAAGGTGTACTCGCATGGGTGAAAAAAGATGGTTCATGGACAGACCAAGCCCGCTCGATTAGTGCCGCCAACGATGAACTTCGTGCACACTTCACCAAAGGCATGAAATCAATCGTGGGAGACGATGCGAATCTGCTACAAAAATGTATTCCAACATATCCACCGGCGGGCAAGCGGATGCTGGTGGACAACGGTACATGGCTCAAAACGCTGAAGCGGGACAACGTCCACCTTGTCACTGACCCAATTGCCAGAATAACTGAGACCGGGATTGCGACGAAATCCGGTGAAACTTACGAAGTTGATACGCTAATCTATGCCACGGGGTTTTACCCCAGCCGTATGCTTTGGCCCATGGAAATCAAAGGTTTGGGAGGAATTGACCTTCAAGAGCATTGGGACGGCAATCCCCGTGCCTATTTAGGGATGACCATTCCCCAATTTCCCAATCTGTTTTGCATGTACGGTCCCAACACAAATATCGTCGCTAACGGCAGCATTATCTTCTTTTCGAAATGTGAGATGCGGTACATTCTAGGGTGTATCAAGCTTCTGCTTGAAACCGGTTCCGCAGCACTCGATTGCAAACAGTCCATCCATGACACCTACAACCGATGGATTGATGAAGGTAATCTACAGATGGCTTGGGGCGCATCAAATGTAAGAAGCTGGTATAAGAATAGCCAAGGCCGCGTGACCCAAAACTGGCCATTCACCCTCCTTGAATTCTGGAAACGCACACAAGCCCCTAAAAAGTCGGATTATACCTTATACTAAACGGTAGCTATCCCACAGACATCCCCATGCGTCCACCATCGACGTGGAGGTTAGTGCCGGTGATGTAAGAGGCATCGTCGCTGAGTAGGAAGGCGATGGCAGAAGCCACCTCTTCCGGCTGTGCACGACGTTTCATAATACAGGAAGTTATCGACGTTTCTTCCAGTTCCTTCTTCCGTGCTTGTGGGTCCGGGTGCTTGGCAAAGTGCATCTCCGTAACGATCCACCCCGGCGCAACGGCGTTGACTCGAATCCCGTAGTCGACGAACTCAACCGCCATCGTCTTAGTGGCTGAGACCAAGCCCGCTTTTATCGCATCATAGACCCATTGCCCCGGTCTTCCGAGAAAGCCGCCCTCTGATGAGAGATTGACAATGGCAGCCCCCTCCTGCTTCAACATGGGCAATAGCACTTGAGTCATCAGCACCCAACCTCTTAAACCGATCGCTGTTTCCGGTTCCCAATTTGGCAACCATCCCCCGTCTTCGATACGCCCTTGTCTCAAAATAGCGGCGTTATTCACCAGAATATGGAGCGCAAAGAACTGTTCGGCGACGGCGCGACCAACCGCTTCAACAGCGGCATCGTCTGCTAAATCGACCTCCATATAAACCGCAATGCCACCATCCGCTTCTATTTCCGAGACAGCCTTATTTGCCATGTCCGGGTTGTTGTCTGCAATGATGACTTGTGCACCTTCAGCCGCCAAACGGTTCGCCGTTGCTCTGCCGATACCTGAAGCACCACCCGTTACCAAAGCAGTTTTGCTCTCAAAGCGTCTCATACCGTACAAATTTGGTGACATATTGAATACCTCACTCCCCCGACTTAGGATCGAACGCTTCCGGCGTGTGATTGCGTTCGATGAGTGCCCGCTGCCCATCGCTCATTTCAAACCACGGTGCTGGCGGTTTCTCGGCTACGATAGGTATTTCACGCCCGTTGACAAGGGTCAGCGTGTTACGTACCAATTTGTCGCCCTTCCGCGGGTTCATCCCAACATCATAAAAGGTGAAGTCACCTGACTCAATGCGGAAGAGTGCCACATCCGCCAAGGCACCCGGTTTGAGCGTCCCGATTTCGTCCGCCAATCCCATCACTTGGGCGGGCTTTTCGGTTGATGCCTGTATAACCTCCTCAAAACTCATCCCCAACGCCATAAATTTGCTCAAGCAGGTTGGCATGTCAAACATAGGACCGCCAATACTGTTTTGGTGGATATCGGACGAAATGACATCCGGCTTATGGCCCACACTCATCAGCACTTCTGCGGTTTCAAAGGAGAAAGAACCCGCTCCATGACCGATGTCCATAACAACACCACTGTCCCAAGCCTGTTTTGCTTCATCGCGCAGCTTGCCTGAATCATCGATGATACGCATGTCTCCGCCAGTAAAGCAGTGGGTCAGTATGTCGTTGGGTTTCATATGCCTCAGGACCTCAACAATCCCCGGTGGTCCGCCGCCGATATGAACCATCAGTGGGAGTTCGCAGCGATCTGCTGCCTCCCGTGCGTATGTCAGTGGAACGACTGTGCCGCCAGTTTGACCTTGATCTATACGCGCTTTTACGCCCAACGCTATATCGCGGTTCAGATTTATCATTTTGCAGCAGAGATCAATATCGCAGTAATCCAAGTTGGTGAGTTCCCCTGACCGCGTTGTCAAGCCGATGGATGAAATATTGATTAACGCATAAATGCGTGCTTGAGCGGGAGTGACGATGTATTCTCTGAAACCGGGGAAGTTGTACCCGCCCGAAGATCCCACATCGAGCCAGGTGGTTACACCGCTGCGCGCTGCCACCGTATCTGCATGGACACCGTAATAGCCAATACCGTAGAAGATATGGGTATGGAGATCTACCAAGCCCGGCGTGACAAATTGGCCGCTGGCATCGATCACCTGAGGGGCAGATTCTGTGGGAATATTGGTGTCAACAGCGGCAATACGATTGCGCTTAATCGCAACATCAAGCCTGCCATCGTGATCACCACCTGGATCTATAACATCACCACCTTTGATTAACAAGTCAAACTGCATGAATTACCTCGTATCAAGTTGTTCATTCGTTCATTTATTCATTGGTTCATTAACCAACCAATTAACTAACGAAATGCGTTTAGAGAGCAGTGTCAGCCTCCCTCTAGGATCCCCGGAACTTCTTGAACTTTGTCTGAAACACCGGTCTGTTCAAAACTTCCCGATTAACTAATTCTTCGGGAATTTCACCCCGAAGAATTTGCGCTGCCTGTCGGAGTTTACCGCTCCAAGCAAGTTTGTAGTATTCATCGGTATGACCCAGGGAGTGGGGGGATACTACTACATTGTCCATACCGAGTATCGGATTATCAGGATCGACGGGCTCCTGTTCGAAAACATCAATTCCTGCACCTTGAATCCAGCCCTCTTGCAATGCTTGAATTAACGCTGCTTCATCGACCACAGGTCCCCGTGAGGTACTTATCAGATAGGCGGTCGATTTCATCTTGCGTAACTCTCCCTCACCGACCAGATGTCGCGTTTCTTCGTTCAGTGGCACACTGATACTCACAAAGTCTGACTCCGCTAGCAGCGTGTCCATGTCCACCAACTGCACACCGACATCGTCCACCTCCGCCTGCTTTATGTAGGGATCGCAGCCCAGATGACGCATACCGAACGGCTGCGCCAATACAAACACCTCGTGACCGATGTTGCCAACGCCGATGGATCCGAGCGTCTTTCCCATCAGCCCTTCGCCGTGGTAATCATCCTGCTCCGACCAGCGTCCTTGACGGGTGATTTTGTCTTTTGCCATCAATTTCATCGCAAGTGCCAAGATGAAAGTTATGATAGTACACGCCATGGGGCGGCGGACAGCGTCGGGCGCAAAGCAGAATAGCACCCCCGCGTCGGTCAACGCCTTTACGTCGATGTGATCATACCCCACCCCGGTGTACAGTAGTGCGATAAGCCGATCGTTTCCGATAACCGAGTGTTCGGTCCATTTGGCTGCCGCGCTAATGACCATATCACAACCCTGTATCTGCTCGGCGGTGACCTCCGGCAGAAACTGATCGAACTTCTGATATTCTATCCCAGGCATCCCGTCGAGGAGTTTAAGCCCCGGGCCTGGGATGTCCAGTTTCCCGTCTACGTCGAACAAATCTCTGGTAATTCCAAGCGTGATCTTTCTGTCCATCTCATGTCTCCTAGTCCTTCAAAAGGTGCAGTATAATCCTCCCTAGCGATAGATTGACATCGCCTGCGATGCGGCTTCCCGCAATAGACTGTATTCGGGACTTCTGAGGCTGCCAAAGAGCTGGATGCCACGCTCGCGCTGACGTTGATATTCCGCACGGTTTTTCGGATAAATCGCTGGCTCTACAGGTAAATTTCTAGCCAGTGCAATCTCAATGACATGCTCCATCGCAGCAACCACTTGGGGATGTTCCCACTCTCCGTGGAAACCCATTTTAGCTGCTAGGTCCCCAGGACCGAATACGACAGCGTCCACCCATTCGTTGGACAGCATCGCTTCGGCATTCTCGACGCCTCGCCAAGATTCAATCTTGAGTATCAGCAACGTTGCCGCATTCGCTTCTTGGCAGTATCGGGCGGCATCCGCCTCCGCATAATCTACATTGGCACCCATTGCCAAACCCCGTTCACCCACCGGTGCATATTTCATCCAACGCACTAGTTCTTCTACCTGATCGGGGGTCTCAGCATGGGAGAGGCATATACCCAGCGCACCCGCATCCAGCACGCGGGATACGATAGGTCGGGAAGGCACTAAGACGGTTACGGCAGGTGAAAGGCGGTTGTCCCTTGCTATGACTAAAAAGTTAGTTAGAGTCTCGTCATTGTGCAGGATATGCTCATTCTCAACGAGGAGCATGTTATATCCGGTTTGTGCTGCTATCTTGACAACGGAGGGACGCAGGGACTCAAACACGTTGAACCCAAATAGAGATCCCCCATTCTTGAGGATGTTTTTGGCTGGATTGGTAATCAGTGGTGTTTCAGATGACATATTTTCACTTCCCCAACAGTCAAAGAGGAGAGGAGGAGCTATCTGTTCGCGATTTGCCACTCAGAACTCAACTCGATACCGAGCCTCTTCGCTCGCGCAATAACGGAATCAGAAACAGTTTTATAGGCCTCAAGTTCATCCACGCGCGTCGAATGCCCTCCGCTGAAGACGACCTCGCCGTTGACTAGAACCGTATCTACACTGCCCGCTCTCAATCTTAACGCCAGCGCGTGAACGAGGTTGTTATCGGGATAGGCTTCAGATGACCGTGCGGATCTCACAACGATGTCCGCACGTTTGTCGACCTCTAGGCTGCCCAACTCTGCCTCTAGTCCGGCTGCCGCTGCTGCGTTGAGGGTCTGCATTTCGAGCAAGGTGCCGGGAGAGACGGGATCGGCATAGGATTGCGCGACCTGATGCGCTGTAAGCATGGTTTCTCCCGGCGTACAGTCGCGGGCACCATCGGTGCCGAGTGAGACACAGATGCCCCTGCGATATCGTTCCGCCATCTTAAAGGTTATGCTGAATGTGATGCCGAGCGAGAAGAATGCTATCGGGCACCATACAATTTTGCAACCCGCTTCGTGAACTGCGGTTTCCTCGTCCGTATCCAGGGCACTCGCATGCACAACAACAGTGTTTTCGTCCAAGAATCCCAACTCTTGTAGATGTACGAGGTGACGTTTCCCGTAAAGGGTGCGATAAAGATCCGCTCCTTCAGGGACGTAGCCGGCATGTATATGCAGCGGAACATCGTTTTCACGTGCACAGGCGTGTGCTGCCCTCAACAGTTCAGGCGAAGCAGTCCCCTCGCCATAGACAAAGATATACCCACGGACTAAGGCATCGGCGTTTCTGTTTCGGTGGAGTTCTGCCTCCAATTCCTTTAGACACCGGTCACGGTCAATGGTCGCACGCGCCATGAGGCTGGGACTTGCAAGTGTAGGAATCGCCTCAAAGGCTTCGCCTCGGTCCCACAGATACAGCGGAGAGAAAAGGGCTCTCAAGCCGACACGCTCAACCGCCTCCGCCGCTGCTTCCGTTGAGAAGAGCGATCCCGGTTCAATGAACATTGTGAACCCGTTACGAAGCATCTCAATTCCCGCCATGGTGGTTGCTGCGGCTTCGTCTGCGTCGGTGACGCTTGCTTTCCAATCTGCGAAATTAATGGGCAAGGCTTCCGTATCGTGGTAGCTACCGAAAATTCCGCGGCAGCTGGTATGTACAATGTGATTGTGAGCATCAATGAAACCGGGGTGCACGATAGCACCTGAAGCGTCGATCATTTCCCGCGCATCAAAGTTTTGTCGCAGCTCGGCATCAGTCCCAACTCCCACGATACGTGAACCGGAGATCGCGACCGCACCCGGAGAATAAATTCTGCGATCCGGATCCATTGTAAGAATCTGACCGTTATGAATAAGAATATCGCATGTCTTTTTGTTCATGGCTCTACCTAACTATCTGCTAGTTTACCGTTTTGTTTTTGAGAAACCACACTACCTGACTAAAGTGGAGAATATATTGTCAGTCATGTTTCAACTTTCTATCACAGTTATAATTACTTTCACAAAAGTTAGTCTCCCCGTTCGTAATAGACATCAACATCATTGGGATTCTGTGTTATTTTCTGCGCCCGGTGTGCGGAGCCGTTGTGCTTCAGCAAAGTCTGTAGTAGCGAGGTCAATTTCGCCACTTCTGTAGAGAACTTGCCCACGATAGCGATAAGCATCGGCATAATCAGGATTCAGTTCTATCGCATTGTTAAAATCTTCAATGGCATAGTCATCATTATTATTATCGTAGTAAACTCTACCGCGATAGTAATAAGCATCGGCATAATCGGGTTTCAGTTCCATCGCCTTGTCATAGTAATTAATGGCACCATCCATATCCCCTCGTTCATATGCCTCAATACCACGTCGTAAGTTGCCTTGGGCATCAGGTTCAACGTCTAGTTTCTTATGGGTATGTAGGCGAGCAAATCCGTCAAAATCAGGAAACATACTGGCTTCAGTGATGCCTGATGCTTGATCTAAAGATGTCAGGATGTTTTGCTTGCAATCTTTGAGGATGAGACATTCAGCTACGGGTACAATCGGGTCACCGCCAAATAAAAAAATGGATTGTTGAGCGATAATACGGTTGTTTTGAAGTTTTGGCTGCCATTGATACAATTGATATAACTGAGATTCATCCGGGGTAAAAAAGTAATCAATACGTTCTTCTGTTACTAGTTCGGGAGTAACCCTTTTGAAGCGTCCTGGCTCATCAATACGAACAGCAAAAACTTTACCGTTCGCTTCTCCATCGGTACTTTGTAGGCAGGCAAACCAAAGCGCGACCAACGCACTATGTGTAAAATCTATTAAGCAGGTAGCCGCACCACAATGTTGAAGTTCAGCAAGTAAATCTAGATCCGAAAGTTGTCGCCCGTTTTTCAGATCGTGTCCTAGAGTCCGAGCATCGTCTATCAGTCGCTTATTGATATCAAGAAGCTTACTCGGATCATCGCTGTCTGTTGGTAAGCGACGACAGGCAGACGCTTCTATTTCGTAGCATTCTCTTGAAACACCACGAAACAGATGCTGCCCGTTGTTAAATTGTGCTATCCATTCTATAAACTGGCTAAAGGTTTCGATATATGTCACTTCTTGCCCTCCACAATTGTCCTGCTTCTTTAGACACCCGATGAGTCCTCTTCCAACCATGCACCTATTTCCAAGAACTCATCCTCGCTAAACACCATTTGAAAGACAATTTGGGGAACCTCATGAAACGTCACTGTACCAACGGTATTAAATTCTTCGGCAAGTGCTTCCAACACTTTTTGCTTGTACACCGTGTCAGGGTTGCCACGGAGATGTTCCCCCTTTGTCTCGCAAATCAGCAGGCGTTTGTCGCTTGCCATTGCAACGAAGTCAGGGTAAATACGTTCCGGTTTCCACCCTTGCACATAATATTCACCTTGTTGACGCGCTGCGACCCGATGCCACCACTGTAGTGCTTTTCGACCGTCCAGATAACACGCAAATTTCTTCTCTAATTCAGAATCGAAATGTTCCACGAATACCGGGCCAAATAGGCTAAGTTGCAAAGGTTCATAATTTCTTAATAGGGGTTCTTTGGAACGAACCTGTATGTTATATTTTTGTGGTATACAGTAATTCGATTGGCGAGTCTGCAAGTCGAACCGGATGTCACCAGCCCTCAGTTTGTCGCGAAAAACCTGCTCTGCCTGTATTTCCACTTCTTTTTTTACATGCTCCCGCAACTGATATGCGTAACGGGAACGTCGGTCATAGATATACGCTTCCGTTTTGCCCTCTTGCCTCAGGCCCTCACTTAGCTGCTTTGCAATACGAGCGGCGTGCCACGGATTGGGAAAGATATCCGACAAATGGCGTGTGAAGTCAGAGATTTTGACCGTTTTGTCAATATCCAACTCTTTTTCGTCATAGAAAACCGTTGGTGTCTCATTGAAATCATACGTTGCGGATTGTTCTTTCACACTCTCGGCTGTCAGGGCTTTCGGGGTAGGCGATTCAATTGCTACCCAATCTATATACGGCAGGATATGTGATTGATAATCAAGTTCCACCCAATCATCGGCATTTTTATGGATTACCTTTGGCAAAAAGATTTCCTGACCTTGAAACTGTTTGCGGCGACGCACGGTTTGTCGCTGCCTATCATCCTCTTGCTCCGACGAACCCATCACCTCATTATCCAACTTCGTTAGTCCAGCTGCCTCCAAGCCCTTCTTGACCTGCTCGACGACGGTGCCCACCTCGGCGTTATGACAATAGACATAGCACTGATCTAGTGTGCTCCTACCAGTGAGTTGCGCGTGCGGTTGCCTCATCACTCGCCCCACTAGCTGCGTTATCGCTCGTTGTGCCTGCGTATTATCCAGCATCACCAATAGATAGGCAAAAGGGCAGTCCCAACCTTCCATCAACGCGGATTTTGTGATAATCCATCGCACCGACGAAAATTCGGAAAGTAGATCCTCTCGCCCCAATTCATCATTTTCAGCGGATTTGACGCGAATTGCCTCCGCAGGCACGAGTAAATTTTGCGTGAGATACTTCCGCACATCCTCCGCGTGAATATAGTCACTATCTATCTGTTTCTGTGCTGTTCGCTCAACACGCACAACAGCAATCGGACGGATATAACGTCCCGTACTATTCTGAAATGCCCTAGCTTCAGATTCTAGACGATCCAGTTCCTCGACCGCCTGTCCCAGTGTTAATTGCCACTCCGCATTCATGAATGATTTCACCTGCACTGGCAATTTAATCATTTCCTCTTTTTTCAAATCGGGACCTTCGATATCAACGAGCAAATTGCTTATGCCGTGGTTTGGAGTTGCAGAAAGTTCAATAACTAATCGGGGATTCAAACGGTTAATGGACCGGGCAAATTCTTCATTAGTACGCCTGTTTGCCGAACCGTATGCCTTATGCGCTTCATCAAGCACAACGACAGGACGCAATATCTTGAACACGTTAAACAGACTGTGCTTGATGGACCCGCCCCCAAAATTGCATTCTAAGTCGGGATAGTCCTCCATCATACGGCCATCACTGAGGAGATCATCGCCATCCGGGAAAAAACTGGGATAACGCCCCGCGTCTTTAAACATACGTAGAAATTCTTTCCCTTTTTGTCGGTTCGCTGCCGGTAACATCAGTAGCATCACACACAAGTAATTGGCTATATCGTCTCTGTTGAACGCATCATCCTTTTCCAGCATTTTAACGCGACCAGCACTTGCTCGTTCTAATATTTGACGATATGGATGCTCCCTATTCCACAGAGCATCTTTCGTTTGTGCATAGATAGCCTTGCTAGGCACAATCCATAATGTTAATCCGGTTTGTCGACGCAGGCGTTCCAAAGCCGCGGCAGCGAGCAAAGTTTTACCGCCACCTGTGGGGACCTTGAAACAGATATGGGGAATTGGACGGTCAGCACCATCAGTACGAGTGACGTATTCACCCGCACTTCCTACTACCTCGCCACTACCCTTTAGTTTCTCCCACGCCGTTTTGGGATAATTGTGAATCTCATTTGGAATATCAACCCCTGCCTGTTTCAACGCCTGAACCGCAGTCTCTGACTGGGTCTGTGTTTCTTCAAGTACCTCTAACCACCGGCTAAAAGCGTCAAGTGTGTGTAATTGATACGTTTTCAACTCTATCATAGCAGCACCTCTTTATCTTTCATGCAGTGCATGAGGAAGCTGACAAAATGTAATCCCCATCCCTGTGAGTTCACGCTGGCTAATGTATTTACCCGGTGCATAAACAATTGCCTTAAACCCGTTCTGATAATTGGCATCGCGGATACGTTCCGCCCGCTCTAAGTTAAGCATCGCCTCAGAACTCTCTAAGTATTCAAGATTGGGTTTGTAGAGCAGATAGTAGTCAATTCCGCCACTGCTGTAAAAGAGACCATCAGGGTTTTTCGGCTCTAACGCATTCGCACCAACGGAAACTCCAGAAGCAACACACAGTAGATGGGCAGCGAGCGATTCGTAGGACGGGAGCACTTCCCCGGTGAGCATCCCCTCCACTTCAATGGGTTTACCCAATGTGCCGTAGGTAAAGGAACCACCCAAGCCCTCACGTAGTGAAGCATCGTTGGTGTCGGGAACGCCATTGATAACCCGGCGGACCCGCTCGGCAGTGATGGTATTGGCGTAATCCTCGCATTCAATGAGGATAAACTTTCGATTGCCGCCATCTTTCTTGTTCAGTGCTAGGACTGCGTGTGCTGTTGTGCCAGAGCCAGCGAAGGAATCGAGAACAATGTCGTTTGGACCACTTGAAAATGCTAGTAAGTGTGTAATCAGTTCGACGGGCTTTGGATTTTCAAAGTCACTATTACCTAATATGCTAGAAAGCATCTTATTGGCACTGTCACTACTCCCACAACTGTCAGGTAAATAAGTAGGGTGAGCAGAAGTAGTGTCCTTGTCCTCGAAGTCGTAAATTTTTCGCTTAACGATACCATTGTCAATGATGAACCTATTCATTGCTTCCAATTCTCGTGCGGTTTTCTGACCGATTTGCCATCTCCGCCCCTCCCGAGGATACTGTCCCAATATTTGGAATCTCATCGTCTGCCTTACATAGGTGCCATCATTTCTCTTTTCGATTATTGATGTTCTATATTTCCCTTGTTCATCTTGGTTCGGATATTGCCTAGTTTCTTTCAATGTCACTCTTGGAGTTATAAAACCCATAGTAGACTTTCGATAACACAGTTGATAATCAGCAATAGCACTCACACTAGTTCCCCTCACATTAGTAGATGTACCCTTCTTTTTCCAAAGAAAGGTGCCTATGAAATTCTCCGCTCCAAAAATCTCATCCATCAGCATCCGCAGGTGGTGGTGTTCATTATCATCAATAGAGATAAAGATTATACCATCTTCGGCAAGCAGTTCTTGGAGTAGATGTAGTCGTGGCCACATCATACAGAGCCATTTGTCATGTCGCTCAAGGTCTTCGTTATCAACAGGAGTATTCTCCGTGAACCATTGCTGCATAAGCTGGCTGTTTACGTTGTCGTTGTAGCACCATTCCTCGTTGCCGGTGTTGTAGGGTGGGTCAATATAGATACACTTAATACGATTCGCATAGCGGGGCAGCAGTGCTTTAAGAGCGTGTAGATTATCGCCATAGATGATGAGGTTGTCGTTGATATCGGACGGGTTGCAGGAGCGGCTTTTGTCCGCTTCAATTGTCCGGTAGGGAACGGTGAGATGGTGGGCGTAAATATGTTGTTTTCCCTTGAAATCGAGTGTGGGCATGGTTTCCTTTCTTGTGCACGGCCTTTCCACTGCACAGAGTTCACATCGTTATAAACGATGAATTTGTGGTCGTCTAACCTTTGTTTCATTTAATCCAACAAACAGGTAAAGCATTGTTTTCACCGAAAAATGTAGTGCTGTAGAATAATTCTAATCCATTTGAGTTATGAAAATCATGGGGCGTTCCGATGGGGTCTGGGGCACATCACCAATCCTGTACCGAGCCGTCCTCCCGTCGTAGATGGGTGGGATCTTTTGACGAGTGCGGATACTTGGCTGCGGCTTCTTCGTTCAAGTCAATTCCCAAGCCCGGGGCATCCGTCGCGAAAAGATAGCCGTCCTCCGTCCGCATATCGTTCGGTATAACTTCGTTCATCCAATCGGTGTGCACCCCATACTCCTGTACCGCACAGTTCGGCACCGACATATTCAGATGCAGCATCGCGGCGGTGCTTACGGGACTTCCTGTGTAATGGCAAGCAAGTTCCTGATAATGCACCTCTCCCATCACTGCAATCTTCTTCCCTTCGGTGATTCCACCGCTATGGCAGATGTCCACCCGGAGGTAGTCAATCAATTCCTGTTCAATTAGTTCACGAAACAGCCATTTCGTTGGTAGCTGCTCGCCGGTGCCGATTGGCACATTTGTATGTGCCCGGAGCGTCGCAAACGAGGTTGGATTTTCTGAACGAATCGGATCTTCAACAAAGAATGGATGGTATTCTTCAATTCCATTGCACAACTGAATAGCGTGAGGCGGTGTCAGCCGCGTATGCACTTCAAAGATAATTTCAATCTCATCGCCGACCGCCTCACGTACTGCTTTCATATACTCAATCCCACGCAGCGTCGCTTCCTTCTGGTTAAAACCACCATCACACCGAATCGGCGAGATGCGTAGAACCTTCCACCCCTCATCTACCATCTGCTTTGCACCTTCCAGACCCGCATGGCGATAAACCAGAACCTTGTCCCGTGTTGCTCCACCTAGCAGCCGATAGGTC
Organism: Candidatus Poribacteria bacterium; assembly: GCA_965207975.1. GTDB lineage: Bacteria > Poribacteria > WGA-4E > WGA-4E > PCPOR2b > PCPOR2b. The sequence continues at coordinate 758,177 of OZ242315.1, read as the reverse complement.
GGCACACCGAGTGCCTTTCCCGCCAAATCCCACAGTGCGATGTCTATGCCTGCAAGCGCGGATTGCAGCACGGGACCGCCGCGCCAGAATGTACCTCGAAAAATGTCCTGCCAGATATGCTCGATTCGTGTCGCATCTTGACCCATCAGGAGCGGTTTGAGATGATGCTCCAATGCTCCCACGACAGCCAACGATCTGCCACTGAGTGAGGCTTCTCCAACCCCATATATTCCCTCGTCGGTCTCAATCTTGACATATACAAACTGATTTACAACAAATACTTTGAGATCTGTGATTTTCATAGAATTCTCCTAGTTAGGATAGTAAGTTTTGCACTTGGCAACCGATAAAGTGTGGTTTACGAAGCATTCTTGGGCAGTTATTCCAACCCCAGCTCAATCCACTTGGCGGTCAATCGTTGGATACGCTGACGATCGCTGTGAAGAAAAGCGTCAGAAAACGCCCGTCCGGGTTGGCTGTACTGCAATCGCTCTATCAAATTCAGGACACCCTGATGATTCTCTTTCAACATGGTTATATCCGCTGCGGTGGTGGGTTTCGGCACGAAATTGACCGCCAGATGCCGACGACCCACTCTGCCGCCGAAGGATGCATGCCACGTATTCATATCCGCGAAGAAGACATCTCCGGGCTGCGATTCAAACGGAAAGCAGGGGACATCGGTGCCGGGAAGCCCGAACTGTGCCCAAGGTTTGAGCGTCTCGTGCAGGGGGGTGCGATGGGAACCAGGGATTACCCGCAGACAACCTGTCTCCTTTGTCAGCGGATCGAGATACAACGATACCTTCATCGGCCGATAGTCCAACCGCGTGCCATCTGGATGCCAATCCGTATCACCAACGTAGAGGTTGCCTTCGGAACAGAGCCACATGAATCCTTCTCCTAAGAGAGATTCGACTGTCTTATAAATCCGATCGTCCTCCACCAGATCCGTCAGCAATGGGGTGATTTCGGCAATGCCGTATAACGACTGACGGCTTTCCCCCGGAAAAGGCTGCCCGTCCCGCTCTTTGTTGAGCAGTTCATCGAATTTTTGGGAAATTGCGTTCATTTCATCAGGCTGGAACGCCTGTCTCAAGACCAAAAACCCAAACGTTTGGAAGTAAGCAATCTGTTCTTCTGTTATCACAATATTCCTCCTGAACTAATCTATCGTGTCAGAATGCTATTATCGCCCCATTGGGGCTTGGCGGTCGGGCAAGATGCCCGACCTACGGATATAGTCGGTTATCTTATTGAAATGGCACCGGTATCTTACTCCCATGCCAAGGAAAAGCATAACTCGGCGAGTTTGCAAAGCGTCGCATTCCAATCTCCAGTCGAATCGTCCTCGAAGGCGGTAGTTCGACAGCGAAAAATTTTCCGTCAACCGGAACAACCCGCTCCGATGATCCGTCTGCATCTGCTTCCTGAAACTGCACTCTGGTAAATTGATGCTCCCCGAAAGCCCCCGCTTGGATAATAACATTTCGAGTTTCAGTTCGGTTGAGATTCACAAGCTGAACCCCCACCACGTCGGATCCCAACTTGTCGACGAGGACGGCAACATCCTCCGGCACCCCGGGACGAGCGCGATCTGGATCGAAATAACGCACGGTCGCTCGCAGAAGTCCACCGGTGTACACTGCCTGTGGGGCACCCAGCATCACCTGCGTTAATCCCTTTGTCAGAACAAAATGCGGAGGTTGCTGATTATCCGCAATTATAGTTGGGACATCGCGGTTATCGTTACGCGCCGCCTCAAACACTGCCAAAGCCCCTTCATATTCGACATCCAGTATTTTTTCGGGCCAATCGGGATTCTTCCCATCGTAGTATTGGAATCGTCCATATTCTGTGTTTTCGTCACTCTTTTCTGCTTCAACCATAACGTGGTTCCAATCGCGTTCTACGTTACCCGACCGTACTCTCGTAATTAACTCGTAATCCTGGGGATCCATTGAGGCGTGATACAGGTGTGCCAAGTCTTTCATCCGCATCGGATTATACGCTTCCCAGCCGTCGGGACCGTATCGCGTCGGGACGAGAAGTTGACCGTCATCGCGTGTGATCGCATTGTCCAGCAGCACTTTGATCTGAGAACGGAGGATTTCAAGATAGCCGAAGTCTCCGGTGAGCAGGAGGGCGCATTCGGCAGCAACGATGATCGAATTAAACATGATATCTCCCGCCCAATAACTGTTCCAACCGTAAAGGCCACCCCACCACTGCCCCTGCCGATGTTCACCAATCTTGCCTGTCGGACCGACGTTGTCCGGGATAATCCCGTTGTTCGCTTTGATCCGATCCATCCACGCTTCCGTATATTCAAGGACCCACCGTTTGTACTTCTCATCTCCAGTATACAGATAAGCATTGGTCACCAATGCCGTGGCTCCCAGACTATGTGCTACGTCGCCGTTGAGAACCATCTGCTCAAACAGTTTCTCGATTTCCTCTCTGCGTTGTGGATGCTCATACCAATTTGCCTCTAACTCCTTGACGACCGGATAGAGCGTTGACCGCATACCCATAGCCTTACTGGGATCTTCTCCCATCCGTCCGGCAAGCCACGCTTTCAAATGTTTGAGATCCGCTTGGAAACAGGGACCTCGGCTAGTTTGGATGGGAGAACGGAAGATTTTATGCTCTGAATCGTAATTTGGGGCTTGTGGGTCCTCACCCATATGGATCGCCGCGAACTGTTTGGCACGTCGCACATTCTCCGAAATGGTGGGACTGGCAACGCCGAAGTGATAGAAAGCCATGTTGCCTTCGCCCAAATGATGCCACTCCGCCGCGCCGGGCGACGCTAAATTGTAATACTCCCTATGAGCCTGATGCGAGAAGCGTGGATGCGTCCGATGCACAATCTCGTCACTACTGATACGGGTAGAGGCATTCCAACAGTGTAGCGCCATATCAAGTACGTGTTCATCTGCCCCCATGGCGTAGAAAAGCCCCCAGTTATAAATCCGTTCATAGAGGTCATCCAAGTCATCAGCAAAGTATAATGCGCCGCCCGGCTCAGCATACTTCTGGAGCAGCATCGGTGCTGCCTCCTCCATAAGGCTTATCAGATTGCGCTCCTTAAGTGCCCACGCCGGTGGAGGTGAGAGTTCCGTTGCTTTGATGCTGACCATTTCGGGAATGGAAACTGGATTTGTCGAAAGCATATCTGTTTTCATTGTTTATCTCCAAGTGCATAACCCAAATTAAATTTTGGACCTTTATACGCTATACCTCTGTCAGTTCTGGAACGTGTTCATCCTCATATTTCTCAATCAACACACCAATGACTTCCATCAATGAGGCTAAAGGATGATTTTCGTCCTCACCCACTACATCGATCAAGTCGTCTAGCAGCGTCACAAGTTGTTCGTATTCGCTCTCTGCGTGCGGAACAAACACGACGGAGGCTAACATCGGCCACACATCTTGAGCAGTTTGTATTTCTGTTGCCATAGTTTACTCCTTCCATCGTCCCTTGTCATACTCATCGTGCGTCAGCACTGCACGAATATAGACTTTCTGCCGATTGTAGTGTATAGCTGCAATCAGACGTGCTTTGTTGCCCCCAATATTGAAAACTGTCAATTTCCCCACTTGGTCAGCGTGAGGAAACTCCATACGCAACTCGACAAATGAAAGGAAACGTCCCTGTTTCATCAATTTGTACCGATGTTCAAGTGATGTTTTGGCATCAGGATGTTTCTGTGCAAACTCGTTTAGTCGTTCTCGCGTGATGATGTGCATAGAATAGTCCTACCCACTCACCAACTTCGATACTCATCTCCGCAGTCGCCGATTTGGTTGTACAGATCGCGGGATTGAGACTGGACGGCATCTATCCGGGCATAATCTTCTGGGTCCAAGATAAAGTCGAACACCCGGGCGTTCACAGCACGGTGTTCGGTGAGGCCCAACCGCACACCGATGATAACGCCGGCAACCGTCGGACGGTCAAGAATCGCTCGAACTGCAACATTGGAAATGCTGACATCATGTTTCTGAGCAATATCCTCTAACGTCGAAAGCAACGTCTGAAACAGTTCCCAACCGCCCCAAGTGTCGATCATCTGTTTGTACTTGTGCAAGCTGGCGGTGTTTAACTCCCGGCCCCGCGGTTCAGGTTGCCCCAAGTATTTTTCAGTCAACAATCCGCCGCAAAGAGTTCCGTAGGTCAGCAACTGGATCTCGTGCGCTTGGCAAAACGGAATCATCGCCACCTCTGGGCGACGATCAATCAGCGAAAATTGCACCTGATTGGAGACAATGCGGATGCCCGCGTCTGTGATGCGCGAGAGGTGTTCGGTATCAAAGTTTGTTAAACCGAGATGCCTCAGTTTCCCTTCGTCCCGAAGCTCGGCGAGATAGGTGAGGGCTGAAAGATAGTTTTCATTACTGTAGTCCCACCAATGAAACTGTAACAGGTCGAGTTGATCGACGCTCATCCGGTTCCGCGATATGTCAACGTTGGATTCCACCCACGGTTTTGCCATCCGTCCCGGTCGTGGCACCCACTTGGTAAACGCCTGAATCTTAGAGAGGGAATCTGCCCCGCGTTCAGCCGCAAGTTGCCGCCGAAATTCACCAATGAAATCCTCCGCAGGTCCGTAGTGATCGGCGAGGTCCCATGTGGTAAATCCCGCATCAATGAAGTCGAACATGCTTTGTATTGCTGCTTCTGGATTGATGGAACCGTGGGCACCAGAAACCTGCCACATCCCGTTGAGCAATCGACAGATCTGTAAGTCTGGGGTGAACGCTATGGTGCTGGTTTCCGGAAGTTTCATGAGCGTTTCCTTATCGGGGTGGCTTTCAGCAACGTGAACCGGAATGTCTGACATTTGACCCGGACAGCAACTGGTTTATGTATCTTGCAGGAATCGCCACCGCATTCATGTGTCTATCGCTCCGTGCGATAATCCCAAGCAGGGTGCCCTCTTTATTCAGTACCGGTCCCCCGCTGTTGTCCCCAAAGATATTGTGGGTAGGCGCAGATTAACTGTTTGGGTGGCATCAAGGAATTAGACCTCACTGGAGGTACAATCACAGACGGAGGTCTGGAATCAAACATTGGTTGCTATGGAGATATTTTCCACAGGAGTACCGTGGCGTCAGCGCTCCCGCTTGCCAGTGTGCGTCCATCTGGACTGAACGCTAGGCTTGTGACATCATGTGTATGCCCGGTGAGGGTACGCTGCACACCTATCCTGGTATCCCACAAAATAATCTTCTCCCAACTCCCACTTGCCAACGTCCGTCCATCCGGACTGAACACTAGGCTTGTGATATCACCTGTATGCCCAGTAAAAGTCCCCTTGTGTGCACCCGTCACAACATCCCACAAGCGCACCGTATCGTCACGACTCCCACTTGCCAACGTCCGTCCATCCGGACTGAACGTTATGTTTTCGACAGCATCTGTATGTCCAGTAAGAGTCCTCTTGTGTGCACCCGTCACAACATCCCACAGACGGATGGTCTCGTCATGACTCCCACTTGCCAGCGTGCGTCCATCTGGACTGAACGCTACACTATCAACCCAGTCCGTATGCCCAGTGAGGGTGTGTTTGTGCAAACCCATCACAGCGTCCCACAAGCGCACCGTATCGTCCCAACCTCCCGCACTCGCCAGCGTGCGCCCATCTGGACTGAACGCTACGCTTTTGACAGCATCTGTATGCCCAGTGAGAGTCCCCTTGTGTGCACCCATTACGACATTCCATAGATGCACTGTTCCGTCCACACTTCCACTTGCCAGCGTGTGTCCATCCGGACTGAATGCTACACTATAAACCCAGTCCGTATGCCCAGTGAGAGTCTCCTTGTGTGCACCCGTCACGGCGTCCCGTAAGATAATCGCATTCCGACTGTCAATGGCTAGTGTCCTCCCATCCGGACTGAACGCAACCTTACTACCACTATCCGCATGACCGGTGAGCGTTTGTTTTTGTTTGCCGGTCACGGTATCCCACAAAATAATCTGTTCCAAACTCCCACTTGCCAGCGTGCGTCCCTCCGGACTGAATGCTATGCTATAGACTCCTCCCGTATGCCCGGTGAGTGTCCGTTTGTGTTCACCTGTAACAGCATCCCACATACGGATGGTAAACTCCGCCCCACCACCCATGCTATACGAACCTCCACTGACAAGTGTTCTTCCATCAGGACTGAACGCCACACTAGTGATCCTATCCGTATGCCCGGTAAGGGTGCGTTGCACACCTGTCACAACATTCCACAGACGGATGGTCTTGTCATAACTTCCACTTGCTAATATCCGTCCAGCCGGACTGAACGTTACGCTTTTGACCGAACGCATATGCCCGGCGAGAGTCCGCTTGTGTTCACCCGTCACGGCATCCCACAAACGCACTGTGTCGTCGTCACTCCCACTTGCCAACGTCTGTCCATCCGGGCTGAATGCTATGCTATAGACTCCTCCCGTATGTCCGGTGAGTGTCCGTTTGTGTTCACCTGTCACGGCATCCCACAAAATAATTTTCTCCAAACTCCCACCTGCCAGCATGTGTCCGTTCGGACTGAACACAATGCTATAGAGCTCGTGCCAATATCCAGTAAGTGTCCGTTTGTGTTCACCCGTTACGACATCCCACAGACGGATGGTACCATCCCTACTTCCACTTGCCAGCGTACGTCCATCCGGACTGAACACAATACTATAGACCTCAGACATATGCCCAGTGAACAAGGCGATTTCTCGATGGGTTGCCGTATTATAGAGCCAAACACCAATGCTAGTAGCAACTGCGAGACGTGTGCCATCCGGTGAATACTGTATCTCGTTTATCCAACCTTTACCAAGACGCGCTGTGGCACCTTCGGGCAAACTCCATTGCGTGTAATCTTGGGCAAAGGTGTTTGATAAGGATAGGGTGAAAAGAATCAGTAATGTTACGGTTATTTTCATGTAAAACTCTACTTTTTTAGAAGCAGGATTTATGCAATTGAACGCTCAAAGCCATGTAGTTCGGCGATTTATCGCCGCTGGACACCGTTCCCAACCCTGGTCTTTCCGTTCCGAGAGCAGGCGGAACAGATGCCCGATGAATCGGGCAACTACAGCAGAGGCTCCATAAGGGATTCGTTTTTCGGGCATTTATTCGCTGGGTAAGAAAAGGCATTGTCAGAAATTGCTTCCATTATAGCACATCTGCCTGTAGGCGAAAACAAAAAATCAGGCAGCGGCAGCGCAGATTGACAGAGGAGATAAACAGTGTTAGACTAATGCAATTTCAAAAACCTTCGGAGGATTTTTGTCAGTTACCCCGCCCTGAAGGGACGGTGCTTGTTTGAATCGTCCGCCCAACGGGTCTTACAAAGTTTCGCGCTTCTGTCCCCTGACGGGGGATTTCGGGGTCGTTTGCAACCGACGCACCTTCACGCAAGGCTACAGCAGCCTTTTTGATATTTATCGCAGCGTTATGGTCTCTATTGAGGACCAACCCACAATGGGGGCAATCATGGAGACGATCCGACAACTGTTTAGGCACAATCTCACGACAACCGGAACATTGCTGACTGGTATGGTGAGGTTTCACTTTCGTGAACTGCTTACCGGCACTTGCAGCCTTGTTTTGCATCTTCAATCGAAAGTTACCCCAACCCGCGTCAGATATACTCTTGGCGAGGTAGTGGTTCTTCAACATATTGGTGATGGTCAAGTTCTCTACAGCGACCTCATCACATCGTTCGAGGATACGATGGGCAGCCTTAAACTGAAAATCCTTGCGCTGATTCGCTATCCGTTCATGGCAACGGGCGACAATCTCACGTTGTTTTGCTCGGCGGCGGCTCCCCTTTTTGCGGCGAGACAATACGCGTTGATGTTTGCCAAGTCGCTTTTCAGACTGACGATAATGGCGGGGGTTTGGGATATGCTCACCATCAGAATCGACGGCAAACGAGTTAAGTCCCACGTCTACGCCAATCGTCGTGTGGACAGGGACTTTTATAGGATCTGGCACCTCGACGCAGATAGTCACATACCAACCACTGGCTCGCTTGATAATGGTCAGATTCCTGATTTTGCCATCGGGTAAGGGGCGATGATAACGAATCTTGAGGTGTCCTATTTTCGGAACAACGACTTTGGCAAACTTACGACGCACATGCCGGACCAGATGCTTGGACAGGTGGCTAAAGGTCATTGACCGATATCGTCCTTCGCCTTTGAAGCGTGGAAAGCCCGGTGCCTCTCCGTTCTTGACACGGCGGAAGAATGCTTTGTATGCTTTATCCAAACGGCGCATCGCATCTTGGAGAACATCCGCGTGAAGCCCCGAAAATGCCTTGGATTCTGCTTTCAAGTCAGGCAAGGCGTTGGCTTGTGTCGTCCATTTGACAGAATCGTTATTTTTCTTATAAGCGTCTATCCGCCACGCTAACGCTTGATTGTAGAGATTTCGCAACAAGGCAAGCCAAAGCAAAAAAGTATTTCGCTGTTTAGTCGTAGGATAGGCGCGATATTCATAAGTTTTTTTCATGGGGGTTAGCTTTCTGGTTCCGCAAAGCGGGACAGGAACGGCACTTTCATTGCCATCTCACTGGAAGGTGGGAGTCCCTATCGTGCGATAGGGGTGAGATATTCCCACGAAAGCCAAACAAATTATACCATATTTTAGGGAAATCATCAACGAAAAAGGAGGCGGGATTTCCTCCCCTCCCTAAAGGAAGGGGGCTCCATCCCGAAGAGATGATGAAAGCAGCTGTAATTGGTTGCGGTGCTCAAGGCAGAGGCGGGCATGTTGCAAATTACGCAAAGATGGAGGAGGTATCGCTCCTCGCTGTCTGCGATGTAAACTTTGAGCGTGCCCAAGCGGTGGCGAAAGAATTTAATGTCCCGCACGTATACGCTGACTATCGAGAAATGTTAGAACGGCACGCCCTAGACCTCGTCAGCGTCTGCACACCCCATGCGCTGCACAAAGATCAGACGGTTGATGCCTTTGATGCAGGGGCGAATGTCATCTGTGAGAAAGCACTCTGTGTGAGTAGCGCGGAAGCGCAGGAGATGATTGATGCCTGTAAGCGGAACGGCAAAAAGATGAGCATGGGACTCCAGAATCGCGGACTGGCAGCGGGATACGCGCTCAAACAGTTCATCGAAACCGGCGGCTTGGGACGGATATACTACACCCGCGTCTGGACAGGGCATGTGATGAACATCCCCGGTTACAGCGTCTTTCACAACAAGGCACTATCCGGCGGCGGTGTTCTCTACAGCACCGCTGTGCATACCCTTGATTTGGCAAATTGGATTATCGGTAATCCGACCCCCGTCGCTGCGATGGGAACCACCTATCAGAAGGTGCGAAATATGAAAAATCCGGTGATTTCGTGGACAGGAATGCTAGAGGATTTTGAGACGGAGGATTTCGCGGCAGGCTATATCCGCTTTGCGGACGGTTCGGGATTATCGCTTGAAAGCAATTGGCTGACACATCCGTGGAAAAACCGACCGACTATTGAGATTTTGGGAGACTTCGGCGCAGCGGAGATTCCTCTGAAGATCTATCTTGATGACGGCGATCAAGTTTTTGACAGAACGCCGGAGGTTGTCGAACCCGAGAACGGTTTCTTTGAAGTTCTTAAGGATTTTGTTGAAGCCGTCCGCGACGATCGAACACCAGTTGTTAGCTTCAGTGAGATGCTGCATGTGCAACAGATGATGGAAGGGATCTACCGCTCCGCTGAAACCGGCAAAGAGGTGTCCATCAAATCGGACAAAAGTTAATAGTGGACTCACCGACAGCTAAACGACAAAGGTCCCCAAGATTCACAAGAAATGGAGGGATAGGAATGGCATCCGAAGAACAGATCCAGCAGTACAACGACCAAGGCTACTTTATCGCTGACGACGCGGTAGCACCGGACATGCTGCCAACCCTAACAGAAGCCACACGACGGGTAGCGGATAAGGTGCGCTCCGGTGAGGTGGTTGATACCTTCGATCAGATTCGTACTAGCGGAGAGGGTAAAAACCCGGTTGTTATCATGGGGGTTATGGCACCTGAATTTGGCGAACCGATTTTCGCGGAATATCTAGCTTCTGAACCGGTCAAACGCTATGTGCACCCCCTTCTGGGCGAGGAGTTACGCCTAGGCTGGGTAACTGTATTTGCCATCAAGGGTAGCAGCTACCAATGTGGCTGGCACCGAGACTTCGGTGCGGAAGAACGTGATGGCAGCTATGAGGTGGAGATGGAAATCCTCGGTCGCTATCGTAAAAACCTGCTGAAGTGGCATACAGCATTGGTGGATGATCCGTGTCTGTGGATTGTGCCGGGCAGTCAGCGTCGCTACCGCACTGACCATGAGCGCGAGGTACTGATCAGCAACAAAGGGGTTGGTGAGATTCCGGGGGCGAAACAGATAAAGCTGAAGCGAGGACAGACTATCTTCTGGAATGGTAACACCATCCACCGGGGAGTCATGCCGGCGGAGATGGAGGAGCGTCTTACCTTGTGTGGCTGTTTAGTCAAACACCAAGCGGACGATCTACCTGAAACCTTAGATGAACGCTTCAGGTGGCGGTTGGCAGAGAACGTCCGGGATGCTCTGCCTGAGAAGATTCAGCTTTACTACGATCGTTGGAAACAGTTGCAGATTGTCGATTGAAGGTTCTAACGCTTAGGGGTTTCAAAATCAGATTAGGAGCGAAACGATTTATGAGAACAGGTTACATACCCCTTCTCTATCCCTAACGATGTGACAAGTGGCAACTTGCGTCACTCAATGTTGTAGGGTATTACATCAATTCACCAAGCCGTTGTATTCACACGCCGAACTCTGCCATCCCGCCCACGAAACAGAAGGTGCCCATGTTGACAGGCATACTCGTGCAATCGCCTTGTAATCTCGACATCCTTGCGACAGTATTCTGCAACCAAATCGACTTTACCCGCTTTCCACCATCGTAGGGACTGCAACCCGTCCGCTGACTTGGACTCTCGTAACGTCTCCTTCGCAAGTGCATCAAGACTGAGGCGAAATCCTAGTGCACGCCTGACGTGTTCTAACATGTCAAAAGTTGGCAGCTGCCACAAGTTTACCCGTGTATATGGACGGAGGACAACGTAATCAAAACTCTTGAGATTGAATCCAACGATGAGGTCGGCCTTTGTGAGCTGATTTATCAGTCGCCCAACGTCTGCCTCCTGAAAAGTTGTGTATTGCCAATCGGCGGTACTAAACGTCACAGCGATCGCAAGTTTCATCCGGTCAATATATGACCAGCCGCCAACTTCTTGGGCAGATTTCTGTGTTTCCAAATCGAAGTAGATGATGTTTTTTTGCTCTTCTTCTGTATTTCTATCAATAGTGTGCATATCGTACCTATTAATATCCTAATTTGCAATATAGAAATCACCGATACCCCATGCTTGACACTGTTCGTTTCCCATGATACGATAAAGGGTGAATTCGTAAGTAAATGAGTTAATGCCTGTATTTGCGTATATTCTATTTTACGCAGTACGCCCGGAGTACACAATGAAAATCGTTATTGCCCCTGATTCGTTCAAAGGCAGCCTGACCGCATTGCAAGTAGCAGAAGCAATGGAGATTGGATTACGCCGTGTGTTCCCTGATGTGGCTATTGAAAAAGTACCAATGGCAGACGGAGGCGAGGGCACGGTGCAATCTCTTGTCGATGCAACTGGGGGAGAAATTTTAAGTGCACAGGTGCTGGATCCACTTGGCAACTCGATCGAAGCTGAATATGGGGTGCTCGGCGATGGAATCACGGCGGTTATTGAGATGGCGGCAGCTTCCGGCTTAACACTTGTTCCTCCTGATAAACGGGACCCACGTATCACAACAACCTACGGCACAGGAGAGCTTATTCGAGCTGCCCTAACGCAAGGATGTCGAAAATTGATCATTGGAATCGGCGGCAGTGCGACAAACGATGGCGGTGCCGGGATGGCACAAGCCCTTGGTGCAAAGCTGCTCACCGCAAGTGGTGAACAGATAGCGCCGGGGGGTGGTTCTCTAGCAGCACTTAGTTCAATCGACCTTTCCGGACTGGATCCGCGCGTCACTGAAACGGAAACCGTTGTCGCCTGTGATGTCAACAACCCGCTTACAGGCAAACAGGGTGCCTCGCATGTCTATGGACCTCAAAAAGGCGCGACTCCTGAAATGATCAAGGCGCTGGATGCGAATTTAACACATTTTGACAAGATCGTGCAGCGAGACCTCAGTAAATCTGTAGGGAACGTCCCCGGTGCAGGTGCCGCCGGCGGGCTAGGTGCAGGCTTGATGGCTTTTCTAGATGCATCGCTAAAATCGGGTATCGACATCGTCACCGAGGCGACTCAATTGAGTAAACGGTTCGTAGGTGCAGATCTCGTTATCACAGGTGAAGGACAGATTAACTTTCAAACAGTTTTTGGCAAAACACCAGTTGGTGTTGCGAAGGTTGCAAAGACACATAACATCCCTGTGATTGCAATCGCCGGCAGTATTGCTGATAATTCTGATGGTGTCTACGATGCGGGAATCGATGCAATGATTGATATTGTCCCCGAACCGATGGCTCTAGAAACGGCGATTGAAAACGCAACGACACTCATCGAAACCGCAGCGGAACGCGCTGGACGTATGGTCGCCACCGGCATGAAACTTCAACGCAATTGAACGATTATTTGAGGACTGAGAAGCATTTATAGTGAATTCAAAAAATAAATACACACTTTTGCTCCCCATGTTCGGTAGGTGCTGTTTTCAACTGCGCCGATTTGGAGTGTCTCATTAATTCTAAAATCTACTATAAATTTGAAGCAGGGTGTCCAAGCAGATGCCCCGTTTTTTTGTAGTCATGGATTGTTACGCCCAATCCTAACACTAAGTGACTGGAGACCTTCCCCTGAAGATTCAATACAGATTAAAAAAGCGAAGAATTTATCTCTATTCAGCAACGAAAGATCTCAGGGGGAAGATAAGGTGCGAATCGCTATCAGTGCAATCGGACTGCTGATCTTGTGTACAGGAGGTGCTGTTGCTGCATTTAATGATATCGGTGTAGGTGCACGACCGCTCGGAATGGGGGGCGCGTTCGTGGCACTAGCTGATGATGGCAATGCAGCGAGCTACAACGCTGCTGGACTTGGCTATATTAGCACTGCTCGCCTCAGCATGACAACAGCACAGCGGTTCAGAGGGCTCATCAATTATAACCATATCGGTGGAATCTTGCCGCTGCGATCTGTAGGTTCGTTTGGTGCAAGCATCGGTATCCTGAACGAAGACTCGGAGATTTATAAAGAACAGACCATTACTGTATCCTATGGAAAAACCTTCTTACAGAAGTTCGCATTCGGTTTGAATCTGAAATCCTTTAGTACCCGTTTTTACGAAAATAACGAATCCGTTACCGCGCATCTTAACAACAACTCTCAATTTTTCGCCCATACCGCCGCTGCTGACTTCTCTTTCGATCTGGGTATGATGGCAAATCCAATAGATAGCTTGACGCTTGGATTCTCAGCAGAAAACTTATTCCCCGCTAATATCAGTATCTCTGAGACAGGGGAGGATCTTATCCCACAAAACATTCGTGTTGGCTTAACGTATCGCCTCACCACAATTGCTGCTACTACCAAGCAGGAAGTGCTGCGGGAAGTGCTCAAGTCGGGCTTAGGTCTTTTTGAAATTGGCTTTCGAGATGGAGATCGACAGATTCACGCCGGTGCCGAATTGTGGCTCAACAGAATGATTGGTGTCCGTGCGGGCTATTCACTAAAAAGCGGTGTCAATAGTGCGACCGGTATTGCACTCGGCGGCAGTGTGAAACTGCCAGTCGCTGCACTTCGACTCCAACTAGATTACGCTTTTCAGATGATCACAGGCGTGCTAGCGGACAACACAACTCAACGGTTTTCCTTGAATCTTACGTTTGAATGAACGAGAAAAGACAACCTCATCTTCTCGCTAAATTAATTGCACTTTTTGTGGCGTGTTTTGCAGTTAGTGGTCACGCAGCAGTCACCTCAATCGGCGAAATCAACGTTAAAGACGACGACCAAGGCCTTGTTCCCGCAGGCTCAACTGTGACGCTGATCGTCACCCTAAGGATCGATCGCTCGCTCGCCAAACCGGTTGATGAAGACATCAAGACAATTGAAATTATACTGCCAGCCGGATTCGTTGTTGAACCATCAAATTTTAGATCCTTTTCTCGTGACGGTCAACAGATCGGTGCCGTTCCAGAGCCCGCAGGGAATCGGTTACACGTTCGTTTAGACGAACCGATCACAGATCTTGAGAATACCCTCAATGAGATTGTGTTCGATGGTAAAGCACCGAATCCCACGCTTGCAGAAGATACTACCGCTGAAGAAGTTACTTTTAGAGCACGTCTCAGAAATTTAGACGATGTACCGATTGGCGGATTCATTCAACCGGGCAACACAGATGGCAGATTGAATAACGACGACTTCACCTTGCAAATCATCCCCAACGTGCCTCCCGCCCCGGTCGACAGGTTCAGAGTTATAAGGGATGCACATGGTGAAAACGATGTCACTCTGATTTGGCAGAAATCCGATAATCCAGATGTGATTGGCTACTTTATCTATCGCAACGATGCACCACGAATTGACATCAAAGTCGAGCTCGATTCAAGTCGGAATACTGAAATGTATATAGATGTGAATGTCGCACCGGGAACGCACCATTACGCAATAGAAGCCTATAAAACACCGCTACTGAGATCTGAACGTTCCGATACTGTCACCGTCGAAGTTCTACCGGATACCGCTCCACCTCAGCCCCCTGAAAACCTTGCTGTTGTTGAATCTGACGATGTAATCAACGTGAGTTGGACCGCTAGCCCGACCCCAGATGTGGTCAAGTATAGACTTTTCTTCGGTAAGTTTGGAAAACGACTCACACCTTTAATAAACCAAGAAGGAAGAGATGTAGAAATTTCCGTAGAGGCAGCCAATGCGTTTTTGGATGAGCGCAGACTCGGAGTTGGCGTTTTTACCTACGCTATTGAAGCGGTGGATGAAGTGAACAATCGATCGGAACAAATTTCCCAAGTTCTGCACATCCTCGGCAAACCGTTTCCGAATCCGTTCACCCCGCTCTCGAACAACCCCGATTTTAATCGCGTTGTATTTCCCGCCCGCGCTATCGAAGGCGTTGAGGGCGAGTTTAGCGTCCTTATTTTTGACATCAACGGTGTACTTATCAGGGAATTAAAGTCCGCAGATCCGGGGGTGCGTGATTTGGAATGGGATGGCAAGGATGAAGTTGGCAATTTCGTTGAAAGCGGTGTTTACGTTTACCAAATCCAAGTGGGCGAGAGCTTTGATACCGGCACGGTCATTGTTGCAAAGTAGTCTGTTTATCTGATGCGGTTACTACACACGCGAAAAGACGAAAGTCGCCTGTTACCAACTGCCAAAAGAGAACGTTTAGCTTGTCATAGATTGGATGGTAGAATGGCACACAGGTAATATAGGAGGTGACTCATATATGAATTTCAAAACAACACTGATTATCCTTGTCGTATTTGTCCTACTTGGTGGTGCATACTTCTTTTTTGGACGACCATCTCCCGATGCAGAGCAGTCGAAGGCAGATCAGCAAAAGATTCGCGAGGTTTACACGCTTAGTAAAGATAAGATCCGGCAGATTCGTTTGTCGTTCAAGGACGAATCGTATCAACCCCTAACGTTGGCGAAAAACGGCGACGGTATCTGGCAATTGAGGGAACCCTTTACCGCTGATGCTGATCCACCAAAGATTAATGAGATGCTGCAAGATCTATTGGAAAAGAAGGTCAAGCAGACGCTTGAAGCGGAAGATTTGACGCAATACGGACTACAGCCACCCAATATCCAAATCGAGTTGTGGACAGCGGGAGAAACTCCAGCCAAAACCTTCCTCATTGGTGATAGGACTGTCAACTATTCTGTCTACACGAAGGAGCAATCTGAATCCCACATCTTTCTGATCGAATCAAGTGCACTTGATGATTTTACAAAATCGCCCTCAGATCTCAGAAATCGCAGCGTTTTCAAATTTTCATCGGCTGAAGTCAGAACACTCCGTCTGCAAGTCGCGGGACAGTCCGATATTTATTGTGAGAAACAGGTCAATTCAGATCCTGATGTAACAGGAGACACGGATGGCTGGAAAATGATTCAACCGGTGAAGGCAAAATCCGACGACAGAGTGATTGAAGAGATCGTATCTGCACTTGGTAGCCTGAGGGTAGTCGTCTTTGAAGCAGATGGTGAATATGATCCTGCCGACTACAGGCTTTCGCAACCGAGAATTACCGTCACAATCCAATCCACGGTTGATGGTCCAACACAAGAACTACAGATTGGTAGCGATGCCGAGACACCCGGACGGATTTATGTCACACGTCCAGACCACCGCGCCGTTTACGCAGTCAACAGAGAGATCTACACGAAATTGAATAGAACCGTTTTCGATCTCCGCGATAAGCGGGTTATTGATTTCCAGCGCACAGCCACCCATCGGTTTGTAATTCGTCAAGGAGAAAGCAAGATCGAATGTCAGAAAAGCGTGGACGGTGAATGGGAAATCACTGCACCGGTTGCGCTAAAAGCAGACGAAGCAGCAGTTGATGATCTCCTGTTTGGCGTGGATGCCTTGAGGGCTGTTGCGTTTGTCGATGATCAACCGAAGAACCTTCACCCTTACGGTTTGGACTCGCCTTTAGTTGAGGCTTCGTTCATGGTGCCCAATACCGAGCCTGCTGTCCTGCTTGTAGGAAAGATGAAAGGCGAGAATATTTATGTTAAAGCCCAAAACTCCGAACCTGTCTTTCTGGTCAAGAAAGGGCTCCTCGACCTTGTTGGGATGGGAGTTGCAGGACTCCGAACCAAACAGATCCTCGATTTTGATGGTGATGCTGCTGCTAAAATTGTCTTGCAGCACGGCGATGTCAACCTGACCTGTCAAAAACAGGGAACGAATTGGCGACTCACCCATCCAGTGCAAGAACAAGCAGAAAATGGAGCGATCCGCCGCCTCATCCAGCAGGTAAACCGGTTGACAGTCGAATCGTTTTTAGGGGTGTCACCCTCCATAACAACGACAGGATTTGATGCGCCGGAAATTCGACTCGTCGTCACACTGAAAGATCGAACAGAGCACCTGCTGCAAATCGGAAAACTCGCTGATCAGGAACATCGCTACGGACGCTTGCAGAATGCACCGGATACAGTTTTTCTCGTACAAAAGGAAATCGCTGAAAATCTCAAAAAGACGGTGGACGATTTACGAGCAACGCCGGACGCAAATTGATGGTAGGGCTATTTAGGTTTCTGTTTTTTGACCCATTTTGGCGGGTAGACGAAAGATTACACCCTATATCGTAGGCGGGGCATCTTGCCCCACCGCTGGTAGGAGCGCAATTGATTGGGCATTCTTATGCCAGTTGTCATGGATATCTTTTATCCATGTAATCCTTCAATCCGTGTTTATCCGTGATTCAGACAATAATATGGAAGAATTAAATGGCCCTAGAAAGACGCAAATTATTTGACATGAATCTGGAAAGCTGTTAGAATTCCCTAAATTTGGAAGAAGTATAGGTGATTGCACCTTATTTATCTTGCTTAAAATTCGCATAAATCCACGCCATAAAACTTGAGGTCGCAACACAGACAAGTAGGGTATCCAGCGGCCTCTATTTCTATCATTTTCCGACTGAAAGCTTTTTTGGTGCGCGAAGAATGTTGATCTTGAAATAAGAAAGGAAAGCATATATCATGAAACAATACAAGTGGATTGCGATTCTTATGTTAATTGCATACACTTTTCTGCTGCTGTTGTCAATTGGTACTTTTGCCCAAGAACAACCTGGAGGAGTGCTGTAGATTCAAACTGAATCCCCAACCCCTCCAATGGCACCTCAGAGTTATCAACCTTACAAAGTTCCCGAAGGTGAAATAGAAGTCACGAATCAAACCAGCAGGGGCTTTAACTGGATAGTTACGGGAGGAACGGGGGCAGTACATTACGTCTCTGTTGGGAAAAACAATATACAACTGAATGCCATTAATTGGCAGGATGAAGACAAAGAAACACCCTCAACAATCGTTTTTGATACCATTGAAAATAATGCTTCTGGAATTACATGGAGGGAAACTGGACAAGGATCTCTAACAGACAATGCGGGAAGCGTGGGGTACTGGTCCTCAGGAGTCACTCCTGGATCTGGAACGATAAAATTGTTATTGAATGATAAGCCGACCTATGCGAATGATGGTGACTTTGAATCACCGTTCAACCCAGTCGATACATACGCCATAGAGGTCGTCCATCATAACCAGGAAACGAGTCGTATTTATGGGGGTGATATAGCTTGTGCTCCAAACCTGTATGGAAAAGGAAATGATTTTGAAGTTGAGGTGTCGGTAGCGGGTCTATCGAATCTCAGTCTCTATCAGGAACGGGTTAAGGAAGATATAGATAATGCTATATGGCGAAAAAACGGTCAAATAATTAAGCCCTTAAAATAAAGTTACGCCGGGGAAATGGATTGTTCAAGCCGATAATACATACGGTTTTGATAGATTCATGATATGCTTCAACGTGAATCAGTATAATACTGTTTTTACAATAGATATACCGATTATACTCCAGAGTGGAGACGAATTTTGTGTAACATCCCGCGCGACTTTCACTATTTCTGAAGCGGGTGCTAATTCGATGACTATATCCCGAACTCAAGTCGGGCTTTAGATCCTGTTTATTGAACAGAGAGCAGGTCATTATTCGGAAAAACTCAGGTTCGCTTGTTTTCTCAGGGAATGATGGCCAGCCATCATTTAACCGTGTTGAGATAGGACAAGAAGAAGTTTCAGATGAAAGCATTGGTAAAAAAACAAAGAAGCAAAAGCGGTTTGATATTGATTGTTATCTGTGTATTTGCGCTCTGCGGATCCGGTGCTCAAGCGGCTGAAGGAGGTTCCGAACCAGAAGCCCGGTTAGAGCCAATTGAATCTTGGTTAGACGAGCAGGTTGAGAAGATTGAGTTCAATGACATGATAATTAGTAGTCTTATTGCGGATATCTCTGGAGACCACATTCCTATATGCTTTGAAGGCGTCGAATTTGGCGAAGATAAGGTCGAATGGATTCGTGATCACCGCGGGTATATTGAGAACTCGATCGTGAATCTCCCCAAGTATAATGTATCATTCCAAAATATCTCCTATCGGACGTTAATAGACGAGGTTGTTGGGCTAGACAAGGCACTCCAATGGAAGATCATGCCAAATGGCGTGATTAATGTTTTCCCACGAGGGGATAAAGATAACGAGTATAGCAATTCAATACTTAATGCTATTATTCCCGAGTTGGATGTTGAAAATGTCGAACTGTTACATTTATTGTCTAATGGACATCCATTCGGACGGACGTTAACTGGGACGTATGGATTGTCATGGGTTCATCTTGTTATCGGACGAGATCATGTGGGCACGAAAAAAATCTCAGTCCATCTAAAAGATGCAACAATTCGAGAGTGTCTCAATGCGATTGTAAAGTCGGCGGGGGACAATTTTTATTGGCACATAGAGGGCTTAAAACGACGGGGAGAGTGGATAAATGGTGAAGACATTGATTACAGATGGTATCAAATTGGACAAACGCTTTCTCGGATTCCCGAATAAATGTAGGTAAACACACGACAAACATTTATTTTGGCGTGTGTCATGGCAAGATACAGCGTTTGGCTGATTATGTGAACTGTATTCAGGCATATCCCTCATATTAATGTTTTGGCTCATGTTAGGAAAGCGTTCAACAGCAACCGAGTTTTTGTAGGGGTTGGGTCTCTCCGCCCCTACGATTTTATTTCGCATTTTGCACTTTCTTTTTACATGAGCCAATGTTTTTTAACTACCATGTTCGCAAGGAGATAACTCATGGCTGAAAATGTTTTAGAAATCACCGATGATAACTTTGAAGACACTGTTTTGAATTCTGATACGCCAATTGTGGTTGATTTTTGGGCGGAATGGTGCGGTCCCTGCAAAATGATTGCCCCATCGCTTGAACAACTTGCTGATGAGTATGCCGGCACATTCAAGGTAGGCAAACTGAATGTAGATGACAACCGCGAGACCGCAATGAAATACGGCATTCGTAGTATCCCCACACTCCTAGTTATTAAGGAAGGAGACGTTGCCGAGCAAATCGTCGGCGCACATCCCAAAGATACGCTTAGAGACAAAATTCTCACTGCGATTTAAGCCTGCCGCTGAATACCATGCTCTGGAAAACGCTCTATAATGCCCTTGTAATTCCCGCGCTGACCGTTGGGTTTTACACTGCTGCTCGGTTTAGTCCCAAGATTCGAGAAGGGCTTGCCGGGCGGCGAAGCGTTTTCGATTCAATCACAAAACAACTGAATTCAGCACGATTGCTGAACCAAACGGCGTGGTTTCATTTCACCTCCGTTGGAGAATTTGAGCAAGCCAAGCCGCTCATCGAAGCCCTCAAAGATGAGGCGCGTATCGTTCTAACTTACTTCTCGCCGTCCGTCCATTCCAATGTCACAAACTATCCCCACCACGATGCCGCTATCTATCTTCCGTTGGATACCGCCCGAAACGCAGAACGTCTCTTTCAGATCATTAACCCCTCTCTACTCATCTTCTCCAAGTTTGACATATGGCCCAACCTTGTTTGGTGCACCGCTAAGCGTGGAGTTCCTATTGCGCTAATCGCAGGAACGCTACATCCAGAATCCAAACGGTTAACCTCCTTTGCGCGCCCTTTTTTCAGGGATGTCCATCGATGTATTTCGGTGCATTGTGTGATTTCGGAGGACGATGCACAACGGTTTCGCCTGATCTGTCCACCGTCCGCACATATAGAGGTAACAGGAGATACCCGCTTTGATCGCGTCTATCAACGCGCAGTTGCTATCAATGGGGAGACCGAATTTTTTCCGGGTCAATCGACCTTAGCGCGCCCAATCTTGATTGCAGGAAGTACCTATTTGGAGGAGGAACGGGTAGTGCTTGAAGCCTATCACCGCTTACGTGAAAACGGATCACATAACCCCGATGGCAATGACCTACCGCATTTAATCCTCGTTCCCCATGAGCCAACAGCGGAACGGATTGGCGAAATTCAAGCCCAACTTGACCGTCTGGGAGTTTCACGAATCCGTTTTTCAGAGTTACAGGAAGGGATTGATCTGGGCGAGATTGATGTCGTTGTGATTGACATCGTTGGTTTATTAGCACAACTGTATCAGTTGGGGGATGTTGCTTTCGTCGGCGGGAGTTTCCACGGGAGTGTTCATAACGTGATGGAGCCGGCGGCGATGGCAAAACCGATTCTATTCGGTCCCACAATTCATAACGCCTATGAGGCAGGTATTCTGAAGGCGCGGGGAGCGGCTCAACTGGTTAATAACGCCGAAGAGATGGTAGAAGTGCTCACATCGCTGCTCTCCGATACGGCAAAACGGACTCGAATGGGGCAAATCGGAAAACAGGTCATTGAGGAAAATTTGGGGGCATCCGAGCGGACATTATCTCATCTAAAATCTCATTTGACAATATAAGCGGTATTCCGCTGGCGTGTTACTCGTTATTTTCTACCTGTGTCCGATATCGAATCGTTAGGACAGGCCGGAGCCTCTCGTCGGAATGCTCTTTCGAGGAGAAACGGACCGATGCCGTACCATCCCGCAGCGCAAACAGGTAGCCGTAGCTATAATCGGGGTTAGCCAGCCAAAAACGGGCGGCTTCTGTCACCGGAGTCCCACTCCAGGCATATCGCCTTTCGGCTGCTCCGATTTCGGTCAATCCATCAATTCGATACGCGACATCCTCCGAACCGTTGTAATCGCTTGGGTGTTCGCCGTTAACCCCTTCCAACATCGCTTGCGCCGGGGGTTTATTCCACGGAAAACTTTGGTGCATCGCACTGTTATAGGTAAGTTCGTTCTCTTTCGCAGGCTGTGATTTTTGCACGCCTTCATGCCAAGGGAGTAAAACACGCCGAAGAATGACCTGCTGGAGAGAATTATTGCCGACTGACTCTACATAAAGACTGATTGACGCATCCAAGATACTAGATTCTCGTGTAATACCGATTTCCTCAAACGCCTCCATGATATCAAAAGCGACAAAGAAGACACCGCCGATCGGTGTACACAGCAGAAATTCTTCCCCACCAGCGTTATAGTTTCTCTCCTTCTTTTCCGGATGAATGATCAAGGTAGTATCTCGCGAGCCGCTTGAAAACGTCACCTCTTGACCTTCACCGAAGGTTATCTCCATCGTCTCCGGCAGGGTAATAAACGTCTCTTGCTTTGTGTCGGTTACCCCCTCAATTCTCAAGGTATATCTTTTGTTAATTTCGAGTAGAGTGGTGTACAGTTGTACAATATTCATTCGTGAATCGAGGGTTACCCATTCAACCTCAATCCGTGGCTCGATTCGATAATTTGACACATTCTCTGCTGATTCAGGGTCTAGCGTTTGGTCAAATCGCAACTGAATGGCAGTTTGCGACAGTGGAGTTGCAGAGATAAGATGCGGAGGATTTGCCAGAGCCACCGAGATTGCACATCCAAAGGTAGAACTCGCAAGCAATAGAAAAACTGTTATCACCAGTCGTTGCCGATTTGACATGTTTCTCTCAGCCCTCACACACGCCCCGGCCAGGCTCTCCCTCGCACCTGCTTGAAGGGAGGCATCTTCGGCGCGTCGGTGACCGATTCATCTTTCCGAGAGGTTGCACGCATGTAGTGTACAGCGTAGCCGCGGCGACGCGTGTTCGAGTTGTTAGGGCCGCTTTGATGTAACGTGAGACTGTGGTGAAAGCTAATGCTGCCGGGCTTCAACGGCACAGGGACAATCGGCCATTCGTCATTTCCCAAGTCCTCCAGAAACGGTGCCAACTGCTCGCCACGCATCATGCCCCAGCGATGTGTTCCGGGGACAAAATTCAGGCAACCGTTCTCCATCGTTGCGTGGTCAATGGCTGTCCATGCGCTAACCAGATCTTTCGGAAAGATGTCGCGCCATGAGGCAGAATCTTGATGCCAATGTTGCGCTGTCCCCACTCCCTCCGGTGCTTTCATGAATAGCTGATCACCGTACATCTTGATGTCATCGGTGCCCAATAGCGCTGCTATAATGTTCACGACTTTGGGGTTACAGACATGTGCCCACATCACCTCGTCGTAGACAGCAAGGTTGTATAGCTTACGGACCGACAAGACCTGATTCGTGACAGACTTTGAACCGTCGCGGAAAACCTTTTCGAGTTGAATGCTCGTCTCCGGTATGTTTTTCGCTTTGCCGGATGCTATAAGGTCGGTATGGGTAGCAAGCGTTTTCACTTCCTCCGGAGATAGAACATCTTCGACCACAAGAAAACCGTTGAGTTTGAACTGTGTAATCTGCTCCTCAGTTAAACTGAAATTTTCCGGTTTATCGGAGTCGCGCGACGCTAGTTTGGTCATAGACTAAACCTCCACTGTTTCTAGGGCGTGTTGACATTTTGATGTTGCTAATTCAGTAAATCCTAAGATCATCGGGCAATCTGACATATGTAGCGCATACTGTATGAGGTTTAAGTATAGGACTTACGCAAATTGAGTAGAAAAGGGACATATTTAGCTCAAAAAGTAGGTATTTCGGTGTTTTTAACCCCCTAAATCCCCCTTGTCAGGGGGACTTTAAGAGGAACTGCGTAAGTCCTAAGTATTTAAATCGGTAATCCCGATTTTCCTCGAAGCATACGGTAGGCGCGGTTGAAAAACGCACCTACCGTTCTCCAGTTTGGTAGGCGCTGTTTCTAACTGCGCCTATTCGGTGTGGTTGAAAACCGCACCTACCGGGGGGCGAAAGTGTCTATTTATTTTTAGCATCCACCATAGTTTTGACATTAATAGCTGCGTAAGGAGAAACGTATTACGCATCACGCTTCATTAATGCGCTATCCCCAATTGATGCATCCGCCGGTGAATCGCTGCACGAGCTTCGACGAAGGGCCGCTCTAGATAGGTCAGATGATTATCTTCACCGTGATGATGAGTCGCCGTGCCGGGCTCGTGCCGAGCAGCAGTTTGACGGATGTAGGTCAGGTTGCCGTCAATGAGTGTGAGCATATACTGAGCAGCATCTTTATCGAACATCCACCACTCTCCACCACAAGCGACATAAACCGGCGAAGTGTGGGCAAATATACCCCGTCCCCAGCCATCGTGATGCGGGATGCTGGTGTAGTTGGGCGCACCACATCGGGCGGCAATCCAGGTGTGTCCCTCCACTTTCACCTGTGCCTTCAACTCTAATCGCCGTGTCCCTTTACTATCTTCTGTCGAAGCAACCACACGCCCAGCTTGAACGATTTCGAGCGTGTGAATCGGGAAAATACTCTCCGCCCACGCTTCGACTTCCACGGTGCCAGCCCCCGACAACTGCATTGTATCACCGATATTGTGCCCATCCACGGTGAGGTTAATGATGGGACCACCGCTGTGGAATGTCCGTCCCTGTGACACACTTTTGCACCAATTATCGTAGGTGAATTCTTGATCCGGTAGATAGGCGTAGGTGCGGTAAATGCCGACAGGTACATCGCTACTCATCTTATCCGTTCCGCCGACTAGCGGTAAGCGATAACCGCAGTTGAGGTAACGGTAGTATTCAAGGTGATTAAACGGTGCATGACGCAGCATCTCCACACCATCCACGCGACCGGTGGCAATCAGTGCTGCAGGTTCACCATTCGGGTTCGGGAGATGTGGAATAATAACCGAACCGCCCTGTGCATGACACTGATCCGCCCAATCACTCATCGTGATTTCTAACGTTCCACCGAGTTCGGATTCACCAGGACCATCGCTGCACCACGGCATCACCGGTTCCTTAAGGCCCCAGAGGATGAGATGCCCCAGAAAGTGCTGTCGATTCTCCTGACCGACATAAACAATGTTATTCCCATCTTGCGAAATACTCGGCTTGCCGGTAAAGTCTTCCGTATTGGTAAAGAGGTTGCCCCACTGCGACGGGAGCAGGTTCACGATGTTGAGGTCTTCCCCTTGTGACTCCGTGTGACTTCCCTGTGTCGAGAGGAAGTGAACGTGCGAATCGCCGCTGTACCATCCATCCGCGTTCATGTGAACCCATCGCTTGAGGCGCAACGTTAGTTCGCGTTGCCCCGGTTCGATGTTTACGCGTGTACGTATCGGTTCATATTCAAATCCCCGTGCGATATCCACGATGACTTCACCACGCGGTAACCAGCCCTGACACCGACCGTCGATGTAGGCATAAGTGATTTGTCCGAGCCGGAGATCACCGCCGATGTCAATATGCCAACTACCGAGGTTAGAGTTGACCTGATTGTGATGTCCGTACGGTTGATAGGGAATGCCTTCCGGTGAGCGGAAGTGAACGCGGCAGGGAACTGGTTTGCCCGTATCGTCGTCAAGGACGTTGACGTGAACCCAATTCCGTCCACGATCCAAAAGTTCCACGCGCATCCGTGGAGTTTCGACCACCTTCTTCTCCTCGACATCGCCCCACTTGACCTCACCCACGTTTTCTTCACCTTGTTTTACTGTCACCGTTGCCGACGGAATGGCAACAACCTCAACATAGGCTGGACTTGACTTCGGATTCTGCGCTTCACCCCAACCTGCAAAATCATCGTTGATGAAATCGTCGGCTGAGTCTTCGGGCAACGGGTGAACATAAGTTGCTATTCCTCGATCCACCTCCACGTCGAGATCAAACGGTTTTTCAGCATCTTCAGGATCGGTTAAGATCAGGCGCGCCTCACGCTTCCCTTGTCGGACGAATGGATGTTCGTCGAGGTGCGAAAGTGTAACGCCAGCAATAATAAAATGGGGACCGCTCGGAACAATTTCCAGTGATTCGACCTCACGGTCTGGATGCGGATTCTCCCAAGCCCATAGATAGTAGCCTCGTGCCGTGCCACGCGATACTTCGGTCTGACGCCGACCCATATCCTCCCAACTCCCCTCATAGCGCGGCATCAGTTGATCATTCTGATCTGGGAGCGCGTGAAAGGGCGAGCCACCTTCGGAGAGATGAGCAATTTCAAATCGCTCACGGATGGGGATACGGATTTCCGCGCCTTCTGCTAGGCGGAACACATAATCTGCCACAGGCTTCCCTAGTGCTCCACCCTCCATCAGGTCAGAGTCTAACAGTCGATGTGCGATGATAATACGGCGCGCGGATTGATTGATGGGAATCGTCACACTTTCTGAAGTGTCATTAAGTGCGATAAAACATTTGGAACTGTCCGCGTTTACCAAAAATGGAAGTCCACGGAAGGCTTGTTTGCCAATCGGTGCATCCGTATTCGCGCCTAAAACGTCTAGTCCTGCGTTGCATAACGTTGACAAATCGAGTGGTTGATAGTCTGCCATGAATGACTCCTTTCTGTTGCGAACTTCGGTGATGGGGTTTGAGGAGTGGTTTGATCCTAGTTAGATATTCCTCACGTCTGACATCTAAATTCCGAGTGAAAAGTCGGTCTCCTCGCGCGTGATGATTTCAAGCAGAGCAGGTTTGCCCGCCTCCGTCTCTTTTTGGGCGCGCTGAATAGCGGGGATAATGTCCGCCGGATTCTCGACCTTTTCGCTGTATCCGCCCAATCCTTCGGCAACCTTCGCGTAATCACCGGAGATAAACTTTGTCTGGAAGCGTTCGGTTGCGACGGGCATGTGTTTCTCGTAGCCACCAAGTGCCGAGTTGTTGAACATAATTGTCAGGATGGGGATGCGTTCCCGTGCAGCGGTTTCAAAGTCCATTCCTGCCATACCAAAAGCAGCGTCTCCCATGATATTGACAGCGAGTTTTTCCGGTGCAGCCATTTTTGCACCCATGATCAAGCCAAGTCCGTATCCCAACTGTGTGGATTTGCCCCAACCGATGTAGCCGTGCGGGGTAATCGCTTCATAGAAGGGGAGGGTCTGATCGCGCGGGTTCCCTGAATCGTGCGTGACAATCGTTTGCGTCCGATCAACTGCTTGGTTCAGATCCCAAACGACGCGATACGGGTTGATAGGTACTTCATCCGAGGTCAGTTTCGGCATCCATTCCGCCAGCCACTGCTCCTTCACAGTTTTGACCTCTTCAGCGACTGCATCGCTACTACGTCCGCCTCCACCTAACTGCTTTTTCGCTTCATCAATCAGCTGACCCAAGACAATTTTCGCGTCACCGATAATCGCATAATCGGCGGCGTAGTCTTTGTTGATATCGAGTTCATCGATCGAGTTATGGACTAACACCTTCCCATCAGGAATCGGTGTGGACATGACCGACGTTGATAGGCTGCACCCAAGCCCAAAGACGAGATCCGCTTTTGTCAGAAAATGCTTAACCATTCCAGTGCCGGTATGGCCACTGGAGCCGAGAGATAGCGGATGATTTTCAGGGAACACACTCTTGCCCGCCATTGTTGTCATTACAGGGACACCCACCAATTCTGCAAACTCGATTAGTTCATCGGTCCCATCGGCGTAGAGGACACCCTGTCCCGCATGGAGGATTGGAGATTCTGCAGAGAGCAAAGCTTTCACCGATGCCGCAATGTCGCTGGGATTGCCGGCGGGTTTAATTTTCTCAGGCGGTCTGTAGTCGAAGCCATCGGCGATATCTTCACTGGCAACATCGGTCGGAATTTCGAGCATCACCGGTGCCGGATGTCCTGTGCGAAGCAGACTAAAGGCGCGGCGCATCATGGCTGGGATTCGGTCCGGAAAGTTGACTTGAGCGACCCATTTTGTGATACCGCCGTAGTTTGGGACCGCCTCAAAGTGGGTGGGAATGC
The DNA here is from genome assembly GCA_965207975.1 of Candidatus Poribacteria bacterium. Taxonomy (GTDB): domain Bacteria; phylum Poribacteria; class WGA-4E; order WGA-4E; family PCPOR2b; genus PCPOR2b. The sequence goes on along the minus strand of OZ242315.1, from coordinate 730,313 downwards.
CGTGACTACGACGGGCGACCCCACCCGGTAGCATCAGGATTGGAACAGAGTCCGAAAACGCTTGGGCGAGCCCACCGAACGCATTTTCGCTGCCGGGCCCGGACTGGACACACGCAACTCCTAAACGATCGCCGTTAGAAATGCGGCTGAATCCATCCGCCATATTAATCAGTGTCCGTTCTGTTCGCGCCATAATCGGCCGGATGCCGACCTTTGCACAAGCGTCAATCAGGCTGTTCGCTGGAAAGCAGAACAGATTCTCAACGCCCTCAGTTTTCAAAATTTGTGCAACTGCATCAATAGCTTGCATATATAATCTCCTTATTTAACCTAAGTTGCTAATCGTCATGCTCGCTCAGCTTGGATAGCCATATCCGAGCCATATGCGGATACGTGCAGGGGATTTGTCAATCCACTGCGAGCGGTAACGGGCTCTATTCAGTTCCCATGCTCTCGTTTTGCGACATTTTCCATAACTAGCAACCTGCGTTTATTTTATCAAAATCCATTGTAAACTTCTCTATTAGACCGGCACTATTTTGCAATTTTCCACACTCAATAGCCTTCAGAAAGGCAACATAAGTTATCGGATTCAACGACGCATTGTACGCCAAAGCGTACTGTGGCGTCAATACTAAATTCATAACGATAATAGAGATGTGCAATGAGAATTGCAGAGGAACTCGCCAGGGCAAGAGGTATCCTGTGGTCGTTCTACTGATAGAACCAGTCTATCGAAAAGATCCTCAGCTTGACCGATTCGCCGTAGGTCGCTACGGAGCGGGTGTAATAGGTTACAAGGGCTTCATTCCCAACGAAGGTCACCGCGGCATAGGCACTATCATATCCCAAGTGGTTTTCGATGTCCTTGATATTTTCCCACGTCTGCCCTCCGTCTCTGGAAATGGCTGCTGTCAACGGATTTCTGTCCCCCTGATGGGGGTGGTCAAGGTCAGCATTATGATTCCAGATGAGCAGCAGATCGCCTGTGGTGGGAATCTGCTTCAACAACGGCGGAGATGCCGGTGCCGCCAATCCCGTCGATTCAGGGGGTGTCCAACGCTCCCCACCATCGTTGGAATAGGACTTGTAAACTGCGCCTAGACTATTCCTAATGACAGCAAGGAGAGAGCCATCTTGCAACTCCACAATGGAAGGTTCTTCGGCACCCCGTTTCGGTAGGTCCATCCTTACCTCACTCGGTGTCCATGTGTGACCGTCATCATCAGAGCAGTAGCAAAGTGCCTGATAGTGATCTCCCCTGCCGTGAAATGCGCCGTGATGTGCGGGGAGTAGGATTCTACCGGAGCGAAGTTGAAGGATATGATCACAGTTGGTGAAATTCATCCCGGACAACGAGGAAATTTGAATCGGGTCGCTCCACGTTTCACACTCATCGTTAGAGCGTTTCATGTAGATCCTTAAATCGCTGACGGAGTTACGCACGGTATAGGTGAATAGAATCTCATTTGACGGGAGTCGGAGCAGGTTGGGATGTTTCACGTTCATCTTGCCAATATTATCTTGCAGGGTAAACGTGTCGCTCCAACTCCGTCCAACATCGGTGGATATTTTCGCTGAGATGCGACACGGCATGTTATCCCCTAGCCGTCGGTGGCTATATGGTACATACATGACAAGTGAGGGGCTATCCGCGTAGTATTCACACCAAACCAACATCAGCCGACCATCGTTCAACGGGAAGATAAGCTGGTGATCATTCCGTGGATTCCCGGGTGTCCATGGACAGACGGTTAGTTCGTAAATTTCGCTCATCTGTATACCTTTGATATGATAGATTTCCCCTTCGGACTGCGAAGAATCAATTACAACCGGCTGCCTTCGAGGGCAGAGCGAAAGGCAGCGAACAATGTCTCAACATCCTGCCTCAAGATGGTGGTATTCACCCTGAGTGTGCTCCGCCGTGTATCCGGATCACCTACAGAAACGGATATCGACTGTTCTTGAAGGATTTTCACAAACTTATCTAAATCCAGATTCCGGGACAAATCCATCGGGAAGATGTTAGAGCCGTTCTCAATACGGCCAACGTGGATACCCGCCAGTGTGTTGAGTTTGTCAAAGAGTTCTGTGGCACGTTTTATGGCGGTGTTGAAACGTTCTTCAAATCCCTCCGCTCCCTTCAACGCCAGCACCGCCGAGAAATTGGCGGAGGCCAGACCACCCCCGAACATACGGCGGTCATGGTATAGCCCATCACAGAATTCGGCAGTTCCAACCAATACCGATCCGAAGGGAGCACCAAAGTATTTGTACAGTGACACATACACGGTATCAAACAGCGAAGCGTAGGTCTTGGCAGAAATACCTGTTGCACCCGACATCATGTAGAGGCGTGCGCCATCGAGATGGGTGCCAATCCCACGCTCCCGGCAATAGTCGGTTATCGCCTGCATTTCATCGAAGGGCACAACCTTACCATCCTGACGGCGGACGGGACTTTCAATCATCAGGGCACCAACCGGGGTCAGCACCCGGCCCTGCTCCGAATCCTCGACAACTTGCTTTAGTTCTTCGACTGTAAAATGGGGACGGTCTTTCGCCAACGGCAGGAGGTTGATATTACTGAGACGGGCAACGCAGTCGCCACTGTCTTGATATAGATGACTCTGCTCCTGTACAATTGCGCGCGGGTTATCTCCGCAGAGCATCCGAACCGCGAGATGGTTGGCGAGAGTGCCGGTCGGCATAAACACCGCTGCTTCCTTGCCTAGCATCTCTGCAAACTTTTCCTCTACCTGTTGAACATTGCCGCCTAGCGAATAACTGTCTGCTTCAAACCCAAACTCCTCCTCAAATTCAATTAAAGTCTGAAGCATGGAACGGGGCGATTTGGGTTCGCCATCGCCACCGAAACTAACAAGTTTGTCCTGAAGCGGGTCCTCAATGGGAATGTGAGCTGTTGGTTGAGCAGTATCCGTAGGAATCGTGTGCATGAAATTTTACCTCTCGTACTCAAAGTTTATTGGGACGCAGCCCTCATCTTCAGACACACAGGCATCGGCACATTAGCCACATGCCCTGTCGCCGTGAGTTTTCCTGTGTCTGCATCAATCTTGAATGTGACGATGGTATCTGTCCCTTGGTTTTCCGCAAATAGGAAGGTGCCCGTTGGATCAATGGCGAAATTACGCGGTGTTTCACCCTGTGTTGACTCATGATCAACATAAGTGAGCTTGCCAGTGTTTTGATCGATCGCAAAAATTACAATGCTGTCATGGCCTCGGTTGGAACCGTAGAGGAACTTCCCCGATGGCGAAACATGAACATCGGCGGTGTGACTTGTACCATCAAAATCGTCGGGAAGCGTTGGAATCGTTTGGATCTCTGTGAGTGCTCCACTCTCTTCATCGTAGGCGAAAGCGGTCACGGTATTGCCCATTTCGTTGATGACGTAGGCATATTTTCGGCTAGGGTGAAAATCGAAGTGACGTGGGCCGCCTCCCGGTGCGACCTCCGCGCACGGCGGGTCATTCGGGATCAGTTTCCCGTTTGTCAGGTCAATCTTGTAAATCAAGACCTTATCAAGACCCAGATCCGGTGTGAAGGCGTACCGATTGGCTGGATCAATCACGATTGAATGTGCATGTGGTCCCTGCTGCCGCGCCGGGTCGACACTCAAACCTTCGTGTTGTATGAAGTCAGTTGCCTCCCCCAACGTCCCGTCGTCATGTATAGGTAGCATACAGACGCTTCCACCGCCATAGTTTGCCACAAGCACAAATTTCCCCGTCGCATCAACGCTCAAATGACAAGGTCCCGGACCAACCGTCGATTGGTGGTTTAAGCGGGTCAGCTCCCCAGTCCCCTCATTGATAGAAAATGCGGTGATAGCCCCGCCAGACTGTCCATCAGACTCCGAAATTTCGTTTATCGCGTAGAGATACGGTTTATGGGGATGCAAGTCTAAAAAGGAGGGATTATCAATACCTGTTGCTACACTGACGTATTCGAGAGCACCAGAGGAGGTGTCTAGGCGGTAAACGTAAATCCCTTCACTATCCCCTTGCGTGTAAGTTCCGATATAAGCAAACATTTTTTTCTAGTTCTCCTGTGTTATCGCTGGTTATGAGTATTAAGGGCTAAACAGACTTTTCGCATCCCAATCAATCGGGGCCGGATTATTCTTCTAACTCATACAATAGATCTAGAAGTTCCTCCTGTAATTCATCAATGGATTCCTCATTTTGCTCGTTGAGAGCGGTTTCCAGTGCTGTGATCGATTCCTGTAGACTCATTTTTTCCTCGTCATCGTCTAACGCGGCAGCGATCTCCACCGCTCGCTCCAAGAGGATGACAGCCTCCTCATGAGAATTGGGCGGGATTGCATCCCAAACGACTTCTACATCTCCAACACGTTCAACCGCCTCGGCTTTCTGATCTTCAGTGAAACGGTCGGGAGTCGCTGTTACTGTGATCTTCTGTTCCTTTTTGGTTTGTTTGTCCTGTGCAGAGACAGACACAATCCCATTCATATCGTAATCGAAGTTCACAACGATCTCCGGCTGGCCACGCGCTGTCTTCTTGACACCGTCCATGAGAAATTCTCCGAGTAGCGTATTGTGTGAGGCGGTTGGTTCCTCCCCCTGATACACCTTGACTTCGACAGCTTCCTGATCCGGCGAGAGCGTGGTGTAAACCTCCGACTTTGACACAGGAATGGGTGTATTGCGTCGAATTATCACATTGTATCGATCTGGAATCGGCATTCCCATCCGCCATTCGGCGGTCTCAATCCCAAGTGAATGCGGTGTAACGTCAACCAATACGGCGTCAATCGGTTCTCCGGCGATAAGCCCTGCTTGCGCGCCGGCACCCATCGCGACACATAAGTCGGGATCAATCTCCAAATGCGGTTGTATCTGCATAATATCTTCGATCATGTTTGAAACGAGTGGGATTCGGGTAGAACCTCCTACCAGCAGCACCTTGTTAATTTCATCAACGGAGAGTGAGGCATCTTCCAATGCTTGTTGGATACACTCAATCGTTGACTCTAGCATGTTATTGATGAGTGTTTCAAAACGGGAGCGCTCAAGTTCCATTTCGAGATGAAGCGGTTTACTCCCCTTGGTTGCGATGAACTCTTCTTGAATCTGAGCAAATGGTGCGTCAGAAAGTTCAATTTTGGCACGTTCAGCTGCGCGTGTAAGCCGTGCGAGTGCCCGTTGGTCTTCGCGCAAATCAACTCCGTGCTGCTGCAGAAAATCTTCAGCAATATACTTGACTATTGCCGCGTCAAAATCATCACCCCCGAGTTTTGTATCGCCACGACTGGCGCGGACCTCCACAACACCGGAGTTAATCTCGATAACGGAAATGTCAAAGGTGCCACCGCCAAGATCGTATACGATGAGGAACTGATCTTCTTCACGGTCTAACCCGTAAGCAAGCGCAGCAGCCGTTGGTTCATTGATAATACGAACGACCTCAAGTCCAGCAATTTCGCCGGCATCCTTGGTTGCCTGGCGCTGCTTATCAGTGAAGTAGGCAGGCACGGTGATTACCGCTTGTTCGATGGTCTCTCCCAGGAATTCTTCAGCCATAGATTTGAGGCGTTTCAAGATAAAGGCGGAAATCTCTTGGGGCGTATAGCTTTGTTCAGCCAAACTTACGCGCTCATCGCTGCCCATCTTGCGCTTAATTGATTTGATGGTACGTTCCGGCGCAACGACATACTGATTATGTGCCGGCTCACCAACCAGCATCTCCCCGGTCGGGGAGAGTCCCACAAACGACGGGATGATCTTTTCGCCAGCAGCATCCGAGATGACAAAAGGGCGCCCCTCCCGAATAATCGCTGCTTCAGAATTGGTTGTTCCCAAATCAATGCCCACAATTGGTTTCATTCTACATTGTCCTTCTTTCTTGCCACAACGACTTCAGCGTATCTTAGCACATCTTCGCCACATAAATAGCCTCGTCGCTGTTCTGTGACAATAATGTTTTCGGCGACCTCATTCGTATAGGTCACGTCCACAGCATGGTGTAGATGCGGCGTGAATGGTTGTCCAACACTTTCGATTGGAATGACCCCCCATTTCTCCAGAATACGTAACAATCGTTCATGTACCATACGGAATCCATCAGCCCACGTATCATTGTCGCTGTTGAGGCGTGCTATATCCTCTAGTCTATCCACTACAAGCAACAACTCCTGCAACGCCTCCTTCTGCGGTACTGTTGAGGGTGGTGTGACCGCTTGCAAAATCTGTTTAATTTCTTTACGCTCTGATTCTGCGAGGGCGTTTGCACGCAACTGGGCACGTCCAAGTTTCTGCATCGCTTCCTTTAGATCGGCAATTGCATCTTGAAGGGGGTCCGGCTGGAGTATGTTGTCAAGTTCAGGGGGAGGTTCCACGGTATCAGGCGGCGGGGTGTGCGTGATTTCTATATATTGAGAGAATTTGCGTAATCTTTCAAAGAACTTCATTAAAATCACTCGTGAAATCTGTACGTTCTAAATCGGTAAGGTTTTGCTTCATCCACGCTAAGAAAACATCGCCATCTAATTGAATTGGAGGCAATTCAACGCCTTCCAAGTCAGAAGCACTTGATGGCTTCGTAAAACTAAACACTTCAGCTTCTAAGCGCCGAGACGGATCTTTCAACAAATCATACGCTTCCCGGATCTGTTTGAATCGCTCCGCGTGTTTCTCCGGAGTAAACTGCCGCACCATCTGAAAGTACGCTTTCTTGACATCTGCATCAGATGCGTCTTCATCCACGCTCAATACATCAAAAGGGTTCATCATCGAATTTTTCGTATTCACTAAAAAAACCTCCAAACGTTTCTCTGATTGAGAGTGCCATTTCCATAGACGAGATCGTCTCTAGGAGTTCAGACGCTCCGGTTTTGGTAGCGAGTTGCCGCGCCTTTTTCGCAATCTTCCGGGCCAGATCGAAGTTTTCTGTAAATATAGCAATCGCAAGATGGTGTATCATGAACGGGACCGAATCCGGATACGCCTTCAGTCCACGATCTACTATCGTTTGTGCACAGTTTACCCGATCTTCCGTCAGCAATTCTTTGATAATTTTCTCATATATTTCCGAATCATCTGGTTCGCTAGCAACTAGCTTATCTAAATAGTGATTTGCCTTATCCGTATCATGTGGCACATACGCTATCCCTATCGTCAACAAAACATCTGGGTCTGTAGCCTCCAGATCGCCGGCTTCCTTGAAGTGCGCTGCTGCGCGTTCAAAATATTCCGCCGCCATGTAGACTTTGCCAACCTGCGCGTGCGCGAGGGTTTTATTCTCCTCTAGTTCAATGCGTTGAGCCAATACCTGCTCTGCATCCGCTATCTTGTCCTGCTCAAGGTATATTCCGCCCAGAAGAATATAAAAAGGTGGATAGGTTGCATCCACTTGTATAAAACTCTCCAAGAGTCGCATAGCCTGACGATGTCTGTCCTCTTCTAAAAATTCTCTGACATGGTCACACCCGAGCGTGTGTAAGAGTTCAAGGGCATTTTGATGTTTTGAATCGAGCTTGAGGATATTAAGGCAGCTGCGAAGGACTTTATCGTGATCTCCAACATCAAGGTAGGCAGACACTTCAAACTCTAGGATGCGAATATCATCCGGATACCGATGCCGCAACTGCCTAAGTTGGCGGAAGACCCTGTCGAAATCTCCCTGCCCTAGCAAGACATCAACAAGTTTCAATTGGATTTCCAAATCGTCCGGTGCATGCTTTGAAGCCCGTTGATAGGCAGTTTCTGCAATATATATATCATCTAGATTCCATGCAATTTCACCGATACGCCGATAAACCAACGCCAACTTGCGTTTCATGGTCTTAGGGTCTGGGGCTGTCCGCAGTTGTTTTTCCCACATCTCCGCAAGCTGCTCCCATGTTTCGATCGCATCCTCATAACGTTCAGTTCGATCACACGCAATTGCATAGTTCTGAAGCAGCGCAGGATGCTGAATGCCTTGATTGATTAAACGCCGCCATGAGCGCATTGCCTGAGTGAAGTTCCCTTCTGAAGCTTGGCGGTAGCCCTCATCAAGTGCTGCTAACACTACATTGTCTGCTGCTGGATCCTGCGGGTCAAGTCGCGCCACCTTATTCCAAAGTCGTTTCGCCTTCCCCGGTTCACCGGCTTCTGTATACCGCATTGCTTGTTGCTTATACACACCAAGAAGGGGTTGCTTGCAGACAGCCTCAAGAATTGGTTCTTTCATGGCAGTCTCTAGGTGCTTAATCGCACTTGAAAACTTGCCTTCTTGGGTATAAATTAAACCAAGATAGTAGGGAATCACATATTCAGAAGCGGGACCCTGATTGAATGCCTTTTTGGCTGCCGCATAATTTCCGAGCATTGCACAAGTAAATCCTTCAACTAAGCCATGAATTTTCCCCAAGGAATGCGTCTTTAACAGTTCATAGACTTCTGCGTATTGTTCTTGTTGCAACAGCTGTAAAATTTGAGTGTATGGCTCTTGTGTCTCCTGTCCCAATTCAGCACGCGCAAACTCCAAATGTTTCTGAAATCGCTGATTGTCAGGGTCCAATTTCAGGGCTTGTTCATAGGCAGTGATAGCTCTTTTGTGTTGGCCTCTCCGATGATAAGCCAAGCCGAGGTGATAGTGGTAAATCGCCACATGGGGGGCACGTTGGATCGCCTGATGGAGTTCTGATATAACTGTTGTGAGTTGACGTTCACGGTCCAGGGAGAGTGCATAACGAAAATGCGCCTCCGCTAACTTGCTGGCAAGGTCGGGTTCAGCATTTACTTTCATCGCCGCTCGCCACGCCTTCACTGCGGCTGCGTAGTCCTTCTGCTGGAAATGAATCTGCCCCTTCTGATAATGGTTGACCCTTCTGCCATGTACATGACTTTTCTTTTTTCTTCTTCGCTTTGGCACGTGGACAATCCTTTCCCCAAAAATTGTGATTACCAGGACCTATTGAGATGCTTGCAAGCCCATTATAATGCTATCGGTATTTCTTGTCAAGATTCATTTTTGTTTGGCTCTATCAAAATTCCTTAATTAATCCGATTCCGGTAAATCTCCTGGACCAGTTCCATTGTCTGGACCGCATCTGCGAAGCAGGTGTCCGGCTGTCGGTTTTCCTGAATGCAATCCACGAAATGGCGATTTTCGCCGTAGAATCCGTAAGCTTTGTGATTGGCATCCGTTCCAGCCGCTTCGACAGTTGTAATCTCTTTAACTCCCTCACTGCTATGAATAACGGCACTGCCTCCCACATCGGGGTTAATATACGCAGAGACACCGAAAGCGTGCATCTCAAAGATATGGATTCGTCCGCCGACCGCCCAGTTTGTGCAAAGGTATCCTGATGCCCCACTGTCAAACTTTACGATGGCATTGAAACTGTTCTCCCGATCCGAACCGAAATTGTTAATATCGCTTGCCACAGCCTTGACTTCTCCACCTCCGAGCCAACGGAGGGCATCAACCGCATGGATTGCATCACAGGTTAGCACATCAATGATTCCATCATAGTATAGTGCGTCTGGGGTATTTTTGTGGAATGTGGACATACACTGGATGATAGGTCCCTTTTCTTCGACGATTGCCTTGACTTGACGCATGAGCGGAATAAACCGTCGATTGAAGCCAACCATCGTCTTGCAATTATGTCTCTCAGCGGCAAGTGCCATCTCCTGGACCTGATGGAGCGTCAGCCCGGGAGGTTTTTCGATAAAAACGTGGTGACCTTGTGATAGGCAATGAATGACGGGGGCAAATAGATGCTGCGGCGGCATCAAGATGTACACAGCATCTGGGCTTGTTGTTTCCAACATCTGTTTGTAATCTGTGAAGGTCTTTTCGATTTGAAATCGCTCGGCTGTCGCTTGCAGCTTTGATGGAATTAAATCGCACAAGCCTACCAGTTCCACATCGTCAAATGCTGCGAGGGAGGGGTAATGAACGCCGTTTGCCATGCCACCGCCACCGATAAGGGCAATCTTTATTTTATTCATACAGTTCTCCTGATGTGGGTTGTCGGTTGTCCGCTATGGTAGTTTCTCGACCAGCTGCATCAGTGCTCTCATATATCCTAGCGCAAATGTTACACCCTGCCGTCGATGGTCGCTATCACCTGCTACACGGGGTGCATGGTCGGGAATAATGATGCCATCGAAGCCCACCTCTTTGTAAGCACGCATGGCTTCAAACATATCGACATCCCCTTCGTCGATGAACACCTCATCGAACTTAGGAAACTGTCCCCGTACATTGCGGAAGTGGACGTAGAAAATTTTGCCCTGCCCACCGAAATAGCGGATTGCGTCTATTGCCCGGTCAGGTCCCATCTCTGCGACTGTCCCTTGACAAAATTCTAACCCATTGTTCGGACTTGGCACTGTTTCAATCAACCGTTTCATCCCTTCGTGGCTCGTCAGGAGTCGTCCCGTTCCGCGCAATTCCTCTGCCGGCGGATCATCCTGATGTGCTGCCAATTTGACACCAGCATCTTCCGCAACGGGTACAACCCGTTCCAGGAAGTAAGCCAACCGATCCCACATCTCCTCAACGCTCACCCGCCCTGTTTCTACAACGGGTGCATCTTTTACGAGATCGTAATCGAAGCTCTTGAGTCCGGCGTCGCCGCGTCCACCACCACTGTCGTAGGCACGCCAATGTCCCCATACCCCTGCAATACTAAAATAGTAGCCAAGAATTGGAATGCCTGCTCTCCCCATGTTCTCAACTGTTTCACAAACCTTTTTGATCTGTTCATCGCGCCCGGGTGCACCGTGAAGGACCTTGTCCCAGTGGTCTGCCGGCAGATTTTCAATGCCTGCAACCGCTAGCCCGTGCGATTCGATGAATTTTCGGGTTCGTAGTAATTCGATAAATTCCAGAACACCCCGTTCTCCAAATCGCGGACCGTGTATGATAACGTGACTTACGCCGAGCTGTTTGGCGTACTGAAGATTCTCCTCTGTCAGGGCAGCCTGACCGAAACCAATTCCGAGTTTCATAGTCCGATTCTCCTCATTTGCAGTTCAAAAATAACGGTCTATCACAATTCAGACAAGATATTCGCTCGGTTCTCGCGTCGCTTCGTATTGGGCGTTAGGGTCACGGCTTTTAATGACTTCAGGCACGCCGCCGGTCCAATAGTCCGGTGTCGTCGGTGGACGGGTGTGCCAACCCAGCAACAGTGTGCGCCGTTGGTCGCTCTGGTTTCCCCGCGCCGCGTGCAGCACCCGTCCTTCGGCAACCACGAGCGATCCCGCTTTTACCGGCAGATCGATTGCGTCGGGATGGTCGCAGAACATATACGGATCGTCCTCCTCTACATAGTATCCACCCTGTGCATGTGCTTGCACCAACCGATTATGCAGTGGGATACGCTTCAAATGCGTGCCGGGGATAATCCGAAAACAACCGTTTTCAAGGGTGGTATCGATGAGGTAGTAGGAGAGAAATAGATACTGGGGCCACGGTGCGGTGCTGATTGGGTCGTTCCAACCCATCCAATCTTGGTGCCAGTAGAGCGGTGGTCCGCCCGGCGGTTTGCTCAAGATGATGAATCCGCCGGTCGACTTGAAATCACCCAAGCCCATCTCCTTTAATGCATCGCGTGTGGGTTGCCAGTGGATGAGTCGATCAATTGCCGACTCATCAATTCCCCTGATGTGAAGATCTGACCCCTGATATTTCCAATGTGGCGGATGCTCCACAGCGTCAAGTAGTCGGTCCGACGTTTGGCGCAATTCTTCGAGAAAATCTTGGGTCAAGATATCGTCGATCACGCAATAACCATCCTTAGTCAACTGATTCCGTTTCTCAAGTGCTACCTCGGGTGTCATGATTTTAATACCTCCTGTGATATCCTCTATTGCGTTTGGCATTGTCAACGTGAGAGATTATGGTGAATTCTAAAAATAAATAGACACTTTCACCCCGCCCCCCGGTAGGTGCGGTTTGCAACCCTGGTCTCGATTTATCGGACCGCACCGGTTTGGAGTGTCTCATTAATTCTGAAATCTACTATAATCCACCTATCATCTTGAGTACAAAGCACCTCTCTCGCTGCTCTGAATCTTGCCAGACCTCGCTGCCCTGACAACTTCAGCGAGATCGCGTAGGTAGTCATCAATGATAGACACGTGCGACATATCTAAAAATAGGTGGATGGCCGGTGGGGCTAACAGACGACTGCTCAGCCAACCACGTTCTGCCATACCCTCATCAACCGCAAAGATGTCGAAGACGTTGGAGCCGAAGGCTATAAGGTATGCCTCTGGCTCACCCCAAATCTCCAGTCCGTTGATTCCCCGAATACCATCAAGGAATCGTTCCCGGGTATCGAGAATCTTGCCCACACGCTCAAGATAGCCCTCCTCGCCGAGGTAGTTCAGCACCGCCCAAGCGGAGGCCAGTCCACCACCGGAACGTGAGCCCATCAGGTTCTGCGTGGAATACATACCAGAGGGCCAATCCTCAAAGGTATATCGCTGGTAGATCTCCAAGCTGGCATCGCGCAATAGCAGGGCGGACACCCCCTTGTTGGCATAGCCCAGTTTATGTACATCCACGGAGATTGATGTGACACCGGGAACCGCGAAATCGTAGTCGGGGATAGAATAACCCAGTTTGCGTGCAAAAGGGAAGATAAAGCCGCCATGGCAGGCATCCACATGCAGCCACAAACCGTATCTCTCAGCGAGAGCAGCAATTTCGGAAATGGAGTCAGTAACACCAAAAGGGTAGGAAGGAGCAGACGCTGCGAGCATGATGGTGTTGTCGTTGATAGTCCGTTCCATCGCCTCAATATCCGCACGAAAATCAGAGCTCTGGGTTATACGCACAGCCTTAATGCCCATCAGATGTGCCGTCTTATCGAAGGCAGGATGCGCCGCGTGAGGGACTACAATTTCGGGAGCGATCGCCTCTGGACGATAATCGTGAGCCCATGCGTGCGCGGTCTTTACCGCCATTATCAAGCTCTCGGTGCCGCCGGTAGTGATACTACCACTCGCCCCCATCGGAGCGTTCATCATCTCTAGTAGCGCGCCAACAATATCGCTCTCGTAGCGGACAAGGCTGGGAAATATCTTGGTGGCGTAGAGCGCGTTATAATTGATATACATCTGATACGCTTCGTTCGCCACCTCCACGACATCATCGCCCCCAAAGTAGCTCCCCCCGATGAACATACGTTCGCTGTACCAAGAGGAGTCCTCCTTTTGTACCGCTTCCATCTCGGCTTTGACTTTTTCCCAACTGCGTCCGTGAGGGAGTAACTGATTATTGGGCATATTTCCGTCTGCTGAACCCCTGCATTTGTTCACACCTGTTCCTGTAGATTGCTGCTTGTGAAACAGACACGAGCTTTAATTCTCATCCATGACCGCCTGCATCATCGCTTTGATGTAGCCGAACTCATAAGCGAATGCCTGACGACCGCTCTCCGGATCTTTATGTCCCGGTGCGTGATCAGGAACAACCATGTGTGGATATTCGACCTCTTTGAGGGCTTTCATGTTCCAGCGCATATTCATCACTCCTTCGTCGGGCCAAACCTCCTGAAACTTGTTGCGGGCACCGATAATGTTGCGGAAGTGACAGAGGAATATCTTCTTCCGAGAACCAAAGTAGCGGATGATGTCGGGAACCTCATTCCGGGGGTCTGTCACGCTCTCTGCCATACAACCGAGACACAGGTTGACACCGTGATAGGGGCTAGGACAGATCTCAATGAAACGCTTGAACCCGTCGAATCCTCCCATCACCCGATCGACACCTTTGTAGCCGGGTGGCAGCCACGGATCACACGGGTGGCAAGCCATTCGGATCTTGTACTCGGTTGCCACAGGGATAACGCGCTCAAGGAAGTACGTAATCCGTGCCCAGTTCATTTCGGCGGTGACCGGCTCGTCAAATCTCGGTGTGGTGGAGTCCGCTTCCTCCAGATTCCAAGTGCTGTATTGAGAACCTCCCCGTCCGGGCGGTTTGCTCTCCGTGCGTTGGTTCTCCAATGCACAAAGGAAGTACTTAATTGCTGGTATCTCGGCTTCGGCTGCTTGCTTAATCATATTGCAGACCAGCTCGATCTCCTTATCGCCTTCCTCATAGTTGCCGAGCATGAAGTTGGGGATGCCACCCCCGTTCACGTTCAGATGAGCAAGGGGAATTGCAACCATCTCCATGTTAATACCGAATCTAGCACACTTCTCCTTCTTCTCTTTCAATTCCTTTACATCCCAGCCGTACGCTCGGTGGAATGTGATAAAATTCTCATTCTTGTTGAAAACTCCGTGCCTCGCCAAGTATTCCAGATCTTTATCTGATGTGTTAAATTGCTGTGTGCCTACGTGCATCTATATCATCCTCCGGCTATATAAGCAAACAAAAAGTGGTTGTATGATTGTGTGGACTTAGTTGACGTACTCCCAAACCTAAAGGATTGGGCTTCTTACGAGTCCCTTGCCAATAGGAGTCGAATTGTGCTATCAACAAGGATTGCCCGACGAATCGGGACTTACGTCCTCTCCTTCATGGGTTGACGCCCCAACCCGAAAAATATTAGTTGCAGCGTTGCGGTCTCGGTCATGTACCGTGCCACAATCGTTACACTGCCAAGTTCTATCACGCAGATTCAACGCTTCATTGACAGCACCACAAATCGAGCAAGTTTTACTGGAAGGATACCACTTATCAATGCACACGATTTTTACACCCTTTTTCGCTGCAAGGTATTTCAACTTTTTGATAAAATCGGCAAACCCTAAGTCACTGACCTTACGCCCCCAGAGGGCTTTCATACCCTGTAGGTTTAAGTCCTCAAGCCGTATCTCATCGTATTCATCAGTCAGTTGGTGTGCAAGTTTCCAGTGGAAGTCCTCTCGTTGGTTCGCTATCTTGCGGTGCTTCCGTGCTAAGTCCAATCGAGCCCGTTCTCTATTACGACTCTGTTTCTTCTTTCGACAATGGTTACGATTGGCACCTTTGATAGCGTTTATACTGCGCTTAAAAAACTGTGGCGATTCTATATCGTGTCCGTTATGACCGGTAAGATACCGTTTCAGACCAAAATCGAAGCCTGCGATTTTACCCGTCATGACTCGATTGAGGTCTCCATCTTCATAGTCAGTCAGCACACAGATATATATATCGCCGATAGCGTCCCGTTTGATTGTGCAACGTTTCGCAGTGCCACGAATATCACGGGACTTAAAGTATTGGTAGACACACTTGCCAATACGAATCTTGTTACTGGTAAGCAATTGCCAACCCGCTTGAAGCAGTGTGAATGACTTGTATTTGCCGCGTGGCTTAAAACGAGGTCTTCCCCATGGCTTGCCTTTCGCACGCGCTTCAAACATCGCCTTATACCCTTTGTCGATACGGGTTGCCACGTCTTGAATGGATTGGCTGGGTAGCTGATTCCAATGAGCAAACTTAGCAAGTCGTTTCAGCTTAGATATATGATTTATCAGACGAAACTTGCTGATATACTTGCCATAGAGGCAATAGTACCGACGCTGAAGCGCAACGCAGTGATTCCACACATCAGCATGACCGTCTATGGTCTTGTGCAACTCACGATTACCGTGATTTGAATACATCTTGAACTTGTAGGTTTTCATCGGAGTCGGCTTTGTCCTTTATATCCTGTTTCACAAGCACGCGAGAGATCCTATCGGGCGATAGGGGGCAAACTCTCCCACCAGACCCAAGACAAACATATCATATTTTAACTGCAAAATTAAAAAATGCTAAAGCAGGGGGGTATCCCAAAGGTAAACCTTTGGGTTTTACCCCTAAAGGAATTTTTGATAAAGTAGAGTACAAAACTCAATTGCTCTCTTTTTCCATCTTTGGCATTGAAGTGATGATCGCCCGCAATACCGTATTCACAGATTCAGCAGTTTTGAAGACAGCGGCGACATCCGGATCGAGAACAATCATCAATTGGTCTTGCCCAATCCGCGAAGCAAAACGGTTTGGCTTTGCTTTGCTATAGTCAAACTGGTATTCATCTCGCATTGGCAGCTTTGATTCTTCCCAACTATTGATTCTGTGTGTAAAGTTGTACGATGACAAACTAACAGTTTGCATGACAGAACGGAAAATCACTATACCATGACCAACAAACTCCGTCAACCCTAAAATCGGTGGCTCATATAAAGAAATGGTGCAACCGAAACCGATTGAGTTCATAAGTCCACTCGTTTATTAATGAACCAATGGACTAATGAACCAATGAACAAAAAGCTATCACGTTTTACGCTTTTTGTCCTTTGCACTTTTTTTAACATGAGCCAAATCGGTTATATCGGGCAAGCAATATTCCCCAAACGCTCTGTCAGCAGAGCATTTTCCCGGTAATCAATTGGAATGACAATAAGTGCCGGGCTATCAGTCTGAAAAGCCTTGTCCAAAGCGGGAGCGAGGTCCACAGCGTTCTCAACCCGAATTCCCTCCCAACCGAAGGATTCTGCTAACTTAACAAAGTCCGGGTTGCTGAACGAAAGATTGGTGTGGCGATTGAACTGGTTGTCCTGTTTCCAAGAGATCAATCCGTAACCGCCATCCTCCCATACCATAGCCACTATGTTCGTCCCCAAACGTTTGGCGGTCTCCATCTCCTGCACATTCATCAAAAAACCACCGTCCCCACAGATAGCAAGTACACGACGTTCTGGAAACACCATCTTTGCCGCGATGGCACCCGGCAGCGCAAATCCCATAGAACAGAAGCCGTTGGAGATAAAGCAGGTATTTGGCTCATCACATTGGTAATAGCGAGCAACCCACATTTTATGTGCCCCCACATCGCTCAGCAAAATGTCCTGAGGACCTAACGCTTCGCGCACATCCCAGAGTGCCTTTTGCGGGCGGATGATTCCGACTGTCTCGTCATCTTTGTGCCTGGCAAACTCAGCCAACATCCCCTCTCGAATAGTCTCGTGCTGATGACCGTCGAATTGGAGAGGGTTGGCTTTAACGCGCTCATTGAGCATCCATAGGGTGTGCGCCAAATCTCCGACAACCTCAACATCAACGCGGTAATCTTCGTCTACCTCTGCTGGCAAGAAGTCGATGTGCACAATTTGCTTGTGGCTCCCGTGATTCCACAGACGGGGATGGTATTCCACTAAATCGTAGCCCAAGGTTATCACCAAATCAGCAGCATCAACGGCACAAGCAACGAGATCTTTCGCCTGTAAACCGATAGTGAATAAACTGTAGGGAGCATGACGAGAAACTGCGCCTTTTCCCATAAAGGTGTTAATAACACCAATATTCGTAGCTTCCGCAAACTCGCGCAACTGTTTGCTTGCTCGCTTGCGGATAGCACCATTGCCCGCCAGGATCACCGGACGTTTCGCTTGACGAATCAAATCCATGGCTTGACCGACAATTTTATCGTCCGGCACGGCACGGCGGAGACGCTGCCTCGGAATGGGGATATTACTAGTCGATTGGGAGGCAATATCTTCTGCGAGTTCAATGTGGCAGGCACCCGGCTTCTCCGTTTCAGCTAGCTTAAATGCCTTACGAACCACTTCAGGAATATTTTCCGGATTAATGATGGGGCTTGCCCACTTGGTGACCGGCTGGAACATTCCTACCACATCCATGTTTTGGTGGCTTTCCTTGTGCTGCCGCCGACTGTCAGCCTGTCCGGTGACCACAACTACTGGTGCACGATCCATGTTGGCATCAGCAACGCCGGTCATCAGATTGGTTGCCCCCGGTCCCAACGTTCCAAGACACACGCTGGCTCTACCGGTCAATCTGCCATAGACATCAGCCATAAAAGCAGCACCTTGTTCATGGCGGGTCAGAATAAACGGTATAGAAGAGTCCTCTAACGCCATCATGAAATGGGCGTTTTCCTCCCCCGGCACACCAAAGACATACTCCACTTCTTCGGTTTCTAAACACTTCACAAACAGCTGTGCAACGTTCATCAATTGCCCCCTATGTTCCTTCTTCAATCAGCATTTTATCTAATATAGATTGATTCTGGAAGGTTCTTTTTATTTTTCTTTGCAAGTAATGGTCTACAGTACTTGAATCTGTATCTTCTGTAGGGTATCATTTATAAACAGAATTCTAATGTGCAACAAATCAACGCTAGCGGAATTATACCAGATTACACAATAGTAAGTCCAAGAATTAGATTTGGATACAAGGTGCGATTTTTGACAGTGAGTGGTAACAAAGTCGCGCAAAACTGGACTGATGTCAGTTACCCAAATTTTGCTTCAGCAGGAGATTTTATGGAAACCGCACAAAAGCAATCTGCTATTGATACACAAGCAATCAACATTATTGACTGTGACTTACACCATTCGACGAAGAAGCAGGAGGATCTGTTCCCCTACCTACCTCGGCATTATGTGGAACATATTAAAGACTTTGGGACGATGATGCCGGGGGTGGGGTACACAAACATGCCACGCGGAGGAGTCCGTGCTGAATTGTGGGAAGGTCAAGAGGAACACCCCGGTGGCAATATCGGCCTCGCACGAGAAAAGCACTTAGATGTCCATGGAATTGACATCGCTGTGCTGTCGGGTTCTACCGTTTACGGTGCTGCGGTCCATCCAAATTCCGATTATGGTGCAGCGATGTGTCGCGCTTTCAACGACTGGACACTTGAAACTTGGGTTAAGGCAGACTCCCGCTTCAAGGCATCTATTTCCATAGCTCCGACGGATCCACAACAGGCTGCGGAAGAAATTCATCGACTTGGTGAACATCCATCGGTTTTTCAGGTAATAATGCCCGCCGGTGCGCGTATGCCCTTCGGTAATCGGTTTTATCATCCGATCTACGAAGCCGCTCAGGAACATGGCTTGCCAATGTGCGTTCACTTCGGTGCAGAGGGTTCCGGCATCGCCAATGCCCCAACTGCCGCCGGATACCCTTCATACTATCTGGAGATGCGTATGGCACGTCCGCAGATCGCCATGGCACACACCGTCAGTCTCATCTGCGAGGGTGTCTTTGAGAAATTTCCGAATTTTATGTTCCTTTTCATTGAGCACGATACCTTTTGGCTGCCGGGACTGATGTGGCACATGGATGCAGACTGGAAATCGACACGAGATTATACACCATGGGTAAAGAAGCTACCAAGTGAGTATATTCGCCAGCACATCCGCTACGGTTCTCAGCCGATGGAACAACCGCCAACCCGTGCCGACCGGAACAAATTCCTCGAATGGCTACACGCCGATGAAATTCTCGTTTATGCGAGCGATTATCCCCACTGGGATTGGGATGATCCCACGACCGTGCTTCCCGGTATTTCTCCAGAACTCAAGCGGCGCGTCTTTGTTGAGAACGCCTGTGAACTCTATGCACATCGATTGCAGATGACAGAGGCAACTGTGGAACGCGCTGCGTAGTATGTGCTAAACGAAACGTACTGTTGATACCGAAATTTGACCAAACGGCTGTTTTATCCTCTCGGCGACTCATGCCAGTGCTTCTAATTACCTAGGTTTCGCCCAATAAGACGCGTATTTTATAGGGTTTTAAGAAGGCTTGAAATGCAGTAATGATGCGTTCAATGAGTGGATATAAAGGGTTAAGAATGATACAGACGACCTTTTTGTTTTTGAATTGTACTTTGCCAGAGATACCTAACACCTCGCGCATCAACCGTTTGATTCCCCTCGCTTGAATGGTAGCAATAGTTTGATTGATTGATGCGCTGGGTTGCGGTGGGGTCTGTTTTTCAGTCTTGCTCCCCGATGCAATGAGCGCATCAATAAGCCACCGTTTGGACCACATGAGAATGTTATGAGCCAACTGAGAGAGTAGAAGCAGCACCTGTTGGGCTTCAAATCCCGCTTTTCGACGCTTTCTCATCGACAACCCTTGATAATCTTGGCAAAAGGTGCTTTCGGGCACCCCGCTTCGTTTATCATAATGGGTGACAATTTGGGTTAACGTTGCTTTTGTATCGGTAGTCACCAAAACCGAATAGTTATAACCGCCTTTGTGGTTTGGGGTTCTGACCGCCACTTGTACCGTTTTGCGCCCATACCGATGTGGCTTTGTGACCCACCCGGCTTGTCTAGCGGTCTTATTGGCACACGATGGGACAGCCACCCACTTCTGCACAGATTTGGCTAAAGCAGTGGCTCTTTTCCACGAGTAGATTTTTACCAGAATCGAGTAATTCCGCCAGAGCGCGAAATTGATGTTCGCGTCGGTGCCAAATCCGGCATCGAGTCTCAATTGAATCTGCTGCCGTTTGGCGTTTGTATCCAGTTTTAAGGTGGTTTCCATTTTGGCAACCATTTCTTTGAACACCGCCTTAGACGAGGTGTTTCCCGTGTAAAGGGATTGGGAGACAATTTCCTGGGTGTCAGGCATCAGGACGCGTCCGACTTGACGGGTGTATTGATTTTTGCGGTGGGGGACATACCCCTTGGTGGCTCCTTCTGCGCGTTTGGAGACCGGCAGCGCCGACAGATCCATATCAATAGTTACCGGCTTTGATTCGGTCAACGATGAGAGGGGAGATGACGTCAGGTGATGTTTCTCCCAAATACCATCAACCGCTTGCTGAAGTTGAAAAACTGTTTCCGACGTGGCGGCATTTATCGTCTCCTGAATTACTGACTGATCCGCACACTTGCAATACCCAAATGCCAAAAGCAGCGCACCATGCGGACGGAGGGCGGTGTTGATGTCTGAAATCGTTGATGCTCCGGCAATTATGCCAAGCGTGGCAAACACCAATTTGTCTGTCGGGCGATAGGTAATCGTCTTCTGAGGGATTTCAACCCTTTGATGAATCTCATCAAAGAACGCTTTCTCTTTAAGCACTTCGCCCAATGCACACAACGGCGCGTGAGCGGTGGAGTGACTGACTTTCTGTTTGCGTTTTTTACGTCTTTTGGTTATCCTTTTGTTTGCCATTACTTCCCTCCATCGGTGGTCATAAGGATTATGCTATTTTTATGATAACCTTTGGAAGGGGGCAATGGCACGTTATTATTGGATGCAGACCTTTCTAAACCAGATTCAACTGTTTACTTCATTGTACGAAATCGAGGTAATTATGAAATAACTTTCTGCGACTAGCACGGATCTTTCTTTGACCGCCGGAGTCAACCTATGCTACAAACCCCTCGTAATAAGCGATTGAATCGCTTAGCCAGGGCTAGCAATGAACAGACCAAATCTTGGAAAGAAGGGGTATCTCTCCAAGATGAGTTTGGAAAAACGATACCTGAGTTAATAAACAGAGCAGCTGCGGATCGGTGGTATTTCGCCTACGAACATCGACATAACGCAAACAAGTTGTTAGAATCTAAACCACCCCTTTATCGAAGCGCCATAAGTCGATTCTATTATTCGATGTATCACGCAATTCGAGCGTGTGTGTTCGTTAGTCATCAGGGTGATGATTATGAACGTCACAGCGATCTCCTAAAATATAATAAACTAAGTGGTTTCCCCTCCAATCTCAACTGGCAGAATATACTAAAAGATGCCCGTGAACTTAGGAATCGTGCAGATTATGGTCCATATCCAAAATCGAACATAGCGTGGAAGCAAGATGCTCTTGATCTCAAGAAAGACGCAGATTTATTCCTGGCCACAACTCGTACTTACCTACGACAGAAGGGGTGCATACTATGACACAATTACAACTCCCGATAGATACAGAGACTTCCATTAAAAACCGATTTTCTGAAGACGGGATTCAGATACGGTCAATCGAAAGACGGGATTATCCGGAAGAAAGCATATTCGTTGTGCATGTCGTTGAGGATGATTTTGACAGGGCTGCGGAATTTGGTAATTTTCTTGACGCTGAACTTGGTCAACAAGGATTTGATGGTTTCGTGGTGGTGCGTAAGATTGAACGAGAGGAAAAAGACGCGATGAAGCGTCTTAAGGATGGGGTCCAGAATCCGAAAACTATAGAACTTATTGACGTGTTAACCGCTCGATCTCGAACATCCGAAACTCAACCGAGTTTATCTTATGTTCCTGATACGGCCCAAAATATATTGGCGGCTATCACATCTCGGCATCATCTTATTTTTGGCAGGCGCGGTACAGGAAAAACAGCTTTGATGGTTGAAGCAAAAAAACGTGTTGAAAATCAAGGCTACCTATCTTCTTGGATCAATATTCAAACACACCGCAGTCAACCCACCAACAGAATATTTGTGTGGATTTGCTCTAATGTGTGCGAACAGATGCAAGTTTTTTATTCAAACAAAGAAAGGATGCCCCACATCCTAACCTTAATTTCAAGATTGCGAGATGATACTGATAAGCTGCTGGCAAAGCAAAAAATCTCTACTGATGAAGTAAGCAGGCTAGTACCTGATATGCAAAACATTATTCGCCGGTTTACTGATACAAATGCAACTCGATTTTACATCTTCCTTGACGACCTTCACTATTTACCAAGTGCAGAGCAGCCCAAACTCTTGGATTTGGTACATGGTGCAGGGCGCGATTCTGATGCGTGGCTCAAAGTTGCGGGAATTAAGCATCTAACACGCTGGTTTCAAGACAAACCTCCCCTCGGCCTACAGACCGGACACGATGCCGATCACATTGATTTGGATGTAACACTGGAAGAGCCTTCACGAGCTAAGACCTTTCTTGAGCAAGTCTTCTTGCGTTACGCTAGGCATGTTGGAATTTCATCTTTGTCAAGCATCTTATCTCCTACAGCACTTGATCGACTCGTCCTAGCGTCTGGGGCAGTTCCACGTGACTATCTCTCTTTAAGCGCTAACGCAATAAGTCGATCACGAACAAGGGAAAAGGCCCGACGTGTTGGTGTCCAAGATGTGGGACAAGCCGCGGGTGAGGCCGCAAAAGCAAAAATTGCGGAATTGGAAGAAGACGCTGCATCAATTGAAGATACGTCAAATAGGATTAAAGGTCTCCAGCAGATCCGGTCATTTTGTGAGGGAAAAAATTGCACCTTTTTTCGGATCGACTTTCGGGACAGAGAAGACCATCCTAAAGAATACAGCATTATCAAGGAACTGATGGATGGCCGGCTTATTCATTTAGTTCGTGCAAGCCTGTCTGATATACAGAAAGCGGGACGCCGATATGAAGTATATATGCTGGATTTGAGTCAGTTTTCGTCAGAAAGATTTAAGTTACGGATAAAGACCCTAGATTTTCAGAAGGGGTATATTGTTTTTAGGGAAACTGGAACTACTATCAAACCGACAATTGGTGATACTTCAAAACGATTGTCAGGCATCTTGAGGCGTGGATCATTGTTTGAGTTGGAACAACTTTCTGATATAATAAAGGACTAGGATTTACTATGCAGCGTCATGTAGTTGGAAAAGTGGACGAGTTGCCGCCCGGCGAACGGAAAATTGTCCCGGTGGGAGGTAAGGGAGGAATCGGTGTGTTTAATGTGGACGGGACATTTTACGCGCTGAGAAACATATGCCCCCACAAAGGCGGTCCCCTCTGCCAAGGGCGACTTCGACCGCACGTAATTTCTGACGAAACCTATCATGTCGATTTTGAACGTGAAGGCGAGATCATCAAATGTTCTTGGCACCAATGGGAGTTTGACATCAAAACTGGAACGGCTCTTTATGATTCGTGTATGCGTGTCAAAACTTACCCTGTTACTGTGGACGGGAATGAAATTATTTTACATCTGGATTAGACCTGTAGGAGATCCATTTGTTTCTACAACAGAAAGGAATTAACATGTCTGAGAAAATAAAAAAAACAGATGCAGAGTGGCGACAGCAACTGACCCCAGAACAGTATTATGTGACTCGACAAAAAGGCACGGAACGCGCCTTCACCGGTAAATACAATAACGCTAAAGGGGAGGGGGTATACCGATGTGTCTGTTGTGGGACTGATCTGTTCAGTTCAGAAACCAAGTTTGATTCTGGCACAGGTTGGCCCAGCTTTTGGGCACCGATTTTCGAGGATAGCATTGAAACAGAGACCGACACTACTTACGGTATGATTAGGACAGAGGCTACGTGCGATCGATGTGATGCCCATCTTGGTCATATTTTCAACGACGGTCCTCCGCCGACAGGGCTTCGTTACTGCATGAATTCTGCCGCGCTTGACTTCGTTGAGAAAGAGGAAGAGTAGAATAATAAAGACGCTCAGGGCAGGGAAGCCTTCTCTACCCTGTCTTTACTCCCAAAATCTTGTAAACTTAGGACAGCCATTTTCCGTTTAGATCGATTATAAATGCTAAAGTATTATCACTTCCTTGGAAAATGATGTAAGGAGATCTTAAATATGAAGCAAGTAGATATTTTATCTACAGTTGTTCTACTATCATTTATGACAATTGCTATCGCCCTGCCTGCCTCGGCGGGACCAGGGACAACTGCCGCTCCAATCCTCAAGCTGGGCGGTGGCACGCGAGCAGCTGCATTAGGCGATGCGTTTTCAGCGATTAATAACGATGTCACGGCTGCTTTATGGAATCCGAGCGGCTTGGGTATTATGGAAAGGAAACAAGCTGCGATTTCGTATGTGAACCGCGCTCAACTTTTCGGCGATGCAGGAGAGGGCTTGTATTACGCTTTCTTCGCGGGCGCTTTGCCACTTGGCGATGTGGGAACCCTCGGCACGATGCTTCAGCTTGAAGGACAGGGAACGATTGATGTGACAATCGATTCCCCTGAGCCAATACGCACGGAGAATCTCGGAACAAACTGGGTGTGGACGGTTTCTTATGCGGATAAATTGGCAGAGGGACTGTTAGGAGGAGTCAGCGGTAAAGTTATCTCCCTGAAATTGGGGGAAGCAGGCGCCCGGTCATACGCCGTAGATCTCGGTTTGCAATATGACGTGCCCTCAAAACTGATTCCTATTCCTATTCAAGTCGGTGCGGCCGTACAGAATTGGGGAACCCGGATACATTTCATAGATGAAAACCAGAGTGACCCACTTCCTCGCATGTTTAGATTCGGAACAGCGGTAACGCTCTTTAATCAAGGAAATAATCAGCTAAGATTGATTGGCGATCTGACGGCATCTATCGATCAATTGAGAAAGGATGAGGACGAATTAAAGATGGAGATGGCCCAACAATTACGTAATGAATACGGACCACCGGAAGAGCAGGACCAAGAACCTGAATTCACATCTCAAGAACTTGCAAGTGCGCGTTCGGAACGGGGGATTGGTGTCTACGCCCTTGAATGGCGGCATCTGCAGAAGAGTATTGGACTCGAATATTGGCTAGGAACTTTCTTGGCACTCCGCGTTGGCTATAAGGAAGAGCCCGGTATTGATCTGCTTAACTTCACTGACCATTTGACCTACGGCTTAGGGGTTCGATTGCTCAACTATCAGCTTGACTTTGCACAACTTCCGGGCGGCGGTCCAGAGCAGCAGCGTCTAAATGTCTTTGCCCTTATCCTACAATTCTGAGCGTTATCGAAACGGCCCCTTCAGATTAGAGACGATAGGATCTGTAACCAACTTTAAAGGAAAAAGAATGAAACATATATGCTGGATCTTGTTCGTGATGTTTCTCGGTATTGAGATTTCTGCACAGATGGCGATTGCGTCAAAGAGATCCGCCGCCGAATACTCCTTCCAAGTTTTACCTCTCTTGGACAAACCGTCTGAAACTTTTCAGGGCACCTCCTTCCGACTTACTTCCGCGATAAGTGCACAGACACTGCCGACCGAGCAAAGCAAAATTACGGCTATTGAAGGACACCAAGAGCAACTGAATCTGGAGCGGACAAAATCTCCAACAAAAGCATTTCTGTACTCGGCACTCGTTCCGGGTTCAGGTCAACTCTACATCGGTGCAAAGCGTGGTTACCTTCAGATTGCGGCAGAGATCGGGTTACTTACTGCCTATTTCATCACACGCAGCAACGCACAAAATCTCCGAGAGGACTATCGCCAGCATGTGAGAGACCATGTTGTTCCTGAAGGACCCACAAAATTCGACGACTGGGACCCTATTGAAGACTTTGAGCACGCAACCCTGTTTGATAATTGGCGCAATATCTATATGATGGAGGGGACTGGTGAACCACTCGAAAGGGTTGGTAAGTGGTACTGGGAAGATCGAAGGGCGTTCAAAGACGAAGAACGGAAGGACCATGATTCGCCACTACGTGAAGTTGCCCTTCAAATGCGGATGGATGCTAATGACAAATTCCAATTGGCAAAGACCTTTCTGGGAATCGCGCTTCTGAATCACGTTGTCAGTGCAATTGATGCCCGTATCGCGGCGAAAAGCTACAATAAAAAACACAGTTCCTTTGGATTGGACCTGCAAACGAGTTTTTCTCTCTATGACGTTCAAAGCCAATTAGTGTTGCAAAAAAGGTTTTGAAACCCAAATATTCCCAGTCCCTGCCTTGGGAAAACGGATGCAGATTCCCAAGAGCTCACTTCGTTGATTGCTGATAAAGTGCCACAGCCCCGAATTCATAGCTGGCGGCTGTATCCGGCAGTTCCTCCAGATAGACTGTGAACCGCACAGGCAGCCCGTTTTCCGGCATCTTCTCCTTCCAGTAAGCCGCGTAAGCCTGCGCGTAGGCTTGGCGGATACGTTCCTTCTCCGCTGCGTAGCCGCCCGGCTCGACTAATGGATGCGGTTCTTTGGGGGCCGCGCCAAAGGAATGGACCTCCAAGAAATCAAGGTCCGCCAGAGAATCACAGATGCCTGCTTCGCGTACATACATCTCCCATGTGTCAAAGATACGGGGTATCTCCTTTGCTGGATCCATGCGTGCTACCTCGTCTAGTCCTAGTTCATTGGTTGCCGCCAATGCGCCGGTCATGCCAACGAAGCGGATTTTGAGGTCGCCGTTGTCAAGCGTTTCAACGACCAGATCCGAAAAAACGTCGTTAGTTTTCTTACGATAGTAGGTCACACGCCCCCTCTTTTTAATTTCCCAATCCATTTTCTCCTCCAATTTTTTCTATCTGTGAAAAATGAAATTCAACTCATTCGCCTGCTGCAGCTTGTTGGGCTGCCCCCTCTAGACGCAACCCCTTCGGAATAATCAGGCGGTCTAGACCGTCAAAGCATACCTGAACCAAAATTGCTAACAACGCCGCCGGGATAGCACCTTGCAGGATAACCTCGGCATCGTTAAGAGCAAGCCCACTAATAATCGGTTCGCCGAGTCCGCCCGCTCCGATGAGTGCAGCGAGCGTAGCTGTTCCAACGTTGATGATCGCACTAGTCTTGATACCCGCAAGGATCGTCCGCGATGCCATTGGTAAGTACACCTTCGTCAGCTGGGCAGCGGACTCAAGACCAAGCGCAGCCGCAGATTCTCTCAACGGCATCGGGATGTTCTGAAGTCCGGTAGCGGTATTCCGAACGATTGGCAGAAGGCTATAGAGGAACAGTGCGACAATCGCTGTCGTTGGACTGATGCCGAGCATCGGCACCGGCACAAGGAGCGCGAGCAGCGCTAACGATGGCACGGTCTGCATCACCCCCGGCACCCCGATGATAATTTGGCTGAGTATTCCGGGGCGGCTGGCACGTATACCGAGCGGAATGCTGACTAGAATTGCAATCGCCATTGAGATACCAACGAGCATCAGATGTCGTCCCGTCCAGCGCACTAGTTTAGACACAAAGGACTCGGAGGCAACTTTTACTGTTCTGTGTTCTACTTCGCTAAAATAGAGAGACGCGGCGGCTGTGAAGTCGTTTGTGCGTTCAGCCTCGGCGTTCAATCGCGTCATCAACCCTTCATCAATGGCACCGTCCAACGTACGAATCGCGTTGATAGCTGCCTGATCGGTGTCCAACCGGTACAGGAAAACAGCGTTGTATTTCGGGAAAAAATGGAGATCATCCTCCAACACGGTCAGGTCGTACTCAGCAAGTTTGGCATCGGTGGAGTAGGCATCCATCAAATCAATCTCACCGTTGTTCAGTGCGACATACGCGAGGGCATGTTCCATCCCGCGCGGTTTAATTTGCAAGCCGTAACGGCGACTCAACGGTTCCCAACCGTCCTTGCGTTCCAGAAACTCGTGCGTCAGTCCAACTTTGACATCCGGGTGGTTCCGTAGATCAGAGATTTTGCGGATATTTCGAGCCTCCGCATCTGTTCGGCGCATGGCGAATGCGTAGGTGTTGTTGAAGCCCAATTCACCTGCCATACCGATACCGTGTTCGGCAAGCGCGTTCCGCATCTGCTCAGAGGTCATTGGCGTCGCCGATTTCAGAATCGTCTCTTGAATCGTGCCGGTGTAGTCAGGATACATGGCAATGTCGCCATTCTTCAGTGCATCCCACACAATAATCGTACCGCCCATCCCCTGCTTATGTTCCACGCGGTATCCTGCATCTTCCAACAGTTTCTTTGCTATCTCACCCAAGACGTAGGATTCTGTGAACCGCTTGGAGCCAACGCCGATTTCTTGAGCATCGGCGGAAGGCAGGAGGTAGATGAACAGAAGGGCAAATAGTGTGCAAAACGTGAAACGTGAGATATTTTGCCGTTTCTCGATTGGTTCTTGCTGTTTTTTCATCTTTTTTATACTCCATCTCATAACTGAACTAAACTCCGTTGTGCGGTGATAAATTCCGAGACGAAGTCGTCAGCCGGCCGCTCTCGGAGGCCATCAAGCGTCCCCTGTTGGACAAGCTGACCTTCTCGCATGAGGACAATGCTATCTCCAATATAGCCCGCCTCTGCCATATCGTGGGTGACGAGGATGACAGTTTTACCGAGACGGTTAAAAATTTCCTTCAACTCTGTTTGCAGGGAAGCGCGAACCATTGGATCCAATGCCCCAAGCGGTTCGTCAAGCAGCAGGACATCGGGGTCTAAAGCAAGTGCACGCATCAAACTAACCCGCTGACGCTGCCCACCGGAGAGTTCGACAGGGTAACGCGCCAATCCATCTTTCGGGAAACGTGTCAACTCACACAATTCATCTAATTTTGCTTGAATTTCGTTCTCTTGAAAGGTTTGAAGATGCCGTGCCATGAGGGTCACATTTTGAGCAGCGGTCAGATGTGGAAATAGTCCACCATCCTGAATCACGTAACCCATCCGACGCCGTAACGCAAGAATATCGTTCTGCGAAACTGGCGATCCCTCAAATTCGACTGCCCCGGACGTTGGTGTTAACAAACCGATGATTAGCCGCAGAATTGTGGATTTGCCACAACCGCTCGGACCGATGAGCACTGTCGTTTGCCCCGCTGCGACCTGCAGGTTGGTTGAATGGAGTGCGACGACATCGCCAAAACGCATCTCGACATCCCGCAGTGCAATTTTGCTTTCGTTCATACGCTTATCCTCCCCCGGTTTTGCGAAACAACCCCACCGCAAACCACCCACGCTCATCAAGCCAATATTCCTGCATCTTCATCCCCGCTTCGTCACAAAGAGACTCGAACCCTTTAAGCGTGTACTTGTAGCTATTTTCCGTATGGATGTATTCACCTTTCGCAAAATTAAACCTTTGCCCAAGCCCGCCCACGTAAACCCCCTGATCGCACCGACTTATCAGGCGCATTTCGATACAGGAATGTTCCTCAACAAACGGTGCGTAATGATCGAACAGATCAAGATCAAAGTCTCCGCCCAATTCGCCGTTAATTCGCACCAACAGGTTTTTGTTGAACTCAGCCGTTACCCCTGCCTTATCGTTATAAGCGTCGAAAAGCACTTGACGATCTTTTACCAAATCAAAGCCTATCAGCAGACGGTCATCCTCACGCATTCGGCGGCGAATCTGTCCGATAAAATCAATCGCTGCTTCCGGTTCAAAGTTGCCGATGTTGCTACCGAGAAATAGAAAAAGACGGGATTGGCTGCCGCTTTCGGGCAATAGCCTCAGTGCATCGCTATGTTCAGCAGCAATCGCTGTAATTGATAAGGACTTGTACTCGTTTTTGAGGACAATCGACGATTCAAGCAGAAAGTCTGTGGAAATGTCGGTCGGTATGTAGTGGAGGTGGGGTTGATTGGCGAGAATCGCGTTAATAAGAACCCGTGTTTTGGCAGAACTCCCACTGCCAAGTTCCACGAGTGCCACTTCGCCGGTGATTGTTTTGATGATGTCCGGCGCATTGTCCGTCAAGATTTTGTGCTCGGTTCGTGTTGGATAGTATTCGGGGAGTTTGCAGATCTGCTCGAAAAGCTGAGAACCGGTGGTGTCGTAAAAGAAGAGGGGCGGAATACTTTTGGGAGTCTTTTGAAATCCATCTACAACCGCGTCTTTTAACGATTGCTGCAGATGGTGTTGGGGTGCCTTAATTAAGTTGACACCGTCTGGTAGTCCTTGTTTTATCATCAGTTCGCCATAAGATGAAGTGATGAGCGCTGAACTGTACGTGCATTTCAGATCTTACTTAGTGCCCATCAAATCTGATTGTTAGCTCAAATTGCACAGGTCCGAAATCCCGCCAAGACATCCCTCCGCTCTGGCGTATAAAAGTTGCGCCATGTATTTCGTAGGAGACGCGAGCGGGTCGTCCAGCAGCCACCACGCAATACTTTACGGGTTTCAAACCACGGTTCCGAATATTCCTTGTATGGGTCAATTTCAAAGCCCGGATAGGGTCGGAAGGGGGTGCTGGTCCACTCCCAAACGTTACCAATCATCTGCCGACAGCCGAATGCGCTATCGCTTTTTGGACACGCCCCCACTTCAATGCAACCCATCGCACCCCAGTCGAGGTTGGCATGCTCCGGTGTTGGAGGTTCATCTCCCCAAGGGAAGCGACGTTTCCGCGAAGATAATCCGTCTCCGGCTGGGATTGGCTCGACAGCGGCGGCTGTCTCCCATTCGGCTTCCGTTGGAAGTCGGCGATTCGCCCAACGGCAGTAGGCTTCGGCTTCGTAATAGTTGACGTGGATGACCGGAAGGTGTGGCTCAAGTGGAGCCCATGTGTCGAAATGCCGACGCAGCCAACCGTTATCTGCGGTTTGCCAGTAGACGGGATGCGTTGCGTTTACGGACTCGCGCCACTCCCACCCCTCTGCACTCCACAACTCCCTGCGAAGATAGCCGTTATCCTCCGTGAACGTTGCAAATTCGGATTGAGTCACAGCGGCACGCGCAATAGCGAACGGTTCTATTTCGACCGGGTGTGCCCACTTCTCGTTGTCAAACACGAAGGGCTCGTCAGGTGTAGCACCTAACATCAACGTGCCGCCGGGGATTTGGACATCACCCGACAATAGACCGCCTCCGACATCACGATGCCCTTCAGGAACAGCCGAAAAGCGTGGTGGTGGGTATTCCAAAGTCTGGCGCGTATACGTAAACGCCTCATTGTGCATGTCTTCATGGTACGTGGTATAGCGCACAAAATACGCTAATTTTTCACTCGGTTCTCCACGCTCAAGCCTGTCCAGAATTTGGTCCCGTACTTCTCGCATATACGCTAACGTGCCT
Organism: Candidatus Poribacteria bacterium; assembly: GCA_965207975.1. Lineage (GTDB taxonomy): Bacteria > Poribacteria > WGA-4E > WGA-4E > PCPOR2b > PCPOR2b. Next base: position 698,933 of record OZ242315.1, on the reverse strand, counting down.
TCGCGAGAAGGCAACGGCAGGTCCCACCGTGTTTCATGGGGGATTGCAATCGAATCCCACAGGGCATCGGCATCATCACGAATCGGCTGTGCCTTGCACGTATCTCGGAGCACCCACTTCTCTTGGAACCACGCGACATGCCCGATCTCCCATAGTAATGGGTTGACAATCGAGAGGTATGGACTCATTATCTGTTCATCGGTGAGATCTGCAACAATATCGAAGGTGCGCTGACGGGCATCAATGACCCAATCAGCCAGTTCGTTGACGGTCATAGTTTTTCCATCTGATAGGTTGTCAATTACATAGTTTGATAGCTTTTGATGCTATACACATATCGTCCCGCTAGGACTTCAGTGCAAAAATGAGGAAATGGTAAAATAGGAGAATCCCAATAGAACAAAGTATCGTAGGGAACAACGATAGCTGTTCCCTACAACGATGTGCCGTTACAGCATATCGGTTCACTTACCGTTGTCACCAATTGCATCAACAACCCGCTCTGGTGTCATCGGGAGCTCCGTTATCCGGATGCCAGCTGCATCGGCAACGGCATTCGCCATGGTTGCCAAGGTAGGCGTGATGGGCGGCTCACCAACCCCTTTCGCGCCGAACGGTCCCTGGGGAGCTTCCACTTCAACAATGATCGACTCCACAGTAGGGAGGTCCGCGGTAGTCGGCACACGGTAATCGACAAAGCCCGGATTCACGCTGCCGTTCTCGTCATACTGCATCTCCTCCATGGTTGCCCAAGCGTAGCCTTGTACCGTGCCACCCTCAATCTGCCCCTCAACGGACATTGGGTTGATAGCGAAGCCGACATCCTGTGAGGATGCCATCTTCAGTACCTTGATTCTGCCTGTCTCCGTATCGACCTCGACCTTAGCAATTTGTGCGGCAAGGGCAGGTGCCGTCGGTTGCCGTGCGAACGAACCTTTGCCGACGATGGGACCGCCCGTTGTTGAGAGGCTGTACGCAGCCAATTCACCGAATCCAATTGACTTTGGCGGATCGCCGACAACGGTGGTCACCTGTCCCCCATCCAACTTGAGGTTCTCGATCTCTGTATTCAATCGTTCAGCAGCAAGTTCAAGGATACGTTTGCGCGTATCTTCTGCAGCAATTTTGGCGGTGTTTCCCATCGTGAAGGTAACAACACTGCCGCCGGAGCCTGTCGCATAAGGGGCTGAATCGGTATCGCCACGGGTGATTGCAACCTGATCGTAGGGGAGAGTCAACACTTCGGCAACGATCTGAGTAATTGCGGTATCGGTGCCGCTGATGTCCATCGAGCCGTGGAAGATTCGTGCACTTCCATCTTCGTGGATAGAGACGAACATCCCGCCCGGCCCACAACCATTTGTCCAATCACCGATTGCCACACCCCACCCTTGATTGGGCCCTGCGGTTCGGTTCTGCCAGTCAACGGCATCGGCGACCGCCTGCAGCGTTTCCTTATAGCCGACCTTCGGTTCTCTAGCTCCACCGCGCTGACCGCCGCCGGGGATAGGATCTCCCTCTTCACGCATGTTTTTGAGGCGAAATTCCACCGGATCCATGCCGAGTTTGCGTGCGATGTCATCAAGTTGGGACTCACCTGCGAAGGCAGCTTGCGGTGTCCCCGGTGCGCGATAAGCGGCGGTCCCAGATTTGTTTGTGTAAACACCATACGCATCAACCTTTAGGTGCGGAATCTTATAGACACCCCGCACACGAAGGGTACTGCCGATCGATGCACCCGATACGGAACCAGAATCCCAAAACGCAAGTGCTTGACGGGCGAGGATTGTGCCATCGTTTTTTACGCCCGTTTTTAGCGTGATTACGCAGCCCGGTGCCGGTCGTCCATCAGTAAACTCCTCTTCGCGGGTCATCTGAATCTTTACGGGACGACCCGTTTTCTGAGAGAGCAGAACCGCAGGAACATGTGTCAACGCGACACCAAAACGCCCACCAAATCCGCCGCCCATTGTGGTCGCGATAACGTTCACCTGATTGAGCGGAATACCGAGCGTCCCCGCGATACCGGATCGGATGGCGAAGGGACCTTGGGTGCTTGCCCATACCGTAACTTTGCCGGCGGAATCGACATCAGCAACAGAGACATGTGGTTCCATGTAGGTCTGATGCACCCGTGGAATCACATACGTATCTTCCACAACCAGATCCGCTTCAGCAAAACCTTCTTCAACATCGCCGACCGCTGTGTGCGTTTCAGCAGAGACGTTGTAGTAAACCTCATCTGCGCTGGCTTCTAACTGTGCGTTTAACTTAGCAATCTCTGCGCTGTGATCCTGCGAGTCATCCCGCTCAAGTTTTCTCAATTCGGTTCTAATCGTTCGACGAGCGGGGCCATCCTTCGTATCATCGCTATGCAGGCGTGGTGCCTCCGGCTTGATCGCCTCAGTCACATCTTGAACCACAGGTAACACTTCGTAGTTGACCTGAATTAGATCCGCTGCTTCCTCTGCGATATCCGGATCCGTTGCCGCAATGGCTGCAATCGGTTCACCGAGATACAGGACTTTATCAGAAGCAAAAACCCGTCGTCCACTCTCGACATCGTCTTGAGTGATGATAGCCCGTACACCGGGCAGTTTTTCGGCTTCACTGGTGTCAATGCTCACAATTTCTGCATGTGGGTGTTTACTGCGAACAAACTTACCGTGAAGCATACCGGGCAGGTGAACATCCGCCCCATATTGCGCTGCACCTGTCACCTTTTCAAGGGCATCGACTCTGGGTAGCCTTTTGCCAAGGACTGCATATTCTGACATGATTATACTCCTTTCTTTTGGTTCATTGGTTTATCGGTTCGTTAATTCATTGCTATACACGTATCACCCCGCGTAGACCGGGCAAAATGCTCAACCTACGGGTATAGAGGTCGATTTAATTTTATCGCGCCGCACACAGCTAGGCAACTTACATTGTTATAACGCATTGTATGGTCCAAGAAAACGCGTACCGTCAAAATGGATTAGATGTGATGGTGCATCAGCCACCCACACTTCCGTTTCCCACGCGATTTCACCGAGATACCTTCCCATGATGGTACGGTTTGGAAAGGCACTCACATAGACCAGTCCAGGCTTTGATTCGGCAAAGAGATTACTGAGCTCGTGATGCCGTTTGGCATCAACAGGACCGTGACTAGTAACTGACTCAACCACAATCAACCAATTATCCTCGGCATGGTAAAGAACTACATCAGGCATCTTACCGTGTGAATCCAAATGGATACCCAGTTTAACCAGTAGCTCCTCATCAAAGTAACCCCATTTATCTTCAGTATCGCCAACATAGACTAGCACGCTACCCGGTGCGAAACGCGGAGCGAAATTTTCGATAATAGCTCGAATCAGTTCGCTGTGTTCGCCGGGGCTAAGAGTGATTCTCTTCCCCGGTGCAATCTCAACCGGAACACGGTTCTGTTCCCGTTCCCTAGCATAGCGAGCTACCAAAGTTTCACGCTCGACTAGATAAGCTGCCAGCGCGTCATACCATGCAGGAGTGTTGAAGGTACGCAGTAGAGCTAGCGCAGCAGGTTCAATTTGATAGACGGCCTTGGGACTGTTTACCGGACGGTCTGGTCTGTCCGGGTTGTAAAGTGCAATACCGGCATCGCGGAATTGATGCATAGTTTGGCGACGAATTGTTTCGCGGGTATTCGGTGCATATTCCTTGTCGTAGTGCTCTCGCACCCAATTTATAATCGGCGTAATACCCATAAGTGGGTTTTCGGCATCAGTCCAAGCTTTACCCGGGGTAAGGTTCAGCAACGCCAGCAAACAGAGCGCAGAACGCTCATTCTGTTGCGCCCGTGGTAATTCCAGCGAAATAATGATCTGATGAGCGGCCTCGATGTAATCGTTCTTGTTATTCATTTGCCAAAGTCTCTAGCTTGGCATCAATCATGGTCTGGGTGAGTTCTCCTTGCTGCATAGCCCATTTGCCAATTTCCAATAGGTTGTCACGGCTCGGATACTTCATCAGTTTTAGGTCGGTAGCATTGACTTGCGTGTGGCCACTGAAGCATCGGTAATATTCATCAATAGCAGTTGAATTGAGAAACACAGCCAGCCCACGCGCTAGTGCCTGTGGCAAGCCTCGCTTGTTTGCATGGAAAAAATTTAAGTGGTTCTCAATGCCCAACATGGGTGCGTTATCGAGTCCGCTAGGATCAACCACACTTGCCACGATTCGGCGTTTTTCCTCCTTGGCTGTGAAGCGCCGTACCACACAATAAAACCCGCTCAGACATAGCCATTTTTCGGTGTCACTGTTGCGTAGAATAGCATTTGGCTTCTTGCTACCGGTAACCGGCCATTTGGTGCTAATATCGCTAAAATGACATGGATAGAGCAAAGGCACGGTGCCTACCTCCGGCATGTCGCGCAAGTGCTCTTTCAGCCGGAAATCGACTACTGGGCCTGTCGAAACATTGATGTCAAGATCTGTCAGTCCATAGCGAATAGTTGGAGCTAGCTCAATGGTACTTTTGGGCGATAGTGGTACACGGATAAATCGTTCCGAATCCGCTGGGAAAACAATCTGATCGAACGGGTATTTGTGGGTGGTCAGATCTGTAAAAGTGTCATCAGTCGAAGTGGAAACTGTTATTGGGCCTTGTTGTCCACTACGTTCAAGTTGAATAATAATATTTTCTTGTAATACCTTATCATCCTTAAAAGTTTTGCTGCGAGATTCAAAAAGATGTAGATGCCGGAGGGCTGCGCGCTCAAGAATGAAGTCACGAAATGGGCGGTAATACGGTCCATTACAGAAACTGCGCGGAATAATTGCCACGATTTGTCCGCCCGGCGCGGCTAGCGCGACAGCTAGTGCCACAAAAGCCGAGTACAGATTCACCGTTTCGATGCCAACGCTGCGTAAGGCCAGACGGTGCGATGAATTACCATTGATTTTTTTGTAAGGCGGGTTAAGGATGGCGTGAGTATATTTTTGAAGTTCTTCGGCGAAAAAACTCCCGGAAAGCCAATCTACAGCAGCGTGTATGAAATCGACTTTTCGGATTGTCGAAACAAATCTAGGATTATGTCTGTATTTTTCTAATGTCTGGTTCAAATAGGAATACAGAGAATCATCAATCTCGAAAGCATCTAGTTCTACACGCTGAAAGTCAAAACCAGCGGTATCCCACCTGTCCAAGAAAGCGGCAGAAAGCGAGCCAATTCCAGCTCCCGCATCAAGCAAGTGACAAATGCCTTTGCTGTTAGGAAAAAGATTTGCCATGAAAGCCGCAGTTCTTGCTGATGTTAGAAACTGACCGAACTGCGATTTTTTCTTTGCTTCAGTGTTTCTTGATAACCGCAATCTGGTTTGTTCAATCGTTGACAACATCATGCGTTTCCTATTTTATGCGCTAATAAAAAGATTCAGTGACGATTTTCGATAGACCCAAACTTCAGTTAGAGTCGATTCGGACGATTACAGACCACGGGCGATCAACTGCTCATGTTGCCTTTGAAAACCGGAGCTATTATCGTCCTCAATGACCTCCAAATTCACGCCGCGCTCAAAGCCGGGGAGATTGCCCTGATAGAAAGCCTGCTGATAAATGCCCTCATCGGTGAATTCCCAAACCCGCTGTTTCTTTCCAACGCCGGGCCAACTGATGCGGAGAATACGCTTCTTCTGACGGTACAATGCCGTCGGTGTTGGCGTGCTAGGTTCAACCCTGTATTTCTCAATAGCTTTCTCATCAACCTCAATCCCCAGTCCCGGTGCGTCTGACACGTCAATGAATCCGTCTATCACCTCAAGCCCCTCTTTGAGGAGATTATGTTCCCACAACTCAAAACAGGTGATGTAAGGTAGTTGGGCATGTGAGAGGACCGAGCCGAGATGTACGGCAAAAGCGGTAGTAATACCGGTGCCGACCAACTGCAGCCAGAAGGGTTTGTTGAAAGCAGCGGCGAGTGTGGCATCACGCCGAACTTGCGTAACACCACCACCGATTACAAAGCCATCGCTACAATGGGCGTGCAGAACCTCGTCGCGGTAGTGCTCAACGATGGGCTTACATACACGTTCTCGAAGTATCTTAGCTCCCGTCAAATCCTCCTGGAGATAGAAGGGACTTTCATACATGCCAATATTGGGGTGCGGATCAAGCTGCTGGAGGATAATTTCAGCTTTCGCCTGCGTCAGTAGAAAACCGTTGAAGTCCACATCGAACTTGTAGTCAAGCGGCACAACTTTTCCGACTGTTTCTATCTGTTCAATGATGTCGCGCCAAGGCCGGGCTTTCATCTTGAAAGTGGTGTAACCACGTTTGAGGGATTCCTTTGCTTCTGCAGCCCAATCCTCCGGCGGCATGTCGATGTCCCACCAAGAGATAGGGCAGCGATCGCGCACTTTGTCGCCCAGCAGGGCATGTACTGGGGCACCGGCGGCCTTCCCTGCTATATCTAGCACTGCTAACTGCGCGCCAAAACCGATAGAGTCGTCGTTCATGATGACGAAAGGATTCTGGTCAATCAGTCGATCCGTGTCCGCAATACCGCTATCGCCATACCCAACGATGCCGTCGTCGGTCTCAATACGACACAGATGGACGCGCTCATCGTGGGTATTGGCTCGCTGCATGGCGCGAGTCACATGGTCAGCGTAAAAGGGAATATCCAAGGTCATTGTTTCGACATGCTTAATTTTCATGGGAAAACTCCTATAGGTTAGTTATTGATCTATATTTTTATGCCGCCAAGCAACCACTCAACACTGCCGCGAATTATGGCTTCCGCATAAAAAAGTTGCTCGTCCATCGGGGTATTGGGATGGTTGTTCTGAACTTCAAAGAGGAGATTGGGAGTTCCATATTTGACAGAAAATTGGTGGATAATCCAACGTTCATCGCCCCCGGTGTGAATCCCGCTGAAGTGGGCACCAATCTTTTCAAATACCTCTTGTATCGCTTCACCCCAAGCGAAAGCATACTCTTGCTGTGCTTTCGGCATCCAATCCGCATCTGCGTACTGCACAAAGGTGTCGTACTGTTCTTCCTGCTCGTAGGTCTGGTGTAGATCCAAAAGTGCGTCGTAATAGTAGGTCTCTCCCAGTTCCTCCATCAAGGCGTTATACTGCGTACCCTCCGGTGCCCAGAAGTTTTCGGCGTAGGTGTCTTCGTCGATCTGTGCATGGGTAATGCCAACACGTGCCACATTCTCCTCACTCTGCTTCCACACACGCGGTTCGGGCCAATCAAACCGACTTCCATCTGTGTGCAAGCCTTTCATGTAATCGAAAAACTCGCTAGCACTGTAAACCGAGCCGTCCCAACAGTCAACAGGCGCGCGGGAACGTCCATCGGGATTCGCAATTGGGATAAAGGTCAGCAGTGTTTCATCAAGCACCATCTCCACCGCCAAATCTGTCCTCTGACCATTGAGGTGCTCGCCGGTGAGCAGTTGATTTATAAAATTCATGATTGCCGCGGTGCCCGCCGGTTCATGCCCGTGAGAAACGGTGGTCAACAACTTTTTCTTCCCGTTCGCCGGAATTTTTCTATTCGTCACAGTCAGCGCGTAGATTTTATGCCCAGTGTATTGTGTGGTGTGCTGCAATTCCAATTGGTCCGGATATTTTTCCATCCACTCCAAGATCTTGGGTTCGACCGTATGGGGCATCCCAAGCCACCAGTTGCTGGTAACATTCTGCTCTTTCCGATTTTCAGCCATTGATCTACTCCATAATAGGTAAATACGCAGGGATATTATACCAATTTTCACTGTTTTGAACAACTGCTAAATCAATACCCCTTTACAAATTTCTCCACCTCCAGATCTACCGTTGGATTTGGTAACACAATGAGAACGAGAGTATGTTTGGCAAGCAAATCTTTTTGATTCTACTTTTTTCCCTCTGATGCTATAATATTTGCTATGAAAAGGCTCATCGTTACCCCAATGCAGGAGGAATTAGATTTCCTTTTGCAAGGTTGTACTAAAGCAGGCTTCCAACCTGAGAGTGCTACGGTTGGCAGACTTCCAGTCGTACGGCTTCCTGATCTGGGTGTTACACTGGCACGCGGTGGATTGGGAAAGGTTCAGTTTGCCGTCCAAACACAGCATCTGCTAGATAGCTGCAGCGATTGGGATTTGATTATTTGTGCTGGAGCAGCTGGCGCGTTAGCAGACGAGGTGTCTGTTGGAGATGTTGTCGTCGCAACGACAACAGTGGAACACGATTACAATAACAAATTTAATGAGCGTGCCCTTCCGAAATTCGACGGTGCCCGAGCCACAATAGCAGATCTTAAATCTGTGTCACATTCAACCAACGGGTTCAGCGTTCACTTCGGTCCCATAGCGAGTGGAGACGAAGATATAGTAGAAACTGAAAGGAAAAGAATGCTCCATGAATCCATAGGGGCACTCGCTGTAGCATGGGAAGGGGCTGGCGGGGCGAAGGCATGTGCGTTCAGTAGCCTTCCGTTTGTTGAGATCCGGGGCGTGACCGACACAGCGGATCACAATGCCGCATCAGATTTTGAGAAGAATTTGGAAGTTGCGATGAGCAACCTCGCAACGTTAATCATATCTTGGACAAACCATGTAGAACAGAAAAAAACGGGGTAAATCATGAAAAAGATAGTGATTGTTGGACCGGGTGGACTTGGTGGAACGATTGCCGCCCTCTTAGCGCGGCAAGGGGAATGCGATGTGACAATTGTTGGCCGTCCGGGCGCACATATTGATACCATTCAGGAGCAGCGGGCCCTCCGTCTAACTGGACTCCAAGAATTCAGTGTTCAGATCAATGCGACTGATGATCCCAAAGGTATTCAAGAATGCGATATCCTCATCTACACTGTAAAAGCCCAAGACACAGAAACCGTGCTAATGACAACGAAGCATATACAGGCACACGACTGTGTCACTTCTCTCCAGAATGGTGTGGTGAAAGATGAGTTGTTGATTAATGTCTTTGGAAAGGAAAAAGTGATCGGCGGTCTTGCAGTCGTTGCAGGGGAGCGTCCAGTGCCGGGAACCGTGAATTGGACGTACGACGGTGGCACACAGTTTGGGGAACTAGACGGAGGCACCTCCGAGCGCGTTGACGAGATTGTGGGGCTTTTTCAACGAGCCGGACTTATTACGGAGGCAGCCGACGGTATCCTATCCGCTACATGGTCGAAGATGGTGGGTTGGATACCTATCGGGCTGCTTGCTACTCTTTCTAGACAGAGTAACGCTGGTGTCATGTCCAACAGACAGCTTGCCACAGAGTATACCGGCATGGTCAGAGAACTTCAGGCACTGGCTGCAGCGAAAGGTATCCCTTTAATAGATCTCGGACCTTATCACGTTAAAACGTGGTGTCAAGGAACTGTGGAGGAAGCAATCGAAAAGGTTTTAAAATCGCCCTTATCTGGCAGCCAATCGACGCACTCCGCCCTCCAAGATATACAGAAAGGCATACCCACAGAATTTCAGGCGTGTGTCGGTCCCATACTTGAGGAGGCACAGACACTTTCAATCCCGATGCAGCGAGTGCAGATAATGTATGCCACACTTATGGCGTTGGAGGATACCCTGAAGCACGGGTGAAAATAGTTAATTATTATGTGCTCAAAAAGGGTATCAGTATCCCCTGCTGTACATAAACTCAATCAGGCGCAGACGACGAGGGGCCGCAGCCCTGACTAGGTGGTCCGGAAACTGCGACTGCCGCTCATTCCTACACATTTTTTTCCACCGCTCGCCATGGTGGACAAGCCACTCGACCTGCCAATCCTCGGTCGGTTTCGCGCCGAAAGTAAGCCCTAAAAATCGACGCCCCGGCTGCCCACCCCACGATGAATGCGCCAACTTCTAGTTGAAAAAAATGATGTCCCCCGGACGGGTTTTGGTGGGAACTGCACCAGGGAAGGCGGTTGGCGGCACACCGGCTGGGGTCAATGTATCGCCATCGGTGGGGTTTCCCATCGCCATCAACGCCCGTATCGACTCGGCGTAACCTCGCTTGTGACTTCCCGGAAGCACCCACAGACACCCCGGCCCCTCGCTATGATCATCCAGATACATAACCACCTTGAGCATCAAGTATTCGCTTGCTTTGCCTTCTTCCATCGGAATGACTGTATCCTGGTGCCAATGGGAATTTCCTGAATGTCGCTGGGCATCTGAGGCAACCAGCATGAAATCCTCACCCATTAGGTTTTCCAGTGTATCCAGAACTCGGGGGTCATCAAGGTAGTGATTGCAGAACCCCTCATGTATGCTGAGCCCGGGATAACCTATTTGCCTTTCGCCTGCAAAGGGACCACACTGGGCATCGCATCCTTCGTCAAACCAGTGTGAGAATTTTTGCATCTCCTCCGGTCCAAAGAGCCCTCGCCTAATAATGAACCCAAATGTGTCAAAGTGTACTTTTTCTTCTTCTGCGGTCATGATTAACCTCCTTTCATCCACGAATAGATTGACCGATTTTTCATCGAATGCACGCATCACTTTACGTGGTCACATTAAGCTGTTGATGTGGGATTGGCTTTTATATGCACGTTCTGCTGACGAGTTTTTCAGTTTATCTGGAGTTTTATCTAAGCTGGTTCACTGCCCTGACGATTTGCTAGCGAGCGCGGCGTCAGATCGAAGAAGGTCTCGTGACCGTGGAAGAAACGATCCAACTCGTCCACCATCAGCTCAAAGAAATGCGGATAGTCGTCGCCGGTGTAGGAAGCGAAGTGCGGCGTAAGAAAAACGTTAGGCAGATTGATAATTTCGCTATCGGGTGGAATCGGTTCCGGATCGAAAACGTCTAATCCAGCGGTGATATCCCCACGTTTGAGGCGTGCGATAAGCGCATCGGGATCAATAATTGGTCCGCGAGACACATTGACTAGTGCTGTGCCTGACTGAATTAGATTTAGTTCGCGTTCCCCGATCATCCGCCGGGTCCCCGGCGTCAACGGTGCGACACAGACAATGACATCGCACTGCGACAGCAGGTTGTCCAGCGAGGTTTGTAGAAAACCGATAGCCTCCGCCATTTCCCGCGGCAGATAGGGGTCATGCACCCAGATATCGACCTCAAACGGGCGGAGAAACTTAATAAGGCGTCTGCCCATATTTCCACACCCGATCAACCCAACCCGCTTACCGGTGAGTAATCCACCAGCAATATTGAGCGCGCCTCGGTCCGAGGTCGTCTCACCGGCGATAATGCGACGGAATTGTGCTCCTGCATTGCGCAACGCAATCAGGATAAGCCCCAACGCCCACTCTGAAACTGGATAGGAGGAACCGTTGGTGGTATCCACCGTGCGGATTCCCCGCTCCCATGCAGCTTCTAAGTCAATCCGGCTGGCGAAACGATCGCCCTCCAATTCACCGATGATTTTCAGATTCGGTGCGGCATTCAAAACTTCCGGCGTAACTGTGGGACAGCCGTGGCAGACAACTAGACCGTTGATTTCGCCGAGTTGTTCCGAGAGTTCTGTTGCTGCTTCGGGGTTTTCATTTGTGGTGTAGATGCTTCCCCCTTCGCAGGAGAACCACTCCCAATCAGCAAAGGTTTCGAGTCGTTCTATTTCTGCCGGGGGTAGATAGGCATTGCGGACACGCTCATCGCAAGCAATTAAGACTTTGGGGCGAAATGTTGCCATAAAGTATATCCTCCATATAAAACTGTAGGCGGGGCATCTTGCCCCGCCCGAACTTGCCAAAAACTCAGTGTCTGTTGCACGATTTCTTTATGAGCGCAGACAACTTCAATTTTCTGCAAAGGGAAAGGTGCCGTCATAACCGAGGGCATCGAGCGTAACCTGTGGATGGCTGACAAAGCGGATACCGGGATACATCGGGTTCTGCTGATAGTGAAAGACGATATTCCCACGAATCTCCCCTTCTGAATCGGGTCCCATTTTGGCACCCTGGTGAGGCAGATGACTGTAGAATACCACCGCATCCCCGCTCATTGGATATAGGTCCGCATGTGGCTGCTCGTCGCACCAACGCTGGAACGGATTGTTTCGATCGTCCCTGTACCAGAGATGTTCCCGAAGCTCTTCGGGAATCGGACGATGACAGAGGTCTTTAACGAAGGTGAGCCGGGCTCGCTCCGGGGTGTTATCGGTTAGGTAAAACGTGGTGTTCATGCAGAACCCTTGGACGAAACGACTCGCATCAACCTTCTCCTCCTGATACCAGTAATCGTAGAAATCCATGTGCCATTCCTGCGTGTAGTCGTCAGGGTTGAGATGTGCACGCACACTACGGAGTTGGCACTGCTTCCCTAGCGTCGCTTTCAGGTATGGCGCGACGCTGGGATGTGCGATGAGTGCTCGCGTCATCTCTGGTTCCTGCTCCAGTAACTGGTTATATGACACGTTGCCAACACTGTTTCTGCGATCATATTCTCCTCGCTTGTAACGCCCATACAGACTGTCCCGCCATTTTTGAACAGTTTCCATATCAAGGGCGTTTTTGATAAGTAGAAATCCATCGCGTTCAAGTTGGGACAGATTTTCTTCAAAGATCTTGTCTTTGTTTGCACCCATTGGGCTAACCTCCCTTAGCTAATAAGATAAACACCACTATTCAATGGGCCAAATTGCCCCCATCTGCCATACGTCCAACGATCGCACAGTCGCCTTGCCACCGCGTGCAAATAGCTGTACGCCGAGACTATCGGGCCTTGCGGGATAGATGCGCTTTGCCAAATAGTGGCGGTTATTGGCAAACACCTCCACCACGCTCCGATCCACAAACACCCGTAATTCTATCGACTCACCGTAGGGAAGGTCAAACGTACACCGCTCTGACTCGCGATTGCTCACCTCTGAACTGATGCTAGACCGATTTGCGTCCAGTATCAACTCCCGAAGGGGGCGAATCTCTTCCGGCGCACGATTGGCTGACCACGGATTGAGGTTAAGGCGGATAAGGGTTTGCTCTGCACCGTCCGGAGAACAACAAATTTTTAGACCGAATTCTTCAGCACTCTCCCATTCAAACACCGCTCGAATCTCCAACTGATCTTCTCTGATTTCATCAAGTGGGTGGTCTGCGTCCCCGTTTAACTGGATGTCCGAGAAGTGTGTGTGATCACCTCGCAACGCCTCCAATTCTGGAACAGGTTCCATGAGCAACTCGCCGTCATCAGATAACGACAGAACCATCGGCAGGGCAAACATCCCCGCCCAACCGGAGGCACGTTGGACGTAGCTATAACGCGCTTCGTGGAGCCGCCCAAACAGTATGCGTCTGCTCTTGTCATCTAACAGCGTTAATCCCTCATTATAGACACCCGGACGACCTGTGTTGCCAAGTGCCAATCGCTTGTGACGCTCCGGGGTGAATCGTTGATTGGCATAAGTTCCGATGTAGAATTGTGCCCCACGCGGGTGACTGGTGAAGGACAGCACATGTTTATCTCCCAGACGGAAAAAGTCGGGACAGCCACAGTCCTCACCCCACTCAGTGAAAACACCTCCCTCGTAGAAGGGATGCAAGTATTCCCAATGGGCGAAATCTTTCGAGGTATATAGATATGCCACATCCGGCGGCGCGGCCCCGCTGTTTCCGGTCAGTGCGTAATAAGTATCCCCTTCGACCCAAGCACATGGAGCACCACCGATCCGAAATTCATCCCCTGCCTGCGGATTGGGTATAATTGGGTTCGCCGGGTGTTTGTCCCAGTTGATAAGGGTATCATCGTTGCTCGTAGCGAGACAGATGCCGTCCGGCAAACCGTGATAAATGAATGTGGGCACCCCCTCTTTGTTGATAAACGCCGCACCGCTGTAGCACTGGTCCCGGTCTGCCCCTTCCGGACCGGGCGGCAGCGCAATTGGGTGATCGGTCCAGTGAACCAAATCTGCGCTAGAAGCGTGTCCCCAATGTATCGTGCCGTGGAAAGCCCCGTTGGGATTGTACTGGTAAAAGATGTGGTATCTGCCTTTCCAGAAAATGGTTCCGTTCGGATCGTTCATCCAGTTAGCTGGGCATATAAAGTGGTATGCTGGACGGTACGGGTCAGATGCGAGTTCCAGACGGCGTGGGTCAATGTCGTCCTGCTTCGATTTAGTCATTTCTTTCTCCTCATAATGTGGCATACTTCCAAAACCGAAGCAGGGCTGCATCCAGAACTTGTGCACTTCAGATTGTAGTCGCCTTATTCATCAGGCGGTTCGTGGGCGAGCAATTCAGCCTGCGTACCGACCCTATTTCAAAATCACCATCCGTCGCGTGGCGGAATAATCCCCCGCTGTCAGGGTGTAAAAATACAAACCGCTTGCCACCTGCTCACCGACATCATTTCTCCCGTCCCAGTAGATTGCTTTCGACCGATTCTCGTAGAGCGCTGCAATCCGATGCCCGACATTGAGGGTGCGAACAACCCGACCGCTTAGATCATAGATGGTCAACGTGACAAAAGCGTCCTCCGCCAACCGATACGGTATCCACGTCTCTGGATTGAACGGGTTGGGGTAGTTGGATAGCAGTTCTGTCTCTGTGGGTGTCAGGGCTGCCAAGAGTTGTTCAAGCACTACAAATCCCCGTTTCATGATGGGATCCCTAACCTCAAGTGCCCTTGCGTCGGTCAACCACCCCTGAACCTCTACCGCTGTGAGTGTTTCAGTGGCTTGTGGATGCGCTGAAGGCGCGGCTACCGCTTCATCAAACATGCCCGCAACCAATACCAAGTCCAGAATACTGATAACCCCATCTCCGTTCACATCCGCATCATTCTGCCCGGACTGCCCTAAACTAGCCACAATCACGACCAAATCCAAGATATTGACGCTTCCATCGCCGTTGACATCCGCCGCTTGGTTGTCAAACTTGGTGGGTTCAACAGACACGGGGAGCAAAAGTGCAGTCAAATCCCACAACAGAATCGTGCCATCCGTTGACCCGGAAGCGAGGGTCGTTCCATCAGGTGAAAATGCCACAGATTTGACCTGCCCCGTATGCCCATCCAAGGTGGCAATGTTTTTTTGTGTTTGAACATCCCACAGTTTGACCGTGCCATCGTCTTGCGCCCCGGAAGCGAGGGTCGTTCCATCGGGTGAAAATGCCACAGATTTGATGTACTCCCGAGGTGCAGAAAGCATGGCAATCCGTGTTCGCGTTGCAACATCCCATAGTGCCATGCCATCCGTTGACCCGGAAGCAAGGGTCATTCCATCAGGTGAAAATGCCACACACCAGACATAACGCGCGCCCATATCGGCAATAGGGGTCAACGTTGAAGCATCCCATAGTTCCATGCCATCGGTTGACGCGGAAGCGAGGGTGTTCCCATCAGGTGAAAGCGACATAGAGTTGAGCAACTGTGATTTTGGAGGAGTCCCCCGAACTGTGCCCGTCTCAACTTCTCGCAGGATGATTTTGTCAATATGTCCTTGGGCGAGGGTTGTGCCATCGGGTGAAAACGACATAGAGAGGAGACCCCGGCCATTTCCGTCAAAAAAGCGAGCGATATTCGTTCCTGTGTTAACATCCCATAGCATGACTATGTCCTCAATCCCTGCGGCGAGGGTTGCGCCATCGGGTGAAAACGACACAACGCTCTGCAAATAGCCGGAATCGCGGGGATCATGAAGTCTAAAGTAGCGATTAATATTTCGTCCTGTCTCTACGTCCCACAGCTGAACCGTGCCATCAGTTGACCCTGAAGCGAGTAGACTTCCATCCGGCGAAAACGATACAGAATTGCCCACCTGC
Organism: Candidatus Poribacteria bacterium; assembly: GCA_965207975.1. GTDB lineage: Bacteria > Poribacteria > WGA-4E > WGA-4E > PCPOR2b > PCPOR2b. Next base: position 683,238 of record OZ242315.1, on the reverse strand, counting down.
ATATTCCCGTAGAGTTTCTTAGCGTTTCCCGTCTCTACATCCCGCAGGTTAACCGTGCCATTCCCTGACGCGATGGCGAGGGTTCTCCCATCGGGCGAAAACGATACGGACGCAAACCATGTGTTCCAAGCATGCTGCTCCTCAAAAGTGGCGATTTTTGTTCCTGTCGCAAGATCCCAGAGTTCGACCTGTCCATAACCTAATCCGGCAGCAAGGGTTCTCCCATCGGGCGAAAACGACACAGAGCTGACCGAATGCCTATACTTGAAACTCGCGATATTTTCTTTTATTGCTACGTCCCACAGTTTGACCGTTCCATCCCCTGACCCGGAGGCAAGGGTTTTCCCATCAGGTGAAAATGCCATAGAATAGACCGGCTCCTGATGTCCAGGAAGCGTGGCAATCCGTGTTCGCGTTGCGATATCCCATAGCTTGACTGTGCCATCATCAAAGCCAGCGGCGAGAGTTGACCCATCGGGTGAAAACGATACAGAGGTTCGATGATACGTACCGACGAGTCTATTCTTCAATAGGGTGGCAACACTGCGCCCGGTTTCTACATCCCACAAGCCAATCCCTTCAAGATTCGTCCCAGTAGCGAGGGTTCGCCCATCGGGTGAAAATGCCACAGAAGTGATAGAAACAGGCCCAGAAAAAGTAACAATTTCTGTGGCTGTCACCACGTCCCACAAGGTAATCGTGCCATCGGAGGCCCCGGAAGCGAGGGTCGCTCCATCGGGTGAAAACGATACAGATGCTCCTGGTTCATACCAAGAAAACCATGTAACATTCGGACGCTTAGGTAGTAGCGCGAGTTCTCGAGCTGTCACTACATCATAAATCCACACGCCAATGCTACTTGCCACAGCGAGAGATCTCCCATCCGGCGAAAAGTCAACGACTCTGTCGCTTGTATCAAATCTCCCCTTCCCGAAGCGAGAGATCGCACCGTCGGGTAGGTGCCATGTTTGATAATCGTCGCCCATGATTGACACGGGAGGCACCCCGACTCCCAATGCGGAAAAATTCACAGGAAGACATGCCGAGAGTCGGGGAGCCCTTACAGTAATCACGTTGTCTCCCGGATACGGACCCAAGGTAAGCGCGCGTTCTGCACGACCATTGGTATCGGTCATTACCTCCTCAATAGAAAATTGCCCGCTGAACCTCCCTGCGCCAACAATGACAATAAAGGAAATCTGTTCCCCCGGTAAGAGATCGCCGTATTGATCTCTTAATTCAACGACAAATGGCTGCGCCAATTGAGTGTTGATCGGTCCTTGCTGATGAAACCCTGAGATTTTCTCAATCGTTGGTACACGGGGCTGCTCAGATGTATCTTCCACTTCCAATACAAAACTCTCATATATCATATTCCCCTTAATATCAACAGCCCCGATCGTAATCGAATGTTTGTCTCTATCGGAAAGATAGAGCCCCTTTCCGCTCTCATAATTGAATTCGACGGTAGCCTCCTTTTCGCCCGCCAATCCCCTGCATCCCCACACCCTAAAGTAAAACAAATTGCCGAAACCTGGTGCGCCTTCATCGAATAGAAATACCTGATGAAGTCCCTCTGAATCGCTGAGTGTGACTTTGACGGAAACACTCTCTGATCCTGATGGATATGTAAGAGACGAGATGAGTTTAATGGTGGGCGGCTGCCCCGCTTGGATCGGGATGTCGGGATTGAAGTAGGGATGCACGGACAAAAAATTGGCATGGCATTCAGATAGCTGGGATTGATCTAAGCCCAGGCCTGCATGCGACATGATATACGCACCCTTTCTGAAATCGTGCTGCAGCCCAAACATGTGTCCCAGTTCATGTGCCGCGACCTTCCAAGGCCATTCATCTTTATCAAGGATCAAATCGTCAGGAATCAGCGCGGCTAAACCTGCGACCCCAGCTACAGACTTACCATCCAATTTTAGTTCCCTCATACCACTGTCAATCACGATAAGGTAAATGTTCGCACTGAGATCGAATGCGAGGCGAATCTCGTCTAGCACCGCATCAAGTGTGTCGTCAACATCATTATAGTGGCTATTGGGCTGTTTCCCATCTACGCGATGCACCACCGCATTGCCTTGGGGATCGGTTTCAATGCGGAAAGTCAATTCTCCGTGCAATTTCATCTGCTCGGCGTAGAAGGTCTGAACACCGCGAATCATCTCTTTCATCCGCTGAACTACATCTTCACGATATGGACGGTCATTCGGCAAGAAGTAAATCATCCGCACCGTGCGCGGTTCACCGACGTTCAAATTCGCCGCAGAGGTACGGTAGCGACGGTTGGGGAATTGGTCTGACAACTGTTTGTTCGGAGGACAATCAATAACGCCGCAAAAATGCGTCCCGTTTCCCGCAGATGGCTCGGACGCGGCAGCGGTTGGGTTGAGTGTGGTGGCGGTGAGATAGACTATCAGCACGTATAAGATAAAACGAAAAGGTTGCGTCTTCATTGCTATGTATTTATCCCCTTTAGAGAACGCAGATACAAGCAGTCATATGTGTGTAGGGAACAACGATCGTTGTTCCCTACGAATGACAGCGGAAGCATTGCTATCACCAGTTTTGAACATTCAACTGCGTAAGTCCTAATAGTATCAAATTCGGCTATCTTGTTCCTATACATTTTGACGTGGATAGCCTAGGACTGCGAGGGCTTCGGTAATCTCATCCAAGATAACCGGGTCATCAATTGTCGCCGGCATACGGTATTCCACCCCATCGGCAATGCTCTTCATGGTTCCGCGCAGAATCTTACCTGACCGTGTCTTGGGAAGCCGCTGCACCACAGTCGCCACGCGGAAGGAGGCGATGGGACCGATCTCCCCACGTACCATCTGGATAAGCTCCTGAATGATGAGATCTTCGGCACGTTGAACGCCGGCTTTCAGCACAATAAAGCCCATCGGCACTTCCCCTTTGATTTCGTCCGCGATACCTACGACCGCACACTCAGCCACATCGGGATGCGCTGCCAGCACTTCCTCCATTGCGCCGGTAGAGAGACGGTGTCCTGCCACATTGATGATGTCGTCCGTGCGACTCATGATCCAGAGGTAACCGTCCTCATCCTTGTAGCCGGCATCCGCTGTCAAATAGTAGCCCGCATAGGCGCTGAGATAAGATGACTGATAACCCCCGTCGTTGTTCCACAGTGTGGGAAGACAGCCGGGAGGCAACGGTAACTGAATAACGATATTACCGATTTGGCTCGCTTCCACCTCCGCGCCATCGTCATCTAAGACACGCACATCATACCCCGGAACCGCCTTTGTGCAGGAGCCGGGCTTCACGAGAAACGCCTCAATGCCGATGGGGTTCGCGCCGACGGGCCAGCCTGTTTCCGTCTGCCACCAATGGTCGATTACCGGGACGTTGAGTTGTTCCTGTGCCCAGATCAGGGTGTCAGGATCGCATCGCTCACCGGCAAGAAAAAGTGCCCGGAAACCGCTCAGATCATATTTGCGGATATAATCACCATTGGGATCCTCACGTTTAATAGCTCGGAAGACGGTTGGTGCTGTGAAAAGCGTACTCACCCCATGTTGGGAAATGACCCGCCAGAATGCACCGGGATCGGGAGTGCCAACCGGTTTCCCTTCGTACAGAACTGTTGTGCAACCTTTGAAGAGCGGGGCGTAGACGGTATAGGAGTGTCCCACAGCCCAACCGATGTCCGAAGCCGCCCAATACACTTCGCCGGCATCCACGCCGTAGATGTTTTTCATGCTCCAATTGAGCGCGACCAGATGACCGCCGTTGTCGCGTACAACGCCTTTCGGCACACCCGTTGTGCCAGAGGTGTAGAGGATATAAAGGGGATCTGTTGCAGCAACTGGTACGCAATCAACCGGAGTTGCACCGTCCACAACTTCGGACCAATCCAGATCACGACCAGCAACCATGGAGGCCTTTTCTTGAGGACGTTGTAGGATGATACAGTGCGAAGGCTTTTCTGCCGCGAGTTCAATAGCACTATCAAGTAGGAGCTTATATGCCACAATCCGGTCCACTTCAATACCACACGAAGCGGAGAGGATGAGTTTCGGTTTTGCATCGTCAATACGAGTTGCCAATTCATTAGCGGCGAACCCTCCGAAGACGACCGAGTGAACGGCACCAATCCGAGCACAGGCGAGCATGGCGATAACCGCTTCAGGCACCATCGGCATGTAAATAATCACCCGATCGCCTTTCTGAACACCCTGAGCGACAAGCACACCTGCAAAACGTGCGACTTCGTCCCGAAGTTCTCGATAGGTGAAAGTCTCAATAGTGTCTGTAACAGGACTGTCATAGATGAGTGCCGTCTGATCACCACGTCCATTTTCCACATGGAGATCGAGTGCGTTGTAGCAGCTATTGGTCAAGCCACCTGCGAACCACCGGTAGAAAGGCTTCTGCGAGTCATCAAGCACTGTATCCCACTTTTTGTACCAGTAAACATCTTCCGCTGCCTGCGCCCAAAACGCCTCCGGCTCGTTTAACGACCGTGCGTAGGTTTTCTCATAGGTGTCAGACATGATTTTCGGTGCCTCCTTTCCAATCCTCAGAAAATAGGGAAGGATGGAAGATGGGAAAAAGTGAATGAAGCGTCCCTTCCATCCTTGCTCAAAATCGCTTACTCTAACAAATCAAGCACGCCTATTCAAAACTATAACCGTGGGTCGACAGGTTCGCTCTCTAACGCCAGAACGCCGAAGACACATTCGTGCACACGCTGAAGTGGCTCGCGCCGCACGAAGCGTTCCAATGCTTCGATGCCAAGTGCAAACTCACGGAGTGCTAACTGCCTTTTGATGCCCAAGTTACGTGCTTTCAACCGGTCTAAGTTTTCAGGGAGTAAATATTCGGGACCATAGATGATTCTCAGATACTCTCGTCCACGACACTTGACCGCCGGTTGTACTATCCCACGCGAGCCACGCGGGTGGAAATCATACGGCTTGACAACCATTCCTTCACCACCCTGTTCTGTCAACGCCTCCCACCACTGAATCGCTCCACCCTGCGATGCTTCGTCCCGCACATCAACGACGTGGTAAGCGGTGGCTTGAAGTAGGTCAGAGTCGGCATTGCACAATGCCTTCAGTGTTTCGAGGTGCCAGTGGTGGTCTTTGTCGGTGTAGACTTTGCCTTCTACCGCTAACAGATGAAATGGTGCAAGTTTCAGGTCGTTGAGTGAGGTCACCTCCCAACAGTACTGCCGATAAGCGTTCTGATAGCGTTCGACGCTATCCTGCCGTTGGGCAATTTGCCTCTGTAGTTCCTGCACAGCCAGTCCTCGCGCTTCCGATTGCGTAAGAACGTTCGCAGCATGTTTGAGCGCAATCTGCCCAGCGACACCGACCGGCGCGTATTGTTCCTTGATCAGCTCCTGCGCTTTTGCAGACCACGGCATTAGCTCAACGTCAAGACAAACCCAATCGGTTTCGTGCGTTTCCCAAAACTTGATTGCATCGAAGGCAGTGTGGAGTCGTTGGAGCAACGCGTCCTCCATCGCAGGATCATTAAAGAAAGGACGCCCCGTCCGTGTATAACAGACACCAATACTAGGTTCAATAAGTTTGACCTCCGGCGATTTGTCGCCGTCAAACGTCGGTTGAATTGTGCTATTACCAATAATACCGAATCGTTTCCGGGCAACCGTTTCATCACGGCATAGCACGATAACGACACGGGAACCCATGTGCTTCTCTTCACAGATGACTTGCGATATACCTTCGTTGCGGAAGTAAGAGAACGCTTCCTCTGGGTGTTCGAGTATGTTTGGACGACGCGATGTTGCACTGGGCGACATTGTGGGTGGCAGATAGATAAGCCACTGTGGAGGAACTGCAAAGCGAGTCATCACTTCAAGCGCGGCAGCGGCATTTTCTTCGCGGACAACCACATTCCCCATCAGCCGTGTGTCGATCATCAATTTTTGCAAGTAGTCAGCAATGTTGAGGAGGTCATCGTGTGCCTGCTGTGCGGTCAACTGCGGCACCTCCGGTTCAGGTTCAAGGAATGGGCGCACAGGTTCGGAATAGACCCGCTGCGCCGGGACGGATACCAATTCCTTTTCGGGATAACACAGAGCCGTTAGCTTGCCTCCGAACACACAGCCGGTGTCAATATTGATGGTGTGGTTGAGCCATTCGGGTTCAGGTACGGGGGTATGGCCGTAAACAACGGTTGCACGGCCTCGATACGCCGATGCCCAGTCGAATCTGACGGGCAGCCCAAACGCATCAATCTCGCCGGTCGTCTCACCGTAAAGCGCAAACTCACGCACCGTTCTTGATGCCCGCCCTTGCATCTCCTCCTTCATCCCCGCGTGTGCGACAACCAGCTTGCCATCATCGAGAAGGTAATGGCTCACAAGGCCGTCCAGAAACGCGATAATCTTTTCCTCAAATGTTTCTCGCTCATCATCAGGAAGCGCATCCAGCTCCGCAAGTGTCTCGGCAAGTCCGTGCACGATCTGAGTCCCAGAACCTTTTCTCCGATGACGACCTCCATGCGAAAATTTTTCGGTCCCGTTTCGCTCACGCAACTTCCGAATCAATTTCATGTCATGATTTCCTGGGACGCATAACGCGCTGCCTGCCTCGTACATTCCCATGATCAATTCCAGCGTGTCCACGATGCGCGGCCCCCTATCAACCAGATCGCCCAGAAAGAAGGCACGTCTACCTTGGGGGTGGACGAATATCCCACCCTCGTTCCGGCTGTAGCCGAGTACACCGAGCAATTCTTCCAATTCGTCACAGCATCCGTGTAAATCGCCGATAATGTCAAAAGGCCCAGAATCGTCTCGACGGTCGGTCCAGAGCCGTTGTCGCTCGATACGAACCGAATCGATTTCTTCCTCACTACGCAAGCGATAAATGTAGCGAAACCCTTCCTTCCCCAATCTGCCTACAGATCTGTGCAATTGCTGGATGTGCTGACGGATCACGCTTCGCGGCATATGCCGATCGGAACGCACCTGATTACGTGCGGTGCAGACTTTTTGCGGTGGCTCTAATACGATAGCGATCGGCAGGACATGATATTCTCGCGCTAAATCAACAAACGGCTTGCGATCTTCGGGTTTCAGGTTTGTAGCATCCACAACCACCAAACGTCTCGCCGTCAACCGTTTGACAGCGATATAATGCAGCACATCAAAAGCCGCCTGCGTCGCATCCATGTCATTCTCATTGTCCGACACCAACCCACGACAGAAATCGGAGGACAAAATCTCCGTCGGCTTAAAATGCCTGCGAGCAAAGGTACTTTTACCGGCACTCGATGCACCGATCAGCAGGACAAGGGATAGTTCTGGAATGGTAATGGTTTTGGTTTCGCTCATTGTCGCGTTCTTGATTTGCAAATAGAATTGATATAAGTTTCGTCGTGCCGACTTCAGTCGTTTCTTCGGCGGAATTTACCACTAGGGGTGTATCAAATCAATCGTGAAGTTGTTCAAACACCGCCATCTGTGTCGGTGGACCGAGTGCTTTGTCTGCTTCACCGATTGGAACGAACCTCACGGTATAGTCAAATTGTGCTGCGACAGATTCTGCCCATGTACGAAACTCGGAACGTCCCCATTCAAAGCGATGGTCAGGGTGGCGAAAGTTGCCCACAGGCAAAGATTCAAAGCGGACGTTATATTCTCGATTGGGCGTTGTGACGATGACACATCCCGGACGGGCATGTGCGAAGACAACCCGCTCCAAAGCTCTCAGACGTGGTGTATCTAGATGTTCAATGACTTCAACCAGTGCGGCAGCATCAAAGCCGTGTAGGCGGTCGTCACGATAGGTCAAGGCACCGTGAAGGAGCGACACCCGTTCTCGGCGTTTCGGATGGCGGTCGAGGTGTAGCCGTTTTGCGGCACTTTCTAATGCTTGTGCGGAAACATCCACCCCGACAAGTTTTTCAAAGTGCGCGTCTTTCATCAGCATGACGAGCAGTTTTCCCTCGCCGCAGCCGAGATCTAACACCCGTCTGGCACCACAGTGCTTCAACGTCTCCAACACCGCCTCCAATCGCAGCGCATTCAGTCGTACCGGTGCTTCCAAAGCTTCTTCCGCAGCGGCGCACCTCTCCGCCGTTACATCGGGTGTTACTGCGTCCTCCTGTAACCGTGCCAATGCTTCGCGCACCAATGAACGCTGGTATTTGAGGTATCGCTCAGTAATAAGGTCCCGTTCTGGGTGTGAAGGTAGCCACCTCTCTCCACGACGCAGCAGTTTCTCCACTTCATCCTCGCCAACGTAATAATGCTTGTCATCATCCAAAACAGGCACAAGCACGTACAGGTGCGATAGGAGTGCTTGTAGGCTACATGTCGCTTTCAGGGTCACCGTAAAGTAGCGTGAGGTTCCCCACTGCGGGAATCGTTCATCAAGCGCGTGCGGTGTTACATCTACCTGATAACCGAGCGGCTCAAACAGCTGTCGAAGCACCGTCTCGCCCCCACGACAGGGTAGGACGGTGATGTTGACTTCAAAAGGCATCGCTTCGTCCACCCGATCGGGTAGATCTTTGCAGTGCCCGGCCAGCGCAGTCCCGAATACCTGCGAGATTGCTACGCTCAAAAATGATGATGCCACGTAAGGACGGTCATTTACATAGGCTCCCAACGTACCACTGCTTCCACCCCCATGCCTACGGACCAGCGCGACAGGGTCAACTTCAAGCAGCATCGCCGCTGTGCAACGCGTCTCGCTTACCTCCGGATAAAAAACATGGACCTTTCCAAATTTCAATCTAAAGACTTGCACCCGTGCCGGGTGCTTGTGAAGCAGGAAGCTAAGATTATCTGCCTGATGTGCCGTTGTTGTGATTGTGAATAACATGGAAACTCCCCAAAGAACAACGCCTCGTATGCTTTCAAGTGTCTAAATTCCTTTTCTCTAGCAGCTGCCTGATGAATGCAGAATGCTCGGTAGTCTCCAATCCTTTTTGTAATTCAGACAAAACTGTTGCGAGATCGCCTTCTATGAGTGCATTCACTGCTAGGCGCAAACCGGGAAATGCTTGGCTTTCTATCAGTCCGTCCGCATCGGGTAACATCGGCACGTATTCCGCATTGACAAGACGGAACCAATCGAGTCGTCCCTCCTGCGTCTGCCACACGATATACTCCGCTACCCCGTTACGGAGATAGGCTTCTAACTTCTCGTGCAAGTCGTAGTCCGCGCTTGTCCCGGCAATTTCGACAATCAATTCCGGTGCACCTTCAATATAGCCCTTGTCATTGAGAAAGGAGGTGCCGTCTTCATCAATTCGGAGCAACCCATCGGGCTGTGCCTCGTTGTTTGGATCAAGGTAAATCGTTGCATTATCAGCGCACTGGACCCCTGGCGTTGCTGTCCAATAGACACCTAGCCATGTCATAATCCGGGCATGGGGGGCGCTATGAATATCGGTCCGTACAGGTGATGGCATGTAGACGACTCCTTCAATTAACTCTGCTTTCTTCAGGTGCGGCATCGCCTCATAACGCCGCTCAAATTCGTCCCGTGTCAGTTGCTCTCCATGCTTCAGCGGTGGTGGCGGATTTTTTTTCTCTTCCACAGTGTGTGGAGGTTGTTGGGCACAGACCTCCGTTGGTTTCGAATCGGGGCTTTCGCTATGTTCAACTTGACCTTTCGCTTTTGCTGCTGTTTCAACAGTCATAATAGGGTGCCCTCCAATCTGATTTCTGATCCAATTTTGTGTCGGTTCTATTGTGTATCGTCAATCTGGTGTTTCTGCATCAGTTGCTTCAGCGATTCAAGTGGGGTGCTCAGTTGACGAGCGATGTCTTCCAAGTCTCCCCGACACTGTTCGTACACATCCATCAGAATCTGTTTTTCCACTTGCGCTAGTCGATTCGAGAGGGTTTCTCCATCGCCAGAGCGCGAATAAGCGGTAAGGATCTCTTGAGGCAGATGGTGTGGGGAAATAGTGTCCCCATCAACTTTATATGTGATACGTTCGATAACATATTTGAGTTCCCGGACATTACCGGGCCAATCGTACGCGCTCAAGTGTTCCAAGGTATCAGGTGCCAGCTTTTTGGGTTTGATGTCAGCCACCTCCCCTGCAAGACGCTCCATAAAATGGTAGCACAACAGTTCAATATCCTCTTTCCGATCACGCAACGGTGGCAGCCAAATTGTTTCAAAGGCAAGCCTATCATATAGATCCGCCCGAAATTTGCCTACCTCTATATCCGCTTCCATATCGCTATTGGTTGCAGCAATAACCCGTACATCAACCTTCATCGTCTTCGTGCCACCAACCCGCTCAAACTGCTGATACTCCAGCACGCGCAGGATTTTCTGCTGAAATTCGACCGACATATTGCCGATCTCGTCGAGAAAGAGCGTTCCCCTATCCGCTAACACAAAGCGGCCCTCTCGGAACGATGAATTTGTAAAAGCATTATCTTCCTGCCCAAAGAGTTCACATTCCAGAAGTCCCTCTGCCAATGCTGCACAGTTAATGGTGATAAAGGGGCGTTTCTGGCGATCGCTGTTATTATGGATTGCAGCAGCGACCAGTTCCTTGCCGGTTCCACGTTCACCCCGAATCAGAACAGGTCTTGGGATAGATGCCACTTCCGCAATCTGTTGGTGCACCTGTTGAATGGCTCGACTTTTGCCGACAATGTTGTATCGTCCCTTCAACTCCTCGCGATAAAACTCGCGCTCTCGACGCAGCCGCTTGTTATCGACTGTGGCACGGATGAGGTGATTAAGCCGTGTGAGAGCGAGTTCCATATTTTCTTCGATGTAGAAATCCTTTTCGACATATTCTTGGGCACCCAGTTTAATCGCTTCAACAGCGGTCGAGATAGTGCCTTTGCCTGTCAGGATAACAACAGGTAGAGAGGGATTGATTTTCTTGATTTCTTCCAAGCCTGCGAGCCCATTCGTTTGTCCTTCACCAAAATCGAGGTCTAGGATAACCAGATCAAAAGCATCAGGACTTTTAGATACCATCTCCAATCCTGCCTCCACAGTACCGACAGCCACCGGTTCTGCGCCACGCTGTTCGAGCAGGTCGGTCAATAAATCTTGCATTGCCGTTTGATCATCAACCACTAAAATACGTTCTGCCATTTTCCACATCTCCTGTACAGTTGGATCAGGACTATAGCACTTCGCGTGCGAAGGTGTACACGCCTCTCAGCCAAGAAGCATAATAGAGTCCGTTGGTATAGAGAAAGTAGACACCCTTCAAACTGATAACGCTCAATAAACAGACTAATAACAAGATAATCAGGAGGACATCCTGCTGTCGCGTTTTCAACTCACGCAGAGAGGTACGATGGGCAGCATCAGGAGAGAATGCGCGGCTCTCAACGGCTTCGCTAAGATGCGTTGCCCGCCGGATGTTATTGCTCAAGATTGGGCGCAAACTGTTTAAGATTCCGCTGATGGTATGAAACAGATTAAGCTGCAAATAACGAAAACCGCGTAACCGCTGTGAGCGAATCACAGTTCGCGCCTCCGAACCGATGAGCGGAATGTAGCGCAAGCCTGTTGTCACCATAAATGCAAGACTGTATGGAACCCGCAGCTTCACAAGGGCGAGCAAGAGGTCACGGGGTTGGGTTGTCCAGATAATAAAACAGCTGATTGTCAACATTGTGTTAAACCGCAAAGATTGAACAGCACCGTGAAACAAACCCTCGCGATACAGATGGATGCCACCCGTCAACCCTCCGATGATGGGAACCTCTTTATGGATAAGCGTAAAAATGACGGTTCGAGGGAATTGATTATAAAAGATTCCTTGACTGTAAATCAATCCCCACGTTCCTAATCCAATAAAAAGGATGAGCAAACGAATCTGCCGCCATGATGGCGGGATTGATGCTTGGAAGCAGAGACTTACCAGAAAACACGCAAACAGCGCAATTGGACTATCGATCAAAATAACTAGACCGCTAACGATTGCGAGAAGGACGATTTTCGTGTGAGGATGGAGTCTTGTCATTTTGGAGTCTTTGTAATTGCATCGTTAGTGGTGGAACAAGCGATGCCTGTTCTAAGCGTTCAGGGTTTGCAAAAGCGGTGTCAGGAGTGCCGTCGAAAATGAGTTTCCCATGATGAAGCAGCAATACCCGACTAGCGTATTCCAGTGTGAGGTGGGCATCATGGGTGCAGAAAATCACCGTTTTGTTTCGCGCCTTCATAGTGTTGTCAAGCATCCGCATGAGTTGTTGTAGATGATAATAGTCCTGACCCGTTGTCGGTTCATCAAGGAGGAGGAGATCGGGATAAAGGGAAAAACTCGCAGCGACCGCGGTGCGTTGTCGTTGTCCTCGTGAAAGGGCGTAAGGGGCTTCCGCTTTGAGGGTTTCTAAGTCAAACATCATCAAAATCTCTTCGAGTCGTTCCTTTATTTCCTGACGAGACAACTTGAAGTTCTTTGGACCGAAAGCCACCTCCTCAGATACAGTTACTGCCTGCAACAGCAGGTCTGGGTTCTGAAAAACAATCCCCACTTGACCCGCAAGATGGCGCGGCTTACAACGCCGGGTATCCTGACCCTTGATGAAAACCTGTCCCGCTGATGGGCGTAGGAGCGCGATCAGATGTAAGAGCAACGTCGTCTTCCCTGATCCGTTAGCTCCCATAATCGCGACGGTCTCGCCGCTCTTAATCTGAAAGGAAACATCTTTCAATACATCAACAGAAGTCTGTGGGTAACGAAAAGAGAGGTTTTGAACCTCTGTCAAAATATTATCAGGATTCACAGGATTGGCTTGAGTCAAACTAGAGGTTAAGTCTGCCAATCCGTCCTCCCTTGATGATGTGTCAGAATTGATAAGTCCGTCAGGTGTTTCAGCCCGATCCAATTGAGATCGCTCTGAATCCTGAGTCGAGTTTTCAAAAAGCTGTACGGCGTGGTCAAGGGTCAGTGGGCGTTCAGAATAACCGCGTTGTTCCGCAACTTGCGCCAGTTCTGGTATTTGGACACCTAGCTGGGAATACTGTTTGAGATCGCTGAACGCCTGATCTATCGGCAGATCGGAGACCAGTTCACCGTCATTCATGAGCCACACCCGACTACACAACGGTGCTATCTCATTGACCTGATGTCCCGCAACAATAACGGTAATGCCGAGTTTTCTATTCAGGTCACGAATAATTTTAAGGATGTCATGAGTGGCTTGCGGGTCGAGATAACTGGTCGGTTCATCAAGTAACAGGATCTGCGGTTGCATCGCGCAGACGCATGCTAGGGCAACCCGTTGTTTCTGTCCACTTGATAACGAGGCAATTTGACGATTTCTAAATCCGGTGAGTCCAACCTGCGTTAATGCAGAATCAATCCGGCGATCGATTTCGTGAGGGGGAAGTCCTTGGTTCTCTAATCCAAATGCAATCTCATCTTCTACGATAATGCAAAAGAGTTGCTCTTCAGGATTCTGGAATAACAGTCCTACTTGTTGACATGTTACAGCTATCGGCTGCTCAGCAACACTCGCACCGTTGACACGGGCACTGCCAGACAACCTTCCTCCCGAAGCGTGAGGAATTAAGCCATTCAACGTCCGTAGCAGTGTTGATTTACCGCAGCCCGTGGGACCTGTAAGCAGAATAAACGCTTTGGGGGTGACCGTTGCATCTATTCCGCGTAAAGTTGGCGTGTTGCGACTGGGGTAGGTGAAGTGGAGATTTTCAATCTCGATGCTGCCCATGGTTTAGAGAGAGACAACTCAGACAGACTAGTCGAAACTCTTGATTTCGATTGGAACTGGACCCACAAGCTGATCTAGGTGAGATTTCACAGATTCTTGGAAAGAGATAAGCGAATCACGGATGCCATATCTGAAATCCTTGTGAATCCGCTCATATTGTGCATGGACACGCGCCAAAAGTTCACCCGCATGCTCACCAACTTCACTGATTCGATCGCCACCCGCTCTAGCGAACCGGGAAACGGTTTCCTTAAATGCACCAAACTCAGCCTCTAGATAGTGTTTGAACACAGATTTCTGGAATGTATCAAGTGCGTCACGCACATTATATCTAAAGTCCTCATGGATGTCTTCATATTGTGCGTAAACACGTGCTAAGAGTTCTTGTGCATGCGAACGAATCTCTCCAATGCGACTCACGCCTGCTTTGGCATGCTGCTCGGCACCCCGATGCGATTGGGAATCAGATACAACCTCCTCGAACGCGTTGAACTCTGTCGTCAGATACTGTTTGAAATTATCAACAGCAACCGTCTGACTGGTCATTTTCTCAAAATGATACCCGTGAATGGCGAGGCGTATCGCTTTATCGAGCATACTCGGATAATCTTTGATCACGTTTATTAAAAATCGAAGGTACGCAGGTCCCTGTTTGGAGAAAAGCTGTCGCTTAATAGACCGAATGATAGCCATTAGTTCCATCTTACCTACCTTTGGACTCCCATGTTTGACAGGCTTGAGATTCTTAATCAACGTGAGGCACCGTTCAAAATAGTTCTCCAAAGTTGGATCGTACAACGTGGAAACAACCCGTCTATATTCGGCAATCAGGTGTTCTCGTGGGAGTTCGGGCACAAAATTTAAAGAGATTTCAGTGTTATTTCCTGTCGATTCATCAAGCAGACGCCCTTCATTTTGAAGGCGATGATAAAGATTGGTCTCTTTCAAAGCAGTCAACAAACCTGCCATTGCCATCGGAACCCCAGCTTCTTGAATAAACCGAATATGCGAATCAAATTCTTTGTCCCCATCCATACCAATAATGAACCCGCCGGTCACTTCTAACCCGCTATTCTGTATCGTGCGAATGGCACGGAGCAGATAGCTGCCTGCATCTTCTTCTTTGTTAGTGTTCTGTTTCTTCTTGGTCATCAACAGCGCGTCTTCATTCGGGCTCTCGATTCCCAAAAATACCATGTCAAACCCGGCATCGCTCATCGCGTCCAACATATCTGGAATTTCGACGAGGTTCACGCTGGCTTCGGTGAACAGTTTGAACGGGAAATCTCTTTCCTTCTGATACGAAATCACTTCAGGGAGCAGCCGCATCGCATCACGCTTATTTCCGATAAAATTGTCATCAACTACAAACATTGAACCTTGCCAACCGAGCCGGTAAAGCATATCGAATTCTGTCAGCATCTGTTCATTGCTCTTAGTCCGCGGCACACGACCGAACAGTTTGGTGATGTCACAAAATTCGCAGTCAAAGGGGCAGCCACGAGAAAATTGAAGTGCCATTGAACCGTAATCGTGTATATTTATAAGATCATAACGGGGCGGCGGTGCTAGTGTTATATCGGGTTTTCTCTTTTCCTTGTATACATCTTTGGCAACTCCCGCTTCAAAATCTGTAAGAAAATCCTCAAATATTTCTTCCACTTCACCAAAAAAGAAGTGATCGACCTCTCCCTCCGCTTCCTCTCTTATATTGTCATGATAGGAAGTAGGATGTGGCCCACCAGCAACAATAGGAACTCCTCCTCGATTACATCGCTGAATGACTTCATACAATGATTCTTTTTGAACAACCATCGTGGAGGTTAAGACGACATCCGCCCAATCGATGTCTGCATCTGTCAAGGTATTAACATTCATATCAACGACTCTGAGTTGATAATTCTTTGGGAACATTCCGGCAACAGTCAACAATCCGAGCGGCGGCATGGCCGATTTTTTGCCCGCAAAGTCCAAGGCGTATTTATAGCCCCAATACGATGGCGGGAATTCGGGATAAACAAAAAGGGCATTTGGCATGTGAATCAATCTCCAATTATGTGTTTGACGTACTCCCACACCCTGAAGGGTGGGGATTCTTACACGCTGTGTTAGCCGAGTTCACAGGTAAGGAATCTCACCTTACCGGGGGGACGCCATAGCCCCAACTACAGGGTAGAGACAAGGTGGGGAACACGCCCACCAAGCCACCCTGATACTTTGATCCCGGTATATCTACCGGACGGCAACGAGTGAACGACGAATCGTTCTATGCGCCGGGGCGACACGCTCCCTATTGGTCGTATCAATCCTCCCGGTCGCCACCTTCTTTTTAAAGGGGTGTTGCCATATTCACCAATCTGTTACTCCAAGCACTGAAGTGGGATAGAACCTCGGCGAGGTTGCCGAGGGTGCTTTTCTATCCCGAATTGGCAAAAACAAGTATACCATATTTCATTAACAAAATCAACCAGTCTTTACACAACAAACAGGGATTAGCGGGCAATGCCCGCAAGATTAGGTAATTTGTGAATTTTATTTGATTAGGCAATTGATTTTATCACAATTCAACATTTAAGGCAATAGGAAAAAAGACGAATGGTTAATTTCTTAACATATGCAATCAACAATTCACACTATTCCTGAATCCAAGCTTCGTCAACTTCGACGTGCATGATGCTAGTGCGTCTGTAGGTATAGGTGATATGGATACCGCCATCGTGGGCTTGAATAATGGCGGGATAGGAGTATTCACCTTCCTCCGTTTCGAGATGTTGTTTGTATTCCCACGTTTCCCCTTCGTCGGTCGATAGCGCGACCGTTAGGGGTGTCCGTCCGCGTGGTGTGTCATTGTAAACAAGCGCGATGTTTCCGTTGTGTAGACGAGCCATATCAAAGCCGCTGTTGGGGCTCGGTAAATCTGTCGGCTGCGCTGCCTCCCAAGTCCTTCCCAAATCTGGGGAGGTCGAACGCCAGATCTCGCCGTCCCGGCTGCGCATCAACATCAACAAGCTGCCGTCAGTTCGTTCAACAACCGTTGGCTGGATGACACCCTTAGGACTTGACACATCTCCAAACGTATTCCACGTCTCGCCACCGTTATCGAAAATCATCACCATCGAATGCCAATTCCGTTCATCATAGACCGGCAGTAGAAGTTCGCCATTGGAGAGATAGAGCGGTTTGTTGCGTGTCATCCATCCTAACTCTTCGCGGAGAACAACAGCCTCATCCCAAGTATAGCCCATTGTACCTGATTTCTTGTAATACATCTTACACTGTGTCCAACGGTTGCCGTACATGGTAACGTAGAACAGCCAGATCTGATCGTCTTTATCGGCAAACAGGACAGGGTTGCCCTCGGAGCAATCAGGAGTGTTCACAACCATTTCCGGCTCGATCCAGCCTTCGCTACCGTAAAAACGACGCGAAACGAATATTGCGACATCTTTCTCCCCTTCCCGCGATCCGGCATACCACGCAGCAAGCAGATCGCCGTTAGGAAGTTCGGTGATTGTTGAGGCGTGACAGGAGGGGAAGTTGGGTTGCTGTTCAAAGATTTTTCCAGCACTGTACATTATATCGAGTTCTCCTAGGTAACGTAGGCTACCACCTACCGCTTCGTGGTACAGGGAGTGAAAATGTAATTGGTGGTTTTTCCGTTGCTCTCTCGTGTGATTTTTTGTATAATCGTGATGATTTCGATGTATTATAAACCTTTTCGCAAAATCATACAAGGAGAAAGAACAATGGCAAGAACAGGTCGAGCGGTTGTTGCACACGGACAGGATTTTGATGTTCGCGAATATCCTGTGCCCGATCCGGCACCGAACACGGTATTGCTACGGCAGGAGTTGGCAGGGATCTGCGGAACGGACTTGCACAACTGGCAGAACGGATTTGACCGGGAAGTATTACTCGGTCATGAGAATGTCGGCGTGATTGACGCAATCGGTGAAGGGGTAAAAACGGACTATGTGGGAAATCCGGTCCGTGAAGGCGATCGTGTCATCCTTGCGCCGGGGACCAGCTATGGAGCCTACGGCTTTCAATGGAACCCAGATGATGCACCCCATTTTCGGGGTGGGTTTGCCGACTATATTTACCTCTCTTATCCGAACACCTGTTTCATCAAAACTAACGCCTCCCCGGAGGTCGCCGTAATGACGGAACCCTTCACAATTGGTGTTCATGCAGTAATGCGCGGTAAGGTACAAATCGGTGACACCGTTGTGGTTCAAGGTGCGGGGGCAATCGGGTTGGTGACGTTGATTTGTGCGAAGATTAGCGGCGCAGCGAAGCTAATCATGGTTGGTGGACCCGCGAGGCGTTTGGAACTTGCTAAGCGTATGGGGGCTGATGTCACCATCGACATCGAGGAGGTGGCCTCTGCCGAGGAACGCACGGAGTTGGTCAAATCAGAGACACCACGAGGGGAAGGAGCGGATGTTGTCTTTGAATGTGCAGGATTTCTGCCCGCTACCCCTGAAGGATTAGGCTATGTAAAGCAGAGTGGAACCTTCGTTGAAGTTGGGCATTTTGTTGATATGGGATCAATTGATTTCAATATCAATCAGCTGCTGATGCGTAAAAATATCCGTCTCGAAGCGATCTGGGGGAGCCGACCCGAACACTTTGTGCGCGGATTACCAATCCTTGAGAAAAACGAATTTCCGGTTGGTGACATGGTAAGCCATGAGTTGCCGCTTTCCCGCGTCCGCGATGGGTTTGACGCGCTCAACGGCACCTACCGGCTCGGTGGGGATATGGTAATCAAGATTGCTGTTAGTGCTGCAGAATAATCTATAGTAGATTTTAGAATTAATGAGATACTCCAAATTGGTAGGTGCTGTTTCCAATCCCGATTTATCGGGATCCCGCCTGTCCCGATGCAATCGGGGAGAATCGGGACAAGCCGGTTCAACCCACCACGGCACCTACCAGGGGCGAAAGTGTCTATTTATTTTTAGAATTTACCATAGTTGCGCGAAGCGTAAAACGTGAAGCGTCAATTTTCCACGTTTTACGTTTCGCACTCAAATGTAGGGCTGTCTGGCTCCAAAGAAGGGAGGATTCTTCAATGGCGTACAGTGATTTTAGTTTGCAAGACGTTGTCACAGAATTTGACTTAGTTGAAGACCGGACAAAATTATTTGACAATGTAGAAACATTGGAGATGAGCGAATGGCTCCAGGAGACATTTGCAGTTAGTCTAGACTTCGCTCTATCTACGCCAAGTGAGAAAGCGAAGTCGGAGTTTATTGTCGCTCCAATTCTTCTGGAACTAGGAAAAAGAAATCATGGACGTTTTGGAGTGCATTCGGGCAAAAGATTGAATGCACTTCCAGAGAAAGGGCTGCATGGTGAGTGCGACTTTATTTTTACAAAAGGTAAAATCACTCATACCATCCAAACCCCAATTTTTGCTTTAGTTGAAGGAAAAAAGGATGATATCGAACCAGGGCTTGGTCAATGTGCAGCCCAGATGATCGGCGCAAAGATATTTAACCAAAATAAGGGAAACGATATTGAAATCATTTTCGGATGTGTGACGACGGGAGAGGCCTGGCAGTTCCTTAAACTCGACCACGACACTATTCTTCTAGAACGCAATCGTTACTATCTTGACAACGTGGGGCAGATTTTAGGTATGTTACAGAATATCGTAGATTTTTATGTCTGAAAAAGGGCACCCCTTCTTTTTATTCGCTGTTGCCATAGGTTTTGCGACCGTGCCAATGCTAGCATTTGCCGAAGAAGGCAGCCATGCAGCGGAATTTCTCAGCCACGGTGTCGGCGCCCGTGCCTTGGGCATGGGAAGCAGCTTCGTGTCAGTAGCAGATGATGCCACGGCAGCGTATTGGAATCCCGCCGGACTGGTTCAGATCCAAAAACGCGCTTTTGCCGCGATGTATTCCGATTCCTTTGGCACAGGGCAGGGAGGCTTTCTCAGTAAGGGATTGGTGGAGTACAACTTTGTCGGTTATGTTCAACAGATCGAAGGCATCGGGAGCGCGGGCATCAGTTGGATTCGACTCGGCGTGGACGATATACCCCATACCACTTTTGTGGATGTCAACGGCAATGGACGCTTAGGGGACTTTCTCGATAAGGATGGCGATGGGGTTAAAGATCCCGGTGAGTGGTACATCGACCGTCCCCAAGTGGCGGGGTATTTTAGTAACGTAGACAATGCGCTGCTAATCTCTTATGCGCGTCAGGTCCACCCAAATTTTTCAATCGGTGGCAACATGAAGTTGCTCAGACAATCACTTTTTGAAAACAGCGGAAACGGCTTGGGGCTTGATATTGGATTGATGGTCAAGCCGCTTGATGGACTCCACATTGGAGCGATGCTAGCGGATGCCACCGGCACACAGATCCGCTGGAATACCGCTGCCGAGCCGGTATTCACCCGTGATCGCCGTTTACGATTCGGCGTGTCTTACCGCATCTCATTTCCGGTGATTGGTCAGGGGACGTTTGGCGTAGACTTAGAGACAGGTCGAAAAGACCTCAAGATGGATGGAGGAGCTGAGCGGATTTTCCGTTTTGGCGGAGAGTATTGGCTGTTTAACGTAGTCGCACTCCGCATCGGTGTGGAGGGAACTAAACTTGCAGCCGGTGCCGGTATACGCCTCCGTTTTGGCGAAACTGCACTCTACGCAGATTACGCTTTTAACGCCCACGACCTCGGAAACTCACAACGGGTTTCGATCTCTGGGGCGTTTTAACTCAGGTTGATAGACATTGAAATCCATCCGTTCAATTAACCAATGAACGAATTACTTTCACGTTTTACGCATCACGCTTCACGTAATTATCGAACCTGTGCCCCCGGCGGCATCTGCTTCTCAAGTGTCACAATAGCCAACTCTTTCCCACCTTCAGCCGCGAGCAGCATCCCCTGCGATTCGATACCCCTTATCTTAGCGGGTTGCAAGTTAGCGACCAGAATAATCTGTTTCCCGATGAGGTCTTCGGGCGTATAATGCTCCGCGATGCCGGCAACAACTTGACGCTTCTCAGCCCCCAAATCAACCTGCAGCTTCAGCAGACGATCTGCGTCGGGAACGCGCTCGGCAGCGACCACTTCCGCAACACGCAGATCCAGTTCCTGAAACTGATCGAAAGAGATTAGATTATCATCTGTGGGCTGCTCGGCTTTGGTAGGTTTCTCTTTGCTTGCCTGTTTCGGCTTCTTGGTGTCCTTTCGAGGGAAGATGGGTTCCGGCTTTCCAAGTGCCAACCCCGATGGCAAGCCTCCCCACTCAGCGACTGTATCCAATCCTTGATCGTTGAAGCTCTCGTCGAGTCCAAGCTGCTGACGGATACGATTGGCGGTGCCGGGCATGAAGGGAGAGATCAGAACAGCGACAACCCGTAGCACTTCCATGCTGTTATAGAGGATTGTCCCCATACGCCCTTTTGTTTCTTCCGACCTTGCCAACGTCCAAACCTGTGTCTGCTGGATATAGCGGTTAATCCGCCTCACAAACTCCCAGATCGTTTCCAACGCCATATCGAAAACGAGTTCTTCCATCAGGGCATCGACCTTCTCGATCGTTTCACGCGCCATTTGTTGAATCTCGTCATCAAATTCACCCGGTGTCGTCGGTTCAGGAATACCACCGAAGTTTTTGGAGACAAGACCGAGCGTCCGGTTGAGCAAGTTCCCAAGGTCATTTGCGAGGTCAGCGTTGTAGCGGGCAGCAAGGCGGCTGGGTCGGTAATCGCCATCGTTTCCGAAACTAAATTCCCGCAACAGGTAGTAACGGAAAGCATCCAACCCGTAGGTCCCGATGTCGGTGTCCATGTCAATGAAGATGCCAAGCGTTTTGCTCAAGGCTTCGCCATCCTTTGTCAAGAAGCCGTGGGCGACCACTTTTTTGGGGACCGGCAAGTTTACCGCCATTAGCATTGCGGGCCATATCAGGGCGTGAAAACGTGCTATGTCCTTTGCCATCAGATGAACATTGGCGGGCCAGAATTTGTGAAATCTTTCTCCGTCTTGGGCATAATCGAGTGCGGTGACATAGTTGCTCAAGGCTTCGATCCACACATAAGAGATGTGCTCTGTGTCGAACGGCAAGGGAATGCCCCAAGATACGGATGATCGTGAGATGCTCACATCCTCCAACCCTGACTCCAACACGTTTAACATCTCGTTGCGGCGGCTTTCGGGTTGAATAAAATCAGGATTTTCGGCAATGTGCTTAATCAATGGATCTTGATATTTTGAAAGCGCGAAGAAGTAGTTATCCTCCTCGACCCATTCCAACGGTAAATTGTGGACCGGACAGATCTTATCCTCGGTCTGTTCCTTTTCGGTGAAAAAGCGTTCGCACGGACGGCAGTAGAATCCTTCGTATTTACCCTTGTATATGTCCCCTGTTTCATAGAGCGAGTTGAGAAGTTTTCGGACACCGCTTTTATGCAATTCGCTCGTTGTACGCAGGAAGATGTCGTAAGAAACATTTAACCTTTCCCAAAGCTTCGTGAACGTCGGAGCGATCTGGTCGCAGTAAGCCTGTGGAGAGATGTTTTTCTGGTCAGCAATTTTTTGTATATTTTCCCCATGCTCATCCACACCGGTCAGAAAAAAAACGTCGTCCCCTTTGAGACGATGGTATCTTGCGAGCACATCGGCGGCGATTGTTGTATACGCATGTCCGGCGTGCGGCTCGGCGTTGGTGTAGTATATCGGTGTTGTAATGTAGAATGTACTCATGATTGTATCCCTTTTTAACTTACTGCGTATTGCGTCTTCGTCGGGAACGCAGATCTGCGTTCCCTACATACGCTCACCCCAAATTGGACGGATCGACTTCATTTAACGACTGGTGTTACCGGTTAGTTTATAAAACACGTGGATCGCGCTTGTATCCACTTGAAGTTGGTCTAGCAACTCTCTTAATCTCTCCCATTGATTCCAAGGCACTCCTATACCGCGCTGCAAAATTAGGCCTTTCGGTAGCTGTTGTGGATCTTTGAACGGTGTGCCATCACGATTCACCGCTTCGCGACTAATGAAAATTTTCTCCTTCATCTCGATTGGAAAGTGATTATCCGTCAACTTCTCTGTGTCAATTAGCCAAGCAATGACTTCCTGAACAACAGTTTTCCAGGACATAACAGCCTTCTCAATGTCAGTACCTATTTTCAACTGAATCGGCTTGGTGAATAACGGATACCTTCGTTCCGATGCAAGGGAATACCATTGGTCTTTTGGTGGGGTGACAGGCGACTGCCGGGGTTGCTGTTCATTGGGCTCACTGCTGAGTTGATCCAATGCAGGCTTTGGTGGTACAACGGTTGATTCTGTTGCTTCGGATGGACTGTCACTAGAGACAAGATTCGGTTTCCACAACCCCAACACTTGCAACACGTTTTTATGAGCCGGTTGTTGAGACAACTGAAATTTCATCAATAGTCGCTCTTCCAACGTGCCCCGCTTGAAAACCTCATACATCTTCCAATGATCGCCATCAGTCACAATCATGTAATCAATACCATCCCGATTTGCGTAGTTGAGAACCTGCATAATTTCATCATCTTCTAAACCACGCCCCAATCTCTTCGCTTCAATCACGGCAACCGGCTGACTGTCAGACATCAGGGCATAATCCGCCCACTGCTGCCCTACCCTATATTCAAGTTGAACCGCAGCCGGATCTGATACATCCCATCCTAACTCCCGTAATAGCGGATCGATTAGCACCTGCCGAGTGCGCGTCTCATGCTTAGACAGATAATCATGATCCATCGTAATCCTGTCCTGTAACTTCTTAATAATACCCTGTAAGTCATCTAACGCCACGATTAACTCCTTTTACCTGCGAACTTTACGGCTTACGCAATAACTTCAAAGCCAAAACCTCCAGAGCCAACGTTGCATTGACGTTGCGTTGGAGCATAGCTTTCGTCTCAAAAATCGCCTTGATTGCCGACTGCACCTGTAGCCGTGAGTAATGCGCTGCCAATTCTTTGAGTTGTTCTGCATGATGGACGTGAGTGAGCAGCGCTGCGGGAGCTCCTTGATGCAGCAACACAAGATCACGATACCATGTCACGAGATGGTCAAGAGCTTCCGGCTGTTGACTCCATTTCTCCGCAATCCGAAAAGCATCTAAACGCTCGCCGGCAATCATAATCTCAGGAATCTCCTCATCGAAACCTGCCCCCTCTTGAACCATCGTCAATGCTTTGCCAACGGCACCCCCGGCTGCTGTTGAAATTGAGAACGCTTGGCTTTCGTCGATGTCGAATCGTTCCATCAGATGTCCGGCAAGTTCAGAAATGATGAGCGGATGAAAAGGAATGATTTGGCAACGGGACCGAATTGTGGGCAGCAGCGCATCAAGATTTGCGGTCAGGAGGATTAAAACTGAATCGGCAGGCGGTTCCTCAAGGGTTTTAAGCAAACAGTTTGCGGCTTCGAGATTCAGTCGTTCCGCTTCGGTCAAAATGTAGACCTTTCGGGCACCTTCAAGCGGTCGATAAATGATTCGCTTTTGTAGGTCGCGGATCTGATCGATCTTGATCCAAGCCCCCGATGGACGGATAATCTGAAGGTCGGGATGATTCCCATCGTCGGCTTTACGGCAGGATAAACAGGTGCCACAGGCTCCCTCGCCTTGCGTGAGGCAATTGATAGACTTTGCAATATGAAGCGCAACAGTCTCTTTTCCGACACTAGGGATTCCAACAAACAGATAGGCACCCGCCACGCGATTTGATGCAATCGCATGGTACAATTGTTTGAGAATTTGGTGATGTCCGATGATAGTGTCTTGCATAAAGCTACTCACTTTTGCAGTAAGGATTGGATTGCCTCTTGGATCTGTGCGTACACCCGCTTTGGACTGACTTGGGCATCGATAATTTTCAGACGCTCGGGTTCCTGCTTCGCTATAATTTGGTAACCCTCCCGCAGACGTTGGTGGAACTCAATTTTTTCTCTTTCCAAGCGGTCCAATCCGCCTCTACTGTTTTGGACGCGTTGTAACCCAATCTCCACCGGCAAATCCAATACAAAAGTTACATCCGGCGTAACGCCGTCGGTCGCAATCCGATTCAGATGATGTATCCTATCCAGATCTAATCCACGCCCATAACCTTGATAGACGACCGTTGCATCTGCGAACCGGGAGGAGATGATAACCTTTCCCGCTTCCAGCGCAGGTTTGATAACCTCTGATACGTGCTGCGCCCGTGACGCAGCGTATAGCAGCAACTCGGTCGTCGCTGCCATCTCGCTGTGGTCTGGATTCAGCAGCATATCACGAATCTGCTCAGAGATCGGTGTACCGCCCGGTTCGCGTGTCAGGCAGACATTATATCCAGTTTGCCTCAAATCTGCCGTTAGACGTTCAATCTGCGTCGTTTTCCCGGCCCCGTCCGTGCCTTCAAATGTGATAAAGAGTCCTCGATTTGCCACAGTTGCTCTCAAAGGGCTTATCCTAAATTGGGTTCGGATTCGTCCGTATCACCCGTTCTGTCTTCTACCGCTGTATCTGTCTCAACTGTTTCTTGAGAGGGTTCTACCTTTTCTGGAGGAAGCACTTCAAAATCGGTTACGCCCGTCAGGTGTTTGTACTTGATGAAGACGATGTCCTTCTCCTCGCGGTAGAGCCAACCGGACTCGGTAGTTGAGAGGTTGTCTACAATGGGGAGTTCTCCATCTCCGGTACGGATTGTAGTAGGTCCCGGTTTCGCTGAAGGTTCTGTTCCGCTGAACCGTCTTCCGTATCCCGCAATGATAGAATAGCTTGTTTCGTTCTGGACGTAGCGCAGTGAAAACGTCAGTCGATCTGAAGCACCGTAGTCTAACCCATCAATCCTTGCACCGCTACTCACGTGAATACGATTGTCTTGTACACGACAAATTTCGGTAGAGATATCCGGATCAAGTCCACGTAAGGTGTAGAGATTCACCATAATGCCTTCTGGATTGATATGGGGTCCCCGCCCTTCTGTACAGTAACCGTAGAACCCATCGGGATATGTTCCTTTCAGCTCCCCTTCTGTCCACTGCTGATACATTGCACTGATGGTAATGCCCTCCGCAACCTTGGACCAGAGCTGACTTTGACTTTCAGAGGTATGTCGAGCGAGATGTTGAAGGGCGTAAGCGTAAACCAGACCGTTCCACTGAACGGGAACACCGAACCATGGATGGGTATAGAAGGTTGTGCCGAAAACCGGTATAGAACCGAAACGCATACCGGGACGGTCTGACAGATGCCAATGATACAGGAAAGGAAGTCCCGCTTTTGCCCATTGTTCTGCCCTGTCCAGATACTGTTTCTCTTTGGTGATTTCGTAGCCTTCAACATAGGCAGCGACAGCATGGGCAGCAGCGAGAAGATCCGGTTCATAAAGCGGACATTCCCACGTTTGGGCCCCGCGCGGAATCTTAAAATTCTCCATGTACTTTAGTCCCTTCACACCAGCCTCTAACGATTCTGCATCACCGGTTACACGGGCATGTTTGAGGAGTAGCTGGACGGTGGTGGCACAAGTTCCTAAAACGGCATCTCCTTCATTCCCTAACATCTTCGCTCGATCCGTTATCGGGTGAAAACGCCAACTACCATCTTCCTCCTGCGTCTCGATCCATCGTGACGCAATTTCTTTGAGTCGATCTAATCCTGCCTCAACCTCCCCAAAGTAGAATGGTGCCTCCCACTTTAAGATGTGGCAAAAATCTGTCGAGCTTAATCCTTCCGGTCCCGCTTCTTGGACTGTGCGCTTAACGATTTCAGCCGCTCGCTCCCTGACCGATTCATCCTTAATGGTACTATCCTGTGTCTGGATGAGATAATCATACCACAACAACGTCGCAAAACCGGGGGCATTACCCGGTGTCCAATCAACACAATGCTGTGATTTTCCCATTTCTTTATCCCATACAGTCTGCATGAAGCCGTGCCGCGACAGTAGAACCTCCTCCTTATCACTGCGTGGTGCTTCTAACGGTTCGGGCACACCGTAGGTATCTGTCCAATGAGAAATGGCATCCAGAACGGAAGCGTTTCCATCAATGATAATTTGTGCTTTGATCGTTATCGGTAGGTTCGCTTTCAGGGGATATGGTTTCGAGGCTGCCATCTGATTTTCCTCGACCCAATCAGGGATGGTGGGCACAAACAGACCCATTAAGTGGTTCTTTTGATGGTTGTACCAATTTGGGGAGGCAAAAGCTGCCGATAGCATGTTGTGCTCGCCATCCCAAGTTTCCAGTGCATCCCACGTCAAGCCTACCAACGTCTTTTTATGCTCGACCGCCATCAGCGGAATAGTGATTTTATAGGGATGGGGAACAAGCCGGTTGTTATGCGGTGGACCGACATCTCGCGTGCTTGACGATGGTTCATCGCCCTCCAGAAACTCTAAGCCGGGGAACAGGGCGGTGGTCTTACGTTCGCCAAACGCCCCATCTCCCGCATAAAGGATTGGTCCATTGAAAGCGATTAGTTCCCGCTCCTGATCCGCAGTCAGGCTGTATTCCACCTTGAGCCGTTTGGATTCCTCAGACAGTGAAAAACGCGCTTCATAAGACCAAAGCACGCCATCTTCGCTTCGTTCTTCGGAGGACAAGCGAACAATTGATTCGCCAAGATTATTTCCGGCGAGCCTGTAGACAGTCGGAGTGATTTTGATGTGTTGAGGGGTTCCCGACGAATCACGATAGCAGAGTTCCGAAATAGCATTGCAGACTGCAACCTGACGGTAACGTCCATTTTTTGCCACGAAAAGTAGACAGTATTCAAATCCGCCAGCTCCTCTGACGAAAAGTGTGCGTAAGTACCGATTTTCGGTGATGACGTGCCCGTTCTGGTCGTAGGTGCATAAATCCGAAGCGGCTTGATTTGAAATTCTAGGGATTGCTGGTAGCAGGTTGACATTCTGATCAACGGCTTGACGAATTTCACCCGTCGGCATTTGACATCGAAGTACCACAGATGCCCGCGCCACCGATTCACGCGAAAAACTGCGGATACTCCATGAATATGTTGTCTCTTCACCGGGGTTGAGCCTTTTCAACGGTTGTGTCGTTCGTCCGCGTCGCAACTTAATCCGATTGATTGAGAGAGTCGCTTCGTGAATAGGCTCAATTGGAACCAGTCCACTGTTGCGAACTGTACATTGTAGATCAAAATCCTCTCGTGCGGTAAGGAGGGCAGCAGTTGGTCCCGCGGTTATGATCTCTAGTTTTGGCTGCTCTGTGTACAACGCCAACTCAACAATCGCTGTCTCGACTTTCGCTTCCATCCGTTGGCTCAGTTCGTCTGCAACTTCCGAAGCCAGCGTAGAGACTTCCAAATCGAATTCAGCGACCGAGAGTTCTGGCGTTTCTCCCTCTAACAGCCCTAGCGCAAGCCCCCGTCTGAGTTTGGGTTCATCTTCGCCTTTCTCAAGCAGCAGTGAGGTACGGGTCAGTTTTAGGGCACGCGGATTCCCCCATAAAGCCCAGTCATAATTAGTATTACCGGCCCCGTTGCAATTGGTAAGGAAAGCGACTTGAACTGTGCTGCCAGCAAAATCGGAAAGGTCAATAAGGTATTCATCCCATCGGCAAGCCTCGGAGACACCTTCAAAGCGGCGTTCA
The DNA here is from genome assembly GCA_965207975.1 of Candidatus Poribacteria bacterium. Lineage (GTDB taxonomy): Bacteria > Poribacteria > WGA-4E > WGA-4E > PCPOR2b > PCPOR2b. The sequence goes on along the minus strand of OZ242315.1, from coordinate 654,937 downwards.
TCTGAAATCTCAACAGCAAATTGTACCCCATCAGGTTTGGTGTGCGGCAGTTCAAAATCGACACCATCCCTCAAGCCGATGCTAAAATATAAAATCAGATTCTCATTGGACTCTACCTGTGGCAGCGTCACCTTATACTGAATCCGTGTATACCCTTCGGCGGGCGGATGTTCAAAGAGTGCTGCTTTTTTTACACCTCCGGCACTCTCCTCGGTGCCAGCAGAGGTCTTTTCGGCATCGCTCGATTGGTTGTGCTGGAATTCATCAACAAAATTATATACCTCGTCAATGACTCCAAAAGTGAGTGGCAGCCGAGTATCTTCGATCGCTTCTTCAGCCGAATCTGTTACGGTTGCCTCCGTTACTTCATCTTCGACGGTTTCAACTTCTGCCGTATTGACTGTAACGGTTTCCTCAGCCGGTTCCTCTGTGGGAGCATCAACCACAATCTCATCAGGAGGTGTTACCACCCCTTCTGTGCTCCCCGATGCAGACTCATCCGCTTCGGTAACAGTTCCGTCCTCAACATTACTGGAATGTGATTCTTCATCTGTTTCCACCGCTGCGGCAGGCTGCGGATCCATTTCCGTTGTTTCTTCGTCGCTTTGTTGATTTTCGCTTGGCGTAGCTGTTATATCTGAACCATCAGCTTCATCGTGTTGGGAATCTATTGTTTGTTCTTGTGTTTCTGCCGGTGGTAGGTTTTCTTCCTTAGTGTCGTCGGGCGGATTTTTTTCGTCCCCCTCCGTGTCGCTGGCATGAATAATCATCCGTGCCAAGAATCCCTGAAAAGATGTGAGCATTCAACTCCTCCCAAAATGATAACGAATCAATGAGTCCATTTGACTTGAATCTGTTGTCTACCGTAAAATATATGTTGATAACTGTTGGTGCGAGTTGGCAAAAATATTAAGTTTATTAGTTCACTAGTTCATCAATGAACCAATGCACTGATGTACCAATGAACAATATATTTTCACGTTTCACGCATCACGCTTCAGCTTGCTGCTTCTCCGCCCATTGCGCTTTCAACTAGTTCATTTCATCGTTCAACATCGGTTCCGCTTGTGGCGTTTGTGCTGTTTCATCAATAAGCCACCCTCCATCTTCAGCCTTGAGAACCGGCTTTCGTTGCTGGACCGGTAGGATACCGAAGGGTTTATGCGGTTCGAGTTGATACCAGTAGGCAACTGAGGATGTTTCATTGCGGAGGTGGTTCCCGTGTCCGTGCTCAATGGTAGCGCGAATTTCTTTCTCAAATCGAACAGGATTTTCGAGATGGAACACGTACGATGTTTGATAACCATCCGTGTCAGGCTCATAGATGGACGAACCGTTGTGCCGGAATGCGTTGGGCTGCATACCCCATGCTTGGCTGAGATAATCCTCTGAACCTGTACCGTGGAGATCGGGCGGCCACTTATAGCCATCGACCCAAATCATATCGTCCCCTTCGCCCCACCACGTGCCTTGAAAATTGGTAATGGAGAGGTTACAACCGACGTAGTGCCCACGTCCTTCGGCTTCAAGGATGAGATAGTTGTTGTCCCAAGCCAGCCTTTCCGCATTGACAATGTTTGCTTCCGGCGTATTGACCCGAATCTCGTGTCCCCATCCATCGCACGGATTTTCCCGACGAAATTGCGTGTGGAAGTAAGCCACATCATCGTCGAGGGACTGCCTATAAAGCTCATAGTCAATGTAGAAGTATTGACGGTGCATCTCATCACCTTCGTTGACAAGTTCAATCCGTGCTGATCTGTTAAATGGCATCTGCACGTAGCAATTCAGCGCACAACCGGTGTTGAACTGATTGTTACCCGCGGTTGATGCCGAAAACAGCAGTGAATCGTAGGAATTTACGATTTCGTTGCCTAAGCCGAAGAAGTCACCGAGAGGACACAGAACGCTGGGATGTTCTTCATCATCCCAAAATGCTCGCAAGAGGACATTCCGGTAGCCATCGCGCTGCGTCATCCAGATGTGGTTGATGCAACCGGGCCCCTTGATATCAGCGAGGACGCGTGTCTCGTTAGGTTCAATATTCCACGCATCGTTATTTCTTCCAGTCGTGTCCCACGAAGCGGCGCGTAGAGAGCGCGCTTTTTTCACACGGGTCAACGAAGATAAAAGTCCTTCAACATACATAGATGATTTTGCTCCTTACCTCAACTCAAGCTGCTACTTAAAGTCAAGCGCAATAGTGATATAGTATTTCGATAATTCGCAAAGTTTTAGAACTATATGGTGTCAAAAATTACTTAACACCACAATTACGTTTCACCCATCACGTTTCACATAATTATAGCATATCCACCGCTATTCTATCTACCCATAGCAATCAAGAAATATAGGTCTGTCAGGTATGTATATCTTCCGCAATCACACCTACACGGCAGATCCGTTTGAACGAACAGTACCGGCAGACCTTCGTCTTATCGTGGGAAGTCAGTTGAAAATCCCCGTCCGCAATTGAGTGAACGTATTGGTTAGCATGTTCGACCGCTACATCAACAATGGTCTCAATCACATCGGAATCCGAATCAGTTTGTATTTCCTCAATTGGATACCTTGAATTGGGGAGTAACTGACCGCTCCGAGATGAAACTTGAAACGCTCTTCCGTTATAATCTCTGTCTCCAATGCCGAGTTCCACCCCACTCTCTTCCTGCAAGATATAGTAAATGCCTCCTACCCCCTGAATCGGTTCAAAATATTCCTCGAAACCTTGAATCGGGGCTGACTGTTGCCTCAATAACTGCTCTACGACAGCAACATAGAGCGGTAATTGGAGACTACGCCCCTCAAGGATGTCGTTCAACTTGGGTGTGGTGCTCCCGGTTTTGTAGTCTCCGATGACGAACATCCCGTTTCCCAACTCCACCCGGTCAATTCTACCTGCCAAGGAGACCTCGCCGACCCTTATCGCCTCCGTGCTGCCGAGTTGCGGGTCGGCTGGCTCTGATCTGACACTGGGTCCAAACTCAACTTCAAAATAACGGGGTTGTACCTCAAGATCTCGTTCCCGCTCTGCTTCAAGGAATGCGGGCAAGATGCCCGTCCTACCGTAACCACCGATCAATCTTTCCACCTCAATATCCCAAAACAACTTGTCTGCCCGGTTGAGATGGCGTTGAGCCTCCTCTACCTCCAGATGGTCTCGTGCAATTCGCCGCAGATCTGCGACCACTTCATCAAAATCCGCGTTTTCACATCCAGAGATCGACGGCGCGTCACGACGACGATCGTAAAACTCAAACAGAATTTTGTGCGCCAAACTCCCCTTCTCCATACTTGTTAACCCCGTTTCCTCCTCTTCGGTTGGATTGAGATTTAATACGCGATCCGAAAAATATCGGAATGGACACTCGCCATAGGTCTCTAATTGGCTTACCGAATAGGTTCTTTCACGCCGCTGTTCGAGTGCACGGCGGCTTGCCGGGGACAGCAAGTTCAAACTGAGTTGTCCTTCATACTGCGGAAGCTTATGCATGACAGTATCGTTCTTTTCTACCGGGACGGTACGACTCTTTTCCACACGGACGTTGTGCACAATCAAAGGAAGCGTCGGCAAAATCGTCGAAGGGACATTAGGTTTCTCTACCTCCCCCGTTTCCGAACGTTCCCAAACGAACGCGCCATAATTTTTGAGGAAATTCTCTGTACTAAAAAGGGTTTCGTCCTGGTCCGTGGAGGTCTTAATCTCGGCGATGCGTTGCAGCTCGTCAATAAATGCGGAGGGTACTAATTCCACATCTCCATCATACTGGGGACTCAGTAGGTACAGTTGTTTGCGATAGAGGGTGAGGGCATGATAAAAAAGGAAGCGGTCTTCGTGCAGGCGATCCGATTCCGTTTCCCTTTGGCTAGAAGGCAGAAAGGTATCAGAACGGAAGACCACAGGGAATTCGCCGTCAACCAAACCGCCTAAGATAACGGTATCAAAAGCAAGGTCCTGCGTCTGGTTAAGCGGTAGAATAACAACCCCTTTGTCGCTTGGATTACTCCACCGATAGGTAGATTCTGAAGTCATCAATCTGAGACAGCGGATATAGCTCTCAAACGAGTGACACACTTCGACCCCATGATCGGTTATCAAGGACTCAACCAATTCATCAATGAGCCTGCGGAATTCACGATAGGCACTCATCTTGTGCGCCGCAAACCTCGTTTTGGATTCCCAGCTGCCCTTCAGAATCTGTTGGCGGACTTTGAGGGTATCCATCAATAGATCGAAGGATTCTCGAAAATCCTCCGGCGACAACTTTGCGTTTAAGCCGCACCCCTCAATCACAACGTCCCAATCATTAGTATGAAAATATGGACTCCGCAACACCTTCTCCCGAGTCTGGGGCGGTGCCCCTCCTTGGAGCAACTCCAGTAAGGTAAAAACAGAGACAACAACGGTAGAATTTTCAAGCCTTTCGCTCCAGTCCAAGGTGTAGGGGATACCGTGAAGTGGAAAAATCTCACGAATGAGCGGTGCGTAGGCATCTAGTTTATTAAACGTGACGCATATCTGATTCAACGCAGGTGAGGACTGGTTCAACGCAAGTCGCTTGATTAACTTGGCAATTTCCTCTACCTCCCGGATGCGATTTGACGGGTACAATAGGGCAATTTGATCTGTCAGTGATAGTTTCTCAATTGCAGATTCCTGTGGCAGATCAGTGTAGAACAGATTTCGGGCGAAGTGCACATTGCGGCCTGCGTCAGGGATTTCTGGCTCCCCGCTGTGTCGCTCAAACCCGCAACCCAAGAATCGGTCATAGTCAGCTTTGAGATACCCAAAAAGGGCTTCGTTCCCTTCATCGTAGTCAAGGAGAACACTCATTTTTATTGATGGCAGGTTAGCAATGCCAGTCAGAATTGTAGCATCGTGAGGGTACAACGCATCGAAACCGCTAACAACCACCAAATCAACGTTGGGAAAAACTTTCTTCATCAACCTTTCTGCACGGTCAGGGCTCCGAGTCAAGTATTCGGAAAGAGCACGATGTATGCCCGCGCGATCAACCCATTCTGAACCAAGACGCCTCTCGTATGCTTTATAAAAAGTAATTAGGTCCGCCAGTTTGCTAGGAGCATCCACATCGTCTGAAATTGAATCTTCCTGCAGATGCTGCCAATCTACGCCGTTTCTCCTGAGTTGGTTAACTGCTTCCCTCAACTGTCTTGCGGTTCCTTGGGGGACGCGAATTTCGGACTGGGGCTTCAAAAACGGGAGTTGCACCTCCTCCATGATCTCATGTGTCCACACCGTTTGGATTCCCACACCTGTGTGTCTACGTCCCCTACTAAGATGGCTATAAAAAAATCGCCGAACAAGGTTATCAAGGGTGTAGATGTGCAAGCCTGCGATAGCTCGGTTTGGGGTGTTTTCCAGATATTCGCGGCACCATTTGAGGCGAGCATGGTCGGTGGGAACGATATGCAGAAACGTATCCGCACGACCCTCCTCAAGGCGGGTACGGATTGTATTATCAATTGGTAAGGGAACTTGTCCTTGGGTCAACGTGGTTATCATGATTTCAGTGGAGCTGCGATGAGATCTAGAATGCAGTTTCTTTCGGGTTTGACGAATCGGATTTGTGTTTGGTATATTGAGGAATCCACACATCTGTATGCCAACTCAATTAACATTATAGCACAATTATTGTGGTGGATCAAGGGGCTCAGAAACTTGTATCATCTAAACTCGCGATATGCTACTATATCGTTACATTTCAGACGGAAAATTCTTTATGGATCAATAGATGGAAAGGACAAAAAATGTCAAAAATGTTGAAGGTGGCAGCAGTGGGTTGTGGCGTAATTGGAAGGCGGCATCAGCTCGGATATCTCGAACATCCCCAAGCGGAACTTGTTGCTGTGTGTGATATTGATGCAGAAAAAGCGAAAGATCGTGCACAGGAGCTCGGCATCGCCAACTGGTATCCGTCAATTCAGGAGATGGTAACGAACGAAGAGTGTGATGCGATTGATGTTGTTACGGCGGACCATCTGCACTTTGAGCCGGTCATCGAATGCTTGGAGGCGGGGAAGCATGTGATGTGCGAGAAACCGTTGTCGCTTGACATTAACGAAGCGGAACAGATGGTCGCAAAGGCGGAGGAGAAAGGTGTGCACCTTGCCATCGACTACAACCGACGCTTTGCGCCGGGATATGCGAAGGCGCGAGAGTGGTTTGATAGCGGTGCCTGCGGACAGATCGCCTACATCGACATGAAGTTATCGCAGGGGGGACCGGTTTCGACGTGGAAGGGTCCCTACTATCTGCTGTACGAACTTCAGACCCACGCCATTGATCTGTTGCGCTGGTTTGGCGGTGAGATCGTTGCGGTTTGCTCGCAGATGGCACATCCACGCATCAAAGAGGCAAACCTCGATGAGGATCCGTGCTGGACTAGTATGGCAATTTCTGCACGATATGAGACCGACGCTGTCGCTTCGCTGCTCGCCAGTTGGGACAGCGATTTCACGCATCCCATCGAACGCCTCGAAATCTGTGGATCCGATGCGGAAATTGTCGTTGATAATGTCCTCAGTCGTGCCACCCTGATGAGGCGTGACGATTCAGTCGTCGAGGAATACCGTCCCTCCATTTTTCGGATGGAGGAGCTCGCCTTTGACGGCACCTTTGCGTGGCGCGTCAAGGCATTTGTCGATGACCTGCTCAATGATCGTCCACCGCTGCCATCGGGGCGGGATGGGCTTCAGGCGTTGCGTGTTGTGGAAGCAATTGTACAGTCTTGGGAAGAGAAGCGGGAGGTCGCTGTCGAACGCGACTAATTATGTTAGCAGGGGATGTAAATTGTCTGAATCAGGATTCTCCCCGATAAATCGGGACAGGCAGGATGGAAGGATTTTCAGGATTAGATGAAAACTAAACTTCTTTTCTTCTATGGCCCCGGCTCTGGATCAGGGAAGTCTACACTTGCCCGCCTTATCTATGATGCACTACAGCAAAGGGGCATAAAGACCAAATATGTTGCCGAAAGCGATGTTCTTCATTTAGAGGCTTTTGCCCCCTACGTGGAGGAGGTCAAGCAGAACAATCCGGGGGATGTTGAGGTGTTGTTTTCGTCGTGTGAGCACTTTATCGACACATGCGCTCAATCCGACCAAGTGTATGTTGTCGATTCCATTCTTCCATGCACTGACTGGCTTGTTACTGCGGGGTGTACAAAACAACAAATTAAGCACTTCAATACCCAACTCAACCAACTCATGACGAAGCTAAATCCAATCCAGATTTTTTTGACAGGTGATACGGAGACTTTCCTCAAACGCGCTATGGTGGATCGCGGCGAGAACTGGGCGAGGTGCCTCGCACAAGAACGATGTAACAGTGACAATATACGAGATCTCATCACCTACTTCAATGAGATGAGGGAAGTTGCTTTTGACCTGTTGGTTGAATGGCCATTCAAGAAAATCGTGTTGGACACAACCAAGCGTGACTTGCCAACCTGCGTTGAGGAAATACTTCGATACCTTGGTCTTGATGGAAAGCTTCACGCAGACATTTGTAAAGCGAATAACGGAACCTAGGAGGGTAGATGTGGGTGTAAATTGTCAGAATCAGGATTCTCAGGTTTCTTAATCCCGATAGATCGGGGAGGGAAGGATTTTTCAGGATAATGAACGGCAATCGATAGAGTCAATCTTGTAAATCCTAAAATCCTGTAAATCCAGATTCAGACAGAATGTTGCGATGAATTTAGAAGGTAGGGTATAATAGCGTAGGTCAGAAAACCAGAAAAGTGTGGAAATTGCTACAGCCTATCACCTAAATGAAAAAAACAGATAAAAAGCAAGACTCAATGCCCCCTCCCAATGCAACCCCAGAAGAAATCGGCGAATTTTGGGATACCCATAGCCTTGCCGATTATTGGGACAAGACCAACGAGGTAGATTTTCAGGTCAATCTCAAACCAAAGCATAATCTGATTCCAGTCGAACGCGAGATCGCCGAGCAGATTCAGGCACACGCAACAAAACAGGGCGTATCCCCTGAAAAATTGGTGAACTTCTGGCTTCGAGAGAAATTAAAGGGAATTGCCACGAATCAATAAGCAAAAAGCCCCTAAGACCCATCACGACTAATTTTGCAAGCAGTGGTATCAATTGTCAGAATCAGGATTTTCAGAATTAGATGAAAACTATGGTGAATTCTAAAAATAAATGGCCACTTTCACCCCTTGGCTTCGATCCCGGTTTATCGGGTCCGGTCGGTTTCAATCCCGATTTATCGGGGTAGGTGCGGTTGGATGAAGATTAAAAAATAATTCGGTAATTTGCTATCGACACCAGTGCGGTTTGTAACCGCACCGGTTTGGCTTGTCTCATTAATTCTAAGATCCTCTACAGATGAGAACTAAACTCATCCTCTTCTATGGACCGGGATCTGGATCAGGAAAGTCTACACTCTCCCGTACTATCCATGATGTGTTACAACAAAGGGACATAAAGACCAAATATATCGCCGAAAGCGATGTCCTTCACTTAGATGCTTTTGCTCCCTACGTGGAAACGGTCAAGCAGGAAAATCCGGGGGATATTAAGGTGTTGCTTTCATCATTTGAGCACTTTATTGGTGTTTCTAATCAATCCAACCAAATGTATACCGTGGATTCCAGTTTTCCATATAGTCAGGGGGAATACAATGAACAAGATTTTAGTGGTAGTCGCATTTTTGGCGGTTTTAACAGTGACAGGTTGTTTGCCCGGTGATGGTGCAGTAACCTACCAGAAACCGGCAGGGTTTCTGTCGGGATTTTGGCATGGCTGGCTGTGCTGGTTGAGTCTTATCATCGGAGTTTTCAACGATAACATCCGCATCTACGAGACGATTAATAGCGGTTGGTGGTATGATCTGGGATATTTACTCGGTATAGGTACAATCGGTGGCTCCGCAGTTAAGTATAGTTATAAAAGATAGCGTTGAATAAGTGCTTTGATTTTGGCAGCAGGTGATAGCAAAATGTCTAACAACGACGCAAACAAAATACGATATATCACCACAGAAAACGATAACCTTTTCTATGAGGGGAGAACAACATCTTAAAGGGCACAGGCTATCAATGCCAGAGTTCATGCGAACATCTATTGAACCCAGTAAAGTGGAAAATACAACGCTTCGAGGCAATGTCTTACGTCACCTGCTCCACACCAATTGTTGCCTCCTCCCCATTAACCTTCTGTGATTTCAGAAAAGCGTTCGGACTTGACGACTCGACGACATGCAGCGTCAAAGTCTCGTGTGTGATGTAGTCACGATAGTTATCAAACGCTTCGTGGACAATCGGTGTCGATTCCAAACTGAGCGAAATCCGATCAGAGACATTAAAGTCAGCTTCCTTCCGAATCTGCTGAATCTTATTGACCAACTCCCGCGCAAAACCCTCAAGGATAAGTTCGTGGGTCAATTCCGTCGAGAGCGCGACAAACTTGTGAGCGTCTGCCTCAACGGCGTAGCCCTCCCGGTTCTCCGACTGTACATCAACCTCAGTTCTGTCTAGCGTGTAGCTTACACCGTCCGCCTGAATCTCTAGCTCGCCATTCCCATCAAGTTCCTGTTTGAGGGTGAGTGCATTGGTCGCTGCCATTGCCTTCGCAATCGCCTGAACGTTTCTCCCGTATTTCGGACCGAGCAACTTGAAATTCGGCTTGATTGTGTAGGTCGCAAACTCGTCAATGCCCTCATGGAAAGAGATCTCCTTGACGTTCAACTCGTCCAAAACAAGCGCAGACAGACGATTAACGGCAGCTTGTCCCTTTTCAGAGATACCACCGATCCCAATGCATCCGATCGGTTGCCGTGTCTTGATCCCCGATTGATTTCGAGCAGCACGTCCCAAACCGATTAGATCACGGGCAAGCCGCATGTCGTCTTCCAGTGACACCTCAACCAGTTCCTCCTCTACTGTGGGATAATCGGAGAGGTGAACGCTCTCAGGGGCATCTGAATCGACCGAAAACACCAAGTTTTGGAAGATTGACTCCGTGACGAAGGGGATAAACGGTGCTAGCAACCGGCTGGTCGTTACCATAACTTGATACAGCGTCTGATACGCGGCTTCCTTATCTGTATCCGCTTCCGACTTCCAGAATCGCCGTCGGCTTCGACGCAGATACCAATTCGACAGATCATCCAGAAAATCCTCAACGACACGGCAGGCACCATCGGGTGAATATTCTTCCAGACGCTCCGTTACCGAGCGGACTGTGTTTTGCAGACGGGATAGAATCCAACGATCAAGGGGGTTTTCAGACGTTTGTGGCGTTTCTTTCCAGAGATCTGCGTCTGGTTTCCAGCCATCAACGTTGGCATAGGTGACGAGGAAACTATACACATTCCAGAACGGAATGAGAACTTGGCGACGTACCTCATCAGAGTGCTTGTACCCGAAAAGTAGATTCTGCTCCGGTTTGGCGGCGCAGTACATCCAACGCATCACGTCCACACCCATTGACTCGGCGGCATCATCAAACCAGATAGCGTTGCCCCAAGATTTGTGCATTTCACGTCCATCTTCCGCAAACAGCGTTGCATAACTGAAATTTTGCTTAAACGGAGAACGTCGTTCCATCACCGTACTCATTGCAATCAACGAATAGAACCAGTTCCGAAACTGTCCGGGAAAGCTCTCGCTGATTAGATCGGCGGGAAACCACTGGCTCCAGTAGTCCCGGTCGGTACGGTACTGCATCGTGCTGAAACTGACGATACCGGCATCTAACCAAGGATTCCCAACGTCAGGGATACGTGAAACAGCGGCACCGCAACTTGGGCAGGCGATCTTCACCGCATCAATCCACGGGCGGTGTGGGGTATGCCCCTCAAATTCATCCCAACCTTCAACGGCGAGTTCTTTCAACTCCTCCAAACTCCCGACGACGTGAAAGTGATCGCATTCATCGCATTCGTAGATGGGGAGTGCCAACCCCCAATACCGTTTCTTGGAGATCATCCAATCGTGCATATTCCGCAGCCAGTCGAGTTCGCGGGCGAGTCCAAATGAGGGATACCACTTGGTTTCATTCAGGACAACCTCCATCATCTGGTAGCGTAGGTTCTGTTCCTTCTCTTCTTCTGCCACCTGCTCATACGGTTTATCCAGTTGTTCGCCCATTGAGATGAACCATTCGTCCACAAGACGGAAGACCAGCTCCTCCTCGCAGCGCCAACACACCGGGTAACGGTGGGTGTAGTCTTCAAGGCGATAGACAATCCCTTTCTCCTTCAGGTTTTCAAAGATGTCCTCCGCAACGGTGTGGACTTGGCGACCGGTCAGCCAGTCAAATCCGTCGAGATAAATTCCTTCCGCCCCCAACGGCGCGATGACAGGAAGATCTTGCTCTTTGCTCAATTCAAAGTCCTCTGCACCGCAGCCCGGGGCGGTGTGGACAATTCCTGTACCTTCCGCTTCACCAACTTCGTCCCACAGGATGACGCGGTGTCCCTCAGCTGCGCCGGAGGTCTGTTGGGCTGGCAGTTCATCGAAGGGGCCGTTATAGGTCCAACCCTCTAATTCGCCGCCCGATTTCTCTTCAAGAATCCGATAATTCCCCTGAATGGCGTTCTCTAATGCACCCTTGCTTAACCAGAAACGGTGCTCGCCTTGTTCTACCAAAACGTAGGTCAGATCTGGATGTACCGCCGCTGCGACATTGCTTGTCAATGTCCACGGTGTCGTCGTCCAGACCAACAGGCTCTCATCGGGACGGTTACGCAGCGGGAAATGGAGAAAAATACTGGTATGCGTCAATTCGCGATAGCCATCGGTGACGATCTCATGCTGGCTGATGCCGGTATCGCACCGCGAACACCACGGCATGACATCCGTGCCTTTATAGACCCAGCCACGGTCAAAACATTTCTTCAGCATTGTCCAGATGGTGTAGTTATTCTCATTGGAAAATGTGAAGTAAGATCCCCCTAACTCCGGCAATCCGAGTCTTCCCACAAGCTGCTCAACCGTATCCGTGACGGGACCATTCGGTCCCTCTACGGTGAGGGACTGTGAGGGATCCTGTGCCATTTTCTTCTCTAGCTCACGCAAGAGCTCCGGATCGTTCCAGTCCATCCAGTAACCAAGTCGCATAGATTGTTCGGTCTGCGTGGCTGCATGGCGAAGCACCTGCCGCTTGCAGGCGTTGACAAATTCATCTAATCCGTATGCCTCAATGTCCTTTTTGGCTTTGAAACCCATGTCGCGCTCAACATTGACCTCAATCCAGAGTCCTTGGCAATCAAACCCGTTCTGGTATCGGGTCTGATTGCCTTGCATCGCTTTGAATCGCTGAAAGAGATCTTTGTATGTGCGACCCCATGCGTGGTGGACCCCCATCGGATTATTGGCGGTGATTGGACCGTCAATGAAACTCCAGCGAGGTCCCTCCTGCCGCAGCTCTCTGAGCTTGTGAAAAACGTCGCTGTCGCGCCAGAAGTCTAAGGTTTGATGCTCTTGGGCGATGAAGTCTACTGTATTAGGTACATCCTTAAACATGCTTTTCTCCTATGTGTAAAATATGTATTAACTTCCTTGCAAACAAAAACGCCCACCACCGAAGTTGTTTTCGATGGTGGGCGCTTGTATTGTTATGACTGCTGTAATCGAGTTTACTTTGTCTCCATCAGCCCACCACCGCGAGACGCAATGATAATAATAATAGAAATAATCCCAATAGAAAGACGTATATTCCGGCTTTCAGTCTCACGTATGGATATAGGGGTTGACGGCAAGTATGACACGGTGCAAATCTCCCTGTTTGATTTTTGTCCAACAAAACAGTATAGTAACAGACGTTTGAAGGGATGTCAAGATTTTTTTGCCTTTTGTTTGCGCTTGCAATGACATCCCAATTTTGATATAATGCCAAATAACACCAATCATAATTTTACTAGATTCTGTTGACATTTAACGGCCCGTAGGTTGGGTTAAACGGTTAAAACCCAATCCCTACCAAGTCCAATAGAGGCTCCGTCGTTCAACGACAGCTGCTTCTAGACAGATAGAGTGAAACCCAACTCCGTTTTTCATCGGGAAGTCTCCTTTTGAAAATATTATTTCCTAAAAGTGGTCTTTTGTACCACGATCTGTTAGATTGTGATCTCCGTCCGCAAACGCTACTTATGTCAGATTCCCCGATGATTGCAGCGGTTGCCGAATCAGCATTCTCAAAATGTCAACACGCCCTAGCTCGTGAGACCGACTAAGTGAACCACAAGTAAACACACTCAGGAGAAAAGAGATGAAGAAAGCAGTCATACTCGGAGAACGCCAAGCGGGTATTGCCGAAGTTCCAGATCCGCAACCCAAAGAGGATTGGGTTGTTGTCAAAGTACACGCGGCACCGATGTGCACCGAATACAAAGGCTATATGTCGGGTGGTAAATCGGACTTCCTCGGACACGAGGCAGCGGGAGAGGTCGTGGCGGTGGCACAACCGGGAAAGGTCAAAGAGGGAGATCGGGTGGTCGTGATGCCGCAGTACCCCTGCGGTAAATGCCACCTGTGTGTTGATGGTGACTACATCCACTGCGAAAACGCTTACGATTTTGCGGCGTTTACCGGTGCCCCTGAAGGACGGGCGACGATGGCGCAATATCTCCTGAAACCCTCTTGGATTCTACCAAAAATTCCAGATGAAGTGCCTTATGAACATGCCGGTCTCGCCTGCTGCGCGCTGGGTCCCTCATTTGGCGCATTCCAGACGATGGGTCTGAGTGCCTATGATACCGTGCTGATTACTGGCATCGGTCCGGTTGGATTTGGGGCGGTTGTCAATGCCCGTTTTCGTGGTGCGCGGGTCATCGCTGTGGAGTCCGTACCGTGGCGGGTTGAGCGAGTGAAACAGATGGGTGCCGTAGAAGTCCTTGACCCAAGCGATCCTGAAATCGTTCAGAAAATTAAGGATTTGACAGATGGGATCGGTGTGGATTGTGCGTTGGACTGCTCCGGGACCGTTCAAGCGGAGCGGCTCTGTATTGACGCAGCACGGCGCAAAGGGAAGGTCGCTTACGTCGGTGAATGTGGACAGGATTTGCCGATCCGCGTCAGTCCGGATCTTATCCGCAAGGGGCTCACCATCATCGGTAACTGGCACTACAACCTCAGCGATTTTCCGGGCATCATGAAAGTCATCCAAGAATCGCCGCTGATTGACCTGCTTGTTAGCCACATTATTCCGATGAGCGAGATCGAGCGGGCTTTTGAGATTTCATCGTCTCATCAGAATAGTAAGATGATCCTGAAACCGTGGGAGTAAAGCTTTTGAGGGGCTAGATGCTTTACGTTTTATGTACCAACGTTTGCTTGTAAATAGTCAACAATGTATTGACTAAACGTCTCAAAATCGGTAACACATCTTTGTAGGAATTGATAGATCAACTCATCGTCAACCGTCATATACCGATGCACAATCACGTTTCTTAGTCCCGACATGCCAGCGAGCTCCTGTGCAAAATTTTGAGGCAGGATGCCATGTCTACCGAGTCCAAGTATTGCAGATCGACTATCAGACGACTGTTCCAAGTCGCCGCCGATAAGTAGATGATTCGCAATATCAATCACACACTGGATTGCCGTTTGCAGCGCATAACGAATCATTGATTGATAATTGCGATCTGCTACCACCTCATCATGACTCAACTGCTGATAGGCACGGAGATCTTCGGTATATTCCGAAAGCGTTTGTAACAAGGCTTGGGTAGCTTGTGGATCAATCATACTGAATCGGGCTCGCTTCGGGAGTTTTGGGATTTGATTTGCTGTCTTTTGAGATAGTATTGCCATTGTAGGTCACGCAAAGGTTGAGTATCAGCATAACGATTAAATGTGTCAACATAGAATGAGACATACCGATGATCTGGGTCATAGATGACAACGCCGTGACGTACAACTTGAAAAGCTAGCAGGGGTGGGGCGTTGTTCAGCAGTGCAACATCAACTGCATCCCGTTGGAAAATGCCAATGAGCTCGGTATTGAGGTCTACCACCCGTTGACCGTATTCCGCTTGCGGAATCTGATCCGATAGCAGAACGGCGATGTCGATATCCGATTCGCGGTTTGCCGTGCCTTTCGCCTCTGATCCAAAAAGGTAGGCGAGGACAACATCGCTCGCATCAAACAGACATGTCAATTGTGGTTTGTATTGGTCAATATTCACAAATTCATTCCTTTGGTATCAGCTATTCTCCAAAAGATATAATAACATATCCGATAGCAAACTGACAAATGAACAATCTTCTGAAAATTATTTTCACGTTTCACGTTTCACGTATCACGCTTTGAGTGTAAAGCCATGAAACTCACAACCTTAGCAACATGCAACCTCACCCAATGGGCGCTCGATTTTGAGGGAAATTTGGAGCGAATTATCGAGTCAATTCAGATAGCCAAGGAAAACGGTGCACGCTATCGGCTCGGTCCCGAACTCGAAATACCGGGCTACGGCTGCGAAGATCATTTCTTGGAGGGAGATACCTTTCTCCACTCGTGGGAGTGCCTTGCCGAAATCCTCAAGGGCGATCTGACAACCGATATTTTGTGCGATATCGGAATGCCGGTGATGCACAGAAATGTGCGGTATAATTGTCGGATCTTCGCGCTAAATGGAAAGATTCTCCTCATCCGTCCCAAGCTAATTCTTGCCGCCGACGGAAACTATCGGGAACCCCGATGGTTTGCGGCGTGGCAACATCCACGACAGGTGGAAGAATATTACCTGCCGCGTATGCTCCGAGAGATAACGGGACAGGAAACGGTGCCCTTCGGTGATGCAGCAATCGCGGCGCGTGATACCGCCCTAGCGGCTGAAACCTGCGAGGAGCTGTTCGCGCCGAATAGTCCACATATCTATCTCGGCTTGAACGGGATAGAAATTATCACAAACGGTTCAGGCTCACATCACGAGCTTCGCAAGCTGAACACGCGGGTGGATCTCATCCGCAGTGCGACATCAAAAAGCGGTGGCGTATACCTCTACGCGAATCAGCAGGGATGCGATGGCGGACGACTCTATTTCGATGGATGTGCACTCATTGCCATCAATGGAGAGATTGTAGCACAAGGATCGCAGTTTTCGCTGAACGATGTCGAAGTTGTGACAGCAACTGTTAATCTAGAAGATGTGCGCTCGAAACGGGGCGCAATTATCAGCCGAATGGTCCAAGCCAGCCAATCGGATCCAGTACCCCGGATAAGCGCGGATTTTGACCTGACCGCCGAAGATTCCTCTCACTCTCCTTCCGCGCCAATTGATGTTACCTATCACAAACCAGAAGAAGAGATTGCCTACGGTCCCGCCTGTTGGCTGTGGGATTATCTGAGACGCTCTGGTGTCACGGGATATTTCTTGCCAATTTCCGGTGGTGCGGATAGCTCGTCGGTGGCGACTATCGTTGGCTCAATGTGTCAGATGGTTGCAAAGGCAGCGCGAGCAGGCAACCAACAGGTCATCCGAGATGCCCGCCGGATCACTGGAGAAAGCGAAGATAGTGCCTACCTCCCAACCAACCCACGTGATTTTGCCAATAGAGTCTTTTACACCTGTTACATGGCAACCCGGAATAGCTCAAAAGCGACGCAGGATCGCGCAAAGCGACTAACCGACCAGATCGGTTCTTATCACCTGAGTGTGAATATTGATTCGGTCGTTGCTGCACTCTACGCCCTTTTTGTGGGTATTACTGGGAAAACCCCGAAGTTTAAGGTGGAGGGTGGAACGGAAGGAGAGAATAACGCCTTGCAGAATATTCAGGCGCGCATCCGTATGACCCTCGCTTATCTGATGGCGCAACTGTTACCGTGGGTGCGGGGCAAAGGTGGTGCGTTACTAGTTCTGGGCAGTGCCAACGTGGATGAGAGCCTTCGAGGATACGTGACCAAATACGATTGCAGCAGCGCAGATCTGAACCCAATCGGCGGGATCAGTAAGACAGATCTCCGCCGGTTTTTGCGCTGGGCAGCGGAACATCTGGGCTACCATGCTCTCACTGAGGTAGTCGAAGCCCCACCAACAGCGGAGTTAGAACCTATTACTGAGACATACACCCAAGAGGATGAGACGGATATGGGAATGACCTACGAAGAGCTCAGTCATTTCGGCAGGCTGCGGAAAATCGATCGATGCGGTCCCGTCAGTATGTTTGAGAAATTAGTCCATGAATGGAATCATCTCCCGCCTCAAGAGGTCGCCGAAAAGGTCAAACGCTTCTTTTACTACTATTCCGTGAACCGCCACAAGATGACGACACTGACACCGTCGTATCACGCCGAGTCCTATTCGCCTGACGATAACCGATTCGACCTTCGCCAGTTCCTTTACAATGTCCGGTGGGGTTGGCAATTTCGCCAGATCGATCGGCGTGTTAAAGAGATGAACGACA
Organism: Candidatus Poribacteria bacterium; assembly: GCA_965207975.1. GTDB lineage: Bacteria > Poribacteria > WGA-4E > WGA-4E > PCPOR2b > PCPOR2b. The sequence goes on along the minus strand of OZ242315.1, from coordinate 637,538 downwards.
AATAGAAACTCAATCTGTCCCTGATGCGGACAGCAGATTTTCAGGGTTAAGTCCCTCTAACTCAGGGAGAACAAACCTGCCCTCCTTCCGAATCAACTTCCCATCAAAAGAGATCTCCCCGCCGCCATGCTCAGGCGTTTGAATCATCACCATGTCCCAATGGACACTTGAGCGAACGCCGTTATCCGCGACTTCATACGCCTGGCCGGGTGTGAAGTGGAACGACCCCGCGATCTTCTCGTCGAACAAAATATCGAGCATCGGGTTGTTGATGTACGGATTAAATCCGATAGCAAATTCGCCGATATATCGTGCACCCGGATCCGTATCAAGGATGTCGTTAAGTTTTTCGGTGTTATTGGCAGATGCCTCCACTATCTTACCGTTCTCAAAGCGGAGGCAAATATCGTTAAATACCGTCCCTTGATAGAGCGTTGGCGTGTTAAAGTGAATAACGCCGTTGACTGATTCACGGACGGGAGCGGTAAAGCATTCACCATCGGGGATATTCCTCTCACCGGTGCAGGGAATCACAGGGATGTCCTTGATGCTGAATTTCAGATCTGTGCCCTGTCCAGTGATGTGAACCTCATCCGTCCCCTCCATCAGAGTTTGGAGCGGTGAGATTGCCTTTTCCATGTGGTTATAGTCGAGCGTGCACACGTCAAAATAGAAGTCCTCAAATGCTTCGGTGCTCATCTTTGCACTCTGTGCCATTGATGGCGAGGGCCAACGCAGCACAACCCATTTCGTCTTGGAGACACGAATATCGAAGTGAACGGGGGTCAGCCAGTGCTTTTCATAAGCCCGCATCCCCTCTGTCGGTACGTCGGACATCTCAGCGATGTTCTGGCTGCCACGAATGCCGATATACGCTTGTACCTGTTTCATTCGGTAGCCTTCGTATTCGCCAATCAGCTTTAATCCTTCCTCGTCGGCGTTTCGGAGCAGTTCGCGTTGGATGCGATTCTGTTTAATCTCGACGAGCGGTATACCGCCAGCCTCCCGCACTGTGCGGATTAAAGCGATAATCATCTCCTCTGGAATATCAAACCCTTCAATCAGTACATACTCACCGGGCTGTACTTTGGTTGAGTGGGTTGTGAGTACATCTGCAAGTTTCTCCAACCGTGAATCGTGCATGTAGTCCTCCGAATGCGAAACAAGTTCATTATGAGTTCATTAGTTCACTAGTTCATTGAGCTCCAATAGGATAACAAGGCAGTAGCTGCTTCGTTATGCTTATCCGTGTTTTCTTTGTAATCTGCTGAATCCGTGATTTGGACAATAATTATGCACATTCCTCAAATCAAATGCAAGTTTTTTAGACTGGACATCAATTGGGGTCAATGATAGTATGATTAAAGTACTAATCCATTGAAAAATATCTCAACAAAAGTGAGGGAAATGAAAATGAAAAAGACCGCTGTAATTACAGGTGTTGGTCCTGGACTGGGTGCATCGCTTGTGCGGAAGTTCGCATCTGAGGATTATCAGGTGGGGTTACTTGCCCGATCATCGGATTACATCCAAACACTTGCGACTGAACTAGGGACATCAGGCACAAATGCACTCGCGCTACCGACCGACATCGGCGATTCCCAAATGGTTGAAACCAGTTTTAACACAATCCGCGAAGAATTGGGAGGGGTAGATGTTCTCATCAACCATGCCGGTAATGCGGCGTGGGTCGAGTTTGACGAATTGACCGCCGAAGCCTTTCATCGTTCATGGCAGGTCTGCGCTTTCGGATCATTCCTCTGTGCTCAACAGGTAGTGCCAGATATGGTCGAACAGGGAAGTGGTGCAATTCTTTTCACAGGAGCCACTTCAGCTATCCGCGGCAGAGCGGGTGCGATTGCTTTTTCCAGTGCGAAGTTCGCAGTCCGTGGGTTGGCATGGGCATTGGCGCGGGAGATGGGGCCCAAAGGGATTCATGTCGCCCATATCATTATTGATGGCGTGATCGACACGCCGCGCGTCCATGAGCGTTACCAACTGTCGGAGGATGAGCCGTTGTTGCTGCCCGATGACATCGCTGAAGCATATTGGAGCTTGGTACAACAACCCAAGAGCGCGTGGGCTTTCGAGTTAGATTTACGTCCACATAACGAGGAGTTTTTCACGTAGAATGAGGCATTAAAGTGGCAACTTGGGCTAGCTATCTTCCCCAATGGCGGTTGACTTATTGGAGCGAGACTCTGACAGGAGAAACTCCCACACTAAAAATAGCAGCGCGAACCCCAAAAAATACTGAAATCGATCTTCATACCGCGTAAATTGGCGTTCCTCTATCTCACGTTTTTCGATTGCAGTGAGTTCTGCGCGCAAACGACTCATCTCTGCTCCGCCCGGTGTAGCTTGATAATAATTCCCACCTGTCAGTTGGGCAATCTCCCGTAACAGCGCATCTTCTAGCTTTGTCACAACAGGCGTACCATTTCGATCGTGCTTATATCCTCGAAATTCGCCATTCGACTGACGAAGCGGAATTGGTGTCCCTTGACTGGGCAAACCGACACCAACACAGTAGATGCGTATCCCGTGATTAGCTGCTGCCTTCGCTGCTTCAATTGCCCGCTCCCCGTGATCCTCACCATCTGTGAAGAATAGCAAGATTTTGTATTTGCCTTCCTCTTGGTTGAAACTGGATGCAGCTATCTCAATGGCTTGGCTAATTTCGGTGCCACTTTGTGAGATTGTATCAACATCGAGGGCATCCAGCAAGAGTTTCGCCGCTGCGTAGTCGATGGTCAGTGGGCATTGGACGAAGCTATCTCCCGCAAACGCAATCAGCCCCACCCGATCGCCCTCTAGCCGATCAATGAACGAGGAGATAGCGTGCTTTGCCTTGAGCAGCCGATTCGGTTTGATATCCTCCGCCAACATACTCGCCGAAATGTCTAACCCAATCATAATATCCAACCCGCTCCGCTTGACCATCTCAAGGGTTGTTCCGATTTGGGGACGCGAAATAGCAAGGACGAGGAACGTGTAACTGAGGGTTATTAGGATAACTTTTGCTTTCTGCCTTCCAAAGCGAACAGATCCTGTCAATCGCTGAAAAAAATGATGGCTACTGAAGCGTTGGTGTGCCTTCCGTTTTTGTCGGAATGCGTAAATGTAGAGTAAGATAAAGGCGGGCGTAACCCATAGCAGATATAGGAAGTGGGGGTGTCCAAAACGTATCCAGTCCATATCACCTAGGTCGCAGAGGGATTTCCACGATTTGGGAGATTGTTTGTCCTGTTATCTCCACTGTCTCCGTCCGATCGGCATACCCCTGTTTCTTCACCGTAATCTGATATGTGTTCGGTGCGAGATTGAATAGCGTTGCTTTATGGTGGGTATCAGAAACTAGTGCCTTTTGCTGATCGTTCAGGTAGACCTCCGCCCCACCAACGTTGGAGTGAACAATGAGATTGACTTTCGGTATGCGCGGTGCTGGTCCTGGTAGCGGTGCAGGAGAGTTGTCTTTTAGCATAGAACTGACAATAATTCCCACAACCATGATTAGCACGCCGACACCAAGAATAATCCAAGGTAGGAATCCTTGAAGGGGTTTGTCATTTTTAGCAGGTTGGTTCTGTTGTTGCACAATCAACACCCTCTCTGTTTTGGCATTGTCCCATTATATCAGATTCGATTAACCGTGTCTACATCTAAAGCTCTGATTTCGCACGCAGTTGGTAGAAGATATGCTTACTTTATAAAAAGAGGCTTGCCTTTTGGGAACGAATGGGTTATATTTACACACACAGATTGACAGGATAAATGATGTCTCCGCGTGGCGTGTGGAATGAGTCGAAATTGGGGTGAGATAAGATGGCGAGACAACAACCAGAAGAGGTAATGACGCTCAAACGGGCTCTCGCCGCACGAACCCAAGAAGGCTTCTTGTACGAAAAACTGCCCGACAGAGAGGATTGGGTGCATTGCTACGCATGCGGCCACAACTGCAAAATTCCACCGGGTAGGGACGGCATCTGTCGCGTGCGGTTCAATGAAGGAGGTAAGCTCTATGTGCCATGGGGTTATGTAGGGGCGTTGCAACTCGATCCTATTGAGAAGAAACCGTTCTTCCACGCGTTTCCCGGTGCCTTAGCGATGAGTTTCGGGATGTTGGGGTGCGATTATCATTGCGCTTACTGTCAAAACTGGATTACCTCACAAGCACTTCGGGATAAAAATGCAGGGGCAGTGCTGAAAGATATTTCACCGGAAGCGTTTGTCTCGCTGGCGCGTCGACACAAGGCTCAAGTTGTTACGAGCACATACAATGAACCACTGATTACGAGCGAATGGGCCATCGGTATTTTCAAGGAGGCAAGAAAGCACGGACTTGTCACCTCCTACGTGTCCAACGGAAATGCCACGCCCGAAGTTCTTGATGCACTCGGTCCTTGGGTTGATCTGTACAAGGTAGATCTCAAGGATTTCAACGACAGAAATTACCGCAAGCTCGGCGGTGTGCTAAAGCATGTCCTTGACACGATCAAGATGTTGTATGAACGTAATTTCTGGGTCGAAATTGTTACGCTCATTGTTCCGGGTTTCAATGACTCTGACGAGGTACTGAAAGAGATCGCCCATTTCCTCGTGTCTATCTCACCGAATATCCCGTGGCATGTGACAGCTTTCCACCAAGATTATAAACTGACCGAGCCGGATAACACCTCCATCTCCACACTGATCCGTGCAGCGGAAATCGGCTACGATGCCGGATTGCACTATGTATATGCCGGCAATCGTCCGGGCTATGTTGGGTGCTACGAGAATACCTACTGCCCCGGTTGTGGTGAACTCCTCATCGAGCGATGGGGATTCAAGATACTGAAACACCGGGTGAAAGATGGCAGCTGTCCGAAATGTGAAACGAGAATCGCTGGCGTTTGGGATGAAAAGGGATTAGAGGCGATGCGGGCCGCGAAACTCAATTCGACATAATTATGCACTTTCTCTGAGATAAATTGAGGAGAGCCGTCATTCGATTTCGGTCATTGGCAGGGACAAGGTTCCCTCGTCCAACAGATTGAAAAAAAAGGAATAACATCGGATGGAACGAGCCCAACAACTGCTCACCGGGACATTTGGCTTCGACCAATTTCTGCCGGGGCAAGCAGAAATCATCGAACATCTACTTGCAGGACGGTCGGCCTTGGCGATCTTTCCGACAGGGGGCGGTAAATCGCTCTGCTACCAATTACCAGCCCTCACCTTCGATGGCGTAACAATCGTTATTTCGCCGTTGATTGCATTGATGAAAGATCAGATCGATGTTCTCAAAAGCCGTGGTATTCCAGCAGCGCGGCTTGATTCAACGCTGTCGGCCGATGAAACTTGGTCTGTCATGTTAGCCCTGCGGTCTGGGGAACTGCGTCTCCTGTATGTGGCACCAGAGCGATTTAACAATGAACGCTTTCTGCAAGCAATTATGCATACAAAGGTATCAATGTTTGCTGTTGACGAGGCACACTGTATCTCGGAGTGGGGGCACAACTTTCGACCGGATTACCTGAAACTCGCTCGTTTGGCCCGGTCATGTCGGGCAGAGCGGTTGTTTGCATTGACGGCGACAGCGACTCCCAAGGTGGCAGAAGACATCTGTGAGGGATTCGGTATACTCGGCGAATGTGTAGTTCGGACCGGTTTTTACCGAAAGAATCTCACAGTGTTGACAACGCCCATCGCCGCTGCTGACCGTGATATGGCTTTGCTAGAAAGATTGAAGCGGTATCCCACGGGGCCCACAATCGTCTATGTCACACTACAAAAGACATCCGAACAAGTAGCAGCGTATCTTACTTCAGCGGAACTACCAGCACGCGCCTATCACGCAGGGATGAGAGATGAGCAGCGGGCTGAAGTGCAAGATTGGTTCATGGACTCGGACGATGGGATCGTAGTGGCAACTATTGCTTTCGGCATGGGAATCGACAAGTCAAATATCCGTTATATCTACCACTATAATCTGCCGAAGAGTCTTGAGAATTTTTCGCAGGAGATTGGGCGCGCTGGACGGGACGGAGAAATCTCGATTTGTGAGATGTTTATTTGCTTGGATGATGTTTGCACACTTGAAAACTTTGCCTACGGAGATACCCCGAGTCAAAACGCAATCCGGGATTTAGTCGAGGAGATTTTTTCCTTTTCCGGACAGTTCGACGTTAGTCTTTATGAGCTGTCAAGATGTCATGATATTCGTCAATTAGTGACACGGACATTGTTAGTACAAATGGAAATCAACGGTTATGTACAAGAATTGACCCCATTTTACAGCCGCTACCAATTTCAACCGCTTGCGTCGTCGTCCGAAATTTTATCGAGGTTTGAAGATGAACGTCGCCAATTCCTGAGGGCAGTTTTCAAACAAGCTCACAAAGCCAAGACTTGGTTTCACATTGATCTTGATGAAGCAGCAGAATCGATTAATTGCCCCCGAGATCGAATAGTGAGGGCATTGGACTACCTCGCCGAGCAGGGACTGTTGGAAGTGAGAGCCGAAGGGGTTCGGAATCGCTTTTCAATCCTTCGGCAGCCCGATAACCTCGATCGGCTAACCGATGTGCTGTTTCAAAACGCACTTGAACTTGAGAGACGTGAGGTTGAACGGATTAGTCAAGTGATCAAGTTAGGATCGCACGACGGGTGTCAAGGGGCGCACCTAGCGGCCCACTTCGGTGAAAAACTTTCTCGTCTCTGTGGACATTGTGCTTGGTGTTTGAATGGTCATCAGCCTGTGAGGCTTCTACCCGCGGAACCGGGGACAATTGATGAAGGACTTTGGGAGCAGCTCCTTGGTGTCTGGCAAGATCAGGAGGAGCCGATCGACGATGCCCGGGCATTAGCCCGATTTGCGTGTGGTATTACCTCTCCACGATTAACGCAGACTCGCCTATCGAGACATCCACTTTTTGGCTGTCTTGCCCATGTCCGGTTTGGGGAGGTGCATAGACGTGCCCAAACGGTAGAACAAGATTCGGGGCTATAAACTATAGCAGGAACTCATCGCGGAAAAATTTGGAGTTGACATAGTGATAACACAGACTTTCCCCAAGCGAACACTTCTCACAGCACTTTCGATTGCCGTGGCAGGTTCTTTTTTGCTGTGTGGTTACGAATTCATTCGGGCGGTATCAACCTCCCTGTTCATTGATGCGTACGGTGCGAAGAACTTGCCTCGCGTGATGGTAGCGGTGCCACCGAGCGTCTTCTTGCTGCTCTATCTCTATGGCAGGTTGCTGTCGTGGTTGGGTGCAAAACGTGCGCTGTTATTGACATCAATTTTGTCTGGGGGCTTGATTGCTAGCTGCTACAACCTCATTCTGATGGGTTACCCTATTGCAACAGCGGTGATTTACGTTTTCCGTGAAGCGTACATAGTGTTAATCATCGAACAGTATTGGTCGCTCGTCAACAGCACATTAACTCCTAAACAAGCGCGTTGGATCAACGGACCCTTCTGTGCGATTGCGACAATCGGCTCAGTTACCGGCGGCTCGCTTGTTGCACATCTTGCTCCATCTATGGGGTCTGAGGTGTTGCTGCTATTTGCCGCAGGTTCATTGCTGCCCGCGGCGCTGTTTGCGATGTTCGCCTATGCCGCCGCCGGTGAACCACAACCTACAGCCATAGAGCAGGGAGGACAACAGGGACATACGGGGTTGAAGGTGCTTGCACGTTCCCGCTATCTCGTTTTCCTGTTTCTGCTCATCTTAACAACACAAGTTGTTTCGACAGTGCTAGACCTACGATTTAATGGACTGGTCGAAACCGACATCCCTGATAAAGATATGCGAACCGCCTTCTATGGGCGATTTTATGGACAGTGGCTTGGCATCTCCGCCTTTGTTTTGCAACTCTGTGCGGGGGTTGTGTTACGATTTATACCGATTCGTATTCTACATCCGTGCATTCCACTGGTTCATCTAATCGCAGGTACGGTATTGACGATAGCGCCTTCCCTACGAAGTGGTGCGACCGCATTCCTGCTTTTCAAGGCATTGGACTACTCACTTTTCCGAGCCGCGAAAGAGATTCTTTATATTCCTCTATCGTTCGATGCCCGCTATCGAGCGAAACAGGTCATCGACTCCTTCGGTTATCGATTTGCCAAAGGCGGTAGTGCCGGCGTGATTACGGTGATCGGTTTTGCTATGGCAATTCCGGGAGCTGCTTTTTCCATCACTGCGATGGTAATGGCAATCCTCTGGTCAGGGATTGTGTTGAACTTGACAAAGCAGTACCAGAATCTGGGAACGCGCAATGATCGAAACGAAGAAATAAATGCCTAAAGACAACGAGTGTATTCATTCATTTCACCAAAATCTTAGTAGTGGAAGCCCCGTTCTTTAGGGCGGGGAGGAAACTGTGCCTCCTTTTTGATTGATTCAAAGCATTCATTATGAAAAAGACTTATGAATACAGGGCCTATCCAACGGTCAAGCAAACCAATAAACTGGTCGCATGGCTTGAAATCCTTCGCAACTTGTATAATCAAGCCCTTGCATGGCGTAAGCAAACCTACGAACAGACCGGTCAGTCCGTTAAGAAATCAACCCAAGAAAAAGCCTTAACGCCGTTTCGCCAAGAATCAGAGATAGTCGCATCGCTTCATATTGACGTTTTGCAGGATACGATTGACCGACTAGACAAAGCCTACCAATCGTTTTTTCGCCGTGGTAAGAAGGGAGACAAGCCCGGATTTCCACGCTTCAAAGGTGCCGGTCGGTATCGTTCAATGACGTTTAAGCACTTGGCGAAACAGCTGGTATGCGCTATTGGCAAGCGGACAGCGCGAGTCGTCGTACCGAAAATCGGTCATGTTAAAATCCACTACCACCGTCCATTGCCCGATGGGAAAATTAAGACGTTGACACTACGGCGTAAAGCGAGTGGGTGGTATGTATGTATAGTGGTTGAGATACCAGACCCTGTTGAGATTCCCGTTGAAACGACAATAGGTATTGACGTTGGGCTTGTGTCGTTTTTAACCACCTCAGATGGTGATAAAGTCGCCAACCTTCGACACTTCCACCGGTCAGAAAAGAGACTTGGTAAAGCGCAACGGATATTGTCCCGTCGTAAAAAAGGCAGTGTCCGCTATGAGAAACAACGGGAGCATGTTGCCAAGATACATGAACATATAGGCAATCAACGCCGTGATTTTCAGGGTAAGACCGCTCATTGGTTGTTCTGCCAATGCGAAGAAGTCGCTGTTGAAGACCTGAAAATCAAGAACATGGTAAAGAATAAGCATCTATCTAAGAGCATATCCGATGCTGGCTGGGGTAACTTTCGATTAAGACTTCAAAGCAAAGCTGCAAACGCTGGCTTGACGTTGACGCAAGTTGATCCCAAGGATACCAGTCAGAAATGCTCAGGTTGTGATTCAGTTGTACCGAAATCGTTATCAGATCGTGTCCATGACTGTCCACACTGTGGGTTAGTATTGGATAGGGATTATAACGCTGCGATAAACATTAAAAAGGCTGCTGTAGCCTTGCGTGGAGGTGTGTCGGTAGTGAACGACCCCGAAACCCCCTGTCCGGGGACAGAAGCGCGGAACTCGGTAAGACCCATTGGACGGACAAACAAGACCCGTCCTTTAGGGCGGGGTAACTGACTATCGGATTGACTCACCCCTTGAACCTACGTTGATGTTTCACGCATCACGTTTCACGTTTCACGCTAAGGAGATTCATTAATGGCTATCGTTGATACACACGCACATATCTATTCACAAGATACCGAAACGTACCCGCAAAGCCCTGAACCCTTTCTGCCACCGCCCGGTCGAGGGACAATAGCAGATCTGAAAAATGAGGTTAAGGCAAACAGTATTGATCGTGTTGTCGTCGTTCAAACCTTCACTGTTTATCAACATGATAACCGGCTCACGATAGACACTGTGCGGGAGAATCAAGAATGGACAACCGGCGTTTTGAACCTCGATCCCTTTGACGATGGATCGATAAGTCTGATGGAGGAGGCACTCACAATAGGTGTCCGCGGCAATCGGGTTTCCGCCAGCTGGCCCACGGATGACGCTGTCCTCCCGGAATATCGGCGGCTATGGGAAGCAGCACAGCGGTTAGACGTGGTGCTCTGTGTCTTACTTAATACGCCCAACTGTCGTTCATTGGCAAATTTGCTTAAAGCGTATCCGGACGTTCCCGTTGTTCTAGATCACTGCGCCAATCTGAGTGCCGGTGATTTCCCCGATTCTGACAATCTGCAAACGGTTCTGGGGCTCGCAGAGTTCGAGAATCTATATGCCAAGCTCTCATTCATTGTCACCGGATCCGAGGAAGAGTTTCCCTGCGGCGATATGTTTGATGGGGTCCGACAGATCATTGACGCTTACACGCCGGAAAGATGTATCTGGGGCAGCGACTTCCCAACATCACTCTGGATTCCCAAGGTGACATACCAACAGCATCTCGCAATCTTTCAGGAGCATCTGGGGCTATCCGAGGCGGAAAAGGCTGCCATTTTGGGCGAAACCGCGATGAAACTCTGGTTTTCGTAACCCTGCAAAGGCTGTGAATGACGAAAGAATAATTCAACAAAGGTTGAAAAGACAATGAATCCGAAAATTCCAACCAAAACACAATTACCACTATACAAAGCAGCCCCAACGTTGGAGTCTGCCAATATCACTCAACAAACACAGGCTGATCGACGGGTCTACATCGAAACCTACGGTTGTCAGATGAATGTGAGTGACAGCGAGTTGATGTCGGGCATCTTAACCCAAAATGGCTACGAAATGGTGGGGCGACTTGAAGATGCCAACGTCGTGCTGCTCAATACCTGTGCCATCCGCGAAAATGCTGAAGAAAAGGTGCTCAATCGTTTGGTACATCTACATCATCGAAAACGGAGGCAATCGGATCTGGTGCTCGGTGTGTGCGGTTGTATGGCACAACACATGAAGACAAAACTGATCGATGCCGCACCGTATGTAGATTTCGTATTGGGACCCGATGCCTATCGGAATCTACCGATGGCAATCAATTCCGTGACAACAGGAGACCCGTTCCTCGGCTTGAAGCTAGACAGAGATGAGGATTATGCGGACATCGCTCCCATTCGGAAGGATGGCATCCGGGCGTGGTTGACCATCCAACGTGGCTGCGACAAGATGTGTACCTTCTGCATCGTGCCGTTTGTACGCGGACGTGAGCGCAGCATCCCGATGCACTTGTTGATTGATGATGTGAAACGGCTTGTCGATGAAGGCTTCAAAGAGGTGGTTCTCCTCGGTCAGACGGTGAACTCGTATAACGATGGGACACATAGTTTCGGAGATCTTCTGTTTACGATGGATGAAGTTGAAGGGATCGAGCGAATACGCTTTACTTCGCCACATCCAAGTGATGCGACCGACACCTTGATCGAGGCGATGGCGAGCTGCGATAAGGTCTGCAACTATATCCATCTGCCGTTGCAATCCGGTTCAACGAAGGTGCTGAAAGCAATGCGGCGCACGTACACAGCGGAGAAATACCGAGAACTTGTTGCCAAAATGCGGGAGCGCATCCCGAATCTCTCGATCTCAACAGATGTGATTGTCGGTTTCTGTGGCGAAACAGAGGTTGACTTTATGGAAACGTACAATCTGATGGCTGAAATCCGCTACGACTCGGCGTTTATGTTCAAGTATTCGTCCCGCGAGGGGACACTTGCTCACAAAACGCTTAACGACGATGTAAACGATGAGGAAAAGGGACGGCGTTTGAAAGAGATTATTGCGTTGCAAGAGGGCATCTCCCACGAAACCAATCAGAAACTGATTGGTGAAACCGTAGAGGTTTTGGTCGAAGGCGAATCGCGGCGAGATCCGGACAGATACCAAGGAAAGACCGATGGCTTCAAAACAACCGTGTTTCCAAAAGGGGATTCGCAGGTTGGTGATCTCGTGAGCGTGAAAGTCGAGTCTGTGACAGCGCATACATTAATCGGATCGATGAGCTCTGCGCCGTTGTAAAACAGATTGTATCATTGAGGATGAACTAGATGACGAAGCCGAATCTGCTACTGGTTAGCGCAACGGAGCTCGAATCCGGTGCTATCCAAAGTGCTCTTACAGAAGCCAAAACCACCCAGCACGCCGGCAAAACGGTAATCGTCGGGAATTTATGCGGCTGGCGATGCACGCTGATTCATACTGGCATTGGTAGCGTCAACGCGGCACACGCGCTAACCTGTCAACTTGAGGGACAACTGCCCGACTTAGTCATCCAATTTGGAATCGGTGGTGCTTATGTGCCGACTGGCTTGCCAATCCAATCTGTTGCACTAGCAACAGAGGAGATTTACGGCGATGTTGGTGTATTGACACCGGAAGGTTGGAAACCAGCGGACGAGATTGGTATCCCCTTGGTACACGGCGACCCACCTCACTTCAATCGTTTTCCACTGGATTTGCGACTAGTTTCAACTGCTGCTGAGATTTGCGGAGCGCAGTGTGGTCCATTTGTGACCGTTTCGCAGTGCAGCGGTGTTCAGGCGGTTGGGGATGCCCTTCACGCTCGCTTCAATGCGCTATGTGAAAGCATGGAAGGTGCTGCGGCTGCTCATATTTGTACATTATACGACGTTCCATTTCTGGAGGTACGCGGTATCAGCAATCTGGTTGAAGATCGCGATCCGACCCGGTGGGATATTCCGGGGGCAGCAGATGCCGCCCAATCCGCTCTCATAAAAATTATTAGTGATCCAAAAATAATCCGTAATGCGTAAAGGGATTCCTTACGCATCACGCATCACGAATCACAAGCTATGACAAAAGTTAAAATCAAATCCCGATCCGAAATCGAAGCGATGCGGCGAAGCGGCACAGCCGCATCAACGATATTACAACGAATCGGAGAGGCAGTTAAGCCCGGCGTTTCGACTTACGAATTAGATCAAATCTCGCGTCAAACCATCAGAGAGTTGGGTGGAATCTCATCATTCCTCGGTTATCAGTTTCCGGGACATGCTCCCTATCCGGCGACAATCTGTGTGTCACTCAACGAACAGATTGTGCACGGCATTCCAAGTAAGGATATATTGCTTAATGAGGGAGACATCGTTGGGGTCGACACCGCAATCTTTCTGGACGGCTATCACGGCGATAACGCTTTCACCTTTCCCGTTGGGGCAATCGCACCCGAAGCCCAAAAGCTGCTTGATGTCACAAGAGTGTCCCTCTATAGTGCCATTGACGCTGCAAAGCCCGGCAACCGACTCGGTGATGTCTGCTTTGCGTTGCAAGATGGGGCAGAATCGCACGGATTCGCTGTGGTTCGGGATTTTTCTGGGCATGGGATTGGGCGACAACTGCACGAGGAACCCCAAGTCCCCACTTATGGGGATGCGGGCAGGGGGGTACGACTGATGCCCGGCATGACACTTGCCATTGAAGCGATGGTCAACGTGGGTAACTCCGAAGCGCGCGTGCTTGATGATGGCTGGACTGCTGTCACTACAGATCTCAGTCTCTCCGCACTTTTCGAGCATACCGTCGTTATCCTTTCTGACGGACCGGAGATTCTGACCGATAACAGTGAACTTTGGGGCAAATAAGAGTTAAGAAAGAGGAGATTTTAATTTAATGACAATTGCTAACGTTCATGCACGAGAAATTCTGGACTCGCGTGGAAACCCGACTGTAGAGGTTGACGTGGAATTGGAGTACGGCATTTTGGGCAGAGCAGCTGTTCCTTCTGGGGCATCGACAGGCGAACATGAAGCGGTCGAACTTCGAGATGCCGATGCGATGCGGTATCTCGGAAAAGGGGTACGGAAAGCGGTCGAAAACGTCAACACGGTTATCGCTGACGCGCTCAAGGGAGCCGATCCCTCCGCACAGGAGGCGATAGATCAGACGATGCTCACCCTTGATGGCACGCCGAATAAAGGGAATCTCGGTGCAAACGCGATTCTGGGGGTTTCACTCGCAGTTGCTAAAGCCGCTGCCGCAGAAGCTGGACTCCCACTCTACCAATACATCGGTGGTGCAAACGCAAAGGAGCTGCCGTTGCCCATGATGAATGTCCTAAACGGCGGTTCGCACGCGGACAATAACGTAGATCTCCAAGAGTTCATGATTATGCCGGTGGGAGCACAAACCTTTGGGGAAGCCTTGCGTATGGGGACGGAGATCTTCCACAATCTCAAAGCGGTCTTGCAAGATCGGAATTACAACACCGCTGTCGGTGATGAGGGTGGTTTTGCCCCAGATCTGCGATCCAACGAAGAAGCCTTACAAGTGCTTATCGAAGGGATTGAACGGGCAAAATATATCCCCGGCGATGAGGTGTTATTGGCACTCGATCCCGCCTCCAGTGAGTTTTACAAAGATGGGGTTTATCGACTCGAAGCGGAAGCGAAACCGGATAAATCGCCTGAAGAGATGGTTGATTTCTACACTAAATTGGTTGACAAATATCCAATCATCTCGATTGAGGACGGCATGGCAGAGGACGATTGGGATGGCTGGAAGTTGCTCACCCAAGCCATCGGTGAGAAGGTGCAGCTTGTTGGTGACGATCTGTTTGTAACAAACACCAATCGGTTGCAGCAGGGAATAGACCGTGGTATCGGCAATTCCATCCTGATAAAGGTCAACCAGATCGGGACGCTGACCGAAACGCTTGATGCCATCGAACTTGCCAAGCGATTTAACTACACAGCAGTAGTTTCGCACAGATCCGGTGAGACAGAAGACACAACGATTGCGGACATTGTTGTCGGTGTGAACGCAGGACAGATCAAAACTGGCTCACTCTGCCGCACCGACCGGATATGCAAATATAACCAGTTGCTACGAATTGAGGAGCAGCTCGGCAGCCGCGCCCAGTTTAACGGAAAAAAGGTATTCTATAACCTCCAAAATGGTCGGTGAATAGAGTAGATTCCAATCAGCAGGGGGAGAAGGGAGCTCATCAGCGTGGGGAAAATACTCTGGGTCGGATTCGGGGGATTCCTTGGCTCAATTGGTCGATACCTTTTAAGTGGGTATGTTCAACATCTGCTGAGAAACACCGGATTTCCCTACGGCACGTTGGCAGTCAATCTGATCGGTTGCCTAGGCATCGGATTTCTTTCCCAATGGGCAGCAACGCGTGGATTCTTGAGTTCCGATGCTCGCTTATTCGTTTTTGTGGGTCTATTAGGTGGGTTTACAACATTCTCGACATTCGGCAATGAGACAATGAACCTGTGGCAAGCTGGTGCCAGTGCTGCTGCCTTTGCCAACATTGTTGGGCATGTGGCACTCGGCTTGGGTGCAGCTTGGCTTGGTCATCTAATCGCCTGCGAGATCTGGAAATGAAAGCGTGATGGTTCCACGCCCCGCGAAGCGAGGATCCCGATCTTATCGGGACTTCACGGATCCGTTTTTTTACATCTCACACCGCAAGAAAACGAAGCGAACCCCAAAACGATTTTGATTCGTTCTATATAGATTGAGACCCAGATAACCTAATAACAGAAAGAGAGAACTTTATGGCGCAGGAGAAATTCCGTGTCGGTTTGACTCCCGGTTTCCTTGGAGAGGACGGCAAAGTCCGATTCAAGGATGTTGGGTTAGACCTCTTAGACAATGAGTCACACATTGAATACACATTTATTGCAACCGAGCGTCCGTATGTGCCGCCGGATGAGATAGGCGGGTTAGATGCCTTCATCGCGCTTGGAGGGAAGTATCCCCGTGAGACATTTGAGGCTGTGGATCGATTGACCCTGATTGCACGGCACGGGGTCGGCTACGACAACGTTGATCTTCAAGCAGCAACGGAAGCAGATGTGATGATTGCCATCGCACCAAGTGGTGTGCGCCGCCCTGTGGCGGAAGGGATTATTGGACTGATGTTCGCGCTCTCGAAGAATTTTTTCGCGTATGACCGTGCCACACGCGCCGGGACTTGGCGAGAAGGATTGGAAACCGGCGTAGATCTCATCGGGCGCACACTGGGATCGGTCGGGCTTGGCAACATTGGCACTGAAGTGTTCCGCTTGCTGCAGCCGTTCGGTATGCGATTCCTGACGTTTGACCCGTATGTTTCGCCGGAGGTCGCCAAATCCCTGAACGTGGAGGTGGTAGATCTGCCCACCGTGATGCGCGAATCCGATTACGTGTGTGTCACCTGTCCCCTGACCGATGAGACGCGGGGGTTGATTGGCGAAAAAGAGTTTGCACTCATGAAGCCGACAGCGTTCTTTATCAACACCGCGCGCGGTCCCATCGTTGATCAGCGTGTCTTGACACAGATTTTGAAGGAAAAACGTATCCGGGCTGCGGGGATTGATGTGTTTGAAGAAGAGCCGGTGGATCCGAATGAACCGTTGTTAAAATTGGATAACGTCATCGTGTCCCCTCACGCCATCGCCTTGACGGAGGAGTGTTACCGAGACATCGGCAGGCTGAACTGTCAGAAGGCAATTCAGGTATCACGGGGTAAGATTCCAGATAATGTGGTGAACCGCGAGGTTCTTGAGAAGAAGTCATTTCAGGAGAAGTTGGCGCGATATCGGGAAGGAGCGTAAAATGGGCAAACAGGGCTTGGATAGAAAGGCGTGCCGCAACGTCTTGGTAGTTGCTATTACACCGAGGCGGGAAGACCGGCAAGTGGATTTGGAAGGCGTTCGGAAAAACGTCCGTTACCTCATCCAGCACGGTGTGGACTTCATCATGCCGGAGTGCGGCACCGGCATGGTTTACGATGCCACACTGGAAGAGTACGAAGCCGTAGTTGGCACATACCTCGACGAAGCTGGGGATGCGGCGTATGTTGTGCCGGGTATCGGTCCGGGATTCGGGAGAGCCTTAGAGATGGGACACATCGCCCGGTCACTCGGTGTCGCCGGTGTAATGATTATGCCGGTGGTGGGGCCCGCCTCCGCCAACGGCGTTTACAACGGATTCAGGGAAATCACGAAAGTGGTACAACTGCCCACAGTCCTTTATCAGCGACGATTGGACATTATGCCGGTGGACGACGTAATCAACCTCTGTGAACTGGAGGAGGTTGTCGGTCTAAAGTATGCGGTGGAGGACTTAGATGCCTTTGATCAGATTGTAGAGCGGGCAGGCGATCGCGCGGCGATGGTCTGTGGTATGGCAGAGGATCCCTGCATCGACTATATGGCGCACGGCGCGGTGGGATTCAGTTCAGGCATGGCGAATTTCGTGCCGCGAATGAGCCTGACGCTGCATCAAAAGTTCGCAGCCGGTGATAAGGCAGAAGCGGAACGTCTCCGTGCACTGATGGTGCCTTTCGAGGATTTTCGAGGTGAGAATGGGGCGCGGTATAGCGGTTCGGCGTTACACGC
Source organism: Candidatus Poribacteria bacterium (assembly GCA_965207975.1). GTDB lineage: Bacteria > Poribacteria > WGA-4E > WGA-4E > PCPOR2b > PCPOR2b. Next base: position 620,213 of record OZ242315.1, on the reverse strand, counting down.
TGCGATGGATTACGCAGGGTTATCTGGTGGTCCGGTCATTCCTTTCGCCGAAGATGTGGGACCGCAGGATTTGCCACGGGTTCATGCTATGATGGAAACGCTGATGAAGGAAGAAACAGCGTTGCGTGTAAAGTAGGGAACGCAGATCTGCGTTCCTGACGAAAGGGGATTTTTTGATGATTGTTGATACCCACGTCCATGTATGGGAGATTGATCCGCCTAAATACCCCGTCGGACCGACCGCGCCTACATGGAATTCCTATCCGGACGAGCCGGGCACCGCCGACGAACTATTGGCAGAGATGGATGCACACGGGGTGGACTGGACGGTGCTAGTGCAGACCAGTTGGTCCACTTGGGATAACGGCTACATCGCAGACTCCGTAGAACGCTTTCCCAACCGCTTCATCGGACACGGATTGATCGACCCGCAGGACCCGGACAATGCGGAACAGGTACGCTACTGGATAAATGATCGGGGATTGGTCGGCTTTCGCTTTCATCCGATGTACTATCCCGACGAGAAGATTCTGTTGACCCGTCAGAATGAACCGATGTGGGAGGAGATTGCTTCGTTGGACGCGGTTATCCAATTTCATCTGCGGGGTGAGTTTGCGGATCAGGTAGCAGCCATTGCAGATCGACATCCTTCTCTGAAATTGATCCTTGATCACATGGGCTATCCTCAAGTCGATGCGGACGAAGCAGACTTTCAGCCAATCGTCAATCTTGCCCAACACGACAATATCTGTTTGAAACTATCAGATGTTGCCGGTCGTTCTAGCCAAGATTTCCCTTATAGAGACGTGCATCCGTTTATCGAGAAACTGGTAGGAGCCTTTGGAGCGGAACGGATGGTGTGGGGGACGGGATATCCGGGGCATCACCGCGCTAAACACAGTTGGCCCACCTTGAATCAGGAACTGCGGCTTGTCCGAGAAGGTCTGCCTTTCCTGACGGACACGCAGCGCGAACGTATTTTGGGCGGCACAGCTGCGGAGATTTGGGGACTGGAATAGTGTCATAAGATTTGCAATTTTTCCCATTTTTCCCGTCAATTGAAATGGATTGAGGTTTGGGTAAAAATACGAGATGCCAAACTCGTGAGAGTTCGGCTACAGCACTGTTGCTCCAAACTCGATAATAAGGAGCCTCCCATGAATCAAGACAACTCCCCAGATGTCATCGGAATTGGTACGTGTACCGCTGATATGCTCTTTGTCGTTCCCCAACCACCAGCGTACGGGAGATCGTGGCGCGCTTCTCAATACCTCCGCCAAGCCGGTGGTCCTGTCTCAACAGCACTCGTCACCCTCGCTCGGCTGGGTGTTTCCACCCGTTTCGTCGGCAGAGCCGGTGATGATCCCGAAGGTGTGTTCATCCGGGAAGAATTTGAGAAGGAAGGCGTAGATGTCAGCCGATTCATACTTGAACCGAACGTCTTCTCCCGCGCTGTTCTAGTTCTCGTTGATCAGGAGACGGGTGAGCGTTGCTTCACCTCCCGTCGGGAGACCAATACCCCTTTGGCTATATCAGATCTGGATCGCCAAGAGATTGCATCTGCCAAGGTTTTGCACCTAGACGATGCCGATGAAGCCTCTGTCCAAGCGGCAGAATGGGCGAAAGCGGCGGGGGGCACTGTGGTGTTGGACGGCACGTGGCACAGCGAAGAACTCATAGAGCAGTTGCTGCCGTTGGTCGATATTCCTATCGTATCGGAGGCATTTGCACAGGGATGGATGCCCGATGCGCCGCCCGAAGCAATCGTAGAAGGACTTTACGAATTTGGCGCACGTATCGCCGTTGTAACGCTTGGCGAGAAAGGCTGTGTGGCGCGATGGGAAGGGGGGCTCATTACGTTTCCTGCCTTCCCTGTTGATGTGGTAGATACCACCGGTGCGGGGGATGCGTTCCACGGTGGGTTTATCTATGGTGTCCTACAAGGCTGGAGTGCTCCGGAGATAGTCCGGTTTGCTTCGGCTGTTGCTTCGATCAACTGCCGTCAACTCGGCGGACGCAGTGGCTTACCAACAGTGGAAGAGGTCCATCAATTTTTGGAAACTTTTCCTGCAACAAATAATCAATGAATTATGGTGAATTCTAACCCCGGTAGGTGCGGTTTGCAACCGCACCGGTTGGGAGTGTCTCATTAATTCTAAGATCCAATATAATTTGTGAGAGCCTGCCCCTTAAAGAAGTCGCTCGACTTTTCAAGGGTATCAGAGAATATATTTGCTGACATCCTCGTCCTTCACAATCTCGGACAACTGCTCAGTGACATAATCGGCGTTGATTGTGATGAACTTCTCCTCCAAGTCAGGAGCGTTAAAGGAGAGTTCGTCAAAGAGCTTCTCCATGATGGTGTGGAGTCGGCGCGCCCCGATATCTTCCACCGATTCATTCACCTGAAAAGCCAAAGCAGCAATCTGATCTATCGCATCTTCGGTGATAGTCACGTCAATGTCCTCTGTTTTCAACATGGCGATATACTGCTTCTCTAGCGCGTTCTTCGGTTCGGTGAGGATGCGTATGAAGTCTGCTTCATTCAGGCTTTTCAGTTCAACACGAATTGGGAAACGTCCCTGTAATTCTGGAATGAGGTCAGATGGCTTGGAGACATGAAATGCACCGGAAGCGATGAAAAGGATGTGATCGGTGCGAACCATACCGTGCTTTGTCATCACCGTACTGCCTTCAATAATGGGCAAGATATCGCGTTGGACACCTTCTCGCGACACATCGGGTCCCGACTTCGATTCACGTCCTGCGATCTTATCGATCTCGTCCAGAAACACGATGCCGGAGTTTTCTACACGCGCAACGGCTTCGCTGACGACATTGTCCATATCGATTAGCTTCTCTGCCTCCTCTTGTGCGAGGATCTGGCGGGCTTCAGAGATAGGGACGCGGCGTTTCTTCTCCTGTTTGGGCAGAATGCTCCCAAACATATCCTTCAGGTTGATATCCATCTCCTCAATACCGCTCGGAGAAAAGATTTCGACAAAAGGGACTGTTCGGTTGCTTACATTGATTTCGATAGGCTTATCTTCCAGTTTCCCATCTCTGAGTCGTTGACGAAATTTTTCTCGCGTCCGTTCGTATCTTTCCTGCTCCTGCTCGCTGATTTCTGACCGTTCCGTTGGATCAAACTGCTGCACTGCTAATGCGAGTCGTTCCTCGTCGCTCATGTCCCCGTCACCTTCATCGGCAATCTGGATACCTTTTTCAACAGGCTCCGGGCCCATCTTCGACCGTGGCGGCGGTATCAGGAAATCTAAGAGCCGTTCTTCGGTGAGCTCAAGTGCCTTTTCCTTGACTATTTCCGCCTGTTCAGACTTTACCATATTGACTGCAAGGTCTGCCAAATCACGAATCATCGATTCTACATCGCGTCCAACATAGCCAACTTCCGTATATTTCGAGGCTTCAACTTTAATAAACGGAGCCTCCACCAAACGCGCCAACCGTCTCGCAATTTCGGTCTTTCCAACCCCTGTTGTACCGATCATGATTATGTTTTTCGGTGCAACTTCGTCCCGCATGTCGTCTTCGAGCATCTGCCGACGTGCTCGGTTGCGGAGCGCGACGGCGACCGAGCGTTTCGCCTCCGCTTGACCAATAATGTATTTATCGAGTTCTTCGACAATCTGTTTGGGGGTCAGGGCATCCGCTAATGTTTTTTGGCTCGCTGAAGAATTGAGTGTTGACAATGTGTACCTCCGTTTTCTACATTCGTAATTGAGTAGCAAAGACCTTAGATTTAAACCTCAAGCGTTTCGATTTCAATACTGCTATTGGTATACACACAAATATCGCTGGTTATCTGTAACGCTTCTCTGACAATCTCTTCGGCGGTGAGCGCAGAGTGTTTCAACAGTGCTCTGGCAGCCGATATGGCGATAGATCCACCGGATCCAATGCCTAAGACCCCATCATCTGGCTCAAGCACGTCGCCGCTTCCAGAGAGAAGATACCCTTTCTCGACATCCACCGCAACTAACAGAGCTTCTGTCCGGCGGAGGACGCGATCACTTCGCCAATCCCTAGCCACCTCGACAGCCGCCCTTTGAAGATTACCGCGATACTGATCCAGCTTTTTCTCAAGATTTTCAAACAGAGTGAGTGCATCTGCCGCTGAACCGGCAAAGCCTAATAGCACCTGATCCTTATATGCACGACGAATTTTCCGCGCCCCGTGTTTAATCGCAGTATCTCCGAGAGTGACTTGCCCATCGCCGCCAAGGGCGATTTGATTATCACGCCGTACCGTGAGAATTGTTGTAGATCTAATCATTATGATTCCTTATCCGTCAAACATGCTACAAATACAATAACAATAGGACTTACGCAGCTAACCGTAGGCGGGGCATCTGGTTTCCCCGCACCATCTATGCTGAAATGTGCAAGTCCTGATCTTCTTTCAACCCAATATCCCGATGAAGTAAAACGACAGAAAGCAGAAAAACTGCATAATCCCGATAAAGAGGCCACACCGTATCGCGCCCACAACGATGTGGTGTCTACGGAGATAGTACGGGGAAAGCAAAAAGGTCAGAGCAAGCCCTATCGGAACGCAAACAGGAACGGAGCCGATATAGGGGAAAGCGGAAAAGCGAAGCGCGTTCCAATTCCATAAGCGTGCAGAACCGAACTGATCGAAAATCGTGCTGCCCACGAAAGCAATGCTGCCGACAATTACAGCGGGGATATAGGGGCGTTCCCAAACTTCGTTAAGCCGATGATAGATGTAGATGATTATCGTGATGGCAACCATCCAAGTGAGTAACAGACTCAAGGGCACAGCAGCTATCAGGATATCACGCCGACTTAAATAGGAAAGCAGCTCAACGTGTTTAGAGAACAACAAATCCAGTGGAATATAGGTAATTGATGCAATCACGCCAAAAATCGCACTGCGCGAAAGATGCGAGAGTTGATTCCACGGTCGGCTCGCATAACCGAACACGCCCACCACCACAAGGACGTTCAAATAAAGCAGCCAAATTGAACCAAGTTTGGCATTCATCAGAAATGTCAAAAAGGTGGTGATACTCGCAATGATGACAGCTTTATCGGTTTGAGTGATGGTCATTGAAACTCAGGTATTCAGGACAGCCCCTAGCGTCTAGGGATTAAGAACAAAACCCTCAAGAGGGAGCACAAACGCATAATCCTTCGTAGGGGTTGGGTCTCCCAACCCTTTGTTCGCACGTCAGAGACTATTTCGGACCTTTGTACCACGATCTGTTAGATTGCGATCCCAGCGTTTGCTAAATGAGCAAATTCAAAATGTCAACACGCCCTAGCTAGCGTCCAGCTGCCAATCGGTCAGCGTGCCATGCAGGCAGTCCAGCTTCGCGAATTTTGCGCTGTGTGGCTTGAATGTCGTATTCAATCCGTTTTATGCAAATGATGCTTTCGTCCGTATCAAGGATAGCAAAACTCGCTTTGGGATTGAGATCGCGGGGTTGACCAACGGATCCGGGGTTAATTAGATACCGCTTATCTTCCAAAAGCCTGTAGTAAAATTCATCATCTTCTGGATAACACTGAGAGAATCTCGATTCCGTCGAGTAGATCATCGGCAAATGTGTATGTCCATATAACACGATCCAACTCTCACTTTGATGCAAGATCGGTCGCGCATCCCAATGGTTCACGATATAAAAATCTTCGTCATGAGGACTTCCGTGTGCTATCTGAATCTCCTTTTCTAGCGTTATCGGTCCTTGAGGCATACACCGCAGATACGCTCTGTTATCGGGTCGGATCTGAAGGCGCGACCACATCGCACTGGCGCGAGCGAGCTCTTGGAAACTGCTGCCGTCCTCAATGCCAGCGATAACTTTGTCGTGATTTCCACGAACCGCAGCATCGGGCTTAAGTTCTTTCAATCGGTCAACAACCTCATTTGGTTGGGCACCGTAGCCAACAATATCACCGAGAAAAATAATTCTATCCACTGGGTCCTCAGCAATTGCCGATAGGACAGCATCAAATGCTTCAAGGTTTGCATGAACATCGCTAAAAATAAAGTATCGCATTAGGTTGTCCCGAAAGTGGCTACATTATACCGTATGTCCTCTAGTGCCGCAAGATCAAAATAGGTCAATCGCCCATCCACAATATCCCCGTGAACCGGAGGGAGATAGTTGCTATGATTCAATTCGTAAAAAATCGTATCAGAAAAATAGAAACTTACCGAAACATCCTTTAGGTCTAAAGCCCAAGCATTTATGCTTGGGATACAGATTGCTTTAGCAATTTTTCCCTTGATGTTGCAGTCAAAAAATGGTATACTTATTTTGCCAATTCGGGATAGAATACGACCCCCACAACCTTGTGGGGTTCTATCCCACCGCTGTCGTAGCGGTAACAGATTGGTGAATATGGCAACACCTTTCAAAAACTGAAAGCAGCGACTAGGAGGATCGACACGACCTATAGGGTATTCGTGTCGCCCTAGCGCATCGAACGATTCGTTGTTCACTTTGTTGCCTCCCGGCAGATATGTCGGGAAAAGTATCAGGGTGGCTTGGTGGGTGTGTACCCCACCTTGCTTCCACTCTGTAGTTGGGGTACATGGCGTCCCCCCGTTAGGGTGAGATTCCCTAACTGTGAACCCGGCTATCAGAGCGGGTAAGAATCCCAATCCTTTAGGCTTGGGAGTACGTCAAAAACATATATCCAGTAGGAGTTACGCACTTCCGTTTGTAGTAGCGCAATTCATTGCGCGTTCTTCCCTCCTCCTGCTTGTTTCTTAATCCCGCCTGTCCCGATTCATCGGGGATTTATCGGGGCGGTGATGGATCGCCGAACTACAGGGCTTGGACTATTCAACTGCGTAAGTCCTATCTAGAAAAATTGTACGCCGGAAATGAACTGATTATAACAAGGATTGCAATTATCCGCAAGTGAAATTGGAAAAATGTTAGGGTCATTTAATCCTTCGGGCAGGGCAAGATGCCCCGCCTACGGTGTAGGGGGAAATCCGCTATCCACCCACCAAAATCGGTCAAAAAACGGAAAACTAAGAATCATGTAAAGAATTAGTGCAACAAAAGCCACAGGTGGTTGCATCCAATTTATCAAGTGTTTGCATCCCGATGTATCGGGACTTGCACTTTCTTTTTACATAAGCCAAATATGAAAGAAAGAATAAGACGCTGCATTGAAAACTGGAAGTAAATCAGAATGATTTTTTGTTGACTTTTTCCTATAAAGGTGGTAGGTTGATTTGAATAGCAATGGTTCGCTATCCGATTTATTACGTCCTATAAAATATGTGCGAATCTTGATTCAAGTACACAGCAGCTAAAGTTCAAATCAACAGGAGGATATCATGCCTTACAAACTGAGACCAGACAAGATGTATATGATGCCAACACACTTTGGTCCAAGCATGGGACCGCGGCAGGGACCGTGTGGACGTAAATTCGAGTGCAAGGACAGTCCGAAATCAACGTCCGTATCAGTCAGCTTCTTGACGAACCGTGAGCAGCTTGAGGAATTTTTGCCCGAACGCTTCGAGGTCGGCGCAGAGCCGGTTGTCAGCGTTTCTGCGTCCTATATGACGGAGATTGAGTGGTTGGCGGGTCGTGGATACAACGTCCTCGGTGTCAGCTTTCCCGCCATCTTCAACGGGGAACGTGACCGCGCGGAAGGTGGGCTGCTGACGGTGCTTTGGGAAAACCTGTGCGATCCGATCCTCACAGGGCGTGAGCAGTTGGGCTTCTCCAAAATCTACTGCGAACTTCCAGAGCCGGTCGTGCTTCGTGGAGATACACACTGCATCGCCAGTTGGCTCGGCTTCAAGTTCTTGGATATGAAACTGACGAACATGGAACAGGTGACACTGGACACAACCCCTGCACCGGCAGCACTACCCCCGGATGATGGAGTGCTGCGAGGTACCTTACACTATAAATATATGCCCCGAACTGGCGAATGGGGTCAAGGCGACGTTGGCTATGCCGTACTCACGCCGGCAGAGGGAAGCAACAGCGTTACCAAAGAGTTATGGCGTGGTGAGGGAACGGTGGAATTCCATAAAGCGAGGTGGGAAGATTTGCCAACTCAGTATCACATAGTCAACGCCTTCCATGAGTTAGAAATTAAGGAATACCGCGGTGCAACTATCTCTAAGAGCGTTGGCGGGAAAGACCTCAGCGATCAACGAATCCTTCAGTAAAATGGAACGTGAAACGTGATGCGTAAAACGTGAAAACCACTATAGTTCACTGGTTCATTGATGGAGTTGGGCGAGGATGTCCGACTTAGGGGGTCCATTTCAAAAGGAAAGTGCGGAGCAACTCAGAGAAACCGAGTTTTTGACAAAAACTCGGTTTCTGTTGCACTACTGGAGGCAAGCTATGGAATATCGTCCGTTTGGTCAAACAGGGCTGCAGGTTTCAGCGATTGGATTTGGCTGCTGGGAGATGGGAGGCGGTTACGGTTCCATTGAGGAATCGGAGGTCATCAAGGCAATTCACCGCGCCCTCGACCTTGGAATCAATTGCTTTGACACCGCCGAAGGCTATGGGAAAGGTAGGTCTGAGGAGTTGTTGGCAAAGGCGTTGGGAAACCGGCGAAAAGACGTTATTGTCGTGACCAAGTTCGGTGTCGGTTACGATGATCGCCTAAAAGGGAGGGATAGCCGGAAATCCACCGCACACGCTGCGATTGATCGGAGCCTGAAGGCACTGAACACCGATTATGTTGATGTGTATCTGGTTCATTGGCCCGACCGCACAACTCCTTTCGACGAAACGATGCAGGCGTTAGAGGAACTTGTCCAACAGGGAAAGGTGCGCCATGTCGGACTATCAAATTTCACGCTCGATGAGATCAAGACGTGCATGGGGCTGCGTCGGGTTGAGATTTTACAGTATAGCTGCAACCTCTTCGATCGGCGTATGCCAAAATGGATCTTCCCCTATGCCGAAGAGAACGGGATCGGTGTCATGACGTATGGCTCACTCGCCTACGGTTTGCTGACGGGCACATTCACCGAGGAAACCACATTTGAGGAAGGAGATTGGCGGCGCAATGGTGGCTGGGACATGTCACTGAGGTTGTTCATGCCAGAGGTTTTTAAGCGTAACGTTCAAGCTGTCAACGAACTCAAACCGATCGCAGAGCGGCTTGGTAAAAACCTCCCCCACCTCGCACTCAATTGGACGCATTCCAACCCTGGCGTCAGCGTGTCGCTTGTCGGTGCGCGGCGCGCCTCCGAGGTTGCGGACAATATGGGCGCGGTTGGTTGGCAGTTGGAGGACGACGTGCGGGCTGAAATCGATCAGGTCTTCGCTGAATACGAAATTGACACCGCGCCTAATAAGTGGGTGGAACAGGTCGATTAATAGGGGGGCGAGTGTGTGAGGGAGCGAGGGGTTGAGGACTTGCTCCCTTGTCTGTTCGTTCTCTCGTTTTCTTTTCCTTTACGCCTTGGTGTCCTCCGTAGGGGTTGGAGCTCCCAACCCTTTGTTCGGAACCCTGTAGGTCGATTTTCCAAAATCGACAATACCTAGCGTTATAATCATCGGATAATCTGACATAAGTAGCGCAAACTGTATGAAGTTTAAGTATTTAAATCGGTAATCCCGATTTTCCCCAGGTCCGGTAGGTGCGGTTTGCAACCGCACCGAATTCAGTCCAACCCGGTAGGCGCGGTTTGAAACCGCGCCGGTGTCGATAGCAAATTACCGAAGTATTTTTTTAATCTTCATACAGATTGTGGTACAAACAACCAATGAACTAATGAACCAACTTTACTTGAGTATCAGCATCCGCCGCGTCGCTGAGAATTCTCCCGCCCTCAGTGTGTAGAAATAGAGGCCGCTGGCGACAGATTCACCCAGCTGATTCCGTCCGTCCCAATACACCGCACGACTTCGACTTTGATACATACCCGCTGCCTGATGACCCACCGCCAAACGTCGAATCAACTGCCCATTCATATCATAGATCGTCAGTGTGACCTCTGCTGCCTCCGCTAATTGATACGGTATCCATGTTTCTGGGTTGAACGGGTTCGGATAGTTTGCCAATAATGCAGTTTCTTCAGGAATTAATGAGGCTAACAGATTTTCAAGATTCTTGATGCCCTGTTTGAAGGCAAGCGAACCGTCATCTGCCAACTGCGCCTGTGCAATCCACGCTTCTATTGTTGCAGCATCTACACTGTCTGTTCTAGCCATAGGTGCAGCAGATGATCCAGCAATTCCCTGTGCCACGATGATGAGATCAAGAATGCTGACAATACCATCACCGTTGACATCCACCGCCGAACCTGTGGGCACTCTTTTACCCAACTGCTGTGCAGTAAGAACCAGATCCAGAATACTCACCCGTCCATCCCGATTCACATCCCCGGTGGTAAGCTGTCCTTCTATAGTAATGCGAATTTCATGGGGACCTGCAGGAATACTATCACCGGTGCTAGCAGCAAACTCAAAATTCCGCAGTGCCAACTCTGTTTCACCAGCGGCTTTCGCCTCGAACTTCACCTGAAGCAGCGTACCGGTGCCACTCACACCTTGGGTGGACAATCTTGCCGCATTAAGCCCCGTAATTTTCCCTGCTGCGTTGTCAATACTTCCGCCTTGAAAGAAGGTGCTTGCACCGTTCTGCTTCAGGAAATCGCCCTCGCTTACATTAATGGCTTCAAGGATGGTAGGGTCAAAAGCGATATCAAACTGCCAGCCTGCCAAGTCGGCAATATTTTCTGCGCGGATGTTGAGGGTAAAGGTATCGCCTGTATGAATTGGTGTTTTGGAAAATGCGTAGCCGACACCCATTGACACCGTATAATCGGTACCGGTTTCAAAACCAAAGAAGCCGTTACCCCAAATGCGAACCGCGACCAGTAGGATGTTTCTTCCCTGTTGAAGTGTAACAGGGAAAAAGTCGGTGTAATTGTCTGCATTCCACTGGTGATTAAAACGTTCGTAAATCAAAGTCCCGTTGAGCCAGATCCTTACCCCACGCTCGCCGCCAACGTACATCGTTGTGTTCTGCTGCCGTGGTGAATAGAGGGACACAGAGCCGTAGATGACGCCGTCATGGAGGACGGTTTTCAGCATATCCTCAATGTTGTTTCTCCCGGCAGGCGGGAGCCTGTGAGAGGTCCACACGGCATCCCCGACCGATTTTCCCTCCGTTGCCCCATGGGTAGCGATCTCTGTCTCCGTCACCGTGCCCCCACTTGCCTCTGATAGTAAATCCGTATCGCTTTTCAGTTGGGTGTCTGGTAATACCACCCATCGCCACGGCCCCTCTATCTTCGGGGCATCTGTAGGATACACTGGATTGCTGTACCAATGGAACGTCTTTAGATTCTCGCGTATCCCATCCAAGGGCGAAAGATTGGAGATGTTATTGCGTGAAAGGTCTAACCATGTTAAGTTGACTAAACCTGCAAGCGGCGATATATCCGATATGTTGTTCTGAGGAATCTCTAGCCATTCCAAGTTGACTAGCCCCGCAAGGGGCGATATATCCGATATGTTTTCGTTACACCTCAAACTCAGACGAGTTAGTTTAGTTAACCCTGCAAGGGGCGAGATGTCCGAGGTTTTGTTGCAAACAAAATACAGCTCTTTCAAATTTGTTAACCCTGCAAGCGGCGATATATCCGGTAACCCTGCACTGTGACAAATACTTACTCTTTCCAGTTGGGGTAATTCTGCCAGCACGGAGATGTCGGAAATAGGGTTGTCCCACGTGGTAAAGGATTTTAGCTTTTTAAACCCTGCAAGGAAGGAGATGTCGCCGACATTCTTATTTGAAAAATTTATATCTTCCAAGTTGATTAATCCTGCTATGGGTGAGAGATCAGAAAATGGATTGTCGACAAGGTTGAGAAATTCTAGGTTGATTAATCCTGCAAGGGGTGAGAGATCAGAGATTTCATTGTGCTCAATTTCGAGAACCTCCAAGTTGATTAACTCTGCTATAGGCGAGATGTCGGAAACCTGATTGTTCGCGAGTTTCAGGTTAGTGAGATTTTTTAAGTTTTTTACGGGCGAGATGTCGGAAACCTGATTCGTGGGAAGTCTTAGTGATCGCAGATTCTTCGCAAATTGAATCCCTGTCAAGTCACGGATGCCCCTGTTCGCCGCATGGTTGCTTCCCAAGTGATGCAATCCTTCCATCTCTTCTACAGTAATAGGGGCATTAGGGCTTTTACCAAGTGCCTCCGCAATCGCTGCGCGCAGGTTCGGGTCAGGGATATGAACCACCCCACCCGGTAACTGCTCCGGCTGCGATGGACTGTCAACTTGAGACTCAGGGAAATCCAGCGCAAATATCACATCATCAAAACCTTCAGTCCACGCATCCCGTTTCATACTCCCATTCGCACTGTCTAATACCAACAAACCGATATTCTGTAATCCTATATTCTCACGTATCTTCTCTTGGAAATCTTCCGTTTCTAACCCAACGACAGCAGCGGCATACGCAGCGTCCACAGGTCCTTGGAACACCTCATGGAAACGGGATATCGGTTCAATGTCGTCAACCGCACCGCCTGTCTCTCCCAATGCTTCCTTGTAGCGGTCCATATCTTCTTGGATAAGTGCGTCCATCTCTGACTGTTCAACGTACAGACGTAACGCCTGCGCTTTGTCATACGCTGGAGTGGCATTACTCTCTATCACCGAACGCACCTCGTCCTCAAACGTCTTCATCCCTTCTGTATGACAACCGAAACAGGAGAGCCCATTTCGTACCCTGGGGTCACTCGCTGCAGGATTGGATACAATGCTTATCGGAGCATCATCCAGACGGAAGCCAGACGCATTGGTAATATAGTAGGCTTGTAACCCGTTGGGAAGATTAAAGATAACCTCCCCACCATCATGGGTGAAGTTGAGTGGGTGGGTTAAGATGTTCTGTGTCCCAACACTACCAGCGAAGTCATAACTCTTCCAATACGCGCCATAACGAGAGGTGTGTCGTTCTATCACCCGATTATTAGTCGAAACACCTGAATGGTTGGTGCCTGCCCGCCAGACATCAACTCCCGGTGCATTGGTGATATTGTGTCCCACATCAACCTCCAATCGGGTCTCTAACTCCCTATCTGTCAACGGCAAATCGAGTAGGTCATGGTACAGTGGAGGTAGAGATGCTTGTGCAACAAACCAATCAACGTGAATAGCTGGTATATCAGTCTGCATCCCCCCTTGTAACCGCCCCAGTTGTGCCTTCAACGCGGTCTGTGTCGGTGCATCAAACGAGATGTGATAGGGATACGCCGCTTCTATCGTCGTCCAACCATCATTCCGATCCCACTCATAGTGTCTGAGGTCTATATAGAAGATAGTCTCTTGTAGGTCGATGGACTGTGGGTTGGTAATTTCGCGCTTCCATGAGAGGCTGTTGACCAGTTTGGAGAGTCCTTTGCGGTATCCTTGGAGTCTATCCGCTGACTCCCCGGCGTTATAGAGATGTGTCATTGTGAAGTAACGGGCATAGGCACGGTCAAACGGTGCGAGGGACATCAGGTGGGTCTCAATGGTAGTGAGTATTTCACCCTGAGAGATGAAATCGCCATCGGAGACAGAAGTTACCGCCCAATCGGGAGCACCGGCTAATATCCAGTTTTTCACCGTTTCAATCTGTGAATCGGGTAAAGGGGGACCGCCCAGCGGCATGAGTTGGCCCCCTTCTCCAAGAAGCCGCTTATACAGCCTAGAAGCTTCTAAGTTTCCCGGAACAACGGGACCGTTTTCTGTAATGAGTGCGTTGTGTTCCATTAAGAGGGTCTCTTTATAAGCACCGTCAGGACCGTGACAGTTGAAGCAGCTCCGTTCAAAGATAGCGTAGGTGTCTAGGGCAATCTGTTGCTGGGGGTGTACATTTTGAAGCCCAGCGATTAGCATCAATAGAACGACGAGTGTGATGCGGTGCTGCTTATACATTCCAATCAAATTGGGAACTAAATGATGCTTCAACATAAAGAGTATCTCCTGATATGCTAGTAGTTTACAACGGTTGATTTGTTATTAATCTTTGGTGCTAGTATATTGTCAGATAAATGTAGCGTCCCGACATGTCGGGATTAGTTTGCGGGCTCGGATCAGCCCGATAAATCGGGATGGTACAAAAGCCTCCTTTAGATACTTCCCCCACAAAGCGGCTTGGCTATGGCTATCCAAGCCGAGCGATGAGTGCCTTATCATGATTTATATAACAGAGCACTAGTTAGTGAAAAAGTCGTTTCCACATTGTTTGGGGCTAAATGAACTGATTAACCAATGGTTTTCACATCTCACGTCCCGATTCATCGGGATCCTCGGAACGGGACATCACGTTTCACATTATCAACAGCTGCAGACTAGCACCATTGGTTACCACTCTAGAAGGCAGTCTGCATTATTTGTAATTTCTTCCGATTCAATCAAAGAATCCGAATTCTTCCCTAAAGTTATTTTTAAGCAGGTCCTCATTCAAAGTGACCCCCAATCCGGGCAGATTTGGCACATCAATATGACCCTCTTGAATTAAGGGACCCTCATTGATAATCCCTTCCCAAAAGCGGTCGTCCAAGTGATGGAATTCCAAGACAAGGAAGTTGGGCACCGCCGCCATCACATGGCAGTTTGCAACAGTCTGGACGGGACTGCCGATGTTGTGCGGGGCGATGGGGATGTAGTACATATCCGCGAGGTCTGCGATTCGTCTTCCTTCTAATAGCCCTCCCGCCTTTGCCATATCCGGCGAAATAATGTCTGCTGCTTGGGTTTCAATCAGGTCTCGGAAGCCAAATCGGGTGTAGAAATTCTCGCCGGTGCAGATCGGTGTGCGGGTGGATTTCGTGACACCCTCCATCGCTGCTATGTTTTCAGGTGGGATGGGATCCTCCAGCCAGAGTAGATCGAGATCCTCAAAAGCGTGTGCGACTTTCAAAATGTCAACCGGGGCATAAAACCAGTGAGCATCTATCGCGAGGTCGGTGTTAGAATCTAAACTTTCGCGGACAGCTGTTACTATCTCGACATAGTGGGCGATGTCGTCGTTGCTGATACAGCGATTGTATCGGTCCCGGCGGGACGGGAGCGGGTCAATATCAAACTTGATAGCGGTAAATCCCCGTGCCTCAACTTCCCGCGCTTTGGCTGCGTAGGCTTCGGGTGTTTCTGTTTCGCCGGCATGACAATCGTTATAAATCCGTATCTTATCGCGAAACTTGCCTCCCAGCAGCTGCCAAATCGGAACGCCAGCCGCCTGTCCGGTGATGTCCCACAGCGCGCTTTCTATCCCGCTGATAGCACTCATCACGGCACCTTGATAAAAACCGGACGCGGACATAGCACTCATCATATCACGGAACAGTTTATCGACGTTACGTGGGTCTTGACCGATTAACGGTCGCGTCAACCGCTCGTCCACAGCGATTTGATGGACCCCTGCCCCGTGGTAGGCTTCCCCGATGCCGGTGATGCCTTCATCGGTCTTGACTTTGATCAGCACCCAACCGGTGGGTTTCAACAGAACTGAACCGATATGCGTTATTTTCATTAAAAAACTCCTTCAGGTGATTTATGGGAAGATGCCTAATTCCATATAGGATGTCGCGATTATGTTAATCGCATTGATAAACGCAGCCGTTCTCAAGTCAATTTCTTCTCCGTTCTGCTTTTGGGTTTCCCGAATCTGATTATATGCAACAATCATTGTATCTTCAAGCCCGGAGTTGACTAAATCCGCTTCATCCGGACCATGTGCTAACTGTTGTATCTCCGCCTGGGTAAGTTCCTTCCCCGTTATTTTCTCAATTGCCTTTAGCATACTTGTATGGACACTCTCCTCAAACCGTTTTCCCATCCGTCCAAATCGGACATGTGAAAGGTTTCTAAGCCATTCAAAATAGGAAACTGTTACGCCACCCGCATTCAGGTAAGTATCGGGAATAATCATCACGCCTCTTTTGCTAAGGGACTCATTCGCTTCAAAAGTTGTGGGACCGTTCGCGGCTTCGGCGATGATTTTGGCTTTAATCCGGTCGGCGTTCTCATGGGTAATCTGATTTTCAAGTGCCGCTGGAATCAGTATATCGCATTCCAACTCAAGAACGTCGGCAGGATTCTGGTATGTGGTTGCGCCGGGAAAGTTGAGGATTGACCCCGTTTCGTTACGATACGAGAAAACTTTTTCTACATCTAACCCCTTGGGATTGTGAATGGCGCCGGTCTGTTCCGCTATGCCAACGATAAGGGCACCGCCTTCCTGTAAAAATTTCGCCGCGTGATAGCCAACGTTGCCGAATCCTTGCACGGCAGCCGACTTTCCCGCCAAACCCGGATGCAGACCAAGCACTTTCATATCTTCAGCAGAGCGACATACCTCTTGAAGTCCGAAGTAAACCCCTTGACCCGTCGCTTCCTGTCTCCCATGCACCCCCTCCTCGGCGATCGGCTTTCCAGTAACGCACGCTGCCACATCTAATTTTTCAGGCGTCATTGTCTTATATGTGTCCAGAATCCATGCCATTTCGCGTTCCCCCGTACCGAAATCTGGTGCCGGAACATCTATTCCCGGTCCGATGAAATTCTTCTGGATCAATTCGTAGGTATAACGCCGTGTGATGCGCTCCAACTCACTCAGAGAATATCGTTTGCGGTCAATCTGCACCCCGCCTTTTGCTCCACCGAAGGGCACATCAACGATGGCGCATTTGTACGTCATCAACGCTGCAAGTGCCATCACTTCATCCTCATTTACCAACGTACTGTAACGGATTCCGCCTTTTGTTGGGAGTTTGTGTTGACTATGTTCCGCTCGCCATGCGTGAATTGTCTCGATTGTTCCATCGTCCTTTTTAATCGGGAACGTCATGTGATAAACGCTATTGCAAATTTTAATCTGCTGTAGCAGCCCCTCGGAATGTTTGGTAAACCGTGCTGCTTTATCAAAGTTCAAGTTGACCTGTTGAAAAAAAGGAATCATGGTTGCCACCGCATATCCTCCTGTGTAATGATCTTAGAATAGCAACGTCCTACTGCACAAACAAAGTCATCCAAGAGATGCGCTCAATTCAATTCGACGTCCGGTCCGAGAAGATTCGTAGCTGGCATCAATAATCTGCATAACTCGATAGGCATCGTGGATGCTGACCGTCGTCTTACCCCCTTGACGAATCGCACCGATAAACTCGGCGACAAACTCGAAACCCCACTGGTCTGCATATACCGAGCGTTTTGCGATTTCCATACTGAATTGCCGCTCCGGCGCAGCTTCCCAGCCCGGCGCGATGCTGTTAACGGTGAAGTGCCCCTCGCCGGTAGGCTGCCAAGTCGCAGCACCGAGCGTCCCCCGAAGTCCAAAGTAGGTGTCGTTTCGTGGACCAGCACCGGATAGAAGATAGCCCATGTGCAAGCAGGCGTGGACACCGTTGTCAAACTCCAGTGCAACCGTCGCCACGTCCTCCAAACCTTCTTCAATGAAGCCTGTCCCCCGACCACAGAGTGCTGTCACCGATTTCACCTCCGCGTCGCTGAAAAAGCGGAACAGTGTCAGCCAGTGGCCTCCTTCCATGTGAAGGATACCACCTCCCTCGCCCTCGCTTCGATACATCCAGAAATCCGATTCACGAAGCCCCGGCTTCACCTGAACCGTGACAAGGCGTGCCTCCATGTCCACCAACCGTCCGAGTGCACCGGTATCAATGAGCCGTTTCATTTCAATGGGCACAGGATGATAGGGCCATGGATAGCCCACCTGCGTCACCAATTCTTTGTCCGCAACGACATCGCAAAGTTCTCGCATATCCGCGGCGGTACGCGCGGCCTGTTTCTCAATGAAGAGGTGTTTGCCTGACTCCGCTAGACGCAGTGCTGTGGGTGTTGCCTCATTGGGGGGCAGCATAATGACGGCAAAGTCAAAATCCTCGTTCGCCATCAAGCTGTCGAGATCAGTGTAGATGCGCGCCTCCGGATCGGCATGACGGATTTCGTCTAGTGCCTCCGCCTGATCCGGTGAGGATTCGCAGTACGCTACAATTTCTACCTCTTCCTGTCCTTTGAACGACTTGAGTAGACCGTGGTTTTTATCGGGGTGAAGACTGCCGGCATGGATGTGAAGGCCAACTATGGCGGCTTTAAGGGGCAATTCTCGTGTGGGCATTTATCTCGTTCTTTCTGCGAAAATAAATCGTTAACGGTCAGTCGCGTTGGGTCAGCGTTCTTTCCGCTTCCTTGTAAATCGGGGCGTAAATTTTATCACGGGGAACGCAACCGGCGGCGAATTGTCCAAGCGGATTCGCTTTTGCACGCATCAACGCGGTACAGTAGCTGACGGCGACGCAGACCTTTTTCCTAACCATTTCTCCCCCTGCGATCGTATCCCTTGCGTAGTCGGGATACGCCAACGCACCCCGTCCCACCGCGACGAAACTCACACGCCCATCCCGAACATTCGCCTCGGCGGCATTGATAAGATATTGCTGCAACCAACTGTAGCCGGTGCCGACAACTGGTAGGTCTGGATATGCACGCTGAATTTCTCCTGTCAATCGGATATGTCGATCCACACCGATCAGTGGGTGTTCGGGGGTTTCGTAACCGTCAATTGGTGGGCGTTCAAACGGACGACCGATATGTGGGTTGAAATACGGGCTTCCTGTGGTGACGTTAACCAGTTTCACCCCAAGCTCCTTGAGGACTCCGACCAACTTAATCGGTTCAGTCATATCCGGTTGTGGTGGATTATTTTCATCGACACCGAAGCCGTAAAGATAGGGCGTTGGGATCTCCCGCGGGATTCCTACCGTCGTCTCAGGATCTTCCATGTAAGCCACACCGTCGTAGACGTTGAGCCGGGTGGCAAGGATGAGACCATCCCCGACCTCCGCCCGTATCTTGCCGACGATGTTGCGGATAAACCGGGTGCGGTTCTCAAAGCTGCCGCCGTACTTTCCTTCCCGCGTCTTCGCTGCCAACAGTTCGGAGAGTAGGTAGGTATGGCACTGTTTGAGGTCAACGAAGTCGAACCCTGTTTTCCACGCCAACTTAGCGGCTTCTACAAAGATATCCTCCTGACGTTCCAGATAATCATCGGTCAGTACAGGATAGCCATCGGGGATGGGAATTTTGCTTTTCTTATCGATGAGTGTGACTTTGTCAACAACAGGATGGCGAAAAGCGATTAACGGTTTCTGATAGCTATACCGCCCTGAATGGGTCAGCTGCATTCCAACGATAATCTCTTCATTCGTGCCAAACTCCTCTCGGTGGGCATTGCGCGTTAAGTTGAGTATTGACTCCATCGAGCTCGCAGTCTCGTCGTTAATCACCAATTGACGGCTGTTCGACTTCACTTCGTCAAAAAGAGCTGTCGCTTCGCCCCATATCAACTTCGCACCGCCGCGTCCAAACCGTTCCCAGCGGCGGATGGTGAGTTCGCTCGGCTTGCCGTCAAGTGTGCCATCACACCCTTCCATTGGGTGGATACCGAATGCGTTACCGGCAACTTTGTGCCCAATCTGGACAGGTTCAAGGAGTTTTTCAATCTTTTCTTCGAGGCGGATGCTCAGTCCGAGTTCAGCAATCTCAGTCCGTAGCGCATCAATGTCTCGATAACGAAAGTGTTTCTTTTTTAGCATTAGTTGTGCCTCTCTGTATTCACCCACTTTTACTGCATAACGATTTTCCACAGTCTCACAGTCTTGTCACCACTTCCACTCGCTAGGGTTTTCCCGTCAGGCGAGAAAACGACAGAAAACACCGCACCGCTATGCCCACTCAACGCCCGCATGAACCCTCCGGTTTGTACATCCCACAATTGCACGTGCCGGTCCCAACTTCCACTCGCCAGAATTTTGTTGTCAGGCGAGAAAACTACAGCGTTCACTCCCTGCCGATGACCTGTGACCGCTCGCACCGGTTCCCATGTTTGCGTGTTCCAGAACCTTATTGTATTTTCTTCGGGTCGACTGCTCCCGTTTGCTAAGGTCAGTCCATCGGGAGAAAACGCTATCGTCCTCACCGTATCAACCCTACGCCATTTCAGCGTTCTTTCCAACTTCCCGGTCTGTACATCCCACAGTCTGACTACGGTATTATCAAGTTCACCTCCACTTGCCAACGTTCTGTCGTCAGGGGAAAAGGCTAACGCCAACACTGGACCATCGCTCCCTGTTAGTGTCTGTTTCAACGTGCCGGTCTGTACGTCCCATAGTCTCACCGTCTCGTCAGAAGCCCCGCTCGCTAGTATCGCCCCGTTCCCCGAAAGAGCTAGCGTATTCACTCTGCTATCGTGTCCTCTGAGCACTGCCTTCTGTTTTCCCGTTTGTACCTCCCACAGCCTTACGGTTCTGTCCCAACTTCCGCTCACCAGTGTCTTCCCGTCAGGGGAGAAGGCGATTGCAGTTACCATCTCGTTGTGTGCTGTCAGCGTTTGTTTCAGCTTCCGAGTGCCCACGTCCCATAGTTTGATCGTCTTATCGCTGCTGCTGCTTGCCAAAATCTCACCATCGGGCGAGAAGACAACACAAAGCACTGCCGCACCGTGCCCCTCAAGCGTGAGAGATTCCAAGGGTTTGTTCCAGGCATCATCTTCATCGGCAGTACAGACGCTCATCAAACTTATAAGAGATAAAAAAATAACGAAATATGATTTCCGTTTGAGCATAGAACTGTTCTCAATCTGTTTTGGGTCATGGTGTCGAAGTCACAATCTGTATCATGCGCGTTGTGCAAAATATACGGACCAGCAAGCCGTCATTCCTATTTGATCGCCCATCTCTTATCGTTGGAAGATACTCAATGCCTATTATATCAGATTCACCCACTCTTGTCACCAGGATAGGGTCATTTAAATGAGGGGTGCTCATAATTCAGTCGAGCCTGTGCCCCTATGGCTGCCTGTGGGAGCGATTTCCCAATCACGACAGGTTCGGAAAACCCGAGAAAATCGTGGCAAGTCGAGTGTAGCGAAATCTTCGATGAATCGGATGCTACTCCTACAGAGAATATTTATGAGTACTCTTCAAACTGCAAAGTTCCGGGTATTTTCGAGATGCGTGTCGTAAAGTTGGTTATTTCTGAGTCCGATAAATCGAGGCCGGATTGGGTGGTGGGCATGAAAACTGGACCTATAGGTTGTCTAGCAACTTGGGCTAATATCATGGAAATGCTATTCTATATAGTTATAATCGGTGTTGTCAAGACTTTTTTACTAATTATTTTTTTCAAGAAAGGGACCGATGATAAGTATGCGATTGTTTGTCAAATGCCCATAAACATTGACGGGAGCGTCGGAGATCGTCCCGATAAATTGGGATTTACCTCCATTCAACTCAAATGAAAAATGGTTCAATGTCGCTGTTAGTAGAAAATCGCATACCAAATCAACAAACCTTGGACGTGATGGCTAAAACCCAAGCTACCAGTGAGTCTTTGACGGGAGACGATTAATGGATTAACTATATAGAATAGCATATATAATGTTCTATTTGTTTCTGAAGTAGATTCTCTCATTCTGACGCGCAATGAATTGCGCTACTACAAACCCAAGTGCGTAACTCCCAAGACTAACAATCTCTAACACTATTCCACAGAAAGTGAGATTTTCTTTATGCATAATCAGGTCAAAAAGAGTTTTTTGTTTTACACCTTTACGTTGTTGGTATGCCTCAATTCCTTTTTCCTAGGGAGCAGTGCTGCACAAGTCAACTCCAACTATACTTTTGAAACTATTGATGTTCCCGGTGTAGAGTTTTTGGCGGTGACCGCGAGTAGCGACTTTGAGGATTATGCCGGCTACACGCCGAGCCCCGACGGTCAAAAGATGGTCGCCTTTACGCTGACTGATGGTGTTTTTAAGACCTACGATTTCCCCGGTTCAAAGAACACTTTCTTCTATGCACTGGACAATGATTGGGGTGCTGCTGGCTACTACGAAGATAGCGATGGGCTACACCACGGGGTCATCTTAGAAAACAGCGAACTCCGGCAATATGATTTCCCGGATGCCGTTGAAACGGAGATATACGGTATTTCTGATGCGACCGGGGCACTGACAGGTAATTGGATAGACGCTTCTGGCGTTCGCCGCGGCTTCACAGGGGACGAAATCATTGAGTTCCCCGAGGCAACAGAAACTTATGCCGATTTCGTGAACTCAAGCGGTGGTATGGTGGGTAGCTACGTAGATGCTGAGGGACTATTTCATCCTTATGTACGTACGCCGGATGGCAGGTTCATACCTCTCAAGCTTCCACGCGCAGTAACCCTGGAATACTTTTTTGTGCACGGTATCAACGATGCAGGGGCTATCGTTGCCCGAGGTAAACAGGTGGATAGTGTCCCGGGCACCTTGGTCGGCACATTCCGGGGCGGGTTAAGTCCATTTAGCGTTCCGGGGAGCGTTAGCACGGAGGGTTATAATATTAATCAGGACGGGTCTATCGTTGGGCACTATACCTCAACGGATGGACGCATACACGGCTTTATCGCCAGGCCAGCTGCGCCTGTGGACGCTGAATCCGTTGTCACACCCACCGATCTCACCTATACTTTTGAGAGTATTAACGTTCCAGGTGTAGATTTCTTAGCGTTGGCGGCGAGCAGCGACTTTGAGGATTACGCGGGCTACACGCGGAGCCCTGATGGTGAAAAGGATGTTGCATTTACGCTCATTGATGGTGTCTTCACGACCTATGATTTCCCCGGCGCGCAGAACACCTATTTCTTTGCACTCGGCAATAATGGAAATGCTGCCGGACACTACGAGGATAGCGATGGACTTTTTCACGGGGTCGTTTTGGAAAATGGAGAATTGCGCCAATACGATTTCCCAGGGTCCGTCCAAACAGAGATATACGGTATTTCCGATGCGACAGGTGCCCTGACGGGTAATTTTACTGATGATTCTGGTATTCGCCGCGGGTTCACAGCGGACACAATAGTTGAAGCACCCGGGGCATTGGAAACATACGCGGATTTCGTCAGTGCGGGCCGTCTTGTAGGCAGCTACGTAGATGCTGAGGGGCTATTTCATCCTTATGTGCGTGCGCCGGAGGGCAGGTTTATATCCATTGACCTGCCAGGCGCAGCAACTCTGGAATACATGTTTGTGCACGGTATCAACGATGTAGGGACTATCATTGGCAGATCCAAACGGGTGGGAGATATCCCGCGCACTTATGTCGGCACGTTCCGAGATGGGCTACAGGAACTGACGTATCCGGATAGTGTCTTCACGGAGGGCTATAATATCAATCAGGACGGCTCTATCGTCGGACACTATGCGTCAAGCGATGGGCGAATACACGGGTTCATCGCCAGACCCGTTATCGAGGCAGTGAGTGAGCCTTCTGATATAGGCGATGATTCCTCTGCCACCGTCTTCAACGTCAACTTGGCTAAAGGGTTGAACATGATCTCTGTGCCGTTAGCACCCTCAGCACCGATGACTGTTAGGACGCTTGCAAAGATGACAGACGCGACGACCGTTATCACGCTCGATACAGTAAACCAGCAGTTCGTTGGCTGGACACCCACTGCACCGGACGACGGATTTATGATCGAAGGGGGCAAAGGCTATATCGTCAATGTCTCAGAAGCCCGCCAAGTTGCCTTCGTTGGATCAGCATGGACAAATCAAATGGAGAAGGCTGCAGCAGCACCTTCAATATCCCAAGAAACGTGGGCGTTTGTTGTCAGTGGACATTTGGAAGGCAAACCAGCGTTTGACGGCTATCAGGTGATTGTCCGTAACCAAAGAACAGGCAATACAATAAACGCATCGGTTCGAGGGAATTACTTCGCCGCGGCGACCGCTGACTTGGCACGGCGGGGGGTTGTCGAAGTGGGAGATGTGATTGAAGTCCGTGTTATCGGGCCGGATAGAAATGTTGAATCACACAACCTCAACTTTAAAGTGACCCCTGAGGACCTTGCAAATGCGGTTATGTCTGTCAGGCTTGATAGTATCGGCAAACCGAAGTTGACTCAGTTGTTACAGAACTTCCCGAATCCGTTCAACCCTGAAACATGGATTCCATACCAGCTTGAAACCTCGGCAGATATCACGCTCCATATTTACGACGCAGCGGGTGATAGTGTGCGGACACTAAATCTCGGTTTCAAGGGACAAGGGTTCTATATGACGCGCTCTAGAGCGGCGTACTGGGATGGTCGTAACAACATGGGTGAGCAGGTTGCCTCTGGGATTTACTTCTACAGTTTGCAGACCTCTGACTTTTCGGCAACTCGGAAGATGCTGATTTTGAAATAGTATCAAATGACCCGATGATGTGGAGTGGAGGCAAGATGCCTCTCCCCACCAAATATTTGATATATAGCTGTTGGATGCCTCACATGCTGGGGCATTCGACAGCTATTTTTTTTGTGTAAACATCAACACTTGTGGGAGGGGCTTGCTAGCCCAATGATAGAGGGAGGTACCTATCAGGATTGGGAAATCCCTCCCACAATGGTTGGTTTTCCCACCCCATCATGTGTTCCTCCCTCCCTCACTGTTCCGCCGGAATTCCGATTTTCATGTCTATTTATTTCTTGTATTCACCATAAATAGCCCTATCAATCACCAGAAAGTATTCTATTGACAAATGGAAAATTTTCTGCGACACTATAGCGCGAAGATGAGAGTAAGTCAGAGTTCCTAACTATTTTTTCGTCACGATAAAGTGATGCGTGAGACGTGAGAAAAGCGCGATTTTATCGCGTCTCAGATGTACAGAACTATAGCACATTCTTATGGACAAATAGTTAAGCCAGAACAGGAGACTTTATCATAATGGCATCTCATAGTCTTACATATCAAGTTGTAGAAGGCTGGGGACAACTTCCAGAAGGATGGGAATTCACACAGGTGGCTGGAGTTGCTGTTGATTCCCAGGATCGAATTTACGTCTACAATCGTGGGGAGCATCCCATGATTGTTTTTGACAGAGACGGCAATTTGCTCGACACTTGGGGCGAAGGATTTTTAAAGCACGCACACGGCATTTTCATTGACAAGACAGATATGATCTATCTTGTTGACCGGTGGTTGCATGCAGTATTGAAATATACGCCGGAGGGCGAGCTGATGATGACGATAGGCACACTTGACCAACCCTCTGACGGCGAACCGTTTAATCACCCAACCGATGCCGCCTTGTCATCATCCGGCGAAATCTATGTTTCCGATGGCTACGGAAACACACGCGTACACAAATTCTCCGCCGAAGGAGAACATCTTCTATCGTGGGGTACGCCCGGCGACGGTCCCGGTGAATTCAATCTGCCTCACAGCATCTGGGTTGATGACAACGATCGTGTCTATGTCGCAGATCGGGAAAATCATCGTATCCAGCTTTTCGATCCTCAAGGCAGGTTCATCGACCAGTGGACAGGATTCCGCCAACCAACCGATTTCTTTCTTGATGGGGATGGGCACCTCTATGTTTCCGAACTACAGCACCGGGTCAGTATCCTCAACCTCAACGGAGAAGTTCTGGCGCGGATGGGCGGCGAATCAAGTCACGCCCCAGGGGAGTTTGTCGCACCCCACGCGGTTTGGACGGATTCCCAAGATGCCTTGTATGTAGGTGAGGTGTTAGCAGGGCAGCGGATACAGAAGTTTGTGCCGCGGGATGCATGAGATGTGAGGCGTAATAATGAGGGTCGTCGGGGTAAGTTGTATCAGTTTAGAGAAATAAGCATTGTGTCTTGCACATTAAACTAAGGTCATTTAGTTTTAGGTTTTTTGACTGATTTTGGCACGACCCGAACTCGTAGGCGGGGCATCTTGCCCCGCCGTTACGTTAACCAAGACATCGAGCTACGGAAGAATTAAATGACCCTACACATTAAACATTGATGTCTTTCACAATGATATGATAGTATTTATAGCAGACACCATAAGGTTCCGGCAAAGTCGAGAATCTCCGGGCTTTGACCGAGAGTCCGAACCTCAACCTAACAGATCGAGATCGAAGCCCCAAAAATCGTGAAAGCCCTCAGCAGATGATCGAAAAGAAAATCGAAAATCAAACTGCATACGCAGGCGTTATCGGCCTTGGCTATGTCGGGCTTCCACTTGCAGTAACCATGGCAAAAGCCGGTTTTTCTGTTACCGGTATCGATGTGGACCGTCGCAAGGTCAAATGTATTCAGAACGGGATTTCGGTTGTTTCCGACGTTCCGTCAGAAGATCTTTCATCCTTCGTCCATCGAGGTCAGATTCAAGCGACAACCGACTATCGGATCCTGAGAGAATTAGATACGATTAATATTTGCGTCCCCACACCGTTGCGCAAGAGTAAAGATCCGGATATGAGCTTTATCATCTCCGCGGTAGATGAAATTGCACAATATTTACGCAAAGATCAGTTGATTATTTTGGAGAGTACAACCTACCCCGGTACAACAGAGGAGGTTGTGCTGCCGAAGCTTGAAAAAAGTGGCTTGCGGGTCGGTGACGATTTTTTTCTCGCCTTTTCTCCTGAACGGATCGATCCGGGGAATGCGACATACTCCACCGCAAACACGGCGAAAATCGTGGGGGGGATAACGCCTACATGCACGCGGGTCGCCCAACTCTTTTATCAGCAGTTCATTCAGGAAGTTCATGCAGTCTCTTCAACAAGAGTAGCGGAAATGGCCAAACTCTTGGAAAATACCTTTCGGAGCGTTAATATCGGTCTCGTCAACGAAATGGCACTGATGTGCGACCAGATGGGATTGGACGTATGGGAAATTGTCGATGCTGCAGCGACAAAACCGTTTGGATTTATGCCGTTTTACCCGGGTCCGGGGCTAGGCGGTCACTGTATTCCCGTCGATCCACATTACCTGTCGTGGAAGGCAAAAACTTACGAGTTTCACGCGCGTTTCATCGAGCTTGCGAGTGAAATCAACGGCTCAATGCCAGAGTATGTACTGAGCAAAACTATCGATGCACTCAACCAACACCAGAAAGCTATCAACGGATCGAAAATCTTGATTATGGGCGTTGCCTATAAGAAAAATGTCGGGGATGTCCGCGAATCACCGGCGATTGATGTCATCCGGATGCTTGCACAACGCGGGGGTGAAATTTTATACCACGATCCGTATGTATCAGAAGTGGAGGTTGAGGAGGTCGTGCCGAGAGACCGGCAGCCCGTGCGTTATCTCCGCGCGGAATTGACCGCGGAATTGGTACAGAGTGTTGACTGTGTGGTGATTATGACAGATCACGCCGATATCGATTACGCTTGGCTTGTAGATCACGCCGCTGCGGTAGTAGACACACGAAACGCGACAAAATCAGTTATACAAAACCGGAACAAAGTCCTAAAAATTTAAAACCGATAGAAAGACATAATACGATTCGGGAGATTTACCATGGTTCCAGCAAAAGCACACATTGCTACCCACCAACTGGCTTGGATCATCAGCGATTGTTTTGGTGAAGAAGAAATTATCACGATGGCGCATCAGTGC
Organism: Candidatus Poribacteria bacterium; assembly: GCA_965207975.1. GTDB lineage: Bacteria > Poribacteria > WGA-4E > WGA-4E > PCPOR2b > PCPOR2b. Next base: position 592,770 of record OZ242315.1, on the reverse strand, counting down.
GGTCTCCTACACGACAGCCAACACAGGACTAGGATTCGTAAAGATTGGATTGCCTACGATTTAGCATCATGTTTTTTTAACCGTGCTTTGACCGAAGACATCGTGAGTCAACATCTAGAAAAAAAGGCAGAGCAAGCCGCTCGTCGAGTTCAATTCATGGAGGTAAAGGAAATTCGGATATTCTTGAGAAGTGCGGAACAACTTCGCGCAGAAGGCGAGTTAGGCGAGATTTTATGGGCCCTGTTGGTTGATTCGCGCGAAGATGTACAGAAGCATGGTCACAGGCTGCTTGCCGACCATGAACAATCTGTTCCTCCCTCCCCTCCTCCACCTGAAGATAGAAACTACACTTCACCAGTGGCTGCTGCACAAGAGGCAGCGCAATCGAAATCAGACCTGACAAATCAGAGCACCTCGCCAAATCGTACTCATGATGAAGAACCAATTCCTGAATCCACCGAGTCCTCTACCGCTTCGCCTGCTAATGACCCTGAGTATCTTAAAATTACACCTATTCCTGAAACAGATTTAGATACGGAACAGCAATCCCGCCTAAGCGATGAGCTAAAGCAAAACCAGCAGCAGATTAACAAACTTTATAGTGCGCTTTCTGAACTGAAAAATGGATATACGGTTCTACAAAATGAAAATGACAGGCTCAAAGAGAAAATAACAACATTGGTTGAAGAAAACAAATTTTTAGAAAATAGAGAGGAATTGTATAGGGAAAGCGAATTACGTATTGATCAACTCAACCGTGAAAATATAGGTCTCAAACGGGATGTGGAAAAATTTTCAAACCAACTCTGTGAATTTCACGAACTTCAAGCACAGAAGGAAAAGATAACAGTGGAATTGAAATCGGTTGAGGAGATGGCATATCATTCACAGCAAGTGCTTGAACAGATACAATCCAATTTCTATTCTCAATTCTCCTATCTGCGGGGGGTCAACGAGGAATACAAGACTGTCATCACAAGGGCGCGCCAAAAAATTGCAAGTCTTTCAGGACAGCGAAGCACAGCCAGTGCAAACCGTATGTTAGCAGGGCAGCCACGCGTTGGCGTTTTCGTTGATGTCCAGAATATGTTTTATGCTGCAAAAGATCGCTACGCAAGACGGCTTGACTACATTAAGCTATTAGATCTCATCGTTGGTCCTCGGAATCTAGTCGCCGCTTACGCTTATGTTGTCCAAATCCCCGAAATTAATCAGGCTGGATTTTTATCGCTTCTTGAACATAACGGCTACACGATCAAGAGTAAGGACCTACGGATGCGCGGCGATGGATCCGCTAAGGGAGACTGGGATGTCGGAATTGCCATCGATATTGTGTCGATGCTTGATGCACTCGATATTGTGATTTTGGCAAGCGGAGATGGCGATTTCTGTGCGCTTGCGGAGTTGATTAAACAGCATGGAAAGCGCATCGAGGTTGCAGCTTTTGAACACAATACATCGATGGATCTGCAGCGGATTGCAGATCAATTTTTCCCAATTGGGGATGAAATGCTGATCTGACCGTCCAAGGTGATGCCCCATGTCCAACGCAAAGCCCACCGTGAAATCACACTTCCAGGGACATGAACTTCACGATGCTTCACCCGCCCCTAGTGGAGAGCCTGAGGCTCCCGTTTCTACTACCGAATCTGCCTTGCCAACCTCTAAGGAAGCGCGCGATCAGTACGCGCTTGGCAATTGGTATTTAGAGCCTGTCCAGCGTCAATATTCCCTCGCAATCAACGCCTATAAACGTGCCCTTGAGTTCGATCCAGACTGTGCGGCGATCCACCACAGTCTCGGTTTCGCATATTATAAAGAAGGTGAGTTTGATCTTGCACAAGAAGCACTCCAAAAAGCGATTGAATTGAATCCACAGAATGCAAACTATCATTATGTTTTGGGACAGCTGTTAGAAGATTGGACGGAACTTAAGGGGGCATGGGAACAGGCAATCCACGAATTTACTCGCGCAATCGCGTTGGATTCCTCATACATTGAAGCATGGTACAATCGAGGTTTACTCTACGAAAAACTGGGAGATCTTGAGAAAGCGTGTGAGGACTTCAAGCAGGTTGTCAACCGCGCACCGTCGTTTCATGCGGCACGTCATAACCTTGGGATCTTGCACATTAAACGGCAACAGTGGGAAGACGCGGAGCGGGTTTTTGAAGGAATCCTTGAAGTTGAGCCACGGGAACCGGATGCCCACTATCATCTAGCAGAAATTTACTTAAATCTATATGGCGATGTAGATCGGGCGATTCACTGCTTACAGTACGCGATTGAACGAGATCCTGAACATTTGGACGCTCGCTTTGAACTTGGATTGCTTTATGCGAAACATCGGTATACGCGCCCAGAATTCCGTCAACAGGCGATAGATCAATTTATCGAATTGATTAAGCGGGACGATGAACTACAGACCTTTGAGCCGCTCGGTCAGGTGTTCTTTGTTCTTGGAAGCCTGTACGATGACCGCCCAGCAGACGCAGACCTCGCAATTTATGCCTACAAAACCGGCTTGGAACATGCCCCTTCCCCGCAGGCGCAAAATAATCTGGGACTTCTCTATCTCCAAAAAGATATGATTGATGAGGCTGCCGCAGAATTTAAGCAGGCTATCCAACGTTACCCGGATTATGAATCACCTTATCATAATCTTGCCAAACTCTACTTCTACGAGCGGGATGAAGAAATCCTGAAAGACCTGCAAGCATGGTTAGAGGCGGCACCACAGACAGCTGCACATATCATTTTTCACCTCACCCTCTCATTGATGGATGTTGCACGAGCGGAAGCGTATCAGAGCCTCTACTCCCAACTGCACCGCCTGAAAAACTTGATTAGTGCAACCGGCGGACAACTTCGATCTGCATCTCGCCAAGCGGAACCGGATGCCAAACTACACACCACCCTCAACCAGATCCTCACGCAACATGAGGAGTGCTATAACGAAATGGTTGAACTTTTACAGCAGTTGCGTATGGAAGAACCGGTCTTTGGCCTAATTGACATTAACAGAATCCTCGATACGTTGTTGCGAAGCCTGATGCCTATTCTTGAAGCTAAAGACATCGAGTGCCAGCAAATTTTCGATACACGTCTGCCCCCAGTCAAAGGGGACTCTAGCCAGTTGAAGGAGGCATTTAACAATCTGATTATTAACGCTGTTGACGCGATGGAAGGCGGTGGCTTTCTCCAGATTAGAACTGCCTATCTACCAGAATCGTCCCAGATCCGAATCTCCTTTATTGACACAGGGGTTGGCATCCCCTACGAAGTACGGGATCAGCTCTACCAACCCGGATATACCCTTAAACAACACGGGAGTGGATTCGGTTTGAACATCGTCCAGCGAACAGTCCGCGACCATCGGGGTAGCACAGAACTCGACAGCGAGGAAGGACATGGGACGACGTTCTCGATTTATTTGCCGGTCGATCTGGAAGCAACGCCCATCCAGACGAATCTACAGATGCGTCCTATCTTCTATGAATCGCCGCATGAATTGGGTTTTGAGGAACTAGTTTAAGTCAGGAGATGCCGAACAAGCAAGTGTTACAGCGTGTAGGCAAGAAAAAAGCCCTTTCCACATTCGATATGGAAAGGGCTAAAACAATGTCCCCGACGGGATTTGAACCCGTGTCGCCGGCGTGAAAGGCCGGTGTCCTTGGCCAGGCTAGACGACGGGGACAACAAGTGAGCCGTACAGGAATCGAACCTGTGACCACCTGATTAAAAGTCAGATGCTCTACCTACTGAGCTAACGGCCCTCGATGGATCTATTAGCAAAAACGAGCAGAAATAATACCTAATGCGCTTAGAGATTGTCAACCTCAAAATGGCTATAGCGTGTCCGTCGAACAATCAATTCGCACCAAAAATGCTCTTATCGCAGACTATTGTTTGTGTTCTCTCTGGTCCGACAGAAACAATTGTAACCGGTATATCAAGAAATTCAGAGATGTAAGCGTTATATCGCTTTGCATTCGCGGGTAAATCTTCGTATCGCCGTACATCTACCGTTGACGCTTTCCAGCCGGGGAGTGTTTCGTAGATCGGTTCGCACTCCTCAAGTGCGTGTAAGCTCGTCGGAAACCCCGTTACAACTTCACCACGCCGTCGATAAGCAACGCAGACCTGAATCTCATCAAGATGGTCTAAGACATCGAACTTCGTCAAGACCAGATCGGTGAAGCCGTTGATCTGGGCGGCATAGCGTAGTGCGACGAGATCAAGCCACCCACAACGGCGTGCCCGTTGTGTAGTTGCACCATATTCGTTACCGATATGGCGAATTTCTTCGTCCAGATCTGGTGGCATCTCTGTCGGAAATGGTCCCGAACCGACGCGGGTCACATACGCTTTTGAAACTCCAAGAACCCGGTCGATTGCCTGAGGACCGACACCCAACCCTGTGCAAACCGCACCGACGGTGGTATTGGACGAGGTGACATAGGGATATGTCCCAAAATCGATGTCCAGCATCGTTCCCTGTGCACCCTCGTAAAGTATTCGCTTCCCAGCCTTGAGGGCACTATTGATAAATTCAGAGGTCTCCACCACATACGGCGCAAGCCGCTGAGAATAATCGTGATATTCCTGCAACAGAGCGGTTCTATCAATTTCGCCGCCAACCTGATCGAGGATATAACCCTTTGCGGCCAGATTAAAGTCCAGTTTTTTTTGAAAGAGGTCAAACTCCAGTAAGTCAGCGACCCGAATTCCGGCATGGCGATTCATCTTATCGGAGTATGTTGGACCGATACCCCGTGAGGTTGTTCCGAGTTTCAAGGAACTCCCAAGGTCATCCCACGACTCCATCACTTTGTGATAAGGCAAGATTAGGTGTGCACGCGAGCTAACCTTCAGCCGGTCTCCAACTTCGATACCGCCCGCCTGCAAATTGTCGATTTCGTCGAAAAGTGTCTCCAAATTGATGACAACACCGTTGCCAATCACATTCGTGGTATGGGGATAGAGTAGGCCAGAAGGGAGCAGATGGAAAACGAACTTCTTTTCTCCAACAACGATAGTATGCCCCGCATTGTCGCCGCCTTGATACCTCGCGACAATATCGGCGTTTTCAGCGAGGAAATCGGTCGTTCCTCCCTTACTTTCATCTCCCCACTGTGCACCCAATATGACCAGGTTCGCCATAATTTGTATCCTCAAAATCGATTAAAACCCAATCTGCAATCAGGTTGATTCTTAACGCTTGGAAAATTGGAACCGTGCCCGCGCACCTTTTTGTCCATATTTTTTGCGTTCAACCATACGGGAATCACGGGTAAGAAATCCGGCCTTCTTCAAAGTCGGTTTCAGAGATTCGTCTGCTTTAACAAGCGCCCGTGCGAGACCGTGCAAAATAGCACCGGCTTGACCTGAGATACCGCCGCCCCGTGCATTAACGAATACATCATACGCGCTACTTCTGTTTGTTAATTCCGTCGGTTGTTTAGCCAATTGGATCAGATCGTCCCGATCAAAATAGGTCTCAATTGGTTTTTTATTGACGACGAATTGGCCGGAGCCTCCTGGAATCACGCGCACACGCGCAACAGATGTTTTACGTCTACCCGTTCCCCAATACTGTTCTACAGCCATACTTCCTCCTCTAAGAATTAGATCTCTAACACTTCCGGACTCTGCGCTTGGTGAGGGTGGTTTGGACCCACATAGATTTTTAGCTTTTTAATCAGCTTGCGGCCCAAGCGATTTTTGGGAAGCATTCCTTTGACAGCGTGCCGTAGGATTTCTTCCGGTTTTATCTGCATCTGCTCTTCAAAAGTTCTCACTTTCCCGCCGCCGGGGTAACCGCTATAGCGAAAATAGGTTTTGTCTGTCGCTTTGTTTCCCGTGACAATGACTTTTTCTGCGTTAATCACAGCCACACGATAGCCCATATCGGCATGTGGGGTGAAAGTGGGGTGATGTTTCCCCCGAAGCACCATCGCAATTTGAGTGGCTAAACGTCCGAGTACCTTCCCATTCGCATCCACAACACACCACTTAATATCCGTATCCGATCCCACAAAAGATGTTTTCATTGATAACATGATTTTACCTTCAACAACTTTCCACCGCACCATAGCGGGAGATTTTCGATCACTATCATAATTCGATTTGCCACCTATCCCTTCAACGGGGGAATAGGTGAGTTGTGTTGACATTTGGCGGAATCATACGGTGATTACTGCGTCTCTCGAATTTGTTACAGCGAAATGTCAACCTGTTCTAGCGCCTTGCGTTATTATCCCTCGGATGCTAGGCACAACAGCCTGAAATAGTATCATCAAAGGGCGGGCTTTGTCAAGGTTTCATCCTGACAAATTTAGATAAATCAGCGAACTCTCGCGCTTTTTGCTTTTTTTCTCTGGCTGCATGAGAACCTCGTTACGTTCAGTCCTGATTCCGTCAAGTACCTCAGCAGGTTCAGAAAAGCAGACTTGACAAAAAATGGTATATTATTTAGAATAGATGCAGATAGGAAATAGTGAATCTGCATTTTACATATAACCGGCTTTTTGCCAAATGATATTTCAGGAGAAGAAGTAATGGATGTCAATATTGAACACAGAGACGGTGTTATCGTCTTGAAACTCGGCGGAAGAATCGTGGGTATTGCGGGTGGTGAACTCAGACAGGTAATTGAAGAGCAACTAGAAGACGCTTCCGAATCCCCAAGATTTCTGTTTGATTTTGCCGATGTGTCTCGGATGGATAGTTCGGGCCTAGGAACACTGATAGGACTGCATGTGTCCGTTGCGCGCAAGGGCGGGCGGATCGGTGTGATCAATGTTAGTAATAGTATCAACAATCTCCTCGTGATCGGGAGGTTAATCACCATCTTTGAACATTTCAACAGCGAAGGTGAAGCTCTCGCCGCACTACAGGAATAGCGAACGCTGCCATTGCACAACGGGAGTAGGTTGTGCAATGGCAAAATTTCTGCGATCTAGGGAACGAAAGTAGAATCGAGGTTGCTCCAGCCCAGGACGCAAACTATCTTGATTCCTATCTATCAAAGACTGTCCACACGAAACGTCTCCGGTAACAGTTCGTGGACGGTTTGGATAATCATATCCTCCACCGCGGGTGCAAAGCGTGTTGGGCGGTCGTAGTAGATCATCGCCCCTTCGCCTTCGTAGCCACCCTCCCTCAAAATGCGTCTCGAAGGGATGTAACACGGCACGTCGTTACAGTACGCATTGACCCACAGACGCGAGGCATCGCACTCACGCTTAAGACGAATTGAATAATCAACCACAACTTCGCCGGGAAGAAAAACGACTGCGAGTTCATCCGCAAAATTCCAGATTTGGATAGGATAAGGGAGGGTTGTTGGGAGAATTTCACCGCGGTCCAGTCGGTCGAGTTGTATCTGAGCATGGTACCCAATTGCCCCGCCGCCCTCTACACGTTCTTCCCACTCTTGACGAGTGGGTAGCTTGTCGAAAGGCAGATCGATCCGTTTGACCTGTCCGCTGAGTTTTCCTTGTATCGCGGCAAGCTCGCTACCAAGAAGCCGATTCACTTCGGCGGCAATTGCGTGACCATGTTGCCGTGCGAAGTTCAGTCCGGTACGTGGTGCGGGGTTTGCATCTCCTGCACACCCGATTGCCATTAGTGCAGTCACATCGGGATAATCTGCTTCGATGTAGGCACTTGCATAGCCCGCCCAGTCTCCACAGATAGCGTTGAAATCTCCACCCAACGTGGTGCAATGGCAAGCGTAACTCGTAAGAGTTGCCCGCAGTTGGCCGTCAGTTCCTGTGGCACGCAGCATCGGTAGGGCGTGGTCAACGGGCCCTCCCTTCGTCCGACGATTGTCGGCAAACCCAACCCTTCCTTCACCCCAAGAAAGAGAAGCAGGACAGAGATCTGCGAGTGCTGTCTTCGCTGCCTGCTTCAGTTTCTCCGTCAGTTCGCGAGTATACCGGTCAATGTTCTCCTGATGTGCTTCAGGAACTGGCTCCCCGAACAGCGTCCGTAGTACACCTGAAAGGTATGGCGCACTGTGGGTATGCGTTGAGCAGATCACAAATTGTTCGCGAGGGATCCCTGCTTCCCGCTTTAATTCCGTTGCGACTTCCTCGGTGATGTAATCTGGCACCCCACAGTTATCCACCGTCATTAACAGGGCAGGGTTTTCGGCTCCATTGCGAATCGCTAACGCCTTCGCCCAGATCCGCTGTTCAACGCTATCAGCCTCGTCTCGCCGTCCGCCATAACCGCTGAGGCGCACCGGAAAATCTGGTGTGATATCAATTTTCGCGGTACCCACTTGGTAATTTGTCTCATTCACGATTTCACCTCTCTGTGAGGACTTACGCATTACGCTTCCAGTGTCGGCATATCCACAGCACTCGCTCGACGCTCGTGGATATTCAACTCCATCGCATCCGGGTAACGGACTGGCGGGGCGGAAGCTTCGTTCAACCTTTCCAACGCATCAGCGGGCAGACTCCAACCTGAACAACCGATGTTATCCCGGAGTTGTTCCACCTTCGTAGATCCAACGATAACTGAAGTTATTCCCTCCTGTTCCAGAATCCACCGCAAAGCTACCTGTGCCATGCTCTTTCCCAACCCTTCTGCTACATCTTGGACCGCTTCTAGGATTTTCTGTATGCGTGGATCAAGATACCGATCCATTGAAGATTCCGCCCTCCGCGCAAAACGCGAATCTTCGGGAGGTGGCTCGCCTGCTTTATACTTTCCGGTCAAGTATCCCGATGCCAATGGTCCCCAGACATACACACCAACCCCCTTGTCACGACAGACCGGCAAGATTTCTTCTTCGATGTCGCGTGTCAACAGATTGTACTGGGGTTGGAGCGCCTCATAGCGCGCTAAATTATTCACCTCGCTAATCCATAGGGCATCGCACAACCGCCAAGCGTACTCGTTGCTACAACCGATGTAGCGAACCTTGCCTTGATGCACGAGATCGTCGAGGGCACGTAAACGTTCCTCGGTTGGCGTTTCCCGATCGACATGATGGATGAGGTAGAGGTCGATATAATCGATTTGCAGGCGCCTCAAGCTATCTTCCACCGATCTCATGATATGCACCCGCGAGGTTCCAGAGTCGTTGATGTCTGTTCCCATCGGGTTGAACACTTTGGTAGCGATAATCAGTTTGTCCCGCTTCCCCTTCATGATACGTCCCAAGATGGTCTCTGATTGCCCCTCGGCGTAAGAATTCGCGACATCATAAAAATTAATGCCGGCATCCAATGCAAAGTTGAAGATCGCATCCGATTCGGCTTCGTTGTTACCCCAGCCAGCTGCCCCAAAGGTCATTGTTCCGAGACAGACCTCCGAAACTTTCAGCCCCGTTCTTCCTAAACGTCTATAATTCATAATTTTCTCCTTCTTATAACTTGGTCTGATTTTACTTGTCATTTTATCATATTTTCTCCATACGATACAACGGCAAATGCAATTAAAACCTTGCATTCCTTTTATCGAAATCTGTATAATGAACATACCAATTGTGTAGTCACCCACGATTTCCTTTAAACTCTGGTTTGGCATAGTTGACAATGGAGATTTGCCTATGCGTAATTCATCTAAACATCAACGAAGACAGGTGCCCGTAATCTGATGTGGAATCGCCAATTCATCTCATTGTGCCTTATCCTACTTGCAGCGGGACTGGTCACCGCACCCATCGAACTCCTTTTCCCGGTTTACGTGGAAGAGGCGTTGGGAAAAACAGTATGGTTTGCCGCGTTATTACGAGCTATCCCAATTGCTCTCGGTGGTTTGTTTGCTTTGGTCGGTGGCGCGTTAAGCGATCGATTGGGTCGGAAGTCCACGCTAATCTTGGGCATGACAGGCGCGTTGGTTGTGGGAGTCGTGTTCATAAGCAAACAACCGTTGCTGATTTGGGGAGTGTTGTGCTATCAGGGGATTGCCTCCGGCTTCCGGATAGCGGGTGGCCAATCGTATCTCATCAGTGCCGTTGATGCGAATCGGCTCGGCTTGGCTGCCGCTGTATACTTCATGACGTACACATTCGGGGGGTCAGTGGGCAGCGCAATTGGAGGTGAGCTAATAGATCGCTTCAATTATGGAGTCGTTGGCAGCGGGACGATTATTGTCATGATCCTACTCATTTTAGTAGCCCTTATCCTGCTACCTCGCCTGCCGCACGGGGGCAATGAACGGAAATCTTTCACTCAAATGTTAGCAGGGTATGGGGAAATGCTCCGCCGCCGAGAGATACGCTTACTGCTCGGTATGCGTTTTCTGCCGACCTACTCTTGGGGAACAGTTAGCCTCCTGCTGCCGGTTCTAATGGCACGCGCTTCCGGTGTTAGACTGGCAGGCTACTACGGTGCATCAAGAGATTTATTTGCCGCCTGCTGCCAGCTGATAGCAGGCCGCATTTGTGACGTTGTCGGTGCTAAGTCTACTGCCCTTGTGGCAACCTGTCTGGTCGCGCTGAGCGTAGTTCTGATTACGCTAAATACGGACTCGACAACGCTGCTATTTGTATTGGGGGTCTTCGGTGCGGGGGCGGCATGGTCGGTCTCAATCACAATGCCCCGTCTTATTGATGAATTCTTTGCGACAGAGGAGAAGGGACGGGGCGTTGGGATTACCCATCTTGCGTGGAGTTCAGGTTTCCTCTCAGGACACATGGTTGGGGGCAGACTCGAATCGGTGGCTATCTCGTTGCCGTTTGCTGTGGCTGGTGGAATGGTTGTTATTTCAGCGATACTTGCGTTTCGGCTTTGGCGAAGTGGGAAAATGAAACGTGAAGCGTGATACGTGATATTACTTATAGCCGAAAATATGACAATCCCGGTGGCATTCAGAATCCAAAGCGATATCGGATAGTGGCTAGACAGAAAGGCAGGCCAAAAACGTTCATATAATGCAAACAACAGCTTCGATCTCGCTGTTTCACGGTGCGGGTCAACCATTTGAACTTTGTACACGGAAAATCACGGCACCAAATGTAGACGAGGTACTGGTTCAGGTCTCGCTGGCAACCATCTGCGGCTCAGATTTACATACCGTTACTGGACGACGAACCGCACCGACACCGTGTGTATTAGGTCACGAAGCGGTTGGGCGTATCGCTGCTCCAACGCAGGCTTGTGATGCGTATGGCGAACCTTTGCACGAAGGCGACCGTGTGACGTGGAGTATCATGGCTGCGTGTGGCGCGTGCGAATACTGCAACGAACGGAATCTGCCACAGAAGTGTGAGCGGCTGTTTAAGTATGGACATGCCCAGAGTATCGCTCCTTATTTCCTCAACGGTGGTTTCGCGGAGCAGATTTGCCTTCGACCGGGTACTGCAATCTATCGGATCCCTGATACCGTCAGTGATATTGAAGCAGCACCGCTTAATTGTGCTCTCTCGACAGTTTTAGGTGGACTCGCAATCCTCGACCCTACAGGAGGATCCAGCGCGGTCGTTCAAGGTGCGGGCATGTTAGGTATTTACGCTGTGTGCTGTTTACGTGAACGCGGTTTTGAAATTGTCGCCTGCGTAGACCGTGTCGCCGAGCGTCTCCACATCGCAGAAGCCTTCGGAGCAACGCATATGTTTAATCTTACTGAAAATTCCGCAACCGAAATCGGAGCAGTCTTGTACGATCTAACGATGGGGCGCGGTGTGGATTTCGCCATCGAGGTGAGCGGTGCGGAAGCTGCGCTGGTCAACTCTCTCGATTGGCTGGGAATCGGTGGAAACTGTTTAACGCTCGGCTACGTCTTTCCGCAGGCAGATGTCACGGTGGACGCACACAAGATTGTAACAAAATGCTTGACAGTACGAGGCAATCACAACTATCATCCATCTGCACTAGGAGACGCTCTTCGGTTTGTCGAAGCGACGCGGGAGCGTTATCCATTCAAGGAATTAGTTGGTGAAATTTATCCATTAGAGGAAATCAACGCTGCGTTTGATCGCGCAATGCAGGGAGATCTGATCCGAGTTGGCATTAATCCGACATCAGAAGGGAGCCTACTTTGAACCAACGCAAGATTTTGATTATCTGTATCGATGCCGGTGGGCACGACTACCTTGCTGCGAGTGATATACCAAATATCCAAAAGCTATCGGAGGAGGGCTTCTATCAACACGCAAGATCAGTCATTCCCTCTGTTACAAATGTCAATAATGTGAGTCTTGCAACAGGGACTTTTCCAGAGATACACGGTATTACAACCAACTACCATGTTGACCGTGAAACGGGCAAGGGGGAATTTATCGAAGATAATCGCTTTCTGCTTGCACCAACATTATTTGAGCGTGGAAAATTGTCAGGCTTTGCACAGAAAACCGCTCTGCTCGTTACGAAGAAAAAGCTGCTGCGGATGCTCGAAGCTGGAACAGATATCGCTATCGCTGCGGAAGATCCACCCAGTGAATACGTTGAGGCAGCTGGACCGGTTGAGGATATCTACTCGTCGGAAATTAATTGGTGGTTGCTGCGGGCACTGCGTGAGGTTCTACGTGAGCATGATCCCCAGGTCGCCTACTGCTCAACAACAGATTGGAATCAACACAAGTACGCCCCAACAGCGGAACAGTCACTGGAACATATCGCTGAACTGGACCGACTTATTGGGGAGATTGTGGACGATAACCCGGAACGGGAGATTTACATTACAGCAGATCACGCGATGTTGCCGAAGAACCGTGCGCTCGATCCGGGGCGTTGGTTGACCGAGCATAGCATCCCGTCAAGTGCTATCCCCATCATCAAAGACCGTTATGTCGCCCATCACGGTAATTTGGGAGGGGCGGCGTATGTTTTTCTACAGAGGACAGGAGATCTTCCGAAGGCGATAGAAATATTAGGCACTGCGCCGGGTGTCGAAAAGGTTTATGCCTCAGATGAAGCAGCGCACCAATTTCGGCTCCATCCGGATCGGATTGGAGACATCTTCGTCCTCGCAGATCGAGATACCGTTTTTGGTGAACTCGCCAAGATGGAAACAGTTGTCGATATTAGATCTCACGGTTCACGCCATGAGAGCGAAGTACCGGTTATCGGCTACAACAGCCCTTGGATAGCAAGCGATTTCGCGTATAACCTTGATGTCGGTCGCTTGTTCTTGAAAAGTCTTGATGACGGCTTTGATTAGCCTCGGAGCAGATCCATGATAGAATGCTTCCAATCATTGAGGTTTTGAAATATATCAACAGTGAGTAAGGAACTTATTAGACCTTCACAACAATAGGAGATTATTATGGTACAAAGAGGTGCACCTCCACGGAACAGTCCACTTGAGGATTTAACAACACCTGATTTTTCAAATAAGTATTGGTCGGAAGTGGCTAATAATTTGCTTTGGCTCTTTGAGTTAACCCGAGTCAATCAAAATTTCATCGAAGAATGCACGGATCCGATTCTTTCACAGATTGCAGATTTCCTAAATGCGACATTAGATCCGCTGAACGATACCGGGGAATGGTTTGCGAATCTCCATGTATCTGTGATCGATAAGCATCCAGAACTTGAGCATGCAGCAGCAGCAGAAATCTCTCGGCTACTTGGACCAGATAATCAAATATCAGAAAAAGTCCAACAGGAAATATTCTTTTTCTTGGCAGAGCATCTGTATAAGCACTTTCTGAGTGGGCTCCTTGAGGGATTAAATGGATCCAGTTTGAGAGATAAATTTCCTACACCTACAATCGAAAGTGTGTAGCGTAATAAAAAGTCAACAGGTGTTTTAGATCGCGTTTTTGCTGAATGCGAAACGCGACTAGACAAAGTCGCCTTTAACGGCATGAGGAAATGGGGAGACAGCAATATGGCAAAAACTTCAGATCAGCCCAATGTCATCGTGTTCTTCACAGACCAGCAACGGTGGGATACAACGGGTGTTCACGGCAATCCGTTGGATTTGACACCGAATTTTGATCGGATGGCACGGAGGGGAACCCATGTCCACCGTTCGTTTACATGCCAGCCTGTTTGTGGTCCGGCTCGGTCATGCTTGCAGACCGGGCTTTACGCCACTGAAACGGGGTGTTACCGAAACGGTATCCCACTGCCCTCCAATCTGAAGACCCTTGCCCACCATTTTCGTGAAAGCGGGTACCAAACCGGCTACATCGGCAAGTGGCATCTCTACGATAGGGGCGTTGAGGGACCTGTCCCGGAATCCGCGCGTGGTGGTTACGAGTATTGGCTTGCCTCCAACGTGCTTGAGTTTACCTCCGATGCTTACTCGACCGTGCTCTACAACAGTGACAACCAACCTGTCAAACTCCCCGGCTACCGTGTGGATGCTGTCACCGATTCTATGATCCGCTATATTGACGCGCACCAAGGCGATCCATTTTATCTTTTTACCTCGTACATCGAGCCGCACCATCAGAACCATCTTGACGATTACCCACCGCCCGATGGCTATCGTGAACGTTACGCCGGAAAATGGATCCCGCCGGATCTTGCTGCGTTGGGTGGCTCTACACATCAGCATATTGCAGGCTATTACGGCATGGTCAAACGACTCGATGAGGCACTTGGTAGGGTATTGGACGCACTCAAGAGTCTTGACCTACTCGATAACACGGTTCTGCTCTTTACATCGGATCACGGCTGTCACTTCAAGACGCGAAATGCGGAATATAAACGTTCCTGCCACGAAAGCTCCATCCGTGTCCCAACGGCGCTGCACGGTTCCGGCTTCGATGGCGGGGGGCAGCTGCAACAACTGGTCAGTCTTGTTGACTTGCCGCCGACGCTTCTCGATGCTGCGGGGATTCCTGTGCCCGAAGAGATGCAAGGGCGTTCAATTCTGCCACTGACGAGAGGCGAAACGGATGGGTGGCCCGAGGAGGTCTTCGTTCAGGTCAGTGAGTCGCAGGTGGGGCGTGCTGTCCGCACACACCGATGGAAGTACGGCGTTGCTGCGCCGGGGGGACGTAGCGCGCAGGGGGCAGGTTCGGAGGAGTATATCGAGGAGTCGCTTTACGACTTGCAAGCAGATCCCTACGAGTTAGCAAACCTGATTGGACGGGAGTCGCATCAGGAGGTTGCCGCGGTGATGCGGGAGCGGCTTGTCCGGCGTATGGTTGAGGCAGGCGAGGCAGCACCAACCATCGAACCGGCACCGACACAAGCGAGCGGGCAGCGTCGGGTTTCTCCCGAAGAGGCACGTGCCTAACGCAATCCAGCTAGATTTGCGTAAACTTTTCGTCCTTCGTTGAACAGGTGTAAGACTTCCTCCCGCTGCGTATCCTTGGCAAACCGCCAATCCCGATTCACTATCTCCATCGCACTGTCGATCGAACGCACAAAGAACGCTGCTGACTCATACGCGATGTCGGCGGGACGACCTGTACCGATATAGATAGGACTCGTGTGTGCATAGACCGGCTGTGCAAAGCTGTCGCGGGCTGCCCCGAAGGCGCGCGCTGCGACCCAGCCATCGGATTCGATCTGGAGGTCAAACGCCCACTCTCCACCGTGTTTCAGTCCATCAAGCGGAACCGTTTGTGTCACCGCCCCGTTGTGAACCAATTCGACGCTGTTGAGGGGGTAGTGCGACTGCCACCTAATTTGTCCTGACACAGTGCGCGGGCACCCATTCGGGGATGCGATAGTGCTGCCGGGGCGCTCCCCATCGAGGTTTAGAAACAGTGCTGGTCCGTTCGTGATAAAGGTACGCCCCGCCTGCAAGCCCCTCAACCAGTTTTCATAGGTAAATCCGCCGTCGGTCTGGACGTAGACGCGGTTGTTCGCACAGATGAACCAATCTGTCCCGGTCGATGCGGGAAGCGGAATACCGCAGTTGAGAAGATGATACCAGATGTCGTATTCGAGGTCTTTCCAAGAGGGATCGAACAGGTTAAAGGCATCTAGCTTCCCAAGTGCTGCCGCCACCGGTGCTTCCATTCCCCGCCCATTGTGGCACCACAACACAACCCCTCCCTGTCGTTTGGCATCGTCGCAGGCGTAACAGATCGGCGGATAGTCGGGATCAAAGTCGCTGACAAGATTACCGCGACTGACCGGCTCGACCAAATTCTTGATGTGCAGGAACATGACGTGCCCAGACCCACCGCCGTAAGGGGAGTTGTGGCGATTCTCCTCGCCGCAATCGACAAGATGGTGTGCGGTCGAATAGTCGGTCATGAATCCGAGCGGATACTTATTGCTGGCATAGGGTATTTCACCCCGCTGCAGGATGCTGATGACGGTTACGCTGAGATCGTGGACTTGGGGATCGAGGCGCAGCCGGTCATCGGGTCGAGCCTCCTCCTCATTGTAGTGCAGATGTGTATTCCCCGGATACCATCCCTGCGATGGCAGATCCGCCCACCGTTTGAGATGCAACTCAACCTCGACTGCCCCTTTTGCGGGTACTGAGACAACCTTCCGAAGGGGTTCGTACTCTGTGCCACGCTCAACCACGATGTCCGTCGAACCGCGGGGCACGTCCACGGTAAACTCTCCCGGACTGTAGAAGAACGGGTCGCCCGGTCCAATCTTCAGGATACTATCCGCGGGATGGACGAAACTGCCGCTGCTAGTCAGGACATGGACTTTCGCCTCGACGGAGGCACCTGAAACGCTGTCCCGAATGATGCCTTTAAGGGTTGCCATGAATTTGCTCCTCTTTACGCCTCGTCGCGTAGGGCATCGGCGGGCCCCCACGGCGCGAATGCCACCGTTGCATACGGGTTGAAGATGATGTCGTCCTCGCTTCCTGCGAACCGCCACATCCGACGTACCAGATCGCGCTTCACCTCCTGATAATCGGGGTGATCACTGAGGTTCACCATCTCGTGCGGGTCGTTCCGCAGATCGTACATCTCGTCGAAGTCAAAGCCGTTGTAGACATATTTGAATTCTTTGGTAGTGACAACGCGCTGGCTGTAATACAACTCGACACCGTTGAATTGCGTGTAGAATGCGTCTGTCCAGTCGGAGGGGGTTTCATCCTTTAGGAACGGCACGAGGCTCCTGCCTGTCAGGTCCTCTGGTACGGATTCGCCCCCCAATTCGATGAAGGTCGGTGCGAAATCGGCGAGGCTGACAAATTCATCGACTTCACGGTTGGGATTGGCAATCCCTTGGGGCCAACGTGCAATCGTGGCGATGTTATAAGCCTCGCGGAACGCTGGTACACCCTTGAGATACAAGCCGTGTGCGCCACAGTAATCGCCGTGGTCGCTCATTCGTAGGACAAGGGTGTTGTCCGCCTGCCCTGTCTCCTCTAGTGTCTCAAGCACTTCGCCAAACATCGCGTCCTCCATTGTACAGTATCCCCAATAGTGCTGGAGGGACTCGCGCACTTCGTCCTCCGAGAGTTGATCCCAATACTGCTGGCGTGCACGCTGATAGGCGCGGGGTTTGTCCTCCAGTGTGTCGCGATAGTTTGGAGGCAACGAAATTTCTTTGGGATCATACATTTGGGAAAACCGCTCTGGTACGACGAACGGATCGTGGGGACCGCTCGGTCCGATGTATAAACACCACGGCGCATCCGCTTGGGCTAATCGCGGCAACGCCTCCAATCCAGACTGCACCACACGATAGTCTCGATGGTCTTCGTATCCTTTCGGTGTGTCAGTCGGGTAGGATTGGTATAGCTGATAGTGTCCCCAACCGGGTCGGAGAATTTGCCCACGTTCGCGTTCTGTTGATTCGGGTTGTTTGGCTTGCTCTTGCCACTGTGAAACCGAACGGTGCATGTAGCTGCCTTTGCCCCCCGTGAGGTGCAGATCCTCCCAGCCGCGGTCGGAGGGGTTCTCAGCGTCCGTGACATGCCATTTCCCGGCATACGCTAAGTTGTAGCCCGAAGATCGGAGCCCTTCACTGAACATCCCGACCCCTTCGTAGAGTTCGCGGTGGATGGCGGTCGGGTTGCTGACATTGTTGTAGATGCCGTGGCGACTGGGATATACGCCTGTCATGAATGTTGCGCGTGAGGGACAGCAATGTGCTGTTGGACAGAATGAACGGTTGAATAGAACCCCTTCCTGCGCTAATCTCGTCGCGTTTGGTGTGATACATGGATGATCTGGATGTACGACATCGGCTTGTTCCTGATCCGTCATAAAGATAAGAATGTTAGGTCTCATGTTCACCTCCGATACGAAGATTGTCTCAACGATGAACCGGTAAGAATTCCTTGAGTGTTCCGAGCTTTGCTGTTTCTTCGAGTTGAATTTCGATAACTTCAAGGAGATTCTTTCTCGCCTCTTCAACATTTTTTCCACAACTCGCAACGTCTAACTCCGGGCAATAGGCGGTGTACATATTGCCCTCTTTCCAGATTTCTTCTGTGACGACGAGTTTCTTCATTGTAGTCTCCTTATTAACACAGTCGGTAACTCTTAATAGGTCGAAACCTCAGTTATGATAGATATGAACCCAGGAGCTGTCAAGTTTTATCCCATCAACGTTCATTAAAATTCGGTGGTAATCCCTAAGTAGGGGATGAGCGGGAATTGGTAGATTTCTTCTCTTTCATCTCCATCATAGTAGATTACTTCTCTTTCATCTTCATCATAATCGTCGTTGTAACTATAAGTGAGTAGGTTTCTACGGTTATAGGCGTTCAAGAGTTCAAGAAAGAGGCTCATCTCCCAACTATTAAATCGAAACGCTTTACTGATTTTCACATCCAACCGGTGATAGGGTGGAAGTCGTTCCGAATTTATGTCCCCGTAAATGGGAACGTAGATGGGTTCGCCGTTGCGTCGGTCAATTTCACGAGCCACGCCTAGCGCTGGGGTATAGGGGTTACCAGTTCGGTACTGCCATTTTACACCAATCTCCCACGTCGGTGTCAACCGATAAGTTGCCGCCAAGGTCGCAACGTGTGTCTGGTCAAACGAATAGTAGCGATACGGTTCCCCTGGCCGGTCACGTCGTTTAGAAAGCCCATACGTGTAGGATCCCCACCCTAGAAATCGGTCCCCGGCGCGATGACGTAGGAATAGCTCCGTTCCCTGTGCGAATCCAGCACCTTGGTTAAGATAGATCTGCTCATCATCGTTGGTCACGAGGTTCGCAAGATCTTTATAATAACCTGCGAATTTGAACTCTGTCCCCTCCGACACTTGGCGAGTGAATTCCAACACATAGTGACTGGCTCGGCTTGTGTCTAATTCGGGGTTTCCGACGCTCTGGGTGAGTCGCGGCGGTCCCGGCACCTGATAATAGTTGCCGTAAGAGAATTGGAGCTGAGAACCCTCCATAATATCCAGCAGAAGGCTTCCGCGCGGTTGGAGGGAGAAATCGTCAACAAGGTTAAAGTAATCCACCCGTAAACCGAGCACGACTGACAGGAATGGCAACACTTTATATCGGTCTTGTAGATACACTTCCATTCGCCTGCCGGATACGGATTCATTGAATTCTTGCTTTTCAATGAACCGTGGGTCGTAATCGACTTCGCCCTCATCGGGTGGACGGATAAATTTACCAGTCGCTCTGCCCGGTTCGAGACCGAGTATCACGCCGGTTTCAAGTCGATGTTTCGGATTTAAGGTGTAGGTGAGATCTTCACGGAGCACGTAATCTGGAGCGTCAATCTTGAGAGATAGCTCGCGACCGGCACTGACATCAAATTGGAAATCGGAACGGGTCAAGGATAGAAAGGAGGTCAACCGGTCCGTGAACCGGGAACGGAGATGAATACCAGCCCCTTCAAAGCCGCTCCCGAAGCTAATGTTTCCTCTGATATCTTCGTCCACATCTTCGCCATCCAGTTTGAGTGCGAAGTTGTCACCGGAGGCAAACAGGTTCAGCGAAAGTTGATGCTTGTCATTGAGGTCATACGCCCCCTTTACCTGATAATCCCAGAACCGGGGGAAGGCGGTGATTTCCCCGCTGTCAAACACCAACGAGCCAAGGAATAGGTCAATGTAACTCCGCCGTCCGGCGGCGTACCAGTACCCTTGATCGCTGATTCTTCCCTCCAACAACCCTTCGGAGTAAAGGACATTCAGGTTAAATTTTGCGCGGAAGCCATCCGTATTTTTGTTGCGGGAATAGATGTCGATCACTGCCTGCGAATCGATGCCAAATTCGGCACCGTAGCCGCCGGCGTAGACATCGATCCGCTCGATGATTTCAGAACTGAGGGACGAGACGATTCCACCGAAATGGTAGGGATAACCGATAGGCACTCGGTCAAAGTAGTAGAGGTTGTCTTCATCGGAGCCGCCGCGGATATAGAGCGCGCCGCTAAAGTCGTTTGCAACGCCGACACTGGGCAGGGCTTGTAGGGCGCGCAGGGCATCTCCTGTGGAACCGGGGACACGCTGGATCTCGGAGCTACTTAAAGTTTGTCTGCCAACGGGTGACGCAGCACGTTCTCCTGTCACTTCTACTTCATCAAGTTCGACTGCAACTTGCTCAAGATAAATTTTAAGTTGGGTCGTTTCTCCCGGCTCGACGGTGACGACGCTATCCGCTGGTGGATTATAACCGGAAGCGGATGTGGTCAGTGTATATGTTCCGGCGGGTAGGTTACGGAATCGAAATTCGCCGTTCTGGTCGGTTGTGGTGCGCTGGTTTGTCTCTACAATGCGGATTTGTGCGGTTGTGACCGGTTGTTCAAGATCCTGTTGATAGACTGCACCATAAATTTCGCCTGTGCTGCTGGGAGCCTGTTGTCCAAATGCGGCACAGGGATAAGTAAATAAGATCAGTAAAAGATAGATTAAAAACCGCTTCATGTGGTGCTTTTTCTCCTTTTATATTTTTATGGCTGCGCTTATAGTAAACACGACAGAGTTCATCAACGAATTGCACAATCTGGGCGTGATATTCTCCGATATCCCTTGCCACAATGTCCTCCTATCCCCTTTAGTGTTGCAAGGACTAAAAAGGTTCACTAGGGTCATTTAATTCCCCGGTAGGAGGGATCTCCGAATCCCGATGCCTCACTCCAAACCGGTGCGGTTAGAAACCGCACCTACCGGACCTGAGAGATCGGGGTTCGCAGAGTTACGGCACACGGAGCCCCGATAAATCGGGATGCAAAGCCATGTGCCTACTACTATTAATGGCTATTTATTTTTAGAATTCACCATAGTTTGTTTTTATGACGGAAATATGTTGATTTGAGTTGACATCTAGTGCAAAAAGCGTGATGCGTGAAACGTGAAAAACATTGGTTCATTAGTAAGACTCTATCTCTAGGTGTTTGGCAAGGTCTGTAGGTGGTGCTGTCTCTCCTCCCAATCGGGGAGGTAGGCGGACATGAAACTTTTGAACACTCTCCCGTGATTTGGGACGAGGAGATGGACTAATTCATGGACAATAACAAACTCTCCCAACGCTTCCGGTAAGTTGAGCAGGTCGGTGTTGAGGGTCAATCGTCCATTTGTGGATATGGATGCCCACTTTCTCCGCATGTCGCGTAGATGCACCTCCCGGACTTCCACACCGATGCGGTCTGCCCATTCCGACACAGCACCTTTCAAATCCTCTGAGTCATTCCATGCACTTTTGGTTTTCATCTCAGTCGCATCTCCAATTGATGTTCCGGGTGGATTGAGCCAAGATTACGGTGCGGCACGCTGGGTATTTTGTCGAGATGTGAATCTCGACCTACAATCTCCTTTTGTACCACGATCTGTTAGATTGTGATCCCAGTCTGCAAACTAACAGTTTGCGCTACATTTGACAGTATTTTGTCGAGATGTGAATCTCGACCTACAATTGGCGTATACCTACTACTTTTTATATCCGTTGTATCTTCAATAAGGCGTTTGTTGGTCCCATGACACCTTGCATAACCATTGGTCTCAAGGTACGGTAGAGCGTAATTCTTAACTCACGTTCCTGTTGTTCGTTCCATTGATAATCGGGGAATTGATCAAAGATGCTATTGACCTCTTGCGCCCCCTCTGAGGTAATATCTTCTGCAAACTCTTTAAGCACCGTATAAACCGCGTAGCCGTTATCGTCTAGGTTCATTTGGGCCTGTTCGCTTGATGCCCGTTCACATTCCTCTACTAACTTTCTATACTCAACCAGTACCTCCTGCGTTGTCCGTTGACGATCTTCATAGGCTTCTGTGAGTGCTTCCGCTCGGTCTCCAATTGAAATGAGAAACGGCTTTGACCGACCTTCTTCCGTTACTGTTTGATGGAGTATCTTCCGTAAATTTAGCACCTTCACCTTATCGGATACATCGCTATTCCCAACTTCCCGCAATGTGTTTGCGTTTAATTCTTGAATGGAACCCGGTAACGCGAACGGATCGCTGCCCGTATGCTGCTGTAACAGTTCCTTTGTCTTGGCGGTCAATTCCTTATCGACATAAGTACGATCGGCGTAGGCGTTACGGATCAGTCCATAGAGCGAGGCAAGTGACTGATAATCACCTATAAACGGGCGTAAGAAGGTGTCCGGAGAAAGGATGGTATAGATATCCTGCAACTGTTTGAAGAATTTGAAAAAGGTTTCTCTGTCCTCTACCTCGTCGAAATGCTCAATCGCGCTCTCTTTCGCCTTATCGTCCCATCCTTTCGCAAGGGGTAAATACTCCGCTGCGTCCTCCTGAATTAACTTGGCGAAAAGTGCCTTGAGCAGGTCAATATTCCGAATCACGCTTCCTACCATATCTGAATCAAAGGCGAGGGCTTTTTCCAGATTCTCAAAGATACCGACAAAGTCTAAGACGAACCCGTAAGGTTTTACCAGTCCGTCGTTGTCCTCATAGGGACGGTTGACACGGGCAATTGCTTGTAGCAGCACATGGTCGCGCATCGGTTTGTCGAGGTAGATGCAGTAGAGGATTGGCGCGTCGAAGCCGGTCAACAGTTTTTGGGTCACAATCAGGATTTTCGGCTGCTCGTTTTTGTCAGAGAATTTCTTACGAATCTCCTTCTCTTCGTCGTTGGTGCGGTGATGCACCTTCATGGCTTCGGTGTCTTGATGGTGCGGGGAATAGACCACCTCCGAATACTCCGATGGTAGATGTCTGTCGAGTGCCGCCTTGTATAGCGCACACGCCTCACGGTCTACGGCAATTAGAAACGCCTTGAATCCCATCGGCTCTACATTTTCCTGAAAATGCTCCGCAACAGCGGCGGCGACGTTATCGATCCGATCAGGGGCTTTCATTATCTCTTTCAGCCGTACAGCACGGTTCAGAATCGCGTCTAGTTCCTCAAAGTCGCTCATGCCTTCGCCAACCACAAGCCTGAAAAATTCTTGCTCCAATGTTTCGCGATCAACCTGCAAAGCGGAGGTGGCAAGGGCATAATTCAACGGAACGGTGGTGCCGTCTTCAATGGACTCGGCTATCGCGTATTTATCCAGATAGCCCTGCTCATCTTCTGCCCCGAACACCTTAAAGGTCCCCTTACCTTGAGAGAGTTTGTCGATCGGGGTGCCGGTGAAACCGATATAGGTCGCATTGGGCAGGGCTGCCATCAGGTAATTTCCCAAATCGCCGCTGGTCGTCCGGTGCGCTTCGTCAACCAAGACAGTCACGCCCTCGCGGGTGTTGATATCCGACGGTATTTTGTCGAACTTATGGATCATTGAAACAATCAAACCGCGGTAATCGGACGCTAAGATCTCCTGTAAGCGTTTTATGCTTGTCGCCCTTTGCGGTGTCCCGATGCCATATCCGGCGATATTGTTAAAAAGCTGGCTCTCTAATTCGTTGCGGTCAACCACCATTAGCACCGTCGGTTTTTCTATTTCCCCTCCACCACCGCGCAAGAGTTGGGATGCAATCGTTATCATGGTGAGGGTTTTGCCGCTGCCTTGGGTGTGCCAGATAAGTCCGCGCCGCTTGTTCGGGTCGTGAACCCGCTTAACTACCTTGTCCACTGCACGGGTCTGGTGCTGGCGCAACACAACTTTGGTCAGTGCGTCGTCCTTGCTCTGAAAAATAATTGACTCTCGCAACACTTTCAGGAACCGCTCACGGTCAAAGAAGGTCTTGATTTTCGCCTCGTAGTTTGTGGGGTCGTCAATCTTCCAGTTAAACAGGTTTTTGCGGCTGACGTTCCATGTCACGCCATACAAAAAGTCGTGCATGTGGGTGACACCGAACAGTTGTGTGGTGGTAAACATCTCCGGCGTTTCACGGTGGTAGCGGCGGATCTGTTCCACACCTTCTGCCAGTCCGTCCCGCTTGTTAGCGGATTTGGTCTCCACCACCGCCACGGGAATCCCGTTAATCAGAAAGACGACATCGGCGCGGTTGCTGTGCACTACCCCTTTTTGCGTCCATTCATCGGTCACATGGAAGCGGTTATTGTCAGGGTTATCGTAATCAATCAGGGTGACATTTCGTTCACGGTTCTCATCTGGGACAAAAATCGACCGCTCTCCACGTAGCCAAGAGAGTGCGTCTTGGTTTCCTTCAAGCGTTGGATTGACCAAAGTCAACTGTCGTATAATTTCTTCGCAGCGAGATTGATCCAGTATGTCTCTGTTGAGCTTCATCAGTTGTGTTTTTAGTACGTTGATGAAGTAAAGCCCGGTATTATCGCCGCGCTTTTGCGTCGCTTCTAATCGAGAAACAGATTCCCAGCCAATTTCATCGGCGTATTCGAGCATTGGATTCTGTACGGCGGAACGTTCAGACATGATTTTCTCCGAACCGTTGGCGTGGTGTAACTAACACCCCCCTCAGTCCCCCCGCCCCGATAGGTCGGGATGCAAGCACAAGCAGAGGGAAGGGCTTTGACTGTTTCGGCTGCGTAAATCCTAATTAGAAACTTTCCCAATTTTCCCGCGAAATTACACATCTTGCGTGAAACGTGAAGGGGAGGTATGACTTAGGGTTGTTTGCCCGACACGCTTTCATTTTAACCTGACACAGCTCTTTCTGGCTCCCTTTTTGGTTCCAACCGCACATGGAAGCCTAGTCCCGAAAGGATGCTCAGCAGGTTATCCAGCCGAGGGTTGTGCTTGCTCGCTAGCACATTGTATAGGTGTTCACGACTGATGCCCACGCGCTTAGCAAGTTGTCCGATTCCCCCCTGTGCTTGGGCAACATCACGCATTGCCAATAGCAAGGCATCTGTATTGTTATCCGCTTCATACGCGGCAAGCGCTGCTTCGAGATAGGCTTGTGCCTCTTTGGGATCGGCTAGTGCTTTTAATAGATTTTCTTTGAAACTCGTCGTGTGTTTCAGTACCGTTTCTCTATTCATTAGTTCGCCTCCTCAATTCTTCCCAATATTCCTTCGCTTTTTGAATATCCCGCCTTTGTGTTTTTTTAGATCCACCACAAAGCAGAATCACCATCACACGGTCTGCTACCCCAAGATACACCCGGTAGCCCGGACCGTAATGAATTCGCAGTTCGTACAGATCCGTAGTTAACCGTTTATAATCGCCAAAATTTCCCAGATGTAACCTATTAATTCGTTCCCGTATGATGGCACGAGTCTTTCGATTCCGGTAAGAATTGACCCATTCCTCATAAGGTTCACGTCCATCTGGTGTCACGTAATTGCGTATATCTCGAGGGATTATTTCCATAACAGCCTAAATTGTAATATTTTTATTACAACTTGTCTATTAAAAAAGGGAGCTTTCCACAGTCATCTTTTGCCATTTTAGGGGCAAAATCAACCGATTTTGAGGGGGTTTACCCGTAACATGACAACTTTCAGAGATTATCCCGATTCATCGGGACAGGTTCTTGGGATTTATGCAGTTGCATGGTAAAATCCAACCCCTTCTGCTATGCGGAACATAAACCTCTGTTTCAATGCTCCACCGGCACGATTTGGCAATTTGGCAGGGCACTGGCAGGTCCAAAAAAAAAATTCAACCCCATATCGGGGGTTCATTATTGGTGGAGGTCTCTTTGAACCCTGACGGGGCCTAGCTTCAGGGTGTTTGTGGATTTTTACCACGCAGGAAAATGTGCGCCCAGACGGCTTTTTGCCCTGCCAAATACGCACTGTTTATGAACCGTTTTTCGCTGAAATGGCACCATAACCGTGCCAAATGTCAGGGATTTGGCAGGTCCCTGACAGGTCAAACTCTGAAATGCGTAAGTCTTACTTCATTTATAGTGGACGTTAGAATTAATGAGACACTCCAAATCCCGACTTGTCGAGGATGCCGATGAATCGGCACCGGTGCGGGGAAAACTGAACCTACCGGGTTGGACTGAATTCGGTGCGGTTACAAACCGCACCTACCGGGCCTGGGGAAAATATAGAATTATCGATGACATTATATAACATTTGTTATAATATGTCAAGTGTATTGTGAAATGTTATAACTCAAGCTGCTAGTTATGTCCGGCGCGATAAAATTGTCTGAATCGCGGATTAGGAGGATTACGCAGATTGCGCGGATTGTTGTCTGAATCAGGATTTTCAGGATTAAAGGATTGACAGGAGGGGCAACCTTCCGGTGCAGCGGTGTTTGCATAATCGGGGTCCGATAAATCGAGACTCAGACAAATGCTTTCCTTGCATTTGCGAGAGATTCTTCAAGTTCCTCAGGCCTTTCTCCAAAGGGCGACAGGCCGTGCTCTCCAAGCAGAAATATAAACGTGGAGCGTGGCACCCCCGTCAGTTGCGCGGCGAGTCCGGTGCTGAGTTTGCCTGTTTCGTAATATTTCAATGCCAATAGCAAACGGGCTTCCTCTTCAAATTCTTCTGCCTCTTTTCCGAGTGCTGATAGAATTTCAGCTGGATATTGAATTGTTTGCGTTTCCATTTTTATGCTCCTATGTTAATTGAGGAGAGCATAATCATCATTGTCTGAATCGCGGATTAAGTGGCACATCCCGCCTGTCCCGATGTATCGGGGATAAAATCGGGGAGGATTACGCAGATGGCGCGGATTCGACATCAATTAGTGACACGGCGGATCTTTTCCCTGTCATTAGCTCGTCGAGCATGGCGTGGAATAGTTCATCCAGTCGTTGGGCTTCCTGTTCAAGGGCTGCGATTATGGTATCACAGGCTTGTAAGATTTCGGCGATCTCGAGTTGGTCGGGAAGGGAAGGTAACGGAATATAAACAGTAGAAATTTTTCGCACACCAATAAAACGCATGGTTGATTGAGCAGATTTCCGATTGATTTCAGTTTGCCCCTTTTCAGATTGAAGGGCGTATAACAAAAATCCAGAGTCAATTATATCTGATTTCGGTTTTATCAAGGCAACTTGGACAAATATGCTGAATTCTCGGCTTATATTGACCAGTGCAACATTTCCGACAGTGCCAACCTTGGTCAACAAAACGTCACCAATTTCTGGTTTTACTCTCTTGATTAGAGTTTCATGTTCTTCGGGTGATATGTAAGCACAATTAGCAAAACTAATTTTGTTATCAATAATATCTTTTGCCGTTATGAATGGCACACCTTCTTCAACGTACACTGGAGTTTGATGGACCCCATCTTTAATAGACTCCTTAACAATTTCCTCTAATCTTACCACTTCCCAACTTTTAGGAATTTCACCGATTTCGGTCTGCTTGCGGGGTTCGCCCTTCGCGCCGTGTGAAAAGAGGTGATCCATCAACGCGGCTTTGCGTTCGCGCTCTAAGGCAAGCTCGCGTTGTCGGGCGACTTTTGCTTCTTGGATTGTTTGTAAAATGTGGGCAATGGCGCGTTGTTCAGGGAGTGGGGGAAGGGGAACAGGAATTTGTTTGAGCTTCGTCGCGTTTACGTTCGGAAGGGTGCTACCAGTTTTTTGGGATGAAATGGTATTCCAATAAAACGAACTCTTCAGGAAAAATGCCAGATAATATTCGTTAATTACAGGTAATGGGCGAAAGCGGATCAAGTATGACGCAAACACAGCAGATGGTGGATTTTCAACTAGATAACTAGAGCCAACAGAACCAGCCCGTGAAATCACGATATCCCCTGTTTTTAGCATGTACTTCTCTTTGTCGGACGGTTCCTCCGAACAGAATGGAACATGGCCCCAATTGAGGTTGTCCGCAGTAATATCGGTTGTCCTCAGAAGATGAAGTGCTCCTTGTGGACTGGCTTTCGTCGTCCATCCGTATTGCGGGGGTGAGCAGACCTTTTGGAGCGTTGTCCACATCCATCCTTTTGGCAAACTTCTCTCGTTCACTGTAGTCTCTCAATAAAAATATACAAAACTCACTGATCACTGACTTTTCTAATTGCCGTGTCATTTCTTAGACTGTGTTGCACATCAAAATCCATTTTAATCTACTTCTGGTGCTTGGATTTCAAGGTTTTTGATAAGCCGATAAACTCTACCATGTTCGTGGCGAAGGTCTAAAAAAGAATTATAAGTTCGATATGCATCCTCAATAAGTTCATGGTATAGCACAACCCGGACATTTTGTTGTTCCATTGTTCTCTTAGACCGTTCCCTCTGTTCAGCGTCTGACCATTGCTCAAGATCTCTGCCTACAAGGCAGACGGTTTCAACCGGTTCACTCTTGCCAATCGCCCGAACTATCTTCCGCAGTGCCTCTCCGTATTTTTCAACCTGTCTGAGCAAGTCGTACTGATCCAATTTCCGATCAGCCCGTTTAAGCTCAATGATGACGTGTTTTCCCGCTGTCATTTTATATTTTATGTCATAACGTCCGTTCAATTCTGTATCAGTGAGCATTTCTTTAGCATCAATATCTTCAAACTCTTTTTGGACAGTTTGCTCCATAAATGGTGTTTCTGTCGCCCTGTCCCATGAAGGATCCAACAACCAAAGATGTTCATAAAGAATCTCCTGAATGGTCCTTTCCACAGCGTTATCTTCTACCGCGTTATGCAGCTTAGAAATGATCCGTAACCTCTCTTGGATAATTTGATAATATAATGATGCCTCAATATCGTCAAAATTACTTAAAATCTCTATGAAGGCTGGTATATTTTCTACTGATATTCGTTCTAATTGATCAAGAGCCCCTTTGTATAGAAGATTTTCAAATGCTAAGGCGGCATATTTATAGAACGGTATTCTATCGTCGTCATTATCTACATGAACTCCTCCTATCTTACGAAAAAGTGATTCTGCTTGTTTGCGTTCTTTAGGTTTCAATTCATTAAGCCATTCCTTAATTGCAGGAATTTGTTCAACTTCCTTCTTCACTTTCTCAGAACGCCATTCATCCCATTTATCTCGGATATGAAACAACTCATCTTTCATCCAGTTCTTAAGTTCCTCATACCTCGGATTGTCTTTAATAATCTCTTGACGGCTGGTCGTTGCAATATCATCTAAATGATCCATATCCAAGAAATCTGCGTGAATTTCGCCAATAAGGTATTTGGTATAGAATCCCGATTGCCTGAAATCATCAAGGATGTTTTCCTGTGCAAGTTTGCCGCGAACCATTATTATAATCTTATTGAGGTTTTCATTTACATCTTTTTCTCCGTC
Source organism: Candidatus Poribacteria bacterium (assembly GCA_965207975.1). Classification (GTDB taxonomy): domain Bacteria; phylum Poribacteria; class WGA-4E; order WGA-4E; family PCPOR2b; genus PCPOR2b. The sequence goes on along the minus strand of OZ242315.1, from coordinate 563,454 downwards.
TACATTCGTATCTGTCAGTTCGTTTGGCTTCCGGACAGTTCCAATCCAACCTTTGATAGACCCCGTTAAATTTTCAATATTATCTTCATCTCTTACCTCAATTGTCCCATCTCCTTTTTCCACGTGTTCGGGATTTTCCAAATTGTGGCATAAATTTATATATTTCTCACTCCCATCTCCATAGTGCCAGAGAAACTGAATTTTATGAAAGTAATCACGATCTGTAATTTTAACAGTTGATCCATCAATAAAAACATTGAAATTATCTTCAGCCCCAATGATGCTAAACCGGCGTGCGATTCGCTTCCGTAGATGATTGGAGTGGGCTTTGGAAATCCGCTTCTTTAGATCAGTAAGTACAATTCGAGTCCCGTTTTCAGTAAGTTCTATTTCAGATTCGGATAGAGATTTGGGTTCATAAGGTTGCTGATTTTTCTGCGCAATGTGGCGATCAATTTTTTGTTTTGACATTACAAAACCATTTTTTTCATCTTCTTTAAAAGTTTCAACTCTAACAGTTTCAGCAATTGAAAAAAGCGAAAGTTTGCCGATACCTTTCCTGCCCATAACTTTTCGCTTGTAGTGGTCTGTCACAGCTTCGTTATGTATTCTCCTTGGATATCCGACTAAAAGGTACTTTTCATTGATGTCTTTGAGCGTCATACCGTGACCATCGTCGGCGATGGTAATTTTATCTTTCTCTATTTCAACGTAAACATTTGTAGCATCAGCATCCCAAGAATTTGCTACCACCTCAGATAAAACTGCGGGAATATTACTATAAAGATTAATACCAAGATGGTATAGGACGGTATTGCTGATATTCATCTGATACTTGCTATGCTCATTCATTGATATTTTCCCTTACATGTTTCTGTATACTCTCGCCTATGACCTTTGCAAGGTCAACAGGAACAGCATTTCCGATGTAGGCTGCTATGCGACTAACTGTGATTGGCGAATCTGGCTGAATAAACTTATAACCTTTTGGGAAAGATTGCAGAAGAGCACCCTCTCGTAACGAAAGGGCTCTATCCTGTTCGGGATGTCCGAATCGTCCACTGCCCAAATTGATAAATTGTGTCGTTATTGTTGGAGCCAGATCATCCCATTCCATGCGACCATAAACCGTCGTATACCCTTTCCCTGATGACCTTTGGTGACACGGTAAGCGCAGCTCCTTACTCCAATCTTTCCACGTGCCCCCTGGTTTTGAATGCTTAATTCGTTTTTTATTCATATCTGAGAGTTCCCGCGCTCGATGAAGTGAGTCTTGCTGGCATTCTTCGCCATCATTAATCTTAGGAAGATTACCGATTGCATCTTCTACAGTTTGAAGCGGAAGCAATTTATCCTCTGGAGAATTGGAGTGCGTTTTTGGAAGAAGCTCAAAGTTATCCCAAGTCGAGGCAATTAGCACCAGACGACGTCGTTTTTGCGGGACACCGTAGTCAGGACAGTAGACCATTAATTCTGGATGCAAATAATAATAGAGTGAACGAAGTTTATTACAAAAGTTCGTAAAAATATTTTCTTTTCTGAGGAGAGGTACATTCTCAAAAGCTATCAGATGAGGGTTTACCTGTTCAATCAATCTTCCAAAGTCATCAAGTAAACTCCACCGCTTATCCGAACTTCGATCCTTGTTCTTTCGTGTATGGGCAGAAAAAGGTTGACATGGGGCACACCCGACAAGAAGTTTGATGCTATCCTTTGGATATAATTCAGAAAGTTCGGCACCGGTGAATTTACGAATGTCCTTTGAGATAAACGTCGCATCGTTGTTCTTCTCATACGCGTACTTACACGTTTCATCAATATCAAGCCCAGCAACGACATTTATACCTGCTTGTTTAAGACCATACGTCAGACCACCCACACCACAGAACAGGTCCACGGCTGATATGGATAAGGGAGAACTTTCTTCTTTCAATAAATCCATAACCCACTCCCTGTTTATATTAATCTAAGCTGTTACCTTTAGCCAAAGAATTATTTAAGACTCCCAGCGTCTTTAAGATGCAGCAGTTTTCCATTTTGGGTTCATAGTCTCTATTATAACCTATTTTCTGACCATGTGCGTAAGTCCTATGTCTATTTATTTCAGAGGAACTCATAAGTGTGGCTCTATTAATGCCAACACTATGCCAACGCAAAAAAGTTTTGGAGAGTCGGAGGCGGAAGTAGTAAACCCCACCTATACGGGAACATGCTGGGAAGCCAACGGTAGCACGGCTCCGACCCGATTTTATCCCCTTCATCTGCTTACCTATGGATGCCAATACTATGCCAACGCAAAAAAGGATTAGGATTAGGAAATCTGCATCCGTTAGAAGAGCTTGCAGCCGACAGTGGGTATAAATGCTGGGGTGCAATGTATGGTATAATGACAAATGGATAGGATGGGTGTCAGTAGTTTATATTATACTCTGATGTCTGATCAAATGCAATGTCGTTATGGTGAAATTAAGGCTATCTCGTGTTGGAATTCGGAGATTCCTCTCCGTTCCGAGGGCTCTGATGAGTCGGAGGAGGCTTCGACCTAGAGGAGAACTAAATGCCCCTACAATGGCGATAAAGTTTGGTAAGCGTACCAGTATTCCTACAAAACTTCCGAAACTACTAATTGCGCTTCACTATAAGCCAAGCCGTGTCAACACATCATCTAATATCTTATCCGCTTTTTCGCGGGCGATACGTGCTTCCGTCAGGTCTGCCAGAATCTCAGAGATGGGGCGGTGTTCTATTCTATCTCCCACGTCCACGAACTGGGAAGGGCTCAGGTTATAATCGGTTTTTTGGGCATCTTGTAGTGTGATGACCGCGCTTAATTTTTCGCGAGATTCCCACGCCTGATACACCTCTGTTGCAACCTTAATCCCTTCATCGGTCAGGACGTTTTTGGGTTTCTCACTGATGAAATATTTAGAGAGGTTGATAAGGAGGATTTGTGCTTTGCGTTCCTTGGGCTTGTTACGGTTCAGGAGCAGAATGATCCCCGGTGCGCTGGTGTTGTAAAACAGGTTTTCGGGCAGAAGTATCACGGCTTCAATTAGGTCGTTCTCCACAAACGCTTTGCGAATGTCCCGCTCCCGACTGGTCTGCTTGCTGCCAGATCCGCGAGATACCGCTCCGGTGTCGAGGACAATCGCGGCGCGTCCCGTTTCTTTCAGGGAGGCGTGTATATGCTGCACCCACGCCCAATCTGCGGAGGAGCTCGGTGCAACGCCATAGGTGAAACGTCCCCAACTGTCGTTGGCGTAGAAGGTCTCGTTATATTCTTTCTGATTCCACATCGGATTGGCGAGCACGTAGTCAAAGCGTTTTAGCCCTGAATTGCCATCAACAAAGCCTGGATTGCGGAAGGTGTCGCCGATCTGCAAATCGGCACCGATAAAGTCGTGGAGAAAGGCGTTCATCTTTGCCATGGCGAAGGTGGTGGGGGTCAACTCTTGCCCGTAGATTTGTGGGGCTGCGCTCTTTTCGTCCGGGTGTGTCTCCTCAAAGAACAGGCGGGGTTTGATGAGTAGACCGCCTGAGCCGCAGGCTGGATCGTAGATGGTGGTGTGCGGTTCGGGGTTGATGAGGCGTGCCATTAGCCAGCCGACCTCTTTCGGTGTGTAGAACTCGCCCGCGCTCTGTCCCTGTCCTTCGGCAAATTTCCGCAGCAGATATTCGTAAGCGCGTCCTAGGATGTCCGGCTCTGTGTCTTGAAGCCCAAGCCGATGCCCACTGATGACCTCGATCAATGCCTCCAGTCGGTCATCGTCAAGGGTTCGCTGTCCGCTCTGTTGCTCGTTGAAGTCCTCAACATCTAGAACACCCTGCAACGGTGGGTTCAGGCGGGCAACTTCGCGCATCGCTTGGGTGACAAACTCTCCTAAGCGGCCATCTGCGGGGTGGTTGCGAAGTGCCTCCCAACGGTATTCTTGAGGGATGTAGAAACGGACAATCAGTTTTTTGCGTCCGCTCTTGAGTGCGTCCTGATGGTCGGCATCGATCATTTCCCGCGCCGCTTTTTGATCGCCAAATTCCTCGACTAGCTTTGTAACTTCATCGTCGAATACATCGGAGAGGCGTTTGTAGAAGATTAGGGGGAGGATGAAATCTTTGAATTTCGGGGCATCGGTCGCTCCACGAATCACACAGGCGGCATCCCATAGCCATGTTTCAAGGGTGGAGATGTTTAATTGTTCCTTGTCTGGAGGGGAAAATGGGATTGTGGTTTGGGTTGCGTCTGCTGCTGCGTTGTTTTTGGGCAATGGTTATGCTCCTATGGAAGGGAGGTTAAATGAAAGCAACATTGATAGTTTCCTGTGAGTTGCAGCTTGATTTGGGAATCACTCGGATTTCGATATGGTGATTCAGTTTTCCTAGCAGAGAAAACAGGTGGTCAATGGTAAATCCCTTTAATCGACCGTTTCTCAGTACTGTCATTTTGGATCGACTCATTCCCAGAAAATCCGCAGCTTCCTTTTGCGTCATTCCGTGATCGGCAATTAAGCGGCTGATTTTATATGCGAGTTTCGCTTTTGCCAGTCTTTCATCGGGTGCGGGAAGCCCCAGATCTTTAAAAACGTTTCCTGAGCCTAGGGTATGGTCTGCCATGATTTAGCTTCCTTATTATAATCTGAACTAAACAGCAACAACCCGCTGTTGCCCCTCTTTATCTTCTGAGGGAATAATGCGGATCTCAACATCGTGATTCAACCGATTAAGAAATGTCATTAATCGCTCGACACCATAATGGTTAAACTTTCCCTGTTTTAGCCGGGAGATTTCAGGTTGTTTCACGCCTAAAATCTTTGCTGCCTCTGTCTGGGTCAGCTTCCGCTTCTCTATAATTTGAAAGACCTTAAAACCTAGTTTTGCCTTGAGGAACAGTTCCTCCGCATCTGGCAAGTCGAGATCCTTAAACACATTGTCAGAACCCTTTTCAAATTGAATCTTCTTGCTCATAATTCGCCTCCAATTCCTGTGCCATTCTTAGGCGTCTCTTGATGCGATCCACCTCATGCTTGGGGGTTTTAATGCCACGTTTGGATTTTTTCTGAAAGCAGTGCAGTACATAAATTCTTTCTCCAATTCTTACGGCATACACGGCGCGATAAGCGTCCGTTCTGTGAGAAGCCCGTATCTCAAAAACCCCTGAGCCAACACCCTTGAAAGGTTTGGCTGCCGGAGACATACCTCCTGCCTGTGCAAAAAACAGAGCATCACCTATATCCTTTTGAACTGCCTCCGGAAATTCCTTCAGCCTTGTCTTGGAATCCCCAATCCATGTAACCTCTCTTATGTTTAGTCTTTCGTAATCCATAAAACGTCATAAATAACTAGGGAATTATAACCAATTGGATATAATATTGTCAAGGGTCGTGATTATAGCAATAGGGTCATTTAATCCTTTCGTAACTCGGGTGAAGGGAGCCCCAGATCTCTAAAAACGTTTCCTGAGCCTAGGGTATGGTCTGCCATGATTTAGCTTTCTTAGGAGTTACGCAGTTAGACGCCCGAAGCTTTGTAGTTCGGCGATTTATCGCCTCTCGATGCCCGACGAGTCGGGCAACGACAACCAATCCGCAGGTTTGTAGTAGGGTGATTTATCACCCGTCCAGACGCGCAATGAACGCGCTACTACAAACTGAAACAAATTCTATTTCTTTTAGGATTACTTACCTTTTCGAGAAAGCGACAGTAATGAAGGAATAACCAGGACCCGTTCATTTCCAGTCTCTGGATCTCGCACAATAATTTCGTTGTATCCTTTTTTGGCTTGTGTTTGTAGTGCCCGGTTGATTTGTAATGAATCGCGCACAGTTTCAGCCAGAGAGGAGTAATGTCCTTCCTCTTTCATTTCCTCTAAAGCCTCTAGACTATTCACATCAAATGTGAATGCTACCCGCTTGCTCTCCTTCGTTGCCATAGTTTTTGCCTCCTTGTTTTTATGATAATTACAACAAGCATATTATAAGTATACCCTAAAACACATATTATTGTCAACATATTTTGCATCAGATATGCTGCATATTTGATGCTGTTTATACATCAATATATATGCTACATTTATCCGCGTAATCTGCTAAATCCGTTTTAATCTGCGATTCAGACAAATAGCACATGTCAGCCCACTAGGCTAAATGCACTCAATCCTCTATCACGTTTCCTATCCTACTAATCCTAAACATCCCGATTCAGACAACAATAACCCACAATTTTCACAAATAGGTTGCAACACCGTAACGCATGTGATATAATTTCAGATAGGAAAACCGCGTAGTCTCTCAACGCCACCGATACACATCGATCAAATCAACCAACACTACCAAAACCGACCTGGAGGCATATTATGGCAGAAGCACCCCATCCGAACCAACTCACCCCCCAACAAGAAACAGCAATTGACCTGATTCTCACTGAAAAAAACGATAGAGAAGTTGCTCAAAAGTTCCCAACTTACCGAAACCGCCAAACAACGGAGGGACGCTGCCAGCGGAACTAGAGAACATACTCTCATTGATCAACCACAAACCCTCTCTTGAGAGCAACCACAACGGCACCCCTGGCAAAATCTAACAAAATCTAACACTTTTAAGGATTTACGCAGCCGAACGGTCAAATCCCTTCCCCCGCTTGCGGGGGGACTGAGGGGGGTGTAGGCGGGGCATCTTGCCCCGCACTGGAGGACATACTCTCATTGATCAACCACAAACCATCGTTTGAGGGCAACCACAACGGAGCCCCTGGCAAAATCTAACAAAATCTAACACTTTTAGGAATGACAACCCGTCAGGTTGCAGGGAACGCAAATCTGCGTTCCCTCAAAAAAACGGTCAACACTCACATAAAAAGAAAGTGCAATACGCTAAGAGAAACCGAGTTTTCAAGAAAAAACTCGGTTTCTTTGCACTAATTCTTTACGTGAACAATGATCAAATAGGAGATAAACCAATGTCAGCACCCAACCCCGATGTGTTTATCGGCATCCCCAAAGAGGAAATTGATACCCCAGCCCTGCTGATCGATATGGATATCATGGAAGCCAATATCCAGAAGATGGCGGACTATTTCAAAACAGTCAATGCGGACCTCCGTCCGCATGTCAAAACGCATAAAACTCCGATTATCGCCCATAAACAGATGGAGGCGGGAGCGATCGGTATGACCTGTGCCAAACTCGGTGAAGCGGAAGCGATGATCCATGCGGGTATCCGCGACGTGCTCATCGCCAATCAGATTGTTGGCAAGCAGAAGATCGCACGTCTGATTAACCTTGCTAAACACTCAGAGATTATGGTTGCGGTCGATGATCCAGATAATGTCGATCAATTGTCTGCGGCTGCGGAGGTGAAGGGCACCACGTTGCGCGTCCTTATCGAAGTCAACTCCGGCATGAACCGCTGTGGGACTGAGCCGGGGCAACCGACACTAAATCTGGCACGTCACATCCTGAAATCGAAGGCACTCAAGTTTGAAGGGATAATGGGTTATGAGGGGCATACCGTCATCACACCGACTTTCGCGGAACGCAAAAGCTTGACGGGCGAATCCGTTGAGATGCTGATTGGAACGAAACACTATCTCGAACAGAACGGTGTCCCCGTCAAAATTGTGAGCGGCGGGGGCACGGGCACCTATGCAATCACCGGCGCTTACCCGGAGATGACGGAAATCCAGGCGGGGTCTTATGTCTTTATCGACTCAAGCTATCGGACGGTCGAAGGTATCGGTGAGGCGTTTGGATGCGCCCTGACCATGTTGACGACAGTTATAAGTCGTCCGCATCCGACACGTGTCATCGTTGATGCAGGGGCAAAGGTGTTGACAAGCGACTCCGGTACACCGCAGCCGGTGGGAATTGAAGGCTTAGAGATGCGAGGGTTGTCGGAGGAGCACGGAAATCTGACAGCGGATCCAAGCGTTACACTCAAGCCCGGCGATAAAATCGAACTTTTACCAACCCACTGCTGCACAACGGTGAATCTCCACGACCAATATTATGCAGTTCGCAACGGAATCGTCGAGGACGTTTGGGAGATCGCTGCAAGGGGCAAATCACAGTAGACCAATAAAGTAGTAGGCATATTGCTTTGAATCCCGCCTGCGGGGCTCCGTATGCCGTAACCCTTGTGTGGGAACTAGTCCGGCTTGAATATATCCGACGTTATCCCAAGCACACGGCGACGCGGCAATAGCCGAGAGAGGTTTGCTAGCAGATAATTAACACTCCTGCCCGGAATCACATAGTTGCGCCCCTTCAAAAAGGCTTTCAAACCTGTTTCAACCACCGTTTCAGGGGTTTCTGCTCTGGTCATCCTCGTTACATCAGCGTTGGCAGCGTCAGCGAAATTGGTGGAGGTGTTACCCGGACAGAGCGCGAGTATCGTCAAACCGTGTTCGTGATACTCCCCCCAGAGCGATTCTGAGAAGCCGAGGACAAATGCCTTCGTCGCACTGTAGGTGGCAAGGTAAGGGATTGGCTGAAACGCCGCTGTTGACGCGACATTGATAACGCCGCCATCTCCTTTCTCCAACATCAAAGGCAGAAAAAGATGCGTTAAACCCACCAATGCTTTGATATTGAGGTTCAGCATATCTTGGTGGCTTTGATAATCATACGCTAGGAAAGGTCCACACTTTCCGAAACCGGCGTTATTTATCAGCACATCGACTGAGAGGGCTGCAGCTTGAACCTCGTCCCACAATCGCTGAGGTGTATCCGGAAGGCTAAGATCCCCAGGAAACACATGAACTTGGATTGCGTGTCTTTTCGATAGCTCTTTGGCGATCTGACGGAGTTTATCTTCCGAACGCGCCGTCAATATTAAATTAGCTCCACGATTTGCAAGATTACGGGCAAACGCTTCACCGATGCCGGACGAGGCACCGGTGATCAAGACTGTCGCGCCTTTGAAAGATTTCATCCTTATTTCCTTGAACTGATTATTTTTGCTGAGCAAGCGATGTTGCGCGAAGCGTTGGACTGCTCAAAACTTCCGGATTGACCACTGACTCAGGCATCTGTCCTGTTAAGACCCTTGCGACCTCTGCCGCTGCCGTCACTTCGAGGTCATAGGTAGATTCTTCAGAGACAAACGCTGCATGCGGTGTCAGAACCGCGTTGTCCAACCCAAGCAGCGGCTCATCGGGCTGGGGCGGTTCCTCTGCCAATACATCGAGCCCTGCCCCCGCGATTTCGCCGGTCGTAAGCGCATCGTAGAGGGCACCCGTGTCAATAATTCCACCACGTGAGGTATTGAGGACATAAGCTGTCGGTTTCATCCGACGGAACGCTTCCGCATCTAGCAGATCCTGTGTTTCAGGGTTCAGTGGCGCATGGATGGTGATGAAATCGGATTCGGCAAGCAGTTCAGGAACATCGACCAGCGTCACCCCATGCTCCTCCGCAATCTGCTCGGTGGCTCGCGGTGAATAAATCAAGACCTCTAGTCCGAACGCTTTCGCTTTCGGCACAATTGCCCTCCCGATTTTGCCGAATCCAATGATACCCAACTTTTGTCCACGAATCCGACGCATGGGAGGTCCTACGTCCCGCGTCCAACTTCCACCTTTTATCGTTCGATCGAGTAGGCTGATTTTCCGCGCACATGATAACAGCAATGCCATCGTGTGATCAGAAACCTCATCAATACAGTAGGCAGGCACATTTGTTACAACCATTCCGAGAGCGGTCGCCGTCTCCACATCAATGTTATCCAGTCCGATCCCACACCGGCCAATAACTTTGCACTGTTGTGCAGCTTCAACAACCGCGGTGGTCACATGGAGCCAACAGGTCAGGATGCCGTCTACGTGTGGTGCCAATTCGATAAATTCTTCCTCTGTCCCACTCTCTGCGACAATTAGTTCCGCACCGGCCTCTTCCAAAACCTTTCGCTCCGGTTCGACGGAGGGCCACGCATAGTCTGTCATCATCACTTTATATTTATAAGACATAATGGCAAATCCTTTCTTGCGTATAATTTCTATCTTCGTTTAAAATAAATACCTTGCTAAGTTAGATTATACCATAACACAAATACGATTAGAAAACAATCGTGAAGGCACATTTTCTATTCACTTGCAAAGGTTCTGGTTTTGTGGTATTATGCTGAAAATTGCCAATATCAATCAATAATTTACCAAGGAGGTTTATCATGGGAAATTCAGTGGTTCTACCTGATGATTTCGGAGATTACCTCACCATCGAAAATGCACCACAGCGATTTACAGAAGCGTCAGAAGTAGCCCAAAAAGTCACCGCGGCGGGGGTTCAACTACATCCGAATCTGGATCACGCCGCAATCTTTTGCGATCCTCCCTATATTGTCGCGGGCCCGTTAAAACAACTCGGCTATGTCTCCGGCTGGGATGCCCGTTGTTATCCCTCGCCGGTAGATGAGTGCGACTACATCAACGTTTCGGCAAGATTGCCAGAGGATAGTCTAGAGCGCGGCAACGGTTGGTTCGATTATGTTGCGGTCGTCCATCCTGTTGACGATCAAGCGTTAAACCACATGCTGAGTCAGGGGTACGGCAATCCGTTCATCCACCATTTGACATGGGGAATTGTCCCACCGGATCACGCCGGTGTCAGCGATTTTGATTACGCAGGCATAGTTGTGCGTTTTATGGTCAGCACCCGAACGGTGATTGCAGATGCCATAGGCGACGAACCCGGCACGCTGATCATCGCACTGCCGCAGGAAGTGATAGATCACCCCGATTTTGCCGATGCACTCCCGACTTGGGTCGATGGGTTAGAATCGGATCAGTATCAGGTCGAGTCGATGCAGGGCGGCGGATTTCTAATTCAGTTCTTCGTGCTGACAGGTGGAAGAATTGAAGTCGCATTGCGATCTGGGACAACACAGACGTTTAACCCTAAAAGCGTCGACAAAATCTCCAAAGATGAAATCAGCGCGATTCAGGATGATGCGTAAACGATAAAGGGACGGTTATATGAGCAAAACAGTTCGAGTAACAGTATGGAATGAATATCGACACGAAAAGACCAATGAGCAAATTGCGGCAATCTATCCCGATGGTATGCACAACGCAATTGGAAGTTACCTCAAACAACAACCGGGATTTGAGGTCCGCACCGCGACATTGGATGAGCCGGAACATGGGTTGACAGAAGCAGTCCTCTCCGAGACGGATGTCCTAATCTGGTGGGGACACGGGGCGCATGGGGAGGTCGCGGACGAAGTTGTTGATAGAATGCACGTCCGCATTCTTGATGGCATGGGATTAATCTGCTTGCACTCGTCGCACTACTCCAAGATCTTCACCAAACTGATGGGGACATCTTGCAGCCTCAAATGGCGTGAATCAGGTGAGAAGGAACGGCTCTGGGTCATAGAGCATGGACACCCGATTGTCGAAGGGATCGGCGAGTATTTTGAGATTGAACATGCCGAGATGTACGGTGAGCCTTTCGATATTCCTGAGCCGGACACGCTGATTTTTATCAGTTGGTTTCCCGGCGGTGAGGTCTTCCGCAGCGGTTGTTGCTACCACCGTGGCAAGGGTAAGATATTTTATTTCCGCCCCGGACACGAAACCTACCCAATCTATCACAATCCGGACGTGTTACGCGTTATCGCTAATGCGGCAGGTTGGGCTGCGCCGGTTGATGGCCCACAACCCGTCTTCGGGAACGCACAACCGATAGAAAAGCTATAGCAGCGGCCTACGACGGAGGGGCAGTGTCAATGGCTGCGCCCTCCGTTAAAACCTGCACATCATAAATCTCCTCAACACCCGTCTCATACGTGAGGTGGTCAACGATACGTCCTTCGGATAGAGACACCACTACAATGCCGCTGAACACCGCTTGCTCGGAGATTGGTAGTGCTGCGAAGGTCGAACTTGTCTTTCGCAGCTTTGACAATCCCACGAATAGATAATCACCACAACGTGCCATGCCACGCACGAAGCCGGGTAACTGTGTAACGACCTCGTACCCCCCCGTTTCGGGGTCGGCACATACCAACTCCCCAGTCGCGGAAAGCAGCAGATAGAGTTTTCCATCGTACACCCGTGGGGAGTGTGGCATCGGTAACCCTTCCAATACAATCTCGCCGCTGGGGACATCCATCAAAATCCCGCCTGATACCTTGTTCTCGCGCCAACCCTCAAAGGTGTCCACCTTCCCAAACGCTGTCACGTACTCAGGTTGACCGTCCACCATCGCCATACTGTTCAAATGGCAGCGGTCCTCCGGTGCCACGTCGCTGATGAATGAAGGTCGCCATTGAGACTCGAAACTGGAGTCGTTATCTGCCAGAGCCATGGAGGAAAGAAGCGTATTGATTGCCCACAGTCCATCCTTTCCCCAAGCGAGGTCATGGGTATCAACCTCTCCGCTAAAGTACGTTTTCTCCTGCACATAGGTGCCTTCTGCCTCCCCAATCAAGGATACGGAATCGAGGTGTCGGGTCTCAGCAGATTCTTCTGCTGAAGTATTAGTAAGCACCACCACCTCCTCCCGCGTAGCCACTGCAATCCGCTGATCTGAAACCGCCAATCCCATCGGTCTAGGGAAGTCCAAGAAGTGCTGCTCAATCGTTTCCGGGCTGGTGGCACGGATAAAGATAACCTTACCCGCTTGGTAGGTGCTGAACACTAGCGTACACCGCAATTCCCAGAGCAGTTTGGGTAGGGTTGGCGAATAGGTGTAATGGAATGGAGGTAACAGGGCATTCATGAGATTTCACCTCTATTGCTTGACACCGCTACAACGGTTTTCCTTCTCAATCAATCAGCGGACTTTCAATGAGGACAGGGGTTTGGTCAGGTGTCAGGAAGATACGGTTTTCAGCTTCATGAAATTTTATACTTTTAAGGGTTGTCTTGGACAGCTGGTAGATCTTCAACGGTTCGCCCTCTTTCATATCTAGGAATGCTTCTATATTGACTGATTCGCTTGCTGTGGATTCTAACTCGCTGTGCAGTAACAGCGTATAGGTCGAGGTGTCGGTCAAAAACTGTAATGCTTTCAAACCGTTCACCTGTTTCAGACGAAGTGAGTGTTCTGAAACCTTCAACGACCGGCTAAACATAATCGTGTTGACGGATTGTAGGGTATAGCTTGCAAGACGTGGATTACAAAGGGTGTCCAACAGCCCATGCGTTACATCCATCGTGCGATCGAGATCGTTGAGAGGTTCAAAATAGATGCGGTTTCCCGGTATCGTCGCTATCGAAAACAGCCCCTCCGCAGCTAGGTTCGCGTTGGTCTGATCATTTGTCTCAGAGAATTCAAGGCTGAAATCTATGTTGGCAATGTGGCTGAGGGACCTTATTTCCGCGATGTCCTGGATCTGATTACACAGTGATCGATCGGTATCCAACTTGCAAATGACCCTATCAATTACAACACCATTTACCTCAAAAAATTGGTTAAGGGTCAGGATTTCTTGAGGAGTGTATCCGAAACGAAAGCGGGGAAACTGCTTTCCTGAAGCTGCCTCTCTGCAAACAATCGGTGACAATGTAATGGATACATCGAACCGTTCCTGAAGTGTTTTGATGATCTTGATACATTTGTCCGACGGATAAAGCGTATCAACTATCTGGATTTCCAAACCATCAATCCGTGGGCGGATCTGAGACATCGCAGCCAAGACATCGAATTCTTCGGAGAAAATAACAACGGCATTGAGTTGTACCCCTTCCTTACGCAAAATTTCCAAACGTCTCTGCTGAAAAGTATCTTGAAAATCGGTAAGTGGCGCACGGACATATCCAACCCCCATCTCCATGCAGGCAAGCAGGGGATAGTCATTTCTCACCCTCTCCCGTATCGCAGCGGGCCAAGCGCATGGAATTTCGGCAACTGTCGACAACGGTTGACTCAGTGTGATCCCCAGCGGAGACTGGGGAAGTGTGCCGCTGACCCGTGTGATGAGCCGTTCTTCCGTATCTGATGGAAGTCTTTCAATTCCGGCTGTCCGAATAAAGTGAATGTCTGTTTTGTCCGCTCTCACCCGCATCAGATAAAACCCAAATTTAGGAGCGTCATCGCGACCTCGTTCGGGTGGTGGGGACCCGGCAAACAGGCTGGAAAATCCGGGGCGGGTAAAAGCAGGAGATGCTAAAACCGCGTATCGTGTTTCCGCTAGGCGATCAAAGAAGGCGAAATGCACATGCCCAGCGACGAGCAACTCGACCTTGTAAACTCGCACTAGATTGAGCAGCCAAACTCTTGAGGGATTTGCTATATTATCGTAATGCCCCAACGAAGGTTCGGTCTCATTGAACAGATAGGGTGGCATGTGTAGCAGGATGAAAAGGCGTTTATTTGCATGTTCAGCCAAGTCCTTTTCCACCCACGCCTCTTGTTCGACAGCATCAGGGAGCGTACTATTCATGATTTGCGAATTGAGCACCACAAAATGGCAATCCCCCTGATCAAAGCTATACCACGATCTCCCGAACCTCCGATGATACCAATCCAACACCCCCCGACTGACATGGGACGCGGGTGCGGTGGGATCGGGCTTATCACCGATGTCGTGATTTCCTGCAACATAGTAAGGCTCAATCCCATACGTTCGCATCTGTTCAAGCGATTCGTCCATTGATTGGTAGAATCGCTCTACATTGTCGGGATATTCCTGAACCATATCCCCGTTGTGTACAACGAAGCGAGGCTCAAGTGCGGCAGCCATGCACAAGGCTACCTCTCGGCGGACAGACTGCTTCCGGCGGTTCTCAAATTCGAGAGAGGCTCCGCCCGGATCGAGCATATAGTGGGAATCGGAGATGATGATGAATTCAAAGAGTGCCTTTGGCAAGAAGGATTTGTCGAACATCTCTTACGGTCAAGATTCAGAGAATTGAAGGAATACCTCGGTGTTGTTCAAAAGCGACGCACCACTTCCAGTCCCCAAAACTGGGGTTCATTGACGTAGCTAGTTAGGTTGTTGAAGTCGATGCCGCCGGTAGGAGATGTATCGTTGAGGATGTTGCGCCCTATGATTGCTATCTCTGTGTTGCCATACGGCAATAAGCAGGCAAGCCGGAGTCCACCCTCCAAGAGCCAATCATCAGCATATTCCACAGAATCGTAGAGAAAGAAACGCACCCGGCTGCGATACGCCCAATCTGTAGAAGCGATGAGGCGCATACCCGCCGGAAGATCAACCGCATAACGCAGCGTCACATCCGCAATCCACTCTGGAGCTTGCGGCAAGCCATTTCCATCGATGGAAAAAGTTCCTTCAGCCGAACCGGGTGGGTCCAGCACCGTACACGGTGCGCCGCAACCCTGTATAGCCAAAATCGGATCGTCAATCCGCGTTTGGTTGTAGCTGAGCCCCGCTGTAACTGCTAATGCTGTGGTCGGTGCCAGAACTAGCTCTGCTTCAACGCCACGCCCGATCGTGCCTTCAGCATTCACCAACCGGTTGAAATTAGCTGCGCCACCCACTGCGGTGAGCTGCTGATCTTGCATAAAGTAGTGGAATGCAGCCATATCTAGGTGCAACCGTTGTCCCAACAGGCGCAACTTTGTGCCCCCTTCAACAGACAGAATGGTCTCCGTATCCGCCACCGTGACCTCATCACCGAATAGCAGACGCCCTTGAATACTGGGAGCACGAAATCCACGCGCGGCGCGGACATACGTCTGCACACTCGGTGCGATCCTATAGCGTAGGCTCAGATCTCCGCTCAATACCGTGGCTTCAGGGGTCTCGTGGATGGGACCGATGGGCCCCGCCTCCGTGACAGCAGGAGCTTCGATTCGCCACGCTGTATAGTCCTTCGTATCATTAGACAATCGTAAGCCAGCCCCAAGTTCCAGATCTTCGACCAATCGGAAGGTCAGCGCCGCAAACGCCGCCCGCGCAATAGCTAGTTGCTCTTGACGTACCTTTCCATCTTGAGCACCTTCAGCAAAGGTATCGTAGTTGAAATCTTCCATCTCAACAAACTCGCGGAAATAGTACAACCCAAATTGGTAGGCTAGACGGTAGCGTCCGGTACTCATCAGACGGAGTTCTTGGCTAAATTGGCGGAGCGCAGGAATGCCGGACGCGGTTTCAGAAGGAAATGGGATGACACCGGGACCACTCGGCAGACTGAAAGCAGCACCGTATCCACCGTCAATGTCCCCACGCGAAGAGGTGGTGAGCCGTTCCAGCCCTGTCAGCGAAACTAGTTGGAAATCCCCTATGTCATAACGGACTTCAGCTGCCAAGCCCTGTGTACTCAAGGTTTGCTCATTGCGCCCGTCGTGTGCGATACGGTCACGCGAAAAATCTTCCACCAGATCTCCCTGCCCCTTCGACAGCGTATTGGCGCGAAACAGACGTGCAGTGCCGTCAAGATCACGGGCATGAAACTTGACCCATGCTTCCAATTCCGGAGTAGGAGTCCACAAAAACTGCAAGCGCCCTGCTATGTCCCGATGTCCCCCTAGACCATCTTCCTCGTCTGTGTATTCGTTATCGATCCAATCACCCCGCTGCTGAACAAGCAGTGAAAATCTCGCGGCGAGCACAGACGAAATAACCGGACCAGACCACGCCCCCTCAAAATTACTACTGTTGAGCCGTCCGTAGCTCAATCGACCGTACCCTTCTAATTTCTGCGTGGGGCGCGCCGATTCAAACTTGACAATTCCTGCGGGGGTATTACGTCCAAACAGTGTGCCTTGTGGTCCCCTAAGCACCTCAATCCGATCCAGATCAAAGGCAGGAAACCCTTTTAACAAGGCGTTTTCAAGTACAATCCCGTCGTAGAGAATGGAAACTGGCTGCGAGGCATTGAGATCAAAGTCCGTATTGCCCAATCCGCGGATATAAAAGCGAGGAAAGACACGCCCAAACGACGATTCCATCTGCAAGCTGGGCGTGCGATTCGACAGAAATCGCACATCCATGCCAGATGAACGCAAGGCATCGGATTTTTCGCCTTGCAGTGTCGAAATAGAGAGCGGCACCTCAAAAGACCGCTGTTCGCGCTTTTGAGCTGTAACCACAACCTCTTCTAGCATCATAACCTCTTCGACCTCCTCATCGGCAACAACCGTAAGAGATATAGCCAGCATCGCCGAGAAAGCCAAAGCACCTAACTGCACGCCAAAACGCATATTTTTCCCCCTGCCCAGCACGCGGAAATTTGTTCTACATCTGCCAACCCTGATGCCATTCGGACTCATGTCCAACCCCTTCTCGTGCTACAACAACATCAAGCAAGTAGGGCCGATTTTCTTTGAGGATGCAGTCAATCCCGCGCTTCAGTGCTGCCTCCAGCTCCGACGGATCGGTGACACGCTCGCCCTCCACTCCCTGAGACCGAGCAAGTCCAGCGTAATCAATCGACGGACCTCCGAGGAAGAGTCCGGGGTACTTGCCTTCCTGCACCATCTGACTGTCCGGCATTTCCCGCGCCCAGTTTATACGCACCACCTGATAGCTTTCGTTGTTGGAAACAATTGTCAAAACAGGGGTCTTATAGCGAGCCATAGACCAGAACCCTGCTGCGCTATAGGTAAGCGAGCCGTCGCCGATGCTCAGAACGACGGGTCTTTCGTCTCCAATCCCGATCTTCGCGCCAACCGCACCACCGACCGCCCAGCCGAGCGAGCCACCGCCACCGCCGAATCGCCACATCTGTTGATGTCCAAATGGCAATAGTGTGGTTCGGGCGGTTGGGTTTTCGCCAATGATTATCGAGTCTTTCGGCAGAAGCGTCGCCATCTGTGCTTCTAGCAGACTCGGATGAATCACATCGTCGTCCGCATGTTGCCGCACCACCGCTTCCTCACGCTCAAGCAGAAGTTTTGCGTAAGTTGAGACCTTGGCGCGTTGGTTTCGCCACGTCTCAATGGTATCAGTTCCGTACATGCTAGATATTGTCTCACACAGTGCAGGTAGGGTATCCTTTAGGTTACATTGGGCAGCTATATCGAGCGGATAGTGCCGTCCCATCAACGTGGGGTTGGGACCAATCTGCATCACAGTCGGTTCCTCCGCAGATCCATGAAGCCCTCGACAGCCGACCATAAACAGGAGATCCGGTTGCAGCCCTGTTACTTCGGGGAATTCCTTGTCCACTGGATAACCACCGCAGGACAGTGGATGATGGGTCGGGAAGTTGGCACTGGTTTGCCGGCTGCCGAAAACCGGCGCGCCGAGCAATTCCGCCAATTGTACGGCTTCGTCTTGTGCGTTTTGATTCCAGACATCATCGCCGAACATCAGTGCGGGACAACTACACTCACCGAGTTTTCGGGCAATCGCTTCAATTGTTTGAGGGCGCGCTGCGCCGGGACCTTCAATCTGATACCCTGCCTCTTCTCCGATCTCCGTCTCAAGTCCCTCCTGCTGAAACAGATTCGCGTTTACCGAGATAAAAACAGGGCCCGTTGGCGGATTCGTCGCCTCCCGCATCGCCCTCGCTGTTGCCAACGTTAACGCCTCCGGTTGATAGCTCACTTGATAAGCACAACGCGCCTCTTTAGTCACGCCACGCATCAGTTCTGCCTGACTCAGTCCGGGGAAGGGTGTTAAGCCTCGGAAATCCTGGACCTCCATTGTCCAATCTCCAGCGATGACAATCACCGGCGAACCTGCCATCTGCGCGTTGTAGAGTTGTCCCGCCATCTGAAGCGAGCCACCGGTCACGTGGGCGATAGCCACACCCACCTTGCCGCTGGTGCGGGCGTATCCGTCTGCCATGGCGGAAACCAGTCCCTCATGTTTCGCCATAGCAATCCTCAAATCTCCGTCTTCCGCAACAGCTGCAAAGAGTCCTGTTTCTGCCGAACCGGGGTTGGTAAAGAGATATTCGACCCCGCATTCCTTGAGCATCTTGACTAGGATCATTCCGCCTGTACCGCTAATCTTTTGTCGCATTACATCCTCCGGAGTGTCTGAAAAATAGGTTTATGATTCGGTTTTAGTTTCGGGTATCATAGCAGAGTCCATTTAATTCCGCAATGAAAAAGTCGTTCTCTTCGCAGATGTCTTTCCGGGAAAAAACACTGGATAAATTTTAATCCCTTTTCGCTGCGACAATCGGTTATAATGGAAGGTGTCTTAAGTAATCCAATCGTCAATCCTTTTTGGGGTTGGAGGAATTTTCCAATTTGGTGAGGAGTGTATTAGACATGAGGTCAATTCTGAGTAGAATGTGTCTTGGATCTCGATCAATACTCCGACGTAACAGATTGGCTTATCCAATCCATTTTCACTCATGTATAAGACATAGTGCAAAGAAACCGAGTTTTTCCGAAAAAACTCGGTTTCTCTGAGCTGCTCTACACTTTCTTTTGAGGTGAATCCCCATTTTTACTCATGACGGCTAAACTTGCGAAATGCAAAACCTGAACAGGGAGGAATATGAGAAACAGCAAGACTTTAAAGAAAATCTGCCAAAACCGATGTGCCCGAGTGTGTGGGTTGGGACATTACCTGCCGTTTTTTGTGCGCTACGCCGCGCACTTTGGCTACGATGTTATCTGGTTGGACTTGGAGCATCGAGCGATGACAGATCGAGAAGTGCAGAGCTTGTTGGGGTTATGTTACCACAACAACATTGACTGCATGGTGCGACCTCCTACCCAAGAACGGACGCGGCTCTACCGCTACTTTGAAGATGGCGCAACCGGTTTGATGATGCCTTTAATCTCAGATGCACAGGATGCCCAGCACATTGTGAACGCTGTGAAATTTCCACCTATGGGCAATCGTGGCATGGACGGTGCCGGTCTGGATGGCGATTTTGGACTTGGGGTCTGGACCCCAGATAGTACCTATACCGATGATGCCAATCGAGAGACTTTTATCGCTATTCAAATCGAGACGCCGGAGGCACTTGAGAACGTCGAAGAGATCGCGGCTGTGCCGGGAGTGGACGCGCTTTTCGTGGGTCCGGGAGATCTCGGACTACGCCTGAGCCAGTATGAAGGCGAAGAACAAATTAGCCTCAATAAAGCCATCACCCAAGTTGCCGATGCAGCCAGAAGGCACAGCATCGCTTGGGGCATTCCTGCCGGAACACCTGAACTGATTAAACAGTACCGCGCAATGGGAGCGCAGTTGCTGGCTTACGGCGGAGATTTCTCATTGGCGGCTGTGTTGGAGCGTAGCAGCCAAGATTTCGACGAAACACTTGGCGAGTAGCCCTGACTTTAGATGAGATATACAAGGAGGCAATCATGGCTATACCGACAATTCATGTGGGCTGTACCCATTTCGCCCGTGGGCGACTTCAGGCGTTAGTCAACTGCGAAGGGTTATATCCTGTCGCCTGTGTGGATATCAACCTTGAGGAAGCACAAGAAGGGGTAGGGTCATTAGAGGGCGATGTGCCCGAAGGACTTGGGGACCGGATCTATGCAACAATCACGGAAGCACGGGCGAAGCATCATGCAGAGGCGTGTCTCATCTATGCTTCGACACCGGTGCACGCAAAGCTAGTTGTCGAAAGCCTAAATCTTGGGCTGCACACGTTATGTGTCAAACCGATTGCGACGACACCGGGTGAGTTTCGGGAAATTATCAAGGCGCGCAAGGCACACCCCGATCTGATGTTGGTGCAGGGACAAAATAAACGCTGGAATCCTGCCGCTTCCAAGATGCGGGCGTGGCTGCGTGAATCGGATGGTATCGGCGAAATGCTTGGTGGGGAGTGTCGATTCTGGATTCGTCAAAATCTTTGGCGTGCAGATAATTCACGTTATCCGGACGCTTACGTTGAAGGGATTTTCTTTCACGCTGCCACCGCACATCAACTCGATCAACTTGTTGCGGCGAAAGAGCTTCCGAAGCATGTGACGGCCTGTATCCACCACCGGGAAGATCATGAGATTGCTCGGACCGGGGTTTGGGGAACAGCAGGCGGTCAGGCATTGTTGGAATACCCAAATGGGGCACCGTTCTGCTATACGGGCACTAACGCCTCCCATACAAACCCATTCGGTTGGAGTGGTCATTGGACATTTCACGGAGAAAGTGGGGATATTCGACGGGATGCGGGGCATCTTCAGCTTTTCCGTAAGGGTGAATGTGTTGAAGATTGCCAACTTCAAGACCTTCATCCCGGACTCATCGAAGATGATCGTCTTCAGTTTGATGCCTTTGCGGATGCCATCTCCACCGGCAAAGATCGGGAGTGGATGCAGGAGAGTACGTTGGGAACATGGATACTGATGGAGGCGTGTAATACGTCGGCGCGGAGAGGTACTCGTATTGATGTTGAATGCTTACGAGGGGAGTTGATGAGCGTTTAGCACGATCGGAGATGTATGCAGGTTACGGCATACGGAGTATGCCTACTACTATGTTATTATTGAAAATTAATATTCTATTTGACAAAAGCGATATCGTTGCATACAATAAATAGGCACTCGATTATAATCCAAAAGGAGGTGTAACCAAAATGCGCATACTAAAACTGACACTAATTTGCTGCATCGCAATGCTGATTGCTATTGGCTGTGCTTCAGAGAAGAAGATGGAAAAGGCGGCTGAGACAGCAGCACCCGCAGCTGCAGAAGCCGAAACCGCTGCAAGCACAGATATGCCTGAAGCAGCACCAGCAGCTCACGAACAGATCACGTTAAATGTTGATGGGTTGGTCTGAGGCGGCTGTGTAGCCAAAGTGCGGGCCGCACTTACAAACGTTCCCGGCGTGATTAGCGCTGATGTTTCCCAAGCAGATGGTACAGCCATCGTTAAACTGGAAAAAGGCAAAGCCACCGGTGTCCAATTGGCCGATGCTGTCACGAACGCGGGTTTTCCTGCAAAGATGGCAACAAATTAGTCGATTCCTACGGTTACAACGAGAACGGAAGGTATGGAATCAATGCACCGATACCTTCCGTTTTCCCATTTCTTCCTTCCTGCCTCTATAACCTCCACTCTACAACTCTTTGATGAAACTAGTCATCAACTCACTGCATTCCTCCCATCTGCTGGAGGGCGACGAGCATAGTGATGACTTCCTTAAAATCGCCGATTGAGATAAATAGCTCTCCTGCAACACCGTTGTCCCGATTTTGGCTGGCAATACCGATGCTGTAGGTTTCAGGAATGTTCACCAAAAACATCTGGACCACGCCAATGTTTGGATCCACTTGCGCTAAGATCTGTACGAGACTCTTGACCACAGTGATGGGTGAAATCGCGAAGAACATGTTGTTTTTTAAGGTCAACGCACCGGTCAATTTGGTGTAACCTGCCGCTTCATCAAAGCCTGTTCCCATACCCGCCATTCGGTCTAGGGCGTTTTTGACCGGTTGGGCATTACCCGCCATTGCAAAGAGCATTTTGCCGTCGTTGATAGCATAGTAGACATTCCACTGCTCTGGGGCAGCAACTTCCATTCCGGGCAGCAGTTCATCGAAAATGGCATTTATATTCGGCAGAATGTAACTTTTAATCTCCACGCCGCTGTAAATCTCGGGGGAACCTGCAGACACATCGCTGTACATACTAGCTAATTCCTGCGTGGTTCCCAACGCTTGCATTAGTCCCATGGTCGCTCCCAAATATCCGGTGAAATTTTTCTCCATGGTGGCTTTAACCTGTGCTTCATCCTTCACATCGTAGATGTATAAAATGTCAGGCATCAAGCTACTACCGAAATTGCCAGAAAAAGCGATTTCATCTCCCAGGCCGGCGTAGAAATTCTCCGTGGCTTCAGTAAGTGCCTCGGTTGCTTCTTCAATCTTCGCTGTATCCGCGTTTGCACTCGAAGGGATAAACAGCTGCATCATTGTTTGTGTAAACTCAATGAACACCTCCTTCTGAAATTGCATTTCACCATTGAGAAACGCAGTTTGGGGCAGGTATTTGAGATGTGTCAGTTCTCTCGGCATTTGACTAATATATGCTTGGATTTCGCTATCAGGCTTAAATTTGAGGAACGGAGACACCTGGAGGTCGGTCCCGCTAAGCTGCAAGGTAAGACTCAAGGTTTTTGACTGATCCAGCAGCCATAGACCACCATCAATGAGACTTTGAGCCTGCGCCAAGCCGACCCCGAGTTCTGGGTCAGTTTCGACACTTGCCTCCATTTCTTCCTTTAATCCCTCCGCTTTTTCAGTCAGCGTAGGACGGAGGGCCTCCGCAATCGCATCCATTGCAAAGTAAGCAATCAGATCATTTACGCCGGATGTGGTATCAAGTTCGAGCGATTGAAAATCGGCATTGTCTGCTATTGATGGCATCACTTTTTTCTGAGTATCAATGACCTTTTTACAGACCTCCGCTGAACCTGAATAGATCATTACATCGTCCATCAAAACAAATGCGCCCTCCTCACCTGTAGTATAATACGTCACACCGTTATGGGTGGAAGAACTACTGCCTTCCGCCTCCATCTCGACTAGCTGTTTAACGCTTTCCGCATCTTTAACGTGAACCGCGGCGGAATACAGCACTGGATCCACACCAGAGAGAAACACCGCGAAGTTTCGCCGCATATCCAAACCCAGTTCTTCCAATTCTTCTAGCGTCTCAAAACCTGCGCTAAAGGTCTCAGCTAATATCTGAGCGGGCAGTTCTTGCGGTGGATTTTCAGGAATCAGTTGCGCTAGAAGTGCGTTAATTTCGTCATTAATTCCAAGTAAGCTCGGTATGTAAATCACCCCAACGGTGTCTTGAGGGATCACATTCAAAACGCTGTCAGGATCAACATCGGGAGCTGCCATGGTTTCTTTCCCGCTGTAGCTTAACACCATGATGCTAGTCAGCAAGATTAGAGTTACGGCAGTTAAACGACAGGGCGTTTTCATAATTTATTTCTCCTTTGTAAAGGTGAGTTGGTAGGTATATAGAACTGATTTTAGCATCATGTTAGTTTACGATAGACTTGAGAATTTTATAACCAATGGTGCTAGTTTGTAACTGCTGATAACGTGAAACGTGATGCGTGAGACGTGAAAATATGGCCCAGATCAGTTACTCCTCTTTGTCGCTTCGATCTTTTCGGCTAGCCTCTCAATCGCTGTGTTAGAAGGCAAAACACCGATTTCAACTTCATAATGTCTGCGTCCCCCCGGTTCCAGAAATTCCAACGTCCCTCGTTCTCTCTCCTTCGATCTTCCATCGACCCAGCAGTTTGCCGGTTCCAAGCCAATAACATAGAGCCCTTCACCATTCATTTTCCACTGAACGAATTTGGGAAGCTGCGTTTTGTGGTATCTCACGTACAGTCCAAGCCCTTGGCCATTGTTGAAGGACCGATTAACCAGAGCAACGTAGATATGGTTATCCTCGTCCGCTTGCATTTCATGGTAATACACTTCTTCACGAAAATCGACAGTAGGTGCTTCGCACTGTGCATGGTCGCTTAATTTTTTAGCCGAGTGTTCATCCATTGGGATTACTTGCGACGAAGGAGCAATCAACTCGGAACCTTCAGCAACGATGGGAAATCCGGGGTTGATATGGAATAGGTACATGTGCGGTGTATCCTGATAGCCAAGATTCTCAACAATATCTTCGATATGGAGTTTCGTTGCGCCAAGTTCCGTCCAAATACGCCGGGTTCGACAGAGGTTTTCACCGTAGACCGTTGTTTCTGTCACCTTGCCTTGAGCCCACATGATATACCGATCCCCCTCCCAGCGGCTATCGATCCACATATTCTGGGCGGGGATATAAGAAACTCTGCCGTGCAAGCCAAGCGATTCTTCCTCATCGGTATCCGGCTCGCCTAGGTACGTCATGCCGCAGGTGGTTAGCAACCCACCAAAGAATCCACGTAGCCATCCATTCCCCTCCGGTTCGTAATAGGTGGGTGCGACATCGCCGGTGCTAGAACGCCAGCACAGTGGAATGCCGTTGTATTCTGCATAAGATATGTCTAATCCGCGGTCCGGTAGGACAGAAAAATTTAACCCGGAACCGGTCCGAAAGTCAACGCCAGACACTCCCTTCTCAGATCCACTTGCTAATTCATATTGCTTCACACCGGCAACTTGGGAAATGTGTCCGACATGTCGAAGTAGTTGCAGGCGATGGTAATCCTCGCCATATAATTTGATCACATTTATCCCTCCTTTTATACTCACATTTTCTAATTTTTATCAATTTACCTCCACCTAGACGGTGGCTTCTTCTCAATAGTATCTTTATTCATGCCGCAAAGCCTCGGTTGGCATCAAGCGTGCCGCCTTATAGGCAGGAAGAATACCAAAAACTACACCGATCAACATGGAAGAACCGAAAGCAACGGCTGCCGCCCATAGCGATACCACTGCGGGCCATTCCGTCTCCTTGATGAGAAACGTTGTGACTCCCCACGCGACCACAAAAGTAATGAACCCGCTAATGAGAATTCCAATCAGTCCCCCAGAAACGCTCAACACAACCGATTCAATTAGAAACTGTTGCAGAATATCGCGGTGTCGCGCCCCAACGGCTTTGCGCAGCCCAATTTCCCGCGTGCGTTCCGTAACGGAAACGAGCATGATGTTCATGATACCGATGCCGCCAACCAACAAGGAGATGCTCGCAACACCGCCCAGTAGAATTTTGAGGACCCGACTGACGTTCCCGACCTGTTCTAAAACTGCCTTTGCGGTGTAAAATTGGAAGTGTTCTTCTGAACCGTGTCGGCGGCGCAGGGTAATCATCACTTCTGCCAGTGCTTGGTCCACTTTTTCAAAACTCTCTGCTTTCATCCACAATTCAAATCCTCGCTTCTGATCACCGATGAAACGGGTCCACATCGTTGTAAATGGAACAATTAGCTTTCTATCCCAGCCCTCTGTCGCCATTCTGTCACCTTTCTCCTCCATCACCCCAATGACGGTAAAGCGCTGTCTGCCAATTTTTAACTCTTGACCGATTGGATCTGTTTTGCCGAATAGATCTCTCTGGACCTCCGTCCCAATCACGCATACGGATTCGTTCCGATCCAAATCCTCCTGTTGGACAAAACGCCCGGATCGGACACGCCAGTTGTGAACCTCTTGATAAAGCGGCGTAACCCCTTCAAAGCGGAAATGCTTCGTCTCCCCTTTGTACGATATAGGTCGCGCCATCGTATCAATCTCTCCTGTGATACTTTTGATTGAAGGACAAGCTGTCATAATTGCATCAATGTCCTCGTATTCGAGGTACACAGGGGCTTTATTCTGTTCCCAGGTGCCATCCTCCCTCTGAATCCAGCGCGGCCGGAAACAGATAATCAGATCGGATCCACCCATTCGTTCAAACTCTGCCAAGACTAAAAATTTTGCCCCATCGCCAATCGAGACCATACCGACAACCGCGGAAATACCAATGATGATACCGAGCATCGTCAGCAATGACCTGAGTTTATTCCGTCTTAGGGCAGCCAATCCAATGAGCAAGCTTTGTATAATTTGCATTCAATATCTCCTGTATCTTTTGAGATCATTTTCATCTACACATTGAGACGAAATTTAGTAGGTAAGGATTAATAACTACCATGGGTGAAACGTAAAACGTGATGCGTAGATTGGTTCATTAGTCCATTAGTGAGGCAACTCGCATCAAAGGTTGCTACTGCTATCGGCATTGAATTGTACTGTTTAAGAATTATACCACGATTTACAGCGGCCTGAAACAAGATTCTTAATTGACACTACATCAAATTTTTGATAAAATGCTCGGAGGTAGTGAATATATCAGTTACCCAATGACGTGCAACCTTGAGGAGGGGGCATGAAAGTCACCGGCGCACATCACACTAGTTACACCGTTTCTAATCTTGAACGCTCGCTTGAGTTCTATGTCGGATTGCTCGGCTGCGAGGTGATTTGGCAGCGCGAAAACCGCGACCAATACTTCCGCGATATTGTAGGCTATCCTGAGAGCGTTGCGAAGATGGCGATGTTGAGTATTCCCGGTTCAACTCACGCCATCGAGTTAATTGAGTACGTCGTCCCGCGGGGTGTCTCCGCCGATGTTCGCACCAAAAATGTGGGCAGTTCACACATCGCATTTCTGGTTGATGACTTGCGGGCAGCGTATGAAGAATTGTGCGCTGCGGGTGTAAATTTTCGGTCACCACCTGTTGCGATTACAGCAGGTGCGAATAAAGGGGCTTGGGCGATTTATATGACCGATCCGGATGGAATCACGATGGAGTTCTTCCAACCACCAAAGACAGGAACGAAGTCATAACATAAGTCAGCAGCAAATAAGGGGAGAGTATGGACAAGCAAGCATTACAAAATTCGTTGGATAGCTTAATTACGGAATATGTGGCTAACAATCCGCGCTCAGGGGAGATGTTTGAACGGGCAAAGGAATCGTTGCCGGGGGGCAACACTCGTACCGGTGCGTATATGTCTCCCTTTCCAATTTATATAGAACGTGGCGAAGGTGTTTATTTCTACGATCTAGATGGTCACCGCTTGTTGGATTTTGTCAACAACAACACAGCTTTGATTCTGGGTCACGCTCACCCTGCGATTGTGGAAGCCCTGCAGGACCGTGTGGCTAAAGGGACAGCGTTCTCTCGACCGACAGCCCTTGAAGTTGAAATGGCAGAATTGCTGCGGGAACGGGTGCCCTCCTTGGAACGGATTCGCTTCTGCAGCTCAGGAACCGAGGCGGTGCTGAATGCATTGAGAGTCGCTAGGGCTTTCACTGGCAAGCGTAAAATTGCCAGATTTGAAGGGGCATATCACGGTGTGGGTGAATACGCGCTCGTTAGCTACGTTCCGCCGTTGGGACCAGAGTTGGGACCTGCTGATCGTCCTCGGTCAGTTCCTTCGACAGCGGGACTCTCGCCGGCTGTCCTCGAAGAGGTGTTGGTACTGCCGTTTAACGACGCAGATGCCTGTGCAGAAATCATAAACGAAAATGCTGATGATTTGGCAGCGGTAATCGTGGATCCTTTGGCAACGGGCGCGGGAACCTGTATCCCGGTAGACGGTTTCTTAACTCGGCTCAGAGAACTTACAACACAGGCAGACGCGCTGTTAGTTTTTGATGAGATTATCAGTTTCAGGGCTTCTCCCGGTGGTGCACAGGAACTTTACGGCGTGAGACCTGATTTGACGTGCATGGCAAAGGTAATTGCAGGCGGAACGGCGGGAGCTGCCTTCGGTGGACGCGCTGATGTGATGGAATTGTACAGCCCTCTATCAGGAGCGAAGATTCCTCAGTCGGGGACCTACAATGCGAATCCCATCGCTACGGTCGCCGGACTTGTCACCCTCCAAACAATGACACCGGAGGCATACGATAAAATCGGTGCGTTGACACAACAGTTGGGAGCGAAATTGGAATCTGTGTTTGATGATGTAGGGGTCGAAGCTCAAGTCACTGCCGTTGGCTCACTTTTCCGCGTCCATTTCCTGCCCCGTCCGCCACGTAACTATCGAGAAGCTGCACAGGATGACAAGCTATTGCAGGATTACCTCTTCTTCTGGCTCCTGAATCACGGGATTCATTGGACGAGCGGTGGTAATGTCTCGCTCCCGATGACGGCGGAGCATATTGACAGATTGGTGTCTGAGGTTCGGAATGCGTTTCAACAGTTCTGAGCCACGATAGTAGAGGATTGGTTCACGTCAAAAGAAAGTGCCGTACGCAAAAAGAAACCGAGTTTTGAAGAAAAAACTCGGTTTCTGTTGCACGATTTATTAACATGAGCCAAGAATAACATGAGAGTCTTTGTTAGTTTTTACCTAACAGAGACTCGCGTCTCACGCTACATATTTTCGGACAGCGATGGAGGTGTTGTGTCCACCAAAACCGAAGGCGTTGGACAGTGCGACTTGAATATTTGCAGACCGTCCCTGATTTGGCACACAGTCTAAATCACATTCTGGATCGGGGTTTTCGTAGTTGATGGTCGGTGGGATATAGTCGTTTTCCATTGCACACAGGGTGGCAATCAACTCGACTGCCCCGGCAGCACCCAGCAGGTGACCTATCATAGATTTCGTCGCACTCATGGCAACACGATTGGCGTGGTCCCCGAAAAGCGATTTAACGGCTAGTGTTTCTGCAATATCGCCCGATGGCGTTGAGGTGCCGTGGGCATTGATATAATCAACGTCCTCCGGTGTAATTTGGGCATCTCTGAGTGCTAACTCCATTGACTTGGCAGCACCCTCTCCGTTTTCACTCGGATGCACCATATCATAGGCATCCGCACTCATCCCATAGCCGACAATCTCGCCATAGATAGGTGCATTGCGTTTCAGGGCGTGTGAGAGGGATTCCAAGATTAGCACACCTGCCCCCTCGCCCATCACAAACCCGTCGCGCTCTTTATCGAACGGGCGGCTTGCACCCTGCGGTTCGTCATTGCGCGTGGACATTGCACGCATCGCGCAGAATCCAGCAAAACTCAATGGGGTGATTGCGTCTTCCGAACCGCCGGTAAACATCACATCGGCATCGCCCCGTTGGATAATTTTGAACGATTCGCCAATCGCGTTGTTCGCGGTTGCACAAGCGGTAACAGATGCAAAATTGGGTCCCTTGAGTCTCAAATGGATCGAGATCTGCCCCGCAGCCATGTTGATAATCTCGTAAGGTACAAAGAAAGGACTGACTCTTCGCGGTCCTTTTTCCATTAAGATTCGGTGATTTTCTTCTAGAATACTGATACCACCGATTCCGGATCCAACACCGACACCAACGCGGTAAGGATCGATTGAAGAGAGATCGAGATCCGCATCCTGTTGGGCTTGGATTGCAGACACCAGCGCGTATTGGATGAACAGTGGCAAACGCGCTACAGCCTTTCGCGGGAGATAGGTCTCCGGCGCAAATCCCTTGATCTCGCCCCCAATCTGCGTACGAAAATCTTCCGGATCAAAATGTGTCACCCGATCGATACCGCTTTTGCCTACCGCAATTGATTCCCAAAACTCATCTTTAGTGTTGCCTACAGAACAGACAACTCCCATTCCAGTGATAACGACTCGATTCCCCACGAATATACCTCTTTCGTTTTAGCAAAAATCCTTTAGGTCTAAACCCCAAACATTTATGTTTGGGATACAGATTGCTTTAGCTATTTTTGGCTTGGTTGTACAGATGAAATATGGTATACTTGTATTGCCAATTCGGGATAGAAAAGCACCCCCACTACCTAGTGGGGTTCTATCCCGCTCCAGTGCTTGGAGTAACAGAGTTGGTGAATATGGCAACACCCTTTCAAAAAAAAAGAAAGTAAGTGATCGGGAGGCTCTATACGCCCAATAGGGAGCGTATAGCCCCGGCACATCAAGGAAATGCACTATCATTTTCGCCGTTGCCAAAAGTATCAGGGTGACTTGGCGGGTGTGTTCCCCGCTTTGCCCTCACTCTGTAGTTGCCCTTATGGCGTGGGCCCGGTAAGGTGAGATTCCTTACCTGTGAATCCCGATAAATCGGGATAAGACTCCCAATCCTTTAGGTTTGGGAGTACGTCAAAAATATAGCCAATGGTGATAGTTTCAGCTGTTGATACATTCTCCGGTAAAAGCCAACAGTGAAACGTAATGCCCCGATAGGATCTGTCCCGATAAATCGGGATCCTCGGAACAGGAGATCCACGGTCTCATAAGTCTCCGATGAATCGGAGTTAACGATACCGGGACGTGAAACGTGAAAACAATTCGTTCATTGGTTCATTAGTCCATTGGTCCAAAGGTCGAGGACTCTCGGCAGGAGATGGAAGGGAGGAAGGATGGGAGGCAAATCTTCCACCCTTCCAATCTTCCAACTTTCCAATCCTTAATGAACTCTTGAACGATGTCGAAACGACAGTCTCATCAACTCGCACCAAAGATTAATAAGCCGAAACTGTCTACCGAATGGATAGCTACAGTGCTCTAATTGAGCAAATGCAACTATTAGATATTGGCTTATGTAAAGAAATCGTGCAACAGAAACCGAGTTTTCAAGAAAAAACTCGGTTTCTCTTCGCGCTTTGCACTTTACTTTTATATAAGCCTAGATATTCTCATCTAGGTAATCAAGTGCTTGTTGCACAGTGCGAATCTTTTCAGCTTCACTGTCCGGAATTTCAATATCAAATTCCTCTTCAAGTGCCATAATTAATTCCACTGTATCCAATGAGTCAGCACCTAAATCATCCATAAACGAAGCATCAGGTTTAACCTGCTCTTCGTCAATCTGTAACTGATCTGCAATCATTTTGATAATTTGATTTTGATCTATTGCCATTGATTTATTAACCTCCTAGGTTAATGAAAGTTGTATATGGATTCACTTACATAAGCATGCCACCATCCACTTGGATGGCTTGCCCTGTGATGTATCGGGCGGCATCCGATGCCAAAAATAGGGCAGCTTCTGCCACATCTTCTGGTGTACCGAAACTGCCTGTTGGGATCATTTCTAACATTTTCTGTTGATTTGCTTCTGGTATTTTTTCGGTCATCTCAGTTGTGATAAAACCGGGGGCAATTGCATTGACGGTGATGCCGCGACTGCCGGCCTCTTTTGCAACAGATTTTGTCAAGCCAATGATGCCGGCTTTAGAAGCGGCATAGTTCGCTTGTCCGGCGTTTCCTGCAACTCCCACCACTGATGAAATATTAATGATTCGTCCACATCTTTGGCGCATCATTGAACGGATAACGGTCCGCATACAATACGCCGTTCCGGTGAGATTGGTCTGTAAGACCGCATCCCAGTCCTCATCCTTCATCCGCATAAACAAGGCATCGCGGGTAATTCCAGCATTATTTACAAGGATATCAACACGTCCAAATTCTTTCACCGTTAAATCTACAAGTGCCTCTACATCGGCTTTGTTGGAAATATCAGCTTGTGTAGATTTTGCGTTTCCAAGCTTGTCTGAAAGGGATTCAGCGATAGTAGCAACCGATTCAGCGGAGCGCGAACAGAGCATCACACTTGCACCTTCCTGACAGAATTTTCGAGCGATCGCTTCTCCAATTCCACGCGACGCACCAGTAACAATTGCCACTTTGTCCTTAAGTATCATTTAATCAATCCTTATACGCTACATCCATCACTTTATTGAGACTCTTGGTATCTTCGACATTCAGGCAAATCGCCTCTGGAAGGGTGCGACGCACCATCCCAGAAAGCACTGTCCCGGGGCCGACCTCCACAAAGTGTGAGATACCGGCAGCCCCAATAGTCCGTGTTGACTTCTCCCACTGAACGGCGGAGGTTACTTGTGCTATCAACAATCGGCGAACTTCGTCTGCAGTTTGAACAAATCTACCCGTTACGTTAGCAGCGACTTGAATAGTTGGATTGTTGAACTGGAAATCGTTGATTACAGTTTGCAGTTGCTCTTTTGCCGGTGCCATTAAGGCAGAATGAAACGCACCACTGACTTCAAGTCGGAGGCAACGCCTAGCACCTGCCTCCTTTGTGCTATCCATGACCAGTTCAACAGCGGCGGTATCACCAGAAACAATTAGTTGCCCAGGACAGTTGTAATTTCCGATTTGAACCACACCGACAGAAGATGCAGCTTCGCAGAGATCTTGTAACGTTGCTTCATCCAACCCCAGAATTGCAGCCATTGTGCAATCTTGTCGCTGAGAAGCCTCTGCCATGACTTGTGCCCGATACTCGACCAATTTTAGCGCGTCTGAAAAGGTCAGGACATTCGCCGCAACAAGGGCGGAATACTCTCCGAGACTATGACCGGCAACAGCTTTCGGCACAATCCCGTGTTCGTTCAAGATTCGCAACGCTGCAACACTACATGTCAGAATCGCTAGTTGTGTGTTTTCCGTTTGTTTCAGTGCCTCCGCGGGCCCTTCAAAACAGAGTTGACTTAACTTTCGATTCAGGATCGTATCCGCCTCGTCAAAGGTTGCACGAGCTGCGGTGTATTCTTGGCAAAGCTCCAACCCCATTCCCACTTTTTGGGAACCTTGACCGGGGAAGAGGAAAGCGAGTGCGTCTTTTGGCGAGGATTCGATCATATTAGACATGAAACATAAATTTCTGGTTTGTTTAGATTTTCGCTCATGTTAAGAAATAGTACAACAGAAACCGAGTTTTCAAGAAAAAACTCGGTTTCTCCTACTGCTTCGCCCTTTCTTTTTATATGAGCCTAGATTTTAATCAGGGTACTTCCCCACGTCAGTCCGGCACCGAATGTAACCAGCAATACTAAGTCGCCCGGTTTAACTCGTCCGGACTGTAGGGCTTCGTCAAGCGCAACAATCGTAGTGGCGGCAGAGGTATTTCCGTACTTATCAACATTGATATATACTTTTTCGGGATCAATCCCAATCCGCTCTCCGACAGCTTCAATGATGCGGATATTCGCCTGATGCGGGATAAGCAGATCGATGTCATCGACCGTTAATCCTGCCATGTCTAATGCACGTTGAGCGGCTTCTGGCATAATGCGGGTGCCGAGTTTGAATACCTCTCGCCCGCGCATTTTAATCGAATGCATTCTGTTATCAATGGTTTCATGGCTTGCCGGCAGACGCGTGCCACCGGCGGGCATCCCAAGCAGATCTGTATCGGCATAATCGCCATCGGATCCAATATAAGAAGCTAGAATCCCCTTTGCTTCGTCTGTTCCCTGCACGATAGCAGCACCTGCCGCATCTCCGAACAAAACACATGTATTCCGGTCTTCCCAATCGAGAATTTTATTAAAAACTTCTCCACCAATGACTAGAATCGTTTGATAACGTCCGGACTGAATCATACCGTCGGCAAGGTCAAGTCCATAGATGAATCCTGCACAAGCGGCTGATAGATCAAATGCACAGGCATTTTTGGCCCCAATGCCTTGTTGCACATAACATGCAGTTGAAGGAAAAAACGTATCAGGGGTCGCCGTACCAACAATGACCATTTCAACGTCGAGCGGATCAATATCAGCGGCTTTAATGGCTTGGCGCCCAGCTCGAATACATAAATCCGAGGTTGCCATATCGGGATCGGCGATACGCCGCTCAACAATTCCCGTTCGTTGTCGAATCCATTCGTCGCTAGTATCAACCCGTTTTTCTAGATCAAAGTTTGTTAAAATGTCCTCCGGCAGGTATGAACCTGTTCCGGTAATTGCTGCATGTCGAGCCATTGTGATAGCGTCCTTTTCGGTTTCAGCCGTCCTTTAATCTCAAAATTGAACCTGATTATAGTGCTAGATTAGACTTCTTCAGCCGTTTTCACCACAACTCGCCCGTTATAGTATCCACAGCTCGGACAAACACGATGAGACAGGATTGTTTCTGAACAGTGAGGACAGGTTGAAACAAATTTTTCCCCAAGTGCATGGTGGCTTCGTCGCATTCGTTTTTTTGATTTTGAAGTTCTACGTTTTGGATGTGCCATAGTTATCTCCTTATTATCGTATAAATTTTGTATTTTAGCATCAGACAAATCAGTTTTCAAGCGCGCGATCCGATTGATCTAATAGATCAGCCAAAGCAGCAAATGGAGAGGAGCTCTCTTCGGAAATCTGACAACCGCAGTCAACGATATTAAGGTTTTCTCCACATTTCGGACAGAGTCCCTTGCATTCCTCCGAACAGAGGGGCCAATTGGGAATTTCGAGTATGAGGCTTTGCCGGACCTCCTCGGATAAATCAATTGTATCTCCCAAATAATATCGCTCGCCGGTATCCGCCTGCCATGGATCTGAGGGAGTAGCGGCATCTGTCGGATAAAATTGGGCTTCAATCTCCCCCGAAACAGTCGTTGCAAACGGTTCAACACAGCAGCGACACTCGACCTCAATCGATGCAGAAATACTCCCTTTCACGTAAACATCTTCCAATCGGCGTGAGAGTTGGAGATCTCCGTGAATATTTTCAACAAACTGTGCTTCTTCTAGTGTTAAGTCAATTTCTGCCGGAGGGACCGAAACCTCATGTCGTGTGATTTGGTTGTCAGAAATTTCTCTAACAATGAATTCGAGCGTTTTCACGAAGAGGTGCCTCCGAGTTCAAATCGATCGTGAATTGTGCACACAGCCCGTTCCGTTTCACTTTCATCAATGATACAAGAGATTGTGATTTCTGAAGAACTGATCATCTGAATGTTGATATTTACATCAGCGAGGGCTTGGAACATTCGCGCAGCGATACCGACGTGGCTCTTCATCCCAATTCCGACTAACGATACCTGTGCAATGTTTTTGTCCGGGCTAACGCTGGTGAAACCAATCTCGCTTTTGAGTCCTTCGATAATTTTGATTGTTGCCTGTAGGTCCTTCTCAGTAACTGTAAACGATATATCGGCTGTACCCTTCGGATTCGTCGTCTGAATGACCATATCAATACTGATGTGGGCATCAGCAACAGCCTGAAAGATACGCGCCGCGATCCCCGGTTTGTCCGGTACACCGAGCATCGACACCTTTGCTTGATCTTTATCGGAGGTCACCGCGCTGACAACAACTTCTTCTATCATCTCATCTTCCTTTACCACCATTGTGCCTTCGGCTTCACTGAAGCTAGATCGGACGCAAAGGTGAACATTAAATTTCTTCGCAAGCTCTACACATCGGGAGTGCAAGACCCTCGCACCAAGCCTCGCCATCTCAAGCATCTCATCATGGGTAATCTGATTATGCTTACGGGCATTTGGAACGACCCGTGGATCTGCTGTGTAAACACCCTCTACATCCGTATAAATA
Organism: Candidatus Poribacteria bacterium; assembly: GCA_965207975.1. Classification (GTDB taxonomy): domain Bacteria; phylum Poribacteria; class WGA-4E; order WGA-4E; family PCPOR2b; genus PCPOR2b. The sequence continues at coordinate 527,895 of OZ242315.1, read as the reverse complement.
TCGCAACGGTCAGCCTCCAACGTTGCGGCGATGGCAACAGCAGTAGTATCGGAGGCACCCCGTCCAAGGGTGGTAATCTCGTTATCAATAGTAACACCCTGAAAACCCGCCAGTATAACAATCCTTCCGCGCTCAAGTTCCGACAGGATGCGTTCTTTGTTGATGCTCTGAATTCGTGCATTGCTATAAAAGCCACTGGTAATGATGCCGACCTGCGTGCCTGTGAGGGAAATTGCTTGGTGCCCAAGCTCTGAAACCGCCATCGCTAACAGAGCAATTGAGACCTGTTCACCGGTGGACAGCAGCATATCGAGTTCTCGTTCCGGGGGATCTATTGAGATCTCATGGGCAAGACGAATCAGGTTATCGGTTGTGTCTCCCATCGCAGACACAGCGACAACAACAGCGTGCCCACCCTCGCGTGTCAGTGCGATTCGCTTGGCAACATTTTTAATCTTTGTAGCATCCGCGACAGAACTCCCACCAAATTTTTGGACAATGATTCCCACGCTTACTAACCTCTTGGGTCATTATAGTAGATTTTAGAATTAATGAGACACGCCAAACCGGCGCAGTTGGAAACAGCGCCTACCGGGTGGAGGGCGAAAGTGTCTGTTTATTTTTTGAATTCACTATAGTTCATTGGTTCAATAGTTCATCAGACAGAGGTTTCTCTAATCGCTTACGCTTCATAGACATTCTTCAAGATTGCATCTTCGCTCGCTGACACCGTGATCGGCTCTCCGCCGATTTCTCCTAGCACAGTGTCCGGATCCTTTAAGCCATGTCCGGTCAGGATGCAAACGATTGTTGAGCCCGGCTTGAAATATCCGTCCCGATTCAATTTGATGACGCCCGCAACGGAAGCCGCAGAGGCAGGTTCAACGAACAATCCCTCTAATCTCGCCACCATCTGATAGGCTTGCAGAATTTCGTCGTCCGACACATAACCGATTAATCCTTTCGATTCGTCCCGCGCGTCCTCCGCAGCCCGCCAACTTGCGGGATTTCCTATCTTAATCGCGCTCGCAACTGTCTGCGGTTCCTCAATAGCATGTCCTAAGACTATCGGTGCCGCACGAGATGCCTGAAAGCCAAGCATTTTGGGAAGACTCTCTGCCTTGCCACAGTCGTAATATTCTTTGTATCCCTTCCAATAAGCGGTAATATTCCCGGCATTGCCGACAGGCATCACCTGATAATCAGGCGCGAAGCCAAGATGGTCAATGACCTCAAACGCGCCTGTCTTCTGTCCCTCAATGCGATAGGGGTTAAGCGAATTCACTAGATGAATCGGGTGCTTTTTGGTGATATCTCGCACGAGCTGGAGTGCTTTGTCGAAATTTCCATCAACTGCAAGCACCTTTGCATCGTGCATCAACGCCTGTGCTAACTTCCCAAGGGCAATTTCTCCTTTTGGAACGAGCACAATACATCTCAGTTTCGCCTTCGCAGCGTAGGCAGCGGCAGATGCCGACGTGTTGCCAGTTGAGGCACACATTACCGCTTGGGCACCCTCCTCAGCGGATTTGGAGATAGCAACAGTCATCCCCCGATCTTTGAAGGAGCTTGTCGGATTTAGCCCTTCATATTTCAGGTAGATGCACAGGTCGTTACCGATTAGTTCATTTAAGCTGGTCGCCTCAATGAGGGGTGTATTCCCTTCCTTGAGCGTAATAATCGGGGTCTCTGATGTGACCGGTAGATATTCGCGGTAGTGAGGGATGACACCCTTCCAAATCATTCGCTTACAATTTCCTTAGAATGCAACTTCCTCTTCGATGCGGATCAGTCGGCTTGTTCCTTTAACAACATCAAGCATATCAATCTCTTGAATCGCCATCCGCATGTTTTTCTCAACTGCTTTGTGCGTTACGATAACAATTGAAGCGGTATCGTCAATTTCATGGCGTTCCTTCTGGATAACAGATGCAATACTGATACGGTGTTCTCCAAGAATACTGCTAATCTGTGCTAATACCCCCGGTCGATCTAGGACAACAAGGCGGACGTAGTAACGGGTTTCAACATCATCAATGGGACAGAGAGAGATGTCAGCTTGTGATCCGGAAAGCCAACCGCGCGGGACTTGAGACCTAACCACCCCGCGAATCGATTTTGCAGCATCTATAATATCTGCGACAACGGCACTTGCTGTTGGCATTTCACCTGCCCCCTGTCCATAGAACAGAGTTGGACCAACAGCATCGCCGATAACACAAACCGTGTTGAACGCACCGCCAACATTTGCGAGCATACTGCGAACGGGCACCAACGTCGGATGGACGCGGGTTTCAACCCTATCCTGATTGAGCTTTGCAATAGCGAGGAGTTTAATCACGTATCCGAGTTCGCGAGCATACTGAATCTCATTGGGCGTGATATGTGTGATACCTTCCGTGTAAACCCCATCCATCGGCATCGCAAAGCCGTAAGCGAGGGACGTGAGGAGGGTCAGCTTATGTGCGGCATCAATCCCTTCAACATCAAATGTCGGATCTGCCTCAGCATACCCTTTGGCTTGGGCATCTTTCAACACTTCGTCAAAATCGACTTCGTTTTCGTGCATCTCCGTCAAGATGTAGTTACAGGTGCCGTTGATGATGCCGTAAATTGAGTGGATGCGGTTTGCGGCGAAACTTTCCCGTAGGGTTTTGATTATCGGGATGCCCCCGGCTGCGCTCGCCTCGAAGTTCAGACTGACGTTGTGCTTGTCAGCAAGTTGAAAGAGCTCAAATCCGTGCGCTGCCAATAACGCCTTGTTCGCTGTTACAACGTGCTTGCCGTTGCGAATCGCTTGAGTAACCAAGAACCGCGCTTCATCTGTCCCGCCCATCAACTCTACAACTATATCGATTTCAGGGTTCTCGACGATCTCGGCGGGATTTGTCGTCAAACAGTCCGCCCCCAGCTCAACTCCGGGGCGAGATGCGGGTAATGTACGTTTCGCAATTTTGATTAGACGGAGTTGAATCCCAGCGTTCTGTTGAATTAGATTGTTCTGATTGAGCAAAATCTTGGAAACACCCGTGCCGACTGTGCCCCAGCCAAGAAGCCCTACATTGATGCTAGCGTTATCCACTACTACCTCTCTACACAAAAATCGGGGCGACTGGATTTGAACCAGCGACCTCTTGAACCCCATTCAAGCGCGCTTCCGGGCTGCGCTACGCCCCGACCATTATTCGTTCAGATATAATACGGCTAAATGTTAGCATTCAGACCCCTAAGTGTCAAGAAAAAAAATTAGAGTAACGGAGCAGATGAGGCTTGAAGTCATCACACCAAAGTGGCAAACCAATCCCGTACCCGCACTTTATCCGCGTCATTGCCAAAACCGAGGCTGAACCAGCCGGAATAGCCGTCCACTTTCAGTCTTGCAAACAACGCTTCAAAGTCAATAGTTCCCTCACCGGGGACAAGATGAATTTCATAATCGCCTGTGTTGTCGTTGAGGCGTACCTGCCCAATATTCTCCACGCCAAATGCATCAAGGAACCCTTCCCAACCTTCGGGAACAAGATGTCCGTGGGCAACATTGAACGCCCACTTAAAGTACGGCGATTGAATAGCATCAAAGAACCAATGCGTCTCTTCGACGTTATGCGGGATGTAGTGGATTTCAGCATATTCGGGTTCTTTGTTGTGGTTCTCAAAGAAGATAGGGATGTCTGCTTGCTCTGCCCTGTCCACCAATCGCTTCATCCGTTCAACCGCCACTTCCCGTCGTCGTGGAATATCACCGAAATGATATCCTCCATGTCCGATGAGCCAGCCGCAGCCGAGTCGGGCGGCTAGGTCGAGGTTAGCAAACAGGTATTCGTCGACCGCTTCCGCCATGATAGGCACATACTCGGCGTTATTTATTGCAGACGATGGATGGATGCCGATGGCGATACCGTGTGTTTCGCAGAGATCTCGCACCTCCCGGACACGAGTCGTGTCGAACGAGGCAATCTCATTCGGGGGCAAGTCGGCTTGAAAATCAATGTACCGAAAACTATTTTCCGATGCCCAGCGGATCAAATCCTCAATCGGCTGACCTGAAACATCAAAACCGAAACGATTCATCATTGCGGGTATTCCTCCTGATTAACGTGCAAAGAATGGGGCAATAAAATACATAAGTACAAAACGCCACGAACGTGAAACGTGATGCGTGAAAAGTGAAAACCACTTGGCTCACGCTCATTAGCTAGTAACCCGATACCGCTCAATCGCTTCCTCATCAAGTTCTATCCCCATCCCCGGTGCTTGTGGGATTTGAACGCAGCCATCTTTTACCGTGTATAGCGTATCGGATTTGACGAGTTTGTTCAAAGGGGACCAAGCGTCCTCAGGGCGAATTGGCGGGGTGGTGTAAACCAACTCTTGCATCCGGCAGGTGCGGATGGTTGCAGCAACTTGCAGCGAATAGATTAGATCCATCCCGTGCGAACCGTGAAAAATACATTCCATGCCAAACATCTCAGCCATACTTGCGACCTTTTTTAGCGTGGTGATTAGATTGGCACAGTGGGGTTGGACAATATCAAACGCTTCGCCTTGAACATATCCCCGATATACCTCATCTGGTTGATGCTCTCCACCGGTGATGGCGATGTCCGTTTCTGCTCGCAGCCGGGCGTGCAGGTGTATGTCGCCGCGAGTGAACGGTTCTTCTAGCCAAGTAGCATCAACTTCTTCCAACGCCCTAGCGGCGCGGAGGGCGGTGTCATAGTCCCAAGTGGACCCTGAGTATTCCCCTGTTCTATCCACCATTACTTCTATTTTATCGCGTCCACCGACCCGTTCACGAATTAACCGGATAGCTTCGACATCGTCCATCAGGTCTGGTCGAAAAATGCGAATTTTGACAGCTTGCCACCCTTGTTCTGAATATCGCAGAACATCTTCCGCCTGTTGTTGTGGCGTTACGTCGGTCTGATCCGCGGCCCCGGGCCACACACAGGTGAGGTACAGGGGAATCTCATGGCGATAGGAGCCCATTAGCTTGTGCAGGGGGAGACCTGCGGCTTTGCCCACGATGTCCCACAGCGCGTTTTCTGCGCCAAACCATTGATTCAAACCGGCTTCGAGGTGTCCCTCAATCTGAAACGGATCTTTCCCTACCAGGAGTTGGCTGACAACATCAACATCCACTGGCTCAAATCCGTACCCTGTGATCCCTTCATCGGTACGGATTCTTGTAATTGCCGAAGAATTGTAGTACCTCTTCTGCCGTTCCTCCTCAGATATCGGAACTTCAACCCGAAAGCTCTCAACTGAAGTTATTTTCATAGCGCACCTCTTAAGGATTCAGTTGCATCTAATAATCTGCGACTGAGCCATCTTTCAATCGACTGTCGGGCCAAGTGAACCTACGCTCCGTGTCTTTTCCGGTCTCAATCACCGATGCCTCATCAACTTCAACGCCCAAACCGGGGCCTTCTGGCAGCGACACGTAGCCTTCTTCGTCCATCTCCCATGTTTTCCGCGCTACGCTTTCTGGCAAGACACCTTCGTAGCCTTCATGTATTAAGAAAAATGGGACGGATGCTGCTACATGCAGACTGGCGGTCAAGCCGAGATGGGACATTGTACAGTGTGGTGCAATCGGTACGTGATGTGCCTCTGCAAAGGCTGCTACCTTCCTCATTTGGCTGATGCCGCCGCCATGTCCGCAGTCAGGTTGAAGAATGTCAATCACCTGTGCTTCGAGGATTTCACGGACTTCCCAGATAGTGCGGTCGCGCTCTCCTGTTGCGAGTGGAACGGGGACCGATTCGCGGATCTTCCGCATCACTTCAATGTTACCGGGGACCCACGCTTCTTCTAAGAAGAGTAGGTCATCGGCTTTAAGGTAGCTTGCAAACTGTTTCACGATAGGGGGTGGTAGGCAACTGTGAGCGTCGAACATCACAGCCCCGTCGGGACCGACCTGTTCGCGTGCGTCTCGCACCTTCTGGACTAACTCTTCGATCTCTACAGGTGTTCCAGCGAACGGTTTGGAACCACCGGGACCTGTTTTGATAGCTTTGGGACTTGGATATTTCCATATCTTGTCGCGGCAGGGACCACCGAGTAGTCGGTAGACGGGAACATTCCAGAGTTTACCGGCGATGTCCCACAACGCCATATCAATTGCGGAGATGGTATGCACCATCAATCCGCCGCCGCGGATATTGCGGTGGGCGCGAAACAGTCGTTGCCAGTGATGCTCGATACGAGTCGGGTTTTCACCGATGATGAGTTCCGAGAGCGATTCTGCGAGGCGACAGGTGACATTGTTCTCCATGTTGTTAATTTCGCCCCAACCGGTGACTCCCATATTGGTCTCGATTTTGACATAGGCTTTGACGCCCATGGGGAAGGCGTGTAGCGCGGTGATTCTGATTTGAGATCCACTATCTTCAATTTTTGGTTGATTTGACATGAAAGACTCCTTACCTTCGTATACTAAGCGTGAGATTAGATTGTTAGCCGGATAACGCAAGTGCTAGTCGTGAGTTCACTGGAGCTAATGAAGCATAATACGTAGTGCGTAAGAAGAAACGGAACGCAGATCTGCGTTCCCTACTGAGTAGTTAGAGTCAGGCAAGATGCCCACCCTACGGTTATGCGTATAGGTCAGAACATATTCGGTTAGTAGGATAACATGATAGCATATCTGCCCCAAAAGTAGAACACAAAAACATATAACGCATAATGCTTTTCTGTTGACGCTCCGAACAAATTGTGATATAAGGATGATGTCCCCCTACCTAATTGAGATTCCTAGCAGCGAGGGTTGATAAGGAGTAACTCTTAATGGCTAAAAAACAAGTGGTGTTCCTCGTGGATGAGAGAAATCCGGTCTTCAAAATGAATGCCTCAGAACGATTGAACATGTCTAATACAAGCATCCATCAACTGTATGGTAAAGTGGACCTTAATCCGCAGGACGAAGTGGTGGCGGGTAGCTACGGGACATGGACGCTGACTTATACCGCAGGTAAAAAGGGGATAGCACCGGGTGGGCGGATAAGGATTTACACTGATTCGGATTCGGATCGGGCGACACCACAGATGGACGATCCGGCAGGTGCAGACTACCTGACGATAGAAGCACCGCAAGCCGCGCGGATAGGTGTGCTAGTACAGAGCGTGCTTTCGGTAACGTTGGTAGTGAACGGTCGCGCCCTTCAACCGGGTGAGCAGGTGGTTGTGACCTACGGGGATCGGAACGAGGACGGACCGGGCTTCCGTTCACAGACGTTTCAGGAGGCACGACACTATTTCTGGGTGGATGTGGACATTGCCGGCGATGGGAACATCGTGACGCTGCCGGAGCCGCCGTACTTGAGTATCGTCGGTGGGAGGGCGGAAAAACTGGTAGTAACCGTACCGTCAATGGTCCTCGCAGGAGAAAAGTTCCAGATCCAGATCAGGGCAGAGGATGCCTGGGGAAATCCCGCCACGGCGTACCGGGGGACAGTAGCAATCCAGTCAGGGAATGTGAGGGTACCAACGGAACGATTAACTTTTGGCGCAGCAGATAAAGGGGTACAGTGGATTGACGGGTGTACTGTTACTCAGACAGGAATTCACCGACTGACCGTGGTTGATGACAAGGAAGGGCTGACTGCACAAAGTAATCCAACGTTGTGCCAAGAAACTAAGCCTCGCTATGATCTTTACTGGGGCGATTCTCACGGCGGACAGATAGCGATGGCGGAGAAGATTTCAGATTTCTTTCAGTACGCGCGGGATGTCGCCGCAATCCACTTTGCAGGCTATCAACGGAACGATCATGTGCTGTCCAAGCGGGACTGGGTGTTGCAACAGGCGGCAGAACGCCTCTACGATCAACCCGGGCGGTTTGTGGCATTGCCCGGTTACGAATGGTCAGCCAATACGAGCCGGGGCGGGCATCACAACGTGTATTTCCGGCGACATGACCAACCCATTCGGCGTTCCGATCACACAGGACTGGAAGACAAGTCGGACGCTGATACGGATCTGTATCACATTCAAGATGTCTACGAGGCTTTCCGGAATTCCGACGCAGTGATTACTGCTCACGTCGGCGGTGAGCACTCGGATTTGACCTACCATGATCCTGCATTGGAGCCAGCAGTGGAGGTTACGTCCGACCATGGGACGTTCGAGTGGATTTTGCAGGAGGCACTTGAGCGGAATTACAAAATGGGCTTTTTCGGCGGCAGCGACAGTCATAATGGCCGTCCCGGAAACGACACACCGGGCTTTCAGCACCGACGCTACGCCAAAGCCGGGTTGGCAGCTGTATATGCGCCCAAATTGACGATTTCGGAGGTGCTTTCGGCGTATAAAGATAGACGCATCTACGCAACAACGGGAGCCCGTATTTTGATGCACACCGAAGCGGCAGGACATTCAATGGGAGCAGAATTCACTACATCGGAAAAACCGCAGATTTCCGCGTTCATCGCTGGCACGGCACCGTTTGAATCGGTGGAACTATTTCGGGGACTAGAACCCATTTATAGTCACCCCGCGGATTGCAGTGTAGACAACAACCGTGTACGTATTCTCTGGGAAGGTGCCAGTCGCAAAAGTAGTTATTCAGGGGTAATCTGGGAAGGGAGATTGCGGATCGCGGGTCGTCGCGTTGCAAACGTAGATAAGATTCGGTTCGATAGTCCACGCTCTCGGGTGTTCGACGTGGAAGATTATGGCTTGCGCTGGTATTCGGTGACCTGTGGCTACCGAAGCGGTATAATCTTGGATTTGGTTGGAGAAAACGATGGAGAACTAGAGTTGGTGGTAAACACCTCGCTAATTACGGGACCACTTTACGGAGAAAGCGGAATCAATCCCCCTAGGCGGATGTCGTACGCCCCGGCGGAGAAAGTGGCGTTCAATATCAATCTGACTGAACTGAAGAAAGGTCCTGTGACGATGGAAATCGGTGGATTAAATCGGCGGGTGACGGTATCATTGGCACCCACACCACAGGAGGCTAGCGAGGTTAAATTCTCATTTGCTGACCCATCGCCAAACCCCGGCATCAATCCTTACTGGATACGGGTCGTTCAGACGGACATGGAGATGGCTTGGAGCAGCCCGATTTATGTGGACTATGTGGCGTGATGGCCAATTCCAGCAGGTACAGGCAAAATACAGATGCCCCATATTATTCGCGTCGAACAGGAGGCAGTGATGTTAAACAACACTCAAATAACTGAATATTATCAGGACGGATACACCGTCTGCCCAAATTTTTTGACCCCGGCCGAAGTCGCCCAGTTGCTCGCTGAAACCGAGAAGATTATCGGCGGTAACACGTTCGCAAACCACGACGACAAGCGGATGGAAATGGAGCCAAATCAACCACCAGACGGGACAAAAGTGCGCCGACTTTATGAACCGTGCAGTTATTACCCACCCTTCAGGAGGTTATCTGAGTCCGAAAAATTGCTGGACGCTGTGGAGGGTTTGATAGGTCCTAATCTCCTGTATCACTATAGCAAACTCAATATGAAACCGCCCGAAATCGGTTCGGTCGTGGAATGGCATCAAGACCTCTCCTACTATCCGCTGACAAACCGAGACTCGCTCGCTGCGCTGTTTTACCTCGATGATGCCGACGCAGACAACGGCTGTCTACAGATGTTACCCGGTCGGCACGAAGGAGATCTGCTTGCCCATACGCGTGAAGGGTACTTTCAAGGTAGAGCGACAGAAGCAGTTGATAGCTCAGAGGCGGTATTGGTTGAAGGCAAGGCTGGCACAGTGGTCTTTATGCACTGTATGACCCCACACGCCTCAATTACCAACCGTTCAAATCGTCCTCGACGCACGCTGATTCTCAGTTACCGTGCCGCTGATGCTTTCCCCATCTACTACGGGGAGATGACGAGCCATGTGGAGACACATACACGATTGGTACGTGGGCATCGGGCGCAGATGGCACGCTTTACGATGAAGGATTTTCCTATTCCTCACTACAAGGAAAGAAGTGCGTCCCTTTATGAGTTACAGGAACGATCGCGGAAAGGGGAGATCAGGTAACCGAGACGAGTTGCAGTGAAGCCAACCCATCACGCCCTCCCGTCAGGATTCTACCTACGGAAAACAGATGTCAATCCAACTTATTCGACAAGCCCTCAACGACAATCGACCGCCGCCGAGAATGTGGCATTCACATGAGTTGAAAGAACAGTACGATGTCGTTATTATCGGCGGGGGTGCACACGGACTTGCCTGTGCCTACTATCTCGCCAACGAACACGGCATCACCGATGTGGCGGTGCTAGAAAAAAGCTACATCGGTGCGGGCGGCAGCGGTCGCAATACCGCAATCATCCGTAGCAACTACCTCACCCCAGAAGGTGTACGCTTTTACGACGAGAGCGTCAAACTCTACGAACAACTGTCGGCTGAACTCAATTTTAATGTGATGTTCAGCCAACGGGGCCACCTAACTCTCGCGCATACCGATGGCGGAGTCAATACCATGCGGCGGCGGGCAGAGGTCAACCAGATTGAAGGCGTTGATTCGCGCCTAATTTTTCCCGATGAAATCAAAAGTCTCTGCCCCTATCTCGATGTAAGTGACCATCCTCGTTACCCCATTTTGGCGGCACTCTACCATCCGCCCGGCGGTATCATTCGCCACGATGCGGTCGTTTGGGGTTATGCCCATCAAGCGGACGTGCGCGGTGTCCACATCCACCAAAATACAGAGGTAACCGGGATCAAGGTCAAGGACCGGAAAGTGACCGGCGTGGAAACGACTCGCGGTCACATCAAAACCGGGACAGTGCTCAATGCAACTGCCGGTTGGGCTTCGACAATCACGGGGATGGTGGGGATTAATCTGCCGCTGACCACTATCCCCTTGCAAGCCTGCGTGACTGAACCGCTCAAGCCTTTTCTAGATGTGGTGGTTGTTTCCGGTAGCCTGCATGTCTACATCAGTCAGACCGATCGGGGAGAGTTAGTAATGGGGGCAAGCGTAGATCCCTTTTCTTCCTATTCGATGGCGGGTTCTCTCACATTTTTGGAAGGTATCGCGGGGCATGTTCTCGAACTATTCCCCTCTCTGAGTCATGTTCGTATCCTGCGTCAGTGGGCTGGTATTTGCGAAATGCCTCCCGACTATAGCCCAATCATGGGGTTCACACCTGTCAATGGATTTCTGATAGATGTCGGTTGGGGCACCTATGGATTCAAGGCATCCCCCATCGCCGGCAAAACTCTGGCAGAATTAATCGCCACCGGTAAGACCCCAACCCTCATCGCTCCGTTCCGTCTATCACGTTTTGAGGAAAATGAACTGGTCGGTGAGAAAGGTGCGGCGGCGGTGGGGCACTAATAGGACACTTTTATTTTTAACGCAAGGGCGCGAAGCCGTAAGGACCACAAAGAAAAAATATTAAAAAATTTTTGGCTCAATGCAATTAAAAAACTTGGTCCATGTTAAGAAATTGTGCAATAGAAACCGAGTTTTCACGAAAAAACTCGGTTTCCTATGGAGGTCAAGATGTTGCTATTAACTTGTCCCAACTGTAGGGATCGAAATGTGAGTGAATTTCGTTTTGGTGGTGAGCTCGGTTCGCGTCCCCAAGACCCCTCAGCTCTCAGCAATGCAGAATGGGCAAACTATCTTTACATGCGTAATAACGTCATGGATGTACAAACGGAGTGGTGGCATCATAACGCCGGCTGTGGTCTATGGTTTCTGGCTGAACGGCACACACGGACTAATGAGGTGATAAAGACCTACCCCTACGTAAAACGTGATGCGTGAAACGTGATTAAATTTCTACCGATTTCGTCACTTCTATGAGGTATGATAAATGGAGAATCAATGCTAACCCAGGAAGATACACCAACAACACCACCAAATCGACTCCGTCCGAAGCAAGGAGAGGTGATTGATCGCACTACCACCATCCGATTTACTTTTGATGGTGTGGAGTATACTGCCCATCCCGGCGACACTGTTGCATCAGCCCTAACCGCGGCGGGTGTTAAGGTCTTGAGCCGCTCGTTCAAGTACCATCGTCCGCGTGGGCTGCTCTGTTGCGCTGGACATTGCCCCAACTGTCTGGTACAGATTGGAGATGAACCAAACGTCCGTGCATGTACCAGACCGGTCGAAGCGGGGATGGATGTCCGAGCGCAGAACGTATGGCCCTCGCTCAATCGCGATCTACTTTCGCTGACCCAACTGGGATCTCGTTTTATGCCGGTTGGTTTTTACTACAAGACTTTTATCCGTCCCCAAAAACTGTGGCCCCTCTACGAACATACGTTGCGCCATGCTGCTGGTTTGGGTGAGGTTAATCTGGATACGCCTCTAGGCGAGTTTGACAAGCAATATCTGCATACCGATGTCGTCGTGGTCGGTGGTGGACCGGCGGGGATTAGTGGGGCATTGAGTGCAGCCGAAGCCGGTGCACAGGTGCTGCTTTTCGACGAGAATCCAGCCCTCGGAGGGCATCTCCGCTTCACTGTACCTCTGGAATCTCCCTCGAGCACGTCCCGTTCCGAGGATTCCGACGAGTCGGGACAAGCGTCCAAAGAGTTACCGGAGTTATTAGAAGCAGTTGATCGGCAACCGAATATCACGGTTTTCAGTGATACCAGTGTTCTGGGTTGGTATCAGGACAACTGGCTTTGTGCCGTGAAAGCAGCGCGTCTGTTCAAAATACGGACGAAATCGATGGTTGTGGCGACCGGTGCCTATGAAACGCCGCTTATTTTCGACAACAACGATTTGCCGGGTGTTATGTTGGGGAGTGCCGTGCAGCGTCTGCTTCACCTTTTTGGTGTTCTGCCCGGCGGACAGGTTGTGATTGTAACTGCCAACGAGGATGGCTGGGATGTCGCCGCCGACCTTCAGTCGTCGGGGGTGAATGTGGCAGCGATCGTGGACGAACGTGAGCCCAACGCTTGTTTCAGTCCATATCGGGATGGATTGACGAATGCTGGCATCCCGGTGTTTTATCGGCACACCATCCTTGAGGCTCTCGGTTCAAATGCAGTAAGAGGGGCAAGGATTGCGCGCCTTGACGGACGAGGCGAAATTATCCCTGCGACAGCACAATCGTTGCAGTGCGATCTTATCGCGACGAGTATGGGTTGGACACCTGCTACTGAACTTTCGTATATGGCGGGCGGAAAATCGGAATATCATGAAGATCGCACGGAAATCCTACCGGTGTCCACTCCACCCGGTATTTATGTGGTAGGACGAGCGGCGGGAACACATGCCATTGATTCACAGATTGCCGAAGCACAACGGATTGGATCGAATGCAGCTGCCTTCGCAGGTTTTGGCGAATTCGATGAATCAACAGCACAGTCGTCCGGCGTTTCGGAACCGCGCCGCACCTCCGAGCGGGTATGCGTGCCCGGCAAAAAGAAGGGATTCGTGTGTTATTGCGAAGATGTCACCGACGAAGATGTAGAAACGGCGATTGCGGAGGGGTACGACAGCGTTGAATTGCTTAAACGATACAGTACCATCTCAATGGGCCCCTGTCAGGGTGCGATGTGTTCGATGAACACCATCCACCTCTGTGCCCGTGCTAACGGATGGACGGTACAGGAGACCGGTACGACGACCGCTAGACCTCCCACTACACCGGTGACGCTAGGGGCTCTGGCGGGACAGAACATGGAACCGGTACAGACAACCCCGGTTCATCAATGGCACCTCGACCACGGTGCGAACATGATGGTCGCGGGGCTATGGCTGCGTCCAAACCACTACGGCGATCCAGCGGCAGAAGCGATATGCGTTCGTGAACGGGTCGGTCTGATCGACGTGAGTCCGTTGGGGAAACTACAGCTTACCGGTCCTGGAGTACCCGAATTGCTTGAACGGATCTATACCAACCAGTGGCAAAATCTCCGTGTGGGACGGGTGCGCTACGGTGTGATGTGCAATGATGAGGGTGTGGTGCTAAACGACGGAGTCTGTGCACATCTGCAGGACAAAACGTGGTATATGACCACCACCTCTACCGGCGCAACAACAGTTTTTGAGTGGTTGCAATGGTGGTTGCAATCAGGGTGGGGAGAAGGTATCCACCTGACTGATCTGACAGACACCTATTCTGCTTTCAACTTGGCGGGTCCCCAATCGCGGGCGGTATTAGAAAAATTAACAAAGCGATACCTTACGAACAAAGCCTTCCCATATATGTGCATCCGTTCTGCTAGGATTGCGGATGTACCGTGTCGGTTGCTGCGTCTTGGTTTTACCGGTGAGCTCTCCTACGAAGTTCACTGTCCGTCTGGTTATGCGGTGCACGTCTGGGAAGCGTTGATGGACGCGGGAAAAGAGTTTGGCATTGCTCCGTTTGGTGTGGAGGCACAGCGCATATTGCGATTGGAGAAGGGGCATATTATCGTCGGACAGGATACCGATGCGATGTCCGATCCGCTCTCCGCCAATATGGCGTGGGCGGTCAAATTGAACAAACCCGATTTTCTAGGGAAACCTTCACTGATGCGAATCTCTGCTGAAGGACCGAAGCAGCTTCTGGTAGGCTTCAAGATGGTTGAACCTGGTGTTGTTCCCGATGAAGGGCTACAGATTGTTGAGTCCAAGGCAGATGGACAGTTGAAAATTATTGGTTGGGTCACCTCCAGTCGATTCAGTCCGACTCTTGAGGAGTCAATCGGACTCTGTTGGCTGCCGCCAGATATAGCATCTCAGAACGGTGCCTCCTTCACAATTCGTATGGACGGGCATCTAGCAGAGGCGCGTGTCCATCACGGTGCCTTTTATGACCCCGATGGAGAAAGGTTACGCATGTGAGCACCTCCAAAACACCCGTCAAATTGACCCCTTTACACTCTACCGCTCAACGCTTGGGCGCGACTTTCACCGAACAGCGTGGCTGGCGTATCCCAGAGGTTTATACGACATCGGAAGCGGAAATTGCCGCCGCGCGAGAACGGCTTGCCTTCGCTGATGAAACACCGAATGGGAAACTGCTGCTTGAAGGAGATCAAGCAGAATCTGTGTTGATGGATACCTTCGATTTCGGCACCCTCAAGATTAACGAAGGACGCGATGGCATCTATCGGTTACGAAATGATCTCTTTTTTATTAGTACACCACCCGGCAGAGAGGTTCGCACACAGAGAAAGTTGACGACCACATTAAAAACATCTGAACAGTTTGTCACGGTCACCGACATAACGCACGGACGAGCGGAGATCCGGGTGATTGGTCCTGATAGTCAAGCACTTTTGAGTAAGGTATGCGGATTGGATTTCCATCCTTCGGTATTCCCAAACAAAACGGCGAAACAGAGCAGTCTTGCTAAGACAACGCAGCTGATTATTCGCTGCGACATCGGTGAATTGCCGGCATTTTCCATCATTGGTCCCCAGTCATTGGGCCCCTATATCTGGGATACCCTGATAGAGGCAGGTAGAGAATTTGGGGTTGTCCCGATCGGCAGGGCGGCGTTAGCTGCGTTGGGAGAAAAGTAAACGGAGGGGGAAATCGCCTGTGGTGACAAAGAAACTGACCCGTGAAAACCTCATCGAATGTGGGTTGGATAAATCGACATCAGATTGTCTGATAGAGCGCGTCAATCCGCTACTTGAATCGCTGTCCGCCGCAGCGTGTTGGGGGAAAATTTCGCAAACTGTTTTAACCCCTGACCACCCATTCACACTTCATCAACTTCTTTATGATACAGTTTTTGCTGACTGGGAGGGTGTAGCTGCCCCCGCTTGGTTTCCAGCTAAAGATGAAATTGAGAAAACAAATATTGCGGCGGTTATGCGTGAGCTAAATCTCGATTCTTACGGGGCACTCCATTCGTGGTCGGTGCACCATCGCGCCGATTTTTGGGAATTGATAATTGAGTGGCTTGGGATCCAATTCCATCGGAAATTTAGTCAAGTGGTGGATGTGTCTAAGGGGGATGAATTTCCAAAGTGGCTTGTGGATGCACGGCTTAACATCGTCGAAAGCTGCTTTAACGCGCCAAGTAATGCTACGGCGATTGTGTTTCAGTCAGAGGGGTCAGCACTTTCGACGATGACTTACGGTGAGCTCAACGCACTGATCAATCGGGTTGCCAACAGTTTGATGAACGCTGGCTTCCAGCCGGGCGACCCTATCGCCGTAAATATGTCAATGCACCCCGAATCGGTCGCAGCCTATCTCGGTATCATCAAAGCGGGTTGCGTCGTGATTGCGATTGCGGATAGTTTTGCACCAGATGAGATAGAGATGCGTCTGCGTATTGCAAACGCGAAGGGGATTTTTACGCAGGATTATATCCGCCGTGCTGGAAGACAATTGCCGTTATATGCAAGGGTGGTTGACGCTAACGCGCCAAAAGCGATTGTGCTTTCCCGTGGGGAAGAACCTCCGATTGAATTGCGAAACGGCGATCTGACTTGGGAGGAGTTCCTCAGCGATAGTGATCAGTTTGATGCAGCTGGTTGCGATCCACACGATCACACGAATATTTTGTTTTCTTCGGGAACGACCGGAGAGCCCAAAGCGATTCCGTGGACACAAACCACGCCGATTAAATGTGCTGCGGATGCGTACCTACATCACGATATTCAGCGCGGAGATGTGTTAGCTTGGCCCACGAACCTTGGGTGGATGATGGGGCCGTGGCTCATCTACGCGAGTTTGATCAACCAGGGTACGATTGCGTTATACGATGGCCCCGCAACGGAAAGGGAATTTGGCGAGTTTGTGCAGAACGCTCGTGTTACAATGCTCGGTGTCGTACCAAGTATAGTGAGGGCTTGGAAAAATAAGGATTGTATGAAAGGGCTTGATTGGCAGACTATCAAAGCCTTCAGCTCCACAGGTGAGTGTTCTAACACGGAAGATATGCTGTTTCTGATGTCTACCGCGGGCTACCGTCCAATTATCGAGTATTGTGGCGGAACAGAGATAGGCGGTGGCTATCTGACCGGCACGACTGTCCAGCCTGCCGCCCCAGCGACCTTTACAACCCCCGCCTTGGGATTGGATATAGTTATTTGTGATGAGGAAGGTCAACCAACGGATAATGGAGAGGTTTTTGTTATTCCGCCTTCCGTTGGACTTTCCACCGAATTGTTAAATAAAGACCACTACGAGGTGTACTTTGAGGGAACTCCTCAGCTGCCCAAGATGCCTCCTCTCCGTCGTCATGGGGACGGGGTGGAACGATTGAACGATGGCTACTACCGCATCCATGGGCGCGTGGATGATACGATGAATCTCGGTGGCATCAAGGTCAGCTCGGCGGAGATTGAGGGGGTCCTCAACGCTGTGAGCGGTATTCGAGAGGTTGCAGCGATTGCGGTGTCCCCATCGGATGGTGGTCCCAGCCAACTGGTCATTTATGCGGTGCTGCTGCCGGGAGCAGATACCGGTTCGCTGACTAGTTCTCTACAATCGGCGATCCGGGAGCATCTCAATCCGCTCTTTCGGATTCACGATGTCGTTGTCGTCGATGCCCTGCCTCGAACTGCCTCTAATAAAATTATGCGCCGTATTTTGCGCGATGAGCAATCCTCTTAAAGGAAAAATACACAGGCGTCCGAGAGAGGATAACGCACCAGAGAGTGCCATCCAACGCCATACAAACCCACACAGCGACCACTAATCACGGACGAGGTCTGCGGGTGGGGGACGGTATGGGTAGAACTTCCACCCGTCAATTTGTATGTACCCCTCCGTCTCAGAGTAGTGGTTATCGTAGTAGACTTCAAACTCCTTGCCCGCGTGTGGGCCGGTGCTATATCGGATGGTGTCGATCCAAATGCCCTCAATTTCCATGTCCGGAAGATAGACATACGAATCGCCGTTTTTGTCAATTAAGCTGGACAGGTATTCTTTCTGCCCGTCAACGATGACGGAGTAAGTCCCCTTATCATTGTCAAAGTTCACCGGTAAGAGCTCGTCCTTCTGTGAACCGGTGAGATATTTTCTGTAGCGTTTTACGGTGCCATCGCTGGGGGTCGAATAGTTGGCATACAAATCACCGTTTTTGTCCATGTAGCTGTGTAGGTAGTAACGCCCGCTGTCAACTTCAATGTATTCATATTTTACCCGTTCCTGCCAGGGTGAGTTGATATCTCCCCGATCATGGTACACCGGAAAGAACTCCCCTCGATGGGGGCCGGAGTCGTATACTATGCCCGTTTTTGGGAGACCGTAGGGATACTTGGTTACCCAGTGAAATCCATTACCGTCTCTGTCGTAACCTTCAGATCCACCTAGGACTACGATAGGAATCGGCAGCCGTCGGTGCAGGTAAAACCGTTCCCCCTCAAGGATTATGTATCTGTCCTCTCGGCGAGGGGCGTTTTCAAATTCATGGTACAGATTAAATATTCTGTCCTTCTGTGAGCCCGTGCGATATTCTATAAAGTTTGCAGCAAGCCCTCCCCATAATCCGCGAGCTGTACGGTACACATCGCCATGTTTGTCGTGGATATCCTCAGCATTGATCAAGAAAACAGAGGATTTCCCTAAGTCCACAATCACAGGCGAGGTGGATAACTCCGGCTCTGAAGCGGGCCCTCGCGCACAAGCACTAAGACCAATGGTAATAACTACCAATAGGACACAAACGCCTGCCGATTTCAGCCAATTTTTCTTCATGGAGCTTCACTTTCTTTCAACCGTTGATTAATGCCTGATGAATCAGGCAACTACATCCAATTATACAATTCCACGACTTACACAAATTTAGCACGCGGAGCGAGTTTTTTATTTGTAACCCCCTAAATCCCCCTTATCAGGGGGACTTATGAACGCGCTGCATAAGTCCTAAATTCTAGAAAATTCCCCATTTTACCCGCGAAATTGCACAAATGGGAATATTTGTGGCCTCGTCTCAGCACCAAAATGTCGATTTTGGAAAATCGACCTACTTTAGGATGAGCATTTTGCGGGTTGCGGAAAAATCACCCGCCTCCAACTGGTAGAAATAGACACCGCTTCCCACTGGTTCACCTAAGTGGTTGTATCCATTCCAATACACTGCCCGACTCCGATCCGTGTAATACCCTGCCCTCTGATGTCCGAGCTCTAACCGGCGTACCACTGCACCTTTTATGTCATAGATAGTAAGCGTTACATCGGCATCGTGGGCAAGGTGATAGGAAATCCATGTTTCCGGGTTAAACGGGTTGGGATAGTTTGTGAGCAAGGCGGTTTTGTCGGGGACCATCGCAGTCAGAAGGTGCTCAAGGTTGGTGATACCGAGCTGAAAGGCAGGAGAACCATCATCCGCCGCATGCGCCATATCAATCCAGTTTTGAATCATCATTGAATTCAGATCGGGCACATACTCTGCACTAGGTGCTTTGGAAATTGTAGATTTTCCCAAGGGTTCCAATTGTCATTCTCATTTAGCTGCCGCAACTGCTCAATAAATGCCTCGCGCTCTTGGTCGCTGAGAGTGGCTGCGAGAAGTTTTACTAAATCGGAAGTGTTGAGGTGCTGGATAACTGTTTCCGCTCCGATGGTCTCAATGAATTTCTCCAATCCGATGATTTTGATAACCTTTTCGGGTGGGAATAGTTCTAAAATGGCAGGCAGGTCAAGGTCAAAACCGCGTAGGCTTTCGAGATTCATTTCTGCTAATATCTCCTTGAGGGTGCAAGGTGCCGACGAAATGACTCATTTTCCCAGGACCTTCAATTGTCCTTTTCATTTAGCTGCCGCAACTGCTCAATAAATGCTTCGCGCTCTTGCTCACTGAGCGTGGCTGCGAGAAATTTTACCAAATCGGAAGTATTGAGGTGCTGGATAACTTCTTCCGGTGGAAACAGTTCTAAAATGGCAGGCAGGTCAAGGTCAAAACCGCGTAGGCTTTCGAGATTCATTTCTGCTAATACCTCCTTGATAGCTTGGGGATGCAAGATACTGATGAAGTTTCTCATCTCACCCAGTTCATGATAATGTTCAACCAAAGACCGTACAATTTCCCTTTCACGCGCTAGGTCACCTTTGTAAACCATCAACAACGGAAGGGTTGCTGGCGTAATTGGGAGGGTTGCGAGGTCAATTTGGTAGATGGGGAAGTGGGCGAGTGTACCGCGCTGAACTCCCGGGCCAATTGGTATCAAGTCGTCGATGTAGAGCGGAAAATTACCGGCAAATTTGCTGGCAATGACCCACAGTGTGATTTGGTTCCGGTCAATAATTCTCTGCTGCATCTGGTATAAGCAAGCGTAGCTTTCGATTTGAGCGACAGTAGTCCAATTTGCCGTATCCCCTGTCCCTTTGAACTCTCCGATTGTTGGTTGTCCAAGATGGTTATACGGGTATGGAAGCGATTGAATTGGTACGCTCGGTTGAAACAGCAGATCCATTTCAAGCGGCATTTGTCCAAGCGGAATCGAGTCCTGTATCTGGATTTGGTCGCTCAGGGATTGCCGGAGAAATTGAGCGAGCAGCGGATGCCACTGGATAGCCATCTTTTCGTTTTGATTGAACCTAAGAAGTGTGAAGGGGAGGGCACCCCTCCCCAAGGTCATTTAATTCTTCGGGCGGGGCAAGATGCCCCGCCTACGATTTCTATTGTATAATTTCTTAACATCAGCGCATAAAAAACCGGTAGAAGCAGGTTGTGTTATGCTCCTACCGGTTCTATTTTTACTTCCCGTTGCTGTGCAACGCATCAACAACCTTCTCCGGTTTCATCGGGAGTTCGGTGATTCGGATGCCAACCGCATCGGCGACGGCATTTGCCATCGTTGCCAACGTTGGGGTGATTGGTGGTTCACCGACACCCTTCGCGCCGAATGGTCCGTCGGGCGCTTCCACTTCAACGATAACGGACTCAACGGTGGGCAAGTCCGCGGTAGTCGGCACGCGATAATCGACGAAGCCCGGATTCACGTTGCCTTCCTCATTATACTGCATCTCCTCCATGGTCGCCCAAGCGTAGCCTTGCACCGCGCCGCCTTCAATCTGTCCTTCAACCGCCATCGGGTTGATAGCGAAGCCGACATCCTGTGAGGCTGCCATCTTCAGCACCTTGATTCTGCCAGTCTCTGGGTCAATCTCGACCTTGGCGATTTGTGCGGCGAGGGCAGGTGTCGAAGGCTTTCGTGCGAAGGAACCTTTGCCGACGATGGGACCACCCGTTGTCGAGAGGCTGTATGCTGCCAATTCACCGAATCCGATTGACTTCGGTGGATCAGCCTCGATGGTTGAAACCTTACCATCTTTGAGTTCGAGGGATTCAACGTCAGTGTTCAACCGTTCAGCGGCAAGTTCGAGGAGGCGTCTCCGCGTATCCTCTGCGGCGAGTTTGGCGGTATTGCCCATTGTGAAGGTAACAACACTGCCGCCGGAGCCGGTGGCATAGGGTGCTGAATTGGTGTCGCCGCGCGAGATTGTGACCTCCTCATAAGGAAGGGTTAAGATTTCGGCGACAATCTGAGCGAGAGCCGTATCTGTGCCGGTGATATCCATGGAGCCGTGGAAGATTCGTGCACTTCCATCTTCGTGGATAGAGACGAACATCCCACCCGGTCCACAGCCGTTTGTCCAATCGCCAATCGCCACGCCCCAACCTTGATTGGGCCCTTTCGTGCGGTTCTCCCAATCCACTGCATCAGCGACGGCTTGTAGGGTTTCTTTATAACCGACCTTTGGCTCATTCGGTCCTGCGGGGACCGGATCGCCCTCGACCCGCATATTTTTGAGGCGAAATTCTACTGGATCTAGGTTGAGTTTACGGGCAATATCGTCAAGTTGAGATTCGCCAGCAAATGCGACTTGTGGCGTTCCCGGTGCGCGATAGGCGGCGGTGCCAGACTTGTTTGTGTAGACACCATACGCATCAACTTTTAGGTGTGGGAACTTATAGACACCGCGCAGGCGGATGGTACTACCGATTGAAGCACCTGATACGGAACCGGAATCCCAGAAAGCCAGTCCTTCACGGGCGAGGATTGTGCCGTCGTTCTTCACGCCGGTCTTCAACTTAATCACACATCCCGGGGCCGGACGACCATCGGTAAATTCCTCTTCGCGGGTCATCTGAATCTTCACCGGACGACCTGTCTTTTGGGAGAGTAGAACCGCAGGAACGTGCGTCAACGCAACACCGAAGCGTCCACCAAATCCCCCGCCCATTGTCGTCGCAACGACGTTAATTTGATTGAGCGGAATACCGAGTGTGCCCGCGATACCGGATCGGATGGCGAAGGGACCTTGGGTGCTTGCCCAGACCGTCACTTTCCCGGTGGAATCGACATCAGCAACGGAGACGTGCGGCTCCATGTAGGTCTGGTGAACCCGTGGAATGACATAGGTATCTTCCACAACCAGATCCGATTCGGCGAAGCCTTGTTCTACATCACCAGCGGCAGAATGCGTTTCGGCGGAGATATTGTAATAGACATCATCTTCAGTCGCTTCCAACTGTGCATTTAACTCAGCGATCTCTGCGCTGTGGTCTTCTTCCGATTTGTCCCGCTCAAGTTTTCTTAAGTCGGCTCTAATCGCTCGACGGGCAGGTCCATCTTTCGTATCATCGCTGTGCAGACGTGGTGCGTCCGGCTGAATGGCTTCCATCACATCCTGAACGGCGGGTAGCACTTCGTAGTCGATTTTGACTAGATCCGCAGCTTCTTCCGCAACGTCCGGATCTGTTGCCGCAACGGCTGCAATCGGTTCACCGAGATAGAGGACTTTATCGGTAGCAAAGACTCGTCGTCCGCTTTCAACATCGTCTTGGGTAACAATGGCTCGTACGCCGGGCAGTTTTTCAGCTTCGCTCGTATCAATATTTAGGATCTTTGCGTGTGGGTGTTCGCTGCGCACAAACTTACCGTGAAGCATACCGGACAGATTGACATCTCCCCCATACTGCGCTGCACCGGTCACTTTCTCTAGGGCATCAACTCTCGTTACTCTTTTGCCAAGAACTGCATATTCTGACATGGAAAATCTCCTTTTTGGAACGGAAGGCAAAACGTGATACGTAAAGCGTAGGGGTTAAGATCTCGAGCTTAATCAGTGAGCATCACGAATTACGCATGACTTCCGCTGCACTCATCACGGCTTCAATGATCTTCGTGTATCCTGTGCATCGGCAGATGTTATTGCCAAGTGCGTGCCTTACCTCTGCTTCTGTCGCATTGGGATTTTCATCAAGAAATGCTTTGGACGCTACGATGAATCCCGGCGTGCAGAAGCCACACTGGTATCCCCCTTTATCCATAAATGCTTGCTGGATGGGGTGTAGTTGATCTCGGCTTGCTAGCCCTTCTACAGTTGTGATTTCCTTGCCGTTGGCACTGACACCAAGCATCATACAGGATGTCACCGCTTTTCCGTCTACAATAACTGTACACGCGCCACAATCGCCGGTACTGCACCCTTCTTTGGTCCCCGTTAAACCGATTGTATCACGAAGGGTCGCTAACAATGTCTTTCTCGGTTCAATCAATAGATCGTATGTATCAGTGTTGACCGTTAAACTAACTGGATGCTTCTTCATTGGGTTATCCTTTCTGTTCTCCGAATAAGGCTCGGGAATGAGTCTAAAATAAATATGACGTTCTGATTTTTCAGATGTCCGATAAATCGGGTTTTCGCTGAACTTACCCTGCTGGTTAGTCTTGTGCGCGGTCAGCTGCGGCTTGAAGTGTCCGCCGGGTTAAAACACCAACCATTTCTCGACGATGTTCTGCCGAGCACCGCAAATCTGAAATGGGGCTCGATTGCGCTGAAGCAGCTGTAGCAGCTTGTTCTAACAACTCTGTCGTCAGGGAATTTCCATTTACAATGGCTTCTGCATCGGTCGCTCGAAGCGGTGTGGGGGCAACAGCGGCAAGACCGATCTTGACATCTGATACCGTGCCGTTATCGGTTTTCGCAGATGATGCAACACCAACGAAGGCAAGATCCATCACCTCTCTAATTTTTTGCTTGATATACTGTGAACCTTCATTCGCACCACGGGGCGGACATTCAAACCCTGTGACAATCTCCCCAGTTGCTAATACGGTTTGCCCCGGACCTAAAAAGAACGTTTCAATGGGCACGGTACGCTCACCATCGGCACTAGCAATACTAACCTGTGCGCCAAGTGCTAGCAGGGGTGCTGCAGTATCCGCAGCGGGGGAACCGTGACTAATGTTACCGCCTATTGTCGCAAGATGACGAATCTGGACCCCACCAACCTCACCCGCTCCTTCGGCAAGGGCAGTATAGCGTTCACAGATTGTTGGGTCTTTCTCGATTGTACGCATCTTTGTTAGCGCACCGATTCGCAGTCCAGTTCCTTCATCGTAGTCAATGCCCACCAATCCGGGAATCTTTTCTAAGCTGATAACGTACTCAGGCGTCGCTGTCCGTGCTTTCATTTCTATAATGAGATCTGTTCCACCGGCTAAGAGCTTCGCGCTGCCGCCATATTTTGTCAGCAAGGCTGACGCTTCTTCAATTGTTGTAGGTTCAAAAAACTCGAAATTCCTCAATGTTATGACCTCCCTGTAAAATACGAGGCACCCCGCACCTCGCAAAATGGCTGACCTTAAATGTAGTTTGACATGACTAAAGCATACCAAATCCGATCGGGGTTGTCAACTCTTTAATAGTTGCATCGGTTTATCTATTCAATGATTAATTGATGACGGTCTTTCAGCGATTCGGCAGAGCAGTCTGTATCAGCCAACTGAACCGAATTTCCGTCAAACTTAATCTGCCGCTGCGTTGTGAAAACAGCACACTGATCCTCCCGTTTCAACAGATGGACATGAATGCAGCCGGAAATGCCGTAGATATTGATGAAATCGTAAATAATTTTGTGGAGTTGATCTATTTCACTATGCTGATGGGGGGCATACGGTCCGACCGAGACAGATGAACGTCCTTTGAATGTACCGATGGACGACTTAGGGCGAGAACTGTGAAAAAGATGTAACACACTTTTATTAGGGGATTTGAAGAGTTTATTCCAAGCCCTTTTTAAGCTACGAAACGATCCAGATGGCGGTGCAACATAAGAGGACAGGGAATAGCTGATATTTTTTCGTGGCTCGGTGTCCGGCGGGATATACTGGCAAATGAGAAGCGGCTTTGATTTGAACGACGCTAAAAAGTAAGCATAGCGCGCCGGCTTTTCAGCGAGTAAGTCGAGAAATTCCAAAAAATTTGAAATTTCACGTGATTTCTGTTCTTCAGATTGATCCCTAGTTTGGAAGGAATGCAGCCAGAATTTGAAGCGAGCATTCACACTAGCGTAGGTCTCACCGATTATATTTTGGAGTTCGATAGCCTGTCCATACGCATCTTCAATAGTGTCGGTGAGATACCGGTGATTTCTGGCTGTCCGTTCAGCGATTATTTTGAGATTTTCAACGAGGCGTGTTATCTTTCTCTGAAATATATCAAATTCTAAAGGAGCCACAATCAAATGTTCGATCTGGCCCACAAAATTATCAGATTTCTCAAAATCTTCGGTCAACAGATTCAACTCTGATAACGTTTTTCTGAGAGATTCTGAAGCTAACTGAGATATTTCTGTTATTGACTTAGAAGATGTTAATTGCTGGGGGTTATCTGTTGTCGTTAAATTCTTCTTTTCTTTCATGCGAAATTGTGCTATAATAAATTATTTATGTCAATTAAAAGGTAAGATGTTTAAATGCTTCTGTGGATTTATGGTTATAATCTGTAGCAATTATACACTATATCAATCTAAAATGAAACAACTATTTCAGCAAAAGCGTTCGACATCGTAAGCTATTGACTGCAATCAGACCAATGGCGATTTATTGACTCTTTTCTCAAGTATCTTATCTCAAGATAACTTGCCATCATACATTAAAATTTTAAGGAGATAACATGGCAAATTGGAGTGAATATATTTCGGATACCCTGGACCGCCTATCAGGGAAGCAAAAAAACTCGGCACTTCCGCAACTTAGCCTACAACCGCCTGAAACTACCGAGAAAATTGCCATCTATGAGGGAAGAGAAACACGGCACGAAAAGCAGGTCAAGGAACGCTTGTCGTATCAGTTGTTTGAGAAAATGAGACGACGCACCTTCAGTTGGAAATCGTATTACTACTACGATGCGTATGACATCCCACGAATTGCAATTACGAACGAAAACGCAACAGGAACGCACATCATCGAGCGCCGTCATTTTCTTCCAGAAGATCGGATTATTGAAGCTAATTTTTATACGAATGCGAATGCTTCTGCTATTCTTATTGACGCGAATGATTTGGCTCGCGTGAGCCAGGAGATATTCGATCAGCTTAATACTAAATCTATCAATTTCCAAATTTATAACAAGACCTATCCGTTGGAGATCTGGTTTGATAGTGATCAGAAACAGTTAAAAGATTTTTTTTCGCTTGGACAACATAAAATCTGTATTGACGGTCAACGGGCATATTTGCTGCGCCCCTTCCGGAATTTGGGAGCTGATGGGTTTGCTGCGTTGTCGAACCGATTGCTCGCTCAAGAAGGTATTGCCGTTGATCCGAAGAGTACCATCGAATCATTACTAATTGAACTGGGTAGTGAGGAACTGCTCTACCACTACCAAGATGCCCTCAATCTATATAACCAAAGAACTTCAAGGCGTCGATCTGCCGATTTGTATGAAGATGAAGATTATCCCTTAATTATCACAAAAACCCGTCAGCGTACGCGTAGGGACCACCCCAGTCAGCATTCAACTGTTGATAAAAGCCGTCCTGAACCTATACCTGATGAAATGTATGCACTGCTAGCCTTTGTTTTTGATGACAATTTCTCAGAAATTGAGGAGGACTTGATGCACATTAGTCTTGCAGCGTTGAGCCTAGACCGGGGGTCAGTCACTGATGGTTGTGCAATTTTGAGGGATAAACTCTCCTCCTATACAGAGACAGCTGTGCTACAAGAGTATCAGCTCGAATATCTTTATCAATTTGTGCAAAGGTTATTGGCTGAGGAAGAAGAGGAAGAGGAAGAGGTATACTCGCCCCTTGAGGATCAAGCGTATGAGGAGATTCTTGTCGAGTTGTTAGAGACCATTCGTGACATTACAGCAGATTTTCGCTACCTCCACTATCCACCTATTCACACCCAAGTTGATTCGCTTCAAGAATCTGTCCAATCGCTTTCACAAGCGCTGGAGGATGCGGAGGATAAGCAACGTCGTCGTGAGATCCTTGACAGACGAGAGATTCTGACGAAGAAGGTGTTTGAAGTGCCTAATCCCCGCACCTACACTCTTGACAAAAAAAAGGGGCAGATAAATTTTTACGAGCGATTGCTGGAAATCCAGAAAGCTGTTCATGATATTCAAGAGCAAACCAGCGACTCTGCTCATGATGTCGCTTTTAGTCTGGCAAAGTCTGCTTACATTTTAGCTCAACTTCATTTGAAGGAGTTTCCCGACTTGCGCGACATTTCTAATCAACTGATTGAACTGATGCAGCGGGAATCAGATGAGAATTATAAGAAATTTGAAATTGAATTCATTCAAACACTTGTGCAACTTGCCATGACTCTCCATAAAGACACCAAAATTACTCTATCGAATCAGTTGATGAAAATAACAAACAAGTTGGAACAGTTTTGTACCGCTAATGAGCAATTCAGTGAAAACAGCTGGAATACTGCTTATACGGAGTTTGTTCATCGCGAAGTTGCATCGTTCAATAATAAGGTGCGTGAATCTGCAATTGAAAAATACGAACAGATTGCCGAACAAATTGACTATCAACTGGAGTTAATTGAGATTTTTATCAGCGGCGTTAATGTTCCCGCATTGCTGCCCGCACAATTGCATGAATCAGGAAAAGGGTTGCAGACCTTCCTCGTGGAACAACTGAAGAAATACTTGAACACACAAGATCTGCAACTTCAGAGCGTCCCAGGGCATGAACATCAACTCAGATCGCTTATTAATGAATTGATGCCTATGCAATTGGATACTCCACTTGAGCAGCTAGAGTATTTCTTTAGAAGCACAGCTTAACTTCCATACCTAAAAAAATGGCTCATGTAAAAACGGAGTGCAAGCGCGTTGAAAGCGTTGCGGGCGGGAAAATTAGATGCCCTGCTTACGGTTTTTGAGGCAAATCGGTGCTGTTGTATAATTCTTAACATGGACCCTAAAAAATAGCAAAAACTTCAAAAAAATGAACCAAAAATGTGAAACGCAAGCTGTTTTCTTTGCGTTTCATGTACGGATATGGGCTCTTAAGGAGTTAACGAATGGAATAACAGCCCGATTTTAATCCCCCGCCCTTACTCTTACTACTTGGAGGATCATGGACTTGTTACCGAAGAAATTAGAAGCCTATCCCGTTAAGCCATACTTCTCTGAACAGCAGAAACTAAATGAACGCTTGAGTGAGATTCTCCCGCCCTATATATCGGAAACACCTCTCACTGCGCGAGGGAAGCGTCTGTTTCGGATCTTTGCTCGAATCACACTGATCATTTGCCTTCTGTCCTTTTTGACACTGTGTGGATTTTTAGCACACCGCGCGGTAAAGGAGAAAGATACGTTCTGGTACTACCTCACAGAAAATCACAGCATTGTCCTCACCCTGACGCAAGGGAAGAAAGTGCAGGACACCGCCACCTATGGTGTTCTGGAAACACTCACAGCCTCCGGTAAAACAATGGAAGAGCGGCTGATTCAGCTTCAGCTAGACGGATATGCTCAAAGTGCCGCTCAACAAATTCCTATCATTTACGATCTAGGGATGCAGGCGGATCACCAGAAGATTTATGAACAAGTAATTCAACCGGCGTTTGAACAAGCTTATCGAATTTATAACAATTTTAATCAGAAAACCGAGCAAGAAGTATACGGGATTACCACGAATGAACTGATCTATCAAAAAGGATTGAGTGTACCCGAATACAGTCCGAAGACGTTGGAAAATGTGTTATTTAATGCACGACGTTACTTCCCATTTGCGCTAATTGCCGGACGAATTGCTGACATAGACCCATTGCTTCTGCTGAAGATTTTTGAAATTGAGACCCGCTTTAATGAGATCGTAGTAGGTCCTAGTCAAACCGAAGATGGCGAAGATGATATTGGCATTGCTCAGAATAATCTTGCTGTCTTACCTAACCTGATTCGCCACATTCTAGATCCGAGTATGCCGGCATACTCTCCCTTTTTTGAATTTCTCAGTCCTGGAGAGGAGTGGGAAACGGGAAAACAACTCACTTGGAATGAGTATTTGCCCTTATTAGAAGAGGAGCTAGCAGGGAACTACGATCATCAAAAAAACTCGACTGGCAAATATTACACTAATCTTCTGAAAGCTCCTCATATCGGCGCGTTCTTGGCAGCTTACCACATAAAGCGTGATAAAACCTATCGTTTCGACGAATGTTTGGATTTTTACAGGAAAAATGCCAAAGCCCTCAAAGTTGAGCTCGATCTTGAGCAAGATCTACAGCCATATCATTGGGCGTATTATACCTTTTACAACGGCGGTCCCAAGCGTTGGCATGTGATGAGAACATATTTGGAAATGCGCCAAAATCAGGAGTTGATTTCACTTGAACTTCAGGAAGCTGTAGAGACTATAAAGCGGCGTAACATGGAGGCACAACGGATTGGGGCTAAAAATCAATATCTGAAAGATCTCGCTTTCGACCAAGTTGAAGGCAAGATTGTTCAAAATGATGGGCTGCTTGATTATGGTCTGTACGATTTCTCTCCAAATTTCAAACCTCGAGAGCTGATGTCTGGGCTTCCTCCCAACCTCGCTATGGCAAAAAAGATTGACGATTAGTGCAGATGGATAGGCTTGCAGCGGACACTCCCTCCCCTCTGCAAGCCCGTTTAAATATCTATGCTGAGAAAATACGATTTAACGCCCTCTGTTCTACTGCTCCTCCTACCGATTATTTTCTTTTTCTTCGTCTTTCTGATATACCCTCTCCTGTATATTTTCAAAGAATCTTTCTGGATTAATAACCGTCTGAGCATTGAGTATTTCAAGCTGATGGTTACGGATGAAAGTATCCGGAAGTTGGTCGTCAATAGCTTCAATATGGGCATTGTGGTAACACTGACGACAACACTGATTACCCTGCCACTCGCGTATTTCCTCACCCGCTACCGTTTCCCTGGACGTAACCTCCTACAAGGGATCATTCTGATTCCGATTATCATGCCGCCTTTCGTCGGAGCGATAGGCATGAAGCAGCTCTTCGGTTTGTACGGTAGTGTGAATATTTTCCTTAGCAAGGTTGGGCTGCTCGATTTGGCATCACCAATCGATTGGTTCGGTAGCGGTTTTTGGGGAGTTATTTTGCTGTCCACTTTGCATCTCTATCCGATAATGTATCTCAACGTCGTCGCGACACTTGCAAATGTAGACCCCAGCCTAGAGGAAGCAGCAGAAAACATGGGGGCATCACGCTTCACGCTTTTCCGGACGGTGACACTTCCGCTGATGCTCCCCGGATATTTCGCCGGTGCCATTCTCGTGTTCATTTGGGCATTCACTGATCTGGGAACACCGTTGATATTCAACTACAATGAAGTTATCGCCGTGCGGATCTTTCGCCAAGTTACGGATGCCAACGTCAACCCGATGGGGTATGCCCTGGTCGTCTTGATTATTGTGCTGACCGCCCTTGCATTCTACATCTCTAAGCGTTGGACTGGCACCGGACGATATGAGATGCTCGGACGGGGACATGTCGGTTCACGTGAAATTCAAGCAAATCGCTGGATGTGTTCCATCATCTATTGCTTTGTGGGATTCATTGTATTTATGGCACTGCTGCCGCATATCAGTATTATCTTGACTTCACTAACACCCGATGCAAGTCAGTGGCGGCTGAGTGTGCTGCCTCAGAGCTATACGCTGCAGCACTATTCAGAGGTTTTTAGCCATGAGAGCAAGCTGGAAGACACGCTGCTAAGTATCAAGAATAGTTTATTCTACAGTGTATTCAGCACTTTGCTCGCGCTTCTCCTCGGAATTATACTCTCGTACCTGCTCACTCGAAGACGTATCCCCTTTAAGAACCTGCTTGATGCTATTGCCATGCTACCTTTAGCTTTGCCCGGCGTTGCGCTCGCTTTTGGCTATGTGGGTAGTTTTGCAGATACGACGCTATTACTCCGTCACTTGCCCCAATCTATCGTATCCATCTTAGATCCCCGACAAAACCCGATTGTGCTGCTAATCGTCAGCTACGCGGTGAGGCGTTTACCGTATATGCTTCGATCAATTTACGCGGGTCTTCAGCAGACCAGTATTACATTGGAAGAGGCATCACAGAATCTTGGTGCCAACTCGGTACGAACGTTGTACAAGATCACGCTGCCCCTTGTAATTGCCAATATCATCGCTGGTTCAATTCTCGTGTTCTCGTTCTCTATGCTGGAAGTGTCTGACAGCTTGATTCTTGCGATGCGGGACCAGTATAATCCGATTACCAAGGCGATTTGGAATCTGTCACAACGTCCGGTTGGTGGGGCGTATATTGCTTGTGCATTGGGGGTGGTAGGAATGTTTATCTTGATAGCGTGTCTCGTTGCTGCGGGCCGTATCTTGGGAGGACGTTTGGGAGAGATTTTCAAGATTTGATGTGTATGCCCGTGAAAGGTAATGGTTCAAACACGAGAAGCGGGTTGCTTCTTTACCTTTTACACGCTCGGTTCAACATACAATGTCTTTTCATGGGTGTAAGTCACGAACCCTGAAGCGGTTCCTTTGGGTTTGATGACATACCGAAACCATGTATAATCGACCGGTACATAGCTAGCGTGTTGTGCTTTACTGAAGAATGCGGCGATCTGGGCGGCTTTTAACAGCGTTGGCATTGGAATACCCGGCTTGTTTTCGGGGTTACGAATGATAACGTGCGAGCCGTGAATCTGCTTTGCGTGTAACCACATATCTCGACTTGAAGCAACCCGGCGCAGGAGTAGGTCATTTTCTTTGCTGTTGCGCCCTACATAAATTTGAAAGCCATCGGGCGAGGTATATTTCCTAAATGCGCCGGCAGATTCGCTCTGCTTGGACTGACGTTTGGTTTCTTTTATCCAACCCTTTTTTACAAACTCAGATTGAATCGCTCGAAGTTCTTTCAACCCCTTTGCCTCTTCCACTTCCGAGACATAAGCCTGTAACGCCTCCTGTTCCGCTTCATTATCGGCAATCAACCGATGGATGACCGAAACCCCGCGCTTTGCTTTGGTGTACCACCTGAAGTATTTTTGGGCATTTTCCGAGGGATTGAGCTGCGGATCCAGCTCGATTGCTAACGCACTTAAATCTGGACTGTAGTAGTTCTGTACCTCAATAACGGTCTGCCCACGCTCGACTTGGTGCAAATTTGCGGTGAGGAGCTCGCCTTTGATCCGATAATCTTCAGCCTGTTCCGCATTTGCCAAATCCTGTCGTAGTGACACCTGTTTTCGCTCCAGCGCGGCACTCATTTTATCCAAAACCTGACGCAACGCGTTCCGTTGAGATTGCATCGCTTCATCACGAATAACTGC
Organism: Candidatus Poribacteria bacterium; assembly: GCA_965207975.1. Lineage (GTDB taxonomy): Bacteria > Poribacteria > WGA-4E > WGA-4E > PCPOR2b > PCPOR2b. The sequence goes on along the minus strand of OZ242315.1, from coordinate 495,434 downwards.
ATCGTAGTAGGCGGATAGGGCTTCGCTCATCGTTTCAAAAAACCGGCTCTCAGTGTTTGGGAATTGCACCAATTTTAACGCAGATACAGCGACAACTCTATCTCCATCTTTCAAGTAGGTATGGGTATTTGCGTTCTCCTCTGATTGGGACTGTTTGACCGAATCGCCCCCTTCAATAAGCACTTGGGGTCGGCTGCGAGAGGGATCGAAACAGCTTACAATCTGCTGATATGCCTCCCACAGGTGCACTGGAGTGGGCTGATCGCCCGCGCGAGCGATAATCTCCTTGGCGAGTGCTGGACTCAAGCCATCAATCTGGTTAAACAGAAATCGCCAACCGACTTCACGGTTTTCAATAAGGGAAATAAAGGTATCTTGGTCTAATTTGAGGGGCTGCCATTTATCCTGTTGCGGCGGTGAGGTATAGGTCAAACCGGGTAACACCTCACGATAACGGCTCATCGTTTCATCAATATGTTTGATACTTTCGAGGATGTTGCCGGTCGCTTCATCAATAAGGATAATATTGCTATATTTGCCCATTATTTCTGCAATAATCGATTTAGGTGACGATTCGAGAATATCAGATGTGGGGGCGATAGTAAGTTTTAGTATCCGATCCAAGCCAACCTGTTCTATCGCTGTGATCTGACCACGCATAACGTGCTTCATCAGGAAATCCGCAAAATGGGACCTAGCCTGTCCTTTCGGCGGACGTTCAATCAGATGTACGCGGGCATGAATAGAGTGGGTTGAAATAAGTAAAAAGTGAGTCTTGGTTGACTGGGAGATTTTCAGTACAATGCTGTGAGGGTTCAGCTGTTCAATATGCCGAATGGTCCCATTCAGAATTGTATGACGGAGTTCGTCCGTCACAAGATGTAAAGCTAGACTATCGAATGACATGATGCAAACCTCGTGGAAGTGATGTATTGTGAATTCTTGCACCCGCAGCAGTATCGCGTTTCTCAGCGTGTCGCCCGGCGAAACAACTGTTTATTATACCATAATTCCGCTGAGAACGGCACGAAAAACTGACCTGTCGTGCCTCTGAGTTTATGGTTTGATCTGTAGGAACTTTCGCTGTTCTCTTTGGTAGCAGATTGATTGACAGCAATTTGCAATTGTGCTACAATTTTCGCTGAAGATAAGCTATTTCGGGTTTTCCAAGTTTCTGATGGTAAGGATTTTCAGGTCCTCATTTCAAAATAAAAAGGAGAATTTTATGTGTAGGTTTTGGATTAGCATTTTCGTATTTGTTTTAGCCATTTCACTGGTAGGTCCGCCAGTGGCGAGCGGACAGGAAAGTGTATTGGACAAAGTAAAAAACAGAGGGCGGCTAGTTTGTGGGGTGTACGGTGGGTTGCCCGGTTTCAGTTTTCTCAATCAAGATGGCATGTGGAGTGGCTTTGACGTGGATTATTGTCGGGCGATTGCTGCAGCTATTCTCGGTGATCCAGATAAGGTTGAATTCGTGCCGTTAAAGGCACCGGAACGTTTTCCAGCCCTTCAGACAGGGGAGATAGATGTCTTGATCCGAAACACTACTTGGACACTTACCCGCGACACTCAAGTGGGAGCTGACTTCGCTCCACCCACCTTCTACGACGGTCAGGGATTTATGCTGCGTAAAAACCTCGGGGTCACTTCCTTAGAGGAGTTGGCAGGCGCGAGTATTTGTGTCACCGCTGGTAGCACGACTGAGCTAAACCTAGCGGATACAATGCGGGCTTTAGGGGTAGATTTTAAGCCGGTTGTTTTTGAGGAGATTGATACCCTTTACAACAGTTATGAGCAGGAACGTTGTGATGTTGTCACAAGTGATAAATCGCAGCTAGCCGCCCGTCGTAACGTATTGAAGAATCCGGAGGAGCACACTATCCTTGATGTGACTATCTCAAAGGAACCGTTGGGACCTGTCACTATCCACGGTGACAACAAATGGAACGATGTCGTTAGCTGGGTTGTTTATGCCACGTTCTTCGCCGAGGAGCACGGAATTACCCAATCGAATGCAGGCACTTATGAATCCAAAAACCCAGAGATTGGACGTTTCTTAGGCGAGACCGGCGATATGGGTGGGAAACTCGGTCTGTCGCAAGATTGGGCGCGTCAGGTTATTGCTGCTGTCGGCAATTATGGTGAAATTTTTAAACGCAACCTCACTCCTATTGGCCTGCCACGCGGTGTTAATAAGCCTTGGACTCAGGGAGGGCTGTTGTACGCGATGCCGTTTCGTTAAACGATTTTACAAACGATGCAAGAGCGATTTAGATAAGAACAGTAGCTAAAATTGTCGGAAACATTTCCTAGTCTCCATGCGCGGCAATACTAAAAGCATGAAAAATCAACGACAAATTTCAAAAGAGAGAGCCAGATTGCCGCAAGCTATCCAAACAACAGTCGAACTTTTTGCGGGTATTGGTGGATTCCGTATCGCTACTGAAAGGCACGGTATTCAGACATTGTGGGCGAATGATATTTGTCCAAGGGCATGTAAAGTATACCGTAGTCAATTTGGAGATGCCGAAATTCGCCAAGGCGATATTCGAGCATTTGTGCATGAGATTCCTTCGCACGATTTACTTACAGCCGGTTTTCCGTGTCAACCATTCAGCAGTGCAGGGAAAAAAAAGGGACTTCGTGATCCTCGTGGACATCTTTTCGCTGTCATTGTTGATATTTTAAGAAGGCATCGCCCACGTTATTTCATTTTGGAAAATGTGAAACGCTTGCTTTCAATGGAACAGGGCGATCATTTCGCAACAATGCTTGCTGCTTTGACAGCCCTTGATTATCAGGTAGAATGGCGTTTGGTCAATGCGATGCACCTTGGTTTGCCACAAAATCGTCAACGTGTGCTGATATTAGGCTCTTTAGGTATGACGGAGGATTGCCCTATTGTCAGACTTGCCTCATCAGAGGATCTTTGTAAGACATTAGAAAGAAGCTTTTCAATAATCAAGAATGTATCAAGTTGGACCGATATTGAAAGACATAGTCGGAAATTTCCCAATTGGGGATTGGCTTGGAATAGACGCTTCTTTGCGGATAATTTGGAGTGTTTTTCTGAAGCAAAGCCAATTGTACCCTTGCGCGACGTACTGCAATCAACGGTTGATCCAATCTTTGACTTTACTGAGAATACTTTGCAACGCTTAAAAAACAGCAAGCAAACAAACAAATTCATTGAAGGTGTTCAGATTCTTTATAATCAGAACGGTGGTGCTCGCATGGGCTACACTGTGTTCGGTATTAACGGGGTTGCGCCAACGCTCACGTCTACGACTAGCCGCCACTATGAGCGTTACAAAGTGGGCAATTGTTATCGACGTTTAACAAATGTAGAATATGCTCGAATACAAGGATTTCCAGATCAGCACTGTTCAGCGGTTTCCATTTACAATCAACATCCTTTATATGGCAACGCGATTCCACCTATATTTGGGGATTGGCTCATTCATAAGATTTTAGGGAATCATGTAACCACATTACAAGCACCTGAACGACAACAGCTTCATCTTTTTCTTAATGAATCACCAAATAATGTTTACTAAAGCAGAATTACGAGACGTACTCCATACACGGCTAGAAGAAACTATATCAGCGTTAAATCGCGCCCTTCAAGGGATAAACCTTGAACATCTTGAACCTGTTCTTTTACGTATCGGACGAGGGCGGCCTTTACCTCACTGGTACAAACAACTGTTTGAATCGCAAACCCTTCCTAACCTTGACGGTAAGACAGTTGGTAGCGTTGTTGAAATGCTTTTTGTCGCTGTCCTTGAAACCATAACTTTCCGAGATATTGAAATACCACCGCTCCATATTAATCCTGCGCGAGGCATCGATTTGCCGGATATTGACTTGAATATAAAGTCTCCTTCTCAAAACTACTGTACTAGTGAACCTTTTTTTCAGCGTATGAAAGACTTCTTGGTAGTGAATACGATGCCCTTATCATGTTGACTGATTATCAAACGCGAAAAATAACCCCGCCTTTGAAGCTTCAGGTAATCAGATGGCGGTATCTCTTTAATACGCAATTGGCAGACTTTGCCCTGACTACAATTGCCCGGAAACATCGTGATTGGTTGCTTAAACAGAGCGAGATTTGGACACAAAAGATTTTCCGATTTCTGGCTTATATCAATCAGAGTGATTGGCAAGCAGCACATCTGCTTCGTATCATTGATGCCATGCAAAACAGAGATGAAATACAACGTTTGGTATTTGCAGCGGAAAACGACTTTCAAAAAAAGAATATCCAACGCGTACTCACCGATAAAGAGGTAATACCTGATCATCAACTTGAAAGTTTGATTTCCATAGCTAAAACCCAACCTCTAATTTTGGGAATTGTTGACGCAGCGGATAACTGGGTTGTGGCAAACTATAAAGATTTTGCTCGCCTTCCAAACGAAAATGAATGGACACGATTGCTTGCTAGTGCTCTAGATGGACGGATTGGAATGAGTTTCGCTCTTCAATGGAGATACAATTTTGGACGGATATTTAGGTAATTAGCCTGTAAGTAGAAAAGAAATCAATGATGAACAATACAAAAGCGTAGTCACTGAAGCCATACAACACAATGGAAAACAACTCAACTAAAAGTGCATCAGAGACAATCCCTTTTTGGCGGGATATTCGGGTCCTGCGTGTACTGTTCCAAGTCATCTTCCTGATTGGAGTCCTCCTGTTAGCGGGTATCCTCTACAGCAACATGTTGCGAGGCCTCCGTGGGCTTGGCTTGACCTTGAATCTCGATTTTCTTAATGATGAAGCGGGGTTTGGGATAGCTGAAGGGATTGCTTATGAACCTTCGGATACCTATCTAAGAGCGTTTTGGGTGGGTGTGGTAAATACCATAAGGGTCAGCATTATAGGGATCGCGTGCGCCACAATCCTAGGGCTTTTTGTCGGTATCGCTCGGCTATCAAGCAACTGGTTGGTCAGAACGATCGCAGCCATTTATGTCGAATGTTTTCGTAATATCCCGCTGCTGCTACAGATTCTGTTTTGGTATACCGCTGTAATCCTTCAACTGCCCTCGGTCCGGAGGAGCTTCGCATTCTTTGGAGGCGTATTCATCAACCAACGGGGGGTATATCTTCCTTCACCTCAACCCACATCGAGTTTAAATACTTGGCTCGGTTACCTCGCTGGGGGACTTATTTTGGCACTGGTTCTCTATCTCGTGCGGTTGAGGAAGCTGCGACAGATGGAACAGCCCGGCTTTGCTGCAAAGTGGGCATTGCCGGCGTTTCTGTTGATCGCTTTTGTGGGATGGTTTCTGACACCAGGTAGACCATTTACTTGGGAACTACCGGCTTTGAAGGGATTTAACTTCGCTGGCGGAATATACCTTTCGCCTGAATTTTCGGCACTTTTAATTGGACTTGTTATTTATACTGGGGCTTTCATCGCTGAAGTGGTAAGAAGTGGGATACAGTCCGTGGCACAGGGCCAGCGGGAGGCTGCTAAAGCGATAGGCCTCAGTGAATTTCAGTCCTTGAGGTTGGTTATCCTGCCCCAAGCTTTGCGCGTGATCGCGCCCCCACTCACTAGTCAGTACCTGAACCTTACCAAAAACTCTAGCCTAGCTGTCGCAATCGGCTTTCCAGATCTGTTTAACGTCGGCAATACCATGATGAATCAAACTGGACAATCCATCCCGATCTTTGGGATGATTATGATGAGTTATCTGATTATCAGTTTGACCACATCGGCATACATGAATTGGTACAATCGTAGGATTAACCGAATTGGACAATGAGAGGAAAAGAAGCGCGTGGAAGCACGATCCCAGAATTCAGAAATTAAACCACCGTCCGAATCAAAGAGTATATTACAGTGGCTGAAGGAGAATCTTTTTAATACTTGGTATAACGCACTCTTCACTTTTTTAGCCATTGTTTTCTTATACGCTACCTTCAAGGGAATGTTGACTTGGGCATTCACCGAGGCAAATTGGGGCGTTATCCCCGCTAACCTGCAAATTTTTCTAGTTGGTGCTTATCCAAGAGAGGAGATATGGCGTGTATGGATTGTGATTTATACTTTGGGGCTCCTATTGGGATTGAGTGCCGGAATCTGGGGAGGACTAGCATTCCGGCTTACCCTTGTTATCGGGATAATTGGAGGCGGCGTTGGGATTGTTCTAGCCTTTTTGCCCGTTACTCTTTGGAACAGATTAGGCATTTTAGGCGGAGTGGCATTGCTATCAGGCTCTCTCTTTCTGGGGCGTGGTAGAAAGAGGTTACGCCTTTGGGTTATAGGTGGTTGGTTGCTATCGTTTCCTTGGACTATGATATGGCTCCACGGATTCGCAGGCTTGCCCACTGTTTTTACAAGTAATTGGGGTGGGCTTCTCCTAACATTAATTCTGGCGGCTGTGGGCATCGTTGTCTCATTTCCGCTAGGCGTTCTTTTAGCTCTCGGACGACGGAGCAGTCTCCCTGCGATTAAATGGGTTTCGACAGCGTATATTGAGACAGTCCGCGGTGTGCCTTTGGTAACAATTCTGTTCATGGCACAGATTATGGTCCCGATTTTCTTGCCTGATTTTCGTATTGACAAAATCCTACGGGCGATGGTCGGTATCACACTTTTTTCTGCGGCTTACATGGCAGAAAACGTCCGTGGCGGGCTGCAAGCGATCCCAAAAGGACAGTATGAAGCTGCCCATGCGCTAGGGCTCAATTATCCGCTTACGACGTTACTTATCATTTTACCCCAGGCGCTTCGCTCGGTTATTCCGGCAATTGTTGGACAGTTTATCAGCCTCTTTAAGGATACATCGCTGGTCACTGTCATTGGGTTGCTAGATCTATTGGGCATCGCCAAAGCGGTCATTGCCAACCCTGATTGGTTAGGACTGCAAGCGGAGGTATATTTGTTCGCTGCAGCGATATATTTCATTTTCAGTTACTCCATGTCATATATCAGCCAAGAAATTGAAGAGGATCTGGGATTTGGGTAGGGGTGAGATTATTTTGTGTATACTAGGAAGGGAGGGATCAAACAGTGGCAGATCTTGAAAATACTCCGGATGATTCGATTATTATCTGTGAGGATGTCCATAAATGGTTCGACGATTTCCACGTACTCAAGGGGATCACGACCTCGTTTAAGAAAGGGGAAAAGGTTGTGATATGTGGGCCTTCAGGGTCGGGCAAGTCTACATTCATCCGTACTATAAACCGTTTGGAGGTGCACCAAAGAGGCAAAATTATCGTTGATGGTATTGAACTCAGCGACGACCTTCGGAATATAGACCGGATCCGCCAAGAAGTCGGCATGGTTTTCCAACAGTTTAACCTGTTTCCCCACCTGACCGTCTTGCAGAATGTAACATTAAGCCCCATTTGGGTGAAGAAGACAGCAAAAAGCGAGGCGGAATCGGCGGCTTTAGCGTTATTAGAGCGGGTAGGTATAGAAGAACATGCTCACAAATTTCCGGCACAGATTTCGGGCGGACAACAGCAGCGTGTAGCAATTGCAAGGGCCCTGGCGATGCAGCCTAAAATTATGCTATTCGATGAGCCGACAAGTGCCCTTGACCCTGAAATGATAAACGAAGTTCTCGATGTAATGCGTGAGTTAGCTGCGTCTGGCATGACAATGTTGGTTGTCACACATGAGATGGGTTTTGCGCGTGAGGTAGCAGATCGGATAATCTTTATTGATGAAGGAGCAATTGTGGAGGAAGCACCACCAGAGGTGTTCTTCGATAACCCACAGAATGAACGGACTCAGCTTTTTATTTCCCAAACGTTACAACATTAGGGGCGACTAAATCTGATAGGGGCCTTCAACCGAAAAAGATGCAGAAACTATTTGTGCCGTGTAAATTCAAGATTAAATTCACTGTTAGACAATTTTTCACTAGAATTCTTCCTTGCATTCTTTTTTTGGATAAAGTATAATTTTAGGTGTAACTGTACAATGGATTAGAGAAGTGGTGTTAGGTTCAAATGGAAGCATTTCCCCGGCTATATGCTATATTTTGTACCTCTTGCGCTAAGACTTGATTTTCATTTGCAGTTCTGAATCTTTAGGAAAGGAGGTACACACCGATGGCAACAGGTCGCGTGAAATGGTTCAGTGATCAGAAAGGTTACGGATTCATTGTAACTGATGAAGGACAAGATGTCTTCGTCCATTATTCCAACGTTGAAGGAACCGGCTTTAAAACCCTTGATGAGGGACAAGAGGTCGAGTTCAACGTTGTGGAAGGGGAGAAGGGACTTCAAGCCGAAGAAGTCAGAAAAATCTAAAGTTGATAAAACTGACGAAAATAAAACCGGGGAAAAAAGGCTCTCAAGTAATTGAGGGCTTTTTTTATTGGGTTAGCCCAAATTGATGCAGAGCATAGCAGCAAACTAGCGGAGACGCCCCTACTGTTCTTAAAAAGGTCGAGTCAAATCAGTAGATCTTGTTTCGATGACTCTCCTATCATGGAAGCCGCACTATTTTTTTCGGAATGCGCCCCAACCCTGACGAATTTTATTTTTCCATGTGGGTAGGTCGTTGCTATCTTCAATGCTAGCGTTTGCATCGCCTGTTGCATCACCCTCTGCTACCTGTTGATAAATAGGTATTTCGGCTTCTACATCAAACTGGGAAGCGTTCTGGATTAATCCAATATTACGACGTGCTTCTTCAAAGTCCGGATTAATCATTAACGCCTGCTTCCAACAGGCGAACGCTAGTCCTGCATTGCCCTGCTTGTAACAGATAATTCCCAACTTGTTGTAGGCTTCAGGCAGGGTAGAATCGATAGATAGTGCTCGTTTAAATGCGTCGATCGCACTCTCAATTTTGCCTTGGTACATGTAAGCATTTCCAAGGTTATAGTGTATCTCCGCAAGATTCAAATCTTTACGAACGATTTCTTCCCATTGAGCAATTGCCTCGTCAAAGCGATTCTGTTTCCAATATTCAATGGCTCGGTCGTTAGCGATTTCAGCTTGCTTACTCATGAATCTTTCCAATCTGGTGGTATATGTGGGTTGTGTAGGCTTGATGTTAGCACTTGCGAGCCTCCGATCGCTTGCAGTTTATCTCCAAAGTTCACTTAGGTTGTCCCCGCGTTGCTCAGTGTATCAAGCCACCTCAATATCAAGAAGGGTTATCAATTATAACATTGCTAAATAACTATATCACATTTCGCCATTTCAGTCAACACCAAAGTCAAATAGCCGAGGGTCATTTAATTCTCCCGTAGTTCGATCTCCCGGTCGAAGTTACGGCGGGGCAAGATGCCCCGCCTACGGGTTCGGGTCATTTCAAAATCATTCAAAAAACCTAAAACTAAATGACCCTACAAATAGCCCCGTACAAATAGGTAGAGCGACTGGGGCGATAGACCGGAGCGGTTCTACCGATGCCTCACAGCAGCTTCATAAATAGTTCTAATTCCATTTTCAGTTGATTCGGATCGCCTCTGCAAGTTCCCAACTAAAGTCGAAGTGGTAATTATGCTTTTTGCTTTCAGGGACACAGATGATGCAGCACTTGCCATCGCGGGCAAAGCGATCGGTAATCGCAACAAGATTGAGTTCGTAGGAGTATATCATTTCGATAGTATCAAGGACGAGGAGATTGTGTGTTTGGAAATGCTTGTCTAGCAGATCTTCAATAGCAATCTGTATCAGGAGGTGTATTTTCGCTTTCGCGCCGGCGTATGCAATTGATGCCCGCTGTTTGTCTAATTCATCAAGCAGATACAGATTTAGATTTACATAGTAATCTGTAGAGTTACCAAATTTTTCCTTGAGTAGATACTTGACTAAATTTGTTTTACCGGACTGAAATTCTCCGATGAGACATACCGTCCCGCCCTTAGCCCCGGAATCGATGTGAGCGGCTAAGGCTTGATAGGCTTTCCGTTGATTTTCATCGAGTGGATATGTTGACATGGAATCGACATCATCTCAAAGAGGAGATGTTAAAAAATCCTCCCAGTGGAAGTGTGGCAGAGGAAACTCCTCCGTTGCTTCGCATTGTCAAAAGGTTGCCGCTTTTTCAAAGAAATCAATTTCGACCACATCTACATTCGCACGCCGGGCATTGTCAGCAACACGCTGGACAACCATCTCTCTAACGAATGGGATGGGGATGCGCTTGACGCGGTGGACGACTTCCTCCGTGCAACGGATTGAGGTGTTACCCAAGAATGGTCCTTCCCCCGCTTTCGCTTCAGCGGGATGGTCGCACGTCTCTGGCACGAGCTGCTGCAAGCGCATTGAAACGTAATCGGTCACCCAACCTTTGAGTGCCTCCCCCTTCTCCTCGTCAACTGCAGCCGGCTGGGGCTTTTGATCCAGTTTCTGACTGATGCCCACCAGTAGATCTTCTAAGCGATTCAACCGGTCTTCGACCGCGGATAATCGTTCTTCAACTCTGTTTTCACTGCTCATTATTTTGTCTCCTCAATTGAAAATATGTTCTGTCAGCTATAGTTTACCGCCGGGGTCTGAAGGACGGAATGCCCGTTTTATCAAACCGATCCTTGACAGCTTTCATGATTTCCGGCGTGATTTCATTGTAGCCGTGCTCACGGGCATATTTTTCGACGCTTTTGGTGACCATCCCCCGTGCAAAGGAGGGGACACGCTGCAATCTTTGTTGTGCAGCATCTGTCCATTGTAACTCGTAGTCGGCTTCAGCTGCAAAGGGTGTCGTTTTTTCAAAACGGATGTTTTGATTTCCCGTCTGTCCCGGTTGGTAGTCACAGGATGGATCCTCAGCGAGATAGTTGTCGGTGAGGGCATAAGCACGGGCGCGACAACCGCCGCAAACGTCTCGAAATTCGCAGGCACCACACTTACCTTCCAACAATTTCCGATCTCGTAGTTCATGAAAAACCTTCGATTGATTCCAGAGGGTCGCAAAACTTTCAGTCTTCAGATTACCGACGCTTACCGGCATATATGGGCACGGTGTTAAATCACCTTCAGGTGTGATGCGGCAGTAGTAGATACCACAGGGGCACGTACCACTCGGATAGGCTTGCAAGAAAGGGGAATCCGATTGTTGCTCATAGATGACCCGTTTGTAATGTGGCGCGCATTTCGCCGCAACAAGCATTTTGCCTCGATATTTCGCCTGCAACTCAAAGAGTGTGGAGAGCATACGTTCATATTGAGCGGGGGTGATGTCCATCACCGTTTTGCCCCTACCGGTTCTCACAAGGAAATAGAGGTTGAACACCTTTGCACCGAGTTCATAAGCGAAATCAACGATTTGTGGAATTTCATCGTAATTCCAGCGCGTCACAGAGGTCTGTACAAGAAAATCAAGGTTTGCGCGCTTGAGGGCTTCGACCCCGTTCATCGTGCCTTCCCAAGCCCCTTCCATGCCCCGGAACTTGTCGTGATTGACTGGGTCCACAGCATCTAAGCTGATGCCTGCGCCAGCGACACCGTGGTCGCTCATCTTCTGAACCGTTTCATCGTTCAGCAGGACACCGTTTGTGCCCATCACCACCAAAAATCCGGTGCGGGCAGCGTAATCTGATATTTTTAGAATATCAGGCCGCAGCAACGGTTCACCACCTGTGAGAATGAGGAGAATATTGGGATTGACTTCGGCAATCTCATCAATCACGCGGAAACACTGGGATTGGGTCAACTCTGTATCTCGATAATATCCGCTCGGAAACTCGTTGGTATCTACAAACCCGGCGGGGAGATAGCAGTGTGTACATTTGAGATTGCATAGCCGTGTGATATTCCATGAAACGGCTTGGACTTTGGTTTCCATGGTCGTTCCTTAAAGCTTGATATGCTGTCATGTATTTTACCGCAGAGGCGCAGAGAACGCAGAGTTTTTTTCGTTACACTATCCAACCCCTAGCATTTGGCGGAAATACAGGGAACATGCAAAGACAATAAGCCCTGCAAGTATTGTAAAAATTCCGAATAGGTCTACTTTCCTTTGTAGCTTGGCGACCGCTGAAACGTCGAAATTGGGGTTTGCTATCGCTGACTCTAATCTTCGATTGAAGACTGCAATATGCAGGCTATGAAACAACGTCATCAATCCTACAAAGGCAAGTTTCGCGATAAAAACGACAAAATAGCCACGGTCCTGAGAAAAGCGCATCTGCGTGTTTAATCCGACGATAAACAGGTTCATCGCGCCGGTAATCAGGAGAATGTGAATTGTGAAACGGATAATATGCCGCAGGCGATTCCGAATCGCGGTGGCGTGTTGGACACTTTCAAGGACTTGAAAACGCTTCCTCAGCATTGGTGTGGCAACGCTGATAGAAAAAAAGATTCCGCCAAACCAAACGATTGCTGCGATGAAGTGTATCCAACGGATGAAAAGTTCGACAATTAGAGCCATAAGTAAGTGAAATGTAAGGGCAAAACCGCTTATCACGTTTTATACAACTTTACAAATGGGAGGTTTTATTTTAACACCTCATTTCACATCATAGCTAGCGAGCGATTGTGAACAGAAAATGTATCTCCCACAAAGATAGATAGAATTGGATACTAATAGAGAGTATATTGTTCGCGCCTCTGGAGGATTCCGTATTCTTCACATTTCCGGATTATCAACTCTGAATTTTTACAGTTCTCCAGAATAAAATAATTCTCCTTCAAATCGCTGATCTTGTTAATGGAAATACTTTTCTGATCCAGAGGTTTAATGAGAACAGTTGGGACAAAATAGAGTTCAAACGAATTGTCGCTCATAGGATGAACACCAATTACAACATCTGCGGTCTCTGGCGATTGGATATACTCTTTAACCCCTGATTTATACTCTCTATCCACACCTCCCCTGGAACCTCCAGTAAAGCTAATACTGCTAGTCGCAGTCTTGACTTGAGCTCGAATAATATCATCATTTCCATCTTCATCTTTTTGCACAATGATTATATCATAGGTTGATAGAGGCAAATCAACTAACGAAACGTTCTGATATCTTTTCATCAAAAGTCCAACAACAATGTGCTCATGTGCAAAGCCATCTATTGATGCTTGTCGGCCCCTCGCTTCAGCTATCTTCATGTTTCTATCTCATTTTCTGAGTACCAGAATCCAATCTGTGTTGATCCGTTCCTCTCTGGGAACTTTAATAAAATGTTTGATAATCTCTGATCCGAAATAGTTTTCAATCTCAAATCCAATATTTTCTGCCAACACCATCAGATACTTCCAACTTTCAAATAACTGACCACGCATACGATTATTGCCCACAACAATGATGTATCTCCCTCCAGCCCGTAATACTGGATAAACTTCAGACAGATTTTTCTGCATATCGTCTAAGTATTTGAAAGCGATGTATGCTCGTCTTGGGTCCCGTTCAAAAATCTTCTTAATGACACTGTCTGCCTCCTCCACACCGATCTGATGTCGAGTTCGATAATCCTGTGATGAAACACTTTCAGTTCCAACATGTTTCTTCTTTAAGGGCGTTAAAGTACCATCGGCAAATCCCAACCAATAGAGCTCCAATTGATGGGTTCTCGGATAATCGACTGCATTCGCATACGGCGGTGAAGTCAGTACCAAGTCAAAATCTTCCGGGGGATAATTGATATTCCGTGCGTCCATGTTTTCTGGAAAACTGACAGTTATATCTTGTGGTACGTTTTGAGAAAATTCTATCATCTTGGGAACTTTAACTAGTACCGTTTCCACAAATTTTCTCAGGGCATCGGAAGGATTGACCTGCTTTTTCAGTACCTTGCGAATTACAGTCCTTGTACAATTATCATCAGCATTGGATACGGAACGAATAATCGAGGAGAAACAGACCTTGAAGAAATCTTTAACGCGCTCACTCTTATCAAGGAACTCAATAGCCTTTTTTAGGTAAGCCAATTCTAAAGTTATTTCTCTGTTAAACCAATTATCTCTGTAAGGGAAGGACGGTATATCCGATTCTGATACTAGAGCAGGTTGATAGGCTTCTACAGCGTTAAACAGAGATTCTTGAGCTTCGATGAGTTCCTTTTCGGCTAAGGGTGTTACCTTGACTGTTGAAATGAAACGAGAAAATGGATCGACATCAATACCAACAGAGTTTCGTTTCAGTAAGAGTGCCTCAACATTTGTCGTCCCGCTTCCCGAAAACGGGTCAAGTATCATATCGTTTTCTTGAGAATACCGTTTGATTAACCATCGGGGTAGTTCGGGAAAAAACTTGGCGGGATACTTATGTAATCCGTGGGTCAGATGGCTCTGATCGTAGCTGATAAACAGAAATCTATCGCCATCATTAACAGGCAACTCCACAGGAATTTCCCCATCGACCTGCACAATTTCCTCGCCGAATGGATTCACAATTTTCCGAACATTGTCCATCGGTTGATGTGCATCACGCTCAGGTCGTTTCCGCCTGCCATTTTTTTTCGCAACCTTCGCTGATATGGCTGATAGGGAAATTGGATACCATGGTAGATCTATTGAGGCTTGTGTGAGATGAACGTCTTCTGTTTCCACCGTGATAAGCTCCTACATTCCAAAGTTACCGCGCACAGAATCCATCACTTCGGTAGTGATTTCAGTGTGCCCGTTTTCACGGGCGAACTCTTCGATGCCGGTCTTCGCCATCGAGCGGACGAAACTAGGCACGCGCTCCAAACGCGCTAAGGCTTCCGGCGTCCATACCGGTCCGGTCGTCTCCGCTGGTTCTTGAAATGCTTCCGCTACAACCGATGTGAACGGGCATTTCCCGCCGCCTTCGGCGGATACCGTTGGGGCATCGGCGGTGAGGTTGTCCGGGTTCTGCTGATTCAGAAAGGAACGTACCATCTGCATCGGCTGCGCCGCTTCGCTCTTGCCACCAAGCTGAACATCGAGGGATTTTAGCATCTGGGTTTCCCACGGGTTCATGTGCATTGCGAACTCGGCAAAGCAATCTGGGCACTCGAAAATCGCCGTCAACGAGCCTTGGTCCGGTGTCGCTGTTTCCTTAAATTCCATCGCTGTGTTGCATTCAAGGCATAAGAATTTCATTGGTTGACTCCGTTTATATGTTGCATTTTTTATTTAAAGAACGTCCGAATTTTATCTGTGATGCCGAAAAATGTTTGTCCTGCGGGAGTATCCCGGTATTGATCAACAAACACACTCCCTTCATCCGCGGCAATAGAGATTCGTGGATCGAAAGGGATCTTACCGAGTAGAGAAACGTCAAATTGACGTACCATCTCCTCTGTGTGCCCTGACGGAAACAGATCTTCGATTTTACCACAATCGGTGCAAACATACGCCGCCATATTTTCGACGATGCCGATCACCGGTGCGTTGAGTTGTTTCTTTGCCATCGTCAGCGATTTTTTGACGACAAGCTGCGACACCCCAGAAGGGATTGTAACAACAACTGTGCCGCCAAGATTCGGTAGGAGATCGACGAGATTTGGCAAACGGTCAGTACCGGGGGGAAGATCGATCAACAAATAGTCAAGGGTTCCCCACTCAGTATCGGAGAGAAATTCGCGGAGAGCACTCATTTCCATTGTCCCTCGCCATGTGAAGGCATCCTTCTGCGTTTGGGCTTCCCAGAGGACTGGCGTTTCGTCGTCCTTGAGGAACAGATCCATCGACATCACCTTGACCCCAAGCGGACTGAGAGCGGGTTTCACACCATCATCACCATAATCAATTCGCTGCCCTCTCACCCCCATCATTTTAGCAATCGAAGGACCATTGATGTCAGCATCAATTACGCCAACGCTCTGCCCACGCAACCCAAGTGCCGAAGCGAGATTTGCTGTAACGGAACTCTTGCCCACACCGCCTTTTCCACTCATGATGGCAACAGTATGGCGGACCGACGCAAGTCGTTGCTGTAAGCGATTGACTTGCTGCGTTACTTGTCCAACGATATTAGAGCCGCCATCGGCGGGGAGGTCTTTGTAGGTTTTCATACGTTTCGATTAATGATAGATAAACAACGGAATACCTGCCTGCGCTACCAAGGATTTGGTCACACTCCCGAAGACGAATTCTGACACGCTGCGTTTCCCATACGCCCCCATGACAAGCAGATCTATTTCATGTTCTCGGATATAGGACAGAATGGCTTCATCTGCCTTTCCTCTCAATTGGACTTTCTCTGTCTGCACCCCATACCTACGGAAGTAATCGCCGAGCCTGCCCAGCAACTGTATTCCACGACTGGCATTGTTGTTGACATTCAGGAGGGTGATGTCGCACTGATTCCAGATATGAAGCAGAAGAAACATCTGGATTGCTTTGGTAACTTGGACGCTGTTATCGTAAGCGACGAGCACTTTTTTAATCGGCCTGACAGAATCGGGTACTGCAAGGACCGCGGTCAACCCGTTATGAAGAATTCGATCCAAGGTGTTACCCGGTTCGTGTCTGACATTATACCGAAAAAAGGTCTTTTGCCCAATTAGAATAAAATCGTGGAATTTTGATTCTTCGATAATTTCCCGAAATGGACTGCCCATCTCCGAATGGATTGAGTGGTGGATCCCTCTCTCCTGACAGGTTGTTCCAAAGTCTTTGAGGACGCTAGCCACCATCTTTCGCGTCTCTTGGAAGTGTTGCTGGTCAGCCAGTCGATCGTAGTGCATCGCTCCAATCGGTGCGGGCCCGCTTGCACGCTGAAGGCCCGGTAGGTCGATCACCCCGATACCGGTTAGTGAGGCGTTATGTTCAAGAGCGATTTGCGTGGCATATTCGACCGCCGCCTGCGAATAGCTTGAGCCGTCGAGACACACAAGAATTTCCCCAAAATGCAACGGATTTCTGGGGTGCATTGGTAAACTCCGATCTAAATTGATATTCAAGACATGATTTTACGCTTGCGTCGGCTCTTCTTCATCCCTCTCTGTTTCAGCAGTATGTTCGCCTTGCTGGTAATATGTGCCAAGCACCTCATTGTCCAGACTTCGGCCTTCCTCAATCACTTGCGCTGCGAAATCGAGGTTGATTGTTGTGAGGTTCGCTTCCTGCGCGCGCTGCTCGACACGGGATTGTGTGATGTTCCGCATAAAGCCAGCGGGTACGAGATCCAATCGTGCGCGGGCATCTGGTGACCATTCGAGCGGACTCTCAAATGCTTCTTCTTGGGAGGTATCAGCAGACTCACGGGACTGTGCCACTGCTCTCAATTCAGGCGCATCTTCGCGAACAGCGGATGCCTGATCCATGCTCTCATTGATGATCTGCATCGCAAACTCGTTGGTGATTGTGCCGATCTTCTGGACACGCGCAGATTTTTCGATTCGCGCTTTGACGTTGCGCCGCATATACCCTCTCGGGACATTCCGCAATGCTTTTTTCGCCTGATCCGACCACTGGAGGCGTACACCGTCGAACGTTTGTTCTTCACTGACACCGCCCTCCTGATCCGCAACCCTCTGGAGCGAATCTTTATCAACCATCTGGAATCGGTCGCCGTCTACGCCGCAGACAGGACATTTCACGGGCTGTTGGTCGCGGGCGGCATAGCCGCAATCGCCACAGATGTAGGTCTTGATCGCGTTGGAGTCCAAAACCGTTTGCGTTGCGATCTCTTTGGCGACCTTGGTCATCCGTTCTGCTGAACGCCCCGGCATAAAGGTCTCCATTGCCTGCTCAATGACGCTCTCGGTGATCACAGAATGACCACGTTCAATGGCGAAACGGTGGACGGCGGTGCGTGCGATGCCCTGCACCTGTGGTGGTGCCTTCGCCATCCGATCTAACGCTTCCTGCGTCCAGACCACCGTCTCCTCCGCTCTGACATCAACTTTTGGGACATACCGCTGGCTCGACAGGAACACATTACACGGAGCAAGGCGCAATAAGTTTTCGGTATTGCTGCCGATGTCCATATCGGGATCGCTGTGGACACCAATTCTGCCCAGCATTAGCATCCACGGTTCGGTCTTTCGGGCGTATTGCAAGATCTTCTCAAACGCTTTGCCGTCGAGCAGAGTAATTTTGAGGTCGTAGTTGTGGTCTTCCTTGGCGATGGTCCGGGCAATCTCTAGATGGGATTGATAGATCTTGGCAAGCCCGGTGTCGATTACTTCTTCGTGCAATTGTTCCTGCTCTTTGAATCGGAAGGTTTTGGAGGCGCGCTCTGTCAGGACGCTGACGACCGAATTGAAAACCACGTAGTGGAGATACGGGTCGTAGACCCCAACTGCCTCAACCTGTCTACCAAACGCCTTGCCAAGCCGGATTGCTGTTTTCAATCCACCAAAGGACTCAGGGCTGCCATCAATCCCGACAAGGATATGCCCCTTCTGTTCGTGCATATCTTCTATATTTCGGACCACAAGGGTATCGGTCTCAATCCGCCGCACAACCCGTTCAACAACGCCGCCGAGTAGACTATCCTTAACGGCTCCCATACCGAGAGCACCCATAATCACAAGATCGTAATCGCTTGCCTGGATGTCTTCCGCCAACTTGATGAAGTGTTTTCCTTCAGGCATTTTGGCTTCAAAGGGAATGTCATTTTCAGCGCATTTATTCTTCATGACCTCCAAGTATGAATCGGAGATTAACTGAAGTCCCATTGTAATCAATGTGTCATGAATGCGGCGCTGCTTCTCAAGCTCGGCTTCATCTTGGTATTCTTCGGGGAGTGTATACTCCATCTGTTTGAAGCGAACATCGTGCATCTTCGCGGCATAGACATGAGAGCCAACGAGTTGCGATTGAAATTTTTTGGCGAACTCTACAGCGAAATTGACGCTTGTATCGGAGTGGTCCGAGTTGTCAACAGGTACATAGATTTTTTTAAACATCCTTCTTCCTCCAACGTCGATTTTCCATTAACGTATTATATTTTCGGTCCATGTTGAGAAGTCGTGCAACAGAAACCGAGTTTTCAAGAAAAAACTCGGTTTCTGTTCGTTCCAAATATGATGTTTTTTATCCGTGCTAATCGCCAACTTTACTTTGGTCCAATCATCTGGCTGGGCACAACGACCCGATCAAACTCTTCTTCACTCAGCAGATTAAGCTCAACCACAGTCTGGCGTAGCGTTTTGCCTTCCTGATGGGCAGTTTTGGCGACTAACGCTGCATTATCGTAGCCGATGTAGGGGTTAAGTGCGGTGACAAGCATCAATGAGTCGTTCAGGTATTCTTGGATCTTCTCCCGATTTGGCTCGATACCGACAACACAGTTTTCGTTAAATGAATCACAGGCATCCGCAAGTAGGCGGATGGATTGGAGTGCATTAAAAGCGATGACGGGCATAAATACATTCAGCTCAAAATTGCCGGATGCACCAGCAATTGCAACCGTCGTATCGCTGCCGATCACTTGAGCGCACACCATTGTCATGGCTTCGCATTGTGTCGGGTTCACTTTCCCCGGCATAATTGAACTTCCGGGCTCGTTCTCCGGCAACAGAAGTTCACCAATGCCGCAGCGGGGACCGCTGCCAAGCCAGCGAAGATCATTTGCGATTTTGTTCAGCGCACATGCTAGGGTTTTAATAGCACCGCTTGCCTCAACAATAGCATCTCTAGCACCGAGAGCTTCAAACTTGTTGGGCGCAGTTACAAAGGAAAATCCGGTACGCTTCGAGATTGCGGCGGCAGCTTTTGTCGCGTATTCGGGATGGGCGTTTAGTCCGGTGCCGACTGCTGTCCCACCAATTGGTAGTTCATATAGGTGTGGCAGCGTGTGATCGATTGCGCGGATCGAATTATTTAATTGCGTGACATATCCAGAAAACGCCTGTCCCAATGTCAACGGGGTGGCATCTTGGAGATGAGTGCGTCCGGTTTTAACGATATCCTTAAAGGCTTCGGCTTTCGCTGAAAGCGCATCGCGCAGAGCAGTCACCGAGGGAATCAGATGATTGTGAATGCGGTCAACGACAGCGACATGGATAGCTGTTGGGAAGGCATCGTTGGTAGATTGAGATTTGTTGACGTGGTCGTTGGGGTGGATGGGCTCTTTGCTGCCCAGGACACCGTCAAGCATTTCAATCGCACGGTTCGATATCACTTCGTTGGCGTTCATGTTAGTTTGGGTGCCGCTGCCGGTCTGCCAAACAACCAGTGGAAAGTGATCATCCAGATCGCCATCAATGACTTCCTGTGCGGCTTTGATAATAATTTCAGCCAGATCTGCGTCCAGCGTCCTCAACTCGGCATTTACCTCAGCGACAGATTGCTTGACGATGCCGAGTGCCCAGATCATCTCACGCGGGAAGCGTTCCCCGCCAATCTTGAAATTTTGCAATGAACGCTGGGTCTGTGCTCCCCAATACCGATCTGTTGGGACCTCAATCTTCCCCATGCTGTCTGATTCAGTTCTTGTTTGCATTTACCTCTCCACACCTACATCATTTCTGCGGTCGAAAGATCCGGAAGAGCTTTTTGATCGGATCATAGAATTGGTCTACAACCCGTTCTTTGAGTGGGATGATGGCATTATCGGTAATCGTGATATGTTCCGGACAGACCTTCGTGCAGCATTTAGTGATGTTGCAATAGCCGATGCCATCCGTGTCTTTCAATTCCTCCAACCGATCCTCATTGTCAAGAGGATGCATCTCCAGAGCCGCGGCGTAAACGAAAAATCGAGGACCGATGAACTTGTCGTGCAGATCATGCTCGCGCAGCACATGGCACACATCCTGACATAGGTAACACTCGATACATTTGCGAAATTCTTGTACGCGATCAATGTCCTCTTGTGCCATTCGCCAAGTACCGTCTTCAGCGTCGGGTGGTCTCGGATTGAACGGTTTAATTTTTTTCTTGACTTCAAAGTTCCACGAAACATCGGTGACCAAATCCTTGATGAGTGGAAATGCGTGCATCGGCTCAACCGTCACCGGCGCATCAAGCGGAATGTCGTTAAGCCGGGTCATGCACATTAACTTGGGATTTCCGTTGACCTCTGCCGAACAGGATCCGCACTTTCCGGCTTTGCAGTTCCAGCGCACAGCGAGATCGTTTGCCTGTTCCGCCTGAATCTTATGAACGACATCGAGAACTACCATCCCCTCAGAGACTTCCGTTTCATAGTCGACGAATTTTCCTTCTTCAGCGTCGCCTCGCCATATCCTGAACGTTGCTGTTGCCATTAGCCCATCTCCTCTATCACTGCTTGGAGGTCTTCGCGAATTTCGGGTATCGGTTCTCGACTAACCTCCATTTCGCCCTCCGCATTCTTACGGACGACGGTGTTATACCTGCCTGCTCCCGGTTCCTCTTTCTCAGGATAATCGTCACGAGAATGGGCCCCGATGCTCGCTCTTCGCTCTAACGCTGCGAGCGCAATGGATTCAGATATTGTGAGCATGTGATGCAGATCCAGTGCCGTGTGCCAACCCGGATTATATTCACGATTCCCACCGACACCCGCTTGGTCGGAACGTTCCGTGAGTTTCTGAAGCTCTTCCCGTGCGTTGTTTAACCCTTCGTCGCTCCGAGCGATGCCAACGAGGTCTTGCATCATATCTTGCAAATCGTACTGGATTTGGAATGGATTCTCGCCTGCTGCGTTATCGAAAGGCTTTAACGCCCAACTCGCAACCGTTTCAATTTCCGCTTCGTCTACTTTGCCAGCACTATTTTCTTTGGCAAATTGCGCTGCGTATTCACCTGCACGCTTGCCAAAAACCAGCAGGTCAGAGAGCGAGTTACCGCCTAACCGATTCGCACCGTGCAAACCCGCACCACATTCACCGCCCGCAAAAAGCCCGGGTACTGAAGTCATTTGCGAATCCGCATCCACACGAATCCCGCCCATGATGTAGTGGGTTGTTGGTCCTACCTCCATCGGTTCTTTGGTTATATCAATATCCGCTAACTGCATAAATTGGTGATACATGCTGGGCAACTTCCGTTTGATATGTTCTTCGGCGTT
The DNA here is from genome assembly GCA_965207975.1 of Candidatus Poribacteria bacterium. GTDB lineage: Bacteria > Poribacteria > WGA-4E > WGA-4E > PCPOR2b > PCPOR2b. Next base: position 473,597 of record OZ242315.1, on the reverse strand, counting down.
GGATATTCTTTCCGCGATCCATGCGATATCAAGAAAGACACCCCCGTGTGGACTTCCACGCCCCTCCTGTACCTCACGGACGATGCACCGAGCGACATGGTCACGGGTGAGGAGTTCTGGCGGTCTGCGGGCATCTCGATCGCCTTGTGTATATCGCCAGCCTTCTTCGGGGTCGTCAGAGGTTTGATTCTGATAAAGCTCCGGTATATGGTCAAACATAAATCGCTGCCCTTCGCTATTCGTCAGAATTCCGCCCTCGCCGCGGACACCTTCCGTGACTAGTATACCCCGCACACTGGGAGGCCAGACCATGCCGGTTGGATGAAACTGTACGAACTCCATGTCAATTAATTCGGCACCCGCATGGTAGGCGAGCGAATGTCCATCGCCGGTATATTCCCAGCTGTTGCTCGTAATTTTATAAGCCTTGCCCACACCACCAGTGGCAAGCACAATCGCTTTGGCGGAGAACACCTTGAACCGCCCTTTTTCGCGCTCGTAACCAAAGGCTCCGACAACGCGACCATCGCTTTTCAGCAGCGATATGACCGTGCATTCCATGTGGACATCAACACCTTGATGGATACCGTGATCTTGCAGAACCCGAATCATCTCCAACCCGGTGCGATCCCCAACATGAGCAAGTCGAGGATATTGATGACCACCAAAATTTCGTTGCAAGATGCGTCCGTCCTGCGTCCGGTCAAATAGTGCGCCCCACGCTTCTAATTCATGGACTCGGTCCGGGGCCTCTTTGGCGTGAAGTTCTGCCATGCGCCAGTTGTTCAGATATTGACCACCTCGCATGGTATCGGCAAAGTGAACACGCCAGCCATCTCGCTCGTCAACATTTGCTAGGGCCGCAGCAACACCACCTTCCGCCATAACCGTATGCGCTTTGCCGAGTAGAGATTTACATACCAATCCTACAGATACCCCGGCGGCTGAGGCTTCGATAGCAGCTCTCAGACCTGCACCACCTGCGCCGATGACTAACACATCATATTCGTGCGTTTCGTATTGTACCACTACAGAATCCTCCAGTCCGACAAGATTCCCATCGAACACAACCGAACATAAACGTCCGAAAGTCCTACCCAGCATAGGCTCATCCACGCCCAGAGCATGTGGCGACGATTCAAACAACTGACACCGTTGTACGCGGCTCGACGAATGGGTGCCCCTGAAAGTCTATCGCGGATGCCCCCGACAAGATGGCGCAGCGAATGGCAACCGAGCGTGTAGCCACCCAGAAAGATCACATTGCCTGTCAATATTAGTGTACCAATACCGATACCAAACGATTTTTCACCGTTCCCATCGTCAAACCATAATGCTGTCCAAGCATCGTAGGCAAGAATCACTATGAAAACAAGCGCAAGATACAGGAAGTAGCGATGGATGTTTTGGATTATCAGCGGGAATGAACCTTCGCCCCGGTATCCCTTGCGTGGTTCACTGACAGTACATGAAGGTGGGTCCGCCCAAAAAGCTTTGTAATAGGCACCACGATAGTAGTAACAGGTAAAACGAAAACCGAGCGGTGCCCAAAGAATGAGGATTGCCGGTGAAAACCAGAGAGGCAACCAGTCGGGCTTACCATCAAACCAACTATGTCCTGAATCATGTCCTGCGGTATCAAATAGCAGCGGCGAATAGAAGGGAGACAGATATGACTCGTGATGATAATGATCCCCCTGAAAGACCGCCCATGTCGCATAGAGACCGAAAATAGATAATCCTAGAAAGACCACTAGCGGTTGCACCCACCAAGCATCGTGGCGTCTGGTTTGACCAAATCGGCGGTCGGTTAAAGTTAATTCTGGATGATTCATGAACAGACTCCTTATTTTTCAAGCAACGTTCTTATATCTTTACGCAACTGCTGCAGCGACCCCGGGCTTCGGCTTTCATAGTAGCCTCGCAACTGCTGATTTCGATCAACGAGCACAAACCGGGTACTGTGGAGAATTTCACTTCCCCGGTGACCGGTTGCTAAGTTAAAACCTTCGTGGGCTAGCTGATAGATAGCCGCTTTCTGCCCTGTCAAGAATGCCCAACGGCCACCATCCGCCCCATAGTTATCCGCATAACGACGGAGAACTGTAGGCGTATCTCGTTCGGGATCGACGGAAAAAGAGACAAAATGGACGTCCTCCCCCGCAAACTCGTCTTGCAGACTTGCCATCTGAACTGTCATCAGTGGACAGATTGTTGCACAACTAGTAAAGATGAAATCTGCAACCCAGACTTTGTCGTGGAGATCAGACGAAGCAAAGGAGGCACCAAACTGATCGGTCAAGGAAAAGTCCGGCAGTTGTCCATGAGCCGCAAGTTCTGACAATACAATTGGCGACTCGGCAGTCATGCCGGACTTTTGATTGACGTATGACCAGAGATTGGCACCCAAGATCCCAACAATCACGAGGGCTAACACCCCCCAAAGAAGTCCGCGCAGCACACGCTCGTTGGGTCTGGCCTCCTGTTCCGGAGATTTGACTTTGGCTTCCATAGATATGAAATGTAAGACATAGGACGTAAAACATGAAATTTTTTCGCGTTTCACGCATCACGTTTTACTTAGTGAGATGTATCAACAGCCTGAGATTCAGCTTTAAGTCCCTCATGGCGAGCATCATCCATCAGATCTGGCAGCAGCATAAACACCAGAAAAACACAGATAATAAACGGTGTCAACGCAATGACCATCAAGGTCTTCTGCTCAAATTTCAGGTGCATGAAATAGAGCGCGACATAAAGCGCCTTAGAACATGCCATACCAATCAGCAGCAGCGCGATCACAATTTTTGGAAGCGGCATGTAGACGACAGCAACTTCAGCGACCGTGAGTGCAAGAAGTATCCAAAATATTCTCATGTATTTTGGATGTTCTTTATGAGCGTGTTCCATCTTAATTCTCCATTCGGTGATTACAGTAGATAGACAAAAGTAAAGACCATGATCCAGATTAGGTCAACGAAGTGCCAATATAGCCCCAAAATTTCGACTTTGTGGTTATACTCGGCTGTGTATGTTCCTCGCAGCCCCTTAATCAAGATAACGATAAGGTAGATGACCCCGCCAGTGACGTGGGCACCGTGGAAACCTGTAATTGTGTAGAAGGTGGGACCAAAGAGCACCGAGCCGGAAATCTCAGCACCAGACAACCCGTGATGAGGAATTGTGGTGAGGGTGAGACCGTGCTTGATCAGTGCAGTCCATTCATACGCTTGCAATCCCAAGAAGATTAGTCCACCCAGAATAGTCAAACCGAGGAAGGCACACATCCTCTGTTGGTTACCGTTCTGGATCGCTTCGAGAGCTTTGACCATCGTAACACTACTACAGATTAACAGAAAGGTCATACCCGCTGTGAGGTTAATGCCGAGTACTTCGGCTGGGGGTGCCCACTCCGCTGCGCCGGCACGTATCGCACCATAGGCGGCAAGCAACGCCCCAAAGGACATCGCATCACTGATAAGAAAGAGCCACATCCCTAACTTGCCCAGACTGTCGGGCGTGAGGGATGGTTCGTAGATATCGGCGGAATGATCGAGTGTTGTAGTTTCTTCCAATTTTCACACTCCTTTCACATTTGAAGGTGGTTTGCGATTATCGGCCCGATGTGTGCGGTAGTATACGTAGAACACGCCACCGCCAATTAGGCCGGAAACAATATAGGGCATCGCCATAAGGAATAGAATACTCCATTTGAAGCCCTGAACAATTGGGTCATCAATCGTTTTACATGAGGGACAGGCTTCCGCAACCACTGGTATGAGTAGTGCAAGGACCAGCATCCCCACTATAAGTGAAAAATATCGACGAATCATAAGAAATCTCCTTGGCGTTTTTCTTCTCCATCTAGATTAAGTAGACAAGCACATAAAGAAGGGGCCATAACACGACAACAAACGCCCAATAAATTGCACAAACTTCAACCCCAAGGTGGTGGTTCACTGAAAACCGACCGGCCATTGCTCTAGCGAAAACAGCTAACAGCCAGAGGACTGCGATCAGAACATGCAAGGCGTGACAACCGATGAGGACGTAGAAAACTGAGCCGTACACTCCCGACGAAAGTGTAAATCCATGCTGCACTAATCGTACCCATTCGGAACCTTGCACCACAAGGAAAATTACCCCAAGAAGTCCCGTCGCGAAAAGCCAGTTTCTGAGTTCTTTCTGGCGGTCTTGCCGAATGGCTCGCAGCCCTTGAAACATCGTATAGCCGCTCAAGAGTAGGACGATTGTGTTCAGTCCAGTTACGCCAATGGGCAAGCGGACATCAGCCTGCGAGGGTGGGGGCCAGGTGACACTTCCCAAACGGAACACAAGGAATGTCCCGATCAACCCCGCGAAAAACATGATTTCGGCCCCTAGGAGTACCAATACAGCTAAACGTGCATTGCTGATTGGTCGATTTTCCCCTTCGGAACTTTCATATGATGTGTGTTCTAGTTCATTCATCGGCGTAAAAAAATGAAACGTAAAAAAGGTGGAAAGTCCCCATTGTGAAATGATCGAAGCTGTCAACCTTCGTTACAATACATTAGTTTTTGACGATTGCAAGAATCGTTGCACAAATAAATAGGACGATAAATACCGCAAATAAGAACCATGCGATACGTCGGTTTTGATTCTGTTTTTCGTTATCACTCATCTGAATTTAATGTCCCCATGCCATTATGTCAGCTTGTCGAGCACCATGATCAGAAACACAAGCGGCAGATACATCAACGAGGCGTACAGCAGTTGTTTTGCTGCTACGTTCGATCGGGAAATAGCTAGATTAATGCCAAACCCAAGAAAGATAATGCTCAATATAAGGGCACCGAAAAAATAAACGATACCCGCAATGCCCATTAACGTGGGCAGTAACGCTACAACGAGAAGCCCAAGGCAGTTGATGACAATCTGTCTGTTCGTGCTTTTGCCATCTGGATGAATAACTGGTAGTAGGCGGAATCCAGCCTGTGCGTATTCATCACGATAGATAAACGCGATTGACAAAGAGTGTGGTAGCTGCCAAAGGAACAGAATTGCAAAAAGCACCCACGCCTCAATATTGAGTGTCCCTCGCGCCGCAACCCAACCGATAATAGGTGGCAATGCGCCCGGAAACGCGCCTGCAACAGTGCAGAGTGATGTTTTCTGCTTCAATGGAGTATAGACAAACAGATACGTCACGACAATGGCAGAGATGACCAATGCGCCTAACGCGTTCACGGAAAATGCCATATAGAGCAAACCGCTGACAGTTAGTAAAACTCCAAAAAATAGGGCTGTCGTCGGTTGGAGACGCTGATCCGGCAACGGGCGGTGGCATGTTCTCACCATTTGAGCGTCCAGATCCCGTTCGAGGTACTGATTTAGTGCTAATACTCCCGCCGCTGATAACCCGGTGCCGATGATGGTGTGAATGAGTTGTAGCCAATTAAGCGGTTGGGAGGAGGCAATATAGAAGCCGGCTGAAGTTGTAATCAGTATCATCGAAACCAACCGCGGCTTTGTGAGTTCAACAAGAGTTGACACTCGGCGGCTTATCTGGGATAGGTCATCCCCCAGCGTCTCTGTTATTGATATCATGCAGACACCCCATCGGAAACAAGCCCTTGACTTCCAACAAGCTCTGATTTACTTGTGAATCGAAAAACGTTCAGGGTTAGTACAACGGAAACAATTAGCATTAAAGCCCCAATCGCAACATGGGTAGTTGTAATAATTACACCGGCAACAGGAGGCACGCCTTCGCCAAAAGCGGTGAACTCGGCGAGATATGCCCCAACACCCAAAGTCAATTGTACGGCAAGCAGACCACTCAACAGCAAAACAGGACGAACAAGGGACGGATTTTCCGGATGATTTCTCAAGATCCGCCTTAAAAGCAGAAATATGTGAATTGTTACTAGACCTGCAAAGAGCAGGTGAGCATCCAGTCGATCCCCTGTGTGCCTCAGCACAGCACCAAAGATGAATTGGATATAGATAAGCCCGAACGTGATGAGACTCAAATTTCTCAGACGCGAAATATCCGCGGTATCAATTTTCGCTGACGTTTGCAACCAGCTGCGCGAAGTAAACAACGCAATGCTTGCGGTCAACGCAAAAAACGCTTGAGCAAAACAGGCGTGTATGATGGCGAGGATTCTGCTCAAGTTCGTAACGCGGAGGCCACCCATCACCCCTTGAGCGATGACCGCAACCAGCGCGATAACACCGAGCCATTTCATCCATTTCCGCGCATCTCTCGCCCAGATTGATACCATTAACGCGATCGTCAGAAAACCGACGATAGAACCGATCAGTCGATGGCTATGTTCGTACAGCACGCCATGAACATATACATCAAGCCGCTCGCCCGATTTAATCAGCGTATAGGTTCGTTCATTCTCTCGATCTGCGACTCTCCACTTACTGCCCTGCTCTTCGGTTGAAATTATAACATTTTCTGATACAGAAATCTCGTTTTTTTCAAGTGCTTTCCGTAGCTCTACAGACAGGTTGCCGCTATCCAGATCGGCTTGGAGATTCGGGTCAACGCTAAACAGGAATCCGCTGACTGTTTTCGAGAGCGGATAGAGAAACATGTTGTATCCGAAGGTCGTGGGCCAATCGGGGACCGCGAGCCCTGAATCTGTGCTGGTTACAAGCCCACCCATGCAGATCAGGATGAAAGTTGTTACAGCGGTGAGTACAGCAAGTCTATGAAGCCACGGACGATACATTGAATCAGTTTTACTCTCCCCACGGTTTAGTAGTTTGGTTTATAGGACGCAGATAAACGCAGATGAACACAGATTTGAAAATGCTTTTTAGATTGATGGTTTTTGCAGCCACTGCATAGATCCTTTGCGCGAATTATCAAATACCCGGCGTTTAATTTTAGGCTTGGGGCCGAAGTTAAGCAATAGACCAACTTCATAGGGGGTAGCTTTTAGGTAGTTGAGCAGCTGCGCTTCATGTTCTGTCAACAATACCTTACCTTGACTGCTTTCAACTCAACAATTACGCAATCAGCAACTAGCAAATCAATAAAATGTTCCCCTACTATCTCCCCATCATAATACACAGTGACGGCTGCTTCTGGCTTTACTTCCAACCCCGGTTTACGGAGTTCAATTGCCATTGCATTCTGGTAAACTTTCTCCAGAAAACCGTAGCCTAGCGCATTATATACCGTGTAAAACGCCTTGATGACTGTTTCCGTAATCTCAGCGTGATTAAAACTCAAGGGTTACTCCACAAGAGAAAAATCAGCGTTTATCTGCGTCCCATATTAGGCTTAATCGGCAGTGGCGCCGGCAGGGACCGGTTCACCGTGCGGTGATTCGCCGTTTGGCTCCGTCTGCGGTGTCCAGTCCGTTTCGGCACCGGGAACGCTGTACTCATAGGGTCCGTGATACACCTGCGGAATTGCTCCAAAGTTGCCATGAGGAACAGGCGTTGGTGCATACCACTCCAAAGTGGTCGCTTGCCACGGATTCTGCTCAGCCACTTTTCCGCGGAAAATACTCCAGAACACGTTGAATAGCAGTAAGAATTGAGCCACTCCCAAGATAAATGCACAGACCGTAATAAACACATTTATCCCTTGCATGTGTTGTAAGAATTCATACTGCATCGGGTTGGCGATGCGTCGCATGTGTCCCCCAACACCGAGGATGTGCATTGGGAAAAAGACACCATTAAAAGCGAGGAATGAGATCCAAAAGTGAATTTTGCCGAGGGTCGCATTCATGTGTCGCCCGAACATCTTGGGGAACCAGTAAAAGATACCGCCAAAGATGGCGAAGACGCTGCCACCGAAGACAACATAATGGATATGTGCCACGATGTAGTATGTATCGTGGATGTAGATATCGACCGGCGAGTTTGCCATATAGATACCGCTAAGACCGCCGATAACGAACATCGAGACAAAAGCCAGCGTGTTTAACATCGGCACTGTGAATCGGATTGATGCGCGGTGAAGGGTGCCGAGCCAGTTGAAGGTTTTGATTGCCGAAGGGACAGCGATTAACATCGTGGTGGTCATAAAACTCGCTCCCAATGCCGGGTTCATCCCGCTCTGGAACATGTGGTGTCCCCACACGATCCAACTCAGAAACGCGATCGCTATCATAGCAAAAACCATTGATTTATAGCCGAAGATGGGCTTTCTGGCAAAGACAGGAAGCATCTCCGATGCCATACCCATGCCGGGCAGAATGAGGATATACACCTCTGGATGCGCGAAGAACCAGAAGAGGTGTTGCCACAGCAAGGAGTCGCCCCCACCTTCCGCCAGAAAGAAGGACGTGCCTGCCATCCGGTCAAAGAGGATTAGCGCGAGCGCAGAAGCGACAACCGGGAATGCGAGCAGTAGAAGAATTGCGACGATAAAGAGTGCCCAAATCGCAAGTGGGAGACGGAACCAGGTCATCCCCGGTGCTCGCATATTGATAATCGTGGTGATATAGTTGATAGACCCCATCAGCGAGGAGATACCCATGACGATGAGGCTGATGCACCAGAGATGCTGTCCCCACTCTACACCGCTAAGCTCAGGGACTGAAGAGAGTGGCGCGTATCCGGTCCAACCCGCAGCAGCGTGCCCACCGGGGACGAAGAATCCAGCCATCATGATAACCGCTCCCAGCATGTTGAACCAGAAGGAGAGCATATTCAGGACCGGGAAAGCCATATCTCTGGTCCCGATCATCAATGGTATGAGGAAATTACCAAACGCCCCAACAAGCAGCGGCACAACGACGAAGAAGACCATGATGGTGGCATGCATTGTAAACAGCGAATTGTAAAATCCTGGGTCTATCACGCCGCTGGGCATGCTGGTCTCTAACCATGTTTCTTTGTCGTCATCGAACCGTTCCTCCCATTTTCGGTCTGCAGCGGTTGTGACTTCACCCTCCTCCATATATTCCTTGGAAACTCCAATGATGGGAAGGGGCCTATCGGGCCACGCGAGTTGCCAACGGAAAAGCAGTGCCAGTCCACCCCCGACCATGAACATAATCAGACCAAAGATCAGGAACTGCTTACCAATCATTTTATGATCAAGTGAAAAGAGATATTTACGAACAAAACTCTCTTCATGATGATGATCATGAGATTCATGTGCGTGATCATTCATTCTATATTGACTCCTTTCTTTTTATTGATAACTGTACTTTACACATTGAACTGGAAATTCATGCCATCTCTAGATTTCGTCTGCTTAATCTAATTGCTTCGCCCTTTGCTTAGGGGACAATAGCTTCCGACTTTGATAAAGGCTTGGGAACTAAGGGACGCACGTGAAGGATTTCCTCCTGCCTAAGCGGCTTCACTGTTGAGGCAGAAACCATGATCACATCAATGGTCTCTCCCACGGCGTTAAAGACCTCAAGTGCATAGCCTTCTTCATCCCTACTGTTTTCCGCTACGGGCAGATGTTCTACCACTACAGCCACATCTCCTTTAATCAGGTTGTGTTCGGGCATATCTTGTGTGAGGGCTACTCGCTGATAGAGCTGAATTTTCATTTCTATTTCACCGTCCGATCCGGGAACAAAGTCACGAAGCGTATATCCCCTGTCGTTGCGATCTTAATCCAGATTGTTACGACACGTAGCTTACGCCCGTTTGGTCCGTTTAGGATACCTCGAATTTCATACTTGATACCGTAAGGTGAGCTTTAATATCCGACACCTCACTCGTTTGGATAAGCTGGTGAAGGTCGCGCTCCAAAACCTCCGAATTGGCTAGCGTATACCCTGCCGAAGCGAGAAATTTAGATTTATCGTTTTCCTCACGAGGCAATAGCAAATAGCGTAACAGCTTGTCATGGGGAATCGTAACATTTTTAGGCAGCCTCATGATGCCGTCAATTTCATTATTCTCCCCACCGTTCATTGATCCACGCTGCGTAATCTTCCTTCGTGTGGACGGTAAGGTATCCGAGCATCCCGGAATGTCCAAAACCACAGAGCTCAGCGCAGGGGATTTCATACGTGCCCGGTTTCGTTGCCTCAAACCACATGTTGATAAACCTGCCGGGAAGGGCATCCTGCTTGAGCCGGAGTTGAGGGACAAAGAAGCTGTGAATAACATCATCGGCCGTGAGTCTGATATGCACCACCTCATTAACGGGGACATGTAGCTGATTCTCAAGTTGCAGGTCATCATCAGTGTCCCATTCGCCATCAGGTCCTGGGTAAGTCATGTCCCAGTTAAATTGTTTCCCACTCACTTGAACGACAGCACCGGGGTTACCGGGAAACTTGGAAGGGAATTTAATATCATTCCATTGTGGCAGACTCAACATCGCAAGTCCGAACACAATGACAGTGGTAGCAGCCGTCCACACAATTTCAAGGGTTGTGCTACCTTCAATATACTCCGCTTTGCGGCCTTCTTGGAAACGGTACTTAATGATGAAAACGATGAGTACCGCCATAACAGCCAGAAATACAATTGAGGTAATCCAGTAGATTAGGATAAAGAGGTTATCCACCCCTTGTCCAAAAGTTGAGACATTCTCTGGAAGCCATTCAGGAAAATTCAGCCACTTCATAAAAGCTCCTTTCTAGACTGCTGAATTTGTAAGTCGATCTCTTTTACGCTACATTCGGACGACGGTATGCCGTTCGAGCAGCACCAAAGTATGTTATAACACAGAACGCGCCGGTAACAAGTAGCGATAACGTGAGTTGAGGAATCTCCTCAGAAACTATGGAGGCGTTGAAGTATAGACAACGACGTAAAGCTGCGACCCCGTAGGTGAGCGGATTCAATTTCATCGCCCATTCAAGCAACATCGGCACACCAGATACGGGGAAGAAAGCACCGGAGAGCAGCCAAATTGGGATAAGAATAAGATTCATAATCGCATGAAAACCTTGCGTTGAATCCATTCGCCATGCGATCGTTAATCCTAAGTTTGTCAGACCAAAGGATAAGGTCAACATCACACCGAGTGCTGAGAGTAACGAAATGGGACTTAACGGCACCCCAATTATCGGTGCGAGAAACAGAAAGAGTGCACCCTGAAAGAGTGCTAACGTTGTACCGCCAAGTGCTTGTCCCAACACGATAATCCATCTTGAAACTGGGGCAACAAGCACACCTTGAAGAAAACCTTCTCGACGGTCTTGAACGATTGAGATTGTTGCAAAAATTGTTGTAAACAGTAGTGCAAGCGTGATGATGCCGGGGTAAAAGTATTCAATGTAGCTTGTTCCTTCAGGAACGCCGGGCGGATTAAATGATGCGTTTAACCCACCCCCCAGAACCAGCCAAAAGATTAACGGTTGTGCAATCGCGCTCACCAGACGGCTTCGTTGGCGTAGAAATCGGATGATTTCACGCCACCAAATCGTCGCCACAGGGAGTAGGAATTTTAGTATTGGCACAGTTCAAGTTGAATGCGTTGTAAATATCAACACTGTGGTTTTAATTCAGTCTGAGTTGGTTCTGCTTTCAAGGGTACAATACGAAACTCAATACATTTCCCATTCGAGTTCGTAACTCATAAATTTCATCTCGTAGGAAATCGGCTTGTGGATGCCTAAGTTCATGCTCTTGTTCCTGCAAACGTTCAATCAACCATCTGCATTTCGCTTGAGCCCGCCGGTTTAGACGCTTGAACCAGTCCTGCGTTGGTATGCTTCCGTCGGCTTCCCTATAAAATACAACTCGTGTTTCTGGCATAGCAGAGTCGAAATGTTATTCAGCGTTTTCATGGGAGTTCGGTTATTGCAATAGCAAACTAACGCTCTCTCCGAGCATAGTAGTGGCGAACGGTTGTATTGATGAATGAATTTAACCCCTCACCCTTGCTGGCTAATTCCTTCATCTCTTCAATGTTTTCAGAGCCTGCGCTTTCATACGTGTACAGGTAAACTGAGCCACTAGAAAACTGGACCCTAATGAAATCTGGACCGCTTTCATACGCCACGATTCCTGACCCTCCGCTAAGATTTCTATAGCGTTCCATACGGGCACTCCTATGTAAATATAACTATATTTTGCAAGCCAACAAACAAAGGTCAATTAAAATGCCGTCCTGTCAATTTGATGAAAACATCCTCTAGCGTCGGCTTTCCAAAGCGCACAGATCGAATTTCGTTCGGAAAGGCAGCGACCACATCTCGAACAAATTCATGTCCGTTGCGGCACTCAATGCGTAACGCTCCCTCAATCGAGGTTGCCGCATACCCAAACCGTTGGCTTATTCTCGACTCTAGTTCTTCAGGCACTGGAGAATCAACGATGACAATATCTCCACTGACCCGCCTTTTCAGTTCATCCGGTGTTCCGATGGCAACCAACTCTCCTGCGTTGAGAATGCCCACGCGGTCACACGCTTCCGCATCATCCAAAATGTGGGTTGTCAGGACAACCGTTGTTTCTTGCAAGTTCGCCAAATATGCTCTGAAACTTCGGCGTGCCCCGGGATCGAGTCCGGTGCTCGGTTCATCCAACAGCAAAAGTTTCGGCTGGTGGAGGGTCGATTTTGCGAGCTCCACACGCCTTTGTAAACCTCCGGAGAGTGTTTCCACACGTTCATGAGCGCGATCGGTCAATTCAAATTGGTCGATCGCGTCTTGGATTCGCTGCTTCAGCGTCTTACCCCGCAGCCCGTAAAGATGACCGTGATGTCGGAGATTCTCCGTAACCGTCAGTTTTAGATCCAAACTCGGATGCTGAAAAACCACACCCAGATACTGCCTGACACTTTTCGATTCACTGGCAAGCTCATGACCAAGAATATTGACCGCAGCTTGATCCACCGGAATCAGGGTAGAGAGTATCTTAAAGAGTGTGGTTTTACCGCTGCCATTTGGGCCAAGAAACCCCAAGACTTCCCCTTGTGAGACGCTAAAGGTTACACCTGCAAGTGCCTGCCGAGCTCCGTAAGCGTACGAGAGATTCTCGACTTTGATAGGGAACATTTTCCCTCAACTGCTCATTTTAGCGCGAGTGTAAAGTCTTGTGTAACCGTTCCTCCGGCTTCAACAGTAACCGAAGCGGGTGCGTCTTTATTTGAACCGCACGCTTCCTGCCAATAACCCACCTTATAGGTGCCCGGCGGAACATTTTCAAGCGTATATTTCCCGTTTTCGTCGGTGACCGCAAAATACGGATGGGGAATATATGCAATCCAAGCCTTCATCCAGCCGTGTACGTCACATTTAACTGCTACGGGACCTTCGGCTTTCTTTACCGCTTTAACGTTCATCTTCCGTCTGGTTCCTGGCTGCGATTTATTAAAAGCAGTATTCACCGAGCTAAAGATGTGGACGTTATGATTAATCCTGTCGGGATTAATCATGGTCAGTCGTTTGCCAACCGGCAGGAGGCGCACATGTGGATTAAACTGACAGCCTTTCTGATCAATTTCGTATTTGATCTTTGGATCGCTTGGAAAATCGGCTCCTGATGAGATGTCCATCAGATAAACGATGGTGTTTTGCAAACCATTTCCCTCACCAAGAACAATCGACTCATCATGCTTGTCGGTCTTACCACAAACTTGTGCATCTTTGGTGATTTCCAGTTTTTTCATCTCAGGTGCGGCACCGTCAAATTTTACCATTCCGCTGATAGTCCCACCATTGGAAACGCTCATTGCTTTATAGGAAGCCGGGAAGACTAGCGATTCGACTGCTTCATCTCCACCGGCAGCGGTGGCGGTGGTAACATAAACACACGCGATGAGCAGGGTTAGGGTTGTAGCAAGTATAGTTTTCATTGTTGAACTCCTTTTGGAATTAGGGTTGACACAGGTTATCAGTGAGAGGTAATTATGTTTGGCTGTTTCAAATACAGCCAAGAAAATTGAACTTCTCTGTCATAAGAGAAGTTCTCTCCGTTTATGGTCTACCTCTCATCTATTGTAGAGGTATAGTAAACTACAGCAGTACAAGTACTCCTCGATTGGGATCATCTGCAAACGATGCAATATCCGAGTAATGATTTCTCAGTATACGCTCGATAGTAGGCGTTGAGCAATTTCCCCGTCTAAGCCAAATCACCTTTGGAGGCACCCCATGAATCACACTTCTATCACTGAAGTCTACATCCTTTGACACAATGAAATAGTCGTTTTCAAGGGCATAATTCCACAACTCGGTGTCATTTGCCGTGTCTAGCCCAACTATTTGAACATGAGTGGAATTAGGAAACAGATCCGCCAGCCGCTCCACCAGCTTGGGTGATAGGTTCTGATCCAATAGAAGTTTCATTAACGCGAATAAGCATCTGCGCTTTTTCCCTGTCAGCGGCATACGCCAGACATGCCCGAATGTCCGCCTCGTTTAAGTATGGAAAATCATTAATAATTTCTTCAATGGTCATGCCCGAGGCAAGATAATCGAGTACATCATAAACTGTGATCCTCATCCCACGGATACATGGTTTACCACCGCGCTTGTCGGGTTCAATTGTGATGACATCTTGGTAATTCATTTACTTGACCTCTTTGTCAAGGTTTTGGCAGTTTCCTGACGTCCCAAGTTCAGTTACTCAATTCTTATGTATTTTGCCGTCTCCGGACGCTATTTCTCAAGCCGAACAGGAGACCAACAGAGATAAGGGCAATCAGTGGCGGATAGACAAATCGTCTGTTCGACGGAACAGGATCGAGGACGAATGTGTACCACGTTGAAATGGCTCGCTTAGTTTTTGCATCGCCATTCGCGCCATCCCATGCAGAAAAAGCGATGGGTATGAATACGCCTGGCGTAAACTGCACGTCATTTCTTTTATCATCGGTTGTGAGCGATCTTTTAACCCATAATTGATATTGCCCATCTTTGTAAACACCCTCAGCCTGTATTGGGCTTTGGTCAGATTGGACTGTTGCTTTATCGATCCCCTCCGCAGTCATCTCTGTCACCGTTGACGGTTCAGCGACCTTCCAACTCCAGAGGTAGACAGGAAGCCGATCACCCCAGATAAAGTAGGGTTTGGGCTTCGTCGGACCTTCAGGAATTTTCACCGAAAATTGAATCGCCAAGGCATCTTCAACCGTTTCTCCGGTCTCGTCATCTGTTTGGGGCAGGGTTTTCGTCCGATCATCCCATGTGAAGAGAAAAGCGATTTCATTATCGTTATAGAACGACTTCGCTGTTACTGAATCGATCGAGGGGTTAAATTGTCGCGGGTCAATAACAATTTGACCGACCAGTGGAAAATAACTGGCTTCTTGAATTTCATTCCAAGCTTCATCGTTCATGCTCGGCAACGCCCCTGCGCGATATTGTGAGCGTAGCACTTTGTCACCAACCGCCGCTGGCGGTCGCTGTTCAGGTCCTAGAGATTTTACATAATTTGCCAGATGCCAGCTTTTCTCAAAGATCGGCTTCAGGGCTGTATCCAGTTTAGTCTGTTCTTCCGGAGTGAGTTCTACGCCTTCCTCAACGTTGAGCATGATGTCCTCAAACATAAACAGCTTTTCCTCAAGTGCTGCGTATTCTTCCTCTTCCGCCTCTGAGAGGCCGTCGTCATCCATTTTGAGTTCTAGCTCATTCATACGAGCCGATTCCTCATCTGTCAGACCGAGCCGGAAACTTGAGATGAAGGAGGGCATCGGTGAGCCGGCGATGCCACCGATGAATCGCTTGAAGATATCCTCAGTTGTTGCACCCCCGCGATAATTCCACTGTTCCCAAAGATTGGCGGGCCATGTGCGAAAGCCCCACTCATCCGTAAGATCTGGGGCAGACGTGCCATCGCCCCTGCCAACTACGCCGTGGCAATCGACACACCCAAGGTCGGTGTAAAATTGTTTCCCTTTTGCAACACTCTCTTCAGAATATGAAACTTTGCCCGACACATCAATTAACCGCGGCGAAGCCCCTTCAAAGCCGTCGTGGAATGTCTTGATATGGGCAATGAGTTGCCAGCGTTGATCCTCGGTCAGAAGCTCACTCCAAGCCGGCATTGAGGATCCCGGCATACCGTTTGATATGATGTCAAAGAGATCTTGATCGGTCGGCAGTTGAGCACTTTCTGTTGATCGTATTTTGTAAAGCCCGCGTGTGAAATCTCTCGGTCTCGGCAACAGGTTTTCTGCTGCAGATCCATCGCCCGCTCCCTCTATACCGTGGCAGTGCGCACACTTGTCATCATAGAGTGCCTTTCCTGCTTCGGAGGCTGCGGGTGCTTGTTTCCCTTGGGCAAAAGCTGTAATCGAAAAAACTGCTAATAATAGAATAAAGCTAGCTGCTGTAATCGGGAATGAGTTTTTATAGGATTGCTTTTTCATTATTTTTTTCTTGCTCCCAATTCCACATCTCAGTTAATCTTTTTTCGGGATTGGGGGTCGTCTTATACTTTTTAATGCGCCGCTTCACCGAACGTCCTCGGTCGATACCCTGTATACTCAGATAGGAAGAGGATCACGTCCCAGATTTCCCCCTCTGTCAGGTGGTCCTCCCAGACCGGCATGGCAGAATCCCACGGGGTCGCAGCCGGTGGCAAACCGGGGCCTCCCTTACTGATACGCCAAAAAAAGAAAGATTCCTGATAGTTGGGGATAATCCCCGGGTCTTGGAAGTTTGCAGGTGGCGGGTTGAAACCGTGGGCGAAATGCCCTTCTCCATCAAGGTCATCGCCGTGGCAGTAAAAGCAGTTTTGATAATAGACCCGTCGTCCATTATCCACGTGGACCTTGAATGCTTCCTTGTCATCTTTTTCAAGGTGCCGGAAGGGGTTTTCCACCTCCTGGGTGAGACCAATAACCTTGTCGCGGTAGGTCAGTTCAGCAGGTGGTGCCGGATGGGCAGTGCGCAGTGCGGCTGGTGGATCTGCTTTTGTCGACATCTCGGAAAAGGTTAAACCAAGCATAACCAAAGGAATAAGGACGAACAGCACAGTGCATCTTGTCCTTCTGTTATCATCAGCTAAAGTCTCTTTGATAGGGCGTAGAAATTCTCGAAATCTGTCATCTTCGACGGATACGTGAACCAGAATCGCCAATAGAATAAGCCCTAGATACATTGAGATCACGCTGGCAGGCAACGGCACAGACCACACACCACCGATGAAGAATTTTAAAAAGAGCCAAAGCACAACAAATATGATTAGGCATTTTGTGAAAAGGGATAATCTTTGCATGGCGGTTTAACTCTCCTTATTCGGCGGTTTCCTCTGCTCCTTCAGCCGCTGTTGCTGGCACACCCGTTAAGCTTGCCAGATAGGCGAGTAGGTCACTCATATCCGAAACCGATAGTAACAACGGAAAGTTATTCGGCATCGGGGAAGTTACAACCAGTCGCTTACCGAAAGCCCGGCTGTAGGTCGGTCCTTCGTCGATATCGAATGTATCAATGATTTGCTCCTGACCATCAACGATTAAGATAACTTCGTCCTCATTCTCCGACACCAACTCCCCGACGATAACATTCTCATCATAATCAATCAACGTCGCCTGAACCTTCACATTCGTTTTGGGAAGCACTTGAGTATCTTCGCCTGCTTGGAGCGCGATGATCTGGTCGTCCTCTTCTACGAGATCGCCACTTACGGTGGCACCTGTATCGGCAAGCGTTACTTGAATCCAGAAGTATCCTTTCCCTGTCAGATCTGTCAACTCTTCAATCGGCTCCGGATCAAGGTCGGTCAATAGAATGGTGCGCTCTTCTTCGTTGCCTGCTGCGTCCTTAACACGTACACTGATCCTCTCATTATCTTGCGTAACAAGGGTTCCCTGAATTGTGGCACCGCCGGTTTTCACCGTAATGGAACCGTATCCGCTCACAATTTGTGCATTCGGTAATAGGACGGATTCCTCAATATACCGGCGGCTGTTTACCCCAGCGATATCCGTCAATTCGGGTGCAGCGACAACTTCAACACCTTCATCAAGCGTTTGACCCGCAGGTTGTTCGACGCCAGCAACAGCATGACACGCGATACACTTCGCGCCCTCTACGAAAACCTTTTTACCACGTTCAACGTCGCCTGTGAGGAGGGGTGGCTGTTCCTCTACTACCGCTTCTGCGCTTCCGATATCAACGGGCGGCTCAAACTCTGTGATATCCACTTCACCGCCCTGACTCTGGAGGAAGGCGATGACGGTTTCGATTTCCAACTCAGTTAGACTGATTGGTGGTTTCCAGACCGGCGGCATAATGTTGCTGTAGCCGGGGACGAGGAATTTGTGGGGTTCATAGGTGGACTCGATGAGATACTCCTTCGCAGTCATTCCCGGTTGGCGTGTCGCAGCGTGAGTGCCAATATCCGTTAAATCGGGACATCGACTTTTTGGCGCAGATGGATCAAGTGTATGGCAGGTGTTGCATTTTCCTTTTCCGTTAAAGATCGCCTCGCCAGCTTCGACAAATACCTCCGGTGTCCGCTCTGTGATTATTACTGTTGCAGTCGATGTTTCTGGAACAATGCTGGCGGCAAACGCATAGAACCAGATGACCATCAACGCAAATGATAGGAGTTTCACCACGCTCTGCCAGAGTATGATATTCGCCAAAGCAAAAATAAAAAACCACGTTGACCACGGCAGCAGGTTTTCCGAAGCGATCGGGAAAGCCGGTGCTTTCGCGATGTAGGCGATAAAACTCACAACCATTAAAATTAAGGATATAATTCTAATTAGTTTTCTTTGCATCGCTCTCGTCCTGATTGTGTTTGATTGTTAATCATCCCCTGCGGAGGCTTCGGCTTCAACGGGTGGTGGTCCCTCTTTTTTCTTATCACCCCACAGACCGAGCCAGAAAATAAAGCCTACCAAAGCGAAGAAAATCACGATAATAACGGCAATCATGTTAACAGCATCTGCAAGTAGCGGAGTGTGTGCATCCGGCGAGGTATCAGGCATTACACCGAAAATATGCCACGCCTCTCGAAGCCCCGACCGTGCGTAGCCCATCAATCCCATCAGTGAGGTAAAGGTAATGGCGAGTAGAATTAGCACATATTGAGACCGTTCTGTCATTTGCCCCCAATTGATCTCGCTTGAGCGCATCGCTCTCCGATACATAATTAGGTCAATCACTGTCACCACGATCATAACTGCTAATGCGACCAGCACTTGTATCGGCGTTAGGACATTGACACGGAAGTCAGTGTTAACCTTGAACCCTACGATTCCAATTGTAACAATCGCTGCGACAGCTAGCCCAAAAGTAACTGCGATGACGATATTACCCGCTTTGCGCCAACTCACTGTCGGTGTTTTACCGGATCGACGGTAAAACAGAAAGCTGAGAAAGGTGGTCAGGATAATGAGATTGACAACCGTGTTCTTCGCTGTCATCAAGCCAAACAATCCAACGAGCGGGTGATTCGGACCGCCTATTGCAGCCAACTCTTGGGGCGACATAATCAATGTGCGCGGTGTCATCCAGATTGCGACAGATAGAACGATGATAGCGATCATGTAGGGACGAAAACGGGCGTATACCTCCCCGCCTGCGATGCGGGTCATGCCAGACCAGAGATAGTAATTCGCTCCGATGAACAGCACCCCAATCATCACCGCCTGAATGATAAACAGCCATGAAAAGAGGCTTCCCATCATGTTGATGCCCATGGTGTTGTTGAACATATAGATTTCCCGTCCCAACCAATATCCGGCAAATGGCAGCGGAATCAGTCCACACAGCGCAATAAAATTGCCCGTATATCCCATCCAGTCGTAATGCGCCCTGTCTTCCTGCGTTTTGGCAGCCAAGAAACGAAATGCGGCATAAGCGCCGACGATTGCACCGCCGAAAGCGATATTTCCGATGAGGCGATGGATATTGACAGGCATCCATGTATAGTTATTGATTGCCTGCCACAGTGTCCCGATAAATGCACCCGACTCATCATGGAGTGGAATTGCCTCGTGGGCGGGTTTGGGTCCCATAATCGCTGGGCTGGTTTGATATGTTAGCCAAGCGTTAGAGACGAACATAATCGCTGTACCGAACACATTCAGGAGCACACCGAGAAATAGGTGCCACATTTTAGACACCCTGCCCTGCATCCGATCCCACCCGTAAGAATAGAGATAGAGCGTAAAGGTCTCCCCAAAGAACAGGATGACGTAGAAAATCATCGATGGACCGAAGATTCCTGACAGTTTGTTCATCACTTTCGGGTAGCACCAGATGAGGATGAAAACGAGTACCCCACCCATCAGAGCTGTCGTTGAGAACGCTCCCATACAAAGCTTGATGAACTCCTGCGCCATCTTATCATACCGTTTGTCCTTTGTTTTCATCCCGACAAATTCAATCACAACTGCGAACATCGGGACCCCTAAGATGAAGGAGCCGAACAGCAGATGCAGTTGGGCAGCGATCCATGCGGCGTTGCGGCTGCCGATTCCCGGGAAGGGGCGGTACTCTGTATCGGTTGCATCTTGAGCAAAGACAGTCGCAACCGTCAACAACAGATACATGACAAGCAGACCGAACAAAAGATATAATCTGTTTTTGGATCCGTTCATACTGGAATGTTTAGTGAGATACATTGTTTTTCTCTATTACTCCAGACTTAATATCAAGGCTTATGTCATAAAGTAAGCATCAAACACTAAGAACGTGAAACGTGATGTCCCGTTCCGAGGATCCCGATAAATCGGGACGTGAAACGTGAAAACTCGCTATAAATCAACCGTAATGCGTAATTTTCATGTAAAGCTATTTTAGGACTTGACACTATTTGTTGATTGGTGTCTGACCTATGGGGCTCATAAAAAAGTGTAGACCACCTAGAGAAACCGAGTTTTGAAGAAAAAACTCGGTTTCTGCGTTGGTAATGTTATTTCTTCTTGAAATCGGCGCTAGTAAAGTCAATCTGGACATCTCCGTCTGCAACCTCGACAACTTGTGCTTTTGTCGTTCCAAGTTCCTCGTGCCACGCTTGTACACGATATTTGCCAGCGGGGACATCCTTGATCATGTAGGTTCCCGTATCGTTTGATCCTTCGTAGGCATCGGAACCGATCCATTTGCCCTCTTTGTCTTTATATCCCGTTACAGCGTAATAGTCATTGTCAGTAACAAAGATATATCCCGTCATCCAGTTGTGAATATCGCAGGTGAACTTAATTGCTTCACGTTTTTCTAATTTCAGAGGTAACATTTTACCAGGACCTGGTATTTGCCAATTCGGTGCCTCGTTCTTCGTGGCGTGGGAATGAACGTTATGGGCAACCGGATCGCTGGAAGTTACATCTACTGTAGTCCCTGCCGTTACAACGAGGACATGCGGATAATACATGCAGTCGACCTGATCCATGACTGGATTTTTGGTGGGAATTGTTGGCTTCGCGCCTCGTGCCCGCAAGTAGACGACGACGTTTTTAATTCCTTTGCCTTTGGAGACCACAAGTGCCTCAGATTTCCCACTTTTCAGAGAATCGACACAGTGCTGGTCTTTGGTCGCTTTCAGTGCTGCACGTGCTGGCGCATCGCCATCATACATAACCGTTCCGGAGATTGTGCCAGCGTATGTCAGGCTTGCGATGAGCACAAAACTGAGTGTGGTCAGAGTTATTGCAGTTTTCATGATTTGAACTGATCCTTTCTTTATTGAACTCCGATATTGAAATGATTATATGTTGATGGCATTTATGATAGCAGCATACGAAACGGAGATCAAGCGTTAAAAAGAAGATGTCACGGATATCCGTGAATACTATTTGCTTATGGAGGACGCATATTACTCGATTGTATAAGCGTCAGCTACACGCTTTAACGTCAAGGTGGCCCATTGGACTATAACAATTGCTACAATTGATAACAGAGTACCACCCAATTCTAGCACGATGCCTCGAAGTTTTCCTGTTCGTGGGCGGGTTAGTAAACGTAGCGTAGAGAATAGATCAAGACCTAGGAAGAGCATCCACGCCATATTGACAATGGATAAAATTTGATAGAGCGAAAGCCCGATATGCGTCGGACCGAGTATATGGATAGGGAATTCTTCACGGCTAGACTCACACCAAAGCCATATAACCGGGATTAGGAATAAAAAAACGTAGACAGTTAACCCAAGAATGCTGGTATACCAGTTTTGATTGGTAACTCTCCTCGATGTGAATTTCATTTCAGGGCAACCTCCTAACCTAGTAGATTGGGCCTAAGAAGACTGAAATGACTTGTTAAGCGAATGCAGCCTCACAATAACCTCACAAACTCGTCTACACCGAGCCCGGCTTGTCTGATGATGCTACGCAAGGTGCCTCTATCCAGTTCTTTATGGTTAGGAACAACGACTTGAGCGAAGGGATTATCTCGACGCAAAATCAGATGACTTCCATGCTGTCGCTTCAAGTAAAATCCAACTTTGTCAAGTGCTTTGACGCAGTCTCTACCTGAAATCCTCGGTAATCTGCTCATACGGCTACCACCAATGCCTCAAAGTGTTCTTCGGGGACTGGCAGCCCATCTTCCTCAAGAGAAACGATGTATCCTTCAATTGCTTCTTTGATATTGGTGATAGCTTCTTGCTTCGTTTTTCCTTGACTGATGCAACCTAGCAAGCTAGGGCATTCGGCAACCCAATAGCTATCTTCGCCCGGGTAAATAACCACTTGTCTCATTGTTACACCTCTATTCTGTCATTCTGTCCGGAAGGAATAAAGATTTAAGGGGATACACTCCTCGCACAACGAAAGCCATAGTAGCTGTTCGTGACCGTCGGATTGGACCTGAAGCGAGTAGCGACGCGCAAGTTCCTCGGACTGAAGAGCCACGCGCCACCGTGCAACACGCGGAGCCATTTAACATTTGTAAAATTACTTGTAATATGTGTAATGCTATCAACACCTCCAATTGGATTGCGACGTGGCGATTTTTTATAAAAATCGCTATCATACGCATCAAGACACCACTCCCACACATTGCCCACCATATCGTACAAGCCGTAACCGTTGGGTGGATAGCTTCCCACAGGAGTCGTACCGCCAACATTTGAACCGTAGTTTGCCCTGCTGCTATTTATTGAATTACCCCACGGGTATCTTTTACCTACCAAGCCGCCCCGCGCTGCCTTCTCCCACTCCGCCTCTGTCGGCAAACGCTTACCTGCCCACTCCGCATACGCCATCGCACCATACCAACTTACATAGATGACAGGGTGATTCCCTTTACCGCTCGGGTAATTGTTTCCATTCCAGTGCTTTAGGTAGTCGCCATCGTGGTAGCTGCTAGGGATACGGTCTTTGTCCCACTGCGGGTTGGCATCAACAAACTTCTTGTATTGTGCATTTGCTACCTCGTATACATCCATATAGAACGCATCAACGTAAGCGGTGTGCACCGGCTTTTCGCCATCATCGGCATCGCTGTCATTGCTCCCCATCTGAAACTCGCCCGCGGGAATCAGGGCCATGCCTTCCCTATAGTTTATTTTCGACTTCTCCGTCCCATCGGCGTACCACTCAGTCCACAAGCCATCTTTGATTTTATCTTTGTAGTTTCCTTCACTGCTTTTATGACCATTCTTATACCAGAAAACCCACGCATCATCTTTTATTCCAACATTATAAGCACCCTTAGATTTCTCCGTCCCATCGACATACCACTCAGTCCACAAGCCGTCTTTAGAACCACTTGTATAGTTTCCTTCACTACTTTTCTGACCGTTTTCATGCCACTCAGCCCACGGACCGTCTTTGATGTCGGCTTCGTAGGTGCCTTCACTGCTTTTCTGACCGTTCCCATGCCAGAAAATCCACGCGCCATCTCGATTGCCGTTTTTGTAAGTTCCCTCCTCGCTTTTCTGACCATTTTCATACCACTCGGTCCATAATCCGTCTATCCGACCACCCTTGAATACACCTTTCTCGGAGTTCTGCTGATTACGGTACCAAGTGATATAGAGACCGTGGAGCTCGCCTCGTTGAAACTGCACTAGGCTACGGCCGCTTTTTACCCACCCGGTGTAAGGTTGTTCCTGATTAGGTGCATAACGCAGTTTTTCACCCGAGGGTATTTGTCGAGTCTGTAAGTAGCTCGCGTCCATTGCTTCATCAAGAACCTTTTCCCGAACTTTCGGATCATCCAAGTTCGGTTCACCGCAACCGGTGAACAACAGGATCCCCATACAAAGCGCAGAAATGAATTTGATCGTTGCGCCCTTGCGTCTTTGCGTCATAGCGTTCCTTTGTCCACTAAACCGAAACCCCTGTCATCAGCGAGGGACTGATGGCAGGGGCCGGTTATACACATTTAACAGTGCGGATTATTCAAATGCGACAAGTTTGCCGTTTTCGACAGTCAGTACAATCGGGTCGTAAACTGCATCTCCGACTTCATTAAAAGAGAACTGACCGAGAACGGTGGGGAAATCCATGATATTCGCCAGCGCGTCCCGAACCGCCGTTGCCTCAGTAGATTGTGCATTCTTAATCGCTTCCGCTAGAATATAAAGGGTAGCATACGATTGTGCGGCCCAGGGATCAGGTTCGATATCATATTTCGTCCGGTAATTCTGGACGAAGGCTTGATTGCCCGGTGTGTCAGATGTAGGGCGCCAATTGGTAAAAGCAATCGCCCCTTCGGCGGCCTCCCCTGCGATTTGCACTTCCTTTCCGGTCAGATCGGGAATAATGAACCGAACAGAGGCAGGGATACCGACCTCACGCCCTTGAATCATAATCTGAGTCAGTTGGGCGGCTAAAGTGGAGATAAAGACAGCGTCAGGATTTGCCTCCATTATCCGAGTTAATTGCGGCGTAAAATCGGTGCCATGGGTTTGGATGGTCTCTGTGATCACAATATCAACACCACCAGCAGCAAGGGCTTTCCTCATCTCCTCGTTGCTACTCGTGGAATAGACATCGGCCTCATCATATATCAGTGCCACTTGTTGGTAGCCAAGTTTCTCTTGAGTTATCCTGACACCGTTTGGATTTAGGACATCAGTGGTAAGCCCTGTACGGAAGATAAAATCGCTAAGCGCGCTCAGACCGGCAGCGGAAGAGAGTGAACTAAAACATACAACTCCGTTTTCTTCTACTATTGGAGCTAACTCTCTGAGCTGACTTGAGAAAGTGATACCGGTAATAATGGACACACCATCTTGATGAATCAGTTTATTAAAAGCTGCCTTCGCGCCTTCAATGGTGCTGTGATCATCTTCAATGATGAGGGTGATTTGTGATCCACCATAGTGGTTAAGTTCCGCTTGAGCGAGTTCAAAGCCTCGCTTCATTGGTAAGCCATACAGAGGGCCGTTTGTGTCGTCCAGGGGCAGGGAGACACCGATGATAATTTCTCCGGGAAGCCCCATCTCAGGTGGTGTAGGGGCAGGAACGAGAAGTTGTCCAATCTGATCGCAGGCGGAAAATCCCACAATTAGTGCGACAATGGCAAGTACAAACGCGAATTGGGTAAACCTTCCGATATTCATTTTGAATCTCCTTAGTTTTGAAACTAAAAAAGTTAAGATGGGTAAAACGGATACGCACATTTTCGTATCTGTTCCCCATAGTTATACTCGTAGCTAGTTGAACAATGAAGTGGTTGAGGAGGTTTTACTCTGTTTGACGACACATGACGGGAACAACGATGTGCCTAATCCTGCGTCGGCGTTGGTCGAAAATTTTCTTTGATAAACTCGAACAGTTCGCGCTGTTCTTCATCGGTTAGGTAGTAAAAAAATGCCGGCATATTGTCCTTGCCGGCATCAATGCTGTGGATAAATTGTTCGTCGGTACGACCCTCCCAAAATTCGGTTGTCGTCAGATTTGCAGGTTCTAGCTTTTTGAACCGTCCAATCCGTCCGTTGCCTTCACCGTTCGCACCGTGACAACCGGCACAATATCTAGCATAATTGTACTCGACTTCGGAGCCGTATCGTGTACTGGGATCTACCGCCCGACAGAGCCAAATCAACCAACTCATGCTAGCGGCAAATATCCCAACGATGATGAGAAGGTGTCGAATCATTTGAACGATACCACCTTTGCTATTTTAACTCGACGGTACGGGGGAGTTCTCTTCTCGAGCAGCCCCTGATTCGAGCGTCTCAATAACACCTGCGCCGATACTATCGCCCCAAACGTTGATGGTTGTTCGGCATCGGTCAAGGAACCAATCGATAGTCAGGATTAATCCGATACCTTCGATCGGCAGCCCAACGGCCTTTAGGACAATCACCATTGTTACAAGCCCTGCTTCAGGGATCCCCGCGGCACCGATGGCGGCAATTGTCGCAGTCAGAAAGATAACAACCTGCTCCACAGGACCGAGGGTTATGCCATAGACTTGTGCGATGAACATCGCAGCAACAGCTTCGTAGAGCGCAGTGCCGTCCATGTTAATTGTTGCGCCGAGCGGTAAAACAAAACTTGATGTGCGGTTGGATATACCATTTTTCTTCTCGGTGCCTTCCATTGTCAACGGGAGCGTCGCTGAACTTGATGCTGTGGAGAAAGCGTTTAGCAGTGCTGCTCCCATCCCTTTTGCATAGGTCAGTGGATTCCGCCTGCCAATTAGTAAAAGGATTATCGGCAATACAACAAGGGCATGTATAGCGAGTCCAAATATAACAGTGAAGCTATATTTCCCAACTGCGAGCAGCTCAGGTAAAAATTTGGTGAATCCACCGGCACGTCCAATGCGGCCTGCAACCAATCCGAAGATACCAATCGGTGCGAAAATCATAATCCAGTGAACAATACGCATAACACCATCGTTCAGCATCGAAATAAAATTAATGGCATTCTGTCCACGTTCACCCAAGATGGAAAATGCGCTACCAATCAACAATGAGAAAAAGATCAACGGCAAAATATCCGTCCGCACCATTGCGTTGAACAGGTTTCGCGGAATCAAGCCCTCTTTTCCGGTTTCCTCGTTTCCAATCAGGACTTCCGACAAGATATTGCCGATGTTTCTCTCTTCTTTGCCGCGAACTGCCCCGGCGATAGGCAAATCAATCTTTACGCCTTTTCCTTCAGGTTGAAGTTGTGGCTCATCTGAAACGAGTTGTCCTCCAACGCGTCGAAAAGGTAGGCGGGTTCCGTCCTCCGCTTCAATATAGACCTCCTCGCCGCCTTGGGTGGGTTCCCACAACTTCACCGTGACAGAGTTTTCGGTCATTGACTGAATTGCGCCTTGCACCTCTTGATCCGGTAGAATCAGCGCGTACCTGTCATCATAACCTGTTTGTTCCCAAGTACTGTTCGTTAAAGTGACAGTGCGATTGTTTTCACCACCAACTGTATATGTATACTCTGGATGATCTGCGCCGCGCGAAATCCCTTTTCCCGGTTGGATAATGTTGACCAAGATGATGCCGATGAGCACCGAAATCCCAGTGGTCGCCATGTAATAGAGAACCGTGCGTCCACCTATTGGTCCGAGGTTGCGGATGTCCCCTAAGCCGGTAATGCCTACAATCATCGAAAACATGACTAGCGGGACGACAATCATTTTTAGCGCATTTAGAAATATGTCACCGAGCAGGGTTGTTTTTGCAGCGAAGTTCGGTATCCAACCACCGACAATAAGTCCAACAATGATGGCGATGACAATGCCGATGAGGATTCGTTGGCCACTATTTCCTGCCGTTGAGGCTTCAGGAGATACGGAGGGATCTGTTTGGAGCATTTGTTAGCCCCCTTTTAGTACCGGGGTTCATTAGTTCATTGGTGCATTAGTCGGGCAAGATGCCCAACCTACGAGGGGTGGTTTAGTTCATTAGTGGATTGGTTCACTAGTACATTACTCGCCTAACGAGTTGAGGTAATCTCTCACCAGCCGGATCTGTTCTTCAGCATCATCGACTGCAAATCCATCAACGGATTGATGTACACCGGCGATTTTGGGCCAAGCTTGTGGCATCGCAGTCCCCGGTTGGAAGGATTGTGGATCTTTGAGCCAGTCGATGACCCAGTCAGCTTTGAGACGGTCCTTCGCTAGCGCGAGGTCGGGACGCCCGGTTTTATCGCTGCCCGGTGGGATAATTTCGCCTTGTTCCGGATGACAAGAAATACACTGGAGTGCGTCAAAGATTTGTTTGCCGACACGGAGCTCCCTTCGCGATGTCGGTTGTAATGCGATGGTCTCATACGGGAAAACCTCATCATCAAGCGCAGAGAAGTATTTGACAAGTGTGGTCGCTTCCTCGTCCGCTAAACCGAAAGTCGGCATCCGAACTTCCAACCCGTATCGGATGAGAGTGGGTGCTTTCAGGAACTCAAACAACCAATCTGGATAAACCTTAGCACCTTGCGCTTGCAGGGTAGGGGGGGCGAAGCGCTTGGCATTTAGTAGGTCTAATTGTTGATTAGCGGCGACCACATTTACAAAATCGCCGCCTTTTCCTTCAATCTCATGGCAGCCGGTGCAGTTGTATTTTTTAGCCAACCGGCGTCCGGCATCAATCTGTCGCGTTTTTTCGGTTGGTCGGTGGGTGTAACTCACCGGATATTTTTCAGGTTGGAAACTCTTGAGTAGAACAGCGAGGGCGCGTGCCTCCTCCTCGCCGATGGTGTGTTCGCTAAAGACAGGCATTCGGGAGACAATACGGCGCGTTTGATAGCGTCTTGGATTGGTTACCTTTCCGATCGTCCAACCGTGCCAACTGTGTTCGACATCTGTTGTATCTCCGAAGTCTAGTTCGTCAACAGTCTTGGCACCAAATTCGCCGAGATCTGCGCCGACCTTCGACTCACCCTCAAAGCCAGGGATATTGTGGCACCCAAAGCAACCGTAGGTACGAACTAGCTTTTCGCCTTCCATCAGATCAACTGTTGCGTGGGGATTCTCGTTGCCGGCAATAGGAGAGGTTGCCGTCTCTTGCAACGACATCAGGTAGGCAACCACGTTGTCCACCTCAGTCTTGGTCAAACGGAGGCTGGGCATCACGGTATCGGGATCGTAAGATTTTGGATCGCTGATCCATTGGCGGAGAAATTGTGGTGTGAGTTTGCTGCCGACGTCATCCAATTTTGGCGCGAAATCGCTTCCGAGCCTGTCAACCGCATGACATGACAGGCAGCCAACAGATTTAACGACCTCCTCACCGGCGGCAATCGCGCGGGGAGCTGTCGAGTATGAGGCATCGGCTTGATCTATCGCCGGGTCTTTCATCTGTGCCAAGTATGCCGCAATTGATTTTACTTCGTCCACTACCCGTTCAACAGCATTATCAGGATAAGGATATTTAGTGCCATCGTCCTTTTGGAGGATAATACCGGTATCGGTCTTAGTGACGACACCGTAGTGCTTATTTCCATTTTTGAGATAAACCGCTTGGGTCAATTTTTCGACGGGGAAGAAATCTGGCATCTTGGTCTCTGGAAGATAGGCGGTCGGCTGTTTAATCCACCCTTCCAACCAGTCAACGCTATTGACTTTACTACCGATTTTGGCAAGCGAGGGACCAACTTTGTCGAGGTCCGCTAATACGGAATATCCCTCCACAGCATGACAGCCGTGACACCCAACGTCCTCAAAGAGTGCCATCCCTTTCGAGAGGACCGGCGAATAATCTTGGAGCTGCCCGGTCTCTGGATTCGGAGCGTCTAGCATCATTACGCCATCGTGGCAGCGGCGACAGTTGGCCTCCATATAGCCGTGCAATTCCTCTGAGGCTTTACCGGTGTGTTCATCCAATCCCAAGACAGGTGTCAGCCAAAACTCTTTCTTATGATCTAGCGCGTGTGCAGCTTTTTGGGTCAGACCTTGCCCCTGTCCGCCGTGGCAGGGTGTGCATCCGAATCTTTCAACGGGGTGTTTATCGAGCAGTACATCACGGTGGGGATGCGTCCGAAGCACGGGATCATATCCGGTTTCGTACGCGATTTCGACGAGGTCGGCATAAACATCTGGATCGGTGAAGGTCAACTTTCCATCTTCGCTCAGTTCGTAACTACCCTCTTCGGCATCTTCTTCATCAATCAGTACCGTTTCGCTACCCTTTTTAATGTAGGGATGTTTTAATTGGAGTGTCAGGAGGGTTTCGCCATCCCCTTCGATCTCCTCAAACTGTTCTTTAGCGAACCCATCGTATCCAGCTTTGTCAGTAGCGAAGTGACAGGTCGCGCATCGGTCTGCTGTATAATCAAAATCTTCGATGTAGTATTGGACGACTGTACGTGTCTTTGTGAAGGGGCTTTCTGCTAATGTACCAATAAAAGTACGCTTAATACCGCCGACGGAATGAAGCTTCTCCTCAAGTCTATTAACCTCAGTGTATTTCGATTTATCCGCTTTCGCAGCCTCAATTTTCGTCTGAAGTTCACTAATCTTCGCCGAAGCCATCGTGTCCGCTGCGTTATATTTGTGAACAAGGAGATATTCGCCTAACGCTGCGTCAACGAGACCATTGGTATCATACAGTTCAGCGAGATCTTTATAAGCATCGGCAAGATTCCGTTCCGCTACTTGCACAGCATCTGTCAGTTTTCCCTCAATTCGACTTTCAAACTCGTCTAATTTCTTTTTCCATTTTTCGGCTTTCTCTTTTTCGCCGTGGTGCAGTGCATACTGATATTTATAATTGATTGCATCCGACTCACTCTGATCAAATTTGCGTTCCTGTACGGCTTCTTCTAGTTTTATCTGCAATTCCGCAATCGTACCCTTTAGGCTCTTTTCCTGTGTAGGGTCAATTTCTTGCGGTGCTCCCATCTCAGGTAGATCTTGTTTCGCCTTTTCCAACTCGACCTTGGTTTTTTGATATTCGTATTCGTAAAATTGTCGCTGAATCTCCTTCCATGGTCGTCTGGTAATTGTTTCGTTATAGAACCCCCACAGCGTAACGAATCCCAACAAGCCGGAAAGGATAAAAAACAGTGCTGCGTAAGATTTTTCCTCAACCCGAATTTCTTTATTGCTCCTCACGATTCCTATTGACTCCTTACTGTTTGAATGGACGAATTACAGATTATCCAATACGCCCTAGATATTGAACCACGGAGAAACCCAAATGTACTTGATATTCAATGTCCACCGAAGAATCATCTTGATTGGCAAAGACATCATCGTTAAGAACAGGAATGAAACCACGATATATCGGACTAATCCCAACTCTTGGAGAAATTTGCTCGTTCCTCTTTTCAGAAAATAATAGATTGGGCCCAGAGCAAAATATCCGACGACAACACACATCCCGAAGATACCGGCGGGCTGTTCATTGCGGATGCCAAATAGGTAAGAGAGGTTGACGTTGGTTAGCGGCACAATTTTGTGCGGATCCCACTCTTTCCATGGGGCGAAAAAGTTCCAACCGGGTCCTCTCAGGAAGGTGCCGACAACCATCAACACAATCCATAACACGAAAAAGCCGAAACAGAAGGTTATAAGTGCAAACGGACGCTCTTTTAGGGTGTAGTACCCTTTTCCTTTAGGATTGATATCTATGTAGGGAATGGCGATTAAACCGGCAATAATCAGCCCTGGCAAGACAACCCCTGCAATCCACGGATCAAAGTAGACCAACATCTCTTGTAGCGCGAGGAAGTACCATGGGGCTTTAGATGGGTTCGGGGTTACTGTCGGATCGCTCGGCTCTTCGAGTGGAGCATCAATGGTAATGGACCATATCCCCAAAACGAGCATTATGATGATCGCACAGAGAAACTCGTTGCGGCAAAGGTAGGGCCAGCAGTAGACTTTATCGTTGAGTGCTGCTTCTGCGGGTGTACCGGCTCGGTCATTTCTGTGCCCTTGGCTGAATGCAAGCCAAGTAAAGAAAGGTAATAACAACACAATTGCAACAATCGGAACATTATCAGGCTTCGTAACCAATAGGAGAAAAGGATCCATATACCACCTCAATCAATAGGGATTAAATGCGTGAAACGTGATGCGTGAAACGTGATATATAAGTTGGTCATTGGTTCATCAAACGACCTAGTAGACTAGTGAACCAAAAAGTTTCTGTTGCACCATTTCTTAGCATGAGTCAAAATGAATTCAGTTCTATAGGGGCCCAGAAATGCCTCCGTCCTTGCGGACGCGCCAGAAATGTAGTGCCATCAACACGCTTGCCAAAAGCGGCACAGCGACGCAATGCAGGATGTAAAACCGTAAGAGCGTTGAGGGTCCAACAATTGTCCCGCCAAGAAGAGCGAAGCGCACATCATTGGATTGGGTTACAATATCCTGCGGGGCAAATGGACCTTCATGTCCTAAGACGGGTGTCGCTCGCGCCATGTTGGTTCCGACGGTGACTGCCCAAAATGCGAGTTGATCCCACGGTAGCAGGTAGCCGGTAAAACTGAGGAAGAAGGTGACAAGCAGCAGGATGACGCCAACGCCCCAGTTAAATTCACGAGGTTTTTTATAGGACCCGGTCAGGAAAACGCGGAACATGTGGAGCATCACTGCGATGACCATGCCGTGCGCTGCCCAACGGTGCATATTGCGCAAGAGCATCCCGAATGGGATGTCAAATTCAAGATACTGTATATCACGAAATGCGTACTCTGCGGTGGGACGATAGTAGAACATCAGCAACACACCTGTAACAGCGGTGACAAGAAACATCAGAAAGGTAATCCCGCCCATACACCATGTAAATCGGAAGTTAATCGCGTGGCGGGTGACGCGGGGAGGATGCAGATGGAGCCAGACATTTTGGAGGACTTGGAGGGTATATCGCCTTCCCGTTTTCTCGTAGCCGTGGCGAAACATCGACTGCCAAATCTGGTTATTTGTGATTTTCTCTTTTAATCCATTACGTCTTTCATTCATAGTAACAACTCAGCCTGCCTCGCGTTAGTATAACCAAGGCTGTATAGCTCCTTTCTTGCTCAATTTGATTTTTCATGAAGACCGCATCAACAGGGTATAATCTTATGGAATTAGGACTTACGCAGTCGAACGTTCAAAGCCCCGACGCGAAGATTCGGTACGGCATACGGAGCCCTGATAAATCCCCGATGAATCGGGACAGGTCCCGATTTATCGGGATTCTCGTGAAACGGAACGGGATTCACATCAATATGCCTACACCCTTAAAGAGGATCCCGCCTTCCCCCAATCGCCCCGCTCTTCCAGAAACTTTACAGACTTATCAATCAGCAGTTGTCCATCCTCCGCTAGCGTAATTTGTACGCGCTCAAGGGGTCTCGGTGCGGGTCCTTCAAAATGCATTCCTTCACGGTCAAATCCGCTGCCGTGGCAAGGACACTTAAATTTATTCTCAGATGCAAACCATCGAGGGGTGCAACCGAGGTGCGTGCAGATTGCTAACAGTGCAAAAAATTCGCCATCTTCTTTCCGAACAATCCAGACACCGTACGGATCTTTTTTGAACTTTTCGCTAACTGTTCCGGGAGGATATTCGCCGGGAAATCCAGCCTTAAAGACCGAAGATGGTTCAAAAAGGACTCGTGGGTATAAGAATCGAATCAATCCGGGGCCAAAGGCAAGTCCGGTAGCAGCGAGGAAATTTCCCCAACCGAGAAACTTAAAAAATGAACGTCGAGATAGCACCAACTTCACCTCAAATTCAAAGTTTGTGGAATTGAGTAAAACGGTGTGTGAAAAGCAAAGGACACGACCCGAGTATTTTGATTGCAGTTTGTCGAATCGGCAGTCATTATAGCACGAGAGAAAAAAGAGATCAAGGCATAAAATAAAGGGAATCACGGATATCCGTGACCTCTCTCCATGCGGTGGATCAGGGCGTGAAGGCAGTGTTAGGATGAAGCGTGAAACGTCAACGGTCAAAGGTCAGGAACTTTGTTCGCGGAGTTACGGCGCACGGCACCCCGATAAAATCGGGATTCAAAGCAATGTGCCTAATACTTTTAATAATCAGGCATTGACCTTGACGTGTGTACCCTCCATCTGCTCTACAACGTGCTGAATCATATCCTCAACTGTCTTGAAGGGATGGTCCGGATATTGTTCCAAACTGAAGTTCATGTCATTCGCGCCAAAGACGAACATGTCAATACCGGGTTTGCCGAGGTGTCGTGCATTGGTCACGGCATTGATCGACTCCAATTGTATGGCGAGGATCCCGTTGTTGTTCCACCACTCAGCGTACTCCAGTCGTTCCATATCCGGTTTGAAGCCGTACCCCGAACTGGGCCCCCAACTCCTTTTGCCGATTGGTGGATAATAGAAGGCGTCTATCGCCTCATCAACTGTTTCCTCGTCCTCAACCTGTGGCACCACAATCGAGAATGGACCTAGATCTAGGTAGTTGCCGATCAGGTACGCATTCCGTGTGTTTTTGATACGAAACTGGGTAGGTACGCCCAACTCCGATGCCATGGCGCAAAATGAGACCAATCTATCTTCATTGAACGCTGCATGCTGGCTGTCGATAGAGACGAGATCGTAGGAATCTTGGCTGAGGAGGGCTTCGAGTTCACTCCTTGACGCATCTATGGAAGACCCTGCGACTTTGAGGCTCTCGCCCCGGTGTAGACGTTGTTTCAATGATTCTGACATTTCTTGTTACCTCCTTGATGTTGTTGGTAAATTAGCTTCGTCCGTTATCGAAAAATTCCTATAAGGCTCAAACCGAAAGATTTATCTTGAGGATACAACTCACTTTAACACGTAGGTTGGGTTGAACGGAAACAAGCAGAAATTTTCGGCATTACACCCAGATTGAGGGGTCAATTTTGATTAAAAACTCAAAAATCGAGTGAAACCCAACTCTTGATTATTAACGGGATTAAGGTGTCGGGTTTCACTGACACCATCTATCATAACGAACTGTTGGAAGACAGGGCGTCTATTGGCATCAATCGTGATTTGACTTTATCCGTTCAACCCGACCTACTTGTATAAACTCATTCATTGCCGATTTCTGGGTTAAACGAGATTTCATCTCCTGCTCCCCACATCTCATCATACAATCCAGATTGGACGTAACGATGGAAACTTGAGTATTGCCAATCTTTTGGACTGGTCACCAAACCATGTTTAACTGGATTATAGTGAATGTATTCAACATGATTGATAAAATCTTGATGATCTCTAATCATGTGCTCCCAAAATCTGCGTTGCCAAAATGCTCGCTCCTGTTTGCCTTGCCGTAATGTAGAAACATCGCCCTGATACAGACCTTGACAACGACGACTGAAGTAACTTTTGATTAACCGCCATCGCATTGAGAAGTTGTGGTCATCGTCAGGCAAAGTCCAAATGCTATGGAGGTGATCAGGAAGCAGAACAAAGGCATCAATCTCCATGGGATGTCGTTGCATCGTATACCGAAGTGCTTGGCGTAGCAATGCTACGTTGTCAGGGTGACAAAGAAAAGGTCTACGATTGTGGGTAACGATAGTGAAGAAGTACGTTCCGCCTTTGATCTTTGCTCGGTGGTATTTCATGCACGTCACCATTATTCATAAACACTTGGTTGAATTGAGTGTCGGGTTTCACTGACTATACCTATCAGAGCAGGCTATTGATAGACTGGATGTCCATTGGCATCAATCGTGATTTGACTTTATCCGTTCAACCCGACCTACAACACTCTTATTGGGATGCCTGTTCCTCGGTTGGTGGGGCTGATTCTTCATTCTTGCCCTTTAGACGTACTATGTTCATCACATCGCCTGCACGAAGCTGATCGACCACCTCCATGCCGGCAATGACTTTCCCAAAGGTAGTATACTGACCGTTGAGGCTAAAATAGCGAGATGGCTTTGAATCCAAGCAGATATAAAATTGGCTGTCTGCGGAGTCCGGATCATTAGCCCGTGCCATAGCGACTATCCCTTTTCGGTGCCGAGGCATCTTCGCGCGGAGTTTCGGATTTTGAAACTCACCCGGAATTGTCCATCCGGGGCCCCCTCTACCATTACTCGCCGGATCTCCGCCCTGAATCACAAAGTTCTCCACATACCGATGAAAGGTGAGACCGTCGTAAAATTCCATTTCAATTAGCTTGATAAAGTTGGCAACGGTTTTCGGGGCGACATCTGGATAAAGTTCCATTTCGACCGTGCCTTTGTTTGTTTCAAGAGCAACAACAGGATGGACAATCCGCAACCGTGCAAGAATTGCGCGGTGATCCGATAGTCCGCCGACATCAATAATTTCACACTGTTTTCCCTCTTCAACATTGCGAAACTCACCCCGTAGGCTTGGACTGATGAGGATGTGATCGAGCAGATTTTTCTGATCTTCGTGGATGTATGTATATCGCTCCTCTGCTTCAACTGCATTGGCGGTCTGGATGAAATTCCCCCAAATGTCATCGAACCCACGGAGGCGGTTAATTACAGGTGTCCCCGGCGTATCGTTTATGTCTCCCATGACGATGACATTCTTATCTGCCATCAACCCTTTGACAGCCTGCCGACGTACGACGGTGGCTTGTGCAAGCCGCTTGGCATCCCTTGGGTTGCGCCGAGAAATGAGGTGAGTGATTAGGACATAGAACGGTTGGTTGTCAATCTTCAATTCAACTCCCAAAATCTTTGAAGGATTCACGTCGTGCTCTTGATTTTCCACAAAGTAAATCTCATGTTCATTTGGAAAACTTGTCGCGCTCCCCGGCACGACTCGAAATTTCGTGAGGATGGCGACATCTTGACCGGTATAGGTGTCCCTGCCTTCGTCGAAAGCGATTTGCCAGTCGTCGGGACTTGCGAGGTAATATTTGACTTTTTCGAGGACAGCTCGGTTTTCAACTTCAATGAGCCCGACGATATTCGCTTTGTGGGTGTCAATAAGTTCGGCAATGGCTTTGGCTTTCGCCTCATATTGCTCTGCGGTTGGCACAGGTACTGTTTTGCCAACAACCTCGCCATGGGGTTCTTTATGATCGAAAAAGAACTCAGTGTTTAGCAGGAAAATATCGATTTCAATGTCCCCAATCGCTGGACTAAGCGTGCACAACATCAAGAAAATCACTGCAAACATTGCAGAAACGGGTTTATAACGCATATCATTTCCTTCCATCAAAATACGCATTACGTTCAGTGCTTCATTCTTCGACTGTTTCCCAATCGAGGTTGCTTTCATTCCACTCAAATACGTCAAGTTGTCCAAATTTCAGGTTAATCGTCAAACTCCTGGGAGTCGGTGAGCTGTCAAAACGATTGAAGTCGCGGATAACCACATAGGTATGCTGTCCACCTGAAATCTCCGCACAAGCAGCGATAAAATCGTCGAGATTCCCAATTGCTCGCCCATTAATTTCCTGAATGACTACTTTTGAGTTACCGCTGCGTTCGCGGATGCCGACACGGGAAAAGCTGCTCCCTGCATCTGCATGTGGGAGGTAGACTCCATCCGCCTCAAAATAAAGCAGATGCCTGAGCTGAGGCGTTATATCGTGGAAAACAGATCCTGCAAATCGAACAAACCGGCGAACTTTCTTTAACTCGATATCTTCCACCAAAACTTCAACGGTCACAGCCTGTCCGTTGCGATAGATATCTAAGGTCACACTTTTCCCGGCATTTTCGTTGAGGATTGCATCGAAAGTATACAGATCGTCACGAATCAACTTACTATTAATCCTGTAGATAATATCGGAAGCGAGCAGGTTTGCTGCTCCTGTTGTTTTGGGAATAATCGACTCGATTTGAATGACCTTCGGTGTTCCCGAATCTGAGGGACCAATCTCTGCGCGGGATGCTTCGGGCAGCCCAAAATGTTTAATCGCTTCTCCAATTGAGATCAACTCCAGATCTACTCCAATCTCTCCCCGTTGGATTGTCCCTCCGCTTTGAATCTGTTTGAGTGCATCGATCACATAATTGATTGGTAGTTCAAAGCTAGAGGTGTCGGTTCCACGAGCATGGATGCCGATGACCTTGCCTTTTGTGTTCCACACCGGACTGCCGCTTGAGCCACCTGTGCGGTCAAATGTTGTATGGATGTAGCTGGAATGCCGATCGCCTTTGTTCACGTTGAGATTGGCAACTCTGCCGCGTTTGATGGAATACTCCTCCTTCTCATTATTGCCGATTAGGAGCAGTTCATCCCCCAGCGCGAGATTGTGCCATGAACCGAGTTGCACGGCTTGGAGCTCAAACAGCACTTCCTTCGGGTCGATTTTATAAAAACCGAAGTCGTGCGTGGGATCATAGTAAAGCACTTGTGCTTCTGTAAAGCTGCCGTCATAGAAGCTGATCTTGACATAAGACGGGCTGCTGCCGGTGACATGCCGATTGGTTGCGATAATCCCTTGTGCTGCATCAACAATGAAACCGGTGGCGAAGCTGGTCCCCTTCGCCTCCGTTTCAAACACGACCTCTGAAGAGGTCTCCACATTCACAACCATCGGTTTGAAGGCCTCAATCTGGTCTGTCCAATCGTGTTCTGCGACACTTTCTAAGACAATGCCCCCGCTTCCCAAAATAGCTATCAGCAGCCAGATGACAATCTTTCTCTCAATTTTGGAGAGCCTCGATTTCAAGCACATTATTATTCCTCCATTATTAGTAAGTAAGTCTTGCCGGGGCCTTAATATTAGTTGGACATACTTCGCTTACACATTGCGCTCCTCTGAAGCGCGTGGATTGGTCCCATCACCCTTCTATAGACATATCGCTCCTCTGGAGCGAAAGAAATGAGGGCAACCACAAGTGCTTGCATCCCGATTTATCGGGGGGTTGTCCCTACACACGCTGAAGTGCAATATCAATTACTCAAGTTTCTCCCGTACCAGATGCGCGCCTTCATTAATTGCATCAAAGAAATTTCGGACTTCGACGCAGTCTCCTACTTCGTAAACCTCGCATCGCAAGTCAGCGGCTTCAATATCCCGCTTGAGCCCCCTTCGTGGCGTATAGCCTCGACTGATTATCAGCGTGTCAACGGGCTGGAATTCCTCTGTCCCGTCGTCCGTGACAAGTATAACACCTGTCTCATCAACCCGCTTCAACTCACGGCTTGCTACTATCCTTGTCCCTGACTCCCGAACGCCTTTTCTAAGCACCGCCAAGTTCGTGCCGTGTTCCTTCAATTTGATAACATCTTCTTCGCTTCGGCGTGAGACCAGAACGACATCGCGTCCCTGTTGTGCGGCAAACCACGCAACCTCATATCCGACAAGTCCCGCACCGAGCACCATGACCCGCTCGCCGACCTCCAGTTCGTCCCAGCGGACTATTGCATCAATTGCGGTAATAACATTGTCTCCATTAATTCCGGGGATATCTGGAATAATTGCCTCGCCGCCTGTTGCAAGGATAACTACATCCGGGTCGTCGGCTTTTAGTGTATCCAGCGTTACGGTTGTGCTTGCACGAACGTCTAAGCCCACCTTTTGAACTTCTGTGATATAGTAGTGCAACAAGCGTTTAATGTCCCACTTGAAGTCGGGGATCGACGCTGAAATCATCTCTCCGCCGATCACATCCCGTTTTTCGTATACAACAACATCATGTCCCATCTCTTTGGCACGTAAACCCGCCTCTAGACCGCCGGGGCCCGCTCCGACGACGACCACCTTTTTGGGAGAATCCGTCTTATTGAACGCGATCAGTTGTTCTCTGCCCACGATAGGATTCGTTGTACACTGCACACCACCGCGATCCATGACCACAAAGGTATGGCAAAAATTACACCGAATACACGGAATAATGTTTTCTCCTGCATGTGCTTTCTTTGCCCAGTGGGGATCGGCAATCAGCGTGCGGCCCAGCGCGACCATATCAGCACGTCCCTGCGAAATAATCTCCTCTGCGTGTACCGGGTCGGTAATTCCACCGGTGGCGATAACGGGGATTTTAGCACCATTCTGCTTAACCTCCTCTGCCAGATCAACCAGTGTGTTGGGCTTGATATAGAGGGGTGGTACAGATGGATGGGTACATTCCACAAATCCTTTGACCTGCATAATCGTCGCGGAAGTGGTTGCCACATGCAGATAGGCGACACCGAGATCCTCCATATACTTAGCAATCTGGAGATGGAGGTCATCTTTCACGTCTTCATCATATCGGTCATTCACACCACCGTGGAGATGTTCGTGTGCGCTGAACTTAAAACCGACCGGAAAATCTTCGCCACAGACCTGCTTAATCCCTGTGACAATTTCGGTGCCGAACCGCATACGCCGTTGAAAATCACCGCCGTAGTCATCATCGCGTTGATTTGTATGGGGTGACATAAACTGTCCGCCGAGATAGGAATGTGCACAGTGATACTCCACCCCGTCGAAACCGGCTCGTTTCGCCCGCGCTGCCCCCAAGATGAATGCTTCTATCACCCTCTTAATATCATCTATCGTCATTTCACGCGGCACCTCGGTATAGAGTTCACTTTCGATTGCGGAGGGTGCAAACGGTTCAATATAAGATTTTCCACCCAGCACGGCGATCTGCATGAATATCTTGGATCCGGCATCTTTGACCGCTTCTGCCATGCGCGTCAGTCCTGGGACAAATTTATCATCCCAAACCGCTGTGGTAATCACACGTTGTTCGGGCCAGACGGAAGTGAATTCAGTAATGATCAGACTGGTTTCGCCCTTCGCCCGCTCAATTAGAAAATCTATATAACGGTCAGTGACGTGTCCTTCTGGATCATGCAGCCCGACATCAAGCGGTGCCAAGACAACGCGATTTTTTAGCTCTAGTGAATCAACCTTTATTGGAGAAAAAAGGTGGGGAAACTGCATACCGTATCTCCTGTTATGTAGATGAGCAACTTAAGCAATCACCAATCCTGAACTGAACCGTCCTCCCGTCGCAAATGTGGGGGTTCACCCGGTGTAGGCGGGTACGCGGCTGCGGCTTCTTCGTTCAGGTCAATTCCCAAGCCCGGTGATTCAGGAGCGAGGAGATAGCCATCTTCTGTCCGCAAATCGTGTTGGATAACTTCGTCCATCCAACCTGACGATGGGGCGTATTCTTGCACCGCACAGTTGGGAATCGACATATTCAGATGTAACATCGCTGCCGAGCTAACAGGACTTGAGGTATAATGACACGCTAACTCTTGATAATGGACTTCTGCCATCGTCGCGATTTTCTTCCCTTCGGTGATTCCACCGCTATGACAGATGTCCACCCGAATGTAGTCGATTAATTCCCCCTCAATCAGTTCTCGGAACATCCATTTCGTCGGCAGTTGCTCGCCAGTGCCAATCGGAACATTTGTGTGCTCACGTAGCGTCGCAAATGATGCAGGATTCTCGGATCGGATGGGATCTTCGACAAAGAATGGGTGATATTCTTCAATTGCGTTGCACAACTCAATGGCGCGGGTTGGTGTCAGACGAGTATGCACCTCAAAGATTACCTCAACCTCATCACCGATTGCTTTCCGTAACGCGCTAAAATGTTCAACCCCACGCATGACCGCGAGTTTTTGATTGAATCCGCCCTCAATGGTGTCAATCGGCGAAATTCGTAAGACTTTCCATCCTTCTTCCAACTGTCCCTGTGCTGTTTCAATGAGTTGTTCCGGTGTCCCTCCACCGGTATGTCGATAGACCAGCACTTTATCCCGTGTGGCACCGCCGAGCAGTCGGTAGGTTGGCACATCGAGTGCCTTTCCTGCTAAATCCCACAGCGCAATATTGACCCCGGCGAGCGCAGATTGGAGCACGGGACCACCGCGCCAGAATGTTCCGCGGAAGATGTCCTGCCATATATGCTCTATTCGGGTAGCGTCCTGACCAATCAGGAGCGGTTTAATATGATGTTCCAACGCCCCAACAACAGCCAATGATCTGCCGCTTAATGAGCCTTCTCCAATGCCATATATCCCTTCATCGGTCACGATCTTAACGTATATGAACTGACCTACAGGAAATACTTTGAGATCTGTAATCTTCACGGTATCCTCCTCTGATTAACTTGCTAGGGCATGTTGTCAAACGCGGAAAAACGGTTCCCAATTTAATGGTAGCATGACCACATATGTTGGTCAACCCCAAAATCGAGTGCAGTAGGCTGGGGTGAGCAACACCGATAGTTCATTAGTTCATTGGTTCACTAGTTCATTTGGGTAAAACCCAACTCTTGATTATTCATCAATTTTGAAGCGTTGGGTTTCACGATCTTTAGGATATTTCAACCAGAATCGAATCCCCAAATCCCAATGGAATACTTAGTATTTTTGATTGGTTTTGTCCAACCCAACCTACGTACTTATTAACCCGCTAGGGCGGAAGCTGCGTTTTTACATTGAGATGCCGAGCAACCCGCGCGTAAATTGGAAATCTGTGTTTCCTTTTCCATAGAGTTTGGGCGTGTAGCGACGTGAGGCGACCTCCAAGATAATTTCTAGCATTTGTGCCGAAAAGTCTTCCGGTGTCCACTTCTCATCAGCGGGTAGGAGGTCTATATCCGCTTCATAGATGGATCCTGTCGTCTCCTCCGTCGTGGCTTGGATGAGTGGAATCATCCGGTGTGCTTGGAGGGGATGCCCAACGACATGCGCGAACATCAGATCAACGCCAGTCGCTCCCAATCCTGTTAGCGTTTCTACAACGTGATCCGTGGGAGTTTCCATGAGATGAAATCCGGGGTCGGTAATAGATTGACCGTAAGAGAGGGTATTCTGTAATGGGACGCGGGAAGAATCACCAAAGGTATACGCAACATAAACTGGCGAGGTCAAGAAGGTCGCATTTGCCGGAACAACGACTGTCCCACCTGCACCGGCGATGGTTTGAGTAAGATGCGCTAGACTCTGTGCCGCTTCCTCTGTGACTTTTCCACCGGAGGTCAATCCAATCCGAAGGTGTTCCAAACCGACATCGGCGTAATCGGGTTGGGGCATTGAGTCCAAGGATCGACTGAACCAATCCTCAACTTTTTGGACCACCGCATCAATGCCTCCGTCCAGCTGCACACTCGCCCAACCGTATCGTTCAAGTGGGATATCCTGTTCGGTGAGTGCGTGGCGGATGTAGTCGTTGTGAGTTTTTTCACAACCGTGTTCTAAGGGCAAACCGAGGGCAACCATTGGATGAATCAGATGTCCAATAAGCGTGCGCCTGTAGATGTCCTCTGAATTGCCTCCCGATACACCACAACCCTCCGTATGTGCTAATGCAACATAACGCGAAATGCCGTGTTCACGTCCGAGCCCTTTTTGGTTAAGTCGGTCAGCAATCATCTGGGCAATCTGACCGGAGCAGAGACTTGTCGGCAGCACCAACCCGATCTGATCGCTGCGGTAGCCGCTTTGGGTCTGTATAGCACTAAAGGTGTGTTCTGATCGTGGGATACCGAGTTGAATTGGAATCGGCTTGCCGGTTGGAACGTCGGTGGAGAGCACCGCCTCTGGATTGACGGGGCCCGTTTGCTTCCAATTTCGCCAGACTGATACCTGCGAATGCCCTGCTTTTTCCCCGACAGATCGCTCCCCGGCGGCAACATTGACAGTGAGATCGAGCATCTGCTGCCCCAATTCCTCCATCGGTGTGCCGTCTTGGTAAGCACCGGCGTTGACATCCATGTCGTTCTTCAACATCTCGTATCGATCGGTGGTGGTAACAATTTTGATTGTCGGCACAAAGGGGAAATTCGTAATGGATCCGTTTCCGGTGACAAAGAAGATCATATTTGAACCGGAGGCTACCTGTCCCGCGATGCTCTCAAGGTCATTACCGGGGCTATCCATAAAGTAGTAGCCCGGTGCTCGCATCTGTTCCCCGTAATTGATGACATAATCAAGACAGACTTCCGGATCGCGTTTCATTGCGGCCCCAATTGATTTGATGACAATGTTGTATAATCCTCGAAAATTGTTCCCACCGGAGGGATTGGCTTCGGCGGTGTGACCGTGCCACCGCGCCCGCTCCTTAAACCGCTCGATTGTGCCTAAAAACGTGCGAGCAGTCTCAAAATCTCTGGCGTTCTGCAGCACATACGGTTCGGCACCGATCAGTTCATCGGTTTCTGCGAGATTGGCGGCACCACCGTAACGGATAACCTCCTTCGCAACGTATGCTGCCAACGGATTGCCCGATACGCCGGAGAATGCGTCTGAGCCGCCGCACTGAAGCGCAATTTTTATGTTGGAGAGAGATTCTTCGGTCCGTTCCGTTGCGTTTACCGGCCCTAGCCACTCTTTGATAATTGCCTCCCCTACGTCCAAACTAGCATCAAAGCCGCCCTGTATGCTTAGAAAGCGGTGTAGTACCGCCTCGAGTGGGTAGTTATTTTCGGTCATATAGTGCTGCAGCATCTGATTCGTTACTACCTCCGAACCGTAATCAACAGCCAAGACCGCCCCGATGTTAGGGTGGGTGGTAAAGCCGGCGAGCGTCCGAAGCAACATTTCAAGGTTATTGGGGGTTGTGCTTTCCCCACCTTCGGTGTGCGTTACGGCGACGACTCCGTCAATGTTTTCGTAATTTGCACTAACCTCTTGGAATCGGTCAGCAAGCGTCTTCGCATAGCCGGAAGTTTGCGAGGTTGTTCCCATGATAACGATATAATTTCGTGTTCCGACACCACGTCCTCCGTCCCGTCGATAGCCGAGGAAAGCCCTCTCGTGGTCATATCGAGGAACCTGCGTCCCCGGCTGGAATGTGTCTGCATCAAGGCTGTAGGGAGCGATCTGATCTTTGAAGTTTGGGTGGGACGGTAGCGCGAAGTCAATATCCCGTATCGCAAGTGCGTCAAGGATTTTCTGGTTACAAGCATAGTCACCGGGGGATAGGTCAGTGATTGCAACCCCGAAAGGCAGCCCCCATGACAACAGTGGTTCCCCCTTGGGAATCGCCTGAATTGCGAACCGATGTCCCTCTAAAATTGTATGGGATATGGTGAAACGATGATCGTTGTAGTTAATCTCTGCGCCAGCGTTTACCCTTCGTGTGGCGATTGCTACGTTATCGTCCGATGCTGGTAGTCTGCCAATCTCTTGAAAATCGTATTGATTTGCCATAAAACACTCCTATGTCATATAATTTCAACAGTTGCCGTATTATAATAACACATTACTCGTTTATACTGACACAAACTTTACAAATTCTCCCTCTATTTTTGTATTGACTGAATCCGCCCATGTGTGTTAGGATAGGATTTTATAGCATTACCAATTATTTCAAATACTCAGCACATATAACCCTATGATTTCATACATTATCGGAGCAGTCTATTTCGTACTTATCTTTGAAGTGCTGCTAATCATCAACT
Organism: Candidatus Poribacteria bacterium; assembly: GCA_965207975.1. Lineage (GTDB taxonomy): Bacteria > Poribacteria > WGA-4E > WGA-4E > PCPOR2b > PCPOR2b. Next base: position 428,611 of record OZ242315.1, on the reverse strand, counting down.
CATTCCGATATGCACGCCGGGAGAGAAATACCACCAGACCAGATTATACTCCAAAAGCGGCTATCATCGCGCCGCATTATGGTTGGGACGATCAGACAGCAGAGAATGTAAAACGGCTGCTAGATCAGGATTATGCAGGCACGTATGAAGTGTTTTTTGTCACGCACGCAAAGGGAGAATCCGGTTACGATGAATCTTATCCGTATCTGCTTGAGATCGCTGCAGGACATCCCAATGTGCATACATTGCTTGCACCGAACATAGTGGATAGCTCCCTCCCGCGCTCGCAGAAGGTCCAGAACCTGATGACGGCAATCGAAACATTCCCAGATGATATTGAAATCATCGCTTTTGTCGATGCGGATGCGACGATTGAGCGAGATTGGTTAACGCTGCTGGTCCAACCGCTCCAAGACAAACGGGTCGGAGCGACGGTGGGAGCGAGATTTTATTTTCCGCATACCTTAAATACAGCATCGCTTGTCGAGGCAGTTTGGATCAATTTTCAGATAGCGTTGCAAGGCGATCACCGATTCACTATGGTTTGGGGCGGCTCCAACGCGATCCGTCGTGAATCCTTTGAGCAAAGCCAGGTACTGCAACGTTGGGACAACGCAACTATTGAAGACCACAATTTGACGCATGCGGTGAAAGGCCTTAAACGTAAGGTTCATTTTGTGCCAGATTGTATAGCGATTACCCACACTGAGAAGCGGACATGGAAACAGGTCCTGGAGTTTACCAACCGGCAAGTAGTGATGACCTTTCGGATGGGGCTTAAAGCGCAGTGGTGGTGCACCTTGTTGGCACTTCTGCCGAAGGCACTGCTTGTGATCGGTTCAATTCCGCTTACATTCTATGCCGATAGAAGATTTCTCCTCGTATTACTTGTTCCATTTATAGAGATCCAAAGCTTTCGCATGTTTTCTCGAAACTTGCCCCGCTGGCTGAGAGATATGCCCAAAATACGCGAAACTCTCCGAACCGCCTCGCTTGTTGTACCGGTAGCGATGTTGCTTGCAGGACTGAATGCGGTGTATGCACTATTTCAGAACAAGATTGTATGGGGCGGCGTTCGATACGCAATTCTTTCAGCGACAAAGTCTCGTGTTTTGGGCCGTATCACGGAAGAGGATAGGGTGCTAAACGGAGAAGAATCAGCTTAGATGTTTAAGAGTTTATGAGTACATTTAGATTTTATGCCCGTAACAGAGAGGAAGACTATGGCACTTCGAAGTCGTGTTTCACCCCGTTTTTTTGTAAATGAACTTGCAACTGCGATGTCTGATGATTGGGCAACCTCCTATTCGCTCATGAAATATCAGATGGCAAAGGAAAGCTTTAATTGGAGGCATCCATTTGGTGCCAAGCATGGCAAGGGTGACGATGTCCAACTGGTGAGCTTACGAATCACGGATATGTGCAACCTACGTTGTCACTCCTGCGGACAGTGGGGCGATAACGGATACCTGTTGGGCGAATCTCTCAAAACACTGAAACAACGGGAGGTTCCTGTCGAATATTACAAGCGACTCGTTGATCAGATTGTCGATGCAGGCTGGTCGCCTGTATGGTATATCTGGGGTGGCGAGCCGATGCTTTACCCCGGTTTGATTGAACTACTACATTACATCAAAGAACGGGATATGGCAATCTCGCTTGTGACGAATGGGACCCATCTCGCCAGACGCGCTGACGACATCCTCGAAACATGTAAGATTCTGTATTTAAGCGTTGATGGACCTAATGAAGAGATTCACAACAATCAGCGCCCGGGGGTCTCAAAAAATTATGATAACTTCAAAGATGTAAAGGCAGCGCTTGAAACATTAAGCGAAGCGAAGAAGCGTCAGAACGTTGCATTTCCGTATATCGTACCGCTCAGCTGCATCACGATGTATAACATCGACTATGTAGTAGATCTCTACAAATTCACGAACCAGTATGCAGATGCACAGATCCTCTACCTGACGTGGTGGATTGATTCACACTCCGCACAAGCACATACCGAAGATTTTGAGGATCGTTTCGGCTTCAAGCCCCAAACCCATTACGGCTGGATCGGCACGTGGAAAGATTTCGATCACGGTGTCATCCTTGATAAGTTTGAGGAGATGGAAAAATTCTCAAAGGAGACACGGCGGTGCCCACCGATGATGATGCCGAGGCTCAATACGCGAGATGAGATCCAGCGATACTACACCGACCACGCGGAGGTTTTCGGTTACAATCAGTGTGTCAGCATCTACATGACAATGGAAATTGATAGCAACGGCGACGTTAGTCTGTGCCGCGATTACCATGACTATATCATCGGCAATATCAAAACAGATGCTGTCGAGGATATATGGAATAACGCCGCCGCTCGCAAATTCCGCAATTCTATCAGTACGGACGGTCCCATGCCTGTTTGTCGTCGATGCTGTGGTTTGATGGGATTTTGAGAACAGACTACTCTTCTATTGCGAAGAAGGAATAAGCCCTTTGCCTGCGAGAAGGGCAATGACATGTTCGGTACATTCTTCGAGGCTCTGGTTGTCTGTATTCACAGTCAGTTCCGGCTGGCTCGGTGCTTCGTAAGGTGCGCTGATTCCCGTGAATTCTTTGATCTCGCCTGCCCGCGCCTTTTTGTATAATCCCTTCGTATCCCGTGCTTCGCACACCTCCAACGGGCAATCAACGAAGACCTCGACAAATCGCCCTTCGTCAAGTAGGGCACGCGCGTTGTCTCGATCTGTACGGTAGGGCGAAATAAAGGCTGTCATCGCAATAACACCGGCATCGGCAAACAACTTCGCAACCTCCCCAATGCGGCGGATGTTCTCCTCCCGATCTTCCGGGGAAAAGCCGAGGTTCTTATTCAAACCGTGTCGGATGTTATCGCCATCAAGGACATAGGTGAGATGCCCGCGCTGGTATAGTTTACTTTCCACTTCCAAGGCAAGTGTGGATTTGCCGGAGCCTGACAACCCTGTGAACCAGATGACACACCCTTTCTGATTGAGCAGCTGCTCCCTGTTTGTCTGGACAACGTTTGCTTCGTGCCAAGTAATATTCGTTGCCTTTTGTTCTGCCATATTATTCTCCTATTTTTTTAAATCTGAAGGTGAGAAATCGCTGGAGATTGGTAGCCAAAGGGACATCGTTGTTCCGTGTCCAACAATGCTTTTACTCCGTATGTCCCCACCGTGTTGTTCAAGAACGCGCTTCGCATTTGCCAATCCAAGCCCAGTTCCCTGTGATTTTGTTGTGAAGAAAGGTTCAAAAAGTCGATTTAAATCTTCCGGGGGAATGCCAACTCCCGTATCTACAACATCAATACGTACCTTGTCTGAACCGTGTAATGTAAGGATTTCCAATGTGCCTCCATCGGGCATTGCATCCATAGCATTTAATACGATATTCATAAACGCCTGTTTCAACTTATCTCGATCCAATGAAATCAATGGGAGGTTTGGGGTGAATTTCTTGATTAGGGAGATCTGATGGTGATTCAGGTTAGCCTCCATCAGATCCAATACCTCCTGTAAAACCTGATTCAGATTGTGGGGAGCAAGTTTAAGTGCTGCAGGGTGGGCAAAATCCATGAGCCCTTTGACAATAACATCAATCCGTTCAATCTCTTCGAGGATATACTGCATCGACTGCTTTCGCTTTGATTCTGAGAGATCCTGCTTTCGCATTAGCATCTGCGCTAGCATCCGCATCGATGAGAGGGGGTTCCGAATCTCATGTGCGAACGATGCTGCCATCTTGCCCGCGGTGGCAAGGCGTTCAGCACTTATTAGTTCATTCCGCGAATTTCGTAGATCCCGCGTCATCTGATTAAACGCGCCAGCGAGGTCGCCAATTTCGTCGTGTGTTTTCGCCTCGGATTGTTCGTTCAGGTTTCCCCCGGCGACCTTCCGCGTGAATTGCACCAAATTCGTGATCGGATTGGTAAGATTCCGCCCAATAAGATGGCTGATAAGTGCAACTAACAAGATAACGACAGCGGCAATCCCGAACATCAACAGAGTTATGTGCCGTTTTGCATCAGCGATTCTATCTATAGGACGCATCAGGCAATACAACCGATCGGACGCCTGCGGGTAATAGATAACCTTATAGTGTTTGCCATTGACCATCACATTTTGTGAAACTAACTCCAGTTTCGATTCTTTGATGCGTTTACGGATTTCGTTCAACTTCATATCCTCGGCGAAATTCGCCCAATCTCCGGGGAGTGTGGTGTAATTCACAGTGTTATCGTTACCCACAACCGTTACCTCTGCGCCGTATGCCTCCTTCACCTTCTTTGGCTCGTGAATAAAGCCGGTATCCTCAATCGTCTCAAGCCACTCTTGGGTTTCACGGCTAACCTGTTCATCATATTTTCGTTCAAAAAGCGCGATCGTAATGATCGGCACGATGAGCACAACCACCGTGAAGAGTAGAATGAATGGAAGAACAATTTTGGTTTGAATACTGTATCGGCGCATAAGCATCAGTGGCAAGATACTTGCATCTTTGATGCAAACAAAACTGGATTGATTATCTCACTATTTTGATCCCCCGATAAATCGGGGCTGGTTCATTACTATAGCCGAGATTAAAGCTAGATGTCAAGTTGAAAGCACCGACCATAGAAATTCAGGAAATGAGAAAAATTGATACAGTTGGGAACAATTTGATACAGGTCGGTGTGTAATAAAGAGATTGGCATCGGCGGCTGCGTACTTGTATGTACCGCCCGCTTCGCACTACAAAGGAGAACGCAACGTGATTCAACGTAATACTTCATCCATACCTTCAACACATACATCTCTGCCTGCCGACGACAAAGAGCTTGTCGAGCGATTCCAAAACGGTGAACAGGAAGTTTTTAACGAGCTAGTCACCAGATATCAGGGGAAGATCTATAACTTGGTTTATAAGTATGTGCCGAACTCTGAAACCGCGAAGGATCTTACTCAAGAGATCTTTATCAAAGCCTACCGCGCCTTGCCTCATTTCAAACGACAATCGGCATTCTATAGTTGGCTCTATCGGATTGCCGTCAATCTGTGCATTGACTTCATTCGCCAACAAAAACGGGGACAGACTCTGTCGTTTGAGGATCTGCCCACAGGGGGCAACGATGAAGCAGCTTTTAACGATGTAAGTCCATTGCCGCCAGACCAGATAGAAATGAAAGAACTTGGACAAATCATTGGTCAAGCGGTACAGCAACTCCCGCCCAAACAGCAGCACGTCTTTAACCTGCGCTATCACGATGGACTTCAATTGAAGGAGATTGCCGCACAGTTGGATCGCTCTGAAGGCACAATCAAAGCACATCTCCACCATGCCCATAAACGGCTTCAGACACTGCTGATTCCGTACTTGAAGAATGAAAAATTAGAATGGGCACTCAATTCTTAATTCGGCTTTGCGAAGAAAACTTCCCTAAAATTTATTGTTATGATAAAATGAGGTCTACTGAGACAAATGGTGTAGATTGCTGCTGCTGAGACAACTGAAGATAAAAATGCGTAACAGATATCTCCGATGAAAGCCGATTAGATAATACCCAATTTTTGAGCATGAAAAATCCACAAGAGCTGCTTCAAAGTATAGATGAGCTCCTCAATACACCGGGCACCTCCCCTATATCCCCTCCAACCTCAGTGGCTGACACCCAAGATGAAGCCACGGACGAATTACTTGCAGCACTCCAAAAGTATTTTGGTTACGCTGATTTTCGAGCTGGACAGCGTGAAGTTGTGGAAAAGATTTTGAATGGAGAGAATATCCTTGCAGCGTTCCCTACCGGCTACGGCAAATCACTCTGCTACCAGTTACCGGCGTTGATGCTGCCGGGGATAACTGTGGTTGTTTCCCCACTGATTTCTTTGATGAAAGATCAGGTGGATGCGTTGCGCGAGCAGAAGATTTATGCGGTGGTACTGCTCAACAGTAGCCTGAGTTGGGAGGAGTACCGTGCAGAATTGGAACGCTTAGAACGTGGCGAAATTAAGCTGCTCTATATCGCGCCAGAGCGTTTTCGTAGTCGTCGGTTTCTGAACCTGCTCAACTCACACCGGATCTCTCTGTTTGTAATTGACGAAGCACACTGTATCTCTCAATGGGGACACGATTTTCGTCCTTCCTACCTTGCGCTATGTGACGCTATCCGTGAATTGCATCCAAGTTCAATTGCCCTATTCACAGCAACGGCAACGCCTGATGTACGAGCAGATATTCTGGATCACTTAGAAATCCAATTGGCCCAAACCTTCACCCGTGGTATTGAACGTCCCAACTTGAACTTCAGCGTCTACGAAGTTCCAACGGATGCTGCAAAGTATCCGCTTCTTGATCAATACTTGCAGCAGCTAGAGGGAAGGGGTTCGCTAGATAAATCGTCCGATTTACATACGCTCACCCCAAAGGGGATTGTGTACGCCGGACGTCGCCGGGAGACTGAAGAGATTGCGTTGCATCTAAAGCAGCGTGGGCACCACGTTGATTTTTATCACGCTGGACGCGCAGATTTTGAGCGTAAACGGGTGCAAGACAGGTTCTTTGACGATGGACCTGACGGACTCGATATAGTTGTTGCTACTAATGCGTTTGGGATGGGAATTGACAAATCCAATATTCGATATATTATTCATTGGACGATGACGGGAACCTTAGAACAGTATTATCAAGAAGCGGGACGCGCTGGACGTGATGGCGAAACCGCGAATTGCGTCCTGTTTTATTGCCCGGACGATCGAAAGCTGCACGAATGGTTCATCAAAGAGAACGCGCCAAACAAACCGGATCTCCTCAAGCTCCTGAAACTGATTGAAACCTTCCCATCGATCGGGAGTTTTCGGATGTTTGCACAAGAGGAGTTAGAGTGGTTGAGTAGTTTCAACGAAGGGAAAATTCGGGTTGGGATTAGCCACTTGGAGAAACTCGGTTTTCTGCGGAGATTGTATAACGTCCCCTCAAAACTCTCGGTGAGAATGCGTCCATTTGAGTCTAGCCTGAACGCGGAGCTTGCCGAAGAGGCACAAAAGATTCTACTACGCCATTTGCGCTCTCAATCGGAATTAAACGTCTTAGATTTTTGTAGAGAGATGGATCTACGTCCCGACCACCTCATGGAACAGCTAATTGACTTGCAGAGCACCGGATATTTGAATTATTGGGGGACAGAGGATTTAACATTGATTGAATTACTTGAAGACAGCGATCTGTTCGATTCGATGTCAGCGGATCAGATGGGGTTTGAGGACTATGTTCTCATTAAAAATCGTCAGATTGATCAGATTGTCTTTTACGCGCTCGCAGAAGGTTGTCGCGGGCGGTTGGTACGCGAGTATTTCGGAGAGACCATTGAGGAGGGCTACCGCTGCGGAAGCTGTGATCGCTGCGATCCGAATTTGCGAATAGTCCCTCCGAATAAGGAAGATGAATAATGCCAATATCTAATGATTCTATTGAACAGAAACCGAACCTCGTCTTTGTCATCACCGATGACCAAGGCTATGGAGATTTTAGTTGTCATGGAAATCCGATAATCGAAACACCGAATCTGGATACCATGCACAGCGAAAGCCTTCGTTTGACCAACCTGCATGTTGGTCCCACTTGTGCACCCACACGAGCGGGCATTATGACGGGGCGTTACTGTAACTGTACTGGCGTGTGGCACACTATTGGCGGTCGATCGCTTCTCCGCAACGATGAACGTACGATGGCGGATATTTTTCGATCAAACGGTTACAAAACAGGTATGTTCGGCAAGTGGCACTTGGGGGACAACTATCCCTATAGACCCCATGACCGTGGGTTTGAGGAAGCACTCTACCACGGTGGCGGGGGAATCAGCCAAACCCCCGATCACTGGGGAAATGATTACTTCGACGATACTTATGCCCGTAATGGGGTTAAAGAACCGTTTGAGGGCTATTGCACCGATGTCTGGTTCGACCAAGCAATGCAGTTTATCGAAAACAACAAAGAGCGTCCCTTCTTCTGCTATCTGCCAACCAACGCTCCACACAGTCCATACCATGTCCCAAACGGCTACAGCGAACCGTATCGTGGACGTACCCCGGACGCCAGAGCCAACTTTTACGGTATGATTGTCAATATCGACGAGAATCTAGCGCGGCTCAGGAATCATCTGCGGGCACTTGGGATTGAAGATAACACCATTCTTATTTTTATGACTGACAACGGTTCTGCTGAAGGTTGCACGCTCGACCAGAATCAATTCGTCAGAGAAGGTTTTAATGCAGGAAGGCGCGGGAGGAAAGGTTCGGAATACGAGGGCGGACATCGTGTACCGCTTTTCATGTATTGGCCCAACGGCGGATTCACGGAAGGAAGGGATATTGACCAACTTACTGCGAACATCGATCTACTTCCAACGTTGATTGACCTCTGCCAGCTAGAGGTTTCGCAGGCTGATTTTGGAGCGGGTAGTTTTCACGGTATAAGTCTCGCACCACTACTCAGGGGTGAAACGGAGACATTGCCGGAGCGTGTCGTCGTGACCGACTCTCAACGCGTTGAACACCCTATCAAGTGGAAACAGAGCGCGACCATGACGCAACGTTGGCGTCTGATTAACGGCGTTGAACTCTACGATATAGAGATAGATCCAGAACAACGAAACGATATTGCCGCTGAACATCCGGAGGTTGTCGAGGAATTGCGGGAACATTACGAAGCGTGGTGGGAAGTGGTATCGCCGCGTTTTGGTGAAGATCCCCCGATTGTGTTGGGCACAGAGAACGAAAAAGAGCCCGTCTTGACCACCCACGATTGGCACGGTGAGCAGCACGCTTGGAACCAAGGGCATATTCGTGAGGGGCTTGTGTGTAACGGATATTGGGCAATCGAAATTGCTGAGGATGGGGAGTACGCCTTTGAGCTTCGGCGTTGGCCCAAAGAGGAAGATAAGCCACTTACCGCTGGGCTTCCCGGTGAAATCATCGATTGGTATCACGGCGGGAAAGCCCTCAACCTGAAAACTGCTCGTCTACGTGTCGGCGATCAGGAGGCAACACAATCAATTGATCCAGATGCAGAGGGCGTTACGTTTACTTTTCGGCTTGCTGCCGGTGAGATGCAGCTACGGACATTTTTGACTGATGATGCGGGGGAATCAATTGGTGCTTACTACGTTTATGTGACAAGAGTAGGTTAATTGTGAGGAAACTCTTCATACAACCCACACCCAATAACGGAGCCAACATGAAAACAAAAGAATTCCTTCGTTTCACCTTATCTGCAATAATAATCTATCTCACTAGCAGCACACTCAATCTTGACGTTGCTGCCTCCCCGCCATCCGGAAGCAACGGGACGCATTTCCACAGTGTTATTGATGGTCAACGAAACAAACAGCATTCCGACCAATTCCCCAACCACCACTACGCCCGAACTTCCGTTGCGAATTTGAATGTCGGCGAACCGCGCACGGTACGGCTGGTCTATTTGCTGCCCAATGACCGCGTGCATCGCGCTGAAGTGGTTCAACGGATGAAAGATGAGATACTCAAGGTTCAGACCTTCTACGCTGAACAGATGGAAGCACATGGTTACGGGAGGTTAACCTTCCGCATCGAAACCGACCACCAAGGCGAGCCGATGGTGCATCACATGGACGGGCGATACCCCGATGCCAGTTATAACGCCACTTTCCTTCCCGCTGAGGTGGCGGATGTGTTCAAGCACATCGGGAATGTTTACGTCACCGTCATTGACGGCACACGTCAAGGAGCTTACGGGGGTGACCACAGCAACATCAAAAATAGCGGATTCGTGGTAATGGGTGGCGGATTTACCTTTGCAGTACTGGCACATGAAATAGGACACGCCTTCGGACTGTCTCACGATTTCCATGATGATGCGTACATCATGTCGTATGGACCAGGACAGACTCGGTTATCTGCGTGCAGTGCCGAATTTTTGTCCGTACATCCCTACTTCAATCTCAATAGCCCAACTGAACAGCTGACTAGCAGCAAACTACCCGTCATTGAAGCGACTTCTCTGCGTTTTTATCCAGCAGGCGCACAGAGCCTCCCAATTCGACTCAAGGTCAATGATAGGGTCAACGATTCAGATGGACTTCACCAGGTAATCCTATCTGTTCGCACAAGAGAACCACACTCCTCCGTCGGACATTGGGAAGTGAAAGCGTGTCGCCGACTGTCGGGCAGGGAGACCACCGCTTTATTCGATTATGATGGCGTTATTCCGTCCGCTGTCGGGATGAGTCTTTTTGACTCCAGTATACATTGGATTCGTGTCGAAGCCGTTAATGCCAATGGGGACAGATCGGAAACCATTTTTCCGCTTGTGGAAAAATCGCCACACCATATCGCTACCCTTGAGGGGCACACACGGGCGGTTCCTTCTGTGGTATTTTCACCTGTTGATGTGACCCTTCTCGCTTCCGGTTCGTGGGATGGAACAGTCAAACTATGGGACATGGCAACACGACAAAATATCGCCACCCTTGAGGGACATACGAGTCAGATCAATTCTGTTGCATTTTCAGCAGATGGAACGGTCCTCGCCTCTGCGGATCATACCATCAAACTATGGGACGTGGCGACACGACGAAATATCGCTACCCTTAGGGGGCATACACGGTCGGTTGTTTCTATAGTATTTTCACCTGTTGATGCGACCCTTCTCGCTTCCACTTCGCTGGATGGAACAGTCAAACTGTGGGACGTGGCAACACGACGAAATATCGCCACCGTTGAGGGACATACGAATGCGATGGATTCTGTGTCATTCTCATCCGATGGGGTGACTCTTGCTTACGGTTCGCAGGATGGAACAGTCAAACTGTGGGACGTGGCAACACGACAAAATATCGCCACCTTTGAGGGACCTAGGGGGATGACTTCTCATGCAATTTACCCTTCTTCTGTGGTATTTTCACCTGTTGATGCGACCCTTCTCGCTTACGTTACGGTGGATGATGGAATAGTCATGTTGGACGTGGCAACACGACAAAATATCACCCCCTTTGAGCAGCCTCTTTCGGAAGTTTATTCTGTGTCATTTTCGCCCGATGGAACGGTCCTCGCCGCTGGAACTGGCGCTCCTGCCATCAAACTGTGGGACCTAACAACGGGAATAAATTTTGCCACCTACAGGCAGCCATCTGTAGCTGGTTCTATGTCATTTTCGCCCGATGGAACGGTCCTCGCCTCTGGATCTTTTTCTTTTGATGCTTTTAGTGGATCTCATGATCGTACCGTCGAACTGTGGGATACCGCTATCGCCGAAACCGGACTTTCACCAATTTCAGCCGATGTCAATAGCGACGGAACTGTGAATGTTCTAGACCTGGTCTTGATTGCAGCCAGTTTCGGACAGTCTGGGCAGAATGATGCGGATGTCAACGGGGATGGGGTTGTCAATATTCTAGACTTGGTATTGGTTGCGGGTATGTTTGATGGTGCAGCTGCCGCGCCTTCAGCGCAGCCAGAAGTACCTGAGACCCTCACGGCGGTAGAAGTTCAGGATTGGCTGACCGACGCAAGGTCACTTGAGGCTAAGGATCCCATCATGAAACGTGGGGTTGTGATGCTTGAACAGCTCTTGATATCCCTCACCCCAAAAGAGACGGAACTGTTAGCAAACTACCCGAATCCGTTTAACCCGGAGACATGGATTCCCTATCAGTTGGCAGAGGAGGCTTTCGTGACGTTGACCATCTATGACCTAAGCGGTGAAATTATCCGTACCCTTGAGATTGGACATCGGATCGCAGCGGCTTACGAGAATCGGTCAAAGGCAATCTATTGGGATGGCAAAAACGAGTTAGGTGAACAGGTGGCTAGCGGCGTGTACTTTTATACCCTAACGGCAGGAGATTATTCCGCCACGCGGAAGATGGTGATTTTGAAATAGTATCAAATGACCTGATGATGGTTGGAATGCTGATATTTATTGCCTTTCAGCCATCAATCAGGAGAAGCTCACAATGTTTGACCTGAAATCGAAGTCGCGTGAGGTCAGCGAGCGCGAATATTGTGTGCTTGAAGATGATGCAGGGGAATCAATTGGTGCTTACTAAGTTTATGTGACAAAAGTGGCTTAATCGCGTGACAACCTGTGTTCTTTCGTTTGCGATAAAGGAGTTAAAAAATGCTAGCTACAGCGAATCCCGATACAGGCGAAGAAGAACTCATCACAATCGCCAATTTCAGTCATCCGACCGAAGCGGATCCGGTTGTGGCGTGGCTGGAATCAGAGGGTATCGAGTGTTTTGTTACGAATGAGCACACCGTCGCTATGAATTGGCTCTACTCAAATGCCATTGGTGGTGTTGGGGTACAGGTAAAGGCAGTAGATGTCGAGCGAGCGAACGAAATCCTGCAAGCTGTTTTGAACTCCGACACAGTTGAGGGGGAACCAACCCCGTCAGATGCTGAGATGGATCAGGAAAGCGATGCTACTAGTGAGATCCGCTGTCCGCAATGTGGTTCAGAAAATGTGTATTATGAGAAATTCTCGCGCCGTCTGGTATTTGCGTCTTGGGTACTTCTAAGTGTACCCCTTCCATTCTTTAAGAAAAAATGGAAGTGTCGGGAATGTGAGCATCTGTTCAAATAGTTAGCTCATGTAAAAGCAGGATGCAATTACGGTGAGGGAGTTCAGAGCGGGGCAAGATGCCCCGCCTACGGTTTCTATTGCACGATTTCTTAACATAAGCGACATAGTTTTTCATTGGTTTGAGAACTGGCTGATTACCCACCAATCCGCTGTTCAAGCGCACGAATCTCGTCCTTACCCTCCAGAATGCCAATTTCCAGATGAAACTCTCGGACTTCACCGGGTTGAATATATTGCAGATACCCGTACTTGCGATTCCAAGCGCGTCCTAGCATACTGACATTGCCGGGTTCAATGCCGGTTACATAGGTGCCTCTGTGGAAGTGTTGCCAGTGGGTAACGATGGGCATCTCTTCAATAGGGAATTTCCAGTACAGTCCAAGTTGTAGATTGTCGTTAATCAACCCTACATGTACGTTCCCGTCCGCATCTGCAATGGGTCGGTGTATGTATACATCATCGTGTGCGTCCTGCTGTGGTTCGCTCGCCACGGTGTAATCTTCAGGACTGACTTCCCTGTCTTCCAACCATTCCGTACTTTTCTCACTGTTGATTAGCACACGGCTGCCGGCATCCAAGATTGGAAAGCCGGGATTCGTATGGTAGACAAACATCAACGGTGAACGGTCCACACTGAGATTTTCGATGCGGTCATAAATCCGAAGACATTTTTCGCCTAGCACCGTTGAGATTTCTCGGGTCAGTTCCAGATTCGTTCCGAAGACCACCGCCTCACGCATCTTTCCTCGAACACGAACCACATAATCTTCCTCTTCCCAACCACAATCAGCGACAACACCTTTGGCTGGAATAAAGGAGAGGCGACCGTGAAGTCCAAGTTCCTCGTCTTCCTCTTCGGGATCGACTTCAGGATGGCCCGTAAAGATCATACCGCAGCTGGTCACCAATCCGCCAAAAAAGCCGCGCATCCACCCATAGCCTTGAGGTTCGTAGAAGGCGGGTCCCACATCGCCGGTACTGCCACGAAAGCCGAGTGACATCCCCTTGTAGTGGGCGGAGGCGACATCAAGGGAACGCCCCGGCAAGATCGAAAAACAGAGACCGGAGGCGTTAAAAACTTCAATCAAATCGGAACCCCGTTCGTTTCCCTCAACCAATTCTGCCCGGCGGGTGCTTGCCAGTTGGGTCATATCGCCGACCAATTCCAACAGCTGCTGTTTAGTGTACTGATTTCCGAAAAGTTGTGGCATGTTTATTCTCCTTTAGATGATTTAGGCTGATGCAGAAGCACTTGATGATTGGCTCATGTTAAGATTTAGTGCAAAGAAACCGAGTTTTCAAGAAAAAACTCGGTTTCTCTTCCCATTTTGCACTGATGATTATATGACATTCTCAAGGACTTCTGTCAGTTCTCTTAGGGATGATATTTCAAAATCGGGTTGCTGCTCCGCTTCATTATTTATACCTTGGCGATTTAGCCAAACAGATTTCACGCAAGCCTGTTTCGCACCAATAATATCATTTCGGAAAGAATCGCCTACATGTAGCAACTGGCGTTTTGTGCACTTTGCCTGTCCGATAGCAATCTCGAAAAGCCGCGGATCCGGTTTTTGGATTCCATAATCCTGAGCGAACACCACGAATTGGAAGTAGCCTCCTAATCCGCAACGTTCTGGATAGGTATTGCCATTGGACAGAAGTCCCATCATGTAACCTCCTTGCAGAGCCTCTAGCGTGGGGAGCACATCGTCGAAGAGCTGGATATCCTCGAATCGATGTTTCAGGTATAGTGTGTTGAGGTGAATGGCGAGATCGTCGTCAGGGCTTTTGATAAATTGCAGTGTTCGTTTGAAGGCTTTGAGTCGAATCGCTTCGTGCGTCAGCCCCCTATCTTTCTGTTCTTCCGCGATTTGATTCCGAATGGCAATTAACGTTTCGACGGAGAGGGAATCGGGAGCGGCAGGAACGAGGCGGTGGAGTTCAGCCAACGTACACCCTAGCGCGTGACGCATCACCCCTTCAAAATCCCACAGCGTACCGTCTGCGTCAAATGAAATCGTCGTGATCTTATCCACTATCTAGCCATCTCCTTAACATCTGTGCTCTCTCAATCCTTCCGAACTTTAGATAGGCTTGATACTCGTATTCTAACGATAGGACCGGCACAAGCAGCCCCTCAATTTCTACCATTTGCCGATAATGTGCCGGATTTACAATCTCCTCCCAGATATTATCTGCTCCCCGTTTCTGAATGTCACCCATGATCTCCACCTCGATGCCATCAATTTGCAATGCCCCAAAGTGGGATCTAATTCGCTCCGTAGCAGAAAACTGGATCTTCCTGATTACTACATCTGAAAATTGGTGCTCAATTTCATAAGCACCTGCTTTGTCGGTTTGGAGGTCGATATCGTTGGGTTGGACGGGGACCCCCTGAAGTGCAAAACCGAGGCTCCCCGTAACGACCCAATTTACATCTGTGTTGAACAACCGTGCGTGAATCTGGCGCAGGACGTTGAGGTAGACGAGATCTATCATCGTTTTTTCCAGTTTAGCGTTTATCGTCGCCACAACTCTGGAGCGAATAAAACCAAGACGGTGTATAGCTCTAGGCGTCCGAGTAACATACAGAAAGAGAGAATAAATTTGCCGAGTGTGGGGATATGTGCGTAATTGTCAATGGGACCAACAGATCCAAGTCCGGGACCTATATTCCCCATGGTTGCAATAGTTGCGGCGGCGGCACTGATTAGATCCAATCCCAAGGTCGCCATGATACAGGTAACGATTGCAAAGATACCGATGAACAGGAAGAAAAAGCCGAGAATGTGTGCCATGACCTCTTGTGGAACAACCCGGTCGCCAAGTTTAACGGGAAGCACCGCGTGGGGAATTATCAGACGCTTAATTTCGACATATCCCTGCTTGATAAGTAGCAGCAGACGGACATGTTTCATCCCGCCGCCTGTTGATCCTGCGCATCCACCGAAAAACATTAGGATGACTAAAATAAATTGTGACAGTGCGGGCCACTGCTCAAAGTCGAAAGTCCCATAGCCGGTCGTCGTGATGATTGATACTGCTTGAAAGGAAGCGTAACGCAAAGCTGTTCCAAATGAGTCAAAAACAATCTGATCGCCAACCCTTGCGGTCATTGTGTTCCAGACAATCAAGACTATGCACAGAGACAGCGTCAATCCGTAGAAGCGGAACTCTGGATCGCGAGCGTAGCTTTTGAAATCACCACGTAAGGCACGGTAGTGCAAAGAAAAGTTCGTACCGGCAATGAACATAAAGACGATGATAACAACATCAAAGTAGACACTATTGTATTGGCCGATGCTCAAATTTTGGGTTGAAAAACCACCGGTTGCCATTGTGCCGAAGGTGTGGCAAAGCGCGTTAAACCATGTCATCCCACCAACCCAGAGTAGCAGCATCTCGACAGCAGAGATAAGGACATAAACGCCCCAAAGCAGTTTTGCAGTCTGTGCGATGCGTGGTGTAAGGCGGTCTTTTTGCGGCCCGGGCACCTCCGCACGATAAAGCTGCATCCCACCTACCCCCAGCATCGGTAGGATGGCTAAAGCGAGCACAACAATACCCATGCCCCCCAGCCAATGCGTCAGACTGCGCCAGAAGAGGATAGCATATGTTAGATGCTCGATTTCAGTGAGAACGGTCGCTCCTGTCGTCGTGAAGCCGGACATGGCTTCAAAATAGCAGAATGAGAACTCCACCAACCCACTCCTGCCGGTTGCTGCAAAAACACGATCGAAAAGATAGGGAAGCGATCCAAACAGTGCTGTAACTGCCCAGCCTAACGAGACAACTGCGACACCTTCTTTGTTACCAAGTCCTTGATTCGATTTAGTCGTAAGACGGAGTGCCAATCCTACAATGAGTGTGATGCAAAAAGAGAGGATAAATGCTTGCAGGTCGGATCCGCCCTCCGCTGTCCTATGGTAAAAGGCAATAAGCAACGGACACAGCATCGCCGCAGAGAGACAAATCAACAAATTACCAAGTGTATATAGGACTAATTTTAGGTTCACGGCATCATGAGGTAGTTCATTTTCTTTTTTTGCCAAGGAAACGCTTAGTTTGGGTTTCCACAAAGAGCTTTTCAACAACAGGAATTGAATCGGGCATGGTAAAGATAATCACGCGGTCTCCCGCTTGGATCACGCTTTGTCCGGTAGGAATAAGCACCCGATCCTGTCGCACAATGGCACCTATCAACACATCGTCGGGTAGCATGCCACCTAGGTGTTGGATCTCGTTGTAGGTAATTTGCGAATTGGGCCCCGCGACCAACTCGATTACTTCAGCGTCAATCTCACGTAGGGTTGCTGCTGAAACAATCTCTCCCCGGCGGACGAGACGGAGGATGTTGCTGACCGCTGTCAGATGGCGACTTACGGCAGCGTCGAGGGTTGGAATATTTTCCAAGATTGGGAGGTACCGTGGCTGTTGAACGAGGGCGAGCACACGAGCGGCACCGTGCTGCTTGGCGGTGACGCAAGCCATCACATCATTTTCATCATCACCGGTTACAGAAACGAATCCGTCTACCCCGTCAACACCAGCCTCTTCTAAGAAGCCGGGGGTAAGGTAGTCCCCATGTAAAACGGTTGTTTTTCTCAGAATCGTCGATGCAGCTTCAGCCTTCTCCCGATCAGATTCAATCATTGTCACCTGTGTGCCGTTCTGCTCAAGGGCTTGTGCAAGGGATAGCCCAATCCGTTCGGCACCAACAATGATAACACGATGGATTTTTTGATTTAATGAAACCCCTGAAAGTTCAAGCAGCTTCGAGGCTGATTCACGACTGCCGATGACAAAGACTTCATCGCCTTCGCTAATGAAGTCCAGACCTTTGGGAACGATCGTCGTTCCATCGTTGCGCTTAATTGCCGTAACGCGTAAATCGGAGGGGATGCCGTGATCTGCTAGACGGCTGAGGGGTGTGCCTCGAAGCGGGTTGGTTGGCTTTACTTGAAATGCGACTAACTGTACCTTACCTTCTTCAAATTCGACGATTTCACGGGCTTCTGGAATATTCAGTAGACGGTAGAATTCTTCCGCACAGAGTTGTTCGGGATTAATCAGCAAATCGATCCCGATATCCTTTGGGGATAAATCGGTTTCGTTGGCGAAGTAATCGGGATCGGATACGCGCGCGACCTTTGTCTTCACACCATGTCGGGCGGCAATCACACACGCCAGCATATTGATCTCATCGGAGTTTGTTACCGCCATGAGCAGTTCTGCTTCTTTAATCCCAGCTTCTGCTAATAAGGAGGGTGAAGCCCCAGATCCTTCGAGCGTTATTAAATCCAACTGCTCTTGCACACGCTGGCAAGCCTCCTTCGATTGATCGATGAGGATGACATCGTTATTGTCTTCCACCAAGAGTTTGGCTGTATGAAATCCAACTTCTCCCGCGCCAATAATGATTGCTTTCATTGGTTCATTAGTTGATTGGTTGATTAGTTCATTAATGAACTTTTGAACTAAGAGTCAAGGTTAATAAGAGTCGATTGGTGGGCAAGCACAAATGAGGTTTCGATCCCCCTGAACTTCGTTAATTCGTGCGACGGGGGGCCAATATTTGCGTTCGCGGATCCACGGTGCAGGGAAAGCCGCTTTTTCTCGAGAATACCCGTGCTCCCACTCGGTCTGCATGAGTTGCGCTGCGGTATGGGGCGCGTTTTTGAGGACGTTGTCGGAACGATCGGCTTGACCATCCTCAATTTCGGCGATTTCTTTCCGGATAGAGATCATCGCTTCACAGAAGCGATCTATCTCAACCTTCGATTCGCTTTCGGTCGGTTCAATCATCATCGTTTCCATAACCGGAAACGATACAGTAGGTGCGTGGAAACCGTAGTCCATCAAACGTTTAGCGACATCACCTGCTCCGATGCCAGTGGTTTTCTTGAAGTCACGGAGATCAACGATACACTCGTGTGCGACAAGGTCTTTGCTTCCTTTATAAAGGACGGAATAGTAAGGTTCTAAGCGTTTAGCAATGTAATTCGCGTTCAAAATTGCGATTTCAGTTGCATGCTTGAGTCCCTTCGCTCCCATCATCGAAATGTATGCCCAAGAGATTGGAAGGATGCTCGGACTGCCCCAGGGTGCTGCTGATACTGGTCCAATCCCATCTTTTCCACTGACAGGAACAACCGGGTGCGTTGGAAGAAAGGGGACAAGATGTGCTTTAACACCAATCGGTCCCATTCCGGGGCCTCCTCCACCGTGTGGTATGCAGAAGGTTTTATGCAGATTCAGGTGGCATACATCTGGGCCAAAATCTCCCGGACGACAGATCCCCACCATAGCGTTCATATTTGCGCCATCCATGTAGACCTGCCCACCGTGTTGATGAACGATTTCGCAAATTTCCTGAATTTTTTCCTCAAACACTCCATGGGTCGAAGGATAGGTAATCATTGCCGCTGCGAGTTCTTGACTGTGCTGTTCCGCCTTTTCCCGCAGATTCAAGAGGTCAACATTTCCTTCATCGTCACAGTCAACGACCACCACCCGCATACCCACCATCACCGCACTGGCAGGATTCGTACCGTGTGCAGACCGTGGAATTAGGCAGACCTCTCGATGCTTTTCGCCGTAGGACTGATGGTATTTTCGTATGACTAGAAGCCCCGCATACTCTCCTTGAGAGCCGGCATTCGGTTGCAAGGAGATGCCGGGAAACCCTGTCAATTCTGCCAACCATGCTTCGAGCTGTTCAAAAAGGATTTGGTATCCCCTTGTCTGTTCGAGAGGGGCAAACGGATGCGGTTGGCTGAATTCGGGCCACGTGACAGCAAGCATTTCGGCGGTAGCGTTTAATTTCATCGTGCAAGATCCGAGCGGAATCATTGATGTGGTCAGGGATAGATCTTTCTCCTGCAGCTTGTGGATGTACCGCAGCATCTCTGTTTCAGAATGGTAGGTGTTGAAGACAGGATGGGTGAGATAAGAGCTCTTTCGTTGCAACGGCTCAGAAATTGCGGATTGTGCTTGAAGCATTAACCCTTCGACCGCAAAAGGAAGCGGGCTTCCCAATGCGAAAATATCAAGGAGATCTCGGACATCCTGAATGGATGTCGTTTCATCCAGTGAAATCCCAATGCGGGAATGGTCGAAAACTCTGAAATTAATCCGATGTGTGTGGGCAATGGTCAAGAGATCGTCGGGACTCGGCGGACTCTCCGACTGTTGATTAGCTTCGATATTACGGATGTAACTCGATTCCTTGAGTAAATTCAGATCGACGCTGAATGTGTCAAAGTAAGAGTTATCATCAAGCACATATCCCAATCGCGTCAATCCTTCACGGAGCACACTTGTTAGCAGATGTACGCGCTCCGCAATACGACGGAGCCCATCGGGACCGTGATAGACTGCATACATGCCGGCTACGACTGCTAAGAGCACCTGTGCCGTGCAGATATTGCTAGTGGCTTGTTCTCTGCGGATATGCTGTTCCCGCGTCTGGAGTGCGAGACGGATTGCACGCTGCCCTTCTACATCCTGAGAAAGTCCTGCAATTCTACCCGGTATTTTACGTTTAAGCTCTTCTCGCGTTGAAAGGAAAGCGGCGTGTGGACCGCCATATCCAATTGGCACCCCAAACCGTTGGGTGGATCCAACTGCAATATCAGCATTGAATTCGCCGGGAGGTTTCAAAAGCGTGAGGCTCAAAAGGTCAGCGGCAACCACTAATAACCCGTTCGCATCATGAATTTTCTCAGCGAAATCACTATAGTCATAAGCCGTACCATCGCTTGCCGGATATTGGACAAGTGCCCCCAAAAGAGGCGCGTCAAATTCAGCAGTCTGATGATCGCCAATCACTAATTCAATCCCTAGTGGTTCTGCGCGGGTTTTCAAAACCCCGATTGTTTGGGGATGACAAGTTTCCGAGACAAAAAAAGTTCCGCAAGCGGAATCCTCGGAACGGGACTTACTAGCACCGCGCTTACCGGAGGCAAGGCACATTCCCATCGCTTCAGCCGCTGCCGTGCTTTCGTCTAGTAACGAGGCATTGGCAATCGGCAGTCCAGTCAGATCAATAATCATCGTTTGAAAATTCAACAGTGCCTCAAGTCGTCCTTGTGCAATTTCCGCCTGATATGGAGTATATGCGGTATACCATCCGGGGTTTTCAAGGATGTTTCTTTGGATGACAGGCGGCGTAATGCAGTTGTAATAGCCCATTCCGATAAAGGACCGTGAGACCTGATTCTGGGCTGCGATTTGCCTCAAGTCAGCAAGCATTTCAGACTCTGTCTGAGGCATACCGAGATTTAGTGGTTGGTAGTAACGGATGCTTGCCGGGAGGGCATCTTCAATCAGTTCATCAAACGACGCATACCCAACCTTTTCTAGCATCAACTCAATATCTTTCAAACGGGGACCGACATGGCGGTCAACAAAAGTGTCTGCAAAATTGAGGGATTGAAGCGATTTATTCATTTTCTTCTGTTTCGATCATTGCTTGATATTCACTTGCGGACATGAGCTCCTCCAATTCGCCTGAATCGCTCATACGGATTTTAATCATCCAACCGGCGTCGTAAGGTGCTTCGTTCACTAACTCTGGTGCATCTTCAAGTTCTTCATTGATTTCCACGACTTCGCCGCTGACAGGGGCATTGAGATCAAACGCTGCTTTAACCGATTCAATGACACCAAACGCTTTGTGCTGCTCAAGAATTGCGCCCACCTCTGGTAGCTCAACGTAGACAACATCTTGGATCTCTGCCTGCGCGTAGTCGCTGACACCAACATCAACGATGTCATCTTCACATCTCGCCCATTCGTGGCTTTTCATGTATTTTAGATCTGCCGGAAACATCTGACTTTCTCTCCTAAATCGGTGCTTGATAAAATGGTGTTCTGACCACCTTTGCGGGATGATGTCTCCCACGGATTTCAATTTCAATTTTGGTGTTAATCTTGCTTATTTCAACCGGAAGGTAAGCAAGCCCGATATTATATTTTAGGCTAGGTGCTGGCGCGCCACTCGTGACTTCCCCAATGCGCTGATCCTTATGATAAACTGCGTGGTGTGCTCGTGCAATGCTGCGATCCAGCATTTGAAAACCCATCAAGCGGCGTTTAATTCCTTCGTCATCTTGCCGAATCAGAGCCTCTCGACCAGTAAAACTCCCTTTGTCAAAGGCTACCGTCCATCGTAATCCGGCTTCCAACGGTGTCGTCGTCTCATCAATATCATTGCCGTATAGACACAATCGCGCCTCTAGTCGCAAGGTGTCCCTCGCACCGAGTCCAATCGGTTTTCCACCGATGGCATTTGTTGCCTCATAAAGGGCAGTCCATAAATCCGCTGCGCGCTCAGCTTCGACATAAAGTTCAAAACCAACTTCTCCTGTGTAGCCTGTCCGTGAGATAATGGTTGGAATCCCAGTGACTTCTCCTTCTGTAAACCGGTAATAATTCACCGTTGCGATGTTGACATCGGTCAGTGTTTGAAGGCACTGGGGGGCATTTCGTCCTTGCAGCGCAATGAGAGCAGTTTCGTTGCTCCGGTTTTCGATTTCTACCCGCTTTTCATTGTGCGTGTGTATCCACTCCACATCCTTTTCGATATTTGAGGCATTGACGACGAGCATATACCGGTCGGCTGCGAAGCGGTAGACGAGCAGGTCATCTATAATTCCGCCCGTTTCTGTACACATCGGCGTATAGAGTACCTGTCCATCAACCAACTTGGCGGCATCATTGGTAATCAGCTTTTGGATTAGTGATAGGGATTCGGGCCCTCGTATTTCGAGTTCACCCATGTGTGAAACATCAAATATCCCTACATTTGACCTGACGGCTAGGTGTTCGTCAATGATGCTGCTATACTGCACCGGCATCTCCCAACCGCCAAATTCGATCAGTCTACCGCCAAGTTGTTTATGAACGTGATAAAGGGGGGTGCGATTGAGTTTTTCTGTCACGTGCCGACTCGTCGAGCCTCCGCGCCGTGCGGGATTTGTTTTACACTAGCCCATAAATCCGAGCCAAATTATCTCCAAAAATCAGTGCTTCGGCATCGTCTCCCAATTCAAGACGACGAATAGCATTGATGACTTGGATCGGACGATATTCGGGTGTATTCGATCCGAAAACAATCTGTTCAGGACCTAATTCATCAACTGCTTTTTTTACTTCGGTGGGAACGACTTGGTCTGGATCGGTGCCCCAACGGCGATGGAAGCGGAGGATTGTTGTGCCTAAAGAGATGTTGGGATTCGCTTTTGCGGCTTCGATACCCGCATCAAGATCATCGGGAAATCCCATGTGATCCATGATAACGGGAGCTTCAGGAATCCAGCTTGCGACGTTGCCGATGCGTGTGGGGTGGCAATTTGCAGGTCCTGAATGGATTGAAACAATCAGTCCATTATCTCGCGCAGCCTCAGCGACCGGCTTGACCATCTCATCATCAACATTATACCCGTGAACCGCCGGCATCAGCTTAATCCCTTTCATCCCCCATTCGGTTGCGGCTTTCCGGACCTGTCCAACAGGATCATCTTCGTTGGGGTGGATAAGCGCGCAACCGAGGGCCCGTGGGTTGTCTTTTATCGCCTCACCCAGTTCTTGATTGTTCGGTTCAGGTTGGGTGTTGGGCATGATGACGGCAACGTCCATGTCCGCTTCATCCTCAAGGGCTAACAGCTTATCTAAATCCAATTTCCCGTTCTCATCGCGGAACGAGTCGTTCAAATAGGCTTCAAAATCTCCTCGCATGGTTAATCTCCTTTTGAGTATGTGAAGTGTGAAAGGTGGCTATTTGTTTGCCATTAACACATTAATTCGATGTTCTTGTTTATTAGATAACCCACAATGATTATATTTCACCAATCGGCTTTGTAGCTACATGTGCCCGTTTCCCGTCTCCTCACTGTTCTTTAGCGACAACGCCACCGGCTTGGGTAGAATCAACTGTACGTGCGTTCGCCTCCAAGTGCTCGCGATAGATGTTATAGGCGGTTTTCGCCTCTGTTTCAGTTTCATAGCGTAAAACAAATGCGGTCATCGTGTCGATCCAGTCGGTAGCGGATTTTTTGTGTAGATATGTAGCAGAGCACCCGGTTACGTTTGGACTGAATTCTAGCAAATGTTCGGGCAGGAAGCGGTGAATTTTCTTCAAGGTCACGCCGGAAGGGAAATATTTCTCGCTGTGAGGCACCCTGTTCTCTGAAGGGAGAAGCGTCAAAAGATGTGGTGTTGCCAGTGGATCTTTGATATGGTCAGCAGTTGCTTTAGCAAGTTCAACCATGCCCTGTTTAATCTGACTAGCAAATTCGTAACCCTCAATTTTTATGAAGTATCTGCCTTTCCAGAAGTTAAGTTCTCGTCCCGAAATGATTGCTCGACTACCGACCCATTCAAATTCATCCTGTGGATAGCGATCTCGACTATAGACACCGAACGCGTTCTCTGGAGTTCCCATGTCGAAGACCTCTAAAAGAATCAGCGGCTGAGATCCGAGTCGGGGGGTTTGATACTCGACGGAAGCACCTTCGATAAAGCCGTAGCTGTGATATAGTTCGGGGTTTCCACCAATCACATTTTTGTATAACTCTTTCCCAACATCAACGCTCGGTTTTCTGACTCGAACCCAGTAGGATGCCTCTTCATTTGCGGGTAATAAATCCATCGGTTTTTCGGTTGTGATTAAGGAAAGTGAATCAATTTCAAGAAGCCCCCCCGTAGATGCCTGGTCAATTTGACGCGAGAGGTTTTTTGCTGCCTTAGCGGTTCGAGCCTTCCAAACGCCATAGACATATTGACCATTCTGGCTGACAGCCGTGTAATTACCTTGTTCAGTTTGACACGCAAAAAACAGTAGCATCCAAGATGCACAAACGCCCCAAAGATACTGCCGCCATTGATGAGAAACCTGAAAGTTTAGAGTGTCAAACGTGATTCGTGATTCGTGATAAGTCACAGTCCTATGGTCTCACAAGTGCCGTTCCGAGCACCAAGCATCTATCAGCCTACCATTGTTCGGCAAGCGTACTATAGAAATCATCGACTAATTCTTCAATGAGTCGTTTTTGTGCCTCTTCCCGCGTTTCTGGCGGTTCCCCTAGCCCCTGAACAACATAGAATTCGTGAATTTGGACATAATTATCTCTACGATCGATAATTTTATTCTCTTTCTGATCCCTAAATTCATACTCAATCTCTAGACTCATGCGAAATTGCTCAGGCCGATTATTCGCATCATAACGGGAGGGCCTGAGATCGTAATCCAAGATAATAATATCAAGCCGTGCGTCATTTCCATCACGCCACTTCTGGTTAAAACGGTTAATGAGTGCTGCTCGAATTATTTCATCGTGTGGATTATTGGAGGAATCAAATGTGAAATCTGGATCCTGAATCTCAATCGGAGAAATTGCAATTGTCTTTATATGACTGAGATAGTCCGAAGTTGACACATAGCCGCATCCCGAAACGACACAGATCAGCATTAAGATGCCTAGCGAAAGCGCAGTATGGAGTGTAGCAGCGGATTGCACAAAATTTCGCATAGTGGCTGTGAAAATCAAAGGAAGTTTCATCTCAAACCTCCGGAGTGAATATTTGCCGTATCTATTGGATTGGATAGGGAAGGGGTGGACTATTCTAAACCGAATCCCAGTATTACGGATTTAACAATCCACTTTGCTTGGTGAATTAACCATTCGCGACGGGTCACAGCGAGAACAAAGATGACTCCCAAAAGAACCAGAATAAATGTCAATAGGTAGGTCAACCATTTCTGATCGAGGAGATCTCGTTCTCTGTTAATTATTCTTCTCGTCCTCCGGTTGGGGTACTTGGCTTGCACTTGAGATCCCCCCAAACATTACAAGTGATGCGTGAGATGTGAGAAACCGTTCACATCTCACACTATGGTGGTATTTTGTCCAATGGGACGTACCGTCTCACCTATTTATGGCAGATTTTAGCATTGATTGGATGCTGCAAATCGGCGAGGTTAGAAACCTCGCCTACCAGGGAGCGAAAGAGTTCGCGGAGTTACAGCACACGGTGTCCCGATGAATCGGTTCCGTTCCCCCGATACATCCCCGATGAATCGGGACAGGCGGGACAGGCGAGAATCCCGATGGAATCGGGAGATGTAAAGTCATGTGCCCGCTATTTTCACTGTACTAAAATCTGCCTTTGGGGATTCTTGGTGGACGGCGGTCCCGTGAATCGCTGTTGCGATTTTGACGGGAATTGCGCCCCTCACGCTGTCCTCTATTTGGACGGTTATCTCGTGGGCGTGAATTCCCCCGATCTCGTGACTCTCCTCGCTCTGACGAAGTTGCATCTGCGGTTACGGGGTTGCTTGCAAGTGTCAGGTCAACACGTCCTTGGTCATCAATTTCAATGACACGTACAGCCACCTCATCGCCGATGTTCATTACATCTTCAACCTGTCGGACGTACCCATCTC
Organism: Candidatus Poribacteria bacterium; assembly: GCA_965207975.1. Classification (GTDB taxonomy): domain Bacteria; phylum Poribacteria; class WGA-4E; order WGA-4E; family PCPOR2b; genus PCPOR2b. Next base: position 402,558 of record OZ242315.1, on the reverse strand, counting down.
CCATTTGAGAGATATGAAGCAATCCGTCTTGGCCGGGAATAATCTCAATAAAAGCACCGAATCCTGTTATACGAGTAACTTTTCCTGCGTATTCTTTGCCGACTTCAGGGATCGCAGTAATGGAGAGAATCATCTCTTCGGCTTTGTTAGCAGCCTCAGCATTGAATGATGAAAGTTCGACCCTTCCATCGTCCTCAATGTCGATCGTCACACCGGTTTCCTCTTGAATAGCCTGAACGGTTTTGCCGCGTGGCCCAATCAAATCTTTGATTTTAGAGGGCGAAATTTGGATTTCATAGATGCGTGGCGCGTGCGGAGAAATCTCATCGCGTGGCTTATCTATAACTTCACTCATCTTATCTAGGACAACCATGCGTGCATCTTTTGCTTGATGAATGGCTCTTCGCATCAAATCCGGTGTTACACCATCAATTTTAATGTCCATTTGGATAGCTGTGATGCCATCCGGAGTGCCGGCGACCTTAAAGTCCATGTCGCCGAGGAAATCCTCCGTACCGAGCATATCGGTCAAGATAACCTCGCGATCTCCTTCCTTGATCAACCCCACCCCAACTCCTGCCACCGGTTTTTTGATGGGCACCCCCGCATCCAATAATGAAAGGGTTACACCACATACGCTTGCCATGGAGGAAGACGCGTTCGATTCAAGAATCTCGGATACTGCGCGAATTGTATATCGGAACTCTTCTCGCCCGGGAATAACTGGTTGAATCGCTCTCTCAGCGAGCGCGCCGTGACCGATTTCTCTGCGCCCGGGTCCCATAATTCTCTTGACCTCGCCGGTGCTGTATGGTGGGAAATTGTAGTGTAGGAAGAAGTATTTTCTAACCTCTCCCGTCAGGGTTCGGTTTACATCTTCGTCGCCTTTGGTTCCCAGTGTTGTCACACAAAGGGCTTGGGTTTGTCCGCGGGTAAAAAGCGATGAGCCGTGTACACGAGGCAGGACACCAACTTCACCTGAAATTTCTCGAATATCTGTGACCCCCCGTCCATCAACACGTTTTCCTTCATTCAAGATTGACTGGCGCATCTCTTCTTTTTCGATGTCGCCTAATATTGACATAGCCTCTTTTGTGACCTCGGGACCATCTTCTTCTTCATCAACATCATCAAGAATTTCCGATAGGATATCAGCCTGGACCTGCTCGAGATAGCCTTCACGGTCCTGCTTTTGGTCCATGCCAATAGATTCACGAATTCTCTCTGTAGCGAGGTTTCGGATGCGCGAACTGAGTCCCTCATCAATTTCCTTCATTTTGTACTCGCGGTTAGGCTTCCCGCAAAGTGCAATTAAACCTTCTTGAAGTTTAGTGATCTCTTTAATCTCTTGGTGGGCTGCTACAATTGCATCAATCACTTCATCTTCTGGCACTTCGTGCGCCCCACCTTCAACGGACATGACCGCATCGGTTGTCCCGCTGACGAAAAATTCTAATTCACATCGTTCTAATTCTTCATAAGTCGGATTGACACAAAATTCTCCATCTAGTCTTCCAATGGTAACGGCACCAACAGGACCGTTAAACGGTATATCCGAGATACTGAGTGCTGCCGATGTTCCGATGAGAGCGGGTACATCAGCGGGGTGGCTCTGATCAGATGCAAGCACTGTGCACATGACTTGCACTTCGACTTGGAAATCTTTAGGGAAAAGGGGGCGAATGCAATGATCAATTAAACGCGCTGTTAAGAGTTCACTCCCGCCTGGACGTGGTTCCCGTCTACCATAGACCCCAGGGATGCGCCCTGCCGCGTAAGATTTTTCACGATAGTCTACGGTTAACGGGAAGAAATCTAGATTTGACTCTCTTTTATCAGCGACGACTGCCACCAAGACAACCGTTCCACCGTATTGTACCCAAACCGCACCATCTGCTTGTTTGGCAACTTTTCCTGTCTCAATTGAGAGGTTTTCACTCCCAAGCTGCATTTCAACTTTCAATATCTTTCCTCCTCACACTGTTCTACGGTGGTTTACTAGCCTCTCCTGCCTGAAATTGTGTCACGAATTCCAAGTTGAGTAATCAGATTACGATACCGTTGAACATCTTGTTTGTGCAGATAACGCAACAAACGACGTTGTTTGCTTACGAGTCTAAACAGTCCCTGCCTTGAATGATGGTCTTTTCTATGTGTCCTAAAATGTTCCGTCAACTCCCGGATGCGAGTTTGGATAATTGCCACCTGGACTTCTGGTGACCCGGTATCGCTATCATGGGTTTTATATGCTTCGACCAATTCTTTTTTTTGATCAACTGCAAGTGCCATACAAATTCACCTCCTTTTTTATCTTTTCTTTTCACACGCTATGCGTTTTTTGCATATACATACAGGTAAATATACCATAAACCCAAGCGTTTTGTAAATTAAATTCTCTTTCAATCTAAGTGAGATTTAGCGGTAATGCACATTTCTGTCCTTCATTCGCTTCAAAATAGCTTTAGCCATAGTAACATCTTGTTTAATCTGATTAACTAACATCTCTGGGTTTGGAAATTTCTGTTCAGCCCGAATTTTTGCGATGAAAGCGATTTCTATTTTTTTTCCGTATATCACTTTCTCAAAATTAAATAGGTGGGTTTCAATCTGGAATTTTTCTCCGTCAAATGTAGGTCTGGTCCCCATGTTCAGCACACCGGCGAACATACAGCCCTCCAACTTAACCTGTACGACGTAAACTCCACTTGGTGGCAACATCTGATTTCCAGCATCAATGTTGGCAGTAGGAAACCCAATCTGCCGTCCACGTCCTTCACCTTTTACTACCTCACCCATGATTGAGTATCGGCGTCCTAGAAGCTCTGATGCGAGGTTAAGGTTACTGTCTGCAATTGCTTCACGGACTCGTGTACTATGAACAGGTTTGTTGTGAAGTTGTACGGGACCGACAATTCTTACATCAAATTGATACTGATCCCCGAGTTCCTTCAAGGCTTTGGCGTTGCCAGACCGTCCTTTGCCAAACTGCCAATCATAACCGACAATAACTTGTTTAGCATGCAATCGCTGCAGTAGAACTTGTTGAACAAAGGTATTAGGAGACATCTGCTGTAAATACGCATCAAAGCGTGCAAAAACCACAGCATCAACACCGAGCTGCTCTAATATTTCAATCTTCTTTGGAAGAGTTGTCAGGGCTGGCGGACATCTTTCAGGAGCAAGGAAAGCCAAGGGTGGTGGGTCAAAGGTCAGCACAAAACTCGCTAGCCTGAATTTTTTCGCTTGGGTCAAAACCTGTTGGATAACCGCTTGATGTCCAATGTGTAGTCCATCAAATACACCAACGGTAACAATAGACTCCTGAAACGATTTAGAAGGGGCTTCTAGATCATAGTAAATCTGCAAGATTCAATCTCCAGAGACCGACGATTAAAAACCATCGAGTCAATGCAACTGCCGATGCAGCATATCCTCTACTGCATCAATTGGGGTCACAGCCTGATAAGCAAAATCGGGGGTGCGTTTAAGACTATCGAATGTGTGCGCCCCCTCGATTTTGAATACGCCCGATCGGGTGCGGGTCAGTTCTGAAAGGTGGGCACCACAGCCTAGGGCTGCTCCAATATCTGCGGCAAGGGCTCGAATATACGTTCCTTTAGAACAAACAACTCGGAAACGGACTTCAGGCATATTAAACAGCAGCAACTCGATAGACTCAATGAAGACCCGTCTCGAACGGCGCTCGACCTCAATCCCTCTGCGTGCCAATTTGTACAGGGGTTTCCCTTTATGTTTTACAGCGGAAAACATTGGTGGTATCTGCTCAATTTCCCCAACAAATTGCTGACAGACGGCTCGAATTTGATCGGGGGTTATCTGACCTGTATCCACAGTATTGATGATTTGTCCGTTGGCATCAAGGGTATCTGTCGTGATTCCCAATATAAGCGTACCTTCATACTCTTTTGTACCAGCCTGTAACGCTTCAAACAGTTTTGTTCCATCTCCCAGACAGATGAGCAAAACGCCGGTGGCATCTGGATCGAGCGTACCGCCATGTCCTGCCTTTTTTATATTTAGTATGCGTTTCACGCGATCGACTGCTTGCCTTGAAGTAAGCTTTGGGGGTTTATTCAGATTAAGAACACCGTGAATGCCCATTGTCTATCAAGGGGGTTTTACCGAAGCAGTCCGATTAACTGAAACAAACACCATTTTGTATGCCTAACTGAAACAATCAACCCCATGACTTACGGTGAAACCTAACCCAATCTCCTAGCGAATCTTCATGTCTTGACGCTTGTTGTAATTCAGATTTATTCATCCCTCATTCGTTGCTGCGTGATCGCCACGAGTTGTGAGATCGCCTCTTCGCAAGGCGCATCGATCTCACAGCCGGCAGCGCGTTGATGCCCACCGCCGCCAAATACGGAAGCAATCTCGCCAACATCAACAGTTGATTTGCTCCGCAGACTCGCTTTCGATTCACCATTTTTCTTCTCACTCACGAGGATTGCCACCTCAACGGTGTCAATCGATCGGATATGATTGATAAATCCATCCACGTCGTCGCGGGTTGTTCTGGTTTTACGAAACATCTCCTGTGTCGCATACAACCAGCCAATTTTACCATCAGGTGTTGTGCCAAGCGTTTGGAAAACTTCACTAAGCAACAGAATAGTTCCAATAGGCAAACTCTCGTAGACAGCACGATATACTTCATCAACGGAGATCCCCTCCAGAATTAGTTCTGCTGCAACGTGGTGCGCCATCGGTGTCGAATTTGAATATCGAAAACAGCCAGTATCAAACATAATCCCTGTGTAAAGACAAAGTGCTCGTTCCTTTCCTACTGGCGTTCCATGATGTCGGATCAATCGGTAGATTATTTCTGATGTTGATGATGCCTCAGTTTCGACGAGATTGTAATCTCCAAAGGGCTCCGCAGCGGTATGGTGATCAATATTGACGGTTGCCTTGGTCGGCACTAGAGATCGAGACAGGTAAGCACCGATGCGTTTCAGCACCCCTGCATCAAGAACGACCAACACTTCGGGAAAGTCATTCTGAAAAGCTTTGACAGGCAAGATGGCATCGCAGAAGGGAAGAAATCTGTAATTCGGTGGCGCGGGATCGGTGTTGAAAATTTTGACCTGTTTGCCGAGGTCCTTGAGGAAGGAGTAGAGCGCTAATTCGGATCCGAGTGCATCGCCATCCGGATTGACATGTGTTGAGAGCGCGAAAGACTGATGTTGGTCAAAGACCCGTAAAATTGCTTGATAATCTTCCATAGCGGATGAACTAATTAGGTTCAATTGCTTCGTCATCGGCAGACGATGAAACTTTTTCTTGGGTATGAATTCGTTTGAGCAGGCGATCTATTCGCATTAATTGATCTACAGAATCGTCTAATTCAAAACGCAGTTCAGGGGCGTGGCGTAATCCAATTCGTTGCACTACCTCACGCCGCAGGAAACCGGCGGCATTTTTAAGTCCTGTTATTGAGTTCCGTTTTTGCCGTTTGTCACCAACGACACTCACCTTGACATCCGCATACCGCAGATCTGTGGAAACTTGAACTTGAGAAATGGTGCAAAAGCCGACTCGCGGATCTTTCAGTTCTCGTTGAATAATGTCACTTAATTCTCTTTGTATAAGCACGCTCACGCGGTCTGTACGTCTTCCTGGCATTATCCCCTCAGATTCTATCTCATCAGGACAGAATTTCAATTTCGTAGTCTGTTAATTCTGCCAACAAGGCATCCTCAACAAAGTTAACAACGTAAGATAGCACACGATTGAGGTGTTTCTTATCATTTGAAACAGATACCACCCCAAGCACAGCTTGCTGATGCCTGTCAAGTCCATCAACCTCGGCGACAGCGATGTTAAAGCGATTTTTCAGGCGGTCGGTGATGCTTTTAACCACCTGCCGCTTCTGTTTGAGCGAATGGCTATCTGGAATGGTTAACCAGATCGTACAAACACCAATATGCATAAGCACAGTCAATACAAGGGAAACGGTTTTAAGTAAGCGCTCGTCGATACTATCTTCGCTTCTACCTCAATGAACGTGGTATGCGCTCGTGGGTATAACACTCCAATACATCGTCCACTTTGAAATCATCAAAAGTACTGACACCGATCCCGCATTCGTAGTTTGCCTGGACCTCAGTAACATCTTCCTTAAAATGTCGCAACGAATCAACCTGTCCTTCGTAGATCAGACGATTGTCTCGTAGGACGCGGAGGGCGTAGCTACGAATGATTCGCCCCCAATTCACATAACTTCCTGCAATCGTACCCATGCGTGGTGTCCTGAATAACTCCCGAACAATTCCTCGACCGACGACAACCTCTCGAACTTCGGGTTCAAGCAACCCTTCCATCGCTGATTGAACATCAGAAATCAGGTCATAAATCACGCTATAAGTCCGGACATCAATATCTTCGTTTTCCTTCGCGATTAAGGCACCAGTCGTGGGGTGGACATTAAAGCCAACAACAATTGCGTTGGAGGCAGATGCGAGTAAAACATCCGTTTCGGTAATTCCACCAACAGCTTGATGAATAACATTAATCTTGACTTCATCTGTGCCTAATCGTTGCAGGGAATCAAAGACGGCTTCGACGGAACCTCGCACGTCACCTTTAACGATGATATTTAGCTCTTTAATATCGCCTTCCCGGATTTGGTTGAAGAGGTCATCTAAACTTACACGGCTCTGCGGTCCCAGTTGCGTCGCTCGATGTTGCTCTTGTCGAGATTCGCTAAGTGCTTTTGCATCTCTTTCAGAAGCAACCGCAAAAAATTGGTCTCCAGCCTCTGGCACTCCTGTAAAGCCAAGTACTTCGACCGGGGTTGAGGGTGGTGCATTTTTCACACGCTGCCCTCGGTCGTTTATCATGGCACGCACTTTTCCGTAATAACGACCAGCAACGAAGGTATCACCAACATGTAAAGTTCCACTTTGGACAAGCACAGTCGCCACGGGTCCTCGTCCTTTATCCAATTTAGCCTCGGCAACTGTCCCACGAGCGGGCTTATTTGGATTGGCACTGAGCTCAAGCAATTCTGCTTCAAGGAGCAGCATTTCTAACAACTCTTCAATACCGATCCGTTCCTTCGCAGAGATTTCAACAAAAATCGTCTGTCCCCCCCATTCTTCGGGGACGAGATCATATTCTGCTAACTGTTGCTTGACATAATCTGGCCTAGCGTTTTCGACATCTATTTTGTTGAGTGCAACAAGGATCGGCACTCCCGCTGCTTTTGCGTGGTTGAGTGCTTCAACTGTCTGCGGCATCACGCCATCGTCTGCTGCGACAACAAGGACGACAATGTCAGTTACTTGGGCACCGCGGGCACGCATCGCAGTAAATGCTGCGTGTCCGGGGGTGTCGAGAAAAACAACGCTGCCGCTTTCCAATTCTACATGGTAAGCACCGATATGCTGGGTAATCTGCCCCGCCTCTGTATCCATGACATTTGATTGTCGGATGGCATCCAGCAAGGATGTTTTACCGTGGTCAACATGCCCCATAATCGTAATAACAGGTGAACGTGCGAGAAGATCTGCTGCATCATCTGGCTCATCCTGAAGGATTTGCTCTTCCAGTGTCAACCTACGAACAGCGTTAAACTCAAACTGCTGGCTTATGGCTTGTAGTGTCTGGTAGTCTAAGCGTTGATTAATGCTCGCCATGATCCCCAATTTCATGAGACGCATAATCATTTCGGTTCCCTTAAATCCTAGTTCGGCGGCAAGGAGACCAACAGTAACGCCTTCTTGGATCTGCGGAACAGTTGCGACAACTTTTTGTTCACTGATTGCTGCGTCTTCTTTGGGGGGGTCTGTTTTTGCCGCAACAACCTTCGCTTCGTCAATCGTGGAAACTGCTGCAACTTTTTTAGCTTTCTTTGTTTTCTTTTTCGTGCTAGGTGGTTCAACTTTGGCTTCAGGAGGTTCAGCGGGCGATGGCTTTGCAGCGTTTCGTTCGGTCTCGATCAACTGGACAGTTTCGGCATCCAGCGTACTCATGTGGTTTTTGACAGGAATGCCATACCCATGCAATTCTTCAACAAATTCTTTGCTGCTTACCCCATACTGTTTTGCGAGTTCATAAACTCTAATTTTTTTACTTTTAGTTTGCATATTTTCGCTCTGCTTGGTTTGACTACTTTTCACCATTTATACCTCCTCCACGTTTCTATGACTCACCAGACTAAGGAGTTCTTGTTTGAAAGAATCAATAACTTGCCTTGAAAAATTGCTTCGCAAGTGAGTATTGATTTTCTGCGACTTGAAAGTGATATTAATGCATGCTTGTGATTGGCATACATAGGCACCGCGTCCTGGCAACTTACCCGTCGAATCTGTTTGGAGGTTTCCAGCTGCATTCCGCCCAAGTCGAAGTAGGTCTTTCTTAGGAAATTTACCCCGGCAGCCGATACAGGTACGGATAGGCATTACAGTCATGTGCCCTCCTTAAAACGATGAGTCCTAGCAACTCTCTTGATTAGATTTAAGCCGAAAGTATCTTCGATGCGGCATGATGAATCTTCTCAGCGGTCTTGGAACCAATTCCCGGCAACAGTGAGAGTTCTTCCAATGTTGCTTGAGCGATCGACTCAACCGTCAAGAAACCGGAGTCTTTAAGGAGTTCAGCAGTTTTAGCACCGACACCCTCCAGCTCGGTTAGATCGAGTCCCGCTGGGGCAGACGAATCAGTCTCAACGGGTTTGAACAATTCTTCTGCAATTTCTGCTTTAAATTGTACATCCGCTTCAGATTCGCTTTTTATATCGATTTTCCAACCAGTTAGTTTCGCAGCGAGACGCGCATTTTGTCCACGCCGACCAATTGCTAGAGACAGTTGGTCATCCGGCACAATCACTTCTGCACTTGTATTTTCTTCCTCAATGTTCACACGCACAACGGTAGCAGGTTGCAAGGCATTCGCAATGAAGAGTGCAGGATCCTGATTCCATGGAAGGAGATCTATTTTCTCACCCTCTAACTCCCTTACAACTGTTTGCACCCGTGACCCTTTTACACCCACACAAGTGCCAACCGCGTCGATGCTCTCATCTGTCGCAATGACAGCGACCTTTGCACGGTCCCCTGGATCACGCGCGATCGCCATAATCCGAACTAAGCCATCATAAACTTCGGGAACTTCTATTTCAAACAAGCGGGCGATGAGACCATTATGTGTACGTGAAAGCACAATTTGTGGTCCTTTCTGATCTACGTTGACCTCCACGATCAAGCACTTCAGTGCATCGCCCCGTCGATAATTGTGTGGGCGCGGCACTTCACTATAAGGGAGGAGCCCTTCCGTCCGCTCCAAGTCGAGGATCAGGTTACCCCGTTCGGTACGCTGGAAGTAGCCTGTGATGACTTCGCCTTCCTGTTCTTTGTACTCCTGATAGATCTGTTCTCGTTCTGCTTCTTTTATTTTTTGGACAAGGATTTGACGCGCTGTTTGGGCTTCAATCCTCCCAAATTCGCTTGGATCGATTTCAACCTCAATCACCTCATTTAGCTGGGCATCGGGTTTAATCTTTACTGCTTCCTCAATGGGAATTTCCGTAGCAAAGTGGTGCATAATCTCAACCACTTTTTTCGGGACAAAACATCTAATATTCGTTAACTCGGGATCAATTTTAATCGACACCCCTCGTGTCGATCCGTAGCGCCGCTTGGCTGCTGAGTATAGTGCTGCTTCGATTGCTTCAATAAAGATTGTCTGCGGCAGCTCCGTCTGATCCATAATCTGACGAATGGTCATGACTAGATCATTATTCATTGTATGAACTCCGCCCTCCATCCAAACCTTTACCACATCAACTGGATTTGGGCTTGAACAATATCGGAAATTGCAATTTGAACCGTCTTTCCAGAACACAGGGTCAGTAAGATTTCCCCATCGCTGACTTGGTTTAGGGTGCCGTTCAGTTGTAAACAATTTTCGGTTGTGGTGGATACCTCTACTTGCACCTTTTGCCCCACATTCCTGCGGAAATCGGCTTCTGTAATAATCGGTCGATTCAGTCCCGGCGAAGCGACTTCAAGATTGTAGGTGCCGAGTATCACGTCATGCACATCAAGAATCGGGTTCGCAATGTGACTGACCTGTTGGCAATCTTCGGTACTTATACCACCGGGCTTATGAATCAAAAGTTTTAACGTCCGGGTATCAACTTGATATTCGACATCAACTAACTCAATTCCTTCATCAGCCAGAACGGGTGATAGGAGATCAGAAACTGAAGATACTAATGAAGATGTCATATTGTGCACAGTGCAAAAAAGCACCAACATGCCTCCGATAAGATTGGTTGCAAAGCAGTGCCCCACCGGCGATTCGGCGATTTGTCAGGGCCCTGTCAGGTCCAAACTCTGAAGTGCGTCAGTCCTGTTAAAAATAATAAAGAGCGGGAAACCGCATCCCACTCTTAAAAAGATCGAAGAGTCAAACTGTAATCAAGCAACGACACTAGATGCAATGTCTTAGTGTTGAATCTCCAGCCTCCCAATTATCTGGCTGATACACAAAAAAACCGCGATTGGCTTTCCTCCTGAGAAGGATTTCTCGCGGCAGGTTAAATAATATCACAAGGGACGAAATTATGCAAGTAAAAATGGAAATTTGCTAATGGCTGTCCCCTTGATTAATAAAAAAACGCCGTGTTGCCAAGTTTGAATCTTTGAGGCTCACGGCGTTTTATCAAGTACTAAGTTTGGAAAGTTGTGTGATATTATTAAAAATTACTTGGAGTGGACTGGATCGGAATTTCGTTAGATTTTTCTTTCTCTATCCTGCCCGCTTTGAGCGAAGAATGTTTCACATCACCCAACCGGACAATACGAACTTGGGGCGACAGTGGACGCGTCAACTCACTAGATGGCGGTTCTGTTGAATTAAAAAACGTCAACTTGACCATAAAGATTGTCAACATCAAGTAAAAGAGCATCGCAGTGTAGTTGACAAAGGTAGGGTGAGGACCCAATTTGATTGCAACAAGGATACGCGCAATTGGATTCACTAGAAAATCCAAAATGGAGCGCCGGTGAGTTTGACGGATTTGGGTCTGAATGCGCTCGACAAGTTCCGGTGGCGGAACAGGATCTGGAATACTTTCGAGCACAGCGGCAGTGTGTAACATCTCTTCGTATTCGTTTTGGCAAGTTTCACATTCGAGGAGATGTCGTCTGTATTCAATCCTGTTTTGATCTGTTAGGTCCGGATGTCGATGTAGACTAAAATATTCGATAACTTGCTTACAGTCGAGACTCATATTTGTCCCTTTTCTGTATTGGCTCATGTTAAAAGAACGTGCAAAATACAAAATGCGTAAAACGTAAACAACATTAGTCCATCGGTTCATTAACAAACGAGTAAACTCATGAACGCAATCGGTTTGGGTTGTACCAGTTCTTTATATGAGCCTCTATATTTTTCAATCGGAATAAGCGTTCGTATAACTTTTGCTTAATCTAAGCCCTCACCTAATCTGGATTCGGGGTTATAGGGCTATTTGCATTATCGGCTTAGTGGAGGTTTAAGCCTTCAAGTTTTGACTTGAGGTTCCTCACGGCTGTATTCAAGCGCGAGGCAACTGTACCCTCCGAACAATCAAGTAATTCGGCAATTTCACGATATTTCATTTGCTGCATATAGAACAGCGTAACAACTATCCGCTGTTTCGAGGGTAATTGATCAATCGCCTGTTGTACTAGCTGGTCACGTTCTGTTTTCAGAAGGACTCGATCTGGAGCATTGCTCGGATATTGCGTGTCTCCTTCCTGAACATCCCTCGTATAAGAGGTTAATGTACGCTCACGGGCATCTGACCGACGTTTGTACTGCTGACAAACGTTGATCCCCACTCGGTACATCCATGTCAAAAACTTCGACTGGAATTGGAAGGATTGGATAGATTTGTAAGCTTCAAGAAACGCTTCTTGCGTTGCGTCCGAGGCATCATCAGGGTTACCCAGCATCCGATAAGCAAGCCCATAAATCCTAGCATGGTGGCGCTGCACCAATTCATTGAACGCTTCCGCATCTCCTTCAACTGTTTTTTGGACGTAGATTTCGTCGGGAATCATAGGTCTGCCCACTTGAACGTTTGAGTCAGTACCATTATAGCATTGGTGAGATTATTTTACAATTTTCTTCAAATAAAATATCAAAACGCCTTTAGCAACATCTTATAGTGGATCTTAGAATTAATGAGACACTCCAAACCGGTGCGGTTAGAAACCGCACCTACCGGCCCCGATAATTAGTTTACCCCGATTTATCGGGGGGATCGAAACCGAGAGGCAAAAGTGTCTATTTATTTTTTGAATTCACTTAGGACTTACGCAGTTGAACGGTCAAAGCCCTGTAGTTCGGCGATTCATCGCCGTAGGATACCGTTTCCAACGCCCGATAAATCGGGCAACTACAGTAGGGACACAGGTTTGTAGTCGGGCGATTTATCGCCCGTCCGGACGCGCAATGAATTGCGCTACTACAAACTGAAGTGCGTGACTCCTATTCACTATAGTTACACTCTGAGTTGGGCTGCAATAGCTTTCCGACGCTATGACATGGGAGCACGAGATTTTCTTATTGACTTCTCAATCTGAATTTGTATAATGGAGGCTATTTGGGGAATCCTGCATTCAAAAATTTCATATCCCCGTTGATGATTTGGTTGAATAAGATTCTCCGTAGAAACGAGGCTGCTGAGAGGGAAGGATTCTAATGCGGATTGATTGCCAAAGCCATATATTTCCTCGGGCGTATATTGATGTACTTGCCCAAAACCCCCATCCACCGCAGATTGAGCTCCGAAACGCAGCGCGAGATAACTCCGATAGATCGGGTGTACAGCATGGCAAAGAGTTTGTCATCACTTACGGCGATGTCCAGCAATTTCAGCTGCAGGAGGAGATGTATCTCCCCAAACGAAAACTTCAGGACATGGATAGAGCAGGCATTGACATGGCACTTGTCAGCACCAATATCCCGGGACCCTGTATGCTCGCTCCCGATTTGGCTATCAAAGGCGCGCAGGCAATCAACGATACCATTGCGGAGATGATTCAGCAACACCCCGACCGATTTGCGGGACTTGCCAGCCTCCCGTGGCAGGATGTGAACGCCACCATTGATGAGATGGACCGTGCACACAACCTAGGGTTCTGTGGCGTTATGTTGTATTCACACATTGGCGGCCGCCCGGTGGATGACCCTGCTTTCGACCCGATCTACAGACATGCTCAAGCAAAGGAGCTGCCGATTGTCTTGCATCCGACAGTCCCAACATGGGGAGAGGCGATTAAGGACTACTCGATGATTCCCATGATGGGGCTGCAGGTAGACACCAGTTTCGCGCTCTTAAGGCTAATACTTGGTGGCGTGCTTGAGCGGTATCCTCGATTGAAGGTTGTCATGCCTCATGTAGGTGGCGTTTTGCCGTACATGATGGGGCGGATTGAGCATCAAACGGAGGTGATGGGACGCGGGCGCGAACACATTAAACAGCCTCCAAGTGCCTACATGCGTCGCATTTATTTAGATACCGTTTCTCCGTCTACACAAGCGTTGCGATACGCTTACGACTTTTCTGGACCAGAGCATCTGGTGTTTGGCACCGACCACCCTTGGGTTGATCCGCAAATTTTTGTGACGCTCATTGAGGAAATGGATATCCCTGATGACGAGAAAATGCAAATCTTCGGCGGCAACGCCGTAGAACTGTTTGGTCTTAGGATTTGACGTGCTTTTTTTGAATTGAGTTTAAGAATTGAAAGGGGACCGCGACTATGAACTGGCAAGAACAGCATCCGTGGGCGGGGGTGTTTCCCGCAACTCTCTGTCCATTTCATGAAGATGAATCAATTGATGAAGAGGGATTGCGGGCATATATGCGCGAACTTGCAGCTGTCGATGGTGTCAAAGGACTTGTCTGTAATGGGCATACCGGTGAGATTACATCGTTGCGTCCGAGTGAGCGCGCACGTGTGACAGCGATTGTTGCCGAGGAAGCTAAAGGTCAGGTAAAGGCTGTCTCTGGGGTGAGTGCCGAAGGGAGCTTAGAGGCGATTGACTATGCCATCGCTGCAAAGGAGGCGGGTGGCGATGCAATTTTACTGATGCCGCCGCATCACTGGTTGCGTTTCGGTCGCACGAGTGAAACGGCAATCGGCTTTTTTCAGGATGTTGCCGAAGGATCAGACATACCGATCATCGTCCACCAATATCCTGCATGGACGAAGGCAAGCTATAGCCTCGTGGAAATGTTGGAACTTGTGAAAATCCCACAGGTGGTGTGTATCAAGATGGGGACCCGTGACATGGCGCGCTGGCGTTGGGACTATGAGCAGCTGAAAGCAGCGGCACCCGATGTTCCTATCTTAACCTGTCACGATGAGTATCTGCTGGCTTCGTTGTTGGAAGGCTGTGATGGGGCACTCATTGGCTTTGCCGGCTTTGTGCCAGAGTTGATGGTGCAGGTTGTGCACTCCGCCCTTGATGGTGACCTGATAGGTGCTCGCAAAGCGCGAAAGCTAGTAGACCCGTTATCGAGGATTGTGTACAATTTTGGCGAGCCGAGTGGCGATGCCCACCAACGGATGAAGTGTGCACGCTGGTTGATGGGTAAATTCCCGTCTATGACGATGCGTCGTCCACTCCGCCCGCTGCCTGATGCCGAAATTGCGAAGATCCGTAGGAATCTTGAGGCGATTGGCTATGAATGTGTACATTAATAGATTGAAGTAGCGCGAACTGTTAGTTTGCGGACGGGATCACAATCTAACAGATCGTGCTACAAAAGTGGATTGTAGGTCGAGATTCATATCTCGACAAAATACCAGGCCTGTGATGCTGCCATTCTAGGTATTGTCGATTTTGGAAAATCGACCTACAGGAATCCTTATCTCGTTGGGTTTCACTGTGTTTATTTATTAAGAGACGGTTGTTGAAACATGGAACGGCTATTGTAGTTGATAGGGATTTGCTTTTAACCGTTCAACCCAACCTACGGTCTGAATTCGGTGCGGTTTGAAACCGCACCTACCGGGTCTGAGGAAAATTTAGAAAGTTCGGTATAATTGAGGAAGAAATATGTCTAATCTGAAGCAGGAATTATTTGAAATTGATGTATACGGTTTCACAATCCTTGAGAATGTTCTCACTCCCGACGAAGTGGCGGAGATGAAAGCGGTTTTAATTCGATTGGTAGATGAAAAGGGTGTTGATCGGGGAGATTGTATACACATCTCGAACCTGCCGACAATGGATACGGTCTTCTTCAAGACGATAGACCATCCGAGAATCTTGCCGTTGCTGGAAGGAACAATGACCAATCGTGTGCCTCTGATTCTTGGCAGTCTCAACGCGCGTATCGTTCGTCCCGGCGATCCGGTGCAACGGCTGCATGGAGATATCCTTGAGGATCTGATGAAGAGAGATGGAAAGAATCCTGTTATGATGAACACCGTCTGGATGCTGGACGATTTTACACCGGAGATTGGGGCGACCCGGATTGTTCCCGGCACACACAAAAGTGGGATAAATCCCCCACCTGAAGACAGGGCGATTAAACATGTATTGACAGCAACTGCACCGGCGGGAAGTGTGCTTGTTTTTAATGGTCAATGCTGGCACGGTGGTGGTGCGAATACCGGCGATCGGAATCGTCATGCGATTTTTGGACATTACCGGATCAGTCCAATGATGCGGTTTCAACTTGATCCACATCACCGCTTCCCGGAGGAGTGGCTAGATCTACTCACAGATCGCCAAAAGCAGCTGCTGCGGATGGAGAATGGGGTGGGTGTACTGCATGGCGCAGATCACTACGAATGAATTAGGGCTCAAAGCGTAAAATGCGAAAATGCTTTGTTCATTGGTTCATTAGTACATTGGTTCATTAATAAACGAGTGAGCTCATGAACTCAATCGGTTTCGGTTGCACCATTTCTTTACATGAGCCAATCTGATAAATATCTATCCAGTGTTATGATCATTTTAAGGGGTGATTTATGTCGCGTTTGAAGTATGCCCTCATTGGTTATGGTCGTCGAGGTCGATCACATATCGAAACCGCTGCAGCGTTGAAAGAGACCTTTGAAATTGTAGCAGTTTGCGATGCCCATACAGCGTCAGCAGAGGAAGGGGCGACACAGTTCAACGTGAGCGCTTACACCGATGTTCGTGAGATGGTTGAGCGTGAGCAACCGGAGGTCTGTGATGTTGTCGTGCCCGCGGAACTTCATCATGTAGTCTCTTATTATCTATCGCGTTGCGGCATCCACCACAATGTTGAGACACCCCTCGCACCGACGCTCGGATTGATGGATCTGATGATTGAGACTGCTGCCGAACACAGCGTCAAACTGCAAACCTCCGAAAACTTTCCGTTTGTTCCGGTTGAACAGTTTGTTTGCAAACTCATCCGTGAAAATGTCATTGGATCCGTCCACAAATGTTATCGCCTCTTTTCAACAACAGGGTATCACGGTTTGGCTGCGATACGGTGCCGGTTGGATGCCACGCCTGTCGCTGTCAGCAGCATCAGCCATACGATGCCGGTTGTTCCCTATGTCGACCATGCCAAACGTGACTTCAATACCGAAAGCCTTGAATTCTACGCCGTCGATTTCGATAACGGGGGCATCGGAATTGCGATGGTCGGCAATAAAAACAGCCGTCTCGGTCGGAACCCTTTGGTCGGTTTTGAGACCTGTGGTGAGCGTGGGACGATTGTGACCAACGGCAATCAGGGCGCGTCGGGGGGTGAAACGGTTAACGTGTGTACCGCCGCAGATATCGCCGATCGTGCAGGCCAAGCGAGGCCTTACGAATTTCAGCGTGAATATGCTGAATCAAACGTCATTAAGCGGATCTTTGTCGAACTACCGGACGAATTAGGTGGAACGATTGAATGGGAGAATCCGTATTTGGAGGTAGGCATCCAAGAACGTAACATCTCATTGGCAACGATGCTTGACGGGATCGGGCGCGCTGTGCGGGAGGCTGTTGATCCACTCTGGACGGGTGAGATGGGTCGAGCAGATCAGGAGATGGTTTTGGCTGCTGGCAGATCAATCCAGATGAATCGGCAGCCGGTTGCGCTGCCTTTGCCGCCGGATCCGTCTGAGGAGGAGGCGTTTGACCGAAATTTTGAGCAGCGGTTTGGGGCCCACCCCCGCGAAAATTTGGAGAAGGCATTGGCAGTCCACTTTAAGGCGCGGTAAATTGATGGTCGAGTTGATATACTTCCCGAATCAAGCCCGGTTTGCCATTACCCACCTATAGAAGATAACCCTAACCCGATATTCCGTGATTTTGTAAGAAAGGAGAACATAAACCTATGAACGATGCCGAAAAATATCTGTTTGATCTCAACGGCTACCTCGTTATTGAGGATGTGCTCACGCCTGATGAGGTTGCTTTCGCCAACGAAGCTATTAATCGTCATGGGGATCAGGAGCGCACTCGCCCGCGCGATCAGGCATTAGATGGTGGTTCCCCCGCGCTCAGAGGTGATAAGGGACGTGGTGAACTGGGCAATATGCTCAATTGGGAAGAACCGTGGTGCAACCCCTTCCGAGAGATGTTGGCACATCCACGGATTGTCCCCTATCTCAACCAAATCCTCGGCAAAGGTTTTCGGATGGATCACCACATGTTTCTACTGTCAATGGAAAAAGGGGCAGAAGGATTCATTTTTCATGGATCTTCGGGCCCGGGCTTTGATCCAAATCAATACTACATCTTCCGCAATGGTCAGATGCACTGTGGACTGACGGTTGTGGCGTTCCAACTCACGGATGTAAATCCGGGTGACGGTGGATTGATAGTTATTCCGGGCAGCCATAAGAGCAATTTTCCGTGCCCTCAAGAGATCCGACGTTATGAGAGTTATCAGGAGCATGTTCGGCAGGTTGTGTGCAAAGCGGGTGGCGTTATCATCTTCACAGAGGCGGTGACGCATGGGACGTTGCCTTGGACATCAGACGAACCACGTCGATCGATATTGACTCGTTACACGGCGGGTAACTTAGCGTATGTTCCGGCCTATCCCGTCCCTGAATGGGCAGATGAGAGACAGCGGGCGGTGATGGAACCGCCGTATCATACACGGTTAGATCGACCTGTGTTAGAGGAATAGAAAGCTTGACAAATAGAGATAAGATGTCTAAAGGTAGAATCTATCCATCGGAAGCCAAGACATTTCAGGATGCATGCACCGGTGCGAAGATTCGGCAGGTAACCGAGCACCCTTCAATTCATCACCACCCCTTCTTCTTTATTCCTGCTTATGACGACGCTATGAGGTGGTTGATTTTCACCTCATGCCGTACCGGTTCGCCCCAGATCTTTGCTGAAGAGCGTTCTACCGGCTTGCTTATCCAACTGACAGATCGTCCGAATCTCAGCGATTGGTCGATCTACCCCTCGCACGATGGAAATGCCGTTTTCTTCACGGCGGGCACAAGTGCGTGGCGGTTAGACCTTGAAACGCTTGAAGAACGGGAGTTGGTCAATTTTGCCGCAACACAGAGAGGAGAGGAAGGTGCAGTTTCTGCTGTAGCGGGCACAACAGGACTGAGTTACGACGATCGTTGGTGGGCTGTATCCTTCAACGTTGGTGAGGTCTCAGCGTTAGCAATTATCAACACTGAAACCGGTGAACATGAAACCGTTCTCTGCCGTGATAGCATTGGGCACTTGCAATTCTGCCCGGACGATTCAAACCGGCTTTTCTACGCAGGTCCACTGACTGACCGTGTTTGGGTAATTCGGCGGGACGGTAGTGGCAACCGGAGGCTATATGCTCGTAATGCTGAGAAAAACGAATGGATTACTCATGAGTCGTGGATTCCCGGTACACGCGAGTTGGCGTTTGTCGATTGGCCTCACGGTATCCGTTGCGTCCATGTGGATACAGGCGCAGAGCGGCAGGTCACGTCCTGTAACGCTTGGCACGCAATCTGTAACCGTCAAGGCACACTGATGGTCGCTGATACAAACTTTCCCGACATCGGTCTGCAGCTTTTCGATCCGCTCGATGGGGTTGGAGAATCTGTGACATTGTGTTACCCGGAAGCGTCTTCTGTGGGCGAGCACTGGAATGGCCCGTTTCCGTATGCGAAGGGGCCGGTTAAGGTCCACTCCGAGCAACATACCCATCCGCACCCTTCTTTCAGCCCTGATGGGAGACTAGTGGCTTACACATCGGATCGCACTGGACACAGTCAGGTATACGAAGTTGAACTTCCAGAAGAATTGATAACCTTTTAGATCCATCCCCGTAAAAATAGTCAATAGCTGATAGGAAGAAGAATCTTGTCCGTTGAAAATTGTCTATGTTAGAATATAGACCTCCTGCCAAATATAATTCAAGAACTGATGTATCATGAGATAATTACGGTGAGATATGAGAACTGTTATCCAACGTGTTAAATCTGCTAGTGTAACCGTCGAAGGAAAGGTTGTCTCGGAGATTCGCAAGGGATTGCTCGTTTTTCTCGGCATCGCTCAAGAGGATACCGCTGCCGATGTCGATTATATGGCGAGCAAAATCGCCAATCTCCGAATCTTTGAAGATGACGAAGGACGAATGAATTTGTCAATTTTAGATGTTGGCGGCGAAGCCCTTGTCGTCTCTCAGTTCACACTCTACGGGGATTGCCGCAAGGGGAGACGTCCTAGCTTCATTCACGCTGCCCGTCCTGAAAAAGCGGATCCACTCTACCAAGCGTTTATGGACGAGATCTCGCGGTTGGGGGTGCCTGTCAAGGCTGGCATATTTCAGGCGATGATGGATGTCGAACTGATTAACGATGGACCGGTCACGATGATGCTAGATAGTAATAAATTGTTTTGACCCATAAATGCTCTTACTTTGGGAAGGAAGGTATTATGGAACGTAAAATGGAGCTTGGCTTGTACCTATTCGGCGAAGTGGACGAGGAATGGCTGACCTTTGTCAATCAACTGGGGGTTGAGGCTGTCGTTATGGCTAACCCGCGACTGCCGGGCGACGGTCGTTGGGAGTTTATGGACCTGCTACAGATGCGGACGACGATCGAAAATGTGGGGCCCCGGCTCGCCGCCATTGAGAATGTTCCGCCCTCTTTTTATGACAAGATTATGCTCGGTTTGCCCGGACGGGACGAACAGATTGAGAATATGGCAGCCACCATCCGCAATATGGGCGCAGCAGGTATTGATACTTTCGGCTATCATTGGATGCCCAACAGTGTGTGGCGGACTTCCAACACGACGCCCACTCGGGGTGGTGCGACAGTTACCAGTTTTGATATGGAACTTGTTAAAGATGCACCGCTCACCCACGGACGGGTCTACACTGAAGAAGAGATGTGGGAATACTACGAATACTATATGAAGGCGATTCTCCCTGTCGCAGAGGAGGCAGGGGTGCGGCTCGCACTCCATCCCGATGACCCACCGGTGGAATCGCTTGGGGGGATACCTCGTTTGTTTCGTAGCTTTGAGGGTTTCAAACACGGTATATCGCTCGTTGATAGTCCGATGCACGGGCTTGATTTTTGCGTGGGATCTTGGTCTGAGATGGGTCCCGGTGTTATTGATGCTGTCCGTTATTTCGGGGAACGCGATCGGATTTTCTATGTCCATTTCCGGGATGTGCAGGGGTATGTTCCTAAGTTTGCTGAGTCCTTCGTAAATGATGGGAATTGCGATATGTTTGAGGTGATGCGGGCATTGAAGGAGAGCGGATTCAATGGCTGGATGATTACGGATCATGTTCCGAATATGATAAACGATACGCCGCAGGGGCACCGTGCACGCGCCTTTACTATCGGTTATATGGCAGCATGCCTTGAGCGATTGAATGTAGGTGAATCTGAAAAATAACCTTTTGAAGACTACAGATTCTTGAATCAGATGGAAGGTTCATGGGCAGAAGCTAAGGGAGGGGCAACTTTGACAGGATAAACTGTCATAAGTTGGGAGGCAATGAACAGATCGCCGTCAACACAAATATTAACTCTCAGTGAAGTCGTTGAAGAATTGAAGGAAAAACTAACGGACTGTTTGGTGGCAGTCGTGCTTTTCGGCTCACGTGCACGAGGCGATGCCCACAAGGAAAGCGATTGGGATGTCCTCATCATTGCTCATGATCTCCCAGATCGTCCATTCCGCCGTCATACCTTCCTGAAAGCGCAACTGCCGCCGCGGTGGCGTGCTGTTATTTCCCTCATAGCAAAAACGCCAAAAGAATTTGAAGCCGCATTGCCAGCTTTTTACTTAGATATTGCCCTAGACGGGATTGTGCTCTATGATCCCCACCGTTATATGCAGGAAAGACTAACCTATTTGCAGACATTAATTCGTAAGAAGGGGCTGCGGCGAGAAAAAATCGAGGAGAGTTTTGCTTGGCAGTGGGATAAGTTCCCCGGCTTTAATTGGTCTATCGAATGGGACACGGAGATGTGATGAGGGCCACAGACGCGAAGTACCGTTTTAGAATCGCACAGGGTTTCCTAGAGGAGAGCCGTCAAGATATTGCATTGACGCGTTGGCGTTCTGCGGTGGACAATGCACAATTGGCAACAGAAAATGCAGCCAAAGCTGTGTTAGCCTTGGTGGGACCTGTAGGCAGAACCCATCAACCCGCTTTGTTATTGCGCGAAGCGCTGCAAGTATTTTCTCCATCTCACCAAAAATACGTTGAGAGGCTTTCTGAACAGGCTGAGATGTTAGGCTTTGATGTGCATGTCCAGACTGACTACGGTGATGAGATGGAGGGAATCACGCCTTGGGAATTATTCAATGAAGATGATGCTCGTAGTGCACTAGCTATAGCTGAGGAAGCAGTAAGACTAGCGCAATTGATAATTGAAGCACTCAACTAATGGTAATTTTTGGGGTTATTCGTAGTGGGCAGCATGATGTACGCACCTATAATACCACTTCACGCACAATTGGTTGTAAATTGCTAAACGGGTGGTGTATGCTTTGACTCGAATTCGAATTCTCTACGTTATCGATTCTATGGGCAGAGGCGGGGCCGAGACGCAGTTGCTCAAGACCTTAGCACGACTACCAATAGATAAGTTTGAAGCCTTTATCGTGTTAAGTCGTGAGCCCGGTGCTTCCTATGAGCAGCTTGTAGAAATTCCTATCGTTCAGGAAATTGTCGTCCTACATGATGCAAGTCGCTTTGAATCTCAACCCTATCAGAGCAGATTTCCCATACTGTCCTTGATGCAGAAGGCTTTCAGGCTAGCAGCTATTATAAAATCGGTGAAGCCGGCAATTATCCATAGTTGGCTTTGGTATTCCAATCTCCTCTGTGGTCTCGTTCGCCAATTCTCTTTATCCCCTTTAAGATCGGGTCCGTACTGCCCTCTGATTGTCTCACAGCGAGGCGACTATTATGCGAGATATGGACGCACAAGGTTGTGGCTGACAGAAAAACTCATCTACCGCCATGCTGATGTCCTTTTAACCAATTCTGATCGTATCCGAGACAATCTTCAGCACCGTTATCCCGACAAACGTATCCTCGCAATTCGGAATCTGCTTGATCTACCCGACTTAGTACCACAACCGCCTTCTGACACTCCACCGCTGTGGCACATCGTGAGTGTCGGTCGATTAACTGCGGAGAAGGGGCATCAGTATCTCATCGAAGCGTTGTATCTGCTCAACACAAAGTTCAATAGGCAAGACTTTACAGCGACAATTCTTGGAGATGGCGTATTGAGAACAGACTTAACGCAGCTTGCCAATCGTTACTCCCTGTCAGATCGGATACAGATGCCCGGTTTCTGCGACGATATTTTTTCTATGCTATCTGCCGCACACCTTTTCGTCCTCCCATCGCTGCATGAAAGCTCACCAAATGCCCTCATTGAAGCGATGGGGGTTGGGCTCCCGTGCATCGCTTCGAGCGTTGGAGGCGTTCTCGACCTTATTGACCATCAAGAAAATGGGCTACTTATTCCACCACGGGCGAGTGGGGCATTGGCGGAAGCAATCAATGATATTTTAACCAATCGGGAATTGGCAGTATATCTGGGGCGAAATGCAAGGCGAAAAATTGAGAAGATGTTTGATAATGATAGGTCTATCCAACAATTGGAAGCAGTTTATCGGGACTGCCTGTGTATGATTTCCTGAAATCCCTGCCGATAAATTTGTCTCTGTGAGTGATGTTCTGTGTTACTTTCAGAGTATCACGGCACAGCTAGCAACCGAGGCTATACAAAGGAGACAATCCAATGAAATGGATCGTGCTATTTCTACTTTTTGGTATTTTCTGTATTGCCCTTGTTCTAAACGTCGTCAATGAGTCGTTTTGGCAGCACGACATGAAAATTAGCGTCCATACCGAAACTGGAGAAATCCCCCTCTACAATGAATCTTATGCCCTCATCGTCGGAAACGGAAGCTATACAAACGGTTGGGATTCACTTGATAGAGTTGTCAGAGATGTAAAAGAGATCGCTACTGTTCTCGAAAAACATGGCTTCATCGTCACACTGGAAATAGATCTCAAGCAGACTGATTTTGACGCTGCGTTTGAGGCGTTCATCGGGAAGGCAGCGGGTAAAGATAATCGGCTCGTGTTTTACTATGCGGGCCATGGGCATACCGAAACCAATAAGCAGACAGGCGAAGAATCTGGTTATCTCGTCATGGTAGACTCCCCTGTGCCGATGGCAACCGGCAAAATTGACGGGAGCCAAAACGTAAGTATACGATCACTGGTAAAAGGAGCAGAACGGATTGAAGCACTCCATGTGTTATATCTGTTCGATAGCAGTTTTTCTGATAGCGTTCTCGACACATCGCATAATCCGCAACCGTGCACCGTTCAGGATAGCGTTAAATATCCCGCAAGGCAGTTTATCATCGCAGGCAGTGCTAATGAGCCGCCCCCCGACGCTAGTGTGTTTAAGGGAGCACTTCTGGATCTGTTGGAGGGGCGCGTTGCAGAGCCGATTCCAGATGGTTACATTACCGGCGAAGAGTTGGGACTGTATCTGAACCATCATGTCCCAGAGTACAAGCATATCCAAACCCCACAATACGGTAAAATCAAGGACGCTAGGTTCAACCGAGGGGATTTTGTCTTTGTGTTTCACGGTGGAAAGATCGCAACAGACAAAGAAATAGACTGGCTAAAACAGATTGTTGGAAAGGATGGGGCGAAAATGGTGCCTATCCTTGCAGGCGAGTTTAAGATGGGGAGCAGCGACAGAGATGCCCATCCCGATGAGGATCCGGTACATATCGTCTACCTTAATGCGTTCTATATGGATATACATGAGGTGACGAATGCACAATATAAGAAGTTTGTTGATGCTAACCCGGAGTGGAGAAAAAACCGCAGTTATGGTAAGTACTACGATAGCCATTATTTAACACACTGGCATGGAAACAACTACCCTAACGGTAAAGGGAATCACCCTGTTGTTTATGTGAGTTGGTATGCTGCAATGGCTTATGCACAGTGGGCAGGCAAGCGTTTGCCAACGGAGGCAGAGTGGGAGAAAGCGGCACGGGGTGGCTTGGCGGGTCAGAAATTTCTGCGGGGCATCAGCCAGAGCAACCGCGGGATAGGGACTCCTGTGGAGATATATGCACCCAATCCGTATGGACTTTACGGTATGATGGATCGACTGTGGGAGTGGTGTCTTGATGAGTATGATCGGTATTTTTATGAAAATTCTCCGCGTGAGAATCCGATTGCGAAGAAGAACAATGTTCAATCCAAAGACGGTTGGATAAACCCTACAGGACACCGTGTATGCCGCCATGGTTCGTGGTATCCCGGGTACGTGCGAGTCTCCGATCGTTCGCATACCTATCCGCAACTAGCAGATTACTACCTCGGTTTTCGTTGCGTGATGCCTATGATTCCTTGAATCTTTACCCTTTATTCCTTCCGTACCAGCAAGAACGGTGTAGGGAACAACGATCGTTGTTCCCTACAAGACATTTATCGTCAATTTTCCCAAAATGCACAATGAATTGTACTACTGAAAGTACCTAAATAAAGGAGGAAGGTTCATGACAGATCAGCCGATCAAACTTGGTGTCGTTGGCTGTGGGTTTACAGGTAGACAGACGATTTTCTCAACCACTGTAATGCCGCGTATGACTACCGTTGCGCTCGCAGATCTTGATCCCGCGCGGCGTGAAGAGGTCGCCGGAGAATACGCTGTACCACGAGTCTACGCCGATTACCGGGAAATTCTTGAAGATAACGATATTGACGCGGTGTACCTCGGCACTGCTCCTGATGTTCGTCTGCCAATGGTGCTTGAGACACTCGCTGCGGGTAAGCATGCGCTGGTCCAGAAGCCTCATGCGATTCGGGCAAATGAGGTCACGGAGATGGCGGCTGCGGCGAAAGCGGCAGATAGGACGTTGCAATTCTGCTATTTTATGCGCCACTTCCCGAATAATCGTCAGATTCGTCGTGCAGTGCTTAGCGGTAAGATAGGAGATCCGTATCATGCGCGGATCTTTGGGAAATACAATCATATCCCGCCTCCGGACGACAACTATCGTTGGCTGCATGTCTACGGTCAGAAAGGGGGATCGTTAGGGCAGCACTATTCTCATGAGTTAGATCTGGCGTGGTGGTGGATGGGTTGTCCGAAGCCAGAGTGGGCATTTGGTGCCAAGCATGTGGTATATCCAGCATACGATGGTCCCGAAGGTGCCGCTGATGATTACTTCACGGGATTGGTCGGTTTGGAGGGAGGGAAAACGATTCAGATCGATTGCTCACGGATGGTGCATACTCCTACACCCACCATCATTGAACTTTACGGCAGTACGGGGGCAATCACGGGCGGAGGGATTTCGAGACACAAAGATGGTGAGTTTATCCGGGAGGAGATTGATGAACCGCTAGATATACAGCATAGTGAACCCCCTGAGCCCCGTCCTGTCTTCTTTTATGAGATTGAGCATTTTGCAATGGCGATCGCCGGTGAGGTTGAGCCGGATGTTTCCGCTGCAGATGCCTATACGTTCATGAAAATCCTCGATGCCCTTTATGACAGTGCCAAAGAGCAACGAAAGATTATAATTGGATAAACGCAACCTTCCGAACTTGGTGCCATGTTGTTAATCCTTTTTCGATGGAGGTGGAGAAGGGGCTGACTTTTGTTTTGGCGTTTGTGAAGTAGGTTTTGGACGAGGCTTGAGTGTCGGCATTGGGTTGGGAGGATTGTATCTTTCGTCTATGCTCTTTTTTTGGGATGGTATTGACTTTACTTCTGGCTGAGTTACGTTTTTCTGGGAAGTACCTTTTTTTGAATTCATTTTTAGCTCCTTCAATCTTCAAAAAGATCTTGTAGTTCTGCGTTTAACTCCTCTTGAACTTTCGTTTTGCGTCTTTTGGTTAGGAGTATATCGTTCTTCAGCCGTTTAGAACCTTCTGAATACTGATCCCGGTATCTGAAAAACTCATCATTAAATTCTTCAATTGCAAAGTTAGGATTAACTTCCATCTTATATCTGAAGGTTTCCAAATTGATGCGCAAGCCTTTCAGGTATTGAACGTCGCTAATCAAATCCTTCAATCGGTCAGGAACTTTTAGGTTGGTGTGCAGGATAGCAAAAACAGCACCGGACCCAGCAATAATTGACCAAATTATTTTGAATTGCGGCAGATTCCATAAAGTCCAACCTGAGACCGCTGAAGTTGTAGCAGTTATAGCAATAACAAATTTTGCTACCTCGTCCCAACGTTGCCATGAGTTGATAAGGGAATTTGTCAGACTTTCAGCGTAATAGACTCTATAAAATGTCTCAACCGAAGCTCTCCAGAGTTGATCGCGCTTATAGTCCTCTAAGTTTTCGTCTTCCATAAGGAGATTTCTGTGATATTATCAACTATTTACCTATGTGAAAGTTCCCGGGATTGGCTGATGCCAGCTTACTGATTGAGCTAGCCTCTTTAGACCTTGGGAAAAATTGTAACACATAAATCCAGATGTTGTCAATCTTTTGGAGAGAGTCAACATGAAAGGAATTTATTATGTCTAAACGCAAAGTGTTGATGGCAAGACGTGAAGATCCTGAAGTGGAAGCAATACTTAAAGATGCACCATCAGAGGTAGATATTCACTTCCCGGCACCGGGTGAGTCGCTGGACGATCACCTCGCAGATACCGAGATTATCTACGGCGGAATCCGTGAAGCAGATCTTCCCAAAGCCAAATCGTTGCGCTGGGTGCAGCAACCTTCAGCGGGTGTTGAAGGTACAATGTATCCCGCCTTCAAGGCGAGCGATGTAATTTTGACTAACTGTCAGAAACTGTATGGTCTTCAGATTTCTGAGCACGCTTTCGCGCTGTTACTTTCCCTGACCCGTAGTATTCCGGCACAGCTGGAATTTATGAAGGAAAAACATTGGGAACGCGTCCCGTGTATCGAATTGGCAGGGATGACCATGGGAGTTCTGGGGCTTGGCGGCATCGGTCGAGCGATTGCAGCGCGGGCGAAGGCGTTTGAGTTTAAGGTCATCGCAGTTGATTCGGAGCCGATGGAGACACCGGATTGTGTCGATGAACTTGGCGGGCTGGATTGGCTCTCGGAATTTATGGCACAATCGAATGTCGTGATGGTCTGTTGTCCAAGTACCCCTGAAACCCACAAACTGCTATCACACGAACAGTTTAGTCTTTTGCCGGAGGGAAGCTATCTTGTTAACGTTAGTCGAGGTAAAGTGATTGATGAAGATGCGATGATTGCAGCACTTCGCAGCGGCAAGCTCGCTGGGGCGGGATTAGATGTTACTTACACCGAGCCGTGTCCGTCGGAGAGCCCGTTATGGACGGAGCCGAATGTGATTTTGACCTCTCATAGTGCAGGGGCATCGCAGCATATGCGTGCGCGTGCGATGCGCCTGTTTGTCGATAATCTGCACCGCTACGTCAAAGGTGAACCGCTGGTGAACCAAGTAGATAAACAGAAAGGGTATTGAAAAACGCTAAGAGCGTGAAACGTGATGCGTGAAATCCCGTTCCGAGGATCCCGATGTATCGGGACGTGAAAATCAGTTGTTCATTGGTTCATTAGTTCGTTAAGACAGTCGGGCGGGGTTTCCCCGCCCCTACAGTCTCTTTGCACGATTTCTTAACATGAGACGCTAGCAAAATAGTGATAGATTTTAGGATAGAATCGTGCTATAATCACTCGCCATAGAACCGCAGATTTTGTAGGGCTTCGCGGGCGATTCATTGGCGTGCCTCTATGGAATTTAGGTTTTCATACAAATTGTTCCTTTAACAACTATAAAGCCGTCACTACAAAATTGACGGAGTAACAGAGAGGAGTTTTATTATGCGATGTGTCTTTGTTGGTATTGAATATGCTGGGAAATCAACTCTAATTAAGCTGCTAGATGCCTATTATCGGCAGCGCAGACTACCCGTCCACGGAGACGACCATTTCACGCTTCCGGACGCGTCTTTGAGTGCAGAATCACGAGCGTTGATGGTCAATTTTCCAGATGACGTTAAAGAACGCTCGCAGCGGATGCAGATTCAGTACCATGTTGAAGTTATCAAGAATTATCCGAATACCCTGATTGCGGGATGGCATATTGAGGAAGCGGTCTATTCAGATATGTATGGGGATGATCCGGATAGCCCCTACTATAAGAATTACTCGTACAGGGCACAGCGGATTTACGAAGCACAGGTGTTTGAAGCCCGATTGCCCAATGTGGTCATGATTCATGTCACTGCCAGCGATGAAGCGATCCGGGAGCGGATGCAGGCAGATCCGCACGAGTACCAGATTATCAAAGAGGGGGATATTGCGGAGGTCAAACAACGTTTTGAGGAGGAGATTGAAAAGTCGCTCTTTACCCAGAATGGACGCAAGATTGTGATTGACACCACAGGGAAAACGCCCCAAGACTCGTTGGATGACCTGCTCATGCTTTCGGAGCCCTTGATTACTCAAGAAGAGTTGGCTATTCGCTCTATACCCGTTCCTAAAGGAGACTATGAGGTTCGGTACGAAAACGGTGTCCGAAAGACGGTTCCGGTATAGTGACTGGCGTTACTCTTTTCCACCGATGCACCACTGCTCATTGATTTGCGATTTGCCATTCAACAAGAGAGAATGGTAGATTGGAAGGAAGGAAAAAGGCTTTTGTTGCGGCATTTTTCCTTCCTCTACCTTCCCCCTTCAAACTCCAAACGTAGCAATTACAGATCTTCACGACTTTCGCTTTCCTGCTCCTCGGCCACACCTACCCAAAATTGCTTTGTCTCATCAATAATTCGACGCGCTTCTGCCAATCGCTCATGAGCCTCCGGCTTTGTGGGACTGTATCGAGCGAATTTGACCCAATCGCAGTTAGTGAAAAGCTGCTGAACCAGTTCTCTCGGAATATCTTCGGACTGCAAACGATCGAGTAGTTCTTGGGTAGTCAGTTCAAGCGCAGGGATATGATATCGTGCAGCGATATACTGACGGATAACATGAGAGATTTCGGTGTGGTATACCTTCATTTCGCCGTGTGCGACCCAGTTCATTCCCTCAATCCGATTCAGTTGCTCATAAGCAATTTCGTGAGGTTGACGTTGGGGCAGTACTTCAGGTGGTAGATCCGTGGGTTTAGCTTGTTTACGGAGGTAAAGAAAGATAATCGCACCGATGGCAAAAATCGCTATAAGCAGTACTAAAATGTAAAGAAACCGATTCGAGGATACAGACCACGGTCCCTTGATTCCTTTCATCTCTGTGTCGCTAGGGGGCTTGACAGACCGGACCTCAAATAGGTAAGCTGGTGTCTGAATACTTCCACTGTCTCCATCAGTACCGGTGTATTTAATTGTAATGGGGGGAAGGGTGTTTTTACCGATAGCGAAGGCGCGTAGTGGGTAGATTACTTCATAGTGTGCTTTACCTGTCAGTGTATCCTCGGATTTGATCTGTTTGACTTGAGGTTTATCTACTTCTAGATGTTCGTGCTTGCTGTAGTCTATTGAATCTAAGTAGATGTGCAAGTTTTCATCGGCTTCAATCCGCAGCCGTAACTGAACAGGATCGCCGATTGTAATATCGTTCGGGTGAAAGTCGTGTGAAAGGATACGAATGGCTTCTTGAGCGGATACTCCCCCCAAGGGCGAGAGCAATAAAACGGAAGCAACGATGAACCAGAGAGGGCGTAAAGAAGAAGACTGGAAGATAGGAGGTGT
The DNA here is from genome assembly GCA_965207975.1 of Candidatus Poribacteria bacterium. Taxonomy (GTDB): domain Bacteria; phylum Poribacteria; class WGA-4E; order WGA-4E; family PCPOR2b; genus PCPOR2b. Next base: position 372,355 of record OZ242315.1, on the reverse strand, counting down.
CCCTCTTGGGTGATTGCCTCCACTCGTGCCCTCAATCCCTTTGCTCATCTGTGTATTCCTGAATGGGTCGAACAACAATAGATTTTGGAGTGGTTGGGCATTGATACTGGCACACACCGCAACCAATACAACCAACAGAAAGGACTTCAACCCGTTTTTCGGAATCGAGCCGAATTGCTTTTTCGCCAATTGGGCAGCTATCGACACAATCACAGCATTCAATTCCGTTGGAGCGCAGACAGATGTCATAATTGACTTCGGCTAGACCGATCTGGATCTCATGGACGGATAGCTTCTGCAAAGCACCGCTTGGGCATACCTGCATACATTCGAGTGTATCACAGACGACGCACGGTTGGTCGTCCGGATTGATGTAGGGTGTCTCTGCCAAATTGGGTTGGTCGCTCTGCAACGATTGAATGGCATCTGCAGGACAACTATCGACGCAGTTTCCACATCGCAAACAGGTTTCCAAAAATATTGTTTCCGGCAGTGCACCCGGTGGTCGTAACAGGACTTTCTCGGCGGGGAGATGTGTTCCAATCTGTGTATCTAAGTATTCAGCGACCGGCTGAATGAGTTTTGTAAATGCTTCTCGGAAGAATGCGCGTCTGTCGTGCGGTGTCCCATCGTCAGATTCTGCCATTTGATATAACCCTTACGTGAAACGTGATGCCCCGATAAATCGGGACAGGCTGTGAAACGTGAAAATAGGTGGAAACGACAGCCTTACCAACTCGCACCTACAGTTATCATGACAGCGGATAGTCGTAGATGCGGTAGCGTTTATAAAGCGTCGCTCCCATGCTTTCAGCCGCCCGATTCATCAATATATTGTCTTCCAAAATCCACGACATCTCCCCTCGCCGATAGCCTTTTGCAACGCCGATTTTATAAACTTCGTAGTACATCAGCGCGTCAATTCCCTGTTGGCGATACTTTTCCTTGATCCCAAACGTTAGCACCCGAGCTGTGTCAATTTTACGGCTGTGCCAGAGAAGTTTGAGGAGTCCGAACGGAAACAGGCGTCCATTGGCGTGCTTCAGCGCAACATAGAAATCGGGTAATGCAAGGATAAAAGCGACAGGTTCCCCCTCAATTTCGGCGAAGAGCAGCAAATCCGGGTCGATAATCTGAATCAGCTCCTCCGCCATGTGATCAATCTCCCTATCTGTCATTGGGATAAATCCCCAATTTCTCTCCCATGCGGAGTTATAGATTTCCTTGAACCGCTGAATTTCCTGATGAATCTGTTTTTTGACGAGGGGACGTATTGTAATTTTTTTGCGTTTTTTGATCCATTGTACCGTTCGCTCAAGCCGTTCAGGCAGCTGCACCTCATCGGTTATCTCGTAAGCAAGCAAGTCTTTTGCCTTCTTGAAACCAAAGCCTTCAGTGAGATCAGAATAGTAGGGTGGATTGTAGGCCATCAGAATCATAGGGGAGGAATCAAAGCCTTCGACAAGCAATCCACAATCGTCATTGGTTGAATAGTTCACGGGACCGCGCATTACTTTAAGGTTGCGTTCTCTCAACCAGTGGGCGGCATGAGAAAATAGCGCTGCGGCGACTTCTGGATCGTTGATAGACTCAAAGAATCCAAAGAACCCTACTTGCTCTTGGTGAAAGTCAATATGGGCATCATTCTTGATCGCGACGATTCGTCCCACAACACGTCCTTCACGTCGGGCAATCAGGAATTCCGCCTCGGCATGGTCAAAGAAGGGATACCGGGATTTATCGAACCGTTTCTTGAGATCACGGCGCAATGGGGGGACCCAATGGGGATCGTTACGATAGATTGCCCACGGCAGGTTGATAAAGGCTTTTAGATCGGCTGGAGATTGGACAGGAGTCACATCAATCTCAGGGGATTGTCTACTGGAGCGCATTTGGCGAAAATTCTCTTGCTGTTAAGATAACGCAACGTTTAGATCAGCCCTAACTTCCTGCCCACTTTATCAAATGTTTCAAGGACAAAGTCAAGTTGTTCATCGGTATGGCTTGCCATATAACTGGTGCGCAGGCGGGAACCACCGGGAGGTACTGCCGGACTGACAACGGGATTTGTGAAAACACCTGCATCGAATAGGTGTTTCCATAACATGAAGGTATTCATATCATCGCCAACAATCACCGGAACAACGGGGGTTTGTGTGTCCCCGATGTCATATCCCATCAATCGGAGCCCTTCCTGCATTTTTCGTGCATTTTCCCATAGCCGTTTACGTCGTTCCGGTTCAGCTTTGATAATTTCCAGAGCGGCATGGACAGTTGCAACAGCCGATGGCGGCATACTCGCACTGAAAAGGAAGGTATTTGCATGGTGTTTCAAATAGTCGATGACAGCGGCTTCTGCGGCGATAAATCCACCGATACATGCGAAAGATTTGCTGAACGTTCCCATAATCAGATCAACATCATCTTCAACACCAAAGTGTTCAGCGGCACCGGCACCTGTTGGGCCGAGGACACCAACGCCGTGTGCATCGTCAACCATTAAACGACACTGATGTTTCTGAGCCACTTCGATGATGCCGGGGAGATCGCCGATATCGCCTTCCATGCTGTAAACTCCTTCAATGACAACTAGTTTGCCTCTTTCAGGATCAGCATTTTTCAATTTGTTATCCAGATCGTCCAAGTCGTTGTGTTGGAATCTCGTCATCTCTCCCCAAGAAAGGCGGCACCCATCAACGACACAGGCATGGCTCAACGAATCAATGAAAGCGATGTTTCTACGTCCCACAAGGGTATCAATGACACCGAGATTGACTTGAAATCCGGTGCTAAAAACTAATGTGGCTTCCTTGTGGACAAATTCTGCGAGTGCTTCTTCAAGCGCGATATGGATATCGAGCGTACCGTTCAAAAACCGGCTGCCTGTACAACCAGAGCCGTATTTTCGCCCAGCAATCTCGGCAGCTTCGAGGACTTTCGGGTGATGTGTCAATCCGAGGTAGTTATTCGATCCAATCATCACCTTTTTCTCATCATTAATCATAACTTCTGTATCCGCAGAGGATTCGATTGGAATGAAATAAGGATAAATCCCTGCCTCGACTACTGCCTTATATTCTTGTCCTCGCGTGCTTATGCCGTTGCTAAAATCGTAGCACTTTTCAAATAGATCCATTCATTGGTTCTCCCGATGTCTTAAGCGTTGAACAAAAAAATGAGTGCGTTTATCTCCTAATGCTCTAAAAAAGGCTGAACCCCACATACTTCTTGGGGTGCGCTTCGATATCAGCAGCCAGTACCTTGAGGTTATAAATTAGTTTTGAGAGTTCTTCAGCAGTTTTCTTATCGTTGGCAAGTTTGCTCAATGAACCTTCTCCGGTGTTAATTTTTACGAGCACGGTTTCTAACTGTTTCGTCGTTGCGGTTAGATGATCGAACAGTTCGGCTCCTGATGTCAGTTTGTCCAGTGTGTTTCCGGGCGTGTTCAGTTTATCGGTAAGTTGGGCAATTGATTCGGTAGAGGTTGCAATAGATTCTGCCAAAGACGGATCCGAAACAAACTTACCAACTGTCCCTTCACCCGATTGCGCCTGATCAATTAACTGTTCTACCTTTTGGGAGGTTACAACAGATTGATCGTACAGATCGGGACGATTGATGATTCTGGCTGCTGTTCCTTCGCCGCTCTCGATTTTTTGGATGAGCGCGTCGGCAGAGCCAATTAGTGCATCCAGTCGATTGAAACGTACTTCAAGACTTTCGAGGCTTTCCAAGATGCGTTCTGTTCGATTAAAGAGGGCAGGGTCGGCATTCAATTTTCCTAATGTGCCTTCGCCTTGAACTGCTTGCTGTCCCCACTTTGCTGCCCAAGCGGTACTCTGCGTAACATTCTCAGCAATCTGCTTCTTGGAGAGAAGTTGGGGGAGCAAGCCCTCTCCTTCGTTTAACTCTCCGACAAACGCCGAGACGTTGTTTGTCGCCTGGTCCAAATTGGTGTAAAGCGCTGCATCCGATAGCAATTTTGCAAAGGTGCCGTCGCCGGATTGTATTCGACTCACAAGACTTTCAAAACGGGTTAAGGAGCTATTCATATTTTCGCTGACTGCAATTGCTTGATTCAGCAGCAGGGACATTTCTGTCGGAACAGTTCCCATCAACGTAGCCCCTTCAGATACCGGGGTGCCTTGAGGTGTCCCTAATGAGATATCTACATATCGACTCTGCGTAAAACCGACCGATTTTATCTGAACGATTGAATCGCTCTTGACTCGTTGCGCGGCTTGTTGATTTAGATTGAGTTGTATTCGGACTTTTTCCACACCATTTTGGCGAACAAATTCAACGGTCTTGACTGTTCCAACCTCAATTCCTGCTAAACGGACCACCTCCCCCGATTTTAACCCTGATGCGGAATCAATAACGGTTTGTACGGTAAAGCGATTTTGGACTGCCTTTAGACCATTGGCAGCAAAAAGGGCAAGCCACAGCAAAACGACGGTACAAATCAATGAGAAAATTCCGACTCGTAATTGTGACCATGTGACCTGTGATCTCTGTAATCGCATAAATACTACCTCCACTAGAATACTGTGATTTGTTGTGCTACGTACTTTCCAAGGCTCCTATAAAAAAACACAAAACGCAAAGAGCGTGAGACGTGATGCGTGAAATCCCGTTCCGCCTGTTCCGATTCCATCGGAATCCCGACGAGTCGGGACCTGCTCTCGGCTTGTCGGAGTCCCGATGTATCAGGACGTGAAAGCCGTTTGTTCATTAACAAACGAGTGAACTCCATCGGTTTCTATTGCACGATTTTTTACATGAATCTTTTCTAAAAGCGCACAAAATCGGTTGCCCGATAAGAACGACTCGGCGGTTGAATGAAGCGTTGAATGTAAGGGTCTTTTGCTTCCATTAATTCATCGGCAGTCCCTTCAAAGAGGATTTCTCCTTCGTATAGAAAAACGAAATGATTGGAAATTTGAAACGCCGCAGATAGTTGATGAGTAACAAGCACTGAAGTCATACGTTGTTGTATCTGTTGTTTCTGGATGAGATCACAGATGAGACCTCGTGCAATTGGATCCAAACCACTGGATGGCTCATCATAGAGAATAATTTCAGGATAAGAGGCGAGTGCCCGGGCGATAGCGATTCGCATTTGCATCCCACCGCTGCATCGATCAATCGAGAGATCTGCCGCATCGTGTAAATCAACCATCTCCAGTAATTTCTCCGCCTCCTCTCTGACCTTTGAAATCGGCATATTCCCCTGTTCATACAGCGGGAAAGCAACGTTTTCCCACGCCGTGAGTGAATCAAAGAGGGCACCGTGTTGGAACACGATCGCCATTTTGCTCCGCACCTGCTGCTGTTTGGTCTTCGGAAGTGCCGCTAGGTTTTGCCCGTCAATCCAGATTTCACCATTCGTCGGTTCATACAAACCAGCTATGACGCGAAGGAGGGTTGTCTTTCCGGATCCACTCGTCCCAATAATAGCGGTCACCTTGGCAGTTGGAATATCAAAAGTGATATTTTTGAGGATATGTTGTGCGTCATTGGAGAAGAAGTTAATGTTTTTGAGTGAAATCATAGAAAGCGTGAAACGTGATGCCCCGATACATCCCCGATACATCGGGACAGGCGGGACAGGCTGTGAAACGTGAAAACAACTCGTTATAAATCAACCGGGAACCGGGAATTTTATGTAAACCTATTTTAGGACGGAACACGCTAAAATGAATGCACGATTGTTGTCATGATAGAGTTGGAAATAAGAATGAGCAGCACGCAAGCAACTGCAGCCTGAGATGCGCCGGCTCGGACCCCTGCGGTGCCCCCCTGAATATGAAGTCCATAGTAGCAAGCGGTTGAAACAACAATAAAACCAAATACAGCTGATTTGGTCAACCCCCAGAGAATATCACCGGGGGTGATGCTGCTTAGAGATTGATTTAGGAAAAATGATAGACTCATTGCACCCGAAAGTTGTGCTACTAAAGCTCCAGTAAGGATTGCAGCCACACTATTGACGGTTGCTAGTGCCGGAAACATGAGTGTTCCAGCAGCAATGCGTGGGTTAACTAACTTCCGGAAAGGGTCTACACCCATCGTCGCCAAGGCATCGATCTGTTGGCTTACCTGCATTGTGCCTAACTCGGCGGCGGCAGACGAACAAACACGGGTCGAAACAATCATCGCAGTGAATACGGGGCCTGAACCTCTTATAATCGAAAGCCCTGTCAACTTTCCCAACAACACGTTTGCCCCAAAGGTACGCAGCTCGGCTAGCGTTTCCAGCGTGATTAAAGCCCCAATACATCCGCCCGCAATGAGTACAATCGGAATCGAGCCAACCCCCATGATGTCCATGTGATCGAAGAAATCGTGCCAATATCGAGGTTTTCTGTATAAGCTCCTTGCAACATTTGCCATGAAAATTACAAATTCCTGTATCTCAATAACTCGTAATTTCAGCCAGTTGTTGATGGAACGTACAATTTGTTTCATGATGGGTGGCGCGTGATGCGTATTGCCCTCTACGCTTTATGAATTTAACAACTAGTCAACTAGATTGGCGAATCTCAATAGATCAGAGGTTAGCAGCGTATCAATCGAGTATCTGTTTTCGCATCGTCGGTGAGGAGATCGAACGTTCAAAAGCCATTGGGGCAGGCTGTGAAAGGAAAGTTGGGTAAATTTTTACTTTTCACACCTAGACGTTGTATTGAAACAGGAGTCTAGCATAAACTATATTCTTCTGAAAAAAAAGAGGATTGGTTCTTTTTCGATAATAATTATAAATCTGTATGGTCTTATTTATCTGCTTCCGAAAAAAGAATTTAATGAACCAGCTTTTTAGAGGTGATATTGATGACACAAATTGATTTAGCATCTTTACACTTGGTTCGACATAATTTTCCATTGATTCATATATAAAATTAATGGTTGGAAGTATGTTTGGGGTTATGTCAACATTTTCGATTAATAACAAGCCGTGCTTTTCGGCGGCTTTTGCATAATTCTCAATGGTATTGGGAACCTCTGCAATCTCACTATCGCTATCTTTTCTAAACATTCCCGAAACAAGCAGATATCCTTTAGGTAATAGAAGCGTAGTGCATTGACGAAATCCAATTTCAGTTGGGAAATAGTTCTGAGATTCACTCATGAGAATCAGATCGAATTTGCTATCAATGTCGAGGTCTTCAAATTTTGTCTGCAAGAAGGTTAATTCTGAGAGATGATTCTCAAAATATTTCGCATGATTGCTATCTGGTGAAATCGCGGTTACATCATATTCCAATTTTGAAAGTGCTCTCGACACGTCTCCAATTCCACATCCAACATCCAGAATACTTTTAACATTCTTAGGAATCGCTTCTATGAGCATATCTGTATATTTTTGTTGCCCATCTCGCAAACACTCAAGGGTTAGTTTTGTACCTTCTTCTTTTGGTTTTTCGCTTTCCTCCCAATACCCATAATGCAATGAGGTCAACTTCAAGATTTCTGTGCAAAAAAACAGCTCCAAATCTAATCCATCAAATTCGGTGATGTTTTGCTTACCCATACGATTCTCTACATCATTAAGTTTGGTTCATCAATCACAAGCAATTTGGATACCATAGCTGCTCATGCCGAAAGAAAGTGCAAAACGCTAAGAACGTAAAACGTGATGCGTGAAACGTGAAAACCGTTTGTTGATTGTTGTCCAACCCACAGAACTCATACAAAAAGGCGGCACACAGTGCTGAGAGAAGCCAAGTTTTTTGGCGAACGCTTTTCACAGTCAATTCCGCATCGGCTTTTAATATGCGCTGTAATTTCAAAGAGAGCATCGTGCTCACAAAGAAGATGTTGAAACTGTGCCACACCGTCGTTGCAAAAATGCTACACCATTACTGCTTTATATGTAAGTGTGGGTCAAATCTTCTGGGTTCACTACGATGGCTTCGAGGCGGATCCATCACAGTCACTCCAACCCTCAATCGTCTCCAATTGTATGCTCGCTGCTATATCCGATTATCGGTGCGTCCACGTTTTAGTTGTCTGATGCCGCGAGGATGGTCTGAGCTTCCTTGAGCTCTGAAGATCTTACTTTCAGCGTTACCCCTCGGGTGGATTGTAAGTGAGGATGCATCCCGCCGGCATCGTCCTTGAATACGGCAGAGAAGATTCCTCCGGCCTCCAACATTGACCCGACGATGTTTGCTTCAGTCTCAGAAGGAAATACGTGGAGTATAACAAGATCATCTGACATTGGTTAGCTCCTTTATGGATTTGGTTCCTACAATCCTCATGTTGCTAGATAAGATCCGTATCGTCTTGTTTCACGTTTAAACCACGATTGTTATTGTCACGCACTATTGCGACTATCCAGTAAGGATGTTGCTGAGCTACTTTTCAAATAATGATTCCTCCACTTCAGCGTTAATGATGGCTTCGCTGAGAGTGCCTTCAAGGAAGGGTTCACCGTTTTGGTGAACTACAGTACGAAAGCCAATTTTAACTCCGGAGATATCTCGATAGTCATCAATAAACTCCTCCGCTTCCACCGGGCCCGCTTGCCCCAAACTCTGATACGATTTCTTAACAATATACTTCGTTTCCTGATCAACAAAGAGTTTTAAGGCATTTGCATCGGATATGGTGATTCGTATTACGTCTGCCGATTTTCCGTTTACATCTTCTGTCCCAAGATATTGAGCAGACATGTCCTCCCTGGAAAAATGGATCAGCAGGTTGATGGTATTCCGAAGTGCGTCCTTTTTGAATTCTTCGACCTGAGAACCGGGCAGGGGTTGAACCCCTTGAGGCATCGCCATCCAAGCAGATTCGCCGTCGAAGACTTGGCTCATCTGCATACCCATAGGTTGAAGCGTTATGTCGAGTCGAATTTTGTATGGTAACACGCGAGAGTGTTTTATATTTGCCTGCATCATTCCCCCAGGGGTGTTGAGGGTGTATTGTCCTTGGGTGACGAGACTTCTCACGGACTGTAATTTCTCAAGACCGCCGTGCGCTTCAATAACGTCAGAGAGGATTGCTTTGGCTTTTGCAGTTTCCGCTTCACCTGCTTCGGGGACAGGCTCAGGAGAGAGCGGTGGAATGGTAATATCGACCTCCGTGACATCTCCAAGTGTATTCAACGGTTTATCAAAATCGCTGGCTTTGCCGACGGCGATGAGTGTGAATTTGTCGGGATGGAGGTATTCAGTGGCAACGCGCTTGACATCTGCTTTTGTGACTTCCCGAATCCCTGCCATGAGTTGCTCAACGAAATCTTGTGGATAGTCATAGTACTCATATCGGAGTGCTCGAGACAGAATTTCTCCCTTGGTATCATAATCAAACACAGAAGAGTTCATAAAACCGTCAATCGCTTGTTTTAGCTCTTCGTCGGAGACCTCTTCGGCTCGCATCTTTTCAACTTCAATTAGAATCGCTTCGATTGCTGTTATAGTGGCTTCCGACTTGGTTCCACATGCAATCAAAAAGACACCGGGGACATCGTAACCCGCGCCGTAATTGTTGCCGACAGAATATGCCAACCCTTTTTCAACTCGGATGCTGTTTATCAACCGGCTGGAAAACCCAATCCCCAAAATTTGGGACATCACGACCAGAGCAGGATAGTCTTCGTTCTTGCGTAACCAGCCGATGTGACCCATGCGGATATTGGTTTGGTTCACGTCCTCCTTGTTTACTAGGGCGACTCTCTTCCCATAGGTTTCAGGGATTTTTGGTTTTTCAGGAAAGTCGATCTCCGCAGGTTCCCAACCCTTGAAAGCCTCCTGAATCTTTGGCAGCATCGTTTCGGAATCGAAGTCTCCAAGCACACCGAGAATGATGTTGTTTGGTCGGAAAAATTTCTGATAGAAAGCGACGAGATCATCACGGTTGATACTGTTAATCGTATCATACTCGGTTGTGCGTGCATACGGACTGTCTGCACCGTAGATAAGTTTACTGAATTCTCGCCTCGTGATCCCTCGCGGATCATCATTCCGTCGGGCAATGCCACTGCGATGTTGCACCTTCTCTAACTCGATTTTATCCTCTCGGAACGCAGGATTCATGAGAATATCCGCGAGGATGGATAGCCCTGTATCAAGGTCTTCCTTCAACACTGACACGGACGCTGAACCGGCATCGTCACCGATGCCCGTTTCAACGGACGCGGCTAAATTCTCCAGAATTTCATCAAGCTCATCTCCGGTTTTACTTGTGGTGCCCCCTGTTCGCATGACCGCTCCCGTAATTGCTGCTAACCCAACTTTGTCCGCGGGTTCGTAGAGCGAGCCGGTGCGAATCCGCACGGAAATGTCGATAATTGGCAGCTCATGATCTTCTAGGAGGTAAACAATCATCCCATTATCTAATTCAAATCGATCAGGGACGGGCGGCTGTGGTTGATTTAGGGGTGGATAAACGAGCCCTTCATGGGGCTTATTTCGTGCTTCTCCGGTAGCAGTAATCAAAAGAATCAGGGCAAAACTCCATATTAGCCAATACAACGGGTACTTTTTCACTGACTTTCCTCCTTTTCTTCATCGTCTGTCGATGTCACAATCTCTCCCACGGATCTGTTGGAATCCACAAAATATTCATTTGCAACCCGTTTGATATCTTCGCTCGTGACTTTTTCAATCCGCTCAAGTGACTTAAACAATTCCCGCCAGTCGCCCAGCAGGAATTCAGCACTGCATAACATTCCAGCTAACCCGCTGTTAGAACGAAGCGAACGAATTAATCCGGCCTTTGCAAGCGTTTTGACTTTCTTCAGCTCCGCCTCCGAAACCAACTCCGTTTTAAGCAGCTCAATTTCCTCCAAAATCATCTCTTCGTTTTTCGCGTTGGTGTGTCCTTGTGCAGGAAATGAGTAAAAGAGGAAAAGATTTGAGTATTTGTCGCCCGGAAATCCTGGGAACGCGCCGGCAGAGATGGAAACCTTTTCATCTCGAATTAATTTCTTATATAGACGTGACGTTCGCCCTGAAGCCAAGATGTCCGTTATTGCACCAAATACAGCATTGTCTGGATGTCTGACTTCCGGTTTGTGGTAGGCAATAGCGATGAATGGCTGCGTCTGTTCTACAATTTTGATGCGTCGTTCCCCTAGCTGTTTTGGCTCGGCAGTTTCCACGCGGGGCGGATTTGGGCGAGCAGGCATTTCACCAAAGTATTTTTCCGCCATCTGGATAACTTCATCGGCATTTACATCACCAACAATCGCAGCGACCATATTGCCAGGGGTATAGTATTCCTTAAAAAACTGAAGGGCTTCTGCTCGCGTTGTTGTGTTAATGTCTGACATGTGACCGATGATTGGATGACCGTAGGGATGCGCTAGATACGCCAGTCCTTGGAGTTCCTCAATCAACCTACCAATTGGACTACTCTCAGTTCTCATCCGCCGTTCTTCTTTGATGACATCTTTTTCCTTGAAAAACTCTCGCATCACGGGATCAATAAATCGCTCCGATTCGAGTGCCATCCACAACTCAATCCTATTTGAAGGCAGACTATAGAAATAGGCAGTCCAATCAGCGGAGGTGCCGGCATTGACACCGACTGCCCCCTCCTGCTCTAAGATTTTCGTATATTCCTCACCATCAGAGTATTGAGAGGCTTCCTCTTGAAGCTGCTTAAATTCGGCTTCTAGCTCACCGAGTTTTTCCGCATCCCCATGATCTCCTTTTGCCCATTGGGCTCTGAGTTGATCGAATACCTCATCCATCTTGTCCATAAGTGCTTTTTCTTGATCATACCCTTTTGTGCCGAGAGTCGTTGTTCCCTTGAACGCCATGTGTTCAAAGACATGGGCAATTCCAGTATTTCCATATACTTCGTCAGCACTGCCAACGTTGACATAGATATATCCGGAAAACACCGGTGCTTCATGCCGCTCAAGGATGATGAACTTCATACCGTTGGACAAGACATGCTCTCTGATTTTTTGTCCGACATCTTCAAATCCGGCTGCATATAAGGTCGCTGCACACAAAGTAAATAGTAAACAAATGAGGCAGCACAGTCTTTTTTGAGTCTCAGTGGTAATCATTCTGGACCATTGCATTCCAGTTCTCCTTAGATATTGTGAAAACTTGTCCGCTCTAAAAAAAAGCCCAGAGACAGTGTCTCTGAGCATCTTAGTTACCGACGAGTTGCGATGTTTTATTCGTCATCTCCATCTTCTTTGACAACATCAAAGTCGTGAAAATCTCTACCGATTTCGGTCGAGATGATGCCTAATGCTGCTGCGGCACCTTCGCCAGCGGAAATAATTGCTTGTGTTCGCTGACCGCGAGTCAGCCACCCGATAACATAGAGATTCTCAATGGCTGTCTTCCCCTCTCGATCGGCAACGATAGCGTCATCATTATCGCTATCGGTATCAAGCCCAAGTGTTTCGGCTAACGCCTTCTCCAAACCGGTAGCAACGATAAGATATTTTCCCTGATGCTTATCACCTGTTGCTGTACTCACGGAAAATTCGGCACCACTAGTCTCGATTTCAGTTACTTCGACATCAAGAATTTTGCCGCCGAATCCTTCGACCTGTTTACGCGAAATCTCTTGAAACTCAGTTCCGGTTATCTGAGGGATGCCTAAGTAGTTGTATAGCATCGCATCATGCATCAAGGTTTTATTCTGACCAAAAACAGTTACATTCATATCGTTTTTGGCTAGGAAAAGTGCGGCACTTAAACCGCCGGGACCATCACCGATAATTAGAACATCTGCCATTGTCTCTTTCCTTACAATATTGTTTTAAGATTGGGTGTTAAATGTGCTTACACGCACGTCTAGAGTGGAGAATTTATCTGTTACTGTTTTTGTCAAAACCATTTGAAGATATAAAACTGATTTTAGCACACCTCACTTAGAAATGCAAGCACTAAATTGGTTTGACACAAGTCGTTCCATTGCTTGCTGCGGTAATGTTCGGGATTTTGGAATTGATGTCATTACGTAAAACCTATTGGTCTGGATTGGACTCACGCAGATGTTTTGGCATCGGGAAAAACTGACCGCCAGTTTGTTTGGTCAGTTTCCATTGAAAGTCGCTTTTTCCCGGTACACCGATGACATACGCCCGCACCCCCAGTGATTGGCAAAGCATTATCACACGTTCCGGTGGGATAGTGCCGGTGGTTGGTTCATCAGTTAAAACAAGGATAAAGCGACGGGAATCACGGCGAAAGTGAAATTGTCGCAGCCCTTTCGCAATGGCGTCCGTAAGGTGTTCATCTCCGCCGAAGGGTTCTGTTAGCAGGTTTCGGATCCCGGTCTCCCTAATCGGCATCTGGATGATATCTGTACCGTCAACTGATTTGATTGCATCCTTTGCCTCCGCAAAGCGGATGAGTCCGATTTGATAGTCAATCGGTAGAAGATTTAATCTCCCAATTAAGGTGCTGATACCGAGCATTATCGCTTCAGATTTACCTCCCATACTACGACTGTAATCGAGCATGATGACGATGTCTACTATTGGTCGTGCAGTAGCTTCTGGATGGCCGCCGAGGTAGATATTGAGCTTGTCCCCCTCTTTCCGTACGGTGTATATTCGTCCGTAGTCATGATCTGTTATCACCCACATCTCGCCCGGGGATCTTACGAGGGTGGTAGCACTTTCACGTAGTCGCCAAGTGTCAGAAAGGATAACATTGTGCTTTTGAAATTCTTGACGCAGTTTTTTGGTGAGAATGTCGCCGTGATCGTCCAGAGCGACTTGGAACTCGAGTCCAACGCTGAATAACAGCGCGCCTGCATTTCGGCGGATATCGGTGGCAATTGTGCGGAAAGTTTGAACGAGACCTCCCTTGCTAGTAGGTGAAGCCTGCAAACTAGTTCTCTGTCTGACCCCGCCGGGAATCTCTTGCCATAGCCCACCGGTTTCTTCTGCAAGACGCGTCTGATATTTCTCCGTGTGCCCTAGTACATTGACATGTAATTCATATAACTGACAGGTGTCGATAACCTTCTGACGCACTTCATCAAGGCTGAAATCCATTCCTAACTGGGTCGTGGCGGGTTCGTCCGTTACCAGTACCAGAAATTTATCGGCATCTGAACGAAATTCCATGGAATTGAAGGTGTCCATTATTGCATCGAGTGCGTGCTCATCTCCACTCAATCGAATGTTTCTCATCTGATGTCGAAGCATCCCGACATCTGGTACAAGCGGACGACGTTTCAGCACTTGCCCCTCGTACCTAACACTAAACTCAGTCATGCCAAGAAAATATTCGATATTGATCTCATCAAACGCATCGGTCATACTGAATAGATTGTCCGCAACCTGCTGAGTGTTATCTTGCATACTCGCACTTGTATCCAGCACAAAAACGACATCAACCTGATCTCTCGTGCGCGTATCAATGATATGTTCAGCGATATGGCGCAAAGCATCAGCAAAGGGACTATCGGAGGCGGCATCGCTCGTGGTTGAGCCATCCCCATGGCCCGAGCCGCGCTGACCGAGACGATCGCTAACAGTTCCGATATCTGACGTGCTGGTAGATTCCAGCGCATGGATGCCCTCCTTACTGCTCCCTTTGGCTCGCTGCCGATCGCTTCTTACACCTGCTCCGTCGCTTGTTTGAAAGCGCGTCGAAACCTCTTCATTAATCCGTGTTTCACGGCTATTGAGTCGCTCTGTGGCTGTTGTGACAGCGGGAAGTTGGTCTTGGGGATTGTGTTGGTCGGGGGTTGCACTGTGAAGCAGGGGTTGTGCTGATGGATGGCGGGTTTCACTAATCGGATTGGCGGAGGTTGTGAGCTTGATTGTTTGGGGTTGATGGGCGATTGATGACTGAACCTGTCGTGGCACCCTGATCCGTTTCGGTGGGGGCGGCTTAAGCGTTTCTCGGCGTGATTTGAGGAGATCTTTCTCATCAAGGAGTTCAATCTCTACCAAATCTTCAAATCCTTCTCCCTCCTGCTGATAATATATGAACGTCCACGTGATAGCGATGCAGAGATAGATAATCACCGAAATGAGTAAAGCATGGATTGATCTGCGGCGATGGCTCTGAGGTATCATGATCTCGTTCCCTAAACTACACCGACACAATCTGCCCATCTTGCATCTGAACTACCCGATCCGCATCTTTCTTTAATCCCTCGTGATGTGTTACGATTGCGATCGTGGTTTGGTGTTCTTGGCGTAGTTCTCGCACAAGGTTCATCAGATTGGCACTCTGCCGGCTGTCAAGATTCGCGGTGGGTTCATCGGCAAAGATGATTTTGGGATTGTTAGCAAGGGCGCGTGCAAAGGAGACGCGCTGCTTTTCGCCGCCTGAAAGCTGTGCGGGTCGGTGGTGTAAACGTTGTTCCAACCCAACCTGAGTGAGAAGTTCTGCCGCGCGTTTCTCCGCTGCGTTGCCCGTCATTCCCGCAATATCCATGGCGACCATCACATTTTCTACCGCTGTTAGATATGGGATAAGGTTAAACAGTTGAAACACAAAGCCAATTTTCTCGCTGCGAAGTTGGGACAGATCGTGATTTTCGTAGTCAATCTGTTCCCCATCAATCCAAACATCACCTTCGCTCGGTGTGAGGATACAACCGAGTAGGCTGATTAGCGTCGTCTTACCGCAACCACTATCACCCATGAACATCACCAATTCGCTCTCTTCGATGGTAATGTCAACTTGGTCAACAGCCACAACCCTTGCATCTCCCTCGCCAAAATGTTTTGTTAATCCTTTTCCTTCGACAACAATTCCCATTAAGTTCCTCCCTATTTCTGTAGCAATTCACGTGCCTGTTTCCCTTGATTTGCACAACGGTTACGGCATACGACGGTTACGGCATACGGAGTATGCCTACTACCTTAATGCCTACTACTAGCAATTTGTGTGCACCTTCGCGGATTAGACCTCTCCCCTAAATGCGACCATTGGGTCAACGCCGATCGCTTTTCGCGCAGCGAGGTAACCGCCGGCGCAACACACAACAAAGCTGATTAGCGCGACAATACCTGATTCGACCGGGTGAATTGACACGAAGATTGGCGCAGCAACAGCAAAGATATACGACAAAATCAGTCCACAAATCACACCTACCACCGACATCAGAACAACCTGCTTGATTATCAGCGACGAAATGTAAAAATTGGACGCACCGATTGCCTTAAGGACACCAATCTCTTGCGTCTTTTCGAGTGTTGTGACGTATGTGATCATTCCGACAATAAGGCCCGCGGCAATCCAGAGCATCACCCGCAAAAACTGAACAGCCTTCATCGGTTCATCCACATAGGTAGCAATAATATCGCGAAGTGTTTGTTTAAGGGTACGCACATCAATCGTTTTGAGTTGTTCATCGAAGTTTTCGAGTTCTTTCGCGGCTTTTTCAGGCGTATATCCATCTGCGGCTTGGGCTATCATCATATTGACGTGAAGTGAATTTTTGAGCAGTACTTCCTGTGCAGTCCGAAGATCCATAAACAGCAGCGGTGTGTCGAGAACAAACATCAGGCTTTTTGCCTTTCCAACCACTTTGAGCTCTTTGTTCCCGATTAAAATCCGTTCCCCGATTTCGAGATTCATCTTTTCATCAACGACCACCTCACGCGGTGGAATATCCGCCTCCGCCCATCCTTCATATTGACTGGCAGTCACCAGTCTGCCCTCGGTTAACTCAAATTGCGTCGGTCCTCCCAATTTATCCGCCTTGTATCCGACAACCACCGCTTTGCCCAGTTTTCCACGAATTACAGGTCGTGCATGTGCAAAAACAAGTGGTGATACCGAATTAGGTTTCAAGGGTTGTGCGCCATCGAGGTAGGCAAGGTGTTCTGGAACAAGCAGCGAAAAACCGATAAATGCGCTGCCGGAGCCTTCGGCGGAGATCCAAATATTGGCTCCTGTAAATTTAGGGTATTGCTGCGCTTGGATGCGCATACCATTCATGATTCCCCCCAACATCAAAATAAGGGCAATTAGCACGGTGATGCCAATCGTGGTCAAGATAACCCTTGCCTTGCGATAATTCATGTCTTTCAGAAACACGTTATTCAATTTTCATTCTCCTTTCCATATCAGGTGGAAGCGAGGAAGCGGGTATGTGAGGGAGCGAGTGTGTGAGGAAGCGGGTCCTGGCAACGCCGAGAATCGGGAGAATCGGGTCAAAACTCTGCCCCTCACCGCCGTCTCCCTCTGGTTCTCAGAGGAACTTTGGAAACTTCACGATGGTCGGAGTTGTCCGTTCCGAGACCAGGATTGGTAAATGCCTACCTATTTTTAGAATTCACCATATTCAAACCGGAAATTGGGTGTATCATCATTATCATGAGCGCAAAGATTATACCATTGGTCAAGCAAATGATTAGTGAGATAACTTTTTTCGATGCCTTACGTTTTTTCGGTTGCTCCATATTGAATTAATACCTCAATTCTGATGACTATCAGGGCAATATATCAGTTACTATTGAGGCAGCATGGAGGGATTTTCGAGTTATTTCGTGAATTTCCAAACTTGTTGTAAGCAAAAGCTGCCCAATCTGTGGCACACGCAAGGCTTGATGCACTGTGATGGGCAATTTAACGGGGTCATTTTATCACGGATTACTAGTCAAGGCAAGCAATAAACCTAAATCCAACTGAGATTCAGGTTGACTTTGGGATACAGTAATGATATAATTTCGCCTGTTTTTAGCACTCACCATACGAGAGTGCTAAAAGCTCTGGCTTTTTGAAATTGTTATATCATGGTCCTGTTTTTAGTAGGAGTCACCGAGAATCTGTTCTACGATTGGATGCTTGACAACAAAGTGCACAGATTCTGTCTCAAGATGAGGCGAAGCACGCGCTTGTCTCTTAAAATCGATCGCAGCACACACATTAATTAAGGAGGAACACTATGGCAGCAAAGCAGCTGATCTTCGATGTAGAAGCAAGGAATGCCCTTAAGGAGGGAGCAGATGCACTAGCAAACGCCGTGAAAGTCACGTTGGGGCCCCGAGGGAGGAATGTTGTTCTCCAGAAATCCTTTGGCGCGCCCGTGGTTACCAGTGATGGTGTAACGGTGGCTAAGGAAATCGATCTCCCAGATCATTATGAGAATATGGGGGCCCAGCTACTGAAATCTGTCGCTACCAAGACCAATGATGCAGTGGGAGATGGTACAACTACTGCAACCGTACTGGCACAAGAAATCGTTCACGAAGGGCTAAAAAATGTTGCTGCCGGTGCCGATCCGATGCAGCTGAAAATTGGGATTGACAAAGCCGCTGAAGTCATCGTTGGAGAGCTCCAGAAACAAAGCAGGTCGGTCAGCACAAATGATGAGATAGCACAGGTTGCATCAATTGCCGCCAACGATAACGCCAATCGCAGCGACATTGGAAAGACCGTTGCCGATGCAATGGACAAAGTTGGAAAAGATGGCGTAATTACGATTGAAGATGGCAAGAGTGCTGAAACAGAGGTCGATATTGTTGAAGGTATGCAATTTGACCGAGGCTACCTGTCGCCTCATTTTGCGACGGATCCCGAATCTATGGTTGCTGAACTGGAGGATCCGCTCGTCCTGATTAACACTGAGAAAATTAGTACAGTTACGGATCTAGTTCCAATTTTAGAAAAGGTCGGTCAACTTGGCCGTCCGCTGCTGATTATTGCTGAAGATATTGAAGGAGAGGCTTTAGCGGTGTTGGTTGTGAACAAACTGCGTGGTGGGCTTAGGGTTATTGCAGTGAAAGCTCCCGGCTTCGGAGACCGTCGCAAGGAGATGCTTGAAGATATCGGCATTCTTACCGGTGGTCAGGTAATTTCAGAAGACATCGGCATCCGCTTGGAAAATGTCGTGGCTGGTATGTTGGGCAGTGCGAGGCGTGTTATCGTTGATAAAGATAACACAACGATTGTTGGCGGAACAGGTGCTGCAGAAGACGTTCAGGCACGGATTGGACAGATTAGACAACAGATTGAGGAAACAACTTCTGACTATGATCGGGAGAAGTTAGAAGAGCGCCTCGCAAAACTCGCTGGCGGCGTTGCCGTTGTTAATGTCGGTGCCGCGACAGAAGTTGAGATGAAGGAGAGAAAGGCACGATTTGAAGATGCTTTGTCTGCAACCCGTGCAGCTGTTGAAGAGGGAATTGTCACGGGTGGTGGCATCGCATTGTTAAGAGCCGGTTCTGCCCTTGAAGATTTTCATCTTACAGGCGACCAAGAAACCGGTGTGAACATCGTCCGAAGAGTTCTGGAATCGCCGATCCGAACCATCGCTGAAAACGCAGGCTTGGAAGGATCCGTCGTTGCTGCGAAAGTCAAAGATGGCGAGGGAAGTTACGGCTTGAATGCCGCGACCGGAGAGTATGGCGATCTGCTTGATGCAGGAATCGTTGATCCAACGAAGGTGGTACGATCTGCAATCCAAAATGGTGCGAGTGTGGCAGGATTGCTGTTGACCACCGAAACGTTAATTACAGAGGTGGAGGAAGAGCCAGATGACCATGGACATCACCACCATGGACATGGGCACCATCACCACCACCATTAATCACCACAAGGTAACTACGCAAACCTGTCCCCGAAATCCGTTATTGGGGCACGAAAAAGCCATGCTGTCATATAATGGTAGCATGGCTTTTTTTATTTCCGTATAGATCGACACATCTTTTCCCACTACTGTTCTGTCGTCCTCTCCCATTAACACACACGCTAAGAATCGCGAATATATTTCAGGTTATCCCATTCGCAATCGAGGCAGAAAATATCTGTTTGACTTAGATTCTGTATATTTTCACTCCCACATTGTGGGCATACTTGGATTGCTTTAGCTTCCGATTGATTTTCCTGAAAGATGTTCAGATAGTATACTTTGATTTCTCCCTCGTAGCGGTGTCCCAACGGACAACGGATACGTTTGATGGAACGAGATTCAATACGCTCAATCATCTCTCGCAGAAATGGAATGCGCCGTCCACAAATCGGGCAAGGGTTTGGGTATAGTCCCTTTACAACGATAATGTCTGTGTCTTCTTCTCGAATCGTGATTGGAATTGAGAAAGTTCCTTTAAGCGCAGATACCGGATCTTTTTTTGCCTCAAGTCCCTGTTGGAAGTTCGATTCTTCTACAATCTTTTGATGGGTTTCAGGACTCAGGACAATCTCTGCTGGAATCATTTCTCCTCTGAAACTGAGTGCTATCGCGTAAATTCTATCTAATATGGGTGACGATTGAATTGACTCCACCCCCTTACTCGCGTGGTACGAAGCAGTAGTTTGATCTTAAGGTGAGTGTCGGGATTCGGAGATCCCTCCTACAGGAGAGCTAAACGCTCTTACCTTAAAAGTAATAAGTGCACATGCAGTTGGATGAGCGAGGCAACGCTAATTCTACAGAAGATAGATTTCCTTGTCAACCCCTAAAAGTAAAATTTTGGAGTTGGTCATTTGGAAGTAGCGATAGACTGGAATCCTGTTATACCGCAGTCCACTCCAGTATTTCAGTTGACGGTGTTTGCGGTATGGGGTATAATGCCTCAAATAACTGGAAACAAAGAAGGAATTTTGATGCGATTTACTTACCTGTGGCCATGGTGGGCGGTTGCGCTTGGACTAGTCATCATGGCTGGTATTACAGCGTACGGGTATCTCCGCTTGAATCGCCCCCTGAGTCAAAAGCTTAGGGCACTTCTCATCGGTTTACGAATTTTAGCAGCACTCGTGTTGTTGATTTGTCTGCTTGAACCGGTACTGATTGAGCGAAAAGATATCACTCCACCAACAAATTTGCTGGTTCTTGCGGATACCTCTCAAAGCATGCAACTTAAAGATGTAGAATTGGGGGGACAGGCTTCAACACGACTAGATCTTGTGAACCGTATCTTATTTGATCCAGCCAGTCACTTTCTTCCCACCCTAGCTGACCGATTTGACGTTCACCTGTACCGTTTTGATAAACAACCTTACCAGATTTCCGGTGAAGCTAGCTCACTTGATGCAGTGGGAGGATTAACGGATATTGCGACCTCAATTAATGATGCTTCTAAGGAATGGCGTGGTCAACTGCTTGCGGGGGTAGTCCTGCTCACCGATGGGGCACACAATGCGTCAACCTCCCTAGTCGAGCAGGTAACTGACACACAGATTCCCATCTATGCAGTCGGTGTTGGCGATCCTGAACCGCCAAGAGATCTCAAACTCTCCAGAGTTGAAGTCAGTCCTGTAGCCTACACGGAGCACAATGTGCCGATTCGCGTTACTGTGGATCACGCAGGCTATTCAGGGAGTCAGACCCGCGTTTCACTCATGACGGATAATCAGGTTGTGGATTCGGTGCCGATTACCCTAACGGATGAGCCGAAACAAACAATTGAGTTCGCTCTGAATGCTCAGGAGGAGGGTATTTTCCAATACGTTGTTTCCGTTCCCGTGCTTGAAGGTGAGTTGACCGCCGAAAACAATACGCGAGCGTTTCCACTGAAAGTGGTTAAGACCAAGTTACGCCTGCTTTACATTGAAGGACAGCCCGGCTGGGAATATGCTTTTCTCAAGCGCACACTAGAACGCGATCCAAACATTGATTCGACCTGTGTTATCCTATCGAGCAAATCACCGAACCAACTCCGTGGAACGCTGTTAGCCCGTTACAATCGATACTATCCACAGACAACTCAGCGATCTCGCATGTCTCAATTTCCAAAAACGCTGGATGACTTACTATTGTACGATGTACTTATCATCGGCGATCTCCGCTCAAGCACGCTAACTCCACAACAGCACACAGCGATCGTCGATTTTGTTGAAAAAGCGGGGAAAGCGGTTATATTTCTCGGTGGTCGCCACTCGCTCGGTCACGATGGTTTTAGGAAAACTAAGCTTGCTGCACTTCTGCCAATAGTCATCCCTCCCAACGGTTGTTACGTGCGAGACGAGGACTTTAGTCTTCAATTGACGCAACAGGGTATGTACCATCCGATCACCCGTTTGGGAGATACACAAGCAAAGGTCGAAGCCTTATGGCGCGATTTACCGCCGTTATCGCGCTGGTTGGGTGGATTTCAGCTCAAAAGTGGGGCAACAACACTCGCTGAGTATCACTCAGACAGGAATCAAACGCGGTTGCCAATCATGATTTTTCAACGTTCAGGCTTGGGAAAAAGTCTGCTAATTGCTGCTGAAGGACTGTGGAATTGGGGATTTGGTGTATGGAATTTCAAAGATGAGGATGATACCTACCCTCGATTTTGGGGACAGACGATTCGCTGGATGGCGACACGGACAGATACCAAACGGATCAATGTCACTACAGATTTGACGACCTATTCAGTTGGCAATGAAGTCCAAATCATCGCCTATGCCTACAATGAAAGTTATCAGCCGTTGGTCGCTGCGGAGCTTAAAATCGAAGTGACGCCGCCGGGCGGAAAGCATTTTCAAGTCCGAACTAGTGTAACTTCACAGAACCCCGGCACCTATCGCGCCCAATTCCGTGCAAATCAGAAAGGAGCGTATCACGTTCGTGTTTCAGGTGTAGATCGCTCTGTCTCGCTCGGTGAAGACTCAACAGAAATCTTTGTTGAATCTCCGTTAGCGGAGTTTGAGAATCCACAACTCAACGAAGATTTGCTCAAACAGCTCGCAGCCAAAACCGGAGGGCATTACACCCCAATTGCCGATATTACGTCATTACCGGAGAGGATCAAACCGGTTCAGGAGTCTGTCTTTGCGGTTCAAGAACGCGAGTTGTGGGATCACCCGATAGTCCTACTCCTTGCGGTCGGGTTCTTGGGGACGGAATGGTTTTTGCGGATGCGGAGAGGACTGGTATAGCGTGAGTTACAACCTGTCGTTCCCGTACCTGTCTGAACCCCGAAACGTGATACTTAAGAAGTTCATGATAGATTCATCAGTTCATTTAGCCCCAACGTGGAAAGCCATTTGCATAGTTTAAAGGATATGATTGGAAAGATAGCCGGGTATCAGATTAATCACATATCGCGTTTCGTATTTTACATCCTATTGAGCTCGTTTCTTATAATCGGATCCGCTCAAAGTGCTGGTGAGAAGTTCGTTATCGCTCAAGTCCAATACGATGGGGGTGGCGATTGGTACGGCGATCAGACCACAATTTCCAACTGGCTGAAGATTCTTCGGACTAGAACGGACATTGAGGCAGCAAAAGAACGTGTGATTGTGAAATTGACGGATCGGAATCTGTACCAATACCCGATGCTCTACATTGTGGGGCACGGCAATATTCGCTTCAGTAGGGAAGAGGTCGAGGCGCTGCGTTTCTATTTGACGCACGGAGGCTTTCTCTTTGTGAATGATGATTACGGGTTGGATGAAAGCTTCCGTCGTGAAATACGTCGCGTGTTTCCTGATCAATCATTGCAACCGATACCGAATTCACACCTGATCTATCACTGCTTTTACGATTTCCCTAATGGGCTTCCAAAAATCCATGAACATGATGGAGAACCCGCGCAAGGGTTGGGGTTATTCCACGAAGGTCGAATGGTCGTTTATTACGTATATAGTTCAGATATTGGGGATGGGCTAGAAGATCCGAAGGTCCATCCCAAAGATACGCCGCAGGTTCGCGAGCTTGCTGCGAAGATGGCAGTCAATATTGCGGTTTATGTATTGACGCACTGAATGAAAAGGGTAAAAAAGAATGGAGGTGAGGTGCATGATAACCATTCATACCCAGTCCATTGGTGACAAGGTGTTGCTACCCAATGACGAATTGAAGACACTGATTGAACTGGTACGGCAGAAACAGGAAATTAAGACCGAGCGTTTGGAAGCCTCTGACTTCTCGTTAGATCCGAAGGCACTAACGATGAAGATGACCTATGAGGAATTTCTCGAATGGTTGGACGAAGATACCCATGCAGAGTGGATCAATGGAGAGGTAGTTCTCATGACACCGATATCGATTGAACATCAGAATTTAGGACGTTTCTTGCTATCATTGATCTCACACTTTGCTGACCTTTATCGGTTAGGCGTTATCGCTTATGACCCATTTCAGATGAAAACGGCCCCTGAATTGCCGAGCAGAGCACCCGATATTTTGTTCGTTGCAAACGAAAATTTGTCTCGATTGGAGGAGACGTATCTAAATGGTCCCGCAGATTTGGTGGTAGAAATTATTAGCCCCGGCAGTCGTGGCACGGATCGAGGGGATAAATTCTATGAATACGAAGAAGGTGGGGTGTGCGAATATTGGCTAATAGACCCACAGCGGCACCAATCTGAATTCTATTTGCGCGGTGAAGATGGTATTTACTACTTGGCACCTATCAGTCAGGACGGTATTTTTCGCAGCACCGTGCTGCATGGCTTGTGGCTGAAGGTGGATTGGCTCTGGAAAGAATCAATGCCTCCGGTTCTGGAGGTATTAAGGGAATGGGGGTTGGTTTAGCCTCTACCTCATCTATTCAGGGGTTTATTCACGCATCACGCTTATGGAGGTAAAACCGTGTCGAACTTAAACACAGAACAAAGTTATCAAGACATTATTAAACGGCTTCACTCATTGCGAATGCAGTGGCGATTGCTGCTTTTCTCCCACAGTTTACTTCGGTGGTCGGGTACGATTGCCCTCGCTCTTGCCTTTGTTTTTATAATTGATCAGGTTCTGCCTTTACCGCGCCTTTTCCGTATGGGACTGGTGTTGTTGTGGTTAGGGATCGGTGTGTATGCAGCGTTTCGATATTTGATTCAGCCTGTATTGCAAAAGCTACCAAACGCTCGTGTGGCTGCTTATGTTGAAAACCGCTATCCCGGATTTGAAAACCGTATTTTGAGTGTTGTCCAACTCAAGCCAGAAATAGAGAACAACCGCTTCGGATATGCCTTGGGGTTCATAGAAAAGTTGATTGAAAACACACATCAATTGATGGACGAGATCGAAAGCAGAAAAGTCTTCTCGCGGGAGTTTATGAAACTTAAGCAGTATGGTGGTTTTGCCCTTATCGCTTTCGTGCTGTTGTTCATTACCCTTTTTATCTTCCCATCTGCAGCGAAGGATTTTGCACAGGCATTCGACGAACTGCCCAAAACGCCGCAGGATATTCTTGTCGTCCAGATTGATGAGGTCCAGCCGGGGAACCTACGAATACAATCCGGGACGGAGGTTACGATCGCCGCGAAAGTGACGGGGTACTTTGGGTCACCGGTGCACCTCTATTATCGCGTGGGAGGTGGCGGTGAAACGGCAGCATCGGTGAGCGCGTGGCGTAATCTTATGATGACAAGAAATGAGACCGAAATCGCCTACCGTTTCACGTTCAAAAATGTCACGCAATCAATGGAATATTACATTGCAGCGAAAGAAGAACAATCAGAACGTTTTCATATCACTGTTACTCGTGCACCAATTTTGAGCCGCTTTCAACTTAAACTCAACTACCCGAAATACACGCAACTTTCCCCACAGGTACTTGAGGAAAATCTTGGCGATGTCACTACCCTTATTGGAACAATGGTTCATTTTGAGGGAGATGCAAATCAACCCATCGCCTCAGCGAGATTGGTCTTTGAAGAATCAGAGCCAGTCAAACTTACGGTTTCAGAAGGCACCCGGTTATCCGGTAGCTTTATCGTTCAGCGTAGCGAGAAGTATCATCTTGAGCTCATTGACATCGATAACATTTCAAACTCACAACCGATTGCGTACACAATTCACGCGGTTGAGGACGCTGAACCACAAATCGAGATTGTTGCGCCGGGGAAAGATGTTGTGCTTGATGACTCAATGATTGTTTCTCTGCAACTCGACGCGAAAGATGACTACGGTGTGCAGAAGATTCAGCTTGTTTATCGGGTTGAAGGTACGGACGATGCCGTAGTAACGCCTTTGAAAACGTGGAATCCAACGGAGACACCGGTTTTTATCGAATTTCCTTGGGACATCGATCCGATTGGGCTGTATCCGGGGGACATCATCTCTTATCACGCCGAGGCAATTGATGCGGATAACGTTTCTGGACCCAACATTGGTAAATCCAATATCTATTCGATCCGTTTTCCCACCCTAGCGGAACTTTACGATGCGGTCGAATTTGAGCAGGAGGTCGAGATGCGAGGACTTGAAGCGTTACACGATGCTCAGGCAGAGCAAACTGCGATAACTGATGAGCTGCTAGACAAGATACGGAAAAACCAAGAGCTAACCCTGAAAGATGAGAAACTGATGGAGCGGGTGCTCGAAACCCAGAAAGAGATTGAGAAAACGGCAACAGATCTGATTGAGGAGATGAAGCAAACCACTGAGCAGATGCAGAAGCAACAACTGTTCGACATGCAAACGATTGAGAAGTTTCAGGAATTGCAAGAGTTGATGGATCAGGCTCTCTCGGCGGAGCACAAGGAGTTGTTACGCAAGTTAGCGGAAGCGTTAGAGATGCAAGAACTATCTGAGCAGGAACAGAAATTGATGGAAGCAAACTTTAATCAAGAACGGTTTCTTCAGCAGCTTGATCGGTTGAAAGATCTCTATAAACAGATGATCATTCAGCAGAAGCTAGAAGCGGCAGTAAATCAGACAAAAGAACTCGCTGACCGCCAAGAACGTCTAATGGAGCAGTTGGGAGATCTTGCTGACCAAGTTAATCAGAACAGTGCACTAGATGAGGTCCAGGGTATCGATGCGTCCCGATCGGATCCCGATCCAAAACAACTCGCCACGCAAGAAGAGCGTATTGCAGAGGGGATGGATAACCTCCATCAGACACTGGAGGAACTTGGACAGGAGATGTCAGAATTAGAGAATCTCAAACGGGTTGCTGATGAAATCAAGCGGCTGAACCAATTCGCACGAGATGTACAGATCGCGCAAGATCTCCGATCTGCCACCCAACAGATGCGCGACAATCAGATGCAGCGCGCAATGGAATCGGGGGCAGCGGCGCAGCAAGGACTGACCGAATTGCACCAAGGACTGGACAATGCGTTAGAGTTTATGGAAGGTGGAAATGCAGAGGAGACGCTGACTGCGATACGTGAGGCGGTGCGGAATGGTCTTTATCTCTCAAGGACACATGAGGAAGTGATGGATGGAACCGACGAAATTTTGCAGTCTGGACATGGACAGTATTTGCCGGGCGAGGTTAAGCAGTTGCAAGGACTCGCAGCGAACGAATTAGGGCTTGCATCGGGGCTTAATTTGCTTGCTGATCGGCTTTGGGAATTAGGCTCGAACCAGATGCAGATTGATCCCAAAACTGTCTGGCGGCTTAATGCTGCCGCCGATGCCTTTGAACGTTCTGCGCGGGCGTTGGAAGACCGGAAGCCGAACCTCGCTGTCCCGATCCAGAAGCAGGGATTGGCAGACCTCAATCAGGCGGTTGCTGATCTGCTTGAAGCGATGGACCAAATGAACCAACAGATGGGTGAAGCCGGGATGCAAAATATGCTGGAACAGCTTGAGCAACTGGCACAAAGTCAAGGGCAACTGAATGAGATGGCGCAGCAGCTGAACCAACAGATGCGGAGACAAGGACGCACCCCAAGTAATGAACAGATGCTCAGACGGATGGCGTATGAGCAGCAGATGATTCGTGAAGCCACAGAACGGGTGGCAGATATGATGGAAAGGCTGTCGGAAGTGCTTGGCGATCTCAGCAGCATTGCTGAAGAGATGAAGGAGGTAGAGGGCGAACTTCAGCGGGGCAACCTAAATCAGCAGGTGTTAGACAAACAGCGGGAGATCTTGACACGGATGCTCGAAAGCTCCAAATCGTTGCAGAAGCGGGAGGTTAGCAAAAGGCGGAAGAGTCAGGTTGCAAAAACACCAACAGCCGCCGGAGATGATGCCCCTCCACTCGACCCCAAGTTGCTGGAAACCATACAGCAGATCGAATCAAATCTCAGATCTGGAGAGCAGGAAAGTTTGCCACCGCAGTATCGAGAACTGATTCAACAGTATTTCAAGGCGTTATCCGAGCAGACACAGAAAAAATTGTAGATTGGCCCGTCTTTTTGAACCCGCCAATATGATATATCGTGGTGAGGGCCTAGTGGCATATTTGGCGAGGCAAGTCGCTTTGGATCCCGATTTATCGGGGATGCCTCACCTACGGAGATAGGGGGCTATCAGAAGGTGTCCGGTAGACTTTTCGCAGTAGTTCTTGCTCTCGCTGCGACAACGTTTGATAGAACGACTCGGTCAACATTGGTGTGTCTTCGTTTGCTTCCAATCGCTCTCTACTGATGTTATACCAGTGGCGATTGTGAACAATAACGGCAAAGGGGCGGGAGGTGCTAGTGCGGTTCGGTGTGCCACGGTGAATGGTACGTGGGTCGGAGATTAGCACGTCACCGGCTTTAAGCAGCAAAAGTTTAAGAGAGATTTTGCCTGCATTGGCTCTTTCCAGCGTCTCGGTTCGGGGCAGATGTTGGGTGCGCTCTGCAACTTCAAAGGGACCGTTCTCCGGGGTCATATCGACGAACGTAAATCGCACGGACAGCAGTGCCGGCGGGTGGCGATGTGCTGGCTCCTCTTTGAACAGAAAAGGCAGGTCAGCGTGGACGTGCTGATATTCTAATCCCTGTATCGGCGTGTCCGTGCCGTAATAGGAGATGTGCATGTCTTCGCCCAAGATGCGGCTGACAATCTCGATCACAGTGTCATCGTTGAAGAAAGCCGAGTGATAGAATGGCGGTGCAAAGGGCAATCCAATCGCCCACCGATTGGGTCCGCGGTTGCCTTCGGGGATACGGGTGGCGACATCTTCCAACAACGGTTCAAATGCTTGGCGGCATTCTTCAAGTTCCCTCCGAGGAAAATGGTCCGGTAGGATGCAGTGTCCGATGTCCAGAATTTCCGCGACGCACTCGTCAATGTCGATTGGCATTGTGATTTCCTCACCCAATGGTAGCAGTTTAATCGCAACCGTAATTGATAGAGATTTTAATTCTCAGAGGGACACATCATAACACACTCCAAAGGGCAAATCAATCGCAAAATAGTTTTCACTTGCCCCCAGTTTTTTTTGAGGGGTTATTGTCATTGGTTTTGCGAGCGATAGGAGTGAGAAAGTCAGGTCAGATATGATAAAATACCTCCCTACCGAAAACACTCACTGTTTAGGGCAAGGAGGTATTATGAAAGGAAAACACTCTCAAAAACGGGTGAATCCCACCCCCATGATAACCACTATCACTGAGATTTTCAAGCCTGTTTTGAAAAAACCGGCGTTAAAAAACCTGATGCTCACCATCATAGCTATAGCCTTGGCGCAGTCCTTTGGCATCAACGAAATCGCTTCACGGTTGCCGGTGTCAGTCAAGCATCAAAAGACGAAACAGAAACGACTGCTTCGATTCTTGGCACGTACATTTCCCATAGGTGCGGTGATGCGGTGTTGGTTAGTCTTCGTGGTGAGGCGTGTCTGTCACCCCGGCACTGTGCGTCCGTTAATTTTAATTGATGAAACCCAGGTGCTTGGTACTTTCAAAGCGATTGTCGCTGCGGTGCCGTTTCGACAGCGTGCGATACCTATCTATTGGCACATCTATACCGATGCTGAGATTCAGGATATGAAATATAAAAGCCATAATGAGATTATCCAACGATTTTGCCGCACGGTCTATCGTCAGGCACGAAAAGCACTGCCCCCAGCGTGCGAACCGGTGTTGATATTCGACCGGGGGTTCGCCCGTGCGAGATATGTGATAAAATTTCTCAAAGCAAAAGGCATACCGTTTGTGATGCGCGTCTGTCGCAACGTTCGCATTACCGTTTGGGGTCAGGTCAAAACGATGGAACAGATGCAGAAAACTGGGTTCTATCCACAGATTCTCTATTACCCAACCGAGCCAATTCGACTGAACCTATATGTGGTCAGAGATGCACGGTTTGCTGAACCGATGTATCTGATTTCAAGCCATCTGACGGGCAGTCAAATCCACCGGTGTTATAAACGAAGAATGCAGATTGAACACGGTTTTAGAGACATCAAGACCGGCTTTGGATTTGGCAAGCTGATTCTCAAAAAACCGACAAAAGCACGAATCAATCTGTTATGGCTGTTGGCTTGTCTGAGTTATGGACTGCTGTTTATCATCTACCAAAAATCCGGTGACCGATGGACCAAAGCATTCAACACAAACAAAAAAATCTATTCGTTGATTAACGTGATTAAGCGCGTGATTGCTCAAGCTTGGCTGGGGTGGACTCTCAATCCCTTTTTCACACTGCCACTTTGTCAGACAGATGCCTTGCAAGGCGCATAATCACAAACATTCTCACAAACATTACCTCTCAAACACACTCAACTCTTAAATCAGAAAAAACTGGGGGTAAATGAACAAAATAGTTGGTTTGATTGCAGATCTGGGATCTTGTGCTACAACTCGCTTTTTTAAGATACCAAAGACTACCGCCGGCACCGGCAATGGGAGCGTTTTTCATGATTGATAAAGCCAATGATAGTTTCGAGACATTTTCTTGGACAGAGCACCGGGTGCTTGTAGGAGATGGCAAGGGCGGATACCTGTCACTTCCGGCGGAATATCAGTTCCTGCCACGATTTGGCGACGCCAAGGTTGTCCCTTTCGGTCTAGCGAAAATGGATAATGGCGAGATCTTGCTGCTGGGCGCGGCGAAGACCGACCGCACCACCTTCCAAAACGGTGAAGAGACTATTGCTGCTATCAGTGGAGACGGTGGGGCAACATGGAGTGATTATCAGGCGATTGGCTATGGTCGTCCCGTTATGCTGACAGACTTGGGCGGTGGTACTCTCAGTTATAATGACGGGGGATTGATGGCGGAGTCAGGTTCGTCCCTCTGTTTCAGTCACGACTATGGTCGCACGTGGTCGGAACGAATTCCGTTGGCAAAGGCACCGGACGGGAAAGACTTCTGTTCGGAAGGGAATCCGCTTGTAGACCGCGACGGACAAGGTCGTGCCACACGAATTGGGTGGACCGGTCAGACGTTTCCGGACAACTTCAGTTTCGATAAAGCAATCTGCGGCTGTGTTCGATGGTCAAACGATGGCGGACGCACATGGGAAAACCATAGTTGGCCCGATGCGTGGAAATGGCAGGATACTTACGAAGGGGTGACGTATGAACGTGGCTGTGGGGAAGGCGCAATGGTTCGTGCTGCTAACGGTTGGATCGTCGCTGCGATACGCACCGATATGCTCGGCAAGTACATTAAGTATCACTACGACAGCTTTGAGGGGACAGGTATCTCGATCTCCAAAGATGATGGGGCGACGTGGTCGCCGGTTGAGCATCTGTTGGAAGCGGGTCGGATGCACGCCAATCTCCTCCGTCTCCCGAATGACGATCTCGTGATGACTGTTATCCGACGGTTGGATATCCGCGGGGGCAAATTGGCAAGCTATCGGCGTGGCTGCGATGCTTTCGTCAGCCACGATCACGGTCAGACGTGGAACCTAGATCAGATGTATATCCTCGACGATTGGTCGTACAACAATCCTGCCCAGTGGTATGAATGCGTTTCTGGACACCTATATTCGACTTCGATGGGCGATGGCTTGGTGCTGACCGCATACGGTCATTACCCTAACGGCGGTGTTCTTATCAAATGGCGTCCGTAATGTAAACCTACCGTCTCTACCAATCCCCCGGCGGTGCGGCTGGTGCGCCGTAGGGCTTGTAGTTGGGTCCCCTGCCGTACCGTAGTGGCCAACCTTGACCTCCAATCCATCGAAATTCTTCCTTCTTCCCGCAGAGCCAGTAGAACATGTGAGCACTTTGAAAACGGTTAGAACCGTAGTCCGCAGCTTCAAAGTCGAAGTCAGGTTCAATTATCCAATCCCGTTCCGGCGGCACGGTTCGCCAGTAGTTGTACTTCAACATGTGACGCATCCCTTCCGCTGTCGAAGCAGAGCGGCGGTGCCAGATTGAGTAAACCGTGATAAAGATTGAACCCGCTGGCGCGGTCGTTTTCACCGCCCCCCGAATGTTCCCGTAGTGACTCATATAACGCGCAGACGCATTGAAAAGGTGTGAGCCGGGTAAGACCTCGGTGGGGCCGAACGTTTCCGGCGTATCTTGCGGATAGTAGAACACTTGCAGATAATTCAGTTCAGGACCCCACTTGGATCCAGCATCCCGATGCCACCCCTGACCCGACATGGGGCACTTGACCCGGTGCTGACTCATCATAATCGGCAGCCCAAAGTTTTTACCAAGTAACGATCGGACTGCACTGGCTGCGTGCGGATTGAGTATCACATTATCGACGAACCAATCCTCTTTGAGGATTTCGGCGGGTTCGTAATAGGTGTTCTCTTCCAAATACGCAAAGGTTCTGCGGTTAATCTCGTCTGGCACGACCCCTTCCAACACGAGAAAACCGTGTTGGCAGAAATTCAGCACCTGATTGTCTGTCAGCGTTGGGGGGCAGTCATACGTCCTGCGTTCTAAATTAAATCGTTCCTCTTCTGTCAGTTCCATCGGGGATCCTCCTCCTGATAGATGATACTCTGAAACGTGATGCGTGAAACGTGAAAATAATTGGTGCAGTGGGGCTAGGAAGCCCAACTTACGGGGTTGATAGAAAAAGAGAGCGCAAGGCGTAAAAAGAAACCGAGTTTTCAAGAAAAAACTCGGTTTCTGGCACCTTTGGCTTTTCAAAGAAGGGGCTTGAGTTGGGAATAAGCCGGTTTCTGTTCCCTGAATTGCTCTCGCGCATCAGGGTGGCGATCATTCATCTAGGATTGATGTTACCATCAACCTCAAGCAGCTATACCCGAGGACTAGGCGGGCGCACCCAATACATCCTCCTATTTTGCCTTGCTCCGAACGGGGTTTACCGAGCTTCCGATGTCACCATCGGAACTGGTGCGCTTTTACCGCACCGTTTCACCTGTACAACG
Organism: Candidatus Poribacteria bacterium; assembly: GCA_965207975.1. Lineage (GTDB taxonomy): Bacteria > Poribacteria > WGA-4E > WGA-4E > PCPOR2b > PCPOR2b. Next base: position 339,552 of record OZ242315.1, on the reverse strand, counting down.
CCGAAGCGTTGTAGTCTGCTTTCTGTTGCACTTTCCATAGCGTCGCCGCTCCTGGGGGTTACCCAGCATCCCGCCCTGCGGAGTCCGGACTTTCCTCATCCCGATTTCTCGGAACGCGATCACCTACCCAACTCAAGCGTTTGAGTATAATACCATATTGTGCGTGAAACGTGAAACGTAAAACGTAAGGTATTGTACTTCTGTGGTTACGGCATACGGAGTATGCCTACTACTTTTGCGGTTACGGCCTACGGAGCCCCGCAGGCGGGATTCAAAGCAACCCCGATAAATCGGGATGCAAAGCCATATGCCTACTACTTTTCTCAAAAAATCTCGTCTTTTTCACACTTCAGTCGTTTATACATATTGAAACCAGCCGGACTGAGGATACGCATGGCAAAATCGGATGAGGCTTTGATGCTCCAACTCCAAGCAGGTGATTTGTGTTCGTTTGATACATTGGTCAAACGGTGGGAGAAATCGCTGCTAAATTACTGCCATCGAATGGTTAACGACATTGTGTTAGCGGAAGATCTTCGGCAGGAGGTGTTTCTTCGCATCTATCGTTCTGCCAAGACGTTTCGTGCAAGGGCGAAATTCTCCACATGGATGTATCGAATCGCGACAAACCTCTGTCTGGATACGCTTGCCAAACAACAACGCAGAAAAGAGACTCCAATCGGAGCCTATCTGGAGTCAGAATCTGAAGGTTTCAACGAAAGATTTATCGATCCGTCGGATCTGCCGGACGCAGCTGTGCTGAAGAAAGAGATTGAAGACAGGGTACGCTCGGCGTTGGCGCGCTTGCCGGAAGATCAGCGAGTTGTGGTTACGCTGCGACACTACAACGGCATGAAATTTCGAGAGATTGCTGAAATCTTGGAGTGTCCTATCAGTACGGTCAAGTCGCGGATGGTAGCTGGAATGGAACGTCTTAGTAAAATGTTATTGAAACAAGAATAAATCTCTCAGCGTTTACGGCTGATCTACAGGTAAAGGAGGTGTTTGCATTGGATTGCAGATTTTTTAGAGAGCAGATTGTGGTTGAGAGCTATGAAGAATTGGACGCGGAGGGAAAAAAATCGTTGGAAGCACACTTACAGACTTGTCGTGAGTGTGAGCAATTCCAAGTGAGTCTAAACGAGACGCAACAAGCCCTTGATCAATCGCCGGAGGCAGATCGTCCAATCAATATTGGGGCGTTGCATGAGGCGGTACGGCCTAAATCTTTGTCACGGTCCCCCCAATTGCCAGCATGGCGATGGCTCTCTTGGGGCGTGGCGGCTTGTTTGATTTTGGTCATCAGTCTTTCTGCGCTGGCGTGGATCGGTGTTGATATTAAGTGGGAAGATCGTGGTTTGACGCTTAGGATTGGACAAGAGCCGGTCCCGGAGATTACAGAACAGGAACTGGTACGATTGCTTCAGGCGGAACGTCACGCCACCCAAGTGGAAATCGTAAAACAACTTCAAGGGGCGTTGGATGAATTCAGCGAACAACTCAAAGTCCATCTGGATGAACGGCAGAAACAGGCAAATGCACAATTGGCGTTGATCTACCACGGGTTGCAATCACAACGGGTACAAGACTTGGAACTCATCCGTCAAGAACTTCAGCACCTTGCTGGTGCAACGGAAGCTGAATTTCTTGAGACCCAACGTGCTTTTGAGTTCATCCTTGCTTCTCATGTGTCTAGGATAGAACAGAATATGGAATGATATCGTACAGATTCTCAACTGTGCGCCATGTAAAACGTGAAACGCAAAACGTAAGAGGTACTCATTCACACCTATCCAAAGGGAGGATACAATTATGAAATTCTATATGACTCTCATCATAGCTATGCTTGGGGTCAGCTTGATTACCAGCATTTTATCTGCAAACGATAAGATTGAGGTTGAGGAAATACTTGGATTCTCGCGTCATGTTGTTGCTATGACACCTGAACAGGATGAGATTAACTACACCGAGATGGTCGAAGACCTCAAGGTGATGTGTCGTATTATTGACGAAAAAATGGACGAGACATTTAAGAACGATTATCTCAAGGGAGGGTTTTTCCATAGGGCGGGCTGCCAACATCTATATCTCAAGGACTATGGTGCTCTGTTCCTGCTTGATGTACGGTTTCCCGTCAGCGAACAAGAGATGAGAGTTGTTAAGACAAAGAAGAAAACGGACATGTGGGAAAAATATGAGCGAGAAGTTCGGCATCAACATCAACCAGAAGAGGCAGTATGGGTAGCCAATAAAAACGAATCGTATAGTAAGGAGAAAGTTGATAAACTCAAGGAGAAGTTAGCTTATCTCGTCGGTGAGTATGGATCTCGTATCGGTCAATTGGCATCTGATGATAGGATCGCGTTCGTAGTCATCGGTTATTCTGATTACGCGGCGGGCCTTGAGGCAGATTTTTTAGATTTTGAATGGCGCGTCGCCGGAGATGCGACATCTCACGCACGGAACACCACTCAAAAGCTAAGAGAGCAGATTCAGGCTCTCCATAAAGTAGGACAAAAATTGGAAGAAGCCGGACAAAAACTGGAAGGAAGCACAGAGAAGGAAAGCCAAAACAATGACAAAATTGAAGAGTTAAAAGAGAAGATTCAGGCTCTTCGCGCAGCAGGAAACGAATTGGAAGAAGCCGGACGAAAATTGGAAGGAAACGCAAAGCAGCAAAACCAAGACAATGACAAAAAGGTTATCAGCCCGCGGGATGAAACGATAATCATCGAAGAAGAGAAAGACGAAAAAATAGAAGACTCAGAATTCAAAGGCGACAAACGTTACCATCTGCGTATTCAGGTTCCTCCGGTTCCGCCGAGTCTTCCCCACGGATTGCATAGGAGGCCGACAACAACGCTGATGCTCGCTTTCAAACGGAGTCAGCTAGAGGGTAAAAAAGGAACGGATTGGGAGGCTTTGTTGGAAGCAGCAGAGATTGTGGAGCAGTGAATCGTGAGAGAACGCACCGCTTAACCGAAGAAAATGAACCCAACATACATGAGCACTGAAACGAGGTTTATAATGACCAAAGCACCCTTCATGAGTCGGGATTGGAGGCGGGGAAAGAGATAGACTGACACCCCAATTGTGACCAATATTTCGATAGCCGAGACAATCCCGCCGTGATGTCTGGGATCCCAGTAGGAGACCGGGCTATGGAAACGGTATTGGAGGAGTGGGAAGAAGTGTCGATGCCCGTCATCTTGGTGGAGGAAGAAATCGCCTGCAGCGTGTAACAGCAGACTCAGAGAGCAGATGATGAGGGGGTTGGATTTCCGCCAGTAGCCAATCCCAAGGAGGATCAGAAATAGCGGGATGGAGTTGAAGATATCAAAGAGGTTTTGCCACTCCGGCAGGAAATACCGCTCCCCCCAAATCAGGCTTTGTGGGTGCTTGAGGATGAACGCCTCAACCGCAAAGAAGATAAACATCGGTACGTCTGGCAACACAGCTCCGATGAGTGCGTAACGGTGCAGGTGTGGGGCTGCTTTGCGACTCAGAACAGCGATGTTAATGATGGCGTGGGATTGGGTGTTCATTGGTTCACTTGTTCATGCATGAGTCAATGCGAGCTAGTACCATTGGTTTTATGGATTGGTGTATTTGATCGTTCCCTCATCCAGCATCGTCAGCAGTGCAGAGTCATCCACATCAAGCGGCAGGGTAATCTTCGCACGATGGCGGCTTGACTCGTAGGTCGAAAAGATGAGTTCCGTCGCCTGGATTGCCTTTCGTCCGCTGAGCTCTGGTTCGCGCCCCGTTTTGACGCAATCAATAAGGTCAAGCACGGCAAGGACGGTATCCCCACCGGGCGGCACAATGCCGTCGAGGTTCGGTGCTTCCCAATCAGGTGCTCCGTGTCGGAGGACGCGCACCGGGGGCTTATCTCGTCCGCTAACCTCAATGATGCCGTCTGTGCCAATGATGCGATTTTGCACTCCGCCTAGCGAAGCTGCACCTGTTGCGAGCAACCCTTCCACCCCGTTCTTATAGCGAATCCATGAGACTCCACTCGTCTCTACCGGCACGCCAAAAACAAGAGTTTCTTCAACTACATCAATTTGGCCCATCACCCACTCTGCCGGTTCATCGTTGTTGTAGAAGAAGAACATGTCGAACCAGTGCGTTCCCCAGTCAATCATGTTGGGACATGCGCCTTCAAAGCGGTAGACTTGACCGATTGTGCCGTCGTTTGCTAACTCCTTCGCTTTGATAAAACTCGCACCGAAGCGGCGTTGATGGCAGAAGCTAATCATCACGTCGTTGTCCACACACGCTTGATAGAGTGCTTTGGCGTCGCCCCATGTCGGTGCCATCGGTTTCTCGGCGTGGATGGCTTTGATCCCGCTATTCGCCGCTGCGATAACCATCTCTTTGTGAAGGGCAATCCACGTACAGACGCTGACAAAGTCGAGCGATTCCTTTTCCAACATCTCACGGTAATCCTCATAGGTTCTCGCAACGCCGAACTGTTCTGCGAAATTCCCGCGCGCCTCTTCAAAGGGATCTGCACATGCGACAATTTCCACGTCGGGCGATGCCTGATAGCCTTCCGCATGACCACGTCCGCGTCCACCACAACCGATTACACCTGCTTTGAACAGTGCCATAAAGTTCTCCGTTTTGGTTCATTAGTTTATTAGTTCACTAGTTCCCTGATAATATCGGGATCGAAACCGATATTAATGAACAAATTGTTTTCACGCGGCTCATGTTAAGAAACTGTGCAACAGAAACCGAGTTTTCAAGAAAAAACTCGGTTTCTCTTCGCATTTTGCACTTTCTTTTAATATGAACCTCTCATGTTTTATGTTGGTTTCTGCGCCGTTATGATACCCAACCCGTCCGGCAACGTATCTCGCTTAAAGTTCACAAATCCAGCTGCTGTTATCCAATCGTAATATTCAGCTTCGGTATAAGCCTGTCCTTCGTCGTAGATGTTGATGAAGATGGTGTTGGTTATCGCAGCCCCTCGTGGAGAGATGCGAGAGTTATCGAGGATACCGATCCCCAAGATATAGATTACACCACCCGGCCCCATAGTTGCGTTGATGTTTTTGAGCGCACGTTGTGCATCGCTCGGTGAAAGCACCTGAATGAATGACTTCAGAATGACGGCATCAAACGACCCATCGAGTGGGGCTTCCACTATATTTCCCGCAATGACTTTGACTCGGTCAGAGACACCTGCCTCCGTTACGAAACGTTGCGTGATTGGGGTTACATTGGACACATCTACAACCGTCGCTTGGATATGGGGGCAGGCTTTTACCGCCGCAATGGCTACACCACCGGAGCCTCCACCAACGTCTAACAACCTCTGGCAGCTCGAAAGCCCGTAGTCCTTTACCAGTGTGCGTCCTGTTGTGAGGGCCCCCGGATGCAAACCTTGGTAGAATGTTTCTAACGCTTCGTGGGGCATCTGTGTGTAGTCGTGCTTGGCTTGTGGCTGTCCGGTGCGGATGGATTCCGCTGTTTGAAGGGCTGCATCCCACAAATCTGCATAGAGCGGATGCACTCCACCCATGTAGGCTGGACTGCCGCGGACAAGGAAGTGGTTCGCTTCGACGGTGTTGGCGAAACGATCCCCTTTTACGGTCAAGAGCTCGGCGGCTACAAGCGCGTAGAGTAATGGCTTGAGTTTAGCCACACCTACCCCAATGGCATTAGCAATCTGCTCCGGGTGCATGGGACCGGCTTTGAGCGGTGTGAACAGGTCGAGTTGCATCCCTGCTAGTAAGGCGAAAGACGGATAGACATCCACCAATTTCTGGATGGTCTTCGGTTCTGGGGGTGATCTCATGTGGGGGCCACCTTATCGGCATTGGTGTAAGTATCTCGACTCATTGTAGCATCAAAGCATCTGTGTGTCAATACAGTATCGCTTGTCACGACTATGAATTGGCTGTTATAATAACCTAAGTTGCTAGTTGTTGTTCTGGTGTTTGTCTAAATCGTGAAACGAAGCGTAATACCTAATGTGGGGGATCGCAGATTAGGCAATCTGCGCCACGATTGAAAAAATTTACACTACTACAGGAATTCTATAACATAACCCAAGTGGTTAGAATCAGAAAGAAACCGAGTTTTGAAGAAAAAACTCGGTTTATAGTGCTTGGTTTCTCAACTAGCAACTTGCGTTATAATAGCGCAAGTTACCACCTATTGCCTGATGGGGCTTTTTGTTAGTTCATTAGTTCAAAAGTTTATTGGTTCCTTGAATTGATTAACCCGATACATTGTGCTCCTCCTCGATAAACCGGGACAGGCGGGATCCAAAACTGAAGCGAACAGTTAAGCAATTCACAGCTACATATCCTAAAGAATATGACAAGCGATTTAAATTCTTTCATTGAAACACTGGGACGAGAAGCGTTGATGCAGATCCAACTAAAGAAGCTGCAGGCGATGCTTGCTCCGGTGTTGGAGACCAACCCTTTCTATCGGCAAAAATTGGGCGAGGTGGGAGTGACGCAGCCGGAGGATATACGGACGCTCGAAGATTACCGGCAGCTGCCCTTTACCACGAAGGAAGAACTCTCCGCTGACGGAAACGCTCACCCACCCTACGGCACAAACCTTACATTTCCACGCAAGCGGTATATCCGTATCCATCAAACCTCTGGCACGACCGGCGAGCCGTTGCGCTGCTTGGACACCGAAGAGAGTTGGGATTGGTGGGCGCGGTGTTGGGAGACAGTCTATAATGCCGCCGGTGTGACCTCAAGCGATCGAATCTTCTTTGCGTTTTCTTTCGGTCCGTTTATCGGCTTCTGGAGTGCTTACGAAGGGGCCCGACGGATCGGTGCATTGTCGGTTCCGGGCGGCGGAATGACTTCGCTGCAGCGGCTGCGCGTTATTTGCTCCAACGATATTTCGACGCTGATCTGTACTCCCACGTACGCACTGCATCTTGCTGAAGTTGCCGAAGCGGAGGGAATTGACATCGCCAACACCAACGTCCGCGTGACTATCCACGCCGGTGAGCCGGGCGCGAGTCTACCGTGGACGAAGCATCGCATCGAAAATGCTTGGAACGCGCGCTGTTACGATCACCCCGGGGCGACGGAGGTAGGGGCTTGGGGATTCGAGTGTCAAGCGCAAGCCGGTGTACACTTGAATGAGGGGGAGTTTATCTGCGAAGTTATTGATCCGACGACCGGCGAAATCGCTAAAGAGGGTGAGTTGGTTATCACCAATCTGGGCAGGGTTGGGATGCCGGTCATCCGCTATCGCACGGGCGATCAGGTCAAGCTGGAAACGGAACCGTGCAAATGTGGACGAACGTTTTGGCGGCTCAAAGGCGGCGTTATCGGGCGCATCGACGACGCGCTGATTATACGTGGCGTGAATGTCTATCCGAGCACCATTGAAAATATCATCCGTCGTTTCGCTGAGGTGGGTGAGTTTGCGGTAGATGTCTATCGGCAGGGCGCGCTTGATGAGATGGAAATTCGGATCCAGACTAGCGGCACGGATCCGGACATAACTGCCCAAGCTGTTGCCAAGGCAGTTCGTGAATCTTTGGGACTGCGTGCGGTGGTGGAGCCGGTGCCTCACGGCACATTGCCTAGCTTTGAGTTGAAGGCGCGGCGGTTTACGGATCATCGTCGGAATTAAAAGTGCAGATTTTTATCTTCGCTGCCTCCGGCAAATTATTTCTTTCCTTAATGTTATACACATTGCGCTCCTCTGGAGCGCGGGGATTGACCTTATCGCCTTCTATAAACATATCGCTCCTCTGGAGCGAAAAGAAACCACAGGGCAACCACAAATTTCTTAATCCCGATTTATCGGGGGGTTGCCCCTACAGCAGTTCAAAATCACCTCAAGGCACATTTACATAATTGAAGTTAATTCATCTATTCCAAGTATCGGTGTAGCATTTTTGCAACAATGGTGTAGCACAGTTTCGACAGCCATCTTGTTAGCATGATCCCTCCTTTGAAGTAGGAACTCATATCAAAAGTAGATGCAAGGTTGCCCGGAGCCAGATTTGCCAACAAACTTGGTTTTTTAGACTTCCCTTCAAGTGGTTCGAGATAATTGTGGCATCTAAATTGCTCAGAGTTGATGCGTAATCGAATTTTGTTTGACAACAACCCATATCAAATCTTATCTAATCTCCTTAAAATGTGGACAGAGCCCAGTTTACAGTCAAGTGTTACCCAATCAGGTGAGCTGAAAGCAAAGGAGGAACAACAGATGCAACGAAGATACAACCGCGCATATTTTGTTTTGGCTTTAGGTCTGACGCTGCTGATGGTAGAGGTGGACGCACAGGCGAAGATTGTCTTTGTGTCTGACAGGGATGGACATAGCTGGGAGATCTATGTGATGGACGACGATGGGGGAAATCCGCGAAGGCTCACAGATAGTCCGGAGGGCGAATGGGGACCCTCATGGTCCCCCGACGGCAAACGTATTGTCTATTCGTCCGGTGATGATGACTGGGAGAAAGTAGACATCTACGTGATGGACGACGATGGGGGGAATCCGCGAAAACTCACCAAAAATCCCGGAGTTGATTATCATCCCGCATGGTCTCCTGACGGGAAACGCATTGCCTACTCTTCCGAAAGGGATAGAAACACTGACATTTATGTGATGGATACCAATGGTAGGAATTCTCAGAAGCTCACGAACGCAGGAAGTAACTATTCTCCCGCATGGTCTCCTGATGGGGAACGCATCACTTTCAGTTCCTATAGAGGAGATAAGTTCAGTGAAATTTACGTGATGGATGCCGATGGACAGAATCTTCAAAACCTCACCAACCATCCAGCAGAGGACTGGAGTCCCACATGGTCTCCTGACGGTGAACGCATTGCTTTCTCGTCTGATAGGGATGGGCCCATGGATGGACCTCATGAAATTTACGTGATGGACGCCGATGGGGAGAATCCGCGAAGACTCACAAACCATCCGGATAGGGATTTCTTGCCCTCATGGTCTCCTGATGGCAAACGCATTGCCTTTGCGTCTAATAGAGTTAGGAGTTTCGACATCTATGTGATAGATGCCGATGGTCAAAACCTTCAAAACCTCACCAACGTGATGTTCGGAAATGATAATGCGCCTGCGTGGTTTCGCCCAACTCTTGGTGTTGGTCCGGCTGCAGTAGCTCCCGTAGGCAAGAAACCCACAATGTGGGGGTGGCTCAAGCGGGTTAATCAGTGAGATATCGGGATTCAGAGATCCCTCCTACAGAGAGCTAAATACAAGGATGATAGGTATGAAACGCAGAATCGGGACGTATTGCAAATCCCTCTTCATCGGTTGGTTATGTCTATTGATGTTCGCCGTGAGCCAAATAGCGCATGCAAAATTGAAGATTTACTACATGCCGAGTGGAAAATGGGAACGAAATCTTTGGCGGATGGATATCAATGGGGCAAACAAGGAACTGGTCCTTGAATCGCCCGTTCCGATGGGCGATCCTAAACTTTCCCCAGATGGAAAGCAAATTCTGTTCACACTGCCACCTTGGCTTAAAGGTGAACTCATGGTGATAAATTTGGACAGCAGTGGCTTGCGGAAACTGCTTGCTGATCCACCGCGTCCGGCCAATATGGATGGGGAATGGTCACCAGATGGGAAATGGATTGTTTATGAAGCTTTCGATCCGGATTTGCGTCCCTCCATTCAAGTGTATGTAACGGATGCTCAAGGACTTAACTCCTTTCAAATTGCTGCAGATATAGAAGAAGATATGTACGGCCCCTTTTGGTTTCCGGACAGCAAACGGATCGGCTTTACGGTCAGCAAACGGGGTGCAAAACTGCATTGGGCTGACGCGGATCCCAACGCAAAGGCAAAAGAGATGAATCACCGATTCTTCGCCCTTTCGATTCGTTGGTCCCCAAATGGGAAACGGACAATTGTCCACGGGTCGATAGAGGAATGGGGACAATGGGGATTGTTTCTCGGTGATGCGCCAGCCAGAAAGCTAGTTCCGTTTAACGATGAGGCGAACCTAGGTGGGGCGCAATGGTTACTAGACAACACGTATATTGTCGGCACGAGCGGTTCCAATGTCGTTGTGGCGAATGTTGACACCCAAGAAGTTCGGCATCTGACCGACGATGGTCAAAGTGTGTTTGTCTTCTGGCACGACGCTGCGCTTGCGGTGGAAACTGTAGGGAAGCTATCGACATCTTGGGGGGCAATCAAAAGGCAGGTCATAGACACCAACAAGTAAGACAAAGGAGACACGCCGATGCAACGGGAATATAGTTTCGTATATTTCGTTTTCGCTTTAGGTTTGACGACCCTGATGGTAATCGTCGACGTACAAGCAAAGATTGCCTTCGTGTCTGATAGGGATGGACACAGTTGGGAGATCTATGTGATGGACGCCGATGGCGAGAATCCGCGAAGACTCACAAATAGTCCGGAAGATGAATTCGGCCCCTCATGGTCACCTGACGGCAAACGCATTGTCTTTTCGTCTGAAACGTGGGACAAGCCGGCAGATCTCTACGTAATGGATGCCGATGGCGGGAACCCTCGAAAAATCACCAAAAATCCCGGAGGTGATAGTTATCCTGCATGGTCTCCTGATGGGGAACGTATTGTTTTCTCGTCGGAAAGGGATAGAAGCTATGACATTTACGTGATGGATACCAATGGCAGGAATTCTCAGAAGCTCACTAACGCAGGAAGTGACTATTCTCCCTCATGGTCTCCTAATGGGGAACGCATCACTTTCATGTCCTATAGAGATGGGAACAGTGAAATTTATGTGATGGATGCCGATGGGGGGAACCCTCAAAATCTCACTAACCATCCGGCAGAGGACTGGTATCCCTCATGGTCACCTGACGGGGAACGCATTGCTTTCTCATCTGATAGGGATGGAAACCATGAAATTTACGTGATGGACATCAATGGGGGGAATCCGCGAAGACTTACAAACCATCCGGAGGATGATTCGTTGCCCTCATGGTCCCCTGATGGAGAACGTATTGCCTTTGTATCTGATAGGGGTAGGAGTTTCGATATCTACGTGATAGACGCTGATGGTGGGAATCTTCAAAATCTCACTAACGTGCGTTTCGGGGAGGATTCCGCTCCTGCGTGGTTTCACCTGAATCTTGCGATTGCTCCCGCTGCGGTTGCTCCCACAGTCAAGAAACTCTCAATGTGGGGGTGGTTCAAACGGGTTAACGAGTGAGATATCGGGATTCGGAGATCCCTCCTACAGAGAGCCAAATGCCCTTAGCAAGGAGGATAGGTATGAAACGCAAAATTGGGACGTATTGCAAATCCTCCTGCCTCGTTTGGCTTTGCCTATTGATGTTTGTTGTTAGCCAAATGGCGCAGGCAAAATTGAAGATTTACTACATGCAGCCGGGGAAGTGGGAGCGAAATCTTTGGCGGATGGATATCAATGGGGCAAACAAGGAGCTGTGCCTCGAATCGCCCGTTCCGATGGACGATCCTAGGCTCTCCCCAGGTGGGCAGCAAATTCTATTCACACTGCCACCTTGGCGTAAAGGTGAATTGATGGTGATAAATTTGGATGGCACCGGCTTGCGGAAACTGCTTGCTGATCCACCACGTCCGGTCAATACGGATGCGGAATGGTCACCAGATGGGAAATGGATTGTTTATCAAGCCTATCATCCGGATTTACGTCCCACCACTCAATTGTATGTGACAGATGCTCAAGGACTCAATTCCTTTCAAATTGCTGCAGATCTAGAAGCAAACATGTACTTTCCCTTTTGGTTTCCAGACAGCAAGCGCATCGGCTTTACCGTCCTTAAACGCGGTGCAAAATTGCATTGGGTTGATGCGGATCCCAACGCGAAGGCAAAAGAGATGAATCACCGATTCTTTGCCTATCGGATTCGTTGGTCCCCAAATGGGAAACGGACAATCGTCCGCGGGGCAGTAGAAGAAAACGGAATGGAGGGATTGTTTCTCGGTGATGCGCCAGCCAGAAATCTGGTTCGTCTTAATGATGAGGTGAGCCTAGGTGGGGCGCAATGGTTACCGGACAACACGCATATTGTCGGTACAAGTGGTGCCAATGTCGTTGTGGCGAATGTTGACACCCAAGAAGTTCAGCATCTGACCGACGATGGTCAAAGCATATTTGTTTTCTGGCACGACGCTGCGCTTGCAGTGGAACCTGTGGAGAAACTATCGACATCTTGGGGTGCAATCAAAAGCGCACGTCATAGACGATAAAAAGTGACCGTAAAAGGCGTATATCTGAGACGCGCAATTGCGCTTTCAGTAGGGCTATGATGACTTTCTTTCCGGCACATCCACTCCCGATCTCAGCATAAAATCTCGCATGATTTCTAGCTGGTCCTCCTGCCCACCTCCTCGATCGCAGAACGCCCTAAAAATATCTTCGACAAGCGGACCGAGTTCTATCGGAATATCGAGTTCCTTACCAAGTTCGACCGCCAAGTGCACGTCTTTAACAGCGAGATCCGCAGCGGAATTCACGTCCTCGCCAGCCAAGAGTAAACCGATTGTTCGGCGCAAGTACATGCTATCGCCTGTGCTGGTCTTAATCACATCGAGCAGTGCTTGTGGGTGGATGCCTGCCTTGGCACCCATCGCCATCCCTTCGCAGATGCCAGCAAAATTGATGAACATGATGAAGTTGTTTACCAATTTGGTCACGTGCCCGCTGCCTACCGGTCCCATGTAAGCAACATGGTCACCGATGCTCTGGAACAGCGGTTGAAACCGTTCAAAATCTGCCTGTTCACCGCCCACAAATATGGTGAGCGTCCCGTCCCTCGCACCAAATACACCGCCGCTAATCGGCGCGTCGAGGACGTGGAATCCTCTTGACGTTCCAATCTCGGCGATTTTCTGTAGGGTTGTGGGAGAGTTGGTGCTCAGATCGATGTAAGCGCCTCCGCTGTTTAGACCTGCGAAAATGCCGTCTTCACCGAGAACAACCGCTTCGACCTCTTTGGGACCCGGCAGCGATGTAAGCACCACGTCCGATTGGGCTGCTGCGTTCTTTGGACTTGTCGCCCACGTTGCGCCAGCAGCTTCGAGGGGCTGACCCATTTCGCGACGGAGGTCGTATATTGTTAAGTTGTATTGGGCTTTGAGGAGGTTTGCTGCCATCGGATTGCCCATATTTCCCAAACCGATGAAACCGACTTTCATATCAATCCTTCCAAGATGTTTGGTTCACTAGTTCATGAATTCATTAGGTCATTGAACTAGTACGCTTTATACATTGCGCTCCGTCGTACCGCCGTATGCACGAGAGTTACGGCATACGGAGTATGCCTACTACCAGCAACTTGTGTTAATGCTATCTAGCGTGATTCGTCCTGTGTGGGGAACTCGGCGGGCATGGTGATTTCGATAACCTCAAAGTCATCGGAATACTCTAACACTTCATGCTTGATTCCGGGAGGCTGATACCAAGCATCGCCGGCCTCAACGCGGATTTCGCCGATGTCTTCAAAGTCAAGTCGTGCCCAGCCCTTGAGCAGGTAATTCATCTGAAAGTCGAGGGCGTGGGAGTGGTAGCCCATGGGTCCGTCACAAGATTGATTGGCGCGGATGACGTGTGCCAATACTTTGCCATCGGTGGCGGTGTTGATCCCCAGATCGCGGTAGAGAAAATAGGGACGTAAACCTTCTTCCCAGTTGGCATCCTTTATGTGCGAAGCAAATGCTCCAGTTGTTTTCTCACTCATGTTGTAACTCCTTTTTGTATGAGATGGTAATGTTGAATATCTTTCAATGGTACTAGTTTGGAACTATTGATAACGTGAAACGTGATACGTAAAACGTGAAAATAGTTCTGATACTGGCTTTATGGGAGTGTTGCCCTTGAGCCAAGGGTTTAAGCTTTGAGAAAGTCCTCAATTTCCGATACGGTCGGTAAAGCAGGGATGACACCGATTTTCTGGGTTGTCAGTGCTCCCGCTGCGTTGGCGTATTTCATGATTTCTTGGAGTTGGTTATCATCGAGTTCAGGCAGTTTTCCCGTATCTCCGGCGGAACGCATTATTTGTGTTAGCATTGCTGCGACGAACCCGTCACCCGCACCGAGTGGATCTACTACTTCGACCTTGAATCCATCCACATAGCCTTGATGCGAACCGTTATTGTAATAACAGCCGTGCTCACCGAGCGTTACGATGACCAATTCCACGCCGGTCTCTAAGATACGCTCACTTCCACTTTCCAGTTCATGGGTGTCTGTAATAAACTCCCACTCCTCGTCAGCGGCTTTGACGACATTCGCATACGGCATAACTTCCCAGATCCAGCGTTTAGCATCCTCTGCCGCATCCCACATTACCAGACGCAGATTTGGGTCGTAGGATATGAATGCGTTAGCCTCTTTCGCATACCGAATCGCCTGCAACGTGGCATCGCGGACGGGTTGGTGACTTAAACTGCACGAACCGTAGTGAAACACGTCCGCAGATTGAACGTACGCTGCATCAATCTCGTCAGGTCTGAGTAGTATATCCGCCCCCGGATTGCGATAAAAAAGGATGTCTTTCGCGCCGTCTGATCGGGTAGCAACAAACGCTAATGTTGTCCGGCACCCCGCCTCTGAGATGAGATAATCGGTATCAACACGATTTTGCTCAAGTGTTTGCCGCAGGAAATTGCCGAACGGTTCAGCACCAATTTTGCCGATAAATCCTGAATCAACGCCAAGTTTTGCCAAGCCAACGGCGACGTTCGCAGTTGCACCGCCCGCTGCTTTGGCGAATCCCGGTGCTTCTGCAAGGGTAACATCAACTGTTGTGGAAACAAAATCAATGAGTAACTCACCGATACAAAGTGCTTTGGGCATGTTTCCGCCTTTATATGTAGGAATAACGCTTGTGTTATCTTTCTTGATACTGATCAACCGGTGTGAAAGATGACGCTCGTCGATTAGAAGATAGGTGCGGTTTAGGGAATTGATTGATCGGCACGATCTCAAATTCTACGAGCACGGCTTGTTTATCCGATGGTGCCTGAGCCAGTGTCAACGTGTCGCTCGATAGAAGCGGGAGCCGTGGTTGATATAGTGTGATACTCACAACTGTTGCGACCACCGCCAATGAAGTTACAACGGCATAGGGGCGCACCCGCGTCCGCAAGCTGTAAAGCATCCATGCAAACGATGACTCCAGCCGCCGTAAAATACGACGAACAGCAGAGATTCGCTCCTTTTCAATTACAGTGATTGCTGCGGCTTGACGCATTAGGTCCGGCAGAAAATTATCAGAGGTTTTCACCGGTTCAAGCTGGTGAAGGATTTTGCTTGTTTGCCGGAGACGCATCGTCTCGTGTGCACAACTTGGGCAACGCTTGAGGTGCCACTGGATTAGTTGAATTGTCCACAAGGGCATCTCACGGTCTACATAAGCGGATAACTGTGGTTGAACATTTTCACACTTTAGCATGGGAACTCTCTCCAATTCCAACCTCTATCAGGAGTGTTTTCATATTCTGGCGGGCGCGATGGATAAGCGATTTCACGGCACTAACGGAGCACTCAAGAACTTCTGCGATTTCATCGTATCTTAGATTTTGATAGCTTACAAGAAGCAGTGCCAACCGCTGGTTTTCAGGTAAACGGTTAATTGTTTGTTGAATGATGACCTGGCGTTCTTTTTTTTCGTAGACTTCGTCGGGAAGTTGACTGACATCCTGCATTAACTCAAGATAGCTGCCATCTTCACTGTCAGGCACAAGATCGTCGAGATACGCCATATTCCGCCGATTCCGATCCCGAATTTCGTTACGGCATAAATTCGTTGCGATAAGATACAGCCAATTTTTGAATCGACACTTCGGCTCATAACGGTTCGCACTCCTGAAAACGCGCAGAAAAGTCTCCTGCGCCAAGTCTTCAGCCCGATGATAGTCGCCTATAGATCGATAGATGAAATTTGTGATGAGGTCTTTATAGCGCATCACGATTAACTCGAAAGCACTCATGTCACCGTTTCGACACTTCATCATCAATTCTTCGTCGGAGGTACGCAAAATGCCTTATCCTCCTTTTCAGGGGTATAAATCTTGAGACGTTTAGACAAGATTATAACATCAGAATCGCGACGTATCAACAGTTTTATAAACACCGTTGTGCTGCTAGAAGTTTCGCTCAGTGATTTTTGTTGACCAGCGTTTGATAAATTGGTAAGATAGCTGCGTGTTCATCTCTAATCATAAAATCCAACGTTTTCCGATGCTGCACATAGATCATAAGGCGTGAGAGTTAAAGGAGAAACACTAATGAGAGTTGTTACCGGTGGGATCGCCCACGAGACCAGCACCTTTACCACAGTCGAGACAAATTGGCAAAGCTACAAGGAACGGTTCTACCTGCGGGGCGAAGAGATATTAAACACATTCCGCGGCACTAACACCCCAATTGGCGGATTTATTGATGGTGCAAAAACGCATGGCTTTGAACTGATTCCGACTGTTTTCGCTGAAGCACATCCCAGCGGACCAACCCCTCGAAACATCTTTGATGCCATTTTAGACGAGATATTAAACGGAATTGCTGAAGCCGGTTCAATAGACGGGGTACTGTTTGGGTTGCACGGTTCGATGGTGGTCGGAGACCTTGAGGAGCCGGACGGCATTGACGACCCCGAAGGTCATATACTGGCGGCGATTCGTGAGGTGGTCGGTCCGGAGATTCCTATCCTTGCCCAATTGGATATTCATTCCAATGTCTCTCCACAGATGGTTGACGCTGCAGATGTTTTGATTGGACGAGAAACCTATCCAGAGATCGATATGGCGGAGCGCAGTCGCGAATGTGCCGATGTGCTAATGTCCATCGTGAATGATGGTAAACGCCCGACGATGGCACTACATCAAATTCCGATGATCTGGGGGATACACCAAGTCACGGCGCATCCGCCGATGCGAGAGGCAATTGAGGAACTGCATCGCATCGAGGCTCAGTCCGGCGTCATCTGCGGTTCGATTGCAACTTGCTACTATCTGGCTGATGTACCGAATATGGGGGCATCGGTTTACATTGTGACCGATAACGACCAAGCCTTAGCTCAGAGCTACGCTGACCAGTTGGGGGAATGGATCTTTGAACGACGCGAAACGTGGCACGGGCCTTCACTGACAACCCGTGAAGCCCTGAAAATCGCTGAAGCGGAGGCGAAATTCCCGGTGATTTTTGCGGATCGAAATGATAACACCGGCGGCGGTTCTCCGGGCGATAGCACGGGTATGTTGGAGTGCTTCCTAGAAGCGGGGCTTCAGGACGCCTGCATACTTTATATCGTTGATCCGGAGGCAATTGCCCAGTGCCATCACGCTGGTGTGGGCGCGACGTTGACCCTAGATGTCGGTGCTAAGTCAACCCCTGAACAGGGACAACCTATCCGCATGACAGCGGAGGTGATTGCGCTGTCGGATGGCGATTTTCGTTACGACGGACCGATGCTTGCCGGTTTAAGCAGCACTATGGGACCATCAGCGCATATCAAGCAGAACAGTGTTCACGTTCTGTTAGTCACGCAACGGGAGCAACCTTTTGACACCGCCTTTTCGCGAACGCTTGGATTAGAACCGCGCCAGATGCGCTATATCGGGGTTAAATCTTCCGCCCACTTTCGCGCGGGGTTTGAATCGTGGGCGGGGGCGATCCATGTTGTGTATGAGCCTAGCGTCCATACGCTGAGTGATCTGACCTTCAAACGGCTTGGTCGCAAGCTATATCCGTTTGATAATATCTAACACACAATTCCTGAGGAGAGACTATGAAAATTCCAATTCTATACGGAGCACGAGATCTTCGCATGGAGGAACACCCCCTTGATACGGATAACTTGAAACCGACAGACATTTGGATTGAGACCGAGATTTCTGCCCTAAAAATTGGGACAGATCGCGGCAACTATGAAGGTGCAGAACAGGTTCCGGGCGCACCGGGCTATCCCCGATGGGTCGGGGACAGCAACTTGGGGATTGTTCGTGGTATCGGCAGTGAAGTGACTCGTGTAAAGATTGGGGACCGGGTTGTGACCCGTCAACCTCATCAATCCGAATATATCACAGATGAATCAGCAAGTATTGTCAAGGTTCCCGATGGTGTTCATCCAGAGGATGCTGTCTACACCCATCTCTATGCTCTCAGCGGTCACTGTTATCGCAAAGCGCAATTCCAGCCCGGTGAGAATGTGGCAGTTGTTGGGCTAGGGGTGCTCGGCTTGGGAGCAGTTGGACTGGGACCACCCTTTGGGGCGCGAGTTGTTGGCATTGGCAACAGTCCCATCCGTTTAGAGATGGCAAAGCGAATGGGTGCCCACGCCGCATTCCTGTATAACGATCCCGACCTTGACGCAAAGTTAGATGAATTTACCAACGGCATCGGTATTGACCTAGTCATTCTCACAGCAAATCCTTGGCCCGCTTTCCGCACATCTCTAGAGATTGTTCGGGATAACGGTCGCGTATCTGTGGTCAGTCTGCTTGGGCGTGGCGAACCTTCTCTCGATTTTAATCCGTTACCGATGGAACTGTTCTATAACAAAGGGATCTCAATCCTCGCGGTGTCAGGACCGCCGGGCTATCTGTATCCTACACCCGAAACCCGATTTAACAATGATCGACAAGGAGATTATATCGTTTCCTTAATGGCGGACGGTCTCGTTGAGCCGAAGCGGTTAGTCACCCATCGCTTCCATTATACAGAGATAGTCAAGGCTTATGAGATGGCGTACCATCGCGAAAAATCGATGTTGGGTGTCATTTTTAATTGGAAGGATTAGAAGAATTTATGTCCAATATAGAAATATGCTTCCTAACCGCCACAGAGTTAGTCCGTCGTATCCGTGCGAAAGAACTCTCCGTCAGAGAGGTAATGGAAGCACATTTAGCTCAAATCGAGCGCGTCAATCCGAAGGTAAACGCCATCGTTACACACTTGGATCGCACCGAAATGATAGACCAAGCAGATGCCGCTGATGCAGCGTTGGCGCGTGGCGAGGCGGTGGGTCCGCTGCACGGACTGCCTGTAGCGCATAAAGATCTCGTTGAAACCAAAGGAATACGCACCACCTACGGCTCTCCAATTTTTAAGGGCTTTGTGCCTGAACACGACGCTCTGATTGTAGAACGTCTGAAGAAAGCCGGAGCTATTACCATTGGCAAGACCAACACGCCGGAGTTTGGTGCTGGGTCGCAAACTTACAACGAGGTGTTTGGAGAGACGCTCAATCCGTATGATTTAACCAAAACCTGTGGTGGCAGCAGTGGCGGTGCTGCGGTTGCGTTAGCCTGTGGTATGATCCCAATCGCAGATGGGAGTGATATGGGCGGCTCACTGCGGAACCCTGCCAACTTCTGCAATGTTGTGGGCTTTCGCACTTCTCCCGGTAGAGTGCCTGTGTGGCCCGCTGTGTTGGGCTGGTTTCCGATATCGGTGGAGGGTCCGATGGCGCGGACAGTACAGGATGCTGCCTTGATGTTGAGTGCAATCGCTGGTCCTGACCGACGCGCGCCCATTTCTATCAGTGAGTCGGGAGAGATGTTCTCTCGACCCCTTGAGCGTGATTTTAGCGACGTGCATATCGCTTGGGATCGGGATTTGGGCGGGCTACCGGTGGATCCGCAGGTAACTGCCGCCATTGATGCACAACGAGGGATCTTTGAATCGTTAGGCTGTGTAGCTGTGGACGACGCTCCGGATTTCACGGACGCGGACGAGGCATTTAAGGTATGGCGTGCATGGCGTTTTGAACTTGCTTACTCAAAATTATTAGAAACCCACCCGGACCAGATAAAGGAGACCGTGGTTTGGAATATCAAAGCGGGTATGGAGCTAAGCGGTCCACAGATTGGGCAGGCAGAGATTAAGCGGACAGCACTTTATCAGCGTGTGCGGGAGTTCATGGAGACTTACGAATTTCTGATTCTACCCGTGAATCAGGCACTCCCCTTCGACGTGAAGCAGCGCTATATTACTGAAATCAACGGCGTGAAAATGGAGACGTATATCGACTGGATGCGCTCCTGCTATTACATCAGTGTTCTTGGTCTGCCCGCGATTTCGGTGCCCTGTGGTTTTACATCCGACGGTTTGCCGGTGGGTGTCCAAATTGTTGGGCGACACCAAGATGACTTTGGCGTACTCCAATTGGCTCACGCCTTTGAACAGGCTACAGGTTTTTGGAAACAGAGACCGGTTGCGGTTGAATAGCATCGTGTAAGTTGCCACCTGCTTGCTGCTCTAGTGGTTACCTGAATCGATATGTATGGAACGTAAAACGTGATGCGTAAAAGATTAGAAACTCATTTATTGAAACATTACGCAATCGTGAGGGCGGGGGAACCCCGCCCCTACAGGACAAATGACGGATTTTCAATACCTAGTTACCTTGCACTCGTTACATGGAAAGGAGTTACAAATGTCTGAACGTACCTATGACGTTACCCGTTCTAATGAACTCTATCAACGAGCTGGCGAAATTATACCCGGTTGGACGCAACTGATCAGCCGACGTGCCAGTCAGTTTGCCAACGGTGTCAGTCCGACCTATGCCCAACGCGCTAAAGGTTCTCGTTTCATTGATGTGGATGGGAATGAATATATCGATTGGGTCAATGCGGTCGGTGCGATTATACTTGGCCATGCGGATCCGGTTGTGGATACGGCGGTCAAGGAGCAGATCGATCGCGGTAGCCTTTACACGTTGAATGGGCCGGTCGAAATCGAATTGGCGGAAGAACTGATAGATACCATTCCGAGTGCGGAGATGGTGCGATATACCAAAGGCGGCGGCGAAGCCTGTGCAGTCGCAGCGCGTATCGCACGTGGTACAACCGGCAAAGATAAGATTATATTCTGCGGCTACCACGGTTGGCATGACTGGTATCAAGCGGCGAATTACGGTGTCGATCCTGAAAGCGGCGAATACCCGTTTGCAGGGATTGAACCGATTGGTGTGCCTCAAGCACTCGCTGGGACCGCTATCCCCTTTATTTATGGTGACCTTGCCATGTTGGAAGGACTGCTAGAGGAGAATCAAGGTGAGGTTGCGGCGGTTATGATGGAGCCTGCCCGTTCCGAGTTGCCTGAGCCGGGATACCTAGAAGGGGTCAAAGCACTCGCCCATAAACATGATGCCATTTTTATTTTTGACGAGGTATCCTGTGGCTGGCGGTATTCGGTTGGTGGTATGCAAAAACCGCTAGGGGTTATCCCAGATATGACCGTTGTTGCAAAGGCAATGTCGAATGGTTATCCGATGGGCGCGGTCGTTGGTTCGCGAGAGGTGATGGAACCAGCCAGTCGCATGTTCATCTCTAGTTCTTATTGGAGTGATAATATTGGGACGGTTGCTGCACTGACGACGATTCGCGAACTGAGACGCCGGAACTCTGAGGCTCGCTTTAAGGAACTTGGCGAGAATTTGCGTTCCGTTCTCAACGAAGTAATTGATGCTAGTGGGCTATCAGGCTCCTGTACCGGTCTCCACACAGCCCTCGGTGTTTCCCTTGACCTGCCAGATGAAACGTTGGCACCCCAAGTCAAAACGCTATTCGTCCAAGAAATGGCTAAACGTGGTATCCATTGTTACATGGGATTTAAGGGAACGCTTGCCCACACCGAAGAAGATATCCGTTTGACTGCTGATGCGGTGGCGGGGGCATTGGGTGTGATTAAATCCGGTGTAGACGCGGGAGATGTGGATAGTTTGCTAGAATCTGATCTGAAGAAGGATCCGTTCCGTCGTTTGGTCCGGTAGTTCGCTTTAAAATCCTGCTTGTTTTTTTATAACCCGTTATCGGGAGATTTTTGCTTATGCTAATCATTGATGCACACCTTGATCTTTCTTGGAACGCTCTTCAAGGGAATCGGGATTTGTTGCGTTCCGCTT
Source organism: Candidatus Poribacteria bacterium (assembly GCA_965207975.1). Lineage (GTDB taxonomy): Bacteria > Poribacteria > WGA-4E > WGA-4E > PCPOR2b > PCPOR2b. Next base: position 317,686 of record OZ242315.1, on the reverse strand, counting down.
ATACTATCCGCACGCAAGAAGTCGGCACGCCGGGAAAAGGACGCGCCCTAGGCACCGTCGCATTCCCGGACATGCGTCAGGGGCGACTCGCGGTATCCGTTGTCACTCTCTTTGCTCGTTGTACAGGGCGACCTGCTCCTCATTCGGATTATGCCTCACCAGCCCAGTCCTACGGCATTGCCCAAGGACAGTTGGCTTACTACCGCGCTTTAGAACACGAGGGGCACATTCGCATGATTGTAGATCGGGCGAATTTGGACAGCCATATCGCCGATTGGGAAATGTGGGAAGGAACCGGATCCGATGACACCCCACCGCTTGGGTTTGTAATCAGTATGGAAGGGGCGGATCCGATCCTGAAGCCGGATCAATTGGAGGAGTGGGTCGGAGGCGGCCTGCGTCTGCTTGGGCTTACGCATTACGGACCCGGACGCTACGCCGGCGGGACAGGCACCGAACTAGGTTTAACTGAACTTGGACCGCCGCTGCTTGCCGAAATGCAGCGGTTAGGTGTTACCCTCGATCTCACTCACTGCTCGGATCAGGCGTTTTGGGAGGCACTGGAGCATTATGAAGGATTGGTGTTGGCAAGCCATAACAACTGCCGGGCACTAGTCCCTCATCAACGTCAGTTCAGCGATGAGCAGTTGCGATCGATTTTTGAACGAGATGGTGTGATTGGCGCAGCTTTTGATGCGTGGATGCTGCAACCGGGTTGGGTCTCTGGACAGAGCACAAATGAAGCAGTTACACTGAACACAGTTGTTGACCACATGGACCATGTATGCCAACTGGCAGGCAACAGCCGTCACGCCGGAATCGGCACGGACCTTGATGGTGGCTACGGTCGAGAGCAATCCCCTTGTGATTTAGATACCATCGCTGATCTCCAAAAACTTGCAGGTTTGCTAGCGAATCGCGGCTACAATGATGACGATATTGCTGCCATCATGCACGGAAACTGGCTGCGCCTACTACGCCAAGCGTGGAGCCATTAGCACAGATCGCAACAAATGGAGGGAAATTATGAGCACCGATGAGCGCAGTGTTATAGATCTATTCAGCTTGCAGGACAGAGTTGCCGTAGTGACTGGGGCATGTGGCTGGTTAGGGTCCGCGATGAGCCGGGCTCTCGCCGAGGCGGGTGCACAGGTTGTAGTTACCAGCCGTGATGGGGGACAGGCTGTCGAGTTCGCTGCCTCGCTGCCTGGCGATGGTCATTTGGGGTTGGGGTTCAGTCAGAGTGATACCGATACGATTCCCGGTTTTGTTACGGACGTGGTAGAACGGAGGGGCAAGATCGATGTGTTGGTCAATAATGCTTACGGTGGGACAGCACCGGACATTGATAGTGCTACGGCGGAGGATTTTAATCAAACGTACCATGTCGGTGTAACAGCATATTTTTTGTTGGCGCGAGATGTGATGCTTCATCTACGCGAGCAGGAGCGTCCCGGATCTATTATCAACATCGCGAGTATGTACGGCGTTGTGGCAAGCTATCCGAGTGCCTATGAAGGATTGTCGGCAAACAGTCCTCCGAATTACCATGCCCTCAAGGGTGGTGTAGTGCACTTGACCCGTCATCTCGCAGCGTACTGGGCACAATACAATATACGGGTCAACGCTATTGCCCCCGGTCCGTTTCCCAAACCAGAAGTCCGCGACGGTGTTGAAGGCTTTATCCCTCGTTTGGAGGAGAAGGTGCCGCTGGGACGCATGGGGAGACCAGAGGAGTTGAAAGGGGCAGTCGTGTTGTTAGCCAGTGACGCTGGTAGTTATATTACCGGGCAAAATCTCTTAGTTGATGGTGGGTGGACTGCGTGGTAGAAAGTGTAGATTGGGTGAGGGTGGAAGGACACACCGAAGATCATTGGATCCTATGTTGATTGAACCTTCTGCAATGCCGCTACCTTCTCCCTCAAGGGACGATAGACATACTCATTCATCACAGCAATCGCGCCACGATCGGACTGGTCACGGGCGACCCCCGCATATGCCTCCAACGCTTGACGGGCAGTTGCCAATGCAGTTTCTGCATGTTGGATCGCTTCAGCAGGTTGTCCGTTAGCTTCTGCGATCGCAGCACGACGGACCGAAGCGATCATATCCAGATAACCGATGCCGAACCTTAGACGCCCTACCCAATAGTCCACGTAATTTTGTCCCGACGGTTGCGCCTTTTCCCGCGCTCGGTAGGCGGCATCTAACGCTCGTTGATAACCGTGTCGGTCCTCAACTAGTTCATCAGATATTGGTTGAGGCGTCCAATGCTTGGTCAGCATACCGGGGACAGGAAAGGTCAATCCTAGTCCATGATCTTCGAGCGCAATCGTTGTCCCTTCTACTTCACGAAATGTCGTCAACATATCCTCAACGCACTCCTCTCCACAGACAGCGCAGATCTGATCTCGATAAATGTCCTCATGCGTTATACTCTCGTCCCAAGCTGCTTTCGATAGATAGGCAACACATGGATTGTGATCGGCGATGAGCCAGTAGCGTGTCGAGAACCCTGCCCAACCGTGCCGAATCAGGTCTTTTGTCAACTCGTGTAGGGAGTCGGTTGCCAGTTGCGGCAATAACCCCACATTATCGTCGTGGAGCGTGTAAATCAGGCTGCAGGCGTGTTCTTGACTTGGAACGTTTTCGAGGACTTCCCGCCGTTTAACAATCCGCGATGCAGTGTAGTCCACGAAGTTCAACGTTTCCCAATCGTGAGGCACAAGGTTTCCAAGCAGTGGAAAGAGTTCCTCGGCTACGCTGTTGTAGATAAATTTCATGTCGGGACGACGAGACTCCTTGAGCGCATGTATCTCGTTGAGGAGTCGGTCGTAGAAGTAGAGGGCAACGATGTCACCTTTGACCTCCTGTAGGGCACGCTCTTCCCCGCCGGGATATGTGGAGCGTTGTGATGCAGCAGTTAGTATGTCATCAAGCGAGCGTTGCAATGAGATATTATACTTTGCATCGAGTGCACCCCATGCCCGTTCATACAGTCCCGACCACTGCCGAAACTCTGGCATCCCCAACGCCACATAATCTATTTCAGGATAGGTATTCACTGTCGCCCGTAACACAGTCGTTGCAAGTTCGGTGAGCGCGGGGTCATCAATATCGGTCTCTGCGCTTGGCACAACGGTCAATTCTGCTAACTGATGAACTTCTTGGGCATCTTTGAGTAGCGGTGCAAACTCAGGCGGAAATTCGGTCAGTGTCGCGACAATGACGCACTCCATTCCGCGCTGGTGAGCGTAGTCTATTAGGTTATGTACTAATTGCTCGCCTGCCGCCGTGAATTCCTCATAACTCGCACCGCGTGGCAGGTCAGGATTCCAGAATTCGTCCTCATTGCCAAATAGGTGACGGCCCACCATATCGTCGGTGATGGGGTAGTGGAAGTCAAACCAGAGTGTCGCCGATTCTCGCTTGACCCCTTTGACTTCGTAGTGCAGAAATGGTTGCCAGGGCCAAACGGACAGTAGAATGCGGTTAAATTTGAGTTTCGCCAGTTGGTCGATCACGGGACGATAATCCCCCATGCCCCACGCTTCGGGCCCGCACGCAAAATCGTTGATAACGCGCCACTGACGAACTGGCAACGTTGGCTCTACCACGACATCTAGATCGGGAAGGTAAAAGGGGAAGGGTGTCGGTAACACATCACGGTGCAAAAGATAACGCGCCCCCCAGCGTTCTATCAACTCATACACCGCCCACAACGTCGCACGCGGACTGCCACCCCGAACCACTAGCGATGGGCACCCTTGACATTGCACACGGCATAGAATGAACCCCTGTTCACTGACCGGTGGCAACACATCTGCTTGCGTTGCACTCTCAACAGCGACATTGGTATCAAGACTGCCGACGAAGAATAGCGTCTCCGCCTCCCCAGATAAACTCGATGTTGGACGGGTTTGGATTTCAAACAGTTTCTCAAGATAGTCGCAGAGTTGTTCCGCAGCGAAACGCTCTAAGTCAGGGGCATTCTCACTGACGATCACAGCAACTTGCGTATCATCGCTTGTGTGCGTATGATTCGTCTGCATCTGATGTTTCCTTTCCGTTTCCTTTTGGGGCAAAGTCGCGATTAGAAATCGCTCCTACAAGGGTCTGTATCTGCACAGGATCTTGGCTGAGTGATGAGTCCCCTTCAATTACTTAGAGGATGCCTTTTTAATCTTGCCGTTTTTAGAAAATTCGAGCACCGTTCCCGCTTTGATTAGCTTACCTTTAGGAGATTCCCAATCCTTTGCTAAGGTTGCATGCTTGAGATCGCCATTTTCAAAGAACTCCACCAAAGTGCCAACCTTCAGCCAAAGGCCAGCTGGCGATTGCCAGTCTCGATTGAGCATAAAGCCGGCGACCTGTCCATTTGCAGTGTACCAAATCGGCGTATTTGCTCTCGCTTGGGTTCCATCAGGGAACTCTCGGTCTTCAGGAAACACGGCTAACTGCGGACTGCCATTTTTATAAGATTGCAGGACGTGGGGTTTCCCAGACTTTTTTAATAATACCTTAAACATTTGCTCAGAAGGGAAAGCCTTTTTCTCGTTCCGATACTTTTCCAAGAGAAACATCCATGTTTCTGAAGTCGCATTCGCTAACGATGAATCAGCAAAAGGTGAATCGGTATGCGATTGTTCGATTAAAGGAATTATAGTAGATTTAACGCAAGTTGCTAGTTGAATATCCATGGAATTTCCGTTAGAGTGTTTGTTAGGCAAAACAAAACTCTTAAAACAGGAGAATCCCATGGACTTAGTAATCGTAGCATTTTATACACTTTGTGACGATCTGTTAATTGAACACGGATATCAAGACGACCCACGAGCCAAAATGTCTGCCGCAGAAGTAATGACCACTGCCTGAGTCGCAGCAGAACTGTTCGGTGGCAATCAACAGATGGCACGGTGTCTACTCAAGGAGCAGGGATATATTCCCCATATGCTCAGTAAGGCACGATTCAATCGAAGACTCCATCAAATTGCACCGATGTTTCAGACACTTTTTGAATCACTTGCCACAGACTGTAAAGCACAAAACTCAGACCAACTCTATATCATCGACTCGTATCCCGTGCCAGTGTGTGATGTGATTCGCATCTCTAGTGCAAAACTTTATCAAGGGGAAGTCTGGCGCGGGATGATAGCCAGTAAACGGAGATACTTCTATGGACTCAAACTGCATCTGATGGTCACCGAGTCTGGCATACCGGTTGAGTTTTTCTTAACACCGGGCAGTTTTAGTGATGTTCGGGGGTTGCGGTGTTATCCGTTTGATTTACCTCAAGGGGCAACCATTTATGCAGATAAAGCCTACTGCAATTATGGGATTGAAGATGCCTTAGCTGAAGCCGGTATCATGCTCAAACCGTTGCGAAAAAAGAACAGCAAACGGCAATATCAAGCCCACGAAGTTTACATACACCATCACCACAGGAAGCGGATAAAGGTGACAAACAGTTTAATCACCCAACGGCTACCCCGCTCTATTCATGCCGTCACTGCCGATGGGTTTGAGATTAAGATTATTTTGTTTCTCATTGCTACTATGATTACACTTATCATTAAATAAACACTAAAGTGGACCCCTTGTCGAGGCCAAAATACAGTAAAAATAAGTAAGATATTTGAGATAGAGTGAGATTCCTTTAGCTGAGATACACCTTAGCCGGAGTTGCATAATTGAGACTCTGGTGAGGTCGTTTGTAATTATAGAACCGGATATAATGAGTTAATCCATCAAACAAGGCTTTTGGCGTTGGGTAGAGTTTTGGATAAACATCTTCATACTTGACGCTACGCCAAAACCGCTCAATGTAAATGTTGTCCATGGCTCTGCCTACGCTGCCCATGCTCATAGCAACGCCAGCGGCTTCAACGGTATCGGTGAAAGCATTTGCCGTAAACTGGACCCCTTGGTCAGTATTGAAGATAATGGGAGTTGCGGCAGATAATGCGTGATGTAAAGCGTCGAGACAGAACCGACTTGATAGACTATTGGACACCTCCCAAGCAATGATGTAACGACTATACCAGTCGAGTATCGCCACCAGATACATAAAGCCTTTATCCATCGGGATATAGGTAATGTCAGCCGACCAGACCTCATTGGCGGCGGTCACCTCATAGTCCCGTAATAGGTATGGGTAAACCCGATGCTCACTGTTGATAGCCGAGTGTTTGGGTTTGGGATAAATCGCTTCTATCCCCATCAAACGCATCAGTCGCTGGATGCGTTTGCGGTTGACACCGTAGCCAAGCTGCTTGAGATGTTGTGTCATTCGACGACTCCCATAGAAAGGGGTTTGCATATACTGCTGATCTATCTGCCGCATCAGATGCAGATTCTCTGCTGACTCTGTAGCCGGTTGACAGTAAAGCGTTGACCGGGAAAAACCGAGCAACTCACATTGACGACGGATGCTCAGTTGGGGGTGGTTAGGTTCAACGAGTTTCCGTCTCTGTTCTACTGTTTGAGGTGGCTTTTTTTTTCAACCAGTCCAGTTCCATATTCAACCGACCAATTTGCTCATACAGACTCGACTCTCTGTCATTTTGCTCACGCTGTTGCTTGGTGGGGCGGGTAGCGAAAATATCGCTACCCTGTTCAAGCAACTGCTTCTTCCATTGACTGATTTGGCTCGGGTGCAACTGGTGTTCGCTTGCCAATTGGTTGATAGTTTTATCTGACTTGATCGCTTCAAGGGCAATAGTAAACTTAAATTTTGCTGTATGACGAATCCGTTTGGTTGACATATTCAGACCTCCATTTGTGGGAGTGAGTTAGACGTTAAATCTTACTTAACTCCTGGCCCAAATATTGGGGTCCATTATACACTAGCAACTTGCGTTAGATTTAACAATTAACGATACATATTGATAATCTCCTCAATGGGCTTATCCGCATTGTATGACCGGACTCTCTTTATATTGGCAAACTTTTGTTCAACGGGATTATAATCCGGCGAATACGGGGGCAAGTATAACACCTTAGCACCACAGGCTTGTATCAATGCTTGGGTCTCGGTGGTCTTGTGAATGCGTGCATTATCCATTATCACGACACTGTTGGCATCTAAATGTGGCGATAACGCTTCATCGAGCCATGTATTAAACCGTTGTGCATTACAACTGCCCGATATTAACTTTGGGGCAATCAACTTATTATTCAGTTGTGCCACTATCAAAGTGGTGGTGCGGGTCTTTTGGCTGGGTATCAACCCCTGGACACATTGTCCCCGGGGGGCATAGCCATGACTTCTAAACGTTTCATCTGTAAAACCGGTCTCGTCGAGGTAAATCAGCGTTTTGCCTGATGCTTTCGCCGTTGCGAGTTGCTCCTGATAGGCTTGTCGTTTTTCTGGACATTGCTCCTTATATCCAACCGTTTTTTTTTACGCGTGTAGCCGAGTCTTTTGAGTCCATAGCCGACACAGGCGGGTGAAACCCCAAAGTGTGTGGCGCGTTCTTTAAGGGTTTGGTCAGGGTGTGCCTTGACATGTTCAGCCAGTGCCGTTGGGTCAAGTAGTCTCGGTGTTCGGGGACCCGGTTTGCCCGGTGTGAGTGGGTCTGGGTCATTGAGCCATCGGTAAATCGCAGTTCGACCGACTTTGAACCGTTTTGCCGCTTCTGTTTTACTGCCACCATTTTCTATGAATTGAAGGACGCGTGTGCGTAAATCTGATGAATGTGCCATAATGCAAACAGGATAACATACTTCTAAACTATTGTCCCGTTATTTCTTGCGTCTACTATAAATCTGGATTTTGTTCTACAATCTTTTCCAGCCAACCGAAACTCAATGGGGTAAAAAGTAACGAGGTATTGTCTTCATCAATTTGGACTTTATACACAACATGAACCGGTCTCCAATGCGACATTGACCAGAGCGTGAACGTCGAATGTGTGAGAAGATTCATATCGCTACCTATCATGTCATCGTCGACATCATCGAAAAGATCTAAATTAAAATTTGCCATGACGATGTCAGTGAAGTACGAATCTTCTATCTGAAAAAACTTAATCCGAGCGACAGAGACTTTTCGATCTTCATCGAATATTTTTATTGTGCCGCCCTCAAAAACCCACGGCTTTATATTCATTTGCAAAACGTCATCGTCAAGAACCAAGAAAGAGAGCCATTCTCCTTCGAGTTGGGGAAGCTCAACCACGGCTTCTTCTGTATAGAAGGGGTTTAACGACTGTACAGTATTATCAATACAGCCGGTGAATATACTGGATAACAAAACGAATAGGCAAAGATATAGCTTCGCAGTAGTGGTCCCCGAATTTACCGTAAAAACGAAACGGCTTGGTATCACTATCGAAGTAACTTGAAGCACTTGCCAGTTTGTGTGGTTTTCTCTGCTCATAATCGCTATTCCTGCTCAACATGTTAGGGTGATTGTTTCCTGCTTGACAATCTCTTTGACGTGTTTGTAGGGGGCGACCTCGATTAACTCCAGCGTTTCTGGTGACAATTTTGCCTGAATTTCGTCTGGGAACGGGTCAAAGGTCCCATAGGTGGTGTATTGCGGCATGTAGCGTAATATCAGGAAGCGGCGGTCTCGATCTTCCGGTTGCCAAACGAGAACACCATGAGTTAATAGTTCTGAAATAATGACCACATCACCAGCGCGCGGTGTGATATTGGTTACAGCTGGATGCGGTTCCGGGTCGATCTCATCGCTGTTCGGGACAAACAGATCCGGTGGGCGTAAAAACTCGCTTTTGTGGGAGCCCGGAATCACGACAAGCCCTCCATCACCGGGCATCACATCGGTTAGGTAGAAGAAAACAACGAAAAAGTCACAGTAGATCTGTCCATCTTGGCAGAAATAACGGGGCATTTCGGGCCCACCGCCGCCTTCTCGCGCACAGTGCAGCGGGTGGAATCGTTGTCCGTGGGTATTTCGTCCCAACGTTCCACTGGTAAACCGGGGTTTGTCGCCGGTCAACTCCTTAACGATGGACCAGGTGACCGGATGGAAGCAGAGAGACTCTAGTGCCTTGTCGAACGCGAAACCGTGGGAATAGGGGGTAAAGTCTGGACGTTCTAGATTTGCCCCAAATCCAGGTTCCCATTTTTCGGGTGGGGTGCGGATGTAGCGGTCTGCTGCCTTTTGAGCCTGTTTCAATTCTTCAGGACTCAGGACATTCTCTAGGTGAAGATAGCCGGTTACGTCAAGCAGGTAGCGTTGTTTGGGGGTCATTGAAGTCTCCGACGGTAATTATGGTAAATTTTAGAATTAATGAGACATGCCAAATCGGTGCGGTCCGATAAATCGAGACCAGGGTTGAAAACCGCCCCTACCGGGTTGGATTGAATGCGGTGCGGTGGGAAACCGCACCTACCAGGGGCAAAAATGTCTATTTATTTTTAGAATTCGCCAAGCCAAATGAAGCACTGTACATCCTCTTACAACGAATTACTGTAATTCTGCTTGTGTTTTGTTTGCACTTCCGATATAATAAAGGCATAAAATCTTGGTATACTATTTTACTAATACCATGGATTTCAGATGAGACTCAGATCTTGCGAACTTGCAGCGCAATAGGTAGGAATCTGGGTTAGAGTCAATACCATATTCTAACGACTATTGGGAGTGAAAATTTTATGGCAAGTGAATCAATGACCATCCGTGACAGCTCGGATGCGAAGATTATTGACGTGAATGAAGACCTCGGCAGTTATGCAGCCGCCGATTTGCGAAAAACAATCGATAGCCTGATTAACGGAGCAGCCCTGAAACTCATTGTGAATTTAAGCGAGGTCCAACATATTAACAGTACGGCCATCGGTGCGATGGTTGGTTCTGCCAAGCGACTCCGTGCGAGTGGTGGAGACCTTAAGGTTTACGGTCTGGCGGAGAATCTCAAACGGACATTTGATCTAGTGGGAGCTTCTAGCGTTCTCGAAATCTATGATTCAGAGAGCAGCGCACTCGCTGCGTTTTAGGCTGTCATCTAGATTTTGGTGTAGAGAAAAGGGTTCAAATACTAGGGCTTGGTTTGTATATATAATATTTGCGCCAAGCCCTTGGCTTTTCGACTTGGTGTTCTGGTATGACTCAAGCACAAAAAACGGAGCAGGAAATTCTCAAACTCACAGTCCCTAGCTGCCTCAAGTATATTCGTCCAATTCAGATGTTTATTGGACAACTGGCGCAGCAGCTTGGGTTTTGCCGTACCCGTATCTATGATATTGAACTCATTATTGATGAAGTTTGTAGTAACGCCATCGAACACGGCTCAGAAACCCCTGATTCAGGAATTGATTTGACCCTCATGTTCGATTCAAGCAAATTAGAGATTCATGTTCGAGACAAAGGCAAATCTATACGGAAGAATTGGCTGGCAACAGGAAGGCTAGATGAAGTTTCTCAAAAGATGACTCCTGACAGTGAACGTGGACACGGCATCTTTCTCGCGGAAAAACTTTCAGATTCCCTCGAAATACTGACCAATCCGCTCGGGGGCACTGATGTTCAAGTTGTTTTCTACTTTTCTACAAGCAGCGCTTCTTAACATGTGAAGGAGCAGACTAATGGAATTTAACATTCGTCAAAGGGCTGGGGTTACCATTTTCAGTCCAAATGGTGAAATCATTGGAGATGCCAGTCGTGAGTTTCGGGAAGTAGTTGCCGAGCAACTTGCTTCAACTGCTGAGGCACCCAAATTTTTGTTTGATTTTGCCACCGTCCCAATGATGGATAGCACTGGACTGGGCGTGTTAATCGGAACGTGTTCAACTATTATGCCTAAAGGCGGGCAGGTTGCCCTCATCAATCCGAGCTCGAAAATTAAAACGCTTCTCATTGCATCGAAATTAACCACGATGTTTGAAGAGTATTCAAACGAAGCTGAAGCGATAGCTGCGCTGACAGCCGGTTGAAATGACATAGAGAGACTGGCTGGAGATTTCGTATGTGGTTTATGCTCTGATATTTCTAAGCAAGTTTTTTAACCATCTTGACGAGTGTGCCAGACTTTTCGTAAGTGACCTCATCCATACATGATTCGATCAGAAAAAGCCCTCTCCCACTACTTTTGAAGAGATTTTCGGGATCCATTGGATCTGGGACCTCTTCACGATTGAAACCTGGTCCTTCATCTTGGATGATAACTGTGAATAGATCTGGCTCAATAATGAATTCAAAATATGCGCGTTTCTTTGGATCTTCCTGATTCCCATGTTTTATCGCATTGGTCCCTGCTTCAACCACTGCCAGATTGATTTGGTCGCTTGACTCTTCTTCCAGAGCTATCTGGCTAAGAATTTCCGTAATGACAGCATGCAAGGTGTGAACCCACCGTAGTGAGCTGGGAACATCTAGGCGAATCACTTGTGCAACTGTTCGTTTCACTTGTTTTTTTCTCCCATATCATTTGGTTAGCCATCACCGGGTCACGAAGTGGAAAGCGTACGACACCGAAGGCGAATGTAGGTAAGCATATCCCTCGTTATTGTTATTTGACTTACTGAAACATTTTCGCATAATCGCGGGAACATCCTCCTGAAGAGGTAATAATTTTATGTCAGAAGCATCGTCGCGCATCCGCCAAAGCGGAGATGTCAAAATTGTTGATGTCAACGATTATTTGGGAAGCTACGCGGTTGCTGAGTTACGCGAAATCCTTGCAGCCCTCGTCAACCAAGATATTCAGAAAATTATTGTGAATTTGAGTAAGGTCGAGCATATCAACAGTGCGGCAATTGGAGCCCTTGTTGGCACCGCGAAGCAGCTTCGCCTTAAAGATGGAGATGTTAAAATTTACGGCTTGACAGAAAATATCAGGCGGACATTTGATTTAATCGGTGCTTCTGATATTGTTGAGATTCACGATTCAGAAGATAGTGCCCTCTCCACATTCTAGGTTAGGTTGAGGAGCTATCCGTCAATTGGTTGCGGCTTGCATATCCTAGGTCAATTTTCGGTTTTCTACCACATCGGATCGCACCCATCAATAGCAACAATCGTAATATCGTCGTCTTTTGGTCTACCGTCGCTAAATTGGTTCGTTGTGTTGAGCACGGTTTCAACAAGGACAGGTGCAGGTTGATTGATTTGTTGGGTGATGACCTGTTGGATACCTTGAGGGGTGAACTCCTCTCCCCGTGAATTTTGGAGTTCATAAGCACCATCGGTATAAAGAAATAGTCCATCCGAAGGGGTGAAAGGGTAGTGGTGTGTTTGATATGTCGAGTCTGGCAGTAATCCTAGCCCTTTTCCTGTCGTCTGATCTCCGATAGGTTTACAAACATTGCGCTGACGCTGTACCAAGAATGGAAAGGGGTGTCCTGCGTTTGCGTAGTGTAGCGTTTCGTTAGAGAGGTCAATAACGGCGCAGAATGCTGTTGCGAACATATATTGTTGTGAACTGATCATCTTGTTAAAACGGGTGTTTAATTCTTTGAGCAAGTGTCCAGGGTCGTCAGTCTGAACGCTCATCTCCTCGACAATCGTTTTAATAAACACAGTGATAAAGGCTGCGGAAACTCCATGCCCCATCACATCGGAGATGAAAACGCCTAATCGCCCCCGTTCAACCTCCCACAAATCGAAAAAATCTCCGCCTACCACAACTGCCGGTGTATAGTGCGAAACAATGCGGAATCCCAACAAATCGGTGATTCCTTGAGGCATCAGGCTATCCTGAATTTCACTTGCCATCTGCAACTCTTTGTCCAAACGGTCATTATGTATCTTGAGTTCACGATTGGCGCGTTCAAGTGCATCATGGTATCTTTTGATACGCACAAGCGAACGGACACGAGCAAGGACCTCATGGCTATCAATTGGCTTGGATATAAAATCGTCGGCACCTGCCTCAATTGCTCTGATCCGATCTTCCTTCTCCGCAAGCGCGGTTACCATCACCACGGGAATAAATTGTGTAGACTCCTCCCCACGAATCTGCTGACAGACCTCAAATCCATTCATCCCTGGCATCATAATATCAAGCAGAATTAGATCGGGTGCCTCAGCGTGCACCAGTTCCAATGCTTCCTGACCACTGTTTGCTGCGAGAACCGTGTATCCCTCCGCTTGAAGCCGAATTTGAAGCAATCGGATGTTTTGGGGTTCATCATCAACAACAAGGATTCTGGCGTTGGGTGGTTTATTCATTATTTTCGGGCCCTTCGAGAGGAGACGTGGACTGATTACGGTTTACAGATCTGGAGAATATTTAGGAAAATTACACCATAAACCGATCCTTATCTGGACTACCGAGGTCCGCTAACGCTTCATCTTCAGTATCGTATAGATTAAAGACATTATTGAGCTTAGTGATAAGCAGCAACGATCTGACAGATCTGTCAACATTTGAAAGCAACAACTTCACCTCGCGTCGCTGCAACGAAGCACGTAGGGCAACCAGCATGCCCAACCCAACACTGTCCATTAAGTCAACATCTTGGAGATTCAGGACGACATTTTTTCCACCATTGTCAACCAACTCCTGAATTTTATCGCTCAGTTGGATTCGATCTTCGCCGAGGATGCTGCCTGAGACACGGAGAATAACATTCTCATTTTGATATTTGATTGTAATATCCATAATGATCTACTCCTATTTGAAATATGCAACCAAGGGGTGTGGCTACAGTTTATTAAGAGATATGCCTGATTCGGGAGAAAGTGGATCGTAATGCAGATTTCCGAATCGGTAACCGTACAGAATCACAAGCTAGAAATTTGCGTCCTGATTTATCATTCTCATAATTAAGTACGTTTTTCAGTCTATCACAGCCCCACGTTGAGAGTCAACGGTTTTTTCTATAGATTGTCCTGTTCTCTGCTCCGCTTGAATCCTTGGAACAGAACAGTCTATTTGCCTATCTGCAGATTGAGATAATGTTCCACCATATCAACCAGGGCGTGGGTGTCGACCGGTTTACTGATATAGTCATCACACCCTGCATCGCGAAACTTTTCTGGTTCTCCTTTCATCGCTGCTGCAGTGAAAGCGATTATTGGCACATGACACCATTCGGAATTGGCTTTAATCTGTCGAGTCAAGTCTTCTCCGCTGATACCGGGGAGCGCGATATCCATCAGAATCAGATCCGGTAATCCAACTTGTAGCATCGCTAGTGCCTCGTCTGCATCAACAGCTTCAAGTACTTCATAGCCCCTCGCCTTTAACACAATCCGTACAATCTTTCGGTTCATTTCGATATCTTCAACCACTAGAATCCGTTTGGTGCTCATGAGTGTGTCTCCGCTTCCTGAGTTGGTATTCGCAAACGTTCGATCCGTTTGATTGTGGTTAGCAGTTCTTCTTTAACGTTGCCCGTCTTTCGGATAACTGACTGAATCTGACCGTTGAGCCGATCTCGATCTTCGTCAGTGAGATCCAACGCTGTGCAGATAATGATAGGGATGTCACAGGTCCGCGGATCACCGGTTAAATGCTGAATGACTTGGAATCCATCCACTTGAGGCATCATCATATCAAGAATAATTAGATCTGGCGATTGAGAAATTGCTGTTTCAATCGCCTCGCTTCCCCCATATACCTTCAGGACTTCATACCCATCGTTGGTCAGTACAGTGGACAGCAGACGCACCGTCTGTGGATCATCGTCAACAACAAGGATACGAGGTGAACCGTCGCGGCTAGGCAGTTTCAGAGATTGGAGCGAAGTAAGCAGTGCTTGTTTATCAATGGGTTTGACTAGATGGTCTACCGCTCCCAATCCAAACGCCAATTGACGTTCTTCGGTTACCGAAATGATGATAACCGGAATCGATTGCAAGTTTGGTTTGGTCTTCATTTCTCTCAGCACTTGCCACCCATCCTTTTTCGGCAGCAGAATGTCAAGCGTGATTGCGAACGGTTGTATTTCAGCAGCTTTTGCGATGGCTTCTTCACCATCTGCGGCATATTCTACTTGATACCCTGCTTCCGTCAAGTAAATTCCCAAAAGTTGGGAGGCTTGTTCATTATCCTCAGCCACTAAGATGGTGCGGTTGCTATCAGAAGCGACGGTAGTTTCAGAATTAGAGACATCTGGTGCCGTGACTCCAACCCTTTGTTCCTGTTGGTGTAACGGGAACGTGAAGGAAAAGGTGCTTCCTTCGTCTATCTCGCTATCAACCCAAATCTTTCCTCCATGTAACTGAATTAGCCGATTGGTCAACGCTAACCCCAGTCCAGTTCCACTATGTGCGCGGGTGCTTGAAGCGTCGAGTTGTGTGAAGGGTTGAAACAATTTTGCCCGATCCTGTGGCGAGATGCCCACACCGGTATCAGTCACACTCCCCAGCAACGCAGCACCGGAAACTTCAAACTTAGTAGCAACTTTACCACCTTCATCGGTGAACTTGATGGCATTGGAAAGCAGATTATAGAGGATTTGCTTGAATTTGATCTTGTCTGCTTCTATCCAGACATCGCGATCCAATTCGAGGGTGAGTTGGATTTGCTTCCTATTTGCAAGGGCGTTAATGATGGTATTGACCTCTGTCACTGCTTCCTGAACAGAGAACTGCTCCAGTTGCAGATCCATTTTACCAGCCTCAATTTTTGACAAATCAAGGATATCGTTAATCATAGCAAGGAGATGATTTCCGCTGGTATGGATGTCGAGGACTAACTCTTTCTGCTCGTCGTTAATGGTGCCTATGATTTCATCACGCAAAATCTCGGAAAATCCGATAATCGCGTTTAACGGCGTACGGAGTTCGTGGCTCATGGTGGCAAGAAATTCACTCTTGGCGCGGTTTGCGTACTCAGCGGCATCTTTGGCTTCCTGCAATGCGATTTCAGCTTGTACCCGATCTGCGATGTTAGTATTAATACCGACCCAATTGATAATTTTCCCCGAACCGTCCCGAACAGGCGTACCGATAAAGATAAAAGTTTCATACGACCCCTCCTTAGATCGAAACCGACACTCGCCGCTGTATGTCTCGCCGTGTGTATATGCGCGTTCCCATTTTGCGAGTACGTCCGGTAGATCTTCCGGGTGCAACGCTTCTGCCCACCGGGTCCCCAATGATTTCTCGTCGGAGAGTCCCGAAAACTCATGCCAAGCTTTGTTGAGAAGGGCAACCTGACCATCAGCGTCTGCCACCCAAATTACCTGTGGTGCTGCTTCAATGAGCGTCCGGTAGAGTGCTTCTTGGGAAGCGAGTGCCCTTTCCGCTTCCTTCTGTTTGGTCACGTCCCGCCAGGTTGATCGACTTGCGACAATCCTGCCAGTTGGATCGCGCATAGGTGTCGCTTGCAGCAGCACGTCAATGGTGCCTCCGTCTGCCCGGCGAAGGGTCCGTTCCTGCCTGATAACCTCGCCTGTTTCGACGAATGCTTGGGACGTTTGCTGTGCAGCATCTATTGATTCGGAAGCATATAGATCCAAGAAGGAGTTGCCAGTAATCTCATCTTTGCTGCGACCGATAACATCTGCAAGGGTTTGGTTACATTCTAAAATATTTCCAGAAACCAGATCAACGACAGCCATCATATCTGGTGCGTTTTCGTATAGGTCACGATAGTGGACTTCTGCTAGCTTACGTTCGGTAATGTCTCTTGCAACGGCATAATACAACTGCTCTTCCATGGATACCGTTGAACTCCATAAGAGCCATTTATACGAACCGTCTTTGCACAAGTAGCGATTTTCAAAGGAAACAACATCTTCGCCGGTTGTCATGATTTTCTGGGCTTCAGCAATTGTCGCTTCCTGGTCTTCAGGGTGAACAAATTCGATGAATGGCTTAGTTTTAAGCTCCTCCACTGTAAAGCCGAGCGTCTTTTCCCACATTGGGTTCAGTTCCTTGAAGTAACCATCGAAACCGGCGATACACAGCATATCCAGCGATAGGGTAAAAAAGCGATCACGCTCAATGGTATCGGTAGGAATAGTCATGGCGGTTTATCTCCTTCATTTTTTCTTCAACACCATCAATGTCAAATCATCAAAGCGCTGGGCTTCTCCTTGGAACTCTAGCGTTGAGTTATAAATTTCGGCGCAGATTTCACTGGCATCTGCGGTGTGGAGTTGTTTGGCAAGTTCTTCTAATCGTTCTTCGTCGTACATTTCTTCGTGGATATTTTGCGTTTCAGTAACGCCATCAGTAAAAAATATAACGGTATCTCCGCTGTAAAGTTGAATTGTTTCATCTTCAAATTCTGTCATCCGGCAGATCATATCGTCAGGATACATACCGATTATTAAGCCCCCTGCTTCTAGCCGTTGTAAGCTGCCATCCTGTCGGATAACAATGGGGAAGTTATGCCCTGCATTCAGTGAAGTGAGTTTACCTGTCTCTGGATGCAGTTGTGCGTAAACCAGTGTCGCATATTTATCCATTGGACTGCTCTCACGGATAAGGGCATTCAGCGCCATTGCCCTCGCTGGCAGATCCGCCTGCTTTGCAACCTCTGAGAGCAGAGCCGCCCGAAGTGTTGCCATCAACAAAGCTGCCTGCATACCTTTGCCGGCAACGTCAGCAATCACCAATCCCCACGAACCGTCTGGTTCCTGAATGTAGCCATAGTAATCTCCTCCAACGCCATCATGATGCGGTATACTCATCCCGGCAATTTCATAGCCGGGAATCTCTGGAGGTGCTTTTGGCAGAAGATTTTCCTGAATTTTTGCTGCTTCCTCCATTTCCGCCTGTAATCGACGCTTCTCAATTGCTTCCTGATAAAGCCTCGCATTTTCGATTGCCACCCCAACTTGTGCAGCAAAGGCTTCAAGCAAAATTCTATCTTCATCGGTAAACTCTAGTGTGATGTCGGCTCTACCTTGCTTACTGAAAACAACGAGTATCCCCAGAATTTCACGTCCAAAGACTGGAACCGCTATCAGATTCTTCCCACCGAATAGTGCAGCTACTTCTTGGTCGTTGCAAATCTGCGTTTTCCCCTCTGTTGCCACTTCACGAAGCATAGCAAGCGTGGGGTGAATCCTCCGGTCAGCTTCTAAAGGAATCGAAAAACTTCGTAGGTCGGCGGGAAATTGTAAACCAAGCGCAGAAGGATTTTTGATTTCAAGTTGTTGTGTAATCGGATTAATCAGCATCAGACAACCCGCGCTGGCATCTAGAAGACTGACAGCATGATTGACGATTTCTTCTTCCAATTGCTCTGTATCTAACAACTTGGCAATTTGAGTGGTTGTGTCAGAAAGCATGAAAAGGCGAAATTTAGTGGCACGCATATCTTCTTGCGAACGTGAATGTGCAATCGCAACCGAGATATGGTCAGCCAGGACATTTAACAACTCTCGGATCCATTTTGCCTCTTCAGAATCGTCGCCAAATTCGCCTAGACTGATAACCCCTAGAAATTCCTCGTGAATCTTTAGTGGAGCCCAGAGGGTTGCCTTTAGATCCAGTAACTGCGGTTGAATTTCATCCAAGAACGGTTTCAGCAGGGAAGGAGGTTGGGAAAAATCGAGGGGGGAGCATTGAAGCAAGATCCCGATTTCATCGGGCGTAATCGGGATGACCCAAGCTTCACTTGCAGACTCATCTACGATATTAATTGATGATTCAACGGCAAGCAGACTTTCTGCAGGATTGAAGCGCAATATGGCACCCGTGGCTGCTTGCAACGTCTTGAGAACTATTCGCAGATAGGTCTGGCTTGAGGCATTAAAGCTGCTCTGCCCGGAAACGATGGCTTTACCGACCTCTTCAATCTCAGACAGACCGAGAATTAGTCGCTGCGTGGTTTGTTCAGCTAAACCAGTCTGCATTTAAAGACCTTTGTTCTAATGTAGCCACTCGCCGAAAAGAAAGAACCGGGGTTTTCGTATAGGAAAATGCCGGTCTGTTCGGAAAACCGGATCTGCTCAACAAGATAATAGACTGTGCTCGCGGGCAAACCACAGCTTTAGCTACGCTGTTATACGCTGATTAGAGGCTAGGCTTTCAAGGGCCCACTATCACACTGGACAATACATTTTCTGCGCTTACTGTCAGTTACCCCGCCCTAAAGGACGGGGCTTCCACTGATAGGAATTTGGTGAATTTGGCAGCTTGTCTCCCAACTCTCCAGCAGATCGAAAACTTGGAAGACAAGAGATATAAATATCGGTCTCAACGAGAAGGTCACACGCTATGAACCGGCAAGTGAGGCAACTGCTTCATCCTCACTATCGAAATGCTCAAACGTGGAGATTAATCGGCTCCTGATAATGAGGCTTTTGACGTTCTTCTCGCTGACGTTGATGACTGCAACTCGGCCGCCCTTTTGTATAATGGATACGTGCGCGCCTAGTAGGGTTCCGAGCCCAGAACTGTCCATCATCGAAACATCAGCGAAATCAAATAAAAATTTCGGCGAATCGGAAATCTTTGCGTTTTCCTCATTAATCGCATTGCTAAGATCGCGAACAGATCTTCCAATAACCTTGCCCTTGGGTTTTAAGATGACTACATCGTCTCTTTGACGAATATCGACAGCCATTAGTTTTCCTCCTATGTTTCAATCTGAAATATTATCGTCGTATTACTGTCTGCCGCCAGAAACTGTACTTTTTGACCGTTATCTTGAGGCTTGAAACCCCTCATAGAACAAAGTCAAAACTTTCAGCGTCAGAGATACTTCGCCAAACCTGCCTTCGCATGAAATTCAGGTTTCGGAACCTGAATGACACTTGTTAGAACAACGGGCGTTGCCGCCAAAAGCGCGATTTTATCCGACGCGAGGTATAGTTTTTTGTTCCACTAAGTATCTCTTATTCTAAAAGAGATATAACTTTTTGTCAAGCCATTAATTTCCTCAACTGAGGGCAATCGTATCTGTTATAGGAATTAGACGGTTGAGCGATTCGCACCTTGCAGGAGCTCCGTCGGTGCATGGATTGACTCTGCTGCAGGCGATCACAGATTTCCCAATCTGTGATCGCCTGCCAAAGTCAGCGTCCCATTCAGTCCCAATATATCGGGACAATATTTACATGCGATTGCCCTATATCAAATGAGTATTCCGCTTGACAGGGGGTTGCAAGGTATAATAAAATCTACAAAATAGGGGAAACAGCTAGCAGAAGGGGAACTATTATGGCGAAGATGAAACAGCCCGATGCGACATGGGGTGCGATCTTTGATAGAGAGAGTAAAGCAAAGGTTGAGCGGAGTATTATTGAGGTCCTCAGGGGAGTCCCCGTTTTTGAGGAACTGAGCCGTCGTGAACTTCAAAACATCGCACGAATTGCTTACCAGCGACATTATAGTGTGGGAGAAGTCATTATCCATGAAGGGCAGAATGCAGCAGGTATGTATATCATGGTGGATGGACAAGCAGAGGTCACCAAAGCCCTAGAAGATGGCACAATCCTCCATCTGACAACCTTAGAAAATAGCGAATTATTTGGTGATGTCGGGTTGTTGGACAGTTCTCCACGGACAGCTACAGTTAAAGCGACTCGTGACTCAAGCGTTATCGGTTTTTTTCGTCCAGAACTACTTGAGCTAATGAACTCAAATCCAAGGTTAGCCTCCAAAGTCATCTTTAAGCTAGGTCAGATTCTCACGGCACGTTTCCGGTTTATGCACAGTGAATTTGAAAAGGCACAGGCAGAAATTGGTCGTTTGAAGGCACAACTCTCAGCAGCATCAAGCATAAACAAGGAAGATAAAGATGTAGCCCCCAATGAACCCTTCATCAGCGGATCAGGGTTGGAGATTGAAGCACGGGATTCTATCAACCCGGAAGCCTTCGGAGAGGAAAATAACCAATGAACGGCTCTGCTAATCGCGATACGCCGCCCCACCCACCGACTGAAGAACCGACTGCTAAGACGGTTGATCCCCCCAGTCAAATTAATGCGGAGCAGTTACACGCCCAAACAGCGACGCTCGCCAGAGAGACGATCATTCCGTTGACACAAAATGTTGAAACAATGATGTCAGATATCCGGTTGGTCGTCCGAGAAAGCCGCGAACAAACACGTCAATCACGGGTAGCAAATGCCTCTCTGAAAATCATTGCTTTTGGTACAACGTTGATTTCGCTTGCAATTCTCATCGGTGTTGTCTATCTGCTCAAAGACATTCTTGCACTAGTCGTAGTATCGTTTCTAGTGGCTTATATTATCAGTCCGGTTGTAGGTTTAGTCGAGCAAAGAGGAGTCAACCGGACGCTTGTGGTCATTATCATAACACTATTCATGCTCAGCAGTTTTGCCTTTCTCTCAACAGTTACTGTTAATAGCATCACTGGACAGATCTTGAAGTTCAATGAAGTGCTGTTGAGCGTAGAACTGGATTTTGAAGATGATTTAGACCGTGGCGAAATACCGGAGGGTTTACAACAGAAACTTGAGGCAGAAGGTGTCACACTTTCTCAAAACGCAGCCATTATTGTTGAAGAGATGGGCAACAGATGGAAACTGAACGATACAGAAAATCGCCGGACATACGATATCAGGAAAGCAGAAGATGAGTTTAAAGTTCACAAAACGTTTGCACCTCTTGTAGATCTTGAACACCTTGTTGATACAGCCACGACAGTGTTGAATCTAATCCCCAAGCCCCTTCGTATACCCGTGCTCAACTATCTTGAGATAACTGAAGATACAGAAACCTCGATAGGTGTTTCTGAGGAAAATCCTGTTCAAGCAATTGACCGTGAACAGGTCAATGCCTTTGTTGAACGGCTGCAAGAGAGAATTTTGGGATTTGTGATTGGACAATCACAGTCAATTTTCAATGCAATCGGCAGTTCTGCGAAAGGTGCGTTTTCAGTATTTACAACCGGTGTTATCGTCCTATTTTTAACCTTTTTTCTTCTTAACAGCGGACATCAGATGAAGAAAGCTTTTATTCAAATTGTACCGAATCGCTTCTTTGAAGTTGCCTTGGTACTGATTCAGGGACTCGATCGGCAGTTGGGCGATTACCTGCGTAGCCGTTTGATTCAGACAATAATAATCTCAATAATTGCCTCAATTGGCTATTGGATTCTAGGATTGCGGTTTGCACTTCTTATCGGGATTATCGCTGGACTGGCGAATCTGATTCCCTATATCGGTCCATTCATTGGGGCGATTCCTGCAATCATTGTTGTTTTTCTAGAATCCCGATTCGGACTTGGTTGGAGCCTGTTGGCTGTTATCATGCTGACGCTTGTGATACAAATCATTGACAATGCGATTATTACACCGTTGGTAATAGGCAAAAGTGTTGAGTTGGGCCCCGTGACAACAATTGTCGTGGTATTGCTCGGTGAGCAGTTACTCGGCTTAATCGGTCTGTTAATGGCGGTTCCAATTGCGGCAATGTGCAAGTTAATCATTGAAGAAGTGTGGAGGCAACTTAAGGGTTACTCCCAGTCGATTCTTGTGGGGCACTGACTTCAAATGACTCAGCCTATTCTCCAAAACCGACAACCCTGTATCGGTCAGGGAAACTTGACCTATGCCCACCCATTCAGATCTGGCGGACGGCTATTCGCATGACGAACGAAGAAGTAAAATCTGCGTTGCATCGTGGAACTGCTTTTTTAATGCAGCAGCAAAACTCCGCGGGCAATTTTGAGGGACAACTCTCTTCAAGTACCTTCCCCACCTGCGCCTATGCTTGGGTGCTCTTTGCCCAGGATCAGTTGCCGGATGAAGCATTAATCGATTGGTTGATTAAACATCAGAATCCAGACGGCACATGGGGACTTGATGCAGCCAATCAGCCAAACCGAGAGGCTACACTGTTTGCACAACTCATTTTAGAACAGGTTTGGCAACGGCAACCCAGTCCGCAACTTGCTGGAGTACTCGCACGCCTTCCTGGCTATCCGCTGAACCTCGCTCTCATTAAATTATCCTACGCGGCCTTTGGCGAATTTGATTGGAACAAGCTAACATTGCCGAAACATCTGCTCCCTATGGTGTCACTGATGAAAAAACTGCTGACGAGGTTCCCCTTCCTACAATCGTTTCTCAAGCCGCCGACCCACCTCCTTCCACCGGTTGACCTATTCAACACCCGAACCTTTGAGACACTGTTCATAGCGGAGCAGCACACGCTTGTGCCTGTCTTCATCCTGATTGAGTTGAATACCACTCGGCGTCCGGAAATGATTGCTTCATTGGTCAGTTGGCTAATAGAACATAAACTTTCCGATAACAGTTGGTTTCGCGTGAATTACATCACGGCGTTGTCGGTGTTAGCACTCATCGAACTTCAAAAGCATATAACGAGCCATCAAGCCACTTTGAACCCTGAACCGATGGAGCCTGCTCAATCAGAGGAGATTCAGCGGTTGATTGACGGCGGAATCGCATGGCTGCAATCGACACGGAACCCAGACGGTGGTTGTCGGGAGGCGTTAAATCTCAACATTTGGGACACTGCCTTAAGCGTACTTACACTCATTGATATTGGCAATGTAGACGAGAATCGCGCCATTCAACGCGCTGGCAGGTGGTTCATTGACAACCAGAATCCGGATGGCGGTTGGGCATTCTCGGCGATGGGAAGGAGTGGTAGCCTTCTGAGCGATGCCGATGATACGGCATTAGCCACACTTGCGCTGCTGCGGTCGAAGATGCCCGGCAGCACTGAAGCGATTCAGCAAGGACTCGATTGGCTGAAAGCACACCAGAGTCCTGATGGAAGTTGTAGCACATATCTGCCCGGTCAAGGCGATGTCGGGTGTGTGAGTCTTACCGCTCACGCAATCGAGGCATGGTGTGAAGCGACAGGCATGGAAGTAGAGATAGATCGAGCGTGTCAGTGGCTAGAAGGTCAAATTTCTAAAGAGGGGTATTGGTCAGATCTTTGGCTCGCCAAACGGACGTATGGAACAGCTTGTGCTATTATCGGTTTGATCAAAGCAGGGAGAGCGACCTCTCCGGCGATTGCGCGCGGGGTTCGTTGGCTTGAGTCGGTCCAAAACAGTGATGGCGGTTGGGGCGAGGACATGTTCGGCAATCTGACCGATAGCACGGTTGAGCAGACGGGTTGGTGTACCTATGCCCTACTACTCGCTGATCGTGAGAGTCCTATTGCTCAAAAGGGCTTGGAGTTTCTGCTCAGTCGTCAGCGTTCGGAGGGTTCATGGGATGCTAGTTGTGTCGGTATCTATTGGGAGATTATAGGTGGTTATGCGGATCCAATCTACGCTGTGGTTTTCCCGCTGCTTGCGCTGAATCAGTACTTGAAGGGAGCCAAGTAAACTAGCACCTGAATGCGCTTATGAACTGGATTCCCTGACTTATCGGGAGTTTTATCCACGGTTTACTTCAGATGATCTCTGTTATTATACCGGTTCTCAATGAAGCGAAGATTTTAGACCAGTCGCTTTATCGACTCACCCCTCTGTTGGAAGAGCATGAGTTGATTATCGTTGATGGAGGCAGTACCGACGAAACCCCACTGATTGCGAAAAGGTACGGGCAGGTAATCTCCGCTGAACGTGGGAGGGCTCGTCAATTAAATGTGGGTGCGGCGGCGGCAAGGGGAGACACTCTGCTTTTCTTGCACGCGGATGTGTGGCTCGATTCTGGAACCATTGAAGGCGTTGAAACCGCAATCTCAGCGGGCTATGTCGGCGGAGCGTTCAAACAGCGAATTGAGGGAGGTCACCCCCTGTATCGGCTGATTGAGTGTGCCGCTAATTTCAGGGCAAAACGGCTGCAGATCTTCTACGGCGATGGTGGAATCTTCGTTCGTCGTACCTCCTTTAATCGTATTGGCGGTTTCCCCGATATTCCGATTATGGAGGAGGTCGGGTTTTCTCGAAAACTCCGTCGGCTTGGTACGGTAACGCTTGTTGAGCCGAGAATTCACATCTCCGCCCGCCGTTGGCAAAAGAACGGTATCCTCCGCACGACCTTAACAAACTGGCTCATCACCTTGCTCTACCTGCTACGAGTTCCCCCGAATCACCTCGCAAAGTTATATCGGCACATTCGGTGATGTTTTGCTTAGGTTCGGTTGATATCTGGATGTCGAGATATGAATCTCGGCCTACAGGTTTGCGGGTATTAGACAGATGGAGAGGGTCGGGCAAGTCGCTTTGGATCCCGATTTATCAGGGATGCCAGACCTACGGGTATGGTGTTGCCATAGGTCGGCGAACCTACTCCCGATACCCCTGCTTTGCCCAGACCTCTTTCGCATACGCGATTGTTGCTTCCGAAGGCTCAATATTGCCAAGGATGCTACTTGGTGGCTGCCCTTCCTTCTTACGCTTTGGATCTGGGGACCAATCATCATTTTCATACAGTTTACGTGCCGATTCCACCCGAAAATCGGGGACTTCGATTGGAGTCGAATCGTTGAGGGTAGACCGCCAAGCGAGAATACCGACAATACTCATGTCGATCCCCCGGTAAATGTCCAGATATGGTTGTTCACCCGTCCGAATTGCCTCCGCAAAGTGGTAAGTGGTGAAGAAATCACCGCCACCATGTCCTGCGGTTGTCGCTTCGTTATGATGGGTTGGAAATTCGGGCTTGTAAACGATTTCGGTTGGCTCCCCTTCATTTTTCTCCCACGGCTCACGCCACACGCGCAGGCGTTGTTTGTCACCATGACGACTGTTTTCCATCAGTCCTTTATTGCCGTGGATGCGGACGTAGTTTCCATGTCCACGCAGTGAACCGTGAAGTGATTTCATTACCGCCCCGTTATCCATACGACAAATAATGACGGCACAGGTGTCGCTGCGTTTCATGTGCATCGTCTGGGTTGGATCATTGAAGTCGTAGGGCACTACGAACCCATTCACTTTAACGGGACGTGCCCCCGTGATGTACATTACCGGTGCAATGGAGTGGGTGCAGTAGTAGGTAGATGGAATCCAGTTCCGCCAGTGGTCGGTCCCGCAGCTGCGAGCGAGTTTGAC
Source organism: Candidatus Poribacteria bacterium (assembly GCA_965207975.1). Classification (GTDB taxonomy): domain Bacteria; phylum Poribacteria; class WGA-4E; order WGA-4E; family PCPOR2b; genus PCPOR2b. Next base: position 291,863 of record OZ242315.1, on the reverse strand, counting down.
TTCGGCGGGATCCGGGTGCACATACTCTCCCTCGCCGTACTTGAATTCGCCAATCCGCCCTGCTTTGTATAAACGATGCATCTCCTGATTATAGACCATATAGGGATAGTTTTCGGCGAATAGATAAATCTTTCCACTTTTTTCAAACGCACGTGCCAACGCCGCCGCTTCCGCCATCGTGTGACAGGCGGCGCACTCACTCATCACATGTTTGTCCGCAGCAAACGCCTTGATTGCAAAGGGTGCGTGTTCGTGAAAATAGTTAGCAAGCACAACCGCATCCATATCGTGTTCAAGGAATTTGTCGTAGTCAGTGTAAGTGGTCATACCGAGCTGATCACCGACCTGTTTCAGTTTTTCCTCCCACGTGTCGCAGATAGCTACCAGTTCAAGCCCGACCGCTATTGCAGATCGCATAAAGGATTGCCCGCGTCCTGCACCGACAACTCCTACGCGGATACGTTTATTTCCAGAAACACCCATATTACACCTCCAACGGAAGAAAAAAACCTTGCGAAGGCTTGAGACTTTCGCAAGGTTGGGTTTTCAACTTATAGTGAATTTTAAAAATAAAGAGACACTTTCGCCCCTCACCTGGTAGGTGCGGCTTGCAACCGCACCGATTTGGAGTGTTTCATTAATTCTAAGGTCCACTATAATTTGGTGGCTCATGTAAAAAGAAAGTGCAAAGCATGAGAGAAACCGAGTTTTCAAGAAAAAACTCGGTTTCTGTTGTACGATTTCTCTACAGCAGAAACACAACTATCAAAACACTTGAAGCCAAAATCCTACTTCTTGTCCTGATCAGCTTTCTTGTCGTCATCAACAACTTCATAATCAGCGTCGATGACTTCGCCGTCAGGCGATGAGGATGTGGATTGTGGTTCATCTGTTGGTGCGCTCTGATATTCTGGTCCCGCAGATGGGTCGCCGCCAGCCTCAGCGGTTTGCTTATAGAGCTCTTCCGAAGCCTGATGCCAGACCTGCATTAGACTTTCAGTTTTCGCTTTAATGTCTTCAGTATTCTGGCTTTCTAGGGCTTTCTTCAGCTCCGCAACGGCATTTTCAACATTACTCTTGATTGCCTCATCAACCTTATCGCCAAACTCGCTGAGATTCTTCTCTGTTTCGTAAATCAACGAATCTGCTTGATTATGTACCTCCACCTCTTCGCGTTTCTGCTGGTCTTCAGCGGCGTGGGTTTCGGCATCCTTGACCATCTGGTCAATTTCTGCTTCGGACAGTCCCGACGAAGCGGTAATGGTGATCTGTTGTTCCTTGCCAGTCGCCTGATCCTTTGCAGCAACATTGAGGATACCGTTAGCATCAATGTCAAACGCCACCTCAATCTGTGGCATACTGCGCGGTGCCGGCGGTATGCCATCAAGTTGAAAACGACCAATCGTTTTGTTGTAGACCGCCTGCTCCCGCTCGCCTTGCAGCACATGTACATCAACAGTGCTCTGATTATCTTGCGATGTTGTAAAGATTTGCGATTTCTTGGCTGGAATCGTTGTATTCCGCTCAATGAGTCGAGTGAATATTCCACCCAACGTTTCGACGCCCAACGACAGAGGAGTTACATCAAGCAGCAAGATGTCTTTCACGCCTTCGTCGCCAGAAAGGACTCCTCCCTGAATTGCGGCACCAATTGCAACGACTTCGTCGGGATTCACCCCTTTATGCGGTTCCCTACCAAATAGTCGTTGTACTGCTTCTTGGACCTTCGGCATCCGTGTTTGTCCGCCAACCAATATGACTTCTTCAATGTCACTCGCAGATAATCCGGCATCGACAATGGCTTTCCGACACGGTTCAAGCGATCGTTCAACGAGATTGTCGGTAATCTGCTCAAGTTTTGCACGGGTCAGGTTGACATTGAGGTGTTTCGGTCCGCTCGCATCTGCGGTGATAAAAGGCAGATTAATTTCGGTTTGCATAGCGGTCGAAAGTTCACACTTTGCCTTTTCCGCAGCCTCTTTTAACCTTTGCAGTGCCATGTTATCCTTGCGCAGATCTATTCCTTGCTCCTGCTGAAATTCCTCAGCGAGCCAATCGATGATCTTCTGATCGAAATCGTCACCACCGAGGTGGGTATCGCCGTTGGTGCTCTTGACTTCAAATACACCGTCGCCGATTTCAAGGATTGAGATGTCAAAAGTGCCCCCGCCCAGATCGTAGACCGCAATATTTTTATCCTTCTGATTATCCAGTCCGTAAGCCAATGATGCAGCTGTTGGCTCGTTGATGATGCGGAGTACTTCCAATCCGGCGATTCTACCCGCGTCTTTCGTTGCTTGACGTTGCGAATCGTTAAAATAAGCAGGCACTGTAATGACAGCTTGCGTCACCGATTCACCGAGATAGGATTCTGCGGTCTCTTTCATCTTCTGAAGAATCATCGCAGAAATCTCAGGTGGTGCATGTTGTTTATCCTCAATTTTTATAGACACATCCCCATCTTTATCGCTTGCGGCCTCGTAGGGAACGCGGTTTATTTCTTCGCTAACTTCCCTGTACTTGCGCCCCATAAATCGCTTGACAGAGAAGATTGTATTTTTCGGATTGGTGACAGCTTGCCTTTTAGCAACTTGCCCAACCAATCGCTCTCCCTCTTTTGTAACAGCAACAACGGATGGCGTTGTTCTGGTGCCTTCGGCGTTTTCGAGCACTTTCGGCTCACCGCCTTCTAAAACAGCGACACACGAGTTTGTGGTTCCCAAATCAATTCCAATGACTTTACTCATGCGAAATCCCTCCATAAATTAACGATAATTGTTGATTGATTATTGATGTAGATATCCCCTCACTACTTATGTCTGATAATCCGAATCCATCGGAAAATGCTTAATCTCTTCACCTGAAGCGTCTGAGTGTTCTGACTTGTTGAAATCTCTTGCCTGCTGCCTTGATGACGCGCTATCGACTGTTGTTTGAGATCCAACGCCCGGGAAACACATTTCATCAGTTGCCGCAAATCTATAGGTTTTGATATAAACGTGTAGGCTCCTGCTTCAAAAACGTCAAATTTTACTTCCTGTGATGTGTTTGCACTCATAATGATGGCAGGCATATTTGGTTGAAATCGCTTAATTTGTTGCAGCAATTCTGCCCCCGTTGTATCCGGAAGGTTAAAGTCTAGGAGCGCGAGATCTATCGAAACTTCCCGAACGATTTCTAAGGCTTCATATCCAGTCTCTGCGGACACAGCATCGTAGCCGGCACGAGTTAATACCTCGCCCAAGACTTCCAAAGAAGCCATATCATCATCAACTAGAAGAATTCGATAGCTGCGCCGGATCATCTTTTAGTGCTCCTTTCCTCCCACTTCCAACGATACACACCCTCTCATGGACGAAGTCCGATTTCACGTAGCAGTTTACTAGGCAATATACATGCCAACGCAACAAACATAGGCAGCAACGCACACGACAGCCGGTAGTTTCCTAGAGATGCCAGAATGGCAATGTCATATCTCGGGGGGCTTGTCAATATGACGCACACAATTTGTTCAAATGCACTAACGTCGTGTGCTGCGCTTTATATTGCTCGAACGTAGGAGGAAATGTAGTACCAAGCAATAGTTATCATAGAAATCTTCACTAACAGTGCACTTTACTGCAAAATCGAGGCGAAAATCGACCTGAAAATCCCCGTTTTCAACGGTGTTACTTTGCTTCCAGCCAATTCGCCCCTGCATGGATATCAACCTTAATGGGTACATCAATCTGACAGGCATTCTCCATCAGGCGTTTGATTTCTGCCAAGACCTCCTCTTGCTCGGATTTTGGCGATTCAAACACCAACTCGTCATGGACTTGCAGCAATAGTTTCGTCCGCTTACCACTCTTCGCCAGATAGTCATGAATCCCAAGCATGGCAAGTTTGATAAGTTCTGCAGCTGTGCCTTGCATTGGGGCGTTGATAGCGACGCGTTTGCCAAATTCTTGGGTGTTTCGGTCAGAGGCTTGGATCTCCGGTACATAGCAGCGTCGTCCAAGTAGCGTTGTGACATATTCTTGTTCTTGTGCTTTTGCAACAATCCGGTCAAAATAGTCCCTGACACCAGCATAGGTCTGAAAGTAGTTATCGATTAATTGTTGGGCTTCACCAAACTCAATCTGAAGTTCGTTGGACAGACGGAACGCCCCTACACCGTAGACGATTCCGTAATTCATCGTTTTCGCCTGACGACGCATATTATCGTCAATCTCCTTCGATGGCAGCCCAAAGATAAGAGAAGCGGATTGTGCATGGATATCCAAATCCTGCTCAAAGGCTTCCCGAAGACGGTCGTCTCCAGAAAGATGGGCGAGGATACGCAGTTCGATCTGTGAGTAATCTGCAACAATCAGCATATGGTCGTCATCGCTGGCGACGAATGCCCGGCGAATCTCTCGTCCTTCAGCGGTTCGCACGGGGATATTCTGTAGATTTGGATCACTGCTGCTGAGTCGTCCTGTCCGGACACCCGCTTGGTGGAACGATGTATGGATGCGTTTTGTATCCGAGTTAATCAGTCCAACCAGTGCGTCGGTGTACGTGGATTTGAGTTTGGCAAAAGAACGATATTCCAAGATCAGCTCCGGCAATGGGTGGTGTGGAGCCAACCTTTGTAAAACTCGGATATCGGTGGAATAGCCTGTTTTTGTTCTGCGCGTCAGATTCTTCGGCAGATCGAGTTCTTCAAATAAAATCTGCCCAAGCTGTTTTGGCGAGTTAATGTTAAATTCTTGTCCTGCTTCTGCATAAATCTGATCCATTTTTTGATCAAGACGCTCTTGAAATTCCTGCGATAATTGTCTGAGGTAATCACCATCCACCTGAATCCCTGTCAATTCCATATCGGCAAGCACAGGGATCAATGGCATTTCAATATCGCGGAAAATATCCGTCAATCCTTCGGTCGTCAATCCCGACGCAAACTTATTCTTGAGTTGCAGTGTGATATCCACATCTTCGCAGGCGTACTCGGTGATTTGCGGGAGCGGTACAAGATCCATGGTGATCTGTTTCGATCCTGTGCCGATAAGGTCTTTAATCGAAATCATTTTGTGGTTCAGATGGGTAAAAGCGAGGTCATCCAGACCGTGGCTGGCTGATGCCGGATGTAACAGTCCAGAAGCGAGCATCGTGTCGAACGAAATGCCCTTCAAGTCCGCACCGTGCCGCTTGAACACCTTCAGGTCATATTTTATGTTCTGCCCGACTTTTTGATAAGACGGATCTTCAAGAACGGGGCGGAGAGCCCCCAAAACTTGATCTTGGGAGAGCAAAGATGGGGTATCAAGGAGGGAACTCAGAATTGGAATGTAATACCCCTCATGTGGAGCGGTGGTGATGGCAATACCGACAATCTGGGCATCAATTGGGTTGGTTGAGGTTGTCTCCAGATCTACAGAAAATTCCCTGTTCTCTTTGAGTTTTTCAATGAGATGCTTTAAGCCATCTTCCTCCGTAATCATCTGATAGTTTGTGTCCGGTTTCGGCATTTCTTGGTCTGTTGCAATCTGGTTGAGTAGACTATGAAATTCAAGCTCGCGGAAAAGTGCTAGCAACGTTGCGTTGTCCCTATCTCCAACCTTGCACCCTTCAGGTGTAATAGGCAGTTGAAGGGCGATTTCGAGGGTTGCCAGTTTTTTGCTCAGTAGTGCGTGGCTCTCCCCTGCCTCTAGCTTGGTACGGAACCGGTCCGGCACTTCATCAAGTCGCTGGAGGAGGGTTTCGATTGTACCAAATTCAGAAAGCAGTTTCGGGGCGGTCTTTTCTCCAACGCCGCTGACACCGGGGATCTGATCAACGCTATCACCTGCAAGTGCGAGGTAATCCGGGATTTGATACGGTTCTATTCCGTAACGCCTTTTGCACGCTGCTGCGTCGTAGATTTCAAATCCACCACGCGGATTGACGCGATGTACTTTAATCTTCGGGGAGATCAACTGGAGCATATCTTTGTCATTGGTCATAATCAGCACATCGAATCCCGTTGCCTCCGCTTGCTTTGCCAAGGTTCCAGCGACATCATCTGCTTCGTATTCGTCCATTTCCACGGTTGGGATGCCAAGCGCATCGACAATTTTTCGCACATACGGGAATTGGGAAATAAGTGCATCCGGGGTAGGGGGGCGATCTGCTTTATAGGCGGCATACAGTTCGTCTCTTTTGCTTTTTCCGCCCCGATCAAAGCAGATTGCTATATAGGCATTGTCTTCGTCCAGCAGTTTCAGTAGCGTTCTCGTGAAGCTAAGAATTGCGGCTGTTGGTTGACCTTGGGAGTTGGTCAGTTGTTGTTGCATCCCATAAAATGCGCGATAGACAAACGCTGTGCCGTCAATGATTATTAACTGTTTCGTGTCATTTTGCTCTGCCATTGTATCTACCCTACCCTTTTCCTATGTGTTACGCAAGTTGCTAGTTGAATATCCATGGAATTTCCGTTAGAGTATTTGTGTCTCAAACAAAACTCTTAAAACAGGAGAATCCCATGGACTTAGTAATCGTAGCATTTTATACACTTTGTGACGATCTGTTAATTGAACACGGCTATCAAGACGACCCACGAGCCAAAATGTCTGCCGCAGAAGTAATGACCACTGCCTTAGTGGCAGCAGAACTGTTCGGTGGCAATCAACAGATGGCACGGTGTCTACTCAAAGAGCAGGGATATATTCCCAATATGCTCAGTAAGGCACGATTCAATCGAAGACTCCATCAAATTGCACCGATGTTTCAGACACTTTTTGAATCACTTGCCACAGACTGTAAAGCACAAAACCCAGACCAACTCTATATCATCGACTCGTATCCCGTGCCAGTGTGTGATGTGATTCGCATCTCTGGTGCAAAACTTTATCAAGGGGAAGTCTGGCGCGGTAAGATAACCAGTAAACGGAGATACTTCTATGGACTCAAACTGCATCTGATGGTCACCGAAAGTGGCATACCGGTTGAGTTTTTCTTAACACCGGGCAGTTTTAGTGATGTTCAAGGGTTGCGGTGTTATCCGTTTGATTTACCTCAAGGGGCAACCATTTATGCAGATAAAGCCTACTGCAATTATGGGATTGAAGATGCCTTAGCTGAAGCCGGTATCATGCTCAAACCGTTGCGAAAAAAGAACAGCAAACGGCAATATCAAGCCCACGAAGTTTACATACACCATCACCACAGGAAGCGGATAGAGGTGACAAACAGTTTAATCACCCAACGGCTACCCCGCTCTATTCATGCCGTCACTGCCGATGGGTTTGAGATTAAGATTATTTTGTTTCTCATTGCTACTATGATTACACTTATCATTAAATAAACACTAGCAACTTGCGTTATGTGTTGTAAATAAATCATGATCCATTGAGGTTATGCTTTATTGAACGACTTTGGAGGTTTCGGCGGTTACCGATAGCGCACCTTTATAATGCCAACTGAAGTACTACCGCGGTACTTGCGACAGCGATCGGTGCAGCGATGATCGTTTGAAGGTAGGTGTGTCTTTTCCGGTGCACCCTTGCCCACGCAATGAAGGGCAACAGGATGAACAGATAAACGAACTGACCGCTGATTAGTGTCGCAAGCCCTGTCATACACCCTGCAGCAACCCCACTGTGGAAGCTGATTTTCCACACTTGTGTAATTAGGGTAAGCACAACTCCGTTGATGACACAGGCAATACAGAGCCAGATAATCTCCCGCGGCGCATTGAGGATGTGTAAAATGCCGCTGCCGACAAGGGCACTTACAAGCGAAAATATCAGCGGTTTAGCGCGTTGTTCTCTGACCGTTAATCGAAAATCGCTCAGTTGTCCTAGACAAAAAAGTAACAGGATAAAAAGCATCGGCAGCACACTGGCAAACAGTATGACAACCACCATCCACAACAATCCCTGCTGCGTCGTCGCGACGGACATACGGACGATTAATAAGATTGACACCAGCGGCAATAGGAATGGATTGAAAAGCACAGATATAGTAAACGCAATTCGATCGAGCATTTGTGTGTTTAGGGCATAACGTATTATTTTAGAATCAGAGCTGGTATCAGGCATGATTGACTACCTCTAGTGCTATAATCAAAGTAATGCCTAAAAGTGTGCTTTGTACAAAATCAAACATCGGCGAATCCTCCTCGTTTTTTCGTATATAACGAAACGATGGTATCTATTGTATCATATCATCCGTATCCGTGCATATTAAAAGCACTGTTTTCTCTTGACACACCTCCTTTATTTCTGCGACAATATTTGATAGAAGCCTAGGTGTCTGAATCACGGATTAAACAGATGACGGGAATAGCGCGGATTCTTGTCTGAATCAGGATGCTCAGGATTTAAGGATTAACAGGATAACACGCAACACCTAAACTCATGTGAGGGCTGTTCGGGATTTACCCCTGCCAAACGGGGCCATGTGTCAGGATCTATTTATGAGCATCCCTCAATATATCAATCAAGGAGCGGTTTTATATGAAACAATCGTATCAATACATCTTTGCAATTTTTTTGTTTTTGGTGTCTGTCATCTCTGTTGTGGAGGCTCAAGTGATTGGAGGCACACTGATTTTTGGGCGTGGTGGCGATTCTGTTGGACTTGACCCCGCACAGGAAGAGGATGGCGAATCCTTCAAGGTGTGTGAGAATATTTACGACAGACTTGTACAGTACAAGGACGAGAGCACGGAAATCGAGCCAGCATTGGCGGAATCGTGGGAGTCGTCGGAGGATGGATTGACGTGGCGGTTTAATCTTCGCAAGGGGGTTAAGTTCCACGATGGTACACCTTTCAACGCGGCTGCCGTGCTTTTTTCTCTCAATCGCCAGCATGATCCCAATCACCCCTTCCATAGTGTGGGCGGTTCCTACACTTATTGGTCGTACACCGGATTGGCTGAGATTGTAGAGGCAATCACTGCGCCGGATGCGTATACAGTCGAAATAATTCTCAAACGTCCCTATGCCCCTTTCATTTATACTATCGCAATGACCCCTTTTTCGATCGTCAGCCCAACTGCTCTTCAGAAATGGAAGGAGGATTTTAAGAATCACCCCGTCGGCACGGGACCGTTCAAGTTTGTACGTTGGGATCGTGAGGATAAGGTTGTCTTGGAAGTGAACACAGACTATTGGGAAGGATGCCCACCGCTTGACCGGATTATCTTCCGATCTATCCCCGACAACTCAGTTCGTCTTATCGAATTACAAAACGGAAGTATTCATGCGATGGAATTTCCGAATCCGGATGACCTGCTCCAGATCCGTGCGGACTCCCAACTCAGGATTATCGAACAACCCGGTATGAATGTCGGTTACCTTGCGATGAATTTCGATAAAAAGCCTTTCGACAATCTCAAGGTTCGCCTCGCTGTCAACCATGCAATTAATAAGCACGAGATTGTGGCAGAGCTTTATCAAGGTATGGGCATCCCCGCCAAAAACCCCATTCCACCGACGATGTGGAGTTATGATGACTCGATTGAGGAGTACACTTACGATCCGGCAAAGGCGAAGGCATTACTTGCGGAGGCAGGTTACGCAGACGGTTTCGAGACGACGTTGTGGGCATTGCCGGTGCCACGACCATACATCCCCGATGGGAGTGCCCTTGCCGCAGCCATTCAATCGGATTTGCGTCATATTGGAATCATAGCGAAGATTGTGACCTTTGATTGGGGAACGTACTTGGAAAAGACCAAACACGGTGAGCACGATACAGCAATGCTCGGTTGGTCTGCTGACCTCGGCGATCCAGATAACTTTTTTTATTACCTCTTGAGCAAGGAAGCAGCGCAAAAACCGGCGGGGAACATTGCATTCTATCGCAGCGATGAGATGCAGGAACTTCTGGTCGAAGCACAGTCAACCATGGATCAAGCCAAGCGGGTCGAACTTTATAAAAAAGCCCAAGCACTTTTTCACCGCGACGTGCCTTGGGTTCCACTAGCACACTCCAAGCAGATCTTAATCATCAACAAACAGATTAAGAATCTCAAACTTCACCCAACATCGTGGAAGTACTTTCGACAGATCTGGCTTGAAAAGTAACGTAACGGATGATTGTCTACATCTTGCATCGACTCCTCTCAATGGGATTATCGCTCTTTGGTGTTTCGCTGCTCGTCTTTTTCATGGTACATCTCATCCCCGGCGATGCCGCCCTCGCAATTCTTGGTGAGCGTGCGACAGAGGAAGCGTTGACGGAACTCCGTCGCCAGATGGGGTTAGATCAGCCGTTGTATAAGCAGTATGGGGTGTTTCTGTGGGATTTAGTGCATTTGGATCTGGGTCGCTCGTTTAAGACAAATCAACCGGTCATTGACGAAATTCTCCGAAAATTTCCTGCGACAGTGGAACTGACGCTTGCAGCAATGATTTTCTCAATATTTTTCGGTATAGCTGCGGGGATTATCGCTGCTGTCAATCGTGGGAAATTTTGGGACTACACGACGATGTTCGGATCATTAGCAGGGATTTCAATGCCAATCTTTTGGCTTGGGTTGATGCTCATCCTACTGCTTGCTTATACCTTCCCGATTTTTCCAAGCTCGCAACGGCTCGACGCTGTATTAGATCTCGACATTCAGCACCGTACCCACTTTTATCTGATTGATACCCTGCTCGCTGGCAACTTCGCTGCGTTTCGAGATGCAATCGCGCATCTCATCCTCCCTGCGATAACGCTCGGCACAATACCGTTAGCGATTATTGCTCGCATGACGCGGTCTAGCCTCCTAGAGGTTCTCAACCAACAATACATCGTCACCGCCTACGCGAAGGGGCTACCCAAACGGGTTGTGATCCTCAAACATGCCTTAAAAAATAGCATCATTCCTGTGTTGACAGTAATTGGGCTCCAATTTGGCTATCTGATGGGTGGCGCGATCTTAACGGAACATATCTTCTCTTGGCCCGGGTTGGGATCGTGGCTGCGGGCTGCTGTTGAAGCCCGTGATATTCGTCCAGTACAGGGCGGCGTTCTTTTTGTCGCTACGGTTTTCATGACGGTGAACCTGATTGTCGATTTGCTCTATGCCTATTTTGATCCGCGTATTCGGATTGGGGGAGACGCAACATGAGGGAACATCGTCGTCAATTTTATCAAGAGTTGCTGCGCCAGAAATCGGCGGTAATTGGCACATCAATTTTGACTTTTTTTATTGTCATAGCAATCTTTGCTCCGCTGATTGCGACCCATGACCCCCGCGACGCAGATGTGACGGCACGACTCAAAGGTTGGTCTCAAGATCACTACTTTGGGACAGATAGGGTAGGAAGGGATATTTTCAGTCGCATTGTTTACGGTTCGCGGATCTCGATCAAAGTTGGATTGGTTGCGATGACGTTTTCAATCTCAATTGGCGCGCTATTGGGTATTATCGCCGGCTATTATGGGGGTTGGATCGACAGCAGTATCATGCGGGTGATGGATATGATGCTTGCCATGCCGAGTATCTTGTTGGCGATGGTGATAGTCACCATTCTAGGGCAGAGTCTGACAAATACGATTATTGCTGTCTCGATTGTTTATATCCCACAATATGCTAGAATCTTGCGTGCGTCTGTCCTCACTATTCGTGAGCAGGACTATGTAACTGCCGCCCGCGCCATAGGGATGAGCGATTTTCGCATTCTGACCCGTGCGATTCTGCCCAACTGTCTTGCCCCCCTGATTGTGCAGGCAACGTTGGGGATGGGAGCAGCTATTTTGGATGCCGCCGGACTCAGCTTTCTTGGGCTTGGTGCCGAAATTGGTGAACCGGAGTGGGGTGCGATGCTTAATGAGAATCGGGCGTTGATCCGTCGGGCGCCGTGGACGGTCATGACACCGGGGATTGCAATTTTCCTGATTGTTCTTGGGTTCAATCTGTTGGGGGATGCACTGCGGGATGTGCTGGATCCGCAGGTGAAGACGTAGGACGAGTGTGAAACGTGATTCGTGAAACGTGATTAGTTCATTAGTTGATTGGTTCATTTGGCATACACACGACACAAGTTGTATTTAGAAAGGGGAAACATGAAAATTACAGATATAAAGCCTTTGCCGGTATGGGGAGGTGCTCGGAATTTCTTCTTTGTCAAGGTCGAAACGGATGAAGGTATTTATGGAATCGGCGAAGGTGGGATCACTTGGCGGGAACTCGCGGCAACAGAATGCGTCAACCACCTCAAATCTGTCTTAATCGGTGAAGATCCGCGTCGCATTGAACATCTATGGCAGGTGATGTTCCGTGGCGGTTTTTTTCCTGCTGGGCGGATTGCTTGCTCTGCAATTAGTGCTATAGACATTGCACTGTGGGATATTCGTGGAAAAGTTTTGGGTGTCCCCGTCTACGACCTGCTCGGTGGGCTAGTCCGTCAGAAAGCGGTGTGTTATCCTCACGCGGTCGGCAATTCCGCTGAACAACTCGCTGAACACGCCCGATCGCTCGTGGAAGATGGCTGGAAATTTGTTCGCTGGGGTGTTCCGCAGCAGGGCGATGTTCTCGATCCATCGTGGGCGGTTCGGGAAACTATCAAACAGTGTGAGGCGGTTCGAGATGTTGTTGGTGAGGAGATTGAGATTTTGATCGACGTTCATACGCGGCTTGATCCGCCCCATGTAATTCCGCTCTGCCGTGCTTTGGAACAGTATCGTCCCTATTTTATTGAGGATCCGTTGCGCTCTGAAAATATGTCCACGTACCATCAGCTAGCGCGCCATGTTGCTGTGCCGTTGGCGGTAGGAGAGCAGTATGCCACGAAGTGGGAATTCCGCGAATTGGTTGAGCAGGAACTGATGCAGTATGCACGGATTGATCTCTGTATTGTTGGTGGGATTACAGAGGCGAAGAAGATTGCGGGTTGGTGTGAAGCGCACTACATTGACTTAGCACCACACAATCCGCTCGGTCCTGTTTCGACAGCGGCGTGCCTGCACCTTGACCTCGCTTCGACGAACTTCGGCGTGCAAGAACTTCCAAGCAAACCGGGGACAACGCTGCCTGATGTTTTCCCGGTGCAGCTAGAGTGGGAGGATGGCTATCTATTACCACCGACGAGTCCGGGGTTGGGGATTGAGTTTGATGAGGAGGCGGCGTTGGCTAATCCGTACCGTGAAGTTGAGGCACCGCAGTTGCGTCGGCCTGATGGGGCGTTTACGAATTGGTAGATGGGAAATGTATTGGGCAGGCACAAGCCCCCGATAGACCGGGATTAAGAAGCCTGCCCCTACAAAAATCGGTTTCTTTACACTATCTTCTTAACATGAACATTGACGGTTCTTGTCAGTGTGCTTTCATCCGTGCCCAGGTCGTCGTCAGCTTGTCGGTTGGCTCAACTGATAGTTTACCTGTGATGTTTTGGAGCAGCTCGTCTCTACTCAACGGTCTGTCGTAAATACGAAGGATAGCGATTGAGCCGTTGAAGTTTCGATCCCTGTCATGAGAGGTAAATATTGAAAGCCACATCGGCTCTTCAGGATCATAATCTTGATCCATTTCAACCGTCCCAACCTTTTCACCATCTTGGTAGGTTTCAACCATCTTCTGATCGGTGAAGACAAACGCAATCCAGTGCCACTCTTTTTTCTTAATATCAATGCCGAGATCTTCAGGGATTAACCACTTCCCTTTATTGTTCGCTCTCCCCTTAAACCGTGCGATGAGTTCGCCGGTATCCGGTCCGTTGAGGGAAACCTGAAAGTGTTGTAATTCTCTGTCACGAGATCTGAATCCAAGAACTTGGGAAGCAACAACGAGATCAGGCCATTTGGGACCGTTGCGCTTGATGAGAACCTCCATCGTCCAATCTTCAAGCTGCAATTTGGGGAGCAGATCCGGAGGTCCGCCAAAAGTCTCGGACTTTCGCGTGGCGGTATACCACTTTGCATCCTCATTGATACCGAGTGCAGGTATCCTGATTTTCCCCTCTTCAAATTCAGGCACCTCATTGTCGGCTGGCATTTTTCCGCCGGCTAAGCCGAGGTTTCTCCAAGCGATTTCCCGCCTATTTTGTTCGCTGGCATCAAGGTGAATTATTGCACCGGGGATCACCTTCTTCTGTGCGGCTGCAGGCAAGCTAGTGAGCCCCAGAACAAAAATCGTGCAATAAACTGCAATTCTGTTTCTATATTTCATTTGAAAATATCCTTTTGGGCAAAGGCTAGGGGTCAATGACCATTTTTAACCGCAGCCCACGATGTGGCGAGCCGCCCCGCCGGAGACACCGCGAAGATTGCGATATCAAGTCCTTTTCCGAGCTGCTTCACATCTGCCTCGCTCAATGCGACACCGAAAATGGCAAGTTCATCAATGATGCTTTTACTGAACGAGTCAAATCGTGCAGGCAACAACGCACCGATGTATATCGACTGTCCGTGAGGCGGTGCCAATCTCATCTTCTTCACCCCATCGCCGTGTTCAATAGGCTTCGACTCGCCATCAATATAGAGTGTTGGTGTCCTCTCTCCGTCTTTGGCAACAACGACATAGTGGTGCCACTGATCGTCCTTTATACCACTGGCTCCCTGAAATCCACCGTCATACCAGAAATAGAACATATTGTTAAAAACTTTGTGGAGTGCAATACCGTATCCCGCACCGTGCCACTGCCATTCTGCGCCCCTATGTAGAATGAAATAAGGTGCAACATCGGTCGCCTGTAGCCGTGGCGGTCGTTTCACCCAAACCGAAATCGAGATGACCTCCTCAAGGTTTAAGCCTACATCGTCCGGCACTTCCAGGTAGTTTTTTCTGGTGTCACTAAACTCTATTGCTCTACCGAATTTCCCATCAACGAGTGCAGGTTTATTTACCAGTTTAGCATCATGACCGTTGCCGGTAATATCTGGGATGCCCTTCATACCAGCCTCTTCAAAGGTCCATATTGCAACGGCTTTCTCCAGAAATTTGCGTCCCGTCAACTGAGCATCGCTGACCGTTGTGAACAGTATGTTCAGGACGCTCAAGCCGATAGCGATTGTGCTTAACTTTGCCGTAGAAGTCCTCATAATTACACAGTTCCTTTTTCGCGAATTCATTGGCTCTGTTTAAGTGCTGCCCATGTTGTGGCAAGTTTGGCCAATGGAGAAACCGCGAAGATTGAGTTATCAATCCCTTTCCCAAGTCGTTCAACATCCGCTTGACTCAACGCAACGTTGAAGATAGCAAGGTCATCTATGGTGTTATTGGCCCACGAATCAAACCGCTCGGGGAACACTGCTCCGATGTGTAGGGCGCGCCCCGGCGAAGGTTCCAACGTGACTACTCGCTGACCATCCCGATGCTCAACCTCTTTTAATTCCCCATCAATATACATGGCAGGGTCTCTTTCCTTGTCCTTGGCAACCACAACGTAGTGGTGCCACTGATCATCCTTTATTCCGCTTACTCCTTGGAATCCACCTTTATACCAGAAATAGAACATGTTGTTAAAGACCTTATGCAGGGCTATTCCAAAAGTTGGGCGCCCGTGTTGCCATTCTCCGCCCTTTTCGACAATAAAATAAGGGGCGATATCGGTTGCTTGTAAGCGCGGGGGCCGCTTCACCCACACCGAAATCGAGATAGCTTCATCAAGATCGAAATCCTCATGGTGTGGCACTTCCAAGTAATTTTTTCTGCCGGCATTAAACTCTACCGCTTTACCGAATTGTCCATCAACCAATGAGGGTTTATTCACCATCACCGCATCATGACCGTTGCCAGAAACATCCTTGATAAA
This sequence comes from Candidatus Poribacteria bacterium, assembly GCA_965207975.1. Classification (GTDB taxonomy): domain Bacteria; phylum Poribacteria; class WGA-4E; order WGA-4E; family PCPOR2b; genus PCPOR2b. The sequence continues at coordinate 276,174 of OZ242315.1, read as the reverse complement.
AGGATCGTTATCCTTATTTCTTTCTGTTCCCTCGAAGGTCCATATCGCAACAGCCGCTTCTAGAAGCTCTGGACCTGTCAACCTAGCATCGCTCACACCTGTCAACATTAAACCGATGATAATTAAGCCGAGTCCAACCCCGCTTACTCTATTCATGAAAGTATTCATATTCAGTGCCTCCTTGTATATCATCCCGCAAAGTACGTACACCGACGTATTCACCTAAATCCAATAACCTTTACAGTGTATCGGCAAAGGAATTGAATGTCAATGCAAAAGTGCCTTCTTTGCGCTTGACTTGTTTAGCAGAAAAATGTTAATATGTCTATGTTACCAAAACTATTGTTCCACAGCCCTCCTAATCCTACAATGTTGCGTTAAAATTGGATTTCTGTAGTTCAATTATATGAATTGATTACAGTTCGTGGCAATTGAAACAGAATAAGATAGGATATTGGGCGACAGTCGTGGAATTTATAGTATTCCATCAAAATCCAAAACTATATAATAAGGAAGGATGTTACGATGAGAAAAGGGCGATTAATCTCCATAGCCTTAGTTCTTGTATTTGCGTTCGCATTGACGCAAGTTAGTTTTGCTGCGCCAAAGAACTTTGCACTCAAGTTTGATGCAAAAAAGGATAATGGAGAGAAAGGAACACGGATCATTGTTGACCATAGCGAGGAATTAAACCTTGCAGATAAGCTAACGCTCGAAGCATGGATTTATGCCACTGCCCTAGATTCGGGCGGTGGGAGAATGATGATTACCGGGAAGGCAGATACCTGGATGCACGCTCTCCTCAACGATGGGGGTGCTTACCAAGGGGCGGTCAACGCTGCTCAATGGAGTTGGGAAGGGTCAGGCAGGGTCAGTTTAGAGAGATGGACCCATGTTGCGCTTTCCTTTGATGGGCGTGCCTACCTGCTCCACGTTGATGGTAAGTTGAAAGATGAAATCGAAGATCCGGGGGATATCAACACATCTCTGTCTGATGTTTATATCGGTTGGCTCCCGCAGTGGAATGAAGCGTTTACCGGGTTAATCGACGAGGTTCGTATTTCTAACATTCCCAGATACCCAGCCGCCAACTTTCCGAGACCGACAACCGAATTTGAAGAGCGGGATCGCAATACGGTACTCCTGATGCACTTTAATGAGGGACAGGGTGGCGAAGCGACGGATTCATCCGCTTTTGAGCATCACGGTTTAATCGATGGTGCGACATGGGAAGAGGTGGCTGATGCCCCCTTCAAACCGTTATCGGTCGAGCCGGGCGTGGACAAGTTATCAACGACATGGGGTAAACTCAAACGTAACTACTAGACCTTATCCGGGTTGAATAAACTTTGCAACACAGGTCCCAATTATTTGCCTCCTGATTTCCGATTGGATCGGCATATTTTCTATCGGTATCAGGAGGCTTTTCTTTTGCAGTTAAAGCAGGGTTCATGGGCAACTATATTTCGGTAATACAAGAGGTGTTAAATGATTTTAATGAGTCCGTCTGTGCGCTTGGGAAAGACATCGGAGGAACGGGCTGCCTTTCTCCAAAAAGTTAAGTTGATGGAAGTTAAGACTGTGACTACAAATACGCCTGCCGATTGGAGCGATGCAGATGTTGAGGAAGCCAAGCGGTTCCTTGATGACCACGGCATCCGAGTCGGCGAGTTTAGTGGGCATCAAGGGGGATTTGGCTCTGCGGATCCGGCTGAGTACCGAGCTGCCATTGAAGGGCATCGTCGTCAATTGCGTCATGCCCACATCATAGGCGCGCACTGCATCGCTTGTGCCATACTCATCGGTAGAATCTGGATTGACGAGATGCCAAAAACCTTTGCGGAGCGGGGTGGAACCATTCCCGCAATGTGGTCTGAGGAGACGTGGAAACGATGCATCGGCGCGGTCGAGGAACTCATGCCCTATGCGGAGGAATTTGAGACGGACGTAGCGATACATCCTCACATCATCACACCGGTCTATTCTGTCGAGCGATATAAGGAACTCTTTGATGCGGTCCCTTCCCCGCGCCTGAAGGCACTTTTCGACCCCGTGAATATGACAGGACCCCACATGTTTCTTAGAATGACGGACTTTATCAATGAAATTTTTGATGGGATTGGGGATAAAATTGTCACGATGCACGCAAAAGATGCTACAATGTGGTCGGCGCGACCAATCAGCATTATTAGCCGTGTCGATGAAGCTGTGCCGGGGACCGGTATGATGGACTATGCGACAATACTCCGGCGGTTAGATGCATTAGACAACGATGTTCCGGTCCATGTAGAGCATTTCCCTGAGCTAGAGACAATTGCGGGTCAGCAGTATATTCGGCATGTTGGACGAGAAATTGGTGTAACTATCGGTTAACGGTCAACCTTAGGCTGATGATTGGCGAATAAGCGAGGAAAGGCTATGGCTGAAAAAGTGGCATCGAGTGTAAATAAACCGTGGAATATTGTGGTCGTGGTTTCGGACACGTTGAGGACAGCATATCTGGGAGCGTATGGGAATAAGTGGATTCATACCCCTAATCTGGATCGATTCGCCCAAGATAGTGTGCGATTTACAAATGCACATCCAGAATGTCTGCCAACAATTCCGACGCGTCGCACCTTGCATAGTGGTCGGCGGGCGTTCCCATTTCGGAATTATCGTCCCGTACCTTGGGATAATGTCTATATCCCGGGTTGGCAGCCGTTATCGTCGGATGAAAGCACGATAGCGGAGGCACTTGTCCGTCAGAATTATCACACCGGTTTCTTTGCGGATGTCCCCCATTACTTCGTGCCAGGGATGAATTTTACACGTGGATTTCGGCAATGGGAGTTTATCCGTGGTCAGGCGGAAGATCGGTACAACGCTATAGCACATGCGGATGAGATGCTGCTCTCTCGCTACCGTGGGGGTGCCGATCGGATCCGGGCGCATTTGGTCAATGTCCAGCCGGAACGGGCAGAAGAGACGTGGCCCACAGCCCGCACGTTCCGGGCTGCGATAAAGTTTGTCGAACAGAATTATAACAACCGCCCATTTTATCTTTACATCGATAGCTTTACACCGCACGAAACTTGGGAAGCACCATTGCACTACTACGACCTCTATGGGAGTCGAGAAGACCGAGAACCGATCTATCTCTCTGCCCCCTATGGACCACTTGACCGCAATCCTGAAGTCGAAGAGCGTTTGCCTAGCATTCGGGCAAATTATTCCGGTTTGGTAACGATGGTGGATACATGGTTTGGGAAACTGATTAATACTATAGACAGGTTAGGACTGAAAGAGAACACGCTCGTGGTATTTCTAGCCGATCATGGGACCAATTTCGGTGAAAATCCTGACCGTGTCACCGGAAAACCGGCGGATTTCATGTATCCCGGAACAATGGACATCCCTATGCTACTACGCCATCCAACAGGGATAGGTGCTGGAAGCACGTGCGAAGAATTTGTCTACAGTTTAGATGTACCGGCGACCGTCATTGCCGCCGCCGGTGTCGAACCGATTGGTAAAATAGAGGGGCAAAGTCTGCTTCCACTAGCAGAGGGAGGTAGTGGATTTGAGAAGCGGGAGTATTTGACCTGCCGTTACGGGAATTCAGTTTGGTATAAAGATTCAAAAAATTGGTTCTTCAGCGGCGTGGATTTCCAGAATTCGCGTCTCTTTGATCTAGAAGCAGATCCGACGTGTCAGCACAACATTGCGGCGAGTGCAGGAGATCGGATTGCCCTTGCACAAGAGCGCATCTTGGCAGATGCGGGGGGTGAACTACAGCACTATGAGCGGCAGGAAAAGACCGATGCGTTGGGAAGACCTGAGTTTGCAGAAGGGAGATAAGTTATTCGGAGTTGGGGTTCACTGGATTTGTGGGATTGGAACCGGAATCACTTCCCGTAATCGTTGTGTGATGGTGGGTGTTTTTCATCGGTTGCGTTCAACCCAACCTACGGGCTCCGTCCCAAGTTTTTGGGGGTAATGGAGGTATAAGGTAAATGAGTCCACATTTTTTTGAAGGGATTAATGGAATCGATCGACAAGGAAAACCGAGAGATTGTGGTCTGACGATGGTTATTGATTGGGGCATTGGGATGCACGAACAGGCGGACCTGATCGAGACTGGGGCAGATCACTTTGACTTCGCAAAGATCGCCGTCGGTATCTCCCGCTTGTTGTCAAATGACCTACTGGCAGGGAAGTTGAAAAGGTATCGGGAACACCAGATTGAACCATTTGCAGGAGGTATGTTTCTCGAATACGCGGAGGTGTCTGGCAAGGCGGATCTCTACTTTCCTGCGATTGTTGAGGCGGGTTATCGTTGGGTTGAGGTATCGGATAACCTAGGAGCCGTTTCGGTTGAATGGAAGCGGAAAATGATTTGTCAAGCGGTCGATGAACACGGTTTGCAGGTTATGGGTGAGGTTGGGAAGAAGGAGGGGCTTGCAAGCGAAATCCCCTTTCCTGACGATGCACAGGGATGTCTCGACGCTGGCGCAGCACTCGTACTCCTAGAGGCTGCCGAGCTGGTCAGCGAAGATGTTGACACAGCGAAGGCAGTTGAGGGAGTCGTGGAGCGCGTTGGGTTGGAGAAAGTCATGTTTGAGCTGCCCGGTCCGTGGATCGCTGGGGTAACCGCACATGGTATCCATTACCTTCGCCGTCAGCTTATCGATCGATATGGTCGAGAGGTCAACTTAGGCAACGTTGCGCCTGCTGACCTTGTATCGTTAGAGGCGTATCGTCGGGGGCTGGGGGTTAATGCTGGCGAGGTTAAGGGTGAAGCGTCCCCCCCTTAATCCCCCGCAAGCAGGGGGAGAAGTACATTTGTTCATTTGTTCATTATGAGGAGGAACAATCAGTATGGTTTATGGAAGTGGTGATTATCGATACGAAGTTGTAGAAGGTTGGGGGCAGATACCGCAGCTAGGGCTTGCCTCTGCTGTTGCTTGTGACTCTCAAGATCGTGTCTATGTGTTTAATCGGAGTCCTAATCCGGCCATGCTTGTTTTTGAGCAAGATGGTCGGTTCATCGGTGCTTGGGGCGAAGATATCTTCAAAGCACCGCACGGGATTTGGATAAGTCCCGATGACGAAATCTACACCACAGATACCGAAGACCACACCGTTCGGAGGTTTTCACTTTCTGGGGAACTTCTACAAACGTGGGGAACTGTGGATGAACCAGGGCCGCTAGGGCAGCCATTTAATAGACCAACCCGTGCAGTCTTATCCGAATCCGGCGAAATGTACGTCTCGGACGGCTACGGTCAGTCGCGGGTTCACCGCATGACGCTTGATGGTGAAATTATCGTTTCGTGGGGTGCCCCGGGGTCGGGCCCTGGCGAGTTTAACCTGCCTCATGATGTCACGGTGGACAAAAATGACCGGGTCTACATCTTAGATCGTGGAAACCTTCGGTGCCAGCTTTTCGACTCAAACGGAGAATATCTAACGGAGTGGGGCGACCTTCGTTCTCCCAATGATCTGTTTATAGATTCGGATGATGTCATCCATATCGCAGAGGGTGGCCAGCGCATCACTGTCATGACACTTGACGGTGAGATTGTTACGCAGTGGGGCGAGAAAGGGGAGCAACCCGGACAGTTCAGCAACTCGCCACACGGTATATGGATTGATTCCCGCGGCGATGTCTATATCAGCGAGGTCATCGCGGACAAACGGTTCCAGAAGTTTGTTCGGGTTTAATTCAGTAAGTCAGAGCGACGCACTATTGCGTCGCTTTGACCTCTCTCCGACGAGCGTGCAGCACAGGTTCAGTATAGCCGTTGGGGACCGTCCCGCCCTTAAAGACCAGATCAAGCGCCGCCTGAAAGGCGATGCTCTTGTCAAATTCGGGCGCCATGTTTCGGTAGTTGGCATCTCCCTCATTCTGTCTATCAACAATCGCAGCCATCCGCTCAAAGGTTTCTATGATCTGTTCCTTCGTCACAACACCGTGATGTAGCCAGTTGGCGATGTGCTGACTCGATATGCGTAGTGTTGCTCGGTCTTCCATCAGCCCAACGTCGTGGATGTCTGGCACCTTTGAGCAGCCAATCCCCTGATCAACCCAGCGGACGACATAGCCCAGTATCCCTTGGGCATTATTGTCTAGTTCCTGCTGGATTTCCGCCTCTCCGAATTCTCCATCCGATAACGGCGGGGTCAGGATAGCCGATAGACTAGCACGCCCTCTGCTCGCCAGTTCTGCGTGTCTGTTTTTGACGTTGACCTGATGGTAATGTAGGGCGTGGAGTGTGGCGGCTCTTGGCGAAGGCACCCAGGCGGTTGTCGCACCGGCTTGTGGATGCGCTATCTTTGTCTCCATCATTGCTGCCATCTCATCCGGCATCGCCCACATCCCTTTACCAATCTGTGCCCTACCGGGGAGCCCCGTCTCAATACCGATATCCACGTTCCAATCTTCATAGGCGAGCATCCACGGTTCGTTTTTAATGTCAGGCTTGGGTATCATCGGTCCTGCTTCCATGCTCGTGTGGATTTCATCGCCTGTCCGATCTAGAAATCCGGTATTGATAAACACAACCCGCTCTCTCGCTGCACGGATGGCTTCTTTCAAATTAATAGTGGTTCGCCGCTCCTCATCCATAATCCCAATTTTTAGGGTATTCTGTTTGAGCCCAAGGGCGCGTTCTATCCGTTCAAACAGTTCGATTGTTGCTGCAGCTTCTTCGGGACCGTGGAGTTTGGGTTTGACGATGTAGATACTGCCCGTTTGGCTATTGACATACTTCCCATTTCTTTTGAGGTCGTGTATGGCTGCCAGCGATGTGACCATCGCATCAAGAAAGCCCTCGGGAATTTCCTGATCATCTGCCGTGGTGACCGCATCGGTGTACATGTGAATCCCAACGTTCCGAATCAACAAAAGACTTCGGCCTGGGAGTGTGAGTGTTGATCCATCTGGTGCTCTAAAAGTTTTATCCGCATTTAGACTGCGCGTCACCTGCTGCCCATCCTTATCAAACGTCACTTCCAGTGTTCCCTGCATGATACCGTTCCAGTTGCTGTAGACCTTCGTCTTATCCTCAGCATCAACGGCAGCGACAGAATCTTCACAGTCTTGAATTGTAGTGACAGCTGACTCAAGCACCACATCTTTTACGCCTGCAGGATGGTCTTTTCCAACAGGATGAGCACGGTCAATTTGGATTTCAATGTGTAATTCATTGTTTCTGAGCAACACACCGGACAGTTCACCATCTTTTTCATTAAATCCGGCAAATTTACTGGGGGCAGCTAACCTCACTTCGCTGCCATCGCTAAGCCTTGCAACTAATTGATTGGTTCCACCAACATCTTTGAGCGAGAATTGCGTGACCTCTGAGAACCGTCCCTGTTCAAGCCCTACGATCTCATCTAGGAACGCCTCCACTTGGGCGATGACGGCCGCGCCGCGCTCAGGGTTGTAACCCGCATCCTTTTGCTCGCGCCCTTCTTCCGAAAGCAGATACGTGCCGTACAACGCATCGTACAGACTACCCCAACGGGCATTGGCGGCATTCAGTGCGTAACGAGCGTTATCCACCGGCACCACCAGTTGGGGACCAGAGATCGTCGCGATTTCGGGGTCTACATTTGTTGTAGTTGCGTGGAAATCTCTACCTTCAGGGAGGAGGTAACCAATCTCTGCTAGAAATTCCTCATACTCATTTGGTTCAACCGGTTCGCCTTTTGTAGATAAATACCATTCGTCGATTCGTTGCTGCAATGCGTCTCGTTTGTTTAGAAGTGCACGGTTTTTGGGTGCGAGGTCGGCAACAATTTCACCGAGTGATTTCCAAAAGGCCTCCGCTTCCACACCTGTGCCGGGTGCGATCTCGTCTTGTACCAGACGATACAAGCCCTCATCAATTTTGAGTTGCCCAACTTCAATTCTATTTGCCATTATTTTTCCTATACCTCCACGTTTTAGGACTTTCTGAGACAATCAATTTTGGACTACTTCTGCATCTGATTTTTATTTTACCCCGATCTGTCTCAACCTGTCAAGATGCTTACGTTCTAACCGGGGATTTTTGTTATATATTTCGCCAACTGCTGTAGAATATGCAGCCCCGCTCCAAGATTCTGAGCATGGGACTAAGGCATATTGACAAACTTGATGAACAGATTACGTGACACGCCTTTTTCTTTCACTTTTGACAATACGGATCGAGTATGGTATTATACAACCTTAGACTAATTCTCGATCATCGTGTTATAGACACACAGAAACAACGACTGGAACCTGCCGGTAACTTCCCCTCAGACAGAGTGAAGAAAGTACAACCAAAAGGGTTCCATTACCAAGCGATCTTCTGTAACGATGAGAGTTGAATTTAGTGTTAGAGTGAAGCAATCGAAAAAACTTGGAGACAGGACATACAAACCGATGAATAAACTCAGATTAGGTATTCCTAAAGGATCACTACAGGAATTCACCATTGACCTTTTCAAACAAGCGGGCTACACAATTACGATCAGCGGCAGGTCATACTATCCACCCATTGATGACGACGAGATTGAGGCGATGCTGCTGCGCCCGCAGGAGATGGCACTTTACGTGGAACGCGGTGTCATTGATGTGGGGTTGGCAGGACGAGATTGGGTCCGTGAATGCAACGCTGATGTGCTAGAAGTCGCATCGTTGACCTACGGTAAGATGACCACGCAGCCGGCGCGGTGGGTGCTGGCGGTTGCTGAAGACTCCCCTTTCCAGTCTGTCGCGGATCTGGAAGGGAAAATCATCTTTACCGAATTGGTTGAAGCGACAAAATCATATCTCAAGGATAATGGTGTCAATGCGACTGTCAAATTTTCACACGGCGCAACAGAGGCGAAGGTTCCTCATCTCTGCGATGCAATTGTAGATATTACGGAGACTGGCAGCACCTTGCGTGCCAACCAGTTAAGAATTGTTGATGTTGTCATTGAATCTGTAACGATGTTGATCGCAAATAAGGAGAGCTGGACGGATGAATGGAAACGGCATAAGGCGGAAAGTTTGTACATCCTCCTTTCCGGGGCATTGGCAGCTCAAAACAAGGTCGGACTCAAGATGAACATTGCCCAAGAAAACTTGCAGTCTTTGCTCGCTATTTTGCCGGCGATGAGAAATCCAACAATTTCCCAACTGAGCCAAGATGGGTGGTATGCTGTCGAAACGATTGTCGATGAGCATATTGTCCGAGACTTCATCCCAGAGCTTAGGAACGTAGGTGCGGAAGGTATCATTGAATATCCTTTGAGCAAAGTAATTCCGTGATAGGTGGATCGTAAAACATGCGTCAACTCCGCGTACTATTTTGGCACGATTCACTCTATAATGTGCATGAAATGGGGGTAAATCGAATGAAATTTCAGATCAATCTATGTTTTTTTCTCATTCTGATTTGGGTAGTTGCCTGTCTTGGCTGCGGTGAAGATTCGTCCTCTCCTTCCGTTGGAACTGGAGAAGAATCTGAACAGACACTAGATCTGGAAGAAGATTCGCGATCGGGAATGGTATCAGGAATAATCACTGATGCTAAGACAGGAAACCCAATTCAGGGCGTAACCGTGAGCCTGTTAGACCAAACAGTGAAGACCGGAGTAGATGGCAGTTATGGTTTCACGGGGATCCGTTATTCGGATAACCACAAGTTAGCTGTCATGGGTATTGATCACCAACCCAAAATGAAGCCATTTAAGCTTAAGGCTGAGCAGGTACAATTAAATATCTCTCTGGATCCGAAGTTTGGAGCGGTTTCAGGTGTTATTACCGATGGCTCAACACAGAACCCGATTCAGGGCGCGACTGTCAAGCTATTAGATGAGACAATGATCACTGACGCAAACGGCAAATACAATTTTATAGGGGTTCCCTATTCGGAGGTCCTCAGTTTAATGATTATTGCAACTGATTATCAACCCCAAACAGAAAACTTTCAACTGAGGACTGGCCGCGTTGGATTGAACATCCGACTTATGCCCGCAACGGATCCACAAATGGAGATTATTCAGTTCTTGGAGCGCTTTTCAGCATTAATTGAATCGTTGGATACAGGTAAATTGGAGACAATCCAAGCACTCTTTTCGGAATCGTACCTTGCAGCAGATGACCCCATCACCCTCCTTGGTTTAGCGACAGGCGTTATTCCCGCAAAATTCGACGACGTTAGTCAAACGATTATCATAGTCTTTGAAAAGTATAATGCGCTCCAATTTCAGTTTAATAAAATTCAAGTAGATGTGACTAATTCACGGCAGGCATCCGCGCGCTTTACTTTACACATCATCAGCGAAGAGGGTCCGCGGCCCGACAAAAGAGAGATTCTCGTTGATTGCTTAATAAATTTTCGCAAAGAGGATTTGGTATGGAAAATAGTTTTCTGGCAACTTTTCAACGTAGAATTCCTTCTATAATTTGATGGATTCAACCCAGACATCAGGCAAGATGTGAGTTCTTCGCTTGGACAAGGATACAAAGGTATTCGGTCTGATAAACTTGGCAACTATAAATTTTGCGCGGGGATATGACAAACGATTCTATCCAAAATCAGGTTGAGGCACTGCGGGAACAGATCTGCTACCACGAACGCAAGTATTTCATCGACGATCAGCCGGAGATTTCAGATCAGGAATATGATCAGTTGATGAAAGAGCTAGAACGCCTTGAAGTCGCGCATCCTGAGTTCATCATACCTGATTCACCGACACAGCGGGTCGGCGGGGCAACGACCCTTGGCACCAGCGTCCCCCATCGTCGGCAGATGTTGAGCCTTGATAATACGTACAGCCCTGAAGAGCTATACGATTTTGATCAGCGCGTGCGGAAAACACTACCTGACCAACCTATTGCGTATGTGACAGAGTTAAAGATTGACGGCTTAGGGGTTGCCTTGCTCTACGAGGCGGGAAGGTTGGTACGCGGTGCTACACGAGGGGATGGAGAATATGGTGAGGATGTAACGGCGAATCTACGCACCGTCCGCACGATTCCGCTGAGACTGAATTCAGAACGGTCAATACCAACCGTTTTGGAGGTTCAAGGCGAGGTCTTTATTCCAAGGGATCGATTGGATGAGGTGAATAGGCAGCGGATTGAGGAGGACCAAGCACCTTTCGCAAATGCGCGCAATGCTGCGGCCGGTTCTGTTCGCCTGTTGGATTCTACCATCACAGCGTCACGTCCGTTGGATATTTTTATCTATACTCTCGGTTATGCGGAAGGTATCGAAATTGGCAAGCATACGGAAGCACTCGCCCTGCTTGCGGGCCTAGGGTTCAAGATGAATCCTTATACCGCAGCGCACTCATCAATCGAAGAGGTCGTTGCGTACTGCCGTCAGTGGACTGCGGACCGAGAGGCCATCCCTTACGATACCGATGGAATCGTCGTAAAAGTAGACTCACTCCAACAGCAGGAGGCACTCGGCAGCACCGCGAAAAGTCCGCGTTGGGCGATTGCCTGTAAATTTCCCGCCCGTCAGGTAACAACACAGATTGAAGCAATCGAAGTACAGGTTGGTCGAACCGGTGTCTTAACACCGGTCGCAATTCTGTCTCCTGTACAGTTGGCAGGTGCAACGATAACCCATGCCACACTGCATAACGAGCAGGAGCTTATCCGCAAAGATGTTCGCGTCGGCGATACGGTATTTCTCGAACGCTCGGGAGATGTTATTCCGAAAATTACGGGTGTATTGGCGGATCAACGGAAGGGAACCGAAAAGATCTTTCGTTTGCCGGATCATTGCCCGGTATGCGAAACGCCTGTGCAGCGGTCAGAAGATGAAGCAGCGATCCGTTGTGTGAATGTGGGTTGTTCTGCCCAACTGAAGCGGCGAATTGAACATTTTGCCTCGCGGAATGCACTAAATATTGACGGCCTTGGACCCGCAATCGTTGAGCAACTAGTTGGGGTTGGGCTGATTCATGATGTTGGGGATCTCTACGCCTTGAAGCAGGCGGATCTGGTCAGTCTTGAGCGGATGGGAGAGAAATCCGCAGAAAACCTCATAAACGCCATTGAATCAAGTCGCGACATTCCGGTCGCAAAGGTGCTGTTTGGATTGGGCATTCACCACGTTGGCGCGAATGTCGCAGAACTGCTGATTGACCACTTCTCCTCAATTGATGCTCTTGCCGATGCAAGTATAGAAGATATTGAGAGTATTCACGGCATTGGACCGCAAATTGCGAAAAGCATTGTCGATTTTTTTTCACAACCGAGGGTTCAGGAATTCCTGAAACAGCTGAAAGATGCAGGGCTTCAATGGGCAGCCGAATCAAGCGAACTTACAGAGATTTCCGCTAGTATCTTCGTCGGTAAAACCTTCGTTTTAACAGGCTCACTTTCGACAATGACGCGCTCTGAAGCCTCCGACAAAATCAAGGAACGCGGTGGCAAGGTTAGCTCTAGCGTTAGTCAAAATACAGATTATCTCATCGCTGGAGAATCGCCGGGGTCTAAACATGACCGTGCCGTTCAACTTGGCGTTCCTATCCTGACTGAACAGGAGTTTACCAAAGAATTATCCAGTTAATCGGTTTGATGTATACGCAGCCTTACATAGCGTTCTCTTGTCATCTCAGCACCATAAGCAATCGCAGCGTAAATATCGTCAACCGTTAGTTGAGGATATTCCTCCAAAATATCTTCGATTGTCATCTTGTTCGCCAAAAAGTCCAGTATTAAAGAGACCCAAATCCGAGTACCGCGAATACACGGTTTCCCGAAACAGACGTTTGGATCCACTGAAATGCGTTTCAAAAGAGCGGTCATGATTACAGTGCCTTTTTTGGAAAGTTGAAAATCTCATTGAACCATAAAAGTATCATAGCATGTTGCAGAACCAGCGTCAAGGCGATTTTTGTTGCAGAAACATTCTAACGAATTTTTACTTTTAATCTGTCCGCTTTTATGCTATACTCCCAATTGTTTCTTGAAGACGGATTAAACTTTTTTGTTAAAAGTAGGTTTTACATAATCGCCTCACACATCATAGACATACCGGTCCATTTAGAGGATACAGATCAAAAAACCAAGTTATAGTTGGACTCAGATTGTGTTTGAATCCATCATGTTTAAGGTAACCGCAGAATCTCGGAAACAATTGTTCTGGAATAGGCTTGTGAGGTGAGGGCCGGTTGCCTTGCATTCTAATTTGTCGGCCGTTACGGAACAATAGAATAGGAGAATGAAAAATGAGAGGTAATAAGGGAAAAGGCAGTAAATCGCTAGACAGCGCGAATAAAGGTGTTGTCAAAAAGACGGCAACCAAAAAAGGACGCAAAGAAAAGAAGCTCGCTAAACAAGAAAAACGAGCAAAAAAAACGTATTAGACAAATCGGGCGATAGCTCACAGACGAACAGACCCATACCTCGTAACAAGACAAGATTGAAACCCGCATCACGGTCTGCTGTTTGTGCTATCGCCCTTTTTTTTAGGGGTTACCGCATCGTGGAATTTACACGGAATCAGAAAAAAGCGCATGATCTCAATCGTCACATCAGCGTGACCGCCGGTGCCGGATCTGGGAAAACAGCGGTATTGGTCCACCGATACCTTAAGATTTTGCTTGAAGAAAATTTGTCGCCCAATCAGGTTGTCGCAATCACGTTTACCGAGAAAGCTGCGGCGGAGCTCAAACAACGCATTGTCAACGAGGTCAACATAAGATTAAAGGAAGATCCTCGCAACGCGCAGTTAGAAAGAATCAAGATAGGAATGCTCTCTACACAGATTTCAACAATTCACGCATTTTGTTCAAAGATTCTGCGAGAATATCCGGTTGAAGCGGGTGTTGATGCAGGCTTCAGCGTGTTACAAGGGATACACCAGCGGTTGACTCTCCGTGAAACCATTGATTCTACGCTCCGGGAGATTGCTGACCGTCCCGATGAGGACGAAATCCGTGAGAAATTGGTAGACCTGCTGCGAATCTTTGGCAAAACCCGGCTTGAACAGCACTTACACGAACTGATTACTCAACGTGAGGCGGTGGACAGACTGAAGCGCGACTTATGCTGCTGCACAAATTCAGAGGTGTTGGATACTTGGCATGAGTTTGTCCAGTCGCAACTGGAGGAGAGTTTAACAGGTCAGTTCCCTATTGAAGATTGGTTACGTTGTCTGCACAGCGTCTTAGCAATTGCCAAAGGGAAAAATAAGAGGAAGGTGCAGGAATTAACAGATCAGGTTCAGCCGGATATGGAGCTACAGGAGGTTGCTCCATTGTTGACAGAAATCGCACCTCTCATCGTAACCCAAGGCGGAACAATTAGCAAGCAAAATTTACTAGGCAGGAATGCCAGGACGGATGCGATAGAGGAGGAGATTGATTTTCTTGTTCGTGCGGCAAACCACTTCCTATCCTTCCCGGTTTTTACCGATGATGATAAACTACTCATTCGCATGACTCGCCTGTTGATACATATCTATGACGAGGTTCAACGCGCCTACGAAAATCGTAAACGCCAAGTGGGACAACTCGATTTCGATGATCTTCAAATCAAGGTTAGGGACCTATTGCAGCAGGAGGAATCAATCCGTGAACAACTCGCCGAAAGATACCCCTATATCATGGTTGATGAGTATCAAGATACTGACCAGTTACAATACGAGATTCTCAAGTCACTGATCTCGAATTTCAAGTCGGGCAATCTGTTCATTGTTGGCGATCAGAATCAGAGTATCTATAGGTTTCGCGGGGCAGACGTGCGGATATTCGACCAAACACGGAAGGATATTACCCAATATCAATCCGCATTGACCAAAAACTTTAGTTGGGAGGGGCAGATGCTTGAGGCAAACGGCTTAGAGAATCGCGGTGACCTCCGTCTTCCTGAAAATTTTCGCCTGTTGCGAAATCTTGTGGGTTTTGTCAATCTAGTTTTTGAGTCGCTCATGAAAGGACGGAATGAGTTTGAAGTTGAGTATGAGCCGCTGATTCAGGGGAGAATCACTGATCAGCCCGGCGATGTAGAGTTGCTCATCGGCTCAAAGGGTGAATTAGAATCTCCTGTTGACGAAAATGATCTGATTGTGGCACGCATCTGCCACTTGGTCGGTACAGATGAAACGGTTTGGAAGGATGAGGACAACGGTGAAAAACCGCGGCAGATCCGATATGGTGACATTGCCATTCTCATTCGCAGCCGGACGCGCCTGCCAGAGATTGAATCTGCCTTGCTCGAAGCGGAGATTCCGTACAAAATCACAGGCGGTATCGGTTTTTATCAACGTCAAGAGATTTACGACATCGGTAACTATCTGCAATTCCTTATCGAACCCGACAACGATGTGGCACTTGCCGGAGTTCTTCGCTCCCCATTCTTCGGTGTTTCAGATGTAGAGTTGTATGAAATAGCACAACAATCTTCCAAAAAACTATTTTGGGAGAAAGTTGAAGATTACGTCGATCAAACAGATCGCTCTTCAACCTTCCCAATAGGCTATGCAGTTCAGATACTGCAAAATCACCTTGAAATCTGCCATCGTATCCCACCGGGTGAACTCATCGGTAAAATCGTCAACGACACCGGGATGGTAGGGGTGCTTCCCGTTGGGCAGAGTGGCGAGCAGCGGTGGGCAAATTACGAAAAGTTACTAGGAATTGCAAGGGAGCTTGAAAGATTAGGATTCACAGATCTCCACGATTTCTTGAAACGGTTAAATGAACTAATCGAGGAGGAAGAACGTGAGGGACAAGCAACAACACAATTAACAGCGGACGCTGTCGAGATAATGACCATTCATGCCGCAAAAGGACTCGAGTTTCCGGTCGTCATCCTTCCTAACCTTGATCGAAGGGCTGTAAGATATGACCAAGAACCGCTCATTGACGATCGACTGGGTATCGGTTTTAGACCCGCGGCCCCGGATAAAAACTACGAACAGAGTGATCCGGGGGCAACACGGTTGATGCGGGAACGGGTAACTAACAAAAGAGTGGCAGAGGAGAAGCGTCTCTTTTACGTGGCAACAACCCGCGCTCGCGATCGCTTGATTCTATCAGGAACACTGAACGAGAAAGGAGAAGCGAAAGGTTGGTTCGGCTGGCTGTTTGATGCCCTAGGAATTTCAGGGATGCCATCGGAAGGCGAACTTCTATATCCAACAACGATTCAATCTCTATCGGGAGAGGAAGATACGACAATCCCCTTCAATCTACCGATCCGAATCATTAAATCCCCTAATGAACTCGATTATGATGAGGCGGAAGAACCTACTTCATCACCGGTCTCCGAATTTCCGGCAGTCCAGATCGATCCATTGATCCCTTCCTCTGTCGGCGCAATCATCTCGGTGATAGAGCTTGCAACGTATGCTCACTGTCCAACGCGGTTCTATTTACAGCACCGGATTCAGGTGCCGCCATCAGACCCCCAGTCCGCTGAGACCGCTGAGACAATTCGCGAAGATGCCAATCGCTTTCTGGATTCAAGAGTTAGGGAGACAGCGTTAAACGCAGGCGAGGTTTATCGTGAATGGCACATTCACGCCGAGATTGATTCTCATATAGTCGAGGGAACTGCGGATCGGCTTTTCAAGGATTCGAGGGGGTTGTGGCAGATTATCAGTTACGAAACAGATAGAATTGATTGGGAAAGAATCGGTGATCCAGCGGATTACTATCGGTCACAGATCGAACTGTACGCCTTGCTTGTCCACCGGTTGTATCCTGAACAGGGTGTCATACCGGTGACAATCTGCTCTACAGATCTCGCTACCCCGTATTCGGTGGAGATAACGAGGGAAAAGCTAGCAGATATTGAAAGAACATGGCTAGAACGGATTGAGGCAATGCAGGTTGTTTTGAACGCTGATGCAATCGGAACGGGAGGGTTTGAGAAGAATAGGGACCATTGTCCATCGTGTCCCTATTTTGTTGACGGGGAGTGTATGGTTTTAGATTAATAACAGTCAATTGTCTGAGTCTTTGCCTGTCCTCCCCGCGCTGTGTTTGCTGATTCTTTGTCTACTGGACTACATCTCCTTCAATCGGCTCGACTTGCACTTTCACGTTCGTGAGATGCTCAACCACCCGTTCAAGCTCGTCAGGCTCGCCTCTAATCTCCAAGATAACCCACCCGCGGTCAGACGTAACGTCGGCGCGTCGAATGCTCGTGATCACATTGTACTGCTGACCGATGTTGTGGATGATGGGTTCAGTGATTAGATCCGGCGGGAAGGTCAAACGAAGTCTTAAAGATGCCATATCTGCCGCTCCTTTCTGAATTGATACCTCCTATTACGCATCACGCTTCGCGTGTATCGGCACCTCTACAAAATCCGCATCAGCCTCATTCCAAGCGAAAGTTTTTGTCATTTTAACTGCAACATAAGCTGCATCACACTGTTTTCGGATCGCCCACTCTTCTAAAGTGCCGTAGACGGAGACCACAACATAAGCTGCACCGGGGTACACAGGTTCGTCCCAAGCCGTTGCATCCGCTTTATCTTTTTCCGAAAAGTAAGCATCGTGATTTGGGTGTGAATGATAAAATGCCTTAATCGGTCGATTCTTGGTTTCAGCTTCTTTGTGCACGCGGATTAAGTCGTTTGGGTCTATTAGATATGCGGTGCGTGCATCGCGGGGATATGTATCCGGATCTTCGGCGTGTCGTTGATTCTGTATATTCCGGCATTCCCTGACGAATTCCCGGGTCCCGTCGCTCAAAATGATGCCACAGCACTCATCAGGAAATTCGGCTTTTGCGTACGCGTAGATTTGATCCAGTGTCTCGTTTTGTAACTCTAATATTTCAGTCTCTTTCATCATCTGACGAACCGCCTGCGATTGCAGGGATGACCGAGATTTCATCGCCATCCTTAACTGCCGTTGCATTGCCATCTAAAAATCGAATATCTTCGTCGTTGAGATAAATATTAACAAAACGGCGAATATTACCGGATTCATCACAGATGCGTTCTTTGATTCCCGGATAGTTTGCCTCAAGGTTTTCGATGAGGCTTTCAATTGTGTCTCCCTCTGCTTCAACTTCAGGCTGATTTTGTGTGAGCCTTCTGAGAGGGGTTGGAATACGTACGGTAACAGCCATTGCAAAACTCCCTTCGTCGTAAGGTTAAGTAAAACGCAACTAAAATTTTTCGGTTTTATAGTAGCTCTTAGAATTAATGAGACACGCCAAATCCCGATGCCGTTCCGAGCATTCCGATATATCGGAACTTGTCGAGTCCCGTTCCGCCTGTCCCGATTTATCGGGAGGA
The DNA here is from genome assembly GCA_965207975.1 of Candidatus Poribacteria bacterium. Classification (GTDB taxonomy): domain Bacteria; phylum Poribacteria; class WGA-4E; order WGA-4E; family PCPOR2b; genus PCPOR2b. Next base: position 257,953 of record OZ242315.1, on the reverse strand, counting down.
TCGAAACCGAGGGGCGAAAGTGTCTATTTATTTTTTAGAATTCACCATAATTGTGACAGGTTCTATATTGAGTAGTGAATTCCGCATTCTTTCTTATTATCTTCGTCGGTTGACGGTGCATTTTGCCAGCGCCACCGTCCCGCCCTTTTCGGTTCGCCGGGCAGGATTGGTGTCGTGCAGATAACGCATCCGAGTGATTCATAGTATTGACCGTACTTCTGGGGTTCCATCAGTGGATTCACCGGGATATCATGTTTGTGAATGTAGTCCCAAATCTGTGCTTCGGGCCAATCCGCCAGTGGGTTTACTTTCAGTATAGGCCGGCCATTGTGCTCGATGATTTCCGCTTTGGGAGTGCCTTGCCGATTACTGGATTGATCTCGTCGCAGCCCGGCAAACCAGACATCTAATGTATCCAACAATCGCTGCATCGGCTGCACTTTCCTGATGTTGCAGCAATATTCCTGTTTCTGTTTGCTGTCGAAGAACAGGAACTCCCCATGATTTAAGACCATTCGACTCACTGCTTCCGGCTCCGGGGCGATCCTCTCAATACGAATGTTGTAATGTGCTTCGACATGCTCAAAGAATTCATAGGTTTCAGGAAATAGACGCAGTGTGTCGATTGTACAGGCTCTAAATGGCAGCTTATTCTCGTAAGCCATGTGGAGCAGAATCATTCCGGACAACTGTCCGCTTGTAACAATTGCAGCACGTTCCTTAAAACGTTTAATGAGATTGAATAAGATCTCCTGCGGTTCTTCGAGCAAACGAATCTCGTAGCACAGTTCCTCATTTACTAGATTTTGATTTGTTAATTCACTCAAGGGATCCCCAATCCTTCCTGTAACTTATTTCTTTGTTTCACTCAAAAGCAGCTTCGGCACCGATCTCTGATTCAAAATACTGGGCGAGGCTAAAATAACGGTCTCCCGTATCCGGTAAAATTGTGACAACAGTTTTATCCGCCCCAAGCCCTCGCGCCACTTCCAACGCGGCATGGACATTTGCCCCCGACGACATTCCAACGAGCAAGCCTTCGGCTTTTGAAATCTGCCGCATCATTCGATAAGCCTCTCCATCAGACACAGTAATCACCTGATCGATGACATTAACGTTCAGCACTTCTGGAATTCTGCCTGCTCCAATACCATCAATACGAGTCGGTCCCGGCTGACCGCCGGATAAAACTGGAGAGATGCTTGGCTCCACTGCCACCACTTGAGTCTGCGATCGATGGGTTTTGAGGACTTCTCCGACACCTGTTAGGGTTCCCCCCGTTCCCACCCCGGCGACAAAAAAATCAATCTCACGGTCAATGTCGTCGAGAATCTCGCGTGCAGTTGTTTGTCGGTGAATTTCAGGATTCACTGGGTTTTCAAACTGATTGGGCATAAAATTGTGTGGATTCCGTGAGATGATTTCCTCGGCTTCCCAGATCGCTCCACCCATCCCAGCATCTTCAGGAGTTAGTATAATCTCTGCGCCAAAAGAGGCAAGCAGGGTATACTTTTCTCGACTGACGTTCTCTGGCATGGTTAAAGTAACGTGGTATCCTTTTGCAATCGCGACAATAGAAAGCCCGATTCCTGTATTACCTGCCGTGGGTTCAACAATTGTGCAGCCGGGCTTGAGTAATCCCCGTTCTTCGGCATCGGCTATCATGGCATAGCCAATCCGATCTTTGATACTGCCGCCGGGGTTATACGATTCCAGCTTCGCTAAGATAGTTGCGTCGTCTGGGCCGGGTAGGTAGTTTAGGTGAACCAGTGGGGTATTGCCGATGAGGCCGATGAGGTTTTCAGCAATCTTCATGTTTCTCTTCACTTACAGTTCAAAAAAGAACAGGGCGGAAAGTTTGCCTCCATAACTTAGAGATTGGTAGTATCAGCCAATTTTAGACAACCTCATAACTGTAGCACACTTTATCTTGGTACGTCAAGTTTATTTCATCTTTTACAATCTCAAAGCCCCGTCTCCGACGTTTTTCTTTCTTCTTTCGACTTTGCAGCATAGGAGTCGCGGATCCAACGCTCAAGCATAATATCTGGGTTGTCCATTACCGCCTTAGTGAAGGTGAACACAGACCGCCCAGTGTTTTGCCTAATAAGGTTCAGACCGTGTTGGTAGCTTTGCAATAGCTCTTCACAGATCTCCTTTGGTGCTCGACTTTGGTCAATCGCCCTGTGGCATAAGAGTTCTGTCGCTTCATCATCAAATTGAATTTTCATCTGATGTTCGTTCTGGAAATCTTCTTCGTACCGGCGCACCCGCTCACGCATGACAATTTGGCGGTTGTAGCCGGCATTTTCCAGAATCCGTTTCAGTTCGCCTGCCGGATCCTTAACAACCGCCTCTGTTACAACGAATTCGCGGATACTAGAGGATGGCAGTTCAAACTTATATTCGCGCAGCGTTTTTTCACAGACTGTCATCAACGCACGCGCTCCTGTTTCTTGGGCGTATGCCCCCTCGGCAATTTGATGGAGTCCTGCATCGGAAAACAACACCTCAATCCCATACGCCCCGAACGCCCGTTCATACTGACGGACGATCGATCCCTCGGAATGTTTCAGAATGTGGTAGAGATCCTCCACGGACAGGTTTTGGCATATAACATGGACAGGTAAACGACCGATTAATTCGGGTTCAAATCCGAATTCAATGAAATCTTGGGGCGTAACAAACTGAAAGGGATCTTGCAACTCCGTTTGACTTTTAACCGTTGCGTTAAAGCCAATATTGCTCTGATTCATGCGTTTGTTGACGATTTCTTTCAGACCGTTGAAAGCCCCGCTAATAATGAACAGGATATGGCGTGTATTGATGATGCGCTTTTCGACCTTGCCTTTCTGTTGGAACTCCATCATGGCTTGCATCTGAGACGCTGCATCGTAACCAGCGCGGAGATCGACCTCTGTTTCCTCCATCAGTTTGAGGAGGCCAATCTGCACGCCCCGTCCGCTGACATCACGTCCGATGATGTTCGGTGGCGTTGCAATTTTATCCACTTCGTCGAGGTAAATAATACCGTATTGCGCTAATTCAATATCGTCGTCCGCTTGTGTGACGAGGTCTCGAATCATGTCATCAACATTGGCACCGACGTAGCCGGTTTCACTAAACCGGGTCGCATCTGCTTTGACGAATGGCACACCGATTAACTTGGCAATATGACGAATCAGGTAGGTTTTACCAACGCCTGTCGGTCCGAGCATCACGACATTCTGCTTTGAGTAATCGGTGTCAGCAACTTTCGGATTTTCGTGGACTTCGCGCACATGATTGTAGTGATCACACACAGCGATCGCTAAGGCTTTCTTCGCGTCATCCTGTTTGATGACATAACGGTCGAGATAATGCTTGACTTCCTTCGGTTTGAGGTCAAATTTCAGATCGAACGTCTTTTTTTCAGGGGTGGCGACACTTGAATCGTCAGTTGTAGTGGTTTCTGGTCTTGCCTGCGACATTGTAAAGTTGACAGTACCGCCGTACTTCCGCTTAACGAAATCCTCAAACTCCTTCTGAATTTCCTCAATGGTCGGTATTTTTTTATTTACTCTTTGGTGGAACATATTTCACCTCTGAATTTAATTTTACGATGCTCCTATGACACGAACCAACTTGCCAATTTCATTGGACGTTGACATAAAGAAATGGCGGCATCGTCAAAGCAACAACATCATCTTCGCCGGAAATTTCCTTCGCTACTCCCAGTGCATCCTCCAAATTTTTTGCCCAATCTACGCCTAATCTCTTGGCAACGCGGTCATCTTTGGGACCAACCAAAATGACTTTGGACAGATATTTCAGCGCATAGGTTGCCCAATACCAGACGGTGAAGGGATGAAATCCGTGATAAGCGAACTTGTTACGATAGCAATCTATTAAATAAGGGTCATGGGCGTACTGCTCTTGAAATTGATTTTGCATTTCAAAAGGCTCGGTGGTTTCGGTGAGGACTTCATCGAAGAACTTCTTGTAGGGGACGTGGTATTCTTCGTGGAAGACTTCAAAGGTTGGATTCAAAATAATTACGACCCCACCCTCTTTAATCAACGGTTTATTATAAAACCAGTTGAAAACGTATCCCAATATGTCGCTGACAACCAAAACGGGGTTAATTCGGGCACCGATAGCATACGGACTCATATCGGGCAATCCAAAAACCAAAGTGCTGAACTGTTTCGGAACGTCTATCATCAACTGATTTTTCATCGCTTCAAGGGTTTTGGAATGAACCCCATCAATGGTGCCGGCGTTGATCTCAATCGGCTCATAATCAGTTCGGATGCTTTTGAAGATTTTGTACCTTAACGCTTCCGGTAGTAGTGAGAGTGACGGTGGTGTTAATGTTTTTAGTATTTTTTCAAAGCCGTTGCACTGCGCGTTAGGCTTACCCAACTGGCGAAAACCTGTAGGATAGATCTGGTTATTCATGGCGGCTTCGATGACCATGATTTTACTATGATTCTGAATAACTCGGCTCATCCGCTCAATGCAATCGTGCATATTTGATCCCCCAGGTTGCATAACATGTGGACTCTCCGCAGTCATGTGTGGGGAGTGGTGTGGGGCGATCGAGTTATATGTCCCCATCCCAACAGCGACCGATTTGTGTCCACCATTGAGGGGAATTTGGATAGTGTCAACATAGATCACTATATCACTTTCCACGACGGCACGTTCGACTTCAACAATTTCGTCTTTGCCCGTCTTACCTAAATCGACGATATTATCACGATCTTCTGCATCAAAGTTTCTTAACTGATATGGATAAAACTCGTTCATAATTTTGCGGCCTAACATATATGCCAACTCGTGTGTCTTCATTTTGCGATGCAGGCCGCCGGCACAAATTAGCTGTATATTATTCTTCTCGACCCCGTAGGAGTAGAGCATAGGCAGCAATGCTTCGAGAATAACCTGGCGCATATCCGGCTTTTTTGTCATTGGAAAGGGCTGACAGTTATTATCGAAAGCAATCAGGACTTTACTGTTTCCGTTGACCTGTTCTTTGAGGGGAGGCATCCCAAGTGGATTTTCCACAGCCTTTTTGAGATGCACTGGAATTTCGGCGCGGCTCACCCCCGGCTTTGCTGGTTGTGGATAGTAGATTTCCGAGTTATCAGGCAATTTTGCGTTAATCAGATGATTGCCAGAATAGGTCAAATATTTCATGGGCAGTTTTCCTTTGTGTGCTGTGACTATGTCATTTTTAATGGATGTATATTTTTAATCATTTTAGTGTTGACTTTAGCAAAACTATATAGTATTATATCGTATGCAATAGAATTATATCTGTTATACGACATAATTTTGAAAATCTAAAAGAGACAGAGAGAAAATGTCCAAGTATGCTGAAAATACGATGCTGATTATGCGTGTGATGCGACATGCACAAGCTGCAGTAAAATCACGTTTTGTGCAGCAGGTTGTACCGAAGAAACTCACGATTGTACAGTTTAACGCTTTATTGCACCTCCATTGGTATGGTGGTGAATCCGGTATGACCATCAGTGAACTGGGAGAACATCTCGGACTTGCTCACAGCACCGCCTCTGGTCTTGTAGACCGCCTAGAGCGCGATGGGTGGACTATTCGCCGTAAATGCGATACAGATCGTCGCCAAAATCGCATCCAATTGACGGAAAAGTCACAGCAGCTTTTTCAGGACAGAACAGATAGCGCGACTGATTTCTGGCATCAGACAATTGGACAGTTGACTTCTGAAGAACAGGATGACCTAATCAAAAGTTTGACGCGCTTGAAACAGGTAATGGATAAACCTGTTTGGCCGAGTTATGATCAGCTTCATCCCCGCGATCCTGGTCATGTAAAAAAACGTCTGGAAGCTGAATTAGACGAATTGGCACATGCAAAGTTGACTTCGATTGGTACGCGGTTTATCTTGGCAGAGATGGCGGAACAGCAAAATCAACATGAACTTGCGGCTTACCTAAAGCAGGTGGCTTCAGAGGAGATTCGCCATGCTAATCAAATCTTTGAACTGCTTGGGCATGAACAGAGTCTAAAGGCGGCAATGTCTGATCTGATTCGCCAAGATCGGGTCGTGCTTGAAGAAGTATTAGATCTCGTGGATACCGCACAAACTGCGAATCACAAAGCAAGTTTAGAACTGTTACAGCAAATCGTTCAAGATAATAAGAGATATAAACGCTGGTTTTCTAATATGTTCAAACAGATAAATTAATCTGGTATTTTACTGTCCCTTCAGTCTACTAGTTGTCATAACTTAGTCATCAGTCAGTTTTTCAGGATTGATGACTAAATACGCCGAATTTGTCACAATCCCGAAGGGAAACGTGTCGACCGCGGCATTTTTGGTGAAAGGCAAAATGCAAGAAGAACATTACGAAAAAATATTACCACGATGTGTACAAGCATTTCCTGATGACGCAAAGCTGATTGAGCAGTTTCAACAGGGAGATAAATCGGTTTTCGATGAATTGGTGGTCCGCTACCATGAACGCACCTACCGACTCGCGCAACGTTTTGTCCCGAATTCCGAAGATGCCCTCGATATTACTCAGGATGCTTTTATTAGAGCCTATCAGGGACTCCCAGATTTCAAGAGAAAGTCTCAATTTTATAGCTGGCTTTATCGCATTACTGTCAATCTTTGTATTGATTTCTTGCGTAAGAATGCGCGGCGCGAAACGGTGAATTACGCGTTGGAATCTGATGATCTGCCGATGATGAATATCGCAGATATCAATCTGAAACCTCCAACGCAAGCAGTTGAGGACAAAGAGCTATTGACCTATCTCCGGCGGGCAATTATGCAACTAGCCCCCAAACAGCGCGAGATTTTCATCCTTCGCCACTGGGAGGGCCTTTCGCTCAAAGAGATTGCCAGTACATTAGGACGTTCAAGCGGTACGGTGAAAGCCCACCTCTTCCATGCACACCGGAACTTGAGAAAGCTGCTCCGCCACTACCTTCAGGCGTAACCCAGCCAAGGGCGGCTGAAATACCAAAATTGAGCGTAAAAGTCCTTTGTTATCTGCTAGCTGCTCTCTGACCTAACTCACGCTCTGCATTAGGCTCAAGCACTTTTTTGTCGTGCTTGATTGTCTTACCCGTAATACCCTCCTCTTTAAGCTATCCTACCTCTAGAGTGATAAACGTCACTCCGTCAGAATTTCCATTCCGTCTTAACGGTTGCTAAGCCCCCTTGGCGTATCCCCAACATAATCAAACAGAGCCTCACAAACAACCTTATTGTGTCGATTTATCAGGCACGAATTGAGCAGTTTAAGGATCACTCAATATGTATTGGATTCGACATTTATAGGGGTGATGCAAGCATATCAGAAAGGAAAGTATGTGTCAAGACGAAAAATCTGTTTTATCCTCCGCCTCTCTCGCATCATTTTTTCAGTTGACCGTATTTTCGGGGTAATGTATCATATCCAACACACTTAATGTTATAGACTAACAGGAGGCACCGAAGATGGCAAAAGCTGACATTGGGCTCATTGGATTAGCCGTGATGGGCGAAAATTTGACTCTCAATATTGAGAGTCAAGGGTTTCGGATCTCGGTATTCAATCGTACGATCTCAAAGGTGGATGATTTCATCGCAGGAGGGGCAAAAGGTAAGAATATTGTTGGCACACACTCAATCGAGGAGTTAATTGGTTCACTGAGTACACCGAGGAGAATGATCCTAATGGTGCAGGCTGGTGCTGCGGTTGACGCATGTATCAACGAATTGACCCCACATCTCTCAGAAGGCGATCTGATCATTGATGGTGGAAACTCGAATTTCCAAGACACCATCCGTCGTAACACTGACCTCGCAGTGAAGGGAATACGGTTTATGGGAACTGGCATATCGGGCGGAGAGGAAGGGGCCCGATATGGACCTGCGATGATGCCTGGCGGTACTCCTGAAGCCTATGCACTCGTCGAACCTATTTTCACAAAGATTGCGGCTCAAGTCGATGGTACTCCGTGTGTGTCTCACATAGGTCCCGATGGCGCCGGACACTATGTCAAAATGGTGCATAACGGGATCGAATACGGCGACATGCAGATCATCTGTGAGGCGTATGCCCTGATGAAAGAAGCCCTCGGTATGAGTGCTGAAGAGATGCACCAGACCTTCAAAAAATGGAATGAGGGGGAGTTGGACTCATACCTTATCGAGATTACAGCCGACATTTTTACGCAGACAGACAAATCAGGTGTACCCCTTGTGGAAGTTATCCTTGATGCTGCGGGGCAAAAGGGCACGGGAAAATGGACAAGCATTTCTGCCCTAGATACCGGCATCGCCGCTCCCACCATCGCTGAGGCTGTCTTCGCACGGTGTATCTCGGCGGTGAAGGAGGAACGGGTCAAAGCCTCGAAAATTATCCGTGGTCCCAGTGGCAAATATGAAGGCGACAAATTAGAGCTGCTAGCGGCTATCCATGATGCCATGTATGCTTCCAAGATCTGCTCCTACGCCCAAGGGTTTGCGTTGATGCGCGAAGCGAGCAGCGAGTATAATTGGGATCTCGACCTCGGTACAATCGCTCTCGGCTGGCGCGGTGGGTGCATTATTCGCGCCCGTTTCCTGCATCGGATCGCTGATGCCTATGAGAACGACCCTAATTTACCCAACCTGTTACTTGATCCCTACTTCCTCGAAGTAATTGAACGGACTCAGGACAACTGGCGGCATGTGGTAGGAACTGCTATGCAGCTTGGCATTCCGATACCGGCGTGTAGCTCGGCGTTGGCTTACTTTGATAGCTACCGCAGTGCTCGTGTACCTGCTAACCTGATTCAAGCACAACGGGATTATTTTGGTGCACATACCTACAACCGGATTGATGCCAACGGTAAGACAGTTGTGGGGGTGGATGGGCAACCGACCGTTTTCCACACGGAGTGGATGGTGGAGGGTAGACCAGAGGTGGTTATTGATTAAAATACGAGGCTCATGTCAAAAGATAGTACAAAACGCACAGAGAAACCGATGAACGTTTGAGCTCATGCCTATCTGATAGTTCGAGTTGAAAGGAGAGAATTGAATGGATCAAGATGCAGCGGCAGCGTTAAAAAAATTCCAACCAAAACATGACTATTTTGTCGGAATTGATTCGGATGGTTGCGCGTTCAATTCGATGGAAGTCAAGCACAACGACTGCTTCAGCGTCAGCTTGATTAAGTACTTTGGGCTCCCCGCTGTTTCGCGGCAAATCCATCAGGCGTGGGATTTTGTGAATCTTTATTCCACAACGCGCGGCTGCAATCGTTTCAAAGCGATCCTCCTTGTCTCTGACCTTCTTCGGGAGATGCCGAAGGTTCAAAAGGCTGGTGTTTCGGTGCCAGATTTTCCGTATCTTCGGGAATGGTCAGAAACGGAAACCAAACTCGGTAATCCCACACTCGAAGCAGTGATTGAAAATACAACGGGAGCGCAGCGAGAGGAGTTGAGCCAAGTGCTTGAGTGGAGTCTTGCTGTCAATGATACGATCGCTGAGATTGTCCATAACTTGCCGCCTTTTCCCGGCGTTCGTGAGACGCTGCAAAGTCTACAAGGGCGTGCCGATGCGATTGTCGTGTCAGCGACCCCCAACGAAGCACTCAAACGGGAATGGGCTGAACACAATATCGACCAATATGTTGCGGTGATCGCAGGGCAGGAGATGGGATCCAAGACGGAGCATCTCACGTTGACAGCGAAAGGGAAGTATCGATCGGATCATATCCTAATGATCGGCGACGCTCCCGGCGATCTGAAAGCCGCTCGGGACGTTGGTGCGCTGTTTTTTCCGGTCAATCCTGGATACGAGGAAGAATCGTGGGAACGCCTCGTGGATGTTGGAATGGATAAGTTCTTCAACAACGAGTATGCCGGGGCGTATGAAACCGAGCTAATTGAGGAGTTTGAAGCGTTATTGCCCGAATCACCACCGTGGAGGTGAAGCAGCAGGGCAGAAAAGGAAAATTTCTTTTTTCTCTGTTTTTCTATTTCTTAATTTTTTCAATGGAGGCGGTATATGAAAATTTTGGTACAAAGACCAAATTCAGATGAAGAATTGAATCAAATTATCCGGGACGCTGCGGGCGAGGAAAACAGTGTTGTATTTGCAAACTCGCAAGAAGAGTATGTCAGGGAAGCTGCGGATGCAGAAATCCTCTTTGGAAGCTGTAGCGAGGAACTGTTCAAACAGATGTCAAACCTAAAGTGGATTCAGTCCTCTAGTGCGGGGATGGATAGCACGCTGCATCCTGCTCTGATAAATAGCGATGTCATCTTGACGAATGCGGCGGGGTTGTATGGTTCTCACGTCGCCGATCAAGGTTTTGCGCTGCTGCTTGCTCTTGCAAGAGGTATCGACCAATTCACCCGCAATCAAGATCAGCGTAAATGGGGCGGTGGGAGACCCATGATTGAACTTGGCGGCTTCACGATCGGGATCGTTGGCATGGGCGGGATTGGTCAGCACATGGCAAGACGCGCTAAAGGTTTTGAGATGTACGTCATCTCTGTCGATGCCTACCGCACGGATAAGCCTGATGTAGTTGACGAACTGATGCCAATCAATCAGCTTCCTGATCTCATGAGCCGCGCAGATGTGGTGATGATCGCCTGTCCACTCACAGATGAGACACGAGGTCTAATCAATGCCGAAAACCTCGCGTTGATGAAGCCGGATGCCTACTTCATCAATGTTGCCCGTGGTCCAATTGTTGACGAGCCCGCCCTCATCGAAGTTCTCAAACAGAGGAAGATTGCTGCCGCAGGGTTGGATGTCACCGAGATTGAACCGCTTCCGCAGGATAGCCCTTTGTGGGATATGGACAACGTGATCCTCACGCCGCACGCTGCTGGAGGTTCACAGCATCGCCCACGCCGTACTATCGAGTTTTTCTGCGATAATATCAGGCGGTATAAAGCGGGTGAACCGCTGAAGAATGTGGTTAGAAAAACACTCGGATTTTAGGAGAGATCAAAGGGCGGGAAAAACGGTCCCTTTTTTGTTGGCGCGAAAATGCCACTCTTTTTCACTGGGTTTGACTAGGAGAAATAGGAAGTGAAAAAAGTTTGAACCATGAAGAACAGTCCGGTGTGATATATCTTGATACGGGCGAATTGTGGGAAAAGGAGTTGTGTGCCGTGGCACTGACATCAGCGCAATGCGAATTTTTCAAACTGTTCGGGTATCTCTATCTTCCCAACCTACTCACGGAAGAGATTGAGTGGTTGACCGAGGAGCATCGGGCAATCTTTGAAAAGAAGGGTATGGTGCATGATGGAACAAAGCGATCCCAGATTGTTCCCTTTATCGACCAAAGTGAGTGCCTCTGCACCCTTCTGGACCATCCGAAAGTGCTTACGGTGATTGGAGCACTGCTAGGTGAGGACTTCAATTACGTGGGTGGAGATGGGAATTACTACAGTGGGGATACCGGCTGGCATTCTGATGGAGCGCACGAGGTTGGACTTTACGCCAAGTTTCATCTCTACCTTGATCCACTTACACGTGATACGGGGTGTATCCGTGTGATACCGGGAAGCCACCTGTTTGGGGAGTGGCGAAGGCGTATTGAGCAAGTGCGAGGTTCAAACGAAGTGTTGGGGGTCAATGGGAGCGATGTTCCGTGTGTCGCTGTTGAAACCGAACCGGGTGATGTTGTGGTTTTTGACCACAATATTTACCACGCCTCCTTTGGTGGAGGGCGTAGTCGTCGCCACTTTGACCTCAATGTGGCGAGTCGGGCAAAAACAGACGCTGAGATTGCTGAACTTGACAGTTATCTCCAGCGGGATGGCAAGCCACGGTATTATCCAAGGTCACAGAGCGTACACTCAGAGATTATGCGCCAGACCGCTTCGCCTGAGCGAATGTGTCATCTGGAACAGGTCATCGAACGCGAAACATATCTCTCAAAAGCATGAATTGAAACTATGGGGAGAGACAGTTATGGGGGATCGCTTAAAAGATAAAGTAGCAATTGTGACCGGCGCAGGATCTGTCGGCCCGGGCTGGGGGAACGGCAAGGCAACCGCTGTTCTCTTCGCACGCGAAGGGGCGAAAATTTTTGCTATCGACATTAATCTCGCCGCCGCCGAAGAGACAAAGGAAATCATCGACCAAGAGGGTGGCGATTGTACTGCCCATCAGACAGATGTTTCCAACTCTGAGGCGGTTCAGGTAATGGTGGAACGTTGTCTTGAAACCTATGGTCGCATAGACATTCTTCACAATAATGTTGGTATTCTTGAAATCGGCGGTCCGGTCGAAGCGAGCGAAGAAAGCTGGGATCTCGTCAACAACGTCAATCTCAAGAGCATCTTTTTGACCTGCAAGTATGTACTTCCTCAGATGGAGCAGCAGGGGGGCGGTGCCATTGTAAATATCTCTTCCATCGCCGGAATCCGCTGGTTGGGGGTGCCCTACATTTCTTACAGTACGACCAAAGGGGCAATTAGGCAGTTCACCCAGAGCATCGCCATTCAGTATGCGAAACAGAACATCCGAGCCAACAGCATTCTGCCCGGTTTCATGAATACACCGATGGTCGTTAAATCGCTAGCCGATAGCTACGCGGACGGAGATGTAGAGCAGATGATCGAGGTACGGAATGCCCTTTGTCCCACCGGGAAGATGGGGGACGCTTGGGATGTGGCGTATGCTGCGCTGTTTCTTGCTTCGGATGAAGCGAAATACATCACCGGGACGGAACTGGTCGTCGATGGTGGGGCGAGTTGTAAATGTGTCTGAGAAGGAGAGGGATATGGCAAAGTACCGCGCCGGGGTTATTGGACTGGGCTGGATGGGTATGCTCTCTGATCTTGCCGGGCGGATTTGGGATCCGTATAACGTCGATGATGTAGATCGCCCTACGCCTGAGCTCGATATCCACCGCAGATTTCACCTCCACGAGTATCACAGCACAGGAATAGTACCTCATAGCTGGGCAGAAGTGATGTGGGACCGGTCGGAGATTGACTTAGTCGCTGGCGCAGATCGCGATCAGAAACGGTTGAAAGCATTCGCCGAACGCTACGGCGAGGTGGCACTTTACACCGACGCAGCTGAAATGCTGCACAAAGAGGCACTCGATCTTGTCGCTATTGCAACTAATACGAAAGGTCGTGCTGATTTAACCTGTTTGGCGGTCTCATGCGGTGTGAAGGGAATTGCGACAGAAAAACCGATGGCGCATACACTGAAGGAAGCCGACCGGATGGTTGAGGTATGTGCGAATGCCGGCGTACCACTATGCTGTGGTGCTATCCCGGTGAATCACCCCTCTTACGCCAAAGCGAAGGAATTGGTCAATAGTGGCTCCATCGGCGAGATCTTCTCCATTGAGACAGAAGCATCAACCTCACAGAAGCAATATTGGTCCTATTTTGTTGACTGCGCGCCTGCGTGGGTTATTGGTGTTGGTGACCAACCCCGCCGTGAATCGGGGAGTAATGAGTTCACCGGACAGGGAATGCTGGTTACTGTAGATGGTAAATCTATCCACTTTAGAAAGGGAGCAGGCGTGATTCGTCTGACCGGCACTGATGGTGAAATACAATTTCACTCAGGACCTCCGGGCGGTTGGCGATTATGGCAGGATATTGATACCCCCGAAGGGCAGCGGCGCGTAGAGATGCCGTGGCCCGCGCCTCAATTTGTCGGTGGGTACAACGCTGTCTACGGATTGGCAGACATCATCGACTGCCTCGAAGGTAGACTTGATGAACCCAAGAACTCAGGTAGGAGAGTCGCTGTGGCACTTGAAGTTGAGCTCGGACTCAAGCAGTCCTCCGCGCAGGGAGGTGTGCGCTTTGATCTGCCGCTCAAAGACCGCTCATTGGGTCTCCATTATGATTGGTTTAGATAGGGTACGTTTGGGCGTTACCGTTGAATTATACTGCGGTAGTGTATTAAAACTTAATTTCACTAGAGCGAGGACAACTCATTCTTGTTAGGAGTTACGCAGTTGGATTTAAGTTGTAAATAGGTTTAGCAAGATAGGCACGGACTGCGTCTCTGATAATGTTGGTTTTCGCCTCAAACCAACTGATACCGTTTGAAAAGCAGTATCTCTCCAAACGGAGAAAGGCTCGCAGTGCCAATCCAATATGATTCCGTTGTGCGATTGCCTTGCCCCGATTGAATCGGGATCGAAACCGACGTGCGAAGCACCGCTCGACACCCACAAATTGCTTGATGCCTCGATGATACACTTCAATTGACCAAGATAACTCAGCGTACTTCAGACGATACAAGTCGTTGATAGACAGGTTGCTTGTTGCCCAGTATTCAATGTCGCCGTGTGGAGAAACTATCTTGAACACCTTAATCAGACCGTACCCCTTCAGATGAACGATGGTGCCGGTTTGGCTTATGGGTAACTGACTTATCGGTCGGTTTCCCTGTTTATCCAAATTGACGTGTCGATTCGACTTCAACTGAGTCAACCAGTGCCATTGGTACTGTCGAATCGTTTTGAGATTCTTTAAGCTACTGTACCAACTGTCAAACACGACGCACTCGGGGGTAAACCCCCTTTGATGAGCGGTTGCAATCAGTGCTTGGAAGTGGTCATTTTTGCTCAAGCCATCGGCATCTTTGTTATAGAGACGGTAATCACAAGGAATCTGGCTGTCACCATCGGTCCACATCAGCGTTATCAGGTTAATCCCACAAACCACTTGTTGGTGTTTACCAGACCAGTGGCGAGTGACCAGTTCCATCTGTTGGGCATACGGTTTATCAAGGGTCGAGTCGTCTATGACCAAAATCCCTTGGTCTGTTTTCACTGCCGGTTTTGCCTCTGTCCACAACGCTTCTGAATCAGCAGGCAGCCGATACAGCAACCGATTCAATGAGTCATGGGCAGGCGGATTATCGTCTGGGGGGTGCACACGCGCTGCCTCGGTACAACTGTAGACGCTCGGGGTCGCTATCACAAAGTTGATGTAGTCATATTCGGTGCATTTTGGTGGATTCATAACCACTATTATAACCTATTTTGCCGTCAACTGCGTAACTCCTACTTGTAATACTGCATGAGCACCAGTATTAGGAGGAAGTGTACGAAAATGATGAAAGCCTTATGTCAGACAAAAAATAATTTATCGAAAGGTCTACTAATCTGCATTTGTGTGAATATCATTCTGTGGAGCTTTAGCACCAGCGTTGAGGGACGTATTTGGTCTAGCACGAAGCATCTAGATCGACATATCGATGCCCGGTTGAAAGAAGAAGGGATTAAACCGTCGAAACAATCCAGTGACGCTGAATTTTTGCGACGTGTGCATCTGGATCTGACAGGAAAAATTCCCACCGTCGAAGCGGTTGTCAGTTTCCTTGACGATGGTTCTAAGGATAAACGTGAAAAGAAGATCGATGAACTGATTGGCAGCGAACTCTATCTTGACTATTGGACGCGATTGTGGACCAATTGGCTCATTGGTCGAGACGATAATGACAGAGAACAGCGCATGAGATTGGAGGGGTGGATACGGGAGAGCCTCGCACAAAACATGCCTTATAACCAATTCGTCACAGCTCTGATCGCAGCAGAGGGCAGTGTGGAAGAAAATGGTGCGGCGAACTATCTGCTACGCTACGATCTCTCGCCGGTCGATCTCGCTGCTCACACCTCCCGGTTGTTTCTTGGGTTGCCGATGCAGTGCGCCCAGTGTCATGACCACAAAACCGAGGCATGGTATCAGGAGGACTTCTACGGGCTGGCGGCGTTCTTTGCCAACATTCGCGTTGAAGAGATTTCCAAAATGGACGAGGACAGCGGAGAACGCGTCGCAGAACGTATTTTGAAAAATCTCCCCGAAAGTTCAATCTATATACCGGGCACTCATGAACCCATCCCACCAAGTTTCCTTGATGGCAAACAGAGCACAACACGACCAACCAGACAGCGTTACGCCTTGAGTGAGTGGATAACTGCTAAAGATAATCCATACTTCTGCCACGCCATTGTCAACCGAATCTGGGCACACTTTATGGGGAGAGGATTTGTAGAACCGCTAGACGGATTCGGGGAAGAGTATCCACCGTCAAATCCTAAATTGCTTGACTGGCTGGCGAAAGATTTTATGATTCATGGATATGATCTCCGATACTTGATGCGAACCCTTCTTAACACCAAAGCCTACCAACGCTCCTCTGAAACTAACAAAAGTAATCAATATGACGATCTCTATTATTCACACGCCTACGTTAAACCGTTGACTGCGGAACAGTTCTTCTATTCTATGCTAGAATCAACCGGTTTTGAGCGACTTCAAAAGCGGCGAGATCGTGGTCAACTGGAAAATATGAAACGCCGCTATTTGGAACGGTTTCTCTTCCTGATTGATAATGGTGAAATGGAGGAAGTTGAGGCATTCAACGGTACGGTTCCGCAAGCCTTGATGATGATTAATGGATCACTGGTCAATGACAGTGGATACCACAAAGCACGAGGCGGTCTCCTCCACCATATCCTCAAAACGCATCGCACCAAGCGGGCTCGGCTCGATCAGATCTACCTCACGATTCTCTCTCGCTACCCCCGGACTTCAGAACGGACCTATTTCGATCGATACCTGCGGTCAAGTCTGTATCGTAACGATGCGCTTGCCTACGAGGACCTCTATTGGGCATTACTCAATTCCGCTGAATTTGCGCTGAATCATTAGACGTGCAGCGTGAGACTTAATTAACGAAATAGAGACAAAAGGAGATTCTCCTATCATGGAAATCAACCCGGAAACAACCGAACTGAAGAATATGGTTCAGAACCTCAGCGATCTGGTGGTACAAATCTCCAAAGATGTTAATCAAATGCGTGGTGAGTTGAACCAGATTAATGAACGTCTCGGTTCATTAGAAGGACGGATGAACGCGCTCGAAACACGAATGGGTGCGCTCGAAACACGAGTCGAACAACGAATGAGTGCACTGGAAACACGACTTGAAAGACGAATCACGGATGTTTTCAAGTGGATGGTCGGCATGATGGTGCCGGTTTGGATCAGCATCATTATCCTCATTATCACTCAATTTATCAAGGGATAAAAAGAGAGATTGCGCCCCAGCCACAAGTCTTGATACCTCAAAGAGAGGAGAATCACCTATCATGGAAATCAACCCGGAAACAACCGAACTGAAGAGTATGATTCAGAATCTCAGCGATCTGGTGGTACAAGTCTCCAAAGATGTTAATCAGATGCGCGGTGAGTTGAACCAGATTAACGAGCGTCTCGGTTCATTAGAAGGACGTATGGGTGCGCTCGAAACACGAATGGATACGCTCGAAACACGGATGGGGGCGTTTGAAACACGAGTCGAACAACGAATGGGTGCGCTCGAAACACGAGTCGAACAACGAATGGGTGCGCTCGAAACACGAGTCGAACAACAAATGGGTGCGCTCGAAACACGACTTGAGAGACGAATCACGGATGTTTTCAAGTGGATGGTCGGCATGACGGTGCCGGTCTGGATCACTATCCTCGTCCTCATTATCACCCAATTTATCAAGGGATAGAAACGAGGGAGAAGAATTGCGATGAAGGCACAAATTAGAATACCGGAAAATGAAATATTTGATTCACGGCAGCAGAGTGTTTCAAGACGCGATTTTCTCAAAGTTGGAGTGAGCAGTTTTTTAGGACTCATTGCGATGCAGCATCTACAATCATCGGCGTGGACGCCGCTAGGGGGAATTGCCGCCCGTGCCAAACATTGCATCGTCCTATTCATGAATGGCGGCGCGAGTCAACTGGATACTTTTGACCCGAAACCGGATACACTTAATGCCGGACCCTTTGCAGCGATTCCGACACGCGCCGAAGGCATTCACTTCTCCGAACATCTCCCCCAACTCGCGGAACAAGCACACCACCTGTCGATCATTCGGTCAATGGTTTCCCGTGAAGGAAATCACGAGCGGGCACGCTACCTGCTCCACACCGGCTACGCGCCAACTGGTTCTGTGAGGCACCCGACCCTCGGCTCAATTGCATCTCATTATCTGAATGATGAAGATTTTGAACTGCCCAACTGCGTCAACATAAATGCCCCTGCTTTTACAAGCGGGTTTCTTAGTGCCGAACATGACCCCTTTGTTGTCAGCGATCCGACAAAACCGATTGAGGATCTCAAATATCCCCCGCAGATGGACGCCCGTCGATTTGAGCAGCGTCTCCGGATGCTGACAGATCTAGAAAAGGACTTCCTCAAGAAGCATGCGAATCGGAGTACAGAAGCGCATCAGGCTATCTACAAGAAAGCGGATAAGCTGATTAATTCCCCGCACGCAAAGGCATTTGATCTCTCAAATGAGCCATTGGCTGTGAGAGAAGCTTACGGTATGACTCAATTCGGAGATGGCTGTTTGATGGCACGGCGGCTGATTGAAACTGGTGTAAAATTTGTCGAAGTTTCGCTCGACGGTTGGGATACCCATGATGACAACTTCGCTCGGACCAAAAGCCTGCTTGAAACGCTTGATCCCGCTTTTTCGATGCTTGTGAAAGATCTTGCCGAGCGTGACCTATTGGATGAAACCATCGTCCTGTGGCTCGGTGAGTTTGGGCGCACTCCCAGAATTAACGATAATGATGGACGGGACCATTTTCCCAACGGTTGGTCGGTGGTGCTTGGGGGCGGTGGGATTCGCGGTGGGCAGGTAATCGGTGCTACGAGTGAAGATGGGTTGGAGGTTGTGGATCGGCCTGTTTCGGTTCCTGACCTGTTTGCGTCGCTCTGCTATTCGCTCGGCATTGATGACACTGACCAAAATTACTCTAGAGGTGGACGACCGATTCGGGTGGTGAACGACGGGAGTGTTATTGAGGAGCTGTTTGCTTAATTTGCTTTATCGGAAAATGAAGAAGTGCCCCGGCGATTTTTGCCGGAGCACTTCTTTAGGCTTACAGCATTTAAGCAGGCTGCCGTGGGTAGAACAAATGGCGATCTCGCACAAAAAATTGATAGTCCAACGACAAGGACCATAGGAAGAAATTTACTTCTATCAATGTGGTTGCTGCTGTGCCGAACCACATTTCGGCCAATTCCAATACATGAAATGGGCCTTTCAATCCTCTCTCCTGTACAAAGGAACACACCTCGGCGAGCATCCTATCGCTCCGCAGTCGCCTTCCTTCTGCAATCCCAGGCCATTTTTTCACGGTGTGCGTACTGCCATTCTTAGGCAGTTTCACCTGCACTTCCGGTGCCTGTCTACGCACAGATACAGCCAATTCCTTTCGCACATCCCGATCACCGTGGACGAGAAATAGCTTACGCGGCTGCATTTCCTCTACCAATTTTGTCAACTGATCCCTGTCTGCGTGCGCCGAGAGCGAATAGGATTTCACCTGACATTTCACTGACACGGGCTTTTCGTCGTCCAGTTCCAGTACTTGCTCTGTAAACTCTGCTGCTTTTTTCAAATCTTGTAAACGCCGCCCGAGGGTCCCTTCGGCTTGATACCCCGTAATTGCAATCAGGTTCGCTGGATTATCGGCTAAACGCTCAAAATATCCCCTGGATCTGCCATTGTCTAACATCCCTGAAGATGCCACGATACAACACGGCTCCCACGACGAAACGCTAGTTCGGTCAGTGCTTTTTGGCACCGGTTTTATAACATCCGAATAAAAAATGTCTTCACCGCGTTCCGCATTGTCCTTCAAAGATGGCAATAGTTCATCGGCAAAATTTGAATATATCGCATTGATGTCTTGGACCATTCCATCAACCCACACAGGAAACTTGGGTATCTCCCCATGCTGCATTGCATCCTTCAAAATCAGGATGACCTCCTGAGAACGTCCGATTGCAAATGCCGGGATTAGCACTTTACCGCCGGCTTCAATCACTCGCGCTACGTCTGATACAAGCCGTTTCTCTTCCCGTGCGCGATCCTTATGCTGGCGATTACCATAGGTTGACTCCATCACCATTACATCAACGGGCTTTGGAAAATCGAAATCTGACATTGACATGCCCGGAATGGTTTTCTGATCGGTAACTGATATATCACCCGTCATCAAGATGCTTTCCCGCTTACCTTCAATGAAGATCATTGCAGCACCCAGAATATGTCCGGCAGGAATCCACGTGGCTGTCACGTCTTCACAGATCTCTACAGGTGTATTCCACTGCAGCACTGGCTCCATAAACCCTAAGTAGTCCAATGCTGCGTCAATCTCTTCGTGGGTAAACAAGGGTTTCTCTTGTTCTTCACGCTCCAGCCGGTTCTTACTGTCCTCCAACAGCCCCCGCGTAATAGCCTTCGTCGCAGGGGTGCAATACCCTTTCACACAAGCGGGTAAGCGGGATATCAAGCCCGGTAACGCGCCCGTATGATCGGTGTGTGCGTGTGTTAGTAGGAATGCGTCGGGCATTCCCACCTTATCTACATCAGGCAATTGCTTATCCTGATTGACATTCATTCGGATACCCGCATCCACTAAGATACGTGCTTTTTCAATTTCAATGAGCGTGCACGAAGCACCTATTTCGTTGGCTCCGCCTAAAAAAGTAATCTTCATTTTAATCTCCTGTAGTTGAAATCACAGTAACAAATTCCCGTTAATGAATTTCGTGTAAGGGACTAGCACGATCCCAAAGGGATCAAAAGTGAGGCTATTAAGCCTCCAAGTGCAACGCATTAACTAGATGAAGCGAAAAACTGGTTGAGAGGTTGACCTGCTGAACCGCTATCGCAGACCAACCTCTACCCGTCAATTACTTGCTTTTACCTTTTGAAGGGGCGTTATTTCGGCCGCCACCGGAAGGGTTACCGGTCTTGCTGGGCCAGCCAGCACTTCCACGGCTTCCGCCTTTACCGCTGCTTTGGTTGCTACTTTTACCACCGCTGCGGCTTCCAGTTGATTTAGTCATTTTTTTACCTCCTTTCTTATTTATTCATCACCCCATAGGGACACTATAAGTTCCCAATTGAGGCAATTACGTTTCTGTTGTGCGTGAAAAGACACTATAGTGAATTTAAAAAATAAATAGACACTTTCGCCTCCGGTAGGTGCGGTTTGTAACCGCACCGATTTGGCGTGTCTCATTAATTCTGAGATCTACTATAAATGTATTCACGCAATGATGTGGAACTTTTGGAGAGCTGCGAGCACAACCTCAAGCACAGCATCGGGAGCAAGATAACTAGTGTCAACCTCTATTGGATCAAACCTCCGGTACACCCGAAGCACGTCTTCACGGTAAGTAACGTCTTCGGCGAGGTTTTGCTCTTCATCTGTGACAGGTTCACCACGTTCACGCATCCGCTTTGTTCGGTTCTCCTCATCCACCGTAAGCAGGATAACTACATCCGGTTTGCGAAGTTCCGGCGGATAACGTCCCTGCCATTCTTGATCGAGATCCGAATCGTCATCTAGCGCAGCAAAGGCCACTGTGCTCGTCCAGTAGCGGTCCATCACGACATGACTGTTCTGTAGTGCTATCTCAGCTTGCTCACTGGCGATGAGGTTCGCCGCCCGGTAATAAGCGCGCCGCTGTAAGGGAGGGCGGTTATCGAAATAGGAGCGTAGATTCCCCTCCGATAAATCAGGTGCCTTCAGCCGCGCAGGGCATTTAAGCAGCGTTGCATTAAGGCGTTTGGCCAGTTTTCCCGCCAGCGTCGACTTACCTGTTGCATCGAGCCCTTCGATGACGATGAATTTACCAGTCATAGCTCCCTCCTCTCTCGTGAAACCTTTCCGTGTTAATCAATACCTCGTCTAGGGCTTTCTCAACGCCAACCTCCAAAATAGGCTGGCTGTAGGTATAGGTGCCTTGGGTATTATCGAAGAAACGGCCGGCGGGGTCAATCATAACGTAACTTTCCGTCATCAATTCATTGCTTTCCGGGACGACGCGAATTCCATCATTTTCAATAGTGCGATTGCGCTCGACATACGCCTCAAATTGCTCTGTTGAAATCATGAAATCAGTGATATGTACGTCGTTTTGCCCCTTGACAGGCAGGGCTTGAAGCAGCTTCCAACGCTCCGGTTTTGCTAACCGGATAAAGTTGGTAAAGTCATCCTGCCATGTTACGGAAGTTACGACAGTGTTGATTTTCAAACGTATTCCATGCTGTTTTATATCGCTGACGATACGCAGATATTCTTCCTCGGATATAGGGGTGTTACCACCGATTGCGCGACCTAGGCGTTTCAACTTTTCTGGGTCAATAGTATCAATACTCAGTGCAATCCAATCCAAGCTTCTCTGTAGATCGCCTAGCCATTGATTAGTGATTCTTGATCCATTTGTGACGATCGAGGTGACCCTCCCATGATTCTTTGCCTGCATAATCAGGTTAGGCAACCAACGACAAAGCGTGGGTTCACCACCGGCAAAATTGATCTTCTCAAACCCAGCTTTGGCGATTCGATCGACAACCGAGATACACTTTTCCTCTGGCAGGTGACCCTTGGGCAGATTCATCTCTTGCTTCACATCTTGAAATGTAGCAAAACAGAATCTACATCGCATGTTGCAGGGCTCCCAGAGATGGAAGTTTACTGATGGAATTTTCGGCGAAAAATTCGGGGAATTGGTAGTTGGAAACATCTTTAATCCTTTCGTTTTTGACTGTAGAGTGACTTTAAAATTGTCTTGAAAGGACGCGTCGTGGCACAATCCTAAAGAGGATTAGGCATGTGACTATTGAGCCACGAAGTGCGACGCATCGTAGGATAAAAAAATGTGGGGTGTGCGCTGATACAATGATAGACACACTGTTATCAGCTCAGATCGGTCAACTACTTGATTCTGATATTTTTATCGCCTCCTTTTTTGTAGGTATCTATCGCTTCAGGGTGGACGATATACATCCCAATTGAAGCAATTTGTATCTTATGTTATAAGATTCTTGCCATTTATGGTTGTATTTGATTTTTATTCGCAGTAAAAACAAATTATCCTGCCTGCTTCCAATTGAGGCGATCATCTCTCTCTCGCGTTCGGTGCAACTCTTTTCGGCGGGTACGCATCGCACCGGCTTCATCAACCTTTACTCCGAGTGTCAGTAGATGCGCTTGGCGAAGCCACCAAAAGGCTTCAAATAATGGACGACGCGGCGATGCACCTTCGTCTAGATTGGGCTTTTTGCGGTCTAGGTGCCGAATCCGCTTATGTGCTCTTTTGGCCAACGCGCGGGTCGTCTCATCAGGATCATTTTGTGAGAGCCAGAAGAGTGTCCGATGCGCCCGTCCACCGGGGTTAACGCGCAATGCTGCCAACGCTTGAACGTAGCCTTGTCGCCACAGTGGGCGCGGTTCTACAAAATCTTTATCGCTGAATTGTTTATCCCCGCTGGATGCTTTCTGTTTGCTTTTTGTTTTAAGGCGTTCAAGACAAAATTTAGCAAACTCCTCCCGCAACCCTTGTAGATATGGATCCCCATCTAGTTCCACCTGAAGATTCTGCGGATACATTGTCATTGCAACCCACAGTGCTACGTTGGAATACGGATAAGGCAGCTCCTCTTCCCTACCATATTCATGCCAAGCGCGCAGATCCGATGTGACAGCTTGCACGGTCATCCCTGTGAAAGCGAGTAACAAGGACTTTAGGCATTTCCACGGGGGAGCAAAGTTTAGCAAAATATAAAAAGCCTCTTGGTAAAAGTCGGAGACTGTTCCCGTAGAATCTTCACCATCAAAGTCTTTGGGTTCAGCCCGTAATATAGAACGCAAGATTCCGATGTGCCTGGCAGCACTTTCGACAAGCCGATTTCTCAGTTCCGGGGAGAGTTCCGATTCCAATCCGCCCATACTCCAACCGTAAACTACGTTGGCTAAATGCCACCACGTTTTGAGCGAGAATGACCGTTCCTCACTTGAATCAGGCTTTTTCTTAGAGAGAAGCTCCAAAAACGGAATTAACTCTTGTGCAACCAGCTGCCATTCCTCATTCACACCGGCTCCAGGGTATAGTGCTGAATTCAACGCCAATTCTATAGCATTTAGGAGTCCAAGTATCTTGTTTTCTAAAACACCTTCTGGAAAATCGGAAAAAGGTTGCAGTAACGTATCCAGACGGATTGCGTCACGGTGTTTTTTATTATCTTTAAACCTCAACTTTAACCAAGATTCAAGTTGTTGGGGATCTTCAAAATCGCTGTCGCTCCAGCTACTGCGCTTAATTGGATCTAATAGGTTGAGATCAACTATTCGATTCAGAGGTACGGTGGTTTTTGGAAAGAGGAATTGGAGTAAATCAAACAAATGGAAAATCTTAGACTCCTTAATTTTAGCTAGTTTACGCCAATCCAAACTTTTGGCACAGAATTTCGCATGACTTTGGAATTCGCCAATCCACCCAAGATGGCTTGAGGAGTCGCTTGATTTATCAAACTTTTCGTTGGGTTGAAGGTCAAATCTAGGTTCAAAACCAAGCATTGAGCTAAAGAGAAGTGCCAAGGCAGTTTGACGGTCTTTCCCGATTTGAACTTCTTCTTTTATTATTTCCAGAGCCCTCTTTAAATCGTACTCAAAATGCTCTCTGAATACAGTGGTATCGCTAGGAGGGGCCCCAAAAGTATCCTGGTGTTTAAAAAAACTAACCAGCCGCTCTTGGTCATCATCGGAAAAACCGGCGTTCTGGAGGAACCCCTTTATAGTTTCTTCTTCGTACCCGTCAGGAGAATCATCTGGGATAAATAGGGAGGCAGCGTTTTTTTCGGCTTCGCTCATGAAAGTGTTCCTTGTTAGTGCAAGCTATATCCTTGTGGACAATCTAATACCAATTTTAGATTGCGAACCTGTAGGATTCCCAACGGAGGAGTGTCAGGACCGGAGGAGATACAGTATGTACCAAAGCTACGAGGTTCATTTTTATTATACTCAATACATGAATCAGATGTCAAACCAATTTTTCATTTTTTCTAAAACCCTACGCAACCGATGGCGGTCCCGTATAGCCGATAGTCTCCCAGCCTGCCACATCGCCGCCCTTCAAGCGGTAGGGATGGGGATAGATCTTGAGAGACCGATCCGCCAACGGCAGAGAAATCCGTCCATGTCCACGGTGAGCGGACTGCTTCAGGGCGATGGCGATTTCCAGTGCTTGACGGTAGTCGTGACCACTGCAAACGGCATCTTCGCCGGTATCCACCGCTCGCATGAGTCGTTCAATAGCTGATGTAAACCCGTCTTTTCGGGGGCTATCCAGAAAGTCTGGATGGACTGGCGTCGAAGCAGCACCTTGACCTTGGATAAGGATTGGCTTGGGAGAGCTAGTCCATACCCGCCCATTCTCTCCGGTAACCGATGCGGGGCAGAACCCTTTCTGCTCTGTTGGTGGCTTGATAATTTCGCAAATGATTCCACCGGTTGCTTTGAATCCCGATCCTATCGGGGATAATCCCAAGCGACCGTAAGCTGGGGAATCGGTTTCGACTGCTGCAAACTCGACCGGAGGCATCCAGCCGGCTTGTGGTGGCAATGCCCAACCTTCCGCCCATTCGACTTCCATACCAGTAAGCAGCCGCATGATGGTCAGTTGAACGCAACCGCCCCCCGAAACTTCCGTCGGCAATCCGCCGGGAATCGCAGCGCCGGTTAGTTGACCGATATTGCCCGCACGGATCCAATCGGCGGTTTCCAGTAAGTAGGGCGCGTCCCAGTAACCGGTTCCACAGCCAAAGGCAGTCCCACGTTCCCGACAGACACGTACCATCTCATCCGCCTGCGATAGTTCAACAGCTATCGGCTTTTCGCATGACACCGCTTTGACACCGGCTTCGGCGCAAGCGATTACTGTCTCAGGATTGTGACCGACGGGTAGAATAATTGAGACGATGTCGGGCACCTCTCTGGCAAAGAGTTCGTCCACCGTATCAAAGACGGTCTCGATACCGTAACGTTCAGCAAAGGCACCCCGTCGGTCACGGGCACGGTCTACCAGCGCGATAATTTCGCAGTCGGGGTGGTTGGCGTAAGCGCGTAGATAAAAACGTCCCCAGGTCCCTGCGCCCCCGACGACGGCAACTCTGTATTTTTTCGTTGGCAAAGTGGAATTCCTTTCGTATGTTAGCGTGAGTGTTGAAGTGATGGCTGGCCTGGACAGTTGAGCCGCCTATCCCTCAAAACCGGTCGGGCCACCAGACGTGCGGATAGTCGAGTGGAAAGAGGGTTGCCAGAATAGGAATAATTCCGCCGGTCACGGAAACATCGGGTTCAATGGCAAGATCTTCGATGCTTCGTCGTCCCATCATCAATTGGATCAGCTTGTCCTGCGGGATCTCAAGGTGGAAGGCATTTGCCTTACTGCTGGTGTATGTAACACGTTCCCGATCAATCCCCAAACAATCCTGTCCTAGATCCGTCGCGATCAGAATCTTGCCGCTCCACTGTGAGAGATGGGCAGAGCGGCGTAGGCGTTTTTCCAACTCACCGGTAATCCCTTTTAAGGTGCTCGATTGGTTGATTATCCGCATCATGCCCCTGTGGTCCTTCGGGTTATGGGTATTTGTCCAGCAGCCGTAGCGTCGGCAGAAGATAGCGAAGGGGTGGTCTGCGGGCATTGAGCATTCGATTTGCGCTGCTCCAATACGTTTGGCGCGATCTCCAAGAAAGCGGACGATTGTCTCAAAAATCGTCCTGTCCTGAAACCCAATGTCACAAAGGATACAGTTTTCTTCCGTTTCATCACAGACAAAATAGCCGATTACCTCACCGGCATCGTTCAGGATAACGAAAGGGTCAGCATCAATACCAAAGTTGCTTCCCATCTTGAAGTCTTTCCAACGGGTTTCGTCCCTCAAAGGTGTACCCGTGCGTTCGGCGTTGTTCGCTGCGTAGAGAGCCAATATTTTCGGTGCATCCTCTATCTCAAACTGTCGGATCTGATATGTGGAGACAGCGGCTTGCGCTTCCTCGGTATCAAGCTCCACCCACGTTTCCGGTAGTGCTGTTGCATAGCCGAATTTAGGATAGAAGTCCGGGATACCGAACAGCATAGCGACATCGAATCCGTTCTCTGTCATGAACGCTGTGGAGTCCTCCATGATGCGGCGAGAATATCCTTTGTTGCGGTGCTCCTCTTTCGTGCCGACACCGGCGATGCCGCCCAGCTTGAGTAGGACTGTCCCGAATCGCATCTGGTATTCGTGGATCCAGAGGCGGCTTATATCTTGTTCGTCTCCGATCGAAAGCGTGATCTTCCACACACCATCAGTCGGTGATAGTCGGTCAATTTTCATTGAATCCTTTCTATTGCTATTCTTACGAAGGTTACGGCATACGAAGCCCCGATAAATCGGGACAGGCGGGATTCAAAGCAATATGCCTACTACTATATTACGTTTCACGCATCACGCCATTGTTCCAGCGGGTGTCGGCGATCAGCGAGCGGTAATTCTACACGGCATCCGCCTTCGCGGTGCGACTGATAGATCGCCATCATCATTTCAAATGCCCAACGTCCCTCCTCGCCGCTACTCGGCGGCTGCGTATCCGTTTCGATGGCATGAATCAGCCGGCTGTACATGGTGACGATTGGCTCCTCAAGACCGACACCTGACAAATCTACCTGCTGCCAATCTGAGAACTGTGCCGGCGCACCCTCCATCGGACGCGGCAGGTGCCACAGGTTGTCCTGCACGTTTGCCGATGCACGTACCGCCAACTGCCCTTCCGTTCCGAGAACATCCACACCGTAATTCTCGCTCATCGTCTTAGCGTAGTTGATAAAGTGCGTCTCTCCCCAGATACCGCCTTGGAAACCGTAGTGTGCTATGGCGCGTGTGCCCATCACCAATCCAGAATCCCGATCTCGCGGAGACATCTCCTTCGCCTCCATAATATCCGTCGGTCCGGCGGATTGGTCCCCGTTGTAAACCGTTCCCGAACACCACTCTGGAACTCCACCAAAGCAGAGCATCATGTCCGCAACGTGCGTTCCCATCTCCATGAACTCGTTCCCACTCTTGCGCCCGGCTTTGTTTCTCCCCCGGACCAAGATAACATCACCGATAACCCCTTCCTCCACCATCGCTTGCGCTTTACGGATGCCCGGGTTGACGTGGTTCTGTTGATTAATGGCAAACTTCGCGCCGGACCTTTCCGCAGCGGAAACCATATCATCCGCTTCGACGAGGTCTATGGCAATCGGTTTCTCGCACAAGACGGAAATCCCTCGCTGTAATGCTGCAACTGCCGGGGCGTGATGACCGCGTGTCTGCGTGGCGACGGTAACGAGGTCTAAATTCGCTTCGTCGTACATCTGATCAAAATCGTGGTAACGCGCTTTGACACCATATTCGTCGCCCGATTTATTGACAGCGTCGGGGAAAATATCGCAGAGTGCAATGAGCTCAAATTCGGGTAACTTATTGAGGACTTGAAGATGGTGGCGTCCCATGCCGCCGCATCCGACGAGTCCTGCACGATAGGTTTTGGACATGATTGTGTCTCCTTGCGTGAAACGTGGAACGTGAAACGTAATACGTGATGCGTAATCTGATAAGCCTGTCACAGAGCACCATCAATACACCGCATAAATCCTAAGCGAAAGGAATGAAAAAAGCCGTTTTCCCATGTTGCGCGGAGGAAAACGGCTTTTTGACAAGTGCGGACAAATAAGCGTTTGTCCCTGCTGGTTTTTTAATCCGCAGCGGTGGAGTATACCTCTGAACCCGCCTCTTTGAATTCATCGCTTTTTTCTGCCATACCTAGTTTGAGTGCTTCCTCCTCCGTGACTCCCTTTTCTCGCGCATACTGACGGACATCTTCCGTGATCTTCATGGAGCAGAAATGGGGACCGCACATCGAGCAGAAGTGCGCTTGTTTCGCGCCCTCTTGCGGCAGGGTTTCGTCGTGGAATTCACGAGCGGTTTCTGGATCGAGACTCAGATTGAACTGATCCTCCCAGCGGAACTCGAAACGCGCCTTTGAGACGACATTATCACGCTCTTGGGCACCGGGATGCCCTTTGGCGAGATCTGCAGCGTGCGCCGCAATCTTATAGGCGATGACACCATCTTTAACATCCTTTTTATTTGGCAGCCCCAGATGCTCTTTCGGTGTAACGTAACAGAGCATCGCACAACCGAACCACCCGATCATCGCCGCGCCGATTGCACTGGTGATGTGGTCGTAGCCGGGGGCTATATCGGTTGTCAATGGACCGAGGGTGTAGAATGGCGCATCATAACAGTGTTTGAGCTCCAGATCCATATTCTCTTTGATCAGCTGCATTGGCACGTGTCCGGGACCTTCAATCATCACCTGACAATCTGATTCCCAAGCGATTTTCGTGAGTTCGCCCAACGTTTCCAATTCGGCAATTTGGGCGGCATCGTTTGCGTCTGCAAGGGCACCGGGACGTAACCCATCACCGAGCGAGAAGGAGACATCGTAGGTCTTCATGATGTCGCAGATCTCGCGGAAATTGGTGTAGAGGAAACTTTCTTGATGATGCGAGAGGCACCATTTCGCCATGATGCTTCCGCCACGCGATACGATTCCGCAGGAGCGGTTTGCCGTGAGCGGAATGTATGACAGGAGCACACCTGCATGGATGGTAAAGTAATCAACGCCTTGCTCGGCTTGCTCGATCAGGGTATCCCGGTAGATATCCCATGTCAACTCTTCCGCCTTGCCGTTCACTTTTTCGAGGGCTTGGTAGATTGGAACTGTGCCAATCGGGACGGGAGAATTGCGAAGGATCCATTCGCGGGTCTCATGGATGTTTTTCCCCGTTGACAAATCCATAACGGTATCGGCACCCCATTTTGTCGCCCATCGCATCTTTTCCACCTCTTCCTCAATTGAGGAGGCGACTGCGGAATTACCGATATTCGCATTGATCTTCACAAGGAAGTTGCGTCCGATAATCATCGGTTCGGTCTCAGGATGATTGATATTCGCTGGGATGATTGCACGTCCGCGTGCAACCTCGTCACGAACAAATTCAGGCGTAATGAAATCGGGGATAAAGGCACCAAACGATTCGCCGGGGTGTTGATGGTTCAAGTGATTCCGGGGAGCCGATTCACTCATGAGTGCCTCATACGCTTCAGCCCTTCCCAAATTCTCCCGGATGGCGATAAACTCCATTTCTGGTGTGACAATTCCCCGTCTGGCATAGTGCATCTGGGTGACACAGCTACCTGCTTTTGCCCGAAGCGTTTTCCGTCCAAGACCGGGGAAGTATTCCAAACGACCTTTCTGTTTTTCGCGCCTGCTAGCATACTGTTCGTGACCACGGGTCAGATAACCGTTGTCCTGAGGTTGAACTTCGCGCCCCTCATACTCCTCGGTATCGCCACGCGCTTGAATCCAATCCGCTCGTACCGGGGTTAGCCCCCGCTCGCTATCACATGATTGCGCATCATCTCCCCACGGTCCGCTTGTGTCATAAACACGCAGCGGTTCGTTGGTTTCCATCTCACCGTTAAATGCCTGTGTGGGATGAAGCGAAATCTCACGGAAAGGCACATGTAAATCTCCGTTATGTTTGCTAGAAACGTATACTCTTTTACTATTCGGAAAAAATTCGCTTGATTTTTCAGTAGCCATCGTCTCAACCTCCTATGCGGTAAGCAAACGTCGATCGAAAAAAAAACCGCTTTCCTGCATAAGGAAAACGGTTCGGCAATACAAGTCAGGAACAACGAACGCTGCTCTCTACTCTGAAACTCATATTTCCCTACGCTGGTATTATCCAGATCAGGTCCAAAGGGTATATTCTCAGTGCCCCGGGTCAAATCGGAACGCACCCCAACAAAAATTATAGATGACGCAGACTTGGCTTCATCGTTTTTGATTCAGCTCTCAAATAGTGCTTATTCTCTCTTTAGGATTACTATGGGATTTCCAATTCAATGTTACAACGATTGCACAAGAAAGTCAAGAGAAAAATTAGATCCCCACCAATTATGTCGTCACTTAATACACATCGCCACGGTTCATGAACCCTCCTCACCTAACCGTAGGGTTTCCCAACCTGCTGGCTCATATTCTTTAGCCAATTGGCTATGGAGTTTCCGATATTCTGAATCCGCTGCCATTTGATCAATCTGTGCATCAACTTCTTCCTGTTCCAAGTATTCTAACGTAAGTTGCCATATGTCGCCCCGCTGGGGCTTTAGGGTTGGTTTGACCATGTTTTCTATACACATATCGCCCCGCTGGGGCTTAGATTTGGGTTAGACAACCTCTGCTATACATATTGCGCTCCTCAGATTCAAAGCAACTGGAGCGAAAATAAAGCACTTCGGCTTTTACAGAAAACCGACTCATAGGCAAATATAGCATCCAACCAACATAAACGCAAGTAATTTTTCTTTGTAGGCATCAGGAGTAGTTGCACATGCCTTGCTACCTCGGCAGCCAGAAGCCGCCATCTACCCGCAAACAGGCACCGGTAATATAGTCCGCCGCATCGGAGCAGAGAAATGCCGCTGCTTTTCCAATATCTTCAATCGTTCCCAGTCTACCCCACGGCAGTTTTTTGCCGCCTTCTCTCAGTTCCTCCTCTGTTGCAAAGTTCCGCTCGCCCGGTGTGTCGGTCCACCCCGGCTCAATGACGTTGACGTTGATACGATGCTCGGTGAGTTCTGTCGCCATCGTGTATCCCATGTGGTTGATGCCCGCCTTGGCGGTATTGTAGGCAACAGAACGCGCAAATGGAATAAAGGCGTGAACGGAGCTGATAATCAGGATTTTCCCACCTTCACCGCGCTCTACCATATGGCGCGCAGCAACTTGGCTGCAATGGAACACTCCCCACATGCAGACATCGATCGTTCGTTCAACATCAGCGACGGGGATCTCCAGAAACGGCTTGCGAATGCTCATCGCCGCATTATTCACAAGGATGTCTATTTTTCCGAACTGATCGATCCCCTGCTGCACCATCGCCTCGACAGCATTTCGATCCGCAATATCTGCTCCAACAGTGATGGCATTGCGTTCAAGCCCTCGGACAATCTCAGCGACCTCCTCCGCTTCATCGGGATGGGTTCGGTAGTTAATGACAATATCGGCACCGCACGTCGCCATCTCAATTGCACACCCGCGCCCAATCCCACGCGAGGAGCCGGTGATTAAAGCGACCTTGCCCTGTAAATCAACCATTTTTTGCCCTTTCTCACATAAAGGGTTGGAAGAGTGGAAGGAGGCAAGGATGGAAACCCAACCTTCCAACCTTTCGCTAGAAACACTACAATGCTGCCCATTTATTTTTTTCTAACCTTCCATCCTCCTCTTCTTCCTATCACGCTTTACGTTTCACGGCTACAGTTTCCACTCATCACCGAAGATCACTTCCAACTGATCATGCGGCTTGAAGTAATCGGTTGGGTGATAGTCTTCGCCCATGTATCCGAATAAACGTTGCCGGCGCGGTGTCATCCGCTCTAGCACGTGTGATGGCAGCGTTTCGTAGTCATAAGGACGGCTCCACATCTGACCGTAACGGAAAGTGACACTTTTCCGAATCCGATCGGTTTTATTTGGCCCGACCGCGTGCCATTGCGCCCACGGAAAGATGACGGCATCGCCCGGATCGGCAAGCACTTGGATCGCTCCCTCTGGGATAAATCCGGGTTCCGGGTGTTCAGGAAAAGGCTCTAGCTGACTGCCCGGCACTAGCATGAAATTGGCACTGTCCGGTTTTGATACATCGGTCAAGAAGAATTGAACCTTGAATTGCAGCGGCAGGCTTTGGGGGTGCGGGTGGATCTGCTGCAGTGAGGGTCCGGCATCGGTATGGAAACTGAGTAAAGCGTCATCGCTGGGATGTCGCGTGTAGATCTGCGTTCCCATAATCTGGAGGTAGGGGCCCATCAGTGCAAGAATCGTCCCAAAAATGTTGGAGTGATCTGTTAAGACATCCAGTGCATTTGTTCTTTCAATCGCCCGAATGATGGTGAAAGCACCTCGACCAAACTGAGGAGCGTCTGGACCCTCCGTTTCCCGGACGTAGTCTTCAATAACCGTATCGACAGCCTCCAAAAGTGTGCCTACCTCTTTGGAGGACAGCACCTGTTTTACAATGAGATAGCCTTGCTCATCCCAGTGTTTGCGTTGTTCCTCTGTCAAGTATCCGTTTACCATCGTGATTCCTCCTCTTGCTCGTCGTCAATGAACCTTGAGATCTGCGTCAGTCAACAACATT
The DNA here is from genome assembly GCA_965207975.1 of Candidatus Poribacteria bacterium. Classification (GTDB taxonomy): domain Bacteria; phylum Poribacteria; class WGA-4E; order WGA-4E; family PCPOR2b; genus PCPOR2b. Next base: position 224,822 of record OZ242315.1, on the reverse strand, counting down.
ATAGACGATTTTGTGAGGGAGATCCAGTGGAAAGTGATTTGGCAAAATGTCGGCACTCTTTTTTAATTGACGGGGCGGTATATATCTGTATAATGAATTCTATTCCGGTTTTTGGGCACAGGTTTGTACAATATAGAGAAGTTTCAGTTGAGGAGATACCGTATGAGCGACGTACTATCGGTAGGAGTCATCGGTGCAGGAGGCATTGCCCGATCGCATATGAATGCAATCAAGGCAAACGACAATATCCGGCTGGCTGCAGTGATGGATGTAGACCCCGATCGGGTGGCAGCAGCAGCGGAAGACTTTGGTGCTAGTGCCTACACGGAGCTAGCACCGCTTTTAGACGATGCGCGGGTGGAGGCGGTGCATGTCTGCACACCTCATTCCTTACACGCTGATCAGGTGGTCGCTGCTGCGGCAGCCGGAAAGCATGTGTTAGTGGAAAAACCGATGGCGTTGACGCTTGCCGACTGTGACAGGATGATTGATGCCTGCGATCGAGCCGGGAAGATTTTGATGGTGGGTCAAGTGATGCGGTATTATCCCGTAAACCGCGCAATACGGAAAATGATTGCTGACGGAGAAATCGGGCAGGCGGGGCACCTGATACGGCGGCGGTATAGCTATTTCAACCCAACACCGGCGGGGAGCGATTCTCGTCATTGGTATCTCGATCTGGAGATAGGCGGAATCTGCGTTCTCTACTGTTTTGGGCCACATGAATATGATATTTTGCATTGGTATCTTGATTCACCTGTAACGCAGGTCTACGCCCAAGGATCAGAGAGTACCAATCTATACCAAGGACAAAAGGATTCCTATACCGCCATGATGACCCATGAAAACGGGGCGGTGAGCGTACTATCGCAAACGGTTGTTTCTCATACCGGTGCTCACGATCAGTACATCGTTGGAAGCGAAGGTTCGATGATGCTCACAGGTGACAAATTGACCGTGAATGGACAGGAAGTGTCGGTAGAAGGATCGAGCCGAGAGGGAATGCCCAACCAGATCCGGGAGTTTGCGACCTGCTGCCTTGAAAACCGTGAGCCCGATGCCAGTGGGCACTCTGTACGCCATTCGATGGCAGTGATTGAAGCGGCTAAACTAAGTGCTGAACGGAATGCTCCGGTTCTGATGTCCGAATTTGATAGAGATTGATAACTAATGGTGATAGTTTTCAACTGTTGATACGCTTTTCCATCAGAGATAAAGCGTGAAACGTGATGCGTGAAAAATGACCTAGTGAACTCAATCGGTGTCTGTAACACCAATTCTTTACATGAGTGAGGTTAATCAACCAGCACGACTTGCTCACCCAAAGCGATTTTGAATGAGATGAAAGGAAATCCTGAATGAAGCCACGTCAACGAAAGTACGGCACTGTAGTTGGACCTCATCCTAGGACCGCCAACGCGGGTATGAACATTCTTCAATCGGGCGGTAACGCGATGGATGCTGCTGTTGCGGCTGCCTTTACCGAAGGGGTCGTTGAACCGTGTCACAACGGTATAGCGGGTTATGGTGGCTGTATGGTCATCTATCTAGCGGATCAGCGCAAGGTTATCGCCATCGACTACAATACAGTGGCTCCCGCTGCGGCATCGGATCAGATGTTTACCATCGAAAAGACCGATACTCCAGCAGGCTACCGCGTACCGGGGAGAGTCAATCTGCACGGTCCCTTGGCGGTTGGTGTTCCCGGTGTGGTTGCAGGATTATGTTTGGCACTTGAGGAATTTGGATCTATGCCGCTCGCCGAAATAATTCAGCCGGCTATTAGATCTGCCCGCTATGGCTATGCGCCCAACACTGCCAATCGAGGTGCTATGGCGGGCAACGCGGAACGATGGCTGCAGGATTTCCCAGAGACAGCGCGTGTTTTTCTGAAAAGCGGTCGGGCACCGAAGCCGGGTGAAAGACTTACAAACCCCGATCTCGCCCGAACGTTAGAAACCGTCGCCGAAGGTGGAGCCCCTGCCTTTTATCAAGGGAGCATCGCACAGAAGATCGCCGATTACATCCAAGAGAGTGGTGGGTGCTTGAGTGTTGAAGATTTTCAGCGTTATACACCGCAGGTGCTTGAGCCGTACGAAATCAATTACCGAGGATATCAGATCTATACAGCCCCGCTTGGTGCCGGAGGATTGACCACCTTACAGATGCTCCGGTTAATCGAGGGGTACGACGTTGGAGAGACCTCTCTCGTTGAGCGAACACATCTCCTCGCTGAAGCGATGAAAATCGGTTGGCAAGAGCGGCTCAGTCGATTTGGTGACCCCGATTTTGTAGAGATTGATATTTCAGCCGAACTTTCGGATTCATTCGTCGCTAAATTCGCACCGAAGTTGAAAGAGGGTCTGGAATCACCGAAACCGGGAAGAATTGTGTATTATGAGCCGCTTAATTGTACTAGCCACATCTCCACAGCGGATAGCCGTGGGAACATGGTGAGTCTCACCCAAACGCATGGCGGCGGATTTGGCTCAATGTTTACCGTACCGGGGACGGGACTGTTGTTTGGGCACGGGGTGGGTCGTTTCGACCCGCGCCCGGGTTTTGCGAACTCCATCGCTCCCGGCAAACGTCCATTACACAACATGGCACCGATGCTCGCGTTGCGGGACGACGCTCCTTTTGCTACTTATGGCATTCCCGGCGGTCGTACCATTCCGAACAATCAACTCAGCATTTCGGTGAACCTCATCGATCTGCACATGACCGCCCAAGAAGCCCTAGATGCCCCCCGCGTACACAACGAGGGAGCCGAACCGATTGGCGTTGAAGAGCGTGCCGGGGCGGACGTGCTCGAAGCATTACGAGAACGGGGGCATCAGGTTGAGCCACAAGGAGGGATTGGTGGACCCGGACACACCATTGTGCTTGCGGACGATCCGGCTGTCCAATCTGGAGGCACAGATCCGCGTGGCGAGGGTCGGGTGGCAGCCTTATAACAACGCTTAACCAATCAAAGCAAAAAAATATGAATACTTACGAAACCAATCTTTTTATCAATATAGAAGCCTACCCTCCCCCGGAGTACGGTCCGGCACAGAAGGCATTACTGAATCAGGAAGCATTTGCCGATGTGGAAGCAGAGGTTACAAAGTTGCCCGGTTATCAACCGACACCTCTGATTGCATTGAACGGTCTTGCTATGGCAAGCAATGTCCGTGCCCTGTGGTGCAAACACGAGGGATATCGATTTGAGGTGGGGAGTTTCAAACCGACGGGTCCCGTCTACGCGATGCTATCTGTGTTGAAAGGTGAGATTAAAAAATCCACCGGCGTGGAAACGGTTACCACGCAGGATTTGATAGATCGGAAATATGAATCGGTGACACAGGAGATTGTTGTGTCGGCGGCAACGTCGGGCAACCACGGACGAGCGTTGGCGTGGGGTGCTCGTATGTTCGGGTGTCGATGTGTCATTTATATGAATGATGGTGTCAGTGCCGGCAGGGAGAAAGCGATTGCCGGCTACGGTGCCGAGGTAGTGCGGGTGCCGGGAAACTATGACCGAGCGGTGCAACGTTCTGTTACGGATGCCGAGAGGTTAGGCCATTTTGTCGTCTCGGATGACAAATCTGCCAAATATCCTCACATTGCTGGTGCGATTATGCAGGGTTACGCAATGGTCGCGGCCGAAATCGTTCAACAGTTCAGGGGTGCCAAGCCACCCACCCACGTCTTTGTCCCCGGCGGTGGCGGTCGGTTTGCCGGTGCCACCTGTGGACATTTATGGGAACGATATGGAAGCAATCATCCACGGATAGTTGTCGTTGAGCCAGCCACGTCCTCCTGCCTATATCAAAGCATGGTCGAAAACAGGGCGACAACTGTCAGTGGTGATGGTCGGTCGGTTATGGACGGGTTGGTCGTTGAAGAGGCTTCCCCCCAAGCGTGGGAGATTCTCAAGGGCGGTGCTTTCGCTTTTCTGACTATCCCTGACGAAGCGGCGATTGATGCCATACGACTGGCAGCAGCAGGTATCAATGGCGATTACCCAGTCGTGATTGGCGAAACAGGGATTGCGGCGTGGGCAGGATTTATGGCATCAATCCATGACGAAAATCTGAGCCAGCAGCTCGGACTCGATTATGGCAGTCGGGTTGTCATTATTGCGACCGAGGGAGCGACGGATCCAGAGGTTTATCAAAACATTGTCGGTGGAAGCCCGGAAAGGGTTTTGGCGGGACCGAAACCTCGATCAACGGAATAGGAAGATTACAAATGGCAGATTGTGTTCTCCAGAGTTTGATACCAGACATCGAGCATTTGGTAGAAACAAAGGTTGCGAAGTATAGGCTCCCCGGTATGGCAATCGGTATTATCCGGGATCAGAAACTCGTTTGGTTTGGCGGGTTTGGCGCAGCGGATCTTGATACGGGCAAAAAACCTACCGAGAACACAATTGCCCGTATCGCTTCAGTAACCAAAACGTTCACGACAACTGCGGTTATGCAGTTGCGGGATGAAGGGCGGCTCACGCTGGAAGACCCATTGGCGCAGCATATCCCCGAATTCGCTTCGGCTCGCGCTATCCGGGGCAACGTTGAAGGCGTAACGCTTCGACGATTGCTGACACACCGCTCTGGATTGGTCACCGAGTCACCGACGCACGGTTGGAATGATCTTGATTTCCCAAGCCGCGAGGAGATGCTCGCTAAACTGCCAGAGACAGGGATTGTTATCCCGCAGGACTCCGCCTTCAAATACTCAAACCTCGCATTTGGATTACTCGGTGAGGTGGTATACCGACTCACCGGTACGCCATACACTGAATATGTCCACGCCAATATTATTGAGCCACTCGGTCTAACATCCACAGTCTTCGACCTCACGGACGAATTGCGTCCTCACTTCTTCGCCGGCTATAACCCGACGCCTTATCAAGACCATCCTGAACATGCTCCCTACGCCCACCTGAACGGCATTTCATCGGCGGGGCAACTGCATTCTACCGTCAGTGACTTAGCAAAGTGGGTGTCGTTGCAATTCCAAACCGATGGCGGAGATCGCTGTGGCGCGCAGGTACTCAAGGGGCAAACACTCGTGGAGATTCAACAGCCGCAATATGTCGAGCCGGACTGGTCGTCGGGGCAATGCTTAGGCTGGCGAGCAACCCGTATCGGGGAACATATCTATCACAATCACGGTGGTGGGATTCACGGCTTTGGAACGCAGGTGTGGTTTAATGTTCCGAGTAAAACAGGCGTGGTTGTTCTCATCAATATGTGGCCTCCGCACGGCGGTCTTGAGATGGCGCAGGAGGTACTTGAGATGGTGTTGAATGCTGATGAAGCGGTGCAGCCTATACCAGCGCAGCCGACGCTTGCGCCGACCCCGGAAACACTGCGACGGTTCATCGGTTATTATCGCGCCGAACCGGGAATCAACGTGAACATTGAGGTACGTGACGGCAGTCTACGACTTGTGCCTCACGGTGGGGCTGCATATTCCCTACATGCCCCGGCAGCCCTCGAACCGACAGACAAGGAGGAGGAGTGGCTTGTTCGCGGTGGGCGTGCAGCCGGAGAAATCGCCGTCTTTACGTTTGACGATGATGATCGCGTGATAAGCTACGAGTTGGGAGCTTTTGTATTCAAGAAGTTGGTATGATTGCACCGTTGATCGCGCTACCACATCCTTGAAATTTTGGGGACCCGAGCATTTGGGCTATAGGCAAACGGATACCATTCATAGTAGGCGGCATAAGAGTAGTACGGATTTTTATTTTTATGCCATACGGTATCGGTGCGAATCCCCTCAAAATACTCTATATCTAATTGCCCACCTTTGACGACCCCTGAGACTTTGATTGGACGGTTTTCCTTCCGTGCGAACGCTGCCATTTGCAGCATCGATCGGATGCGAGGTTGATTCTCGAAATTGACGGTCTCCGTGCAGCTAACGCCGTTGATAACAAGCCGCCATTGTCCCTCATTGTAGGGCATTGGTGGCAAGAAATCACCGTGGTGAGGAGCGTCGGGAACGCCAAGTATGGATATACGCTGTCCTTCGTGACCACTCAGTTGTACTCCCAAATTATCGGCGGAAATGGATTGATATGTCTTTCCACATCCTAGCCAAGTCACACAACCCCAGCATAGAAGTAGAATAATCTTTACCGATTTCACCCTTTCATTCCTCCTCAATTGCAGATGAATCTTTTAGGTAGGATAGTATACACGACATGACCGGTCAAGTCATAAATGTTTTCTTAGCACCTAGCTGGACGACTAACTGCCGCTCAATCCGCTTGCCAATAGAACACCTCAGGCAAACCTTCTGGATAAGCGTTAGCCGGATCGTAGGCATCACCGGTCGCACTTTCCATGATCGGTGCCATGTATTCTTCCCATCGTACGGAATCATCGCTCCCTGCCAAGATACGAGCGGCTGCCGCGTAATCCGCCACCTCCATGTAGAGAAAGAGTTGCAGACCGAACATAAATATGCTCATTTTCTGAACGCCTGCCCGCTTTAGGTCTGCTAACACCTCTTGCCAGACCTCTTGGTGTCGTTGGATATATTCCTCTTGCTGCCCCTCCTTCACACGCATAACAAAAGCGACACGCTGCATCGGCATTCCTCCTGTGAGAGCGTTATTCTTCAGCACCCGGTATCGGCATGGTACTGAGCAATCCTCCATCAACATCCAGTGCAACACCTGTTAAAAAGGCTGACGCATCGGACAGAAAGAACATGACCGCATTGACCACATCCGCCACGGTGGCATTGCGCTTGAGCGGAATACCTGCCGCGGTTTCTGAGAGGATCTCATCGGTCTTTTGACCTGTCGTGCCAGTTTTCCAGTCGAGCACTGTTTGTCCCATGCCGGTCGTCGAAACCCCTACCGGACAGACACAGTTAACGGTTATTTCGTAAGGTGCTAACTCGGCAGCGAGTGCCTTGGTCAAGCCGACGATACCAAACTTAGCTGCACAGTACGAAAGAATCATTGGACAGCCAATTTTTGCGGCATCTGAACCGATGTTAACGATACGCCCACGCCGTCCACTTTCACATAACAACGGTGCTGCCGCTTGGCAGCACAAAAATGGACCTTTCAGATCCACATCCAGCACACGATCCCAATCCGCTTCACGAATTTCTGCCAGTGGTGCAAAGTGGATGACACCAGCTGAATTGATCAGCGTGTCCAGTCCGTCGAAGGTTTCTTGACAAGCTGCTACCGCTGATTTTACTGAAACGGGTGAGGTCACGTCGAGTTCCAAGGGCAGTAGGTCGTCACCTCCATCCAAGTTTCGGGCAGCTTCTTGCAACCGCTCGGAATCAATGTCGCCAATTGCTACACGTGCCTGTTGGGCAAGTAGTGCTTCGGCGGTAGCCAAGCCGAAACCGCTGGCACCCCCAGTGATAAGCACACGACGCGGTGCACCTTGCATATCCGACATTACCTTAACTCCTTATATAGCCTGCCCCACAAATGGAGAAATCAAGTTACTTTTGTCGGATAAACTTCTGCAAGCGATGATCCGCCTGCACTTCACTGACATAGATATCGCCGTGCGAATCCAACCAGATACCGTGTGGACAGGCAAAGAATTCGCCGGGAACAGTGCTGCCGCGTTCGCTCCCCCATTGGGTGATGATTTCACCGTCAAGTGTTAGAATTGTGAGACGCTGCTGTAGCTCTGCAATGTAAACAATGTCGTCGTCATCAATAAAGATGGTATCTGGCTCTAGGAATCCGCCCCACTCCTCAATATATTCGCCATCAAGCGTGAAAAGCTGGATGCGGTTATTGCTCCGGTCTGCGACCATTACACGGTTATGACGGTCTACCCGGACGCAATGCGGCAGATCGAATTCACCGGGGCCCGTCCCCGGTGATCCCCAAGACTTAATGTACTCACCATCTGGGGAGTATTTGTGGATCCGTGCGTTTCCGTATCCATCGCTGATGAACATCTCGCCGTCAGGACCGAGGGCGAGGTCCGTCGGTAAATTGAAAGGTTCACCTTCCGCGCCGGGTTGGTTGGGAGTCCCCAACGTCATGAGGAGTTCCCCGTCAGCGGTGAATTTGTGCATGACATGCACCTCTCGCTCGATGCAATAGATGTTATCTTCGGCATCAATGAAAATACCGTGCGAGTCCTTGAGGATATCTTCGCCCCACGAAGCCACGAAGTTACCTTCGCGATCGAATACAACCATCGGGCGTTCGCTTCGGCTGTAAACATAAATCCTGTCCTGTGAATCCACCGCGACTGCGGGGATCCAACCAAATTTCCAACCTTCGGGGAGTTGTCCCCAACCTTCTTGCACCTCATAGGTGTGACTACCTGAACCGTATATCATAATACTATACCTCCAAAACTTAAAATTTGAACAATCTGTGAGTTAAATTACGAATACTCCCTAACGGTGTGGTATACTTTTCTGAACGTAATAATTTGAAAGTCTGCCCAATATCTTCTGAGGATTCTCTCAGAAGATGTACCTGCATCTAGAATTAAAAGGGAAACAAAATGAAAAAGAATTTAACCCTCCTACTGGCAACAACAGCTTTCATACTGTTCGGCTATGCCCGGTATTCGGGGGAGGTTAATGCAATCACATCACCAAAAGATTATTCAGCTGATCGCATCCTCACAGTTCTACCGTACGATGCGATTCCTGCAATCTTAAATCCTGAATTTGTCTCTGCCACCGAAGCGAAATTGGCGGCTGATTCGCCGGTCATTGGTGTTAGTTTTAATGGCGAAAGCCGCGCCTATTCGATCCATCTGCTTAACGGACATGAAATCGTCAACGATGAGGTCGGGGGCATCAAGATTGCGACGACTTGGTGACCGCTCTGCAAGACGGCTATCGTGTATAGTCGCGAACTTGACGGAGAAATCTACACCTTTGGTGTGTCCGGCAAACTGTTACGCGATGCGCTGCTTATGTATGACCATCAAACCCGGACCCTTTGGTCGCACATCACCGGTGAAGCGGTGCAAGGTGAACTCAAGGGGAAACGGTTGAACATGTTAGCTGGTACACCGCGAATCAGATGGAAAGATTGGAAACGCAACCATCCATTGACAAAAGTGCTCTCTGTGGCAAGCGATTTTCGTCGTCCCGATAGGCAAATCCAAGAGATAAGATCCGATAATTACGCCCAATATCATGCGAGTCCCAATGCAGGTATCAGCGGCACACAGTATACCGATGAACGCTTGATGAACAAGGAGCTGGTTGTTGGCGTTCGTATCAATGAAAGCTATCGCGCTTATCCTTTCACAGCTTTTAAGAGGCAATCGATCATCAACGACGAAGTGGGTGACGCGCCGGTGTTAGTCTTCCATGATTTGGAGTCGAATGCGACCGCTGTTTTTCTCCGCAACGTAGATGGAGGGACATTGACGTTTAAGCCAGCGCAAGGTTATTTTGTTAAAGACACCGCAACGGGAACAACATGGAACCTCATCACAGGAATGGCAACAGAAGGCAAACTCAAAGGACACGGACTAGAGCGGTTGCCGGCGATGAATATCTACTGGTTTGCTTGGGCGCGTTACCATCCTGAGACAACCGTTTATGAATAAGGTTTTATTATTCCCCTACAACGCATACATTTGATGCCTCCCAAGCAAGAACCAACCGGCAGGAGGGAAGAATACTCCACCCCTTCCCTCCGCCCAGCCACACTTCCCACTATCTCAACGACATCGCACGCTTATATATTATATCACAATCATTAATCTTGATGGGAAGATTTGTTTTCTCACAGATTTGTAATTTTAGCTTGAATTACTTCATGTTTGTGTGGTATAATTCACAACAAAGAAATCAAAAATTTCTTTGTTGTGAATATTTCGGCATACAAATCTTCCGAAGATCAAGATATTGGCTCATGTACAAAGAAAGTGCAAGTCCCGATTCATCGAGGATTCCGCTACGCGGAACACCAAGAGAAACCGAGTTTTTCCGAAAAAACCCGGTTTCCTCCGATTTATCGGAGTCCTCGGAACGGGATTTGCACTAAATCTTAACATGAGCGAAGATATTTTGAAGAAAAACAGACACAGGGGGTTATGTAGGGATTGGTAACTCAATCAGTTATTTACCCCCTCTAGCTCTCCCTGTTTTTTTCAAAACAGGGACACTCTTTCGTAAGAGGGTGAATTGTGAGAAAGGAAGATGAGGCTGAAATGTATGAACGATTAGATTTTTATTTTTTGACGGTAAATCACCAGATGATTTTAACGTCTGCCGGAACAGGAGGAGGAATCATGAGATGCTATAGAATTAGTTTGATTTTTTTAGGAATTATCAGTACGATAGCTATCGGAATCGCAGCTGAAGGACAGGAGACAGGGTCTTTTATTGAGCAACTGCAAGACAAAGAAGAGATAGTTGAGGTCCGTCGTAAAGCCGCTTATGCGTTAGGGCAGATTGGCGATCCAGCTTCTATCACAGTGTTAGTTCAGGCATTGCAGGCTGATCGTGGTGAGATTCGGGCTGCGGCTGCCGCCGCTTTAGTGCGGATAGGTTCTCCCACCGTACCTGAACTGACGCGATCACTAAAAAGTAAAGAGACTGTTGTTCGTTCTACTGCGGCGTATGCGTTGGGTCAGATTGGTGAACCTGATGCGATCCCCGCATTGGTACAGGCATTGAACGATGAGAGATGGGAGGTGCGTCAACATGCTGCTTCGGCGTTGGGCGAGATTGACCAAGCGTCTCAAACAGTTGTGTTCGCCTTAATTCAAGGGTTGAGTGACAAGCATACTAATGTACGGATCTGGGCGGCTTCGAGGCTGGGGCAGATTGGTGCACCGGCTGAAGCAGCTATTCCTGGGTTGGCGCACGTACTCAACCATAAACAGGTGACCCTGCGTGGCACTGCAGCGAAGGCGTTGGGGCAGATTGGCGTACCGACGCAAACGGCTGTTGCTGCGCTGATAAACGCATTAAACGATGCGTCGCCGTGGGTCCGTGCCAATGCCGCTTATGCGTTGGCTCAAGTTGACAACTCCAAACACGATATAGCTGTTCGTGTCTTGACGGAGGTGTCGCATTGTAAAATGGCTGGAGTTCGTTTGCATGCAGCGCGAGTGTTAGCTGCGATGGATGACATCTCTCGACCTACGGTGATTAAGCTAGCAAGAACACAGTAATACTTGCTAAAACTTACAAGGTCTCGCTTCATGGGACCTAAGAAATCTGCCTCCCGGTGTTACATCGGGAGGCAGATCCAATTAAAAAATTAAACAGTTCGGTTCCAAAACTATACGATTGCACAATTGGTGGAAATGGAGTAAAATCTTCTGTGTGATGTACCGAAGTACTTGGTCATAAATACTCTTAAAACAAAAAGGGAGCCGCAGATGAAAGATCGATTAAAAGTTGGCATTGTTGGTGCACGCAGGGGAGCCGGGCATATCCGTCCCTTCACAACCATTACAGAAACAGAGGTGACCGCAATCTGTGATTTGAGCGAAGATACGCTCCATGAGGTCGGAGAACAACATGGTGTTCCAAAACGGTTCACCGACTATGAGGCGATGCTCGCAGATGATATTGATATCGTCGTGCTAGGGACACCTGAAAATTTGCATGTGCCGCAGTCTATTTCGGCGTTGGAGGCAGGAAAGCATGTGGTCAGTGAGGTGACAGCAGCAACCTCCATCGAACAGTGCTACGAGTTGGTCAGAGCGGTCAGAAAAAGCAAAACGAAGTATATGATGGCGGAGAATAAGTGCTATACGCGGTCGAGTATGCTGATTGGAAACATGGTGCGTCAAGGCTTGTTTGGGGACATCTATTTTGGTGAGGGCGAATATCTTCATGACATCAAAGTGTTGCATCACGACAGCAGTGGTAATCCAACTTGGCGGTACTATTGGCAGGTCGGCATAAACCGGTGTAACTATGCGACGCATAGCCTCGGTCCGGTGATGGATTGGTTTGATGAGCGGGTCGTTTCGGTGTGTTGTCTTGGGACTGGCGTGCGTACGGACCCAGAGCACGCGATGGAAGATACAGTGATGATGTTGTGCAAGACCGAAAGCGGTGCACTGATTAAGATTCGGATCGATATGCTCTCCAACCGTCCAGCGAATTCATACTTGAGTTTGCAGGGGACGAAGGGTTGTTACGAAGGCACACGGGGATTGGGGGATGTGGAAAAGGTTTGGTTGGCAGATTACCATCAACAGGGTCAGTGGGAACCTCTCACAAATTTTGAAGAGGAGTTTCTCCCAGAGAGTTGGAAAAATCCGCCGGAGGAAGCGGTGAAGGCAGGAGATGTGACCGAGGAATATTTTGAGATGCGGGGTTTTGTCGATAGCATCATTAACGACACCAAACCACCGATTGATGTGTATGACGCTATGGATTTGACGGTGCCGGGGCTGGTTTCTGAGGAGTCTATTGCGAATGGTGGAAAGCCCGTTGAAGTGCCTGATTTTCGGGAGATTGATTAATCTGATGCGTGAAGCGTGAAAACCATTGGTTCATTGGGACAGGCGGGCTAGGAAGCCTGACCTACGTAAAAAAAACAAAGTGCAAAGCGCAAAGAAAAACCAAATTTTTGGCAAGTAGGGGTGGGAAACCCCGTCCCTACGGTTTTGTTACACCATTTCTCAACTCAGAAATTGAGCTTGAAACCGGCTTCGACCGAAGTTTTCTGAATCGGCTCAAAGTGTGTCTTACCCGCTGTATCTTTTACTTGCCGGAAACGATATTCGCGGCGAACGGCGACCTCAAACCTCGAAAAGATCTCATATCCAATTCGCACAATGAATGCGGATTTACTATCGAGACGGAAGAGATCCTCAAAGAAACTTGGATCTTTGCTCTCCTCCTTTTCTGGAAAGCCGGGATCTGGCTCACCGATATTGCGTTTGAGATAGAATGCTCGAAACGACAGCCGTTCAACTACCCCAGATTCCGTGATGCCAAGGTATAACTTTGGCTCCGTGTTGGTATAGTCCTCAAAAGTCGCTATAAAATTGACCTGTGGAACCGGTCTCACGGCAATCATTGAGAAGTAACCTTGTCTTGCTTCTCCCTCATCAGCCTTCTCCAATCCCCAAAAATCGGGGATATCTTCAGCAGCGTCGTAGGTGTAGTCAAAAATGGTCGGATAAAATCGTGCACCGAAAGTGCGGTACTCCACCTTGAAAAGGGCTTGGGAAAGCGACACACCAATTCCGATAGCATTTCCCATCGCAACATCGGTTACCTCATCAATTTCATCCGCTTTTGTTCCCGGTTTTGTGTTTAAGGCTGCCACATCATCGTATATGTCCAAGCGCAGGGATTTGTTGTGAATAAGCGGGAACCCAATATCGACCCCCAATGCGATAAGCGGATCTTCGCCCGGAATCAGACTCGGATCGGGTTCGATGTCTGTTAGATAGGTTGCGCCCAATTCAAGACTGTTAAGGAGTGGTATACCGCCCTCCTCCTGTTGCAGCGGACGAACAAATACCCGCCCGCCAAAAACGGTCGGTGCACTGATGTTGTTAATGATTGTTTCAACCCCAGCCTTTTTCGTCTCTGTGCTGAAGTTTAGGCGCAAGCCACGACGGTCATAGTTTGAATATCCCGACATAATGAACCCGTGTCCGATAGTGGCGTAGTCCAATGCGCCGAAACGGGTGTAAAACGATTCACTGAGATGACCATAACGCACATAGCGCGCAACCCGCAAGATGGTACTAATATCATCCCACGTCTCGCCATCCTCAGCGAGGATTGTGTGTTCGCCATCCTCAGAGGAGCTGTAAAGCAGCACAAGCCCGAGTCCAAATCCGACTTTACCGAGATCTATCTCCGGCTGCAACTGAAACCGTAAAAACGGTTCGCCATTGATGAAGGTGAATCCAAGTCCTGAAAGTTCTTCCCGACTCAAAGCCATTTCTTCTGGATTTGGCGGTCCCCCGTAGGATAGTGCTGTTTCGCCTGCAATTTCATTTTGTCCATAAGTTGCCAAGACAAAGCCCAATGATAAAATCCCAATCCAAATGGCAACCCACTTGCTTCTGTTCATAAATTACCCCTAAAAAAATAGGCTCATGTAAAAACAGAGTGCAATATTTTGGCAATGTGTTAAACTGTAAGTATGGATTTCCCAATACTCGATTTAATTGATAATGAATCTGCTAGTGAATGGTTAGTCAATCACTTTCATCCCCACGGGTTGAAATGCCCGCATTGTGAAGCGAGCGTGGAGGAGGCACGTCCCTTCCGACAGACACCTACTAGTCAACTGACAGTCTACCGATGTCTGGTGTGCGATGGCATTTATAACCTGTATAGTTCGACGGTGTTTCAACAGAAACACCTCACTCCCGCCCAAGTCGTGCTGCTGCTACGGGGAGTGTACCAAGGAGCGTCCAGTGCACAAATTGCGCGTGAGATAGGTGTGAGTCGTCCGACGGTGCTTTATCTTCGACACGCGCTTCAAAACAATGCTCAAGCGATGCAACCGAACTCCCCACTTGCAGACCGACAGACTGAGACGGACGAAATGTTCCAAAATGCGGGGGAAAAAAAGTGAACCGCATCTCAATCCATCAGACCCACCCCGATGCCGTGCCAACAAGCGCAAAGGCCGTGGCACGTATGCCAATGACCGGCCGCCGATACTTGGCACGGTTGGTCGAGAAAGTGGTCAAGTGAGGTTGCGGGTGGCACATCGCACCGACACGGAGACCCTCTCTGCTCATGTGCATCAGTTCACTCAAGGCAATGCGACTGTTTATACCGATGAATGGCAAGGCTATTGTGGACTCAATCGCCTCCATGCCACCGTTTGTCATGGCAAGCGACACTGGGCAACAGATGCTGATGGGGATGGGATTCGAGAGGTTCACACCAACACCATGGAAGGCATTTGGACGACCGTTCGCAATTTCTTGCGTCCCTTTCGGGGTGTTCACAAGAAGTTGCTTGCCGGCTACATTGCCTTATGTGAGGTTCGCATTAACGCCAAAGCCATCACAGCGGCGTTTATCTCAGAACTCGTCGCTTGCACGCTTTCTTAACATGAGCCAAAAAATATAATTTCATTATGAGTTTTTGTCCATGTGGATAGTTCTCCACAGATATGCAGCGACCTCACCCTTACTCAAAAACACGGAAAAGAATATCAAAAACCGGATGATCGTCAACGCGATGGTTGAATTTATCCCGACATAGCGTTATCTTTCTACGCCCACTTTGGAACTTGAGACGGATTTTAATTGTGGTACTCGGAATCAACGCATCAAGGGCAAAGACTTCATAAAAATCTTGTCGTTCTTCCGGTTTGAGACTGATAGGGAGACTGTTGCGGAGTAAACTTGGAAAGAGCACTGCGTGCGGTACTTGGTATAATTCCGTATCTTGCCACTTGTGTCCAATCTTCGCTTGGAACTGACACGCTTGAATCGTAATAGGAATCTGATCGCCCTCATTATAGATGCGACACGAAACGAGAAACAGTAGATGTCCACCCCGTGTAATAAAGCAGTTTGCCTGTTTTGTTAGTAGTTCGACTCTAAGATGGCTTCCGCGTCGCCTTCGACTGTGGGTTCGCTTGCCGGCGCGGTCTGCATGGAGGTCATAGATCCATTTAGAAGCAGCAAGTATAACAGCGATAATACTGAGAATGAGGGCAATTGTCGCACGGTCCATTGGTGGCTCAAAATTATCCTTACCTGACACGTAAGCCGCTTTTCCATTTCACGTTTTACACGTTAGATCTGTGTTTCAAGGAGGGCTATGCTCTTCGGATCTAGCCGATGATAGTTGACAATTTCGTATCGATTGCCATCAATATCCTTAATCAATACCCGTCCACCGCTGAGCGAGGTAATGTCATTCCGAGAACGCAGATCAAAAGAAACGGAGCCTACTTCAGTTTCGGCTTCCCACTCAGTGATCCCGAACCGTCCCTCAATAAAGTGAATCCTCGTAATTTTCGGCATAAAATAGCATTTTTCCAACTCTTCTGCCAGGACTGTCTGGTCCGTTTTTTTTAACTGACTTATGTCCTCAATCAAGCCAAGTTCGTTTTTGTGGGCATCCAGTAAACTGATATATTGATTCGGCTGGGTCAATGGAAATGTGCGTACCGGCTCAACAGGCGCGTGTACTGAGCCGTCTGGCAGTTCCGCTTCCAACTCAGCAAATTGGTTGCGGCTAATTTTCAAGCGTTTGGGATCCAGAAATTGGACTTCATCTTCAATCCGAATGGGCTGTTCCACTACATCTACTCCTTTCACACTTCGCTCATGCTAGGCAATCGTGCGACAGCAACTGAGTGAGTTCATTGGTTCATTAGTGCATTAGTTCGTTTTTCACGTTTCACTCTATTTGCGTTTTGCACTTTCTTTTAACATGAACCTCACATTTTATTTCTACCACGCCCGAATCTTGGATAGCTCCGTCTGCTTTTCGCATAGGTTGGCGTAAGTACCACCTTTGGTGATCAGCTCTTCGTGTGTACCAATCTCATCAATTTGCCCTTCTTTGAGGACGACCAGACGATTAGAATGTTTGAGTGTCGAAAGACGGTGTGCGATTGCGAAGACAGTTCGTCCTTGAATCAATCGCCCCAAAGCCTCTTGTATTCTTGATTCGGTCTCTGTATCAACAGACGAAGTGGCTTCATCAAGGATGAGAATACGCGGATTTTTGAGAATAGCGCGAGCGATGGAGATTCGTTGACGTTCTCCACCAGAGACACGCACTCCCCTTTCACCGACCGTCGTATCGTAACCATCGGGAAATTTAACGATAAAGTCATGAGCGTTTGCGGCTTTAGCCGCTGCGACAATCTCTTGGCGACTTGCCCCCGGTTTCCCATAACCGATATTGTCGGCGACGGAGCCCTCAAACAGGAATGGCTCCTGCAGCACCACCCCGATCTGTCCTCGTAGGGATTTGAGTTCAATATCGCGGCTATCATGCCCATCAATGAGAATTTCACCCTCGTTGGGGTCGTAAAATCGGGTTACTAAATTGATGAGGGTGCTCTTGCCCGCGCCGCTATGTCCGACGAGCCCGATCATCTCTCCCGGTTTGGTGGTGAAGCTGACCCCATTGATGGCATTTTTCTCTCCATCGTAAGAGAAGAAAACATCGCGAAATTCGACCTGCCCCCGCATATTTGGAAAATCAATAGCGTCTTTACGACTTGCAACGCTAGGAGGCGTATCAAGGATCTCAAAGACCCGTTCAGCAGAGGTCGCAGCTCTCAGGAATCGACGGTTCATCTGAGCAAGCGTTCGGACGGGCTGTAAAAACTGGGTCATATAGGTCATGAATAGTGTAATCTCACCAAGCGTTAATTCTCCATTTAAGATCTGGCGTCCTCCAATCAACCAGATGAGCACTGTTCCAATATAGGTTAGGAAAGTCATAATTGGCTGATAAAGGGTCCACAGTTTGGCGGCATTCATCTCCCCTTCAAAAACCTGATGGGTCTGTTCTTGAAAGCGGTCGACCTCGTACTTCTCACGGGTAAAAGCCTTAACAACCCGTATTCCCGGAATCGTACTCGCCAAAATCGTGCTAATTCCAGCGTAGCGCCTCCACAGAACGTGGAAAACCTTGTGCATCTTGTGTCCAAAATAAAATGAGAAAAGGACAATGAGAGGAATTGGAAGCAACACCCAAAGTGCCAGCTGCCAGCTATAGGCAAACATGATAATGCACATAAAAACCAATGCCATTGAATCGCCGATAATATCCTGCAACCCCTCAGCGATGAAGTCTCGCAGCCGCCCGACATCCTGAGTGATGCGTGACATCAGATTTCCTGTCTCCCGCTGTTGGTAGAAATCAAGGGAAAGGACGCTCATATGCCTATAAGCATCATTCCGCAATGTCAGGGTGATACGCTGACCGACCCATGTCATCATGTATCCTCGAACCGCCGAGAAAACTGCCGTGAAAACGTGCACTCCGAGCATCATAAGCACAATGGTCACCAACCGTCCAAATGCGCCCGGATCAACCGGCTGTCCTCCATCAATAGCGATCGTTGCAGGAATGAGAACGTTATCAATAAGCTGCTGCCCCAGAATAGGAGGATAGACACCTACCAGTCGTATGACCCCCATGATTAGCAGTGCCGGCACAAAAACCTTCAAAAATGGGATCACGTATTTTATTAGGCGAAAGAGCAGTTTCCCTTTTTCAACGCAGTTTGGGCAGACATCAGACCACCGTGGGATCGGCCGTCCACAGGTTTCACATCGAATCTTCTTTTTTCCGGGATCAACATACTTCCGATGTCGCTTAGATTTGTCCGTTTCCTCCGGCTTGACCTTATCAATTAACGATTCAATTTCTGGCGTTGCTTCGGCAAACTTGGGAGCGAACCGTTTAGAGTAACGAGCGATTTCAAACGCACCTTCTAAGGTTCGCACTTTCATGAAGTTATTGCCGTGCAATTCTCGTATTTCAATACTGTCAATGGTTTCAAGTGCGATGTTCTGGATTTCAGGTGCAGGTGCCCCGTTTTGATTAAAAGCGAGCAGGCGTTTTTCCGTTGCTAACACCCAATCTTTTCCGTAGGTGCCATCAAACTGTAGGTCTGTGGAGATAGCAATCCTGATCTGTTCTTCGCCATCCAGTAAATCTTCAAGTTGACCTTGGAGTGCTTTGGGTACTTCCTCTAAAGTTGTCATCTCTACATCGGATCGCCTAACGGTGCTCCTTCTACCGGCAGAACGAGCCATTCGATGCAGGTCCCGTCTAGAAAACCCTCCACCGTGCATAAAAAACCTCCTTACTGAAGCACAAAAACGAAAACCGTACCAACGGAATTTTGGTGAGATTCTTTTTGGACGACGGAATATAGAAA
Source organism: Candidatus Poribacteria bacterium (assembly GCA_965207975.1). Classification (GTDB taxonomy): domain Bacteria; phylum Poribacteria; class WGA-4E; order WGA-4E; family PCPOR2b; genus PCPOR2b. The sequence goes on along the minus strand of OZ242315.1, from coordinate 205,996 downwards.
ATGTTGAGGAGAAATTAGGGGGGTGATGCGAAGCAACAGTTAAAATCAGAAGGGATTCAGATCAGCGGAAGAAACTGAGTTTCTGCGACTAGGCGACACGATTGGAGGGGAAATCTGACTGACGTGCCTATAATATCTGAAGGGGCAGGAAACTTTCAATGAGCAATCGTTGACTCGCGGTGCTGTAATGTTGTAGATCTTCACCGGAATTCGGACGAGTTGACAGCACCGGAGCTCATGACTGCTCTGAAATAAGAGGCAATTCGTGTTTCACAAATAACGAGGTTCGCCAGAAGGCGTACAGCTACACTAGCAGCCGGCAGCGATAAATATCGCAACCTTCTGGACTAAATTACCGTCCTTCGCCATTGACGAAAGGAACAACATCGGTGCAGAAGATACCGTGTAATGTGGAGTTGCGTTAATGACCAAATCCAGTAAATTGTCTCCATCCAGATCTCCTGCCCATAGCAGGGTGGGTATGGCACCATTCGTTGAACTGTATGCGAATAGTTCCTGCGATATATGTCCTTTGGATAGTTCAAGGCTGTAGTTTTCGAGTGAAGTAAACCCGTTCGGTCCTACATCTCCCTCGCCATAAGCTGTCAAATGACTTTCGTTTCTGACATCCAATCTAAGGTTGAGGGACTTACCTGGACCCAAAATTGTCCCTTCGGCGGATAGTGTCTTGATCGATCCTGTTTGAGGTGCCTCCAAACCTTTTATCAGAAAGAGTGGGCGTATCTGCCCCTCCACCGACACCATTTTTCCGGTTTTCTCCCCGGCATTATCAACGAATGGGTCATAAACGGTTTCCACGGCAATCCTCGAAGGGATTAACGTGTACCCATCGGGTGTCAAATACAATCCTAGCCAGACTTCACCTGATTCTGCTGAGACCTCGTCGCCGTGGAACACTCCCACTTGCAAGAGTTGAATTTCAGATTCTATAGGCGATGCGGCTGATTGATCATTACAACCAAACATAACGCAACAGATCCAGCCTGCGAAAAAAATAGACATTGTTATTGTGAATGACATACGGACTAACATGATCTTATCTCTCCCTACCTCAACTTGTGTTTCAGCTTACCCATTTTCAAAGGTTTCAAAACTGTGTGATATTGTGTTAAGCAAGACGCGTGCCAAAACCATTAATCCCTTATAAGGCAAGGATTTGAGACCTGTTACCAATAACAGAAAGGGGACAAGTGTCCCAGTTCAGTGACATTTGGAACAGGAACACGCGGGTGTGTCTCAAAACAGACACACCTAATTCATCCGTAAATTCTAAGGGCTTGAATTTTTGGAAGGTTCGTGCTATACTGAGCATACACAATGAATGAATTAACCAGATAAACACCAATATAAGCGATGTCAAGTGCAATATACACTAACTTATTTGAAGGGACCCGATTCAATGAAAAAATGGATTGTTCTGTTGCTTTTTGTTGCTGGTCTGTGTGTGTGGAAGGCAGACGAAATATTTGCTGTAGGTTTTTTGAAGTTTGAGCGGGAGTTCAGTGGGAAAGGCTCAACGGACGGATTTTTTAGCAAGAATATTCATGTGGGATTTGACGACACAGGCAACATTTATGTCAGCGACGCAGATAACCGGCTAGTCCAGAAACTATCACCAAAAGGTGATTTCATTATGCAAATTCCGAAAGAACAGACTATGGACAATATACTCAGAAAGCCGGGCGATGTTGCTGTTGATGGAGTTGGAAATATCTATGTCGTTGACCTGGCTGTACCCCATCATATTCCGGCGACCGCAGATCCGAAACTTTATTGGTTTGGTCCCTGTGTTTATAGATTTAATCGAGATGGCGAACTAATGCACACCTACGTTGTCGATGCGATTGACGTGCGCCCCAAAGTAGTTCTGCCCACACGCCTGATGATTGATGAGGAGGGCAAAACGGCATTCGCCTATCAACCGAGGAATTATGATCGGTCAGTTCGCATTGATGTGAATAGCCAAAACCAACTGTATGTGTTAGATGCAAAAAACGCAAAGGTTCACAAATTTGGTGCGGATGGGGAGAAATTAATCACGTTTGGCAGATACGGTGCAAGCAATGGCGAGTTTGACACCGATGCCTCGGACATTGAAATTGATGTTGAAGGGAATGTGCTTATTGCAGACACCGGCAATCATCGTGTGGTCAAATTTAACGCAGATGGGAAATTTATATTGAAATTTGGGGTGAAGGGACGCAACGAGGGAGAATTTGTCAAACCTATCGCCGTTGTCGCTTTGGCAACAGGTGAGATTTTGGTTAAAGATAAGAGCCAGTTCAAACGGTTTTTGGGAAGCCCGCTCGCAAATTTCTTAGATGTTGTTTCACCGTCCGGGCAGGGGCTCGCTGATGTTTATTCAACAGGCACAGGACTTGTCAATTCCGTCATTGATACGACTCGCCCCCGTTCTGCCTCTCTTAACCCAAATTCACAGTCGTCAGATCTAGCTATCTTACATCGGCGGATTCGTCTGCTTGAGGAAGCAGAGTATCGCCGTTACCTCAATGACTATCTTGATGAAGAAGATGAGCAAGACGAAAACAAAAAAGAGGAGGCGGAAGATCTGCGGGTTAAAGAGATTCGTGAGACAATCTATCATAACGTCATTGCGCGCGTACAGCAATTTAGTAGTAACGGCAGATATAAAGGACGTGTGGTTTACGAAGTGGATAGACAGAGCGCGGAAGATCACGATCTCGCTTTCCTTGCCTTAGATCCTCTCGGTCACATTTACCTTCGCGATGGGAGTGATTTAACCATTCGCCAATATTCCATTGAAGGTTTTACGATTAAGTCGTCGCATATGAATGCAGTTTATAATACTCGGGCACTCAACCGCGATCATGACTTCCTCGAAGATTACGAGGATATCGACAAGGATGCGGACGTTGATGACCAATTGAATCTGTTACAGTTGAACAACTCCTTCTTTTGGACATATAATCTCTCAGAAAGCTGGAACCTGACCCTTGCGGATGTCTTCACCTATAATGAACAGGATGAACGCTATATAACACCCCCGAAAGAGGAAGACAGCTACGACTATGAAACCCAGGCGTTGACGAACACAGTCGTTGCCAATCTGAAATTTATCACCAACCCAAATGCGTACCACTACAAGGAATTCAATCTTTACGCGGAACGGATTGATGGTACAACAGACCTCTATCAACAGGCACTCTTTCCCAATCTGAACCGTCAAGGTCAGGAGGGAGAGGGTGATGCGAGTTCCACAGCCTTTGGGGTGAATTGGGATGTATTTACGGAGGTCAATCTGTGGGTCGAATACACAGATTTGAATCCGGCGAACACGAGCCGTAATTTTGTACGCCGTTATTTCGATGCTTCCGGCAATCTCTACGAAGTCTTTGCGAGCCGCAATCGGGCAAGACAGTTCGTGGGTGAATTAACAATTAAGTTTTGAACCCCAACCAATAGGGGAATATCATGGGCACCCGAACCGACTTTGATTTTAAGCGCAGAAAACAGATGCCGGTTTTTCCAAAAGCCAGCGGCAAACCGACGGTTAATATTGAAGGCTACCCCTCGGAGGACGACCAACCTATGTCCGCAACGGGATTTCATGGCGTACAGATTACGACACTCAGTGACCAGCTCAAGCGTTACTTTGGGAATGATAATCGCGTTTACATCGGTATTGATAGTTTTGTCTATTATCGAGAGGGAGATCGTCGGAAATTTGTGGCACCCGATATTTACGTCGTCTACGGTGCCGAGTCGTTTCCAGAAAGGCGAAGTTTTTACACCTGGGCGGAAGGGGCGGTCCCTGTGGTAGCGTTTGAATTTCTTTCCGAATCCACAGCGGCTCACGACCGGGGCGACAAAATCAGACAATACTTAGTTGAGATTGAAGTTGATGAGTATTTTATTCATCAACCTGAAGGTGCCAAGTCTCCGGAGTTTCGTGGGTGGTATCGAAGTCCGTCGGGTGCAATTGAAGAAATCGAACCCGATGCACAAGGCGGGTTGTTCAGCCACGCTTTGAATATGTGGCTCCGCTGGGAGTATCAACCGGTAAGTGAGGTCAGATTGTTGCGCCCCTATCTACCGGATGGTACACCTATTCCTACCTCCGACGAATTGAAAGCAATGGCTGAAAGTGAAAAGCAACGCCGACAACAACTTGAATCCGAATTAGAACAGCTTCGTGCGGAAATGGCCGCCCTGCGAAGTGAATCCTCCCAATAAGATTAAACAAAAACATCTAAGACTGATTTTTGAAAGAAAAGGGTGAAAATCTTCTGTTGTTCAATCATCAACGAACAGCCCAAAACCCTCCCTCCTAGAAATGTGTTTGACTTTACCCACGAATTTTACTATACTGAATCCCTCGTAAAAAAGGTGTGTCTTTCAACCGATCAAAGGATAACTGAAAGGCATAAATAGTATCAAATAAATCCACTTCTACTATGACGAATGTCATTCTAACGTAGGGTCATTTAGTGAGGTGCCGGGATTCGGAAATCCCTCCTACAAGAAAGCTATAAATGCCCCGAATCTTAATGGGTCAAGAACCCTTTCAAACAAAAGGAGAAAAACCATGTCTCACAAACGCAAAAACGTCGTCAAATTTTTCGCAATTTTAGGTTCAGCCGCGTTAATAGTCGCCCTGACCGCAACTTGGACACTGACGGAGGAATCCAACTGGTATCCCTCCAAATGGGGAAAAGATGATCAGCGTGGCGCAGCAAACCTATTGACAGCCACAAAAGTTTTAGAGGCAGCTAGCCTGATTAAGGAAGGAAAAGTCTACCAACTAGGTCGGGTTTACGAAGCAGGAATGCCGCTGTTTGGGACACGCCACTATAGCTTGTTGATTCCACAAACCGGCAGCACCGATCACGCAAATAAAGTCACGTGGCATGATGAGATTGTCAGCGGAGAAATTGGACAGATTGGCACTCAATTTGATGGATTGGGACACATCGGTATCGGCAATCTTTACTACAACGGAAACAATCGCCTCGACTTTGCCAAGCCCGATGGACTGAAGAAACTAGGTGTGGAGAATGTCGGTGTTTTCGTCACTCGTGGGGTACTCATTGACGTTGCTGGCTATAAAGGCGTCGAGCATCTGGAGGGTGGCTACGAAATCACGGTCGAAGATATAGAGGGCGCGTTAAAAAAGCAAAGCGTAGAGATACGTCCGGGCGATGTGGTTATTACTCATACCGGTTGGGGTAAATTCTGGATGACGGACAATGAACGCTATAACGGATCAGAACCCGGCATCGGTATGGAGGCAGGCAAGTATCTGGTTGAAAAACAGATTGTTATGGCGGGGGCGGATAACTGGGCAATTGAAGTGGTCCCGAATCCTGATGATTCGGTTTTTGCTCCTGTCCATCAACTATTCATTGCTAAAAATGGTATCTATAATATTGAGAACCTCATTACCGCAGAACTCGCAGCGGATAAGGTCTATGAGTTTGCCTTTATCTTCTCCCCGCTGAGATTGAAAGGTGGTACTGGATCTCCGGGCAATCCGATTGCGATTCGCTGATTGGACAACAGTTATCTCTTTTTATAACTTGAAGGAAGCAACGATGAAGCGATTACATGCGGCTAAGGCAGCTCTTGGACTGTTAGCTGCCTTAGCCTGTCTCATAACGACACCTTCAGGCAGTGATTCTGAAGAATCAGAGTTGGAAAAGGGCACAGATGCCTTCCTCGAAGTGGATGATTATGAGAACGCATTAAAATTGGTTGAGGGTTTTATTTTAGAGAACTCAGAGAAACCGATTGGGCATGCCATGTTAGCAAAGGTACTTGCTGCAAATGGGCAAACCGAGAAAGCGTTCAAAGCGTATTATCAGTTTTATAAACTGAGTGAAACACTCTCTGGAGAGCTGCTACTTGAACTACTGCTTGGTGCTCTCAATGATGATAGCTCGGAGGTACGAGCGTATGCTACCTATGTGTTGAGAGAATTAGGAGATAACCGTGCTGTTCCTGTGCTGATAAATCTCCTCAACGATAACAATAGCGAGGTCGTACTGTATGCCGCAGTAGCATTGGGAAAATTGGGGGATAAAAGTGCGGTACCCCATTTGATAAACGTTCTCAACCATAACGATGACGAGGTACAGAAGGCGGCGGCAAAAGCGTTGGGAAGATTAGGGGATAAAAGTGCGGTACCCCATTTGATAAAGATTCTCGATGATGATAATCGTTGGGTACAATCGAAGGCTGCAGAAACGTTAGGAGAGTTGGGGGATAAAAGTGCGATTCCGGCTTTAATAAACGCTCTCAACGACATTGTCTGGGTACGCCTAGCTTCCGCAGGAGCGTTGGTAAAGTTGGGAGATAAGCGCGGTGAGTCCGTTTTGATTGACTCCCTCAACCATGATAATAGTGCCATACGACGGACTGCTGCAAAAGTATTGGACAAATTGGGGGATGGACGTGGTGTACCCGTTTTGATTAACGCTCTAAACCATGATAATGGCACCGTACGAATGAATGCCGCAGGCGTTTTGGGTGAGTTTGGAGATAAGCGTGCGGTGCCCGCTTTGATAAACGCTCTCAACGATGACGATATCACGGTACGATGGGCCGCTGCAGGAGCGTTGGGAAAGTTAGGAGATAACAGCGCCGTTGACCCTTTGATAAGCACTCTTAACGATAAAAATATCTTTGCCGTAGAAGCGTTGGGAAAATTGGGAGATGAGCGTGCGGTGCCCGCTTTGATAAATGCTCTCAACGATGACAATATCAAGGTACAATGGGTTATCGCAGAAGCGTTGGCAAAGTTGGGAGACAAGCGTGGCATCCCTGTTTTGATAAACGCGGTCAACCATGGCGAAGGCGTGCCACGATGGGATCCTGTAGACGAGATCTTGGTACTATGGAATGCTGCGACAGTGTTAGGTGAATTGGGGGATAAAAGTGCGATTCCTGGACTAAGCGGAATTATTGGAGATGATAATCAGGACATGTACATCAAGTTCGAGGTAGTGAAGGCGTTGGTAAAGTTAAGCAGAGATACCCACAACTAGGGGGATGAGTATGTCCAAAACGAAGTACCGCGTCGGAATTATCGGTTGTGGCGGTATTGGGACACGTTATGCGACAGCGTTTCAGCAACTGGGTGATCGCGTGGAGGTCGTTGCTGCCTGCGATATCCTCGAAGAGAAGGTGAACGCGCTCGTCGAACAATTTGAGATTCCGTCGGCGTACACGGACATGCAACAGATGTTAAGCACAGAAGGGCTTGATATTGTCGGCGTGACAACGCACAACCGGGAGCATGTCGAGCCGACAATTGCAGCAGCTCAAGCCGGGGCTAAAGCGATCCTCTGTGAAAAGCCGATGGCATTGAACATGAGGGACGCAGACCGAGTTATCGAGGCGTGTGAGCGATCTGGAACCAAGTTGGCGATTGACCATACCATGCGGTTTGAACCGAATTGGCGGCGGGTCAAGCAGATGGTGGCTGACGGTGCCATTGGGACCCTTCTACATATCGAGGTTCAGAATTACGGCGATACCAGTACATTGCTGCACAACGGAACGCACAGTTGCGACGCGATTCGGTGGTTCGGTGGAGATCCAGAGTGGGTGGTTGCTACTGTTGAGCGGAGTGATGAACGCGAACGGATTATGAGTTTCTTCGGTCTCAACGATGGCGTTACCGCGCTATTCATGACCGGGGGCCATTGGGATTATCGACTCGATGGCTGTTTCATCCTTGAGGGAAGCGCAGGGAAGATAGAGGTTCGTCCGCATCGCGGTTGGCAGCCGCTGATACGGCTTTGGAAGAACGACGGGGGACTGGGAGACTTCCGTGAGGGTGAACAGATTGATGCGATAGGCAGTGAGATTATCGGAGATTCGACAGGGGATGTACCGAGCGAAGGCGCGTGGGAAATGGTCGCTTGTCTCGACGAAGACAGAGAGAGCGTTTCTAGTGGATACGACGGTCGAGCTGCTTTGGAGATGTGCCTCGCCGCCTACGAATCGGAACGACTTGGCAGAGTCAAAATCACGTTTCCATTGGCTCAAAAGGAATCTCCGCTTGAGTTGATGCTCCAGAGTGGACAGCTTCCATACATTCCTGCGAGGGAATACGGCTGGGAGCTGGGTTAAGCTTTAGGGGAAAAATCTTTCAAGATGTAATCCTTTTGCTTACCTCAACGTTTTATGCTTGTGTTGAGTCCCGATTCTATCGGGGCGGCAACTATTCTACATTCGTGAAGGAGATTTTACCATGTTTCTATTCAGGGGACAGCACCTGTTTCCTCTGTTTATAGCCATTTCTCTTTTCCTGATTCTGGGGTGTAGTGAGGGTGATCGTGACGAGAATTTCGCGCCAAGGATTTCTGTCTTTGAGGCGGACTCCGATATTATTGAACCCGGCACCTCAGTCGGCATCAAGTTCAAAGCCGTTGACGTTGATGGTGACAAACTGTCTGTTGAATGGTATGCGACCGGTGGTACGATTGAGGGTGATGAACTCGGTGCGACTTGGACGGCTCCCGAAGAGGAACGAAAATACCTGATTGAAGTCACCGTGAGTGACGGCAGAAAATCGAACACAAGCACCATCGACATCCGTGTGTGGCGGACCCGTCCGGGGGACTACTATCCACTCGCTATTGGCAACAAATGGAACTATCGCGATGATGAAGGCAATCGGGTTATCTTTGAAATTGTTGACACAATCGATATTCAAGTTACCAGTGACCGAACAGTTAAAAGCTATGTCTTACAGAAGTCGAGTCCTGATGAGGGGCTAGAAGGCATCCTCAATTTCTCCTACTTGGGTCACAAAATTGAAAATGGGGTTGTCAAAGGAATCTTCCAGCATGCACAGAATATTACCTCCGGCACGGAAGATACGATCCTTTTCTCACCTTTTTTACCGCTTTACAATTTTCCACTGATCCCGGGGAATACATGGCAAACAAGTTTTCAGGCAAAGTTGACCCCTGAATTGTTCCCGATTGGTGGTGGCGTAGATGAGTTTGAGGTCCTTTCAGAGGAAACCTTGACGGTTCCGGCGGGGACGTTTGAGCACGTATTTCAGGTACAGGAATCGTTTAGGTGGAGCATTTTCGATCATCCCCTCGACATAACGGTAGCCCAGAAATGGCTTGCTCCCAATGTCGGCATCATCAAATTCACTCAATCTCAGACCCGCGATGATATTACCGTTGATGTTGTGTTTGAATTAGAATCCTTTGAATTGGTGGAGGAACAAACTCCGCACTTAGCGATTAGAAACGAGTTCTTTTAAGGGTGCCAGCAGTTTCGCCGTAAGATGGGGACTGGATCCCTCTCCAATTGCATCAGGGTTCAACCCTCCTAGTCCCGATGTTTCATCAGGGGCACCCGATGCCTCATGGTCATCGCGTTCTATAATCGACTCAGCAGATCTAATACCTTCCCAGACTTCCCGACGCATCTCCATGCGATAGGATTCCAAGCTCCCATAACGTCCTTGGTCAGTGCATTCCAGTCCACACCTCTCAAAACAGAGAAATGCAGCATAGTTATCGACACTGACTTGAAGCTCACAGGTATCAGCACCAAGCTGTTCAAATGCCAAGTCGATTGCCTGCTGCATCGCCTCTATGCCATACCCCTGATAACGACAATCGGGGCGAATAACAATAAACTCAAGTGTTGCAACTTTCTCATCCCCGCCGGTGCATCTAATTAGCATAAAACCAACCAATTCACCGCTTGGCAGATCAACTGAAAGCGGGTGCGTATATTCGTCAGCAAGCCAACGATGCCAATTGTCAAGGTAAGTTTGGAAGGGCATGAACTCAGTGCGTAAGCGATTGCGAAGCGTAGGCTCATTTGTCCAACCCCAAATTCGCCGCAAGTCTCGCTCTTCAGTTGTTCTGAGTTTTAGGCTGCCGCCGTAAAGCTTCTCTAGTTCGCGCAGCTGAGTTTGTAGGACCGCCAACTGATCTGCATACGAATCCGCCTGTCCTGCTGCGGTGCCAATCAGTCGCTGGTTCGGTTGATCAATGAACTCAGACTGTCGCAGTCGATTCTGAAAATAGGTGAGTTTCTGCTCATTTTTTTCAATAATTCGTCTCAATTTGTCAATCACTTGATGTCCACTATCGCTTCGCACGTTTATGCCTCCTCTCATACCGTTTTTTCTCCTTCTTCGGTCCTTCCCGCTCAAATCTTCCTGCACTAAATCCCGATATACGCAAGTAGCTATCGTACCGCAGCTCACTAATTTTTCCATCTTCGACAGCGGTTTTAACCGCACAGCCCGGTTCATGTTGATGGGTGCACGCTGCAAATCTGCATTCGGGAATGTAGGAACGCATTTCGGGGAAATAGATGTCTAGGCCCTGCTCATCATCAATCTCAAACAAACCAAGTGTACGAATGCCCGGTGTATCTGCAACAAACCCACCAAAATGGAGTGGCAGCAGGGCAACCTCCGTAGTGGTGTGCTGTCCTTTGTGCATCCGTTCATCAACATCGCCGACGCGTAGCTGCAAGCCCGGTTGAATCTCGTTGAGCAGTGATGATTTGCCAACGCCAGACGATCCGACGATAGCGGAAATCCGATCTTTCATCACCGTACGCATTTCGTCAATTCCAGCACCCGTTACGATACTGGTGTAGATCACATTGTAACCGATTCGTTCGTACAGTGCCATTTGTGCTTTCAATTTTTCCAGTTGGACCAAATCAATCTTGTTAATACAGATCACGGGCAACATTCCCGAAGCTTCCGCTGTCACAAGAAATCGATCCAGCATGCGTAATTTGAGTTGAGGGTTTCGTGCCGCAAAGATGACTAGTAGGAGATCGAGATTAGCTACAATGACCTGTGGCAATTTGTTTACGCGCGTACGACCAAATTGGGTCTGACGCGGTAGAATTTCCTCAATATAGCCCAGATCCGCTTTCGATCCCGATCGAGAGATGTGCACCTGATCACCGACAGAAACGAGATCCACGTAGGGTAACTCTTTCGTTTCTGCCCGCTCCCGCCTATCCGCTTCAACAATATGATGTCGCAATGAACAGTGGTAGAGTTGTCCCCCGATTTGGACATCATAAACCCCACCGTGTGCTTTGATAACGATTCCTTCATCCATAAAATAGAACCTCACAAGGTTAAATGAAAAAAGCCCGCAAGGAAACTCATCCTTACAGGCTCTCCGACATTGCACCAAACGAGATTTAAGCAGCCGTTCTCACCACCCTAAAACACAGATGGGCAGAGTCAAGACGAGTTCCTTGATTATTCAATGTATTATTTTTCTTACCGTAGTTAATTCGTTTAAGCATTTCTTGCATGACTTTGCACCACCTTTCGATACGCCTTGATTGAGTTGCTATCTATATCTAACGCTTATTTCTAATCGAAGTTGCAACTCCGCTTATTTTAACACACTTTAACTCCACCCTCAAGCAAAACTTCAGTTAATTTTCAAACATTCAGATCCATTAACAACAGAGATCGATGCTGACTATCAATTTTTATGCCAACTAGTCCCAACTCCCCCTTGCAGCCATGAATTCCCTTGTCATTGCAGGTTGACTTTGCTATAATAGGGACAGGTATGTGGCGTACTCTGAAAGATTACTGTTATGTATTTACGGCAAAATGTATAGGTCAGTGCATTGCTCGGCTGCCTCGTAAACTCGCTTTATTCATAGGTGTTTATCTCGCTACAGTTGTTTTTTTGTTGTCCCATCGCGAAAAGGATAAGGCGTGCAAGCATCTGGCACAGAGTCTTGGGATTGGTCAGCCAATGGTAGGCAGGCTTGTCCGACGTTCCTTCCAGAACATCGGTAAGAACTTGATGGAATTTATGCAGCTGCCTCGCATGTCTCCTGAGACGCTCCATCAACTTGTTACCTTTGAGGGCAGAGAACATATTGATAAGGCACTGGCTCAAGGGAGAGGCGCGATCATCCTGACGGCTCACTTTGGCAACTGGGAGCTTCTTGGTGCGAGCATTCTTGCACATGGCTATACAATCCGTGGGATCACTCGTGAGCTGCGATCCAAACGTTTAGATGCCATTGTTAGCAGCTATCGAGAAAAGGTTGGCTGGCAAGGTATAGACCGAGATCGATCAGTTCGCGAAGTATTACGGTGTCTCAATCGAAATGAACTGATTGCGATTCTTGCAGATGTGGACACCCGTACTAGCGGAATCTTCGTTGATTTTTTCGGCAAACCTGCCTACACACCTTATAGCCCTGTAGCCTTCGCGCTCAAGACCGGGGCTGCGATTTTACCAACTTTTATTGTCCGTCAACCGGACAATTCACATCGTGCGATTATCGAAGCACCATTGCTCCTACAACAGAGCGGAGAGAAAGCAGACGATCTTTTGGTCAACACGCAGCAGTTCACCAAAGTTATTGAATCTTACATTCGACGTTACCCGGAACAGTGGATCTGGATGCATGAACGCTGGAAAACACAACCTGAATAACCGATACTTACATATAGCCTTTCAAGTATCCTTCCTTTTGGTAGTTTTTAGCCTATTCACTTTTGGGTGTGATAAGGCAGACGAGGAGCCGATACAGCCGGTCCAAGAAGCACCTCAACAGATACTGTCTACCTTTTCAACCCAACACGCAGACGGAGGTATCACGCGGTGGGCACTTGTTGCTGAGAAGGCAACATTCCTGAAAGAGATTGTGGAGATGCAAAAACCAACGGTCCAGATCTTTGAGGAGGGCAAGTGGGCAATAACAATAACAGGTGATCGAGGCGAGCTTATTGAATCGAGCAACGATATTCATATTTTTGAGAATGTTGTTGGAAAGAGCCCAGATGGGCGGCTCTACACCGATGAACTTCACTGGCGCAACAGTGATGGTACGCTGTTTGCACCGAACACCTCCACAATTGTGCGGGGTGACTCAACAATGGTCGGTCAAGAACTGGAAGGCGATCCGACACTCGAAGTGGTTATAATGAAGAATGTCCAATCTAAAATTTATCCAAAGGATGAGAAATTTGATGCAACTGAGAATTAATTCTATAACAATTCCGCAACTTATCGTGGCTTTGCTTTGGGCGGTTGGCTTGCTCTTTAGTGTTCTTCTGCTCAACAACTATGCGTACCCAGCCGATGAACAAGAGACCTCCCTACCGCAACAGGAAGAAATGAGCGATGAAACAGGTTCAGAAGAAGAGGTAATCAATGTAAAACACGCGGATCGCTTTGAGCAACGTGAAAAAGAAGGATTGACAATTTTTACTGGTAACGTTCAAATTGAAAGACCAGATGGCTTCCTGAATGCAGACAAAGTAACCATTCACGAAAACGTTGAAACAAATGAAACAGTCAAAACTGTTGCGGAAGGAAACGTTGAACTTCGAGACGGGGATATTTTCGTCACGTGTGCCCACGCGACCTTGAACCACCTCACCGATATTATATACTTTCACGATGATGTCGTTGTTCTCCAAAATGAGGATCGGTTGGAAGCAGATAAATTTTGGTATAACCGGCGCACCGGTGAACGCTCTGGGGAGGGCAATATAAAGGTTCGATTTCGCGTAAAGTCCCAAAAGGTATCTGAGTCGGATTCACAAGAAGAATCACAAGAGGAAGAGGAGATAGAAAGCAGTGGCGATCCTTCAAACCCATGAACTCGTTAAAAGTTATACAAGACGTGGACCCATTGTGGTTAATCGAGTCAGCCTTGAAGTTGAGACGGGTGAAATTGTCGGCTTGCTGGGTCCTAACGGCGCGGGCAAGTCAACGACGTTTTACATGGTTGTTGGACTGATCCGTCCCAACGCAGGGCAAATTGTCTACGATGATGAGGACATCACATTTCTGCCGATGTATAAGCGCGCCCGACGGGGCATCGGTTATCTCGCCCAAGAAACATCTATCTTTCGGAAGTTGACGGTCAAGCAGAACATCGAAGCCATTTTAGAGGTGCGCGATATTCCTAAAGAAGAGCGTGGGGCACAAAGTGAACAGCTGATGGAAGAACTTGGCATTTCTGAGTTAGCAGATCGCAAGGCGTATACCCTTTCGGGTGGGGAATGTCGTCGTGCTGAAATCGCAAGAGCGTTGGCAGCATCTCCGTCTTTTATTTTATTGGATGAGCCATTTTCAGGGATAGATCCAATTGCAGTTCAAGATATAAAACAACTCATCTTACACTTACGCGATAGGAATCTTGGCATCTTAATCACAGACCACAATGCCTCGGAAATGTTAGGCATCGTCGACCGTGCGTATTTGATTACCGATGGAAAAATCACATTAAGCGGCACCCCGGAGGCACTTGTTGAGAGTGAGATTGCTAGGGAACAGTATTTAGGACATAATTTTGAATTGCGACGGCCTCGGATATAACGCAATCATTTGAGGAGATCGAGTCATGAACGTTGGAATGAGACATACCGCGAACTTACAGCAGCGACTGGTCATGACACCCAAGCTACAGCAAGCGATCCAGGTACTTCTGATGTCACGGCTGGATCTGAAGCAGCATTTGAGTCAGCAATTGGAGCAAAATCCGCTCTTAGAGGAGATATCGGAGGATGCCGAGCTTGAGGAAATTACTGATTTAGAAGGACTCGATCCGGATACTCAATGGAATGAACCCGAAGAAATTATCGATCGTGAGGATACAGAACCAGATTTTGACTGGAAGGACTTTCTGGATGACTCCTTCCATCGAGGTGAAAGTGGAGAGTTTGAGCATTGGGAGAACAATGAGGACCAGCGTCCCTCTGATATCGCTTGTTTCCAGTCGCTGCACGATTTTCTGATGGAACAACTTAGTGTTGCCCCCTTTTCGGAAATGGAGCGGAGAATTGGTGAGCAGATTATTGGCAATCTCGATGATAACGGTCAGTTGCGGACCGGTCCTCTGTTCGATATTAACCCATTGTTCCAAAGCGATCTAGATAATGAGGTGCTCTCAGAGTACCTGCACAAAGTAATCGAAAAAGGGCTGCGTCAGGAATTTGAAAACGACGAGATTTCGCTTTCTCAAGATGCGACCATTACTGTGAAATCAGAAGATAGCTGCTGGCTGATAACCGATGCAGCGGATGAACAGACTTACACGGTCAACAAGGAAGATGGTCAACTCAATATCTACAACATCACCCTCGAAGATATTGCATCCGCTGTCGGCTGCGATGTGGCTGAGGTAGAGGCTGTCTTGCACTTTATTCACAACAATTTTGAGCCGATCGGAATCGCTTATCGCACCATCTCGGAAACCCTTCTCACCCAGATGAGGGCCGCACAAATCGAGAATCCACTGGCAGAAATGGTTATCAAGCACCACTGGGCGGATTTAACGGATAATCATCTCCAGCGTATCGCCCAAGGACTTGAGGAGCGAATCAGCAAAATTGTAGAAGCGCGGGAACTAATTGGTACTTTGGATCCCTATCCGGGTCGCCATTTCTCCGATCCGAGAGATCCAAGGGTACCTGAAACGATCATCCCTGACGTTACAATTGAAAACATTGATGGGAAATACCGAGTTATCACCAATGACGACGGTATGCCTCGACTGCGTTTGAACCCCGTCTATGTGGATTGGATGATGAATGGCAACAAAAGTCTAGATGCCAATACGAAGGAGTGGCTAGAGGTTCGCAGAACTCAGGCAAGGGATTTGTTACAAAGTATTGTGCAGCGCCGCCAAACGATTGCCAGGGTAACGGAGGCAATTTTTGAGATACAAGCAGATTTTTTGGAGCAAGGAGTTGAAGGACTTAAACCTTTAGTATTAAAGCAGATAGCAGATATGGCGGGTGTCCATGAATCAACAGTCAGCCGGGTCACGTCGAATAAGTACGTCGAAACTCCCCAAGGTATCTACAGGCTGAAATACTTTTTCAGCGGTGAACTCCTGACCGATTCCGGCTCAAATATCGCTGCAACTACAGTCAAAGAGAAGATTAAGGATATGATTGAAAATGAAGATGCAGCGAAACCGTTGAGTGACAAGGCAATCTCTGATGCATTGGAGGCGCAAGGGATCCATACGGCAAGACGAACTGTTGCCAAATACCGCGAGGAGCTTAATATTTTACCATCTCCTAAAAGGAAACGGAAATGGTAGGGTAATTAACGATTTGCCGATTCCCCCAGACCCGGTAGGTGCGGTTTCTAACCGCACCGGTTGGGAGTGTCTCATTAATTCTAAAATCTACTATAATTCAAAGAAGGGAGTCCAAGTCATGCAAATCCATCTTACGAGCCGTCACCTTGAAATTACAGACGATATTCAAACTTACATTGAGAAGCGTGCTAAGAAAATCGAAGCAATTTTTAATCCCGTTATCGATTTTCAGGTGGTTATGGAGGTGGAGAAAAACCGTTACCGAACGGAAATTATGCTTGCAACACGTAAAGCGACCTTCCATGCCCAGGGTGAAACGCACGATGTTTTCTCATCGCTAGACGATGTAATAGACAAAATTGAGACGCAGATTCGCCGCCATAAAGAGAGAATTAAGGATCGGCGCCAGCGTTTGCCTCGACGTGAGGTCGCAATGCAGTTAAGTGGTAATGGAAACAGTACGCTGGCAGAATCCGATACGGATGATCCATCAAATATGCCGGCACCTCACTTCATGGCTCCCGAAAAATTCGCTGCCAAGCCGATGAGCGTAGGGGAAGCTGTGATGCAGCTTCAGACTTCTGGAGATACCTTGTTGCTTTTCTTAAACGCACAGACGGAACAGGTCAACGTTATCTACGAAGATGATAACGGTGAATATGGATGGGTCGAACCTCAATTTGCCTAGAGGTGTTTGGGGGAGGTGTCTCACTGAACGACAGTTCAAGTCCGACCAATTCATATATGCTCGGTCCGATTCCCCTCCGAGCGTAGCCTGTCCCAATCTATTGGGCGATTCTTCACCAAATTCCTAGCAGTGGAAGCCCCGTCCTTTAGGGCGGGGTAACTGACCACTCCCTCTTAAGTCACCACACTGATTAGATTAATCCACCAAAGGAATAATCAAATGCTAGACCATATAATGACGGTGCGTCAGCTAATCAAATATGCAGGTTACGAGTTGCAATTTGAGGTCACGGCTGGCCATCATGGGTTGGATCGTGCACTCAAAACAGCGGAGTCGAATCGCCCGGGCCTTGTGCTGTGTGGGCATTACGACCACTTCGGATATGAACGGGTTCAAATTTTGGGACAGGGTGAAATTTCATATATAGAAAGCCTCCCTTCTTCGGAGCGCGCGGAAGTTTTACAGAAATTCTTCTCGTATGCTCTTCCGTGCGTGGTTGTTACAGGTGGCTTACCAGTTCCGTCAGAACTAGTCGCTATTGGCAATCAGACCAATATACCAATCTTGACGACCCGGCTATCATCTACGATCTTTACAACCCGGCTGCTGCTGTTCCTTGAAGATGAATTCGGACCCTCGGAGCATGTTCATGGAAACTTGGTTGATGTGTTTGGGGTTGGCGTTTTAATCCTTGGCGAAAGTGGAATTGGCAAAAGCGAATGTGCCTTGGAACTCCTCCAGCGGGGCCATCGGCTCATTGCAGACGACACTGTTCTTTTGAAACGGGTCTCCGGTCACCGCGTTTTCGGGATGCGTGTCCAACCGGTGAAGCATTACATGGAGGTCCGGGGGTTAGGGATTGTCGATGTGATTGGACTCTTTGGGGTCACCGCGGTCGGCGATCGCACACAAGTTGAACTGGTCGTAACACTGGAACATTGGGACGAAAACAAGGTGTACAACCGAACGGGACTTGATGAGGAGGTTTATAGTTTTCACAATGAACGGATACCATACCTTGTCATTCCTGTGGCACCCGGTCGAAATATCTCAAACCTAATCGAAGCTGCAGCGATGAATCTCTGGGGACAAAAGTTGGGATTTCACGCAGCGAAAGAACTCAATGAATCCCTCATTGCAGAAATAGCAGAGCAGAACGATGAAACCGTGCTTGACGAATGGCAGCACACAACGCTTCATCGTGAAATTTTGGAGCCAACAAAGTCAAAGGTAATTTAACAGCTCCATCAGCCGATAAGGAAGATCATTATGATTGAACAATTGGTGACAATCCGCAATGCGCTCGGTTTGCATGCCCGTCCCGCTGGCGTACTGTCTCAAACGGCGAATCAATTCTCTTCCAACATCTACATCCAAAAAGGGCTGATGAAGGTCAATGCAAAAAGTATCATGGGAATCATGATGTTAGCAGCAAGCCGCGGCACTCAACTTACGATTCGGGCGGAAGGATCCGACGAGGAAGAAGCTGTTGAAGCACTATCGAAGTTGGTTGAAAGCGGCTTCGATGAGACAGGCTAAAATGTCTCCAATGGTGTCGCATTTTGACAGGGATCATGCAAATTAGGAGTATATTATATGACACGGGAAGAAAGATACCTATTTGACCTGCATGGATATTTGGTAGTGCGCGGAGTACTGTCCCCCGATGTGCGTCGGCGACTCAACGAGACGATTGATTACCTTGAAACGCTTGATGATAGTCGGACAGCAGCCTTGGGCGTGGCAAGGAAATATCGCGCCTCGGACAATGTCTACGCCCAGACGGGTGCTCCGCCGAAGGGCGGTTTGGGGGATTATGACTGTGAGGTGCTCCGTTATGGCGGTCCCTTTGAGGAACTCATTGACCTGCCCCAGACGCTTCATTATATTGAGGAGATGATTGGTGAGCCAAGCCGGCTGGATGCAGCCAGCTTTATGTCACGGAACAGTGGAGGGGCATTTCGCTTCCATCACGGTTATGCGGAGTTACTGCCTTATAGCGAGTATGCTTTCCAAGATGGAGCGTTCAAGTGCGTAAGTGTGAAAATTGGGTATGCGTTGACGGACGTTGATGTCACAGACGGTTGTTTTGCTGTTATCCCCGGAAGCCACAAGAGCAACTTCACTAACCCGCTCGTAGGTCAGATTCCGGATCCTACTCATCCGCTTGTGCAGCCGCTGCCGTGTAAAGCCGGTGATGCTATTATTTTCTCCGAAGACCTATCCCACGGGGCTGTGGAAAACCGCGGTTCAAAGGTGCGTCGAACCCTATTTTACTCCTACGCCCCGGCGTTTCACTGCACTTGGCACGGCTTGGCAATGACAGCCAAAGGTTTTGAGCAGCGTGCAACTCCGCGCCGGCTCGAACTTATCCAAGGACCTCCCCCATTTGCCCATGCAGCTGAAACCGATGTCCGTTAGCATGAGTCTCGATGAGTTGAAAATGGACATCATTCCTGAGAAATCGGAAGGTAGGTTCCATGAAACCCGCCACAGAAGAAGATGTCTTTGACTTGCAGATTGGTCTCGGTGAGTCTGAGACCTCCGCTGAAGATAAGCATTTCTTCGACACTGCCGGCTACCTCGTGCTGGAGGGCCTCCTGAACCCCGACCAAGTTTGGCAGGCGCAGGATACTCTGTCAAGGATTAGGGTGGCAACACCGGAAAATATAACGCTCTTGCCAGACGGTCCCGATGGCTGCGAACTAGTCAACGTCATTGAAGGAGGGGACACCGTTGAGGATGCCATGGCACTGCCGCGTGTCCTCGATTATGTGCAGGAGTTTATCTGGGGACACCAATACCGTCTCGTCGGCTCACGGGCAATATTCAGAACACCGGGAAAGGGCAGCCAACTCACCCAAGGCGGCGGTGCAGATCCGAGACGTTATGCCCGCTACCGCTGCTTTGGAGATGGTCAATTCCGTTGTCTGATGATTACCTGCCTGATTGCGTTGACTGACACTTTCGATGGAGATGGGACGTTCTGCACGATCCCTGCCAGCCACAAAGCTAGCCTGCCACACCCCTATGAGCATACGGATCTGAACGCAATTGCGCCGTTACAGAATATCCCATTACGTGCTGGATCGGGCGTTTTGTTTACCGAGAACCTCTCTCACGCATTCCAACCGACAACTCGCGCAGGAGATGTGTGGTTGTCTTACCAGTACGGTCCTTCATACATGGTCAATTGGCCCCGCTGCGAACCGTCAGCTGAACTGCTAGCGCGTACCGCTGCTGATCCAGCCAAATCACATCTGTTGTTAGAACCGTACTACCACCCCGCCGGTTCACAGAAGAAGAACAAGATGTAGTTAATGCAGATCGTCATCTAATGGGCACCTTATGAGATGCGCCCGGCAATAACTGACTTCTGCTATACAGTCAGATTCGCGAACCGCATTTGGGCTTTGTTGAACTCTAGGCGAATGGTGCCGGTCTGCCCCTTTCGCTGTTTTCTGATGATAAGTTCAGCGATGCTCTGGTCATCGGTGGCTTCGTCGTAATAATCCTCACGATACAAAAACGCGACGAGATCCGCGTCCTGCTCGATAGCACCGGAATCACGGAGATCCGACAGTATGGGTCGTTTATCAAAACTTACAAATCCTGTCAAGAAAAAAGTGAACTGGATGGCGGTTTTTGTGTATAATAAGGTGGAAAGGAGGATGGAATGTTATGGATATTCTGAAGCGGATCGTAGGCGTTGTTCTGATTGTTATTGCGGCGATAGTGCCCAGTGGCGATGCAGCGGAGGATGTGCCTGTTGCGGATTCTGATGCGAAAGCGGCAGCCGAACGTGATGTGAAGCATGACTTTAAGAGCAGCCCGTGGGAGTTCAGGGGCAGGGTTGGCGGTATCGGCGGTGGGTTCTTTACGACTGCGGCGATTGTCATAGCGGTTGGAGCCGTGGTTGAAGACGAAAGTGATGCGCGGGGCGGAAATTATGAGGATTCGGGTGTTTCTGATGGTGTGGTAGCGTCGGTTGCTAACATTGGTCCCCGTGCCGGCACAAGTGTTGCTCCCGGACCTGACATTGAACATGGCACAATCGCAACGGGCTGTTTGCTCGCGGGCGGGGGCTGCTTAGCTGTGCCGTGGATGGGGGCTAGACCTAAGACGGTAACGATACCGTCTGAACGGTTTACAGGAAAGACGCGCGAGTATGTTGGGTTATACATGGAAGCGTATAAAAACGAAATAGAATCGCGTCGAAAAAAGGCTTTAAAAAGAGGGATGGGGGTCGGTGCTTTCGCCGGAGTATTATTGTTTGGCGTTTTGTGGCTTAGCTTGTCGAATTAGTTGGTTAGGGGTTGGTGTTCGGGAGATTAGCAGTCTTGCATTCTATAAAGGGGAGCCGGACCTGTTAAACGGTCTGGCTCCCTTTTTTTTGCCGTTGTCTTTGTGGTGGCGGTCTGCACGTTCGGTGTCGAGGATGACGTAGTGGTCGAGGCACACGCGGATGGCTTCTGCGATTGAGACATTGTGCCTGTGGGAGAGGTTGCGTGCAAGCTCCAATTGTTCGTCGCTAAGCCGAAGTTTAACGATGTTATTAAGAGGGGTTCGCATACCCCTATTATACCATATTTTTGACCGCATTTAGGGGTAACTAGTGGGGTCACTAGTGAACCTTTTTTATGGTGAATCGTGTGTTACTATTTTTGCATCATGGCAAGAAGATCGGACGAACACGATTCAACAGTAACGAATTACGGGATATTTCTCTATGCCATCCTTTTGACCGGGGCATTGTTCGTGTCGGACTGGTTTTTTGGCAAGTCGTATCTGACGTCGACGTTAGTCGGAATTCTGATAGACGCTCCGCTGGGTTGGATAGGAGCGAGCGTTAATTATTTTTTTAAAAGCGGGCCGAGAGGAAAAACGGAAACGGAGGGGAGACACCATGAAATTATCGGTCGAACAATATATCGAGATAGGCAAGCATTTTACAGAGGCGATTCACTCGGCCTTCGATGGGATCTACAGCAACGCCAAGGATTTGGAAGAAGATACACCCGTTGAGACGGAAGACGGCTTGATAGACCTCGAAGGCGCGGAGCCGCCGTGGTTGGTCGAAGCGTTGAAGTGGGAGGGCCTGAACGAGAGCGACGATCGCGACCGGCTTGAGCCATTCCTCGGCATCAACCCCGACGATTCTGCCGGTGGGCAAGCATGGTGCGCTGATTTCATCAATGCGTGCATGAAAAAATGTGGCATTGCGGGCACCGGTTCATCAGCCGCGGTCAGCTTCGAGAATTGGGGAACAGCATGCGGTTGCATTGATGGTGCGATTGCGGTCTATGGTCCCGGCGCCATCAAAGGCGGTCATGTGGGAATTGTTGTCGGCGATGGATTGTTTGGAGGGAATCAGGGGGATATGGTCCGTTTGAACAAAAATCGTGCGTGGTTTGATACTAATACCATTTCTGTAAGTTTATATCGCATTAGCGGTGTTGATAAAATATGAGAAAGCAGTGATTTTAGCCACAGCGTCCTTGGTAAAGGTGCCAAGAATCCCACTTAACTGCTGTTGCATTTGGTCCAATGTCTGATAGGTGTGGGTAAAGAGTTTCTGTTTAATAGCCTGCCAGAGTCGTTCAATCGGATTCAACTCCGGACTGTAGGGTGGCAGAAAAATCAGCACCACGTTTTGAGGAATTACCAGCGACTTTGCATGATGAAATCGACCATTGTCCAGAACCATTATATTCAAGGTATTGGCAAAAGTCGCTGAAAACTCATCAATGAAGATTTGGAAGCACTCTCCGGTTAATCGGGGGAGTTGGAGGAAAAATCGGTCGCCGGTGCGCGGTTCGACCGCTCCATAGAGATAAAACCAATCATACTGATAATCAACAGTTGCTATGGGTTTGACACCACAGGCGGTGATTCTTCTTTGGACAACGGGCAAAATGCCAAATCTTGATTCATCTTGGCAGAACAACCGAACCGACGGACTCTGTTTTTCTGAAATAGCCGTCTCGACTTGGGATTGAAAGGTCGAAACAAAGGTCTCGTTTAGTGTCTCGTTTTTTTTTGATGGCTTTTACGGGGAACTTTCAATTTTGCCCCCCATTTATCGTGAATGAGTGAATAAACCGCTTTATAACTCATCTGAACCTGGTAGGTGTCGGCGATAAATTGTTGGATAGCTCCATAGCTACTAAAGCCACAAGGCTTATCCAGTTCTGCACGTAACTCATGGCACTGTGCCTCCGAAAGCAAAGGCACTCTGCCGGGGGGATAGCGGCGGTATAGCATCTGGTTGATGCCCCCCGCTTGGTAGGCATCTAACCAGTGACCTATGGTCTTTCTATCAACCCCAATTAAAGCTGCAACTTGTTGGCGAGTCTTCGCTTCACCACTTTGCAAAAGGTATAGAGCGGTGAGCCTTTGTTTTTTATAACCGACCGATTCACTTCTGAGCCGCTTTTTCAGTTCGGGGACACTTTCTGTAATTTCGGGGAGGCTTCGGTTCATAGCTTCCTCATTTCATAGGGAGTTGAGTGGCTGAGACATTCAGACCGATATTATAGAACAATTCATGGGGAAATGTCTATCAGAAATGGTATAACAAAACGCTTTTGGGTTATCGCTGGCCTGCGGGGTATGCGGTTCCTGTATAGAGTGAGGACATCCGCGAATCGACACGAATCGACACGAATCAAAAATCAAAAAGGAGAAAAAAATGAAACGTATGTTTTTGATGTTTTTGATGCTGATGCTTGCACTGAGTGCAGATGCACAGATCGATACGGTAAACACGGAACGGTCGTCGGTGACGTTCTCGCTTGCGGGTCAGAACACGAATTCGACGACCGCGGTAACGGTCGGGACTCCCTTGAAGCAGATTAACGGGTTTGGTGCGATCTACCTGACACGTCAGACAGCGAATGATGAAGTGGTAAGTGAGATTGTGAACGCTCGCATCGATGGGGGGTATAAGTTCCTCGAGGTGTTTGTCGAGTTTGAGCGCGACGACCACCGCAGTATTGCCGGTGAGGTGCAGATGGGCTACTTCTTAACCCCCGGTGCAATTAAGATTGGCGATGCACAGGTTCAGTTTGGTGCAGGGAACTATACCGCCCGAACCGCAGTCAAAGAGGTGCTCGGTATCGATGAGCCGGACGCGACGACGTTTGGTTGGACTTCGTATCTTAAGGTGGGCTTCTGGAAGACCCAGACGAACGTGACGGCTGAACCAGAGATTGACTTTAACGCGTATCAGCTGGAAGTGGAGTCAACGATCCGCCACAAGCTCGCGGATAACTTTGAGATCGGGGCAACGGTGAAGGGGCAGTTCGATTCGGATCCGATTACTGAGGATAAGGTGCATAGTCAGTACATGGTGTTTGCGACGTGGCTAAGATAAATATGATTGACATACTCCCATACCCTAAAGGGTGGGGATTCTCCTCCGTTCCCAATAGGATGTCGAATTGCTCTATCAACGAAGTTAGCCCGGTGAACTGGGACTTACGACCTCTTCTGAGAGGGTAGATGCCCCTACCCTATGGATGTTGATTGCCGCATTGCGGTCTCTATCCAATTCTGTGTGGCAATTTGGACATTGCCATGTTCTATCACGAAGGTTCAACGCTTGATTAACGGTGCCACAGACGTGACAGGTGCGGCTTGATGGATACCACTTATCAATGAATCGGACTTCACGATTCTGTTTCTTAGAATCAATGTACTTCAGTTTCTCCACGAAGTCATAGAACCCCAAATCAGAGACCTTACGCCCCCAAAGACTTTTCATGCCCTTAAGAACCTGTTTGAAAAAGCCAAATTAATCTCTGACAGTTGTTATTTTACGGGTAAACGCCCTCAAAATCGGTTGGTTTTGCCCTTAAGATGGTAAAAGATGACCGTCTCACCTACTTTTAAAACAGGCTCTAAGGTTGAGCGTCTCCAGTGAAATCCAATCATAGTTGTCTGTCAGTTCATGCGCCAACTTCCAGTGGAAATCTTGTCGCTGGTTCGCTATCCTACGGTGCTTCCGTGCAAGATTGAGTCTCGCACGTTCACGGTTGTTTGAACCTTTAACCTTTCGTGAGTGGTTGCGGTTGGCGTGTTTGATAGCGTTGAGACTCCGTTTGAAAAATAGTGGAGAGTCGTAGTCGTTGGCGTCAGACCCGGTGAGATACCGCTTGAGTCCAAAATCGAACCCCGCGCTGTGACCCGTCGTCGGTCGATTCAAGGGTATCTCTACATAATCTGTCAAGATGATTATCCATACGTCTCCAACGCTGTCACGCTTAACCGTACACCGTTTGGGCCTGCCAAGTATGTCTTGGCTCTTGAAATAGCGGTATATCCGCTTGCCGATACGAATATAGTTACTCTGTAGTAGTTTCCAACCCGCTTGTTTGAGGGTATAAGACTTGTATCTGAAGCGTTTCTTAAAGCGTGGAAGCCCCGAACGCTTACCGCTTTTGCGGTCAGCAAACATTTTAGTGTATGCCTTATCCAGTCGGTCTATTACCTCTTGCAACGATTGACTCGGTAGCAAGTTCCAATGAGCAAATCGGGATAGCCTTTTCAACCTTGTCAAGTGCCGCATCAGCACTTTCTTGCCCGGATAATTGCCGTAGATACCGTAGTACCGACGGCACAAGGCTACAAAATGATTCCACACGTGAGCATGGCTATCAATCGTCTGCTGCAATTCACGATTACCGTGATTAGAATACAACTTGAACTTGTAGGTTTTCATTGGAATTGTCTTTCTATCTGTCATACCCGGTTCAAGGCGTGTGGGAGACACCACCGGGCGGTGGCGCGACCCTCTCCCACGAAAGACAAGATAAGTATACCTTATGTTACATACAAAATCAACCATTCTTTACACAACAAACGGAGATTGGCGGACTACAGTCCCACCCTAAAGGCGTGGGGCATTGCCCGCAAGATTAGGTAAAGTCTTCTAGTCGGATGACGTCGCCATCTCGTGCCGCCGACGCATTCGCGCCGAGCACCGCTGCCAGACTATTTATGCTAGTGGCATAGGAACTCCGCATCATGCTAGCATCGCCAGAACGCACAGCTTTGATAAAAGCCTGTGCTTGCAAGGCAAAAGCGTTATCGCTCTCCGTCGTTTCCCAGACAGTTTCGCCATTCTCCACAACCTCTTGTGCAGACCACTCAATCAGCGAATCATCGCTGACCAGCATAACTTGCCCTCGTGAAACGCTCACATTTGTCAACACCCGCGAAACGCTCACATTGGCAGTTATACCGTTAGTAAAGCGGTAATTGACGTTGTATACATGTGGCATGTTCATCGGCTCAGGTCCTTCGCCGGGCTTGCGCTCGACGTAGAAAGCAGATACAGCTTCGATATTTCCCAAGAAGTATCGCAGCAGATCTACCGTGTGGATCGTGTTTTCGACAAATGAACCGCCGCATAATTCAAAGCGACTGGTCCAGTAGCGGATCGGATTGCCGCTATAGAGACGTTGCACCAAAGCGTGGCGTAAGGTGCGCTCCTGCAATCTCCGACACACCTCTTCCGCTGACGGATAGTAACGACTCATAAAGCCGACTTGGGAGACGATGCCTGCTTTTTGGATAGCGGCCTCGAACCGAACGGCTTGTGCCATATCGAGCGTTTGCGGCTTCTCGACAAAGATAGCCAACCCTTTGTCCGCTGCGATGAGGATTTCGTCTGTGTGGAGTGTCGGTGGAATACAGAGATAGATTGCGTCGAGGTCTTCTTTGTCCAACATTTCATGGTGGTCGGTGTAGACTGCCTGTGCCCCGAAGGTTGCAGCATTTGTTTTTACAGTCTCTTCATTGATATCACAGAATGCCTGCAAAGTGACCTCGCCGGCTTCGACCAATGGCGCAAGGCCTGGCAAGTGTGCCCGGGTGGGGATATGACCGAGGCCAATAAATCCTAAACGAACGGGTTTCATGATAGTGGATGCCTCCATTTCTGAAAAATGCTATAATAACATGATGAGAATACCACATCTCAGCAGCATTAGCAAGTGTGATATAAGTTGACAAATCAACCAGTAGTGAATGATAATTGGGTATAGCCAGCTCCATGGAAATCAGGATCGTTTGGAGAAATCATCTAATTGTGCTGGATTTGAAGGTTTTTATACAACCCAAAATTTGGTGAAAGTGGCAACCTATTTCTGAACTATCCTGCTGCAATTATGCTATAATATCTTGATTAGAAAGGGATTCTTACGTCTCGATTTAGAACTTTAATACCCGTTAAAAAGGAGAGACCATGAAGGATTTATACCGTGTCGCTATTATCGGTACAGGTCGTATGGGCGGCCTAATTGAAGACGAACTCACCGTTAACCAGTTTTCAAGCCCTTATGGCCACTTTAGTGCCTATGCCGCCATTGAACAGACCGAGGTGGTCGCTGTTGCCAATCGTGGCGAGGAACGGCTGAAACGGTTCACCGATCGGTTCGGCATCACCAACACGTATCTCGATTATCGCGAGATGATTGAGCGGGAAAAGCCGGACCTTGTGAGTGTGACCACGCCATCATTCGCACGCGCTGAACCGATTATTTTTGCGGCAGAGCATGGGGTGCGAGGGATATATTCCGAGAAGGGACTGTGTGCTTCATTAGCAGAAGCTGACCGCATTGCCGATGCGTGTAAGGCGAATGACGTTGCCTTTAACTGGGGAGCGATGCGCCGACACCATGACGGCTACATTCGGTTGCGCGATGCCATCGCTCAAGGAGGTATCGGTGAACCTCGCTATGCAGTGATGTCGAGTTATACTGACATCATCAAGCACCACCCGCATACGCTTGACCTCGTATCCATGTTACTTGGCGATCCGATGCCGATTTGGGTGGAGGGAAGCCTTGTACAGCGGGGCGAACCACTGGCTGCAAATGCGGATCAACGTCCCCGCGCGTATCCGAAGTATGACTCGGAAGGACATTGCTTTGTACCACCCGCGGGGGAAGAGATTGCTGACCCGATGGTCGGATTCTTCCGGATCGGCTATGACAACGACACCGAAGGGATTTTTCTACCCATATCTGGTCCATTCAACATTGATGTACACGGTACTGAAGGACACGCCTACGCATGGGACAATGGCGATGTTTTTTGCGTCCGTCGCAGCGCAAAGAGTGGGGCTGCCGTTGATGAACAGATTATCAAGCCGACCGGTGAGAGTCCCACGGTGTGCACGATTCGCAACATTATCCGTGAGATCGAAACGGGCGAGCGCACTACAGGAAATATCGACATAACGATGCAATCGGTGGAGGCGCAATTTGGTATCGCGCATTCGCACTTGCAGGGTGGTGCCCGTGTGACGCTACCCGTTGCAGATCGAACGCTTTACATCCCCGGCGGCTGATGGCTAATTATAGATGATGGATAATACAGACGGAGTTATTTTGCCCTCACGCTTTGGGAAGCGTGGAGGTCCGCTCATTGACTAGAACGACCTCTAATAAGCGTAATTTAATTCACAACAAAGGAGATAGCATTTATGGCAAACGAATCAATTCAACTTTTTAACGGCACAGATCTCACCGGTTGGCGGATGCGGCATCCAGACCAAGAGCACAAGTGGGTTGTTCACGGCGGTATCCTCGACAACACCGATAAAGGTGTGGACATCATGACGGAGCAAGAGTTTGGGGACTTTGAACTGCATATCGAATATCTGGTGCCAGCAGATAGCAACAGTGGTATTTACCTCCGGGGACGATATGAGATCCAGATTTTAGACAGTCTAGGCAAAACTTACTCGTATCCTGCGGAAAATGGTGCCCTTTATAATCAGAAGCATGTAGATGTCGAGGCGAGCAAGCCAGCCGGGGAATGGCAAACGGTGGATGCAACGCTCAAGGGGATGAGTCTGACGGTATTCTTAAACGGGATCAAGATTCACGATAATGTGACTATTGAAGGACCGACAGGCGGACAACTCGCTGAGGACAATCCCCCCAAGGGGCCCCTGATGTTGCAAGGCGATCATGGACCCGTTCAATTCCGCAACATTCGGATTCGGGAACTGTAATAACAGATTAGGAATTACGCACTTCAGCTCTAAGAGCAGGTAGGGACACAGATTGCGCTGATTCTCGCAGAACCCTGATTCTTGGGAGAACGACATTCTCGCAGATAAAAAGAAAAAAAAGGATAGAAAGCTGTGTTCAACTGCGTAAGTTCTACCAGTTAAATTTCCTTTTCAGGGACATGCTTCATGACACGCTTTTTTGTGACAAATTTGTGACATTTATGGTATATTTTATTTGAGTAGTGTTAAGTGATTAACCAGAATGTCATTAAACAAAAATATTACCCAATGGAGGACTAATGAAGAACTATTTTTTACGCGGCATTTTGCCTTTAATGTGTCTATTATTGAGTAATTCCGCTGTGTCGTGGGGAGATGCGGGTAAGATTAGCGGTTACTTTTTTGGCGATTATTACTACGTGCTGAAGTCTCACGAGACTGATATTGAGGGACGAAATGGATTCCAGTATCGGCGCGCCTACTTCGATTACGACAGGAACTTGTCGGACGCATTTTCCACACGGTTTCGGTTCGAGATGAATGGCGCAGCGTTTCCCACAGAGCGCAAGAAAATCGAGCCATTTCTCAAAAACGGCTATCTGAGATGGAAGAAACCCGAGTGGCGGACGAATGTTTACGTGGGGTTAACCAGCAATCCGACTTGGAAGAATGTTGAAAGGGTATGGGGCTATCGTTCCGTTGCAGAAACGGCACTTCACATGCACAAAATGGGCAACGGCTCCGACTTCGGTATAGCCCTACAAGGCGATGTCGACAAATCAAAGAAGGTCAGCTATCACCTGATATTCGCAAACGGTACGAGCACAAGTGCAGAAATTGATAGCAATAAGAAGATCGCTTTTTCGCTCGCGCTCAAGCCCGTTACAGGCTTTATCGTTGAAGGATATGCCGATTTTGAGAATGCGGTGGATCGGGGCAGATGGTACACCTTACAAGGTTTTCTCGGCTATCAACGGGAGCAATTTCGAGGCGGCGTTCAGCTTGCCAATCAGGCGCGGGAGCAGGAAGGCAAGGACGCCCTTAACATTTTAGTGAGCTCGGTGTTCGGTACGGTGCAATTGATCGAAAAGAAGGTATGGGCTTTTGCTCGGTTTGACAGGCTGTTCGATCCAAGCCCTGCCGCGAATAAAGGTTATATCCGTTTTGATGGCACAGCAGCACCGAATATGATTATTGCTGGACTAGATTGGACACCATTCGAGGGATTTCATATCATGCCCAATCTTGTCTTTGTCTTTTACGATGAACCGGATAACGGTGCCAAACCGGACGCGACGATTATGCCGCGTTTGACGGCATTCTTTAGGTTCTAGCAATGGATGTTTTATTTCCTGTCCCTCAGCTATGATACACTGCCATGTATCATGGCGAACGCTGGAATCTGACAAAATTGGAGGGGGCGCGCTATGCAATCTCACTTAGAAGAAAACATGCAGCAGGACATTGATTTGATCCGCAGCAATGTAATTGAGATGGGCAAATTGGTTGAGCAAGCGTTGGAAACCTGTTTGGGTGCGATTCAGCATAATGATCGGCAGTCGGCTTATGTTGTGATCTTAAGGGACCGGCATATTGATGAGTTAGAGGAGACGCTAGAATCACTTTGTCAGCGGTTCCTGATTAAGCACCTGCCCGTCGCAACTCAAATGCGTTTTGTTTATTCGGTCATCAAAATTAACACCGAATTGGAGCGTGTCGGCGATTATGCGAAAGCGATGGCTCGGCGTTTTTTGACTGTCAGCGACTTGGGCGCACTAGCTTCCTATCCCAAACTCATTGATATTGCCAACCTTGCAATTCCGTACCTCCGCAACGCCTTGCAAGCCTTCACCGAAGGCGATGCTGAATTGGCGAAGGCAACAAGGGAAAGGGAAAAAGAACGGGCGATAGACAACCTGCGCTACGAAATTCATCGTGATTTAATTCAATTACATATTGAGAACAAATTGCCATCAGAGGCACTGGTCCCACTGGTAACGATTGTCAGCTGTTTGGAGCGCGTAGCGAATCAGGCAAGCAATATTTGTGAAGAAGTTTTGTATATATGTACCGGTGAAGACCTGAGACACGACTACCAGCAGGTGTTGCGCGTGTTGTTCGTTGCGGAGCACGATGCGTGCCGGGGACAGATAGCAGTCGGCATCGGCAATTCGATCGAATCGCATAGGATACGGTTCAGTAGCGCCGGTGTGGCATCCCAACCGCTCGATCCAAAAACCGTGCAATTTATGACGGAGAAGGGGATTGACATTTCTGGTCAGACTTCCAAATATTTAAGCCAGATCTTAGATCTCAAAGATTACGCAATCATTGTATCGCTCTCTGAGGAAGCGGAAAGGACAATCCCGTCGTTGCCGTCGAGACCGGTGCGTATTAGTTGGGAAGTGCCAGATCCATCAAAGCTTGAAGGCGCTGAAGCGGAAGTTCAAGCCGCGTACCAAAACACATTTCAATTTTTAGACACGCACATCCGAGAATTGGTTCAAGCAATTCTCGGTGATGATGTTGAGAAGGAAAAGGAAACTGATGTTTAATAAAGTGTTGCGCGTTATCGTTGCGGTAGCATTCTGTCTATTTTCATACGGTTGTACAAAGAAAGATGAGACTAGTGAGAAGTTCGTGATTCAGAACGCGGGTTCTGATACGATGGTCAATCTCGCACAGGCGTGGGCAGAGGCGTATGCTACCGTCGAACCCAATGTGTCTCTTGAAGTTTCCGGCGGTGGTTCGGGAACCGGCATCGCTGCGCTGGTTAGCGGCACGGTAGACATCGCAAATTGTAGCCGTCAAATGACCGAGGCGGAAACTGAACGGGTGACGCAGAGTACAGGCGAAGCACCGAAAGAGTTCATCGTCGGGTACGATGCGCTCGCTGTTTACGTCCACAAGGACAACCCGCTGGCTGAAATCTCCATAGAGCAACTTGCTAGCATCTACGGAGAAGGTGGAGACATAACTGAATGGTCTCAACTCGGTATCGCTAATAGCGAGTGTGCTAATGATGAGATTATTCGGGTGAGCCGGCAATCAAATTCTGGGACATTCGTCTACTTCCGTTCGGCAGTTCTTGGCAAGAATCGCGACTATAAACTCGGCTCAAGAGATCTACACGGTTCTAAGGATGTTGTCGAACTTGTCGCCCATACACCGTGTGCAATTGGCTATAGCGGCATGGGATATGCCACAGAAGAGGTGAAGATGCTAAAAATTGCCCAAACCCCCGGTGATACCGCCTATGGTCCTACCGCCCAAGGCGTGCTTGATGGCACGTATCCAATCGCAAGGCCCCTGTATATGTATTCGCTTGGGACACCAGAACCGCAGGAACAGACTTACCTAGATTGGATCTTTTCGCCTACAGGGCAGGGGATTGTTGAGAAAACGGGTTATGTGCCCGTCGGCCAGCAATGAGCATGGATGCCCATTAATTATGCGAACAATCGTGAACATTTTTCACCAACTGGGACGTTGGTGTGAGCCAGTTATCGAAGGGATTATTCGCCTATGCGGTATCAGTGCAATTATCTTCGTCTTTGGCATATTCTTTTTCGTCTTCCGGGAAGGGATGGGATTTTTCTTTGGCGGATTGGACATCGTTGAGTTTCTCACAAGCTCCGCATGGTATCCCACCTCTGTGAGTAATAAACGTTACGGCGTATTGGCATTGATCGCCGGTACGTTTAGTGTTACAGCCTTAGCGATGGTTATCGCTGTGCCGTTTGGGCTTGGGGCAGCTATCTTCGTGTCCGAATTTTGCGGACCGAAGCTGAAGGAGACCCTCAAAATCGTTATTGAGCTACTCGCGGCGATTCCGTCCGTTGTGTGGGGGTTCATCGGCTTAACGGTGATGAACGCGCTGATTATCGAGCTGTTCAACGTGCCGATCGGCTTAACGATGCTAAACGGTGGCATCATTCTCGCACTGATGAGCGTTCCCATTATTGTCTCGATCGGTGAGGATGCACTCAAAGCGGTTCCAGATTCGTATCGGGAAGCGGCTGAAGCACTCGGTGCAACGCGATGGCAGGTGGTTTATCGTGTCTTGCTGCCTACAGCGAAGAATGGGCTGCTTGCAGCGGTATTACTGGGTGTTGGTCGCGCAGTGGGTGAAACTATGGCGGTGCTAATGACAACAGGCCATGCGGTAAATATGCCGAATAGCCCTTTCGATTCCGTCCGCACACTGACCGCCACGATCGCAGCCGAGTTGGGTGAGGCAGCGGTGGGCAGTGATCATTATCGTGTGCTGTTTATTATCGGTGTTTTGTTATTTACAATTACATTTATCGTGAACTTTGTCACTGACCTTGTGATTAAAGGGATCCGCGAAAAGGCGTAGCACTCATTCGAGAAATTACATGGCAGCAGATATAAATTCCTCCCCTACCTCTCCAGAAATCGTCACTCCTCAATTGATGTTCACCGCAACCGATCAGAGTCGTAAAAAACAGCTGATGGAGAATATCGCACGGGGTATCTTCTTCGTCATGACGCTGTTGATGGTCTTGCCGCTTGTCCTTATCGTGGTCTATCTATTTATCAAAGCGGCACCGGTTCTGTCCCCAGAGTTCTTTTTTACGAACCCCACAAATGGGATGAGAGCCGGCGGTATATGGGCACCGCTGCTTGGAACGATTTATATCGTGATAATTTCGCTGCTCGTTTCCGCACCGATTGGTGTGTTGGCAGCGGTATACCTGAACGAATACGCCCGCGAAAGTTGGTTCACCCGCATAATCAACCTCGCAGTGGTCAATCTCGCCGGTGTGCCAAGTATCGTCCATGCTCTTTTTGGGGTGGGTGCCTTCGTGTATTTTGCGAGGATGGGACGCTCAGTTTTAGCCGCTTCGCTCACATTGGCGATCATGACGTTGCCGGTTATCATTGCAAGCACGAAAGAGGCACTCGGTGCTGTGCCGATGGCGTTCCGGGAGGCGTGTTGGAATACCGGCGCGACGCGGTGGCAGACAATTCGCGGTATCGTTCTGCCAAATTCGATCAGCGGTATATTGACCGGAGTCATTTTACAGGTGTCACGGGCGGCGGGCGAAACTGCACCCATTATGTTTACTGGCGCAGTATTTTTTAAGGCTATCTC
Source organism: Candidatus Poribacteria bacterium (assembly GCA_965207975.1). Taxonomy (GTDB): domain Bacteria; phylum Poribacteria; class WGA-4E; order WGA-4E; family PCPOR2b; genus PCPOR2b. The sequence goes on along the minus strand of OZ242315.1, from coordinate 172,060 downwards.
TGAAGGGGATGTTCTCGCTTACGGTCTATTAGATCGGTTTATGGCACTCTCAATGCACCTGTATCAACTTTCGACACAAGTGCCGGGCGTTCCCGAAGCCTTAGAGTACGGCACAGCGGTTGTGCTTTTGGGTGCTGTGTTGATGGTGAATGCGTTGGCGATTGTGCTGCGTGTGTATCTGCGATCTCGAAAGCGGTGGTAGGAGGCAGATCTAAAATCCGTGGCGAAACCCGATGAACCCCTGAAAAATCGGGACAGGTCCCGATTCATCGGGATTCTCGTGAAACGGAATGGGCAACTACAGTAAATCCATAGGTTTGTAGTAGGGTGATTTATCGCCCGTCCGGACGCGCAATGAACGCGCTACTACAAACAGAAGCGTGTAGCTCCTATTACGGTAAAATTTAAGACATTGACACAGATATCCAACTCTACAAAGAAAATTGAAATCGCCGATCTCACCGTCCGATACGGGGACACAGAAGCTCTCAAGGGAATTTCTTTCGATGTCTATGAGAATGAAATCCTCGGAGTTATCGGTCCTGCACAATCCGGCAAAACAACGCTGTTGAAAACTATCAATCGTACGATTGAATTGGAGCCAAGTGCACAGGTCAGCGGTTTGGTGAAAATCGACGGCACGGATGTGAAAAGCGTCAAAAACGTCAACCAACTGCGTCGTCAAATTGGGATGGTATTTCCGCTACCGGTCGGTTTACCGTTGTCCATCTACAATAACGTTGCTTTCGCGCCTCGAACTGCGGGCATCCACGACCGGAGCGAGTTAGACGAACTTGTTGAGCGTTGTCTGCAACAGGCAGCCCTTTGGGATGAGGTTAAAGATCGCCTCAATAGTCTTGGCACAAAGCTGTCCGGGGGTCAGCAACAGCGATTGACTATCGCTCGCGCCCTCTCACACCAACCCGAAATTCTTTGTCTCGACGAATTTTCGATCGCCATCGATCCGGTGACGACAATGCGAATTGAGGATATCCTCAAAGAATTGCAATCGCAAATCACGATTATCCTCGTCACTAATTTGGTTCAACAAGCGCGTCGCTTGGCAAATCGCACCGCCTTTATATTCGAGAGCGAGCTAATCGAAATCGACGACAACGATGTCATTTTCTCGGACTCACCGGCGAACCGTCTAACCTATGATTACGTGAATGGAACCTTTGGATGAGCGCAGACAAAAGACACAGCATCGAAACCCGTCAACTTAACCTGTGGTATGGTGACTTTCAGGCACTTATCAATGTGAGTGTGAAGATTATTGACGGTTTGATAACAGGGCTTATTGGTCCCTCCGGCTGTGGAAAAACCACGTTGCTGCGCTGTTTCAACCGCGTGAATGAACGGTACGGCAATGTCACAACGACCGGCGAGGTTGAAATTCTCGGTAAAAACATCTACGATGAGGATGTTTCACTGCCGGAGCTTCGCAAAAACGTCGGTATGGTGTTTCAGCGTCCAAATCCTTTGCCAATCTCGGTTTACGAAAATATTATTTTCGGTCTGCGTGTCCACTCTGAACAGCGCATACGGAAGAAGTCAGAGACTGACGAAATCGTTGAAGCGGCGTTGAGGGAGGTATTCCTGTGGGACGATCTGAAAGATCAACTAAAGGTGAGAGCAACCTCCCTACAGCTTGAGCAGCAGCAAAAGTTGTGCATAGCCCGGCTGCTGCCGCTGAAACCGCGGGTGATTTTGATGGACGAACCGTGTTCAGCACTTGACTCCAAAGGGACACGAGCAGTTGAAGAGTTGATGTTGGAACTCGCGGGACACTACACGGTCCTAATTGTCACACACAATATGGCGCAGGCACGCCGGGTGAGCGATGAGTGCATCTTCATGCTACTCGGTGAGATTGTCGAGCACAGCCGCACTGAGGACCTATTCCTGACACCCCAGAACGAAAAAACGGCGGACTATATCGAAGGACGATACGGCTAATCGACAAACTCCGCGCTTCCATCTTGAGGAGCGGTGCAGCGTCCCAGCGCCACATTAGTATACGTCGGAACCTGTCAGCGGAAGCGGCGCAATCCAGATATTGCGATACTTTACCGGGTTGCCGTGGTCCTGCAGCCGTAAGGGTCCCGGTGCTGCGGCATCGTCGTCCGTCGCTCCACCTGTAGAACCCTGTATTTGGACATTGTTCTGTATCACAATTCCGTTCTGCAGCACAGTCACACGCGCGTTTTCTTCTATCTCTCCCGATTCACTCACGCGAGCGGCGCGGAATATCGCGTCGTATGTCTGCCACTCAAGCGGCGGCTTGCAAGCGTTTACCAACGATGCAAATTGGTTGTAAATTGCGCCACAGTCTCCCATGCCCGGCACCTCAATCCCGTAGGAATCCAAGACCTGGATTTCATACCGTCCCTGAAGGAATACTCCGCTATTTCCCTTGGCTTGACCCATTGCATCAGGCATATCAGGTGTCATGAACTCTAGGTGAAGTAGAAAATCGGTAAACTGCTCCCGACTCACGATGTCGCCCGCGCCGGCGGTCACGGTCATCGCATCGTCAGCGATCTCCCAAGCCGGTGATCCGCCATCAAGTTTCGTCCAGTTGCTGAGATCTTTCCCATCAAAAAGAATAACTGCCGCCTCCGGTGGTGTTTGTATCATCAATCGTCTCCTCTTTTGTGAAAATAAAAAAGCAGGGCTAAAAAATCAGCCCTGCTCTGCATCTAAGTTTGAGATCAAGGGAAGAACCGTCTCCTAAGAGAAAGCTCCCTTGATGGGGAAGCACTGTCTCCTAAAAGACAGCACCTCCCTTGATCATTCCACTAGATGGTAACAAGAATGATCACCTCCTTTCATTTTAAAGGATATAGATAGCATAGCACACCCGGAAAATCTTGTCAACAATAAAGTCTATTTATTTTTTCGGCTCATGTTAAGATTTATTAAAGTTTGTACAATTGTTAGGTCGGTGGTAAAGACACGGAAGTATCGAAACGTCTTTGTCTTTTTTGGTCGGGTTCGCATCACCACTAGACACACCGGTAGCGGACACATTTTGGTTCGCACGACCTTAGATGCCATTGCATACCGTTTGTTGTCAATGTCAAAGGTGTACTGCCATCGGAAATTAGGGCCACCCCCTAAGCCAAGATTATGATACACTAGCAACCTAATTGAAAGGAGATTTCCGATGGCAAACCGGAGAAGATTCACCCCTGAATTTAAGGCAGAAGTTGTTATAGAGGCACTTATGGGTCAAAGTTCGCAAGCGGCATTGTGTCGCAAACACAACCTCAGTGCTGACCAACTGTCGAAGTGGAAACACCAGTTGGTTGACAACGCGGCGAGTTTGTTTGAATCCACTGACAAGCAATCTAACGACCACAGCGAACCGATTGCTCAACTAGAACGCATAGACATAATGCAAAATTTAAAAACTTTAGAGTTAAACTAACAGTTTAACTCTAAAGAAAATAAAAATTGCGAATTTCAGATCATGATCAAAACCGTCGTAATACTGGTAAGCATCATCACTGACAGTAGCTACCATTGACAGCTAATAGGTCAAGACAACTTATTTAGAACGATGTTCCGAGATTGACATGGATTTTCCCTTCCAGAGCGGAGCGTCCTTCGGCAAGTCCGTAATCCATCCGCAGCAGTCCGCCCTTTGATTCAAGCCGCATGCCGAATCCGTATCCTACGCGGAGCGGATCGAAGACGGTAGGCTGATCTATTTGGGTGACTGCCCCCAAGTCAGTGAATACAAAGAACTGTGATGTGCGTCCGACCAACAATCGGTATTCGATGTTTGCATAGACGCGGCGGGGTCCGAAAAACCAATCTTCGTCGTAACCGCGCAAGGTATTTGCCCCACCGAGATAAAAGAGTTCCGTCGGCGGGATGTTATCTCCCCACGCCGACGCGCCGTGTAAACCGATAGCAATTACCTGCCGCCGCCATGTCGGGAAGTAACCCCGCAGATCAACCCACAGCTTGCGCAGCCTGAAATCCCCTCTCGAAAATTCAAACGCGACATGGTCAAGCCGTCCACGGGTTGGGTTCAGAAAGTAATCCCTGCTATCGCGGGTCAATCCCAAAGTCACACCGTACTTCACACCGCTTTGCACTGCTGAATCTGCCATATCTGTGATCGGCAAATCGACAGGAGGGGAGGTGGCAGGAAGAAAGAGGTCGTTCGTGGGAAAATCGATCTGTTTATAGGAAAATCCTAGCGAACCTTTAAATAATCTTCGGAAACGGGCACTAGCGGTCACAGCTGCGGCATTTTCATTTGACTCAGCATCGGTAAACTGGTTTCGCTGTTTCAGCTGCGAGTATTCGACACCAATTTTGATCGGCTTTCCAAACGCCCACGGTTCAGTGTAACCTATCTTTAATGTCTGAAGTAAGCCAGACTTCCACAGGAAATTTGCACCCCGCCCCGTCCCCAAGAGATTGGTCTCCGTCGCTTCAATCACGCCAGTCAGTTGTGGCGCCCCCTCAAATTCCGTAGTCGGTGGGGCATAGCCGATGACACCGCTGAACCTGCCGGTCCGTGCCTCTGTCACCTTCGCATTAAAAACAACTTCTGCCGGGGTCTTGCCCTCCTCAAGCAGGGCTGGACTGACCTCGTAGAAGTAGCCGATGTTCACCAAGCGGTGGAAACTCTGATCGATTTTACGCTGATCAAAAACGTCGCCTACTTGTACCGGCAACTCGCGGATGACCACTTCAGGCTTTGTCTTCTGTAGACCGGTCAGCTTCACTTCTCCAATCCGAACCTGATTTCCCTCACGAATTTGCAGACGCAGGTCAACTTTCCCCTCTTCCTCTGACAGATGGAAGTTGGTCGGTTCAATTTCCGCCTTGGGATAGCCGCGCTCGCTGTACAAAGTTAGGACTTTGTTAATTCCGTCCTCAAAAGCAGCATCGCTGAAAAGGGCTCCCTCTCGCAAACCAAGCGCACGACGCAGCTCATCGGTCAAAAGCAGATGATTCCCCTCAATCGTAATTTCGCCTGTGCGCGCCCGCGTCCCTTCGTGGATTTGGAGACGGATGTGCACCTGATCGGGAGGGATGATCGTAACTTTGGGTTCAATTGAGGCGAATACAAACCCGTCTTCGCGGTATTTTTCCAGCACCCGATTAAGTCCGGCGACCATTTCGGTTTGAAGGTAGGGTTGTCCTGCTTCAACACCGATCAGCTTGGCTAGCTGCTTCCGATTTAGGTGTTCGATCCCGTCAAAGGTGATTTGGCGAATCAGGTGGGATTTTTCGGCGTTGTCGGAGGATGGAGCAGGGTCCTGCTCTGAATCACCAACAGCGAACGGGGAAAGAAGTAGGCAGAACGAAATGTGAAACGCAATGGCAATTCGGTAAAATGGATTCACAGCGATCTACCTCCCTCATCGGCGGGGCATCTTGCCCCGCATCTTACTTCAGAATGACCATCCGTCGCGTGGCGGAATAATCGCCTGCGGATAGGTGATAGAAATACACACCGCTTGCTACCCTTTCACCCACATCATTTCTCCCATCCCAGTAGATTGCCTTCGACCGATCTTCGTAGACCGCTGCAATCCGATGTCCAACCTCAAGCGTGCGGACAATCCGACCTCCCTGATCATAGATGGTCAGCGTAACAAAAGCATCCTCTGCCAACCGATACGGTATCCACGTCTCTGGATTGAACGGATTGGGGTAGTTGGCTAACAGTTGAGTCTCTTTAGGTATTTCGTAGGCAACCAGTTCTGGCAACTGAATGAGGCTTTGCTTCACATCGTCGGCAGTGATGGTATACCGCAACGGCTTCACACCGATAAATGGATTCGGGGACTGTGCAGAGATTTTAAGCGTATCACCAATCGCAGCGGCTCGCCCGGTCTCTATGTCAACAACCGCAAGTCGATAGCCTGCCTCATCGGGTGCAGTAAGAGCGGTAACGGCACTACCCGTTGAAAGGTTCTTGACACTTACTCGGAAGCCCGTCTCGTTTGCGCCTGTCCTTTCGTCAACAACCACACCTTTTAACGCTAATACGGGAGTTGTATTTCTCCCCGCGATACCTGCCAATGAGGGCGCGGCAGTGCTGTTTGAAGCATTGGTCCATGCCTCACCGGATATAGTTACTGTTGCTGGTTGTTGTGCGGTCAGGATAAAGCCTTGCCCGCCCGTGATGGGTATATCCCACGGATCTCCAGCGCGTCCGACGGACTGGAAATCTCCTGCCTCGGTCAGGATAATTACAGGGACATTGCCTAAAATCCCTTCGAGGGTAAACAGATCGCTCACACGGGTGATGCTCGAATTGTTCAATGGAAGTCCCACAAGGTTGAGTCCAGAGGTTAGGGTTATGGTGCTTGTGCCTCCAGTCCCCAGTGCATCGCCGGTGAGTCGAACCGGGGTTGCGGTTTTCAAGTTGGCAAGTATCCCCATCTCATCAGTCAAATCCACGTCTGCGGACGTGCCTCTGTCCGAAACACCGAAATAGGTGCGAAAGCCCTGAGCTTGTGAGTCATAGGTCATGAGGAAATTGACAGTCAATGCACCGCCGAGCGTATCGTAGAGATCCGAGATAGTTGTGATGGTCTTGGCTACCCCGTCAACTGCTGTCACCTTCAATGGGACATGAATCAAACTGGTTCCCGCCGGTATCGACCAGAGATATTCGACAGTAGGCGGGCTGGAAATAGCGTTAAAGATGACCTGCATCTCAGTTTCCGCGGCAGATACCAAGACAGTGTTTTGTCCCAAGTCTGGTCCCAACGTCAGCGTACTTTGTGCCCTGCCGTTTTCATCGGTGGTTGTGCTTGTGACACTGACCGTGCCACTGCCATCAGTAACAGTAAATGTCACCGGAACCCCTGCAAACGCGGTGTTACGTTCATCCATGACTTCAATGACCAATGGATCCGCTAGCACCGCGTCAACTGTCCCCTGCTGGTTATCGCCCGATATTTTCAGCAACCTCTGCACCTTGCGGGTATCAAACTCCACTGTAACCCCTCTGCTTTGGAGCTCGGGAATGCGGGTGTAGATGGAGGCATAGTTGAGGGGATTTCCCCGAACATCAACCTCGTCTTCACTCCCCAATCCTGTATTCGCTACCAGCGGTGAGAGGTCCGAAATGTTGTTTGAAGCAAGACGTATCCACCTCAAGCTGGTTAATCCTGTCAGAGGTGAGAGGTCTTTGACCGAGTTGTTGCCAAGAGCCAGCCGTGTCAGATTGGTTAATCCCGCCAAAGGCGAGAGATCCGAGATTCCGTTGCTGTCAAGAAACAGTGATTCTAGGTTGGTTAATCCTGCCAAAGGCGAGAGATCTGATGCCGAGCTGCCGCCGAGATACAGCCCTGTCAGGTTAGTTAAACCTGATAGAGGTGAGAGGTCTTTGACCGAGTTTTTCCAAAGATGCAATTCTCTCAAGTGGATTGCATGTTCAAGCCCAATTAAATTAGTAATACCGGCGTTTTCTGCATCAATACGGGTCACAGTTGCTATCTCTGATGGAGTTATCGGATCATTATCGGGTTTGTTGAGCGCAGTCAGAACCGCAGCGAGGAGGTTCGGATCAGGGATGTCCCCCATCGCCTCCGCCACGGCGTTAAAAGTTACTGTACCCGCAACTCCAGCAGCAGATGCCAAGACGGTATTCGTTCCGAAGTTCGGCCCCAATGTGAGCGTGCTTTCGGCTCTGCCATTGGCATTGGTCGTGGTATGCGTCACACTAAGCGTCCCACCGCCTGCGGCAACAGTGAATGTAACCGAAACCCCTTCAAGCGGTGTGAGGTTCTGATCCCGCGCTTCAACGACAAATGGGTTCGATAGAGCCGCGCCAGATACACCACTCTGGTTATCGCCTGAAACTTTTGAGAGTCCGTGCGTTATCAAATGAAGTACCGGTGTAATAAATGCCCGTCCGATTTTCTTTTCAGCCTGAAACACCGCGAGGTTTTTGCCATCAGAGTCTTTGACAACCAACAACTGACCGACTCTGCCAGACGTATATCTTATCCAATTGGGAGGAAGCCGCAGACGGTATCTTTCTGTGCCATTAGGACGAACTTTATACAGCAAAACATCTTCCCCAGAGAGGTTGACTAAAACGAACATCGTGTAAGGGCCAAAAGTTATTGATTCAATTAGATTTGGAAGTAGGGTCGGATCATATGGTTTCAAGTCCACCCACCTACCACCGCCATCACTGTAGGGATCACGCAGTTGTTGAAAAACTGCTTCTAACTCAGGAAAACCAACAAAGGCGGGAGAGTCTTGGGGATCAAAGCCCTGTAAATGTGGCTGATTAAGACGATCTGTGACGGGAGTGTAGCGCCATTCAGTGTCGCCATAGACTTCGGAGAGCAATGCCGCCAGCCCCGGATCATACGCTTTCAATGCCTGCCGCGTATTACCAAAATGAGAAAAACTCCCACGACCATTCAGCAGAAACCACCCCATCGTGCCTTCTGCCCAATACTCTCTCATGTCCGAAGAGGCATAGGTGCCTGACCATAATCCGCGCTGCATTGCTGTCTTATAGGTCGTGTTGAGTCGTTCCTCAAATGTTGGGTCAAAAGTATTCAATCCGAGTAAATGGATGCCATGTGCAAACTCGTGGATCAAAACATTGTAGCCTGTACCATAGCTGCCTGAATAATGTAAGATCCCCTCCTCGGAAGCCGTTACTGTTGCCCCTTCAGAACCACCCCAACCCCGTTCACGAAATATAAGAAAGTCAGGACGAGGATCACTGCTGTATTCGGGAATATCTGTGATGATCTCAGTATGCGGTATTATGGAAAAACGAGCTTTATTCTGAACCATAGCCTGTAGAATATCCGGACGATGTCCGATCATCTGCCGAATCTGCCATGCAGCCTCCTTTACAGCATACGGGTTGACTTTTCCTGATGCTAAAACAGGAAACCCTTTGACATCAATCCACTGTTCATAATACGGATCCAAGTTAAAATATGCACGAACATCAGGCGGAGGCGGAGCGGGTTCGGGGATGGATATGACTTGTGCCGTTGCTGTTAATGAAAGGGCAAAGCAAATCAATAGAAAAAACGTGAAACGAAAGAACTGAGTTTTCATCGTTATGTTTATCTTCTTTGTAGACGGAAATGTGCGTGAGCAGCGTGTGCTTCAAGGGTGAAACTAATCAACATTACATTACAAGTCAACACTTTTTTCGTCAACCGGTGTGAATCCCAAGACGGTCTTCCGTTTTTCATCGGCACCTCGATGTAAAAAGGTGGCTTTTACCGGCATCCCTATCTTTATCGTTTCAGGGTGAAGCGTATCAACGCCTTCAATTTGTGCGACCACCCGCGGTCCTTCTACCAACTCGACCGCTCCTGAACAGTAGGGATTGTTCCGATCATATCCCTCTGCAATCATCGCAGGGGGTCCAATTGAGATACAAGTAAAGGCGACGAGGCGACCTTCTCCTTTTGTTTCCACCCACTCCATCTCTGAGTCATGGCATTTGGTACAGATAGCGCGTGGCGGCACAAAAAGGGCACCGCACCCGACGCACCGAGCCCCCATCAGTTTCTTTTCTTCTAGAAACTGCTCAAACTGGTAATCGTTTATCGGTCTGTCCGCCACGGTTATCTCCTCTCCAGAATGGTAAATGTACAGGTGCCGCCGGTTCCCCCTAAATTGTGAGCAGCACCGACCCGTAGATCTTCGATCGGTACACCTCTGTCCCCCGCCTCGTTCCGCAATTGTTCCCACACCTCTATTAATTGTGCCGCGCCTGTTGCCCCGACCGGATGCCCCTTACACTTGAGTCCTCCGGACGTGTTAATCGGCTTCTCGCCATTTAGCTTTGTTAAACCGTCTGCCACCGCTTTGTAACCCTCGCCCGGCTTGAAAAAGCCGAGGTCTTCAATATGCAGGAGTTCTGCAATCGAGAAGCAGTCGTGGACCTCTGCAAACTGAATATCCGCCGGCGTCAACTCGGACATTTCGTAAGCCTCGTTGGCGGCGTGTCGTGTCGCTTCAAAGTATGTTAGATCATCGGCGGCATTAAGTCCCCGTCCACTTGCCTGACCAACCCCAGCGACATATAACGGGTCATCGGTAAAGTGCTTGGCAAGTTCCTCCCCAACCAACAGGATGCACGCTGCACCGTCACTGATTGGACAGCAATCGAAAAGGTGCATGGGCCACGCAATCGCGGGATTGGCGATTGGGTCACGCAGGAAATCCTTCTCATCGCTCCAATCTGGCACCGCGCCCCCTTTTTCTTTCGCCCGTTTGATTTTTGACGCCATGAGATCGCGGATTGTGGCTTTATACTGCGCTTTTGGGTTCAACGGCGCATTGTCGTGACTCTTGATAGTAATGTCCATCAGGTTTTCGCGGGAGGCACCATATCTCTCAAAATATGCGGTCGCTATCGCCCCGAAAACCCCTGGGAACGTAAAGCCCGCCCTCCGCTCGTACGGGATTGCCGCCAGCGCCAAGCCCTCGGCGACTGTCTCGGTGCTCCCTTTCGACATATCTTCGACGCCACCGACCAAGACCACATCGTAGAAGCCGGAGGCGATGGCGAAAACGCCCTCCCGAAAAGCGAGTGCACTTGAAGCACAGGCACCCTCAATCCGTGTCGCCGGTTTGGGAACAAGCCCAAGGGAATCCGAGAGTATTGCGCCCCAATGGGACTGATGGGCGAAAAAGTCGTTTGTGAAATTGCCGATGTACAACGCATCAATGTCGGCCGGATCGAGCCCCTTGTCCACAGAGCCGCTCATTTCCACAAAGGCTTCGGCAAATAGATCTTTCGAGTCCCGATCCTTGAACATATTGAACGCAGACATCCCCGCGCCAACCATTGCAACGCCCCGTCCCAACTTTCGCTGTTTATTCATATCAATCTCCTTTTTACGTTATCAAATCACCTGACTTGCTTTTCCTGCCCAATATTTTTCTCTCAACTCCCGCTTGAGGATTTTTCCGTAGTTATTCTTAGGCAGGTCCTCCACAAAATCAATTGATTTGGGTCGTTTGTAGCGGGCGATATGGTCTGTGCAGAAATCGATTAGCTCCATCTCTGTGACCTCTTCCTCAGCCGCAAGGGAGACGACCGCTTTTATCGACTCGCCCCACGTTGGGTCTGGCACACCGATAACGGCGACCTCTCGGACAGCGGGGTGCTGGACAATGACCTCTTCGATTTCGCGGGGATAGACGTTTTCGCCGCCGCTGATAATCAGATCTTTTGATCGATCCATCAAAAACAGGTAGCCAGATTCATCGATATAACCTACATCTCCGGTATGTAGCCATCCATTCCGCAAAGTTTCGGCGGTGGCTTCGGGATCTCGCCAGTAGCCTTTCATCACCAGATCCGAGCGTGTAACAATCTCCCCCATCTCACCGGGCGGAAGCTCATTATCATCGGCATCGACAATCTTCACTTCGACATCGGTGCGCGGGATACCCGCTGACGCGAGTCGCTTCATCTGAGCTGGATCTCCGTTGAGGATGTGGTCATCGTGGGAGAGATAGGTGATGGTCATCGGAGATTCCGCCTGTCCGTAGAGTTGGACAAGGCAGGGTCCGAGTTTTTCCATCGCTTGCATCAGATCTTCAACCAACATCGGCGCACCACCGTAGTTTAACGCTTTCAACGAGCTATGGTCATATTGATCTGCCGCCGGACTGTCTATCAACAGTTTGATCATGGTCGGCGCAGCGAACATATTTGTTACACGGTACGTCTCGATTGTTTTTAATACTTGCTCCGGATCAAAGGATTTTGCCTCCAAAATGACGTTAGCCGCGGCCTTGCCGACGTTAGGCAGCGCATAGCATCCGCTCCCATGCGATAAAGGAGCAGCGTGGAGTGCAACATCGTTGGGACCAAATCCGGGGCACATGTCAGCATAGAAGTTCATCGTCATGGCGAGTAGGTTCCGGTGCGTCAACATCGCGCCCTTGGGTTGACCCGTCGTCCCGGAGGTATAAAAGAGCCACGCCACATCATCGGGGGCGACCTCCGCATCCTCAAACTGATTTGATTCGGCGGATAGCACGGTTTCGTAATCCAAAAACGGTTCCTGTGCTTCGGGGACGCTGATAATACAACTGACTTGTGGAATGTCGGCACGGATGTCGATGATTGCCTCGTTGAATTCAGGCGAGATAATCACCGCTTTGGCTTCGGAATGGTTGATGATAAAAGCGAACTCTCTGGGGTGTAGCCGGAAATTGATAGGTATGACGCCGCAACCCATCTTGAAGGGTGCAAACATCGACTCCAACATCTCAGGGCAGTTATACATCAGTACCGCCACGTTATCCCCTTGTTGGACACCAAGCTTGTTAAGCCCATTTGCCAGACGGTTGGCTCGTGCGTTAAATTCAGCATAGGTCAATTCTTTGGAGCCGTACGCAACTGCGAGGTTTTCGGGAAAAGTTCGAGCAGATTTTGTCAGTAGTTTACCGATATTCATGGCTCATCCCGTCAATTTTTGCAATCACTGGTCATGCACCACTTCCAGCACAGATCCCGTGGTCACCTCATCGCGAGAGGCTTTGACTTCGATTTTATCCGTATTTGCCTGATTAAAAATTCTAACAACGACCACATCGCCCCCAATCTGGCATCGGATGGCGTTCCCAACCACCAGCACAGAATCTGGATTCCATACAAACTCTAGGCGTTTGGCGTAAGCTGCCAGAGCAGCAAGGATAGTTGCTTCGGCGGTTCCGCCCTCAAGCAGGATAGCACGCCCAACATGTGCTGCTTCGTTTGCTGCACCTGCTAAACGGTCCTGTTCCGATTCATGTGTCCGCTGACTCTCCTGTTTTTCGTTGCGTAACACCATATAGAAAATTGTGCCCAACAGAATGACAAATCCGGCTGTAATGAACACCACAGTCAGCCGCGCCTCTTCTTTGCGAAGATCCTCACGGTGATGCGGGTAAAAGGCATCATGTGAGTGTGCCAGATATGCCGAGAACGTTAAACAGATCAGCGTTGCAATCCCAATAGCAAAACATAATTTTCTGGTCATTAAGTTGACTCCTCTGTGTCCCTCTATCGTTGGAGGAAAAATAAGAATAGGGCGAACTTCAGTATATCATACTATGGGAAAAATAATCAATTGCAATGTGGAGAGCTTTTTCATGTCCGCCATTAAGTGGAAAGCGATAAATACGCTGTTGAAAGCCCTTGAGAGATATGCTATACTAACCGCACGATTTTTTACTGGCTGGTGCCATGTCGATGGATGTTCTCGCACCCGCGTGGAAATGAGAAGAAATGATGAAAGTTGTCACCGCACAAGAAATGCGTCAAATAGATCAGCAGACTATTGAGCAGATCGGTATCCCCGGTGCTGTATTGATGGAACATGCGGGGACCGCTGTCGTCCGAACCATCTGCCAACACTTCGCTGAATGTCAACGGATCACAGTTATCGTTGGCAAAGGGAACAACGGTGGCGATGGATTGGTCGTTGCTAGACAACTTGCACACGCCGGTCAACCGATTCAGATTTTTCTCGTTTCGCCTCCAGAGAGCTTCGCTGGTGACGCGTTAGCCAACTTACAAATTGCACAGAATTTAGATCTGCCGATCACGTTGGTTCTTACCGAGGAGGAACTGGAAGTAGCGAAAAGCCAAATTGGGGCAGCCGATCTGATCGTGGATTCTATTTTTGGCACTGGGTTGCGTGGCGGCGTACACGGCTTTATTGGGGAGGTCATTGCATGTATCAACAAAACGGCAAGGCCGGTGGTAGCCATCGATCTTCCGTCTGGACTATCGGCGGATACCGGCATCGCAGAAGGGGCATGTATCCAAGCGACCTACACCGTTACGATGGGGCTCCCCAAGCGGGGCAATCTTATCCATCCGGGGACAACCTTCACAGGCACACTTGAGGTTGCCGACATTGGGTTTCCTCCGAGCGTTATTGATGCCCAAAATATTCAGATTAACTGGACACAACCGTCCGATGCGGCGCAACTTTTACCGCTGCGCCCGACACATTCACACAAAGGCACTTATGGGCGTGTTTTTGTCGCTGCTGCTTCTACCGGTATGACCGGTGCCGCAGCCTTAACGAGTGCAGGAGCACTGCGCGTTGGAGCTGGTTTGGTGACACTTGGAGTCCCCAAAAGCCTCAACCCGATTTTGGAGGTGAAACTCACCGAAGCGATGACGGTTCCTCTGCCTGAAACAGCGGAGGGATCTTTGGCGTTGGAAGCGAAATCGCACATCATCGAAGCTGTTGAGCGAACCAAATCGGTTCTTGCGATTGGACCTGGGCTTTCCCAACACCCCGAAACCGTTGCCCTCGTTCACAGCTTAATCCGCGAAAATGATACTCCAACCGTCATTGATGCCGATGGGATAAACGCGCTCTCAAAATCGAAGGAGATCCTGTCATCACTATCCCCCCAAACAGTGCTCACACCCCATCCGGGCGAAATGGCAAGGCTTATCGGCGGAACTGTCGAAGCGTTGGAACGGGACCGGATTGGAATCGCCCAACGATTCGCAAAGACACACAACGTTACGCTTGTCCTCAAAGGTGCCCCGACGGTCATTGCACGCGGCAATGGAGAGGTGTGGATTAATTCAACCGGAAATGCCGGCATGGCAACCGGTGGCATGGGAGACGTGCTGACAGGTTTGATTGCAGGGTTGATGGCGCAAAAAGTTCCAGCTTTTGATGCTGCCGTGCTAGGCGTATACCTCCACGGACTTTCAGGGGACATCGTTGCCGAATCGATTGGGACGCACGGATTAATGGCGGGGGATGTATTGAATACCGTTCCCAAAGCGATAAAACTGTGTGGTGCACAGTCTCAAGCGTGAAAGCACAAAATCAGATTTTTCAGAATCAGCAGAACTTTAACACACAGAAAAGAGAGGAATAAACCATGAAAATTATTACTCATAGTTTGAGCGAAGAACAACTCGCAGCCGCTCGTGCAATCGCTCCTAATGCCACTTTCGTGACACCGGCAACGGACGCGGAAATGCAACACGAGATTGAGGACGCGGACGCTATTTTTGGTGGAGTAACACCGGAGCTCATCCGTCGCGCTAAAAAACTTCGTTGGATTCAAACCGGAGGGGTTGGCGTTGAAGGTCTCAGGTTTCCTGAACTAATCAATAGCGATATCGTCCTCGCAAATGCCCGCGGTACAACCGCGGTCAACATCGCTGAACATGTCATGGCACTTATCCTCGCCTTCACACGTACACTCAATATCACGATTAAGCGGCAGATGGAGAAGGTGTGGGAAAGTCGCGCAAATATGCCTGTGCTGGAAATTGCCGGAGAAACAATCGGCATCCTTGGCCTTGGCAGCATCGGGCTACAGGTCGCCAAGCGTGCAACCGCTTTTGACATGCGTATCCTCGCGGTCGATCCGACGCAGACGCACAAACCTGATTACGTCGAATCTCTCTGGAAAACCGATCGGCTGCACGACATGCTAAGTCAATCTGACTGGGTTGCCATCTGTTGTCCGTTGACGACCGAGACAGAGGGCATCATGGGTGCGGCTGAATTTCGTGCGATGAAACCAACGGCGTTCCTAATCAACATTGCGAGGGGAAGAATTGTTAATCAAGCCGAATTGGTTGAAGCTTTGCGAGCGAAAGAACTCGCCGGGGCTGGGCTTGACGCTCTGGAACCAGAACCACTCCCACAGGACAGTCCGCTTTGGGAGATGGAAAACGTCATTGTCACACCGCATCACGCCGGTCAATCCCCGAAAGCACCCAATCGGGTCTTTGAACTCTTCTGTGAAAATCTCAAGCGTTTCGTCGCCGGTGAACCGTTAATCAATGTGGTCGATAAAACCCGGTGGTATTAAGATACAGCAGCCGAGGGAGAGAACCCTCCGACATGAAAAATGGAACATTACCAACAGTTGCAATCACTACCGGCGATCCGGCTGGTATTGGTCCCGAAGTTGTCCTCAAGGCATTGACAGATCGGGAGTTGTTAAACACCGCTCGCTGGGTAGTCATCGGCGATGCAGCCATTCTAAAAATGGTAGGCGCGCAGATTGGTCTGAAGCCCCCGGGCTGTATCGTCCAAGATGGGGGATCTGTACAGGGGTCTGGATATAGAACCGCACAGGTATGCTTGCTAGATGTACGCAAACTTGAGCCTTCCCAGTTCACTGTAGGGAAACTGAGTGCTGCCTATGGTGGTGCCGCCCTCGAATATGTCCGCAGGGCGACGCAGCTGTGCCTTGATGGTCAGACAGATGCTATGGTGACCGCTCCTCTGAATAAAGAGGCGGTGTCCTTAACGGGCCAAAGTTTTACGGGTCATACAGAGTTTATCGCGGATCTATCCGAAGCAGTGGAGTCACGGATGTTGCTCGTCAACGATCATCTCCGAGTTATTCACGTCTCCACGCACCGTTCGTTGCGGAGTGCCTGTGAGTTAGACACTCCCAGGATTTTGCGTACCATTCAGCTTGGCAACGAAGCACTTGAATCGCTCGGCTTTGACCAACCGAGAATTGCTGTGTGTGGTCTCAACCCACATGCCGGCGAAAATGGTCTATTTGGGACAGAAGATCTTGAATTCATCGTCCCCGCAATTCAATCCGCCCAGAACATGGGGCTGATGTGCGAGGGACCATTTCCTGCCGACACAATTTTTATACAAGCGGTCAGGGGCGCGTACGACCTAGTGGTGGCAATGTATCACGACCAAGGTCATGTGCCGATGAAGCTGCTGGACTTTGAAAACACCATCAACGTCTCCTTGGGACTTCCTATTATTCGTACATCTGTCGATCACGGCACAGCGTTCGATATCGCGGGGAAAAACCGGGCGGATCCCAGTAGTATGAAGGCAGCGATGAAGTTAGCAGTCACGATGTCCCTGAATCGACACCAAAGTGGTAGCAGGTCTGTTTAATTATACTGTTACGGTAAGAAAGGGTAGGAGACATGAAATCATTAAAACCGATGCTATTCCGATACCTACTACTGATTTTGATACCTGCAATCGTAACCCCTACAATCGCAGTGGGGAACGAACAATGGCGCGAAGCTATTGGAAAGGATTATCGCAAAGTTCTCAAAGAGAAGAAATCTGACAAACAGATCAAAAAGCATCGAGATCTAATTAACAAATGGAAAGAGAAAGGACATCTTGAAGCCCTAATCTCCCTTTATGAAATTGATGCGGTAACAGAACGCGCCAACGCAGGTCTCCACTACGGTCTGGGCTACGCTTACGCCAACCAAGGGAGAATAAACACGACACAGACTGAGGAGCTTTTTGAAAAAGCTGCAAACCAATTTGAACAGACTATCTCGCTTGAGCCAACCCTGTCGCAGGCACATTTCAGCCTCGGCGCAATCTACCAAGAACAGAATAAGTTAGAACGCGCAGCCCAAGCGATGGGGGCGTGCTTGAAATTGAATCCCAAGTATTATCCCGCCTACTATCGGCTTGGCGAAATCCGACTCCAACAGGATAACCCCCAAGCTGCGCTTGAATCGTTTCAATCGGTGCAGAAAATGAACTCAAAATGGGCGCGTCCTTACCACGGCATCGGATTGGCTCATTTCAAACTTGGGAACGATGACGCTGCCAGAGAAGCACTTGAGGAAGCCATTGATCGCGATCCTAAATTCGCGCCCGCCTATTTCAAACTTGGTCAAGTCCTTGCGAAGGAAGGCTTTTTCGACGAAGCGTGGGGGGAGTATGAGACGGGGCAGAAATATGAGCCTTACACCGCAGAGGATCTGTATGAACTCGGCACGATTTTCGTCCAATCGGGGAACCGAGCGGGTGCAATCGACATATTTCGGCGCATTATCGATAATATTGATTTAACACATACCGCCGCCCTCCTTCAACTTGGCGAGCTCTATTACGCCATAGGCGAGGAAGCAGCTGCAACTGAGCACTATAAACAGGCGATAGAGACAGATCTGTCGCTTAAAAACTACTTCATGGAGCAGCTAGCACCCTATCATGCCGGGTTGATGGGGAGGAACGAGGCAGAATCTATCCTCAAGCGGTTTTTGGCGGTTCTACCCGATGACCCACGGGCAAATTTCTATTATGCTCAAATAGAGGCTGACGCAGGCAACTTGACCACTGCTATCCAATACTACGAAAGAACGCTTGCGTTGATTGGCTCTGATGAAACCCATCTGGCTATCGAGTTCGCACCTGAACACCTGCTAGACACTTACAGATTTCTAGGAGATGCTTACTACGAACAGGAAACTTACGAAAAAGCACGATCCGCCTATGAACGTACGATTGAGTTGGATCCAGGGCTCGAACGGTATTTCTTTAATCAAGGCAAATCAGTTTTCGATGCTGAACAATTCGATTTGGCACTTGAGCCTTTCAGCAAATTCCTCCTCATCTACCCGGAGGACATCGAAGCGACGTATCTGCTCGGGCGCAGCTATGAAGCATCGGGTAGCGTCGAACATGCGTTGCGCCTTTATGTACGCACCCTTGAACTTGACCCAAACCATGCGGATGTCCTAATGCGTTCGGCGCAAATCTACAGGGGGCAGAATGACCCACAAAACGCATTGACGATAGTGATGAGGTTAATCGAAATTGATCCGACGAATGTTGAGGCATACTATCTTTCAGGTATATTGTACCTTGAATTAGGGCACGCTGAGGAAGCCCTTGATGCCTTCTTAACAACGACTCGTCTCAATTCGGAGCACCTTGATGCCCACTATCAGATCGCATCCTTGTATGAACAGCAAGGGGATATTGATAACATCATCAAGCAGTATGAAACCATAATCAGTCTCGATTCAACTAAGGCGGATCCATTCCTTCGCCTGGGCGCGCTATATCTTCGGCGAGGCGATAAAGATAACGTCATCCGTGTGTATGAGCCGGGATTGGAGATTGAACCAAATCATCCGCTAGCACAGTACAACCTTGCGGTGATTTTTGAAGAACGCGGGGAGGACGAAAAAGCGATTAAGCACTTCAAACTTGCGAATCGATATGACGATGGTCACGCTGATTGGCACTTCCGCTATGCCCGCTTGCTAGATCGTTACGCCGAAACGTTGGAAGATTACGACTCCTATGCAGCGATGGCGGTTGAGGGATACAACACAGCCATCAATCTAAAAAGTGACTATGCACCAGCCTATCTTTATCGTGGATTAATCACCCGTCGTTACAAACAGATTGGTGACACGCTCTACCGATATGGCCAGATTGCGGAGGATTTCAAAAAGGTGATTGCGCTAGCACCGAACAATCCCGATGCACACTACTATCTCGGTATGACGTATGTAGATCTCGATCAACGCGAAGATGCCAAAGAGATACTGCTAAAAACCCTTCAATTTGAGAAAAAGTACAAAGGTGTATATTTGCAGCTTGGTCTGATTGCAGAATGGGAAGGGGACCACCCCAAAGCGATTGATTACTTTGAGAAGGAGCTCGAAATTGATCCGGAATCCATCAGAGCCTACCAACGGCTTGGGGATCTCTACAGCAGTTATAGCACCGACTTTGGGCGTGCGAAAGAAACATTGGAGAAAGCACTGGAGTTCCAACCGAACCATGTGTCCACGTTGCTCAACTACGCAAGCACACTCTACTATCTAGATCGGATCGGCGCAGCGACAGAGCAGTTTGAAACGGTAATCCAGATAGATCCGAAAAATTTGACGGCAAACTATAACCTCGCTTTGATGTATGAATACTCAGGCAAAACGCAGCAAGCAATTAGTCGATGGAAAAAATTCCTTGAACTGAACCCACCCGCCGAATGGAAAGAGGATGCTGAACAACACTTACGACAACTTCAACCGTAGACGGGGAGGGCTTGTTCATTGGTTCAAGAGTTCATTAGTCCATTAATGGACTAATACACCAATTTATTCGCAATCATACCCACAATGGGCAGGTGAATAGCGATGAGGTACGGAGGGAAAAAATTATGTCGAAATTACAGGTGGCTTTAATTGGCTGTGGTGGACGTGGGCTAGGGCATGTACGGGTTCTCCAAGAATTTGATGATGTAGACATGGTCGCTGTTTGTGATCCGATTGAGGCAGCGAGAGATGCCGCAGGCGAGGAGTTCAACATAGCGGGACGTTACGCCAGTGTCGATGAGATGCTAGATGCCGAGTCGTTAGATGCGGTATTCGTCGCAACACCAGCACACCTCAACGGGCAGGCAGCGCTGCCCTGTCTAGAACGCGGCGTGAACACGCTGATGGAGAAACCGCCGGGGATGAGCGTCGCAGAAACAACCGCTTTGTGCAATGCGGCAGCTCGTACAGGTGCCAAAAGTATGGTCGGCTGGAATCGTCGTTTCCACCCTATCATCGTCAAAGCGCGAGAGATGGTCGAGGCGCGCGGTGCCGTCACACAACTTGTTGGGGAGTTCCACAAAAGTGTAACTGGATTCATAAAATCAGGACGCTTCCCCGAACATCTGATGGATAACCTGTTTCTCGAAACACCGATACACGCGCTCGACATTGTTCGCGCCATGGCAGGGGCAGAGGTGGAAGAAGTTCATAGCGTCGTGCGTCGCACAATCTCCGATTATAAGGATGTCCACGCTGCGCTGATCCTGTTCGAGAACGGGTGCGTCGCACACCTTGCTGCTAACTACACCACGGATGCCCGCCTCGAACGTTATGAGATCCACGGACGGGACATCTCCGCCTATCTCGAAGGGGTGTCGCAGGGGACAGTGTTCTGTGATGGTCAGCAACACCAGTTGACCGACAGAGGCACTAGTGGTACAGAGGAACAGAACCGATACTTCCTCGATTGTATCAAAGCAGACCGCCCGGTTTCACTGCCCGCAGCGAATCTGGATGAGGCGATTAAGACAATGGAGTTGGCGGAAGCAATTCTGTCGGATGTGCGTTCCTAGCAATTAGTTCATGGGCTCATTGGTTCATTAGATGAGCTAGTGGACTAATGTACTAATTGAATTGAGATGACCTTCAGAGAGGACTGGTCGATGAGATTGACGCAAGCACAGGTCGAAGCCTTCCATCAGAACGGCTATCTGGTTGTGGAAAATGCTTTAAGCGACGAAGATCTGAACCCATTAATTGCGGACTTTGAGGAACTTATTGATACTATCGCTGAGGATCTATACGCCGAAGGAAAAATAAGGGAACGTTATGAATCTCAATCCTTCGACCGGCGTATCGCTTGGTTGACCAAAGAGGCAGGCGATTCCCTACAGGGACAGGTATCGTTTCCGGTGAATCTGCGCCGCCCAATCTTCGACTTCCTGCATAACGCAAATCTGCTAGATCTGCTTGAATCACTTGTTGGTCCAGAAATCTACTGCAACCCAACGCATCATGTACGTCCAAAATTGCCGGAACCGCTGATGGACGAAGGGTTTGACAATTGGATACAGCAGTCGCCGTTTCATCAGGATGCCGCTGTATTGCTGCCGGAGGCGGACGACACGCTCATTGTGACGACGTGGATTCCGCTTGTAGACGCGACCGAAGAAAATGGAACAATACACCTCTATCCGGGTCTACATCATGGCGCGATTCGGAGGCATGTGCGGTGTCCCTACGGGTGGATGATTGCTCAGGAGATGATGCCCGAAGGCGAGCCGGTGAGGATACCGGTAAAGAAAGGTGGAGTGATTTTTATCCATTGCCGAACCCCACACGGTTCACTTCCCAATCTGTCGGATGTGGTTCGCTGGAGTTTAGACCTCCGCTGGCACGATGTGCGAAAACCGGGCGGAAGACCGCTGCCCGGGATTCAGGTACGCAGCAAGGAGCATCCGGAAAGCGTCACACAAGATCACCAAGCTTGGATAGATGCGTGGGCAGCAGCAAAGGCAGATTCGACACCGAGAAAGATGTATCGCTGGGAAGAATAGAGCAGTAAAGACAGGTAAGGCACGGGAGACTTTCGGATACATAAGCGAGCATTGACAAGAAAATTATCGAAAGTCCGTCTGGCGTTTCGTCCTATTTTGTCGTATTATCCCGCAATCTAACCAAAAGGAATTCATATTTTGTGCAAAGGAGAAATCTAATGAGCGAATCGTGGGTACGTAGTGATAATGAAGTCCTCGCCACGTTGCAAGATGTCGTGGCGATTGAGAGCATAAACGCCAGTCTACCCGGCGGGGAACGCGGTGAGGTTGGTATGGTTGAATATCTTGCCGATTTCTTCGATGCCGTAGATATCCCCTACGAGACAGATGAAGTGCTACCGGGGCGAAGCAATATCATCGCCACACTCGAAGGTGAAAACCCAGATCGTGTGCTACTATTTGAATGCCACATGGATACCGCTTCCGTCAGCGTTATGACCATACCACCGTATGAACCGCATATCCGCGACGGTCTGCTCTACGGCCGGGGTGCATGCGATACCAAAGCCGGCGGCGTTGCCATGATACACGCGATGAAGCGTTTCAAGGACGCGGGCGTGAAACCCCCGTGCACCATCAAATACGCCGGTGCTGTAGATGAGGAGTACAGTTTTCAAGGTGCAATACGATTGGCGAGAACTGTCAAGGCGGATGCAGCCGTCGTCTCCGAACCAACCGAGTTGGAGGTCATCCGCGCGCATAAAGGATTGGCGCGTTTCCACATCGTCGTCAAAGGGGTCGCTGCACATAGTGCCAAGCCGTATCTTGGTATAAACGCCATTTCAAAAATGACCCGCCTGATTCGCGCAATTGAGGACGAAATCGCACCCGCCTATGATTCCATGACCCATCCTCTTACAGGTAGCCCAACGCTTAATATCGGTGTCATCACCGGAGGTGTGCAGGTGAACTTCGTGCCCGATGAATGTATAATTGATATTGACCGTCGCGTTATCCCCGGCGAAACACCGGAGGAAGCCCTTGTCCCGTTTCAAGAACGGCTCGAGCGCGCCCAAGCCGCTGACCCTGACTTGGAGGTCAGAATGGAACCGCCGTATCTCAAGGATAACCCGATGGAAACACCCGAAGATGCACACATCGTGCAGGTCGCTGTCCGTGCGTGTGAATCCGTAATTGGGAAATCGGAGATAACGGGCGTTCCTTACGGGACCGATGCTAGCAAGTTCACCTCTGTTGGTATTCCATCTATCGTCTTTGGTCCCGGGAGTATTGATCAGGCACATGCCGCAGTTGAGTGGGTTGATTGTGAACAGGTCCTGAAAGCGGTTGACATCTACCATGAAATCATGACACGATTTTAAGCCTCGACCAATTCCCGTATTACTGATTTGACGGCTTCCTCAACTTCAGGTGCAAATGGAGCACTCTGCCGCCAACGCTTGTAAGCGTTCGGTTCGTAGCCGCCTTCAGTCAAGGCTTGTGCAGTCGGCACGTAGGTCTGGCAACCCTGCGTGTAACCGAGCGTGAACGTCCGATCTGATCCCAACAGTGACTGAGCATACAGCCCATACTCTAAGAAAAACTCGCCCGAAAAAGTTAGCCAGTGGACATCGCCGATGTCCCACCGCGAGAAGGTATAGGCCACCGCTGTTGGGATGTGGTGCTCTGCCCCTTCCAACCGAATCTGTTGCACCCACTGACGCATCGCCAACTGATAGCCGGCATGGTACAACGATTGTCTCGCTTTTTCTTCGTCGCTCGCCTGCGCGGATTTGACCGCTTGGGCGGCAATCTCATCAAGCGTCTGACGCGATGGCGGCTTATCAATTGGAAGCGAACGGCGTAGGCGGCGGGTGCGAATGGTGTCAACCGAAATTGGTTTGCAATCCTTCAAGGCGTTATCTACGGCATCTGCTAGCTGGCTACCGCAGTGCATCGCGTCAATAGGGGTGCCCTTCCTAAATCTGCCCTCTCCGTCCGACAGGTTTGGACGTACATTTCCGAACATACCGGGCAGGTAAAGCGCAACGGATTGCTGATGCCGCGCTTCTAAAGCCAGTTGGGCTTGTCCCGGATAATCCCCTGAGACCTCTGGTCCTAACAGAATCGTTGGATGACAACAATAGCTGAAGAACACCCCCGCCAACGAACTATCTGCGCGATGACACGCAACGATAGGTACGCTTTTATCGACAACTCCATTCGGGTTAGGACCGGACACACAGGTGCCCTCTGGGGTTATCCGCCGCCGGTTCACATTAAAGTCGCAACTCGATCTCCCAAACGAGAGCGTGGCAGGCTCTATGCGGAATAGCAGATCTTTTGCTAGTTCACCCACGCGATCACAAAGGCCATCAAAATAGGGGCTAAACCCGCCGAAAAGGTCAATCGGACACAAGATTGGCGCGGAGTGGCTGTGGCTGCCGGTGATTAAGATTCGGGCTTGTGGAATGCCGGTTGCGTTGCCTATCACCTCCTCAAGTTCTGAGATCTCTGCGACACCGAAGCCGAGTGTATCAACTGCAAGAACGAGTACGGGCTCATCGGCAGCTCGGATAATCCCAATCCGGGCATAGACATCGTCCAGAACCCCCGAAGGGATACCAAAGAAGAAATCTGGATAAACGTCATTAATTGGCGGTGTTACCGAAACCTTTCCGAAAGATGCCTCAATATCATTGAGAAGTTCAGTTTGCATTTTATCCTCGATTAGAATCGGTCTGTCCGCCACATAAACAGTTCACCGGCTGGGAAAAGTGCATCAAGCAGTCCGATTTCGTTGATCCTCAAACCGTTGGAAAACACGATCTGTTCGGCACTCATATTTCCAAATAGGAGCTTCAGCAGCTGCGTTTGACTGACGCGGAGGTCGATCTCTGGCGACACACTCTCGTGAGCGACACTGACCGCCCCGCCCTCAATAACCAACGTCTGTTCACCGGCTTCATAGCGCACGCGAATAGCACCTCTCCACGCCGAAAAGTCCGAATCCCTGAGCCTCATCTCCAACAACGGCTTAATCTTTGTCAATAACGATCCAAAGTTGGTTATCAAAAACATGGCGTTGTTGTTCTCTCGCCGCCCAACGGAGCAACCCATCCCCTCAAATATCTTTCGACTCTGGGAGGGCGCTGGCGCACCGATGACCTGCACACCCGCCGCCTGCGCCCGATGGAAGAAACGGTAAAATAACTCAGTCATCGCCTGCTCCGCATCGGGGAGATAGCCAAATTCGCCTATTTCCCACTGCTCTGCTAGCAGATAGGCAACGGTTGTTCCGCCCTGTTTAGCAATCCAATACAACGATGGATCATATGTCCTCCACTTAGGTCGATTAGTCCAATACTCAGCATTTTTTACAAACGTACCTGTTCGATTGGCATTAAACTGATCGAAGATCGCTCGCAATACAGGCATATCTCGATCCGGTTCACACAACTCAATAGTCACGTCAGGGGACACTTCCCCAAGCGTCGGAGGCAGGGTCAGTTCCATACTGTAGGTGGGATGCATTACCCAACCCGCCCTTGCGTAGTGCGATTGGATACCGGTCCCAAGAATCGAGAGATCATAGCCCGCTGCTTGCATATACCGGACGCTATCTCGCAGCACCTCCGACGAATACCCAGCGTGGCGATGGAGTGGATCCGTGCCGACGCTGCCGACACCTCCCATCCGCACAACGCAATTCCCGATACGCATAGGACGTTCAAAGATCTGCACAACGCTAGCGGCCTTCCCCTTCACAAAGCAAGCGCGCGTGTTTTCTATATCGAACCATGGATCATGTTCGACAATATTTATAAAAAGGTGCTGTATATGCTCTGAGCCTCCAAAAGCACGAATACTGCATTGAATTGTATCGTCAAGCTCGGTTGCATTACACGGGGCACGATATTCAATATTCATAAATTTCTCCAAACACAGAAAGAGACGCTGATCCAATATGTAGATTTTAGAATTAATGAAACACTCCAAATCGGCGCAGTTAGAAACTCTGCTTGCGATCCCGATTTATCGGGGAGCACCTACCAAACATGGGGAGCGAAAGTATTCATTTATTTTTTGAATTCACTATAATCCAAGTTGTTATCTATTGAAGAGTGGGTATGTTGTATTTTTCTTGAAGCTATGTATTTGTGGCCTATTTACTAGATTCCCTCGGCTTGGATAGTAATCAGTTGACCGATTAGATTCGGTCCAGCCACCATATGAATAGTTCACCTGACGGGAAAAGTGCATTGAGCAAACCAACTTCGCGAATCTTCAAACCGTTGGAAAAAATCAACTGTTCGGCACTCATATTCCCAAATAGCAATTTCAGCAGCTGCGTTTGACTGACATAGAGGTTGATTGTCGGCAATGCTCTGTTTTGTGCAATACCGATCTTTCCATCCTGAATAACCAACGTTCGTTCGTCGGCTTCGTAACAGACGCGAATCGCACCAGTCCACGTCGAAAAGTCCGAATCCCTGAGCCTCGCCTCCAACAGCGGTTTAACTTTTGTCAATAAAGATTCAAGGTTGGTGATTAAAAACATAATATTACTCCGTTCGCGTCTCCGAACAGAGCATCCCATCGTCTCGAATATCTTTCGGCTCTCCGATGGTGCTAGTCCGTCGATTTCCTGAACGCCCTCCGCCTTCGCACAACGGAACAGGTGACAGAATAACGCAATCATCGCCTTCTCTGCATCTGCAAGATAGCCGAATTCAGCTATCCTCCATCGTTCAGCTTGCAGATAAGCAACCGTTGTTCCGCTCTGTTTAGCAACCCAATACAGCGATGGGTCGTACGGCCTCCACATCGGTCGGTTGCACCAGTATTCAGTGTTTCTTATAAATGTCCCCGTTCGATCGGTATTAAACTGGTTGAAAATCGCTTGCAATCCCGGCAGATCTCGATCAGGCTCATACTGTTCGATAGCCACATCAGCAGGCATTTCCCCAAGCGTTGGGGGTAGGGACAGCTCCATGCTGTAGGTTGGATATATTACCCAACCTGCCTTGGCATAATGCGATTGGATGCCTGTAGACAACACCGAGAGATCGTAACCCGCCGTTCGCATATACCGGACAGTGTCTCGTACCACCTTCGATGAATAGCCAGCGCGACGATGTGCTGGCGGTGTGCCGACGCTGCCAACTCCACCCAGCCGCACGACACAATTCCCAATACGCATAGCGCGGTCAAAGACCTGCACAACGCTAGCAACCTTCCCGTCTATAAAGCAGGCACGCGTATTGTTGAGATCAAGCCACGGATCCTGTTTGACAAAGTTTGTGAAGCGATATCGTCTATCCCCTAAGTCCCCGAAAGCACGAACACTACAGTCAATTGTATCGTCAAGTTCAGCTTCGTTACGCGGCGCCCGATATTCAATGTCCATAAACTCCTCTAAGCACAGACGGAAACGCAAATCTAAGGTGATTTTTCATAATCGCTGCAACCCAACCACCGTTTCAAAATGATAGGTCATCGGAAATAGATCCACAAGGTCCAAGGACGCGACTTCATACTTCGCACTGAGTTTAGACAGATCACGGGCAAGGGTGGTGGGATCGCAAGAGATGTATAGGAGGTGCTGCGGAGCAATTCTATCGAGAGCTTCCAAGTCTTCCGACCAGCACCCGCCTCGTGGCGGATTGAGAAGCACTAAGTCCGCCTTGACGCTGCCTAGCTTGGCAAGATGCCCAGTGCGGAAGTTTGCATTTGTAATGTTATTGGTCTTGGCGTTATTGGTCGCCAGTGCAATCGCCTCCCCTTGGAGGTCCAGTCCAAAGGCAGCTTTCGCGATTTCGGCAACCGGCAACGTAAATACCCCAACACCACAATGTGCATCAATAGCCACCATCGGTGGATAGACTTGGAGATGTCGTCGAACGATTCCCAGAAGCTGTTCTAATCCGGCAAGGTTATTCTGAAAGAAGGTGTCAGGGCCAACCTCGAAATATAGGCCACTGACGGTTTCGGATAGTGTTTCTCTGCCTGCAATCTGTACAGGCTGCCCTCGCATCCCACTCTGAATATAGATTGAGTGGATCGCCGAATAGTTCTGCAAAACTCTGTCAGTGATTTTAAGGCGCGGTTTGTCCCCCTTCGGAAAAATCAGGATGAGCATGACCTCGCCCGTTGTGGCAGAAGTCCGCAGTGTCAACTCAGCCGCCCGAAAGCACCGGAGATCTTTTATTAAATCGGCAACCTGCGATAGGGCTCGGTTGATTGCAGGCAGCGCAATCTCGCACCGGTCGATTGGAAGCATATCGTGGCTTCCTTCTTGCTTGAACCCAAATTCGACCTGAGGTCGGACCGCAGTGATAGCTAGACGGATGTGATTCCGATAGGCAAGCGGTTGAGGTGCAGGATGGCACATTATATCAGGCAGAGATGATAGTCCGCCAATTCGATTCAACGCCTCAATGAGCACTCGTTTCTTTGCATCGAATTGGGCATCAACGTCGATATGCTGCCATTGGCAGCCACCGCACCCGGCATCAAAGTAGGAACAGGGCGCAGGACAACGATTTGGAGAGGGAGAGATGATTTCGTTAATTCGGGCGTGGAGATGCCGTTTCTTGACTTCAGTAATCTCGACTTGCGCCGTTTCGCCCGGTGCTCCCCGATAGACGAATGTAACAATCCCGTCAATTCGACCGACAGCGGATGCAGAATAGGTCAAATCGGTCAACTGAATTTCGTGTCGGTCGCCGAGATCGGATTTTGTCATAGCAGTTGATCTCACAGTCAGGGTGTGACAGAACTAGCTGCCCTTTCCTAGTTTTCCGCAGCGATCACCCAACGAATCCCTAGATCGACCAGTTGACGATACCCCGGATTACCGTAAGCAAGTCCGTCGTGTCCTAGCTGGATGTACACAATTTGAGAATTGCCATATCGATGAGTCCAACCAATCACCGGTGCGCTCTCTGGGTGTTCCGCCGTGAGCAGAACATGCACATCGGGATTCGCGTCGAAATTGCCGTAAGTCTCATCCTCAATCTCAAAATTCTGCATCTCTCTTGTCGCGGGATGGTCGGGGTCAGCAATCTGGATAGTGTACTGAACGTTATGTTTCACCGTGCCTCTGCCTTGCTCCCAAACCCCACCAACGATTCGGTTGAATTCACCCCATTCTTGGAACGAAATCAGCGCGTGATGCAAGTACACAATCGGTTTGCCTTGATTTAGCAGTTCAAGATACGCCTCCTGCTGGTCAGCGGTAATCTCCTGCCACATATCGTAGAAGACGAGTGCATCGTAATTCTTTGCCGCTTCAACGTTCAGATATTCAAACGCATCTGGAAAGACAACAGTATCGTAACTGAAATCTTCAAAACTATCGAACATCTCCCAAAACGGTCTCTGCTCGAAACCGTGCCCGCCGGTAATCACTAAGGCGTGGATGTTTGCATCTGTTGCCATGGCTTACCTCCTGCTTTTTATGAGGGACAAATCTAAAGAACTAACAATATATAGGGTATCATCCCAACAGCATAAATTGAAATAGAAATTTTCTAAGAAAGCAGAAACCGAGCTCTTCACAAAGGCGTTTTCTGTACATAACCTTTTGATATGCACAAAATTTGTGCCGTTTTGTTTGTATTCTACTTCTGCGTGTGTTAGAATCTAGAATGTATATATGCTTGTGAATTTTTCCACAACCCTCGAAACTCCTTAACTCCATTCAGCAAAAGAATAATCTGATGACAAATAGACAGTTTTTCAATCTCGCCCTTCTGCTCGTTTCCACTCTATTCCTTCAACCGAACGCCCTCGCCCAAGACCATATTCAATGGGGTTTACCCAACGGTGCCAAAGTGCGCCTCGGTAAAGGTCGAATCCTTGATATAGCGCATTCGCCTGATGGTGCCCAGCTTGCCGTGGCAAGTACCATCGGTATCTGGCTTTATGATATACATGCCGGATCCGCAGTCACTCTGCTTACTGGTCATACGGATTGGGTTCTTTCGGTAACTTTCTCCCCGGACGGAAAAACACTTGTCAGTGGAAGTATGGACGAGACAATACGGTTGTGGGAAACTGCTACCCGGCAGCATAAAGCAACCCTCAATGGACATGGCCATGAGGTCAGTTCTGTAGTATTTTCCCCGGATGGCAAAACGCTTGCTAGCAGTGGCGGTTATGACGGAACGATTCGGTTGTGGGATATGGAAACCGGAAAAATCAAGACCACTCTTGAAGGACATGGCCATGATGTCAGTTCCATGGCGTTTTCTCCCGATGGAAAAACGCTTGCTAGTGGAAGTTGGGATGAAATGATTCGGTTGTGGAATGCTGACACCGGAGCACACAGGAAAACCCTCTTTGGGCATGAGGGAGCCGTCTATTCTGTCAACTTCTCTCCCGACGGAAAAACACTTGTCAGCAGCAGCGAAGACGATACGATTCTATTATGGGATATGGAAACCGGAAAAATCAAAATGACGCTTGGAGGACATACCGATTCCGTCTTTTCCGCAGCTTTTCTACCGGATGGGCAGACACTTGTCAGTGGGAGCTGGGACAACACCATTCGGTTCTGGGAAGTTGCAACAGGAACAGTTAAGATGACCCTTGAAGGACATACGGATCGGGGGACTGCTGTGGCATTTTCCCCGGATGGCAAAACGCTCGCCAGCAGTGGCGGTTATGACGGAACGATTCGGTTGTGGGATATGGAGACCGGAAAAATCAAGACCACTCTTGAAGGACACACGCATGATGTGCAGTCAGTGGTGTTCTCCCCGGAGGGTAGTACGCTAGCGAGTAGAAGTCAGGATTCCATGATTTGGATGGGAAAAGCTAACACCGGAAAACATAATACAACCCTTTTGATCTCTACAATTCGGTTGTGGAATCCGAATACCGGAAAACACAAAGCAACCCTTGAGGAGCATGTAACTCGTTTTCCTTGCGTAGTTTTCTCTCCAGATGGCAAGACCCTTGCCACCGGTAGTGATGACCACACAATTCGACTGTGGAACGCTGACACAGGAGCACCCAAAAACACTCTTGAAGGACATACAGACTGGGGCACGGCTGTGGCGTTTTCTCCGGAGGGCAAAACGCTTGCCAGCGGAAGTGATGACTATACGATTCGGCTGTGGAACGTTGACACAGGCGCACCGAAAAGCATTCTTGAAGGACATACAGATCAGATCAACTCTGTGATATTTTCACCAGATGGCAAAACGCTTGCCAGCGCGAGTTGGGATCACACGATTCGACTGTGGAACGTTGACACCGGGGAACACAAAGCAACCCTTGAGGGGCATACAGATCGGGTCAACTGTGTAATCTTCTTTCCAAAGGGTGACACGTTAGCAAGCATAAGTCAGGACCATACGATTCAGCTGTGGGATATTAATACCGGGACACATAAGGTGACCCTTTCCGGTGAGACGGATTGGGTCACTCTCTTGGTGTGTGCTCCAGATGGCAAAACGCTTGCCGGTGGAGGGTATGGACACAAGATTGGCTTGTGGGACGCTGACACCGGAAAATTCAAGGCGACCTTTGATGGACACACAGATCATGTGTTTACCCTCGCATATTCCCCCGATGGCAAAACGCTTGCCAGCGGAAGTTGGGATCATACAGTTTGCTTGTGGGATACTGCCACCGGGGAACACAAGGGAACCTTAGAGGGCCATGCCGCTTGTGTCCATTCTATCGCATTCTCGCCCGATGGTACGATGCTTGCTAGTGGAAGTGAAGACGGGACAATCCTACTGTGGCAGCTCAACTCCCCTACATCAGATTCCACCGAGTGAATCCATCACAAACGATGCGTTTCCGCTTCACTCAATCTGCTCCAAACTCCGTGCCTTAAAACGCGCCGCTTGGTTCACGAGGTGCACTAGCTCATTGCTTTGTTCGTCACGGATTCGAGGTAGGACCCCTTCGATGACCTGATTTACAGCCTCCAAGCTACCCTCCTGTGCCCAGAAACTATCCCGCAGGATTTCCGCGAATTCTGCAACCGCAGCAGCTAACTGAAACTCTGGAGACGCATCTTCAAACGCATCTTCAAGTTCTGCAGCAAAGATATCTCTGCTAATTTCTGTGACTTGACGCGTGTCCGGATCCTCGTGCCGTATAAAAACGGTTGCGAGCTGCCCCACCGCCCCCTCATGGAGTTTGATCTCATAGAGTGCCGTCACGCTGTGCCCCGAACCGATTTCTCCGCCATCCGCATCGTCGTCCCGGAAATCATCATGATCGAGCCGCCGGTTCTCATAGCCGAGCAAACGAAAGCGACTGACGACCCGCGGGTTGAAATCAACTTGAACCTTGGCATCTCTGGCAACAACCTGTAACGTACCTGTCAGGTTCTCTACAAAGATTCGTTTTGCTTCGCCAAGAGTATCGACATAAGCGTAGCTGCCATTACCCTTGTTAGCGAGCTGTTCCATCAGTATATCGTTGAAATTGCCCATGCCAAAACCGATCGTCGTCAATGTTATGCCTTCATCGACGTGGGCACGAACCTCTCTGAGAATTGCATCGGGCCCCGTTTGGCCGACATTGGCAACCCCATCCGAACAAAGAATAACACGATTGATACTACCAAACCTCGCATTCTTTAAGGCGAGATCATAGCCCATGCGAAGCCCTTCCTCGGCATTCGTTGCGCCCTCCGGCGCAAGAGAATCAATCGCCCTCAAGATTCTCGCGCGCTCTTCAACGCCCGTGTGCGGAAGTAAGATCTTTGCACGAGAACCGTAAATAACGATGCCTACCTCGTCCCCAGGGCGGAGTTGGCCAACCAGAAGCCGCAACGATCGCTTTACCAATCCCAACCGATTTTCCATTGCCATTGAACCGGAGACATCAATCACAAAGGTCAATATCGCGTCCTTCCGGTTCTCGCTTTGAACGACCCGCCCTTGGATGCCGATCCGCAGTAACTGAAGCCGCTTGCCTTCACCAAATCTAGAGGGGGCACCGTCGATATGGACTGCGAATGCCTCGTGCAACGGCGGTTCATAATTGTAATCAAAGGCGTTGATAAATTCTTCGACACGCACGGCTTCCGGCGGGGGGAGGTGCCCATCTCGGAGGTAGCGTCGCGTGACCGAATAGGAGGCGGTATCTACATCCATACCAAACGTCGAAAAGTGGTCATCCTCTGTATCAATAAAGGGGTTGGTGCCGTAATCCTTAAAGAAGACATCATCAAAGGCGGCACCGTTTGGAGGGTTCAATCCTGAAGGGAAAGAGCTAGCCGGTGGAGGACCGTAGCTATAATCAGCATCAGACTCAGCGTAACCGTGGGCATCATCGTCATCATCGTCACCACCACCACAACCCGTGTAGACTAGGGCTATAAGACCGCACATTGCCAAGACAATCAGGAGTTGACAGAGAGATATGAACTTTGCTTTCATTATGGAATAGTCTCCTTTCCTTTTGACATGAAGCACCCGAACGTAAGAGCAAACCCACTATACTACTAAAGACTTGTGTTATGGTTAGTTAGCTAGTTCATCGAAATTATTCAATTTATTTCGATTTTTGTTCGATAGATATGTGCTCAGGTGCGCTATTCCTTACCTGAAAGGAATCCTTCAATCACGATGGTAAACTCGCCCCGTGGTGCCGTTTCTTGGAATTTCTCAATCGCTTCAGTCACCTTGCCTCGGAAGACCTCCTCAAACTTTTTCGTCAACTCACGCGCAACAGACACCTGCCGATCACCGAACACTTCCAGCACATCTTGTAGGAACACAATTACCCGATGTGGCGATTCGTAGAAGATGAGGGTTCGCCTTTCCTCACATAGATCTGCAAGTTGGCGTTTCCGTCTCCCCGACTTCGGTGAAAGAAAGCCTTCAAAGACGAAATTGTGCAGCGGCAATCCTGCAACCGAAGCCGCTGCGATACAGGCTGAAGGACCGGGAATCGGAATAACAGAGATCTTCGCCTTGATGCATTGGATGAGCAGCCGATACCCCGGATCCGATATTGTCGGCGTACCGGCATCGGATACAAGTGCGATCGACTCTCCTGCTTTCAACCGTGCAACTAACTTCTCGCCCTTCTGGATCTGGTTCCCTTCAAAGTAGCTGGTGATCGGTGTCCGAATCTCGTAATGGGCAAGCAGGCGGCGTGTGTGGCGGGTGTCCTCGGCAGCGATTAGATCAACCTCTTTGAGGGCCCGCAACGCGCGAAGCGTGATGTCTTCCAGATTGCCGATCGGCGTGCTCACAATGTATAGGAGGCCCTCTGTTGGATTAACATCTGTGGATTGTGACATTTTGGTCTAAAAGTCTGCAAAAGAACCGTCGTCCTCGTGCCAGAACATCCCCCGCAACCGGTAGGTTTCGTCCCGAAACGCTTCGATGGCTTCATCTTCCATATCCACGCCTAGCCCTGGTGCTGTCGGCAGCTCGATAAATCCGTCATTCAGGGTCAGTGGTTCGTTAAACAGCCCCTGTCCGCGATTGTGACCACCTTCGCAAATAAGTAGGTTAGGTATAGTCGCTATCACGTGTACCGACGCTGCGACCCCGATAGGACCGGCTGCGTTGTGTGGGGCAATCGCCATGTTGTGAATCTCTGCCATCGTCGCAATCTTTTTCAACTCCATTATCCCGCCGGAGTGTCGAATATCGGGCTGCAAAATGGCGCACATCTCGCGCTCGATTACCTCTCGGAAACTCCACCGCGTCAGGTGGCGTTCCCCTGTCGCAATCGGTACTGTCGTGGACTGTGATAACGCCAACAGCGGCTCGTTGTTCTCCGGATGGCACGGCTCTTCGGCAAATAGTGGTCGTAGAGGTTCCAACTCTCTCACAAAGATCTGCGCCATCGTGGGACTGAAACGGCGATGGAGATCAACGGCGATATCCACCTCGTCGCCTACGGCTTCGCGCACCGCTGCCACCCGCGCTACCATCGTATCAATCGCTTTCGGCGTATCCACAAAACGGACAGGACCTTGTGAACCGCCCATCTTCACCGCGCTGAAGCCTCTCTCAACCGCAGCCTTCGCGTTCTCCGCGCACTCCTGCGGCGTCGAGCCACCCGAAGCCGTGTATACACGGACACGCCGACGTACCGAACCGCCCAGTAGCTTCCATACGGGCAGCCCCACCGCTTTGCCGAATACGTCCCACATCGCCATCTCAATTCCGCTCAACGCACCGACTAACACCGGCATACTCCGGCTGTAACTGGATCGGAACATCGCCTGCCAGTGGTCCTCGATCTGCAAGGGGTCCCTGCCTATCAGATACTCTGCCATATCGTCTACTGCCTGCGCGACTGGACGCCAATGTTCATAGTTCATCGGTTCGCCAAAGCCGACCAGTCCCTCGTCGGTGAACATTTTCAAAACCATCGAGCGTCCTCGTATCGGAATCGTTTCAAACCCTGTTATTTTCATTGTGTTCTCCTGTGTATTTCCAAGATTGAATAGAAAAAATCCTGTCTTACATGATAATACATCGGGGATGCGGTGTCAATGGTGGAAAGCGCAAAGTCCATGGCGCAACTGCTCTCAGTTTTCGATTGAACGCTTGCCTGCAATCGGATATAATATCGTAAGTTGCTGTCTATCTTAGGGACACCAATTTTTTTGAGCATTAGAGAACAACGATCGTTGTTCCCTACTTGGCGATTCATTGCCGGTCTCATTGATTCGGGGGTAAAACTGGAGCCTTGACATGAAAAATTCAACGTTTATCACAAGAGTTGCCCTAAAAAATTATAAGAGTATCGCTGCGTGCGAGGTGCAGCTGCGCCCATTGATGTTCCTCGTAGGACCTAACGGTGCAGGCAAGAGCAATTTTCTTGATTCACTGCGATTCGTCGCCGATGCGTTGAATTCATCGCTAGATCACGCCATACGGGATCGAGGGGGTATCAACGATGTCCACTGCCGTTCTAGTGGACATCCAAAGCATTTCAGCATCCGCTTGGATTTCACCTTGTCCGAAGGTTCTGGACACTACGCTTTTCGTATCGGTGACTTTTCGCGTGGCAGGTACAAAGTTCAAACGGAGGAGTGTGTACTTCGGAGTGCACAGCAACCTACTCAAGAAGATTGCTTCTATGTTAAAAATGGCACTGTAACCAAAACGAATATGGAGGTGGCACCGGCTGCTGCGAAAGATCGACTCTATTTAGTCAACGCCTCCGGGCTGAAAGAATTTCGCCCTGTCTACGAGGCGTTTTCCCGTATGGGATTTTATAGCCTCAATCTTGATAAAATCAAGGATCTCCAAGCACCCAATCCGGGCGACCTGCTTACCCGTGATGGGAGCAACCTTGCAAGTGTTTTCAAGCAACTTTCACCGTCCGTGAAAGGACGCATTAAGGAATATCTAGCGGCGATTGTCCCCAGCGTAGATAAGATAGAAGCTAGAAAGTATGGACCTAAAGAAGGATTAGTGTTCACGCAGAATGTTAAAAGATCAAATGATCCTCAACGATTTCTCGCAAATAATATGTCCGATGGCACCCTCCGCGCGTTGGGGATTCTTGTCGCGCTATTTCAAGGGAACTACGATCCGAGAAAGCGTGTGCTGCTTGTGGGAATTGAAGAACCGGAGAGCGCACTTCATCCGGCAGCGGCGGGGGTATTGCTTGATGCACTCCGGGAGGCTGCTGGCCAGACACAGATCATTATCACCAGCCACAGTCCAGACCTCCTTGATGATAAGGATCTTGATCCTGAGTCAATTCTCGCGGTCGATGCACCTAACGGCACCACGGTAATCGCCGGTGTAGACGAAGCAGGAAGGTCTGTGGTACACGATCAACTGTATACAACTGGTGAACTCCTACGGATAGATCAATTGCAACCTGATTTGGCATCCATCAACGCTGCAAAGGCGAAATAACTCTGTTTGTTCGCTTTCAAAAGTGGAAAATTCTAGCCGAACGCAGAAGAAGGAGATATAAAATTTTGTCATGATTGCAGAAATTCAAAGCACAATCGCAGCAGAGAAGGACGAAATTCGCGGTAGGTACAAAGCCGAGATTAAAGGAATCTTCGGTTCGTATGCACGCGGTGATTTCCACGCGGACAGCGACCTTGATCTCTTAGTAGATTTTGATGAGGGTGCTAATCTGTTCGATCTTGTCGGCCTCCAACAATTTTTAGAGGAGAAATTGGGCTGTAAGGTGGATCTGGTGTCGCGCCGTTCACTCCGCGCGGAACTTCGCACCTCTGTCTTAAACGAAATGATAAGCCTATGAGAGACCATCGACTGTATCTGAGGGACATCTTTGCAGCAATGGTCGCCATCCAACGTAAGCTGGAGATTATTGGTGAAGCAACCAAGAATGTACCGGAGGAGATTCGACGGGAATATCCACAGGTGCCGTGGAGACAAATGGCAGGGATGCGCGACCGGCTCATCCACTCTTACTTTGAGGTTGACGATTTACTAGTTTGGGAAACTGTCAAGAGTCAGATCCCATTGCTTCAGCCTGTCATAGTACAGATTCTTAGACATTTGGAAGAGGAGATAGTCAAGGGATAAAATCACATGACATATTGTGTGTTAAGAGATTGATGTTCAATAAGTACTACCGGGATATTACCCGCCTCCTCAACGAATTACAACAAGCAGGCAGTTCACTATCTACACGGTAAGTTTGTGACGTTGAGATTCATATTCCATCGTCCAAAAATGGATTCCAACCAACAACGCGTAAAAAAATCAACATATTAGTGTAATCAGGCCGGGGGTGCCTTCCACTCCACCCCGCTTGTTAGGCCAGTTCTCCACAGCAAAATCCTTGACAAATTTCCGGTTTCATGCCATAATCCCTACGAAGCACCAAGCAATCCGTCCCGATTGACCCCGCCTTCAACTGAATTAAGGAGGAACGAAAATGAGTACCGATCAATCAGCAGCGAAACCCTATCGCGCCACCGACTTTGCCGACTTCAAACCCGAACTTTCCGCGCCCGGAGCCACACCAGAACGTCTGGAACATCTGAAAGAACACGGTTTCCTCATCATCAACGACTTTGAAGATAGCCCGTGGATCCCAATTCTGCGTGACGCGGGTCGCCGCATCACCGAAGCGTGTGCCCCTGCCAACGGCTACAGCATAATCGACTGTTCCAAAGCCTACGTGCACCGCACCGGCGACGATGAACCGTGGGCGATTCGGGGTCTTATCCATCCCGCTTTCAAAGAACCCAGTTTTGCCGAGTTCCACGGGTCTCCAGAGTTCCTTAACTTCGTCTCCTCTTGGTGTGATGGACTCGGACCCGAAGATATGGTGATGGGTGGAATGCTGCTGTGGTGTAACCCGAAATTGCGAGAAAACGGACCGAGTTGGCACCGAGATGTCACATGGTGGGGCACCGGGAAGTCATACTTCGCACAGCGCGAGGTTCGAGGCGACGGACCCGAGGCATACACTGAAGAAATCGAAAGAATCCGCTGGAAAGAAATTCAAGAAAACAATGAGAAGTCTGTCTCGGAACGGAACGGTGTGAGCATGTTCTTGGCGCTGGTGGACGACGAATGCCATGAGCTGATACCGGGCAGCCACACGCGGTGGCGCACGCCGTATGAACACGATGTGCTGCTGCCGCAAGCGATGAAGGATGCAGGTGTGCCGCACACACCGAGTTGGAACGGGCAAGACCCGTTGCCGGGTCAAGTCGCAATAAGACTCAAACCGGGGCAAGCACTCATCCGTAACGGCGCGACGATTCACACGGGGCACGCTGTCCCCGAACGCGAACGGAACACGCTGTCAATCGGTTGGTCGAAATGGTCGGGCGAGTCTACCGAGGAACCATCGGTGGCGGACGTGCGAAATGCGTGGCAGCTCGATCCCGCTGTACGCGAAGCTTTGCCGCACG
Source organism: Candidatus Poribacteria bacterium (assembly GCA_965207975.1). GTDB lineage: Bacteria > Poribacteria > WGA-4E > WGA-4E > PCPOR2b > PCPOR2b. The sequence goes on along the minus strand of OZ242315.1, from coordinate 133,401 downwards.
AATGGATGAAGACCACATGGGACCGTTGGGCGGAAACTCAGAAGTTGGGGGACACGCTTGAGGATCGGTATCCGGGGTTCGACATCAATCGGATTAAAGCCGGAGAGGTTGTCGGTTGGCGTACTGAATTGGAACGCCAAGCTGCAGCGGCGGGTGAAGCGTGGGAACCTTTCCAAACCGCGAAATAGAAACCGACAAATGTAATCCTAAAGGTTGCCTCCACGTTTTATCCCTTGATGGAGGGAAATAGTTATGAAAGTTCTCATCAGTGGCTCAACAGGTCTCATTGGATCCGCACTGGTTACGCTGCTCACCGAGGCGGGACATGATGTCGTTCGGTTAGTCAGATCCGCACCGAAATCGGACGGATCGGAAGTCCACTGGGATCCAGAATCAGAACGGATTGATACCGTCGGTATAGAAGGAATGGATGCAGTAGTCCATCTCGCCGGAGAGAATATCGGTTCGGGCAGATGGACCCGCAATAGAAAAGCACGGATCTTTGACAGTCGCGTCAAGGGGACCCGGTTGCTCTGCGAATCGCTTGCCAACCTCAATCAACCGCCGCAGGTCTTGGTATGTGCATCGGCTATCGGCTACTACGGCAGCCGTGGCACAGAAGTCATGAATGAGGAAAGTGAGTCGGGTGCAGGTTTTTTGGCGGACGTGTGCAGAGAGTGGGAAATCGCCACAGAGTTCATCGGTCAGACCGAAATCCGCGTCGTAAATCTCCGAATGGGCATCGTCCTGAGTCTGGCAGGAGGACCGTTGCAGAAGATGCTGCCTCCCTTCAAAATGGGAGTTGGCGGGACATTGGGTAATGGACGGCAGTATATGAGTTGGATCACGTTAGATGATGCTGTGGCTGCTATCCACCACACGCTGATGACGGATAGTCTACAGGGACCAGTCAACAATGTCGCTCCCCACCCGGTCACCAACCGTGAGTTTACGAAAGCACTCGGACGCGTTCTGAGGCGTCCGACCCTATTTCCTTTGCCCGGTTTTGGGCTTCGCATCATGTTCGGAGGGGAGATGGCGAATGAACTCTTTCTTTCGAGCACCCGCGTGGAGCCCGTCCGTCTCTTGGAAACCGGCTATACGTTTCAGTATCCCGAACTTGAGGGTGCCTTGCGGCACGTTCTCGGCTAACCTGCAACCCGTAAAAAGAACGATAATTCGGGGCTATCTCCTGCCTTGGGAGGGGTCATCTCTGCCACCGCCGACCGCTATGATCGCCGATGTTTGTTGCTGCGTATGGACAAGGTTGTAAAAAATCCCCTTCCGATGCATCAGCTCTTCGTGCGTACCCACCTCTGCAACCTTACCGTCATCCAACACAACAAGCCGATCCGCGTTACGCAGGGTAGAGAGCCTGTGTGCAATCGCAAAAGTTGTTCTTCCCTTGACTAGCCGGGCGATGGCGGCCTGAATCTTTTTCTCCGTGGCACTGTCAAGGGAGGAAGTTGCCTCATCAAGGATCAGGATTTTCGGGTCGTGCAGAATCGCTCGGGCGATGGCGATCCGTTGCTTTTCGCCGCCGGAGAGTTGTCCCCCGCGCTCACCCACCTTTGTGTCATACCCATCTGGCTTGGCAGCGATGAACTCATGCGCTTCTGCCGCAATCGCCGCGTTGACGATCTCATCCAAGGTCGCCCCCGGCTTACCGTAACCGATGTTTTCAGCGATTGTGCCATCGAAGAGAAAAACGTCTTGATGGACCATGCCGATATGACGGCGTAGATCTTCCAACCGAATCTTCCGGATATCCACACCATCAATATCCAAGTGCCCGCGATTTACATCGTAGAACCGGCAAATCAGGTTAATCATGGTGCTTTTACCGACCCCAGATTTGCCTACCAATCCGATCATCTCGCCCGGTTTTACATCAATATTAATGTCGTTGAGCACCGGTTTGCCTGGATCATAACCGAATGTAGCCTCCTTAAACGCCACCCGCCCTTCCATTTGGGGCATGGCGGTCGCCTCTGGATCCTCAGCTAACTCAGAGCGTGTGTCTAGAATCTCGAAAATCCGCTCGGCACCGGCGAATGCACGCGACATAAAGTTATTGATTTGACTGAAAAACTGCAAAGGTTGATAAAGTTGATAGAAATAACGGGTGAACGCTAGGAGTGTGCCGAATGTGAGTACCTCGTGGATAATATCCAGTCCGCCAAAGTACCAAATGAAGAACATCCCGAAACTGAGGACGAAATTCATCACAGCATAAAAGATATGCCAGTTTCGTTCACCGGTAACACTCACAGACCAGAGTTCCTCGTTCCGCGCATTGAACCGCATCGCCTCTCGGTCCTCCTGTGCGAAGGCTTTTACGACACGGATGCCGGAGATAGACTCATTCAGGTGCGAAGATAGCTGTGACCATTTAGCATGCCAACGGGGCCAGATACGCCGCATGCGCCTCCAGATTAGCACACCGCCAAACACAATCAACGGCACCGGGATTAGCGCGCAGATAGTTAGCTTCCAACTCAGATAGAGACACACTAGGAAAGTACCGATCAACATCAGCACGTTACGCAACATGAAGGGCAGACCGAAAACCAAAAACATCTCCAGCCGGTCAGCATCATTGGTAAATCTAGAGATTAGGTTACCTAGCTGCCGTTTGCTGTAGAATCGCAGCGGCATATACTGGACATGCTGAAAGAGCTGCGTTCGGATATCTTTGCAGGTTCGACTGGAAACATCGGACCTCAGTAAGCCACCCATAACCTCAAAGAGGAAAGTCGCGAAGAGGATCCCGAAGAGTTTTGCTATGGGCAATCTCAGCATCTCAAAGCCTTCGGTCAGTGTGAGAGCGGAGTCTGCCAGCGGCGTGAGAACCTGATCGATCATATCTCGAACAATCAGCGGTGAATACAGATTGATTAAGGGGCTCGCCGCAACGAAGATCATGAGGATGACGACCTGGGACCGGTACGGAGCCAAGTAACTCAGGATTCGCTTCATTGTATCCCATGTCTTCACGCAAGCGAGGCAGATGCCATCTTTCTCCGGCAGCAGCCGTCCGCACGTATCACACCGTGAGCGTTCCATCTCCGTCGGCAGCGTAGGCGGTTCCCCCTTGGTGAGCTGTTTGATCGCTTCGGCGACCTCAGCAAACTTGGGACTCAACGAGTTAGAGTAGTATAGATAGGTGGGTTCACCCCTTCCATGTTCCACCTCCAGGCGACCGGCCCCGATCAACTCCTCAATCTTCGTTTCTGTGATGACTTTGAGCGGCACTTCCACAACGCCGTTGGTTCCCTCCGTAGGGATAACGAACAGGCGTTCGTCGGTTACCACCAGCCACTGTTCCCCAAAAGATCCGTCGCCAATGAGATCGGTCGCAACCTGAATGTGTGTTTGTTCTTCCGGGGGTTTTATATTTTGGAGTTTGGTGTCTACCTCAGGAGGCAGCGTTTCGAGAAACGGTTTCATCCTTGTATGCAGTCTCCCCTAGGGGTGGAAGGTGCTGTGTAGCTCATGGAAAGTCGCATCCAAATTTCTCACAACTAGAGATAATCGAGAAATCCGAGTTCTCGTTCTCGATCAATCCAGCGCTGACGTTTTGCGCTGCCTTCATGATTGGCAGTCCAATAGTTCATGATGTCACGGTGCGTCTCAAACGGCAGTCCGGAATTATTCGGTTCTTTTACACTGTTGGAGGCTCGTTTGCGGGTTGCGGCTTCCTCTTCGGGTCCTTCGGGATTTTTATAGTAAACCACGGTACACATCCGGCGGTCGATCGCACCGCCCCAACTTGCATGCCAACAACGCACATCAAATGCAACGACATCGCCCGGCTCCGATTCACAAATGTAAGCAGGGACATCGCAAATCTCGAGTCCATAGCTGTCTAGATTGTTTCGCAGCTCGCTGTGCAGCGGATCTTTGTGCGACCCCGGAATCAGGCGCAGGGCACCGGTCTCTGCTCCGACCGGTTCAAGGTAGTAAGCGAATTTGACACCGTAGCAATCCTCAGTCGGATCCACAAGGTGGTCAGGGTGCCAGCGCGTGTGGCCGACATAGCGATTGGCATCGGAAACGATACCAAGCGCGTCCTCACCATACAGCTGCTCTGTCGTCTCACAGAAGCGTGGATCCTCCATTAACCCGGCGAAGAATGGGGTCTCAGGTCCCATCGTCCGTACCCAATGCCTATACGTGCCGTCAAATGGAGCGTGACGGTAGGCGGAGGTCAAGGCGTGTTCAAATTCTGCGTTGATAGTTTTCATTTCCTCCGGGCTAAACAACTGACGGAAGATAAGGAACCCGAAGGTATTAAAGTGATTCACCTGTTGTTCTGTGAGCATAGTATATCTCCTGTATCAAGGATTTTAGGACATCGTTGAGATCGGAAACGAAGAACAATCTCTATTCCTTGAATGCTTACGTTTTTTGTTCTCGCACGCACTGCTACCATCTATCACGCCGTTGTCTCAGGTTGAGGTGCGTCCAGATAGCCCAATTCCCCCATCCGATCTATCCAGTGCTGACGCTTGGGGCTTTTTCGCGGATTTTCGAGCCAGTGCGGATGGTATTCGGGTCCAGGTGTATCAAAGGTATTCCGAGCGAGTGTCGCCCTGAGTTGGACGTTTTCCGCCGCCGCTTTTCGGCTCGCCTGCTCTTCTTCAGGACTGTGGGGATTCTTGACGAAAATAATAGAGATCATCCGCCGATCTGTCGAACCACCCCAACTAGCATGCCAGAGATGAAAGTCAAAGGCGACCACATCACCCGGCTCCGTCTCACAGCTATAGGCGGGAACAGCACAGACATCGGCCGCAGATTCGCCTATATTCCGGTGAACCTCATCGTGGAAGGGCTTCCGATGCGACCCTGGAATGAACCGTAGTGCGCCATCGTCCGCACGCAAAGGTTGTAAATAGAAGGCAAATTTGAAACCGTGTAATTGGAAATCAGAGGCATCAGGATGCCAGTGTGTCACGTTCACAAAACTACCGGCATTGCAAGAGAGTCCAATGGCATCTTCCCCGTAAAGTTGTTCCGCTGTGCCGTAGATGCGTGGGTCCTCCGGCAGCCCCGCTAGGAAGGGTGTCTCCGGTCCCAAATTGGGCCAGCTCATATATGCAGGCTCATCATCGGGTGATGTATACCGTTTCGTGGAGGAGAGTCTCAACTCAACCTCAGCGTTGATGGTTTTCAGTTCGTCCGGATTCAACAACTGCCGGAAGATTACGAATCCATAGGTATTAAAATGACTGACCTGTTGCTCCGTGAGCATGGTGCGCCTCCTGTATAGAAAGGTTTTGCTTACTTCTCTATTCCACTCTGTTTCCCGAGATAGCGTTCCAGAACTAGCGTCGAACCTGCAAAGCGTTGGCTCAACTCAAACCACAATATTTGCCAGTCGGTTAGGCACAACGATGAACTTCCGCACCGTTTTGCCTTCAATATGCTTCTGGATGCGTTCATCAGCGAGGGCAGCTTCCTCAACCTCCTCATTAGTTGCATCAACAGGAAGTTGGATTCGGCTGCGTAATTTTCCGTTGACTTGGACAACGATGGTAACCTCTTCGCGCTTGAGGACTTCTGAATCGTAGGTGGGCCAAGCTGAATGAGCGATCAACTCCGCTTCCCCGAAACGGTCCCAGATATCTTCGGCGATGTGCGGCGCATAGGGCGCAAGCACTCGTAGGAACATCTTCATCGTTTCTTTCGGCACTGTCGCCGCCTGTGTCGCCGCATTGACAAATACCATCATATGACTGATCGCAGTGTTCATCTTGTCGATCGATTCCGTATCCTCGGTGACATCCTTGATGGTCTGGTTTATCACCTTCCACAGCTCCGGATCGCTATCGACAGGCGCATCGGTCAGCTTACTGCTCAGCTCACCTGTATCCTCATCAATTGCCAGACGCCACACCCGCTGTAGGAATCGATAAACGCCTTCCACGCCGCGCGTCTGCCACGGTGCACTGACGCTCAAAGGACCGATAAAGAGTTCGTAGAGTCGCAGGGCATCTGCCCCATACGCGTCAATGACCTCCTCCGGCGTTACGACATTAAACCGAGATTTTGACATCTTTTCGATCTGCGTGTTCGTCTGGACCCCCGACCCCTTGACGAACCATTCCCCATCCCGCTCCTCTACCTCACTTGGCGAGTAATACTTGCCGTTATCATCCTGATAGGAATAAGCGAGGATCATGCCCTGATTGAAGAGTTTCTGGAACGGCTCTTTTGTTGAGACCAGACCACAATCGTACAGCACCTTGTGCCAAAAGCGTGCATAGAGCAGATGCAGCACAGCGTGTTCCGCCCCACCGACATAAAGATCCACCGGCATCCAGTAACGCTCTGCCTCGGCCGACCACGCTTCGGCTGTGTTGTGCGCATCCATATATCGCAGATAATACCAGCAAGATCCCGCCCACTGGGGCATTGTGTTTGTTTCCCGTATCCCTTTCCGTCCGTCCGGCAGCGTTATCATCAGCCAGTCATCTGAAGCACGCGCGAGGGGCGGTTTGCCATCGGGGGTCGGCTTATATTCATCAATAGGCGGTAATTCCACTGGAAGTTCGCTCTCAGGTACGGACATAATCGTCCCATCTTCTAACTGCACAGTGGGGAACGGTTCTCCCCAATAACGCTGGCGCGAGAAAAGCCAATCACGCAGGCGGTACTGCACCTGCGCTTGCCCTTTCCCTTTACTTGCGAGCCACTCAGTCATCCGCTCTTTTGAATCCTGAATATTAAGCCCGTTCAGGAAACCGCTGTTAATTGATGGACCATCGCCGAGGTAAGGTTCGTCTCCGTGATCACTCGGCGGTTGCACCGTGCGAACGATTGGCAGATCAAATGTTTTGGCGAATTCCCAGTCGCGATCATCTTCAGCAGGCACTGCCATGATTGCACCCGTACCATACCCCATCAGCACGTAATCGGCAACCCAAATTGGGATTTCTTTGTCATTTGCTGGGTTGATTGCATAGGCTCCCGTAAACACGCCGGTCTTTTCTTTGGCGAGATCTGTCCGCTGTAGATCGGTTTTGTTCCTTGCCTTGTCAACGTAAGTTTGCACAGCTGATCTATGCTCATCGGTTGTGATCTGTTCAACCAACGGATGCTCAGGCGCAAAGACGCAGTAAGTAGCACCGAACAGTGTATCCGGTCGCGTTGTGAAGACGGTAAATGAAGCATCGGTGTCTTTAATTGCGAAATCTACATCTACTCCCTCCGACTTCCCGATCCAGTTCCGCTGCATCTCCTTGATACCTTCGGGCCAGTCCACATCTTCAATATCCTCTAGCAGCCTATCGGCATACGCAGTAATCTTCAGCATCCACTGTCGCATCAACCGCCGTTCGACGGGATCGCCGGTTTCAACGTACTTCCCATCCTTAACCTCTTCATTAGAAAGAACCGTGCCCAGTGCCGGACACCAGTTTACAGGCACATCCGCGAGGTATGCTAACCCTTTCTCATAAAGTTTGAGGAAAATCCATTGTGTCCATTTGTAGTAATCAGCCGCCGAGGTGCTTATCTCCCTATCCCAATCATACGAGAAGCCAATCTGTTTAATCTGCTGACGAAATTTCTCGATGTTGCGTTGCGTGACGATGGCAGGATGAATATTCTCCCGCTCGGCAGTCCGTTCGATGGTTAGCCCAAACGAATCCCAACCCATCGGATGCAGTACATTATAGCCCTGCATACGTCTCATACGAGCCAGCACATCGGTAGCTGTGTAGCCTTCGGGGTGTCCAATATGGAGTCCTGCGCCGGAGGTGTAAGGAAACATATCAAGGATATAGTACTTCGGCTTCCCTTCCCACGCCTTGGGATCGTCAGGTGTCCGAAACGTCTTACGTTCCTCCCAAATATTTTGCCACTTCGGCTCAATGGCTGCAGGATCATAAGTATGTCTTTGCATCTAAAATCTCCTCAAGTTGTCTTATCTATGGCACGGGTGTTTCTTGGGACACAGTATTTTTAGACTGTTCTATTTCGGTTCAAATTCATTTTGTTAAATTATACTGAACTAATTGATAAAATGCAACGCCGTATCTTCATAGAAATTTGCACAGGAACTAGGGAATCAATGGACGTTACCTATAACCCTCCGGATACAATCAACAAGATAAATAAAAAGCCCACCATCGAAAGCGATTCGATGGTGGGCTGTCAGTCAAGGGATTAAAAGTAAGTCTGCTTGTATATTAATCCGGTGCACTACCGCCCACCACACGCAGCAAAGCCAAAGCGAGACGCAATCGTAGCGAAGACAGATTGAGAAAGCTGCTAATCTGAGAAGAGAAACGATTGTTGATAAGCTGTGGGCAGTACATTAATTCAATCTCCTCAATGTCCTGTCGTAGACGACAGTCAAGACTTAACCGATGTGTAGATTTGCACAGACGATAGCTGTGCGACCGCGCATTAACTTTACCACATTCCTTCTACAGAAGTCAAGCCTCAATTCACTCGTAAGTGTGTAAGGAACTGGAAAATTCAATTTTCAAACGATAGCCCTTGATTCACATCATATCTACGCTTGGAGCAGCTCTATACTCACACCGTCGGGGCCATTAAGATAGGCGATGCTACCGTCCCAAGTGCGCCCAATTAAATCATCGGGTTCAATGGAGAAGGTGGCTCCTTTTTCCTTGAGACTATTGCAAAAATCGGTGAGATCTCCATGCACACGGAAGGCAAAGTGATCCATGCCCCATTCGTTGTGGCTAGCGAAATCCCCGAAAGATTGTATGCTGTTTGTCCTGTCTGGATTCTCGCCCGGTCGTCGCCCACGGATAAGGATGGTTATCCCCTCGAAAACAACGGCAATTTGCGGGGCACCACGGAGTTCGTACGTCTCGGTGATTTCACCCCCCAGCATATCCGTGTACCAGGCAGCAGTGGACTGTGGGTCTTCACTGATGATGTGGATGTGCTCAAAAACGAGGCCGGTGTCAGCCATAACGGTTTTCCTTTCCCTACTCCTTTATCTTCGATCAGGACCGTTCCCAATCCCCGCTCTCCTGAATTGGGCTGAGAGGGTTATGTGAGGTTTCTGACTGAACGGTCAGCAATCGCTTCCTCACCCAAATGCTCCCGCATCCATTCGCGAAGCGGCACATCTTCCTCTTTCGGTGACGTTAGACCGAGGTTGCCAGTTTTCGATCCGAGCAACTGCCGCTGAATTGGATCACACCGATCCATGTAGTGAGAGACGGTCATCGCATCTCTTGGGTGAAACCATCGCATACTGTAGCCGACAAACAGCACCTTTCGGGTAATATCGGAGAAGTTCCAACCGCCTGCATGCCAGATCCGACGATCGAAGATGACAGCAGTGCCAGCAGGAACTTGAACTTCATGTGCATCCGGCGGATTTGAAACGCCATCGGCGGGATACTCAACCTCGTCTACTAGATGGCTGCCCGGTACGACGCTGAAGTTACCGCGGCCTCCCTCGGAAACATCCGTCAGGAAATAACCGATCTTGACGGAGATGCGCGGTGCGGGTACAGTTTCAATGTCCAAACTCACACGCCCACTATCCTGATGCCAGTGCAGACGCTTCTTTGAGGGTCTATCTTCCAACGGCACCGGCGGTGTAACCGTGATATGCGTGTGGTAGAGATGGATGTTCCAACCGAGGATGCCCCAGACTTTGGGAAGAGTTCGGTGCCAATCAATCAGTTCCAAGAATCGATCGTCTTTCCCGATGAAGTCCACACCGGCCTTCACACTATCTACCGCTTCAATGAGCCCCTCGACCATTGGTGCTGGTAGGGCATTCTCGATCACAATGAATCCGTCTCGTTCAAACTTGGTACGCTCTGCCTCTGTCAAGCAGTGTTCCAAACATGCACTATCCATGATTAACCTCCTTCTTCCATTGGTACAACGAGGATAAATCACTGGGCATGATTGCGTCCAAATGTCACTGAAGGTGCGCCGACGATGCGGGCATAATTATCAGTGACAATCTCTTCGCCCAGATGTTCTTTGATCCAGAATCGAAGGGGAACGTCCTCGTCCGAAGGCGACGAAGTCCCCATGGCGCGTGTTTTCGCACCGAGCAGCTGTCTGCGAATCGGATCGGAACCGTCCATAACATGCTCAACCGTTCTCTCATCTCTCGGATGGATCCATCGATGGCTGTAGCCGACAAACAAGACCTTTCGCGTCAAGTCAGACAAGTTCCACCCACGCGCGTGGAAAAGCCGCCGATCGAACATTACTGCCGTACCTGCGGGCACCCGAATCTCTATCGCCTCCTCCGGATCCGAAACCCCATCGGCAGGCAACTCAATCTCTCTTTTGAGATGACTTCCCGGAATCACACTGAAGTTGCCGTGTCCTCCCTTTGTGAGATCCGTCAAGAAATAACCTACTTTCACAGAGATACGTGGCTGGGGTCCCGGCTCGATATCGGCGTTTATACGGTCACTGTCTTGGTGCCAACCCCGCCGGTGCTTTGTACGCTTGAACTCCTCATCTTCGGGAGGTGTGACGATGACCTGCGTGTAGTACGAATGGATGTTCCAACCGAGAATGCCCCAGACTTTGGGAAAGGTTCGGTGCCAATCAATCAGTTCCAGGAGTCGATTGTCCTTCCCCAAGAAGTCGTCGCCGGGTCCAAGTCGGTCTACCGCTTCGATGAGTCCCTCGACCATTGGAGCCGGCAAGGCATTATCAACAATAATGAATCCATCCCGCTCAAATTGGGCATGTTCCTCCTCTGTCAGAAGGTGCTGTAAACATTCGGCATCCATGGTAATCTCCTCATTATAAATATGTCATAGCGTAAGTAAGAGACTTTTCTGACGTTGCACGTTTCACGCCTGGTATCGTTCCGCATCGGCGGGTTCAACAAGATCTTCGCTCAGAGTGAAGTTCAATTTTTCCGCGCATTCCTGAAGCTGACTATAAATCGTATCCGGAACGTCAATACCGTTAGCGAGTCGCTGCGATCGGGAGCGGGATTCAAAATCACCCGGCACTAACACTTCATCAAACCCGGGTGCCGGCGGTATGGACTTAATGCCATCAAGAAACGCACGGACCCCACCCTGATACGGCTCCAACGGCGTAAACGCGTTGATATTGATTACTTGCATTAAGGTGCTGCTTCCCATGGCAGCGTCCTCAATATCAAACGTCCCAGACAGCCCAGCCAACAGACATACAAGGAGCGAGAATGCGTATCCTTTATGTGCACCAAATGTCAACAGAGATCCACCGTCGCTCAAATCAGCTGGCTTAACGCTCGGATTGCCGTGCTTATCCACAATACAACCCTCTGGGAGATCCACGCCCATGCTTGCAGCGACTGAAACTTTGCCGGCAGCAATCATACTTGTGGCGAAATCAATAACGAAAGGACTATCGTCCCCAGTCGGCACACCAACCGCAATCGGATTGGTGCCTAGTGCTCCGCGCGCCCCGCCAAAAGGCACAGTGCCGCCTCTGTCCCTCGCACCGCCGCCGTAGGTAATGATGCCGATGCACCCCGCCCGTGCAGCTTGTTCCGCATACTCACCAAGCCGTCCGATATGCCCGGTGTTGACAAAACTCACTGCACAGTTATCCGCAGCCTTTGCCTTCTCAATTGCCAGATCCATCGCCCGTTGAGCGGTGTAGTGTCCATGGCCATCCCTCCCATCAACACGGAAAGTATTACCCGTTTCGTTGGATACCTCCGGCTCAGCAGCAGGTTGAAGCCCACCATTTGAGATACTACCTAGGTATCCGGGGATGCGGAGCACGCCGTGCGAGTCGTGTCCGGCGAGGTTGGCGTTGATCAAGATTTCTGCGACGACCTCAGCGATGTGACGTGGTGTATCCGCTGCTAGAAACAGTTGCCGCGTCATTGCGTGCAGATAGCTTGCGCTAAAACAGTGCATTTCTGCCATAGTTTTGACTCCTTCTCCGTTGCCGCGCGGTGAGATTAAACTGTGTCCATCTTGGTAAATATCATACACAAGAATCCAGTGTCTGTCAACATCCAAAATGCTAGAAGCGTGAAACGTGATGCGTAAAACGTGAAAATCATCGTTCATTAGTACATTACTAAAGTTCGTACAATTTTTAGGTGAAAAAAGGCAGAAAAGAGGTTATCCTTTCAGAAATCACCACAATTTTGAAAGGAGAATTGAATGGACCTCATTTTCTGCCTCACTACTATTTTAACCGAGTTTCGTCCGTTATTCAACCGTCAAAACTTCGCCTTGTTCTGCACGTTTATTTTGGGGCTTATCACTCACCGGCGCCAAGCGACGCTGACCGAGATTTATCAAGCCGTTCGCCCCAAGAGCGGATACGGTTCATTGGTGAAATTCCTCTCCCGTGGCAAATGGGACGCCGATGCAGTGGCTAAACGGTTGATTCAGTTACTACAAGGTGGGTTTGGCAATTGGGTCTACGTTTACGATGAGACCCATGCAAAAAAGACAGGAGACCAGCAATTTGGACTCCACTTTTTTAGAAATCATAGATACCAAAAGCGCAACAGAAATCAATCGAAGTTTCACTCGGGGCATCAGTTTGGTGCGTTGGGATTGCTTTGTCGCACTGTCACCGAGACGATTCTGTTTCCCGTTTGGGTGAAGTTGATATGTCCTCAGACAGATGAGAACAATAGCCTATCGGTTTTGCGGCGGATTTGCTCCCAAATCCCACCCGGCCTGATTCTGTTTGACCGGGGATTCAATCGGCGAAAAGTGTTTACCTGCCTGCTTGAGTTAGGGCATCATATCTTATGTCGTGCCAAGTCCAATGCGGTCTTTTACCGGCTACCAGCCGCCCCCAAGCGACCCAAACGGGGACGCCCCAAGAAATACGGCAAACGCCTACAGGTGCAACGGTTGAGGTATAAACCCTTTGACATTGACAACAAACGGTATGCTATGGCATCGGTGGTGGTTCAGACCAAAATGTGTCCCACAAAAGTACGCCTCGTGGTGATGCGAACCCGACCAAAAAAGGCAAAGGCGTTTCGATACTTCTGTGTGTTCACCACCGACCTGACTCTTGACGTTGAGCAGATAGTTCGATACTATCGCCAAAGATGGTTGATTGAGACCGCGTTTCGTGATGTCAAACAGAACTTTGGATTTGACACCTACCGCGTCAAATCCCATCAAAGTATCAATCGTTTGGTGCAACTTAGTTTCGTGGCGAGCTGCTTGACTCAATGGCTATTCTATACTCCTGATGCCAAAGATGGCGCAATAACTATTGACCAAGTGTGCCGAGCTTTAGGCATTGATTGGTATCGACCCACCAAGTTGACACGCGGGTTGATGGCTAAGTATCTCTCTGCATTGATTGAGGGACGACTATTTTCTGCAACTAGCGATGAAGATACCAAATCCAACAATATTCAACAAACTCTTGATAAAGCCGCATGAAAAACACACAGATTGTACGAACTTTAGTAGTACATTAGTTCATTAATGTACTCGCATCCACTGTGTGAACTTGTATCAATTCTCGATTTTTATTCTAAATCTCTCGCAATTTTGATATAATTTTTGGTGTAACCGTGCCCCTTGCAACCGCATCCACGATTTTGAAGCCATTGGAGACCTCTTATGAATGCACCAGACGGACCGACACCTAAAGGATTGCCCATCAACCGCGAGCATATTGACGCTATCAACCGGCAGCGTCGTATCATCTTCCAAGACGATGTATTGGCTAACGATGTGTTCAGGACTGACGAGGTTGGGGCAGAACGGCTAAAGAAAGTTATCGACTTCTACATGAGTCGTCTTGATGAACAACTGAACCAGATCGATAGCATCTGGTTTGAATGGGGTGAAGGAAATACAGCCGTTTGGCCCAGTGAGGTGATACCCTGCACAGAAAACGTATTTCCGAGATGGTGGGAAGCGGGCATCGATCCGGTGGAGATTCTCTTGAATGAGGCAAAGAAGCGCGGTCGAGAGGTGTTCTTTTCCTATCGTATTAATGGATCGGATAACGACGACCTGTTTGATCCGCCTCGTCCGTTCGATCAGCCTATTCCGCTCAAAGCTGAACATCCGGACTGGCTAATCTACAAATGGCATCCCTACTGGAATTTTTCCTTTCAAGGGGTTCGGGACCTGAAGCTGAATGTCGTGCGGGAAGTGGCTGAGATGTACGACTTCGACGGTATTCAAATCGATTTCGCGCGGATCCCTGTGTTGTTCCCGGAGGAACAGTGGTTGCATCGTGATACACTGACCGATTTTATGCGCGATATACGCACCACGCTGCTTGACATTGGGGAAAGACGTGGGCGACCACTGTTGTTGGCAGCACGTGTGCCGGAAGACCTCATGGGGTGCCATTTTGACGGTATGGACGTGGAGACTTGGGCGCAAGATTTTCTGGTCGATATCCTCGTAGTTGGCACACGAACAGCAAACGCGGATATCGCTGCTTTTCGCCATATCGTCAAGGGCACCCCCATCAAACTTTACCCCAGCTTTGACGACCATCACTCCACCGACGGGTATAGGGAGCCGGATTTGGAGATCTGGCGCGGCACCTGCGCCAACTGGTGGCATCAAAATCCCGACGGTATGCACACCTTCAATCTAATGGTGTCCTCCCCGCAGTCAGCACAAAACTTGGGGCTCAGTCCCTCGCCTCGGTGGGAAACCCAACGTAAAATCTTCAGTGAAATTGGCAGCCCCGAAACGCTTAAAAGACAGGACAAAGTATTTTTTATCGAGCGACGCGGAGGCGGACACGCTGAATATGTGGTGCCATCGCCAGCGAATTGGCACACTCCTAGGCACATGTATTTCCAGACCAACATGCTGGCAGCCTTGCCTGCAGCACTAGCAGATGACGGTGGGGAAGATACGCTGCTCACCCTGAACGTGGCAGATGATGTGAAAGCTGTATCTGCAGAAATCGATCAGATGACGCTGCGGATTGCCATCTCTGATGAAGCCGGTGAGGCTTTGTCTGTGGACGAAAAACTTGAAGAGCTTGGATCAGGGGTTGAAGTGCGACTGAATAACATCCTGCTCGACACCCCTCACACTGAAACAGTAGAGGATCCGAAAGTAGATGCTTTCAAGAACTGGCTGATTTTTACGGTAGCACCGCGTTATCTTGCGGTGGGAGCCAATCTCGTCGGTGTGAGGTTGAGCCAACGACTACCCGCTGCTTTTGGTCGTATTCAGGTCGAAAAACTTGAACTACATATCAGTTACAAGTAGTTAATCCACCGGAGGCAGCTATCATAAAAATATGTAAATTAGGCAGATAAGAAACAAAGCAAACACCAAAAACTTTCATATCAAATGAGGAAATCATGACCACGACCAATTTACTTGCACGTCGTGAACGATTGCTAGGCACCGGAACCCCACTTTTCTACAAAGAAGCGGTAAACATCGTGCGCGGAGAAGGGGTATGGTTGTTTGACCCCGATGGACATCGCTATCTTGATATGTACAACAATGTACCCTGTGTAGGACACTGCCACCCACACGTGGTCGAAGCGATGTACCGACAGGCGAGTACGCTCAACGTCCACAGCCGCTATCTGCATGAAGGCGTTCTTGACTACGCCGAACGCCTGACCAACCACCACGCCGATGAGTTGGCAAGTGTCGTGTTCACCTGTACCGGAACGGAAGCCAACGAAGTCGCTATGAGTATGGCTCGCATCGCAACCGGTGGACGGGGGATCATCTGCACTGATGCTGCGTATCACGGCAACAGTGCAGAGGTTGGCAAACTCACACGCGCAAGAGATGGGGATCCTGAGATTCGCGCTATCCCGTATCCACAGCGTTACCGTCCGCTGCGAGAAGATGTATCCGAAACCGAACTGACCAATCTCTACCTCTCAAAAGTCTGTGCAGCGATTGACAGTTTTGCTGCCAATAATATCCCCTTTGCGGGCATGTTGGTCTGTCCCATTCTTGCCAACGAGGGTTTGCCCGACATCCCGAACGGTTTTATGCCACAGGCTGCTGAAATAGTGCGCGATGCAGGCGGTCTGTTCATCGCAGACGAAGTGCAGGCAGGTTTCTGTCGGACCGGTCAGTGGTGGGGTTACGAGGTGATGGACTTTGTTCCGGATATCGTTACAATGGGCAAGCCGATGGGGAATGGGCTGCCTCTGGCTGGGACTGTGGCAAGAACGGAACTGGTGGACGCTTTCCGCGAGCGTAAACGCTATTTCAACACCTTTGCCTCCAGTCCGCTGCAGGCAGCGGTGGGTATGGCGGTGCTAGAGGTAATCGAAACCGAAAACTTACGAGAGAACGTCGCCCGTGTCGGTGACTACCTGCGCAAGGAACTGACTAAGCTCCAACCACACTGTCCCCCCATGGCGGAGGTGCGCGGGCACGGTCTGTTCATCGGGTTGGAGTGGGTAAGCGACCACGATGCCAAAACTCCTGACCGTGACGGTGCCACACTATTCGTCAATCGCCTGAAGGATAAAGGTTTTCTCATCGGGAGTGCTGGATCGCTGGGGAATGTCCTCAAGATTCGTCCGCCGCTGGTGTTTTCTCGTGAACATGCAAATCTGTTCCTCACCGCGTTTGCAGAGATTGTGGAGGATGTCTATGGCACAGCCCCTTGACCGCGCCACCTTGCAGGCAATCGCCGAGCGGGCGTTGAACGAGTGGGATATCTGCGCCGTGGGGCTAGAACTGATCTCTATCTCTGAAAACACTGTGTTTCGTGTCGATACAGATGTCGGCCGAACCTATGTTCTTCGCATCCACCGACCGGGCTATCACAATCTCGCGGAACTGAACTCCGAGCAGCAGTGGACAGCTGCGTTGAAACAAGCGGGAATAGGTGTGCCGTTACCCCGGTTGACTCGCGAGGGACACGGCTACGCAACAGTACCTGTGCCGGGATCGACGGAGACCCGACACGTCGGAATTGTCGAATGGTTTGAGGGGGTAACGCTTTCGAGCATTATAGCGCAAGCAGCTGATATGGAGACTCTCGTCTTGCATTTTGATCAGCTCGGCCGCATTGCAGCGAGAATACACAATCAGGCAGTCAACTGGCAGATTCCGAAAGACTTCCAACGACACGCTTTCGATGCGGAAGGATTGATGGGAGAGACGCCTTTCTGGGGTCCCTTTTGGGTCTTGCCAGAACTGAAAGCAGCAGAACGAGAGCATATTCTCAATGCCCGTCACGCTATTCATCGTACCCTGTCTGATTACGGCAAAGAGGCGGGAACGTATAGCTTAATCCATGCGGATCTGCACCCGCACAATCTACTCGTCAACGGGGACCGGCTGCACGTAATAGACTTCGACGACTCTGGTTTCGGCTGGCACCAGTACGAAATGGCCGTTGCCCTTGATGCCTATCGGAAACCACCCCATTTTGAGGTAGCCCGCGATGCGCTAATTGCAGGCTACCGTTTAGAACGCGCTATCTCCGATGCAGCGATTGGGTTACTGCCAGTGTTTCTGTTAATCCGATCGTTGGCACTGCTAGGGTGGCTTCATGAACGCCCTGAACACAATAGGGGTAATCGGGTGCGGAACCTAATTCAATCCGCTTGCAGACAAGCGGAGGCACTGGGGATGTAGCATCAGTTCAACGGGCTGAAACTAGCATCTATGGCTCGTACGGTTTCCCGGTGCGGCGCAATTCTTTGGTGACCGCTAACTGGCAGGTCAGGTAGCCACCCATATACTCCGTAGCGAATCCGGGACGCGCATCTGCTATCGTGCCGACAATCATATTGGCATATTCCACGCTGGTATCGTAGCGATCAACAATCAACGCCACCATTTCGGTCCAAGCGGATCTGAGCACCTCGCCCCAGCTGTCTCCTATAGCACTGGTGAGATACTCCTCGGCGCTTTCCACCACACGGGTGGTTTCCACCACGGGACTGCTGTTGGGAAATCCGGGTGAGCGATCCACCTTGAGGGTGATGGCAGAGTCTATTTCGACACCAGCACCGGTCAGTTCTCCATCTCCCATACGGGCATGAACATCACCAAGATGGAGCAAACCGCCGGGCTTCTGGGCGCGAATATGGATCGTGCTGCCGGGCTGGACGGCGTTGAAATCCATATTGCCGCCATGGTCTAAGCCGCTGGGTGCCCACGATGCAAGCTGAACGACCCCGATCATTGGTCTGACCGGCACAACGAAGTCGGGCGGAAAGTGGATGAGTCCGTCGCGCACCGGTGCTACACAGCGCCAGTTGCCCCAGTTGGGACCGCCATTGCGGTAAAAACCGTAAGGTCCCACCTCAATGTCAATGATTTCGATGGATACCCAGTCATCAGGCTCAATGCCGCGAATCTCAAAGGGACCACCAGGACGCGAATTGCGCTGATGGCTTTGACCGGAGGTTATCATCCCCGCCTTGGTCTCGCCGGCAGCTTCATAGTCGTTGTCCGCTCCACCTATAGTCTCAATGATAACGGTTTCACCGAGTTCAAGGACACCTCGTACCTGTCCAATTTCGGGATCATCGGGTCCAGTGAAACAGGGAGTTCGATTAAAGCGACGCATAATATCTTCTCCTTCTATATGTTGTACTGTTCACCGCAGAGGCGCAGAGGGCACAGAGAAGAATTGGAGGAAGCGAGTATCTCCTACACCTCTCCCGATAAATCGGGATCCTCGGAACGGGACACGCTACCTCTCTAATAAAACTCTGCGTTCTCCGTGTCTCTGTGGTTAGATTTTCTCTTTTAACAAGGAAACACAATGACACTCACAATTAGGAAACTGGAAAAACATATCGGAGCGGAAGTTCAAGGCGTTGACATCACCGCCTCCATTGATGCCGAGACATTTGAACAACTTCGTCATGCGCTTTGCGAATACGCGGTGCTCGTGTTCCATGATCAGGACATCACCGACGAACAGCATGTCACGTTCAGCGAAGGGTTTGGTCCCCTCGAAATGACAATGCCAAATGACCCCATCAGCGACGGTGGGCCAATCGGTGTCATCTCCAATCTCGACAAAAACGGGGACATCATTCCGCCGGAGGATTCGCGAACGCTTTATACCGTCGCCAACACACTTTGGCATTCCGACGGCTCGTTCAAACGTGTACCCTTGCGCGGTTCACTGCTCTCCGCCAAGGTCATACCGCCGGAAGGCGGCGAAACCGAATTTGCCAGTCTTACTGCCGCATACAAAGCACTACCCGATCAGAAAAAGGCGGATATAGAAGACCTTATTGCCGAGCATAGCATTGCACACTCACGGGAACAGATCGCTCCGAACCTGATGGACGAAGCGTTCCAGAAAGACACCCCTCCGGTCAATCAACGGTTGGTGCGGGTCATCCCCGAAACCGGAAAGAAGGCACTTCTTGTCGGCTCATACACCACCCGTATTCACGGCTTGCCAATCGAGAAGGGCAAAGCCCTGTTGAAGGAGCTGCTCGAATGGTCAACACAATCGCAGTTTGTGTATCGCCACACATGGCAGGTGAACGACCTCGTTGTGTATGACAATCGTTGCTGCCTACACCGGGGACGGTCTTGGGACCGTGGAAAATACAAGCGCGTTCTACACCGCACAACCTTAGCCGGTGACGGTCCCACTGTCAAATAAGATCAAACCGGCGCACCATCCCACGCCAAAGAACGACACTATCCAACCTGAATCTCAGAGCGTACAAGCCGATTACCGCCCTCCTGATAGGCATCAAATGTACCCTCCTGATAAACAACGCGGAAGCGGTCATCGGCTAATGCTTGGAGGTTACTGTAACCTGAAGTTTGACCCTCATAAAGCACCAAAGGTTCTGACCATTGCTGTCCTGCCCTATCCCAACTCGCCATGACGTGCACATATCTCCGAGTGCCGTAGCTGCAAACCAGAACACCGTTTTGCAGCAGCAACAATTGAGGACATACGCCGGGGCGGGAAAGCCGGCGCGGCGGACTCCAAGTCCGCCCACCATCAGACGACCGGACTTCCACCATCGGTCGGGACGGTTGTGTTCCACAACGTATCAAGGCAAGGAGCTCCCCGGAGGGCAATCGCACTAACCCCGGCTCACGCCGCTCGCCGACAGTATTATCCTCACACACATCTGCCAGCCACTCAAAGCTGTGTCCGCCATCGGTAGACTGGACGATTCCAGAGATTGTATTTCCCTCACGACTGTAGACGGGCCATAGCAGCCGCCCATCAGGTATCTCTACTACATGTCCCCAAAGCGAGATTAGCTGACTGCCCAAGCTGAAAGGCAGGTTACTGACCGGCACATAACTTCGGGTCCAAGTCGCTCCTTCGTCCTGTGAACGCAGAATAATCGTCGTACCTTCAAGCGTAGTGCTAGACGATTGATGGAGCTTTGCCATACGGCAGCGATAACTGATAAGACTACCATCTTTCAGGCGCGTAACGAAAAACTGACGCAGCAGAGGCTCAACCAGCATCCCCATCCACGGAAGCCATGTGCGCCCCCTGTCCCTCGATTGGACACACTGGACACGATTGCCGGGACCGAAACTCGACTCCAAGTGTGGCCCTTCCCGGTAGGTCATGTACCAGTTCCCGTTATCAGACTCATAGAGAAAGGGAAAGTGTAGCTGCTCATCCGGGATACCGTACGCTCCCGAATTTGATAGCAGGACATCGCGTCTGACTAGTTTAATCGCCCCTTCTGCACCGTTCATCGGCATTCCCTTCAGCCTCCATACCTTTGCCTCCATTCTGGAAGGATATGAGAGGCATTTTACCCATTTTTCCCGTCCTCGTCAACAGAAATCTCGGATACTCCCATTTTTCGGTGGTGCTGGTTTGCCCTTGTTTCAAACGTCTTCAAGTCTAATTTTTGGGTTGACAAGAAAACCGTTTTCCTGTATCTTCTAAACTCGCATTCAAGATTTTAACTGTTCCCGCATGACATATAGAAAAAACATCTGGAGGTATAAAACATGGTCTTTGGTACAGGCAAATATAGATACACAGTCGCAGAAAATTGGGACAAAACGCCCGACGGTTGGCAGTGGGGTTGGATTCCGGCGGTGGCAACCGATTCGCAAGATCGGGTCTTTGTTTACTCCCGCAGCGAAAACCCACTGGCGGTTTTCGATCGGGCTGGTAATTTTCTGGAAACATGGGGCAACGGAGTTCTCCCACCCGAAGCAGCGCACGGCATCTACATTGACGGCGAGGACAACGTGTATTTGACCGACAATAGCAACCATTGCGTCTTCAGGTTCAATCGAAATGGCGAACTAACGATGACGTTGGGCACGCCCGGCGAGGCTGCCCCGGCGGACGGCGATCCGTTCAATTCCCCCACCGATTTGGCAATTGCATCCACCGGCGAGTTGTTCATTTCAGATGGCTACGGCAACGCACGGGTTCACAAGTACTCGCCCGACGGCGAATTGCTGCTGTCGTGGGGTGAGCGCGGCACAGGACCTGGACAGTTCGCTTTGTCACACTGCGTCCGTATAGACAGGGAGGATCGCGTCTGGATCTGCGACCGTTCAAACAACCGCCTCCAGATTTTTGATACAGACGGAAATTATCTGACCGAATGGACCGATATACCAGAGCCCAACACAATCTATTTCGATCCCAACGATGATGTGATCTATGTCGCGGGTTTAGACCATGAATTCCTCATCTATACGCTAGATGGCGATCTGATCACCCGATGGGGCGGCGCAGAATCGAGCGAAGTACCGGGCGAGTTTCTCGGTGGTGCACACGGTCTCTGGATGGATTCGCACGGCGATCTCTACATGGGCGAAGTGATGTTGGGTGACAATGCTCGGATGCAGAAGTTCATCCGTCAAACATAGTAGACAGGACTTACGCAAATCTAGCACGCGACGCGAGATTTTTTATTTTTAACCCCCTAAATCCCCCTTATCAGGGGGACTTATGAACCAACTGCGTGAGTCCTAATAGATAAAGGGTAATGGTAGGGAACGTAGATCTGTGTTCCTTACTTGCGAAATCGAGGGAGAAACTGCTATGGATACGATGAAGGCAGCAATTTATACCGGTATCGAACAGATAGGTATCCAAGAGGTTGAAAAAAAATCGCCTGAGCCGGGGTATGTTATGATTGACACCAAGTGCACAGGTATCTGCGGTAGCGATCTCCATAGCTATTTTGGGCACTGGGGTCAATCTGATAGCCTCGCTGCAGGGCATGAAACATGTGGTGTCGTTGTTGAACTAGGGGAAGGCGTTACAACGCTTCAACCGGGCGATAAGGTAACCATCGAATGTTTCTCACACTGTGGGAATTGCGTCTACTGTGGGAAAGGTTACTACAACCACTGTCTGGAACGCAAATGGGTTTCACAAAATACACACGGTGGCTTTTCAGAGTATACCACCGCCCACGCCTCAGGCCTTTTCAAGCTGCCGGAGAGCATGAGTTTTGAGGAAGGAGCTTTGGTGGAGCCGCTTGCTGTTTCGTACCGTGCTATCGGACAAGCACGGGCAACCTATCAGGACACAGTTGCAGTTATTGGCGGCGGAACCATCGGACAATTCGCCTTGGCAGCGGCGGTAGCAGCGGGCGTCAAGGAAACACTCATCACCGTCAAGTATGATCATCAAGCGGAACTCGCAAAGAAACTCGGTGCTGACCATGTGGTCAATATCGGCGAGACGGACCCCGATGAGTATGTGAAGGACATCACCGGAGGGCGCGGGATGGACGCCGTTATTGAAACTGTCGGTGGCGGACACAACTTCGACGCTGCGATGGCGATGGTCAGAAGTTGTGGGTATGTCGTCCTCGTCGCAGGATATTACGAACCGCTAAAGGTGAATTTGGGACGCATCGTCAGTTCGGAGGCGATCGTCACCGGTTCTAACTGTTACGGCTACACCGGCATGGACACCGATTTTGATGCTGCCATCGAGCTAATCTCTTCAGGAAAAGTTGATGCAACAGCACTCGTAACCCATCGGCTCCCACTGATGGACGTTGCTGAAGGTTTCAGGATTTCTGCAGATAAGCGTTCCGGCGCAGTCAAAGTGCATCTGTGCCAGTAACGTGAAACGTGATGCGTAAAACGTAACGCGTGAAGCGTGATTGGTTGATTGGTGTTGGGTTTCATCGTCGTTCACCCCAACCTACAGCACTCGGAGATTTCACGCATCACTAAAGGGAATTGCGATAATGCTTCTTGAGCTCATCCCGATGACTGTTCGTATGTCAGCACCGTTGGCTTTGGCGGCACTCGGCGGTGTCTACTCGGAACGGTCTGGCGTGGTGAACATCGGACTCGAAGGCATGATGCTCATGGGCGCATTCGGCTATGTGATTGGCACACACGCCTCCGCTTCCCCATGGATCGGATTAGTCATTGGCATCGCTCTTGGTGGCGGGATGGGGCTGCTCCACGCGCTCGCATCTATCACGTTCCGCGCAGATCAGATTGTTAGCGGGGTATCCATCAACCTCTTAGCAATCGGTATCACGGAGTTTCTTGGACGCACCGCGACCTCTCGGCGGGTCGAGGGATTGAGCCATTGGGATTTGCCGCTGATCGGATCGTATTCGTTCGTTGTGTACCTGACCCTGATCCTTGTGGTTATTAGTCAGATCGCTATATTCAAAACGGTGTGGGGACTCCGCTTATGTGCAGCAGGTGAATCTACCGAAGCGTTGGACGCACTTGGGCTAAGTCGATCGAGGCAGCAATATATCGGCGTAGTACTCAGCGGCATACTCGCTGGGATCGGCGGCTGTCTTTTGGCATCAGAAGCACACTATTTCACAAAGGGAATGACCGCCGGGCGTGGATACGTCGCACTGGCAGCGGTCATTTTTGGCAAATGGAAACCTCTTGGTGCCGGTGCTGCTTGCCTGCTTTTCGGATTCGCAAGTGCTTTGGAACTCGCCAACCGCTGGAACATCCCACCTCAATTACTAAACAGCCTTCCCTATCTGCTTACGATGATTGTCCTTGTCGGCGTAATCGGCAAAGCGAATCCACCGGCGAGTTTGGGTAAGCAGCAATAACAAGGACACAAAATCGACTGTTCTCACGACTCCATAGACTTCCGGGCGCGGCTCAAACGATTGTGCAACGCTTGTCTCGACATGCCCAAAAGCTGAGCGGCAATGGTTTGGTTGCCGTCGGAACGTTTGAGAGCTTCCGCAATCAGCAGCTGTTCAGCATCCTTCAAGGCAGGCAGTTGATCCAAATTCGGCAGTAGATCCGTGAATGGAAGCGCATTTTCTCGACCATTCCCGGCTTCACTCTTTTGACTTGCGAAGTCTTGGTTACCGATCTTGGCTTTGAAGGATTCCATGGAAAGCACGCCGCGTTTATGTCTACTGACCGCATCAAAAATCATGCTTTCAAGTTCCCGGATGTTACCGGGGAAGTGATAGACACCGAGCAACGTAAAAAATTCTGCGGGGAGCGTTGGCTTGTTCCTATCGAATTGCTTCGCCGCTTTATCGAGGAAATGTTCGACTAGTAGAGGCAAGTCCTCTTGTCGGTCACGAAGTGGTGGCACGTGAATATGGTGTGTTTGGAGCCGATAGTACAGGTCCCTGCGAAATGTCTCCGCTCTCATTAGCGCATCAATATCCCGATTCGTTGCGACGATAATCCGCGCATCGGTCAATTTCGGTACATCCTCACCCAGCGGATAGTATTTCCCTTCCTGCAAGAGGCGCAGCAACTTGACCTGCGACTCTATGCTGAGATCTCCTATTTCATCTAGAAACAGTGTGCCCCCCGACGCTTGCTCAACCAATCCGTCACGCGCTGCATCCGCTCCAGTAAACGCACCTTTTTTGTGTCCAAAGAGAGTATCCGCGAACAGATGGTCATCCAGGCCCGCCACATTGACCGTAACCAATTCACCCGTCCGCCCACCGAGTCGATGAATGACTTTGGCGACCAATTCTTTACCCACACCGGTCTCGCCAGTAATCAGCACCGGTAACGGGTTTTCGGCGATCGCCTCAATATATTGGAAGATAGAACGCATGACAGGGTTTTGGGTGATAATTTCGGAAAACACATCAGGCTGCTCTAGCTTGTCGGAAAGCAGATAGTCCCTAAGTCGGGTGTTCTCATCGCGTAACTCCCTGACCTCTATTGCTCGCTGGACTGTCGTTACCAGACGCACCTTGTCCACAGGTTTCACCAAGTAATCGAAGGTGCCTTCCTTCATACAGTCAACGGCTGTTTTGACCTCATTGACCGCCGTGATGATGATGACTGGGATGTCTGGGAAATCTCGCACAATCGTTGGGAGTAGATCCCAGCCAGATAGATGGGGCATCAACATATCCAACACAACGACGGAAAACTTGCCTTCAGAGAGGATCGATAATACATCACGGCTATCTTGGCACTGTACAACATTATCAATGCCCTCCGAGTTCAAACTTAAACTCGCGCTGAAGAGGAACTGCGCTTCGTCATCTACTAGTAAAACTGGGAGGGCAGGAAAAGGGGTTGGATTCATGCGCTCATCTCCATTCCAAAAGAGCGTGAAACGTGAAAAATGAACTAATGTACTAATGAACCAATGTACGAAATCGGTTGCTGGTGCGCGATTTCTTAACATGAGCCGAAAAAATTAACCCTTAATCTAGCACACTTCGACGAGTAACAGGCAACATGACAGTGGCGGTTGTGCCTTTGCCAAATCGTGAGGTAAAATGTAGATGGCCACCATGATTCTTCACGATATTATAAGAAACTGACAGACCTAAACCTGTGCCACCGGCGTCCCGCTTGGTCGTGAAAAAGGGTTCGATAATGTGATTCAAATTTTCAGGAGGGATCCCTTCTCCCTCATCTCGTACCCTGATGGTAATCAGGTCAGAGGTTTCATTATACGACGTTGAGACAAACAGAGATTTTTGGGGGGATTGAAGGGCTTGGCACGAATTGGTGATTAAATTGATGATAACCTGTTCCAGCTGCTGCGGGTTTCCCCGAATTTGGGGCAGATCTTCCTCTAACTCCACAGAAGGGTGATGGGTTGATTTTTTAATCAGATTGTTCACAATAACCATCGCAGATTCAACGACTGTGTTGGGGTCAACCGTCTGATCCAAATCACCTGCATCCTGACGCGCAAAGCCACCTAATGCCTCGACAATTTTCCCGATGCGCGTGGCACCTTCCGATATCCCCGAAATTAATTGACCAATTTTCTCATGTGCCCGGGTGTAAGGCATACCCGCCAAAAGAAAATCGCCATTCTCTTCGTAGTATTTTTGGAGGATTGGCATCACATTCTGCCAAGCCATGGAGAGGATTTCTCCGTTGAGCATGATGAAGTTATTTGGATTATTGATTTCATGTGCGACCCCGGAGACTAGGATACCGAGCGATGCCATTTTATCCGCCTGAATTAACTGCTGTTGCTGAGATTCTGCTAACGCCTCTGCTCGTTTACGTTTGGTAATTTCTTGTGCACTCCCTGCACAGCGGTAAATCTCCCCCTCTTCATTGCGAACCGGAAAAACATGGGCTTCAATCCAACGAATTTCACCATCAGGGCGCACAATCCGATACTCATATTCGACGAATTCGCCACGGCTCTGTTTCTCGAGGTTAGCAAGGACCTCCTCCCGGTCCTCCGGGTGAATCGTTTCTAGCCAAGACTCCGGCTGCGATATCAGACTTTCTCGGCTGCGCCCCCAAATCTCCTCATACGCAGGATTGATAAAATAGATTTGTCTGCTATCCAGAGAACTCAACCAGAAGACTTCGCGCAGATTCTCTGCTAGTTGGCGGAATCGCTGCTCGCTTTCGTAGAGTGCCTTTTCTGCCTTCATCTGCTCGGTGATGTCTCGGATAATGCCTTGATATCCCAACACCGTTCCGTCAGCTGCCCGCCGCACCGTCGAAGTGACCAAGCAGTCTATCTGTGTTCCATCCTTCCTTCGGAATTTCAACTCATAGTCTCTCACCGATCCCTGTCGCTCAATCTCCCATTGAAACACGCTTCGCTCTTCGGGATGGACGTACAGTTTTCGCACGTTCATTCCGATTAGCTCATCGCGGGGATAGCCAAGAAGATCTACCCCCGCCTGATTGATATCAAGGATTTTGCCTTCGCGGGTGTTCATATAAACAGCATCTCTTGACTCGCCAAAAAGGGTGCGGTATCGTGTTTCGCTCCGCCGTAAAGCTTTCACTGCCCGCTTATGCCGGGTGATGTTACGCCAGACTGATCTGCCGTAGAGGACATTTCCCTCTTCATCGCGAACAGATGAAACATTCAAACTCACATCAACTTTCGTTCCATCTTTTCGCTTCAACACAAGTTCAGCATCATGGACTTCCCCGGTCTCCACAAAGGACTGGAACACCTTGTGTGCGTCTTCTACACAATCTGGATGGTATCTCTCAAAGATAGAATGACCGATAACCTCTTCTCTTGTGTAGCCCAACGTCTGGACTACTGTCTGATTGCATCGAATAATGTTGGCTGTCTTCGCATCGACGAAGACAAACATATCAGGCGCGTTATCGTAGAGATCGTAATAGGTTCCTCCTGACTGCTCCAAACTCTCCAAAGTACCCTTATACTGCGTCTCCACCTGTTCTAATTCAATAACGCGTTGACGCATCGTCTCTAACTCATCAATGAGTTGCTCCGTTGTCTTATCTTGGTCTGTCATTTTGCAACCCTCCTTGTTTTTGCTCAAGCGGGGTAACAGGTAGCAACTTGTGTAATGTCAGGTTTTACGCTATCGCCGCTAACAGCGCGCTTTCGCTGTAAAGCAGCGCCCGGGCAAAAGTACCCTCACCACGAAAGTCCGGTTCATCCCAGCGTCGCGGTGCGCTGTAGTACGCTGTCACGAGGCGGTCGCCCAGTTTAACTGTCGAAGGATAGCCCAAATCATTGTCACCAAGGTCATCACAAACGATTAATCTCCGGTCCTCCCAAGTCTGTCCATTGTCTTTGCTTACAAGTGCCTGCACGCCAAACGGCTCATGCCTCACACCAAAGAACAGGAGGATCCAGCCGTTGGAAAGCAGCGTCAAATCAGCGGGGTGCTCACGGTCATTGGTCACGGGGATTGGCTCTGTCCATGTTGCACCGCCGTCGGCGGAACGGGACACCGCTAAGAGGGCGCGCTGATCGCTGGAGCGCATGGCAGCCACTAGATCGCCGTTAAGCAATAGAATGAGTCCTGTTTCGTTGTAGCCTACAGCAATCAGCGTAGGATCTCCCCACGTTTGCCCGTTGTCGCGTGAGCGCAAGATGTAAGCACAATCGTCCGTCCGCTCAGTTTCTTCGATCGCGCCTCCGTAGATCGGCAGGAGCATTGTTCCATCACTTAATGCTAGGATGCGACCATAGGCAGAGTGTTTTTCCATCGGCGTGAAGTCGAGCGGTTGAGACGCTTCCCATGTTGCACCCCCGTCGTGCGACCGTGTCACCCGCATTTCGACACGACGCAAGTCTCTCGACCAACTTCCGTCTTGGTTGTAGGAGCCTTGGGCGTGGTAGGCAAGCACAACCGTCCCATCGGGCACTTGACCGACCGCCGGATTGCGGTCGTCTACTTCGGTATCCACGATGACAATCGGTGTCTCCCACGTTTTACCGCCATCCAACGAGCGCACCGCATCTAACCGCCCGGTGATACCTACATGTCCCGCACCTCCCCGTAGAACAGCGAGGATTTCTTTCCCTCGCGGATTGATGAGGACCGGAAAGTAACCTTCGTCGTGGCAGAGATAAACTTCCGATGCACCGGGCAGTTGACGTAAATCGAGAGCGTTCATTGGTCGGTCTCCTTTTTCTCAATCGTCTGAGAGCAAATCCAAATACGGGTCAACAATACACGTTAATCCGGCTGTACGATGAACCGGGCAAGTTCCTTGCCACGCGGGGACAGCGTTTCATAGAGTGGGCGCGGCAGCGAAGGTTCCAGATTGGGAAGGCGAAACCAAGGTGCAAAATATCCAACGCTGGTCATCGGGCGGATTTCGTCGGAATTATTGGCGGTGCCGCCGTGCCAGCAGCGCACATCCCGGATGAGTGCTGTTCCGGGTGGGGCACAGATAATCGACTCCTTCATGCGATCAGGTTCCTCTTCCATTGTCGGAACTGGCTGACGGGTCCGATGCGTCCCCGGTACAAACCGAATGGCACCGTTAATTTTTTTGAACTCAACCATCAAGAAATTGACGACAATATACGGTGCTGGGACATCGTGGATTGTTACTAGCCCCAAAGGATCGTTGAAAATGTCCCTGACATCGGCGTGTAGGCGCTGTTCCTTCGCACCGGGCGTCGAGTAGTCGCCGCCACCACCAGAGCAGATGTAATCAGCACTCTCCCAAATTGCCTCTATTATCGGCAGGATGGTCGGTAGCTCGATGAGTTGAACCCATTCCGGGTGATGTAGCTGGGATCCGAAGGAGTAGCGGGCATACCCTCGGTTCGCCTCCTCAAGAGGAATGTCCCTCATCTGTTGAGCGATAACGCGGGCTGCACCCGATTGGGCATACGCAAGTTGTTCGGGATTGAGCGCATCCTTGATGGGGACAAATCCATCACGGTGGAAGATAGCTGCTGCTCTTTCAACCTCAGCGGGATCGATGATTTCGACATCAAGCATAGTGGACGGATCCTTTCTCTAAAACTGTTCATTCACACAACAACACCATCTCATTCGACGATTCAAAACCCAGCTTCTCATAAATCGCCCGCCCTTCGGCAGAGGTCAACAACTTAATCATCGCAACTTCTCTGGACTTGATTCAAATGATAGCCCCCAACTCCTTCGGAATACGATAGAGATACAAAGAAAACCCCCGTCATCGGTGCAATTCAGCGCGGGGGTAAAGTTAGGAGTTATACCGCCAAGAGTTTATATAATCAGGAAATATATGGTTTATAGAATATCATAAATATCAAGAAGGTTTTCTTCCAATTCTCCTATTGTTTCGCCTTGTGTCCAATGATCAGGATACTCTTTAAGGTATCCGAGATACATTTCCCCATCTTGCCAATAGTCGTACTCTTGCGCCTTTCTCATTGGCGTAATGCTTTGATTAGATGTCACAGCTTGGTGCATCATAACAATTTCCTTTCATTTCCACTAAATCATACGATTTTAGACTGGTATGCCAATAGCAATTAAAAGATAGCCGATTTCTGTCGGAAGATCAAGGAAAAAACGCAAGACTTATGTTAAGAAATCACACAATAGAAACCGATTGAGTTCATTAGTTCACTCGTTCATTAATGAACCAATGAACGGCTGGTTTTCACGTTTCACGCATCACGTTTCACGCTTTTTGTGTTTTGCATTCTCTTTTTACATAAGCCAATCGGATATATCACCGCAGTTTACCAGCGTATCGGGGCGCCTTCTGTTGTAGTTCTGGACGGTGTAGGTTATAAAGATCAATCGGCTCATAGGGATGTTCCAGCGCGGCATCCTCGTTGAATTCGACCCCCAATCCCGGACGGTCTGGGATCTCAAGCCAGCCATCCTCGACAACCATCGGATTTGTACAAACATCAAAGCGCCACGGTTCGGGCGGAAAGTGCTCTAATACCAAAAAGTTTGGAACACACGCTGCGAGTTGAACCGAGGAAGCGTAGGATACCTCCCCGTTAGGGTTGTGCGGCGCGAATGCCGCATAGTGTGAATCTGCGATTGCGGCGATCTTCCGCGCTTCAAGCATCCCACCGCAGTGTGACATATCCGGCTGAACGATGTCCGCGCCGCCACGCTCAAGCAGTTGCTGAAAGCTGAAGATGGTGAACAGTCGTTCACCTGTGGCAACGGGGATGTCAATCTTGCTTCGCACGTAAGCCATCGCGTCCAGATTTTCGTGGGGAACGGGTTCTTCAAAGAAGCTGATGTTGTACCGTTCGACTCCCTTCGCCGCTCGGACCGCATTGGCGGCGGTGTTGAATATCCCGTTGCAATCAATGTACAGGTCGATATCTGGTCCAACCGCTTCCCGAACCGCAGCCACAGCGTCAATCCCTGTGTTCAAGATATTGTTATCTAGCCGATAGAAGTCGATACCGGGCCGTCCGCCCCAAGGATTGAACTTCAACCCTTTCGCGCCAAGTTTCACTATCGCTTTCGCTGCCCTCTCAAATTCTTCGGGACTCATGCCCTGCTTATACCATGCGTTGGCGTACAGTTTAATTCGATCGCGCGTACGACCGCCGAGCAGTTCGTATACCGGCACACCGAGTGCCTTACCTTTGATGTCCCACAGTGCGGTCTCGACCCCGCTGATTGCGCTGGTCAACACCTCGCCACCGGCGTAGAACGCCCGCCGGTACATCTCTTGAAAGTGCTTCTCTATGGCAAACGGATCTTTGCCGACAATGTAGCGCGTCAATTCGACCACCGCGCCTTCGACGGTTTTTGACTTACCTTCAAGCGTTGCTTCACCGACACCGTGGATGCCTGCATCGGTCTCTATTTTCACAATAAGCCAGTTGCGCCAGCTTCCACCGACGAGAAAAGTTTTGACTTCAGTTACGCGCATACGTGCCATCTGACTAAACCTCTTTCAAGTGTTGCGTAGCAAACACACAGTCGCGAGGGGAATCCCTTATCATTCCAATCCTAGCAGCGCGAGTGAATCCCGGTGGATAATCCCTTCTATCACATCGTCTGGGATACGCGGCAGCTTTGTGCCTTCGAGTTGATCGTTCAGCCGGCGCAGCCCGTCCATGCCCTCCTGCGGCGTCCATAACGGAAAATCAGAGCCAAAGAGCAGTTTGTCTGTCACACCCCACTCAACCATGCCAATTAACCCCTCCCATCCCTGCCACGGACGGACCCATCCACCACCGGAGACATCCGCATAGACATTAGGGTGCTTGCGCAAGACAACAGCACAATCTCGCTGCCACGGGTGTGCCATGTGCGCCATGATAAATTTGAGGTCTGGAAACGCTTGGGCAACTTCGTCAATCAGTATCGGCAAACTGTATTTGAGCATCGCTCGGGGACCCGGATGTGTTCCCATGTGCGACAAGATCGGCAATCCCATCCGCTGCGCCTTTTCGTATAAGGGAAAGGCGACGGTGGGATCAGTGGGATCGTATCGCCCTAGCATGGGATAGAGCTTGATACCCCGCAATCCCAAGTCCAATACACACCGATCGACCTCCTCCAGATGATCCTCCTCGGTCGGATCTATCGCCGCAAAGCCGATCAATTTGTCCGGGGCGTGCTTGACCCACTCAGCGGTGAAATTGTTGGGGCTGTACATACCGGCAGAAACACCCCGCACACCGAAAACAATCGCTTTGTCGACAACCTCCATCGCTTTAAGATACGTTTCGGGCGACAGTGGCGGCATCGGCGGATAGCCTACTCGCTCATTGGCGCGATGGTTGGCTTCGCTCATGTGCTCCGGCTGAAGACAGTGGCTGTGTACATCAACAATCATCTATTTCTCCTCTCCCAACTCGCGATGAATTCCTCCACACCGAAATCGGCGGGTGTCTCATTAAAACAGTAGCGCATCGGTCCCGATTGGAAACCGGGGAAAAAATGCTCCTCGTCCCTCTGAAGTTTGGCATCAAGCGGCTTAAACCGTTGCCATAGGGTTTCCGCGTCCTCTGGTGTGAAGCGATCCGCAAATTCGGGTCCCCAATTTAGGGTAGTCGGATGCGCGCTCGTCCCCCGCCTCCGCAAGTCTTCCGGTCCATCCTCAAGGTCTGGGTTCTTGTGGAGATTGACAAAGAACGCTGCTTTACACAGAAAGATGGTCGTCAGCATTTTGCCTTTTTCACCCCTGCCCGGATGTATCTCGGCTAACGCAGCATGGTAGACAGAACCGTCTTTTTCAATTACAGCGCGAAGCGCAGATTCGGTGTGGTCCTGCATCCGCTTGCTCCGTTCGTCCCAGCGTTTTAGTGTCGCTTGGGCTTCGGCGGATAGATTTTTCGTATAACTCAGATCTTCATATTTTGTGAAGTTGCAAAAACCGCCGTGAATGGTACGCCGCAGCTTTGCACTGTAGTTGCTGCCCCAATGGAGGATGGGGGTAATGTAGACCACACCATCGCCGCCGTTAAGATGTGTTTGGACGCTGCCGGGCAGAGGGAGGCGCGGATCTGCCAGCAATTGACGATCCTCCTCTTCAGTGTTGATGCGTACATGGCTGCCGGGCACAACCCACAGCACACTGTCATCGTAGAGGGGAATGTTCCACTGAACATACCTCGGTCCATTTTCCTTGATATCATCTATGTATGCTTGTAGCGGTGCGGTATCAATGGGATGGATATCGCGGTGCCAAACAGCGGGACCCCGATCACGCACCGGACTGCACATCACCATCATTTCGGTAACAGCTGCATCCGGCTCTCCCATCAGCTGGGTGCTGACACCCTGCGTGTTTTCGTGAAGCCAGATCTCTGCTGTGTTCGCTGTCGCCTTATCGATTAGATCTACCAAGGGAGGGTGATGCAGCATCAACCGAGGTTGTGCTCCTGTTTCCCATACGCCGCCCGGTGGGTCGTCTGGATTGCGTTCGCTCGCCCAGAGTCCCCGCTGTCGATCAACCATCCGCTCGTAACCGGCACGTAAATCCTCCAATTCTGCCGGTGGGATCACCTCGCGCAGCACCAAATACCCCTCTTCCATAAATTGGTCTCGATTGAATTGCATTGCTGTCTCTCCTATCGTAAGTCTATTAAATTCTACGCTATAGGGATTTTCTCGCGGTGTGCGGACAATATACCATCTCCATCCGCAAGCCCCGTTCATCAAACTCAGGTTCTTGCGGAATCGACGCGAGATTTTGCCCTCCCATCAGTCCCGTCACTGCGGCAGCCAGTGAATCAAGAATGTCGTCCCTTGCGACATTTTTGCGTCTATAGGCGGATAGCGCATGCGCGATAATATCAGCAGTCTGCGGATAAATTGACTGGAGGAGCTGCGTCCGTTCTGCCAATCCCTCGGCTCGTTTTTTGGCGTATTGCATCGGACGACCTGCTAACCCCCAAAAGCAGAGTTCCGGGTGGATTTCTCTGATGCAACCTCTCACCGAAGTGTCGTCTGAAAGGAGACAATCCATCTCACGAATTTTGGGGATAATATTCCAGTTTTCGACGGACAACCGTTTGCCTGTCAACCGTTGATTGACATCGCAGGCTTCCTGATACGACGACGCATAGATCGCCTCACGGCACGGCGCGGGAAACACGCTTGAACGTCTCGGACCCAATAACTTCCGGGCTTGCGGATCACAACGACGTTCAGCCTCACCCTCTGCTTTCAAGCCGATAGGAATGTCAATCAGTATCAAGGACGCTCGACAGTAATGATCCCAGATGCTTGACACATCAGAAAAAATATTGACCTGCCAATTACCTTCCGTTTCCAGTCCGATGGCGAACCAACCCGCCCTGCACCCATCCACACCGACAAACATCTCTACACTACGCTCCTAGCTGACTTGCCAGATCATTGAAGTCCTGCGCCACCACATCGAAAGCGGCATCGTGTTCTATATCCCGGTTGCGATGCGGTCCATATTCTTCGGGTCGCAGCACGAATCCAGTTTTGAAGCCGACAGCCGACGAAGCCAGTAAATCACCGGGATGTGCAGCGACCATCATCACTTGGCTCGGTGGAAGTCCCAGCAGGTCGGCGGCGGTTTGGTAGACCTCTGGATCCGGTTTGTAATGCTTCGCTAACTCTGAGGACAGAATGCAGTCCCACGGCAGCCCGGCGTGTTTCGCCATATTGGTGAGCAAGGCGATATTGCCGTTGGACAGGGGTGCGACAATGTAGCGTTCACGCAGTCGCTGGAGTCCGCTGACGGCATCGGGCCATGGGAGGAGGCGATGCCACACGCGGTTGAGGTGGTCTTTGTCCGCTTCGCTCAACCCCCTAATGTCGAACTCGTCAAGTAATTTGTCCAGAATCATACGATGCAGGGCATCTATGTTCAGCCACGGCAGTTCGCCCTGACGGACGCGATTCATTGAGGGACCGTATCCGCCGCGCCATTTGTCCGCAAACTCCGCCCAATCTACATCAAGCCCACGAGCTGCTCCAAACCCCTCGCCTTCGCGGATAATACTACCCCGCCAGTCCACAACTGTACCGAATACATCAAATGTCAGTGCCTTGATTTCAAGGAGGCCTGTTTTTTCATTATCTTTCATAGAAACTTTCCCGGACAAACGAGAGTAGCTCGGTTGGAAGGAAGGTTCGCCGAACACGCCTTCCCACTGTGGGAGAGGCTTCCTAGCCTCGATGTGCACACATCAGGTACGCGATCCTGAAAACCCTTAAATCCTGAGCGTCCTGATTCAGACAACAATTGTAAGCAACTCCCAATTAATTGCTGCTTATTCGTCGGCAGTTGTAAAACCTATTGTCCATTCAGGGTTCTTATACCTCGAGCAGTCCACACATTCACAAGAAATCTCATTGTAGATCCATGGCTCGGCAACAACTATCTGAATCATATAGCCTCTTCCATGTTCAAGTAACTTCCCATTCGCGCCAGGGCGAAATATAACGGTTTGGTCATCCCAGACAACCTCCCAACCAAGGTCTTCACCATCTTCGGTAAGCAGCTGAGACTGTACATCAATAACAGGTTCATTAAAATCAAACCGGATGCCGTCCCTATTCAACGGGTTAGGATCAACATCAGCAGCAGCATCGGATACACTTCCTGATGTTATAACCGGCGCCCCCCCATTAAAATCTGCCACTGTGAGACTGATAGATGTACCAACATTCGGGGTGCCGTCAGGGTTCGTCCATTCAATATGAAACAACCGATCTCCATTCGCAGGCGGATGCGGAAAACACCAGAATGCTCTATTCCCGTCAACACGGGCAGCCGTCCCATTAATGGTCACGGCTAGCGGTTCCTTGTCGAAGTAGACCACGATTGGTGAAAGGTATGCAGTATACTCTCCACTTGCGGGAATCGTCTTAACCAACTTGGCTGCCTCAGTTATTACCACTGTTAGTCTTATAGATGTACCAACATTCGGGGAACCGTCGGGGTTTGTCCATTCAATATGAAACAACCCATCTCCATACGAAGGCGGCTTTGGAAAAGACCAAATCGCGCTATTCCTTGCAACGCGAGCCGCAGTCCCATTAACGGTCACAGCTAGCGGTGCCTTATCGAAGTAAAGCACGACCGGTTGATGCGCCGCAGCCCTCTCTCCACTTGCGGGCACCGTCTCAACCAGCTCGGCAACCTCCTTTACAATCTGCGGATCTTCCTCCCCACACCCCACTAGTCCAAAGCAGGGGAGCGCGAGTAATCCGACACATACCAGCAATTTAACACGCATAAGACTTCTCCCCCACGAAGAAGTTTGCTAAACGCTGCCGTTTATCTAAGTGCCACGCCGTCTGTTATGCCGCAACCGGCAAACAGTGTCCGCTGCACAGCCCGATCGTGTGCTAGGGTGTAATCCGGCTGTTTCTCTCCGCGAATGCAGGCAGCGAGCTCTCGCAGAAGCGACCCAGAGGTTGACGACCGAGTGATGGTTACGTCATTCGAGCCGGCTGCGTAGCCTTCAACAGCTTCCTCCAGAAACAGCGTGAGGTTATCTGAACCGATAGGCGTATGGATAGCAGTGCCTTTGGTGCCGTAGACTTCGATACGGCGGGTTTTGCCGCTCTCGATGTGCATCCCCGCGGTGTCGATCGTGCCGAGTCCACTTTCAAACTCATGGACGACGACCGCATTATCCACCTCAGATCGACTGTCGTAATGTCGTCCCAAAGCGGGCTGCACCCCCTTCGGTTCTCCCATTAGGATAACCATCAGGTCAATCAGATGTCCCGCCATCTCGAAGTAAATCCCGCCGTGATATACCTTGAACTCCTGCGCCAACTGTGGATGCCACCCTATCGGTTTAGGGATATGGCCGCGATAGTAGAAAATATCGCCAAACGCACCCAATTTAGCAAGCCGTAGCATTTCGGCAATTGCGGGATTGTAACGCCACATATACGCCATCTGAAGGCACAGTCCCTTGTGCTCCGAGAGTTCGTGAATCCGCTGCAACTGCTCTATATTAACGCCCGCCGGTTTTTCCAGCAATACATGTTTACCCGCTTCAAGTGCCTGCTCTGTGTAGTCCAGATTCTGGTAAACATGCCCCTCAACGATGACCGCTTGCGCGTCGCTGTCCAATACCGCTTCGACCGATGGGAAAACGGTGAGGTCAGGAAAGGATTCACGCCACTCCCCCTCTCTCCGCGCAACGACCTCTGGATCTGGATCATAGAATCCAATAGGTTGAAACTCCTCTGGACGCTCTGTGGATTCACGGGTGTGCATACTGGCGTGGCTGTGCCATGCCCCCAAATAAGCAAACTTTAACATCAATTATCTCCTCTTAGTCCCATAATTCAGTACTTTTCACCGCAGGGACACAGAGTGCACAGAGTTTCCTTCTGCGTTTCTCTACGCCTCTGTGATTGATTTTATCCCGTTTTCTGTCCTTCACTCTTCACGTTTTACGCATTAGGGTTTCCCTGATCGTATATTCGCGCCAGCACCGGATTGTCCGCAGGCTCCTTCCCTCCGTAGAACCACGTTAAGGGCAGCACCTTCAGCTTCTGATTGAAACCTCCCTCTTTCTGACTGCTCAGAGTCATCTCAGCGCGGGTCGGGTGCTCCTCATAATACGAATAGGTATGGGTAATCAGGACGCGGTCTTTCATTACAAGCACCGAGGGATAAGACCAACGCCCGTGAAAATCGAAGGGGAGGATATGTTCTTGTTCTCGCTCCGGTGCAGACAACCCGGGATCAAAATTATATTCCGCCGGACGGACAGGCCGAATCGGTCCCGGCTCGACCCGCGTCTCCTCGTGCATCGATTCCACATTTTGGAAAAATTCCCACACGCTGCCACCATTGCGGCTAATGGCAGCAGAAACGCGCGTCCGATTGTAGCCCCGTTTAATTTCGTCCTCGGTCTCCTGATTCCAGACCGCTAAGAGGTGTCCGTTGGGCAATGTCCGAATCTGTGCGGGTGCTGTAGACGAAGCGAGAGAAGTCGGCTGTGGGCGCGTCCATGTCTCCCCGTTGTCTTCCGACCACGCCTGAAAAACGCGTCCCAACCCGTTACGCATGAACATCAGCAGGCGTCCCGGACTCACTTCCGTCACCGTCGGCTCGTTGGTATAGCTAAACGATGCGTTCCAGTCCAGCAGTATGATCAGTTCTCCGTCCTGATTGCGCTGCCACGTCTGTCCATCGTCGTCCGAATAGTAGACACAAGACGCGGAGAAACGGGGGTCGAAGAAATGTGCAGCGGTGGACACCCACTGACCATTCACCAATTTTCCAGACGCAGGCGGTTTGACATCATCCGGTCCAGAGGCTTGTCCCAGCGAGATATACACCGGCAGGATGATGCGTCCAGAGGAGGTACGGAGTAGGACATCTTGATACGCATAGGTGGCGATCCCCGGCGGTGTTACCCGGACCGGCGGCTCCCAAGTCTCTCCGCCATCCTCTGATCGCCAGAAAACCAGATGTGTTTCCCGGCGGACACTCTCGGAAGAACCTTCAGAAGGTCTCTGCATGGCTGCCAAGCCGATGCCACGGTCGGATAACCGCACAAGCGAAGTTCCGCCGCCGCCCACCGGATTTCCCGCCGTGTCAGTACATGAGAAGGACTCTGACCATGTAATCCCACCATCATCGGAGGTATTAAATTGCGTTCCAGCGGCGTGCAGGATCCGTCCACCTTCCAACTCGACAAAGGTAGATGAATGGAAGTATCTCGTTTCATGAATCGCCAAAGCCTCTTCGGCGCGTGTCATTGGAACGTTGCTCATGGGTTAATCCTTTTCTGTTGAAGTGAGTGGCTGGATACTACCGGCGACGAATATGTGGTGCTTCCATCACCTCTCGCTGCTCCGGGGTCATATCCTCAATATAGTCGGGATAGGTAATCTGATGAGCTCCCGCGCTGTATGCCTGAAATCCGGGACTGAATTTATAAAGCACCGCCCGCCGCTGATGGTCCGCTGTCCACGGCAAAGTCCCATGCGTCAAGGTTTCACTGAAGATAATCGCATCACCCGCTTCCGCATTGACTTCCAGCACATGCTCCTGATATTTCTCCCACAGTTTCATGCTTTGAGGGCACGGAAGGTTCGCCTTATGGCTGCCCGGAATAACCGCTAATCCACCATCTCCGGGACCTTCGTCCGCGAGCATATACTCGACGACCGTGAGTCCGGTGTAGATCCGTCCATCCTTGAAGAAATAGGCTTCGGAAAAGTTCGGACGCTCAATGCCACCGCCGTGCAATGTGCCGCCTTCTGCTCCTGCGTCCATCGCAATCATCCCCGGTCCGTGATCCAGCCGATAGCCTTCTCCCAATACACCATCAAGGTACGGCTTAATCCGTGGGTGAACCAAAAACTGTCGAAACGGTTCGCACCACGGTCGTTCCCACGCCAGCATCCCGCCCAAATCTATGCGGCGAGAAGTCCCTGACAACGTTTTTGAATTACCTGCCAGCGACCTGTCTATCTCTTTCGCTTGATCAAAATGGTGATCGATTGCTGCGTTACAACGCTCGACTTCTTCAGCGGTAAGTACATCTTTAATAACAAGATAGCCTGTCAGGTCAAATAGATAACGTTCGTCTTCGGTCATCGTGTGCCAACCTCCCTTGTCTATCGTCAGAGGTGAAGGAATCGAGCAGGATGTGTCCAAAGAATCCTGCTCAATCCCACTTGAGACTTAACTGCTTGCCGCCCATTGAACACCTTGTCCCATTAGTTTCTGCATGGCAGGTTGTTCAAAGGTGCCGGGACCGTGACCGAGCGCGGTGTAGAATACCCGTCCATCACCATACGATTTTACCCACGCCAGTGGGTGTTGCTTCTCTGACCACTCCGCCGACGCAAGGATGTGGATGTAGGGATCGTAGGCAGACATGTAGATTTCGTCCTCAACTTCAAAGTCCCCGACACCCTGCGTAATCGGGTGATCTGAGTCGTCTATATTCACTGTGAAAGTTCCACCCGGCGGATGCCAGTTGGCGTGTCCTCCGATGAGGTCAACGGCACGTCCACCAATCCACCATGCCGTTCCGTGAATGCCGACCAACCCCTTTCCGCCACTGACGAATTGGAAGAGACCATCTTCCTGCTCAGCTGTGAGGTCTGGCTCTCGCTTGGGAGTACCGTCAGGCTGACTGACTGTACGAGTGAATCCGGTGCCGAACACACAGACATCAAATTCGTCCAACTGAGACGATGTCAAAACCCCTTTGTCGTCTGTAAGTTCTACTGACATGTCGCCCCGTGCCCCAAGGAAATCATGGATGACAGACGCGCTATCCGCAAATCGATGGTTTGGACCCGATAAAACTAATACTTTCAATGTAGATGCCTCCTCTATTCTTTATCTGTTGTCGTTATGTTTCTGCGCTTATATGTAACGCGCAGCGATACTAAGCCTATCGTCAGTATAGAGGAAAACAGAAGTCGTGTCAAGACAATTTTAGCCCTTCCAAAGAGAGGAATATTGATAACTTAGCGCATCTGTTGTATAATATCCAGAGGGTGTGTAAAACATGTAAAAAGGAGAGGAACATGGCACAAAAGAGAGTACTCATCACCGGCATGAGTGGATTAATCGGCGGGATCGTGCGGGAGCGTTTGGAAGGAAAATACGCTTTGAGCGCGCTCAATCGCCGCCCGGTAGAAGGAATTGAATGTCACCAAGCGGATATCGCCGATCTTGATGCGATACAACCCGCTTTCGAGGGAGTCGATGTGGTTGTGCATCTCGCAGCAAATGCATCAGGCGGTGCAACGTGGGAAGATCTTCTGAATCCTAATATTGTTGGAACCTACAACGTCTTTGAAGCGTCACGACAAGCGGGTGTTAAGCGGGTTATCTACGCCAGCAGCGGTTCAACCGTCAGCAACTGTGAACGGGATTTTCCTTATAACGCACTCGTTGAAGGACGGTACGACGAGGTCCCTGAAACGTGGGATAAGCTGGACCACAATTCGCTGACACGACCAAGTGGGCTTTACGGTTGCACTAAGGTGTTCGGCGAAGCACTAGCCAGACACTATACAGATACCAGTGATCTATCGATAATCTGCTTGCGTATCGGCGCAGTCACCCGTGAAAATCGGCCAACGCAGCTGCGTACATTCTCCGTCTGGTGCAGCCATCGAGACATCGCACAGATGGTCGAGCAGTGCGTCGAGGCACCCGATAGCGTAAAGTTTGATATCTTCTTCGCGGTGTCGAATAACAGATGGAGTTATCGGGATTTCTCACATGCCCGTGAAGTGGTTGGGTTTGAGCCACAGGATTCGGCAGAAGATCACCGTTAACAGCAACTCGGAGGATAATTTTGATGGACAAATCCATTGCTATCACTGAGGAACAGCAACGACAATTTGATGAGGATGGGTTTATTATAATTGAAGATGCTCTCAGTCCCACAGAGGTTGAGACATTAATTAAAGTGGTGGACGAGTTAGATGCGCGCTATCGGAGCGAGGAAGGAATCGGACTAGACGAACCGTTCCAGATGCGGAACGCTCTATCTCACCATGACGAATTGTTGCGTCTAATCGATCACCCTATCTTGCTGCCGCTCGTCGTAGATGTTCTCGGTGTCAATATCCAGATTCGGACATCACACCTTGATGTGCGTCCACCCTCTCCACCCGAATATGCGAACCAAAAGTTGGGAGCGAAGGATAGCTTTTTCCCTTGGCACTCGGACGGACCGAACTTTGGGTATCCAATTACTAACGGACAGGTGCCGTTTGTGGAGGTCAAGGTCGGCTACTACTTGACGGATTTGACGGAAAACAACAGCGGGGCAATTTGTGTGGTGCAGGGCAGTCATAAGATGTCGCCGGCACTGATACATCAGGAGGGCTACGAGATTGATCCTGATCGAATCGTAGAGGTGAACGTCCGTCCGGGCACAGCGATGCTATGGCGTACTGCACTGTGGCACTGCCTCACCCCGAATCTGTCAAACCACGCCCGGAAGTGTCTGTACTACGGTTATCACTACCGCTGGATTAGACCCGCCGACTATATCCATCAGGATCCGGATCTGATTGCCCGCAGCACCCCGATTCAGCGGCAACTGCTCGGTGCCTTGGGAACCGGCGAAGACAATTACATGGGAGATAACGCTAACGTGCATCCGATTTCTAGACATTGGCGACCGGAGGCTGATGACATACCGCTCCAAGCATGGGCGGAAGCACAGATGAGCCAATAACCCGTTTCTGTCTCACAGACTGTTGACAAATGTGCACAGCAGGCGTATAATCGCTTGAAACCTTTGAATCCCTCTTACCAAACTTAATACTTCCGATGAGGCACTATCATGCAAGTCAACCGCCAACAGCTTATGGACGAAGGTTATAATATCCTGCCCAACGTAGTTCCACCGGATCAACTCCAACCGTTGCGCGAGAGCATTGAGCACATGGTTGATCGGAGAAAGGAACTATCCGCCCAGCGGCGCACCCCCGACCAACCACCGGGAGGTGAATGGGCAGCGAGTGGCCAACCACGCTTGAAATTCTCCACAGATTGCGATGACCAATCCGCCAGTGCTATAGAGTTCTTGACTCACGAGAATACCTTGGGCGTTGCCCAGCAACTGATGGATACAGAAGATGTTGTGCCACATAATCTTGCCTGCCTCTGTAGTGCGACCGCCGGTGAGACCGGTCCGGCAAAGTGGCATCGCGATATTGGTCCGGGCGAACCCGCTCCGTTGCGCGGCATGATTTCCAATATGCAGCACCACGGTCCCAGCTATCTCCAATGGAACATCGCCCTTTACGATGACAGCGTATTTTGGATTGTTCCTCGCAGTCACCGCCGAGTCAACACCGACGCAGAGAATTGCCAATTGGCTGAGAATGCGTCCGTCCCGCTGCCCGGCGGTATGCCCGTTGAACTCAACGCCGGCGAC
This sequence comes from Candidatus Poribacteria bacterium, assembly GCA_965207975.1. Taxonomy (GTDB): domain Bacteria; phylum Poribacteria; class WGA-4E; order WGA-4E; family PCPOR2b; genus PCPOR2b. The sequence goes on along the minus strand of OZ242315.1, from coordinate 90,495 downwards.
GGAGTCGTATACACTCACCTACTGCTGCATTGGGGCAGTTACTACAGCAGCAAGATGCGGCGGACACTGCATCCCGGCTACCGTCCTTTCCAGTTCCCTTCCTTCCCCAACGTCCACTGGCGACATTGGGAGCCGGGGTTCTATCACTATCTTTCGGAGGGCGTAAGGGCGCAATTTGAGAAGTGGGACGCGCTATTTTTTGCAGAACTTGATCTGGTTGCCAAGATTTTTCATGCGATTCTAAACAAAGAGGTTGACACATTTCAGGCGGGGATAGACCAGCTGCACCCATCGCTACACGACCGAATGGTCTGCATCGTTATGCTCTCAAAATTGAGCCGGGCGTTGTATCGACTCAAGCACACGAATACCCCACCCGATTCACTTTGGGGGGCCGGTCGAGACATCGTCTATCTCGGCAGCCACTTCACCACCGAGCAAACAGAGATCCTATGGAACCGATTTGGCACACTTGATGAAAAATTGAAGAACTCCAATCAGGAAGATCACCCCGGTTTTCAACGGAGCATGTCGCAATACGATTCTGACAACATGCCCGCGGATTTTGAGATTGCGGACTTTATCGCTAGTTGGAATAACGCCTAATCTACAAACGAGCATCCACACCTTACCCCAAAGGAGGCACCTCATGTCAAAGTTTCGACTCACACCAGAACAACTCCGTTTCATGGACACATTCGGGTATCTCCATTTTCCCGGTTTCCTCAACGATTGCATCGATCAGATCATTGAAGCATTTGAACAGGTCTGGGTTGACCTGAACGTAGATCACCCCGAAACACAACGCACATACATCGTCCCATTCATCGGTCAAAGCGAGTACCTCAGTTCGCTGCTCGACGATGATCGGATTGATGGTATATTTGCCAGTCTGTTAGGCGAAGATTACACCTATCTCGGCAGCGACGGCAATTTCTACAGCGGTGACACCGGTTGGCATTCCGACGGCGGTTGGCCCCGTCCTATTCGTTTCTACAAGATGGCGTTTTACCTTGATCCACTGACCGCTGACACCGGGGCGGTGCGCTTTATTCCCGGCAGCCACAGATATGGGGAGCTATACGCCGAAGCGGTCCAACGGGACATCAGTAGTTTGGAAGAGACTTACGCTCTCGACGGACCTTCAGTCCCTGCAGTCGCCCTCGAATCAAATCCGGGGGACTTGGTCATTTTCAACCAAGCCTTGAAGCACAGTTCATGGGGCGGCGGCACGCAGCGGCGCATGTTCACGATTAACTGCGGGTATCGATACAAGGCAGATGAGATGCATTTCCTACGCAAGGAGCTTGATCTTGTGTCGCGTTTCGGGCAGGGAAAGGTCTATGGAGATAAGATGGTAGAAACGGCAGGACCGGAGCGGATGGTGCATCTTGAGCAGGCTTTGGCACTCGCTCCAAACGGTGTTTGGGCTGGTTCGGAAACGAACGGGTAGGCAAGTCAACAGATCAAATATGTGCAGTAGTTGGCGGATCCATACAGAACCTGTCTTAACAAACGAAAGGGATTTACGATGGCAAAGTTCAAAGCCTTGATTACAGGAAGGTTCAGTCCAGAGGTCGAAGCAATAAGTAAAGATGCCCCATCCGAAGTAGAGATTCGCTTTCTGCCGCCGGGGGAGGCACTTGGCGACCACGTTTCCAATGTCGATATCATCTATGGACATATCGGCAAAGCGGATCTCGCCAAAGCCAAGTCACTGCGGTGGGTACAGGTCGCTTCCGCTGGTGTCGAAGGGATGATGTATCCCGCCTTCAAAGATAGCGATATCATACTGACCAATAGCCGACGGATGCACGGTTCACAGATTGCAGAACACGCATTTGCCCTATTGCTTTCACTCACCCGCCGCATCATCACACAGTACGACTTTATGAAAGAGAAACGGTGGGAGAAGGCACCGTGCATTGAATTGGCGGGGATGACGATGGGGATTCTTGGGCTTGGGGGCATCGGTCGTGCAATTGCCGCACGCGCGAAAGCGTTTGAGTTTAATGTGATTGCGGTTGATCCTGAACCGATGGAAAAGCCAGAGAGCGTCACCGAACTTGGAAAGCTAGACTGGCTGCCGGAGTTTATGGTGAAATCCAACGTCGTGGTGGTCTGCTGTCCAATCACGCCGGAGACGCATAAACTCCTGTCACACGAGCAATTCAATGCGATGCAGGACGGAAGTTACTTGGTCAATATCAGTCGTGGCAAAGTGGTTGACGAAGATGCGTTAATCGCTGCGCTGCGTAGTGGCAAACTCGCCGCCACCGGATTGGATGTCACTTATACCGAACCGTGTCCGCCGGAGAGTCCGTTGTGGACGGAGCCAAACGTAGTCTTGACTGCACACACCGCCGGCGGATCGCAACACATTCAGGCACGCACGATGCGCTTATTCATCGATAACCTACACCGTTATGTCAAAGGGGAATCATTGATCAACGTAGCGGATAAAGAAAAGGGGTATTAGACGTTTCACCTACCGTGTAGCGATTGTGCCCCGAACATACGAAGCGGCATCAGACGCGAGGAATGTTAGCACACGCGCGACTCCCTCCGGTTCACCGAGAGATGTGCGGGCATTTTCAACGGCTGCTTCTGGGGAGTTGCCCATTTGTTGAGCGGATTCAGCGATTTGCCGAAGTTTCAATGGGGTCGCGATACTGCCGGGACAGATTGTGTGAACGCGGATATTGAGGGGCGCAAGCTGTGGTGTGATAGTTAATACCATCCCATTGACCCCACCCTTGCTCGAACCGTAAGCCACCGACGAACTGCCTCCGCTCACACCGGCACCAGAAGCGATACATAACATTACACCGCCGCCGCTCCGTTCCATAATCGGCACAGCGTGCTTAACCGATAGAAAAGTACCTCTGAGATTTGTATCAATAACCGACTCAAACACCGCTTGCTCGAACTCATCTACCCGAATGCTCGGACCACTCAAGATGCCCGCGGAGGTTACCAACGCATTAAGCTGGCCAAAAGCTTCGTCTGCCGTTTTCATTAGATTAGCGACTTCGGATTCTACGTTGACATCGGTTCGGACAAATTGGGCGATGCCACCTTCAGATTGAATGGTTGCCACCGTTTGCTCCCCGCCCTCAACGTTTATATCACCGATGACAACCTTCGCCCCCGCGCGGGCATAGAGAATCGCTGATGCTGCACCAATTCCCGTTGCCCCTCCGGTAATCACAGCTACTTTGTTTGTTAATTCCATATCCTTCTCCTAAGTTAGTATAGTTTTAGAAATAGTGCATTTGGAATTGTAGCATGATGGGCATCCATTGTCAATTTTTGACGTACTCCCAATAGGGTCATTTATGGTGAATTAGACAAATAAGTGAACATTTGCCAAAGTCCCCCTGACAAGGGGGATTTAGGGGGTTGTTTGTGGGTACAGATTTCCCAATCTGTACATGTGCATTGGAACTGTCTAAGTAATTCTATCATCTACCATAGTTTTAGGTTTTTTGAATGATTTTGAAATGACTCGAACCCGTAGGCGGGGCATCTTGCCCCGCCTACGGGTTCGACCGGGAGATCGAACTACGGGAGAATTAAATGACCCTATACTCCCAAAGCTAAAGCATTGGGATTCTTATCCGCTGTGTTAGCCAGATTTACATAAGTGCCAATCAAATCTGACACCTATCGGGGACGCCATCGCCCCAACTACGGGACGAAAACTAAATCCCGATACTTTGTTCCAGAGGTTGATAGCACCAACGCCGTCTCGGTGATATTCAAAACCACAATGGTTGCAGTGATAGTTACGGTTAGTAGGCTTCTTTCGGTTGCCACAACTCGGACAAGTCTGAGAGGTGTATGCCTCAGATACGAACTTGACTTTGAGTCCTGCCAGTTCTGCTTTGTAGCATATCATGAATTGGAGACGGGCAAACGCCCACTGATGAACCTTCTGGTTAGACTTCTTTGAAAACTTCGCTCGCTTACGAATGCCTTTTAGGTCTCCTATCACTATCGTATCTGCCTTCGCCTTGATGCAGTCAGATATAAATCGAGATGTGATTTTATGTTCAGCGTCCTTCAGTTGAGCGTTTAACTTCGCGAGTATCTTCGTCTTGATTCGTTTCAACCGATACCAGCGATTACTTCGTTTGACACATCTATCCATTTTGGATTGGATATATGCCTTGAATTTGTTGATATATTGCTTGATAGCACGTACTGCCCGACCATTGTAGATTATCGTCTGTTCGCCATCATGTGACACTATCGGGTGGATCTCGCCCATGTCTATCGCAACCGCTTTGCCTGTTTCGTGTTTGGGCGGGGTGTGGACTTTGTAGACCAGTGAGAAATAGTAGCTCCCTCGTTGGAAATACATCTCCACATAGACCGGTTCTACTATGGATTGAAGCGTGATAGGCGGGTTGCCTTTACCGTTGGATAATCTCAATACACCGTCTCTGAGTGAAATCGCACTCGACTTCCAACGCACCTTGAAAAAGTGGGGGGTACGCTTAGGAGGCTTTGCTTCAGGGTTCGACTTAACAACCCGGAAATAGGACTTGAGAGAATCAAAGTAGCTCTCAATTATCGCTTGAATCGTCTGACTATGGAGATTGTACCCACGTAAGCGCATATACTTTTGGACAGCACCTTGAGATAGCCAAAACCCTTTTTTACGCTTGACCTTGCGAATAAGGGAAACCACCTTGGAGTAGACGCGTCCTGATTCACTGGCAAGTATATCCAATTCAGGCGTTGGAGACACTTTGATTTTCTTGGTAGTGTACATGGGGATTATTTCTCCGTCTTTCGTTCTCTATACCGTAGAGTGTAGGGGACACCACCTGGCAGTGGTGCGGTATTCCCCTACCGAAAGACAAATCAACTATATCATATTTTGCCTACAAATTCAAGGAGAAACAGGGATAAAGTCGGATCATTTAGTTTTACTGTAGGAGAGATCTCCGAATCTCGACATCTCACTGTGGGCGCGATTCCCCGATTGCGACTTTTCAAACAAAATGGTTAAACAGCCGAAAACTGAATAGCCCTAGGGCTAAAGCATAGCTTATATCCCAAGCCCAAAGACTCGGGCTTTACGGGCTAAAGATGTTTTCGGTAAGTTGGAGTCGGGGATTTCCTTGTCCGTCGGTTCAACGCATGATAAAATTGGTATTCATCAATGCAATCTGTTAGAAGAATAATAATTGTTCAAGTTCCATATTAATCAGATCTGGAGGAGAAATGCAGATAGCTTATAAAGATATATTACCCACGATCCACCCGACCGCTTTCATCGCTCCCGGCGCGATGATTATCGGTGCTGTTACTATTGGTGAAGAATCGAGTATCTGGTTTAATTGTGTGCTGCGCGGCGATTTGGAATACATCGAAGTTGGTGAGCGCACGAACATTCAGGATGGTACGGTTGTACACCTCGATCCGGGTTTTCCTTGTGTGATTGGAGATGATGTCACAATCGGTCATGGAGCAATCATCCACGGCTGCACAGTTGGCGATGGTGCAATGATTTCAATGGGGGCAACAATTCTGACCGGTGCCAAGATCGGTGAGCGAGCGATTATCGCCGCGGGTGCAGTTGTGCGGGAGGGACAGGAAATTCCGCCGGATACATTGGCGATGGGGCTTCCAGCACAGGTTAGGCGAGAGGTTACCGAAGCAGACTTAGAGCGTGTACGATCAGGGAGGGAAGGCTATGTTACACGGGGACAGTTAATGCGAAAAGCGTTGAGCGAGTCTACTGATTAGTAGCAATTAAGGTGTGTTGACGAGGGCGGAAAACGAGGAACTAGTAAGTCCTGAACTTAGCACGCGCCACACTTCTTACAAACGGTGGTATCGCATGGGCTTGTCATGAACCGCTTTTCGTGCTTATTGTGTTCGAGACGCAGGAACTCTGGCTTGACATTTAGATCGAGGTAATCCCACGGATTGAACTCGCCGATAGAACGGGGACGGAGGGCATAAAAATCGGGGTCTAAACCATGTTTGCGGAAGGTGGCTTTCCACGCTCCCCCTCTAGCGAGGTCTAAAATCACCCCACTCAGTCGTCGGTCCCCTCTGGCAAACACCGCCTCCTGATAGGCGAGTCGAGCACTCGCTGAGGAGAATTTCATTCCACCAATACGCCCCAACTCTTTTTTTAGAAATGTCAGTTTGCGAGAGATTGTTTTCGGATCTTCCATCGGGACCCACTGAAAGGGCGTGTGGGGTTTAGGAACCATCGGAGAAATGGTGAAACCGATTTTCGCCATCCGTCCAGACTTTTTAGCGTAAGGCAGAACAATCGATCGCATCTCCTTCGCCATGTCAACTATGGCTTCGACATCGGCGGGAGTTTCGTAGGGCACACCAATTAGGTAGTAAAGGCGAAGATTGAGGATGTCCCGCTTGACAGCTTCTTCAAGGACATGATACAGACGTTCACGCGGGATAGCCTTGTTGACAACTTTTTGTAGATTTTCGGTAGCGACCTCTGGTGCAATCGTGATCGTGCCCTGTTCACTATCAGCAAGTGCGTTGAGCAAGGGAGGACGCACCGTTTCCGCCCGCAGGGACGCACAGGAGATGCGGAACCCTCTCTCTACTAGACCGCTTGCAATCTCATCAATATCTGGATGATCTGAGATTGATGCTCCCACGAGACCGATCCGATCTGTAATACCGCGGGCTCTTTCGGCGAGTTGAAGTGTGTTCTCCACCGACCGATGTCTGGGCCACCGTCGAGCATAGTCCGCCACACAGAAGCGGCATTGCCGGCCGCAGCCACGTACAATCTCAATCAGGTGAGCGTTAGAAAACTCTGTGTGCGGTGTATGGATTTTCGTACAAGTTTCGGCTTCATCAAGGCTCGGAATCGCACCGGAACGAATGCGAGCTGGGGCAGGTGATTTTGCGCGCATCTCTTCGATCCCACCCTCGTCGTTATAATCGACCTCATAAAAGCGTGGAACGTAGAGTCCGGGAACTGTCGCAAGTTCCCGCAGTAAGTCCTCTTTAGATGCCCGCGCTTCTTTCCACTCTCCAAAAATATCCATCAGATAGTGGATAGTCATTTCTGCTTCGCCAACGACGAACACATCGATGAAATCGGCAATCGGTTCGGGATTATAGGAGATATTGATCCCGCCCGCCATAACAAGTGGATCGGTATCGGTCCTATCCGCAGCGAGAGGCTCAAGCCGTGCCATCTCTAAGGTGGTCGGAATATTGACGTAGTCCGATTCAAATGAGACGGAGAATCCAAGCAGATCGAATTGATTGAGTGGGGTCTGTGTTTCAAAGGAAAACAGCGCGGTCCGGCGGTCATCGAGTTGAGAGACTATCTGCGGTTCAGGAAGGAATGCACGTTCGCAAGAGGTATCGTCGCGCTGGTTAAGGAGGGAATAGATAACCTGAAGTCCAAGGCTTGACATACCAAGGGAGTACGCACCCGGGTAAATCAGCGCGAACCGATTTGCTTTTCTAAAATTGAAGTGTGGACGGTGCTCCGCCTTGAGGAGCTCCTGATAGGTCTGGTGTAAAACTCGTTGCATAATAATTTTGGCGAGGGCAAACCTATTTTCTTTCCTTCTGATTGCGGACTCGCAAAAACGCCGGGATATCTAATAGCTCTTCATCAGGCTTGACTACATTGCCTGAAGGTTGATCCGATGGCAGTTCCGAGCCCTGTCTAAAAGAATCTGGACTTTTTTGATTATACCCAGCTTGCCCCGAATTGCCTTGGGCGCGTGCGCCTCGGTCAGCCCGTGGGAAATTACGTCCCAAGAACTCTTCCAAATTCACAATATCGCCCTGCCCTGCTTGCTGCCGACTGCTTCGGGTTTGTGGGTCAAATCCAGTTGCGATTACAGTTACACGCAGTTCATCTTCCAAGCTATCGTCATAAGCGAGTCCAAAAATTACCTGCTCCGTATCCGAAGCCTCTCTGATGACCTCCATGGCATCTTCTAATTCGTGCATCGCCATATCACTGGGTCCTGTGATATTCACAATAATTCCAGTTGCTCCCTCAATAGAGTTTTCTTCCAATAAAGGCGAAAGGATAGCCCGCTTTGCTGCCCCTTGAGCACGATTGTCACCAGTTCCCCTACCAATCCCCATCAGTGCGCCACCAGCATTAGACATAATCGTCTTGACATCAGCAAAGTCAAGATTGATTTCGCCGGGCACCATGATGAGATCGGAAATACTCTGAACAGCATGTAGTAAGATCTCGTCTCCCATGCGGAACCCCATTTTTATCGGCAGGTTCCGATCCGCCTCTTCCATGAGCCGCTGGTTCGGAATAACGATGACAGAGTCTGTATGCTCGCGCATTTCATTGACACCTGATTCTGCTTGAATCGCACGCTGTCTTCCCTCAAAGGTAAAAGGACGTGTAACAACACCAATCGTTAATGCCTCTGTTTCCTTAGCCAGCCCTGCAATAATCGGTGCAGCGCCTGTGCCGGTGCCGCCCCCCATGCCCGCCGTAACGAATACCATGTCTGCATCTTCGACAATACTTCGGAGGTTTTCCTTGCTTTCCTCCGCTGCCTTACGCCCTGCTTCCGGGTTTGCCCCGGCACCGAGCCCGCCTGTCGTATTTTCGCCAATCTGTACCCGGGTTGCATTATGACATGCTCTAAGAGCCTGAACATCGGTGTTGACTACATAGAATTCCACCCCCGCTAACTCAGCCTCAATCATGCGCCTGACTGCGTTGCTGCCCCCGCCTCCAACGCCAATGACTTTGATACGAGCGACATTTGAAAATTCATCCTGTTCAACAAACTCAATTACATTATCGTTCATAACTTTCAGTTGTACCCCTATTGACGGAGCAACCTAACTCCTCCTTGTTTTGAGCGCGCCCGAGTATCAAGATGTTAGTGCAAAGCGACATATCCGCAAATTACGGAAGATGCACGAAACATTTCGACCTACACTCTATCTTCAGATTATAGAGAGCTACCAAATTAAAGTCAACACTTTTTTCTGGATACTACAAGACCTCAACCCTATCTTGCTATTACAACCAGTCCTGGAACCAACGCTTCATGCGTTTGAAAATTTGATCGAACAGGTTCGTTCCTTTGATGAAGGTTCTTTTTGGAGCCCGATAATGTTCCATCGCCCCGGCAAGAACAAGTCCAACACCCGTTGCATAGACTGGACTATGTATTTTCTCCGTTAATCCCTTCAGTGGACATGGGTATCCAACCCGCACCGGAGAAGGAAAAGCCTGTTCGGCTGATTCTAGCAGCCCATCAAGAAGCGCAGTCCCACCGGTAAGTACCACTCCAGCCGGAATGGTGAGGTTGCAGTTGTAGATTTCCTGACCAATTAGACTTAAGAATTCGTCCATACGGCACTGAATAATCTCTGCCAAATCTCGTCGAGTGATGAAACGCGGTTTGTGCACTCCTCCAACCGTTGAAATTGGAATAGCATCATTCTGATCCACAAAGTCAACCGATGCACAACCGTAGCGCAGTTTAATTTTGTCTGCATCTTGTGGCGTAATCTTTAGCAGTTGTGCAATATCATTGGTGATATGATGACCGCCAAGTGAGAGCACCGCGGAATGATGGAGTGTACCATCTTTGTAAATTACAACATCTGTGGTGCCGCCACCCATGTCGGCGAGAGCAACCCCCACTGACTTCTCTTCAGGCGTTAAGACCGCCTCAGCAGAAGCAATAGGTTCTAAAATAATGTCTTCAACGGAAATCCCGGCATTATAGATACTTTTCACGAGGTTCTGTGCCGACGCAACGGCACCGGTAATAATATGAACATAGGCTTCAAGACGAACCCCAGACATCCCGACCGGATCCTTAATTCCGTCCTGTTCGTCAACAATAAAGCCTTGCGGAATCACATGGAGTATTTCCCGCTCAACAGGAATCTTCATTGCTTGGGCAGCGTTGATTGCACGTTCTACATCGGATTGTGTAATCTCGTGTCCTTCTCCTGAAACGGCAACGAGGCCGTGAGAAGTTTGCCCGGTGATATGTCCCCCTGCGATGCCGGCATATACAGATCCAATCTGCACGCCTGCCATGAGTTCAGCGGTTTCAACGGCTTGACGAATCGCCGTTGTGGTGAGATCTATGTCAACAACAACTCCCTTCCGTAAGCCTTCAGAAGGGGCGGTGCCGACACCTATAATCTCAATCTTTTCCGGATCGCCCTGCCAAGTATTCCCGATAATCGCAGCAATTTTGCTAGTACCGATGTCTAGGCCAACAATAATTTCTTCTGCAGCCATTTTATCGTCCTCCCCAATATATGGCATCTTTGAATCTAGTGTCCAAATAGCCATCAAGAGGATTTGAAGTATGTTGCCCTTTCTCCATAAGCGTCGTTTGATTTTCTATAAATAAACCAATATAATAAATGCCAGTTTCAATAAAATCCGATGAAATCCATACGATAGGGAGATTGCTAAATTGGAGAGTAATCTTATCTGGTCGTTTCGCATCAATTGTTCTTAGAGTGGGTACAATTTCCGGAGCCAGTCTCAGCACCAAATTTAGCACGTTGAGGGCAAGTTGAACGCCATCAGCAGCCACTCGATCTCCCACGCTAGGCACTTGCGGTTCAGGACTGACAATCGTAACGATCGAACTGGGAGCCGGCAGCGATTCGACATATTCTAACACATAACCCTCAAGATCAACCAGTGCAAAGCGAATCGGGCTATTTTCGGGATATTCCAACAATGCAACTGGTTCTCTCTCGGTTATTTCAAGCGTCAAAGAACGTTTCAGAATGCTTTTTGAAAGATGCGCTTGTTTGACGTAGCTGAGCTTTTGTTTCAGTTGTTGTTCAACTACAGACCTTGAAATGGTATGCACATCACTTTGCCGAGGACTTAAATCTAAAGCGGCAATCACTTCTTTTTGGGTATAGTGCTCATTGCCAGAAACGGAAATCTCCTTCACACGAAGCAAGCCAACCTTTAATGTCAAATAGTGAATGAAAAGTAGTCCAATCACACATGTTATACCAATTATCAAATAACGCCCGACACGGCGAGGGGATTTTTCAGGTGCCGCAATTGGACGAGCTTTAAATCGATTGGAAGATTGACATGATAAAGATTGCACGAAATCTATACCTAGCGCATGCACATGTTAGTATGTAACCATCCATAAAAAACAAAAGCCTGCTCGCGAGCCGCAAAAAAGACAACTATTGTAACATCTCGATCTGGATGCCTCTAGAACGGGTTATAATTCCGAACGGCAGAATTCATCATAAAATCCTACATCTCGTTCCGAAGGTTGGTGCACGAATACCCCGGTGACGATACTCAAATTCATTTTCGAGCAGATTCGTCCGTCCGCTTGTGCCAGAATCTTGGCTGCATCGTCAGGCTTAACCTTGATTTGTTGAGTCAGAAACATCCTCCACCTCCACTAGATCTTCTTCGTCTTGATGTTCTTCGTAAAAATCAAGGACACAAAGCCGTATGACCTGACTGATAGACATACGCTTCAACTCGGCATATTTCTTCACGAAATCGTGCAAGTCCTTATCCAAACGAAATTGTACAACTTGTTTTGCCATGATGTAATTGATTATACGACAAACAATTGCAAATATCAACTAAAAATTAACGGAAATTTCCCCAAATCGTACTTGGGGCGCAATTTTTTTGTATATTTTTAACAAAAAACACACAACATCTCGTAGTATACCCATTTGGAAGACCGCTCTGCTAAGTGATTTCAGGTAAGTAATTGGACATTGGACAAATGTGTTTGTTCGCTTCGCATATAGTCTGTATTTTGGGAGTAGGATTGTCCAAAAACTTATTTTAAGGTATTTTCAATCCTCAGATAAGTTTTTGGACAATCGAAAATCAATTGTTAAATCAGAGGGAGGTTGGGTATTGTGTTCCTTGAAGAACAGATGGACTGCCTCCTCTAAATTGGACTCATCGCCAAAATAGTAATTGTCAAACACCACCTGTTTCATATGCTCCCAAAACCGCTCAATTAAAGAGAGTTCAGGGCAATACTTAGGCAACCATAACACGAATACACGATGCGCGTATTCTGCCAATATACGCGCAATCAATGGAGTTTGGTGATAGCTGACACTATCAATGACAAGCACCAAATAATCAGTCGGATAACTTTCGGTGAACAGTTTACACAAGAAAGTCTCCATTGCCCATTGGGTCTTGGCGGTAGACACTTGGTAATCCACACGATTCGTGGCGAAGTTCAAGGCACCAAACAGGTGTAGTTTCTTATTTGCACCCGGTGCGGGAATCGTTACTTGTTGCCCTTTGAACATCCACATTTTGCGTAGGGGTGGATGCAAATGCACCTCACATTCATCAATATAGAGCAACTCAAATCGATAGTGACAATCTACTGCGTTTTTTTTAGAAACTCAAGTAATTGTTTCTTTTGAGAAACTTCTTCTGGGTCTTGTTTATGCTCAAGGGTATGCTTAGGTTTACGGTAAACAATATCATGTTTCTGCATCAGGTCATGGAGATAGATGGGCGAGAGTTCGACACCGGTTTGCTCAACCAAATGCTTCTGAAGCCTTTCGACTGACCACACACTGAAGCGATATCCCAATTCACGGGGGTCGCTGGCTACTGCTTGTTTGAGTTTAGTGATATATTCAGCGTTAGCTTTGGCGGGGGCCCCGGACCGAGGTCTATCCTCAATGCCAATGATACCCGATGCCTCGTAGCGTTGAATTTGATGAAGGACTGTTTGCCGGCTTACGCCGAGTAACGTGGCAATCTCAGGAGCGGATAAGCCTTCGTGGGACATGCGAATCATAATCGCACGGACTCTCACACGCGGTTTAGGGTGTGTGCTAATCACCTGTTGGATTTCGATCAGTTCCGAATCTGATAAAGAGTGAACCTGTTTGGGGCGTTTCATCATATCCTGCCTTTTGAAGCAAAAAACTCAAAAAAAAGGATACTATGTACAAAATCCATTGTCCAGAAATTAATCTGAAATCACTTAGGATTAAGCCACTTTTTCTTGCAGATAATGCGAGAGGCTATCAAACCGAAAATATAGGATTTTTTATGCTGAACAGCCATGAATCACAAAAACATTCTGTTCAACCATTGTTTAGCATTTCATTGGCTCCACCAAGATTTTCCAATAACTCACGACCAACTTGCCAGATATCGCCTGCTCCAACTGTGATAACAATATCATTCGGACGAACTATATTTACCAGAGTTTCCGTGATTTCGTTTTTCTCAGGGACATAAATCACATGCCGATGCCCGTGTGCTTGTATGGCATGTGCTAGTTTTTCCGCGGTCACTCCTTCGACCGGAGCTTCTCCGGCCCCATAAATCGAACTGACGATGAGGACATCCGTTTGATAGAATGACCTCGAAAACTCTTCAGCAAGATGTTTCACTCGTTGATAACGGTGTGGTTGAAAAACAGCAACGATACGACGATTGTAGCTTTCACGGGCCGCCTGAAAGGTTGCCTTTAATTTTGCAGGATTGTGTGCATAATCATCGACCACAATGATATCGTTGACCTGACCAATAATTTCAAAGCGACGATGAACACCGCGAAAAGACTCCAAAGCTTCTCGAATCGAGTCAAATGGCACGCCTAGCTCCAATCCAACCGCGACCGCTGCCAATGAGTTCAAGATATTGTGGTTTCCCGGCATTTTAAGATGAACCTCGCCCAAGACTTCTCCGTGCACATGGACACGGTAGTGAGAAGTTGGACCATCAATACTTAATCGCTCTGCTATTAGGTCTGCGCGCGTTTCAATTCCATACGTTACATAGCGTTTTTCGATTCGGGGAATCAGCTGCTGTATATTTTCCTGATCCAAGCATAACACCGCAGTGCCGTAAAACGGAACCTTGTTGATGAATTCTAGAAACGTCTCACCAATCTCTTCAACACTGTTATAATAGTCAAGGTGATCGGCATCAACCGATGTGACCACCGCAATTGTTGGGAAGAATTTCTCGATGGAGCCGTAAGCTTCGTCCGCCTCAACCACCATCATTTCTCCCTCCCCAATCCGAGCATGGCTGCCCAAACTGACCAATTTCCCGCCAACAACAACCGTTGGATCCAACTTGTCTAGCACCGCCGCCGTCATCGCGGTTGTGGTGGTTTTTCCGTGCGTACCACTCACCGCGACGCTGAACTTCATTCGCATAATCTCCGCGAGCATCTCTGCACCACGAATCACAGGGATCTTACGTTCTTTCGCTGCAACCACCTCAGGATTCTGGAGGGAAACGGCGGGAGACATCACCACAACATCCGCGCCAACGATCTGGTCGGCGGTATGACCGCAATAAACATTCGCACCTAATGCTACCAACCGATCGGTGACTTCCGTTTCGCGCAAATCGGATCCAGACACCTGAAAATCGAGGTTTAGCAGGATCTCAGCAATTCCACTGAGCCCAGCACCACCAATACCAATGATGTGAATATGACGAGTTTTTCCAAACATAGACATAAACTTTCTAAATTTAAGGGTTAGATTTCACGAAAGAATAGATTGATTGAGCAATATCCTCCCCGGCGTGCGGGTTGCCCAACTGACGACTGTGATTTGCCATCCTTTGCTGTTCCTCCGGATTGTCTATAATTCTTATTATTTCTTCAGCGAGTTGATGACCTGTCAATGTACGTTGATCTAGCACGATACCACTACCCGCCTCCGCAATCGCTTGGGCGTTTAGTCCCTGATGGTCTCCGGCAGCAGTTGGCAGAGGAATAAAAATCGCTGGAATGCCACAGGCGGTGATTTCTGCGATTGTCATACCCCCTGCTCGACATACCATCAAATCGGCAATACTATAGATTGTTTCAATGGGATCAAAGTACGGTTGTACCAAATGTCGAAGTGATGATGTCTGATAACGCTCCTTAACCGCTTTGTAATCAGTTTTTCCCGTTTGATGGACAAATTGAAGCTGTTGGTCGAGTGGTGCTAAATCATCTAGAGCATCCATCACATTTTGGTTAATTGCCTGCGCGCCTTGGCTCCCACCCATCACAAACACGGTTTTTCGTGCTGGATCTAGCCCAAGCGAATCGTAAGTTTCGCGGTTTCGTTCAGCTGTTCCAATTGTTCGGCGGATTGGATTACCTAGCACCGTCGTTTTCTGGGTGGGAAAGTGTGTGCCAGCAGTTTCAAATGTGAGATAAATCGCCTTTGCCCAGCGCGCCAGGATCCGATTTGTTAGTCCGGGGGCAGCATTCTGTTCCTGTATAACCGTCGGTATGTTCAATAGCACGGCTGCGAAAAGCACGGGACCGCAGACATAACCGCCTGTTCCTACCACAACGCTGGGTTTTAGGCTTTTGAGCAGCCATAATGATTTCACAAAACCGGAACAGACTTTGTACACAACGGGTATCCACCGCCATGTTAATCTGCGCGGAAAGCCTGCAACGGAGATTGGTAGGAACCGAAATCCGTGCTGTGGAACCAGCGTTGATTCGAGACGGTCTGCTCCGCCGATGAAAACAACTTCGGTCTCCGCATCAAGTTGTACGAGTTCTTTAGCAATACCGATTGCCGGATAGATGTGACCGCCGGTACCGCCCCCTGAAATCACGATTCGTGCTATCAACGTAAACCTCATGAGTGCTATGGGCTTGTATCCAATAAACTGCTGCGTAGAATGCAGCGGTTTGTCAAGTTTGATTTGACGGATAGGAGTTCCCTACGCCACGATTTCAGCAGGAACTGTCGAATCGGCCGAGGCATCCACCAATAAGTCAATCCCGTTTTATCCGGATTTGATCTTTAGAGGTGCATGTGCGCCGGACACTTCATTCATGTCGCGGGAGATGTTGAGCAAAATTCCAATGCTGAACAAGCTGACTAGGAGCGATGAACCGCCGTAACTTATGAAAGGTAGCGTGATCCCTTTTGCAGGCAGCATACCGGTCGCCACACCCATGTTAACAACCGTTTGCAACCCAATGAATGTGGTAATTCCGATAGCAATCAAACATCCAAAAGCATCTTTAGTGTGTTGAGCAATATGGATGCCCCGCCAGATAAGCAACATGAACAGGGCAATAATGCTAAACACCCCAACGAAACCGAGCTCTTCACCAAGAATTGCAAAAATGAAGTCGGTATGCGGATAAGGGAGATGAAAAAGCTTAAAAATACTGTTACCGATCCCTGCACCGAATAATCCACCAAGTGCAAGGGCATTTAAGGATTGATTAACCTGATAGGGACCGTCATAAGGAAATTTCAACGAACTCAGAAACCCCTGAATTCGCTGCATTTTATAAACGTCATCTTGAATCGATGCATAGATGAAAAAGCAGGCAATTCCAATAACAAGAACAATTTGTGAGGGACGCGCGCCTCCCACGAATAGCAACACAAGCACTGATAGGCTCAATAAGACCGCCGATCCAAAATCAGGTTGCTTGTAAAGCAGGATAAATGTAATTGAAAGGATAAGAATGGTCGGCAGCACGCCTCGGGTGAAACTGCGAATCTGGCTATGTTTGCTAACCAGGAAGTGAGAAACATAAATTATCAATCCAAGTTTTATCAACTCAACGGGTTGAAATTGTAGACCCGAAACCCGAATCCATCGATGGAATTTGATGCCCTCTGCCGAACGAACTGCGTGCCCAATTGGCGAAAATACCAGCAACAAACCAATCAGCGACAGTGCTAGAATCAACTTCGCGAACCTTTGATAATACTGATAAGGCAAGTATGACGCGACAAACATGCTGACTAATCCGAGGGTGCAAGCGATGAGTTGCATCTTCAAGTAGTGATAGCTATTTTCATTATATAGTTCATAGGCAAGCATGTTGCTTGAACTGTAGACCATCACAATTCCGATTGCGACGAGACATAGCGTGATAAACAGTAGGAAATGATCTATCCCTCCTTTAATCGGATAACTGGTCCAGATGAATATCGGATTTTGAGGTTGTCTCTGTCGATTCAAGGTGATTAACGGCCTCCCGAAACGCTTGACCACGCGCCTTATAGTCTGTGAACATATCAAAACTCGCATTCGCTGGTGATAAAAGCACTACATCGCCCGGCACCGCGTGTGCGTAAGCAAGTTCGACAGCATCGCTCATTGTCCCTGCATCCCGTGTAACGACATGCGCTGCAAGGGCGTTTCGGATTATTCCAGTGTGTGATCCCAGCAGGATTAGTCCCTTGACCTTCGATCGGATACCCTCAATCAGCGGCTGATAACTGTTTCCCTTATCGTATCCACCCATAATTAACATAATCGGATCTGACAACGATTCTATCGCTGCCTTGACTGCAGCGACATTGGTGGCTTTGGAGTCGTTGATAAACCGGATACCATTAATTGTCTTGACCGGCTCAAAGGCGTGTTCAAGGGGAGGATGCTCGGCAGGGGTGAAATTGCAAATTGCGGAGCGCGTCATGTTTGGTGAAATGCCGAAGATCTGCCCAACGGCTGCAGCAGCAAGAACGTTTTGGATGTTATGCCTTCCGGGCAAGGGACTGTCTTTAACATCACAGATCCAGTGAGAGTCGCCCTCCCACTTTGCAAAAATTTGGTTATCTTTTACATACGTGCCCATTTCGACAGTAGCGGTGTCCGTAAAGTAAACTGCTTTCGCCTGTGTCTCATCACGAAAAGATAAAACATCTTCATCCAAAGCATTCAGGACGATCCAGTCTGTCGATGTTTGGTTCACGCAAATTTTCAGCTTTGCTGCTCGATAGGCAGCCATTGTCTTGTGTCGGTCTAGATGATCGCGCGACAGATTCAGCACAACGCTCACCACCGGTCGAAACTGTGTAATCGTTTCAAGCTGAAAACTGCTGGCTTCGATGACAACAAGATCCTCAGCCGTTAAATCCTGAACTTCGCTCGATAACGGAACGCCAATATTACCCGCTGTACAAACCCGTCGGAAATTTCCACGCTTGAGAACCTCTGCCGTTAAAATCGTGGTTGTCGATTTGCCTTTTGTGCCCGTAATTGCAACTATCGGCGCAGCGCAGAGGCTAGCAGCAACTTCCAGTTCGCCGGTGATTGGGATATTTGCCGAGCGCGCTTCCTGCAGAATTGGGATGTCCAATGGTACTCCCGGCGAAAGGACGATCAGATCCGCCTTTTCAATGCAGCGTTGATCGTGACCACCAAGAATGAAATCAATGTCTCGATCCTTTAGGGCATCAATATCTTCTTGAAGTTCATCGCTGCATTTCGGATCTGTCACAAGCACCTTCGCGCCGAGATCGTCTAGCAATTTGGCAACAGCAACGCCGCTGCGATGGAGTCCGAAAACGGAAATCTGTTTATCTGCGAATGTCATTTGGCATTTACCTTATACACAGAATCACACCCATATAACGGGGAAGATCCCTTACGAACGGGACATAATTTTTTTCACCCAAGCCGCCACGACCGCATCCACCATCGCCTGTCCATGTTCGGCGTTGGCTGTCCAACTATTCTTCTCCTCATTTTGACGACAGTACCAAGGTGCCGTGTCGTCCAAGCGATCTTGTTCTACCAATTCGGGACGGGTCGCTATCAGAAAGGAGGTTTCGTTATACCCCGCATGGTCACCGCCAGCAGGCGGCGATGCGGCGGGAAGAATCATCGGTTGGACATCAATATGACCGGATAAGGGACCCGCCTCGTCTTTCAAGGATTCCACACCCCACCAGCCGCGCGGATACCCCCGTTCCAAAATGCTCTCAAAGGCAAGCTCCGCCGCTGCCTTTTTGAATGCTAACGCAAGTGGTGCCTCCATGCCTTGGTGCATGGTAATCACATAAATGCTCTTGAAACCCATCTCACGGAAATTTTTCAGAATCGCTTTGACATGATCGCTAAACGCAGCGTAATCCGGGTCAATGGTGCCATCGGCGGGTCCGCCGAGCGCGTAGCCGGTAGGACCGTAGTCGAACGAGGGGGCAATGACGACATCTGTCTTTTCAGCAATCCGGGCGCAAATTTCTTCAACGATGATCGTGTCGTGACCAATCGCCATGTGAGGACCGTGCGTCTCAATGCAACCTGCCGGTACAAGTAGGGGATAGCCACCTTCCACAGCCTCTTTCAATTGGTAGGGACGTATATGTTTTAAGTACATAGTATCTCCGCTCCTTAAATCCGAGAGTTTTCCAGTAATCGAGAAATCCGTTGGACTGCTTGAATATTATCATGATTCGTCTATCAGATCAATCGACTTTTCTTGATTGAATCTATCATTGATGTTAAACTAGACAGGAATTGAAACCGCCTACAGTGAGATGCAATAATAGTGCCACGCTTGCAACGCTAAACAGCAGCAGAAGCCACAGAAAGTTCATGGAGACTGGAGAGACAATGAAAAAACGACCCGATATGCAAAGCAAGGATAGTCCTGAAGGATTGGAAATTTTCCAACTGACAACGGAGGATGTGCCCAGCTCACACATCTACATGGAGGCACAGATCTTTACACCGGATTCAAAGCGATTTATCCTGCACCGTTCCGCGCATCCGCACGGTTCAGATCCGCAAGACCCCGAACATCAATATCTGATCTGCGATATAGAGAATAGCTGTGAACTCATTCCAATTACCGACGAAACCGGTACGACTGCCCCCTCCGTCTCTCCTGACGGAACAACCCTATACTATTTTATCAATGAGACCCACCCCGGCGGCGGGAGTTTGACTCTCAAGCGAGTTGGCATGGATGGCACCGGCAGAGAGACCATGCTGACGATTGACGCACCGCTTCCCGACACCAATTTTCGTCCGAGCCGTCCTTATCCGCTATCTACAATATCCTCTGATGGAAAGCGGTTGGCGATTTCTGCCTTCTTCGGTGATGGCAACACAGTGGAGGCACCTTGGGGCTTGATGGTTTTCGACTTAGAGGAAGCATCTGTCGAACTGATTATCCACGGGCAGCCATGGTGCAATATGCACCCACAATATAGCCGATCCCTCGATGCCGAAGCAGCACACGATATCCTGATCCAAGAGAACCACGGCAATACTTGCGACCCGGCAGGAAAAGTCTCCCGACTGGTTGGGGGAGATGGGGCAGATATCCATGTCATCCGCGATGACGGAACGAAACTCAGAGATCTGCCGTGGGGACGGAACGGGGTTGAGTTCTGTCAAGGTCATCAGTGCTGGATTGGGCGTAGTTCAAGCGCACTGACCAGCACTTCTACACGTGAACCCAAGAGTTGTCAACTGATTGAGGGACAAGCGCTGCCTCATGTGGGACATTTGGGGCTTAACACACCGGGTGGCAGGCGTAACAATCTATCGCGAAATTTCCCCAATCCTGACTTCTATCACTTTGCCACAGATCTCGCTGGGCAGCGTCTGATTACGGACGCTGGACCTAGAGATGATGGCGGTGCAATCTACCTAGCTGAGTTCCCCACCGATGAAACGGGTCCACTGAAAAACATCACCTTTCTGCTCAGCCCACGCTCTTCTTGGCAGAAAGATAGCCATATCCATCCCTTCCTCTCACCGGATGGCAGCACAGGTTTTTTCAATTCGGATGAGAGTGGTACATTGCAGGCGTACATGGTGAGAGGTTGGTCGCTCTGAATCGGCAAAGGTTCCACCCCCTCATGGCAACCGATGAATCTCGTTGCTTGACCAACCATTTACTTGAACAATCGTGGGAAATCTGTTAACATATCTTTGAAACAGTACGGTTAAGTCCAATTTTCTTCCCTTGAATTGAAGCCGCCCTGCGAGGAGTGTTAAGATGAAAATTACCAACATTGAAGTGATTCCGATTTATCCGCGCCTTGCGAAACGTTACGACAATCGCAAGGTCGATTTGTACGGCATAGACCATCGCACCGTTTTCAAAGTGGAGACAGATGCCGGGATAGTCGGCTACGGTGACCAGCGCGTTCGCCCCGGCGGACAGCCAGATCGCGCAATCGCAGCATCACTCATCGGTCGCAACCCGTTTGATTTTATCAACAACCATCTCTCCTACGGTTCCGCCTTGAATTGCGCTCTCTACGACGTGATGGGGAAATATCTTGATGTGCCCGTTTACAAGTTGATAGGACAGAAAGTGCGGGATGCGGTGCCGGTTGCAGCGTGGACCCGTCCGGCAGCACCGGAGACATTCCGTGACGAAATCAGTCGGGCAGCGGATCAAGGCTACACCATCTTTAAGATGCACACCTGCGACTATCACGACGTGATGGAGCAGACTCGGCTTGCCGAAGAAGTTGCGCCAGAAGGCTTTAAAATCCATTACGATTTCAACAGTAACCGGAGCTTGGCGGCGGTCCTCCCCATCATTCAGGAATTGGAGCGCAACCACCCGATTGTCGGTTATATCGAAGACCCGCTTGTGAAGAATGATGTAGACGGCTGGCGTCGATTGCGTGAACAGACCCGTCTCCCGGTTATCATGCACGGTACACCGCTCGGAAACGTCCAAGAAATTATCCACAGTGTCGCCGATATTTATATGATTGGTGGTTCGATTGGCGATACTATTGCGACCGGTTTTGCCTGTGGAAAAGCGAATATCCAAACAATACTTCAGTTTGAGTCGGGCACACTTGGCAAGGCGATGGCACTGCACATGGCAGCTGTACTGCCCACCCACACCGCCCACTCCATCAATCTCGACGACCAATACGAGGAAGACTACACCACCGAGCGGATTCCTGTCATTGAGGGATCATCACCCGTTCCAGAGGGTCCAGGACTCGGATACGAAGTAGACGAAGACGCACTGGCACGTATCGCAGCGAATACGCCGATAGAACCGCCCAAGCACGTTGGTGTGCTGCACATGCCGGGCGGAAATACGTTCTACGGTCGCTCCTATGTCTCACCTACCAGAGTAACAGGACGTGAGGAAGGCACGATTCGGGGGATCAAATCCGAAATATGGGAAGACGATGGCTCAACGGCATTTGCCGGTATCTACGAGCGGATACAGAAGGAAGGAACGTTCCGTGGGGATTAACAAGGGGCTTATAAGTCCAGCCTTGAAAATTGAGGGAGGACGGAACACCAATGACCGTATTTGATCAGATACTACAAGAAGTAGATGAACGATGTAGAGAACAGCATATACCGATGCTTGGGCGTGAAAAAGCCGAGTTTCTCGCCGATCTTGTTCAGAAAGCGGCACCGAACTTGATTGTTGAGTGTGGCACCGCTATCGGTTATTCGGGACTCTGGATGGTTGCTGAACTCAAATCCGCAGGTAAGGGTAGATTAATAACTGTCGAAATCGACACAGAACGCGCCAACGAAGCGCAGGAAAACTTCAGACGCGCCGCTGTCCAAGATTTGATTGACTCGCGGATTGGGGATGCTACAGAGGTACTAGAAACTATCCGTGAGCCGGTCGATTTCCTGCTGCTCGACAACAACTACAGCAACTATTTCCCCTGTTTTCAGGCGATTGAATCGCAGCTGACCGATGGGGCAACTGTTGTTGCGGACAATGTGGGAATCGGGGCAGCGGGCATGGCGGACTACTTGAACCATGTCCGGTCCCATTATGAAAGTCGAATCCACTGGTTTGAAACAGATCTGCCTTGGGTCAAGCGTGATGCCATGGAGGTAACTATCTACCGCAAGTCCCGTTAAATTATCAAATAGGCAACTGAACTGACACCTTCATCAGGAGGCTGTACTATGGCGAACCTACACGGACCTGTTTTGACCGACGACGAACTTGCAACATTCCAAGAACAGGGATACGTGCGTTTGGGCAAAGTTGCGCCGGACGCAGAGATTGAGGCACTTTGTCAGCGTATCGACGATATTATGCTAGGCAAGATCCGCTACGACAATATGCTCATGCAGTTATGCCCGTCAGCCGGTCACCCGGAACTGTCGAAGCAGACGAAAGAGTTTAAGGGATCTACACTGAAATATCGAAAGATTCAGGACCTAGATCAGGATCCACTGTTTCTGCCGTACATACGACACCCACTGTTTCGAGACATCACGCAGAAGATTATTGGAGAAGAAGTTTCCGCTTTTCGCACGATGTTCTTCAACAAACCGGCGGAGCAAGGAGTCCTCATTAATTGGCATCAGGACGGTGCCGGCGGTTGGGGACTGAGTATCCCACCAAAGGTGACAATCTGGACCGCGCTGGATCCGACGAGCGTTGCCAACGGGTGCCTACAGATCATTCCAGGGTCACACAAAAGTCTCATCCCCGAACAGGGTGATCAATTATCTCCAGAGGAACGGGTGATTCACGCACCGGACGAGAAGCGGATCTATCTTGAGATGGAGATGGGAGAGGTCGTGCTGCTCCATAATTGGACGTTGCATCGATCGGAGGTCAATACTACAAATCGCCCCCGACGAGGATTCAGTGTCTGTTACATTGATGCAGCAACCCGTCAGATCTCAACCGGACGCGGGTATCCGCAGGTCTTTCCAGAGTATGCGCCGGTGGAGGAAGCATAAAGCAGGGCACGATGATTGGTGTCTTAACCCAAGGAGGAGCGTTTTATAGTGACCCCCGAAGAGCTATATCACTATGATGTGAACGGGTATCTGCTGATCGAAGACGCGATTGAGCCGGACTATCTTGCGTATCTAAATAAGCGTCTGGATGTTTGGGAAGAAAAGGCCTTGCAAGATTTCCATGCCCTGCCAAGATCGGCAAATCCTGAAGTCAGATACGACGACATTCTGAATCAGGAGCCCTCCTTGCTGGACCTCGTTGTGAATCCGAAAGTGCTTCCCTATATTGATGAGATGGTGGATCGTCCTCGGCTCAAGTCAACGTGGGTGACATTTAAGTGGAATGGGGGCAGGACAGCTTATCATTCCAACCATACACCGTCAGTGATGCACAATTTTTATCACTTTAATGGTCGTATCCATCATAACCTCTTCCAAGTGTTTTATGCAATGCGCGACATCAACCCCGGCGAGGGTGGGTTGCAAGTAATTCCGGGCAGCCACAAAGCCAACTATCCGTCACCGCCCGACGACGCATTGAAGGACATGTACATTGAAATTCCGATGAAGGCGGGCTCTGTCCTGCTTTTCACCCACGATATGCGTCACGGTTCGTTCAACACCACGGATAATGTGCGTAGGACAATTATCTTCACTTACTGTCCCGGGGTCATTGCAAATTCTTTTGGAGGCGATGCGCTTTACCAACGTCTCTTTGAAGACGCACCGGAGGGAAGCTGGTTAAAGTACCTCCTCCGCACCCCACACGGCTTCCTAGAAACATACCCAAAACCTGAAAACATACCCACACCGACGATGAAGTAGATTTCTCCTGATTTTCGCTGCGCTTAGAAGGAGTGTTCAAGTTTGGAAATTTCGCAAGGTTAAATTAAGGTTATGTCATACAGATTGCGATTGTATCCCCTCGCTTCAGTCCAAGAACTTGTGCTGCACTGCCTTGGTTGATTGAGATTTCCAACCGATTAAAGCTGCCGACAATTGCTAAAGCCTCGCCGACCGCCGATTCCGTGTAAGATTGGTTGAGATGGTCTATCTTCGCACTTCCCGCGTGAATAATCAGACCGATGTCCCCTTCCAGCGACTCTAAGATTTCATGAGAGATGTTTGTGACTAAATTCCCGAAGGAATCAATCCAGATAACCTGCCCGATAATTGCTTTATCCGTCACTTGAGGTGTTGGGATGGGAAGTTGAACGGGAGGTGCAACCAGACTTCCCAGTTTACCAATCGGTATGCCGCGTGAAAGGTGTGCCGCAACGGGGGCGAAGATATCCCTGCCATGAAAAGTGCTGCTCACTTGCGGCAAAAAGTAAGCCGAATTCTCCACTGCTACGGTGCGGACATGCCCTTCATTATGAAGGATATGGGTCAAAATCCCATTGTCCGGGCAGACGAAATAGGCTGTTTCTGTTTGACAGACGATGGCTCGGCGTTCGCTGCCTACCCCTGGATCTACGACTATCACATGAATAGTTCCAGCCGGAAAATAGCGATGCGCTGAATCAATCAGGAACGCAGTGCCGTGAATATCCTGCGGCGGAATAGTGTGTGTGATATCAACGATTTGAACTTGTGGATTGATATTTAGAATCACACCTTTCATGACACCGACATAGTGATCGCTTGTCCCAAAATCGGTCATCAGTGTGATAATACCGGATGGCGCAAGATTCATTGTAGCTTACCTCGCAAATATAGACAGGTACATTTTACACATCGTCCAAAGTTTACCAAAAAGAAAAGCCTCAATCAAGACGAAATATTCGCTTGCACCGACGCATCTACTGGGCTATAATACTGATATCAGATTTTGGGAACTTGTGTGGCCCTCTGAATGAAAAGGTAAACCAAAAATGATTGAAGATAGAGATTTGATGACAATTCCTGAAGCCAGTAAATGGGCAACGGACCATACTAAAAAAAATGTGACCACTTCCAGCATCTCTTATCTCATCCAGTATGGAAGAATTCGGAAATACGACGAGAACGGTTCCACAAGGATCTCAAAACAGGATTTGATTAAATACTATCGTTCATATCTAGGCACACGAGAAATCAACTGGAAAGCACAGCTAGGTGAAGACATCAATTGGGGACTGTCATTTGATTATCTGAAAGAAGCCGATACGACGAAACATGTCCATAGGCTCCATCCATATAAAGGCAAATTCATCCCCCAATTGGTTGAATACTTCCTAGACGGTCATACAGATGATTTCAAAAAAGATGCGTGTTTCAAACAGGGTGATATTATCCTTGATCCGTTTTGTGGTAGCGGCACAGCACTGGTACAAGCTAACGAACTCGGAATGCACGCTATCGGTATTGATATTTCCGCATTTAATACGCTCATCAGCAACATCAAAGTAGAAAAACATAGTCTCGTTGATGTACAGAATGAAATTCACAATATCACAAACACCTTAAAGCGGTTTATCAGCGAATCCAATGTTGCTCAATTTGAAGCACAACTCGCCGAAGAGCTGAACGAGTTTAATAGTGAATATTTTCCGTCCCCTGATTTCAAATACAAAGTCAGGCAAGGACAGATTGATCAAGAGAAATATGGAAAAGAAAAAGAGGACCAATTCTCGCTCAGATATTTTCAACTAATCAACCAATATGGCATCAAGCTATGGCAAAGAAAATCAGAGAATTTCCTTGATATGTGGTACTTATCACCTGTCAGAGCAGAAATCGATCTTGTCTTTGAGCGCGTCAAACATATCCAAAATCGTGAAACACAGCGGGTGATTCAGATTATTTTGAGTCGTACAATCCGTACTTGCCGGGCAACGACTCACGCAGATTTGGCAACCTTAAAAGAACCCGTAACATCAGTCTATTACTGTGCTAAACATGGAAAGATGTGCAGACCGTTGTTTTCAATATTGAGTTGGTGGGAGCGATACTGTCAAGATACAATTCAACGCTTTATTCAGTTTGATAAATTAAGGACAGATACTTTTCAAACCTGTCTGACTGGAGATTCTCGGACAATTGATATTACCAAAGCATTAAAGGTAGATAACCCAGATTTTGCTCAACTCGTGAAGGAGCAGAAGATTAAAGGGGTTTTCTCTAGTCCACCCTATGTTGGATTAATTAATTATCACGAACAACACGCCTATGCTTACGATTTATTTGAATTTGATCGAAAAGATGAACTAGAAATTGGACCGCTTTTCAAGGGCAAGGGGAAAGAAGCCAGAGAGCAATATATTAAAGGTATTTCAGAAGTGCTGCGGAATTGCAAAAGATTCTTAGTCCAAGATTATGATGTTTTTCTGGTGGCAAATGACAAATTCAATATGTATCCAACGATTGCGGAGCATTCAGGGATGAGAATTGCCAATCAATATAAACGCCCCGTTCTCAACAGAACAGAAAAGGACAAAGGTGCGTACTCTGAAAGTATTTTCCACTTAAAATCGAAATACTACACAGATCGGGCTATCGATCACTATTTCGAGAAATTTAGAAATTGAAACAGGAGCGACAATGGAAAGATTTTTACCAATCACAGATTCAACGCTTCATCCCATCTACGAGAAAGTGCAGGCAGAAGAACGCCTCTCCTTTGAAGATGGGGTCAAGCTTTATGAAAGCCCGGATATCAACGGTGTTGGGTATCTCGCCAACATCGTGCGAGAGCGACAGAACGGAAATGTCGCCTACTATAACTTTAATCAACATATCGACTACTCGAATGTGTGTATCCTACATGCACGTTGCCACTTCTGTGCATTTGCGCGGAAGGACATAAAGACCGATGGGGCATGGGAGATGAGCGTCGATGAATTTCTGGATAAAGCGATGTATTCGATTGACCACGGCTGCACAGAAATTCACAGCGTTGGTGGCTTGCACCCAAAGCTACCGTTTGAATACTACCTCGACATGCTTCGCGGACTAAAGCAACGGATGCCGCAGGTTCATCTGAAGTTTTTCACAGCTGTGGAAATCCACCACTTTTCTCGGATATTCAAGATGTCAGTTGAGGAGGTCCTGATTGCGTTGCGCGAGGCAGGGCTAGATTCGCTGCCCGGCGGTGGGGCGGAGATTTTCGCGGAGGAGACGCGAGAAAAAATTTGTCCCGGCAAACTGAGCGCAGAGGGTTGGCTTGAAGTGCATAACATCGCACACCGGCTCGGTATCTCAACGAATGCGACGATGCTCTATGGACATCTCGAAACGACTGAAGATCGGGTGGACCACCTGATTCAACTTCGCGAGCAGCAGGATAAGTCGGGCGGTTTCGTCACCTTTATCCCGTTGGCATTCCACCCCGCAAACACCCGAATGGACTACCTACCGAGCACGTCCGGTTTGACCGATTTGCAAAATATAGCCGTGTCCCGTCTGTTGCTGGACAATTTTCCACACATCAAAGTGTATTGGATTATGACCGGACTGAAGACAGCACAAATCGCGCTAAGTTTTGGGGCAGATGACATTGACGGCACTGTGACGGAGGAGAAGATTACCCACATGGCGGGTGCTGACACGCCGGAAGCCATCTCAGCAGAAGAGATTGTCCAGCTAATTGAGGAAGCCGGGCGCATCTCCGTTGAACGTGACACACTCTACAACGAAATTATCCGAGAAGGAAATCAATGGCACAGGAAAGCCGCGTAAAAGTTGGAGCGGTTTCGTTTCTCAACACGAAACCGCTAATTTACCCCCTATTAGAGGGTCCGCAATTTCCCGGCAGCGAAGCAATCAAACTTAGCTTGGCAGTGCCGAGCCGTTTGGCAATAGAACTAAAGGACAGAGACATTGATGTTGGGTTGATTCCAATCATTGAATATTTCCGTACGGACAGCGAGTATAAAATAATACAAGGCATTTCAATCTGCTCGCGGGGTCCAGTTTTGAGCATCCAACTGCTCAGTCATGTGCCGATTCCCGCCATCCGTAGCGTCGCACTTGATACCAGTTCCCGTTCATCTCGTGCACTTGTACAGATCGTGCTCGCCGAGAAATATAACCTACATCCCGAATTTCATTCCTGTCCGCCCACTATCGACCCACGAGAGGCAGATACGGACGCAGTGCTGCTGATTGGGGATGCAGCATTGCAACGACTCGGTGCGACCGATTATGCGTTAGATCTCGGTGAGGAATGGACTGCATTGACAGGGTTGCCGTTTGTCTATGCCTGCTGGGTGGCACGGGGAGAGGTCGAATTGGGACAAGCCCCTCAAATCCTTTTGAACGCAAAGGAAGATGGCATTAAAAACATCCCTGAGATTGTCCAAATTGAATCCCAAAGACTCGGTTTCCCAGAAAGCCTCTGTCGAGATTATCTCACCAAGCATATCTGCTATGAGCTCGGTGATTCTGAAATTGCCGGGCTGAAGAAGTTCTATAAACTTGCGGTGAAGCATGACCTTGCCCCACCCGATGTGCAATTGAGGTTTGTATGAACTTCTGACCTTGAGAAAACATCATGTTGACGGATGATCAGAAAACACACTTTTACCTGTTGGGTTTTGTTAAAGTTCCCGCTGTCCTAACGCCTGAAGAGATCGCCGAGTTTTCTTGGAGATTCGACGCGATTATTGCTAACGGTAAAGATCAAGGGGATACGTCAGCCCCCGGAGCGCGGATATTTCCAGATGGGCACCGCGTCATCGTTCCGCTGATTGAGGCAGATCCGTATTTCTACAACCTGCTAGATCATCCCAAACTGGCTGGTATCGCTGAGGATCTGCTCGGAGAAGACTGTATCTTTTTCGGCAGTTCCGATGGACAGATTCACAATGGAGATACAAACTGGCACCGGGATGGCAGTTGGCCTGAACCCGGAATCGAAGCTAAACTGACATTCTATCTGGATGATGTCGCACCGGGCAAAGGGTGCTTGAGTTTTATTCCCGGCAGCCACCTGTGGCCGCTCCACTATACCGAGCTTGAACAGGAGATAGATGAGTGTGCACTTGGGTATCCCATGCAGGAGTTCCCCGGCCGTTACGAGTTATCAACGCAGAAGGGGGATGTTATCGCTTTTAACACACGGATTTGGCATTCATCTTGGGGGGGCGGTGCCAACCGTCGGCAGATGGCGTGGATGATGAGGACACGACCACGGATGGCATGGGAGATTGAGCGTATCGTCACATTCAACAAGAACTATGCGAAGATGTGGGCACCCGATA
Organism: Candidatus Poribacteria bacterium; assembly: GCA_965207975.1. Classification (GTDB taxonomy): domain Bacteria; phylum Poribacteria; class WGA-4E; order WGA-4E; family PCPOR2b; genus PCPOR2b. The sequence continues at coordinate 60,855 of OZ242315.1, read as the reverse complement.
CGGGACGGCTAGTCTCCGACCGGTTTTTTGAAACAGCGGGCCCGAATCGAATGAAGAAGATTCAACTACTGAAGGAATTGGGGTTGTGAATACTTCTTCTCAGACAATAAAAATAAGGAAAAAAACAATGATTGCAGTAAAAGGATATTTTGACGGGGAAAAAGTTCATCTATCAGGGTCAGTTCCCGCGCCCATTAAACCCTCTGAGGTAACTGTGTGGTTTTCTGAGGATGCGGTAGAGAGAAAGGCAAGATCAACTCAAGCCAGACAGAAGCTGAGGGGTTCTGCAAAAGGACTGCACCTCTGGGAAAAGTTGACCTCTGACCGGCAAGCAGAGAAAAACGATGAATCATGAGCGGTATGTTTTAGATACTTCTGCGCTTATCTGTTATCTTGAAGACGAAGAGGGCGCAGATATCGTTGATGGATTGATCCAACATGCTGAAGATCAGTTTATCGATCTGGTTGTTGTCTTTGTATCAATGATGGAACTCTATTACATCACTTGGCAAGAACAAGGATTAGCCGCTGCCGAAGAACGAGATGAACTACTGCGTCGCCTTCCTCTTAACCGCATGGATTCCTCACCGGAGTTAGAACGTCTGGCTGGCAGCTTCAAGGCTCGCTATCGTCTTTCATTTGCTGATGCATGGATTGCTGCTGTAGCAAAACAGTTAGATGCTCTTCTCGTCCACAAAGATCCTGAATTTGAAGCAACTGAGTCAGAAATCCGGACCGTAAAGTTACCCTATAAACCGTAGCAATGCAATTGATAAAAAAGTTTACAGATTGAAAGTATAAACAATATGCTCGAAACTACACTCTTTGATTCAACGTACGAAAGCCGGAAGCGTCCCCTATTGAAGCAGGTATTAGAGGCGATTCGTCCGATCTATTCCGTGAATGAACTCAAAGTCTTACGCATTAACAGTGAAAGTCGAGATGTCCTCTCCCTTCGCTCTGGACGGGGATTTGTCAATCGGGATATTCTCGAAACGGTGCTCGGTAATCTCTTAGAATGCGTGGCGCCCGGTTCCCACAACGCCCCACGTCCAGAAAATAGTAAAGACGAGCTATCGGAAGCGATTGAAGAGGTCGCCGATCAGCTTTACGCGATGATCGCCCAATCCTTCTTGGCAGTCACCGACGAAAGTGAGTGGGAAAGCCGTGCATTGGACACAACGTTTGCGCTGCTTTGGGAGTTGCCTCGATTGAAACAGCGTGCCTTATGGAACCGTTTTGCCTCTCTGAGAGATCCGGCAGTATGGGATGCCTATCTGCTTCACAGCGGAATTTCCCGTGAAAAACTTATTGAACTGGATATCAGGGACAAAGTAGATGAAGCGATCCTAAAGCGGGAATTTCACCCCTATCGAAGTGTTCTAGACTCCCTTGATTTGGCGTTCGCTTTTGACTATCAGATGCAGTTAGTTGTAAGTACCTACCCCGGTTGGCGAGTGCTTTTCTATCACGATGTTGGCTATCTCTTAACTCGATCGGGTCCCGTTAAGGACAACCCCAATCTCCACCGAACCCCTGTCCCGCTTTTACCTCGGGCAATTTCTGAACTTGGAGGCCGTTACTACCAAGCTGATCTCCACCCCGAAACGCAGATTGGTGATGCCAATTTCTTGGAACATCCGCACCGCGGCTTTACCACTGGACAAACCGGGGTTATCGGTTCTGGCTGTGTTATCTATCCGTGCACGCTCGGGGGCTTGAGTGTGAGGGTTAAGCAGCGTCACCCGATTCTAGGTGACTTCGTGCAGATTGGTACAGACGCAAGCCTGTTGGGTCCAGTACGAGTCGGAAATCACTCCACTGTCGGCACAAATACAGAGATCTACGGTTTCGTTGAAATCGGCACCGGCTGCCATATTGGTTCTTCAGTGGTCATAGGAACAATCCGGAGCGCAGCCATGAAGCCGGGCGTGATTCGTCTGGGAAAAAACGTCTCGGTGGGCGATGGCACGATCATCGAAAACACGTCAGCGATAGATTTGATTATTCCAGATCAGTCAGAAATTCCTGCACGCAGCCACGTCGCTAACGACGGCTTTGGACATCCCAGATACGTGGCATAGAAAGGAGGGCAGCATGAAACAGATACAACGCGCATTAATCAGCACCTACGATAAAACCGGCCTTATAAGTCTTGCCAAAACGCTGGCTCAACACGGTGTAGAAATCCTCTCCACGGGCGGCACCGCAGACACGCTCCGCGAATCAGGGATTAAGATTCGTGAGGTGTCCGATTACACCGGTTTTCCCGAAATGCTCGATGGGCGGGTAAAAACGCTCCACCCCAAAATCCACGGCGGCTTGTTAGCGATTAGAGATAACCCCGACCATGTGGCTCAAATATCGAACCAAGGAATCGAATTTATTGATCTAGTTGTTTCCAATCTCTATCCATTTGAGGCAACCATTGCTAGAGAAAGGGTCCAGCTCGCCGAAGCCATTGAAAACATAGACATCGGGGGACCGTCAATGATTCGGTCAGCCGCCAAAAACTATCACGATGTTGCTATCCTCACTGCCCCACAACAGTATCCCGACGTTATTGCGGAACTTGACACAAACGATGGTTGCCTTTCGGAGGGAACCCGCTTCCAGTTGGCTAAAGCTGCGTTTGCACACACCGCCCATTACGACGCAGCAATTTCGCGCTACCTCGCCGATCTGGATGCCCCTGATACGGACTTTTCAGACTTGCTCGATCTCCAGTACGAGAGCGCGCAAAGTCTCCGGTACGGTGAGAATCCCCATCAGCGCGCGGCGTTCTATCGCACCCATGCTTCGCCAGAACCGTGTGCGGCGTGGGCGAATCAACTGAGTGGTCAGCCGCTTTCGTTCAATAACATCCTCGATCTAGAGGCGGCTATCGAAATCGTCAAGGACTTCTCCGAACCGGCATGTGTGATTATCAAACACAATAATCCGTGCGGATTAGCGACTGCTGACAGTTTGGAAGCGGCGTTCAACGATGCTCTTGATTGTGATCGAATCTCCGCTTTTGGCTGTGTCATCGGTTTGAACCAAAAAGTCTCCTTGAAAGCGGCAAACACCATTCGCGAGGTGGCAAACGCAGGTATCAAAGTCGATGCTATTATCGCTCCAAGCTACACCCCGAAAGCGTTACGGGCACTCTCCCGCGTGAAGCGGCGACCAATTCTCGAAACGGGTGAACTCCGGCAGGATGCTTCAATTAAGCAGATCCGGAACGTTATCGGTGGGGTCCTTGTCCAAGACCGAGATCTTCATGAAATTACGCCTGATGACCTGAAGGTTGTCACAAAGCGTCAGCCAACAGATGAGGAAATTGAATCTCTCCTCTTTGCGTGGAAGGCGTGTAAGCATGTCAAATCGAACTGCGTGCTGCTTGCCCAAGGTTCAAGGACGGTCGGGATTGGTGCCGGACAGATGAGCCGTGTCGATTCGTGCATCATTGCAGCGCGAAAGGCAGGCGATCGGGCGAAAGCATCTGTCCTTGCCTCTGATGCTTACTTCCCATTCCCAGATGGTGTCGAAATTGCCGGGGAGGCAGGTGTGCGGGCAATTATTCAACCCGGCGGCTCGGTGGGTGATCAGCCCGTAATTGAGACAGCAGAGCGGTACGGCATGGCGATGGTCTTCGCCGGTGTCCGGCATTTTCGGCACTAAGAGGACACCGCTAACCAGATTATCTAATGATAGAGATAACCCCAACACTGTGAGGGAAAACAGATGGAGACAATTCAACTTGTATCGGGTCATGACATCCCTGTTCTAGGACTTGGAACATGGAACTTGCGAGACGAACAGTGCAAAACCGTTGTCAAGATAGCCCTTGAACTCGGTTATAACCACATTGACACCGCTTGGATGTACGCCAACCAAAAGGAAATTGGGGAGGCATTGCGAGAGGTTGGAGCGGTTAGAGAGGAACTTTATATCACCTCTAAGATTTGGCACACGCACCTAAAATACGACCAAGTACACTCCCAGTTTGATGAATGCCTAGCGGATCTCCAAACCGATTATGTAGACCTGTTGCTAGTTCACCACCCCGGCGATGGCACTGTGCCGATGGAGGAAACCTTGTCTGCATTCAACGAGATACATGATGCAGGTAAGGCGACAAGTATCGGCATCAGCAACTTTAGTATTGAGCAGGTAGATCAGGCGAGAGCAATTTCTCAGGCACCTATCACTACCAATCAGGTGGAGTATCATGCCCATAGTCAACACGAAGACCTCTTGCAGCACTGTCATGCACTCCAGATGCCCCTAACCGCGCATCGTCCACTAGCTGTCGGGAAAATCGTTGACGATCCGGTTTTGGGAGGTATTGGTGACAACCACGGAAAAACAGCGGCACAGATCGCCTTGCGATGGCTGCTTCAGAAAGGCTTAATTGTGATTCCCAAAGCCAGCTCTGCCCCCCATCTGATAGAAAATCTTGACCTGTTCGATTGGGAGCTAACGCCTGAAGAGATGGAAACAATTAACAATCTTTGAAAAAGCAGAAGTATAAGGATTTCGCGCCACTTTGATGTTAATTTAACGATAGGAGGGACTCCATGATCAGACCCACCGAAACCCAAACAGCACAATGGGAAGAAAAAGGCTACCTTGTCTTTGAAGATGCGATCCAAGGTGATGAGCTAGAGCGGCTCCAAACCGTCTTTGATTATTGGGCAGAAGAGTGCAAACCCGCATGGCTAGACCGGATAGAGGCGGGTGAAGCGGCCGCATCGTTTTACGACATCTCCGACCCCTTTGACAAGGATGAAATCTTCGTAGACATGATCGATCATCCCAGCTATTACGGTAGTCTGATGGCATTTACGGATGACGACCTAATTCTTTTGGGACCCCAGGTCCGCACCGTCCCACCGGGACCGGTCTGTTATACGGGTTGGCACCCCGATGTGCCACAGAGTAATCCGCTGCATATCAAAGTCCAAGTTTACGTGAACGATGTCGAACCCGAATCCGGTGAATTTGCGTTTGTGCCGGGAAGCCACAAACCCGACGCGGGCCCTTACTCCAAAGCACAGCGGCTAGAAGCGATGCCCGGTCATAAGCGGTTCCCGGGGAAAGCAGGCACCGCGATCATGTTCAACTCATACGGCTGGCATACCGCTATGGACAACCACACAGAGACCCCACGAAAATCACTCATCCTCATTTACGAAAAACGGACACCGGGGCGTACGGATCCAAAACGGTTTGCCTCTATCGCCCATCTCTGCACGACGCCGGAACGGCGCAAACTTTTCGGTTTGGAGGAATGATGACGCGAATAGATTCCCATCTCCACGTTTTCGCTAAGGCTTCGCCTGAATTTCCGAGAGAACCGACCCCGGTCTGCCCGCCGGATCGGGAAGAGACCGCCGAAAAGCTACTGAGCGAAATGGAAGCAAACGGCATTGACCAAGCAATGCTAGTGCAGACCGGCGGCACTGAAATGAAGCACCACGCCTACTTGCTGCACTGCCTGAAAGCATATCCCGATCGCTTCCTCGGCATTGGACTAGTCCCGCCAGATCTTACCGAGCCGGAAGATCACATGGACAGCCTTACAGATGGTACGGGGATTATCGGTTTTCGGCTATCTTCGATTGGAGGGCCGCGAGATCCATTCGCTCAAATCAACATCAAGGAAATCAAAACCTACCCTATCTGGAAACATGCGGCAGAAAAAGATTACGTTCTCTGGCTCTACCCTCGCGCGATTGATGCACATCTGCTTCAGCATCTGATTCATGCCTTTCCCCAAGTTCGGGTTGTCCTGAACCATCTCGGTATCTGTCCCGGCAAAGGAAAGTTCTCTTGGGATGCGAAGGGCCGTCCACGGATCGAAACAGTTGAGTATAATCCCGCCTTTCACACGACCCACCGGCTCGCCTGTTTTGAAAATGTAATGATGCATGTATCAGGTCAATATGCTTTCAGCAATGAAGCATATCCCTATCGGGACCTTGCCCGATGGCATCAGCGAATCCTCGATCTTTTCGGTGCAAAACGTCTGATGTGGGCGACCGATTTTCCGTGGATTTTAGAAGACCCCGGCTACGGTCAGCTCACCGGCATCCTCAAAGAGCTGTTACCGGATCTACGCGACGACGAATACAATGACATCATGGGTGAGAATGCGAAACGGTTTCTAAGATTTCCCGACCGTGCGGTATAGCATGTCATTGGACTATGCACCCTTCCAACTTTCTCGACTGTGATTGGTATTCACAGATGCTACCGAACCGTGCCTCCTGACGGGGCACAATCGCTCCTCCATCAGTTTTCCTACAAAGCACTAGGTCATGTATCCATGAGACAACAAGCACAATCCACAACACCGAATATTATTAAGGAAATGCAAGCCGGCAAGGTTCGGCCTGTTTATCTGCTGTGCGGTGAAGAACAGTATCTAGTAGAAAGCACCCTCAAGCAGATGTTTGAAAACCTTCTGTCACCTGAGACCCGTGATTTTAACTTGACTCACCTCGATGGCGCGGAAGTCTCTGTTCGTGAAATTCTGAGCGCAGTCGAGCTTTATCCAGTGATGGCAGATTGGCGCGTTGTTGTTGTGAGCGAAGCCACAGTGTTCAAAAGGCAGCAGGGCCCGTCACCGCTGGAGATAGTACAAAGTGCTGCTGAAGCCGCCGAAGAAGGCAATCCACGAAAGGCAATCGCCCTGATGGTCAAGGTCTTGGGCGTTTCAGCGCAGGATATTGCTGACGAGAATAGCGATTTCAGAGAGATCATCGGCGATCTCATCGAGGAAAACGAAGCAGACCTGAGTCCTGAAGATCTCGAATTTCTCCGCAACTTGCCGCAAATTACCGCTCAAATTGATGATTTCCAACACATATCAGGCGCAGCTGATGATACGGAAATCCTAACCGAGTGGCTAGACGGGGCACTGCCCAAAACGAGTGTCCTAATCTTTACGGTCAAAGGAAACGTTGATGGACGCAGTCGGCTTGTCAAATTGATCGGTCGTGTCGGCAGGTATGCCTCGTTTGCCTCGCTAGAGCCCGGGCGATCGAGCCAGCAGGATCGGCTCTACCAAGGTGTTTCCAGGAAACTCGCAACATTCGGAAAGAAGATTTCGCCCAATGCCTTTAGCCTCCTTCAGAGCCGCACAGGAAACGACATGCACTTGATTGCTGAGGCAATCGAAAAGATCATTGCTTTTGTTGGAGACAAGACACGGGTTGACGAGCGAGATATCGAAACCGTCATCGCCCAGAGTAGTTTTGAGAATATCTTCGCACTTACCGACGCTCTTGGGAGAAGATCCGTTTCGCAAGCGTTGTCCAGTCTCCACAGCGTTCTAGAAAGCGGTGAACCACCGATCAAAGTTAACGCACTTATTGCTCGGCAAATCAGGCTCACGCTCCAAGCAAAATTGCTTACTGAACAAGGTGAGCTAAAACCGACGGTGGATCGAATGAATTACCAAAGTTTCGCAGATAATGTCTTCAAACCACTTGCCACAAAGATGTCGAGTTCCCTTCCCACCGCAGCGCAGGTCAATCTTCTCAAGCAGAATCCTTACGCTGCTTATAAAATTATCCAAGCAATTCCTTTTTTCAGCACGGAGGAGCTAGTCCACGGATTAGAACAAACATTAGAAGCGGATGTCCAACTCAAGAGCAGTCAATTAGACCCAGAGTGCATCTTAGAACAGCTAGTCTATGAACTTTGTAGAAAGCCAGACACTAGGCGACTCGCAAGAAACAGAATATGAGATGGGTAGGTTTGATATATCCTTAGTACATAGCAAGTGGGTGTTTCCGCGTAGGGCAATACTACCAAGTACAATCAGGGCTCTGCTCAAACCGTTCACATATTCCTACCGATATGCACTAAGCTGGTGCGAATCATTCATTCAAGAGTGGCAAAAATCTTATACCTCATCTTAATGGTATTTATAACTCCAAAAGCCAAAGGAGAATTGCATGAGTGGCATGATTGCGATTATTACAATTGTATTTGTCAGTATCACGGTGATTGTGCTCGGATCGGTATGGATGGGAACCTCTTACGCTGCTAAAAAGCGCGGGTTGACGAGAGGTGTAACGAACCGCGAACTTGAGCAGGTACAGCATGATATCGCTCAGATTCGGCTAGATATTGCCGAGCTCAAAGAGCAGATTGTTGAACTGGTCATCTTCACAAAAGATACTACATAATGGAGGAACCTTCGATGGCAGGTGCTGTGTCGATTGTCGCAATTGTGATGGGAGCGATCACGGTCGTTACTCTAATCTCCGTCTGGTTAGGAACGTTCTATTCTCTAAAAAAACGCGGATACCATCCCAACCAAACAAAGGAGAGGTACAATCAGTTACAATCGGATCTGCGAAGCCTTTCTGCAGATTTAGAAGAGATTCGTGAGCATATCGCGGACCTGATCATTATCCACCACAATCGAAGTGTCAAAACACGATACAATCAATAGGCGAATAACAAATGAATTGGTCAACAATAGGCTATGATTGAGGAACCTGAATGATTGGCCCAGACCATTCTAACCTCTAACACCGTAAATGGAGACTTGAACACAATGGAAGTAGTTTTTTTTATAGGCTTATTTATTGTTGTTATTGTAGCTATTCAAACCATCGGTGACATAGTGAAAAGGAAGTATCAATTTGAAAACAGAACCGAAGTAAGTCAGGAAGCACTCTCACAAATTCAAGCAGACCTCAACGCGCTTCAAAAGAGTGTCGATGAAATGAAGGAATATCTCACAGATCTTTACATTCAGCAGCACGATAAAAAATTAGAGTAGCGGAAGAAGCAACGCTACATCAGGGATAGATTTTTTGAATAACGTGGAGGGCTGAACATGGTAGAAATTGTTGGAATTATCGCATCTACTAGCGTTATAATCGTAATCCTCACCTATATTAACGCAAGTTGCTAGTTGAATATCCATGGAATTTCCGTTAGAGTGTTTGTTAGGCAAAACAAAACTCTTAAAACAGGAGAATCCCATGGACTTAGTAATCGTAGCATTTTATACACTTTGTGACGATCTGTTAATTGAACACGGATATCAAGACGACCCACGAGCCAAAATGTCTGCCGCAGAAGTAATGACCACTGCCTGAGTCGCAGCAGAACTGTTCGGTGGCAATCAACAGATGGCACGGTGTCTACTCAAGGAGCAGGGATATATTCCCCATATGCTCAGTAAGGCACGATTCAATCGAAGACTCCATCAAATTGCACCGATGTTTCAGACACTTTTTGAATCACTTGCCACAGACTGTAAAGCACAAAACTCAGACCAACTCTATATCATCGACTCGTATCCCGTGCCAGTGTGTGATGTGATTCGCATCTCTAGTGCAAAACTTTATCAAGGGGAAGTCTGGCGCGGGATGATAGCCAGTAAACGGAGATACTTCTATGGACTCAAACTGCATCTGATGGTCACCGAGTCTGGCATACCGGTTGAGTTTTTCTTAACACCGGGCAGTTTTAGTGATGTTCGGGGGTTGCGGTGTTATCCGTTTGATTTACCTCAAGGGGCAACCATTTATGCAGATAAAGCCTACTGCAATTATGGGATTGAAGATGCCTTAGCTGAAGCCGGTATCATGCTCAAACCGTTGCGAAAAAAGAACAGCAAACGGCAATATCAAGCCCACGAAGTTTACATACACCATCACCACAGGAAGCGGATAGAGGTGACAAACAGTTTAATCACCCAACGGCTACCCCGCTCTATTCATGCCGTCACTGCCGATGGGTTTGAGATTAAGATTATTTTGTTTCTCATTGCTACTATGATTACACTTATCATTAAATAAACACTAGCAACTTGCGTTATATTAAGGATTCGCTTGATCGCAGACTCAAAGCTAAAACCAAAGCTGCGGGAAAAGAATCCGTCCGGATGCAAGCGGATATCGGTGAACTCCAAGTGGAGTGCCGCAAACTCCGAAAAAAAGTTGCCGAACTGCAAGAGCAGATCGCCGAACTCTACATCCAGCAACACGACAAACGTTAAATTGGCGAGCAGTCGGAGTAACTGAAATTTCAACTATAGCGAAAAATTCATAGCATCCGATGAGATTTTGCTAGCAGTTGAAGATAGTCTGACCACCATCTTTAATTCTTGCGTTTTCACTAGGAAGTAAGTATAATATAAGGGCAACTGTACAATGGATTCAAGAAAGCTTTACGAGTTGTATGAAGGGCAAAACTAAGGCTTCTTCCCCGGATTTGCTGCCATTTTGTACCTCTATGCTTCTTTCAGCTTCATGATACGTTTGCAGTTAAATATTCCGAAGCGAAAGGAGGTGCGAAACGATGGTAACAGGCCGTGTGAAATGGTTTAGCAACCAAAAGGGTTATGGGTTCATCACCACCGATTCAGGGGAAGATGTGTTTATACATTATTCCGCTATCGAAGGGGTTGGCTTCAAATCCCTCGATGAGGGAGAAGAGGTCGAGTTTGAAATTGTACGAAGTCCCAAAGGGTATCAGGCGGAAAATGTTGTGAAACTCGAGGGTTGACAAATCGACTATATATCCAGTTATATTAATTATATTAACGCAAGTTGCTAGTTATATGTGACCCAGTGAAGTCAAACCCCGATACCTGTAGGTCGGGCATCTTGCCCGACTCATAGCCCCAGTTGCTTTGAATCCCGATTTATCGGGGCGGGGCGACATGTATATAGAAAACAGGACGCAACTAGCAACTTAGGTTATATTATAAAAAAAGGCTCCCAAGTTTATGGGAGCCTTTTTTGTTGATACCCATTCCATATATTTTATGTTTCAGGCACTTAACTCAAGCATCCGCTCAATTGGTGTTCTTGCCCGTTCGATTACCTCCGGCGCGAGTATAACTTCGTGTGGACTCAAATCGTCGCCTTTATCAAGTACCTGTAGGACATTAAGCACCTTATCAAGGGTAACCTTCGCCATGTGGGAACACCGTACAGAACAGGCGGTCGAAAATTGTACAGTCGGGAATTCTTGCGCCAAGTTGGAGGTCAATTCGCACTCGGAAGCAACAAAAGCACGCTCCAATCGATTTTCCGCTACCCTTTTCGCAATGTCCTTCCCTATCTGGCTCGTACTGCCATAAAAATCGGCTTCCTGAAGCACTTCAGGACGGCATTCCCAGTGTGCATAAAGTATTCTCGCGGGATGACCTTTAGGAATGTCAAACGAATCACGTATTGCTAACAGGTCTGAGAGCAGGAATCTTTCATGCACCTCACATACTGCCCCCTTCTCTTGATTTCCCTTACCGGGATAGATAACCGTCTTTGTGTCCCTAAGCTCCTCCTCTAAATTCTCCGCGAAGAAAATATCAGGTACAAAAAGAATCTCATCGCCCGGCATTTCTCGGGCTATTTGGGCAGCATTTGCGGACGTGCAACAGATGTCTGATTCCGCCTTCGCGTCGGCGTAGCTATTGATATAAATCATGACAGGGACCCCTGGATACAGTGCCTTCAACTTTCTTACCTCTCCAGCCCCAAAATTATCTGCCAAAGAGCAGCCCGCTGTTTTATCCGCGGCGAGAACTGTTTTTGAAGGATTGAGGATTTTCGCGGTTTCTGCCATGAACGGTACTCCATTAAAGAGGATGTATGGCGCGTCGGTCTTTGCAGCGTACATGCTCAACCCAAGTGAATCACCCTGCTCATTTTTTGTTGATAAACCGAATACAAGGGGCTCCATGTAATTATGGCCAAGTATCACCACATTGTGTTTTTTCTTGAGTCTTAATATCTGATACACTTTTTCTGCGTGAGCTTCTATGTCGATTGGCGTTAAGCTGGGATGGTTCCTTTTATAAAGCTCTTTCTTCACCCTTTCAACACTGAGCTCTGTTTCATCTATATTGTCTTGGGATATCGTTGGTTGGGAATTCATTTCTTCTCACCCCTAAATTTGTCAGGGCGTTTTTCGCCTCGAATTTCTGATTTGAGTTTCGTAGTTCTGAAGATCTGCTTGGCATACCGCCAAAAAAATGGGAGAAATCTTTGTTGTTTGTTGGATTACCCTAGAGTGTACAACGATTAGGAATCTTTGTCAAGTATGATTACGATGAATCGTTAAAATTTATTGATGAAGCGGATTAATGTGACCGAAAGTCTATTGAATATGAACGAACGAATCATTACGCGGATTCGTCAGCCAAAATTGAGACAATCCCTCGACTCCCGTCAACGCGCAGCCGTTGACCGGATTGGAAACGCTGTGTTGCGGCGGCCACATTGACTACCGCCGGAATGCCGTATTCCCGGGCAACGATAGCACCGTGCGACAGCATACCGCCATACTCCATCACCAACGCAGCGGCGTGAAGAAAGAGCGGGGTCCAACCCGGATCTGTTGAAGGGCAGACCAAGATATAATTTTTACCAGCAATCTGTGCATCGGACGGATCTCGGAGGACATACGCCTCACCGGTAGCAACACCAACCGACACCCCAACCCCCTGGATCTCATTTTTTGCTTCAATTGCTTGAGGCTCACCGACACGGTTAAGGATATCGCTGTATATGACATCCGGCAGCTCGATCTGCAATAATCGTGATCGGGTCGTTTTGCGTTCCGCAACAATCGATTGAAGGTCTTCTCCCTCAATGAGCCGACCTAACTCATCAGGCACAAGATAAAAGATACCACCGTCAAGTTGATAGCGTCGATCGAGTACCAGCAAGGCCTTTCGGATTAATTCGTAGCCGAGCATGAGATAGAACTTCGCGGTTTCCCGGAAGGGCATATACCGTTGTGTGAGAGCAAGCACTTCATTGATTCGTTTCCGAAACGCGGCTGCTTTGCTTACCGGCAACCGTGCCAATCTCCTTTTTGCTTTTTCCCGATTCGCCCTTTGGGTTTGAAGATGCTTCATTGGATTGGCATTGGGATTGGTGTGGAACGATGCGATAACCTGTTCAACGTAGGAAGAGTCCTCACGCCAGCGGGGCTGCGCCAACTCAAATTCGCCAACCGACCGATGGCCGTGTTTTTCCAAGAAGTCTTCCAGCGTAAGTTTGTCCTGTGCGACCTCCCACATTTTCAGATTGGCATCAACGGTTAGGTCACCTTCCAACCCTGTGATTAACAGTCTAGCGAGATCTTTTGCCTCCTCCTCACCAAAACACTTTTGCAGCATGATTTCCAACTGCTGATAAGAAAAACTCGCAAATACCGTCGCCTTGAGCGCGTCTTTAGCAAATTCGTTGAGTGTTTTCTCACGCCATTCGTGGAATTTGTCAATCACCTGTTGATCTGACAGCTCTTCGAGTGAAACCTGTTTTTCGGTCTGAACATACTGTTCAAACGTTGGAAAGATTTTTTCGGATAGAATTCTGTCCAGATCTTTACGAATTTTGCTATGTTTGAGTTCGGCAGTAACTGCCTTAACGATATAGTAGGGAAACTTACTCCAAAACAGAACGTTACTGCGCTTGATGTTCGGGGTCGGCTGTGGATAGATTGCCTTGTTCGGATCACGTTTGAGCTGTTGGAAATCGTGTTCAAACAGAAACCCATGGAAATTGAATTCTACCTCTCGGCTCAAGTTAAAATAAAGCCTCCCACAGATTAGATCCAGCACTCCCTCCTCATCAAACCTGCGGCTAGGAAGGAACCCCAACTCACGACAGGTCAGCCCAAATCCACCTCGCCCTGACATAAATTCCTGCATGATTGCCCACGTCATGGGGAGAGGCGCGGGTAGAACTTCGGAGAGATTGTATCGACTCCACACCGTCCCACCTTCATCGGCTTTTTTCTGGAGGGCCTCAATTTCCTGACGACGGAGCAACTCAATCTCTGCCGCATCTGTGAGCGTTGTTATGGGACGTGCCTGCAGCAGATAGAATTGCCCTTGGGCGTGTGCCCATTCGACATCTTGGGGCGCACCATAGAATGCGTCCACCTGCATACCCAGCTTGCCGAGTTCAGCAACCTGTCCACGTTGTAGACTTGGAATCTCTCGCTGACCGATTGGGACTGCTTGCACTCCCCCGCGTGCGATCATCTTCCGCTTGCTCACTACAGTCTCACGGATGAGATTTCCGGTTTCTCGTGAAATTATAAAATGATCGGGGGTAATCTCACCGGAAACAATGGACTCACCCAAACCCCAGTTTGACTCGATGACCAGTTCAGCCCCTCCGGTCGGGCTGCGAGTAAACATAACGCCGGAAGCATCAGCGTCAACCATTGTCTGTACCACAACAGCCATCGCCAACTGTGCATCCTCAATGCCGTGTTCACGGCGATAGGCAACGGCACGATCTGACCATAACGACACCCAGCACGCCTGAATCTTTTCTAAAAGTTCAGATGCCCCGGATACATTTAGGAATGTGTCCTGTTGTCCGGCAAAACTGGCTTCGGGGAGATCCTCCGCGGTGGCAGACGAGCGCACCGCAACCGAATCCGCAGCTAATTCGTTATAAGCTGTTACAATCTCCGATCGAAGTGAGTCCGATAGTGTAGCGGCTTGGACAGCATCTCTATTCTGTGTATCAACCGTCCCAACGGTGGTACGATAAGCATCAGTCGTAACACAAAAGCCGGGGGGCACAAGAAACCCCGCTGCTGTCAACTTGCCAAGATGCAACCCTTTTCCACCGACAAGCAGCAGATCAACGTCATCAATTTCTGTAAAATGTTTAATCCATGCCATAGATGCAAAACATAATGTGTTATGGGAATATAAGAACTCCGGACCTCAATACACCGCTGGATTCCTGTATCCTGTAAACGCTCACGATGTTTAATTCTGTTGCTCTGGAAATGGAGCACGGATATCGTAACGTCCCTCTACAAATACGGGCAACATACCGCCTTCGACCATCAAATCTAGTGGATTGGGGCGCGTGGTTAACGGAAACTTGACAACATCCTTAATCCGCAAAGATTCATAAATCGCCATCAGGATTGCCATAGTGGTGGCAGCGTGTCTCCCTGCATTGCGATGTTCCTCAATCTCCCCATCGAGCCATGCAATCATTTCCTCGTACTGATTCGGTTCAGTCTGACGGGGTGTGATGGTCTGCCAACCCGCAACCTGGCTATTGAGCAACTCAATTGTTCCATCTGCGCCACGCCTGAGTTGGCCATCGCTCCCGTAAACAGCATCGCCGCGCAGTCCCGGGTCGGGGAGATCGCTCTCATAAATTCCGCGGATGCCGCCTTCAAAGCAAATTTCGCCCATGCAAACATCCTCACAACGTACCCGGCGCTCCCACTTATCCGTCCGACGCGAGACCTGTCCAATTAACCACAACGGTTCCGGATCGCCAAGGATGTAGCGCATTTCATCAATTTCGTGCGTGCCTCGATTAAGCAAGCCATATCCATCGCGACGCAACATCGCCTGTGGTTCACCGATCGCGCCTTCCTGAATGAGTCGGCGCGCCTCGCAGTTCTGGGGCATAAAACGCCGTTGATGGCCGATAACCAGCTTGGTGCCACTCCTTTCACAAGCGTTCATCATGTCCTGCGCTTCACCGTAAGAAGCACTCATCGGTTTTTCACCGAGAATCCCTGACACCCCTGCTTCCGCGGCAATTAACGTGAGTTCCGCACGAACACTCTGCCATGTTGTGATGCTTACAACATCCAGCGTCTCTTTGTCAAACATCTCGTGGACATCGGTATAATGTGTGGGCAGCGAAAATTCTCCAGCGAGTTTAGCAGCGGCTTCGGGGTTCATATCCGCTGCGGTCACCACTTCAGCACGCCCGGTGGTGGACCAAGCGTTAGCGTGAGATCTTCCCATCCCACCGCAACCAATAATTCCAACTCTATATGTTTTAGCCATAAATTTTATCTCCTTAAAAATCCGGGGCAGATTGCATTCAATATTTCAAGTTTGAAGGGTCGAATCTCAAATAATAGTGTTCATTATATCAAATTCCATGATGTTAATCAATCGGAAACCTGCGTGATCTACACCACAACCTCTGCTGAATCGTGGGATAACCTACCAACCTCGCTTAATGTCCCCCCAAGTTGTAGCAAGCTTGCCAGATGCGGAAACGGCGAATAAAACATTCCCTATCCCCGTCTTGAGCTGTATAACCTCAGCTTCATCTAAGGCAGTGTTGAATATGATGACTTCATCGATCACGCTTTCACTGAAAGAATCAAATCTCTCCGGGAGCAGCGCACCAATATGTAGATTCCTCTTGGAATCAGGAAACAACGCTATTCTCTTTTCGCCATCCCGTAGCGCGATCTCCCGCGGAATGCCATCAATATACATCACAGGGTCAGCCTCATCATCTTTGGCAACAGCGACATAATGATGCCACTGATCATCAGGGATACCCTCCACTCCCCGGAATCCACCTCTAAAAAAGAAAAAGAACATATTCTTGAGGATCTTGTGAAGTGCTATTCCATAATTCGCCTGCCCCTGCTGACCAAACCCCCAGTTTCCCCCCTTTTCCATAATATAAAAAGGTGCTTCAGCAATATCGTTTGCATCCTGCCGGAGTGGTCTTTTTACCCATACAGAGATGGTGACGACATCATTGATCTGTAACTTCCTATGGTGCGGCACCTCTAGATACTTGCCCTTCCCAAAGGTAAATGCTTTGCCGAATTTTCCCTCCACCAACTCTGGGTTGCCGACCGCCTTCGCATGGTGCAGGTTACCAGAGAGGTCCTTCGTCACCTCTTTCTCAACCTCATCAAAAAGCCACATCGCAACGATATCTTCGGGCTGAATCCGAGCATGACTTATGGACACAAACATCAAACTTGTTATCATCAGGATAACGCTTACGCCTAATCTTGTTACGACACTGTTCATTTTTACGCGCTCCTATCTTAGTCCGATCCCTTCCGTACAATGCACTTCCCGGTAGTCTCCAGTTTTAGCTCTTTGGCAAGATTTCCTTGGTTGACAGCAACCTCAAACACTCCGCCACTCCCAAACAACCCAACACCAGAACCCACTGGCACATCGCCGTAAGCCTTAACATATTTGCAGACGACACGCCTATGGTGGCTAAACTCGACCTCAATGGTTTGTCCACGCTGGATCTCCAGTTTTTCAAACAGATCGGGACGTATATTCGTGATGACATTTCCATATTCGTCGATCACATCGATCTGCCCGACAATTGCGTCATCAACTATCTTTGCGAATGAAATCGGCAGCTGGACATACTCCTTCAAAACGGGCCCGATCTTTTCAAACACAACCCCTTTGGCAAGATGTGCAGCAGCTGGGCCAAAAATATCTCGCCCGTGAAATGTGCTTGACTGAACATCCTGACGCATAATATCGCGGTTCGTGATTTCCCGCACCTCTGCAACGCCCATTGAACCGCCGATCAGTGTTAAGAGTCCGTTATCCGGCGCAATGAAATAATTCCCATTCTTCGTTTTCATTGCGATCGGTTTGCGCTGTGTGCCAACCCCCGGATCGATAACGCCAACAAAAACTGTCCCCGTCGGAAATTCTGGTGCAGCTTTGGCAAGTGTATAGGCTCCCTCCTTAATATCGAACTTTGAAACCCCGTGAGAAATCTCGTCAATCTTCGCTTGTGGGAAGACCTTATACATTGCCCCCTTCATTGCACCGACGTAAAAATCCTTAACACCGAAATCCGTTATCATGATGATTAAGCCGTTGGGCTGGGATCCCATCGTAGGTGGCGTCAAGCTAGCAACAATCAGAAACATAAACAACAGCCGGACGCCGTAGCAAAAGCATGTTCTCATCGTATCGCAACTCCTTTCATTAATAATTAAGCGATTTGTCGAGGATCTTTAACAAGCCTTGGGCTCAGAATTTGTATAATCCGCATAGTCAATGCACAGATCAATTTCCCCAAGGTTAGACAGCTGAAAAACGTAGGCATCTTCACGATTGTCCATATAATATTTCTCCCGAACAGCAACAATCCGAAACCCAAATTGTCTGTAGAGGTGCTGTGCCGGGATATTGCTTACACGCACCTCCAAAGACACATGGGTGCCTCCCAGTTTTCGGATATATACAAGCGATTCTGCAAACAGATATTTGCCAATACCTTGATTTTGATAATCGGGAGAGACAGCGAAGTTGGCAATATGTGCATCGTCTTCTACGACCCAGAAATTAATGAACGCAATCGGATTTTGATGTTGGCGGAGGACCAGAAAGTAAACATAACGGTTCCCCTGCCTCAACCCCTCGCGAAACGAGGTTTCCTCCCACGGACAGGAAAATGAACTTCGTTCAATCTCCATTACTGCCGGCAGATCGGCCTCTTGCATGCAATCGACCCGAACCTCTGGGAACGGCAGCTTTACTTTAATGCGTTTCAAACTGTACTTCTCCTCTTTTTCACAGAGGCTTGCTCGCTTGCTCCGTATCTGCCTCCACTTTTTCCGTCCTTGATTCGACCTTCGAGCATCTGTTATAATACCTAAAGTTCAATTTAAGGAGATGAACGAATGTCCGATTTCAAACCCGTCAAGACAGTCATTGTTGGCTGCGGTATGATTGCGAGCAAAGGTTATCAGCCACGCTGCCAAGCTTATCCACACAAGATTGAACTTGTCGGTTATTACGACCAAGATGTTTCTCGTGCGGAAGCACTCGCCCAAAATAGCGGGGGAAAAGTGTATCAGTCCTTCGACCATGTTTTAAACGATCCCAACGTTGAAGCAATCATTAATCTGACAATTCATACCGGACATTACCCCGTGTCGTTGGCAGGACTCGCAGCAGGAAAGCACCTTTATTCTGAAAAACCTGTCGCCCTACGCATTGAGGAAGCAGATCAACTGGTCGAAACCGCAGATGCCATGGGGGTTAAATTTGCATGTGCGCCGGTGGCGATGCTCGGTCATGTCCAGCAGAACGTCTGGAAACGCATCCGCGAAAACGAAATTGGCGAAGTCGTTTCCGCCATTGGAAATTTTGGTGGACCGGTCGAATATTGGCATCCGACTGCCGATGCTTTTATGCAGAAAGGCGTTGGACCCTTCAAGGATGTTGCACCCTATCCGCTGACTGCCATGACGACGATGATTGGTCCTGTTAAACGGGTCTACGGTTTGGCTCGCATTACCGTTCCGGAAAGGATGTTACATGCAGGTCCACGTGCAGGGACGCACTATCAAGTCACTGAAAAAGATCACGGCTTCGGTCTACTTGAATTTGAAAGCGGGGCTTATGGGCTCCTCTACCACAGTTGGACCGCTAGGTCGGAAATCCCACCCTACGAAATTCATGGTACGAAGGGGGTTTTCTCGATTCAAGCTCATGACGATGGGCGCGGAATTCGCAAACGCACACTTGCAGGCGATTGGGAAATTGAGGCACCCCTTGAAGGTGCGTACGAGGGTTTAGACTGGGGCAAGGGCCCCTCCGACTTTGCGGACGCAATTCGGAATAATCGCCCCGTGCGGTGTTCAGGCAAACACGCCCGGCATGTACTGGAAATCTGCGAACGTATCTTTGAATCCGCAGACAAAGGGGTGCCGGTTGATGTTGTGAGTCGATTCCCCGCACCTATCCCTGTCGGACAACCCCTGCCGTGGGATTGAACGCTGCTAATTGCTCTGTTTTCGAGCGAACTCTTGCAAATCAACAATTGTATCGGTTTCATCAACAAGTTGACCTGTGAGGACTTCGAGAACATCTTCAAGTGTTACTACTCCTGATACGCCTCCATATTCATCAACAACAACGGCTAAATGTTGCCGAGTCTGCTGAAATATTGACAAAAGTTGATTCGCACGCTTCCGTCCTAGTACAAAATGTACCTTATGGGTAAAATTTGAGATAGATCGATCCAATTCTCCTTCGATGATTCCTGCGAGCAGTTCGGTTTTCAAAGCGACTCCGGTGACCTCATCCAATGTTTCTCCAATTACAATAATTCGGCTATGTGGTGAATTCAAAATGTCCTCTTTTGCCTCATCGAGCGTTAAGCCATCTTTTAGGTATGTCATCACCACCCTTGGTGTCATTAGATCGGCAGCTGTCATATCGTTCAAATTGAATATTTTTCGGATCATTTCAAATTCGTCGTCCTCAATCGTCCCTGCCTCTTGTCCCATTTTTGCCAGTAACTGTATCTCCGCCTCGTCCGTTGTGAAGCTGTTACCACCTGCCGTTAAAGGGTTGGTGATTTTTTCAATGCACCATATCAAGGGGGTTAAAATTCGGGTCAATCCAGCGACGGGCCTAGCAATAACTAGCGCAATCTGGTCTGAATATCGTTCACCAACCGTTTTGGGGATAATTTCCGAAAAAAGGATCACCAAGAAGGTTAATATTCCTGAGACCAAACCCAACCATTGACTACCCAAAACAGCGGTGGCCACTCTAACCACGACGCTCGTTCCGACAATGTTGGCAATATTATTGAGGATAACAATGGTTGCGATGGGGCGATTCATCTGCTCGCGGATGGACAGCAGGGCTAGTGCACTGGACCGATTTGACTGAGCCAATCGTCGAACTTTAACTATCGGAACCGAAAACAACGCCGCTTCAGAACCAGAACAGATAGCAGAAGAAAGCAAGACAATTCCAATAGTTATCAGCAGCATCAACATTGGATTTTCCTTTCATTTAACCGTTCAGGGTGCCTTTTGTTTGGATAAATTTAGCGATTCATTGTAGCATTTACCATTCATTGTGTCAATCCTGAAATAGATTTACCAAAACACCAGACATCTCTTATTCTCATTCGTATATTGCTATCGTATTGCATAATGAAAGCCACATTTATACCGGGAATCAACAGTTAGGAAAACCACTAATGCAAACACTATTGTGCCGAAGAGTCCCTGCCAAAGACGGAGCAAATCTTGCTACAGATGTTTATCTCCCCGATGGTCCTGGACGATTTTCCACTGTTATTGTTCGCACTCCCTACCATCGTGTCGGTCTTCAAGGCACAGCACATCAATTCACGCAGCGAGGTTATGCCTTTGTCGCACAGGATTGCCGTGGCAAGTACGATTCCGACGGTGTCTTCGTGCCACTCGCTGATGAGGCTCGTGATGGACAAGCGACGCTAGATTGGACAGCGAATCAGCGGTGGTGCAACGGCAGGATTGGGTTGTGGGGACGCAGTTATCTCGGAATTGTTCAAGTGCCGGCGGCAAGCGGTGGCCATGAGGCATTGCGCTGTATCGTCCCTTCGGTTGCCCCCGGTTCATTTCCCGACACACGGAGGTCCCGTCTATTGGGGACTTGAACACCTCGGTCCTGTTGACCAACGTCCAATACTTGATCGGTCTGACTTACTCTTTTATCGAAGTCCAAAGCTTGAATCGCCCTCAATCGTGGTCGGCGAGGTGACACTTGATCTCTACATCTCCAGCGATGCTGCGGATACCGATTTTGTTGCCAAACTTTGCGTCGAAGAACCCTCCGGGGCTGTGACCTGCCTGACGATTGGTTCGCTGCGGTGTCGCTACCGTGCAAGTTGGGCGGATCCTCAACCACTTGCATCAGGCGATATCACCCATATCCGCTTGCAGATGGGACAGATTGCCTATGTGTTTCCAGTTGGTTCGCGGATCTGTCTGCTTATCACTAGCAGCGACTTTCCCCGCATCCTCCCGCATCCGAACACCCTAGTGCCACCTTGGTCAAAGACCGAACTGGTTACTGCCCGTAACACTGTTCATCACGGTGCAGGGCATGTATCACGTCTAAATTTACCGGTGATTGAATAGTTGAAAAGACAGATTATTAATACCTATTCGCATGACTCAGGCGAAGCGATATGTCTGGAAGGGCAGTTACTGGACAGGAGGAAGTATTCGGTGAGCGATGCGAATTGGCGGGTAATCATGGAGACCAACGGCTAGATTAGACGCATCACACGGAACAATACCACCCAACGGGCACGGTTGAACTGCTCAGGTATCTATGGATCGCAGTCCTGCCGATTCTAATCCTTAAAATCCCTGCTACTAAACCCATAGTTCTGCATTCGGTTTTGCAGTCTGCGGCGGGAGATTCCCAGAAGTTCGGCAGCTTTGGTCTGGTTGCCACCGGTCTGTGTCAAGGCAACCCGAATGTATTCCTTTACAATTTCTTCAAGGGCAACCCCCTCCTCCGGAATTTCTACGGGAAAGTCCCCCGGTGGCAATGAGCTATCCGAAATTTCAGGCGGAAGATCCTCAAGATCAATGACCTCGTTTTCTGACAGCACGAAGATTCTGTGTAGGTAATTTTCAAGTTGACGCACATTCCCGGGCCAATCGTACCGTCGAAGTGTAGACATCGCTCTAGGTGTCATGCGCTTCGGTTCAGCGCCGGGGTATTCACCCCCAAACTTCTGGAGAAAGAAATCGACCAGAAGCCCTATGTCCTCGCTTCGCTCCCGGAGATCAGGCATGTGAAGCGGAATGACGTTTAACCGGAAAAAGAGATCTTCACGGAAGTGCCCCTCGTTGACAGCGGTTTGCAAATCCTTATTGGTCGCGGCAAGGACACACACATCAACCTTAATCCGTTTCACACCCCCGACACGCATGATTTCCCTTTCGTGCAAGACATGGAGGAGTTTACTCTGTGTATGCACAGAAAGATCGCCAATCTCATCCAGAAAAACTGTGCCGCCATTTGCTGCTTCAAACACACCATCTTTCTGCCGATGAGCATCGGTAAACGCCCCTTTTTCATGCCCGAAGAGTTCGCTTTCAATCAGTGTTTCCGGCACAGCACCACAGTTAATCTGCAAGAACGGCTTGTCCTTACGTCTACCATACTCATGAATTGCTTTGGCAACCAGTCCTTTTCCTGTACCGGTGCTACCCGTAATTAGCACCTGATTGGCACCGCGATGAATGATTCGAGACATCGTTTTGAACAGTTGACGTATGGAGTTACTTTTGCCAATGATCTCTTCAAAATGAATCTCCTGAACATCGGTTTCGTCGGTCGATCCCTCATCTGTTATGCCATGTCGCATCTCAAGGGCACGTCTAATCTCCTTCTTGAGGGTATCAATCTGAATCGGTTTTTCAAGGTAGTAGAATGCCCCTTCACGTGCCACCAGATCCACAGCATCGTTTACCTCAGCGTAAGCTGTGACAATCAGTACAGGCAGATCTGGATCTGTGCTTTTAATTTTATGCAGCAATTCTCGCCCTGACATCCGAGCCATTCGCATATCGCTGACAACGACATCAAATGGGTTGTCTTCAATTTTTTCGAGAGCAGCAACGCCATTTTCAGCGGTCTCTACAGTATAACCTTCGCGCTTCAATATGGTCTGTAAAACAGTCCGTTGGCCTTGGTCATCATCGACAATCAGTATTGATGGCATGCCTATTTCTCCTTATGGCTTACAGATTTATCGGATGGGGTCCTAGCGGGACTCTGAATCATAGGCAGGTAAATCTGAAATGCAGTTCCCATTCCGACTTGGCTTTTGAGTTCAATCCTTCCCTGATGGGCCGTAATAATCTGGTGTGCAATCGCAAGTCCAAGTCCCATTCCTCCTTCACTCTCCTTTGTGGTGAAATAAGCATCAAAAATCCGCTCTTGGATCTCAGGCGGAATGCCCATTCCCGTATCACGAATCTCAATCTCGATGCCGTGACCAGCAAGTGTCTGGGTTAGCTGCGTTGTGATGTAAATTCTTCCACCCTTGGGTATGGCTTGAATGCTATTCTGTATCAGATTAAAAAGCGTCTGCCGGATCAACCCTTGATCTAGTTGCAGTTGTGGCAAATTTGTAGCGTAATTAGTGACAATCGTAATTTTGGCACTTTCAATCATGAGCGTAAATTCCGCATTAACTTGATCGATAAGCGCGTTGAGATCTGTGGGCTTCAAATCGAGCGTTTTGGGACGATTCAAGGTTACAAACTGCTCAGAGATCCGTTGCAACTGTTGGATTTCAAAGTTCACAATATCGAGCAGGTTCCGGGCTTCCTCAATGTCGTTGGGTTTAATATTGTTCTGTGAAAAGAGGTCGCGCAGATGCTGGGCTGTCATGCCGATAGTATTCAGCGGGTTACGGATCTCATGAGCGACACCTGCAGCAAATTGTTGAAGTGCGGCGATTCGCTTCGCGTGCGTCCCTGTCAATTGCCTCAACATCCGTGTAAGGCTGTATGTCACACGCCCAATTTCGTCGGAGGCGTAGGACTGCGGCAGTGAATCGGATTCACCGGCTTCTGCACGTCTGATAATTTCCGTCATGGCTTGAAGGGGACGAATAACCCAGCGAGTCGTCATCATATCAATGATAACGACCAGTAGGATACTCACCACGATAATGGAAATCAGGAGCATGGCACGGAGACGGAAGAGATGGTTTGCAAGATCAGGTCCTGCAAAAAGTGCTTGAATAAATCCGTCAATCGGTTCTGTGTCAAATTCTTCTCCAACAAATTCAACCGAATAGGGAATGATAACTGCTGTCGCATCTCTACCGTTAATTTGAGGCGTTCTGTAGAGTTCAAAGCCTTTTTTCCTTATTTCGTGTACCCCTTCATCGGTTAAATTGATATAATCGTTCGCCTCCTTATTTGGAATTAAACTGGCTTGGATCTTAGCATCCATTCCGAAGGTTACATTTATGTCTAAAACATCTCGCATCTCATTAGGCTTGTCCTTTTTTAATTGTCGGAGGGCATGTTCAAGTTTTTCCCGGTATAGGGTCTGCCTATCCTCAATCTTGTCTTCGACAAACGGAGGAATAGTCGTCTCTGCGATTTCTTTGGAGGTTATCTTCTCTTCAACGATTGGGCGAATGGTTTTCTCCGTAATTTCTTTGAAAATCGCGCCGCGTGTTATACCTTTCTCATAAAGGTCTCCAAGGTCATCTACAGCCTTAGTATTGAGAAGCATGTAGAAGGCAGCAAGAATGATCAGAACAGAGAGATTGATAATGAGGGCGTACTTCCACTGTAAACGCATGTTAGCTCATCACCCTCCGGACGGCATTCTTCCAACCGTCCAGCTTTTCTTGTCGTTGATAGGTGTCTATTCGTGGTGAAAAAACCGCATCAATTTTCCGATGAGATTCCAGTTCGTGAATCCCGTCCCACACACCGACGGTCAATCCTGCTAGATACCCTGCACCAAGTCCGGTCGTTTCGATTCGTGTCGGGCGCTCCACATCTATGCCCAATATATCCGCCTGAAACTGCATCAGGAAATTGTTGGCAACTGCACCGCCATCAACCCGTAAACGATTCAGATCGACCCCCGCATCGGTGTGCATCGCCGTGACGACATCCGCCGTTTGAAGTGCGATCGATTCCAGTGTTGCTCGGACAATGTGGGCACGTGTTGCGCCCCGCGTCAAGCCAAGTATCGCACCTTGTGCTTCTGCGTCCCAATGCGGTGCACCGAGACCTGTAAAAGCAGGAACCACAAACACACCACCCGAATCTGGAACGCTAGCGGCAATCGCTTCCGTCTCTGCAGCAGTGTCGATAAGATTCAACCCATCCCGCAGCCATTGTACCGCCGCCCCTGCGATAAACACGCTGCCTTCAAGCGCGTAGACCGGTGTTTCATTGAGACCGCAAGCCAATGTTGTCAATAGTCCAGATTTTGAGTGGATACGCTGCTCACCTGTATTGAGCATTAGGAAACAGCCGGTGCCGTAGGTATTCTTCGCCATGCCGGCTTGTGTGCAAAGCTGTCCAAACAAAGCTGATTGTTGGTCTCCAGCAATACCGGCAATTGGGATGCTGTCCGGCAATGGTGTAACATCTTTTGTTCTCCCAAAAATACTTCCAGAAGCCCTCACGTGTGGTAAGACAGACCGAGGTACGCGCAGGATATCCAACAGTTCATCATCCCACGCGAGTGTGTCGATATTGAACAGCATCGTCCGCGACGCGTTCGTGTAGTCTGTTACGTGAACTTTACCTCCTGTTAGATACCACAGCAACCATGTGTCAATAGTTCCAAAAACAAGTTCACCGCGTTCAGCCCGCTCAC
Source organism: Candidatus Poribacteria bacterium (assembly GCA_965207975.1). Taxonomy (GTDB): domain Bacteria; phylum Poribacteria; class WGA-4E; order WGA-4E; family PCPOR2b; genus PCPOR2b. Next base: position 34,931 of record OZ242315.1, on the reverse strand, counting down.
GTGCACCATCGACCTGATCTAGGATCCATGCGATCTTCGTCGCCGAAAAGTATGGATCGAGTACCAAACCTGTTTTCGCCCGTACCTGCTCTTCCAGCGAGCGTGCCTTCAACTCCGCACAGATATCCGAGGTACGACGGCACTGCCACACAATTGCAGGGTGAATTGGTCGTCCGGTTTTGCGTTCCCATATTACTGTCGTCTCCCGCTGATTTGTTACTCCAATAGCTGCAATCTCATCGGCACTTCCGTGTTCATTAATTAAGTCTGCGATGACCTGATGCGTTACTTCCCAGATTTCGATGGGATCTTGCTCAACCCAGCCGGGACGGGGATAGTGCTGCGTAAACTCGCGGTAGCCGTGTGCAACAATCTCTCCATGTGCATCAATGAGTAGCACTGTTGAGCCGGTTGTGCCTTGATCTATCGAAAGAATATACGGGGGATGTGCCATTCTGTTTTCACCAAATGTACTAACAATCTATGTTATCTACAGAGCGTTTTCAATATATCACAGACAATCGGCACCGTCAACAGGAAAAAGTGATTGACAAAAAATCCGGTTGGGATTAAAATGGAGACAAACCCAAGATGGTCTTTTAGATAACGACTGAATGTAACACGTTTTTGGCAAAGAAAGGTCGGAATATTAATGAAGATTACGAATATCAAAACCTATATGGCCCGCTTCGGCGGACGCTCAAGAGGATTGATCAAAGTTGAGACTGATGAAGGTATCCACGGTTGGGGCGAATCCTACTCCGTCGGACCGAACCTTGCCGCCGAACCGATTGCGAATTACATTTTCGAGATGATTAAAGGTGAGGACCCACGTCGTATCGAATACATCATGATGAAGATTCACCAGCAGTTACGTTTCCCTGCTGGCGGTGTGGGTCTCGCAGTGACCTCCGCAATTGACCACGCCTTGTGGGACATCAGCGGTAAAGCCGCCAATCTTCCTGTCTATATGCTCCTTGGTGGGGCAGCTCGCGATCGTATCCGCGTCTATCATGGTATCGGCGGTCGCGATGGCCAAGAAGTCGGCGAAACGGCACACCGATTAAACGAAGAGTGGGGCTTTACAGCTTTCAAAACCAGTCCTTATCCGATAGAGCCGGACGCAAACCGTTGGGGACGAGTTTGTGCTGCCGCCGCCGACTATTTCGAGGGAATCCGTAATCATACGCCGGACGATTGGGAGTTTGCCTTCGATCCGCACGCCAAGATCTTTGAGCCGATTCGCGCGCTACAATTGTCCAATGCGCTAGCACCTTATGATCCTTATTTCTACGAAGAACCGCTCAGGCCTGAGCATATCCCAGCGTGGGCCCGCTTGCGTTCTCAGATGCAGGTGCCATTGGCAACCGGTGAATCCCTCTACGCACGATTTGAGTTCCTCAACCTGATGGCTGCACAAGGGGCAGACATCATCCAGCCGGACATCTGCGTCTGCGGCGGATTGCTCGAAATGCGCAAAATCGCCGCCATCGCCGAAGCGCATTATGTCTCCATTGCTCCCCACAATCCGATGGGACCGTTGGCAACCGCGGTGAACGTACATTTTGCTGCAGCAACACCCAACTTCAAGATTCTCGAATATATCCTGCCAACAGGAACCGAATGGAATGAGTGGGTGGATGAACCGTATCTGCCCAAAGATGGGTATCTGGAATTACGAGATCGACCGGGGCTTGGCGTAGAGATAAATGAAGATGTCATCGGAGATAACGAATATGTCCACTGGCAACGCACCTGCCCGATTCGTCCAGATGGGTCGACTGGATATATTTAGACAGGGACGTGAAGCATAAAACGTGAGACGTGATGTTACCGGAAGGTTGGAAGCTTGGAATATCACGTGGCAGCCTTCCACCCATGACTGCTGTTTGAGGATTTCCCAAATATCTTCAAACAGCAGATCATTGTCAAAGATGCCTGAGATTTCTTCCTCACCTACTTGCCCACCTGTCCCCTCCACACACGATAAAATTGACGCATGTTGTGAGTTGATTTTGTCGTTGCTTCCTCCGAAATTCAGTATAAGGAATTAGGTTGAGGAATATTGAGAGACGTGATACAATGAAGGTATTGAACATGAAGCGTAAGTTCTAAAAAAACAGATGAGAAAGGAATGTGAATGTCTCAGTTTGTAAAAGCTGCCGAAACAACGGAGGTCCAGCCCGGTGATTGCCTCGGTGTTAAGGTCGAAGGCGTTTTCATCGGTATATACAACATCGATGGCAACTATTACGCGATGAATAACATCTGCCCGCATCTTGGTGGCGTTTTGACCTACGGATTCTTTGATGATAATGTCGTCACTTGTCCGCTCCACATGTGGGAGTTTGATGTACAGACAGGAAAATGCCTCTGGCCAGAGCAGGAGAAACTCCCAACGTATCCTGTGAAAATTGAGGGCAATGATATTCTTGTCGATGTCAATTCACCCCAGTCCCATCAATAGGCAAACAGGCAGGGATATAAAGCAACCTAGTGGTGCTTATGCACTATGTATCAGAATATCTCTGTGCCTAACTGATTTTCTCAACAATTACAGAAAGGAAATGATTTAAGAGGAGTTGAAGTCTATGGCATATTTGATCACAGGTGGAATGGGGTGCATTGGATCCTATGTTATTCGTGACCTGCTGAACGCCGGCGAAAAGATTATTGTATACGATTTTATTCCAGATTTTACGATTCCCAAAATGGTGCTGACAGAGGAACAGTTTGAGCAGTTTACTTTCGTTCAGGGGGATATCACCGATCTTCCACATGTGTTGCGAACGATTCAAGAACACAAAATCAATCGGATTATCCATCTGGCATCGTGGCAGGTCCCAGCGTGCAATGCCAACCCACCCCAGGCGTTGAAGATTGTATGTGAGGGCACAATCAACATGTTTGAGGCAGCGCGAATTTTCGGACTCAAGCGGGTTGTCTGGGCAAGTAGTGTCGCAGTCTTCGGATCGCCAGAGGATTATAATTACGAGCAGATTGCAAATGATGCCCCGCATTATCCCAAATTCATCTACGGGGCATGCAAATCCATGAACGAGAGGTATGCGGCACACTATTTTGACAACTACGGGGTAGACACGATAGGGCTACGATTTACCGCGGTTTATGGTGTGGGACGGACACGGGGGATGAGCTCGTTCTCAACGCAAATGATTGAAGCTGTTGCACATGGAAAACCCTACGCTTCTCCATTTGGCGATGATGCGATAGATTGGCAATATGTCGAAGATGTGTCCAGATCTATTGTGATGTCCTGCACCTGTCCGGCGACGAAGACGCGTGTCTTCAACGTCAAGGGTGGAATTCGTACGGTTAAGGAAGGTGTGGCTTACTTAAAGAAATTGGTGCCGAGTGCACAGATTACGCTTGAGCCAGGCGTGTTTGGAATTTCATGGGATTATGATGCGGAACCAATCGCTCAAGAGGTCGGGTTCAAGCCCGAATACACGATGGAGCAGGGGATTTTGAAGACGCTCAATCGCTTTCGTGAGTTATCAGGATTGGATCCAATTCAGAAAACGTGATTCGCTTCACGAACTGTTCACACATTTGGAAGTAAGATGGAGAGCACCATGGAACTTGAACTGCAAACCTTCGATCAGCGGTTTGGAAAATTTGAAGGTGTCCAAGAACAGCACGATCAACGTCTCGCAGCAATTGAACACCGATTAAGCACGATTGAGGTGCTAGTTAGGGGTATTCCTGCGGAGGGCCATCGTGAGCGAGAGGCGTTGCGTACTGCCCTGACGCGTGAAATTCATCAGGTTCGTACAGAATTAGCCGGGCAAACTGAAAGTGTAAGAACCGAGTTGCATCAAACGCGAGACGAATTGACCGGCAAAATTGATGATGTCCGAGATGAATTGACCGGCAAAATTGACAACGTTAGAACCGAACTGACTAGTCAAATTGAAAGCTATCGGAGGGAAGTCGCAGGGGTTCGTGTGGAACTCAACGGACGAATAGATCAGCTGAGTAACAAAATTGATGGACTGTACAAATGGATCATCGGCATCCTAATTGCAGTCGGAATTAGTGTAATCGCGTCTCTCCTGAAAGGACTTTTCTAAAGAAGTGTAAGAAGTCCATTTTAGCATTTATGATACAGAACCTGTCTTCAATGCAATCAAGATTTCCTAATTTAGATATAGTCGATACATCCAGCCGCAACAAAATACAATCATGGGAGGTCTTAAAATGAAACTAGGCGTGTTTATGATGCCACTGCACCCCCCGGAGAAAGACCGGACGGAGTGTTTTGAAGAGGACATCGATTTAATTGTCCTCGCTGATGAGTTGGGATTTACCGAAGCCTGGATTGGTCAACATCACACGGTCGCATGGGAACCCATCCCGTCTAACGATGTGTTTATCGGCAATGTGCTGCCACGCACAAAGAACATCCGCCTCGGCACCGGTGTATCGATTATCCCGCAGCACCATCCGGTCAATACCGCAGTCCGCCTTGCATTTCTTGATCACCTCTCTCGTGGCCGTCTCAACTGCGGCTTTGGGCAAGGCGGAGTAGCAACCGATTGGGGACTATTTGACTTGCCGGATCCAAAGACCCAAGGGCTGATGACCATGGAGGCAATCGACACCATCCTCAAGTTGTGGCAAACCGATCCACCCTTCGAGTTCAACGGGGATTTCTGGAATATAAAACTTGAAACCCTCGATCATGAGCGTGGAATTGGGGTACTACTCCAACCGTACCAGAAACCCCATCCGCCGGTCGCAATGAGCATTGTAAGAGGAAACTCAATGGCCGCCCGAACAGCGGGTCAACGTGGCTTTATACCTATAAGCACGAACCTTGTATCAGAGGTAACCCTTGCAAATCATTGGGAAACCTATTGCGCCGGTGCTGAAGACGCTGGGCTGCCTGCACCGAACCGAGCAGACTGGCGCATCTCGCGCAGTATCTTTGTCGGAGAATCGACTGAAGAAGCATGGGAGCACGCAATAAATGGGAGTTTTATCGGTGCCTATGACTACCTGATCACTGTTCTTACAAAAGCAAATATGCTCAATATTCTGAAAGACGATCCGGACTTCCCCAATGAGGACATAACGCCGGAATATGTGCTTAAGAAAATCTGTATCATCGGTGATGTGGCAGAATGTATCCGTCGCCTTGAAGAGGTGTGGGAACAGTCCGGTGGATTTGGCACACTGCTGATGATCACACATGATTGGGATGACAGAGATACATGGAGGCGTTCCCAAGAGTTGCTAGCGAATGAGGTTATTCCTGCGATGCCAACCATTTAAGAACAGACAAGGAGAAGAATGATGGCGTTTGATCCGATGCTTCAAAGGCAGATTATGGGCCGTTTTGCAACAGGGGTCACAGTAGTGACAACGCGGTATGGCGAACAGATTTCGGGAATGACGGCAAACGCTGTCATGTCTCTTTCGCTCGACCCACCGCTAGTCGTGGTTTCTGTAGACCGTCAGAGCAATATGCACGGACACTTGACACAAGGTCAGTGTTATGCGATAAATGTGCTTAAGCGCGACCAAGAAGAGCTGTCCCGTCGGTTTGCGAAGCCAGGACCAAAGGATTTCTCGGATTTAGAGCTGACTGAGGCAGAAACCGGGGCTCCCATTTTCGTTGATGCGCTCGCTTATGTAGACTGTCGGGTTGTTGAGGTAGTACCCGCCGGCGATCACGATATGTTTATTGGCGAACCCCTTGCCGGTGAAACTTTGGACGGCGAGCCATTGATCTTCTATAGTGGACAGTATGCTCAGTTGGGCGCGGCATCAATAACCGCTTAGAAGGGATGCAAAAAGTGTCTCTGGATGTGCTGTCTTGATACTTTGAGCGATGGTATTGCGAACTTCGTTTTAACCCAGACGTGAAGCGTGCACAGATTCTCTTAGCGTTTCGATCATCACCTTCTCCTGTCAGTTTTTTAACTCACCATTGTTTCTCTCCCTAACTGTTTATCCCATCGCTTCCGATATTGCTATCCACGATAACGCTTTTAGTGCACTGACCCTTCAAATGTGGATATTTCAGATCAGAGAAAAACTATAGCAAGGAGATCAAAATGGAAAAGGTTCCAATCTGCCTAGTGGGTTGCGGTGGCATGGGACATCGCCATGTCATGGGTTATAAAGAACTGAAGGATAGTGGTATCGACAACCTTGATTTGGTAGCTGTCTGTGATATTCGGCAGGAGAACGCGGAATTAGTAGCAAACGAGGCAGAGCATCTACTTGGCAGGAAGCCAATGGTTTTCACCGATTTAGATCAGGCCCTCACCCATCCCAATATCGCGGCTGTGGATGTCGTCACTGACGGTTCAACTCATCATGAGGTTGGTGTGCCGGCGCTTGAAGCGGGAAAGCATACGATGGTTGAGAAGCCGTTGGGGATTACGATACGGGCCTGTCAGGCGATGATTGACGCTGCTCAGCGTAGCGGTGCAATACTCGCAACGGCGGAAAACTATCGCAGGGACACGCCCAACCGACTGGTGCGATCGATTATTGATGAAGGGTTGCTAGGCGACCCCTACCTTATGATCCAGACATCTCTCGGCGGCGGTGATACTATGGCTATCACCCCTTGGCGACACCTCAAGGAGAAAGGTGCGATCGGTCTGGATATGGGAGTCCACTACGCCGACATTATCCGCTACTACATGGGTGAATATAGTCAGATCTTTGGTCGAGGGCTTATCGTCGAGCCTGTGCGCCGCAAGCCAGACCACACCGATCATCCACTAATTTCCTACCGAGAACGTGCCAAGACTTACCCGGATACCGTCGAAGCAACCGGCGAGGATTCAGTCATCGCGCTGTACACAATGGCATCAGGGGCTGTAGTTCAACTCTCATATGTCGGTGGTGGGCGCGGCAGTCAAGGTTGGGAACGGAGTGTCCACGGTCGTTGGGGAGCCGTGTACGCCCCCGGAGACCGCAACGGCAGACCAGTCGTGTTGCGTCTAGAAGGACGGGAGCTAAAGGGAAAAGAGATTCTATCGCTGCTGCCTCAATTTGAACTCAACGAAATAACGGAACGCTTTTTTGGCAAAGGGGGCGTTGAATACGAACCACCAGCAGACGCGCCTGACCCCGGTATCGCAGTTGATGCCAAGCATTTAGCCATTGAATACCATGACTTCGGCGAGGCAATTCGTAACGGAACAGCTCCCGAAGTGGATGGTGAAGGAGGCATGAAGGCGGTTGCGGCAATAGTTGGAGCATACGAATCCGCTCTGGCTGAACGCTCCGTTAGTATGGAAAGTGTATTGTCCGGTGAAGTTCGGGAGTACCAAGCGGACATTGATGTTGCCCTCGGTCTTGATACAGCCGAAAGCTAGAATCTTTGAATCAGCTAACCATTTTGAGGAGGAGAAAACTATGGGTTTCACGGTCTATGACTGTCGCAAAGACATCCGCAATATCCTAGTGACCCCGCAGATACGGGCTCGCTTTTGTCGCATGGAGCCGGGGCCGGGCTCGCTTGATAAGTTTCACACACACGATTTAGGGCATGAGATTTTCATCATTCTGTCGGGACGGGTGGAATTCAGGATCAGTGGTGTGACAAAAGAATTGGGACCGGGGCAAATGTGCTATGCCCTCGCGGACGAGCCTCATTCGGTGCGGGTTCTTGGGGATGAACCTGTGTATATGTATCTCTCGGTGACACCCCATATCCAACCGACCCACACCCAGTATTCTGACAATGGAGAACGTCTCCCGCCCCAGTTCAGACCGTCCAGCGACTATGATACGGAGACAGATTCTACCACGCCGATTGACGCGCTCATTGACCACCATGTTGATATAGCGCGATCAGTGGCAGATATGGCGCAGAACAGTGCCCAGATCCAAGAACAGATGGCAGCTGCCCTCAAGCAAGCGTTAGCAGCGGGGGACGAAACAGCTGCTGCCGAGATACGGAATGTTATGTGGGAACCTCTGTTGGAGACTTTCAAAAAGGTCAATGAGATGGCAGCAGAGTGGAACACACTCACCCCACGAGTAGGATCACTTCACATCTACCGCTGAAACCTGCATCCTACAAAATGGAGGAAAACAGTATGTCAATAGTGCGAATTGGTGTCGTCGGCTGCGGTGCAATCGCCCAAGTTCAGCACCTTCCAAACTTGCTTGAGCTGGACGATGAATTTGAAGTGCCCATCGTCTGTGATGTATCACCGGGACAGGCAGAATATGTAGCCCAAAGGTTCAAAGTTCCCAAATATGCGACCGATATTCGGGATATGCTAGCGGCGGATATCGACGCGGTTCTGCTCTGCCATACGGATCCCAAAACCGAGGCAGCGGTGCAAGCCTTTGAAGCGGGGAAGCATGTCTTCATCGAAAAGCCCATCTGTACCTCCTTGCAGGAAGCCGATGCCATGATCAATGCAATGCAAAAAGCAGGGAAGGTGGGTCAAGCGGGATACATGAAGGTGTACGAACCCGCCTTCGAGATGGCGAAACGCGAAGTTGATACGATGGACGATATTAAATTTGTGCAGACCAATCATCTGCATCCGAGCAATGAGCTCCACCTAAGCCATTTTAAGGTCAAGCGGTTCAATGATCTGCCGCCCGCTGTCATGATGGAACGGCAGGAGGCATCTAGAGCCGCCCGGCGTGAAGCATTCGGAGATCTCTTTGAGAAGGCTGAATCTTGCGGTATCGCATACGGCCTCATTCACGACCTTTACAGCCTGCGAACTATGCTCGGCGTGCCAAGTGCAGTCGTCAGTGTGGAGATCTGGAATGACCGTCGAGCCATAACGACTATCTTAGAATACCCTAACGGAGCACGCTGTGTGGTCAGTCGAGTCGATCTCAACAAGTTGTGGGATTTCAAGCAGACCCTCGAAATATACAGCGAAGAAAAGCGCGTTATCCTCTCCTACCCAACCGGTTTTTCGCGTCGAGTGCTTACAAAGTTAGTGGTGCAGGGGATTGATGCAGATGGGAACAGCTTCTACAAGGAACCAGCGATTCCGTGGGAAAGTGGGTTCACCCGTGAGTTACGACACTTCCACGAATGTATTACCCAAGGCACGCCCTCACGTTCTTCAATCGTAGATGCACGTCACGACATCGCGCTCATCATTGACATCACCAAGGCGTATATCACCCGGTCGCCCGTATATCGATAAGGAGAACCAACGATGGAGGCAAGCCTTTGGAATATCGGCATCAAGGTTGAGGATCTGGATGCGGAAATCAACTTTTTTGAAGAACTGGGTGCCAAACTGCTCAGTCGTGGCTCACGCATCAGAGAAGATGGAGACCATCCCCACGCGTTGCTAGAGTTCGGTGGAACCCGCCTCTTTTTGACACCGAAACCGGTCTTTCAAGACGCGCTCAACCAGCCGCTCATGCCGGGACTAACCCATGCAGTGTTTGAGGTTGATGATTTGGACAAGGCATACCAACACCTTACAGCGTTAGGCACAGAAGTACTCCTAGAGCCGGTGGAGATTCGCACCGATTTTGGGGCACGTCGAATCTCTTTTTACAGATCGCCCAACGGTCTTGTCTTTGAGGTAATGCAGATTCTAGAGTCGAAGGTGTAGTCCATCTCGTCATTTTTGAAACGAAAGGAAAATTAAGTATGCAAGTCAATCCGCAACAGTTACTTGACGATGGCTATATCATCCTACGCGAGGTCATCCCGCCGGCACAGTTGGCTGAACTGCGGGACTGCTTTGAAACGCTGGTTGAGCGACAGAAGGTTATCTGGGCAAAGGAACGCCAACCTGACGATCCGCCGGGAGGCTATTGGGAAACCGCGGCGCAGCCGCGTGTGTTTTTCGATGGTGTCGCTGACGAGACAACCGCTAAAGCGGTGGAGTTTTGCTTGCACGAAAATACTTTGGGGGTCAGCCGCCAACTGATGCAGGCACCGGAAGCTTCCCCAACACTGATGGCACTGATGTGCAGTCCGGTGCGAGATCATGGACCTGCCAACTGGCATCGTGATATTGATCCCGTTGGGCAGGCACCATTACGGGGTATGCAGATGGATGTAATTGACAATGCACCGGCTTACGTCCAATGGAACATCCCTCTTTATGATGACAGCGTATTTTGGGTCGTACCGAAAAGCCACAAACGGCCCAACACAGAAGCCGAAAACCAACACTTGGCGACGAACGGGCGTGAACCGATACCGGGTGGTATGCCGGTAGAACTTAAAGCGGGGGATGGCATCGTTTATATCCACATGATGCTGCATTGGGGGAGTAACTACAGCGCGAAGCTACGGCGGACGGTGCATCTTGGATATCGTTCTTTCGGCGGTCCTGTTTATCCTCTGGTCAATCACTTCTATTGGCATCTGGATTTCACGAAACGTATGCCCCAAAAGACGCGGAAACGGTTTGAACACTTCTATCAACTGCACGAACAGCAGTGTGATGTGATTGAATCTACTTTCCGTGCCAGCCTCGCCAAAGATGCGGAGGCTTTCCACAATGGACTTGCGACGCTTCATCCCGGTGAAGCGTGGCGGATGGTGTGTGTGGTATATCTATCAAAATTGGTGGCAAAAACGCGCACCTTGAAACAAACCGATGTCGCTAACCTTCCGTTTGAGGAGCGCGTCGATGCTATTTCAGAGCACCGGCTCAATTTCTATCTCTTTGAGGAATTTGCCCGCCGCTTTTCGGCAGAAGAGGCGGATCTGCTTTGGAATCGGTTTCGGACACTTTATGACAAAATTCAGGAGGAGATAGACCGGTCTGTTCCCAACTTGGAGTCTCGACAGGACCGGTTATTGCTAACCGACATGCCCACAGATTTCGATGTGGAGGATTTCATCGCTAGTTGGTAGACACAAAACGGTGAAATGTGATGTCAGATGCAAACAGAACCGAGTTAATTCGCTGATTGGCTCAGTTGCTCAATTGTCCATTTGCACCGTTCAATCCAATCTTCTGCACGGTGAATTGTTCCAAGGGGTAGTGTACCGTCGGCAGCGATCCGGCTAAACTGCTCTATAGCATCCTCATATTGTCCAAGCCGATACGAGTTCACACCGATAAGCCTTATGTTTTCAACGGCTAATTTCTGGTGTGGTAACCCCAAATCAGCAGCCGTCAACAGATATTGGTTTGATGCAGCATACTCCTGATCAAAATAGAGTTGTCGTCCGATGAGATAATGCCCCAACCCCCACTCCGGCAGCGCATCGATCACTTCGTGGAGCAGCGTCATTTTGAGTCGGTTTGACGATTGACCGATGAGCACCTGCCTGATTTTGTCCTCCACATCAGGTAAGTTGAGAGCAAGCGTTGCAAGTTTGGCTTGTGCTTCTCGATCAAGGGCCTCCGAAGTGTGAAGTGCAAAGACCTCCTGATACTGTGAAAGGGCATCCTCACGCTCTCCTCGCTGCCAATGGACGTTTCCCTCTACATTTTTCGCTTCTGCAACCCGATTCATGCTAGCTCCGGGATGTGCGATGACTCTCGATGTCCACTCCAACGTTGAAGGATAATCTTCCGTTCGATAGTGTGCATACATGAGCCCTCGTAGATGGCGTGGATTATCTGGATTAAATTGGTAGACCCGTTCAAACAGACGAATCGCTGTGCCCATATCCGTTCGATAATACGCTCGCCACGCATCGGAAGATAGTTGAGCGATTTCATGGGCGCACGGTTTCTGGAAAATACTTGGACGGTTGAAGCGGTGTGCCGCAATAGCCAGATCCGCCTCCGTCAGCGGGACCGTCTCCAGAAAGTCCGTCCATTCCCGTTCAAGTTCTGCTAGGAATTTACCGTAAACCTCCTCAAAATTCCCTGTTGGAAAGACCCGTTTGGCTTTTTCGACTCCGTACCTTTCGATGAGAAGCCGCACGAAAGAACCGGCTAACGTATAACTCTGCGACGAGGCTTGCGTCCAAAAACCGATCCCCATAATCTGGCTCATCTTTGGGGCAATCTCCAACTGTTGCATCGCCCGACTCCACTGATGTGCTGTCAACTTTCCTTCATCCCAATCTGCAGCAACGGCGATTCCTTCATGCATCCCAATTTTGAGGCTTACCTTCAGAATCGGATCCCAGTCTGCCGTCAAGGCGTGTGCCAACTCATGCTTCATGACAGGATGGGGAAAAGCCTCATAGTTGATGTGAAAGCCATACCCAAGTGGATCTTCAACCGATGTGCCTCGTGCTCCCATGAGCCGCTTCTTCTGCTCGGACGAAGTGTAGATATAGGATTGAACCTTCTGGGTGGGTTGTATCTGGAAGTAACGGATTAATTGTGCATAGCGAAACTCGTGGTCCTGTACAATCCATTCAATCTCCTTTTCAACCCTCGATCCCTTCTCGTAGTAGATTTTGAAATGCGCCGTCTCTTCCAGTCCGCCTAATTTGTTCTCAATATACCCTCGCGTCGGACGCAACCCCAATTCTCCGCGAAACAGGAAGATTAGCCCCAACGCGATTATTAACACGATGAAGCGAATCCGGTGGTTTAGGTCTGCAAATTGTGGCTTGAATCGGTACAGTTTTTGCCAATAGAGAGTTGGCTCCAATCGCGTATGCCTGCCAATCTCCAAAGTGTTAATCGCAAGAGATAGGAAGATCCACGCCAACAGCAGCGTTGTGCCCCGTGCGATTAGCAGGGTGCCGGATATTACGATACGTTCATCATAGATGGGGCCGGGGAAGTAGCCGAAGGTTGAGTGGTAACCGAAGATAGGTGGATGGAAGATGAGGTTATAAGCAAGGGCAAGGAGTGTAGCAAAGATGTAAGCGAGATAAGCGAGATATGCAGCCCAACGCCGCTTCAGCCACAATCCGAAGAACACACCCAAGGCAGTGGCATAGGCACAACTGACGACGGGCAGGAGGAGAAAGAAGGCGAACCCCTCCAAAAAATCGCAATTTTTAACGCGGAAGGCATTCAATAAAATGATGATTAACGGTGTGACCAGCAATGTCAGGTTGACCCCAAACGCCCGCCAGAACGTCGACATCACCATTTGAGCGCCGGTGCCCCGCATCAATTGTGTACGCTGTCTCAGGTTGGTAACACCTGTTATAGCGGTATGCGCCCCTGCAAATGAAATCCCAAAGGCAAGTACCGCACAAAATTCAAACGCGAGGAGATTGAGTAGGGGAGTATTTGCGAGAATTAACGCGAGGAATGTCAACGCAGCGAACCAGTACCAATACGAAAGGGATTTGAAGGTCATGCTCAAGCGTTCTCCCAACCTGAAATCGGCGAATCATACTCGTTCCTGCCGACAAAGAAGATCAGATATTCTGAATGCTTTCCAAAGAGATGATTGGGCTATTTTAGCATAGTTCAAGGGAAAACCCAAACAATTCTTACCTTGACAATCAGCTATGACATCATCTAATATTTTGCTATATATAGACATGAGGAGATGATATGGAAAGTGCTACGCTTGCCGCAATCGATGTTGGATCTAATGCGATTCGGCTAAAAATTGTTGAGGTAAAATCTGATGGAACTATTGAGGAGGTATATCAACATCGGGCACCCGTCCGTCTAGGACACGAAGTTTTCTTGACCGGATTTCTAAACGATGAGGCGATTGAAAAAGCAATCGCGGCGTTTGGTGAATTCCGCCAAGTCATTGAGGAGATGAAGGTTCACACCACACGCGCCATTGCGACCAGTGCAACCCGCGAAGCCATCAACGGCGATAACCTTGTAAACCGCATCTACAATAGCTCCGGTGTGCAGTTGGAACGCATCTCAGGGGGCGAAGAAGCGCGCCTCGTCCAACTTGCGGTAACTCGCAAGGTCGATATCCAGAATAGGGTTGCCTTAGTCATCGACATCGGTGGAGGAAGTGTTGAATTTGATGTCATCGATCACGGCTCAATCATCTACTCCAACAGCCTTCGGTTAGGAACAGTGCGGCTGCAAGAGACCTTCCTGCGAACGGATACTATCTCGGACCTACAGATCTTGCTGCTCCGGGCATACATGGAGCAACTACTCGAAACCACCTTAGACGCAATCAACCAATACGAAATTGATATAGTGCTTGGCACCGGCGGAAATGTCGAAGAGTTTGGGCAGCAGCTTGGTGTTCTAGATCCAGATAACAACGAGTTCCCCAGAGACGTTCGTTTTATCCCACTGCGAGATTTCCAACGTTTTGTCAGAGAGACTTCGAGACTCAGTGTGGGGGAACGGATGGAACGCTATGACATGGCACCGGATCGGGCGGACGTTATTTTGCCAGCGGGTCTTGTTCTCACAGAGGTGGTGAGCAATGTTATCGGGGCGCGGGGGCTTTATGCCGCAAATGTTGGACTCAAGGACGGGTTACTTGCGGAGATGGCGGATCGCCACCGCAACTCATGGGACGTGACATCCGAAGAAACAGAGATTATCAAGGCAGCGATGGCACTGGGCAACAAGTATCACTTCCATTTAGGACACGCCAAACAGGTCCGTTACTTGGCGGAGTTGCTGTTTGATCAACTGCAACCGATACATCACCTGTCTTCAGAGTCGCGGCTGCTCTTGAGTGTGGCGACAGCACTCCACGAAATCGGCGGGTATGTCAACCCGTTGTCCCATCACAAACACTCCTACTACCTGATACGGAATTCGGAGATTGTTGGACTCAATGAAAAGCAGCTCGAACTAGTTGCCAATATCGCCCGCTATCATCGCAAAGCATTTCCTGACCCAAACAAGTCCTCCCATTTTCATTTTCAGCGGCTTTCGTATACTGAAAAGGAACAGGTGACCCGGCTGGCTGCCATTTTGCGGATTGCTGATGCCTTAGACCATCAACATAAATCAATCGTTGAAGATCTGAAAGTGAAGATTTATGATGACGCGATTGAAATTAATGTGCGATCGTTCGACGACTGTCTGTTAGAAAGATGGCATCTGCAAGAGAAGGGAGAGTTGTTTGTCCATACGTTTGGACGTTCTATCCGTCTATTAGTGAATGGGAAAGCAGGGGAACGGATTGATTAATGATATACTGCTTCAGCGACTCATTGCTCGTCTTAAGGCATTAGATCCAAGCAGACCAGACGATCTTTTCCACGGAGGTAGAGAAACCCATTTGAGAGAACCGGTGCCGCCCAAGCCGGATATTTGATTCGTTGTTTGCCATGTTCGTCGATGAGTTGGACTTTGGACGCAAGGTCGAATTTTTCAGGAGTAGGACGAATCAGCATTAATGTGCCGTATTCACCCAAGCTCACGAAGTGTCCATCAGCGTAGAGCAGCGAGCCGCGTTCATCAACACGATGCGACCAAGCTATCTTGCCTGTTCGCAACTCGACACAGCGCAGCTCGCATCCTCTGGAATGCCGTCCGCTGTAACCGTAGAGATAACCTTCGTGATGGATGGCAGTGTTCCAATGCAGCTGCATCGCTTTGTTACGACGACGTTCGGAATCTTTCCAGACCACCTCGTATCCACCTGGACGGACTTTCAGTAGCGAACTACCCGGACCGTACGTTTCGCTGATAAACACCAGATCCTCAACGACGACCGGATTGGAAGCGTTGACGGATTCAAACTTTTTGGCACGCCACGGGTAGTGGAAGTCCACCGTTCCAGTGAGAGACTCAAAGCCAACTAAGCCGCCACGGGCAAAGGTGAAACACCATCGGCGGCCGTCGATTGTCGCAAGCGTTGGGGTTGTATAGCTTGCCAGTTCATCGGTGATCTGGTAAACAACTTCGCCGGTCCACTTGTTAAAAGCAACGATGCCGCTGCCATTTCCCTGAACGGGATTGCGGGTATCGAGTAGAGTTTTGGCACGCCCCGGCGGTGAGCCGCCAATCTGAACAATCAACAATTCACTCTCAACCACTGGGGCAGATCCGACACCGAAAAAGTTCTGGACGACGTGGAATTTCGCGGGGGTATCCACGCTCCACAACGGTTTACCATCTGAAATAGTCACGCAGTGCAACATACCCTCAGGCCCAAAGATGTAGACACGATTCCTATCAACGACTGGACAGGTTCGAGGCCCGTTATTATAGCCGTATAGGTCCTCGTAGTCTGTCGGATACTCAAATCGCCACAATGCTTCGCCTGTTTCGCTTTTCATACAGGTGAGACGAGCCGATCCATCGTGGCGATCGAACATGAACAAACGTCCTTGAGAAACGGTTGGCGCACCGTAGCTGGTTCCGATTTTCTTTTCCCAAACGACGGGCGGGCCGGTCGGCGGCCATGAGGTAAGAAGGGATGTTTCGGGGGATTTGCCGTCTCCTGTTGGACCCAAGAAACGAGCCCAATCGCTGCCAGACTTGCGCGTACGGAGATCTGGTGGCTGAACTTCTGTCTCAGCTTCTTGCGCGCTGTGCAAACTAACCATAGCTAACATCAAGACAAATGCTGGACAAACGCAGCGTATCAATTTCGTTTTCATCAATTATTTCCTCTGTGAGTACCCAAGAGTATAAAATCTTTGCTGCGAATTGGTGAGGAGATTGAGTTCAAGAGTTCATTTGTTTAGTAGTTCACTGGTTCGTTAATTCGGAAACCCATTATGTACCAACTCACGCATCACGTTTCACGCATCACGTAACTAGGAGCAAACATGCAGATTACAGATATTGAACTGATTCCCATTTACTCAACCCGCGAAATGGGGCGAACCTGTCCTTCCGATTCGGAGAAGGCAATCTCCCACCACATTATCGTTCGCCTGCAAACCGATGCCAATATCACGGGCTTAGGAGAGATGTCCGATGTTAACTTCGACCTCAGCCCGGAGACGGTCAATGGGTTAGCAACTAGGTTAGAACCGTTACTTGTTGGACGCAGCCTGTTTGACCTGACCGCAATCCAAGTGGATCTGGAGGGCCAGGAGTGGGAGCATCAGGTCCTCGCTGGAATTGACATCGCGCTGCACGATGCCATTGGTAAAGCATTGGACGTGCCAATCTGCCAACTGTTTGGTGGCAAATACCGGGAACGAATTCCTTTCGCCTATCCTCTCGCTCCGTGCCAGATCGAAGCGGATGTCGAATCGAACCTGCAGCGCATCAAAAAATTGCAGGATCAAGGGCACCCAACAATCCGCTACTATTTTGGTGCGGACCTCACGCTGGACGAACGGTTCCTTTCTGAACTTCGGCGGCGTTGGGGGAACAGGGTCGAGATTAACGCCCTAGACGCGAGCGGACGGTTTGACGTAGAAACCGCGATTGACGTCATCAATCGCTTTGCAGCCTTCAAGCCAAATCTTGTCGAATCCCCGGTCAAAGGACGCCAGAACGCCCCGGTCGAGGACTTTATTGCAGTGAAGCAAGCGGTAGATGTGCCAATCAGCGAGCATTCGTCGGAAGCTCCTGTAGCAGTACGGTTGGCGCGGCACGAAGCGGTAGATGTTTTCAATCTCGGCGTGGGATATTCGGGGATGACCGCTTGTCAAAAGGTGTTTGGATTGGCTGAACTTTTCGGCATTAAAACACTAATGGGCAGCACCGTAGAGCTCTCCATCGGCACCGCAGCACGAGCGCATCTAGCCTCGGCGATGCCCAATATAGATTTTCCGTGCTATCCCGCAGGACCCCTAGTTTACTACGAACAGGTTGTCAAGGAACGGGTGCGTTACGAAGCGGGACATATCATCGTTCCAGAGGGACCTGGATTAGGGGTAGAATTGGATGAAGAACGGCTCGCTGCACAGCGACTATGGTAAATCTCGGCGGAACTTTTGAACCTTGCAAACGGTTGTTATATCACTCCGCAGGTGCAATAACAGTCAGACCACGTTCAACTATTTCAACGGTCGCAGGGGTGTAGCAAATCCGTTCTCCGTCCGCATAAAGGAGTATCGGTGGATCTGTTTCGATGGTCAACGACTTTGTGCGGTGCATCCGGACGGCACGATGTCCGGCATGTCCTCCCCAGAAGAGGGTAACAAGCAAGCGCAAAACGGTTCGATGGGGAACGGGTTCGATAATACATACATCAAATAACCCATCATCTATAATTGCCTCTGGCACGATTTTCATTCCACCGCCATAACTGGCTGTGATGCCGGTGGCAGTCAGCAGGATTTCACCTTCGTAGGACCCGAAGTCCCCTTCAAGACGAACCACAGGCGATCGATAGCGAAAAAGCGTCGTGATTGCCGTATACACATAAGCAGCTGTCCCAGAAAAAGGCGCGCCCTCCTCCGTAACACGTCGAGCCACCTCAGCATCATACCCGCATGTTACAATCGTATCAAAATAGTGGTCTCCGATTTTGCCGAGGTCAACCTGCCGCGTAGCCCCTTTCAAAAGCACTTCGATCGCCTCCACAGGTTTTGTAGGAATCTTCAACGCTTCTGCGAAATCATTTCCCTTCCCACACGGCAGAACGCCAAGTATCACATCCGGCTTCTCTGCAATCGCGTTGACTACCTCATGAATTGTGCCATCACCACCACATGCTATAATCCAGTGAGAACCATTTTCAATAGCCTCCCGCGCGATCCGTTCCGCGTCACCGGACTGAGTGGTCAACTCCGCCTGCCCCGTGTAACCTTCAGCCGTGAGACGCTGAAACGCTTGTTCAGCAACTACAGTCGCCTTGCCCTTTCCCGAAATTGGGTTGGTGATTAAGGTAAAATCTCGGTATGAATGTTTGGTTCTAGCCGACATCGCGATTCTTTCAAAAATTTACAACAACCAACAGATTGATTGCCAACGTTTTTTGTCCCTATTCTTCAAGCAGATCCGCGATCAGGACAGCTGTACCGGTACTTGCAGCGTCGCACGTTGCTTGACAGAGGGCAAGCGTTTGAAGGTTATTCCTACCTGAGATACCCGGTTCAACCCCGTCGCAGATATACTCCCTTAACGCATCAAGTACGAGCTGCTCACTGCGCGGTAAAGACAGCGGTTCAATCGTTTTAGGTTCACCGTCGCCCGTCGGTTGAAATTCGACTCCTTCCACGTCGTACGCTCTGAGCGTGCCCCCGGACATCTGCATCCGTAGGTGATATGAACTGTTTTGGGCGCAGTGCGTTACGCCGTAATTGCACACCATTCCGTTTTCGTACTCAAGGATTGCATAAACCCCTGAGTCGTAGGGATAGCGACTCCAAGGTGTGTTGAACGTCCGCGCAATCACTGTTTGAACCGGTCCAAACCAGAAGTTGAGGTTATCAAAGTGGTGGCAACTCATGTCCCAAATCATCGCATTGAGATAGTTGAGCGTGCGTGGGGCCGGACGATAGCGGTGATGGATAAGGTCAACAATCGCGGGCGGTCCGCAAGTTCCCTCATCAAGGATTCCCTTTATCGTTTGTTGCAGCGGTTGATAGCGATAATTTTGCGCCACACAGAATCTGACTCCGCTTGCCTCTCCATCCTTGACCAGCTGCTTCGCCAAAGCGAGGTCGGTTGTCATTCCCTTTTCGACAAGGACATGCAAACCGGCTTCAAACCCCATTCGTGCGAAAGGGGCGTGTGTCTCTGTTGGGGTACAGATCAACGCAGCATCGGCATCAACCACTTTGGTTGCTTCTTCAAGGCTTGAGAAGCAAGCAGATTCCCCTAGTCCTGTTTTCTCGCGGGCACTTTCGAGGGCGGTCTCATCGACATCCACCAAGGCAACAGGCTCCCAATTTGGATCGGCTGTCACAACATCAATGGGCCAAGTGCCCCTGCCCCCTATGCCCACATGAATAGATCTTAACGGTTCATCTCTCATACGAATCTCCTGTGCCATATTCTCAAGCATAAACAATCGGAATGGTCAGAAATTGCTTTCACAATCCGACGAGTTATGGATTTATTTTAGCAAATTTGTGGACAGGTAGCAAGCGAAATCTAGGGGCATTAATTTTCTTGTAGGAGAGATCTCCAAACCCCGACTTCCTACCTCTCGTGGGTACACGTTTCCCGATCTGTACTTGTGGCCTAAGTTGAAAGTAGTAGGCATACTGCTGTGAATATAGGAACATTTAGTTCTCCTGTAGATCGAAGACTCCTCCGATTCATCGGAGCCCTCGGAACGGAGAGGAATCTTCAAATTCCAACACGAGATAGCCTTAATTTCACCATAACGATATTGCGTCTGACCAGATATCAGAGTATAATATAAACTGTTGACCCCCATGCTATCCATTTGTCATTATACCATACATTGCACTCCAGCATTTATACCTACTGTCGGTTGCAAGCTCGCCCAACGGCGACAGATTTCCCAATCCTGACCCTTTTTTTCGTTGGCATAGCGTTGGCATTAATAGAACCATACCTGTGAGTTTCTCTCAATTATGGTGAATTCTAAACAGGACTTACGCACTTCAGAGTTTTGACCTGTCAGGGACCTGACAAATCCCTGACATTTGGCGAGGTTATGGTGCCATTTCAATCAAAAACGGTTCATAAATAGGGCGTATTTGTCAGGTCAAAAAGCCGTTTGGGCGCACCTTCTGCAGGGTGGTAAAAATCTACAAACGCTCTGAAGCTAGGCCCCATCGGGGTTCAGGGGGGCATCCACTAATGATAACACCCCGATGCGTGGTTGAAATATTTTTTTAGACCTGACAGGGCCCTGCCAAATTGCCGAATCGTGTCGGTGGGGCATTGAAATGGAGATATAGATTCCGCGTAGCGGAAGGGATTGGATTTTACCGTTCAACTGCGTAAGTCCTAGTAAAAATAAGGAGACTGACCTTAAATGAAACTTTCACCCATTGACGGCGCAATCATCATTAGTTATATCGTTTTTGCACTTGGACTCGGTATCTACTATTCTAAACGTGCTGGGAGGGATATTAACGAATTTTTCATCTCCGGTAGAAATTTGCCGTGGTGGCTTGCAGGTACATCAATGGTCGCAACGACGTTTGCTGCGGATACACCGTTGGCGGTCACGGGCCTCGTCGTCAAGGACGGTATTGCAGGGAATTGGCTATGGTGGAACATGGTCTTGAGCGGAATGTTAGCAACATTCCTGTTCTCCCGACTCTGGCGACGGGCGGAGGTTATCACCGACGTTGAATTAACGGAATTGCGTTATGCCGGCAGATCAGCCAGTTTGCTGCGAGGCTTTCGCGCTTTATACATCGGATTACCAATTAATTGTATCACAATGGGCTGGGTGATTTTGGCAATGCAGAAGATTATCGTATTGACCTTTAATCTACCCGACACCGGAACATCGAAGGTGCTTGTCGTCCTAGCGTGCATGTTAATTGCTGGTATCTATTGTGCGCTGTCAGGATTTTGGGGGGTTGTCATAACGGACTTGGTCCAATTCGGCATGGCAATGGTCGGATCAATTGCGTTAGCAATTATCGCCGTCGCCAAGATTGGCGGTATTGGCACCCTGAAGACTAAGCTGTCGGAGATACATGGCGCAGATCACTCGATTCTGCACTTCTTTCCGGATTTTGGTGCCGGCGAGATGGCGATATTAACCTTTGGCGTTTACCTCGGGGTTCAGTGGTGGGCGGCAAACGGAGTCGATGGCAGCGGATACATAGCCCAACGGATGTTCGCAGCGAAGGACGAACGGAACACATTGCTTGCGACGCTATGGTTCAACATCGCACACTATACGTTGCGTCCTTGGCCCTGGATTCTAGTTGCCCTCGTATCGATGGTTGTCTATCCAAACCTGAGCGATCCGGAAGCGGGTTATCCGAAGTTAATGCTCGAATATCTGCCCACAGGATTGCTTGGTTTAATGCTCACAGCGTTTCTCGCAGCGTTTATGTCAACGATTGACACCCACCTTAACTGGGGAGCCTCTTATCTCGTCAACGATTTCTACAAACGCTTTTTCAAACCAGAGGCTGACGACCGGCACTACGTGGTTGCTTCTCGAATCTCAGTGGTGCTGATTATGCTTGTTGCAGGCGTGACCAGCTTATTCATGAATTCGATTGCGGGGGCGTGGAAATTCCTGATTGCTCTCAACGCAGGGATCGGACTCGTGCAGATCTTGCGGTGGTACTGGTGGCGGATTAATGCGTGGTCAGAGATTGCTGCTATGGTCACCTCCGCGATTGTATCAGCGATTGTGTTCACCTTGCCCCAGACAAAAGATAACTTCGCCTATCAGATGCTAATCATCGTTCCGACTTCGACACTCATTTGGTTCGTCACAACTCTGGCGACCGCCCCTGTTTCAGAAGAGAGGTTAATTGCGTTCTATCAACGGGTCCGACCGAATGGAGGTTGGTGGGGACGCATCCCCAGCCTCGCAAACCCCCAACCGATTGCAGAAAACGGCACACCAGCACTGTTCAACTGGATGTTGGGTTCGGCATTTGTCTATTGTACACTGTTTGGGTTCGGCAAATTGCTCTTGGGATTTTACGGTGCCGGGGTTCTTTTTCTGCTGATTGCGTTGATTACAGGAGGCTTAATCTATCGGGGATTGCAGACTTGATAAAATATCAATATACCTCATCAGCTTCTTAAACGTTTAACCCTATATCTTGAACTTTGAAAGCAGCCACCAGCATCCATCATGAGAAAAAACAGGGTGAAACCAAACGTCTCGCAATTATATTATTTCGGACTAGTTGCCGCTTTTTTTATTTTTTTCATCGCGCAACATGGATACGCCTCCAATGCGGCAGACAAAAGCGTCATTAACGAAGGGCAAGACCAGAACCAGATATCACCCACGGAACCGCCTACGGGAGACACAAGTATTATTGTCATTGACAAAGAGCAGGAGCCGTCCCCTGGCACCAAAAGTCTCCTTGGCAGACGCAAAGGCTTCATTTGTGGTATTGGTGCCGGCGTTGGCTACACCAACTTTGCAGTACCACTGGCAGCCTATTGGGGAGATACGTATGAAGGCAGCTGGCCAGATCCGCGTCAGACAAAATCTGCCTTTGCAACAGAGCTCAAAATCGGACACGGTCTGTCAGATCAGTTCCTTCTCTACTATACCAGTCGTATCTCATGGCTCCCATTATCGCATCTCTATCGGGATACTATGATTGCCAATGGAAGTGCCGGTGCCGGCATAATGTACTTTCCGCTCCGAAACGTCGATTTTTACTTGGTCGGTACTCTCGGACTCGCGGTCCTCACCACATGGCAGCCCCCCTTCAAATTGGAAAAAGCAAGACAAACAGGTTTGGCTGCATCAGGCGGAATCGGTTACGAATTCTCACCTCACCTGACCGTTGATTTTACAGTGAGTTTCGGGCACGCGAACAGGATACACTTTGATGACATAACTGAGATAAAATTCGCCGATGAAATTGTCACTTATTTAGTGACTCTTAACGCCCTTGCCTACTAGCATGTTTTGTAGGATGAAATTTATGTGCCTAAAAAGAATTGGTTCATATCAAAAGAAAGTGCAAAATGCAAAGAGAAACCGAGTTTTTTCCCTGGTCTCGGAACGGACGGCAAAACTCGGTTTCTTTGCACTATTTCTTAACATGAGCCAAAGAATTTTAAGTCCCGCTACGACCATGTTACTCCTGATCGTTGCGTTTGCACACCTCCTGAGTTGTAGTGCTGTTGATGACGAGGAAGTTACTGACCGACTCCAATTCACCGAATTTTTCTTTTTTCCGACAGCACCCTACATCAGAAAGTCATACATAGAACATGTGCCAGACGAAGAAGTAGCGACCCGACAGGTCGATTTTGAAGCAAAAATAGCAGCAATCCAAGAGGTTTACAGTGACTTTATTAAAGCCTATAGGGAAGAGGATATGAGTACCCTCACGAAAACCTTGGATACATCACAAGGAATCGAATGGGGAACTCTCACTGGGACTTCCCATGGTTGGAATAATATTAAAGGTTTTCTTCAAACTAAGTGGACAAAAACGGATTGCAAGGACGATTCAAAGGACGAATGGGAACTGACAGACTTTTACATTCGTCCCAAGGATATACAGGCTCCCTGGGAGGAAGCAAGTGCAACAGGACCTATGTTCTTTCAAGACCCCGGCTCGTTCGCGTGTGTTATACGGCCAGCGTCTTTTTACTTGACAAACAAATCAAGCAAGTCACCCAAGTGGCGGATTCATCAAATTAATGGGTCCAAATACTTTACGGACCCAAAGTACAAGGTGCCGCCCCCACAGAACTAAAGCACCTTGATATCTATCTGATTCAAAGCAGCGGCACGGTATGGTCACGCACCTATCATGTATAGGAGACCCCCGTTATGAAACGTCAACACCCCGTTTTCATTCTCTCAATTCTGATATTCCTCTCGATTGCTGCCCCCGCTTCCCCTGCGGACGACTACTTCAACCATATCACGGTCTTCTCTGACGGGAAAATTACCCGTTTCACCCAAATGCCAATCCGTGTCCATATCGCACCGATGCCTATTGGGGTTAAGGGAGTTGAAACGTATCTAGAAAGTTTCCGCTATGCCATGCGCGAATGGGAAGCCGCCGCTGATGGGAGAATACAATTCCAGGAGGTAGCGTCAACCGCCAACGCAGACATTCGTGTACGGTGGCAGCGGAGTGGATTGACGCGGATTATCGACACCGCACTCGGCAGGACGGAGCTCAGCCGACTCTCGGAAACTGATTTTGAGGTAGATGTGGTTTTATCGTTGCGGGAAAGAGGTTCGGCAGCTTTGCTTTCTCAGGAAAAGATGCGAACCGTTTGTCTCCATGAACTGGGGCACGCAATTGGACTGTGGGGGCACAGTCCGGATTCAGCGGATGTGTTTTTCTTCGCAGCAACGGCACAACGGCCGACAGATCGAGATAAGGCGACGTTGCAAAAAGTGTACGCAACCCCGCTCCACACGCCTCAACATGAAGATGCAATTGCAATTCTCAAAACGCAGATTGAAGCCAATCCAAAACACCTCCGGAGCCACTATCTCCTCGGCACCGTTAATTTTGATAAAGGCCAAGTGGACGCAGCGATTGAAAATTTCAAAGCCTGTTTGGCACTTGACCCGACCTTTCCGCAAGCCAACGAAAAACTTCTCCAGGCCTACCAGAAAAGCGGACGTAGAGAGGAGGCACTCGTCCATCTTCAAAAGATGCTCAATTGGGAGGCATCGCCAGAGGGCTATAACACCGCCGGCGTGATGTACTATCAAAATCAGCGAATTGACGAAGCCATCGCAGCCTTCAAGACCGCGCTCCAGATTAACCCGCGCTATCAACCATCCAAAAATAATCTATACCAACTCTATCGTGAGCAGGGCATTGCTGCACTAGCGGATGAAACTTATTCGGCAGCAATGTCGTTTTTTTTAGAGGCACTCCAACTGAATCCAACCGATTCGACACTGTATAATCTGACAGGGGAGGTGTACGGAAGAAAAGGAGACCACCAAAACGCAATTGCGGAATACAAAAAAGGGTTGCAATTTAATCCCGGCGACACAGATGCCAAGCAAAACCTCGCCCGATCCTACAACAATCTCGGTGTACAGTTGACTCAATCCCAACGTTGGGAAGAAGCGATTGATGTCTATCAGCAAGCCCGTCAATTGATGCCCGACCTTGCCAGTGTGAAAACTAATCTCACGGATTTGTACTGGAAACGAGCGAATACACTCCGCGAACAGGGAAATTTAGATTTGGCAATCGAAGCCTATCGTGAACTCCTTGAGTTTGATTCAGGTGCCCTTGATGTCCACAGTTTGCTAGGGGATTTATATTTTCAAAAGCGAGATTACCCACAGGCTATTCATGAATTTAATGCAGCTTTTACTGCCGCTCCGGAGAATCCGCAAGCGCGGAACAACCTCATCGCGGTCTATCATAAATACGGTCAGATCCTCGACCACCAAAAGCGTTACGCCCAAGCGATTACGCGGCTTGAAGCGGGACTTGCACTAGCCCCGGCGCACATCAACCTTCGCTTGAGCCTCGCGTATGTCTACGAACATGCAAAGGACTTCGACAGCGCACGGAGGATATTTGAGGAGATTCTGGAACTTGAGCCAGATAACCTTCAAGCCAAAACGGGGTTGGTCAACCTTCAGATTCAACGCGGGAACTATTTTCTGAATCGAAAGAAATATACGGACGCACTCAAGGCATTTGAAAGTATCCCGGAATCCGATCGGGGTGCAGGAATCTATAATACAATTGGGTATCTTTATTTGATGAAGAAGCAGCCCTTGAAAGCGTTGGGGATTTTCGATACGGCTCTTGCCGATGCCCCACAAGACAAGGTTGCTTACCAGAATCTGCTAAGTATCGAATCGCAGTTTGAGGCACAACTTAACCGTACTAATAATCCCCAAATGGCGGTGAATAATCTGGCACTTGTACGAAATAGCCTCGTGCACTGCTTAATCGGCCGCAATGAACATCTCAAAGCAAAAGCCAAATATCGTGCTGCATTAGACCTTACCCTCGGTGATACCGAAGTTAAAACAACCCTTATCAATACCGGTATCCACCTTGCAAAAGCGTTTCAAAAAAAGAAATGTCCCAAAAATATGAAGGAGGTAATTCGGTGGATTCAGGAGCAAGCCCCCAACAATCCAACGGTACAACAGCTGCTTGAAGATAACTTATAACCGCTTGAATCGCTTTTGAGTTGATAGGTCTTGCCCCTAACCGCCGTCCCGATATGCCGAAAAAAAATCTGTACAGTTATCTACTCCCTATTGTCCTCACTATCTGTATAATTCCACAGTCGTTTGCAGAGGTTTCTTTTGAAAAGGCACTCGCCCTTGTCGATCAGGGAAACTATGCTC
The DNA here is from genome assembly GCA_965207975.1 of Candidatus Poribacteria bacterium. GTDB lineage: Bacteria > Poribacteria > WGA-4E > WGA-4E > PCPOR2b > PCPOR2b. The sequence goes on along the minus strand of OZ242315.1, from coordinate 8,273 downwards.
AAGCCGCTCGGAGTTTGGAGGGTTTACTTAAAACGCAACCAACACAACCAGAGAAACAGGCAATCCATCATGTGCTTGCTTACTGTTACGAAAAGGGCAAGAAATGGACAAAAGCGATTGAACACTATACGCACGCAGCTTCCCCAACATATCCCCTGGCAGATTATGTTGTCTACCATCTGGCAAAAGCATACGGACAGATGAAAGACAATCAAAACGCTATCATCTGGTATCAACGGTTGATCGATGAACATCCACAAAGTTTTCATTTTGCTGGCGCAAAGTACGAACTCGCCAAAGCCCAGTATGACGCAGGTAATTACGCCACGGCACTCAAAGGCTTTTTAGGGCTTATCGCTGATGCAAAAAACAGTTATGTCAGGAGAGCAACCTATGAGGCTGCAAAGACCCATGAAAAGTTGGGTGATTGGACGAAAGCCCAAGACACCTATCAACAGCTTATTCATGCAAATAACGCAGACACTATCGCACTCAGTTCGGCAAACGCTCTTCAAAAATTAGTTGCACGCCGTCCAGAACTCCAGATTACCCGTAATCAACGCATGACCCACGCCATGGTGCGATTCAATCGTGGCCAGTTGACGAGTGCACGCTCGGAGCTTCGCAAAACTGCTGCCGGTCATAAAGACAAAATTACTGCACGTGCCACCTACTATATCGGTCGTGCATACCACCGCCAGCGCAAATATGATTTGGCACTTAAGGAGTACGGCAAAGTTGTTTCTCTCTACCCAGCGAGTGGCTATCTCACTCGTGCACTCTACCAGGCGACGCTTTGCTATCGGCGCAAGGGACAGCCACAATTGGCTGAAAAGCATTTGATTGATTTCGTCGAAAAATACAACTGGAGTGCATTAGCGGACGATGCGTTATATGATCTTGGATGGGTGCAGGAAAACGAGAAACAGTATAACAAAGCCATCGCTTCCTACCGTCGTTTGACGACCCAATACACTAACAGCGACCGGTTGCCACGAGCATACTGGCGGATTGGCTGGATTCAATTCAGGAACAAACGATACGCAGAGTGCATTGAAACCTTCACAACTTTGCAAAAAGGTTTTCCACACGATAGTTGGGCTAAAGCGGCGCGCTTCTGGATAGCAAAAACCCATGAACGTCAAAATCGGTTAAAGGAAGCGGCGGCAGTATATAGCGAAATCGTGGCGGCAAATCACTGGTATTACAGCGGAGCTGCAAAAGAACATCTGAAACGTCTCCAATCAAAGCTGGATGTTTCAGCCAAACAGGAAACCCTAGCGGTTCCTCGTGTCCGTGTTACCTTGGACAGCCCTGCTTGGAAAAATATCGGATCTAAGAAAACGCCTCGTGTAGCACAACTGATGCGTCTCAAACTTTTTGAGGATGCCTTGACTGAACTGGGAGGACTCGTCAAGCGCGACAACTCAAATCTTCGGGATAACTACTATAACCTTATTTTATGCCTTGAAAAACTCAAGAAGTTTCAACAAGCGCACGGATATGCGGATAGGTTATCAAATTTCCGACCGCTACGTGGGACAAACAACGCCATACCGGTAGAACTTTATCGACTTCTCTATCCACTTTACTATACCGACCTCCTTCAAAAACATACGACAAACTACGAAATTGACCCGCTGTTTGTCGCCGCTATGATTCGCGAAGAGAGTCGGTATAACGCTGATGCTGTTTCCTACGCAGGTGCGATAGGACTGATGCAGATCATGCCGGCGAATGGACCCGAGTTCGCAAGCCGTCTTAAAATTCCTCGATTCAACACAAAGATGCTGTATGATCCAGATATTAACATTCAGATGGGGTCATGGTACATGAAAAGTTTGATGAATCAGTTTGACAACGATCACGCCCTGGTCGCAGGCGCGTACAACGGCGGTCCCGGTCGGATGCGGCGATGGATAAAGGCAAAGCAGATCCCGGATCTAGATGAATTCATCGAAGATATCGGGATAGACCAAACGCGCCGTCACATCAAAAAGGTTATTGACAGCTATATCATCTATCAACAGCTTTACTCGAACCCTACCCCTGCTTCCGCAAACATACCGCCTCCCTCGGAGGGTTGAATGGAAAGGCTGGCTCGCACCAAATATGCGTTAAATCCTCGGATGAATATAGGAACATTCAATTCTTGAAAGGAGAAGTTATGAAACATACAATAGGCTGCACCACCCGTCCCTATGGTTCACTCACATTTGCCGAAGCATGTGAGCATATCGCGGCTGCTGGGTATACCGATGTTGCGGTGTTCGCAAACGCCGGTCAGATTCCTGTTCAGGCGGATAGCACGGATGCGGAAATCGCAGAGACTCGTAAAGCTGCAGCCGCTGCTGGATTGACCCCTTCCATGCTAATCGGCAGTACGAAACTGAATCTCGGTTTGGAAGCTGCTATCAATGACTACAAACGACTCATTGATAACGCCGCTGCGCTCGGCACGAAGTGGCTGCTCGATTGTGGCACGGGAAACGAAGCGCACTACGCGGACTACTTCGAGCTGATGCGTCAGGCTGCGCCGCATGCGGCGGAGATGGGGGTCAACATTACCATGAAACCGCATGGCGGAATCAGCCTTACAGTCCAAGATCTCATTGACGCTGATGAAAAAGTAAACCATTCTGCTTTTGGGATCTGCTACGATCCGGGCAATATCATCTATTACACCAAAGGCGATCTTCGCCCCGAAACCGATGTAGCGGTCGCTGCACCGAAAGTGACCACAACGATTATCAAGGATTGTGTCGTTGAGGGGGGTGTGCCGGATGTGATGGTCACACCGGGTGAAGGCCTCGTTGATTTTGAGACGGTCCTTAATGGGCTTGTCAGTGGCGGTTTTGAGGGCCCATTATATGTCGAATGCGTTGGTGGAACAACGGTGGATGAAATCAACAGAAACACCAAAGCGACCTTGAAGTTTGTGAGCGATATTTTGTCGTAAAACCTTTCTAGTCCATTGGTGCACTAGTGCTGAAAATTTAACCCAAAGGCGCAAGGAGGACAACAATGAAAATCACTCGTCTTGAAACCGAATTGTATATCGCCCCACCGCCGGAGCGTCCAATTACCGATGCCCTTCGTGCTAACAGGCATCCGGGACGGGTTCACGTCAAAATTCACACCGATAAAGGTCTCGTCGGTAGTTCATCGGTTGGCTTTTCCTCAATTCGGGGTGCGAACCATACGCTCCAGACTATGCTTGATGAGGAGGTCGCGCCGCTGCTTGTGGGACGGGATTCGCTTGCTATTCGACTGATCCATGAAGACCTAAAGTGGGCACTGGAAGAACACGCTATCCACGGCATGACGATGTATGCCCTCACAGCCGTGAATGTCGCACTCTGGGACATTTTTGGACAGGAGACAGGGCAACCCGCGCACCGCCTTGTGGGTCAAGCGAAAGATCGAGTACCCGCCTATACAATGGTCGGTTGGATGCACTTAGATCTTGACGAACTCAAGGAGGTCTGCGCGAAATCTACCGAACAGGGATTCAAGGCTGTGAAGGTCAAGGTAGGTTCTCCAACGCTGGAGGAGGACATCCAACGGCTAGAAACGATTCGGGCGGAGATTGGTCCAGATATAACGATTATGGTGGATGCCAACCAGACACTCACAGTGTTTGAGGCGTTGCGTCGTGGACAGGTTTTTCAAGAGATGGGTGTCTTCTGGCTTGAGGAACCGCTGCCCGCTCACAACTACGATGACTATGCCGAACTCGCTCATGGGCTTGCCATGCCCATCGCCACAGGCGAAAATCTGTACGGTAAGGAAGAGTTTAAAGAGCTCCTCGTCCGTCGAGGGATAGACATTGTGCAGGTGGACCTCGCTCGCCTAGGTGGCTTCTCGGAATGTGTTGCCACCGGTCTGTTAGCAGCGGCATTTGGCGTACCGTGCTGCACACATGGCGGAGGACTGATAAACCTGAATATCCTGTGTGCACTACCCAATACGTTGTATCTGGAAACGGGACTATTGACCGATGAGGAACGGGACCATTTCGTTGACGGTTGTTTCCTTGCGCCGGAAGGTGCTGGATTTTCGTGGTAGAACAGATGAATCTCAACTAATAGCTAAGAATGAGGGGACAAATAATGGGACAAAGCCAAGATAAGTTGCGCGTCGCAGTTGCCGGAGGTCATCGTATGACGCACCGGACCCCAGGCAGTCATAATTTTGCAACTGCGTTTCACGCTGTGCCTGAGACAGATGTAGTAGCGGTGTTTGACCTCGGTGCAGAAACCCGGACAGAATTTGCGGATTGCTGGCGAGAGGTCTGGGGCGAGATCCCGACCTATCACGATTACGGGCAGATGCTTGGAGAAATCCAACCGGACCTACTGTGTCTTGCCACACGCCAAACGATGCACGCAGATCAGATTGAGTTAGCTGTCCAAGCCGGGGTGCGCGGTATCCTCTGTGACAAACCCCTTGTTACCAGTTTGGACGAAATGGATCGTATTGTAGCCGCATGTCAAGAGGTTCCGCTGCTTCTAGCCTTGGACCGTCGTTGGATGCCCCGATATTGTGCACTGCGGGAGTTGGTCGCCGATGGTGCCATCGGCGAGGTTACAAGTGCCACCGCCTATGCACTGTCCAATCTGATTAATCATGGCTGCCATTCCTACGATGCGATCTTGGGTTTAGCGGGTGATGCCGAGCCGGTGTGGGTCAATGGCTTGGTGGACGATGTTTCAGCGGAACCGCCCGATTCGCGCCGACGTATGGATCCGGTCGGTCACGCCCAGATCGGGCTTGCGAATGGAGCGGTGCTTTACGTCACACCAAATGGTCGCCACGAAAACGCAGGAATGACTTTTGAAGTCGTGGGCGAAAACGGCCGGCTGTTTCTCCTCGACGATGCCAATGAAAGCTACTTGTGGTCAGCAGAGGATCCATCTGGAGCGAGATTACGTCCATTAGATCTCCCGGAGGAAACCGAACCGTGGCCCGCCGGTACAGCGATGGTAAACGACTTGGCCCAGGCAGTACAGACGGGTGGACGAACCGCCTGTGATATTGAACACGCGCGCCGTGCAACGGAGATAGGCTTCGCTATCCACGGTTCCTCAATGCGAGGCGGGGCTAAGGTCGACCTGCCACTCGCCGACCGGTCATTCCGCATTGAGTCATATCCTTGGGGTAACGAGTGAAACGTGAAAACAATTTGGCTTCACAGATCCAATGAACTCTTAGACGCTTGAGGGATACAGAAATGACATCCGCGCTGACTTACACCAAAGGTTATCGATGGAGGCAACGACCAGATGAAAATTAAAGAGATAAAAGCCGCAGAGATAAACATCACGCCTAGCCCCAAAACCAAGCCACGGAGTTTGCCGCCACCAGATCGCCCCGATTCGCCAAGCCCAATGGCGCGTTATCCCGCTTACAGAACACGGCGGGCATCGTCGGGAGCTAGCTGGAATCGAGTCGGCTGTGTAATCACCGCTGAAGACGGCACCTTTGGTGTTGGTGTCACCATCAATGGGGGACCGGTAGTAAAGGTCATCAACGACCACTTTGCTCGACACCTTGTGGGCGAAAATTGCATGGCAACGGAGAAGGTATTTGACATGATGTTCCGGATGGCTACCCCTTACGGCAGCACTGGACTCACAAGCTATGCTATCAGTGCTGTTGACCTCGCCCTATGGGATCTGAAGGGAAAGCTGTTGAATCGACCGGTCTATGAACTTCTTGGTGGACCTCAGAAAGAAAGTATCTTCTGCTACTCCACCGGATTCGAGACCGAATGGTACATGGAGTTGGGGTTCAGGGCGACCAAACTCCCGCTGCCCTATGGACCCGCTGATGGGTTGGAGGGCCTCAATAAAAATGAGGCAGAGGTAGCAAGAACACGAGAACTGATTGGCGATGACGTAGAACTGATGCTGGATTGCTGGTTGTCGCTGGATGTGGATTATACTGTCCGGCTCGCTGAGCTGCTGAGACCCTACCGCTTAAAATGGCTAGAAGATTATCTGATCCCAGAAGATTTCGAGGGGTTCGCTGAGGTGCGTCAGCGATTGCCTTGGCAGACACTCGCTACCGGCGAGCATTGGTATATGCCGCTGCCATTTTCAATGGCTGCCAGTCAGCGTTTGGTGGATATCTTCCAACCGGATGTATTATGGGCGGGCGGAATCACCTCGTGCGTTCGGATCTGTCACCTTGCCGAAGCTGCGGGCATCTCGGTAATCACCCACGGCGGTATGAACTACCCTTACGGACAACACCTCGCCTTTGCAATGCCCGCCATCGCCTGGGGCGAACGTTCCGAAGGTGTCTCGCCACCGGGGGTGCCCCCTGAAGAGATGGTTGCAATCCCCGGAACGGTTGTAATCAAGGATGGCCATCTTGTCCCTAACGATGCACCGGGATTTGGGATTGAAGTGAGCAAGGAGTGGCTGGAAAGTGTTGCTGTGTAGCGGAAGCGTATCGCTATAGATGGTCCAATGGAAAAAACCTACCTCCGCTCTTAAAACTGAATCACGCCACGAGCGACTTCCCCATTGAGCAGATCCTCGAAGGCCTCGTTGATATCCTCTAACTGGTAGGTGCGGCTGATCAATTCGTCCAATTTGAGGACTCCAGCGCGATAAAGCGCAAGTAGCCGAGGCATGTCGTCACGTGGACGCGCTGAACCGTAGGTGCTCGTCATCACCATTTTTTCACCCCCCAGTATGCCGGGCTCCAAAGACAGCGGCTCTTGAGGTGGAACCCCGATCCAGACCGCTTTCCCACGCGGCCGTAGGGCGCGTATCGTTTGCTCAAAGGTCACGTTTACCCCAATCGCTTCAATGGCAAAATCTGCGCCCAGTCCATCTGTCAGGGATTGGATCTCTGGAATCGGATCAAGATTGCTAGCGTTGATGGTATGGGTCGCGCCAAGCTGCCGCGCCATTTCCAACTTTGCATCCAGCAGGTCTACCGCAATAACCTTTTCCGCCCCCGCTATTGCCGCCCCCTGAATGGCATTCAAGCCGATGCCGCCTGCACCGAATACCACGACACTGCTCCCCGGACGCACCTCAGCGGTGTTGGTTGCAGCACAAACCCCTGTCGTAACGCTACAACCGATTAGTGCAGCTTTGTCTAAAGGAATCTCTTTGTCAATCGGTATGGCAGACTCTTGGGGAATTACGGTATATTCCGCAAAGGAAGCGACCCACGCAAAATGGTGGATAGCTTTCCCGTTCTTTGTGTACCGTGTCGTGCCGTCAAAGAGGTGTCCACGTTCGCTCTGCCTCGCTTTCAGGCAGAGATTGGAATAACCTTGCGTACAGTAGATACAATATCCACAGGAGGGCACCCACGACAGAATTACGTGATCCCCCGGCTTCACTAAAGTGACCCCTTCTCCAACCTCCTCGACAATTCCCGCTCCCTCATCCCCCAACACCGCCGGGAGAGGATAACGGATTTTGCCGGTGACCGCATGGTAACAGCTATGACAAACCCCCGTCGCGGCGACCTTAACAAGGACTTCACCTTTCTTCGGACCTTCCATTTCAATATCTTCGACAACAACCGGTTGGTTTAACTCGTACAAGACAGCCGCTTTCATAATCCCTCCTCCTCCGATACAGTGCAAAATTCTCTCTATACGCGCTAAGACTAAGTGATAACTAATGATACTAGTTTGCAACTGTTGCACACTGGCTCATTAATACATTCGTTGATTAATGAACCAATGTACTAATGAACTAACGACGGTTTATCACCGCAGATGGTTGTTCTGTGCATGTGCCGTGGGGTATCTTCACCATAGTCCCGAATGGCATGATGAATTGTGCAGCGGTTGTCCCAAAAAACTAGATCGTTCACCTGCCACCGGTGACGATAGATGAAGGCAGGCTGAGTGATGTGCTGGAAGAGATACTCTAGCAAGGGTTCGCTCTCTTCCTCCGTCATATCGACAAAACGCGATGTAAAGCCGGGATTGACGAACAACGCCTTACGACCCGTTGTCGGATGGGTACGGACCACCGGATGCTCAACAGGTGGTGTCTTTTTCCGCGCCGCTTCATTGAGCCGGGCCGCCTCCCCTCTCTTTGAAAAATAGCGTTTATCGGCATGACCGAAATCGTGAACCGCCCAAAGCTCTTCTAGCATCCGTTGCAACCCCACTGAAAGCGTCTCATACGCTAGATACATGTTGGCGAACATTGTATCCCCGCCTATCTCAGGAATTTGCAGCGCATACATCATTGATGCCATCGCCGGTACTGCCTTATAGCTCAGATCCGAAT